>NZ_FNON01000015.1 GCF_900107045.1 Amycolatopsis xylanica
CCGGCCAGCCGGTGGGCTTTCGGGCGCCGGCCGCGTTCGAGGGCCAGACGCTGGGCTCGGTCGGCCCGGTAGCGGCGAGGCCGGCCAGTGATCGTGGCGCCGGGCCTGGAGCACCGCGGCCCACCACCTCGGCGCACTTCCCGTGAAATCGTCGAGGGTGACCTACCCAGGACTCTCGCAATCACATCCTGGGTAAGTCCCTGATCCAGACCGTTCTGGATCTTTTCCCGTTCCTCGCACGTCAACCGGGGTCCTGGCATGACGATCTCCTATCAGCCACCACTACTTGCAACAACCGATTGAGACCAAGCCACTTTCGTCAGATCGCATCTGACGAAAGTCACTTTCGGGCTTTCGGCGGCTAGGCGGGGGTGAGGTTGGGCCAGGTGAGGACTGTGGAGCCCCAGGTCAGGCCCGCGCCGAAGGCGCTGAGGAGTACGCGGTGGCCGGGGATGAGGTCGCCGGCGCGGGCGGCGTCGGCGAGGGCGAGCGGGATCGAGGCCGCGCTGGTGTTGCCGGTGTGCTCGATGTTGGCGACGACCGCGTCGGCGGCGAGGCCGAGTTGTTTGGCGCAGCCCTGGAGGATGCGGATGTTCGCCTGGTGACCGACGAATCTGTCCACATCGGACACCGTGAGACCGGCGCGCTCCAGCACGGCGCGTGACGACTCGGCCATGCGCGCGCAGGCGTGGCGGAAGACCGCCTGGCCTTGCATAGTCAGGAAGAACTCGCTCGGGTCGTCGGACTGGCGCTTCTTGGAGCCACCCGCGGTGATCCAGAGCAGCTCGGCCAGTTCGCCGTCGCTGTGCAGGTCGAACGGGCCGAGCGCACCCGGCTCGTCGGCGGAACCCGAGCGCAGCACGACGGCGCCCGCGCCGTCGCCGAAGATCGGGACGGTGCCGCGGTCTTCGGGGTCGATCATCGTCGTGAACGTGTCGGCGCCGATGACCAGCACGGACGACGCGACGCCGCCTGAGATCAGCCCGGCGCCGGTGGCGAGCGCGTAGACGAAGCCGCTGCAGACCGCGTTGACGTCGAGCGCGCCGACGCCGTTCATGCCGAGGCGCGCGGCGACCTGCGGCGCGCTGCCAGGGCACAGCTGATCCGGGGTCGCCGTCGCGAGGAGTACGAGGTCGACTCTGTCAACTCCCGCGGACGCCAGCGCCCGCTTACCCGCTTCGACCGCCAAGTCCACTGTGGACTCACCGGGGGCGACGACATGACGTTGCGCGATACCCGTGCGAGTGCGGATCCACTCGTCCGAGGTATCAAGTCGTTGGGACAACTCGTGATTGTCGACGACACGTGAAGGCAGCCAGGAACCGAGACCACTGATTACCGCCGTACCGCGCGCTTCTTGCGTGGGCACCTGGAATTTCCTCCCGACCGACCTGAGACCCCGACCTCTCCCTTGTAGGTCCTACCCTCCGGTAGACCCGTCAGTTGTGTTCCAGGTCACATTGCGAGCAAAGCTCACGTTATGCGGTCACTCCAGGTAGGCCAGTACGGCGAGCACGCGCCGGTGACCGCTCTCACTGGCTGGGAGGTCCAGCTTCGAGAAGATGTTCCCGACGTGTTTCTGCACGGCCCGCTCGGTGACGACGAGTTTCGTGGCGATCTCGCCGTTCGCGAAACCCTGCGCCATCAGGTGCAGCACCTCACGCTCGCGCGCGGTCAGCGCGGCGAGCGGATCATGCTTACGGGTGAGCAGCTGGGCGATCACCTCGGGGTCCATCGCGGTGCCGCCGGAAGCCACCCGTTCGAGCGCCTCGAGGAACTCCTCGATCCGGGCGACCCGGTCCTTCAGCAGATAGCCGACGCCGCCGTTGCCGTCGGAAAGCAGTTCACCCGCATAGGTCTCCTCGACGTACTGCGAGAGCACCAGCACCGGCGTGCCCGCGACCTCACGCCGCGCGCGCAGCGCCGCGTGGATGCCCTCGTCCGAGAACGTCGGCGGCAGCCGGACATCCACAATGGACACATCGGGCCGGTGCTCGCGGACGGCCTCGACGAACGAGTCGGCGTCCTCCACCCGCGCGAGCAGCTCGTGCCCCGCGCTCTGCAGCAGGTGCCGCATGCCCTCGGCGAGCAGCACGTTGTCCTCGACCATCACGACCCGCACGGGACCTCCAGCGAAATACGGGTCGGTCCCCCTGCGGGACTGTCCACCTTGAGCGTGCCATCCAGCGCGGCCAGCCTGCGCCGCATGCCCCCCACCCCGGTGCCGCGCGTCTCGTCGACGCCGCCTTCGCCGTCGTCGACGACCTCGGCGAGCAGCACGTCCACATGCCGGGTGACGGTGACCTGGGCGCCGGTCGCGCCGCTGTGCTTGGCGACGTTGGTGAGCGCCTCGGTGATCACGAAGTAGACGGCCGACTCGACCGGCGCCGCGACCTTCTCCAGCTCGCCGACCGTGAGTTCCACCGGCACCGGGCAGCGCGCGGCGACCGCCGCGAGCGCGCCGTCGAGGCCGCGGTCGGCGAGGATCGGCGGGTACATGGTCCGCAGCACGCCACGCAGCTCGGTCATCGCGTCCTCGGCGCCTTCCCTCGCGCCGGCGAGCAGCTTCGCGACCTTCTCCGGGTCCTTCTCGCGCTCGGCCATCCCGACCATCATCGCGAGCGAGACGAGCCGCGCCTGCGTGCCGTCGTGCAGGTCACGCTCGATGCGCCGCAGCTCGGCGCCGTGCGCGTCGACCGCGCCAGCCCGGCTCTCGCGCAGCGTCTCGACCAGCTGATCCTTCTCCGACGGCGCGAGCATCCTGGTGCTGAGCCTCGCGGAGACCCTGGCGAGCCCGGGCGCTCCGCGCCACGCCGCCAGCAGCCCGATCGCGATCGTCGGCACGCCGGTGGCGAGCGCCGTGTCCCAGCTGCGGATCGGCACGTTCACCAGCATGGTCGCCGGTTCGTTCCCCGGGTAAGCCCACCAGAAGAAGGTCGTGGACAGCGCCGCGAACGGCAGCAGAACGCACGTCAACCCCACGATGCCGAGAATCGTGCCGACGAACATCTCGACCGGCACCCAGCGCAGGTCGCGGCGGGTGCCGGGCTCGGCGAGCAGCGGGCCGAGCCGCTTCGCCCGCGGCCCGTGGCCTGGGATCACCAGGTCGAGCAGCTTGCCGGCGCGGTGGCGCTCGTAGTCGGTGAGCTTGCCCAGCAACCGCAGTGCCTGTGGCATGACGAACGCGCCCGCGGTGAACAGCGTCAGCACCCCGGCGAGCATGAGCGCCGGGAGCGCGAACATGCACACGAGGCCCATGACGAAGCTCTGCACCGAGTACAGGAGCGCGCGTCCCGTTCGCTGGATCATGCCGTCGATTGTTCACTGCGCCGGTCGGCCGCGCGGTGGGGGTGGCTACACCATTTCGTGTAGCGGATCCCGCACCTCGCGACGCCGCCCGATCAGCTGGAACAGCACTCCGATGCCGATGACCAGCGCCAACGGGATCAGCTGGCTCCAGAAATAGGGCCAGCGCTGGCCCGCGAACGAGGACGGCAGCGAGTCGTCGGGGCTGCCAGAGGTGCCGAACCAGCCGACTCCGATGCCCGGCCAGATCAAGGTCGCGACGGTGAACGCGACGAACGCCGTCGGCACCAGCGTGACGATCGCGACACCCCAGGTCCCGCCGCCGACGCGGAACGGGCGCGGCACGTCCGGCTGCTTCCGGCGCAGGGCGAGCAGTGAGGGGAACGTCACGACGTAGGAGATGAAGGTCGTCGAGATCGTCAGCGCGAGGCCCGCGCTGAAGTACTTCTCGGCGTCGCCGCCGGTGATCGCGAGCGCGGCGACCATGACCAGGGTGGCGAGCACGCCGGAGAGCACGTTGATCCGGATCGGGGTGCCGTGCTTGGCGGAGATCTCGCCGAAGTAGCGCGGGCCCGCGCCGTCCGCGCACGCGACGGCCTGCGCCCGGTGTGCGCCGATGGCCCAGCCGACGCCGCTGGTCAGCACGCCGACGATGAGCCCGGCCGCGCAGATCATGCCGAACACGTGCCCGGCGCCGGTCAGCGTCACCGTGCCGTCGCCGGCGATCGAGCCGCCGTAGACGGTGAGCACGCTCTTGCAGGCGTCGATGAACCCGCCGAGGCTCTTGATCCGGTCGGCGGGGACGACCAGCAGGATGCCGAGGATCGGGCCGCCGTAGAGCAGGAACGCGCCGATCCCGGAGCGGAGGATGGCGAACGGGACCGTCCGCTGCGGATCGGTCATCTCGTCGGTGGCGGTGCTGGGCAGTTCGAAGCCGACGTAGTTGTAGATCACGAACGGCACGAGCGCGAGGAATCCGGCGTAAGTCGGCGCGAAACTGGAAGCCGTCAGCGGCTGTACGCCGTTTTTGATCGCGTAGACCACGACTGAAACGGTGAAGAAGCCGAGAAGCACGATTCGGGCGAGTGCTCCGGCAGTCGGAACCCATTTGCCGACTTTGAGTGAAGCGGCCACGCAGAGCACGCCGAACCAGATGAAGAGGACGCCCGCGATGTACTTACCGGCGGTGCCGAGTGGAATGAAGAATTTCTCGGTGGTTGCCACGGCGATGATGGTGAGACTGCCACCCATCCAGATCGGGTTCGTGAGCCAGTAAAGAACCTGGTTGATCCCCGCGACCGTCTTGCCGAACGCCAGTTTCGTCCAGATGTAAGGGCCGCCCTCGACCGGGAACGCGGTGCCGAGTTCGGCGACCAGCAGGCCGTACGGGAGAAAGAAGAGCACGGCGAGGATGACCATCCAGGTCAGCCCCTGCGGGCCCTGCGCCGCGACGCTCCCGATGGTGTCGAGCCCGACCAGCGTGCACAGCAGGAAGAAGACGACATCCTTGCGGCGTAACGACTTTTGCAACCGAGAGCGCTGCTCCTCGAACCCGCCGCCCAGACCGTCCACAATGTCCACCACTGGTGTACCCCCGCTCGCCCGGTGAGAGCGCTTACCGTGACGCCGGACACAGTGCTTGTCAAGGCGCGGACAAGCGTTGTCAGGAAGCTTGACAGGCGGGCACGAGCCCGGCTATTGACTGAATCGTCTCTTTGCGCAACCTGGACAGGAGCACCGTGGGCGACGAGCCTTATCTGCAGATCAGCTGGCATGACCGCGAGACCGGAAGCCGCGGCTACCTGGTGATCGACCGACTCGTCCGCGGCGTCGCGAGTGGCGGCCTGCGCATGCGCGCCGGATGCACACTTGACGAAGTACGCGGGCTCGCCGCCGGAATGTCCGCCAAAGAAGCTTTGAATTACGACCCGAACGGACGATATGTTCCGCTGGGCGGAGCAAAAGGCGGCATTGATTTCGACCCGCACGATCCACGCGCCGTCGACGTGCTGCGCCGATATTTGCAGGCGATGCGGCCGTACATCGAACGGTTCTGGACGATGGGCGAGGACCTCGGCCTGCGCCAGGACACCATCGACGAGGTGCTGGCCGAACTCGGCATGGACTCGTCGATCCCGGCCGTCTACCCGCTGCTGGACGACGAAACCAAGGCCAGGAAACGACTTTCGGACGCCTTCGCGATCGACGTCGACGGTGTCAGCCTCGACGAGCTGGTCGGCGGCTACGGCGTGGCCGAAGCGGCACTGACCGGCGTCGACCGGCTGGGGCTGCCCCGCGCGGGCACCCGCGCGTTCATCCAGGGCTTCGGTTCGATGGGCGGCGCCACGGCGCGGTACCTGGCGCGCGCGGGTCTTTCGGTGGTCGGTATCGCCGACGCGGTCGGGGTCATCCACAACCCGGACGGCCTCGATGTGGAAAACCTGTTGCTGACAAGGAATTCCTACGGCGAGATCGATCGCGCGGAGCTACGCCGCGAGGACCAGCAGCTGCCGCTGCGCCAGTGGCTCGACATCGACGCCGAGGTGCTCGTGCCCGCGGCCGTTTCGTACACGATCAACGCGGAGAACCAGGCTTCGGTCCGCGCGCGGCTGATCGTGGAGGCCGCGAACATGCCGGTGACCGCGGACGCGGAGGCCCCGCTGACCGAACGCGGCGTGCTGATCCTGCCCGACGTGGTGGCGAACTCGGCGACCAACGCCTGGTGGTGGTGGACGCTCTTCGGTGACGTCGAAGCCGACGCCGACCAGGCCTTCGCGAAGATCAGCGAGGCCATGGCGAAGCTGGTGACCTCGACGCTGGACCGGGCCGAGATGGGCGGGGTGACCCCGCGGGCGGCCGCGGCGACGATCGCGGCCGAGGCCTCGGCCCGCATCGACCGCCGCTTCGGAACGCTCTAACTCCCGGGCGGGCGCCCGCCCGATCCGCATGAGCGCCACTTTCGCAACGCTGAAGGTTGTGAAAGTGGCGCTCACGTCACCCGGGGCCGGGCTGGCGGACTTTGCAAGGGTGGCCCTTGTGAGGCTGAGCGTTACAAGGGTGGCCCTTGTAACGTCTCGCGCTCGGGGCGTGGGTTAGTTGGGGAAGAGGGCGGGGAGGGGGTTCATGGGTGGGATCACCGCTTGGGCTGCTCGGGGCAGGCCGACCAATGAGACGGCGCCGAGCAAGGCGCTGTAGGCCGCGGCGCTCGGGCAGGTCAGGACGTTGGCCAAGGCGTCGCCTACCGAGTCACCGCCGGAGGGGGCGCCTGGCGGCGGAGGCGGGGTCGGGGCGCTCGTGACGGCGCGGGGCACCGAGAGGTGGCCGGTCAGGGGCAGGTCGCGCGAGGACGTGCCGACCGAGATCCCGTAGTAGCCCGCCGTCCGTACCCACTGGTGCGCGGACGAATCCCAGTGCGAGAGGTCGCGCGGCGTCAAGGAAAACCGCACCCGTTGCGTCTCGCCGGGCGCCAGGAAGACCTTCTCGAAGCCTTTCAGCTGACGGGGCGGTTCACGGTCGGAGGCCGGGTGCGACACGTAGAGCTGGACGACCTCGGCGCCGGGGCGGGAGCCCGTGTTCGTGACCGAGGCTTCGACGACGTCGCCGGAAATCCGCAGCGACGACAGCTCGAACCGGGTGTACGAAAGGCCGAAACCGAAGGGGAACAAGGGGTTCAGGCCCTGCTGGTCGTACCAGCGGTAGCCGACCGCGAGGCCCTCGGTGAAGCGGCCGTCCGGGAACGCGCGGGCAGGCACCTGGCCGAGTGAGGCCGGGAAGGTGACCGGGAGCTTGCCGGACGGGTTCACGTCGCCGTACAGCAGCGAGGCCAACGCTTCGCCGTACTCCTGGCCGGGGTACCAGGCGGCGAGTACGCCTTTGACGCGGGCGAGCCAGGGCATGGTGACCGGGCCGCCGGTGTTCAGCACGACGACGATGTTCGGGTTGGCCGCGGCGACCTTGTCGATGAGGGCGTTGTCGGCCAGCGAGATGTCCGGGGCGTCCTTCGATTCGGTCGACCACTTGGCGGCGAAGACCACGGCGACGTCCGAGGCGGCGGCGACGCGGGCGGCTCGGTTGGGGTCCGTGCCGTCGTCGAAAGAGACTTTGCCGTGTGCGGCGATGCCGTCGTACGGGGTGTCGATGGCTTGGGCGACGACGTGGGCGCTGCCGCCGCCCGAGCCGAGCACACCCGCGCCCGCCGCGGTGCCGATCACCGCGACCGAGTCCGACCGGCGCAGCGGCAGGACGTCGTCGGCGTTCTTCAGCAACACGGTGCCTTGCTCGGCGACCTCGCGGGCGATGGCGGCGTGACGCGGGGTGGTCACCACCGCCGACGGGGAACCGGTGGCCGGGCGGTCGAAAAGGCCGAGGCGGAACATCTGGCCAAGAATCCTGCGGACCATGTCGTCGAGGCGGGCGCCGGGGGCGAGCCGCTTGCCGAAGTAACAGCCGTCCGGCATCTGCAGGTCCAGACCCGCGTTGGCGGCGGCGACGCTCGCCGTCATGCCGTACCAGTCCGAGGTCACGAAACCGTCGAAACCGAACTGTCCTTTGAGGACTTGGGAGAGCAGGTACGTGTTGTTGCAGGCGTGCACGCCGTTGAGATAGTTGTAGCCGCACATCACCGAGCCGACGCCGCCGTCGCGGACCGCGCGCTCGAACGCGGGCAGGTAGATCTCCTGCAACGTCCGTTCGTCGACGGTCACGTTGCCCAGCGACGTGTTCCGCAGCGTTTCCTGGCTGTACGCCGCCAGATGCTTGGCCTGCGCGATCACCCCGTGCTGCTGGATGGCGCGGATCTGAGCGACCGCGAGTTCCCCGGTCAGCTCCGGGTCCTCGCCGAAGGTCTCGTACGACCGCCCGGCACGCGGGTCGCGCGCGACGTCGATCGCGGGCGCGAGTGCGACGTTCGCGCCTTTGCCACGCACCTCCGCGCCGAGCACGTCGCCGTACGCGGCCGCGAGCGACCGGTTCCAGCCCGCCGCCATCGCGGTCGGTGAAGGCAGCTGCGTGACGCCGGTCTGGCCGTTGCCGATCCCGGCCGATCCGTCGGAAAGCCCGAGCCGCGGCACGCACAGTCGCGGGATCGGCTGGACGAGCCCGGCGTAGACGGGGCCTGCCAGATCGAACGGCCCGGCCGAACCGTGCACCATGTTCAGCTTCTCGGCGGGGGTCATCGCAGCGAGCACTTGGTCGACGCGCTGCGGTATCGGCGCTTCCGAACCGACCCAGGGACACACCGGATCGGCGGCTTTGGCGAGTGGCGGCAGCCCGCCCGCGGCCAGTCCGAGCACGGCCATGATCACGAAGGGTCGCCGAATGTGCATGGAGCGTGAATACCTTTCATGATCCACGGTCGTCAACCGGCGTCCGGATACTGCACCACTGAGCACTCTTTAAAACCCGAACGGCTGAACGCCGGGCGGATAACCTGGCAGGGTGCACCCCGATCTCGACCGCCTCGACCACGCCATCCTGAGCATCCTGCAGACCGACGCCCGCACCATCGCCGAGACGATCGGCGCGAAGGTGGGCCTGTCCGCGGCGGCCGTGCAGCGCCGGATCAAGCGGCTGCGTGAAGCAGGCGTCATCGAGCGCGAGGTCGCCGTGCTCGATCCGGCCGCGCTCGGCATGCCGATGACGTTCATCGTGATGGTCGAAATGGAACGCGAGCGGCTCGAAGTGCTCGACGCCTTCCGCAAACAGGTACAAGCCGAGGAACACGTCCAGCAGTGTTACTACGTCACCGGCTCCGCCGATTTCGTGCTGGTCGTCACCTGCCGGGACATGTCGGAATTCGAAGCATTCACGCACCGTATGTTCTTCAACAACGGAGAGGTACGGCACTTCACCACCAGCGTCGCCATGGAGCGGGTGAAAGTGGGCCTCACGCTGCCACTCGAGCAGCAACGCTGACCGTCCACTGTGGCCACAAGAGGTTTGTGTCCCGCGTTACACCATTTTGGACGGCTTCCACCAATAGCGTGAACGTGAATGCTTTGTCGTCACGAACGTCCGGCCCGCACATCTCACCCTCGACCGACGAACGAGTTCGCAGACAAGCGAGCGAGGGATTCATCGAGGAGTGGCCGTGCAGACCGACGCAGTTCACCAGAGCCAGTTCGTGTTGCTGAACGACAGCACCACGCCGGTCCTTTCGCGCTTGTCCTACCACGCCGATGAGCCCTTCGCGGTCACCGTCGCCTTCCGCACCGAGCGCGGCCGCTGGGTCGAGTGGACCTTCGCCCGCGACCTGCTGGTCGACGGCCTGGTCGAGCCCGCCGGTCTGGGCGACGTCCGCATCCGCCCCGATCTCGTCCAGGACGAGGAACTCATCATCCTGGAAATCGAGTCGCCGGACGGCTATGCGTCGTTCGAGCTGGAGCGCGCCGACATCGAGCGCTTCCTCGCCGCGTCCTACGAACTGGTGCCGCTCGGCGCCGAGGTCGACTACTTCGACGTCGACACCCTGATCGATGAGATCACCAATGTCTAACTAACTCCCGCGGTAATAGGCAAAGGGCGGGTTGAGTGCTCTGGAGGCACTCAACCCGCCCTTTGTCGTTGTCGGGACTAGCCGCGGATCAGGGTCGCGCCCAGCGCGGAGAGCGCCTTGTTCAGCGGGAAGAAGTACATGGTGGTCGAGTTGCCACCGGACAGCAGGCCCTGGCCCTGGTTGCCCGCGATGATCGAGCCGCCGGAGTCACCGCCCTCGGAGTGGATGTTGGTCGCGGTCATGCCGTAGACCGTGCCCTCGGCGTAGCGGACCGTCTGGTTCTTCGCACCGATCGTGCCGCAGGTCCAGCCGGTGGTCGAACCGCTCTTGCAGGCCGACGTGCCCGTGGCGGCCTCGGTCGAGCCTGCCACCCGGGTGCCGTTGTTGATCACGCCGCGCGGCGTCCAGTTCGAGTTCGTGCGCGCCAGCGAGTAGTCGTTCGTCGGGAAGCTGTAGCGGCTGAACGAGCCCATAGCGACCTGGTTGTAGCCGGTCAGTGAGCTGCCGATGGCCGCGCAGTGCCCGGCCGAGACGAAGCCGCCGGTGACCGAGAAGCCGATCGAGCAGCGTGCCCGGTTGGCGATGTAGTACGCGTCACCGCCGCGGACGTCGTACTGCAGCGACGGCCGGTCGGCCGACTCGACCACGGTCACCGCGCCCTTGTCGACGCCGGTCTTGGCCAGGTAGGAGTCCACGTCGCCCGCCTTGCCAGGCTCGACGGTCACCGTGACGCGGTTCGTCTTCGAGTCGACACCCCAGGTGGTGACCGACTTCGGCGCGGTGGCTTCGGCCGAGTTCAGTCTGTCGACCGTCGAGTTGAGCTGGGTCGCGCTGAACCGGGCCACCCCGGCGTCCGCGCCCGCCGCCTTGACCTGGTCCAGCTTCGAAGCGTCGGTGACGTCGACGTGCAGCCGCTTGGTCGTGGCGTCGTAGTACGAGCCGGCGAAGGTGTCGCCGAGCGCGGCCGTGAGTGACTCCGAGAGCGTGGACGCGGCGTTCTCCGTCGCCAGCGCGGCGACCGCCTGGTCGTAGGTGAGTCCGAGGTCCTGCTGCATCGCGGGCATCATGTCCGGGTTCAACGGGGTGAACGCGGCGGCGGGCGACGCGGCGATCGCGCTGACCGCCAGTGCGGCGGCCGCTGCTGCTCCGAGCACCTTCTTCATGGTTCTCCCTCGACTACCGATTACGGTGCGACTCCGGTCGGTCACACCCATGGGTGACCTTGCGGCAGGCACCCCGGGGACACAATCCGGCTGCGAAGAGATAGGTATACGCAATCTTTTTGGGGTAGAGCCGCTGCCCCAGCCGGGCTTCGCCCCTTGCAACCCCCAGGTCCGCGTAGGTCCTTAAGTAGGGTTTCGGTCAACTACTTTGCGCCACGTACACCTCTACCTGATCGAGCGAATCGACGCCCAAACGTGGGAAGAACCGAAGTTTCGTACGCTTCGTGATTTTTTCCCGAACAAACCATCGGTCACCGACGAGTTCCAGCCCGCAGAAGTGTGAGCGGGCGGTCGTCACGCGGATCTACCGACCGGTTTACTCCCGGTTAGCTACTGCTTAAGCTCCGGGCAAAGAGGACGACGTGCTCAGCCGTCGAGGAGCGCCATGGTGTGGATGGCCAGCCAGCGCCCGACCTCGGTGTCGGTGCGAACCCGCTCGCCGAAGCTCGTCGGGAGAGAGAAAGAACTCGGCACCATCGTCGAGGTGGTCACCGAGCGCCCTGCCGTCGTGCTCATCGAGGGCGAAGCGGGCATGGGCAAGACCCGGCTGATGACGGAACTGGCCGGTCGCCCCGAACTGCGCGGCGTCCGCTTGCTCACCGGCACCTGCCAGCCGCTGCGCGACCCGTTCCCGTACGGCCCGATCCTCGAAGCGCTGCGGTCGTTGTCCGAACCACTCGGGCCGCTGAGCCCGGTCGCCGGCGTGCTGCGCCCGCTGCTGCCGGAACTCGCGGAAATCCTTCCACCGCAACCGGAACCGCTGGCCGACCCGGCCGCCGAGCGGCACCTGCGGTTTCGCGCGATACGAGAACTGCTTGGCGCGTGCGGCCCGGCGCTGCTGGTGCTCGACGACCTGCACTGGGCCGATGAGGACACCCGTGACCTGCTGCGGTTCGTCGTTTCGATGATGCCGCCCGACCTGGCGGTCGTCGTCGGTTACCGTGGTCCGTTCGGCTCCTCCTTCCGCTCGGCCGAGCACGCCCGCGTCACACTCGGCCCGCTCGACGTGTCGGCCGTGCGACGGCTCGCCACCGGGATACTCGACCTGCCAAGGGTTTCCGACGAGTTCGCGGCGAAGCTGCACGAGAGCACCGCTGGAATCCCTTTCGTGGCAGAGGAAACGCTGCGCGCACTCAAGGAGTCGGCCGGTTCGCAGCCGCTCGGCGAGACGCTGACCGACCGGCTGCTGGAAAGCCTCGAAGTCCCGGTGCTGCTGCGCGAAGCCATGACCGAACGACTGGAGACGCTGCCCGAGCCCGCGGTCAAGCTGGCCAGGGCGGCGGCCGTGCTGGGTGTGCCGATCGAGGCCAAGGTGATCGGCAGGCTGGCCGGGCTGGCTGGGGACAACCTGCGGTCCGCGCTGCTGACCGCGATGGACGGCGGCGTGCTCGGCGAGGTCGACGAAGACCGGTACGGCTTCCGGCATCCGCTCGCGCGCAAAGCCGTCTACGACACCATCAGCGGGCCCGAACGCACGATGCTGCACGGCGAAGCCTTGGCCGCGCTGGCCGGTTCGCCGGTGCCGCCGGTGCTTCAGCTGGCCAGGCACGCGAGATCCGCCGGACGGCTCGACCAATGGCAGCACTACGCCGAGGCAGCCGCCGACCAGGCGACCGCGCGCGGCGACACCTCGCTGGCCATCGACGTGCTGCAATCACTGCTCTCGGCCGGGAAACTGGCTGAAGCCGACGTCGCGCGGCTCGCCACGAAACTCAGTCAGATCGCGCTGCGCGGGTTCCGGCGTGACGTCATCGCCACGCTCGAGCATGTGCTCGAAGACCCACCGCACGACCCGGCCACGCGCGGGACGATCCGGCTCAGTCTCGGCAGCCTGCTGGTCCGCACGGTCGGGCAGCTCGGCCGCGGCCGCGTCGAAGTCGAGAAGGCCATCAGCGAGCTGGTCGACCGGCCCGAGCTGGCCGCGCGCGGCATCAACCTGCTGGCCCAGCCCATCGACGGGCTCACCTCGCTGGCCTGGCATCAGCGCTGGTCACGTCGCGTCGAAGACGTCTTCGACCAGCTCACCGACCCCGAACTCCGGCTCGCGCTGACCGTCGACCGCATCGCCAGCCGAGCGCACACCGGCGACGGCACCGCCTGGGCCGAGTTCGAAGCGCTGCCGGAGGAAACGAGCAGCGTCGCCGAGCGCGTCCAGCTCGCGCGGCTGTGGTGCAACCTCGCCGACGGCCAGTCCTGGCTCGGTCATCTCGGCCGCGCGGACCGCCTGGTCACCGAGGGCACGCGCCGCGCCATCGACGCGGGCGCGCTCTACGCGGCCGGGCTGGTGCAGGGCACCAGGGTCCGGCTCGACTGGGTCACCGGGCGCTGGGACGGGCTCGCCGAGCAGGCGGAAGCGTTGCGGGACAAGTACTCCGACCTCGGCCCGATCGTCCAGGAGACCTCGCTCGTGCTCGGCGCGCTGGCGGCGGTACGCGGTGAATTCGCGGCCGCGCACCGGCATCTGGCCGAGACCAGCGTGCTGGCGCCCGAGCACGGCGCGATCCCGGTCGTGCTCTCGGCCGCCGGCGTACTCGTGCGCGTCAAGCTGGCCACCGGCGACCTGGCGGGCGCACTCGCCGCCGCCGACGAAGGCATGACCGTCGCGCGGCGCAAGGGTGTCTGGGTGTGGGCGGCCGACCTGGTGCCCGCTGCCGCCGAGGCCTACGCGCAGGACGGTCGCTGGGATGAGGCCGACGGCGTCGTCGAAGAGTTCGCGCGCGGCATCGAGGGCCGCGACGCACCGGCCGCCGAAGCCGCTTTGCTCGCCGGACGGGCGGCTCTGCTTGCCGCGCGCGGCAAGCATCAGGCCGCGACGGTCGGCTTCGAGCAGGCCAGGGAGCGCTACGCGGAACTGCCGATGCCCTACCCGGCGACGGGCGCGCAGGAACGCGCGGCACTCAGCAGGCTCGCGGCAGGCGACCGGTCCGCGATCGAGGAACTCGCCTGCGCTGCGGAGTCCTACGAACGCCTCGGCGCGACCCGCGACGCCGGGCGCTGCCGTCACCAGCTCAGGGAGAACGGGGCGTGGGCGCCGTCGCAACGCGGACGCCGCGGTTACGGCCGCGAGCTTTCGCCGCGCGAGCGCGAGGTCGCGCGGATGCTGGCCGACGGCCGGACCAATCGGGAGATCGCCGACGGGCTGTTCCTGTCACCCCGCACGGTCGAGCAGCACGTCGCGAAGGTCCTGCGGAAACTCGGCGCGCGATCGCGGGCCGACGTCGCGCGCCACCTGTCGACCTACGCGCTCCCGTAAATCCGGTTGCCCGGTGCACGGGACGGACATATACATCGGCTCATGCATATCAAGGCGGAACCGCCGTACTACGCGGTGATCTTCACGTCGCGGCGCACCGAGGGCGACAACGGCTATGCCGAGGCCGCGGCCCGCATGGGTGAGCTGGCCGCTCAGCAGCCGGGTTTCCTCGGCTGGGACGCCGCGCGCACCGGCCCTGAGCTGGGCATCACCGTCTCGTACTGGAAGGACGAGGAGTCGATCGCCGGGTGGCGGAACCACCTCGAGCACGCGCCGACCCGCGAGCACGGGCGCGCGAACTGGTACGAGGACTTCGAAGTGCACGTGGCCCGCGTGGAGCGCACCTACCGCTGGACCAAAGAGTCGTGAGTGTTCCGGCCGGTTCTAACCGGCCGGAACACTCACGACCCCAGTAGAAAGAACGCCTTCCCCGCGGCGGGCGGGGAAGGCGTTCTTCACCCGGTATGCCGGGTGACCGGGCCTTAGTCGAGCTGAGCCTTGGCGGCGTCCACGAACTGGGTCGTGTACGTCTTGCTCAGGTCGATCTTGTCCTTCTTCGGCTTGACGTTGCTCGACGACTCACCGAGCACCTTGAGCACGTTCTTCGCGCCGTCGGCGTCCATCCGGCCGTCGGCGGTGAACATCGGCAGGCTGTCCTTGAGCGACTTGACGTACAGCGCCTTGTCGCCGCCGGCGAACGACGGCGGCATGATCGCGGCCACCTCCTCGGGCGTGTGCTTCTTGAGCCACTGCAACGAGGCGACGAACGCGTTGGCCAGCTTCTGCACGACGTCCGGGTGCTTTTTGACGAGTTCGCAGCCCATGTAGAGCGAGCTGGCCGGGTAGAGGCCGCCGAGTGCGGCGCGGGTGCCTTCCTCGGTGCGCATGTCGTAGAGCACCTTGGCCTTGCCGGTGTTCGTGAGCTGCGCGATCGTCGGGTCGGTGGTCATCCCGGCGTCGATCGAACCCTGGTTGATCGCCGAGATGAACGTCTGCCCGGCGCCGACCTTGACCGGCGTGTACTGGTCGGTGCCGACGCCCGCCTTGGTCGCCAGCGCCTTGGTCAGGAAGTCCGTCGACGAACCGAGCGACGTCACGCCGAGGTTCTTGCCCTTGAAGTCGGCCGAGCTGCGGATCTTGTCGGCCTTGTCGGTGGCCACCACCTCGGCCTCACCGGGCACGTTCGCGAACTGCACGACGCTGGTGATGCACTGCTCCTTGGCCTGCAGATCGACCGTGTGGTCGTAGAAACCGACCACGGCCTGGACCTCGCCGGTGAGCAGCGCGGTCTCCGCGTTGGCGCCGGACGGCTGGTCGAACAGCTCGACGTCCAGTCCCTGCTTGTCGTACTCGCCAAGTTGCTTGGCGAGCTGTCCTGGCAGGTAGATGACCTTCGACAGGCCGCCGATCATGATCTTGACGTGCGGTTTGCCGTTGTCGCCCATGCTCACTTCGCGCGAGTCGCGGCACGCGGTCAGCGTGAGCACGAGCGCCGCGGCGACCGCGACTGTCCTTTTGAGACGCATGGCCGTCACCTCAGATCTGGGCCGACGACGCGGACATGTTGGGACGCCAGCGCAGCAGCTTGTGCTCCAGCCGCCCGATGCCCCACTCGGCGAACAACGCGACCACCGTGATGATCAGCATGCCCGCGTAGATGCCTGCCGAGTCGAACGTGCCCTGCGCGTTGGCGATGAGGAAGCCGAGGCCGACCTTGGCGCCGGTGTACTCACCGACGACCGCGCCGATCAGCGCGAAGCCGAACGCGACGTGCAGCGAGGACAGGATCCACGAGGTCGCGCTGGGCAGCACGATCGAGGTCAGCACCTGCCAGCGGCTCGCGCCGAGGATGCGGGCGTTGTCGATCAGGTTGCGGTCGACCTCACGGGCGCCGGTGAAGGCGTTGAAGAACACCGCGAAGAAGACGAGCACGACGACCGTGGCGACCTTCGACGACAGCCCGAGACCGAACCAGATGAAGAACAACGCCGCCAGCACGATGCGCGGCAAGGCGTTGGCGGCCTTGATGAACGGGGCGAGCACGTCGGCCAGGTACTGGCTGCGGCCGAGCACAACACCGAACAGGACGCCCGCCACCGCGCCGATCGCGAAGCCGATCACGGCCTCTTCGACGGTCACCAGCAGCTGGTACCAGATCGAGCCGAAGTCGGTGCCCTCGGTGAACCATTCGACTAGCCGCTGCCAGATCGCCGACGGCTTCGAGTAGAAGAACGGGTCGATCCAGAGCGTCGCGGTCAGTTCCCAGCTCCCCAGCCAGACCACGAGGATCGCGGCACGCAGTGCCCAGATGTTGCGCTTGCGCTTGGTATTGGCCTTGCGCTGCTTGTTCAGGATGTCGGCTTCGGTTTCCATGACGGGGACAACCGGAGCGGGGGTCAACGTTTCATGCGACACGGTTGGCACCCTTCTCGCGAGCCTTGTCGACCTCGCCACGCAGTGATTCCCAGATTTCGCGGTAGATCAGGCGGAACTCCTCGGTCAGCCGGAGATCCTCGACGTGCCTCGGGCGCTCCAGCGGGATCTCGAAGACGTCCTTGACGGTCGCCGGGCTGGTGGTCAGCACGACCACCTTGTCGGCGAGCGCGATGGCCTCGTCGAGGTCGTGCGTCACGAAGATGACCGCCGCGCCGGTGCCGGACCACAGCCGCAGCAGCTCGTCCTGCATGAGCGCGCGGGTCTGCACGTCGAGCGCGGAGAACGGCTCGTCCATCAGGAGGATCTTGGGGCTGGTGACCAGGGTCTGGGCGAGCGCGACCCGCTTGCGCATACCGCCGGAGAGCTGGTGCGGGTAGTACTTCTCGAACCCCGCGAGGCCGACGCGCTCGATCCACTCGATCGCCTGCGCGCGGGCTTCGGCCTTCTCGACGCCGCGGAAGCGCGGGCCGGACGCCACGTTGTCGAGCACGGAACGCCAAGGCATCACCGCGTCGGTCTGGAACATGTAGCCGACCCCGTCGGGGATGGACTTCACGTCCGCGCCGTTGACCTTGACCTGGCCCGCCGACGGCGGCTGCAGGCCGGAGACCAGCGAGAGCGTGGTCGACTTGCCGCAGCCCGTCGGGCCGACGACCGCGACGAACTCGCCGGGGTTCACGGTCATGGTGAGGTCACGGACCGCCGTGTGCACGGCGCCGGACCCGCTCGGGAAGCGCTTGGTGGCTCCGATGAGCTCGATCAGTGGTGGGGCCATCGTCGGTGACTCCTTCGTCACGTGCTGGGGGTCACACAGACGTTAAGAGTGGATCAAGAGGCCGTGAAGCTTGGCCACTTTCTGCGCAGGGTCCGCGCATATTGAGCGTTTTGCTCATTCTGCGCAGCGCCGTGACCTGCAGGTACCGTGCTGGAGCATGAAGATGCGGTTCAGCCGCCAGATCCTGCTGCTGCAGGTCGGCGTTGTCGTGCTGATGCTCGGCCTCGGCCTCGCGCTGGTCACCTGGCAGCTGCGGACGACGCTCAACGAGCAATACGGCCAACGCGCGCTGGCGATCGCGCGGTCGGTCGCGGTCGATCCGGTGGTGATCGCCGAGGTGGCAGCGAAACGCCCCGGCGGCGAACTCGAGCGCCGGTCGAAAGACGTCACTTCGCGAACGGATTCCCTGTTCGTGGTGATCACCGACGATCAGGAGATCCGGCTCGCCCATCCCGACGAAAAGCTGATCGGGCAACGGGTGAGCACCTCCGCCAAGGAGGCTCTCGCGGGCAACGACGTGGTCAGCGCGGTGCAGGAGGGAACCCGAGGGCTGTCGGTACGCAGCAAGACGCCGATCAGGACGGCGGAGGGACGCGTGGTCGGCGAGGTCAGCGTTGGCTTCACGGTCGCCGATCCGACTGAGGACTTCAACCGGCTTTTGACGACCACTTTGCTGTTCGCGGGCGGGGCGTTGCTGCTGGGCGTCGGCGCGTCGGCGTTGCTGAACCGGCGCCTGCGCCGGGTCACACATGGCCTTGAGCCGCAAGAACTCTCGGAGCTGCTGTACGAACGCGAGGCCGTGCTGCATGGGATCGGCGAGGGCGTGCTCGCGGTCGACGCCTCGAACCGCGTGTCCGTGCGCAACGAGGAAGCCGAACGCCTGCTGAGCATTTCACTTCCGCTCAACGCCGAACTGTCCTCATTGGACCTCTCACCGCGGTTGCGCAAGGCGCTCGACGAGGGCCTGCCCGTGGACAACCTCCTCGCCGTGGCCGGTAACCGGGTGCTCGTGATCAATTCACGGGCGGTCGTCAGGGACGATCACGTGATCGGCACCGTGCTGACCTTCCGCGACCGCACCGACCTCGACACGCTCAGCCGCGAGCTCGACGGCATCCGCGCGCTCTCCGACGGCCTGCGCGCGCAGCGGCACGAGTTCTCCAACCGGCTGCACACGTTGTCCGGCCTGCTGCAGCTCGGGCACACCAGCGAGGCCGTCGAGTACCTGCAGACGATCACCGAGTCGGCCGGGAACATCTCGACCGAGGCCAGCGAGGCGGTGTCCGACCCGTACTTGCAGGCGCTGCTGGTCGCGAAAACCGAACAGGCACAGGAAAAGGGCATGACACTGCGCGTCTCGGACGACTCGTGGGTACCCGCGTCGGTGACCGATCCGGTCGCCGTCAACACGGTCGTCGGCAATCTCGTCGACAACGCACTGCACGCGGCGCGGATGGGTCCGCGGCGGCCTGCCACGGTCGAGATCGCGCTGCTCGCGGACGGCGACACCCTGCATGTGTCCGTTGTGGACAGTGGGCCCGGCGTCGCGCCCGAGCTGCGTGACCGGCTGTTCGACGAGGGCGTCTCGACGAAACTCAGCCCCGGGCATGGGCTCGGGCTGGCGCTGGCGAGGCAGGCGGCACGGGCGCGGGGCGGTGACGTCTGGCTCGCGAATCCGGGTGACGAGGAGAGCGGGGCGTTGTTCGTCGCGGCTTTGCCGGGCATGCTGAGCACGGGGAGGGCAGAGGGATGATCCGAACTTTGATCGTGGACGACGATTTCCGGGTCGCCGGCGTGCACGCCGGGTTCGTCGAAGAGGTGCCGGGCTTCGCCGTCGTCGGCACCGCGCACACCGCGGCCGAGGCCAGGGCCCGCGTCCGCGAGCTGTCGCCCGACCTGATACTGCTCGACGTCTACCTGCCCGACGAGTCCGGTCTCGTCCTGCTGCCCGAGCTGCAGACCGACACGATCGTGCTGTCGGCGGCCACGGACGGTAAGTCGATCCGGCGCGCGATCGGCGCCGGCGCGTTGAACTACTTGATCAAACCGTTCACCACACGCCAGCTTTCGGAACGGCTGCGCAGTTACGCGCGTTATCGCGGACTGCTCACCGATGATCGGGTTTTGAATCAGGATGACGTCGACCGCGCGTTTCGCGCACTACACGAGCAGGATCGCGCACTCACGCCGAAAGGTCAGTCGTCCGCGACTTCGCGGCTGGTCTCGGATCAGCTCCGTAATGCCGCACAGCCGTTGTCCGCGGCCGAAGTCGCGAACGAACTCGGCATGGCGCGCGCGACGGCCCAGCGGTATCTGACCGCACTGGCGGAATCAGGTTCGGTCGAGATGCGGCTGCGCTACGGCGCGACCGGCAGGCCGGAACACGAGTACAGCTGGAAAGACGCTTAGCCGCGAGTGATCGTGACCTTCACGAACTGGTCGACGTACTGCTGCATGAACTCCTCGACCGGGTCCTTCTGCTTGGTGGGCTTCGGGAGGTCGATCCGGGGCGACGGCGCGGTCGAGGTCGACTTGGCCGGCTTCTTCGAGGTCGCCGGCGTGCGGGTTTGCTTCTGCCCGGCGGGCTTCTTCGCCACCGGAACCGGCGCGGGGCCGGGGTTCGGCGGCTGCTCGACCTGCACCGGAACCGGGGCGGGTGGCTGCTCGGCGGCCCGCTCCTGGATCTCGACCGGCACGGGCGCGGCGGTCTGCGTCTCGGGCCCGTCGAAGGCGCCGCCGGTGATCCAGCCGGTCATCACCAGCGCGACCGCGGTGCAGGTGCCGAGCCAGGTCTTGATCCGGCGCTGGATGACGACCGACTTGGGTCGTAGATCCCAGTCCTTGTCATGCTGCTCACTGCCGTCCAGCGGGGAGCGGCCGATCACGGTGCGGCGGCGCTGCGGCAGGCTCGCCGCGACGATCCCCGTCCGGTCGAGCAACTCGACCTCGGGCACGGTCGTCGTGCCGCGCGGAGCGGTGCGCACCATTGAAGAACCTCCGGCTTTTGTCGCAGACGTCTGCATTCTGGTGGGTTTTCCACCGGCGTGGCGAAAGTTGACTCAATCGGGTGACTGCCAGCCCTCTTCGAGTTTGCCCAGCGGTGTCACCGGCGCCTCACCGTACAGCCATTCGCGCGCGATGCGATGCCAGTTCCCGCGTGCGTACAACTGGCCGAGCAGGCCGAAGGTGTACAGCTCGACGCGGCGCGCGAAGAGGTGCGCTGGCGGAAGGTGCTGCCAGCGCAGTTTCCGGAAATGGGCCGAGCGCGGGTCGATCGACGCGATGAACGCGTCGGTCGCCAGCTCGGGTGTGACGGCGATCTCCTCGTCGTCGAGGTACCAGCCGACGGCGTCGCGGATGTAGGCGAGCATGACGTCCGGTTCGATCAAATCCGGATCGGGGAAGACACCGATGCCGTCGAGCAACGCGTGCACGTCCCGCGCACGGCCTTCGCTCGCCGCGCGCAGCACCTCGAGTTCAACGTGGACGTCCTCTTCGGGCATCGTCTTGAACAGTCCGAAGTCGAGGAACGCGACCCGGCCATCCGGGCAGAGCAGCAGGTTTCCGGGATGCGGGTCGCCGGGAAAGCGGTGCTTCCGGTACAGGGAGCCACAATAGAAGCGGTAGGCGATCTCGGCGACGCGGTCGCGCACGTCCTGCGGCTCGCGCTGGATCTCGGCGAATCCCGCGCCCTCGACGAATTCCGTGACCAGCACATGTTCCCCGCAAAGCTCGGGCACGCTGTCCGGCACGACGATGAACGGGTGCCCTCGGAAGGCGGCGGCGACCTCGGCCTGTGTTTCGGCCTCACGGCGGTAGTCGAGTTCTTCGATGATGCGCGTGCTGATCTCGTCCGTCATCGGCCCGGCTTCGAGTCCTGGCAGCAGTTTCTTCGAAAATCTGAGGAACAACGCCAGATTCTTCAGGTCCGCGCGGACCGCGGTGGCGATTCCCGGGTATTGCACCTTCACCGCGACGACACGGCCGTCCGCTAATTCCGCGCGGTAGACCTGGCCGATGGAAGCGGCCGCGATCGGGGTCTCGTCGAACTTCGCGAAGGCGTCGCCGAGTGGCTTTCCGAGGTCACTCTCGATTACTGAGCGCATCCCGCTGAACGACACAGGCGGTGCTTGATCACGCAATGCGGCCAGTTTTCGCTGGAAATCGGCACGCGCGTCCTCCGGCACGATCCCGATGTCGATCACGGAGAGCATTTGGCCCAGCTTCATCGCCGCGCCTTTCATGCTGCCGAGCATGTTGACGATCTGATCTGCGGCTTCGAGCGCGCGGCGCTCGAGAATGCGCGTGCGCTCTGGCTCGGAACGCCCTAGTGTGCTGGCTTTCGTGCCCATCTGACGCGCGGCCTGGCCCGCGGCGAACACCCCGAGCCTGCCCGTGCGGGCAAAACGGGACGTCGGGATCTCACTCGGCATCGACAACCTCCGGTTACTCAACAGTAACACTAGATAAGCGTTCCGTAATAGGAGATATCCCGTAGGCTCCCTCCCCGATGGAATCCCCGCACGTATCCGGTACGGCGAAGCCAAAGGCACGCCGCGGGCGTCCACCTGAGCAAGGACTCGCGGAACGCCGGCGCCGCCAGCTCGTCGAATCCGCCTGCGCGGTGTTCGCCTCGCGTGGTTACGAAGCCGCGAGTATCTCGGACGTCGCGAAGCACGCGGGCGTCGGCCAAGGCACCGTATACCGGTACTTCGAAAGCAAACGCACGTTGCTGGACCATGTGCTGGACCACAGTGTCGAGCGCATGCTGGACGCGGTCCGGACCGGCGCGACCCATGAACGCCCGCATTCGCTGGAAGAGTTCACCGCGCAGGTTCGTTCGATCGCCGAACGACTATTCGAGCTGATCGAAGCGGAACCGGACTTGATCAAGCTGGTGGTCGTCGAGGCCACCGCGATCGACGACGAGCTCAAAGCCAGGCTCGTCGGCTTGGAGAACACGCTCACCATGATGATGGCGTCCTATTTGGACCATGGCGTGCGCGAAGGCTGGCTGCGCAAGGGACTCGACAGCCGCTGGGCCGCGCACGCGATGAACTCCCTGCTGGTACCGGGCTTCTTGCTGGCACTACGCGGCGAAGCCACCCCGGAAAGACGCGCCAGATACGTCGACGCGCTCGTATCCTTCATCGTGTACGGAATGCGCGGCCCCCGATGACCGACAGAGCGGCGGCTCGCAGCGAAGAACTGATCGCGGCCGCGTACAAGGTCTTCTCCACCCAGGGCTACCGCACGACCGGCGTCGCCGACATCGTGCGCGAGGCAGGCGTCAGCCACGGGACGTTCTACAACTACTACGACAGCAAACGCCACATCCTCGACGCGGTGCTCGACCACGCGGTCGGCAAGATCATCATCGGCGTCATCGGCTCGGACGCCCCCACCGAAGCGACTTCGCTGGACGAGCTGTCCGACCAGTTCCGCGCGATCCTCACCCGGCTTTTCTCGGTCATCGAAGCGCAGCCCGGCCTGATCGAGTTCCTCATGCTGGACGCGCCCGCAATCGACAGCGAGATGATCACGCGCCTGCTCGAGCTGACGTCGTCGTTCAGCACGCTGGCCATGAGCTATCTCGAGAACGGGGTCCGGCGGGGGTTCCTCGATCCGCATTTGGACACCAAGATCGCCGGGGAAAGCCTGCTGGCGCTGATGATCTCGGCCGTGGTGTCGACGATGGGCGGCTCGCTGCGGCCTGCTGAGCGCGATGCGCAGATCGAAGCGCTGGTGGAGTTCGCGTATCACGGCATGGCCGCCGTCTAGGGGTCGTGAGTGGTACGGCCGGTTCTAACCGGTCAAAACACTCACGACTCTTGGAGGAGGCGCTTGACGATCTTGCCGGTCGCATTGCGAGGCAACTCCGAGCGGAAGAGGATCTCCCGGGGAACCTTGTACCCGGCCAGGTTTTCCTTGACGTACTGCCGAAGGTCGGACTCGGTGAGCGGCGAGTTCTCAGCGAGCACGACAAAGGCACGCAGGCGCTGGCCGAATTTTTCGTCGGGCACGCCGATGGCCGCGGCCTCCACCACCGCCGGGTGGCGGTCGAGCAGGTCCTCAACCTCCTGCGGGAACACGTTCTCGCCGCCGGAGACGATCATGTCGTCGTCGCGGCCCTGGAGGTAGAGCCTGCCCTCGGCGTCGAAGTAGCCGACGTCGCCCGTGGACATCAAGCCGGACAAGGACAACTTGGTCTCGCCGCTGGTGTAGCCCTCGAACAGCGCGCCGCTCGCGACGAAGATGCGGCCGGTCACGCCCTGCGAGACCTCGGCGCCGTCGTCGTCGAGGAGCTTGACGATCGTGCCGCGGGCGGGGCGTCCGGCCGTGTCGGGGGCGACGCGCAGGTCGGCGGGGGTCGCGATGGAGACGAGGGCGACCTCGGTGGAGCCGTAGATGTTGTAAAGCGTGTGGCCGAACTGGGTCATCCACTCCAAGGCGAGATCGCCGGGCAGCGCGGAACCCGCCGCGGCCACGACCTCCAGGCCGGACAGGTCGTAGGCACGCAGGACGGCACGGGGCAGGTCCAGGATCCGGCGCAGCATCACGGGGACCGGGACCAGCACCGAGGCGCGATGAGACGCCAGGTCGGCCAGCGTGGTCTCGGGGTCGAACTTGCGGCGGACGATCTGGGTCGCGCCGAGTTGCAGGCCCAGCAGGAGGAAGGCCAGGCCCCAGGTGTGGAACATCGGCGCGGCCACGACGTAGGACGACTTGCGGCGCAACGGGATTCGCTCGATCAGGCCGGCCACCGGGTCCAGCGAGTCGGCCTTCCTGGCCACGCCCTTGGGGGCGCCGGTCGTGCCCGAGGTCAGGATCACCACCTGTCCGGCGCGCGAGGGCATGGGGACGTAGCCGTCGAAGTTGTCCTGGATCAGCTCGTCGAGCGTCGGTTCGGGGACGCGCTCGTCGTGCCACGCCACGAACCTCGGGCGGTCGCCGGAGCCGATCAGCGCCTCGAACTCGTGGTCGTAAATGACCGCGTCGGCGCGCTCGCGGTCGAGCACGTCGGCGAGCTGCGGGCCGGCGAAGGCCGTGTTGAGGAGCAATGCGTCGGCGCCGAGCTTGCCCAGTGCGGCCAGTGCGTCGACGAAGCCCCTGTGGTTGCGGCACATCACCGCCACTCTGCTGCCCGCGCGGATGTCGTGCGCCGACAGTGCCGCCGCCAATGCCGAAGAACGCCTGTCCAAGTCTACAAAGGACAGTGTGCCGCGCTCGTCGATCAGCGCCGCGCGCTCGCCGTGCTGGATGGCGGCGGCCGCGACCAGCGTCGCGGGTGACATGCCCCAGCGCAGCGCGGCGACGCCGATGCGCAGCGCCTTGTCGGGCCGCATCGGCCTGGCGACGCCGCCGCGGGCGAGGATGCCGACATTGACCAGTTCGTGCAGAAGGTTCACGCGACAATCCCATCGAACATGATCTGCATACCCGCTCGGATCCAGCGATCCCGCTCCGTGGCGGGATCTTCCGCCGACAGCAGCGACATCCCGCAGGCGATCATCATCCCGTTGAGCGCCTGCGCGGTGATCTCGGTGTCCATGCCCTTGCGCAGGAAGCCCTTCGCGACGCCGTTGCGCAGATACTTCTCGGTGCCGGCGGCCATCCCGCGGTAGATCTGCTGGATCATCAGCGTCATCTCCGGGTCCGCGCCCAGCGCCTCGACGAACAGCAGCCTGGTCAGCGCCCGGTCCTCGGCGAACAGGGTGAACAGCCGCGCGCAGATGTGCTCGGTCTGCGCGCGGTAGTCGGCGAGTGAATTAGTCCTTTGTGGATCGTCCTCGGCCATCACGCTCATCAGTCGCGCGGCCGCCTCGTTGACGACGTGCACCAGGATGTCGCGTTTGTTCTCGAAATACCGGTAGAACGTGCCATGCCCGATTTGGAGTTCCGCGGCGATGTCGGCGATGCCCGCGGCGTGGTAGCCACGCTGGCTGAACACCTTGAACGCGGCGTCGACGATGTCCCGACGCCGCTGTTCGGCACGCTGCTCCGTGGTGGTCATCCCGCGCTCACCTGGTCATCGTAAGGTTTCGACGCGAGACATGTCGCCCCGCGAGTTGACGTAGTCACCTCCTTGACAAACTCCCCTATCCGGCGGATCGCCCGGCGTGCTTCGGGCAGGATGTCCGCGCCCGCCTGGAAGACGTGCACCTGCTGCTCCCAGACCTGAAGCTCGCACTCCGAGCCCGCGGCGGCGAGCCGCTCGGCCATCAGCTCGGCATCGGCCAGCAGCATCTCCGTCGACCCGACCTGGATCAGTGTCGGCGGCATGTCCGCGAGCTCACTGTCCACAGGGCACACATGGGGGCCGAGTTGTCCTTCCACCACAATGCGTTCGTTCAGCTCGACGATCAGGTTCAGTGACTGCGGAACCAGGTACGCGTCCGTGTCCGCGTTGGGATGCGCGATCTTCCGCGTTGGGTCGATCTCGGTCAGCGGCGAAAGCGCCGCGACACCGGCGGGCCGCGGCAGGTCCAGCTCGGCGACGGCCAGCGCGACCATGAACGCCAGATATCCGCCAGCGGAGTCACCGGCGACGACGATCTGGTCTGCCCGGAAACCGTTGGCCAGCAACCACTTGTATCCGTCGACACCATCGGAGACGGCCGACGAGATCGGGTTACGCGGCAGCATCCGGTAGTCGACGTTCAACACCGGCGCGTCCGCCGCCGCGGAGATCCGCGAGACCAGGCGCCGATGTGTGCGCAGTCCACAGCAGACAAAGCCGCCGCCGTGCAGATAGAGCACCACGCGGTCCTGGCTCACGCCGAGCGACTCGACCCATTCGGCGCGGCAGTTCGGCAGCCGGACCGGCCGCCGGTCGGTGCCCTTGCGCGCGGGCAGCAGCAGGCCCGCGTAGTCGACGAGCCCCCACGGCCAGGAGAACGAGGGATACCGGACCCCCGCGATGAGCACCGGCCGGACGAAGGTGCGCAGCGCGAGGGCCAAGACTCGCGCTCCGGGGCTTACTCCGTCTACGTGAACTACGCGAGCCTGCGTTTCCTCCGCGCCCGGACCGTCGTTGACCTCGGGAAAGGGAACACTCATCGCTGCCACCTCCGCCGTTGGGGGCATCCAGGTCTGTACAGAATGACGTGTCAGTCTCTAATGTGCCACTATGACCCAGGACACATTTCGAGCACTGACCACTGAGGTTGCCGACTAGTTGACGATGTGTCAATATCACCGATCCTGGAGGTGAGCGCATGCAGATCCTGGAGCGGGTGCCGCGATCGTTCGTCACCTTCGGCAGGGTCTTGGTGCTCGCGGTCGACGCGCTGCGCTACATCCCGCATCGGCGGTTCCCCTGGAAGGAATTCGTCCGGCAGGCCTGGTTCATCACCAGCGTTTCCATGGTGCCGACGCTTCTGGTCGCCGTTCCGTTCGGCGTGATCGTCTCCGTTCAGGTCGGCAGCATTTCGCAGCAGGTCGGCGCGACCTCGTTCATGGGCGCGGCGAACGGGCTCGGCGTGATCCGGCAGGGCGCGCCGATCGTTGTCGCACTGTTGCTCGCCGGCGCCGTCGGCTCGGCGATCTGCGCCGACCTCGGCGCCCGCAAGATCCGCGACGAGATCGACGCGCTCGAGACCATGGGCCTGTCCGCGGTGCAGCGACTGGTCGCACCCCGGCTCGCCGCGACGCTGCTGGTCGCGGTGCTGCTGTGCGGCATGGTCTCGTTCACCGGCGTCGTCACCGGCTACGTGTTCAACGTCCTCGTGCAGAGCGGCACACCCGGCAGCTACGTCGCGACCTTCGCCGCCTTCGCGCAGCCCGCCGACCTGGTGCTCGCCGAGCTCAAGTCGGTCATCTTCGGCGGGATCGTCGCGGTGGTCGCCTCGTACAAGGGACTCACGGCCAGCGGCGGGCCGAAAGGCGTCGCCAACGCGGTCAACGCAGCCGTCGTGCTCTCGGTCGTGCTGCTCTTCGCGGTGAACGTGATCATCACGCAGCTCTACGCCGTGCTGTTCCCGCAAAGGATCGCGTGATGGCGGTCGGCTCGAAACACCCCGTCCTCCCCCGGCCGATCACGGCCGTGGCCGGGAAGCCGTACGACGCGCTCGTCGGGATGGGCCACCAGATCACCTTCTTCGTCAAGGCGTTCGCCGCGATCCCGTTGACACTCAAGAACTATCGCGCCGAGGTGTTCCGGCTGCTCGCGGACATCAGCTGGGGCAGCGGCGCGATCATCGTCGGCGGCGGGACGATCGGCGTGATGGCGCTGCTGGCCGTGTTCACCGGCGCGTCCGTCGGGATCGAGGGTTACAACGCGCTCGACATCCTCGGCATGGCGCCGCTCACGGGTTTCGTTTCGGCGTACGGGAACACGCGTGAGATCGCGCCGCTGATCGCCGCGGTCGCGTTCGCCGCGCAGGCGGGCTGCCGCTACACCGCGCAGCTCGGCTCGATGCGGATCTCGGAAGAGGTCGACGCGCTGGAGTCGATGTCGATCCGGCCGCTGCCGTATCTGGTGACCACCCGGATGCTGGCCGGGTTCCTCGCGATCATCCCGCTCTACTCGGTCGGGCTCGCCGGGAACTACCTGGCCACGCAGCTGATCCTGAGCGGGCTCTACGGCCAGTCGTCCGGCACGTATCTCCATTACTTCCAGGCGTTCCTGGTGCCGATGGACGTGTTCCTGTCCGTGGTCAAGGCGGTCACGTTCGTCGTGGTCGCGACGCTGATCCACTGCTACTTCGGCTACTACGCGTCGGGCGGCCCGCAGGGTGTCGGCATCGCGTCCGGCCGGGCGATCCGCGCGAGCATCATCGTGATCGTCGTGCTGGACATGCTGATGACGCTGGCGTTCTGGGGCTTCGACCCGGGAGTGCGGATCTCGGGATGACCTACATCGACCCCTCAGGACGAGGACCGCGCGCCGCGACGCTGGCCGTGCGCGGTGTCGTCTACCTCGCTGTGCTCCTGCTGATCGGGACGTTCCTGCTGCTGCAGTCGCGGGGCGCGTTCCGCGACGATTTCGCCGCCACCGCGGTGGTTTCCGACGTCGGAGACGGGCTGCCGGTCGGCTCGGACGTCAAGGTGCGCGGGGTGCTCGTCGGCACGGTCGCGGCCGTCGAATCGCAGGCGGGCACCGCGCGGCATGTCGTGCATCTGAGCTTGCGGCCGGAGCAGGTCAACGGGATCCCGGCTTCGGTGAAGGCGCGGATCGTGCCGACGAACATCTTCGGATCGCCTTCGGTCGAGCTGGTGCCCGCTCCCGGCGACACCACGCCGTTGACCGCCGAAACCGTGATCACCAGCGACGATTCGCAGGAGACCGTCCAGCTGCAGACCGCGATGACCAAGCTCAAGGACATCCTCACGGCGGTCCAGCCGTCCAAGGTCAATGCCGCGCTGACCGGGATCTCACAGGCGCTGGCCGGACGTGGCGAGCAGCTCGGGAGCATGGTCGGCAGGCTCGACGGCTATCTGACCGCGTTGAACGCGCAGACTCCGACGTTCAGCCACGACGTCACCGCGCTGGCGTCCGCGCTCGAAGGCTTGCAGCGCACCGCGCCCGCACTGCTGGACACGGTGGACAGCGCGCTGGTCACCACAAAGACCATTGTGGACAAACAGCAGCAGCTCGCGGCCTCGCTCGCCGGTGGCGCGGTGGCCGTCGACACCGTGCGCGGGTTCATGAACGACAACGCCAACCGGGTGATCACGGTGATCAAGCAGAGCCGCCCGATCGTCGGCACGATCTCCAAGCAGAGCGGGGCGATCCCGGTGTCGTTCGACGCGCTCGGCCGCGGCGCGACGGCCGTGTCCAGCGCCTTTCCCGGCGGCAAGCTCACGATCGACCTGGTCATCTCGCTGTCGCCGTTCCACCTTTACACGCCCGCCGACTGCCCGCGGTATCCCGGCATGAACGGCCCGAACTGCGGCCGCCGTTTCGAGAACCCGCTGCCGCCACCGGCGCCGGTGCCCGACGAAGCACCCGAGGTCGTGCCGCAGGGCGGTACGGTCGGTCCGGTCGGCAGCCCGCAGGAGATCGAGCAGCTCAACAACCTGATCGGCGGCTCGGGCTCGCTCGGCGACCTGCTACTCGGGCCGATCCTGCGCGGCTTGACGGTGGTGGTCCCGCGATGAGCGTCCGAGGCCCGCTGATCAAGCTCGCCGTGTTCGCGGTCGTCGCGATCATGGCGACGACGTTGATCTGGACCACGCTGCAGAACACGGTCAGCGGCGAGACTTACGGCTACAGCGCGGAATTCACCGATGTGTCCGGGCTCAAGGTCGGTGACGACGTCCGGATCGCCGGGGTCAAGGTCGGCCGGATCGAGGACATGGAGCTCGTCGACACGCGTGCCGAAGTCAGTTTCTCGGTCCAGCGTGACCAGCCGATCTTCGAGAACACGCGTGCGCTGATCCGGTACCAGAACCTGGTCGGCCAGCGGTATCTCGCGCTGCTTCCCGGTGCGGGGCAGGCGAAACCGCTCACCGACGGCGCCCGCATCCCACCCGAACGGACCGAACCGTCGCTCGACCTGACCGCGCTGCTCAACGGCTTCGAGCCGCTGTTCGCGATGCTCGAACCGGCCGACGTCAACCGGCTGTCCGAGAACATCGTGCGGGTACTGCAGGGCGAAGGCCCGGCGCTGACCAGCCTGCTCACCCAGAGTTCGCAGCTGACCAGCGCGATCGCGTCGCGTGATGACGTGATCGGCCAGGTCATCACGAACCTGACGGGCGTGCTCGATCATTTGTCCGGCAAGGGCGATCAGCTTCAGCAGCTCGTCGGGCAGACGAAGAAGCTCGTCGACGGCCTCGCGGCCAACGCCGATCCGATCTTCGGCGCGGTCGAGCGGATCGACAAGGTCAGCGGCGCGATCACCGGGCTGATCGGCGACATCCGGCCGGCGCTCAAGGACGACATCGGCAAGTTCAACCAGGTCGCGGCGCTGTTCCTCAAGGAGGGCCCGACCGTCGAGGCGACGCTGCAAGGGCTGCCGGGCTTCCTCGCCGGGCTCGCGCGGATCAGCCATTACGGCTCCTGGTGGAACCTCTACGCGTGCGCGATCGACATCAATCTCGCGCCGCTGCCGTCGGGGATCCTGCCGAAGCTGGGCGGGGACAAGCACACGGAGGTGTGCCGATGATGGCCTGGCTGAAGTCGCGAAATCCCTTGTGGGTAGGGGTGATCGGGGCCGCGGTGATCGCTCTGCTGGTCGCCGGATCGGTCGCGTTCGGGGAACTCGGGCTCGGGGATGCCCGCCACGAAGCCGAATTCGCGCACTCCGGTGGTATTCGCGCCGGTGACGAGGTGCGGGTCGCGGGCATGGGCGTCGGCGAAGTCACGGCGACCCGGCTCGACGGCGACAAGGTGCTCGTGTCGTTCCGTACCCGTCGCAGCGTGCACTTGGGGACGGCCACGCGCGCGTCGATCAAGCTCGCGACGCTGCTCGGCGGGCGGTATCTCGAACTCTCACCGCTCGGCGAGGGTGACCTTTCGGAGCGCATCGCGCTGGCGCGGACTTCGGTGCCGTTCGACCTGCAGAACGTGCTGCAGACCGGCACTCCGGCCGTCGAGCAGATCGACGCCGTGAAGCTGCGCGAGTCGTTGCAGGTGCTGACCGACACGTTCCGGGGCACCCCGGACGCGGGCCGCAAGGCACTCGACGGGCTGTCACAAGTGTCCGAAGTGGTCAGTAAGCGGCAAGCCCAGATCAGTCAGCTGATTTCGAGCGCGGACGGGATCACCAAGCTGCTCAACGAAAACCGGACCCAGGTGTTCGCGCTGATGGGTCAGGCGGACGTGCTGCTCAAGAAGCTCGTCTCGCGCAAGCAGCTGATCACGAACATCCTCACGGACTTCCAGCAGCTCACCACGCAGCTGCAAGGACTGCTGAACGACAACCGCCCGCAGCTGCAACCGCTGCTCGCGAACCTCGGCGGCGTCACGGACATCCTGGAGCGCAACAACGCGGCGGTCAGCGAGGCGTTGAAGCTGCTGGCACCCGCCGCGCGGTATCTGACCAACTCGGTCGGCGACGGCAACTACCTCACGATCAACCTGCCGTACGCGATCTTCCCCGACAACCTGTTGTGCCTCACCGGCGCGGTCAAGGGGTGCAAATGAAGGCACTCGTCCTCGTGCTGGGCGCCGTCGCGGCGGTCGTGACCAGTTCCTGCGCGGCCGTGGAGTCCCCGCACATCACGGTGAAAGCGCAGTTCAGGGATGCCGTCGGGCTGTATGTCGGCAATGACGTCGCGATGCTCGGCATCCCGATCGGCAAGGTCACGAAGATCGAGCCGCGCGGGACGTCCGTGCAGGTCGAGCTGGAACTCGACGCCGGCGCGAAAGTTCCGGCGGGTGCGGGCGCGGTCACCGTCTCGCCGTCCGTGGTCACCGATCGACATGTCGAGCTGACGCCCGCGTACCGCGGCGGGCCGACGTTGCGGGACGGCGATCTCATCCCGCTGGAGCGCACGCGGACGCCGGTCGAGATCGACCGCGTGATCAAGGCCGTCGACACGCTCGCCGGCGAGCTGACGAAGACCGGGGTGCTGAAGGACGCGACCGATGTCGCCGCCGACAATCTCGCGGGCAGCGGCGACAAGATCAGGGCGACCGTCGAGGCGCTGTCCGGGGCCGTCGACGCGATGACCGACAAGCGTGACGCGCTGACCGGGCTGATCAAGAACGTCGACACGCTGACCAAGGCGGCCGCGGACAACCAGGCGGTGATCACGTCGTTCACGCAGAACCTGACGCAGGCGAGCGAGCTGTTCGCGAAGGACGCTCCGGCTCTCGGCGACGCGCTGACCAGGCTCAACGGCCTGCTCGACGAGGCCGTCAAGCTCATCGGCGAGAACCGCGACACCGCGCAGAACACCTTGCGCAGCCTCAAGGTCACCACGGGCACGCTCAGCGACCACACCCGTCAGCTCGCCGAGTCGGCGGACGTGCTGCCGCTGCTGTTCCAGAATCTCGCCAATGCCGCCGACCCCGCCACCGGGCAGCTGCGGGTGCACATCGACCCGGCCGAGGTGCTGCTCGACGGTCAGCTGATCAACATCCTTTGTGGACGCGTCGGCGTGCGGCTGCCCGGGTGCGGCTCCGGCAAGCTCGGCGACTTCGGGCCGGACCTGGGGATGACCGAACTGCTGTTGGGGGCGACCAGGAAATGAGAGTCCTCCTCGCTTTCGCGTGCGTGCTCCTGCTGGCGGGCTGCAGTGTCACCGCCGCCGATCTGCCGCTGCCCGGCGGCGATGTCGAAGGTGAGACCTACGAGCTGAACGCGGTGTTCACGGACGCGCTGAACCTCCCGGACAAGGCGCGGGTGAAGCTCGACGGCGTCGTGATCGGGACGGTCGAGAACATCAGCGCGAAGGACTTCACCGCGCGGGTGCGGATGGTGGTGCAGAAGGCCGTTTCGCTGCCCGAAGGCACCACAGCCGAGCTACGCCAGGCGACTCCGCTCGGCGATGTCTTCGTCGCACTGCATCGCGGCAAGGGACCCGCGCTGGCGCCTGGCGCGACGCTGGGCGTCGAGTCGACCTCGTCGGCGGCGACCGTCGAAGACACGCTGGCCGCACTGTCCACTTTGATCAATGGCGGCGGGCTGGGGCAGCTCAAGACCATCACGCACGAGGTCAACGCCGCGCTCGACGGCAAGGCCGACCAGACACGTCATCTCATCGGCGAGCTGGACACGACGCTGAAGACGTTGAACGCCCGCACCGCCGACATCGATCGGATCTTGGCTTCCATCAAGGCTTTGAGCGGGCTCGCGCAGCAACGGCAGGGCACGATCGACGCGGCGCTGGCCGACATCACGCCCGCGTTGCAGGTGCTGTCGGAGCAGACCGGGCGGTTCACGGAGGTGCTCACCAAGGTCGCGGACGCCGGCGACACCGGCGCGCGCGTGCTCGGCCAGACGAGCGCGGACCTCAAGGCGATGCTGCGCGATCTGAGTCCCGTGCTCGACGGTTTCGGCGCGCTGCACGACAATCTGGGACCGACGCTGCGGAGCCTGGTCGGGCTCGGCAAGTTCGTCGAAGGCGCGACCAAGGGCGAATCGGGCGTCGGCATCGCGCGGTTCGCCGGGATCACCAACCTGCCCGTGCTGGGGCTCGGCGACCTCAACGGCGCGCTGGGCACCATCTCGGACAACATCAGCGACCTGATCAGGAAGCTGGGTGCGCCGCGATGAGGATCTGGCTTTCGGTGGTCGGCCTGGTGACGGTGTTCGCCGTCGGGCTGACGTATCTGCTGCTCGGCGTGGTCCGCATCGACCCGACCGCGGAAGTCATGACCATGCGGGTCAACCTCGCGCAGTCCGGTGGCCTGCTGGGGCGGTCGGACGTGACGTTCCGCGGCTATCGGGTCGGCAACGTCAAGCAGATCCAGCTGGTGCCCGGCGGGGTGGCCGTCGACATCGAGGTCGACTCCGCCGCGAAGATCCCGGCCGACACCGAGGCGGTCGTCGCGAGCCTTTCGGCGGCTGGTGAGCAGTACCTCGACTTCCGGCCGCGCACGGACGCCGGGCCGTTCCTGGCGAACGGGTCGGTGATCGAGGAGAAGAACACCAGCACGCCGACGCCGTTCGCGCAGCTGCTCGGCCACGTGAACGGCCTGGCCGGGCAGGTCGACCCGCGCAAGCTGACGCTGGTGATCGACGAGCTCGCGAAGGCGTTCAACGGCGCCGGTCCCGACCTGAAGAAGCTGTTGGACGGCGGCGACTTCCTGCTCGCCGGGCTGGAAGGTGTGCTGCCGGAGACGGTGAGCATCCTGAACAACTCGTCGGTCGTGCTGGACACCGCGAACGGGCTGACCGACGAGCTGGCGCGGCTCGGCACGGCCGGGGTCCGGCTCGGCGACCAGCTGCGGAAGTCCGACCCCGAGATCCGCACCCTGCTCGACCACAGCCCGGCGGCCTTCGACCTCGTCGACGGTCTCATCAAGGAGAACCAGCCGACCATGGCGGCGCTGCTCGGCGACCTGTCGACCGTCAGCGAGGTGGTCAGCATGCGGCTGCCCGCGATCAGCGCGTTCCTCCCGGAGCTGGCCAACGGCGGCAACGCGCTGGCGGCGATCGTCCGCGGCGGCGCGATCCAGACGCTGGTCGACGCGTATCCGCGCGCCGGCTGCGACTACCACACCCCGCGCCGCCCGCCGACCATCGGCGGCAGCCCGCCTCCCCCGCTCGACGTGCACTGCACCGACACCCGCGTCACCGTGCAACAACGCGGCGCCCAGAACGCGCCGCGCCCAGGGGAACCGGTGCCGGTGCCCGTTCCTGTTCCCGCCCCCGCTGCCCCGGAGGTGACGTCGTGGTTCACCCGCTATCCGCAGCTGCTGGGCCAGTAAGGAGAATCGTCGTGGACGTACTCGAAGAAGAAGAAACCGTTGCCGTTACGGAAAAGCGCTCGTTCCCGGTCCGCAAGCTCGGCCTCGCGCTGCTGGTGCTGGTCGTGCTGGTCGCCGGCGCGTTCTTCGCGTGGCAGTACAAGGCAAAGTCGGACGTCCGCGCGGCGGGCGACGCCGCGCTGGCGACCGCCCGCTCCTACGCGGTCACGGTGACGACGTACGACTTCCAGAACCTGGACCGCAACTTCGCGGACGTGCTCGACGGCGCGACCGGCGAGTTCAAGGACCAGTACACCGGCGCGTCGGGCTCCCTGCGCCAGCTGATCCAGGAGGCCAAGGCGACCGCGCGCGGCACGGTCGTCGAGTCCGGCCTGAAGTCGGCGACGGTCGACCGCGCCGAGGTCCTGCTCTTCGTCGACCAGTCGGTCACCAACGCGGCGACCAAGGACCCCCGCGTCGACCGCAACCGCGTCCTCATGACCCTCGAACACCACGACTCCCGCTGGCTCGTCTCCTCCCTCCAGCTCCTCTAGCCAAAAAAATCCCAATGTGGCATTGGTCAGGTTTCAGGCCGCCAATGTGGCTTTCGTCAGCTCGGATCTGACGAAAGCCACATTGGGATTTTTTCAGCGTGGGAGCGGGTCGCCTGCGAGGAGGCGGGCGTGGGCTTGGCGGAGCTCGGGGCCGGGGTCCAGGCCGAGTTCTTCGGCGAGGTGGGTGCGGGCGCGGTGGTAGGCGAGCAGGGCTTCGGCGCGCCTGCCCGCGTGGTGGAGCGCGTGGACGAGGAGCGACCAGAGGGATTCGCGGAGTGGGTGTTCGACGACCAGGCCTTGGAGTTCACCGACCACCTCGGCATGGTCGCCGCAGGTCAGGCGGGCTCGGAGGTAATCCTCGAGTACGGCCAGGCGGGTTTCGCCGAGGCGGGCCAGGTCGGCCTCGGCGCCGCCGAGGAGCGCGACGTTGGCCAGCGGATCACCACGCCAGAGATCGAGCGCGCGGCCGAAGAGTTCCACGGCTTCGGCATGCCTGGACTCGCGCGACGCTTGCCTGGCAAGGCGCACAAGATCTTGGAAGACCGTCAGGTCCAGCTCACCCGGCCGGACCACGATGAGGTATCCGCCCGGCCTGGTCTCCAGCCTGGCCACCCCACCATCCACAGAGGACAGAATGCGGCGGACGGCCGCGATCTGGTTGCGCAGATTCGCCACCGCCGATGATGGCGGATTGTGCCCCCAGATGACGTCTACCAGCTTCGATACGCTGACGTCTTGATTCGGTGCCAGTAACAATGCCGCCAAGAGCGATCTTCGTCCTGGCGCCCTTACCGGCACGACAGCCCCCGCCGCCCGCAATTCGAGCGGTCCCAACACGCGAAACTCCACAGCCACCCCACTGTCTTTCGCAATGCCAACTCAACGCAGGATCGCAGTCGGCGCACGGAACGCAACAGTCCTGCCTACATGGCTGCCCCATGGGGCAAGCGTATTCCGTGTATCGAACTCGTGCGGACTTTATATGCGCCAAGCGGATGCTCGAATCGTCCCGGTTGATACGACTCGAGGGGAATTCACATGAAAAGATCATCCAAGCTCATCACCATGCTGGCGGCTTTCGCGCTGCTGATCAGCGGCTTCTTCGGGGTCGCGGCGTCGGCGTCACCGGAGCCCGCCGCACCGCCGAGCGCCGTCGCGAAGGTCGGCGAGCAGACCGCGCAGGCTTCGCTCGACAAGAGCCGCGCCGGCGTCCAAGGCACGATCTCGTACCGGCATCAGTGGTGTGGCATCCAGGGTTTCTACAACCTGAACCTCACCGGACTCGGCGCCTACAACGGCCAGGCGGTCGCGGTCACCATCTCCGAATCGGGTGACGGCGGCTCGGAGTTCATCGGCTCGGCCGTCATGACCGTGCACAACGTCTCGGTCTGGAACGGCAACGTCACGGTCAAGGTCAACGTCCAGTGGGGCTCCCCGCTCTGCGTCTGGACGCACTACGTCGCCATCTGAGATAAAGCGGGCTTTATCCCACTCCGGGATAAAGCCCGCTTTATCCCGGGCTCAGACGCGGAGGCCGAGGCGGGCCAGGATGGCCAGTGGGCGCTGGTAGTAGGGGCCGAGCAGGCGCGGGATCGCGTCGAAGACGTAGGCGTCCGCGCCGATGAGGATGCGCGGGCGGTTGCGCTCGACGCCGCGGATGATCGCGCGGGCCGCACCTTCGGGGCTGGTGCGGGCGATCTGGGCGAACTTCTCGGCGTCGCCCGACTCGGTGCCGCGGGCGTCGCGGGCGATGTTGGTGCGGATGCCGCCGGGGTGCACGCAGCTGACCTTCACCGGGCGCTTGCCGATCAGCATCTCCTGGCGCAGTGACTCGGTGAACCCGCGCACCGCGAACTTCGCCGCGTTGTACGCGCTTTGCGTGGGCACGCCGACGAAACCGAACACGCTCGACACGTTGACCAGGTGCCCGTCGCCCGACGCGATGAGGTGCGGCAGGAACGCCTTCGAGCCGTGCACGACGCCCCAGAAGTCGATGTTCATCACCCAGTCGAGGTCTTCCCAGCGCATCTGCTCGACCGTCGCCTGCAGTGCCACGCCCGCGTTGTTGACGACCAGGTTGATCGCGCCGAAGTCGGCGACGACCTCGTCGGCGTGGCTGAGCACGGCCTGCCGATCGGCGACGTTCAGCTCGTACGCCTTCGCCTCGGCGCCCGCTTTTTCGCACAGCGCGGCCGTTTCCGCGACACGCGTCAAGCTGATGTCGGACAGCGCCAGCCGCATCCCGCGCTCGGCGAGCCCCAGCGCGAGCGCGCGGCCGATGCCCGAACCCGCGCCGGTGATCGCCGCGACCTTGCCGGCCAACCGTTTCATCAAGCCACTCCTGTCAGTTTGCGTGCCCGTGACCCGGTGAGCTCGAAGTCACCGGTGTCCACCTTGCGTGTGCGCAGCCAGTACTGCCAGGTGAAGCCGGGCCAGATGGTCCGGTTCACCCCCTTCGAGTCGAGGTACCAGCTCGTGCAGCCGCCGGTGCTCCACACCCCGCTCGCGAGTTTGCGCTGGATCTCCTCGTTGAACGAAGCCTGCACGCTCGGCCGCACCTCGAACGCCTCCGCGCGGCTGCGCCGCACCATCCGCATCGCGTCGAGCGCGTACCGGATCTGCGCTTCGATCATGAACACGACCGAGTTGTGCCCGAGGCCGGTGTTCGGGCCGAGCAGGAAGAACGCGTTCGGGAACCCGTTGACCGTGATCCCGAGATGGGTCTGGATGCCTTCGTCGCGCCAGCGTGTCGCCAAGTCGACATCGTCGCGGCCCTTGATGTCGAGGTAGTCGAACGAGTCCGTCACGTGGAACCCGGTCGCGTAGATGATCGCGTCGACCTCGCGCTCGACGCCGTCGCTCGTGACGATCGAGTGCTCGCGGACCTCGTGGATGCCGTCGGTGATCACGTCGACGTGATCGCTGGTCAGCGCCCGGTAGTACTTGTTCGAGCCCAGCACCCGCTTGCAGCCCAGCGTGTAGTCCGGCGTGACCTTGCGCCGCAGCTCCGGATCGGCGATCTGCTTCGCGATGTGCCGCTTGCCGAAGTACTCCCCCACCTTGAGGATGCCGGGGTGGCCGTTGAAGCCGACGGCCAGCGACTCGGCCGTCCAGTACACCGCGTTGCGATAAGCCTTGCGCACCAACGGAACCCGCTCGAAGAGCCGTTGCGTCGACTCCTTGATCCTGCCGTTGCCACGCGGCAGCACCCACGGCGGCGTCCGCTGGTAGAGATGCAGCTCGGACACCTCGCCGACGATCTCCGGCACGAACTGGATCGCCGACGCGCCGGTGCCGACCACGGCGACCCGCTTGCCGTGCAGGTCGTACTCGTGGTCCCAGGTCGCCGAGTGGAACGAGTGCCCCTGAAACCGCTCGATTCCGGGCAGCTGGGGGATGTTCGGGATGTGCAGCGCGCCAACGCCCGCGACCAGGAACTGCCCGCGGTACTCGCCCTTCGAGGTGCCGACGACCCACTCGTTGTCGCCCCACTTCGCGGAGGTCACTTCCTCGCCGAACCGGATGTGCTCACGCAGGCCGTATTTTTCGGTCAACTCCTTGAGATAGTCCCAAATCTCGGGCTGTCGCGAATACGCGCGCGACCAGTCGGCCTTGGGCTCGAAGGAATACGAGTACATATGCGACGGCACGTCACAGGCGCAGCCGGGATAGCTGTTGTCACGCCAGGTGCCGCCGATGTCGTCGGCCTTCTCGAGCAGGACGAAGTCGTTCCGGCCCTGCCGCTTGAGCTGAATGGCCATACCCAGCCCGGAAAACCCGGTGCCGATGATGATCACTTCAGGCATGCGCGATCCTCCAGATCCGGGCCGCCACCTCGGCGGATCGTTCGTACGGCAGCATGTGCCCCGCACGCGGGAACACGGTGAACTCGGCGGCGGGCAGCGCGCGGGCGATCGCGCGCGCCGTGGTCGGCGGAGTCAGTTTGTCCGCGTCCCCGACCAGCACGGCCGTCGGAATCTTGCGGAACGCGCTCAGCGCCTTGGTCCGATCGTGCCGCAGGATCGAACCGCGGAACCCGGCCATGCTCGCCGGATGCGCGCGGGCCATCTGCCTGGCGGTCTCGACCACGGAAGTCCTTTGTGGACGAGCACCGAACAACAATGGACGCAGCAGCAGGGAAGGCAGCGCGCGAGCACGCGGATCACGCCTCGCCGTCCGCAAGCCCGCGATCTGCTCCACCTTGAGCAGCCACGGCTTCATCCGGAACGGGCCCGCGCTGGTCGCGACGAACACCGCGCCCGCGACGCGCCGCCGCACGAGTTCGGGGTGCCGCTCGCCGAGCGCCATGATCGTCATCCCGCCGAGCGAATGCCCGGCGAGCACGACCTTTCCGGCGACCCGCTGCTCGATCAGCTCGGCGAGATCGTCGCCCAGCCGCGCGATCGACGGCTCGCCGACGCCGGAACGCCCATGCCCGCGATGGTCGTAGCGCAGCACCCGCACCTCGGGCCCGAGCTTGGCGACGACGTCGTCCCACGACGTGTGATCGCAGGTCCAGCAGTGCGCGAGCACGACCGTCACCGGCGCGGCCGGTCCTGATTCGACGACGCGCAGCGCGACGCCGTCGCTCGTGATGAACCGGTTGCGCGGCGGTACGGCGGTTTCCGTCGGCAGCGCGGTCATCGAGCCGTCCTCGGCAGCAGCTGCGACCGGTGCCAGAGCGCGCGGACCAGCCGCCCCTTGAGCATCCCTGATTCCTCGAAGAACGCGATGAGCTTCTCCGCCATGAACGCCAGCGTCTGCCGGTAATGCGGGTTCTCCAGCGCGGCGCGGCGGCCGTCGCGCGGCCGGATGCCGACCGCCTTGTACACGCGCGGGTGGATCAGCATGAACGCGACGAGATTGGCCGCGATCGCGATGACCATCCGGTTGACGAACAGCTCGAAGCGGTTCAGCTGAGCGGCGCTGCGGACCAGTTCGGTGCGCGCGAAGCTGATGTGGCGCGCCTCTTCCAGCACGTGGATGCGGTTCAGCATGCGCATATGCGGCTGGACGTTCTCGTCGTTCATGGTCTCCCGCTGGCCGCGGTCGAGGATCTCCTCGATCAGCAGCGCGAGCCCGTAGCTGGCAGGGCCGACGGGCAGCAGCGAAATGAACTTCATCGCCCGCGCGGCGGCCCGCGGCTGCCGGTAAGCGCGAACACCGGACTTCTCGATGAACCTGGCGAACATCGTCGAGTGACGGCATTCGTCGCCGATCTCGGTCAGCGTGTAGCGCACGCGAGGCGTCGCCGGATCACCCTCGGTGACCAGGCGCAGCAGGATGTGCATGAGCGCGGCCTCGGCGTAGATGCCGTAGCTGACCATGCTGACGGCCTCGTGTTTGCCCAGCTCGAGGCGCTGTTCCGGGGTCATCTCCTGCCACAGCTCGGTGCCGTAGAGGGTGACGCGGTGGTCGGGCATGAACGGGACGCCTTCGGCCCAGGGCGCGTCCCAATCGATGTCGACTTCAGGGTCGTAGTAGCGGTCGGCCGACGAAGTGAGCAGGCGCCGGGCGACTTTCTCCTTGTCAGGTGCGGTCATCATTGAACCCCTGTTACCTGAAGTAGCCAGTACCAGCAGTACGCGATACTTCCGGTACTATCCAACGCATGCCCGGGAGTGTCAACCGTCACCGGACGGACGCCCGCACCGAGCGCTGGCGCGAGCACAAGCTCGCGCTGCGCCGCGAGTTCGTCGACGCGGCCTTCCGCGCGCTCGCGAAACAGGGCCCGGAAGTCAGCATGGACGAGATCGCCGCCGAGGCAGGCACCGTCAAACCCAAGCTGTACCGGCATTTCGCGGCCAAATCGGACCTGGCGGGCGCCGTGTCCGAGCGGATGGGCGAGATCCTGTGGCAGCGCCTGCTGCCCAACATGAACCTGCGCGACGCGCCGCGCGTGACGATCAGGCGCGGCCTCGAGGCGTACGTCAACGTCGTCGACGAGTACCCGAACGTCTTCAAGTTCCTCATGCGCACCGACTCCGAGCCGCTGATGGAGAGCGGCAAGGAGATCGCCGGCGTCATCGCGAACGTGCTCAAGGAGTTCCTGAGCGCCGCCGACCTCGACCCCGAGCTGGCCGATCCGAGCGCGTACGCCGTGGTCGGCGCGGTCGGCGCCGCCGCGGAGTGGTGGATGCGCACCCGCACGATGTCCAAGGACAAGTTCGTCACGCACCTGACGACCATGACCTGGGGCGCGCTCGACGCGGTGCTCCGTGAACAGGGCATCGCACTCGATCCGGACCGCGCCGTCGAGCTGTGAGGTTGCTGTGCATCATCCGGGCGTAGGTGTTTTCCGCGCCCGCCCTATGGTGATCTGGTTTCAACGACCTGCCGGACGGGGAAGGAGTAACCATGCGCGTGTCGCGGCCGGTTCTCCTGGTGCTCGTCTGTGCGCTGGTCGCGCTGCCGATCGCTGGCTCCGCGGTCATCCTCCAGCCGGACGACACCGCGGCGGTCACCGACGTACCGGTGATCGAAACACCGGCCCCCGAGGTCGCGCCGCACACGGTTGAAGCCGCGCCCGAGACCGCCGCGGCCGGACCGGCGGCCGCGACCGAAGCCGCACCGGTGGTACCAGCAGGCCTGGCGCCGATCGGCGCGCTGTTCTCCGGCGACGGCCACTACTGCACCGCCAGCGTGGTGCACAGCGATGCGGGCGACCTGGTGCTGACCGCCGCGCACTGCCTCCACGAGGGCGAGGGCGGCGACTACATCGACGACATCTCGTTCGCGCCCGGCTATCACGACGGCGTCGCGCCGTACGGCATGTGGACGGCCGTGAAGACGCTGGTCGCGCCCGGCTGGATCGAGTCGTCGGACCCCGACCTCGACGTCGGCTTCATCACCGTCCGCCAGAACGGCAACCCGCACCCGATCGAGAGCGTCACCGGCGCGAACCAGCTCGGCGTCGCACGCGGCTTCGACAACAAGATCACCATGACCGGCTACCCCGACGACACCGACGCGCCCGTGGTCTGCACGAACACGACCTCACGCGAGTCGGAGTTCCAGATGCGCGTCGATTGCGCGGGGTTCCCGGAAGGCACGAGCGGCGGCCCCTGGGTCACCGACGCCGATCCGGTCACCAAGCTGGGCACCGTGATCGGCGTGATCGGCGGCTACCAGTTCGGCGGCGACGAGGCCGACACCTCGTACAGCAGCTACTTCGACACCGACGTCCAGAGCCTGTACGCGCAGAGCACCGCGCTCGGCTGAGATGATGCGTCCATGAAGCCCATCGTGGACGTCCCGATCACCGGCGAGCCCATCCGTCTCGGCCAGTTCCTCAAGCTGGCGGGCATCGCCGAAGACGGCTCCCACGCCAAGGACCTGCTCGACGCCGACGAGGTCACCGTCAACGGCGAGACCGAGATCCGGCGTGGCCGCCAGCTGGTCAACGGCGACGTCGTCGGCGTCGGTTCGCAGCAATGCCGAGTCACCCTGGGCTGATTTCGCGCCTATCCTCGGACGCATGTGCCGGAACATCACCACCCTGCGTGGCTTGGAACCGTCCGCGACCGCCGAGGAGATCGAGGCGGCGGCGCGCCAGTACGTGCGCAAGATCAGCGGCGTGCAGACCGTCACCGACACCACCCGTGAGGCGTTCGAAGCGGCGGTCGCCGAGATCACCGCCATCAGCACCCGCCTGCTGGCCGAGCTGCCGCCACGCCGCCAGCCGCCCGCGACCGTCCCGCCGCTGCGCCGCCCCGAGGTCCGCGCCCGGATCGCCGCCAAGGCTCAGGGGCAGTGAGGCGGTAGCCAGCCGGCGGGCATGATCGACTCAGGTGCTCGGCGCGGCTGGTCCACGCCGTAGCTGAAACCGACGAGCGAGCCAGGGCAGGTCTTCACCGCGCCCGGCCCGCCGCCGGTCCCCGACCCGCGCCACGCGAGCGGATCGATGCCCACCCGCCAGACCTTCCAGTAGTCGCGCCCCGCGGTGTGACCCGTGCACGGATCGCCGGCAGGCACGCCCTCGACGCGGCACACGTATGCGGGGTCCCCATAGCCCCCTAAACCTTCCCCGGCCTTGACGTCGAACCCCGCGCGCTCGAGCGCGACGCGGGCGTTGCCGGAATCCGGCGGCGCACACCGCACCTCGACGCGCGTCCCGAAGTCGACGGCGACGGTCACGCAGGAATTCTCGTTGTGGGATACCGGGACGATGGCGGTGGCGGCGGCCAGCAAGATCGCGATCATGAATCCGAACTTACGGATTTTCCGGACATTTCTCCAGTACCCCTATTTCGCGCAAGGGGACTTGTGAGCACTTTGATCACGGGTCAATGATGTGCCGATCAAATGGGCGTCATCCCGTCAGGTGAAAGGCTTCCCCGTGGCCAGAAAAGCCGTCACAGCCACCCTTGTCCCACTGACACTCGCCGCCTTGGTGCTCGGCACCGCTCCGGCGCATTCCCAGCTGCCGCACCAAAGCCCGATCGACATCACCCCGCGGGCGATCGAGGTGAAGACGAACCTTCCGCCCTTGCGCGTCTTCTACGGACGCTCCGATCTCGACCTCGAATACATCCGCAAGGACGCCGCCAGCCCGACCGGCTGCACCACTCGCGACCACGAGGAAACCGAAGAAGCGATCGTCAAGCCGGGCGCGGCCTACGTGACGTTGGCGGGCACCCGTTACGACCTCATCCAGTTCCATTTCCACACGCCGTCGGAACACCGGTTCAACGGCCGCTCGACCCCGCTCGAAGTCCATTTCGTCCACCGCAGCGCGGCGGGCAAGCTCCTCGTCATCGGCGTGCCGCTGCGCGCGGGCGCTCCGTCCACTTTGGACACGGTGCTCGCGAACCTGACCCCGGAATGCGGCGAGCCGGTGCACATCCCCGAGCTGAACCTGAACTCGCTGCTGCCGGTGAACCGCGCGGCCCTGCGCTACGACGGCTCGCTCACCACGGCGCCGTTCAGCGAGGGCGTGCAGTGGTTCGTGATGCAGGAGAGGACCGTCAGCGCGGACACGATCCGGCGCTTCCAGGCCTTGTTCAGCGAGGGCAACGCGCGGGCGACGCAGCCGCTGAACGACCGGAAGGTCCAGCTCGGCCTTCCGGGTATCTAGCCAGCTTGATCATCGTTCCGAACGCGTGTTCGAGTTGTCCCCACAGTTGTCCCCACCTGTGGACAACTCGACATCTGTGCAGGTCAGAGCTCCCGATTCCCCGTGGGCTACTCTCCGGCGGACTGAGGAGGTGGGCCCATGGGGGCTTCAGGTTGGGCATATCGCGGCAAATTCGACGGCGACCCGGAGCGGACGCTGGCAGAGATCCAGCAACGGATCTTCCTCGACGACGACTACCTCTGGGAGGACGACGAGGAGCCGCGCCCATCGTCGATCGAAGAGCTGCTGGAGAACGAGGTCATCGAAGAGACCGGCACCCATTCGGCCCTGGATGTGACCCGGTTCATCGGCGCGGGCGAGGAGTTCGACTTCGGCACCATCCGGCCGATGTCGAGCGACGAGATCCTGGCGGCGTTCGGCACCGCACAGCCCGCGATCGCCGACTTCGAGCGCCTCAAGAACGCCGAGATCGTGCCGGACCTACCGCACTGGAGCGCCGTGTACACCCCGCTCTACGCCGACGGCATCCCGGTCGAGCTGGGCATCTGGGGCATCTCCGGCGACTGAGCCCGGTGAAGAGCGGAAGCGGAGGGATTTGAACCCCCGGTTGGTTTCCCAACGCTCGCTTTCAAGGCGAGTGCATTCGGCCGCTCTGCCACGCTTCCCTGCCCCAAGCCTACTGGGTCAGGTCGCGACGCCGATCCGCCGCTCCCGATCCAGGGGTCGTGAGTGTTCCGGCCGGTTAGAACCGGTCTAAACACTCACGACCCTCCTAGGGCTCCAGCTCGGTCAGGTGCTCGAGCACGCGGCCGAAGGCGGCGCCGATGGTCGCCTGCTCGGCCGGGGAGAGCAGGTCGATCAGGTGCTCGCGGACGCCGTGGACATGCGTGGGGGCGGCCTTCTTCAGCAGGTCGAAGCCCGCTTCGGTGAGCTCGGCGATGACGCCGCGCTTGTCCTCCGGGTCGCGGTCGCGGCGGAGCACGCCCGCGGCCTCCATGCGGCCGACCTGGTGGGAGAGCCTGCTCTTGGTGGAGCCGAGCATCTCGGCGAGGTCGCTCATGCGCATGCGCTTGTCGTCCTGCATGTCGACGCAGACGAGCACCTCGTAGTCGGTGAGGGACACGTCGTGCTGGTCGGCCAGCTCGCGGTGGAGGCGCTGGCGCAGGCGCAGGGTGGCGACGATGTAAGCGCGCCAGGCGAGTCCCTCCGACTCAGACAGCCATCGCACGTCTTCACGCTCCTCGCTCATGCCTGGCAGAGTAGAACGTTGATCGCGACCACCGACGCACCGCCTGCTGGGTTATAAAACTCTGCCAAAGATCGCCCGAAGGGGGATTACGAAACGGTTGAGAGTCGGCGATGAAAGGCGCATCCTTACTTGTCAGAGGGTGGATTGGCCCGTACAAGGCGAGTCACCAGACTGCGCCGGTGCGTGACCTTCCAACCGGGAAGGACAGGTGGTTGCGTGATCGCTGATTTCCCGCGGTTGACTGCCGGCTGTGTCCCCGCGAGCGGTGCGGACTGATCCCGACCCGCCCGCGATTGCGAACAGCACGCATGGGTTTTTCGTAAATGCGCTCGGCAAGATTCTCGCGCATTCGGCGTAGTTCGAGCCTGTTTCGGCCACGGCCTCTTCGACCGTGCCGGCAGTGCTGAACGCCGGCCCGGCAGCGGCCAACCGCCGATTCGGATTTTTCGACCTCGATTGACCAGGGGCGCGGCGCTGGGGCTCAGTGCCGCGCCCCTGGCCTGCGCGCGGGCTACGCTGGGGCCGTGCGATTCGATGATGACTCCGGGCTGGACATCTCCGAGATCCAGGACTCGCGTGGTGAAGGTGGCGGCGGCGGGATCGGGGGCCGGGTGGCGCTCGGCGGCGGTGGGCTCGGCATCGTCGGGCTCGTCATCTACTTCCTGTTCTCGCAGTTCGGCGGCGGGCTGAGCCAGCCAGCGGGCGGGCTGCCCGGGCTGGAAAGCGGCGGCTCGACCGGGAACAACACCTCGCTCGCGAACGAGTGCAAGACCGGCAAGGACGCCAACACCAAGCACGACTGCGCGATCGTCGCGATCGTGAACTCCATCCAGGACTACTGGACGCAGGAGTTCTCCCGGTCCGGCTCGACCTACCGCAAGTCGCCGACCAAGTTCTTCACCGGCGGCGTGAACACCGGCTGCGGCAGCGCGAGCTCCGACGTCGGGCCGTTCTACTGCCCCGCCGACTCCAAGGTCTACATCGACCTGTCGTTCTTCGAGGAGCTGCGCACCCGGTTCGGCGCGAAGGGCGGCCTGTTCACCGAGGCCTACGTGCTCGCCCACGAGTACGGCCACCATGTGCAGAACCTGACCGGCGTGTCCAAAAAGGGCACCGGCACCGGCCCGACGTCGGGCTCTGTCCGCCTCGAACTGCAGGCCGACTGCTACGCGGGCGTGTGGGCGAAGCACGCCACGACGACCCCGGCCGAGAGCGGCAAGCCGCTGATCACCGACGTCACCCAGGACGACATCAGCCGGGCGCTGGACACCGCGTCCCGCATCGGTGACGACTACATCCAGACCAAGCTCGGCGGCGGCCGCGTCGACCAGTCGAAGTTCTCGCACGGCTCGTCGGCCCAGCGCGAGAAGTGGTTCACGACCGGCTGGGAAACCGGCCAGCCCGCCAAGTGCGACACCTTCTCCGCCCGCGACCTCGGCTAGCCCCGGGCAGTGAAAAAGCCCGCCATCTCGGATGAGATGGCGGGCTTTTTCAGCTAGCTCAAGCGGCCACGTGGTCGGAGTCCACGCCCGCTTCGCGGTCACCGAACGACTGGAGCCGCAGCGAGTTGGCCCGCTTGGCCTTGGCCTTCGCGGTGCTGCCGGCAGGCGTCACGCCGTTCACGTCGGCGGTGCTGTACGCGAAGCTGCCGAGCGCCCAGGCGACGGCGTCGGCGTTGCGGTCCAGTGCCACCCGGTCGACGTTGCCCAGGTTGTCGCAAGCCTGGTGGTAGCACTTGTCGTAGGCGACGTCGGCGGTGCCGCCGAACTTCACCACCTGCGCCGCGGTCTTCTTGCCCTCGGCGCCGGTGAACAGGCCACCGGCCGGGATGCCGACGGCGATGAACTGGCCGTAGTCCGAGCGGCCGGTGAAGTCCGTGCCCTCGATCGGCAGGTTGCGCGACGCGAAGTAGTCGGTGAAGTTCTTCTCGATCTGCGCCGAGCCGTACGGGCCGGGGCCCGCGCCGACGCCGTCGGAGTCGTCACCGTCGTAGGCGAAGTACGCCGCGTTCGGCGAACCGATCATGTCGAAGTTCAGGTACAGCGCGATGTTCAGCTGCTCTTCGAAGCTCAGCTGGTTGACATAGTACGTCGAACCGACCAGGCCGAACTCCTCGGCGCTCCACCAGCCGAAGCGGACCCCGTTGTTGACCTTCGGGGTGGCGCCGAGCTGCAGCGCGGTCTCGAGCAGCGTGGCGGAGCCGGTGCCGTTGTCGTTGATGCCGGGGCCTTCGGGGACGCTGTCGAGGTGGGAGCCGAGCATCACCACGTTGTCCTTGCGGCCCGTCTTGGTCTCCGCGATGACGTTGTAGCTGGTGCGCGGCTCGAGGACGGTCCGCAGCTCCAGCGTGACGGCCTGGCCCGCCTTGCCTGCGAGCGCGGCGCCGTCGGCGGCGGTGATGCCACCGGTCGGGATCTTCGCGACGGCCGGGTCGCCCAGCGTGCCGTTGAGGGAGCCGTCGGTGTTGTTGTAGACGATCGCGCCGACGGCACCGGCCGCCGCGGCGGTCGCCTGCTTCTGCGCGAAGGTGCAGCCACCGCGCTTGATCAGCACGATCTTGCCGGTCACGCCGGTGTAGTCGCCTGCTTCACAGCCGGAAGTGTCGTCGACCGCGGCCAGCGCGAGCGGCGCGGTGATGCCGCCGACGGGCGTCGACGGGGTGTAGGTCATGGCGATGATGGGCGTCGCGGCGCCGCCGACCGTCAGCTTCTCGGCCAGCGTCTGGCTGAAGGTGAACGGGAACTCCTGGCGCGTCACGTCGAAGCCCGCTGCCTCGAGCTTGGTGGCGACGTACTCGGCGGACTTCTTGTGTCCCTCGGTGCTCGCGGCGCGGGTCTTGCCGTTGGCGTCCGAGATGCGTTGCAGTGCGATGAGGTGGCGGTTCACGCCGTTGACATCGACCTTCTGGACCAGCTTCTTGGCCAGCGCGGTGGGGTCTTCCGCCTTCGCCGCGGTGGCGGCGGGCGCGGTGCCCAAAGCCAGCGCCGCGCAGGCGGTCAGCACGACCGCGGGCATGTATCTTTTGCGAGCTTTATGCATGGCGGAGACTTTTATGCGTACTGACTGATACGTCAATGCTGCATTCGGCGGTAGTCCACTCAGCGGGAGATACCCTCGGATCATGTACGCGATCACCATCCGTGAACCTGGTGGCCCTGAAGTACTCGAGTGGACCGAGGTCGAAGATCCGGTCCCCGGCCCCGGCGAGGTGCTCGTCGACGTGGCCGCGACCGCGGTCAACCGCGCCGACCTGTTGCAGCGCCAAGGCCTCTATCCCCCACCGCCCGGCGTGACCGACACGCTCGGCCTCGAATGCTCCGGCACGATCGCCGAACTCGGCGAAGGCGTCGAAGGCTGGCAGGTCGGCAATGAGGTCTGCGCGCTGCTCGCGGGCGGCGGTTACGCCGAAAAAGTCGCCGTTCCCGCAGGTCAGCTGCTTCCGGTGCCCGCGGAGGTCGAGCTGCTCACCGCGGGCGGGCTGCCCGAGGTGGCCTGCACGGTCTGGGCGAACGTGGTCATGCACGGCAAGCTCGGCAAGGGCGACGTGCTGCTCGTGCACGGCGGCGCCGGCGGCATCGGCACGCACGCGATCCAGGTCGGCAAGGCGCTCGGCGCCACGGTCGCGGTGACCGCGGGCTCGCCGGAACGCCTCGAACGCTGCCGCCAGCTCGGCGCCGACATCACGATCAACTACCGCGAGCAGGACTTCGTCGCCGAGCTCAAGAAGGTCACCGATGGTGCCGACGTCATCCTCGACAACATGGGCGCTTCGTATCTGGATCGCAATATCGACGCGCTCGCGATGAACGGCCGCCTGGTCGTCATCGGCTTCCAGGGCGGGGTGAAGGCCGAGCTCAACATCGGCAAGCTGCTCGGCAAGCGCGGGAGCGTGTTCGCCGCTGGCCTGCGCGGCCGCCCGCTCGAGGAGAAGGCCGCCATCGTCTCCGACGTGCGCGCCCACCTCTGGCCACTGCTCGAGAACGGCTCGGTCAAGCCGATCGTCGGCCAGGTGGTCCCGCTGGCGGAGGCGTCGAAGGCGCACGAGGCGCTGGCGGAGGGCTCGGTGTTCGGGAAGGTGATCTTGGCGGCGAAGAGCTAGCGCAGCTCATCGAGGACGCGGACGAGCTGGTTCACCTCGAAGGTGTTCGAGTAGTGGGCCAGCCCGATCCGCACCGCGCCGCCCACCTCGCCGACGCCGAGCGAGGCGAACACGCCGTTAGTGCCGTCGTCGGCGAACGCGCACAGCCCCTGCTTCGCCAGGTACTCGGCGACCTCGGGCGCCTTCTTGTTCGCCACGGTGAACGCCAACGCCGGGATCCGGCGCATCGCGTCGCCGATGACCATCACGTGGCGTAACGCCCGCAGTTCCGTGGACAGCTGCGCGGCGAGCCCCGCGTGGTACGACTTCGCCGAGCCGAGCGAGGTCACCAGCCGCTCGCGGCGTGACCCGGCCGCGGCGTCGTCGAGCCCGGCGAGGTAGTCGACCGAGGCGACCAGCCCGGCCAGCAGCGGGTACGCGTGCGGCCCGAGCTCCAGCCTGGCCGGCCCGCGCGCGTTGGCGTCGAGCGAGACCGACGGCAGGCGTTCGAGCAGCTCAGGGTCGCGGAAGACGAGCGCGCCGACCGACGGGCCGCCCCAGGCCTGCGCCGAGACGACCATCACGTCGGCGCCGAGCGCCTGCAGGTCGAGCGGCACGAACGGGGCCGCGTAGGTCGCGTCGACGACCACCAGCGCGCCGACGCGCTTGGCGAACTCGATCACCGTCGGCACATCCGGCCTGGTGCCGACCGAGCCGGACGCCAGCGTCACGGCGACGGCCTTCGTACGGGCCGAAACGAGGCTCTCGTACTGCCACGCGGGCAGCTCGCAGGTCTCGATGTCGATCTCGCCCCAGCGGACGACGGCGCCGACGCGCTTCGCGGCACGCTGCCACGGCGCGAGGTTGGCCTCCTCGTCGAGCCGGGAGACGACCACCTCGTCGCCGATGGTCCAGCGCTCGGCCATGGCCTCGACCAGGCGGCGCAGCATCACGGGCGCGCTGGATCCGAGCACGACTCCGGCCGGATCGGCCCCGACCAGGTCGGCGACCGCCCGGCGAGCCGCCGTGACGATGCTCTCGGCGCGCTGAGAGGCTGGAAACGCCCCGCCAGGGCCGGACACCGGTGCGCGCATCGCCGTCGAGACGGCCGATGCGACCTGTTCCGGTACCAGCATTCCGGCAGCGCCGTCGAAGTGAATCCAGCCGTCACCCAGCGCGGGAAACAACCCACGGATACGAGCGACGTCGAACGCCATGGTGGACACCGTACGGATGCTTGCAAGTGCGATGTGTTCGGGGTTGGCCTGGCAGACACCGGATGCGCCGGTGACCGCTACCCTCGGGCACATGACCGAGCCGAATTCCTCGCACCCCGAATCCGCACCCCACGTGGTGGTCGTCGGCCCGGACGGCACCCCGGTCGACACCGGCGAGCACGATCAGCGCGACGCCGAGGCCGTCGGCGAGCTCATCGAAGAGCCCGCGAAGGTCATGCGGATCGGCACGATGATCAAGCAGCTGCTCGAAGAGGTCAGGGCGGCTCCGCTCGACGACGCGAGCCGCAACCGCGTCCGCGAGATCCACCAGACGTCCATCCGCGAGCTGGAGAAGGCGCTGGCCCCGGAGCTGCAGGACGAGCTGGAGCGGCTCGTCTCGCCGTTCACCGACGACTCGACCCCGTCGGACGCCGAGCTCCGGATCGCGCAGGCCCAGCTCGTCGGCTGGCTCGAAGGCCTGGTGCACGGCATCCAGACCGCGTTGTTCGCCCAGCAGATGGCGGCCCGCGTGCAGCTGGAGCAGATGCGCCGCGGCCTTCCGCCTGGCGCGTCGGCCGGCGCGGGCGCCGAACAGGGCCTCTCCGGAAGCGGGCAATACCTTTAGCGGTTACGCGGGGATCTAAACTCGCCGGAATCCCCCTGCGAGAGGACCCCACACCGTGCGACAGCTTCCACTCGACGCCCGTATCCGCCGTGCGCTCGCCGACCGGCTCAAACGGGCCGTGGCGGACGCGGTGAAGCCGCTGCTCGCCGAGCAGACCGAGCGGCTGGAGCACCAGGTCGCCGAGGCGCGCGCGGAGGCCCAGCGCGCCTACGACCGGGTCATCGAGTTCGAAATCCGCTCGCGCCGCGACCTCGTGTACGCCGCCGACCAGCGTGCCGCGCGCGAAGCCGCCGAATTCGTCATCGAGCACATGCCGAGCGCGCCGCGGTTCAGCGAGCGCCTCGGCGTGCTCGGGCACGGACTGAAACTGGCTCCCGAAGACGGCATGGCGCTCGAATTCGGCGTGTTCACCGGAACGAGCCTCAAGCTGATCGCCGAAACCCGCCAGACCGGCGGCGTCTACGGTTTCGATTCGTTCAAGGGCCTGCCCGAGCAGTGGGGCGTCGACTTCGCGCCGGGGCACTTCGCGGTCGACGAACTGCCGGACGTGCCCGGCGCCGAACTCGTGGTCGGCTGGTTCGACGAGACGCTGCCGGGATTCCTCGACGAGCACCAGGGTCATGTCGGCCTCTTGCACGTCGACTGCGACCTCTACAGCTCCACCAAGACCGTGCTGGAGCTCGTCGGCCCGCGCCTGCGTCCGGGTTCCATCGTCGTATTCGACGAGTTCTTCAACTATCCGGCCTGGAAGGACGGGGAATACCGGGCCTGGATCGAGTACGTCGAGAAAACCGGCATTTCGTTCGAATACGTCGGGTATTCCTACGTCGACGAGCAGGTCGTCGTACGAATCGGCGAAGCAGATTAGGGCTTGTGCCGGAACGCGCAGCGATGGGGCAGGGCAAGCACACCGAGTCACGTAGGTACCCTCGTATCTCGTGCACGCCACCAGCACGGTTCACGACACCAGTGACCACACGGAGACAGCCGTGACCTCGGCGCCGATCGAGTCAGACCGCCGGTCGTTCGCGCGGACGTTCACCGACCTCAAGACCGGGTTCGCCAATCACGAGTTATGGGCGCACCTCGGCTGGCAGGACATCAAGCAGCGCTACCGCCGCTCGGTGATCGGCCCGTTCTGGATCACCATCGCGACCGGTGTGATGGCGCTCGGGCTCGGCATCCTGTACTCCGCGCTGTTCCACATGAAGATCGAGACGTTCCTGCCGTACATCACGACGGGTTTCATCGTCTGGAACTTCATCCTCGCCTGCATCACCGAAGGCGCGGAGACGTTCATCGCGAACGAGGGCATGATCAAGCAGATGCCCGCGCCGCTCACGGTGTACGTGCTGCGCACGGTGTGGCGTCAGGTGCTGATGCTGGCGCACAACCTGATCATCTACGTGATCGTCCTGCTGGTGTCCATCGGGACGCTGGGCAGCCCGTATCACATGAGCGAGGACAACTCCGGCCCGCTGCACCCCGGTCTCGGCTTCGGGATGCTGATGGTGATCCCCGGGTTCATCCTGCTGGTGACCAGCGGCGTCTGGGTCTCGCTCCTGTTCGGCATCATCTCGACCCGCTTCCGCGACATCCCCCAGGTGATCAACAGCCTGGTGCAGCTGGTGTTCTACATGACCCCGATCGTCTGGTCGCCCGACGTGCTCGGCGAGCGCGGCCGCAGCATCGGTCACACGGCGATCCAGTTCAATCCGCTGTATCACTACGTGCAGGTCGTCCGGGGGCCGCTGCTCGGCCAGCAGGTCGACTGGTGGAGCTGGGTGATCGTCATCGGGCTCACCGCGCTCGGCTGGGGTATCGCGCTCTTGGCGATGAAAAACTACCGTTCCCGCGTCTCGTATTGGGTGTGACAGCTAGTGGTCAGCATTGACGTCTGGAACGCATCGGTCGACTTCCCGATCTTCGACGCCAAGACGCGGTCGATGAAGAAGCAGGTGCTGGGCAAGGTCGGCGGCAAGATCGGCTCCGACACCAAGGTCCCCATCATCGAGGCGCTGCACGACATCACCGTGTCGCTCAAGGAAGGCGACCGCGTCGGCCTGGTCGGCCACAACGGCGCGGGCAAGTCCACGCTGCTGCGGCTGCTGTCGGGCATCTACGAGCCCACCCGCGGCTCGGCGAAGATCGTCGGCAAGATCGCGCCGGTCTTCGACCTCGGCATCGGCATGGACCCGGAGATCTCCGGCCTCGAGAACATCATCATCCGAGGCCTCTTCCTCGGCATGACCGCCAAGCAGATGGAAAAGCGCGTCGACGACATCGCGGAGTTCACCGAGCTCGGCGACTACCTCCAGATGCCGCTGCGCACGTACTCGACGGGTATGCGCGTCCGACTGGCGCTGGGCGTCGTGACCTCGATCGACCCCGAGATCCTCATCCTCGACGAAGGCATCGGCGCCGTCGACGCGGCGTTCCTCGCCAAGGCCAAGGACCGCCTCAAGGACCTGGTGAAGCGCTCCGGCATCCTGGTCTTCGCCAGCCACTCCGACGAGTTCCTCTTCGAGCTGTGCGACTCGGCCATCTGGATGGACGAGGGTCACCTGAAGCAGCGCGGCACCCTGCGCGACGTGCTGACCCAGTACAAGGGCCGCGACCCGTTCGAGCACATGAGCCCCGAGAACCGGGAACGCTTCGCGGTGGCCACGAACGGCGGCGAATGACCATGAGCGACCACCCGCTGCCCCCCGGCGCGGTCGTCGGCGTGGTCGTCACCCGCCACCGCCGTGACCTGCTGGCCGACTCGCTCAAGATCATCGCGGCCCAAACCCGCCAGGTCGACCACCTCATCGTGGTCGACAACGGCCCCGACCAGTCCGCCCGCGACGTGGTCGAGAGCTACCCGCTCCCCTTCACCTACCTGCCATCGCACCACAACCTCGGCGGCGCGGGCGGCTTCGCACTCGGCATGCTCCACGCACTGTCGATGGGCGCCTCCTGGCTCTGGCTCGCCGACGACGACGGCCGCCCTGCCGACGAGAACGTCCTCCAGATCCTGCTGGACGAGGCCGAAAAGCGGAACCTGGCGGAGATCTCGCCGGTCGTGGCCAACATCGACGCACCGGCCAAGTTGGCCTTCCCGTTGCGCCGCGGTCTCACCTGGAAGCGCTCTTCCGAGGAGCTGGGCCAGGACTTCCTGCCGGGCATCGCGTCGTTGATGAACGGCGCACTGTTCCGCGCGTCCACTTTGGACGTCGTGGGCGTGCCAGACCTGCGCCTGTTCTTCCGCGGCGACGAGGTCGAGCTGCACCGCCGCCTCGTCCGCTCCGGCCTGCCGTTCGGCACATGCCTGCGCACCACGTACCTGCACCCGGACGGCTCGGACGAGTTCAAGCCGATGCTGGGCGGGAAGTTCCACGCGCAGGACCCGGAGAACGAGGTCAAGCGGTACTACACGTATCGCAACCGCGGGTTCCTGATGGCCCAGCCGGGCATGCGCAAGATCGGCGCACTGGAGTACATCCGGTTCGGGCTGTACTTCGTCGGGGTCAAACGCGACCCGAAGGCCTTCCTGCAGTGGCTGAAGCTCGTGCGTCAGGGCCGCAAGGAGAAGTTCTTCCGCTACTGAGGTTCGGAGTGGGCAATGCCGAACATTTGCCTTGCCTTCTCCTGGAACAGCAGATCGTGGTGCACCTCGTAAAACCGGTCCAGCTCGTGGATGTCCACGGTCTTGGCCCAGGTGCCGACATCGATCTGGGTGAACCCGCGCTTCTGGGCAGCGGATCTCTCCGGACCGACGTAGTAGAGACCGACCATCCCGTGCTGATCGATGTCGATCACCTGGCACCGCAGCCCATCGTGGTCGGCTTCGGGCCTGATTTCGACCAGGCGGGCGCAGTCGATCGTGTGCACCCGCGCCACCCAACCGTTGTGCGTGTCACTCCACGAGAACAAGTCCTGAGCCGGGTTTTCCTCAGTCAGCCGCACGAGTTGGATGTAGCCGTCCTGCGGCGGAGCCTCTGCCTGATATTCCCTGCCGCGAACCGTCGCGAAAATGCCTGAACGCAAACGCTGAGACGTCATCGAAGGTCCTCCCAGCCCAGAGCGGCGCTTCGATAGACACCCACCGCCGTCTTGACGCCTCCGCTGTGGTCGTAGATGGTCGCTGAAGCCGGAATCTGGCTGAAACGCATCCAGTACTCCGGGATTCTCAACTCGCTGTCAGCGGTAAGCCCGATCCCGGTGAACGGCCAGGGATTCAGTTCCTCGCGGATCATGTTCGGATCGATTCCGGCCTCCCGCGCGGCATCGGTCATCGCCGAAGCCGCTGCGCGCACAGCACCTTGGTTCGGCGGGTAACCGAACTCGGGATAGGGCTGCGTCGGTGCTCCCAGCGGCAGCACGAAACGTTCGACATCCACCGCGCGGAATTCCATGGTCTGGACGCTGACCGGATCGGTCCCAAACGGACTGTCCGGGTAGCCGAGTCCGAACGCCCTGACGAAATCGCCGGGCGACACGAGGTGGGTCGTGTCCTGCTGCCGCGAGACGGACCCTCCGACCAGGCGCCAGTCGAACGGGACGGCCTCGACACCTGCGGAGATCTCGGCCCGGAGGTACCGCAGCGCGGAATCCGGCCGAAGGGCCTTGACCATGAGGGTGTCGGCGTCGATACCGGCGAACGTGAGTGACCGGGCCACCAGAGCACGCTCGGCGGCCGTGAGCCGTCCTGAACCGGGAACCTCGTGGCTCACTGGTCACCAGTTTCTTCGGGCCTGGCGAACTCTCGTCGACGCCAGACATCGAGCAGCAGGTCCTGCCATTCTTCGCGGTAGCGTCGCAGTTCCCAGGCCGGAACGAGCTTCGCCCAGGTGCCGCGATCGATCTGGTCGAATCCGGCGGCCTCCGCCTCACCGCCGTTGTGCCCCAGGTAGTACAACGTCGCCATGCCTTCGACTATGGAGGTGACCTGGCACTCGTACCCCGAATACGTGGCCAAACTCTTGACACTGCAAGCCGCCGTGCATTCCGCCAACGGTATTTCGGCTTCCCAGCAGCCCTCGGAGCGGCTGAACCGTGGGTCGCCTGGCGATTCGGCTCCCGGATGAACGAGGAACACCTTGTCGTCGGCCGCGGGCGTGGCATCGTGGAAGGTGATCCCGTCGAATTCCACGAGGACGCCCGACCTCGGGTACTGGCCTCGTCGCTCGTCGTCCTGCCTCTGCCGCCACCACAGACCGAGACTGTCCCGGCGTTCCTCACGTCGTTCTTCGACCATTTCCCTGGGCACATCGGCGTTGAAGGTGAACATGTCGAGCCGCGAAAATACGACGTCGGGAAACTTGTCGGCCTCAGCCCACGTTCTGGCGGCCCACTTTCCGTCGCCACCGATGAAGGTCAGGCTGCACGTTCGCCCGTCGTCACGCCAGAGCTGGAACTCGTGCCCCAGGAACGTGACCGTCGGCACCAGTGTGTACCACTCGGCCAGGTCCTGGATCAGCACGGTGCCGAGCGGTTCCTCGGTCTCGACGTCGCCGACTTCCAGCGAATCGGCGTCTCCCGAAAGCACGGAATAACGAATTCCCTGATACACCGCGAAGTTGCGAGCAGGAACGAACATGTTCAGCCAGCGCCGCCCGCGGTCGCCTTCGCCGCCCATCCGGCGAACAGAAGGTCCTTGTACCGCTCGATGTAGTTGCTGATCTCGTAGATGTTTACCGTCTTCGCCCAGTTACCCGCGTCGGTCTGCACGAAACCGTCCCGCGCCGCCTTGGATTTCTCCTCGCCTACATAGAACAAGCCGACCGAGCCGTCGGCGCCGATGTCGATCACCTGGCATTCGTGTCCCTTGTGCTCGGCGTAGGTGGTCACTTCCGCGACGCTGTCGCAGTGATCCGTCGGAATCGTGGCAAGCCACACCCTGAGCGCGTCGTGCCAGCCGAACAGTTCAGGCGAAGGGTTCTCCGTGGATCGCGAGTACAACGTCACCTTTCCGTCCTGCGGATAGGAGTTCGCCGCGTACTCGACACCGGCGACAGTCACGAAAATGCCGGTCTTGGGACGTTGTCCGATCACCGCAGCCTCTCCCAACCCAGACCTTGACCGCGGAAGATCGCCAACGGAGTCTTGGCGCCCGCCGTGTTGTACTCGAAAATCGTGGCAGCGCTCGGCAACACGCTCAAGCGCTTCCAGCGTTCCGGCACACCGAATTGCGGATCAGCGGTCACCCCGGTTCCCGTATACGGCCATGGCGCGATCTCCATACGGAAGGTGTTCGGATCCAATCCGGCTTCCTGCGCCGCGTCCACCATGCGAAACGCGACCTCACGCACCTCGGCGGAGCCCGTGTACGGACCGCTCTCCGGAGTCGGGGCACCGGGCGCGCCCAGCGGGGTGACGAACTGTGCCGGGTCCACCGCGGAGAACTCGAGCACGTGCAGCACGGGCTGCGACGGCGCGAAGGGGCTTCCGGGGTAGTCGAGCCGGAAGGCGCGGAAGAATTCGATCGGCGTCCTCAAGTTGACAAGATCTTGTTGTCTGGCAACAGTTCCGCCAACCATGCGATAATCGAACGGCGGCTTTTCGCCCCAAGCGCCCGGCGAGATCTCGTTGCTGAGGTACCGTGTGACGGTCGCTGAGGGCAGCACCTTCACCATGACCGTGTCCGGCTCGATGGTGACGAATCCTTGCACTCGCGCTGCCAGGACCTGCTCCTCATCGGTCAGCTGCCCGGCTCCTGGAATCGAGGCGGTCACTGGGCACCACCAGCAGGCTCAGCGAAATTCGCCGTCCGCCAGGCCGGGAAGAGCAGATCACGCCGGTCCTCGGCGTAGTCCTGAAGTTCGCCGACCGGGATGTTCTTGAAGAACTCGTACTTGTTCTCCTCGATGAAGCCGTTGGCGGTGGCCCAGGCGCCGTTCCGGTCTCCGTACTTGGCCCTGGCGAGACCACTGTCCGAAAAGGTCTCGACATAAACTCGATGACCGCGATACTTGGCGGTCGGGTTGACTTCGAAAACCGCGGTGCAGCGATTGACGGGCACTTCACCTACCCAGTGCCTGGCCTCCTCATCCCACTGATAGAGAGCGGGGTTCGGGTTCTCGGCACCCCAATAGTTGAGGTAGACCGTCCGCCGGCCGAGGGGATAGGAAGCCTCGTAGATCACGCCATCGATCACGGCGTACGTGCCGCGCCGATGCAAAGGGGGCTTCGTCACGGGGCCATCCTCCAGATTTGGCGGCCTTCGTCGTAAGTGCCAACCTCGATCTTGTTGCCTGCGGCATCGTATTTGTACATCTTCGCACCGTCGGGGAGAGGCATGTAACCACCAGTGATCTCGCGCTCCGGAATTCCAATGTTTCCGTCTGCGGTGATACCACCACCGGTATATGGCCAATCGTTGTTGGTATTGTGGTATGTCCTCGGATCCAGTCCTTCGGACTCGGCCGCGTTGATCATGTCATTCGACCGGTGCCGAAGAACGTGCGAGTTCTCATGGATGTTCGTTTCGACGTCGACCGGTGCACCCATTGGCGTCGAGAACCGGTCCGGCTGGGTGGCGGGGAACTCGATGACGTGGACCTCACGCATTCCCTGGCTGTAGGGGGTGTTCTTGTAGTCCAGCCGGTTTCCGCGGACCAGCGCGTCCGGGGTGTCCAGGTGCGTCGCATCTTGCACACGAGCAGTGAACCCGCCGATGGTCGTGAATTCGGGCTTGAGCCGCGAACCAGGATTGGCGGAGTCGGGTTCTCCTAGGTATTTGTTGACGACATGCGGCGGGATGACCTTCTGCATCGGCGTGTCCGCCTCGATCGTCACCAACTTCTGCGCACGCGCCACCAGATGACGTTCTTCCTGCGTCAGAGCGCCGGTGCCGGCGACCCGGCCATTTTCGACCGGATCTTCTGCCATCTTGTTCATGGCCTTCTTGAACTTGTGGAAGTCCTCTTTGGAGAAGTTCTGCTCGACGGAGGACATCCAGTGCTCACGGGGCGGCGTCGGCGGGCCGCCCGGTGATCCGTGCGTGCCTCCGGTGCCACCGGGAGGGCCACCGCCACCGGGAGGACCGCCGCCAGGGGGACCACCACCGCCGGGCGGAGAACCGCCCGCACTGCTCGGTGTAGTCGGAGTGCTCTTGCCCGCGCTGGACGGGACGGTCGAGCCTTCCTTGACCGGGGGCGCCTTGACCGACTTGCCCGTCTTGTTCAGCGCGTCGGCCGTGTTGAGCTCATTGGTCTCATAGTGCTGAAGAGCGGCCTTCGTCTTCAACGCCGCGGCGTCGACGGACTTGCTCGTCTTCGCGATCTGCGCCTTGGCGGCGTCGACCGTGCTGTTCAGTGAACCGGTCATCCCCGTGCCGATGACGCCCATGGACTCATGCCCGAAGTTCGCGGCGCCGACCTTCCGCCCGACACCGTCGACCTTGTCTCGGGTACGGCCGATGTGGCCTTCCATCGTGCCCAGCGACTCGGTGTTGAGCCGGTGCCCTTTGCCGCCCGCACTGGTTCCGGTGAAGTGCTGCCCGTCACCGTGGCCGGTGTTCGGCTTCGACCCATGGTGCGACGACGACCCGTCCGACGTGTGGTGCGTGGGGCTGGGGCTGTGCGATCCCGGCGTGGACGTGTGATGCGAGCCGGTCGACGTGTGGTGGCTGCCGCCGGTGCTGCCGTGCTTGGACATCGCTACTCACCCGCCGGCGGGACGTCGTACGGCTTGACCGCGTCGTAGGCGCCCATGGCCAGGCCACCGACGGTCGCGAAGCGGTCCAGGCCCTGCGTGATCTTCTCCATGGCCTGGACCAGCTTGGCGAGGCGGGTGCCCTGGCGAGCGAAACCCGACAGGAGCTTGGTGATCTTGCCCGAGATCTTCGCCGCGGTGGCGGCGGCGCGGGCCGAGGCGACGCCGAGGAAGGCGGCGATCGAGCTGCCGAAGGTGACGACGGCCGAGGCCGCGGCGATCAGCGCGTCGCGGATGAGCTCGGCGATGACGTTGGAGATGAGGCCGAAGACGATGCCGCGCAGGGTGGTCACCAGCATGCCGGAGATGCCCGCGATGGCGGCGGTGCCGTCGAGCGTCTTGCCGAGCGCTTCGAGTTCCTCGGCCATCTGGGTGAGGCTGTCGCGGTACTTGTCCGCGGCGTCGCCCTCCCACTCGGCGACGGCCTTGAGGTCTTCGCGGTGCTCCTGTGCGATCGTCTTCATCTCGACGGCCGCGGATTTGAGCTGGTCGACGTTGGCGTTGATCTCGTCGGGATTGCCGAGCAGTGCGTCGAGCGGCTCACGCAGGAAGCTGATGTGCTCGAGCATCCAGCCGACGCCCGCGTTGAGCACGGCGCCCAGCGGGTCCATGGCGGCGCCGACGGTGTCGACGACCGCGCTCGCGGCGCTGATCGCCACGTTGCACACCTGCATGCCTTCGTTTTCCGAATCGGCGGTGATCGAGTCGACCAGCCCCGAGTAGGTGTCGAAGATGCCCGCTCCGGAAGTCGCGGTGGTCATAGCTGTCTCCCTCAGTCGCGACGCAGGATCGAGCCGCCGCCGAAGTCGTCGTCCTCGTCGTCAGGACGAGGTCGGCGTGGGCGGGCGGGTGGTGGCGGGGTGGGCGGCGCCTGGCGCGGCTGCTCCGGCTCCTCATGCGCGAACAGCTGCCGCTCAGGCGGCTGACCTGCGGGTTCCGGCTCCTCGGGCTCCTCCGGCGGGATGTAGCCGGTGACCATGTGCATGGCCTCCGAGTCGGCTCCCATCGGCTTGAACGCCTCGGCGACGTTCACCGCGGCCGAGCGCTGCGCCTTGCGGGCGAGCTTGAGGATCTCCTCGGCGAGCTTCGAGCCGGACTTGCCCTGCACAGCGGAGTCGGCGAGGTGCAGGTCGGTCAGAGAGCCGTTCGGCGCGACGGTGACGCGGATCGAGCCGTCCTGATTGGCCTCAGATGCGCTGGACGCCTCCAGGTTCTCCTGGAACTCGGCGGCCTTCGCCTGCACGTCGGCGATCTTCGCGTCGAAGTTCGCCAGCCATTCTTCCGGCGTCATCGCCCACCCTCTCGTTCCATCACCCCAGCTCTCACCCTCAGAGCGCAGGAACAAGCTACCGGTTCCCCGCCGCTCGGATCCTTTACGAACGAAAATGCCCCCGCCTCGGGTGAAGGCGGGGGCATCGACGTGGAACTTATTCGCCGATCACCGGCGGCGCGGTTCGCGCGTTGCTGCCGAACACGTCATCGGGGTCGCCCTCGACGAGGTAGGTCGGCCGCTGGTGCTCCTGGTCCTCTTCGCCCTTGCCACCCTGGCCACGGCCCATGCCACCCATCCCGGCAGGCCCACCACGGCCGGCGGCACCCGGACCCCCGAGCCCACGACCGGCCGCGGACTCGGCCGCACCGACCCCACCGGGCCTGGCCGCACCCGAGCTGTTGCCCGCGCCCTGCGCTCCGGCACCGGACGACGAGCCACTACCCGGCCCGAAGCCGCCACCGCGACCGGTCTTCGAGTTGTACTCGTTGTCACCACCAGGGCCGAAGCTGCCGCCACCCATCATGGGCGGTGCCATCGGCATCATGTTCTGGTTCTGGTTCGGATTGGGCCCGGGGTTCGGGTTCTGCGTCGGCGGCACGAACGACGAAGCCGAGGTCGCACCGGCCACCTGCCCGGCCCCGGTCGTCGCGCCAGGTCCGTGCACAGGCGGCGGAGCGCTCGGCGTCGCACCAGGCGTGTAGCTGCTGCCGGTGTTCCCCGAGTTGCCAGTGTTGAAGCCAGAGCTGGAGCTGCTGTCGCCGGACCGCCCGGTGTCCTTGCCCGTGTCCCCGCTGGTGCCGGTCCCCTCACCGAACTTCGGCGGCTCCGCGAACGCGGGCTGCTTCGACGCGGACTGGTACAGCTCGTTGTCGTACTTCGACATGACGCCGGCGGCCTCTTCGTGGGCCGCTTGGCTGTCCTTCTGCTTCTGGATGGACTTGTCGATGTTCTCGCCCATGTTGAACGGGTTCGAGGTCACCCAGTCCTTGAACTCGTCGTTCCAGTTGAACGGGATCGGGTTGGGCATCTGGTTCTTGGCGTTGGACGCCGCCGTGCCCTGGTCGTACAGGGTTTCCGAGGCGAGCTTCGCGTTCTGGGAGTTCGCGTCGGACCACTTGGCGAGGCTCGTGAAATACCCGTGCGCCGAGTCCGCCGATGAGCCTTCCCATTCACCCTTTGAGGCGTTGACCGCTTGGGTCATGGTCTTCGAGAAATCCTCGAAAGCCTTGTGGACCTGGTGATAAGCGGTCGAGACGTTGGACACCTGCTCGACGTCGAGATTGCTGTCGAGAAACGCCTTCAGCTGGGTGTGGTCATTGCCGCGGTAGTTCGCGTCCGACGGCTGGAGACCTTGGACATACTGGACGTCATGGCCGGTGGTCGCCGCCCTTTCGTTGGCGTCACCTACTGCCTGAGACTGCTTCCTCGCGGCAGCGTTGGCCTTGATCTGCGCGATGATGTCGAACATCCAGCTGTCTTCGGCGACACCCTCGGCCGCCTTCCGCTGCAAGTAGGCGTCGCGCTCGGCAGGCGCCATGTCGGCGACTTCCTGCTGGGTCTTCTCCGGCGTCCGTTGCGTGGTCATCTGAGCCCCCTAGGCCTTCGGCAACTTCGGTTCGACGATGTTCGCGGCCTTATCAGCGACCTTGCAGGACTGCTGCGGGTCCGAACCGGTGATGACCACGTCGACCCTGGAGTGCGCGGTCACTTCAAGCGCGATCACGCAATGCGGGCCAGGGTCCGGGATCAGCAGCGCCTTGCGGCCGTTGAAACTGCCTTCGGTCTTGCCTGCCCCTTGGTCGTTCGCGTCGGCCAGTCCCTGCTTGTCACGAACAGCCACGCCGATGGCCAGCCCTTGGTCGCCCGACGCCGGTGGCCTGAACAGATTGCAGACGCGCGCGCCAGGTTTCGTGTCCGGCGTCGGGCTCCCGAACGTGCCGAACTCGGTGAAGGCGGCAGGGTCCAGCAACGAGCACGGGTCGAGCGAGGAAATCGGCGAGTCACTGCCGGCAGTCCCGCTCGGGCTGGCAGACGGACTCACTGCGGTGGCCGGGGCACCCGGCGACGGCTGGGCCGTACCCGGCTCTTTTGTCGAGCAGCCCGCGATAGACAACAGTGCTACACCGGCGACCACGATCATGCGCATGCAGAGAGTCACAATTCCTCAGGTTTGAATCGTCTTGATCGAGTCGGCCACCGCGTGCTCATTTGCCTTGTACTTTCCGGATGCCCGGTCCAAGGCTTCCGTCGCAAGTTCGAGCACGGTCTTGAACTGGTCGAGCACGGCGCCGGCCGAGTTGACGTCGTCGGCAGCGCCTTTTTGATCGTGCTGAGCCACTGTGTGGCCATAGGGATGGCTGCCCAGTCTCGGAGCCTGCTTCAAGAAAGTGGTCCCTTGGGAAAGCTGCAGCAGGTCCATCTGCATCTGGGCGATCGCTTCGCGGAGCGGCTTGACGCCTTCCTCGCTGATCTTGAAGCCGCCCGACTTCGCGGCGTCGACAAGCTTGGCCGCCTCGGCTTTGGCTTGTTCGACGGCCTTGGCGCTGACGCCGCCGGTGCTGACCAGCCCGACCATGCTGCCGAAATCGGTACCGCCCTGCCCCGGATCAGGTACGAAACTCATCGTCACCCCACGTCATTGCCCTGTGCACGGTTGCCGGGAAGTCTACTAGCCCGGCACCGCGCGCGATCACCGTTTGATCAGACGTACCCGAAGACACACCGGTTCCAAACGGCCTACAAATAGCCTTCGAGCTGCGAATACAGCTGCTGGGCGACCCGTGCGTTGTCCGCGGGCGCGTACGTCAGCCAGCGCTGGCCGTCGGCCGCATCGCGGGAGGTCATCATGTAGCGGCCCGCCTCGGTGTCGAACCAGACCAGGGGGCTCAGGTCGACCGGGCGGTTGTCGCGGCCGCGGACCCCGACTGTGAACTGGCCGACGCGGAGCTTGGGCTTCTCGAAGATGCGCTCGACCATGCGGACCTGGCTGGTCGACTGGGATCTGGGGCCGGTCACGCCCGCGAAGGCGTCGTAGCCGTCGTCGCGGCGGGGGCGGGGGGCCGGGCGGGCGATGGTGACCGATTGGCCTGCCGCGGCCGGGGTGAGGGGCAGGAGGTCGACGATCGAGGGGACGATGGCCGTGGGGCGGGTCTCCTCGAAGACCAGGAGGTTCTCGTCCTGGCGGACGACCACCGCGTACTGGCCGTTGGAGGCGACGCGGGCGAACAGTGCTTTGTCGCCGTCGAGTTTGGCGGCGGCGGAAATCGAAATCGGTGAGTTCACGAAGGTGGACAGGGCGATCTCGATGTCGCCGTCAAGCCTGCCGTTGCGCATGAGGCCGCGGCCTTCGAGGTCGCGGAAGACCGCGCCGCGGACCTGTCCGCGCTGGGTGAACGTGGTGCCGATGTGCGGCAATTGGAACGGGACGGGCGCGCGCCCGTATTTGGTGTACTCGAGCAGAATGTCCACGGCTGCCAAAGACAGCGAGAACGTGTACGACATCGACCAGGCCCCCTGGGGTTTCATCAGCTCGAAAAACACGGTAGTCCACCCGCCGTGACGACCGCAGGCTGCCACCGGATCCGCTCAGCCGGTAGCGAACCGAGTTGCCGCCACCCGGCCCACGCTGGTCCGATGGACCCATGGCTGATCAAAAACCCGCTCTCGTGCTGCACCTCGCCACCGGCGGGGAACCGCTGATGTTCGCGCTTCCGATCGACTCGTCCGACAAGCTCGGCGAAAAGCTGAGCGAACTGGTCAAGGCCGGTGGTGTCGAATCCGTGGTGACCAAGGACAACTCGACCGTCACCATCAATTTCGCCCATGTCGCCGTCGCCTACGTCGACGACCTCAACCGGAAGAAGGTCTTCGGGCTGAACTAACGCGAAGGCCCCCTCCGCGCGAAGCGAAGGGGGCCCTCAAGCAAGACCGTCAGAGCTCGTAGAGCCGCTTCCAGTTCTCACGCGACGTCAGTTCCGGCGTCGCGCGCTTGTACTGCTCCTTGACCGCGGTGCCTTCCTTGCGGAGGCGGTTGATGACCCTGGCCGCGCGCTTGGCCAGTGTGAACATCTTCTCGCGGTCGTACTTGCGGACGCGCACACCCTCCTGCGAGGCGTCGGTGACGACCACGGTCTCGAACAGCGAGATGTGCCACCAGTTGGCCTCGTCGGTCGGCACGGCGCCGAGCGCGTGGCGGTGACGGCCGAGTATCCGGTCGAGGACGCGCTTGAGCAGGATCACGCGCTGCAGCGACGGCCGCGGCGCGCTGTTGAGGATGCCGATGTCGTTGGACGCTATGCCGGGGACGTCGGTCGCGTTGTAGCGCTTGGTCTCCGGGTAGTCGTCGCGGATCCGGCGGATCTCCTTCATCGCGGCGACGCCGCCGTCACGCAGGATCTCGGGGCCCTCGAGGAAGTCCTCGACGGCCTTGATCAGCGTGGCGGTGAGTCCGTACTGCATGCCCAGCAGGTACCGGACGACCTGCGCGGCGAGCACGCGGGCGACCAGGTTCGTGTTGAACGGGCTGTGCAGCGCCGCGGTGATGATCGAGTTGCGCAGGTTGAAGTACCGGTGCCACTCGTCCCAGTCCTTCCAGTGGAAGTCGGCGTGCCAGACGCCGGCGCCGGGGAGGGTGACCGTCGGGAAGCCGGCGCCGCGGGCGCGGTAGCTGTACTCGGCGTCGTCCCACTGGAAGAAGAACGGCATCGGGTAGCCGATGGCCTTGACGATCTCGTACGGGATCAGGCAGCTCCACCAGCCGTTGTAGCCGGCGTCGAGGCGACGCTCCTGGCGGTTCGGCTTGAGGGTCTCCTCGTCGATGCCGAGCAGGTCGGCGGTCGAGAGGCTGTGCTCGACCGGCTTGCCGGGCTCCAGCGTGTTCAGGTTGGCGTACTCGGCGCCGACGTGCAGCTGGTTCGGGTGCAGCAGGTTCAGCATCTGGCCGCCGACGATGACCGGGTCGACCGTGCGGTTGGAGAACGCGGTCATCCGGATCACCAGGTCCGGCTCGAGCAGCACGTCGTCGTCCATGAACAGGACGTTCGCGTGCTCGGTGGCGGTGTGCCCGGCGACCTCGTAGAGGCCGCGGGTGAAGCCGCCCGCGCCGCCCAGGTTCGGCTGGGTGATGTAGTGCAGCTTGGCGCCGAGGTCCTTGGCGACCTGCTCGAAGCCGTCACGCGAGTCGACGCGGTCGGTGCCCTGGTCGGCGACGTAGATCGCGTCGAGGGTGTCGAGCGAGGAGATGTCACCGGCGAGCGCCTGCAGGTTCTTGAGGCAGTCGTCGGCACGGTTCATCGTGCAGATGGTGACCGCGGTCGGGCGGATCTTCTCCGGCGACTCGACGGTCCAGCGGACCTGCTCGACCTTCAGCGTCTGCCCGGCCTCGGTCTCGAGGTCGAGCCAGAGCGCGCCGCCGTCGTAGAACTTGTCCAGCTTCGCGGTCAGGGTGAACTTGGTCGCCGAAGCGCCCTTGACGATCTCGGCCGCGACGACGCGGGCGTCGCCTTCGACGTCGGAGGCGCCGACCGTGAGGGTGCCGTCACCGGTGACGACTGCCTCGACGGTGACCTCCTTCACGTGCGTCCAGCGCTGCCAGTAGCTGGCCGGGAAGCGGCCGAAGTACGTGTTGCCGGTGACCTTGGTCCCCGGCTCGAGGGTGATCTCGGCCCGCTCGCGCGCGACCGAACCGAACTCCAGCTCGGAGTACAGGTCCTTGCTGACGATGGGGGCTGGGCCGGCGTAGAGACCGCGCTGGGCGGTGAGCCGCCCCGTCGCGATGTGCTCGGCGAAGGTCGTTTCCGCGTGACCGTTCGGGGCCGGTTTCACCGCGGCCTGTCCGGTTGCGGCTGCTGCTTTACCGGGCATAGATCCTCAGTTCTCCTCTGTTTTTTCACGAAAGACGACCCACTTGAGCATGACGAAATTGATCACGGTCGCGGTTGCCTGCGACACCACCCAGCCCAGTGTGGTCTTCCACACGGACTCGGGCAGCAGGTGCAGCATCCAGCGGTTCATGCCCACCGCGACGAAGAAAGTCACCGTGTAGAGCGCGATGAAGCCACCGATCTGACCGGCGCCGCCCTGGCGGCCGCCGGCGAAGGTGAACTTGCGGTTGAGGAAGAACGCGGTCGTGGTGCCCGCGACGAAACTGATCGCCCGCGCGACGTCCACCCACGGCGTCGCGTCCATCCCCAGCGCACGCAGACCTTGGTAAACACCGAAGTCGACGAGCGCGCAGAAACCACCGATGAGGCCGAAGCGGATGAGCTGCCCGAGCAGCCCAGGACCCGACGGCTTGGCGGCCGTCGCGTTCGCATGGGGGTCGGTCGCCACCACTGCACTACCTCATTACCGGGGTTGATTGATAGGGGAAGTGTAGAAGCGGTCACCTAAGAGGAACATTCCGGGCGTGGTTACCCTGGTCGAGTGACCGATGGACCCTATATCGAACGGCGCACACTAACCGGCTGGGCACGCACGGCTCCCACGATCGCGGACGTGCTGAGCACGCCTGACGTGGAGGTCATCGCCCGCGCGGTGGCCCAGGCCGGTCCGCGAGGAGTCATCGCGCGCGGCCTCGGCCGGTCCTACGGCGACCCGGCGCAGAACGCGGGCGGCTTGGTGGTCGACATGACCCCGCTGTCCAGAATCCACTCGATCGACCCCGACAGCGCGGTCGTCGACGTCGACGCCGGGGTGAGCCTCGACCAGCTGATGCGCGAGGCGCTGCCGTTCGGGCTGTGGGTCCCGGTACTGCCGGGAACACGCCAGGTGACCATCGGTGGCGCGATCGCCTCGGACATCCACGGCAAGAACCACCACTCGGCTGGCAGCTTCGGCAACCACGTCGTCTCGATGGACCTGCTGCTCGCCGACGGGACCGTGCACACCCTCACGCCGGAGGGCCCCGAGTCGGACCTGTTCTGGGCGACCGTCGGCGGCAACGGCCTGACCGGCATCATCCTGCGCGCCAAGGTCGCGATGACGAAGACCGAAACCGCGTACTTCCTCGCCGACAACGACCGCACCGAGAACCTCGACGAGACGATCGAGCTGTTCGCCAACGGCTCGGACGACAACTACGACTACTCGTCGGCTTGGTTCGACTCGATCTCGACCGGGCCGAAGCTGGGCCGCGCCGCGTTCGGCCGAGGCTCGCTGGCCAAGCTCGACGAGCTGCCGCCGAAGCTGCGGGCCGACCCGCTCAAGTTCGACGCGCCGCAGCTGGCGACGCTGCCGGACATCTTCCCGAACGGGCTGGCGAACAAGCTGACCTTCAGCGCGATCGGCGAGCTGTACTACCGCAAGACGCCTAAGCAGGCGCACGGCGTGATCCAGAACCTGACCGCGTTCTACCACCCGCTCGACCTCTTCGGGGAGTGGAACCGCGCGTACGGGTCGAAGGGGTTCGTGCAGTACCAGTTCATCGTGCCGTTCGCGGCCGAGGACGAGTTCCGCCGGATCGTGCGCCGGATCGCCGAGTCCGGGCACGTGTCGTTCCTCAACGTGTTCAAGCGCTTCGGCGAGGGCAATCGCGCGCCGCTGTCGTTCCCGATGCCGGGCTGGAACATCTGCGTAGACTTCCCGGTCAAGCGCGGGCTCGGCTCGTTCCTGCTGGAGCTCGACGCGCGCGTGCTGGAGATGGGCGGCAGGCAGTACACGGCGAAGGACTCGCGGCTGCCTGCCGAGACCTTCCACAAGATGTACCCGCGCCTCGAAGAGTGGCGCAAGATCCGCAATTCCGTCGACCCCGATGGCGTTTTCGCCTCGGACATGAGCCGGAGGCTCGAACTGTGATTGACGCTGTCGGTAACCCCCAGTCGCTGCTGCTGCTCGGCGGCACCTCGGACATCGCGCTGGCGATCGCCGAGCAGTACCTCACCGAGCGCCCGCTGCGGGTCGTGCTGGCCGCGCGCCCGTCGGCCAGGCTCGAAGCCGCGGCACAGCGGCTGAAGGACAAGGGCGCCGAAGTGTCCACTGTGGACTTCGATGCCAAGGACACCGCTTCGCACCCCGCCGTGCTGGACAAGGCGTTCGAGGGTGGCGACATCGACATCACGGTGGTCGCGTTCGGGCTGCTCGGCGACCCCGAAGAGGTATGGCAGGACCACGCGAAGGCCGTCGAGCTGGCGACCGTGAACTACACCGCGGCCGTCTCGGTCGGTGTCGCGCTGGCGGCCAAGCTGAAGACGCAGGGCCACGGCAAGGTGATCGCGCTGTCGTCGGTCGCCGGTGAGCGCGTGCGGCGGTCGAACTTCGTCTACGGCTCGACCAAGGCCGGGTTCGACGGCTTCTACCTGGGCCTCGGCGAGGCGCTGGCGCCGTCGGGCGTGCGGGTCACGGTCGTACGGCCCGGGCACGTGAAGACCAAGATGACCGAGGGTCTCAAGGAGGCCCCGCTCGCGCAGACCGCCGAGCAGGTCGCGGAGATCGCCGTCTCGGCCGCCCGCGCGGGCAAGGAGCTCGTCTGGGCTCCCGGCGCCTTCCGCCTGGTCATGTCGGTCCTGCGGCACGTCCCGCGCCCGATCTTCCGCAAGCTCCCGTTCTAGAAAAAAATCCCAATGTGGCATTGGTCAGTTTTCGACCAGCCAATGTGGCTTTCGTCAGCTCGAAGCTGACGAAAGCCACATTGGGATTTTTTTACGGCTGGCGCTGGGGTTGGCGGCCCAGGTTGAGGAACTCCTGCTGCTCGCGGTCGTAGCGGTTGGTGAGGCCGGTGCCGTAGCGGTCCCACCAGTTGGCGGTGTGGCCGCCCTGGCGGGTGGTGGTGTCGCCGTAGATCTCGCGGTCGTACTCAAGGCGGGCGTCGCGGAACTCCTGCTGGAACTGCTCTGGGGTGAGGCCCTGGATGTGCGTGATGGCGTCCTGGGACAGGCGGCCGCTCTGGACGATGTCGGCGCCCGCCATGTGGTTCATGATCGCCTGCACGCCGCCGGCGCCGCGCATGTGCGCGCCGGACATGATCGCGGCCTGGACACCGGCGTCGGTGAAGTGCAGCGCGCCCGCGCGGCGGGCGTTGGCGGTCATCAGCTCGCTGACCACGGCGCGTTCCTCCGCGCTGCCGACGCCGTACTGGTTGCGCGCGGCCATGATCCGGTCGTAGCCGTTGTGCATGCTCTCGCGGAAGCCGTAGGCCTCGCGCACGCCACCCTGCTCGCCGCCGACGCCCTCGGAGCGCATGATCGAGTCGACCACGCGCGGGTCGAGCTGCTGCGGTACCACCTGAGGCGCGCCACCGGCCGCGGCGCCTCCACCGGCCGCCGCACCGGCTGGTGCTTGGGCTTGAGCGGTTTGAGTGCCCTGCTGGCCTTGCTGGCCGCCGTAAGCGCGGGCGGTGGCCTCATCGGCGGCCGTGTAGCCGTCGACCACGGCGCGCACGCCCGTGTTGATGTCGTTGATCAGGTGGATGAACTTGCTCAAGCCTCCGACGAGTTGCGACTGCAGTGCCGTGTTCGCCGACGCGACACTGGCGCCGATCCCCGCGAACGACAGCACGTCGATCACGAGCGTCTCCAGATCACGCACGGTGGACAGTGCCGACGAGCTCAGGCTCTCCACCGTGCTGGTGATCATGCGAACCTCGGCAGGCAGGACGCTGTAGCTTCCAGCGGACACGACAACTCCTCTCGACCCAGCGATGCGTCTCGAAGAATTTCACCGTTTCGAGCGACTTCCACACGGTCGAAATACCCACTCGTGACGTAGTCTGGCGCGGTGAGCGCGGCCGTAGAAATCCCGCCGCCCGGCGTGTACACGATCGACCCGGCTCGCTCCCGGGTGACTTTTTCCGGCAAGCATCTGTTCGGGCTGACCGTGCGTGGTGGCTTCGCGCTTTTAAGTGGCCGGATCATCGTCGGTGACCCGCTCGAGGAATCGATGGTGGACGCGGACATCGACGCGGACAGCTTCGACACCGGGAATCGGCAGCGTGACGTCGAGATCCGCTCACGCCGTTACCTCGACACCGCGCAATATCCGGTGATCGGCTTCCGGTCCGGACGGGTGCGCCCGCACGGCGACGGCTGGCTGCTCGAAGGCGTCCTCCACGTCCAGCAGGCCACCGGCAAGATCACCATCGTTCCCGAGCGCGCGACCTACGCCGACGGCGTGTTCTCCGCGCGGGCGACCACCAGCGTCGACCGGACCGAGTACGGGATCGACACCATGGCGAGCCTCGGCGGCCGTGAGCTGAAGCTGATCGTCGACGTCACCGCCGTCGCGAACCCCTAGCCGATAAGCCCGTTTTCCGGCGCGGTCGTCAGATAGAGGTTTTGCTCGCCCGTCCACGGCGACGAGATCTTCCAGCCCGCGATGGTGCCCGCGGGCGGGTTGTCCGTCGACTCCACCAGCAGCAGATCCGGTGTGGTCGGCGGGACGCTCTGGTCCAGGAAGCGGAAGTTCGCGTCGATCAGCGCGCGGGTGAGCGGGCCGCTACGGTTCTTGCTCTCGTTGATCTCCGGGCCGACCGCGCCACGATCCGAGAACAGGTCGACGATCGTGCAGTCACACGAGTACGCGAGAGCGCCGATCTCGCCCGCGCTGTGCACCACGCGGCCGTTCGCGATGCGCCCGAGTTCCTCGCCGATCGCGCGATACTGCTCGGAAGTGGCGTGGTTACTGGTGATCGGCGCGAATTCACGCGGCAGGCCCGGCGAGAGGTAGACGGCGACGCTCGCGGCGGCCATCACCACCACGCCGATCGCGGCGGGCATGCGGTGGCGCGGCACGGCGGCCACCGTCGCGGCGAGGAAGATCGTCGCGCAGGCGATGCTCGGGCCGTAATACCAGTGATACGGCGGCACTTCCAGCAACGAGTACACGAGATAGTGCAGTGCTCCGCCGAGAGCCAAGGCGGCAAAGGGAAGCAGCCGCCGCGCGGGCTTCGAGCCGCGCAGCGCCACTACTGTCCACAGTAGACCGACGATTCCGCCTGCGAGCAGCGGCAGGAACGAAAGCGCGGTGCTCAGCGGAAAGTGCCGGAAGTAGACGAGCGGGCCGTTCGTCACGCTCCATGGTCCCCATGACCGTTGCAGCGTCTTGATGATCAGCGTGTCCGGCACCGCGGAGCCCAGGCCCAGCCAGCTGAACAGGAACCACGGCAGCGTCACCGCGAGCGCCGTGAAGAACGTCTGCCAGATGCCTTCCCAGAACTTCCGGCGCGCGAAGAACAGCACCGCGACCACCACGAGCAGGTCGAGCCTGACCATCGCGAGCAGGCCTGCCGCCAGGCCGAACGCGACCGGTCGGCGTTCGGCGAAGGCCACCATGAGCCAGCTCAGCCCCGCGATGCCGAGCGGGAGCTCCAGGCCGATCGAGGACACCAGCAGCGGGTTGGCCAGCAGGAGCATGGTCGCGAGCGGCGCGAACCAGCGCGGCAGGCCGGTGTGCTCGCCGATCCGGCGCAGTCCGAAGTAGGTGACCACCTGGGCCGCCACGAACAGCACGCCCGCCGCGAAGACCGCGTCGCGGAAGACGAACGTCAGCGCCGCGACGGCGAGCACGTTCAGCGGCGAGGTGGCGGTGTTGGCCGTGCCGTGTTCGATCAGGCCCCAGTGGCCGTGGAAAGCGAGGTTCTTCGCATAGGAAAGCGTGATGTACGCGTCGTCGATGAGGTGCGGCTGCGCCAGCGTGAACAGCACCGCGGACACGGCGGCCACGCCGGCGGGCACCAGCGATCGGGCGGTCACCGCGGGCCGGGTGGCCACGGTTTCGGCGATAGCAGCAGCGGAACGCATCCCGGTCACCGTACACGGTTACCGTGATGTTTTCGTTACCTACTCGGCGTGACCTCGGCCACCCCGGTCAGCGGTGATACTCGCCGCCCGGTCGCGCGTCGGCGCCACGGCCCGGGCCATGGAACCCGGGCCCACCTGGGAATCCGTCGTGCTGACGGTGGATGCCTGCCCGTCCGTCGCGGGGTCCGTGGCCGTGACCGAACCCGGTCGCGGCGCCCACGATCCCGCCACCGATCACGAGCCCGAGCACACCGACGGCGACCAGCTGGGTCGCCCGATGCCCCGCGAAGCGCTTGAACTTGCCAGGCTCACGCGGTTGCTGAGGGTAAGCGGCCTGATATCCGGGCGGGGGCCCGGCGACGGGCGGCGGTCCGGCGGGCGCCTCCGCCTTGGTCTCGGCGGTCTCGGTCACCGGATGCTCCGGCTGGGCCGCGGGCGTCTCCACCGTCGGCGATTCGGACGCAGCCTGCTCCCCCGCCTTGTTCTGCGGCTTGTCCTGCGGTTCGGTCATCGTGCACTCCTGGATCTCCCGGGGAACGTCCGCGCTCCCACAATCCAGGGTGACTCGGTTTCCTGTGCCTCGGCTGTGCTGAACCTGTCGATTACAGATAGAACGAAAGGAACAAAGTGACCACCCAGGTGGCGCCGAGTACCTGCAGCACCCGGTCACGCAGTGCGATCTCTTCGGGCTCGCCCGCGTTCCCGCTGTCGACGTCGACCGCGTAGCGCAGGACGGCGACCACGAACGGCACCATCGAGACGACGGCCCAGACCGAGTTGTCGGCCTTCTCCCGCAGCTCGAACGCCCACAGGCAGTACGACATGATCAGGATCGCGGCCGAGGTCGCCCAGACGAACCGCAGGTAGCTCGCCGAGTACTTCTTCAGCGACGAGCGGATCTTCGCACCCGTCCGCTCGAACAGCATGATCTCCGCGTACCGCTTGCCCGCCACCATGAACAGCGAGCCGAACGCGGTGACCAGCAGGAACCACTGCGACATCGCGATACCGGCGGCGACACCACCGGCGACCGAGCGCATCAGGAAGCCGGAGCCGACGATGGCCAGGTCGACCACCGGCTGGTGCTTGAGGCCGAAGCAGTAGCCGAGCTGAACGGCTTCGTAAACGCCGAGCACGACGGCCAGCTGCCAGCTCGCCAGGAACGAGATACCCAGCCCGGCGCCGAAGAACACGACCGCGGCGGCGTACGCGACCGGCACCGGCACGATCCCGGCCGCGATCGGCCGGTTCCGCTTGGTCGGGTGCTGCCGGTCGGCTTCGACGTCGACCGCGTCGTTGATGAGGTACACCGAAGACGCGACGAGCGAGAAGGCGATGAACGCGATGATGGCCGCGAACAGCATCTCCTTGCGGTTCGTCGCCGTCGCGAAGGCGAAGAACGGCGCCGCGAAGACGAGCACGTTCTTCACCCACTGCTTGGGCCGTGCCGTCTTGATGACGCCGCGCACCAGCTTCACCGGCCCACCCGAGGATGGCTCCGGCACGGCAGGTGCCTCTTCGACGTCATCGCTCGTCGCTGTCTTCGGTGCTTCGCTCACTAGCGCTTTCCCTCAAGCCGGAACCTCTTGCGCAGGATGCCCCCGAGTGCCCCGCCGAGCACAGCGCCCGCCAGCACGTCGGTCGGGTAGTGCACGCCGAGTACCAGCCGCGAGGCCAGCATCGGCGGGACCAGGGCGGGCACCAGGTTACGCCCGGTCAATCCGGAGTAGAGCACCGCCGCCGCCGTGGTCGACGTCGCGTGCGAGGACGGGAAGCTCAGCTTGCTGGGAGTTCCGACGTGGACCTCGACAGCCGGGTCGTCGGGGCGGGGCCGCCGGACGACCCGCTTGATCGCGATGGACGCGGCGTGCGCGCCCACCACCCCGGCCGAAGCGATGAGCCACTCACGGCGCCGCTCCTTGTCGACGGCGGCGCCGATCAGGCCCGCCGCGAACCAGCCCGCGCTGTGCTCACCGAAGTGGGACATGCCGCGGGCGGCTTTGATGGTGGCAGGGCGTGCGAGCACGCCCTGCACCTTCGCCAGCAGGGCGATCTCAGCCATCGAGCGAACCGTCCAGCGGCGCGCCATCGGTCAGGTGCGGCGCGATCTTGTTGTCGAAGGCCGACAGCGCCGAGCCGATCGCCATGTGCATGTCGAGGTACTTGTAGGTACCGAGACGACCGCCGAAGAGCACGTTGCGCTCGCGCGCCTCGACCTTGGCCAGCTCGCGGTAGGCCTCGAGCTTCTCGCGGTTCTCCGGCGTGTTGATCGGGTAGTAAGGCTCGTCCTCTTCCTTGGCGAAGCGGGAGAACTCGCGGAAGATGACCGTCTTGTCCTTGGGGTAGTCCCGCTCCGGGTGGAAGTGCCGGAACTCGATGATGCGGGTGTAGGGGACCTCTTCGTCGTTGTAGTTGACGACCGAGGTGCCCTGGAAGTCACCGGTCTCGGCGACCTCGGACTCGAAGTCGACCGTGCGCCAGGTGAACCGGCCCTCGGAGTAGCCGAAGTAGCGGTCGAGCGGTCCGGTGTAGACGGTCGGGGTGCCCGCCGGGATGTGCTCGCGCACGTCGAAGTAGTCGACGTTCAGCCGGATCTCGATGTTCTCGTGCTCGGCCATCTTCTCGAGCCACGCGGTGTACCCGTTGACGGGCAGGCCCTCGTAGGTGTCGTTGAAGTACCGGTTGTCGAAGTTGTAGCGGACCGGCAGGCGCGTGATGATGTTCGCGCCCAGGTTCTTGGGGTCGTTCTCCCACTGCTTCGCGGTGTACCCGCGGATGAAGGCTTCGTAGAGGGGACGGCCGACCAGCGAGATGGCCTTCTCCTCGAGGTTCTCCGCCGCGTCGGTCTGGAACTCCGACGCCTGCTTGGCGATGAGCTCGCGGGCCTCGTCGGGGGTGTGGGACTTGCCGAAGAACTGGTTGATCAGCGCCAGGTTCATCGGGAACGAGTAGACCTGGTCCTTGACGCGCGCGAAGACACGGTGCTGGTAGCCGGTGAACTCGGTGAACTGGGTGACGTAGTCCCAGACCCGCTTGTTCGAGGTGTGGAACAGGTGCGCGCCGTAGCGGTGCACCTCGATGCCGGTCTCGGGCTCGGCCTCGGAGTAGGCGTTGCCACCGATGTGGTGGCGCCGCTCCAGCACAAGGACCTTCTTGCCGAGCTGCGTGGCAGCCCGTTCGGCCACGGTCAGGCCGAAGAAACCGGAGCCAACTACGATCAGGTCGTAGCCGGTGAAATCGTCTTCAGTAATCTGGGCGGGGTTCGTGTGCGCGCTCACGGGCTGTCAGGGTACGCAAGTGCGCACCGTCATCCGCACAGCCCTTGACATCACGACGCACAGTAACTAGACGAGCGGGACCTGCAGTGCCAACACCGGACACGTTCTGGACCTATTCGAGCGCGATCAGCATCTACCTGGTCGTGCTGGCGGTCCCTGGCGGCCTGATCGGCTGGTCGGCCGGGTTGCGTGGCTGGGCGCTGGCCGGACTGGCGCCACTGCTGACCTACACCGCGACCGGACTCGCCGGTCCGTGGCTCGCGCTCGTCGGCCTGCCGTACAACGTCGGCACGGCCGCCGCCTTCACGCTCTTGCTGGCAGGCGCCGCCTACGGGGTCCGCGCGTTCGGCCTGCGCCGCGGCTGGATCCCCGGCGAGGCGCTCGCCGACCGGCCGCCGCTGCCCTGGACCAGGCGCGCGCACCTGGCCGTCGCGGCCTGCGTGGTGCTGGCGACCGTGCTGTCGGTGATCGTGGTGCTCTCCGCCTCTGGCGGGCCGAACGCGGTCTTCCAGCGCTGGGACACCGTGTTCCACGCCAACGGCATCCGCTACATCGCCGACACCGGCGACGGCTCGCTGACCGGCATGGGCACCATCAACTGGTACCCAGACGGCTCGTTCTACCCGAACGCGTATCACCTGGTCGGCGCGCTGGTCTACAACCTGTCCGGCGCGACCATCCCGGCCACGCTGAACGCGATCACCGTGCCGGTGGCCGGCATCTTCGCGCTCTCGATGGTGACCATGATCCGCCAGTTCGGCGGCCGCGCGGTGTTCGCGGGCTCGGTCGCGATCGTGGCTGGCGCGGCGACGACCGGCGCGTACGAATCGGTGTCGAGCGGCCTGCTGCCGTTCGCGCTCGGCATCGTGCTGACGCCGCTGGCCGCGGTCGCGTTGCAGCGCTACCTGGTGCGGCCCGCCGTCGACACCGGCATGGTGCTGGCGCTTTCGGCCGTCGGGCTGCTGTGCGCGCACTCGAGCGCGTTGTTCGGCGCGATGCTGTTCGCGTTCCCGATGGTGGTGCAGCGCTGGATCCGGCGTGAAGGCCGCGTCGGCCAGGACATCCTGCGGATGCTGCCGGTGATGGCGGCGAGCGGCGTGCTGGCCGCGTTGCAGGTGCTGGGCGCGGTCGGATTCACCTCCAGCGCGTACCCGTACACCCCGTGGGCGTCGAACATCGAGGTCACCGAGGCGCTGAACCAGCTGCTGAAGTTCCGCCAGATCCTGAACCAGCCGCAGCTGTGGCTCGCCGGGCTGCTGGTCATCGGGACCCTGAGCTTCCTGACGCTCGGCAAGATGCGCTGGATCGCGGCGTCGGCGCTGATTCTTTCGTTCATGTTCGTGCTGGTCGCCTGCTATGGCGGGGTGTCGTGGGTGATCACGCTGTCCCGCCCGTGGTGGAACGACCGCTACCGCTTGATGGCGCTGGCCGCGATCCCGCTGTGCCTGCTCGCCGGGCACGGCCTCGCCGAGATCCAGCGGTGGCTCTCGAAGGCCGTCTCGCACTGGAGCTGGGTCCGCGACAACCCGCGGGTGCCGGCCAGGCTCGGGCTGGCGTCGGCCGTGCTCGTGCTGATCGCGATGGGCGTGGTGACCCAGGGCTTCTACACGCAGGCCAACGCGACCGCTGTCGCGTTCCTGTACCACAACGGGCCGGAGTCGAAGGACCGCGAACAGCCGATCAGCGCGTACGAGCTGGAGGCCATGGCGGTGCTGCAGAAGCTGGGCGTCGGGCCGGACGAGCGCGTGCTCAACGACCGTGTCGACGGCTCGGCGTGGGTGTATGCGATCACCGGCATCAAGCCGACCGCGGGCCACTACGACACCGGCGTCCCGCCGAAGGACGCCGAATACCTGGCCGATCATTTCCGTGAGTTCGACACCGATCCCGAGGTGCGCGCGGCGGTGAAGCGGCTGAACATCCACCGGGTGTTCCTCGGCCACGGCTCGATCAAGCCGTACATGCACCGCGCGCCCGGCCTGCGTGACCTCGACGGCCTGGACTTCCTGCGCCGCGAGTACGCGAACCCGAACGCGGTCATCTACACGATCATCAAGTAGTAACCGGGATAAAGCGGGCTTTACTCCGCTGCGGGATAAAGCCCGCTTTATCCCGCCACAAACAGGTAGTGGCTCTACTGGCCACGGCTGCCCCTGCCGTGGCCAGTAGAGCCACCGTCCCCCATTCACCCCCGGGGTGAACTCGTGTGCGGGATCACTCCCGCTTCCCCCTGTTGTGTTCTACCAGTTGACGTCCGTGACCGGAAATCGGTTTCCTCTGATCGGCACTGTCACCCGATCGGACTAGCGCTGGGCCTGCAGGGTGGGCAAGACGTCACTTGCAACTTGCTCCAAGACCAGCTCGCGGCCCTCGTACCAACCGTCCGAGCGCGGCCAGTGGGTGACGATGTCGGTGAAGCCGAGCTCCGCCGCGCGGCCTGCCGCGTCGGTGAACGCGCCGACGCTCGACAGCGAGTAGAGCGGTGACGCGTCGAGGCTGAGGTACCTGGCGATCTTCGTCTTGTCGCGGCCTTCGGCCTCGAGCTTCTCGTCGAACTTGGCGGCGAGCTCGGCGATGTCGCGCCACCACTCCTCCGGCGTGTCCGGCTTGATCTTGCCGGTGGTCACCCAGCCGCTGCCGAACCGGGCGGCCAGCCCCATCGTGCGCGGGCCGTTGGCGGCGATCAGGAACGGCAGCCGCGGGCGCTGCACGCAGCCGGGCAGGTTGCGCACGCCGACGCCCTTGTAGTGCTCGCCCTCGAAGTCGAACTTGTCGTTGACCAGCAGGCCGTCGAGCGCGGCGACGAACTCGAAGAACCGGTCGGTCCGCTCCTTGACCGTGCCGATCGGCTCGCCGAACACCTCGGTGTCGTAGTGGGCTTTGCCACCACCGGCGCCGACGCCGAGGATGAACCGGCCGTCGGAGATGTCGTCGAGCGTGGTCAGCTCGCGCATGAACGGGATCGGGTGGCGGAAGTTCGGCGTCGCCACGAAGGTGCCGAGCTTGATGCGGGAGGTGACCATGGCGGCGGCTGTCAACGTTGGCATGGCCGAGAACCAGGGCCCGTCGGCGAGATCTCTCCATGCCAGGTGGTCATAGGTCCAGGCGTGGTCGAAGCCGTATTCCTCGGCTGCTTTCCACTTGGGCTCGGCGGCCCACCAACGGTCTTCCGGAAGGATCACGATTCCAACGCGCACATTCGTCAAGCTAGCGGCTGGGTACGACACCGCGCCGGTCGGGGAGAATGACCAAGTGGAGAAACCTCAGTTGATCGCGTCCGACGTGGACGGCACCCTGCTCGCGCCGACCGAGACGCTGACCAAGCGCACCATCGACGTGATCGCCAGGGTGCTCGACGACGGTGTGCCGTTCGTGCTGGCCACCGGCCGTCCACCCCGCTGGATCCCCCGCGTCGCCGAGGAAGCGGGCCTGACCGGCTACGCGGTCTGCGCGAACGGCGCGGTCCTCTACGACATCGGCGCCGACCGCATCGTCGCCGTGCACGGCACGCTCGAGCCGATGCTGCTGCACGACATCGCGTCCACCCTCGACAAGGCGCTGCCCGGCTGCCGCATCGCCGCCGAGCGCGTCGGGACCAGCGCGTTCGACCCCGACGTCCGCAATTTCGTGATCGAGCCCGACTACCACAACCCGTGGGGCGACGGCGAGGGCGCGACCACCCCGCGCGGCGAGATCCTCGGCCTGCCCGCGATCAAGGTGCTGGTCAGCGCCCGCGGCATGACCTCGGGCGAGATGGCCGAAGCGGTCTCGGCGGTGCTCGACGACGCCGTCGACGTCACCTACTCGACCGACGGCGGCCTGATCGAGCTGTCCGCGCACGGCGTGACCAAGGCCACCGGCCTCGCCGAGGTCGCCGAGCGCTTCGGCGTCGGCGTCGACCGGGTCATCGCGTTCGGCGACATGCCCAACGACATCGAGATGCTCCGCTGGGCAGGCCACGGCGTCGCCATGGCCAACGCCCACCCCTCGGCCATCGCCGCCGCCGACGAGGTCACCGCCCCCAACTCGGAGGACGGGGTCGCCCAGGTCCTCGAACGCTGGTTCTGACCTGCGGATCCGGGGAAAAAAATCCCAATGTGGCTTTCGTCAGGTTCGAGCTGACGAAAGCCACATTGGCGGCATGAAAACTGACCAATGCCACATTGGATTTTTTCCCGGGGTTAGAGGTCCTTGGCTTCCTCGGGGGTGGGGGCGGTGCCGCCCAGGTGGGCCGGCAGCCAGAAGCGGTCGGCTTCGGAGGCGGGCTTGTCGGGGTACTCGGCCTGGGCTTTGTCGACCAGGGCGGACATGCGGCGGCGGAGTTCCTTGCTGAGGACTTCGGCGTCTTCGCCGGGTGCGGCGTGCATGGGCTCGCCGATGAGGATCGAGATGGGGACGTGGCGCTTGGTCAGCGTCTTGGGGTGGCCCTTGGTCCAGAGGCGCTGAGTGCCCCAGAGCGCCATCGGGATGATCGGGACCTGGGCGGCCGACGCCATCCGGACCGTGCCGGACTTGATGTCCTTCACCGTGAACGACCGGCTGATCGTCGCCTCCGGGAAGACGCCGACGATCTCGCCGGCCTTGAGCTTTTCGAGTGCCTCGCGATAGGAGGCGAGCCCGGCCTTGCGGTCGACCGAGATGTGGTGCATGCCGCGCATCAGCGGCCCGGCGATGCGGTTGTCGAAGATCTCCTTCTTGGCCATGAAGCGCACCAGCCGCTTGGCGGGCCGCGCGCCGAGGCCGCAGAAGATGAAGTCGAGATAGCTGACGTGGTTGCAGGCGATCACCGCGCCGCCGGTGGCCGGGATGTGCTCCGCGCCCTCCACGCGTATCCGGTTGTCGAGCACGCGGAACATGGTCTTGGCCGCCAGGATGACGGGCGGGTACACGAACTCAGCCATCCAGCAAGGTTACGGCACCGTAGGTTTCTGGTAACCGTGCTGAACGCCACTGATCAGGGGCATGGGACGAACTGATACCGGTCATCGGCACTCAGTTGCGCGTTCAACGTCTGGTACTGGTCGCTGCGCAGATACAGGGTGACCCACTTGCCCGTGTCCAGCCGCTTGTACGTCGCCACCCCGTACTGCGGCGCGTAGGACGGGTCGATCGCGCAGTGCTGCGAGGCGGTGTACGCCTCGGCGGTCGCGAGCGCGAGCGCCGGCCGCCTGTTCACCACGTACTCGAAGTCCGTCGGGAGGTAGTTCGAGGCCTCCGTGCGCGTGCCCTGGCGCGCGATGTGGTCGTCCGTCACGCCCAGCACGTCGATGACCAGTATCGACATGCCGACGTGGTACGCGACCGCGCCGCTGGAGTACACCGCGATCACCGTGCCGGACGCGAGCCGGTCGCGCAGCCAGTCGCCGACCTGCTCGCGTTCGGCGGTCTGGGTGCGCCAGTCGTGCATCCCGGGGAGCATGTGCGGGCTCAACGCCGACGCGACCACCGCGGCGCCCGCCAGGACCAGAGCGACGGCCGGGACGGCCCGCACCGGGCGGGTGGCCGTCACGACGCCGAACGCGGCGCACGCGGCGACCGCCAGTAGCGGCGGCATCGGCGCGAACAGCCGCCAGGCAGGCGAGGTGTCCGCACCCGAGGTGAGCAGCACGATCACGAGCTGCGTGGCGATCAGCGCCAGCACGAACCAGACCAGCGAACGGCCACGCGCCTCGTGCGGGCCCGCCGCGCGATTGCGCAGCAACATCCCGAGAGTGGCGACGCCGAGCAGCAGGAAACCCAGGTGCGCCAAGCTGAAGCCGGACAGATAGCGGAAGCCGGTTTCGAGCCGCCAGCCGAGCGGGCCGCCGATCTTGGCGACCACGACGTTCGGCAGCAGGTGCCCGTAGAAAGTCTCCCGCCACGCCGCGCGCGGCACCGCGAACACCAGCGCGCCGAGCAGATACCCGGCGGGCGCCCACCAGCTGGTGCGTTTGCGTATCGCCGAGTACAGCAGCCACAGCCCGGCGACGAAGACGACGAAAACGCCTTCCGGCCTGGTCATCGTGGCGAACGTGGCCAGCACGCCCGCGACCACCGGGCGATGCGCGGCCAGCGCGTAGACCACCGCCACCAGGATGAATACGTACAACGACGTCTCGAGCCCGGAGCCGCCATACGCGGCGAGCCCGCCGGCCGCGGCCGTGAGCACCGCGGCGAGCACCCCGAGCGCCTTCGCGCTGCCGTCGTCGGCCTGACGCGCGTCGCCGACGATCCGGCTGACCACGAAGTACGTCAGCAGCACCGAGCCCAGCGCCGCGATGATGCCGAAGACCACGGCCGTGACAACGATGTCCCAGCCGAACAGCACCTTCGGCATGCTCACCAGCACGAGCCACAGGAACGCGGGATAACCCTCGACGTGGTCGCCTGGGTTGAACACCGGGCCGTAGCCCTCGGCGATGTTGCGGGCGTAGCGGAAGGTGATGAACGCGTCGTCGGCGACCGTCGAGTAGAGCAGCTGGTGCAGCAGCGAAAACCCGAGCGTCAGCAGCAAAGCCCAGACACGCCAGGTCTTGTCGGCCCTGATCCGGGTCCACGCGGCGAGGACGAACACGGCGAGCAGAGCCCACCCGCCGATCATCACGAAGACCAACAGATCCTCACCCTCCGGACAAGTGATGCCGAGTTGTGAAGAGTATCGAGCAAGTGCTGTGCGTGTTTCCATTCGGGGAATGGATCACTGGATCTAGGCCATCTGAGTGATCAATCGCCGAGGCGGGTTAAGCCGTCCGTAAGCGCGCCGCGATCGCCGCTCCGCCTGCCGTGAGCAGGTCGGCGACGGTGAACATCACCCGCGAGGCCACGGCGAACGCCGTCGCCTGGCCGACGGACAGCCCGCTGGCGGTCAGCACGGCGACCATCACCACCTCGCGCACGCCTGCGCCGCTGGGCAGGATGAACGCGAAGGTGCCCGAGGTCATCGCGATCGCCATCGCGCCCACGCACATCACCAGTCCGGTGAAGCCCGGCGCGCCGACCGAGTTGGCCAGCAGCCACAGGTGCACACCCTGGAAGGCGTACGCGAGCACCGAGAATCCGAAGACCTTGCCGATCGTCTGGTAGCTGAGCTGGTGATCGAGCGGCGGGCGCCGCAGGATCTTGAGCACCAGCGAGGTGCCCCAGGTCAGCACCTTGGGGTGCAGCGCGGCGAGCCCGGCGGGCAGCAGGATGAACAGCCACAGCGCGTTGGGGCTGTTGCTGAACACCGCGGGCATGGCGAGGATCGAGAGCACCAGCGCGGCGACGATGCCGACGCCGAACTGGATCAGCGAGCCGGTGAAGATGCGCGCCCTGGCCAGGCCCGCCTTGCGGCCGAGCTCCATCTGCAGCAGGTACGCCCACACCGAGCCCGGCACGTACTTGCCGAGCTGGCCGACCAGGAAGATCTGCGCGCCGCGGCGGTAGCCGATCGGCTTGCCGAGGTCGTCGACCATGATCTGCCAGGCGTACGTCGCCGCCGCCATGCTGGCGATCAGCGCGAACAGGCTGAGCGCCGACGACTGCCAGGCGATGTCCTTCAGCGTGCGCCAGAACTCGTCCCAGTTCGAGGCGAGCGACTTGGCCGCGAAGGCGACCACGGCGACGATGGCGAGCCATCTGACGACGTCGATGATCTTCGCCTTGGTGGTTTTCGGCGCCTTGACGGCGACCGGGGCATCCCACTCCGGCGTTTCGAGCGTCGTCATTCGTCTCCTTACGCCTGGACGGTCACTAGGCGGCTGAATTCAGCCAGCAGATCGTAACCGTCCCAAATCGCGGAGAACGTCAGGGCCGATCCGAACGGCACTATTCGGTCCACGCCGCGACCGGCGAGCGCGGACGCGAATTCGACCAATTCGGACTGACTGAAGCCGAATTGACCGACGGTTTGATCTTTGCGGACGACAATGGGCACCAGGTCAGCGAGCGTTTTTACGCTCGCATGGCCGAACGTGCCCGCGCCGAGCCATTCACGCGGGAGCGCGGCGGCTTCGGTGAGTTCGAGTGTCGCGAGGTCGTTGCCGTCGAACGAGATCTTGGTGACCACGCCGTCGACGGCCGCGCCGTAGGCCGAGACCCGCTTCTGGACGGCCATCGCGGGCTCGGTGACGTGCTGTTTCGTCGCGAGCACGCCCGCCAGCAGGTGCCGGAACTCCTCGCCGGCCCGGTCGGCGGCGTCGGCGTCGCCGACCCAGAAGATCGCGCGCGGCGACGAGCAGGCGGCCTGGTCGAACCAGTACGAGTCGTTGTAGAAGCCCTCGGCCGCGGCCATGCGCTCCGCCTCGGAGGCGTTCTGCCAGCCCTGGACCGACGCGATCGCGAACGACGACCGGTCCGGGAAGGTCAGGTCACGGGCGTGCGCGGCCAGCGGGTACTTGCGCAGCGCGTTGACCGAGGCGTCGCCGCCCCAGATGACGCGCAGGTCAGCGGCCTTGGACAGGGCGCCGCTGATCGCGTCGCTGCGGTCGTAGGTGACCATGCGCTGGGTCGCGGTGATCGCCTTCGCGGTCGCCGGGTCCACATCGGACAGCGCGGCGTTCAGCGCCTCGAGCACGGTCTCGGCCGCGCCGGCGGAACGCGACGAAACACGCACGACGTTGTGGTTACCGGCCAGCGCCGACAGCGCCCACGAGTAGACGAAGATCGTGTCGACGTTGGCGGGCGGCACGTGGAACACCAGCCCGCGCGGGAACCGGTACGAGCCGTCGTCTATGTCCAACTTGGACAGTGCCTTGGCGATTTCTCCCTTACGCAGGAAGAAACCCAGCGAGGCCAGCTCAGGGAACCGGCGAGCGGTCGCGGGCGCGAGCAGCTTGCGAGCGAACTTCGTCAGGAACTCGACGACACGCGGGTCGCCGACCTTGAGACGGCCGCCTTCCGGCTCGGCACGCAGCTCGTCGACCAGCGCGTCGACGTCGACGGCGGGGCCTTCGGGGAAACGTTGCGTCAGGCTCATGCCGCGGCTCCGGAGAAGGTGTCGGAGCAGCCACGGGCCTCGGCCTTGGGCAGGCGGCCCAGCACCGAGAAGTGCTTGCCCGGCCAGTCTCCGTCATCGATTCCGTTGTACACGCCCAAATCCTCGGTCAGGAGCACGTGGCCGGGGTACGAGTGCGGCAGCGTGCTGACGACCTCGATCACGCCGGGCTCGCCGACGGGCTGCTCTTCCCAGGTGTCCGGGTTGCGGATCACGACATCCGCGAAATCGGGGCAGTACAAGGAATTGCCGGACGGGCCTTCCAGGAACACGGTGCCGATCTGCTCGATCATCCCGTAGTAATTGTGAATCTGGTGCAGTCCGGTGTCTTCCTTGAAACGACGGCGGAATTCGGTGTTGTCGACCGCGCGGTCGATCAGCTTCTTCCAGCCGCCGGAGTGAATCAGGATCCCATTCGAAAGATCGAGCTTGTGCTCACGCGCGACCTCGTACAGGTACTGCCAGACCATGAACGTGAAGCCGAAGATCAAGAACGGCTTGTCGCCATAGGTGGCAAGGAATTGCTTGACCGCTTCGACGTCCGGCTGGTCGTTCTCGTCGAGTACGTAGACGTGCTTGCGGCCGAAGTTCGCCATGCCCAGCACGCCGGCGCCGCGCGCGGAGAACGAGCGGCGGTTCTTGATGATGCCGATCGTGTCGACCATCAGCATCGGCAGGCGCTCGTTGCCGAGCACCTCCTGCAGCGTCGCGCCGAGCTGCTTGGTCTGCGCGCCCGCCGCGGCCTTGTCCAGGTAGATCCGCGACGCGCCGGCCCCGGTGGTGCCGGACGAGGTCAGCGTCTTGAAGACCTCGGAGTCCGGCACGCTCTTGAGGTCGTGCGTCTTGAACATCCGCACCGGCAGCCACGGCAGGTCGGCGATGGACTCGAACTTCGCGTCCCGCTCGACGCCGAGCGAGGCCAGGATCCGGTCGTAGCCGACGGAATTCTCGCGGTGGTGCGCGGTGAGGTCCGCGAGCTGCGGCAGCAGCTGCGCCTCGCGTTCCGCCTGAGAAAGGCTGAACATGCTCATACTCGGGCCTCCAGCGACCGGTAGTCGATCTTGCCGCTGGCGAGCAGCGGCACGGTGTCGATGGGCCTGACGTCGAACCCGCTGGTGTGCAGGTGCAGCCGCTCGGACAGCGCTTTGGCGGCGTCCTTGCAGATCGCCTTGTCCGCACCTTCGGCGAACAACACGACCTTGTCGCCGGCGGGCACGGCCGCGACGACGTCGATCCCTACCGCTGCTGAACGCACGGCGCCCTCGAGATCATCCAGGCTGACCCGGTTGCCGAAGACCTTGCCGATCCGCTTGAGCCGCCCGGTGATGAACAGGAAGCCTTCTTCGTCGAGGTAGCCGAGGTCGCCGGTGGCGAGCACACCGCCCATCTGGTCGGCGGCGGCCAGCTCGGACTCGCTCTCCGCGTAGCCCATCATCACGTTGGGACCGCGGTAGACGACCTCGCCGGAGATCTTCGGGTGCGTGGTCTCGGAACCGTCGTCGCGCCGGATGGCGAACTTGCCGCCGGGCAGCGCCGGACCGGCGGAGCCCAGCTTTTCGGCGAGCCGGTCGGCCGGCACGGTGGTCATCCGCGGCGCGGCCTCGGTCTGGCCGTACATCACGAACATCTGCCCGCCCGCGGCGCGGATCTTGTCGTTGAACTCGGTGACCAGCTCGGTGCGGAGCTTGCCGCCCGCCTGGGTCAGCGTGCGCAGGCTCGGGTACTTCTCGGGGTCGAACTTGAGCCGCCGCAACATCTCGTAGTGATACGGGACACCCGCGAGCGAGGTCGCCTTGTGCTCGACGACCGCGTCCCAGAAACCGCGGCCGAGCACCCCGGACGGCTCGATCACCACGGTCGCGCCCTGGATCAGGTGCGAGTTCAGCACCGAAAGCCCGTAGCTGTAGTGCAGCGGGAGGCTGGTCGGCGCGACCTCGTCGGCGTCGATGCCGAGCACCTCGGCGATGGCGGTGGCGTTGGACAGCACCGCGTCGCGGGAAAGCTTGACGAGCTTGGGATTCCCGGTCGAGCCGCTGGTCGGCAGCAGCACCGCGAGGTCGGGATGCGGGTGGATGCCGATCTTCGCGTCGCGGACCCAGTGCCCGTCACGCGCGGTGTACCCGGCGGGCGGTTCGGCGTCCGGCGCGGCGAGCACCGCGGCCGGGTTGAACCGCGCGATCAGTCCGATGAGGACGTCGGCGTCGAGCGCCGGGTCGATCAGCGCGATCGCGCGGCCGGACTCGAACGCGCCGAGGTACCGCAGCACGCTGTCGAGGTCGACGGCCGTGCGCGCGAACAGCACGCCGCTCGGCAGCTCGCCGAGCGCGGTGGCCTGCGCGGTGATCGCGGTGACGAGCTCGTCACCGGTCAGCGTCCGTCCACTGGAGACATCGATGAGCCGTGCGCCCGCACCGACCAAACTCACAGAACCAAGCCTCCGTCGATACCGAGCACCTGCCCGGTGATGAACGCCGCGTCGTCGCTGACCAGGAACTTGATCGCGTTGGCCACGTCCTCGGGCGTGCCGAGACGGCCCAACGGGGTGCTCCCGATGTTGGACGCGCGCGCGTCTTCGCTGAGCCCGGCGGTCAGCTCGGTCTCGATGACGCCGGGCGCGACCGCGTTGACGCGGATGCCCGAGCGGCCGAGTTCCTTCGCCGCGGAGCGTGCGATGTTCGCCACAGCGGCCTTCGAAGCCGCGTAGACGGTCTGCCCGGCGCTGCCGTACTCGCCGACGATCGAGGCGAGCACCACGATGGCGCCGGTCTTCTTGCGCATCATGGCGCGCGCCGCGGCCTGCACGGTGTGGATCGTGCCCGCGACGTTGGTGCTCAGCGTGGTGTCGACCAGCTCTTCGCGGATCATGCCAAGCAGCGCGTCTTCCATGATCCCGGCGTTGGCGACCACGATGTCGAGCTTGCCGTGCTCCTTGGCGACCCCGCGGACCAGCGCGGCGACGGCCTTGGCGTCGGTGACGTCCAAGGCGAGGCCGCCCGCGGCACCGGCCGCCTGAGCCGCTTCCTTGGCCTTCGCCTCGTCACGGCCGGTCAGCACGACGGTGGCGCCCGCCTCGGCCAGCGCGCGGGCGGTCGCCAGACCGATGCCCCGCGTGCCGCCGGTGACGAGCGCGACCTTGCCGTCCAGATCAGGCATTGGCTGCCTGGAGCTGGGTCACCATGTCGACGGCGACCTTGAAGCTGGACATGTCGATCACCTGGTCGGTGTCGAACTGCACATCGAACTCGTCCTCGATCGCGGCGACCAGCGCCATGTGGCCGACCGAGTCCCACGCGTCGATGTCGCGGTACTTCAGGGTCTCGACGTTCACGTCGTCGTCGAGTTCGAGCGACTCGACGAAGACCTCGCGCAGCTTGGCAGCGACTTCAGACACAGATGACTCCTAGTGCTCGTCGCGCGGGCGAGCGTCCCACGCCTTAATCAAGGTAGAGAGGTCGGCGGGCAGCCGGTCGACCAGCCCGTCCCCCGGCAGCTCGGCCTTGCCCTTGAGCCACGGCCCGAGTGCCTCGATCGTGGCCTCGTCCAGGCCGCGGCGGGACAGGCCCACCACATTGACGCCCGTGGTGCGGGCCGGGTTGCCGACGGCGATGGTGAACGCGCCCACTTCCTTGCGGACCGCGGAGCTCATCCCGACCATCGCGCCGGGGCCGACGGTGACGCGCTGGTGCAGCACGGTGCTCATGCCGAGGTTCGCGCCGGACCAGATGTGGCAGTGACCGCCGGTGATCACGTTCGACGCGATGGTGCAGCCGTCTTCGACGACGCAATCGTGCGCGATGTGGCTGCCACGCAGGTAATAGCTGTCGCTGCCGATGGTCGTCGTGCGCCAGGTGCCCTGGTGGACGCTCACGTATTCACGGATCTTGTTGCGGCTGCCGATGACGACGCCGTGCCCATCGTGATCCGGGTCACCTGTCGGCGCGGCGTCCCACGCGGCGGGGTGCTCGCGGGTACGGTCCTCACCTGGCGTGCCGATGGTCACGTGGGGGCCGATCCAGTTCCCGTCACCGATGCGCGCCGGACCTGCGATCACCGTGTACGGGCCGATGACGTTGTCGTCGCCGAGCTCGACACCAGCGCCGATGACAGCGGTCGGGTGGATGCGGTTTGCCACGTGGGGTCCGTTCGTTGGCGGCTGAGTTAACAACCTGGGGTCGGGGGCGTGCTCGTGCGCCCGGTAACGTGTGGCCCGCGTTGAAGGGACTTAGCCGGGCGCAGAACCGGCGGTTCACTGTACCGGACGCACCGAAACCGCCAGTCGAGAGAGTTGCTGATGATCCCCATCACCGTGGTAGATGTCCGCGACGCGGAGGACCTTGTGGTCGAGGTGCTGCGATCCGGCGCCATCGCACAGGGACCGATGGTCAAGCGCTTCGAAGACGCTTTCGCCAGCGTCTCGGGCACGAAGCACGCCATCGCCGTGAACAACGGCACCACCGCGCTGGTGGCGTCCATCCAGGCACTGGACCTGCAGCCCGGCGACGAGGTCATCACCTCGCCGTTCACCTTCGTCGCGACCTTGAACGCGATCCTGGAGGCGGGTGCGACCGTCCGGTTCGCCGACATCAGGCGCGACGACTTCGCGATCGACCCGGACGCCGTGGCCGCCGCGATCACCCCGCGCACCAAGGTCCTCATGCCGGTGCACCTGTACGGGCAGACCGCGGACATGGGCAAGCTCGCGCCGCTGGCCGCCGAGCACGGCCTGCACATCATCGAGGACTCGGCGCAGGCCGTCGGCGCCTCGTTCGACGGCAAGCCCGCCGGTTCGTTCGGCATCGGCTGCTTCTCGCTCTACGCGACCAAGAACATCACCACCGCCGAGGGTGGCGTCATCACCACCGATGACGACGCGCTGGCCGACAAGCTGCGCGTCTCGCGCAACCAGGGCATGCGCGCCAGGTACCAGTACGAAATGGCCGGTCACAACTACCGGATGACCGACCTGCACGCGGCCGTCGGCATCCCGCAGCTGGAGAAGCTCGACCAGCTCACCGCGGCCCGCCAGGCCAACGCGAAGCGCCTTTCCGAAGGCCTCGCAGGTACACCCGGCCTCGACGTTCCCGCCCTGCTTCCGGGCCGCGAGCACGTCTGGCACCAGTACACGGTCCTCGTCGGACCGCACGCGATGCTTTCGCGTGACGAGTTCGCCGCCGCGCTGACCGAAGCGGGCATCGGCAACGGGATCTACTACCCGAAGATCGTGTTCGACTACGAGTGCTACGCCGGTCATCCTTTGATTCCGGGCGCCTCGGTCGCCGACTTCCCGGTCGCCGCTTCCGTTGCGTCGCAGGCACTTTCGCTGCCCGTGCACCCCAAGCTCACCGAGTCCGATCTCGACAAGATCATCGAAACCGTTCGCGAGGTACTTGGCGCATGACGCACCGCATCGCTCTCATCGGCACCGGCAACATGGGCTCGCTCCACGCCCGTGTGCTTTCCCAGAACGAGCGCGTCGACCTCGTTCGCGTGATCGACCCGCGTGAGGAAGCGGGCAAGGCCTGCGCCGAGCGCTTCGACACCAAGTGGACGCCCGAGATCGGCTCACTGTCCGATGTGGACGCTGTGGTGCTGGCGTCGGCCACCGAGGTCCACCACGAGCTGGCGCAGGAAGTTCTGGGCCAGGGCAAGGCTTTGCTCGTCGAGAAGCCGGTCTGCAACAGCCTCGAGCTGTCCGAAGAGATCGTGTCCTTGTCGGCGAAGAAGGAGATCCCGCTCATGTGCGGCCTCCTGGAGCGCTACAACCCCGCGGTCATGACGGCCCGCGCGCTGGTGCACGAGCCCGTCCACCTGATGGCCCGCCGCCACGGCCCGTACGCCCCGCGCATCAAGACCGGTGTGGCGTGGGACCTTCTGGTCCACGACGTCGACGTCGCCGTCCAGTTCTTCGGCGGCGCGACGCCTTCGCGTGTCGCTTCGGGCGCTGGCTTCTTCCACCCGTCGTCGGTCCCGACCGCCGAGGACACGATCGAGACGATCCTGACGTTCCCGACCGGCCTGGCGACGGTTTCGGCCTCGCGCCTGGGTCAGCGCAAGGAGCGTTCGCTGATCATCTCGGAGCTGGACCGGCTCATCGAGATCGACCTGCTCCGTCGTGACGTGACGATCTACCGCCACGTTTCGCACGACTCGGTCACCCCGGACGGCCTCGGCTACCGCCAGCAGACGGTCATGGAGATCCCGGAGCTGGTCACCGCCCGCGAGCCGCTGGCGACCCAGCTGGACCGGTTCGTCGACCTGATCGAGGGCAAGGTCGACATCAACGCCGAGCGCGACTCGATCCTGCCTTCGCACCGCGTGGTGGCGCAGGTTCTGACCCAGGCCGCCGCCTGACGCTTTGACGGGCTCGTGAGTGTTGCCGACGGTTAGAACCGTCGGCAACACTCACGACCCCCGGTAGCATCTACCTCTTCGGCTCGAATCGGACACTGATCTTGCCGCGAAGTTCGGGATCCATACCGAAGGTGTGCCTCAACAAGGCGGCAATGTTCCGCTGAGCAGACCACCATTCGACCGGCCTGCCGTCCGCCACCCGCACTTGACGCCTGGCTTCCTTCAGTATCGCGTCCACACCCTTCTTCTCGAACTTTTTGAAGAAGGGCTTCCAATCACCTGTTTTGGTATCGAAGAACTGCGAGTACCTTCCCTTAGCGTCAACAAGGACTTCAAAAGTTCGACCTGATCGCATATCCAGATAACGCGAGTCGAAGTAAGCGCTCTCTCCATCCTTTTCGACGAAATACTCCTGACCAGGAGGCGCATACATCTTATTTCGGACTTCCTGCTCGTATTCTTCGTTGAACGTGTTGTGGAAAGTTCGCCGAGGCGGAACAGTCCATCGGCCCGCCGGGTTGCCGACATCAAGCGGAACACCCCTCGCATCAATCGGCGGCCCTGGATTGTCTCGCGCGTTGGGCACAGCTTTATCGGGAGGCGGCGACGCTTCCCTTGGAAAACTCGCAAACTCAGGCTTTTCGACAGGCCTCGGCCCACTCGGCGGTGACGATGGCTTCGCCCGGCCGAAATCGGGAATCTCGAACAGACCGGGGCCGGGAAACTCGACCGGGTCGTCACCCGAATCGGGCAGCGGCTCGGCGGGCGGGGCCGGGAGCACCGGCCTGCCCGGCCGCTCGGGTTCGGCAGGTTTTTCGGGTGCTGCTGGGCGTTCCGGCTGGTCCAGCGGTGACAGCCCCGGGTCCGGCACCCAGGCAGGACCTGGCCCCGGCACCACAGCGGGCCCCGGGTTCGGCACCACGGCAGGCCTAGGGTTCGGCGCGATATCCGGGCCTGGCTCCGGCAGCGTGTCCGGGTTCGGTGCCGGGCGCGGGAGCGGCGCGATGCCCGGGTTCGGAACGGCTCGCGGGTCCGGCGGCGTAACGATCGGCGGCACAGGGAAAGTAGGCCCGCCCGGCGGTGGGACCGGCGTTCCGGCAGGTGGATTCACCGGTGTTCCCGATGGCGGAGGCCCTTCCTCGGTCGTCACCTGGGGGCGACCGGTCAAGAGGCTGTAACCACCCATGGCAAGTGCTGCCGGAATGGCGGCGTTGGCTCCCGCTGCCTGCGCCGGCATAGCCGTCGCAGGCCTGACGAGCGCTGCCGGGGTCGCGGTGCCGCCCGTCGCCGCACGCCCGGCAGCTGTTGCTCCAGCCCCGCGTCCCGCGAGTGCGGGCACGGCGTTCGCGGGCCCCGGCAACACCGCCGTACCCGGGACTCCGATGTTCGAGGGCACCACCGGGGCAGCGGCGGGTGGGCGCTCCAGAAGCTGCACCGCACCTCGGGCTTCACCTGATCCCACGCGAGCCGATGCCCCGACAGCGGCGGGCACCACAGCCGGCCTCGTTGCCAGCGCCGCGGCCGCCGGGGTGGCGTCCGCGGCGGATCTGATGATCCCGCCGACTGGAAGCTCGCCCCTGCCGATCGCGTTGGCCGCCGCAGCGGGCAGCCTGGACGCGACCGACTCCCCTTTGCCTGCCAGCCCAATCACCTTCGCAGCCGTGCCGCCGACGGCTCCGGCGACGCGGCCGACGGGAACCACCGTGGCGACTCCCTTGACCGTCTCCCAGGCGAATCCGCCACAGTTCTCGCCACCGCCGAGGCACTGCTTGCCCGTGCCGTAGGTGTTTCCACCGAGGGTCGCCGTGTCGAGTGCGATGGCCCCCGTCCCCGCCGCGGCCTGGCCAAGCTCGCCCCATTGGACCGTGCCGTCCTTGACGACTTCACTCCATTGTTTGCCGAGATCCTCGACGTTGGTCTGGTATTGGCTCTTCGGATGGAAAATGGTGACGATCCTGCCATCCGCGGTTTTTCCGTGCTCGACGGTCCAGCCGTCCTCGAGCTTTCGCGCGACTTCGGGCGACAGAGGCTTGTCCGAAATGGCGATGAGCTTTCCGTCCCCGGCGTCACCGACCGGAATGCCTTCACCGGTCTTGGTGTCAGTGATCGTGGCCCAGCGACTGACGTCGACGGTGGAGCCGATCGTGACCCCACCTGAGCGGCCCGCCAGCCTGTCGGTGCTGTATTCGACCTGCCCCGCCTGCGGAATCTTGCCCTCGTCGCGAATCCGCTCCTTCTCTTGAGCCTTCGCCTCGGCCTCTTCCGCGTCAACGCCCTTTCGCTCCGCCACCCGGACATTGAGGCTCGGCGACTGGGCAGCCTCAGCTGCCTCGTTCGCTGACTGCCTTGCCATGGCGGCGGCGTAACGCTTCTCCTGCTCAGCACGGCCGGCTACGGCCGTGAGATTCTGCCGGAAATCAGCCTCCTCCGCCTTTTCCTGGTTCTCGGCCTTACCAGGTTTCTTTATCCCGGTCGCCTTTTCCTTGTTCCTGGCGTCGAGCTCTGCCTCGACCGCGTCGGCCTGCTTCCGTTCCCCCACCCGGCCGTTGAGGCTGGGCTTTTTCGCTTCAGCGGCCTCGTGGTCGGCCTTGGCCCTGGCCGCGGCTACGTCCTGCACGTCCGCCGCGTGCTTCTTCTCTTGCTCCTTACGTCCTTCGACGGCCGCCACTTCCCGCTGGAAATTGGCTTCCTTTCCGCCTTCGTCTTTGGCGACAGGTTTCTTTACCCCTGCCGCCTTTTCCTTTTTCCTGGCGTCGAGCTCTGCCTCGACCGCGTCGGCCTGCTTCTGTTCCCCCACCCGAGCGTTGAGGCTGAGTTTCTTGGCATCCTCGGCAGCCTTATTCGCCTTCTCCCTGGCCGCGGTCGCCTTCTTGCCGTCCTGCGACTGCTTGTCGTTGTTCTTGTTCGCGGTTTGTTTCTGGTCCGGAGCACTTCTCTTCGCGGCCGGGTGCTCTATTTCGTTGGATTTTTTCGTCGCCGCGGTCGCCGCTGCCTGCTTCGCTTTCGCCTCGTTGGCGTTGGCACTGGGGGTCCTGGCTATCGCGTTCAGGCGCTCAGCCTGCACACTGGCCATTTTCGCTTCACCGCCAGGATCGGCGTGCGCCTGGGCCACCCCCGCTACGCCGAACACGGCGGTGAGAAAACCGCCGGAAACCGAATACAGAACGGCTCTCCGCAAATCGACTTTAGTGTCCTTCACGGCCGTTCACCCCAGCCGCCATCGCACGCGTTCGCGTCATTTCCGTCTCCTCCTCAGCGGCCGGGGCCGTCCACGGCCAGCGTGACGAAGACCGTGGCAGGACGCGGTTCAGCGAGGATTCATCGCCGGTCAGCCTGCGTGACTGCGGCTTGCCACGCGAGCAGGGAACATTCACGACCCAAGGCAACGCAGGCGGAGCGTCGCGCGTGCTCTCGATATGGGACACCGACTCGCGAACCGCATCACCACGCACGACCAGGCGTGGGTCAGCCTGCGTGACATCGGGCTGTCCCGTGACGAGGCCGACGCGATCGTGGCCGAGTACGGCAAGCAAGTGGTCTGGCAGTGCACCGACCACACCGACCAGCTACTGCTGATCGCCGACCCAGGTCACTTGCCGACGCGGAAGAGCCGCTGGTTCAAACCACGGGTTGTGCTGCGCTACGTCGTCCCAGTGTTGTACGTCGCGATCGGGACAGCCGCTTTCATCACGATGGCCCAGCTCAGCTACGCCGTGTACGGGTTCCACGCGGCCGCGGCCGCCGTCTTCGCCGTGATGTGCAGCGCCTTCGCCGTACGGCTGCGTCCCATGTCCGCCCGCGTCGCCTCGCTCACGCGGGAGTTCGACGGCGCGCCGACCGTGCGGATCATGGCATCGCTGTACGGACTGTCACCGAACCTCGCCACCCAGCTCGCCGCAGCCCACGGCTACCACTACCGCGGCATGATGACGAGCTTCGTCCACGGGCCGATTTTGCTCTACGGCCGCGACCGATGAACGCGGAACGGCGGCTGGTCAACCGGATCACGAGCGAGGAGCGCGCGTGGATCAACCCGCGCGACTACGGTTTGTCCCGCGAGCAGGTCAAGACGATCGCGGCCAAGTACGGCAAGAAAGTCGTCTGGCAGTGCGTCGACTTCACCGACCAATTGCTGCTGATCGCCGAGCCCGGCCAGCTGCCTTTGCGCACGAAGAGCCCGTTCACCCCGCGTGCCGTCACGGAGGTCGTGCCTTGGCTGCTGGCCGGGCTGGCGCTTTTGGGTGTCACCTTCAATCTCGCACAGGACTTTGACGTGCACGCGACCCTGGCCGGTGTCGCCGGGCTCGTGCTGGCCGGGGTCTCCTTCAGCTTGCCGCGGTTGCTGCCGAGGACGATGCGGGTCGCGATGCTCGCGCGTGAGTTCAATGGCTCACCCTGGGTTCGGATCAAGCCTGCTCACTACCCGGTGTCCGCCTTGATGATCGGCTATGTCGCGGCGACCTATGGCTACCACTACGTCGGCCTCTCGCCCGGTCCCATGGGACCGACGCTGATTTACTCGACGAGGACGACATGAGCACGTCCTGGGAAGAGCGGTTGATCGCCAGGCTGTCCGGCAGCCAGGTCTGGGTCAGCCTGCGTGCCTCACGGCTGCCACGCGAACGCGTCGACGAGATCGTCGCGCGGCTTGGCAAGGCGGTCATCCGCGAGTGCTCGGACGACACGGACACCCTGCTCCTCGTCGGCGAGCCCGGCACCCGCCCGGCCCGTTCAGCGCGGACACGGCCGTCCCACACTTACGCGGTCGCCCGTCGATGGTTGTATCTGGTGCTCGTTGTCGGGTGCGTCACGTCCCTGATCAGGCGCGATGAGCTGCCCATGATGATCGCGCTCGGGATCGCCGCCGCGGTCGCCCTCACCCTGATCCTGCGCGGGACCCTCGGAACCACGCAGGCCGAGCTGCTGGCGCGTGAGTTCACTGGGAAGTACACCGTCACCGTCGTACTCCCCTTGCACCAAATGTCACGCGAGCTGCGCCACCAGGTCGCGGCGGCTTACGGCTACGAAGCGCGGGGGCCGGTACGCAAGCGCCGAAGTGGCAACGAGCAGGTTTTCCAGCGCGTCAACCCAGGCAACCGCTGAGCGACTTCGTGCGTGATCCACGCATGTCACTCGAGCAGAGGCTGAGCAGGCAGATCACGAGCGGGGACCAGGTATGGGTCAGCCTGCGCGACAGCGGGCTGCCACGCGAGCAGGTCGAGGCCATGGCGGGCCATTACGGCCGCGAAGTCATCTGGCAATGCACGGACGACACCGACCAGTGGCTGCTGATCGGCGAGCCCGGAGCCAGCCCGGTCCGCTCGTCGGCCCCGCTCGTGCCGTTCACCCTCATGGCGGCTCTGCCGTGGTTGGCGGTCATCCTGTTCACCGGCGCCTTCGTCTACTTGCTCAGCGCAAGACGGTGATCAAGATCGCGATCGACCTTCACTGGCTTTCGCCGTTCCTCATCGGGCAGATGGCCGCGACCTACGGGTACCGCTACACCGGTTTCGCACCCAATAATCTCAACGCGGTCCTCGTTTTCTTGAAAAGATCCTGAGCGTAGGTGCGGCACGAACGAGGGGGTCAGGATGTCGGCCAAGCAAAAGTGGGTCTCCGCTGACGATAGTGCGCGGCTGGCAGCCCTCTCGGCACACGGGGTCGTGATCCACCGGACCGAGCACATGCGGCTGTTCGGGGAGCCAGGCGACGAGCTGGTCCGTCAGTCGGGGTTCCCGGCTCACCGGATCGTGGTAACCGTCTTCAGGCTGTCGCCGCTGCTGGCGGCTATCGGGCTAGCACTGAAATTCATCGAAGCAGCCAAGCCGATGGGGCAAGTCGTGATCACCGTCGCCACCTGCCTCTTCGCGATTTCAGCGCTGCTGCCCTACTTCATCCCGGAACGCACCCGCCTCGCCTGGCTGGCTCGCGAGTTCAACGGCAGGCCAAAAGTCCAGATCGGACTCAACGGCCTGCCGCCGTACGCAGCCGACGAAATCGCCGCCGCGTACGGCTACCACCCGCTCAAACCGAACCAGGCAGGCCTGGCACGGCCCTATGTCACCGACACCCCGAGGTCGTGAGTGGTATTGCCGGTTCTAACCGGCCGTACCACTCACGAGGCCTTGCAGGGTCTCGATATGCTTGGCGATCACCGCGCTCATGGCGAAGTTCTCGTTGACCAGCTTGACCGCGGCCTCGGCGATGTCGCGGGACTCGGCCGGGTCCTTGATGGTCTCGATGAGACGCTCGGCCAGCTGGTCCGGGGCGTGGGTGTCGACCAGGTGGACGTTGCCGCGGTCGACCAGCTTGATGTCGAGGAAGTTGTCCTCGCGCACCGCCGCCACGACCGGGACGCCCGCCGCCATGCTTTCCAGCGAGGCCGTGCCGAAGCCGTAGCCCTGGAGTTCGTGGCACTCGACGTTGGCCGCCGCGAGGTAGTGCGGGATGTCGGCCTTCGGGACCGCTCCGGTGGTCACGACGGCCTTCTCGACGCCGAGCTCGCGGGCGCGGTGGAGGAACGCGTCGAAGTAGATTCCGCCCACGACGACGAGCTTCGCGTCCGGGACCTCGCGCAGGACCTCGGGGAGCGCCTCGACCAGGCCGAGCCGGTCGCGCAGCGGGATGACGTGGCCGGTCGACAGGATGATCGGGGCGTCGCCGAGCTCGTGCTTGTCACGCATCAAAACCGGGTCGCCTCCGCGGACCCACTCGGGGTCGACGCCGACCGGAATCGGGACCATGCCGGTGATGCTGCGCTTGTACTTCTTCTCGATGTACTCCTGCATGTGGACGTCCATGACCACATACGTCGGCTTGTAGCGGCGCATGAACGGCGCCACCATGAACCGGTCGAGCAGGTTGAAAACCGCCTGGTACAAGCGAGACGGGCTCTGCAGTCGCGTGTGGACACTCAGCAGGGTCGGCACGTTGTTCTTGCGTGCCCACAGTCCGCTCGCCCAGGTGAGGTCGAAGAACTGGCCGTGCTGGTGGATCACGTCGGGCTTGAACTCGTCGAGCACCTTCTTCATCCGGCGCGGCAGCGACGGGCGCGAGGTGAAGGCGATGTCGAAGTTCACCGCGAGGCGGGTCTCCGGCATGCGGAACGCCGGGAAGCGGACGATGCGCACGCCGTCGACCTCGTGGTCGGACGGCGCCTCGGCGTGCGCCGCCGTGATGACCAGCACCTCGTGCCCTGCCGCCGCGTAGCCCTTGGCCAGCGACTCGGACAGGTGCGCGCTGCCACCCACGCGAGGCGGGTAGAAGTTGTTGACTACAGCGATCTTCACTCGTGCTCCCCGTACTTGATGCTCCCGTCGGGAAGCACGGTGCCGACCCGCTTGGCAGGCACTCCTGTCACGACCGCGCCGGCAGGCACGTCCTTGGCCACGACCGCGCCCGCGCCGACCACGGCCCGGTCGCCGATCGTGACACCCATCAGCACCACCGCGTTCGCACCGAGGAACACGTTGTCCCCGATGGTCACCGGCGCACGGTCCACAGTGGAATACTCGCGGCCGGTCACGCACCGGCGCATGCTGCTGTGCGTGTAGATGTGCACCCCGGAGGACACGTCGCAGCCGCGGCCGATCTTCAGCCCGCCCGACCCGTCCACGATGGTGAACGCACCGATCCAGGTTCCCTCGCCGATTTCCGGATCGCCGCTGATCCAGGCGTGAGCGTTGTACTTGTTCGGCGGGAACCCGTCGGTCACTTGTCTTCGGCCGATTCCCGGACCAGCTCGCGCATGCCCTCTTCGACCGTGATCTTCGGCTCCCAGCCCAGCACCTCGCGTGCCCGCGTGATGTCGGCGGCACGGCGCGACACCAGCACGTCACGCTCGTTGAACTGCGGCTCGACGTCGACACCGACGGCGTCGATCAGGATCTTGGCCAGCGCGGCGATCGAGGTGTCGATGCCGGTGCCGATGTTGATCGGCAGGTTGGCCTGCTCCGAGGTCAGCGCCGCGACGACGGCGTGCGCCAGGTCGGTGACGTGCACGAAGTCCATCGACTGGTCGCCGCGGCCGTCGATGATCGGCGGCTGGCCGGCGCGCAGGCGCTTGATGAAGTGGTTGATGACCGAGGTGTAGTAGGCCTCGATCTTCTGGCCGGGGCCATAGACGTTGAAGAAGCGCAGCGCGTTCCAGGACAGGCCCTTCTGGCGCTGGTAGAAGCCCAGCATGTCCTCGCCGGCGCGCTTCGAGATGCAGTACGGCGTGAGCGGGCGCAGCTCGTCGTCCTCGTGCATCGGCAGGCGCTTCGGGTCGCCGTAGACCGAAGCGGTCGACGCGAACACCACGCGCTCGACGCCCTCGTCCGCGGCGGCGGCGAAGACGTTGTGGTTGCCGATCATGTTGATGTCGATCGACTCGTGCGGGTCGGCGATCGACTTGTTGATCGAGACGGTGGCGAAGTGGATCACGTGCGAGCAGCCGCGCATGGCCTCACGCACCGCGCCGCCGTAGCGCACGTCCTTCTCGACCAGCTCGACCTTGCCGGTGGCGACGAACTCGTTGACCCTGGCGCGGTCGCCGCGGGTCATGTTGTCGAAGATCCGGACGGTGTAGCCGTTTTCGATCAGCAGCGGGATGGTGTGCGCGGCGATGAAACCGCCACCACCGGTGAAGAAGACCTTCTTGTCGGACATTTCGCGCTTTCTCCTAGTCGGTCTCGCGCTGTTCTCGGTGCCTTTGAAAGAGCGGGTTCAGGACAGTGCGGTCACGGCTTCACGGACGGTTTCAGCGACCCGTTCGACCTGGGGATCTGTGAGGTTGGCGTGCATCGGGATCGCCAGGTGGCGGCCGAAGATGTCGGCCGAGACGGGCAGGTGCTCGTTCTTCCCGTACAGCGGCTGGACGTGCGAGGCGTAGGTGCCGAAGTTGCACTGGACGCCCTGCTCGCGGATGCGCAACGCCAGCGCGTCGCGGCTGATCGCGGGGTCAACGGTGAGGATGTAGGCCTGCCACGGGTGCTCGCGGTCGGGCAGCTCCACCGGCACGGTCAACCCGGCGAGTCCCTCGAACGCCTCGTGGTAGCGCTTGGCGACCGAGCGCCGCGCGGCCAGCAGGTCCGGCAGGCGGTCGAGCTGGACGTTCATGATCGCGGCCTGCACGTCCGAGAGCCGGAAGTTGTAGCCGAGTTCGTGGAAGCTCGGGATCGGCAGCTCGCCGGAGCCTTCGCGGGTGATCGCGGGCTCGATGCCGTAGGTGTGCAGCTTGCGCGCGTGCTCGATGAGGTCGCCACGATCGGAGACCAGCGCGCCGCCTTCACCGGCGGTGATGCCCTTGCGGCCGTGGAACGAGAAGGCCGCCAGGTCGGCGAGGCTGCCGGCCGGGCGCGTCTTGTACGTCGCGCCCGCGGCGCAGGCGGCGTCCTCGAACAGCCAGAGGCCGTGCTTGTCGGCGATGGCGCGGTACTCGTCGAAGTCACCGGGCTGGCCCGCCACGTCCACGGCGAGGATGCCGACCGTGCGCGGGGTGATCAGCGCTTCGATCGACGCCGGGTCGGCGCTCCAGATGTCCGGGCGGACGTCGGCGAACACCGGCGTCGCGCCTGCCTGGAGCACGGAGTGCCCGGTGGCCGGGAAGGTGTAGTCGCCGACGATGACCTCGTCGCCCGGCTTGACGCCGAGGACCTTGAGGCCGAGGAACAACGCGGACCCGCAGTTGCTCGTGGTCAGCGCGTGCGCGACGCCGGCCGTCTTCGCGAAGCGTTCTTCGAACTTGCGGCAAGCAGGGCCCGCACCGGCGAGCCACCCGGAACGGAAGACCTCGGCCACTGCGGCGAGCTCCTCGTCTCCGACGGTCGGCTGGCCTAGGGCGATCGAGTCAGACATACCTCTCCCGTTGCGTAGGGACGCCGCGAAGTGTATAGAGCCGATCTCGCGCAACCGGGGGCGGGCCGCTGATCAGCCATGGTTCGGGAGCGTTTCCTACGCTGAGCTTTAGACTCTCGGCATGCGATTCGGTGTGCTCGGCCCGACCGAGGTACTCACCCAGTCGGGCGACCGAATCGCCGTCGGCGGGCCACGGGTGCGGACCCTGCTCGCACTCCTCGTGCTCGACGCCGGACGGGTCGTGTCCCCGGAACGGCTCATCGACGGCATGTATGGGGAGTACCCACCGGACGGCGTCGCGAACGCGTTGCAGTCCCAGGTCTCCCGCCTGCGGCAAGCACTCAAAGCGGCTGGCAACGTGGTCGAGTTCAGCGCGGCCGGCTACCGGCTCGCGGCCGACCGCGACAACGTCGACGCGCACCGCTTCGAGCGGCTCGCCGAGGAAGGCCGCCGGGCGCTCAAGGCGGCCGATCACGCCAAGGCGGCGGAGACGTTGCGCGAGGCGCTGGCGCTGTGGCGGGGGCAGCCGTTCGCCGACATCGCGGACGCGCCGTTCGTCGAGCCGCAGATCGCGCGGCTGACCGAGTTGAAGCTGACCGCGACCGAGGACCGGATCGAGGCCGAACTCACCCTCGGGCAGCATCGGGACCTGGTCGCCGAGCTGCAGGAGATCGTCGCGGCCAACCCGTTGCGCGAACGGCCGCGCGCCCAGCTCATGCGGGCTTTGCACGGCAGCGGACGGCAGGCCGACGCGCTCGCCGCGTACGACGACGCCCGCCGCACACTCGCCGACGAACTCGGCGCCGACCCCGGTCCCGAACTCGCCGAGGCGCATCTGCTGGTGCTGCGCGGCGAGCCGGAAGCGCCCGCCGCCGTCGAAAACGTGCTGCCCGCGCAGTTCACCAGTTTCGTCGGCCGCGACGAGGAGTTGCGGCGCGTCGGCGAACTGCTGGAGCGCGGCCGTCTCGTCACGCTGACCGGCCCTGGCGGCACCGGCAAGACCAGGCTGGCGATCGAGGCCGCGAGCAAGGCGCGTTCGGTCGGTTTCGTCGAACTCGCGCCGCTCGCGAGCGGCGCCGACGTCCCGCAGGCCGTGCTCGCGACGCTGGGCCTGCGCGAGGCCGCGTTCGCGATTCCGCCGCAGGGCGGCAACGCACCGCATCAACCGACGGAACGCCTGGTCGCCGCGCTCGCCGAGCGCTCGATGCTGCTCGTGTTCGACAACTGCGAGCACGTCATCGACGCCATCGCCCAGCTCGCCGCGAGACTCCTCGCCACCTGCCCTGGCCTGCGCATCCTCGCCACCAGCCGTGAACCGCTCGGCATCACCGGCGAGCTGATCGCGCCGGTGCCCAGGCTGGCCGTTTCCCCGCCGGGCACCCCGGCCGAAGCCGCGCTCGGCTACCCCGCCGTCCGGCTGTTCGCCGACCGCGCGTCCGCGGGCCGCGCCGATTTCACGGTCACCGACGAAACGATCGGCGACGTCCAGCGCATCTGCGCGGCACTCGACGGCCTGCCGCTCGCGATCGAACTCGCGGCCGCGCGCGTGCGCTCACTGCCGCTCGGCGAGATCGCGGTCCGCCTCGACGACCGTTTCCAGCTGCTTTCCCGAGGCAGCCGCACGGCCGTGCCCCGCCACCGGACGCTGCGCGCGGCCGTCGAGTGGAGCTGGGAGCTGCTCGACGCCGAGGAGCAGCAGCTCGCCCGCAGGCTGACCGTGTTCTCCGGCGGCGCGACCCTCGAAGCGGCCGAGGAGATCGTCGGCGTGCCCGACACGGTCGACGTGCTCACCGGCCTGGTCGACAAGTCGCTCGTCGAGGTCAACGGCGACCGCTACCGCATGCTCGAGACGATCCGCGCCTTCTGCACGGAGAAACTCGTCGAGCACGGCGAGGCCGAAGACCTGCGCGGCGCGCACGCCGAGTACTTCCTCAAGCTCGCGCAGACCGCCGACCCGTATTTGCGCACCGGCGAGCAGCTGATCTGGCTGAGCAGGCTCGACGCCGACTACGAGAACATCCTCGCCGCGCTCCGCTGGTCGACCGAGTCCCAGACGGATCTCGCGTTGCGGCTGGTCAGCTCGCTGTGCCGGTACTGGTGGATGCGCGGCAGGCGGTTCGAAGGCGCGATGCTGTCCATCGAACTCGCCAAGCGCGTCGGCCCGGTGCCGCCAGCGGACCTGCGCGAGGAATTCCTGCTGTGCGTGCTCAGCGCGATGACCGGCATGCACGACTACGAGCCGCTGCGCGAGCACATCGCGGTGGTCGAGGCCTACGGCCAAGAGCCGCCGTGGATCCCGAAGCAGCCGATGCTCACCATGCTGCAGGCCGTCGTCGTCGGCCCGCCGGAGGAGGGCAGCCCGCTCCACGAGTGGGAGATCGAGCTCATCCTCGGCTCCGACGACTGGAGCCGCGCGCTGGTGTCGATGGGCACCGGCCTGCGCGCCCAGATGGCGGGTGAGATCGCCAAGGCCGAGCGCTGCCTCGCGGAAGGTCTCGTCAAGTTCCGCGCGGTCGGCGACCGCTGGGGCATGTCGATGTCACTCGACCACCTCGCCGAGATCGTCGCCTGGCGCGGCGACTCGGACCGCGCGCTGAACCTGATGAACGAGGCACTCGACCTGCTGCGCGAGATCGGCGCCACCGACGACACGGCCGAGCTCCTCGTCCGCCGCGGCGAAGTCCGCGCCCGCTTCGAAGACGTCGACGGCGCCCAAGCCGACTTCACCCTGGCCATCGACCTGGCACGGCGCACCGGACTGCCGGAAACCCGCGCCGCCGGCCGCCTCGGCCTCGCCGAGCTGGCCCGGCTGTCCGGCGACCTGCCGTCGGCCCGCTCGCTCGGCGAGCAGGTGCTGGCCGAGTGCCCGACCGGCGGCTTCACGGCGGACGACGTGCGTTCGCGCACCTATATCTCTTTGGGCCGCGTCGCGGAGGCGGAAGGCAACTTCCTCGAGGCGACGGCTCACGAGCGCAAGGCGCTGGAGTCGCCCTACACCCGGCGGAACCGGATGGTCGCGGCCAGCGCGGTCGAGGCGGTGGCGGGCGCGATGCTGCTGGACGGCAACGCGGAGCACGCGGCGTTGCTGCTGGGCGCGGCCGTCAGCCTGCGTGGGGCGAGCATCGCGGGCGACCCGGATGTGGCGCGGGTGCGTGCCGGGGCGGTCGCTCAGCTGGGGGTCGAGGACTTCGAGCGGTCTTACGAGGTCGGGCACGGCCTGCCGACGACGAAGGCGCTGACGATCGCGGGTCTCACGAGCTAGACGACCTGAAGTCGCCTTGTCGCTTGACTGAACGGGTTGTCGGGACAGTCCTCGGCAAAACCCGCCAGGTCCGCGATCTCATGATCGGTGAGTCCCTTGGCCCGAAGAGCCTCACCGATCGCAGCGACGAGCTGCGGCGTCTCCGGCGCGAGATGCTCGCTGTCGGGCTCAGAAGTCTTCCAGCCCCTGGCGTTCATGGCCTTGTAGAAACTGGTTCGTTCGGCTGTCGACACTCGCTCAAGCGTGTAAGCGCGCTCGAAGAGTGCCTGCATCGAAACTCCCCACACCCGCTTCAGATCGCGCAGCCTGCCCAGTGTCGCCGGGAGCAGGTCAGGTTTGATGACGTGAGCGGGCATCAAGAATTCGGCGGCGAATTCGTTGGCTTCGCGCTCCGGATCCTCCGTCGCGACTCCGTTATGCAGCACCAAATGGCCGAGTTCATGAGCCAAGGTCAGCCTCTTGCGATCGACCGGTGCGGCGCTGTTGATCAAAAGCACCGGGTGGTCCCCGATCCACTGTGACAGGCCGTCGATCCTCGAAGTCCCGAAATCCTCTTCCAAGACGATGCAGCCTGCCGACTCGAGCCAGCGGGTCACCTGCCGCACCGGCCCGATCGGCAGGCGCCATTGGGCGCGCACCATCAACGCGGCTTGGCTGGGCGTCGTATCGATGGGATCGAACGTGGGAACCGTCTGTTCGGCGCGCATCGAGACTTCCTCGAACAGCACTGACAGGTGCAACCGGTAGGTGTTGAGCTTCGCTTCCAGCCTCCGCCACGCCGACGCCTTGGTCGTTCGCTGCCGCCTCATGTGCGCATCCACCGCAAGCGCACCACGAACAGCGTGGTCGCGGAGAAGGAACCGCCGCGAGACACCCAGCGCCTTCGCGAACCGCTCAAGCACGTCGTCGTCCGGCATGCGCTGGTCGTTCTCGTACCGAGACAACGCGGCCTGTGTCACGTCAGCCTGAACACACAGGTCAGCCTGAGTCAGGCCACGAGCGCGGCGAAGTGTTTCCAGCACGTCGCCTATACCTGTCATGTAGCTTCCTCTTCGTCCTGTGCCACCGCCTCGTACAGGTCGATCTGCGGTAGCGACGGGTCGACCGGGGTCCACGTTATGGCAGTGCCGGCCATGCCGGGCGCCGCGTCGACCTCGACAGCCCAAATCGCGTCGGAATCCAGTCCATCGCGCAACGAGATGATCGTACTGCCGATCTGACGCTCCTCAGGGTCCCAGCGATAGCCGAACCCCAACCGAACTTCCTCCATTCCCTCCAAGGTGTCCGACTGCGCCCAGAAAGCCAGCGCGGCCTTGGTCGCGTAAGAACGAATACGATCCCGCATGGTGTGGCGCTTCACCCTGGCGCGGTACCGCATACCTACGGCTACCTCACGCGTGACCCCCTGGTCGGCCAGCTCAACGGAGTCGACATCGGAGAGCGCCCTCCTCAGATGCGCCCACAGTCGGTCGTGGATCCAGTTCGACAAACCGCGATCACTGCTGTCCGCGACCCACGCTGGAAAGACCTCGCGGTACTCAGCCAGATCAGACCGAGTCGCCTTGGTCGCGTCCACCAACGCGGTCACGACCTTGTCGCCCAAGTCCTGAAGAACGTCATCTGCCGCTGGGTATGAAAACATACCAGAAAATATACCGGCCTAGGCCAGTCGGATCCAGTGATGTCACCCTTCCGAGTCACCCGGCAAACCGGCTCGCTGACGATCTTAAACTGTTGTCTTAGACAATTGTCAGCATTTGGTGCGTGGACGGTCAGCGTGACCGGCAACACTCCTCACCATGACGAATCCAACGCTCAGCAGCGCCCGCAAGTGGGGCACCCTGGTCATCTGCTGCCTCGCCCAGCTGCTCATCGCGCTGGACATGACGGTGCTGCACTTGGCCATCCCCGCCATCTCGGGCTCGCTCAAACCGTCCGCCACCCAGGTCCTCTGGATCGCCGACATGTACGGCTTCGCACTCGCGGGCCTGCTCATCACCATGGGCAACATCGGTGACCGGATCGGCCGCAAGAAGCTTCTGCTCATCGGCTCGGCCGTGTTCGGCATCGCCTCGGTGCTGACCGCGTACGCCAACGGGCCCGAGATGCTGATCGGCGCCCGTGCGCTGCTCGGGGTCGCCGGCGCGACGCTCATGCCGTCGACGCTCTCGCTCATCCGCAACGTCTTCACCGACCCGAAGGAGCGCACCGGCGCGATCGGGGCGTGGAGTGGGGTGGCCGTGCTGGGGATCGGCTTCGGGCCGGTCATCGCCGGAACCCTGCTGGCACACTTCTGGTGGGGCTCGGTCTTCCTGATCAACGTGCCCGTCGTGCTCGTGCTGCTGATCGCAGGCTTCTTCGTGCTGCCGGAGTCGCGTAACCCGAACCCCGGCAGGCTGGACGCGCTCAGCGTGCTGCTGTCGGTCGCGGGGATGCTCGGCGTCGTCTACACGATCAAGGAGATCGCGGCGAGCGGGTTCAAGCACACCGACGTGATCGTGGCCGCGGTCGTCGGCGTCGTCTCGCTGGTGCTGTTCGTGCACCGGCAGGGCAAGCTCGACGAGCCGCTGATCGACGTGAAGCTGTTCGCCCAGCGTGCCTTCAGCGCGACGATCGGCACCACCGTGGTCGCCATGTTCGTGCAGCTGGCCCTGTCGCTGGCGCTGGCGCAGTACTTCCAGCTGGTCGTCGGCTGGTCGCCGCTGAAGTCCGGACTGGCAGGCCTGCCCGGCATGCTGGGCGCGCTGACCGGTGGCACGCTCGCCGGTGTCTTCGTCAGCAAGTTCGGCCGCCGCGCCACCGTGATGCTCGGCTGCGTGCTGTCGTCGACGAGCTTCGTGCTGCTGGCGCAGACCAAGGTCGACGTGAACTACCCGTACCTGGTGCTGTGCGTGGTGCTGTGCGGCTTCGGTGTCGCGATGATGCTGACGGTCGCCACGGACACCGTGCTCGGCGTGGTCCCGAAGGAGCGGGCCGGTGCCGCGTCGGCGATCTCCGAGACCGCCAACGAGCTCGGCGGCGCGCTGGGCATCGCGATCCTCGGCAGCGTGCTCGGTGCGATGTACCGGACGAACCTGCAGCTGCCGGCCGACCTGCCCGGGAACGTGGTGGAGCCGATCAAGGAGAACATCGGCGCCGCCGTGGCCACCGCCTCGCAGCTGCCGGGTGACCTGGGCACGCTGATCGTCAACACCGCTCGCCACGCCTATGTCGACAGCCTCGGGATCACCTTCTACGCCTGCGCAGGCTTGATGGCGGCGCTCGCGGTCAGCGTGTGGTTCACGATGCGCGGGGTCCCCAAGGTCATCGAGACCGAAGAGGACGCGGTCCCGGAGCCGGTCACCGCGTGAGCACGCGTAATCTGATCGATCGTGCGTAGCGCAAGTGATGTCGTGGTGATCGGCGGCGGGATACTCGGACTGGCCGTGGCCTGGGAACTGACCAGGCGCGGCACGGACGTGACCGTGCTGGAGAAGGAAGACCACTGGGCGGCCCACCAGACCGGGCACAACTCGAACGTGGTCCACGCCGGGCTGTACTACAAGCCCGGCTCCTTCAAGGCCAGGATGTCCACCGCGGGCAACCGATCCATAGTGGACTTCGCCAGGCTCTACGGGGTTCCGGTCGAGGTTTGCGGAAAGCTCGTCGTCGCCACCAGCGACGACGAGCTTCCTGCGTTGCAGGTGCTGGCGGACCGCGCGGAAGCCAACGGCGTGCCCGCGAAGCTGATCTCGCCGAGCGAGGCTCGCGCGTACGAGCCCGAGGTCTCCTGTGTCGGGGCGCTGCGGGTGGAGTCCACCGGCATCATCGACTTCCCCGCCGTCTGCGCCGCGCTGGTCCGGCTGCTCGACGAGACCGGCGCCGACCTGCGGCTGAGCACCCCCGCGCTCGCCATCCGGTCGACCGACCGCGGGGTCGAGGTGGCCACGGGTGACGACGTGATCCGCGCCGACGCGCTGGTCAACTGCGCGGGCCTGCAGTCGGACCGGGTCGCCAGGCTCGCCGGGCTGACCCCGTCCGCGCGGATCGTGCCGTTCCGCGGCGAGTACTACGAACTCAAGCCGGAGCGCCGGAACCTGGTGCGCGGCCTCATCTATCCGGTGCCCAACGCGTCGCTGCCGTTCCTCGGCGTCCACCTCACCCGCATGCTCGACGGCAGTGTGCACGCCGGCCCGAACGCGGTGCTCGCGCTGAGCCGTGAGGGCTACGGCTGGGGCGACATCTCCGCGAAGGACCTCGCCGAGGTCGCGCGTTTCCCCGGGCTTTGGCGGCTGGCGCGCAAGTACGCCTACCCGACCGGGCTCGACGAGGTGCGCCGCTCGTTCTCGAAGAAGCGCTTCGCGAAGAGTCTCGCCCGGCTCGTGCCCGCCGTGCAGCCGGAGGACATCGTGCGCCACGGCTCCGGCGTGCGTGCGCAGGCGCTGCTGCCGAACGGCGCGCTCGTCGACGACTTCCTCATCGAGACGGCGCCGCACCAGGTGCACGTGCTCAACGCGCCGTCACCGGCCGCGACGAGCGCGCTGGAGATCGCGAAGCACGTCGCCGATCAGGTCGCTTAGCTCGGCAGATTCGGGGTGACGACGGGGATCGCGGCCTTGACCAGGTCGCAGATCTTGGCCTTGTCGTCGAGGTATCCGCTGGTGAGCATCACCGACGAGGTCGGGCTGACCTCGAGCGAGGCGTAGCAGCTGACGCCGTCCTCGCCGGGGTCGGAGAAGAGGGTCCACTTCTTGCCGCCCGCGTCGACCGCCTCGCCGCCCTTGTCGAGATACGGCCATTCCTTGGCGGGCTTCGTGAGCCCGAACCAAAGATCGAGCGGCTTCTGCTTGCGATCGCCGTCGGTGTCCGGCCACTCGCAGCCCGGCTGCTCCGGCTTGGTCTTGCCGAGCTCTTCCATGCCAGCCGAGGTGAGCCCGAGCGCCGTGAGCTGATCCGGCTTGAGCATGTCGCACGCCTTGACATTGGCGAGCGGGCTCGGCGGCGCGGATGCCGAAGTCGAAGGACTCGGCAAGGACGTGACAGGCGTGCCGCCCAGGTGCGACGAGACCAGTGGCGCGGCGGCCTTGGCGACGTCGCAGGACTTCTCCGGCGCCGTGAGGTTGGTGCCGAGCAGTTCGACGAAACCGCCTTCGGTCCTGGTCATCAGCGAGCAGAACGCGTCGCCGAACGGGTTCTTGTAGTGCGTCCACTTCAGGCCGCCGAACTGGAGCTCCTCGGCGACCTGGGCGCCGTTGTAGTACTGGTCAACGGTGATGTCCACGCTCCAGGTCACGGTCACGCCGTCGGACGTGCCGTTGGGGCCCTTGAAGTCGCAGCTGGGCGGCAGCTTGCGTGCCTTGTCGGCCTTCGTGAACTTGCCCTGCGGACTGACGCCCACCGCCTTCGCCTGCTCGGCCGTCAGCAGCGAGCAGGGATCCGTGACCTGTTCGATCGGGCCCTGGCCCGGCTTCGGCTTCGCGGAACCGACGACCGTGGTGGTGCAGGCCGCCAAAAGCGTCAGTCCCGCGAGTGCCGCTGCCAGCTTGATCTTCACGCGATGCACCCTAACGCAGTAACGCTTAACGCACTGGCGAAAGGATTTCTTTGCCGCCGATGAACGGGCGCAGCGCCTCCGGCACGCGCACGGAACCGTCTTCCTGCTGGTGGTTCTCGAGGATCGCGACGATCCAGCGGGTGGTCGCCAGCGTGCCGTTGAGCGTCGCGACGGTCTGCGGCTTGCCGTTCTCGTCGCGGTAGCGGATGCCGAGCCTGCGTGCCTGGAACGTGGTGCAGTTCGAGGTCGAGGTCAGCTCGCGGTACGCGTCCTGCGTCGGGATCCACGCCTCGCTGTCGTACTTGCGCGAGGCCGAGGTGCCGAGGTCGCCTGCCGCCGTGTCGATGATCCGGTAGGGCACCTCGATCTTGGCGAGCATCTGCTCTTCCCAGTCGAGCAGCCGGGCGTGCTCCGCCTCAGCGTCCTCCGGCTTGGCGTAGACGAACATCTCGACCTTGTCGAACTGGTGCACGCGGATGATGCCGCGGGTGTCCTTGCCGTACGAACCGGCTTCGCGGCGGTAGCAGGACGACCAGCCCGCGTACCGCATCGGACCATCCTTGAGGTCCAGGATCTCGTCGGCGTGGAACCCGGCGAGCGGCACCTCCGACGTGCCGACCAGGTACAGGTCGTCGTCACGCAGGCTGTACACCTCCGACGCGTGCGCGCCGAGGAAACCGGTGCCTGCCATGATCTCCGGCCGCACCAGCGACGGGGTGATCATCGGGACGAAGCCGTTCTCGACGGCCTGCGCGACGGCCATGTTCAGCAGCCCGAGCTGCAGCTGGGCGCCGATGCCGGTGAGGAAGTAGAACCGCGAGCCCGACACCTTGGCGCCGCGCTCCATGTCGACGGCCTTGAGGCCTTCCATGAGCTCGAGGTGATCGCGCGGGGTGAAGTCGAACTTCGTCGGCTCGCCGACGGTCTTGAGGACCACGTAGTCGTCCTCGCCGCCTTCGGGCACGTCGAGGTGAACGAGGTTCGGCACCAGGCGGTGCAGCGCCTCGAACTCCTCGGACGCCTGCGTCTGCTCGGCCTCTGCGGCCTTGACCTGCGCGGAAAGCTCCTTGCCCTTGGCCAGCAGCGCCTCGCGCTCCTCCCCCTTGGACTTGCCGACGAGCTTGCCCAGCGACCGTTGCTCGGCGCGCAGCTTGTCGGCGGACGCGATCGCGGACCGCCGCTTGGTGTCGAGGGAGAGCAGCTTGTCGACCACTCCCTCGTCCTCACCACGCGCGCGCTGCGAGGCGCGCACGGCATCCGGGTCTTCGCGCAGAGTCCTGGGGTCAATCACGCGGGCTAGGTTACTCGGGGATAAAGCGGGCTTTATCCCGGGCGCTTTCCCCGGGATAAAGCCCGCTTTATCCCGTCCTGAAGCGGACCACTGCCTCCGCGAGCGCCACACCTGCGTCTTCCTGGAGAAAGTGCCCCGCATCCGCGATGACGGGATGCTCGAGGCCAGCGGCGCCCGCCATCACCCGCTGCAGGATCGGCGACATCGGACCGGTGATCGGGTCGCTGTCGGAGAACGCGCACAGGAACGGCAGATCCAGCTTGGTCAGCGTCGCCCACGCGGCGCGGTTCGCCTCGGACGCCGGGTCGTCGGGGCTGTTCGGCACCAGGCCAGGCATCGCGCGCGGGCCTGACTTGTACGTCTCGTTCGGGAACGGCGCGTTGTAGGCGGCCAGCACCTCGGGGGCCAGCTTCGTCCGGCAGCCGGACTGCACGAACCGGCCGATGTCGAGCACCGGCGCCTTTTCGACGGCCTCGCGGAACGACCACCAGACGTCCGGCATCCGCGTGTCGCCGGTCGGCAGCCCGGTGTTCGCGGCGACGACCGCGGCGAACCGGTCGGCGTTCTCGGCGACCAGGCGCAGCCCGATCAGCCCGCCCCAGTCCTGACCGACCAGGGTCACGTCGTGCAGGTCGAGCACGTCGAACGCCAGCTCACGCATCCAGCCGACGTGACGCTCGTAGCTGTGGTCGCCGGTCGACACCGGCTTGTCGGAGCGGCCGAAGCCGACGAGATCCGGCGCGATGGCGCGGAACCCGGCCGCGGCCAGCACCGGGATCATCGTGCGATAGAGGTAGGACCAGCTGGGCTCGCCGTGCAGCAGCAACACCGGTGGACCTTCACCGGCCTCGACGTAAGCGACCCGCACCCCGTCGGAGAGATCGACGTAGTGCGGGTCGTAGGGAAAGTCGGTCAGGTCGGTGAACCGGTCGTCCGGCGTGCGGAGAAGTTTCACCTACCCGACGGTAGTGTCAGGAGATCGCGACGGCCACCACGAGACCGAGCGCGATGTGCACGGCGGCCACCACGATGCTGGCCGGCGCGAACTGCTCGCTCTCGATCGTCGAGCCGACGTCGATGCGGGTCGCCCACTCCAGCAGCCGCACGGCGAGCACCTGGACCACGATCCCGATCAGGCCGTAGACCAGCGAGGTGATCAGGCCCTCGGTCAGGTCGCTGGCCGAGTTCGCGATCGCCACCACGATGATGAACGCCATCGAGAGCATCCCGGAGGCGGTCACGATGACCGCGTTCGGCAGGCCGCGGGTGATCAGCTTCGCGAGCTTGCCGGGAGTGGTCCAGTCGATCGCCCAGAACCCGGCGAACATCAAGATCAGCCCGACCACGCCGTACAGCAGGATCGCGCCGATGCCCCGGACGAGGTTGCCACCGAAGTTCTCGGACAACGCGAGGGTGGTGTGCACTGGGATCTCCCGGTCATTCAGGTCTCAAGTGGACGGTGATGCTTCTATCACGACTCGGGGATCCTATGTGGGACAAATGCGGCACCGTCATCGGTAACGAGACCAGCTGTTTCCCTGATGCCGAGCCCGGCCGCGTTGTCGCCAACCACCCATGCGCCCAGCGCCGGCCGGAAGCCGTTGAACTCCGGCAGCGGGTCGAACGCCTGGTAGACGAACCCTTCCGCGCCGTAGACGCCACCGGTCTGCGTCTCATAGCCGGGGGCCACGATCGACACGTTCGCGCCCTCACGGCCCAGCTTCGGCTTGCGCACGTACTCGGTGAGCAGGCCGGGGTCGTCCAGGAACGCGGGGAGCAGGTTCGGGTGCCCCGGGTAGTTCTCCCAGAGGATCGCCAGCAGCGCCTTGTTGGAGAGCAGCATCTTCCACAGCGGCTCGACCCAGAGCGTCGCGGGCAGTGACTCGACGGCGAACTTGCCGAACTCCTCCTCGACCAGCCACTCCCAGGGGTAGAGCTTCACGACCGTGTTGATCGGCGCCTCTTCGAGGTCGACGAACCGCCGCAGCACGGGGTCCCAGCCGAGCTCCTCGATGGCGAGGCCGACCGTGTCGAGCCCGGCCTCGGCGGCCGTCTCCTGCAGGTACGCGGTGGTGACGTGGTCCTCGCCGGTCGGGTCGGCCGTCGACCAGGTGAAGTGCAGCTCCTTCGACGGCAGCCGCTCGCCGACCTCGCCCCAGCGCTCGACCAGCTTCTCGTGGATGGAGTTCCACTGGTCGTCGTCGGGGAAGACGTCGGTCTTCCAGTGCCACTGCACGACGGCGGCCTCGAGCAGCGAGGTCGGCGTGTCGGCGTTGTACTCCAGCAGCTTCGCCGGGCTCTTGCCGTCGTAGCGCAGGTCGAAGCGGCCGTAGGTGTGCGGGTCCTGGCGGCGCCACGACTCCGCGATGTGCGGCCACACCCACTCGGGGATGCCGAAGTCGCGGTAGCGCTCGGTCAGCACGACGTGCTCGACCGCGTCGAGGCACATCGAATGCAGCACCTCGACGTCCGCCTCGACCGAGAGGATCTCGTCCATCTCGAAGACATAGTGGACCGACTCGTCCCAATACGGCCGTGCCTGCCCGGTGCCATAGCGCGCGGGAGTGCCGAAAATCAGGCCCTGTTCTTCGACGATCCGCTGCCAGTCCCGCCGAGGGGTACTGGAATCCCTACGCACTTACGAGCCCCCGCTCTTGCCGCTGGTGCCGCTGCCACTGCTGCTCTTGCCACTGATGCCGAACCCGCCGCGCTGGACGGTCTTGCCGGATTTGGTGTTCACGGTCGTCCGGCCGGACGGCGCGTCGTACGAGCCGCCGCGCACCGGCTGCCCGACCAGGCCCTGCCCGCCGTAGTTGTAGCGGTACTGGTTGTAACCACCGCCGCCGGGGATCGGGATGAAGAAGAAGCCACCGGAGTGGTAGCCGCCGTGACTCGACACGTAGGTCTCGTCGCAGTCGTTGTCGTCACGGACGATGCCGCTGTTGTCCGTGCAGACCGCGGTGACACTGCCGCGCGGCGCCGCGACCGAGTAGAAGGTCGCGATCAGCCCGACCAGGCCGACCGTCACACCGCTGCCGATCAGGATCTTCCGCTTGGTCGCCGACTTGCCCTCGGCGACCTGAACTTCCTGCTCGTTCTGCTGTTCCTGGGCGAGCGCCTGCTGGCGGGCGCGCTGCTCGGCCAGCGTCGGCGGCCGCACCTGAGTGTTCTCGTCCTGAAAACGCATGGACCCCCGCCGAGGTGGTTCGGGCGGTTGCTGTCCCCCGTAGCTCTGGTCATCCGTCATCGAACGCTCCCAAATCGCATGAAGTCACATCAACACTAGTCACCCGGCTCGCGCGATGTGCGAGCAACGCGGGCATCATGGAGTAGATGTCTCAAGAGCCTGGACGGTTTCGCTCCCCGAGGATCGCGCTGCAAGCGGTGCGTACTCGCCTGGTCATGGCGGGTGCGTTCGTCGGCGCGCTGATCGCACTCGGGCTCAATGTCGCGTTCTCGTGGACCGATGACGCCGCAGGCGGCAGCGGGACAGGACCGGGCGGCGGCAAGCTGTCGCCCGCCGCGGAGGAGGCGTTCAAGTCTCCGGCGGGCAGTTGCCTCAACTGGAAGCAGAAGGACGCCGCCGACGTGCACATCGTGCCGTGCGGCGAGCCGCACCTGTTCGAGGTCACCAGCGTCGAGGACATCGGCGGCCAGTACCCGAAGGGCGCGCCGACCCCGGACATCCCGACCTGGGAGCGCATCGCCCAGGAGCACTGCACGGGCAACGCGAAGAACTACCTCGGCAAGCCGCTCGACCCGTACGGCAAGTTCACGGTCAACATCCTGCGCCCGACGGCGGCGCAGTGGACGGCGGGCGACCGCCAGCTCCGCTGCGGTCTGCAGTGGACAGGACCCGGCGGCTCGCTGCAGAAGCTGACCGGCTCGGCGAAGGACCAGCAGCAGTCACTGGTCTGGGAGCCGGGCACGTGCCTCGCGCTGACCGGCAAGACCTTCGGCGACCCGACCGACTGCGCGCGCGAGCACTCGTATGAGATCATCGCCAAGCTCGACCTGAAGACGAAGTTCCCGGACAGCTACCCGTCGCAGGACGACCAGAAGACCTGGCTGGACACCGAGTGCACCAAGGCCGCCGCCGACTACACCGGCGGCGCCGACCTCGGCGAGAAGAAGCTCATCCTCACCTGGGACACCCGCGAGACCGAAAGCTGGGACGCGGGCTCGACGCTGGTCAACTGCAAGGTCGCCGCGAAGCTCGAAGACGGCAGCGGGCTCGCCGCGGTGACCGGCAGCGTCAAGGGCGGCCCGCAGGGCGACGCCCCGCCTGACGCGTCCTCGGCCTCGCCGACGCCGACCAGCGGCGGCTGACCCGATGCCCGTGGAGATGACGCGCCGCCGGTTCGAGGAACTGGTGTCGGAGGCACTCGACGAGCTCCCGCCCGACTTCGCCCGCGCGATGGACAACGTGGTCGTGCTGGTCGAGGAGTTCAACGAGGAAGAGCCGTCGATCTTGGGGCTGTACCACGGGATCGCGCTGACCGAGCGCCGCACGGACTACGGCGGCGTCCTGCCGGACCGCATCTCCATCTACCGCGAACCCATCCTCGGCATGTGCGAGTCCGAGGACGAGGTGGTCGAGGAAATCCTGATCACCGTCCTGCACGAGATCGGGCACCACTTCGGCATCGACGACGCCCGCCTCCACGAGCTCGGCTGGGGCTGACCCAGCGAAGCCCGAAAGTGGCTTTCGTCAGGTCTTATCTGACAAAAGTGGCTTTCGGGGTATGACACCTGACAAAAGCCACTTTCGGGAAACGAACCTCGCCTAGGCGGGCGGCGGATGACAGGGTGGGGCGATGCTCAAGCTTCTGGACACCCTGGCCGACCGGACGCTCGTCCCGGGTTACACCAAGCTCGGCTATCGACTGCGCAGCAAGGGCTGGGCGCCGCTGGAGAGCATGCGGGGCAAGCGGGTACTGGTGACCGGGGCGAACAGCGGGCTAGGACGCGCGGCCGCGACGAAGTTCGCGGAGCTCGGGGCGACGGTTCACCTGGGAGTGCGGGATCTCGCCAAGGGGCAACAGGCCAAAGAGGAGCTGGCGGCCAGGTTCCCCGACGCCGAGATCCACGTCGAACTCTGCGATATGTCCCTTGTGGACACCGTCAGGGAGTTCGCGACCGAGTTCGTGGCCAGGCACGACACGCTCGACGCGCTCGTGCACAACGCCGGGGTGCTGCCGCCGAGCAGGCAGGAGACGCGCGAGGGCAACGAAGTCACGCTCGCCACGCATGTGCTCGGGCCGTTTCTGCTGACCGGAATGCTGGTGCCCGCGTTGATCAGGGCCAAGGGCCGGGTCATCTTCGTCAGCTCGGGCGGGATGTACAGCCAGAAGCTCTACGACCAAGATCCTCAGTTCCGCCAAGGGAAGTACCGCGGCGCGACCGCCTACTCCAGGACCAAGCGGATGCAGGTGGTGCTCGCGAGCCAGTGGGCCGAACGGCTCAAGGGTGACGGGATCACCGTCCACAGCATGCATCCGGGCTGGGCGGCGACGCCAGGGGTCAGCGACTCGCTGCCCGGGTTCGCGACCGTCATGGGACCGCTGCTGCGGGACGCCGACGAGGGCGCCGACACCGTGGTGTGGCTGGCATCCGCACCGGAAGCCGCACGGGAGACCGGCCTGTTCTGGCACGATCGGGCACCCCGGCCGGAGCACTATTTCCCGTGGACTAAGGAATCCGCAGCCCAGCGCGCCAATTTGTGGGCTTTCTGCGAGGAAAACACCGCAGGAACATGATCGGAAACTCGTAGTGAAGACTCAACCACGCTGAGAGACATTCTACGGTAGCCTAACGCACAGTCAGTGAACGACTCCGACTCGTGCTGGGGAGGCACAATGAGCGAAGCCGTGAACTCCGGGACGGACCGAAGACTTCTTTGGTTGCTGTCGTCGAGCGCGGTCTCCAATCTCGGCGACGGCATCGGCAAGGTGGCGTTCCCCTTGCTCGCCGCCACGCTGACCCGTGACCCCGTGCTCATCGCCGGGCTGTCGGCGACCCAGTTCCTGCCGTGGCTGCTGTTCGCGCTGGTCGCGGGCGCGCTGGTCGACCGGATCGACCGTCGCAAGGCGATGATCTACGCCAACCTCGCGCGGGCGCTGATCGTCGGCGCGATGGCCGTGCTCGTGTCCACCGGCGGCGTGACGATCGCGGTCGTCTACGTGGCGGCGTTGCTGATCGGCACCGCGGAGACCCTCGCCGACAGCGCGGCCAACGTGCTCATCCCGGCCGTCGTCGACCACGACCGGCTGGAGAGCGCCAACAGCAAGCTCCAGGCCTGCGAGATCGTCGGGCAGACGTTCCTCGGCGGGCCGATCGGCAGCGCGACGTTCGCGCTGTTCGCGGTCTTCCCGTTCCTGCTCAACTCGGCCGGTTTCGCCTTGGCGGCCGGGCTGCTGATCGCGCTGGCAGGCTCGTACCGCGGCAAGACGAACGCCGAGCCGACGCGGCTGCGCGCGGATCTCGCCGAGGGCATCGGCTGGCTCGTCCGGCATCGGCTGATGCTGCGGCTGGTGGTCATCGCCGGACTGGTCAGCCTCACTTCCGAGCTGGCGCAAGCACAACTGGTGCTCTACGCGCTCGAGGACGCGAAGCTGAGCGAAGCGACCTTCGGCTTCTTCGCGCTCATCGGCGGCGTCGGCGGGCTCGCCGGTGCCGCGGTGGCGCCGAAACTGATCAAGCGGACCAGCCGCGGCTCGGTGCTGAGCAGCGGGATCGTCTGCTGCGGACTCGGCATCGGCGGAATGGGCCTGATCACCCAGCCCGTGGTGTCGGCGACGTTGTTCGGCCTGTTCGCCGCGGCGATCGTGGCGGTCAACGTCGTGCTCGGCACGGTCCGGCATTCGGTGGTGCCCAGCGAGTTCCTCGGCCGGGTGCTCGGTGTCTGGCGCACGGTCGTCTGGGGCGCGGTGCCGGTCGGCGCGCTGCTCGGCGGACTGCTGACCCGCGCGCTCGGCACGTCGAGCGCGACTTTTCTCGTCTCCGGCGTGCTGCTGATCGGCATCGGCGGGTTTTCCGCGACGGCGTTACGGACGTTTTCGCTGGACGTCCGTCCGGTAACAGCCTGCGCACAACCGTGAATTAGTGCGATCGGCCCGATGAATTACGGGCGTTTTGGTGCTGAAATATCAGCCGACCCTGCAGCAGGGAGGCGCACCATGGACGTTGCCGCCGCTCCGGAGACCGATATGGCTCCGGATGAGGTCCCGGCTTCCCGAAGACCACTGGTTTTGGCCGGGGTAATCGGTTTCGCGATCGGCAGCGGGATCTTGGCCGTGCTGTGGGGAGCTTCCGCGTCGAGCGCGGGCGCGATCGACGACGCCAAGGCCGCCTGCGAAACCCTGGACCGGATGGGCGAACTACCGGTGACCATCAGCCGTTCGCAGACGAGTCTGCTGGCGCCAGGGCTTATTCACCAGGTCACGGCGGCGCGCGAGCTCGCGGCCGCCGCGGCCGAGGCGAACAAGAACTACCAGGAGCTGTCCAACCATGTCGACGCGGTGAGCCGCATGGTGATCAGCCTGCACTTCAACGAGACCGCCGGGCACAAGCATTTGGAGCAGGCCAAGCAGCTCTGCGCGCGCATTTAGGCCTTGTGCACGGTCTTGACGGTCAGCTGGTTGCCCGGGATTTCCTTGCCGGCACAACCGGTTCCGGGTGCCGGGACGAAGTTCGACGCGGTTTCCTGCGGCAGGTAGACGCGCAGTCCCTTGACCTCGGTCGGACGGCAGGCGCCAGGGTCGAAGTTGCGCACCTGGACGAACCCGATGTCGGCGGCGGCGGACTGGCCGTTCGCGAGGGTGACGGCCTCGCCCTTGGTGCCGTCGCGGAACGCGTCCTTGCCGACCTGGTGGCCGTCCTCGCCCGCGACGTAGGAGATGCCGGGGAAGCCCTGGATCGTGCACGGCTTCCCGCTGACGTTCTTGATCAGCAGCGGCCGGTACACCGTGCCGGCGGCCCCGTCCCCGGTGCCGAGGCTGAGCTGCACGTCCTTGGCCTTGCAGAGCCCGTCATCGGGCTTGGGCGCCGCCTGTTGCACGGTCGACGTAGGCGCGGCGGAGCTGGACGGGCTCTCCGATGAGGACGGAGAGGATGGAGCGGGACTGGACGACGGCGGTGCGGCCGGGTTGTTCGACGGACTGTTCCCGCAGGCGGCGAGCGCGGCGGCCAGCGCCACCGATCCCGCGACCATCCCGACGCGCGTGACTTTGGTTCGCACCATGGTCTTTCGCCTCCCTGTGCTGGTGAGGAACTACTGGGTAGACGTCCAGCCCGTGTCCGGGTTGCACCTGTTCCCTCTACCTGGTGAATTCCCCACCGCACAAAAAGTAATCGTCCGTGCGCCCGCGTGCTAGTCGAGCGGGAGACCGGCCCAGCTGTGGCAGTGCCAGCCGCCGTCGGCGATCGCTTCGAAGACGATGATGCCGGTGTTCGGGATGAAGCCCTTGTCCGCGATCTCCGGTCCGACGTTGCCCGCCAGCCATTCGCCGGTCAGCCGCATCGCGCCACCATGACTGACCAGCACGACGACGCCTTCTGGGTCGGTCTCCTCATGTTTCGCACGCAGGTCGCCGATGGCCGTGAGCATCCGGGTCTGGACCTCTTCGCCGCTCTCGCCGCCCGGCATCCGCACGCCGAGGTCGCCTTGCAGCCAGCTGTGGGCGACCTGCAGGTACAGGTGGGTGGACTCGGGGTCGGTCGCGCCTTCGAGATCGCCGGCCGCGACCTCCTTGACCCCCTCGATCACCTGGACCTCATGACCGAGCGCGGCGGCCAGCGGCGCCGCGGTCTGCTGCGCGCGGACGGCCTGCGACGCGTAGATCGCGACGATCGGCTCGCCGCTCAGCGTGTCGACCAGCGCGTTGGCCTGCTCCTGGCCGAGGTCGGTGAGCGGCGGGCCCGGCAGCTGCGTGTCGAGTGCGCCGCGCACGTTTCCGATGGTCTGCCCGTGCCGGATCAGGAACAGCCTCACGCAAGATCTCCCTTCCGGACGGCCTCGACCCAGGAGGCCGCCTGGTCGAAGTCCTCGTTGCCCGCGTCGGGCTGGACCGTGGCCGCGACGCCATCGGCACGCGGATGCGAGCCGAGGAAGCGAACGTTCGAGCACCGGCGCCGCAGCGCGGCCAGCGCATCGCCGATGCGCGGCTCCGCGATGTGGCCCTCGAAGTCGATGAAGAAGTGGTACTCGCCGAAGTTGTTCCGCGTCGGCCTGGCGTCCAGTTTGGTCAGGTTGATGCCCCGGAAAGCCAGCTCGGTGAGCAGTTCAGCGAGCGTGCCCGTCCGGTTCGGAGTGGACGCGATGATCGAGGTCCGGTCGGCGCCGGTCGGCGCCGGAACCTCACCAGGCTGCTTGAACAGCAGGAACCTCGTCTGCGCGTCACGCAGGTCGGCGACCCCGGTGGCCAGCACCTCCAGTGGATAGTGCTCGGCGGCGACCGGCGCGCAGACCGCCGCGTCGACCTCGCCCGCGTCCACCGCGACGGCGGCCGCGGCGGTCGACGAGGTCGCGATCTGGCGCGCGTCCGGCAGGTTCTCCTCCAGCCAGAGCCGCACCTGCGAGAGCGCGGGCGGGTAGCTGGCGACGGTCTTGACCTCGGTCGTGCCGGGGCGCACCAGGATGCTGAAGTGGACCGGCAGCAGCCATTCGGCCACGGCGACCAGCGGGGAGCCTTCGTTGAGCCCGTCGAGCGTCGGCGTGATCGCGCCCTCGACCGAGTTCTCCACCGGCACGCAGGCGCCGTCGGCCGCGCCTTCGCGGACCATGGCCAGCGCGGCGCGGATGGTCACCGCGGGCACGAGTTCGTCGCCGGGTGCGGCTAGTGCGCGCGCGGCCTGCTCGGTGAACGTTCCTTGTGGGCCGAAGTAGGCGATCCGTGACACCCCGCCAGGCTAGTCACCTCCACCGTGGGGTGTTTCACTCGGACACAGTGGGCACTTTCACTCGGACAGCCGGTAGGCCAAACGGTTACCAGCGGTGGCGTTTTTTGACATGCTGGTGCCGTGACCGCCGAATCGGGCACACACACCGGCCGGGAGCAGCGGCTTTCCTCCCGGACTCCGGAGCTGGTGCTGTGCGCCGTCGATGAACCGCTAGCCCGCGCCTGGGAATCCGTACCGGACACAGTGGACGGATCCGTCCGGGTACACCGCGGGTCGGTGCTCGACGTGGTCGCACAGGCCGTGGTCAGCCCGGCCAACTCGCTCGGCTGGATGCGCGGCGGCATCGACGCGGTCTACGCCCGCGCCTACCCGGGTGTCGAGCAGAACGTCCGCAGCGCGGTGCTGCATTTCCACGGCGGTGAACTGCCGGTCGGCGAGGCTGTGGTCGTTCCCACAGGCGAGACCGCGCCGGCGTGGCTCATCAGCGCGCCGACCATGCGACGGCCCGGCGAGCGCCTGCCGGACGACACCGTGCACCCCTATCTCGCGGCGCGCGCGGTCTTTTTGAAATGGCGCGACGGCCAGCTCGAGCAGGGACTTGATGTACGCCAGGCCGTCGATACCATCGCGATGCCCGGTTTGGGTACCGGCGTCGGGGGCGTCGCACCCCAGACCTGCGCACGCCAGGTAGCGGCTGCCTGGGAAGAGGTCTTTTCCGCCCGCTGACGCCACCCGTATAAGGGGTGGACTACATCACAGCGCGTTTGCGCGTCGTCTGGCCTACCGTTGGTACGGCGTTACGCAGTTGTACGCAAACGGCAGGAGATGCGAATGCCGCGGGTTCGTGAGCTCAGTCCCTATGTGGAGCTTCACCGTGAACAGTGGCGCGAGCTGCGTAGCTCGACCCCGCTGCCGCTGACCGCCGATGAGCTGCTGCGCCTGCGCGGCCTCGGTGAGCAGGTCGACCTGGCCGAGGTGGCCGAGGTCTACCTCCCCCTTTCCCGGCTGATCAACCTGCAGGTCGCCGCCAGGCAGCGCCTGTACGAGGCCACCACCACCTTCCTCGGCGAAGACAGCAAGGACACCAAGGTCCCGTACGTGATCGGCATCGCCGGGAGCGTCGCGGTCGGCAAGTCGACCACCGCGCGCATCCTGCGCACGCTGCTGGCCCGCTGGCCGGACCACCCCCGCGTCGACCTGGTCACCACCGACGGGTTCCTCTACCCACGCGCCGAGCTGATGCGCCGCGGGATCATGCACCGCAAGGGTTTCCCGGAGAGCTACGACCGCCGCGCGCTGCTGCGCTTCGTGACCGACGTGAAGTCGGGCTCCGAGCGGGTCAGCGCGCCAGTGTACTCGCACCTGGCGTACGACATCCTGCCTGGTGAGGAGCAGGTGGTGCAGCGGCCGGACATCCTCATCATCGAGGGTTTGAACGTGCTGCAGCCCGGCCCGAGGCTGACCGTCTCCGACCTGTTCGACTTCTCGATCTACGTCGACGCGAACAGCGCCGACATCGAGCGCTGGTACATCGAGCGGTTCCTCAAGCTGCGGCACACCGCGTTCGCGGACCCGGCCTCGCACTTCCACCACTTCGCAGGCCTGCCGGACGACGAGGCCCGCGCCGAGGCGCGGCACCTCTGGCGCACCATCAACGAGCCGAACCTGGTGGACAACATCAAGCCCACCCGGCCGCGCGCGACGCTGGTGCTGCGCAAGGACTGCGACCACTCGATCAACCGAGTCCGCCTCCGCAAGCTCTAGAACGGGATAAAGCGGGCTTTATCCCGGTGCTTTTCCCGGGATAAAGCCCGCTTTATCCCGTTCTGCCCACTGCTCAGACGGTCAGCACGATCTTCCCCGTGGTCCGGCCGCTCTCGACCAGCCGGTGCGCCTCGGCGACCTCGTCCAGCGGCAGCACCCGCTCGACGTGGACCTTGACGGTGCCCGCGTCGACCAGCTCGGCGATCTTCGCCAGCTCGTCCCCGTTCGACTCGACGAACAGCCGGAAGTAGCCGGGCTCGCCCGCGAGGTGCTCGGAGCCGAGCGCGTCCACGAACGTGCCGCCCGGCTTGATCAGCTTGATCGACCGATCGGCCACGTCACCGCCGACCAGGTCGAGCACGAGGTCGACCGGCTCGATCGCGGTGAAGTCCTCGGTCGTGTAGTCGATCAGCTCATCGGCGCCGAGGCCGCGGAGGAAATCGTGCTTGATGGCCCGCGCGGTGCCGATGACCGTGGCGCCGCGTTCGCGCGCGAACTGAACGGCCAGGTGGCCGACTCCGCCCGCCGCCGCGTGGATCAGCACGCGCTCACCCGACCGCAGTTTCGCGAGACCCTGCCACGCGGTCAGCGCGGCGACCGGCAACGCGGCGGCGTGCACGTGATCGAAACTCTTCGGCTTACGCGCGAGTGAGTCCTGCGCGAGCACCACGTACTCGGCGTACGCGCCCGCCCGCGAAAGCAGCATCCCGAACACCTCGTCACCGGCCTCGAACTTTTCCGCGCCCGGCCCGGTCGCCTCGACGACGCCCGAGACATCGCAGCCGAGCGTGAACGGCGGCTGACCCAACCGCGGGATCAACCCGGACCGGAGCTTCCAGTCCGCCGGATTGACCGCGACCGCGTGCACCTTGACCAGCACTTCCCCGGCACCGGGCGCCGGACGGTCGACCTCGACCATCTCCAGCACCTCGGGACCCCCGAAAACGGACTGACTGACTGCTCGCATCTTCATGAGGTCAATCCTCTTGCGCAGCAGTCACTCTTGTGAAGAAGGCACCTTTTTGATATCCAGGTACCTTATGGATACCGTCCGCCACCTGCAGCCAGACAAGAGCTGGGTGGATTCCTATCTCGAGGACTGCCCGGCCAGGACCGTGCTCGACGTACTCGCCAACAAGTGGACGCTGCTGGTGGTCTCGGCGCTGCGCCAGCACGACGGGCCGATGCGGTTCAACGAGCTCCGCCGCAGGCTCACGGGGATCACGCAGAAGATGCTCACGCAGACCTTGCGCGCGCTGGAGCGCGACGGGCTCGCCGCCAGGAAGGTCTACCCGACCGTCCCGCCGCGGGTCGAATACACGCTCACCCCGCTCGGCGTCGACGCCGGACAACTACTCAACGCGATCGGCGAATGGTCGGAGCACCATGTGCCCGAGATCCTCGGCTCGCGGGCCGCTTTCGACGCGCGGCCGGACCCGTCGTAACGAACGCCCCTCGTGGAACGTCAGAAGTTCCATGAGGGGCGCTCGTCACAGCCTTGAGGAGCTGAACTAGGCCGTCCCGGTGAGTGGAACCGGTTCCGGCCGGTGCTCGTCGCTGACCGCGACCACTCGGTATCCGGGGTGTCGGCCGATCGGCCGAGCAACGCTGCGCAGCTGTAACCGCTTGGCCGATACCAGTAGGGGTTGACGGGAGCCACGCTTAAGTCAGTTCCAACCACTCCTGACCTGCGGGGAGGCCAGAAATGTTTTCACTCATCCTGACTTGGATCGGCGCGCTGCTCGGCATGGCGCTCTTGATCGCCATGGCGCTGGGCGCCTTCGTGGTCGACCTGGACGATGCGTTCGGTGACCGACGGCGGAAGGCCACCGATGTCAGGGAGGCCAGTCCGCCGGTCGGTTAGCCGTCACATCTGGGTGAGTGCCTTGCGGTACTCGTCGAGGTCGAAGGCCAGCTCGTCGGTCCCAGCGGGCTGAAGCTGCTTCGCGAGCACCTCGGTCAGCCGCTCGAGCACGTCGTCGCGCTCCGCCCCGCTTTCGGAGAGCCTCGACGCCGCCTCCCAGACCTCGGCAGGCTCGTTGTCCCAGAGCTGATCCACCACGGCCGTCTTCAGCGCGAGCTGCATCCGCGGCTCACCGTCGAACTCCTCGGCCGCCAGTGCCTCGTGGTACTCCGGGTGCTCGCCGATCACCAGCAGCCTGCGCTGCTCGGGGTCGGTGGGCTCCAGCTCGAGCTCCTCGTCGCCGATCTCGGTGTAGACCGAGGGGATGGCGAACATGCGGCGCTCGATGGTCGCGGCCAGCTCCTCCTGGTCCGCGAACTCCTCGGTGCCGTCGAGGTAGACATCGGCGAGCGAGTCGTCGTCCTGCCCGAACTCCTCCAGGTAGTCCGCGACCGCGCTGAGCAGCGCCAGCTTGGCGGCGTCCGGCACGCCGGCGCGGTCCGCGCCCCAGCCCGCCCAGGCGAGCAGCACGTCGCCGAGCACCGGCTCGTACTCCTCGTCGAGCTCGAACTCGCCGTCCAGCAGCGTCTCGAGGAACCGCGCGAGCTTCTCCGGCCCGACCCGCAGCGGGTTGACCGGCTCGTACTCGCAGCCGTAGTCGACGAGCAGCCGCGCGACCGCGCGGGTCGCCTCGTTGTCCTCGACCTCGTGCTCGGCCGCGAGGAACTCGGCGACGACCTCGTCGCGTGCCTCGTCGGTCAGCTCCTGCAGCTCGGGCGACTCGGCGGGCTCGGGGAAGGCACGCAGCCGCGCCAGCGCGAGCGTGCGGAACCGGGCGAAGTCCTCGCTGACGTCGGGCTCCTCGATCGCGTCCGTGGTCGCGAACCCGTCGGCCAGCAGCTGGTGCGCCCGCGCGGGCTCGACGTCGACGATCGTGACCAGGTCGCCGTCCTCGGCCGCCTGCTTGCGCATGTCGGCGAGCACCTCGTCGGGCGCGTCGACCACGACGACGTCGCGCACACGGCCGCCGTCGGTGAAGTCCAGCAGCGCGAGCAGGCCGTGCTTGGCCTCGCCGTAGCTGAAGGTGCACAGCAGCGAGGTCTCGTCGCCGTAGACGTCACGGCTCGCGACGCATTCGCCGAGGGTGACCTGGCCGAGCGTGTCGGCCCAGTCCGGCGCCGGGATACCGCGGCCCAGCACGGTTTCCAGTGCGGACGCGGCCTCCTCGCGCTCTTCCTCGGTCTCGGCGAGCACCTTGAGCGCGGCCAGCAGCGCGGCGGCGCCGGGGGTGATCTTGCGGCTCGCGAAGGTGATCAGCTCCAGGCTGATCGGCGACTCGTCCTCTTCGAGCGGGAAATCCCACCACTGCCCGGTCACCTCGGAGGTCAGCAGCTCGACTTCCAGCGGGTCCGGCTCGGTGCCGACGGACGCGAAGTCCTTGAGGATGTCCTTGAAAAGACCGTTCACACTCTGCGGCTCGGGCTCGGAAACCCTCTTGCGCACACGACTCACCGGGCTCATGTCGCACATGCTTCCATCGCGGATTTCCCGGCCGTCAAAGACCCCGATCGAGCATGCCGGCGAACGCGTCCTCGGTGATCACCGGAATGCCGTAGTCCCGCGCCTTCCGGCCTTTGCCGGACAGCGTGTCGGGGTCGGCCGCGACCAGCAGTTTCACCTTCTTCGTGACGGCGGGGTGCACGTTGAGGCCCGCGTCGAGCGCGCGCTGCTCCCAGTCGGGGCGCGGCTGGCTCATCTCGCCGGTGAACACCACCCGGTCCCCGCGCTCGAGCACGAACCGCTCGATCACCGGCGGACGGCCACGCGGGGCGTCACGCAGGGCGTGGTCGACGTCGTAGACGGTGAGTCCGAGCAGGTCACCGACCTGGCGGAGATCGGCGAGCTCGGCGGTGGTGACCCGGCCGTCGACGAGCGCGGCGGTGGCCAGCTGACCGAGGTAGGCGCGGTGCAGGCCGGTCGCGGTGATCCGGTCGATGCCGAGTTCGGCGGCGATGGTGACCAGCGCGTCGGCCTCGGCGACCGAGATGTGCCGGTCCAAGAGTGCCTGATCGAGTGAAGCGAGGTAGGCCGTCTGCTCGCCGTCGGCGTGCGTGGTCGGCAGGTTTTCCACCAGCCTGGCGAGGAAGTGCTCGTCCCTGGCCTCGGCGTGCTCCCTGGCCATCCACGGCGCCTCGTCAACGGTGAACGCGGGCCACGGGTGCTCGGCCGCGAGTTCGAGTTCTTGCCGCCAGCGCGGTCCTTCGGGGTCCATGCGCAGGTAGCCGCCGAGCAGCCGCGCGGTGGCGAACGCGTCGGCGCTGGCCCGGTGCGCGTCCTCGATGGTGATGCCGAACGCGGCGCAGCAGTCGGCGAGACTCCGTCCGGCGCCGGGCAGATAGCGCTGGCCCAGCTGCATCGTGCACATGCCGACATGGGGCCCGAGCGGGACGCGGTAGCCGTGGCGCGCGTACTCGGAAGCGAGGAAACCGCCGTCGAAGCGGAGGTTGTGCGCGACCACGACCCGGCCGGCCAGTAGCCGGGCGAGCTCGCCCGCGACCTGGTCGAACGTCGGCGCGCGCAGGATCTGCGCGGCGGTCACGCGATGGATCCGCTGCGGGCCGAGGTCCCGGCGTGGATTGATCAGCGTTTCCCACTGGCCGGTGATTTCCCCGGTCGGTGAAACGTGCACCACGGACAATTCGACGATGCGATCCCGGCGGGTGGAATCAAGCCCGGTCGTTTCGAGGTCGACGACGGCGTAGCCCGCCATGCTGTGTCCTCCACGGTGTCACGTAACGAAAGCACGTGACAGCTTGCCGTATCCGATCAGCATTTCCGGGAGGACTCGCCGGGAAAACGCGAACGCCGGGGCGACGGGTTTTCAGGCGGGCGCGGTCGCCTGGATTCGAGCAGGGATCCCGAATCGTCCGTCGCCCCGGCTTAACGCGGGACGAGCTCGATGGGATAAACGACGGGACCCCGCGGAAGTTACGCCCGAACCACCTTGGGCAGCGCGATTCTCGCGTTGCGCACCTCGGCCAGCAAACGGGTCTTGCGTTTGTGAGTTTCCACCAGCTCGGCCAGGTACGAGCTGAATTCCTCAGCACTGTCCGCCCGTTTGTGCAAAGTCCGGAGTTTGCGCAGCTGTTTGGCCGCTTCGCGGTAGGAAAAAGGATCTTTATGCGCGATCAATTCATCGACATGAATCTTGTAAACCGGGATCACCTCGACCGGATGATCTTGTTCGCGCTGTTCGGCGAGTTCGAGCCGCAGTTCCAGCGAGCCGCCGTACCGGGTGGAAACCCGCCAAGCCTCGTCCGGCCGTTCCTCGGTCAGCAGCACGCGGACGAGCTCGTCGGCGACGGCCGCGTCCTCGTCGGCCCGCTCCCGCAGCAACGACAACGCCGCACGCTTCTGCGAGGGCCACTGCCCACGCTCGATGGCCGCTTCACGCAAGGCCAGGTAGGCAGCATGCGATGGCTTACGGTCGAACTCGGTGCGACGCAAAGTAAGCGCCTCATCGGCCTGCCCGGCCTCCTGGTACGCGCCGGCCAGCTCGTCGACCACCGGAGCCCGCGACGGTCCCTTGTCGTGGGCGAGCGCCTTGGCCGCGTGCGCGATGGCCTCGGCATGCCGCCCGGCGCCGCGCAGCACCCGGACGATCTTGAGGCTGATGTCCAGCCGAGGCGGTTTCGCCGAGAGGATGGCGACGAGCGCGTCGACATCGCCGGAGATCTCGGCGATGTCCTCCCTGAGCCGCTCGGCCGTGGCCAGCCGGTGATCGTCGACACCGTCGGCGATCATCTTGTCCACAGTGGACTTGATACGCGCGATGCCCTTGTCGCCCAACGCCTGCGCGAAGTCGGCCAGCTCGATCTCCGGCCAGTCGCGGTCACCGAACTCGATCCGCAGGATCCAGTCGGCGAGCCCGTTCACGTCCGGCGGATGCGCCACGCACGCACGCGCGTAGAGGTCGACGGCCCGTTCGAGCTCGTCGTAGACCACGCCCGAGTAGTCGTCGATCTGCTCGAGCACCCGGCTGATGTCGTCGACCGTGCGCCGGGCGAGCGGCGCCAGGTCCGCGCGGCTGCCCGCGTCGAGCAGGCGCTGCAGTGTGTCCAATACGGACCCGACCTTGGCCGCGTACTCGAAGCTGCCACCGACGGCCGCGGTGTCGAGCAGCCGATGCGCCTCGGCGACATCGCCACCCTGCGTGCCCGCCTTCAGCTCGAGCGCACGCCGGAGCTCGGGGTCCCGGCCCGCTTGGGCATGAAGGAGCTCGATCAGCGTTTCCGCGTCCAAGGTGCGCAAATACCCGCGCAGATCCGTCGTCGAACTCATCTCGGCCATTTTGCCGCACCGCCGCAACCGGGCGTGTGGGCCAACCGCGTAGTCTTTTCGGCCTAATATGCTACGTAAAGTCACCGGTGGCGCAGCCCCTCCAGCACGGCTTGCACAGTGCGAGTGTCCGGTGGAGCCACCGTGGACGACCGCGCGGCCCGTAACGAAAGCGGCGTCGCCGGCGGCCTCAGCACCGGTCCCCGTATCCGCCCGGTCAGCCGCGTCGCGAGGCAGAAAGCCAAGGTGGCCAAGATCAAAATCGCCGCCCCCGCGGCAAGTGCTCCGGTCAGCGTGCGCCGTCCACTGTCGACAGCGAGCTGAGTCGCATAAGTACTTTGCTGTGTGTACAGGGCGGACAGCCGATCCCCGACATCCCGCGCCGCCGCCCGCCAGTCGGCGTCGGCGATCGGCGGCGTCCCGCCGGTGACCAGCGCGTACTCGACGGCGGTCACCCGGCTCCAGCTTTCACTGCTGATCAACTCGGTGTAGAGCTCGGTCCCATAAGCACTGAGCTTCCCGCCCGCCGCGTCGAGATTCGCGTGGTAAATGCCGATTTGCGAGGCATATTCCCGGCTTTCCCGCGCGGGCACCGACCCGGCGGCCGCCAGCACATCGGTCCGGAACATCCCGTCGGTGGCCCGCAGCAGCTGTACGGCCGTCACCTGCTCAACGGCCAGCCGCGCGTTCGGCGCATCACGCGCGAACCCTTCGAGCTTGCCGATCGCCCCATCGATGGCCTGGTTGAACTCGGCGCCCGACCGTCCGGCCCGCACCGCGACCGTCCGCGAATCCTGTTGCGCCGTAATGAATCGCGACGCCTCACTCGCCGCCAGCACACCCTGCTCAGCGAAGTTCCGCACCTGCGCGGCCTGCCGGACGAGCAGCCCGGCGACCACAATGGCGACCAGCACCAAGGCAACGGTGGGCACGAGCACCGTCACCCGGCTACGCAGCGTCTCGGCATACCTCAAGTCGGCCCAGCTCCTTCCATGAGCGGCCCCGACCACCTCTCACGCTATGCAATCTGCAATTTGCACGTCAACGCGTGTCCGCCATACGGCCGTTTGCACTGGGTGACCGTCACGGAACGGGTTCGCCATACTGGCCAAGTGACCCTCGAAGACCTCATCCAGCGCCTCCGCGACTTCGCCGCCGCCCGCGACTGGGAGCCGTACCACACGCCGAAGAACCTGGTCATGGCCTTGTCCGGCGAGGTAGGCGAACTGACGTCGCTGTTCCAATGGCTCACCCCGGACGAAGCCAAGGCCTGGCGCGACGACCCCGCGCTGGAGGCGAACGTCCTCGACGAGATCGCCGACGTGACTCTCTACTTGGTACGCCTGGCAGACGTGCTCGGTCTCGACCTGTTCGCGGCCGCCAACGCCAAGATCGACCGCAACGAACTGCGTTTCCCCGCCCTGGAGCGCTAAACGACGGTCAACCGCGGCCGCCCCGGCGGTGAAGGCTGCGGCTGGTGTCGCGTCGAGACGGCCGCGACGACAAGCCCGAACATCATCCCGGAGAGATCGTGCGACCCGAGCCGCAGTTCCGCGGCGACGTCATGCACGCTCTTGCCGTTTTCCCGCAGCGCGGCGAAGACCTTGGTCAGCAGTTGCGAGGTCTCGCCGGGAATCCCCTCCGGCTCGCCCTTGCGATAGCCGAGCCTGCTCAGCTCAACGCACGCCGACCGGTATTGCCAGTCGCTGAGCATGTCGAGTTCGTGCAGCCGGTACGTGAGCGCGAGCGCGGAAACCCGCCAGATCTGTTTGCCCTCAAGGATCTGGTCGATCAACGGCGCCTGCGGCATCCGCGCCCGCACGCTCGACTCCGGCATCAGGAAGGCCCCGGCGAACGCATTGGCCTGCTGTTCCGCCTCAGGCCCACGCGACTCCCGCGCCCCGGCATGCATGACGAGGTGCCCGAGTTCGTGGGCAGCGTCGAACCGGCTGCGTTCCGGCGTCTTGCCCGTGTTCAGGAAGACGAAGGGCGTACTCGCCTGCCAGAACGAGAAGGCGTCGACCTCCGAGTGCTCGGTCGCGAGCGAGAACACCCGCACCCCATGCGCTTCGAGCAGGTGGATGACATTCGGGATCGGCTCGTTCCCCAAGCCCCACCGCGCCCGCGTCATCTCAGCGGCGGTCTCGGGGTCCGGGTGGTCGAGAGTGGGCAGATCCGGCTCAGGTAGCCGAAAAGTCTCCTCGAGCCAAGTGTTGAACTCGACCGCCAGCACCCCGGCACTGACCGCGGAAGCCCGCTTCCCCAGGCTCAGCTTGCTCCGCGCACGGAAGGCGACGGCCGTCTCAGGCACCTCTTCGCCGGGAGGCGCCATGAAGAAAGCCTCGGGAAAGCCCAGCACCAAAGCCAGCCGGCGCAGCGTCCCGGTACTGGGTTGCTGCCTGCCACGCTCGTAGTTGGTCACGCTCTGCGCGCTGACGTCCAGCCGCCGCGCCAACTCGGCAACGGTGAGGCTGCGCCGCTTACGGGCCAGCGTGATCCGCTCGGGGGTAACCATGATCCCGCCATTGTTCTTCGCCTGCTCCGCCGCCGCGCGTCGGGGTCAGCGCATCTCAACGGTGACGAGCGCTCCTTCCCTGGCCGGGGTATCCACCCGCACCACCGGCTTGAACCCGATCGGCTCCAGGCACAACCGCTTCGCCCACGAAGTGATCTTCTGCCCCTGGCTCGTCGGCGCGGGCTGCGACACCTCGAGGTGCACCCGCCGTTCGCCGGTCTTGTCTTCTTCGTACCGCGTGACCACGAACCAGGTCTTCGCGACCTCGGCCTTGCCCAGCCCGAGGTACTCGTCGATCCCCGGGATGGCCATCCCGACGAGGTCGTTGTGCGCGGTCAGGTTCGCGTTGACCGAGCCGATCTCGTGGTAGCTCTCCAGCCTGCCGTCGGGATTGCCGGTGTGCTCGTTGCCCTGCATGACCCCGACGTAGACGTCCCCGTCCGGGCTCACCATGAACGGGGCGTTGGCCCGGTTCTCCGGCGTCCACCCCTTGCGGTGGTAAAGACGGCGCAGCTCCCGAACCCTGGCCATCCAGTCCCGCAACCCGTCCGCGGTACTCGGGTCGAACTCGGTGACCAGCCCGCGTTCCTCGACGCCCTTGCGCACGGCGACGTAGAGGTCTTCCCGCCTGAGACCGAGCCTCGCCAGCCCGGCATCGACGGCGGCGGTCCCGTGGTAGGCGTCAGAGACGAAATCGGGCAGCAGCTCGCCAGGCAACGCGGACATCGGCTTCCCCCTCCATGGCGGTTATGACAATCTTACCGCAAATGCGGTCCCGATCTCATAAGCGAAGGCCGGCGTGTCGCCTCCGTCGGCCGCCGCCAGGTACGTACGTGACCGGCAAACACCCGTACCCGAAGGGCAAACACCCGTACGGGACCGGCAAAGACTCGTGCGGGAGCGGCAAAGACCGGTCTTGGGTCGGCATGGGGTGCCCGAGCGTTCGGCATGGGGTGCCGGAGTGGTCGACACGAGGTGCCCGGGTGTGGGACACGGCGTTCGTGGATGGACGACGCGCGTGCACGGCCGGACGACACGCGTGCACAGCCGGACGACGCGCGTTCCTGGATGGACGACGCGCGTGCACAGATGGACGACGCGCCCGGGCGCCGCGGTCAGGCCGGGCGCTACGCGGGCATGAAAAAGGCCCGGCCCCGGGAGAACCTGGGGTTCTCGACCGGGGCCGGGTTTTATGTTGAGTTCGGCGGCGTCCTACTCTCCCACAACCCTTCGGTTGCAGTACCATCGGCGCTACCAGGCTTAGCTTCCGGGTTCGGAATGGGACCGGGCGTTTCCCTGGCGCTATAACCACCGAAACACTACGAAACACTCACACTGCACTGGCCCGTGAGCCAGCTCGGTGTGGGGTTTCAGAGCTGTAGAGTGGATGCGAAGCATTTTTGTGGGCAAGCCCTCGGCCTATTAGTACCAGTCAACTCGATAACACATTACTGTGCGTCCATTTCTGGCCTATCAACCCAATGGTCTGTTGGGGGCCTTAACCCCTCAAAGGGGGTGGGATACCTCATCTTGGAACAGGCTTCCCGCTTAGATGCCTTC
>NZ_FNON01000009.1 GCF_900107045.1 Amycolatopsis xylanica
GAACTGCTCACCAGCATGATCGCCACCCTGCCCGCCGCACTGAAACGATCACTGACCTGGGACCAAGGCAACGAGATGGCCCAGCACGCCCAGTTCACCCTCGACACCGGCCTGCAGGTCTACTTCTGCAACCCACACAGCCCCTGGGAACGCGGCAGCAACGAAAACACCAACGGCCTGCTACGCCAGTACTGGCCCAAAAGCTCAGACCTGCGCCACCTCACCCAAACCCACTGCGACACCGTCGCCCTCCGCCTCAACACCCGACCACGCCCTACACTCGGCCTGCTCACACCAGCACAAGCACTAGACAAAGCACTACTTGCAACAACCAGTTGAAACCACCCCACTTTCGTCAGATCGCATCTGACGAAAGCCACTTTCGGGCTTTTTCCGGCTAGGTGATGGTGCCGGCCTCGCGGAGGCGGGTGAGGTCGGCGTCGGTCAGGCCGAGTTCGGTGAGGACCTGGGTGGTGTCCGAGCCTCGCTCGTGCGGGGCTTCGGGGGTCGCGGGCGGGGTGCGGTCGAAGCGGGGAGCCGGGGCCGGCTGGACGACGCCGCCGATCTCCACGAAGGTGCCGCGCGCGATGTTGTGCGGGTGCGACGGCGCTTCCCAGGGGGAAAGGACCGGGGCGATGCACGCGTCGGTGCCTTCGGCGAGCGCGACCAGGTCGTCGCGGGTGTGCTTGCCGATCGCCTCGGCGAGGATCTCGCGCAGCCGGGGCCACTGGGACTTGTCCACGTGCAACGGGAGTTCCTCGGGGTCAAGGCCGAGCACCTTGACCAGGTCGCCCCAGAAGCGCATCTCGATCGCGCCGACGGAGACGTATTTGCCGTCGGCCGTCTCGTAGGTGTCGTAGAACGGGGCGGCGCCGTCGAGCAGGTTGTCGCCGCGCTCGCTCGACCAGACGCCCGCCGCGTGCATGCCGTGCAGCTGGGTCATCAGCAGCGCGGCGCCGTCGACCATCGACGCGTCGACGACCTGGCCCTTGCCGGAGGAGCCCCGTTCGTACAGCGCGGCGAGCAGGCCCATGGCGAGCAGCAGCCCGCCGCCGCCGAAGTCGCCGACCAGGTTGAGCGGCGGCACCGGGCGTTCGCCTGCACGGCCGATCGGCTCCAGAGCGCCCGCGATGGAGATGTAGTTGATGTCGTGCCCTGCCGTCGGCGCGAGCGGGCCGTCCTGGCCCCAGCCGGTCATCCGGCCGTACACGACCCGCGGGTTGCGGGCGTGCACCTGCTCGGGTCCGATGCCGATCCGCTCGGCGACGCCCGGGCGGAAGCCTTCGACGAACACGTCCGCGGTCTCGCTCAGCTTGAGCACGAGCTCGACGCCTTCCGGCGACTTGGTGTTGACGCCGATCGTGCGCCGCCCCCGCGTCAGCGGGTCGAACGGCATCGCGAGCACGTCGTTGGCCGTGCCGGCGCGGTCGACGCGGATCACGTCGGCGCCGAGATCGGCGAGCATCGTGCAGGCGAACGGCGCGGGCGCCAGCCCGGCCAGTTCGATCACCTTCAGCCCGCTCAGTGGCCCTGCCTTCATCGGTGAAGTCCTCTCAGAGCGTGCGGGAGATGATTTCCTTCATGATTTCGCTGGTGCCGCCGAAGATCCGCGAAATACGCACGTCGGCCCACGCGCGCGCGATCGGGTATTCGTTCATGTAGCCATAGCCCCCGAACAGCTGCAAGCAGTCGTCGACGACTTTGTTAATCCGTTCCGTGGTCCAGAGTTTCGCCATCGCCGCGCCCTGGACGTCGAGTTCGCCGCGCAGGTGCCGCTCGATGCACTGGTCGAGGAACGCGCGCGCGACCGCCGCCTCGGTGGCCGCCTCGGCGAGCTTGAACTTGGTGTTCTGGAAGCCGAAGATCGGCCTGCCGAACGCGGTGCGTTCCTTGGTGTAGTCGATGGTCAGGTTGATCGCGGCCTCCATGCCCGCGACCGAGGTGACCGCGATCAGCAGCCGTTCCTGCGGCAGCTGCTGCATGAGCTGGATGAAACCCTGGCCTTCGGCGTCGCCGAGCAGGTTCGCGGCCGGCACGCGGACATCGTCGAAGAACAGCTCCGCCGTGTCCTGTCCTTTGAGGCCGATCTTGTCGAGCACGCGGCCGCGGCGGAAGCCGGGCGTCGTGGTCTCGACGGCGATCAGGGAGACGCCTTGCGCGCCCGCGTCCGGGTCGGTCTTGACCGCGACGATCACGAGATCGGCGTGCCAGCCGTTGGTGATGAAGGTCTTGGCGCCGTTGATGACGTACTCGTCGCCGTCACGGACCGCGCGGGTGGCGATGCTCTGCAGGTCCGACCCGGTGCCGGGCTCGGTCATCGCGATGGCGCCGACGATCTCGCCGCTCGCGAACTTCGGCAGCCACTCACGCTTCTTCGCTTCGGACGCGTACTGCAGGATGTAGTGCGCGACGATTCCATTGTGGACGGACACGCCCCACGCCGAGTCGCCGGAGCGGGCCTGCTCCTCGTAAAGAACGGTCTCGTGCGCGAAGGTGCCGCCGCCACCGCCGTACTCCTCCGGGATGGACAGCGCGAGCAGGCCGACCTCGCCCGCCTTGTTCCACAGCTCGCGGTCGACCATCTTGGCCTGCGCCCAGCGCTCTTGATGCGGGACCAGCTCCTTGGCGAAGAAGGTCTTGGCGAGTTCCCTCAGGTCTTCGAGCTCGGTACTGCTCCACGAGCTCCTGTGGATCTGCAACGCCACGTCGCGTCCTCCCGCACTGGAAAACATTACGTCCAGAATGTAAGTTCTACTGGGAATGTACATCCGTTCCGGTCTGCACGTAAAGGGAGCCCACTGTGACCGAGGCAACAACGCGCCTGAGGGCGCACCGGACGCAGGCGGAGCGCCGCGAGCAGACCAAGACCGCCTTGCTCGACGCGACGATCGACTGCCTCGTCGAACTCGGCTACGCCCGCACGTCGGTCCAGGAGATCTGCGCCCGCGCGGGCGTGTCCAAAGGCGCGGTGCAGCACCACTTCTCCGCCAAGGCGGAACTGATGGCCGCGGCCGTCGAACATCTGACGGTCAAGCTGCGACACCAGCTCGCCGAGTCCTTGCAGACAGTGCCGCAGGGTGTCGACGGTATTCCGACAGCGATCGATCTGTTGTGGGAAGGCTATTCGGGCACACTCGCCACGGCGGCGACCGAACTCTGGGTGGCCGCGCGCACGGATCCGGAACTCAAGGCGGCGATCCGGCCCGTCGACCGCGCGCTCGGCCGGTCCACTCGCGACCACATCACCTCGATCGCGGCCGGACTACCGCGCGAACGAGTGGAAACCCTGTTTTGGTTGACCGTCAATCTCACCCGCGGACTGGCACTCGACGCGGAACTCGGCGGCGATCCGAAACGGCGGCGGCAGCTGCTGGACGAATGGAAACGCATCGCCGTGGCAGTGGCAGTCGGATAAGACGGGATAAAAGGCGTACGAGCCGACCCGGCCCTCACTCGGGTCGGCCCGCGTGCCACTCATCAAGACGGCCCGCGCGCGTGACAATGACGTTTACTTGAGCGAAGAATCTGCGTCATAAAAATGATCACGCGGACAAACATGAATCTTTTTCACTTCACGCTTGGCCGATCGCCGTACCGACGATATGCTGTACTACTGGTCGGTAACATCGGGTAGCGCTGAAGGAGTCCGTCATGACGAGCACGACGCCCGCGAGCACAGGGCACGACGCGGTCGACCCGGACACCATCGGCGGCATCCCCGACGCCCCGTCTTCCTCGCGCGCGGGACAGCTCGCCGCCCGTGCCAGCGGCGGCAAGGACAGCGCCCCGGTCCGGATGCTCGCGCCGTTCACCGGCCTCCCGATCACGACGCTCCCCCAGGCCACCGACGCCGACGCGCGCACGGCCTTCGACCAGGCCCGCGCCGCGCAGCGCGCCTGGGCCGCCCGCCCGGCGTCCGAGCGCCAAGAGGTGCTGATCCGGCTGCACGACCTGGTACTCGAGCGGCAGGACGAGGTGCTCGATCTCGTCCAGGTTGAGGCGGGCAAGGCCAGGATGGACGCGTTCGACGAGGTCAGCGGCACCGCGCTGGTCGCCGCGTACTACGGCAAGCACAGCGCGAAGCTGCTCGCCCCGAAGAAGCGCGCCGGCGTCATCCCGGTGCTCACCAAGGTCGGCGAGGTCCGCCATCCCAAGGGCGTCGTCGCGATCATCTCGCCCTGGAACTACCCGCTCGCGCTGACCGCGATGGACGTCCTGCCCGCGCTGGCGGCGGGCAACGCGGTCGTGCAGAAGCCCGACAACCAGACCGCGCTCTCGGCACTCTGGCTGCACGAACTCGCCGAGGAGGCCGGACTGCCCGCCGGTGTCTGGCAGATCATTCTCGGCCGCGGCTCCGAAATCGGGCCCGCGCTGCTCGAAGAGTCCGACTACCTCTGTTTCACCGGCTCGACCCCGACCGGCAAGCAGCTCGCGAGCCAGGTCGCGCCGCGCCTGACCGGGTATTCGCTCGAACTGGGCGGCAAGAACCCGATGATCGTGCTGCCCGACGCCGACATCGCGAAGGCCGCGGCGGGCGCCGTCACGGCCTGTTTCTCCTCGGCCGGGCAGCTCTGCGTCTCGGTCGAGCGGATCTACGTGCACGAAAGCGTCCGCGAGGAGTTCACCCGCGCGTTCGTCGCGAAGACCGCGGCGCTGAAGCTCGGCGCCGCGCTCGACTACAGCGCCGGGATGGGCTCACTGACCTCGGCGAGCCAGCTCGACACGGTGTCCGCGCACGTCGAAGACGCCCGCGCGGCGGGCGCGACCGTGCTGACCGGCGGCCGCGCCCGGCCCGACCTCGGCCCGTTGTTCTACGAGCCGACCGTGCTCGCCGACGTCACCCCCGACGCGAAGCTCTTCGCGGAGGAGACGTTCGGCCCGGTCGTGTCGATCTACGGCTACACCGACGTCACGGACGCGATCGAGCGCGCCAACGACACCCGCTACGGCTTGAACGCGAGCGTCTGGTCCCGCAACGGCCGCGCGGGCTGGGAGGTCGCGGCGCGCCTGAAGGCGGGAACGGTCAACGTCAACGAGGGGTTCGCGGCCACCTTCGGCAGTGTCGACCTGCCCATGGGCGGGATGAAGGAGTCCGGTGTCGGCCGCCGCAACGGCGCCGACGGCCTGCTCAAGTACACCGAGTCCCAGTCGATCGCCGTCCAGCGTGGCCTGCGCCTGCGTCCGGGCAAGGGCGTGCCGCCCAAGCTCTGGGTCAAGGGCATGACCGCGAGCATGAAGGCATTGCGCCGCCTCCCCGGCCGCTAAGTCCCGGTCGGGGCGGCGAGGAGGCCGCGGTCGTAAGCGATGGCCACGGCTTCGGCGCGGCGTGACGCGCCCAGCTTGGCCATCACCCGCGACAGGTGGACGCTGACCGTTTTCTCGCTGATGTAAAGCTCTTCGCCCACTTGGCGATTGGTGCGGCCCAACGCGACGCGCTCCAGGACATCGCGTTCGCGATCGGTCAACGGGTTGACCTCGTCGCGGCGCACGGGCGTCGTCTCGCCGGGCAGGTCCACGCGGGCGCGGTGTGCGAGGTCGCGCACCGCGTCACGCAGCGGGCAGGCGCCCAGGCGATCGGCCGTTTCGAAGGCGGGCACGATCTCCGCCGCGGCGCGCTCGGCGTCGGCCGGATCGCCGGTGGCGAGCAGGGCTTCGGCGTAGTGCCACCGGGCCATCGCCTGTTCGTAGACGGCGCCGTAGCCGAAGGCGTCGACCGTCGCCTCCCACAGCTTCGGGTCGGCGGGGCCGGCGAGTCCACTGGCGGTGGCTTCCGCGCGGGCCAGCCAGGCGACACCTTCCGGGCCGAGCTCCACGGACCGCGGCTGGCCGAATTCGGCGCAGTCCTTGATGTGCTTGAGCAAGGACTCGCCTGCGGCGATGGCCGCGGCGGCTCCCGGCGCGTCACCGCGCAGCCTGGCCTCGGCCGCCAGCGCGACGGCGGCCGAGAGGCCGAGCGTGCCGATGCGGATGCCGCCCAGCAGGTACGGCTGCATGCTGTCGAGCCAGGACAGTGCTTCCTGGCTGCGTTCGAGTGCCTGCCGGTGTTTTCCTTGCCAGCTGGCGAGTTCGATGCCCGCGGCTCCGCCCGCGAGCCCGATCTGGATGTCGGCGTTCCACTGTGGACGGATGTCGGCCACGAGCTTCTCCGCGGCGGTGAACCGCCCGCGCGCGACGACGATGAGCGCCCAGATCGACAACATCCTCGCCGCCACCAGCGTGGAGACACCGGGAGCGGCGCGCCCGGCCGCGTCCTCCTTCGGCCAGTCGCCGCTGACATAGCGCAGGAACAGCTGGCGCGCGCGGATTTCCAGGCCGAAGCTGCTCCAGCTGAGCCCGTTCGCCTCGGCACGCTGCCTGCCGAGCGCGCAGTATTCCAGCGCGGGCGCGATCTCGGCCTGGTCGTCATAGCTCAACGCGAGGAAGTACAGCGCGCGAAGCTCGACGTTCAGCGCGCCCGCTTCCCGCGCCTTGCACGCCGCCTGGTGAAGCCGCGCCCTGGCCTCTTCGAAATCGCCAGCGGAATCCGCGAGCGTGCCGATGGTGACCAGCGCCGAGGCCTCGGCGCCCGCCGCGCCGGCCACGCGCGCGTCGGAGACCGCGGTTTCCGCGTCGCGCAACGCTTCTTCCGGCCGGTCGATCGCGCGCAGCACCCCGGCCCTGGTCGCGAGCACCCAGGCGCGGGTGCTGCTCGGCCCGGTCCCGGCGACCAGGTCCCAGGCCCGGTTGATCGCCTCGACGACCTCGTCCATGGTGCCTTCGAGCACGAGCAGCGCTTCGGCGAGCCTGCGCCACACCTTGGCGGCGCGCTCGGTGGGGATCTCCGGCGTCAGCGCCTGCGTCGCGGACCGCGCGTACGCCGCCGCCCGCTCCGGTTCCCCCGAGGTGCCCGCGAAATAGGAGGCCTCGTGCAGCAGGCGCAGCTCGTCGACGCCGTCGGGCCGCTCGGCCACCGCGTCCCAAATGGACAGTGCCTGCTCGACATGGCGGAGCGCGGCGCCTGGCGCGCCCAGCTTCTCCGCTTCCTCCATCGCCCGCAGCAACGCGGGCAGCGCGGCGGCGAAGTCGTTGCTCTCCAGGCTGTGGTACGCGAGCCGCGCGTCCTGGCCGCGGCCCTGCGGCCGGTTGCGGATGCGGGTCGCGTAGGCGGCGTGCATCCTGATGCGCTCGCCGGGCAGCAGATCGGCGTAGACCGCTTCCTGCAGCAGCGCGTGCCGGAAGGTGTAGAAGCCGCGCTCGATGACGAGCACGTGATGCTGCACGGCCTCGCGCAGCGCCTCGTCGAGTTCGGACTCGCCCAGGCCGGAGACCTCGGTGAGCGCCGCGTGCGCCACCGAGTCGTTCGCGACCGAGATGACGCGCAGCACGCGCCGGGTGTCCGGGGACAACCGCTCCAGCCGGGCGAGCAGCACCTCGGCGAGCCCGGCGGGCAGGTCGCTGCAGTCGGGGGCCTCGCTGGCCGACGCCAGCAGCTCCTCGACGAAGAACGGGTTGCCTTCGGAGCGCGCGACGATGCCCGAGACGGCCTCGGCGCTCAGCGGCTCCTCGGCGAGTGCCTCGACGAAGGCACGCGCGTCGGCCTCGCCGAACGGGCGCAGGTCGACGCGCTCGACGCTCGCGAGGCGGACCAGCTCCGACAGCAGGCCGCGCAGCGGATGGCGGCGGTAGACGTCCTCCTCGCGGTAGCTGCCGACGACCAGCAGCCGCTGCGAGCGCAGCCGGGACAGCAGGAACGAGAGCAGGTTGCGGGTGGAGCCGTCCGCCCAGTGGAGGTCTTCGAGCAGGATCACGACCGGCCGCACCTGGGCGATCTCGGTCAAGACGCCGAGCACGGCGTCGAACAGCTGCAGCTCACCGAGGTCCTGCTCGGGCCTCGGGCGTTGCATGGTCTCGCGCTCGTTGGAGCTCATCGCCACGTGCTCGCCGCTGGCGACCGGCACGGGGTGCGGCTGGTGCACCTGCGGCAGCAGGCGGCCGAGCGCGGGCCGCTCCTTGACCGCTTCGGCGATCGTGGCGACGGTCGAGCCCGCCAGCGGGGCGAGCGCCTCGGCGAAGGGAAGATAAGGAAGGCCGCCCTCGCGGACGTCGATACAACGCCCCGTCAGCACCAGCGCGTCCCGCGAGAGCGCGTACTCGGCGAGCGCGGTGAGCAGGCGTGTCTTGCCGACACCCGCGTCCCCGGAGAGCAGCACGGCGCCGGCCTCGCCACGCTCTGCGCGGGCGAGGGCGGCCCGTAGCTGACGCATCTCCTGAGTGCGGGCGACGAGCGGGATACCAGAACCTAGACGGGGCACAAGGTGCATTCTGGCCTACCCCTACGACAAAACCGGCACGGTTTTGACTGTGACGACCATGACCGGCCTACCGCGCCTGGTCGGCGGTCACCCGTTCGGCTGCCCGGCGCTCCTGCTCCGGCACCTTCACCTCCGTGGCCCAGCGTGCGCGCAACCGGCGGCCGAGCCGGTCGGCGCGGTCGACCCAGGCGCTGCGGCCCGCGCGCTGAAGCTGCTCGGTCCGGTACGCCACTTCGGCCTGCACCGCGTCCATCATGAAGTCCGACATTTCGTTCTCCTCGGTTCGTTCTCTTTCCTGTGAACCTCAGAGTCGTCCTGAGGGGGTGCCTCAGGCATCGGGTGATCACCTAGCCCTGGACGCGAATCGACCCCTTACCCCGGCTGATTCCCAGCTCGAAGGGGGTAAGGGGTCGACGTTCGGGTACTCAGCCCAGCGAGTCCAGCAGGCTCTGCCACCCGCTGGCCGGCAATACGAAGGCGCCACCTTCGGGGTCCTTCGAGTCACGCACGGCGGTCCCGCCAGGGACGAAGGCGACCTCGACACAGTCGTTCCCGCCGCCGCTGTGGCTGCTCTTGCGCCACCGGGCCCCGGCCAGCTCGTTTTCGCGCATACTCCCCTACTCCTGTCTACTTCGTATTCTTCATGTGCAACTTCATGTGCAGCGCACCTGAGGTACAACGATGCGCTTCGGACGGCGTCACGATCGGGTCAGGTCTGCGCGGCGGCCTGCTCGGCGTACCGCCCCGCCGCCTCCGAAATCTGGTGGAGCGAGTCGTCGGGCTTCAGCGCGGCGGCGCGAAGGTGATCGAACATCAGCGAATAGCGTCGCACATCGGGCGGCATTTCGAGATACAGGCCGGTGGACGTGCTGTCCACATAGACCACGTCGGGATCGGCCTGCTCGGGGAAGCCGAGGATCAGGAACGGCCCCTCCATCCCGGGGTGCGCGCCCGCGCCGAACGGCACCACCTGGATGGTCACGTGCGGCATCTTGGCCACCGAGACCATCCGGTACAGCTGCTCGGCCATCACCTCGGGCCCGCCGACCGTCCGGTGCAGCACGGCCTCGTCCATGACCGCCCAGTACTCCGGCGGCGCCGGGTCGGTGAGCAGCTCCTGCCTGGCCATCCGCGCGGCGACGCGGCGCTTGATCTCCACCTCGTCGGCGTCCGGCCGCATCGCCCTGATCACGGCGCGGGCGTACCGCTCGGTCTGCAGCAGGCCGGGCACCAGCAGCGCCTGGAACGCGCGCAGCGAGCTCGCGTCCGCCTCGAGCCCGACGAACGTGCCGGTGAAGACCTCGTTGTAGGCATGCCACCAGCCACGCTTGCGCGCCTCGCGCGAGAGCTGGACCAGCGCCTCCTGCTCGTCACCGGAGATGCCGTACAGCTCGAGCATGTCTCTGGCGTCACGCGGCGTGACGCCCACGTGCCCGGTCTCGATCCGGCTCACCTTGGAGGCCGAACACTCCAGCTTGTCGCCCACCTCGTCGATGGTGAGCTCTGCCGCCTCGCGCAATCTCCGCAGCTCGCTGGCGAGTCTGCGGCGGCGCACAGTGGGCCCCTGACCCCGCGTCATTGCACCTCCGGGTGTGGCTCGGGTTCGCAACCTATCTCATGTCATATCTAACCAGTCGCTCCCGCACACGGTGATGTTCTAACACTTAAAGAAATGGAGCCGATCCCCGATCGGTGGACTGCAATTTGCAGAATGCCGCTGTACGCTGTGGATCCTGCGCGAAATTGATCGGCGGCGAGAGTCGCGAGGGGGTACTCAATGCAGGAGCGGGATTCCATCCTGGGCCCGATGCAAGCCGCCGTCCATCACAGACTGACCGAACTCACCCGATCGGTGGACAAGTCCGATCAGGACCGTCTCGTCGTGCTCGCCGGACACGAGATCCCCCGCCTCGTCGCCGCCCTGCGTGAAGTGCTCGCCGAGCACGAACCCGACGCCGCGGGCCGCTGCCCGACCTGCCGCAGGCGCCAGCCGTGGTCCCCGTTCCGGCGTCGCAAGCGGACGCCATGCCGCGCATACTTGGCGGTGCGGCTGCGACTCGACACCGACGCCGCGCCGACCGTGGCCGCGAGCCACCACAAGCGAAGGAAGCGGAGCCCGCAGTACCTGGGCTGAACCGCGACCTTCACGCAGGGGGTCCGGGATTGCTTCCCCCGATCGATCCCGGGCTCCCTGTGTTTTTTTATGCGCGTTTCCGGCCTGGCGGCCGGGAAAGAGGCGCGCACCGTGAAGTCCCTCAGGCCCCGGGGGGCCTTCGAGACCGCTGGGTCACCCAATCCCGAACCCAGGATTCAGGCGAGCTTGGCGAACCGCGGCGGACGCGGATTCGGGCGGGATTTGCCGGGTTCGAATGGCGGTTTGAAACGTTGAAATGCCATTCGCGTGAGCGAGCCAGGGAATTGTGACGGCGTTTTCAATGGCGTGGCCGACGCGAGTGGAAGGTTTGCTGCATCTAACGCAGCAAACCTTCCACTCGCTCGCGCAACCACGCCCGGCCCGCCGACCCTCAAGTTCCACTATGTACGTTTCGCCGGTTTCGGGAAGGAAACAAGGGCGGCCCTTGTCACGCTAGAGGTGACAAGGGCCGCCCTTGCAACGTCCCGGCCCGGCGCCGCGCCCGATCCTCGCCGCGCGGGGGTCGTGAGTGGCGCGGCCGGTTCTAACCGGCCTAAACACTCACGACCCCGGGCTGGGCAAATGGGGGTCGTGAGCGTTGCGGGCGGTTCTAACCGCCCGCAACGCTCACGAGCCCAGGACGCGGAGGAGGCCTTCTTGGACGACGGTGGCGATGAGGGTCCCGTCGGCCGCGAAGAAGCGGCCGGTCGCCAGGCCGCGGGCGCCTGAGGCCGTCGGCGACTGGCTGTCGTAGAGGAACCACTCGTCGGCGCGGAAGGGCCGGTGGAACCACAGAGCGTGGTCGAGCGAGGCGCCCAGGACCTTGTCGAGTTCCCAGTAGACGCCGTGGCGGGCGAGGATCGAGTCGAGCAGGGTCATGTCCGACGCGTACGTGAGCACGCAGACGTGCAGGAGCTGGTCGACGGGCAAGGTGCCGTCGGCGCGCATCCAGACCCGGGTGTGGGCGGGACGCTCGCCGGTCTCGCGGGTGACCCACGGAGGCGGGCTGACGTAGCGGATGTCGATCGGGCGGGGGCGCTCGTGGTGCGTGATGCCCGATTCCTTGGCCCAGTCGACCAAAGACGGCAAGGACTCCGGCGCGGGGACGCCGTCCGGCATGGACTCGGCGTGCTCGATGCCGGGCTCGTCCTTCTGGAACGAGGCCGACAGGGAGAAGATCGCCTTGCCGTGCTGGATGGCGACCACGCGGCGGGTGGTGAACGAGCGGCCGTCGCGGATGCGGTCGACCTCGTAGACGATCGGGACGCTGGGGTCGCCGCCGCGGATGAAGTACGCGTGCAGCGAGTGGACCCTGCGGTCCTCCGGCACGGTACGGCCGGCGGCGACCAGCGCCTGGCCCGCCACCTGGCCGCCGAACACCCGCACCGGCGAATGCCGGGGCGAGACGCCGCGGAAGATGTTCTCCTCGATCTTCTCCAGATCGAGGAGCGCCACCAACCGGTCCAGCACGGGCTGCCCCGCGCCGGTCGCCGTGTCGAGACGGGAAGCGGCTTCCTTGGCCAATTCGGTCATGACGGAACCTTATTGCCTAAGCGGCCGCTTAGTCTCTTAAGCGTGGTCGTCTTCACCAAGTCGGTGAACATGGATCAGGTTGGTCGAGCCGACGGTGCCGGGAGGCGAACCGGCCACGATGACCACCAGGTCGCCGCGCTGGTACCGGCCCATCTCCAGCATCGAGTGGTCGACCTGCTGGATCATCTCGTCGGTCGTCTCCACCCTCGGCACGATCCGGGTGACGGTGCCCCAGGTCAGCGCCAGCTGCGCGCGGACGCTCTCTTCCGGCGTGAACGCCAGCAGCGGCAGCCGGGTGTGCAGCCGCGCGAGGCGGCGGACGGTGTCGCCGGACTGCGTGAACGCGACCAGCGCCTTCGCGTTGAGGCGCTCGCCGATGTCGCGGGCGGCGTAGGAGATGACGCCGCGCTTGGTGCGGGGGACGTGCGAGAGCGGCGGCACGATCGGCGAGTCGGTCTCGATCGTCTCGATGATCCTGGCCATGGTCTTGACCGTGTCGATCGCGTAGCGGCCGACGCTGGTCTCACCGGAGAGCATCAGCGCGTCGGCGCCGTCGAGCACCGCGTTGGCGACGTCCGAGGCCTCCGCGCGGGTCGGGCGGGAGCTGTTGATCATCGACTCGAGCATCTGCGTCGCGACGATGACCGGCTTCGCGTTCTCACGGGCGATCTGGATGGTGCGCTTCTGCACCAGCGGGACCTGCTCCAGCGGCAGCTCGACGCCGAGGTCACCGCGAGCGATCATCACCGCGTCGAAAGCGAGGACGATGGCCTCGAGGTTGTAGACAGCCTCGGGCTTCTCGATCTTCGCGACGACCGGCAGGCGGCCCTTGCCGACCTTGTCCATCACCTGGTGCACCAGGTCGATGTCGGCGGGCGAGCGCACGAACGAGAGCGCGATGAAGTCGACACCCAGCTCCAGCGCGAATTCGAGGTCCTCGATGTCCTTTTCGGACAGCGCGGGCACCGAAACGTCCATGCCGGGCAGGGAAACGCCCTTGTTGTTGCTGACCGGGCCGCCCTCGGTGACCTCGCAGACCACGTCGGAACCCTCGACGCCCTTGACCACGAGCCCGACCTTGCCGTCGTCGACGAGCAGGCGGTCGCCCGGCTTCGCGTCGTGCGCGAGGCCCTTGTAGGTGGTGGAGACGCGGTCGTGGGTGCCCTCGACGTCCTCGACCGTGATGCGCACGACGTCACCGGTGCGCCACTCGACGGGGCCACCGGCGAACGTGCCCAGGCGGATCTTCGGGCCCTGCAGGTCGGCCAGGATGCCGACCGCGCGGCCGGACTCGGCGGCCGCGGTGCGGATCAGGTCGTAGACGGCCTTGTGGTCGCTGTGGCTCCCGTGGCTGAAGTTCATTCTCGCGACGTCCATACCGGCGTCTACGAGTGCCCGCATCTTCTCCGGCGTAGCGGTGGCGGGGCCCAATGTACAAACGATCTTCGCGCGTCGGCTCACGTTCGGACAGCCTAGTCCTTTGTGGCCTACGAGTCTGTACCGATCCCGAAAGTTCCTCTCCGTGTCTTGGCGATGACGTGTTCGCGGTAACCTTCGTAGCCATGACAGTGGTGTCGCGAACGGTCGCGCTGATCCTGACGATCGCCTGCGTAGCGGCCTGTTCCGGACCTCCGGCTCCCCCGCCGTACTGGCGGCGGATCGAAGACCCGGCACCCGGCGCGAAGGTGCGCGCGCTGCTTTCGGACGGCCACGATCTGTACGCGTTCGGTTCCGTGGGGCGAACGCCGGCGGCCTGGGCCGGACGGCCGTGGCGCGCGGTGCCCGTCCACGCACGGAGCGGATACGGCGCGCAGGCCGAGCTGACGCTTCCGTCGATGGCGGGCGGCCGGCTCTTCGCGCTCGGCGAGGCGTTCGGCGGCGCGCACGGCAACCCGCGCCCGACCATCTGGGCGGGCTCGGTGCAGGGGCTTACCGAATACCCGCAGGGTGTGGAGCTGCTCGGCGGGCCGCGCGGGATCACCGCGTCCGGCTCGGCCGCCGGGCCGGACGCCTACCTGCTGACCGGGCAGTGGGATCACGTCCGAGGCGGGACCGGCGCCGCCGCCTGGCTCTCCCCCGACGGCGTGACGTGGTCGCAGCAGGAAGACCCCGCGCTGCTCAGCGAGCCCGGCGCGCAGACGCGGATACTCGGCGCCACGCACGACGGGCGCGAGTTCGTGGCCGTGGGCGATGTGAGCGTCAACGAGCCGGGCCGCGCCAAGGCCACTCCGCTCGCCTGGAGTTCGGCCGACGGCAAGACCTGGCGGCGCGAGCCGCTCGCCGACCCGGACAAGGCGGGCAACACCTCGGTCGCGCGCGTGCGCTGCGCCTCGGGTTCCTGTGTCGCGGTCGGCGTCACCAGCCGCCCCGGCGGCGCGCAGCGGCTGGTGACTTGGACTCGCACGACGACGTGGGGCGCGCCGTCCGTGGCGGCCGTCGAGGTGCCCGCCGATCAGCTGCTCGAGGTGACCGGCATCGCCGGCGACCTGGTGGCGGGCAAGACCGGCGGGCGGCCGCGGCTGTGGTCACTCGCGGGCGCGGAGATCCCGCTGCCCGAGGAAGCCGACAGCATCGCGGTCACCGACCACGTGCTCGCGACGACGCGCGGCGACGTCACCCATCTCTGGGCCGGTTAGCGCCGGGGTTTCTCGCTGGGGCCGACGTGGTCGCGGGCCCATTCGTTGAACGCGCGGACCTGCCGCCACGCCTTCTTCACCCGGTCCAGCGAGGTGCGCTCGTGCAGCGCGTCGTCCGGCTCCCAGACGCGGATCGCGTACACCGAGCGGTACTTCAGCAGCTCGAGCCGGGGATGGTCGTCGGCGAAGCCGCGCGGCTTGGTCTTGAGCTGGTCTCCCCTGATCTCCCAGCCGGCGCGGCGCAGGCTCGCGAGCACCTTTTCCAGCGCCTGGCCGTGGATGTCGGTGTCGACCGCCTGCCGGTACCTGGCGATCTGGTCCGACTCCAGGTGGAAGCAGCCACCGCCGACCCGCAGCCCTTCGGGGCCGACCTCGACGTAGTACGCCCCGCCGCCGCGGCCCTGCTCGATCACGGCGCCGCAGTGCGTCTTGTACGGCGTCTTGTCGCCCGAGAACCGCACGTCCCGGTACGGCCGGAAGATCTTGGCCGTGCCGAAATCGGCGCCGAACTCGGGCTCGAGCTCTTTGAGCAGTGCCTCCATCGGCGCCTTGACGTCCTGCTGGTAGATCGCGAGGTTGTCGTCCCAGTAGATCTTGGAGTTGTCGGCGAGCAGGCCGTCGTAGAACTCCACGGCGTGCTCACCGAAGCCGGCGAACTTCATGGGCGAGACGATAGTCCCGCCCACCGACAATCCCGAGCGGGCCCCGGCGCATTCGCGGAATAAATTAAGCCCGCATTTAATGCAGGATTTAAATGGCAGCGAATTGACAGTTCAGGGAAGGCGCCACCATAAGGAAACGCGCCGTCCTGGCGGGGCGACGGCGGCGGCACGGTCACCTACAACTGTGGCGGCATGGGCCACATGAACTACCGGTGCTGGCTCAGCGTGAGCAACCCGGTCGGCAATGGCTGGAGCGTCCGGAGCGACGTCGTCCGCATCGAATGCTGAACTATTGAGGGGGGAAGCCAAATGTGGCGTGTCGCGGGCGGCTGGGTGAGGGCCTCCCTCACTCAGCCCGAGTGGGCGAGGGCCTCCCTCACCCGGATATCTGGGTGAGGGAGGCCCTGACTGCCCGGGTTGGGTGAGGGAGGCCCTCACCCAATCCGGGCTACGCGGATGGTCGGGCGAGCCTGCCGAGTGGGGAGTCGTGAGTGTTGCGGCCGGTTAGAACCGGCCGGAACACTCACGACCCCCATGCCCAAGCCGAGCCCACGATCACGCCACCTTTGCGCTTCCCCTCAATAAGTGAAACCCGGCGTGCCACGCAGCCCCATTGCTGCCTGGCACGCCGGGCGGTCACCTTCATTACCTGGCGAGCGCGGAGATCAGCTCGCCACCGGTGGTGTCACCGGAGAGTTCCCAGAACATCGCCCCGCCGAGACCCTGCGCCTTGGCGTAGTTCACCTTGCCGCTGATGGTGCTCGGGGTGTCGTAGCTCCACCACTGGCTGCCGCACTTCGCGTACGCGGTGCCCGCGACCGTCCCGGTGGACGGGCACTTGCCCTTGAGCACCTTGTAGTCCTCGATGCCCGCCTCGTACGTGCCCGGCGCGGCGCCGGTCGCCGTGCCGCCCGGCGCGCTCTGCGAGACGCCGGTCCAGCCTCGGCCGTAGAAACCGATGCCCAGCAACAGTTTGCTCGACGGCACGCCCTTGCTCTTGAGCTTCTGGATGGCCGCGTCGGAGTAGAAGCCCGCGGTCGGGATGCCGCTGTAGCTGGTGAGCGGCGAGTGCGGTGCGGTCGGGCCCTGCGCGGCCCACGCGCCGAAGTAGTCGTAGGTCATCACGTTGTACCAGTTGACCGAGGCCGCGGCGCCCGCGTAGTCGGCGGCGTCGATCTTGCCGCCGGAGGTGCCGTCGGCGGTGATCGCCGCGGTGACCAGCTTCGAGCCGAACTTGGCCTTGACCGCGCTCATCAGGTTCTTGAACGCCGCCGCGCCGCTGGTGTCACAGCTGAGACCGCAGGCGTTCGGGTACTCCCAGTCGATGTCGATGCCGTCGAAGACACCGGCCCAGCGCGGGTCGTTGACCAGGTTGTAGCAGGACTGCGCGAAGGCGGCCGGGTTCTTCGCGGCCTGCGTGAAGCCACCCGACCAGGTCCAGCCGCCGAACGACCACAGGATCTTGATGTTCGGGTACTGCTTCTTGAGCTTCTTCAGCTGGTTGAAGTTGCCGCGCAGCGCGCCGGCGTCCCAGGTGTCGGCGACACCGTCGACACTCGACGCGGCGTCGTAGAACTTGTCGTAGTCGGCGTAGGCGTCGCCGATCGAGCAGCCGCCGTTCGTGACGTTGCCGAACGCGTAGTTGATATGCGTCAGCTTGCTCGCCGAGCCGCTGGTCTTGATGTTCTTGACGTGGTAATTCCGGGCGTAGACGCCCCATTCCACGAAGTAGCCGACGACTTTGCCGACCGAGGCCTCGGCCTGCTCGGCGCCTGCTGGCGCCTGGACGGTCGCGGTGGCGGGTGCGGCCATCGTGATCGACAGCAGCGCGGCCGCGGCCGCGCTCACCAGGGCGACCAGCCTGCTCTTGCTCGAACGGGGCATGCCTTCTCCCTTTCAGTGTCACCAAGAGTGACGAAACCGGTGCGGAGGGACTGCATCAAAGAGTGAATGGACTAGACCAATAAGTCAATGGTTCAGACCAGCGTTTTGTAAAGCGCGTGACCGATTAACTCGAACGGCCGCAACATGCCTTGACAGGAATATGTTCGGAGCGGCACATTCGCCGGGTGATGCACACTTTCGACGTACTCGCCGAACCACGGCGGCGCACCATCCTCGACCTGCTCCGCGACGGCGAGCGCTCGGTCGGCGAGCTGGTCGACCGGATGGACCTGAGCCAGCCCGCCGTGTCCAAGCACCTGCGGGTGCTGCGCGAAGCCGGCCTGGTGACCGTCCGCGTCGCCGCCCAGCGCCGGTGCTACCGCCTGCGGCCGGAACCCCTCGCCGAGATCGACGCCTGGCTGGCGCCCTATCGCAAGTTCTGGGAAGGACGCCTGGACGCGCTGGAGCGCCACCTCGACTCTTAGGATGCGCGAAAAGGAGGTCTGGGTTGATCAGAGTTGACGGGCGGACGCTGCGCTGCGCCGATGTGGTGACCGCGGCGGCCACCGAGGGGCCGCTGGCCATCGACGTCTCGATAGCCGCGATGCGCGCGGCCGAGCACGCGTGGAAGCTCGCCGACGAGCTGAGCACCCGCCGGGAGGTCTACGGCCGGACCACCGGCGTCGGCGCGAACAAGGACGACCTGATCACCGGCGGCGAGTCGCGCGAGCACGGGCTCCGGCTGCTGCGCAGCCACGCGGGCGGCAGCGGCGACCCGATGTCGCCGGACCAGGTCCGCGGCATGATGCTGATCCGGCTCAACCAGCTGGTCGCGGGGCGCGCCGGGATCAGCCCCGAGCTGATCTCCGCGCTGGCCGGCGCCGTGCGCGGCGGCGCGCTGCCGCTGGTGCACCGGCTCGGCGCGATCGGCACCGGCGACCTGGCGCCGCTGGCGGAACTGGCGCTGGCGCTGACCGGTGAGCGGCCCTGGCTCGAAGGCGGCGTGCCACCGGTCAGCGTGCGGGCGGGCGACGCGCTGGCGTTCATGAGCAGCAACGCCGCCACGCTGGCCGAAGCCACGCTCGCGGCCATGCGGCTGGACACGCTGACCCGCGCCAGTCACGCGGTCGGCGCGCTGACGTACATCGCGCTCGACGGCAATCCCGAGGCGTACGCGACCCCGGTGCACGAGGCGCGGCCGCATGCCGGTCAGGTCGCCTGCGCGGCCGAGCTGCGGCGGCTGCTGGGCATGCACCACACGCCGAAACCGGGCCGCCGCATCCAGGATCCGTTCGGGCTGCGGGCTTTCCCGCAGGTGCAGGGACCCGCGCTCGACGCGATCCACTACCTGCGTGACGTGCTCGCCATCGAGATCAACGCCAGCACCGAGAACCCGATGATCTCGACCGTGCACCAGGACGCGTATCACCACGCGCACTTCCACACCGCTTATGTGTCAACGGCTTTGGACCAGGCACGGGCGACCATTCATCAGGTGGCGGAGCTGTCCGTGGCGCGGCTGGGCGACTTGCTGGAACCGGAATTCACCGGCCTGCGCCCGTTTTTGGCGTCCGGGCCGGTCGGCAGCTCGGGTGTGATGATCCTGGAGTACGTCGCGCACGACGCGTTGACGGAGCTGAGGCAGGCGGCGCTCCCGGCGACGCTCGGCACGGCCGTCGTGTCGCGGGGCATCGAGGACCACGCGAGCTTCTCGACGCAAGCGGCACGCGCGGCGACGGCGGCTTCCTATGCGTACCAACAGGTTCTGGCGTGCGAGCTGGTCGCGGCCGTGCGGGCGCTGCGGCTGCGCCGCGCCGAGCTGGTCGACATTCCCGCGCGGGACGCGTACGACCTGGCTTCGGCCGCGCTGGACGAAAGCATGGACGACCGGCCTCTCACCGAGGACGTCCACCGCGCTGTGGGCGTCCTCGATGAACTGGCACGGATCTAGCCTCTAGCCGAAGAAGACCTCGGCCTCTTCGTAGCGCTCGGCCGGAACCGTCTTCAGCTCGGCGGTGGCTTCGGACAGCTTCACGCGGACGATGTCGGTGCCGCGCAGCGCGACCATGACGCCGAAGTCGCCGTCGGCGACGGCGTCGACCGCGTTGAGGCCGAAGCGGGTGGCGAGCACGCGGTCGTACGCGGTCGGCGTGCCGCCGCGCTGGACGTGCCCGAGCACCACGGCGCGGGACTCCTTGCCGGTGCGGTGGGCGATCTCGTCGGCCAGCCAGGTGCCGATGCCGCCGAGGCGGACGTGGCCGAAGGCGTCCTTCTCGCCGGTGAGGAGCTTCTCCTCGCCGCCCTCGGGCAGCGCGCCCTCGGCGACGACGATGATCGGCGCGAACTCACGCTCGAAGCGGCGCTCGACCCACTTGACGACCTTGTCGACGTCGAAGTGGCGCTCCGGCACCAGGATGACGCTGGCGCCGCCTGCCAGGCCGGAGTGCAGCGCGATCCAGCCCGCGTGGCGGCCCATGACCTCGACGACCAGCGCGCGGTGGTGCGACTCGGCCGTGGTGTGCAGCCGGTCGATCGCCTCGGTGGCGATGGAGACCGCGGTGTCGAAACCGAAGGTGTAGTCGGTCGCGCCGAGGTCGTTGTCGATGGTCTTGGGGACACCGACGACGCCGACGCCGTCGTCGGTCAGCTTCTTCGCGACGCCGAGGGTGTCCTCGCCGCCGATGGCGATGAGCGCGTCGACACCCTGCTCCTTGAGCACGGCCTTGATCTTGTCGACGCCGCCGTCGACCTTGTACGGGTTGGTCCGCGACGACCGCAGGATGGTGCCGCCGCGGGTGAGGATGTCCTCGACATCGTTCAGCCCGAGCGGCTTGCTCTCCCCGGTGAGCGGCCCCTGCCACCCGTTGCGGAAGCCGACGATGTCCCAGTTGTGGACCTCGATGCCCTTGCGGACCACGGCACGGATCACCGCGTTCAGGCCGGGGCAGTCGCCGCCGCCGGTCAGCACACCGACACGCATGACAAGTCCTCCGTCTTTGTTACTCAGAGATGGCAGTCACATTTCGCCGCCAGCGTAGCGCCAGATCTCTGGATCGGTGCAGGGCGTACCACCTGGAAATCATGTCTGTGCTAGCTTGACCCCGTGCAGCGCTATTTCTGGTTTACGAAGCCGGCCCCGGGTGGGCACGGCGGCGTGAACCTGCGCTGACCTACCACCTGCCGAGCCGGAAGATCCACACCGGCTCGCAGGCTTCCGCGGGTCGGTTCACCCCGAGAGGAACCCCGCGATGACTCCCACCGCCGACACGCTGACCGCACTCGACGGCGCCCGCACCACCTCGATCAGCCCGCTGCTGTCGCCCGCCATGCTCAGGCACGAGCATCCGATGACGTCGGGAGTGGCCGATACGGTGCTCGCCGGGCGGGCGGGCGCGATCGGCATTCTCAATGGCACCGACGACCGGCTGCTCGTGGTCGTCGGGCCGTGCTCCGTCCACGACACCGAAGCGGCGCTGGACTACGCGCGACGGCTGGCTCTCAAGGCTTCGGAATTGCGCTCCGAGCTGCACATCGTCATGCGGGTCTACTTCGAGAAGCCGCGCACCACGCTGGGCTGGAAGGGCCTGATCAACGACCCGGAGCTGAACGGGACGTTCGAGGTCAACAAGGGCCTGCGGATGGCGCGCAAGCTGCTGCTGGACGTGTCGGCGCTGGGTCTGCCGGTGGGCTGCGAGTTCCTCGACCCGATCACCCCTCAGTACATCGCCGACACCGTGACCTGGGGATCCATCGGCGCGCGGACCGCGGCCTCGCAGGTGCACCGGCAGCTGTGCAGCGCGCTGTCCATGCCGGTCGGCATCAAGAACTCGACCGAGGGCGACGTCCAGGTCGCGGTCGACGCGACCAGGGCGGCGGGCGCGTCGCACGTGTTCCCCGGCATCAACACCGACGGGCTGGCCGCGCTGCTGACCACCGCGGGCAACCCGGACTGCCACGTGATCCTGCGCGGGAGCGCCGCCGGACCGAACTACGATCCGGACACGGTCTCGGACACGCTCGCCCGGCTCGCCGCGGCGGGGCTGCCGGAGCGCGTGATCATCGACGCGAGCCACGGGAACAGCTCGAAGGACCACGTGCGGCAAGGTGAGGTCGTCCGGGAGATCGCTGCCCGGCTCGCCTCGGGCGAGCGCGGCATCGCCGGGCTGATGATGGAGAGCTTCCTGGTCGGCGGGCGCCAGGACCTCTCGCTGGGCCACGCCGCCGACCTCACCTACGGCCAGTCGATCACCGACGCCTGCATGGACTGGGACACCACAGCGTCCCTTTTGGACACCCTCGCCGCCGCCATAACCTCCCGCCGCTGAAAGACTCGTGCGCGTTGCGGGCGGTTAGAACCGCCCGCAACGCGCACGAGCTCACTTCCGTCGGCCACGGGTGCCCTTCCATCGACTCAAGGCGACCCCTCCCAACGCCATTGAAGAACCACCGCCGACGAGACTCGCGGCATAAAGTGGCGACAAGACCGCGAGAGCCACAATCAAGGCCGCCACGATGAGCAATCCGCCCAAGGCGATCAGCCCAAGCCAACGCGCCAGCCTCAAGGCGTTCGCGGTGCGTTCCTGATCCGCGACGACATATCCCAGCCAGCCGTGCGGATGCTCGGGTTCCCGACGCGTCACCATCGCGTCCTCCGCCGGCCCGTTACCGGCCACCTCGGCAAGATCACCAGACTCGCCATGACAGAGCTACCTTGTCCCGTCAGATGCCGAGTGCCTCGTGAACGGCCTTGGCCGCGACTGTGACCGGTCCGCGCTGCGTGGAGATCTTGTTATCACCGGAGATGATGTTGTTCTGCCAAATCTCCGCCTTGCGCCGCCAATCGATCTTCGTCGCCAGCTCGAAGCACCGCTCGCGGCGCAACGCGTCAGAGGGCTCCTTGAGAATGTGAAAGCCCATGCGGCCGATGATGTTGAGCCCTGTCGCGGTCATGTTGACGTACTCGGCGCGGAAGTCTGGGATCTGGTTCGCCACGGCCCCGCTGCGCGGCAGGCCGACGATCGTGGACCACGGATGCATGTGTTCGGTCAAGACATCGAGCAACAACAGCGCTTCCCGGACGAATTCTTTTTGTTCGTCGGCACTCCCCAGCCGGATCATGGCCTGCCGGGTAAGGCTCTCTTCGCTCATGGCGTAGTCGCCGAAAAGCAGCTCTTTAACAAAGCCTCGAACCTGGTTGAGAAGGAAAACGTGCTGCGACAGCTTGGGAAGCGTCTTGGAAGTCTCGTCGATCCGCCCATTGAACAGTTTCGAGCCCTCCGTGATCTCAGCGAGCACACGGTTGACGGGCTGACGAGTGTTGTATACAGCCAAGAGACTCGGCGGGATCTGCTTGGTCTTCGCCGCGTCCGCGAAGTCCTGCCGGATGCGCGCCCTGTCCGTCTCGATAACGATCAGGACCGCCATGGCGTCGGAATCAAGGTCCTGCACCTCATCCAGCGCCCCTGATGCTCCCGACCGCCCCGCGGGGTACCCCGTCAGTGCGGCGATCCGATGCTGACCATCGGTGACGAAGAATCGGGTCGCGTCATGGACGACCAGATAACCCAAGCGAGTGGGCGCACCCGGGCTTCGCTGCACATGTAGCGATGGGTACTTGTCCACGTTCAACGTGACGGGCGGCAGTATGTAGTCGTCGCGATTGGCGACCACGTACTCCTTGATCGCCTTCGCGTGGTCCGGCATGAGCGGGCGATTCAGGTTCTCGCGCGCGCTGCTTCCCTTTGTCGCCGAATCGGCTACCACCTGCCGCTGGATGAACGGATTGGGGAACGCGGTCGACACCATCGTGCGACGCCCCTGCTTGAACACGGTGCAAGGAAAGATCCGGCCACCGACGGCCGCAGCCTCACGACTCGCCGCCTCCATGGCCGCCAAGATGTCGTCGTGCTCGAGAGCACCTTCAAAGTCGTTGACCAAAGTCGGCCTCCCTTGCCACATGTGCCAGCCTCTGCAACTGACACGAGGCGCGTAAGGCTATAGGCATGCACGCGTAAGCGGTTCACCGACACGCGTAAAACGTGCAGATATGCGCGTAAGGGGACGAAGCGGCTTAGCCGCGGCGGCGCTTCCAGACCTCCTCGATGACCTGCCAGCGCTCGTAGTTGTGGCGGGCGTCGGCGAGGGCGTCGTGGGCGTCGGTCGGGGCCGGGGGGAGCTTGGGCTTGTTGACGTCTTCCCAGCGCTGGCGCAGGTCGCGGGTGAAGCGGGGCAGCTGGCGCGGGAGGGCGGGCATCGGGCCCCAGAGCTGGGCGAGCGCGACGTGGTCGTAGGCCGCGAACCAGGCCCAGAGCTCGATGCCGCCCGGGGGCTTGCCGAAGAACTCCAGCAGGTCCTCGCGGATGCGCTCACGGCTGCGCCAGGCCTTGTCGGCGGGCGAGGGCAGCTTGGGGAGGACGTTGTCGCGCACCCAGGCGCCGGCCTTGGCCGGGTCGAAGTCGGTCGATACCGCGTAGAACTCCCGGCCCTGCTCGTCCACGACACCGATCGACACCAGGTCGATCGTCAAGCCGTCCTCGATGAACTCGGTGTCGTAGAAAAATCGCACCGGGCGACCCTAATGGGCGACTAGCCGACCTTTGTCTGGGGTACCCGATCCGCTTCCAGAGCCGACGGCTGCGCCGGGACCTTGGGGCTCACACCCGCGGCTTCGGCGGCCAGCAGTTCCTTGGCCTTGGCCGCGTAGATGTCGACGTACTCCTGGCCGGAGAGCTCCATCAGGGCGTACATGATCTCGTCGGTGATCGACCGCTCGATGAACCGGTCGCCCGCGAGCCCCTCGTAGCGCGAGAAGTCGAGCGGCTTGCCGAAGCGGATCTCCAAGCGCATCGGGCGCCACATCTTGGAGCCGATCGGGTTGACCTTGTCGGTGCCGATCATCGCGACCGGGACCACCAGGCCGCCGGACTCCAGCGCGATGCGGGCGACGCCGGTCTTGCCCTTGTAGAGGCGCCCGTCCGGGGAGCGGGTGCCCTCGGGGTAAATGCCGAGCAGGTTGCCCTCGCGGACGAGCCTGGTCGCGGTGTCGAGCGCGGCCTGCGCGGCGTTGCCGCCTGAGCGGTCGATCGGGATCTGGCCGACGCCGGTGAAGAAGGCCTTCTTGAGCTTGCCCTTGATGCCCGGCTCGGTGAAGTACTCGGACTTGGCCGGGAAGGTGACCATGCGCTTGACCCGCAGCGGCATGAAGAACGAGTCGGCGACCGCGAGATGGTTGCCTGCGAGGATGACACCACCGGTCTCGGGGATGTTCTCCGCGCCGACCACCTTGGTCGGCCACAGCAGCTTGAGCAGCGGGCCTAAAAAGACGTTCTTCATCAACCAGTACAGCACCGCGACATGTCCTCCGAGCAGCTCGTTCCGGGTCGACCCGATCAACAAGGTTACGAACCACGACCGGGCATGCACAACGCCTGGTACCCGGTTGCGGCGGACAGCGATCGATCTCACACCGATCCTATGCCATTCTCCAGTGCGGCCGGGGGCCCACAACGCGGCCCGGCCGTGCGAACATAGACGTCCCCACAAGCACAGACGGAAGGCGATCGCATGACGGTGCTCGCCGGCGCGGAACCGTTCTCACACACCGGTTCGACCGAAGTCGGGGTACTGCTGTGCCATGGGTTCACCGGCACACCGGGCAGCCTTCGCGCCTGGGGCGCGCACCTGGCCGAAGCCGGGTTCACCGTGCGCTGCCCGCTGCTACCCGGGCACGGCACGGTCTGGCAGGACATGAACCGGACAGTGTGGACCGATTGGTACGAAGCGGTCCGCACCGAGCTGCTGGAGCTGCTCGGCACCTGTGACTCCGTGTTCGTCTGCGGCCTGTCCATGGGCGGCACGCTCAGCCTGCGCCTCGCCCAGGAGTTCGGCAACCGGATCGCCGGGATCGTGCTGGTGAACCCCTCGGTGACCACGCTGCGCTGGGACGCCAAGTTCGGCCCGCTGCTGGCGGCGGTGCTGCCGTCGGTGCCCGGCGTCGGCAACGACATCAAGAAGCCCGGCGAGACCGAGATCGCGTACACCCGCACGCCGGTGCGCGCCGCGGTCAGCCTCGGCAAGCTCTGGAAGCTCGTCCGCGCCGACCTGCCCAAGGTGACCCAGCCGCTGCTGCTGCTCCACTCGGCCGTCGACCACATCGTGGAGCCGGTGAACTCGCAGATCATCCTCGGCGCGGTCGGCAGCGAGAACGTCACCGAGGTGGTGCTCGAGAACAGCTACCACGTGGCCACGCAGGACAACGACGCCGAACTGATCTTCGAGCGTAGTGTCGAATTCGTGCGCAGTGTTCGTGAGGCGGGGGTCGACGCGACATGAGCAGGGGCAAGGACGGACCCGAGGACGTCGACGCCACCTTCGCGGAGATCGTGGCCGATCTGCGCGCCGAGGGCGTCGGGCTGCTCGACGAGGAGCCCGAGCCGGTCGAGCCGGAGGAGAAGAAGGCTCCCGACCGTGGCTGGCGCGGTGGCGGCACCGAGTGGGACGCCACCATGTTCGGCGACGATCCGTCCGGCGACAACGAGCACTACGTGCCCCCGGAGCCGCCGCCGCTGCCGAGGCCGCGCAAGGGCGCGTTCATCGTGCTGCTGTTCTTCGTGATCGGCCTGGTGCTGCTGATCTGGCCGAACGTGCTCGGCCTGGGCACCACACTCGCCACGCCGCTGGGCATCCTTTCGCTGGCGACCGCGATAGCCTTATTGCTTCTGCGCGTGAGACAGGGTCCGCCTGACGGCGCCGATCCGAACACGGGCGCCCAGGTCTGAGCCACTAGGAAACCCAGTGCACATCGAGTTCAGCCCCTCACGCCGATCGACGGTCGGCGCCGAGTGGGAGCTGGCCCTTGTCGACCGCCGCACCGGCGAACTCGCCTCCGTGGCCGAGCGCATCCTGGAGCAGGTCCGCCCCGACGGCCAGGACGAGCATCCCAAGATCAAGCAGGAGCTGCTGCTCAACACCGTCGAGATCATCACCGGCATCTGCGACACCATCGGCGAGGTCAAGGCCGACCTGGCCGACTCGCTGGAGCTGGTGCACAAGGTCTGCGACCCGCTGGGCGTCGAGCTGTTCTCGGCCGGGTCGCACCCGTTCTCGACCTGGTACCAGCAGAAGGTCACCGACAAGGAGCGGTACGCGAAACTGATCGACCGCACCCAGTGGTGGGGCCGTCAGATGCTCATTTACGGCGTCCACGTGCACGTCGGCCTCGATCACCGCGACAAGGTGCTGCCGGTGCTCGACGCGCTCCTCAACTACTTCCCGCACCTGCAAGCGCTTTCGGCGTCTTCGCCGTACTGGGGTGGTGAGGACACCGGGTACGCCTCCAACCGGGCGCTGATGTTCCAGCAGCTGCCGACCGCGGGGCTGCCGTTCCAGTTCCGGAAGTGGACGGAGCTGGAGAACTACGTCGACGACATGTTCGTCACCGGCGTCATCGACCACTTCTCGGAGATCCGCTGGGACATCCGGCCCGCGCCGCACTTCGGCACCATCGAGATGCGCGTGTGCGACGGCCTGCCGACGCTGGAGGAGGTCGCCGCGATCGCCGCGCTGACCCAGTGCCTGGTCGACGACTTCAGTGCCCGCCTCGACGACGGCGAGATCCTGCCGACCATGCCACCGTGGCACGTCCAGGAGAACAAGTGGCGCGCCGCCCGCTACGGCACCGACGCGGAGATCATCCTGGACGCGGCCGGGCGCGAACGCCTGGTCACCGATGATCTGCTCGACCTGCTGGACCGGCTGGAGCCGGTCGCGCGGCGGCTGGACTGCGTCGAGGAGCTGCGCTCGGTCGAGCACATCCTGCGGGTCGGGCCGAGTTATCGGCGTCAGCGCGCGGTCGCGCAGAGCTGCAACGGCAGCCTGAAGGCCGTGGTCGCCTCGCTGATCTCGGAGATGCGGACCGGACTGCCGAGGTCGTGAGTGGTATGGCCGGTTAGAACCGGCCATACCACTCACGAGTCCTAGTGCTCGGCGTCGTAGCGAGCCTTGCGCTCCCGCAGGTCACGGAGGTTTTCCGCCTGGATCCGCTCGTTGAGCAGACGAGCCGCCTCCGCCTCCTCCGGCGTGAGACGCACGGGCTCCGGCGCCTTCCAAGTGAGCAGGTCGTACATATAGCGGCAGGCCGCGTCCTCGGTGTCGAAGGACTGCCGCGGCGTGTTCACGCCTCGCTCCCGCACCCCGACCGTCCACCCGGCGCCATCGGCCTCGAGATAGACGGCGCTGTCGTGCAACGGGCCGTCGGCCTGCTTGCCGGGGAAGTGATACGACCTGGGATCGACCCCGGCCTTGGCCAATTCCCCGGCGAGCTGCTCCAGGTTCACTAGAAGATCTCCTTGAGGTAGCCGAGGTCGATGAGATCGGTGACGGACTTCGCGACCTGGAACTGCAGGCCACCGCCTGGCTGCCCGAACGCCGGAGCGATCTGGCTGACATCCGCCGCACCGGCGGCGGGATCCCAGTCCTTGAGCCAGATGTAGCGATGGTAGCCAGCGGTGAGGTTGGTCGGCGGGATGGCGCGCTGCTCGTAAGGCACCCCGTCCGGGGAGAGATTCTTCCCTCTCGGCTCGCCGAAGCGATCCCAGATCTCGCCCTTCACCGGCCGGTACGCCTTCAGTGTGCCGGGCACCTGGCCGTAGTTCGGCGCCGCATCGGACCACTTCCATTCACCCGTGCCGGTATAGCCCCCGGTGGGATCCCAGTACTTCCGGACCATGTCCTCGGCGCTGAGCTTCTCGAACGGCTTCCAGTTCTTCATCATCGCGGCGGGGATGTTCGCCGGGATGGTCTTCGGCCCGAGCACACCACGGGCGTCCAGCTCGGCGACCAGCTTGTTGAGCGCCGCTTTGTCGGCAGCGGCCTGCACGGCGGCGACCGTCTGCCTGATCACGTTCGCGAGATCGGCCGGCAGGGTTTCGGTGATCAGCTTGCCGAGGCTGACCCCGCCCTTCTCGGCGATGAACGTGCCGAGCGTCGGCGCGCCGACCTCCTCGAGTGCCTTGAGGAAGCCCTGGACGGTGGTCCCGCTGAGCACCTTCGACAGCGGGATCGCGCCGAAGGTGGCGACCATCTCGGTGAACTTGGCCGCGCCGATCTCCAGCGCGCCCTTGGTGAGCAGTGAGCCGATCTGCTTGGCGGCGGTGGCGCCGAGCGCCGCGGCCGCCTCGCCGATGCCCTTGCCGACGCCCTCGCCGATCTTGAGGCCGCCACCGCCAGGGATGAAGAACGTGCCGATGTCGACCACGAGCATGCCCATGGCCTTCTGCGGGTTCTTCCCGAACTCCGAGGCGTGCACCAGCTCTTCGGGGTGGGCCAGCATCTGCCCGAAGCCGTCCACAATGGACTGACAGGCCTCCGATTTGCTCGGCACCGCACCGGTCGGGGTCGACGGGCCGCCCGCGCACATCGCCAGCGACCAGATGCCGAAGCCGAGGTTGACGATCTCGTCGAGCGCACCGCCGACGAGCGGCGCCTTTTCGGTGATGTGCTTGTCGATCCACTCCTGGACGTCGCGGACCCACTGGGTGCGCTCGGCCTCGCGGACCTTCGGGACGAGCGCGCCGAGCTTGTCGGCCTGGTCGCGCATGAGCTGCGCGAGCGGGCCGATCTTGTCGGAGATGGCCTGCGCCTTGGTCGCCGCCTCGTCGGCCTGCTTCAGCGCGCCCTCGGCCGCAGCGGCCGCGCTGTTGGCGGTGCCCGCGTCGCTCAGTGCCTGGTTGTAGGCCTGCCTGGCGACGGCGGCGTCGTTCGAGGCCGCCATGGCCACGCCGTGTGCCGCGGCCGCGTCCTGGCGGGCCTGGGCGTCGGCGTACCCGGCGCGGCGGGCCGCGTCACCGGCGGCGGCCGCGTCGAAGCTCGCCGCGCGGGCGGCCTTGACCGCCACCTCGGCCGACCGGACCGCGTTGGACGCGGACTGCGCGGCGGCAGCGGCGGCCTGGTACGCGGGCGCGATCTCGCCCAGTGCCCGTGACGCGGCGTCCGCCGCCTCGCGGGCGGCCTGCTCGGCCTGATCGGCGTGCTTCTGCGCGGCCGCGGACTGGTCCTGGCCGATCGCCAGGGCGCTGGCCGCGACGTCGGCGGCGAGCGCCGCGTCGGAGTCGGTCTCGGCCAGCGCACCCGCCAGGTTGAGTGCCTCGGCGGCGGGTGCGGCGATGCCCGCCGAAGCGACCTTCGCGGCGAGTGAGGCTCGACCGGCGATCTTCGCCTGGACGCTCGCGGTGGCCGCGTCGTTGACAGCGGCTTCGGCCTCGGCCTTCGTCAGCTCCGCGTCGGACTTGGCCTGCGCGGCCTCCTCCAGCGCGGCCTGCGCGAGGTTGCCCGCCGCCTGCGCGTCGGTGTTGGCGTTGACGGCCTCGGTGTTGGCGCGGTCCGCTTCGGACCGGGCACGGACGGCCTCGTCGTGGGTCTTCTTGGCCTCGCGGGACGCGGTCGCCGCTTCGGCCCTCGCCTGCGCGGCGGCCGCGCTCGCGCGAGCCGATTCGGCGCCGGCGTTGGCGGCCGCGATGTTGGCGGCGGTCGCCTCACCGCGGGACCGCTCGGAGAACGGGCGGGCGAGGTTGACCTCGTCGCGGGCGCGCCGGGCTTCGTTGGCCGCCGTCTCCGCCTCCGGCGTGCCCGCCTTGGCCGCCGCGGCCGCGTCGGCGGCGGCCTGCTTGAACTCGGCCGACTTGAGCGCGTCGAACGCCTTCTGCGCCCGCTCCCCCGCGTCGGCGGCCTTGTTGGCGGCGTCGACGAACCGGTTGCCCGCGCCGACCGCGTTGTTCTGCGCTTCGATCGCCTTGTTGGCGTGGCCGATCGCGAGGTCCTGCTGCTCGATCGCGCGCCGGGTCGCGGCGTTGGCGGCGCCAGCCTGCGCGATCGCGTTGGACATGGCCTGCTGGGCGATCGCGCGCTGCGTGCGTGCGCGGTTCAGCGCGGCACGCGCCTTCGCCGCGTGCGCCCATGCGTTCTTCTCGGCCTGCTCGGCCTTGAGACGCGCGTCGTGCGCGTTGGCCGCGGCGACCTGGGCTGCCGCTGCCTGCGCGGCCGCGGCGACCTCCAGCTCGTGTGCCTGACGGGCGTGTTCCTGGGCGGACTCGCGGTACCGCTTGGCGTTGTCGGCGTGCGCCTGCGCGTTGGCGTTGGCGTCGAGTGCCAGGCTGGCCGCCTCGGTCGCTTCCGCCGCGTGCCAGGCGGTTTCGGCGGCCTTGACGCCCGCCTGCGCGGCGGCCGAGACGGCCTTGGTGACCTGGACCCAGCCGATGCCCTGGGTCAGCCCGGTGTCCCTGAGCTGCTGGGCGGCCGAGTCGGACAGCAGCGCCTGAGTGTTCGCCTCTTTCGCGGCGGCGGTGGCGCTGTCGAACTGACGCTTGGCCTCGGCGGTCAGCCCGGCCAGTTCCTGGGCTCGGCCACGGTGCCCGGAAGCTCGGCCCGGCTTGTCCTCTTCGAAGATCTGGTCGGCGCGCTTGGCCGCCTGGTTGGCGAAGCCCATCGCGGCCGAGGTGTCGGTCAGCGACTTCACGGCCTGGACGCTGGACTTCAGGATCTGCGCGCGTGCGGTCGACGCGCGCGCCGAGCGGTCGGCGAGATCCTGCAGGTCCTGCAGCGCCTTGTTCCTGGCCGCCTGCGCGGCTTCGATGGCGGCGCGGGCGTCGGCGTCGCGCTTGTTCGCCTCGGTGTAGCCGGTGGTGAAGAACGCCTCGATGACGGCGGCGTCACCACTGTCCAAAGCGGCCTGACCGGCGACCTGGACCTCCGGGCCGCCATGGGCGACCATGTCGGCGACGCGGGCCTTGATGCGCTCGGCCTTCGCCGCGGCGTCCTCTGTGGACTTGCGGTCCTCGGTGTCGGCGAGGTCCTTGCCGAACGCGACGAAGTCGGCGATCTTCTTGTCATCGTTGGTGCGCAACACTTCCAGCGCACGCTGACGCGCGATCGGGCCAGCGGTCTTGGACCACTCGGTGACCTTCGCGCGGTTCTCGGCCGCGACGCGCTTCTTGCGCTCGGCGGCCGCCTTCTTGGCGAGCTCGTCGCCGGTTTCGAGGTACTCGCGGATCTTCGCCGGGTCGTTGGTCGCCAGCGCGGCGCGCGCGGCGTCCCGGACCTCGAAGTCCTCGGCGTGGTCGGCGATGTCCTGGACGAGTTCGCGGTTGAACGCGTCCTCGTCGTCGATCGGCGCCGCGGGCGGCGGGGTCTGGGACGTGGTCGGCGCGGGCGGCTCGACGGCAACGGCGGGAGTGGTCAGCCCGGCGAGCAACGCCAGGCTGAGCAGAACCGCCAGCGCGGGGGCGAACCCGCGTCTTAGTTGGCTACGCATAAGGAAAGTACTCCAAGAAGTGTGCGGGTCAGCGTGAGGTCGCGACGCGGGTCTCGGCGGCGCGGGCGGAGTCGAGCAGCGCGGTCCACTGGCGCGCCTGCGCCTCGGCCCACTCCTGCTCGCCTCGCCAGGCGCCGCCGGTGGCGCCTGCCTGATCGGAAACGCCCTGCCAGTTCTGCGCGGTGGTCGCCGTCCTGGCGAACTCCACGACGGCACGCCAGGACGCGGCCTGCGTGGCGGCACGGGTGCGCTCGGCGTCCCAGCCCTGCTGGGCGGAGGTGGCGAGGCCCGAAACGTCACGCCAGGCGCGCAGCGCGTCCTCACGGGCCTTGTCGACCAGCGCGGCGTCGGCGTTGGCAAGCGCGGTTTCCGCCTGCTCGGCGAGCCGCACGAGCGTGGTGACCTGGTGCTGCCACACGGCGTCGCGGTCGGAAACCCTTACCCGGTGGGCTTCCGTGTCACCTCGGGCCGCGGTCGACCAGCCGTAGGCGAAGAAGTCGGCGAGCTCGGCGTCTCCCCGGCAGGCCACGGCCGCCGCGGCGCGGACCCAGTCGCCGGGATCGTTCGCCGCGAGCGAGGCGACGTAGTCACGGTCGGCCTGCGCCTGCTTGGCCACCTCGATTTCGTGCCGGGTGGTGGTGTCCGCGTCCTGCGCGGCGGCCACGTCCCAGCCGGTGGCGACGAAGTACTCCTTGTCACTGAAGGTGCCCCGGTCGGCACGCACCGCGGCGGCGTTGACCGCGGGCGACGATTTCGGCGTGGTGGTCGCCAGCACCCGCTTGACGATCTTGTCGTCGGTGGCGAGCCGCTGCTCGTGGCGTGCCTTCGCCTTCGCGAGACCGCCACCCGGCGCCAGGAACGCCTCGATGGCCGCGTCGCCGCCGCGCCAGGCGTTCCAGGCCGCGGCGACCACGTCGGGCCGCGCGTCGGTGTCGGCGTAGCGCCGGACCGCGGCCTTCTTCCACGCGGGCAGCGCGGCCGTGACGCTCACGCCGGTCACCGGATCGGCGGCGAAGGCCGGTGCCGTCGCGAGGCCGGCGCCGAGCACGGCGAGCAGCGCGACGGCCGCGACCGATCGCTTGTCCATGAATGAATCCCCCTAGCAGGTGTGAAATTGTCGCGCGGATCACGGATCCGCCCCCAGACCCCAGTAAAGAAAATGCGCGCCGAGAGCGCGAGCAGATCCAACCTCACGGCCCCCGCCGGAAGCAAGCGGGTGACTACTTTAGTCGGTGAAGCCCATCACATCACTTGCCCGATGCCGTCACCGCGTGCGAATGTTCCGCTCAGTTCTGGGGAAGACTGTGCCATCCGACGCTGCCCGCACGCTGCGGATGATCACGGTGCGGAATCGTTTGATTTCATGACTGGGGAGTAACGCGTAATGCGTAATTCGAGAATGCACATTACGGCGGGCGTCGCCACGCTCGCCGTGCTGGCGTCGGCACTCGGCGGCGGCGTCGCGGTGGCCGCGCCCGCCGTCACCACCGCCGCGTCGGCGCCCGCCGCGGCCGCCGACGCGCCGCTGGAGCAGTCGACCGTCGACGAGAAGATGGCCGCGGCCGACGCCGTCGGCATCACGCTGACCCCGAGCACGTTCAGCATGAACGACACCAACTTCGTGCTCGCGCTATGGCGCAAGGCCGAAGAGGGCAGCGAGGTCAAGAACGCCGCGCTGGCCGCGTTCGGCAGCGAGGACTCGTACGCGCCGACCCGGTTCATCAAGACCGGCATCTACCAGGCGTACGCGCTCGACCTCAAGCGCATCGCCGCGCGCGAAAAGGAACGCAAGGCCAGGATGGAAGCGCGGCAGAGCGCCGTCGCGCAGGTGCCCGGCTGGAAGCCGGCCGCCGACATCTATGACGTTTCCGACAAGGATTTCGTTTTCGCCGTCTGGCAGAACGCGAAAGACGGTTCCCAGGTGAAAGCCGGGGCCGCCGCGGTATTGCGCCCCGAGAACGCGACGCCCGAAGCATTGCTGAAGTTCATCATCACCGATATCAAAACCCTGCGCGATCTCGACCGCCAGAAGGAAATCGCGGACGCCGAAGAACAAAAGCGCAAGGAAGCCGAAGCCAAGGCGAACAAGGAAGCCAGGGAAGCCGCCGCGCCCGCCGCGCTGAACGTCCCGGCCGACGCCTCGATGCTCGCGATGTCCGACCGCGACTTCGCCGACCTGATCTACCGCAAGACCGAGGGCACCGAGGTCAGGCTGGCCGCGCGCGCCGCGCTCGACAGCACCGACCCGAAGGCCGTGCACGACTTCATCTTCACCGGCGTGCACGCCGCGCACCAGCGTGACATCGACATCGCCAACGCCAAGGACCGCGAGGCCAAGCTGCGCCAGGTCCAGGAGATCCTGGACAACGCCCAGCGCGACGGCTTCCAGCCGAACCTGGTCGCCGCCGCCAAGGAGGCGCTGAAGAACCCGACGCTGACCGTGCTCACCGAGTTCCTCGCGAAGGGCCAGCACGAGGCCGCCAAGCTCGACTTCGCCAAGCCCAAGGAGGGCATGGTCATCGAGCTGAAGGGCCTGCAGTCCGGCCGCTGCCTCCAGACGGCGGGCTACTGGGACCAGCCGCACCAGGGCGCGAACGCCAACGGGGCGGGCACCGAGCTGTGGGACTGCGTCACCGGCATCAAGCAGCGCTGGGTCCTGCACGACCGCGGCGGCAAGTACCAGCTGGAGAACGTCAGTTCCCTGAGGTGCCTCACCGTCGGCGGCAGCGTGAACAACAACGACATGCTCGTGCAGTGGGACTGCGACCCCGCCGACACCGCCCAGCTGTGGGAGTTCGTGCCGGTCGGCGACAACGGCATGTTCGAGCTGCGCAACGTCAAGAGCGGCAAGGCGGCCTCGGTGCTGAACGGCGGCACCGAGAACGCGGCGCTGGTCGTGCAGTACACCAACACCCACGCGAGCAACCAGGCCTGGCGCCTCGTCGATGTCAACCACAACTCCCGCACGCTGGAGATGCCGACCGGCGAGGTCTACCTCAAGGGCCTGCAGTCCACCCGCTGCCTGCAGATGGCGGGTTACTGGGACCAGCCGAACCAGGGCGCGAACGCCAACGGCGCCGCGGCCGAGCTGTGGGACTGCATCGGCGGCGCCGTGAAGGAGCGCTGGGTGCTGGCCGACGCGGGTGACCACAAGTACACGCTGAAGAGCGTCAACTCGGGCAAGTGCCTCGACGTCTCGGGCTCCCGCGCGGTCAATGGCACCCCGGTCGTCCAGTGGGACTGCCACGGCGGCGCGAACCAGCAGTGGGTGTTCTACGCGGGCCGGAACGGCGCGGTCAAGATGGTCAGCGCGCAGACCGGGGGCGCGGTCACGGTGCTGAACGCGGCCACGCACAACGGCGCGCTCGTCCAGCAGTTCGCCGACAGCAACGGCGACGAGCAGCTGTGGACGCTCCTGCCCAAGCTGTAAACATTCACGAGCGTTGCCTGAACCAGGCCCACGCTCGCCGGGCATCGCACAAAAGCCCCGTTTGTCACGCTCAAGGTGACGAACGGGGCTTTTGTGCGATGGCGTGTGAAGTGAGGGGCCGTTGGGTGCGTAGTAAGCACTCGGGGCACCCTCACCGCGCGATCAGCTGAGGGCTGTGCGAGTGGTAACTCTGCTGCGTCTAACGGAGCGGAGTTACCACTCGCGCACACCTTTTCGTCCGCTGGCTGCGGTTGATCAACCCGTTTGCTCGGCCAGGGCGAGGTGCCTGAGGAGGAAATGCGTCGTTCAACGCCCCAAATCCTCCTCAGTCAAGCTGCTTGTCTTGTGTGCTCACGAGCCTCGGCCGAGTAAGGCCAAGAGGGCGCCCGGTCCCAGGACCGAGGCGCCCTCTGCCGTCACCCGGGCCTTGAGTTCGCGGTCGGCCGTGACCACGACGACGTGGTCCTGCGGCCGCGAGGTGACCGACTCCCGCGCCACCTCGACGATCTTCGAGTCGCCATCGCTGGGCGCCGCGACAACCGCGACCTCGTCGACCCGCTCCACGCCTCGCGCCTGGCCTTCGACGACCAGGATGACGCGCGGCCACCACGTCCAGTCGCCGTCCATCGGCAGGCCGGCGTCAGCGGCGGAAATCCCTGACACGGCAAGGCGGGCGAGTTTGTCGCGGAGCCTGACGGCCGCGCCGTGGCGGTCGCGCCACCAGCCGTCGGGGCGGGAGCCGACGACGTTCGCGCCGTCGACGATCAGGACCAGCTCACGGCCCACCTGCGAGTGCAGCGAGGGCCAGGCGAGCGCGAAATCCTTGTGCAGCCGGTAATCCGTGACCTTCGGCGGCGGCACCCAGGCCAGCTCCGAGCTTTCCGAGTTGGCGACGCGCTCGTTGACCGGCTTCGTGACCGTCGCCAATACCGTGGTGTAGCGCCAGTTTCCATGGTCCACTGTGGACTGGCAGGCCAGGTTCAAGGCGTCGGCCGGGATCTCGGCTTCTTCCCAGGCCTCGCGGATCGCCGTGTCACGCGGGTGCTCCCCCGCCTCCACCGCGCCGCCGGGGATCGCCCAGGTGCGGCCGTGGTGCACCCACCACGCGCGCCGCTGGAGCAGGACGCCTCGTTCGGGATCGGTCAGCAGCAGCCCGGCCGCGCCGTGACGCCCCCAGTGCCGATGGCCGTGACCACAGCGCACGAAACCGTTGGCGTCCATGGCCTCAGCCTGTCACACCGACCTGCCGCTCGGCAGCCTCCTCGAAGGCTACGGCCGCGGCGCCGACCAGCGCCGTGTCGGCGCCGAGCTGCGCGGTGCGGATCCGGGCCAGCGGGCGGTGGCCCGCGCCGGTGATGAGACCCGAGTAGTGCTCGCGGGCCTCGTCGAGGAACAGCGGGGCCGACTCGGACACGCCGCCCGCGATCACCATGACCTCGGGGTCGAACACGTCCGCGACCAGCGCGAGGCCCTCGCCGAGCCACTTCGCCAGCTCGGCGAGCGCGCGCTGGGCGACCGGGTCGCCGTCGCGGGCGGCGCCGGCGACGCGCCTGCCGGTGACCGAGCCGGGGTCGCCCGCGGTCTCCCTGGCCAGCACGGTCGACCGGCCGGGATGCCTGGCGAGCAGCTCGACGGCGGTCGCCGCGAGCGCCGTCCCGCTGCAGTAGCGCTCCCAGCAGCCGTACTTCCCGCACGGGCACGCGCGCCCGCCGGGCACCACGGTCAGGTGGCCGAGCTCGGGGGCGACGCCGTGCGCGCCGCGGTAGATCTTGCCGTTCAGCAGCAGCCCGGCGCCGATTCCCGTGCCCAGCGCCACCAGCACGGCCACGCTCGACCCGCGCGCGGCGCCGAAGCGGTGCTCGCCGACGGCCGCGGCGTTCGCGTCGTGCTCGAGGGTGACCGGCAGGCCGACGCGCTTGGCGATGCGGTCGCCCACCGGGGCGCCGCGCCAGGCGAGATGCGGCGCGAACATGACCGATCGGCGATCCGAGGCCACGAACCCGGCGACGGCGAGGCCGACGGCCGCCACCTCGTGCCGGTTGCGCAGATCCTCGATCACCCCGGCGATCGCGTCTTCGAGCGCGTTCTCGCCACTCGGGGTGGCCACCCGGCAGGTGTCCAGCAACGAACCCTGCTCGTCGACCACCCCGGCGCGCACGCTGGTCCCGCCGACATCAACACCTATCGCCAGCACTCAGTTCTCCCGATCCGGCTGCCACTCGTCCCGTCTGCGCACGGCGATGTGCTGTACCCGGACGGACGGTACTGGATCATCATGCGCGGCTCCCGGCTTGGCCGCCGGTTGGAAGCCGGGCATGTGCACGCCGCCCTCGGGCTCCCACCGGTCCGCCAGCACGGCCCTGAGCAGCGCGATCAGCTGCGCGGCCTGCTCCATGAGCTTGGCGGCGAACTCGGGCCGCTCCCCCTTGACCACGGCGACGAGCGCGCACAGCGGGCACCACCCGCAGTCGCCCGCCTCGTGCGGCTTCTGCTCGGTTTCGGGGCCGTGACCCGCGGAGATGATCCCCTCCAGCCACGGCGCCGCGCGTTCGATGACCATCTCGACGAGCAGCCGGATCTCTTCGGCCAGGCTCGTCGCCTGGTAGGTGTCCTGCTCGGTCACGGGCGCCTCCGGTCGGCGGACAGTGACACCACCAGCCCCGCTGCGTCGGACTCGGCTCCGGTGATGCGACACGGGCGCAGCAAAGCGGGCAGTGCGATGAGACGGCGGAAGCCGTCGACGGTGATGGCGAGGTCGTCGTCGACCCGCGCGAGATCGAGTGCGGTGTCCCTGCCCAGCGGTAACGCTACCCGCAGCGTGTATCCACCGTCCACTTCGGACACTTTGAGCAGCGGCGTGATGCCTGATCCATTGCCGGACAAGGGATCGCCGCCATGATAGAGCTCGGCCGCGATCTCCAGCAACGCGGGCAGCCCGACCGGCTCGACCGCGCGGTGCTCGACCGCGCGGATCAGCCCTGATCCGAGCCCGGCCGCGTCGAGTTCGGCGAGCACCTCGTCCTGCTGGTTGCGCCTGGTCCGCATCCAGTTGGCGGCGGAGCCACGCCAGATCCCCGGCGCGGGCATCAGCCGGTTGGCGATCATGCCGTCGACCCGGATCCCGCGCAGCGCAAGGGAACTGAGCGTGCGGCGGGCCTCGGCGACGACCACGCGTTCCGGCGTCAGCACCAGCCGGACGGTGGTGATCGTCGGGTCGGTGAGCAGCGCGCGCAGCGACTCCAGATGCCTGCCGAGCCTCCGGACGGCGTCGGCGGTGCCGGACCATCGTTTGCGGCCGAACAACCGCGTCAAGTAGCCGGAAATCGCCTCGGGCAGCGCGAGCAGGCGCAGCGTCTCGGCGGTCGGGCCGCAGTCGACGACGATCGTGTCCCACGGGCCGGTCTCCGCCAGCCGCTGCACCTCGGTGAGCGCGAGCACCTCGTCGACGCCGGGCAGCACGGTCAGCTCTTCGGCGTCGAGCTGGTCGATCCCGGCGCCGGACAGCATCGACCTCAGCTGCCCGCGCAGGTCCTGCCAGGCGGTGTCGACCAGCCCGCGCGAGTCGATCTGGGCGGCGTGCAGCAGCGCGTCCACTTCGGACGGCTCGGCGCCGAGTGACACGCCGAAAGCGTCGCCGAGCGAGTGCGCGGGGTCCGTCGAGACCACCAGCGTCTTCCTGCCGCGCCCGGCGAGCGCCGCGGCGGTCGCCGCGGCCAGGGTCGTCTTACCGACACCCCCTTTGCCGGTGAACAGGAGAATCCGCACTAGGCGAGACTCTCCACGCGCTTCTTCAGCTCCTTGAGCGCGGTGTCCATGACCATCTTCTCGGCCTTGCGGCGCAGCAGCCCGATCATCGGGAGCGCGAGCTCGACCGACAGCGTGTACGTCACCTTGGTGCCGTCGCCGGACGGCTCGAGCTGGTAGCGCCCGTTCTGGGCCTTCTGCATCTGGCCCTTGACCAGGTGCCAGCTGACGGCCAGGCCGTCGGCGTCCCAGTCGTACTCCAGCGTGTAGACGTCCTTGATCGGACCGGCGTCGAGGGTCAGCCGCACCTGGTGGGGCTTCCCTGCCTCGTCTTCGGCGAGGACCTCGGTCTCTCGCACCGCCTTGGCCCATTTCGGATACTCGGGGAAGTCGGCGATCACCGCCATGACCCGATCGGGCGACGCGGCTACCTCGATGGACTGCGTGGACTGCTCGGCCATGGGTGGAAGAGTAACCGTTCCGGCTAGTCACCAACGAAGCACGTAGGGCAGTTCTGTCTCCTTGAAGTGACCCACGTTACGGCACTCGGTCCTGCCGAGACGCCTCCTCGCTGACAGCGGCTGGTGCACGTGGCCGAAGACCGACCAGCGGGGTTGCTGAATCGTGATCAGCTCGCGCAGCGCGGCCGAGCCGAGCTCGTGGCGTTTGGCCACCACGTCGTAGGTCAGCTCGGGCACCGCGGGCGGGATGTGGGTGCAGAGCACGTCGACCTCGCCCAGCTCGGCGACGTCGGCGTCGAAGTCCTCGTGCGTGCGCAGGTAGGGCCGCCAGCCGCCGCCCTTGCGCGGCACGACGCCCTTCGGCAGCAGCGCGCCGCCGACGAAACCGCACCTCAGGCCGCCGATGTCGACCGTCTCGCCGTCCAGGACGTGGACGCCGTCGCGGGCGAACTCGTGCCAGAGCGCGGGGGTGTCGACGTTGCCGGGGGTGGCGTAGGTCGGCACGGGCATGGCGGCGAACAGGGCCGCGTACTGGGCGCGGATGGCCTCGTCGACGGCCGCCGCCGGGTCTTCGAGGGTGGCCCAGAGCGAGCGGGAGTACGCGATCGTCTCGTCGCGGGTGCCCTCCCGGCGCAGCCGCGCGAACGTGGCCACGTTCTCGGCGCCGAACAACGCGCCCATGATGCCCTTGTCGTGCTGGTGGTAGTCGACGAAATCGACCAGGTCACCGAGCACGATCAGCGCGTCGGCGCCGTCACCGGCCCGCTTGAGCGCCTCGTTGTTGCCATGGACGTCCGATACGACGTGAACCCGCATACTTCCCCTTATACGGCGTGGGCGGGCGGAACACCCGGCTCACGGCCATCTTCCAAGATCTCCTTGAGGCCCAGCGCGATGCCCTTGGCCGCGCGGGCCCTGCGGTCGAACTCCTGGCGGAGCTTGCGCGGGCTGAGCGCGGGCCCCTCCGGGGAGGCGCGCAGGAAGTAGTGCAGCAGGGTGCCGTCGAGCATCGGCTCCAGCCAGATCTCCATGGTGCCGACCAGCGCGCCGCGCACGGTCCACCGGAGCCCCTCGTCGCCGCGGTCGGTGTAGACCTCGAGCACCAGGTCGGGCCAATATCGGGACCACGAGCGCGGATCCGCGAAAGCCGCCTTCACCGTGCCGGCCGGTACCGCGAGAAAGGTTTCGTCGACGATGTCGATCGCGCTAGCTTCAGCCACGAAATGGAGAATGTCATGGGCGCGGTCGTGCATCCGCATCAGCATGGCCTTATGGTGACCCGCACGCTAAGTTAACCGGCGGGTAACAGCTCGCGTTTGAACACGGAGGTCCACGTGCGCGAATACAGCGCTCCCGCCACTCGCCCGGTCGCGGATGAAGAGAACCTCGCGGACGTTGTGTGGGCGAACGCCGAGCGTTTCGCCGATCTCGTCAGCTTCCGCCGCCAGGTCGACGGCACCTGGCTGGACGTCACCGCCGCCGAATTCGCCGCCCAGGTGGCCGCGGTGGCCAAGGGCCTGGTCAAGTCCGGCCTGGAGGTCGGCGACCGGGTCGGCCTGATGTCCAAGACCCGGTACGAGTGGACGCTGATCGACTTCGCGATCTGGGCGGCGGGCTGCGTCACCGTCCCGATCTACGACACCTCGTCGGCCGAGCAGGTGCACTGGATCCTGTCGGACTCCGCCGCCAAGGCCGTCTTCGTCGAGACCGACGACCACCGCGCGACGCTGGAGAGCGTCATCGAGCGGCTCGACGGGCTGGACAACACCTTCCAGATCGAGTCGGCCGAGAAGCCCGCCATCGAGGTGCTCAACGCGATCGGCGTCAGCCTCACCGACGACGAGCTGCACGCCCGCCGCCGCGCGGTGAAGTCGAGCGAACTCGCCACGATCGTCTACACCTCGGGCACCACCGGGCGCCCCAAGGGCGTCGAGCTGACCCACAAGAACCTGCTCTCGGAGATCCGCGGCGCGGTCGAGGCGTTCCCCGACCTGATGGAGCAGGGCAACTCGCTGCTGGTGTTCCTGCCCCTGGCCCACGTGCTGGCGCGCGCGATCGCGGTGACGGCGCTGAGCACCCGCGTGACGCTCGGGCACACCGCGGACGTCAAGAACCTGGTCGCCGACCTCGGCACGTTCCGCCCGACCTTCGTGGTCGCGGTGCCGCGCGTGTTCGAGAAGGTCTACAACAGCGCGAAGCAGAAGGCGCACGGCGACGGCAAGGGCAAGATCTTCGACGCCGCCGAGGCCACCGCCGTCGCCTACAGCGAGGCGGAGGCGGCGGGCAGCATCGGGCTCGGCCTGCGGCTCAAGCACACGCTGTTCGACAAGCTCGTCTACGCCAAGCTGCGCGCGGCGCTCGGCGGCCGCTGCATCGCGGCCGTCTCCGGCGGCGCCCCGCTGGGCGCGCGGCTCGCGCACTTCTTCCGCGGCATCGGCGTGCCGGTGTTCGAGGGCTACGGCCTCACCGAGACCTCGGCGGCCGCGCACGTCAACACGCGCACCGCGTTCCGGGTCGGCACCGTCGGCAAGCCCGTCGCGGGCACCTCGTGCCGGATCGCCGACGACGGAGAGATCCTGCTCAAGGGCGACGTCGTCTTCGGCGCGTACTACAACAACGAGGCGGCGACCGCCGAGTCGCTCAACGACGGCTGGTTCCACACCGGCGACATCGGCGAGCTGTCCGACGACGGCTTCCTCAAGATCACCGGGCGCAAGAAGGAGATCATCGTCACCGCGGGCGGCAAGAACGTCGCGCCGTCCGGCCTCGAGGACACGATGAAGGCCAGCCCGCTGATCAGCCAGGCCATGGTGGTCGGCGACCAGCGCCCGTTCATCGGCGCGCTGGTGACCATCGACGAGGAGTACTTCCCGACCTGGAAGTCCCAGCACGGCAAGGACTCCGGCGCGTCGGTGGCCGACCTGGCCGACGACGAGGACCTGCGTGCCGAGGTGCAGACGGCGGTCGACCAGGCCAACCTCGCGGTGTCGAAGGCCGAGGCGATCAAGAAGTTCACGATCCTCGCCAACGACTTCACCGAAGCGGGCGGGGAGATCACGCCGAGCCTCAAGCTCAAGCGCAACGTGGTCAGCAAGAACTACGCCCTCGACATCGAGGCGCTCTACAAGAAGTAAGGGTCGCGATAAAGCGGGCTTTATCCCGGGCGCTCTTCCCGGGATAAAGCCCGCTTTATCCCGGACTCGCCCGTGTCAGGAGCGTAGTCCGGCTTGAGTGAGGGCCCACTTCGCCCCGATTCGTGGGGTGAGGGCCTGGTTCGACCGTATACGTGGGTGAGGGAGGCCCTGAGCCGCTCGGCTCGGGTGAGGGAGGCCCTCACTGACGCCGAGCGTGGATGAAGGCTCCCCTCATACCTGGGCCCTAGCGCCTGGGTGAGTGTCGTTTGCGTCGTTCAACGCCGCAAACAGCACTCACCTCGACCCCGAACGACCCCTGTACCTGGTCAAGCGGGTTGACTGTGCGGGTTTTGAGGCGTTCAACGACGCATTTCCACCACAGGCACCCCGGCCGTGCCGAGCAAACGCTCAAGCGGATGCCGTGATCGGCGCGTCCCAGTCGATGTGGTGGTCGTAGAGCCAGTTCCGCTCGGTCCCCGCGTCGCGCTGGCCCGCGCTGACCGCGACCAGGCGCTCGACACGTTCACGGCGCAGGCCTTCGTAGGTCTTGAACGCCTCGGCCGCGTCAGGCAGGTCTCGCAAGCATTGGGCGAGCACGACGCTGTCTTCCAACGCCATCGAGGCGCCCTGGCCCGCGGCCGGTGAGGCGGCGTGCGCGGCGTCGCCGACGAGGACCATCTCGGGGGTCGACCAGATCGGCAGGGTCGGGACGTCGTAGGCGAGGCCGCCGTGGACCTCGTCGCCGGTCGCGGCGATGATGCCCGCCGACGGCGGCTCGTCGTCCGCGAAGGCCTCGGCCGCCAGAGACCGCCACTCGGCCGGCGTGACGGCCGCGAGTTCGCCGCGAGAACGTTCCGGGCCGGGGATGCGGGAGAACCAGTACGTCTGGCCGTCGGGCGCGGTGGTGTAGCCGAAGAAGGCGTGCTTGCCTTGGATCATGCGGTAAATCGCGGGCGCGGCCGGGATGTCCGCGCTGCGCGTGTAGCCGTAGACGATGTTGAGGCCGGTGTAGCGCGGGCTCGGCGCGTCGGGGTCGATGAGCTTGCGTACCACCGAATGCAGGCCGTCCGCGCCGATCAGGATGTCGCCGTGCGCGGTCGAACCGTCCTCGAAACGGGCCTCGACGCCGTGCGCGGTCGTTTCGGCGGAGACCAGGCGTTTTCCGTGCTCGAAAGCGATTCCGCGACGGGCGGCTTCACCGTGCAGCACGCGGTACAGCCCGGCGCGGGTGAGCGTGCGCGGGCTGGTGACGCCGAGCCGGGAGAAGACTCGCTCCCCCACCTGCTCGCCGGTGACGCCGAAGACCTCGACACCGTGCGCGGGGAACGAATTCGCGACGACCGGCTCCAACGCGTCGACGGCGCGGAGCGCGTCCATCCCGTTGTCCATGATCGTCAAGAAGGCGCCCGCGTCGGCCGCCCCCTCGGGATACGCCTCGTGGATGACCGGCTCGATCCCGGCCTTGGCCAAGGCCATGGCCGTCACGGCACCCGAAATCCCACCACCGATGATCACAGCCCTGCGCGTCACCGCTCCGACCTTACCGAAAACGGTGACGCGCAGGGGTTGATCAAGCGCGCTCCGCTGCCGCCAGCCGGACGCAGACGGTCAGGCCCTTGACGGCCTCTTCGATCTCCGCGAGCTCCGGGAAGGTCGGCGCGATGCGGATGGTCTTGTCCTCGGGGTCGTCGCCGTACGGGTGCGTCGCGCCCGCGGGCGTGAGCGCGATGCCCGCGGCCTTCGCGAGGCGGACGACCTCCTTGGCGGTGCCGGGCACGACGGTCAGCGAGATGAAGTACCCGCCGGTCGGCTTGGTCCAGCTCGCGAGGCCCGTGCCGCCGAGCTCCTCGGTGAGGATGCGGTCGACCGCGTCGAACTTCGGCGCGATGAGCTCGCGGTGCTTGCGCATGTGCGCGCGGACGCCGTCTTCGTCCTTGAGGAACAGGATGTGGCGCAGCTGGTTGATCTTGTCGGGGCCGATCGTGCGCTTGCCGATCTTGCCGAGCCACCAGGCGATGTTGGCCTTCGAGGCGCCGAAGAACCCGACACCGGCACCGGCGAGGGTCACCTTCGACGTCGACCCGAAGACGAACGCGCGGTCCGCGTTGCCGTTCTCCTCGCACAGCGCGAGCAGGTCGGCGAGCGGGGCCTCGACGTCGGTGAGGTGGTGGATCGCGTACGCGTTGTCCCAGAAGATCCGGAAGTCGGGGGCGGCCGTGGTCATCGCCGCGAGCCTGCGCACGGTCTCGTCGCTGTACGTGGTGCCGTCCGGGTTGCTGTACTTGGGCACGCACCAGATGCCCTTGATACCGGCGTCCTCGGCGACGAGGCGCTCGACGACGTCCATGTCCGGGCCGGACTCGGTCATCGGCACCTGGATGAGCTCGATGCCGAAGCGCTCCGAAAGCGCGAAGTGGCGGTCATAGCCCGGAACCGGGCAGAGGAACGCGACCCGCTCCTCGTCGGCCCACCGGCGCTCGGCGCCCGGCAACGCGCTGAGCATGGCCTGAACGACCGAGTCGTGCATGAGCTCGAGGCTCGAGTTGCCCGCCGCGAGCAGCTGGTCGGCAGGCACCTGCAGGAAGCCGCTGAACAGGCGGCGCAGCTCCGCGAGACCGTTGAGACCGCCGTAGTTGCGGACGTCGGTGCCGTCCTCCGCCTTGAAGACGTCGCCGGGGAGGCCGAGCATGCCATTGCTCAGGTCCAGCTGGCGAGGAGACGGCTTGCCGCGGGTGATGTCGAGGAAGAGGCCGCGCTCGACGAGCGCCGCATAGTCGCTACGGGCCGTCTCGGCGTCGACAGAGAGGGTTGTCATAACGTAACGCTAACCCCGGGGGCCAAGCGAGTTTCGGAGTGGTCCGCTTCACCGGGTGCGGTGGCCACGGAAGGGTGACGCGGGCGTCGCCCCGGGTGATTGATTGCCCGGCCCGGCCGATTTCGGGAATGAAATGATTCCACGGCCGAATTCACGATAAATGTTACGGTACGGGAAATCCGCGCAACAAATTCTGCGGCGAAGCGACTGTCTTGCGGTAGGGGTGTTCCGCTCTCCGTGAGCCTGAGGTGAAATGCGCATGTCCGCGTACTGCAACGATTGTCACCGTCCGCTGGCCGAAGGCGCCGTGTGCCCGTGTGCCTATACCCGGTCCTGGTATTCCGGCGCCGCCGACCGGATCGAAACCGGCCGCACCACCCGGATGGTGGCGCTGGTGGCCTTCGGGGCGGCCGTGCTGATCGCGGTGGCCGTGCTGGCGGTGGTCACCTTGAAGGACTCGCCGCCCCCGGTCGTCGTCACCGGGCAGGACCGGGTCGTGGCGAACGCGCAAGCCTCCACGCAGACCGAATACGTGCCTTATGTTCCGCCGCCCGTCACGGTGACCACGGTGCAGCGCCCGCCCACCACGGTCATCAGTGACGCGCTGCGCACGTTGCGTTCTTACGCCGCAGGCGATTTGGGCACTTTGCGCGCGACCGCGAACGGGCATTGGGTGGCGCAGCTGAGTTCGAAGCAGCCGGGGACGGTCGCGCACGGCATGCGGTACGACGCCGACATGATCCTTTCGGAACACCTCACGCTGCGTTCGCGATATCCGGGCGCGATGCTCGTGTGGACCGGGGATTGGCCCAGCTACAAGAATCCCGATTATTGGGCGACCGTCGCGAGTGCCGTCTACGCGACGCCGGAAGCGGCGAACGCGTGGTGCGACCAACAGGGTTTCCCGAAAGACGATTGCTACGCGAAACGCCTGCGCACCACCGGCGGCCCCGACGGCAACACCAAACTCAGATAGTCGTGAGTGTTTTCGCCGGTTAGAACCGGCCGCAGCACTCACGACCTAGAGCGGGGTCAACGCGGTCAGTTTCCAGCGGCCGTCCGTGCGGTGGGCGGTGACGGTGAGCTGGGCGGCCGTGGATTCCTGCTGGTTCGATTCCGTGTGCAGGGTTTGCTGATCCAGGAACAAGAGCAAGGTCGCGTCGTCGCCGCGCAGGGTCTGAACGCCGATGGAGCGGATCGTGGTCGTGCGGACCAGTTTGCCCGCCTCGGCCTGGGTGCGGGCTGCCGCGAAATCGGTGCGGTATTGCGTGACGGCCGTGCCGGTGAGGACGTCCGAGGCCGCGCGTTCGGTGCGGGAGAGGTTGGCGTAGTCGTAGGAGAACACGGCTTTGACGCCCGCGCCGACCTGGTCGATGACTTCGGCGGTCGCGCGGGTGTCGGCGAGTGCGGCATTGTCGAGCGAACGGACCGAGGCGGCCTCGAAGGCGAACCAGCCCGCGCAGCCCGCGAACACGAGCAGGGCGACCAGAAGCGGCGTGCGGGTCATTTCGCGGCCGCCTGGATTCCTGAGACCTTCCAGCCGTCGCCGGTGCGCTCCAGGTCGACGTTCAGCCTGGACACGTTCGGGGCGGGTGCGGCGCCGCCGGTGCCGACGAGGACGTCCAGGACCGCGATGATCCGGGCGGTCCCGGCGGCCGGGTTCACCTCGGTCACGGCGGCCTGTTTCAGGACCGCCGAGGCGACCGCTTGCGTTGAGGCGGCGCGGTCGATCTGGACCTGGCGGTCGTCCGTGAGGTCTTTGCCGAGGCGGCCGGTGGTGGCGGCGATCCACTTGTCGACATCGGCCGCGGCCGTGCGGTGGTCGATCGTGTTGAGGACGACCAATTCCGCCGAGGCCGCGGCCAGCACCGCGTCGCGGTCGCGGGCAATCGAGACGCCGTCGTCGTGGGCGGCTGACCACCAGGACCAGCCGAACCAGCCGGCGGCGAGCACGGCCAACGCCGTCAGGACGACCAGAAGCCTCACTTCGGCAACCCCAGCAGCGGGCCCAGCCCGCCAGGACGGCCCGCTGTCGCAAGGCTTAGTACGCCAGGAAGCTGCGGAGCGGAGGGAGCCGGTTGAGAAGGCTTATCAGGGAAAGGGGCGGGCTTACCCGCGAAGGGCGCGTTCTGAGAGCCACGGACGCCAGTGGGGCTGCCGGGCGGCTCGGCGCAATAAGCCTTGACGTTCACGGGAGCCTCGGTGACGTCGTTGGCCGGACGCTGCTTCGTGCCTTCGTAACCCTTGGTACAGGAGATCGGGTCGAAGAAGTTCAGCACCACGCCCAAGTGACCCGTGCCGTCGCCCGACGTCGACGGCGAGAAGGCCGAGATGATCGGGTAGGCCACGAGCAGTTCCTCGACCGCGCCGGTGCGCGACGACGTGATCTGCGCGGTGGTCAGCAGGTTGGCGATCACGACGCCCAGGTCGGAGCCGGACGTGGTCAGCACGTCGGTGATCTGGCGGCTCAGCTTGGGCGCGTCGTCGATGACCTTGCGCAGGTCCGGGTCGGACTTCTTGAGCTGCTCGGTGATGGTCTTCAGCCCCGACGCGAACGACGTGATGTTCGCCGACTGGCGCTGCTGGGTGTCCAGCACGACCTTGGCGTCCGCGAGCAGGCCTTGCGTCTGCGGAAGGTACTGGGTGGCCACAGACGTCAAGGAACCCGTGCTGTCCAAGAGCTTCTGGAGATCGGGGCCCGCCCCCGCGAACGCCTTGTACGTCTCGTCGACGACCGTGCGCAGTGATTCCGGGTGCACGCTCGACACGAGCTTGTCGAGGCTGCTGAGCACCGTGTCCGGGGAGAGCGGGATCGACGTCTGCGCCTGCGTGATCACCGATCCGTCTTTCAGGTACGGACCGTTCTCGTGCTGCGGCTCCAGGTCGACGTACTGCTCGCCGACCGCCGACCGGTTCGCCACCACCGCGCGGGTGTCCGCCGGGATGGGCGGGGCGTCGGAGTCGATGTCGAGTTCCAGGTTGACGCCCTGCGGGGTCAGCGTCATCGACGCGACCTTGCCGACCGCGACGCCCCGGTACGCGACCTCGGAGTTCACGAAAATGCCGCCGGAGTCGGCCAGCTGAGCCGTGACGACGTAGCCGCGCGCGCCGAAAAGCCGGTCGAGGCCCGCGTAGTTCGCGCCCGTGTAGACCACTGTGGACACGGCCAGCAGCACGAACAGCAGCAGCTGGACCCGATGCTTCCTGGTGATCATCGGCCACCCCCGAGCAGGCCCTTGAGCAGGTCGCCCAGCGGATCGGTGGCGGGCAGCGGCAGCGGAATCTGCGGCACGTTCGGTGTCGCCGGGCCCGAGCCGGAAAGGCCCGGGATCGGCAGGAACGGCTGCGACGAGCTGGTCAGGTTCTCCAACAGGGTGTCCAGCTGAAGGTCCACAGTGGCCTCGACGTTCGCGTAGTCGCCCTTGACCACATTGCCCGCGTAGTCGGGGAACGGGTATGTCAGCAGGATCTGCAACGCCTTCGGCAGGTTCTGGCCGGACTCGACGAGCTTCTGCAACGTCGGCTGCAAGGTACGAAGGTTGTCGACGAGCTGATCGCCGCTCTTCTTCACCGTGTCGACCGCGACCGTGGACAGCCGGTTCAGCGCTTGCAGCATGCCGACCAGCTCGTCGCGCTGATCGGCGACGACCTTGAGGCCGGGCGCGAGGTTGTCGACCGCCGTGGTCAGGTTGCCCTGCTGGGCGGCCAAGGTGGACGAAAGCTTGTCGAGGCCGTCGATCGCGCGGACAATCTGTCCTTTGTGTCCGTCCAATTCGGTCGCGAGCTGGTCGACATGCGCCAGCAGCGCGCGGATCTCGGGCTCGTTGCCCGCCAGGGCGTCGTTCAGCTCGTGGCTGATCTTCTGCAGCTGTTCGACACCGCCGCCGTTCAACAGCAGCGACAACGCCCCGAGCACCTCTTCGACCTCGGGGTTGCGGTTCGTCCGCGCGAGCGGGATCCGCGCGCCCTCCCCCAGCTTGCCCGCCGGCTGCTCCGAGCGTGGCGGATGCAGGTCGACGAACTTCTCACCCAGCAGGCTGGACTGCCGCAGCTCGGCGCCCGCGTTCGACGGCAGCGGGACGTCGCCGTTGACCAGCAGCGTCACCAGGGCCGAGTGCGTGTCCGGCGACAGCTCGATCTTCTCGACCCGGCCGATCGCGACGTCGTTGACCTTCACGCTCGCCTGCGGCACCAGGTCGAGCACGTCGGAGAACTGCGCCGTGATGCGATACGGGTGCTCGCCGAGGTCGGCGCCACCCGGCAGGGAAGTGTTGTACAGTCCCGAAAATCCGCCGCTGCTGCACGCGGCGAGCGTCAGTACCCCGGCGAGCACCCCGGCGATCCGTTTCATCGCGGCGCACCTCCCGACAGCTGCGAGAGCACATCGGCGAGCGGCAACGGCAGCGGCGGCAGCTGGCCTTGCGTCAGCGACGAGATGACCTGCGGGACGGACGGCAGCTTCAGTGTGCCGTCGAGCACCGGCGCGAGGTGCTTGCAGAGGTTGCCGACGACGTCCGGGACCTCCTTGGGCGTGCCCGCGCTGATCAGCCTGCACAGCGTGAGCACCGGTGGATGCGTCAGCTCATTGAGATTGTCGCGCACCGCGATCGTGCCCGAGGCCGCGTCGTACGAATTGATGAAGTTGGTCGCGCCGAGCGGCGCGAGATCGAGCACCTCGGCGAGCGCGGCGCGCTGATCCACCAGCACCTTCGTCAGGCCGGTCAATTTGTCTACATTGGATGCCAGCAGGTCCTTGTTCTCCTCGACGAACCCCTGCACCTCACCCAAGGACGACGCCAGTGAGGACAGTGCCGCGCCGACGTCCGCCGAATCCTCGGCCAGGAAACCGGTGACCTGCGCGGCTCGCGTGTAGAACGAGTTGAGCTGACGGTCGCTTTCGGACAGTGCGTGCGTGAACGAGTTCAGGTTCTCCACCGTCGAGAACAGATCGTCCTTGGAGCCGTCTAGGGTCTTCGCCAGCTCGGCGAGCCTGGTCACCGTGCTGTTGAGGTTCTCGCCGTTGCCGTCCAGGTTGGCCGCCGCCGTGTCGAGCGCCCCGGACAGCGCGCCATTCTTGTTGGCGCCATTGGGTCCCAGGCTGCTCGACAGCTTGTCGAGGCTGGTGTAGAGATCGTCCAGTTCGACCGGGGTGGCCGTGCGCTCCTTGCCGATCACTGTCCCCGAAGCCATCACCGGGCCGCTGTCATAGGCGGGCGTGAGCTGCACGTACCGGTCGCTGACCAGCGAAGGTGCGACCACCACGGCACCCGCGTCGGCGGGAATGTCCACTCCGGAATCAACGCGCATGTCGACCCGCACGGCCGCGCCCTGCGGCGTCACCGCGGTGATCTCGCCGACCTTGATACCGAGCACCCGCACCGACGAGCCCGCGTACAGGCCGACGGTCTTGCCGAAGTACGCGCTCAGCCGGGTGCCGCTTTGCTCGCGCAGCACGAACCAGAGTCCGCCGGTCAGCACGAGCGCGACCACGCAGGCGAACGCGAGGTAGGTGTAGACGCTGCGGCGGGCGCGGGTGTCGATGGTCATCGGCCGCCCACCCCCTGGTTCGGCGCGGCGATCGGCGGCGTGCAGCCCTCCGGGTTGATGTGCAGCCCGAGCGCGGTGATCGTCGGCGGCAGCAGCCCGCAGAGATATCCTTCGAACCAGCGGCCGTTGCCGGTCGCGTTCGCGCCGACGCGGGCGAAGGGCGCCATCAGCGCGAGACTGTGCGCGAGGTTGTCCTGGTTGCGCTGCAACACATCCGTCACCTTGCCGAGCTTCTCCAGCGTCGGCTTGAGCTGCTGCCGGTTGTCGGCGACCAGCCCGGACAGCTGCGCCGAAAGCTGCTGCGTGCCCTTCAGCAACGCGCTGATCGCGTCCTTGCGGCTCTGCAGTTCGGCGAGCAGCAGGTCACCGTCGCTGATGATCCGCTGCAATTGCGCGTTGCGGTCGGCCAGCGTTTTCGAGACACCACTCGTGTTCGCCAGCAGCTGCTTGAGCTGCTGATCACGCGAGGACACCGTCTTCGACAACGACGAGAGCCCGGTCAGCGCGTCCTTCATATGCTGCGGGCTGTCCTTGAGACTGTCCGAGAGAACGTTGAAACTGTCAGCGAGCTGCTGCGTGTTGATGTCCCCGACTGTGCTCGACAGCTGCTTGAACGCGTCCTGCAACTCGAACGGCGTCCGGGTGCGCTGCACCGGGATCGCGACGTTCGGGTCCTGATTCCCCGCCCCTGAGGACCGCAGCGCCAGGTACTTCTCACCGAGCAGGGTCTTGATCTCGATCGACGCAGTGCTCGTGTCGCCGACACGCGTGTCCTTGACCCGGAACTTGACCAGGACTTTCTTGCCTGCCAAGGAAACCGAGGTCACCTGGCCGACCTTGACCCCGGCGACCTCCACCTCGTTCTCCGGCGCGAGCCCGGCGGACTCGGCGAAGTAGGCAGCGTACGTCGTGCCGTTGCCGAACAACGGGATGCGGTCCGAGAAGTAGGTGGCGATCACGACCAGCGTCAGCAGCACGAGGGTCACGCCGCCGACCGCCGCCTGGTTGCGTTGCTTGAGTGGTTTCACGGTCCGCACCTCTCGGCCCGCTGGGTGCCGGGGATCGGCACGATCGGCAGCTGGATGTTCAGCGCCGAGACGCCGATCCGGCCGTTGATCCCGCACAGGTAGTAGTTGAACCAGCTGCCATAGCTCAAGGTCCTGGTGAACTTCTGCAGATTCGACGGCAGCACCTGCAGCAGATGATCGATCAGCTGCCCGGAGTCGTTGAGATTGTCGGAAAGATTGCCGAGCTGCGTGATGTCCTCTTTCAACGCCGGCCGCGCGTCGGCGAGCAGGCCGGAGGTGGTCACGGTCAGCTCACCGAGCGCGGATACGGCCTCACCGATCGGCTTGCGCTGTTCGGCGAGGCCGCTGACCAGACGCTGTGTCTGGTCGATGAGATCACCGAGCTGCGGCGCGTGCTGGTTGACCGTGCCGAGCACGGTGTTGAGGTTGTCGATGACCTGACCGATCACCTTGTCGCGCCCGGCGATCGTCGTGGTGACCGAGGCGGTGTGCGCGAGCAGGCTCGCGATCGTGCCGCCTTCGCCTTGGAAGACCTGGATGATCTCGTAGGACAGTTTGTTGACGTCCTCGGGGTTCAGCGCCTGGAACAACGGCTTGAACCCGTTGAACAGCACCGTGAGGTTCAGCGCGGGCTTGGTGCGTTCCGGCGGGATCGTCCCGCCTTCGGGCAGCACGCGGCCGTCGTCGACGTCGGTGTTCAGCGCCAGGTACCGCTGCCCGACGAGGTTGCGATACTTGATCGTCGCGGTCACCGATTCGGGAAGTTTGTACGCCGACTGGATGTCGAACCGGACCTCCGCGTAGTTCGGTTCCCCTTGCGACACCTTGATCTCGCCGACCTGCCCGACCTTGACGCCGACGATGCGGACGTCGTCGCCCTCCTGCAGCCCGGACGCGTCGGTGAACCGCGCGAGATAGCCGGACGTGACGCCGAAGTTGGTGTTGGCGATGGTCGCGCCGAGGATCCCGGTCAGCAGCACCGTGACCGCGGCGAAGATCAGGATCTTGAAGAGCGCGGGCATGGTCCGGTTCACTTGAGCTCCACCTCGGCCCCGCGGTACAGCGGCCCGACCAGCAGGCTTCCCCAGCCCGGCACGGCCTCCGGCGAAACGCCCATGGCGGGCGCGGTCAGCAGGTTGATCAGCGCGAGTTCGTCGGCCGAACCGACCACAGTGGACCCGCCACCCGGGAAGCCGGACGGCGAGCGCGGCGGCGCGGGCTTGGTCGACCCGTCCTTGATCGCACCGTCCGGCGGATACTGCGGCCACTTCCCCGGCCTCGGCACCTTCGGATAGCACCGAGGGCCGCGCTTGTCCTGCCACTTCGGCTCGTCGACACCCGGCAGGTACTTGCCGCGGCTGGAGGTGAACTCGATGGTCACCCGGCTGACCTCCGGATGCGCGGTGCCCTTGCCGAAGGCCAGCTCGGCGTCCGGCACGGACTCGGCGAGCTGACGGAACAGGCACGGGTACTCGGGCGCGTACTTGGCGAGCACGTCCAGCGTCGGCTGGACGGCCGTGGTGAGCCGGATGAGGTTGCCGGAATTGACCTCGAGGAAAGTCGACAGGTCGACCGAGGCGGTGGTGACGGTGGCGTACAGATCGTCGAGCCCCTGCCGTTTGTCCACAATGGTCTGAGTGGTGGTCGTCAGGTCGGCCAAGGCTTCCAGCAGATCGGGCGCGGCTTTGGTGTACACATCGGACACATTCGCCAGCCCGGTGATGTCGGCCTTCAAGTCCGGCAGCGAGGGATTGAGCTTGCCGAGGTAGTCCGACAGCTGGACCAGGGTTTCGCCGAGCTGCTTGCCCCGTCCGTCCAAAGCGGTCGACACGGCCGTCAGGGTGCTGGACAGCTTCTGCGGCTGAACCGCTTGCAGCAACGGGAGAACGTCGCCGAGCACCTTCTCCAGCTCGATCGCCGAGCTGGAGCGGTCCTGCGGGATGACGTCGCCATCGGCGATGTGACGCGCCGGGTTTTCCGGCACCTGCAGCGACACATACCTTTCGCCGAACAGGGTTTTCGGCAGCAGCCGGGCCGAGACGTTCTGCGGGATGACGCCGATCTTGTCCGGCTGCAACGCGAGCCCGAGCGTCGCGTGGTCGCCGTACGCCTGGATGGTCCTGACCTCGCCGACGATCATTCCCCGGATCTTCACGTCCGCGCCGACCCGCATCTGGTTGCCGATGTGGTCGGTCTCCAGCGTGACGTTTTCGACCGTGGTGAAGGCCTTTTTGTAGAACGCGACAGTCACCACGAAGAACAACGCGACCACGAGCAGGAAAGCCAGCCCCAGCACCTGGTGCCGCAGCCGCTTGAGCAGGATCCCGCGGTTCATCCGGAGATCCTCACCGTCGTGGTCGCGCCCCAGATGGCCAAACTGAGGAAGAAGTCGAGCACCGAGATGACCACGATGGACGTCCGCACCGCGCGGCCCACCGCGATGCCCACCCCGGCCGGGCCACCTTTCGCGGTGAAGCCGTAGTAGCAATGGGACAGGATCACGATCGTCGCGAACACCATCACCTTGAGAAACGACCAGAGCACGTCTTCCGGCGGTAAGAACAGCGAGAAGTAATGGTCGTACGTGCCCGCGGACTGGCCGTACAGCCACACGGTGATCTGCCGCGAAGCAAGATACGAACTCAGCAGGCCGACCGCGTACAACGGGATCACCGCGGCGACCCCGGCCAGCACGCGTGTGGTGACCAGATACGGCAGGCTCGGCACGCCCATCACCTCGAGCGCGTCGATCTCCTCGGAGATCCGCATGGCGCCGAGCTGCGCGGTGAATCCGCAGCCGACCGTCGCCGAAAGCGCGAGACCCGCCGAGAGCGGCGCGACCTCACGCGTGTTGAAGTAGGCCGAGATGAACCCGGTCAGCGCGGCCGTGCCGAGCTGGTTCAGCGCGGCGTAGCCCTGCAGGCCGACGATGAGCCCGGTGAACATGGTCATCCCGATCATCACGCCGAGCGTGCCGCCGATGACCGCGAGCCCGCCGGTGCCGAAGATGACCTCGGTCAGCAGCCGCAGCGTCTCCCTGGTGTAGCGGCGGATCGTCCGGGGCGCCCACGCGAGCGCGCGGAAGTAGAACGAGAGCTGCTCGCCGAAGCCCTCGAGGCTCGCTCCCGGCCTCGCGATGATCTCCAGTGTGCGGTCGGTGGCCATCACAACGCCTTCGCGGGCACGATCTTCAGGTAGATCGCGGTCAGCACGACGTTGATCAAGAACAACAGCAGGAACGTGATGACCACGGCCTGGTTGACCGCGTCACCGACACCTTTCGGCCCGCCGGACGGGTTGAGCCCGCGGAAGGCGGCGACGACACCGGCCACGAAGCCGTACAGCAACGCCTTGATCTCGCTGATCCAGAGATCGGGCAGCTGCGCGAGCGCATTGAAACTGGCGAGGTACGCGCCGGGCGTGCCGCCCTGCATGACCACGTTGAAGAAGTACCCGCCGAGCACGCCGACGACGCTGACCAAGCCGTTGAGCAGCACCGAAACGACGATCGCCGCCAAGACCCTCGGCACGATCAGCCGCTGGACCGGGTTGACGCCGAGCACTTCCATCGCGTCGATCTCTTCGCGGATCTTGCGCGCGCCGATGTCCGCGCAGACCGCGCTGCCGCCCGCGCCCGCGACCAGCAGCGCGGTGATCAGCGGCGCGGCCTGCTGCACGATCGCGAGCGCGCTGGCCGCGCCGGTGAACGACTGCGCGCCGATCTGCTGGGTGAGCGAACCGAGCTGCAGCGCGATGACCGCGCCGAACGGGATCGCCACCAAGGCCGTCGGGAGGATCGTGACGCTGGCGAAGAACCAGCATTGTTCGATCCATTCCCTGACCTGGAACGGCCGCCGGAACATCGCGCGCAGCACTTCCCACGAGAGCGTGGCCAGCCGCCCGACCTGGGTGAGCGCGGCCGTTCCCGTGACCTTGACGGTCTCGCTCATCGAACCTCCGTGCCACCAAGGTTTCCCGCGTCGTTGCGAGTCTTGCGCATGTCGTTCCGCCAGTTCGGTTAGCGGCGTTTACCCTAACGCCTCCTAACCGAATTTGAGCGCATGTGTCGCCGTGGCGCCGCCATCGGCGACGAATTCGGCGCCGGTGGAGTAAGAACTGTCGTCACTGCCGAGGAATACCACCAGCTGGGCGATCTCCTCGGGTTGACCCATCCGGCCCAGCGCGACCTTCTTCGCGAACCGGCGCAGGTCCACTTCGGCGCCCGTCGCGGTGGCCACCATGTTCGTCTCGATCATCCCGGGGTGGACCGAATTGACCCGGATGTTCTTCGCGCCGAGTTCCATCGCCGCCACCTTGGTCATCCCGCGGATCGCGAACTTGCTCGCGGTGTAGGCGATGAGGTACGGCATACCGGCCAGTCCCTCCACAGAGGACACGTTGATGATGGAGCCGCCACCGGCCTCCGTCATCGGTTCAACGACCGAACGCATCCCGAGAAACGTTCCGGTCTGGTTGATCCTGATGACCCGCTCGTAGTCGGCGAGCGAGGTCTTGCCGAGTTCGGAGAAGTGCAGGATGCCCGCGTTGTTGACCAGCACGTTGACCTTGCCGTACTCGGTCAGCACACGGTCGATCGCGGCGGCCCAGTCTTCCTCCGAGCCGATGTCGAGATGCTGGTACAGCGCGCCGATCTCGTCGGCGACCCGCTTGCCGTCGCCGTCGTTGACATCGGTGAGCAGCACCTTCGCGCCTTCTTTGACGTAGGCGCGCGCGGCCGCCTCGCCCTGGCCTGCCGCCGCTCCGGTGATCAGTGCGACCTTGTCGTCGAGCCTGCCCATCACATCAGCTCCTCAGTCAGTGGTACGAGCACCGTTTCAGCCCTCGGAGAAGGCCGTCGACATGACGAAGTGACCGTTCGTCAAGTCGACTCCGCCAGCACGTCGTCGGCCGCGAACATCCGCTTCGGGTCACGTCCGGCGAAGTAGCCGCCGATGTCGGCGCCCGCGTCGAACCGCTTTTCGATCGACGGCGGGGTCAGTAGCAAGACCATGCCGCCGTGCACCACGAACACCTGGCCGTTGATCTCGCCTGCTTCCGGCGAGGCGAGGAAAGCGACGAACGGGGCGACGTGGTCGACCGACAACGGGTCGACGCCTTCTTCGGGCGCTTCGCCGAAGACGTCCTTGGTCATCGCGGTGCGCGCGCGGGGGCAGATCACGTTGGCGCGGACGCCGTATTTGGCCAGTCCCCTGGCCGCGGAGATGGTGAGCGCGGCGATGCCCGCCTTGGCGGCCGAATAGTTGGGCTGGCCGGGCGAGCCGATGAGGAATGCCTCGGAGGCGGTGTTGACCAGGCGGCCGTACACCGGTCCTCCGTCCACTTTGGACTTGTCACGCCAGTACTTCGCGGCGTTGCGCGACAGCAGGAAATGCCCGCGCAGGTGGACGTCGAGCACGAGGTCCCAGTCCTCGTCGGACATGCTGAACAACATGCGGTCGCGCAGCACGCCCGCGTTGTTGACGACGATGTGCAGGCCGCCGAAGTGCTCGACCGCCGCGTCGAGCAAGGCGTCCGCCGTCGGCCGCTTCGAGATGTCACCGGCTATGGCAAGAGCTTTACCCCCGCCCGCTTCGATCTCTTCGACCGTGTCCGCGGCGCCCGCGAGGTCGTTGACCACCACGCTCGCGCCCGCTTTCGCGAGTGCGAGCGCTTCGGCCCGGCCCAGTCCGGCACCGGCCCCGGTGACGATCGCGGCTTTACCTTCGAGACTCACTTGAGTGTCACCACCTGGCGTATGACGTCCGTGCCGCCTTGTCGCAGCACGCCGAGTGCGTTGTTGATGTCGGTGAAGCCGATCCGGCGCGAGATCATGCCGTCGAGGTCGAGCAGCCCGGCGCGCCAGAGCTTCAGCATGCGGCCAGTGTCGCGGTGCACCTGCGACGAGCCGTAGAACGAGCCGAGGATCTTCTTGTCGTGCAAGAAGAGTTCCTGCGCGTTGAACTCGACCATGGCGTCGCAGCGGCCCGCACCGACGATCACCACCGAACCGCCGCGGCGCACGCTGTCCCACGCGGCGCGGATCGTCGGCGGGTGGCCGACGACGTCGAAGGCGTAGTCGAACCCCTCGAAGCCGGTGACCTGCTGTTTGATCTCGTCGAGTCCGTCCGGGGTGGTCACGTGGGTCGCGCCGAACCGGCGCGCGCCCGCGTGCTTGGCTTCGACCGGGTCGACGGCGACGATCGCGGCGGCACCCGCGATGCGCGCGCCCTGGATGACCGAGATGCCGACACCGCCGCAGCCGAGGACCACGACCGCCGCGCCCGGCGGCACCTTGGCCGTGTTGAGCACGGCGCCGACGCCGGTCAGCACCCCGCAGGCGATCAGCGCGGCCGTCTCGAACGGCACGTCCGGGTCGATTTTGACCGCGCCGCAAGCCGGGAGCACCACCTCGTCGGCGAACGTGCCGAGTCCCGCGTAGCCGAAAGCCGGCATCGTGCCGACACGGAAGCGCGGCGTGGTGAACGCGGCGATCGCGTGGACCGCGCAGAGGTACGGCTCGCCGCGCAGGCAGCTCGCGCAGGAGCCGCACGGCGGGACGAAGGACAGCGTGACGTGATCGCCCGGCGCGAGATGGTCCACCGCCGAGCCGACTTCGAGCACCTCGCCCGCGCCTTCGTGGCCGACGACGCCAGGGGCGAGCGCCGGAAGCGTGCCGTCCATGGCGGACAGGTCGCTGTGGCAGATCCCCGAGGCACGCACGCGGATCCGGACCTCGCGCGGGCCGGGGTCGACGGTGGTCACGTCGTCGCGCAACTCCAGCTCGTCGTCGCCGATCGCGTTCAGTACGGCCGCTCTCACCCGGGATGCCTCCTCGCAGTCCGGCACCCAGACTAGAATCTGTTCTTGTTCATGGCAAGGTCGACTTAACCACGCATGAACAGCGCATTCTTCGGGCAGGCATGCACCGCAGCCGAAACACGTTCTACTTCTGCTTCGGCGTGCGACGCGTCGATGACCAGCTCCTCGTCGTCATCCAGGTCGAAGACCTCCGGCGCCAGCCCGACACAGACGGCGTTGGCCTCACACAGGTCGCGATCGACACCGATCTCCACGCTTCCTCCAGTCCGGCCGTACTGGTACAACTAGAACAGGTTCTACAGTAGTACGGGTGACGGTACGCCCACCACAACGACCGGCGGCGCGTGGAGGTAACGGATGCGGATCGACTACACGCCGGAGCAGCAGAAGCTCCGCGACGAGCTGCGCTCGTACTTCGCCGGGCTGATGACGCCCGAGCGCCGCGAGGCACTGGGCAGCGGCCGCGCGGAGTACGGGGATGGCTTGGTGTACAAGCAGATCGTCCGTGATCTCGGCCGCGACGGCTGGCTCGCGATCGGCTGGCCGGAGGAGTACGGCGGGCAGGCGAGGCCACTGTTCGATCAGCTCATCTTCACCGACGAGGCCGCCGCGGCCGGCGTGCCGGTGCCGTTCCTGACGGTCAACACCGTCGGCCCGACGATCATGCGTTTCGGCACCGAAGAACAGAAGGCGTTCTACCTGCCGCGCATCGCCGCGGGCGAGCTGCACTTCTCGATCGGCTACTCGGAGCCTGGCGCGGGCACCGACCTGGCGTCACTGCGCACCCGGGCGGTCCGCGACGGTGACGAGTACGTGGTCAACGGCCAGAAGATGTGGACCAGCCTGATCGAGTACGCCGACTACGTGTGGCTCGCCGTGCGCACGGATCCGGACGCGCGTAAGCACAAGGGCCTGTCGATCCTCGTCGTGCCGACCACCGCCGAGGGCTTCTCGTGGACGAAGGTCCGCACGGTCGCCGGTCCCGGCACCAGCGCGACCTACTACTCGGACGTGCGCGTGCCCGTCGACGCGCGGATCGCGGGCGAGAACGAGGGCTGGCCGCTGATCACCAACCAGCTCAACCACGAGCGGGTCGCGCTGACTTCCGCCGCGCCGATCCAGACCTCGCTCGGCGAGGTGCTCGACTGGGCGCGCTCGGCGACGCTCCCCAGCGGCGGCCGGGTGATCGACCAGGAATGGGTGCAGACCCATCTCGCCAGGGTGCACGCCGGCGCGGAGTACCTGAAGCTGCGCAACTGGAAGATCGCGTCGACGGACGACCTCGGCCCGGCCGACGCGTCGGCGACGAAGGTGTTCGGCACCGAGTTCGCGATCGAGGCCTACCGGCTGCTGATGGAGGTGCTCGGCGCCGGCGCGGTCGTGCGCGAGGGCTCGCCCGGCGCGCTGCTGCGCGGCCGGATCGAACGGCTGCACCGGTCCGCGCTGATCCTGACCTTCGGCGGCGGCACGAACGAGGTCCAGCGCGACATCATCGCCGCGACCGCGCTCGGCCTCCCCGTCACCCGCTAAGGACCCCCCGCCGCCCTCAACGGAGGCGCTGCGCGCCAAGGATTGGATTCCAGTGGACTTCACTTTGACCGAAGCCCAGAACGACCTGGGCGGCCTGACCCGCAAGATCCTCACCGACCGCGTGACCACCTGGGAGCCGCACGGCACCGGCGGGTTCGACGCCGCGCTGTGGACGACGCTGGCGCGCTCCGGCATCGTCGACGCGGCGCTGCCGTCCTCGGCGGGCGGCGGCGGGTTCGGCCTGCTGGAGCAATGCTCGGTGCTCATCGAGATCGGCAGGGCGGTCGCGCCCGTGCCCTACCTGACCAGCGTCACCATGGCGGCCGCCGCGGTGGCCGAAGCGGGCGACGGCCGGTTGACCGAGAAGTGGGTCGTGCCGGTCCTGCGCGGCGAGCAGTCGCTGGCCGTGGCGCTCGACGGGTTCACCGCCGACGGAGCAGTGCTCTCGGGCGCGCAGACGGCCGTGCCGTTCGGCGCGTTCGCGGACGGCTTCCTCGTCGCGGCCTCCGATCGGCTGTTCCTGGTCGAGCGGTCCGCGCCCGGGGTCACCGTCTCCACGCAGCAGACCATCGACAACGCCGACGCCGCGCTGCTCGAACTCGACGAAGTCCAGGCCGAGCCGCTGCCCGGCTCGCCCGAGTGGGTCCGGCTGCGTGGCACGGTCGGCGTCTGCGCGCAGCAACTGGGCGTCCTGGAGCGCGCGCTGGAGCTCACGGCCGCGTACGCCCGCGAACGGGAGCAGTTCGGCCACCCGATCGGGTCATTCCAAGCGGTCCGGCAGCGCCTCGCCGAGGCCTACATGGACGTCGACGCCGTGCGGCTCACGCTCTGGCAGGCGGCCTGGCAGGTGCTCGACGGCGGCCCCGGCGCCGCCGAGAAGGTCGCGACCGCGAAATTCTGGGCCGCCGAGGCCGGGCACCGCGTCGCCCACTCCGCGGTCCACGTCCACGGCGGGGTCGGCATCGACGTCGACCACCCGCTCCACCGCTACTTCGCCGCCGCGAAACGCCTCGAGTTCACGTTCGGGACCGCGATCACGCACCTCCGCGCGCTCGGCTCACTGCTCGCCGCCCAGCCGTGAAAAGCGTGACCTTCGTTACGTAAGGGGCGGGCGGGGACGGGTGCTGTAGCGTCATCAGAGCTCATCAGCGCCTTCGAAGGGATCACATGACCCGGTCAGAGCCAACGTCCAGGACGCACGAGCAAGGCCACTTCGCCAAGGCGCGGATCGCCGCACGCGACCACGAGGACGTGATGCGGAGCCGGGCGGCCCTCCGTGTGACGAAGAACGCGACGGACGGTGACGACCGCGTCCGGCTACTGGCGATGCTGGGCTTGGAGGCCTAGGACCCGTCATGGACGCGCAGACCGTGGCCAGCGGACTCGCCGGCTACGTCAGCGAGGTCGCGTCGGCACTCGGCGTGGCCCGCGAGGCCGTCACGTTCGAGGTCAGCGACACGGCGACGGCCTACGTCGGGCTCAGCACCCGGCGCGCGGACCGGCCGGACCGGGACCTGATGCTGATCTGGAGCGAACGGCACGGCTGGGCCGTGGCCGTCGAAGCCGAGCCCGATCGGGCAGCGTATTTCGGCGGCGAGGACCTCGTCCCGGAGCCCGCGCGGGTGGCCCGCTTCGTCGCGGAGGTACTCGGCGGGGACGGTCGCGGGCAGGCCAGGCCGCGGTTCGCGGTCACCGGGGACCGCGCCGGGCTGGCGGCGAAACTGGCACGCTATATTTCCGCGCAGCGGTGAGTCGTGGTTGCGCCCGATCTTCGGGTGTGCTGGACTTACCTCGGTCGTCTGAGTTTTGTGTTCGTGTGCTCCACGCTCGCGAAGCCGGTTGCGGGCGTGTGATTCTCCCAGCTGTGGAGTAGTTCTCGTTCGGGACAGCGACCTCCCGCTATTCCGCAGTTGATCTAGGAGAAGTAAAGATGGCACAGGGTGTCGTGAAGTGGTTCAACTCCGAAAAGGGCTTCGGGTTCATCGCGCCTGACGACGGCGGCGCCGACGTCTTCGTGCACTACTCGGAGATCCAGGGCTCGGGCTTCAAGAGCCTCGAGGAGAACCAGCGTGTGCAGTTCGAGGTGGGTCAGGGCCAGAAGGGCCCGCAGGCCACCGGCGTGACTGCCATCTGATTTTCGCTTGACCGAAACGGGTGCGCTCCCCTCGTGGGGGCGCACCCGTTTTCGTGGTCTCAGTCCGGCGCCGTGATCGGGCGGAGCCTGCGCGGGCCGGTGTCCGGGCGGGACGGCGGCGGGCCGAGCACCGCGCGGGCGTTGGCGACGAACGCGCCGTCCGGCGAGGCGAGGATCGGGTCGAGGGTGAGCGAGCGGATCTCGGGGTTGTCCTCGGCCAGCGCGGCCACCCGCAGCACCAGGTCCTGCAGCGCGGCCAGGTCGGCGGGCTCGTCGCCGCGGTAGCCGGTGAGCAGCGGCGCGGTGCGAGGTTCGCGGACGAGGGTGGCGGCGTCCATGTCCGTCACCGGGACCGCCCGGTACGCGCGGTCCCCGAGCAGGGTGCTGACCAGCCCGGACAGGCCGAACGAGACCAGCGTGCCGAAGGACGGGTCGTCCTGCAGGCCGATCACGCACGAGATGCCCTTCGGCGCCATGCGCTGGACGTAGACGTCCTCTTCGCCGGAGACCTCGACGAGGTCGCGGTAGCTGGTGCGGACGGCGTCCTCCGACCCCAGGTCCAGGCGGACACCCGCGAGGTCGGGGCGGCCGCGCAGGCGTTCGTCGACGGCCTTGAGGGTGACCGGGTAGCCGAGCCCGGCCGCCACCGAAACGGCCTCGTCCTCAGTGGACACCACGCTGAACGGGACGACGTCGACGCCGTAGCAGCCGAGCAGGCGCACCACGTCCTCGTCACTCAGCAGGGTGGTCTTGCCGTCCTCCGCGGCGAGGATTTCGCGGACGATGTCCTGCGCCTTCTCGATGTGCAGGCCTGCCGGGCGGATGAGACTGCCCTGCGGGCGCTGGCGCCACGCGGCGTAGCGGACGACGCGGGCGAGCGCGTTCACCGCGCGCTCGGGGCTGGGATACGAGGGCACCGAACCGCGGGTGGGCGAACCGTCTTCCGACAGGACGGCCAATTCGGCCGGGACACCTTCGGCGGCCAGGAACGTGGACACGATCGGCTTGTGCCCGGCCAGTTCGACGACCGCCTCACGCAGCGCGCGGGCGAACGCGGTGCCGGGGATGGCGAGCGGCGGCACGAAGACCACGACCAGCGCGTCCGTCTCCGGTGAGTTCAGCGCCTCGCGGACGGCGGCGGCGAACTCCTCCGGACCGGCCTGCGGGCCGACGTCGACCGGGTCGAAGGCGAGCTTGAGTCCCTGCGCGCGGGCCGTGTCGGCGGCGAGCAGGCCGATGGCGCTGGAGTTGCCGACGATGCCGACGCGCGGCCCGGCCGGGAGCGGCTGGTGCGCGAAGACGAGCGCGGTGTCGAAGAGCTGGGCGAGCGTGTCGACGCGAACGACGCCGGTCTGCTCGAACAGCGCCTGCACGCTGGCCTCGTCGACCTCGATCGAGGTCGCGGCGAGCTGCGGGCGGATGGCGTGGCGGCCGGATTTCACCGCCACGATCGGCTTGGTGCGGGCGAGCCGCCTGGCGAGGCGGGCGAACTTGCGCGGGTTGCCGAACGACTCCAGGTAGAGCAGCACCAGGTCGGTGTTGGGGTCGGTTTCCCAGTACTGCAGCAGGTCGTTGCCGGAGACGTCGGCGCGGTTACCGGCCGAGACGAACGTCGAAAGGCCGAGGCCACGCGCTTCGGCGTCGGCGAGGATCGCGGTGCCGAGCGCGCCGGACTGGCAGAAGAACCCGGTGCGCCCGCGCGCGGGCAGGCGCGGGGCGAGTGTCGCGTTGAGACGGACGCCGGCGTCGGTGTTGAGCACGCCGAGCGCGTTCGGGCCGACCACGCGCATGCCGTGCGCCCTCGCCTCGCCGACGAGGCGGAGTTCGGCGTGCAGGCCGAGCGGCCCGGCTTCGGCGAACCCGCCGGAGACGATGAGCAAGGTCTTGACGCCCTTGGCGAGCGCACCGTCCAAAACGGACTCGACGACCTCGGCCCGCACCGCGACGACCGCGAGGTCGACCTGGTCAGGGATGTCCACGACGGACGGATAGGCGCGCACGCCGCGCACCGAGCGGTGCTCGGGGTTGACCGGGTAGACGGTGCCCGCGAAGTCGGCGGCGAGCAGGTTCGTCAATGCCACGTAGCCGATCTTGGTCGGATCGGCCGAGGCGCCGATGACCGCGACCGAGCGCGGGTGCAGCAGGTTGTAGACGCTGCGCGCCTCGGCGGCCTGCTCGCGGGACCGGGCGACGGCGAGCGACTCCTCGGTCGGGTCGATGTCGAATTCGAGGTGCAGCACGCCTTCCTCGATCTCGCGGCTGACCTGGTAACCGGCGTCGCGGAAGACGCGGACCATCGGCGAGTTCTCGGCGAGCACCTCGGCGACGAACCGGCTGAGCCCGCATTCGGCGGCCGCCGCCGCGAGGTGCTCCAGCAGGATCGAACCGAGGCCGCGGCCCTGGTGCGCGTCGTCGACCACGAAGGCGACTTCGGCCGACGGGCCGTCGTCGAGGCGTTCGTACCGGCCGACCGCGATGATCTCGTCACCCAGCAGCGCGACGAAGGCGACCCGGTCGTGGTGGTCGACGACCGAGAAGCGTTCGAGGTCGCGCTGCGGGATGCGCGGATAGGCGCCGAAGTACCGGAAGTACCGGCTGCGCTCGGAGAGCCTGCCGTGCAGCGCGACGAGACCGTCCGCGTCGTCGGGGATCACCGGTCGCAAGTGGACGGTGCCGCCGTCGCTCAGCACGACGTCGGCCTCCCAGTGCCGCGGGTAGTCGAACGGGTCGCGCCGCTGGCCCGCGCTCATCGGATCGGTCTCATCGGTCAGTCCCTCGGATCGTCGGGATCCAAGCCGTGCGACGGGAACACGGCACGGCGGGTGTCCCGGATCGCGATGTCGACCGGGTCGTCCTCGCCGTCGCCCCACGCCTTGAACGTGGTGTCGGCGCCGTCGGTCATCGCCGCCGGGATCTCGGCTTGGGGCGCTGCTCTTTTCACGGTACCCACCCAGTCCGGCGGAAGCAGGATTTCGGGCGCCACGTCACGGTCGAGCACGGTGGCGAGCAGATGCGTCCACGACCGGGGCACCACCCGGATCAGCTGGTAGCCGCCACCGCCGACGGCCAGCCATTTGCCGCCCGCGTGCGTGTCGGCGAGCTCGCGCAGCAGGCGGTAGATCGCGCGGTGGCCGTCGACGGACAGCGCGAGGTCGGCGAGCGGGTCCTCGTCGTGGGAGTCGACACCGCATTGGGTGACCAGGATCTGCGGCTGGAATCCGGCCAGCAGCGAAGGCACGACCGCGCTGAACGCGCGCAGCCAGCCCGCGTCCTTGGTACGCGGCGGGAGCGGGATGTTGACCGAGGTGCCCTCGGCCGCGCCGTCGCCGGTCTCGCCGGAGTAGCCGGTGCCCGGCCACAGTGTGAACGGGTGCTGGTGCAGCGAGATGGTGAGCACCCGCGGATCGTCGTAGAACGCCGTCTGCACGCCGTCGCCGTGGTGCACGTCGGTGTCCACATAGGCCACCCGGTCGAACCCGTTGTCCAGCAGCCACGAGATCGCGACCGAGCAGTCGTTGTACACGCAGAAACCGGACGCGTTGTTCTTCATAGCGTGGTGCAGGCCGCCCGCGATGTTGACCGCGCGGGTGGCCTCCCCCTCGGCGATCTTGCGCGCGGCGAGCAGGGTCGAGCCGACCACGAGCGCGGACGATTCGTGCATGTCGCTGAACACCGGGTTGTCCTCGGTGCCCAGCCCGTGGCCGACGTCCCAGCCGGCGAGCGGCGCCTGCTTCACGGCCGAGAGGTACTCGTCGGTGTGAATCCGGCGCAGCTCGTCGTCGGAGGCGGGATCGGGCACCAGCAGCGGGACCCCGTCGAGCACCCCGAGTTCGGTCGCCAGCCGGATGGTCAGCTCCAGCCGGACGGGATTGAACGGGTGCTCACCACCCAGGTCGTAACCCAGCAGAGAGGAGTCCCACACGACCGCCGGTGCCCGCATGCTTCGCACCTTAGTGCGCCCGGCGGCGCGCCGCGCCGGTCAGCCGGGTGCGTCTCCGGTCGCGACCGGGCGGCTCGGGTCACGCGACCAGTGCGACCAGGAACCGGTGTAGAGCGCGGTGCCGGGGTGCCCGGCGACCTCCAAGGCCAGCACGACCGAGCTCGCGGTGACGCCCGATCCGCAGTAGGCGCCGACGTTTCCGGCTTCGGTGACATCCAGTTCGGCGAAATGCGCCTTGAGCTCCTCCGCCGTGCGCCAGCGCCCGTCTTCCGCCGCGTGCGCGCTGAAGGGAGCGTTCAGCGCGCCCGGGATGTGCCCCGCCGCCGGGTCGATCGGCTCGACCTCACCGGCGTACCGCGGGCGCGCCCGCGCGTCGAGCAGAACACCCTTGCGCGCCAGCTCGGCCGCTTCGTCCGCGTCGAGCACGGGCATCTGCCCCGGCCGGACCTCGATGTCACCGGGCACCGGAACCGGAACCTCGGTGGTGACCGGCTTTCCTTCGGCCTGCCAAGCCGCGAATCCACCGTCCAGCACGGCCACTTCCGTGTGCCCCGCCCACCGCAGCAGCCACCAGGCGCGGGCCGCGATCGACCCGTCGGCGTCGTCGTACACCACGACCGGGTGACCTTCGTGGACACCCGCCGCGCGCAGATGCGCTTGCAGTTGCGCGGGTTCGGGCAGCGGATGCCGTCCGCCTTCGCCCGGCTCGCTCGCCAGCGCGGTGTCGAGATCGACGTAGACGGCTCGCGGCAGGTGACCGGCCTGATACGCCTCGATACCGGGAGGTCCGCCGAGGCGCCAGCGCACGTCGAGCAGGACGGGCCTGCCGTCCTCGGGACCGTCGAGCATCACGGAGAGTGCCGTTGTGGTGATCAAGGGAAGCATGTGGCCATCTTCTCCCCACCGGCCGTCAAGGGGCCAGGTAGTGCGGACTTTTTCCGCCCCGGAGCTTGTTAACCCCATGGCTGCCGCTGCGCTGGGTCGAAGCGACTACGATAAGCAACGCGGACGAAGGGGACAGCGTGAACGATCTCATCGACACCACAGAGATGTACTTGCGTACCATCTACGAGCTCGAAGAAGAGGGTGTCGTCCCGCTGCGCGCCCGTATCGCGGAACGCCTGCAGCAGAGCGGACCCACCGTGAGCCAGACGGTCGCCCGGATGGAGCGCGACGGCCTGGTGATCGTCGCCGACGACCGGCACCTCCAGCTCACCGACCACGGCCGCGAGCTGGCCATCGCCGTGATGCGCAAGCACCGGCTCGCCGAGCGCCTGCTGGTCGACGTGATCGGCCTGGAGTGGGAGCACGTGCACACCGAGGCGTGCCGCTGGGAGCACGTGATGAGCGAGGCCGTCGAGCGCAAGCTCGTGAAGCTGCTCGATCACCCCACCACCTCTCCCTATGGCAACCCGATTCCCGGTCTCGACAAGCTCGGTGAGGGCGGCGAGCCCGCTCCCCCGGCCGAAGCGGACCTGGTCCGGCTCGACGAGTTCGCCCGCGCGGGCGGCGGCGACGTGGAGATCCGGCGGATCGCCGAGCACCTCCAGCTCGACGAGGCGCTGATGACCGAGCTCAAGTCGGTCGGCCTCGTGCCCGGCCGCACCGTGACGGTCGCCAAGGCGAACGGCACCGGCTCGACCATCGAGATCTCCGGCGAGAACAACACGGTCGCGGTGGCCACCTCGGTCCTGCACGCCGTGCTGGCGCAGGCCAGGTGAGCCCGGCCACCGAGGCCGCGGCGACGTTCCGCTCGGTGCACGGCCGCGCGCCCGAGGGCGTGTGGTCGGCACCAGGGCGCGTCAACCTGATCGGCGAGCACACCGACTACAACGACGGCTTCGTCCTGCCCTTCGCGCTCCCCCATCGCCTGGCGGCGGCCGCTTCGCGGCGCGACGACCAGGTGCTGACGGTCGCGACGCTCGGCTCCGACGGCAAGATCCAGGAAACCGGGCCACTCGAGATCCCGGATCTCGAGCCCGGCCGGATCGACGGGTGGGCCGCGTACCCGGCCGGGGTCGCCTGGGTGCTGCGGGACGAGGGGTTCGACCGCGGCGCCGACCTGGTGATCGCGGGTGATGTCCCGTCCGGCGCCGGGCTTTCGTCTTCGCACGCGCTCGAATGCGCCGTCGCGCTGGCCTTGCTGGGCCTGTCCGGCGTCGAACTCGACGACGCCGCGCCCGGCACGCCGACCCGTCATCAGGTCGCCCGCTGGGTCCAGCGCTCCGAGAACGACTTCGTCGGCGCGCCCACCGGCTTGCTCGACCAGACCGCTTCCCTGTGCTGCACCGAAGCGCACGTGCTCTTCCACGACGTGCGTTCCGGCGAGAGCGAGCAGGTCCCCTTCGACGCCGCGGCCGCCGGGCTGGCGGTGCTCGTGATCGACACGCGCACCAAGCACTCGCTCAACGACGGCGCCTACGGTGAACGCCGCCGCGGCACCGAGCTGGCCTCCGAGCGGCTCGGCGTGAAGGCACTGCGCGACATCACGCCCGACGGCCTTGCGTCCGCTTTGGACAAATTGCCCGCCGACCTCGTCCCGCTCACCCGGCACGTGGTCACCGAGAACCAGCGCGTGCTCGACGTGGTCGAGCTGCTCCGCGCCGACCGCCTCGCCGACGTCGGCCCGCTGATCGACGCCTCCCACGAGAGCCTGCGCGACGACTACCGCGTCTCCTGCCCCGAACTCGACCTCGCCGTCGACTCGGCCAGGAAGGCGGGCGCGCTGGGCGCGCGCATGATCGGCGGCGGTTTCGGCGGCTCGGCGATCGCACTGGTCCGCGAGTCCGATGTGGACAGTGTGGAAGCCGCCTGCGTCAGCGCTTTCGAGGCCGCCGGGTACCGGAAGCCGCGCGCGTTCGTGGCCGTCCCTTCGCGCGGCGCCGGAAGGGATTCGGCCACCTAGGGCCGTGCGGGCCGGCGTTGGCCGGGTGAGGGCCTCCCTCACCCGGGCGAGCGCACAAAAGCCACTTACGTAACGCTCAGCGTGACATAAGCCCCGTTCGTCACCTCCCCTGGTCCCACAAAACCACCTAAACGCGACATAATGGACCAACTCTCCCGTTCAGGGTCCTTTGTGGACACTAAATCGGGCGGGGTCCGCCGGCTGGACGTTGTGAACGCCTCGTTCGCAACGTTGAACGTTGCGAACGAGGCGTTCACGTCGCCCTGCCTGGCACAGCGGCCGATGACGCCCCAAGACCACACCGTCAGGCTGGTCGCCGTGCTCCCGGAGGTCGCGAGGAGCGGAAAGCGGCGCTCGGAGGCCTTCACCGACCTTGGCCTCGTGGACGTTCAGGCAGCGGCCAAGCAACCCCCGTGCGTCGCCGGGCGTCGCAGTGAGGGGAGACTATGGCCCACTCGCGCACCCTGGATGAGAAAGGCCCGAATGTGACCGACCAGAGCAAGGCCCTGAAACTGATCGTGACGGGCGGAGCCGGTTATATCGGCAGCGTCTGCACCGCCCGGTTGATCGAGGCCGGGCACGAGGTCACCGTCGTGGACGACCTGTCCACCGGGCATGGCGACGCCGTGCACCCGCGGGCCCGGTTCATCGAGGGTGACGCCGCGGAGACGGCGGAAACCCTGCTGGGCGAAGGATTCGACGGCGTGCTGCACTTCGCGGCGAAGTCGCTCGTCGGTGAGTCCATGTCGGACCCGGCGAAGTACTGGCACGGCAACGTGCTCACCTCCATCCGCCTGCTCGACGCGATGCGCAAGCACGGCACCCCGCGGCTGGTCTTCTCTTCGACTGCGGCCACCTATGGCGAGCCGAAGGAGTCTCCCATCGCGGAGACCGCGCCCACCGACCCGACGAACACCTATGGCGCCAGCAAACTCGCCATCGATCACGCGATCACCTCCTATGCCAGGGCGCACGGCCTCGCGGCCGTGAGCCTGCGGTACTTCAACGTCGCCGGCGCCTACGGCTCGTACGGCGAGCGCCACACCACCGAGACGCACCTCATCCCGCTGGTCTTCCAGGCCGCCACGGGCGAGCGGCCGCACATCTCGATCTTCGGCGAGGACTACCCCACCGACGACGGCACCGCCGTGCGCGACTACATCCACGTGGTCGACCTCGCCGACGCGCACCTGCTCGCGCTGAAGCACGCGGCCGAGGGCGAGCACCGGATCTACAACCTCGGCAACGGCACCGGTTTCTCGGTCCGCCAGGTGATCGACGCCTGCCGCGAGGCCACCGGCCTCGACATCCCGGCCGAGGTCGCCCCGCGCCGTGCCGGCGACCCGGCCGTGCTCGTCGCGGCGAGTGACAAGGCCCGCGAGGAGCTCGGCTGGAAGCCCGAGCGCACCGACCTGATCGGCATCGCCCGCGACGCCTGGGAGTTCGCCCAGGCGCGGCGGGCCGCGAAGAGCTAGGGCTCGTCCTCCGGCAGGCTCAGGTCGGGAAACCCGTCGAGCCTGCCGAGCAGGGCCATCTGGTCCGGTGGGTACGCGTGGTCGAGCGCGATCTGCATGAGGTCGGCCAAGCCGCAGCCCCGCACGGTCGCGCGGACCCGCTCGACCGCCATCCTCGCGAAGGCGCCGTCACCGCGCACGTACGCCGCGTAGGCCAGCAGACAGGCCGCGTCCACGAAGTCGGGCGAAGGCAGTGCCTGCACCAGCGCCAGCCACAGCCGTTCCGCCGCCTTGGCGGTCCGGCTGCCCGGCGAGACCGCCGTGGTGAGGCAGGCGTCGCGCACGTTCGGGTCCGCCAGCGCCCTCGCGAGGCTGACGACCTGGGGATCGTCCAGGCACAGGTCGCGCTGGTCCGCCAGCAACAGCCCGGCCCTGACCACCGCGCAGCCCCGTTCGGTGGGGTCGGCGGTGAGGTCCTCGTACTCGGGCGGCTCGGCCAGCAGCGCCCGTCTTCGCTCGATCGCGGCCAGGTCGGGCGGGTCGAGCAGCCGTCGCAGCGCGGCACGGCTGCGGTGGGTGACCTTGCCGCTCGCGGTGACGGTCGCGGCCGCCACCGTGGACTCGATCTCGGGCAGCAAGCCTCCGCAGTCCGCGTCGGCGTAGCACTGCCAGGGGGCGCCGGAGCTGATGTCGGACACCCACAACGCGTGGAACACCGCCAGCCCGGCCGCGAAGAGCTCGTCCCGCAGCATCTCGGCGAGTTCGGCATGCGGCGGCCCGGCACCGGGCGGCACGGCCGGATGACTTCCGACCACGATGATCGTGGCGCCCGCGTCGCCTGAGGACGCGAGCGTGGCGGCGAGCTGCGCCGCCTGGTCGGCGTGGTGTTCGGGTGGCGGCAGGTCGGCTCTGAGCACCAGGCCGACGCGTTCGGGACGCGGCGCCCGGTGGCCGATGAGGATCACCGAGTCCTCGGGGCGGAAGCCGAGCAGGTACGGCAGCGCCGCGAGCATGGTGCCCGGGTCCTTGAGCCTGATGACGGGACGGGTGGGATGGGGGATCGCTGAGGTGACCATGCCTCCACCCTGCGCCGGGGATGGGGCGCGTGGTGGAGGCGTGGCGAATCTGTGGACAACGGGGGTGGGTGGGGACAACTGGGGCGGGGATGATCTTGAAGTCGATTTTCTGTCGGTGGGGTGAGCTAGGCTGGCGGGTTCGCTAGCCGCAGTGCTCGAACGGGCTCTCGTAGCTCGACGAGCCGACCGATCCGCCCCACTTGACGCAGGTCGAGCCCGCCACCTTCTTCACCGGTCCCGCGTAGTAGGTGAAGTTGCCGCTGTCGGTGACCCGCGCGGAGCCCTGGACCTCCAGGAACGCCGAGACCGGGCTGGCGGTGCCGAGCGAGACGGACTTCAGCGTGGTCACGCAGTTCTGCTTGGTCGAGGCGTTGTAGAGCAGGTAGGTGGTGCCGGAGGTGCCGACGTTCTGCTGGTCGATCACCGAGAAACCGTCACCGCAGGCCTCTTCGGCGGTGTACGGGTTCCCGCCGCAGCCGTTCTTGCTGGTGAAGTCCTTATGGGCGTAGTACGGCACCGCGACGCCGTTCAGCACGGCCTTCTGGGTCACGCCGTTGAGGTTCTCTTCGAAGTGCAGGTGCGGGCCGCTGACGTTGCCGGTGCCGCCCGCGAGGCCGATCTGCTTGGCCGCGCCCAGCGACTGCCCGACCGAGACGTCCTGCCGCGACAGGTGCGCGTACCGGGTGCGCCAGCCGCCGCCGTGGTCGACCTCGATCCACCGGCCGTAGCTCGCGCTGCCCAGGTTCTCGACCCTGGTCACCGTGCCCGGCGCGGCGACGAGCACCGGCATCCCGGTGATCCCGCTCTTCTGGAAGTCGACCGAGTTGGCGGGGTTGTGCCCCGAGAAGGTCGCCGCGGTGACGGTGACCCCGCATTTGAACGGGACCTGGAAGTTCGGCGCGGCACTGGCCGCGGTGGTCGAAGCGAGAGTGAGGCCGAGCGCGGGCATGATCGCGGCCGTGGCGAGCACCGCGAGACGACGCAACCTGGACATGGGCTGATACCTCCCTGAGCGGGGTGGCTGAACGGCCACCAGCACAACGCCCACGGCTACATTTTCCGTACAAACCGTCGTGTTCGTGAAGGATCGACCACCCGGCAGCTGGACGTTGGCGGCGAGGAAAGTCGAGAGTGCGTCTCCGGGGCCGAACGTGGTGCTGGCGGCCGGATTCGTCCGTTAGGTGCGGTTGGTCAGCTCGTTTGCCCGGCCGGGCGAAGAGGCTGAGGGGGAAATGCGTCGTTCAACGCCGCAAATCCACCTCAGTCAAGCTGCTTGTCTTGTGGGCTAGGGGTCGTGAGTGTTCCGGCCGGTTAGAACCGGCCGCAGCACTCACGACCCCTGACCTGCGGACTAGCCATCGCCTAGCGTCTGGCCAGACCTTCCGCGCGGGCTCCCTTGGCCATGCTCGATCTGTATGAAGGGAGCCCTCATACACCTATGCGTGATGAAGGGAGCCCTCATACAGCCCGGCCCGTATGAGGGGAGCCTTCATCCACCTATGCGTGATGAAGGGAGCCTTCATCCAGGTCGGGTTGTATGGAGGGAGCCTTCATACAACCCGGGCGTGATGAAGGCTCCCTTCATACGACCCGGCTTCCCCTGGCCCAAGCAACGGGGGTCGTGAGTGTTGCGGCCGGTTAGAACCGGTCGCAACACTCACGAGCACGTCAGAAGGCCGCGCGCAGGGCTGCCTTGCCGCCGGTGACCGGGAGCGTGATCGAGGTCCGCCCCAGGTCGAGCGCGAGACCAGCGCCCGGCTTCGGCCGCAGCGTGTAGTCGTGGTCGCTCGACAGCAGCGCGAACTCCAGCTTGTGGCCGGCCGCGAGCACGTAGTCCTTGGCGATCAGGCCGACCTCGACGTGGTACGTGGTGCCCGGCCGGATCGGCAAGGTGACCGCCGGGTCGGTGTAGTTCTGCGGGTCGGTCCAGCCCCGGCTGATCACGTGGGACCTGCCGTCGGGACCCCGGTCGACCAGCACCGCCGTCACGTTGGCCGCCGGGCGGTCGAACGCGATCGCCAGGTCGACCTTCGCGGTGCCGGACAGGCGCACGGCCTGCTTGGCCGCGGTCGTCGAGTACAGCAGGCGGTTGCCGGAGCTGGGCAGGTCGATCAGCTGCTCGACGGTCTTGCTCGAGTCGTCGGCCAGCTTCTCGACGACCGGCTTGCCCGGCATCGGGTTGCGGGTGTCGATGGTGCCCTTCGACGGACCGCCCGACCACGGGTAGACGCGCACGTCCGAGGTGCCCGGCGCGGGCCATTCGGCCTCGTCGGTCCACGACAGGTCCTCGCGCTGGACGGTCGCCTTCGGCTCGTTCTGGATGCCGTTCTGGACGCCGTAGAGGTAATGCGACATCCACTTGTTCAGCGTGACGAGCCAGGCGTCGCGGCGGAGGTTGTACGGGTCGGCGTGGCCGGACTGGTGCAGCCAGATCTTGTGCTCGACGCCGGCCCGCTTGAGCAGCTCGTACCACTCGGCGGCCTGGCTGGTCTTGACGTTCCAGTCGTTGAGGCCGTGCACGACGAGCACCGAGGCGCGAACCTTCGACACGTCGTTGCGGTAGTTGCGGACGTCCCAGAAACGGCTGTAGTCGCCGGTGATCCGGTCCTGGTCCTTCGCGAGCTGGTCGATGACCGGGCGGCAGATCGCCCGGTCGGCGCGGGTGTAGACGTACTCCGCGAGCACGTCGGCGTCCTCGCCCTGGTACCCGCCGGCCGCGACGGTCGCGCCGTCGTTGCGGTAGTAGTCGTACCAGCTGGAGATCGCGGCGATCGGGACGATGGTCTCCAGGCCTCGGACGCCGGTGCTGGCGACCGCGTTGGGCAGGGTGCCGTTGTAGGACACGCCCATCATGCCGGTCTTGCCGGTGCTCCAGTCGGCCTTGGCGGGCTTGCCGGTCGCGTCCCGCGCGGTGGCGCGGCCGCCCAGCCAGTCGACGACGGCCTTCGCGCCGATGGTCTCGTTGACGTCGCCGGTGGTCGGGCAGCCGGTGGACTTGCCGCTGCCGAGCGATTCGCCGTAGACCACGGCGAAACCGCGCGAGACGAAGTACTGCTCGTAGCGCCAGGTGATGGCCGCGGGGCCGACGCCGTTGGCCTTGACGCGCGGGCCGGCCGGGCCGTGCGGGCGTCCCGGCTCGTAGAGCTCGACGTCGACGTTGTGGTTGGCGACGTCGTTGCCGCCCGCGTAGTACGGGCTCGCCTGGTAGACGACCGGGACCTTCATGCCCTGCAGGGTGGCCTTGGGGCGCACCACCTCGGTGTGCACGAGGTCGTCCTTGCCGTCGTGGTCGCTGTCGACCGGCGCGGTCACCCACACGTCGTCACGGACGACGTCGGTGGCGGAGAACACCGGCTGCGCCTGGCCGTCCTGGAACACCGGGGCGGGCGGCGGATCCGCTTGCGCGGCAACGGAAATCAGTGGCCATGCCACCGCGGCGGCGAGAAGGACGGACACGGTTCTCACAGAACCCCCAAGACAAATCAGGCCGGATGACACCTCGCCCGACCCTTCCCGGGCACCCGTGCACTGTCAACCTACTAAGGTCGGCGCCATGCCGACCGAGCTGGAAGCCCCGATCACCGCCGTCACCGTCTATCCGCAGCAGGCCAGGATCACCCGCCGGGCGACGGCCGCGCTCGACGACCGGTTCGTGTTCACCGGGCTGCCCCAGGGCCTCGCCCCCGAGTCGGTGCGCGTCAACGGCACCGGCCCGGCGTCGATCGTGGGTGTCGACGTGTCGACAGAGCGCCACGCCGAGCCGATCCAGGACGCGATCCGCGAGCTGCTGGACCGGCGCAAGGAACTCCAGGCCGACCTCGACGAGCTGGCCGACGCGGAAGCCGTCGAGCAGTCGCGTGCCGACCTGCTCACCACGCTGAACCGGCGCAGCGGCATCGCCTTCGCGAAGGCGCTCGCCACCGGCAAGGCGGGGCCGGAGCGGGTCGCCGGGGTCGGCGACGCGATCGCCGAGCAGCTCGGCGACGTCCTGCAGCGCCGCCGGGAGCTCGCGGTGAAGCACGCCGAGCTCGACGACGCGATGGCCGCGCTCGACCGGGAAATGCAGGCACGCCAAAGCGGAACGCCCGACAGCACCCGGGTCACCGTCGAGCTGGAGCCGTCCGAGGCGGCAGGCGAGATCACCCTCGAACTGTCCTATGTGGTCTATGGCGCCAGCTGGGAGTCGACCTACGACGTCCGGGTGCGCGGCGACGAGGTCACGCTCACCTGGCATGGCCTGATCAGCCAGAACACCGGCGAGGACTGGCCGGAGTGCGACCTCGCGCTGTCCACCGCGCGCCCCGCCGCGACGGTCTCGGTGCCCGAGCTCGACCCGTGGTTCCTCGACCGCGTGCAGCCGATCGTGCCGATGCCCGCCGCGGCCGCGCCGATGCGGGGCTTCGGCGGCGCCGCGCCAGGGGGCGCGCGGATGGAGAAGGCGGCGGACATGGCCTACAGCGCCGCGACGGTCGAACAGGGCGTGGCCGCGGCGACGTACCGCCCGTCGCGCCCGGTCGCGGTGCCGTCGGACGGCTCGGCGCACCGGACCACGGTCGCCGTGCTCCAGCCCGAGTCGAAGCTCGACTACGTGACCGCGCCGGTGCGCGCGGAGGAGGCGTACCTGCGCGCGGTCGTCGTCAACACCTCGGAGCACACCCTGCGGCCCGGCAACGCCTCGATCTTCCACGACGCGGAATTCGTCGGGACCACCTGGCTCGACCCGTGGGCGCCCGGCGAGGAGGTCGAGCTGGCGCTCGGCGTCGACGACCGGGTGCGTGTCGAGCGCAAGCTCGTGCGCCGCAGCGCGAGCAAGGCGACGCTGTCCGGCACGAAACGGCGCGAGGCCGAGTACCGCACGACCATCGCCAACCACAGCCCGCGCGAAGCGAAGATCACCGTGCTGGACCAGGTCCCGGTCTCGCGCGACGACGCGATCGAGGTCCGCGACGTCCGCACGGCGCCGGAGCCGGTGGAGTCGACCGAGCTCGGTGAGCTCACCTGGCAGCTCACGCTCGCGCCCGGCGCGACCGGTGAGGTGACGCTGGCGTTCCGGGTCACCGTCGGCAAGGGGGTCGAACTGAGCGGCTGGCACGAATGAGCAAGCTGCGCACCCGTGTCGTGACCGCGGCCGAGGAATGCTTGGCGCGCAACAAGTTCGTCGCACCCGTGACCGTGGTCTGCTCACTCGGCTGGCTCAAGTCCGCGCGGGTCGAGGAATGGCGCCAGGGCAGGCTCCGCCACCTCGACTCGGCGATCGCCGTCGACACGCCCAAGCTCGCCGAAGCGTTGGAGCACTTGACCGAATGGGCGCGGCAGCAGGGCTTACGACCCAGTGACACCGCCTATCTCGCGGCGACGCGCGATCATCACCAGCTGCGCTTCACGGCCTCCGCCGAGGAAGCGATCGAGCGCGCCTTCCAGCGGCACTGGCTTTCGCCGGATCTGACCGAGAAACGGCGCGAGCAGCTCGAAGCCCGGCAGAACAAGGCGCCCGATCTCGTGGTCATCGCACCGCTGAACGCGTGGACGTGCGCGAGCTGCCGGATGCCGAGCGCCGAGGGCGAGTTCGTGTACATGGAGGACGGCAAGCCGCTCTGCCTGACCTGCGCGGACTTCGACCATCTGCTGTACCTGCCCGCGGGCAACGCGGCGCTGTCGAGACGCGCTAAGAAGGAGAGCACACTCTCCGCGCTCGTGATGCGGTTTAACAAGCGCCGTAAACGCTATGAGCGCCAAGGGATCCTGATCGAGCAGGCCGCGCTGGAAGCCGCTGAGACCCAGTGCTTCGCCGACGAAGAGGTCCGGTCGAGACGGCGTGAGCGCGACGCCGAACGGCGCGCGGCGCAGGACGTCGAGTTCCAGTCCGCGATGGCCGCGGCGATCGTCCGGTCGTTCCCCGGCTGCCCGGAGGACCGGGCGCGCTCCATCGCCGAGCACGCCGGGACCCGGGGCAGCGGCCGCGTCGGGCGGACCGCGGCCGGCCGCGCGCTCGACGAGAACGCGGTCCGGCTCGCGGTGATCGCCTCGATCCGGCATGAGGACACGCCGTACGACGACCTGCTGATGTCCGGCGTGCCTCGCGCGGACGCGCGGGAGCGCATCCGCGACGAGATCAGCGCCGTGCTGCTCGCCTGGGGCGGCCTACCCCTGTGAGATGTAGGCCTGCAGCTGCTCCTGGCTCTGCTCCAGCTCCTGCATGCGGACCTTGACGACGTCGCCGATGCTGACGATGCCGACCAGCTTGCCGTCGACGACCACCGGCACGTGCCGGATCCGCTTCTCGGTCATCAGCGCCGACAGCGAGTCGACCGAGTCCTCGGGGCGGCAGCTGGCCACCATGGTGGTCATGATCGCCGAGACCGGCATCGACAGCAGGTCCGGCCCGTACTCGGTCAGCCGCCGCACCACGTCCCGTTCGGACACGATGCCTGCGATCCCGTCCACGCCCACCACGACCATGGCGCCGACGTTGTTGTCCGCCAGTCTGCGCAGCAACTCGGTCACGAGCGTTTCCGGCAATACCGTCGCCACCGCCGCGCCCTTGCTCCGCAACACATCGGATATGCGCATTCGCGATCCTCCCGGTTCTCGTGAGCCAGTTCACACCAGGTTATGGGCAGATGGCCGGGTGCGAAAGTCGCGAAGCGGACACCGAGGTCAGAGCACCCTCCTCAGCAGGCGCAGTCCTGGTTCGATGCGGTCCAGCGGAATCGCGCCGTAACCGAACACGAGTCCGCGGACCTCTGCTTTTCGGGCCGTGAAGTCCTCCAGTGAGTACAGCCGGATCCCGGCCTTCCGCGCGGCCTTCACCACCGGGCGCATGTCGGCGGACGCGAACGCGCTGACGTGCAAGCCCGCCGAAGACGGGATCGGGGTGAGCAGGCCCGCGAAGTCCCGCTCGAGCACGCGGCGGACGAGATCGTGGCGCGCCTCGTACTCGCGCCGGCTCGCGCGGACGTGCCGCGCGAACCCGCCCTCGTCCATGAACTGCGCGAGCGCGGCCTGGATCGGGTTCGCGGTCTGCCAGTCGGCCAGCGACTTGGCCTTGGTGAGCGCCACGCGCAGCGACGGCGGCGCGACCAGGAAACCGAGCCGCAGCCCGGGCGCGAGCACCTTCGAGAACGACCCGACATAGAGCACCCGGTTGGCGGAATCGAGGCTGTGCAACGGTTCCAGCGGACGCCCGGCATAGCGGAACTCGGTGTCGTAGTCGTCTTCGATGATCGCGGCGTCGTTGCGCCCGCCCCAGTCGAGCAGCGCGAGCCGCCGCCGCAACGACATCGCCGTGCCGATCGGATACTGGTGCGACGGCGTCACGTAGACCAGGCGGCACCCGGGCGGAATCGCGTCGACGACCAGTCCCTCGTCGTCGACCGGCACGCCGTGCACCCGCGCGCCGAGCGTCTGGAACAGCAGCCGGGGCGGCGGGTAGCCGGGGTCTTCGACGGCGGCGTGCTCGCCCGGGCGCAGCAGCACGCGCGCCACCAGGTCGATCGCCTGCTGCGCGCCACCGGTCACGAGCACGTCGTCCGGCTCGGCGCGGACACCACGCGAAAGCCCGATCTGCCGGGCGATCGCCGCGCGCAGCCCGGGATGCCCCTGCGGGTCGCCGTAGGTGAGGACGTCCGCGGCGGACTCGCGCAGCTGGTTCGCCACGAGCCGCCGCCAGGTGTCGAACGGGAACCGGCGCAGATCGGGAACGCCGGCGCGGAAGTCGAACTCCGCCGTGGTCACGAAACTGCGCGGCGCGTTGGGCATGGCGTCCCAGATCTCGACCGGCCGCAGCGGCGACGGCAAGCCGGGCGCCGGCCGGTCCGCTCGCCCGGCGCCGTCGCGGACGAAGGTGCCGGATCCGACGTGCGCGTCGAGGAAACCTTCGGCGGTCAGCCGGTCGTATGCGGCGCTGACCGTGTTGCGGGAGACCTCGACGCGCCGGGCCAATTCCCTGGTCGGCGGCAGCGGGTCGCCCGCACGCAGCCTGCCGTCGAGGATGGCGGCGCGCAGCTGCCGGTAGATCTCGTCGCGCCGCCCGCGGCCCGGTGCGAACTCGATGTGGATGTCCACCGGCCCATCGTAGATTGGCCCAGTCCGATCGACCCGTTTTTGGCTCTCTGCTGGGCCGATCTCCGGCACTAGCGTCGAAGCCATGGATATCCGGGACCTGGATCGCCGCTCACTCGGGATCATCGACAAGCTCCTCGCCGGCGCCACCGAGGCGGACCTCGGCCGCCCCACCCCGTGCGCCGGCTGGGACCTCGCCGAGCTGCTCCGCCACCAGATCAGCGAAAACCACGCCTTCGCCACCGCCGCGCGCGAGGGGTCCGCGCCCGACTGGGACGGCGGCACGCTCGGCGACGACGCCTTCGCGGCCTACAGCCGCTCGGCCGAGGACGCGCTCACCGCGTTCGACGAGGGCACGGCCCCGACCATGACTATCCGCGAGTTCGGAGACTTCCCCGCCGCGATCGCGCTGCGGATGCATCTGGTCGACTCGGTCGCGCACGGCTGGGACATCGCGCGCGCACTCGGCCTGCCCTACGAACCCGACGCCGAAGCGCTCGCGGAAGCACTGCGGTTCGTCGAGAACATCCCCACGGACCGCGAGCCCGGCGGCAGCTTCGCGCCGGTCGTGCCGACTCCGCCCGCCGCCTCGGACCTGGACCGGTTCCTCGGCCTGCTCGGCCGCGACCCCGCCTGGGTCAGCTGACCGCGCTCGCCGGGGCCGACCAGGTGTTGCACGAAGCGGTCGTCTTCTCCCGGTACCCGGTGTTCGCCCAGTTGCCCTGGTTGACCCGGCTTCCGTGGGTCTCGCTGTTGCCGGTGTTGCCATAGTCGGCGACCGCCGAGTTGGCGGTCGCCGTCGAAATGCCGCCGCGCCCGGCGGCGGCCGCGATGAACAGCGCGCCGAAGCAGTTCGCCTGCAGCTCGATGCGGCGGACACGCTGCTGGTCCTCGGGGCTCGACTCGTCCTTGGTGACCATCTGGTCGCTGATCGCGGCCAGCATGCCGCTCTCGTGCTGCACGTGGTGGCCGTACTCGTGCGCGAGCGTCGCGAGGTGGGCGCCCTTGTTGGTGCCGACGGCGCTGAGCATCCACTCGCGCGGCAGGTAGATGGTGAGGTCGCCGGGGCAGTAGTAGGCCATGGCCTTCTTGCTGTCCGGCGCCTCGCCGCAGCGGCTCGACTCGGGCAGCTCGATCTCCAGGTTGACGTTCATGTGCGGCTCGTTGACCTGGTCGAGCACCGGTTTCCACGCCTGCTCGAGGCAGACGAGCGCGGCCTTGTAGAAGGCGAGCAGCTCGGCGTCGTTCTTGCTGATCTGCGGCAGCGTGCAGGTGACCTTCGTCAGCGCGATGCCCGCGCCGAGAATCGGGTTCTTGTCGGTCTCGAGCACCTTGCCGACCTTCGCGCCCGGCTTCTCCCCCGTCTGGTTCTTCGCGAGCTCGGACTCCGCGTTGGGCGCGGGCAGCGCGTGCCCGCTCACCGTGCGTGACGCGTCGACGACGACGGCGCCCGCGACGAACACCAGCGCGGCGGCGAACAACCCGATGATGACGCGCGAACCGGTCTTGAGCCCGCCACGCTGCGGCTGCGGGTACGCGGGCGGCGCCCACGCCAGGTAGTCGTCCGACACCAGTGGCGCATAGGTACTGCGAGGCAGCTCGGCGACCACCATCGGCGGTGGTTCCGGCCGGGCTCCCTCGGCAGGGTCGTTCCCCGAAAGACTCATTACTCCCCCGTGACAATGACACGCCGCTATGTCCCCCGACTCCGGCGTCGAAAGTCAAGCATACGGATTGCCCGATTCGACCACGATCACGAAAAGGGAACGCCGTCCTGACAGACTAGGGGAATGAACGAAGAGGACCCGTACCTGTGGTTGGAAGACGTGAGCGGCGACCAGGCCCTGGACTGGGTGCGCGAGCACAACGCGGTGACGACCGCGGAGCTCACGGGAGGCGCGCGCTTCGCCGCGATGCGTGACGAGATCCGCGAAGCGCTCGACGCCGACGACCGCATTCCGTACGTGCGCAGGCGCGGCGAGTTCCTCTACAACTTCTGGCAGGACGCGAGCCACCCGCGCGGGCTGTGGCGGCGCACCACGCTCGAGGAGTACCGCAAGGACAAGCCCGGCTGGGAGCTGCTGCTCGACGTCGACGCGCTCGGCGAGGCCGAGGGCGAGAACTGGGTCTGGCAGGGCGCGACCGTGCTGCGTCCCGACTACCGGCTCGCCCTCCTCGAGCTGTCGCGCGGCGGCGCGGACGCGACCGTGGTCCGCGAGTTCGACCTCGAGGCGCGCGCGTTCGTCGACGGCGGGTTCGAGCTGCCCGAGGCGAAGAGCAGCGTCGGCTGGATCGACGAAGACCGGATCTACGTGGGCACCGACTTCGGCGAGGGCTCGCTGACCAGCTCCGGGTATCCGCGGATCACCAAGGTCTGGCGCCGCGGCACCCCGCTGACCGAGGCGGAGACGGTGTTCGAGGGCAAGCCGGACGACGTGTCGGTGACCGGCTACCACGACCCGACCGAGGGTTATCAGCGCGATTTCGTGCACCGCAGCATCACCTTCTACCGGGCGGAGCGTTACCTGCGCACGCCGGAAGGGACGCTGGAGCGCATCGACGTCCCGGAGGACGCGAAGACGTCGATCTACCGCCAGTGGCTGCTCGTGCGCACCCGCTCGCCGTGGAGCGTCGGCGGCGCCGACCATCCGGCTGGCGCGTTGCTGGCCATCGAGTTCGAGGCGTTTCGCGCGGGCGACCGGAATTTCACCGTGCTGTTCGAACCGGACGCGCACACGTCGCTCGAATACCACGCATGGACCCGCAATCACCTTTTGCTGGCAACGCTTTCCGACGTCAAGACCGAGCTGCGGGTGCTGACGCCGCGTGACGGCGGCTGGGATTCGCAGCCGCTCGCGGGCGCGCCGACGTTCAGCACGGCGGAGATCCTCGACACCGACCCGGACGCCAGCGACGAGTACCTGCTCAACATCAGCGGTTTCCTCACGCCGGCGACCTTGAGCTACGGCCGGGTCGGCGAGGAGATCGAGGTGCTCAAGCAGTCGCCGGCGCGGTTCGACGCCGAGGGCATGACGGTCGAGCAGCATTTCGCGACGTCGGCGGACGGCACGCGGATCCCGTACTTCGTGGTCCGCCCGCGTGGTGTGGAGGGCGGGCCGACGCTGCTGACCGGCTACGGCGGTTTCGAGGCCGCGATCCTGCCCGCGTACAGCGGCGTGACCGGCCGCGGCTGGCTCGCACGCGGCGGCACGTACGTGTCCGCGAACATCCGCGGCGGCGGCGAATACGGGCCGGACTGGCACACCCAGGTCATCAAGGCCAACCGCTACAAGGTGTACGAGGACTTCGCGGCCGTCGCCGCCGACCTGGTCTCGCGCGGCATCACCACGGCCGCGCAACTCGGCATCCAGGGCGGCAGCAACGGCGGGCTGCTGATGGGCGTCATGCTCACCCGCTACCCCGAGCTGTTCGGCGCGATCGTCAGCCAGGTCCCGCTGCTGGACATGAAGCGCTACCACAAGCTGCTGGCGGGCGCGTCGTGGATGGCGGAGTACGGCGACCCCGACGAAGAGTCCGAATGGGAGTACATCTCGAAGTACTCGCCGTACCAGAACGTCCAAAGTGGACAAAACTATCCGCCGACCCTGTTCGTCACCTCGACCCGTGACGACCGGGTGCATCCCGGGCACGCGCGGAAGATGTTCGCGAAGATGAACGAACAGGGTTACGACGTCAGGTATTACGAGAACATCGAAGGCGGCCACGGCGGCGCGGCCGACAACGAGCAGCTCGCGTTCAAATGGGCGCTGGTCTTCGAATTCCTGTGGGAGCGGCTCACGAAGTGACCTTCGCGAGCACGATCCCGCCGACGATCAGGCTCAGCGCGAGAATCCGCCCGGCGCCCAGCGGGTCCTTGTTGACCACCACGCCGAGCACGATCGCGCCGACGGCGCCGATGCCGGTGAACACCGCGTAGGCGGTGCCCACCGGCACGGTGTCCATCGCGCGCGAAAGCAGGTACACGGCGGCGACACCGAGGACGACACACAGCACGGTCGGCAGCGGCCTGGTGAAGTTCTCGGTCGGTTTGATGCTCTGCGACCAAGCGATTTCGACCAGCCCGGCCGCGACGAGCACGAGCCAGCCCATCACCGCGCCCATTCGTCGGCGAGGTCGCGCGCCGCTTCGTAAGAGGCTTGGCGCGCGGCCTCGAGGCTTGCGAGCTTCGGGTCGACGAGCGCGTTGGTGAGCTCGGCGTTGAGGAACGTGACGTCCTCGACGTCGTAGTGCCCGGCGAAGAAGTCACGCAGATAGCGCTCATGATGGTCGAACGGCGCGCGAGGCGTACCGGGCCGATACGACCCGCCGCGCGCGCCGACGACCACGAAAGCCTTGCCACGCAACGACATCTTCGGGAACGTCACCTGGTCGATCCACGCCTTCAGCGCGGCCGGGATCGAGAAGTTGTACATGGGCGCGCCGAACAGCACCACGTCCGCCGCGAGGAACTCGTCGAGCAGCGGCTGGATGATCCGCCAGGCCTCCCGCTGTTCCGGTGTGCGGACGGCGTCGACGTAGCGCGCGGGGTCGGTGATGCCCTCGGCCAGCAGCCGGTCACAGATCTCGGTCCACGCCTCGCCGATCGGCGGGACCGGGTCTTTGGCCAGGTCACGGTAGGTATAGCCACCGCTCCAGCCCTTCACGAGACGCTGCCCGAGCTCACGCGAGAACGAGGCTCGGCGCGCGCTGGAGTCGAGGTGCAGCAAGTGGGTCATCGCGATTCCTCCCAGAAGTGGACGTCGTGTCCAGTTACCCTGACGGTAGCTTCAAGTGGACATCGCGTCCAGTTATTCCTAAGATCCAGGCATGCCGTCAGCGGAACGGGCCGACGCGGCCAAGAACCGGGCCAAGGTGCTCGCCGCGGCCGCGGTCCTCTTCGCCGAGCGCGACGCGTCCGAAGTGACCATGGACGACATCGCGAAGGCGGCGGGCGTCGGCCGCGGCACGCTCTACCGGCGTTACCCCGACCGCGCGTCCATCGCCATCGCCCTGCTCGACGAACACGAGCGTGTGCTGCAAGAGAAGCTGATGCGCGGCGAGCCCCCACTCGGCCCCGGCGCGCCGCCCGCGGAACGGCTGGCCGCGTTCTACACGGAAATGATCGAGTTGCTGCGCACGCACGGCCATCTCGTGCTCGGCAGCGAAGTCGGCCAGTCGCGGTTCGCCACCGGCGCGTACGGATTCTGGCGGGCCCACGTACGCGCATTGCTCGTCGCGGCGGGCAAACCGGACCCGGACACGCTGACCGACGTCCTCCTCGCCCCGCTCGCGCCCGAGGTGTTCCGTTTCCAGACCGAGCAACTCGGCATCAGCCCGGACCGCATCGCCTCGACGTTGCGAGATTTGGCGTCTTCACTGACATAGGTTGTCAGTGAAGCGGGTCCATGATCACCGGCGTGAACGACTTCGACTTCTTCCTCGGCACTTGGACCGTCGTCAACCGGCGGCTCGTCAAACCACTGACCGGCAGCGACGAATGGGACGAGTTCCCCGCCACGTCGACCTGCCACACCGTGTTCGACGGCGCGGGCAACTTCGACGAGATCTCCTTCCCCACCAAGGGTTTCACCGGCATGACGCTGCGCCTGTTCGCCCCGGAGACCGGCCAATGGTCGATCTACTGGGCCAACAGCCGCACCGGCCTCCTCCAGCCCCCGGTGCACGGCGGGTTCGACGACGGAGTCGGCCTCTTCTACGGCGACGACGAGCACGACGGCCGCCCCGTCCGCGTCCGCTATACCTGGGCGACCGGGGACAGTCCGCGCTGGGATCAGGCCTTCTCGATCGACGGCGAACAGACCTGGGAAACGAACTGGATCATGGAGTTCTCCCGCGCGTGAACTCGCGGAAGGTCACCTCGCCCACGGGCGAGGTGACCTTCCGCCGATAAGCGACGAAAGCCTTACCCGGCAGCAGAGCGCTAAAACAACGCCGCCACGTCATCCACGAATTCGAGCACCGAGTCCACTTCGGACCACTGCGGCACCAGCACCAGCCTGGTCACCCCCAACTCGGCATACGCGTCGACGGCCGCCCGGTCGATCCGGCTCCGCGGCGGAGGCGTCACGGAGATCTCCAACGGCGCCAGCCCTTGCGGCCGCTCGAATCTCCCCAGCTCCGCGATGAACTTCCCCGCCGCCTCAACATCGAGCGACCATCCATACCACCCCGTCCCCCGCGTCACAGCCCGTCGAAACGACGCGGCGACCTGCCCACCGAAGTGCACCGGAACCGGATCCTGCACCGGTTTCGGCTCGGCCCGCACCTGCGCGAACTCGACGTGCCGTCCCTTGAAATCCCGATCACCCCAGACGGCCGCCATGGCATCGAGGCATTCGACCGTCCGCTCCCCACGCTCCGCCAGCGAAGTGCCCAGCGCCCGGAACTCGGGTTCCAGGTAGCCGACTCCAACCCCCAGCTGAAGCCGGCCACCCGAAACCCGGTCGAGCGAAGCGACCTTCTTGGCCAGCACCAGCGGAGTGTGCAAGGGCAAGACGAGAACCCCGGTGCCCAGCAAGATGCTGCTCGTGTGGGCCGCGACATTCGAGAGCGCGACGAACGGATCCAAGATCGGCGCGTCGGGCGGCAGCGGCGCTTCCGGAACGGGCGGATCGGGAAGGACGTAGTGCTCGCTCGCCCACAAGCTCTCCCACCCGGCCTGTTCCGCGGCCACCGCCACCCTCACGGCGTCGGCGGGATTCGTGGCGAGCGCGCCGTTGTTGATACCGAACAATCCAAAACGCATACCCGAATCCTGGCGCGGCCCCGCATCGCTCACCAGCGACGATTACGCATGCCCGCCATGCACCCGGCGAATGCCTCACCACCCGGGCAAAGCCTCACGACGGCGCAACCACTCCTCGGGGATCGCAGCCCCGCCCGCGGCGACGATCCCGCCAACGATCGCGCCGGTCGTGTCGACATCACCCCCGGCTTCCACACAAGCGGTGATCGCGGCCGGATAGTCGTTCGCGTTGCGCGCGGCCACCCACAACGCGAACGGCACCGTGTCCTGCGCCATCGCCCGAGCGCCGTTGCCGAGTTCATAAGCCGCCTCGGCAACTGAACATTCGGCGAGACTCGCCGCCCGCGCTACGCCTTGCTTGACCTCACCGTCGTCCAGCCGACGCAGGATCTCACCGAAACCCGCTTGAGCCGCCGCGAGCGCGACGGCCACCGCGCCCGCGACGCCCTCGGGATGCAGGTGCGTCACCTCGGCCGACAGCTTCGCTTGTTCCACAAGGGTTTCCAGATCATCCGCGAAGTACGCGCCAAGCGGCGCGACTCGCATGGCGGCGCCATTGCCGCACGACCCCTGCCCCTGGAACGCGGCCCCTGCCGCCTCGCGCCACGGGACGCCGTCGCGGATCGCGTGCAGGATCACGACCGCGCCCGGCCCATAACCGCGATACGGCTCGCACCGATCAGCGAACCCGCGCGCCAGCCTGTCGCGATCTATCTCGCCGTGATCGCGTAGTTCGGCCACGAGCGTGCAGGCCATCTCGGTGTCATCGGTCCACGGCCAGGGAGCGGCAGGCGGCCTGCCTGCTTGAAGTTCGGGAAGAGATCGGCCCGGCACGAAGAACTGGGCGCCCAAAGCGTCTCCGACGGAAAGCCCGTCGAGCGATTTCTGCATCAAGGACATCGGCCGCGATCCTGCCACAGTCGCCCGGTTTCGCCACCCGATTTGACCGGCCAGGTCGTGAGCGTTGCGGGCGGTTCTAACCGCCCGCAACGCTCACGACCCCAGGTCAGCTGCAGCCGGAAGTCGCCCCGCACCCTTCGCAGGCGTAGCACGAACCGGCCGGACGCATCTTGGTCCCGCAGGTCATGCACAAGGGCGCGTCGGCCGCCTTGCCGAGGTGCAGTTCCATCAGCTCGGCCGTGCTGTGCGCGGTCTCCTCGATCGGGCGTGGCCGGGTCGACTCGACGCTCGTGCGCAACTCCTCGAGGTCCACGCCGTCGGCGGTGGGTGTTCCGTAGTCGGTTTCGACCTGGGCCGTGCGCTCGTCGGCCGTGAAGATGCCGAGCTGGGCGCGTTTCTCGTAGGGCAGGAAGTCCAGGGCGAGGCGGCGGAACAGGTAGTCGAGGACGCTGGTGGCGATGCGGATGTCCGGATCATCGGTCATGCCCGCCGGCTCGAAGCGGAGGTTGGAGAACTTCGAGATGTAGAACTCCAGCGGGATCCCGTATTGAAGCCCGACTGAAATGGACATCGAGAACGCGTCCATCACACCGGCCAAAGTGGACCCCTGCTTGCCGAGCTTGATGAAGATCTCGCCAAGACCGTCGTCCGGATACGACCCCGCGTGGAGGTAACCCTCGGCGCCCCCGACGGTGAAGGACACCGTCTGGCTGGGGCGGCGTTTCGGCAGGCGCTTGCGCACCGGGCGGAACTCGACGGCGGGCTGTTCTTCTTGCTTGTCCTTCTTGCCGGTGGAGAGCGGCTGGCCGACCTTGCAGTTGTCGCGGTAGATGGCGAGCGCCTTGAGGCCGAGCTTCCAGCCTTGGAAGTAGATCTCCTCGACCTCTTCGACCGTCGCCGACTCGGGCATGTTGACGGTCTTGGAGATCGCGCCGGACAGGAACGGCTGGACCGCGGCCATCATGCGGACATGGCCCATCGGCTTGATCGAGCGCTCGCCGACCGCGCAGTCGAACACCTCGTAGTGCTCGGGCCGGAGCCCCGGCGCGTCGACGACATGGCCGTTCTGCGCGACGTATTCGATGATCGCCTCGACCTGCTCATCCGGGTAACCGAGAGCGGTCAACGCACGGGGAACGGTCTGGTTCACGATCTGCATCGAACCGCCGCCGACCAGCTTCTTGAACTTCACCAAGGAAAAGTCGGGCTCGATTCCCGTGGTGTCACAATCGAGCATGAAACCAATTGTGCCAGTCGGAGCCAATACACTGGCCTGCGAATTGCGCCAGCCATTTTGTGCGCCGATTTCTATTCCGCGTTTCCATTCTTCGGTGGCGAGTGAGCGGACCGCGGCATCGTTGGCGTGGAGGGTACGGATCTCGTCGTTGGCGGCGGCGTGCTTGCGCATGACGCGCTGGTGCGGCTCGGCGTTGCGGGCGTAGCCGTCGTAGGGTCCGACGACCCCGGCGAGTTCCGCCGAGCGGCGGTAGGAAACGCCGGTCATCAGCGAGGTGATCGAGGCGGCGAGCGCGCGGCCGCCGTCGGAATCGTAGGCGTGGCCGAGCGCCATCAGGAGGGCGCCGAGGTTCGCGTAGCCGATGCCGAGCTGACGGAACTTGCGGGTGATGTCGCCGATCGACTCGGTCGGGAAGTCCGCGAAGCAGATGGAAATGTCCATCGCCGTGATGACGAATTCCACGGCCTTCACGAACAACGGCGCATCGAAAGTGCCGTCAGAATTGACGAACTTCAACAAGTTGAGCGAGGCGAGATTACAACTTGAATTGTCCAAATGTAGATATTCGGAACATGGGTTAGATGCGGTGATACGACCTGATTCGGGGCAGGTGTGCCAATCATTGATCGTGCCGTCGTATTGGATGCCGGGGTCGGCGCATTCCCAGGCGGCGGTGGTCATCGAGCGGAAGATCTGGCGGGCGTCGACGGTGTCGATGACCTCGTTGGTCAGGCGGGCGCGGAGGCCGAAGCCGTCGCCGGACTCGACGGCGCGCATGAACTCGTCCGAGACGCGGACCGAGTTGTTGGCGTTCTGGTACTGGACCGAGGAGATGTCCGCGCCGCTGAGGTCCATGTCGAAGCCCGCGTCGCGCAGTACCTTGATCTTCTTCTCTTCGCGGGCCTTGGTCTGGATGAACTCTTCGATGTCGGGGTGGTCGACGTCGAGCACGACCATCTTGGCGGCGCGGCGGGTGGCTCCGCCGGACTTGATGGTGCCCGCCGAGGCGTCGGCGCCGCGCATGAACGAGACCGGGCCCGACGCGGTGCCGCCGGAGGTCAGCAGCTCACGGGAGGAGCGGATGCGGGAGAGGTTGAGGCCCGCTCCGGAGCCTCCCTTGAAGATCAGTCCCTCTTCGCGGTACCAGTTGAGAATGGACTCCATCGTGTCGTCCACGGCGAGGATGAAGCAGTTGTGGACGCGGAGGTTCGAGGACAGATACTCCCCTGACTCCGTTTGGATGTCGTAAACCGGCATCTCGCCGCGACTCTCGATGCTCGCGATCTCCAGGCGCTTGGCATCGAGCGCGGATCGGCCGGGGATTTCGAAGGAAGCCTCCAGCTTCCCTGCCTTCACCGGATCGATGAATCCGATCGAGTCGGCGAAGATCCGCCGCTCCCCGGCGTTCTGAATGCGGATGCCCCACAGGTCGTGGCGGTCGGGTCGAGGATCGGTCTTGTGCCCCACACGCGCGAAGATGCCGAAGCGGGCCAGCAACGCCTGCAGACCGCGGACCAGCCGTTCACCGATCATGTCGAGCGCGACCAAAGTGGACCGTTCCCGCCGCGACACGTAACCCTCGGCCTGGAAGATGCTGCGCAGGTACGCCCTGACCACGGGCAGCGGAGCGGTGTGCAGGAACTCCGGAACTTCCATGTCGCAGCCACGAGCGCGCAGCCCCCAGCGGCTCACGAATGGTTCGAGCGCGTTCCCGTAGAGCCGGGTACGACGGCAATCCAGCTTCGTGTCCTGGGTCTCCACCGCGCGCTCATGCCGGTGGACATCGGGGAACACCTGGTCCAGCGCCTCGGTCACCCAGGACAGCTCGGCGTCGTTGACCGTCATAGCCTCGATCGTCAGCGATCGATTCGTGCCCTGATACTGACCGACGAATCCGTCGGACTGCAGCCAGCCTGCCAGCGCGGCCTCGGCGATCTCACGCTGATCGATTTCGCGTTCACCGAAGGACACCGACCTGTGCCATACGAGCTTGTCATTCACTCGCAGTTCGCCCGCGGGAACGAAACGTCCCGAGTCAACGCCGGTCGCCAGCCAGACGAGGTGGTCGGCTGTCACGTCGAGCGCGTGACCCGACTTGGTCATGATGCGGAGAACCTCTTTGACGCCATTGGCCTTGGTGGCGACCACGGAGGTGAGTCCATGGGCGTCGAACACCTTGGTGCCGACCGCGTCCTGCTCGACGAGCCGTCCAATGGGGATCGAGCCTGCGGGGGTGGTGACCAGCGCGTCATACGGCTGGCACGCCGAGACTTGCTGCTTCGAGGCGGTTCCGACGTTGAACCAGACCGGGGAGTTGAAGCTGAAGACCTGGTGCAGCAGCATCCAGGTGAGCTCGTGTTCGAAGAGCTCGGCGTCGGCGGCGGTGGTGAAGTAGCCGTGCTCGGTGCCCGCCTCGACGTAGGTCTTGACGACCCTGTCGATGAGCTGTTTGAGGCTCTTCTCGCGCTGGGGGGTGCCGACGGCGCCGCGGAAGTACTTGCTGGTGACGATGTTGGTGGCGTTGACCGACCAGAAGTCGGGGAACTCGACGCCGCGCTGCTCGAAGTTGACGGTGCCGTCGCGCCAGTTGGTCATGACGACGTCGCGGCTTTCCCAGGTCACGTCGTCGTAGGGATGCACGCCTTCGGTGGTGAACACGCGCTGGACCTTGAGCCCGCGCTTGCCCTGTTCCTTGCCGGGCTTGGCTCCGGCACCCACAATTTCGGTCATGGGTTTCCTCGCTCCCCGCGCGGCGTGAAACGACCTGCTCAGTCGCCGCCCGCGTTTTTTTCGCCGTCGTTCGGCTGTGCCGAACCTGCCATCGCCTGGCGAAGGTCCGAGATCTCCTTCTCGAAGTCCTCTACCGAGGAGAAGGAGCGGTAGACGCTGGCGAACCGGAGGTACGCGACCCCGTCCAGTTCACGGAGCGGGCCGAGGATGGCGAGGCCGACCTCATGGCTCGGGATCTCCGCGAGCCCGGCGGAGCGGATCGACTCCTCCACCCGCTGTGCCAGCTGCTGCAACGCGTCGTCGTCGACCGGCCTGCCCTGGCAGGCGCGGCGCACACCGCGGACGACCTTGTCCCTGCTGAACTGCTCGGTGACGCCGGACCGCTTGACGACGGCGAGCACCATCGTCTCCGACGTGGTGAACCTCCGGCCGCACTCGGCGCAGGAGCGCCGACGCCGGATGGCCTGTCCCTCATCCACCTCACGCGAGTCGACGACCCGGGAGTCCGCATGACGGCAGAACGGGCACCTCATCCGCCGATCACCTTCCCCTCCATGCCGGTCGTCGCCGGAAGCACCGGGAACACCCACATTGTGTCCGGTGGGGATGGCGCCGTGCGCACCGGCCCCTGGGGATGCTTCTGTGGATATCCGGTGGGTGAACACCGACGAGCTGTGGACAACCGCTGCCGATTCTACCCCAACTTGTGGACCAACTACAGCCGTGTAACTACTAGATATAGCGGTGCACAGTAGATCGGGGCCGAACGGCGCGCAACCGCCACGATCGGGCGACACGGCGCGTTCCGCGCTCGCCGCGGAGGGTGCGCGGGCGGTCATGGCCTGGCGGGCTCGACGCCTCGCGCGACGGGGACCGTGAGCGGGAGTCCCGGCACGATCGCGGCGTCTTGCAGGTCGTTGAGCTGCTTGATGCGGTCGACGACCGCGCCGGTCTCGCTGCCTGGCGCGAACCGGGCGGCGATGTCCGACAGTGTTTCGCCGGGTGCGACCGACACGGTGGCGGTCTGCTCGGGCACCGCGGACGGCGAAACCCCGTTCGCAAGTACACCCAAACCGGTTACCCCGAGCCCGGCCGCGACGGCCAGCGCGACCAGCCACGGCCACCGCACCGCGATCCGGCGCGGCGCGCACGGGGCGACGGCGCCCGCCTTGCGGCCCGCCACGACCCTGGCCCGCGTCGGCGGGCGGCGCGTCTCGCCGAGCCTGCGCACCCGAAGCCTCGGTGGCGCGACCCGTTCCGGCGCCGCGACCGGCCTGCGCGCCACGGAGCGGATCAGTCCTTCACCCACGAGAATCGACATCTCGGAACCTCCTCGCAGTCCCACTGCCCGGCGTCGTGGCTGGTGTGCCACCATGATCGAACACTCGTTCTATCGAACGCCTGGGCGAATGTCTACCACCTACCCCCGACAAAATCGAGCACGGCACGGCGTGTCGCTCGAACAGATGTTTGATATCTTTTACCGCGCGGGCTAACGTCGTCGACAGGACATCCGCGGCCCGGGCTCCCGCCTGCGGCCGCGTGCGAAACCGCCGGTCAGCACAGACTCGGCGGCGTCCGGCGGAAGCCGGCGATGATCATCTGGGAGGCGACGCAGTGACAGACGACAGGAAGGCCGGGGCGGTGGAGAAGCAAGCGGGCAAGGTGCACTCCCTGCCCGAGGTCTACGACGTCGACGACACCCTGACCGTTCGGCAGCAGCAGGTGCTGGAAGTGATCAGGGCCTGGGTCAGCCGTTTCGGGTACCCGCCGAGCGTGCGCGAGATCGGGGAGGCCGTCGGGCTGACGTCGACGTCGTCGGTCTCGCACCAGCTGCGCGCGCTGCAGCGCAAGGGCTACCTGCGCCGCGACGCGAACCGGCCGCGCGCGGTCGGCGTGCTGGCCCAGCACGACGACAACCCGATGGGGATCGAGCAGCACGAGGACGTGCAGCCGGGGCCCAAGCCCGCGTACGTGCCGCTGGTCGGCCGGATCGCGGCCGGTGGGCCGGTGCTCGCCGAGCAGGCGATCGAGGACGTCTTCCCGCTGCCGCGCGAGATCGTCGGCGAGGGCGAGCTGTTCCTGCTGAGCGTCACCGGTGACTCGATGATCGACGCGGCCATCACGAACGGCGACTGGGTCGTGGTCCGGCAGCAGCCGACCGCGGACAACGGCGAGATCGTGGCGGCGATGATCGACGGCGAGGCCACGGTCAAGACGTTCAAGCGCAAGGACGGCCACATCTGGCTGATGCCGCACAACGAGGCCTACGAGCCGATCCCCGGCGACGACGCCACCATCCTCGGCAAGGTCGTCGCGGTCCTGCGCCGCCTCTGACCGATCAAGGCTCGTGCCGACGGTTCTCTTGAGGGGAAAGCCAAAGGGGGCACCCTCGCCGCGCGATCAGCCTCAGGCGGGCGCGAGTGGTGACTTTGCTGCATCTAACGGAGCAGAGGTACCACTCGCACAGGGTTTTTCGTGGTTGAGCGAGGGGTTCCCCTGCTGCGTTGGGTGCAGCAGGGGAACCCCTCGCTCACGACGTGGCCACGGGAGGCCAGGGTCGTGAGTGTTTTGACCGGTTAGAACCGGCCGTACCACTCACGTGCCCTTCAAGACCTGCGGCGGCGGAGCTTGCTCACGCCGAAAACCCCACCGGCGGCAACGGCCACCGCGATGGCGATCGCAGGCCCCACAGGCACTCCCGACGAGTCCGGCGAGCCCGAAGCCGAGGACGACTCCCCCGCAGGGGATGAAGCCGAAGACGGCGTAACGAGCCCAGCCGCTCCGGCCACAGCGCGGATCGGTTCGCCGACACCTTCGCTGCCCGAAAGCAAAGTCCCGTCAGGCTCGAAAGCGATCGCCTCGCCTTGCTTTTCGTTCGGCAGCGGCACCCGAACCGGCTGCCGTTTCAACGCGGCGACGACATCGCCGTCCGGCGCCGAGTAGAGATACGCGTCCGTGTAGGTGCGCACGGCGATCACCGTGCCGTCCACAGTGGACGCGGCGCCCGTGACCAGCACCGACCCGAAAGACCCGACCGGGCTCCCCGGCGTGTCGGTCGCCTGGATCTTCAGGGACCCGACCTTCTCCAGCGGAGTCGGCCCAGGGCTTTGCAGCTCCCCCGAAGGCCGGTAGATCTTGGCCTCACCGAGGATGTCCTTGGTGATCAGATAAGGCACGCCCTTCTTGTCCAGCAGCAACGCCTCGGTGTCGTGCTGACCGTCCGGGTAGCTGAGCCGGTAGAGCGTGCTCTTGCCCGCGGGCGTCACCGCGTGCAGCGCGACGGTCTCGCGGGCTTTCTTGTTGTCGCCGGTGTCGGACAGCCATAGCGTGCCGTCGGACGCGCGGGCCAGGTCCTCGACGTCGAAGGGATCGGTCGGGTTGCTGATCACCTTCTTGACCGCGCAGTCCCGGCCGAGCACGAACACCTGGATCTTGGTGCCGCCGTCGTTGATCGCGTACCACTGCTTGCCGTCCGACACGAGCCCCGAGAGCTCGTTGAGCCGGGAATCCTTGACCGTGCAGACGGTCTCGGGCGCCGGCACGTCGGCGGCGAGCGCCGGGACGGCGGTGAGCAGCAGCAATCCGGCGCACACCGGAATCCTCAGTACCTTCATCGTGAGACCAAGGTACCGAGGATCCGGCGTGGAGCGCTGCTAGGCGCGTGAGCCGTCGGTCACGAACTGCTGCAACGCGGCGGCGAGCTCGGGGCGGACCCTCGCGCGCAGCCTGGTGCCGTCGGGCAGGTGCTCCTCTTCGAGGATCTCCCCGTCGGCGTGGGTCTTCGAGACGAGCTCACCCCGCGCGTACGGGATGACCACCTCGACGACGACCTCGGGCCGGGGCAGCCGGTCCGTGATCGTCTCGACCAGCTCCCGCACACCGGTGCCGGTGCGCGCGGAGATCTGGATCGAACCCGGCATGACGTGGCGCAGCCTGGCGAGCGCGAGCTCGTCGGCGGCGTCCGCCTTGTTGATCACCAGCAGTTCCGGCGGGAGCGGGTCGGTGCGGCGGCGGGTGATCTCGTTGAGCACCTCGCGGACCGCGTTGACCTGGTCCTCCGGGGCCGGGTCGGAACCGTCGACGACGTGGACGAGCAGGTCCGCGTTGGCGGCCTCCTCGAGCGTCGAGCGGAACGCGTCGACCAGCTGGTGCGGCAGGTGCCGCACGAAACCGACGGTGTCGGTCAGCGTGTACGTCCGGCCGTCCGCCGTCGCCGCGCGGCGCGTCGTCGGGTCCAGGGTGGCGAACAGCGCGTCCTCCACCAGGACACCGGCGCCGGTCAGCGCGTTGAGCAGGCTGGACTTGCCCGCGTTGGTGTAGCCGACGATGGCCACGCTGGGCACCTCGTTGGCGACGCGGCGCCCGCGCTTGGTCTCGCGGATGGTGTCCATCGCGGCGATCTCGCGCCGCAGCTTCGACACCCGCTTGTTGATGCGCCTGCGGTCGGTCTCCAGCTTCGTCTCACCGGGACCACGCAGACCCACCCCACCGTTGCCGCCACTACCCTGGCGGGACAGTGCCGCACCCCAGCCGCGCAGTCGCGGGATGAGGTACTGCAGCTGCGCCAGTTCGACCTGGGCCTTGCCTTCCTTCGACCGTGCGTGCTGCGCGAAGATGTCCAGGATCAGGGCGGTCCTGTCGATCACCTTGACCTTGACCTTCTCCTCCAGCTGACGCAGCTGGCTTGGGGAAAGCTCACCGTCGCAGATCACCGTGTCGGCGCCGGTCGCCACCACGATGTCCCTGAGTTCGCGTACCTTGCCCGACCCGATGTAGGTCGCCGGGTCGGGACGCATGCGGCGCTGCACGAGGCCCTCCAGCACCTCGGAGCCCGCGGTTTCGGCCAGGCGCGCCAGTTCGGCGAGCGAAGCCTCGGATTGGGCGGGGGTCCCCTCGGTCCACACACCGACCAGCACGACGCGCTCCAGGCGCAGTTGCCGGTATTCGACCTCGGTGACATCCGCGAGTTCGGTGGACAACCCCGCGACGCGGCGGAGCGAGGCGCGATCCTCTAGCTCCAGTTCGCCGATGGAGGGGTCTCCGTCGAGCATGTCTGTGTTGGTCAGCTCATCGTGTGTCAGTTCTGTCATCGTCCTTCAATTGTCCCACGATTCGTCGCGGGTGCCGAATCGATTTACTTGGCCGGGTAAGTCGCGATGTAGACGGCCACGGGTTCGGCGTCCTCGTCCGGGGGCCGCTCGCGGAACTCTTCGGCCAGTTCCGTCATCCGCCTCATCAGCTCTTCTTGCTGGGCTTTTCCGAGCAGGAGCACGCCCGCGGCCTGGTCGACGTCCGCGATATCGAGCTCGGCGATCTCGGCCAGGTAAGCCTCGAGCATCGCCTCGCCGACTTGGCTCCGGCCGGCGTTCGACAGGTCACGGAAAAGCCCTGTCGACAGGTACGGGATCTCTTTGGCGCCACGCGCGCCCCTGCGTGGCGGCTGCGGCTCGAGGAAACCCGTGTCGACGAGCTTGCGCACGTGATGCAGCGTGGTCGCCGGATCTTTGCCGAGCCGGTCGGCGAGTTCCTTGTTGGTCAGCGCCTCCGAAAGGGTCAACCGGATGATGCGCAGGCGTATTCCGGACGCCAGCGCGTGTGCCTCCGCCGCCGTCGACGGCCGCCGCTCCTTCACCACGTGACTGAGCCTAGCGCCGAGTGATTGACAGTTTCCAATCACTCGGCCAGGCTGGGCGTATGTCCTTGCTCCGGCACGCCGACTTCCGCAGGCTGTGGGCCGGCGACACGCTCAGCCAGTTCGGCCAGAAGATCGGCGAGACGGCGATCCCGCTGCTCGCGGCCACGGTGCTCGCCGCGACCCCGTTCCAGATGGGCGTGCTGACCGCGGCCGAGACCGCCGCGTTCCTGGTCATCGGCCTGCCGGCCGGTGTGTGGGTGGACCGGTGGCGCCGCCGTCCGGTCATGCTGCGTGCCGACTTCGTGCGCGCCGCGCTGCTGATCTCGGTGCCGATCGCCTGGTGGGCAGGGGTGCTCACGCTCGGCCAGCTGGTCGTGGTCGCGCTGCTCACCGGCGTTTGCACGGTGTTCTTCGACCTCGCCTATCAGTCCTACCTGCCGTCACTGGTCGGCCGTGAGCACCTGCTCGAAGGCAACTCCAAGCTGCAGTCCAGCTTGTCGGTGGCGCAGGTCGCCGGGCCGGGCCTGGGCGGCACGCTCGTCCAGCTGGCCGGCGCGGCGAACGCGGTGCTCACCACCGGGATCGGCTTTCTCTGCTCGGCGCTGTGCCTGGTCCGCATCAAGACCGTGGAGCCCGAACCGGTACGCCACGATGACCCAAAACTGTGGCCGCGGATCACCGAGGGGCTGCGGTTCGTCTTCGGCAATCCCCTGCTGCGGCCGATCACCTGCGCGACCGGCACGGCGAACCTCGGCAACCTGATGCTCGGCGCGGTGACCGTGCTGTTCCTGACCCGCGAGGTCGGGCTTTCCCCGGCGGCCGTCGGCGCGCTGCTGGCGGTCTCCGGGGTCGGCTCCGTCGCGGGTGCGCTCACCGCGCGGTGGTGCATCGCGCGGATCGGGCAGGTGCGCTCGATCTGGCTGGTCTCGCTGGTCAGCCTGCCCGGTCAGCTGCTGCCGTTCGCCGCGCCGGGCTGGCGGCTCGGGCTCGCGGCGTTCGGGCTGCTGCTGTTCGGGTACGGCGTGGTCGTCTACAACGTGGCGCAGCTCAGCTTCCGCCAGTCGATCTGCCCGGACGGGATGCTGGGCCGGATGAACGCCAGCATCCGGTTCCTCGTCTACGGGATCCAGCCGATCGGCGGGCTGCTGGGTGGCCTGCTCGGCGAGCTGATCGGCGTCCGGGGCGCGCTCGTCGCCGGCGCGGCCGTGCAGGCGTCGGCGGTGCTCTGGCTGCTCGTCTCGCCTATTCGAAAACTGCGTGACGTTCCGGAGCTTGTTAAGCCAAGCTGACGATCATGTCTTTGATACGGCACGCCGACTTCCGCAGGCTCTGGGCGGGCGACACGATCAGCCAGCTCGGCCAGCAGGTCGGTGTGACCGTCCTGCCGCTGCTGGCGGTGACCGCGCTCGCCGCGACGCCGTTCGAGATGGGTCTGCTCACCGCGGCCGAACAGGCGGCTTTCCTCGTGCTCGGCCTGCCGGCGGGAGTGTGGGTCGACCGGCTGCGACGGCGTCCGGTGATGCTGGCCGCGGATTTCGCGCGAGCGGCGCTGCTGCTGTCGGTCCCGGTCGCGTGGTGGCTGGGCGTGCTGACGCTCACCCAGCTGATCGTGGTCGCGCTGCTGGCGGGCGCGGGCACGTTGTTCTTCGACGTCGCGTACCAGTCGTACCTGCCGTCGCTGATCAGCCGCGAGCACCTGCTCGAAGGCAACTCCAAGCTGCAGGCGAGCATGTCGGTGGCGCAGGTGGCCGGGCCGGGGCTCGGCGGTGTGCTGATCCAGCTGGTGAGCGCGGCCAACGCGGTTTTGGCCACCGGGCTCGGATTCCTGGGCTCGGCACTGTGCCTGCTGCGGATCCGTACCGCCGAACCAGCGCCCGCGCCGCACGAGAAGGCCAAGCTGCGCGTCCAGATCACCGAAGGACTGCGGTTCGTCTTCCGCGAGCGGAACCTGCGCGCCATCACGATCTCGACCGCGACCGGCAGTGTCGGCAACGGGATCTTCCTCGCGGTGATGATGATCTTCTTCAGCCGCACGCTCGGGCTGCCCGCCGCGGGGATCGGCCTGGTGCTGGCGATCGGCTCGGCGTTCGGGGTGCTCGGCGCGGTCACCGCCGGCTTCGTGAACCGGCGCGTCGGCCGGGTGCGGGCGATCTGGCTGGTTCCCCTGTGCACCTGGCCGTGCGGGATGCTCGCCGCGCTGGCGATGCCGGGCTGGCGGATCGCCTTCGCGGCCGCCGGGTACGGGATCTTTTCCTACGGCCTGGTCGTCTTCAACGTCGCGAATGTCAGCTACCGCCAGGCCGTCTGCCCCGACCGGTTGCTCGGCCGCATGACGGCGAGCATCCGGTTCGTCGTGTGGGGCATGTACCCGATCGGCGGGCTCATCGGCGGTGCGCTGGGTGAGGTGGTCGGAATCCGCGAGACCGTCATCGTGGGCACCGCGCTCTCAGGGGCGAGCGTGCTCTGGATGGTCTTCTCGCCGCTTCGCAAGCTGCGAGACATGCCAGAACCGGCTACGCGTTAGCCCACCACTTCTCGTCCAGCTCGCCACGGGCGACGATCTCGGCGGGGCCGGTCAGCGTCGAAGCGCCCTTCGAGATGGTCACCTGGACGACGCCGCCGGGGATCTCGACGGTCGCCGCGCCGGTGTCGGTGCCCGCGTTGTGCAGATGCGCGGCGACGGCCGCGACCGTGCCGGTGCCACAGGCCCGTGTCTCGCCGACGCCGCGCTCGTGCACGCGCATCTTGAGCACGTCGCCGCCGAGCGGGTTGATGAACTCGAGGTTCACGCCATCGGGGAAGAAGTCCTGGTCGAAGTCCGGCTGGTCACGCAGGTCGAGCGTGTCGACGTCGTCGTCGACCACGGACACCAGGTGCGGGTTGCCGACGTTCACCGCGACCCCGGAGAACGGCCTGCCCGCGACCATGGTCACCGAGGCGCCGATGATCGTCGCCGGTCCCATTTGGACGGTGACGCTGCGGTCCGGATGCACCTGCACCGGCCGGTCACCGGCACGGGTCCCGACGATGAAGTCGCCCGTCACCAGGCCTTCGTCGACCAGGTAGCGCGCGAAGACGCGGACGCCGTTGCCGCACATCTCGGCGATCGAGCCGTCGGCGTTGCGGTAGTCCATGAACCATTCGCCCTCGGAGCTCACTCCGAGTGCCTTCGACCGCACCACGCGCAGGACACCGTCCGCGCCAAGGCCGCGCTGCCGGTCACACAGCGCTGCCACCCTGGCCTCGGTCAGGTCCAGGCGGCCGTCGGGGTCGGGGAGCAGCACGAAGTCGTTCTGTGTGCCGTGCCCCTTGAGGAATGCGATGCCGCCCATGGCCGCAAGATTACTTGCCTGCCAATGTCAACACGCTGTCGGCCAGGTGACGATCGGCACCGCCGAACCAGTGGATCCGCTTGTCGCGGCGGAACCAGGAACGTTGCTTGCGGACGAACCTGCGGGTGGCGAGCGCGGTCGCCTGCGCGGCCGCTTCGTAGTCACCGTCCGTGTCCATCGCCGTAAGCACCTGCTGATAGCCCAGCGCACGTGACGCGGTCTTGCCTTCGCGCAGGCCACGCTCGGCGAGCATGCGGGTCTCGTCGACGAGCCCGGCCGCGAACATCCGCTCGACACGCAGGTCGACGCGCTCGTCGAGTTCGGCGACGGCACGGTCGACGCCGATCATGAGCGTGTCGTAGCGCGCCGGGCCGGGCTTGGGCAGGTTCGCCGAGAACGGCTCGCCGGTGATCTCGATGACCTCGAGCGCGCGCACGATCCGGCGGATGTTGCCGGGCAGGATCGCCTCGGCCGCGGCCGGATCGGCCTGGGCGAGCCTCGCGTAGAGCGCCGGGGTACCGGTTTCTTCGGCCTCGGCTTCGAGGCGCGCGCGGATCGCCGGGTCGGTGCCGGGGAACTTGAGGTCGTCGAGCACGGCTTGGACATAGAGGCCGGAACCGCCTGCCAGCACTGGGACCCGGCCGGCGTCGAGCAGCTTCTCGACGCACGCGCGAGCCTCGCGCTGATACGCGGCGACGGACGCGGTCTCGGTCACGTCGAGCACGTCGAGCAGGTGATGCGGGACGCCGCGGCGCTCGTCGAGCGTCATCTTGGCGGTGCCGATGTCCATGTCGCGGTAGAGCTGCATGGCGTCGGCGTTGATCACCTCGCCGCCGAGCGCGAGCGCGAGGTCGACGGCGAGATCGGACTTGCCGGTGGCCGTCGGGCCGACCACCGCGATCGGCCGGATCACCCGCGCTCCCAGACCGCGACGTGGTAGCCGACGCCGTGCGGGGCGCCGGTGTAGAGCAGCTCCGCGCGCCAGGAGGCGCCGTCGGCGAGCCCGGCGAGCACCTGCCAGGGCACGCGGCCGCCCACGCCGAGTTCGGCGCACAGTCCGGGGTCCAGCGCTCGTAAGGCTTCCAGGTCCGCCTTGCCGAGCGCCGCGGCGACCGCCTCGTCGAAACCGGGAGCGCGCTCGTCTTCGTTGCCGGGTGACCGTGGCCCGTGCCGGTTCGAGCCGTCGCCGAGCACGAGCAGGCCGACGTCTTCGCCGTCGAGCCGCCCGCCGAGCCCGGCGCAGCGATCCGGGGTGGCGTCGGCGTCCACGATGCGGACGTCGACGGACTCGGCGCCCGCCTGCCCGCGAAGCCAGCCCGCGATGAGGGCGGGCAAAGGAAGTTCACCCGCCGGAGTGGAAGCGCCGTCGCCCGCCAAAGTGACCCTGACGTCGGCGCCATAACCGCGAAACGAGCCGGCGCTGGCGGCTGGCACGGTTCGCTCGACAGGGCCCGCGGCGACGGCCAGCCAGCGTCCGCCCAGCGTGCGCACGGCGGACAGGCAGGCTTCGCGCAGCTGAGCGGTCTCCGGGGCGGCGCCCGCGGCGAGTTCGGGGACGAGCAACGGTGGCTGAGGCACCGTCACCACTTGCGTGATCACGCCGTGCGACGTTACCTCCCCTTCTGGGAGTGGCCACCGCGGACGCTCCGTCACCAGTAGGATCACGTGCTCTAGGTAAAGCGTTCCAGTACCACTGCGGACCGTGAGCTGCTTGAATGCGGCAGAGGTTCGCATACCCGCACTACCCGGCCCCACGCCACCCGTGGGGCGCCCGCCCCGGCGGGCGTACAGGCGATAAGGAGCCTGCGATGGCCCAGGAGAACACGTCCACCGGTACCCCGGCACCGCACCCCGTGCCGCACGCAGTGAGCAGCGGCCACGCCGCTCCCCCGGTGCCGCAAGCCGAGACCCATCCGGACCGGTGGGGCAGGGTGGACGAAGAGGGCACCGTCTACGTCAAGACCGCGGACGGTGAGCGCGCTGTCGGTGTCTGGCAGGCGGGATCCCCTGACGAAGGACTCATCCACTACGCACGCCGTTTCGACGACCTGCGCACCGAGGTCGAGCTGCTGGAAACCCGGCTCGAGTCCGGCGCGGGCGACCCGAAGCACGCGCTGCAGAGCGCCACGCAGATGCGCGAGGGTCTCGCCGAAGCCGCCGTGGTCGGTGACCTGGCCGCGCTGGGCGCGCGGATCGACCACGTCATCGGGCATGCGGAGAAGGCGCTCGCCAGCGCCAAGGCCGAGCGTGAGGAGGCCCGCTCCGCGGCGATCAGCCGCAAGCAGGTCCTCGCCGAAGAGGCCGAGAAGATCGCGGCCGAGTCGACCCAGTGGAAGTCCGCCGGCGACCGGCTGCGCTCGATCCTCGACGAGTGGAAGGCCGTCAAGGGCGTCGACCGCAAGACCGACGACGAGCTGTGGAAGCGGTTCTCCAAGGCCCGCGAGGCGTTCAACCGCCGCCGCGGCTCGCACTTCGCCGAGCTGGACAAGCAGCGCGCGACGGCCAAGCAGCGCAAGGAAGAGCTGATCGCCGAGGCCGAGAAGATCGCCGACTCCGACGACTGGGGCGACACCGCCGGCCGGTACAAGGAGCTCATGGGCGAGTGGAAGGCCGCGGGCCGGGCGCCCAAGGACTCCGACGAGGCGCTGTGGCAGCGTTTCCGCGCCGCACAGGACAAGTTCTTCGCACGCCGCTCCGCGGTGTTCTCCGAGCGTGACGCCGAGTTCGGCGAGAACGCGGCGAAGAAGGAGGCGCTGCTCGTCGAGGCCGAGAAGATCGACCCCGCCGCCAACCTCGATGCCGCCAAGAACCACCTGCGGCGCATCCAGGACCAGTGGGACGAGATCGGCAAGGTCCCGCGCGAGCGCATCCGCGAGCTCGACGGGCGTCTCAAGGCCGTCCAGGACAAGATCAAGGACGCCGAAGAGACCAAGTGGCGCCGCACCGACCCCGAGGCCGAGGCCCGCGTCGCGCAGTTCCGCGAGCGCATCGCGCACTTCGAGTCGCAGGCGGCCAAGGCGCGCGCGGCGGGCAAGGAACGCGACGCCAAGAAGGCCGACGAGCAGGCCGCGCAGTGGCGTGAATGGCTCGCCGCCGCAGAAGCCGCTGTGGCGGACCGGTAGTTTCCCCTGCTCAGGGCTCGTGAGTGTTGCGGCCGGTTAGAACCGGCTAAAACACTCACGAGCCCTTTTGCTTGGCCCCCGGCTTGTATGAAGGGAGCCTTCATACAGCCCGGGTTGTATGAAGGCTCCCTTCATCACGCGTAGGTGGATGAAGGCTCCCCTCATACAAGCCGATCTGGATGAAGGCTCCCCTCATCACGCATAGGTGGATGAAGGCTCCCTTCATACGCGCCGGGTTGGATGAAGGGAGCCTTCATACAGGGAGAGCGTGGACAAGGGAGCGCTCGCGGAAGGCCTGGGCGAGCGCTGGGCGGCGGTCGACTCGCAGGTCAGGGGTCGTGAGTGTTGCGGCCGGTTAGAACCGGCCGGAACACTCACGACTCCTTTCAGGTGGATAACGGGACGTCACCTGGTCGAGGGTTAGCGATCACTCAGGACGATCTTGGGTGGTCCACTGTGGACCATGAACCACACACTGATTTCACACGCAGGCCGCGCTTTCGCGGCGCTGGCTATCAGCTGCGCTCTGGTGGCCGGGTTCACGCCCGCCGCGTCGGCGATCGGTTCCCCGGCTACCGCCTCTTCGGTCGCCAACGGCAAGAAGAAGGTGAACGTCGGCCTCGACCTCTCCAAGAACAAGGCCAAGGCCAATGAGGAGGTCAAGCTCCATGGCAAGCTCGATGTGCTCGAAGGCGGCCTGCTCAGCGACGAAGCGGTGTCGTCCGGCTCGGAGACGCTGATCCTGCAGACGCAGACCAGCGCGGGCCTGTGGGTCGATTACGGCAGCTACTACTGCAAGCCCAAGGGCACGTTCTCGCTGAGCTTGAGCTTCAGCGCGACCGTCTCGCTGCGGCTCTACCACCCCGAAACCACGCTCTACCTGAGCGCGTACTCGAACATTTCCCTGCTGACGATCCTCTGACCGGCGCCGCCTGGCCCCGCGCTCAGGTGCGGGACCAGGCCGCCCGCATCCACTGGATGCCGAGCAGCATGGTGGCCAGCCAGGCGACGATCATGCCGATGCCCGGCCCGGTGCCGATCGCGTTGGCCGCGACCGAGGACTGCTGCGACCAGATCGCCAGTATCCCGTCGACGAAGGCGAACCAGCCGCCGACCGCGCACACCCACGCCATCCACCAGCGGCGCAGCGCCAATGTCAGCGCGGACGCGAAGACGCCGACACCGGTCGAGGTCGCGGCGAACAGCTGCGGGATGCCACCGCCCTGGCCGGTCAGCACCTGCCAGCCGACGTGGTCGCCGACCCACGGCAGCAGCTGGCCGATGATCAGCACGAACACCAGCACCGCGATGGTGAACCCGCGCTTGCCGAGATCGATCGTGCGCGCGGCCTTCTCGACGACGCTGTCCACGTCGGCGGCGAGCTGTTCGTCCATGTCGTTCACAGTGAGCACCCACCGGTCGTAGCGGGCAACGGCGCGGGCGCGCCGAAGGAGGGCAGGCCGAGGCCGACGCCATCGGTCTTGGGACGCAGTCCGGCCTCGGCGTTGTCACCCGCGCGGGTGCGCCGGTGCGAGAGCAGGTCGCCGTCGGCCACCAGATGGTGCGGCGCGCCGTAGGTCACCACGGTCTCGACGATGTCGCCGGGCCGCACCGACCGGTCGATCATCGGCCCGGTCGGGGTGAAGTGCACGAGCCTGCCGTCGCGGGCGCGGCCGCTCATGCGCTGGGTTTCGGCGTCCTTGCGGCCTTCGCCGGTCGCGACGAGCAGTTCGACCTTGCGGCCGACGATCTTCTTGTTCTCGTCCCACGCGACGTCGTTGACCAGCTTCACGAGCCGCTCGTAGCGCTCCTGCACCACGGCCTTCGGCAGCTGGTCCGGCATCGTGGCGGCGGGCGTGCCGGGGCGCTGCGAGTACTGGAACGTGAACGCGCTGGAGAACCGCGCCTCCGCGACGACGTCCATGGTCGCCTGGAAGTCCTCCTCGGTCTCACCGGGGAAGCCGACGATGATGTCGGTGGTGATCGCGGCGTCCGGCATCGACTCGCGCACCCGGTCCAGGATGCCGAGGTACTTCGCCGAGCGGTACGACCGCTTCATCTCGCGCAGCAGCCGGTCCGAACCGGACTGCAGCGGCATGTGCAGCTGGGGGCAGACATTCGGCGTCTCGGCCATCGCGTCGATGACGTCCTCGGTGAACGCGGCCGGGTGCGGCGAGGTGAACCGGACGCGCTCCAGGCCCTCGATATCGCCGCAGGCACGCAGCAGCTTGCCGAACGCGAGCCGGTCCCCGAACTCGACGCCGTAGGAGTTGACGTTCTGCCCGAGCAGCGTCACCTCCAGCACGCCCTCGTCAACCAGCGCCTGCACCTCGGCCAGCACATCACCGGGACGGCGGTCCTTTTCCTTGCCGCGCAACGCGGGCACGATGCAGAACGTGCAGGTGTTGTTGCACCCCACCGAAATCGACACCCAGCCCGCGTACGCCGACTCGCGCCGCGCCGGCAGCGTCGACGGGAACGTCTCCAGCGACTCGAGGATCTCGACCTGCGCCTCGTCGTTGTGCCTGGCGCGCTCCAGCAGCGTCGGCAGCGAGCCGAGGTTGTGCGTGCCGAACACGACGTCCACCCACGGCGCCCGCTTGACGATCTCGCCGCGGTCCTTCTGCGCGAGGCAGCCGCCGACGGCGATCTGCATGCCGGGGTTCGCGATCTTGTCCGGCCGGATGTGGCCGAGCGTGCCGTACAGCTTGTTGTCGGCGTTCTCCCTGACCGCGCAGGTGTTGAACACGATCAGGTCAGGGGTGCCCTCATCCTCGGCCGGGACGTAACCGGCACCCTCGAGCTGGCCCGCGAGCCGCTCCGAGTCGTGCACGTTCATCTGGCAGCCGAAGGTACGGATCTGGTAAGTGCGCGCGCTCATCTCGCGTTCGAGAGTACGCGGTTGACCTGGTCTGGCACGATCGGGCCCGTGACTGTGACCCGCCGGATCAGCCTCCTCACACTGACCTTGGTGCTGCTCGCGGGCTGTACGCCGGACTTGTCCGGAGAGCACGTGACGATCGCGGGCGGTGTCGACGGCGGGGTCTACTCCAAGCTCGCGCATTCGCTGTCCGGGGTGTGGGCGCGTGGCCTCGGGCTGGCCGAGGCGCCCAAGGTACTGACGAGCAAGGGCTCACCGGACAACCTCGACAAGCTCGCGAGCCACGAGGCCGACGTCGCCTTCAGCGCGGCCGATGTGACGACCGGGCGCGCCGGGCTGCAGGCGCTGGCGCGGGTCTACGACGACTACCTGCACGTGGTCGTGCTGCGGAACTCCACGATCAACCAGCTCACCGACCTCAAGGACCGCAGGCTGGCGATCGGGCTGCCGGACTCCGGCGTCGCGCACATCGCGCAGGTGCTGCTCGACCGGATCGGCATCACGCCGAAGGAGAAGAAGTCACTCAGCCTCGAACCCGCGCTCAAGGAGCTCAAAGACGGCACGGTCGACGTGGTGTTCTGGTCGGGCGGGCTGCCGACCGACGCGATCACGCAGGCCAGCCAGTCGACGCAGCTGCGGCTGCTCGACATCGGCTCGGCCATGGACCAGATGCGCATCGCGAACCCGGTGTACCGGCGGGCGACCATCCCGGCGTCGGCGTACCCGCTGATCGGCGGGAACCCGGTGACCACGCTGGTCGTGCCGAACTACCTGGTGGTGCGCACGGACATGAGCGCGGACCTGGCGCACGCGCTGGTCTCGACGCTGTACGACTCGGTCGGCGAGCTGGGCATGGTGAGCGCGGCCGCGGAGTCCATCGACGTGCATCCCGGTATCGAGACGATGCCGCTGGACCTACATCCGGGCGCGCTCAGGTACTACCGCGATCGGAAGCCCTGACCGGCAGCGTCACGATCACACGCAGGCCGCCGCCGTCCGGCAGCTCCAGGCGCACGCGGCCGTCCGCGAGCGTGGCGATCTCGCTGACGATCGCGAGGCCCAGCCCGGAGCCAGGCACGTTCTGATGCGACTGGCTGCGCCAGAACCGGTCGGTGGCACGTTCGAGCTCCTCGGGCCGCAGCCCCGGCCCGTGGTCGCGGACCGAGAGCTCGACGCCGTCTTCGACCGCCTCGACCCCGATCTCGACCACCGAACCCGGCTCGGAGAACTTCAGCGCGTTGTCGATCAGGTTGTCGAGCACGACCTCGAGCCCGCGCGCGGGGGTGAGCACTTCGAGCCCGCCGCCGAGGCCGTGTGTCTCCAGCCCGACGCGGTCGGCCTTGGCGACCACGCGCCAGTCCGCCACCCGGTCGGCGATCGAGGTGTCGAGGTCGGCGAGCACCAGATCGCCCGCGGATGCCTCGGCCCTCGCCATCGACAGCAGCCCGTCGAGGATCTGGTTGAGCCGGTCGGCGTCGGCGACCGCGGCTTCGAGCTCCTCGTCGGCCGCCGGGTCGACGTGCCCGTCGAGGTTGCCGAGCCGCAGCTTGAGCGCGGTCAGCGGGTTGCGGAGCTGATGCGACGCGTCCGCGACGAACGCGCGCTGGGCGAGCAGCGCCTCGCCGACGCTCGCGGCCATCCGGTCGAAGGAGCTGCCGAGCTTGCGCAGCTCCGGCGGCCCGCTGGCGGCGCCGACCAGTTCCACGTCGCGCCCACTGACCACGGCGGCGACCAGCGACTCGGTCGCCTCGTCCAGCCTGCGCACCGGGCGCAGGATCCAGCGCACCACCGGCAGCGCGACCAGCAGCGCCAGGCTGAACGCCAGCACCGCGCCCGCGGCGATCAGCGTCCAGTAGACGACCAGCAGCGTGCGCGCCTTGCCCGTGTCCGACACGGTCACGACCGCGCCACGCACCTCGCCGTCGATCAGGATCGGCTCGGCGAGCACCAGCGGGCTGCCGTCCCACGGCATCAGCACCGCGCCGGGCTCGGGACGCCTGCCCGCCAGCGCGGTGTTGATGCTGCTGGTGATGCTCGGCCCGAGCCTGCCGAACGGGGTGCCGTCGCTGCTGGCGAACGAGGCCAGCTGCCGGTCCTTGTTGATCACGGCGATCGAGACGCCGTAGACCTCGCTGTAGCGGCGCAGCTGGCCGTCGAGCTCGTCGGTGCGGGCGTCCACGATGGGCCGCTGCGCGACCGAGGCGAACCGCGAGGTGTCGGTGAGCCGGTCGAGGAACAGCTCCTGCTGCACCCGGCCCGCGACGGCGAGCGCCAGCGGGACGCCGAGGCCGAACACCAGCAGCGCGACCAGTGACAGCACGATCGCCTGCAGTCTCAGGCGCATCGGATCACTCCCGTTCCGGCTGGCCGGCCAGCCGGTAGCCCACCCCGCGGACGGTCTCGATCATCGCGGGACGGCCGAGCTTGGTGCGCAGCGTCGCGATGTGGACGTCGAGCGAGCGGCTCTCCGCCGGCCCGCTGCGGCCCCAGACCTCGACGAGCACGTGCTCGCGGGTGCACACCGCGCCGCGGGCGGCGACGACCAGGGTCAGCACCTGGAACTCCTTGCGGGACAAGGGAACCACGGCGCCACCGACGCGCACCTCATGCCGGTCGAGGTCGACGTGCACGTCGTCGATGCGCACCACGCCGGTCGGCGCGGGCGACACGACGCCGCCGTCGCCGCGCCTGCGGCGGACCGCGTGCACGCGGGCGACGAGCTCCTCGACGTTGTACGGCTTGACCAGATAGTCGTCGGCGCCGGCGCGCAGGCCGAGGATCCGGTCCTCCACTTCGCCGCGCGCGGAGACCACGATGACCGCGACGTCGCTGACCGCGCGGATCTGGCGGCACAGCACGATCCCGTCGACGTCGGGCAGGCCGAGGTCGAGCAGGACCACGTCGACCTCATGCACCCGATCGAGCACCCCGGCGCCCGAGGCCAGCCTGCGGATCACCAGTCCCCGGCGGACGAGCGCGGGCGTGAGGGCTCCGGCGACACGGTCGTCGTCCTCTACGAGCAATACCCGCAAGCCTTGTTCCCCTCCCTGAGGCCGCCCGAGCGGGCGAACCGGTGACGGACCGTGACCGATCCAGATTACACCGGGTGTGACCCCGGTAACGTCGTCCGTTTCGCCGGACTAGGGTGATCAGTGGTGATGAGGGGGAACGATACGGACTTGAAACCCTAAGTGTGGGTCAAGCGGGCTTTACATCGAGTTCGGCGGGAGTAGGTTTCCGCCATCGCGTGCTCGCTCTCGTGGACAACCTAAGAACCAGCAAGGCTCGTGGAGGCCAGATGACCGCCGCGCCGACGGCGCCGCCGATGATCAGGGCAGACGCCGTGAACAAGTACTTCGGCGACCTGCATGTACTCAAGGAGATCAACCTCGAGGTGCCCCAGGGGCAGGTGGTGGTCGTGCTCGGGCCCTCCGGCTCGGGCAAGTCGACACTGTGCCGGGCGATCAACCGCCTGGAGCCGATCAACTCGGGCGAGATCGCCGTGGACGGCAAGCCGCTGCCCGCCGAGGGCAAGGCACTCGCGGCGCTGCGCGCCGACGTCGGCATGGTGTTCCAGTCGTTCAACCTGTTCGCGCACAAGACGATCGTCGAGAACGTGATGCTCGCGCCGGTCAAGGTGCGCAAGACCGCGCAGGCCGACGCCCGCAAGACGGCGATGGAGCTGCTCGAGCGGGTCGGCATCGCCAACCAGGCCGACAAGTACCCGGCCCAGCTCTCCGGCGGGCAGCAGCAGCGCGTGGCGATCGCCCGCGCGCTGGCCATGCGCCCGAAGGTGATGCTGTTCGACGAGCCGACCTCCGCGCTGGACCCCGAGATGGTCCAGGAGGTGCTGGACGTCATGACCAGCCTCGCCAAGGACGGCATGACGATGCTGGTGGTCACGCACGAGATGGGCTTCGCCCGCCGTGCCGCCGACCGGGTCATCTTCATGGCCGACGGCGAGATCGTCGAAGACACCACGCCCGACGAGTTCTTCACCAAGCCGAAGTCGGACCGCGCCAAGGACTTCCTCGGCAAGATCCTGACCCACTGAGCGTGGTACCGCGGCGCACGCCGCACCGTCGAAACAAACAGGAGAGATTCACATGAGGATCCGCACCCTCGCGGTGGGACTGCTCGTCGGCGGTCTTGCGCTGACCGCCTGTGGCAAGGAAGGCACGCCGACCGACAAGCCCGCCGAGGGCCAGTCCGGCAACGCCGCCACGCTGCCGGAGTACGTGGTCGCGCAGAACGTGGACGTCGCGGGCTCCGCGGCCTTCGCCAAGGCCAAGGGCGCCAAGAAGATCACCATCGGCGTCAAGGACGACCAGCCCGGCCTCGGCAAGAAGGACGCGACGACCGGTCAGTACTCCGGTTTCGACATCGAGATCGCGCGCCTGGTCGCCGCCAGCCTCGGCTTCGGCAAGGACCAGATCGAGTACAAGGCCATCCCGTCGGCCAACCGCGAGCAGGCCATCACCAACGGTGACGTCGCCTACTACACCGGCACGTACACGATCAACGACAAGCGCAAGGCGCAGATCTCCTTCGCGGGCCCGTACTTCCAGGCAGGCCAGGACCTGCTGATCCGCGCGGACGACACGTCGATCACCGGCAAGGACACCCTCAAGGGCAAGAAGGTCTGCTCGGTGACCGGCTCGACGCCGATCCAGCGCGTGCGTGAGCAGAAGCTGACCGAGGACAACAACATCGTCGAGTTCCAGGGCTACTCGCAGTGTGTCGACAAGCTGCTGACCAAGGACGTCGACGCGGTCACCACCGATGACGCGATCCTCAAGGGCTTCGCCTCGCAGCAGCCGAAGGAGCTGAAGGTCATCGGCCAGCCGTTCTCCAAGGAGCCGTACGGCATCGGGCTCGGCCACGACGACAAGGCGCTGCGCGACAAGATCAACGACACCCTGCAGAAGGCGCTGGACGACGGCACCTGGCAGAAGATCTACGACGCCACGCTCGGCAAGTCGGGCTCGCCCGCGACCAAGCCGACCCTCGAGAAGTACTGACCGTCACGTCGCGGCCGGTGGATGAACGCTGTCCACCGGCCGCGGTCGTATCCACCTCTCCCGAGAAGGAAGCAGCGGGGGCTCGATGAACGTCCTGCTCGACAATCTGGACCTCTTCGGTCCTTTCTTCCTCACCACGATCAAACTGTTCTTGCTCGCCGCGATCGGCAGCCTGATCTTCGGCACCTTCCTGGCGATGCTGCGGGTGAGCCCGGTGCCGGTGTTCCGCGCGTTCGGCACCGCCTACGTGACCATCGTCCGCAACACCCCGCTGACGCTGGTCTTCCTCTTCATGGTCTTCGCCTTCCCGCTGCTGAAGGTCGTCAAGCTGGACTACTTCCCCGCCGCGGTGGTCGCGCTGACCGTGTACACCTCCGCGTTCATCTGCGAGGTGGTCCGCTCCGGGATCAACACCGTGCCGGTCGGCCAGGCCGAGGCGGCCCGCGCGCTCGGGCTGACCTTCACCCAGATCCTGGGCCAGATCGTGCTGCCGCAGGCGCTGCGGTCGGTGGTCCCGCCGCTGATCAGCACCCTGATCGCGTTGCTGAAGAACACCACGATCGCGGCCGGGTTCTCGGTCGCCGAAGCGGGCGCGATCCGGCAGTACCTGTCCGAACGCGGTGAGAACCAGCTGGTCGGGCTGCTCTGGGTGGCGCTCGGCTTCATCATCCTGGTTTCCGTGCTGTCGCTCGTCCAGCGCAGCCTGGAGAAGCGCTGGAGCGTGGCCCGATGAGCAACGTCCTGTTCGACATCCCGGGCCCGAAGGCGCGCCTGCGCTACCGGGCGTTCGCGGTGATCGGCGTCGTGGCCGTGGTCGCGCTGATCGCGTTCGTCGTCTACCGCTTCTACGACAGCGGCCAGTTCGCCCCGAGCAAGTGGGAATGGCTCGAGTACGCGCAGGTTCAGGAAGACCTGCTGAGCGCGACCTGGTTCACGCTCAAGGCGTTCGGCGCCGGCGCGGTGCTGGCCCTGATCTTCGGCGCGATCTTCGCGGCCGGCCGGCTTTCGGACCACGCGTGGCTGCGCGGCATCGCGGGCGTGGTGGTGGAGTTCTTCCGCGCGATCCCGCTGCTGGTCCTGATGTTCCTGTTCTACTACGGCCTGCCGATCGCGGGGGTCCAGACGACCCCGTTCCTCGCCGTGGTGCTGGGCCTGATGCTGTACAACGGCTCGGTGCTCGCGGAGATCTTCCGCGCGGGCATCCAGTCGCTGCCGCGCGGGCAGGCCGAAGCGGCGTACGCGCTGGGCATGCGCAAGACACGCGTGATGATCTCGGTGCTGCTGCCGCAGGCGATCAGGGCGATGCTGCCGACGATCATCAGCCAGCTGGTGGTGCTGCTGAAGGACACCGCGCTCGGCTTCCTGATCACGTATCAGGAGCTGTTGTACTACGCCAAGTTCATCGGCTCGCAGGGCGATTTCGCCAGGCCGATCGTGCCGTCGACGCTCGTGGTCGGCGCGATCTACGTGGTGATGTGCCTGCTGCTGACGGCGCTGGCGAACTACCTGGAGAAGCGCAACCGCCGCAACAAGAAGGTCATCAAGACGACCGGCGACAAAGCCAAGGAGATCGCCTTGGTCGCCGACGCCGGTGGCGGCGGAGTCTGAGTTTCGGTCCCAACGGCATGAACGCCACTTTCATTACGCTGAACGTAATGAAAGTGGCGTTCATGCGTATCCAGGGATGAGCCGCTTGGCCCTGTCGGAGGTAGCACGGGTCGGCTAGCGTCCGGCTCATGGCGGGCAGGGAGCGAGTCGGACAAGACTCCATCCTGACCGCGCTGCCCGGCCTGTCCGGTAAATCCGTGCTGGTCGTCGGCTGCGGCGACGGTCACTACCCCCGGCTGTTCCGCCGGGCGGGCGCTTCGCGGGTCATGGGTGTGGACGGCTCGCAGGAGCTGATCGCCATCGCCCAGCGCGCCGAAGAACGGGATCCGCTGGGCATCTCGTACGAGGTCCATGCGACGGCCCGGCTGCCGCGGATGGGCGTCTTCGACTTCGTCACGGTCGCTTGGCCTGCCGGGTCATCCGATATCGACGCGATAGTCGCGCGCCTTTCGCCGAATCTGAAACCCGGTGCGCGGCTGGTCATTCTGTCGCCGCTTCCCGAACTCGAAGCCGCTTTCGCGCGGGCGGGCTATCGCGTCCTCGAGTCCGATCAGGATTTATTGGTATTGGGGTTGTGAGCGTTGCGGGCGGTTAGAACCGCCCGCAACGCTCACGACTAACGCCGCCACGTCATCGGGGAAAGGTCGACAGCGACCTCGGCGACCCGGCGCCCGGTTTCGGTGCTGATGCCGTTGAGCGCGGAGTTGATCCATTCCTGAACCCGCGCGACGCCGATGTCCCGATATTCGACCGCCTGCAACAACATTTCGAGCTTGTCGGCGTCACGGGCGCAGCGGGACTCCGGGGTCTCGGCCGCTTCGTACTCCGCCACGGCGTCGCGGACCGAGTTCTTGGCGCGCTCGGGGAGAGCGGCGGTCTGGTCGGCCGTGATCTGCCGTGGGTCCGGCTTGGTCAGATACGGCCTCGCGGTGTGCGGGAGGTCGCCGGTGCGTGTCTCCTGCGTGTCGTGCCAGAGCGCGAGGTACGCGGCCCGTGCGGGGTCGGCGCCCTCCTCGGCCGCCAGCAGCCCGGCCAGCTGTGCGACGCGCATGCTGTGCTCGGCCACCGACTCGGGATCGCGGACCCCGGCCTGCCACCATCCCGCCCGCCGGATCCGTTTCAGGATCCCGAGTTCATAGCCGAAAGCCGCCAACGCCTCGTCGGACACGTCTCTCCTCAGGGTCGGTTTTCCGTGGCGGCGATGTACGCGCGCAGTGCTTCGCGGGACCGGGTGAGCGTGTCGATCTGCTCGTCCATCCCCTTGAGACGGGTGCGCAGCACGTCGAGCAGCTCGGCGCAGGGCTCGAGGTCGGGTGCCGCGCCGGTGACGCAGGGCTGCAGGTAGCCGATGTCCTGGGTCGACAGCCCGGCGTCGAGCAGCTTCCTGATCTGGATCACGGTCAGCACGGCGTCGTCGGAGTACTCGCGGTAGCCGCTGAAACCGCGAGCGGGTTCGAGCAGGCCCTGGGCCTCGTAATACCGCAGCTGGTGGGTCCGGACGCCGGTGCGTCTGCTCAGCTCCCCGATCAGCACGCGCTTCCCCCTTGACCTTCACACCGGTATGAACCTTCAAGATTCTGCCATGTCCTTCGATCCACACGCGCTGCTCGCCGAGAGCAGGCTCGGTGTACTGGCGACGATCAAGCGCGATGGCCGCCCCCAGCTTTCTCCTGTGCTGCCGTTCTACGACAAGGAGAACGGCGTCATCCATGTGTCGATGCGCGACGGGCTGGTCAAGACCATCAACCTGCGTCGCGACCCGCGCGCCACGCTCGAGGTGACCAGTGCGGACGGCGGGTCGTGGGCGACCGCCGAAGGCACCGCGACGCTCGTCGGTCCCGGCACCGACCCGCACGGACCCGAGGTCGAGGCCCTGGTCGACTATTACCGCACCGCCGCGGGCGAGCATCCGGACTGGGACGAGTACCGGTCGGCGATGGTGACCGACCGCCGCGTGCTCATGACCATGACCGTCGAGCACGTCTACGGCGCCAAGGTCAACTGAGCGCGGCCAGGCATCGGTCCGCTTGGGCACGCAGCGCGGCGGCGAATTCCGGCGGGCCGGTCACCAGTGTGAAGCCGACGTTGACCGAGGTGATCATCCAGACCAGGTCGGCCGGCGTCTCGGCGCCGACGTGGAAGAGGCAGCTTCGCGCGTCGACCGCCTCGACGACGCCCATGCCCGGCCAGACCCGCTCGACCAGGGCTTCCGCGGACTCGTGGAGCCGCACGGTCGCCTGGTAGCCCCAGGTCTTCGCCGAAAGCTGGTGTGAGACGTAGGTGGCGGCGTCGCCTTCCGGCGGCTCGCGGGGCGGGAAGCGGGGGCCGGTCGGGGTGCGCGGGACGAGGCGGTCGACGCGGAAGGTGCGCCAGTCTTCGCGTTCGGTGTCCCAGGCGACGAGGTACCAGTGCCTGCCGTAGTTGACCAGGCTGTGCGGCTCGGTCGTGCGGACCGAAACACCGGTGCGCGGGCTGGTGTAGTCGAAGCGCAGCCGCTCACGGCGGCGGCAGGCGTCGGCGATCGCCATCAGCGTGTCCGGATCGACTGGCGGGCCCGAAGCGCCGATGCGGACGGTGGCCGTCTGGAGTGTGTTGACGCGGTGGCGCAGGCGGGGCGGCAGCACCTGCTCCAACTTCGCCAGCGCGCGCACCGCGGTCTCCTCGATACCGGTGACCGAGGTCGAGGTGCGCAGGCTGACCGCGACGGCGATCGCCTCGTCGTCGTCGAGCAGCAGCGGCGGGAGCGACGCGCCCGCTCCCAGCTGGTAACCCGCGGTGCCCTGGGTGGCGTGGACCGGGTAGCCGAGCTCGCGCAGCCGGTCGACGTCGCGGCGGACCGTGCGCGTGGTGACGCCGAGGCGGTCGGCGAGATCGGCGCCGGACCAGTCGCGGTGGGTCTGCAGCAGCGAGAGGAGCTTGAGCAACCTGGCTGACGACATGGCTCAAGATTGCCACAGACTTAGGACCGATTCTGACCTAAGTGCCTCCTAGCGTTGCGGACATGGAGAACTTCCGCATCGACATCCCGCAGGCCAGGCTCGACGACCTCACCGCCAGGCTGGCGAACACCCGCTGGCCCGACGAGCTTCCGGACGTCGGCTGGAGCCACGGCATCCCGGTCTCGTCCGTGCGACGGCTCGCCGAGCACTGGCGGACCGGCTACGACTGGCGGGCCTGGGAACGCAAGCTCAACGCGCACCCGCAGTTCGTCACCGAGATCGACGGGCAGCGCGTGCATTTCCTGCACATCCGCTCGGCGGACGAGGACGCGTTGCCGTTGCTGCTGTTGCACGGCTGGCCTGCGTCCTTTGTGGAGTTCCTCGACATCATCGAGCCGCTGTCGCGGGACTTCCACCTCGTCATCCCGTCCTACCCCGGCTTCGCCTTCTCCGGGCCGACGAAGCGGGCGGGGCAAGGCAGCATCGAGAGCTACGCCGACGTGATCGCGGCGCTGATGTCCGAGCTCGGCTACCAGCGGTACGGCGTGGCGGGTGGTGACGTCGGGTCGTTCGTCGGGCCGCGGCTGGGACGGATCGACACCGAGCACGTGGCCGGGGTATACGTCACCGGGCTGATCACGCTGACCGACGAGGTGGTGGCCGGCTTCCGCGACGTCGGCGGCTACGCGGCGATCCAGTCGACCAGGCCGCAGGCACTGGCCTTCGGCATGCACGACTCCCCCGCCGCGCTACTGGCGTGGATCGCCGACATCTTCCACCTCTTCGCGAAAGAGCCGATCGACGAGGACCACCTCCTCACCAACGTGATGCTCTACTGGCTCACCGGGACGTTCGCCTCGTCGACGCGCCTCTACCGCGAGTCCTCGGTCTGGGGCGCGGAGTTCGCCGACTCGGGGGTGCCGACCGCGTGCGCGGTGTTCCCCGGCGACCACACCGACCGCGAGACAGCGGAACGGCAGAACACCATGGTGCACTGGTCGGAGTTCGATCGCGGCGGCCACTTCGCCGCGATGGAGGCGCCGGACCTGCTGGCCGGCGACATCCGCGAGTTCTTCGGAAAGCTGCGATGACCAGGATCGGCACCCGGACGCTCAACCGGACGACGCTCGAGCGGCAGCTGCTGCTCGAGCGCGCCGGCCTGTCCATAGTGGACGCGGCCGAGCGGCTGCTCGGCCTCAACGCGCAGGGCCCGAACCTGCCCTACCTCGCGCTGTGGAACCGGCTGCGAGAGTTCGAGATCAAGGACCTCACCGCGGCCATCGAGGACGGCACGCTGGTCCGCTCGACGCTGATGCGCGCCACCCAGCATCTGCTGTCGGTCCCGGACTTCCGCCTCATCCGCCCGGCTGTGGCTCCCCTGCTGGTCCGCGTGCAGCGCAACGCCTGGGGCAAGGCCACCACCGGCATCGACCTCGACGCGCTGGTCGCCGACGCCAGGCGCCTGCTCGCCGACGGCCCGTTGACCAGGCCTCAGCTCGGGAAGCGGCTCGCCGAAAGCCGGCCGGGCGCCGACCCGACAGCGCTCGGCTGGACCGTGCAGTACCTGGAGCCGCTCGTGCATCCCGCGCCGAGCGGCACCTGGAACGTCCACGGCGCGACGCCGTTCGCCAGTGCGGAGTGGACCGGCGTCACCGGGAAGGCTGACCTGCCCGAGATGATCCGGCGGTATCTCGCGGCGTTCGGCCCGGCGAGTGTCTCGGACGCCAGGGCCTGGTCGGGCGTCGGCGGGCTGAAGGAGATCTTCGAAGAGATGCGGCCGGAGCTGCGGACGTACACCGACGAGAACGGCCGGGAGCTGTTCGATCTGCCGGATGCCACTTTGGCGTCAGAGGAGCTTCCGGCGCCCGTGCGGCTGGTCCCCGACTTCGACGCGCCGCTGCTGGCGTTCGCGGACCGGACGCGAGTGATGACCGACGAGGTGCGCAAAGCGGTCTGCATCGGCGCTTCGGTCGCGGCGACGGTGCTGGTCGACGGGACGGTCGCGGCGAAGTGGTCGACCAAGAAGACCAAGGATGCGGTCGAGCTGACAGTGGAACCGTTGCGCAAACTGTCCACAGTGGAGCGTGCGGCCATCGAGGAGGAGGCCGGGCGCCTACTGGAATTCACGGACCCAGGAGCGGTGGTGAAGGTCGGGATTTAGCGGGCTTTATCCCGGGAAAAGCGCCCGGGATAAAGCCCGCTAAATCTCTCAGCCCCGCCGGAAGAGCTTGTTGCCCAGCCAGACGATGGGGTCGTACTTGCGGTCGGCGACGCGCTCCTTCATCGGAATGAGCGCGTTGTCCGTGATGTGGATGCCCTCGGGGCACACATCGCTGCAGCACTTGGTGATGTTGCAGTAACCGAGGCCGTGTTCCTCCTGCGCCTCGTCACGCCGGTCCGCGACGTCCAAGGGGTGCATCTCGAGCTCCGCGATCCGCATCAGATACCGCGGGCCCGCGAAGTTCTCCTTGTTCTCCTCGTGGTCGCGCACCACGTGACAGGTGTTCTGGCACAGGAAGCACTCGATGCACTTGCGGAACTCCTGCGAGCGCTCGACGTCCACCTGCTGCATCCGGTATTCACCGGGCTTGAGGTCGGGCGGCGGGGTGAACGACGGGATCTCGCGGGCCTTGGTGTAGTTGAACGACACGTCCGTCACCAGGTCCCGGATGACCGGGAAGGTCCGCATCGGGGTCACGGTGATGACCTCGTCCTCGGAGAAGGTCGACATCCGCGTCATGCACAGCAGGCGCGGCCTGCCGTTGATCTCCGCCGAGCAGGACCCGCACTTGCCCGCCTTGCAGTTCCACCGGACCGCGAGGTCCGGGGTCTGCGTGGCCTGCAGCCGGTGGAGGATGTCGAGTACGACCTCGCCCTCGTTCACCTCGACCTTGTAGTCCTGCAGCTCGCCGTCGTCCGCGTCGCCTCGCCAGACCCGGAAGCTCGCCTTGTAGCTCATTTCTCGGTCCTTCCGGGGTGCGCGGCCAGCTCTTCGTCCGTGTAGTACTTCGCCACTTCGGAAAGCTCGAAGAGCTCCAGCAGATCCTCACGCATGGGCAGCTGCGGCTTCGGTGTGACGGTCACGTCCGGCACCACCGGGTTGTCACCGTCCGACGCGCTGCAGACCAGCAAAGTGTTGCGCCACTTCGAATCCATGCCAGGGAAGTCGTCGCGGGTGTGCCCGCCACGGCTCTCCGTGCGCGCCAGTGCCGCCTTCGCCACGCATTCGCTGACGAGCAGCATGTTGCGCAGGTCGACCGCCAGGTGCCAGCCGGGGTTGAACTGCCGGTGCCCTTCGACGACCACGCGCAGCACGCGCGCGCGGATCTCCTCGAGCTTGACCAGCGCCTGCTCGATCTCCTCCGCCTTGCGGATGATGCCGACCAGGTCGTTCATCGACTGCTGCATCTCGGTGTGCAGGGTGTACGGGTTCTCTTCGACGCCGTCGGACGGCGGGTCGAACGGCGCGAGCGCCATCTTCGCCGCGGCGTCCACATCGGACTGACGCACCACCGGGCGCTTCTCGAGAGCGCCCACATAGGACGCCGCGCCGAGCCCGGCGCGCCTGCCGAACACCAGCAGGTCCGACAGCGAGTTGCCGCCGAGCCGGTTGGAGCCGTGCATGCCACCGGAGCACTCACCGGCCGCGAAGAGCCCGGGAACGCTGGCCGCCGCGGTGTCCGGGTCGACCTCGATCCCGCCCATCACGTAGTGACAGGTGGGCCCGACCTCCATCGGCTCCTTGGTGATGTCGACGTCCGCCAGCTCCTTGAACTGGTGGTACATCGACGGAAGCCGCTTCTTGATCTCCTCGGCGGGCAGGCGCGAGGCGATGTCGAGGAACACGCCGCCGTGCGGCGATCCCCTGCCCGCCTTGACCTCCGAGTTGATCGCGCGGGCGACCTCGTCACGAGGCAGCAGGTCCGGCGTGCGCCGGTTCTCCTCCTGGTCGGTGTACCAGCGGTCGGCCTCTTCCTCGGTCTCCGCGTACTGCCCCTTGAAGACCTCGGGCACGTACTCGAACATGAACCGCTTGTCCTCGGTGTTCTTGAGGACACCACCGTCGCCACGCACGCCTTCGGTGACCAGGATCCCCTTCACCGAGGGCGGCCACACCATGCCGGTCGGGTGGAACTGGATGAACTCCATGTTGATCAGGTTCGCGCCCGCGCGCAGAGCCAGAGCGTGCCCGTCACCCGTGTACTCCCACGAGTTCGAGGTCACCTTGAACGACTTGCCGATACCGCCGGTCGCGAGCACCACGGCGGGCGCCTCGAACAGGATGAACCGGCCGCTTTCGCGCCAGTAGCCGAAAGCGCCGGAGATCCGGCCGTCGTCGGTGAGCAGCTCGGTGATCGTGCACTCGGCGAACACCTTGATCCGGGCTTCGTAGTCGCCCGTCTCCTTGAAGTCCTCCTGCTGCAGCGAAACGATCTTCTGCTGCATCGTGCGGATCAGCTCGAGCCCGGTCCGGTCACCGACGTGCGCGAGCCTCGGGTACGTGTGCCCGCCGAAGTTGCGCTGGCTGATCCGGCCGTCGGCGGTGCGGTCGAACAGCGCGCCGTAGGTCTCCAGTTCCCAGACGCGGTCCGGCGCCTCCTTGGCGTGCAGCTCGGCCATCCGCCAGTTGTTGAGGAACTTCCCGCCGCGCATGGTGTCGCGGAAGTGCACCTGCCAGTTGTCGTTCGAGTTCGCGTTGCCCATCGAGGCGGCGCAGCCGCCTTCGGCCATCACCGTGTGCGCCTTGCCGAACAGCGACTTGCACACCACCGCGACGCTGTAGCCGCGTTCCCTGGCTTCGATGACCGCGCGCAGCCCGGCGCCACCGGCGCCGATCACCACGACGTCGTATTTGAGTCGTTCCACTTCGGTCATTTAAAAAGCCACCTCAAAGCGCTTTGACGCCGTTGTCGAAAACACAGTCGGAAAAGAAATCAATTGATGAACCGCAGATCCGTCAGCGCGCCACTGGCGACCAGCATCACGTAGAGGTCGGTCAACGTGAGCGTGCCGAGCGTGGTCCAGGCGAGAGCCATGTGGCGCGTGTTGAGCGCGCTGACCTTCGTCCAGATCCAGTACCGGACCGGGTGCTTGGAGAAATGCTTCAGCCTGCCGCCGGTGACGTGCCGGCACGAGTGGCAGGAAAGCGTGTAGGCCCACAGCAGGATCACGTTGCCGAGCAGGATGATGTTGCCGAGGCCGAACCCGAAACCGCCGGTCGAACCGTGGAACGCGGTGATCGCGTCGTAGGTGTTGATCACGGAGACGACCACGGCCGCGTAGAAGAAGTAGCGGTGGGCGTTCTGGATGATCAGCGGCAGCCGGGTCTCTCCGGTGTACTTCGCGTGCGGTTCCGCGACCGCGCAGGCGGGCGGGGACAACCAGATCGAGCGGTAGTAGGCCTTGCGGTAGTAGTAGCAGGTGAGCCGGAAGCCGAGCAGGAACGGCAGCACGACGAACCCGAGCGGGATGAATCCCGGCAGTTCGCCGAACGGGGTGCCGAAATGACTCGACCCGGGCACACAGGACTCACTGAGGCACGGGGAATAGAACGGGGTCAGGTAATGGTATTCGGGGACCCAGTACGCCGTGCGCACAAAAGACCTGATCGTCGCGTAAACGACGAAGGTGGCCAGCCCCAGCGTGGTGAGCAGGGGCGGGAGCCACCATCGGTCCGTGCGCAGCGTGCGCCAGGGGATCTTCGCGCGGGTCGGCGCGTGTACCCCGGTGCCCACTCGGCCGGCCTCGTTGCCGGCGGGGGCGCTCACGCCTGATCGCGCTTGTAGCCGCCGACGCCTTCGTCATCGGCTCCATGCCACAGTGAGGGGTCGTATGGGGTGTCCGGCACTTTGACTCGTTCCTCCGACTTGCTCTGGGTGGGGACGGAGGGTGCACACGAGTCCATGTCCGCGGCGTCGATGTCGAGCCGTTCGACGTCGTTCGCGAGCCTGCGCACGGCCGACGCGTCGCCGTAGCGAGCGCGGAGCGTGCCGACACACTGCCTGAGTTGCCCGATGGTGCGGCGAAGTTCCGCGATCTCTGTGGTGGACATCGTGCCTCCGATAATCAGTTCGCTGCAGGCGCCTGAGCGCTATACCGACTCTGCCCTGCGTTGTGCAGTGTGACAAGTAGCACACGGGCGAGCCGGGACGTGATCGGGGTCACGTTTTCGGGCGTTCTGAATCGATTTTGACTCGATCTTTCCTGGCAGGTACTGTGTGCGTTGTCACGACCGTCTTCCACGACCGTGCGCGACGCCAAAGGCGCCGTCCGCCGGACCACCACCTGTGATCCGATGCGGAGAGTTCCATGAGCAGTTCCCGAATCCACCCTGTCATCGCGGACGTCACCGCGCGTATCGCCGAGCGCAGCGCAATGACGCGCTCCGCCTACCTCGAACGCATCGACGCCGCCTACGCCGACGGGCCCCAGCGCCGCGGGCTCGCGTGCAGCAACCTGGCACACGGCTTCGCCGCCGTCGAGGGCGTCGACCGCGACGCGCTGCGCGCGCTGCGCAAGCCGAACGTCGCGATCGTGTCCTCCTACAACGAGATGCTGTCCGCGCACCAGCCGCTCGGCGAGTACCCGGCCTGGCTGAAGAAGGCCGCGGCGGGCAACGGCGGGGTCGCCCAGTTCGCCGGCGGCGTGCCCGCCATGTGCGACGGGATCACCCAGGGCCGCGCGGGCATGGAGCTGTCCATGTTCAGCCGCGACGTGATCGCGATGTCGACCGCGATCGCGCTGTCCCACGACATGTTCGACGCGACGCTGCTGCTGGGCGTCTGCGACAAGATCGTGCCCGGCCTGCTGATCGGCGCGCTGTCGTTCGGGCACCTGCCCGCGATCCTCGTGCCCGCCGGTCCGATGGAAAGCGGCCTGCCCAACAAGGAAAAGGCGCGCGTCCGCCAGCTCTACGCCGAGGGCCTCGCGACGCGCGAAGAGCTGCTCGACGCCGAGGCGGCTTCTTACCACTCCGTCGGCACCTGCACCTTCTACGGCACGGCCAACTCGAACCAGATGGTCGTCGAGGTCATGGGCCTGCACCTGCCCGGCGCGAGCTTCGTGCAGCCTCGCACCGCGTTGCGCCGCGCGCTGACCGAGGAGGCCGGGCGCCGCGCGGTGACCATCGCGCGTGGCGAGGAGTACACCCCGCTCGGCCGGGTGATCGACGAGAAGTCCGTGGTCAACGGCGTGATCTCGCTGCTGGCCACCGGTGGCTCGACCAACCACACGATGCACCTGGTCGCCATCGCTGCGGCCGCGGGCATCCAGCTGACCTGGGACGACTTCACCGATCTGTCGGCGGTCGTCCCGCTGCTGGCGCGGGTGTACCCGAACGGCAGCGCGGACATCAACCACTTCCACGCGGCAGGCGGCATCCAGTTCCTCATCGGCACGCTGCTCGACGCCGGGCTGATGCACGAGGACGTCCGCACGGTCGCCGGTGACGGGCTGAGCCGGTACCGCCAGGAGCCGATCCTCGACGACGGCGAGCTGATCTGGCGCGACGTCGAAACCCGCAGCCGTGACGAGGACGTGCTGCGCCCGGCGTGGCGGCCGTTCGCTTCGGACGGTGGCCTGCGGATGGTGTCCGGCAACCTCGGCCGCGCGGTGATCAAGGTGTCGGCCGTCGCTTCGGACCGGCGCAAGGTCGAGGCGCCCGCGCGGGTCTTCACCACGCAGGAGGACTTCACCGAGGCGTTCAAGGCGGGCGAGCTGAACCGCGACGTCGTGGTCGTCGTCCGCAACCAGGGCCCGCGCGCCAACGGGATGCCTGAGCTGCACAAGCTGATCCCCGCGCTCGGCGTGCTGATGGACCGCGGCCACCAGGTCGCGCTGCTGACCGACGGCCGGATGTCCGGCGCGTCCGGCAAGGTGCCCGCCGCGATCCAGCTGACCCCGGAGGCGGCGGCGGGCGGCCCGCTCGCGAAGATCGCCGACGGCGACCTGGTGCGCCTCGACGCGGACTCGGGCGTGCTCGACGTGCTGGTGAGCGATCAGGTGCTCGCGGAGCGTGAACTGGTGGACGGACCGCCCGACGAGGCATCCTGGGTCGGCACCGGGCGCGAGCTGTTCGGCATCCTGCGCCGCGCGGTCGGCCCAGCCGACCAGGGCGCCGGTGTGTTCGGGCCGCTGACGCCCGGGCATTTCGGCACGCCAGTACACACGAACATGTTGGAGGTTAAGTGAGCACCGGAGCGGACCTGCTCGACCTGTCCCCCGTGATGCCCGTCGTCGTGGTGTCCGATGTGGACGACGCGGTGCCGGTGGCCCGCGCGCTGCTCGCGGGCGGGATCAGGGTGATCGAGCTGACGCTGCGGACGCCGGTCGCGCTCGCCGCGATCGAGCGGGTGGCGAACGAGGTGCCGGACATAGTCATCGGCGCGGGCACGGTCACCGCGCCCGACCACGCCAAGCAGGCTTTGGACGCGGGCGCCTCGTTCCTGGTCACCCCCGGCGTCACCGACCAGGTGCTCGACGCCTGCTTCGACACCGGGCTGCCGTTCCTGCCCGGCGCGAGCACGGCGTCCGAGGCGATGCGCCTGGCCGAGCGCGGCGTGACGGCGCTGAAGTTCTTCCCGGCGGAGGCCAGCGGCGGCGTCGACTACCTGAAGTCGATCGGCGGCCCGCTGCCCGGACTGCGCTTCTGCCCGACAGGCGGGATCACGCTCAAGACGGCCCCGGCCTACCTCGCGCTGCCGAACGTCGGCTGTATCGGCGGCTCGTGGCTCACGCCGAAGGATGCCTTGGCGGCCAAGGACTTCTCGCGTATCGAGGCCTTCGCCCGCGAAGCCTCCGCACTCCGCGGCTAGCAGGATAAAGCGGGCTTTATCCCGGGTGCTTTCCCCGGGATAAAGCCCGCTTTATCCCGGTCTGGAGTAAAGCCCGCTTTATCCCGTCCCCCTAGCCGACCGCGGTGCCCTCCAGCTCCACCAGCTGGCCGGGGATCGCCAGCCGCGTCACGCCGAGCATGGTGGTCGCGGGCGCCACCCCGGCCGCGCCCAGCCGCGACGCCAGCACGCCATAGTGCTGGAAGAGCAGGTCCACATCGGTCGTGTAGACGTTGAGCCGGACGAGGTTCGCCAGCGACATGCCCGCCTCGGCGAGCACGGCCTCGAGGTTGGCGAGGCTCAGCGCCACCTGGCCCGCCATGTCACCCTCGCACTCGGGCTTGCCTTCGCCGTTCATCGCGGTCTGCCCTGAGCAGTACAGCGTGCGGGTGTGCCCGGACACGAGCTCGCCCTGGTTGAAGCCCAGCTCCGCCGACCAGGTGACCGGGTTGACGGCCGTTCTTTCCACTGCCACTTCAGCTCCATTCGGTTCAGTGGCGACCAGCCTCGCAAGCGATATACGACATCCTGTGTCATGTATTCCGGTAGATTTCGCGCATGCGCGCCGACCGGTTGGTCTCGCTGGTGCTGCTGCTGCGCCAGCGCGGACGGCTGTCGGCGGCCACGCTCGCCCGCGAGCTGGAAGTGTCCACCCGCACCGTGCTGCGTGACATCGACGCGCTGTCCGCGGCGGGCGTCCCGGTCTACGCCGAGCGCGGCAGGCATGGCGGTTTCGCTTTGCTGCCAGGGTTTCGGACGGAACTCACCGGGCTGAGCCATGATGAGGCTCTCGCGCTGCTGGTCGCCGGGTCACGGCGGGGCGCGCAGGTGTTCGGCCTCGGGTCGGCGCTCGCCTCGGCCGTGCTCAAGGTGGTCGACGCGCTGCCCGATGGCTACCGGGACACCGCGGCGGGCGCGGCGCGGCGGCTGCTCATCGATCCGGAGACCGACCTGCTCGCCCGGCGCACCGACGCCGACGAGGTGCCCGACGCCGTGGTGACCGAGGTCCGCAAGGCCGTGTTCGGCGGGCACCGGCTGCGCATCCGGTACGCGGCGGTGGACCAGGCCCCGCGGTGGCGCACCGTCGACCCGATCGGCCTGGTGACCGTGCGCGGCCAGGGCTATCTGCTGGCCACGCGGTCCGGCGAGGACCGCACTTACCGGCTGGCCAGGGTGCTGGCCGCCGAGGAACTCGACGAGCCCGCGCGGCGACCGGACCGCGTCGATCTGGACCAGGCTTGGCGGGACCGCAGTACCCGGTTCCGGACCGGGGGCGACCAGGTCGCCGTCCTGGTCCGGGTCGACCCGGCCCGGCGCGAGGAGCTGGTGGCCACCGCGCTGGCCGTCCAGGCCGAAGAGATCGGCGAGGACGGCTGGCTGCGGCTCGACGTGACCTTCCAAGACGCGAGGCACGCCGAGTGGGCGCTGTGGCAGCTCGCCACGCAAGCGGAAGCGCTTGCCCCGCGGTGGCTGCGCACCTCGTTGCGCGACCGCGCCGCCGCGGTCGCGACCCGCTACGAGGCGGCTCAGCCGAACATGCCGACCTGGTAGTCGCCCGCGGGCTGCTGGACCAGGACGTTGATGCGGTTGTAGGCGTTGATCAGCGCGATCAGGCCGGTCAGCGCGACGAGCTGGTCCTCGTCGTAGTGCTTGGCGGCGTTGGCCCAGACCTCGTCGCTGACACCGGCCGAATCGGCGATGCGGGTGCCCTGCTCGGCGAGCTCCAGCGCGGCGCGCTCGGCCTCGGTGAAGACCTTGGCCTCGCGCCAGCCCGCGATCATGTGCAGGCGCTGGGCGGTCTCACCGGCGTGCGCGGCCTCCTTGGTGTGCATGTCGAGGCAGAACCCGCAGCCGTTGATCTGGCTGGCGCGGATCTTCACAAGCTCCTGCGTGGCAGCAGGCAGGCCCGAGTCGGCCAGCACCTTGCCTGCCGAGTTGATGTACTTCATGAACTTGCCGGCGACGGGGTTCGCGAAGACGTTCAGGCGGGCTTCCATGATGTTCTCCTTGCCGTGGTGACAGATACACAGCGTTGACGAGATGACCCCCTCGGTTTGTGACAGCCTCGCCGGTGACCTGCGTCACGGACCCGTGAGACATAAGTAAGGAATGTCACGCACGGGCCGAAAGAGCCGGATTCGGGTCGTTAGCGCCCGAACGATGGGATCGGCGTCTCGCGGAATTGGATGTTTAGACCATCGGAGTGTGGCGCCGGTCATGGTGAACATCAGATTCAGCTCAAGTGAACGCGCATCGGCACGAGCACCGACGCGACGGTGTTATCAAACCTAGATCAACCTGTTAACCTCCTTCTTCGCTGCTAATCATGCGAGGAGAATTCCGGGTGTCGGACAACAACGCGGTTGCCACCGTTCAGGATACGGAGAGCGTGGCCGCTCTGGTCGGCGAGAAGCTGACCTTGACAGCATTCAACGGGCTTTCAGGAAGCCTCGGCGGATACGCCTTCGTCAAGGTCGTCGTCGACCGTGAGAACTCTACGATCCACTTCCTCAACAACGCCCGGCATTCGTTCCATGCCCTCTACATCGGCGAGGAGATCCTCGGCATTTCCCAGGAGCGCATGGGTGCCCGGATCGACGAATTCAACCAGCGGTTCTACCACGACGCCGACCGGCGCTTCTATCTCGGCATCCTCGCGCTGCACACCAGGCGGGAAGAGGAAACCGGCCAGGAGTGGCGGGTCTTCTCACTGGAGACCGTCGAGGTCGACACCATGTCGGCCGACATGATCACCTATTTCTACGAATTCGTCCGCGCGCATCTCGACGATTCGCTTCCGCTGCTGTTCAAGCCAGCGAACCATCTCCAGGAGCGGGCGATCCTGGAATTGTCGCCGACGGCGCTGCCGCGCATTCTCGCGCACGAGCTGTTCTCCAGCTCCCAATTCGTGCCGCTGAACAGCGGGGTCACCACCGGCCGCCTGCGCGCGTTCCGCGACGAGGCCGAGTACCGCGCCGCGACGCTGGAATGGCACGACATCATCGTGATGCACCGGGTGCCCGACGACATCCCGCGCCTCGCCGGGATCATCAACGCGCACCACACCACCCCGTTGTCGCACACGAATGTGCTGGCCACCGGCTGGCAGATTCCCAACGCCATCCAGATCGGCGTCTTCGACCTGATCGAGCGGGAAAACCTCAACGGCCAGTGGGTCGAATACGAGGTCGACGACGGCAACCCGACGGTCAGCCTGCGCCTGGTCGACGAGCCTGCCTCGGCGAACCAGCGTCCCGCCTGGTACGCGCAGCGCATCGTGCTCGACGAGCCCGAGTCCGAGAACACCCCGATCGCCGCGCTCACCGAGCTGCGCCACCGCGATCACCACCGTTACGGCACCAAGGCCGCGAACCTCGGCGAACTGCACCACGTGCTGGCCAACGGTTCGCAGCGACTGCTCGGCTTCTTCCAGGTCCCGCGGCCGCCGCGCGAGAACCTGCTCCCGTATCTCGGGAAGCTGCTCGGCGCGCCCGAGGGCGCCGACCTCGCGTCCGCGTCGCGCAAACTGCTCGGCGAGCGCGTCCGCGTGCCGCGCGGGATCGCGCTGCCGTTCTCGGTGCAGCAGCGGTTCCTCGAGTCCTCGCCGCGGATCCAGCAGGCCATCGGCAAGCTCAAGATGGCACTGGAGCTCAACGCCCGCGAGGTCGAGCCGCTCTGCGTCGAACTGCAGCAGCTCATCCGCGGCGCCCGCATGCCGGCCGACCTGGTCTCCGAGATCGACGACGCGCTGATCGCCCAGCTCGCCGGCGTGCGCGCGTTCGTCGTGCGCAGCTCGTCGAACGCCGAGGACCTGGCCGGGTTCTCCGCCGCCGGGATCTACGAGTCGATCAACCACGTGACCACCGCCGAGAAGATCCTGGCCAGCATCAAGGAGGTCTGGGCCTCGCTGGTGTCGGTGCGCAGCGTCCGGCTGCGCCAGCAGGCGGGCATCTCGCTCGACGAGTGCTTCATGGGCGTGGTGATCCAGGAGCAGGTCGCCGCCGACTTCGGTGGCGTGCTCGTGACCAGCAACCCGTTGAACCGCAACGACTTCCGCAACGTGTACGTCAACGTGTCGCCCCAGGTGACCGACGTGGTCGACGGCACGAAGCAGCCGATGCAGTACCTGTACAACACCGTCGAGGGCGGCGGCCGCACCATGTCGCTCGGCGACGCCAAGGAGGACCTCGGCGAGCGCGCCAAGGAGCAGCTGCAGCGGCTCGCCGTCGCCGGCCGCCTGCTGCAGTCGCACTTCTCCCCCGACTACACCTTCGACTCCCCGGTCGACATCGAGTGGCTCGCCGACGAGGACACGATCCACATCCTCCAGCTACGTCCTTACTCGGTCTGACGCGTCAGTTTCACTAGGAGCACTTCATGCTGGGCCTTCGCCTGCCCGCGAACCCGGAGGTACGCCGGGCCGTGCGGCTGACCTACGGTTTCCAGTTCTTCTTCGGGCTGCTGCTGTGGGTACCGATCTTCTACAGCTACCAGAAGCAGCTCGGGATGAGCGACGCCGAGATCTTCGGCATCCAGAGCATCTACTACATCGCGTTCTGCCTGCTGGAGATCCCGACCGGGATGATCGCCGACCGCTTCGACTACCGGACCTCACTGGTGGCGGGCGCGTCGGTGCTGGTCGGCGCGAACCTGGTGCCGGTGTTCCTCGGCTCGTATTCGGGTTTCCTGATCCACTTCCTGCTCATCGCGCTGGCGCGCTCGCTCATCTCGGGCGCGCAGAGCGCGTATCTCTACGAGTACCTGCACGCGCAGGGCGCGGGCTCGCTGTATCTCAAGGTCGAGGGCGTCGGGCGGTCGTACAGCCTGGTCGGCAAGATCGTGTTCTGGCCGGTCATCGGCCTGCTCATGCAGTGGAGCATGTCCTCGCCGTACTGGATCACCGCGATCAACGCGGGCATCGCCGTCCTGATGGCGCTCAAGCTCCCGCCGATCCCCGGCGGGCGCGTCAACCGCGACAAGACGGCCTCACTGATCGCGGGCGTCGGCGGCGCGTTCTCGGCGCTGCGCTCGTCTCGCTGGCTGATGCTGCTCATGGTGCAGGGCATCGCGATGTTCACGCTCGTGCGCATCTGCCAGGTCAACCTGTTCCAGCCGATCCTGGAGTCGAAGCACGTCGCCGTCGACTGGTACGGCGCGGTCCTCGCGGCGATGACGATCTTCGAGGCACTCGGCGCGGCCCGCCCCCACCGCCTGCGCCGCGCGGTCGGCCCGGCGGGCGCGGTGTTCTTGCTGACCATCGTGATGGCGCTGTGCCTCGGTTTCATCGTCGCGGTGCCCGCGATGGCGACCGTGGTGCTGCTCTGCGTTTTCGCGGTGGCGACCGGGATCTCGTTCCCCATCCAGAAGCAGCTGCTCAACGACGCGATCCCGGACTCGAAGTACCGCGCGACCCTGCTGTCGATGGAGTCGATCATCGACAGGGCGGTCTGCGCGCTGGTCGCGGTGGCACTCGGCGCCTACCTCGCGGCGGGTGACCTCAACGGGTTCCTGCTGCTGTCGGCGATCGTGACGTGCACGCTGATGGGCTTGCTCGGCGCGCTCCTGCTCCTCGTCCGCCGCCGGAAAAAAGTCGTGAGCGTTTAGGCCGGTTAGAACCGGCCATACCACTCACGACCCGCGGCTTACGACGGGCTTCGCCCTGGCTTGCCAAAGGAAGCCCATGCCCTGGCTCAGCGGCTGCAGTGAGGGAGGCCCTCACTGCAGCCGGTTTTGTATGAAGGCTCCCTTCATACAGCCGAACCTGTATGAAGGCTCCCTTCATCAGCCCATGCTGGATGAGGGCTCCCTTCATACGGCCAGACCTGTATGAGGGGAGCCTTCATCCAGCCAAGCCCAGGGCTGCGGCGAAGGCCCGCGGGCGAGGCTGCGGCGAAAGGGTCGCGGGCGAGGCTGCGGCGAAAGGGTCGCCCCGCCGCGCGAGGCGCGGCTTGCGCGAAGGGGTCGTGAGTGTTTAGACCGGTTAGAACCGGCCGCGCCACTCACGAGGTCATTTCTCGAAGCAGCCCGCTTCGTTGAGCGGTCCGATGCTGGGCAGGATCAGGCCGCACAGGTAGGCGTCGACCCAGCGCCCATTGCCGGCGAGCCCGGTCAGCAGGCGGACCAGCGGCGCGAACCTGGCGATCCCGTCGGCCAGCGAGTCCTGGTTGCGGCTGAGCATCGAGGTCAGCTGATCAAGCTGCTTGAGCACGGGGTCGAGCTGCTTGTCGTTGTCGTCGACGAGGCCGTTCAGCTGGGCCGCGAGCGCTTTCGTGGCGTCGAGCAGGTGCGTGATCGCCTGCTTGCGCTTGCTCACCTCGTCGAGCAGTTTGTTGCCGTCTTCCATCAGCTTGACAAGCTGAGCGTCGCGGTCGACGAGTGTTTGGCTTACCTGCCGGGTATTCGCCAGCAGCTGGCCTAGCTGTTTGTCTCGCGACGCGAGCGTGTCGGAAAGCTTAGAAAGACCGTTAAGCGCGCCGCGCACATTGTCGGGTGTGTTGGCGAACGTCGCGGCGATGGTGTCGAAGCTCTTGGCAAGCTGGGTGGTGTCGATGTCGTTGACCGTCGTGCTGAGGTCGCGGAACGCGTCGAGCATCGCATATGGCGCGACCGTGCGCTCCAGCGGAATCGGGTCGCCGGGGTCGAGTGTGCCGTCGCCTTGCGGGTCCAAGGCCAGGAATTGTTGCCCCAGCACGGTTTTGATCTTGATGTAGGCGACGGTCTTGTCGCCGAGCCAGACGTTCTTGACGCGGAAGGTCACCTTGACCTTGTCGCCGTCGAGCTGCACGCCGGCCACCTTGCCGACCTTGATCCCGGCGACGCGCACGTCGTTGTCGGTGCGCAAACCCGCCGACTCACTGAATTCCGCGCTGTAGGTGGTGCCCGCGCCGATGAGCGGCAGTGCGTCGACGTTCAACGCGGTGAGCACCCCGAGCGTGAGCACCGTGATCCCGACCAAGCCGGTGGTCACCGGTGTGCGCGCCCACGGAGAAATCATCCGTCGACTATCCAGGCACCCGGCCGCGAAGGCGAGCCGCCGCACCCGAACGGAGCACGATCTACCCGTTCGCGGGATTGCCAAGAACGGCGCCTATCACTCCAATCAAAGGCAGGCAAGTAATACACGGGGGAAAAACACATGAGAAACGCATATGCGGCACTGGCCGCACTCGCTTTGCTGGCACCACTCGCGACGCCCGCGGAGGCCGGAGCCCGGGTCGTCGTCACCTCGGATCGCCCGGTGTCCTGGACCGGGCAAGTCGGCAGGACCACTCCGGTGCACGACGTGCCGGAGTGCGCGAAGGTCGGCTGCAGCCGAGTCGAACTCGAAGTCCGCCTGCCGCGCTCACTGCGTATTAAGCCGGGAGGGGTGGAACTCGCGATCCGCACCGTCGGCGCGACCAACGACGACAGCCTCGGCCTAGTCGTTTATCAAGGCAGCCGTCGCGTCGCGATCTCTGAAGCGCAGATCGGCACCTCACGTTCCGTCTGGCTTCCGAAGACGAGCGCGCGCTACACGGCCTACGCGTTCTACAACCCGTTCGTCCCGGATCTCGCTTCGGATTCCGTGCGCTACGAAGGACTTCTCGAAAACGAGAACACCCCACGCTACCCGCAGGTCAAGCAGTTGCTGCCGGACCTGCTCGCGCTGCCTCAGCGTTACGCCACCTTCGAAACCCCGCCGCCGTTCTTCGACGACTCCGCCGCACCGGGCGAGTCCTGCTTCAAGAGCGAGATCGAAGACCAAGGCGCGAAGCGGTGCCTGCGCTTCGGCCAGGCCATGGCCAACGTCGGCGACGGCCCCGTCGACATCCGCTACCAGACACCTGCCGGGCAGCGGCCGGAGGAAGTCCCTGGCGCACAACGGGTTTACCGTTCGGACGGCACGTCGACGGACCTTCCCTCGGTCGGGAACATGCACTACCACGCGATCCATCACCACTACCACTTCGAAGACTGGTCGGTCTCGGAGCTGTGGGCGGCCGACGCCACCGGCGCACCCACCGGCTCGGCCCCCGTGGCGGTCGGCAAGAAGAACGGTTTCTGCATGGCCGACACCGAGCTGAGCTGGTGGGCGAAGAAGGGCAACGGCGTCCAGAGCTACCCCGCGCCCCGCTGCCTCGACCCCGAGCCGAACTCCCCGCCCGGCGTCGACGCGTTCAAGAACGGGATCTCGCGTGGCTGGGCCGACGAGTACTACTGGGGCCTGCCGGACCAGATGATCGAGGTCAGCGCGCTGACCGATGGCACGTACGCGCTGGTCACCCGCATCGACCCGGCCAACAAGGTCCGCGAGCTGAGCGACAGCAACAACTGCGTCCGGCTTCCGATCACGCTCACCGGCCTCGCCTCGGCGTCCCCGAAAGCCACTTTGGGGACAACGTCGGCGCCCTGCTGACCCCTGGGTCGTGAGCGTTGCGGGCGGTTAGAACCGCCCGCAACGCTCACGACCCCAGTTCTCCCGCAAGCAGGCTCATCATGATCGAGTCATGCCACTCGCCGTCCTGGTGGAACCGCTGCCGCTGACGCCCTTCCTCGACGAAGCCCACCTTCGAGTAGACATGGCGCGCGCCCGCGTTCGATGCCGCGACCAGCAGGTGCACGCCGTGCAGGCGCATCTGATCGAATCCGTACCGGCACAGCACCCGGACCGCGTCGGTCCCATACCCGCCGCCGCGGAACTCGGCATCCCCGAGATAGATCGACAGCTCGGCCCACCCGCTCTCCGGCTCCGCGCCGGTCAGCGCGATCACCCCGAGCGCGCGCCCGCTCGCGAGCGACTCGATGCAGAGCACCAGGCTTCCGTAAGTGTTCCGCGGCCGTTCCCGGCACCGCTTGACCACCTGCGCGAGCGACACCGGATAGCCGACCATCACCCGCGACACGACGGGATCGTCGAACCAGCGCGCGAGCGTCTCGGCGTCCGACGGTTCGAGGGCGCGCAGCCGCGTGAGCTTTCCGGTCAACACGGTCTAGTCGATCAGCTCGTCGGCGAGCAGGCTCATCATGACCAGGTCGTGCCACTTGCCGTCGCGGTAGAACCGCTGCCGCTGCCGCCCCTCCTCGACGAAACCGACCTTCTCGTAGACGCGCCGCGCGCCGGCGTTCTCCGAGACGACCACGAGCCAGATGCCGTGCAAACGCATCTGGTCGAACCCGTAGCGGCACACCACGCGGAGCGCGTCGGTGCCGTAGCCGCCGCTGCGGAAGTCCGGTTCGCCGATGTAGATGGACATCTCGGCCCACCCGCTCTCGGGCTCCGCGCCGATCAGCGCGATCACGCCGAGCGCGCGCTTCTCCCGCAGCGATTCGATGCATAACACCAGGTTGCCGTAGGTGTTGCGCGGCCGTTCCTCGCAGCGCTTGACCACCTGCGCGAGCGACATCGGGTAGTCGTTGACCATCCAGTGGGAGACGACCGGGTCGTCGAGCCAGCGCGCGAGCGACTCGGCGTCGGTCGGTTCGAGGGCACGCAGCCGAGTCAGTTTCCCAGTCAGCATGCGTCAACCGTACCGATTTCCACCCTCGTGCATGGAAGACAAGTTCACCCGGTTGGCACTGCACTACAGTTCAGTGTGGCGTAGTCACATCGCTGTGTAGAGTATTACACTCTCAACTATGTACGCGAACATCCTGTGCATCTTGGACGTGCTGACCGACGACCAGCACACCAAGCTCAAAGCGCTGGGCACGCGCGTACGCTTCCCCGCCGACCAGACCCTGTTCTTCGAGGGCCAGCCGTCCCACTCGGTCCTGCTGATCGAGGAGGGCAGCGTGAAGATCACCAAGGTCGCGCCCGACGACACCGAGATGATCCTGGCCATCCGCGGCGCGGGCGAGCTGCTGGGCGACGAGGGCGTGCTGATGGACGAGCCGCGGTCGGCGACCGTCACGACCATCACCGAGCTGTCCGCGATCGACGTCGACGCCGACGAGCTGCGGAAGTTCGTCCGCGAAGAGGACCTCTGGCCGACCATGTACCAGGCGGTCGTGGCACGCGGCCGCCAATCGGATCAGCGCACGCTGCTGGGCAGGCTCGATGTCAAGTACCGGCTGGCCCGGTGGCTGCTCGACATCGCCGCCGAGGTCGGCGAGCAGACCGAGGAAGGCTGGACGATCGAGCTGCTCCTGTCCCAGCAGGACATCGCGAGCCGCATCGGGGCGTCACGGGACGCGGTCGCCATCGAGCTGCGCAAGCTGCGGGAAAAAGGACTCCTGTCGACGGGCAGGCGGAAAATCGTGCTGCACGATCTGGGCACGCTCAACAGAATCGCCGCGGTCTGACCGCGACAGCACCGAAAAGACGGAGACCGATGATCACCAAGACCGAGACGCTGGGACCGTTCCAGCCACTGTGGACGGCCTGGAACGAAGCTGACAGCGAGGTGAAGGCCAAGCCGATCAGGCATTTCAAGGTCGCGACCGACGTCCAGTTCAGCGAACTGGAGACGCACTTGGGCGACCACAACGACAAGGCAGCGGCCAACGAGGTGATCGACGTGATCAGCATCGCGCTCAACCTGATGCGCAAGCTCGGGTACACGCCGGACGAGGTCGCCGAAATCGCCAGGGATCGGGCTGAGCAGAGGATGCGCGGCCAGGCGATCAGCATTCTCGACAAGTACCAGCGGCTGTACAGCGTTTGAGCGGTGGCGGAGGTTTTCCGGAGGGGTGGCAACGATGGGCGGACAAACTGATCCAGACTCACCAGGTGACTCATGCCTGTCCTTTCTGCTGATCAACGACGAGTGGTCGCCGACCCGCGGCGGCATCTCCACGTTCAACCGGCTGCTGGCGACCGCGCTGGCGAACGCGGGCTGCCGCACGGCCTGCCTCGTGGAGCACGCGACCCCGCGTGACCGTGAGGACGCGGCCGAGCGTGGTGTGAACCTCGTCGTCGCCGAGCGGACCCCGGCCGGGCCCAACCTCTACGTCCGCGCCGAGCAGGCGCTGCGGACGCTGCCGGATGTCGTGGTCGGGCACGACCGGGTCAGTGGCTCGGTCGCGTGGACCTACGCCAGGCGCTACCGCCGGACAAGGCTGGTGCACATCGTGCACACCGCGCCGTCCGAGATCGAGCCGTACAAGAGCGGCGAGGACGCACCGCGGCGGATCGCCCAGCGCGAGCGCATGACCAGGGACATCGCGGCCGACGCCGATGTCGTCGCCGCCGTCGGGCCGAGGCTGCGGCGCAACGCCGAAGCCGTGGTGTGCGACGGGTTCGGCGGCGTGCCGGTGCTGCAGCTCGACCCGGGTCTCACCGTGCCCGCCGGCCTCGACGGCCGGATGCGCCGGGCGCTGGCCGAGCCGACCGTGCTGGTGCTCGGCCGCACCGGTGACATCGAGCTGAAGGGCCTCGACATCGCCGCCAAGGCGACGGCCGGGCTCACCGTGCCCACCGGGCAGCCGAAACCCGTCCTCTATGTGCGGGGCGCGCCCGGTTCGGAATGCGCGTCGCTGCACGGCAAGCTCGTCGCCATGTCGGGCGCGGCCCGTGACCGCATCGACGTCCGCGCGTTCACCGACGATCCCGACGAGCTCGGCCAGGACCTCAAACGCGCCTCGCTGAGCATCATCCCGTCCCGCGTCGAAGGGTTCGGCATGGCCGCGCTCGACGCGATCAGCCTCGGCACCCCGCTGCTGGTGAGCAGCAAGGCAGGCATCGCGGAGACCCTGCGCCAGCATCTCGGTTCGCTGGCGGGCGCCATGATCGTGGAGACGGACGACACCGGCGAGGACGTCGCACGCTGGAAGGCCGCCATCAACCGGATTCTGAGCGATCGGGAGAAGGCGTTCCACGACGCGCACGAGATCAGGCGGCGCCTGATCGGCGTGCTCAGCTGGGAACGCACGGTCGACAAGCTGCTGTGCGGACTCAGTCCGCGTTCTCTGGCGAGCTGAGCTTGGCGCGGACGCCTGCCGCGTCCGGATGCCGAAGTTCCGTGAAAATCGCGAAAGCTTGCTGCCACAAGGCTTTCGCCCGCGTTGCGTCGCCGCATGCGAGGTGGACCTCCCCGAGCCTGTCGAGCGCGTACGCTTCCCAATAGCGGTCCCCGAGTTCGCGATCCAGCTCCAAGGACCGCTCGAAGCACCGGACCGCCTCCGGCAGCCTGCCGAGCCGCAAGTCGAGTTCTCCGATGTTCTTGAGCACGTTGGCTTCCCCCTCCTTGTCCGGCAGCTCGGCATAAAGCCTGAGCGCCTCGGCGCTGTGCTCGGCCGCCTCGTCGAACCGGCCGAGCATGGACTCCTGCTTCCCCATCCCGGTCAGCGCGCCCGCCTGGTCACCCCGCCCGGTCTGCCGCCTGGCGAGTTCCCAGCCCGCCTTCGCGTGGTCGAGCGCTTCCCGGTGCCGCCCCTGCGCCTCGAACACCCTGCAGTACGCCAAATGCACGTGTAGCAGGTACGATTTGTCTTGCAGCGCCAGGGAAATCTCGAATGCTTCGTCGAGCAGCTCCTCGGCCTCTTCGAATCGGCCAAGCCGGGAGAGACCTTGTGCGAGCTGCCGGAGCGAGGTGGCTTGCCCGATGACGTCACCGGCTTTGCGGCTGGCCACCAACGCGGTCCGGTGCACGGCGACCCGCTCATGCCGCCTGCCCACCCGGCGCAGGAAGATCTGGCAAGCCGAAGCGAGGCGCCACGCGTACTCGGCGAACCCGTGGTCCGCGGCGAAGGTGACCATGGCGAGCAAGGTGTCGTGCTCGGCGGTGAACCAGCTCATCGCCTCCTCGTAGCCGGGCTGCACCGGCTGGATCTGCCGATCGGCGCGGGCGGCGGCGCTCAGGTAGTGGTCGAGCATGCGTTCCGCGGCGGCGCGGCGATCCGGTTCCGTCGCCGCGAGTTCGGCGGCGTAGGCACGCAGGAGATCGTGGAAGCGGAACCGTCCTGGCACGTGCTCGGCCAGCAGATGCGCGGTGACCAGTTCCTTGAGCAGCTGCTTCGCGTCCGGGGCCAGCGCCTCGCAGGCGAGCAGGTCGATGTCCGGGCCGGGATGCACACCGAGCAGCCGGAACAGCCGCGCCGCCACCGGGGAGAGCACGGTGTAGGACCAGGAGAACACCGCGCGGACACTGAGATCGGTGTCGCCGAGGTCGAGCGCGTCGAGCCGGTGCCGTTCGTCCTTGAGCTCGTGCACGAGCGCGGCCAGCGGAAGGTTGGCCTGGCTCGCCGCGCGGGCGGCGACGATGCTCAACGCCAGCGGCAGCCGCGCGCACAGTTCCATCAGCTCGGCGACGGCACCCGGTTCCTCGGCGAGACGGTCGCCGTCGATCCGCTCGGCGAGCAGGGCGCGGGCGTCTTCGGCGGGCAGCACGTCGAGCGCGATCCGGTACGCGCCCTCCCTGACCATGAGGCCGCGCAACTGGTTCCGGCTGGTCACCACCACGAGACAGGACGGCGTGCCGGGCAGCAACGGCCGCACCTGGTCCGCGGAGCGGGCGTTGTCGAGCACGATCAGCATCCGGCGCCCCGCGAGCAGGCTGCGATAGAGCGCCGCTCGCGTCTCGAGATCGGCCGGGATGCCGCCGGGCGCGACGTCGAGCGCCTGCAGGAATCCGTGCAGTGCCTGGCCGGGGTCCATCGGCTCGCCCGAGTCGAACCCGCGCAGGTTGACGTGCAGCTGGCCGTCCGGGAACCGGTCTTTGACCTGATGGGCCCAGTGCATCGCCAGCGTGGTCTTGCCGATGCCCGCGGTGCCGTCGATCGCGGTGATGATCACCGCGCCTGCCGCACCCGAGACGGTGTCGAGCCTGCCGAGTTCGCTCTCCCGGCCGACGAACTGCCGGATGCCCGCCGGCAGCTGATGCGGCGCGGACTCCTCGGCGATCGGGGCGAGCAGTTCGGGCGAGAGCGGCTTACCCGGCACGCTGATCCAGGCCGTGGTGTCGGTTTCCTTCGCCTTCGCGCGGACCTGGTGGTAGCCATCGCGCTCGCGGCTGTGCCAGACGACCTCGTCGTAGAACCACGCTGAGGTGACCACCGCCAGCAGCCCGCCGGAATCGGCCAAAGCCCGCTTCAGCACCGGGAGTTCGAGCAGCCGGAACGTCAGGTTGACCGGCCTGCCGACGACGCCGTGCTCGTCGTAGTGGATCTCACCCGCGTGCAACGCCATGCGCAGCCGGATCTGCTCCTCGGCGAGATGGGCACCGTTGTGCTCCCGCAGTGAGGTCAGCAACGCGCCCGGCAACGCCTCCACCAGCAGGCTTTTCGGCACACTCGGCGGGATCAGCACGAGCGCGCCGTCGCCGCGGTCCTCGTCCTCGCAGACCTCCCAGGGGATGCCCGCGGCCGCGAACGCGCGCGTCAGCACGCGGTAGAGCCCGCCGTGCACGGTGACCTGGTGCAGGTTGGTGCGCCTGAGGTCACCGAACCCGGCGACGTCGACGACGAGGATGGTCCGGTGCACGGCGCGGCTCATGGGATAAGTCGTCGCACAGTCGCGCCCGTTTCGGCAATGTCCTAGGGCGTGTCCTAGTCACAGAGGAGCTTGGGCGCGGTCGCGCCGGGCCTCGCACGGAAGAAGACCTCGTGCCCGAGGTCGTCTCGGAAAACGGCGCGGTTCGGCGTCAGCAGGGTCATCCGGCCCGGCTGCAGTGGATTGCCCCATCCGGGTGGCGCGCTCTGGGCGGTGCCGATGAGCGGGACCTCGGCTTCGAAGTAGACCGTGCCGATCTTGGCTTCGTCGACCCCGCAATGGGTCAGCAGGTCGAACGGCATCGAGTCCGGCGCCGCCAAGGACAGCGCGGGCGGCTCGAACAGCGGGGAAGGCGGCGGGATGCGGGTGGCGTAGACACAGGCGATCCCGGCCACGGCGACCGCCATGACCCCGATCGGCCGCCAGATCTTGCCGCGTACGGACATGGGGATCCCTCCAGCAGGCGCGTTTCCCCGTACACGCCCGCCGGAGGGATCAGGTTGACCGATCAGCGATATTCGATTTTGAACACCCAGGCGTGCGAGCCCGCCGCGCGCGCCGCTTCGGGCACATCGACCACGAGCTTGCCGTCCTTCTTGGCCCACTTCAGCTCGCCGGGGTAGCCGAGCATGGTCACCCGGTCGCCGTCCTTGACCGGCACCGGCGCGTCCACCGTCAGCTGGGCACCCGGCCGTTCGAGCGAGGTCACGTAGAACGCCTCGTTCTGCTTGACGGAGAACCGCAACGGACCCGAGGCCGCCATCCGCGACCAGTAGGTGGTGCCGTAGACGGACTCGCCGTTGACCTTGAGCCAGTCACCGGTCTCCCGGAGCCGGGTCTGCATGATCTCGGGGATGGTGCCGTCCGCGCGCGGGCCGATGTCCAGCAGGAAGTTGCCGTTCTTGCTGTTCGTGTCGACCAGGGTGTGCACCACCTCGTCGGCGGTCATGTACATGCTGTCCGGCGTGGCCTGGTTGTACCCGTAGGAGCGCGGGTCGAGGCCGCGGCTGGCCTCCCACTTCTTGACCACGGTGTCCGGGTACGTCGCGTACTCGGGCGTGGTGAAGTCGTGGGTGGGGATGCCGCAGCGGTCGTCGACCGTGACGTCCTTGGGGCGCTGGCGGTTCTTCGCGTTGTTGAAGTAGTCGGCCAGCACGCGGCGGCTGTCGTTCGCGCCGCCGATGTCGCACCAGATCACGTCAGGGTCGTACTGGTGGACCAGCTCGCTCATTTGCGGGCCCTGGTAGTCCTTCACGAAGTCGCGCCCGGACTGATAGCCGGTGTACGGCTCGGCCGCGCCGGTGTACGGATTGCGCGGGCCGTGCCCCATCCAGGGGCTGTCCGGGTTGTACCACTCCGGCATCGAGAAGTAGACGCCGTTGCGCAGGCCCGGCGTGTACTTGCGCGAGGCGTCGAACAGTTCCTTGACCAGGTCCCGCTTGGGCCCGAGGTCGACGGAGTCGCGGCCGGACACCTTCGAGTCGTAGAGCGCGAAACCCTCGTGGTGCTTGGAAGTCAGCACGTAGTACTTCGCGCCCGCGGCCTGGAACAGCTCGACCCAGCTCTTCGGATCGAACTTCGCCGCGGTGAAATCCTTGATGAAGTCGTCGTACTTGAAGTCCTTGCCGTAGGTCTTCTCGTGGTAGGCGTGGACCGCGTTGTTCTGGTCCTCCATCCAGCGCCAGTACCACTCGGCGTACTGCTCGCCCGGCGGCGACCAGGCGGGAACCGAGTACAGGCCCCAGTGGATGAAGATGCCGAACTTCGCGTCGTCGAACCAGTACGGCGACTCGTGCGCGCCCAGTGAGGCGTCGGTCGCCTGGTAGTCCGCGACGCCGAGCGTGAACCGGACCGCCTGTTCGGCGCGCAGCCGTTTGCCTTCCGCGACGATCTTCCCGTTGACGATCGTGTCCACCGGCGCGCCGGTGCGCGTGATCCCGATCCGCACCCGGACCTGTTCCCCTGGAGCGAGCCTCCGTACCGGAGCGGGCTGAACGGTCCGCGCGCCGAACACCTCGGCCCGCACGGTCAGCTCATCCCGTTCGGTGATCCACTCGTCGCCGAGGTTGGTCACGACCGCCTCGACGGCCTGCGCGTTGTTGAGAAGCTTTGGTGTGGAACGAGATCCGCGCAGCGTGAGCGCCTTGCCGTGGCTCGATCCCTGCATGGTCAGCGCGAAGACGTGCAGGCTCGTCTGGCCCGCCTGCGCCGGTTTGGTCACCGGCAAGGTGATCGAGACGGCCTCGCGGGTCGCGTCCAACCAGAGCTGGGAAACGCTGAGCGAGACCGGGTTCTGGTCGGTCTTGTTGTCCGGCGCGTACCGGAACGGGGCGACGATCTGCCCGGACGCGCCGTACCAGTCGGCCCCGCTCAGCGAAGCCGCGCTCGTACCGCCATCGGCGTAGTGCACGGTCGCGGCGCCACCGGCCATGCCGTAGCTTCCGGCGACCAGGAAGTGCGCCGAGTGATAGCGCCCGCGCGGAACGGCGACCTGCTGGCCGAGCGCGACGATGTTGTTCTGGGCACCGGCCGCGGACGACGGGATGGCGAACGGCATCCCGTCCACGGTCGCCCGCCCGCTGGGCAGCGCGTCGCCGGGGAAGCTGTACCCCGAGCCGTCGAAGTTCCCGCCGCGGGCGGCGGCGGTGTCGATGCCATCGTTGTCGAAGTACTTCTCGAGCGGCACCGAGGTCGGCTCGGGCACGGCGGCGTAGGCGGGCGGGCTGGTGACGACCGCGCCGAGCAAGGCGGCGGACAGGGCCAGGACGGTGATCGAACGGCGGGGACGTGAGCTCATGCATCCTCCACGACGGCGTCCGTAACATCCGATGTCTACCCCGAACGAGGGCGATAATTCGTACAGCGTGCGAATGCTACGGCGGATGGCGGTTGAGTCATCGGATCACTCGATCGTGACGTCACCACCGGCAAGAGGTCAAGCACCGAAAGTAGGCTTGGCCGTTTTTGTCATCACCTTTGATCAGTCCCCCGGTCAGCGACTTTGTCACCTTCACGACCGCTCCCCCGTTCACCGGCCCGGCTTCGACCGCCCGCCGTCCCGCACCCCGGCGCCGTGAACCCCTTCCCCGCGCCCCGCCGTTCCCCGAAGTGACCCGTCCCCGCCGAACGGAGACTCACCATGTCGATCGTCACCTGGGAAGACACCGCGGACCACCTCGAGCACATCCACGCCTACCTGCTCGGTGAAGCCACCGACCTCACCCCGGACGCCGTCCCCGCCCCAGCCCGAGGCGAGGAGCAAAAAGCGTCGTGAGGGTCGCGGGCGGCTAGAGCGAACCGGTATTCGACGACCTACCCGTGACGTGGCCTTGGCTGGCGCGCACGGACGGGGCGTTTCCCACTCACCCGGCCGCGGTCTGGCTGACAAGGGCGCCCCTTGTCACCCAGAGCGTCACAAGGGCGCCCCTTGTCACGTGCCACGGTGGACGAGCCACGCGAGTGGAAGAATTTCTGCACCCAACGGAGCAAACCTTCCACTCGCACCGACACTCGGGCGACATCTGGGATCCGCACAAGGACATCACCATGGCGGTGCTCGGCGCGGTGGTGGCCGTGGCCAGCCACCCGCGCCCGCACCGGAGCCATCAGGACGCCGTCACTCGGTGGCGGCGTCGTCGAGCATGGTCGATTCGGCGCCGACCGCCCGGAGTTCCTCTTTCACCACGGTGTACGAAAGCCCTTGCGGGTAACCCTTGCGACCGAGGACGCCGAGCAGCCGCCGGATGGCCGTCTGCTCGTCGACGTTGCCGAGTGAGCGGATCTTCTTGCGCACGAGTTCCCGCGCGCGCTGCTCCTCGGACTCCCGGTCGACCTCACTCGCCGCCTGGACGGCGATCTCGCTGTCGACCCCCTTGCGCTTGAGCTCGGCGACGATGGCGGTGCGCGACAGTCCTTGCTGGACATGCCGCGACCGCACCCACAACTCCGCGAACTCCGCGTCGTTGACCAGACCGGCCTTGTCGAGCTTGCCCAGCAAGGTCTCACTGGTCTCGTCGTCGAAACCCTTGCGCTTCAACGTCTTCCGAAGCTCGTCCTTGGTGCGGGGCCGGGCGGCGAGGAGGTCGAAACAGACCTCCTTCGCCTTCTTCCACCGCTCCTCGGGCGCGAGCTCCGAGGGGTCAATCCTCGGCATTAGAAGTCGACGGGCGCCGGGGCGGCCTCGGCTTCCGCGTCGACCTGGGCGCCGATGCCGAGCTTTTCCTTGATGCGCTTCTCGATCTCGTTGGCGATGTCCGGGTTCTCCAGCAGGAACTTGCGGGCGTTCTCCTTGCCCTGGCCCAGCTGGTCGCCCTCGTAGGTGTACCAGGCGCCCGACTTGCGGACGATGCCCTGATCCACACCCATGTCGATGAGCGAGCCCTCGCGGGAGATGCCCTTGCCGTAGAGGATGTCGAACTCGGCCTGCTTGAAGGGCGGGGCCACCTTGTTCTTCACGACCTTGACGCGGGTGCGGTTGCCGACGGGCTCGCCGCCGTCCTTCAGCGTCTCGATGCGGCGGACGTCGAGCCGGACGGAGGCGTAGAACTTCAGCGCCTTACCACCGGTCGTGGTCTCCGGGGAGCCGAACATCACGCCGATCTTCTCGCGCAGCTGGTTGATGAAGATGGCGGTGGTGCCGGAGTTGCTCATCGCGCCGGTCATCTTCCGCAGCGCCTGGCTCATCAGGCGGGCCTGGAGGCCGACGTGGCTGTCACCCATCTCGCCCTCGATCTCGGCACGGGGCACGAGCGCCGCGACGGAGTCGATGACCAGGATGTCGAGCGCGCCGGAGCGGACCAGCATGTCCGCGATCTCCAGCGCCTGCTCACCGGTGTCCGGCTGCGAGACGAGCAGCGCGTCGGTGTCGACGCCGAGCGCCTTGGCGTACTCCGGGTCGAGCGCGTGCTCCGCGTCGATGAAGGCCGCGATGCCGCCCGCCTTCTGCGCGTTGGCCACCGCGTGCAGCGCGACGGTGGTCTTACCCGAGGATTCCGGGCCGTAGATCTCGACGACGCGGCCGCGCGGGAGCCCGCCGATGCCGAGCGCCACGTCCAGCGCGATGGCGCTGGTCGGGATGACCGCGATCGGCGCGCGGCCCTCTTCACCGAGGCGCATCACCGAGCCCTTGCCGTACTGCTTGTCGATCTGCGCGAGCGCGAGCTCGAGCGCCTTGCCCTTGTCGGGTGCTGCTGGTGCCATGGGGGTCCACCTCGTTGGTTTGTCAGTTGTGGTGTGTCGGGTCCGACGCTACGGGCGGGGTCCGACAATTCCAGGCCTCGGCAGAGATCTGTGGATCGTTGGTCCCGATGTGCACAACATGCTAGACGAACACGTGTTCGAGGGCGAAAGTGACACGCCCTACTGCTAGGATTTTTCGCTCATCGCCGCTTGGCAGGCACGTCGAAGGCGTCGCAGACCGCCTGCCAGATCTCCTTGGGTGAGGTGCCGACGGCCAGTGCCTGTTCGACGGTACGCCCGCCCAGTGAGCTGAAAACATGGTCCCTGCACAGGGTTTCCGCCCTGCCTGCGCCGAACTCGTCGGCCATCATCCGCCGGAAAACCGTGATACGCATCCCGGACAGCGTAACCAACACCCGGCGGCGCTCAGGACCCCGGCTGCACGCTCTGCTCGAAGTAGGTGGCCAGCGCGCCGGGGGTCACGGCCTCCTGGCCGGACGAGTTCACCTGGTAGAGGAAGCCGGTCAGCGGCCGGTCCTTCACCGTGAAGACCAGCACCGCGGCGTTCGCGCCCGCCGCGGACGAGTAGGTGCCCGCCAGCCCGTTGCCCTTCCACTCGGCGGTGACGATGTCCCCGCCCGCGGACTTCAGCAGCTGGTCGGTGTAGGTCTTCAGCGTGCCGGCCGAATCGCTCTGCAGGTAGGTGACCTGGGTGCCGGCGCGCCCCGGCGCGGCGCAGGTCGAGGCGGCGCCGAACTTCTCCGCCGACGCGGTCGGGCCGTTGCCCATCCCCGCCTTGCAGTCACCCGTGTCGGCGACCTTGCCCGCGAGCTGGCGCAGGCAGCCGGTGAAGCCCTTGTCGTCGGCCTGGCCGGGCGTCTTGCACTCGTCGGCCGTATAAGTGCCGGTCGACGTGGCGAAGAAGTACGTGGCGCCACCGCCGAGCAGCACCACCAGCGCGATCGCGAGCGGGATCAGCCACTTCTTCTTGCGCTTGGCCTCCGGCTCCTTCGGCGCGGGCGAGTAGGCCGGGAAGTTCGACGGCGCCTGCTGCTGTTGCTGGGGCCCGGTCGACGGGAAGGAGGACTGCGGGTACGCGCCGGTCTGGTAGCCGGGGACGTTCGCGACCTGCTGCGGCGGCGCGGTGTAGGAGCCGGCGGCGACCTGGCCTTCGACGTTCTGCGTGCGCACGCTGATGCCGTCCTGCGCCACGTGGCACGCGCCCAGCGCGACGGCGGTCTCCGGCTGGTCGAGGCTGCCGGGCACCACGCCCAGCTTCTCCGCGATCAGGCTGCCGACCAGCGGAAGCCTGCTCGAACCACCGACGAGATAGATGCCGGCCAGCCGATCGGGTGAAAGCCCGGCGGACCGGACCGTGCGCGAGAGCAGCTCGACACTGCGCAGCATCGACGGGCGGACCAGCGCCTCCAGCTCGGCGCGCGTGACCAGCACGTCGCTGAACGGCTCCGGCATCGGGACCTCGGTCTGCGGGTGCCGCGAGAGCGCCTCCTTGGCCGCCTTCACGTCCTCCTGCAGCGCACGCCGGGTGCGGCGGTCCGGGGTCGATTCGGGCCGCAGCAAATGCTGCCAGCGCTGGGGATCCTTGTGCGAGACCTCGCGGCCGACGTGCACCATCAGCGCCTGGTCCACGTCCAGGCCGCCGAGGTCGGGCAGCCCGTCCTCGGCGAGCACGGTGAACCCGTTCTGCGTCGCGCCGACGACGGCGACGTCGAAGGTGCCCGCGCCGAGGTCGTACACGGCGAGCGCCTGGCCGGGCGCCAGCGCCTTGCCGGGGAAGGAGGCGAAGTGCGCGGCGGCCGCGACCGGCTCCGGCACCAGGGTGATGTTGTTGCCCATGCCGGCCAGCCGGGCCGCGGACAGCAGGACGTTGCGGCGGACCGGGCCCCACTGCGCGGGGTGGGTGAGCCTGACCTCGTCGGGCGACTCGCCGCCGAGCTGGCGCCTGGTCTCGTCGAGCACGCGGCGCAGGATGGCCGCGAGCGCCTCGTTGACCGGCACGATGTCGGTGCCGAGCAGCAGGGTCTGCTCGTCGATGCGGCGCTTCGGGTTGGGCTCGAACCGGGTCGGGTCGAGCCGGGCCCGGCGCTCGGCGTCGCGGCCGATCATCAGCGTGCCGTCCTCGGTGGCGAACACCGCCGACGGCATGTTGGCCGAACCGTCGACCTCGACGACCCTGGGCGGCCGCCCGTGCGCCGCGAGCACGGCCACGGTGTTGGACGTCCCGAGATCGACCGACAGGATCCGCACGGTTCCCCCTAGCTATCTTCGCCCGAACGGACGAGTGTGCACCACGTTGCGGAGCATGCTGCCACGACTCTGACCTCGCTGTGAGCAGGACCCGGCAGAAAGTGTCGGTGGGTGGGTTCATGATGGTGAACGTGGCTACACCTGACGTGCTCGACCTCTTCTCTCCCGCGACCAGCGCCTGGTTCACGGGAGCCTTCGCCGCGCCCACCGCGGCGCAGGAGGGAGCCTGGCGTGCGGCCCACGCCGGCGAGCACGCGCTGGTCGTGGCGCCGACGGGCTCCGGCAAGACGCTGTCCGCGTTCCTCTGGGCGCTGGACAGGCTGGCCGTCGAACCGCTGCCCGCCGAACCACAGAAGCGCTGCCGTGTCCTCTATGTCTCCCCGCTCAAGGCACTCGCGGTCGACGTCCAGCGCAACCTGAGGGCTCCACTCGCCGGGATCTCACAGGCCTCGCGGCGGCTCGGCCTGGCCCCGCCGGACATCGAGGTCGGCATGCGCACCGGCGACACCACGGCCGCCGAGCGGCGCTCGTTCGGCAAGACCCCGCCGGACGTGCTGGTCACCACGCCGGAGTCGCTGTTCCTCATCTTGACGTCGTCGGCGCGCGAGTCGCTGCGTGGCGTCGAGACGGTGATCATCGACGAGGTGCACGCGGTCGCCGGTGGCAAGCGCGGCGCGCATCTCGCGGTTTCACTCGAAAGGCTGGACGCGCTGCTGCCGAAGCCCGCTCAGCGGATCGGGCTCTCGGCGACGGTCCGCCCGATCGACGAGGTGAGCGCCTTCCTCGCGGGCGGCCGCCCGGTGAAGGTGGTCCAGCCGAAGCTCGCGAAGACGATCGAGGTCCGCGTCGAGGTCCCGGTCGACGACATGAGCCAGCTCGACGCTCCCCAGCGCCCCGAGCCGAGCGACGAGCCGTTCTCCTTCGAGGCGGAGGTGCTGCCCGCGCCGAAGCCGTCCATCTGGCCCGCGGTCGAGGAGCGGGTGCTCGAGCTGATCAAGGACCACCGGTCGACGATCGTGTTCGCCAACTCCCGGCGGCTCACCGAGCGGCTGACGGCGCGGCTCAACGAGCTGGTCGCCGAGCAGTCCGAGATGGAGCGGTTCCCGGCAGAGGCGATCGGCCAGTCGGGACTGTCCACCGGCGCCGAGGCCACCGTCGCCAAGGCACACCACGGCTCGATGTCGCGCGAGCAGCGCACCAGGGTCGAAGAAGAACTGAAGTCGGGAAGGCTGCCCTGCGTGGTGGCCACGTCGTCGCTCGAACTCGGCATCGACATGGGCGCGGTCGACCTGGTGATCCAGATCGAGGCACCGCCGACGGTCGCGTCCGGGCTGCAGCGGGTCGGCCGCGCCGGGCACCAGGTCGGCGCGGTGTCGAGCGGGGTCATGTTCCCGAAGTTCCGCGGTGACCTGGTCTCCTGCGCCGTGGTCGCCGAGCGGATGGCCTCGGGCTCGATCGAGGCCGTGCGCTACCCGCGCAACCCGCTGGACGTGCTGGCCCAGCACGTCGTGGCCATGGTCGCGCTGGAACCGTGGACGGTCGAGGAACTCGGGCGGCTGATCCGGCGCGCGGCCCCGTTCGCCGCCCTGCCGGACGATGCGCTGCTGGCGGTGCTCGACATGCTGGCCGGGCGGTATCCGAGCGAGGAGTTCGGCGAGCTCCGCGCCCGGATCACCTGGGACAGGGTCACCGGCGAGCTGCGTGGCAGGCCCGGCGCGCAGCGGCTCGCGGTCACCTCGGGCGGGACGATCCCCGACCGCGGCCTGTTCACCGTGATGACGCCGGGCGCGGACGATAAGCCCGGCTCGCGGGTCGGTGAGCTCGACGAGGAGATGGTTTACGAGTCGCGCGTCGGCGACACGATCCTGCTCGGCACCTCGTCGTGGCGGGTCACGGACATCACGCACGACAGGGTGCTCGTGGTGCCCGCGCCCGGTGAACCGGCGCGGATGCCGTTCTGGAAGGGCGACGCGCAGGGCAGGCCGCTGGAATTGGGCCGGGCGCTGGGTTCCTTCGTCCGCGAACTGTCCACATCGGACTCGGAGAAGGCGAGGGCGCGCGCCGAGACGGCCGGGCTCGACGAGCGCGCCCGCGACAACCTGCTCGCCTATCTCGAAGAGCAGAAGTCCGCGACGCGGCACGTGCCGAACGACAAGATCGTGCTGCTGGAGCGCTACCGAGACGAGCTGGGCGACTGGCGGATCATCCTGCATTCCCCGTTCGGCGCGCAGGTCAACGCGCCGTGGGCGCTCGCGATCGCGGCGCGCCTGCGGGAAAACCGCGGGGTGGACGCGCAGGTGGCCCACTCCGACGACGGGATCGTCCTGCGGCTGCCGGACGCGCTCGACGCCGAGGGCGGCGAGGTCACCGTCAGCGTCGAGGACGTGCTGATCGACCCCGAGGAGGTCGAGCAGATCATCGTCGCCGAGGTCGGGGGTTCGGCGTTGTTCGCCGCGCGGTTCCGGGAATGCGCGGCGCGGTCGCTGCTGCTGCCCCGGCGTGATCCCCGGCGCCGGACGCCACTGTGGCAGCAGCGGCAGCGCGCGTCGCAGCTGCTTTCGGTCGCGGCGAAGTACGAGCGGTTCCCGGTCGTGCTCGAGGCGATGCGCGAGGTCCTGCAGGACGTGTACGACGTCGGCGGGCTGAAGGAGCTGATGGGCGACGTCCGGGCGCGGCGGGTGAAGGTCGTCGAGGTCGAGACGCCGTCCCCGTCGCCGTTCGCGCGCAGCCTGCTCTTCGGCTATGTCGGCATGTTCCTGTACGAGACGGACGCGCCGCTCGCCGAGCGCCGGGCGGCGGCGTTGTCGCTGGACTCGACGCTGCTGGCCGAACTCCTGGGCACCGAGGCGATCCGCGAGCTGCTGGACGCCGATGTCGTGGTCGAAATCGAACGGTCGCTCCAACGACTCGACGAGGACAGGCACGCGCGCAACGTCGAAGACGCCGCGGACCTGTTGCGGTTCCTGGGAGATCTGACGGTCGAGGAAGCCGCGGCGCGCGGTATCCGGCCCGAGTGGCTCGACGAGCTGGAGGCGGCGCGCCGGGCGATCCGGGTGCGCATCGCCGGGGAGGAACGGTTCCTCGCCATCGAGGACGCGGGCCGGGTGCGGGACGCGCTCGGCGCGGCGCTGCCGGTCGGTGTGCCGGAGGCGTTCACCGAACCGGTCGCGGATCCGGTGGGCGACCTGCTTTCCCGGTATGCCCGGAGCCGGGGGCCGTTCCCGGCCGTGCGAGCCGCCGAGCGGTTCGGGCTGGGCGCGGCCGTGGTCCATGGCGTGCTCGACAGGCTGACCGGCGAGGGCAGGCTCGTCCGGGGCGAGCTGAGTCCGCTGGGAGGCGGCGGTGAAGTCGAGTACTGCGATGCCGCCGTGTTGCGGAGGCTGCGGCGGGCTTCATTGGCCAAGTTGCGCGCTGAGGTCGAGCCGGTCGAACCGGCGGCGCTCGGCCGGTTCTTGCCCGCGTGGCACGGGATCGGCGCGCGCGTGCGGTCGGCGCCGACCGCGGACGACGTGCTCTCGGTGGTCGAACAACTCGCCGGTGCGCCGTTGCCGGCGAGCGCGGTCGAGTCGCTCATCCTGCCAAGCAGGCTCCCCGGCTACTCCCCCGCGTTGCTCGACGAGCTGACCACGGCGGGCGAGGTCACCTGGGCGGGCTGCGGCTCGCTCGCGGGCGGCGACGGCTGGGTCGCGTTCGCGCCGACGGACGTGGCCGATCTGCTGTTGCCGGAGATCGAAGAAGCCGTGCCCAGCAGCCCGTTGCACGAGGCCATTGTGTCCACTTTGGAGGGTGGAGCGCAGTTCTTCCGTCAGCTCGTCGAGCGGGCGACGCTCCTGGTCGACACCGCGCCGAACGACGCCGACGTGGTGGCCGCGCTGTGGGACCTGGTGTGGGCCGGCGTGGTCAGCGGCGACACGCTGGGGCCGTTGCGGGCGCAGGTGTCCGGCAAGGGCGCCACGCACAAACCGCGCCGTGCGGCGCCTCGCGGCCGCTACGCGCGGATGCGGGCAGGCCGTCCGCAAATGCCGTCGCGGTCGGGCCCGCCGACCGTCGCCGGTCGCTGGGCGCTGACCCCGCCGCGCGAAACGGAACCGACACGGCGGGCGCACGCGCGCACCGAGGCGTTCCTGGAGCGGCACGGTGTGCTGACCAGGGGCGCGCTGGAAACCGAGCGCGTCACCGGCGGTTTTTCCGGTATCTACAAGGTGCTGCGCGGCATGGAGGACACCGGCCAGGTCGTGCGCGGCTATGTCGTGGAAGGGCTGGGCGCCGCCCAGTTCGCCGCGAAGGGCGCCGTCGACAGGCTGCGCGCGTTGTCCGACACGGGGACGCCCCGTGAGAACAAGACGAGCGCGGTCGTGCTCGCCGCGGCGGATCCGGCCCAACCGTACGGCGCGGCGCTGCCTTGGCCCGCGGCGACCGGCGACACCAAGCACCGCCCGGCACGCAAGGCGGGCGCGCTGGCTGTGCTCGTCGATGGGATCCCGGCGCTCTACGTCGAAAGGGGTGGCCGTTCGCTGCTGAGCTTCACCGAAGACTCCGACACGCTCCGCGCGGGCGCGCGGGCGCTGTCGACGGCCGTCCGCGAGGGCTGGCTCGGTCAGCTCGCCGTGCAGAAGGCCGACGGCGAGCACGCACTGACCTCCGTGCTGTCGGAAATTCTCGTGGAGGCCGGTTTCCGGGCGACGCCGAAGGGCCTTCGCTTGCGGGCGTGACCTGATCCCTAGGATCCTGGTCGGCGTCGAGGAGAGGACACGATAGAGATGGCCGTGCGCGAGCTGCGCTACTTCGGGGACCCGGTGCTCAAAACCGTCTGCGATCCGGTGACGAAGTTCGACAAGAACCTCGAAGCTCTGGTCAAGGACCTGATGGACTCGGTCAAGCTCCCCGGCAGGGCCGGTCTCGCGGCGAACCAGATAGGCGTCGGCCTGCGCGTGTTCAGCTATGACGTCGGGGGCCTCAGCGGCTACGTGGTCAACCCCGAAGTCGTCGAGGTCTCCGAGGAGACCCACGAGATCAACGAGGGCTGCCTCTCGGTCCCCGAACTCTGGTTCCCGGTCGTCCGGCCGAAGCGGGTCGTCGTCCGCGGCGTCGACGTGCACAACAACCCGATCGAGGTCGAGGGTTTCGACGTGCTCGCCCAGTGTCTCCAGCACGAGACCGATCACCTCGACGGCAAGCTCTACCTCGACCGCCTCACCTCCGAGCGCAAGAAGAAGGCGCTCAGCGAAGCCCGCGACAAGGACTGGTTCTGGAAGCGCTGACGGCCCTTACCGGGTGAGGTCGATCCGCAGCAGCCCGCCGGGCTCGGCAGGCGGGGTCGGGCCGAGGCCCGCGCGGACGGCCGTGCGGTAGATGGCGTCCTGGCTCGGCAGGCAGATCGCGGTCAGCTCACGGTGGCCGCGCGCTCGGGCGAGCACGGCCAGCCTGGCCAGCAGGGCCGTGCCGACTCCGTTGCGCTGCCACGAATCCTCGATCAGCAACGAGATCTCGGCGCTCTCGCCGGTGCCTGCCGGGATCAATTGACCCAGGCCGATGATCTCGCGGCCGCACACCGCCAGCAGGCTCACGCCCCGCGGCGGCACGAGCAGCCGGTGCAGCCAGCGACGCGGGACCGTGCTGGTCCCCGTGTGGTAGCGGTGGAACAACGTCGCCGTCGAGCAGCGGTCATGCAGGGCGAGCACGGCGTCCGCGTCACGGGGCTGACCGGGTCTGAGCACGAGTTCGGCGCCATCGCGGCAGGTGACCACGACCGGGCCGGACACGTTGGCGCGCACCGAACCCAGCAAACCGAGCAGCGCGGTCGCCCTCGCGAGCTCGAGCTGGACGAAGGGCGCCCAGCGGCGGCGCGCGACGAGTGCGTACTCCGCGTCGAACGCGAAGACGGCGCGGTGGCCGCTTTCGGTCCTGCCCTCGTTGGCCTCCGCGAGCGGGACCAGGGTCACGAGGTCCGCGGCGAGGACCTCGCGCAGGATGTCCGCCGTCTTGGCGGGCTCGTCGACAGCACGGGCGGCGGCGCCGAGGGTGGCTGTCGCGCTGTCGACGAGCTCGCGGACGTCGGCGTCGACGATGCCGGTGCATTCGCAGCCCTCCGCGCGGATGGCTTCGACCAGGTGTCTCCTGGTCAGGCCGGTCGCGGGGCGGACCACGATCTCATCGAGGACCCCGCCGGGGACGGGGAGCACGGACAGGCCGAGGATGTTGCACTCCAGGTCCGCGAGCCGGATCGCGATCCTGGCGAGCGTGCCTGGCCGGTCGTCCATGCGGATCCTGAGCCGCCAGGTGAGCGAGGCTGTCGCTTCGACCTGCGCGGTCTGCGTCGTCTGGGCACGGGGCGTCTGCATCCGTCCACCGTCCCGCCCCGTTGTTGCCGAGCGGGGACGCCGATGTTTCGCCCTTGTCAGAGCCTCGGTGACCACGGCAACCGGAACGTAACGCCACGGGGGCACCCGCCGAAGTACCCCGCGAGAGCATCGAACTGGGGGTTCGCATGAGAAAAATACCGCTGGCCGCACTCTGCGCGTCGCTCGCGCTCACGGTCACGTCCGCGCTGCCCGCGTCGGCCACCACCGCCGCCGCGCCGTGCACCTGGGTCGCCTCCGACCTGCCGTTGCCCGCCGGAGCCGAGGGTGGTTCGGTCCGGGCGGCCGGGCCGAACGGCCACCTGGTCGGACTGACCTTCCTGGACGGCAAGCTCGCGCCGGTGACCTGGCACAACCGTGTGGTCTCCACGGTGGCCGCGGCGCCGGGCGGCGCCTCCATCGTGCCCGTGGCGATCAACGGCGATGGCCAGATCGCGGGTTACTACGGGTCAGGGGGCAGCTTCCGCCTGCGCGACGGCTCGTACCAGAACCTGCCGTCCCCGGCGGGCCGGACGGGCTATGCCGTGGCCATCAACTCCGCGGGCGACATCGCGGGCAGGCTCAGCGGCGGCGCGGGCACCGAAACGATCATCTGGCCTGCGAGCGCGCCGGGCACCTATCGGATCGTTCCCGGCGGGCAGCCCGCGGGCATCGACGACGCGGGCCGGGTGGTGACGGAACCCGGCGTGATCTGGTCGCCGGACGGGTCGTCGGTCAAGCTCGAGAACCGGGGCAGGCGCGTCACCGTCGGCAAGTACCAGGGCGGCCGGATCGTCGGCAGGTTCGACAACGAGGAAGTGGTCACCGAGTGGGACCTCACCGGCAAGGTCGTGCGCCAGACGCCCGCGAACGTCGTGATGGGCATCAACTCGAGCGGCCTGCTGGCGGCCTGGTGGTTCAAGAGCGGCACGAACACGCTCGGCACCTGGCGTGACGGGACGTTCCTCGGCGAAGTCGGCCTGAGCCTCCGGGTCGACGCGGTGACCGAAGACGACCTGCTCGCCGGCTCGCACGGCCCCAGCTCGCCTTGGGTGCCCGCGACCTGGAGCTGCGCCTAACCCAGGTGGAACTCGTTGCCCTCGGGATCGGCCATCAGGCCGGTCCCGAGCGGCATCGCACCCGCGGCGCGCAGGCTGCCGACGTCCGGTGCGGTGATCCTCAGCCGCAGCCGGTTCATGCCGGTCTTGATGTCCTTGGTACGCAAGCATTCCAGCCAGGGGCCGCGGTCGCTGGACGCCTGCAGGCCGACGATCGCCGGATCCCTGTTCTTGATCGGCCAGCCGGTGGCTCCCGACCAGAACGTGGCGAGCACATCCGGCTCGTGTGAGTCGATGACGAGCGCGGCGAGCGCGCCCGCGGTCAGGTACACGTCGCGGGGTTCGAGCACACAGAACTCGTTGCCTTCCGGGTCCGCGAGCACCACCCACGGCACATCGCCCTGCCCGAGGTCGAGGTGACGCGCGCCCAGCGACAACGCTTTGTCCACAATGGATTTCTGGTGGTCCGCTGTGTGGCTCGCCAGATCCAGATGGAGGCGGTTCTTGCCCTGTTTCGGCTGGTGCGACTGAAGGAACACCAGTCCGAACTCGCAGCCGTCCGAGGCGGGCGGGCGGACTTCGGCTTCGGCGGCCTGCTGCCAGCCGAGCGACCCGGCCCAGAACCGCGCGGCCGCGCCGGGGTCGTTCGCGTCGAAAACCAGATTCCGGATCGCCATTCAGGACAGCCTGCCATGCCCGCGGCCGCGATGCCGGGCAACAAGGACAAAGACCGGCCGGCGCGAACGCCGGCCGGTCGCCGAGGTCGTACGTGATACCGGTTTTGCTTCCCCGCAAACCGAAATCAGCGTGTCGCGAGCCTCAGCAAGGCCCACAGCTGGCCGGAGATGTCCAAATCGCCGCCGTAGGTGACCGCGGTGGGGCTCGCTCTGCCCCACAGCCACAGGTACACCTGGGCGGCGCTGCCGGACACCAGCGCGTCCGACCGGTCGGCCTCCTCCGGCGAGCAGCGCCAGGCCGTGGTCTCGTCCGGCCCCGCCCTGGCGATCCAGCTGTGCCCGCCGGAGCGGATACCGGCCTGACCGGCCTTGGTGCCGGTCAGGCCGAGCAACGGCAGCTTCTGCCCGAACCACACCGTGAGCACCTCGTCGATACCGTCGACGGCGACGTCCTTCGGTATCTCGGTGATCGCCACACCCGCCGCGTTCTGGACGTCGAAGCGGTGGATGATCGTCTCGTGCGCCATCCGGCGGCGCCAGAACCCGTACGTGCGGTCGGCTGGCCACCAGGTGGAGGCCGGCTCGGCCGGGTCGTGCGCGCCCAGGTGGTCGAGCAGCTCGCGCCTGCTCTCCTCGAAGTACTCCTCGACCGCCTGGCCTGGCTCCGGATCTCGCTGCCACTCCGACGGACGGCTGCCGGCGAGCAGCCAGGCGAGCACGAAGCGATAGACGCTGCCGACGTGCCGCAGCGTCGCCCCGATCGTCCAGCCGGGGGCCGTGGGCACCGGCGCCTCGGCCGACGCGTCATGCGCCGTGTCGGCCAGCACCTCGCCCTCGGCCGCCAGCACGTCCAGCAGACGGCCGGGGTCGATCATCGCCTGCCCGGACACCTATCCACTTCCCTTCATCGCCTGCCAGGCGACGGCCACGAACCGGCGGCTCTGCCGGAGCAGATCGTCGGCGACCTCGATGGTCATGCCCCTGGTGATCCCGGCCTGCGCCGAGGCCCTGGCCGCCGAGTTCGAGGCGAAATAGATCGCCCATTCCTTGAGTTCGGGCGCCGCCGCCTCGAGCAGCACCCAGGTGCTGGCGGGCTTCGCCCTGCCACGATGCGGCCTGCCGCGCGCGGCGAGCACGGCCGCGGCGGCGCGCAGCGCCGCCAGATACGACGCGATGAACCGCTCCGCGGGGTCGTGTTCCCGCTCGGCATCCCCCAGGCCGCGCCTGGCCTGCGCGAACAGGGCCAGCGCCGCGGGCGGGGCGGGTGGCCCCTTCGCCTGGGCGGGAATCGGTAACTCGGGCTGCACGATCTCAGCGCGGGACGCGACCGTTACTGCCATGGCCCCTCCACACCGTGTCCGGCGGCAACCGGGACCGAGACGCTTCCCCCGTCCCAGCCCCGGCCACCGCACCGGCACACCTCTACCGGACGTCGAACGTTTGTTCGATCAATTCCACTGTAACCCCACCTGGCGGGAGATCTCAACCCTGATGCCGGGCGCGGCCGGTTCGTGATCTCATACGGTCATGAGCACGCCCGACTACCCCGCCGTGGCCAAGGTCGCCGCCGCGCTCGCCGAGGCGGGCCAGCACGCGTCGGCCGAGGGGATCCGGATACTGCCCGCCGAGGTCCGCACCGCCGCGCAGGCCGCAGAGGCGCTGGGCATCGCGCCCGCCGCGATCGCGAACAGCCTGATCTTCCGCGCCGAGTTCGGCGACCGGGTGGCGGCGCTGCTCGCGCTCACCTCGGGCGGGCACCGCGCCGACACCGAGACGCTCGCGGCGCTCATCGGCGCCACCAAGGTGGGCAAGGCGGACGCCGATTTCGTCAAGGAGCACACCGGCCAGGCGATCGGCGGGGTCGCGCCGGTCGGGCACCCCGCGCCGCTGCTGACGCTGGTCGACACGGTGTTGCGGGACCATCCGGTGGTCTGGGCCGCCGCCGGGCATCCGAAGTCGGTTTACCCGACGACCTTCGACGGACTGCTCGAGCTCACCGGGGGCCGTGCTGCGGACGTCGCGGCGCCCGTGCAGGATATTCACCCGTGACCGCGATGTCCTCCAGCTGCACCCGGTACGTCCAGCTCTCCGCTGACGAGTTCAGGGCCAGGCTCTCCGAAGCGCTGGCACTGTACGTGAGCGCGATGCGCTACCCGGACGGCACCGCCGAGCAGCGTGCGCCCATGTGGCTCACGCACGCGCTGCGCGAGGGCTGGCGCTGCATCGCCGCGCTCGACGCCGACGGGACCATGCTCGGCGTCACCTACGGCTACAAGGGCAGGCCGGGCCAGTGGTGGCACGAGCAGGTCCGCCGCGGGCTGACCAGGGCAGGCGGCGACCAGGCCGCGCAGGGCTGGCTCAGCGACTACTTCGAGCTCACCGAGATCCACGTGCGCCCGGAAAGCCAGGGCAACCAGATCGGCGAGGGCCTGCTGCGGCGGCTGCTCGACGGGGTGCCCAGTTCGAACGTCCTGCTGTCCACGCCGGAGGGCCCGAACCGCGCGTGGAAGCTGTACCGGCGCCTCGGGTTCGTCGACGTGCTGCGTGACTATCACTTCGCGGGTGACCCCCGGCCGTTCGCGATACTCGGCCGGGGGATCCCGCTCGATCAACCGGTGCGCCAGGCTCAGTAGCCGGGCCGCCGGTAACTCAGCGCCAGCGCGCCGACCAGCAACGCCGCCCCGCACCAGCCGGCCAGGCCGAGCCGGTCACCGAGCAGCACCGCGGACAGCACGGCCGCGGTCACCGGTTCGAGCAGCGCCGACAGAGCCGCCAGCACCGGGTGCGCGGTGGTGAGCCCGCGCAGATACGCCGCGTACGCCAGCGCGGTCGGCACCGCACCGAGGTAGACCGCGAGCGCGATCACCTTCGGCTCGGCGGGCAGGTCCATGCCGAGTGCGATCGCGGCCGGCGTGAGCAGCAGCCCGCCGATGAGACAGCCGAAAGCCGTGGTGCGCAAGGGATCGAGCCCCTCGACCGGGCGGCCGGTCACCAGCGTGAGCGTCGCGAACCCGGCACCGGCGAGCAACGCGAAGAACAGGCCGCCGAACAGCTTCGACGCGTCGACGTCGACCGGCGACCAGCGCAGCAGGACGAGCCCGGCCAGCGCGATCCCGATCGACAGCACCGTCCAGCGGCCGGGCCACCGCCGATCGCGCACCGCCGACGCGACCGCGACGAACACGGGCACGCTGCCGATGGTCGTCATGGTCGCGATGCTGACCGAGCTGAGCGAGACGGCGATGAAGTAGCTCGCCTGGAACAACCCGAGCAGCGCACCGGCCACGACGAGCCTTATCACGACGGCTTTGGTGCGGGGTAAGGCTTTCAGGCCACCCGTGAGCCACAGGAACGCGACGGCGAAACAGCCGCCGAGCAGCAGCCGGTACGCGGCCACGGCCAGCGGATGCAACCCGGTTTCAGCGGAAAGGACGGACCCGGCCAGGCCGCCGGTGCCCCAGAGCACCCCGGCGAGTACGAGCGCGACCGCGGACCGGTCGCGCGCGCGAAGAAGTACAGCGGACATGAGAGAACGCTCCAGCGTCGTTGGGAAAGGACACGACGACGCGAGGCGCGAAAGTCACCGAAGAGCCGTGCGGCGATTCACGCCGGACGGCTGACACGCACCTCGCTCAGGAGGCGGGAGGTGGCGTGACGAGAAAGATCCGGTGCATGGGCCCCAAGGTATCAGCAAAAGCCCGAAAGTGGCTTTCGTCAGATAAGACCTGACGAAAGCGACTTTCGGGCTTTCACACCTGACGAAAGTGGCTTTCGGGCTTTCCCGGGTCAGCCGAGTTCGGCGAGCTGGGCGCGAAGGGTGTCGAGGCCCATGCCGCCCAGTTTCAGGGCCCGGGTGTGGAAGTCCTTGATGTCGAAGTCGGCGCCGGCGCGCTCGCGGGCCTCGTCGCGGGCCGCCAGCCAGAGGCGCTCGCCGAGCTTGTAGGCGGGTGCCTGGCCCGGCCAGCCCAGGTAGCGGTCGATCTCGTCGCGGACGTGGTGCTCATCGGTGATCGTGCGGGTCAGCATGAACTCGAGGCCGAGGTCGGGGGTCCACCGCTCGCCCTCGTGGAAGCCGGTGCCCGCCGGGATCTCGTACTCCAGGTGCATGCCGATGTCGACGATCACCCGTGCGGCGCGGAACAGCTGCTCGGCGAGCATGCCGAGCAGGTCGCCGTCGTCGTCGAGGTAGCCGAGGTCCTGCATGAGCCGCTCGGCGTAGAGCGCCCAGCCCTCGCCGTGGCCGGAGGTGAACCCCATCAGCCGCTGGTACTTGTTCAGCGAGGACGCTTCGGCGACCGCGATCGCGATCTGCAGGTGGTGACCGGGCGCGCCCTCGTGGTAGACGGTGCTGACCTCACGCCAGGTGGAGAACTCCTCCTTGTCGGCTGGCACGGACCACCACATCCGGCCCGGCCTGCTGAAGTCCTCGCTCGGCCCGGTGTAGTACGCGCCGACGCCGCCGCCCGGCGGGGCGATCTTGCACTCGAGCTTCATGATCTCGTCGGGGATGTCGAAGTGCTTGCCGCGCAACGACTGCATCGCGTCGTCGGAGAGTTTCTGCATCCAGGCCTCGAAAGCGGCCTGGCCGTGCACCCGGTACCGGGGGTCGGCGTCGAGCGCCGCGGCGGTCTCGGCCAGCGTCGCGCCCGGCTTGATCCTGGCGGCGACGGCGATCATCTCGTTCTCCAGCCTGGAGAACTCCGCCCAGCCCCATTCGTAGGCTTCCCGCAGGTCGAACGTGGCACCGGTGAAGTAGCGCGACCAGAGCCGGTAGACCTGCTCGCCGACGGCGTCCTTGACCGGCGCGCGCGGCGCGAGCTCGGCGCGCAGGAACCCGGCGAGCTCGGCGTACGCCTCCTGCGCGGCGCGGGCGGCGGCGCGCAGCTCGTCCAGCGGCGCGCCTTCGACGTGCTCGGCGGCCGCAATGAACGCGGTGAAGAAACCTTCCTTACCGTGCAAGCCCGCCCAGGTCTCGGCCTGCTCGGCGGTCTTGCCGATCTGCCGCAGCGCGGACACCTGCCCGCGCTCGGCCGCGACCAGCAGCGACGCGCGGAGGCCGTCGAGCGCCTCCGGCACCTTCGCGAGCCGGGTGGCGATGAGCGACCAGTCCTGCGCGGTTTCGGTGTCCATCAGGTCGAAGACCATCCGGATCTCCTGCACCGGGCACGAGATCACGTTCAGCGCGGCGAGCGGCAGCCCGGCGTCGTGGATCTCGACCTCGAGGCCGATGCGCTCGGCGAAGACGGCCTTCGCCGCCCGCTCGCTGTCGTTCGCCGGCTCGGCGGCCAGCACGTCGCGCAGCGCGCGCCTGGCGATCTCGGCGCGCAGTTCGTGGCCCGCGGGCGAATAGTCGGTCAAGCGGTCATCGTGACCGGCGATGCCGATCGTCGTCGCCACGACCGGGTCGGCGGCCGCGTATTCGTCGGCGAACCGGTCACAGATCTCGTGCACACCCATGACGCGCACGCTACCGGTCGTCACGCCCTGGCAGGTACCAGCCCGAGCCGGTTGACCACCTCACGCGTCGCCTTGGACCTGTTGAACGTGTAGAAGTGCAGGTTGGGCACGCCCTCCGCGAGCAGCCGCTCGCCCAGCTCGGTCACCACGTCGATGCCCTCGGCGCGGAACGCCTTCGCGTCGCCCGCGAGCGGTTCGAGCCGGTCCAGCAGCGACCGCGGCGCGGACGCGCCGGACAGCTTGATGGTGGTGCGCAACGTCCTCGGCGTGGTCAGCGGCATGATCCCGGGGATCATCACCGCCTCGCAGCCGGTCGCGGCCACGCGGTCGCGCAGGCGCAGGAAGTCCTCCGGCTCGAAGAACAGCTGCGCGATCGCGAAATCGGCGCCCGCACGCAGTTTCCGCACCAGGAAGTGGGTGTCGGCTTCGAGGTTCGCCGAGCGCGGGTGTCCATAGGGGAACGCCGAGACGCCGACGCAGAAGTCGCCGAGCGAGCGCACCAGCTCGACCAGTTCCTCCGCGTAGGTGAGGCCCTGCGGGTGGGCGACCCAGTCGCCGTAGACGTCGCCGGGCGGGTCGCCGCGCAGCGCGAGGATGTTGCGCACGCCGACGGCGGCGTACCAGCCGATCACGTTGCGCAGCTCGGCGACCGAGTGGTCGACCGCGGTCAGGTGCGCCATCGGCACGAGCGTGGTCTCGGTGGCGGCGCGGGCGATGTTGCGGATCGTGCCGTCCCGGCTGGACCCGCCCGCGCCGTAGGTGATCGACATGTACGCCGGGTCGAACGGCTCGAGCTCGCGGATGGAACGCCAGAGGATCGCTTCGTCGGCCTCGTCGCGCGGAGGGAAGAATTCGACAGAAAAGGCGGGGGTGTCTCCCCGCAACCGCTCGATCACCGACGTCATGTCACTCATGGTATCGGTGAAAGTCCGCCCTTTGGGAAACCGTCTCGCGGGCTGGGAGAAGCGATAATGGCCACATGAGCGAGGTCGACGAGGACATCCGGCTGGCCGTCTACCGCACCTTCGCCGCCCGGGGCATTCCGCCGACGCCTGCCGAGTTGGCCCAGGTCGCGGGCGGTTCTTCGGCGCGGGCCAAGCACGCGCTGCGCAGGCTGGCCGACGCGCACCACGTGGTGCTGGACGTCTGTGACCACGTGCTGATGGCGCACCCGTTCTCGGCCGTGCCGATGGGTTTCTCGGTGATGGGAGCGTCCACATTGTGGTGGGGCGGCTGCGCGTGGGACTCGTTCGCGTTACCGCACGTGGTCCCCGACGAGCCGGAAGTGCTGGTGGCGACCCGGTGTCCCGGGTGCGACGAGCCGCACGCCTGGGTGGTCGGCAAGGACGCGCCGCCCGCGGGCTCCCAGGTCGCGCATTTCCTCGTGCCGATGTCCAAGGCGTGGGACGACGTGGTGCACACATGCGGGAATCAGCGGATCTTCTGCGGCCGATCCTGTGTGGACGACTGGCTCGGCGCGTCCGGCAACGCCGAGGGCTACGTGATGGACCTGGAGACGCTGTGGCGGCTGGCTTCCGGCTGGTACGAGGGCCGCTTCGAACCTGGTTACCAGCGCCGCGAACCGGCCAAGGCGGCCGAATACTTCGCGTCGGTCGGCCTGCGCGGGGAGTTCTGGGGCGTCTAGTACGCCACAGCAAAGGGCACCCGGAGATCGGGACCGAGGCGGGTTCACGGACCATAGGGGCATGAGCCTTCCCGCGTACGACGCAGAGTTCCCGGCCCAGGTGGAACGAGCGCTCGCCGAGTTCCTCGGCCGCGCGGGCGACGAGATCGTGAAGACCGAGCCCAGTGTGCAGGCCGGGATCGACGCGCTGGCCGGGTTCGTGCTCGGTGGCGGGAAGCGGCTGCGGCCGACTTTCGCCTGGTGGGCCTGGCGCGGCGCGGGCGGCGACCCCGAGGGCCCCGACGCCGAGGGCGTGCTGCAGGCCGCCGCGAGCCTCGAGCTCATCCAGGCGTGCGCGCTCATCCACGACGACCTGATCGACTCCTCCGACTCGCGCCGAGGCTCGCCGACGGTGCACATCGCGTTCACCAAGCAGCACGCCGATCAGGGCTGGCTCGGCTCGGCGAGCACGTTCGGGCTCGCCACCGCCGTGCTGATGGGCGACCTCGCGCTGGCGTGGGCCGACGACATGTTCGCCGACGCGCCGCTGCCCGCCGCCACCCTCGCCGCCGCGCGGCCCGCGTGGCGCGCGATGCGGACCGAGGTACTCGCCGGGCAGTACCTCGACGTGCGCACGCAGGCCGTCGGCGACTCCTCGCCCGAGGCCGCGCTGCGGATCGACAAGCTCAAGACCGCCGCGTACACCGTGCAGCGGCCGCTGCACCTGGGCGCGGCGCTGGCGGGCGCCGACGAGCGGCTCATCGGGACACTGCTGGAGTTCGGCGGCGATCTCGGCGTCGCGTTCCAGCTGCGCGACGACCTGCTCGGGGTGTTCGGCGACCCGTCGGTCACCGGCAAGCCCGCCGGTGACGACCTGCGCGAGGGCAAGCGGACGCTGCTGGTCGCGCTGGGCATGCAGCAGGCGGCGGCGAAGGGTGACACCGCCGCGGGGCGCGTCATCGAAGAGGCGATCGGGGACGCGGAGCTGTCCGACACCGCCGTCGACGTCGTGCGCGACGCGCTGGTGACCGTCGGCGCGGTGGACGCCGTCGAAGCGCGGATCGACACGCTGACCACGTCCGCGCTGGCCGCGCTCGACCGGGCGAACCTCGCCGGGCCCGCCACCACCGAGCTCATCGCGCTGGCGGCCAAGGCGACCAAGAGGACTTACTGACGTGCGGAGTCTTCCGGGGCGCACCGACCACGTCGTCGTCATCGGCGCCGGGCTGGCCGGGCTCTCCGCGGCGCTGCACCTGCTGGGCTCCGGCCGTAAGGTCACGCTGCTCGAACGGGACGAGCGGCCCGGTGGCCGCGCGGGGCGCCGCGAGGAGAACGGCTACTCGATCGACACCGGCGCGAGCGTGCTCACCATGCCGGAGCTGCTCGAAGACGCCTTCGCCGCGGTCGGCGAGAAGTCCGTGCCGCTGACCAGGCTCGATCCCGCGTATCGCGCGCATTTCGCCGATGGCAGCACGATCTCGGTGCACACCGACGCCGAAGCGATGGAGACCGAGATCCGCGCCAAGGCGGGCCCGCGCGAGGCCGACGGCTACCGCAGGCTGCGCGCGTGGCTGACCGAGCTGTACGCGGCGCAGAAGGACCACTTCATCGGCGGCAACTTCGACTCGCCGCTCGACCTGATGCGCCCGGAACTGGCGAAATTGGCCGCGCTGGGCGGTTTCGGCAGGCTAGGCCCGCAGGTCGGCCGGTTTCTGAGCGATGACAGGGTGAAGCGGCTGTTCTCGTTCCAGTCGCTCTACGCCGGGCTGGACCCGATGCGCGCGATCGGCGCGTACGGCGTCATCTCCTATATGGACACCGTCGGCGGCGTCTACTACCCGCTGGGCGGTATGGGCCGGATCGCAGAGGCGATGACCGAGGCCGCCGAGCGCGCGGGCGCCGAGGTGCGACTCGGCACCGAAGCCGCTTGGCTGGAACGGGTTTCCTCACGCGTGCGCGCGGTGCGCACGCGCGGCGGCGAGCGCATCGAATGCGACGCCGTGGTGCTCGCGACCGAACTGTCCACTTCGTACCGGTTGCTCGGCGCGCGGCCGAAACGCTTGCTGCCACTGCGTTATTCGCCATCGGCGGTGGTCGTGCACGGGCACACCGCGCGCACCTGGTCCACTTTGGACCATCACACCATCTTCTTCGGCGGCGCCTGGGAGCGGACGTTCGCGGAGATCATCCGCGAGGGCAAGCTGATGAGCGACCCGTCGCTGCTGGTCACCCGGCCGACCGCGACCGAGCCCACGCTCGCGCCGGACGGCCGCCAGGTCGTCTCCGTGCTGGCCCCGTCGCCGAACCTGCACCGAGGCAAGATCGACTGGCGGAGTATCGGCCCGCGCTACCGCGACGAGCTGCTGTCCACTTTGGAAAAGCGTGGCCTGGAAGGGTTTTCGCGCGATTTCGAGGTCACGGAGGTCGTCACGCCCGCCGACTGGGCCGCGCGCGGGATGGGCGCGGGTACCCCGTTCTCGCTGGCGCACACGTTCTCGCAGACCGGCCCGTTCCGGCCTGCCAACCTGATCCGCGGTGTCGACAACGTCGTGCTCGCGGGCTGCGGCACGACACCGGGCGTCGGCATCCCGCCGGTGCTGATCTCGGGCAAGCTGGCCGCCGCGCGGGTGACGGGGTGAGTTCGGCAGAACTCGACGCGGCCGGGATCTCCGGCGCCGCGCTCCGGGCCGCGTATGTCCGCTGCCGCCGGATCAACGCGCATCACGGGCGCACCTTCTTTCTCGCCACACGCCTGCTGCCGCGGCACGCCCGCCCGGCGGCGCACGCGTTGTACGGCTTCGCACGGTGCGCGGACGAACTCGTCGACAACCCCGAGCCCGGCGCGGATCCCGTGGTGGCGCTGGACAAACTCGCCGGCCACCTCGACGGGGTGTTCGACGGGCATGACTCCGAAGACCCGGTGCTGGCCGCTCTGGCCGACACCGTGCGGCGGTACGCACTGGACCGCGAGCTGTTCGACGCCTTCCTACATTCGATGCGCATGGACCTCGACGTCACCGAGTACGCGACGTACGCGGATCTGGCCGAGTACATCCATGGCTCGGCTGCCGTGATCGGGTTGCAGATGATGCCGGTGCTCGGCACGGTCGTCCCCCGTGCCGAGGCAGCGCCGAGCGCGGCGGCGCTGGGCGAAGCGTTCCAGTTGACCAATTTCCTGCGTGATGTCGGTGAGGATCTCGACCGGGGCCGCGTTTATTTGCCGACGACGGAGCTTGAAGCTTTCGGCGTGGACCGTGAACTGCTTCTCTGGGCCAGGTCGACCGGCCGCTCCGACGCGCGGATCGAGCGGGCCCTCGCGTACGCGGTGGCGCGTACTCGTGCGGTGTACCGGCGAGCGGAAGCCGGGATCCCGTTGCTGCGGAAGGAATCCCGGCCGTGCATCCGGACGGCGCTGACGTTGTACGAAGGCATTTTGGACCGGATATGCTGGAGTAACTACAGGGTGCTGAACCGGCGCGTCTCGGTTCCCTTGTCCCGAAGGCTGTTCGTTTTCTCCCGAGCATTGGCCCAGAGAATCGCTTAGGCTGCTGCCATGACTTCAGCAGGAAACAGGCCGGTCCGAATCGGCCTGCAGCTTCAGCCGCAGCACGCCGACTACGCGACCATCCGCCGCACCGCGTCCGAGGCGGAGAACCTCGGCGTGGACATCGTGTTCAACTGGGACCACTTCTATCCGCTGTTCGGTGAGCCGGAGGGTCAGCACTTCGAGTGCTGGACCATGCTCGGCGCCTGGGCGGAATCCACTTCGCGCGTCGAGATCGGCGCGCTGGTGACCTGCAACAGCTACCGCAACCCCGAGCTGCTCGCCGACATGGCGCGCACCGTCGACCACATCAGCGGCGGGCGGCTCATCCTCGGCATCGGCTCCGGCTGGTTCGAAAAGGACTACGAAGAGTACGGCTACGAGTTCGGCACCGCGGGCGGGCGGCTCGACGACCTCGGCGAGGCGCTGCCGCGCATCGAGTCGCGCTGGTCGAAGCTCAACCCGGCGCCGACCCGCAAGATCCCGGTGCTCATCGGCGGCGGCGGCGAGAAGAAGACACTCAAGTTCGTCGCCAAGCACGCCGACATCTGGCACGGCTTCGGCGACCCGGAGGTCGTCGAGCGCAAGGTCGCCGTGCTCGACCAGCATTGCGCCGACCTCGGCCGCGACCCGGCGGAGATCGAGCGCTCGGTCGGCGTCCAGTCCGACGACCCCGCCGAACTCGGCGCGAAGCTGCTCGACCTGGGCGTCACGACGTTCACGATCGGCGCGAGCGGCCCCGACTACGACCTGGACCGCCTCAAGACCTGGATCGCCTGGCGCGACAAGATCAACGGCTAGCGGAAGCCCGAAAGCCACTTTCGTCAGGTCTAACCTGACGAAAGTGGCTTTCGGGCTTTTGAGCGGGGCCCGAGTTTCAGCGCGATCAACCTGGGCACGTGACAAGGGGCGCCTTTGCAACGCTCTGGGTGACAAGGGCCGCCCTTGTCACCCAGACCGCACCCAACTCGCGACAATTTGTAACCCAATGTCGCTTTTGCTCGACTTCGCCGCAGCGCTGAAGGTTGTGAACGTGGCGTTCACATAGCTCAGCGTTGTGAACGAGGCGTTCACAACGCCCGTCCCCGGGAGCAGCCGACTCGGGGCTTGGCGGCGACGAGTATTAGAAGGCCATGGCTTGGGCGCGGCGCTTGACCTCGGTGCCGTGGCTGGTGCGCAGGGCGTTGACCGGGGTGTGGCCGGGCAGGGTGTCGTCGGCGGCGAAGAGCCAGCGGAGCATCTCGGTGCGGCTGAAGCCGGAGTCGGCGAGGACCGTGATGGTGCCCGCGAGTCCCTTGACGACGCCGTCCTTGACCAGGAAGGCGGCGGGCACCCAGAGGTCACCGTCCCGGCGGACCGCGATCAGCTGGCCGTCGCGCAGCATCTGCCGCACCTTGTTCGCCGAGGTACCCAGCGCGGTGGCCACCTCCGCCAGCGGAAGAACGGCAACATCGGCATCGAGGACGTCATCGGCGACAGGAATCCCACTCACAGGTGACACTCTGCCACATGGACGTCTACTCCGAGCAGCATCGCAACGAAAACTGAACCTGAAGTGTCCACCAGGTTCGCGGGTCCGTAGTACCAGGCATGAGCGTATCCGTACGATCGGGAGCTGTGACACGAACCGACACCAGCTTGGTCGGCACCCTGCTCGAACGCCGGTACCGCGTCGACAGGCTGCTGGCCCGCGGCGGAATGTCGTCGGTGTACCGCGGGGTCGACACGCGCCTGGACCGCCAGGTGGCGATCAAGATCATGGACCCGCGCTTCGCCGATGACCGGTCGTTCGTCGAAAGATTCGAGCGTGAGGCCCGCAGCGCGGCCCAGCTGCACCACCCGCACGTGGTGGCCGTGCACGACCAGGGCCACGACTATCCGAACGGCCCCGACGAGGGCAGCCGCGCGTTCCTGGTGATGGAGCTGGTGGACGGCGGCACCCTGCGCGACCTGCTGAACGAGCAGGGCCCGCTGGACGTGGCGCTCGCGCTGAGCATCGCCGAGCCGGTGCTGTCGGCGCTGGCCGCCGCGCACACCGCCGGGCTCGTGCACCGCGACGTCAAGCCGGAGAACGTGCTCATCGGCCGCGGCGGGGCGCTCGGCGGCAGCGGCGTCGTGAAGGTCGCCGACTTCGGCTTGGTGCGCGCCGTCGCGAGCGCCGGGACCACCAGCTCCAGCGTCATCCTCGGCACGGTCGCCTACCTCTCCCCCGAGCAGGTCGCCTCCGGCATCACCGAAGCGCGCGGCGACGTCTACTCGGCCGGGATCCTGCTCTACGAGATGCTCACCGGGCATCCGCCGTACACCGGCGACACCGCGATCTCCGTGGCGTACCGGCACGTGAACGACGACGTCCCGCGCCCGAGCGACATCCGCCCCGGCCTGCCGCCCGCGCTGGACGAGCTGATCCTGCGCGCCACCCGCCGCGATCCCGAGGCCCGCCCCGCCAACGCTGGCGTGTTCCTCCAGGAGCTCCAGGCCGTGCGCGGCGTGCTGGGCCTGCCGCCGGTCGCCGTCCCGGTGCCCCCGCCGCCGGACGCCGACGGCGTGTCGGACGTCGAGCGCACCACCCCCGGCATCCCGGCGGTGCCCGCGGCCGACGCGACGCTCCCGGTCACCGGCCCGCAGGGCACCAGGGCCATGGGACGCGCGGTCCCCGCCAGCGCCATGCAGGCCACCCAGGCGATCCAGCCGGTGCACGCGCACCAGCCGCCACCACCTCCGCCGATCACCCCGCCGGGCGGGGCGCGCCAACCGGAGGAGAAGCGCAAGCCGCCGAAGAAGACGATCATCCTCGCGATCGTCGCCGTGCTGCTGCTCGGCGGCCTGATCGGCGCCGGCGCCTGGATCCTGTCCGACGACGGCCCGTCCGGCGCCACCGTCCCGCAGCTCACCGGCATGAACCAGGCCGACGCAGGCAACGCGCTGCGCCAGGCGAAGCTCACGCCGAAGTACGTCAAGGAGTTCAGCAACACCGTCCCGGCCAACACGATCGTCCGCAGTGACCCCGCCGGTGGCACCAAGGTGCCGTTCAACACCGAGGTCACCGTGCTGCTGTCCAAGGGCAAGCCGGTGGTGCCGAACATCAGCATCGGCCAGAACGTCGAGGGCGCCGAGGCCGCGATCACCGAGCAGCAGCTCAAGCCCGCCCGGGTCGGCGAGGACTTCAGCACCGACGTGCCCAAGGGCGCGGTGCTCAAGGTCGACCCGCAGCCGGGCACCTCGGTCGACATCGGCAGCGAGGTCAAGCTGACGCTGTCCAAGGGCCCGCCCCCGCTGCCGCCGGTGCCCGACGTCGTCGGCAAGCAGAAGGACGAGGCCTTCAAGATCCTCAAGGCGGCCGGTTTCGAGCCGTTCGACGCCGGTCAGGACCCGAACTCCACCGCCAAGCCGGGCACGGTCACCCGCACCGATCCCGCCGCGGGCGCCACGAACGTCGGCAAGCGCGTCGGCGTGTTCAGCGCGAACAGCGTCGAGGTGCCGGATGTGCGCTTCAAGCAGTTCGAGGAGGCCAGGCAGATTCTCGAAGCCGCCGGGCTCAAGGCCGACATCAAGGACGGCAACGGGCACGGAGGCGGTGGTTTCAACCTCGTCTTCACCCAAGACCCCGAACCCGGCACGCGGGTACCGGCGGGCACCAAGGTGAAGCTGAAGGGATTCGGCAGATGATCGGCAGCCGGGGCCGGGTCACCGGCACGATCGGCCCCGGCCTGATCGGCGAGGTCCTACTCAACGTGCGGGGCGGCACGGAGGCCTTCTACGCCTATCCGGCGAACGGCGAAGAACGGTTTGAGCAGGGAACCCAGGTTCTGGTGGTGGACTTCGAAGAACCGCGTACGGTCTACGTCGAACGGTGGCAACCTCTGGGTCGATAACGGCGTGTGAGGGACACCAAGTTGTCCTGAGAGTGGGGGTAGACGCATGGACGCGTTGACCATTGCACTGACCGCGGTGGGCGCGATCATCGTGCTTTTCGTGATCTTGCGGATTCTGTACAAGGTGGCCGAGCCGAACGAGGCGCTGATCATTTCGGGCTGGGGAGTCCGCGTGAACCGCGCCGAGACGGCCGACAGTCTCGGGTTCAAGATCATCACCGGCCGTGGCGTGAACGTCATCCCCGGTTTCCAGACCGCTCGCCGGCTTTCGCTGGACACGCGCGGCGTCAACCTGCAGGTCTCCTGCGTCACCAAGCAGGGCCTGCCGGTGACGGTGCGCGCGGTGGTCATCTACAAGGTCGGCGACGACTTCGCCTCGATCGCCAACGCCGCCCGCCGGTTCCTGGACCAGCAGAAGGGCATGAACGACACGATCCACGAGCTGTTCTCTGGTCACCTGCGCTCGATCGTCGGCGGGCTGACCATCGAGGAGATGATCCACAACCGGGACGCGCTGACCGGTGAGGTCCGCCAGTCCTCGGCCAACGAGATGATCAAGCTCGGGCTGATCGTGGACTCGCTGCAGATCCAGGAGATCGACGACGAGTCCGGCTACATCCTCAACCTCGGCAAGCCGCACGCCGCGGCCGTCGCGGCGCAGGCCCGTATCGCCGAGGCGCAGCGCGACCAGGAGGCCACCGAGGCCGAGCAGGTCGCGGCCACCCTGCGGGCGAGCGCGACGCGGGAGAGCCAGATCAAGCAGGCCGGTTACCAGGCCGAGGTCGACCAGGCCAAGGCGAAGGCCAGCCAGTCCGGCCCGCTGGCCGAGGCGACCGCGCGCCAGGAGGTCGTCGTCCAGGAGACCCGCGCGGCCGAGCTCGAGGCCGCGCTCGCCGAGCAGCGCCTGCAGTCGCAGGTCCGCAAGCCCGCGGACGCGAAGGCGTACGACACGCGTACCTCGGCCGACGCCGCCCGTGACGCCTCGATCGCCAAGGCGCAGGCCGAGGCGAAGGAGACCGAGCTGCGCGCGGCGGCGGACGCGACCAGGGTCAAGACCGCGGCCGAGGCCGAGGCGCAGTCGGTGAAGGCCCGTGCGGAGGCGGCGGCCGCCGCGACCAGGGCGACCGGTGAGGCCGAGGCGGCCGCGGCGCAGGCACGGGGCCTGGCCGAGGCCGAGGCGACCCGCGCGAAGGGCCTGGCGGAGGCCGAGGCGGCGAAGGCCAAGGGTCTCGCCGAAGCCGACGCGATCAAGGCGCGCGCGTCCGCGCTCGCCGAGAACCAGGAAGCCGTCGTCGCGCAGCAGCTGGCCGAGCGCTGGCCGGAGATCGTCGAGGCGGGCGCGCAGGCGTTCAGCAACATCGACAACATGGTGGTGCTCAACGGCGCCGACGGGATGTCGGACATGTTCGCCAAGGCGCTTTCGCTGGGCGGAACGGGCCTCGGCCTGGCTCGCCAGCTGATGGACGCCATGGGACAGTCGGCGACGTCGGAGAAGCAGGCGAAGAAGAACGGCGAACTCAACGTCAGCGACTTCACCACGAAGGATCTGACCAAGGACTGAGTCCTGCCCCGTTCAACGATTGCGCAACCGAGGGAAATCGCGAAAAGTACTAGGCGATGAACTTCTTCGAAGAGGAGCCTCGTCCGCGGCCGCTGTTCCCGGTACCCGAGAAAGAGCTACACGGGTACCCGGGGCGGCCGTGGACGGGCGCGCCCGCCGAGTACATCGTCCCGGCGATACTGCCGTGGTCACTGCCGCTGGGCCGCTCCGAGCGCACGATCGTCGCGCTGCGCAGTATCGACGTCTGGCCAGAGGCGCTGACCCTGCGCGTCTCCGTCTATTCGCGGGACAACCTGATCGACGAGTCGAAGAGCGGGCTGGTGGACCACCGCCGCGTCCCCGACCGCAACGCCCTGCTGATCGGCGTGCTGTTCGCCGACGGCGGCCGTGCCGGTTCCGACACCATCTCGATGCCGTCACCCACCAAACCGGACACTCCCGTGCTGCGCGCCGACAGCGGCGGCGGCAGCAGCTTCCACTTCCGGCATGACGTGTTCATCTGGCCCTTGCCACCGGACGGTCCCATGCAGGTGGTCGTGCAGTGGCTGGAGCGGGAGATCGAGGAGACCCGCACCGAGCTCGACGGCACGCTGATCCGCAAGTCGGCGGCGGACGCCAAGGAGATCTGGCCGGGCCTGCCCAAGCGTGTCCATCACGGACTCCCGATACGCAGAGTCACCCGCCGCACTCCGGACGCCTCGGACGGCTGGAGTGCTTTCGGCGCCCCGGAAGCCGGTGGCGAGTCCGCGCCACAGGCGTGATCCAGACCACCCCTGTGGGGCCCCTAACCTGACTTCGCGCCGGGTTCACCACAGGCTGCACGTGCAACACTTTCGCGCAGGACAGGATCTTCGCCCCCGATCGGGTGAAAAGGCCCGCCGTTAGCGCCAACGAAACATAAGGACCACTCCCCCGTCATGTGTGGCTGGTGCAGTATGGGCAGTTCCCCCTACTCGCCTCGGTCGAAAGGTCTTGGATGTCGGGCACTCAGCTCAGCGGACTCGATGTCGCTTTCCTTAGCATGGAAGGCGAAAACACACCCATGCACATGGGGGCGGTGGTGACGTTCCGTCCCCGCAAGCCGATCGATCCTCCGAAGCTGGCCGTCCTGCTCGCCGAACGCGCGGCCAGGATCCCCCAATTCCGCCGGCTCGCCACTCCCGCGTTCTTCCCGCCGGGAGCCATGAATTGGTCCGATGACCCGGATTTCACGCCACTGCAACATATTCACCTCCACCGGGTGAGCAACCTGTACGAGCCCGACCCGCTCGCCGCGTACGCGTCGCGGTGGATCGCGGAGCCGCTCGACACCAGCAAACCCTTGTGGGACTTGCATCTTGTCACCGGATTGCCGGACAACGACTTCGCACTGCTGCTCAAGCTGCACCACGCGCTGACCGACGGCGCCGGTGCATTCGCGATCGCCTCCGGACTGCTGGACGACCTCACGGTGCCCGCCCGCCGGAAACCGGCGGTCGTCGAAACATCGGACCGGTCCACTTTGGACACGGTGCTGGACACGATCGGCTCGACGCTGTCACAGGCCAGCGAAACCGCTTCGATCGCACGGTCAGTGGTCCGTGCCACTCGGCCGTACCCGATCTCGCCGATCACCGCGCCGTCGTCGAAGGAACGCCGCGTCGGCTTCGTCCGGCTGGAGATGACCGACGTGCGCCGCATCCGCAAGGAGCACGGCGGCACCGCGAACGACGTGATCCTCGCGGTGCTGGCGGGCGCGCTGCGTGGCTGGCTGGTCAACCGCGGCCAGCGCGCCGACGGCCGTAGCCTGCGCGCGCTGATTCCGGTGAGCGTGCGTGCGCGTGAGGCCGAGCAGGTCGGCGGCAACAAGCTTTCCGGCTACTTGTGTGAGCTGCCGATCGGCGAAGACGACCCGTTCGAACGACTACGCATCGTGCGCCGCGCGATGGCGCGTAACAAGGCTTCAGGGCCCTCTAAGGGCGCCGGAGCGTTCCCTCTGCTCGCTGGACGCGTGCCGACCATGTTGCACCGCCTGACGGGCAAGGTGACGGGCCAGGCGGCGCCGCTGCTGTTCGACACGGTCGTGACGAACGTGCCGCTGCCGAACGTGCGGATGTCGCTCGACGGAGCGCAGCTGACGGAGATGTACCCGCTCGTTCCGCTGGCGCCGCGCCAGGCGCTCGGCTTCGCGGTGTCGCTGTATCGCGGCGGGATCCACATCGGACTCCAGGCGAACGGCGCGGCGGTCCCGGACATCGGCGGCCTCGCCGACGCCGTCAGCAAGTCCGCGGCCCAGCTCCTCGCCTAGACCGGGATTTAGCGGGCTTTATCCCGGACCGGGATAAAGCCCGCTAAATCACGCTAGCTGCGCAGCATCTCCGCGACCAGGAAGGCCAGCTCGAGCGACTGCTGGGTGTTCAGGCGCGGGTCGCAGGCGGTCTCGTAGCGACCGGCCAGGTCGACGTCGGAGATCTCCTGTGCGCCGCCGAGGCACTCGGTGACGTCCTCGCCGGTCAGCTCGACGTGGATGCCGCCCGGGTAGGTGCCCAGCTTGCGGTGCACCTCGAAGAAGCCCTGGACCTCGTCGACGATGCGGTCGAAGTGGCGGGTCTTGTAGCCGGTGGACGACTCGTGCGTGTTCCCGTGCATCGGGTCGCACTGCCAGATCACCTTGTGCCCGCTGGCCTCGACCTTCTCGACGATCGCGGGCAGCACCTCGCGGACGTTGCCGTTGCCCATCCGCGCGATCAGCGTGAGCCTGCCGGGCTCGTTGCGCGGGTCGAGGCGGCGGACGTACTCGACGGCCTGCTCCGGCGTGGTCGTCGGGCCGATCTTGAGGCCGATCGGGTTGGCCAGCAGCTCCGCGAACGCGATGTGCGCGCCGTCGAGCTGACGGGTGCGCTCGCCGACCCAGAGGAAGTGGGCCGAGAGGTTGTAGAGCTTCGGGTTGGCGGCGTCGGCGTTGTCCATCCGCAGCATGGCGCGCTCGTAGTCGAGCAGCAGCGCCTCGTGGCTCGCGAAGATCTCGGTGGACTGCAGCGAGGTGTCGGTGACCCCGCAGGCCGACATGAACCGCAGGCCGCGGTCGATCTCGGCGGCCAGCGCCTCGTACCGCTCGCTGGCGGGCGAGCGCTGCACGAAGTCCTTGTTCCAGTCGTGCACCTGGTGCAGGTCGGCCATGCCCGCCGCGGTCAGCGCGCGGACGAGGTTCATCGCGGCGCCCGCGTTCGCGTACGCGCGGACCATGCGGCCCGGGTCGGGCACGCGCAGCTCGTGCTTGGCGACCAGCGAGTTGATGATGTCGCCGCGGTACACCGGCAGGCCGAGTGAGTCGGTGGTGTTCGAGCGGGGCTTGGCGTACTGGCCGGCGATCCGGCCGACCTTGACCACCGGCAGGCTGGCGCCGTAGGTGAGCACGACGGCCATCTGCAGCAGGGTGCGCAGGTTGGCGCGGATGTGCGGCTCGGTGTTGGACTCGAACGTCTCGGCGCAGTCGCCGCCCTGCAGCAGGAACGCCTCGCCGCGCGCCACCATCGCCAGGTGCGAGCGGAGCCGGTCGATCTCGTTGGGCACGGTGATCGGGGGCACGCTCTCGAGCAGGCTGCGCACGCGCTTGGTGAGCTCGGGATCGGGCCATTCGGGCTGCTGGGCGGCAGGCAGCGCCAGCGCGGCGTCGAGGCGCGCGCGCAGCTCGGGAGGCAACGGGGGGAGTTCGGGGAGCGTGTCGACGGGGACGTCCACTGTCCAGTTCACCCCTTCAGGATAGGGCTCCCCGATCTCCTCCCGTCCGCCGGGACGAATCTCTCAAAAAGTGGAACTACGAGGTCTGGGCCTTGGTGTACAGGTTCTGCGCGTCCGTCCCGAAGTACGGGCCGAACATGTAGTTGGGCAAGAACACGTATCCGAAGCTGTTCACCGACGCCTGGATGCCGGTGCCCGCGGCCTCGTTGAAGTTCAGGAACCACGGCCCGCCGCTCGACCCGCCGGTCATGTTGCAGCTCATCCCGTGGTCCTTGGTGAGCAGGAAGTCGGTGATCGTCGGGCCGCTGCAGTAGATCAGCTTGGAACCGTCGTACGGCGCCGCGGCCGGGTAGCCGAACGTGTACATCGACTGGTTGCGCGCCTGGTTGAAGGCGATCCCCTGCGCGCCGACCACGTCGGTGAGCCGCTGGCCGTTGAGCTGGTTCACCACGCCCATGCCGACGTCGTAGTTCATGTCCTCGCTGGCCTGCCACTGCGGCGTGGTGAGCGTGGTCTTCGCGGCCCACTGGCCGTACGGCGCGTTGCCGTTGTCGTAGCCGGGCACGAAGACCCAGTCGGTGTGGAAGGAGCCCTGATACTTCACGCAGTGGCCGGCGGTGACGACCACGCTGCCGTTCGTGCTGGTCACGGCGTCACCGGAGCACGAGGCCTTCCGGCCCTGGAAGGTGAAGAACACCCGCCCGGCGGTCTGGGTGACCTTGCCTCCACCGGTCCACGCGCCGCCGCCGTTCGGGATGCTCATCGGCAAACCCTGCTCGACCTGCTTGGGAATGAAGGCCGGAGCCTTGACCAGCTGTTCCATCGGGACGGCCTCGCGCATGTCCCGCACGGTCCAGACCTTCGGCCCGGCATGGGCCGGAGGGGCCACCAGCCCGACAAGCGCCACTAGAAGCGCGGCCAGCGAAGTTCGCTTCATGACACACCCACCTTCTGCGTTGACGGTGAATTGCCGAAAGAGCTACTCGAAAGTAAGTCGCTGACTACTCTGCGTACAATCCGCTGATCGGCCGCTCTGCGGGGCCATTCGGCCTACCCGATACGGTTTCGCTCGTGCATCGCTTCGCCCGCTGGGGCACCGAACTGCTGGCGCCCTGGGTCTGGGTGCTCGGCCTGCCGCTCGCCGTCGCCTGGATGGCCACCGGCCGCGTCGGCCCGACCCTGCTGTGGGGCCTCCTGGTGGCCGTGACCGGCTCCCTGATCCCGATGGCCGTCATCGTCCGCGGCGCCCGCAAGGGCAAGTGGGACGGCCACCACGTGACCAACCGCGCAGGCCGCGCGGTGCCGCTGCTGGTGGCGGGCATCTCGCTGGGCACGGGCTTCGTGGTGCTCGTGGTCTGGCACGCCCCGGACGAGATCATCGCGCTCGCCGCGTCGATGTTGGCTTCGCTGGTGGTGAGCGTGGCGATCACGTTCGGCTTCAAGTTCAAGATCTCGCTGCACGCGGCCGTCGCCGTGAGCGCGTTGGTGGTGCTGATCTTCACGTACGGGCCGTGGGCTTGGGTGCTGCTGCCGCTGGTGATCTGGGTGTGCTGGTCCCGTGTGGAGCTGGGCGACCACACGCGGTCCGAGGTGCTCTCGGGTGCCGTGATGGGACTGGTCGTCGGCGGCTTCGGGTTCTGGGCGATCCTGGCCGCGATTCAGGGTTAGGGGTCGTGAGTGTTCCGGCCGGTTCTAACCGGCCGTACCACTCACGAGCCCGTAATACGGTGGCTCGCGATGCCTTATGTGCTTAAGGTTTCGCGGGTGAGCGACAGATGCGGCTAGCGGGCAAGACCTGGCGGACGGTGGTCAGCACCGTGCGTCTGGGGCGCGATGAGTACCGGGTGATCCGGCCCGCGCGGCCGATACCGCACGCGCCGTTGTACGAAGGCAGGCTCGGCGCGCAGCTCACCATCGACAAGGCCGCGAGCGCCGAGCTGGCGATCGCCTGGTGGCTGGCCGCCCGTTCACCACACACGCTGATATACCTGCCATTGCGGGAAAGCCCGTCGTGCTGCGGCGAGGAATACGGCGGCCGGAAGCTGGACCTGGTGCTGCTGCACCACAGTCTCGGCTTCCCGGTGTCGCGGTGGAAGCGGGTCCGCGCGCGGCTGGGCGCGGGCTCACCGCAGACCGTGCGCATGCCGGAGCAGGCGCTCCCCCAGTTCGATCGTGAGACGCATTCGCGCAGGTACCATCGTGATTTCCGGGACCATCTTCGCTGGGACATCACCGCCGACACGCTTTTTCTCACCGGCAGCAGGCATGCCTTCGAACTTGAAGCCGAGCAGGTGCGCACCCTGGCCGAGGAATGCCCGGCACACCTGGCCGCGAGCCCCGGAACCCATTGCTGCGCCGAAATCGGCATGGGTGCCTACCTGCGGAGGGGCCGCGACTACGCGGAGCTCCACGTCGAGCACTGTCAGGCTCACCGGCCAGTGTCCCCTTTCAAGCATGCCTGAAATACGCCGGTTCGCGACGTTCGCCGGTTTCGCGAAGCTATCCTGCGGGCGTGAAGCTCTTCGGCAGACGTGCGGCGAAGCCGGAACCCGACCGCCGCACCCTCATCACCGGTCATTGCTACGACGACCTCGCGCTGGACGCCGCGCTCGCCTCGCTCCGTGACGGCGACCTGCGCGCCGCGCAGACGGTGCTCGCCGAATGCCGTGATGACCCCGAAGTGCGTGATCTGCGGCTCAGCAACCTGTCGGAGGACCTCGTCGGGCACGTCGACGAGATCGCCGAACTGGCGGCGCGGCACGACGACCCCGAGCTGTGGCTGTTGGCAGGCGAGGGTTTCGTCGCCGAAGCCGGGGCGATCCGGGGCGCGGGCTGGGCGAGCAGCGTCGGCGAGGACCGGTTCAAAATGGTCCACCGCACCTGCGCCAAGGCGATCGGGCCGCTGCACCGCGCCGCCGAGCTGCTGCCGTCCGACCCGACGCCGCTGGTCGCGCTGATGTCGGCGGGAATGCTGCTGAACGCTTCCCGTGAACAGCAGGACCAGGTGTGGGAGGAGGTGCTCCGCCGCTGCCCGACCCACTACAGCGCGCATTCGTCCCGGCTGCAGATACTGGCGCCGAAATGGGGCGGCACCGAAGAAGAGATGATGACCTTCGCCATCGAGACCGCCCGCACCGCGCCGGTCGGCGACGCGCTCACGGCCATCTTCCCCGCCGCGTGCTTCGAGGTCTACCTGATGGCCAAGTCCCGAGTGGACAGTTCACAGTGGCGCGAGCTGGAGCGCACCTACTTCTCGAACGAGCGGATACTCACGCTCCTGCTCGCCGCGTCGGACCGGTGGATGTCCGCCGAGCGGCCGCATCCGCGCGCCATGCACGCGCACAACCACTTCGCGGCCGCGTTCGGCTGCGCCGGGCATTCCGAGCGGACTTTCCTGCACCTGTTCGGCACCCGTGACCGGTTCTGCACCTATCCGTGGACCTACCTGAACGGCAAGGACCCGCAGCTCGTCTACCACGAGATGGTGTCCGAGCACTGGCCCGCCGACTTCCACCCGCGCTCGCCGATGGACCTCAGCCCGGTTTTCCCCGGCCAAGAGTCGTGAGTGGTATGACCGGTTAGAACCGGCCGTACCACTCACGACCCCAAGTCTTACGTCGACGCTCCTGGGCGGACCGGATGCGTGAACGCCGTTGGGTGCAGAAATTCTTCCACTCGCTCGGCTCGTCCACCGTGGTACGTGAAAAGGGCGGCCCTTGTCACGCTCTGGGTGACAAGGGCCGCCCTTGTCACCCAGAATCCGCCCGTGCGCGCCGGCCACGAGCCCTTAAACCACGGCGAGCGGTAATGCCGTCGGGTGGACGGGCGCGGGGAGGTCCGAGGCGCCGGTGAGGAAGGCGTCGACCGCGTGGGCGACCGAACGGCCTTCCGCGATCGCCCAGACGACCAGGGAAGCGCCGCGGTGGGCGTCGCCGCAGACGAAGACGCCGGGCGTCTCGGTCTGCCAGTCCGGGCCGCACGAGAGCGTGCCGCGCGGGGTCAGTGCCAAGCCGAGCCCGTCGAGCAGTGCCATGTGCTCGACGCCTTCGAAGCCGATCGCCAGCAGGACCAGGTCCGCGGGCAGGGTCTCGACCTCGTCGCTGACCGGGATGACCTCGCGGCGGCCTGTCTCGCGGTCCTTGTGGACACGGACGCGCTGGAGCTCGATCGCGCGGACGTGGCCGCTGGAGTCGCCGACGAAACGCTTGACCGCGACCGCGAATTTGCGCTCGCCCGCCTCCTCATGCGCCGCGTAGGTGCGCAGGATGTACGGCCACGTCGGCCACGGCGAACGGTCGTCGTCGCGGGTCGTCGGCGGGGTCGGGTACTGGTCGAGCTGGGTGACCGACAGGGCGCCCTGGCGGGTCGCGGTGCCGTAGGAGTCGGCGCCGGTGTCGCCGCCGCCGATGATGATCACGTGCTTGCCCTGAGCGTCCACAGGGGACGGTCCGTCGCCTTCGACCTGGCGGTTGGCGGGCACCAAGTGGTCCATCGCCAGGTGGATGCCCGCGAGCGAGCGGCCCTCGGTGGTCTTGTCGTCACGGCCGCGCAGCGCGCCGACCGCGAGTACGACGGCGTCGTACTGGGCGCGAAGGTCCTCAACGGACAGATCGACGCCGACCTCGCAGCCGGTGACGAACTTCGTGCCCTCCTTGCGCAGCTGGGCGAGCCTGCGGTCGAGAACCTTCTTCTCCATTTTGAACTCGGGGATGCCGTAGCGCAGCAGGCCGCCGAGGCGATCGTCGCGCTCGTACACGGTCACCTCGTGACCGGCCCGCGTCAGCTGCTGGGCCGCGGCCAGACCCGCCGGGCCGGAGCCGACGATGGCGACCTTCTGTCCCGATGAGACGGACGAGACCTGTGCCTGGACGTAACCCGCTTCCCAGGACTGGTCCGCGATCGTCTGCTCGACGCGCTTGATCGCGACCGGGCCGCCTGACAAGTCCGAAATGGACAGCACACAGCCCGCTTCACAGGGCGCGGGGCACAACTTCCCGGTGAACTCGGGAAAGTTGTTCGTCGCGTGGAGACGGTCGCTAGCCGCTTCCCAGTCGCCGCGGCGGACCAGGTCGTTCCACTCGGGGATCAGGTTGCCCAATGGACAGCCGGAACCGGACGAGTGACAGAACGGGATACCGCAGTCCATACAGCGCGAAGCCTGCTTGCGCACCGACTCGTTGCGCACCGCGGGCGGAACCTCCGCGTACACCTCGCCCCACGACGCCAGCCTGTCCTCAGTGGACTTCTTCTTCGGCTCTTCGCGGTCGTGCTTCAGAAAACCGGTCGGGTCAGCCACGAGCCGCCTCCATGATCGCCTCGTCGACATCGCGGCCTGCCGCGCGTGCCGCCTTCGCCGCGTCCAGCACCCGCTGGTAGTCACGCGGCATCACCTTGGTGAACGACGCCGACCGCCGGGGCCAGTCGCCGAGCAGTGAAGCCGCGACGGCCGAGCGGGTCAGGTCGTAGTGCTTCTGCACGATCTTCTTCAGCCAGGCCAGGTCCTCGGACTGCGGCTGCTGGAGATCGACCATCTCGTGGTTGACCTTCTTGCGGTCGAGGTCGAGCACGAACGCCACCCCGCCGGACATGCCTGCCGCCAGGTTGCGCCCGGTGGACCCGAGCACCACGGCCCGGCCGCCGGTCATGTACTCGAAGGCGTGGTCGCCCACGCCCTCGGCGACCACGGTCGCGCCCGAGTTCCGCACGCAGAACCGCTCGCCGACCTGACCGCGCAGGAACATCTCGCCCGCGGTCGCGCCGTACGCGAGCGTGTTGCCCGCGATGGTCTGCCGCTCGGCCGCGAACTTCGCGTCCGGGTGCGGGCGCACGATGATCCGCCCGCCGGACAGGCCCTTGCCCACGTAGTCGTTGGCGTCGCCGACCATGTCGAGCGTGATGCCGCGCGGCAGGAACGCGCCGAGCGACTGCCCGGCCGACCCGGTGAGCACCACGTTGATCGTGTCCTCCGGCAGGCCTTCGCCGCCGTAGCGCCGGGTGATCTCGGAGCCGAGCAGCGTGCCGACCGTGCGGTTCACGTTGCGCACCGGCAGTTCGAGCTTCACCGGGTGCGCGTCCTCGAGCGCGGCCTCGGCGAGCTGGATCAGCGTGCGGTCGAGCGCGTGCTCGAGCCCGTGGTCCTGCCCGCGCGTGCGCCGCCTCGCGCCGCCATACGGGGTCTCCGACGGCATCTCGAAGATCGGCTTGAGGTCGAGCCCGGACGCCTTCCAGTGCTGGACGGCCTCGTCGGTGTCCAGGAACTCCGCGTGGCCGATGGCCTCGTCGAGCGACCGGAAACCGAGCTGTGCCAGCGTTTCCCGGACTTCCTGCGCGACGAACCGGAAGAAGTTCACCACGTGCTCGACCTGGCCGGTGTACCGCTTGCGCAGCTCCGGGCTCTGGGTCGCGACACCGACCGGGCAGGTGTCCAAATGACACACCCGCATCATCACGCAGCCGGCGACGACGAGCGGCGCGGTCGCGAAACCGTACTCCTCGGCGCCGAGCAGCGCGGCGATCACGACGTCCTTGCCGGTCTTCATCGCACCGTCCACCTGCACGGTGATCCGGTCGCGCAACCCGTTGAGCAGCAACGTCTGCTGGGTCTCGGCGAGGCCGATCTCCCACGGCGTCCCCGCGTGCTTGAGCGAGTTCATCGGCGAGGCGCCGGTGCCGCCGTCGTGCCCGGAGATGAGCACGACGTCCGCGTGCGCCTTGGACACACCCGCCGCGACCGTGCCGACGCCCAGTGAAGACACCAGCTTCACGTGGATGCGTGCCTGCTCGTTCGCGTTCTTCAGGTCATGGATGAGCTGCGCGAGGTCCTCGATGGAATAGATGTCGTGGTGCGGCGGCGGGGAGATCAGCCCCACGCCCGGCGTCGAGTGCCGGGTCCGCGCGATCCACGGGTACACCTTGTTCGGCGGCAGCTGGCCGCCTTCGCCGGGCTTGGCGCCCTGCGCCATCTTGATCTGGATGTCGTCGGCGTTGACCAGATATTCGCTGGTGACACCGAAACGGCCCGATGCCACCTGCTTGATCGCGCTGCGCCGCTCGGGGTCGTAGAGCCGCTCCGGGTCCTCGCCGCCCTCGCCGGTGTTCGACCGGCCGCCGATGCGGTTCATCGCGATGGCCAGCGTTTCGTGTGACTCGGCCGAAATCGAGCCGTACGACATGGCGCCGGTGTTGAACCGCTTGCAGATCGACTCGACCGACTCGACCTCGTCGACTCCGATCGGCTCGCGGGTGGTCTTGAACGAGAACAGCCCGCGCAGCGTGCCGCCCTCGCGGTAAAGCCGGTGTACCTCGTCGGAGTACTTGCGGTACACCTCGTCGCGGCCGGTCTTGCTGGCGTGCTGCAACAGGAACACGGTCTCCGGGGTGAACAGGTGCAGCTCGCCCTCGCGGCGGTAGGCGTACTCGCCGCCGGTGTCGAGCCTGCGGTGCACCCGGTCGGTCGGGTTGTCCGGGTACGCGCGGCGGTGCCGCACGGCGACCTCTTCGGCGAGCACGTCGAGCGCGACGCCGCCGAGCTTCGAGACGGTGCCGGTGAAGTACTCGTCGAGCAGTTCCTGGGACAGGCCGAAGGATTCGAACGCCTGCGCGGCCGTGTAAGCACCGACGGTCGAGATGCCCATCTTGGACATGATCTTGAGTACGCCCTTGACCAGCGCCTGCACGTAGTTGCGGATGGCCTTGTTCGGCTCGATCTGCGGCAGCGCGCCAGTGGCGATCAGGTCCTCGATGGACTCGAAGGCCAGGTACGGGTTGACCGCGGCGGCGCCGTAACCGAGCAGCAGCGCGATGTGGTGCACTTCGCGCGCGTCGCCGCTCTCGACGACCAGCGCTACGCGCAGCCTTTCCTTGGTGCGCACCAGATGGTGGTGCACCGCGGAGACCAGCAGCAGCGACGGGATCGGCGCCATCCGGTGGTCGGAGTCGCGGTCGGACAGCACCAGCGTGCGCGCGCCGGCCGAGATGGCCTCGGACGCCTCGCGCCGGACCCGCTCGATCGCGTCGGCCAGCGCGGCAGCCCCACCGTCCACTTCGTACAGTCCGGAAAGGACGGAGCAGGCGAAGCCGGGCAGGTCGCCGTCGTCGTTGATGTGGATGAGCTTGGCCAGCTCGTCGTTGTCGATGACCGGGTACGGCAGCTGGATGTGACGACACGACGCCGGGCCTGGCTCGAGCAGGTTCTGCTCCGGGCCCATGATGCGCTTCATCGAGGTGACCAGCTCTTCGCGGATCGCGTCCAGCGGCGGGTTCGTGACCTGCGCGAAGTTCTGCTTGAAGTAGTCGTAGAGCAGCCGGGAACGCTGGGACAGCACCGCGGGCGGGGTGTCCGTGCCCATCGAGCCGAGCGGCTCCGCGCCCTTCTGGCCCATCGGCGCGAGCAGGATCTTCAGCTCTTCTTCGGTGTAGCCGAAGGATTGCTGGCGGCGCAGCACCGAGTCGTGGCTCTGCACGATGTGGTCGCGGTCGGGCAGCTCGGCGATCTGGAGCAGCCCGGCGTGCAGCCAGCTTTCGTAGGGAAGTTGCTTCGACAGCTCGGACTTGACCTCGTCGTCGTTGACGATCCGCCCGGCCTCGGTGTCCACCAGGAACATCCGGCCCGGCTTCAACCGTCCCTTCGCGACGACGTCGGCCGCGGCCACGTCGAGCACGCCCGCCTCACTGGCCAGCACGACGCGGCCGTCGGCGGTCTGCCACCAGCGCGCCGGGCGCAGGCCGTTGCGGTCGAGCACCGCGCCGACCAGCGTGCCGTCGGTGAAGGTGACACAGGCGGGCCCGTCCCACGGCTCCATCAGGCTGGCGTGGAACTTGTAGAACGCGCGCCGCGCCGGGTCCATGGTGGTGTGGTTCTCCCACGCCTCCGGGATCATCATCAGCACCGCGTGCGGCAGGCTGCGCCCGCCGAGGTGCAGCAGTTCGAGCACCTCGTCGAAGGAGGCGGAGTCGGACGCGTCGGCGGAGCAGATCGGGAAGAGCCTGGTCAGGTCGCCGGGGATCAGCGTCGACTCGAGCAGCGCCTCGCGGGCACGCATGCGGTTGCGGTTGCCGCGGATCGTGTTGATCTCGCCGTTGTGCGCGACGAACCGGAACGGGTGCGCGAGCGGCCACGAGGGGAACGTGTTGGTCGAGAAGCGCGAGTGCACCAGCGCGATGGCGCTGGCCAGCCGGGTGTCGCCCAAGTCCGTGAAGAACAGCGGGAGCTGCTCGGGGGTGAGCATTCCTTTGTAGACCAGCGTGCGCGACGACAGCGACGAGAAGTAGGTGCCGACGCCGGCGGCCTCGGTCTCGTGCTCGGCGCGTTTGCGCAGGCAGAAGGCGAGCCGGTCCAGTTCGAGCCCGCTGGGGCCGAGGCCGTGCCCCGCCACGAACAGCATCGCGAAGTGCGGCATGACCGACCGCGCCGTCGGCCCGAGGTAGGCCTTGTCCGGGTCGACCGGCACCTCGCGCCAGCCGAGGACGTTCAAGCCCTCCTCGATGGCCACCTGCTCGATCAGCTCGACGGCCTTGCGCCGGTCTTCGAGGCCGGCGGGCAGGAAGGCGATCCCGGCCGCGTAACGGTGTTTTCCTTGCTCAGGCTCGGGAAGCTCGAAGCCGGTCTCGGCGCGGAGCAGCTCGTCCGGCAGCTGCAGCAGGATGCCGGCGCCGTCACCGCTGGTCGGCTCGGCGCCCGCGGCGCCACGGTGGTCGAGGTTCGTGAGGGCGGCCAGGCCATCGGTGACGATGCCATGGGTGCGTCGCCCATGGATGTCGGCGACCATGGCGACGCCGCAGGAGTCCTGCTCGTCGGCGGGGTCGTAAAGACCCTGCTTCTCGGGCATGGCGGAGAAGATCATGAAGGGACCTCCTTCGTCGTGTTTCGTGCTCAGTGGTGGAAATCCCCAGGTCCAGTGCGCACGGGACGACGATGGCCCGCTCGTTAGCGCGACTTTAACACCCAGGAAACGTCTCGGCAGCATGAGATGCGACGCACTGTTCACCTGAACGGTAACGATCTGGATGGTCAGAACGACATCGTTCTTGATGACGCGCGAGTACTTCGTACCGCTAAGTATAGATGGCCGTCGACCAGGCCGATCGTAACGCCCCGCGGCCTCTTCTTCAGTGCGGGATTTCCACAGTAGAACGTGTTACAGTTTTGCCCCATGATCCTGGATCGTTTCCAGCTCACCGGGCAGGTCGCCGTGGTCACCGGCGCCGGACGCGGGATCGGCGCCGCCACCGCGGTCGCGCTGGCCGAAGCGGGCGCCGACGTGGTGATCGCCTCCCGGACCCGTGATCAGCTCGAACTCATCGCCCAACGCGTCGAAGCCGTCGGACGCCGCGCGCACGTGGTCGCGGCCGACCTCAGCGATCCGGCCGAAGCCGCTTCCCTGGCACAGGCCGCGACGGACGCCTTCGGCAGACTCGACATCGTCGTCAACAACGTCGGCGGGACCTATCCCCGGCCGATACTCGAAACCTCCACCGAATTCCTCGAAGAAGCCTTTCGCTTCAACGTTTCCACCGCGCACGCGCTCACCGTGGCCGCCACACCGGCGATGCTCGGAGGCGACGGCGGCGCGGTCGTCAACATCTCGTCGGTGATGGGCAGGCTCGCCGGGCGCGGCTTTCTCGCCTACGGCACGGCGAAAGGCGCGCTCGCGCAATACACCCGGCTCGCCGCGACGGACCTCGCGCCCCGCATCAGGGTCAACGCGATCGCGGTCGGCTCGGTCGCGACGTCCGCTTTGGACGTCGTGGTCAACAATCCCGAACTGCGCGGGAAAATGGAGGACGCCACTCCCCTGCGCCGCATCGGCGAGGCCGAGGACATCGCGGCCACCATCGTCTATCTCGTGTCGCGGGCCGGGAAGTTCGTCACCGGCAAAGTGTTCGAAGTGGACGGTGGACTGCAAACACCCAACCTGGAACTGGGGCTGCCTGACCTATGAAGATCGTTCAGTGGAGCACGGGAAACGTCGGACGGCACGCGATCGCGGGCATCGACGCCAGGCCGGATCTCGAACTGGCCGGCGTCTGGGTGTCCTCAAAGGACAAAGAAGGCAAGGACGCCGGTGAGCTGGCCGGTCTCGGCAGGACGCTCGGCGTCACCGCGACCACGGACGCCGACGCGCTGCTGGCGTTGAAACCGGACTGTGTCGTCTACACCGCGATGGCCGACGACCGGCTGATGGAAGCCGTCGAAGACCTCAAGCGGTTCCTCGCGGCGGGCATCAACGTCGTCTCCAGCGGACCGGTGTTCCTGCAGTTCCCCGACGGCGTCGTGCCGCCCGAGATGAGCGATCCGATCCGCGAGGCCGCGCGGGACGGCGGCGCTTCGCTGTGGGTCAACGGCGTCGACCCCGGTTTCGCCAACGACTGGCTGCCGCTCGTGCTGACCGGGGTGTGCGAGCGCATCGAAGAGGTGCGCTGCCTGGAGATCCTCGACTACTCGACGTACGACAACGGCAAAGTGCTGTTCGACATCATGGGCTTCGGCAAGCCGATGGACGAGCTGCCTCTGCTGTTGCAGCCCGGTGTGCTCAGTCTCGCCTGGGGCAGTGTCGTGCGTCAGCTCGCGGCCGGGCTGGACGTCGAACTCGACGCCGTCGAAGAGAACTACGAGCGCCTGCCCGCTCCCGAGACTTTTGAGATCGCGTCCGGGACGGTCAAGGAAGGGACCGTGGCGGCGCTGCACTTCGAAGTGCGGGGCATGCTGAACGGCCGCCCGGTCTGCGTGCTCGAGCACATCACGCGGCTGCGGCCCGATCTCGGCCCGGACTGGCAGCAGCCGACCGGGCAGGGGTGCTACCGCGTGCAGGTCACCGGCGAGCCGAACTACACGCTCGATCTGCGGCTGCTCGGCACCGACGGCGACCACAACACGGCCGGGCTCAAGGCCACCGCGATGCGTCTGGTGAACGCGATCCCGGCCGTGGTGGCGGCGCCTCCGGGGCTACTGACCGCCCTCGACCTTCCGCTCGTCACCGGCCGGGGCCTCGTCCGGCGCTGAGGCCGAGGCTGGGGCTGAGGCGCCTGCCGACACGTCGGCGGACTCCTCTTCCCCGGCCTTCTTCTCAGCGGGCTCGTCCGGACTGTCCACAGTGTCTTCGGCGTCATTCCCGCGCAAGGATTCCGGCGACTCGCGCGGCCCCTTCTTCTTGGCGAGCACGAGGTAGACGACCGCGCCGGCGAACACCAGCAGCGAGACCCACACGTTGACCCGCAGGCCCAGGATGTGGTTCGCGGCGTCCGAGCGCATGTTCTCGATCCAGAACCGGCCCGCCGTGTAGCCCGCGACGTACACCGCGAACGCGCGGCCGTGCCCGAGCTTGAACTTCTTGTCCGCCCAGACCACCAGCAGCGCGACGCCGAGGTTCCACAGCAGCTCGTAGAGGAAGGTCGGGTGCACGGGGCTGTCGGCCAGCGGCACGTGCCCGACCGCGACACCGCCGAGCAGGTCGCGGTTGCCCGCGGCGTCGATGCGCTCGTAGATCTCCAGTCCCCACGGCAGATCCGTGTGGTCGCCGTAGAGCTCCTGGTTGAAGTAGTTGCCGAGCCGCCCGATCGCCTGCGCGACCACGATCGCGGGCGCGAGCGCGTCGGCCATCGCGGCCAGGGGGATGCCCTTGCGCCTGCACGCGATCCACGCGCCGACCGCGCCGAGCGCGATCGCGCCCCAGATGCCCAGGCCGCCGTCCCAGATGCGCAGCGCGTTCAGCGGGTTCTTGCCCTCGCCGAAGTACAGCTGGTTGTCCGTGATGACGTGGTACAACCGGCCACCGACCAGGCCGAACGGCACCGCGAACACGGCGATGTCGACGACCGCGCCCTTCGAGCCGCCCCGCGCGATCCAGCGGCGCTCGCCCCACCAGAGCGCCACCACGATGCCCGCGATGATGCACAGCGCGTAGGCCCGGATCGGGATCGGCCCGAGATGCCATACCCCGCGGTCAGGGCTGGGGATCGTGGCCAGGAACGGAGCGGCAGCGGAAATCACGGGGTCACCGTAACGTGCCGGGTCCGCACGCGGGAGAAGAACACCCCGGTGGGACTTCCGGCAAACGTTTGCCGGGTACGATGGCCGTGGGGGAATCCATGGTCCTGCGCATCGTTTTCACACGTGACGACCTGAGCCGTGTCCGGGTCGCCGAGCACCCGCACCCGCTCTGGGAGCTGGTGCTGGGCATCAACACGCTGCAGAGCCGCACGGCCCCCGACCGGTTCCAGCCCTGGCGCGCCTCGGCCGACGCCGGCCGGATCGCCGCGCTGGCCCCGCCAGGCACCTCGTTCCCCGACTTCCTCACCCCGCCGCTCGACGACGCCGACATCGAGGCGCACTTCGACGCGATGCTCCGCCTCCCGAAGGACTCGGTCCGCAAAGACCTCGAGCTCACGTACGGCTCGACGGTCCCGGACTGGGCCTGGGACGCGCACGACACCGGGCGGCTGGACGGCCTGGTCGCCGGCCTGCGCGACTTCCACGACTCGGCGCTGGCCGCCCGCTGGCCCGAAGTGCGCCGGGCGGTGGAGGCCGACCGGGCCATGCGGGCCAAGCAGGCGCTGAGCACGGGCGTCGACGGCCTGCTCAGCGGGCTGCATCCGTCGATCCGCTGGCGCTATCCGGTGCTGGAGGCCGACTACCTCTGCGAGCACACGATCCACCTGCGCGGCCGCGGCCTCACGCTGGTGCCCGCGTCCTTCTGCTGGGGCGCCCCGGTGACGATGGTCGACCCCGAGCAGCCGCCGGTGCTCGTCTACCCGTGCGCCGACCTCGTCCAGGCCGACACGCTCGGGCGGCTGCTGGGCCCGGAGCGCGCCCGCGTGCTGACCGAACTCCGGGTCGCCTCGTCGGCGACCCAGCTGGCCATCCGCCTCGGCGTGCCCCGCTCGACGATCCGCGCCCACCTGGCGGTCCTGCACGACGCGGGCCTGCTCACCACACGCCGCGCGGGCCCGCACATCCGCCACACGCTCACCCGGCTAGGCCACAGCCTCTTGGGGTCGTGAGTGCTAAAGCCGGTTAGAACCGGTCAAAACACTCACGACCTGGTCTCGGCGGCCTCGCCCCGTCAGGGGCGTGGTCCGGCTTGGGTGAGGGAGGCCCTCACTCAAGCCGGACCAAGGCTCCCCGCAGACCGGGGTGAGCGCGTTTTGCGTCGTCCAACGCCGCAAAGGGCACTCACCGTCCCCGCCCGACCGGGGGTCGTGAGCGTTGCGGGCGGTTATTGAGGGGAGGGCGAATGTGGCGTGCCCGATGCGGCTGGGTGAGGGCCTTCCTCACCCGGTTGCAGGTGGTCAGGGCCTCCCTCACCCGACATTTCGGGTGAGGGAGGCCCTGACTCGGTGGGTTCGGGTGAGGGAGGCCCTGACCCAAGCCCACCGACTGCGAGGCGGGTCCCTCGGGGGTCGTGAGTGTTTAGGCCGGTTAGAACCGGCCGTACCACTCACGACCCAAGAGCGGCGAGGTAGCCCGCGACCAGGGCCGTGGCGACCAGCTCGATGGAGGAGTCGGGCGGGAGGAAGCGCTCGTCGTGCAGGGTCGGCGCGCCCGCCGAGTCGCCGAGGCCGACGAACATCATCAGGCCGCGCGTCGAGCCGCAGTAGTGCGCGAAGTCGTCCGCGCCGAAGGACCGGAACGCCGTGTCGACCGTGACGCCGCCGCGCGTCAGCCAGCCCGCGGCGTCGAGGGCGAGCGCGGAATCGTTCTGCAGCACCGGTTCGCACGGCATGATGCGCAGTTCGGCCTCGCAGCCGTAGGCGCGGGCGGTGCCGTGGACGATCTCGCGCAGGGTGGCCAGCGCGGCTTCGCGGTCGGAGTCGCGCATCACGCGCAGTGACCCGAGCGCAGTCGCCTGGTTGGGCACGATGTTCGCGGCCGTGCCCGACTGGATGCGCCCGACCGAGCAGACCGCGCCCGAGACCGGGTCGATCCGCCGGGACGCGATCTGCTGCAGGCTCACGATGATCTGGGCCAGCGCCAGAATCGGGTCGCGCAGCAGGTGCGGGTAGCCCGCGTGACCACCGTGGCCGGTCACGACCACCTCGAACTCGTCGGTGGACGCGTTGATCGGGCCGGGCACCACCGACACCACGCCCGCGGGCAGGCGCGGCTGCACGTGGGCGCCGACGACCGCGGTGACCTGCTGGTCGCGCAGCATGCCCGAGTCGACGATGTCCAGCGCGCCCGACGGCGGCGTCTCCTCACGCGGCTGCAGCAACGCGAGAATCGGCTGCGGCACGCCGATCTGGTCCGCCGCACGGCACACCGCGACCAAGGCGGCGAGGTGCACGTCGTGCCCGCACGCGTGCATGAGATCCGTTTCGGAGGCGAACGGCACGCCGGTCCGTTCGAGCACCGGCAGCGCGTCGAGCTCCGCGCGCAACGCCACCGCCGGGCCATCGGGCGAGCCCAGCCGCAGCGCGCGGCCGGTCTTCGCGACGCGTGTGGTTTCCCCGGCGGGCATGGCTTCGAGCACCGCGAGCGCGGTGTCCTCTTCGTCGCCGGAGATGCGGGGGTCGGCGTGCAGACGATGGCGCAACGTCGTCGCGAAGGGAAGTTCGTGGGACACGGCGGCGCGCCAGTCCGCCCAGAGTCCGTGCAAGTCGTTCATTCTGCCAACCGGTATACACGACGGGCGTTTTCGAAGCAGGCGAGTGACGCGGTCCGCAGCGCGTCCTCTTCGGACCACTCGTCCGCTTCGAGGCCTGCTTCCAGGAACTCCGAGAGCCCGCGCCGGAAGAACAGCGTGCCCAGGTGATACAGCTCGGCGAGGCCGAACGCGTCGGTGGAGAACAGGAACTTCCCGAACGGCACCAGCTCGAGCGTCTCCGCGATCACCGCCGACGAGCGGTAGCCGGTGTTGTGCGTCGCGAGCCCGACGTCGACGAAGACGTGCTCGAAGACCTGCGCGAGGTACGCGGCGTTGCGGTGGAACGGATAGTTGTGCAGCAACAGGATCGGCACGCCCGACACGCGGGTCGCCCGCAGCAGGTCGGTCAGCAGCAGCGGATCGCACCGGTGCAGGTCGACGTCCGAGTCGCCGTAGCCGACGTGCAGCTGGACCGGCAGCCGCAGGTCGATCGCGGTCCAGATGAGGAACCGGTGCAGCACCTCGTCGACCAGGCGGACCTCTTCGCCGGTGTCCACTTTGGCCAGCCACCTGCCCACGGCTTCGGCCACCTCGGCCGCGCTCGGGCGTGCTCCCGAGAGCGCCAGGCCGACCCGGTAGGCCGCGATCGACTTGACCCCGGCGGCGCCAGCCGCGCGGCGGGCCAGCTCGGCGGTGAGCGCGTCCGCGAACCCGCTCGCCGTGGTGCCGCCGCGGATCACGTCCTCGGCGACCACCTCCAGCCGGACGATGTCGTGCGCCCGCGCGTTCGCGAGCCCGGCGAGCTGCTTGGTCGTGGTCAGCCGGTCCGGCTGGAACCCGCCGTCGATCAGGAAGTCGGTGATGCCGGTGGCGCGCAGGAACCGCCGGTTGACCTCGTCGGCGCCGAGCTCGGCGCGGCGCGCGAGGTAGTCGTCGGCGGGCGCGCGGGTGGGCAGGCCGAGCACCGGCGCGCACCAGCGGCGCACCGCGAGCCCGATCAGCGACTCGAACACGGTGGTGCCCAGCGGGGACACGGTGTCGGCCTCGGTGAGCATCTCCTCGAAGCCCACGCGGTCCAGTTCCGCGGTGACCAGGCCGTGGCAGTGGTGATCCACCAGCGGCAGATCGGCCACGAAGGGCAGTACCGTCACGCTCCTCCTTCGGCGAGGGACAACCGCTCCCCCACTCGACGGGCGAACGCTGGCCTGGCGAGCACCAGCCCGACGGCGAGCACGAGCACCGTCGCGGCGACCACCGGGAACCATTGTGCCGGACCTGACTCCGGATAGGGGATGACATTGACGTAGACGGTGTATCCGAGCAAGACGAGCGCACAGAGTGGGAAGACGAGCTGCCAGCGCGGCACCGCGAGCTTGCGCTGGACGAACACCAGCCGGATCGAGCCGAGGGTGGTGAGCAGGTAGACGACCAGCAGGATCAGCGTCCCGATGGACCCTGACCAGGCGAAAGTGTCGGCCGGGGTGGCGCCGAAGAACACCGCGCAGACGGCGATGACCAGCGCGGCCAGTCCCGTGACGACGGTCGCCGAGACCGCGGGCGCGCCGGTGGCGGAGGTCGTGGCGACGCCCCGGCCGTCGAAGGCGTCCCGGCCGAGCGCGAAGAGCAGCCGCGACCCGCCGACCACGCACGCGAGGCAGCAGCCGAACGCGCTGATGGCCGCGCCGAGCGTGATCACGTCACCGACCCACGCGCCGACGTAAGCCGTGCCGAGGTCGCCGAGCAGCGACGGCGAATCGTGGAATTTCGCCGCGTCAGAGCCGAAAGCGAGCATCTCGACCGTGGTGACCACGACGAAGAACACCCCGCCGAACAAGGCCGTCCCCAGTATCGCGCGCGGGATGGCTCGCTTCGGGTCGCGCGTCTCCTCGCCGAGCGTCGCGGCCGCCTCGAACCCGGCGAACGAGAGGAATCCGAACACTGCACCCAGGAAGAGCCCGGAAGGTCCGGTTTCGGGTTTGAATACGTCAAGTCGCACCTCGGAGCGCGAACCCAGCCGGACCGCGATGACCACCGTGATCAGCAGGATCACCGCGACCGTCAGGCACTCGACGATCAGCAGCAGGCTCGTGCCGCGCTTCGCGGGCACCACCGCGAGCAGCCAGGCGCCCGCCAGCGCGACGCCGGTCAGCGCGAACGGCGCCCACGACGGCGGGTTCGTCCACACGCCCATTTGGGTGAGAAACGCGGTGCCGAGGTTGCCCGCCGCCGAGCAGGTGACCACGGCGTAGAAGGTGTACGTCCCCAGCAGGCCGATCCCGGAGACGACCCCGGCACGCGGCCCGAGCGTCGACCCGACGAAGGCGTACACGGACCCGGCGTGCTGGTAGTACTGGCACATCCGGACGAATCCGTAGGCCACCAGCAGCACCCCGGCCGCCGAGAGCAGGAACGCGAGCGGGACGGCGCGCCCGGCGGCGGCCGCGGTTTGCTGTGGGTTGATGTTCGCGGCCATGCTGGGGGCCATGAGTGCGACGGACAGGCCCACGGCCTGCCAGACCGACAGTGTGCGCTTGAGTCCGGACATGCCCCGCATTCAACCGCGAGAGGGGAGCCATGAGCGAGTTCGATCGGGCAGCCATTGAGGCACGAGCCCAGGAAATGACCGGCCTGCTGGCCGAGCAGGGGGTGGACCTGGTCGCGACCACGTTCGTGGACAACAGCGGCATCGTCCGCACCAAGGCGGTCCCGCTGCGCAAGCTGGCCGAGGCCGCGGCCTGGGGCGTCGGCGCGTCGAACTCGTTCGACTTCTTCCTGTTCAACGACGAGATCACCGGCGGCCGGTACTCCCGAGGTCCCGTCGGCGACCTGAGGCTGCACCCGGACCTCGACCGGCTGACCGTGCTCACCGCACAGCCGGGCTGGGCATGGGCGCCCGGCGACCGGCGCACCCAGGACGGCGCGGTCCACCCACAGGACGCGCGCGGCCTCGCGAAACACGCCGTGCGCATGCTCGGCACCCGCGGGTTCACGGTCCAGCTCGCCTTCGAGGTCGAGTGGGTGGCCGTGGCGGACGAGCCGGTCGGCGGTCCGGCGTACGGGTACACCAGGCTTTCCGAGCACGCCGACTACCTGCGTGCCGTTGTGTCCGCTTTGGACAGTCAAGGGATCGAGGTCGAGCAGATCCATCCCGAGTACGCGGCCGGTCAGTTCGAACTGTCCGTCCGCGCGGAGGATCCGGTCGGCGCCGCCGACACCCTGGTGCTGGTCAGGGAGACGATCCGCAAGGTCAGCCAGTCGCACGGGCTGCGCGCGTCGTTCACGCCGAAGTTCGCGCCCGAGGGCGTCGGCAATGGCGGTCACGTGCATTTGAGCGTGTCCGCGGGTGGCGAGAACCTGTTCGGCGGCGGGGACAGGCGCTTCGGGATGACCGCGCTCGCCGAGGGGTTCAGCGCCGGGATCCTGCGCCGCCTGCCCGCGTTGATGGCCATCGGCGCGCCGTCGGTGGTCAGCTACCTGCGGCTCGAACCGCACCACTGGGCCGGGGTTTTCCGGGTGTGGGGCTTGGAAAACCGCGAGGCGCCGCTCCGGCTGATCGCGGGGCGCTCACCCAATCTCGAGGTCAAATGCTTCGACCTCACCGCGAATCCGTATCTCGTGGTGGCGGCGCTGCTGTTCGCCGGACTCGACGGAATGCTCGGCCACGCGGAACTGCCGGAGCCGCTCGACGTCGACCCCGGCACGCTGCCCGATGTGGAGCGCCTGCCGTCGACGCTGGCCGAGGCCGTGGCCGCGTTCGAGTCGGACGAGCTGCTGAACTCGACGTTCGGCGCCGAACTCGCGACGACACTGGTGGACGTCCGCAAGGGCGAAATCCGCGTCTGCGAAGGACTTTCGCCGGACCAGCTGACAGAGGCTCGCCGCTGGCTGCCTTGAGGACCGGGATAAAGCGGGCTTTATCCCGGTCTTGGTCGTGAGCGATGGCGCCCTCAAGTGCTTACTACTGAGCGGCAAGCCCTCTCTGCGCCTTCCTGTATGAAGGCTCCCCTCATACAGGTCTGACTGGATGAAGGGAGCCTTCATCGCGTATAGCGGCATGAAGGGAGCCTTCATCCAGGCCCGGGTGTATGAAGGCTCCCCTCATACGGGGCGGGTTGTATGAGGGGAGCCTTCATACAGGCCAGGTCTCGCCAGGTCGCGGTCGCGAGTGTTGCGGGCGGTCCCAGTGGAGGAGGCGGGACGTTACAAGGGCCGCCCTTGTAACGCTCTGAGTGACAAGGGCCGCCCTTGTAACTTGCGACGTCTCCGTTGCCTGTGCGGAGCTTGGCGGGCTTTGTCACGGTTTTGGGAGTTGTGAGGGGCATGCGGGGCTGGGGCGCCGCATGCCCCTCACAACCTCTAGTGCCCCAGAGCGGCTGCGACCTCCGCGCGCAGCTGGGGTAGCTTCGAATACAACAGGTCGCCAGGGCATTCGGTGTTGAAGAAGTCCCGGTGTCCCTTGATCTCCGTCACCGGGATGCCGTACTGCCTGCAGACATAGGCGCACAGTACGACAAGTGACTTCCATTGCGCCTGTGGCGGTTCGGCCGTGGTGTAAAGGCCCTCGTTCTCGATGCCGATGGCGTTTTCGTTCTGGCCGGGGCAATGCGCGGCGCGCACGATCTGCTTGCCGGACCGCAGCGCGCTCAGGCTGCCGTGGCGGCCTTCGAAGCGGTAGCCGCCCCGGCTGACCGTGAAGTGCTGGCCGGTGTCGGACCATCCGTTGTTGTCCATGTGGTCCTGCTGGTTGTCCAGGCAGACCTGACATCCGTGCGCCAGCGAGGTTTCCGCGCTGTTGGCGTTCGCCATGTGGTGGATCAGGATCCGGTTGGCCGGATGGTCCAGAGTGGTCAGCGGCTCCGACGGCGGCCGGGCCTTCCAGTCCGCGCAGCTGTAGATCTTGGGCGCGGACGCGGCAGCGGCCACTCCGGGGAGGAGCAGCCCTGCCGCGCACGCGCCCGCGAAGAGCCCGGCTGCGCGGAGGAAGCCGCGGCGGTCGAAGTCGATCTCCATGGGGAGATGATGCCGACCGGTCATACAGTTTTCGTACAAATCGCAGGTCAGCCGGTCAGGTCCACAGTGGTCTCGAACGGCCTGTGCAGCTCGATCCGGCCGCTCTCGCTGCGCGCGATCGGCACGTACTCACCGGTGCCGAGCTCGAACAGCGTCGCGGCGTGGAGATCCGGGTCGACGAGCAGGTAGTACCGCACCATGGCCTCGGCGTACAGCGTGTGCTTGAGGCCGCGGTCCCTGAGCCGGGTGGACGGTGACTCGATCTCCACCGCCAGCAGCAGATCGGATTCGTCGTAGCACGAGGTTTCCATCCCGGCACGCGCCACCAGCGCGAGATCGGGCACGAGCAACCTCTTGCCACCGAGGCGAACGTTCACGCCCGGCAGCAGTTCCGCGCCGTCCGGCAGCGCGGTGGCCAGCTGGAGTTGAAGCCGGTGCAGCAGTCGCTGGTGACCGGAGGACGGTGCGGGGCTCACGAGCAGCGCCCCGTCCACGAGTTCCACCCGCTGGCCGGGGAACTGGTCTTCACTGAAGGCCAATACATCGTCGGCGGTCCAGCCGCCTGGTCGTATCGGCACGGATTCGGTTTCGGCTGGAGCGACCATGACGCTCCCCCCTTCGCACGGTTTGTGCAATGTTGCCGTTGCCCAGTGTGACATGGTGACTCCTTGTCGGTGGTTGACACACCGGGAGTATCGAGAGAAATTTCCGCTCCGCCCAACGCCACCAACGGCAAAAGGACCGTTTCCCTCTTGTTAAAGGGAAAACGGTCCTTTCGCAGCGCTTCTTAAGCCGTTAAACGACCTTTCGCACACCCTCGGCCAACTCGGCGGACAACGCGCGCACCGCGTCGGTTCCGCCGTCGGCCGCGGTGACCAGCGCGGAGCCGACGATCACCGCGTCCGCGAACGCCGCGACCTCGGCCGCCTGCGCGCCGGAGCGCACACCCAGTCCGACGCCGATCGGCAGCTCCGTGTGCGCGCGAGTACGGCGCACGAGTTCTTCAGCGCCGGCGCCGATGCTTTCCCGAGCGCCTGTCACGCCCATAACCGCTGTGGCGTATACGAAACCCGAAGAAGCCTTGGCGGTCAGGTCGAGCCGCTGCTCCGAAGAAGACGGCGCGACCAGGAAAATCCGGTCCAGCCCATGCGTTTCGGAAGCGGCCATCCAGTCGTCGGCCATGTCAGGGATCAGGTCCGGCGTGATCAGGCCCAGCCCGCCCGCCGACGCGAGGTCGCGTGCGAAAGCGTCCACGCCGTAACGGTTCACCGGGTTCCAGTACGTCATGACGACGGCCTTGCCGCCGCGTGACGACACCGCCTCGACGACCTCGAACAGCTGCTTGAGTCGGAAGCCGCCGTCCAGCGCGGTCTCGGCCGCGCGCTGGATGGTCGGGCCGTCCATCACCGGGTCGGAGTACGGGACCCCGACCTCGACCAGATCGGCCCCGCCGTCGATGACCGCCGACAGCAGGTCCTTCGAGCCCGCCAGCGTCGGGAAACCGGCCGGGAGGTACCCGATCAGCGCGCCACGGCCCTCGGCGCGGGTCTGCTTGAACAGATCGTCCAGCGTGCTCATCAGACCAACCCGAAGTACTTGGCGGCGGTGTCCATATCCTTGTCGCCGCGGCCGGACAGGTTGACCACGATCAGGCCGTCCGGCCCGAGTTCGCGGCCGAGCACCAGCGCGCCGGCCAGCGCGTGCGACGACTCGACGGCCGGGATGATGCCCTCGGTCCGCGACAGCAGCTTCATCGCCTGCATGGCCTCGTCGTCGGTGACCGAGCGGTACTCGGCGCGCCCGGTGTCCTTGAGCCACGAGTGCTCCGGGCCGACGCCCGGGTAGTCGAGCCCGGCCGAGATCGAGTACGCCTCGATGGTCTGGCCGTCCTCGTCCTGCAGCAGGTACGACCGCGCGCCGTGCAGCATGCCCGGCGTGCCCTCGGTCAGCGTCGCGCCGTGCTCCCCGGTCTCGATGCCGTGGCCGCCCGGCTCCAGCCCGACCAGCCGGACGCCGGGGTCGTCGATGAAGCCGTGGAAGATGCCGATCGCGTTGGAGCCGCCGCCGACGCACGCGGCGACGACGTCCGGCAGCCTGCCGGCCAGCTCCAGGATCTGCGCGCGGGCCTCTTCGCCGATGATCTTGTGGAAGTTGCGCACCATCACCGGGAACGGGTGGCCACCGGCCGCCGTGCCGAGCAGGTAGTGCGTGGTGTCCACGTTGGTCACCCAGTCGCGCAGCGCCTCGTTGATCGCGTCCTTGAGCGTGCGTGAACCGGTCTTGACCGGGATCACCTCGGCGCCCAGCAGCTTCATCCGCGCGACGTTGAGCGCCTGGCGCTCGGTGTCGACCTCGCCCATGTACACGACGCAGTCGAGGTCGAGCAGCGCGCACGCGGTCGCCGTGGCGACGCCGTGCTGGCCCGCCCCGGTCTCCGCGATGACCCGCTTCTTGCCCATCCGCTTGGTGAGCAGCGCCTGGCCCAGCACGTTGTTGATCTTGTGGGACCCGGTGTGGTTGAGGTCCTCGCGCTTGAGGAAGACGCGCGCGCCGCCCGCGTGCTCGGCGAAGCGCGGGGCTTCGGTGAGCAGCGACGGGCGTCCCGCGTAGTCCTTGAGCAGCCGCGCGAACTCGGCGGTGAACTCCGGGTCCAGCCTGGCCTTGTCGTACTCGGCGGACAGCTCGTCCATGGCGCCGATCAGCGCTTCGGGGAGGTAGCGGCCGCCGTACGGGCCGAAACGGCCCTTCTCGTCCGGGTCGTGCTTGCTGTGCTTCTGCTCCGTCACCGGCTGGGCCTCGGGCAAGCCGGGTGCGAGCCGGCCGTGACCAGCTTGACGAGCGCGCCCTTCGGGTCGCCGGAGGCCACGAGCCCCTCGCCGACCAGCACCGCGTCGGCGCCGTGACCGGCGTACGACATCAGGTCGCCCGGCCCGCGGACCCCCGATTCGGCGATCTTGAAGACGTCCATCGGCAGGCCGGGCGCCAGGCGCCCGAACACGTCACGGTCGACCTCGAGGGTGTGCAGGTTGCGCGCGTTGACGCCGATGACCCTGGCGCCGGCCTCGAGCGCGCGGTCGGCCTCTTCGGCGTTGTGGATCTCGACCAGCGCGGTCATGCCGAGCGACTCGACCCGGTCCAGCAAGGACACGAGCGCGTTCTGCTCCAGCGCGGCGACGATCAGCAGCACCATGTCCGCACCGTGCAGGCGCGCCTCGTGCACCTGGTACGGGCTGACGATGAAATCCTTGCGCAGGATGGGAATGTCGACCGCGGCGCGCACGGCGTCGAGGTCCGCGAGCGAACCGCCGAAGCGGCGCTGTTCGGTCAGGACGCTGATCACGCGGGCGCCGCCGTCGGCGTAGTCCCGCGCGAGCGCGGCGGGATCGGCGATCTCCGCGAGATCGCCCTTCGACGGGCTGCGGCGCTTGACTTCGGCGATGACGCCGATGCCCGACTCCTTCAGCGCCGCCATGACGTCACGGGCGGGCTTCGCGTCCGCCGTGCGCCGCTTCAGCTCGTCGAACGGCAAGGCGGCCTCGCGCACGGCGAGGTCGGCGCGCACGCCGTCGATGATGTCTTCGAGCACGCTCACCGGGCAGCCTCAACCGCAGTGTTCAAAGGTTCCTTCGCAGTCTCGCTCACAAAAACCTTCCCCTTCCCGCTGAAAAGATGCTAACCCGCGCTGGTGGGAGCCCTTGGGCCGGGGCATCGCGTTAGTCCATTTGGCAGGTACTAGTGGTCAGTCGTCGGGTCTTGGCCCTTTGATAACGCATCCCACAGCTCCGTGTCCGGATCTTGAGCAGAACGTTTCTTCGCCGGTGCCGAGTACTTCGCACCCAAGCGCGGCATGGCACTCGCGTGCTTGACGCCCAGCAACCCACCGGCGAGCACGAAAATTCCCCCGAGCAGAGCCAAAGTCCGGCCAGTGAGAATCGCGCCGGACGGCAGACCTGCCTCGAACTGAAAGGAAACACCGTTAACCGCGGCCCACGCTGCGGCGACACCGGCGAGCGCCAGCAGCACGCCGAGCACGCGCCTGGCCCAGCCGCCGGTGGCGACCATGCCCGCGACACCGGCGAGCGCGAGCAGCGCCAGCGGCACGAGCACGGTCGCGCGCTGGTCGCCCTTCTCGGTGTAGAGCACCGTCCCGCGCACGCCGCCGTCCCGGAACTCCGCGAACCAGGTGAAGCGGGAGCCGCCCCACAGCGCGAGCGCGCCGAGGAGCAGCAGCACCGTGACGATCCACAGTGGACGACCCTGTGGTTTAGACAACGCTGGAGTCACCCGCCGGGTCGAGTTCGGCGGCCGCGGCAAGCGTTTGCGCGGCCGCGACCGCGGACAGCACGGTCCTGGCCTTGTTGAGCGACTCGTTGTCCTCGTACTCGGCGTTCGAGTCGGCCACGACGCCGCCGCCCGCCTGGACGTAGGCGGTGCCGTCCTTCATCAGCGCGGTGCGGATGGCGATCGCGGTGTCCGCGTCGCCCGCGAAGTCGAGGTATCCGACGACGCCGCCGTACAGCGCGCGCCTGGTCGGCTCCAGCTCCTCGATCAGCTGCATGGCGCGCACCTTCGGAGCGCCGGAGAGGGTGCCTGCCGGGAAGCAGGCGGCGACGGCGTCATAGGCCGTCTTGTCCCCGCGCAGCTCGCCGGTGACGGTCGAGACGATGTGCATGACGTGGCTGTAGCGCTCGACCTCGAAGAAGTCGACCACGCGGACGGTGCCCGGCTTGCAGACCTTGCCCAGGTCGTTGCGGCCGAGGTCGACCAGCATCAGGTGCTCGGCGCGCTCTTTCTCGTCGGCGAGCAGGTCCTTGGCCAGCTGAGCGTCCTCCTCGGGGTCGACACCGCGCCAGCGCGTGCCCGCGATCGGGTGCGTGGTCGCGCGGCCGTCCCGCACGGTGACCAGCGATTCGGGGCTGGAGCCGACGATGTCGAAGCCTTCGAGCCGCAGCAGGTACATGTACGGGCTCGGGTTCGAGGTGCGCAGCACGCGGTAGACGTCGAGCGCGTCGGCCTGCGTCTCGATCTCGAACCGTTGCGAAGGGACGATCTGAAACGCTTCACCGGCGTGAATCGCCTCGACGGCCTTCTCGACCGCGGCGCCGAAGTCGGCCTTCGTGCGGGCACGCTTGAACTCGGGCGCGGGCCGATCGAACACATTGGACGTCGGGTGCGTCGCGACGGCCAGCTGGCGCGTCATCTCGTCGAGACGGCGCACGCAGTCGTCGTAGGCGGCGTCAACGCGCTCGGCCGAGTCGTCCCAGTTGACCGCGTTCGCGATGAGCGTGACCGTGCCCTCGTGGTGGTCGAAGGCGGCGAGGTCGGTCGCGAAGAGCATCGTGAGCTCGGGGATCTCGATGTCCTTGACCGCCAGCTCCGGCAGCCGCTCCAGCCAGCGCACGGCGTCGTAGCCGATGTAGCCGACCATCCCGCCGGTCAGCGGCGGCATGCCGGTGAGCGGCTCGGTGTGCAGCCGCTCGATGGTCTCGCGCAGCACGCTCATCGGGTCGCCGTCGACCGGCAGCCCGACCGGCGGGTTCCCCACCCACACCGGCTTGCCGTCACGCACGGTCAGCGCGGCGGGGCTCCGCACGCCGATGAACGACCAGCGTGACCAGGAGGCGCCGTTCTCGGCCGACTCGAAGAGGAAGGTACCGGGGCGGTCCCCGGCGAGTTTGCGGTAGAGGCTGACGGGCGTCTCACCGTCGGCGAGCAGACGGCGCACGACCGGGATGACTCGGCGGCCCTCGGCGAGGGCGCGGAACTCATCACGGTTCGGGCTGACCGACCCCAGACCTGCGTGTGCGGCAGTGACCATGGACCTCATTGTGCCGAAACCGGCCCGGTCTCCCCACGGCGGGGGACAAATTCACTGCCTGTTGAATTCTGCCGCGCGGGCGTTCATGATGTCTGATGTGAACGCTTCCCCGCCCGAGAGTAAACGCCGAGGCCGCCGTCCCGCAGGCCAAGACACCAAGACGGCACTGCTCGACGCCGCGCGCGCGGTCTTCGGCGAGTCCGGCTACGAGGGCGCCACGGTCCGCGCGATCGCCACCAGGGCAGGCGTCGACGCGGCCATGGTCAACCACTGGTTCGGCGGCAAGGAGAACCTGTTCGCCCAGGCGGTGCTGCACCTGCCGTTCGACCCCACCCAGCTCATCGCGTCCTTCCTGGACGGCGACATCGACGGGCTCGGCGAGCGCATCGTCCGCAACTTCCTGACGGTGTGGGACGCCACCGACGGCGGCGTGTTCCCCGCGCTGATCCGCAGCATCGCGGGCCACGACCTGGCCGCGCAGGCGTTGCGCGAGCTGTTCATGAACAAGGTCTTCGCGCAGCTGGCGGCCAAGATCGACGTCGACCAGCAGGACCTGCGCGCCACCCTCTGCGCGTCCCAGATGGTCGGCATGGGCATCGTCCGCTACGTCGCGAAGTTCGAGCCGCTGGCTTCGGCGGACCACGACACGGTGATCCGCGCGGTCGCGCCGAACCTGCAGCGCTACCTGACGGGCTCCCTGGACTAGGGCTCGTGAGTGGCGCGGCCGGTTCTAACCGGCCTAAACACTCACGACCCCTCTCACGTGCGCTTGGCCGCGACCAGGAACGGCCCGTACTCGAACATCACCGTCGCCAGGTGTTCGGTGCCGTTGACCCAGACACGCACCCCTTCGGCTCGGAAAACGGCCGCGGGTAAGGGAAGCTGCACCGGCCACGTGGTCGCGAACCCTTGCTCGTCACCGGAGTCGAAACGCACCGACAGCTCCGTCTTCGTCCACGACCCCCTGAACGGCACGGCCTGCCCTGGCCGCCACGGCTCTTCGCGAGCGGCGCGAAGCCTGGGCCGCCACCGGCCGATCCCGATCGATCCGCCGATCACCCCGCAGACCGCGACGACGAACACGAGCGTCACGACGACGACGAGAAACCCCGACGGTTTGCGGCCCACCAGATCGTCGTACCCCACGGCCACCATCACCACGAAGGCGATGAGCGCGAGCACTCCCCAGGCCGTGAGCAGCACGGCACGACGCAACAGCCTGGCCGTGACCTCGCCCGCGAGTTCGGGATCGGCCGCTTCGGTGGCATCGCGGTGGACGTCGTCCATGTGCTTGATCGCGATACTGCGCAGGGTGATCCTGCGAAATCCCCCAAGGTCACTCATCGACGGTCCTCCCCAGCTCGTCACACCCGGACATCATGCGCGGCAGGCACTTCGCCCGTCAGCCGATGTGGCCCAGACCACGTCCGTCAGCGGACCCGGCGCGCGGCGACCAGGAACGGGCCGTACTCGAACATCACGGTCACCGCGTCGCCGGTGCCGTTGATCCAGACCCGCTGCTCGCCCGTCATCACGTTGCCAGGCAAGGGAAAGGCCACCGGCGTGTTCGTGGTGAGCGAGTCCAGGTCGCCCTCGTCGTACCGCACGCTCAGCCGGGCGCCGTTCTTCCGGCCGGACTCACCGAGCAGCGCGATTCCCGCCCGCCACGGCCCGTTCTGGGCGGCCCGCACCCGAGGTCGCCAACGTCCCAGCCCGATAAGGCCGTACGGGATCAACGCCAGGCCTGCCATCAGCGCACCGATCATTGGCAAGGCTTCGAGCGACCCGCCTTCGGGGTCGAACTGCACCTGCATGCCGATGCCGATCACGAAAAGCGCCACGCCACCGCCGAGCATCGCGACGCCCCGGTCCAGCAGCCGCTTGACGGCGGCGCCCGCGAGCGCCGGATCGGCGGGCCGCGGGCCAGGGCGATGGACGTCGTCGCCGAGAAGGGCTCCGAAGAAGCGGACCCGGCGGAACTCCCCAGTGTTGGTCATGCGGCGAAGATACTGCCGCTGACCTGCGCTAACCGGGGGTTTGTCCGGCACCCCTCACCCGGGCAACCGATCCGCCGCCCCCTGCGTTACCGAGTCAGGCCCTCAGCCGGCGAGCAGCACCGCGACCAGCGCCAGTGTGCCGGGCACGACCTGCACGAACAGGATCTTCTTGCTCGCGGTGAGCGCGCCGTAGATGCCCGCGACGATCACGCAGATCAGGCCGTAGAGCTTGAACTGGAACCCGGTCGAGCCGGTCGCGATCAGGCCCCAGATCAGCGCCAGCGCGAGAAAACCGTTGTAGAGCCCCTGGTTCGCGGCCAGCGAAGCCGACTCCTTGGCGAACTCAGGCGTGACGCCGAACGCCTTCGGGCCCTTGGAAGTCCACAGGAACATTTCGAGCACGACGATGTACAGGTGGATCAGCACGACCAGGCCGACCAGGATGTTCGCCACGACGTTCAACGGAGGGTCTCACTTCTCTTCGGCGAGGAGCAGGCGCTCATCGGAGTCGAAACAGCTGTGCTCGCCGGTGTGACAGGCCGGGCCGGTCTGGTCGACGCGCAGGAGGACGGTATCGGCGTCGCAGTCGATCCGCACTTCGCGGACGTACTGCGTGTGACCGGACGTCTCGCCCTTGACCCACAGTTTCTGACGGCTTCGTGAGAAGTACGTAGCACGCCGGGTGGTCAATGTCAGGTCGAGCGCCTCGTCGTCCATCCAGGCCACCATGAGCACGTCGGACGTGCTGTGCTCGACGACCACGGCGCAGATCAGGCCGTCGGCGTTGCGCTTGAGCCTGGCCGCGAGGTCCGGATCGAGGCTCATGCCCGCGCTCCCAGCACGTAGCGGCGCACCGGCATCGAATTGAGCAGCACCGCGGCGTACATGTACCCGGCGAACGCCAGCCCGGAGAACACCTTCACCCACCAGAGTTGCGCGCCCAGCAGGAACAGCGCGTGCAGCAGCCCGAACAGGCCCGCCACCACGAACCCGGCGATCCGCGACGACGGCATCCGCAACGCGATCCCGGCCACCACCAGCCCGCCGAGGATCAGGCTGGCGACCGGCACGAGGAACGACAGCGGCCTGGCGCCGACGAACACCACCTCGAAGGCGATCAGCAGCGTCCAGGCGAGCGCGATGCCGAGGAACAGCCCGACCACGATCTTGACCTCGACCATGGCGTTCTTCATCGGACCACCACCCCGCCTTCCCGCAGCGTGGCCTTGACCTCGCTGATCTTCAACTGTCCGAAGTGGAACACACTGGCCGCGAGCACCGCGTCCGCGCCGCTCTGGACGGCGGGCAGGAAGTGCTCGAGCGCGCCCGCGCCGCCGCTGGCGATCACCGGCACCCGCACGGCCTTGCGCACCAGCTCGATGAGCTCGAGGTCGAATCCGTTCTTGGTCCCGTCGGCGTCCATCGAGTTGAGCAGGATCTCCCCGACCCCGAGCTCCTCGCCCCGCGCGGCCCACTCGACGGCGTCGATCCCGGTCCCCTGCCGCCCGCCATGGGTGGTCACCTCGAACCCGGACTCGGTCTCCCCGCCACGCCGCGCGTCGACCGAGAGCACGACGCACTGCGCACCGAACCGCCGCGAAGCCTCTTTGAGCAGCTCGGGCCGGGAAATGGCGGCGGTGTTGATGCTGACCTTGTCAGCGCCGGTCCGCAGCAGCCGGTTGACGTCCTCGGTGGACCGCACGCCCCCGCCGACCGTGAGCGGGATGAACACCTGCTCGGCCGTCCGGCGCACCACGTCGAACGTGGTCTCGCGATTGCCGGAGGAGGCCGTGACATCGAGGAACGTGAGCTCGTCGGCGCCCTCGGCGTCATAGGCCCGCGCCAGCTCGACCGGGTCGCCGGCGTCACGCAGGTCGGCGAAGTTGACCCCCTTGACCACTCGACCTGCGTCGACGTCGAGACACGGGATCACCCTGACCGCTACAGACATGCGTTCAAGCCTACTTACGCAGGTCCGGCCCCTCGAACGCGGCTCAGGTCGCAGTCGTGAGTGGTATTGCCGGTTCTAACCGGCAATACCACTCACGACCCATGATTGTGATCCGGGACACAGATCTGGCGGCGGTAAGTGGGATAACGTTTACCGGCTGGGGTGGACATTCTTCCGGGGGTCCGGTCTGTCGCCGACATTTCGACTACATGGGGTATTGAACGCATGAATTTCCGAGGAAGACGTGCGCCCATTCGGGCTGCGCTGGTTTCCGCGTTGCTGGCGGTCACGCCGCTGGCCATCACTACTGCACCTGCCGCCGCGGCGGTGGCTTTGCGCTGCTCAGCGGCGGTGCCACTGTTCGCGGTCGATGACGATGTCCGCTATATCGAGCACCAGGACCCGGAGACCGGCAAAGCGCTGGAAAGCGATAGCCCGGTCATCGGGAACGGCGGCTGGGCGCAATTCAGCCGAGTGATCGCTGGGCCGAATGGCGTCATTTGGGCTTTCCGGCCCTCTGGTGAATTGCTGCGTTATGTCTGGACCGGCGACGGCTGGTCCGACGATTCGGGCGAAGTGGTCGACAACGACTGGGCCGGCTGGGACCAGCCGCAGTACCGCAACCGGATCGCCGTCGACGAACGCGGCGACATCTACTCGGTCGGCGCGGGCAACACGCTCGTGTGGCGCCGCTACAACGAAACGACACACAGCTGGGTCAAGAAGGAGCTGACCTCCGGCTGGGGCAAGTACGACCTGATCGTCGCCGCAGGCGACGGCGTGCTCTACGGCCGCACACCGGGCGGCGACCTCGACCGCGCCCGGTACAACGTGTCGGCGCAGCGGTTCCTGCAGGAGCCGGTCACCGTCGGCAGCGGCGGCTGGGACCAGTACAAGAACATCACCTCCGCGGGCGGCGACATCCTCTACGTCGCGACCTGGGACGGCAATCTGCGCTGGTACCGCTACCAGGAGGACGCCGGGGCCTGGACGGCCAATTCGCCGTCGACCATCGGCTTCGGCGGCTGGGACGCGTTCACCGACCTGGTGGCCACCTCGAACGCCTGCAAGCTGCAGAAGAACTTCAACCCGACAGCGCCGATCACGGTCCGCCCGCACGCGCGGACCACGCTGCTGCAGTCGTCGGGCGGCGCGCTCGAATACTCCTATGTGGACGGTGCGGGCAAGCTGGTCGTCGGCTCGCAGCCGGATCTCTCCAGTGACATCACGCTGCACGAGGTCGCAAACACCGCGGTGAACGGCACCCCGTCGGCGGCCCAGCAGGCCGACGGCACCGTGCACGTGCTCACCCAGGGCCGCGACTCCGTCGCGCGGACCACCGCCGTCAAGCCCGACGGAACGCCGCTCGGCACGAGCGACCTCGGAGGCGGCTTCGCCAGCCCGGCGACCGTGGGCACCACCAGCCCCGGGAACCTGGTGATCCACGCGGTCAACGCCGCCGACGGCAAGCTGTACTGCCGGACCGTCGGGCCCGACGGCTACAGCCCGATCTGGTACCGCCAGCTGACCGGGACGCTGCAGTTCACCGGCGACGCCCCGGTGTACGTCACCGACGGCTCCACCAAGGGGCTGCTGCTGCGCACCCGTGACGGCGCCTACCAGTCGGCCCAGTACCTCGGCTGCGGCGGCCCGACGCCGGTCAAGCCGCTGGGCGGGCCTGCCACCCTGGGCGCGGCCACCGCGGTCCTGAACGCCGACCACACGATGCAGGCGTTCGCGACCGGCGCCGACGGCGTGGTCTACACACAGAAGCAGAAGGCCGACAGCACCTGGCCGCAGGCGTGGACCGCGCTGCCCGCGCTCACCGGCGTCAAGGCCGTCGGCCAGCCGTCCGCCGTGCGCACGGCGTCCGGCATCGAGGTCGTCGTCCGTGACGAGCAGAACCACGTGCAGTCCACCGGCCAGGCCGCGGACGGAAGCTACCGCGCGTGGGTCGCGGTCGACCCCGAGCACTTCGTGGCCACCGCGACGGACCCGACGCTGATCCTGACCAAGGCGGGCGTGCTCGCGTTCACCTACCGCGACACGGACGAGAACGTCTACGTCTACAGCTCCGCCCCGCCGCCCGCCGCGAAGTCCGCGGCACCCGGCTTCTCCTTCAAGAAGCTGGGCAAGGCCGTCAAGGGCTGAGCCGACGCCGTCTTCTTGCCCCCGCTCGCGCGAGCGGGGGCAAGAAGATCCGTACGCTGGCGATCGTGATGGACATCTTCGCCTTCGCGGCCTCGGGGCACCTCGGCCCGATCCATTGTGGAATGTCGCTCGACGAGGCGGAAACCCTGTTGGGGCCCGGAAGCCCGCATCCGGCGATCCGCATGAAGCCGGGCATCGACGGCTACCCCTACTACTGGGAAAGCCTCGCGCTGACGATCAGGGGCGGCATCGTCGAAGATGTCACCGTGCACACCTGGCCGGGTCCGGCGATCCGGCTGCCGCTGACACCGGATCCTTACCCTGCGCCGATAAAGCGCGAAGACTTTCTCAAGGCTTTGGACTGCGAGTACGAGGTCTATGAACCGCTGACGTTCGGCAGCCAATCGGCGATCGTCACCGAGGCCGGCGTACAGGCGGCCTTCTACCACGATGACGAGGACGAGTTCCTGATCATGGTCAGCAAGTACGCTCGCTGACATGGCACAGGCTGGCAGGCGACCGGGGCAGACGGAGACCCGCGAGCGGATACTCGACGCCGCCAGGCAGCGGTTCGGCGCGCAGGGGTACTCGGGGGCGACCGTGCGCGGGATCGCGGCGGACGCCGGGGTCAACGCCGCGCTGCTGCACCACTTCTTCGGGAGCAAGCAGAAGCTGTTCGTCGCGGCGATGAACATCCCGGTCGACCCGGAGGTCGTGGTCCCGCTGATCCTGAGCGGGCCGGTCGAGGAGACCGGGGAGCGGCTGGTGCGGATGTTCCTGGGCTTCTGGGAGACGCCGGACGGGCGTGCGCCGTTCCTCGCGATGCTGCGGTCGGCCGCGACCAGCGAGCCCGCCGCGGCGATGATGCGGCAGTTCATGGAACAGGCCGTGCTCGCCAAGGTCGCCGAGGCCAGGGGCATCCCGCGCACGCGGGTGGCCGCCGCGGCGGCGCAGATGATGGGGGTCGCGCTGCTGCGGTACATCGTGCGGGTGCCCGCGCTGGCCGACGCGACGCCGGACGAGCTGGTCAAGCTGCTCGCGCCGGTCGTCCAGCACTACCTGGACGGCGACGGGTCGTGAGTGGCGCGGCCGGTTCTAACCGGTCAGAACACTCACGACTCGTTCATGTTCTGGTCACCCGGCGGGCCTAGGTTCCGGCGGTGACCATCGCACGATTCCTCCCGATTCCCGCCGTGGCCGTCCTGCTGCTCGGCGCCGCGCCCGCCGAAGCGGCCTGCCCGCCTTCGCCGGTGCTGCAGACCCGTGCCTTCGTCGACGACGGGTCGGCCGATCCGGCCAACGCGGACGCCGACGACCCGGCGATCTGGGTGAACCCGCGCCACCCCGAGCGCAGCGTCGTGCTCGGCGCGCTCAAGGAGGGCGGGCTCGCCGCGTTCGACCTGGACGCGCGCCAGATCGCGCACGTGCCCGCGCCGCCGAAGCCGGGCACCGGCGCCGCGCCGGGGCGGTTCAACAACGTCGACGTCGTCGGCGATCTCGCCGTCGTGAGCGACCGGGGACGGGACCGGATCCGGGTGTACAAGGTCTCTGCCGGGCCGGACGTGCTCACCGATGTCACCGATCCGGACGCGCGGCCGGTCTTCTCTGCCACAGAGTCCGATGTGGACGGTCAGCGCACCGTGTACGGGCTCGCGGCCGGGATGGGCCGGCTGGTCGTCACCACGCAGCGCCATGAGGCGCGGCTGGCGCTTTTGCGACTTGTCGACAAGCCGGGCGGCAAAGTCGGCACCGAGACCGTCACCAAGCTCGACATGCCGTCCACGTTCGCGCTGCCGAACGGCAAGTCCTGGTCGCCGTGCGAAGAGCCCGGCGAGGGCCCGCAGTTCGAAGGCACCGTGATCGACTCCGCGAACCGGGTGGTCTACACCGCTCAAGAGGACGTCGGCATCTGGCGGATCCCGCTCAGCGAAACCGGGTTCGGCACGCCCGTGCTCATCGACAAGGTCCGCTCGTTCGGCCTCCCCCAGCACTACGACGCCGCGACCGAGTCCTGCGTCGACGACGGGCCCGACCCCGGATTCGGCGGCCGCTGGCTCACCGCCGACGCCGAAGGCCTCGCGCTCGACCACGGCACGCTGCTCGCCTCGAGCCAGGGCGACTCGCGCTTCGTCCGCTACGGACGGTCGACTGTCGGCTTCCGGATCGTCGCGGGCCGCCACACCGACTCGGTCGAGCACTCCGACGGCGCCACGATCAGCACCGCCTACCTCGGGCCGAGGTTCCCCCGCGGCCTGCTCGTGGTCCACGACGGGGAGCGCCGTCCCGCCGTCGGCGACCTGCCGACCACCGGGTTCGCGTTCGTCCCGCTCCAGGATGTGCCGGCGAAATAAATCTCACTCCGAAGCAGCGAGTCCGGCCGCTCGCGCGTCCATAGGTGCGTGACCCCCTTCGAGGAGTTCGTGGCCGAGCGGCTGGACGGGCTCCTGCGCTACGCGACCGTCCTCACCGACGATCCGCATCTGGCGCAGGACATCGTCCAGGACGTGCTGCTGCGGGCACAGCAGCGGTGGGCGCGGATCGAGCATCCGCCCACCTACGTCCGCCGGATGGTCACCAACGAGTACCTCTCGTGGCGCAGGCGGCGCGCGGTGCGCGCGGTCAGCCCGTCCACCCCCGAGCTGCTCGACGCGCTGAGCCCGCCGCTGGACGACCCGAGCATCGGCTACACCGAGCGCGACGCCATGTTCGAGCGGCTCGCCGCGCTGCCCCGCAAACAGCGGGCGGCCGTGGTGCTCCGGTTCTACGAGAACTACTCGGACGAGGAGATCGCCGCGGTGCTGGGCTGCGGCACCTCGACCGTGCGCAGCCAGATCTCGCGGGCGTTCAAGACCTTGCGCGACATCGAGACCACCCGAGAGCCCACCGGAGCACCGCGATGAGCCGACTGACCGATGAGCAGGCCGAGGCACTCCTGCGCCACGGCCTCGACCAGATCGCCTCGCGCGCGCCCGACGCGGGCCATGTCCGCGAGCGGCTCGCGCGGCGTGCGCGGCCCCGTCCGGTGGCGCGCCTCGTCGCGGTCGCCGCCGCCGTGGTCGTGGTGGCCGCGGGGGTGCCGCTGGGGATCAAGCTGCTCCCCCAGGACCAGGCCCAGGAGCAGGTCAGGGCGCCGGTCGCGGCCGGCTGGCTCCCCGATGGCTTCACCGAGCAGGCAGGTGGCGAAAACACCAGGCTGTGGCGATCCGGCGCGGCCGAGATCGAGCTGACGATCCACGGCACCGACGAGCGCGAGTGGTCGGCGAACGCGGTGCGGATCGCGCGGCTGCAGTCGCAGATCCTGATCAAGGGCCGGGTCGCCGAGTTCACCGAGGAGGCGAGCACGGCCGTGCTGACCTGGCTCCCCGACGAAGCGCACGTGCTGCAGCTGCGGCTGACAGGCGTGCCCGAAGCCCGGCCCATGGCCCTGCGCATCGCGGACGCCGTGCAGTTCCCCTGACCCGGGATAAAGCGGGCTTTATCCCGGTGTGGGATAAAGCCCGCTAAATCACGTCAGGCTCAGCCGAACGGCGGGGCGTCCACCTTGCAGGAGGCGCTCGCCGGCGGCAGCACGCCGGTGAACAGGTACTCGCGCTTCATCTTCTCCGCGCAGGTGCTGATCGCGAACATGGTGCTGTGGCCGGAGCCCTCGATCACGTTCACCTGGGCGCGGGCGAGCTGCTTCGCGCCGTCGTACGCGCCGTGCAGCGGCGTCGACGGGTCGAAGCGGGCGTTGAGCACCAGGATCGGCGCCGAGGTCGGGCGGTTCCACGGGCCGGTGTAGCGGTCGTCGTCCTTGGACTGCCAGAACGCGCAGCTCATCATGTCGAACACGCCGATGCGGCCGAAGTACGGCACGCGCTGGTCCTCGGTGATGGCCGCGGCGCTGTAGACGGCGGGGTCACGCGGGAAGACGCTGTCCGTGCACTGGATCGCGTTGAACGCCTCGTCGCGGTTGCTCAGATAAGGCTCGCCGGCGACAGCGGCCGACCTAGCCGCCGCAGCGGTGGGAGCGTCGTAAAGCTTCTGAAGCAGCGAGGCGGTGTCCGCGTAGCCACTGGGGATGGACAGGTCTCCTGCGGCGTTCACGATCGCCGAGTAGCTGTATGAGGTCCCGTCTACGACGATCGGCCCTTGCTTGGCCTTCGCGACGATAGCCTCCCACTTCGCACGCAGGTCACCGGCCGAGAAGGCACACTTCGGCCCCGCGAGCTTGCACTGCTGCAGGAAGTACTCGAAGGTGTCGGCGATGCCGCGCGGCACGTCCTGGCGGCTGTCGAGCGGGACCGTCGTGCCCTGGTCGCCGTGGCCGGAGACGTTGCCGACGAAGTCCATCGAGCCGTCGAACGCCATCGCGCGGACGCGGCCGGGGAACAGGTTCGCGTAGATGGCGCCGAGCTGCGTGCCGTACGAGATCCCGTGATAGGTCAGCTTCGCGTCGCCGACGGCGCGGCGCAGCAGTTCGAGGTCGCGCGCGGTGTTGGCGGTCGAAGCGTGCTTGAGGATCTCGCCCGCCTGCGACTGGCAGTGCGCCGCGAGCGCCTTCGCGTCGGAGTAGAACGCGGCTTCGCCGCTGGGGTCGCCCGGCATTTCCGGGCGCGCGGCGTAGAAGGCCTGCTGCTCGGCCTCGGTCGGGAAGCAGCGGACGCCCGCGCTGCGCGCGATGCCGCGCGGATCCCACGAAACGAGGTCGAACCGGGCCTTCAGCTCCGGCGAGAAGATCCAGGTGCGTTCCGCGCGCTGCCGCAGCCGGTCCACACCGGACGATCCGGGGCCGCCGAAGTTCACGAACAGGCTGCCGATGCGCTTCGACGGATCGGAGGCGCGCAGCCGGATGAGGGCGAGGTCGATCTTCTGGCCGAACGGCCGGTCGTAGTCGAGCGGGACGGACGCGGTGGCGCACTGGAACCCGCCGTCGCAGTCGACCCAGTTCAGTTTCGGGGTCGCCGCGACGTCGACGCGGACATCGCTGTAAGGCTCGGCGAACGCGGGTACGGAGACTAGTCCGGTCAGTGCGATGACCGCACCGAACAGGACCCCCAGGCGTGATCTCACGCGAAATACCTCCATGTGGTCAGGATTCAACGTCCGTAAGACTCCCGGACCGCCCCGAGGTTGCTTGACTCCACCCTTGGAGGAGCGCAGAATTAAACGCATGGCTAATTCTGCGATCTCGGTCGCCGGACTGCGGGTCCGGCGTGGCGGTCGCGTGGTCGTCGACGGGGTGGGCTTCGACGTGCCGCGCGGGGTGGTCACCGGCCTGCTCGGGCCCAGTGGCTGCGGCAAGACCACGCTCCTGCGCGCGATCGTCGGCGTGCAGATCGTGGCGGGCGGCACGGTCACCGTGCTCGGTCATCCGGCGGGCGCGCCGCCGCTGCGCAGGCTGATCGGGTACGCCACGCAGAGCCCGGCCATCTACGCGGACCTGACGGTGACCGAGTCCCTGCGCTACTTCGCCGACGTGCTGCGCGCGCCGAAGTCCGATGTGGACAGAGTGATCGCCGAGGTCGGCCTCACCGACCACGCCGACAAGCTCACCGGCTCGCTCTCCGGCGGCCAGCTCAGCCGCGCCAACCTCGCGGTCGCCCTGCTCGGCAAGCCGGAGCTGCTGGTGCTCGACGAGCCGACCGTCGGCCTCGATCCCGTGCTCCGCGACGAGCTGTGGGGCCTGTTCCGCAAGCTCGCCGCGTCCGGGGTCACCCTGCTCGTCTCCAGCCACGTGATGGACGAGGCGGCCCGCTGCGACCGGCTGCTCCTCATGCGCGACGGCAAGCTACTCGCCGACGACACTCCCCAGCACCTGCGCGAACGCACCGAGGCCACCGACCTGGAGCAGGCCTTCCTGCGGCTCGTCCGCGAAACCGAGGTGACCCCGTCATGAACCCCGCACTCGTGCTCGCCACCGCCCGCCGCATCCTCACCCAGCTCCGCCACGACCACCGCACGGTCGCGATGCTGCTGCTGGTGCCCTCGCTGCTGATGGTGCTGCTGCGCTTCGTGTTCAACAACGAGCTGCTGTTCAGCCACATCGCGCCCGCGCTACTCGGGGTGTTCCCTTTCCTGATCATGTTCCTGATCACCTCGATCACCACCCTGCGCGAGCGCACCACCGGAACACTCGAGCGGCTGATGACACTGCCGATCGGCAGGCTCGACCTGCTCTTCGGCTACGCGCTCGCGTTCGGCCTGATCGCGGTCGCCCAGGTCGCGATCGCGACCGGGATCTCCTTGGCCTGGCTGGGTTTGGACATCAACGGTTCCATTTGGACACTCCTGCTGATCGCCGTGCTCGACGCGCTGCTCGGCATGGCGCTCGGCCTGTTCGTCAGCGCGTTCGCGCGCACGGAGTTCCAGGCGGTCCAGTTCATGCCGGTGTTCGTGCTGCCGCAGATCCTGCTGTGCGGCCTGTTCATGCCGCGCGGCCAGATGGGCTGGCTGCTGAACTGGCTCTCGAACGTCATGCCGCTTTCGTACGCGGTCGAAGCGCTGACCCGCGTGACGACCTCGTCGACGGTCGACGCGACCCTGCTCCGGAACCTGCTGATCGTGGCCTGCTGCGCGCTGGCCGCTTTGGTGCTCGGCGCGGCGACGCTGCGCCGCCGGACGCCCTAGTAGGTTGCTGGCATGGGATCCGAGTACGAGCGCCTGGCCGCCGAGAAGTACCTGATGCTGACGACGTTCCGCAAAACCGGCGTCCCGGTCGCGACGCCGCTCTGGGCCGCGGGCGACAACGGCGAGATCGTGCTGTGGTCCGAGCGCAAGGCCGGCAAGATCAAGCGCATCCGCAACAGCGGCCGCGTCGAACTCCAGGCCTGCGACCTGCGCGGCAAGCAGACCCACGGCGCGGTCGTCACGGGCGAGGCCCGCCTGCTCGACGACGAGGGCACCGAGCGCGTCCGCAAGCTGATCGCGAAGAAGTACGGCATCGTCGGGCAGGTGACCATGTTCTTCAGCAAGCTCCGCGGCCCTCGCGACCGGACCATCGGCGTCGCCATCAAGCTCGGATGAACCGCGTCTCCTCGGGGTCATGAGTGTTCAGACCGGGGCGCGGTCTGGGTGACAAGGGCGGCCCTTGTCACCCAGAGCGTTGCAAGGGCGGCCCTTGTCACGTGCCAAGGTGAGCCGGTCCGCTAGAACCGGCCGCAACACTCACGACCCCACGACGGTCAGCGAGAGCCGGTACTCGCGCGGGCTCACGCCGCGCTCCCGTTTGAACGCCGTGCTCAAGGCGAAAGCGCTCCCGTACCCCACCCGCTGCGCCACCGAAGCGACCGTCGCGTCCGGCTCGCGCAGGAGGTCGGCGGCCATCGCCAGCCGCCAGCCCGTCAGGAACGACATCGGCGGCTCCCCGACCAGGTCCGTGAACCGCCGCGCCAGTGACGCCCGCGAGATCCCGGTCTCCGAAGCCAGGTTCGCAACCGTCCAAGGATGCGCGGGATTGTTGTGCAGCAACCGAAGCGCGGGCCCGACGACAGGATCGCTGTGCGCCCGGTACCAGGCAGGCGCCTCCGCTTCGGGCCGGGAGAACCATCGGCGCAAGGTGTCGATCAGCAGCAAATCCAGCAGGCGGTCCAAAACCGCCTCCTGGCCCGGCTGATCTTTACCGATTTCCTCAGCCAGCAACGGAATCAACGGTCCCTCGGCCGACACGACGACGCGCGGGGGCAAGGCGCTCAGCAGGCGGGCGCTGACCTCGCCGCGCATTTGGTAGGTGCCGGTCAACAACGTGGTCGAGCCGTCGACGTCGTTGCCCCAGGTGCGGGTGCCGAGGTCGCGCATCTCGACCTCTTGACCGTCCGGGGTCGCGCAGCGCTGACCGGGGTGGATGACCACCTGCACCGGGGTCGACGGGTCGTCGGCGACCGTGTACGGGTCGGGGCCGCGCATGATCGCGACGTCGCCGGCGGACAAACGGACCTCGTCGATCCAAGCCGACCCGCTCACCACCGCGACCACTGTCAGGGGCGCCTCGTCCTGGATGCGCATCGACCAGGGCGGATTCAAGACCGAGCGGAGCAGGAAGGCGCCTTGGGCCCGGGGGCCGTCGAGCAAACCGGCGAGTGCGTCCATGTCCGTCAGCGTAGACGCTTGCGTATGAAATTGCGATTCTCAGCTATGGAGAGTCTCACTCGACGCCGCTTAACTAAGTCCCATGACAAACACCTTGATCACCGGAGGCACCGGCAAGACCGGCAGCCGCATCGCTCGGAAGCTCGGCGCCCAGGCCCGCGTCGGGTCTCGGCAAGGTCTCCCGGCCTTCGACTGGGAGGACCGCTCGACCTGGCAACCCGCGCTCGAAGGCATGGACGCCGCCTACCTGTCGTACTTCCCCGACCTCGCGGTCCCGGGTGCCGCCGAGATCGTCGGCGCGTTCGCCGAACTCGCCGCTTCCCAAGGCACCAAACGGCTTGTGCTGCTGTCGGGCCGCGGCGAAGAGGGCGCGGAGTACGCCGAGCGAGCCGTTCAGGAGTCCGGCGCGGACTGGACGATCCTGCGGGCGAGCTGGTTCAACCAGAACTTCAGCGAGGGTTACCTGCTCGAGCCCGTGCTCGAGGGGACCGTAGCGCTTCCCGCCGGTGACACGCCCGAGCCGTTCGTGGACGCCGACGACATCGCGGACGTCGCCGTCGCCGCGCTCACCGACGACCGGCACATCGGCGAGGTGTACGAGCTGACCGGGCCGCGGCTGCTGACCTTCGCCGAGGTCACCGCCGAGATCGCCAAGGCGAGCGGGCGCGACGTCCGGTTTCAGCAGATCACCTTCGAGGAGTTCGCGAGCCCGGAGATCCCGGGCGATGTGCTGGAACTCCTCAAGTATCTGTTCACCGAGGTGCTCGACGGCCGTAACGCCAGCCTCGCCGACGGGGTGCAGCGCGCACTGGGGCGCGCACCGCGTGATTTCACGGACTACGCTCGCGAAACCGCCGCTAGGGGCGTCTGGGAGGCATGAAAAAGATGAGCACGTCACTGTCCGTTGTCATGATCCTGACCATCGTCGGCGCCGGGCTGGTCGGCGGGGTGTTCTTCGCCTTCTCGACCTTCATCATGCAGTCGTTCGGCGACATCCCGGCCGAGCAGGGCATCAACGCCATGAACTCGATCAACGTCAAGATCGTCAGATCGGCATTCATGCCCGCGATGTTCGGCACCGCGGCGCTGTGCGTCGCGCTGATCGTGTGGTCGTTCCAGGTCTGGGATCAGAAGTTCGCCATCCCGATGCTGCTGTGCGCGGCGGCTTACCTGGCCGGGGTCGTCTTCCTGACCATGGGTTACCACGTGCCGCTCAACAACGCGCTCGCTGCGGTACAGGACCCGGCATCCGCCGAAGCGGCCGCGCTGTGGCAGGACTACCTGAAGAACTGGACGCGCTGGAACCACGTCCGGACGTTGACCAGCCTGCTCCCGGCGGCAGGCCTGGCCGTCATCCTTTGGCTGAACTAGAACTCGGCGACCGCGGCGAGGGCTTCCGGAAGCGTGAAAGCGCCCGCGTACAGGGCCTTTCCGACGATGGAGCCCTCGATGCCGTCCCGGGTGTACGCGGCCATCGCGCGCAGATCGTCCACACTGGACACTCCGCCGGACGCGATCACCGGGGCGTCGGTACGGGCGGCCACCTCACGCAGCAGGTCGATGTTCGGGCCGCGCAGGGTGCCGTCCTTGCTGACATCGGTGACCACGTAGCGGCTCGCGCCGTCGCGGTCGAGCCGCTCCAGCGTCTCCCACAGGTCGCCGCCGTCGGAGGTCCAGCCGCGCGCGGACAGCCGGTGCCCGGCCTCGCTGATCCGGACGTCGAGGCCGATGGCGACGCGGTCGCCGTGCGACTTGATCACCTTCGCGGTCCAGTCCGGGTCCTCGAGCGCGGCCGTGCCGAGGTTGACGCGCCGGGCGCCGGTGGCCAGCGCGGCCTCCAGCGAGGCGTCGTCGCGGATGCCGCCGGACAGCTCGACCTGCACGTCGAGCTTGCCGACGACCTCGGCGAGCAGCTCGCGGTTGGAGCCCTTGCCGAACGCGGCGTCGAGATCGACCAGATGGATCCACTCGGCGCCGTCGCGCTGCCACTGCAGCGCCGCCTCGAGCGGGCTGCCATAGGAGGTCTCGGTACCGGCCTCGCCCTGGACCAGGCGCACGGCCTGGCCGTCGGCCACGTCAACGGCGGGAAGCAGCGTGAAAGTCACGAGGTAACTCTATGACGTCCAAACGCTAAGACGGCTACAGGGTGTCAAGCCAGTTCTTGAGCAGCCGGGCGCCGGCGTCACCCGACTTCTCCGGGTGGAACTGGGTCGCCCACAACGGGCCGTTCTCGACCGCCGCGACGAAGTCCTCGCCGTGGTGGGCCCAGGTGACCTTGGGCTGCTGCCCGGCCAGCCCGGACTCCAGGTCCCAGGTGCGCGCCGCGTACGAGTGCACGAAGTAGAAGCGCTCGTCCGGGTCGAGCCCGGCGAACAGCTGCGAGTCCGCCGGCGCGCGGACGGTGTTCCAGCCCATGTGCGGGAGCACGTCGGCGGTCAGCCTGTCGACCGTGCCGGGCCACTCCCCCGCGCCCGCCGCCTCGACACCGTGCTCGACGCCACGTTCGAACAGGATCTGCATACCGACGCAGATGCCCAGCACCGGGCGCCCGCCGGCCAGCCGCTTGCCGATGATCCGCTCGCCCTGCACGGAATGCAGCCCCTCGGCGCAGGCGGCGAAGGCGCCGACACCGGGCACGACGAGACCGTCCGCGTTGAGCGCGGCTTGCGGGTCCGCGGTGACCTCCACGTCGGCGCCTGCGCGCTGGACGGCGCGCTCGGCGGAGCGGAGGTTGCCCGAACCGTAGTCCAGGATCACGACAGTAGGCACGGCGTCCACGGTACCGGTGAACGGCGGAACCCCCTGGACGGACCCATGATCGCTAGCCCGAAAGGACCCATGACTGTTAAAGGATCACGAGATCTATTAACAGATAGCGATATCCGTACGAAAGTCGGATGTATCGGGCGGGCCACACCCTTAGATTTCCTAGCCAAGCGCGCGCCGTAATCCCCTTCATTGGCAAGGAGAATCCCTGTGTCCCGCAGAAACTTCGTGATGGGCGCCGTCGCGCTCGCCGCCGCCGTGCTGCCGCTGACCGCCGGTATGGCGTCGGCCGCGCCGACCGCCACGGTCGTGTACTACAACGCCTCCGGCGCCCCGACCTTCCAGTCCGCCATCGCCTCCGGCGCGGCCAACTGGAACCGCGCCGTGTCGAACGTCCAGCTGCGCTCCCGCACCTCCGGCGCCACCCTGCGCTACACCGAGGGCAACGACCCGCGTGGCTCCTACGCGCAGACCAACGGTCACGGCAGCGGCACCATCTTCATCGACTACACCCAGGCCAGGCAGTACGACGTCGTCCGGATCGCGGCCCACGAGACCGGCCACGCGCTCGGCCTGCCCGACCACTACTCGGGCCCCTGCTCCGAGCTGATGTCCGGCGGCGGCCCCGGCACCTCGTGCCACAACGCCAACCCGAACGCCACCGAGGCGGCCCGCGTGCAGCGCCTCTGGGCGAACGGCCTCGCGGCCAATTCGGCCCCGTCGAACACGATCTACGAGACCGTCTACGCCAAGTAGTCCCCGCGAGATAAAGCGGGCTTTATCCCACCCCGGGATAAAGCCCGCTTTATCCCGTTCCTAGTACCTGCGGAAGGTGTAGACGTCGGTGACCGTGTTGCACGGGCTCGGCGGGACCACCTCGACGCGCAGTTCGCCGGTCGGGGCGTCGTAGTCGACGCCCTCGGTGACGAACAGCCCGGGGCAGGTGCTCACCAGCGGCACCTGGCCCAGCGAACGCACGTGGGCGCGGACATCCCGGCCCTGCACCGGCCACGCGAGGTTGATCTCCAGCAACTGGAACGACGTCGGGTACAAGTCGTTATACGGGTCCGAGGTCGCGCAGAGCAGCTTCCACGCGGACACGAAGTCGCAGCCCTGGGCGTTGCGGATCTTGGTGTCGAGCTTGACGTGCCCGCTCAGCTCGATCGACCCGCCGGTCCCGGTCAGCGGCGCCGGGAACACGAACAGCTGGTCCAGCTCGCCCAGCGCCGCCGCGACCAGCCAGCGGCCGTCCGGCGTGATCGCGACCGCGGAGTTCGCGTTGGCGGGCGGCTCTTCCGGCGTCAGCTTGTGGACGTACTCATAGGTCTGCCCGGTCGGCGTCGTCACCAGGAACATCTTGTTCGGCGCGGGCACGTCGCGGGTGTTCTGGTACGCGTCCACGATGTAGCCGCGGTGCGAGTCGACGTCGCCGACGTGGCCCCAGCCCTTGTCCAGCTGTGCCTGCGGGATCGCGCCGCTGCCGCGGTACACCAGCGCGGGCGGCTTGCCCGGCACGCGCACCGTGGCGATGCCTTCGTTGCTGAACTTGATGTCCACCGTGGCATGGCCGGTCTGCCGCCAGCCGCCGAGGGAGGCCGCCGAAGCGGTCCCGCTGAACGCGACCATGGCCGCCAGTATCGCGGCGATCCTTACCGTCACACGCATGCGCATGATCTCCTCGAGAAAGCGTTATCGCGGCGGCGGCGGGGGAATTCTCGCATCGGGTCACCGGTTTCGATGACCGCCGTTCGGTGGAACGATCTTGACCATGACCATCTCGGAGCGCCTGGACCGGTTGCCGGTGACGCGTCGCCACCGTTATGTCGTCGCACTGGTCGGGGTGGCGACCTTTTTCGACCTTTACGACCTGTTTCTCGCCGGGACGATCAGCACGGTGCTGACCAAGCAATTCGCCGTCTCACCAGGCGATTTGAAGCTGCTGCTCGCGTCGGCGTTCCTCGGCGCGTTCGTCGGCGCGCTCGGGCTCGGCAGGCTGGCCGACCGGGTCGGCAGGCGGACCGCTTTCCTGGTCACCCTCGGCTTGTATTCGGTTTTCACGCTTTTAGGCGCTTTCAGCACGGAAGTCTGGATGCTGGTCGTTTGCCGGTTCATCGCGGGCATCGGCATCGGCGCGGAACTCCCGCTGGCCGACGCCTACCTCGCCGACCTCCTGCCCGCGAAACACCGCGGCCGCGCGACGGCTTGGGCTTACACGATCGGCTTCTGCGGCGTGCCCGCCGCCGGTTTCCTCGCGCGCTGGCTCGCGGAGTACGAGAACGGCTGGCGCTGGCTTTTCGTGATCGGCGGACTCGGGGCGGTCGTCGTTTTGGCACTGCGCACGGGTTTGCCGGAATCGCCGCGCTGGCTCGTCAGCCAAGGCCGCTACGAAGAAGCCGAGGCCGTCGTCCGCCGTTTCGAAAAGGAAACACCGGAAGTCATCACCCCGGAAGCACCGCCTTCACCCAAAGCGCCGGCGACCGCGCTCTTCCGTCCGCCGTGGCTCAAACGCACCGCGATGCTTTACGTTTTCCAGGCACTGCAGGCATTCGGCTATTACGGCTTCGGATCACTCGTGCCAATCGTGCTGGCGGCCAAGGGATTCCACCTCAGCACATCGCTGACCTATGTCGCGTTGACCTTCCTCGGTTATCCGCTCGGCTCGGCGCTGTCGATTCCGATCATCGAACGCGCGCAACGCAAGTGGCTCATCATCGGCAGCGCGGCGGGCATGGCCGGGTTCGGGCTGGCGTTCGGCTACGCGACGACGTCGGCGGCGATCATCACGTTCGGCTTCTGTTACACCCTGCTGTCGAATGTCTTCTCCAACGCCTTCCACACCTACCAGGGCGAGCTGTTCCCGACCGAGCTGCGCGCGACCGCGGCGGGCTCGGCGTACTCGCTCTCCCGGCTCGCGACGGCCGCGATGCCGTTCGTCCTGCTGCCTGTACTCACCGGTAGCGGCCCTGGCGCGATGTTCGCGATAGTGGCCGGGGCCATGATGATTCTCATAGTCGACGTCGCGCTCCTCGGTCCCCCTACCACCGGACGTTCCGTAGAGTCGATCGCCGACGGCTCAACGATGCGCACGGGAGCAACACGATGACGAAACCGGATGCCCACGACTTCCTGGACCTCGACGCCGAGCTGAGTGGCGAAGTACGCGACATGCGCGACGCCGTGCGCGCCTTCGCGAACGACCAGCTCCTGCCGAACGTCGCGGAGTGGTACGAGTCCGGCTCGCTCCCCGCCGCCGAGCTCGCGAAGGGCTTCGGTCAGCTCGGCCTGCTGGGCATGCACCTGGAGGGCTACGGCTGCGCGGGCACCAGCGCCGTCGCGTACGGCATCGCGTGCCGCGAACTCGAAGCCGTCGACTCGGGGCTGCGCAGCTTCGTCTCGGTGCAGGGCTCACTCGCGATGTACGCGATCTACAAGTGGGGCTCCGAGGAGCAGAAGCAGGAGTGGCTCCCCCGCATGGCCGCGGGCGAGGCGCTCGGCTGCTTCGGCCTGACCGAGCCCGACGCGGGCAGCGACCCCGGCTCGATGCGCACGCGTGCTGTCCGCGACGGCAAGGACTGGGTGCTCACCGGCGCCAAGATGTGGATCACCAACGGCACGGTCGCGCAGGTCGCGGTGGTCTGGGCACAGACGGACGACGGCATCCGCGGCTTCGTCGTCCCGACGGACACGCCCGGCTTCACCGCCAACGAGGTCAAGCACAAGCTCTCCCTGCGCGCGTCGCTGACGGCCGAGCTCGTCCTCGACGGCGTCCGCCTGCCGGAATCCGCCGCGTTCCCCGAGGTCAGGGGCCTGCGCGGCCCGCTGTCCTGCCTGAACGAGGCCCGCTACGGCATCCTCTACGGCGTCGTCGGCGCGGCGCGCTCGTGCTACGAGTCGGCGCTGGAGTACACGCTCAGCCGCGAGCAGTTCGGCAAGCCGCTGGCCGGTTTCCAGCTCACCCAGCGCAAGCTCGCCGACCTGGTGGTCGAGGTCAACCGGGCCGGGCTGGTCGCGCTGCAGATCGGCAAGCTCAAGGACGCGGGCAAGCTGCACCACAACCACGTCAGCTTCGGCAAGATGGCGAACGTCCGCTCCGCCATCGAGGTCGCCCGCACCGCGCGCGCGATGCTCGGCGCCAACGGGATCTCGCTGGAGTACCCGGTCATGCGGCACATGGCGAACCTCGAAACCGTGCTCACCTACGAAGGCACCGAGGAGATGCACGCGCTCTCGCTCGGCCAGTCCGTGACGGGACTCGCCGCTTTCCGCTGACACAGGATGTCAGTGGAGACTGGCTAGCTTCGCGGCATGAATGTCGTGGAACTGCGTCAGTACACCCTGCGTCCGGGCCGCCGTGACGAACTGATCGAGCTCTTCGAGCGCGAGTTCGTCGAGAGCCAGGAGGCACTCGGCATCCGGCTGCCCGGACGCTTCCGCGACCTCGACGATCCCGACCGGTTCGTCTGGGTGCGCGGATTCGAGAGCATGGAAGCGCGCAAGGCCGCGTTGGAGGCGTTCTACACCGGGCCCGTATGGAAGCGGCACGGGCCCGCGGCGAACGCGACCATGCTCGACTCCGGCAACGTGCTGCTCCTGCGCCCGCTCGGCGCCGATTTCCCCGCCGTCGTCCCGCCGCTGGTCACCGTGACGATCAGCGATCCGGTGGAGGATTTCGACAAGAGCTCTGTCTGCTTCGAGACGCTCGATGTGGAGAACACGTTTCCCCGGCTGCCGGTCCGCGAAGGCGAGAAGGTGTTCGTGCGCTTCGATTTCAGCGGCGAGGCGATGGGCTCACTCCGGCTCTCCCGCGTGGGGTCGTGAGTGTTTTGGCCGGTTAGAACCGGCCGTGCCACTCACGACCCTGTCGCGAGCAACTCGGCCAGGCCGTCCGGGTAGAGAGTCGCTTTACCTGCCAGGAATTCGGCGATCGGGTACCAGAGCACCCGGGTCTCCGGCTCGTCGATGATCGTGCCGAGGTCTTCGCGGGCGAGCCAGGACGGGTCGGCGAACTCGGCGCTGAACAGGAAGACGATCTCGTGCCCTGGGCCGCCTTCATGGAGGAAGATGTTCTCCACCACGCCGATCTGCTCGACGTCGGTCAGCTCGGCCGCGAGTTCTTCGCGGAACTCGCGGCGGAGCGCCTCGGCCGCCCACTCGCCGAACTCGATGCCGCCGCCCAGCGGGCGGTAGAACGTCTCCCCCTTGATCACGTCGTGGCCTTCGAAAACCAGGATGTCGTCGCCACGGCGGATGACGGCCAGTGCGAGCGGGCGGATGTCTGCGGTCACCCGGCGACCCTACCGGGCCAGGAAGTCCTTGACCTGTATGGCGATCGACGCCTCGTCGAGCCCGTGCGCGAGGTCGTGGTCATCCACGTCACCATAGGTACGGACCTCGATGTCGCGGCGGACGCCGAGCGAGCGCAGCCGGTGCGGGATGTCGTCGAGCGCCGCCGACACCACGTGCGCCGACGTTCCCGCGAGGTACGGCTCGACGAGCAGCACGTTCGGCGTCGAGTCCCACACCGCGGTGCGCAGGCCCTCGGCGTCGAACGGGCGGATGGTCGAGGTGTAGAGCACCGTGACGTTCTGGCCTTCCGTCGCGGCCAGCACCCGGTCCAGCATCGGGCCGACCGCGAGCACGACGCCGTCGTTGCCCCACTTGACGACCTGGACACCGGTGCCGAGATGGGCTTCGGCGTTCTCCTGCGCGGAAAGACGCAGGTAGACGTTGCCGTCGCCGGGCAGTGACTCGAGCAGCAGGCGCCGCGCCTCGTCGGGATGCCCCGGCACGTGGATCGTCCAGCCGGGCAGGCTGTCGATGAGCGCGACGTCGCCGGGCGCCTGGTGTGTGCGGCCCGCGAACGGCATGTCGTAAGACGCGCCGGCCGACACCAGCACGGCACCGACGCCTTGATGGCCGAGGTCGAGTTTCACCTGCTCGAAGGGCCGCTCGACGAGGAACGACGAGAACGTGTGAGCGACCGGGCGCATGCCGGAGAGCGCGAGCCCGCCCGCGACGCTGATCAGCAGCTGCTCGCGGATGCCGACGTTGATCACCCGGCCGGGATGGCGGGCCTTGGCTTCGTCCATGGAGGCCGCGGAGATGTCGGCCATGACGAGCGCGACCCTCGGGTCGACGTCGAGCACTTCGTCCATTGTGGAGAGAAAAGTCTGGCGCATGTCCATGGCGGGTCAGCCTTTCGGTTCGACGACGGCGACGACCGCGAGCGGGCGTCCGGGGTGTGGCTCGGTGAAGGCGCGATACAGCGCGTCGTGGTCGCGGCCGTCGACGGTGCGGGTTTCCCAGCCTTCGACGGCGAACCGGCTCGCGATGCCGCCGGGCCAGCCGTGCGTGGCCGACGAGTTGTCGATGACGACCGTGGTGAGCCGTTCCATGCCCGCACGGCCGGCGACGGCGATGGCTTCGGCGTTGGAACCCTCGTCGAGTTCGGCGTCTCCGACGAGCACGATGATGCTGCCGGGCAGGTTTTGGGCGTCGAGACCGAAGACGGTGCCGATGGCGAGCGGAAGCCCGTGCCCGAGCGAGCCGCTGGAGATCTCGGCGCCGGGCACCCGCGTGCGGTCGGGGTGGTAGCCGAGCCGGGAATCGGCGCGGCCCCAGGTCTTCAGCTCGGACTCGTCGAGAAAACCCTTGGCGGTCAAGATCGCGTAGAATGCCATCGGGCCGTGTCCCTTGGACAGGAAGAAGCGGTCGCCGGGACCGAGCACCCGGTCGTAGAGCGTCCACAGTACGTCCAAAGTGGACGTACTGGCCGCGTCGTGCTTCTCGTCGCCCGTCATCAGCGACATGAGCCGGTCGAGTTCAGTGGCGGTGGTCATGTACCCAGGCTGCAACCTCGACCAAACTCGAAGTCAAGGATAGCCTGGCGGTGTGACCAAGCTTGCCGACCACCTGACCATCGGACAGGTGTCCGACCGCAGCGGCGTGCCGCACACCGCGTTGCGGTTCTACGAGGACAAAGGCCTGATCGGCTCCGAACGCACGGCGGGCAACCAGCGCCGCTACGCCCGCTCGGTGCTGCGCCGGATCGCGTTCATCCGCGCCGCGCAACGCGTCGGCCTGACCTTGGAGGACATCAGCGCCGCGCTGTCGACACTCCCGACCGACCACGCGCCGACGAAAGCCGACTGGGCGCGGCTGTCCAAGGGCTGGCAGGACGAACTCGACGCCCGCATCGACGCACTGCAACGCCTGCGCGACCGGCTGACCGGCTGCATCGGCTGTGGCTGTCTTTCGTTGCGCAGCTGCGGTCTCTACAACTCCGACGACCAGATGTCCCGCTTCGGTTCCGGCGCGGTGAAGCTGCGGCCGGCGGTCGAAGGCGGAATTTGAGTTGCGCCTCGGTGCGACGATGAGACCGTTATGAAAGACCTCAAACGTGTCTCCAAGAAACTCTCGTTCCACCTTCGGCACGAACCGGATCTGCTCGGCATCACCCTCGACCCGCAGGGCTGGGTTTCCGTCGACGTCCTGCTGCGCGCGCTGGCCGCGCACGGCTTCCGGCTCACGCGCGCCGAACTGGACGAGGTCGTGGCGAACAACGACAAGCGCCGCTTCGCCTTCGACGAGACCGGCACCCGGATCCGCGCCAGCCAAGGCCACAGCGTCCCGGTCGACCTCGCGCTCCCCGACTCGGTCCCGCCGGCCGTGCTCTACCACGGAACCGTGGCCCGCTTCCTCGACTCGATCATGCGCGAGGGCCTCAACCCCGGCTCCCGCCACGCCGTCCACCTCTCGGCGACAACGGACACCGCGATCACGGTCGGCGCCCGCCGCGGCAAGCCGGTCATCCTCCGCGTCGACGCGGCCGCCATGCACGCCGACGGCCACAAGTTCCAGCTCTCGGCCAACGGCGTCTGGCTCGCCCAGGCGGTCCCGCCCGCCTACCTCACCTTCGCCTGAAAGGCAGGATAAAGCGGGCTTTATCCCGCCCCTGAGCCAGGCGCGGCCGCCCCGCTGGTGATAGCCCGAAAGCCACTTTCGTCAGATGCGATCTGCCGGAAGTGGCTTTCGGGCTTTCACGAGGTGCGCGGTCGGCTCGGTCAGCAGATGCGGCGGGCGCGGCGGCCCAGGAGCTTGCGGCCGACCTCGAGCAGGGAGGCGCGCAGGGTTTCGTCGTCGAGGTCGGCGAGTGTGGGGGCGCCGCCGGTCAGCGCGAGTCCGGTGAGCAGGACGTGGGCGGTGATGACGCCCGACACGTCCGGGTCCTCGCCGACAAAGAGCGTGATCAGGCCTTCCTTCATGTCGACCGAGGTGTGGAAGCCACGTTCGAGCGCGCGGGCGATGCCGGGGTCGCTGGAGAACAACGCGACCAGTGAACGGTGCCGGACCACCAGGTCGACGAACCCTTCGAGGACGAAGTCGATCTGCGCGCCGCGACGCCGGACCTTGAGTCCTTCTTGGACGAGCGCGGCCAGCTCGCGCATGCCGGGCTCGGCGACCGCTTCGGCGATCTCGTCCTTGGTCTTGAAGTGGTAGTACACCGCCGCCTTCGTGACACCGAGCGCGTCGGCGATCATCTGCAGCGAGGTGCCTTCGACGCCGTGCTCGGTGAACAGGCGCAGCGCTGTGGTCAACAGCCTGGTCCTGGTTTTTTCAGGTGCGGTGTCCTCGCGGATTTCAGCCGTTCCGGCCGCCATCGGTCCTCCTCGATTCAGTCGGACTGTACGCCGCCATCTGGCCGATCGACAAGCCGACTCCCTAGCCGATCGGCTAGCCAAGAGCTAGCCGTGCGGCTAGTCAAATACTTGCCGATCGGCTTGTGACTCCCCTTGCCGATCGGCTAGCTTCGGAGTCACCTGATCGACTGAGACCTCTTCCAAGGAGTCACCCACAGTGGCCACCTTCCTCTACCGGCTCGGCCGGTTCGCGTTCCGCAGGCGGGCGCTCGTCGCCATGCTGTGGGCCGCCGTGCTGCTCGGCCTCGGCCTGGGCGCCGTGACGCTGTCCGGCCAGCTCACGAACTCCGTGACCATCCCCGGCACCGAGTCGCAGCAGGCGATCGACCGGCTCGCCGAGAAGTTCCCGCAGGCCGCCGCCGGTGGCGCGACCGCGCGCGTGGTCATCGCCGCGGCGCCGGGCCAGACGGTCACCACCCCGGCCAACCAGGCCGCCGTCGAGCGCGTGGTCGCGCAGCTGAAGACCGCGCCGAAGGTGGTCAACGTCGCCGACCCGTTCCAGATGAAGTCCATCTCGCCCGACCAGCGCGTCGCGCTCGCGCAGGTCAGTTACAAGGAGAAGGCCTTCGAGTTGACCGACGAGGACCGCACCGCGCTGAAGTCGGCCGCGAAGGTCGGCGAGCAGGCCGGGCTGCAGGTCGAGTTCGGCGGCGACGCCGTGCAGACCCAGCCGGTCACCAACGCCACCGAGGGACTCGGCGTCGCGGTCGCGGCGCTCGTGCTGGTGATCACCTTCGGCTCGCTGATCGCCGCCGGGATCCCGCTGCTGACCGCGCTCGTCGGCGTCGGCATCGGCATGGCGGGCATCACCACCGCGTCCGGATTCCTGGACCTGAACAACAACACCCCGGTGCTCGCGCTGATGATCGGCCTCGCCGTCGGCATCGACTACGCGCTCTTCATCGTCTCGCGCTATCGACATGAACTCGCGATCGGCCGGACCCTGGAGGAAGCCGCGGGCCGGGCCGCCGGGACGGCGGGCAGCGCGGTCGTGTTCGCCGGGCTGACCGTGATCATCGCGCTGGCCGGGCTGACCGTCGTCGGCATCCCGTTCCTCGGCGAGATGGGCGTCGCCGCCGCGATCACCGTGGCGATCTCCGTGGTCATCGCGCTGACCCTGCTGCCCGCGATCCTCGGTTTCGCGAGGAACCGCATCAAGCCTGGCAAGGACCACGAGTCCGCCAAGGCCACCCACGGCGAGCGCTGGGCCAGGTTCGTCGCGAAGCGCCGCTGGCCGGTGCTGATCGCGGCCGTCGCAGGCCTCGCGGTCGTCGCGATCCCGGTCGCCGACATGCAGCTCGGCCTGCCGAACGACAGCACGGCCGCGCCGGAGTCGACCCAGCACCGCGCCTACGAGATCGTCAGCAAGAGCTTCGGCGAAGGCGCGAACGGCCCGCTGCTGGTCGTCGTCGACATGCCGAACCCGCAGGCGGTGCCGCAGGTGGTCGCCAAGCTCAGCACGCTCAACGACGTCGCGTTCGTCAAGCCGACCGGCGTCAACCAGACGGGTGACACGGCACTACTGACCGTCATCCCGAAGAGCGGCCCGAGCAGCAAGCAGACCGAGGATCTCGTCGCCGACATCCGCGCCCAGGGCGCGTCGCTGAAGTCCGAAACCGGCGCGAGCATCGCCGTCACCGGGCAGACCGCGGCCAACATCGACGTCTCGGAGAAGCTCTCCAACGCGATGCTCCCCTACCTCGCGCTGATCGTCGGCCTCGCGTTCCTGCTGCTGATGCTGGTGTTCCGTTCGGTCATCGTGCCGCTCAAGGCGACGCTCGGCTTCCTCGGCTCGGTGGTCGCGACGTTCGGCGCCGTGGTCGCGGTGTTCCAGTGGGGCTGGCTGAACGACCTGCTCGGCGTCGAGTCGACCGGCCCGATCATGAGCATGCTGCCGATCCTGCTGATCGGCGTGCTGTTCGGCCTCGCGATGGACTACCAGGTCTTCCTGGTGACGCGGATGCGTGAGGAGCACGTGCACGGCGCCGACCCGCAGGAGGCCATGGTCACCGGCTTCCAGCACGGCTCGCGGGTGGTCGTGGCGGCGGCGCTGATCATGATCAGCGTGTTCGCGGGCTTCGTGCTGGCCGAGTCTTCGCTCATCCAGTCGATCGGCTTCGCGCTGGCGTTCGGGGTCGCGGTGGACGCCTTCGTCATCCGGATGACGATTGTGCCCGCGGTGATGTCGCTGCTCGGCAAGGGCGCCTGGTGGCTGCCGCGCTGGCTCGACAAGGTGCTGCCGAACGTCGACGTCGAGGGCGAGCAGCTCACGAAGAAGCTCGACGACGAGCGCGAACTCGCGTCCGTCTGAAAGGGTCGTGAGTGATGCCGACGGTTCTGGCCGTCGGCATCACTCACGACGTCAGCCTACGAACCAGGCGACTGCGGCGCCCGCGGCCACCAGTGCGGCCAGGCCGAGCACGATCGCCATCAGCTTGACGGATTTCCACGTCGCGTACACGCCGCCGATGAGGAAACCGGCCAGCGCCAGCAGCAGAATTCCGATCATTTCGTTGCTCACGGTGCCATAGGGTGCCACACGACCCTCAGCCTGACCGTGCTGGGCAGCTCGACGCCGGGCCCGCGGCCTGGTGACACCGGACCATGTCAAAGTCTGGCTAAGATCGTGAGTGGAGCCGACCTGTTCCTGTGCGAGGCCGATAGCGCGGAGCAGTCCCCAGTGCATCTGACGCCGCTTGACGCAGGGCGCGCCGCTGCGGGCACCGGACGGCTCGTACTGACCTATGCCGGGCCGTCGCGGACGCCTCGCGAGGCGCAGGCGTCGACCGTCTACACCGGACCGATCGCCTACGCGGCGCCCGGTTCGGTCTTCACACTGTGATCGATTGGGGATTGTTGTGGCAGAACAGGTGAACCGCCGAGTCCTCTTGGGACTGGGCGCCGCGACGGCCGCCGTGCTCGCGACCGCCACGCCGGCACTCGCGGAAACCGAATCCGCGTCACCGCAGAAGCGGGTGCGCCGGGTTTACGAGAAGCAGTCTTCGCGTGCGGGCGGAACGTGGAACTCGTTCATCAGCGTAACGGGCTCCACCATTGTCGAGGACAAGGCCGACGAGCTGGTGGAGGCTTACAGCGTCAACAAGATCGCGGTCGCCACCGCGGTACTGGACAAAGTGGACCGTGGCCTGCTGAAGCTCGACCAGCGCGTCGACGTGCCCGCCGACATCATCGTCGCGGGCGGCGACGGGATTCTCGGCCTCGACGGCGCGTACCCGAGTTCGATCACCCTCGGCCACGTGCTCGCGCTGCTGCTGACCGTCTCCGACGACACATGCGTGCGGCTGTGCGGTCTCGTGGCACCGTCCAAGGAGATCAACGAGATCCTGGTCGCGAAGGGTTTCCCGAAGACCCAGGTCAAGCCGGTCGCGAACCCGAACCGGTTCTTCCTCGGCCAGACCACCCCGCGCGAGACGCACGACCTGCTGCAGGCGCTCGTCGGCGGGACGCTGCTGTCGAAGGCCTCCGGTGACTACCTGCTGAACATCCTGCGCTCGCAGGCCGCGTTCACCGACGGCATCCGCCGGAACATGTCCTCTGTGGAGCGTGGCAGGGTCGCCACGAAGGCGGGCTGGTTCAACGACGGCCGCAACGAGGCCGGGATCATCTTCGACACCGCGGGCAAGCCGGTGCTGACGTACTCGCTCTTCGCGCACACGCCCGACGAGCCCGAGAACTTCGGCGCGACCCACCCGCTCGTGGAGGCCCGCGCGGTCATGGGCCGCGCGTTCTTCGACGCGGTCGAGAAGCTGGCCCCGCCCGCGACGGCCCGCGCACTGACCGCGGCCCCGGCCTACCGCCCCTCGAACGGCGGCTAGTCCCCACGCGATAAAGCGGGCTTTATCCCGGTGTGGGATAAAGCCCGCTTTATCCCGGTCGCTACAGGACGCCCTTGGTGGACGGGATGCCGCCCGCGCGGGGGTCGGGCTCGGTCGCGGCACGCAGTGCGCGCGCGACGGCCTTGTACTGGGCCTCGGCGATGTGGTGCGGGTCGCGGCCGTGCAGCACCCGGACGTGCAGTGCGATCTGCGCGTGGAACGACAGCGAGTCGAACACGTGCCTGGTCAGCACGAACGGGTAATTCCCGCCGATGGTGAACGAGTTGAACTGCTCCGGCTCGCCCAGGTGCACGCAGAACGGGCGGCCGGAGACGTCGATCGCGGCGTGCGCGAGTGTCTCGTCCATCGGGATCCACGAGTCGCCGAAGCGGCGGATGCCGCTCTTGTCGCCGAGTGCCTGGCGCAGGGCCTGGCCGAGCACGATCGCGGTGTCCTCGACCGTGTGGTGCGCGTCGATGTGGACGTCACCGGTCGCCTCGACCTTGAGATCGAGCGAGCCGTGCACGCCGAACGCGGTCAGCATGTGGTCGTAGAACGGGACGCCGGTGGAGATCTCCACCTGGCCGGTCCCGTCCAGGTCCAGCTGGACCAGGATGGACGATTCCTTCGTGGTCCGTTCGATCTTTCCGACGCGGGTCATCGGGGCACCTCCTTGCTCGCCTCGAGGAAGGCGTCGTTCTCTTCGGGGGTTCCGATGGTCACCCGCAGGTGGCCCTCGATACCGACGTCCCTGATCAGCACCCCGTTGTCCACATAAGACTTCCAGCTCGCGGGCGCGTCGGCGAACCGTCCGAAGAGGACGAAGTTCGCGTCGCTCGGCACCGGCGTGAAACCCAAGCCCAGCAAGGCTTCCACGACTCGGTCGCGCTCGGCGGCCAGTTTGTGCACCGACGCCAGCGTCGCGTCCGCGTGCCGCAGTGCCGCACGCGCGGCGGCCTGCGTGAGCGCGGACAGGTGGTACGGCAGGCGCACCAGCTGCAGCGCGTCGATGACGGCGGGCGCCGCCGCGAGGTAGCCGAGCCGTCCGCCCGCGAAGGCGAACGCCTTGCTCATCGTGCGCGAGACGACCAGCTTCGCCGGGTATTCGGCGAGCAGTTCCACCGCGCTCGGCTGCGACGAGAATTCGGCGTACGCCTCGTCGACGACCACGATCCCCGGCGCCGCCTTGAGCACGCCCGCCAAGTCCGCCAACGGGATCGAGCCACCGGTCGGGTTGTTGGGGCTGGTCACGAACACGACGTCCGGCTGTCGCGTGTGGACGATCTCGGCCGCTTTATCCATGTCCAGCGTGAAATCCGGACGGCGCGGCGTCGGAACCCAGTCGGTCTTCGTGCCCGCCGAGATGATCGGGTGCATCGAGTACGACGGTTCGAAGCCCAGCGCGGAACGTCCCGGCCCGCCGAAAGCCTGCAGGATTTGCTGCAGAATCTCGTTGGAACCGTTGGCGGCCCACAGGTTCCGCTCGGTCAATGCCACGCCGGTCGACGTCGTCAGGTACGCGGCGAGGTCGCGGCGCAGCTCGACGGCGTCGCGGTCCGGATAGCGGTGCAGGTTCGCCGCCGCCTCGCGGACGGCCTCAGTCACGTCGGCCACCAAGGCGTCCGGCGGCGGATACGGGTTTTCGTTGGTGTTGAGCCGGACCGGGATGTCCAGCTGCGGCGCACCGTAGGGCGACTTGCCGCGCAGGTCCTCGCGCAGCGGCAGGTCGTCGAGGGTCACTTCGTTCATGACGGGAACCTCGCCGTCACCGCTTCGCCGTGCGCGGGCAGGTCTTCGGCGTTGGCGAGCGCGACGACCTTCGACGCCACGTCGCGCAGCGCCTGCTCGCTGTAGTCCACGATGTGCATGCCCTTGAGGAAGCTCTGCACGGACAAGCCCGACGAGTGCCTGGCGAACCCGCCGGTCGGCAGCACGTGGTTGGAGCCCGCGCAGTAGTCGCCGAGCGAAACCGGCGCGTACGCACCGACGAAGATCGCTCCGGCGTTGCGCACTCGAGCGGCCACCGCGCGCGCGTCGGCCGTCTGGATCTCCAGGTGCTCGGCGGCGTACGCGTCGACGACCCGGATGCCATCCTCCACAGTGGACACCAGCACGGTGCCGGACTGCTTGCCCCGCAACGCGATCCCGACGCGCTCCGAGTGCTTGGTCGCGCCGACGCGGCGCTGCAGCTCGGCGTCGACGGCGTCGGCCAGCTCCGGCGAGGTGGTCACGAGGACGCTCGCGGCGAGCGTGTCGTGCTCGGCCTGGCTGATCAGGTCGGCCGCGACGTGCGCGGGGTCGGCCGTCTCGTCGGCGAGGATGGCGATCTCGGTCGGCCCGGCCTCGGAGTCGATGCCGATCAGGCCGCGCAGCATGCGCTTGGCCGCGGTCAGGTAGATGTTGCCGGGCCCGGTGACCAGCGCGACCGGCACCAGCTCGGCGCCGTCGGTGTCGACGCCGCCGTAGGTGAGCAGCGCGACGGCCTGCGCGCCGCCGACCGCCCAGACCTCTTCGACCCCGAGCAGCTCGGCGGCCGCCAGGATGGTCGGGTGCGGCAGCCCGCCGAACTCTGCCTGCGGCGGCGAGCACAGCACCAGCGTCTCGACACCGGCGGCCTGCGCCGGGACGACGTTCATGACCACACTGGACGGATACACAGCGAGCCCGCCCGGCGCGTACAGGCCGACCCGGTCGATCGGGAGCCAGCGCTCGGTGACCGTGCCGCCGTCGACGACGGTCGTCGTGACGTCCTCACGGCGCTGGTCGGCGTGCACCTTGCGGGCGCGCGCGATGGACTCCTCCAGCGCGGCGCGGACCTGCGGGTCCAGCTCGGACAGTGCCGTGGCCAGCCGCTCGCGGGGCACGCGCACGCTCGCCGGGCGCACCTTGTCGAACCGCTCGGTGAACTCGAGCACGGCCTCGACACCACGGTCACGGACCGCCTCGACCACCGGCCGCACCTGATGCAGTGCCGCGTCCACGTCGATCTCGGCACGCGGCAGCGTGGCGCGCAGTTCGGCGGCGGACGGGACCTGCCCTCGCAGGTCGGTTCGGTTCAGCATGGGACCAGGGTACGAGGTGGCCCCGGCGGGCATACTCCGTGGTGACGCCCGCACCACATGTTGGGAGACCACCGTGCCGCGTATCGGCCTCTGCCAGGTCACTTCCAGTGACGAACCGGACACGAACCTCAAGCTCATCCGCGAGGGTGTCGCCGAGGCCGCGGGCCAGGGCGCGCGGATCGTGGTGTTCCCCGAGGCCGCGATGGCGCGGTTCGGCATCCCGCTGGGACCGATCGCGGAGCCTTTGGACGGTCCTTGGGCGACCGCCGTCGCGGGGATCGCGGCCGAGTACGACGTGCTGATCGTCGCCGGGATGTTCACGCCGTCGGAAGACGGCCGGGTGAAGAACACGCTGCTCATCACCGGGCTCGGCGAGCACCGCGGCTACGACAAGATCCACCTATACGACGCGTTCGGCTTCCGCGAGTCCGACACGGTCGCGCCCGGGTCCTCACTGGCGCGGTTCACTGTGGACGACGTCACGTACGGCGTCGCCACCTGCTACGACCTGCGTTTCCCCGAGCTGTTCCGCGCACACGGCGAGGCGGGCGCCGCCGCGGTGCTGGTGCCGGCGTCGTGGGGCGCCGGCGAGGGCAAGCGCGAGCAGTGGGAAGTCCTCGCGCGTGCCCGCGCGCTCGACTCGGGCACCTGGGTGGTCGCGGTGGGCCAGGCCGACCCGGCGGCGACCGGTGTCACAGTGAACCCGAAAGCGCCGACGGGAATCGGTCATTCGCTCGTCTCCGACGGTTTTGGCCGAATGTCCGCCTCTTTGGGCAGCGCTCCGGAAACGGTCGTCGTGGATATCGATCCCGAAATCGCGGAAAAGGCCCGGATCGCGACAGGCGCGCTGGCGAACCGCCGCCTTTAAGGCAAGCGGACGGTCTTCAGGAACCTCGGTAAAAGCCAGGGTTTCGGCCCGCTGATGCCGATCTTGCCGGTGAGCACCGCCCGCGCCTTGCTGACGCGGTGGAAGTTCATGAGGTTGAGCGTCGGCGGGTCGAAGCGCAGGCGGACGTCGTTGTCGTCGCGGGGATCCTCGACCGTCACCTTGCCCCGGTGCAGCACCAGCGTGACCGGATTCGTGTGGTCCGAACGGAATTGCACCGCGATCCGTCGTTCTCGGGGCGGCTCGTCGTTGGCCAGCAGGTGCCCGGGGTCGTGCCGCAGCAGCCCGACCAGGAACAGGTCGACGAACAGCGCCGCGTCCTGCGGCGGGATCCGCCAGCGCGCGATGTCCCAGCCGTGGATCAGCAGCTCGTTGACCAGGTGCGCGAGCACGCCCGCCCGGGGCACTCGCGAATCACCGAGCCAGGGCAGCGGCTCCTCGGGGTCGAGCCCGTCGCTGATCCGGAGTATAACGTCGATGTCGGCCTGGAGCTGCTCGATGATCCGGCCGGTGTCGCGCTCGGTGAAGCGGGCGAGCGCCGTGGCGTTGAGATCCGAGACGGTGTCGACCGTGGTCGTGAGCACCGTGCTCCGCAGCGATGGCAACGGATGCGGAGTCTCTTCGGCGCCGATCTGAGCGGTGTAGAGCTTGGCGATGACCGCGACGTGGGCCGCCGTGTCGGCGACGGTCCAATCCTGGGTCGCCTTCGCGTCCGGGTCGCGGCTGGACACCAGCTCCGCGAAGCGATCCCCGGCGTGCTTGAGCGAGACACGCACGGCGTGCCACTGGGCGTCCGAGATCGGCGAAGGCATGCCACCAGGAAACACCACATCGCGCCGACGGGATTATCGCCGCGTGCTCAATGAATGGCGGCTTTTCTTCCCATTTAAACGTATAGCAGAGGGTGGGTCTTGCGGCAAGGCCCCGGTCCGGGTCCACACTTGATCACCTTGACCGAGGTATGTGAGGGGAATTCCCAATGCGTGTTCTGCTGTCCACGATCGGCTCACGGGGCGATGTCCAGCCGGTCGTGGCGCTCGCCGCCCGCCTGAAGGCGCTCGGCCAGGAGGTCCGCGTCTGCGCGCCGCCGGACTTCCGCGACCAGGTCGAAGGCCTGGGTGTGCCGTTCTTCCCGGTGGGCCCGGAACTGCGCTCGACCGGCAAGACCGGCATGGTCGCGCCGCCCACGCCGGAACAGCGGCGTCAGCTGATCGAAACCACGGTCGCCGACCAGTTCACGGCGATCACGGCGGCCGCCGAAGGCTGCGATGTGATCGTGGCGGGCGGCTATCTCGTGATCGCGGGCCGGACGGTCGCGGAGAAAATGGGGATCGGCTACATGATGGCGGCCTATTGCCCGGTTTTCCTGCCGTCGCCGCATCACGCGCCGCCGGTTTTCCCGATGCTGGGCGACGAACCGGGTTCCGCCGACAACACGACACTCTGGGAGCGAGACCAGCACCGCTACGCCATTTTCCGCGACCCGCTCAACGCGCACCGGGAAGCGCTCGGGCTGGCCCCGGTCACCGACGTGCGGAGCCATTTGTTCACGGACAAGCCGTGGCTGGCCGCCGACCCCGTGCTGGCACCGTGGCTGCCCGCCGACGGACTCGAGGTGACGCAGACGGGTGCGTGGATCCTGCCGGACGAGCGCCCGCTGTCCGCCGAGATCGAGGCGTTCCTGGAGGCGGGCGAGCCGCCGGTCTACTTCGGCTTCGGCAGCATCCGCGCGCCTGAGGACCTGAGCCGGGCCATGATCGAGTCGGCCCGCGCGCTCGGGCGGCGCGCGATCGTGCTGCGGGGCTGGGCGGATCTCTCGCTGCCGGACGACGCGCCAGATTGCCTGTCGATCGGCGAGGTCAACCAGCAGGCGTTGTTCCAGCGCGTCGCGGCGGTCGTCCACCACGGTGGCGCCGGGACGACGACCACGGCCACCCGCGCCGGGGCGCCGCAGGTGGTGATCCCGCAGCACAGCGACCAGTTCTACCTCGCGGACCGGGTCTACTCACTGGGCATCGGCGTCGCGCACGCGGGAAGCGCGCCGACTGCGGCTTCGCTCACCGAGGCCCTCACGCGGGCCTTGGAACCGGAGGTGGCGGCCAACGCGAAGCTGGTCGCCGACGGCGTCCGCACCGACGGCACGGACGTCGCCGCGCGCCTGCTCACCTAGGGTCGTGAGTGTTCCGGCCGGTTCTAACCGGCCTAAACACTCACGACCTCTTTAGGGGCAAGCGCACCAGCGCGAAGGGCTCGTGCGCGTTGCGGGCGGTTAGAACCGCCCGCAACGCTCACGACCCCCGAATCTCAGGCCAGACCGTGTGCCAGGGGGTTCCGCCGCCGCACGCGAGCAAGAGACATGCGCGAGTGGTAACTCCACTCCGTTAGATGCAGCAAAATCACCACTCGCACAAACCCCATCTCGAAGAGCGCGCCACCTTGGGCTTTCCTTCAGCAGAACCGCCCCGACGCTCACGAGCCCTTGACCCGAAGGCGCTGGACCGAGCCGTCGTTGGTGCCCGCGAACACCCAAGTCCCGTCCGGCGAAGCGACCACCGACTCGGTCGAAGGCGCGCCGCCGAGCTTCGACCAGGTCCGCCCGCCGTCGGAGCTGCGCAGCACCGGCGACTCCTTCGAAGCCGCGTACAAGACCCCGCCGCGCCCGAAGGTCAGCGCCGACAGCCGCGGCGTCGGGTAGGACTTGAATGTCTTGCCGCCGTCGGTGCTCACCCGCACCGACTGGCCGACGGCGACCACCACGCGCTCGCCCTCGATCGCGATGGCGTCGACCGTGCCGTCGAGCACCTTCGTCATGGTGATCCCGGTGTCGTCGCTGTGGTAGAGCCCGCTCACGTCGCCGATCCACACCGAGTCGAGCCCGTGCTGGTCGATCGCGATCGCCTTCACGCCACGCAGCTCGTCGTGGATGCGAGGCACCAGCGAATCGCCCGCCTCCTCGCTGAAGTAGAAGGCGTTGACCAGGTACGCGGCGACGTACGTCCGCTTGCGCGGCAACGCCGGGTGGATCGCGATGGACTTGGTGTTGCCGTCGACCGCGGTGAGGAGCGTCCAGGTCTTGCCCGAGTCTTCGGAGCGCTCCAGGAAGATCGTGTCGTTGCTGCCGCGGTAGCCGTTTCGCCCGCGCAGCACCACGTTCGGCGATTCGGGGTTCACCGCGAGCGCGCCGACGCGGTTGCCGATGGCGGCGGGCGCCTTGCCGTCGAAGCCCCATTCCTGGTCGCGGGCGGGGAGCGTGGTCTGGAACGAGCCGACCATGGTGCCCGCGATCAGCGACTCGCCGCTGATGGCCAGCGAATACACGACGCCGGCCGGCAGGCCGATGCGCTGGAACGTGTTCGCGTCGGTCGTGGTGTAGATGCCGCCGCTGCCGTAGACGACCTGCTCGGCCGGGCGGTCGGGGAAGCTGCCGAGGTCTTCGTAGACGTCGAGCTTGGCCAGGCCTTGCGTGGCGCGCCAGGTGCGGCCGAGATCGGTGCTCACCCAGTGCCCGTGGAGGCTCTCGACCTGAAGGTCACCGGTCACGGTGAGCGCGGCGAACAGGATCCAGCCCGAGAACGGTCCTTTCACCTCTTGCCAGGACGCGCCCCGGTCTGCGGAAAGGTGCACGCCGCTAGAAGAGCCACCGCCGGTGAGCACCTTGTCGCCGTGCACGGTGAGCTGGGAACCCGCCACCACCGGCGCTTTCGTGCTCTTGCCATTCCGGATGACGAACAGATCGTGGCCCGCGGTGACGAACAAATCCGATCCGGCTGCGCGCAAACTGTCGGCCTCCGCCGGGGAACCGGCGATCAGCTTCCATTTCCGGCCATCGGAACTGCGGTACACGCCTTTCGTGCCCGACGCGTACACCTGACCATTCGCGATGAGCACGTCATTGACGTCGCCGTCCATTGTCAGCACCGCTTGGAATGTCGCTCCCGCGTCGGTACTGCGCAACACGGCGCCCTGACCGCCGCCGCCGACATAGCCCGCGACATAAATGAGGTCGGGGTCGCGCTGGTCGGCGGCGAGCTTGGTGCCCCTGAGATAGCCGCCGGGGTACAGGCCGCCCTGCCGCCAGGTGTGGCCGCGGTCGTCGGACCGATACAACCGATGATCCGCGGGCGGCTGCGCGTAAATCCGCGACGGTTTGGCGCTCGTGAAAGCCAGGTATCCGCCGGTCGTATTCGGGCCGACCGATTCCCATGTCCCACTCGGTGGTGCCGCCGCGCTCGCGGGCGGGGTGAGCACGCACAAAGCGAGCACCAGCGACAGCAGGAATCTCATTGGGGGGCTCCGCGTTCGGCGAATGAGCAGGGACGCCGCAGATTAGCGCGAATGGTCACCGACGGGAATGGCCCGTTCACCGGAATACGAACGCCCCTTCCGAAACAAATTCCGGAAGGGGCGTTAGGTAATTGTCGAAACTCAGTGCACCGCGGGCTCCGGGACGATGCCTTCCTTGATCGCGATCAAGGTCAGCCCGGCCCGGCGGCGCTCGCCGGTCTTGTCACGAATGCGGTCCAGGTACGACCGGACGGTCCGCACGCTGATGCCCAGGTCCTCGGCGATGTCCACGTCCCGCTCGCCGCCCGCGACCAGCTTCAGCACCTCACGCTCGCGCTTGGACAGGTCGATCCGCGGTCCCGCGTTGCGGTCGTGCGAAGCGTCGATGACCATCGAGGCCAAGGTCGGCGACACGTACGTGTTGCCTGCGTGGATCGTCCTGATCGCGCGCAGGATCTCCTCGCCGTCGGCGTCCTTGGACAGGTAGCCGTGCGCGCCGGCGCCGATCGCGCCGAGCACCTCGTTCTTGCCCGCGTGCGCGGACACCACCAGCACCTTGTGCCCCATGCCGTTGACCTCGAGCACGGCGGCCGCGTCGGCGACCCCGCGCAGCTTCAGGTCGAGCACGATCACGCTGCCCGGTGGCTGCTTGCTGACCGCGAACTTCGCCACCGAGTCCTCGACCGCGCCGAGCTCGATGTCGTCGGCCTCGGCCAGCACGCGCGCGACCGCGTCCCGGTACAGCGGGTGGTCCTCGATCACCCCGACCTTGATGCGTTCACGCCGCACCGGCTGCTGCTCAGTCATCCCTCACCCCGCTCCTGCCACCGGGGCCACGAGCTGGGCGGCCGCGGCCGGATCCAGCGCGGGCCCGGTTGGCACCAGTCCCAGCAAACCACTCGAAACAGCTTGTTTCCGCACCGCTCCGTAGCCCAGCGCGGCCAGCGCCTGCGCGCTCGCCACCGGATACTTCAGTCCCGTGTCGGTCACCAGGTAGACCGTGCCCGAGCCCATCAGCTCGGTCACCACCGCTCCCCCGGACGGCGGCACGAACACCTCGTCCGCGGCGCGGGAGTCCGTCTTCGGCACCGCTATCGTCCGCCCGCCCGGCGGCGCGCCGGACAGCACGATCCTGGCGGGACCGGCGCCGTCGCCCTCCGCGCAGACCGTCACGACGCCCCCGGTCACCGTGAGCAGCGCCGGGATGCGCCCCGGATAGCCACCCGCGTTCTCCGCCGTCACCCGGCCGGTCTTCGCCACCTCGGCGGCCTTCACGACCGTCGTTCCCGGCTTCTCGTAGGCGTCGGAGTTGGCGGGTGCCGCCATGATCAGGGCCGCTTCCGTCTGGGTGACGACCTGCAGCCCGTCCTTGCGCACCAGATAGTAACCGGCCGCGGTGCCGGTGACCGCGTCGTTGACCACCAAAATCTGGCCGACCTTCGTGGTGGCGGCCCCCACCTTCGGCCCCGCGCGCCCGGCGTCGGCGACCGCGATGAAGCTCAGGTCGCGCCCGGCGGGCACGGTGTTGAGCCATCGGCTGGACACCACGACGGCCGAACCGGCGTCGTAGCCGAGCGCCGCGCTCGCGTCCGCGCTCAGCTTGTACCGCTGCCCGCCCGCGATGAGGTACCTCTCGCCGCCCGCGAGGCGCACCAGCAGCCCCTCGGCCGATCCGACCTCGCGGCCGGTGGCGGCGGCGCCGAGCACGACGACCGACGTCGGCTCGGCCGAGGACGGCGCGTCCGGCGTGGTCTTCGAGCAGCTGTTCCACCGGCTCGTCACGAGATTGCCCGCGCCGGGCAGCGAATCGGGCGCGCCCGCGATGCCGACACCGCCGCCGCGCGGTGCGGTAGCGAGGTTCTTCGCCGAGACCGACACGGTCGCGTCGCCGTTACCGCCGGCGAGCAGCCGCGCCGAGGCGTAGTTCAGCACCGGATGCAGCGCGTTGTCCTGCCCGAGGATGTACCGGGCTCCGGTGCCTTCTTCGACGATGACGTGCCCGCCTGCCAGCCAGTCCTTGCCACCGGACGGTTTGAGCAGGCCGATCACCCCGAACACGGCCGTGACCAGCAGCATCACCGCCACACCGATCACCGTGCCCAGTACCAGGCGCCTGCTCGGCGAAACCGGATGGTTCGCGTCGGCGGCCACCAGCGCCGAAACCAGTCTCCGGCGCAGGAACTGATACGCCTGGATCTGATCTCGCTGCGTCCACACCCTTCTTAACCCCCGCTCTTCGACCCGGGGCTCATGTTAGGCGCGGATAACCCGCGCACGTGTGGGCAATTTTTCCGGCAGCGGGAAACGCGTTGCCCGATAACGTTGCCTGTGGTCAGGAAGGGGTGGCGCTGTGTCTGTGGACGCGCCCGCGAGCGGGGTGCTCACACCGCGGGCGGCTAGGCCGAAAATGTCGGTGGCGAACGCGCCGTGGATCTTGCCGGTGCGCGCCATCCAGGTCGCGATCTGGGAGATCGCCGCGCTCGCGGTGCTGCTGGCCTACACGGTCGATGGCGTCGCGCGGCCGACGCAGATCACCGTCGCCGCGCTGGCCGGGCTGATCTTCGTGACGACCTCCGTGCGCATCGCGGGAAAGCATCTGGCGGGCTGGGCGTTCACCTGGCTCGGCCATCGCCTGCGCCGTCACGACAGCAGGCGAGACAGCCCCGACCCGCTGCACCGCGTCGCGGGCGCGTTGAAGGTGCGCCAGCACGTCGATCGCGCTGGCAACCGCTTCGGCGTCGCCGAGATCGACGGCGGCTGGTCGGCGATCGTCCGACTCAAGGGCCCGATGACCCCCGACACCGCGACGGTCGTGCGCATCCTGCGCGACACCTACCGCCGCGCCGACATCCCGCTCTCGACCGCGCAACTGCTCACCTGGACGGTCGCCCGCGGCCAGACCGGCAAGCCGTACCGGGTGCACTGGCTGACCGTGCGCTACCGCCCCGACGAGGCGCCGGTCGCGGCGCTCGCCCGAGGCGGCGGCGAACTCGGCGCGTTGCGCAGCACGGCCTGCGCCGCGCTCGGCCTGATGGGCGCACTCGCCGAGGCGGGCTACGAGAGCACCGTTCTCGAAGCGAACGAACTCGCCGAAGAACTCCGCGTGGCGTTGGGCGCGGGCCGCCAGGCCGAGCCCACCGACGCGTGGCGCTCCTGGACGGCGGGCCAGGCGACGCAGGTCTGTTTCGCGCCGGTGGCCGACCACGACGCCGTCAGCGCGCTCGACGTCTTCGTCCCGGCCGCGGCGTTCACGGCCAGCTCGTACACGCTCCGCCGTACCCCGGGCGGCAAGGAGAAGGCCGACGTGGTGATCCGCGTCGGCGGCGAGGTGCGCGCCTCGGAACTGGGCATCCGCGCGGTCCCGCTGCACGGCCGTCACGCTTCGGGCGTCCGGCGCTCACTGCCGCTCGCCCTGGTCTCTTAAGGCTTCCCGACTTTTACGACGGCTTGGCCATCTTTGACGGCGATGATCTTGAAGGACTCGCCGTTGAGGTTGAGCGTCCGGTCCGCGATGCCCGAGGCCGAAAGGCTGACGTTGATCCCGCCGGAGACCTCTACCCGGTCTTCCTTGACGGTCACCAGCACGGGGCCGAGTTTCTGATTGGGGATCCGGTCGCCGGTCTTGACCAGCACCTCGCAGCTGCCGTCGGAGCAGGCGGCGAGATTGGTCCCGTCGGCGGCGGCGGGCAGCCCTCCGCCTCCGGAGCCGCACGCTGCCAGGAGGAGCAACGGTGGTACCCACTTGAACGTCATGGCCGCAGCGTAGGAAGCCCGGCCGGGGAGGGGTCCCAGAACGGGATAAAGCGGGCTTTATATCGGGGAAAAGCGTCCCGATATAAAGCCCGCTTTATCCCGACCCCTAGCCTCGGACGGCCTCGTAGACGCCGGCGATCATGCCCACGAACGGCACCAGCGAGAGCAGCGCCAAGAACTCGGTCACGTCCAAAAGCCTGCCCCAGTAAGGCGAACGCACCCCGCGCGCGACCCGCCCCGCGTAGACCAGGCACACCACCGCGGCGACGGCCACCGCCAGGCCCGCCGCGAACAGGAACTCAGGCGCGCCCCGCGACACCAGCCAGAACCCCGCGCACACCAAGGCGGCACCGCCGAAAGCCACCAGCACGATCCGCTGCACCGCGCCCGCGTACGACCGCGACCGCAGCATCCACGTGATCCCCAGCAGCGCGACGAGCCCGCCTTCCCAAGGCCCGCCCGAGGAAAGCACCACGGACGACGCCAGCATCAGCAGGCCGAGTGCGAACAGCAGCCCGCTCAGCAACCCTTGCGCGCGAGCCGTCTGCCCGACCATGTCCGCGCCCAGCGACGGCTGTTCGTTGGCACGGAAGGAATCCATGTCATCCGGCACGCGGGGCAACGGCAACCGCCCCAGCCGCAGCGCGAGCATCGGCGCGACAGCGGCCAAAGCCGTGGCCAGCACCGCGAGCACCGAAGCGGCCGCGACCGGACGGGCGTCGAACAGCAACACGAAAGCCGTCGTCAACGCCCCGAGCCCAGCGGAACCCGCCACCGCGACGAACCACGGCAAGCGGTCGGCGACGACGACCGCGCCCAGCACGGCGTACACGGTCACCGTCGCGAGCCCTGCCCCCAAAGGACCGGCTGCCAGCGAAAACGGCGCATGCGGCGGAAGCGCCGACATCCCGGCGAGCAGGGCCGCGCCGACTCCGGCCAAAGCGCCGGCCGCACCGGCGCCCGCGTCGCCGTAAGCACGGCTCAGCGCACCGCCGCCCAGAAGCAGAACGACGGCCAGCAGCCCGGTGCCGATCGGCGCCAGCACCGTCCCGGCCGCCGAGGTCTGCAACAGCACCGCCGCACCGAGCAGTGACACGACCGCTGCGGCGATCCCGCCGCGGCGGGCGATCGCGGGGGTCCAGGCGCCGGTGCCGGACTCGGCGACGCTGGCGATGGAGTCGACCACGTCGTCGAACAGCAGCGGACCCCGCGGGCGCTCCCGCGGGGTCAGATGCAGCACTTCGCCGTCACGGATCTGGGCCGCGGCGACGCTGAGGCCGAGCGCGAGCGGCGCGCCGCCCAGCCGGGACAGCACCCAGCCGGGATGGTCGGCCGACGCCTGCCCGGAGGCCGCCGCCAGCCGGACCAGCTGCGGCACGAGCTCGGCGAACGTGCTCTGGGGTGGCAGCGCGACATCGACGCGCGCGCGGGGCGTGACCACCGTGACGCGCCGGGTCGAGCCGGAGGAGACCGCCGCTGTCATGACTCGAGCGAACCGGCCTGCTCGATCACCGGCGCGAACTTCGCCGCCGAGTTCTCGGCCAGCTTCTGCAGGCCGTTGTTGACCGCTTCGAGCACGATCTCGCCGAGGTTGCGGGCGTCGTAGCGGCGGACGGTCTCGGGATCGATGTCGATCGAGGTGAACCGGCCGTCACCGCGCAGCGTCACGGTGACCTCGTTGTTCCGCGAGTGCGCCTTGACCTCCATGGCCTCGACCGAGCGCTGGATCCGCTGGACCTCCTCGGTCTGGCGGCGCACCTGCTCGAGCAGCTCGTCCATGTCCGGCACGGCGTAAGGATCGGTGTTCAACGGGAGAACCTTCCTGGACTAGCTGTTGGCCACGTCGTAGTTGACGTGCTCGGAGTAGTGCTGGCCGTTGTAGGTGATGTCGATGTCGACCTTCGCGTCCTGCCCGGCCGGCGCCTGGATCTCCGAGTGACCGGTGGTCAGGTCGGTCGTGATGATCACGTGGCCGTTCGACGGGGCCGAGGCCGGCGGGGTGACGGGTGCGGACACCGGCGGAGTCGCGCCGTTCGCGGGGAGCGTGGTCGCGGGCGGGGTCGCGCCGGAACCGCCGTTGACCGGGATCCACGAATCAGGCGAGGCGCCACCCGAGGAAGCGCCGCCACCGCCGAGCGCGGGCGGCGTGTACTGGGTGAACGGCGGCGCGGTCGCCGGGCCGGTCGCGCCGGTGCCACCGGCGACGGCCTGCCCGGACGCCGAAGCGACCGGCGCGGGCGCCTGCGGCGAGGTCACCGGGGTGCCGGAGATCGCCGTGTTGCCCGCGGTCGACGCGGCGCCACCGGCGGCGGGGGTCGTGCTCTTGCTGCCGAACAGCTTCTCGATGTCACCGATGATGGTGGCGAGCTGGCTGATCTGGTTGGCGAGCTGCACCACGCCGAGCGCCTTGAGCAGCGCGCCGATCGCGGTGATGAACGCGCGCAGCGTCGCGCTCGTCGCCGTCGACAAAGCGACCGCGGCGCCGTAGGTCCACGGGTTCGACATCAGGCCCGCGACGATCGGGTTGACCGCGCCGACGACCGCCTTGTAGGCCGCCTGCGCGGTCTTGATCAGGGTGCCGGACACCCCCAGCAGTTCGGCACCCTTCTGCACCACCCCGATGATCTTCGTCAGCGATTCGAGCGAGTCGTGGATCTTCTTCAGCGCCGACTGCGAGGCCGCGCCAGACCAGGTCTTGGACAGCTGGTCGGCGGCCTTCTTGAAGTCCGTGTACAGCCCGACGAAATCGGAGGCCTTCTTCAGCAGCTCGGCGACGTGCTTCGCGATCTGCTCCGGCTGGCCGGTGTAGATCTGCGGCAGCACCGTGATGGGCCCGCCGGAAGCCGCGGTGGCGTCCATGGCGCTGGAGTTGGGATAGATCACTACTCAACCTCTCTGGAAGGTGGCTGCCAAAGACACGGGAAGACTCAAGAAGCCGGCCGGTAGACACTGACGTTGGCCAGGCCGCGGATGCCGGGGTCGACGACACCGTGGTTGTAGAACAGCCCGCCGTCACCCGCGACGCCGATGAACGGCCGCCCGCCGGTGAACAGGCCCGGCTCGACCACGACCACATCGCCGCTGTGCACCCCGCCCGGCACGTCGCCGAACCCCCGCGCGGTGCCCGCGTACACCTCGATGACGCCGATCCTGGCCTGGTTGTCGGCGTTGCCGCCGAGCCAGTCGTTGAAATCGGTCACCCCGTGGAACCGGGCCGCGGCCACGGGATACTCGCCGAGCTGCCCCAGACCCGCGTCCCCCAGGTAGCGCAGCACGTTCCCGACCGAGTCCGGCTCGCCCGCCGCGCCCGCGCTGTCCCTGATCGCCGCCGTGGCCAGCTCGGACGCCTGATGCGGGGTTCCCCAGATCTTCGCCATCAGGCCACCGCCGTTGCCGCCGCCGTACGCACCCGCCACGGCGCGGTCGGCGGCGTCGTACTCGTCGGCACTGCGCTTGACGAGATCGTTGACCTGCTGCAGCAGCGTGAGCAGCTTGCGCAGCGCGGTGACCTGGTAGCTCTGCATCGACGCGTTGGCGGTGGCCACGGCGCCGCCGAGCGCGGCGAAGGACACCGGGGCGATGATGGTGCGTTCGAGGTCGGAGACCACGTTGATGCCCTGCACGATGATGCCGCCGACGTTCCCGACGGTGGACCGCATCGCTTCGGGTTGCGCCCGGTACTCCATGACCCTCCTTCCCGCCCATCTCCACTCGATACGCCAGCGTAGGTTCGGCCCGCGCGCGGAGCGGACGGCAAAAGTACCCACCGCACCGCGTGAAGAAGTGGCCAAAATGATCGGCAGGGTACCCACGACCACCAAGGATCGCCACTGATGTCCCAGCGTTTGCCGATGATCGGCGAGCAGCCAGCCGAGATCGTCCTGCAGTCCCCGCCGATGATCCCCAAGGGCGGGTCGGGCGGAATGCTGCAGCTGCTCATGTTCCTGCCGATGATGCTGGGCATGGGCGCGATGTCGTTCGTCTACATCGGACGCGACGGCGGGGCGATGACCTGGATCTTCGGTGGCCTGTTCGTCGTGGTGATGGGCGGCATGGTGGTGATGTCGCTCGGCCGGGGCGGCGCGGCGAAAAAGGCGGCGGTCAACGAGGAACGCCGTGACTACCAGCGTTATCTGGCCGGTCTGCGTGGCCAGGTCCGGGAAATCGCCGACGATCAGCGCGCCGAGATGATCTCGCTGCAGCCCGATCCGGCCGACCTGTGGGCCTACGTCGAGGCCGGGAAACTGTGGGATCGGCGGCGTTCCGCGCCGCAGTTCGGCCAAATCCGCGTCGGAACGGGGCCACAACGGCTGATTACGCCGTTGCGCGCGCCGCAGACCGTGCCTTTGGAAGACCTCGACCCGGTGTCCTCCACCAGCCTCAAGCACTTCATCCGCACCTACTCCACGGTGAACGACCTGCCGGTCGCCATCTCGCTGCGCTCGTTCGCGGCCGTGTATCTCTCCGGCAGGCGCCCCGACACGCTCGGCCTCACGCGCGCGCTGCTCGCGCAGCTGGTGACCTTTCACTCACCCACCGATCTGCGGATCGCGCTGTGCGTCGCCGGAAACCGGCTGCACGACTGGGAATGGGCGAAGTGGCTGCCGCACGCGACCGCGTCGACGGCCGCCGACGCGGCGGGACCGCGCCGCCTGGTGGCCGACAACGTCAAGACACTCGGTGAGCTGCTGGGCAACGACCTCGGCGAACGCCCGGCGTTCAGCCGCAAGGGCCAGAGCACCGACCACCCGCACATCGTGGTCATCGTCGACGGCGGCCAGACGTACGGCGAGCCCCGGCTGATCACCGAGACCGGGCACCTCGGGATCACCGTGCTCGACGTCGGCACCGAGCAGCCGCGCGCGTCGTCGACCGAGCAGATCCTGTGCCTGCACAGCGGTCCCGGCCAGCTCGGCATGGTCGTCGGCGAGGGAAACGACGTCCGGCTGGGCTTCCTGGGCAAGCCGGACGCGCTCGACCGCGGCTCGGCCGAGGCGCTGGCCCGCATGCTCACCCCGCTGTACCAGGGCACGGCCGTGGTCAGCGAGACGCCGATGTCGGCGACGTTCGGGCTCGCCGCCCTGCTCGGCATCGGCGACCCGCGCGACACCGACACCGCCGTGACCTGGGCGCCGCGCGCGCCGCGTGACCGGCTGCGCATCCCGCTCGGCGTGAACCCCGAGGGCCGCCCGGTCGAGCTGGACCTCAAGGAGTCCGCCGAGGGCGGCATGGGCCCGCACGGCCTGGTCATCGGCGCGACCGGGTCCGGCAAGAGCGAGCTGCTGCGCACGCTCGTGGTCGGGCTGGCGGTCACGCACTCGTCGGAGAAGCTGAACCTGGCGCTGATCGACTTCAAGGGCGGCGCGACCTTTGCCGGCATGACCGGGCTGCCGCACACCTGCGCGGTCATCACCAACCTGTCCGACGACCTCTCACTGGTCGACCGGATGGCGGACGCGATCAACGGCGAGGTGTTGCGGCGTCAGGAACTCCTGCACGCGGCGGGCAACTACGCCTCGGTGCGCGACTATGAGAGGGCACGCGAGAGCGGCGTCAACCTCAAGCCGCTGCCGTCACTGCTGGTGATCATCGACGAGTTCTCGGAGCTCCTTTCTTCACGCCCCGAATTCATCGACTTGTTCGTCACCATCGGACGGCTCGGGCGTTCGCTCGGCATCCACCTGCTGCTCGCGTCGCAGCGGCTCGAAGAGGGCCGCCTGCGCGGGCTCGATTCGCATCTGTCCTACCGGATCGGCCTGCGCACGTTCTCCGCGCAGGAAAGCCGCGCGGTGCTCGGTGTCGCGGACGCGTACCAGCTGCCGTCGGTGCCGGGTTCGGCCTACCTGAAGGTCGACACGGACACGCTGATCCGGCTCAAGGCCGCCTATGTCTCGGGTGACCTGCCGCCGCGCAACCTGGTCGCCGCCGCGGCCGCCAAGAACTCGAACGTGCTGCCGTTCACGCTCGCGCCCGTCGAGCTGCCCGCCGAGATCCCCGCGATGATCGCCGCCGAAGAGTCCACAGTGTCTACTTCGGACAGTCCAACCGAGACGATCATGAGCGCGATGGTCTCGCGGCTGGAAGGCAAAGGTCCGGAGGCGCACCAGATCTGGCTGCCACCGTTGCAGGAACCGCCCACTTTGGACCAGCTGCTGCCGCCGCTCGGCATCGATCCCGAGCGTGGCCTGTGCCCGCTCGGCTGGGGTGGCAACGGCAGGCTGACCATCCCGGTCGCGCTGGTGGACAAGCCGTTCGAGCAGCGCCGCGACATGCTGTGGGCCGACTTCGCAAGTGCCGGGGGCCACGCCCTGATCGTCGGCGCGCCGCAGAGCGGCAAGTCGATCCTGATGCGCACGATCGCCGGGATGCTCGCGCTGACACACACCCCGCGCGAGGTCCAGCTGTTCATCTTGGACATGGGTGGTGGCGCGCTGGCCCCGCTTTCGGGGCTGCCACACACTTCCGGCTACGCCACGCGGCGTGACGCGCAGCGGTGCCGCCGCGTGGTCGCCGAGCTGACCACCTTGCTCGAACAGCGCGAGGAGTTCTTCGCCGCGCACGGCATCGAGTCGATCGCGACCTTCCGCGAGCGGCGCGCGGACTTCACCGAAAGCCGCGAAGGCCGTGAATTCGGCGACGTGTTCCTGTTCGTGGACAACTGGACGACCATCCGGCAGGAATACGAGAAGCTCGAAGAGCAGATCACCGCGCTCGCTCAGCGCGGGCTCGGGTTCGGCATCCACGTGATCATCTCGCTGAACCAGTGGATGGGCATCCGCGCGCCGCTGCGCGACGCCATCGGCACCCGGTTCGAGCTGCGCCTCGGCGACCCGGCCGACTCGATCATCGACCGCAAGACCGCGCAGAACGTGCCGGCCGACGCGCCGGGGCGCGGGCTCACCGCGGACAAGCTGCACTTCCTCGGCGCGCTCCCCCGCGTCGACTCCGACCAGCGTCCGGCCACGATCGGCGACGGTGGCGTCGACCTCGTCGAGCGGCTTTCGCTGGCGTGGCAAGGAATGCGCGCGCCCCAGGTCCGCCTGCTGCCCGCCGAGATCCCGCTGGACTCGCTGCCTGCGGCGCCCGGCAAGCAGGTGCTGCTCGGCATCGCGGAGTCGAACCTCGGGCCGGTGGCACTCGATTTCGGCTCCGATCCGCACTTCCTGGCGTTCGGCGACGTCGAGTCCGGCAAGAGCTCGCTGCTGCGCGCGCTCGCGCAGGGCATCATGACCGCTTATACCCCCGACGAAGCCGCGATCGTGGTCGCCGATTACCGGCGCGGCCTGCTCGACGCGGTCACCGGACGGCATTTGCTCGGTTACGCGGGTTCGGAAACCGTCTTGACCGGGTTGATCAAGGAATGCGAACAGGCGATGCGCGGCAGGCTGCCCGGCCCCGATGTCACCGCCGAGCAATTGCGCAACCGCTCGTGGTGGAAAGGGCCGGAACTGTTCATCCTGGTGGACGATTACGAGCTCGTCGCCCAGGTCGGCCGTAACCCGCTGTTGCCCCTGCTGGAGTTCCTGCCGCAGGCACGCGACATCGGGCTGCACATCATCCTGGCCCGAGGAGCGGGCGGCGCGGGCCGCGCGCTGTTCGAGCCGGTGCTCCAGCGCATCCGCGAACTCGGCTCCCCCGGCCTGGTCATGGCGGGTTCCAAGGACGAAGGCGTGCTGCTCGGCGACGTCAAACCGGGTCCGCAGCCGCCGGGCCGCGGCACGCTCGTCAGCCGCCGCCACGGCACCGGCCTGATCCAGATCGCGTGGACGAAACCCGCCGATTCGTGAGGGGGGTCACCTGAGCGGCCCACGACTTTCGGCGCTTACCGGACGTCAAGACGGGGATTAACGTTCAATCGCTGCTTCAAGTTGAGCGCATTCCCTTACTTCCGGAGAAGGGTACATTCATGCGGATTTCAAAATTGATCGGCACCGTCGCGTCCGTGGCCGCCGCGCTGAGCATCGCGGGCGCCGGCGTGGCACAAGCACAGACCGACATCATCGGCGGCGGGACGGTCAGCTCGGCACCCTGGGGCGCGCAGATCTACTGGGCAGGCAGCTTCAATTGCTCCGGCACCAGCATCGCGCCGACCTGGGTGCTCACCGCGCGGCACTGCGTGAGCTCCGGCGCGATGAGCGTCAAGGTCGGCAACGTGAACCTCGGCCAGGGCATCAACGCCACGGTCGCGCAGAAGTACACCTCTCCCAACGGTGACATCGCGCTGCTGCGCCTGTCGACGGCAGCGGGCTCCTCGCACGTCACGCTCTCCAGCGCGATCCCGGCGGTCGGCGCGACCAACCAGATCTACGGCTGGGGCCGCACGCTGAACAACAACCCGCCGTCGCCGATCCTCAAGACCGCCAACGTGCGCGTCACCGGCACCAGCACCGACGCCTACGGCGGCCCGGCGATCCGCAGCCAGGGCATCAACGGCGCGGCCTGGCACGGCGACTCCGGCGGCCCCGAGATGCAGAACGGCCAGCAGGTCGGCGTCTGCTCGACCGGCTCCAACTCCGGCAGCAACCCGCAGGGCACCCAGAACTACGCCCGCGTCGCCGCCAGCCGCGCCTGGATCAAGACCACCTCAGGCGTGTAGCCGAGCGGGATTTAGCGGGCTTTATCCCGGGCGCTTTTCCCGGGATAAAGCCCGCTAAATCCTGAACCTACGAGCACTTGATCTTCGGCGTGGTGACGAACACCCCGGTCACCTTGCCGCCCGAAGTCAGGAACCGGTACACGAACCCGTCCTTCTCCGGGATCGGCGCCGAGAACTCGCCGTCCTTTTCGGTCACCCGCGCGCCGTAGGCCTTCTTCAGCTCGTCCACAGTGGACCCCTGAGCGACACCCTCCGGCGTCTTGGCCCCCGCGGGCGCGGCCAGCGTCACCAGCCCGGACTTCCCGATCGAAACGCCGCCGGAAACGCCCATCGCCTTGTCGCGGATTTCCCGCTGTTCCGCCCTGGGCACCGCGGCCATCGCGGAATCGGCGGCGGCCTTGGCGACAGCCGCCGATTCCGCTGCCGAATGCCCGTTCTTCGCGGCCGCTTCCTCGTAGATCTTGTCCTTCTCCGCGAGGTCCTTCTCGGCCGCGTCCTGAGCCGCCATCCGCGCCGGGTCGGGCGCGGGCCCGCCGGTGAGTGAATAGTCGGTGCAGCCGTCCAACCGCGACGTCGGCTCCTTGGCCAGCTCACCGGTCGCGAGCGCCGCCTCGGCCGTCATGCCCAGCGTGAGCTTGCCGTAGGCGGTCGGGCCGAACACCTTCGGCGCCTCCGGTGTCGAAGAACAGCCCGCGACCAGCAGGACGGCGGCAGCACCGAACCACAATTTCCCCATGAATCCCCCTTTGTCATGATCACTTTAGATCATGCAAAGCGGGTGTCTTCCGAATATCCGGCGCCGGAGTGACGGCCAGCACGCCCCAGACGGCCGCGGCCACGCCGAGCACGAGCCCGGCACCCGCCGCCATGGTCCAGAAGTCCGGCCGCACGATCGACTGGCCACGCAGCGCCTGCCACGTCACGAGCGCCACCAGCCCGAAGTAGCCGGCGGTCGCCGTCCGCATGAGACGGCGGCGCACCAGCTCGTCCCGCAGCACCGGGAACCGGGTGGCGAGCATGAGCAGCAGGGCCGCCAGCAACGGCAGCAGCTGCAACGCGTGCATGCCGACGAAGTGCGGGATGCGCAGGTCCCCGCCGGTCGTGCTCCACCCGATCAGCGGCAGCCCCGGGCCACCGTCCGGCACGCCGACGCTGTGGCCGCCGACGACCGGCGACTTCATGCCCGCCTGCCACATCGCCTCCTGCTCCGGCTTCGGCCCGAACATCAGCATCCCGAGCATCAGCCCGGTCAGCGCGACCGCGAGACCACCACGCACGGCCGACGCCTGCGCCTTGTCCGGCAGCTTCTGGAACAGCAGCAGCACACCGAGCACCAGCGTCGCGCCCCACGCGGTGAACGCCGCGTTCGCGAGCCAGCCGTTGATCGTGCGGTCCAGCTCGCCCGCCACGTTGAAATGCAGCTGCCTGCCACGGAACGCGATCTGCCACACCAGCAGCACCATGTCGGCCGCCAGCGCGACCGCGACCACGGTGCCCGCCCACCAACCGGCGCGCCGCCATTTCGGCAGTAAAGTGATCATCCACGAGAGCGTCACGGTGTACAGCGCGATGGAAATCGAGAATTTCCACGGCTTGGCCCAAAGGGACGCGTTCACCAGCGTCCTGTCATCGACGATCAGCCCGACCGTCGCGACCGCGAAAAGTACCGTCATGGCCCCCGCCATGATCACCAGCGGGCGGTGCGAAAACACGGCCCGCGAAATCCCCGATCCCCTGTCTGACATGCGAAAAGCCTGACCGAGACTGGACGGGCCGGCACTCCCGTGGTCCCCCGTACCCACGGTGGGGTTTCCCCCACCCCGCCGCACGTGGGTAATAGTGCCGTCACCGCTCCCGGCAGTTGTGCCGTTTGACCATGACCCCGCCTTTTCTAGCGTGACATTCACAACGAGCGCTCTACTGCGCTTTCCATCGACTGAGAGGAGGTGGCCCGTCGATGAGTAGTCCGGGATTCCAGGCGGATGCGGCTGCTATGACGCGCGCGGTCCAAGGTTTCGAGGAGACCGCGTCGAGCGCCAAGACGACGATGGCCAGCTTGGAGTCCGAGCTGACCGAGACGCTGCGCAACTACAAGGGTGACCAGGCCGTCGCGTTCTGGGACCTGCAGCGCCGGTTGCAGGAGAAGATGGCCGCCGCCGTCCGCGAGCTCGACACCATGTCCAGCCTGGTGAACCAGAGCTTCCACAACTACGGCTCCGGTGACGCGGACGTGTCCTCGCAGCTGCGCAACGTGGCCGCCACCGCCTCCGACGCCGGCGGTTCCGTGCTCGGCCGCCTGTCGGGCGCGAACTAGCTCAGAGAGGACTCCACAGTCATGGCCGATGTCGTAGAAATCAACTTCGCCGCGCTGCAGCACAGCTCGGCTTCGCTGGCCGCCAAGGCCAAGGCGCTCACCACCCAGCTCGAGCAGCTGCAGAGCAACCTGCAGCCGCTGAAGGCCAGCTGGTACGCGTCCGGCAGCTCCGCCGGTACCGCGGCCGAGGGCTCGGAGACCCGGCTTCGCCAGGCCACCGCCGACATCATCGCGATCATCGCGCAGTTCGGCGGCAAGGTCAGCGAGGCGCACGACCTGCAGGCTTCGCTCGAGAATCGGAACCAGGGCTACTTCGCCTGAGTTTTCCGTCCATAGACGTCGTTTGGCCGGTGTGAGACGCCCCCCGCTCACGCCGGCCAACCGGCTTTTGTCCGTCCTAAACGGAGGAACGGGTCGAAGAGATGCACGACCAGTCGTACTACGTTCATCTTGAATCGTTGAACGATTTCGTCCGTGAGCTGGAGAACCAGATCCATGCCATGGCGAAGCCGAACGACTTCCTGCTGACACTGGGCGACCACCCCCTGCTGTTCGGCGAATTCGGCGAGGCGGGTTCGCTCGCCGACGCGCACAAGGCCGCGGTGCTCGAAATGCAAGGCCTGCTCGATCAGGTCAAGGGCGCGATCGGGTTCGCCACCGACGTCACCACGACCGTCGCGGACGGCTACGAGCAGGCCGACCAGTCCGTCGCGGGCGATCTGCACACCTCCGGCCACGACGGGGTCGTCACGCAGGTGACCGGCGCGGTCACGAACGTGGTCGGCGGCACGGTCAACGCGGTGACCGGCGTGGTCGGCGGCCTGCTCGGCGGCGGCACCAGTTCAGGGGGAACGCACGGATGACCAAGGGAAACACGGCACACACCAACTTCGCGGCGTACACCCACCAGCAGCTCTACGCCATGCTGCAGGCCGGTGACCCGCACACCGCGCGGGCCGCGGCCGAGAAGTGGAAGTCGACGGCCATCGGGCTCTACGAATCGGGCGACAGCCTGTGCCGCGAGCTCGACGACTTCGACGACAACTGGTCGGGCGGCGCGGCCGACAAGTACAAGACGATGATCACCGACCTGGTCGGCGGCATCAAGAAGGTCGGCCAGACGGCCGCCGCCATGGAGCACCTGCTCGAGGACGCGGCCGACGCGCTCGTCAAGGCGAAGGCCGAGATGCCGCCGCCGGTCAACGTCCCCGACGTCCCGCCGGCGCAGGTCGCGCTGGCGACGACGCCGGTGATGCTGCCGCCGAACGCGCCGCCGGAGACGGTGTCCGCCATCGCGCAGCAGCGGCAGCAGGCGATCGCGGTCGTCGAGGCGCAGCAGGCGGCCGCCAGCGCGGCCAGCGCGGCGCACAGCAAGGCCATCCTGGTGATGACCAACCTGGCGGGCGAGTACACCTCGGCCGAGGACTCGATCCCGGCGTCCCCGAACGCGGCGACCCCGCCGCCCGGTGTCGTCGGCGGTGGCACGTCCACCGGCACCTCGGGCCCGATCGGCAACGGCATGCCCGGCATCGCGCCGGTCGGCACGGTCGTCGATCCAGGCCAGCCGCACATCCTGCCGGGCGAGGGCACGAACCTGGTGCCGCCGGGCACCACGCCGCGGAGCAACCCGCTCTTCGGCGACATGTTCACCGCGGGACTGGCCGCCGCCTCGGCGGCGGCTTTCGGCCGCTTCGGCTCGATCATGCCGAAGGTCCCCGGCTGGGCGACCGGCAAGAACCCCGACGAGGACAAGGATTCCGAGGGTGCCAAGCTGGGTGGAGGCGCGTCCGGACTCGGCGGCGGTGAAGCGCCGAACCTGGGTGGCGTGGGCGCCTTCGGCGGCGGCGGCGGTGGCATCGACGCCGGTTCGCTCGGCGGCGCGGCGACGGGTGCGATGCCCGCCGCGCATTCCGGGCTGGCCGGGTCACCCGACGTCGGGAACACGCTGGGCTCCATCGCGGGCGGTGCCGCGGGCGGGGCGGCCGCCGCGGCGGGCAAGGGCATGATGCCGATGATGCCGATGATGCCGATGACCGGAGCCGGGAACGACATGGGCTCCGGGCGGCGGATTCCGCCGTGGCTGGTGGAAACCGAGGACGTGTGGGGCCAGTCGGCGCCCATCGCGCCGTCGGTGATCGGTGAGGACACAGAGGGGCGTTAGGTCCTTTTAGGACAGTATCGAGGGAGGTGGCCCGGTGACCGTGAGGTCGCCGGGCCGTTTTCGCCGGAAAGGCGAGGGGCACATGATCATCATCGAAAAGACGGAACTCGACCGGCTGGCCGCCGACCTGTGCAAGGTCATCGACGGCATGGCGAGCGCGTTCGGTCCGGGCGCGACCCAGACGGTGAACGGGGACATCGACTGCGACCCGAACCAGCCAGGCAAGCTGCTCAGCTGGCAGTACGGGGTGCATCTGGATTCGCCGGCGGAGCCGGACAAACGGCTCACCAACGTGGTCGTCCCGTCACTGCAGCGGGCGGGCTGGCAGGTCAAGGACCGCAGCACGGCCCGCGAACTGGTCGCCCAGTTCAGCCGGGACGGCGCGCACCTCACCGTGCACGTCGGCCGCAAGGGCGGCGACGTCGCCATCATGGGCTCCACCCGCTGCGTAGCGGCGTTCTGACGCCCAAGGCACGCGTACCCCGATGGACGACACGCCGCCGACCCCAGCGGCCGCGTGTCGTCCTTCCCGGGTACGCGTGCCCTGGGGGTCGTGAGTGATACGGCCGGTTCTAACCGGCGAAAACACTCACGACCCTTTCTCGGCTGCCTCGCCAGGGTCAGGGGTGTGGTCCAGCTTGGTGAGGGCCTAGTTCGCTCGGATCCGTGGAGTGAGGGCCTGGTTCGACCGCATATGCGGGTGAGGGCCTCCCTCACCCACCCGGCTCGAGTGAGGGAGGCCCTCACCCACGCCGAGCGTGGATGAAGGCCCCCTCATACCTGGGCCCTAGCGCCTAGGTGAGTGCGGTATGCGTCGTCCAACGCCGCAAACGGCACTCAACCCATCCCGAACGACCCCCAGCCACTGGACAAGCGGGTTGACTGTGTGGGTTTTGAGGCGTTCAACGACGCATTTCCACCACAGCCACCCCGGCCGCGACACTCACGACCTCTAAGCCTTGAAACGGCCGGGCCGCCAGCCACGCTTGCGTCCACTTCGGACGGCCGCGACCGCGATCCCGGCCACCACCGCGGCGCCGACCCCGCCGACCGCGATGACCCCGGAGAAGGTGTCCGACTCGGGACGACGAGCCGCCTGCGCCGGAATGATCGAGCCCGCCGAACCGGCGGATTTCCCTTGCGCGCCAGGCGGTGTGGCGTCCGCCGGGATCTGCGCGGACACCGCGGCGTAGGCGTCGAGCATGCCCCAGCCGCGCTTGGGATCCTGGGCGCCACTGGCCGGGCGGTTGGCGGTGAGCAGCAGCCGCGTGACGACCTGGTCCGGCGTCAGTGACGGGTGATACGCCCGCACGAGCGCGGCGGCGCCAGCCACGTAGGCGGCGGCCAGGCTCGGGTCACTGATCAGATAACGGTGCGCGACCTGGCCGTTCGCGTCGGCCGAGGTGCTCACCAAATCGGCTCCCGGCGCGGAAATCCTGATGTAGTCACCGGATTCCTGCTGCACCGGCTCGCCCGCCTGGTTCACCGAACCGACCGCGAGCACACCCGGCGTCGCCGCCGGATACGACCGGGCGCCCTGCTGCGTCGCGCCGGCGGGCGCGATAACCACCGAGCCGCGTTCCTTCGCGCCGGCCACGGCGGCGGTCAGCGCGGGGCTGTCCACAGGCGACGGCACCGCGACCAGGATGACCCCGGCCTTGGCCTGCGCGGCCGTGTCGATGGCGGCGGCGAGGTTCGCCGGATCCGCCTTGACCGGCAACAGTTTCACGCCGGGCGCGATCCCGGTGAACGTGGTCGCCGAGCTCTTCTGCGCGCCGACGATCCCGGCCGCGACGGTGCCGCGGCCATCACAGTCGGCGTCGGCGTTGCCGAGGATCTGGCCGGGCCCGAACTGGCCGTTGTCCCCGTCGACACCGGGCGCGAGCACCGCGACCGTCTGCCCGGTTCCCGTGGTCAGCGGCCAGATCTTGGCCGGGTCGACCAGTTTCTGCCCCCATGGCACACCGCCGGCGTACCGTCCACTGGGATTCGCGCATTGCGAGTTCTGCTGCGCGTGCGCGAGCGGGGTGAGGGTGGTGAGCGCGGCGCAAACCCCGGTCACCGCGAGGATCCGCTTCACCGCGGCACCCACAGCGTGACGCGCGTGCCGCGTCCCGGCCAGGATTCGATGTGACACCGTCCGCCCACTTCGGCGAGCCTGGCCCGCATGGAATTGCTGACGCCGAAGCCCGCGGGGCGCTTGCCCTCGTCGTAGCCGACTCCGTGATCGCGCGTGATCACCGCGATGCCACCGTCCCTCTCCTCCATGCGCACCACGACCGATCCGGTGCCCGCGTGCTTTATCGTATTGCGTAAAGCTTCCCGCACGGCATCCCGAACCGCCACCAATCGCACATCCGGCAAAATGTCATCGGGGATATCGGCCACCACCAGCTGCGCACGCAACCCGTCACGCGCCATTTCCGTGGCCAGCCCGGCCAATTCGGCACCCAGCCCGGCAGGCGAGCCGTCCTCGTCATACGCGAGCCCGCGCCGCACCTGGTTGGCCTGCGCCCGCGCGGCGTCGCGCAGCTTGCGAAGCTGTTCCCGCGGATCGGTCTCGTCCTCCGGCGACTCCATCGCCATGACTTCCAGCGACTGCAAGACGGTGTCGTGCAACGTCCGGTCCCCGCGCGCCCGTTCGGCCGTCCGCCCCTGCCGGATCCCGATCGCCAGCGCGAGCCGTGTCCCCAGCCCGACGAGCACCAGCACCCCGACGGCGGTCGCGACGGCGGCGAGCAGCATCCCCGTCCCGCCGACCACACCCGCGAGGTCGGCGCCCATCAAGTACTGCAAGGGAATCCCGAGCGCGGTGAGCACGAGCCCCGACGGCACACCCCGCGCGACCGTCCACAACGCGACGGTGCCGGTGAAGTACACCCACGGCACCGAGGTCGCGTTCGCGTTGACCTGACCGACCACGAGGCCGGCGGCGACGGCGAACCCGGCATCCGACCACAGCAGCACCCGCCGGATCGTGCCCCGCCGATCGGGCACCTTGAGCACCCACACGGTCGCGCCGAGACTGCCCGCGAACCCGAGCACCGCCACCAGGCACGCGGCCCAGGCGTTCCCGAACCCTTGCGCGACCACAAGCCACAGCGCGGTCGCGGGAAGCAGCACGATCCGATACGCCAAAGGGAGCAGCACGGCGTACGTCGTCGCCCGCGCCATCAGCGAATTCCGCGGCGCGACGGCATCGGTCGCGGCGAGCGCCCGTATCCGCTGCGCACCGGGCACCATGGCCGGATCGTCGATCTCCGGCGGCAGCTCACGCGGAGTCCCCGCGAGCACGGGCGCACCCTTCCTCAGCAAGGCAGGCAAAAAGGCGCTACGCCGTTCCCCGACCGACGCCATCCCAAGCCCCTTCTCGCCAGCCTGGTACTTCTAGCAAGAACCGCCCGGTTGGACAACCACCAACCAGGTGCACCCCCAAACCCCGAAAGGGGCGTTCGTCAGATCCAGAAGCCCGAAAGCCACTTTCGTCAGATCGCATCTGACGAAAGTGGCTTTCGGGCTATCACACCTGACGAACGCCCCTTTCGGGCTAGGTCTAGCGGAGGTCCATGCCGAGGTCGAGGGCGGCGGCCGAGTGGGTCAAGGAGCCTACGGAGAGGTAGTCGACGCCGGTGTCCGCGTAGGCGCGGGCGTTCGCCAGCCTCAGGCCGCCCGAGGATTCGAGGCGGGTCTTCGGGGAGACCTCGTCGCGGCGCGCCACCGCGCGGGCGCAGTCCTCGGGGGTGAAGTTGTCCAAGAGGACCTCGTCGGCGCCCGCCGCCAAGGCCTCGTCGAGCTGGACGAGCGTGTCGACCTCGATCTCGCAGGCGAGCGTCGGCGCGTGACGGCGCGCGGCTTCCAGCGCCGCCGTGACCGAGCCGGCCGCGACCACGTGGTTGTCCTTGATCAGGACCGCGTCACCGAGACCGAGCCGGTGGTTGACGCCGCCGCCGCACCGGACCGCGTACTTCTCCAGCAGCCGCAGGCCGGGCAGCGTCTTGCGCGAGTCGCGGATCGCGCAGCCGGTGCCATCGACTGCGGACACCCAGGCCGCCGTCGTCGTCGCGATGCCGGACAGGTGGCAGAGCAGGTTCAACGCCGTGCGCTCCGCGGTCAGCAGGCCGCGCACCGGACCGCGCACGACGAGCGCGGGCTCGCCCGCGACCAGGCGACTGCCGTCGTCGCGGCGGCCGAGCACTTCGTAGCCGTCGCCGAGGACGGCGTCGAAGACCGCCAGCGCGACGGGGAGGCCCGAGACGACGCCGGTCACGCGCGGGGTGAGTTCCGCGACCGCGACGGCGTCGGCGGCCACGGTGGACTCCGTCGTCGCGTCGGGGCCGTAGCGCAGGTCTTCGCCGAGCGCGGTCTCCACCACGCGGCGGACATCTTCGACGTCAAGGCCAGTGTGGATCAGTTCCGCCTTGGCCAGGCTGGAAAATTCGTGGATCATGCCGCTCCTTCCGTCAAGACCGGATCTGCGAGCACCGGCTGCCCGGAAGGGCTGAGCCGGATCAACTGGCTGCGCAGCCAGCCGAAGTCGTCACGTTCGGGGAAATCCGTGCGCACATGGCACCCACGCGACTCGGTGCGCCGGGCGGCCGCCGTGACGAGCGCCTGCGCGACGAGCGTCAGCGCGGCGTCTTCCACGGCCCGGTGCGTCCACAGCAGACTGTCCACTGTCGACAAATCGAGCACCGAGCTGATCACCGCGAGCCCTTCGGCGTCACGGCCGATGGCGCCGTAGCGGCTCATCACGCGCTGCAGCGAGTCGCGGTCGGCGATCGGCGCGAGCACGGTTTCCGGCAGCCTGCCGTGCTTCGGGTCGGGCAGCAGACCGGCCGCGAGGTCGGCCGCGACCGCGTGCGCGACGCGTTCGCCGACGACGAGGCCTTCGAGCAAACTGTTGGACGCCAAGCGGTTCGCGCCGTGCAGCCCCGTCCTGGCGACCTCGCCCGCCGCGTACAGCCCGCGCACGCTGGTGCGTCCGTCCACTGTGGCCACCACGCCACCGCACGCGAAATGCGCGGCGGGCGTGACCGGGATGGGCTCCCGCGTCGGGTCGAACCCCGCGGCCATCGACGCGGCGTACACCGTCGGGAACCGGGCGGCGAACCCGGAAACACCGGTGGCGTCCAGGAAAACGTGATCGTCGACGCCGCCGGGCGCGAGCGTCATCCGGCGGGTGATGGCCGCCGACACGACATCGCGCGGCGCCAGGTCGCCGAGCGGGTGAACGCCCTGCATGACCGGCGCGCCCGCGCCGTCGAGCAGGGTGGCGCCCTCGCCGCGGACGGCCTCGGTCACCAGCGGGCAGCGCCCGCGCGCGCCCGGCGTGTACAGCACCGTCGGGTGGAACTGCACGAACTCGAGGTCAGCGACGTGCGCGCCCGCGCGCAACGCGAGCGCGAGGCCGTCACCGGTGGCGATCTCGGGGTTCGACGTCGCCTGGTACAGCTGGCCGATGCCCCCGCTCGCCAGCAGCACCGCCGCCGCGCGGACGACGCCGGGCGTGCCCGCGCGGTCGAGCACGGTCACACCCGCGACCTCGCCGAGCGGCGTGCGCAGCGCGTCGACCGCGATGTGCCCTTCGAGCACCGGCACCCGGCGGCCGCCCGCCTGCGCGACCAGTGTCCGTTCGACCTCGGCGCCCGTGGCGTCGCCGCCCGCGTGGATCACGCGGAACGCGCTGTGCCCGCCTTCGCGGGTCCGCGCGAGCCCTGGCCGCGAGGCCGCCGGGTCGAAGGTCGCACCGGAAGCGCGAAGCCTGGCCACCGCGGCCGGTCCGCCCGCCAGGATCTCGCGGACCGCGTCTTCGTCGCACAGCCCGCCGCCCGCGACGAGCGTGTCCTCCGCGTGCTGGGCGACCGAGTCGCCTTCGTCGTGCTCACCGTCGAGCACGACGGCGACCCCGCCCTGCGCCCAGCGGGTGTTGCCATCCTCGACAGCGGCTTTCGTGATGACCAGGACGTGCAACCCGAGTTCCTGGGCGCGCAGTGCTGCGGTGAGCCCGGCGACCCCGCTGCCGATCACCACGAGATCGGCGCGGGCCTCCCACGCGGGGCGGGTTTTCGCCTGATGGTCGCTAACCCCGTCCATCATTCACCGCCGCCAGGCTTGCCGATCTCGATCATCCGCTGCACCGAAGCCTTCGCGCGGGCGGCCGTTTCAAGGTCGACATGGACCTCGTCGGCGCCCTCGCGCAGCGACCGCAGCAGCGCCGCCGGCGTGATCATCTTCATGTACCGGCACGAGGCCCGCTCGTTCACCGCGCGGAAGTCGATCTCCGGCGCGGCCTTGCGCAGCTGGTGGATCATGCCGATCTCGGTGGCGACCAGCACGGTCGACGCCTTGGTGTCGCGCGCGGCGGTCACCATGTCCCCTGTGGACAGGATCTTGACCCGCGCCGGCGCCACCGTGCCCTCGCCCGCGAGGTAGAGCGCCGAGGTCGCGCAGCCGCATTCCGGGTGGATGAACAGGTCCGCATCGGGGTTCGCGGCGGCCCGCTCGGCCAGCTCGGGACCGTTGATCCCGGCGTGTACGTGGCACTCGCCCGCCCAGATGTGGATGTTGTCCCGGCCGGTCTCCCGCTTGACGTGCGCGCCGAGGAACTGGTCGGGACAAAAGAGAACTTCCTGGTCAGCGGGAATGGACCGGACCACGTCCACCGCGTTCGACGAGGTGCAGCAGATGTCGGTCTCGGCCTTGACCTCGGCGGTCGTGTTCACATAGGACACCACGACCGCGCCGGGGTGCTGCGCCTTCCACTCGCGCAGCTGGGCGCCGGTGATCGAGTCAGCCAGCGAGCAGCCCGCCCGCGCGTCCGGGATCAGCACGGTCTTGTGCGGCGCCAGGATCTTCGCGGTCTCGGCCATGAAGTGGACGCCACAGAAGACGATGGTGGACGCGTCGCTGCTCGCCGCGATCCGGCTCAGCGCCAGCGAATCACCGGTGAAGTCGGCGATGTCCTGGATCTCCGGGATCTGGTAGTTGTGCGCCAGCAGCACCGCGTCGCGCTTGCGGGCGAGTGCCCGAACCTCCTCGGCCCAAGCGGCGTTCGCCTCGACGCCACCGTAAGGCGTGAGCCCTTCCGGCGTCTCCAGCGTGATCGTTCCGGTCATGTGACCCTCCCTGGACCACTCACCGGTTTTCGCCTTATAATCGAAAACCGTGCGAAGCCATATTAACAGCAGCGCCCCCCTGGCACACGAGGTCTTGGGGGCAGTACTTCAAGTGCGATCGGACACACTGCGGGTGCTGTTGTGGCGTCGCGCCCTCGATCCGCACCTCGGACGCTGGTCGTTGCCGGGCGGGCGGCTGCGGCCGGACGAAGACGTCGAAACGTCCATCCGGCGGCAGCTGGCGGAGAAGGTCGACGTGCGCCAGCTCAAACACGTAGAGCAACTGGCGGTGTTCAGCTCACCTGATCGAGTGCCCGGCCCGCGGGTGGTCGCGACGGCGTTCCTCGGCCTCGTCCCCTCCGACGTCGACCCGGTGATCCCCGAGGACACGCGGTGGCACGACGTCGCCTCGCTCCCCCGCACGGCCTTCGACCACGAGTCGATCGTGCTGCGCGCCCGCGACCGGCTGCGCTCGAAGTTGTGCTACACAAACCTCGGTTTCGCACTGGCTCCTGAAGAATTCAGCGTCTCCGCCTTGCGATCGCTCTATTCGGCCGCGCTCGGCTACCGCGTCTCGGCCACCAACCTGCAACGCGTGCTGGCGCGGCGCGGCCTGCTGGTGCCGACCGGGAACACCGCGCCGTCCGGGCGCAGCGGCGGCCGTCCCGCCGCGCTTTTTTCCTTTGCGGGGGACGGCATGCAGATCACGGACCCGTTCGCGGTCTTCAAGCCGCCGCAGCACGGTTGATCACGCTGCGCGGTGGGCGGGTTCCCCGTACCGTGTGAGTCGTGGCGAATCCGGTGGGTGGACGTGCGACGACGACTTTGCCGTTGTTCCCACTGCAAACCGTGCTGCTGCCGGGTGTGCACCTGCCGCTGCACATCTTCGAACCCCGGTACCGGCAGCTGACCGTGGACCTGGTCACCGGCACCGTGCCGAGCCAGGAGTTCGGCGTCATCGCGATCAAAGCCGCGCTGGTGCGCGAAATCGAGTCGGTGGACCACCTGCACGCGGTGGGCTGCACCGCCCAGCTCCGCGAGGCGAAGCGCCTCCCCGACGGCCGGTTCGACGTGGTCACCACCGGCAGGCGCCGGTTCCGCCTGCTGGAGGTCGACACGACCTCGGCGCCCTACCTCGTAGGCACGGTCGAATGGCTTCCCGACGAGCCGCTCCCAGCGGGCAGCACGGACGTGGCCGACCGCCTCTCCACCGTCGCGCGCGCGGCTCACCAGCGCTACTGCGACTCGGCGTGGGAAAGCGACGACTGGCACGTCCCGCCGCCGGACACCCCGGCGCAGGACCTCGCCTACCTGCTGGCCGCCGACTGCCTGCTCCCGCTGGCCGACCGCCAGCGCCTGCTCGAGGAAACCCAGCCGTTGCGCCGCCTGCGCATGCTGTGCCGCCTGCTGACGCGCGAGGCGGGCTTCCTCTCGACCCTGCGTGCGGTCCCCGCCCCCATGTCGGAGTTCGCGGACCTCACCGGCCCCTCGACCCTGAACTGACCCCTAGGGGACCCCCGGACGTTGTGAACGCCTCGTTCACAACCTTGGTCGTTGTGAACGAGGCGTTCATGACGCAGCTCAGGAGGAGGCCGGGGGCTCCTGCGAGCCGCCGTTCGTCCCGCCGTTGTTGCCGAACTTGCTCCAGACCTTGGTGGCCGCGCCGGAGACGGCCTCGCCGACGTCGCTGAACACCTTGGTCAGCGGGTCGGTCGACTCGCTCCACGAGTCCTTGTACGACTTGGCCGCCGACTTGATGTCGTCGGTCCAGGTCGAGGTCGGGGTGTCGTCGTCGCGGCGGGCATAGTCACCGGCCAGTATCGCCCGGTACTCCTCCGAGGCCGCCCACTTCTGCAGCTGGGCCGCGCGGACGACGGCGAGCGGGTGCGACATGCCCTCGACGTAGCGCAGCTTGAGGTAGGAGTCGCGGATGTCGTCGACCGACGCGTACTCCTGCGCCTGCTGCAGGAACGCGGGGATGTCGACCTGGGCCGGGTCGATGCCGCCGGCGACCAGGATCTGGGCGCGGAGCACGGCGGCCGGGTCCTGGCTGCAGAGCAGGCCCGCGCGGTCGCAGGACAGCTCGGCCTTGCGGAACCACTCGCGCAGCGCCGCGATGATCGCGCGCATGCCGAGCGCGCTGACCGGGGTCCACGACATCGACATCTGCAGGCTGATCAGCCGGATCAGGATCGTCCGGTACACCGCGTGCCCGGAGAGCACGTGGCCCATCTCGTGCCCGATGACGAAGCGCAGCGACTCGGTGTCCATCACCTCGAGCGCGCCGGTGGTGATCACGATGAACGGCTCGTCCATGCCGATCGCCATCGCGTTGACCGCGGGATTGCGCTCGACGAACACGTTGGGCACCGGCGAGATGTCCAGCGTCTCGGCGCATTCGTGGCGCAGTCTGTCCAATTCCGGATACTGCGTCGGGCCTACGCGGATCGCCGACGCGAGCGCCATCAGGCGCTCACCACGCTCGCTGTAGAACCCCGAGATCGTCTTGACCACCTGGGCGAATCCGGGGACCGCGCGCAGTGTGGCGAGCGCGCCCCTGTCGACCGGATGCTCATAGGCCCTCGGGCTGATCCCCGGGAAACGCACGGCATTGGACCGTGAAACTTCAATGTCTTCTGGCACTCGGTTGCCCCCTTCGGCTTTCAACCCACAGTAGGCGAAAACGACAAGGGGGGTATCAGGGTATTTACCCCAATCGGCGCCCTAGATCATCCAGGCCATTCCAGGCAGCGCAAATCCCGTAGACGACGACCGCGGCCGTCGGCGCCGCGATGATCACCCACCACGTGTCGAGCGTCGGCGCCGCCACGATGACATCGCCGACCGAGGGCGGCTTCGCGATGTCGTACTTGCCCAGGAACATGCCCTTCGACAGCACGCCGACCGCCGAGGCGCCGAGCGCGCCGAGTGCCGCGGCCACGAGCATCACCGGGCCGCGCCGTTCGCGCATCAGCCAGGCGACGGCCGCGATGAGCACGCCGACGCCGACCGAAAGGAAACCGAAGATCGCGAGCGAGTCGAACCGGTGCCAGCTTTCCAGGTCGAGCGGGGCCAGCCCGGCTTCGTAAACCCGGAAACGCTGTGCCGGCGCCAGCAACGACCACAGATAGACCAGCGGGAACGCCAGCAGTGTCGACGTGCCCGCCAGGCTGATGGCGGGCAGGATGTCGGCCTTGACCCGCACCTTGGGCCGCTCCAGCGGTATCCGGTACACCGGCGGCACCGACCACGGGTCATTCAGCTGCGAAGACCGGTGTGCGCCCACGGACGATTCGGCCACGCCCGGCCTCCCTCCACTCGGCTTTACCCACCGAGAGTAACCGGTCGGGCGTGAAGTTCAGCTACTGGCCAGCTCGCCGTGTCGGCTGCACCGCGCGGTCCAGCCGACCGGCGTTATCTGCACGACCATGCGCCGCGCGCACTGCGCGCAGAAGCGGGGCGGCTCCAGCGCGTTGCGCGGGGTCGAGCAGCCGGGGTGCGGCGGCCCCGATTGTCCACAATGGACACAGAACGGCTCAGAGGACGTCACTGATCGCCTTCACCGGCATGTTCAGCTCCTCCAGCATCTCCAGGTCCTGGTCGGCGGAGCGGCCGAGGTTCGTCAGGTAGTTGCCGACGATGATCGCGTTGATGCCGCCGAGCATGCCCTGCTTGGTGCCGAGGTCGCCGAAGGTCAGCTCACGGCCGCCGGAGAACCGGATCAGCGGGCGCGGCATGGCGAGCCGGAACGCGGCGACCGTGCGCAGCGCGTCCTTGCCCTCGACCACCTCGTAGTTCTCGTACGGGGTGCCGGGCTGCGGGATCAGGAAGTTCATCGTGCACTCGTCGGGGTTCAGCTCGGCGAGCTGCGCGGCGAACTCGGCGCGCTGCTCGACGGTCTCGCCCATGCCGATGATGCCGCCGCAGCAGACCTCCATGCCCGCCTCGCGGATCATCCGCAGCGTCTCCCAGCGCTCGTCCCACGTGTGCGTGGTGACGACGTTCGCGAAGTGCGACTTCGCCGTCTCCAGGTTGTGGTTGTAGCGGTGCACGCCCATCTCGACCAGCTCGTCGACCTGCTCCTGCGTGAGCATGCCCAGCGAGCAGGCGATCTGGATGTCGTTGCCGTCCTCGCGGATGGCCTTGATGCCCTCGCGCACCTGCCCGAGCAGCCGCTTGTCCGGCCCGCGCACGGCCGCGACGATGCAGAACTCGGTCGCGCCGGTGTCCCTGGTCTGCCGCGCGGCCTTGACCAGGCCGGGGATGTCCAGCCACGCCGAGCGCACCGGGGTCGGGAACCGGCCGGACTGCGAGCAGAAGTGGCAGTCCTCCGGGCAGCCGCCGGTCTTGAGGCTGATGATGCCCTCGACCTCGACCTCGGGCCCGCACCAGCGCATCCGGACCTCGTGCGCCAGCTCCAGCAGGTCGGTCAGCTGGTCGTCGCCGAGCCGCAGCACTTCGAGGATCTGCTCCTGCGAGAGGCCGACACCACGCTCGAGCACCTGCTCACGCGCGACATCGAGGACGGTCTTCTCAGGGGCTGAAGTCACAGAGCTCTCCTAGTCGAACGGCGGTGGCCGGTCCTCGCTTTACAGACAGCATGGTGCACGACGATCCCGTGTGGAACCAGCGACGCAAGTCACTTCTGGGCGGACGCGCTCCCGGCGAAACACTCCGGATCGAACTCCCCGCCGAACCACGGTGACAAGCCATTCCGGGCATAGTCCAGGAACTCGCTTCGCGTCGCCGTGCCCGCGCCCGCCGCCAGCGCGCCGAGCAGCGGCCCGCGCGCCGCGGTCGGCAGGTCCTCGAGATTGGACAAAGCGGCCAGATCGGGCTCGGACGGCCAGGAGCCGATGATGACCCCGGCCAGGTTCAGCCCGCGTTTCGTGGCGACCTCGGCCGTGAGCGCGGTGGCGTTCAGCGTGCCGAGACCGGCCTCGGCGACCATCACGACCACCGCGCCGAGCGACCACGCGACGTCCGCGAGGGTGCTGCCGTAGGAGTCGAAGCGGACCAGCAGGCCACCGGCGCCTTCGATGAGCACCAGGTCATGGGTCTCGTCGAGCTCGCTGGCCGCCTTGCTGATCTCGGCGGGCCCGACCGGCTCGATCCCGCTGCGCCGCGCGGCCGCCTCCGGCGACAGCGGGTCGGGGAAGCGGACCAGTTCCCTGGTGGTGACCGGACCGGCGAGTCTCAGCACGTCGTCGACGTCGCCGGGCTCACCCGGCTGTAATCCCGTCTGCGCGGGCTTCAGCACCGCGACCTTCTGCCCGGCCTCGACGGCCAGCGCCGCCACGGCGGCCGTGGCCACGGTCTTGCCGACTCCGGTTCCGGTTCCGGTCATCACCAGCATGCTCACGTCCGGGAAACTTAGCAGTCCCGTCTCAAGCCGTCGTGGTGACGGCTTGGGCGGGCACGAACGCCTCGGCGCCGCGGTCGAACAGGAACACCTGCGCGGCGCCGACGTCGAAGTACATCCCGGTCAGATGCAGCTCGCCGCGCGCCTCGGCCTCGGCGACCACCGGATGCGCGCGCAGGTGCTCCAGCTGCTGGACCACGTTGTGCAGCGCGAGCTGGTCGCCCTCGGTGTCCGGGCGCCGCCCGTCGAGCAGCAGCGGCCCGTGCGTCGCGCGGCGGCGCAGGCTCGCCGCGCCGTGGCGCAGCCAGTTGCCGAGCATGCCGCCCGGCGCGCCGCCGAGCAGCGCCTTCATCGCGCCGCAGCTGGAATGCCCGCAGACGACGATCTCGCGCACGTGGAGCACGCCGACGCCGTATTCGATGGCCGCGCCGACCGAGTCGCTGCCTTCGGTGGGCACCAGGTTCCCGATGTTCCGGACGGTGAACAGGTCACCCGGCCCGCTCGTGGTGATCAGGTTCGGCACGATCCGCGAGTCGCCGCAGGTCAGGAACAGCGTGTGCGGATGCTGCCCGTGCGCGAGCTTGCCGAACTCGTCCCGCAGCACCGGCGCCGCACGTCTTTGGAACTCCGCGGCGCCGCGGCACAAGGCCTTCGTCGAATGCGGGCCGGTGCGCTGCTCGGGCACGCCGTGGTCGGCCTGCCATTCCGACCAGGGCGCGAGCCAGCGCGGCACGGCCTTGCCGACTAGGTCGCCACGCACGATCGGCGTGCCGGAGCGGCCGCGTTCGAACCACGGATGCCCGATCTCGTCGACGGTCACCACGCCGTCGCGCGCGGCCTGCCAGCTGAACAGGCAGTCGAACGCGGCGTGGTCGAGGTAGTCCACCAGCAGCTCGAGCGTCACCGGGGCGTCCGGCGGGATGGTGGCGAGCACCTTGGTCAGCCGTGGCACGGAAAGGAACGTCAGCGCGCCTTCGATCACGACGCGCCACTGGCCGCCGTCGCGCTCGACGTGCACGCCCGACCAGATCGTCCGGCGCAGCATCATCGCCAGCGACAGCGCGATGCCGAGCGCGACACCGGTCAGCAGGTTGACGCCGACGGCTCCGGCCAGCGTCACCAGGTAGACGGCCAGGTCGCCGTGCCGGACCACCTCGCGGAATTCGGCCGGGTTGACCAGTTTCGCGCCGACGTAGACGAGCAGGCCCGCCAGCGCGGCGAGCGGGATGTCGCGCAACAGCCCGGCGAGCGGCAGCACGAACAGCAGGATCCAGCCGCTGTGCAGCAGCGCGGACATGCGCGTGCGGGCGCCCGCTTCGACGTTGGTCATGCTGCGCACGACGACGCCCGTGACCGGGAAACCGCCGAGCGAGCCGGAGGCCACGTTGGCCATGCCCTGGCCGATCAGCTCCCGGTTGAGGTCCGTGCGCGGCCCGGGGCGGCGCTTGTCGATGGCAACCGCGGACAGCAGGCTCTCCAGGCTCGCGATGAGCGCGATGGTCAACGCGGCGAAGGCGGCCGGGAACAGGCCGCTCGTGGGCAGCTGCGGCATGAAGTGCAGCGAAAGCAGGTCGGCGGGGACGTCGATGCGGCTCACGTTCATCTTCGCGGTGCTCGCGAGGACCGTGGCGATGGTGATCGCGGCCAGCGGACCGGGCACTCGGCGGACGAAGGCGGGCAGATGCGGCCAGGCGAGCAGCGTCGCGATCGTCACGACACCGATCAGCACGGCCTCGTCGTGGTGGCCGATGAGCTGGGCGGGCAGCGCGAGCACGTTGTCGATCGTGTTGCCGTGCGCCTTGCCGCCGAGCACGATGTGCAGCTGGTCCAGCATGACGATGACGCCGATGCCGGCGAACAGGCCGTGCACGATGGCGGGTGAGATGGCCAGCGCGGCGCGCGCGATCCTGGCGAGGCCGAAGAGGATCTGCAGCAGCCCGGCGGCGACGGTGATGGCGCAGGTCGCGCGCCAGCCGAAGGTGGTGATGGTCTGGGCGAGCACCACGGTCACGCCCGCCGACGGGCCGCTGACCTGGAGCGCGGACCCGCCGAAGAGCGAAGCGACGATGCTGCCGACGACCGCGGAGATCAGGCCTGCGACCAGAGGCGCGCCCGCGGCCAGCGCGACGCCGAGCGAGAGCGGGACGGCGACGAGGAAGACGACGATCGAGGCGGGGAGGTCATAGCGGAGATTCGCGAGGATCTTTCGCGAAATCGGGGGACCGGTGTCGTGTTCTTCGTGTGTGTTGTTGATCATGCTCGCAGGATCCCGAAGATCCGGCGAAAAGTCCGCTACGCCCACCCCTTCGTGTGACGTCAGGCCTTCGCGGCCACCGCGCACATGCCCCGGGTGATGGCCTCGACGTCGGCGTCCGTGCTGACATACGGCGGCATCGCGTAGATCAAGTCCCTGAACGGGCGAAGCCACACGCCCTGGGCCGTGACCACGTCCGTGGCGACCGCCATGTCCACCGGATGGTCGAGCTGGATCACCCCGATCGCGCCGAGCACCCGGATGTCCTTGACACCGGGCAGTTCCCGTGCTTGCGCGAGTCCACTGTGGAGTCCCGACTCGATGCGGGCGACGTCGGCCTTCCAGGCGCCGGTCTTGAGGATGCCGAGCGAGGCGTTGGCGACGGCGGACGCGAGCGGGTTGCCCATGAACGTCGGGCCGTGCGCGAGCACCGGGAGTTCGCCGCGTGAGATGCCGTCGGCGATCTCGGCCGTGCAGAGCGCGGCGGCCATCGTCAGGTAGCCGCCGGTGAGCGCCTTGCCGAGGCACATCACGTCGGGTGTGACGCCCGCGTGCTCGGCGGCGAACATCGCGCCCGAGCGGCCGAAACCGGTGGCGATCTCGTCGAAGATGAGCAGAACTCCGTGCTGCGCGGTGATTTCCCGCAACGCCTTGAGGTAGCCGGGGTGATGGAAGCGCATGCCGCCAGCGCCCTGCACGACCGGCTCGACGATGACGGCGGCCAGTTCGTCCTTGTGGCGCTCGATTTCCGCGGCCAGGTTGTCCACATAGGACTGCTCAGGCTCGGCGTCGAAGCCTGAAGGCGGTTCCGGCACGAAGAGCTGTTCGGGCAGCGTGCCGCGCCAGAGCGCGTGCATGCCGCCGTCGGGGTCGCAGACGCTCATCGGGTGGAAGGTGTCGCCGTGGTAGCCGCCGCGCCAGGTGAGCAGCTTGCGCTTGGCCGTCTTCCCGATCGATTGCCAGTACTGCAGGCACATCTTGATCGAGACCTCGACCGAGACCGAGCCGGAGTCGCACAGGAAGACGTGCTCCAGCCCGTCCGGGGTGAGGTCGACCAGCGTCTTGGCGAGCGTGATGGCGGGCTCGTGGGTGAGCCCGCCGAACATCACGTGGCTCATCTTCGCCATCTGGTCCGTCAGCGCGGCGTCGAGCACGGGGTTGCGGTAGCCGTGGATGGCCGCCCACCACGACGACATGCCGTCGACGAGCTCGCGGCCGTCCGCGAGCTTGAGCCGCACGCCCTCGGCCTCGGTGACCAGCAACGACTCGACCTTGCCCGGCATGGGTCCGTACGGGTGCCAGACGTGGGCGATGTCGAGGGCCAAGAGCTGTTCGAAATGGGCAGCGGCGCGAAGCGCCTCCGTTGAGGGCGGTGGTGGGCGACGGGAGGGGGTCACGCTCGCAGACTACGACAGGCGGACCGGCAGGCTCTCCACTCCGTGCACGAGCAGGCTTTCGCGGAACCGCAGCGACTCGACCTCGCCGAGCAGCTCGATGCCGTCGAACCGCTGCAGCAGCTTGCCGATCGCGATCTCGCCTTCCAGCCTGGCCAGCGGCGCGCCGACGCAGTAGTGGATGCCGTGGCCGAACGCGAGATGGCCGTTGGTCTGCCGGGTGATGTCGAACGCGTCGGGGTCGGGGAAGCGCTCCGCGTCACGGTTCGCGGACAGCAGCGAAAGGAACAGGAACTCGCCCGCCGGGATTTCGACGCCGGAGACCTCGATCGGCTCCTTGGCGAAGCGGAGCGTGGCGATGTTGATCGAGCCGTCGAACCGGAGCACCTCCTCGACCATGTTCGGCACCAGCGACGGATCCGCGCGGACGGCCTTGAGCTGATCGGGGTGGCGCAGCAGCGCGAGGACGCTGTTGCCGATGAGGTTCACCGTGGTCTCGTAGCCCGCGACCATCAGCAGGAACGCCATCGCGATGAGTTCGAACGGGCCGAGGCTGTCGCCCTCGTCGGAGGCGTGCACGAGCGCGGACATCAGGTCGTCCGTCGGGTTCTCGCGCTTGCGCTCGATGAGCTGAACGAGGAAGTTCGCCATCGCGCCGGCGGCCTCGGAGATCTTCTCCGAGTCGCTTTGCGAGACGAGCACGTTCGACCAGGCGCCGAACTGGTCGCGGTCTTCGAGCTCGACCCCGAGCAGCTCGGAGATGACCGTGATCGGCAGCGGGAACGCGAGCGCCTTCATCAGGTCGACCTCGCCGCTCATCCCGTCGAGCAGCTCGTCGGTGATCTGCTCGATCCTCGGCCGCAGCCGGGACACGACACCGCTGGTGAACGCCTTGTTGACCAGCTTGCGCAGGCGCGTGTGGTCCGGCGGGTCGCTGTTGAGCATGTGCGCGTTCAAGCCGTGCACGGTGGCGTCGGCGACGCCGGTGCCACTGAGGCTGCGCGCGAACAGCTCCTGCGCGAGCTTCGCGTCCTTGCCGACGCGCGAGTCGGACATCAGGCTCCGCACGTCCGCGTACCGCGTGACCAGCCAGACGGTGAGGCCGCGCGGGGTGACGACCTGCCGGACGGGCCCCTCCTCACGCATCAGCGCGAGCGCGGCGTGCGGGTCCTGCATGAAGTCGTCGCCGAGAACTGGAATCACGGTGCCCCCAAGGTCAACGTTCCGCGAGCGCGGTGGCGATGCGCTCGACCACTCCTTCCCAGTATTCCCGTTGTTCGGCGTGCTCCGCTGCGTCGATCAGCCCCTCTTGCCGGAACTTCAGTGTCCCTTCGCCCACTATGACGTGAACGTCCGAATCGTGGTCCCAGTCCTTCGGCTGCCAGGTCAGGCTCAGCTGCTTCGCGTCCTTGATCTTCCGGACGCGCCCCGCGGTGCCGTTGGCCGTCTCGTAGCTCTTGTCGTTGACGAGGTCCGTTCCCGGGCCGAGCCAGATCTCGCTGCCGTCGCGGCCGAGCAGGAACTCCCACACCTGCTTCGCCGTACCCGGCACGGCCTGGGAGACCTCAACCGTCTGTGCACTATCCACGCCGCCATCATCCCATCGGGTTAAGTAGCTCCCTGTCACCGGTATCGGGCAGGATCGTCGGAGTGCGCTACCAGCCGATCTCCTATCCCCTGCTCGCCGACGACCTCACCCGCCGTGTGCTGGCCTTTCCCGGCCGCCGCGTCGCGGTGCTGATCGACGGAGCGGCCGGAACGGCCGAGCTGGCCGACGCACTCGTGGATCCCTTACGCCTCAACGGCCGCGCGCCCCTGCGCGTCTCGTCTTCCGGCTTTTTGCGACCCGCGTCACTCCGCTTCGAGCACGGCCGCACCGATCCCGAGTCCCGCTACCGCGACTGGACGGACTTCGGCGCGCTCCGCCGCGAAGTCCTCGACCCGCTCCGCCCCGGCGGCAGCGGTGAGGTCCTCCCCGCGCTCTGGGACACGGAGCGTGACCGCGCGACCCGCCTCCCCCGCGTCCCCCTGCCCCCGGACGGGGTAGTCCTCCTCGACGGCGAGATGCTCCTCGGCTCCGGGCTGGCCGCCGACCTCACGGTCCACCTCTGGCTCTCCCCCGGCGCCCTGCGCCGCCATCTCCCCGCCTCCGACCACTGGGCGCTCCCCGCCTTCGCCCGCTACGAGTCCGAAGTCGACCCCGCCTCCCTGGCCGACCTGGTGGTCCGCGCCGACGACCCCAACCACCCCGCCCTCCGCCTCCAGGACCCGTAAAAGCCCGAAAGCCACTTTCGTCAGGTCCTATCTGACGAAAGTGGCTTTCGGGCTTCAAGACCTGACGAACGGCCCTTTCGGGGTTTCGGTCAGCGGATGGCGGCGACCGGGTTGCCGTCCAGGAAGCCGGTGAGGCGGGAAACCATGGTCTCCCAGCGCCAGGCCTGGCTGACCCAGTCGCGGCCCGCCTGGCCCATGCGGCGGGCGCGGACGGGGTCGGCCAGCAGTGCGGCCAAGGTCTCGTGGAGCTGCTCGACGTCGCGGCCGTCGACGACGTGGCCGGTGACCTCGTCGAGGACCGTCTCGGGGGCGCCGCCGGAGCGGCCTGCGACGACGGGAAGACCGGTCGCGGAGGCCTCGAGGTAGACGAGGCCGAGGCCTTCGACGTCGAGGCCCTTGCCGCGGGTGCGGGCGGGCATCGCGAAGACGTCGCCCGCGTTGTAGTGCGCGGGCAGCTCGGGCCACGAGACCGAGCCGGTGATCACGACGTTGCCGGTGAGCTCGAGGTCGGAGACCATGCGGGTCAGCGTCTTGCGGTACGGGCCGCCGCCGACCAGGAGCAGCGCGACGTCCGGGATGCGCTTGCGGAGCTCGACCGTCGCCCTGATCAGCTGGTCCTGACCCTTGCGGGGCACCAGGCGGGACACGCAGACCACAGTCGGGCGGTCACGCAGGCCGTAGCGGGCGCGGATCTCGGCGCGGGCGGCCGGGTCGGGGCGGAAAAGCTCGGTGTCGACGCCGGACGGGAGCATCTCCAGGCCCGCCATCGGGCCGAACGCGGCGGCGAAGCGGGTGCGGGTGTACTTGCTGACGTAGGTGAGCACGTCCGTGGTGTCGCCGATGCGCCGCAGCGCCTGCCTGGCCGCCGGGAGCATCGACCAGCCGACCTCGTGGCCGTGGGTGGACGCGATGACCCGGCGCGCGCCGGAGTCCCGCAGCGAGTGCCCCAGCAGGGCGAGCGGGGCCGCCGCGCCGAACCAGACTGCCTCGCAGTCACGCGCGCGCATGATCTCCTTGGCGCGCTTGAGCACGTCGGGCGTCGGGAGCATCAGCGACGTCGGGTGGCGGACCACCTCGAAGGCGGCTTCGGCGTCGAACTCGCCGTGCGACCCCGACGGCGACTCCCACGACGGCGCGTAGACGACCAGGTCGTCCGCGGGCAGCCGGGTGGCCAGCGAGTGCAGATAGTTCTGGATCCCGCCGGGACGGGGCGGGAAGTCGTTCGTCAGCAGAAGCGTGCGCACCACGGGGTCAACCTATCCGGCCCATGAAAAAGAGCCGGGGCGGCATGGCCCCGGCTCTTTTTCGGCACATCTCGTTACGTGACCCGGCGGGCGCCGGCGTATCCGCTCTGCAGCGGCGAGATCTTGACCACGTCACCCGTGGTGGGCGCGTGGACCATCTTGCCGTCGCCGATGTACATGCCGACGTGGTGCACCGGCGAACCGAAGAACACCATGTCACCGGGGGCGAGCTGGTCCCTGGAGACCGCGACGCCTTCCGAAGACGCCATCGCGGCGCTCGACCGGTTCTTCAGCGTGATGCCTGCCTGCTGGAACGCCCAGACCATCAGGCCAGAGCAGTCGAACGAACCGGGACCGGTCTTGCCCCACGCGTACGGGCTGCCGAGCTTGCTCAGCGCCGCGTTGACGGCGGCCTGGGCGGCGGGACCGGGCGCCTTGACGTTCGGCTTGGCACCGCCCACGTCCTTCTGCGCGTTCTTGTCGGACGGGTTCAGGAACGAGTAGGCCTTCTCGAGCTCGTCGATCTGGGCGTCGAGCGACTTCTTCTTCGCTTCGATGTCGCCCTGGAGCTTGGCTGCCGCGTCCCTGGCCGTCTGCGAGGCGGTCTGCGCCGCGACGGCGGCGGCCTCGGCGGCCTTGGCCTGGTCGACCGCGCCGGTCAGGCCCTTGAGCGCGTTGTTCTTGTCGGTGGCCAGCACGTCGAGCGCGGCGGCGCGCTCGAGGAACTCCTGGGTGGAGGCGCCGGACAGCAGCGCGGAGACCTTGTTGAGCTGGACACCACTGGTGAAGGAGGCACCGGCGAACTTGTCGACCTCGACACGGAACTTGTCGACCTCGACACCGGCGGCCGCGCCCGCGGCCTTGGCGGCCTCGACATCGGTACCGGCCTTCTGCAGGTCGGCTTCCCGATCCCTGAGGTCGTCCTTGGCCTTGAGGTATTCCTCGTTGATCTTCTCGGCCTGCGTCGCGAGCTCGCGGTACTTGGTGAGCGCTTCGGACGCGTTGCCGGGCGGGGTCTGGAGGGCGGGGACTGGGGCCGCGATGGCCGGTGCTTGGGGGACGCTGACAGCCGCGATAACAGCTGTAGCAGCCAATGCTCCGGACACCACGCGCTTGACTGGATGCGACTTCACGCCGCGCGTGTCTCCTCTGCTCGTCAGCCGCCTACCGAGCAACGCCGTCGAAGAGATCGGGGGCTCTCTTCCTTGCGCGTCGCGGGCGGACACACACCCGCGCCACACGTGGCGATTTCCCGCCGTGCACCTGGCCGAGTTCTACCTCAACTCGTATGGCACACGGTGGTTCCGGCACAGCTCCCCGACAAAGCTGTTTCGGCGGCGATCCCGCGTAGCCGCCCCTGCTGCGACGGCGTTCGGCCACGAGATCTCGGCTAGGTTACGAAACCTCGGGCGCGCCGTCCACCAGGGTGAGAGCAAAAACTCTCAGTGATGCGCCGAAACACCATCGGACCAGCAAATGCGTATTAGTGTGACTGACGCTACATGCAGGGCGTTTGTTCGCTACCGACCGTTCATCAACTCAGAACGACCACTCGGCGCGTCGTCACTATCAGAGCGTGTCAGGCGGGCCGTCGATGATCACCCCAGACCTCGGGTTTCGGGTCGGCCAGCGGAACCATCCGCAGGCGCGGCACCATTCCCGCCTCGGCCAGCGCGTCGATCGCGCGGCGCTCGTCGGGATCCCATTCCAGTTCGGGTGGCGCGCCGAGGAGCACGCTCACCACACAGTCCGAGCACGCGTCGCCGCGCACCTGGCACCGAGTGCAGTCGATGACCATGTTTTCGATCTCTTCGACGCTGACGTCGACGCCTTCCGGCCTCAGTTCCATCACTCGCTCCCGTCACGTGGGCTTATGACAGGAACGATAGGACCGAGCACCGACAGTTTTGGACGACACAGCAGGCGACGAGCGCGCTAGCCCGTGAATTCCCAGTGCCAGGGCTCTTCACGGCCGCCGCCCGCCCGCGCCCAGCCAGGGTTGACCCAGCCGAAACGGCCCGCGTTCGCGGTCAGCCACCGGTATTGCGCGCTGCCGAAAGATTCCGCGCCGCCGCAGAGATCGACGGCCAATCCCCAACCATGATTGCTGGTACCCGGAATGGCGGCCAATGACGGTTTACGCCGATAAAGATCGACCTGCGCGTCGAACGTCCGATACGAGTCGGTGACGCAGATAAGCGAGCCGAATGTGGCGCCATAAGCCTGAGACATCGCGTAGAAGGATTGCGCCGCGTCACAACGCAGAACATGCGAGCCCGCGCCGATCGGGCACAGCGCGGCGACCGGGATCAGGCCGTTCGGATAGCCACCCCAGGCGCCACCGCTCGAACCCTGCTTCACGGGCAGCTCGACGCCACCACATCGCCAGGTCAGCTCGCCCTTCGCGCGCTGAGGGACGTCCTCGGCCCGGCGCGCGCCGAGCGACGGCCGCGAGACACCCACAACGGTGTCACCCGAAGGAATGGCCGAGACGACCACGCCCGCCGTCCGGGCGTCCGCGACCAGCATCGTCCGTCCGTCGAGCACGATGCCGACCGACTGGACGCCGTAGCGAGCCGGTCCGAGGAACACGAGATCACCCGGTTGGGTGACAGCGAGAGCGACCGGACGGCCTACCGCCAGCTGCTCGGCCGCCGAGCCGGGCTGCGGCAGCCCGGCGCCGGTGAACGCCGACTTGACCAGCCCGTCGCACGAGTACGCGACCGGCCCCTCACCCCCGGTGTGCGGCACGAACGGCTTGCCGAGCGCGCCGACGGCCGCCGTCACGGCCGCGATCGTCTCGCGCGGGAGCACGAGCAGCCGCTGGCCGTCGCGCACGGCCTCGGCAGCGCCACCGTCCGGCCCCAGCGGCGTGAGCCCGGCGGGCAGCCGTGCCGCATCGCGCAGCGCGGCGGCCGACGGCGGCGTGATGCCCGCGGCGGCGAGCCGGTCGGTGTAGTCCTTCCAGTTCGCGGCCGTCTTGGCGTTGAGCTCCTGCTGGGACTTCTGCTGCGCCACGACCGCGTCGTTGGCCGCGGTGATCGGCCCGCGCAGCTCGGCGGACACGGCGTCGGCGCGATTGGTCGCGTCGGAGGTGCGCTTGTCCAGATCGGCCCGGCGGTCCGCCGCCTGCCGCTCGACCCCGGACGCGGCCTGCTCGGCGTCGACGGCCTTGCGGTGGCGTTCCAGCGCCGCGCCGAGCCGGGTGTCCTGCTGCGCGCGGATGATCTGGACCATCGACGCGCCGTCGAGCAGATCCTTGTTGTTCCCGGCGGAAATGAAGGCCGACAGCCTGCTCGGCCTGATCATCGACGTGAACGCCTCACGCGAAAGCTGATCGACCTCGGCCTGCTGCGCGGCGACCACAGCTTCGGCCGCTTGGCGTTCCGCGGTCGCGTGCTGCAGCTTCGCGGCGGCGTCGTTCAGGTTCTCCTGCGCGACCTGAACCTGACCGGCGAGCTCCCCGAGCTGGCGCTGCACATCGGACGCGCTGCGCTGCAGCTCGGCGACCTTGGGGTCGGCGAACGCGTCACCGGGCCGCGGGTCCGGCACGGCGGCGCCCGGCGCGACACCGGCTTCGACCCGCAGGTCACCGGGGTCGGTCGGCGGCTGATTCTGCGCGCTCGCGGTCCGCGCGCTCAGGAGAGCAGCGGCGATCAAGAACACGACTAGCAGGCGCGACTTCAAGAAGCTCCTTCGGCGGCAAGGGCTTGTTGTCCTGATGAAAACAACGCGGAATGACGTATCAGGTTACGCCCGCCCGTCGCCCACCACCGCCCTCAACGGAGGCGCTGCGCGCCGCTGTACTGGTTAAACCCGACCCAACCGGCTGACCAGCACAGAAGCCGGAACAGGATGCGCGCCCGCGCTCCGCACGGAGTCCGCGACGGCCCGGTCCGAGGTGGCGACCACCATCGGTCTCCCGGGCGGTTCCGCGGCCACGAGCGACCGGATCACGTCATCGGCGAGCACGCCCCGGTCGGAGAACAGCACCCGCACACCCCGCGGCACGGCCGCGGGCACCGACAGCACCCCCGCGCCGTCGAACACGACCGTGACCTCGGCGCCCGTCCGCGCGGCCAGCGTGGAGAGCTGAGTGGTCAGCCGGTCACGCTGATCCGACAACGCGAGTTCGGGATACCCGGTCTTGGTGACGTTGTAGCCGTCGACGATGAGATGGATGTTCGGCAACGCCAGCAGCTTGTCCAGCGCGCTCGCGTCCTGCACCCGGCCACCGGCTCCGATCCCCGAGGTCGCGCCGCGCACGGTGTCCGCCGGACGCCGCGTGCCCGACCCGACCGACAGCTCACGCCGCAGCCCGTTGACCGCGCCCTCGATGGTGCCGAGCAGCAGCGAAAGCCGCACTTCATCGGCCTGCCTGGCCTCGCGCGCCGACTGCCGCGCGACCTCCGCGTCGGTCACCGCCCGCTCCGCGCGCGCCCGCTCGCGGTCCGCTCGCTGCCGCTCCCGCTCCAGCTTCGCTCGCAGCGCGCTCACTTCGCTCGCTTGCTCGGCTCCGCCACGCTCGGCTTCGCCTCGCGCCTGCTCCGCCGCGTCCTTCGCCTGCCGCAGCAGGACGCCCTGCTCACGCAGGCGTCCACGCAGCTTCTCGAGGTCCGCCTCCCGCTCGCCGCGCGCGTTCTCCGCCGCGCTGCGCGCTTCGGCCAGCTCCTCCTTGAGCCGCTCCAGCTCCGCTTCGAGCCGCTGGTTGCGGGCGACGGCCGCGTCGCGCTCCGCGCGCAGCGTCGTCTCCTCGGCGTTCTTCGCGACCAGCCGCACACGCGACGTCGCACTCGATTCACCGAGCAGCACGGCGGCGGCCGCCGCGGCGACGGAGTCGGCCGAGTTGGGGTCGAGCGCGTCCTGGCGGTGGTCGCGCAGCCATTCGATGACGGCGGTCCTGAACTTGGACGACTCGCCCAAGGTGCTGATCAGCGCGGTCCCGCCGAGCTTCGCGCGCTTGGCTGGCGCGAACTTGGCGACCGGCCTGAGCTGGCGCGGGACGTCCACATTGGGCAACTTGCCGAGTGCGGCGGCGGCGAGTTCGGCGATCCGCTCGCGCACCGCCTCCGGTAGCTCCGACCAGTCGACGGGCACCGTCTCCGCGCGCGGCTGAGCGCCGGCGGACGTGGCGTCCTCCGGGTGCTCGTCGTGCGCGGGCTGCGGGTGCATTCGCTCAGCGTAGGCCCACTGGCCACCACCCGCGCTGGATGGGATGCCGTGGACACGGTGACGAGTTTATGTCGGTGGGTGACCTTAGGGTGCGCGACATGGATTCGGGGCGGCGGTTCGAAGACGCCCAGCTGACGTTCGACGAGCTGGGAACACCCTTGCGTAGCACGACTTTCGTCATTTTCGACCTGGAGACGACCGGCACCAGCCCCGGCTCGGACGCGATCACCGAGATCGGCGCCGTGAAGGTGCGGGGCGGGCAGCTGCTGGGTGAGTTCGCCACCTTCGTGAACCCCGGGATGCCGATCCCGCCGCAGATCGTCGCGCTCACCGGCATCACCACCGCGATGGTCTACGACGCGCCGACCATCGACCGCGTGCTCCCGGCGTTCCTCGAGTTCATCGGCGGCGCCGTGCTGGTCGCGCACAACGCGCCGTTCGACACCGGCTTCCTCCGCGCCGCCTGCCACACGCACGGCTACGCCCAGCCGCGCAACGCGGTCGTCTGCACGGTCCGGCTGGCCAGGCGCGTCATCCCGCGGCACGAGACCCCGAGCTACCGGCTGTCCGCGCTCGCGATGCTGTTCAACGCGCGCACGACGCCGAACCACCGCGCGCTCGAAGACGCGCGCGCCACGGTCGAGGTGCTGCACGGGCTGCTGGAGCGCGTGGGCAACCTGGGCGTCCACTCGCTCGAGGAGCTGATCGACTATCTGCCGAAGGTGACACCCGCGCAGCGGCGCAAACGCGGCATGGCGGCGAATCTGCCGGACAAATCGGGGGTCTACCTGTTCCGCGGGCCCAGCGACGAGGTGCTGTACGTCGGCACGGCGTCGAACCTGCGCAGGCGCGTCCGCCAATACTTCACGGGCTCGGAGAGCCGCGGCCGCATCCGCGAGATGATCGCGCTCGCCGAACGGGTCGACGCGATCGAGTGCGCGCATTCGCTGGAGGCGGAGGTCCGCGAGCTGCGGCTGCTCGCGGCGCACAAGCCCGCGTACAACCGGCGGTCGAAGAACCCGCACAGCGCGTGGTGGGTCGGCCTCACCGACGAGGCGTTCCCCCGGCTGTCGGTGGTCCGGATCCCGAGGGACGGCCTGCTCGGCCCTTTCCGGTCCCAGACCGACGCCCGTACCGCGGCGGACACGCTGGCGGGTGCGTCCGGCCTGCGCACCTGCACGCAGCGCATCGCCGCGCTCGGGGCCTCGGGAACCCCGTGCGTGCTCGCGGAACTGGGGAAATGCGGTGCGCCGTGCGCCGGGCTGCAGAGCGTCGAGGAGTACTCGTCCGGCGTGACGGCGGTGTCCGAGCTGATCGCAGGCCGCAGCGGCGAGCCCTTGCACTCGGCGGCCGCTTATCTGTCACGCCTGGCCGACGGCGAGCATTTCGAGCAGGCCGCCCGTCACCGCGACGACCTGGCGGCGCTGGTTCGGACCGTCGACCGCGCGCACCGCCTGGCCTCACTGGCGGCGATCCCGGAGCTGATCGCCGCGGGCCCTGACGGCTCGGGCGGCTGGGAGTTCGCGGTCATCCGGCACGGCAGGCTCGCGTCGGCGGGCGTGGCCAGGCGCGGGATCGCCCCAATGCCGGTGGTCGAGCAACTCGTGGCGGCCTCGGAGACGATCCTGCCCGGCCCCGGCCCGCTGTTCGGCGCCCCGGCCGAGGAGGTCGGGCTGCTGGTGCGCTGGCTGGCCAAACCGGGCGTCCGGCTGGTCCGCACCTCGGTCCCGTGGGCCGAGCCCGCTCGCGCGGCGGGCGGCTGGCGGTCGTGGCTGGACCTCGCCGCGACGGCGGCCAGCTTGGAGCGGGTCGGTTAGTTAAGATCCAGCCACAGACACTTGGGAGGCTCTCTTGATCACCGCGATCGTCCTGATCCAGGCAGCGGCCGAATCCATCCCGGAAGCCGCGCAGGCGATCGCCGACATCGAAGGCGTCACCGAGGTCTACTCGTGCGCCGGCGACGTCGACCTGATCGCGAAGGTCCGGGTGGCCGCGCACGAGGACCTCGCCGACCTCATCCCGGCGAAGATCAGCAAGGTCCCCGGTGTCCTCGGCACCGACACGCACATCGCCTTCCGCTCCTACTCGCGCGCGGACACCGACGCGGCCTTCTCCATCGGCGTCGACGGCGTCTGACCGCTCATTCTGGGGGCGGTTGAACGTTGTGAACGGGGCGTTCACAACGCTGAGCGACGCAAACGCCCCGCTCATTACGCCCGCCGTCGCGAAACCCGAGTTTGGGCCATTGGACGGCCCAAACTCGGGTTTCGCGCGCTCACGAGTCCTTGGACTCGACGTGCCCGAATTCGGCCGAGAGCCCGTCGCGTGCCGCCTGCCAGGAGGCATCTCCCGGGTAGAGCGTGGAGCGCAAGTACGCAGTGGTGAGCTCCTGGACGACCGCGACCCGGTCCGGGTTCTCGTCCGTCGTCTCCGCGACGTCATAGCCGGAGATCCCGCCCAGCCCGTGCTCCGCGTCCACCAGTGAGAGCAGTGCTTTCGGTCCCGGGGCCTGGAAGTACGGATCGGCGTGCCACTCCGCTCCCCTGACGGTCAGGTGCGTGGACGTGTCCTTCTCACCGGCCACGACGAGCGCCGGCGCCGTCATCGACGAGAAGTCCATGGCCGACAGGAACGGGTAGTTCTCGGAGACGAACTCGGTGACGCCGCCGTTGCCCGGTGCCGCGAGCAGCACGCCCGCCTTGATCCGCGGCTCGGACAGGTCTTCGTCGACCCGTGCGCCCAGCAGCAGGCTCGCCGTGTGCCCGCCCATCGAATGCCCCACCACGGCGACCTTGTCCCGGTCGAGCCGCCCGGCCAGCGAGGGAACGGCGGCCTCGATCGCGTCCAGGCCGTCGAACACGTGCTTCATGTCCTGCGTGCGGGTCCGCCAGGCATCGGAGACTTCGAGGCTCAACGTCTTGGAATCCAGATGCGTGGGCTGGATGACGGCGAATCCTCGCGCCGCCCAGAAGTTGACGAGCGGCGCGTACCCGTTCAGCGAGGACAGGTGGTTCGAAAAGCCGAGCCCGTGCGACAGCAGGATGATCGGCAGTCCGTCGCCGGTCATCGGCGCGGAGACCCGCACCCGCAGCTCCACGGCGCGGCCGGGCGCCGGGACGGTCACCGGGCTTACCGAGAGGACGGGGGATTCACTCATGATGCTCACCTTTTCGTCGATTGCACTCAAGCGGAGCGCTGCTCCGGAACTATACGGAGCAACGTTCCACTTAGTCAACCGCGGCGGGAGAACGTGGCGCTCGCCTCGAAGGCTGCCCGATGGCCTCACACAAAGAGGTCGTGAGTGTTCCGGCCGGTTAGAACCGGCCGGAACACTCACGACCCCAACGCAAAAGGCCCCCACCATGACCAGGTGGGGGCCTTGTGCGTTGAGTGACTCAGTGGCCGGAGGTGATCTCCTTGGCGGCGGGCGCGTGCCCGTTGCCGGAGGCCTCCGTCGGCTCGCCGCCGATGGAGTCCGGCTGGCCGCCGTGACCGTTCGCGCGGGCACGGGCCAGCGCGGCGGTCTCCTCGGCCGGGTCCGCGGTCCACCAGGAACCGGGGACCGCCTCGCCCGCGGAACCGAGCTTGTTCATCTTCTTGGGCACCGTGGCGCCCTGGTACTCCAGCGGGATCGCGTGGCCGTGGTCGTCGACCCCGCCCAGCGGCTGGTGCAGCTCGATGAACTCACCGTGCGGGAGCCGCTTGATGATGCCGGTCTCGACACCGTGCTCCAGCACCTCACGGTCCGCACGCTGCAGGCCGAGGCAGATCCGGTAGGTGATGTAGTACGCGATCGGCGGCACCAGCAGCACGCCGATACGGCCTGCCCAGGTGGTCGCGTTCAGCGAGATGTCGAACTGGTCGGCGATGATGTCGTTGAAGCCCGACAGCTCGATGACCATGAAGAACGCCAGCGCCATGATGCCCAGCGAGGTGCGCACCGGGGTGTCGCGCGGACGCTGCAACAGGTTGTGGTGCGCGGTGTCGCCCGAGAGTTTTCGCTCGATCCACGGATAGCCGAGCAGCAGCCCGAACAGCAGTGGCATGCCGATCATGCCGGGGAACGCCACCGCCGGGATCGTGTAGTTGCCGAGGTCGATCTCCCACGGCGGCCAGATCCGGAGCATGCCGTCGGCCCATGCCATGTACCAGTCAGGCTGGGAACCGGCCGAGACCTGCGCGGCGTTGTACGGGCCGATGTTCCAGATCGGGTTGATCTGGAAGAGGCCGGACATCAGCGCGATGACGCCGGTGACGACCGCGAAGAACGCGCCGCCCTTCAGCGCGAACACCGGCATGATGCGCACGCCGACGACGTTGGTCTCCTTGCGCTTCACCCCGGGGAACTGGGTGTGCTTCTGGTACCAGACCAGCGCCAGGTGGGCGCCGACCAGCGCCAGCATGATGCCGGGCAGCAGCAGGATGTGGATCGTGTACAGGCGCGGGATGATCTCGTTGCCGGGGAACTCCCCGCCGAAGATCGCCCAGTGCAGCCAGGTGCCGATGACCGGGCTCGCCAGCACGATGCCCGACAGCGTCGCGCGGATACCGGTGCCCGAGAGCAGGTCGTCCGGCAGCGAGTAGCCGAAGAAGCCTTCGAAGCAGCCCAGGATCAGCAGCAGGCCACCGATGACCCAGTTCGCCTCACGCGGGCGCCGGAACGCGCCGGTGAAGAAGATCCGGAACATGTGGACCATCATCGAGGCGACGAAGATCAGCGCCGCCCAGTGGTGCAGCTGCCGCACGAACAGGCCGCCGCGCACGTCGAACGAGATGTCCAGCGTGGTCTCGAAGGCACGCGACATCGCGACGCCCTGGAGGTTCTGGAAGCTGCCGTGGTAGATGACCTCTTCCATCGACGGGTCGAAGAAGAGCGTCAGGTACACGCCGGAGAGCAGCAGGATGATGAAGCTGTAGAGCGCGATCTCGCCCAGCAGGAAGGACCAGTGGGTCGGGAACACCTTGTTGAGCTGGTGCCGCATGCCTTTGGCGAGGTGGTACCGATCGTCGGCCCACTTCGCACCGGCTCCGGCCGCCTTTTCGACGGGGTTGGTGCCCTTCGTCGGTGTCGTCAGTGAACTCATTGTGACTTCCGCTCCCAAAAGGCCGGTCCGATGGCCTCGATGAAATCGCCCTTCGCGATTAAGTATCCATCTTTGTCCACGGTAATCGGAAGTTGCGCCAGCGGCCGGGTGGCCGGTCCGAAGATGGGCTTCGCGTAGTGCAGCGCGTCGAACTGCGACTGGTGGCACGGGCACAGGATCCGGTTGGTCCGCTGCTCGTACAGGGAGGTCGGGCAGCCGACGTGGCTGCAGATCTTCGTGTAGGCGTAGTAGTCGCCGTAGTTGAAGTCTTCCTGGCCCTGGCGCTTGACGACCTTGGCGGCGTCGGACGGGCGCAGGCGGATGAGCATGACCGGGCTGTCCACCCGCTTCAGCGCGTGGAGCATGGCCTTCTCGTTGCCGCGCTCGGACTCACGGAACGGGAACACCGTCTCCATGGCGCCCGCGTCCAGGTCCTCCGCCTTGACCAGCACGGGTTCGGTCTCGTCCCACTTGCCGGTGAAGCGGCGCAGGTAGACGACCTCACCGGGGAACTCCGACTTCCACGGCGTGTGCCACAGGGAGTCCTTGTTCTCGGTGTCCTTCCAGGGGTCCTTGATGAAGGACGCCACCGGCAGCGCGGCGGCCGCGAGGCCGATCGCGCCCACGCCGAGGCCGGCCGAGCGCTTGATCAGCGAACGCCGGGCGATGGTCGAGCGGTTACCCGCGTCGGCCAGCTGCGCGAGGATGGTGGCCTTGTCGACCTCCTGGGAGCCGCCGTCGCCGCGCTCCTGGATCGCCACCTCGTGCGGGATGAACTTCTTCGTGTACAGCAGCAGGCCGATCGCCAGGCTGAGGATCGCCAGGCCCAGCGTCACACCCAGTGCGGGCGTGTACAGGCTGTAGGTGGCGTGCGCGTCCTCGTCGAACGGGGACTTGTACTCCCACCAGTGCGGGTCCCACGGCGAGGCGATGACCACGACGAACGCGATCGCCGACAGGGCCGACAGCCCGAACCAGGCGGCGATGGCGCGCTCGGCGCGCTTCTCGGCGCGGGTGCCCTTGACCGGCCAGGGGTCGGGGTACTCGACGAGTTCGACCCCGTCGAGCTTCGTGCCCAGCTCCACCAGCTGGTCACGGTCCATCTCGGCCAACTCCGCCTCGCTCGGCGGCTTCGGCCCCTCCGCGGCGCTCATGCCTTCGATCCAATCCACAACGTCACGCCGATCAGACCGGCGATTCCCACGATCCACGCGATCACGCCTTCGGACGACGGGCCGAACCCGCCGAGGCCGTTGCCGCCCGGGTTGTTGTTCCCGTCGGACACCGACTTCACGAAGGCGATGATGTCCTTCTTCTCACTCACGGTGAGCTGCCGGTTCGAGAACTTCGGCATGTTCTGCGGGCCGGTCAGCATCGCCGTGTACAGCTGCTCTTCGGTCGCCGGGTCCAGGTTCGGCGCGAACTTGCCGCCCGAGAGCGCGCCGCCGCGGCCGGTGAACTGGTGGCACGAGGCGCAGTTGAGGCGGAACAGCTCGCCACCGCGGGCCGGGTTGTCACCGCGCAGCGCGGCGCCCTTCTCGGCGGGCCGCTCGGGGCCGCCGCCGTGCGCCTGCACGTAGGCGCCGACCGCGTCGATCTCCTCCGGCGTCAGCTTCGGCGGCTTGCGCGGGATCTGCGCTTCCTGACGGGCGGCGGGCATCCGGCCGCTGGAGGTCTGGAAGTAGACGGCGGCGTCGCCGATGCCGATCAGGCTCGGCCCGCGGTCCTGCACACCTTCGAGGTTGGCGCCGTGGCACTCGATACAGGTGTTGTTGTAAACCTGCTCGCCCTTGCGCAGCAGAGCCGGGTCTCCCTGGGCTTGCGCGGTCTGGGGCGAGGGGGCGAACACCGCGTACAGCCCGCCGACACTGAGCAGACCGATGCCGAGCGCGAGTGCGCCGGCGAACCGCCTGCGTGCCTTGGTCCGGGCCCGGAACCTGCGCTCCGTCTTCGCCTCGGTGTTCTTACTGGTGGTCATCTCTGCGGCAACCCTTGCTGTCAGTTCGGGCCGATGTGGACGTGGTGGCTGGCTGTGGTGCGGTCGATCAAGGAAGCAGGTAGATGACCGCGAACAACCCGACCCACACGATGTCGACGAAGTGCCAGTAGTACGACACGACGATCGCCGACGTCGCCTGCGCGGGGGTGAACTTGCTCATCCTCGTGCGGATGAGCAGGAACACGAACGCGATGAGCCCGCCGATCACGTGCAGTCCGTGGAACCCGGTCGCCAGGTAGAACACCGTGCCGAACGGGCCGGACGGGATCGTCAGGCCTTCGTGCACGAGGTTCATGTACTCGTAGCCCTGACCGCCGACGAAGATGGCGCCCATGATCAGGGTCGCGATGTACCAGCGCCGGAGCCCGTACACGTCACCCTGCTCGGCCGCGAACACGCCGAGCTGGCAGGTGAACGACGAGGCCACCAGGATCACCGTGAACGGGATCGCGTACGGCAGGTTGAGATGGAACTCTTCGCCGTGCAGCAGTGGCGGCCAATGGCCGCTGGAGTTCTGGGCCTTGACCGTGAAGAACATCGCGAACAGACCAGCGAAGAACATGAGCTCGCTGGAAAGCCACACGATCGTGCCGACACTGACCATGTTCGGCCTGTTCAGCGAGTGCACCCGCTGGCTGATGGTGGGAGCTGCCGTTGTCACGCGTCGCATTATGTCCTCTCAAGGCCAGGCGTGTCCGCGCGGGTCCACGGCGGGTCGCGTGCGGACTCGATCACAATCAGGAGGGACTTACCCGTGAGTTTGCTTGATCGGCTCCGCGACCTGGTCAGAAAGCCGCGAGAGCCCGATTTATCCACCTCAACGCCCGGTTTGACGGTCGTCGCGGAGGCCTTCGACCCCGCCGAAGCCGACTCTTCCGTGCTCGCCAGATCACCTGATTGGGTCGCCGACCGGCAGGCGGTGCTGCGCCATCACCTCGTCTTGCCGTCGGATCGTGTCGAAGAGGCCGCCCGGACACTCGCCCAGGACGGCTGGGAGCTGCGCGAACAGTCCCGCTCGGACGCGGGCGTGACGTTGCACGCACTGCGCGTCCAGGCACTCGACGCGCTGCACTGCGCCCAGGAGCGGTCGCGGATGGCCGGTCTGGCGCAGCGGCTCGGCGGCGACTCGCTCGGGTGGGACGCACTGCAAGGCCCTCCTCCTACGTGATCTCGGTCATGGCCGATAGCATCGGGCCGAACCCCACCGCTTCTGGAGGAATGCACGATGAGCGACTCGCTGAGGATCCTGGTGTTCAGCCACAAGCCGGAGGTGCGCGAGTCGATCATCAACGCGATCGGCCGCCGTCCGGCCACCGACCTGCCCAGGGTCGAGTTCGTCGAGGTCTCCGGCGTCGGCAAGGCGATGGAGGAGATGGACGCGGGCGCCGTCGACCTGGCGCTGCTCGACGGTGAGGCCCAGCCCACCGGCGGCATCGGCCTGACGCGCCAGTTCAAGAACGAGATCGAGAACTGCCCGCCGATCGTGGTGGTCGTCCGGCGCAAGGACGACCGCTGGCTGGCCACCTGGTCGCAGGCGGACGCCGTGCTGGTGCACCCGCTCGACCCGCTGACGGCCGCCGAGACGGTCGCGGACGTGCTGCGGCGCGTCCCAGCCGTGCACGGGTGAGCCGGATGGCACAGACCTGGCCAGGGCTGCTCACCCAGCTGGTCGCCCGCGCCGACCTGTCCGAGGCGGACACCTCGTGGGCCATGGACCGGATCATGGCCGGCGAGGCGACCCCGGCCCAGATCGCCGGGTTCGCGATCGCGCTGCGCGCCAAGGGTGAGACCCCGGCGGAGATCTCCGGGCTCGCCTCGGCGATGCTGGCGCACGCGCGCCGGGTCACCTGGGACGGGCACGCGGTCGACATCGTCGGCACCGGCGGCGACCGGTCGAACTCGGTCAACATCTCGACCATGGCGTCGATCGTGACGGCCGCGGCAGGCGCTCCCGTCGCCAAGCACGGCAACCGCAGCGCCTCGTCGAAGTCGGGCGCGGCCGACGTGCTGGAGGCGCTGGGCGTCACGATCGGGCTCGGCCCCGACGACGTCTCACGCTGCATCAGCGAGGTCGGCATCGGGTTCTTCTTCGCGCCGGTGTTCCACCCCGGCTTCCGGCACGCCGGACCGACACGCAGCGAGCTGGGCGTGCCGACGACGTTCAACCTGCTGGGGCCGCTGACCAACCCGGCGCAGCCGTCGAGCGCGCTGATCGGCTGCGCGTACGCGGACAAGACAGAGGTGCTCGCGGAGGTCTTCGCCCGGCGCGGCGCGACGGTGCTGCTCGTGCGCGGCGACGACGGCCTCGACGAGATCACCACCACGTCGACGTCGACGGTCTGGGTGATCAGCGGCGGCGAGATCCGCAAGGAGACCTTCGACCCGGCCACGGTGGGCATCCCGCGCGCCACGGCCGAGGACCTGCGCGGCGGCGACGCCTCGGAAAACGCCGAGGTGGTCCGTCAGCTCGTGGCCGGTAAGTCAGGTCCGGTCCGCGACGCGGTCCTCCTCAACGCGGCCGCCGCACTGGCCGCGCACCAGGGCTTCTCCGGCTCCCTCACGGACGATCTCCGCGCCGGTCTCACCCGGGCGGCCGCCGCGATCGACTCAGGCGCCGCGGCCACGCTCCTGGCCGACTGGGCCGCCTTCAAGCCCACCCCCTGACCCCAGGCCCGGCTAAAAAAAATCCCAATGTGGCTTTCGTCAGATTCGAGCTGACGAAAGCCACATTGGCTGCCTGGAAACTGACCAATGCCACATTGGGATTTTTTTCCCGGGCCCTGGCGTGCGAAAAGGCCCCCTCCCGGGATCTCGGGAGGGGGCCTTTTGGCTGATCAGGGGGTCAGTCGTGGTTGGGGCCGGTGTGGTACTCGAAGACCAGGCCGCCGATGCTGATGAGCAGCAGCACGATGGCGATCACCAGCAGCCAGACGTGGAAGAACGCCAGCGCCAGCCCGGCGAGGCCCGCCGAGGCCGCGAGGCCGATCGGCCAGTAGCTGCCGGGGCTGAAGAAGCCCAGCTCGCCCGCGCCGTCGCTGATCTCGGCCTCTTCGTTGTCCTCGGGACGGGCCGTCTCGAGACGACGGGCCACGAAGCGCAGGTAGGTGCCTGCCAGCAGCGAGAGCCCACCGGTGAGGATCAGCGCGACCAGGCCGACCGGCTCGGTGCCGTACCCACTCCAGAAGTGGGTCATGATCCCGTAGGCGATCGCCGCGAGGAAAGCAAAGCCGGTGACGAGTTCGAAGATCCTGGCTTCGACCTTCATGACTGAGATGTCCTTACTGGTGTCGAACTGCTGCGGGCTGCGGGGAAGGACCGGGACCTCAGCCGGACGCGGTGCGCGCGGTGCGGTCGGTGTTGAACGGCTGCGTCGTGACGGCGTGCGGGGTGCACAGCTCGCCGCAGTTCATCGCGGTGAGCGCCTCGGACGCGGTGTTCGACTTGCCGGTCTTCGGGTTGATCTGCCCGCGCAGCTTGAGGTACGCGTCGTACTTGTCCGGCGACAGCGCCCGGACCTCGAAGTTCATCACCGAGTGGTAGGTGCCGCACAGTTCCGCGCAGCGGCCGACGAAGGAGCCCTCGCGGTCGATGGTGTTCTGGAACGTGTCGTCCTGGTTGTTCTTGCGCGGGTTCGGCATCACGTCGCGCTTGAAGTGGAACTCCGGCACCCAGAAGGAGTGGATGACGTCGGTCGACTCGATGCGGTATTCGATGGTCTTGCCGACCGGCAGCACCAGCAGCGGGATCTCGGTCGAGCTGCCGACCGTGCTGATCTCGGTGCCCTCGGCGTTCTTGGTGCCCGGGTACCGGAAGTCCCAGTTCCACTGGAACGCGATCACGTCGACCTTGACGTCCGGGTTCGGCTTCTTGTCCAGGACGTTGCTCTCGGTGGTGGCCGTGAAGAAGAACAGCACGACGACCATGATCAGCGGGGTGATCACGGTGAACATCTCGAGCGGGATGTTGTACTGGAACTGGCGCGGGAGCACTTCCTGCTCACCGTCGGCCACCTTCTTCTTGCGGTGGAAGATCACCGTCCAGAAGATCAGGCCCCAGACCACGACCCCGACGGCCAGCGCGGCGATGACGGTCCACGTCCACAGCTGCCGCATCTGCTCGGCCTGGTGGGTGACGCCTACCGGCCAGCCGAACCGCAGGATTTCATCACCGGAGCAACCGGTCGCCATGACGGCCACCAGCACGGCCAGCGCGGCGATTTTGCCGGACTTCACCCAAAGCCTCCTCGACCGAACTTCGTAACTGCAGCGGAGCCTAGCCGAGTTGACGGGTCCTGCTGACCAAGGGGTAACTCATCGCGCGTGTCCACCCACAAGGGCAGGTGCGGGCACGCCCCGGGCATACTTGGGGCCTTCTCCCCCCGGTTGCCGATCTTGAGGTGTGTGAATACGCGTGTGCGGCCTGCTTGGACTGATCTGCGCCACTGAGAGCGACGCGGTCAACGCCCGCGAAGCCGTCAACGCGGCGATGCGCTGCCAGCGCCACCGCGGTCCCGACGAGCAGGACACCTGGGCCGACGGCGAGGTCGTCTACGGCTTCAACCGGCTCGCCTTCATCGACCTGGAGCACTCGCACCAGCCGCTGCACTGGGGCCCGCCCGAGGCGCCCGGCCGCTACACGCTGAACTTCAACGGCGAGATCTACAACTTCCAGGAGCTGCGCGCGGAGCTGGAAGAGCGCTTCGGCGCGAAGTTCGACACCGAGGGCGACGGCGAGGCGATCGTCGCCGCGTACCACTATCTCGGCGCCGACGCGGTGAAGAAGCTGCGCGGGATGTTCGCGTTCCTCATCTGGGACTCGCAGGAGAAGCTGGTCTACGGCGCGCGCGACCCGTTCGGCATCAAGCCGCTGTACTACGCGCAGGGCCCCGGCGGCATCGCGTTCTCGAGTGAGAAGAAGAGCCTGCTGGAGCTTTCGTCGACGCTGGGCGTCGAGGAGAAGCTCGACCGCACCGCGCTGCAGCATTACCTGGTCCTGCAGTACGTGCCGGAGCCCGAGTCGCTGCACGCCGCGATCCGCAGGCTGGAGTCGGGCACCTCGTTCACGGTCAAGCCCGGCGGCACGCCGGAGCTGACCCGCTACTTCCACCCGCAGTTCACCGCCAAGACCGGTGACCGCGGCGAGGCGCTGTACGAGCGCATCGCCGACGTGCTGCAGGACTCGGTCGCCAAGCACATGATCAGCGACCCCGACGTCACGGTCGGCGCGTTCCTCTCCGGCGGCATCGACTCGACGGCCACCGCGACGCTGGCCAAGCGCCACAACCCGAACCTGATCGCGTTCACCACCGGCTTCGAGCGCGAGGGCTACTCCGAGGTCGACGTCGCCGCCGAGTCGGCCGCCGCGATCGGCGTGAAGCACGTGGTCCGCACGGTGACCTCGGCCGAGATGATGGAGGTGCTGCCGCTCATCGTCTGGTACCTCGACGACCCGGTCGCCGACCCCGCGCTCGTGCCGCTCTGGTTCATCGCGCGCGAGGCGCGCAAGCACGTCAAGGCGGTCCTGTCCGGCGAGGGCGCGGACGAGCTCTTCGGCGGCTACACGATCTACAACGAGCCGATCTCGCTGGCGCCGTTCGAGAAGGTGCCGGGCAGTGTGCGCAAGCTCATCGGGAAGGTCTCGACGAAGATCCCCGAGGGCACGCGCGGCAAGGACCTGCTGCGCCGCGGCTCGCTCTCGCTCGAGGACCGTTATTACGGCAACGCCCGCATCTTCCGTGACGACCAGCTGCGCGGCGTGCTGAAGACGTTCACCGAGGGCGTCGGCTTCAAGGACGTCACCGCGCCCTGGTACGAGGTCTCGAAGGACTGGGACCCGGTCGCGCGCATGCAGCACGTCGACCTCTACACCTGGCTGCGCGGCGACATCCTGGTCAAGGCCGACAAGGTGACCATGGCCAACTCGCTGGAACTGCGCGTGCCGTTCCTCGACGCCGAGGTGTTCAAGGTCGCGGCGTCGATCCCGCTGGAGGAGAAGCTCGCCAACGGGACCACGAAGTACGCACTGCGCCGCGCGCTGGAGAAGATCATCCCGGCGCACGTGCTCAACCGGCGCAAGCTGGGCTTCCCGGTGCCGATCCGGCACTGGCTGCGCACCGACATGTACGAGTGGGCCCGCGGCATCATCACCGACTCGCAGACCGACGAGCTGTTCGACAAGGCCGCGGTGTTCAGGCTCCTGGAGGAGCACCGCGCCGGCACCCTCGACCACTCGCGCCGTCTCTGGGCGCTGCTGGTCTTCATGCTCTGGCACGGCATCTTCATCGAGCACCGCATCAAGCCGGAGATCCCCGAGCCGGTCTACCCGGTCAAGCTCTGACAAACGGCATAAAGCGGGCTTTATCCCGGATGCTTTCCACGGGATAAAGCCCGCTTTATGCCGTCCGGGCCCGGGTACGTCCCGCTCACCGGGTACGCGACCTTGATCACACCGTTTGCTTATACGAACGTATGTTGCGACATTAGGTTGAAAGGTCTCGTGACGGTGACCACCTGGTTTGTTTATTTCCCCAGGTAGACGAGTCAAGACCGATTCAGTCACATCCTGTCACCGGTTTCGATCAGGTAAATTCTTCCTAGCACCAGGGCCAAGTCGGCCCGGCCTTCCCCACCACCCTCCGGTCCCACTCACCGAGTGTGACGGCTTGTTCGGCGTGCCCGGGGAATCCGATGTTCGCTAGGAGACCTTGTTGAGTACCGAATTCGAGCCCGCTCGACTCGATGACGTAGAGGAGTTGCTGGCCCTTTTCCGCCTGCAGTACGGCGACAGCTACCCATTGCCCAGCGGCAACGACCCCGAGATGATGGCCGCCGCCATCGCCAACCCGATCCCCTCCTGGCTGGTCGCCCGCGACCACGGCCGCATCGTCACCACGATCATGGCCGAGATCGCCGCCGACGACCGGATCGCCAGGACACAGAGTCTCATCGTCCACCCGGACGCGCGTGGCCGCGGCATGGCGCGCAAGGCCGTCGGCGCGCTCGCCGACCTGCTGCTGACCAGCGGGCACATCGACTCCGCGTACGGCAAGTCCCGCACCTCCAGCACCGCGGCGCAGCGGATGATGCTGAGCAACGACTTCGTCGCGCTGGGCGTGTTCCCCAACGCCCACAAGTTCGCCAGCCAGGAGACCGTGCTGCTCACGGTCAAGCACGCCGAGGGCGTGCTCGACCAGCGTCAGCCCGTGTACAAGGTCCCGGCCGAGCTCGAACGGCTGGTCACCGCCGTCGAGCACAGCGTCGGCATGCCGGCGCGCCCCGAGTTCGTCCCCGCGACCGACTACCCCACCACCGGCCCGGACGTCGAACTCGAGCTGCTCGACGCGCCGCACTTCGTCGCCAGGACCTTCGACGCCCAGGTGCGTGACCCGTACCGCCGGTACTACCCGCTGCACACCCCGAACATGCTGCTCACCGACGCGAAGGGCACCTTCGAGCTCTACGCGCGCCTCACCAAGCACGACGGCTACGGCACGATGATCGCGGGCACGCCGAACGGGCTGGCCGTCGTCCCGCATCTCGGCCAGATCGTCGGGAAGCTGAGCGAGGCGGGCGCCGCCTACCTCGAGACGATCGTCCCGCTGTGCGCCTTCGAGGAGCTGAGTGCCTTGCTGGCGCACGGTTTCCTGCCCGCCGCCATGTACCCGGCGATGCGCCGCGACGGCGGCCTCTTCCAGGACTACGTGGTGATGGCGCGGACCATGCAGCCGCTCGACTTCCGCGGCCTGAAGATCGACGAGGCCTTCCGCCCCTACGCCGAGCAGTACATCGACCTGTGGACCCAGCGCCACCTCGACACCAGTGGAGTTTTCCGGTGAGCCCGCACCTGACCGACCCGGCGACCGTCCCCGACACCGTCGCGCTCAAGAACGTCCAGGCGCTGTGCGACATCGCCGACCCGTACCGCCACGACGCGGAGACCGACGCGCTGTTCGTCGCCGCGATGAACGAGTCGAACCACTGGCACGTCCGGCGTTCCCCGTTCTACGCCAACCTTTTCGACGGCATGACCGAGCTGAAGTCCATTGAGGACCTGACGCGTCAGCCGTACATCCACGCGAACTTCTTCAAGATGCACGAGATCCTGTCCGTGCCCCGCGAGGACGTGCTGGTGAACCCGACCTCCTCGGGCACCACCGGCCAGAAGTCGCAGATGTTCTGGGACGAGTGGACCGTGCGCTCCGGCCAGCGCATGATCGCCCGCATCTTCGACCACTACGGCTGGATCGACGCCGACCCGGTCAGCTACCTGCTCTACACGAACCAGCCGCAGCCGGGCCTCAAGACCGGCAGCGCGCGCACCGGCCAGCTGCTCACCGACTTCGCGCCGGCGGGCACGGTCGACTACGGCCTCGCGCACACCGGCACCGGCCACGAGTTCGACGCGTTCGGCTCCATCCGCGCGCTGCAGCGCTTCGCCGAGGAAGACGTCCCGGTCCGCGTTTTCGGTTTCCCCGCGTTCCTTTCCTTCACGCTGGACCGGATGCGCGCGCTGGGCATCCCGCCGCTGAAGCTCAACGAGCGCTCGCTGGTGCTGTTCGGCGGCGGCTGGAAGGGCAACGCCGACAAGCAGATCGCGAAGCCGGAGCTCTACCGCCGCATCAACGGCCAGCTCGGCATCCCCGACGCGCGCATCCGCGACGCCTACGGCTCCGTCGAGCATTCCATCCCGTACATCGAGTGCCCGAACCACAACCTGCACGTGCCCACCTGGTCGCGCGCGCTGGTCCGGTCGGTGCGGACGCTCGAACCGCTTCCCTTCGGTGAGCGCGGTTATCTGCAGTTCATCTCGCCGTACATCACCTCGGCGCCCGCGCAGAGCGTGCTGATGGGCGACCTCGGCACGCTGCACGCCCCGCAGGAGTGCGGTTGCGGCACGCCGACCCCGTGGTTCGAGATCCACGGGCGCGCGGGCATCTCCCGCAACCGCAGCTGTGCCATCGCCGCCGCCGAACTTCTGAAGGACAAGTCTTGAGCAACGAGCATTACTGGCAAGGAACCTGGGTCGACGACGTCCGCGCGGGCGACCTGCTCGAAACCCTCGAAGAGACCACCCAGCGGGTGCTGGGCGCGGAGCGGCTCAGCCCGCTGACCGTGCTCGCCGCGTGCGAGAAGCTCGCCGACCGGCTGTCCAAACCGGACAGTGTGGTGCGGATCCAGCTCACCGAACGCCTGCAGGACTGGGGCCTTCCCCGCGAAGAGATCGCCGAGACCTTCGATCTGCTGGTCGACCAGCTCGCCCGTGAGGAGCTCGAGCGCAAGGTCACCCGTGAGCTCGGCGGCGTCGACCCGGCCCGGCTCGCGCGCTTCGACTTCAAGCTCCCGATCTTCGAGGCCTGGGTGCCCGTCGGCCTGCTCGCGCACGTCGCGGCGGGCAACGCGCCCGCCGTCGGCGCGCTCAGCGCGATCGAGGGCCTGCTCACCGGCAACCTCAACGTCATCAAGACCAGCGGCGCCGACTCGCTGTTCACCGCGGAGTTCCTCGCCGCGCTGGCCGAGCAGGACCCGACCGGCAAGATCGCCGAGCGGCTGATCGTGCTGCGGTTCTCGTCCTCGCGCAAGGAATGGCTGGAGCGCATGGTCGCGCCCGCCGACGCCGTCGCCGTCTGGGGTGGCGAGGAGGCCATCAGCGGCATCGCCGAGTTCACCGGACCCGGCACCCGCCTGATCGACTGGGGTCCCAAGCTCTCCTTCGCCTACCTGACCGCCGACACCTGGTCCGCCACCGACGCGCTGCACGCGGTCGCCGCCGATGTCTGCCGCCTCGACCAGCAGGCCTGCTCCAGCCCGCAGGTCATCTACCTCGACACCGACGACGAGGAAGAGGTCTTCGCCTTCGCCGAGCGCTTCGCGCCGGTGCTGGCCGAGGTCGTGCGCGAGCGGCAGCCGCGCGACCCGAGCGACGCCGAATGGGCCGAGATCAACAACACGGTCATCGTCGCCAAGCTGGAGGAGAACCTCGGTCTCACCAAGGTGCTCACCGCCGAGGACGGCACCTGGCGGGTCATGGCCGACACCCGGTCGGCGCTGCGCGCCTCGCCGCTGTACCGCACGGTGTGGGTGAAACCGTTGCCGCGCAACGAGATCACCGCCACGCTCCGCCCGATGCGCCGCTACCTGCAGACGGTCGGCCTCGCCGCCACCCGCCAGGACACCGCCGTGCTCGCACGCACGCTGGTGAGCACCGGCGTCCAGCGCGTGACCGTGCCGGGCCGGATGCTGGGCGGCTACGCGGGTGAGCCGCACGACGGCGTCTACGCGATGCAGCGCTACAGCCGCCGCGTCGACGTCCAGCTCGACGAGCGCTTCGCCACCGACGCCGCGCTCGACGACTTCACGCTGGGCGCGCAGCTCCCAGCGCCGAACGTGCCGGTGACGCCCAAGTCGGAGTTCGAGACCCTGCGGGCCGGTCGCGGCGAGGTGTTCTTCCTCAGCGGCGGCAGCACCGGCAAGCCGAAGCTGTCGAAGTTCTCGTGGGCCGACTACGACGAGATCTCGAACTTCGCCTCCGAAGCGCTGCTGGCGACCGGGATCGACCCGCGCACCGACCGCGTGATGAACCTGTTCTTCAGCGGGCACATGTACGGCAGCTTCGTCAGTTACTTCTCCGCGCTCGAGCGCCTCGGCGCCGTCCAGTTCCCGATGGGCGGCGAGTGGGACCGGTTCGAGGCGATCGCGCAGTCCATTGTGGACAACCAGATCGACACGCTGGTCACGGTGCCGAGCTTCGTCATGCGGCTGTTCACCGAGGGCGGCGACACGCTGCGCCGCTACCAGGGCGTGCGCAAGATCTTCTACGCCGGTGAGCACTTCGGCGACAGCCAGATCCAGTGGCTGCGCGAGGAATTCGGCGTCGAGATCGTCCGCTCCGCGGCGTACGGCGGCATCGACGCCGGGCCGATGGGGTACCAGTGCCTGGAGTCCCCGGCGCGCGTGCACCACATGTTCCCCGGCCTGCACACGCTGGAGATCCTCGACACCGAGTCGGACACCCCGGTCGCGCCGGGCGAGGTGGGCCGCCTGGTCTTCACCGCGCACACCCGCCGCGGCCAGCGCGTGGACCGCTACGAGATCGGTGATCTCGGCCGCTGGATCACCGAGCCGTGCGGCTGCGGCCGCCAGAGCCCGCGCTTCGAGCTGCTCGGCCGCGTCGGCGACGTGTTCCGCACGGCCGCGGTGACGCTGAACTACCGGCGGTTCGTCGCCATCGCCGCGGACGCCTTCGGGTACTCCGGCGCGTTCCAGGTGGTGCTGAGCGAGGACGCCCAGGGCGACATCCTCACCATGCGCCTGGAATCCGGCGACCCCGACACCGTCACCCGCGAGTTCATCGCGCGTTACCCCGAGCTGACCGAGGCCGTCGAAGGCACCCGGCTGCTCCGCCTGCACACCGAAATCGCGCCGCAGAGCGCCTTCGCCAAGACCGCCAGCAGCGGAAAGCTCATCGCGGTGGTCGAGAACCGATCCTCCAGGAGCACCTCATGAGCGACCAGCTGACCGAGCTCGTCGAGTTCGCCCGCGCGAACTCCCCGTTCTACAAGCAGCTTTACGACGGCGTCCCGGCCGGTCCGGTGCGGCTGGCCGACCTGCCGATCATCGACCAGTCCGAGTTCTGGGCCGCGAACACCATGCACGGCAACACCGCGCTCACCGGCCCGCACACCGACGGGATCATCTTCAAGACCGGCGGCACCACCAGCGCGCCGCGGCTGTCCGCCTACACGCGTCCCGAGTGGAAGACCCTCGCGAGCACCTTCGCCACCGGCCTGGCCGCGGCGGGCGTGCGGCACGGCGACCGCGTCGCGAACCTGCTGTACGCCGGTGAGCTGTACTCCAGCTTCATCCTGATGCTGAACATGCTGCAGATGCAGCAGGTCGACACCGTCCAGCTGCCCATCGCAGGCAGCGCGCCCGCCGACTTCAAGGTGCAGGCGCTGCAGGACTTCGAGGCCACGGTCATCGCGGCGTTCCCGACCGCGCTCGTGGCGCTCGCGCAGTACGTGAAGGAGAACGTCGGCACGCTGCCGCACGTGCGGGTGGTGCTGTTCAGCGGTGAGGCGTTCTACGGCGACCAGCGCCGGATCGTGCACGAGGCCTTCCCCAACGCGGTGATCCGGTCGCTGGGCTACGGCAGTGTCGACGGCGGCGTGCTCGGCGCGCCGGTCGAGGGCTGCGAGGACGTGCGGGTGTTCCGCGCTTTCGAGCCGACCAACGTGATCGAGATCGTCGACACCGAGACCGGCGAGCCGATCGTGGAGCCGGGCCGCCCCGGCAGGCTGCTGGTGACCGACCTCGGCAGGCGGCTGCAGCCGATGATCCGGTACCCGGTCGGCGACCTCGGCGAGTGGGTTTCGTTCGAGGAGCGCACTTTCCGGCTGCTGGGCCGCGCCGACGAGGGCGCCCGCGTCGGGCCGGTCACCCTGCATTTGGACTACCTGCGCGGCTGCGTCGACACCGCGACCGGCTCGCGCGTCGACGGCTTCCAGGTCGTGCTGCGCCGCGTCGACGCGAAGGACCAGCTCGTGCTGCGCTTCGCCAGCGACGCGACCGACCGCGCGGCCGTGCTCGAGACGCTGAGCGCGCAGGTCGACGAGATCTCGCCGCGCTTCGCCGACCACGTCGCCCGCGGCATCATCCAGCCGCTCGCCGTGGAATGGGTCACGCCGTCGGAGATCGCCGTCAACCCGCGCACCAGCAAGGTGCTCCGGCTCATCGACGAGCGGCCGGTATGAACGTCCGCGAAGCCGAACGGCTGACCGAGGTCGCGACGCGGCCGCTCCCCCTTTTGTTCCGTAACAAGAACTTCGCGGCCGTCTGGCTGGGCCAGGTGCTCAGCCAGGGTGGCACGCGGATCTACCAGATCGCACTGCTGTGGTGGCTGCTCGGCCAGCTGCCCGCGTCGTCGCGCGGCCTGTCCGCCGGTGCGTTCCTGGTGGTCGGTGCCCTGCCATCACTGCTGCTGGCAGGGCGCATCGGCAGGCTCATCGACTCGGTGCCCGCGCGCCGGGTGATGCTCCGCGCCGAGGTCGTCGCGGGCGTGCTGGTCTCCGGTCTCGCCGTGCTGGCGTACCTGGACTCGGTGCCGGTGTGGCTGGTCTACCCGATCGGGCTGGCCCTCGCGACGTGTCAGGCGTTCTTCGACCCGTGCCTGATGAAAGCGCTACCAGAGCTGCTCGACGGCGCCGACATGGAGCGCGCGGTCGGCTTCGGGACGTCGACGCAGTCGGTGGCGAACTTCGCGGGCGCCGCGTTCGGCGCCGGCCTGCTGGCGACCGTCGGCTTCGCGGGCGCGGTGGCGATCAACGCCGCCACGTACGTCGTCGCCGCGCTGTGCCTGCTCTACGCCCGTTTCAACGCGCTGCCCGCCGGTCCTTCCGCTGCGGCGGAGAAGAAGCAGGGCACGTGGGCGTTTCTCGGCTCGCTGCCGGGAGTGCGGCCGCTGCTGGTCTGCTTCGCCGCGGTGAACTTCTTCTCCGCGCCGACGCTGCTGGTGCTGCCGCTGTACACGAAGTCCGTGCTCCAGCAGGGGCCCGCGACGCTGGCGACACTCGAGTCCGCACTGTGGCTCGGGCTGCTGCTCGGCGCGTTCGGCGCGGTCCGTGTGCCGACACGCGGCCGGATCACCCAGTTCGGCGCGGTCTGCATCGGCGCGTTCGGCCTGTTCCTCGCCGTGCCGGGGCTCGTCGTGTCCGGCCCGGTCTCGATCGTGACGCTCGCGCTCGCCGGCTTCTGCCTCGGCGTGTCGAACGTCAAGTTCACCGCCCTCTTCCAGGCGGTCGTCCCGCCGGAAGCCAAGGGCCGGTTCTTCGCCGCGATGATGGCTTCGGTCACCGCGACGTTCCCGGTGGCGTTCCTCGCCTTCGGTGCGATCGGCGACGCCATCAGCCCGCAATTGCTCTGCCTGGTTCAGGCGGCAGGCCTGCTGGTGATCGGTTTCGTGCTCTCCAGGCTGCCCGAGCCGACCCAGTAATAAGTCAAGTTACCCGCTGGTCATGACCCATCCGGGTTGTTTCGCCGTGCCCGGAAAACACTACCGCTTAGTACGGCTGTCGCCGTGACGAAAGGATCCATACCGTGGTTGGCGTGAGCATCGCTATCTCAGACCCCGAGACCATGACCGAGCTGATCGCGGACTGCAAGTGCATCCCCGACACGCTCCACGCGGAGCTCCCGCTCCCGCAGCCCCCGGCCGCCCGCCGCTGGACCCACGACGACATCTGCAAGTGCGCGCCCCAGGTGGACGGCATGGAGATGTTCGTCTGACGAACACCGCAAGCACGAAGAAGGCCCCCGGCGACGGCCGGGGGCCTTCTTCATGTTCGGGGTTCCCAGCGGCCCAGCGTGTCGTCCATCCATGCACGCGTGTCGTCCATCCATGCACGCTTGTCGTCCATCCGCGCACCGGCGACGCACGCACCAGGAACGAGAGTGGCTTATGTGTGGCTCAGCGTTCCCAAGGTGGCGTTTGTGCGTTCCAGCCGACCTCGGCACGAACGAAGAAGGGGTCGTGAGTGGCTACGCCGGTTAGAACCGGCAATGCCACTCACGACCCCTTCGTCGGTGAGGCTTTAGTGGAACGAGTCGCCGCAGGCGCAGGAGCCGGTGGCGTTCGGGTTGTCGATCGTGAAGCCCTGCTTCTCGATCGAGTCGACGAAGTCGATGACCGCGCTGGACACGTACGGCGCGCTCATCCGGTCCACGGCGACCTGGAGGCCGTCGAAGTCGCGGAAGAGGTCGCCGTCGAGCGTGCGCTCGTCGAAGAACAGCTGGTAACGCAGGCCGGCGCAGCCACCGGGCTGGACGGCGATGCGCAGGTGCATGTCGTCGCGGCCCTCCTGCTCGAGCAGGGCCTTCGCCTTGGCAGCCGCGGCCGCGGTCAACGTCACGCCGTGGGTGGCTTCGCCGGCCTCGGTCTGCACGTCGCCGGTTTCAGCGGTCGTCATGGCACTCCTCAAGTTCAACGTCTATGGACACTCCCGGTGCTTCCAACACCGGTGTGCCCTGATCTGTTCCACTCCATGTTCGCACATCACGTGACCTGCCGGACATGACGCGGCACACGGGCCATATCCTGGTCAGGTGAGGTTCCTGCGCCGTAGCTCCGCCACCGAGACCGATGCCCCCGACTCCGTCGAGGAGCAGATCGACGTTCTGCCCAAGAACGTCACCGCCGGGAAGGGCCGTGCCACCCCCAAGCGGCGCGAGGCCGAGGCGAAGAAACGCGGCCCGGTGGCGCCGCCGCCCACCACCATGCGCGAGGCGATGAAGCGCAACAAGGAGCTCCGGAAGGCCAACCCGGTCTCCAAGGACGAGCGCCGCGCCGCCGCCAAGGAGCGCCGCGACCGGATGATGGCGGGCGAGGACAAGTACCTGCTCCCCCGCGACCGCGGCCCAGTGAAGGCCTACGTCCGTGACCTCGTGGACACGCGCCGTAACCTGCTCGGCCTGTTCATGCCGCTCGCGATCCTCGTGTTCGTGGCGATGCTCGTGCCGAACACGCGCATCCAGCAGTACGCGACCCTGCTCTGCACGCTGATGCTGCTCGCGATGATCGTCGAGGGCTTCCTGTCCGGCCGCCGCATCTCCAAGGCCGTCCGCGAGAAGTTCCCGAAGGAGGCCGTGAGCGGCCGCTCCATCGGCTGGTACGCCTTCATCCGCGCGAGCCAGATCCGCAAGCTGCGCGTCCCGAAGCCGCGCCTGCGCCCCGGCGACGCCATCAGCTGACCCAGGCTTCAGGGGTCGTGAGTGTTGCGGCCGGTTAGAACCGGCCGCAACACTCACGACCCCATTTTTCGCGCGCTCCGGGATATCGTTTACTCGCTGTTCAGGCGGGGTCGTTAGCAAGGCGAACGTTCTCGGGTTAGAGTGCGGCCATGGAGTTTCGTCGCCTTGGCCGCAGTGGCCTCAACGTCAGTGAGATCTCGTACGGGAACTGGATCACCCACGGCTCCCAGGTCGAGGACGAGCAGGCCCAGTCCTGCATCAAGGCCGCGCTCGACGCGGGCATCACCACGTTCGACACCGCCGACACGTACGCGAACACCGCGGCGGAGACCGTGCTCGGCAAGGGCCTCAAGGGCCTGCGCCGCGAGAGCCTGGAGATCTTCACCAAGGTCTACTGGCCGACCGGCCCCAAGGGTCCGAACGACTCGGGCCTGTCGCGCAAGCACATCATGGAGTCCGCGCACGCCTCGCTGAAGCGTCTCGGCACCGACTACGTCGACCTCTACCAGGCACACCGGTTCGACCGGACCGTGCCACTGGAGGAGACCATGCTCACCTTCGCCGACCTCGTGCGGCAGGGGAAGGTGCTCTACGTCGGCGTCTCGGAGTGGACGGCCGAGCAGATCACCCAGGGCGCCGCGCTCGCGCGCGAGCTGAAGGTGCCGTTCATCTCGAACCAGCCGCAGTACAACATGCTGTGGCGCGTCATCGAGCCGCAGGTCGTGCCCGCGTCCGAGCGCGAGGGCCTGTCGCAGATCGTCTGGTCGCCGATCGCGCAGGGCGTGCTCACCGGCAAGTACAAGCCGGGCCAGCCGTTCCCGGCCGGTTCCCGCGCCACCGACGAGAAGGGCGGCGCGAACTTCGTGCAGCGCTTCCTCAACGACGAGGTGCTCGAGCGCGTCACCAAGCTGGAGCCGCTCGCGGCCGAGGCCGGGCTTTCGCTCGCGCAGCTGGCCGTCGCGTGGGTGCTGCAGAACCCGAACGTCGCCAGCGCCATCATCGGCGCCTCGCGCCCGGAGCAGGTGCACGAGAACGTCAAGGCCGCGGGCGTGAAGCTGGAGCCCGAGCTGCTTCAGGCCATCGACGAGGTGCTCGACGGCGTCATCGAGCGGGACGCGACGCTCACCAGGAGCCCGTGAGCACCTGCTCCGCGACCGTGAGGTCGTGGGGATAGGTGATCTTGAAGTTCTCCTCGCGGCCGGGCACCCAGCGCACCGGCAGCGGGGAGAACTTTTCCATACAGGAAGCCGTGTCCGTGCCCAGGAAGCCCTCGCGCTCGGCCTGCTCGTAGACCTCCAGCAACGGCTTGGCGAGGAAACCCTGCGGTGTCTGCACCCGGACGGCGTCCGCCAGGAAACCGCCCGTGGTGGCGGTTTCCGAGGCGGGAACGATGTCGTGCGCCGCGAGGCCGGGCACCGCGCCGCCGTGCTCACGGGTCACCCGGAGCACCTCGCCGATCAGCGCGGGACTCACCAGCGGGCGAGCCGCGTCGTGGATCAGCACGGCGTCGACGGACCCGTCCGCGATGCGGGAAGCCAAGTGCCGCAACGCGTTCAGCTCCGATTCTTGGCGTGTCCGTCCACCATGGACAAGCTCGACGTCGAGCCCGTCGGTGACCTCCGCCGCCAGGTCGGCGTCCTCGGGGCGGATCACCAGCAGGAGTACGCCGATCTCGGGGACCTGGTGGAAGGCGTCGAGCGACCACGAGGCCACCCGGCGGCCGGCGACGGGCAGGTAGACCTTGTTCATCTTCGCGCCCACGCGCGAGCCCGAACCACTCGCGAGGACCACACCGGCAGCTGTCACAAGGCCAAGATAGTGGTCACCGGTAGGTTGATCCCGGCTCACCCGCTACGACGAAAGGCCAGGCGTGGACGCGGACACCATCATCGAGTTCGCCGAGATCGGGGCGCCGGACGAGCACGCCCGCTCGGCGGCCATCGAGCTGCACGGCAAGCTCATCAAACCGGCCGGATCGCTGGGCAAACTGGAGGAGCTCGGCGTCTGGATCGCCGCCTGCCAGGGCCAGTCCCCGCCGCGCCCGTTCACCCGGCCCCGTGTCGTCGTCTTCGCCGCCGACCACGGCATCTCCGCCAAGGGCGTCTCCGCCTACCCGCGTGAGGTCACCGGCCAGCTGGTCGGCAGCCTGCTCACCGGCGGCGCCGCGATCAACGTGCTCGCCGCCTCGGCAGGCGCCTCGGTGCGCGTGGTGGACATCGCCGTCGACACCGACGCGCCCGCGACCCGCTCGATCGGCGAGTTCAAGGTCCGCCGCGGCTCCGGCTCGATCGACACCGAAGACGCGCTGACCGACGAAGAGGTGCGCGCGGCCATCCGCGCCGGCATGAAGATCGCCGACGCCGAGGTCGACGGCGGCGCGGACCTGCTCGTGGCCGGCGATCTCGGCATCGGCAACAGCACCCCGGCCTCGGTGCTGGTGGCGGCGCTGACCGGGTCGGAGCCGGTCGCGGTCGTCGGCCGCGGCTCCGGCATCGACGACGCCACCTGGATGCGCAAGGCGATCGCGGTCCGCGACGGCCTCCGTCGCGCCCGCCGCGTACTCGCCGACCCGATCCTGCTCGTGCGCACGGCCGGTGGCGCGGACATCGCCGCCATCGCCGGTTTCCTCGCCCAGGCGGCGGTCCGCAAGACCCCGGTCATCCTGGACGGCCTCGTCGCGGGCGCGGCCGCCCTGATCGCCGAGGAGCTCGCCCCCGGAGCCCGCCAGTGGTGGGTCGCGGGCCAGCGCGGCGGCGAGCCCGCGCACGCGCTGCTGCTCGACCACCTCGACCTGGAACCCGTGCTGGACCTCGACATCCGCCTCGGCGAAGGCACGGGCGCGGTCGCCGCGCTCCCGCTCCTCTTCATGGCCACCCGCGTACTGGCCGAGATGTCCACCCACGACCAAGCCGGGGTCGCGGGCCCCCTCACCCCGCCCCCGACCCCCTAAGTTTTAGCCCGAAAGCCACTTTCGTCAGGTCTCATCTGACGAAAGTGGCTTTCGGGCTATCACACCTGCCGGAAGTGGCTTTCGGGCTTTGGGCGGCTAGGCGAGGGGGACCATCCAGCCGTGGGGGTCCTCGCGGGTGCCTTCCTGGATGCCGGTGAGGGCGTTGCGGAGCTTCATGGTGAGCTCGCCCGTCTGGCCGCCCGAGACGGAGAACTCGCCGCCCGCGTGCTTGACGTGGCCGACCGGGGTGATGACCGCCGCCGTGCCGCAGGCGAAGACCTCGGTCAGCTCGCCGGAGGCGGCGGCCTTCTCCCACTCGTCGGTGGAGATCTTGCGCTCCTCGACCGTGTGACCGAAGTCCTTCGCCAGCTGGAGCAGGGACTTGCGCGTCACGCCCGGCAGCAGCGAGCCGGTCAGCGACGGGGTGACCACACGGGCGTCGGCGCCGGAGCCGAAGACGAAGAACAGGTTCATCCCGCCCATCTCCTCGACCCAGCGGCGCTCGACCGCGTCGAGCCAGACGACCTGGTCGCAGCCCTTTTCGACGGCCTGCGCCTGCGCCACGAAGGACGCCGCGTAGTTGCCTGCGCACTTGGCGAAGCCGGTGCCGCCGGGCGCCGCGCGCACGTACTCGGTGGACAGCCACACGCTGACCGGCTTGATGCCGCTCGGGAAGTACGGGCCAGCCGGCGACGCGATGAGCGCGTACAGGTACTCACCGGCCGGGCGGTTGACGCCGAGGCCGGTCTCGGTCGAGATCATGAACGGGCGCAGGTAGAGCGACTCGCCCTGCTTGGTCGGCACCCAGCGCTCGTCGACGGCGATGAGCTCGCGCAGCGAGTCGAGGAAGATCTCGTCCGGCAGCAGCGGCATCGCGAGGCGCTCGGCGGAGTCGCGGAACCGGCTCGCGTTGGCGTCGGGCCGGAAGGAGGCGATGGAGCCGTCCGGCTGGCGGTAGGCCTTCAGTCCCTCGAAGATCGCCTGTCCATAGTGGAGGACCGAGGTGGCGGGGTCGAGGGTGAACGGCGCGTACGGCCCGACGACGGCGTCGTGCCAGCCCTTCGCGGTGCTCCATTTCACGGTGACCATGTTGTCGGTGAAGTAGGTGCCGAAACCGGGCTTGGCCAGTACTTCCGCGACGCGCTCCGGGCTCGCGGGCTGCGGGTTCGGGATGTGGTCGAACTGCGTCGTGGTCGTCATGTGGTAACGATAACGCTTAGTCGGAAGAGCGTTAGTCGGAAGTCCCTCTACTTTCCTGAAGCGTACGTCCCACACCCGGCCACGCTTCGAACTAGGATGGCGGTGTGACCTACCAACCCATGCAGACCACCCGCGAGAACCGCGTCTCCGCGGGCACCGGGTCGGACGTCAAGACGCTGATCGCCGCGCTGCTGCTGACCTACTTCTGCGGTGTCACGCTGCTGGTCGGCTACGCGCTCATCGGCGGCTTCGGCGTGGTGCTCGGCATCGCCGCGTCGATCGCGGGCGTCGTGTTCTGGCGCAAGGCGCACGGCAAGGCGTTCCCGCGCGACATCCCGGTGAAGTCGCTGATCATCTTCGGCGCGATCACCGTCGCGCTCACGGTCCTGCTCTTCATCAGCGCGGGCTGAGCCCTTCGCGCAGCCGCGCCGGGAGCTCCGGCGCGGCCCAGGACGGATCGGGGACGAAGTCGGTCCACGTCCCGTCGAAGGGGAACGCGCGCGCGGACGCCAGCGCGCCCATCCGCTCCCCCTCTTCCCGCAGCCGCTTGAGCTGCTCGCGGGTGAGTTTCCCCGCGTCCAGCGCGGCTTCCGCCTCGTCTTCGTCCTTCCAGCACCAGGTGCCGTCCGGCGCGACGTCGAGGTCGAGCACGCCGTCGATGCGGTCGAAGCCGGTCTCCGTGCGGCCGACCGGGATCTCCAGGTTCACGTACCAGCCGGTGAACTCCGGCGCGAAGAACCACCACACCGAGCACCACTCGTCGTCGACCACGCGGCGCACGTTCGCGGTGCCGTGCCAGGTGCTCAGGTACTGCTCGCGCTGGATGCGGAACCGCTCCCCGAGCGGCGCGTCCCGCATCAGCCTGCCGTCGACGAGCCTGGTGCCGATGATCTCGGTGCCCGGTGGGAGCCAGCCGACCAGCGTGGCTCCGTCGTCGGAGAGCACCCGCAGCGGGTGATGCTGCCCGATGGACCCGTCCGTGCGCCGGAACCGCTCGACGACGGTGTCCCCCGGCTGCCACCTGTGATCAACCACGATGCGCACGGTACCGGAGCACGGCCTCGCCGAGCCCGGCCAGCGTGGCGAGCACGAGCGTGACGACCGGGCCGCCGGCCACCACCACCGCGACCGCCGCCACCGTCCACGCCCAGGTCTCCCGGCCCGCGGGAAGCTCGGCGACGGTGTCGAGCGTGGCGGTGACCGTGGCCAGCACGACGAAAAGCAGGAGCGCGGTCGTGAACCGCGCCGCGTCCGCCGCCGTGACCAGGTCCTTCATCGAGGTCAGCGAAAGCCCGAGCCGCCCGGCGCCGAGCTGGTACACCGCGCCGACGATGATCGCGAGCCCGAAAACGGCCGTGACCAGTGATCGCACCACCGGCCGGGGTCCCCGTGCCGTCGTGAAAGCCGGATACAGCGCCGCCACGGCCAGCGCGAATCCGGCCACGGTCGCGCCCTGCGGCGGCGTCGTGTTCACCGGCTCGATCCCGAAACTCACCGCGAGCAGCAGCACGCCGCCGAGCGCGAGCACACCGGTGACGGCGCGGGTGACCGAACCGGGCAGCCGGACGCCCAGTGTGGCGAGCGCGACGGCCACGACCAGCAGCGCGGCCGCCGCGTACCGCGGATACTCGGGAAACGCGTACGCGCCGAACGCGGTGGCGGACACGGCGGCCAACGAAAGTTGGGAAATCGTGCTCACCGCCGCCGTCCGCCGGTCGGGTGAAAGCGGTTCACCGGGCGGCAGCGCGGACCCGAAAGCGAGCAGCGCGGCCACGGCACCTGCGGCGATGACACCCGCGCCCGCGTACGACGCGGCCACCGCGAGCGCGATCACCAAGCCCGCCGCCAACCGCACCCCGACCCACCACCCTTTCGCCTGTTTAACACTTGTCATTAGCATGGCTCACGATCTGACCGGGCCCGGAGCCCGGTCCCACCGCGAAAGCGCGAGGAGCCAGAAGTGACCGTGCCGAAGCTTGCCCTGTCCGATAACTCGGAAGCGGCACTGAGCAAGACCCGCGCTGACGTAGTCGTGATCGGCACCGTCCAGGGTGAAGACGGCGTGCGCCTGGCCGCGGGCGCCGACGTCGCCGACGCCGCGTTCGAAGGCAAGCTCGCCGAGGTGCTCACCACGCTCGGCGCGAGCGGCAAGCTCGAAGAGGTCGTCAAGCTGCCGACGCTGGGCAAGCTGAGCGCGGGTGTCGTGCTCGCTGTCGGCCTCGGCAAGGCCGACGCCGAAGGCGCCGTCAGCGGCGAGAACGTCCGCCGCGCCGCGGGTGCCGCCGCCCGCGCGCTCGCGGGCACCGAGCGCGCGTTCGTCACGCTGTCCGCGCTCGACCTGCAGGCCGCCGTCGAAGGCACCGTGCTGGGCGCGTACGTGTTCACCGAGTACCGCTCGGAAAAGGGCGACGCCCCCGTGTCCAAAGTGGACTTCGCGAACCCGGCCGAAGGCGCCGCGAAGGACCACAAGGCCGCGCTGAAGACCGCGACCGCGGTGGCCGAGTCGGTCATCGTCGCGCGCGACCTGATCAACACCCCGCCGAACGACCTGTTCCCCGCCTCGTTCGCCGACCGCGCCGTCAAGCTCGCCGAGGCCGCCGGCCTCGAGGTCGAGGTGCTCGACGAGAAGGCGTTGAAGCGCAAGGGTTTCGGCGGCATCCTCGGCGTCGGCGGCGGCTCGTCGCGCCAGCCGCGCCTGGTCCGCGTCGCCTACAAGGGCACCAAGGCCACCAAGAAGGTCGCGCTGGTCGGCAAGGGCATCACCTTCGACACCGGCGGCATCTCGATCAAGCCAGCCGCCGGTATGGACCACATGACCTCGGACATGTCCGGCGCGGCCGGCGTGCTCGCCTCGGTGCTGCTGGCGGCCAAGCTCAAGCTGCCGCTCGAGGTCATCGCGCACATCCCGCTGGCGGAGAACATGCCGTCCGGCACCTCGTACCGTCCCGGTGACGTGCTGAGCATGTACGGCGGCAAGACCGTCGAGGTGCTCAACACCGACGCCGAGGGCCGTCTCGTGCTGGCCGACGCGATCGTCCGCGCCGCCGAGGACAACCCCGACTACCTCATCGAGACCTCGACGCTGACCGGCGCGCAGGTCGTCGCGCTCGGCAACCGCACCGCGGGCATCATGGGCACCGACGAGTTCCGCGACCGCATCGCCACGCTCGCGCAGGCGACCGGCGAGGGCGGCTGGGCGATGCCGCTGCCGGAGGAGCTGCGCGCGGACCTCGACTCCCGTCTCGCCGACCTGGCGAACGTGACCGGGCACCGCTGGGGCGGCATGCTCGCCGCGGGCATCTTCCTGCGTGAGTTCGTCGCCGAGGGCCTGACCTGGGCGCACATCGACATCGCGGGCCCGGCGTTCAACACCGGCGGCGCGTGGGGCTACACCGGCAAGGGCGGCACGGGTGTCCCGGTCCGCACGATCCACGCGGTCCTGGAAGACATCGTCGCCAACGGCTGAGTCAGTTGGAGTTCCTCGAGGAGGCCGTGCGCGATGTGCTCACGGCCTCCGAAACCCAGGTCGACGACCGGATCGGCTACGCGGTGCTGCTCGCGGCTTCGGCCGGGGCCGCCGAGGACGCCGACCGGCTCGTCCTGGCCTGGGCACGGGCGACCGAGCGCCCGGTCTCACTGCTCGCGCAGGGCCACGTCCGCGCGCGGGCGTTCGCGATGTGGTTCGAGGCGCGCGGTGTCCGTCCTTCGTGGGCGGAAGCGTTGGTACCACTGGATCTCGACGCCGAGGAAGCCGCACACGAGGCCTACCTGAAGCGGTCCGGTGAGTCCACTTTGGCCACACTCGTCAGCATGGTCGAGCCGCCGCGCGTCGACCCGCTCAACGCCGCTTTGGCGGACGGCTCACTCGAGGACTGGGCCGCCATCGCCGCGGGCAGGCCGCTCCCGGACGTCGCCTCGCTGCTCGCCTGCCGCCGCTTCGGCCCCGCGCTCGCGGCGGGCGCCAACCCGCTCGCCCTCGACGCCGCCGCCCTCACCGGCGACCTGATCGCGGCCCTGCGCCATCGCTACCCGCCCACCGCCGGCAGCTGGCCGGAGCTCGTCGCCGCCGTGCTCCGCCTGCGCGGCGAGGGCGTCGCGGCGCCAGGCGCCACTGTGGACACTCTCGATCTTGCCGAGCAGAGGCTGCGCGCCCGGCTCCCCGACGACTACCGCGAATTCCTGCTGACGTCTGACGGACTACCCGCCGACGTGATCTTCCCGCGCCTGCTTCCGGCCGGGGAGCTCTGGGCACGCGGCGACGTCGTGGTGCTCAGCGAGCCCGCCGTGCTGACGCTCGCCCGCACCGGTCACGTCGTCGAGTACGACCCGGAGCTGGGCACGACCGTCCACTCGGGGTTCCGCGCGCTCATGGAGCACCACCTGAGCCTGCTCACCTGACAGAGTCGTGCCGAGATTCCCGGGATTTGGCAGGCTTTATCCCGCCCGAGAATCGCGGAATCGGCGAGACTCCCGCCCTCTCCAAGCTCGCCGTGTATGAAGGCTCCCCTCATACAACTTGGGCTGTATGAAGGCTCCCTTCATCCCGCTATACGCGATGAAGGCTCCCTTCATACGGCCAGACCTGTATGGAGGCTCCCTTCATACAGCTCGACCAGCGCAGATCTCACCCGCGAGGCCGGGATAAAGCCCGCTTTATCCCGGGCGGGGATCAGCCCTTGGCGCGCTTCTGGCGCTCGGTGTACTCGCGCATCCGCTTCGGGTAGCCCACGCGGGCGACCTCGTACACCGGCATCTGGCGTTTCTTGCCGAAGGCCTGCGCGGCCTCCAGGCTTTCGATGCGGCGGCGGGTCCACTCGCCGTCGTGTGCGACCAACACCACGGTCGTCTCGGTCACGGCCGTGCGCGGCTCCACATAGGCCTCGACACCGTGCCGGGAGGCGGCCCACTCCTCGAGGTGGCGGGTGTCGCTGGACGTGGCTTTCCGCAGCGTACCGGCCTTTTGACCGTCCTTGCCCCGCCTGCGCAGCGAGTCGAAGAGACCCACCTCGACCACCTCACCTCTCGTCACCGTCTACCACCCATTATCCCGACTCACGGGTGTGCCCGGTGTGGGACACCCGGCTCGTTCGCACCATTGGCGGACGTAGTGACAAGATGGCGTACGTCCGCGCGCGCGAAGATCGCGTGCGCGCGATCGTAGAAGCTTCACCCCCGATGCTTGCCGAGGAGTTTTCACCGTGACCGACACCTCCGCCGACCTTGTGATCCTTGGTGGCGGATCGGGCGGCTATGCCGCGGCGTTCCGCGCGGCCGAGCTGGGCCTTTCCGTCATCCTGATCGAGAAGGACAAGCTGGGCGGGACGTGCCTCCACCGAGGCTGCATCCCCACCAAAGCACTGTTGCACGCGGCCGAGGTTGCCGACGAGACCCGTGAAGCCGAATCCGTCGGTGTGAAGGCGGTCTTCGAGGGCATCGACATCGCCGGGGTCAACAAGTACAAGGACTCGATCATCGCCCGGCTCTACAAGGGCCTGCAGGGCCTGGCCAAGGCGCACAAGGTGCAGCTGGTCGAGGGCACCGGCACCTTCGCGGGCGGCACCACCGTCGAGGTCGACGGCACCCGCTACACCGGCAAGAACGTCATCCTCGCCACCGGCTCGTACTCGCGCACGCTGCCCGGCCTCGAGCTCGGCGGTCGCGTGATCGCCAGCGAGCAGGCGCTCGCGCTCGACTTCGTGCCCAAGAAGGTCGTCGTGCTCGGCGGCGGCGTCATCGGCGTCGAGTTCGCCAGCGTCTGGGCGTCCTTCGGCGTCGAGGTGACGATCGTCGAGGCGCTGCCTCGGCTCGTCCCCAACGAGGACGAGTACATCTCGAAGCAGCTCGAGCGCGCGTTCCGCCGCCGCAAGATCGCCTTCAAGACCGGCGTCCGGTTCACCGGCGTCAAGCAGGACGACAACGGTGTCGCCGTCTCGCTGGAGTCCGGCGAGACCCTCGAGGCCGACCTGCTGCTCGTCGCCGTCGGCCGCGGCCCCAACTCCGCGGGCCACGGCTACGAGGAAGCGGGCGTCACCATCGACCGCGGCTTCGTGATCACCGACGAGCGCCTGCGGACCAACCTGCCGAACGTCTACGCCGTCGGCGACATCGTGCCCGGCCTGCAGCTCGCGCACCGCGGCTTCCAGCAGGGCATCTTCGTCGCCGAGGAGATCGCGGGCCTCGAGCCGCGCGTGATCGACGAGGCGGGCATCCCGCGTGTCACCTACTCCCACCCGGAGGTCGCTTCGGTCGGGCTGACCGAGTCGCAGGCCAAGGACAAGTACGGCGCGGAGGTGACCACCTTCACCTACGACCTCGGCGGCAACGGCAAGAGCCAGATCCTCAAGACCTCGGGCGGCGTCAAGCTGATCAAGGCGCCGGACGGCCCCGTCGTCGGCGTGCACATGGTCGGCGACCGCGTCGGCGAGCTGATCGGTGAAGCGCAGCTCATCTACAGCTGGGAGGCCTTCCCGGAGGACGTCGCCCCGCTCATCCACGCCCACCCCACCCAGACCGAGGCCCTCGGCGAAGCATTCCTTGCCCTCGCGGGCAAGCCGCTCCACGTGCACAGCTGACGTCTTAAGAAAACCCAGACCACACCAGAAACTTTCAAGGGAGTCAGCGAACGATGGCCTACTCCGTCACACTGCCGGAGCTCGGGGAGAGCGTCACCGAGGGCACTGTCACTCGGTGGTTGAAGCAGGAGGGCGACTCCGTCGAGGTCGACGAGCCGCTACTGGAGATCTCGACCGACAAGGTCGACACCGAGGTCCCGTCCCCGGTCGCCGGCAAGGTCGTGAAGATCAGCGCCCAGGAAGACGAGACCGTCGAGGTCGGCGGCGTGCTCGCGATCATCGATGACGGCACCGGCGGCGTCGAGGCGTCGGCGCCCGCGCCCGCCGAGGAGCCCGCCGCCCAGCCCGAGCCGGAGCCCGCGGCGGCCGCCCCGGCTCAGGAAGCGGCACCCGCCGCCGCGCCTTCGGGCAACGCGCAGGGCACCCCGGTGACCCTGCCGGAGCTCGGCGAGAGCGTCACCGAGGGCACCGTCACCCGCTGGCTGAAGTCGGTCGGCGACACGGTCGAGGTCGACGAGCCGCTGCTCGAGATCTCCACCGACAAGGTCGACACCGAGGTCCCCTCGCCGGTCGCGGGCACCGTGCTCGCCATCCGCGCGCAGGAGGACGAGACCGTCGAGGTCGGCGGCGTGCTCGCCGTCATCGGTGACGCAGGCGCGGTCGCGGCTCCGGAGCCCAAGCCGGAACCGAAGCCCGAGCCCAAGCCGGAACCCAAGCCCGAGCCGAAGCCGGAGCCCGTCGCCGCCGCACCGGCGCCGAAGCCCGCCCCGGCTCCTGCTCCGGCGCCCGCCGCCGCTCCGGCGCCGAAGGCCGAGGCCGAGTCGAACAGCGCCGACGGCCCGTACGTGACGCCGCTGGTCCGCAAGCTGGCCTCGGAGCACGACATCGACCTCTCGTCGCTGACGGGCAGTGGTGTCGGTGGCCGGATCCGCAAGCAGGACGTGCTCGCCGCCGCCGAGGCCAAGCAGAAGGAAGCCGCCAAGGCAGCTCCGGCACCCGCGGCCGCCCCGGCGGCCGCCGCACCCGCGGCAGCTCCCGCGGCCGCGGCGCCGAAGGCTCCCGCAGCCGTCCGCCCGGAGATCGCCGCGCTGCGCGGCACCGTGCAGAAGGCCAGCCGGATCCGGCAGATCACCGCCACGAAGACCCGCGAGTCGCTGCAGATCTCGGCGCAGCTCACGCAGGTCCACGAGGTGGACGTGACCAAGATCGCCAAGCTCCGCCAGCGGGCGAAGGCGGCCTTCAAGGAGCGCGAGGGCGTCAACCTGACGTTCCTGCCGTTCTTCGCGAAGGCCACGGTCGAGGCGCTCAAGCAGCACCCGAACGTCAACGCCTCCTACAACGAGGAGACGAAGGAGATCACGTACCACGGTGCCGTGCACCTGGGTATCGCGGTCGACACCGACAAGGGCCTGCTCTCGGTCGTCATCCACGACGCCGGCGAACTGAGCCTCGCCGGGCTGGCGCACCGCATCGCCGACCTGGCGGGCCGCGCGCGGTCCGGCCAGATCAAGCCGGACGAGCTGTCGGGTGGCACCTTCACCATCACGAACATCGGCAGCAACGGCGCCCTGTTCGACACGCCGATCATCGTCCAGCCGCAGTCGGGCATGCTCGGCACCGGCGCGGTCGTCAAGCGCCCGGTGGTCATCGCCGACGCCGACGGCAACGACACGATCGCCGTCCGCTCGATGGTGTTCCTGCCGCTGACCTACGACCACCGCCTGGTCGACGGCGCCGACGCGGGCCGTTTCGTCACGACGATCAAGCAGCGTCTCGAGGAAGGCAACTTCGAGTCCGAGCTCGGTCTCTGAGTCAACTGAGATAAAGCCCGCTTTATCCCCCGGGATAAAGCGGGCTTTATCACGTCCTGGGACCCGAAGGTGCGGTGCGCACCGGAAGGGACCAGGATCGGGGTATGCGGGTGCTGATCGCGGGTGCGAGCGGGTTGCTGGGACAGGCGCTGATCGAGCGGCTCAAGGGCACGCACGACGTGCGGACGCTGGTGCGGCGGGAATCCCGCGACGACACCGAGTTCAGCTGGGATCCCCCTGCGGCACGCATCGCTGAAGGCGCTTTCGACGGCGTTGACGCCGTCGTCAATTTCTGTGGCGCGCCCCTGTTCCCTGAGCGCTGGAGCGCCGCGCGCAAGCAGGTCCTGCTCGACAGCCGTGTGGAGCCGACCGAAGTGCTCGCCGAAGCCATCACCGAACACGGCGTGCCGACGCTGCTCAACGCCTCCGCCGTCGGCTTCTACGGTGACACCGGCGACACGGTCGTCGACGAGGAAACCACGCAGGGCAAGGGTTTCCTGGCCGGGCTGTGCACCGCGTGGGAACGCGCGGCCGACCCGGACGCGCGCGTGGTGACCTTGCGCACCGGCCTGGTGCTCGCGCCGGGCGGCGGCCTGCTCGGGCCGTTGAAGCCGCTGTTCAAGCTCGCGCTCGGCGGGCGGCTCGGCGACGGCAGGCAGTACATGCCGTGGATCGCGCTGGAGGACCACGTGTCCGCGATGGTCTTCTTGCTGGAGAACGAAGAGCTCTACGGCCCGGTGAACGTGTGCGGGCCCAAGCCGGTGCCGAACGCCGAGTTCACCCGGGCGTTCGGGCGGGTGCTGCACCGGCCGGCGCCGTGGTGGGTGCCGGGCATCGCGATGAAGCTCGTGCTCGGCCAGGCCGCCGAGGAGATGGCGTTGTTCGGGCAGCGGGCCATGCCTCGCGTGCTCGAAGAAGCCGGTTTCACGTTCCGCCACAACGACGTGGAGAGCGCATTGGCCGCCGCGCTATGACGATCACGCGCACCCGCTGGTTCGTCATGGGGCTGGTGCTGCTCGGCGCCTTCATCGCGCTCGGGATGTTCGTCGCGGTGCACCCGACCACGCTCGACTCGGCGATCGCCAACGCACTGCACGGCGAGTACGACCGCCCGGTCGGCAAGGTGGTCTCCTGGCTCACCGACCTGTTCGGGCCGATCCTGCCGTACGCGTTCGCGCTCGGGCTGATCGTGCAGGGCCTGCGCAAACGCGACCCGCTCTACCCGAAGCTGCTGGGCGTGCTGGCGCTGACCGGATACACGTCCACCATCGTCAAACCGATGTTCGACAGGGCCAGGCCGCGTGAGTACCCCGACCTGAGCTACCCGAGCGGGCACGTGGGCTCGGTGGCGAGCACCGGGTTCGTGGCCGTGCTGCTGTGCGTGGCCGTCGCGCCGCATTTGATCAGGCGGATCGTCGTGCTGTTCGCGGCCGCGACGGTGCTGAGCGCGGTGTTCCGGATCATCCTCGGGGTGCACTGGTTCACCGACACGGTGGGCGCGGTGCTGGGGGTGCTGGGTGTGGGATTGCTCGCGGCGGCCGCGCTTCGGCTGCTGCCCGGCGAAGGCGTAACCTCGCAAGAGTGAGTTCTTGCCGCGCCGCCACCGCACCCGTCGACGTCCGCCCGATCGGCACCATCGACTACCTGGAAGCCTGGGAGCTGCAGCGTCAGCACGTCACCGCGCGCGCCGACGGCGAAGCACCCGACACGATGCTCCTGCTTGAGCACCCGTCGGTGTACACGGCGGGCAAGCGCACCGAGGCCGAGGACCGCCCCACCGACGGCACCCCGGTCATCGACGTCGACCGCGGCGGCAAGATCACCTGGCACGGCCCCGGCCAGCTGGTCGGCTACCCGATCATCAAGCTCGCCGACCCGATCGACGTCGTGCACTACGTCCGCCGTCTCGAAGAGGCGCTGATCGTGGTCTGCGAGAAGTTCGGCGTGACCACCGGCCGTGTCGAGGGCCGCAGCGGGGTCTGGATCGCCGCCGACGAGCGCGGTCCCGAGCGCAAGATCGCCGCGATCGGCATCCGCGTCCAGCGCGGCGTCACCATGCACGGCTTCGAGCTCAACTGCAACGCCGACCTCGCCGCCTTCGACAAGATCGTCCCCTGCGGCATCCGCGACGCGGGCGTCACCTCGCTGTCGTGGGAACTCCAGCGCGAGGTCACGGTCGAGGAGGCGCTGCCGCTCACCCGCGACGCCGTGCTCGCCGCCTTGGACGGCGACCTCGAGGTGACCGACCGGACGCTGGCCCGCGCGGCCGCGCCGACCGCGCCCGGGATCACCTTCGCGCTGCAGTCCCCGGAAGACGCCGCCTCCTGCGTCAGCTGAGGCCGCAGACCAGCAGGTACGCCGGAGCCTGGTAGCCCTTCACCTCCACGTTCACCCGCGTGAACGGCAGCGCGGCGAGGTCGCTGAACCGCGCGACGACATCCTGGAAGAGCGTCTCGGACACGATCGCCATCAGGTCGGCGTCGCAGTGCTCGACGACCGCGGCCCGGATCGGCAGGCTGTCGACCAGCCTGCTGAACCGGACGACCGCGTCGGCGGTGAAGCCGAGCGGGCCGGAGCCGACCGTGCCGACATCGACCGCCATCCTGAGCCGGATCCGCTCGTCGTGCGCGGCGTTGTCCTCGATGAGCAGCCTGGGCAGGGTGGACAGCAGGTGCCGCACCGCGGTGTACATGTCCGAGTCCGGCAGGAAGTAGTGGTAGCCGTCGCCGTTGGGCTGGAAGTTCACCTGCTCGTGCGTGATGCCGGCCGCGGCGACGAACCGGTGCAGGATGCTGAACAGCCGATCCTGGATCTGCCGCTGCGTGTCGATGGTGCGGCCGGTGTAGGCGACGACGTCGACGGTGAACCCCAGCCGGTACCTGATGCCTTCGTCCGCGGGGAGCACCACACCGATGGACTGTTCGGACTGCAGGCTCATGACCGCCTCCCTGCGGTTGGACAGCGCTGTCTCACGTTCCAGTGTGTGTCTCAAGGCCCGCGATAGCACTCACGGATGCGCACGCACCTCCTTCCACACTCCGAGATCATTCGCGCGCGGGGATGCGTGTGCGCGAACTGTTGCACAACACGGTTAATTCGGGCGTACGCTCATGAATTTGGTTGAGCTGGAGGGGGCGGACCTTGAGCGCGCAGCAACCGACCTTGGAAGCACTGAAGCTGGGGCACCGGATCCGCGAGGCCCGTGAGCGGGCCAGGCCGATCGACGGCAGCAAGCCGACGCAGCAGTGGCTGGCGCGGCAGTTCACCCCGGAACGCACTCCGCAGCAGCTCAGCACCTTCGAGATGGGCCGCAACATCCCCGCGGTCAGCGTGCTCGTCGAGCTGTACGAGATCCTGCACGGCCCGCTGACCGACCGCGAACCCGACGCCGAGGAGTTCGCCGAATGGCTCGTCGCCTGGACGAGCGCGAAGTCGTCGACGGACGCGACCGCGCCGTCCGCCTTGTTGTCGGACGCGTTGCGGCTGTTGGAAAACCCCGACCGGCACCGGGACACCCGGCGCGGGCCCGACGGGCCGCTGCGGTCGCTGGCCGACTTCCCCGGCAACGACCCGCTGACCGTGATTCTGGGCGACCGCAGGGAATCGCGCGCGAAGAGCGCGGCCGACTGTCTCATCTACTCGGGCTCGGCGACCGACGCGATGTCCATCAACCTGCTCGGCGGCCATATGGACCACACGGTGATCCGCTCGGACAAGCTGCTCGTCCGGATGCCGCAGGATTACCTGGAATCCATGCCGGAGGTGGCGAAGAGCAACCTCCTCATCATCGGCAGCCCGGCGGCCAACTGGGGCGCCCGGATACTCAACAAGGATGACGCGATTTTCTCGTTCCGCATCGACGAGGACGTCGTCGCGCGGGACGAGTGCCTGCGCGCGGACGACCGCATGCAGGACGAGCGGTTCGCGTCGGTCTTCGGCGACCTGCTCCGGCGCTCGCACCACGGCGACGGCATGACCACACTCGACGAGGACGAGCGCCAGCTCATCGCCGGCGCCGAGGCGCTCGCGCAGACGGTGCTCGACGGGTCGACCGCCAAGGCGATGATGAACAAGTTCCGCAGCCTCGGCATCCTCGACCCGGCCGACCAGGAACACCACGCGCAGTTCACCTACGGTTCGAACGACTTCGCGGTGGTCACCATGGCACGCAACCCGTGGTGCGCCGACGGCCGCTACCGGGCGGTGATCTGCGGCGGCATCCACGGCCCCGGCACCGCGTGGGCGTTGCGCGAACTGCTCACCAACCCGGAGCGGTTCGCCAACCGCCCGCTCGGCGCGGTGCTGGAGGTCAAGCTGCGGCTGGACCTCGACTGGCCGACGCGCTTCGAGAAGGCGACCGGCTTCTTCCAGACCAGGGAGTACCGGATCGAGGACGTGCTCGACAACCTCGAGATCGCGAGCAGGCGCGACCGCGACGCCCGCAAGCCCGTGTTCCGCTTGATGAGCAAGGAATCCCTGGTCAGCCGGACCGCCTTCGTCCGCGACATCCTGGGCTCGTGAGTGTTCCGGCCGGTTAGAACCGGCCGGAACACTCACGACCTCACTGAGCCAGCTGGGGCGCGACCTCGGAGGCCACCAGCTCGATGTGGTCCAGGTCGGTCATGTCCAGTACCTGCAGGTAGAGCCGGGTGACGCCGGTTTCCTCGCGCCACTTGCCGATCGTGTCGACGGCTTCGGCGACGGTGCCCGCGAGGCCGTTCTGACGGAGCTCCGAGACTTCGCGGCCGATGGCCTTCGCGCGTCGCTCCAGCTCGGCCTCGTCGCGGCCTACGGCCAGCACCAGCGCGGCCGAGTGGATGATCGACTTGGGATCGCGGCCCGCGGCCTCGGCCGCCGTGTCCACGCGCGCGAACTGCTCGACGGCGAACGAGCGCGGCGAGAACGGGATGTTGAACTCGTCCGCGTAGCGAGCGGCCAGCTCCGGGGTGCGCTTCTTGCCACCGCCGCCGAGCACGATCGGCGGGCGCGGGCTCTGCGCCGGCTTCGGCAGCGCGGGCGCGTCGACGAGCTTGTAGTGCTCGCCGTCGAACGAGAACGTCTCACCCTCCGGGGTCTCCCACAGGCCGGTGAGGATCGCGAGCTGCTCGGCGTAGATGTCGAAGCGCTTCTTCAGCGGCGGCAGGTCGAGGCCGTACGCCGTGTGCTCGTCGGCGTACCAGCCGGAGCCGAGGCCGAAGTCGACGCGGCCGCCGGACATCCGGTCGACCTGCGCGACGGAGATCGCGAGCATCGACGGGTGCCGGAACGTCGCGGCGGTGACCAGGGTGCCGAGCCGGATGGTGCTGGTCTCGCGGGCGATCCCGGCGAGGGTGATCCACGCGTCGGTCGGGCCGGGCAGACCGCTGGAGTCCCCCATCCGCATGATGTGGTCGCTTCGGAAGAAGGCGCTGTACCCGGCGGCCTCGGCCGCCTTCGCCAAGCGCACCTGGTCGTCGTAGCTGGCCCCTTGCTGGGGCTCGGTGAAGATTCGCAAGTCCACGAAGCCCACCCTACTGGCGGCGCAGGCGCCCCAGCAGTTGCACGATCAGGGCCTCGATCTCGGCGCCGACCTTCTTCGGGTCGGCGGAGCTGGCGATCTCGATCGCGGCGCTCGACAGCGCGCCGAACAGCAGGCGCGCGGTGATCTCTACCGGCACGTCGTCGACCTCGCCCGCTTCGATGAGCGCCTTCAGGGTGTCCCGGACCAGGCCGAAACTGCACCGGTCCTCGGCCTCACGCCAGCGTTCCCAGCCCATGACCACCGGGGCCTCGTGAATGGCGATGCGCTGGTATTCCGGATCGAGGCAGCTTTTGATGAATCCGTTCAACGCGTTCAGCGCGCGCTCCCACGGCGCGTCCGTGCCGTTGATTATCTTTTCCAGGCGGCCGTAAACCGCGCTCTCCACGGAATCGAACGCCGCCTCGAAAAGCGCCTGCTTTCCGCTGAAATGGTGATACAGCGCACCTTTGGTGACCCGGGCGCGCTTGGCGATCTCGTCCAGCGAAGTGCCGGCATAGCCACGCTTCGTGAACAGTTCAACGGCGCTGTTCACCAGCGCCGAACGAGTGGACTCGGAATAGTCGAGCCGCCTGGACCGCATTGTCGCCACGGTCACGAGCTTACGCCCTATTCGCCGACCATACTCATGGTATGTTGGGCGTGTCAGGTCCGTACCGAGAGTATGCCGCACACCCGCGGTATGCCGACGGGACACGGAAGGGGACCACCATGAGCTGGAACGACTTCTATCAGCGGCGTGACGTGCTCGACGCCGTGATCCGGCAAGCGCGGAGGAGCCCCGCGCTGCCGTTCGACGAGATCCCCGGTGCCGCCGAGCTGTTCGGCACCCGCCAGAACCTGCTGCTCGCGCTCCAGTACCGCTGGAACCAGCTGCTGAGCGGCTACCTCCGCGCCGAGCTGGCCGACCCGGACGAGGCGCCCGACACCGACCAGGTCGACGCGGTCGCCCGCGCGTGGCGCAAGGCCGTCACCGAGCACGCGACCCTGCACGCGGTGCTCGAGGCGAACCTCGACGCGCACCCGATGCTGCAGGCCGCGCACGACGCCGAGCGGAAGATGCTGGTGGTCACGGCCGGTCTGGCCGACCCCGGCGAGCCGCCCGCCGAGATCCGCCGGGTCGGCTCCGCGTTCGGCGCGCTGCTGCGCAACGGTCCCGTTCGCCGGGAACGCCGCCGCGGACCTGTCGGACACCTCCTGCGCATGCTGGCGCCCAGTGCGTGAGGACGGTTAGGTACTTCCTATGACGTGGACCGAGCAGGACATCCCCGACCAGACCGGCCGGACCGTGCTGATCACCGGCGCGAACTCGGGCCTCGGCCTGCGCAGCGCGCAGGTGCTCGCGGGCAAGGGCGCGCACGTGCTGCTGGCGTGCCGCTCCCCGCAGCGCGGCGAGCAGGCGCTCGCGAAGGTCGAAGCGGCCGCGACCGGCGCCAAGCCCGAGCTGGTCCGGCTCGACCTGGCCGACCTGTCGTCCGTGCGCGACGCGGCGACGATCGTCCGCGAGCACACCGGCGACAAGCTGGACGTGCTCATCAACAACGCGGGCATGATGGCGACGCCCAAGGGACACACCAAAGACGGCTTCGAGACCCAGTTCGGCATCAACCACCTCGGCCACGCGGCACTGACCTGGCTGCTCATGCCCGCGCTCCGCGGCGCGGGCAAGTCCCGCGTCGTGACGCTGTCGAGCATCGCCGCGAACACCGGCCGCTTCGACGCCGAGGATCCGAACTTCGAGCACCGCCGCTACAACCCGGCGTCGGCGTACGGGCAGTCCAAGCTGGCGAACCAGATCTTCGCGATCGAGCTGGACCGCCGCCTGCGCGCGGCAGGCGAGGCCGTGATCAGCGTCGCCGCCCACCCCGGCTACACCTCGACCGGCCTGGGCTCCGGCATGGCCAACTCGTACTCGAACCCCGTGCTGCGCACCGTCATCGGCCTGGGCAACAAGCTCGGCGAGCTCGTGCTCGCCCAGGGCACCCAGGCTGGCACGCTCCCCCAGCTCCGCGCGGCGACCGACCCGGCCGTCCAGGGCGGCGACTACTACGGGCCATCGGGCGTCGGCGGCATGCGCGGAAACCCGGTCAAGGTGGCCACGCTGGGGCCCGCCCGTGACGAAGCGAGCGGCTCGGCGCTGTGGGACGTGACCGCGAAGTTGACCGGCATCACTCCCGACCCCGCGTGATCAGGGTGCGGCGGCTCACGGGCGTACTGTTGACCCCGTGAGTGCCGCACCTGAAGGCCGCAAGCTGCTGCGTCTCGAAGTCCGCAACAGTGAGACGCCGATCGAGAAGAAGCCGCCGTGGATCAAGACCAAGGCACGCATGGGCCCCGAGTTCACCGAACTCAAAGGCCTGGTGCGCCGCGAAGGCCTCCACACCGTCTGTGAAGAAGCCGGCTGTCCCAACATCTACGAATGCTGGGAAGACCGTGAAGCCACCTTCCTGATCGGCGGCGACCAGTGCACCCGGCGCTGCGACTTCTGCCAGATCGACACGGGCAAGCCCGCTGAGCTGGACCGCACCGAGCCGCGCAAGGTCGCCGAGTCCGTCCAGGCGATGGGCCTGCGGTATTCGACGGTCACCGGCGTCGCCCGCGACGACCTCGCTGACGGCGGCGCGTGGCTGTACGCGGAGACCGTCCGGCAGATCCACGAGCTGAACCCGGGCACCGGTGTCGAGCTGCTGATCCCGGACTTCAACGCCGACCCCGCGCAGCTGGCCGAGGTCTTCTCGTCGCGGCCCGAGGTGCTCGCGCACAACGTCGAGACGGTGCCGCGGATCTTCAAGCGCATCCGCCCCGGCTTCCGCTACGCCCGCTCGCTCTCGGTCATCACGGCCGCCCGCGAAGCAGGCTTGGTGACAAAGTCCAACCTGATCCTGGGCATGGGCGAGACTCCCGATGAGGTCGCTCCGGCGATGCGGGACCTGGTGGACGCGGGGTGCGAGATCTTGACGATCACGCAGTATCTGCGGCCGTCGCCGCGGCATCACCCGGTCGACCGGTGGGTCAAGCCGGAGGAGTTCGTCGAGCACTCGAAGGCCGCCGAGGCCATGGGATTCGCGGGCGTCATGGCGGGCCCGCTGGTCCGCTCCTCGTACCGCGCGGGCCGCCTCTACGCCCAGACCAAGCAGCACCGCGGCGAGGACCTCCCCGAGAACCTCGCCCACCTGGCCGCCCAGGGCCCCGCGGCCCAGGAGGCCAGCTCCCTCCTCGCCCGCTGACCAAGGCCCGGTTTCGGACGGTTATCGGCAGGAAAGCCAAACTGGCGCTGAGTCGATCTTCGCGAAGGGACGAATCTGGACGTTGTGCGGCCAGATTCGTCCGTTCGCTGCGGCTGATCACCTGTCGGCAAGGTCAGGCCGGTTGACTGAGGAGGAAATGGGTCGTTCAACGCCTCAAATCCCCCTCAGTCAACTTGCTTGACTTGTCGGGCTGGGGTCGTGAGCGTTGCGGGCGTTTCTCTTTGAGGGGAAGGCAAAGGTGGTGTGTTCTGGCCCGGTCGGCGTGGGCTTCTTCGGCCAAGTTCGCTGGGTCGCCCGACCTTGGGCGCCTTGTGAAGTGAGGGGGCCGTTGAGTGCGTAGTAAGCACTCAGGGGTCCCCTCACTGCGCGATCGGCCACAGGCGGGCGGCGTGGTTTGCGCGAGTGGTAACTCTGCTGCATCTAGCGGAGCAGAGTTACCACTCGCGCGGGTTTTCCGGGCGTGGGTGAGGGACGCGAAGTGCTCGTGCGCGTTGCGGGCGGTTAGGACCGCCCGCAACGCGCACGACACACCCAGACGCGCCACGTTTGGCTTTCCGCCCAAATAAGCACCCAACGGCCCCCTCACTTCACAGCGCACCCAAGGCCGCGCCACACCGGCCTCGGCCAGGCAAGCCCAGCCCGGAGCAAGCCACGTTTGGCTCTCCTCCCAATAGACCTGACGAAAGTGGCTTTCGGGCTTCTCCCGGGGTCAGGGGGTCTTGCGGGTGGAGGGGATGTAGCGGCGGGCGACGTTTTCGTCGGTCGAGGCGCCGGGTTCCCAGCGGGAGATCCACGGGCCCGTGCCTTCGCTCGGGTCCAGCACGCCCTCTTCGAGCCAGACGTGACGCCCGCTCAGTACGTCGGCGGCCAGCTTGGTGTCGAGGGCGTCCGTGTTGTCCCACAAGGCATCGAAGAGCTTTTCGACGCGCAGGCGGGCTTGGGCGCAGAAGACCGACGCGAGTTCGTACGCCGCCTTGCCCTGGGCTTCGTCGTCGGCGCGCAGCATCTCCGCGCGCACGCAGGCCGCCGACATCGCGAACAGCTCGGCGCCGATGTCGACCACGCGGCCCAGGAAGCCTTGGTGCTTCTCGAGACCCGCTTGCCAGCGCGCCATGCCGTAGAACGTCGAGCGCGCCAGCTTGCGCGCGGACCGTTCGACGTAGCGCAGTTCCGAGGCCAGCGCGCCGAATTCGCTGAACGCCGTCGGCACCTGGCCCTTGCCGGTCACCAGCTGCGGCAGCCACTTCGCGTAGAAACCGCTCGCCTTGGCCGCGGCTTTCGCCTTCGCCTTGGTGTCGGAGTCCGGGTCGGCCAGCGCGCCGGCGGCCGACAGGTGCGCGTCGACGGCCTCGCGCGCGATGAGCAGCCGCATGATCTCCGACGAGCCCTCGAAGATCCGGTTGATCCGCAGGTCCCGCACGAGCTGCTCGACGGGGACAGCGCGTTCTCCGCGCGCCGCAAGGGATTCCGCGGTCTCGTAACCGCGGCCGCCGCGGATCTGCATCAGCTCGTCCGCGATCAGGCACGCCATCTCGCTCGCCCAGAGCTTCGCCAGCGCGGCTTCGATCCGAATGTCGTTGCGGCCCTCGTCGCTCATGTGCGCCGACAGGTCCAGCACCGCTTCCAAGGCGAACGTCGTCGCGGTGATGAACGAGATCTTCTCCGCCACCGCGCCGTGCTTGCCGACCGGCAGGCCCCACTGCACCCGCTCGGACGACCATTCGCGCGCGATCTTCATCGCCCACTTGCCCGCGCCGGCGCACATCGCCGGGATGGACAGGCGCCCGGTGTTCAACGTAGCCAGCGCGATCTTCAGGCCCTTGCCCTCGCCGCCGACCACGTTCGCCTTCGGCACGCGGACGTCGTGGAACCGGGTGACGCCGTTCTCGATGCCACGCAGGCCCATGAACGCGTTGCGCTTCTCCACCGTGATGCCCGGCGAATCCGCTTCGACGATGAACGCCGTCACGCCGCCCTTGCGGCCCTCGGACTTGGGCACCCGCGCCATCACGACCAGCAGCTCGGACACCACGCCGTTGGTCGTCCACAGTTTCACGCCGTTGAGCAGGTACGCCTCGCCGTCCTCGGTGGGCGTCGCGGTCGACGCGAGCCGCGCCGGGTCCGAGCCGACGTCGGGCTCGGTGAGCAGGAACGAGCTGACCGCGCCCGCCGCGCACCGGGGCAGGAATTCCGCCTTCTGCTCAGGCGTCCCGGCGAGCTTCAACGGCTCGGGCACGCCGATCGACTGGTGCGCGGACAGCAGCACGCCGAGCGTCGAATGCACCGAGCCGACCAGCATCAACGCCTGGTTGTACGCGACCTGCGTGAGCCCGAGGCCGCCGTACTCCTCGGGGATCTTGATCCCGAAACACCCCAGCTCGGCCAGGCCTTTGACGTACTCGTCGGGGATCTTCGACTCGCGTTCGATGACCCTGCCGTCGATCGTCGAGCAGTACGCGCGTAGTGCTTCGAGGAACTTCGCGGCCTTCGCATCGGCTTCGGCCGTCGGCCGGGGGTGCGGGTGGACCAGGTCGAGCCGGAAGCGGCCGAGGTACAGCTCCTTGGCGAAGGAGGGCTTGGACCAGCCCGTCTCCCGCGCCTCCTCGGCGAAAGCCCTGGCTTCCTTCTCGGTCACTTTCACCTGGTCGACCACGGCGGCCTCCTTGCCGAAGGGGGGTGTGACGAGCGTTACTCATCAGTGTTACCCCTCGGTAGCGGAAATGAAAAGCGGTGACCGGGCGAAATCCGCGCTCGCCCGGTCACCACTCCTCGGCAGGCCGGGTCCGGTCAGCGGGAGGAGACCCGCCGCACCGACCAGCCGATCACCACCAGTGCGACACCGGCGCCCATCAGCGCGTACGGCCAGACCGGCGCGCTGGAGCCGTCACCGGTCGGGGACGCGCCCGGGGTGAAACCGCCCAGCTTGCCCTGCTGGACATAGGCGGACCCGGGCAGCTTGTCGGCATACTGCTGGTGCACGAGCCGCTGGTAAGCGGCCACGCTCATGCCCTGGCCAACCTGGGCGCGAGCGGGGTCGTTCAACGGCACGACCTGTCCCTTGTCCACGCGGTACCAGGCGTTGATCTGCGGCTCGGTGAACACCGTGCCGCCCTGTGCCGGGTAGGTGACCTCTTCGGTGCCGGTGGTCAGGTTGGAGGCTTCCCAGCCCTGACGGCCGTCACGGGTCAGCCACACGGTGGCCTCCTGGCCGCTCGCCGCGCGGGTCTTCACCGCGAGGTAAGCGAACCCGGCGGGTTCGGTGCTCTGGCCGGTGACGAACTCCGGCGTCAGCGAGAACACGCGCAGCGGCTGGCCGGTCACCTGCGGAGCCTTGGCCGACTCGGCCTGCACCGCGAGTCCCGAACGGCGGTCGAGCTGCACGAAGAACTTCGACAGTTTCGCTTGCGTGTCAGGCGAAGCGGCGACCTGCCGGGCCGCGGCGATGTCCGCGTCGGAAACACCGCCGACACCATAACCGTCGGCCGACGCCGAAGCGGTGCCCGCGCCGAGCGCGAGCAGGGCGGCGAGCGCGCCAAAGAATGCGATCTTCCTCATGTCACGCCCCGATCCGGTAGAGCGACTGTGCCCACTGGAACTGTCCATTGCGGACATACGAGTTGTAGGACATCGCGCTGTAGCGCTGGCTCGACGGCCACGGGTCGCCGTAGTAGAGCTGCTGCGTCGTCGAGTCGTAGCCGTAGATGACCTGCGCGTGCCCGCCGCCTGCCGTCCAGTAGATGCCGGTCTCGATCGGGCGCTTGGCGTCGATCTCGGTGCGGACCGAGGTGAAGCTCAGCGCCTGCGTCACGGTGCCCGGCCGCAGGCCGAGCGCCTGGTAGCCGCGCTGGACCCAGCTGAGCTGGCCCGCCTGGTTCGGGCACGGGGTGCCGGGCTGGTAACCACGCGAGTAAGCGCAGAAGGTGTTCTGGCTGGTGTTCGCGCCGTAGCCGAGCGAGCGGGCGATGGTGAGCCCGCTGGCCGCCCAGCACCATTGGTTCTGCTCCTGGACGAGCTGGGAGATCGGCACCGTGACGGCCGCTTCGACACCGGCGTTGGCCGGTGGCGCGAACAGCCCGAGTGACAGCAGGCCCGCGATGACCGCGCCCGCCATCCTGGAGTGTCTGAACCGCATTTCTGCTCCTTTGCAGTCGGTCTTGTCGAGACTCGCCTGCAAACGAACGGAGCAGTAATCCCATCGGGGATAACACCCACCTTATGGGCGGGTTATCTGACTTAAAGTGACGCTTCTGCTAACGCGTGCGGGTGATCCTTACACCACTTGGCGAAGTGTGGATTCCGGTCAATGGACGCCCGATAAGCCGTCATCGCGCACTGGAACACCTCGTCCAGCATCGGCAGCAACGCCTTGTCGTCGCGCATCGCGAACAGCAGCGTCGTCCAGAGCGGATCACCCTTGAACGGCACCGCGACCAGTCCCGGTGGCGGCGCGGAGGCGGCTTGCGCCAGGCACACCGCGCCCTGCGCGATCAGCGTGCCCGCGGTGCCCGCCTCCGAGGTGTAGTGCCGGATCCGCGGCACGAATCCCGCGGCCGCGCACGCCGCCTGGAACCGCACGCGCACCGCGTTTTCGTGCGGTGGCGGCAAAACCCAGTCGACGTCGGCGAGTTCTTCGAGTGCGACCTGCCCGTCCTTGATGGCCGGGTGCCCCTCGGCGATCCCGGCGAAGATCGGCTCGGTGGCGAGCGGGCGCACCACCAGTCCGTCGTAGTGATGGGCCTCCGTGCCGTCGAACTTCTCGACGAGCGCGCAGTCGACACGGCCCGTCGAAAGCAGCTTGAGCAGCATCAGCGCGGCCGGTTCCGCCCAGGTCTGGACGTCGACCTCGACCAGCCGCGTGCGCAGCTGCTCGATGAGGCTCCCGATGATCAGCAGCGGGACGTAGCCGACACGCAGCGTGGTCGGTATCCCGCCTTCGCCGTGCTTGCGCGCGGAAACGACCAGTGAGCGCATGTCGGCGAGCAGCGCGTCGGCCCGGTTCAGCACGAATCCGCCGAGCGCCGTCGGGCGCGAGCCCTGCGCGCTGCGCTCGAACAGCTCGCCGCCGAGTATCCGCTCGATCCGCTTGAGCTGAGCGGTCAGCGCCGGCTGACTGATGCCCAGCACGGTGGACGCCTTGCTCACGCTGCCGGTTTCCGCCACGGCGCGGACGGCGCGCAGATGGCGCAGCTCCAGCTCAGCCATTCAGTGAGGTTATCCCCCTTTTCGGGGGCAAAACGACCTGCGAAAGTCGGGGCCCGTTACATTCGGCCGCATGGCAGCGCCCCACCTACCCGGTCCGGTCGGTTTCGTGCTCGGCGGGGGCGGCAGCCTCGGCTCCATGCAGGTCGGGATGCTGCGCGCGCTCGACGAGACCGGGATCAAGCCGGACCTGGCCGTCGGCACCTCCGTCGGCTCGCTCAACGCCGCCGTGCTGGCGACCGGGGACGCCGCCGACTCGACCGAGCGGCTGCGCAAGATCTGGTCGCAGATGACCCGGCACGAGGCGTTCCCCGGCGGGGTGCTGAGCCAGGTCAGGACGCTGCGGCACACGAAGACGCACCTGTTCCCCAACACCGGGCTGGCCGCGATCATCGACGAACATCTCGGCGAGGGCAGCGGTTTCGACGACGCCAAGATGCCGCTCGGCGTGGTGGTGACGGACGTCGAGACCGCCGAACCCGTGCTCATCCGGTCCGGCCCGCTCAAGCCCGCGCTGCTGGCGAGCGCGGCCATCCCGGGCATCTACCCGCCGGTCGAGCACGACGGCAGGCTGCTCTATGACGGCGGGCTGGTCGCCAATGTGCCGATGCGCCAGGCGTTGGCCATGGGCGCCCGCTCGCTGGTGGTGCTCGACTGCGCCTTCCCCGGGCAACTGCCGAGCAGGCCGCAGACGTTCGCCGAGGTGATGATGTTCACCGCGATGATCAGCATGCGCAACCAGGCGGTGCTCGAAGCACCGGTCGCGGCGGCGTCGGTGCCTGTGGTGTATCTCCCAGGCCCGGCCCCGATCCGGCTCAGCCCGCTCGATTTCAGCCATACGGAGGAATTGTCGGAGCAGGCATATCAGTCAGCCAGGACATTTCTGGACCAGATCGTCATCAATGGCCCAGGCCTATACGGCGCGCCGGGCCTGGTCACGTAGCAACCTTCCGCGGGAATGGACGTCTTGGCTATCGCGTAGTTTTGAAAGCAGAAGACGTCCAGGTATCTCACAAGAAGAGACCACATGTTTCCCAAGAAGACTTTACTTTCCGCTTTGCTGATCGCGGGGCTGGCGCTGTCCGCGTGCAGTTCCGGCGACAACGCCGCCGCGCCGTCCGAAGGCGGCAAGCAGGCGGCGCCCGGCGTCTCGGTGAGCATCGAGCCCGCCGCGGGCCAGAACGTCAACCCGGCGACGCCGATCACCGTCAAGGTGACCAACGGCAAGCTGAGCGATGTCACGGTCACCAACGCCGCCAAGGGCAAGGCCGTCAAGGGTGAGCTCGCCGCCGACGGGCTTTCCTGGGCCACCACCGAACCACTCGGGTACGGCAGCACGTACAAGGTGCTCGCGCACGCGACCGGCGCCGACGGCAAGCCGGTCGAGCAGCAGAGCCAGCTGACCACGATCTCGCCCAAGCAGCAGGCGAACGCGAACCTCATCCCGGCGCCCGCGTCGGTCAAGGACAACGGGGTCGGCGTCGGCCAGCCGATCGTGTTCGACTTCAAGGTGCCGGTCAAGAACAAGGCCGAGGTGGAAAAGCAGCTCTCGGTCGAATCCACGCCGAAGCAAGAGGGCGGCTGGTACTGGATCGACAACAGCGCCCATTACCGCCCGAAGGAATACTGGCAGGCCGGCACCACACTGAAGGTGACCGCGAAGATTTACGGCGTCGATTTCGGCAACGGCGTGTTCGGCGCGGAAGATCGCGTGGAAACGTACAAGGTGCACGATTCCTGGATCGCCAAGGCCGACGGCAACACCGAGCAGATGCAGATCTTCCACAACGGCGAGATGGTCAAGTCGATGCCCATCTCACTCGGCAAGGACTCCACCCCGACCCACCTCGGCGCGCACGTCATTTCCGACAAGCACGAGCACTACACGATGGACTCGTGCACCTACGGCGTCTGCCAGGGCCAGCCGGGTTACTACAAGTCGAACGAGAACTGGTCCCAGCGCATCTCGAACGACGGCGAGTTCGTCCACGAGAACCCGAACAGCGTCGGCGCGCAGGGCAGCTCGAATGTCTCGCACGGCTGCATCAACCTCAACGGCGCCAACGCGCAGTGGTTCTACCAGAACCTCGGCCTCGGCGACGTCGTCGAGGTGACCAACTCCGGCGGCAAGCCGCTGCCGGTCTGGGACCTCTACGGCGACTGGTCACCGACCTGGGAGCAGTGGAAGGCCGGGAGCGCCATCAAGTAATACTGGACGGGTGGATGCCCGAGAGCTCGTCGCAGGCGCCGGCCGGATCGTGGTGCTGACCGGCGCCGGGATCTCGACGGACTCGGGCATCCCCGACTTCCGCGGCCCCAACGGTCTCTGGACCAAGAACCCGGGCGCCGAGAAGATGTCCAATCTGCGGGCCTACAGCACGAGCCGCGAGGTCCGCGAGCAGACGTGGCAGGCCAGGCTCGTCCACCCCGGCTGGTCGGCCGAGCCGAACGCCGCCCACCACGCGCTCGCCGGCCTGGAGCGCACTGGGCGGCTGCGGGCGATCATCACGCAGAACATCGACCGCCTGCACCAGAAGGCGGGCTCCTCGGTCGTGATCGAGCTGCACGGGACGATGTTCGAGTCGGTCTGCCTGGCCTGCGCCGACCGCCGCGACATGCGCGAGGCTCTCGACCGCGTCCGCGCGGGCGAGACGGACCCGCCGTGCCTGGTCTGCGGCGGGATCCTGAAGTCGGCGACGATCTCGTTCGGCCAGTCGCTGGACCGCGCGATCTTCGACACGGCCAAGTACGAGGCCCGCGCCTGCGATCTCCTCATCGCAGCCGGGACGTCACTGGCCGTGCAACCCGCGGCAGGCCTGGTCGGCCTCGCCGCGTCACACGGCGCCAAAATCATCATCTGCAACGCCTCGGAGACGCCCTACGACGGCTTCGCCGCGGCGATCGTGCGCGAGCCGCTCAGCGAGGCCTTACCCACGCTGGTGGGATAAAGCCCGCTAAATCCCGGGCTCGCCGAGCGTCTTGCTGTCGCCGTGGCGGGCGATCACGGTCACCGCGACCATGGCCGCCGCCAGCAATGCCGTGAGGTGGATCGGCGCGGGCGTGAACGAGGCCGCGAGCACCAAGACCGCCGTCACCGGGTAGCCGATCGCGATCGGGCGGCATTCGTTGGTAGGGCCGATATGCAGCAGCCAGACGCTGAGCAGGTAGATCGCCACCGGGACCGTGGTCGGCAGCGCGGCCATGACCGGTCCGAGATGGGTCGCGTGGGTGTCGTAGTCGACCGCGACCTCCAGGCCCGCGCCGACCGCCGCCGCCGAGGCGAAGATCAGGTAGTGGCCGTAGCCCCAGCTGAGCGAGGTGCGCATGGTCGTGCTGCGCATCAGGCGCGCGTGACCGGGCTGGTCGAAATACAGCCACCACAACGAGAAGACCAGCACCAGTGCCGCCGCGGCGAGCACCGCCAGCGCCGCGGTGTGCTCACCGGCCGCGATGCCCTCCTTGATCGCCATCGTGGCGGCCAGGATCGTCTCGCCGAGGACGATGATCGTGAACAGGCCGTATCGCTCGGCGATGTGCGCGGGGTGCCAGCTCGTGCGGCCCGTGCGTTCCGCGACCGCGGGCACCGCGAACTCCAGCAGCACGAGCAGGAAGAAACTGGGCAGCAGCACCGAATCCGGCAGCGCGAGCCGCGCGATCCAGAGGATCTGGACGAGCGCGATCCCGCCCGCGTAGCGCAGCGCCGTCGTGCGGCACGGCGGGTCGGTGACGGCCGCGCGCAGCCACTGGCTGACCATCGCGAGGCGCATCAGCACGTAGCCGATCACGATCACCGTGTAGTCGCCGGTGTCGAACGCCCGCGTCACGCCGGCGGCGACCGTCAGGCCACCCGCGATCTGGACCATGGTCGCCAGCCGGTAGGCGACGTCGTCGGTGTCGAACGCCGAGGCGAACCAGCTGAAATTGAGCCAGCCCCACCAGATCGCGAAGAACACCATGAGGAAGCTGAGGATGCCGCTGCCGAAATGGTTCTCGGTGAGCGCGTGGTGCAGCGACGCGGCGGCCTGCGCGACCGCGACGACGAAACACAGGTCGAACAGCAGCTCGAGCGGGGTCGAGGCGCGGTGGCCCTCGTCGCTGGAGCGGGACACCATCGGCCGGTACCAGGCGCGGGCGGCGGAGTGCTCGGTCACCCGGACATCCCAGCACGAATTCCGCCGTAATGCTCAAGGTGGGCCCGGTTCCCCCTCGCCCGGGCCCACGCCCGCGCCGAATCACCCGTGGGCACTCCCAAGCCGGCCGAACGGTCCCCCGCGGACGCCGACCGTGCTTCGGTTGAGAGGTGACTCCGATGCCCAACGCGACCGGGCACGGGTCGTCACGATCCGGCGGGCGACCCCATCCCCGGGTCACCCTGCCAGGTCGCCACTTTGGGTAGTGGTAGCACTCGACGAAGGCTCCATAAGATGTACCCGGTTGCTCTAAGTAGCGCTAGCTCCTCAGATCTCTCGTCACCCAGATGGAGTATGATATATCACCTTGGGTGACATGATGATCCATCTGGGTGGTCTAGTCCTGTGAAATTCCTGCCCCTTCGGGCAAAGGTCGTCGCGCACGGCGAACCCGGAGTTCCGCCAGCGCGAGCCCGAGCGCGATCAGCGTGATCACGATCGCACAGCCCAAAGCGGCCGAGAGCGCACGCGGATAGTCACCGGGCAACAGCGCGTGGAACACCGCCGCCAGCACGGCCGTGCCGATCGCGGTCCCGATCCGCTGCCCCGTCTGCAACGCGCCACCGGCGACCCCGGCCAGCGGCGCGGGCACGCACTCCAGGGTGAGCGTGATGTTGGGCGAGATCACCATTCCGCCGCCGATCCCGGCCACCAGCAGCGGCACCGCGACGACGAGCCCGGCGTACTGCGGCGCCGCGATGTTCACCACGACGGCGACGACCGTCAGCCCGGTCGCGACCATGGTCAGCCCGATGACCGTGAGCTTGCGGCCCCAGGTCGACACCAGCCGCCCGGCGACCGCCGAGGACACGGCGGAGCCGAGCGCGAACGGCGTCACCGCGAGCCCCGACTCCAGCGGCGAATATCCCAGCCCCTGCTGGAAGAAGATCGCGAACACCAGCCAGATCCCGGCGAACCCGCAGAAGTAGATCGCGCCGACCGCGGCGCCGGAGGCGTAGCCCGGCGTGCCGGTGAACAGGCGGATGTCCAGCAGTGGCGGGCGGCCCCGCTCGACGGTCCGCCGTTCCCAGCGCACGAACGCGAACCCGGCCACCACGGCGACCGCGCACAGCCACCACATCCCGTCCTGGATGAGCGGCAGCAGGATTCCCAGCACCGCCATGCCCAGCAAGACGATCCCGGCGAAGTCGACCTCGTCACGCAGCCTGCCGTGCCGATGCGGCGCCTTCGGCAGCCAGCGCATCGCGAGCACGAACGCGAGCAGGCCGATCGGGACGTTCACGAAGAACACCCAGCGCCAGCTCGCGACGGACAGGATCGCGCCGCCGAGCACCGGCCCGACCGCGGTCGAGATCCCGACGGTCGCGCCGAACAGGCCGAACGCGCGGCCCCGCTCCGGCCCGCGGAACATGTCCTGGATGAGCCCGCTGTTCTGCGGGGTCAGCATGCCCGCGACCGCGCCCTGCAGCAGCCGCGCGAGCACCAGCGTCCACTCGTTCGGCGCCGCGCCGCAGAACGCGCTCGCCAGCACGAAGCCGGCCAGCGCGAGCAGGAACATCTTGCGCCTGCCCAGGATGTCACCGAGCCTGCCGCCGGTCACCAGGACCAGGCCGAAGGTCAGCGCGTACCCGGAGACCACCCACTGGATGCCCCCGTTGGACGCGGGCAGCTCACGCTGGATCGACGGCAGCGCCGTGTTGACGATGCTGACGTCGAGCAGCCCCATGAACCCGGCGGCCAGCGTGACCGCGAGCGCCTTCCAGCGCCGCGGGTCCGGCTCGGCGGCGGTCATCGCGAGTTCGCGGTGATGCCCCGGATCCCCTTCAACTCCCCGATCAGCATCGAGGTGACCTTCACCGGGTAGTCGTAGAGCGCGAACACGGTCTGCCGTTTCTGCCCGACCAGCTTGAGGTGCACCGGGGTGTCGCCCTTGTGCGCCAGCAGCGTCGACTTCAGCTCGCTCACCACGGCCTGGTCGATCTTCTCGGCGGCGGCGAGCAGCACCAGCGGCGGCTCCTCCTCGCCGATGGCGGCGTCGGACAGGTCCAGCGGCACGAGCCCGCCGCCGAACACGGACATCTTGTCCTCGCGCCAGTTGACCCTGCCCTTGACCAGCACCGCGTTGTCTTCGATGAGGTCACCGGCGAACATCGCGTACGCCTTGGGGAAGAACAGCACCTCCAGCGCGGCGTCCATGTCCTCGACCGTGCAGATCGCCCAGGGCTCGCCCTTCTTGTTGACCCGCCGCTCGAGCGAGGTGATCAGGCCGGAGATGACGAGCTCACCTTCCTTCGGCGGGTCGGCGAGGATCGCGGCGATCGGCCTCGGCGCGTGCTTGCGGAGGATGAACTCCGCGCCGTCGAGCGGGTGCGCGGAGACGTAGAGGCCGAGCATTTCCCGCTCGTAGCCCAGCATCTGCTTGCGCGGATACTCTTCTTCGCCGAACTTGAGGTGCGCGAGCGGCGAAGAAGAGGCCGCCACCGTGTCGTCCCCGTCGTCGCCACCGAAGCCGAACAGGTCGAACTGGCCCATCGCCTCCTGGCGCTTGAGCGGCACCACGGCTTCGACCGCGTCCTCGTGCACTTGGATCATCGACAGCCGGGTGGCGCCGAGCGAGTCGAACGCGCCCGCCTTGATCAGCGATTCGATGACCCGCTTGTTGCAGGCCACGAGCTCGGACTTGTCGAGGAAGTCGGTGAAGGAGGAGTACTTCCCCTTCTCCTCACGGGTCTTGATGATCGACTCGACGACGTTCGCGCCGACGTTGCGGACGGCACCCATGCCGAAGCGGATGTCGTCCCCGACGGCCGCGAACCTCAGCGCCGACTCGTTCACGTCCGGCGGCAGCACCTTGATGCCCAGCCTGCGGCACTCGGACAGGTAGATCGCCGACTTGTCCTTGTTGTCACCGACCGAGGTGAGCAGCGCGGCCATGTACTCGGCGGTGAAGTTCGCCTTGAGGTACGCGGTCCAGTAGGAGATCAGGCCGTACGCGGCCGCGTGGCTCTTGTTGAACGCGTAGCCCGCGAACGGGAGGATCGTGTCCCACAGCGCCTTGACCGCTTCGGGCGAGAAGCCGCCTTCGACGAGCGTGCTCGACCTCATGCCCTCTTCGAAGCCGACGTACTCCTTGTCGAGTACTTCCTTCTTCTTCTTACCCATGGCTCGGCGGAGCACGTCCGCGCGGCCCATGGTGTACCCGGCCACCTTCTGGCCGATGTGCATGATCTGCTCTTGGTACACGATCAGGCCGTAGGTGTCGGCCAGGATCTCCCGCAGCGGCTCTTCGAGCTGCGGGTGGATCGGCTTGACCTTCTGCCGGTTGTTCTTGCGGTCGGCGTAGTCGTTGTGCGCGTTCATGCCCATCGGGCCGGGGCGGTACAGCGCGCCCACCGCCACGATGTCGTCGAAGACCGTCGGCTCCATGCGGCGCAGCAGGTCACGCATGGGCCCGCCGTCCAGCTGGAACACGCCGAGCGTGTCACCGCGGGCCAGCAGCTTGTACGTCTCCGGATCGTCCATGCCGAGCCGGTCGAGGTCGATGTCGATCCCGCGGTTGGTCTTGATGTTGTCGATCGCGTCACCGATGACCGTCAGGTTCCGCAGGCCCAGGAAGTCCATCTTCAGCAGGCCGATGGCCTCGCACGACGGATAGTCCCAGCCGGTGATGATCGAGCCGTCGTCACGCTGCCACAGCGGGATCGCGTTGGTGAGCGGCTCGCTCGACATGATGACCGCGCAGGCGTGCACGCCCGCGTTGCGGATCAGGCCTTCGAGGCCGCGCGCGGTCTCGAAGATCGTCTTGCACTCCTCGTCGGTCTCGACGAGCGTGCGGACCTCGGCGGCTTCGGCGTAGCGCTCGTGGCTGGAGTCGACGATGCCCGAAAGCGGGATGTCCTTCGCCATGATCGGCGGCGGCAGCGCCTTGGAGATCCGGTCCGCGATCGCGTACCCGGGCTGGCCGAAGTGGACGCGGGCGGAGTCCTTGATCGCCGCCTTGGTCTTAATCGTGCCGAAGGTGATGACCTGCGCGACCTTGTCGACGCCGTACTTGTCGGTCGCGTACCGGATCATCTCGCCGCGCCTGCGGTCGTCGAAGTCGATGTCGATATCGGGCATCGAGACGCGCTCGGGGTTCAGGAACCGCTCGAACAGCAGCTTCTGCGGGATCGGGTCCAGGTTGGTGATGCCCAGCACGTACGCGACCAGCGAGCCAGCCGCGGAACCACGGCCGGGGCCGACGCGGATGCCCACGCTGCGCGCGTAGTTGATGAGGTCGGCGACGATCAGGAAGTAGGCGGGGAAGCCCTTGCCGATGATGACGTCGAGCTCGACCTCGATGCGCTCGGCGTAGCCTTCCGGCGCGCCGTCGGGGAACCGCCACTTGAGGCCCTTGTCGACCTCGGCGCGCAGCCAGGTGCCCTGGTCGTAGCCCTCGGGGACGGCGAAGAACGGCAGCCGGTCCTTGTGCGTGTACACGTCCTTGTACGACTCGACGCGCTCGGCGATGAGCAGCGTGTTGTCGGAGGCGCCGGGCACCTCGCTGTCCCAGTACTCGCGCATCTCGGCGGCGGACTTGAGGTAGTAGCCGTCCCCGTCGAACTTGAACCGGGTCGGGTCGTTGAGCGTCTTGCCCGCCTGCACACAGAGCAGCGCGGAGTGCGTGTCCGCCTGGTCCTTGGTGACGTAGTGCGAGTCGTTGGTGGCGATCGGCTTGAGGTCGAGCAGCTTGCCGATCTCCAGCAGGCCTTCGCGGACCGAGCGCTCGATCGGCAGCCCGTGGTCCATCAGCTCGAGGAAGAAGTTGTCGGCGCCGAAGATGTCCTTGTAGTCCGAAGCGGCCTGGATGGCTTCCTGCTTCTGACCCAGCCGCAGCCGCGTCTGCACCTCGCCCGACGGGCAGCCGGTGGTCGCGATGATGCCCTCGTGGTTCTCCGAGATGAGCTCGCGGTCCATCCGGGGCTTGCGGTAGTAGCCCTGCATGCTGGCCAGCGAGGACAGCTTGAACAGGTTCCGCAGCCCGGTCGAGTTCCCCGCCAGCATGGTCATGTGCGTGTACGCACCGCCACCGGAGACGTCGCCGCCCTCACCGAACTCGTCGGAGCCACGCTGGTTGGCCTGTCCCCAGAAGACCGGCTTCTTGTGGAACCGGCTCTCCGGCGCGATGTAGGCCTCGATGCCGATGATCGGCTTCAGCTCGTGCTTGACCGCCTGCTGGTAGAACTCGTCGGCGCCGTACATGTTGCCGTGGTCGGTCATCCCGACCGCGGGCATCCCGAGCCGCGCCGCCTCCTTGAACAGAGGCGCGATCTTCGCCGCACCGTCGAGCATCGAATACTCGGTGTGCACATGCAGGTGGACGAAGGAATCGTTCGACACCAGCGAAAACCTCCCCGAAGTGGATCAACGTGCGGCACTGCGGCCCCGGGCGACCAGACTAGTCTGCGCCCTCGGCGGCCGCCTCCCCGGTAGGACCCGCGCGCGTGTTGCGCGGCGGCGACCCGGGTTCATGAATGCGAATTCCAGCATAGAACGCCTGATCGATTCATGAATTGCCATTCCCGCGCCGACACGTTCGAGTGAGGCACCTAGCGGCCAGTGTCCCACGTCCTTAAAGTCGAACGTATGAGCGACACGAGATGTCCGGTCGCGGTCCAAGACCTGCTGACCCTCAACCCAGAGACCCTGTCCACCGCCGAATCACTGGAGGCCGTCAATGCGATCAACCGAAGCCAAGCCCGCCTGGAAGCCGTCCGCCTCAACGTCATCTTCAGTCTTTGCGAAGCCATCGGCGACACCGAAGCCGCCATCGACCACCTCGCCGCGGAGCAGAAGATCAGCACCGCGATGGCGGGCAACGACGTCGCGCTGGCGTACAGCCTCCAGACCCGGCTACCCCGGACCAGAGCCGCCTTGGCGGCCGGTCTCCTGAGCGTGCGAAGAGCCGCCCAGATCGACCGCGCCTCCTGGGTCCTGTCCGCGGCCATGGCCCGAGAGCTCGACGACATCATCCACCCGCTCGCCTGTGACAAGACCCCGAGACAGCTGGGCGAGCTGCTCCGCCGCACCAAGCTCAAGATCGACCCCGAAGGAGCCGCGGCCCGCCACGCCAAAGCGAGGGAGAAGCGCCGCGTCTCGGTCCAGAACGACGAGGACGGCATGGCGACGCTGCACTGGCGCGACACGGCCGACGCCGTCGGGGCGGTCTCCGACCGCGTCGACACGATCGCCCGCGACCTCAAGCGCGCCAAGGATCCCCGCTCGATGAGCCGGCTCCGCGCGGACGTCTTCCGAGACCTCCTGCTCGGCAAGTTCTCCAGCAAGACGGTCGCCCACGTCTACGTCGCGGGCAACGCTTCGACCATCCTCGGCCTGGACGACCTGCCAGGCTCCCTGCGTGGCTACGGCCCCATCACCGCCTCGCAGCTACGCGAGATCGCGTTCAGCCTGCAGGCCACCTGGACCGGCGTCCTCGTCGACGACGAGGGCCACGCCCAGAAGATGGCCAAGGCGAAGTACCGCCCGGGCAAGCACCTCAAGGAGTTCGCCCGGCTCCGCGACACCACCTGCCACGCCCCCGGCTGCGCCCGAGTCGCGCACAAGGGCGGCCACGACCGCACCCGCCCGCACGGCCGGGGCGGCCGGACCGGCAAAGACAACGGCCGCTCCACCTGCCGTCGCCACCACCGCGCCAGGCAGAGCGGCTTCTGGAAGGTCGAGATAGGCGCCGACGGCGACCCCATCTGGACCTCCGCCATCACCAAGAAGACCTACAAGAAGGAGAAGACGCCCCTGGTCCCCCTCGTCCCCACGACCCCGATCACGGAGGCTCCGCCATGTTGAGCGAGGCCGTGCTGAACGAGGCCGTGCTGAACGAGGCCGTGCTGAGCGAGCGTCGCGCCGGGCTTCAGTCGAGGCAGAAGTCGTTGCCTTCGATGTCCTCCATCCAGATGCACGACTCGTTGATGCCGTCAGCACGCTGCACCAGCACGCAGACCGCGCCGAGTTCGACCAGCCTGGCGCACTCGGCCTCGAGCACGGCGAGGCGTTCCTCACCCACGAGACCGGTGCCGGCCCGGACGTCGAGATGCACCCGGTTCTTGACGACCTTGCCTTCGGGAACGCGCTGGAAATACAGCCGGGGGCCGATCCCTGACGGATCAACGCAGGCGAAGGACGAACCCTGGTGCTCAGGAGGCAGCGAGCGATCGAACTCGTCCCAGCTGGCGAACCCCTCAGGCGGGGGCGGTATGACGTAACCCAGCACCTCACACCAGAAACGAGCGACACGCTCGGGTTCCGCACAATCGAACGTGACCTGGAACTGCTTGACCGACCCCATGCGCCCACCCTAGCCACGCGCGCTCGGATGTTCTCGCCGTTTAAGAGATCTTCAGCGACGTCGCCCGGTTGTCGAACCCGATGATCGCGAGGTTCTCCGAGTGATCCAGATACCCGTCACGCCCACCCTCCGTGGACTGGCCGGCGTAGCGGTCCCCGTCCCACAGCTTGACCCGGCACTGGGCGGCCACCTTGAAGGACGAGGCCCGGTTGTCCCAGTGCGACAGGGCGAGGTTCGGCACCGCAACCTCGGGATCGGCCGTGCTCGGGGTGCATTGGGCGGCGTCACCGTCCAGCCGGAGCGAGGGTCCCCGGTAGCCCGGCAGGTCGTAGAGCCGGGCGAGCTCCACCCGGGGCTTGGCCGCGGGGTGGTAGGCGTCGGCCGCCGCCTCGGTCGCGAAGCAGGCGACCGCTCCGGTGCCCACATCGGCGACGCAGTGGTCGCCGGGCGCGGCAGTCGCGTCCGGCGTGAGGATCGCCAGTGCGATCCCCACCGCGGCGGTCAAACCTGTCCAGCGTGCTTTCCCCATCAAGAAGCTCCCCTCCGAACGACGCCGCCGGAAGTCCCGGCGGCCGACCAGAACCTCACGATGCCGGTGCCCCCGCCCACATCCCGCCCAGGCCGCGCCCACACCACAGCGCTCAACACCCCAGGCCTCGCCCACCTGCGACCAGCGCCCAACACTCCGGGTCTCGCTCACATTCGACCCGAGCCCAACACCAGGCCGCGCCAACATCGGGCCACCCGCCCACGCATCCCCATCCCCGAACCCGTCCCCAACGCCTTGGCCGCCCCATAGGACCACGGCTTTCGCAGCGCGAGCCGGCTCGAATGTGGCTTTCGTAACGTCGAGCAACCTCAAGCTGACACTGGATCACCGCTGGTCTTGACAACCGCTCACGCCAGGTCTCACTATTCGCTCATGAACCTGTCGGACAGCCAGACAGCCGGACACGGTATCCGGCGGGTCAGTGCGATGGAGGCCGTGCTGGCGCACCTGCGCGGCGCCATCGAGCACGGCGAGTACGCGGTCGGGGACAAGCTGCCCTCCGAGGCGAGCCTGTCGAAGGAGTTCGAGGTCAGCCGGTCCGTGGTGCGCGAAGCGCTGCGCGGGCTGCAAGCACTCGGCCTCACGGTTTCCCGTACCGGCAAGGGAACTTTCGTCACCGCCAGCGGTCCCGCCGAGAATCCTACGTTCGGTCCCTATTCGGCCCGCGATCTTTTCGAGGTACGCCGTCATGTCGAGATCCCGGTCGCGGGCTATGCCGCGCTGCGGCGCAGCACCGACGACCTCGACCTGCTGACCCATCTGCTCGAGCGGATGGAGCACGAGACCGACAACACCGCCTGGGTAGCGCTGGACTCGCTGTTCCACATCACCATCGCCCAGGCCAGTGGCAACCCCGTCTTCGGCAAGGTGATCGAGGAGATCCGCGACGCGCTCGCGAGACAGTCGTCCTTCCTGAACCAGCTGGGCGACCGGCGGGTGAAGTCGAACGGCGAGCACCGGAAGATCGTCACCGCGATCGCCGATGGCTCCGAAAGCGCGGCCGTCTCGGCCATGACCGCTCATCTCGAGCATGTCGAGAACGCGCTCACCACCATTGTCACGAAAACGACTGTCACAAAAACGACCAAGAGGACACCGTGACCGAACAAACCATGCTCAACGGCGAGCACAAGTCTGTCGACGCCGGTGACGAGGGCTACAGCAAGTCGCTGAAAGCCCGTCATATCAACATGATCGCCATCGGCGGCGCGATCGGCACCGGGCTCTTCCTGGGCGCCGGTGGCCGTCTCGCGCAGGCGGGCCCCGCGCTCGCGATCGTCTACGCGGTCTGCGGTCTTTTCGCTTTCTTCGTCGTGCGCAGCCTCGGCGAGCTGATCCTGCACCGCCCGTCGTCGGGCGCCTTCGTGTCCTACGCCCGTGAGTTCATGGGCGAGAAGGGCGCGTACGTCGCGGGCTGGATGCACTTCCTCAACTGGTCGACCACCGGCATCGCCGACATCACCGCGATCGCGCTGTACGCGCACTTCTGGTCGTTCTTCACGCCGATCCCGCAGTGGGTGCTCGCGCTGATCGCGCTGGCGGTCGTGCTGACGCTGAACCTGGTGAGCGTGAAGCTGTTCGGCGAGATGGAGTTCTGGTTCGCCATCATCAAGGTCGCCGCGCTGGTGATCTTCATGGTGATCGGCATCTTCCTGCTGGTGACCAGCCACCCGATCGACGGCAGCATCCCCGGCCCGCAGCTGATCACCGACCACGGCGGCATCTTCCCTGCCGGGATCATCCCGATGATCCTGATCGTGCAGGGTGTCGTGTTCGCCTACGCCGCCGTCGAGCTGGTCGGCGTCGCCGCGGGCGAGACCGAGAACCCCGAGAAGATCATGCCCAAGGCGATCAACTCGATCATGTGGCGTATCGGCATCTTCTACGTCGGCTCGGTCGTGCTGCTGGCCATGCTGATGCCCTGGGATTCCTACAGCAAGAAGGAAAGCCCGTTCGTCACCGTGCTCTCGCACGTCGGCATCCCGCACGCGGGCAGCGTGATGAACCTGGTCGTGCTGACCGCCGCCATGTCGAGCCTCAACTCGGGCCTCTACTCGACCGGCCGCATCCTCCGGTCGATGTCGCTGGCGGGCTCGGCGCCGAAGTTCACCGGCAAGATGAACAAGAACCAGGTGCCGTTCGGCGGGATCATGCTCACCGCGGCCGTCTGCGTGGTCGGTGTCGGGCTGAACTACCTGGTGCCGTCCGAGGCGTTCGAGATCGTGCTGAACTTCGCCGCCATCGGCATCCTCGCCACCTGGGCGATCATCGTGCTGTGCCACCTGCTCTTCGTCCGCAAGGCGAAGCGCGGCGAGCTGACCCGCCCGAGCTACCGCCTGCCGTTCTCGCCGTTCACCGAGATCGTCACGCTGGCCTTCCTGGCCGCCGTCGTGGTGCTGATGGGCTTCGACCACACCGGGCGGATCACGCTCATGGCGCTGCCCGCCATCGCGCTCGCGCTGGTGATCGGCTGGTTCGCCGTGCGCAAGCGCATCGACATGTCCGTACTGGAGAAGATGGAATGAACCCCGCTCCCCCGATCGGCGTTCCGCGGCACGTGCCGCTCGTGCACGTGCTGCGGGACGGGCTCATCGAAGGCATCCACTACGGCTCGGTCGTCGTGGTCGCGCCGGACGGCGAAGTCGTGTTCCAAGCCGGTGACGTCGAGACGACGTTCTACCCACGGTCCACCGCGAAGCCGATGCAGGCCGTCGCGATGACCAGGATGGGCCTTGCGCTGCCGCCGGACCTGCTCGCGCTCAGCGCGGCGAGCCACTCCGGCGAGGAGATCCATCTCGACGGCACGCAACGCATCCTCGCCTCGGGCGAGTTCACCGAAGACGACCTGGGCAACCCCGCCGACCTGCCGTACGACCCGGTCGAACGGCTGGAGTGGGTCGCCGCGGGCCGGGCCGCGCGCAAGCTCGCGCACAACTGCTCCGGCAAGCACGCGGCGATGCTGTGCACCGCGCGACTCAAGGGCTGGTCCACGAAGGACTATCTGGATCCGGCGCACCCGATGCAGCGCCAGATGGCCGCCACCATGGAGGACCTGACCGGCGCGAAGATCGCGCACGTGGCCATGGACGGCTGCGGCGCGCCGCTCTTCGCGGTCTCGCTGCGCGGGCTCGCCACCGCCGCCGGGCGCATCACCCGCGAGGAAGGCCTTGTCGCGCAAGCGATCCGAGCGCATCCGGAGATGGTCGCCGGCACCCGCCGCGACGTCACCCAGCTGATGCGCGCGGTGCCGGGACTGATCGCCAAGGACGGCTTCGAGGCCGTCCAGATCGCCGCGCTGCCCGACGGCACCGCGATCGGCGTCAAGATCGCCGACGGCACCGACCGCGCGCGCCCGCCGGTCACCGCCGCCGCGCTCGCGCTGGCCGGGGTCGACCCGGCGCTGCTCGCGCCGTTCGCGGGCACGGACGGGAAAGACGGGCTCGCCGTCGTCGGCGAGCTGGCCAAGCAAGTGCACCATTCCGTCTAAATGCAAGCCGCCTGAAAGCAAGCCGCCTAAGAGCATGCCGCCTGAAAAGCAAGCCTGAAGGGAAGAACGACCGTGACCACGCGTGTCGAGCACGATCTGCTGGGAGACAAGGAAGTCCCCGCGGAGGCCTACTGGGGTGTGCACACCGCGCGCGCCCGTGAGAACTTCCCGATCACCGGCACCACGATCTCGTCGTACCCGCACCTGATCGAGGCGCTGGCCGCGGTCAAGGAGGCGGCCGCGCGCGCCAACGCCGAGCTCGGCCTGCTGGCGCCCGAGTTCGCGGACGCGATCTGCGCCGCGTGCCAGGAAATCCGCGAGGGCGCGCTGCACGACCAGTTCGTGGTCGACGTCATCCAGGGCGGCGCGGGCACGTCGACCAACATGAACGCCAACGAGGTCATCGCCAACCGCGCGCTGGAGCTGCTCGGGCACGAGAAGGGCGACTACGCCTACCTCCACCCGAACGAGCACGTCAACCTGGGACAGTCCACGAACGACGCCTATCCGACCGCGGTCAACATCGCGACGATCATCGCGGTGCGCGGGCTGTCCGAAGCGATGACCGTGCTGGAGCAGGCTTTCGCCGCCAAGGCCGTCGAGTTCCACGACCTGCTGAAGATGGGCCGCACCCAGCTGCAGGACGCCGTGCCGATGACGCTCGGCCAGGAGTTCGGGACCTACGCGGTCATGCTCGGCGAAGACCGCCTGCGCCTCAACGAGGCCGTCACGCTGCTGCACGAGATCAACCTCGGCGCGACCGCGATCGGCACCGGGCTCAACGCCGCGCCTGGCTACGCCGAAGCCGCGTGCAAGCACCTCGCCGCGATCACCGGGCTGCCCGTGGTCACCGCCGCCGACCTGGTCGAGGCCACTCAGGACTGTGGCGCGTTCGTGCACCTGTCCGGTGTGCTGAAGCGCATCGCGGTCAAGCTCTCCAAGAGCTGCAACGACTTGCGGCTGCTCTCGTCGGGCCCGCGCGCCGGGCTCAACGAGATCAACCTGCCGCCGGTGCAGGCCGGATCGTCGATCATGCCCGGCAAGATCAACCCGGTCATCCCCGAGGTGGTCAACCAGGTCGCGTTCGAGGTGATCGGCAACGACGTCACCATCACCATGGCGGCGGAGGCCGGTCAGCTGCAGCTCAACGCGTTCGAGCCGATCATCCTGCACTCACTCTCGGAGAGCATCACGCACCTGCAGCAGGCGTGCCTCACGCTGGCCGAGCGCTGCGTCTCGGGGATCACCGCGAACGCCGACATCATGCGCGGCTATGTGGAGAACTCGATCGGCCTGGTCACCGCGCTGAACCCGGCCATCGGGTACGCGGCGGCCACCGAGATCGCCAAGGAGGCGCTGGCCACCGGCCGCGGCGTGGCGGAACTCGTCGTCGAAAAGGGTTTGCTCCCGGCTGAGAAACTGGCCGAGCTACTACGACCGGAAACACTCGCGCGCCTGCGCTGACACTGGAAAGGGGCCCTCCCCATGCTGCACCGTCTGGTCGACCGGTTACTCGGCCTGGCACCGTCGGAGGGCCCCAAACCGGTCGTCACCCGCGACATCGCCGTGCCCATGCCCGACGGCGCCCGCCTCTACGCCGACCGCTACCGCCCGCCGGGCGACGAGCCGATGCCCGTGGTGCTGATCCGCAGCATCTACGGCCGCAAGGGCCTCTTCCCCGACCTGGTCGCCTCGGCCTTCGCCCGGCGCGGCCTGCAAGTGGTCACCCAGAGCGTGCGCGGCACGTTCGGCTCCGAAGGCACCCTGTCGGCGTTCCACCAGGAGCGCGAAGACGGTGTCGCGACCGTGGCTTGGCTCCGCGACCAGCGCTGGTGCGACGGCCGCGTCGCCATGGCCGGTGCGAGCTATCTCGGCTACACCGCCTGGGCGACCGCCCCGTACCTCGACGAGCAGCTCGAGGCGCTGTGCGCGGCCATCGTCAGCTCCGACGTGACCGACGCGTTCTACCCCGGCGGCGCCTTCGCGCTCGGCACCTGGGGACCGTGGGGCGTCATGGTCTCTCAGCAGGAGCAGCGCACAAGTCCGTTGCAGGGCAAGAAAACCGCGCGCGCCATCCGGTCGTTGCCCGTGTCCGAACTGGACGTCGCGGCCACCGGCGAGCGCATCCCGTTCATCCGCGAGGTCACCGCGCCGGACGACTCGTGGCAGGACATCCATCACCGTAAGGCGATCTCGGACCTGAAGACGCCGACCAGCCTGTTCACCGGCTGGTACGACATCTTCCTGCAGGGCCAGCTACGCGATTTCAAGGAACTCCAGGCGGCGGGCACCCCGGCGCGGATCACGATCGGCCCGTGGAGCCACGCGGAACCGTCGAGCATCGGGCCGCAGCTGACCGACCAGGTCTCCTGGCTGCGCGCGCACTTCGGCCTGGAGCCCCTGGTGGACCGCCGTCCGGTCCGCCTGTTCCTGCAGAACGCCGACCGCTGGCTCGACTTCGACCGGTGGCCGCCCGCCGAGGCCGTTCGCACCACCCTGCACCTGGGCCCCGGTGGCAAGCTCTCACGTGATCCGGAGTCCACTTCGGACTCGTTCACCTACGACCCGGCCGACCCGACGCCGTCCGTCGGCGGAGCGGCGCTCTCCGGCAAGACCAAACAGCAGGACAACCGCGAACTCGAGGCCAGGCCGGACGTCCTCGTCTACACCGGCGAGCCGCTCGAAGCCAAGCTCGACGTGATCGGCGAGATCACCGCGCACATCCACGTCGACGCCGGGCAGGCCGACATCTTCGTCCGCCTCTGCGACGTCTCGCCCAAGGGTGTCTCGCGCAATGTCACCGACGGCATCGTCCGGCTCCGGCCAGGCCAGACCGTCGCCGAGGTGGCGCTGGACCCGACTGCCTACCGCTTCGACCGCGGCCACCGCCTGCGCGTGCAGGTCTCCGGCGGCGCCTTCCCCCGCTTCGACCGCCCGGCGGAGAACCCTTGCGAGATCAAGGTTTCCCACGCGAGCCGGATCGAACTGCCCGCGGTCGTGAGTGGTATGACCGGTTAGAACCGGCTGTCTTCGTTCAGGACTTACCCGACAGTTGATGTTTCAGGACCTCACAGACACTGACCGGCCTGTCGGTGTGGTGACCAGGGGTGTTGTGGTGATCATGCGGCGATGGGCAGAGCAGGGTTTTCGATGGATCCTGAGTTCGTCGCTATGGTCGCGCGGGTCGCGGCGGGCGAGAAGATCAACGTGACGCGGTTCTGCCGTGACCACGACGTCAAACGTGACCGGTTCTACCACTATGTGAACCGGTTCCGGACCGAAGGAGCGGCGGGGTTCACCCGGCGCAGCACCGCCCCGAAACACCACCCGACCGCGTTGCC
>NZ_FNON01000002.1 GCF_900107045.1 Amycolatopsis xylanica
ATCACTGACCTGGGACCAAGGCAACGAGATGGCCCAGCACGCCCAGTTCACCCTCGACACCGGCCTGCAGGTCTACTTCTGCAACCCACACAGCCCCTGGGAACGCGGCAGCAACGAAAACACCAACGGCCTGCTACGCCAGTACTGGCCCAAAAGCTCAGACCTGCGCCACCTCACCCAAACCCACTGCGACACCGTCGCCCTCCGCCTCAACACCCGACCACGCCCTACACTCGGCCTGCTCACACCAGCACAAGCACTAGACAAAGCACTACTTGCAACAACCAGTTGAAACCACCCCACTTTAGTCAGATAAGACCTGACGAAAGCCACTTTCGGGCTTTCACTGTTAGGCGAGGGGGTGGCCGCCGGTCGACAGGAGCTGGCCGATGGGCAGGGTGGCCGCGCCCAGTGCGACGGCCTCCTGGCCGAGCTGGCCGAGTTCGATCTCGGTCTGGCCGTACATGTAGTCGAGGGCGTGGCGGCGGACCGCGTCGCGGACGGCCGGGAGGATCGCGGGGCCGAGGGTTTCGCCGGCCCAGCCCGAGAGGACCACGCGGTCGGGCGCGAGGAGGTTGACCAGGTTGGAGATCCCGATGCCCAGATACTCGGCGGTCGTGTCGAGGACGGTGGCCGCCGCGCCCGGCTCGGCGGCGCGGGTGACCAGTTCGACCAATCGGGATTCTGTGTCTGAGGCCCGCAGACGCGTGGCCCCCGGTAACGCTCGGTAACTCCGCAGGATGGCTTCGGCGCCGACGTAAGCCTCGAGGCAGCCGCGCGAGCCGCACCGGCACGCGGCGCCGCCGACCTGGATGACCGTGTGGCCCCACTCGCTGGTCGTGCTGGTCACGCCGCGGCCGGAGTCCGCGGTCATGGCCGCGCCGATGCCGACGCCGAGCAGCGCGATGATCGCCCGGTCCGCGCCCCGGCCCGCGCCGCGCCACATCTCGGCCTGGCCCAGCGTGCGGGCGCAGTTGTCGACGAACAGCGGGCCGTCGACGCCCGCGCGGACCATCGAGGTGAACGGCACCCCGGACCAGCCCAGGGTCGGCGCGTGCACGAGACCGCCGGATTTGACCACGCCGGGCACGCCGATCCCGACACCGAGCACCGGGCCCGGCACCTGCGCGATCACATCGGCGATGCCCGAGATGGCCAGCGCGGCCAGCTTCTCCGGGTCGAGCTTGGCGTCGGCGATGGGGTACGTGGCGGTCGCGACCGTCGTCAGCGCGAAGTCGAACAGCCCCGCCTGCAGGTGCGTCTCGCCGATGTCCACCCCGACCACGTGGCCGAACTCGGGCCGGACCCGCAACAATGTGCGGGGACGGCCACCGTCGGAGTCGATCGAACCGGCCTCGGCGACCAGCCCGTCCGCGACGAGATCGGACACGACATTGCTCACCGTGGCGGAACTCAGCCCCGACGCGCGCATCAGTTCCAGCCTGCTGCCGGGGCCGTGCAAGTACAGCTGCGACAGCAGCGCGGCCCGGTTGTGGCGGCGGAGGTCCCGCGTTGTCTGTTGTACCGCGCGAGTCACACCGGGGATTGTGCCAGACAGTAACCGGATCGGCTGAGGAATCAGTCTTAATTCACTAGTTAATTCATGGCCACAAAATAGGCGATCAGGCATGCTGTCTCATATATGCCCGAAGCCGAGATGGGGAGCTCATGGCAGCGAAGCGCACCACAGTCCGGGACCTCCGGCGCCACAACCGGTCCCTGCTGCTGTCGAAGCTGTACTTCGACGGTCCGCTGAGCCGTCACGAACTCAGCCAGCTGACCGGGTTGAGCGCCGCCACCGTCAGCAATGTCACCGGTGAGCTCGCCGAGGAGCAGCTCATCGTCGAGGCCGGGCTGGTCGAATCGGACGGCGGACGCCCGCGCGTGCTCCTGCGCGTCGATCCGGAGTACGGGCACGTGGCCGGCATCGACATCGGCGAGACCGGGGTCAAGGTCGAGCTGTTCGACCTGGCGATGAACCGGCTCGCCACGGTCGACCACGCGCTGCCGTCGTCGCGCCCGTCGCCGTCCGCGGTGGTCGCGCAGGTCGGCTCCGGGCTGCGCGAGGTGCTCGCGGAGACCGGCGTCGACGAGTCGAGCCTGCTCGGCGTCGGCATCGGCGTGCCCGGCACGGTCGAGCACGGCGACGAGGTGCTGGTGCACGCGCCGACCGTCGGCTGGAACGACGTCGCGCTCGAAGACCTGCTGCGCGCCGAGGGCATCGATCTCCCGCTGTACATCGACAACGGCGCGAAGACCCAGGGCCAGGCCGAGATGTGGTTCGGCGCGGGCCGGGGCGCGCGGCACGCGGTGATACTGCTCATCGGCTCCGGCGTCGGCGCCGCGGTGATCACCGATGGCAACACCTACCGCGGTTCCACGAGCAGCGCGGGCGAATGGGGCCACACGACCATCGCGTACGGCGGGCAGGTCTGCCGCTGTGGTTCGCACGGCTGCCTCGAGGCGTACGTCGGCGCCGCCGGAATACTCGAGCGCTACCGCAAGGCACGCGGCGGGCGGACGGTCCCCGGCGCGGACGAGCCCGCGCAGCTCGAAAGTCTCGTCGCCGCGGCCGCGAAGTCCAAGTCGGCCGCACGCGTGCTCGAAGAGACCGCGGGCTACCTCGGCGCCGGCATCGCGAACCTGATCAACCTGTTCAACCCGGAGCGGATCGTGCTCGGCGGCTGGGCAGGCCTGACCATCGGCGAGGCGTCGCTGGCCGACATCACCGAGTCGGCCAGGCGGCATTCGCTGGACCATCCGTTCGGCCAGACCTCGATCGAACTCGGTCAGCTGGGGCCGGACGCGGTGGCGATAGGAGCCGCCACGCTGCCCGTCGCGGCGTTGCTGGAGCAGGGCGCGGACACCCGGACGGGCGCGCACGGGAGCGCCGTGGCTTAGTTCCCCACCTTTGTTCGTGACTTAAAGTTAGTAGTTGTCTCCATGGTATGGACCATGGATACTCGTTTGTTGCCACGCGCAACAAACGAGAGGTGACAATGATGTCAACCCGACTCGGGCGGTTCGGCCTCCTGCTGGCGACTGCCGCTCTCCTCGTCCCCACGATCACCACCACGATCACCACAGCAGCGTCAGCGGGGCCCGCCGCCATCGAGGCCGCCACCTTCACCGACGACTTCAACGGTCCGGCGAACAGCGGGATCGACGGCTCGAAATGGCAGTTCGAGACCGGCGACAACGTGAACAACCACGAACGCCAGTGGTACACCTCGGGCACGAACAACGCGAAGCTCGACGGCCAGGGCAACCTGGTGATCACCGCCAAGAAAGAGAATCCCGGCAACTACAACTGCTGGTACGGCCGCTGCGAGTACACCTCCGCGCGGCTTTCGACGGCGAGCAAGTTCACCCAGACCTACGGCCGCTACGAAGCGCGGATGAAACTCCCGCGCGGCCAGGGCATGTGGCCGGCGTTCTGGATGCTGGGCAACGACATCGGCAGCGTCGGCTGGCCCAACAGCGGCGAGATCGACATCATGGAGAACGTCGGTTTCGAGCCGAACACCGTGCACGGCACGCTGCACGGCCCCGGTTACTCGGGCAGCGGCGGCATCGGCGCCGGCTACAGCGGCCCCAACTTCTCCGACGGTTTCCACACGTTCGCGATCGACTGGGCGCCCAACAAGATCACGTGGTCCGTCGACGGCAACGTCTACCAGACCCGCACCCCGGCCGACCTCAACGGCAACCGCTGGGTCTTCGACCACCCCTTCTACATCATCCTGAACCTCGCGGTCGGCGGCTACTGGCCTGGCGATCCCAATGGCAGCACCGTCTTCCCGCAGCAGCTGGTCGTCGACTACGTGCACGTCACCACCAGCAACACCGGCTCGGGCAACACCGGGCCGATCACCGGGCTGGCAGGTAAGTGCGTCGACGTCGCGGGCGCCAACAGCGCCAACGGAACCGCCGTGCAGTTGTACGACTGCAACGGCACCGGCGCTCAGCAGTGGACGGTCGGCGGCGGCGCGGTGAAAGCGCTCGGCAAATGCCTCGACGTGACCAGCGCGGGAACGGCCAACGGCACCCCGATCCAGCTCTACGACTGCAACGGTTCCGGTGCGCAGCAATGGACCGCGAACGGGTCCAAACAGCTCGTGAACTCCGGCTCCGGCAGGTGTTTGGACGTCACCGGCAACAACTCCGCCAACGGGACCAGGCTGCAGATCTGGGACTGCGGTGGCGGCGCCAACCAGCAGTGGAACGTGCCCGGCGCGTCACTGGCGAAGACCGAGTCCGTCCAAGCAGGACCGACCGCGGCCCAGCTACTCGCGAAAGTCTCATCGTGTCAGCAGATTTCGAACGGTAAGTACGCCACCGACGAGGGCGGCGCGGCGACCATTCCGGTCTGCAAGACGGGCAGCGCGGTCCACTTCACCGGTGACCTGGACATCGACTGCGACGGCGTCCGTACCACGCAATGCAACGAGAACACCGACTGCTGCTTTTACAACGACACCGCGTTCCACACCTCGACCGACCAGCCGCTGAACGCCGCGCAGCTGCCGTATGTGGTGCTGCCGCAGCCTTCGGGCACCTGGGACTACCGCTCGCAGGGCATCGACGGCGGAGACGTGGTGGCGGTCATCTACAACAACAAAGTCGAATACGCGGTCGTCGGCGACACCGGCCCGGCGGGCATCGCCGGTGAGGCGTCGTACGCGACGGCGGTCGACCTCGGCATCAACCCCGACCCGAAGAACGGCGGCACCGCAGGCCCGGTGACCTACATCGTCTTCCCCGGCTCGCGGGTGAACCCGATCGAAGACCACGGCCGCGCGGTCTCGGTCGGTGAGCAGGCCGCCTCGCAGTTCGTCGGGGGCGGCACCCCGCCGAGCGGCGGCGTCGGGCAGATCACCGGCTACGGCGGCAAGTGCGTCGACGTCGCGGGCGCCAACAGCGCCAACGGGACCGCCGTGCAGCTCTACGACTGCAATGGCACGAACGCTCAACAGTGGACGGTCGGCGGCGGCGCGGTGAAGGCGCTCGGCAAGTGCCTCGCGGTACCCGGCACCGCCAACGGAACCCAGGCGCAGATCACCACCTGCGACGGGTCCGGCGGCCAGCAGTGGACGGCCAACTCGTCACAACAGCTGGTGAATTCGGGCTCCGGCAAGTGTCTCGACGCCACCGGCGTCTCCTCGGCCAACGGCACCCGCCTGCAGATCTGGACCTGCGGCTCGGGCGCCAACCAGAAGTGGACGGTCCCCTCGGCATGAAACGTCTTCTCCCCCTTCTCTCAGCGGCGCTGGTGACCGCCGCGCTCGTCAACGTCCCGGCTCAGGCCGCGGGCGAGAGCGTGAACATCTGGCTCACCACCACTGACGACGGCCGCGGCGTGCACGTCACCCGCGGTCTCCAGCAGCAGGCTTCGATCAACTTCTCGCCGGGCACCGGCTCCGGCGGGCAGACGATCAATGTCAACGAGAACACCAGATATCAGCAGTTCGAAGGTGGCGGAGCGTCCTTCACGGACACCGCGGCCTGGCTCATGAACTCCAGCGGCGCGCTCAGCCAGGCCACCCGCGACGACGTCATGCGCAAGCTGTTCGACCCGGGCAGCGGCATCGGGCTGAGCTTCATCCGCAACCCGATGGCGTCTTCGGATCTCGCCAGGTTCAGCTATTCCTACGACGACCTGCCCGCCGGGCAGACCGACCCGAGCCTGAGCAAGTTCTCCATCCAGCACGACCTCGCCGACGTCGTGCCGCTGACCAAGCAGGCCAAGCAGCTCAACCCGGCGATCAAGATCATGGGCTCGCCCTGGAGCCCGCCGCCGTGGATGAAGGACAACGGCGACTTCAAGCAGGGCTGGCTCAAGTCGGAGTTCTACCAGGCGTACGCGCAATACTTCGTCAAGTACATCCAGGCGTATGCGGGACAAGGGATCCCGATCGACTACGTGTCCGTCCAGAACGAGCCGACCTGCTGTCCCAGCTATCCGTCGATGAACTGGAACGGTTCCGGGCTCGCCTACTTCACCAAGACCAACCTGCTGCCCTCGCTGCGGGGCGCCGGTCTGTCCACCAAGGTACTCGCGCTGGACTGGAACTGGGACAAGTACGACGAGTTCGCCGCGCCGACGGTCGACGACGCCGCCATCCGCAACGACCCGAACTTCGGCGGCATGGCCTGGCACGGCTACGGCGGCGATGTCAACCAGCAGACCGTGGTGCACAACCGGTACCCGTCGATGAACGCGTACAGCACCGAGCACTCCGGCGGCACCTGGGTCTCGAACCAGCACGCCGAGGACATGCTCAACATCGTCGACTACACGCGCAACTGGAGCCGCAGCATCGTCAAGTGGAGCCTGGCGCTGGACCAGGATATGAAGCCGCACAACGGCGGCTGCGACGTCTGCACCGGGTTCATCACCGTCCACAATGGAGACTCCAGGCACGGGCAGGTCGACTACACGGTCGAGTACTACACGATGGGGCACCTGACCAAGTTCGTGAAGCCGGGCGCGTACCGGATCGAGTCGAACGACACGGCCGTGCGCAATGTCGCGTGGAAGAACCCCGACGGCTCGAAGGCGCTGATCGCGTACAACCCGGGAGCGGGCGCGCAGAGCGTGCGGGTCAACTGGGGCAACCAGTCGTTCACGTACAACCTGCCCGGCAAGACTTCGGCGACGTTCACCTGGAACGGCACGCAGGGCAGCGGCGGCGGCAAGACCGGTCCGATCACCGGGCTCGCCGGCAAGTGCGTCGACGTCGCGGGCGCCAACAGCGCCAACGGCACCGCCGTGCAGCTCTACGACTGCAACGGCAGCGGCGCGCAGCAATGGACCGTCGGCGCCGACGGCACCCTCCGCGCGCTCGGCAAGTGCCTCGACGTCACCGGTCAGTCCACAGCGGACGGAGCGCAGCTGCAGCTGTGGGACTGCGCGGGCGGCGGCAACCAGAGATGGACGGCCAACGGGTCGAAACAGCTGGTCGGTGCGGGTTCCGGCAAATGCCTGGACGTCACCGGCAACAACTCGGCCAACGGCACCCGCCTGCAGATCTGGTCTTGTGGATCGGGTGCCAACCAGCAGTGGAACCTCCCAGCGTGAAGGAGTTCACCATGCGTAAGGTTTTCGCGCTGCTAGGCGGCGCGGCCATCCTCACCTCGCTCTTCGCCGTGCCCGCGCAAGCCGCGACCGGCGCGATCACCGGTCTGGCGGGCAAATGCGTCGATGTCGCGGGCGCCAACAGCGCCAACGGCACGGCGATCCAGCTCTACGACTGCAACGGCACCGGGGCGCAGACCTGGACCACCAACGCCGACGGCTCGGTGCAGGCGCTCGGGAAGTGTCTCGACGTGACCGCGGCGTCGACCGCCGACGGCGCGCAGATCCAGTTGTACGACTGCAACGGGACCGGCGCGCAGAAATGGTCCGCGAACGCGTCCAAACAGCTCGTGAACACCGGCTCCGGTAAGTGTTTGGACGTCACCGGCAACACTTCGGCCAACGGGACCCGGTTGCAGATCTGGACCTGTGGCGGTGGCGCGAATCAGCAGTGGAACCTGCCGACCGGCACGTCCGTGCCGCCGGGCCCCGGCGCGATGGCCGTCGCGCCGTACCTCTACAACGGCTGGGGCAACCCGCCGAGCCCGACCACGATCATGCAGGCCACCGGCGTCAAGTGGTTCACGCTCGCCTTCGTGCTGTCCAATGGCTACTGCAACCCGCAGTGGGACGGCGGCCGCGCGCTCACCGGCGGCGTCGACCAGAGCACGGTCAACGCGATTCGCGGCGCGGGCGGCGACGTCATCCCGTCGTTCGGCGGCTACAGCGGCAACAAGCTGGAGTCGTCGTGCGGCAGCGCGGGCGAGCTGGCGGCGGCGTATCAGAAGGTGATCAACGGGCTGGGCTTCAAGGCGATCGACCTCGATCTGGAGGCAGACGCGTACTCGAACCCGACCGTGCAGCAGCGCACGATCGACGCGCTGAAGACCATTCGCGCCAACAACCCCGGAATCAAGCTGTACTTCACGATCGGCACCGGCCAGAGCGGGCCGGACACCAGCCTGATCAACCGGGCGGCGGCCTCCGGGCTGACCATGGACGGCTGGACGATCATGCCGTTCGACTTCGGCGGCGCGGGCCAGAACATGGGCAACCTGACCGTTCAAGCCGCGGAAGGGCTCAAGAACGCGGTCAAGAACGCCTACGGGTACAGCGACGACCAGGCGTACCGGCGCATGGGGATCTCGTCGATGAACGGCATCACCGACGTCAACGAGACGGTGACGCTCAACGACTTCCGCACGATCCTGAACTACGCCAACGCGCACCACCTGGCGCGGCTGACGTTCTGGTCGACCAACCGGGACCGGCCGTGTCCCGGCGGCTACCCGAACAACGACACCTGCTCCGGGGTCGCCCAGCAGAACTGGGACTTCACCCGCATCTTCGCGCAGTACGCGGGCTAACGATTTAGCGGGCTTTATCCCGGTGCTTTCCCGGGATAAAGCCCGCTAAATCCCGTTCTGCCTGCCCGCCGCCGTGGGGAACCCTAGAGTGGCGGGCATGAACATCTGGCAGGGCCGGTTCGCCGGCGCGGACCGCTTCCTCTCCGGCCACCGGCGCCTGACCAGCCGCGAATGGCTGGCGCACCTCGCGGACGCGCCCGGCGCGGACGACGCGCCGGACCTGTACAACGAAGGTCCCGCCCTGCAGCAGCTCGAAACCGATGTCGCGCGGCTGCTCGGCAAGCCGAAAGGTCGTTTTGTCGTCAAAGGCGTGATGGCACAGCAGGCTTTGCTGCGCGTATGGGCCGAACGGTCCCGCCGCCGGACCGTAGCGCTCCATGCGCTCAGCCACATCGAACGCGACGAAGACGACGGCTACCGGCGGCTGCACGGGCTGGAAGGCATCACGCTCGGCGGCACCGGCCCGTTCACCCTCGACGACCTGCGCAAGGTCAACCAGCCGCTCGGGGTGGTCACGGTCGAGCTGCCGATCAGCATGGGCGGGCACCAGCTGCCGAGCTGGGACGAGCTGACCGCGATCTCGCACTGGTGCCGCGAGAACCGCGTCCCGCTGCATTTCGACGGCGCGCGACTGTGGGAGAGCGCGCCGTACTACGGCAAGTCGCTCGCCGAGGTCGCCGCGCTCGCCGATTCGGTGTACGTGTCGTTCTACAAGACGATCGGCGGGCTCGCGGGCTGCGTGATCGCGGGCGACGAGGACGTCATCGACGAAACCGTCCCGTGGACGACGCGGCATGGCGGCAACGTCTTCACCGTGTTCCCGTACGTGCTCGCCGCGCGCGAAGGCCTGCGCGCCCGATTGCCGAAGATCGACGGGTACCGCACGCGTGCCCGTAGCCTGGCCGCGGCGATCGCCCAGGTGCCCGGGGTGTCGGTCAATCCGGATCCGCCGCACACGAACGCGTTCCGGGTCTTCCTGCCCGGCACGCCCGAGCAGCTCACCGAGGCGCACCGCGCGCTCGTCGACGCCGAGGCCGTGTGGTTGTTCAACGCTTTCGAGGCGACCGGGCTGCCGGGGCTGAGCCAGACCGGGGTCACCGTGGGCGACGCGACCGAAGAGCTCACCGACGACGAGGTCGCCAGGCTGATCGGGCTGCTGGTCGCCAAGCTCTGATGGGGTCGTGAGTGGTACGGCCGGTTCTAACCGGCCAAAACACTCACGACTCCAGTTTCGTGTAGGCGTCGACGAGCTGGCGTTCGGCGTCGTTGAGGTAGGACGAGAGCAGCGCGGCGGCGCCCGGGCCTTCGCCCTTGCCGATGAACTCGAGGATGTCGTGGTTGCGCGGCAGGTAGCGCTCGTGGAACCGGCGTGGATCGGTCATCTGCTGGAAGACCAGGCGCAGCTCGGCCGAGAGCACGGTCATCAGCTCGTTGACGCGCTCGCTGTGCGCGAGCGACGCGATGGCGCCGTGGAAGTGGATGTTCGCCGTGCCGAGGTCACGCCAGCGCTCTTCGCGGGCGGCCAGGTCACCGTCGGCGACCGCCTTGGCGAGCTTTTCGTACTCCGCGGGGCGCTTGGTGAGCGCCTGGACCGCCGAGCATTCGATGAGCCTGCGGACCCGGTAGATGTCGCGGACGTCTTCGACCGTCGGCTTGCGCACTGAGACACCGCGGTTGAGCTCATGGGTCAGCAGCCGCTGGTGGGTGAGCAGGCGGAAGGCCTCGCGCAAGGTGTTGCGGGAGACGCCGAGCGCCGTGCCGATGTCGAGCTCGGACAGCCGCTCGCCCGGCTTGAAGAAACCCTCCGCGATGCGCGTGCCGAGGATGTCCGCGACGCGTTGCGCCGTGCTCGTGCGGCCCAGCAGGGCTCTGTCTGCCGCAAGCCCGTCGGCCGCTGGCCCGTCATCGGCGGTGATCACCTTGTCATCTTACTCAACATGAGGCTTTGTCACCATGAGACTCTGTCATCAATAGGACAAGAGTCTTGTGGAATTGTTCAACAATCATCTACCGTGTGAGCCATGCCACGATGAGGTCCTTCGAAGCGAGGTGCTGATGAACGCGATAGCCGCCACAGACGAAGACACCCGGCCGTTCGCCTGGTACCGCACGCTCAGCCCGCGCGGACGCCGTGCGTTCGCCGGCGCGTTCGGCGGGTACGGGCTGGACTCCTACGACTACTGGGTGCTGCCGTTCAGCATCGGCGCGATCATCGCCTACTTCCACATCTCGACCGGGACCGGCGGCCTGCTCGGCACGGTCACGCTCGTGGTCTCCGCGATCGGCGGCGCGGGCGCCGGCATCCTCGCGGACCGGATCGGCCGCGTCAAAACCCTGCAGCTGACGGTCGCGACGTACACCATCTTCACCGTGGCCTGCGGATTCGCGCCCAACTTCGAAACGCTGCTCGTGCTGCGTGGCCTGCAAGGTCTGGGGTTCGGCGGCGAGTGGGCGGCGGGCGCGATCCTGATCGCCGAATACGCCAAGCCGAAGTTCCGCGGCCGCACGGTCGCCTTCGTGCAGAGCTCGTGGGCGGTCGGCTGGGGCCTGCTCGTGTTCGTGCAGACGATCGTGTTCACCGCGGCGCCGGACGACATCGCCTGGCGGATCCTGTTCTGGACCGGTGTCATCCCCGCGCTGCTCGTCCTTTGGGTGCGCCGCAACGTCCAAGACGCCGACGAGGCCACCGAACGCCGCGAGCGTTCGGCGTCGAAAGGCTCGTTCACCGCGATCTTCAAAGGCGACCTGCTCCGCACCACGCTGTTCGCGGCGCTGCTGTCCACCGGTGTGCAGGGCGGCTATTACACGCTCGCGACCTGGCTGCCGACGTACCTGAAGAAGACCCGCGAGCTGACGGTCATCAACAGCACCGGCTACTACGCCGTGCTCATCGCGGGCGCGTTCATCGGCTACGTCTGCGGCGGCTATCTCACGGACCTGTTGGGGCGCAAGAAGAACATCTGGATCTTCGCGGTGCTCTCGGCCGTGCTGATCTTCGCGTACACGCAGGTCCCGCACGGCGCGAACGGGCTGATCCTGGTGCTGAGCTTCCCGCTCGGCTTCTCGATGTCGGCGATCTTCGCGGGCTTCGGCTCGTTCCTCGCGGAGCTGTACCCGACCGAGGTGCGCGGCACCGGCCAGGGCTTCACCTACAACTTCGGCCGCGCGATCGGCGCCGTCTTCCCGACCGTGGTCGGTTTCTACGGCGTCGGCGGCGCGCTCGTGCTCGGCGCGGTCGGCTACGGCATCGCCGCGCTCGCGTTGTTCGGCCTGCCGGAGACCCGGGGCCGCGTCCTCACCTAGGAAGGGGCTGGAGATGACCACCATGCAGGACCCGTCGACGCTCACCCCGGCCGCCGCCCGCGCGTTGTTCCGCTCCGGCAAGACCAGGCCGACGGCGGGCTGGGCGTCCGGCTTCACCCAGGCGAACCTGATCGCCGTGCCCGAGGACTGGGCCTACGACGTGCTGCTGTTCTGCCAGCGCAACCCGAAGCCGTGCCCGGTGCTCGACGTCAGCGAACCCGGCGACCCGACCACCACGCTCGCGCCCGGTGCGGACCTCCGATCCGACCTGCCGCTCTACCGAGTGTGGGAGAACGGCCAGCTCGCGGGCGAGGTGTCGGACGTCAGCGGGTTGTGGCGGACGGACCTGGTCGCGTTCTCGATCGGCTGCAGTTTCACGTTCGAGACCGCGCTCGCCGAAGCGGGCATCCCGTTGCGGCACGTCGATCAAGGCCGCAACGTTGCGATGTACGTGACGAACGTCGAGTGCAGGCCTGCGGGCAGGCTGCACGGGCCGATGGTGGTCTCGATGCGGCAGATCCCGGCGGACCGGGTCGAGGACGCGACCCGGATCAGCGCCGCGATGCCCGCGGTGCACGGCGCACCCGTGCACGTGGGCGATCCCGCCCGGCTGGGTATCCGTGACCTCGGGCGGCCGGACTTCGGCGACCCGGTCGACGCGGAACCCGGTGACGTGCCGATGTTCTGGGCCTGCGGGGTGACGCCGCAGGCCGCACTGATGGCGTCGCGGCCGCCGTTCGCGATCACGCACGCGCCAGGACACATGTTCGTCTCAGACCGGCGAGACTCGGACTATCGGGTGGTGTGAATGGACCTCAACAGTGATTTAGGCGAGGGCTTCGGGGCCTGGAAGATGGGCGACGACGAGGCGATGCTCGACATCGTCTCCAGCGCCAACATCGCGTGCGGCTTCCACGCGGGCGACCCGAGCGTGATGCGCCGCGTCTGCGAGCGGGCGGCCGGACGCGGGGTCACGATCGGCGCGCACGTCGGGTACCGCGACCTGGCCGGGTTCGGCAGGCGCGCGCTCGACATCGCGCCGGACGACCTGACCAACGAGGTGATGTACCAGATCGGCGCGCTCGACACGTTCGCGATCGCGGCGGGCTCCGGCGTGAAGTACGTGAAACCGCACGGCGCGCTGTACAACACGGCCACCGTGGACAGCGCGCAGGCGGCGGCCGTGCTCGACGGGATCCGGCGGTACGGCACCGATCTGGCGGTGCTGTGCCTGCCGGGCTCCGAGCTGGAGCGGCTGGCGCCGGAGTTCGGGCTGACCGCGGTCGCCGAGGCGTTCGCGGACCGCGCGTACACCCCGGCCGGCACGCTGGTCTCCCGCAAGGAACCCGGCGCGGTGCTGCACGACCCCGATCTCGTCGCGAAACGCGCGGTCACCATGGCGACCGCTGGCGAGGTCGAGACGACCGAAGGCGTCCTCAAGCTCGAACCGGCGTCGTTGTGCGTGCACGGCGACACCCCCGGCGCTGTCGAGCTGGCCCGCCGGATCCGCGAGGGACTCGTGGCGGCCGGTGTCGACATCGGATCGTTCGCCTGATGCGCATCCTGCGTTATGGGGCACGGGCCGCGCTGGTCGACTTCGACCGGATCGAAGAGGTGCTCGGCCTGCAGGCCGCGATCGACGGCGAGCCACCGGACGGTCTCGTCGAGCTGGTGCCCGCGGCTCGCACGATCCTGCTGCGCTACGACCCGGACCGCACGAGTTTCGAACGGCTCTGCGACACGGTCCGGCAATACTCGTTCACCGAGACCGACCGTTCCGGTGGCAGCGAGGTCGCCGTGCCCGTGACCTACGACGGTGAAGATCTCGCGCACGTGGCTGCCGAAACCGGGTTCAGCGAGCGTGAGGTGATCGCCCGGCACACCGCAGGCGCGTACACGGTCGCGTTCTGCGGGTTCGCGCCCGGTTTCGGCTACCTGACCGGGCTCGACCCCGCGCTGCGGCTGCCTCGCCGCCGGACACCGCGCACCCGCGTGCCCGCCGGTTCCGTCGCCATCGCCGACGAGTACACCGCCATCTATCCGAACGAGTCGCCCGGCGGCTGGCAGCTGCTCGGGCACACCTCGCTCGCGGTCTGGGACGTCGACCGCGACCCGCCGCAGCTGCTCGCGCCCGGGACCAGGGTCCGGTTCCATGAAGTTTGAGGTTCTCGCGCCCGGTCCGCAGACCACCGTCCAGGATCTGGGGCGGCCCGGCTTGGCCGCGCTGGGTGTCGGCCGTGCGGGTGCGGCGGACCGGGCGTCGCTGCGGCTGGCCAATCGCCTGGTCGGCAACCCCGAGTCGCACGCGGCGCTCGAGGTGACCTTCGGCGGGCTGCGCGTGCGTTTCTCGGAAGACACCTGGGTGGCCGTCACCGGAGCCGTTTGTGTGGTGCGCGGTGGCCGTTCGCCGGGACTGGGCGTGCCGATCCTGGTGCGAGCCGGAGAGGACTTCTCGCTCGACGCACCTTCTCAAGGCTTACGAAACTACGTAGCCATGCGGGGTGGGATCGAGGTCACGCCGGTGCTGGGCTCCCGTTCGACGGACACGCTCGCCAAGCTCGGCCCTCCCGCGCTGACGCCGGGAATGACCGTGCCGCTCGGTCGCGGAACACTGCCGTTCCCAGCCGCGGATTTGGCTCCACAGTGTGCTTTCCCGGACGAATTGGTCCTGCACGTGACCCCGGGGCCGCGCTGGGACTGGTTCGTCACGGGCACTTTGGCCCAGTTGGCCTCGGCCCCGTTCCAAGTGACCTCCGACGTGAGCCGGGTCGGCGTCCGCTTGGCGGGCCCCACTTTGGTGCGCGCCAACGACGCCGAGTTGCCGCCGGAGGCCGCAGTCCCCGGCGCACTGCAGGTCCCGCCCGCGGGCGATCCGATCCTGTTCCTGGCCGATCACCCCGTGACCGGCGGCTACCCCGTGGTCGCCGTGGTGGACGAACCCGACGTGGATCTCGCCGCGCAGGCGCGACCGGGCCAGCATGTGCGGTTCGTGCTCAGAAACCAGAAACCCGGAGCGTGATGTTCAGCCGCCCGCTCAAGTCCAGATCGGGATCACCGTGGTCCGGCAACGTCTTCGTGACGCCGTGAAACGCGAGCCGCGAAGGCCCGCCGAACACGAACAGGTCACCTGAGCGCAGCTCGACGTCGGTCCACGGCCGTCCCCGGTGCTCGGTGTTCCCGAACCGGAACACGCACGCGTCGCCCAGGCTCAGCGACACCACCGGCTCCAGGCTCGCTTCGTCCTTGTCCTGGTGCAGCCCCATTTTCGCGGCGCTGTCGTAGTGGTTGATCAGCGCGATGTCCGGCTGATACTCGACAGCCGCGCCATAAGCGTCCGACACCGCCCGCTGCCCCAGCTCGGCCAGCCATCCGGGGAACGGCGTGACCGGCGCGCCGTCGACGTCGTCGATGGTCTTCGAATACTTGTACGGGTACCAGTGCCAGCCGAGACAGACCGTTCGCACCGACATCACCCCACCATTGGGGAGCCGCGCGGCCCGGAAGCCCGCCCGCGGCGTCGCCCATTCCCGGCAAGCGGCGACCAATCGCCGCCGGGTTTCCAGGTCCAGCCAATCGGGGACGTGCACCGCGCCGGGCGCGACCTCGGCGCGGGGCCGCGGGATGAGGTCCATGCCCCGAAATTACCCTCGCGAACGCTCAACCTTTCCGGCGGCCGCTCGGTCTAGGGGAGGTCTGGGTACGAAGGGGGCAGCTGTGCGGAAGGTCGATGAACGGTTCGAGGCGTTCGTGCTCAGGCACTACGCCGAGCTGTTCCGCTACGCGATGATCCTGTGCGGCGATCGCGCCGACGCCGAGGACCTGGTGCACGACGCGCTGCTGAAACTGGTCCGTCACCTGCGCCGCCTCGACATCGACCACGAGCGCGCGTACGCACGCAAAGCCGTCTTCAACCTCTTCCTCACCGGCAAGCGGCGCAAGCTCAAGGAGTTCCTCACCGACAACCGGCGCCTCGTCCAACCGGACATGGCGCCGGACGTGGTGTCGCGCGACGAGATGCTCGCGTTGCTGCTCACCCTGCCCAGGCGCGAACGGGCCGTGATCACCGCCCGCTTCTACCTCGACCTGTCCGAAGCGGACACCGCCGCGCTGCTCGGCTGCAGCGTCGGCACCGTGAAGTCATCGGCCAGCCGAGGTCTCGCCAAGCTCCGCGAACTGCACACCGAGGTGACACAATGACCGACTTTTCCACTGAGGTACGCGCCCGGCTCGCCGCCGCCACCGTGCCGGGACCGGGCGAAGATCAGGCCGCGCGCGCGGTCCGCGGCGTGCTCCGCGCCCGCGATCGCCGACGCCAGCGCCTGGCCGTCTCAGCGGTCGCGGCCGTCGTGCTCGCCGGGGGTGGAGTGACCGCGATCATGCGGACAAGCGCAGCGCCGGACGTATCCACGCCCGCCTCGAATGTGCTGTCCGAGTCGTCGTCATGGCCTCAACGCGGGCAGTTCACCGGCGACACCAGGTTGATCGACAGCTCGCTCGAAGCGTGGAGCCGGGCGTTCCCCAATGATCGCGCGGCGAACCCGGCAGTGCTTTTCGCCGGGTCGGCCGGCGGCAGCCACGGGGGGCTGATGACGGTCGTCGTCGTGCTGCGAGGCACCGACGAGAACGGCCGCACAGTGGTCGCTTTCGCCACCACGCCGCTGGAAGACGCACTTCCGTCGTACGGCGCGAAGGTGACGATTCGCGCACGGCAGGTGCTCGACAAGCCGCTGGACTCGGTTCCGGTGGTCGGCTTCGTGACCACGAAGCCGTTGGACGGCGAACAGTTCGACTCCAGCTTCGCCTTCGCGCTGACCGCTGCAGGCGTCAGCGACGCCAGGATCGTGTCTTCCATCGACGACGGCCCCGCCACGCCGATGGTGGACGGCGCGTTCTCCGTGGTGCTGCGGCAAGGCGCCGGTAGGTGGAACACCGCGGCGCTGCTCCGCGGGCGCGGCACGTTCGAACTCGCCTCGGGTGTCACTGACGTCGTCGCGCGTGACGTCAAGGTGGTCAAGAGCGACAACAAGCTGATGATCGACGGCCAAGCCGCCGTCGGTGACTTGGTCATAACGGGGTCGGGCGTAGTCGGCATCGTCGCGGCGGGCGGTGTGATCGACACGAACCTCGACCGCCTCAACGAGCTGCAAGCCGTCGACGGCACCTTCGACGGGACGAAGTATCTGCCGGAGCCGGGCAAGAACCCTGCTGACGGCAGCAGTCTCGTCCTCGATCACTTCGGGAGCGCGCTCGTCAAGATCAGCGTGGGCACCATCCACCGGGAAGCCGGCACCTGGCAGGTCACCCGCAGCGTGCCGATACCTGACGGAGTCGAGGGGGCGATGGTGATCAGCCGGTGAACTTTTGTCACGACCTGAAAGAAGTCTGCTAGTTTGCGCCCATGGCCTCCGAACTGGCGAAATCACAGCTTTCAGTCACCATTGTGGACAACATCGAGCACCTCAAAGGCACCCACGCGGGCTACCGTCGCGCCCACGCGCGCGGGGTTTGCTACGACGCCACGTTCACCCCGACCGGCGACGCGGGGCCGCTCACCACTGCGGCCCACCTGCGCGGCGAGCCGGTCAGCGCGACCGTGCGGTTCTCGCACACCGACACCAACCCGCACGTGCCCGACGGTGACCGGGCCGTGCGCGGGTTCGCCACGAAGTTCCACCTGCCGGACGGCACGAACACCGACCTGATCATGGTGAACCTCGACAGGTTCGTCGCGTCCACCCCGGAGTCCTTCCTCGAACTGCTGCACGCCGCCGAGCCGGATCCCGCGACCGGCGCGCCGAATTTGGACAACATCAAGGCGCATGTGGGCGCCCACCCTGAGGCAGGCCCCGGCCTCGCGGCCGCCGCGGTCGTCGGCATCCCGGTCAGCTACGCGGCCACGACCTACTGGGCCATTCACGCGTTCTTCTGGCGCGACGCCGACGGCGCCGCCCGCCCGGTCAAGTACCGCTGGGAGCCGGACCTCGACCCCGCGAACGCCGAAGACACCTCGGGCTGGTCGGCCGAGCACCTCGCCGAAGAACTGGCCGAGCGCCTCAAGTCCGGCCCCGTCGGGTTCAGGCTGATCGTGCAACTCGGCGAAGAGGGCGACAACACCGACGACTCCACGCAGGTTTGGCCCGCGGAGCGGACCGAAATCGTCGCGGGACACCTGTCGATCACCGGCGAGGCGGCCGATCAGGAGTACTGGCACAACCAGGTCTTCGATCCGACACTGCTCACGCCGGGCATCGAAGCCTCCGACGACCCGGTGCTCGCGGCACGCAGCACGATCTACGCGGTCTCCTACGACCGGCGCGTGCACAAGCGTTAGCCGACCCGCGATCCGGCCGAGCTAGCGGGTTTCCACCTTGGACTTGACCTCGGCCGGGTCACGGGGACTCTGAAGGACCCGGTGACCACGGAAAGTGACGCCCGCCTGGCGAATCGTGAGAAGAATTCGGTTCCGCCGATCATGCGCTGAATTCTTTGTCACCACGCGCCGGACATTAGCATTTCCCGCACGGAAAACACAGTTTCTTATCTGTTGGAAATATTTGCTTACCGCCCGTTAGTGGAAAATTCCACCACCGTGACGCCAGCGTGCGGGGGAATTGGATCATTCATCGCGGCCAGCGCGGCGGGCACGTCCTCGAGTCCAATCCGTTTACCGATCATCCGCGCGAGATCGATTCCGGAATCGGCGACCACGCGCAGCATCTCCGGATATTCGTGCGCCTGCAGCCCGTGCGTGCCGATGATCTGCAATTCACCGCCGATCACCCGGTGCATCGGGATCGGCGCGACCCCCTGCGCAGGCGGCATCAATCCGACCTGCACGTGCTTGCCGCGTTTGCGCAGGCTGCCCACGCTCGCCGCGCAGGTCGACGGCGTGCCGACGCAGTCGAGCGAGACATGCGCGCCGCCGCCGGTGATCGTGCGGACGGTCTCGGCGACCGCCTCCGGCCCGTCGAACTCACCCGCGTCGACGGCCGCGACCGCGCCCAGGCTCATCGCGAGCGCACGCGCCTCGGCGGACAGGTCGACGGCGACCACTCGCGCACCCGCGGCGACCGCGAGCATCACCGCCGAGATCCCGGCGCCGCCGCAGCCGTAGACCGCCACCCACTGCCCGGCCTGCAGCGCGCCGTGCCGCAGCACCGCGCGGAACGCGGTGCCGAACCGGCAGCCGAGCGCGGCCGCCTCGGCCGAGCTGAGCGACTCGGGCAGCGCGACCAGGTTGACCTCGGCGAAGTCGATCGCGACGCGCTCGGCGAACGAACCCCAGTGCGTGGCGCCCGGCTGGAACTCCCGGTCGCAGATCTGCTGGTTGCCGCTCGCGCACTGCGCGCACGACCCGCACGCGCACACGAACGGCACGGTCACCCAGTCACCGACCCGCCAGCCGCGCACGCCTTCGCCGAGTTCGGCGATCCGGCCAGCCAGCTCGTGGCCCGCGACGTGCGGGAGCACGACGGCGGCGTCATGACCGAGCCAGGAGTGCCAGTCGCTGCGGCACACCCCGGTCGCCTCGACCTCGATGACCACCCCGCCCGGCGCGGCGACCGGCTCGGGCACCTCTCGCACCGTGGGCAGCACGCCGAACTCTTCGAAGACAACTGCCCGCACCGCACGCTCCCCTTCGTAGGCTTGATCGAGACCTATCCTGCCTTGGTGCGCGGGAGCGACAGGAGATGGGTGAGCGACCCTGGCGGAACCTCCAAAACCTCTTCCAGATGATCGAGCACGAGCAGTGATTCCGCCCGCTCCGGACGGCACCGGCCCGACTGCCAGTGACTGAGCGTGGCGAGACTGATGGACACGCCGCGCCCCCGCAGCCGGTACCTGATGCGGTCCAGCCCGAGCCCCCTGGCGCGGATCGCGGCGCGCAGCGCCGCTTCGAATGGACCGGATTCGAGCAGTCGCTCGACGTCCTGTCCGGTGGCCCCCCGGTCGATGGTGCGCGTTCGCTGACCGGTCATGTTCGCTCCCAAAAGAACAAGCTGGGCCATGCAGCGTAGGCGTGTCTTCGCTTGATCGCCAGGGTCTTGCGACCCGTGATCAGTCCCCTACCAGCCGCTCCACAATGGGCGCGAACTGTTGCAGGTAGCCGGAATTGATGGTGATGTAGGAAATCCCCCACTGGGCACGCCAGCGGCGAAGCGTGTCCGCGGCATGATCGGGGTCTTCCGGCAGCACCGAGACGGCGCCGGACTCGGCGAGCTCTTGAACATCGATACCGTACTGCTTCAGCCACGGCGCGGGTTTCCCAGCGACGGCGGTGAGATTCATCGCCAGCTCCACGTCACGGCCGGGTTCGAAACCGTCCACAATAGACTTCGCCTCGGCCTCGATGGTCTGCGGACGCCACGCGAAACTGAGCGTGTCGGCCTCACGCGCGGCGAGCGCGAGCATCTTCGGACGGCTGCCCGCGAGCAACAGCCGAGGCCCGGGCGCGTGCTCCTTGAGGTAGCCGATCGTCTCGCTCAGCCGCGCCAGCCTCTTTGCGGGAGAAGGGAATTCCCCGCCGAGCGCGACGGAACGCTCACCGGCGCCGGGGTGCCCGACACCCAGCCCGAGCTCGAACCGGCCGCCGGTGATGTCGTGCAGGCTCTTGACCTGCCAGGCCAGCTGCCGCCGGTCGCGGTACGGATCGGCGAGCACGAAGGTGCCGAGCTTCAGCGTGCTGGTGACCGCGGCGGCGGCCGAGAGCAACGTCAGCGGATCGGCGTCGACGACCGGATCGGTCGCCAGGAAGGTGTCGAATCCGAGGTCTTCGGCCTGCCTCGCGAGCTCGGTCCAGGTGGGGAGGTCTCGTGCCATGCCGGCGACGATCCCGAAGCGGAAAGGTTTCATGCCCCCATGGTGGTCAGCACAGCGCGTAACCACATCCGCCCGGCTACGACACTCGCGCGTACGCCCGCTAGCGCAACGCCACGCTGAGTGCCTGCGCGATCTCCTTGCCGATGGCGTGCGTGGCCGCGTCCGGCGGCGACCCGACCTTGACCACCATCGGTCCCCCGAACGGCTGCCGCTCGACGACCTCGATCCGCTCACCGAGCCCGATCGCGTGCTCGGTCAGATAGCGCAGCAGCTCGGGATCGGTGTCCCAGACCCGCACGATCTCCCCGACCGCGCCCGGCGGCAGATCGTCGAGGATGCGCATCGGCAGCTCCTCGACGCTCCCGTCCTCATCCGGGATCGGGTCCCCGTGCGGGTCGCGCACGGGGTTGCCGAGCTTGGCCGCGATCCGCTTGACCAGCCGGTCCGAGACGGCGTGCTCCAGCGCGTCGGCCTCGGCGTGCACCTCGTCCCAGGTGTAGCCCAGCTCGGAGACGAGGTAGGTCTCGATCAGCCGGTGCCTGCGCAGCACCGACCGCGCGAGCTGGCGCCCCTCGCCGGTGAGCTCGATGCCCCGGTACGGGACGTGCGCGACCAGCCCCAGCTGCGAAAGCTTGGTGACCATGCCGGAGGCGGACGACGGGCTGACCTCGAGCCTGCCCGCCAGCGTGGTGTTGGTGACGTCTTCACCGCGCTCGGCCAGTCCATAGATCACCCGCACGTAGTCCTCGATGGACGACGACCGCCGGCTCACACTCATGGTCCCTACTTTACGGTCACGCCTCCCACGCGTACCGCGTCCATTCATGGACCGGGTGCGCCCCGAGCCGCTTGTAGAACTCGGCGGCCTTCTCGTTCCCCTTCTGCATGTCCCACGAGATCCGCCCGGTGGTCCGCGTCCGCAGCGCCATCAGCAGCTCACGCCCCAGCCCGTGCCGCCGGTGCTCCGGCCGGATGAAGAGGTCATCGAGCCAGATCCCCGGCTGAGCCATCCAGGTGGAGAAGTTCCAGTTGCAGAACGCGAACCCCGCGACCCGCCCAGGAGCATCCGGCGCCTCGGCGATCAGCACCCACGCCTTGGGGTCGGGCCCGAACAGGTACTTCGTCATCTCGGCGCGATCGAGGCGCAGGTCGTCCTTGCCCTCGTAGACGGCGTGCTCCTCGATGAGGGCACAGATCTCTTCGAGGTCACCGACCTCGGCGTCACGCACGGGCATCAGGGGTCCTCCTGCTCGGCCGTTCACAGCTGTCCGGCCACTGTATCCAGCGGCCGGTCCGACTTCACCGGACTGAGAGCGAGGTCGCTCAGCGTCCACAGTGACCTAGTCCATGAGCCTCTCCGGCTCCGAACTCAGTGGATCCGTTCGCCTGCCCCGCGCGTCTCACTCTCGTGAGCGACGCCGACGGCTGCCCGAGACGACCGATGAAGCCATTTCGCCCCATCGGGGAAAACCCATGCGGTAATCTCACGCGCGGGCAGTCACATGGGGTGAGGGGATAAAACGCATGGCTACCGCGGGCGACAGCTACCTGAGCAACATCCTCAGAGAACTCGACGAACCACAGGCCATCAAGGCCGCGTCCAGCACCACCGGTGGCGCTCCGGCCGCGCCACGTGACGCCCCGAATCCGCACCCAAAGCCCGGAAAAGACGAGCGCCACGACAAGGCCGAAACCGAGATCGAGGCAGAGCGTCGCCGTGCCCGCGAAGAGGAAGAGGAGCGCACCAACCCGTGGGCGCACCTCAATCCCTGGGAGCACGAAGAGCCCAAGCCCGGCAAAGGCGGCGGTTCCGGCCCTGGCGGCTACAAGTTCGACGACGAAGTCATCGCCAAGAAGATCACCGAGTGGGAGAAACTCCGTGACGACCTCGGCGACGACAATAACAAGCTCTCAGTCGCACGAGACTCCATCAGGCCTCCGTCTCCAGATCAGCCTGCGGCGGAACAGGCGGAAGCGACCAAGAAGTCCATCGGCGCCGCGATGATCCACAACGCGAAGATGCAGGATTACGCGCAGGCATACATCATCAGCCTCAAAAAAGCCAGTGGGAAGTATGTCGAGCAGGACGAAAATTCGCGAATGGATCGCGGCGTCGGCTCCATGGATGCGTAAGGGATAACGGTGTTCACACGCAAAGGGTTCATTCAAACGGCTGCCGCGCTGACAGCACTGGCGATGTTGACTGGGTGCTCGGCAAAGGAACCAGGGACCGCCAGCCCCACCCCGAATCAGCCCGGGTCCTCGGCGGCATCGCCAAACCAGCCGTCCACGAGCAACGGAACCGATTTGTCCGGCGCTCCGCCGGTCAAGACACCTCTGAACGCGGCTAAATTCTACGCCGATCCGTGCCTGACCCTTACGCAGGCGCAACTGCAGTCCTTCAACGTTTCATCGAATCCCCGACGCCTCGACAGCGACCACGGTGTCGGATGCGCCTGGAATTTCGGCGCCGATGGAGGCGTATCAGCAGGCGTAAACTTCCCAAAGCCCGAAAAAGGCCTCAGCCTCCTTTATGCCAATAAGAAAGATGGCACGTACAGGGACGGCTACTTCGATGAAACCAATGTTTCAGGATACCCAGCGATACAGTACGACAGCAATGACCTTCGCCCTGACGGCGACTGCACCGTCGCCGTCGGGATCTCGGATAACCTGTACCTCAGCGTGATCCTCCAGGGTCCGCCTGGATCAGACGGCTGCAAACGAGCGATGAACGTGGCCAAAGACGTCATAGCCACAATCCAAGGGGGGCAGTGAATTGTCATTCTGGGATATCTTCGGCGGCAACGTCTGCATGGACGGCCAGGCGATCTACGAGAACTTCACCAGCAAGGCACAAGGCCCTCGAGGCCTTGTGCAGGGCAGCGTTGAGCTAGGAAAAGTCGAAGCGCTGTACACCCTTCGGGAACAGCAGATCACGGACCTCGCCGCCTCAATGGAGGAAGGCTGGACCGGCGACTCATCGGGTGCGGCCCAGCGTGGCGCGGGTCCCCTCGCTGTGGAGCACGGCCGCGCGGCCCAGGAAATGGCCACCGCGCGCAATCTGCTGATGGACCAGACGGAGAGCTTCTCGAACGCCCAGACCACGGTCGTTCCCGTGCCCAAGACGCCCGAAGAGCCGTCGACGTTCAAGAAGGTCATCACGCTCGGCGGCGCGCAGTCCGACTACGAAAAGGGTGTCCGCGAGTCGCAAGAGGCATCGCAGAAGAACGTCACGGCGATGGACGGCTGGACCAGCGCGTCCAACTACAACGGCTCGATGATGCCGACCGAATACGGTGATCTGCCGAAGAACACGTTCACCATCGAGCGGAACGAACCCAAGATCCCGCCGATCATCGAGCCGCACTGGCCTGGCCCTGGCCCCTATCCCGGCGGGGATGGCGACGGCGACAAGAACAAGCGGGGCAAGCCCGGCACGATCGATCCCGGCAAGGGCAGTGTCGACCCCGGCAAGGACGACGGCCGCAAGCCCGGCGACATCAAGCCTCCGCCGACGGACACCGGCAGGCCGCCCACGCGTGACGAGCGGACCACGCCCGAGGACGACAAGTCCAAGGTGAAGCCGCCGCCTCAGTGGCCGGACGACAGGATTCCGGGCAAGACCGGCAAGACGCCTGGCGACGACACCATCGGCGGTGGCGGCTGGAACACCGGTGGCAACCGGAACCTCGACACCGGAACCGGGTCCGGTCGCAGCATCGGCACCGGTGGTGGGTCCAACAGCGGCTCCGGCAGCGCTGGCGGCAGGCTGACCGGCGGTGGCTCTTCCGGCGCAGGCGCGACCGGGGCGAGCGACCGGCTCGGTGGTGGCCGCGGCAGCGGCGCGGGCGCGATGGGACCGGGTGAGCCCGGTGCCCGCGGTGGCGCTGGTGCGCGCGGTGCCGGTGGACGCGGCGCCGGTCAGGGTATGGGCGGTATGGGTCACGGTGGCCGTGGCGGAGGCGAAGAGGACGAGGAGCACCAGCGGAAGTACGTGCTCGAGGACGACGCCGCCTTCCAGCTGACCGATGAGGACGGCGAGAAGTACGTCGACCCGAGGACCGGCATGTCTCCCGTCACCCCGGTGATCGGCGAGTAGATGTGGTTTGAGAAGCCCGAACAGTTTCGGGTCGAAGAGCTTGCGGCCATCGTGACGAAGACGACCGGCGGCGACCTGCACATCGTGCTGGCGCCGCAGGCCGTCTGGCTTCCGCCCGATGTGAAGGCCCAAGCGGACAGGGCCGTCGAGGAAGCGCTGATGCGCTACCCCGATGACCCTGACGAACGCGATGAGCCGGACTTCAAGGCGATCTGCGAGCTGCTCAGCCGCCCGCCGGAGGCGCGGTACGGCTGGATCAGCGACACCGTCAACGGCACCAAACTGAGCGTGCTGGTGGCGGGCACGTCGTGGTTCGGCCTCATCGCGGTGCGCGAGGGCCATGACGTCTGGGTGCGCACGTTCCACCCGGATCGGCTCAGCCTCATCCTCGCCGAGGTGCTTCCCGAAGCCACCGCCAAGGCGAGCGGCCATCCGATCAGCGTGCTCCGCAGCGAGATGCTCGAGGCGGAGAAGACCGGCAACGGCAGCCAATCGGTACGCCGCGCGCAGCGGTTCGCCGAGCTGACTCCGCACGTGCTCGCCGAGTTCAACGCGGAAACCCGCACGCCCGGTGGCCGGCGGCATCGCAACCAGAGCCCGCTGCGGGTCTACGACACCGAAGAGGGACGCTGGACGCTGCTCATCCGCCCGCACTATGGGGATGAGCAGCTCAACCTGGCGCCCGCCGGTGTCAACGAGGTAGCCGCTCTGCTGGACGAACTCCGGCGCGAACTCGCTTGAGGTCGTGAGCGTTGCGGGCGGTTAGAACCGCCCGCAACGCTCACGAGCCCCTACGCCTCAAACGCCAAGTCCCCACCCACGACGGTGCCCAGCACGCGGATGTCGTCCAAAGCGTCCTCATCCAGCGGATCAGCCGACAGCGCGACGAAGTCGGCGAGCTTGCCGACCTCCAAAGTCCCGAGATCCTGTTCTCGGAACGCCGAGTAAGCGGACCCGTAGGTGTAGGCGCGCAAAGCTTGCGAAGGCGTCAGCCGCTCGTCAGGCCCGAGCAAAACGCCCGAAGCCGTACGCCGGCGGACCATATCGGCCAAGCCCAGCAACGGCGCGCCCGAAACGACCGGCCGATCAGAGCTGGCAGGCAGCACACAACCCGCGTCGAGAACGCTCCGCAAGCGATACAACCAGGCCTCACGCGAAGACCCGACCGCCGCCCGCATGCCGTCGCCGATCTCGTTGACGAACCGGCCTTGGGGTGACGGGATCAGGCCGAGCGAGGCCAGGCGCTTCAGTTCGGCGGGTGGGAGGACCGCGCAATGCTCGATGCGGTGGCGGTGATCGAGGCGGGGGAAGCGGGCCAAAGCCGCTGCGTACGCGTCCAAGACGACCGAGATCGCGCGGTCGCCGATGGCGTGGGTGGCTATCTGCCAGCCTGCGGCGTGGGCGCGCATGATCGTGGTCGCGAGGTCTTCCTCGGGGACCTGGAAGTAGCCGATGTTGTCCGGCTCGCCCTCGAAGGGCTCGTGCATGGCACACGTGCGGCCGATCAGGGAGCCGTCGGCGAAGAGTTTCATCGCGCCGACGCGGAGCCAGTCGTCGCCGAAACCCGTGCGCAGGCCCAAATCGAGGCCGAATTCGATGTCGTCCGCCGGTGAATGCTCGAGTGGGTGCAGCACGCTGGCGGCGACCATGACCGAGGCGCGGACGCGCAGGACGCCTGCTTCGCGGGCCTGCTGATAGGCGGCGAGTTCGATCGGGGTTTGGCCGACCAGGCCGCCGCCGATGCCCGCTTCCTGCACGCTCGTGATGCCTTCGGACAGGTACTGGCGCGACGCGTGATCGAGGCCGCGGACGACGTCCTCGACCGGGGTCGGGTAGATCAGGGGGTTGAGCAGGAGCTGGGCCTGCTCGCGCAGGAGGCCGGTCGGGGAACCGTCCACTTGGACCACGTCGCCGCCGACGGGGACGTGATCCAAGTCCAACTGGGACAGGACGCGGGAGTTCACGACCGTCATGTGGCCGGAAGTGTGCTTGACGCGGACCAAATGCTCCGGCGCCGCGCGGTCGAGGCCTTGGCGGGCGGGGTGGCCGCCGACGAGCTTGTTCTGGTCGTAGCCGCTGGCGACGATCCAGGTGCCCGGCGGCTGGGTCGCCGCGCGGGCGGCGATGGCGTCGTACACCTCGTCGACCGAGTTCAGGCCCGCCAGCGGGACGTCCGTGAGGCTCATGCCGAACCACGCCATGTGGTTGTGGGCGTCGTGGAAACCGGGGGCCACGTGCGCGCCACCGAGATCGATCCGCCGGGATGTCGACAAAGCGACAGCGTCTTCGCCGAGTGCGACGATGCGGCCGTTCAGGACCGCCAGCGCACCGATGACCTGGGCGTTCTCGTAGATCGCGTCAACCCGCATACCTTCGGACCCTATCGATCGATCGATCGGTCGTCTAGGCTCCGGGAGTATGAGCACTGTTGAGCTGACCGTCGACGACGGTGTCGCCACGATCTGGCTGAACCGCCCGGAGCGGCTGAACGCCGTCGTCTCCGGCCTCGTCGACGACTTCCTGACCGCGCTGGACACGGTCGCGGGCTCCGGGGCGGGCGCGGTCGTGCTCGCGGGGCGCGGGCGCGCCTTCTGCGCCGGGCATGACCTCAAGGAGGTGCCGGAGGGGGACTCGCGCCGCCGGCTCGACCGGCTGCAGGACGTCACGCGGCGGCTTCGCGGGCTGCCGCAGCCGGTGATCGCCGCCGTGCACGGCTACGCGATCGGCGCCGGCGCCGAGTTCGCCATGGGATGCGACATGGTGCTTGCCGCCGAAGACGCCGTTTTCGCGTTTCCGGAGGTCTCGCTCGGGCTGAGTGTGACCGGGGCGGCGTCGCGGCTGCTGCCGCTGATGGTCGGGCCGCTCAAGGCCAAGGAACTGCTGCTGCTCGGCGAGCGGATCGACGGGGTGACCGCGCAGCGGATCGGGCTGGTCAACGCGACCGCGCCCGCCGATCAGCTCATGGAGAAGGCCATCGAGTGGGCCCAGCGCATCGCGGGCCACCCGCGCGAGGCCGCGACCATGGCCAAGCGCGCGCTCGACGCGAGCATCGACATCGAGTCCGCGCTGGAGATCGAGGTCGGCCACGCGCTGATCACCGAGCACTCGGCCGCCGTCAAGGCGTCCACCGACGCGTTTCGGAGCCGGGCATGAAGCTGTCCGAAGTGGACGACCTGGTCAAGCTCGTCACCAGGGCCGCGCACATCTGGCCGGACAAGACCGCCTGGGTGTTCGACGCGCTCGGCGAGACGCTCACCTTCGGCGACATCGACCGCCGCAGCAGCAAGCTCGCGCTCGCGCTGCTCGAACTCGGCGTCTCGCGCGGCGACCGCGTCGGCGTGATGCTGCGTAACCAGCCCGAATTCCCGCTGACCTGGCTGGCGCTGGCCAAGATCGGCGCCGCGCTGGTGCCGGTCAACACCAACTACCAGGAGCTCGACGGAGCGCACGTGCTCGCGCACTCCGGCGCGCGGTTCGTGATCGCGGCGGACGAGTTCGTCGGCCTGCTGAACCGGATCGCGCCGCAGACGAGCGTCGAGCGCGTGCTCACGCCGTCGGAGCTCGAAGCGCCGTCGACCGCCGCCACCCACTTCGCCACGGTGCCCGAGCAGCCGGTCAACATCCAGTACACGTCCGGGACCACCGGCGCGCCCAAGGGCTGTGTGCTGACGCATCGCTACTGGACGACGCTGGCCGCCGGGCTGGTCAACGACTTCCCCGCGGTCAACGACACCGACACCCTGCTCACCGCGCAGCCGTTCCACTACATCGATCCACAGTGGAATGTCGCGCTGGGACTCGCCGCGGGCGCGACGCTCGTGGTGCTGGACCGGTTCCACCCCAAGACCTTCTGGGCCAAGATCCGCGAGCACGAGGTCACCTGGTTCTACTGCCTCGGCCTGATGCCGACGCTGCTGCTGCGCATCCCCGAATCGCCGGAGGACAAGAAGCACAAGGTGCGCGCGGTCTCCGCCTCGGCCATCCCGCACGAGCTGCACGCCGATCTCGAGGCGCGCTGGGGTGTGCCGTGGTACGAGGCGTTCGGGATGACCGAGACCGGCGGCGACATCCGGATGGACGACGCCGATCACGACGCGCACGTCGGCACCGGCTGCATCGGGCGGCCGACCCGCGACCGCGAGGTCATGATCGCCGACGACGCCGGGAAACCCCTGCCACGCGGGGAAACCGGCGAGCTGCTGATCCGCGGCACCGGGCTGATGCACGGCTACTTCGATGACGCCGAAGCCACCGCGAAAGCCTTCCAGGGTGGGTGGTTCCACACCGGCGATCTGGCCAGGATGGACGCAGACGGCCGGGTCTACTACGTCGGCCGCACCAAGGACATGATCCGGCGCAGCGGTGAGAACGTCTCGGCCGACGAGGTCGAGCGGGCGCTGCTGCTGCATCCGGCGGTCAAGCTCGCGGCCGTGATCGCGGTGCCGGACGAGCTGCGCGGCGAGGAGATCAAGGCGTATCTCGTGTTCGAGGACGGGCAGCGGCCGGAGCCGGGGGAACTGGCCGAGTTCTGTTCGGGCAAACTCGCCTACTTCAAGGTGCCGCGTTACTGGGCGTTCGCCGATTCGCTGCCGATGACGCCGTCCGAACGCGTCGCGAAGGGTGAGCTGCGCAAGGCGGCCGAACCGACCAAGGGGGCGTACGACCGGGTGGACGAACTGTGGCGATAGGCAAGGACCGTGTCCGCGGTGCGGCGGTGAAGCTGTTCGCGGACAAGGGTTTCCACGGCACCGGGATCCGGGATCTCGCGCAGGAGGCCAACCTTTCCTCGGCGAGCCTCTACCACTACATGGGCACCAAGGAAGAACTGCTCGCCGGCATCATGCGCGAGTCACTGGAACGGCTGATCGCCGCGGCGCGCGAAGCCACTGACGGTGTCACCGATCCGGTGAACCGGCTCGGCATACTGGTCGCGCTCCATGTGATCACGCACGCGGTGCGGCCGGACGAGACGCGCGTGGTGGACAACGAGGTCGCGTCGCTGTCGCCGCACGCCAAGGCGGCGGTCGTCGCGCTGCGCGACGAATATGAGTCCCTCTGGGCGGAAACCATCGACAAGGGGGTCCGTGACGGGGTTTTCCGCACCGATCAGCCCGCCGTGACGAGGTTGGCGTTGCTGGAGATGTGCAGCGGCGTGGCCAGGTGGTACTCCTCACGCGGCCCGCTCGGCCTCGAAGAGCTGGCGGAGCACTACGCACAGCTCGCGATGCGCGCGCTCGGGCGGCTTGACGAGGGCGAACCACCCGATCTGGCTAATTGTCGCGCTGTGGTCTCAAAAACGTGGTCCGTGGCTGTGTAAAGGGCCCTTTTAGGCCGGTACGCCTTGCTCAGACGGCCTCTCTGAGGGACGCTCGAAGGGTGACTGAGCAAACGATCCAACTGGAACTGGACGACTCGGGTCTCTCCCCCAGGTTGCCGGCGCCAAAACACCCTCGGGATCAGGTGCAGGACGTTCCCTATCGCCCCGTCGAATTTCGTGATGACGACCTGCCCTCGGCCCTGGAACGGGCATCGCAGTGGCTGCGCGAGGCACAGGAATGGCTGGGTGAGGCCGTCGACGTGCTGGCCATCCACCTCGACTACGACGACCGCAAGGGTTCGCCGTACTACGACGTGAAGCTCCTGTGCAACGAAGAGGATCTCGCGGGCGTCCCGATCGCGCTCCGCGCCCAAGACAGCGAATCCTGACCACCCGACGTGATTTAGCAGGCTTTACTCCCGGCGCTGGGCGCCAGGAGTAAAGCCCGCTAAATCGCGAGCCCGTTTTCAGCCCAGCGTCCCGCCGACCTTGACGTGGCCCTTCAGCAGGTTGCGCGCGATGGTCCGGCGCTGGATCTCGTCGGTGCCCTCGTAGATCCGCAGCAGGCGGAGCTCGCGGTACCAGCGCTCGACCGGCAGTTCACGCGTGTAGCCCATGCCACCGTGGATCTGCAGCACCCGGTCGACGATCTCGTTCGCCTTCACGCCGCCGTAGAGCTTCGCGACGGACTGCGCGTGGCGCGAGTCCATGCCCTGGTCGACCTGCCACGCGGCGTGCAGCACCAGCCAGCGCAGCGCCTCCAGCTCGACGCCGGAGTCGGCGATCATCCACTGGATGGCCTGGCGCTCGGCGATCTTCTGCCCGAACGTCTCGCGGGTGTTGGCGTGCTCGATGGCCATCGAGATCAGCCGCTCGCACGAGCCGATCGCGCGGGCGGGCAGCAGGTAGCGGCCCGCGCCGATCCACTGCATCGCGAGGTCGAAACCGTGCCCGAGCTCGCCGAGGATCTGAGTCTCCGGCACGCGGACGTCTTCGAAGACCAGCGAGGCCGGGCCCCACTCGCCCATGGTGTCGATGTACTCGGACTTCCAGCCTGCGTCGCGGTCGACCAGGAAGCAGGTGACGCCGCCGTTGGCGCCCTTCTCCGGGTCGGTGATGGCGAAGACCATGACGAAGTCGGCCTCGTTGCCACCGGTGATGAAGGTCTTCTCGCCGTTGATGACCCAGTCGGTGCCGTCCTTGCGGGCGGTCGTGCGGATCGCCTTCGCGTCGGAACCCGCGCCAGGCTCGGTGATCGCGAAGCAGGACTTGCGCTCACCGGAGATGGTCGGCAGCAGGTACGTCCGCTTCTGCTCCTCGTTGGCGTGGTAGAGGATGTTGTCCGCGGCGCCGCCGAAGCGGAACGGCACGAAAGTGCGGCCGAGCTCGGCCTCGAGCAGCGCGGTCATCACCGCGGACAGGCCCATGCCGCCGTACTCCTCGGGCGTCTGCACGCCCCAGAACCCGGACTCCTTGGCCTTGAGCTGGAGTTCGCGCAGCTCATCGGTCGTGATACCGGGCTGACCGGCCCGTTCGCGGCGCAGCACCTCCGGCTCACGCGGGACGAGTTCGCGCTGGACGAAGGTGCGGACCCAGTCACGCACCTCTCGCTCTTCGACGCTCAGGGTGAAATCCATGACACTCCCTCTGACTAAGCGCTTGCTTACCTCAGGGTACCTCGCGCTGTCCCTTGTCGACATACCCCGGCGGTTCCTGTTGTTGACCATGCGGGACTTGTCGTAGGTTTCTGCCGCCGAACCCGGCGTTAAGGAGGGTCAATGACCACCGAAGCACCCACTCAGCGGCGGGATCGCTCGCATCTGCTCTATCTGGCCGTCATCGTCGCCGTGCTGCTCGGCATCGTGGTCGGGCTGGTCTTCCCGGCGTTCGCCAAGGAGCTCAAGCCGATCGGCACCGGCTTCGTCAACCTGATCAAGATGATGATCTCGCCGATCATCTTCTGCACGATCGCGCTCGGCGTCGGCTCGATCGCCAAGGCCGCGAAGGTCGGCAAGGTCGGCGGGCTGGCGATCGGCTACTTCCTGGTCATGTCGACGGTCGCGCTGTTCATCGGCCTGGTGGTCGGCAACCTGCTGCACCCGGGCGACGGGCTGAAGATCAGCTCGTCGGTCGCGAAGGCGGGCCAGTCGCAGGTCACCCAGGCGCAGAACACGACCGAGTTCATCCTCGGCATCATCCCGAAGACGCTGGTCTCGGCGTTCACCAGCGAACTGGTGCTGCAGACGCTGCTGGTCGCGCTGCTGACCGGGTTCGCGCTGCAGAAGCTCGGGCCGTCCGGCGTGCCGATCCGCAAGGGCATCGAGCACATCCAGCGGCTGGTGTTCCGGATCCTGTCGATGATCATGTGGGCCGCCCCGGTCGGCGCGTTCGGCGCGATCGCCGCGGTGGTCGGCGGCACCGGCTGGGCCGCGCTGAAGGGTCTGCTGATCATCATGGTCGGCTTCTACGTGACGTGCCTGCTGTTCGTGTTCATCGTGCTCGGCGCGCTGAGCTGGCTGATCGCGCGGGTCAACGTCTTCAAGCTGTTCAAGTACCTGGGGCGTGAGTTCCTGCTGATCCTGTCGACGTCGTCGTCGGAGTCGGCGCTGCCGAGGCTCATCGCGAAGATGGAGCACCTGGGCGTCAGCAAGCCGGTGGTCGGCATCGTGGTGCCGACCGGGTACTCGTTCAACCTCGACGGCACCGCGATCTACCTGACCATGGCGTCGATCTTCATCTCGGAGGCGCTGGGCCAGCCGCTGTCGCTGGGCGAGCAGGTCTCGCTGCTGGTGTTCATGATCATCGCGTCGAAGGGCGCGGCCGGGGTCACCGGCGCCGGGCTCGCGACGCTGGCGGGCGGCCTCGCCGCGCACAAGCCCGCGCTGGTCGACGGGGTCGGGTTCATCGTCGGCATCGACCGGTTCATGTCCGAAGCCCGCGCGCTGACGAACTTCGCGGGCAACTCGGTGGCGACCGTGCTCGTCGGCACCTGGACCGACGAGATCGACAAGGAGCAGGTACACCGGGTATTGAATGGGGAAGACCCGTTCGACGAGGTGACCATGCTGGACGACCATGGGGGCAAGACCGAGTGATCGACTGCGCGGTGTGGTGGGCCGAGCCGCTGCCCAACGAACCGAGATTCATCGGCCTGCTGGACGAACTCGAGCTCGGCCGCCACGCCGGCTACCGGCAGGAGATCGACCAGCGCCGGTTCCTGACCGGCCGGGTGCTGGCCAAGACGATCGCCGGTGAACGGCTCGGCCGCGCGCCAGCCGACATCGTCTTCGACGCGTCGTGCGACGACTGCGACAAGCCGCACGGGGTACCGAAGGTGCCGGGGCTGGCGCTGTCGATCTCGCATTCGGGCGACCGGATCGGGCTCGCGGTCACCTCGGGCGCGCCCGTCGGCCTGGACGTCGAGTCGGCGTCGCGCCGCGCGGAGGACTCGCTGATCGAGTACGCGCTCAACGAGACCGAACGCCTGGGACTCAAAGGACTCGAGGCGGACGAGCGGGCGTCGGCGTTCTTCGTCTACTGGACGCGCAAGGAAGCCGTGATGAAGGCGACCGGGCGCGGCCTGCGGATCCCGTTGCACAGCATCACCCTGGCGCCCTTCGACGCGCCCGCGGCCTTGCTCGCGTCGAGCACTCCCGCCTTGGACCCCGCAACCACACGCATGGCCGACCTCGACCCCGGCTCCGGCTACCGGGCCGCCGTCGCCGTACTGACCACAGAGGACTTAGCGGTGACCGAGCACTCCTGGCACCCCTGAGCCCGGGAAAAAAATCCCAATGTGGCATTGGTCAGATTTCAGCCCGCCAATGTGGCTTTCGTCAGCTCGAACCTGACGAAAGCCACATTGGGATTTTTTCCCCGGGTCAGATGAGGTCGGGCAGGCCCATGGCTCGGAGGAGGGTCTGGAACTTGGTCGTGGTCTCGTCGAGTTCCAGGCGCGGGTCCGAGGCTTCGACGATGCCGCCGCCCGCGTAGAGGCGCATCGAGGACTCGGCGACCTCGGCGCAGCGGATCGCGACCGCCCATTCGCCGTCGCCATCCGCGTCGACCCAGCCGACGGCGCCCGCGTAGTAGGCGCGGTCGTACGGCTCCAGCTCGGTCACCAGTGCGCGCGCGGCGTCGGTCGGCGTGCCGCAGATGGCGGGCGTCGGGTGCAGGGCCGCCGCGAGGTGCAGCGCGGTGATGTCGAAGTCGATGAGCTCGCCGGTGATCGTGGTGCGCAGATGCCAGATGGTCGGCGTCGAGACGAGCTCGGGGCCGTCGGGCACCGTGAGCTTCCGGCAGAACGGCCGCAGGCGCTCCACGACGGCCTCAGCGGCCGCGGCGTGCTCGATCTGGTCCTTCTTGGACGCGAGCAGGGCGTCTCCGCTGGCCTTGTCGGCGACGGGGTCGGCGAACCGGGGCATCGAGCCCGCGTGTGGGTGCGAGACGACGTGCGAGCCCTCACGGGAAAGCAGCAGCTCGGGCGTGGCGCCGACCAGGGTCCGCGTCGACGGCAACGCCGCCGCGTAGGTGTAGTGCCGCGGGTTGTCGCTGGCCAGGTTGCGCACGATCCGCTCGGGCCGGATCGGCTCGTCGAAGTCGAGATCGAGCGCACGGGCCAGTACGACCTTGCGCATGCCGCGTGCACGCAGCGCGTCGACGGCGTCACGCACGGCCGCCATGTGGCGCTCGGGAGACGGGACCGCGGTCACCGAGACCGGCCGCGGAAGGACCTCGCGGGGCAGTGAACGGTCACCTTGACCGGCGTGCAGCACGGCACGCGGGAGAACCAGGTGCCCGGGTGTGACCGTGCCGGGGCTGGTGTCGAACGGGAGCACGCCGACCGCGAGCGGCGCGGCGCCCGAGGCGAGCGCGCCGGTGACCGTGTCCGCCAGAATCTCCGGATCGGTGCTGGTCACGGATTCGACGGCGCCCTGGGCCAGCAGCACCCGCCGGGCGGTGGCGAAGAAGAAATCGCCACGCTCGTACTGGGCGGCGAGACCGGCTGGGGACGCGGGCGCGATGCGGGTGGTCACCCCTTCAGCGTCGCAGGCTTGCGGGGCGATGGCCGCAAAGTGTTGCCGGTGCGACATCGCGGAACCCGGCCCGTGAGCGTCGGGGCGGTACGGACCGCCCCCACGCTCACGGGCCTGAGCTGCGAAAACGCCTTACTTCAGCGCGGAGATCAGCGCTTCCCGCTGGCGGTCGCCGAGGCCGGCGGCGCGCCGGTCCGGGTCGATGCCTGCCTGCTCGAGCAGGGCGGCGACCTTGACGGCGCCAAGGCCCGGGACGGCCTTCAGGAGCTGCGTGACCTTCGTCTTGCCGATGGTCTTGTCTTCCTTGGCCTTCTTGAGCACCTTGTCGATGCTTTCCTGGCCGGACTTGATCGAGGCAAGCAGCTCCGAGCGGGCCTTGCGCGCCAGGGCCGCCTTGGCCAAGGCGTCCGCGCGCTGCTCCGGAGTCAACGTGGGCAGAGCCAACGTAGTAATCCTTTCCATCTCGAGTGTCCGCATACGCGGCGACGACCTTGCGACCTGGTGCTTGCTTCAGCAAGCGCTGGCCAGCCGTCTCTTACCACGGCCCCAGTAAACGCCACCCAAGTCAAGGGCGTGAAACCGACACGCACTTACTACCCTCGCGAACACCTCGGGGCAACCCGCCGCACCCTGCCCCCAGCCTGCGGAAACATCACCCCTTGGGGCGATCTCGACGCACTCGGCGACTGCGGTCAGTGACCGTTTAGTCCACTGTAGACAAGCTGCGAATCGCCCGGCAGAGGCCGGTCCAGCCATCATTCAAGAGGCAAAAAAGGTTGCACCGCAAGGAAAGCACTCAGACAGCCGCGTGGCGGCCACCGGAGAGTGAAGATCGGCGCTCAGGTCAACTCACGACACCCGATCCACGTGCCGGAAACACCCGGCCGAGCACCCGTCCTGTCCGGAAACCCGTCCGGAACGAGACACCCATTAGTAGGACATCGCACGCACCCGCACGGTGATCTGACCAAACGTGACGGAACGGTTGCGTGCCCAACGGGGCCGCTCTGCATAGAGTCGCGGTTACCCCCCAGTTCACCGGCGCATGGGAGTTGACGATGTTGAGCACGATGCAGGACCTGCCACTGTCACTGGCGAGGCTGCTGCGCCACGGGACCACGGTGCACTCGGAAGCCGAGGTCATCACCTGGAACGGTTCAGAGTCCCGGCGCGAGACCTACGGCGAACTCGGCAAGCACGCGGCGAAGCTGGCGAACGCGCTGCGCGGCCTGGGTGTCACCGGCGATCAGCGCGTCGGCACCTTCATGTGGAACAACGCCGAGCACCTGGCCGCCTACCTCGCCATCCCGGCGATGGGCGCCGTGCTGCACACCCTGAACATCCGCCTGTTCCCCGAGCAGCTGATCTTCGTCGCCAACCACGCCGAGGACCAGATCGTCATCGTCGACGGCACCCTGGTCCCGCTGCTCGCGAAGCAGCTGCCGGAGATGAAGACGGTGCGTCACGTCATCGTGGCCAACGGCGACGCCGCGACCCTGCAGGCGCCGGACGGTGTCCAGGTCCACTCGTACGACGCGCTGCTCGCGGACCAGCCGGACACCTTCGACTGGCCGGAGATCGACGAGCGCTCGGCCGCCGCGATGTGTTACACCTCGGGCACCACCGGTGACCCCAAGGGCGTCGTCTACTCGCACCGCTCGATCTGGCTGCACTCGATGCAGGTCTGCATGAGCGACAGCATGCGGCTCGCGCAGGGTGACAAGACGCTGGCCATCGTGCCGATGTTCCACGCGATGTCGTGGGGCCTGCCCTACGCGGCGCTGATGGTCGGCGCCTCGCTGATCATGCCGGACCGCCACCTGCAGCCCGCCCCGATCGCGAAGCTACTCGAAGCCGAGAAGCCGGACTTCGCCGCGGCCGTGCCGACCGTCTGGTCCGGCCTGCTCGCGCACCTCGACGCCAACCCGCAGGACATCTCCCACCTGCGCGAGGTGGTCATCGGCGGCTCGGCCGTGCCGCCGTCGATGATGCACACCTTCCAGGAGCGCCACGACGTCACGGTCGTGCACGCGTGGGGCATGACCGAGACCTCGCCGCTGGGCAGCGTCGCGCGCCCGCCGCACGGCGTGACCGGCGACGAGGCCTGGAAGTACCGCTACACCCAGGGTCGCTTCCCCGCCTCGGTCACCGCGCGGCTGGTCGACGACGACGGCACGGTGCTGCCGTGGGACAACGAGAGCGTCGGCGAGCTGGAGGTGCAGGGCCCGTGGATCGCCGCGGCGTACCACGGCGGCTCCGAGATCGACCCGGACAAGTTCCACGACGGCTGGCTGCGCACCGGTGACGTCGGCAAGATCAGCGCCGACGGCTTCCTCACGCTGACCGACCGCGCGAAGGACGTCATCAAGTCCGGCGGCGAGTGGATCTCCTCGGTCGACCTGGAGAACGCGGTGATGGGGCACCCGGCCATCGCCGAGGCCGCGGTCGTCGGCATTCCCGACGAGAAGTGGGACGAGCGGCCGCTGGTCGCCGTCGTGCTCAAGGAAGGCCAGCAGGCCACCGTCGAGGAACTGCGCGACTACCTGGCCGACAAGGTCGCGAAGTGGCAGCTGCCGGAGTACTGGACGTTCATCGACGAGGTGCCGAAGACCAGCGTCGGCAAGTTCGACAAGAAGCGCATCCGCGCGTTCCACTCCGAGGGAAAGCTCGACATCAGCAAGCTCTAACCGGTAAATCTTCGGCGAGTCGCGACGCTCTGAAGGCCGTCATGGGCCATCTTGATGGCCTTCAGAGCATGCCGAAGGAGAACTGGGGATGCAGCAGCGCACGAGGCGTGGGTTCCTGTCGTTGGCCGGGCTGGCCGCCGTGGCCACCGCCTGCGGTTCGAACACCGGGCGGCAGGGCAGTCCGCCGCCGTCGACGGCGTCCTCGGCGCCGACCGCTCCGCCGAAACCGAACCTCCAGCAGTGGTACCACGCTTATGGCGAGGACGGCGTGCAGGACGCGGTGAAGCGCTACGCCGCCGCGTATCCCAAGGCCGCCGTGAACGTCCAGTGGAACCCCGGCGACTACGACTCGAAGATCGTGACCGCGCTGCAGAACAGCGCCGTGCCGGACGTCTTCGAGGCGCAGGTCAAGATCGACTGGGTGCGGCAGAACCAGGTCGTGGCGCTCGACGACATCGTCGGGCCGATCGCCGCGGACTTCAGCCCGGCCGTGCTGGCCGCGCAGACCGTCGAAGGCAAGGTCTACGGCATCCCGCAGGCCACCGACACGCAGGTCCTCTTCTACCGCAAGAGCATGCTGCAGGCGGCGGGCGTGAATCCGCCGCAAACGGTCGACGAGCTGATCGACGCGGCCCAGAAGCTCACCAAAGAAGGTGTGAAAGGCTTCTTCGCGGGCAATGACGGCGGTGTCGGCGTGCTCGCCGGCCCGCTGCTCTGGTCCACCGGGCTCGATTACCTGTCCAAGGACAACAAGTCCGTCGGCTTCGACGACCCGCGCGCGGCGGCCGCGTTCGCGAAGCTCCGGGTGCTGAACACGAACAACTCGCTGCTGCTCGGCGCGCCGAGCGACTGGTCCGACCCGGCGGCGTTCATCGACGGGCTCGCCGCGATGCAGTGGACCGGGCTGTGGAACATCCCGAAGATCCAGGCGGCGCTGAAGGACGACTTCGGCGTGCTCCCGTTCCCGAAGCTGGACGCCTCCGGTGCGCCTTCGGTCCCGGTCGGCGCGTACGGCGCGATGATCAACGCGAAGAGCGCGAACGTGGCCGCCGCCAAGGAGTACATCAAGTGGCTGTGGGTCGAGAAGACCGACTACCAGCTCGAATTCGCGACCAAGTTCGGCTTCCACGTGCCGGCGCGCCAGAGCCTCGTCGACAAGGCCGAGAATCTAAAGCTCGGGCCTGCCGCGGATGCCGCGCGATACGTCAAGGAGAACAGCCATTTGGTCGGCGGTCCGGTGTGGACGGCCCAGTCGAACACCGCGTTGTCCGACGCCGTCGCGAAGATCGCCAAGGAGGGCGCGGACCCGGCGGCGGAGACGCGCAAGGCGGTCGACGTGGCCAAGGCTGAGCTCAAGCGCCTGTTCGGATGAAGCGGCGGGACGCACGCGCGTTCTGGCTCTTCGTCGGGCCGTTCCTGCTCGGGCTGGCGATCTTCGCGTATCTGCCGATCGGCTGGAGCGCGTATCTGTCCTTTTTCGACGCTCGCAACACGGTCACGCCGACCGAGTTCGTGGGTGTCGACAACTACGTCTCGATGCTGTCGAACGACGCTTTCCTCTCCAGTTTGGGGACTTTCAGCGTGTTCGCGGCGCTGATCGTGCCGGTGACGTTCGTCCTGTCCCTGGCGTTGGCGCTGGCCGTGAACCAGTTGAAGTTCGCGCGCGCGTTCTTCCGCTCGGTGTTCTTCCTGCCGTTCGCGTGTTCGTACGTGGTCGCTTCGCTGATCTGGAAGACCTCGCTGTTCTCGGGTGTCCGATATGGACTGGTCAACAGCGTGCTCGGTGTGTTCGGCGTCGACCCGGTCGCGTGGACCGGAACGGTCGACCCGCCGCTGTACTGGGTCGTGCTGGTCAGCGCCCGGTTGTGGCTGCAGCTCGGGTTCTACATGATCCTGTTCATCGCGGCGCTGCAACGGATTCCGACGCAGCTGTACGAGGCCGCGGCCATCGACGGTGCGCGGCCCGGCTGGCAGGTGTTCCGGTACATCACGCTTCCGCAGCTGGCGGCGACTTCGGTGGCGGTCCTGTTGCTGAATCTCATCAACGCTTATCAAGCCTTCGATGAGTTCTACAACATCATGGGTGATTCGCGCGGATATCCACCGTTCGCGCGACCACCTCTTGTCTATCTTTATTACACGTCGCTCGGCTCGGGCGGGCAGGATCTGGGCCGGGGCAGCGCGGGCGCGGTGATCCTCGCGTTGCTGATCGCGCTGGTGACGCTGTTGCAGGGCAGGGTTTTCCGCTTCGGGAGGGCCTCGTGAAGATCGTACGCTGGATCTGCCTGCTGATCGCGACGGTGCTGTTCCTGCTGCCGTTCTACCTGCTGCTGCGAAACGGCTTGTCGACGCGTGCCGAAATCACCGCGCCGGACTGGAAACTGTTCCCGGACACCGTGCATTGGGAGAACTTCGGCACACTCTTCGGCAATTCCGAGGTTCCGTTCGCGCGCAGCCTGCTGAACTCGGTCGTCGTCGCGTTGCTGCAGACCGTCGGCCTGCTCCTCATCTGCTCGCTGGCGGGCTACGGGCTCGCGCGAATCCCTTACCGGCACTCGAAAAAGGTGTTCTACGCGGTCATCGCGACGCTGATGATCCCGACCTCGGTGACGTTCGTGCCGAGTTTCGTGGTCGTGTCCAGCCTGGGCTGGATCTCGGATCTGCGCGGTCTGATCATTCCCGGCCTGTTCAGCGCGTTCAGTGTTTTCCTGTTCCGCCAATACTTTCTGGACTTCCCAGCCGAACTCGAAGAGGCCGGGCGGCTGGACGGGCTGACGCGCTGGGGCGTGTTCTGGCGGATCGTCGCGCCCAACTCGCTCGGCTTCTTCGCCGCGCTCGCGGTGATCACGTTCATCGGCAGCTGGAACGCGTTCCTGTGGCCGCTGATCATCGCGCAGGATCCGTCCTCGTGGACCGTGCAGGTGGCGTTGTCCGGCCTGCTGACCGCGCAGAACCCGCAGCTCAACCTGCTGTTCCTGGCCGCGGCCGTGTCGATATTGCCGATCGTGCTGCTGTTCGTGTTCCTGCAGCGTTACCTCGTCCAAGGCGTCGCGGAGTCCGGCCTGAAGGGCTAGCCGGCCGCGAGGTCGTGAGTGTTTTCGCCGGTTAGAACCGGCCGGAACACTCACGAGGGCTTGGCCATGCGCCAAAGGTGACAAATTTTCGCGATGAGCTTCCCGGAAGTTCACGCTCCCGCTAACCTCGTGCGGCACGGTGTAACACCCAGGGTTCGAATGTCACTTACGACTGGGAGCGACCGCATGGCCGAGTTGACCCGCCGCCGATTCGTCACCGCAGCCGGGCTGTCCGGGGCGGGGCTACTGCTCTGCACCCCGACCTCGAACGCGCTGGACCGGGCGCTGGCGCTCACCACGCGCCGCGCGGTCACCACCGCGGGCACGACACTGCAGGCGGCGGCCGCGCCGGTGTCGTCAGGCCCGTCGTACACCAAGCTCGCCGCGGGCCCTGGCTGGCCGGTCGTGCTGCGGCAGGACCTGGCCGCCGCGAACACCGGGCGCGACGATCGGCGTACCCCGCTCGCGTCGTTCGTGCAGTTCACCGACCTGCACATCACCGACACCGAGAGCCCGGCGCGGTTCGAGTACGTGCACCCGTACATCTCGTCGGCGCACCGGCCGCAGGAGGCGCTGGGAACGGTCGCGACGAACGCACTGGTCAAGCGGGTCAACAGCGTGCGGAACGGGCCGTTCACCGGCAGGCCGTTCGACTTCATGGTGACCACCGGCGACAACACCGACAACCACGAGCAGCTCGAACTCGACTGGTTCCTCGGCGTGCTCAACGGCGGCCGGGAGGTCACCCCGAACTCCGGTGATCCGAACCGCTACGAGGGCGTGCAGGCGTCGGGCAGCCCGAACTACTGGAACCCGGGCACGCCGCTGGGCGACGCGTACACGAAGAAGGGCTTCCCGCAGGTGCCGGGCCTGCTGGACGCGGCGATGCGGACGTTCACCCCTGACGGTCTGGACATCCCGTGGTACTGCACGTTCGGCAACCACGACGACAGCGTGGTCGGCTCGCTGCCCGAGGGCATCCCCGGCATCAACGCCTTCTACACCGGCAAGTACAAGGTGATCGGCAAGGACGAGGCCAGCACCAAGAAGATCGCCGACGCGATACTCAAGCCGGGTTCCAGCGTGCCGATCAGCGAGCTGTTCGGCGGCGGCGGGCTGATCCGCGAAGTGACCCCCGACGCGCGGCGCAAACCGTTCACCACGGCCGAATTCGTGCAAGCGCACCTCAAGGCGGCCAACACCGGGCCCGGCCCGTTCGGCCACGGGTTCACCGCGGAGAACGCCGACGGCCAGAACGTCTACTACACGTTCCGGATCGCGCCCGGCGTCACCGGGATCAGCCTGGACACCACCACGCTCGGCGGCTTCGCCGACGGCTCGATCGGGCTCGGGCAGTACAGCTGGGTCGAGAAGACGTTGCAGCGCAACAGTTCCACCTACTACAACTGGTTCAACGCCAAGGTCAGCCACCAGGTGACCGATGAGCTGTTCATCCTGTTCAGCCACCACACCAGTGGTTCGATGGGCAACATCCTGCCGGACTCGCGCCATCTCGCCGAGCCGAGGCTGAACGGCGACACCTTCGTCAACCTGCTGCACCGGTTCCCGAACGTCATCGCCTGGGTCAACGGCCACACCCATCGCAACCAGATCATCCCGCACGTCAACGCCGACGCGAAGCGGAGCTTCTGGGAGATCAACACGGCCTCGCACATCGACTTCCCGCAGCACGCGCGGATCATCGAGGTCGCGGACAACGTGGACGGCACGCTTTCGCTGTTCACCACGCTGATCGAATCCGAAGCGCCGTACTCGGCTTCGTACGACGACCAGTCGACGCAGGGCCTGGCTTCGCTGTACCGCGAGTTTTCCTACAACGACATCCACGCCGACCTCGGTCAGCTGGGTGCCTCGGGCGACCGCAACACCGAGCTGGTGCTCGCGCACCCGCTGCGTTAGTTACCCCGGAGGTAATCGACCCCGCGCGGGCCGTCGGGCAGGCTGTCGGCCATGACCGACGACCTGTTCCACCAGACCATGCCGTTCGCCGCGCGGCTCGGCATCGAAGCTCTGGAGCACTCCGCCGGCCTCGTGCGCGCCCGGCTCGCCTGGGACGAGTCGCTGTGCACGACCGGCGGAGTGCTGCACGGCGGCGCGCTGATGGCGCTGGCCGATTCGGCGGGCGCGGTGTGCGCGTTCCTCAATCTCCCGGACGGCGCGCAAGGCACGACCACGATCGAGTCGAAGACCAACTTCCTGCGTGCCATTCGCGAGGGAAACGCCGTCGCCACCGCGCGCCCCTTGCACACCGGCCGGAAGATCATTGTGGTGGAAACGGAAATCCGCGACGACGCGGGCAAGCTCGCCGCGAAGATCACGCAGACCCAAGCGGTGCTTTGATCGGCAACATGCAGGTGTACAAAAGAAATACAGAGGTTCTTTACGGAACCGCGACCGTGGGCGAAAATCCTCCACAGCTAGGAATGCTAAGAGGGATGGAGCCCACATGCGAGCCCGCCGATTGATGCTGCTGCTCACCGTGGCGATGATGACCGCCGTGACGACGCACGCGGCCGAGGCCCACCCGGGCCGTGACGACGAAGCGGTCGACTACCACGAGTGGGCGGGCTGGGCTTTCCATCAGGGCACGCTGGCCGGGCTGGCGGTCGACCACCGCGGGCTGCGCATCGACCGGCCGATCGGCACGATCGAGCACACCGAGCCGAAGCTGGGCACCACGAAGACCTACGAATACGGCCAGTGGACCTCGCCGAGCTACCGGCTGGGCTTCGACGCGACGCAGCTCATCGCCTCGTGGAACGCGCGCACACCCGAGAAGACCTGGCTCCAGATCGAAGCGAAGGGCAAGACGGGGACGGGCGCCGAAACGGCCTGGTACACGATGGGCCGCTGGGCCAACGGCGACGCCGACATCAAGCGCACGAGCGTCGACGGGCAGTCCGACGCAAACGCTTTCGTGGACGTGGACACGCTGGTCATGAAGTCGGGCGTGACGCTGAAGTCGTACCGGCTGCGGATCAGCCTTTACCGCGAGGCCGGCACCCGCGAGACGCCTTCGGTGACGTCGCTCGGCGCGATGACCTCGCACGTGCCGGACCGCTTCGTCGTACAGGCGACAACGCCGGGCCGCGCGCGCGGAATCGAACTTCCCGTACCACCGTATGCCCAGAACCTCCACAAAGGACAGTTCCCCGAATACGGTGGCGGCGGCGAGAACTGGTGCAGCCCCACTTCGACCGAAATGGTGGCCGAATACTGGGGCAAACGGCCCAAGCCGGCCGACATGACCTGGATCCCGTCCGGCTACGTCGACCCGACCGTGGCGTACGCGGCTCGCTACACCTACGACTACGCCTACGACGGCACCGGGAACTGGCCGTTCAACACGGCTTACGCGGCGTCGCTCGGCCTGCGCGGGCACATCACCAGACTGCACTCGCTGAACGAGCTGGAAAGCTACATCGCGCGGGGCATCCCGGTGATCACGTCGCAGTCGTTCCGCGCCGAGGAGCTCGACGGCGCGGGCTACGGGACGTCCGGGCACATCATGGTCGTCATCGGCTTCACGGCCGACGGTGACGTGATCGCCAACGACCCGGCCTCCTCCAGCAACGACCGCGTCCGCAACGTCTACAAGCGCGCCCAGTTCGAGACGATCTGGCAGCGGACCAAGCGCTACACGGCCTCGGGCGGCGTCGCCTCCGGCCCCGGCGGCATCGCCTACATCATCACCCCCTGGTAACCCCCTGACCTGCCCTTTCCCCGTGCCCGGCCCAGCTAAAAAAATCCCAATGTGGCTTTCGTCAGATTTGAGCTGACGAAAGCCACATTGGCGTGCTCAAACCTGACCAATGCCACATTGGGATTTTTTTCCTGGCTCGGGGGGGTGGGCGGGTGGCGGGCCCTCTGCTCTCGCCACCCGCCCGGGTTTCCTTGGGGCGGCGGGGCTTAGCGGGTTCTATCCCGCTCGCCCGGCGCGGGATAGAACCCGCTAAACCCCGCCGCGGGCAGGGGTGAAGGTGACCGGGAGGTGGCGCAGGCCCCGGATGTTGATGCTCACGCGCCAGGACAGCGAAGCCGACATGTCGAGCTTGATGTCGCGGCACCGCGCCAGCAGCGCGCGGAACGCGATGCGGCCTTCCATGCGGGCGAGCGGCGCGCCCAGGCAGAAGTGGACGCCGTGGCCGAACGCGACGTGGCCGCGGTCGGTACGCGCGATGTCGAGCTCGGACGGCTTGTCGAAGCGGGCGGGGTCGTGGTCGGCGGAGGCGAGGGACAGCGCGATCAGGTCACCGGCTGGGATGTCGACGCCGCCGATCGTCAGGCCGGGCTTCGCGAAGCGCAGGGTCGGGATCGCCGTGGGGCCGTCGAAGCGCAGGAACTCCTCGAGCGCGTTGTCCAGCAGCTCCGGCTGCGAGACCAGGAGTTTCAGCTGCTCGGGGTTGCGGAGCAGGGCGAGCATGCCGTTGCCGATCAGGTCGATCGTCGTGGTGTAGCCCGCGACCAGCAGCAGCCAGCCCATCGCCATCAGCTCGACGTCGCTGAGGCGTTCGCCGGACGTGCGGGCCAGCGCGCCGAGCAGGTCGGTGCCCGCGAAGGCCTCGCGCTGGGTGCGTTTGTACTTGATCAGGTCGCGCAGGTACGCGTTCGCCTCCGCGTGCATTTGCGGGAGGAGCTCCATGTCGCCCTCGCGCACGCCGGTGACGACGTCGGCCCAGTAGCGGAAGTTCTCGCGGTCGCTGCCGGGGACGCCGAGCAGCTCCATGATGATCGTGGCGGGCAGCGGCGCGGCGAAGTCTTCGATCAGGTCGGCCTTGCCCTGGCTCGCGATGCTCTCGATGAGCCAGTCGGTCACCTGCTGGATCCGCGGCTCCAGCGCCGCGAGCCGCCGCGGGGTGAACTCGCGGTTGACCACCCGGCGCATCCTCGAGTGCTCGGGCGCGTCCGCGAAGAGCATGTGGTGGCTCAGATCGCCCGACCAGCCGTGCGCGATCAGCGGGATCTTGCGCACGTCGTCGTTGGCGTTGACCGCGTCGTGCGCGACCAGCGGGTTGCCGAGCGCGGCCTTGACGTCGGCGTAGCGGGTGACCAGCCACATCGGGACCCCGAGGTACTCGACCCGGTGGACAGGGCCGGCTTCGCGTAGCTCGGCCAGCAACGGGTACGGATCACGGGTGAACGCGGGCCGGTGCGAGTCGAGATTCAGCGTGGACATGCCAGCCACACGCGCCGCCGGGCGAGGCGGTTCAACACTTCACCCGGATGGACCAGTCCCTCACCCGCACCCATGCGGATCTCGCGATATCCGCGCTTTCCATGGCAAGCTGCCCGGGGATCTTCTACACGGAGGTGGCAATGCCGTACGAGGTTCAGGGCGTCGTTTCGCGCGCGAAGGGCGAGCCGGTCTCGCTGGAGACCGTCATCGTCCCCGATCCCGGGCCCGGTGAAGCCGTCGTCTCGGTCCAGGCCTGCGGCGTCTGCCACACCGACCTGCACTATCGCGAGGGCGGCATCAACGACGAGTACCCGTTCCTGCTCGGCCACGAGGCGGCCGGGATCGTGGAGCAGGTCGGCGCGGGCGTCACCGATCTGGAACCCGGCGACTACGTCATCCTCAACTGGCGCGCGGTCTGCGGCACCTGCCGAGCCTGCAAGCGCGGTAAGCCCTGGTACTGCTTCTCCACGTTCAACGCGACCCAGCCGATGACGCTGGCCGACGGCACGAAGCTGAGCCCCGCGCTCGGCGTCGGCGCCTTCCTACCCAAAACCTTGGTCCACAGTGGACAGTGCACGAAGGTGGACAGCGCCGCGGAGCCCGCCGTCGCGGGCCTGCTCGGCTGCGGCGTGATGGCCGGGCTCGGCGCGGCGCTCAACACCGGCGCGGTGACCAGGGGCGACTCGGTCGCGGTCATCGGCTGCGGCGGGGTCGGCGACGCGGCGATCGCCGGCGCGAAGCTGGCGGGCGCGACCACCATCGTCGCGATCGACACCGACGACCGGAAACTCCAGTGGGCCAAGGAGTTCGGCGCCACGCACACGCTCAACAGCAAGGGGCTGTCCGAGGACCAGGTCGTCGAGGCCATCCAGGAGCACACGAACTCGTTCGGCGCCGACGTGGTCATCGACGCGGTCGGCCGCCCGGAGACCTGGCGCCAGGCGTTCTACGGCCGCGACCTGGCCGGAACGGTCGTGCTGGTCGGCGTGCCGACGCCGGACATGCGCGTCGGCGACCTGCCGCTGATCGACTTCTTCTCGCGCGGCGGCTCGCTGAAGTCCAGCTGGTACGGCGACTGCCTGCCCTCGCGCGACTTCCCGGTGCTCATCGACCTGTACCTGCAGGGGCGGCTGCCGCTGGACAAGTTCGTCACCGAGCGCATCGGCGTCGACCAGGTCGAGCACTCCTTCGAGCGTATGCACCGGGGTGAAGTGCTGAGGAGCGTGGTGGTGTTTTGAAGCTCTTCACCGACGCCGAATACCCAGCCGATCCCTACCCCGGCGCCCGCCCCGATCATTCCTTCGTGCACTTCGACGGCGCCGGGCACTCACTCGACACGGCGCCGGACGGCTGGCGCGAGCGCCAGGCCGTGCTCGCGTACGGGTCGAACGCCTGCCCGTCCAAGATCACCTGGCTCCGCGAGGAACTCGGGCTCCAGGGCCCGGTCGTCGTGGTGCGCGCGCGATCGGTCGGGCTGGCCGCTGTCTGGGCGTCCGGCCTGCGGGTGCGCGACGGCCAGCGCCCGACGACGCTCGTCGCCATGCCGGGCGTCGTCGAGTGGCACGCTGTCTGGTTCGCCACCCCCGAGCAGATCGAGGTGCTCGACGTCTGCGAGGCACGCGGCTCGCGGCATCACCTGAGCAGGCTCCACACCGGGACGATCACCCTCGAGGACGGCACCGAGCTGGACGACGTCTGCGCCTACGTCGGCGCGACCGACGTCCGGTTCCCGCTGCTCGTCGACGGGGTGCCGGTGCGGGTCGCCGAGGTGCCGCAGTGCGAGGCCGTCGGGCTCGAAGGCTCGCCGGGCACCTCGCACGGCATCGAGATCACCCTGTTGTGAGCTTGCCGGGATTGAGGATGCCGGTCGGGTCCACAGTGGACCGTGCGGCGCGCAGTACCTCGATGCCCAGCGCACCGATCTCGGCACGCAGATAAGGCGCGTGGTCGACACCGACCGCGTGGTGATGCGAGATCGTGCCGAGGCCCTTGATCGCCTCGCACGCGGCCGCTTTCGCGTGCTCCCACTGGCCGACCGGGTCGTCCGCGTCACGCGCGCTGAGCACGGTGAAGTACAGCGACGCGCCCGTCTCGTAGGCGTGCGAGATGTGGCACATGATGATCGGCGAGCCGAGCGCGCCGCTCAGAGCACCGCGGACGGCGTCGCGCAAATGGTCCAATTTGGACCAATGCGCGGACGTCTCCAGCGTCTCGACGCACACACCGGCATCGAGCAGCGTGTCGCGCTGGCGCGGACCGGAGAACCGCCCGTGCCGCCACGATTCGCCGAGCGAGCGGCCGATCTTGACCGCGTTCAGCCGCTTCAAGGTTTCGTTGCGGCGGTTGGAGATCTCCTGGCCTTCCCAGCCGAGGATGAGCAAGCACGGGTTCTTGATGCCACGCGCACGCAGATATTGCTTGAGCGCGGTCGTTTTCAAGCCCGTGTTGAGCGCGAGCGACACTTCGGTCTCGTCCACATCGGACAGACGAGTGATGTCGGCGAGCACGTGGTTCTGCGCGAGTTCACGCACCGCTTCGGCGCCTTTGGCCCAGCCGTCGACGAAGTAACCCTCATACCGTCGCTGGGCAGGCACCGGACGCACCCGCAGCGCGACCTCGGTGATCACGCCGAGCGTGCCCTCACTGCCGATCGCCAGATGCCGCAGGTCGGGACCGGCGGCGGACGCGGGCGCGACACCGAGCTTCCATTCACCGCGCGGTGTGGCGAGCCGGACGCTGGAGACCATGTCCTCGAAGCGGCCGTAGCCCGATGACGCCTGGCCCGCGGACCGCGTCGCGGCGAATCCGCCGATCGTGGCGCGCTCGAACGACTGCGGCACGTGCCCGAGCGTGAAACCGTGCGCGGCGAGCAGGCGCTCGGCCTCCGGCCCGCGCACGCCCGCCTGCAACACGGCGATGTGCGAGACCGGGTCGACGGAAACGAGCTTGTCGAGCCTGGCCAGGTCGAGCGAGATCACGGACGACTTGGCACCGCGCAGCGCGTTTACCCCGCCGACGACCGAGGTACCCCCGCCGAACGGCACGACAGCGACGTCGTGGCGCACGCAGGCCTCGAGCACCTCCTGCACCTGCTCGGGCGTGGCGGGCAGCACGACGGCGTCGGGCACGGCGAGCTCGCCGAGCCCTCGGCGGCGCAGCAGGTCCAGATAGGACAAGCCGCCCGCGCGGCCCAGCCGGTCACCCGATGCGGTGAGCACGAACTCGGCGCCGACGACGGCTTTCAGCTCGTCAGCGGCCTTGGCGTCGAGCCGGGACTCGGGGACGGCGAGCCCCGAGTCGGTCACGACAGGGGCCTGCGGCCCCGGCCGCCCGATACGCTCGACCAGCCAGCGCAGGGCGCGAGCGGGCAGGTCGGCGTGATCTGGCGCCCACGTCGCGCGGAGCCGGTGGTCAATCGTCTCGTTCACCGTTAGAGTGTGACACATGAGCGCCGAACGTCACTCACTCGTGGGACAACGCACACCGAGCGCGCTCGCGGACACCCGCACCCGGCAGCCCGCGGTCCGCGTCTCCGACGACGTGCTGCTCAACGCCGCGCGCAAGTGCGTGCTCGCGGTCGGCGTCCGGCGGACCACGCTCGCCGAGATCGCGCGGACCGCCAAGGTCAGCCGGATGACGCTCTACCGGCGCTTCCCCGACGTGCGCAGCGTGCTCGCCGCGCTGATGACGCGCGAGTTCGGCGAGCTGCTGCGCCGCGCCAGCGCCGAGGGCAGCGACGCGCCGACCGCGCGCGAGCGCTTGGTCGTCATCGCCTCGGCCGGTGTCCGCGCCCTGTCGGCCGACCAGCTGTTCCGCACGCTGCTCGACGTCGACCCCGAGCTCGTGCTGCCCTACATCGTGGCGCGGTTCGGCCAGACCCAGCAGTTCGCCGAGCAGGTGCTGCGGTCGCTGCTCGAGGCCGGGCACGCCGACGGTTCGGTACGGGCAGCCGACCTGATGACCCAGGCGCGCTCGATACTGCTGATCGTCCAGTCGTACGCCTTCTCGCTGCGCCCGGCGACGACGGATGTGAACGAAAACGCGCTGCTGGCCGAGTTCAGCCACATCCTCGACGCATCGCTCAGACCATGATCCCTGGTTCGCTGAACGCTCGCCGGCGAGAACGTGAGCTCGAAGAACTGGCGGGTGGCGAGCGCGTCGACGTGCTCGTGATCGGCGGCGGGGTGACCGGAGCCGGGATCGCGCTGGACGCGGCCTCGCGCGGGCTCTCCGTGGCGTTGCTCGAAGCGCACGACCTGGCCTTCGGGACGTCGCGGTTCTCCAGCAAGCTCGTGCACGGCGGCCTGCGGTACCTGGCCAAGGGCGAGTTCGCACTGGCGCAGGAGAGCGCGATCGAGCGCGGGATCATGATGACCCGCACGGCGCCGCACCTCACCCGCGCGATGCCACAGCTGTTTCCCTTGTACGCCAGCACGTCCCCGTTCCAGCGGCGGCTGACTTCGGTCGGCTTGCACGCGGGCGACGTGCTCCGGCGCATCGCCCGTACCCCGTCGTGGGTGCTGCCGCGGCCGCGTTTCGTGCCGGCGGCGGAGACGCTCGCGCTCGCGCCGGGCTTGCGGCGGCATGGTCTGCGCGGGGGCCTGCTCGGCTTCGACGGCGCACTGGTCGACGACGCCCGGCTGGTCGTCACGATCGCCAGGACGGCCGCGTCCTACGGCGCGCGCGTGCTGACCAAGGTGCGCGCGGTCGAGGTGAGTGGTGACCGGGTGCTGGCCCGCGATGAGCTTTCGGGGCAGACACTGCAGATCTCCGCACGTCAGGTGGTCAACGCGACCGGCGTGTGGGCAGGCTCGGTGGTGCCCTCGGTGCGGCTGCGGCCGTCGCTCGGCTCACACCTGGTGCTCGCGACGGACACGGTCGGCCTCGGCCTCGCGTCGGTCAACGTCGCGGTGCCCGGCGAGACGAACCGCTTCGTGTTCCTGCTCCCCCAGCCCGGCGGACGCGTCTACTTGGGACTCACGGACGAGCCGTTGCACGGGGATGTCCCCGACGTGCCAACGGTTCCCGAATCCGATGTGGACTTCCTGCTCGGCGTCGCCTCATCGGTACTCGCACGGAAACTCACCCGTGAGGACGTGATCGGCTCGTACGCCGGACTGCGCCCGCTGGTCGACCTCCCCGGCACGAGTGGCCGCAGCGCGGACCTCTCCCGCAAGCACGCGGTCGCGACCTCGGCCGACGGCGTGGTGACGGTCATCGGCGGCAAGCTGACGACGTACCGCAAGATGGCACAGGACGGCGTCGACGCCGCGATCGCGCACGCGGGCCTGCACGCGGGCCCGTCGATCACCTCGCACCTGCCGATGCTCGGCGCGGCCGACCGGTCCACGCTGTCCACTTTGGACGCGCCGGAGCGGCTGATCGCGCGCTACGGCACCGAGGCGCCCCGGATCGCGGCGCTCGGCGAGGTGGACCATTCACTCGGCGAAGAGCTCCGCGCGGGCGTCACGGCGGCCGAGGTCGTCTGGGCGGTCCGCCACGAGGGCGCGCTCGACGCCGACGACGTGCTCGCCCGCCGCACCCGCCTCGCGCTGGTCCCTTCGGACGCCGACGCCGTGCGCGAGCGCGTCGAAGAGCTGGTCACCAAGGCACTCGCCGGGCTCTGAGCCCCGCCCCCTGATCGGGTGAGCGACCACTTGTGGTTCGGTGGTCACCTGGCCGCTGTGGTATCGACCAGTGCAGTGCCGGACGATGATCGAAGAAGACCGCGCCGAGGGGGGCTGACCCATGACCAACAGGCTCGAAATACGGGCGATCTCGAAGCGCTACGGCAAGGTCACCGCGCTCGACGGGGTCACCTTCGACGTGCGGGGCGGCGAGCTGTTCGGGTTCGTCGGCAGCAACGGCGCCGGCAAGACCACGACCATGCGGATCGCGCTCGGCGTGCTCACCCCCGACAGCGGCGAGGTCTGGTTCAACGACCTGCCGATCACCCACGAGACCCGCACCCGCATCGGCTACATGCCGGAGGAACGCGGGCTCTACCCGAAGATGAAGGTGCTCGACCACCTCGTCTTCCTCGCCGAACTGCACGGGATGGGCGCCAACGAGGCGCACCGCAGCGCGGAGAACTGGATCGTCAGGCTCGGGCTCGCCGAGCGGCGCAAGGACGAGATCCAGAAGCTCAGCCTCGGCAACCAGCAACGGGTGCAGCTGGCCGCCGCGCTGGTGCACGACCCGGCGGTGCTGGTGCTCGACGAGCCGTTCTCCGGGCTGGACCCGATCGCGGTCGACGTGATGAGCGAAGTGTTGCGGCACAAGGCTTCCCAAGGCGTCCCGGTGGTGTTCTCCAGCCATCAGCTCGACCTGGTCGAGCGGCTGTGCGACCGGGTCGGCATCATCAGGAACGGGCGGATGGTCGCCACCGGCACGGTCGACGAGCTCACCGCGCACGCCGGCACGAAACTCGTGGTCGGCGCGACGCGCGGCTGGGCGACGGGCCTCGCCGGGGTGCGCGTGCTGTCGGAGAACGGGACGCGCACGGTCGTCGAGCTCGACGACGGCGTCGACGACCAGTCGGTGCTCGCGGCGGCGCTGAGCGCCGGGCCGGTGACGGAGTTCAGCCGTCAGCGCCGGTCGCTCACGGAGCTGTTCAGGGACGCGGTCACGACAGGGGCGAAGGCATGAGCACGGTCACGCCGTGGCGGGCGGTCTGGCTGATCGCCAAGCGCGAGATCAACACCCGGCTGCGCACCCGGTCCTTCGTGGTGGGCACCGCGGCGCTGCTGGTGGCGATGCTCGGTTTCCTGGCCGTGCAGGCCTGGATCAGCGACTCGGTCGGCAAGAGCACGGTCGGCCTCACCGGGCAGACGACCGGGATCAGCGAGCAGCTCACCGCGCTCGGCGGGCAGGCCGGGCTGAAGATCGTCACCAAGCAGTTCCCCTCGGCCGAGGAAGGCAGGGCGCAGGTCGAAAGCGGCGACGTCGACGCGCTGCTGTCCGGCACCGCCGCCGAGCTGCGTGTCCTCGTCAAGTCCACTTTGGACGAAAAGCTGCGCGGGGTGCTGGACCGGATCTCCCAGCAGGAGGTGCTCAACGGGAAGCTGTCCGAAGCGGGCCTCGACCCCGGCCAGGTGCTGGCCTCGGTCGCGACCACGCGAGTGGCGGTGACCGAGCTCAAGCCCGCCGATCCGGACCGCTCGCAGCGGCTCGCCATCGGCGCGATCGTGGCGATCCTGTTGTACATCACGCTGTTCACCTACGGCGTGATGGTGGCTCAGGGCGTGGTCGAGGAGAAGGCCAGCCGGGTGGTGGAGATCCTGCTGTCGACGGTGCGGCCGTGGCATCTGCTGCTGGGCAAGGTGATCGGGCTCGGCCTCGTCGGCCTCACCCAGCTGGTGATCCTCGCCGGGGTCGGTGTGCTCGGCGGGCTCGCGACCGGAGTGCTCACGCTGTCCGGGGTCGCCACCGGCGCGCTGCTCTGGGGCGTGATCTGGTACCTGCTCGGCTTCCTGCTCTACGCCACGCTCTATGGCGCCGCGGGCTCGCTCGTGTCGCGCCAGGAGGACACGCAGTCCGTGATCGGGCCGGTGAACCTGGTGCTCATCATGGGGTTCGTCGTCGGGCTCAACCTGATGACCTCGGCGCCGGATGGGCAGGCCATCAAGATCGCCTCGCTGGTCCCGCTGCTCTCCCCGATCCTGATGCCGGGCCGGATCGCGGCAGGCACGGCCGCGCTCTGGGAGATCGCCGCGTCGCTCACGCTGACACTGCTCGCGGTCGCGCTGCTCACCTGGCTGGGCGCGAAGATCTACCAGAACTCGATCCTGCGCACCGGCAGCCGGGTGAAGCTGATGGACGCGCTCAAGAACCGGTGATCTCGCCGTAGCGTTCGAGTGCCACCTGGCGTTCGTGGGCGTGGTCGACCATGGGCGCCGGGTAGTTCTCGTTCGCGGGGATGTACCGGCGCGCGTAGTCGCCCTTCGGGTCGAACTTCTTGCCCTGGGTGGTCGGGTTGAAGACGCGGAAGTACGGCGCCGCGTCCGAGCCAGACCCCGCGACCCACTGCCAGTTGAGCTGGTTGGACGCGAGGTCGCCGTCGACTAGGTGCCGCATGAAGTGCCGGGCGCCCCACTGCCATGGCAAGTGCAGGTCCTTGACCAGGAAGCTCGCGACGATCATTCGCACGCGGTTGTGCATCCAGCCTTCGGCGAGCAGCTGGCGCATGCCGGCGTCGACGATCGGGAAGCCGGTCTTCCCTTGGCACCACAGCTCGAACGCGGCCTTGTCGTCCTCGAGGCGGATCGAGTCGAAGCGCTTGTCGAGGTTCCAGCGCGCGGCTTTCGGGTTGTGCCACAACACATCCGCGTGAAAGTCACGCCACGCGATCTCACCGCGCAGTGTTTCGTCCTCGAGGTCTTTGAGCAGCGTGCGCGGATGGACGCAGCCCCAGCGCAGATACGGGGAAATCTTGGTCGTGCCGGGAAGATCCGGCCGATCGCGACCGTCGGCGTAGTTCACCCCGGAATCGAGGAAATCGCGCCAAAGCTTGAGCGCGGCTTTTTCACCCGGTTCGGGGAGCACCATTTTACCGACGGAGGGCGCCTTCGGGATCTTGAGCGACTTCTTCGGCTCGATCCAGTCCACTTTGGTCTTCTTGGCCGGGCTTGGCCAGGAATGGCGCACCCAGGCGCGGTAGAACGGGGTGTACACCTTGTACGGATCGCCGTCGGCCTTGGTGATCCGGCCCGGGGTGATCGCGTACGGCGAACCCGTCTCGACCCAGTCGATTCCGTTCTGCGCCAAGACTTTCGCGACGGCGGCGTCCCGCTTGCGGCCATACGGCGCGCAGTCGGTGCTGACGTGGACCTCGGTCGCGCCGACCGACTGGGCGGCTTTGAGGACTTCGGTTTCCGGGTCGCCCTTGACGATCAGCAACCGGCCGCCGAGCTGCTCGTTGAGCGCTTCGAGGCAGCCGTACATGAAGGCCAGCCGCGGTTTCCCCGACGGCTTGAGCAGCGCCTCGTCGAGCACGTACAGCGCGAGAACCTCGCCTTGGGCTGCCGCGGCGCAGAGCGCGGGATGATCGCTGAGGCGTAGATCGCGGCGGAACCAGAGCACGGCGGGCATCCGTGAACGGTACCCGGGCGGGATAAAGCCCGCTTAACCACACACCGGGATAAAGCGGGCTTTACTCCGCATCGCGCTTCGCGCTCACGGAGTAAAGCCCGCTTTATCCTGCTAGCGCTCCGAAATGCCGGTGTAGTCCCGAGCCTTCTCGCCGGTGTAGATCTGGCGAGGGCGGCCGATCTTGTTCGCCGGGTCGTTGATCATCTCGCGCCAGTGCGCGATCCAGCCGGGGAGACGGCCCAGCGCGAACAGCACCGTGAAGTACTTCGTCGGGAAGCCGAGCGCCCGGTAGATCAGGCCGGTGTAGAAGTCGACGTTCGGGTACAGCTTCCGCTCGACGAAGTAGTCGTCCGACAGCGCCTTCTCTTCGAGCTTCTTGGCGATGTCGAGCAGCTGGTCGCCGCCCTTGAGCTTCGACAGAATCTCGTCGGCGGTGTTCTTGATGATCTTCGCGCGCGGGTCGTAGTTCTTGTAGACCCGGTGCCCGAAGCCCATCAGCTTCACGCCTTTTTCCTTGTTCTTCACGCGGTTGACGAACTGCTCGACGTCACCGCCGTCGGCCTTGATGCCCTCGAGCATGTCGAGCACGGCCGAGTTGGCGCCACCGTGGAGCGGGCCGAACAGCGCGTTGATGCCAGCCGAGACGCTGGCGAACAAGTTCGCCTCGGACGAGCCGACCAGGCGCACGGTCGAGGTGGAGCAGTTCTGCTCGTGGTCGGCGTGCAGGATGAACAGCAGGTCGAGCGCCTTGGCGACCTCGGGGTCGACGTCGTAGGGCTCGGCGGGCAGCCCGAAGGTCATCCGCAGGAAGTTCTCGACCAGGCCGAGCGAGTTGTCCGGGTAGAGGAACGGCTGGCCGATCGACTTCTTGTAGGCGTACGCGGCCAGCGTCGGGACCTTCGCCAGCAGGCGGATGGTCGACAGCTCGACGTTGGGTTCGTCGAACGGGTTCAGCGAGTCCTGGTAGAAGGTCGACAGCGCCGAGACCGCGCTCGAGAGCACCGGCATCGGGTGCGCGTCGCGCGGGAAGCCGCCGAAGAAGGCCTTAAGGTCCTCGTGCAGCAGGGTGTGCCGCTGGATCTTCTCGGTGAACTCCGTCAGCTGCGCCTGGGTCGGCAGCTCGCCGTAGATCAGCAGGTACGAAACCTCGATGAAGGTCGACTTCTGCGCCAGCTGCTCGATCGGGTACCCGCGGTAGCGGAGGATGCCCGCGTCGCCGTCGATGTACGTGATCGCCGAAGACGCCGCACCGGTGTTGACGAAGCCGGGGTCCAGGGTGATGTACCCGGTCGACGCCAGCAACTTGCCCAGCTCGATCCCGGGCGCGCCCTCGACCGGGTGGACCACCTTGAGCTCGTGTTCGCCGCTCGGCAGCCTTAGCGCGACGGTCTCGCCGCCGGACTGCCCCGCAGTCGTCGCGTCGGACATGCAAGTCCCTCTCACGATTGTCTGATGTATCCCTCCACGCTAGTCGAGGAAGGGGTCAGCGCGCAGCGGGTGGGTTGGCCAGAACAGGCGCTTTGGGACAAGGTTCACACAGCTGACACCATTTCTTCGGCCGTCGGCGGTTCCGCGCCACTGCGGGAAACCGTGATCGACGCCGCTTTCGCCGCGAAAGCGAGTGCCGCACGCCACATTTCCGCGTCCATTTTCGTCAGATCGCGGATTCCGCGCTCGTGCAGATATGTGAGCAACGCCCCTTGGACTGTGTCACCTGCCCCGATCGTGTCGACCACCGCGACCCGCTCGGCGGGAACCTCGGCCAGCTCACCCTCGGCGGTGATCACGGCCAGCCCGTCGGCGCCGCGGGTCAGCACGACCGCGTCCACCCCGGCCGCGACCCACTCCTTGGCGGCCTCGACCGCGTCCTTGCCGCCCGCGAGCCACTCGGCGTCGTCATCGGACAGCTTGAGCAGCCGGACGTACGGCAGCCAGGCCGCGAACCGCGCGCGGTAGGCGTCCGCGTCGCCGATCAGCGCGGCCCGGATGTTCGGGTCGAGCGCGGTCAGCACGCCGCGGGCCGACTCGCGGCGCAGCATCGTCTCGTACACGCTCGCGCCGGGCTCCAGGACCATGCCGAGGGTGCCGAGGCACAGCATGGTGGCGTCTTCGAGCGGGCCGGGGTCGGCGACCAGCCGGTCGGCGGTGCCCTCGGTGTAGAAGGTGTAGTGCGCGGAGCCCTTTTCGTCCAGCGCCACCACGGCGAGCGTCGTCGGCTCGGCGCCGCGCTGCACCAGCGCGGTGTCCACACCGGACTCGTGCAGCCGCTTGAGCAGCGCTTGTCCGAACCTGTCATCGGACACCCGGCTCAAAAAGGCCGACGGCGCGCCGAGCCTGGCCGCGGCCAGCGCGACGTTGTATGGACCACCGCCGAGCCGGGGCAGCAGCGCGCGCAGCCCTCCGTCCACAGTGGAATCCAACGGTTCACCGGGAACGAGGTCGACCAGCGCCTCTCCACCTACGACAATCACGGCCGCGATGTTAGTCCGTCTAGCAAGAGTTCCGACAGCGCTGTGAACGCTTCCGCGTCCGAGACACCGGTCCGCTGGCCGATGAGACCGGCCTGGATGCCCTCGATGATCAACCCGGCCATCTCGGCGACGAGCCGCGCGTGGACATCACGGAACACGCCGTCCTGGACACCCTTGGCGATGAACGCCCTGATCCGTCCCGCGGCCGCCCGGCTGTTCATTTCATAGGTCGCGCGCGCGGGCGGGAATTCCGCGATGTCCGCCATGAACGCGGCCGAGGCCCGTTTCAGGTATTCCGAAACACCGGCGAAGTACTCGCCGATGATTTCGCGGGCGTCTTCCAGCGGCGCGATCCTGGCTTCGATCTGCTCGGCGGCGCCCTTGAAAAAGTGGGCGACGACCTTCACCGCGAGCTGCTCCTTGGACGGCGCGAGCGCGTAGAGGGTCGACTTCGAGCAGCGGAGCTTGCCCGCGAGGTCGTCTAGGGTGAACTGGGCGAACCCCTCGGCGAGGAACAGGTCCTCGAGCTCACTCAGAAGTGCCCGCTGCCGGGCTGTCGGCTGTCGTGCCATCGGATCACTATCCCTTACGCGGCCCAGAACCTTACTGTACTCTGAACGGGCCCACAGTACTGTTTTCAGTACCGCTCCCCGGAGGAAGCCATGCCCGCCGAACGTCTGCTCCCCACGACCGAAGCGCAGGACCTCGTCGCGCTGGCCGCGGACATCGCGCGGGCCGAGCTGGCGCCGGTCGCGTCCGAGTTCGAGAAGGCCGAGCGGTTCCCCCGCGAGCAGTTCCGGCTGCTCGGCAAGTCGGGCCTGCTGGGGCTCCCGTACTCCGCGGACTGGGGTGGCGGCGAGGTCTCCTACGAGGTCTACCTGCAGGTTCTCGAGGAGATCGCGGCCGCGTGGATGTCCGTCGGCGTCGGCCTCTCGGTGCACACGATGTCCTGCTACGCGCTCGCCCACCACGGCACGGACGAGCAGCGCGACCGCTGGCTCCCCCAGATGCTCGACGGTGACCTGCTCGGCGCGTACGCGCTCTCGGAGATGCACGCGGGCTCCGACGCGGCCGCGCTGTCGACCAAGGCCGTCCTCGAGGGCTCGGACTACGTGGTCAACGGCACCAAGGCCTGGATCACGCACGCCGGCCAGGCCGATTTCTACACGACCATGGTCAGGACCAGCGACAACGGCGGCCGCGGCATCTCCTGCCTGCTGGTCGACGGCAAGACGCCGGGCCTGTCCGCCGCAGAGCCCGAGCAGAAGATGGGTCTCACCGCGTCGACCACCGCGCAGCTCCGCTTCGAGGACGCGCGCGTGGCGTCGAACCGACTTATTGGCAACGAAGGTGACGGACTGAAGCTCGCTTTGTCCTCGCTCAGCTCGGGCAGGCTGGGCATCGCGGCGTGCGCGGTCGGGCTCGCGCAGGCGGCGCTGGACGAAGCCGTCGAGTACGCCAAGGGCCGCACCCAGTTCGGCAGGCCGATCATCGAATTCCAGGGCCTGGAATTCCTGCTCGCCGATATGGCCGCGACGGTCGAATCCTCGCGCGCGATGTATTTGGACGCGGCGCGCAGGCGTGATCGCGGCATGCCGTTCCAGCGCCAGGCCTCGATCGCGAAACTGGTCGCGACCGACGGCGCGATGAAGGTGACCACGGACGCGGTCCAGGTGCTCGGCGGCGCTGGCTACACCAAGGACTTCCCGGTCGAGCGCTACATGCGCGAGGCGAAGGTGCCGCAGATTTTCGAGGGCACGAACCAGATCCAGCGCCTGGTCATCGCACGGGAGCTCAAGAACTCCTGACCATTGTTCACTTGTCCGGACATTGACGTCCGGTGCCCGCCGAGCGACACCGGACAACATCTCGCGACTAGAAACTCCCTGGCAGGCGGTGACTTTCGCCGCCATGCGACCACTGGGAGGAAACTCGTGAAGAACAGGATCATCGCCGCCGCCGGCGCGCTCGGCGTCGCGGGGTCGATCATGCTGGCCGGCGCGCCCGCCGCGTCCGCGAGCGTCGAGGCGCCGCCGTGCTCGTGGGGTAACGGGCACTTCTGGTGCTACAACCGGCCCAACATCCCCGTCGAGTGGGCAGGCAAGGTCGTCGGCTACCTCTACGGCGAGTACAACTGGTTCTCCTGCCGCTACGAGGGCGACCCCAACGGCGGCGGCGCACCGCACCCGAACCGCTGGGACTTCACCACCGCGGACAACGGCGCCCGCGGCTTCGTGCGCGATCAGTACATCTACGACGAGACCAACGTCCTGCCCCCCTGCTGATCCAAGGCTCGTGAGCGTTGCGGCCAGTTAGAACCCAATGCCGGGCAGTTAAGGCTTGGCTTGCGTTGTCCCTCGCCGCCTAAGCACGCGAAACCCGAGTTTGGGCCATCCGATGGCCCAAACTCGGGTTTCGCGAAGGCCGGTGGACGTAATGAGCGGAGCGTATGCGTCGCTCAGCGTTGTGAACGCCCCGTTCACAACGTTCAACCGCCCCCAGCGGCCGACATTGGGGTAACACCGGCCGCAACACTCACGACCTACCTGACACCAAGTGGCCTAGGCCTCAGGTAGGATGGTCTGCAAGCGCTTCGGATCATGCGAGAATGCCGGTGACGTGAGGAGACGTAGTGACGGCCCTTCCCGAACCGCCGCAGCATCCGTGGCTGACCGTGCCGGATCACCTGCTGACGATCGAGGAATACTCGGCGCTCGGCGAAACCGATTCCGGCTTCTCGGAGCTTGTGGAAGGTCGCCTTTTGATGTCGCCGAGCCCCCGGCCGAGACACAACATCGCACTGGGAAGCCTGTATGTGCAGCTGCTGCCGCAGCTACCACCGCACCTCATGGCCATTCAAGACGTAGATGTCGACCTCGAACTCGCCCCCTCGCAGGAACCTGGGTTTTCCAGGCGCCCAGACCTCATTGTCATTGACCGGAAAGCGGTCGCCACGGCCGACGATGAGGACAGCATGCTCAAGGCAGGCGACGTGGTCATCATCGTGGAAATCGTGTCACCCGGCTCGAAGCGCACCGACTACGTGACCAAGCATGGCGAGTACGCGGACGCGGGCATTCCGTTCTATTGGATCGTGGACATCGCCGACCCGATCTCGCTGGTCGCGTGTCACCAGGCCGGGGAACTCGGCCACCAGGATTCCCCAGCGGCAACCGGCACATTCACCACGACCGAGCCGTTCCCGCTGACGATCGATCTGGACAGCCTGAGGTCGTGAGTGACGCGGCCGGTTCTAACCGGCCGCAACACTCACGACTCGTCAGGACTCGCGGTAGCGGCGCTCGGCCACCACGCCTTCGCCCTTGGCCTCGCTGAAGGTGTAGACCTCACGGCCACGCACGAACACCCGCATAGCGCGGTTCATCACGTCCAGCGGGTCGCCCGACCAGATCGCGATGTCCGCGTCCAGGCCCGGCTTCAAGGCGCCCACCCGATCGTCCAGGCCGAGCATTTCCGCCGGGTTGATGGTGATCGAGCGCAGCGCCGTCTCCGGGTCGAGACCGTCCTTGACCGCCAAAGCCGCTTGGTACACCAGGAAGTTGATCGGCACCACCGGGTGATCGGTGGTGATCGCCAGCTTCACGCCCGCGCGCGCGAGGATGCCCGCCGAGCGCATGTTGCGGTTGCGCAGTTCGACCTTCGCGCGCGTGGTGAACAGCGGGCCGAGGATCACCGGGACGCCGCGCTCGGCGAGCAGGTCCGCGATCAGATGTCCTTCGGTGCCATGGTTGATCACCAGTTTGTAGCCGAACTCCTCGGCCAGCCGGATCGCGGTGACCATGTCGTCCGCGCGGTGGACGTGCTGGTCCCAGTACAGCTCGCCGTCGAGCACCTTCGCGAGGGTCTCGTGGGTGAGGTCGACGTCGAACGGCTTGCCCTCCGAGCGGGCGTGCTCGCGCTGGGCGGCGTAGTTGCGGGCCTTGGTGAAGGCCTCGCGGATCACCGCGGCGACGCCGAGGCGGGTCGACGGGGTCTGGTTCTTGTCGCCGTAGACGCGCTTCGGGTTCTCGCCGAGCGCGCTCTTGACGCTGACGTGCTCCGCGAAGACCACGTCGAACATGCTGCGGCCCCAGGTCTTCACGCCGATCGTCTGGCCGCCGACCGGGTTGCCCGACCCTGGCTTGATGACGACGCTGGTGATCCCGCCCGCGAGCGCGTCGTCGAACCCGACCTCGTACGGGTCGATGCCGTCGAGCGCGCGGAACCGGGCGCCGATCGGGTCGGTCATCTCGTTGGTGTCGTTGCCGGACCAGCCCTCGCCTTCCTCGTGCACGCCGAGATGCGCGTGCGCGTCGATGAACCCCGGCAGCACCCAGCAGCCCGCCACGTCGATGAGCTCGGCGTCGTCCGGGATGTCCACGTCCGACGCGGTGCCGACCGCGATGATCTTGCCGTCTTCGATGAGCACCGTGCCGCCGTCGATCGGGTCGCCGTCGACGGGGACCACGTAGCCCCCCACAATCGCTTCAGCCATGGTGAGACACGCTAACCGAGATCAGCACAACGCGGGCACCGCCGACGCGTCTTAGGGGCATGGGGAAGAAATCGTTGGCGGCGCTGATGGCCGTGCTCGCGGTGTCCGGCTGCACGTCGAGCACCTTCAGCCGCCTCACGCCCGCCGAACAGGAGACCCGCGGTTCGGGTGAACTCGCCGCCGACCTGCTCGGCGCGCTGCACGAACGCGGCGTCCAGACCACCGACAGCGCCTCCGCGCGCATCAGCGACATCGACCACGCCGCGGCGCTGATCACCGACGGGGACCGGCACGGGATGATCGAGGTCCGCCACGGCTCGATGGGCCAGGGTGACCCCGAATGCACGCGGCCGCAGCCTTGCCAGACCGCCGACGTCAGCGAAAAGAAGATGGTGATCATCGAGACCCCGATCTCGGTCACCATCGAGGTCTACTTGCCGGACAACGGGTTGACAGGCACGCTCACCGAAACGAAGAGCACGTCGCGGTTCTGGTCGGGCGGGCCTGCCTTGGCACACCTCCCGCTCGAATCCATGGCCGCGGCGGCCCTCGCCGCGGACCTGATCAGGTACTAGTGCGCCCGGTCAGGCGATCTCCTTCTCGAAATGCACGAGCTGATAGTCGAACTCCGGCGAACGATGGGTTTCGTGATAGCCCAAGCGTTTGTAGAGCCGTAACGGTCCTTGGCTGTACTCGCCGGTGAACAGCCGGAAGACCGTCACCCCGCGCGGTAGCCTCGCCTCGGCGGCCAGCAGCAGCGAACTGCCGTAGCCGTTCCCTTGCCGGTCGGGGGCGACGACCAGACGGCCCACCTCGCCCACGTTCCCGACCACACGGACACGCACGCTCGCGACCAGCCGCGCCTCTTCGCGGTAGCCCCAGGCGAGACACAACGGGTCGCCCAGCGCTTCCCTGGTCTCCGCCAGAGTCTCCACGAGAGGTGGCAGGTCGAACGTCCGATGTGCCCGCGCTTCAGTCACATACGCCGCACGCTGCAGCGTAAGAATCTCGCCCGCGTCCTGCGGGCCGAGCCTCACCGGTTCCATCATTCGAGGCTAAACCGGGCGTCTCCCGCTGTCGCCCGAATTCAGCCGAGCCGGATGCCCCAGCTGCCTGACCAGGAGGTTCCCGGCTCCAGCTCGATCAGGTCGGTGCCGGTGTTGAGCGCGTCGGCCGGGCAGGTCATCGGCTCGATCGCGATGCCGCGGCCCCGCCCGACGAGCTCGGCCGGGGTGAACACCTGGACCCACTTGAAGTCGGGACCGGCCCACACGTCGAGCGTGGTCTCGCCGTGGGTGAGCGTGTGGTGGTGGCGGCCGTCCTCGCCCGCGGTGAGCCCGCCGAACGCGGTGTCGAGGTCGACGCCGGCGAGCACCTGGCCGCCGCGGAAGTCGTACTCGGTCCCCTCGACGTCGCGTTCGGTGTCGTACGGCATCTGCTCGTCACCCAGGTACGGCCGGACGCGGGTGGCGGGCAGCGTCAGGGTGAGCTCGTCGGTCGGCGCGTCGCCGATGCGGAAGTACGGGTGCGTGCCGAGGCCGACGCCGATCGGCGAGTCGCCCTCGTTGCGGATCTCGTGGGTGATGGTCAGCTCGCGCGGCGCGATCTCGTAAGTGGTGACGGCACGCAGCGGCACCGGCCAGCCGGGCTCGCCGTCGATGTCGACGCACAGCGTGATCGACGATTCGGCGTGCTCGAGCAGCTCCCACTCCTTGTGGCGGGTGAGGCCGTGGATCGCGTTGCCGCGTGCTTCCTCGGTGATCTCCAGCTGCTGCTTCTCGCCTTGATAAACCCACTGGCCGCCCTTGGTGCGGTTCGGCCAGGGCAGCAGCACCTGACCTGCGCCTTTGGGCGGTTTCTCGTCGGCGGCGAACTCCTCGACATAGGGCACTCCACCGACCTCGAACAGGCGCAGCCCGGCGCCGATCTCGGTGACGACGGCGCGCGCGTTGCCGCGGGTGATCTCGAACTGCTGTCCGGTGGGGTTCGCCATGGGCGTCAACTTACCGTTTCAAGAATTACTAGACCGGTCGTCATAGTTTGAGCTACGGTCGTGACATGGTCCGCCGCACCGACACCCGGCAGCGCATGCTCGAAACCGCCGCCGAGCTCTTCCACACCCAGGGCTACCACGCCACCGGCCTCAACCAGCTCGTCGCGGCGGGCGGTGCGCCCAAGGGGTCGCTCTACTTCCATTTCCCCGGCGGCAAGGAGCAGCTGGCCGCCGAGGCGCTCCGGCTGTCCGGCGGCACCTTCCGCGAGATGATCACGCGCATCGTCGAGACCGCGCCGGACGCGGCCGCCGCGGTCTGCGCGGTCATCGACGGGCTGATCGAGGTCCAGCTCGCGTCGGACTTCCAGCGCGGGTGTCCACTCGCGACGGTCGCGCTGGACGCGTCGAGCGAGCCGGTCAGGGAAGCCTGCGCCGACGGTTACGCGTCCTGGCTCGACGGTTTGTCCCAATACTTTGTCTCACAAGGCTTTTCGGCCGAGAAGGCCGACGAGCTGGCCGTCATCGTGCTCACCTCCGTCGAAGGCGCGCTGCTGCTCGCGCGGACCAGGCACGACGTCGCCCCACTGCGCGCGGTCAGGGAACACCTGCGCGCCACCATCGAAAGGGAGCTGCCCTGATGCGGGTACACCATCTCGACTGCGGGACCATGCGGCCGCTCGGCGGCAAGCTCGTCGACGGCCGGTCCTCACTGTTCGGGCGGGCCGAAATGGTCTGCCACTGCCTGCTCGTGGAAACCGGGAACGGGCTCACGCTCGTCGAGACCGGCATGGGCTCGCCGATCGCGAGCCGAGGCGAGGAATGGCTCGGCCGCCGGTTCATCCGCACCAGCGGGCCGATCCTCGACCAGGACGCCGCCGTCACCCAGATCAAGAAGCTCGGGTACGACCCGCGTGACGTGCGGGACATCGTGCTCACCCACCTCGACCTGGACCACGCGGGCGGGCTCGTCGACTTCCCCGAGGCCAATGTCCACGTCTACGCCGAAGAGCTCCGCGCGTTCGAGCGGCCGCGCAAGGACGAGATCGGGCGGTACCGGGCGGTCCAGTTCACCCACAGTCCGAAGTGGACACCGCACGCCGCGCTCGGCGACCCGTGGTTCGGCTTCGACGCCGTGCGGGAGATCGCGCCGGACATCCTGCTGATCCCGCTCGCCGGCCACACGCGCGGGCACGCGGGCGTCGCGGTCGGCACCGGTGACGGCTGGCTGCTCCACGCGGGTGACTCCTACTTCCACCCCGGCGAGATCGACCCCGTCGACCCGCACTGCCCGCCGCTGCTCGCGTTGTTCGAAGGCTTGGTACAGACCGAAAAGCAGGCCAGACTGGACAACCAGCGACGCTTGCGCGACCTTGTCCGTGACCACAGCGGCGAAGTGACCGTCTTCTCCGCCCACAACGCCGCCGAGTTCCACCGGCTGCGTGAGAGGAGCACCGTATGAAGGTCCACCATCTCAACTGCGGGACGATGCGCCCGCTCGGCGGCCGGTTGCCCGAGATGGTGGCGCACTGCCTGCTGGTCGAGGCGGCCGACGGCCTCGTGCTGATCGACAGCGGCTTCGGCAGCCGTGCGCTCGAAGAGCCGGGCAAGTGGCTCGGCACCGCGCTGACCAAGGTCGTCGGCGCGCGGCTTGAGCGTTCGGAGACCGCCGCCGCACAGGTGGCCGCGCTCGGCTACGCGGTCGAGGACGTCCGCCACATCGTGACCACGCACCTCGACTGCGACCACGCGGGCGGCCTCGCGGACTTCCCGCACGCCACCGTGCACGTCCACGCCGAGGAGCACCGCGCGGCGACGGCGCCCGCCAACCTCCGCGAGCGCTACCGGTACCGCTCGATCCAGTTCGAGCACGGGCCGAAGTGGAGCACGTACCGCACCGACGGCGAAAGCTGGTTCGGCTTCGAGGCCGTGCGCGAACTCAAGGGCCTGCCGCCGGAGATCCTGCTGATCCCGCTGGGCGGCCACACCCTGGGCCACGTGGGCGTCGCCGTCGACACCGGCTCGGGCTGGCTCCTGCACGCGGGCGACGCGTACTTCCACCACGGTCAGGTGGATCCGGTGGCGCGGCACTGTCCTGGCGCGCTGGAGGGGTTCCAGAAGCTGGTGCAGACGCAGAAGAAACCCAGGCTGGCCAACGAACGCAGGCTGCGGGAACTCGTGCGCCATCACGGCGACGAGGTGCGGGTGTTCAGCGCCCACGACCACGCCGAGTTCGCGGCCTTCACGGCCTCGTGAGTGTTTAGACCGGTTCTAACCGGCCGCAACACTCACGACCCCTACGCGGGGGTTGCGCTCGCGGGATCGGGCGCGCCGCCGGGCTAGAGGTGACAAGGGCGGCCCTTGTCACCTCTAGCGTGACAAAAGGCGCCCTTGTTCCCCGCCGAACCAGGCAACGCGAGTGTCGTGAGTGCTACGGCCGGTTAGAACCGGCCGGAACACTCACGACTCGGCGTCGATGGCCTGCTTGACGAGGGGCGTCATCTGCTCGGGCGTCATCTTGGCCGGGCCGCTGTAGCTGACCAGGATCGGCACGCCACCGACGACCTTCGCGGCGACCAGGGTCGCGGTCTTGGCTTCCTCGACGTAGTAGAGCGCGCCCTCGGCGATGCCGGGGACGTCGCGGGAGCCGGGCTTCTTCTCCTTGATGCTCGCGATCATCGCGTCCGGCTTGACCTTGTTGCCGTCGTAGCGGGTGACGGCCAGCGCGCCGACCTGCTTGCCCTCGGCCGAGTAGACGCAGGTCTTGGCCTTGCCGCCGTTGGCGGCGGTGTTCTGGTCTGGGCCGGGCGCGCCGGTGACCGACTGGCGTTCGATGGCCTTGCCGACCGCGTCGCCCGCGAGGACCGCGCACGGTTCCTTCAGCGTGACCGCCTTGGTCGGCGACGGCTTCGGGGCGGCGGCGGGCTTCTCGGCGGACGAGCAGCCGACCGTCACCAAGGCAAGAGCGGAAATCAGGACAATTCGCCAGGAACGCATACCGCCACTCTAGGCGGATTCCGGCTCGGCGGGCGCGCGGTAGCGGAAGAACGCGGGCAGCAGGGCCATCGCGATGAGCACGATGACGATCACCAGCAGACCGCCGCCGGTCGCCGCGGCGGCGGTGCCGACACCGGCGGCCGCCCAGCCGTGCGTGAGGTCCGCGATACGCGGTCCACCTGCGACAACGACCGTGAACACGCCTTGCAGCCGTCCGCGCATCTCATCGGTCGTGGCGACCTGCAGGATCGACATCCGGTAGATGGCCGAGACCATGTCGGCCCCGCCAGCCAGCGCGATGAAGATCACCGCGAGCCACAGCGAAGAGCTCAGCCCGAACGCCGCCACGGCCGCGCCCCATGCGCAGATGGCCACCACGACCGCGACACCCTGGCGCCGCACCCGCGTCAGCCAGCCGGAGAACAACCCGACGAGCATCGAGCCGACCGGGATCGCCGCGTAGAGCCAGCCCAGCGCGGGCCCGCCGCCCGGCGGGTCGCCGAAGGTCCGTTCGGCCATTTCCGGGAACAACGCGCGCGGCATGCCGAACACCATCGCGACGATGTCGACGAGAAAAGAAGCCAACAGGACCTTTTGCGTTGCCAGGTAACGGAAACCGTCGATCACGTCGCGCAAGCCCGCGCGTCGCGACGGTCCGTTGAGCGGCGGCAGCGACGGCAGTTTCCAGACCGCGATCAACGTGAGCGACAACGCGGCCACGTCGACCAGGTACAAAGTGGACAGTCCGAGCAGCGGCAGCACCGCGCCGGCCAGCAGCGGCCCGAACACCATGCCGAAGGTCGACATGGTGGAGCCGAGCGCGACCGCTGGCGCGATCAGATGCTCCGGCACCAGCCTGGCGACGACCGCGCTGCGCGTCGGCATGTTGATCGCGAAGAACGCCTGGTTGACGGCCAGCAGCGCGAGCACCAGCCAGACCGAGCGCAGGCCGATGAACGCCTGCAGCCACAGCACGGCCGACGTCAGCGCGATGCCGACGTTGGTCACGAGCAGCAGTTTGCGCCGGTCGACCGTGTCGGCGATCGCGCCGCCCCACAGCCCGAACACCAGCAGCGGCACGAGCGCGACCGCGCCGGTCAGCCCGACGAACCCGGACGAGCCGGTGATGTCGAAGATCTGCTTCGGCACGGCGACGGCCGTCAGCTGGCTGCCGATGGCCGTGACGGCCGTCGACATCCAGAGACGGCGATAGGCGGGGATCTTCAGCGGCCGCCGGTCGACCATGATCGACCCGAGCAGTCTGCGTGCGGTCCCCGCCTTAACGCTCACAACACATGAGCTTAGCCGTGCTAACTATTCAAGATCGAGTGATTTAGCGCGCACGGATCACGGCGCGACGCGCTCGATCCGCCAGCCGTCGTCGGCGCGGACGTAGGTGAGGCGGTCGTGCATGCGGTCCTCACGGCCCTGCCAGAACTCGACCGTGTCGGGACGGATGCGCCACCCGCCCCAGTGCGGCGGGAACGGGATCTCGTCGGTGTCGGCGAAGCGGCGCTGGATGGAGTTCAGCGCGTTGTCGAGCGCGCGGCGGCCGTCGACCACCCGCGACTGCGGCGAGGCCCAGGCCCCGAGCTGCGAGCCGCGCGGGCGCGAGGCCCAGTACTCGGCGCCTTCCTTGATGTCGACCTTCTCGACCTCGCCGCGCACGTGGACCTGGCGGTGCAGCGGGTACCAGGGGAAGGTCGCCGACGCGTACCGGGTGACGGTCAGGTCGTGGCTCTTCGCCGAGGTGTAGTTCGTGTAGAAGACGACGCCGCGCTCGTCCAGGCCCTTCAGGAGCACCGAGCGGGAGGACGGCCTGCCCTCGCCGTCGGAGGTGGCGAGCACCATGGCGTTGGCCTCGGGCACGCCTGCCGCGATCGCCTGGTTCAGCCAGGACTGCAGCTGCTCGGTCCAGGTCGGCGCCAGTGAGGCCTCGGTGAACGCGTCCCCTTCGTACGCCACCCGCATTCCGGGCAGTCGCATCGCTACGTCCGTGATCTCGGTCTCCGGCATCATGGCCAACCCTCCGCGCGTGCCCTGTAGGGCCTCGATGACTTCGGCTGTCTGCTGACGGTATTGCCTGGAAGCCGCCGGGGAAACCCACCTAACGGTGACTCCTGCCACCCCGCGCCGCCATCAGCCCGTAACCGCAGGACAGCAACTCGTAACAAGTCGGTTACCCGATGCGGCTTAATCGACAAAGAGCCGACCTAGCGTCGAGGCCCCCCACCAGCAGCAGGAGGCCACGTCGTGACGGAAATGCTCGAAGAAGCCCCTCCGAAGCCGAAGCGGCGCTACGCCGCGCTGGCCGCCAACGAGAACCGCGAGGACTACTCGCTCCGGTTCGCGGCCCACTCCTTCCGCAAATGGTCCCCGTTCGTGGTGGCGACGACCGCGCTCGGCGGTATCGCCTACCTCGCCGACTTCGCGATCGGCGCGAGCATCGTGCTGTCCTATGGCTTCACCTCCGGCGTGCTCGCCATCCTCGCGGCGGCCGTGATCATCTTCGTGACCGGCGTGCCCATCGCGTCCGCGTGCGCGAAATACGGCGTCGACATGGACCTGCTGACCCGCGGCGCCGGATTCGGCTATTTCGGGTCGACGCTCACGTCGCTCGTGTACGCGAGCTTCACCGTCATTTTCTTCTCGCTCGAAGGCTCGATCATGGGCCAGGCTTTCCAGCTCGCACTCGGTATCCCGCTCCCGGTCGGCTATCTGCTCGCCACCTTGATCGTTTTGCCTTTCGCGCTTTACGGGATGGGCGCGGTCGCCAAAATGCAGACCTGGACCCAGCCGTTGTGGATCGCGGGGCTCGTCCTGCCGTTCGTCGTCGTCGCGATCCGCGAGCCGGGCAAGTTCGCGGAATTCGCGAGTTTCGGCGGGACCCAGGGCGCCGGATCCGGTTTTTCCGCGATCGGTTTCGGCTTCGGCATGGGGATCGCGCTTTCCTTGATCGGCCAGATCGGTGAACAGGCCGACTATCTCCGCTTCATGCCGGAGAAGACCGCCGAAAACAAGCGATCGTGGTGGGCCGCGGTGCTCGCCGCCGGACCCGGCTGGGTCATTCTCGGCGCGCTCAAGCAGATCGGCGGCGCTTTGCTGGCCTTCCTCGCGCTCGGCGTGGTCGGCGAGACGCACGCGCTGGAACCGATCGCGCCGTACCTCGAAGCCGTCAAGCCCGCGCTCGGGCCGGTCGCGCTGACCTTCGCCGCGCTGTTCGTGGTCGTCTCACAGATCAAGATCAACACGACGAACGCCTATTCGGGCTCGCTCTCGTTCGCCAACTTCTTTTCCCGAGTGCTGCACCGCCATCCCGGCCGGGTTTGGTACGTCCTGGTCAACTGCGGCATCGCGCTGGCGCTGATGGAGTTCGGCGCGTTCGCCTTCCTGAACAAGATCCTCGGCTTCTACTCCAATGTCGCGATTGCATGGATCGGTGCCGTCTGCGCCGATCTCGTCATCGCGAAACCGCTCGGGCTCTCGCCGAAGTACATCGAGTTCAAGCGCGCTTATCTGCACAAGATCAATCCCGTCGGCTTCGGTTCGATGCTCGTCGCGTCGGCGGTGTCGATCACGGCCTACTTCGGCGCGTTCGGCCAGCCGCTCGCCGCGTTCAGCCCGCTGCTCGCGCTGGTGATCGCGATCGTGCTGGTGCCGGCGCTGGCCGTGCTCACCAAGGGCAGGTACTACCTGGCCAGGCCGAACACGGTCAGCGGGCCCGGTGTGGACACCGACCAGCGGGCGACCCACGACTGCTCGGCGTGCGGCGACGCTTACGAATTGCCCGATATCGCGGACTGCTCGAAGCAGGGCGGGGCCATCTGCTCGCTGTGTTGCACATTGGACTCGACCTGTCACGACCAGTGCCAACAGAGTGAACCGACCCTGCTTCCGCTACCTACCGTTCGTAAGTGATCTTGCACAAGAGCTGACACTTGCTCTATGGAGATCTTGCGTAACTCGATAGGCTCTCGCCCGAGAACCAAGGGGTGACGATTTCTTCACGGAGAGTGGGGGATTTTCACTGCCTGTGGAACTCCCCCTACTCCCCTTCCCCAGGAGTTTCGCTGTGATTTCCCGTTCCCGACGGCTGACGGCCCTGTTGTGCGCCCTCACGCTGTCCGGTGCCGCCGCCCTGACCGCCTGCTCGAGTGACACCGCCGCCGGTGGCGCCAAGATCACCCTAGGGTTCTCCGCCTGGCCCGGCTGGTTCCCCTGGCAGGTCGCTCAGGAGAAGGGGCTGTTCCAGAAGAACGGCGTGAACGTCGATCTCAAGTACTTCGACAGCTACACCGACAGCATCAACGCGCTGTCGACCGGCGCGATCGACGGCAACAGCCAGACACTCGGCGACACGGTGGCCTCGGTCAGCGGCGGCGCGAAACTGTCCATTGTGCTGGTGAACGACAACTCGACCGGCAACGACAAGGTCATCGCGCGCGAGGGCATCACCAGCGTCGCCGACCTCAAGGGCAAGAAGGTCGCCGTCGAACAGGGCGCCGTCGACCACTACCTGCTGCTGCTGGCGCTGCAGCAGGCGAAACTGACCGAAAAGGACATCACGCTCGTCCCGATGGTCACCGACCAGGCCGCCGCCGCGTTCCTGAGCGGGCAGGTCGACGCCGTCGCCGCGTTCGCGCCGTTCACCTCGAAGGCGCTCGAGCGGACCAACAGCAAGGCCATCGCGACCTCGGCCGAGTTCCCCGGCGCCATCCCCGACCACCTGGTGCTCGGCGAGAAGGTCACCAAGGAGCACCCCAAAGAGGTGCAGGCGATCGTGAACACCTGGTTCGAGACGCTCGCCTGGATCAAGGACAACAAGGACGCGGCCATCGACATCATGGCCAAGCGCGGTGGCGTCAGCGTGGCCGAGTACCGCAGCTACGACTCCGGCACCTCGATCTTCACCAAGCAGCAGAACATCGACGCGTTCACCCCCGGCGTCACCCCGCAGCACCTGAACTTCCAGGCAGGCAAGATCGCCGACTTCATGGTCAGCGTCGGCCTGACCGCCGCCAGGCCGCAGGTCGACAACCTGTTCGACGACACCTTCATCAAGGCGGTGCCGTGACCGAACTGACCGGCTCGGCCAGCCGGACGGCGGCGGGCACCGAGGCGGACGAGCTCGAAGCCCACCGCATCGAGGACGAGCAGCGCCTCGCCGAGGAGCACGCGGCGAAGGCGGCGCTGCCCGAGCGCGCGGACTGGGCGCCGCTGCCGCGGCGGGCCAGGCCCGCGCCGAAGGCCGCGCTGCTCACCATCCGCACGCCGATCTCCGCGCGTGCCAAGTGGACACTGACCGTCCTCTCCGTGGCGCTGCCGCTGGCGATCTGGTGGACGTTGAGCGCGACGGGCGCCGTCTCGCCGACGTTCCTGCCGTCACCGCCCGCGGTGCTCAAGGCCGGTGCGCAGATGGCGTCGACCGGCGAGCTGTTCGGCGACCTCTGGGCCACCGTGCAGCGGATCCTGCTCGGCTTCGGGCTGGCGGTGCTGATCTCGGTGCCGCTCGGCATCGTGATGGGCACCTTCAGCGCGGGCCAGGCGCTGCTCGAACCGCTGGTCGGGTTCCTGCGCTACATGCCCGCCAGCTCGTTCATCCCGCTGCTGATCATCTGGCTCGGCATCGGCGAGGAGTCCAAGGTCGCCGTGCTGGTGCTCGGCACGGTCTTCTTCAACACGCTGATGACCGCCGACGTCGTGCGCGGCGTGCCGCGCAACCTGATCAACGTCTCCTACACGCTGGGCGCGCGCCGCGGCGAGGTGCTCCGCAAGGTGATCATCCCGCACTCGCTGCCCGGGATGCTGGACGCGATCAGGGTCAACATGGCCGCCGCGTGGAACTTCGTGGTGGTGGCCGAGCTGGTCAACGCGACGGCGGGCCTCGGCTACCGGATCACCCGCGCGCAGCGGTTCCTGCAGACCGACAAGATCTTCGCGGTGCTGCTGCTGATCGGGCTGCTCGGCCTGCTCATCGACGTCGCACTGCGACTGGTCCGTACCAAGCTCGGCCGGTGGGCGGCATGACCGGGGTGCTGGAGCTGAGCGGGGTCGCGAAGGACTACGACCGCGGCGCGCGTGCGCTCGACGGGATCGACCTGACCGTCTCGCGCGGCGACTTCCTCTGTGTCGTCGGCGCGAGCGGCTCGGGGAAGTCGACGCTGTTGTCGCTGGTCGCGGGCTTGACCATGCCTTCGGAAGGCCGGATCACCCTCGACGGCGAGCCGGTCGCCGGGCCAGGCCCCGACCGCGGGCTCGTCTTCCAGGACGGCGCGCTGTTCCCGTGGCGGACCGTCGAGCGCAATGTCGCTTATGGACTCGAGCTGCTGCCGGTCGACAGCGCGGAGCGGGCTCGGCGCGTCGACTGGTACCTGGCGGAGACCGGGCTTTCGGCGTTCCGGAAGTCGTTGCCCCGCGAGCTTTCCGGCGGGCAGCGGCAGCGGGTCGCGATCGCCAGGGCGCTGGCGTGCGAGCCGGAGGTGCTGCTGCTCGACGAGCCGTTCGGCGCGCTCGACGTGCAGACCAAAGAGGACATGCAGGTCCTGATCAGGCAGGTGTGGGCCGACACCGGCACCACGGTGCTGATGGTGACCCACGACGTGGAGGAAGCGGTCTTCCTCGGCGGCAGAGTTGTCGTACTGGCGTGCGACCCTGGCCGGGTGCACGCCGATGTCGCGATCGACCTGCCGTCCGATCGCGATCTCTCGGTCAAGCGAACGCCGGAGTTCCTCGCGCTGCGAGCGTCCATCGAGGACCTCGTGCGTGAGCAGCACCGCGGACACGGCGGCTGAGGTCGCAGTTGGGGAAGGTGACCATGAGACTCGGGAAGGTCCGGCGGAAGACCACCGCCGGGTCGCGAACGTGGCAGGCCGTGCTGGGCAGGCTCGGCATCAGGGGCAAGCTCAACCTGCTCCTGATGCTGCCGCTGACCGCGGTCGTGCTGGTGTCCATTCCCTATGTCGCCACGCAGGCGGGCAACGCCCAGTCCGCCGGGCAGACCTCGGAGACGGCGGGCCAGGCCCACGAGCTGGGTTCGCTGGTCTGGGAGCTGCAGCGAGAGCTGCTGCTGACCGTCGACTACGTGGCGTCGCCGTCCGAGGGCAGCGGTCCGCTGATGCAGCAGCACCGGATCGTCACCGAGACGGTCGACCGGGTGCGGGAGACGCTCGGGCCCGACGCGCCGGACGAGGTCGCGGCCGCGCTGGTCCGGATCGGCTCGCTGGCCGAGATCAGGGCGAACGCGCTGCGCCGCGCCGTCTCGCTCGACAGCGCCGCGCGCACGTACCACGCGGTCATCGAGGCGGTCATCGACGCGCCCCGGCTGCTCGGGCAGAAGAACACCGACGCCGAGGGCACCCGGCAGCTGACCTCGCTCGACGCGCTGCTGCGCGCGAACGAGGAAAAGGGCCTGCGCGGGATGGCGCAGATCATCGTCGCCGCCGACGCCGAGTCCGGCCAGGAAGTGCTCTCCGACGCCGCGTCGGAGTCTTCGCTGCAGCTCGAACGGTTCGTGCAGCAGGCCGACATCGAACACGCCAAGGCCGTGGTCAAGGTCGACACCGGCGAGGAGGCGCGGCGGGTCGACGCGCTCGAGGCGCTGCTGCCGAACGTGCGTGACCAGAAGGCGAACCAGGCGTTCATCGCCGACGTGCTGACCGCGGTCGAGGCGCTGAACAAGCAGCGGCGCACCGTCCAGGAACAGGTGACCAGGCAGATCACCGACGCGGCGACCAGCCGTGCGAGCAGCGCCACGAGGCTGGCCTGGCTCATCGGTGGCGGCGCCGCGCTGCTGCTGGTGGTGGTCGCGTTCCTCGCGATCGCGGTCAGCCGCTCGATCGCGGATCCGCTGCGGCGCTTGACCTCCGCCGCCACGACGGTCGCCGACCTCGCGGGAACCGAGCTCGTCCGCGTCGCCGACACCGAGGCGGCCGACGAGCAGGCGCCCCGGCTCGCCACGATCGATGTGTCCTCAAAGGACGAACTGGGCAAGCTGGCGACCGCGTTCAACCGGGTGCAGTCCACCGCTGGCGAGCTGGTCGAGCGCCAGGCGCTCACCCGGCGCAACGTCAGCCTCATGTTCGCCAACGTCGCGAAGCGCACGCAGAACCTCGTCGGCAGGCAGCTGGCGCTGGTCGACGAGCTGGAGCGCAACGAGCAGGACCCCAGGCTGCTGGAAAGCCTGTACCGGCTCGACCATCTGTCGACGCGCCTGCGGCGGAACGCGGAGAACCTGCTCGTCGTCTCGGGCACGCGTGACGAGACCAGGATCGCCGGTCCCGCCGAGCTGTCGACCGCGCTGCGCTCGGCGCTCGCGGAGATCGAGGACTACCAGCGGGTCCGGCTCGGTGTGGTCGCCGACGTGCGGCTCGCGTCGGTGTTCAGCTCCGATGTCGTGCTGATCTTCGCGGAGCTGCTGGAGAACGCGACCTCGTTCTCGCCGCCGGAGTCCTATGTGGACGTCGACACCGAGTTCCTCTCGGACGGCTCGCTGCTGGTCGTGATCGTCGACCAGGGCATCGGCATGACCGACGACCGGCTTGCCGAGGAGAACCGGCGGCTCGTCGAACGCGAGCGGCTGGAGCTGGCGCCGACCAGTGTGCTCGGCCTGTTCGTGGTCGGCCGCCTCGCGCGGCGGCACGGGCTGACGGTCGAGCTGGTGCCGACGCCCGGCACCGGCATCACGGCGCGGATGGTCATCCCGCCCGCGCTGCTGGCGCACCGGGCGGCCGAGTTCCAGGCGCCGCCCGCCTGGCCGGAGTCCGAACCGGCCGACGAGCCCGGCAGGCTGCCCGCGCTCGCGGTGCCGGGGATGGCGCCGCGCGACACGGGTGAGCTCGAGGACTTCCGCTGGTTCAAGCAGGAAGCGGAGGAGCCCCGGGTGCCAGAGCAGCTGCCCGTGCGCGTGCCGGAGACGGTGCCACCGCCCGCCCCGGTCTTCGAACCGGTCGTGGTGGCGGCACCCGTTGCTCCGGTCGCTGCTCCGGTCGCCGCGCCCGTCACCGTGCCGTCGGCCGACTCCGGCGAGGTCAGGGGCGGGCTGCGCCGCCGTGTCGCCGGTGCGCAGCTTCCCGGCGTCGGCGAGTCCACTTTGGTCAGCATGCCCGCGAAGAAGAAGGCACAGCACGACCCCGAGGCGGCGAAATCCGCCTTCGACGCCTACGAATCGGGCTTCGCCAAGGCGAACGCACCGGCGCCGGAGCCGGTCGCACCGCCGCCACCCCCGGCCCCGGAACCGGTGAAACCACCGCCGTTCCAGCCGGTCGCCCCACCTGCCCCGGCCGCGCCGCCCGCGGCGCGCTCGGGACTCACCAGGCGGGTGCCCGGCGCGCAGCTCGCGCCGGGGCTCGCCCAGCAGCCTGCCGGACGTCAGCCGGCACGAGTGGCCGCCACAGCACCAAGGCACCAACGGGACCCCAACGCCGAACGCGCCGCCTTCGACGCGTTCAGCACGGGCTTGGCCATGGCCGATCGGGATACCGAACAGAGAGAAGAGAGCAAGGAATGACCACCGGAGTCAGCGTCGAGGCGCGCAATTTCAACTGGCTGGTGACCCGCTTCGCGCAGAACACCGCCGGCGCGATCGGGGCCATCGCCGTGTCGGCCGACGGCCTGCTGATCGCCATGTCGTCCCAGCTGGAGCGGGCGAACGCCGACCGGCTGGCCGCCATCTCGTCGGCGATGCTCGGGCTGGCGCACGGCGTCTCCGAGAGCCATCCGCTCGGACGGCCCGACAAGATCATCATCGAGCTGGAGCACGGCTACCTGCTGGTCTGCACGATCAGCATCGGCTGTTCGCTGGGCGTGCTGGCCACCAAGCAGGCCAGCCTGGGCACGATCGCCTACGAGATGGCCATGTTCGCGAACCGGGCCACCGAAGTGCTCACACCAGGCCTTATCGAGGAGCTCAAAAACACCGTCGGGAGCTAGTGATGAGAGATGATGATCCGGACGTTTCGCCATTGCGCCCGTATCTGCTCACCTCTGGTCGCACGAAACCGGTCGACCACACATTGGAAATCGAGGCCCAGGTCCTGACGAGCAGGCTCGGCGCGGCCTCGCAGCCGAAGCTCACCTTCGAGCGGCGCGAGATCGTCTCGCTGTGCCGCAACACCAAATCGGTGGCGGAGATCGGCGCGCTGCTCGGCCTGCACATCGGCGTGGCGCGGGTGCTGGTGGCCGATCTGGCCGCGCTCGGCTACGTGGTGCTGCGGCGGCCCGCGACGAAGTTCGCCCAGGACCTCGGCATGATCGAAAGGGTCATTCGTGGACTCGAAGCCATACGCTGAGCCCGACGCGGGCGCCAAGCCGCCCACTCCGGTCAAGATCGTCATCGCCGGCGGGTTCGGGGTCGGCAAGACCACGGCCGTCGGCGCCATCTCCGAGATCAAGCCGCTCACCACGGAGGCGGCGATCACCTCGGTGGCGGCGGGCATCGACCGGACCGGGCACGTGCCGTCGAAGACCACCACCACGGTGGCGCTGGACTTCGGCTGCATCACCATCGACTCCGACGTCAAGCTGTACCTGTTCGGCACGCCGGGCCAGGACCGCTTCGGCTTCATGTGGCAGGACATCGTGATCGGCGCGCTGGGCGCGCTGGTCATCGTCGACACCCGCCGCCTCGACGACTGCTACCCGGCGGTCGACTACTTCGAGAAGGCCGGCCTGCCGTTCGTCGTCGGGATCAACCGGTTCGACGGGCTGATGGCGCACGAGCTCAACGACGTGCGCTGGGCACTGGCCGTCAGCGACGACGTGCCGGTGATCGCCTTCGACGCGCGGAACAAGCTGTCCGTGCGCGACGCGCTGCTCGCGGTGCTGCACAACACCTTCGCGAAGGCCTCGGCCAACGCCTGACCGAACCCCGGGATAAAGCCCGCTTTACTCCCGGGGATAAAGCGGGCTTTATCCCGCGAAGTAAAGCCCGCTTTATCCCGTGCTCACGAGGGCGTGCGGGTGATCGCGGCCAGCATCAGGCCGCGCAGCTCTTCGGTGACGTCGCCGACCGGTAGCTCGCGGGCCTGCCACTCACGCAGCAGGCCCGTGAACGCGCCGACCAGCGCGATGGCCGTCAGCCGGTAGTCCCGCTTCGGCGCGAGACCGTGTTCGGCCGCGTGGCGGGCTTCGGCTTCGATGAAGTCCGCCCAGCGGTCGACCCATTCCTGGTGCTGCGCCTCGAGTTCCTGATTGACCCCGACGGCCTCGACGTAGTTGAGCCTCGGCATGCGCGGATCCGCGGTGACCGTCGCGACGAAGACGTCGAGCAGCGTCTCGATGCGGGCGACGGCGTCGGTGTCGGTGAGCTCGGCGAGCGTCGCGGTGACGTGCTCCAGCGCGAGCCGGTTGATGCTGTCGTGCAGTACGAGCAGCACCTGCTCCTTGTTCTCGAACTCCTCGTAGAAGTTGCGCGTCGAGACACCGGCCAGCTTGCAGAGGTGGGTGATCTTCGCCTGCTGGAAGCCCTCACTGGTGAAGAGCTCGAGCGCGGCCGTCAGCAGCCGCTCGCGGCGCTCGGCCTTGCGCTGCTCCGGGGGGATGCCGCCATAGGAGCGGACCACCGAACCTCCAAGATTCTGGTAATGGGGATTGCCAGACGTCGCACGGGGCGCTTACATTGTGAAAACTATAGTTACCACACTCTGGAGGCAACGGTGCTTCGTCGAGTCCTGGTTCCACTACTGGCCCTACTACTGACGGGCGCGGTGGCCACGCCGGCCGCCCAGGCGTCCAGCCCAGGTGACCTGCTCGACCAGCATCGGGTGACCGCGATCGTGCCCGCGCCGGTCCAGGCGTGGGAGCTGCTCTATCAGTCGACTTCGGCGACCGGCAAGGCCAACGCCGTCTCCGGCATCCTGCTGGTCCCGTCGATCCCGTACACCCGCGGCCCGCGTCCGCTGATCACGTACGCCGTCGGCACGCATGGCATCGGCGACCAGTGCGCGCCTTCGGTCAAGCTGCAGAACGGCACCGAGAACGAGGTCGCGATCATCTCGCAGGCCCTCTACAAGGGCTGGGCCGTGGTGCTCACCGACTACGAAGGCCTTGGCACGCCGGGCACCCACACCTACGCGGTCGGCCAATCCGAAGGCCGCGCCGTCCTCGACGCCGCCCGCGCGGCTTACAAAGTCCCGGGCACCGGGCTCTCTTCCGACGGCCCTGTGGGCGTCTTCGGTTACTCGCAGGGCGGCCAGGCGGCGGCCTTCGCGGGCGAGCTGCAGGGCGGCTACGCGCCCGACCTGAACGTCGTCGGCGTCGCCACCGGCGGCGTGCCCGCCGACCTCAACGCGGTCATGAAGTCCAACGACGGCGGCCCGGCCTTCGGCCTGGTGCTCGGCGCGGCGCTCGGCCTCGCGACGGCCTACCCCGAGGTCCCGTTCGCGTCGGTGCTGAACTCACGCGGCAAGGCGACCGTGGAGAAGATCAAGGACTACTGCACGATCGCACTCGGCGCGGCGGCCCCGTTCTCCCGCCTCCGCGACTTCGTCACCGACCCCGACATCGTCTCCGACCCCCGCTGGCAGAAGCGCCTCGCCGAGAACTACGCGGGCACGATCAAGCCCAAGGCCCCGGTCTTCCTCTACCACGCCCAGCTCGACGAACTGATCCCGCTCGCGGTCGGCAAGGGCCTTCTCGCCCGCTACAAGGCCTTGGGCGCCAACGTGACCTGGACCGAATACCCCCTGCTCGAACACATCGGCGGCGTCTCGGTCGGCGGCCCGGTCGCCATGGAATGGCTCGGCACCAAGTTCTAGCCCCAGGCCCCAAAGTCACTTTCGGGGCATGCCTAACCCCGAAAGTGACTTTCGTCAGGTCCCATACCCCGAAAGTGACGTTCGTCAGGTCCTATCTGACGAAAGTCACTTTCGGGGTTTCGGAGGCGGCGAGGGGGGCGAGGGCTGTGACGGCATCGGGGGCCAGGGAGGTGGTGAGGGTGCCGCCCGCGGCGAGGGGGCTGCGGGACCACCACTCACCCGAGGCGGCGGGGAGGTCGGGGCCGCCGACGACCAGGTCGGTGGCGAGGACCCGGCGACCCGCCAGGTGGGCGAGCGAGGCGTCCAGGTCCGAGCCGATGGTCAGGGTTTGGCGCAGCACAGGGGTTTCGGCGCGGGTGACGTGTTGCGTCGTCGTCAGGTGACCTGGGCGTTCCGAAGCCCGGCCGAGCACCAGGACCTCGCGGGTGTGCAGGTACGCGTCGGCGGCGAGCGAGGCGCGCAGCAGGGCGTTGTGCCGAGCGTGAGCCGTGATGACGGTCGGCTCCGGCAGGTATTCGAGCGACCCGCCCGCGTCGACCGTGATGTCCACAGTGGACGAACTGGGCTCGCCTCGCAGGCCGGGCAAGGCGATCGTCGCGGCGACACCGGACAGGCGCAGCGAGGCGCCCGGTCCGACGTGCACGCTCAGAAGAAGTTCGTCGCCACCCAAGGGAGCGGTCGCCGAGCTGACGAGGTGGACCACGGCCGTGGCGCCCGTGCCTCGCTTGGGGAACAGCGTGAGCGGCGCCATCGAGCGCAGCTCACGCAGGATCGTCCGGCCGTCCAAGAAGCAGGCGACCAGGCGGGCGTGCGCTTTCACCCGGCCTTGACCAGCGAACGCACCCAGTCGGCCACCGCGGGCGCGTTGGGAGTGTCCACAAGGGACTGGGTGATCACCGGCAGCGAGCCGCGCATGCGGTGGGCGTCGGAGGTCATGACGTCCATGTCCGCGCCGACCAGGTGCGCGATGTCGATCTTGTTGATCACCAGCAGATCCGCGGTCGTGACACCGGGGCCGCCCTTGCGCGGCACCTTGTCGCCGCCCGCGACGTCGACCACGAACACCTGCGAGTCCGCCAGGCCGCGGCTGAACACGGCCGTCAGGTTGTCGCCACCGCTCTCGATGATCACGAGATCCAGCCCGGGGAACCGGTCTTCGAGCCGCTCGACCGCGTCCAGGTTGGCCGTGATGTCGTCGCGGATCGCGGTGTGCGGGCACGCGCCGGTCTGCACCGCCTCGATGCGTTCTACATCGAGCACGCCCGCCTTGCGCAGGAAGTCGGCGTCCTCGGTGGTGTAGATGTCGTTGGTGACGACCGCGAGATTCAGCTCGTCGCCCAGCGCGCGGCACAGCGCGGCCACCAGCGCGGTCTTGCCGCTGCCGACCGGGCCGCCGATGCCGATCCGGTACGCGCGCCCGGCCGTCGGCGCGGCGTCGTAATGATCGGGTTCCGCCGCAGTCGGGTCGAAGTTGACCGGGTGGACGTGACCGTGGCCGTGACTGTGCTCAGCTGGCAAAGAGACGCACCTCTTCCTGATGGTGCCGGGCATGTGCCTCGGCGAACAGATCCAGCGCCGGCGAACCCGGCGAAGGCAGATCGGACGGCGCGAGCCCGGCCGACGCGGCGGCGGCGAGCGCCACCGCGTGCACGCCGAGACGAGCCACCGCGGCGTTGACGGCGAAAGGATCCAAGCCCAGCAAGCGAACCGCGGCCGAAGCCGGTCCGCTCACCGCGAGGTACGCGACGGCGGTCGCCGCGTCGAGCGGCGAACCACCCGCGACGCCGACCAGTACGCCCAGCATGATCGGGTGATGCGGCCGCGGCGTCTCGGCGAGCATCGCGTTCAGCATCGGCGACGGCCACGCCGCCTTGCCAGCCCGCGCGGTCCCGCGCCCCTGCGCGCGCGACGCTTCCCGCTGCGCCAAGGACGGCGTCCGCGCGTCCAGCTCCGCGTCGAGCCGCTTCCAATATCCACTTTGGACACCACGCGCCGCCGCATGTGCCGCTGCCGCCGCGAAAACGGCGGCGAGAGATCCGGCCGTACGCAAACGGCCCGAGATAAAGCCTGCTAAATCCCGGACATCGACGATCAAGCGGCGTGCGACGGCCTCTTCCAAGCCGCCGGAGTGGACGTGGCCGCCACCGGGAAACCGGGAGTCGGCCAAGATCAGCGCTGACAGGTCCATCAGAACAGGAAATACCGTTGGGCCATCGGCAATTCCGTCACCGGCTGAGGCTCGATCAGCTCACCGTCGACGTGCACGGCGAAGCTGTCCGGCTCGACCCTGATGTCCGGCAGCGCGTCGTTGAGCACCATGTCCGCCTTGGTGCGCCGCCGCATGTTCGACACCGGCACCAGCGGCCGCGTGATGCCGAACCGTTCCCGGACACCGGAATCGACGGCTTCCGGCGCCACGAAATGCAGCGACGAGGCCGCCGCCACCACGGGCGAGGCGCCGAACATCGGCCGCGCCAGCACCGGCTGCGGGGTCGGGATGGACGCGTTCGCGTCACCCATCGCGGCCCACGCGATGAACCCGCCCTTGAGCACCACATGCGGGCGCACGCCGAAGAACTTGGGCTCCCACAGCACGAGATCCGCGAGCTTGCCGATCTCGACCGAGCCGATCTCGGCCTCCATGCCGTGCGCGACGGCCGGGTTGATCGTGTACTTCGCGACGTAGCGGCGGGCACGCAGGTTGTCGGCCCTGTCGTCGCCGGGCAGCGCGCCGCGCCGGCGTTTCATCACGTGCGCGGTCTGCCAGGTCCTGATGATGACCTCGCCGATGCGGCCCATCGCCTGCGAGTCGGAGCTCATCATCGAGATCGCGCCGATGTCGTGCAGCACGTCCTCGGCCGCGATCGTGGTCGGCCGGATCCGGCTCTCCGCGAACGCCAGATCCTCCGGCACGGACGGGTTCAGGTGATGGCACACCACGAGCATGTCGAGGTGCTCGTCGAGGGTGTTGGCCGTGTGCGGGCGCGTCGGATTCGTCGACGACGGCAGCACGTTCGCCAGCCCGGCGACCCGGATGATGTCCGGCGCGTGCCCGCCGCCCGCGCCTTCGGTGTGGTACGCGTTGATCGAGCGGCCGGCGATGGCGTCCACAGTGGACTCCAGGAACCCGGCTTCGTTGAGCGTGTCGGTGTGGATGGCGACCTGGACACCGGACTCGTCGGCCACGGTCAGGCAGGCGTCGATCGCAGCCGGGGTCGTGCCCCAGTCCTCGTGCAGCTTGAACCCGCCGGCCCCGGCGGCCAGCTGCTCACGCAGCGCTTCGTGGCGGACGGTGTTTCCCTTGCCCAGCAACAAGACGTTGATCGGGTACGCGTCCATCGCCTGCAGCATCCGGCCGAGGTTCCAGGCGCCGGGCGTGATCGTGGTGGCCTTGGTGCCCTCGTTGGGACCGGTGCCGCCGCCGACCAGTGTCGTCAGCCCGGACGCCAGCGCGGTGTCCACCAGCTGCGGGCAGATGAAGTGGACATGACAGTCGATTCCGCCCGCGGTGAGGATCTTCCCGTTGCCGGACAGGATCTCCGTCGACGGCCCGATCACCAGCGCCGGGTCGACACCGTCCATGGTGTCCGGGTTGCCCGCCTTGCCGATGCCGATGATGCGCCCGTCGCGGACACCGACGTCGGCCTTGACGATGCCCCAGTGGTCCAGGATCACCACGCCGGTGATGACCAGGTCCGGCGCACCTTCCGCGCGGGTGGCCATGCCCTGGCCCATCGACTCGCGGATGACCTTGCCGCCGCCGAAGAGCACCTCGTCACCGCTGCCCGCGCCCATGCTGCGATCCTCGGTGACCTCGATCAGCAGATCGGTGTCGGCCAGGCGGATCCGGTCGCCGACCGTCGGGCCGAACAGCTCGACGTAGCGCTCGCGGTCGATATGCGTCAAGACGGCTCCCTACGCAACCCCGGAACCTTCCGGCTCCCGGCCAGCGGAACAAGGTCGACTTCGCGTTCGACGCCCGGCTCGAACCTGACCGAGGTGCCCGCGGGCACGTCGAGCCGGTGCCCGCGCGCGGCGTCGCGGTCGAAGTCGAGGCCGGGGTTGACCGACGCGAAGTGGAAATGCGAACCGACCTGCACCGGCCGGTCGCCGAGGTTGCGCACGAGCAGCCGCACCCTGGCACGGCCGGGGTTCAGCTCGACCGGCTCGTCGCCGGGAATGATCTCTCCTGGGCGCATCGCCTGCTCGCTCCTAGACGATCGGGTCATGCACGGTGACGAGCTTGGTGCCGTCCGGGAAAGTGGCCTCGACCTGCACCGAATCGATCATTTCGGGGATCCCCGACTGCACCTGCGCACGAGAGAGCACGCTACGGCCACTGGCGACGAGCTCGCTGACCGTGCGGCCGTCGCGGGCACCCTCGAGCACGTGGTCGGTGATCAGCGCGACCGACTCCGGATAGTTGAGCAGCACCCCGCGTTCCAGCCGCTTGCGTGCGACGTCGGCGGCGACGTGGACGAGCAACTTGTCCCGCTCCTGAGGGCTCAGATGCATGGCGCATGTGTATCACCCGCCGGGGCGGCGCGCCCCTGGATGAAACACAGGATTTACGTGTCACACGCCGCCTGGACTGAATCGTTCTCGTAATCGTGACACAAACCACCCATTCTTTTGATTGCTACCGGCCGGTTCGAGGAGCAAGGTTGCTCCAAACCGTGCGATGAGGCGCGCTTTGCGTGTAGCCCGTCAGCGTGGGATACAAAAGCCGGGGAACGCGCATTGAAAGGTCAACGGATAGTGACTACGTCAGCGCCCGTATCTACGAAGACCGCGTCCACAGACGAGGTCGACGACGGATTCCGTCCAGGTCTCGAAGGGGTCATCGCCTTCCGCACCGAGATCGCCGAGCCCGACCGTGATGGTGGCGCGCTGCGCTACCGCGGTGTCGACATCGAAGACCTCGCCGGCAAGGTGAGCTTCGGGGATGTCTGGGGCCTGCTGGTGGACAGCCGGTTCGGCCACGGCCTGCCGCCCGCCGAACCCTTCCCGCTGCCGGTGCACACCGGTGACGTGCGGGTCGACGTGCAGGCCGCGCTCGCCATGCTGGCGCCCATCTGGGGCTACCGCCCCCTGCTCGACATCACCGACGAGGAGGCCCGCGACCAGCTCGCGCGCGCCTCGGTCATGGCGCTGTCCTACGTCGCGCAGTCCGCGCGCGGCATCGGCCAGCCCGCGGTGCCGCAGTCGCGGGTCGACGAGGCCCACTCGATCACCGAGCGGTTCATGATCCGCTGGCGTGGCGAGCCGGACCCGGCCCACGTCAAGGCCATCGACGCCTACTGGGTGTCGGCCGCCGAGCACGGCCTGAATGCGTCGACGTTCACCGCCCGCGTCATCGCCTCGACCGGTGCGGACGTCGCGGCGGCCATGTCGGGCGCGATCGGCGCCATGTCGGGGCCGCTGCACGGCGGCGCGCCGGCGCGCGTGCTGCCGATGATCGAAGAGGTCGAGCGGACCGGTGACGCCGCTGGTCTGGTCAAGGGCATCCTCGACCGCAAGGACCGCCTGATGGGCTTCGGCCACCGCGTCTACCGCGCGGAGGACCCGCGTGCGCGCGTGCTGCGCCGCACCTGCCGCGAGCTGGGCGCGACCCGCTACGAAGCGGCCGCCGCGCTGGAGCAGGCCGCGCTGGCGGAGCTGCGTGAGCGTCGCCCCGATCACCCGATCGAGACGAACGTCGAGTTCTGGGCCGCGGTCATCCTCGACTTCGCCGAGGTCCCGCCGCACATGATGCCCGCGATGTTCTCGTCAGCTCGTACCGCGGGCTGGGCGGCGCACATCCTGGAGCAGAAGCGGACCGGGCGCCTGGTGCGCCCGTCGGCCAAGTACGTCGGCCCCGGCCCGCGCCGTCCCGAGGACGTCGAGGGCTGGGACATGGTCCCCCACGCCTGAGCCTCGTTAAAGCCCGAAAGCCACTTTCGTCAGATAAGACCTGCCGAAAGTGGCTTTCGGGCTTTCGTCAGGGGGTGGTGGCCAGGCGGGCCTGGGTGACGGCCATCATCGCGACCAGCTGGTCGACCAGCCATTCGTCGAGGCCTTCGCGGGGGAGCTTGCCTTCCTGGAGCCAGGCGAGCAGGGTGCCCTCGACCACGGCCGTCCAGCAGCGCAGCGTGAGCAGGAGCAGCGGGGTGGGTTCGTCGATCTCGATCGCCTCGAGGATCAGCTCGACCGCGCGGTCGCGGACCTGGTCGACCACCGCGTCGGTCTCCGAGGTCGCGATGACCGAACCGCCGCGCAGCAGCGCGATGTAGCCGGCGCGGTAGTTGCCCGCGACCGAGATCAGGCCGCGCACGGCCGCGCGCAGCCGGTCCAGCGGCGGGCCGTCGTCGAGGTGCGCGAGACCGTCGATCAGGCCGTCCGTGACCGTGCGCAGTGCTTCGATCTGCAGCTCGCGCAGGCTGGAGAAGTACCGGTAGAACAGCGGCCGTGAGACGTCCGCGCGCGAGACGATGTCGTCGACCGTGACCAGCTCGGGCGCACGGCTGGAGAACAGGTCGAGCGCCGCGGCGATCAGGTCGTCGCGGCGTGCCTGCGGGGTCATGCGGCGGGGCTTGCGTGTCACGGGGTGACGTCCAGCTTGGCCGCCGCGCGCAGCAGGCCGGGGGTGAGCCGGGACAGCAGCAGCGCGCCCTTGGCCTCCGGTGTCGACGGCGCGATCGCCTTGTCCTTGGCGACGGCCTTGAGGATGTCCCGCGCGACCTTGTCCGGCCCGAAGCCGCGCCGCGCGTACAGGCCGGTGCTCGCCTTCCGGCGCCGGTGCTCCTCGTCCGGGTTGACGCCGACGAAACGCGTCGTGTTCGTGATGTTCGTGGCCACGATGCCGGGACAGACCGCGGTGACGCCGATGTGGTCGGCCGCGAGCTCGGCGCGCAGGCAGACGCTCAGCGTCAGCACGGCGGATTTCGTGGTGGCGTAAGCGGAAAGGATCTTCGACGGCAGGTACGCCGCCGCCGAGGCGAGGTTGACGATCTGCCCGCCCTCGCCGCGTTCGCGCATCTGCTCGGCGAACACCCGGCAGCCATGGATCACGCCCCACAGGTTGACGTCGATCACGCGCTCCCAGTCCGCGACCGAGGTGTCGAGGAACGGCCCGGACACCCCGATGCCCGCGTTGTTGATGACGATGTCCGGCACACCGTGGTCGTCACGAACCTGCTTCGCGAACTGCCCCATGGCCTCGGCGTCCGAGGAGTCCACTGTGTACTCGGCAGCCGTGACACCCTTGGCGCGCAACAGCTTCACGGTCTCCGCCGCGCCGTCCGAGTTGATGTCGGTGATGACGACGTCGGCACCCTCGTCCGCGAACGCCAGCGCGGTCGCCCTGCCGATACCGCTGCCGCCACCGGTGATCACCACCAGCTGGTCGGCGAACTTCTTCCGGCGGCTGACCTTCGCGCGGCGCAGTGCGCGCGGCTCCTCGCCGCCTTCGACGAAGTCGACCAGCTCCGCGGCCGCGTCCGCGATGACCCTCGGCTTGGAGCGGGCGATCCAGTGCCTCCCGACCACCCGCCGGATCCGCAGGTCGGGCACCCACTTGGCGATTTCGGTCTGCATCGGGGTCGACACGTACGGGTCACCGGTCGGCGCGAGCACCTGCACGGGGATGTGGACCTGCTTCGGCTTCGGCCGCCCGAGCCGCGTGAAGATGTTGGCGCGGTACAGCTTGATCCCGTGCACGCCGTCCGAAACCTCGGGGTCGGCCAGCTCCGGCTCGGCGAGCTGGAACAGCTTGCGCATGATCCCGAGCCGCCAGAAAAGCTGTGGCACCAAGGGAATGTGGAAGAACAGGATGTAGGTCGAGTGCGCGAACTGGTTCAGCGCGTGCCACAGCCGCTTCGGCGTCGGCCGCCGCAGCTGGTCACGGAACCAGGCGCCGACGTAGTCCAGGTCCGGTCCCGAGATCGAGGTGTACGACGCGATCCGCGGGTCGCCGCCGGTGACCGCGTGCCAGCCCTGGATCGACCCCCAGTCGTGCGCGAGCAGGTGGAACCGGCCGGCCGGGACGACCGCGTCGGCGACGGCGAAGAGGTCTCGGGACAGCTGGTCCAACTTGTAGGACTTGCGACCTCGCGGCTTGTCCGACAGACCCGCGCCGCGCACGTCGTACACGACCACGCGGTACCGGCTGGACAGCTCGGCCACCACCCCGTCCCACAGTGAGCCGTTGTCCGGATAACCGTGCACACAGATCACTGTGGGTGCGTCATCCGGGCCCGTCACGCGGACCGAAAGACGCACGCCGTCGCTGGCCGTCACCCACGTATGAGACATCCTGTCATGTTAGACAAGTTGTCAACAGCTACGCATCCTTCGCCTGGTTGTTCGTCCCCGGTTTCACCTCGTTGGCCGATTTCGCGCCGTCTTCAGGCATGCCTTGACCTGGATTTTCCGAGTTTTCCGGGGTTTTCGAATGTTCCACGGGAAACTTCGCAACCCCGACACGCCGAATCGCGCCGGAAACCAAGATCGATCCGAGCAAAAGCACGCCCGCAGCACCCCAGCAGGCGACCCGCCAGCCACCGCCCGTGTCGTAAAGCTGGCCCGCCGCGAACGTCCCGATCGTCGCTCCGAGTAACGTCGCGCTCTCGTAGACGCCCATCGCGCGCCCCAGGCTGAGCCCCGCCGCCTCGGTTACGATCGCCTGCTCGACCGGCATCGCCGCGGCGAACGCGGCCGCCGACAGGATCCACAGCACGGTGATCACCTTCGGATCCGGCGCGAACGAGAGCCCGAGCGCGAACGCCGTGCTGACGAGCATGGCCAGCGAGAGCATGAGCGGACGGCCGATCCGGCGCACGACCTTGTGCAGCACGTCCGGGAGCAGGCTGTAGACGATGAATCCCGGCAGGAACACGGCCGCGATCTGGCCCAGGTTCAGCTGATGACCGCGCTGCAGATGCATCAGGAGCAGCAGCGCGATCCCGGCCTCGACCATCGCGGTGATCGCGACCAGCACCAGCATCGGCCGCAGCCGTTTCCCCAGCTGGCGCAGCTTCGGCGCGTTTTCGACGACCTGGTTCTCACCGATCCTGAGCAGCATCACCACGGCCGCGGCCAGGCACGCGATGGCACTCAGCCAGAACACCCCGCGATAATCGATGTACTTGATCAGGATCATCGCCGCGACGAACGCGATCCAGGTGCCGCCGCCCTCGGCGGCGAAGAGCTTGCTGAACGCACCGCTGTCATCCAGCAGCCCTTCGCCGACACGGGCCCGCAGCGCCACCCAGAACAACGCGCCACCCGCGCCCCCGAGCACGGCCGCCACGTACGCGAGCCCGATCCCCGGCGCCGCCGCGTAGCCCACAAAGGACAGTCCATAAAGGACCGCCCCGACGGCGGCGACGCGTCCCCGGTCGTGCCGATCGGCCAAGTGCCCGGCGAGCGGCCGGACCAGGAACGACACGAGCGTCTCCAGCGCCGTCAGCGCGCCGACCTCTCCCGCCGACGCGCCGAGCTGACTACCCACCCAGAGCGGCAGGAAGAAGTCGAGCACCTCCACCGGCCCTTTGGTCAGCATCGCCGCGAGTTCGTTCTGCTCACCGCGTTTCAGCGCCGCCCCCATGCCTGACAACGGTAAGCACGCCACGTCGAGGGTGCGTCCTTCGAAAGGAGGACCGCGCGTGCGACCAGGGTCTGATGTCCACCGTTCGGTTGACAACCAGGTTCAACCGCGCAGTCGTCCCGTAAAGGTGCTCCCGCGACGGAAGCTTGTCCCATGACAGCAGCAGTGACAGTGCGCGGACTGCGCAAGGAGTATCCCGGCCACGTCGCGGTGGACGGCCTGGATCTCGACATCCACCGCGGCGAGGTGTTCGCGCTGCTCGGGCCCAACGGCGCGGGCAAGACGACCACGGTCGAGATACTCGAAGGCCACCGTGACCGCACCGCGGGTGACGCGCTCGTGCTCGGCGAGGATCCCCGCAAGGCGGGCCGCGCCTGGCGCGCCAAGCTCGGCATCGTGCTCCAGACGGCCAACGACGCCGCCGAGCTCACGGTCGCCGAGACCGTCCGGCACTTCGCCAGGTACTACGGCGACGCGCGTGACCCCGACGAGGTGATCGAGAAGGTCGGGCTGACCGCGAAGGCCAAAAGCCGCGTCAAAACGCTCTCCGGCGGGCAGCGCAGGCGCGTCGACGTCGCGCTCGGCATCATCGGGCGCCCGGAGCTGCTCTTCCTCGACGAGCCGACCACCGGGTTCGACCCCGAAGCGCGCCGCCAGTTCTGGGGGCTCATCTCCGGGCTCGCCGCGGAGGGCACCACGATCCTGCTCACCACCCACTACCTCGACGAGGCCGAAGCGCTGGCCGACCGGGTGGCGGTCATCGCCCGCGGCCGGATCGTCGCCGAAGGCACCCCGCAGAACCTGGGCGGACGCGAGAAGGCCGAAGCCGTCGTGAGCTGGGTCGAAGCGGGCGTCCCGCACTCGGAGCACACGAACTTCCCCACCAAGCTCATCAATCAGCTCTCTGCTGGGGGTAGGGAGCTGGCCGAACTCACCGTCACCCGGCCCAGCCTGGAGGACATCTACCTCGATCTGATCGGAGAACGCGCATGACCACGCTGGCACTGCCCGGCACCCTCACCGTCGGGCTGATCCGGGGCGGCGCGGAGCTCAAGGAGTTCTTCCGCCACAAGGAACAGGTCGTCTTCACCTTCGCCATGCCCGCGTTCATCATGATCCTGCTCGGCTCGATGCTGGGCGGCGACATCCCCGGCGGGGTCACCTCCGGCACGGTCCTCGCCGCGGGCATGATCGGCTCCGGCATCATCTCGACCTCGTTCAACAGCATCGGGATCGGGCTGGCGGGCGACCGTGAGGACGGCACGCTGAAACGCCTGCGCGGCACGCCGATGCCGGCCGCCTCGTTCTTCATCGGCAAGATCGTGCTGGTCGCGGTGTCGAGCCTGGCGCAGGCGGTGCTGATGATCGTGGTCGGCACCCTGCTGTTCGACCTGACGCTGCCGACGGACCCGGCGAAATGGCTCACGCTGGTCTGGGTGTTCCTGCTCGGCATCACCACCTGCACACTCCTCGGCATCACCATCGGCTCGCTGGTCAAGTCGGTCAGCGGCGCGGTCGCGGTGATGAACCTGGTCTTCATCTCGCTGCAGTTCGTGTCGGGCGTGTTCGTCACGCCGATCACGCATCTGCCGAAGGTTATGGTCGACATCGCGTCGTTCTTCCCGGTGAAATGGATCTGCCAGGGCTTCCGGTCGGTGTTCCTGCCGGACAGCGCTGTCATCAACGAAATGGCTGGCTCATGGGAACTTCCCCGGATCGCATTGGTGCTTGGCATCTGGGTCGTCGCCGGGCTGCTGCTGGCGAGGCTGACCTTCCGGTGGACGAACAACGGCCGGTAGACATCTGGGACCGCTGGTACTGGATCTGGGAGATCTACTTCGCGGTCGCGTACCTGGCCACCATCGCGCTGATCCTGATCAACGATGCCACCGACGCCGCCAAGCTGGTCAGCTCGGCGGCGTTGACCGGCATCGTGGTGGCCTACGTGCTGCTGGGCAGGCGGTCGGTGCGCGACCACGAGCCCAAAGGGAAGGGCTACCTGTTCGGCGTCATCGTGCTGGTGCTGTTCCTGATCGCGGTGGTCTCCTGCTCGGCGACCGGCTACGCGTTGTTCGCGATCTGCCCGATGGCGTTCATGACGCAGCCGGTCGGGATGGCGTCGGCGCTGACCGGGCTGCTGGTGCTCACCCCGGTGGTGTCGGTGGTGGTGCACAACGGTTTCGGCGACCCGGCGCTCGGGACGCTGCTGCCGATGAGCGCGCTGATGATCGTGTTCGGCGTGTTCATCGGCCGCTGGATCACCAAGGTCATCGAGCAGAGCAAGGAACGCGCCGAGCTGATCGAGAAGCTCGAAGCCAGCCAGGCGGAGGTCGCGCGGCTGTCCCGTGAAGCGGGCACGGCAGCGGAACGCGAACGGCTGGCGCGGGAGATCCACGACACGCTCGCGCAGGGCTTCACCAGCATCGTGACGCTCACCCAGGCCATCGAGTCCGAAATGGACACCGACGCGGCCGCGGCGAAGCGGCACCTGGCGCTGGCGGCGCGGACCGCGCGGGAGAACCTCGCCGAGGCGCGGGCGATGGTCGCCGCGCTGACCCCGTCCGCGCTCGCCGCCGGCACGCTCGAAGACGCGATCCGGCGGCAGGCCGAGCGGCTCGGCGAGGAGTCGGCGCTGCGGGTGAACTGCGTGATCTCGCCGCTGCCGCCGCTCGGCACGGCCGCCGAGGTGGTCGTGCTGCGCGCGGCGCAGGAGGCGTTGACCAACATCGTCAAGCACGCCGCCGCGTCCACAGTGGAACTCCGGCTGGCCGCCTCCGGCGGCGTCGTGCGGCTTATGGTGATCGACGACGGCGCCGGGTTCGACACCGCCGAGCCGTCGGAAGGGTTCGGGCTGCGCGGGATGCGGGCGCGGGCGGAGCAGGTCGGCGGGTCACTGACGATCCAAAGTGGACGTTCGGAAGGGACGACCGTGACACTGGAGGTACCGGCGTGATCACCGTGATGCTGGTGGACGACCACCCGGTCGTGCGCGAGGGGCTGCGCGGGATGCTGGAGGCCGAGCCGGACCTGACCGTGGTCGGCGAGGCGGGCTCCGGTGACGAAGCAGTGGCGTTGACCAGGGTCAAACAGCCGGACGTGATCCTGATGGACCTGCGCATGCCCGGTCTCGACGGCGTCGGGGCGACCCGCGAGATACTGGCCGAGTCCCCGTCCCAGCGGGTCGTGGTGCTGACGACTTACGAGAGCGACGCCGACATCCTGCGCGCGGTCGAGGCGGGCGCGGCGGGGTACCTGCTGAAGGACGCGTCGCGCACGGAGCTCGCGGACGCGATCCGCGCGGCGTCGCGGGGCGAGACCGTGCTGGCGCCGTCGGTGGCGGGCAAGCTGGTCAACCGGGTGCGCAACCCGGCGGCGCAGTCGTTGTCCGCGCGGGAGATCGAGGTGCTGCGGCTGGTGTCGAAGGGCAGCACGAACGCCGACATCGGGCGGGCGCTGCACATCAGCGAGGCGACGGTGAAAACCCACCTGCTGCGGGTTTTCGCGAAACTCGACGTGTCCGACCGGACCGCCGCGGTGATGGCCGCGATGAACGCGGGGGTTCTCTGAGCGCGGCGCGGCGGCGCACGACAGAATGACCGCCATGCTGCCTACCACCGAGCTAGCGCTGCTTCGCCGGATCGCCACCGAGCAGGCGACGCGCCGGGTCCCCTCACTGGTCGCCGCCGTCGTCCGCGATGGGGAAATCGCCTGGTCAGGCGCGCGCGGGCGGGTCGACGGCCAGACGCCGGGCGACGACACGCAGTACCGGCTCGGCTCGATCACCAAGTCCATCGTGGCCGCGGTCGTGATGCGCCTGCGTGACGAGGGCAAGCTCGACCTCAACGACCCGCTCGACAAGCACGTCGCGGGCACGTCGTTCGGCGCGTCGACGATCGGCCAGCTGCTCTCGCACACGGCGGGGCTCACGGCGGAGTCGCCGGGCCTGTGGTGGGAACGCACGGTCGGCGACGACTGGAAGGCGCTCGAGACGAGTCTCGCGACCGACTCGCTGAAGCACCGCCCCGGCGCCCGCTTCCACTACTCGAACGTCGGCTACGGCGTGCTCGGCGAGGTCATCGCGCGCCACCGCGGCACCGGCTGGTTCGACGCGGTCCGCGACGAGATCCTCACGCCGCTCGGCATGACCCGCACGACGCCCGAGCCTGCCGCGCCGTTCGCGCCGGGACTGGCCGTGCACCCGTTCGCGGACGTCGTGCTCCCCGAGCCGTCGCACGACGCGGGCGCGATGGCGCCCGCCGGTCAGCTGTGGTCGACCATCAACGATCTCGCCCGCTGGACCACGTTCGTCGGCGGGCACACCGGCGGCGTGCTGCGTCCCGAGACGGTCGCCGAGATGCGCGACATGGTCACGGTCGACGACGGCGACGTCTGGACGTCCGGCTACGGCCTGGGCATGCAGCTCGTGCGCACGCAGGGGCGGGCGCTGGCCGGGCACACCGGCTCGATGCCGGGCTTCCTGGCCTGCTCACTGATCGACCCGGCGACCCAGACCGGCGCGCTGGTCATGGCGAACTCGACCGCCGGGGTGGCGCTGGTCCAGCTCGCGATCGACCTGATCAACCTCACTGAGGAGCACGAGCCCCGCTTCCCCGCCGAGTGGGTCCCGTCCATCGTGGACTCTTCCGCTTTGGCTCTGACAGGGTTGTGGCACTGGGGTCCGACGGCCTACCACCTGCGCATGCTGCCCGACGGCAACTTCAGCCTCGCGCCCGCCGAGGGCTCCGGGCGCGCCTCGCGGTTCCGGCCGGTGTCCGACGACGTCTGGCTGGGCCTCGACGGCTACTACGCGGGCGAGACGCTCACCGTCGGCCGGGATGCTTCTGGGGTCGCGCGGAGCCTGGACCTGGCCACGTTCATCTTCTCGCGCACCCCCTACGCCCCCGACGCCCCGATCCCGGGCGGCGTCGACCCCGACGGCTGGCGGGCCTGAGGTCTGGGTCGCCTCGGGTTGCCTGGGGTTGCCTCGGGTTGCTTGGGGTCGCCTCGGGTTGCTTGGGGTTGTGAACGCCTCGTTCACAACCTTGCGCGTTGTGAACGAGGCGTTCATTCCTTCGCTCCGAGAGCCCGGCCGGGCGCCGAGGTTCCAAGGGGCGCCTTTGTCACGCCTGGTGTTTCAAGGGTGGCCCTTGTGAAGTCCCAAGCTGGCCACCCTTGGGGATTCGTCCCTTTTGTCCTTGTTTCGATGGAACGAGCGGGGCTTGTGCCGCTCAGCGTTACAAGAGTGGCGTTTGTGTGCTCAGAAGCGCCTACTCACGCGTCGACGAGGGCCAGCTTTCGCCTGCCAAGCCCAGCCAAAACGGGATCGGTCACGGCCTGGCGCGACTACGCTCGAAGCACCCGAAGAACCCGCTCTGACCTGGTCTTATGTCGGCAATCCACAGTTGGTCGCCCCTGTGGACAACTCGGCTTCCGGCCGGGTTCGCGGCGCGGGCTTCGATAAGCTGGACGTGGGGCCGGCCCCCTGGGAGTGGCGGGGGATGGGGAGTTGCGGGGGCGGGGGAATCTCACATCGTGAGCGTGGGCCGGGCGGAGCGAAACCGGGTGGACGGGGCCTGAGAGACTGCCTGCATGACCGATGCAGCTGAGGTGACCATCCCCGCAGAACTCAAGCCTGCCGACGGACGGTTCGGCTGCGGACCCTCCAAGGTCCGCGAGTCGCAACTGGCCAACCTGGCGAAATCCGGGGCGGAGTACCTCGGCACGTCCCATCGCCAGAAGCCGGTGAAGTCGCTCGTCGGCCGCGTCCGCGCCGGGCTGACCGAGCTGTTCGGGCTGCCCGACGGCTACGAGGTCATCCTCGGCAACGGCGGGACGACCGCATTCTGGGACGCCGCGGCCTTCGGGCTGATCAAGGAGCGGTCGCAGCACTTCACCTACGGCGAGTTCTCGTCGAAGTTCGCCACGGTGACCAAGGGCGCCCCGTTCCTCGCCGACCCGATCGTCGTCAAGTCCGACCCCGGCACCGCGCCGGAGATCGCCTACCAGTCCGGCGCCGACCTGGTCGGCTGGGCACACAACGAGACCTCGACCGGTGTCGCGGTGCCGGTCAAGCGCCCCGAGGGCAGCGAAGGCGCGCTCGTCGCGATCGACGCGACCAGTGGCGCGGGCGGCCTGCCCGTCAAGGCCGAGGACTTCGACGTCTACTACTTCGCGCCGCAGAAGTCGTTCGCCTCCGACGGCGGCCTCTGGATCGCGCTGGCCTCGCCCGCCGCGGTCGAGCGCATCGGCGAGATCGGCGCGAGCGACCGCTGGATCCCCGAGTTCCTCTCGCTGACCACCGCGCTCGACAACTCGCGCAAGGACCAGACGTACAACACCCCCGCGGTGGCGACGCTGTTCATGCTGGCCGACCAGATCGAGTGGATGCTCGGCAACGGCGGGCTCGAGTGGACCACCGCGCGCACCAAGGACTCCTCGAGCCGCCTCTACGAATGGGCCGAGAAGACCAGCTACACCACGCCGTTCGTGGCCGACCCGGCACTGCGCTCGCAGGTCGTCGGCACGATCGACTTCGCCGACGAGGTCGACGCCTCCGCCGTGGCGAAGGTGTTGCGCGCCAACGGGATCGTCGACACCGAGCCGTACCGCAAGCTGGGCCGCAACCAGCTACGCGTCGGCCTGTTCCCGGCCATCGACCCTGACGACATCACGCTGCTCACCCAGAGCATCGAGTTCGTGGTCGACAAGCTGAGCTGACCCGGATCGGCGTGCTGATGCCCACCAGATCGTGGCGAGCATCAGCACGCCGGCGATGGTGTACGCCTCGGCCCCGGTCCGCGCGCCGACGGTCAGCGCGGGGAACGGCATCAGCCACGGCAGATAGCTGACGAACAGCAGGGCGCTCAGCCCGGCGAACACCAGCAAACCGTTGCCCAGCAAGCGGTCCGACTCCCGCCACCGCAAGCCGAGCGCACCCAGCAGCACCACCGCGGGCGCGCACCAGACCCAGTGGTGCGTCCACGAAACCGGCGAGACGAGCAGTCCGCCGACCGCGCACGCGACCAGTGCCAGCGGCACCTGCCCGGCACGCAGCGCCGCCCTGATCGCGAAGACCGTCAGCGCGAGCAGCACCAGCACCCCGAGCACCCACAGCAGCGAGCCCGAGTACCCGGCACGCGCGAGCACGCCGCGGAACGACTGGTTGCCGACGTACCAGAGATCACCGATCCGGCTGGTCGCCAGCATCAGGTGCAGCCAGAACCGCTCCGAAGCCGACGGCAGCACCGCCCACATCACCGCGGCCACGCCCGCGAACGTGCCGACGCAGCGTCCCAGCGAGCGGTAATCCTTGCGCAGCAAGAAGAACAGGCAGAACACCAGCGGCGTCAGCTTGATCGCGGCGACCAGGCCGACCAGCACGCCGCGCGGCCAGCGCCGCCATGGGACCAGCACGTCGACGACCACGGCGAGCATCAGCAGGATGTTGATCTGACCGTAGTTGAGCGTCGCCAGCACCGGCTCGACCAGCGTCGCGCTCAGCTGGACGGCGACCGACACGTAGGCCGCGGTACGCCGGGTCACTCCGGTCTTGACCAGGCAGAGGAACGCCACCACGCCGAGACCGAGCAGCGAGAGCACGTTCAGCACCACCAGCACGGCCTTCACCGGCGCGATCGTCCCGGCGAGGAACAGCACGGCGGCGAACGGCGTGTAGGTGAACGGCAGCGAGATGTTCTGCGTGGTCACGACCATGCCCTCGTACGGCGTGCCGCTTTCCGCGAGCTTGCGCGCGCCGCCGACGTACACCTCGAGATCGAGCCCCGGGAAGCCCCTGAGCAGGAACACCGCGACGATGACCGCCACTTCCAAGGCGAGCAGCGTCCCCAGGGTCTTCTTCGACATATGGTCATCCAACACGACGGCCCGTGCCCTTGAGCAGCAGGGCTTTAGCGACAAGTCGCCTCGAAAAGATTCTCGCGAAGAGTTGAACCGTTCAAGGAAACGCTCCGTGTGAAGGGGCGTCGGGCACCGCGAACGGCGCGGCGCCCCGCTCTCCGAAGAGGTAACCCATGCGCAAGATCCTGCTCTCCGCTGTCGCCGTCTCGCTCGGTATCGCCGCAGGCACCGGCATCGCGTTCGCGCACGACGACCACCCGGCGCCCGCACCGGGCCCGGCGGACACCAGCGGGGCCCCGGTCTTCCTCGCCGCCGAGCTCTCCGGCAAGAACGAGATTCCGGTGCCAGGCGGGCCAAAGGTCGGTGATCCGGACGGCAAGGCCGTCCAGGTCATCAGGATCCAGGGCAACCAGGTGTCGTTCGGCATCAAATGGAAGAACATCGGCGCCCCGACCGCGGGCCACATCCACCAGGGCGACGCCAAGTCGAACGGCCCGGTCAAGGTCGGCTTCTTCGCCACCGCGCTGCCCGCCACGCTCAGCGCGGTGACCGGCAAGGTGACCGTCGACGACAAGGCGCTGCTCGACGCGCTCAAGACCAACCCGGGCACCTTCTACGCGAACCTGCACACGGCCGAGTTCCCCGGCGGCGCGGTGCGCGGCCAGTTCAAGAAGATCGACAGGCAGGTCGACCTCAACCGCGTGCTGCACGCGGGTGACCTGAGCTCGCTCGCGAGCGGTGACCAGGAGGTCCAGGCCCCCGGCGGCCCGGCAGCAGGCGACCCGGACGGCTCCGCGACGTCGTTCGTCTCGGCCAAGCACGGTGAAGTCGACTTCTCGTTCGCCTTCTCCAACATCGGCGCGCCCACCCTCGGCCACATCCACCAGGGCGCGGCAGGCGTCAACGGCGCGGTCGTGGTGCCGCTGTTCACCGCTGACGGCGGGCTTCCGGCCTCGATCACCGGCATCGCGGGCACGGCCACGAAGGTCCCCGGCGACATCACCCGCAAGCTGAACGCCAACCCCGGCGACTTCTACACCAACCTGCACACGGCGGCGTTCCCCGGCGGCGCGGTGCGCGGGCAGCTCTTCGACACCTCGGAGAACAACCGCTGGTAGGGACTCGTGCGCGTTGCGGGCGGTTAGAACCGCCCGCAACGCGCACGACCCGTCAGCAGCAGCTTTGCTTGGCCAGGCGCCGGAGCGTGGCCGCGCGCGCCGGGGCGGGTGGCTGCGAAGCCGCCGCCTCGACGTCCGCGAGCAGCTTTTCCCGTGCGGCCCGGTCGATCACGCGGCCGCGGGTGACCACCGCGTGGATCTTCTGGGTGTTGCGGATGTCGTCGAGCGGGTTGGCGTCGAGCACGACCAGATCGGCCGACTTGCCGGGCGTGATCGTGCCGGTGCCGCGCTCCAGCCCGAGGAACCTGGCCGCCTCGCTGGTCACCGCGCGCAGCGCGTCCATCGGGCTGAGACCGGCTTCGACCATCAGCTCGAGTTCGTCGTGCAGGCTGAAACCCGGGAAACAGTAGGGATTGAGGCAGTCCGTGCCGCCGATGATCCCGACGCCCGCCTCGTGCATCGCCCCGACCATTTCGATCCTCGACGCCAAATAGACGCGCTGCTGCTCGATTTCCAGCGGGGTCTTCGGCGCGAACAGCTGGATCCGGTCGGCCCAGTGGGCCTCCAGGTCGGCGGGGATGTACTTGAGCCGCGGATCGTGGAGGTAGGTGTCCGCCGGCTTCGAGATGACCCGGTTGACCACCAGGGTCGGCGACTGCCATGTCCCGTTGCGGACGAACCGCGCGAAGAGCCGGTCGGCCTTCGGCTTGCTGTATTCGAGCATCGCCTGCCGCTCGAGATCTCGGGCAAGATTGAAGAAATCGCGGGGTGCTTTCGGGTCGATCGGAGTCGCCGCCAAGCGCGCGAGGAACTCGTTTTCCTTCAGCGAGACCTGGAACGGGGTCCCGAAAAGGTGCTCGAAACTGTGCTGGCCCGCTTCACTGGCCTCTGCCACGCTGAGCCGGTACGGCAGGTGCCCGGCGAAGGTGAGCCCCTGCCGCCGCGCCTCGTCGGCGATCGCGTACAGCTCGTCGCGGCCGAGGTACGAGTAGACCTTGATGAACGCGGCGCCCAGCGCCTTCTCGGCGCGCACGAACGCGCGGGCCTCGGCCTCGTTCGCGACATGGCTGACCGGCGGCTGCAGCAGCGAGATGGGACCGTCCACGATGCTGCTGCCGATGACCGCGCGCGGGCCGAGCAGCGAGCCGTCCTCGATCCGGTCCCTGACGGCGCGATTCTCCTCGTAGCCCCACATCTCGCGGATGCCGGTGACCCCGTTCGCGATATAGAGCGGCGGGAAGATGTCCACAATGTCCAGGCCGTGGGTGTGCATGTCCCAGAGCCCGGGTATGACGTACTTGCCCCGGCAGTCCGCGGCGCGCACACCCTCCACATCGGGCAGCTCGCGGTCCCGGCCCAGCCAGGCGATCCGGTCGCCGACGAGCACGACGGCCATGTCCCGCCGGGGCGCCGCGCCGGTGCCGTCGATCACCGTGACCTGCTTCAAAACGGTGATATCCGCGGCGGCCGCCCGCGCGCCCGGTGCGATCACCCCCGGAAGCGCGACCCCGGCGCTGCCCGCCGCCACCCATTTGAGAAAGTCACGCCGCCCGAGCATTTTTCGGCCCTCCACAGAACCCAGCCATACGCCTGAGAGTCACCTTAGGGGAAATCTCCCCCAAGGTGACTGCCCAAAAAATGCTCAAGCGAGTGCCTGGGTGGGTGGCAGCTTGGCCGCCCGCATCGCCGGATACGCACCGGCGATCGCGCCGACGAGTGCGGCGACACCGACCCCGCCGAGCAGTGTCCCGAGCGGGAGGACCGCTGGCCAGCCTTGGCTGAGCGCGTAGCTCGCGGTGACCACCACCCCGACGATCACTCCACATAAGCCACCGAGGCCGGACAGCAGCACCGACTCGGTGAGGAACTGCCCGCGAATCTGGCGTTTCGTCGCACCCAGCGCCCGCCGCAGCCCGATCTCACGGCGTCGTTCGAGCACCGAGATCACCATCGTGTTCGCGACACCGACGCCGCCGACGAGCAACGCGACGCCGCCGAGCCCGAGGAACAGCGCGTCGTAGGTGCTGCTCGTGAGTTTCTGCGCCGCCAACGCCTCCGACGGACGGCGCACCTCGACCTCGTTGGGCGCCTGCGGGCTCAGCGTCTGGCCGAGCACACTGCGCACACTGTCCACATCGGACTCCGGAGCACGCAGGTACACCGCGCTCGGGTGCCCGTCGAAGCCGAGGTACTTGACGGCCGCGTCCCAGCCGACGAGCACCGATCGCTCCACTTCGGGCGCGAGCGGCATCGGCGAAAGAATGCCGGCCACGGTGAACCACTGGTCACCGATCCACACCTGCGGCGGGTGCTTCGGGTCGATGTGGTCGATGCCCAGCCGCTGCGCGGCGATGGAACCGAGCACGACGGCCGGGAAACCCGAGTTGGCCGCGGTCAGGAACGTGCCCTCGCGCGCCTTACCGCCGAGCACGTCGAGAAGATCGGGCCGCGCCGCGTTCACGGTGAGTCCCGAGGTCTCCCCCGCGTCGATCTTGTCGTTGCGCCGCACCGTTTTCCCGGTCTTGCCGGTGGCCGACGCAGCCGTGACCGGCGCGATGCGCTTGGCCATCGGCACGGCGGTGTCGGGCAGCTTGGCCTCCTTGTCGAACATGGTCTTGCCAGGTCCCGCGACGAGCAGGTTGGTGCCGAGCGCGGCGAGCTTGTCGTGCAGCGCCTGCGCGCCGGACGCCGGGATCGCCAGCACCGCGACCATGGCCGCGACCCCGATCCCGATGCCGAGCGCGGAGAGCACGGCGCGCATCGGTCTGGTCCGCATCCCATGCGCACCAAGGGAAACCACATCGCCCGGGCCCAGCCGAGCCGGATCCGGCGGAGCGATGGCCGTCGTCATACCGCCACCCCCATCGGGGATCCGGTGTCGAGCCGGAGCGTGCCGTCGAGCAGCTCGATCCGTCTCGGCATGCCCGCCGCGATCTCCCGGTCGTGCGTGATGATCACGATCGTGGTGCCGTCCGCGCTGAGATCGGCCAGCAGGCCGAGAATGGCCTCGCCGTTGCGGGTGTCGAGGTTGCCGGTCGGCTCGTCGGCCAGCAGGATCGCGGGCCGGTTGACCACCGCGCGAGCGATCGCGACGCGCTGCCGCTCACCACCGGAGAGCTCGCCGGGGAAGTGCCCGGCGCGATGACCGAGCCCCACCCGGTCGAGCGCGGCCAGCGCGAGCGGACGCCGTTTCCGTTTCGGCACACCGGCGTACAGCAGTCCCTGCGCGACGTTGTCGACAGCGCTCACCCCGTCACTGAGGAAGAATTGCTGGAACACGAACCCGATCCAGCGTGACCGCAGCGCCGAGATGCTGCGGTCGGAAAGCTTCGCGACATCGTTCCCGCGCAGTTCGATCCGGCCGGACGACGGCTTGTCCAGCGTGCCCATCAGCTGGATCAGGGTGGACTTGCCGGACCCCGACGGGCCGACGATGGCGACCATCTCTCCGTCCATGATGGACAGTGAGACCGCGCGCAGTGCCGCCACCCCGCCCGGATAGGTCCTGGTGGCCTCGTGCACGGACAGCACCGGGATCACGAGGTGGTCACCACCTTCATGCCCGCCTTCAGCCCGTCACCGGTGATCTCGACCTTGCCACCACTGAACAGTCCGGTTTGGACGGCCACGAGCCTGCGCTTGCCGCCCTCGTCGACCTCGACGGCGAAGCCGCCTTCGGCCAGCGCGAGCAGCGCGCCGACCGGCACCGCGAGCACGTTCTCGCGCTTGCCCTTGGTGAAGTGCACGGTGACCGGCGCCGAGTCGAGCGAGCCTGCCGTCGCCTGGTCGTCGAGCTTGATCGACACCTCGATCTTCGGCTTGGCGTTCGGGTCGTTCTGGTCCTTGTCGACACTGGTGCCGATCTTGTCGACGGTCCCGGTGCCCTGCTTCCCGCTGATCTCGAGACCGACCTTCCCGCCCTGCTGGGCGAGCGACTGCTTCTTGGCGTCGAGCTTCGCGGTGACGACCCGGTCCGTCCCGGTGAATTTCAGTATCTCCGAGCCCGCCGGGGAACCCGGCTGCGCGGAAACGGCCGACACCCGGATCGGGCCGGCCGCGAGCACCACGTCGCCCTGGCCGAAGGTCCCGGTCTGCTCCAGCCCCAGCGACTTCTGCCACTTCTTGAGCGCGGCGGCGGTGGCCGAGGTGAACTTCTCGTCCGGCGCGCCGAAACCGCCGAAGCCCAGCGCCTTCAGGTTTTCTTCGAGCTGCTTGACGTCCGGGCCTTTGTCGACGCCGTCGGAAAGGTCGCGATAGAACGGCAGCGTGCCATAAAACAGCGGTACCGGCTTCGCATTGACATCGTAAACCTTTTTACCCCGGTCGATCTTCGCGCCGACCTGCGGCAGCGAGGTGATCGTGCCCTCCTTGCGGCCGGACACCGAGGTCTCCGAGCCGTAGCCGAGCGTCGCGTCGGCGGTCTCCTCCTCGGTGAGCGTGGTCTTCACGATGTCCGTCGTGGACGCGCCCGGCGCCGGCGCCTGGTCCCCTGTGGACGCTCCGGCCGACACCCTGGTCAGCACCACCACCGAACCGGTGCCCAGCAACACGATCGCGATCGCCGCGGTGATCAGCCAGCGTGCCCGGCGTCCTTTGCGGACGGCGGACGGTCCCTCGTGCTCGCTCATTTGCCCGGGTCCGACGGAGCCCTGACCACGCCGCCCATGCCGCAGGCCTTCATCGCCTCGTCCATCTTCCCCATGTCACCGTCGGGGCCGCCGAGTGTGATGCCACGCTTGCCGTTCTCGGCGTCGGGGTCCGGCCAGTCGACGCCGTGCTCACGCATGCACTTGGCCTGCTTGCGCATCTTGTCCATTTCCTCGGGGCTCGGCGGCTTCATCTCGCCACCGTTCGGCTGCAGGTGCTTGCAGGCCGCGTCCGCGGCGTTCAGCTTGTCCTCTTGGCCAGGGGTGAACGGGATGGCCTGCGACATGGCACCGCCGTCACCCACCGGCTTCGGGTCCTCCATGGGAATCCCGTGCTCACGCATGCATTTGGCGAACGCACGCTGTTTTTCCTCGTCGCTGCCCGCGTTGACGGCGCCGGGCGGCGCGGACTCACTCGACTTCGGCCCGTTGATCGAGGCGACCTTGTTCCCGCCGTCGTCGCCACCGCCACACGCGGACAGCGCTAACACCCCGGCGAGTACGAACGCGTATCGCAGTTTCATGCCTGTTCCCTTTCGGTGTGAAATCCGTGAGTGGCGGACCGGCCCCCGGCAAAACCGGTCCGCCACGGCCATAGGTCTACGGATCGGGTGATTTCGGCGCGTTAAGCGAAGTTGTTTATGTCGCGCTTATCCCCCGATACCTGACACTGATCGAGTGCGGGTATTGGTGGTTGAAGACGAGCGGCTGATGGCGGACACGATCGCCGAGGGACTGCGGCGGCTTTCGATGGCCGTCGACGTGGTCTACGACGGCGCCGAGGCCCTGTTGCGGGTCGGTGTGCACGACTACGACGTGGTCGTGCTCGACCGCGATCTGCCCGTGGTGCACGGCGACGACGTGTGCCGCGCGGTGCTGTCGGCGGGCGGGGAGGCCAGGGTCCTGATGCTGACCGCGGCCGCGGATGTCACCGACCGCGTGAACGGCCTCGGGCTCGGCGCCGACGACTACCTGACCAAGCCGTTCGCGTTCGCCGAGCTGGTGGCCAGGGTGCAGGCGCTCGCCCGGCGCGCCAGGCCCGCGTTGCCGCCGGTGCTCGAACGCGGCGGCGTCGTGCTCGATCTGCCGCGCCACCAGGCCGCGCGCGACGGCCGGTTCCTGCCGCTCTCGCCGAAGGAGTTCGCCGTGCTCGAGGTGCTCATGCGCGCGGAGGGCACGGTGGTCAGCGCCGAAGACCTGCTCGAGAAGGCCTGGGACGAGCACGCGGACCCGTTCACCAACGCGGTCCGCGTCGCGGTGATGACCCTGCGCCGCAAGCTCGGGCAGCCGCAGCTGATCGAGACCGTGCCCGGCGCGGGTTACCGGTTCGGCTCATGAACGGCATCTCGGTGCGCGCCAAGCTGACCGCGCTGTACGGCGGGCTGTTCCTGCTGGTCGGCGTCGCCCTGATGTTCATCAACTACCTGCTGGTGAGCGACAAGCTGCCGCAGGCGACCAGCTTCGTCGCGGCCAAGACGCAGCAGCTGAACGTGACGATGGCCCCCGCCATCCCGATGCAGCAGATCAGCCCGACCAGCGCGCCGACGCAGGCCGCGGTGTTCGCCGTCGACTCGCTGGAGGACTACCGGTCGACCACACTGTCCACTTTGCTCGGTCAGTCGATTCTCGCGCTGGTGATCACGGCCGTGCTGGCGGTGCTGCTCGGCTGGGTGGTGGCGAGCCGGGTGCTGCGGCCGCTGCATTCGATCACCGCGACCGCGCGCAAGCTCGGCGCCGAGAACATGGAACGCCGGATCAACCACGAGGGTCCCCAGGACGAGCTGAAGGAGCTGGCCGACACCTTCGACGGCATGCTCGACCGGCTCGCGGTCTCCTTCGACAGCCAGAAGCGGTTCGTCGCGAACGCGTCGCACGAGCTGCGGACCCCGCTGGCGGTGCAGCGCACCCTGGTCGAGGTGGCGATGGCCGACCCGGACGTCAAGCCCGAGGTGCGCAAGCTCGGCGAACAGCTGCTGTACACGAACGAGCGAAGCGAAAGGATGATCGAGGGCCTGCTGGTGCTCGCTCGCAGTGACCGCGGCCTGGTGTCGCGGTCGCCGGTCCGGCTGGACGAGGTCGTCAACGCGGTGATCCGGTCGTCGGCGGCGATGGCGGAGGAGGCGGGCGTGACGATCGAGTCGCGGGTGCGGCCGCGGCCGGTCTCGGGTGACCCGGTGCTGCTGGAGCGGCTCGTGACGAACCTCGTGCACAACGCGATCACATACAACCAGCGCGGCGGCTGGGTGCACGTCGACGTCGGGAACGACCCGGCGCTGGTGGTCCGCAACTCCGGCCCGGTCGTCCCGCTCGACGCGGTCCCCGGCCTGTTCGAGCCGTTCAGGCGCTTGTCGGGCGAGCGGACGGACTCGCGCAACGCCGGGCTCGGGCTGTCGATCGTGCGCTCGGTGGCGCAGGCGCACGGCGGGACGGCGATGGCGGAGCCGGGGCGCCGGGGCGGGCTGATCGTCACCGTGCGGCTCGCTCGCTGATGACACACCTTCGTGGCCTAGCGTGCCCGGCGTGTCACACAAAGTCGACTGTTCCGGTGGGTGACACTCATGATCAACGAGAAAACAGAAGAGTGAATACTCGGCGCGCCTAGCCCGTCAAGTCGACGCGCCGTTCTAACGTGGACACCCACAACGGTGAAGTATCCGGGGAGGCGGAGATGCGAGCGCTACGGGTTGTCGGGTTGCACGAGGACGGCAAGTCCATCGTGTGCGAAGACCCGGCGAGCCGCACGCGTTTCCTGCTGCCCGCCGATGAGAGACTGCGGGCGGCGGCGAGGGGAGACATCACCCGGCTCGGCCAGATCGAAATCGAGTTGGAGAGTCAGATGCGGCCACGCGAGATCCAGGCCCGGATCCGGGCAGGCGAGTCCGTCGCCCAGGTCGCGGCCACGGCGGGGGTTCCGGAGCAGCGCATCGAGCGGTACGCGTACCCGGTCCTGCTCGAGCGCTCACGCACCGCCGAACTCGCCCAGCACGCGCACCCGATCCGCGAAGACGGCCCCGACGTGCAGACGCTCGGCGAGGTCGTCGCGTACTCCTTCGGCGTGCGCGGCCACGACTACTCGCAGGCCAAGTGGGACTCCTGGAAGGGCGACGACGGCAAGTGGGTCGTCGTGCTCCGCTGGAAGGCGGGCCGCTCGGACAACCGCGCGCACTGGTCGTTCTCGCCGGGAGCGCACGGCGGCACCGTCCACGCGCTCGACGAGCACGCCGACGACCTGCTCGACCCCAATTCCTACCGCGCGCCCCGCCAGCTGCGCGCGGTCGAGCCCGACCCGGTCGAGGACGCCGAGCAGCCGACGCTCGACTCGGCCGAGCCGCTCGCCGACGTCATCGAGGTCGAGCCCGAGGAGGAGACGCGCGAGATCCCGCGCGTGCCCGCCGAGGAGCCGGCGCCCCAGGCCAAGCCCGAACCGGCGCCGCGCCCGAAGTCGAAGAAGAACCACCCGACGATCCCGTCGTGGGAAGACGTCCTGCTCGGCGTCCGCTCCCAGCGCGGCTAACGCGGGATAAAGCGGGCTTTATCCCGGGTGCTTTTCCGGGATAAAGCCCGCTTTATCCCGTTCTCACGACTCTTTGGCGGCGTCCAGCTCGGCCAAGAGCTTCTTGGGCGCGACCAGGCGGTAGGCGTCGAGCACGATCGCCGCGATCTCGTCCCAGTCGACGTCGACGTCCAAGCGCACGCCCAGCCAGCCGTGCACACCGACGTACGGCGGCCGGTAGAAGCGCTCCGGCTCGGCGCCGACCAGCTCCTCCTGCGCGCCGGGCGGGGCCGGGCACCAGAAGCCGACGCGGTCGTCGTGATGGCGGTCCGCGAACATCGCGAAGGTCTTCTTGCCGCGGACGAACCACGCAGGCTCGTTGTGGCTGAGCCGTTCGGTCGCCTCCGGCAGCGCGAGGCAGATGCGGCGCAGCGACTCGAGGGGTGTCACAGCGACACGACCAGTACGCCGATCCAGGCGATCGCCACGCCCGCGCCTGCGCCGAGCGCCACCCAGCGCACGATCGGGAGCTTGCGGGCGAGCCACAGCGACGGGGTGAGCCCGGCGGTCACCACCGCCGAGGCCGCGATCGCGAGGAAGCCGGTGGTCTCCTTGGCGAGGGTGGTCGCCAGCGCGAGCATGGCCACGACGATCACCGCGCCGACGAAGAGCGAGATCGTGAGACCGGTCAGCCACGGGGTCGGCTCGTCCTCGGAAGCCCGCGCGCCGAGCAGGCGTTCGGTCACCGAGATGGCGGGTTCGGTCACCTCGGGCGGGTGCGGGTCGACGACCGTCTCGACCTCGGTGACCGGGTCGAGGTAGCGGACCGGGGTGTTCATCACCGCCGCGACGCGCGCGGCCAGTTGCCTGCCGCGCTGGGAAACCACCGCCGCCGCCTCGGATTCGCCGTTCTCGCGCTGGACGGCGGACGCGACGCGCGCCCACTCGTGCAGTGCCTCGGCCAGGTCGGCGCCGATCGCCAGCGAACGCGGGTCGATCTCGCGCGCGGCGGGCCCGCCGGGCCCGGCCAGCACCGCACGATCACCGCGGATCCGCAGCTCCACCCAGGTACCTCCCGTCAGCCGAGCTCAATTTACCGGCCAGTTCGTAAAACGCCACGGCCGCCGCGGTGGCCACGTTGAGCGAGTCGACCCCGCCTGCCATCGGGATGCGCACCGCGAGGTCGGACGCGGCCAGCGCGACCGGGGTCAATCCTGGCCCTTCCGAGCCCAGCAGCACCGCGACGCGCTCGAAATCACCCAAGGAACGCAAGGAAACCGCGTCCGCACGCGGGGTCAGCGCGGCGATGGTGAAGCCACGTTCCCGCAACTGGTCCAGTCCATTCGGCCACTCGTCGAAGGTCGCGAACGGGACGCGCAGCACGTGCCCCATCGAGACCCGCACGCTCCGCCGGTACAGCGGGTCGGAACAGCCGGCGCCGAGCAGCACGCCGTCGATGCCGAGCGCGGCGGCGTTGCGGAAGATCGACCCCAGGTTCTCGTGGTCCTGCACGCCTTCCAGCACGGCGACCACGCGCGCGCCGTCGATGATCTCCCCGGCCGTCGGCTGCACCGGCCGGTCGGCCACCGCGAGCACGCCGCGGTTGAGGTGGAACCCGACGACCCGCGCCATCGTGTCGGCCGACGCGACGTACGCGGGCGCGTCGACACCGGAGAGGTCGAGTTCGCCGATCCGGCGCTCCACCCCGAGCAAAGCCCGTACCGGGTAGCGGGATTCCAGCAGCCGCCCGACGACCACGGTCCCCTCGGCGATCACCAGGCCACGGCCGCCGGGGCGGTCGGGGCGGCGATCGGCCGTGGCGAGATCACGGAAATCGTCAAGTCTCGAATCGGTCACATCATCGACGGAGATCATCTGTACCACCAGATGAGTGTTTCATCCGCCGGGTTGGAGCCGCATTGGTCCGAACGCCATGGCCTCCCCTGCGACGAACGGCGCAGTTTTGGCTCGCTGTTAACCACCGGTGACAGACAGCACCAGATTGGCGCTATACCGATTCCGTCGTGCGTGAAACGGTGGTCAACCGGGTAGTAACAACGCCCGGGCAGCACCACAACGACGACGAGCGCAAAGGACCACCATGGGCCAGGACCTGTCGGCGGACACCTTCACCTCGCGTGATCGAGGGCGGTACCGCCGTAAGGTCCAGCGCTGTCTCGACACGCTCGCCCGCATGCTTTCGGACGGCAGTTTTTCCTTTCCCCGCAAGAACATCGGCCTCGAGGTCGAGCTGAACCTGGTCGACCGCGAGATGCGGCCGTCGATGACCAACACCACGGTGCTGGACGCGCTGAACGACCCCTCGTTCACCACCGAACTGGGCCAGCACAACCTGGAACTCAACGTGCCGCCCCGCCCGCTCGCCGGGGATTCCGCGCTGACACTGGAAGAAGACCTCCGCGCGTACCTCTCAGCGGCGCGCTCGAAGGCCGAAGGCGCCGGCTCGCTGCTCGCGATGATCGGCATCCTGCCCACGCTGAGACATGAGCACTTCGACCAGAAGTGGCTCACCAACAACGCGCGATACTCGTTGCTGAACGACGAAATCTTCGCCGCCCGCGGCGAGCACACCGTGCTGGCCATGGAAGGCGCGGCACTCGAAGGCCACAAACCCGAGCGGCTGCGCAGTTACGCCGAGTCGATACTGCCCGAGGCGGCCTGCACCTCCGTGCAGCTGCACCTGCAGGTCGCGCCGGAGGAGTTCGCCGCGCATTGGAACGCCGCGCAGTGCCTGGCCGGCGTACAGGTCGCGCTCGGCGCGAACTCGCCGTTCCTGCTGGGCAAGGCACTGTGGCACGAGACCCGCATCCCGCTTTTCCTGCAGGCGACCGACACCAGGCCGGAGGAGCTCAAGAACCAGGGCGTGCGGCCGCGCGTGTGGTTCGGCGAGCGCTGGATCACGTCGATCTTCGACCTGTTCGAGGAGAACGTCCGCTATTTCCCCGGCCTGCTCCCGGAAACCGACGCCGAGGACCCGATCGAGGCGCTCGAGTCCGGCAACGCGCCCAAGCTCACCGAGCTCCGCATGCACAACGGGACCGTGTGGAGATGGAACCGCCCGGTGTACGACGTCGTGGACGGCCTGCCCCACCTCCGGGTGGAGAACCGCGTGCTGGCGGCGGGCCCGACCGTGCTCGACATCGTCGCCAACGCGGCGTTCTTCTATGGCGCGCAACGGGCACTCGCCGAGTCCGACCGCCCGGTCTGGTCCCAGATGTCCTTCCAAGCCGCCGAGGAAAACCTTTACGCGGGCGCACGCCAGGGTTTCGACGCCCAGCTCTACTGGCCGGGCATCGGCTGGATCCCGCCGGACGAGCTCGTCCTGCGCGTCCTGCTGCCCATGGCACACGAAGGCCTGCGCCGCTCCGACGTCTCCGACGAAGCCCGCGAGCGCTACCTCGGCATCATCGAGCAGCGCTGCCTCGCGCGCCGCACCGGTTCGTCCTGGCAACGCGACTACGTCCTGCGGGCGCAGGAACACGGCCTCGAGCGCGACGCGGCGCTGACCCGCATGCTCGGCCGCTACCTCGAGCTGTCCGAGGGCGAGACCCCGGTGCACACCTGGCCGGTCGAAGACTGACCCACCTCAGGAGTCGTGAGTGTTCCGGCCGGTTAGAACCGGCTATACCACTCACGACCCCAGGCCTGGTGTTCGTCCGAGATCCGCACGGAAGCCACTTTCGTCACCCTCACCGTTACAAACGCCCCGTTCGTCACCCGCCCAGCAAGGAACGCACGCGAAGGAGGTGACAAGGGCGCCCCTTGTCACCTCTAGCGTTACTAAGGCGCCCCTTGTTCCCACCCCAGAACCGGCCGCAACGCTCACGGCCTTTGTGTAACGATGGTGGGATGCAGCGAGCGTGGCGTACCCGCGACGAGGTCGCGGACATCTTCTGGCGCGAAGCGAGCAGCTGATGCCGAAGATCATCGGCGGGTCGCTCGAGGCGCATCGGCAGCAGGTCCGCGCCAAGGTCTTCGACGTCCTGCGCACCCAGCTCTACGAACGCGGTTTCGACGCGGTGACGCTGGCCGGGGTCGCGGCAGAGGCCGGGCTCGGCCGCACCGCGATGTACAACCACTTCCCCGACAAGGAATCCCTGCTCGTCGCCTTCGTCGAGGACGAGGCGACGCGCTACGTCGAGCGTCTCGACGAAGCCGTCGGCGCGGTCGAAGACCCGGTGGCCAAGCTGGCCACCTTCGTCAGGCTCCAGCTGCGGGTACTCGCCGAGTACCACCTGCCGCCGGGCACCGCGCTCGCGTCGGCGCTGGCGCCCGCCGCGTACCGGCGGATCAGCGCGCACGCCGACCCGATCACCGGGCAGCTGCGCGAAATCCTCGCGGCGGGCAGGCGCAGCGGGCAGCTCGCCGATGAGGATCCGGACATCCTGATCCCGATGATCACCTCGGCGCTGTCCACCCGCTCGATCATCGACGTGCCACCTGAGCAGGTCGAATCCGCCATCGACGCGGCGGTCCGGTTCGTGCTGCGCGCGGTCGGTTCGAGTGAATCACGCTAATTTAGGGTAGCCTAACCCGGATCCATCACCTAAGCTCTTTCTGACAGCTTGTCAGAAAGAGGAGTCGACGGATGACCACGGACCTCGAGCAGATCCCGTTCTCGAAGACGCTCCGCAGCTCCACACTGGGCGTGCACGACAAGGCCAACCACTCCGGCTACATGAACGCGCTGCTCGGTGGCGAGCTCACACTGGCGGGCTACACACAGCTGGCCGTCCAGTACTACTTCATCTATCAGGCGATCGAGCAGGCCAGCGACCGGATGCGGATCGACCCGGTCGGGTCGGCCTTCGTCTTCGACGAGCTGCGCAGGCTGCCGAAGCTCGACCGCGACCTGAACCACCTCATCGGCCGGGACTGGCCGGCCAAGGTCACCCCGCTGCCCGCGACGCTGGCGTACGCGCGGCGCGTGCGCGAGGCGTCCTCGTGGGCGGGCGGCTACGTCGCGCACCACTACACGCGCTATCTCGGCGACATCGCGGGCGGCCAGGTGATCCGGCGGCTCATCGCGAAGAAGTACGAGGTCACCGGGGACGGCTCGCTGTTCTACCACTTCGACGAGATCGGCAGCGCGCCCGCGTTCCGCGACCGCTACCGCACGCTGCTCGACGAGGCGCCGTGGTCCGAAGACGAGCGCGCCCGGATCATCGACGAGACGCTGGTGGCGTTCGAGTGCAACATCGCCGTCTTCGCGGAACTCGCCGACGGCATGGACAAGTACCGGGCGGCCTGACTTCCCAGGCCGCCCGGCCACCACTACGCGTTCGGGTCGAACGGGATGCCCGCGGGCTTCGCCTTGGCGAGCTGCCCGGCGAAGTTGCCGTCCTTCAAGGCGAAGCTGGCGCTGCCGAAGTCGGCGTTGACCAGCTTGTCGCGCAGGCCGCTCGGATAGCCGTTCCAGCCGACGAGCGCCGGGTACCGCCAGTTGTGATAGTGGTTCTCCGGTGGCTCGTCGTTGCCGTTCGCGGCGCGGAAGCAGTGCGTGCTGATGCCGTCCTTGTGGTAGACGACCTTGGGATGCGTGCCGTCCCAGCGGATGTTGTCGCGCGTGTGGATCGCGTAGCCGCCGTGCTGTGAGGTCGAGACGTACTGGGCGACGTTGTCCTTCACCCAGACGACGTTGTGCTCCCAGTCGTGCCGGTGCCCGGCGGAGCCGGGGCCGAGTGAGACCTGGTCCTTTTCGAAGTACGAGCCGTACATGATGGCGCACCAGCCGTTGTTGCACTTGTAGCGCGCGTAGGTGTTGACGTTGTCGAGGTCGGACTGGTCACGGCACTGGCCGTTGACGTCGCCGCCCATGCCGAGACCGGGTGCGATCGTGCCGTCGCGGCCGATCGCGGGCGAGGCGTAGCAACCGTCCTTGTCGTAGTCGTAGGCGGGCGAAAACGTCTGTTCCAGCCCGTCCGCGTTCTGCGGGAGCGCGCTGGGCGGGGTGGCGCCGGCGACGGCGGGGACCGACACGGCGAGCGCGAAGGCGCCCGCCAGAGCCGTGAACAGGTGACGGCTGGGGATCAAGGTGGTTCTCCTCGCTGGGCGTGTGACAGCACTGGGAACGAGGGCCAGTATTCAGCCGGCCACCCGACCGGCACACCTATTTCGTGAATAAATTTCAGATGAACACGGGGAGCGACGGCCGTCACAGCCCGTTGACCTCCAGTTAGGTCGAGGTAGCAGGCTGGGTTTACGGCGATGCCCCCTCGGGAACACCGCTGGAGAACCTGAGCGTTCCAGCCTGAAAGACAGCGCGGCCCCAGGTCGCCACGGATGGGCGAGTGCTACTAGGTTCGTTACCGAAAGACTTGTGTCGAAACGATGAAGGAGGGCCAATGGCCCGGTACGAGCTCCCCGATCTCGACTACGACTACAGCGCCCTCGCGCCGCATATCTCCGCCGAGATCAACGAGCTGCACCACAGCAAGCACCACGCGACCTACGTCAAGGGCGCGAACGACACCCTCGACAAGATCGCCGAGGCGCGCGACGCGGGCAACTTCGGCGACATCGTCGGCCTGCAGACCACGCTGGCGTTCCACCTGGCCGGGCACGCCAACCACGTGGTGTGGTGGAAGATCCTGTCCCCGGAAGGCGGCGACAAGCCGACCGGCGAGCTCGCGGCCGCGATCGACGAGGCGTTCGGCTCGTTCGACAAGTTCAAGGCGCAGTTCACCGCGGTGGCCACCACCATCCAGGGCAACGGCTGGGGCGCGCTGTCCTGGGACCCGATCGGCAAGACGCTGATCACCCAGCAGCTGCGCGACCACCACAACAACCTGGTGCTGCCGACCACGCCGATCCTGCTGGTCGACGTCTGGGAGCACGCCTTCTACCTCGACTACAAGAACGTCAAGCCGAAGTACGTCGAGGCGCTCTGGAACATCTTCAACTGGGCCGAGATCAGCAAGCGGTTCGACAACGCCGTCGCCGGCGGCAACGGCCTCCTGCTCGGCTGAGGCTCTCGTCGGCAAAGGGGCCCTTCCGCCTGGGAGGGCCCCTTTTCGCATCTAAACCCGGGGGAACGACATGGACGTGAACGCGTATCTGGCGAGACTCGGCGTCGAACGCCCGGCGAAGCTCGACGCCGCGGCGCTGCGCACACTGCAGGAAGCCCATCTGCTGCGCGTGCCTTTCGAGAACCTGAGCGTGCACCTGCCGGAGCCGATCGATCTCGACCCCGCCGCGCTGGTCGACAAGATCGTCCAGCGTGGCCGCGGCGGCTTCTGCTTCGAGCTCAACGGCGCTTTCGCGTGGCTGCTGCGCGAACTCGGCTTCGAGGTGACGCTGCACGCCGTGCGCGTGTTCGGCGCCGAGGGCAGGCTCGGGCCGCCCTACGACCACCTCGCGCTGCGCGTCGAACTCGACGAGCCGTGGCTGGCCGATGTCGGGTTCGGCCGGTTCTGCCGGTATCCGCTGCGGCTCGATTTCCGGGGACCGCAGGCCGATCCGGAAGGCGAGTTCGAGGTGCGTGAGGCGCCGTTCGGCGACCTCGACGTGCTGCACGACGGCAAGCCGACGAACCGGATCGAGCCGAGGCCGCGCGAGCTGACCGAGTTCGTGCCGATGGCGTGGTGGCACTCGACCTCGCCGAAGTCGCACTTCACGAAGAGCCTGACGTGTTCGCGGCCGACCCCTGCCGGGCGGGTCACTCTTTCGGGCGACAAGTTGATCGAAACCGTCGACGGCGTGCGCGAGGAGCGCACACTGACCGGCGACGCGGAGATCCTCGGTGCCTACCGGGCGCACTTCGGGATCGAGCTGGACCAGGTGCCGCGGGTGCGCACGTTCTAAATGAACGGAGCCCCGAGGCTTGGCCCCGGGGCTCCGTCCGTTCCCGAACTGACTGCCGCTCCCACCACGAAGCGGACGTGTATGAGGTTAGCCTAACCTCACCAACTCAGGCAAGACCGGGCTCGTGGAGATCCACATCTCACCCATTCGCCCGAGTCCGATAGGTCGCGATGATGACGCCGGTGGTCGTCGGCACGCTCTTGACCAGCTCGAATGCACCGAACGGGCCTTCATGGGCGAAGAGCCGCACACCCGAGCCGAGCACGATCGGGTGAATGAGCAGTACGAACTGGTCGATCAGGCCATGCGGCAATAGCGAGCGCACCAGCGCGCCGCTGCCGAGGATGATCATGTCGCTCTCGGCCTTGAGCCGGGCGACGGCTTCGGGCACGTAGCCCTCGATCAGGGTGGAGTTCATCCACGGCAGTGGCTCGGCCAGCGTGGTGGACGCGACGTACTTCGGCGCCTTGTTCAGCACCTGGGTGAACGGGTTGGGCTCCGGCTGGTTCGGCCAGACCGCGTAGAAGCTCTCGTAAGTCCGCCGCCCGAACAGCAGCGCACGCGGCTCGCCCCGGCCGACGCCCATCTCGCGGGCCATCACCTCGTCGCCGTAGGCCGTGGCCCAGCCGCCGTGCGCGAATCCGCCGCGAGTGTCCTCGTCGGCGCCGCCGGGCGCCTGTATCACGCCGTCGAGGGAGATACTGACTACTGCGGTGATCATGGGTTCCTCCAGTTCGTAAGGGCTGTTTCGCCCTCTACACGAACTGGATCGGCCCAGATCGACAGAACTCAGCGACGAGTCAGCACGCGTTGCCGCCCGAATCGGCGCGCGGTCAGCTTCACCCCGCCGCGGCGCAGCAGGATGATCGCCGCCACCACCGCGACGATGGCCGAGATCCCGCCACCGACGTAGAAGGCGGACCGGCCGCCGAACTCGGCGGCCAGCCACCCGGTCATCGGCGCGCCCAGCGGGCTGCCGCCGATCAGCACCAGCACGTAGATGCCCATCACGCGGCCGCGCATCTCCGGGCTGACCGCGGTCTGGACGAGCGCGTTGGCGGTGTTGAGGAAGGTGATCGTGGCGTATCCGAGCGGGATCAGCGCGATACCGAAGGCCAGGTAGGTCGGCATGAACGCGGTGGCGAACTCCAGCGCTCCCAGGCTGAACGCGGCGAGCAGCAGCAACCGCACACTCGGCCCGCCGCGCGTCCCGCGCCGTGCCGCCATCAGCGCGCCGGTGAGCGTGCCGACCGCGAGCAGCGTCGACAGCAGGCCGTAACCGTCGGCCTGGGTGTGGAACACGTTCGCCGCGACGACCGCGAGCGAGGTGAAGTAGGTGATGCCGAAGGTGCTGACGAAGAACACCAGCCCCATCACGGTCATCAGGTCCGAGCGCCGCCGCACGTAGCGCAGGCCCGCACGCAGCTGCCCCTTCTCGCGGGGCACCGCCGGGCCGCGGAAGAGCTTGTCGGGGTTCATCATGACCAGGCCCGCGATCACCGCGACCGTGCTCGCCGCGTTGGCGATGAACAGCCAGCCGGTGCCGACCCAGGTGATGACGAACCCGGCGATGGCCGGGCCGACGATGCGCGCCATGTTGAAGATCGTGGAGTTCAGCGCCACCGCGTTGGTGATCTGGTCGCGGCCCACCATCTCGCCGACGAACGACTGCCTGGTCGGCACCTCGAGCGCGCCCGTACAGCCGAACGTGAAGCACAGCAGGTAGACGTGCCACAGCTGGGCGAACCCGGTCACGTCGAGCACCCCGAGCACCGTGGCCTGCAGCACGACGGCCGCCTGGATCCCGATGAGCAGCCGCCGCTTGTCGACGCGGTCCGCGAGCACACCGGCCCAGAGCGAGAGGAACAGCGTCGGGGTGAACTGGAGCGCGACGGCCATGCCGAGCGCGACCGGGCTGTGGTCGCTGAGGCTGAAGACCAGCCAGTCCTGCGCGATCCGCTGCATCCAGGTGCCGATGTTGGACACCACCTGGCCGCTGAAGAACAGCCGGTAGTTGCGGATCCGCAGCGACGAGAACATGGCGCCGCGCGACTTCGGCGGGGGTGGGGGTGGGGCCGGGTTCCGAATAGGTGCTGTCTGCCGACTGTCCGTTTCGCTACCCGTTATGCCCCGCACCTTGGTTAGTTCCCCGCCATCCTGTCGATGATCTCGGCGGCTCGGGAGAGGGTCACTCTCTCTTCCGCGCTCAGTTCCGCTAGCTTTTCGTCCAACCACGCCTCACGCGCGGAGATCGTCTCCTGGACATACGCGTGCCCAGCGGCCGAAACCTCCACGATGGCCTGGCGGCCGTCCGTCGGATGCGGGCGCCGCTCGACATAGCCACGCTCCTCCAGCGCGGCGATGACCCTCGTCATCGACGGCGGCTGCACACCCTCCTTGGCGGCCAGCTGACCCGGGGTCAGCGCCCCGCACTTGCGCAAAGTGGACAAAGCGGAGATCTGCGTCAGAGACACGCCCTCGCCGGCCCGCTGCGCACGGAGTTTGCGGTTGAGCCGGACGACGGCCAGCCGCAAGCGACTCGCCAGTGAGCGCTCGTGGGCGTCGTCGGACATATAGTTAGCATACCTCACGAACTATCGGCCGGACCGGTGATCTCCGTCAACGACCGGGTGGTCGTGGCCTTGGCGGGTTCAGCACGAACGCGGCCTTCGTGTCGCTCACGGTGACAAAAGTGGCTTTTGCGTGGGTACGGTCTCGTTCGCTCGGCCACGGCCGGGGTGGGTGTGGTGGAAATGCGTCGTTGAACGCCGCAAAACCCGCACAGTCAACCCGCTTGACCAGGTACAGGGGGTCGTTCGGGGGCGGCGTGAGTGCTGTTTGCGGCGTTGAACGACGCAAACAGCACTCACCCAGGGACGGAGCCCAGGTATGAGGGGAGCCTTCATCCACGGTCGGCGTGAGTGAGGGCCTCCCTCACCCGAGCAAAGGGGTCGTGAGTGTTTTCGCCGGTTAGAACCGGCCGGAACACTCACGACCCCAGCGGGGTAAGGCGGGCTTTATCCCGGCGTCGCGGTCCCCGGGCAACCGCGAGTGGTAGCTCCGCCCGCGGTCAGCGCAAGGCGTCTTGGATCGGGCCGACCGCGAAGTAGGCCACGAACGCCACCGCGATCAGCCACATGAGCGGGTGCACGCCGCGGGCCTTGCCGGTGACCGCGCGGATCGCGACGTAGCTGATGAAGCCCGCGCCGATGCCGTTGGCGATCGAGTACGTGAACGGCATGACCACGATCGTCAGGAACGCGGGCAGCGCGATCGAGAAGTCCGTGAAGTCGATGTCCTTGACCTGGCTCATCATCAGCGCGCCGACGACCACCAGCGCCGGTGCGGCCGCTTCGACAGGGACGACCTGGTAGAGCGGGGTGAAGAACATCGCGGCCAGGAACAGCACGCCGGTGACCACGTTCGCGAGCCCGGTGCGCGCGCCCTCGGCGATACCGGACGCCGACTCGACGAACACGGTGTTGGAGCTCGCCGAGCCGAGACCACCGGCCGCGCCCGCGAGGCCTTCGACGAAGAGCGCCTTGCCGATGTTGGGGAGCTGGCCGTCCTTGCCGACCAGGCCGGCCTCCTTGCCGAGGCCGGTCATGGTGCCCATGGCGTCGAAGAAGTCGGCCAGCACCAGGGTGAACACGAACAGCACGACGGTGATGATCGGCAGCCGGGTCCACGCGCCGAACGAGACGTCGCCGACCAGCGAAAGGTCCGGCAGGCCGACCACCTGGTCCGGCAGCGCGGGATAGCCGAGGTTCCAGCCCTTGGGGTTCGTGCCCTTCGACGGCCCCGCCTTGACGATCGTCTCGACCACGATGGCCAGCACGGTCGTGACGAGCACGCCGATCAGGATGCCGCCCTTGACCCGCTTCGCCACCAGGATGCCGGTGACCAGCAGCCCGACCACGAACACCGCAGTCGGCCACGAGGCGATCGAGCCGCCGATGCCGAGGCCGACCGGGACCGTGGTGTGCGCGTCGTCCGGCAGCCGCCGGACGAACCCGGCGTCGACCAGCCCGATCAGGCAGATGAACACGCCGATGCCGACCGCGATCGCCGACTTCAGTGGTGCGGGCACCGCGCGGAACACGGCCGTGCGGAAGCCGGTGAACACCAGCAGCACGATGATCAGGCCCTCGATGACCACCAGGCCCATCGCCTCCGGCCAGGTCATCTTCGGCGCCATGGTGACCGCGACCAGGCTGTTGATGCCGAGGCCGGTGGCGATGGCGAACGGGTAGTTCGCGACGAGTCCCATCAGGATGGTCAGCACGCCCGCGACCAGCGCGGTCACGGCCGCGACCTGCGGCACCGGCAGGATCCCGCCGAGCACGTCCTTGTGCGCCGCCGCGTCGTCGGGCGCGAAACTGCCGATGATCAGCGGATTCAGCACGACGATGTAGGCCATCGTGACGAAGGTGATCACCCCGCCGCGGATCTCCCGCCCGGCGGTCGAGCCACGCTCCGTGATCTTGAAGAAACGGTCCAGTGTGGACACCATCGCAAACCCTGCCCTTCGCCCGACGGCAGGTACCCTGCCCCACGTGGCCGAATCGAACAACTCCTCGCTGCGCCCGACCCCGGAACTGCCCAAAAGGCTGACCGACCTGACGCCGGTGGTGATCGTAGGCACCGCGATCTGGACGGTCGCGCTGGTGGTGTTGTTCGCCGTGTCCGACGGCGTCTGGGTGTGGACGTCGTTCGCCGGGATCGTGCTCGGCTTCATCGGCCTGGGCATCATCTGGTGGCAGCGCTCAGCCGCCCGCCGCGGCTCCAAGTCGGCCCAGCGCCTCTAGCCACAACGGGATAAAGCGGGCTTTATCCCGGGCGCTTTCCCCGGGATAAAGCCCGCTTTATCCCGTTCTCAGGCGAGGAGGGTGGTGGCGTCGGGTTCGTTGATGAGGGCGAGGACGACGTGGCGGTCGGCCCAGCGGCCGGTGGCCCACGCGAACGCCTTGGCCAGGCCTTCCGGGGTGTCGGCGGCGTGGAGGCGGGAGTCGTTCCACCATGGGGCGTCGTGTGAAGCGCCGTCGAACGAGACCGTCAGGGACTCGTGCAGCAGCAAGCCGCCGTCGGGGACCGGGACGCCGAGGAGTTCGGCCGCGAGGGTGACCGCTTCGAGGTCGGCCCACAGGACGAAGTCGCCTTCGGAGGTGACCTCGGCCGCGAGGTCGCTGGCGACCGCGAGGTCCAGGCGCGCCGCGAAGCCGGCCGGGTCGTCCACCACGCCGATGAGCCGGGACCGGGGCACGACCGCGACCGGCCAGGGGACGTCGAGGACGACCGCGTCGAAGGCGTCGACGACCGAGCCGTCCATCGCGCGCATGCGGGCGGGCTCGTGCTCGCCGGTCAGCGCGCCGTGCGCGTGGACGACCAGGCCTGCCGGGATCGTCCGCGACGGGTCGCCGAGCCGGTCGAGCAGGTCTTCCTCGTCGCCGCCGAGTGCGGCGCGGACGCCGGCGGCCGCGAGCAGCTCGGCGGGCAGGCCGACGTCGGGTACCGGGTCGTACAGCCCGGCCAGCGACGAAGCACTCGCCAGCCGCCAGTGGCGGGGCGGCTCGTCGCCGAGCAGGGCGTAGCGGGCGAGCCACCAGGCGGTGTGGCCGTCGGGCTCCATCAGCGCGCGCCAGGTTTCCGGGCGCGAGGCGATCAGGCGCAGCGCCGCGGGCCAGGCGTCGTCACCGACCAGGTCGAGGTCGCGCAGCGCGAGCACGCGGGCAGGCGGCTTGGCGAGTGAGTCCCACCAGGCCTCCTCGTCGGGGAGATCGTGGTCGGGCTCGACCGGGTCCGCATCGGAAATGACCGCGAACGTGTCGAGCACGCCGGCGGCCGACAGCGTCTCGGCGGGCCAGTCCGAGGCGAAGTCGTCGTCGAGCACCGAGACCGGGCCGTCTTCGGCGAACACCTCGGGGTCGAAGATCTCCAGCAGCGGCGACGTCGGGAGCACCAGCTCGTCGGCGCGGCGCCAGCCGTCGTCGCAGGGCAACGCCAGCGCGCCCAGCCAGTCGATGTCGGCCGAGGTCTCCGCGACCAGCCGCAGCACCGCGCCTGCCAGCGCCATGCCATCCAAACCGGCGTTCGCGTCCTCGACACTGCGCTCGACGGCCTCCAGCAGCTCCGGCGCGTCGAGCAGTTCGCGGGCTTCGGCGTGCTTGGCGTCCAAGCGTTCCAGCAACGGGTGCGCGGCTTCGGGGTGCACCAGGCGCAGGCCCGCGATGTCCACATCGGACAGTAGTTCGAGCAGCTCGGCCGAGCCACCGACCAGCAGCGCGCCGCGAGGACCGGGCAGCGTCCGGCCGTCCGACAGCGGCACCGGCAGCGCGCCGAGGTCGTCGACGGTGACCTCGTGCGACTCCAGCAGCGGCAGCAGCGCGTCGTACACCGACCGCCACCACGACGGTTCCCGGGTGACCCCGGTCAGCAGGTCGACGATTTCGGCCACCGGCAACGGATCCGAGCCGACCACGGCCAGCGCGCGCACGACCGGAAGCCCCGACAACGCGCAAAGGCCGGGCACGACCTCGACGAGCAGCGACACCAACTCGGGCGCCTCTGCGTCCAAAACCCGGGCACGGGAACCGGAAAGCTCCGGCCCCGCCGCCGACGGCAGCCACTCCGACGACCTCAGCGCGGCGATCACCAGTTCGCGCAGCTGACCGTCCACTTCAGACAGCGGGAAGCCGCCCGCGGGCACAAGCGCCAGCCGGTGCTCGGCGGGAAGTTTCCTTACCAGAGCCGGATAAACACCAGCAGCGGCTTCGAAAACGGCACGCGCGCCCGGCAGCACTCGCCGCCGCGAAGGCTCGATCGGCACCGATGCCAGCAGCCGCGCGGGCAGCGAAAGCCGCTCGTCGGTCGGGGTCGGCGCGTACAAGACGTCTTCGGTCAGCGGCTGCGGGACACCATCGGCGTCGACCGGGACGGCCCAGCCGCCCTCGGTCAGCCAGCGCCGCACCGAACCGTCCGGCGAGCCGATCTCGACGATGTCGTCCTCGGCGGACGACCGCGTCCACGCCTCGTCGCCCACCTCGATGCGCGCCAGCCACGGCAGCGCGAGCAGGAGATCCGGCGCTTCCGAAGCGATGCCCTCGAGCAGCGACGCGCCATCGACGCCGTCACGCAGCGGCAGCTGCACCTCGGTGTCGAAGCCTTGCGGGACAACGGATTCGAACGCCCACGGCAGCCGCAGCACCGGCACGTCACCGGTGCGCCCCGACTCCTCGCGGGTCAGCGCCTCCGAAAACCGGACACCGCCACCGGCGGAGACCACGCGCGGTTCGGACGTCACGGTCAGCACGGCGGCGAAGCCGACGCCGAACCGGCCGACCGTGCCCTCACCCTTCGCGGACGCGCGCAGCGAGGCCAGCGAAGCGACACCCGAAGCGTCGAGCGGGGCGCCCGTGTTGGCGACGCGCAGCTCATTGTCCACAAGGGACACTCGAAGCACGCCGGGTTCCTTGGCGAGCAGCGCGGCGTCGGCCGCGTTCTGCGCGAGCTCGACGAAGAGCCGGTCGCGGTACCCGCCGACCCGCAGGTCGTGCTCGGAGTTCGTGTCCTCGGTGAACCGGGTCGGCGAATCGGCCCACGCCCGCAGGACCGACGAGCGCAGCGCTTCCGTGCCGAAGGGATCAAGCGTCGCCACGAGTGCGCTCCTCCTGAATTGAATTCACGTTAGGCGGATATTCGACGGCGCGACAATAGAGCCTCCGCCGGTCGGGCGGGGCTCTGTCGCGGAAAAATCAGGCGTCGACGCTGTCGTCTTCGAGGACGTCGATCAGCGAGTCGTCGTAGACCAGCTCGGCCACCGGGACCGACGAGGTCACCTCGATCTCGATCTCCGAGTGCGCGCCGCAGCCGTACTCGACGTTGACGACGTGCCCATCGGCAGGCGAGATGTCGTTGGTGCAGACCCCGAACGCGCCACGCAGCGAACCCGCGAGCGACACGTAGAAACCGCAGGTCCCGCACTGACCTGGCGCGCTGCGTGCCATGTCCGAGCGCGGGCCGTACTCGCCACCGCGCCAGCGGGCGGCGGCGTCCTCGCGGCCGAAGCGCGAGAGCACGTGCACCCTGCCGAGCCCGGCCTCCAGCGCGACCTCCTCGACCTCGGGGTCGTCGGAGGCCAGGTACGCGGGCGCCAGCCGCGGGTCGTCCTTGTCGGTCGGGAAGATGTCGCCGACACCGAGGTCGCCCGCGCGGACGCGACGCTCCCACGGCACCCAGGCCGGGGCGACGAGCGCGTCGGGACCCGGGATCAGCACGACCTCGCTGATCGTCACCGGCGCGTCCTCGACGTCGACCGTGGCGACCGTGACCGACCACTGCCAGCCGCGGTAGCCGGGCACCTTGCCCTCGAAGAGGTGGCTGACCGCGACAGCGTCCTCGCGGGAGACCCCGACGTAATCGCCGACCTGACCGGCCTCGGCCTCTTCGAGCGCGGCGGCACGCGCCGTCTCGACGGCTTCGGCCAGTTTCCTGTGCAACGATCCGTCGTCCAAGGTCAGCAGCAGGGTCATACGCCCAATTGTGCCGCACGCCGCTCGCCGCCCCATGTCAGGCTGTGCATGTGCGGAAGCTCATCTTCACGCCGTTGCTGGCGATTGCCCTCTGTGGTTGCTCGAACACCCCCGCGTCGAGTGTGGACACCGGGCCGCAGCGCCTGCGTCCCGAGATCGTGAGAGTGCTGCCCCACGACGTCACGGCGTTCACCGAAGGCCTCGAATTCGCCGGGAACACCCTGTTCGAGGGCACCGGGCTGGAGAGGAAGTCCGTCGTGCAGGCGGGCCCGGCAGGCGAGGCGCCGACCGTCAAGGCCGCGCTCTCGCCGGAGATCTTCGGCGAGGGCATCACCGTGCTCGGCCCCAAGCTGTGGCAGCTGACCTGGCGGAACGGGTACGCCATCGAGCGCGACGCCGCCACGCTGGCCGAGCTGCGCCGGGTGCCCTACCAGGGCGAGGGCTGGGGCCTGTGCCACCAGCGGGACCGGCTGGTGATGAGCAACGGCTCCGACACGCTGACCTTCCGCGACCCGGTGACCTTCGCGGTCACCGGCACCGTCCGCGTCGGCCACACCCAGCTCAACGAGCTCGAGTGCGTCGGCGACGACGTCTACATCAACGTCTGGCAGACCGACCGGATCCTCCGGTTCAACCTGCCGAGTGCCAGGGTCACCGGTGAGATCGACGCGTCGGGCCTGCTGACAGCGGGTGAGCGGACCGCCGCGGACGTGCTCAACGGCATCGCCGCGGTACCCGGTTCCGACCGGTTTGTACTGACCGGGAAGCTGTGGCCGAAGATGTTCGAGGTGAGGTTCGTCCCGAACCCCTGAATAAACCCCGGTATGCCCTTGTAAACGCGCGAGACCGGGCCGGACTAAGGCAGGATTGACAGCGTGACTCGTTTCGGTTCCCAGCACCCGCCCGCCGATGGCGCGGGCGGCGGGCGCGCGGGCCGCAAACGCAAGCGGAAGTGGACCCCGGAACCGGGTGCCCCGCAGGCCAAGCCCTGGCAGCAGGCGGCGGCCCAGCCGCAGCCACCGCAGGCCCCGCCGCCACCGCGCAGCCGGTTCTATGACGACGCGCCGCGTCCGTACCAGCCGACGGCCGACGACGCGCCGACCGGCGCCGTGCCGATGCAGACCCCGCCACGCGGGGCCAGGCCGTACCCGCCGGACCCGGCGCGGCGCACCGAGCCGATGTACGACCACTACGACACCAACGGCTACGCGGGCGAGCCTCGTGAGGAGCCGGAACCGCAGGTCAACAGTGCTCATCGGACTGAGGCGGTCGCCGGCGCGCTGCCCCGGATGCCGAAGAAGCTCACCGTCACCCGGGTCGCGGCGCTGCGCAGCCGCCAGCTGACCGGGCAAGCGGTCGACGCCTTCCACCGCGCGACCAAGGCCGATGGCGCCGACAAGTCCGGCCTGTCCGCGCTGACGTACGCGGTCATGCTCAATTACGCCAGCGACGCCGCCATGGCGATCGCGCTGGCCAACACCCTGTTCTTCGCCGCGACCAGCGGCGAGAGCAAGGGCAAGGTCGCGCTCTACCTGCTGATCACCATCGCGCCGTTCGCGCTGGTCGCGCCCGTGATCGGGCCCGCGCTCGACAAGATCCAGCGCGGGCGGCGGCTCGCGATGTGCGTCTCGTCGGCCGGTCAGGCGCTGATGGCCGTCATCATGGCGCTGCACTTCGACGACTGGGGCCTGTACCCGGCCGCGCTCGGGATGATGGTGCTCTCGAAGTCGTTCACGGTGCTCAAGGCGGCGGTCACGCCCCGCGTGCTGCCACCGGAGATCACCCTGTCCAAGACGAACGCGCGGCTGACCGTGTTCGGGTTGATCGCCGCCGGTGGCGCGGGCGCGGTCGCCAGCGGCGTGAACAGCCTGTTCGGCTCGTCCGGCGCGCTGTGGTTCACCGCGCTGATCTGCGTCGCGGCCGCGGTGCAGTCGATGCGGATCCCGGCGTGGGTCGAGGTGACCGAGGGCGAGGTCCCGGCGGTGCTCGGCGCGCACCCGGAGCGCAAGCGCAAGAAGCGCAGGCAGCCGATGGGCCGCCAGATCGTGCTTTCGCTGTGGGGCAACGGTTCGGTGCGCGTGCTGACCGGGTTCCTGATGATGTTCTCCGCCTTCGCCATCAAGGCGCAGGCCGAAGAGACGCACCAGACCCCGTTCATGCAGTTGCTGCTGCTCGGCGTGATCGGACTGGCCGCGGGTGTCGGCGGGTTCCTGGGCAACGCGCTGGGCTCGCGGATGACCTTCGGCAAACCCGATCAGGTGATATTGGGCTGCGTCGGCGGCGCGTTCGCCGCCGCGCTGCTCGCCACGATCCTGCCGGGACTCGCGACCGCGGCCGTCGTCGGCCTGGTCGGCGCGACCGCGAGCGCGCTCGCCAAGATCAGCCTCGACGCGGTGATCCAGGAGGACCTGCCGGAGGAGTCGCGGGCGTCGGCGTTCGGCCGCTCGGAGACCGTGCTGCAGCTCGCGTGGTGCTTCGGCGGGGCGGTCGGGCTGCTGCTGCCGCCGACGTTCTGGATCGGCTTCCTGGTGCTGACGCTGCTGCTGGCGATCGGCCTGGTGCAGACGTTCCTGGTGCACCGCGGGACTTCGCTGATCCCGGGGCTCGGCGGTGACCGGCCGCTGCGCGCGGCGCCGGTCGAGCACGTCACTCCGGGGGGACCCGCGCCGCGCCGGTGGCAGGGCTCGTAGGGTTCAGCTCATGCGGCGTTCTGCGATGGTGGCTTCTCTTGCGGTGGGTGCGGCCCTGCTCACGGGCTGCTCGGCCCCCGGCGAGCCCGAGGTGACGTTCTTCGCCGACGGCAAGACGATCCGGATCGAGCCGACCGTGCACTGCGACGTCATCAACGGCAGTTGCAAGCAGAACCAGGCCAGCCCGGCCAGCTTGAAAGCCCGGCCGGGCAAGCCTGTCCAGATCTCCGTGCCCGCCGAGATCGCGGAAACGCCGTGGAAGATCATCGTCGTCTACGCGAACTCGAAGGGCGAGCTCCAGCCCGCGATCGAGAAGCTTTTCACCGACAAAGAGCACTACGCGTACACCGCGAGCACGCCGAACCCCGGCGACCAGATCCTCGGTATCGAGGTCCAGCAGCCCGCGCCCGCCGTCGATCAGGGCAGGCTGGTGGTCGACGAGGACGGCACGCCCGTGCTGGTGATGCGGGCCTTCTGGTCACTGCAGATCGAAGCAGCGGTTTAGGGATCGATGTCCCGCGCGACCGCGCGCATGATCTCGGCGATCTGCTTGGTGTACTTGCGGTCCGGGTACCGGTTGCGGCGCAGGTCCGGCTGCACCTTGAGCTCGAGCAGCTTGATCATGTCCTCGATCAGGCCGTGCAGCTCCTCGGCGGGGCGGCGCCTGGCTTCGGCCACCGAGGGCGGCGGGTCGAGCAGCCGCACCGACAGCGCCTGCGGGCCGCGCCTGCCGTCGGCGACCCCGAACTCGAGCCGCTGACCGGCCTTGAGCCCCTCGACGCCCTGCGGTAGCGCGGCCTTGCGGATGTACACGTCGTCGCCACCATCCTGCGTGACGAAGCCGAATCCCTTCTCCGCGTCGTACCACTTGACCTTGCCGGTCGGCACTGCCCTCACCCATTCCTTCTGTGTTCACGACGAACGCGCCCCGGGGCGTACCCAGGGCGCGCGTCTTATAAGCCTATCTCGCCACACACCGTGGGGTGAAGCTGATACCTGCGGTTACCCTCAGCGGCATGGGAAAGTCGTTCCTGATGCGCCTGGGCATCGGCCTCTTCGCGATCGGCATGCTGGCCGTGTTCGCCGTCTTCATCATGTTCGCGGCCGGCCTGCAGAACCTGCCGATCTGGCTGAGCGCGGCGGCGGGCGTGATCACCCCTCTGGGACTGGGACTCGGCTTGATCGCGTTAGTGCGTGAGGCTCGCCGCAAAGCCTGAGAACCAGGCAGGGAACTCGTCGAGGGTGTCGAACACCACGTCGGCGCCCGCCTCTTCGAGCTCCGTCCGTGAGCACGGACCACTGACCACCGCGATGCCGGGGATGCCCGCGGTGAGCGCGCCCCGCATGTCCCCGACGTGGTCACCCACATAGGCGACGGCCCCGTGTTCGGTGAGCGCGGCGGCCTTCTCGGTCGACCAGAGCTCGCCGACCAGCTCGTCCACCTCGAACCCGAGCGCCTTGACGTGCAGCCAGGCGTTGCGGCCGAACTTCCCGGTGACGACCAGCGTGCGCCCGCCCGCGGCGCGGACGGCCTTGAGCGCCTCGGCGGCGCCGGGCAGCGCGACCGTCTGCGGCACGACGATCTCCGGATACATCTCGCGGAAGCGGTCGACCAGCTCGTCGATCCGCTCCTCCGGCGCGCCCGAGTCGCGCAGCACGTGCTGCAGTGGCGGGCCGAGGTTGGCGGCGAAGTGATCGCCGTCGATCTCGACGCCGCGTTCGGCGCCGAGCGCGTTCATCACCGCGCTCATGCCCGGTCTCGGGTCGATCAGCGTCATGTCCAGGTCGAAGCCCACGGTTATCCCCATGGCCCTCACGTTAGCCGTTGTACAGGTTCATTGAGAAAGTCAACGGCCTTGACATATTTCGAGTTAGTGTCAAGCTGGAGATGTGGCGGAGATCACCAGCTTCACCGAACGGACCAAAGCCTCCCTGCGTGAGGCCCTGCTGGACGCGGCGACCGAGCTGCTCCCGGAGAAGGGTTACACCGCGCTGCGCATGGCGGACGTGGCCGCGCGGGCCGGGGTCAGCCGCCAGACCGTCTACAACGAATTCGGCAACAAGGCCTCGCTGACGCGCGCGGTCGCGTTGCGCACCACGTCCGAGTTCCTCGAAGGGATCAAGCAGCGCCTGGAAAACGCGGACGACCTGATCACGGCCATCGGCATGGCCGTGCGGTTCACCATCGAACACGCGCGGGAGAACAAGCTCGTCGCGGCGGCGCTCGGCACCGGTGAGGACCTGCTGCCGCTGCTGACCACCAAGGGCGAGCCGGTGCTGTCGGCGGCCGTGGCGCTGGCCGAGCAGCAGTACGTCGAGTTCGAGCCGTCGCTCGGGCCCGAGGCCGCGGCGTTGCTGGCGGAGACCGTCGTCCGCCTGTCGCTGAGCCATCTCGTGCTCCAGACGCATTCCGCGGCCGAAGCGGCCGAGTCGGTGTGCGCCGTCATCGCACCAGCTGTCATCGCGTTCACACGAAAGGCCTGCCATGACTGAAATCCTGTCCGAGCGGCGCACCGGCTTCAGCTCGCTGCAGCGCGGCGGGCTCAACTGGGAGTCGTTCCCGCTGCGGCTGTTCGCCAAGGGCAACAAGAAGTTCTGGAACCCGGCGGACATCGACTTCTCCGGTGACCCCGAGGGCTGGGACTCGCTCAACCCGGAGCAGCAGCGCTCGGTGCGGTACCTGGTGGCGCAGTTCATCGCGGGCGAGGAGGCGGTGACCGAGGACATCCAGCCGTTCATGAAGGCGATGTCCGCCACCGGCCGTTTCGGTGACGAGATGTACCTGACCCAGTTCGCCTTCGAGGAGGCGAAGCACGTCCAGGTGTTCCGGCTGTGGATGGACGCCGTCGGGCTGACCGAGGATCTGCACCCGTACGTCGCGGAGAATCCGCACTACCGCAAGCTTTTCTACGAGGAGCTGCCGGAATCGCTCGGCCTGCTGGAGTCGGATCCCAGTCCCCTCAACCAGATTCGCGCCTCGGTGACGTACAACCACGTCGTCGAGGGCAGCCTGGCGCTGACCGGGTACTACGCGTGGCAGAAGATCTGCACCGAGCAGAACATCCTGCCGGGCATGCAGGAACTGGTCCGCCGCATCGGCGACGACGAGCGCCGTCACATGGCCTGGGGCACCTTCACCTGCCGCCGCCACGTCGCCGCCGACGACGCGATGTGGGACGCGGTGCACCAGCGCATGGGCGAGCTGCTGCCGATCGCGCTGGCGATGATCCAGTGGACCGACGACCAGTTCGACGAGCAGCCCTTCGACAACGACGCGCAGGAGCTGATCCAGTACGCGGCCGACCGCGCGCAACGCCGCCTCGGCGCCATCGAGTCCGCGCGCGGCATGCCGGTCGAGAAGATCGACCTCGACTACTCGCCCGAGCACCTCGAAGAGACCTTCGGCGAGGAGGACGCCCGAGCCTTCGCCGAAGCCGCCAAGGGGTCTTAGCCCGAAAGTGGCTTTCGTCAGGTCGCATCTGACGAAAGCCACTTTCGGGCTATCACGACTTACCCGAGCAGCCTGTTCAGCGCGCCGTAGGGGAAGCCTTCCCTGGTCGAGGCGTAGGTGCCGGACTTGAGCAGCTCGGCGGCCGCGCGGGCGGCGAGGCCGTAGGCGGCTTGGGCGATCGCCGCGCCGAGGCTGATCCGGACGACGCCCGCCGCCGTCAGCTCGGCGACCGTGGGCGCGCCGTCGTGGACCATCACCGCGAGCGGCAACGGGCCGTTCGCGAGCTCGGTGATGACCGCGAGGTCGGTCAGCCCTGGCACGAACAGGCTGTCCGCGCCCGCCGCCGCGTACCGCTCGGCCCTGGCCAGCGCCTGGTCGAGCGAGCCGGGGCCGGCCAGGAACAGGTCGGTGCGAGCGTTGATCCAGATCGTGTCGCCGAGCTTGTCCGCAGCCGCACGCGCGGCGGACAGGCGCTCGGCCTGCTCGGCCGGGTCGCGGGTGCCGTCCTCGAGGTTGATCCCGGCGGCGCCCGCTTCGATCACCGCGGTCGTGGTCGCGGCGACGTCGGCGTACCCGCCCTCGATGTCGGCCGAGACGGGCACATCGACGGCCGACACGATGCGCCCGACCACCTCCGCCACGCGGTCGGCGCCCAGGTCGGCGCCGTCCGGCACCCCCAGTGACCAGGCGACACCGGCGCTGGTGGTGGCGATGGCCGCGGCACCGGCGTCGGCGATCACGACCGCCGACGCGACATCCCAGGCGTTGGGCAGCAGGAGTGGCGCGCCCGGCCGGTGCAGGTGCCGCATCAGAGCTCGACGAGCAGTTCGTGGTCGAGCTCGACGAACTCGACGATCGTGTCCGCGAACAGCCGCCGGTACACCTCGGCCTGCTTGCCGTCATTGAGGTGGCTGGGGAAAACCTTGGTGAGCAAGGGAAACTCCTCGTTTCGTCGGGAACGCCGACAAGCTTCGCCGACCACGGGCGCCGGGTCCGGCCATATCCGGACACCCGCCGATGTCCGGATATGGCCGGTGCCGGAGTCAGGTATCGCGTATACCTGAGCTGTGACCACGTATTCCGCTGTCATCACCACCGGCATCTACTGCCGTCCGGGGTGCGGCGCGAAACCGTTGCCACGCAACAACATCACCTTCGAACACGCGGCAGCCGCCGAGGCGGCGGGCTTCCGCGCGTGCCTGCGCTGCCGTCCGTACCGGGTGGCTGGCCCGGTCGGCTCCGACGCGCCGGAGCTGGTGTGCCGGGCGGTCCAGCTGATCATCGGCGGAGCGCTCGACCACGGCGGCACCGAAACCGCGCTCGCCGAGCGGGTCGGGTTGTCCTCGCGGCATCTGCGACGGCTGTTCCTGCGGCACCTCGGCGCCAGCCCGGATCAGCTGGCCAGGTCACGGCGCGCGCACTTCGCCAGGCGGCTGCTGGACGACAGCGACCTGACCGTGCTGGACGTGGCGTTCGCCTCGGGGTTCGGGAGCCTGCGGCAGTTCAACCGGACCATGCGCGAGGTCTTCCGCGCGTCGCCGACGGATCTGCGTGACCGCAGGCGCCGCGCCGACCGGCTGGTCGCCGACGGCGGCCTGGCGCTGCGCCTGCCGTTCCTGCCAGGCTACGACTGGCCCGCGATGCTGGATCTGCTGGCCGGGTGGGCGATCCCGGGCGTGGAGTCCATTGAGGACAGCACCTACCGGCGGACGATCACGATCCACGACGCGCCCGGGCTGCTGGAGATCTCTCCCGGCGGCACGGACCATCTGCTGCTGCGCGCGCACCTGCCGTACTGGGAAGACCTGATCCATGTGGTGGACGGGGCCGCGCGGATCGTGGGGCTCGACGCCGACCACTCGGCCGGTGCGGCGGCGCTGCTCGGCGACCCGGTGGTGGGACCGCTGGTACGCGCCCGCCCCGGGCTCTCCGTGCCGGGTGCGTGGAGTGGCTACGAAGTCGCGATGCGGGTCATGCTGGGCGATGACGTGGCTGAGTTCGTCAAGGTGCACGGCTCGCCCGCACCTGGGTTGCCCGGCGGTCTCACGCACACCTTTCCTCCGCCCGAAGGAGAACTGGGCGCGGTCGATCATGGGTCCACTGTGGACGAACTCGCCGCGCTGCCCGGCGTGAGCCTGGCGCAGGCGAACCAGATCGCCTACCGGCTGGGCTGCCGCACCGCGTTCCCACTGGACGGAGCCTCGGCGCGCTGGCACCCGTGGCAGGCATTAGCGGCCACGCATCTCATTTCGGCTGGTCCGAGGTCGTGAGTGGTATGGCCGGTTCTAACCGGCCATACCACTCACGACCCTAGGCGTGCTTGGCCTTGAGGAGGTCTTGCAGGCCAAGGAGTTCCACGGCCCGTTCGCGCATCTCGACCTTGCGGACCTTGCCGGTGACGGTCATGGGGAACTCGTCGACCACGTGCACGTAGCGCGGGATCTTGTAGTGGGCCAGCTTTCCCGTGCAGAACTCGCGCACGGTCTCGGCGGTGAGCGGGGTCGCGCCGTCCTTCATCCGCACCCACGCCATGAGCTCCTCGCCGTACTTGGCGTCGGGCACGCCGATCACCTGAGCATCCAGCACGTCCGGGTGGGTGTACAGGAACTCCTCGATTTCGCGCGGATAAAGGTTTTCCCCGCCGCGGATGACCATGTCCTTGATCCGGCCGGTGATGTTGACGTAGCCCTCGTCGTCCATGATCGCCAGGTCGCCGGTGTGCATCCACCGAGCCGCGTCGATCGCCTCGGCCGTCTTGTCCGGCTGCTCCCAGTACCCGAGCATCACCGAATACCCGCGCGTGCACAGCTCACCCGGCTCGCCGCGCGGTGTGGTCAGCCCGGTTTCGGGGTCGACGACCTTGACCTCCAGATGCGGCCCGACCCGGCCCACGGTCGACACACGGCGGTCCACCGAATCGTCCGCGCGGGTCTGCGTCGAGACCGGCGACGTCTCGGTCATGCCGTAGCAGATCGACACCTCCGCCATGCCCATCCGCTCGATGACCTGCTTCATCACCTCGACCGGGCAGGGCGAGCCCGCCATGATCCCGGTGCGCAGCGACGACAGGTCGAACGAGTCGAAGTCCGGGTCGGCCAGCTCGGCGATGAACATCGTCGGCACCCCGTAGAGCGAGGTGCACTTCTCCGCCGCGACCGCTTCCAGCGTCGCCTTCGGCTCGAACGACGGCGCCGGGATCACCATGCACGCGCCGTGCGTGGTCGCGGCGAGGTTGCCCATCACCATGCCGAAGCAGTGATAGAAGGGCACCGGGATGCAGATCCGGTCGTTTTCGGTGTAGTTGCAGAGTTCGCCGACGAAGAACCCGTTGTTCAGGATGTTGTGGTGGCTGAGCGTCGCGCCCTTCGGGAAGCCGGTGGTGCCCGAGGTGTACTGGATGTTGATCGGGTCGTCCGCGCTCAGCTCGACGTCGATCGACCCGGTCCGTTCCTTGTCCAGCAAGGAGTTCCAGGCGTCCGAGCCCAGCAGCACGACGTGTTCGAGCGCGGCGCACTTCGGCCGCGCCTGCTCGATCATGCCCGCGTAGTCCGAGGTCTTGAAGCTCTCGGCGGCGACGATCAGCCGGATCCCGGCCTGGTTCAGCACGTACTCCAGCTCGTGCGACCGGTACGCCGGGTTGATGTTGACCAGGATCGCCCCGAGCTTGGCGGTCGCGTACTGGGTGAACGTCCACTCGGCACAGTTCGGCGCCCAGATCCCGACCCGGTCGCCCTTGCGGATGCCCAGGTCGTGCAGGCCCAGCGCGAGCGCGTCGACCTCGGCCGCCAGCTCGGCGTACGTCCATCGCCTGCCGGTGGTGCGGTCCACCAGCGCGTCCCGGCCGGGGAAGGCCGCCGCCGTACGGGCGAAGTTGTCGCCGATGGTGTCACCGAGCAGCGGGACCTCGGAAATCCCTGACGCGTAGCTCGGCACGGCGGGTGCTTCGGGCATGACGAACGCCTCCTCACGGGTCGACCCACCGAGTCTAGGAACGACCCGGCGCGTCGGCCACCCGCACGTGGAGACCCGTCACGCCCGCAAGACATTTCAGCCCAGTCTGAAATGACAGCGCGGCGACAGCGCCGTCTCGCAATCTCAGGCCATGGACAACAGGATCAAAGCCGCCACCGCGGCCGTATTCGCCATGGCCGGAGTGCTCGCCGGGCCGGTCACCGCGGCTTCGGCGAACGCACCCATCCCCGGCCAGGACTGCCAGTACCTGGCTATCAAACGCACTCCTCCGGCGCAAGCCATCGCCAACTGCAACCGGCTCGACGACGGGTTCACCATCTACAGCGTGGTGATCGTCTGCGAGGACGGCGAGCAGCACCAGGGCAACTGGGCGCCGCCGCACCGGGTTTCCACCGCCAGGTGCCCGGAGGGCATCCGGATGACCGGCGCCAACCCCTTCATCGCCCAGATGTGACCCGGAAGGCGCCCCTGCCGGGCTCGCCGGCAGGGGCGCTCGACCTCAGCTCTCACGTGGACTGAGACCGAGTCGTCGCACGTGGAGTCCTCCAGCCGCAACACCACCGGTGCGACCCGCCGAATTCGGTGCAAGCCTGCGGGCGGCCGTTGACTGCTCCTTTACTCCGTGTTTACCTCAGAGTTAGGAAAGTTCCCTAACTAATGCTTCGACACAACGGAGTCGAGGAGCGCACATGAAACGGAGAACCCCGCTGGCCGGCGTCGCCGTCGCGACACTGGCCCTACTCGGTCAAACACTGATCGCCTCCGGCAGCCCGGCACAGGCGGAATCCCTGCTCTCCGCCGGTAAACCGGTCACCGCCTCGTCCGTCGAGACCACCGGCTTCGGTCCAGGGCAGGCCGTCGACGGCGACGCCACGACCCGCTGGGCGAGCGAGGAAGGCGTTGACCCGCAATGGATCGCCGTCGATCTCGGCGGCACGGCCACCATCACCAAGGTCAAGCTGAACTGGGAAGCCGCGTACGCCAAGACCTACAAGATCCAGGGGTCGGCCGACGGCAGGACCTGGCAGGACCTCAAGTCGATCACCGGCGGCGACGGTGCGATCGACGAACACCTCGGGCTGAACGCGACCGCACGCCACGTCCGCGTGTACGGCACCGCACGGGGCACCTCGTACGGCTATTCGTTGTGGGAACTGGAAGTTTACGGTTCCCGCCCGGGCGGGGACGACACCCAGCCGCCGTCGGCGCCCACCGGGCTGGCGGCGACAGCCACCACGACGGACAGCATCACGCTCGGCTGGACCGCGTCCAGCGACAACGTCGGCGTCACCGACTACGAGGTGCTGCGCGACGGCGCCGTCGTCGGCACCTCCGCGACCACCGCGTACACCGACACCGGATTGGCGTCGGGCGTCGAATTCGGGTACACGGTGCGGGCGAGGGACGCGGCAGGCAACGTCTCCGCCGCGAGCGCCGCGCTCAGTGCGTCGACCAAACCGGGTGGCACCGGGCCGATCACCATCGCGATCGCCGGCGACATCGCCAACCCCGAGATGTTCTCCACGCACGAACAGACCGCGGCCCAGATCGCCAGGATCAACCCGCGGTACGTGCTGACGGTCGGCGACAACCAGTACCACAAGGGCACCATCTCGGAGTACCGCGCGCACTACGACAAGACCTGGGGCAAGTTCAAGGCCATCACCAAACCGACCACGGGCAACCACGAGTGGGACGACCAGCTCAGGGGGTACAAGGAGTACTTCGGCGCGATCGCGTACCCGAAGGGCCTGCCGTACTACAGCTACGACATCGGTGACTTCCACTTCGTCGCGATGGACTCGAACCCGGTCTACACCGGCGGCGGCTCCGACCAGGTGGCGTGGCTGCGCGACGATCTCGCGAGGAACACCAAGTCCTGCGTCATCGGCTACTGGCATCACCCGCGGTTCAACTCGGGGAACGCGGGCGACAAGAAGCAGATGGCTCCGATGTGGAACGAGCTCGACAGGGCCAAGGCGGACGTGGTGTTCACCGGGCACGACCACCACTACGAGCGGACGAAGCCGCTGGACGCGAACGGCCATGTCAACGAGGCCAACGGTGTTCGCTCGGTCATCGTCGGCATCGGCGGCGACTACCTCTACAAGGACTACAGGGCCCGTGAAGGCGTCGAGAAGATCTTCGCCAAGCACGGCGTCATGAAGCTCGTGCTCAACGGCAAGTCCTACTCGTGGGAGGTCGTCGACACCACCGGGGCGGTGCTGGACAGGGCAGGCCCGTACACCTGTCGATGACCACTGTGGTCCGGTGCCCGCGGGGGCACCGGACCACGGCCGGTCAGTCGTCCATCGGGTGTTCCATCCAGACGTTGGCCTCGATGTAGCTGCCGTAGTCGAGTTCCTTCGACGCGTTCACCGGCGCGATCCCGCCGGGGATGTGGTTCTCGCCGTCGACGAGTTCGACACCGGTCCACGCGTGCCAGTCGGCGAACGACCCGGTCAGCGTCACGGCGAACGGGCAGACCTTGATCACGCGGGCGCCGAGTCGTTCGTGGGTGCGCAGCCAGCGGTCGGCGAGCAGGCCGTCGGGACGGCGGCGCGCGGCGTAGTCCGGCATGGGTGTGTCTGGCTCGTTCTCCTTGCCGATGGGGCGGACGGAGACGATGAGCTTGCGCAGGCCGTCTTCGGCGGCGCGGGCCTTGAGTGCCTTGAGCATCGGCGCGGACAGGCCGGTTCCGCGCAGCCGCGGTGAGATGACGACCTCGAGCGCGCACAGCGCGGTGGGCGCGCGGCCGTCCATGACGTCCTGCGCGGCCCATTGGATGGCTTCGTCCCAGCCGTGGTCGGGCAGTTCGGCGCGGCCTTCGGCGGGGAACGCGAGCGGGACCGAGAGCGCGCGGGCGATCGGGACGCCGTCGTCGTCGAGCGCGATGAGGAAGTAGCGGCCCCACAAGCGAAGGAAGCGTTCGGCGGTGATCATCTTCCCGCTGGCGCCTTGGTAGATGAACTGGCCGCCGACATCGCCGAGATCGAGAGCGGCGTCACACAGATCGGGGCGGGAAGCTAGATCGACTACTCGCATGGGTTCAGTAAACCGCTACCTTCGAGGTATGCGCTTCTTTCTCGTCGACGCGTTCACCGGTGAGGCCTTCCGGGGCAACACCGCCGCGGTCGTGCTGCTGGACGGTCCGGCCGATCCGGCGTGGATGCAGTCGGTGGCCGCCGAGTTCAAGCACCCTGAGACCGCGTTCCTCGAACTCGGCGCGCGCCAGGTGCCGCTGCGGTGGTTCACGCCGAAGACCGAGGTCGAACTCTGCGGGCACGCCACCCTCGCCGCGGGCCATGTGCTGCAGGGCGAGCAGGAGTTCACCACGCTCAGCGGCACGCTGACCACGAAGGCCGACAACGGCTGGGTGTACATGGACTTCCCCGCCGACCCGCCGGAGGAGACCGGCGAGGACATCCCGCTGGACATCACCGCCGAGTACGTCGGCCGCGGGGTCTCGGACATCCTCGTGCAGGTCTCCGACGCCGCGCGGCTGCGCGCGCTGGAACCCGACTTCGCGGCGCTGGCGGAGCTGGAAACGCGCGCGATCATCGTGACCGCGCCCAGTGACAAGCCCGAGATCGACTTCGTGAGCCGTGTGTTCGCGCCGGCGGTCGGCATCGACGAAGATCCGGTGACGGGCTCGGCGCACTGCACGCTGACCTCTTACTGGGCGCCCAAGCTCGGCAAGAAGCAGCTGGTCGCCGAGCAGGCTTCGGAACGAGGCGGCATCGTGCGCGTCTCTCTTACTGACAACGAAGACCGCCTGCGCCTCGCGGGGCAGGCGGTCACGGTCGCGAGCGGGGAGTTACACGTCTGATGCGCTTCATCCTCAACATCATCTGGCTGATCTTCTGCGGATTCTGGATGGCCGTCGGATACCTGGTCGCGGGCATCATCTGCTGCGTCCTCATCATCACGATCCCGTTCGGGCTGGCCTCGTTCCGCATCGCGAACTACGCGCTGTGGCCGTTCGGGCGGACGGTCGTCGACCGGCGTGACGCGGGCGCCGCGTCGCTGCTCGGGAACCTGATCTGGCTGATCTTCGCCGGGATCTGGCTGGCCATCGGGCATCTGGTCACCGGCGCGCTCCTGTGCGTCACGATCATCGGCATCCCGATGGGCATCGCCAACTTCAAGATGATCCCGGTCTCGCTGATGCCCCTCGGCAAGGAGATCGTGCCCCTCCCCTAGCCCGACCAGGGAAAAAATCCCAATGTGGCATTCGTCAGTTTTCAGGCCCGCCAATGTGGCATTCGTCAGGCCAAAGCCGACCAAAGCCACATTGGGATTTTTTTCTAGTCCTCGGGCTCGAAGGGGAGCTCGATCACCAGGCAGGGGCCGCCGACGAAGAGGCCGCCGTCGATGCCGAGTGCTTTGCCGCCCGCGTAGAGGTAGGGGCCGTCGAGCTGCGCGGGGTGGATGCCCAGCTGGTCGGCGATGACGCTGTGGCCGTGCACGATCCGCGAGCCGCCGAGCAGATCGAGCAGGCGCTGGGCGACCTCGGGACCGTCGGGGCCGCGGAAGGCGTAGCGGGTGGTCATCCGCCGCCAGACGTCCCACCAGTCCGAGATGTCGTCGCCTTCGAGCACCGCGCGGCCGGACGCGTTGATCTCCTCGATGTCGTCGCCCCAGTCGAGGTACTCGAGCGTGTCCGAATGCATCAGCAGGTGGTCGGCGGCGGTCGCGAGCAGCGGCCGCGAGGTGAGCCATTCGACGTGCTTGTCGGTGAGCCGTTCCTGATCGGTCAGCAGCCCGCCGTTGATCTCCCAGCTGCGCGCGAAACTGCGCGGGCCGAAGTCGGACGGGACCTCCGTGTCGCCGAAGTGGTACATCCCGAGCAGCAGGATCTCGTGGTTGCCGAGCAGCGTCTGCACCTGGCCGCCGTCGTCTTCGGCCTGCTCCTGTAGCCGCATCACCAGATCGATCACACCGACGCCGTCCGGACCGCGGTCGACGAAGTCACCGAGGAACCACAGGTGGTCGTCCTCGCCCGACCAGTTGTCGGCGTCGTCGACGAGCCCCTCGACACGCAAGGCGTCAGCCAGCGCGTCGCGGTGCCCGTGGACGTCGCCCACGACGTAGGTGCTCATCTTGAGAAGATAGGCCTTCTCACGGTGTCACCGCTTGTCACTCGGTCCCAAACGGATCACGAGTACGCCCGATCAGGTCAGCGATCGAGTCGATGACCAGCGTCGGACGGTACGGGTAGCGCTCGGCGGTCTCGCGCGTCGAGATGCCGGTGAGGGTGAGGATCGTCTGCAGCCCCGCCTCGATGCCGGAGTGGACATCGGTGTCCATCCGGTCGCCGATCATCAGCGTGTTCTCCGAATGCGCGCCGAGCCTGCGCAGCGCGGATCGCATCATCAACGGGTTCGGCTTGCCGACGAAGTACGGCGACCGGCCGGTCGCCTTCTCGATCAGCGCGGCGACGGATCCGGTCGCGGGCATCGAGCCCTCGAGGCTCGGGCCGGTCGCGTCCGGGTTGGTCGCGATGAACTTGGCGCCGTTGTCGATCAGCCGGATCGCGCGGGTTATCGCGGAGAAGCTGTACGTCCTGGTCTCACCGAGCACGACGTAGTCGGGGTCGACCTCGGTCAGCACGTAGCCGACCTCGTGCAGCGCGGTCGTCAGGCCCGCCTCGCCGATCACGAACGCGGAGCCGTTCGGCCGCTGCGACGCGAGGAACTTCGCGGTCGCCAGCGCGGAGGTCCAGATGGCCTCCTCCGGGATGTCGATCCCGGTGCGCTCCAGGCGAGCGCGCAGGTCACGCGGGGTGTAGATGGAGTTGTTGGTGAGCACGAGGAACTTGATCTCGTTCGCCCGCAGCTCGGCGAGGAACTCATCCGCGCCGGGGATGAGGTGCTCCTCCTTCACCAGCACGCCGTCCATGTCGGTCAAGTAGGTCCACGTCATGCGCCCACCCTATGTCCCGGCGGCCGGATGTATCGAGACCGTGGTGGCCTTGATCGACAGTGTCACGGCCGAGCCCGGTTCAAGATCGAGGTCGGCGACCGCGGCCGGGGTCAGGTCGGCGGTCAGGCCCCGCGCCCAGCCCTCGCCGGTGACGCGCAGCCTGATCACCGGGCCGTGTGGTTCGAGCGCCGCGACCACCGCGTGCACGGTGTTGCGCGGGCTGCCGGGGTGGTCGTCGTCGTGCGGATACACCGCCACCGCGCTGGGCGCGAACACCGCGACCGCGGGTTCGCCCGCCGAAACCTCGGCCGGCATTCCCGCGATCAGGTGACCCGACTCGGTGCGCAGACCGTCCGCTGTGGCCGTTCCGCTGACCAGGTTCAACCCGGCGATCCGCGCGGTGAAACCGGTACGCGGCGCCGCGAGCACCTCACGCGTCACGCCGCGCTCGACGATCCGGCCGCCGTCCAGCACGGCCACGTGGTCGGCGAGCGCCAGCGCGTCGAGCGGGTCGTGCGTGACCAGCACGGTCGTCGGGCCGTCGCGGAGCACGCGGCGCAGCAGCCCGCGGATCGCGGGCGCGGCGTCGACGTCCAGCGCGGCGAACGGCTCGTCGAGCAGCAGCAGATCGGGTTCGCTCGCGAGCACGCGCGCGACGGCGACGCGTTGCTGCTGACCGCCGGAAAGCTGCGAGGGCTTGCGGTCGGCGAGCGCGAGCGCGTCCACTTCGGCCAGCCAGTGGCGGGCGACCGTGCGGGCCTTGTCCCGGCTTTCGCCCCGCGAACGCGGCGAGAACGCCACGTTGTCCATAACGGACAGATGCGGGAAGAGCAGCGGGTCCTGGGCGAGCAGGCCGATCCGGCGCGCGTGCGGCGGCAGCCCGGCGAGCGCGCGCCCGTTGAGCCGGATGTCGGCGGACCCCGGGTCGAGCAGCCCGGTCAGGCAGCTGAGCACAGTGGATTTGCCGGAGCCGTTGGGCCCGAGCAGCGCGAGCACGTGCCCGTCGGCGACCTCGAAGTCCACCGACACCTCGAAGGTGCCTCTGACCAGCTCGATCTCAGCCCGCAGCATCGAGTGCCTTCGGCCTGGCGACCGCGATCACCACGACGGCGACCACGATCAGCAGCAACGCGAGCGCGACCGCGCTGTCGACGTCGACCTCCGCCTGTTGATAGACCTCCAGCGGCAGTGTTCTTGTCACATCCTCCAAACTGCCCGCGAAGGTGATGGTCGCGCCGAACTCGCCCAGCGCCCGCGCGAAGCTCAGCACGACGCCCGAACCGAGCGCGGGCAGCAGCAGCGGGATGGTCACGCGGCGGAACACCGTCCACGGTTTCGCGCCGAGTGTCGACGCGACGCGCTCGTACCGGTCGCCGCCGTTGCGCAGCGCGCCTTCGAGGCTGACCACCAGGAACGGCATGGCCACGAAGGTCTGCGCGATCACCACGGCCGCGGTCGTGAACGGCACCTGGATCCCGGCCAGGTCGAGCACGTATCCGAGAAAACCTTTACGCCCCAGCAAATACAGCAACGCCAGCCCGCCGACGACCGGCGGCAGCACCAGCGGCAGCAGCACGATGGCCCGCAGCACCCGGATCCCCTTGATCCCCGACCGCGCGAGCACCACCGCCAGCGGCACCCCCAGCACGACGCACACCACGGTCGACAATCCCGCCGTCACCAGCGACAACCGCAACGCGTGCAGCGAAGACGGCGTCACCAGCAACGACGGCAACCGGCTCAAATCCGACCGGACCAGCAACCCGGCCACGGGCAACACGACGAGCGCCAGCGCCACCCCGGCGGGCACCCACAAGACTTTCGGGAGTCGTGAGTGTTCCGGCCGGTTAGAACCGGCCGGAACACTCACGACCTCTTTTTTAAGGAGCGCCAAATCCGGCCTTGGTCAGCTCGGGACGGCCGCCGCTGAGGATGTAGTCGTTGAACGCCTTGGCCAGGTCGGCCTGCCCGCCCTTGACCGCGGCGATCGGGTAGTTGTTGATCGCGCCCGACGACTCGGGGAAGTCCACTTTGTCCACCTTGCCGGCGGCCGCGGTCGCGTCGGTGACGTAGACCAGGCCAGCGTCGGCGTCACCGGACTGGACCTTGGCGAGCACCGCCTTGACGTCCTGCTCCTCACTGACCGGCTTCACATCGACCTTGGTGGCCGTCTCGACCTTCTGCTCCGCCGCGCCGCACGGCACCTGCGGCGCGCAGACGACGACCTTCAGCCCGGACTTCGTGAGGTCGGCGAAACCCGCGATCTTCAGAGGATTCCCCTTGCCGACGGCGATCGTCAGCTTGTTGGTGGCGAAGACGACCGGCTGCCCGTCGATCACGCCACCCTTGACACCTTTGTCCATATTGGCCTGATCGGCCGACGCGAACACGTCCGCCTTCGCGCCCTGCGTCAGCTGCTGCACCAGCGCCGACGAGCCCGCGAAGTTGAACTTGACGGTGACGCCGGCGTGCGCCGCCTCGAACTGCTTGCCCAGCGCGGTGAACGACTCCGTCAGTGAGGCCGCCGCGAACACGGTCAGCGTCTTGGCCTCGGGCGCCGGACTCCCGGCGGGCGCCGGGTCCGACCCGCAGGCCGTGGCCAGCAATGCGACAGCGGAAAGAACAGCGGCGGTTCTCATCGGTACCCCTCCGGGGTTTCCACGACGACCGTGGTCGCCTTGATGACGGCGACCGCGAGCACGCCGGGAGCCAGCCCCAGCTCGCGGACGGCCTCTGAGCTCATCAGTGACACCAGCCTGTGCCCGCCCGCCTGCAGCTCGACCTGCGCCATCACCTTGTCGGTGATGACCTCGGTGACCAGCCCGACGAACCGGTTGCGCGCCGAGCGGCCGACGGCGGACGGGTCGTCCGGCTGCTCGGCCTGCGCCCGCGCGAACGCGGCCAGCTCCGCGCCGTCGACCACCTTGCGGCCGGAGCCGTCCTCGGTGGCGGTCAGCTGCCCGCCACGGACCCAGCGGCGGACGGTGTCATCGCTGACCCCGAGCAGGCGGGCAGCCTCGGATAACCGGAATTGCGGCATGCGGCAAACATTATCTCCGCAGATGCGGAAAAGCTAACGGTTCGTACGTTCACCCAGAACTTCGGCGCGGAGGTAGTCGAGCATCGCGTTTTGATAGCGCTCGACGACTTCGCGCTCTTCCGGCGAGAAGCGCTCCAGAATGTCCTTGGTGGCCGCGACGGCCGACTCGAACAGCGGCGCGAACCGCTCCATGTCCATCGTGACGACCTCGACCAGCACCTTGCGGCGGTCCTCCAGATCGCGCACCCGGCGGACGAGTCCCGCGCGCTCCAGGCGGTCGATGACACCGGTCACGGCCCCGGTGGAAAGCCCGGTGAGCTCGGCGATCCGGCCCGCGGTCAGCGGACCTTCCGCCTGCCCGACCAGGTCGAGTGCCTTGTGGTCGGTGCCGGACAGGCCCATCTGCTCGGCGATGCGCTGATGCCGCACGACGGTCAGCGTGCTGCTCTCGCGGCCCAGGTGAGCGAAGCGCATGAGCTCCTCTTCGGTCACCGGGTAACGCCTGGCCGCCGCGTCCGCCATCCGGCCACCCTTTCACCGACTGAGCCACTTTGTTACAAAACATTCTAACCAGTCGGTCATTTTGTCGATCTGCGCGTTAGTCTGGTGGCAATGACGGCTGTAGATCTCGGGTTTCCTCGCGTCCCCGGTACACGAGGTGCGCCGAGCATGCCCAGACCGGAAAACCCCGCGCTCATCGACACATTCGGCCGCGTCGCCACCGATCTGCGGGTGTCGCTCACGGACAAGTGCAATCTGCGCTGCACCTACTGCATGCCCGCCGAGGGCCTGGACTGGATGCCCAGTGACCAGGTGCTGAGCGACGCCGAGCTGATCCGGCTGCTGCGCATCGCGGTCGAACGGCTCGGCGTGACCGACATCAGGCTGACCGGCGGCGAGCCGCTGCTGCGCCCCGGGCTCGAAGGCCTGATCGCGGAGATCTCCGCACTCGAGCCGAAGCCCCGGCTTTCCATGACCACCAACGGAATCGGGCTCGCCAAGCGCGCCACGAGCCTGGCCGAAGCCGGCCTGCGCCGGATCAATGTGTCCCTCGACACACTCGATCCCGAGATCTTCGTCCGGATCACCCGCCGCGACCGCCTGTCCCACGTCCTCGCCGGTATGGCCGCGGCCCGTGACGCCGGGCTCGCCCCGGTCAAGGTCAACGCGGTCCTCATGCGCGGCGTCAACGAGCACGAGGCGGCGCCGCTGTTGCGCTACTGCCTCGACAACGGCTACCACCTGCGGTTCATCGAGCAGATGCCACTCGACGCCCAGCACGGCTGGAACCGCAAGGAGATGATCACGGCGGCCGAGATTCTCGGTCTGCTGCAAGAGGAATTCACGCTTTCCCCGTTCCCGGCCGCCCGCGGTGGCGCGCCGGCGGAACGCTGGCTGGTCGACGGCGGCCCCGGCGACGTCGGCGTGATCGCGTCGGTGACCAGGCCGTTCTGCTCGGCCTGCGAGCGGACCCGGCTGACCGCGGACGGCGCGATCCGCTCCTGCCTGTTCAGCAACGAGGAGACGGACCTGCGTTCCCTCGCGCGCGCGGGCGCGCGCGATGAAGAGATAGCGGACGCCTGGCGGCGGACCATGTGGGGCAAGCTCGCCGGGCACGAGATCAACGAGGCCGGGTTCGCGCAGCCGATCCGGCCCATGAGCGCGATCGGCGGCTGAACGGTATGGAGACGATCTCGGTCCGGGTGCGCTACTTCGCTTCGGCACGGGCCGCGGCCGGTGTCGAAGAGGAGAAACTTCAGCTTGCCGCGAACACGACGGTGGCCGGGCTGAAGGCCGAACTCGCCAGGCTGCACCCCGAAGGCCTCCCGAAGATCCTGCTCGCCGCGGGCTTCCTGCTCGACGGCGTCGCGGTGCGGGACGTCACGCGGGTCCTCGAGGACAGCGCCGAGATCGACGTGCTGCCGCCGTTCGCGGGCGGTTAAGAGCTCGTGAGTGGTACGGCCGGTTCTAACCGGCCAAAACACTCACGACCAGCATCTGGCGAGGGTTCGCTTGGGGGCTGTCTGTTGTTCACTGACCGGCCTTCAAGATCGCTCAGGATGCGCGATATGACTCGCAAGTTGATCGCCGCGATGCTCGCCGCCCTCGTGATGGCCACGCTGGCCAGCGCTCCCGCGTCCGCCTCCCGCCAGGTGCGGCCGCTCGCGCAGGCTCACGCGCACAACGACTACGAGCACACCCGCCCGCTGTTCGACGCCCTCGACCAGGGCTTCAGCAGCGTCGAAGCGGACATCTTCCTCGTCGACGGCCAGCTGCTCGTCGGCCACACCGCCGGGGAGCTCAAGCCGGACCGCACCCTGGAGTCGCTCTACCTGGAGCCGCTGCGCAAGCGGGTGCTCGACAACTTCGGGCACGTCTACCGGCGTCCGTCCGCCTTCCAGCTGCTGGTGGACGTCAAGAGCGAGGCGAACAGCACCTACGAGGCGCTTCAGAAGCGGCTGAACGACCCGCGCTACTCCTTCCTCTTCACGACCTACGCGTTCGGACTGGTGCTTCAGGGGCCTGTCACGGCCGTGCTGTCCGGTTCGCGCCCGAAGGACGTTCTGGTCGCCCAGCGGTACCGCAAGGCGTTCTATGACGGCCGCATCCTCGACCAGGCCGACCTGCACATCGGGGACGACCGGCGGGTGACGCCGCTGGTGTCCGATGACTGGACCGAGGTTTTCACCTGGACCGGGGCCGGTCCGATGCCCGCCGCCGAGCGCGCGAAGCTGCGCCAGATCACCCAGGACGCACATCGCGCAGGTCAGAAGGTGCGCTTCTGGGCGACGCCGGACGGCGCCGGCGCCGATCGGACCGCGCTCTGGCAGGAGCAGCTCGACGCAGGAGTTGACTTTTTGAATACCGACGACCTGAGTGGACTGGCCGACTTCCTCAAGAAGCAATAGAGTGCCCGCTTCCTCGCGAGCCAAATGGTCCCTTGACGTCGAAACGACGTGACTCAAGCCTCACATTCCGTGAATTATCTCGGGTAGGAAACGGCCAGATAACGGCGGTCTGACCTGCGACGATGCACGAATCGTTATAGGTTGCGTGCTGTTACTGTGATGTAGGTCACAGCCAGAATAATTTCCGATCACGGCGCCGATTACGTACCGTCGTTTCTCGTTGGCCCCGACCAACACGCAAGACCGGGAATCCGAAGCGCCTAACCCTGTCCATCGGATCCCCGGACCCATACCCCGAGCGAAAGCACTTCTGGACAGGGGCGAGGGGACCGAGAAGACGCGCCGTGCGTCGACGAGGTTTGCCGGACCGTCACCCAACGGCCCCGGCCAGGCTCCGGCCTGACCCACAGCGAAGACTCGCAGGCAGTGGAAGACGAGCAGAGTTCACATGTCTTACCGAGGCAAGCACCGCAAGATGTCCGCCGCCACCAAGAACATCGCCCGCATCGCCATCGCGGGTATCGCGGTCGGCACGCCGCTGGCAATCGCTGCGACCCCCGCGCAGGCTGCCGGCTCCGTCGACTGGGACGCTGTCGCCAAGTGCGAGTCCAGTGGCAAGTGGAACACCAACACCGGTAACGGCTACTACGGTGGCCTGCAGTTCTCGGCCAGCACCTGGAAGGCCTACGGCGGCACCGGCTCCGCGGCGAACGCTTCCCGCGAGGAGCAGATCGCTGTCGCCGAGCGCGTCCTCCAGGGCCAGGGCATCGGCGCTTGGCCGAAGTGCGGCAAGCTCGGCGGTGGCGGCACGACCGCGAAGTCGGTCAAGGCCCCGGCCGCCAAGAAGGCCACCGCTGCCGCGCCGAAGAAGGCCGCTGCTGCCGCTCCGAAGGCCCCGGCCGCTCCGGCCGCCGCCAACGTCGCGGGTTCGAACCCGGCCGGTGACTACACCGTCGTCGCGGGTGACACCCTGTCGAAGATCGCGAAGCAGTTCAACGTGCAGGGTGGCTACAAGAAGCTCCAGGAGCTCAACGCCCAGTACATCCCGAACGCCGACTTCATCGTCGTTGGCCAGAAGATCGCCACCAAGTGACCCTTGCTCACCGAGCATGAGTCCGGCATCACGCTGAGCTAGAAAAGCAGGACCCCATCGCGTAAATCCCCTGGCGATGGGGTCCTGCTTTTGTGCGTGTCCGCTTCCCGAGGGCCGTCGCGGCTCGCGTGCGCCCCGACGCGTCTGCGAGCCCGGCCCCGTCTCTACCCTTACCCGTACTTAGTGACTTGCCCACGGCTCGCGGATTCGAAACACGGGCGGGTGAAAAAACTCAAGGCGAGTTGACCCACTCGTCCGTGCCGTCGATGAAGCGCTGGTGCTTCCAGACCGGCAATCGGGCTTTGACCTCGTCGACCAGCTCCGCGCAAGCCTGGAAAGCCTGGGCCCGGTGTTCGGCCGCCACGGCGCACGCGAGGGCCACATCGCCGATCTCCAGCGCGCCCAGGCGGTGGCTCACGGCCACGGCTCGCACTCCGGTCCAGCGCCCGGCCAGATCGTTGACCACCTCGGCCAGTACCTCGCCCGCGGACGGGTGACCCTCGTAGAACAAGGTGAGGACCGAGCGGCCGCCGTCGTGGTTGCGGACCACGCCGCCGAACGTGACCACGGCACCGGCCGCCGCGTCGTCGACGAGGCTCGCGTGCTCTTCGACCGACAGGAGCCGGTCGGTCACCTCCACGCGCGCGATCCGGACGGGCGCCGAGGGCTCCGGCCGGGGGTGGTCGCCACCGGCCAGCTGGTCGACCGCGTGGTCCAAGATGTCCTCCAGCACGCCGAGGCCGTCCTTCACGCCGCCGCGTGAGCCCGGCAGGTTCACCACCAAGGTCCGGCCTGCCACACCGGCCACGCCGCGCGACAGGACCGCGGTCGGCACCTGCGGCAGCCCGGCCGCCCTGATCGCGTCGGCGATGCCGGGGAGTTCGTAGTCCAGCACGGCCCGTGTGACGTCCGGGGTCTTGTCGGTCGGCGAGATGCCGGTGCCGCCGGTCGTGATGATGACGTCGGCGCCGACGCTTTCCCGCAGCGCCGCGCCGACGGGCTCGCCGTCTTCGACCACCAGCGGCGCGGGGACCTCGTAGCCGCGCGCGGTCAGCCAGTCGACGATCACCGGACCGGTCTTGTCCTCGTAGACGCCGCGCGCCGCGCGGTTCGAGGCGACGATGACCTTGGCCGTCTTCATGGCCGCTCCCAAATCCCGGACTTACCGCCCGTTTTGCGGATCAAGCGCACATTGTCGAGTGTCGCGGCCGGGTCGACGGCCTTGATCATGTCGTGCAGGGTCAGGCCCGCGACCGCGACGGCGGTCAGCGCCTCCATCTCGACGCCGGTCACGTCGGTCGTCTTGGCGGTCGCCGTGATGTGGACGGCGGCGGCCGCCAGCTCGAACTCGACCTTCACCCCGGACAGCGCGATCTGGTGGCAGAGCGGGATCAGCTCCGGCACGCGTTTGGCGCCCATGATCCCGGCGATCCGCGCGGTCGCCAGCGCGTCGCCCTTGGGCAGGCCCTCGGCCGTGATCAGCGCCAGTACCTCGGCGGTGGTGTGCACGGTCCCGCCCGCGATCGCGACGCGTTTGGACTCCGTCTTGCCGGAAACGTCGACCATCCGGGCTGCCCCGGACTGGTCGACGTGGCTCAGTTCGCTCACAACACGAGAGGCTAGCTCTCCTTGCGCGCGACCCGCTTCACAGCTTCCGCGACGGCGGGGGCGACCGTGCTGTCGAAGACCGACGGCACGATGAACGAGGCGTTCAGGGTGGACTCGTCGACGACGTCGGCGATCGCGTCGGCCGCGGCGAGCAGCATGGCGTCGTCGATGTGCTTGGCGTGCGCGTCGAGCAGGCCGCGGAAGACGCCGGGGAACGCCAGCACGTTGTTGATCTGGTTCGGGAAGTCGCTGCGGCCGGTCGCGACGACGGCGGCGTGCTTGCCCGCTTCCATCGGGTCGACCTCGGGGTCCGGGTTGGCCAGCGCGAACACGACCGCGTCCTTGTTCATGGTCGCGACCTGCTCGGCACCGAACAGGTTGGGCGCCGAAACGCCGATGAACACGTCCGCGCCGACGAGCGCCTCGTGCAGCGTGCCGGCGACGTTGGCTTTGTTGGTGTGCTCGGCGACCCAGGTGAGGTTGTCGTCGAGGTTGCCGCGTGCCGAGTGGACGATGCCGTCGATGTCGGCGGCGACGATGTCACCGGGGTTCTTGCGCAGCAGCAGCCGGATGATCGCGGACCCGGCCGCGCCGACGCCGCTGACCACGATCTTGCAGTCCTCGATGTTCTTCCCGACCACGCGCAGCGCGTTGCGCAGCGCGGCGACGACCACGATCGCGGTGCCGTGCTGGTCGTCGTGGAACACCGGGATGTCGAGCAGCTCACGCAGCCGCGCCTCGATCTCGAAGCAGCGCGGCGCGGCGATGTCCTCGAGGTTGATGCCCGCGTAGACCGGCGCGAGCGCCTTGACGATGGTGATGATCTCCTCGGTGTCCTGGGTGTCCAGGCACACCGGCCAGGCGTCGACGTCGGCGAACTTCTTGAACAGCGCCGCCTTGCCCTCCATCACCGGCAGCGACGCGGCCGGGCCGATGTTGCCCAGCCCCAGCACGGCCGAGCCGTCGGTGACCACGGCGACGGTGTTGCGCTTGATGGTCAGCCGTCGCGCGTCCTCGGGGTTCGCGGCGATGGCCTGGCACACCCGCGCGACGCCGGGCGTGTAAGCACGGGAGAGGTCGTCACGGTTGCGGAGCGCGACCTTGGGCCGGACCTCGATCTTGCCGCCGAGGTGGATCAGGAACGTCCGGTCGGAGACCTTGCGCACCCGCACCCCTGGCAGCGAGTCCAGCGTCTGCGTGATGTCCTGCGCGTGATTCTCGGACAGCGCGTTGGCGCTGATGTCGACCACGATCGAGTCGGCGTGCGACTCGACGACGTCGAAAGCGGTCAACACCCCGCCGACCCGCCCGACGGCGGTGGTGAGGTCACCCGCCGCGGTCGACGAGGACGGAGCCTCGACCCGGACGGTGATCGAATAACCCGGACCGGGAACCGGCATGCTAACCCCGCTCAGAACGCTCTACATGGACCACCGGAAACCTACTCCGGTGACGGCCGCCACTGACCCTCGCAGGGGCGACTGACCAGTAACTTTCTAGCGGTTGATCTCGGTCTCGGGGTGGGTGTAGGGCACATTCCCGAGCGGGAATGTCACCTCGCCGAACGGGGACAGCGCGCCCTGGCGGTCGGAGGTCAGTTCGGTCACCGGGTGCTCGCCCTCGGCGCCGTGCGGCCAGGTCGGATCGATGCCGTTCTTCTTCTTGCCGTTCTCGGCCTTCGCCACGACGCCCTCCTATTGGTGCTCAGCCCACGTTTGGGGACAGTCTGCCGGACGGGCGGCGGCCCGCGCGCACCCGGTATCCTGGACCAACGATGCCCGCGACCTCTCTTGCGGACTGGCTGCGTGCGGCGCCCGACGACGCGCTCGCCGTGCTGCTGCGGCGCAGACGCGATCTGGCCACGCCGCCGCCGTCCGACACGACCGTCCTCGCCACCAGGGCCGGGACACCCGGCTCGGTCGCGCGTGCGTGCGAAGACCTCGACACCCTGACCCTCGCCGTGCTGGACGCCCTGCTGCTCGCGGGCGCGGACACCGACGCGGCCACGCTGGCCGACGTCCAGGCGATGGTCGAGGTCGACATCACCGAGCCGCTGGAGCGGCTCCGGTCCCGGCTGCTCGTCTGGGGCGACGACGACGCGTTGCGCGTGCCCCCGTCGGCCCGCGACGCGCTCGGCCCGTTCCCCGCCGGGCTCGGCGCCTCCGTCCCCGCGCTCGCGGGGGTGGACCTGAGCGGGCTCGGCGAGGACGAGCGCGCCCTCATCGGCACGCTCGCCGCCGGCCAGCCGATCGGCCGTACCCGCGACGCGGGCATCGACGTCCCGCTCGAGCGCGCGACAACGCCCGTGCAGCGCCTGCTCGCGCGCGGGCTGCTGCTGCGCCGCGACGACCAGACGGTCGAACTGCCCCGCGAACTCGGGATCCAGCTACGCGGCGGCCACGTCTTCACGCCGGGTGCGCTGCAGGAGCCGGAGCTGCCGACCAACCCGCACCAGCAGTCCACAGTGGACGAGGTGGCGGCAGGCGAGGCGATGGAACTGTTGCGGCAGATGGAAAATCTGCTGTTGTCCTGGTCCGCGGCCCCGCCCCCGGTGCTGAAGTCCGGCGGCCTCGGCGTGCGCGAGCTGAAGAAGCTGGCCAAGGACAACGAGATCGACGAGCCGCGCGCGACGCTCTTGGCCGAACTCGCGGTCGGCTCGGGTCTCGTCGCGGACAGCGAAGCCGCGTCGCCCGAGTGGGTGCCGACCACGCTCACCGACTCCTGGCTCGCAGCGGCCGCGCCACAACGCTGGCTCACGATCGTCCAAGCCTGGCTGGAATTGCCCCGCCTGCCCGGCTTGGCGGGCGGCCGCGACGCCAAGGACAAGCCGATCGCGCCCCTGTCCGACGAAATACGCCGCCCGCTGGCCCCACTCGCCCGCCGCCGGGTGCTGATGGCGTTGGCCGACCTCCCCGAGGGCGCGGGCGTCAAGAGCGTCGACGAACTCGTGGCGGTACTGGCCTGGCGAGCCCCCCGCCGCGGCGGCCGCCTGCGCGACGAAACCGTCCGCTGGACGATGGCCGAAGCGTCGGCACTCGGCGTGCTCGCGCTCGGCGCGCTCACCACGGCCACCCGCGCGACACTGGAGGAAGACCGCGCCAACGCCGTCGCGGCCCTGCTCGAGTCCATGCCGAAACCGGTCGACAAAGTGTTGGTACAGGCCGACTTGACGGTCATCGCCCCCGGCCCGCTCGAACCGGAACTCGCCGCCGACATGGCCGCGGTGGCGAACATCGAGTCCTCCGGCCACGCCACGGTCTACCGCGTCACCGAAGCCTCGGTCCGCCGCGCCCTCGACGCCGGCCGCACGGCGGGCGAGTTGCAGCAGCTCTTCACCACCAAGTCCGCGACCCCGGTCCCCCAGACCCTCACGTACCTGATCGACGACGTCGCCCGCCGCCACGGCAGGCTCCGCGGCGGCGTGGCGGAGTGTTTCCTCCGCTGCGACGACGAGGCGCTCTTGGCCGAGGTCATGGCGCATCCGGTCGCTTCGGACTGCGCGCTCCGCATGATCGCACCCACGGTCTTGATCAGCACCCTGCCGCTCGCCGAAGTCCTGGAAGCCTTACGTGGCGCGGGTTTCGCACCTGCCGCCGAGGGCCCGGACGGCCGGGTGGTCGACATCCGCCCATCGGGCCGACGGGTGCCCGCCCGTCCACGGCCCGCCAGGCGGGTGGCGCCGGAGTCGGCCGGGCTGACCGGGGTGCAGATCGATCAGATCGTCGCGCACCTTCGGGCCGGGGATCTGGCGGTCGGGCGGCGGCGCGGGACTTCGATGCGGTCGCATGGCGGGAGCGGGGCCGCGGCTTCGACTTCGGCGACGCTGGAGTTTCTCGCTCAGGCGGTGCAGGACCGGCGTGAGGTTTTGATCGGGTTCGTGGATTCGCGGGGGACGGCGAGTCAACGGGTCGTGCGGCCTTCTCGGGTTGGTGGGGGGATTTTGGAAGGCAGCGACAATCAGCGGTACCCGTTGCACAGGATCACTTCGGCGGCGCTGGTCGAGGATTAGCTTTCCGGGTGACCGTGGAAGAAACGGCTCGGCTGGGCAGGCCTCACCTTTCGGGTGACTGTGGAAGAAATGGGTCGTTCAACGCCGCAAATCCTCCACAGTGACCGCAGGCCGCGGCCGCGCCAGCGCGGTGGCATAAGCCGCGCGCAAGTCCGCGATCACCCGATCCGGATCCGACCGAAGCCATGCGGGCAAGGTCTGCAAGACCACTACCCCGGCGGCGACGTACCGCGCGTTTCTCGCCAAAGTCCGCCCGAAATCATCGTCGGCAGAATGATGCTCGCGTGAGTCGATCTCCCAGGCGAGTGCCACCTCGTCGCACCAGCCGTCCGGCGTGGCGATGTGGCGGCCCTCCGCGTCGAGGATCTTCACATTCCATTGGCACGGTGGCAAACCCGAGCGCTGCCACAGCCGCCAAGCGTCAGCCTCGGCGACCGATCGAGCACCGCCCAACAGCGGAACCAACGCTTCACGCGGAAGGGCCGCGCCCGCATGCGCCGCCGCGACAAGTTCTCGCTCGATGGCTTCCGGGGTGCACCGCCGCCTTTGCAGCGCCTCAGCCATGATCGCCTGGATCCCGTCGCGCCCATTCAATCGGCGGGCCGCATCCACGATCGCTCGCGGAACCGGCGCCACCGGCACCCCCTGGCGAAGAGACGACCGAGGTAATCGCCGAGTTCGTTCCACCAGAACAAAATCCCGACTGAGCACCCGTCGAGCATCCGGCACCAGCACGTGGATCTCACCCGGCTCGGGTATCCGCCGCAACCCATGACACCGCAACGCCCAAAGCCCGGTCACCACAGCATCGTCACGCCCATGCAGCACCGCCGCGCGCAGCAAATGCCGAGCGCTCGGCTCAGCCCGGCTGAGCAGAACGATCCCCCGCAGCAACCGTCGCCAAGGCCCACCCGGCTCACACCGCCGATCGATGGCCCGCCGAGACACCCCAAGCGCCATCAATTCGGAAACCCGGACCACCTCAGGCGAGCCCGTGAGCAATGGGTGCTCAGCCCAATCCCCTCTGTACACCCACCCAGCATGCCGACGACCACCGACAGTTTCCGGCCAGTCGCAATCCGCAAGATGCGACGGAACCTAAAGCGCCCGCAGCCCTTGCAGCACGCGTTCCATGAACTCACGCGACGAACGATCGCCCAAAGTGATCCCCGTCTGGTGAATATGCACCAGCCCGGCATCGGACATATCGCCCACCAAGATCTTCACCACACCAAGCGGCAGCCGCAAATGTGCAGCGATCTCGGCAACCGAACGCGTCTCGATGCACAGATCGCAGATCGCGCGGTGCTCCACCGAGCCGACGCCCGCGTACTTCTGCCCCTTCTCAGAGGTCGAAATCAACGCCTCGATCGCCAGATCGTGGTCGGACCGCGTGCGGCCGCCTGTCCGCGCGTAGGGCCGCACGCGCGACCGGAGCTGGATGCGGCGGGACACCGGGGCGCGCTGGGCCGGGGGCACCGAAACCTCTGGGGTCTCGGGAGCGACCGGGACCGCGATGGCCGGTGAAAAACCGGTGACCCGGCTCAGCTCGAAGCGGCCGGGTGAGTCGAACTCCTCGCGGTCGGTGCCGCGGTGCAGTGTCTCCCAGGCGTCCTGGTCGTCACGGGATCTCATGGCCGCCTACCCACGGACGCCGCCTTGCAGCTGGGCGCGCAGCTCGGGGGTGATCTGCTGGCCCACCCGGTCGACGAGGAGGGTCATCTCGTAGGCCACCGTGCCGATGTCGCACGTGGGCGCCGCGAGGACCGCCAGCGACGAACCGTCGCTGACCGACATGAGGAACAGGTAGCCGCGCTCCATCTCGACGACGGTCTGGTTGACCGCGCCCGCCTCGAAACAGCGGGCGGCGCCCTGGCAAAGGCTGATGAGACCTGAAGAGACCGCCGACAGCTGCTCGGCGCGGTCCTGCGGGAGACCTTCCGACGGCGCTAGCAGCAACCCGTCCGCGGACACGATCACGGCATGCGCGGCCCCCGGGACCCTGCGCACGAAATCCGTGATGAGCCAGCCGAAACCACCGGACTGCTGGCCGGAAGCCGTCACTGTCCCTCCTCGCTGCCGTATCGAGCTTTGCCCGACGCAAGCGTATTCGCCACGTCCGCGCTGTCGAGCCCGCTCCCCTCAGCGTTTCCGACACCGAACGTAGGCGACCGGGCGCGTACCGCATCAACCCATAGTGGGTGACGCATCGGTACGTGACCGGCCCGACCTCCGGCGATGACCTGCTCGTCCTTGCATTTTGGCAGGTCACCTGGCGTGAACAAGGCGGATCACGCCTTGTTCATCACCTCCGGAGTCCCAGGCGCCGCCCGGCGGTTTTCCTGCCGGGTGACGCCACTCCCCGAAGTGGGTGAAGCACGCGGAGTTCACTCCAACGGCCGCATCCACTCCGACATTTCGCGATCTTTATCCGGCCTGCAACGCCGAATCGTGTTCGATGGCATGCTGGACGACCGAGATCAAGACCTGCTTGGCGGAATCACGCTCGCGCGCGTCGCAGGCCATGATCGGCACCGAGGACGAGATCGTCAGCGCGTGCCGGACGTCCTCGATCTGGTGATGCAGCAGCCGGTCGAAGCAGTTGATCGCGACGACGTACGGCAGCTTCCGGTTCTCGAAGAAGTCGATCGAGGGGAACGCGTCGGACAGCCGCCGCGTGTCGACCAGCACGACCGCGCCGATGGCGCCGATCGCGAGGTCGTCCCACATGAACCAGAAGCGGTGCTGGCCCGGCGTGCCGAAGACGTACAGCACGAGGTCCGAGTCCAGCGAGATCCGGCCGAAGTCCATGGCGACCGTGGTGGTCGTCTTGTTCGGCGTCGCCGAGTTGTCGTCCACCGAAGCGCTGGCCTCGGTCATCAGCGCCTCGGTGGTCAGCGGGTCGATTTCCGAGACGGCGCCGACCAGCGTGGTCTTGCCGGAGCCGAAGCCGCCGGCGACCACGATCTTGGCCGAGGAGGTCGGACCCGAGACGAAGGACGCACCTCCGTCGGAGTCAAATTCTCCGAAGCCCACTGAGCACCCTTTCCATGAACTCGATACTCGGCCGGTCGCCAACCGTGGCGCTGCCCGTGTGCACCAGCACCAGGCCCAGTCCGGCCACATCACCAATCAAAACGCGCACCACGCCGAGCGGCAGCCGCAGCAGGGCCGCGACCTCCGCCACCGAGCGAGTGTCCAGGCACAGATCGCAGATGGAGCGATGCTCCGGCACCCGCACGCGGTCCAGGATCCGGCCGTGCTCGCTGGTGGACACCAGCGCCTCGATCGCGAGGTCGTAGGTCGGCTTGGTGCGGCCGCGGGTGCGGAAGTACGGCCGAACCAGGCCGGAACCCGGTTCGGGGTCTTCGAAGCGCTCGTCAACGTACTCTTGCTTCGCCTGCTGCGGCAACGCGGCGGCGAGCGGGTCGATCGACGCGGCTTCCGCGTGCGCGGCCTCGATGTCCGCGCTGAACGCGGCGAACTCGCGAGAGTCGTACAGGTCGCGCGAGTCGTACAGCGGGCCGCTGCCGCCCGCCCCGCCGAACAGCTCGGAGCTGGGACCGCCGAGCAGGCGCTGGCGGAACTCGTTCACGCTGAAGTCCGCCGGGCCACCACCCGAGGTCGTCTCGGTGGGGTGCAGCCAGGTGGACGGGTCCTGCGCGGGCGGGACTTCGGGCTCCCCGACCGCGGCGCGGCGCGAACGCCACTCCTGGTCGACCCGGTCGCGGAAGGTGTTCCAGTCTTCCCGTGCGTCGTCACCGTCGGACTGCGAGGGGAAGCCGGGCCCGGAGAAATCATCACCGAGCCTGCCGTCCCGCCGTAAACGCCTCTCGTCCATGACCGTCTCTCCTCGGCTCAGCGCCGGATGGTGGACGTGCCCTGGAGCTGCGCGCGCAGTTCCGGAGTCAGCTGCTGACCGACCCGCTCCACCAGAAGCGTCATTTCGTAGACCACGAGCCCGATGTCACTGTCCGGCGCGCCGAGCACGGCGAGGCAGGACCCATCGGACACGGACATGAGGAAGAGGAAGCCGTTCGCCATCTCGACGACGGTCTGCGCGACCGTGCCGCCTTCGAAGACCTTGGCCGCGCCGCGCGCCAGGCTGGTCAGGCCGGACGCGACCGCCGCCAGCTGGTCGGCGCGGTCCTTGGGCAGGCCCCTCGAAGCCGCCAGCAGGAGACCGTCCGCGGAGACCACCACGGCGTGCGCCGCACCGGGGACCCGGTGCACGAAATCCGTGATGAGCCACGCGAAACTGCCCGACTGGCCGGCCTTGCCTTGCGCGGCGTTGTTCGGCTGCGCCTGGCCCCCCGGCTGAACTGCACCCGCCCGTGTCACTTTCACTCCTCACTGCTTTCTGCCGACTCGGAACCGATGGCGCCGCCGCCTACCGGCGCCTGCTCCTTCATAGCGTGGCGACCGGAGGTGTAGCCACGCTGGAAACTCGCCATCCTGTTCCGCGCCGCCGACGCCGACCGGGCGATGGCGCCCGTACCCGGCTGCGCCGAGGTCGTGTCGGTGAACGCGTTGGAATCGCTCGGGCTGCCGATCGATCCCGGCACCAAGTATGCGTTGGGCACCCGCTTGGGGAGACCGGCCGGGGTGATTTCCTCGTTCTTGGTCTCCAGCAGCGACTGCGCGGCCTGCCAGCCCTCGTCCGCCGAGCTGCGCCAGCTGGGCTCCGGCGCGGGCAGCACCGCGGGCGCCCTCGGCGCCTCGTCGGCGTCGTCGATGGTGTCGACGACCTCGGTGTGGCTGTCCTGGTGCTGGTCGGCGGCCTCGCGCTCGGCGATGTCCGCGCTGGCCTCGTCGGCGAGCGTGGGCTCGACCTTCTTGGCCTCCGGCGGCAGCGGCGGCTGCTCCTCGCCGTCCTCGCTGAACCAGCGGGAGAGCACCGACTGGTAGATCGGCAGCCTGCGCGTCGGGACGTCGTCCTCGAGCGCGGCGGCGTCCTCCGCGGGCTTCTCCGGCTTCGGCGGCTCGGGCGCCACGTACTTCGGCTCACGCTTCGGCAGCACGAGCGGGGTGTACGCGGTCGCCTCGCTGGCGTCGGCGCTGGCGCCCTCACCGTGGACGGTGTCGATGTCCTCGGTCGTCGGCCACGCGGGTGGCGGCGGCGGGTTCGGGCTGCGGTAGGCCTTGTTGGACCCGCTGACCAGGTCGTCGAGGCTGATCGGCTGGTCGAGCGGCTTGAGCCCGCCGTTGTTGTCGGCACTGCCGTTCGCGGTCGCGGGCGCGGGTGCGGCTGGCGGCGAGCTGGGTGACGGTTCCGCCGGGACCGGCGGGTAGGACGGCAGCGAGGACTGCATCGGCGACGGGGCCTTGTTGACCGGCGGGATGCTCGGCATCGACGGCCACGACGGGTTCGAGGTCTCCGCGCGGGTGACCGGCGGCGCCTGCCTGGCGTCCGCGCCAGAGCGCAGCGGCGTGAGCAGCTCGGCTGGCACGACGACGCGGGCGATCATGCCGCCCTCGATGTCCTCGTTCTCGCGCAGGCGGACCTCGATGCCGTGGCGCTTCGCCAGGCGCGCGACCACGTACAGGCCCATCCGGCGGGTCACGGCGACGTCCAGGTCCGGCGGCTCGGCCAGACGCTGGTTGACCTCGGCGACCGCGTCTTCGGACATGCCGACACCGTGGTCGGTGACCTGGATGGCGAGCGCCTTCTTGCGGGTGATGACCGCGCGGACGGTCACCTTCGTCTCCGGCTCGGAGAAGTAGGTGGCGTTGTCCAGCAGCTCGGCGAGCACGTGCACGAGGTCGTGGATCGTCAGGCCCTGCACGGCGACGTCGGGCACGATGCCGACCTCGATGCGCGCGTACTGCTCGATCTCGGAGACCGCCGCGCCGATGACGTCGGCCGCGGGCACCGGCTTGGGCACCGACTTGGCGAGACCGGCGCCCGAAAGCACCAGCAGGCTCTCACCGTTACGGCGCAGCCGGGTGGCCAGGTGGTCCAGCTCGAACAGGCTCGCGAGGTGGTCGGGGTCCTGCTCGTCGGCCTCGAGCCGGTCGATGACGCCGAGCTGGCGCTCCACCAGCCGCTGCGAGCGGCGGGAGAGGTTCACGAAGATGCCGTTGACGTTCTCGCGCAGGAGTGCCTGCTCGGCGGCCATCTTGACGGCTTGCTCGTGTACCACGTCGAAGGACCGGGCGACCTCGCCGATCTCGTCGGTCGAGTCGACCGGCACCGGCTCGACGGCGCTCTTCGAGGCCTTGACCGGGTCCGGGTTGTCGAGGATGGCCTGCACGGTGTCCGGCAGCCCGCGCGCCACGTTCAGCGCGGAGGTCTGCAGGACCTTGAGCGGGCGCAGCATGAGCCTGGCGATGAGCAGCATCAGCGCGAGCGCGGCGACGAGCGCCAGCGCCACGATGGCCGACTCGATCCAGGCGGCGCGGGTCGCCTGCGACGCCAGGTCGTCGGCCCGGTTGCGCAGTGTGGTCAGCAGGTTCGACTCGACCGCGCGCAGCTTGCCCAGCGCCACGGCGCTGTCGGTGCTCAGGCGCAGCTTGTCGATGTTGGGCGGCAGGCCCTGGTCGTTGCGCGCGAAGGTCTCGACGCGCAGCCGCTGGCGGTCGTCGACCTCCGGCCCGCTGAAGGTGTCGGAATACAGCTGGCGCTGCGTGGGGTCGGCGTCGGCGAGGAAGGCCGCGACCTCGGCGGAACCACTGGCCTGCGCGTCCCGGATCTGCTCGAGGATGTCACCGGTGAACGCCTGGCGGATACCGGCGATCTCCAGTGCCGCGTCGCCGCGGGCGACGAACTCCTTGGCCTGGCTGATCGCCTGCGCGGTGGCGGCCTGGCGCAGCAGCTCGCGGTCGGCGACAGAGGTGTTGATCTCACGGCCGAGCTGGACCAGCGCGTCCAGGATGGACGAGTAGGTGTTGAGCGCGGCGAGTTCCGAGTAGTTCGGGGTGTTCGAGGCGCTCCGCAGCGGGCGCAGCGCGTCGAGGCGCTGGAGACCACGCGTGTAGCGGTCCTTGGTGGCCTGGTCCTGGGTCTTCAGCTCGTTGGCTGAGGTGCGCAGCTCGTCGACCACCCGGTCGACCTTGTTGATCTGCTGATCCAGCGCGGCCTGACGAGTCGGGTCGTCGGAGGCGATGCGGCCGACCGCGAGGTAGCGCTCCCCCTCCAGCTCGTGGATCACGGCGGTGACCTTGGTGGCGAAATCCACCTGGTCGGCCGTGAGCTGGAACTGGGCGGCCCGGTCGAGTCCGTCATACGCGCGCAGTCCGCCGAGCGCGAGCGCGACGAGCGTCGGGACGATCAGGATCGCGGCCAGTTTCGAGCGCAACCGCCAGTTGCGCATGCCTAGGAACGAGCGGCCCTGCTTGGCAGGCTGCCGCTCGGCGTCCACTTCGTCGCGCTGTGCAGGGGTGCCTCCTACCCCCGCGGTGTCTATCGTCGGCACCGCTGTACCACCATCGTTCGGCGAGCTGAATACATCATTCGTGTGCGGATCGGCCACTACCGGCTCAGTCCTGGACACGGCTGTGCGGGCATGATCGGTTCAGCACCGCTCGGTCCGCTCACCCATCCCAGCGCTCCATCTCATCAGATTCGGTGGTCCATGCCTGATCGCAGGTGCAGAGGGTAGCGAACGAACAGGTCAGATGTAACCCTTCCGGCGGCTGGCGGCTCTAAGCCCGGTTCTGTCTCGTTGTCAATCATGGGACGTTTGACACATTCCCGCAGAGTGACACGGTCAGTGAGGCCTCCGACCTGCTGATCTTCCCGATCAGGTGACATCGGCCACGCAGAGGGAAGTTTCAAACACCCATTGTAGGGCAGTGGGTTAGGTCTCTACAGTGGCCGCGTGACTCACGCCGACCATGCACCCATGGGCGCGCGCACGCATGAGGGGGACCACACCCAATCCATCCGGGTCCGCGGCGCCGACGCATCCTTTGGGGGCGAATCGCGACCTGATTCTGCTAGGAGCTGGCTTTGCTTCGACATGCCATGAGCACTTCCCGGGGGTACAGACGACGCGCGGCGCTCGGTCTGGCACTCACCGCTCTGGTGACCGTCACCGGCTGCAGCGCACTAGGTGGTTCCGACAGCTCGTCGTCGTCGGGCGGCGGTGGCCTGGAAAAGCCGAAGATCAAGGTCACGGCGATGCCGACCATCGACATGGCTCCGTTCCACCTCGCCGTGAAGAACGGCTACTTCAAGGAGCAGGGCCTCGAGGTCGAGGTCGTCGACGTGCCCAGCGGCCAGGCTTCGCTGACGAAGCTGATCGCGGGCGAGGTCGACATCGCCTACGGCAGCTACACGCCGTTCTTCCTGGCGAAGAGCAAGGGCGCGGCCGACATCAAGTTCGTCGCCGACGCCTCCTCCGCGGCGCCGAAGAGCACGCTGGTCGTCGCGATGCCGAACAGCCAGGTCAAGAGCGTCAAGGACCTCGCTGGCAAGAGGATCGCCATCACCGGTGAGAACACCATCTGCGACACGCTGACCAAGTCCGTCATGAAGGACAACATGGTCGATTCCAGCGGGGTCAAGTGGGTCCCGATGCCGTTCCCGCAGATCGCCGCCTCGCTCCAGCGCGGTGACGTCGACGCCGGCTTCCTGACCGAGCCGTACATCACCGCCGCCGCCAAGCAGGTCGGTGCGGTGCCGGTGGTCGACACCGCGACCGGCGCGACGGCCGACTTCCCGACCGCGGGTTACGGCTCGCTGGCGAAGTTCACCGACGGCAACCCGAAGACGGTGGCCGCGTTCCAGAAGGCCATGCAGAAGGCCACGAAGGAAGCGGCCGACCGGTCGAAGATCGAGCCGCTGATGGTCGAGTTCGCCAAGATCGACCAGGACACGGCCGCGCTGACCACGCTGCTGACCTTCCAGTCCGCTTTGGACGCCCGGCGCCTGCAGCGGGTCCCCGACCTGCTGAAGGACCAGGGCACGATCACCGCGCGCATCGACGTGAACACGATGATCGCCCCGCAGGCGAGCATTTCCTGACCGGGGAAGGCCGCCTCGCCCGCTGGGTGGGGCGGCCTTTTCCGTTGTGGTGAAGGGATCCGCTGTGTTCAGACGTGCCGTACTCGCACTGGCGCTGTCGGCGGCGCTCACCGGATGCGGCGCGCTGGGCGGTTCCGGCACCGGCCCGGCGCCTTCGGGCGGCACGGTCGAGAAGCCGAAGATCAAGGTCGCGCTCATTTCCACGATCGATCTCGCCCCGCTGCACCTGGCGAACAAGAAGGGTTACTTCAAGGAAGAAGGCCTCGAACTCGAGATCACCACGGCGCCGAGCAGCCAGGCCACCCTCGCCTCGCTGATCAGCGGTCAGGCCGACTTCGCGTTCGCCAGCTATGTGCCGTTCTTCGTGGCACAGGACAAGAAGGCGGCCGACATCAAGATCGTCGCCGACTCGGTGTCCGCGAGCCCGCGCAGCAACATGATCGTCACCAAGCCGGGTTCGGCCGTGAAGTCGGTGCGCGACCTCGCGGGCAAGAAGATCGGCGTCTCGGCGCTCAACACCGCCTCGCACATCATGTCGATGGCGGCGATGAAGGCCGAGGGCGTCGACCAGAGTGCGGTGAAGTGGACGCCGATCCCCTTCCCCGACATGGCCGCGGCGCTGAGCCGCGGTGACGTCGACGCCGCCTACCTGCCCGAACCGTTCATCACCCAGGCGGCCAAGACGATCGGCGCCGTGCCGGTCGCCGACGTGGCCACCGGTCCGACCGAGGACTTCCCGATCGCGGGCTACGGCGCGCTGGCGAAGTTCACGGCGGACAACCCGAAGACCGTGACCGCTTTCCAGCGCGCCATGAAGAAGGCGACCGACGAATCGGCCGACCGCGCGGCCATCCAGCCGTACGTGGTCGAATTCGGCAAGGTCGACCAGGACACGGCCGCGCTGGTCACCCTGCCCCACTTCCATTCCACCTTGGACGCTCGGCGGCTGCAGCGGGTACCCGACCAGCTGCTCGAGTTCCACGTCATCGGCCAGCGGATCGACGCCGGTCCGATGCTCGCTCCACAGGGATAACGTGACAAGACTTCTGCGCAACCTGACCGGCCTGCTCGTGTTCTTCCTGCTGTGGGAGGGCTTCGTACGGGCCGGGTTCGTGAACGCGCTCTTCCTGCCCCCGCCGACCATCGTGTTCGCCAGGCTCTTCGAGCTGCTCGGCGACCCCGTGTTCCTCGGCCACGTCATCGCCAGCGCGCTGGCCTGGCTGATCGCGATGGCCATCACGATCGCGATCGCCGTGCCTGCCGGGCTGCTGCTCGGCAGCGTCAAGTGGCTGCGCGACTCGACCAAGGTGCTCGTCGAACTGCTACGCCCGATCCCGTCGGTCGCGCTGATCCCGTTGGTGCTGCTGGTGATCGGCGGCGGCCCGGAAGCGAAGATCACGCTCGCCGTGTACGCCTCGGTGTGGCCGATCCTGTTCAACACCATCTACGCGATGTCCGAAATAGACCCGGTGCTCACCGAGACGGCCCGCTCGTACGGGACGTCCAAGACCCGGATGCTGAGCTCGGTCGCGCTGCCGCACGCGGCGCCGTTCATCTTCACCGGCATCCGCATGTCGTCGGCGATCGCGCTGATCCTCGTGGTGAGCACCGAGTTCCTGGCAGGCGCCAGCAAGGGCATCGGCCAGTTCCTGGTCGGCGCCAGCGAAGGCTCCGGCCGGATGGACCTGGTGCTCGCCGGGACCGTCGTCGCCGGGCTGCTGGGTTACCTGAGCAACGAAGGGCTCGAACGACTCGGGCGCAGGCTGTTCCGCTGGAGCACGGTCGACCGGGAGGCGGTCAAGTGAGCGTCGCCACGAGTGTCCGAAAAGGACTGAGCGGGTTCACCCGCTATTGGCTGCTGTTCCTCTGCCTGATCGCGCTCTGGGAGGTCGTGACCAGGATCGCGGGCGACCTGTTCTTCCCGCCGCCCAGCGAGATCGCGGCGAGCGCGGCGAAACTGTGGTTCACCGGGCCCGCGTCGCACCTGTTCCTCACGGACGCGGTGTTCGACCAGATCGTGCCCAGCTTGGTCCGCATGCTCAGCGGCTGGCTGATCGCGGTCGTGCTCGGCATCGCGCTCGGCACGGCGCTCGGCCGGTCACGCACCGGCATGGACTACGTCGGCCCGCTGTTCGCGTTCTTCCGCGCGATCCCGCCGCCCGCGCTGATCCCGGTGTTCTGGGTGCTGTTCCACATCGGGCCCGGCATGCAGATCGCCGCGATCATCTTCGGCTCGATCTGGCCGGTGCTGCTCAACACGGTCGACGGCGTCCGCTCGGTCGATCCGGTCAAGCAGGAGACCGCGCGCTCGTTCCGCACCCCGAAGGCCTACTGGATCACGATGGTCGTGCTGCCCGCGGCGCTGCCGAAGATCTTCGCCGGGCTCCGGCTGAGCCTGTCGGTTTCCCTGATCCTGATGGTGGTTTCGGAACTTTTCGGTTCCTATGACGGGATCGGCTATTCATTGCTGTCCGCGCAGCGCTCGTACGAGCTCACGACCATGTGGGCATGGATCGTGCTGCTCGGCGTGCTCGGTTACGGACTGAACTCACTGCTCCTGATGGTCGAACACCGCGTGCTGGCCTGGCAGCCCGCGCGAGCCTCGAAGGGTTGATCAGATGACGAACATGCTCGAGGTGACCGGCCTCAACCACAGCTACGGCACGCACGTGGCCGTCTCCGACCTGTCGTTCACGGTGGAGGCCGGGCAGCTGGCCTGCATCGTCGGCCCCTCCGGCTGCGGCAAGTCGACGCTGCTCCGGTGTATCGCGGGCCTGATCCCGCCGACGTCGGGCACGGTCAAGCTCCACGACGACAAGGTCAACGGCGTCCCCGACGACCTCGCGGTCGTCTTCCAGGATTACAGCCGCTCGCTGTTCCCCTGGCTGACCGTCGCCAAGAACGTCGAGTTCCCCTTGCGCTGGGGCGGTTTGAGCAAGTCCGACCGCCGCAAGCGCGCTTTGGAGGCACTGGACTCGGTCGGCCTGTCCGGCGTCGGCTCGAAGTTCCCGTGGCAGCTGTCCGGCGGCATGCAGCAGCGCGTGTCGATCGCCCGCGCCTTGGCTTCACGCCCGGCGTTGCTGCTGATGGACGAGCCGTTCGCGTCCGTCGACGCGCAGACCCGCTTCGAGCTGGAGGACCTCACCCGGCGCGTCCAGCGCGAGCAGGGCAGCACGATCCTGGTGGTCACGCACGACATCGACGAAAGCGTCTACCTGGGCGACCGGGTCTTGGTGCTGTCGAAGTCCCCGGCGTCGATCGTCGCGGACCTCCCGGTCCCGCTGCCGGCCGACCGCGACCAGATCACGACCCGCGAATCGGCCGAGTTCGTGTCCCTGCGCGGCGAAGTCGCCCGGCTCCTGCACGGCTCGACCCCGGAAGCGGAGACCGCGGCCGCCGACGCGGCCGAGTGGGACCTGGCCGAGAGCGGTGCCGAAGCCTCCCCCAAAGCCCGCCAAGACTCCTAAGGACTCGCCCAGGGTCGTGAGTGTTCCGACCGGTTCTAACCGGCCGGAACACTCACGAGGGTTATGAGGTGGGGAGCGTCGGGACGCCGAGGACCGAGGCGCCGATCAGCTTGCGGGCGGCCAGGTTGCCCATCGGCATGAACGTCGACGCCTGCACGTCGCGCCACATCCGCTCGAACGGCAAGGCCTTCGTGTAGGACGCGCCGCCGATGACGTCGACCAAGCGCTGCAACACCTTCACGGCGTTGTTGCTGGCCACGTACTTGACGAGACCGCAGCGCGCGACGCCTTCCTGCACGTCGCCGCCGAACAGGCGTCCGCTGGAGACCTCGTCGACGTGGCGGTGGATGAGCGCGCGGGAGCTCTCGACCAGGATCTGGCACTCGCCGATCACGTCCTGCAGCACCGGGTCCTCGGTCTTGCCGCGCTTGACGAGGCTGCGGACCGTCCAGTCGAGCGCGCCGGCCGCGATTCCCGTGTAGACGGCCGCGAAGGCAGGCATCGCCCAAGCCCACACGGTTTCCAGTACGCGGGCGTCGAAGTGGCCGACCGGGAGCGAGTGGACCACGCGGTCGTCGGAGACGAAGACGCCGTCCAGCTCGAGGTCGTTGCTCTGGGTTCCGCGCATGCCCATCGTGTTCCACGTCTTGTGGATCGTCACGCCCGGCTGGTCCAGCGCGATCTGGCACAGCAGGAGCCGCGGACCGCCCTCGGCGTCCTCGAAACGGGCCGTTGTGGAGCAATGGGTGGCGACGGATGTGTTGGTGGCGAAGCTCTTCCGCCCGGTCAGCACGAAGCCGCCGTCGACCTTCTCGGCGCGGGTGAGCGCGTCGGTCATGTCGTTGCGCAGGCCCATCTCACTGGTCACCGACGCCCACACGAGACCGCCCTCGGCGGCCTGGCGCAGCAGGGCCTCCAAGCGCGGGTTCTGGGTGCGGCGCCACACGTTCGCCCACTGGCCCAGCGGCGAAATGTGCATGGTGACGGCCAGCGCGGTCGCGCCGTCGCCCATCGCGAGGCGTTCCAGCACGGGGAGGATCTCGGCGAGGCCCGCGCCGAAGCCGCCGAGTTCCTTGGGCACCGAAAGGCGCAGGAAGCCGGCCTCCGCGAGGTCGTCGTAGTTGGCGAAGGGAAACGTGTTCTCGCGGTCGTGCTCGGCGGCACGCTCGGCGAACACGTCCGCGAGCTTGCCCGCGCGGTCGACCAGTTCTCGCTGTTCAGCACTCAGGAGGGGTTGCACACAACCTCAATACAGGGCAACCGGATTCGGGTCAACGCGCACGTGCAGCAAGTTCGGCCGATCATCGGCGAGCGCCGAGGACAGGGCCGTTTTCAGCTCTTCGGGCCGTTCGACATGACGGGCCGCCAGTCCGAGGCTGCCCGCCAGCGCCGTGAAGTCGATCCCGCCGAGATCGACGCCGGGCACCTTCTCCCCGCCGCTCGCCTCGCCAAGGATGCGCACCGCCGCGTACTGGTAGTTGTCCAGGATGACGAACGTGACCGGCGTGTTCTCCCGCGCCGCCGTCCACAGTGCCTGGACGCAGTACATGCTCGACCCGTCGCCGATGACCGCGACGACCTTGCGCTCCGGCCGCGCCATCGCCGCGCCCACCGCCGCGGGCAGGCCATATCCCAGTGTGCCACTGGCCACCGTCAAAAACCCGGTGTCGGTGGACCTGATCGGCAGCTGGGCCTGCAACGCCGGCCGGTGACTCGGCGTCTCTTCGACGACGATCGCGTTGTCCGGCAACAGTTCCGACAGCGTCGCGTACAGGAAATCGGCCGAGATCAGGCTCCCCTGCACCGGCCGTGGACGCTCCAGCGAAGCGGGCAACGGCCGCGAGGACTGCTTGACAAGCCCAGTCAAAGCCCGGATCGCCAGCTGCGAAGTCGCCCGGATGCCGACGCCTTCGGCCGCGCGGGCGAGGATCTGCTCGTCGTCGCTGATCACGTAGAGCGGCGGCAGCGGCGTCGCCGATTCGCCCCGGTACACGTGATAGGTGAACGCCGGCGCGCCCAGCACCACGACGAGGTCGTAGGCGGACAGCGCCGAAGCGACCTTCCCCCGCTCCGGCTGCAGGAAGCCGCGGAACAACCGGTGGTCTTCCGGGAACGAACAGCGCGCGGACATCGGGCTCGCCCAGACGTCGGCGCGCAGCCGCTCGGCGAGCGCGACGAAGTCGGGGACCGCGCCGTCGTGGTCGATCGCGGGCCCGGCGACGAGCGCGGGCCGCTCGGCCGCGTCGAGCGCGACGGCGAGTTCGGCGAGCACCTCGGGATCCGGCGCGAAACCGGCGATCCGCGGCCGCGTCGCCACGGCCTTGTCCGCCTCGGCGTCCCAGTCGTCGAGTGGCACCGAAAGGAAGACCGGGCCTTGCGGCGCTTGCGTCGCCACGTGATAGGCCCTGGCTATCGCCGCCGGGACATCCTCGGCGCGCGCGGGCTCGCAGCTCCATTTGACGTACGGCTTGGGGAACGACGCCGCGTCGGTCGCGCCGAGGAACGGCTCGTCCGGCAACAGCGACCTGGTCTGCTGACCGGCCAGGATGATCAGCGGCGTGCGGTTGCGGAACGCGGTGAAGATGTGCCCGGCCGCGTGCCCGACGCCACCGGCCGAATGCAGGTTGACCAGCACCGGCTTGCGGCTCGCCTGCGCGTACCCGTCGGCGATCGCGACCACCGACGATTCCTGTAGCGCCAGCACGTAGTGGAAGTCGCTGGGCCAGTCGGTGAGGAAGGCGACCTCGGTGGTGCCGGGGTTGCCGAACACCGTGGTGAGGCCGAGTTCTCGGAGCAGGTCGCGGGTGACGTCACGCACAGTCGTCATGCCACCCATTCTAGTGGCAAAACGGCTGCCCGATCAGTCCTTGACGAGCGCCGCCCACGCACGGACCGCGTCAACGTCCAAAGAGGACGACCAGCCCGCCGGCCGTACCGCGCTGCCGACATGGAACGCGGACACGCCGTCCGCGCGCAGCCCGGCCACCTGCTCGCTCCGCAGTCCGCCGCCGACGAGCAGGTCTGGACCACTGCGCTTGGCGAACTCGCGCAGCACCGGCAGCCCGGCGGCGACGCCGTCCGGGTGCCCGGCCGCGAGCACCGTGTCGCAGCCGAGCGCCGAAAGCTGGTCGTAGGCGCGCAGCTGGTTGCGCGCGCGATCGATGGCGCGGTGGAACGTCCATCGCAGACCCTGGAGGTCTTCGGCGAGCAGACGGCACGCCACGGCGTCGATCTCGTTGTCGGGCGTCAGGAAGCCGAACACGAACTCGCGCGCGCCGAGATCGACCAGCCGCGCGGCGTCCGCGCGCAGCTTGTGCAGATCGCCGGTCGCGAAGGAACCGTTGTCCCGCAACATGACCCGCACCGGAAGGTCGGTCGCGCCGAGCACGTCACGCACGACATCCGGCGGCGGCGTGAGCCCGTCGAGCGCCATGTCCGCGACCAGTTCGAGCCGGTCCGCACCACCCGCCTGCGCGATTTCGGCGTCGGCCGCGTCGAGTGCGATGACTTCTAGCAGGCCCGTCATTGCCGTCCCTTGTCGTTAGGTCGCGGAGTCCTCTTCGCCCCTCGCGTGGCGTCCTCTTCGGACACCGCCCTGCAGACTACTCATCCGCTCCCGCACCGCGTCTGGGGAAAGTGAGAGTATCGGCATCGGCTCCGGCGGCCACTGCACGCCCTCCTCACCGGAGGTGCGCGCGATCGGCAGCGCGGGCGAGGTCGCCTCGTTGTCGCCCGCGAAGTCCACGTCGGACTCCGACGGCCACACTTCTTCCGACGGCCACACGGGATCGTCTTGGGGGGCCGGGCGATCCACCGGGGCCAGTACCGGACGCGACGGCGGTCCGGCCTGGAACCAGCGCGAAAGCACGTCCTGGTAGGCGGGCATCCGCTCGGTCGGCGCGTCCGCGTCCAGGTGATGCGCCTCCGGCTCCTCCTCGACCGGCCAGGACGGCGTGTACTCCTCGACCACCGGCGCGCGGCGCGGCGCTTCGACCACCGTCGGCAGCACCAGGGGCTCCGGCTCGCTGAGCAACGGCGCCAGCGGGGTGAACGCGGGCGGCTCCTCTTCGGCGACAGGCTGCTCGATGGGGGGCGGCGGCGGAAGTTCCAGTGGCGGCGGCGGTTCCGTGACGAGCTCGGCGGGCACGAGCACCGTGGCGATCAGGCCGCCGCCTTCGGCAGCGGCGAGCCGGACGTCGATGCTGTGCCGCTTCGCGAGCGTCGCGACGACGTAGAGGCCCATCCGGCGCGACACCTCGACGTCGACCTCCGGCGGGCTCTCCAGCCGCTTGTTGGCCCGGTCGATCTCCGCCTGCGGCATACCGGCGCCGCGGTCGGCGATCTCGATACGCCACGCGCCCGCCGGGGTCAGCGAGCTCGCCACGGTCACGATCGTCTGCTCCGGCGAATACCGCGTCGCGTTCTCCAGCAGCTCCGAAACCACGTGCACGAGGTCGTTGACCGTCTCGCCGCGCACCGCGATCTCGGGCGCCGGGTTGAGCTCGATGCGTTGGTAATGCTCGACTTCCGACACCGCGGCGCCGATGATCTCGTCGGCGACCACGGCGCCGGACGCGACCCGCCCGAGGTCGGTGCCGGACAGCACGAGCAGGTTCTCGCTGTTGCGGCGCATGCGCGTGGCGAGGTGGTCGAGCTCGAACAGCCCGCCGAGCGTGTCGGGATCCTGCTCGTCGGCCTCCATCCGGTCCAAAACGGACAGTTGCCGCTCGACGAGATCCTGGCTGCGCCGCGACAGGTTGACGAACATCGAGTTGACGTTCTCGCGCAGCAGCGCTTGCTCACCGGCGAGCCGGACCGCCTCGCCGTGCACCGCGTCGAACGCGCGCGCCACCTGGCCGAGCTCCTCGCGGCTGAACACCGGGACCGGCGCGACCTCCAGGCGCCGCAACACGTTCTCCGGCTGCGGCTCCTGCGCGTTGAGGATGCCTTCGACCACCGCGGGCAGCCGGTGCTCGGCGACCTCCAGCGCGCTGCGCCGCAGCACGCGCAGCGGCCGCAGCAGCGACCTGGCGATGATCACCGACAGCACGCCGGCGACCAGCAGCACGGCGAGCACGATCCCGCTGTCGGTGATCGCCGACGTCCGCGCGCCCGCGGCGAGCGAGTCCGTGCGGTTCTGCATCTGGACGAGCAGCGCCTGCTGGACCTGATGGACCAGGTTGATCGTGTACGTGGACGAGGTGTCCCAGACGTTCGGGTCGAGCCCGCTGAGATCGCCGTCGCCCTCGGCGCGGGTGAGCGCGGACTGGGCGAGGTTGTTGCCGAGGTCGACCACCAGGCCGATCACCGTGTCGTTGTACATCCGCTGCTGCTCGGGGTTCGCGAACGTGCGGAAGTCGCGCTGCGCGGAGTCGATCTCGGCCTGCGCGCCGAGCAGCGCGCGGGTGCGCTCGTTGGTCAGCTTGCCCTGGGCGAGCGCGTCGGCGAGGATCGCGCGCTTGACCGACATCTGATCCTTGGTGCGGGCGAGCGCGTTGCTGGCCAGGCGCAGGCGGGCGAGCTCGGGGTCGGTGATGTCGGCGGCCGACGCGCCGCTGATGTCGAGGATGCCCGCGATCAGCTCGCTGTAGGCACGCAGCACCGCGTCCGGCGGGTACTGCGAATGCTCGGACGAGTAGCGCAGCCCGGTCAGCACGTTGAGCCGGTCTTCGGTGAGCCGGAGGCTCTCGGCCGCGTTGGCGGCGAGCCGCGAGCGGCTGTCGACGAGCGTCCGGTCGAAGGTGCCGATCGCCGTGTCGACGCGCTGGCGCTGATTCTGCAACTCGGCGATGTCACCCTTACGGCTCGCGGCCACATAGCGGACAGTGAGGTCCCGTTCACGCTGCAGTTGGTGTATTACTTCCGTAACAGTGTTGTCGATTCGGCCCCGCGCGGCCAATTCCGCGAGCGCCTTCGCGTCGTCGAGATCGGATTTGACGCGCAGGCCCACCAGCGCGACGACCGCGAGCGCGGGAATCAGCAGCACGACGAACAATTTCGTACGGAGGTGCCAATTTCGAAGGCGCCAGCGGCCACCAGCAGCGCCGCCCGCTTGGGCGCGCTTTTCGCGACGGCTCACCTGGCTTCCTTCTTCCGCCGTCGTGTGACGCACTCGGCCGGCTATAGAGGGCTTGACCTCGAACCTACTCCAGAGTAGTTAAACTCTGAGTGATCCGAAAGCCGCTCATTAGTGGTACGGCCTGCCCGCGATGCTATTGCCAGTGGCGCTTAAGCTCCAGCATAAGGAGCATATTCGCTCGGCTGTTGAGGGGTCCGGATGGCGCGAAGGATCGGGATTCCGCTGGTCATCGGCGTACTGGCGATGACTGGCTGCTCGATGTTCGGCAATGATCGAGGCCCTGCGGCGGTTTCACTCGAAAGAACAACCCTCCGAGTGGGCGTCGGCAACGTTATTGACACTGCGCCACTGCGGCTCGCGGTTCAGGAAGGCCGTTTCGCCGGCGCCGGGCTTCAAGTCGACCTCGTCGAGCAAGGTCAGGAGAACACCGCGCTCAGCAGGCTCGCGGCGGGCGAGCTCGATGTCGCTTTCGCCAGCGATGTCGCATTGTTCCGCGCGGCGGCGAGCGGCACCGCGCTCCAGTTGCAAGGTGAGGCTTACACGGCGGGCCCCAACACCATGGCGCTGGTGACGTTGCCCTCATCCAAGTATCCCGAACCGGCCGCCAAGAAATCACCGACCATCGCCGTCAACATGCTCGACGATCTCGGTTCACTGGCCGCCAAATCGACGCTGGGCACCGCGGGAGTGGATCCGAAAAAGATTCACTTCGAACAACGCCCCTTCGATCAAATGGCCGACGCTTTACGCGACGGCGACGTCGACGCCGCCTGGATGGTCGAGCCGTACATCACCAAGGCGGAGAAGGAACTCGGCGCGCGCATCCTCGCCGACGGCGCCGCGGGCGCCACGCTCGACTTCCCGGTGTCCGGGTACGCGTCGAGCGGCATGTTCGCCCAAGCCAACCCGAAGACGCTCGCGTTGTTCCGGCTCGTGCTCGGCGAGGCACAGCAGCGTGCCGACGATCCGGCGGTCGTGCGCGCGGCGCTGCCGAAGTTCTCCGACATCGACGCCACGACGGCCTCGCTCATCGCGCTGGGGACGTACCCGGCCACCCTCAACGGCATCCGGCTCCAGCGGGTCGCCGACCTGATGCACAACGAGAAGCTGATCAGCGACCGGCTCGACGTGATCGCGCTGCTGCCGGGAGGCGACCGGCCAAAGTAGCCCCAGGCACTTCTTGCACTTGGTATACTTTTGCTCCAAGTGTGAGGAGTGTGCCGTGCGCGAAACAGACGTGGTGGTGGCGGGCGCCGGGCCCGCCGGATTGATGACAGCGGCCGAGCTGGCTCTGGCGGGGGTCCGCGTGACCGTGCTGGAGAAGCTGCCGTCGACCAGCGAGATGGCCAAGGGCAACGGGGTGCAGCCCCGCACCTTCGAGGTGTTCGACCTGCGCGGGATCACCATCGGCGGTGACCCGCTGCCCGACGCCGTCGGCCATTTCGGCGGGCTTCCGGTGCCACTGGACTACGGCCCATGGCAGACGAAGCACCCGAAGGTCGGGAACGTGCCGCAGAACCGGATCGAGGCCGCGCTCGAAGCCCGCGCGGTCCGCGACGGCGCGGTCGTGCTGCGCGGGCACGAGGTGACCAGGGTCAGCCAGGACGACGACGGGGTCACGATCGAAGCCGGGGCGACCTTCCGCGCCCGCTACCTGGTCGCCGCCGACGGCGCGCACAGCACGGTGCGCAAGCTGCTGGGCGTGCCGTTCCCCGGCCGCGCGGGCACGTACGTGGCGACGCTGACCGACATCCGCCTCGCGGCCATGTCGGACCTGGTGCCGAGGCGGATCGCGCATTTCCGCGAGATCACCAGGCAGGCGAACGGCTACTGGAGCATGCTCACGCCGTTCGCCGAAGGCCGGTACCGGTTCGTCTTCGGCAAGATCGGCGAACAGTCACAGCGCGACACCCCGGTCACCTTCGACGAGGTGCAGACGGCACTGAAAGCCTTGTACGGCAACGAAACCTCACTCGCCGAGGTCTGTGTCGCCTCGCGCTTCAGCGACGCGACCCGGCAGCTCGAGCAGTACCGGCACGGCCGGGTGCTGTTCGCGGGCGACGCGGCGCACATCCACCCGCCGCTCGGCGCGCAGGGCCTGAACCTCGGCATCCAGGACGCCTTCAACCTCGGCTGGAAACTCGCCGAAGCGGTGCACGGCGACCCGTCGCGGCTCGACAGCTATCACGACGAACGCCATCCCGTCGCCGCCCAAGTGCTGCGGCACACCGCGGCGCAACGCGTGTTCACCGCGCCGTCGCTGAGCGAGGACGTGCTGGCGTTGCGGGAGATCTTCAGCGAGATGTTCCGGCAGCCCGACGCGAACCGGTACCTCACCGGGCTGCTGTCCGGCCTCGACCTGCGCTACCCGAACGCGCGCCGGATGCCGGACCTCGACCTGGTCACGGCCGAGGGCCCGGTCTCGCTCTCGGCACTGCTGCGCCCCGGCCGCTGGCTGCGCCTCGACCTCGGCACGCATGACGTGCCGGACGGACCGATCAGGACGGTCCGAGCTAAGACCAGCGGCGAGTACGACGGCGAGCTGCTGCTGATTCGCCCCGACGGATACGTGGAGCTCGTGAGTGTTTAGACCGGTTAGAACCGGCCGGAACACTCACGACCACTCACGCCGCGCTAGGCGTTGGTGACGGGCGTGAGGCAGATCGTGCGCTCGTAGGGGCCTTCGTAAACCCGGATGTGGTCGCCTGACGAGCAGAGGTCCGGCTCGACGGAGTAGCGGTGGACGATCACCCTCACCTCGGCGCCCCTGGCCGCGCAGCTGATCCGCTCGACCGCCGTCTCGCTGTCGGCGTTGCGCACGCAGTCGCCGGTGTCGACGTTGAGCGCCAGGCACAGCGTCGAGAGCGGTTCGCTGTGGTCGGTGGCCGTCTTCACCTTGAGGAAGTCCCCGGCGGGGCAGCTCGCGCCGGGGAACACCCTCGCCTCCACGCGGTAGATGGCCTCGTCGCGTGAGCACGAGGTCTTCCGGTAGTCGTAGTCGTGGCCGTCGGTGCCGGACTTGAGCGTCAGGCAGTCGCCGGTCCCGACGGCCGAGGCGACCGACACGACGCGGAAGAACAGCATCGAGACACCGAAGCTGAGCAGGAACGCGAACACCACGCCGAGCGTGATGCCGATCTTGGCGCCGGTGGCCAGCCGCTTGATCTCGACCTCCGGCACCGGCGGCGCCGGCGCCATGAATGGTTCGTTCGTGCTCAAGGTGTCCCCTCCCGATCCCCGGTGTGCTCATCTTCGCACGGGGCTTTTCCCAGGTGATCGTCGTAGCCACGTATAAAGGACTGGTGACCGACGGCCCCTTGATCGTGCAATCAGACAAGACAGTGCTGCTCGAGGTCGACCACCCGATGGCGGCGGACGCGCGGACCGCCATCGCGCCGTTCGCCGAGCTGGAGCGGGCGCCCGAGCATGTCCACACCTATCGCGTCACCCCGCTGGCTTTGTGGAACGCGCGCGCCGCCGGGCACGACGCCGAGCAGGTCGTCGACGCGCTGACCACGTACTCCCGCTTTCCCGTTCCGCAGCCGCTGCTGATCGACGTCGTCGACACGATGGGCCGGTTCGGCAGGCTGCAGATCGCCAACCACCCGGCGCACGGGCTGGTCATGTCGACCACCGACCGCGCGGTGCTGGAGGAGATCCTCCGGCACAAGAAGATCAGCCCGATGCTGGGCGCGCGCATCGACCCGGACACGGTCGTGGTGCACCCGTCCGAGCGCGGGCGGCTGAAGCAGGCGCTGCTCAAGGTCGGCTGGCCCGCCGAGGACTTCGCCGGGTACGTCGACGGCGAGGCGCACCCGATCGCGCTCGACGAGGGCGACTGGAAGCTGCGCGACTACCAGCGCATGGCCGCGGAGGCGTTCTGGGCCGGTGGCTCCGGTGTCGTCGTGCTGCCTTGTGGCGCGGGCAAGACGCTGGTCGGCGCGGCCGCGATGGCCAAGGCGCAGGCGACGACGCTGATCCTGGTGACCAACACCGTCGCCGGGCGGCAGTGGAAGCGTGAGCTGATCGCGCGGACGTCGCTCACCGAGGAGGAGATCGGTGAGTATTCGGGCGAGAAGAAGGAAATCCGCCCGGTCACCATCGCGACGTACCAGGTGATCACCCGCAAGACCAAGGGCGAGTACCGGCACCTCGAGCTGTTCGACTCGCGAGACTGGGGCCTGGTCGTGTACGACGAGGTGCACCTGCTGCCCGCCCCGGTGTTCCGGATGACCGCGGACCTGCAGTCGCGGCGCCGTCTCGGGCTGACCGCGACGCTCGTGCGCGAGGACGGGCGCGAAGGCGACGTGTTCTCCCTGATCGGGCCGAAGCGCTACGACGTGCCGTGGCGCGACATCGAGGCGCAGGGCTGGATCGCGCCTGCCGAGTGCGTCGAGGTCCGCGTGACGCTGACCGACAACGAGCGGCTGCAGTACGCCACGGCCGAGGCCGAGGAGCGGTACAAGCTCGCGTCCACGGCGGACACCAAGACCGCGGTCATCAAGTCCATTGTGGAGAAACACAAGGGCGAGCCGACCTTGGTCATCGGCGCCTATCTCGACCAGCTGGAGATGCTCGGCGCCGAACTGGACGCGCCGGTGATCCAAGGCGCGACGAAGAACAAGGAGCGCGAGGAGCTGTTCGACGCGTTCCGGCGCGGCGAGATCAGCACACTCGTGGTGTCCAAGGTGGCCAACTTCTCGATCGACCTGCCGGAGGCCTCGGTCGCGATCCAGATCTCGGGCACGTTCGGCTCACGCCAGGAGGAGGCGCAGCGGCTCGGCAGGCTGCTGCGGCCCAAGGGCGACGGGCGGCAGGCGCATTTCTACTCGGTCGTCTCGCGGGACACCGTCGACACCGAATACGCCGCGCACCGGCAGCGCTTCCTGGCCGAGCAGGGGTACGCGTACCTGATCGTCGACGCCGACGACCTGCTGCGTCCGTTGTAAGGACGGAACCGCCGCCGGTTCGCTCCCGTCCCAGTCGGGGAAATGACCTGGATGGGGGCGTACATGAGCGACGAACGGGCTGATTTCGCAGCAGACCTGACCGAGCTGGAAAACGGCATCAAGAACGACATCGAGCCGGCGCTGGAGCATTTCCAGCAGCTGTACAAAGACGTCGAAACGATCTCCGGCCACGACGCGACGAGCCTGCTCGGCACCGGCGGTCCCGTGCTGATCGGGATGTTCGCGGCGTCGGCGGCCGCCGTGCTGGACGGCCAGCGCGCGGCGGTCGCGTCACTGGAGGGCTTCCGCGACGCGCTGAAGGACGTCGTGCGGTCCTATCGCGCGGTCGAGGACGCCACCGGCGAGAACATCAAGGCCGCCGGGGTGATCCGATGACCGTCGACTTCGACAGCCTCGACAAATCGTTCCTCGAGGCAGGCGGGCTGGTGCCGTTCCTGGTCCCGTTGGCCGGGTGGGTGGACTTCCTGACGAACAAGCACGACTCGTTCAGCATGGAAGGCCAGTCGCAGATGATGCAGGGCCTGCCGATGACCGACGTGCATTTCGACGACTTCTTCCACACCGCGCAGCTGTTGTCAGGGCAGCCGCTCGACGAGCTCGGCCAGGTCTACGAGACGCTGGTCAAGAACGCGCGCGGGCTCGACGACGGCATGGAGGACTTCCAGAGCGCCTGCGTCAACATCTTCCGCAACTGGCGCGGTGACGCGCAGGCCGCGTGCGCCGCGTACGGCGGCAAGATCATGGACTTCGTCAACGACGAGCGGGAGGCGGCGGCGACGCTCGCGTCCTGCCTGCTGTCCTACGCGAGCATCATCAAGGCGGCGCGGGCGGACTGGCTCAAGCTCGCGCAGAACTTCGTCGCCGCGCTGGGCCAGAAGCAGGAGAACGACGAGGCGTCCGGCTGGAAGGTGGTGCTGACCGTGGTCGGCAGCCTGGTCGGCGCGGCGTTCGGCGTGGTGACCGCCGGGGTGGGCCTGGCGGCCAGCGAGGCCGCGGTCGCGACGGCGATCTCGTACGGCAGCGCGGTGACCGCGGCGGTGGCCGACGGCGTGACCGAAGCCGCCAAGGAGTCACTGGACGGCGAGAAGTACCAGGACATCGCGTACAAGTACCTGCGCGCCTGCCGCGAGCTGGAAGAGCGGCTCGTCAACGGCATCAACGACGAGGTGCTCCCCAAGCTCCAGCAGCTCGGGGAGTCGCGGCCGACGCCGCCGTCCAGCCCGGTCGACGTCGGCAGGTTCGACGAGGACCCCGGCAAGGTGCTGGTGCCGGAGCACACCACGGACGACGTCGACAAATGGCTGGCCAAGAAGAAGAAAGAGGCGGGCTCACGGCCGCCGTCGAACATCTCGTCGGCGCTCGGCTGATGGACCCCGTCGCCCAGGGGCGGGCGGAGTTCCGCGCCAGGCAGGAGGAGGCGCTCCGGCGTAACCCGGAGCGCCTGCTGGAAGCAGTGCTCTCGCAGGCGCGCCAGGTCACCGGGTCCGCGTCGTCGGCGGACGGCTCGGTCCAGGTGACCGTGGACTACCTCGGGATGCCGACACGGCTGGAGTCCGCACGCGACGCGGACGCCGGGGTGATCCTCCGCGCGGTCCAGCTGGCGGCGTCGCGGGCGCGCGACGAGGTGCGCGGGCTGTACACGCCGCTGGTCGAGGCGAAGATCATCGACGACTACCCGGGCCTGCTCCCCCAAGCTGCCAAGCCAGCCGAACCGGCCGCGGAGCCGGTCGTCGAAGAGGATGAACCCGCGGAGCCCGTGTTCAGGGAAGACGCCTGGTAGCACCGCGCTGACCTGCGGTTTTCGACGTTCACCCGAACAGGTGAGCGAAGATCGGACTGGAAATTGTCGGTGGTTCGAACTACTGTTCGAGGCATCTAGCCGAACACCAGTTCGAGGGGACCTCCCATGACCATCGCTCCGTTCCGCCCGGTCACGCCGATCGTCCAGACCCTCCCGCCCGGCCACTGGCACGGCAGGCTGTGGGTCTCGGACGAGCCGCTGACGCAGTCTTCGCGGTATCTGACGTGTGTCGCGGAGTACGACCGCACCGGTCTCTGGCCGGTGCTCATCCCGCGCGATCAGCGGTTCGCGGTCAACGGCGAGGACTGGATCGACGACCGCGGCAGGCTCGCGCCCGCCCAGCACAAGATCGGCCTGGTCGACCCGGCCGTCACGCTGGACCGCTGGTGGGACGCCTCCTGCTGCGACGGCGCCTGCCTGCGCCCCTTCGGCGCCAAGTTCCCCGGCCTCGCCCGCCGTCCCCAGCGCCGCGCCGACCCGCTCGCCGAGGCGGGCAACACCGGCTCGGTGCTCGCGGCCCACGCCGAGTACCGGCTGGGCCTGGTCCAGACCGAGCGCCCGGCCGACATCCCGGCGATACTCGGCTGGACCGGCATGATCAAGTTCACCGACCAGGTCGCCGAGCTCTCCGGCGTGCTGCGCAGCTGGGAGGAGCGCTTCGGCGCGACCCTCATCTCGCTCGGCTTCGACTCGCTGGAGCTCTCGGTGTCCGCGCCCCCGCGCAGTCAGGGCCGCGCGCTGACGGTCGCCGCCGAGCACCGCGCGTTCAGCCTGCCGACGTTCGCCGGGCAACCGGGCAACCTGCGTGAGTACGCGGCGGGTCTGGTGCACTCGCGGCACTGGAAGTTCTCCTGGGCCTGAGTTTCGGGCGTGGCCGGGGTGGCTACTCCGGCGGGGAGGAGGTGTCTCGTGATCCGTGTCGGGGTTTCGGGCTGGCTGTATCCGCCCTGGCGAGGCACCTTCTACCCCCAGGGTTTGCCGCACAAGGAAGAGCTGGCCTACTTGGCTCGGCAAGTGAGCACGGTCGAGATCAACGGGACGTTCTATTCACTGCAGCGGCCGACGTCCTTCCAGACATGGTTCGCCCAGACGCCGGACGACTTCGTGTTCGCGGTGAAAGGCCCGCGCTTCATCACCCACATGAAGCAACTCCGCGACGTCGAAACCCCCTTGGCGAACTTCTTCGCGTCCGGTGTGCTGGCGCTCAAGCACAAGCTGGGCCCGGTGCTCTGGCAGCTCCCGCCCCGCCTGCGCTTCGACCCCGAACGGCTCACGGAGTTCTTCGAGCTGCTGCCCCGCACCACGCGCGCCGCGGCCGCGTTGGCCAAGCACCACAACGAAAAGCTCAAGACCGACCCCTGGCTGAAACCCGGCCCGAACCGCCGCATCCGGCACGCACTGGAGGTCCGCCACCCGAGCTTCGAGTCGGCCGAGTGCGTGGCCCTGCTGCGCGAGCACGACGTCGCGCTGGTCTTCGCGGACACGGCGGGCAAGTTCCCCAACCCGCGCGAAGACACGGCGGACTTCTTCTACTTCCGCCTGCACGGCGACCAGGAGCTCTACGCGAGCGGCTACAGCGACAAGGCACTCGACGACTGGGCGGCCACGATCCAAGCCCGCCGCGGCAAGGACATCTACGTCTACTTCGACAACGACATGAAGGTCAAAGCGCCCGGCGACGCCCGCGCACTCGCCACCAAACTCGGGTCGAGCGCACAAACGCCACGTCCGTAACGCTGAACGTGACATAAGCCCCGTTCATTCCGCCCAGCCCGCTCACTTGAGACTGACAGCGCTGGGCCGAGTTGATCTTCGCGAAACCCGAGTTTGGGCCATTGAATGGCCTGAACTCGGGTTTCGCGCTTCCGTGAAGCGGGCCCCCGCCAAGGGGTCGTGAGTGTTCCGGCCGGAACACTCACGAGGCCTTAGGCCGTCTGGCCCGCGTGCTTGCCTTCGGAGATCTCTTCGACGACCTTCGCGCAGAAGGCGGGGAGGTCGTCGGGCTTGCGGCTGGTGACGAAGCCGTTGTCGACGACCACTTCCTCGTCGACCCAGGTCGCGCCCGCGTTGGTCAGGTCCGTCTTCAGGCTCGGCCACGACGTCATGCGGCGGCCGCGGACCACGTCGGCCTCGATGAGCGTCCACGGCGCGTGGCAGATCGCGCCGACGGGCTTGCCCTGCGCGAAGAACTGGCTGACGAACGAGACCGCTTCCGGCACCGTGCGCAGGTAGTCGGGGTTGGCGACGCCGCCCGGCAGGACGAGCGCGTCGTAGTCGTCGGCGGAAGCCTCGCGGACCACGCGGTCCACGGGGAAGGTGTCCGCCTTGTCCAAGTGGTTGAACGCCTGGATGGAACCGGCCTCCGTGGACACGAGTTCCGGGTGCCCGCCCGCGTCCTGTACCGCCTTCCAGGGTTCGGTGAGCTCGACCTGTTCGGTGCCCTCGGGGGCGACGACGAACGCCACCCTGCGACCGGTCAGTGTGTCAGGCACGACTATCCGCTCCTTCCTTCGGGATCGAAGGCAACGGATACCCGGGCTCGCGCGTGGTCCAAACATCAGTCAGCGGGCAGTGAGCGCCATCCTGTTGAGTGACACCGTCGGGGTGGCCTGCCCGCGCACTGTTCACTGGGGGTCAGTGCGCGGGCAGGCCGAACGAACCGGCCAGCGCGGCGAGCTTGGCGCGCACGTCTTCGGCGTCTGGGTGGGAAAGCTCGGTCAGCACCCGTACCGCGCGCAGCCAGCAGTCCCGGGCGGACGCGCTGTCGCCGAGTCTCAGGTGGATGTCACCCAATTGGGCCAGCACGTCCGCGGCCTCGTACGACTCGCCGCGGCTGAAGAACATGTCGACCGCCTGCCGCATGCACCCGATGCCCTCGTCGGTGCGGCCCAGCCCGACCAGTGCCTTGCCGCGGCTGTGCAACGCGAACCGCTCGTCCTCGACGATGCCCGCACGGCGCCAGATGGCCAGCGCGCTGTCGGCGAGTTCCAGTGCTTTTTCGTGCTCGCCTCGTTCGGCGTTGATGTCGCCGAGTGCTTGCAGGACATCGGCTTCCAGGTTGACGAGGTTCAGCTCGCGGACGAGCCGCAGTGCCTCCAAGGCGTGGTCATACGCTCGTTCCTGATCACCGTTGTTACCGGCCGAGAGCGCCAAGTTGTACTGTGCACGCGCCTCGCCTTCGCGCGTGCCCAGCTCACGCTGGATCTCCAGGACCTGCTGCAGGTACCGCAGCGAGTCCGCGTGCTGCCGGGCGACACCGTGCGCGACGCCGAGTCCACTGAGGATCCCGGCCTCACCTGCCCGGTTCTTCGCCAGCCGCGCGGCACGCAGCGCGAGGTCGAAGACGGACCGCCACTCGTCGAGGCGCGCGCGGATGATGAACGCCGACTGCAGGACCCAGGCCAGCTGCCAGCAGCGCTCGTACCGTTCTTCCCTGAACGCGAAACTCACCGCCGCGACGAGGTTGGCCTCCTCCTCGTCGAACCAGTCGAGTGCCTGCTCGTGGCAGCCGAACTGCGAGCCGCCGTCCACGTCGCCGACCAGCCGGTAATGCCGTTCCGGCCGCAGGATCTTGGACGCGTTCAGCGCCGACGACAGATACCAGTCCAGCAGCCGGTCGATCGCGGCCGCGCGCGTCGCCTCACAGTCGAAGCGCGAGGACAGCTCGGCCGCGTAGACGCGGATCAGGTCGTGGAACTGGTACCGCCCAGGCCTCGGCTGACCGAGCAGGTAGGCCGAGGCGAGCTTGCTGAGGCTGGTGCGCGCCGACGCGAGGCCCACGCCGGCGATCGCCGCGGCGGCCGGCGCGCTGAAGTCGGCGCCCGTCGGCAGGCTGAGCAGCCGGAGCAGGCGCGCGGCCTCCGCGTCGAGTGCCTGGTACGAGTGCGAGAACACGGCGCGGATGTTGGTCTCGTCGCCGTCCGCGAGGTCGAACGAGCCGAGCCGGTCGTGCTCGGTGTCGAGTTCGTCGAGGAACTCGGCCAGCGGCACTTCGGGGAACTGGTCCGCGCGCACCGCGAGGATGCGGATGGCCAGCGGGAGCCTGCCGCAGTAGTCGACGAAGCGTTCGGCCGCCGCGCAGTCCGCCTTGGTGCGCTCGACGCCGATGGTCGCGGCGAGCAGCGTGATCGCGTCCTGTTCGGCCAGCTCGTCGAGCGCGACGCGATGCGCGCTGTGCCGCGCGACCAGCGCGCGAAGCTGCCAGCGGCTGGTGACCAGCACCAGGCAGCCGGGGCCGGGCAGCAGCAGCCGGACCTGTTCGGTGCCAGCGGCGTTGTCGAGCAGGATCAGCAGCCGCCGCCCCGCGCTGTGCGTGCGCCAGAGCGACGCGCGGCCGTCGAGGTCGCTCGGGATCCGGTCGGCGGGCACGCCGAGCGAGGCGAGCATCGTCTCCAGCGCGGCGGCGGGCTCGACCGGGTCACCCGGTCCGTATCCACGCAGGTTGGCGTAGATCTGCCCGCCGGGAAAACGGTCCGCGACGTCGTGCGCGAAATGCACGGCGAGCGTGGTCTTCCCGATGCCGCCCATGCCCTCGATCGACGCGATCGGCGAGGACGCCGAGCCTTCCGAGGGCTGCTCCGGCACCAGCGCCCACAACGCCTTGAGGTCGGCCTCGCGCCCGGCGAACGCGCCGAGGTCCGCGGGCAGCTGGCGCGGGATCAGCGGCTCGGAGCCGAGCCGGTACGCGGCGCGGCCCGCGCTCGTCGCGACCCTCGCGCCCTCGTCGCCGGTGAGGATCGCCTGATGCGCGCGCTGCAGCGAGGCGCCGGGGTCTAGCCCGAGCTCCTCGGCGAGCACGGCGCTGATCCCGCGATAGACGGCGAGCGCCTCGGCTTGGCGCCCAGCCCGGTACAGCGCGATCATCAGCTGCTCGTGCAACCGTTCGCGGAGCGGGTTTTCCCTGGTCAGCTCGGTCAGTTCCGGGATGACCGTGACGTAGTCGCCGAGCGCGAGCATGGCCTCGGCCCATTGCTCACGCACGCGCAGCCGTTCCTCGGCGAGCTGCGCGATCTCATCCCGGTGCAGCGCGTCGGACTCCACATTGCTCATCGCCGGGCCACGCCACTGCGCGAGCGCGTCGGTGAACAGGCTCGCCGCCTGCCGCAGCTCGCCGTTGGCCGCCGCGCGCTTGCCGCGGGCCGCGAAGTCGCGGAACCGGGTGAGATCGAGCGCGCTTTCGTCCACTTCGATCAGATAGCCGCCGCGTTCGGTGCGGATCGGCGCGAGCTCGCCGAGCGCGCGGCGCACGCGAAGGACGTACGTCTGCAACGCGCCCTTGGACCGGCGCCGGTCGTCGTCGTCCCACAGCCACCGGCTCAGCTCTTCGACCGAAACGACCTGGTTGGGGCGCAACAGAAGTCCGGCCAGCACGATCAGCGGCCTGCTGCCGCCGAGCGGAACGGGCCGACCGTCCGCCGTCACCTCGGCGGTGCCGAGCACACGGAACTGGAGCACCACCACCTCATTCTGGCTCTTACCGGGCGAAACGGCACGTGCTCGGCGTGGCAGTATCTCCCGTGATGGATGTCTATTCGCTCCGCATGCGCACACGGTTCCGCGGCATCACCGTGCGTGAAGGCGTGCTGCTGCACGGACCCGCGGGGTGGGGCGAGTTCTGCCCGTTCACCGAGTACGACGACGCCGAGTCCGCGCCGTGGCTGGCTTCGGCGGTCGAGGCCAGTGAGGTCGGCTGGCCGTCGCCGGTCCGCGACCGGATCGAGGTCAACACGACCGTCCCGGTCGTCTCGCCGGACGAGGCGTACCGCATGGTCGCGGCGTCGGGGTGCCGGACGGCGAAGGTGAAGGTCGCGGATCCGCGCTCGTCCCTTGTGGACGACTGCGAGCGGGTGGCCGCGGTGCGCGACGCGCTCGGCCCGTCCGGCGCGATCAGGGTCGACGCGAACATGGCCTGGGAGGTCGACCCGGCGGTCGACGCGATCCGCGTGCTCGACAAGGCCGCGGACGGGCTCGAATACGTCGAGCAGCCCTGTGTTTCCATCGAAGAGCTCGCGGCCGTGCGGCGCCGGGTCGACGTGCGGATCGCCGCGGACGAGTCGATCCGCCGTGCCGAGGATCCGCTCAAGGTCGCCGTCGCCGGGGCGGCCGATATCGCGGTGCTGAAGGTGGCTCCGCTGGGCGGGGTGCGCCGGGCGCTGGAAGTCGCCGAAGCATGTGGACTGCCGTGCGTGGTTTCGTCCGCCGTCGAGACGAGTGTCGGGCTCGCGGCGGGGCTGGCGCTCGCCGGAGCGCTGCCGTCACTGGAGTTCGCTTGTGGACTCGGCACGATGTCGTTGCTGGAGAACGATGTCTGCTCGGCCTCATTGTCTCCTGTGGACGGTCAGCTGCCGGTGCCACGCAGCGCGCCGGAACCGGATCTTCGCGATCGGTTCCGGCCGGATGAAGACACCCTGACCAGGTGGGCAGCCCGCCTGGCCAGGGTGCGGTCTCGTTAGCCGCAGTGCTCGAAGCCGCTCTCGTAGGTCGAGGAACCCGCTGAGCCACCCCACTTCACGCACTTGTTGCCCGCCGGGGCGCTGACCGGACCGGCGTAGTACTCGAAGCTGCCGGTGTCGGCCTTACGTGCCGATCCTTGGACTTCGAGGAAGGCCGAAACCGCGCTGGCCGTGCCGACCGAGGCGCTCTTGATGGTGGTCACGCAGTTGTTGCCGTTGGCGGAGTTGTAGAGCAGGTACGCGGTGCCCGCCGAGCCCAGCGCGGCCGAGTCGATGACCTTGTAGCCGTCACCGCAGACCTCGACGGCGTCGTACGGGTTGTTGTTGCCGCCGCCGCTGCACGTGTTCTTCGAGGTGACGTTGGCGTGCGGGTACGGGAAGGTGACGCCGTTGAAGACGGCCTTCTGCGTGTTGTTCGGGTACGCCTGGTCCGAGGTGCGGACCTCGAAGTGCAGGTGCGGCGAGATGTTGTTGCCGGGCTTGGAGGTGTTGCCGAGCTCGCCGATCTTCTGGCCCTGCGCGACCTGCTGGCCCACGCTCACCGAACGCGCGCGCAGGTGCGCGTAGTAGGTGGTCCAGCCACCACCGTGGTCGATCTTCACCAGGTTGCCGTAGCCGTTGGTCGAACCCTGGTGCGCGGAGATGACGACCTTGCCGGCGGCCGCGGCGACGACCGTGTCACCGAGGTCGGCGTCGGCGGTGCTGCCGCGGTTGAAGTCGAGTTCCCAGCCGACGTGCGCGCTGGAGTTGTCGTTGTTGCCGTTCCAGGTCTGGTTGCAGGGGAACGGCACCTGGAAGTTCGGGCGGGGACCGGCGGCGCCCGCCGGCGACGCGATCACGGCCGCACTGGTCAACCCCATCGCCAGCGTGGCCACCGCGGTGATCCAGCGTCTGATTGCCATCGGTATGTCCTCTCTCGACTGGTTGATCCGTACCGTGCCGGATGTCCGTACAAGCGAGATACAAATGACTTTCAGCCGAGCCAGGGCTTGCTGATGCGGGCGTAGGTGCCGTCGTTGAGCGCGAGATGCAGCCACTGGTCGACCCATTGCTGGAACACGACGTCGCCGCGTGGCAGCAGGTAGGCCTTCTCGGCGAAGGTGAACGGCTGGTCGGGATGGACCGCGCACAGCTCGGGATGCTGCTTGGCCTGCCACCGGGTTTCGGTGGCGTCGGTGATCATCAAGTCGGCGTTGCCCTTGAGGATCTCCTCGAAGATGGTGTTGTTGTCGGGATGGCGGACGATGGTCGCGCGCTTGAGGTTGGCGTCGGCGAACTGCTCGTTGGTGCCGCCGGGGTTGACGATCGCGCGGACCCCTGGCTGGTCGATCTGCTCGAGCGTCTGGAACCTGGCGGCGTTTTCGCAGCGGGTGATCGGGGTCTTGCCGTCGCGGAGGTAGGGCTCGGAGAAGAAGGCGCGCTTGGCCCGGTCGAGCGTGATCGAGATGCCGCCCATGCCGAGGTCGCAGCGGCGGCCGAGATCGTCGAGCAGCGTCTTCCAGGTGGTCGGCACGAGGGTGAGCCGGACTTTGAGGCTGTTCGCGAGTTCCTTCGCCAGGTCGACGTCGATGCCGCTGTAGGCGCCGTTCGCGTCGCGGTAGGTGAATGGCCGGTAATCGCCCGTGGTGCAGACCTTCACCTCGCCGCGGCGCAGGACCGTGTCGAGCCTGCTGCCGTCATGGCCGGTTTCAGTGGCGGCACTGGCGGTGCCGAAGCCCAGTACCGCCACTGAAATCAGCGCCGCCAGCTTGCCTGTCGTCGACTTGAGGGTGATCGCCATCAAGCCATCTTCCAAGCCTCCCGGTGGACCCGCACCAGCCATTCGTCGGCCGCGGCGTGATCGGGGTGCTCCGGTAGCGGCGAAGTCCGGATCAGCTTTTCGAGCTGGGCGTCCAGCTCGGCCGCGGCGTCCAATGCCTCGTCCTTCGCGTGCTCGCCCTTGCGCAGTTCACGCAACCAGGTCCGCCAAGGCTCCGGAATCGGCAGCGTGATCTTGCCGGTCTCGAGCAGCTCGACGCCTTGCAGGCCAAGCCGGACCATGTGCATCGCGAACTTGGTGTCGAAGCCGTGCTTCTCGATCAGCTCGGGCCGGTTGGTGCGCTGGCTGCCATTGCCGAGCATCCTGTCCCGCTGAGCGGCAAGATAGCCGCGAAACCGGTGTCCGGCCTGCCTCGACACGATGATCGGCGCGTTCGCCCGCAGCTCCCGGCCGAAGTCGTTGATCTCGGCGACCTCGTTTTCCGGCACGAACAGCAGCAGGAGCACGGTCGGGTTGCCATTGAGCGCGAGCCGCGTCCACTTGCGCAGCGAGTACACGACCAGCTCCAGGTCCCCGGGCTCGGACCGGACACCTTCCGGCCGCGCGCGGTGGATGTACTGCTCGAACTGCCGCAGCCCGGCGACGTACTCCGGCGGCTCGACACAGATGCCCATCTCGTCGCGGTCCTGCTGGCCTTCCAGCGCGGTCCCGAGCAGGCCGGAGCCGACCTCGCAGCGCAGGATCATGCCCTGCTCGGCGAGCGCCTTGAACTCGGGGCTGTCGTGTTTCACCAGGTAGTAGTACCGCGACCCCGGAACCCTGGTCATCCGGTTTTCAGGGACGGGCTCAGGGGTTTCCCGGATGTCCATACGTACGTCTACGGGGCATGCTTATCCCATGACGAACAACGTGAACTTCTCCGAGACCTTCCCGACCACCACCACCGCCGCCAAGCCGCTCTTCCGCAGCAGCACCGACCGCAAGCTCGGCGGCGTCTGCGCCGGCTGGGCCCAGTACTTCGGCATCGACCCGACCGCGGTCCGCGTGCTGATGGCCATCGCCACCTTCGTGCTGATGGGCATGACCATCCCGATCTACGCCGCCGCGTGGATCCTGACCCCGGCCGAAGAGGCCGCCTCCGACGCCCACCTCGACGCCGAGATCCCCGTCCCCGCCTGACCGTCTAGGGGACAGTTCACGAACCCTCCACCCCGGCCTCGGGCGCACCCCTCGCGCGTCCGGGGCCCCTTTACGTCCGGGGGTCGTGAGTGTTCCGGCCGGTTAGAACCGGCCGGAACACTCACGACCCCAGGCAAAGAAAAAGCCCGGCCCGCCGAAGCGGACCGGGCTTTCCCGGATGAAGCGGCCGGACTCAGAAGTCCATGCCACCCATGCCACCGTCGCCACCCGGAGCGGCCGGGGCGGCCTTCTCCGGCTTGTCGGCGACAACGGCCTCGGTGGTGAGGAACAGCGCCGCGATGGAGGCGGCGTTCTGCAGCGCGGAGCGGGTGACCTTCGTGGGGTCCGGCACGCCGGCGGCGAGCAGGTCCTCGTAGACACCGGTGGCGGCGTTCAGGCCGTGACCCTGCGGCAGGCCCTTGACCTTCTCCACCACGACGCCGCCTTCGAGGCCGGCGTTGATCGCGATCTGCTTGAGCGGCGCCTCGACGGCGACCTTGACGATGTTGGCACCAGTGGCCTCGTCGCCCTCGAGCTTCAGACCGGCGAAGGCGGCCTCGGCGGCCTGGATGAGAGCGACGCCACCACCGGCGACGATGCCCTCTTCGACGGCGGCCTTGGCGTTGCGGACCGCGTCTTCGATGCGGTGCTTACGCTCCTTCAGCTCGACCTCGGTGGCGGCACCGGCCTTGATGACGGCCACGCCGCCGGCCAGCTTCGCCAGACGCTCCTGGAGCTTCTCGCGGTCGTAGTCCGAGTCCGAGTTCTCGATCTCGGCGCGGATCTGGTTGACGCGACCCTGGATCTGGTCGGCGTCGCCAGCACCCTCGACGATGGTGGTCTCGTCCTTGGTGATGACGGCCTTGCGAGCCTTGCCCAGCAGGGAAAGGTCCGCGTTCTCGAGCTTGAGGCCGACGTCCTCGGAGATGACCTGGCCACCGGTCAGGATCGCGATGTCCTGCAGGATGGCCTTGCGGCGGTCACCGAAGCCGGGCGCCTTGACGGCGACGGACTTGAAGGTGCCGCGCATCTTGTTGACGATCAGGGTGGCAAGGGCTTCGCCCTCGACGTCCTCGGCGATGATCAGCAGCGGCTTGCCGGACTGGATGACCTTCTCCAGCAGCGGCAGCACGTCCTTGACCGTGGAGATCTTGGAGCCGAAGAGGAGGATGTAGGGGTCCTCGAGCTCGGCTTCCTGACGCTCCGGGTCGGTCACGAAGTAGCCGGAGATGTAGCCCTTGTCGAAGCGCATGCCCTCGGTGAGCTCGAGCTCGAGACCGAAGGTGTTGCTCTCCTCGACAGTGACGACGCCTTCCTTGCCGACCTTGTCCAGCGCCTCGGCGATGAGCTCGCCGATCGTGCGGTCGGCGGCCGAGATCGAGGCGGTAGCAGCGATCTGCTCCTTGGTCTCGATCTGCACGGCGGCCTTGTGCAGCTGCTCCGTGATGGCCTCGACAGCCTGCTCGATGCCGCGCTTCAGGCTGATCGGGTCAGCGCCGGCGGCAACGTTGCGCAGGCCCTCTTTGACGAGAGCCTGGGCGAGCACGGTGGCGGTGGTGGTGCCGTCACCCGCGACGTCGTCGGTCTTCTTGGCAACTTCCTTGACGAGCTCGGCCCCGATCTTCTCCCAGGGGTCATCAAGCTCGATTTCCTTCGCGATGGAGACGCCGTCGTTCGTGATCGTCGGCGCACCCCACTTCTTCTCGAGCACGACGTTGCGGCCACGGGGGCCAAGCGTCACCTTGACGGCTTCGGCGAGGGTGTTCAAGCCGCGCTCAAGACCGCGGCGGGCTTCCTCGTCGAACGCGATCAGTTTGGCCATTACGGTGTGGTCCTCCGGTATTGGATGCCGCCGTCCGCCCAACATGGCTACAGCGGCAGGACACTTTCCTCGGCCAGGCTCGGTGCCCGCGACGGACGACCTGCCAGGGTTTCCCCACGGCACGGCCTCACCGTCCCGACCTTCAGGTGAGGTGATCGGCGACCACCCACCTGGCACTCGACGGTGCCGAGTGCCAATGCGTGTTTAGCACTCTATGGGGGAGAGTGCAAGAAACGCTGGTCAGGGGCGTGTCATTCGAACGACGAACGCAGCGCCAGCGCGAGCCGGTGCTGCCAGTGCGCGACGTCGCCGGTGACCGACGGGTACTCGTCGACGAAGTTCGGCCAGTCCACATCCCAGGCCAGCACCGACTCCGCGGTGAACGACTCGGCCTCGCGGCCCAGCTCCGGCCTGAGCACCTCGACCACCAGGTCACGCGAGATCGGGGTGGCCTCCGCGAGCAGCACCGCGTCGTAGAGGTCCTTGCCCTGCGGATACATGTCCGTCTCCAGCCAGAGCAGCTTCCACGCCAGCGACAGCTCACGCGTCGCGGCGAGCATCACGGTGCCCGGCCGCAGCTCCAGCTCGGCGGGCGGGACCTGGAGCCGCTCGCCGAACACGAAGTCCAGCTGCACGATGCCCGGCGGCAGGCCGGGCACCTCGAACGGGAAGACCAGCCGTTGGCCTGGCACCCGCTCGTAGGTCCAGATCCCCTCCCTGACCACGCGCTCGGCCAGCACACCGGCGCCTGGCGAGGCCTTCACCGCGTCGACGACCACGTCGAGCACACCCTGCGGATGCCGGTGGAACGGCTTGAGCGGCAGGACGATGAAGTCCACGTCACCCGGCTCGCGGGCCGCGTCGCCGAACCACGCGCTCATGGTGATGCTGCCCCGCACGACCAGGTTCTTCGCCGCGGACGAGGCCGCGACGACCGCGAGGACGTGGTCCATCGCCGCCCGCCGCGCGGCACGCCACCGCTCGCCCTGTTCGGCGTCGGCGAACTCGGGCTCACCGGCGCGGAAGGCACGAACGAAGTGCTTCATCGACGGATCGAACACCTGCAGCTGCTTAACGCCGTCCCCAGCGGGCAACGGCCGATACGTCCGCGGGTATTCGCTGTCCGGCTCCTCCGCGGGCTGCGGAACGTGCCCGTCGCGCGCGGTCAGCCAGCCTTGGTCGAGGCCAAGGCTGGTGTCGTGCACGACGTACTCTTCCTCGACTTCGAGCACCTCGTACTCGCTCAAGGCCGCGATCAGCTCGTCGAGCCGCGCACGTGCCGTCGGCCGCCCGACCCGATGGCAGCGCTGCGTCACGAAGCGCTCCTCACCATCGGAGGTCCGCCGCCGGGCGTTCCGTGACAGCCGCGCGCCGTAGGGCATGACCAGCTCCGTCAACGTGATCAACCGTGCGACGTCCGCATCGGGCAGCCGCAGCTTCACGTGGTGCTCGAAGTAGCGCTGGGGCGGATCGTCGGCCGCGGCGGCGTCCGTCTGCGGGACACCCTCGTTCCACGGCGCCGCCTCGATCTTGACCCGGTAGTCCACCATCCCGGCCCGGCGCACCGCCTCGACCCAGCGATACGCGAGTGCGCGCTGCTCATCGAGGGTGCCGTGGCCGGTGTAGGTGAGCATCGGTTGCGACACCGAGTCGCCGCGGTCGAGCACGATGTGCGTGAACTTCAAGCCGTGCTCGGCGGCGAACTCGGCGGCGCCCTTTTCCGAAACGGTCAGGTGAGTCTCGAACTCGCCCGAGAACGTCACGTCCAAGCCTTGGTCAACGCTGCTTCGAGACGGCGCTTCCACTCGTCCACGCCGCCGGTGACCGAGGGGTACCCACTGACGAAGTTGGTCCAGTCGACGTCCCACTTCAGCACCTCTCCCGGGGAGAACAGGTCCCCACGTTCACCCAGCGCCTTGCGCTCGCTCTCGATCAGCTCGATCACGAGCGCCAGCGAAACGGTCGAGTGCTCGGCGAGCAGCACCGCGTCGTAGAGGTCCTTGCCCTGCGGATACATGTCCGTCGCCAGCCAGAGCAGCTTCCATGCCAGCGAGAGGCCCGGCGTCGCGGCGAGCATCGTCACGCCGGGACGCACCTCCAGCGGCTCGGGCGGGACCGGCAGCCGCTCGCCGAACACGAAGTCGAGCTGGACGCTGCCGCCCGGCTCGAACGGGAACACCAAGCGCTGGCCGGGCACCCGCTCGTAGGTCCAGATCTCCTCGCGGGTGACGCCTTCGGCCAGCAGCGGGCCGGGGTTCCCGGCGACCGCGGCGACGACCGCGTCCAGCACGTCGTAGTCCGGCATGCCCGGCGGGATGACGACGAAGTCCACGTCACCGGGCTCACGAGCCGCGTCGCCGAACCAGGCCCGCATGGTGACGCTGCCGCGCACGACCAAGTTCTTCGCCGCCGGTGAAGCGGCGACGACGGCCAGCACGTGCTCCATCGCCGCCCGCCGCGCGGCACGCCACCGCGCGCCCTGCTCGGCGTCGGCGAACTCCGGCTCACCGGCGAGGTAGGCGCTGTCGAAGTGCTTCATCGACGGATCGAAGACCCTGGCCTGTTCGGCCCCGCTGCCCGCGGGCAAGGGGTGATAGCTGCTTGGGAAGTCCCCACGCGCCGTCTCCCAGTGGTACACCGGCCAAGTCCGGTCGACGCCCACGCCCGAGTTGTGCGCGACGTAGCGCTCTTCGACGTCGAGCACCTCGTACTCGTGCAGAGACGTGAGCAGCTTCTTAAGCCGAGCCTGCGCGGTGGTCCTACCTGCCCGGTAGCAGCGCTGCGCGACGAAGCGCACTTCGCTGTCGGCTTCCCGAACATCGCGGTACAGGCTGCACCAGCCCGCACGCGCCACCTCCGCCAGCCGCCGAATCGACTCGGCTCGGGGAAGACGCACCTTCACCCGGTGCTCGAAGTAGGGCTCGTGCGAGCCCGCCCAGGCCTGCTCGTCCGTGCGCGGGGCATGGCGGTAGTCCGCCGACGTCTCGATCTTGACGCGGTGGTCCGCCAGCCCTGCCGCACGCGCCGTTTCGACCCAGCGACCGGCCAGCGCCTGCTGCTTCTTGAGCGTTCCCTTGCTCGTGATGCTCAGCACGTGATGCGAGGGCACGTGCCCGCGAGCGAGCACGACATGGCTGTACGCCAGGCCATGCCGCTCGGCGAACTCGGCGGCGCCCTGCTCGGAAACGGTCAGATGAATGGTGAATTCATCGCCGAACATCAGTTGCTCGGCTGCACCGAGATCGACGGTGGCGGCTTGAGCGACGACTTCGGGCCACTCGTCGGGCCCCCGCTGCCGACCGGGATCTGCGGCGCGGTGGTCTTCGGCTCGTTACCCGGGTTCGTTCCGCCGCCCTTGTCGTCCTTGCTGGTCAGCAGGATCACGCCGACCACCACGGCCGCGACGACCACGAGCCCGGCGACGATCCAGATCCACTTCTTGCCGCCGCCGCTCTTGCCGCCCTGCTGGAACGAGGCGGCGCTGCTGGCGGGCGCGGGCGGGCGCAGGCGCACGGGGTCACCCGGCGGCGGACCGTACTGACCTTGCGGCGGCCCGTACTGGCCCGGAGGCGGGCCGTACCCGGGAGGCGGCCCCTGTGGCGGCCCGTAGCCGGGCGGCGGGCCCTGTTGCTGATGTCCGTAACCGGGCGGCGGGCCCTGCTGGGGCCCTTGCGGTCCCTGATAGCCGGGCGGCTGCTGTTGTCCATAGGGATTCATTGGTGCCCCCTCTCCCTGTGGTGGTGTCGACGACGGCGCGCCGGGCGGGCCCGGCGGCTTCTCGGAGGTCGCGAGCGGCCCCAAGGCACGGCGCGCGGCGGCGATGAGCTCGACGCAGCTGGCGTAGCGGTCCTTCGGGTTCTTCGACATGCCCTTGCGGACGACCTCGTCGATCGCGGGCGGCAGCGCGACCACGCGCGAGACCAGCGGCGGGTCGCCGTTCAGGTGTCCCTTGATGACCGTCGGCACGTCACCCTTGAAGGGCGGGCTGCCGGTCAGGCAGGCGAAGAGCACGCAGGTCAGGGCGTACTGGTCGGTGCGGCCGTCGAGCGGCTCGCCGCGCAGGTGCTCCGGCGCGGCGTAGGTGGGCGAGCCCAGGAAGTCGCCGCCGCGGGTCCGGTGCCCGGTCGCGCCACGCCTGGTCAGGCCGAAGTCGGCGACGTAGACGTGCTCGCGCGAGGACTCCCGGCTGGTCACCAGCACATTGGCCGGTTTGACGTCGAGGTGCACGAGGCCGCGGTTGTGCAGGCTGTCGAGCGCGTCCGCCACCTGGTCGAGCAGGCTCAAGGCCCGGACCGGGGCGATCGGGCCGCCGCCGATGGCGCTCGCGAGGTCGGCGCCGTCGACCATCCGCATGGCGATGTACAACATGCCGTCGAGCTCGCCGAAGTCGTAGAGCGGGACGATGTTCGCGTGGTCGATCGCGGAGGTGTTGCGCGCCTCGTCGACGAACCGCTCACGGAACTCGGCGTCGGCGCCCAGATGCTCGCCGATCACCTTCAGCGCCACCTTGCGCCCCAAGCGCACGTCGGTGGCCTTGTACATCACACTCATGCCGCCCTTGCCGAGCACGCCGTCGATGCGGTAGTTGCCCAGCCGGCGACCGGTGAGGTCCCCCGACACGTCGCCTGTCACGATCGGCACTCTAACGCGCGCCGATCTCTACCCGCTGTCAGACCTTCCGGACGTCAGCGGCTTGGTTGCGCCCGTCACGGCCGGACTGGATCTCGAACTCGACCCGATCGCCCTCGTCGAGGGTGCGGAACCCGTCGGACTGGATCGCCGAATAGTGGACGAACACGTCGGGCCCATCGGAGGATTCGATGAATCCGTAGCCCTTTTCGGAGTTGAACCATTTCACGGTGCCTGCGGTCAAGGCAGCCTCCTGTAGTGAAAGGAAGTACCGATCACGCTACCGGCCGTCCGCGTGCTGGCAATCGGCGATTTGCCGCAACGTCAGGCCTTGGAAAGCCGCCGATTACGGGCTTGCACGAGCACCGTTCCCGGCCCAGCGAAGTCCAGCGCCAGGCCTTCCCCGGTGGCCACCGACTGCGGGCCGGACGGGTCGACCGCCCGCAGCCTGCATTGCACCGAATCGGGGTACGCGAGCAGGTAGTCGGGCCGGACGGTGACCAGTTCGCCCGGTTCGAGGGTGAACTGGTCGACCGGGCCGGCCGCCGACAGCACGAGCGGGCCGACCCCGGTGTAGTGGTCGAGGAAGCCGTTGTCGGCGCCGAACAGCTTCCCGTGCGCCGCCCAGTTCTGGTCGTGGCGCAGCGTCGACGGCCGCGCGAGCACCGCGCCCTTGCGCACCGACCAGCCGAGCTTGCCGTCGAACTCGAGCGGGTAGACGTCACCGGCCACGGCGGGCGCCAGGTCCAGCCAGCCACCCTCGGCGGGCGCGTTGAACACCGACGGCAGGCCCTTGCCGTGCGAGCGGACCCCGCCGCGGGCAGGCGGGGTCTCGGTGACGCCGAAGCTGCTGGCGACCATCGCGTCGGCGTTGGCCTGCACGGCCTCGCCCGGGGAAAGCAGGATGCGCGCGACCCCGCAGTGCGGGGTGTGCCTGGTGTGGACCCGCATGGTCTACCGCGAGGGCACCTGAGCGATGACCCACGCCGAGAGCGCCGACGGGTTGCGGGTCTGGGTGAGCACGGTGCCCGGCCCGGCGAAGTCGAACACGAGGCCTTCGCCGCTCTTCATCGACTGGATGATGCCCTGCGCGACCTTGCGGATCTGGTACTGCACGGTGTCGGCGAACGCGACGATGTGCCCGGTGTCGATCGTGACGACCTCACCCGGCTGCAGCGTCACGGCCTCGAGCGCGCCGTAGCAGGCCACGACCAGCGGGCCCTGGCCGGTCGCGTGGGTCAGGAAGCCGCCCTCGCCGCCGACCAGGTTCTTCAGGCCGCCCCACTTGGTCTCGGTGTGCACGCCGTGCGAGGAGGCGATCCACGAGCCCTTGGTCACGCACCAGCCGGTGCGGCCGTCGAGGTTGAGCACCTGCATGTCACCGGGCAGGTTCGCGGCGACGTCGACCCAGCCGCCGTTCTGCGGTGCGGTGAAGGTGGAGATGAAGAAGGACTCGCCGGAGAGGAAGGCACGGCCGAGGCCCTTCATGATCCCGCCCTGCGCCTGCGACTGGACCGCCACGCCGTAGCTCGTCGCCATCATCGCGCCCGACTCGACCTGGGCGGGTTCGCCCGGCGCGAGCACCAGTCTGGCGACGGCGAACGAGGGCTGGTGGCGGATCTGAACCTGCATGACTTCTCCCCATAGACGAGCCGTGTGGCGGGGAGAGTCTTGCACGCGGCCTCACGAGGGGCAGGATGGTCCGCGTGATCTCCGTCGACGAGCACCGTGAGAACGTGACCAAGCTGCTCGGCACCGCGCCGGTGCGGGAACTGCCGCTGGTGGACTGCGCCGGGCTGATCCTCGCCGAGGACGTGCTGGCCGGGGTTTCGCTGCCGCCGTTCGACAACTCCGCGATGGACGGGTACGCCGTGCGTGCCGCCGACCTCGCGGGCGCGCCGGTCGAGCTCCCGGTCACCGGGGACATCCCGGCCGGGCTGGTCGACGTTCCGCCGCTCGAGCCGGGCACCACGCAGCGGATCATGACCGGCGCGCCGATGCCGCCCGGCGCGGACGCGGTGGTGATGGTCGAGAAGACCGACGGCGGCGTCGCCAGGGTGCGGATCCTCGAAGCCGTGCCGGTGGACAACCACGTCCGCCATGTCGGCGAGGACGTGCGCGAAGGCACGGTCGCGCTGCCGGCCGGCACCAGGCTCGGGCCCGCTCAGCTGGGGCTCGCCTCGGCCGTCGGCAAGGACCGGCTTCGCGTGCACGCGCCGTTGCGGGTGATCGTGGCGTCGACCGGCACCGAGCTGGTCGTCCCGCCGGAACCGTTGCGGTACGGGCAGATCTACGAGTCGAACGCCGTCATGCTGGCCGCCGCCATCCGCGCGCTCGGCTGCGAGGTGGAGATCGTGCGCAGTGTCGCCGACGACGTGACCGCGTTCCGCGCCGCGATCGAGCCGAAGCTGCGCGACGCCGATCTGCTGGTGACCTCCGGCGGGGTGAGCGCGGGCGCGTACGAGGTCGTGAAGGACGCGCTGGCCGACTCCGGCGTCGAGTTCACCAAGGTCGCGATGCAGCCGGGCGGGCCGCAGGGCTGCGGCCGCTGGCACGGGGTTCCCGTGGTGACACTGCCGGGGAACCCCGTGAGCGTGCTGGTGTCGTTCGAAGCCTTCCTGCGCCCGGCTTTGCTGACCGCGCTGGGCCACACCGGGGTGCACCGGCTGCGGGTGCGCGCGAAGCTGACCGAGGCGATGACCTCGCCGAGCGGGCGCCGTCAGTTCCGCCGCGGTTTCTACACCCACAAGGAAGGCCAGGTCACCGGCCTGGTCGGGCCGCGCGGCGGCGCGGGCTCGCACCTGCTGGCCGCGTTCACCCAGTCGAACTGCCTGATCGTGCTGCCCGAGGACGTCACGGCTGTGGCTGAAGGTGATGAGGTGGATGTCCTGCTGATTTGTTAGGGAAATCTCGCTCTTTCCACAGTGGACTGACGACGAGCACGGCGACGAACTGCAGTGGCGCCATGATCCACATGGTCGGCCGCACGCCGAGCCACTCCCCCAGCACACCGCCGAGCAGCGCGCCCAGCGCGATGCCGCCATAGCTGAGCGTCGCGATGCTCGTGGTGATCCGGCCGAACAGCTCCGGCGGGCAGTACCGCTGCCGGAAGGTCACCGTGAGGATGTTGGACACCAGCAGTCCCATGTTGATCGCGATACCGGCGATCACGAAGGTCACGAGCCCGAACGGCCCGATGAGCAACAGCAGCGCGGCGACGGCCTCGGCAAGCAGGAACGCACGCGCGGTGCCGATCCGGGCGCTGATCCTGCCCGCGATCCCCGCGCCCGCCACCCCGCCGAGCGCCGACACGGCCAGCGCCAGACCGACCAGTCCGGGACTCAGGCCGAGGTCACGGCTCAAGAACACGATCTGGATCGCCTGATACCCCTCGAGCGCGACGTTCGAGATGGCCGCGAATACCGCCAGCCGCCGCAAATACGGGTCGCGTGCCAGGAACCGCACGCCGTCCGCGATCTCGGCCCGCAGCCGCCGTTCGCTCCTTTTCGGACGGTCTTCCTCCGTCTTGACGAACCGCAGCAACAACGCGGAGACGCCGAAGCTCACCGCGTCGGCGAGCAGCCCGGCGGCCGCGCCGAAGGCCTGCGCCAGCGCGCCACCGAGGCCGGGGCCCGCGACCTGCACGGCCGATTCACTGCCCTGCAGCCGGGCATTGGCGCCGAGCAACTGTCCATCGTGGACGATCAGCGGCACGTAGGCCCGGTACGCGGTCGTGAAGAAGACCTTCGTCACCCCGCCGAGCAGCGCGACCACCAGCAGCTGGGCCACGGTGAGCACACCGAACCAGGCCGCGACCGGGATACTGACGAACAAGACCATCGAGATCACGTTGCAGGCCAACATGATCGGCCGCTTCCGCGACCGGTCCACCAACGCTCCGGCGGGCAGTCCGATGAGGAACCACGGCAGCCAGGCGACCGCCGACAGCAGGCCGACCGTGAAGGTGTCCGCATGCAAGGTGACCACAGCGACCAGCGGCAGCGCGACGGCCGCGACATTGCTTCCGAGCAGGCTGATCGTCTCGCCGGCCCACAGCAGCCGGAAGTCCCTCATGGCTTGCCGGGCATGCCGCGCGCGAACAGGAAGACGGGTTCTCGCTCCTGGCCGTCATCGGGGAGTTCGCGGTTGGCCCAGCCGCTGATCAGCGCGGTGATCTGGTCCTTGATCTCGCCGAGTTCCGCCGGGGTGAGCCAGGCCCAGGCATTCGAGTCGAACGAGGCCTCTTCCCACTCGGGCGCGTAGCTCTGCCAGTTGGCGAGCCAGGCGCGCGCGATCGCGACCTGGTGCTCGAGGGCCAGCGACTCCGCCGCCTCACCGACCGGGTCGTCGCGGAAGTCGCTGACGGACCATTTGAACCCGTCGGACGTGCGACGCCACCAGCGTTCGCGCCGATCACGGGCGAGCTCGGGCGCCTCCTCGACCAGCTCGCTCGCGGCGAGCATCTTGAGGTGATGGCTGATGTTGCCGACCGCCTGACCGGTCTTCTCGGCGAGTGCGCTGACGGTCGACGGGCCGTTGACCTTGAGCACGTCGAGCAGCCGCCTGCGCAGCGGATGCGACATCGCGGCCAGCACCTTGGAGTCGTGGATCTCACGGATCCCGCGTTCGGTCATGGCCGCCAACGTACAAGAGTTCTTGTGCAATGTCTCTTGTATTTTCACGGAGTATCCTGCGCGCATGGGTTTCTTCTCGTGGGTGATCTTCGGAGCGCTGGCAGGCTGGGTCGCGAACCTCGCGGTCGGCGGTCCCGACCGGCACCGTTCCGGCTGCCTGGTCAACATCGCGGTCGGCATCGTCGGCGCCGCGCTCGGCGGCCTGATCTACCGCGGGATCACCGGTGAGCGCGAGACGCTGGGCTTCGACCTGCCGAGCTTCGGCGTCGCCGTGCTCGGGTCGGTCGTGCTGCTGCTGATCCTGCGGGCGATCTCCAGCGCCGGGCGGCGCAGCCGCCGCTCGCGTGACCGTTTGTAACTTTTCTCCGACGATCAGTGATCATCAGTCGCCGAGGCGACTAAAGTAGGTCCACTGGGTTCCAAGGCACCGGCCGGACGCGTGCGTCGTCGGGGGACGCATGCGTCCGGTCGGCTCGTCCGGCACGTTTGACCACTTCAACGGCGAAATCCAGGTCGAAAAAAACCGGCAGCGCGGCCAGCGGCGTGTCCACGATGTCCTGTCGCCACGCCTCCAGGCACGCGGCGAGAGGCGCGCCGTACCGCTGGGCGATGGCTGACATGGGATGACCCCTCCACTGACTTCGACTACCCTCTGTTATCGCGGAACTCGACGGTCCGTTACTCGGGCCTCCCGGTAACCACCCACGCCGGGGATGTGACCCGCGCCGCCCGGTAGCGTGGTGCCGCCCCATCCCACTCCACACGTCTGCGGGGAACCGACCAGATGAGCTCCGGCAATCCGCTCACCCATGCCGTCCAGTTGGCGCGCGAGACCATCCCGCCGATGCACCCGGCAGGCCGCCCGTTCGTGCTCGGCGGCATCGCGGGCACGCTGGTGCTGCGCAGGTTCTCCAAGCGCCTCGGCGTCGTCGGCGCGCTGGCCACGGCCGCGACCGCCGCGTTCTTCCGCGAGCCCAAGCGCGTGCCGCCCGCCAGGACCGACCTCGCGATCGCGTCCGCCGACGGCCTGGTGTCCCTCATCGAAGAAGCCACCCCGCCGCCCGAGCTGGGCCTGCCGGCCGAGCCGCGGCTGCGCGTGAGCGTCTTCCTGTCCGTCTTCGACGTCCACGTGCAGCGGATCCCCGCCACCGGCGTCATCGAGAAGGTGGCATACCGGCCCGGCAAGTTCCTGTCCGCCGACCTCGACAAGGCCAGCGACGACAACGAACGCAACTCCGTGCTCATGCGCACGTCCGACGGCCACGAGCTCGTCGTCGTGCAGATCGCCGGACTGGTCGCGCGGCGCATCGTCTGCGAGATCGCCGACGGCGACAAGGTCGACGCGGGCGCCACCTACGGCCTGATCCGGTTCGGCTCGCGGGTCGACCTGTACCTGCCGCCGGGCAGCAAGCTGCTGGTCCGCAAGGGCCAGCGCACCATCGGCGGCGAGACCCCCATCGCTGAACTGCCCACCTTGGAGGGCTGATGGTCCGCGTGCCCAGCACGCCGGGTATCCGGCTGCTGCCGAACGCCATCACCGTGCTCGCGCTGTGCGCCGGGCTTTCGGCCGTGCAGTTCGCGTTGCTCGGGAACTACTCGATGGCGCTCGCGTCGATCGGCATCGCCGCGGTGCTCGACAGCCTCGACGGCCGGATCGCGCGGCTGCTCGACGCGACGTCCAAGATGGGCGCCGAGCTGGACTCGCTGGCCGACGCGATCTCTTTCGGTGTCGCGCCCGCGCTGGTGCTCTACGTGTGGCACGCCGAAGGTGTCCGCATCGGCTGGGTCGCCTCGCTGGTGTTCGCCGTGTGCATGATCCTGCGGCTGGCGCGGTTCAACACGCTGCTCGACGTCGAGCAGCCGCCGTACGCGTCGGAGTTCTTCGTCGGCGTCCCGGCGCCCGCCGGTGGCCTGCTGGCGCTGATGCCGGTGATCCTGTGGCTGGAGTTCGGTGAGGGCTTCTGGTCGGTGCAGTGGGTGGTCTGGATCTGGGCGGTGGCCGTCGCGGCGCTGCTGATCAGCCGGATCCCGACACTGTCGCTCAAGACCATCAAGGCGCCGCCGAAGGCCATCGCGCCGCTGCTGGTGGGTGTCTGCTTCCTCGGCACGATGATCTTCCTGTTCCCGCTGATCGCGCTGGCGGTCGCGATGACGCTGTACCTCGCGCACATCCCGTACGCGGTCTACCGGCACCGCTGGCTGGCCGCGCACCCCGAGGCGTGGGCCGTGCCCGCGAGCGAGCGCCGGGCGATCCGGCGCCGCAGCGGTCAGCGTCGTCTCGGCCTGCGCCCGCCGCTGCGGCGCCGGGTGGCCGGCGCGGCGATGCGCTCGCTGCGGATCCCGCCGCGCAACGGCGAGCACGTCGCCCGCGCGCCGCGGAACCTCAACGGCGGCCAGCGCCGCCGCAGCTGGCGGCGCATCGGCCTGCGCCAGCGCGACAAGTAATCCGGGATAAAGCGGGCTTTATCCCGGACGCTTTTCCCGGGATAAAGCCCGCTTTATCCCGTCCCGACTAGGGTGGCGCTGTGAGCGCACCCCAGATCACGCTGACCGCCCGCCACAACCCGTCCGTGCTCGACTCCCGTCGCGGTGTCGTCCGGCTGCATCCCGAGGTGCTCGACGCGCTGGGCCTGCGCGAGTGGGACGCGGTGCGCCTCACCGGCGCCCGCGTCAGCGCCGCGCTGGCCGCGCCGTCCGACGACACCGGGGTGCCGGGGATCGTGCTGCTGGACGACATCACGATGTCCAACCTCGGTGTGGCCGAAGGCGCCGAGCTGGTGATCACCCCCGCCGAAGTGCAGGCGGCGCGCACGGTCACCGTCTCCGGCTCGCGGCTGGCGAGCGCCTCGCTCTCGCCGAGCACGCTGCGGCTGGCGCTGATCGGCAAGGTGCTGACCGTCGGCGACGCGGTTTCCCTGCTGCCGCAAGACCTCACTCCGGTGCCCGGCTCGGACGTGTCCGCGGTGCGCGGGCAGCTGTCGCGGATGATCGGGATGACCTGGACCAACGAGCTGCTGACGGTCACCGCGACCGACCCTGGCGGCCCGGTCGCGGTCGGACCGTCCACAGTGGTCAGCTGGCGTGACGGCGCGCGCACCGGCGACACCCCGGCGCCCGCCCGCACCGGGACGACCGTGGTCCGCACGACCCAGCGCGTGTCGACCGACGACTTCATCGACGCCGAGATCGTCGAAGAGGAAAGCATCGAGGAACTCGCCGAGTCCGTGCCGCCGCTGGCCGACCTCGCGGGTGCGGAGTCCGCGGCCCGCAAGCTGAGCGAATGGTTCGACCTGGCGTTCCACCGCCCGGAACTGCTCGCGAAACTCGGCACGAGCGGCCGCCTGGGTGTGCTCCTGTCCGGCCCGGAAGGTGTCGGCAAGTCGACATTGGTCCGCGCGGTCGCGAAGTCCGAGAACGTCCGCGTGGTCTCGCTGGCCGCCCCGAGCATCGCCGTGCTGGAGCCGAACGCCGCGGCCGGTCGTATCGGCGACGCGATCGGCCGCGCCACCAACGGCGAGGGGCCCGCGGTACTACTGATCACCGACATCGACGCGCTGCTGCCGTCCAACCAGCCACCGCCGCTGGCGACCGTCGTACTCGACGAGCTGCAGAAGGCGTTGGGGCGCAAGGACTTCGCGCTGGTCGCGACCACGGCCAAGGCCGAGTCGGTCGACCCGCGCCTGCGCGGCGCCGACCTGCTCGACCGCGAGCTGGGGCTGCCGCTCCCCGACGCCAAGGTCCGTACGGAGCTGCTGCGCATCCTCCTGCGCGACGTCCCGCTGGAGCCGGGCACCGACGTCGGCGTGCTCGCCGAGAAGACGCCCGGCTTCGTCGTCGCGGACCTCGTGGCCTTGCGCCGCGACGCCGCACTCCGGGCGGCCCTGCGTCAGCGTGACGTCGAAGAGCCGCGCATCGCCCAGCAGGACTTGCTCGACGCGCTGGCCACCGTCCGCCCGATTTCGATGTCCACTTCGGACACTCTGGCCACCGGCGGCCTGACCCTCGACGACGTCGGCGACATGACCGAGGTCAAGCAGTCGCTGACCGAAGCCGTCCTCTGGCCACTGCGCTACCCGGACTCGTTCGCCCGCCTGGGCGTCGACCCGCCCCGCGGCGTCCTTCTTTACGGCCCGCCCGGTGGCGGCAAGACCTACCTCGTCCGTGCGCTGGCGGGCACGGGCGCGCTGAACGTCTTCGCGGTCAAAGGCGCCGAGCTGATGGACAAGTGGGTCGGTGAGTCGGAGCGCGCGGTCCGAGAGCTCTTCCGCCGCGCCGCCGAGGCCGCCCCATCCCTGATCTTCCTCGACGAGATCGACGCGCTCGCGCCCCGCCGTGGCCAGTCCTCGGACTCGGGCGTCTCCGACCGTGTCGTCGCGGCCCTGCTCACCGAGCTCGACGGCGTCGAGCCGATGCGTGAGGTCGTGGTGCTCGGCGCGACCAACCGCCCCGAGCTGGTCGATCCGGCGCTGCTGCGCCCAGGCCGCTTGGAGCGCCTCGTCTACGTCCCGCCGCCAGACGCCGAAGCCCGCGCGGCCATCCTGCGCGCGAGTTCGAAGAACACCCCGCTGGCGTCCGATGTGGACCTCGACGAGGTCGCGTCCACTTTGGACCGCTACTCGGCCGCGGACTGCGCCGCCCTGATCCGCGAGGCCGCCTTGACCGCCATGCGCGAGTCGCTGGAGGCCGCCGAGGTCACCGCCGCCCACCTGGCCAAGGCCCGCGACGCGGTCCGCCCCTCGCTCGACCCGGCACAGCTGGCATCACTCGAGGCCTACGCCAAGAACCGCGCCGAGTAGCGGACGGGATAAAGCGGGCTTTACTCCGCGTCGCGCTTCGCGCTCACGGAGTAAAGCCCGCTTTATCCGGCCTACTTGCCTTTGGCGGTCTGGTAGTTGTTCGTGACGATCACGATGACGCCGGGCGAGGACTGCTGGATGCCCTCGAACCGTGCCTCGGCACGCATGCCGAACTCGGCGGCGAGCGCCTTCGCGGCCTGCTCCTCGTCGGTGCCAGGGCGGTAGTACGCCGTGGTCGCCGGGATGATGCCGGACGAGTAGTTGCTGACCTCGGCGACGTTCCAGCCGGAGGCCTTGAAGTCCTCGGCGGCGCGGGCGGCGAGGCCGTGGATCGTGCTGTTGTTGTAGACGCGCACGGTCACCCACTTCGCGACCTGCTGCGGACCGCCGGGCTGGCCGCCAGGGGTCGGCTGGACACCGCCGGGCGCCGTGCTCGCCGGCGCGCTGGGCGAAGTCGACGGCGAAGGCGACGCGGAGGACGACGGCGGCGCGGACGAGGCCGGTGCCGACGAAGAAGGCGCGGGCGAACTGGACGCGGGCGGCGGCGGGTTCGACGACTGCGACGGCTGGGCCGTGTCGTTCGATTCACCACCCGTCAGCGCGGTCACGCCGCCGATCACGCCCGCGATCACCGCGAGGCCGATCAGCGCCAGCCCGGCCGCCTTCAACGGCCGGGAGAGCCCGGAGAACACACTCATGGCAGTTCAATCCCCAGTCGCCGTGCCGACCTGGTGCGCTGACGCGCGGCACGCATCTTGCGCAGGCGTTTGACCAGCATCGGGTCCGCCTGCAGTGCTTCCTGCTTTTCGAGCAGCTGGTTCAAGACCTGGTAGTACCGCGTCGGCGAGAGCCCGAATTTCTCCCGGATCGCCTGTTCCTTCGCGCCCGCGTACCTGAACCACTGGCGTTCGAAGGCGAGTACCTCGACCTCGCGCGGTGAGAGACCCTCGATGGGCTCGGCCTGGCCCTCGCCGGACGAATCGGCGAGCGACTCCGCGGCGTCCATCTGACTCCTCGCAATCAGGTCCGGCGAATCCCACGATTGTCATTCCGCGGGCGCCATTGAACCACGGATCCAGGGTCCGACGTGGGGATCAACCCCGGCGCGTCATGGTCTATCACGACGGTCTGACAAAATTGCCGCCGTGACCGTCCATGCCATCCGAATCGCCGGCGACCCCGTGCTGCACAACCCGACTCGGGAGATCACCGAGTTCGACGACGCGCTGCGCACGCTCACCGAAGACATGTTCGAGACGATGTACGCCGCCGAGGGCGTCGGGCTCGCGGCCAATCAGATCGGCCTCGACCTGCGCGTGTTCGTCTACGACTGCCCTGACGACGAGGGCACCCGCCACAAGGGCGTCGTGGTGAACCCGAAGCTGGAGACCTCGGAGATCCCCGAGACCATGCCCGACCCGGACAACGACTGGGAGGGCTGCCTCTCCGCGCCCGGCGAGTCGTTCCCGACGGGCCGCGCGACCTGGGCGAAGGTGACCGGCCAGGACGTCGAGGGCAACCAGATCGAGGTCGAGGGCACCGGCTTCTTCGCGCGCTGCCTGCAGCACGAGACCGATCACCTGGACGGGTACATCTACCTGGACCGCCTGGTCGGCCGCCACGCCCGCGAGGCCAAGCGCATGATCAAGTCCAACAAGTGGGGCGTCCCCGGCAACTCCTGGCTCCCCCCGCGCGAGCCCTCCGCCGACGACGAAGACTGACCCACCCTCGTGAGTGGCACGGCCGGTTAGAACCGGCCGTACCACTCACGACCCCGGCATGTGGTCGTGCCGATTGGCGTGTCGTCCATCCGCGTACGCGTGTCGTCCATCTGTGCACGGGTGCCGTCCATCTGCGTACGCCAGCCGAAGCCGCCGTCGCTCGGCCAGGCACCGCTTGGTCACCAACGCGCGTGCATGAACGGACGACACGCGTACCTGGATGGACGACACGGCACCCCGGGTCGAGGTGGTCGTGCGCGTTGCGGGCGGTTCTAACCGCCCGCAACGCGCACGAGCCCTTAACAGCCCAGGAAGTGGCAGCGCACGACGCGCGGCTGCTCGATCACGGACCCGGCCTGCACCGCCCACGCGAGGCGGAGGTACTGCGCGTGCGTCCAGGCCAGCGGGGTCGCCGACGCGGTCGGCGTGCCCGGCGGGAAGCCGGTCTGGCCTGACGGCGCGTTCTGGTCCCAGACCTGCTCGGGCATGGTGTCGCCCGAGCTGCTCACGCGGCCGAGGTCGCGCAAACGTTTGGCCGCCGTCGCCCGATCGCCGTTGACCAGGTCGTACTCGCCACGCTCACCCGCGAGCAGCGGCCACAGCCTGCCGAACGTCGTCCGGCTTTCCGCCGGGTACGTGTAGTCCCACGGCTTGCCGTCGGCCTGCTCGCCGTAGCCGTCGAGCGAGTAGCGGTGCCAGAACTGCCCGGTCGGCGTGGTGAAGGCGATGTCCTTGTCGGTCACCTTGATGCTGTTGACGATGACCGGGTCGTCGGCTCGGTAGATGCCGAGGCGCACCAGGTCGAGGAACCCGGCGTCCGTGACCTCACGCTGGTCCTTCGTGAGGCTCGAGTTGCCCAGGTTGTACTTGGTGCCGTTGTTGGCGTTGCCGTCCTTGGTCAGCCGGACGAAGTACGGGTCCTTCGACAGCGGCCCGTTGGTGGTGATCGTCTGCTTGGCGAGGTCGGCCTTGAACTTGTCCGCCGCCGCCAGGTAGCGCGCCGCGTCGGCGGCGGCGCCGTTGGCCTTCGCGATGTCGGCCGCGCAGACCAGACCGGCGATCACCGAAGCGATGGTCGAGGGCGACCAGCCGTCCTGTTCCTCCCAGCGCTCCTGCTGCGAGTACGGCGAAGGCTGTCCCTTCTCACCCTTGTAGCCGAGGATGAAGTCGGCCGCCTTGCGCACACCCGCCCAGGTCTTCGCGTCCTTCTTGCCGAGCTGCTGCGCGAGCACGATCGGGAACGCGGTCTCGTCGAGCTGGATGGACGTCCAGTACGGGGTTCCGTTGACGTGCGAGTTCTGCGGCAGGTGCCCGTCGGGCCGCTGCTGCGTGCCGAACATGTAGTCCACCGCGCGCTCGGCGGCGCGCCGGTCGCCCGCGGCGAGCATGCCGGTGGCGATTTGGTACAGGTCGCGCGGCCACACCAGGTGATACGTGCCCGACGGCGACCATTCGGGGTCGTTGTTGCCGAAACGCCAAGGCATGCTCGGCGACGCGATGAACGCGCCGGGGTGCAGCTTGTCCTCGCTCGCGGCGAGCATCAGCACCGAAGCCTCGTAAAGATCGCGCTCCTGCTTGGTCTTCAGCGAGTCGGGCGCGCCCTTCACGCTGCGCAGGTATCCGCGCCAGCCCCATTCGTTCGACCGGGCCACCGCCTCGAACGTCGCGCGCTGCGACAGGCGCGCGGTGTCCAGCGCGGCGGCGGTGTTCGCGCCGAGGCCGATGGCGAGGTCGACGTGCTTCGAGCGCAGACCGTCCACTGTGGTCTGACCGGTGACCACGACATTGCCCTTGGCCGCGCTCGGGTAGTCGACGAGCTTGCCCGTCTTGGTCAGCTGCGTCCTGCCGTCGGACACGCCCGCGTAGCCGGCGCTCTTGTGCGTGAAGGCGGGCTTGGCGGTCAGCGCGGCGCCGGTCTTCGCGTCACCGGCGACGACCGCGTCGCCGATGACGTTCGCCGAGTCGTCCGAGCCGTCGTTGGTCAGGTCCGGGTCCATGACCGCGTAGAGCTGGAACGGCTTGCCGGTCAGCGACTGGAAGTCGGTGCTGACGAGCACGGTCGCGCGTGCCGGGTCGGTCACGTAGGTCTTCTTGAGCTTCCAGCGGTGCTGGTCGTCGGTGATCGTCTGCTCGTAGGTGAGCCCGTCGGTCCGGCGGACCTGCTGGGACTTGGCGTCGGAGTCGACCGTGGCGGTGCTGCCGTCGCTGACGACGAAATTGAGCGAACGGATCGCCGGCGTCGACAGGTCCGGGTAGTAGACCTCGGACAGCTGGCCGGCATGCAGCGTGAACCAGACATTGCCAGCCTGGGAGCGGGCCGTCCCGAAGCCGGTCTTGTTGGCCGGGAGCCAGCTCGGATGCGTGCCGGGTGCGCCCGGCGCGTCCGCGCTCGGCGCCGCGGCAGCCGACGCCGGGATCAGCCCGGTGACCAGCAGGCCGGCCAGCGCCGGGTACAGGAATTTGCGCATATCAACCCCAAAGAGGATCACTTCTGCACCGTTACAGAAGCGGCGAATGAGTCTGCCTCAGATCACCTGCCCGAGACAGGGCCGAATGGCGGGTTCACCTAGAGCGAACACATCCCGTTGATCTTTCACGGGGGTGCACACTCGTATCAGCTGCAACGGTGTAATCGAGGTGAGTGATGGACTCCGAAGCGATGGACGCCTACTCGGTCGCCGTGAGCACGGTCGCCAGGATCGTCACCCCGCACGTCGCCAGCGTCGAACTCGCGCGCGGCAGCGGCTCGGCCGTGGTGTTCACCGGCGAGGGCCACCTGCTGACCAACGCGCACGTCGTCGGCTCGCATCGGCGCGGCTTCGCGACGTACGCGGACGGCACCGAAGCCGCCTTCGACGTCGTCGGCGCGGACCCGCTCTCGGACCTGGCCGTGCTGCGCGCCGCGGAAGCGCCACCCGCGGCCGTGCTCGGCGACGCGGACAAGCTCGTCGTCGGCCAGCTCGTCGTCGCCGTCGGCAGCCCGCTGGGCTTCACCGGCTCGGTGACCGCGGGCGTCGTGAGCGCGCTCGGCCGTGCGTTGCCGGTCCGAGTGCGGGGGCCGCAGCGCAGTACTGGGCGCGTGATCGAGGACGTCATCCAGACCGACGCCGCGCTCAACCCCGGCAACTCCGGCGGCGCGCTCGCGGATTCGGCGGGCCGGGTCGTCGGCGTCAACACCGCGGTCGCCGGGATCGGGCTCGGCCTGGCCGTCCCGATCAACGCGACCACCCGCCGGATCATCGACACCCTGCTCGTCGAAGGCCGGGTGCGCCGCGCCTACCTCGGCGTGGTCGGCGTCCCGGCGCCGCTGCCCGACGACGTCGCCGAGCGCACCGGCCAGCGCGCCGGGCTCCGCGTGCGCGAGGTGGTCGCGGACGGGCCCGCCGCACGCGCGGGCCTGCGCGCGGGCGATCTCGTGCTCACCGTCGGCCGCGAACGCGTCTCGGACGCGCAGGGAATCCAGCGGCAGCTGTTCGCCGAAGTGATCGGCACGGCGCTGCCCATCACGGTGCTGCGCAACGGCGCGATGGTCGACGTCTACGCCAAACCGGTGGAACTCGTCGGCTAGCGGAAGTCGTTCGTGTCGAGTTTCAGGTTGATGGGCTCGGGAAGCTCGATCCGGCTGCCGAAGAGCGCGGCCATGATCTCCCGGTAGTGCCCGTCCGCCGGGTCGGAGAACACGGTGACCAGCGGCCCGTGCTCGTCGAAGCGATCGATCATCAAGTACACCGGGATCGACGCCTCGGCGTACGCCCGGAGTTTCTCCACGCGATCCACGCGGGCATTGCTCGGCGAGACGATCTCCACGACCAGCTTGGCACTGCTCGCGGGCACCGGGTCCAGGTCGGCACGCGTCAGCGCCTCGACGGGCATGACCACGAGATCCGGCACGTAGAGCCTGCGCAGGCCGACCACCGAGATGCCCAGCGTCTGATAGACACCCCACTCCCGCGGGACGGCGCCCAGCAACGCCCGATGCACCACACCCGCGATCAGGTTGTGGTCGACACCGGGCGGCGGCACCATCGTGATCCCTCCCTCACAGACCTCGGCGTGCCAGCCCTCCGGTATGTCGGCCTCCTGCCACGAGCGCAGCAGCGCGTTCCACCCTTCGTTCCTGGCAACGGTGCTCATTGAGTTCACCTCCTTCACTCGCCACTTCGAGGCTACCTCGCGGCACCGACAAAACCTGGATTCGCGGTGTCCATGGACCCACTCAAGTGACACTGACCAGGCGGGGTTGAGTACTCGGGGCGGGCATGGCATGGTCGGGGTACAACCAAACACCGCGGGAGCTCGCGCCATGGCGGGCTGAGAGGGCGGCTGGTGTCTTTCCAGGGACCCGGCGCCGCCGACCGCATGAACCTGACCGGGTAATGCCGGCGTAGGGAGTGAACGTCTTGACGACGCTAGATGATGCCGCCGTTCAGCCGACCGTGACCACCGGGCCGATCTCGGGCTCGCACAAGGTTTATCACCCGACCGAATCGGGCCTGCGGGTCCCGGCGCGGCGGATCGAGCTGACCAATGGTGACCACTTCGACGTCTACGACACCTCCGGCCCGTACACCGACGACGACGCGACCATCGACGTCCACAATGGACTTCACCGGCTGCGAGCAGGCTGGGCGGACGGGCGGGAGCACAAAACCCAGCTGGGCTGGGCGAAAGCGGGGGTGATCACCCGCGAGATGGAGTACATCGCCGCGCGTGAGCGGTGCTCTCCGGAGTTCGTGCGCGACGAGGTCGCGCGCGGGCGGGCGGTGATCCCGGCGAACCGGTGCCACCCGGAGAGCGAGCCGATGATCATCGGCAAGAACTTCCTGGTGAAGATCAACGCCAACATGGGCAACTCGGCCGTCTGGTCCTCTGTGGAGGAAGAGGTCGACAAGATGGTGTGGGCCACCCGCTGGGGCGCCGACACGATCATGGACCTGTCCACCGGCAAGCGGATCCACGAAACCCGTGAGTGGATCATCCGCAACTCGCCGGTCCCGGTCGGCACCGTGCCGATCTACCAGGCGCTGGAAAAGGTCGACGGTGAGCCGGAAAAGCTGACCTGGGAGATCTACCGCGACACCATCATCGAGCAGTGCGAGCAGGGCGTCGACTACGTCACCGTGCACGCCGGCGTGCTGCTGCGTTACATCCCGCTGACCGCCAAGCGGGTCACCGGGATCGTCAGCCGCGGTGGCTCGATCATGGCGGCGTGGTGCCTCGCGCACCACAAGGAGTCCTTCCTGTACACCAATTTCGTCGAACTGTGCGAGATTCTGCGCGAGTACGACGTGACGTTCTCACTCGGCGACGGGCTGCGCCCCGGCTCGATCGCGGACGCCAACGACCGCGCGCAGTTCGCGGAGCTGGAGACGCTCGGCGAGCTGACGCACATCGCGCGTGAGCACGACGTGCAGGTGATGATCGAGGGCCCCGGCCACGTGCCGATGCACAAGATCAAGGAGAACGTCGAGCTCGAGGAGAAGCTCACCGGCGAGGCGCCGTTCTACACGCTCGGCCCGCTCGCGACGGACATCGCGCCCGGCTACGACCACATCACCTCGGCCATCGGCGCCGCGCAGATCGGCTGGTACGGCACGGCGATGCTGTGCTACGTCACGCCGAAGGAGCACCTCGGCCTGCCGAACCGCGATGACGTCAAGACCGGCGTGATCACCTACAAGATCGCGGCGCACGCGGCCGACCTCGCCAAGGGGCACCCGCACGCGCAGGAATGGGACGACGAGCTTTCCAAGGCCCGCTTCGAATTCCGCTGGCACGACCAGTTCAACCTCTCGCTCGACCCGGACACCGCGCGCTCGTTCCACGACGAGACACTGCCGGTCGAAGCGGCGAAGACCGCGCACTTCTGCTCGATGTGCGGGCCGAAGTTCTGCTCGATGCGCATCACCCAGGACGTCCGCAAGTACGCCGAGGAACACGGACTGTCCACAGTGGAAGCGATCGAAGCCGGCATGGCCGAGAAGTCGGAGGAGTTCAGCGAACACGGCAACAAGGTCTACCTGCCCGTAGTGGGCCAGTGACACCGAGGACCGCCCTCACCATCGCCGGATCGGACTCCGGCGGTGGTGCGGGCATCCAGGCCGACCTGCGCACGTTCTTCGCGTGCGGGGTGCACGGACTCGTGTCGCTCACGGCGGTCACCGTGCAGAACTCGTTGGGCGTGCAGGGTTTCACGGAGATCCCGGCCGACGTCGTGACCGCGCAGATCAAGGCGGTGGCGACCGACATGGGCGTCGACGCGGCCAAGACCGGCATGCTGGCGACGGCCGAGATCATCCGCGCGGTGGCGAAAACGCTCGACGAGGTCCACATCGGACAGCGCACGGGCGTGCCGTTCGTGGTCGACCCGGTCGCCGCGTCGATGACCGGCCACGCCCTCCTGCGCGAGGAGGCGTTGGATGCCATCCGGACCGAGCTGTTCCCACGCGCGACCTTGGTGACGCCGAATCTCGACGAGGTGCGGCTGCTCACCGGGATCTCCGTGACGGACCCGGTTTCGCAGCGCGCGGCGGCCGAAGCGTTGCTGGGCTTCGGATCGGCGTGGGTGCTCGTCAAGGGCGGGCATATGGAGAACGCCGCCGATTGCGTCGATCTGCTTTCCGATGGGCGCGAGTTCATCGAGTTGAGCGGACCGCGTTACGACACCGAGAACACGCACGGCGGCGGTGACACGCTCGCGTCGGCGATCACCGCCTCGCTGGCGAAGGGCGCGGACGTGCCGGCGGCGGTGAGCGAGGGCAAGCGGTTCATCGAGCGGTGCGTGGCCGAGTCTTACGCGCTGGGCAAGGGAGTTGGGCCGGTCTCGCCGTTCTGGCGGCTCAAAGACTGACCGCGAGGGCCGGGATTTAGCGGGCTTTATCCCGGGAAAAGCGCCCGGGATAAAGCCCGCTAAATCTCACGACACAGGTTCGACGACGCGGGAGTCGAAGGTTTCGCGTGCCTCTCGGATGCGGCTGAAGTTGGCCTGTGACCAGGTGCTCAGCGCGACGAGGTGCCGGGAGACGTCCGTGCCGAGGTCGGTCAGCGCGTACTCGACGGTCGGCGGGGTCGTCGGGTAGACCGTGCGCGTGATCAGGCCGTCGCGCTCCAGCGCGCGCAGGTTCTGGGTGAGCATCTTCTGGCTGATGCCCTCGACCGCGCGGCGCAGCTCGCCGAAGCGGTGCGGGCGCCGCCGGAGCGCTCCGAGCATCAGCGCCGTCCACTTGTTCGCCAGCAGGTCGAGCACGTCCCGGCACGGGCAGTTCTTCAGATAAACGTCCCAGTGCTGGTCAGAGGTAGTTTCCATTAGGTACCTACTTTACGAGGAAGTGCCTTCTAGCGAAAAGTGCCTACCTGCCCGAGCATAGGTCATGCCAGCGAGAACGAACAGGAGCAGACCGATGCGAGTGGTGACCCAGCAGGAGTTCGGCGGACCCGAAGTGCTGCGTGTGATCGAGACCGACCGGCCGGCGCCCGGCCCGACCGAGGTGCTCGTGCGGGTGCACGCCGCCGGGATCAACCCGGTCGACTGGAAGACGCGGGCACACGAGGTCTTCATGGGTGAGCCGCCCTACACGGTGGGCTGGGACGTCTCCGGCGTCGTCGAGGAACTCGGGTTCGGCGCCACCGGCGTCGACGTCGGCGACGAGGTGCTCGGCATGCCGCTGTTCCCCCGGCAGGCCGCGGCGTACGCGGACTACGTGGTCGCGCCGTCACGCCACTTCGTCCGCAAGCCGAAGGGCCTGTCACACGCCGAGGCCGCCGGGCTCCCGCTCGCCGGGCTGACCGCGTGGCAGGCGCTGGTCGACGTCGCGAACGTCCAGCCGGGACAGCGGGTGCTCGTCGACGGCGCGGCGGGCGGCGTCGGCCATCTCGCCGTGCAGATCGCGAAGGCCCGCGGCGCGTACGTGCTCGGCACCGCCAGCGCGCCGAAGCACGAGTTCCTGCGCTCGCTCGGCGTCGACGAGCCGGTCGACTACCGGGACCCGAACGCCACCGTGACCGGCCTCGACGTGCTGGCCGCGACGGTCGGCGAGGAGAGCACGTCCCGCTGGCTGCCCGCCGTGCGCCACGGCGGGATCGTGGTGACCGTGGCGGCGAGCCAGATCGACGCGCCGGGCGTGCGGCACCGCCAGGTGCTGGTCGAGCCCGACCAGATCGGTCTCACCGGCCTGGTCGAGCTCATCGGCAAGGGACAGCTCAAGGTGCACGTGGAGCAGACGTTCCCGCTCGAAGAAGCGGGCAAGGCACACGAACTCGGCGAAGCTGGCCGGGTGACCGGCAAGCTCGTGCTCACCGTCGCCTGAGGGTCGTGAGTGTTCCGGCCGGTTAGAACCGGCCGGAACACTCACGACCCCTGCGGCTATCCGCGAGGCACGACCAGCGGGAGCACCGTGGTCAGGCCCACCCAGTCCGAAGTGATCATCGAGGCGTGCGCCTTGGCGAGATCGGTGAGGCGCTGGGTGGCCTGTTCCGGGGTCGGATTGCGCGAGTCGATGGCGGGCGCGACGTTGTGCGCGTCGGTCATCACCACGAAGTAGTGGTTGGCGTCGTACCACCACGGGCCGGTGTTGGTGAGCCACGCGTTCGCGTCGCCGTCGAAGAACACGAACCAAGGCTTGAGAGCCGCCTCGTACTTGTCACGCGGATCGCCGCCGACAGCGCCGTGCACGGTCGGGAAGACCTGCGCGTCGCCGAGCCTGCCCGCGTTCTTCAGGCCGACCAGGTACCGCGCGTACTCGACGTCGGTCTTGAGCGTGTCCGTCGGGTTACCCTCCTCGACCGTGCCGGGGATGATCTCGATGAACACCTTGCCCTGCAACGAACTCCGCGTCGGCCAGTTGTCCGCCTTGGCCGCCTCGTCGAGCGTGGCGTAGCCGCCGAGCAGGTCGGCCGGGCGGAAGACGTGCCCGCCGAGGTGCCCACGGATGGACGCGTCGAGCTCGTCGGGGCCGCGGCCGCCGTTGTCCGAGAAGCCGGTCTTCATCTCCAGCTTGAGCAGGATCGGGCCCTTGCCGGGATGCGCGTCGAGCCAGATCCGGATGTCGTCGAGGCAGTACTCGAGGTTCTTGTTCTTGCCGCCGGTGTAGAGCTGCGACGCCGAGGTGGCCGCGACGCAGTTGTTGCCGTTGCCCAGCGGGTTGGAGTGGCTGACCTTCCATTCCTTGGTGATGATGTTCGGCCAGACGTCCAGCTCGATCAGCGACGTGCCGTTGTCGAGCGAGCGGGCGAGGTAGTCGTAGGCGGCCGTGTCGTAGGTGTTGTGCACCCCGACCGTGGTGCTGCCGGAGACCTTCGCGGGGTCGGCCTGTGCCGTGCCCGTCATCACGGCGAACAGCATTCCCGCCGCCAGCGCTGCCGAGGAGAATCGCATCCTGATCCCTTCACGGAGCCTTGAAAGAATTTCGCGTTCTCACACTGTGCCAACATGGTGGCGGCCACGTGAAGGGGAAATGGCCGGATGGACTAGACCAGAAGTCGGGAGACCCATGAAGACCGCGCTCACCATCGCAGGCTCGGACTCGGGCGGGGCGGCAGGCCTGCAGGCGGACCTGCGCACCTTCCTGACCTGCGGGGTGCACGGTCTCGTCGCCGTCACCGCGGTGACCGTGCAGAACACGCTCGGCGTGCACGACCGCGCCGACCTGCCGCCGCACATCGTCGCCGGGCAGATCGAGGCGGTGGCCGCCGATATGGGTGTCAACGCGGCCAAGACCGGCATGCTCGCGTCGGCGGAGATCATCCGGGCGGTCGCCGAGGCCTGCGACAAGGCGGGCATCGGCCGCGACTTCAAGACCCCGTTCGTCGTCGACCCGGTCGCCGCGTCGATGCACGGCACCCCGCTGTTCGACGACGACGGCCTCGCCGCGCTGCGCGACGAGCTGCTGCCGCGCGCGACCGTGCTCACGCCGAACCTCGACGAGGTGCGGCTGCTGACCGGCATGGAGGTCACCACGCGCGACCAGATGCACCAGGCCGCGTTCGTGCTCCAGCGGCTGGGCCCGCGCTACGTGCTGGTCAAGGGCGGCCATCTGAAGGGCGATCCGGAGTGCATGGACCTGCTCTTCGACGGCTCCACGTTCGTCGAGCTCGAAGGGCCGCGCTTCGACACCCCGCACACGCACGGCGCGGGCGACACCATGGCGTCCGCGCTGACGGCCGGGCTGTCCAGGGGGATGCCGGTGGTCGAGGCGGCGCGCTTCGCCAAGGCGTTCGTCAGCAAGGCGGTCGAAAACGCCTATCCCATGGGCGAAAAGGTCGGTCCCGTCTCCGCGTTCTGGCGGCTCGCGCCCGAATAGTTACGATGCTCGGCGTGTTCAAGCCAGTACAGGTAGCGAAGTTCGTCGAAGACCGCCGGTTCCAGAACTTCATCATCTCCGTGATCATCTTCAACGCCATCACGCTGGCGATGGAGACCTCGACCAATCTGCTGGCCGCGTACGGCCCGGTGCTCCACGCGCTCGACCACATCGCGCTCGGCATCTTCGTCGCCGAGCTGCTCGCGAAGTTCTACGCCTACCGCGCGAAGTTCTTCAGCGACTCGTGGAACGTGTTCGACCTGATCATCATCGGGATCGCGGTGATACCGGCGACCGGGCCGTTCGCGGTGCTGCGGGCGCTGCGCGTGCTCCGGGTGCTGCGGCTGATCTCGGTCGTGCCGTCGATGCGCAAGGTCGTTTCGGGCCTGCTGACCGCGATCCCGGGGATGGCGTCGATCGCGGCGCTGCTGGGGCTGATCATCTTCGTCGCGGGCGTGATGGCGACCAAGCTGTTCGGCGTGATCTCGCCGGAGAACTTCGGCGACCTGGGCACCTCGCTGTTCACGCTGTTCCAGGTGATGACCGGCGAGGCGTGGCCGGACATCGCGAAGAGCATCATGGTGCAGGCGCCGATGGCGTGGCTGTTCTTCGTGATCTACATCCTGGTGTCGAGCTTCGCGGTGCTGAACCTGTTCATCGCCGTGGTGGTGAGCGGGATGGAGGACGAGCTGCGGCAGGACATCCGCGAGGAGGAGGCCAAGCAGTCGGAGATGCTGGCCGCCGCCAACGCGGAGATCCTCGCCGAGCTGCGCGCACTGCGCGCCGAAATCGCCGCCATGAAGCAAAACGCCTGACGGGATAAAGCCCGCTTTATCCCAGCCTCGGGGGCTCGCCGGACGTCCAGATAACGCGCATGGCCGTCTTGCTGACCCGCCAGCCTTCCGGCGTGCGCACGAGGTCGTTGTCGAAGGTGCCGCCGACGGTGAACGCCTCGGGCCGGTCCTTGTGGACGTGGGTCATGATCGTGTTGCCGCGCACGCGCGCCTTGTCGTCGCCGTCGAAGTCGATGACGTAATTCGACCCGACATGCTGCGTCCGCTCGAACCGCCCGATCGCCTCCCGCGTGTTCGCGAGCACCTCGTCGTGGCCGACGGCGGTGTAGACGGGAGCCTCGCTGCGCACGTCTTCGGTGTACTGCGAGCGCACCCAGTCCTCACCGACCGTGCCGTCGTCCAGCGCGAGGAAGAAACGGTCGATCAGCTCGGTGATCTCAATGCGGTCTTCGATTCTCATGCCCCCAGCATCGAACCTCGACCATGCTTGAGGTCAAATGTCGTCGGTGAGCAGCGCTTCCAACGCGGGCAACGCCGTCTGCAGCGCCTCGCGATGCTCAGGGCTGAGCCGCTCGATGCGCCGGTTCAGCTCCTGCACGCGCGTCGACTGGACGCCGCTGACGAGGTTCGCGCCCTCCTCGGTCGCCGTCGCGAGCCAGGCGCGGCGGTCGATCGGGTCGGGCTCGCGGCTGACGTAGCCTGCCTCCACCAGCGCGGCCACTATCCGCGACATGGTCGCCGCCGCGACACCCTCCTTGGCCGCGAGGTCACCGAGGCGCAGCTGCCCCGAGTTGACCAGCGTGGCGAGCGCCGAGATGGCGCCGTGCCCTGGGCCGGGTGCCCCGGCCTGCCGTAGCGACCGGGACAACCTGCCCACCGCGAGGAACAATCTGCCCGAAACATCCTGGGCCGATGACGTGGTCACCGCTGGCTCCTTCTACCCGAACAGGCCGGTCGCGGTCGCGTACCGGAAATGCCGTCCACGATACGGGCAGAGGCTGCTTACTCCGCGTTAAGGGCGTCTTGGCCTAGCGTGGCGGGCTCGAAGCGTGCGCCCAGAAGCGCTGCGGGATGCGTCCGGCGCCCCGCGCGAGGCGTCCCGCTACGACAGCCGACCGCATCGCGTAGGCCATACGCTCGGGATCTGTCGCCCGGGTGACCGCAGTTGACAACAAAACCGCGTCACAACCGAGTTCCATGGCAAGTGTGGCGTCCGACGCCGTGCCGATGCCCGCGTCGAGAATCACCGGAACGGACGCACGGGAGACGATCAGCTCGATGTTGTGCGGGTTGCGGATGCCGAGCCCGGTGCCGATCGGCGCGCCCAGCGGCATGACGGCGGCGCAGCCCGCCTGCTCGAGCCGCAGCGCGAGCACCGGGTCGTCGTTGGTGTACACGAACACGGTGAACCCGTCGGCGGCCAATTGTTCGGCCGCCTCAAGGGTTTCCAGCGGATCGGGGAGCAACGTCCGGTCGTCGGCGTGCACTTCCAGCTTGATCAGATCGGTCTCGCACGCCTCGCGCGCGAGCTGCGCGGTGAGCACGGCCTCGGCGGCGGTCCGGCAGCCCGCGGTGTTGGGCAGCAGCTGGATTCCCAAGCGCCGCAACAGATCCAGCACGCCTGAGCCGCCCTCGGCGTCCGCGCGCCGCATGGCGACCGTGGTCAGCTCGGTGCCGGACGCGACGAGCGCGCGCTCGAGCACGGCGAGGTTGCCAGCGCCGCCGGTGCCGATGATGAGCCGTGAGTCGAACTTGTGCTCGCCGACGACGAGGAGATCTTCAGCCACCTTGCACCGCCGTGAGGATGTCGAGGGTGGCGCCCTTGGGCACCTCGGCCGTTTCCCAGTCGCCACGCCGGACGACCTCGCCGTCGAGCGCGACGGCGATGCCGCGCTCGGGGGTGCCGAGCGCCGCCAGCAGCTGCGCGACCGTGGAGCCGTCGGGGACGTCCCGCCAGCTGCCGTTGACCTGTACCTGCATCAAACTCGCTCCCTGGGATTCGCGGCGATGACTTCGTCCGGCACCGGCTCGCCCGCGAGCAGCGCGACGATCGCGTCGGCGGTGATCGGGGCGAGCAGCAGGCCGTTGCGGTGATGACCGGTCGCGGCGTAGACGCCGCCTGCCAGCTCGCCGATGTACGGCATCGTGTCCACGCTGGCCGCGCGCAGCCCGGCTGCGGTCTCGACCAGCTCGTACTCGGCGATGCCCGGGAAAACGCGTTCGGCGCCTTCGAGCAGCTCGCGGACGCCTTTCGCGGTGACCGCCGTGTCGAAACCGGCTTCGTACTGCGTCGCGCCGAGCACGAGTTCGCCTTCTTCGCGCGGGACAAGGTAGATCGGCTTGCCCTCGACGACCGCGCGGACCGTGCGTTTCGGCGGCGGGAGGCAGCCGCGGCGTGGTTTCAGGCGGAGTATCTCGCCTTTGAGCGGCCGGACGCCGTCGAGCAGCGGGTGCAGCCGCGAACTCCACGCGCCCGCGGCGATGACGACCTCACCCTCCGGCAGCTCGGCGAGTTCCTTGTGCACGAACTTGACCCCGCGTTTGCGCGCCGCCTTCTCCAGCGCTTGCAGCAGCTTTCGGTTGTCCACCGCCAAATCGCCGGGCACGAGCAGTCCACTTCGGACCGCTCCGGACAACCCCGGCTCCGCCTTGCGCGCCTCGCGCCCGGTGACCGGCTCGACCTCACGCCCGAGCGACTTCAGGTACTCGGCGAGGATTTCGAGGTGCCCGGCGTCCGCGCTGTCGAGCGCGACGACCATGGTGCCCGCGTCGGACAGCCCCGGATCGAAGCCCTCTTCGGCGAGTTCGCGCGCGAAGCCCGGCCAGCGTCGCAGCGACTCTTCGCCGATCCGCAGCACCGCTTCCTCACCCGGCCATGCCTCGGTGACGGGCGCGAGCATGCCACCCGCGAGCCAGGACGCGCCCCGGCCGGGACTCGGATCGAAAACGGTGACCTTCCGTCCTCGCACGGCGGCACGCCACGCGACGGACAAGCCGATGACCCCGCCACCGACCACACTCAACCTGCTCATGCACGCTCCCTGCGCCGGCATTATCCGGATCAGGTTCCACGGTCGGAGCCTCTTCGACTCCCTCTCAGCCTCGACAGAGGCTCCCGTGCGGACCACTCCACCGTAGCGCGCGGGTACCGTCGCCGCCATGCCTGGGCTCAACGGTGAACAGATCCGGAAACGACTCGACGACGCGCGCCTGTACCTCTGCACGGCCTCGCGCCCCGACCTCGCCTCCTTCGTCGACGCGGCGCTCGCGGGCGGCGTCGACATCGTGCAGCTGCGCGACAAGTCGCTGGAGGCCCGCGAGGAGCTGGCCGCGCTGGAGATCATCGCCGAGGCCTGCGCCCGGCATGGCGCGCTGCTCTCGGTGAACGACCGCGCCGACATCGCGCTGGCCGCGGGCGCGGACGTGCTGCACCTCGGCCAGGACGACCTCCCGGTCCCCGCGGCCCGCCGCATCCTCGGCGACGACGTGGTCATCGGCCGCTCGACGCACTCGGTCGCGCAGGCGTCGGCCGCGGCCTCGGAAGACGGCTCGGACTACTTCTGCACCGGCCCGTGCTGGCCGACCCCGACCAAGCCGGGCCGTCCCGCACCCGGCCTCGACCTGGTGCGCGCCACGGCCGCCTCAGCCCCGGCCCGCCCCTGGTTCGCGATCGGCGGCATCGACCTCGACCGCCTGCCCGAGGTGCTGGCCGCCGGAGCCACCCGCGTGGTGGTCGTCCGCGCGATCACCGAGGCCTCGGACCCCGAGTTCGCCGCCCGAGCCCTCAAAACGCACCTGGTGTGACACCGAGGGTCGTGAGTGTTCCGGCCGGTTCTAACCGGCTAAAACACTCACGACCTCTCAGGGCGTGGGCGTCGAGGACGGCGCGCTGGGCGTGGTCGCCGGCGAGCTGGACGAGGGCGAACTCGACGTCGTCGGCGGCGGGCTCGAGGACGTGGTCGGCGGGGGCGGGGTCGTCGTGCTCGGCGGAGCCGTCACCGTGGTCGTGACCGGGGTCGACGGCGGCGTGCTGGGCGTCTCGGTGTGCTTGTCCTCGCCGGGCTTGGCACGGTCACCGCCGACGATCTTGCCGATCGTCGTGCCATTGCCCCCACCGAAGGTCTTACCGGTCGCACCCTCGACCCCGGTGATCGCCACCAGCGCCACCACGAACGCGATCGCGCTCACGCCCAGGATCAGCGGCAACCGCCGCCGCCACGCGGGTTTCTCCGAAACTGCCGAATCCGGCGGCGAGAATTGGACCGTCTCCTGGTCGGAAACGTTGGAAACGTCCGAGGGTGCCCTGAATCTCGTCGCCGCCAATTGCCGGGTGCGGTCCAATGAGCGCAGGTAGATCTCGCCACCCACGGTCGTTACGACACTCGCGAGCGCCGCCCCCACGACCGTCCCCGCGACTCCCAGCGTCGACCCCAAAAACGCCGCGGTCACCGCCGCCAGCGCCGCTGCCAGTACCTGCACGAGCTTCGTGCCCTGCTTCTCCGTCTTCTCCTCTGCCATGATCCCGATCCGTCGATTCAAAAAGACTTCACCCGTTCCAACGCTTAAGGCGCGCGAGGCACTCCCGGCGTTGGCCTGCCGTGAGCAGAACCACTAGCGACTGTCCACAATGGACCCGGAACGAACGATTCCTTGACATACTCGGCGCATGAACCTGGTGACGATCGACGAAATCCACGCCGCGGCCAAGCGGGTCGCCGGGGTTGCCCTGCGCACCCCGCTGCTCCCGCAGCTGTGGGCCAGCCCGGCGAAGCTGTGGCTCAAGCCCGAGAACCTGCAGCAAATCGGCGCGTTCAAGGTCAGGGGCGCGTACAACGCGATCGCCGCGCTCGACGAGAAGACCCGCGAAAAAGGTGTCGTCGCGTATTCGAGTGGTAACCACGCGCAAGCGGTCGCGTTCGCGGCCAAGCAGTTCGGGGTGCCCGCGGTGATCGTCGTCCCCGACGTGACGCCGCGGATCAAGGTCGAGGCGACCGCGTCGCACGGCGCCGAGGTCGTCGAGGTGCCGATCGGCCAGCGCGAGTCGGCCGCGCACGCCATCGCCGAGGAGCGCGGGCTGACGCTGATCCCGCCGTTCGACCACCGCAACGTGATCGCCGGCCAGGGCACCGCGGGCCTGGAGATCGCCGAGGACCTGCCCGACGTCGAGGTCGTGCTCATCCCGATCAGCGGCGGCGGGCTCGCGTCCGGCATCGGCACCGCGATCAGGGCGCTCGCCCCGAACGCGAAGATCTTCGGCGTCGAGCCCGAGCTCGCCGCGGACACCGCCGAGGGCCTCAAGGCCGGGCACCGCGTCGACTGGCCGGTCGAGAAGCGGGCACGCACCATCGCCGACGGCCTGCGCTCGCAGCCGTCGGAGCTCACCTTCGCGCACCTTCAGGTGGTGCTCGACGGCATGCTGACCGTCACCGAGGAGGAGATCCGCGAAGCCGTGCGCGTGCTGGCCAGGCGTGCGGGCCTGATCGCGGAGCCGAGCGGCGCCGTGTCGACGGCCGCGTTCCTGTTCCACGCCGACCAGCTCCCCGACGGCAAGACGGTCGCCGTGGTCTCCGGCGGCAACCTCGACCCGTCGGCGCTGGGGGAACTGCTCGGCTAAGCGTGTGAGGCCCGGACGTGGGTCGGCGGACCGTCGACCCCGCAATGCAGGCACTCGCCGGGATGGGGGGTCTCGGCGGGTTCCGGCGGCGCGGACAGCACGCCGTTGTGGATGCCCAGCGCGGTCAGCCCGCCGGCGATGGCCAGCACCGCGCAGACGAGCAGCGCCCGCTGCCAGCCCGCGGTGAGCGCGGCGGGATCCGAATAGGACTGCCCGCTCAGCCCGGCGACGGCGGGCAGCACGGCGACCGCGAGCAGGCCGCCGGTGCGCGCGATCGCGTTGTTGACGCCGGACGCCACGCCCGCGAAGCGATCCGGCGCGGCGGCGAGCACGGTCGCGGTCACCGGCGCCACCACGGCGGCGAGGCCGAGTCCGAACACCACGACCGCGGGCAGCACCGCGCCCACATAGGACGCTCCGGGCGTGATCCGCATCATCAAGAGCATGCCGACGCCGACCAGGATAGGGCCGGCCACCAGTTGCAGGCGCGGGCCGATCCGCGCGGCCAGCGCGCCCGAGCGGCCGGACAGCGCGAGCATGATCAGCGTGATCGGCAGCCCGGCGATCCCCGCCGCGGTCGGCGAGAAGCCGAGCGAGACCTGCAGCTGCATGACCATCAGCATGAACACGCCGCCGAGCGCGGCGTAGACGACGAACGTCAGCACGTTGGCGAGGGTGAACGTCCGGTCGCGGAACAGCTGCGGCGGCACCAGCGGGTCGGCCGAGCGGTGCTGCAGCCAGACGAACGCGGCCAGCCCGGCCACGCCCGCTGCCGCCGAGACGAGCACGACCCCGTCACCGATGCCGCGCACCGGGGCTTCGACCAGCGCGCCGGTCAGCCCGGCGAGGCCGACCGCGCCGAGCGCGGCCGCGGTGAAGTCCGGATGCCCGGTGCTCTGCTCGTCATGCGACTCGGGGACGTACTTGCGCGCGAGCACCACGCAGACGATCGCGAGCGGCAGGTTGATCAGGAACGCCAGCCGCCACGACCACAGCTGCACGAGCGCGCCGCCGAGCAGCGGCCCGGCCGCGGCCGCGATCCCGCCGAGCCCCGACCACGCGCCGATCGCGCGCGCCCGGTCTTCCCGTGCGAACGACGATTGCAGGATCGCGAGCGAGCCGGGCGTCAGCAGCGCGCCGCCGATGCCCTGCAGCACCCGCGTCGCGACGAGCATCTCGGTGGAAACAGCAGCACCGCACAACACCGAAGCGACACCGAACCAAACAACACCGACAACGAACATGCGCCGTCGGCCATATCTGTCGCCGAGTGATCCGGCGACGAGGATCAGCGCCGCCAGCGCGAGCAGATAACCGTCGAGAATCCATTGCAGACCGGCGACGGACGCGTGTAATTCTTCACCCATTCGAGGGAGGGCGACGTTGACGATCGTCCCGTCCAGCATGGCCATCCCCGAGCCGAGGATGGTCGTCGCGAGCACGCCGCGCGCGACCGGAGTACCCCATTTGATTCCCGCGGGGACGGGTCCGGTCACGGCTTACGCAGCGTCGTAACGAATTTATACCGATCTCCGCGGTAGATCGACCGGACGTACTCCACCGGCTTGCCGTCGACACCGAAACTGTGCCGCGAAAGCAGCAGCATCGGCATGCCGACATCGGCGCCGAGCAGCTCCGCTTCCTGCGGTCCGGCGAGTGCCGTCTCGATCGTTTCCTCGGCGCGTTCCATCTCGACGCCGTAGTGCTCGCGCAGCACCGCATACAGCGATCCACCTGCGGAAACGTGTTTGCGCAAACCACGGAAACGGGCCATCGGAAGGTGCGTGGTCTCCAACGCCATCGGCTCCGCGTCGGCGAGCCGGAGCCGCCGAAGGCGAAGGATTTTCGCGCCGACGCGGATGCCCAGCAGCTTCGCCAGGTCGGCTTCGACCGGCATTTCGTCAATGTCCAACAACTTCGACGACGGTTCGCGGCCCTGCGCGCGCATGTCCTCTGTGTACGAAGACAGCTGCAGCCGCTGCGCGAGCTTCGGCTCGGCGGCGAAGGTCCCCTTGCCCTGCACGCGATGCAGCCTGCCCTCGGCCGTCAGATCGGCCAGCGCCTGGCGCACGGTGGTGCGCGAAACCGTGAATTCCCCTGCCAGCGCCCGCTCCGTGGGGATCGGAGCCCCAGGTGGCAGTGCGTCAAGGAGATCAAGAAGGTGCTGCTTGAGTGCCCAGTATTTGGGCTCCCGCTGCCCCCTCATGCCCGACGGCGAAGCGGCCGCCTCTCCACTCGATGTCTCCAACATGTCCGACTCCTCAAGCTTTCCCACAGACCGCGCGACTACCCCGCTAGGAAACGTACTCTTCACCAGTGAAGGCCCGCCCGTGCTAGCGCGTTCCCGGGTACGATTACAGCTAGCATTGGTCTAGACCTTAGCGAAAGGTGACAGAACCAAGATGACCGTTTCCCAACCAGTGGCAGGCGAGCACATGGCCGCCGAGATCGACGAGCAGCCGAGTGTGCTCGCCGGTCTCGTCGAACGCCAGTCGGAGTTCGCCGAGGTGGCCGACGCCATCTCGAAGCGTCCGCCACGCTTCGCGCTGCTCGCCGCGCGTGGTTCCAGCGACCACGCGGCGATCTACGCGAAGTACCTGATCGAGGTACTCCTCGGCCTGCCGGTCGGCTTGGTCTCGCCGTCCACGGCGACCATCTACGGCGCCCGCCCCGACCTGCGCGACGTGCTGTTCGTGACGGTCAGCCAGAGTGGCGGCTCGCCCGACCTGATCGAGGCGACCGAGGTCGCCAGGCAGCAGGGCGCGCTGACCGTCTCGGTGAGCAACACCCCGTCGTCGCCGCTCGCGGCGGCCGCGGAGCTGTCCGTCGACATCGGCGCGGGCGTCGAGCACGCCGTCGCGGCGACGAAGACCTACTCGGCGACGCTGATGTCGCTGTACCTGCTGATCGACGCGATCCGCGGCGGCAAGGCCGAGGACGCCAAGTCCATCGGCGAGCTCGCCAGGCAAGCGCTCGACGGCTCCGGTGAGGGCGTGGGACGCGCGGTGGACCGCTACCGGTTCGTCGACCGCATCCTGACGACCGCGCGGGGCTACTCCTACCCGACCGCGCTCGAGGCGTCGCTGAAGCTGGCCGAGACCAGCTACCTCGCCGCACGCGCGTACAGCGGCGCCGACCTGCTGCACGGCCCGGTGGCCGCGGTCAACGGCGACACCGCGGTGCTCGCGGTGACCAGCAAGGGGCATGGCAGCGAGGCCATGCGTGAGGTGCTCGAAGCCGTCAGCTCGCGGGGCGCCGACGTGCTCGCGGTCGGTTCCGCGGCCAAGGACGTCAAGTCCGCGCTCGGCATCGGCGTGCCGGAGACCGTCGAGGAACTCGCGCCGGTGCTCGAGATCCTGCCGATCCAGCGGATCGCGCTCGGCCTCTCGCTCGCCCGTGGCGGTGACCCCGACCGGCCGACCGGCCTGTTGAAGGTGACCAAGACGCGCTGATGTCCACGGGTCATGTCGTCGGCGTTGACGCAGGCGGTACCTCGACCCGAGCAGTGGCAGCCGACGCCGCCGGCTGTGTGCTCGGGACCGGGCGGAGCGGGGGCGCGAACCCCAACTCCCATCCGCCGGAGGAAGCCGCCGCCCATATCGCCGAAGCGATCACCGCCGCGCTCGCCGGGCTGGACCCGGCGCGTACCCGCGCGTGCGTGGTCGGCATGGCCGGAGTGAGCAAGCTGACCGATCCCGCCATCGCGGCCGTGTTCACGCGGACGTGGGAGCGGCTCGGCATCGGCGTGCGGGTGGTCAGCGACGCGGAGGCCGCGTTCGCCTCGGCCACCGCCGAGCCGGACGGGACCGTGCTGATCGCGGGCACCGGCTCGATCGCCGGCCGGGTCCGCGGGCGGAAGATGGTCTCGACCGCGGGCGGCTGGGGCTGGCTGCTCGGCGACGAAGGCTCCGCCTACTGGATCGGCCGCGAGGCCGTTCGCTCCACTTTGGATGTTCTCGCGCGCGGGCACCGGGTGACCGGACTGGCCGCCGCGGTGCTCACCGAGGCTCTCGGAGTGTCCGAACTGGACGCCACCACGGACCGTCTCGCCCTTTCGCGCCGCCTCATCACCGGGGTCAACGCCGAGCCGCCGATCCGGCTGGCCAGGTTCGCCCCGTTGGTCAGCGCCGCGCACGACGACGGCGAACTGGCCGCGCTGGAGATCGTCGCGCGCGCCGCCGAGCTGCTCGTGGCGAACGCGCTGGCGGCGCGGGAACCGGACGAGCGCACCCCGGTCGTGCTGGTGGGCAGTGTGCTCGGCGCCGGAAGCCCGGTCGGGGTGCTGGTGCGCACCTCACTGCGAGAGCTCGACGTCCTGACGAGCACCGATGGCGTGCTCGGCGCCACGTGGCTGGCCGCCGTCGACGCGTTCGGCGAGGACGCGCCCCGCCCGGTACATCGTTAGAAAGCCCAGTTCGCGGGGCGAAATCGCAAATCCGCTGAAGTTGAGAAGCAAAACGTCGCACGAACCGACCAAGAACGGGTACCGTAGGACTCGGCCCCCGGACCCTCCCCCCTCGCCGGGGGCCGCCTTAACTCTCCGGTTCGTTCTGAACCACCCGAAGCCCCGGATGATCTTCCGGCAGCGCTCGGTACAGCACCCAGCCGCTCGCCGCGACCGTGAGCGCCACCAGCGGCCAGGAGAGCACCGTCTGCGCGACCCCGAGCGCGACCACCTGCCCGCTCCACCACAGCGCCCCGTACACCGCCACGCGCAGGGTGTACTGCAGGAACACCCACACCCAGCTCGCCCGCGAGTAGGCACGCAGCAGCACAGGATCTTTACGCCACTTGGTCTTCTGGCCGAGCACGAGCCCGACGACCACGCCCAGCAGCGGCCAGCGGATGACGATGCTCGCCGCCCACAGCAGCCCGCTGGCCACATTGGACAGCAGCCGGATGAGGAAGAAGTCCTCCGCCCGCCCGGTGTGCACCACGATCAGCGCGGCCGCGACGACCATCGCCAGGCTCACCACCACCGCGCGCGCCTTGCCGCCGCGGGCGAGCCGGAACGCGCCGAGCAGCACCGCGACCCCGATCGCGGCGCCGGCGCCCCAGGGAATCGATTGCCCCGCGGCGAGCCAGCCGACGACGAACGCCGCGGGCGGGACGCTGGCGTCGATGGCGCCCTGGCGGCCGCCGAGTATCTCCGCGAGCGACTCCCGAGTTTTGTCGGTCACGCTGGCTAGCCTGCCCTAAGTCGGGAAGAAAGTCCGCATGCGGGGAGACGTTGCCCACACGAGGTGCCTGGCGGGTGAGTTCCACGTAATGCGGATGCGGAGAACGCCGACAAGATAAGAGACTGTGACCTGGAGTTGAACCGGCGGTGGCGCATGCTGGGACTAATCGCGCATGATCTGCTGTTGGTCGAATGGGGTGCACAGGTTGTTTCACCGGGAAGTAAGGGGATTCCGGCGTGTATGGATATGACAGCTACATGGCGATCGGCGACAGCTTCACCGAGGGGCTGAACGACGAGCTGCCCGACGGCAGCATGCGCGGCTGGGCCGACCGGCTGGCGGAGGTGCTCGCGGCGGGGAGGCCCGAGTTCCGGTACGCCAACCTGGCACTGCGCGGGAAGATGCTGGCCGAGATCATGGACGAGCAGGTCCCGGTCGCGTTGGAGATGAAGCCGGACCTGGTCACCTTGTGCGCGGGCGGCAACGACATCATCGTGCCCGGCGCGGACGTGGACGCGGTCGCGGCGCGGTTCGAAGCGGGCGTGGCCGAACTGCGCGCGGCGGGGATCCCGGTCGTGATCTTCAACGGCCCGGACACCAAGCAATTGTCCGTTATGCATGTTCTGCGGGGAAAAGTCGGGATCTACAACGCGCATTTGTGGGCGATCGCGGATCGGCACGGCGCGAAGATGGTCGACCTGTGGGCGATGGCGCCGCTGCACGACCGCCGCGCCTGGAGCGACGACCGGCTGCACTTCACGCCGGAGGCGCACCGCCGGATAGCGCTGCGCGCGGCCGAGGTGCTCGGCATCCCGGTCGAGTCGGACTGGCGCGAGCCGTGGCCGGCGAGCGACGAGCCGAGCACCTGGATCACCTCCCGGCGGTCCGACCTCGAATGGACGAAGCTGCACCTGCTGCCGTGGATCCGCCGCCAGCTGCGTGGCGAGTCGATGGGCGACGGCCTCTCGCCGAAGCACAGCGAGCTCACCCCGCTGCTCCCGGTGGAACTCCGGCAGGACGCCAACGCGAGCTGAGAGTTCATCACCAGTCGACGGATGGTGAGCTTTCAGACTCGCGTAGCGGGGTACGGAGTCCTAAGGTCGCTCTATGCCAGGCGCACGGAGGTGGGTGCTAGTACCGCTGGCGCTCGTCGTCACGGGCGTGCTCGCGGGCGGCCTCACCTTGGCCAAGGGCGGTGACATCGAGAACGACCTGGCCGGCCGTTCGCGCACCGCGCTGCAGGCGGCGGGCATCAACGGCGGTCAGGTCACGTTCGACGGCCGTGCGGCCACGCTGAGCGGCTTCCCTGCCGAGCGGGTGGTCGAGGCGAAGAACATCGTGCGCAACGTCGACGGCGTGAGCGACGTGACGCTCAAGGCCGACCCCGAACCGACGACGCCACCACCGGCGCCGCCGAGCAGCAGCGAGCCCGCTCCGCCGTCACCGCCCGCGCCGACGTCGAGCACCCCGGTCGACGAGAAGGCCGCGCTGCAGGACGAGATCAACCAGGCGCTCCAGGCCGAGCCGATCACCTTCGTGCCGGACGAGGCCACCGTCACCGCGGCGGGCCAGCGCGCGGCGAAGAAGATCGCGGAGCTGCTCAAGAAGGCGCCGCCCGACGCCGAGTTCGAAGTCGGCGGGCACGTCGGCCAGGGACCCGGCGGCGAAAAGGCCGCGCTCAAGCTGTCCCAGGACCGCGCGCGCAACGTCGCGCGGCTGCTGATCCGGTACGGGATCCCGACGGACCGGATCACCTCCAAGGGTTTCGGCGACACCCAACCCAGTGGCGACGAGCGCCGCGTGGAAATCACGGTGAGGTGACCCATGCTGTGGCTTTTCGGGCAGATCTGGCTGTGGATGCTGCTTTCGTTCGCGCTGGGCGCCGCCGCGACGGCGCTCGTCCTGCGCCAGAAGCCCGCGCACCCCGAGCCCGTCTACGAGGAGCCGGCCGAGCCCGAGTACGTGCCCGGCCCGCCGCCGAACCCGTACCTGCTCGACGACGGTGTCGAGGAGTACCCGCCGCGCGCGCCCGCCGCATGGCCGCCGGAGGACGACCGGCCGGAGCCCGCTCACCTGGAGGGTCAGCTGCCCGCGGTGGAGTGGCCACCTGAACGTGAGGCCGATACTCCGGTCGAGGAACCGGCGTGGCCGAGCGCTGAGGACTGGCCCCCGGCCGACCACCGACCGGGGCGAGGGCGCTGACACCCGCCTGGTACTTTCGGCTACGGATCGTGAACGTCGCTGTTTCTTCGCGAACTGTTCTTCTACGCCACACAGTGCCAGGGGGATTCGCATGCCGCTTCCGCACTGGACCGCGGCGAAAACCTTACCGCCGGGCAGGCACGCGGCCGACCTCGCCGACATCTACGAACGCCTGGTCTTCGACGCGCCGCACCAGAACGAGCGCGAGATCCTGTTCAGCGCGCTCAACAGCTATCTCGGTGTCGCCAGGCGGATCATCAACACCGGCCGCGCCTGGGTCGGCGGCGCCTTCGTCACGCGAACGGACCATGTGCCGGACGGCTTGGACGTGGTGCTCATCCCGGACGAGTGGGGCGCGCTGAAGCGGCTCGACGGCGCCGGGCGGTCCGCGCTGTACGGGCTGCTGACCCTGCGCGGGGTCATCGTCGGGCAGCCCGCGATGTATCTCGACCAGGTGCAGCCGGTCGGCGGCATCCTCGACGGGTTCCTCTGCCGCCCCGGCGACGAGGACACCTGGGAAGAGGTATGGGCCGAAGGCGACCGCGGATTTCCGGAGCTGATCTGGTGAGGAACGAATTCCGGCGCATCGCCGAGGAGATCCCCGGCGGCACCTGGCTCGACGACCTGGCGCGCGCGTCCGCGATGGCCGCCAACGCGAAGTTCGAGCGCACCTGCCGCACCCCGATGCTGCGCGTCGCGGTCATCGGCGAGACGCATATGGACGCCTACACGTTCTCCGACATCAGCCGCGCGCTGCAGGACGCGACGGCCAAGATCGGCCACATCATCCGCAACCCGTCGGGCGAGGTCACGATCGTCCAGCCCGCGGACCGCGACAAGGCCCCGCTGATCCAGCGCGGCCAGGCTGGCAACGCGATCTTCTTCGGCTTCCCCGAGCCCGCGCTCGACGACGCGCTCATCCACGACGGCCTCGAGACACTGTCCGAGCGCGCGGTGAAGGAACTCTGCGACTTCCTGCCAGCCAACGGTTCCGACGACGGCGCGCTCGACGCGGTCCTGCTGCAGCGCGACACCGTGCGCAACGCGGTCAGCGACATCGTCAACGCGGTCACCAAGAACGCGGGCATCGGCCTGCAGCTGTCCCCGACCTCCGGCGAGGAGGTCACCCGCAGCATGACCACCGAGCAGGCGCGGCTGCTGCACAACAGCCTGCGCGAGTCACGCGAGGCGGTCGGCTACGAGACGGTCAGCGGACGGCTCGACGGCGTCCGCACGCGCCGCCGGATCTTCTATCTGGAGCGCGAATCCGGCGGCACCATCCAGGGCGCGGTCTCGCCGGACCTGCTCGACCAGATCAAGGAGAACCTGGACCGCCCGGTCACCGCGCGGCTGCGCGTGGTCCGCACGACGACCATCGACGGCCGTCGTGGCAGGCCGGTTTTCGAGCTGCTGGAGATCACTCCCGAAGTCAGTTTGTTCGATTAGGTTTCCGGCCACTGGAAGGCCGGTTAATCGTCAACAAAATGGCCCCCTAGCAGCTTGTTAACCAACTTTGGGCTGCTTCTTGTCATTTCACCCAGATGGATTAGCCTCGCCGACGAGACACAATCTCGCGAGGGGACCAAAGCCATGACCACCGAATCGCCCAACTACTTCGCGCCCGCTTCGCGCCGTGAGGCCGAGCCGCCGCCCCCGCCGCCCGCCGCCGAGCCAGAGGCCCCGAAGAACGCCTACGGCATCGCCGGACTGGCCGCGGGCGGGCTCGGCTTGCTGGTCTCGTGGATCCCGATGGTCGGCCTGCTCTGCACGCCCCTCGGGCTGACCGGGCTCGCCCTGTCGTCGCTCGGCCTGGTGCGCTTCAAGCGCGGCGAGGCGACGAACCGCACGGTCTCACTGGCCGGCGTCGCGGTCTCCGGGCTCGGCATCGTGGTCGCGCTCGTCATGCTGGCGGTGCTGGGCATCAGCTCGGTCGTCGGCGGCAAGCTCTCCTACCCGGCCGACGCGGACGAGAAGCACCACGTCGAGTTCGTGGTGACGGTGACGACGCCCGCCCACGTCAACTACGGCGCCCAGGACGAGCTCCAGGAAGACACCATCCCGCCGGGCACCTGGCGCCAGACCGCGTCCTATGACAACGGCGGCTTCCCGCTCAAGCTCACCCTCGACGCCCCCACCAACGCCGCCGACCGCCTCCTCTGCACGATCCTCGTGGACGGCAAGGTCGTGGCCAGCCTCACCACGGCCGCGAGCAGCATCAAGGACAACGTTTCCTGCACCGCCCAGGCCAACTGACCCCGGTCGAAAGCCCGAAAGCCACTTTCGTCAGATAACACCTGACGAAAGTGGCTTTCGGGCTTTAGCGGCAGGTTCTTGAGCGCGCAGGAAAGACCAGCCAGCGGCCGGTCGGCGTCCCCCCATCAACGCCGACCGGACCGCACGAGCCGCTCCTGGCGGCTCCACGCGTCACAGCGGAACTCCCGCCCCGGGTTCCGTGGACGCGACACCGGTCCTTGGTTCAGCCCCTCCCCTGAGGCTCGACCGGTGCGCTGAGGACAGTACGCGTGACACGTCAGTCCGCACTAAGAATCCACTAAGCGTGAGCGGACGACAAGGTCACGTAATTCGGTCCTGACCTCGTCCGCGAGCTGGGGATTGGCCTGTTCGTAGCGGCCGAGCGCGAGTTCGAGCTGCTCACGGGCCTGGACGTGGTCGCCCTTGGCGCGCAGGGTCCGGCCGAGCGTCAGCCGGGAGACGCCTTCCTGCAGGGTGAATTGCCTGCTCCGGGTGAGTTCGACCGATTCCCAGGCGTAACGCTCCGCATCGGTCAACTCACCCAATGCCAGATGAAGCTCGGCGAGGTTGTTCAACGAGACGCCGACGTAGCTGTCGTCGCCGAGCCTGCGGTCGATTTCGAGCGAGGCGAGCTGGTGATCGATCGCCTCGGCGTACAACCCGGCCCGTTTCTCGGCTTCGGCGCAGTTGTTGAGCGCCTGGCCGCGCAAGGCGAGGTCGTTGGTGCGCTCGGCCTCCGCCGCGGCGCTGCGCAACCGTCCAAGCGCTTCGCGGTACCGGCCCTGCAGCGTCAACGCCGAGCCGAGGTGGATGTTCGCCGAGGTCACGAGCCTGCCGTCGCCCAGCGCGGTCGCGATCTCCAGCGCGGCCTCGGCGTCGGCGAGGCAGCCTTCCGGCAGCTCGAAGGTCAGCGACATCGCGCAGCGCGAGATCAGCATCCAGCACAGGCCGAGTTCGTTCCCCGACGCCCGCGCGGCCTGGATCCCGATACCGACGAGCCGCGTCCACTCGTCCCAGAGCGGGCAGACGACCTGATAGGTGTGCGCGACCCTGGCGAGTTGCCAGACGTCCTCGTGCCGCCCGGCCGCCTCCGCCGCTTCGAGGATCGCGATCAGGTTCGGCCATTCCTTCGCGAACCAGTACTGGGCGTCGTCGAAACCGTCGAGGTCGGGAACGCAGTCCGCGGCGATCGACTTGGTGAAGTCCAGCGGGTCGACGATCCGCAGCAGCCTGCGGCGGGCCCGGTCGGCGACGGCCTTGTAGTAGCGCACCGAGCGGGTGAGCACCTGGTGCCGTTCGGACTCGCTGAGTTCGGTTTCGGCCAGTTCCCGCAGGTACAGCCGCACCAGATCGTGGGGCGCGAAGACGTCTCGGGCGGTTTCGGTCAGCAGGCTGTGCGCGGCGAGCGTCCGCAGCGTGCGCCTGGCCTCGCGGGTCGTGATGCCACAGAGTGTCGCCAGCAGGTGCGGGCCCGCCGTCTGGCAGCTGAGCGCCCCGATGAGCCGGAAGCGTTCCGCGAGCTCGGGCGGCAGGCCGCGATAGGACACGTCGAGCGCGGCCCGCATGCCGAAGTCCTCGACGTCGAGCGCGGCCAGCCTGGTGCGCTCGTTCGCGAGCTCGCCGACCAGCTCGTCGGCGGTCCATTGTGGACTCGCGGCCAGCCGGGCGCCGACGATCCGCAGCGCCAGCGGGAGATGGCCGCAGAGCTCGGCGAGCCGGTCGTTGACGGGATCGGGCCCGGCGAGCTCTTCGATGAGCCGCACGGCGTCGTGGGGCGCGAGCGTGCCGAGCGCGCGCAGCCGCGCGGTGTTCGACACGGCGAGCCCGTCGAGCCTGGCCCGGCTCGTCACCAGCGTCATCGACCGGGACCCCGGCGGGATCAGCGGCACGACCTGGTCGGCGGTGCGCGCGTCGTCGAGCAGCACCAGCATCCGGCGGCCCGCGATGAGCGAGCGGTACAGCGCGATGCGCTCGTGGACCTGCTCGGGCACCTCGGGCGCGGGCACGCCCAGTCCGAGCAGGAACTGCGTCAGCAGATCGGCGGGTTCCAGTGGCGGATGCCGGGGATCGAAGCCGCGCAGCGACGCGAACAGGATCCCGTCGGGGAACCGCCGCGAGACCCGATGCGCCCACCAGACGACCAGCGCGCTCTTGCCGACGCCCGCGGTGCCGGTGACGACACCGACCGCGCTTTCCCCGGCCTCGGCGCGGCGGAGCAGGTCGTCGAGCCACGCGAGATCCCCGTCGCGCCCGGCGAGCTTCGGCACGGCGGCTGGCAGCTGCGCCGCGACCGGCGCGGGCATCACCTCGGCGGGCACCGGCGCGGCCAGGTCGTCGTTGAGCACGCGCTCGTGCAGCTCGCGCAGCTCCGAACCGGGCTCGATGCCGAGCGTGTCGACCACGCGATGCGAAACCCGCTGGTAGAGCTCGAGCGCGTCGCCGCGGCGGCCCGAGTGATAGAGCGCGCGCATCAGCTGGGCGACCGTGCGTTCGGCGAACGGGTTGGCCCGCACGATCGGGCTGAGTTCGACGATCAGCGACGAATACCGGCCGAGTTCGAGGTCGGCGTCGACGCGCGCCCCATGCACGGCGAGCCGGAGTTCCTCCAGTTCGGACGCGCGCACCGAGTCGGGCACGCCGGCGAGCACCGGGCCCTGCCACAGCGCGTGGGCCTCGGCGAGCAACGCGGCCCGCTGCTCCCCTTCGGCGCGCGTGGCGAGATCGAGCAGGTTGCGCGCGCGATGCGCGTCGACGCTGTCGGGATCGGCGGCGAGCAGGTAGCCCGGCGAGGCGGTGAGGATCTTGGCGCCGCGGTCGCTGTCGCCCTGGATCGACCGGAGCACCCTGCGGAGATGGGAGACGTTGCCCTGCACGATCGTCTTGGCGGTCGCGGGCGGATCGTGGCCCCACAGCGCGTCGATGATGTCGTCGAGCGACACGACCCGGTTCACCTCGAGCGCGAGCAACGCCAGCAGCCCGCGGACACTCGGCCCGCCGATCGGGACGGCGCGATCGCCGTCCAGTAGCCGGACAGGGCCCAGCAGCTGGAAATACGCCGCGTCCGTGCCCGCCATGCCACCTCCCGATCGCTCTTCAACCGGAGAGGCCAACCTACCGTGAACACAGTTCAAGAAGCACCCGGCGATTGATCTCAACCGGGCTACAACGCAACACGACCCCTTACCGTCAGTCCCGATCTGTCGGTAAGGGGTCGTGCGTGGAGATCTGTCAACAACCGTTCGGGTGGGCTCACCCCGAGCTTGGAACCCTTGCGGTCACCGACAACTTCTTCGCAGACACGGCGTCTGCTCGATGGCGACAAGGTAACAGGGCGCGTTGACGTGGCTACAGCCGACCCTGCACTAGATTCTCATCGCCTCAACGGGGTGAAGTCGCGCCCGGCGATGAAGTCCGGCCGCGGCTTGCCCGCCGCAAAGGGTTGCAGCAGCGCGTTTTCCACGCTGTTGAACACGAGGAAGATGTTCGAGCGCGGGTACGGGGTGATGTTGTTGCCCGACCCGTGCAGGATGTTGGAGTCGAAGAACAGCGCCGAGCCCGCTTGCCCGGTGAACTGGTCGATCCCGTGTTCGGCGGCCATCGCCGTGACGTGATCCTCGGACGGCACGCCCGTTTTCTGTTCTTTGAGGGAATTCTTGTAATTGTCCTCGGGTGTCTCACCCGCGCACTGGATGAACGTGCGCTGCGAGCCGGGCATGACCATCAGCCCGCCGTTGAACGGGTAGTTGTCGGTCAGCGCGATCGAGCAGCTCACCGCGCGCGGCGACGGCATCCCGTCCTCGGCGTGCCAGGTCTCGAAGTCGGAGTGCCAGTAGAACCCCGCACCCTTGAACCCCGGCATGTAGTTGACCCGGGTCTGGTGCAGGTAGACGTCCGAGCCCAGGATCTGCCTGGCCCGGTCGAGCACCCGAGGGTCACGCACGAGTTCGTCGATGATCTCGCTGAGCCGGTGCACGTCGAAGATCGAGCGCACGCCCCGCGACTGCTTTTCCCTGATCACGCGCTCGTCGGCGTTGAGCGCCGGATCGGCCGAGAGTCTGACGAGTTCCTGCCAGTAGGCCTGCACCTCGGCCGGGGAGAGCAGGCCCTCCACGATCGAGTAGCCCTTGGCGTCGTGTGAGGCCAGTGTCGCCGCGTCGATCGGGCCGTCTGACGCAGCGCCCCACACCGTCGGATCGGTGCGGTCCAGCAGTTCCGGGTTTCCGGGGATTCGGGTGGGGTAGGCATCGGCCACCCCGGTGTCCATGAGGGTCAAACCGGCTCTCCTCCTGGGGGTAAGGTCGTGTTTCTCGGATCGGGCACGCGATAGCCGCGCCCAGGTCGTCCCTGGCGGCACCGCGGCATCACCCGAGTACAACCCCGGTACGAGGGCGACGCCGCGGCACCGCCAGGAACAACCTGGATCACGACTCTCACGCACCAGATCCGAGAAACACGACCTACTCAGTGATCAGCGGGTACACACCGTGTTCGTCGTGCACCTCGCGGCCCGTGACGGGCGGGTTGAACACGCACACGCACTTTATGTCGGTCTTGGCCCTGACCTGGTGCTTGTCGTGATCGTTGAGCAGATAGAGCGTTCCGGGCGCCAGCGGGTAGACCTTGCCGGTGCCCTTGTCCTCGATCTCGCCTTCACCCTCGGTGATGAAGACCGCCTCGATGTGGTTGGCGTACCAGAAGTCGCTGGTGGTACCCGCGTACAGCGTGGTTTCGTGCACCGAGAAGCCGACGCCCTCCTTGGCGAGGATGATCCGCTTGCTACGCCAGTTCTCGGTCTTGATGTCGGCGTCGGTGTCGGTGATCTCGTCGAGTGTGCGGACGATCAAGCTTCGCTCCTTACTTCAGGACGGTCGCGATGGACTCGTCGATGATCTTGAGCCCCTCGGTGATCTCGTCGTCGGTGACGGTCAGCGGCGGCAGCAGCTTCATCACCTCGCCGTCGGGACCCGCGGTCTCCATCAGCAGCCCGCGCTCGAAGGCGGCGGCGCAGACCTTGCCGGCCAGCTCACCGCTCTCGAACTCGATGCCGCGCGCCAGGCCACGGCCCTTCGCGACGAGGTTCGCCTCGGGGTAGGCCTTGACGATGTCCGTGAACGCGGCGGCGATGCGCTCGCCCTTCGCCTTCGTGGACTTCTCGAGCTCGTCGTCGCTCCAGTAGGTGCGCAACGCCTCGGTCGCCGTCACGAACGCGGGGCTGATCCCGCGGAAGGTGCCGTTGTGCTCGCCTGGCTCCCAGACGTCCAGCTCGGGCTTGATCAGCGTCAACGCCATCGGCAAGCCGTAACCGCCGATCGACTTCGACAGGCACACGATGTCGGGCTTGATGCCCGCGTCCTCGAAGCTGAAGAACGGCCCGGTACGGCCGCAGCCCATCTGCACGTCGTCGAAGATCAGCAGGATGCCGTGCTTCGCGCACAGGTCGGCGAGTCCCTTGAGCCAGGCGAGGCTCGCGGCGTTGATGCCGCCCTCGCCCTGCACGCCTTCGACGATCACGGCGGCGGGCTCGTTCAGGCCGCTGCCGGAGTCTTCGAGCAGGCGCTCGAAGTAGAGGAAGTCGGGGTACTGGCCGTCGAAGTAGGCGTCGTACGGCATCGGCGTCGCGTGCACCAGCGGCACACCGGCGCCGCCGCGCTTCATCGAGTTGCCGGTCACCGACAGCGCGCCGAGCGTCATCCCGTGGAACGCGTTCGTGAAGTTGATGACCGACTCCTTGCCGGTCACCTTCCGCGCGAGCTTCAGCGCGGCTTCGACGGCGTTGGCACCACCGGGGCCGGGGAAGACGATCTTGTAGTCGAGGTCCCGTGGCTCGAGGATCTTCTCCTTGAACGTCTCCAGGAAGTTCTTCTTCGCCACGGTGAACATGTCCAGCGCGTGGGTGATGCCGTCACGCTGGATGTAGTCGAGCAAAGCCTGCTTGAGCACGGGGTTGTTGTGCCCGTAGTTCAGCGCGCCGGCGCCTGCGAAGAAGTCGAGGTACGCCTTGCCGTCCTCGTCGAAAACGCGGCTGCCCTGCGCGCGATCGAAAACGACCGGCCAGCCTCGGCTGTAGCTGCGGACTTCGGATTCGAGCTCTTCGAAAATGTTCATGACTTGTGGTCGTTCCATTCAGTGTTTGAGCGGCCCGATCCGGTAAAGGTCTTCCGGTTCGTGCCGGCCGTCGCTCGGGAAGTCTTGCGAGGTGAACAGTTCTTCGCGTTCCAACTGTGTGTTCCAGCGCTTCGCGAACGAACCGAACAGCGCTATGGACGCGTCGTTGTCAGGCGTGATGGTGGTCTCGAGGAACTCGACCCCGCTGCCGACGAGCTTGCCGAACAGGACGTCGAGCATCTTGCCTGCCAGGCCTTTTCCACGCTGCGACGCGTCAACGGCCACTTGCCACACCAGCGCGGTGCTCGGATTCGACGGCCTGCGGTAGCCGATGACGAAGCCGACGGCTTCCCCGTCGACCTTGGCGACGACCGAGGTGTCGGCGAAATCCTTGCACCACAACAAATACGCGTAAGGCGAGTTGAGATCCAGCTTCCGCGAATCACGCGCAATTCGCCACAACGCGGCACCGTCGGCCTTGGTCGGGGATTCGATCAAGTGCTTTCCGGACATATCAGTTAACGTAACAGACACATTTAGCGATCGCAGGCGCCCGACTACGCCATATGCGCCAGACCTGGGGGAACACGAACTCACCGGTGAGGAGTCCCACAAGCATGTTTGGATCCGGCGCGCGCTGTGTACTTAGTAGAATTCGGGGTTGTTGCAGCCTGCGCAAATTTCGCGCCGGCGGCCTTCGAAATAGCCTTCCACCAGGACCATATCGCTCACCGTGATCAGGTGATCACCACGGCGCGGCCTAGGCCTTACGACGCAGGCGGCGCCACAGCGCACCCGCGGGTGTGACGACCACGGGCAGGATCAGCAGCGCCACCACGACCAGCCACCATACGGCGGCTTCGCCACGCCCGAACGCCGCCATCACCGAGCCCAGCCAGCCGAACAAGGGCTCGCGGATCGGCGGGATGAAGCCCGCGAACAGCAGGCAGCCCGCCACGAGCACCAGCAGCACGGTCAGGAACCGCCGCCAGGTGGTCCGCAGCGCGAACACGCTGACCAGCAGGAACACCCCCGCGCCCGCCACCACCGGCAGGCCGATCCACTGCAGGACCGCGCTGGTCTGATTGCCGAGGATGAACCCGGCCAGCACCGTGACCGCCGCCGCGAGGAAGTTCCACGGCGCGCGCAGGTTGGCCGCGCCCTGCGCGATCCACCAGGCCGACCGGCCGGTCGCCCGCGCGAACTGCGCGGCGGGCCGGACGGAGGCAGGCATGCTCGGCGTGGCGCTGGTGACGGCGTTCAGGCCCGCCGCACCGGCCTTGATCAGGGTTTTGGTGAGCAGCATCGAGCCACGTTCGCCCTCGAGCCGTTCCGCGGAGACCTGGCATTCGCGGAACGCACGGCGCGTCGAGTCGTCGTCCATGGCGTCGAGATTCAGTTTACGGAACCGCTCCGACAGTTTTCCGTTCCCGCGTGCCTTGACCGCGTCCTCGGTCGCCTGCTTGGCGACGACCGGGAGTTCGGCGCGCGCGATCTGGAGCTGGCGTGACCTGGCCAAGACCATCGCGGTGATCGGCATGCTGACCGGCGCTTTGCCGAACTCGGCCAAGCGGTGGAGTTCGCCGTCCAGGCCAAGGAAAGCCAGCTCGGCGTCGAGCTGCTTGCCCAGCTTCGCGGCCTCGTCGGCGGTGATGTTGTCGTCTTCGCTCGGTGAGCGCCAGCCGATGCTGTCGAAGAGTTCCTTGACCTTGTCCCGGAAGGCTTCCTTGCCCTCGAGTTCGGCCAGCAGGCGCAGGCGTTTCGGGTCGAGCAGGCATTGCAGCAGCCAGCCGACGGCGTCGATCCGGCCCCACATCCAGTCGTTCGCCCGCCACGACGATTTGTAGAACGCGCCGAAGTAGTCGGCCTGCATGCCGGTGAGCTTGTCCGTGGCACGCGACCGTTTCATGTCGAGCAAGGTGCGTGAATCGGCGCTGACCTGCACCAGGTCGACCCGCTGGTCCACCGACGGGAGCTGTGCGAGCAGGCCGCGGGTGGCGATGTGCAGTGTCAGCAGCCTGGTGTTGACGAGCGCGTCCGACGCGGTGCGCTGGTCGTCGGTGAGGCCGAGCCAGTCGAGCAACGTCTTCACGGTGTTCGCGGCGTCGGGGTCTTTGTCGGCAGGCAGCAGGCGCAGCGCGGGCGTCACCGCACGGAGCGCGTCGACGACCTGCTTCCACGCACCGGCGAGTTGTTCTTTCCTGCCAAGGAAAGCCCACTCGTCGGCCAGCCAGTTGACCCAGGTGACGAGCTCTTCGTCCTTTTTCGGCAACCGCTGACGGCCGATCCAGTCCGTCAGCCGGATCTCGCGGGCCGCGGCCTTGCGTGCCTGGTGCAGCAGCGTCCGGCTGTCGTTGAACAGCGCCGCCTGCTCGGGCGACGGTCCGAGCCGGAACCCGCTGTTGATCAGCTGCAGCCCGGTCGCGACGGCATCGTCGAGCGCGGACGTCCGGAACGCGACGAGCTCCGCACCTTCACAACCGCCTTCCGGCAGGGTCTCGGGCAGCTCCGTGCACAGCCCCTTGATCGCGGCGGCGCGCAGCTCCGCGGAAACACCGGACGCCCACTCGCCATTGCCACCCGCTTTATTAAGCCTTCGCGTCGCTTCGCGGACCAGTTGCGTCGCGTCTTCCTGGACGCGACGCTGCCGATAGTCCTTCATAAGCCGCTCGTCGACCAGCGCCTCGGCGCCGACCCGGCAGCCGAGCGCCGCCAGCGAGACCCTCGTGCCCCGCGTCTTGACCACGGCGTCGTTGTGCCGGGTCAGCTCATCGAACTCGGCGCTGATCGACTGGTTCAGCACGGCCGCGACGACCTGGCTCATCGCCCCGCCGAGCAGCGGCGGGTTCTTCGGGTCGACCTTCTTCTGCTCGGCCTCCCCCTCGCCGGTCGGCACGACATAGAGCAGCAGCCGCCTGACGTCCTGCTCAGCGGGCCGCTCGAAGATCTCGCGCAGCGCGGGCCCTAACGGCTTCTTAAGCAGCACGCCGCCATCGGTGAGCCAGTGCGACCGGGTGACGTCGACGTAAGCGTTCATATCCGGATGTGCCTTGTCCCCGCCGGGCACGCCGACCGGAACACACGAAAGCTCGAAGGCACCAGGGAAAGACGCGGACGAGCGTGCCGCCAGCGCGAGCGGCTCGACCACCCCGTTGTTCCACAGTGGACGGTCGAAGCGGAACACCAGCCGATGTTCGCTGTCGCGCACCAGGTTGCCGAGCGCGTCGTCGAACCGCGCGGTCTCGGCGTCGATCATGGTGCCGGTGAGCAGCACGGTCACGTCGGGCGACTCGACGGGCTTCCGGTCCCCGATTATGTCTCGCAGCGCGGTCTGCAAGCCGCCGAGCAGCACCTTGTCCCCGTCGAACAGCGACCGCGGCTGCTTCTCGCCCGGATCGCGGAGCAGCTTCTCCAGCGCGCCCATCTCGATCCACGAGTCGCGCAGCACCGCAGGCGTCGAGCCGTACGCCTCGGCCAGGCCAAGGCACGCGACGTTGATGCTGCCCGCGCTCGTTCCGGTCAGCACGTCGAGCGAGACCGTGGCGTTGAGCAGGTCGAGCAGCCGCCGGTAGACGCTGTCCCCGGTGGCGTGCAACAGTTCCGAGGTTTCGGCGGCGACCCCGCCCATCCAGACGGCCAGGCTCGAACCACCCACCATGGTCATGGCGATGCGGATGTCCTGCTGCCACGAGGTCTGCACGGCGTCACCTTAGACCGATCGACGGAAATGCATAGCCGCTTTTCGGGTGGCATCGGGTTCCCCAAAGGGCACTCAGCCCGAGAAATGCTCCAGCAGCAGCACTTGCGCCTCACCCATACAGAATCCGAGTATCGCGCCGGTCGCGATCAGGATCCATTCGTCCTGCTGGAAGGCGGGCCGCAACAGTTCTTCGAACTCCTCCGGCTCCAATTCTTTCATTTTGGTGACCAGCAGGTTGCGAATGTCCATCGCGTCTTCGGCGTAGTCCTCGATATACCGCATCGACTCCGGCAGCCGGTCCATGATCTTGCGCGAAATGCTGAGTTTCATCTCCTGGTAGCGCTTGCTGCCGACGGCGAACACCACCAGCGGGCGGCGCGAGAGGCCGAGTTCGGTGTCGATCTGGCGCTGGATCAACGCGAGCACCCGATCCGAGAGCGGCCCGCGCAGCACTGCTTCGAGCACGTTGTGCGGGGTGATGATTTCCTTCGCGATGAGCGCGCCGTACGCCTCGGCGACCTCTTCGCGGCGCTTGAGGAACAAGCCCTGCCACTCGACGATCCCGAAGTACTTCTTCGGCCGCCTCGGCACGAAGATCATCTTCAGTGCCAGCCAGTCCGTGAACCAGCCGGTGAACAAGCCGAACAACGGCATGATCAGCGGGAAGCGGAAGAGCAGCCAGACGATCAACTGGACGACCCCGATGAGCCCGCCGAAGACCAGGCCCGACCGCGCGATGAACTGGAACTCCTTGCTGCCCGACTCGCGGAAGATCCGGTTCAGCAGCGCCTTGTCCTTGACCAGCGCGGTGACGACCATGTCCTTGAGGTCGAAGACCTGGTCGATGTCCTCCTTGATCGCGTCGAGCACCCCGGCGATCATCTTCGGCGCCTCGGCCTGCACGCGGCGGATGACCATTTCCTGCATGCGGACGGGCATCGACTCCCACAGGTCCGCCTGATACTGGCTCGCGACATCGCGCACGATCTCTTCGACCGCGGACATCAGTGGTTTCTCAAGCTCTTTGGCGACCCGTGCCGGATCGAGCCGATCCAAGACCTCAGCAGGCTTAATAAGCTGCTGGGTCATCGTGTCGCACGCGATGCTCGCCATCCGCGCGGCACGCTTCGGCACGATGCCTTGCCAGCCGAGGAACGGTTTGACGCCGACGAATTCGAGCGGCTGGAACATCATCCGGATGGCGACCAGCTTGGTCACGTACCCGATGAGCGCCGCGACGAGCGGGATCGAGGCATAAAGGGGCCAGTGCTGAGCGAAATCGCTCACGAAGCCCCCCTACCTCGTCGGGTCACACGCCGTCCAGAACTGCGCGCCGAGCCGCGAGATGTGCACGGTGCGCCGGATGAACTTGGCCCGCTTGACCGATTTCTCGGCGTCGCGGACCGTTTCGTCGGTCATCAGGATCTCGTACTGGGTCTCCAGCGACGGCGCTTCCTCGTCGATCTCGGCCAGCCCGAGCCCGACGAGCCGGGTGACGTAACTCGGCACCTGGTCGAGCAGCGACACACCGGCGTTCTTGCCGACGGTCGACGCGTTGCGCAGCACGATCCGGCCGGCGCCGCCGAGGTTGGTGCGTTCGGCGACGTCGATCAGCGGGAACGGCGTGCCGTCGGACAGCGCGGAGAGGATGCGTGCCTCGTCCGGGGTGAGCTGACGCAGGATGACCGCGTACAGGTATTCCTTGGCCCGGTCCCGGCCGAAGCCGATGGATCGGTTGAGCAGCTCGGCCATCGCGGCGCGCAGCGGCTCGCTGAGGTCGCCGCGCGCGGGGACGACGGTGACCGTCTCCCTCGCCTGCAGGCCGTTGCCCTGATAACCGTTCATGCTGGACGCGGCGGTGAGCGCGGCGTGATACGGGTCGTCGACCTCGTCGAGGCGCCGCCGCAGCTCGCCGAGCAGCTGGCGTTCGATCTGCAGCAGCCCGCGTTCGGCCGCTTCGACACCCGGCAGCCGCCTGCCGATGGAAAAGCCGGTCCTCGCGGCCCAGCTCGCCAGCGCACCGGCCCGCTGGACCAGGTTGGGGCCGTCGTTCTCCTCGGGACGGTCGCCCTGGCCGGGGCCGAGCATTCGCTCGTGCACGTTCACATTCCGAGCCTACCCGTGGGTACGCCGAACGGCCGAGAACGAGCTGGGACAATCACACTCATGCCGTTCTCCCGCTGGGGTCCGCCGATCGACGTGCTCGCGCTGCTGGCCAAGGAGGAGCAAGCACTGATCGACCTGCTCGGCGGGCTCGACGCGGACCAGTGGGCGGCGCCGACGGCCTGCGCGGGCTGGTCGGTGCACGACGTCGCGGCGCACATCCTCGGCGACAAGCTCGGCAAGCTCTCGCGTGATCGCGACGAGTACCGCGTCGGCGGCCCGCTGCCCGGCGAGACGTTCGGGGCGTTCATCGACCGGATCAACGCCGAGTGGGTGCTCGCGCTGCGGCGGCTTTCGCCCGAAGTCCTGTTCGGGCTGCTGGTGGACAGCACGGCGCAGATCACCGACCTGTGGGGCAGGCTGGATCTCGACGATCTCGGCGAGCCGGTGACGTGGGCCGGGCCGGAACCGGCGCCGGTGTGGCTGGACGCGGCACGCGAGTACACGGAGTACTGGGTGCATCAGCAGCAGATCCGCGAGGCCGTCGGCGCGCGGCCGCTCGACCAGCGGGAATTCCGCGATCCGGTGATCGACACGTTCATGCGCGCGCTGCCGTTCACGCTGCGCGACCACGTGGCGCGCCCCGGGAAGCAGGTCGCCTACACCGTCGGCGGCCAGGTCTGGACGGCTCGGCGCGAGGCCGAAGGCTGGCTGCTGGACCGCTGCTCGCCCGGCAAGCCGACGCTGTCGTCCGTGAGCACCGATGCCGACACGTTCTGGCGGCTCTGCACCCGCAATGTGCGGCCGGCCGACGTGCAGGACCGCGTGACCGCGAAAGGCGAGCTCGCGGAGACCATGCTCGGCATGGTGTCGATCATTCTGAGCTGAGGAAGATGCGGTCCAGGTGATAGTCGATCATGGCGATCACCTGGTCACCGGTCTTAAGCCCGACCAGGATGTCCGGCCCGACACCGGTCGAGACCGCGAGGAGCGTGTCGGCCTCACGGGCGAGGTCGAGCCCGTCCGCGATCTGCCCTTGAGCCCGGGCCGCGGTCATGATCTCGATGAACAGGTTCTCCAGCGACTGGTCTTCGGGGTCGATGAAAGCCGCGGCCAACGCCTCGTCGTTGAGCGCGCGGATGAAGTAGGCGAGCTGGACCAGCAACGTCATGCGCTGGTGCTCGTCCAGCGGCAGCAGCCCGATGAGGATCTCGCGCAGGAGCAAGCGCGGCGAAGCGTCTTTCGGGATTCGCTCCTCGACCCGCTGTTTCTGGTCGAGCGAGAGCAGTTCGAGCGCGCCGAGCAGCAGCGCGTCACGGCTACCGAAGTAGTACTGGACGAGCCGCGTCGACACGCCCGCTTCCGCCGCGACCTGCCGCAACGTCACGTCTTCGAGCCCGCGCCCGCTCGCGATCCGCCACACGGCCTCGGCGATCTGCCTGCGCCGTTGCTCGTGATCCACTTTTTTCGGCATGCTTCCCCGCTTATTTGATACGATCGAACCATAAAGATTCCGATCGGGGGAAACACTATGGCAAGCAAGGAAGCGTTGACGGCGCTGGAGGGCATCGGCGCGCTGGGCGTCATCCAGGGCGCCGGTTCGATGATCGCCAGGTTCGGCTGGGACAAGGACTGGGGCCTGCTCGGCCTGCTGGACAAGCACGTCTTCCCGACCCCGTGGTGGGTCGGGCTGATCCTCGCCGTGGCAGGGCTGGCGCTGATCCTGCGCGTCGACCAGCTGAAGAAGGCGGCTTAGCGGCGCACCTGCCTGCGCAGCTGCAGGATCCGGGCGCCGCCGATCAGCGCCACCAGCGCGCCGCCCGCGATCACCGAGAACAGCATCGCCACGGCCAGCGGCATGCTGCCGTCCATGCCGAAGAAGTGCACGCTGACCGTGTCGAGGTTCTGCAGGATGAAGATCAGCAGCAGGACCAGCACGACGAGCGCCACGATCACAGCGACCCAGACCCCGCTGATCCGCCCGCTTTTCACCTTTTTGGCGTGCCGGGGCTCGGCTTCGGGGTGCCCGGGTGCCGGTTCGGGGATTTCGGCGCTGTCCTGCGCGTGAGTCATGCCCCGATTGTGCGGCCATCGGGCCGTCGACGCCGGGTCACGACCCCCGTTTGGGTGAGCCGGACCAGGACAAGGTGACCACTTCGCGGCCGGAGGAACCGAGATCCGGCGGGTTGCCCGCGTCGATTCCCTGACCGCGCAAGGCTTCCGCGACGTCGTCGGCTGCCTCGGGCGGGAGGCAGAGCCGTCGCCGGGTCACGTCGACGAGTTCGCCGAAACGGCGGTATTCGGCCATCGCCGGTCTGCGCCAGCGGGCGACCTCGGGCTCGATGCCGAGTTCACGCAGCGCGGCGGCGGCGTCCTCGGCGGTCGGGCCGAGTGGGCGGTCGATGCCGTGGAAGTGTTTCCACAGGGCGTTGATCGAGGTCAGCGGGTGGGCATCGGCGAGCTCGACGATCACCCGCCGGCGCGCCCAGCCGGTCAGCGCTTCGGCGAACGGGCGCAGGTCCGGCACGTTGTAGAGCACGTTCGCGCAGATCACGACGTCGGCGGGGTCGACATCGCCCGCCACCTCGGGCCAGCAGCCGTGGACGAGTTCGTGCTCGACACCCAGTGCCGTGGCACGCTGCGCGAACTCGGCGAGCAGGTCCTCGTTGGCGTCGACCGCCGTGAGGTGCGTGATGAACTCTGCGGCTGGCAGGCTGGCCGCCCCGGCGCCCGCACCGATGTCGAGCACCGTTCCCTTGTCCTGCAAGGCCTTGTGCAGTTCCTCGTAGGAAGCGCCGACGGGCGAACCGACGTAGCGGTCCGCCCGGCGGGTGAACACCGCCTTCGGCAGCACCCAGGGTGACTCGGGTGCCGCCGCGACGATGTGCTCGGGAATGGCCCAGGCGGCGAGCTGCTCCGTCCAAGCGTCGAGTGCGGTCATGACCCGTGAGTGTCGCGGACCGCTCTAGCGGTCGGCAATACTCTTGATCCACTCCTTTGCCGATTCGACGCCTTCGATCGTCACCTGGTGCCCGCCGGGATGGCGGTGCTCGGTGACCTCGGCGCCGCGCTCACGCAGGGCGCGGACGAGTTCGCCGGTCGAGGTGAGCGGGGCCATCGGGTCGCGTTCGCCGTTGGACAGGAACACCCGGGTGCCGTGGAGGTCCAGCGCGGGCGGCTCGGGCACCGGTGACATCGCCGCGAAGGCGATGGCTTCCGTGAGCGCGTCCGGCCTGAGCAGGGTGACCGCCGCGGCGATGTTGGCGCCGTTGGAGAAGCCGACAGCGATCATCCTGCGCTCACCGAGCCCGTACGTTTCCCTCGCCTTGATAAGAAAATCCGCGAGCTGGTTCGCACGGAAGACGACGTCCTCGTAGTCGAAGACACCCTCGGCGAGCCGCCGGAACCAGCGCGCCGCGCCGTGCTCCGAAACCGGGCCGGCCAGCGCGAGCACGGCCGAGGCCGGGCTCAACGCCTTGGCGAGGCCGAGCAGGTCGTCCGGGCCGCCGCCGGTGCCGTGCAGTAGCACCAGCACCGGCGCGTTCTCGTCGCCCTCGAAGAACTTGTGATCGAGTGTCATGCCCGCTCCGGGTTGTTCTCGCTGGGGAGATTGAGCTTCGGCAGCATGGCCTCGATCTCGGCGCGGTTCGGCTCCAGCCACGGCGGGAGCTTCAGCGCGCGGCCGAGCTCGAGCAGCGGCTCGTCGATCGCGAAACCGGGTTCGTCGGTGGCCACCTCGAGCAGCGTGCCGCCCGGCTCACGGAAGTAGATCGAGCGGAAGTACTGACGGTCCAAAATGGACGTCACATGCACGCCCTTGTCGGCGAGTTCCTCGCGCCACTCGACCTGGGTCTGCTCGTCCGGCGCGCGCCACGCGACGTGGTGCACGGTGCCGGCGGCGACCAGCCCGCGCGGGGCCTCGGGCGTCACGAGCACGTCGACCAGCGCGCCAGGGCCGCCTTCACCGGCGGCGAACCGCAGCCGGTTGCTGTCCTGGTTGGCGAAGCTGAGGCCGAGCCCGTCGGTGAGCATGCCCGCCGTCGCGTCCTCTTTGGACACCGACAGGGTGACCGAGTGCAGGCCGCGGATGGCGTGCTCGGCGGGCACCAGCTTGGTGTCCCACGGGTCACGCGGGTCGCCCTGCGGGTGCGCGACGAGCGCGAGTTCGAGGCCGTCCGGGTCGCGGAAGGTGAGCACGTCCTCCTCGTCGGCGTTGCGGATCTGGCCCGCCTCGACGCCGCTCGCCGCCAAATGCTGCTTCCACCAGCCGATGGAGGCCTCGGGCACGGAGAACGAGGTCGTGGTCGCCTGACCGGTGCCGTGGCGGCCGCGCGGCGCGTCCTTCCACGGGAAGAAGGTCATCAGCGAGCCGGGCTTGCCGGACTGGTCACCGTAGTAGAGGTGGTACGTGCCGGGGTCGTCGAAGTTGACGGTGGTCTTCACCAGCCGCAGGCCGAGCGTGCGCAGATAGAAGTCCGCGTTGCGCTGCGGGTCGCCACCGATCGCGGTGACGTGGTGGAGGCCGGAAGTTTTGATCGACATCGCTGTCTCCTCGTGGTCGCTTCATCAAGCTAACCCCATAACCTCTTGCGCGCAAGATATATTCCGGTGAGATATGCTGGCGCGGTGCCGAGCAAACCCGAAGACGACGAGATCGTCAGCTGGTGGGGCCTGGTCATCGAGGGTTACCTCGCCACCCAGGACAAACTGATGAGCGAGATCGCCGAGCGCTTCGGCCTCGCGCCCGCGACGTTCGACATCCTGCTCCGGCTGATCCGCACGTCGGAGCATCGGATGCCGATGACGCAGCTCGCGCGGGAGGCGGCGCTGTCGAGCGGCGGGTTCACGAAGGTCGCCGACCGGATGGTCGCCGCGGATCTCATCTGCCGCGTCCCGAGCCCCGACGACCGGCGTGTCACGTTCGCCGAGCTCACCACCCACGGCACCGAGGTCGCGGAAAAGGCCCGCGAGGCGTGCGCCGAGATCCTGCGCCGGATCGTGCTCGCCCCGCTCGGCCCGTCCGCGTCGACCGCGCTGGCCGACGCGATGCGCGCGCTGCGCGCCGCCAACTCGGAGTGAAAAACCAGGGTCCATAGACCCCTTGGTCGCGTGCACCGGTAAGCGGAACATGGCCGCATGCTCACCGAATCGACCATCACGACCATGCTCCCCGTCGCCGACGCCGAGCGCGCCGCCCGCTTCTACGCCGACGCACTTGGCCTGCGCCGGATGGGTGCGGGCGACGACGGCACCGTGTACTTCGAAGCCGGGGCGGGCTCGATCGGTCTCCGTCCGATGCCGGCCGGAGCGCAGAGCGAGAACACCGCACTCAGCTTCGAGGTCGGCGACCTCGAAGGCGAGATCTCCGCGCTGGAACAACGCGGCGTGCACTTCCAGGACTTCGAAATGGAGGGCTTGAAGACCGTCAACCACATCGCCGAACTCGGCAAGGAACGCGCGGCCTGGTTCGCCGACTCAGAGGGCAACGTCCTCTGCCTGCACCAGCTCATCACCTGAACCAGGGGCTCAGCGGGCTCTTTCGTCGGGGAGGGAGCCCGCTGAACCCCGCCTACTTTCTACCCTCTCTGACCAGGCGTTTTCCGGGTTACCCACAGTCTTGGGTCCCTGTGGACAACCCCGGGTTTCGCCGGGTTGTGTCGGTGGGGGCCGGTAGACTGGTGCAGGGCGGAGCCCCCAGGGACGGGCGGGGGGTTGGTTAGGTACCGGGGGCGGTTTCAGACGGCCAGGCCGGGGAAGAGTTTGGCCGCGTTGCCCGCGAGGATCGCGCGGAGCACGCCGTTGGGCAGGCCCAGTTTGGCGAGGGCGCGGACGTTGCGGTTGGCTCCGGGGACGCCTGGCCAGTCGGTGCCGAAGACGAACTTTTCCGCCAGGCGCTGGAAATCGAAGCGGGCGTAGTAGTCCGGGAGCTTCTTCGGGGGCAGACCGGCCAGATCGAGCCAGACGTTCTCCTTGGACAGGGCCAGAAATCCCGCCGTGTCGTACCACCAGCCTCGGCCGCCGTGCGCGAGCACGAACTGGACCTCGGGAAAGTCCTCGATGACGTCGGTCAGCAGCGCCGGGTCGCCGAAGCTGGACCGCGAGCCGGGGAACGTGCTCGTTCCGGAATGCAGGATGACCGGCACCCCGCGCGCCGCGCAGACCTCGTACGCGCGGTAGAGCTCCTTGTCCGCAGGCGAGAACGCACCGTGCACCGGATGGATCTTCAGCGCGACCGCGCCGAGGTCGAGTTGCCACTCGACGGCGCTGGCGACGGGGTGGTGCAGGTGCGGGTTGACATTCGCCACCAGGCGGAAGCGTGCGGGGTTGAACTCGACCAGCGGCAGGTTGTCCTCGAACGGCTGGATCCCGGTCGCGCGTGGGCTGTACTCGCAGAACAGCAGCGCCCGGTCGACACCTTCGGCCTCGAAGAGCGCGTCGAGCTTGGCGGGCACCGGCACGCCGTCGTCGTCATAGACCGACCGCCACGGATGCGGTCCCGAGTACCGCTCGGCCCACTCGAGCCACGCGGGCTTCAAGGTCGAGAGCCTGGGCACATGGACGTGTGCGTCGACGACGACGTGCCCTTCGATCATGAGCGGGGAGCCACCACGCGCAGCGAGTCGCGGACCATCTCCCGGATGATGTTGCGCCGGATCTTGCCGGTCGCCGTCTTCGGCAGCTCGGCCAGTTCGATCACCCCGCGCGGGCGTTTGAACGAGGCGAGCCCGGACCGGCAGAACTCGATCAGCTCCTCGGCGTCGATCGCCCGGGCCGAGACCCCGACCACGCAGGCCACGGGTTTGTCGATGCCGTCGGCGTCCGGCACCGCGACCACCGCGGCCTCGGCGACCGACGGGTGCTCGAGCAGCCGCTCCTCGACCTCGGCTGGCGAGACCCAGATGCCACCCGACTTCAGCATGTCGTTGAACCGGCCCAGACAGCTGTAGGTGCCGTCTTCGTTGCGCAGGTAGCTGTCACCGGTGCGCAGCCACTCGCCGGAGAACACCTGCTTGGTCGTCTCGTACCGCGCCCAGTAGCCGGTCGCGATCGACGGCCCGGAGACGTACAGCTCACCCGGCTGCCCCGGCGCCTCGACGACGGCGCCCGCCTCGTCCCGGATCTGCACGCGATAACCCGGCACCGGAACACCCGTGCTCCCAGCCCGCACCTGGCCCGGCTGGTTGCTCAAAAAGATGTGCAGCGCCTCGGTCGACCCGATGCCGTCCAGGATCTCGACCCCGAACCGATCCTTGAACCGTTTGAGCAGCACCGGCGGCAACGGCTCGCCCGCCGAGACGGCCAGTCTCACGGACGCGAAGGTGTCGGCCGGGATATCGCTGTTGAGCAGGAGCGCGTAGAACGTCGGAACCCCGAAGAACAGCGACGGCCGGTCCGTGCGCACGCGCGCCGCGATCAGCGCGGGCGTCGGGCGCTGCGGCTCCAGCAACGTCGTCGCGCCGACCGAGAGAGGGAAGAACGCCGAATTCCCCAGCCCGTAGGCGAAGAAGAGCTTCGGAACGGACAGGAAGCGGTCGTCCTCCGACGCGGCCAGCACGTGCCGCGCGTAGGTCTCGCAGACCGCGCGGATGCTGCCGTGCCGGTGCATCGCGCCCTTCGGCTGCCCGGTGGTGCCCGAGGTGTACAGCCACAACGCCGGCGAGTCTTCCCAGGTCTGATACGGCGTGAACCCAGGAGCTTCCACAGTGGACAGACCGGTCCAGCAGTGCGTGGTGACCCGTGCGGGCAACTCGGTCGCCTTGCCGCGGTCGAGCACCACATCGGTGACCTCGGGAGCCAGCTCGACCGCGCGTGCCGCCTGTCCGGCGAACTCCCCCGAAACGCAGAGCACGCGGGCCCGCGAGTCGGTCAGCACCTTGCCGAGCTCGAGCCCGGTGACCATGGTCGACACCGGGACCGGCACCGCGCCCAGGTACATCGCGCCGAGTATCCCGGTCAGCAGCTCGACGTCGTCGACCATGCAGAGCATGACGCGCTGTTCCGGGACGACCCCGATCCGTGCGAAGCCTGCCGCGACCCTGGCGGCCTCAGCCGCGAGCTCGGCGTAGGTGAGCGTCCGCCGCTCGGAGACGACCGCGACCCGATCGCCCCTGCCCTCGCGGACGTGACGGTCGAGCAGGTACTCGGCCGCGTTGAACGCGCTCGGCGGAACGGTCATCCAACGCCCCTTACGTCAGGTACACGTACTCGTAGTCGAACGGTTTGCCGTTGATGCCCTGCCGGGGCGGCGCCACCCAGCTCGCGATCTTGCCGCGCTCGTATACCGGGTGCATCAACGAGCGTACGAACGTCAGGTCCTCTGTCGTGGGCAGCCACTTCCGTTTGCCGGCCTGCCAGGTCGGCTCGTCGACTATGGTGCCGTCCGGTGTCACATGGTGGCCGGAGTTTATGCCCACATCGCGATTGAAACCAGGGTGCGGCAAGGCGAACCGGAAATCTATCCCGTGATCGGAGAGAATCTTGTTCCACCGGTTGACACCGGTCTGGCAATCGGCGATGTATTCGCCGCGAAGGTCAAGATTCAGCAACAGAATGGCCTGCAGCTCTTCCGTTTCCCAGGTTCCGTCCGCTCGCGGACGCTCCAGCACCGCCGCCGAGTCGGTGAGCTGGTGGTCGTCCTTGCGCCGTGTCTCCATCCAGCGCCCCTTGAGGCCGGACGTGTAGTAGTTCGCCGCGTTCGTCGAGGTCTCGCTGCCGAAGAGGTCCAAGGAGACCGTGTAGTGGAAGTTCATGTACTTCTGGATGATCTCCAGCGGGATGCCGCCGTGCGGGGCGATGTCGTCGGTGTCGTGCTCGACGATCAGGTCGGCGCTGCGCTGCACCACCCGGTCGACACCGGTGGTGCCGACGAACATGTGATGCGCCTCTTCCTTGAGCATGAATTCACATGTGCGCGAAAGCGGATCGAACGAACTTTCCTTGAGCGTGCCGAGTTGATATTTCCCATCTCGGTCGGTGAAGTACGTGAACATGTAGAACGCGAGCCAATCGGCGGTCTCCTCATTGAACGCGCCGAGAATGCGCGGCGCGTCGGGACTGCCGGAATTGCGCAGCAACAGGCTTTCCGCCTCGTCCCTGCCTTCCCTGCCGAAGTAGGCGTGCAGCAGATACACCATCGCCCACAGATGGCGGCCTTCCTCGACATTGACCTGGAACAGGTTGCGCAGGTCGTAGAGACTCGGCGCGGTCAGTCCCAGCAGCTTCTGCTGTTCGACGGACGCGGGCTCGGTGTCACCCTGGATGACGATCAGCCGCTGCAGCTCGGCGCGGTACTCGCCGGGCACCTGCTGCCACACGGGCTCGCCCTTGTGCTCGCCGAACGCGATGCGGCGGTCGGGGTCGCGCTCGGCGAGGAAGATGCCCCAGCGGTAGTCGGGCACGTTGACGTGGTCGAAGTGCGCCCAGCCTTCTCTGCCGACACTGACCGCCGTGCGCAGGTAGACGCCCTGAGTCTGCAGCGTCGGGCCCATCTCTCCCCACCAGTTCATGAACTTCGGCTGCCAGCCCTCCAGCGCCCGCTGCAGGCGCCGGTCGGAGGCGAGGTCCACGTTGTTGGGGATCTTGGCGTCGTAGTCGATCTTTTCCGGCATGGGTTCAGACACGCTTCCTGTCGAAGACCGCCTTCTGCCCTGTGCCGTAGCGGCGCAGGGCTCCTTCCTCACCTGAGGCGTTCGGCCTGGTGAAGATCCAGTTCTGCCAGGCGGCGAGCCTGCCGAAGATCTTGGTTTCGATCGTCTCCGGCCCGACGAACCGGTGGTTCGCCTCCATCCCGGACAGCGCGTCCGGGCTCAGTGACGCCCGCCCTTCGAGCGCGATGCGGATCTCGTCCTCCCAGTCGAGGTCGTCAGGGGCGTCGGTTACCAGCCCGTGCTCGACCGCCTCCGCGGGGCTCAGCCGCGTCCTCGGCAGCGCGGCGAGATGCTCCGCGTCGCCGTAGAAGCGGGATTCGAGGCGCGTCAGCCCGTTGCCCATCGGGAACATGCCGAAGTTCGCCTCGGTGAGCGTGATCGAGGCACGGTCCGCGCTGTCTTCGTCGTCGATCGGCGGACCGTCCAATATGTACTGCCGGTCGCAGGCCAGCGCCAGCTCGAAAAGCAGTCCGGCGGCACAGCTCGACGGTTCGATCAGCGCGATGAGACTGCGGCTGGTGACATCGAGGCGTTTCAAGGTGCGCTTGTAGAAGTGGACGATTTCGTTCGACAGCCAGTCATCCGACAAAGCCTGCTCTTGGGCGAGCACGTCGGCCGGGTCGCCCTCGGTGCGCAACAGCCACGTTCCGAGCTCGGGCTCGTTGGTGCGCAGCCGGAGGATGAGGTCGTCGAGCTCACGGGTCATGCGCAGGAGCCAGCCATCTTCGGCCGACGCCCGCACGGTGATCGACACGAGTCCCAGCGCACGGTCCAGCTCCGCTCGAACGAACCGATACCTCAGTTCGCCGTCAGTGCTCTCGCATTCGAGCGGCGCGAGTTCGACGCCTGTCACGCCACTCGGCCGGGAGCTGGTCTCAGCCAGCTCTTGTGCGCGCCTTTTGACCGTTTCGCGGAATTCTTGCCGCGGCACGAGCTCATCGACGAGCCGCCACTCGACCGCCGTCTTGCCTTTCACACCGTCGGGACGCGTCGCGAAGACGTCGGCGAGATCCTTGCGGACCCGGCGCTTGTCGACCACGCGGGTGAGCCCGCCGGTCCCGGGCAGCACCCCGAGCAACGGCACCTCCGGCAGCGCGACGGTCGACGAATTGTCGTCGACCAGCAGGATCTTCTCGCAGGCCAGCGCGATCTCGTAGCCGCCGCCGGCACAGGTGCCGTTGACCGCCGCGAGGTAGATCTGGCCGGAGTGCGCGGTCGCGTCCTCGATGGCGTTGCGGGTCTCGTTGGTGAACTTGCAGAAGTTCACCTTCCACTGGTGTTCGGACGCGGCGAGCATGCGGATGTTCGCGCCGGCGCAGAACACCTTCTCCTTCGCGCTGGTGATGACGACCGCGCGGACCTCGGGATGCTCGAAACGCAGCCGCTGCGTCGCGTCGTACAGCTCGATGTCGACGCCGAGGTCGTACGAATTGAGCTTCAGCTCGTAGCCTGGGACAAGGCCACCCTGTTCATCGACGTCGAGCTCCAGCCAGGCGACCGCGCCCTCGACCGTGAGGCGCCAGTGCCGGTACGAGGCGGGATGCCGATCGAAAGTGACCGCGTCCGTGGAGGCCATACCCTCGATTGTCTACAAAAGAATTGACGTCGTCAATGTTGTGTAGATACTTCACCTCGAACGGCCGCATTCCTGGTCGCCGCCCAGATGACGAACACCCAGATCGCGAGCCCGGCGAGCGTGTCGGTGAAGATCGTCGCGAACCAGAACGCCGGCAGGTTCACCGGGCCGACAAGGAAGTGTCCCATGGTCGCCAAGCCCGCGAGCGAGTAAACAGCCAGGAAAGCCAGCGACGTCCAGTCCGCCTTCCGCGCGTAGCGGCGATACCCGAGCACGCCGAACGCGGTGAACAGCAGCCAGGCGAAAACGATCAGGACCTGGCCGAGGACCCCGCCCAGCCCATCCACCGACGGATACTGGTCCAGCGCGATGGAGTTGTGGGCGTAGTGCAGCGTGGTGGACAAGAGGCTGAACCCGAGAATTACTCGAAGAGCTGGCAGACCATCCATGACCCCTCCACTAGATAGATCGCTCTAGCGAGAGCGTAGACCCAGCCCAGCGCCCCTGTCGACAGCTGAAGGCGTCCCCGTTCAAATGCGTGAACGGGGACGCCCGCTAGATCTCGAACGTGGCGCTCAGCCGCGGATCGTCGAGCGAATGCGAGATCTCGGCGGTGTAGCCACCTGGGACGAGCTGCCAGCCGTCCGCCCAGATCTCGGCCGCCCGCCGCGGAATCTCGATCTCGACCTCGACGGCTTCACCAGGCCCAGCCTCGACACCGGCGAACCCGGCCAGCCATCGGGACGGCCGCTCGCCTCCCGGTTCGTCCGGCGCGAGATACACCTGCACGACCTCGCGTCCGAAACGCCGCCCCGTGTTCCGCGCCCGTACACGCGCGGTCGGCAACGCGCCTTCACGCGGTTCGAGCGACACCGACTCGTACGTCCACTCGGTGTATCCGAGCCCGTGCCCGAACCAGTACGCGGGCGTCCCGCCGGCACGTTCCCAGGCCCGATAGCCAATGAACACGCCCTCTTCGTAAGGCAAGACACCGCTCTCGGGCTTTACCTGAAGCACTGGAGCATCGCTCATCCTCGACGGCCAGGTCGTCGGCAAACGGCCGCCCGGCTCTTCCGCGCCGAACACGACATCCGCGAGCGCGGCACCGGCGGCCTGGCCCGGGAACCAGGTCAACAGCACCGCGCCGACCTCCCCGGTCCACGGCATCTCGACCGGCGAGCCCGCGTTCACCACCACGATCGTCCGCGGATTCACCGCGGCGACCCTGGCCACCAGCTCGTCTTGCCTTCCTGGCAGGACGAGGGTCTGCCGATCGAAGCCCTCGCTCTCGACTTCCTCCGTCGTCGCGACCACGACGATCGCCACCTCGGACTCGGCGGCCAGCTCGACCGCGCGCTCGATCAGCTCAGCCTCCGAGACGCTGGGCGCCGCGTGCCCCAACGTGAACGAGATCCACGCCAGGCCCTCGTAGTCCTCAGGCACCTCCGGAGCGTCGAAGGTCAGCCGGACATCGACCGCCTCCCCCTCGGTAAGTTCGACCTCGAAGCGCTGTTCCTTGATGGTCAGGATCGTCGTCACGAGATCGGCGGAGTCCGGCACGTTCAGGCCGTCGAACACCGTCCGCCCGCCGACCGTCAGCGCGAGCTTCCCGGTGCCGGTGAAGCCGAAGGTGTGCGCTCCACCCGCGGCCGGGGTGAAACGGCCCGCGATCTCGACCGTCTCCAGCTCGCTGACCGGGATCCCCGATGGCAACTGCCCGAGCCACTGGACCGTTCCGCGTTCGGCCGGGAAGGACGCGAGTTCACTGCCGTCCTTGCGGCGCGCGACGATCCGCAGCTCGAAACCATCAGCGGCCGGGCGCAGCGTGGTTCGCGGATCCGCGCCGACGGCATACCGGATTTCGACGCCCTCCGGCGCCGCGGCACGCAATCCGTCCAGCGGCGAGATCACCTCCGCCGGAAAAACGGTCGCGCTGCCGCCACCGAGGATCCTCGCCTCCTCGCCCGCCATCCCGATCACCGCGACACTGCTCGGCGCGGCCAGCGGGAGCAGCTGGTTTTCGTTGCGCAGAAGCACGAACGATCGCCGCGCCACCTCGCGGGCGATCACGTTCCCGTCCACGTCGGCAGGCGCCGGATTCGGCTCACCGAGCGCACCGACACGTTCGGCCAGCGTCAGCACTCGCCACACCATGGCGTCGAGTACCTCTTCGGCGACCTCACCCGCGCGCACCGCATCGGCCAGCTTCCGCCCGAAAACCGTTACCGGCCCCGGCATCGCGATGTCGAGCCCGCCGTTCGCGGCAGGGGCCGTGGTCCGGGCGGCTGTCCAGTCGGACACGATGACCCCGTCGAATCCCCATTCACCACGCAGTACGCCGTTCTGCAGGCCGTCGTGCTCGGTCATCGTGAACCCGTTGACACCGTTGTAGGCGGCCATGATCCCCCACGGCTTCGCCTCCGCGACGATGCGTTCGAACGGCGCCAGATACAGCTCACGCAGGGTCCGTTCGTCCGCGCGGACGTCGAGCGTGAACCGCTCGGTCTCGGAGTCGTTCGCGACGAAGTGCTTCACCGTCGTCCCGACCCCGCCCGCCTGCACTCCCCTGACGTACCCGGCGCCGATCGCGCCGGTCAGCAGCGGATCTTCGGAGTAGCACTCGAAATGCCTGCCGCCCAACGGGCTTCGATGCAGGTTGACCGTCGGCGCCAGCAGCACGTGCACACCCTTGCGCCGTGCCTCCTGCGCGAGCAGGCCACCGGCCCGTCCCGCGAGATCCGGATCCCAGGTCGCGGCCAGCGCGGTCGGGCTGGGCAGGGTCACCGACGGGTCGTCCGCCGACCACTGCCTGCCCCGCACCCCGACCGGGCCATCCGACATGACGAGCGAGCGAAGCCCGATCTCCGGGATGGCGGGCAGGGTCCAGAGGTCCTGGCCCGCCACGAGCCGCGCCTTGGTGTCCAGGTCGAGCTTGGCGATCAAGTGCTTCATCGCACCGATTTAATCCGGGTTACCAGTATCGCGCCAAGCAGAGCGGAGATGGCGGCCGCCGTGTACACCGCGGCGTAGTTCTTCCCGTCGCCGATGGCCAGCAGCAACGGGACGAACATGGGCCCGATCGACTGCGGCAGCGCGTTGGCGATGTTGAAGACACCGAGCTCCTTGCCGCTGGATTCCCCCTGCGGCATCACGAGCGTGGCGAGCGCGAAGTCGACGGCGTAGAACATGCCCGTGCCCAGCCCCGAGATCAAGTGCGCGATCAGCACGTCCGCGTACGAATCCGCGGTGATGAAGAACGCCACGCTGACCGTCATGATCAGGGCGGCGGCGATCACGAACGGCTTGCGCCGGTCGAGCACATCCGACAGCCAGCCGCCGAGCAACGCCGTGCCCGCGCTGATGACGGAGGTGATCATCAGCAGGATGCCGATCTTGGACTCGGCTTCCGCCTTCGGCAGCCCGATCTTCTCGGCGAGGAAGTAGATCTCGTACCCGGCGGGCCCGAAAACCCCGAGCACCACCAGGAACCGGGTCAGCCACGCCCAGGCGAAGTCCGGGTTCGCCCGCGGGCTCGTCCAGAAGCTGGAGAGGAACTCCTTGACAGAGAACGGCGACCGCTCGGCGGCCGGACGGTCGGTGAAGTAGTGCGAGAAGGTGACGAGCAGGACCACGCCCACCGCACCCGGGATCATGATCTTCAGTGCCAGCGACGGGACGAACCCGACGATGAGCCCACCGGTCACGACCGCACCCAGCTGCGCGAACCCGATCCAGCCGGAGACCTTGCCCCGTCGCTCCTCCGGTACGACATCCGGGACCGTCGCGGTGAGTGCCGCCAGAGCCGCGTTGAACGAGACCTGGGTGAGGCACCAGCCGAGCAGGATCAGCGGAATCGTCGGCGCGAACGTGACGATCAGGAGACCGGCACCTCCGCCGATCGCGCCGACGGTGATCCACGGCCTGCGCCTGCCGAAGCGAGACATGGTGCGGTCCGACAATCGACCGAACAGCGGATTGGCGATCATCGCGATGAGCGCGCCCACCCCGGCCACCAAGCCGTAGGAAGCCTCTTTGTTCGCCGGGTCGACCACCGAGATACGTGCCGACAAGGTGACAATCGCGGGTGTGAGCAGCGCGGTCCATAGCCCCAGGTTGGCCATACCCACGCGGACTCCGAACAAGGACGGCTCCGTAACCGCCACGGGCTTTTCGAGCATGGCGAATCCTTCCCACGTCGATTCAGCCCATAGAGTGGCGCAGAACACCTGACCGCCGGAAGGTCACGTTACGTGTTTGTCAGGTCGGTGCGGTTAGGCTCGGAGTATGACCCGGCCCAGGGGCACCGACCGCCGCGAGACGATCGTCCAAGCGGCGTTCGAAGTGATCGCCGAACGGGGATACCGCGGTTCGTCGCTCGGCGCGGTGGCCGAGCGCGTCGGCCTCACCCAGCAAGGCGTCATGCACTACTTTCCGTCAAAGGAACAGTTGCTCATGGCAGTGCTGGAGCGCAGGGACCAGTGGGACCTCATGGGCTTCAGCCGCTCCGAAGACTCGTCTTCGCTCGGGGCGGCGCATTTGCAGCAACTGGTCGAGTACAACGCGACCCGGCCGGGCAGCGTGCAGGCTTACACCGTGCTGGCCGCCGATAGCGTGACGGAAGGTCACCCAGCGCGACCGTTCTTCCAGGAGCGGTACACCAGGGTCCGCGCTTGGGTCGCCGATCTGATGGAACGCCAGGAGGGAGAGCTCCCCTCCGGGCTCACCGCGGAACAGCTCGCGCCGATCGTCATCGCGGTGATCGACGGCCTCCAGCTGCAATGGCTGCTCGACCCCGACGAGGTCGACATGCCCGAAAGCTTCCGCGACTTCCTCGCGGTGCTGGGCATCAAGGTATAAGAGCCTCGCGAAGCTGCTTCAGCACTCGCAGTGTCGTGTCGAGGTCCGCTCGCGGAATCTGCGGCGCGAGCTCGGACGCCCACGCGACCCGGGCAGGCCCCAGCTCCCGCAACGCCTTTCGCGCACGGGGCGTCAGCCGCAGCAGTGGAGCACGCCGGTCCGCTGGATTGTCCAGCTTCACGACCATGCCGCTCCCGATCAGCCGATTGACCGTTTCCTGCACGCTTTGCCTGCGCAGTCCACGCTTGCGCGCGAGCTCCGCGGCCGTCGAGGGGCCGTCCTCGAGGAAGCCGACCACCTGCCACTGCGCGGCGGTCAGGCCGACCGGAGCGGTCAGCGCGTCACCTGCGGCGAGCAGGCCGCCGTTCACCGCGAAGATCTCGTTGACGAGTTCCGTGATCACGTCCGCTCGCTGGGGCATGCCTGCTATCGTCCCTTTTTGACAGGCGCCTGTCAAAAAGGAGGACGACATGGACATGCCCCAGCTGAGCGACGGCCATCGGGCGCTCACGGCGCTGATCGGCACCTGGACCGGCGAAGAGGAACTGGCGGCGTCGGCTTGGGCGCCGGCGTCGACCGCCGTGGCGACCGTCCGCTATCGCTTGGCGCTCAAGGGTTTCGCGGTAGTCCAGGAGTACGAACAGCGCCGGGCGGACGGCGGTGGGCTGCTGGGGCACAACGTTTTCACGGTTGACCCCGCGACCGGCGACACGCTCTGGTACGGCTTCGACAGCTACGGCTTCCCGCCGATGTCCCCGGGAACAGGGGGTTGGGACAACGGAACCCTCGTGCTGGAAAAGCGCACCGAGCGCGGTGTCGCACGACACCGGCTGACGCCCGATGGCGACGTTCTGCACCATGTCATAGACCTCCAGATGGGTGTTGGAACGGAGTTCTGCCAGTTCCTGAGTGCGCGGTACATCCGTGAACCCGCGACATGATCCAGTAAGCGTGAAAATCTCCGCCGGCGCAAGCACGAATTTCGCGAATGGCGGATTCATGGTGGAAAACAAGGGAAAATTGACCGTTCGCGACCCCGGGGATCGGAAAATGTCGTACCCCCGGAGTAGACCGGAAGAGTGCGAGAAAGCAACGACCCTCCGCTGATCGGGGTCGAGAACATCAAGATGCCCGACTGGGCCGCGGTGGATCAGCGCGTCATCGCCGCGGGCTTCGGGCAGGCGGTGCGGACGATGCCGGCCGCGGTGGGCACGGTCGTGCGGCTGGCTTGGTCGACCTCGCCCCGGCTCACCGTGCTGGCCGCGGTGGTACACGTGGTGTCCGGCTGCGTCACGGCGTTCGGCCTGCTCGCGACGGCGAACGTGTTCACCGCCCTGCTGCAGGAAGCCCCTACGCCGCAACGGGTGCTCGACTCACTGCCCGCCATCGCGGTGGTCGTGACCTCGTACGCCGTGCGCGCGCTGCTCGACACGGCGGTCGCCGCCGTCGAAGGCGCGCTCAAACCGAAACTGACCAGGGCCGCGGACGAAGCGGTCACCGCCGCGGTCATCCGGGTCGAGCTGCTCGCCTTCGAGGACGCGGATTTCCGGGAACTGGCCAGGCAAGGAGCCCGGTACGGAGTCCGCGCGATCGAAACGAGCCTGCGCGGGGTCGCGGACCTGGTGTCGTCGGTCATCGCGCTGCTCGCCGCCTTGGTCACCGCGGCGTTGCTCAACCCCTGGCTCGCGCCGGTGCTGCTGCTCGCCGCCGCGGCGGACGCCTGGGCATCGGCGAAGGTCGCGAAACTCAGGTACCGGCATTTTCTCGACACCGTCTCGCGCAACATGCGCAAGTACGTGGTCGAAGAGGTGGCGACGTATCGCACGCTCGCGCTGGAGCGGCACGCGCTGACCTTGCAGGAGCCGTTGCTCGCCGAGTACAGCCGTATCTCGGAAAGCCTTATGCGCGAGGAAAGCAAGCTCGAGCAGCAGAGCAACATCGTCCGGTTGATCGGCAGGGCGGCGCGGGGAGCGGGCACCGCGGTGGCGTACCTCGTGCTCGGTTTGCTGCTGTACAACGGATCACTGGCGCTGGCGCTGGCGGGCACCGCCGTGCTGGCGATGGGCCGGGCGTCGACCGCGCTGTCCAACACCATCAAGGCGGTCAACTCGCTGTACGAGGATTCCTTCTATATCGGGTATTACCGCACGCTGCTCGCGGAATCGGAGCGGCGGCGCGCCCCCGTGTCCGGACTGACCGCGCCTTCCCATCCGGGTGAAATCCGGCTCGACTCGATCTCGTTCACGTATCCTGGACAAGACGAGCCGGCACTGCGAGAGGTCTCACTGACCTTGCGGCGAGGCGAGATCGTGGCACTGGTCGGGGAGAACGGCTCCGGCAAGACCACACTCGGGAAGCTGCTCACCGGTCTGTACCCGCCATCCGAGGGTGCCGTCTACTGGGACGACGTGAACCTGGCAGAGGCCGATCATCGGACGGTGCACGAGAACATCGCGGTCATCGCGCAGAATCCGGCCGAGTGGCCGATGACCGCGGGCACCAACATCACCGTCGGCAGGCTGGGCCGCGAGGATCCCGAGCGGACCGCCTGGACGGAGGCGATCACCTCGTCCGGCGCCGACGAGGTGCTGGAGTCCTTGCCCCTCAAGGAGAACACGGTCCTGTCGAAGAAGTTCAGCGACGGCCAGGACCTCTCCGGCGGGCAATGGCAGCGGATGGGCATCGCGCGCGGGATCTACCGGGACGCGGCCGTGCTGGTCGCGGACGAGCCGACCGCCGCGCTCGACGCCAGGGCCGAGGCGCGGGTGTTCGCCGGGCTGCAACACGCGAGCACCACCGGGCACGGGAGCCGGATCACCGTGCTCGTCACCCATCGGCTCGCCAATATCAGGAACGCCGATCGGATACTCGTACTCGAGAAAGGAGTGCTTCTCGAAGAAGGCACCCATGACGAACTCGTCGAAGCGGGCGGGCTCTATGCGGAACTGTTCGAAATCCAGGCCAGCGCCTACCGGAAGGAGCCGTGATGACCGGTCTTGCGGGCAGTTCGTGACCCCCTAACGCGCGGGCGCACCCCCCTACAAGTTATGGACTGGGCCGATCGCCTCGACCAGACTACGAAGAGCGCCACAACGAGGAGGCCCGCCTTGCGTCAACTGACCGCATTGGACGTGCAGTTCCTGAACGCCGAGTCGAGGACGACCACCGGGCACGTCGGGGGGTTGTCGATACTCGACCCCTCCACCGCGCCGGGCGGGACGCTGACGGTCGACGACATACGGGAGCTCATCGGCCAGCGGCTGCATCTGGCGAAGCCGCTGCGGTGGCGCCTGCTGCAGGTCCCGCTGGGTCTCGACCATCCGTACTGGATCGACGACAACGAGTTCGACCTCGAATTCCACGTCCGCGAGATCGCGCTGCCGGCGCCTGGTGACGAGAAGCAGCTGGCCGAGCAGATCGCCAGGCTCACGGCCAGGCCGCTCGACCGGGGGCGGCCGTTGTGGGAGGCCTACGTCATCCACGGGCTGCAGGGCGGGAACGTCGCGGTGTACACGAAGGTGCACCACGCGGCGATCGACGGTGTGTCGGGTGCGGAGCTGCTCGGCGCCTTGATGGACCTCAGCGCCGAGCCGCGGACCATCGAGCCGCCCGAGCGCTGGCTGGCCACCAAGCCGCCCAGCCAGCTGGAGCTGCTGGCAGGCGGACTGAAGCGGATCGCGCTGCATCCGATCAAGACGGCGATGCAGCTGCCGAAGCTGCTGCCGCATGTCGACGAGGTGCCCGGCGCCGCCCGGCTGCCCGGGGTCGACCTGCTGGCACGGGCGGGCAGCGCGCTGAGCAAGGTCACGAAGCAAGGGCCCGGCAGGCATGAAGCGGACCGGCCGAAGCTGCCGGTGCCGGAGACGCCGATCAACGGGCCGATCAGCCCGCATCGCCGATTCGCCTACGGCTCGATGCCGCTCGCGGATGTGAAAGCGCTTAAGAAGGCTTTCGGGGTGACGGTCAACGACGTGGTGATGACGCTGTGCGCGACGGCGATGCGCCGCTGGCTGCTCGACCATGACGCGTTGCCGCTCGACCCGTTGGTCACGCTGGTCCCGTTGTCGGTGCGGACGCCGGAGCAGGCCAAATCGGCAGGCAACCAGATCTCGATGATGCTGGCCCCGTTGCCGACGAACATCGACGACCCGGCCGAACGGCTGGCCGAGGTCACGAAGGCCATGGCGGCGGCCAAGCAGCGTTACCAGCCGTTGCCCGCGTCGTGGCTGGTCGACTTCAGTGCGGTGCTGCCGTCGGCGCTCGGCGGGCTGTCCGCGCGGGCGGCGATGCGGTACCTCGCCGCGACCTCGCCGGTAGTGAACCTGGTCGTGTCGAACGTGCCGGGTGCGCAGTTCCCCCTGTACCAGGCTGGTGCGCGACTACTCGGGCACTACCCGGTCTCGGCGATCACCGACGCCAGTGGCGGGCTGAACATCACCGTGATGTCCTACAACGGGAACCTCGACTTCGGACTGGTCGCCTGCCGTGAGCTGATGCCAGACTTGTGGAACCTGATCGACTACCTGCACGAGGCCATGGAGGAGCTGACGAAGCTCGCCGCCGCCCAGAACCAGGAGGCGTGACCGTGACCGAGACCATCGCGCGGGTCAATGGCATCGAAATCTGCTACGAGACGTTCGGGGAGCCGTCGGCGCGGCCGTTGTTGCTCATCATGGGGCTCGGCGGGCCGATGATCTGGTGGGACGACGAGTTCTGCCGATCGCTCGTCGACCGCGGGTTCTATGTGATCCGGTTCGACAATCGCGATGCCGGGCGCTCCACCAAGATGCATGGGCGGATCTCGCCGCTGGCCACGTATTGGCTGCGGACGGCTCCGTACACATTGGACGACATGGCTGACGACGCGGCCGGGCTGCTCGACGAGCTCGGGATCCGGGCCGCGCATGTGGCGGGCGCGTCGATGGGCGGGATGATCTCGCAGACGCTGGCGATCCGGCATCCGGAGCGGGTCATCTCGCTGACCTCGATCATGTCGACCACCGGGAACCGGCTGGTCGGCAGGCCGACGGCCAAGGCGGGTGCGATGCTGCTCGGGCGGCCGCCGAAGAACCGTGAGCAGTACCTGGACTACCTGGTCCGGACATTCCGGATCATCGGCTCCCCCGGCTATCCGTTCGACGTGCAGCGCATGCGTGATCGGGCGGCGCGGACGTTCGACCGGGGAGTGAACCGGGGCGGGACCATCCGGCAGCTGGCGGCGATCGTGTCGTCGAAGGATCGCGCGCCGGGGTTGAAGAAGCTGCGGATCCCGGCGATGGTCATCCACGGCGCGCGTGATCCGCTCGTTCACGTCTCGGGCGGGCGTGCCACGGCCAAGGCCATCCCGGGCGCCGAGCTGGACATCGTGCCCGGCATGGGGCACGACATGCCGCGGGCGTTGTGGCCGCGGCTGATCGACGCCATCACGCGCACGGCCAACCGGGCGGGGATCCCGGCCTACTAGTCGCTCGAAAGCCCGAAAGTGGCTTTCGTCAGATGCGATCTGACGAAAGCCACTTTCGGGCTTTTTGTGCAGGACCGGACCGGTGTCCGCGGGGTTGGGACAGATGTCCCGTCAAGCGGACAGGGTGACCGAGCCCAGGTTGGAGAAGTGGGCGGCGACGCGGGAGCCGGGAGCGAGCGGGACGGCGTCGGTCATGCCGCCGGTGAGGATGATCCAGCCCGGCTCGATGGCGAGGCCACGGGTGGCGAGGGCGTTCGCGGCCAGTGCGAGGGCCTCGCCCGGGTGGCCTTGGACGGCGGCGCCGGTCGCGGTGTCGACTACTTGGCCGTCCACCTCGAGCAGGCAGGCTTCGAGTGAGAGGTCGAGCCTTTCGGGCCGGACGCCTACCGGGCCGAGGCCGAAGAGGGCCGAAGAACCGTTGTCGGCGACCGCGTCGGGCAAGGTGAACTTGTAGTCCTCGAAACGGCTGTCGATGATCTCGACTCCGGCGTGGACACGCTCGACGGCGGCGAGAGCCGTCGCCGCGGTGACGCCGGGGCCGGACAAGCGCCGGCCCATGACGAACACGATCTCGGGCTCGGCTCGGGGGTGGATCAGGCCGCCGAGCGGGACCGGCACGCCCGCGGGGAGGACCATCGCGTCGGTGAGCCAGGCGAGCAGTGGCGAGTCGATGCCCATGCGGAGTTGCTTCGCGCGGGAGGTGAGGCCGAGTTTGAGGCCGATCAGGGTTTCGCCGCGAACTCGGCGTTTGCGGAGGGACTCGTCCTGGATCGCGTAGGCGGTCGCGAGGTCGAGGTCGGGCCATGACTTCGTGAGGGGCTCGCGGGCGGCGACCGCGTCCACGGAGGCCAGCAGCGTCGCGGCTGCCTCGGACACACCCAGGCTCATCGTGTACCTCCGGAGAACACGGCGGTGACGCTGCCGAGTCCCGCGATCGTGGCGACCACCGTGTCGCCTGCCGACACGGGAATCGACTTGGTCATCGAACCGGGCAGGACCACGTGGCCGGGCTGCAGGGAGACGCCGAGCGGGCCGACCGTGTTGGCGAGCCAGACCAGTGCGTTGATCGGGGAACCGAGGACCGCGCCGCCCGCGCCGGTCTCGGCGACCGCGCCGCCGGAATGAAGCACGCAACCGGCGAGGCGGAGGTCCACGTCGCCGAGTTTGGTCGGGGTGCTGCCGAGCACGACGCCGCCCGAGGAGGCGTTGTCGGCGATCGTGTCGACGATCGAGATCTGCCAGTCCTTGATACGGGAGTCGACGATTTCGAGCGCGGGCAGGACGAAGTCGACCGCGCGGGCCGCGTCGGCAACCGTCACACCGGGGCCGCGTAACTCGGCACCGAGCACGAAGGCGATCTCGGGCTCGATGCGGGGCTGGAGGAAGCGGCCTGCCGGGATGGGCTGGTGCTCCAGGTAGAACATGCTCGCCGTGAGATGGCCGTAGTCGGGCTGGTCGACGCCGAACTGACGCTGCATGGCGACCGAGGCAAGGCCCACCTTGTGACCGCGCACCGTGTCTCCGCGCTCGACCCAGCCGCGCACGACCCGTTGCTGGATGCGGTAGGCGTCTTCGAGCGTGATGTCGGGGTACGTGTCGATCAGCGGCGACGCCAGCTCGCCGGTCTCATAGGCACGTTCGAGGCAGGCGGCAGCCGCCTGCAGGACTGTGGCTTCCACGCTGCGCACTCTGCTGGCAGGAAGCGATCAGCACAAGACGGGCGTACCACTGACCGGCACGGAACATTCGGCCGCGAATAAGAAGCTCAAGACCACGTCGGCCTGATCTGCTCGACGCCGAGTTTGCGATAAATGGCCTTCATATGGCCGTCGACCGCGCCGCTGGTGGTGCCCATGCGTTCCGCGATGGCGTCCAGGCTCAATCCGGCGGCGGCGTGTTCGGCGATTTCACATTCCAGCGGGCTCAGCCCGGCACTTCTCCCGGCCACGAGCAGCTCCCCGATCAGCGTCAGGTTTCCCTGCGCGGTGCGATACAACTGGCGGAGGGTGGCGACGCCCACGTTGTAGTCGAAGACGGCGGTGACCAGCCTGCGTACCTCGGCGAGCGTGAGCGGCCGCACCTCGGCCCGCTCGACGAGGTCGTCCGCCCACAGCGCGGGAACCGGTACCAGACCGCCCGGTTCAGTACGCACCGTCGCGAGGACGAAAGCCTTGTGGTCACTGTGGATGAGTTGGAGCAAGGCCTCGACGGAGGCTGCGTCCAGCAGATGCGCGTCGTCCGCGATCACCACGAGTTTGTCACCTCTGGTGCGGGCGGTGAGCTCGCCGGCGTCGGCGACCGAGGTGAATTTGCGGCATTCGAACCCGCGCACCGCCTCGGTGACCAACCTGGTCTTGCCGACTCCGCGCGGTCCGGAAAGGACCAGACCACCGGAATTTCCCTCGCTGATAAGCGTCTTGATGCGGCGAACCTCATCAAGACGTCCAGTAAAGGGCCAGGCCGACGACACACCGTGATTATACGACCGCACTAGGGCCCGGCACGAGGGTCGAAAGAAGGCGTTCATAGTGCGTAGTGGTGAACGTCTTGTTGAGCTGAGTAGTCGCGATGGACCATCCAGTGGACCCGATCCGCTCGCGCGGAAACATCTTGCGCGCGAGATACTTTGCGAGTACCGTTCTTTTCATGACCCTGAACGAAGCCACAGTCACCCAGCTCAGCGAGGCGCGCGAGGGCATCCGGCAGCGGCATCTCAAGCCGTCGGGTGAGCGTCCACCCACTCCCGGGCGCGGGATCCACCACACGGCGCTGATCTCCAGCGATGTCGAGCGGACGATCGAGTTCTATCAAGGACTGCTCGGATTCCCGCTCACGGAGCTTTTCGAGAATCGCGACTACCCGGGCTCGAGTCATTTCTTCTTCGATGTGGGAAATGGGAACGCGGTCGCATTTTTCGATCTGCCAGGTCTTGATCTCGGCCCTTATGCCGAGGTTCTAGGCGGATTGCACCATTTGGCTCTCTCCGTCTATCCCGAGCGCTGGGCCGAGCTGAAGGACAAGCTCACCGAGGCGGGCGTCGACTACCAGCTGGAGAGCGACTCGTCGATCTACTTCGCCGATCCGGACGGCGTCCGCGTCGAGCTCATCTCCGACCCGCTGGGTGAGATGTACGGAGAGAAGATCGGCTGAACACTCCCGCTGCGCGGCCTCCTCGCCTAGCCTGTCGGCCAACAGTGAGGAGACCCATGTCGGATTGGTCGCGATCCCGGACGAAGGCCAGGCTCGATCACCGTGAGCGCTTGGACGAACTCACCGCGCGAGCCCGCTACGAAGTGCGGCTCCACCTCAACGAACCGGCCGCCAACACCGCGTACGACGACCTGGCGGCGATCTTCTCCGGCGGCCACGCCGAATGCGTGTCGCTGCTCGCGCACCGGCGTCTGCTACCGCTCTGGGAACGCTTGCTGCTGAACCGGTACGCGAAGCGCCTGTACGGCAAGGTCACCGTCGGCAGCGTTCGCGACGTCCCGGCTGGCGAGGAGCCGTGGCGGGTCTTCGCCAGCGAGATCACTTCGCTACGGCCGGATTCCGGCGACACCGGCGCGAAGTACGACATGCAGGGTCGCGGGCTGTTGACGGTGTTCCGGATCGCCGTCGGCGAGCCTGGCGCGGTGTGGCCGGACCGCCAGGAGGTCGCGACGACCTCGGCGCGCAACATCCTCACCTGCTCGGCGGCTTTCCTGCGTCGTAAGCCTTGGCATGTGATCTGGCCCGTGTACCGGGTACGCGGGCTGCGCCTGTGGAAGCTTTGAGAGGCTCCTAGCGTTTAACAAGACATGGACCTCGCTGAGCAGGCATTGACCGACGCGAAGACGATCGCCGTCGTGGGACTGAGCCGCAATCCCGGCAAGGCGTCACACGGGGTGGCCATGCAGTTGCAGAAAGCCGGTTTCCGCATCATCCCGGTCAACCCGGACGCCGACGAACTGCTGGGCGAGAAGGTCTATCGCTCGCTCACGGACATCCCGGAGCCGGTCGACCTGGTCGATGTCTTCCGCCCGGCCGAGTTCACGCCAGAGATCGCCAGGCAGGCCGTCGCGATCGGCGCGAAAACCCTGTGGCTGCAACAAGACATCGTCTCGGCCGAGGCACGCGAGATCGCCGAGTCCGCCGGTTTGACGTACATCGAGGACCGCTGCACAGCGGTCGTGCGCACGCTGGCCCGCATCACCAAGCCGTGACCGAGCGGGCTTTGTCCCGGTTCTCTCTTCCCAGGACAAAGCCCGCTTGATCACGGACTGGTCAAAGCCGCTGCGGGCCGGTTGGGACGGTCGGAGCGGGGTTGTCTCGCACCTGCGCCTGGGCGGCACGGTGCTTGGCGACCGTCGACGCGTAGCCGAGATCGTCGCGGCGCGGGAACGGCGATGGCGGCCGGTTGAACCGGAACGCCGCCGTCAGGTCACCGACGGCGGACCGGCGCCACGCGCTGATGTGCGGCTCGGGGACGCCGAAACGCTGCTCGAGCAAGCGGATCAGTGACGAGTGGTCGAACGTGTTCGAGCAGACGTAACCGCCCGCCGTCCACGGCGAGACCACGATCGCCGGCACCCGGAACCCGAGGCCGATCGGCACCCCGCCGACGAACTCGTCCGGTGTCCCGGCCGGCGGTGTCGGCGGCAGGACGTGGTCGAAGTACCCGTCGTTCTCGTCGTACGTCAGGATGAACGCCGTCTTCGCCCAGACATCCGGGTTCGACGCGATCGCGTCGATCTTCGACGCGATGTACTGCGCACCCGCCGCAGGCATCCAGTTCGGATGCTCGGTCTGCGCGGACGGCGCCACCAGCCATGAGACCGCGGGCAGGTTGTCGGTGCGCGCGTCGTGCTCGAACCAGCCCGCCGACTTCTTCACCATCGCGTTCCGGTAGAGCGGCGACGACTTGGGCGCGTCGGCGAACTGCCGGAACCACGCCAGCGAGTTGTCGTCGTAGTTGTCCTCTTCCTGGTAGATCCGCCAGCTGATCCCGGCGTCGGTGAGCCGCTCGGGGTAGGTCTTCCACGTCAGCACCGGATTGTCCGAAGACATGTAGTTCGTGTTGGCAGGGCCGCCCGCGGTGCCGTGCGGGTCGATCCAGCCGGTCCACATGTACAGCCGGTTCGGGTTCGTCGGCCCGAGCACCGAGCAGTGGTAGTTGTCGCAGACGGTGAACGCCTCGGCCAGCGCGAAGTGGAACGGGATGTCCTCGCGGTCGTAGTACGCCATGGTCTTGGCGCCCTTGGCCGGGATCCAGTTGTCCATCTTCCCGTTGTTCCACGCGGCGTGCTGATCCGACCAGTTGTGCGGCAGGCCGGGCGTGGCCTGCGCGCTGGTCTTGCCGGTGTTGTACCGGAACGGCAGCAGGTAGCCGTCCGGATGGCCCGAATACGGCTGCTGGAACACCGAGTAGCCGTTCGGCAGCTTCATCGCGGCCGGGTCGGCGAAGCCGCGCACGCCGGCGAGCTTGCCGAAGTAGTGGTCGAAGCTGCGGTTCTCCTGCATCAGGATGACGAAGTGCTTGATGTCCTGCAGCCGCCCTGGCCGCACCGAGGACGTGTCGGCCAACGCCTTGCGAACGTTGGGCGGCAGCACCACGGAGCCCAGCGCGGCAGCGGCGGCGGCGCCGAGTACCCGGCGGCGGGTGAGTTCCGGTTCGGTCACTTGACGACTCCAAAGTGGACGATCCGGCTGTTCCCGGTATCGGCGACGAAGATCCGGCCCTGCGCGTCGACCGCGATGCCCTGCGGGAAGCGCAGCGCGCCCTGACCGTCCACACCGAACTCGGCGCGGAACGGCCCGGCGGTGCGGAACTGGGAAACCCAGCCGAAATCGGGCTGCGTGACGAACGCGTTGCCACCGGCGTCGATCGCGACACCGGCCGGATTGGACAGTCCGCCGAACTCGCTGCTCTGGCCGTAGCCGAGCGAGCCGGTCACCTTGCCGTCCCGCGAGTAGCGCACGACCGCGACGTCGCCGTTGGCGAGCCTGCCGTTCTGGGTGACCCAGATGTCGCCCGCCGCGTCGACCGTGATGCCCTGCGGCGAGCTCATCTTCTCCGTGATCGGCGCGAGCTGCGCCCCGGTCTGCCCGTTGAACCGCGCGACCCGCTGGTGCCCGGTGTCGGACACGTACACCGTGCCCTGCGCGTCGACCGCCACCCCGCGCGGGTTCTCCAGCACCCCTGCGCCGAATTCGCGGACGAAACCGCCCCACCACGAGTACTCGGCGACCCGGTTGTTCCCGGTGTCCGCCACGAAGACGTTGCCGGCACTGTCGACCGCGACCGCTTCGGGCGCCTTGAGCCGCCCGGCGAGCACGCGGACGAGCTTGCCGTCGCGGTTGAAACCCTGCACGCGGTCGTTCCCGGTGTCGGCCACCCACACCTGGCCGATCCGGTCGACCGCGAGCCCGGCAGGCCGCGAGAACTGGCCGGGGCCGCCACCGGCACGGCCGAACGCCGACCGGAACACCGGCGGATCGGTCCGCGGCGTCGGGCGCACGGTGAACTTCACCGGATCCGCGAGCCAGGTGTAGCCGTCGTTCAAAAGATAAAATGCCGAATAGTCACCAGCCGCGAGCGAACCACTGCTGAAAGTGACCGTCCCGGACGCCAAGGTGACATACTGCCAAAGGATCGAAGGTCCTACGTATTTCTGTTCAACCGGACCATTTCCGGGATCGCCATAGATGCCGACCCAGTTCTTCGGAGTCACGGTTTCGCTCGGCGTCGAGTAGGTGAAAGTGATCGACTCTCCCTGCTCGACGGACGCGGCACTGCCGCGCAAGGTGCCACTTGTCGCCACGCCGCCCAGGATCACCATGCTGATTCGATCAAGTCCAGCGACGGAAGTCGGTCGATGACCGAGTTCAGGAACTGTTCCACGGCCGGTAACTGACGGCCCGCCAAAAGGCCTCCCCCACACGGCCCAGCGGTTGTAACGCTGAGAACACGGCACCACAAGATCACGTCGAGAATTGGTCAGAGGTTCAACCATTCAGACCAGGACCACTCGCACCCGGCGGTCCATTCGGCCCGACATCTTCCCCCCAAAGGTCGGAGGTGTTACTTTTCAACCCCGCCTAGCGGAAATGGTTACCGCTGAACGGGATTACAAAAAGAAAGGTGAGGTGTTAGATCGATGGAGGGCACGGTCCTGAACACCGAGCAACGCGGCCTGGAAACCAGCGGCACCCTCGAACGCGGCCTCGCCGTGCTCGAGCACGTCGGTCAATGCCAGGAGATTTCCACGAACGCGATAGCCAGGCAACTGGGCCTTTCGCGCAGCGCCGCGTACCGCATCGTCGGCACGTTGAAGAATCTCGACTATCTCGAAGCCGATCACGTGACCGGCCGGATCCGGCTGGGCACGAAACTGGTCGAGCTCGGGGTCCGCGCCATGTCGGCCACCGATCTGCACCGGTGCGCCCCGCGTTATCTGGCCGCGCTCGCCGAGCGCTCCGGCGAGACGACCTATCTCGCGGTGCCGGACAACGACGCGATGGTCTACGTCGCGACCGAGCGCAGCGCCAACGCCGTCACGCTCGCCTGCCGCCTCGGCACGCGACGGCCCCAGCACGCGACCTCGCTCGGCAAGGCCTGGCTGGCCGCGCTGCCCGAGATGGACCGGGTCGACCGGGTCCGCCGGATGACGCTGGAAAGCCTGACCAGCAACACGATCGTCAACCACGCCCACCTGCTCGCCGAGCTGGCCACGACCAACCGGCGCGGCTGGGCGGTCGACGAGGTGGAGAACGAACCGGACGTCGGCTGCGTGGCAGCCGCGGTGCGCGACCACTCGGGGCAGCCGGTGGCCGCGATCAGTATCGCCGGGCCCGCGTCACGCGTGCTCCGGCGGATCGAAGAGCTCGGCGCGACTGTCGCCGCCGGCGCCGCCGAGCTCTCACGGCGATTGGGGCATGTCCCGGTCTCCGTGTAGCCGAACCAGCACAAAAAACGACGGTAAAGGCCGTCGTCCTGCGAGACAAAGGGGTTGATCGTGGGCTGGGTCCAGGATTATCAACCGGCGGGCGGACTGTGGATCTCCGCACTGCTGGCGGCGCTGCCGATCATCGTGCTGCTGGTGTCGCTCGGCGTGCTACGCCGGTCGGCGCACCTGTCGGCGGCATTGGCGTTGATCACCGCACTGGGCATGGCGTTGCTGCTGTACAAGATGCCGATCGGGCTCGCGTTCGATTCGGCGGCGATGGGCCTGGTGTTCGGCGTGTGGTCGGTCGCCTGGATCGCCTTCCACGCGGTCTATTTCCACAATGTGACCGTCGCGACCGGACGGTTCGACAGCATCAAGGCGGTGCTCGCCGGGTTCAGTGAGGACCGGCGGTTGCAGGCACTGCTGATCGCGTTCAGCTTCGGCGCGCTGCTCGAGGGCATCGCGGGCGGCGGCTCGCCGATCGCGATCACCGCCGCGATGATGGCCGCACTCGGGTTCCCGCCGGTGAAGGCGGTCGTGCTGGCCTTGCTGGCGAACACCGCGCCGGTGGCGTTCGGCGGGCTCGGCAATCCGCTGATCGTGCTGGGCAGGCTGACCGCGCCGATCATCGGCAAGTCACCGGAGCGGGCGACCGAGCTGTACTCCGCGATGGTCGGCCGTCAGCTGCCGCTGCTGGCGTTGATCGTCCCGGCGTTCCTGGTCGTGGTGCTCGCCGGGTGGAAGCGGATGGTCGAGGTCTGGCCTGCCGTGCTCACCGCCGGGCTGGCGTTCGCCGCCATGCAGTTCGTGGCGTCGAACTTCATCAGCGCGAGCCTGGTCGACGTGCTCGCGGCGCTGGCCGCGATGGCGGCGCTGTGGATCCTCACCCGGTTCTGGCAGCCCAAGACGGTCTGGCGGTTCGATGGCGAGGAGCCCGTGAAAGCGCATTCAGGACACAGCGTCGGAGCCGCCAAGGCCGAACGCGGCGCCCTGTATGCCTGGATGCCGTACATCATCCTGATCCTGGCGATCTTCCTTTCCCGGATCGGCACCATCTTCAAGAACCTGCCCACGTGGCTGGATCTGTCGAAGCTGCTGCACAAGGCCGACTGGGTGTTCGCTTGGCCGGGATTGCACAACCAGGTGATCCAGCACGCGCCGATCACCCCGAAGAACACCCCGTACGCGGCGAAACTGACAGTGGACTTCCTGTTCTCGCCGGGCACGGTCGCGCTGACCGCGGCCATCATCGCGGGATTCGCGATGGGCGCCGGGCCGGGTCTTCTGGTGCGGACCTATCGCAAGACGCTGTTCCAGATGCGCTGGGCGCTGGCCACGATCTTCATGATCCTGGCGATCGCCTTCGTGATGAACTACTCGGGCGCGACGCAGACACTCGGCCTCGCGCTCGCCACGACCGGCGTGCTGTTCCCGCTGTTCTCGGCCTACATCGGCTGGCTCGGCGTGTTCCTCACCGGTTCGGACGCGTCGACGAACAGCCTGTTCGGGCCGATGCAGGTCATCTCGGCGCAGCAGCTGCACATCGACCCGGTGCTCGCCGGCGCCACCAACACCTCCGGTGGCGTGATGGGCAAGATGATCTCGCCGCAGAACCTCTCCATCGGCGCGACGGCCATCGGCCAGAGCGGCAAGGAAGGCTCATTGCTGCGGCAGACCTTCTTCTGGTCGATCGCGCTGACCGCGGTGGTCGGCGTGATCTCCCTGCTCCAGGCGACGATCCTGTCGTTCATGATCCCGAGTTAGTGACCCGGCTCACAGCGTTGATCCGATGAGGATCTTCCTCCGTGTGTGTGGTGTCCGCCGCGAAACCACACACACGGAGGAGTTCCACCATGAAGAAGTCTCTCGTCGCCATCGCCGCGGGCGTCGCGGCCACCGCGATCGTCCTCGGCGCGCAGGCGCAGGCTTTCGCGGCACCGAAAGGCAAGTCGTCCGGCAGCGTGATCCTGTTCGACGACAAGAACTTCAGCGAAAACGGCGCCGCGCAGGGACTCGCCGGAACGGGCTGCCAGAACGTCTTCCGCGACGACGTCGCCTCGTCCCTGTCGGCGAGCGGCACCATCAAGATCTGGTCTGGCGCGAACTGCACCGGCCGCTCGGCCGTCGTTTCCGGTGACGTGCTCGATCTCGCGACCATCGGTTTCGACAACGAGATCTCTTCGGTCGCGTTCGGCTGACGATCTCGCGGCGATTGATCATCGATCTGGCCCAGTCACCAATTTGTGACTGGGCCAGACGGATGAATATCGCCTTGGCTTCCGCGATGGCCGACTTACCGTGGATTCATGCCACTCACATTGCTCAAAGGAACGTTCCAGATCGTCGGTGCCTCTCCCGATGGGGACTCGGTACGTTTTTATCCGGATGATCCGTCGGCGATACCGAAGGACATGAAAGTCCGGCTGAACGCGCGCGGCGGAATGCAGTTGCGGCTCGACGCGATCGACGCGCTGGAAACCCACTACCAAGCGCAGAATCACGGCGGAATGTGGCACCAGCCTCCGGAATGGGGTGGTGCGGCCGCGGAAAGACTCTTGTCCTACTTGGGTTTCACCAGGGTCGTGCGCAACGAACGGGGCATCGTCACCTCGTCGACGCCGGACCAGGTGTCCGGTCATATCCTCACCAAGTTCGCCGACAAATACGGCCGCGCGGTCGCCTTCGCGTTCCCCGGTCAGCGGCCGGGCCGCTCTGTCGACGGCAGCACGGTGTACCTCGACGCGAAGGGACTGAAGTCGTCGGCGAACTACGTGCTGACGAATGAAGGACTGGTCTACCCCACTTTCTATTCGCTTCTTTTCGTCGACCTGCGCCAGGCCTTGTCGGACGCGGCCATCGCCGCGCGAGAAGCGGGATCGGGGCTTTGGGCGGATGACTCGACGAATGCGGGTTTCCGGCTCCGCAGCCGCAAACAGCTGAGCGACACCCAGGTGATCATGCCGAAACTGTTCCGCCGCCTGGTCGACTATCTCGGACTCGACGAGACGGGCGGCGTCTCGCTCGCCGGGTTCCACGAGTACGTCGACACCCGCGACGACCGGCTGTTCACCGTCCCCGAAGGTCACTCGACGGAGTTCGCGACGCTGGTCGAGGTGCGGCGCCAGACGCTCAAGCTCAACACCGAACCGGAACGGATCGTCTTCCTCGAGGGTTGACCTCGAGTCCGCTGGAGGTTGCAGGATCACGGCCGTGGACGAAGCCGTGCTGAAGCGATTGGACCGCGAAGACAACGCCTGGCTGTGCACCTCACGGCCGGACGGGTCACCGCATCTGACCCCCGTGTGGTTCGTGTACGACACCGCCTGGTGGGTCTGCGTACTGGAGCACAGCGTCAAATACCGCAACATCAGGCGGGATCCGCGGGTCTCGCTGGCACTGGAGGACGGCTTGGCGCCCGTCGTCGCGGAGGGAGCCGCGACGATTCACACCACCGGTTTCCCGGCGCGGATCGTCGCCGCGTTCGCCGCGAAGTACGACGGCTGGGACATCGGGAAACCGTACGAAGGCATCGGCAGGGTGCTGTTCGAAATCCCGGTCACCCGCTGGCTGCTGGCCGGCGTCGCGCAGTGAAAAGCGGGATGCCCCTGGTCCAGGGGCATCCCGCTTTCGGCAGGTGTCAGAAGTCGCTCGGCGGCACCCACGGCGTGCCGGGGAAGAAGATCCGCCCCTCCGGCCGGTATTGCCTGCCCATGACGTTCTGCCACGACCACGGCTGCAGCTCCGGGTCCTTCGGCCAGTACTGGTCCCAGATGGCGCTCTTCTCGTCGCGCCAGTAGCCCCAGACGTTCTCTTCGTATTCGGCGATGATGTAGTTCTGGTACTCATCCCGCCGGACCAGCGTCTTCTTGTCGGTGGTGACCGCGGCGTTGGCCGTGAGGATGGCGCCCGAGATGTGATCGATGTGGTCGGGGTTGCCGTTCGAGTCGATCTCCCGGTGCCCGATCGTGCTCTGCGTGCGGATGAAGTCCGGGTTCACCGTGGTGATGATCGACTTGAGCATCGCCTGGAACTGGGACTTCGTGTAACCCGGCCTGCCGTCGATCGGCTTGGCGACGAATGACGAGTTGTGCAGCATCCGGTAGAGATCGCCGTTGTCGGCGCCCTCGGCCGCGTGGATGAAGGTGAACACGAGGTGCACGTTCGTCCCGTTGAGACGGTTGGTCGCGAGCTGGCGCCCGGCGAACGTGCGCGGCTCGTACTCCCAGGAGTTGGCCACTTTGGCCGCGCGGGCGTACGCGGCACGCGCGCCCTGGATACGCAGGTCCGCGTAATCCATTCCCCAATGCGTGCGGCCCGGCTTGTACCCGACCTCACCCGCGGTCAAATAGACGATCCACACTTCCCAGCCCGCTTGGACATCAGAGGCGATGTCCGGGTTCATAAAAAGGAGGTCGTCGTCCTGGTGTGCGATGAAACTGATCGTCTTCGACACGGCCAAGCTCCTAGTAAGCGGCTGAATCCGACGGGTTACCAGGGCCCGCAGGAGTTGTTTCGACAAGTGAAAGCAGAATCCCCTCGATACTCAAGAAGCTGAGCCGAATCGTGAGGGGACCCTGCGCGATTCGTCACGCCCAGTAGCTCACATAGTCGGGCGGCGGCGTCCAAGGTGTGCCGGGCTCGAAGATGCGGTCCGTGGGCCGGTACTGCTTCCCCATCACCTCGAACCACGAGCTCGGGCCGAGCTCCGGGTCGTGCGGCAGGTACTTGGACCAGATGGCGGTCTTCTCGTCCCGCCAGTAGCCCCAGACGTTGTCTTCCCAGTCCTGGATGCAGTAGCAGTGGTACTCGTCGCGGCGGACCAGCGTGTTGTTGTTGGCGTCGACGCACGCGTTCGCGGTGAGGATCGCGGCCGCGGTGTGGTCGATGTGGTCGACGGTGTTGTCCGGCCTGCGCATGCGGTGGCCGATGGTGCTCTGGGTGCGGATGAAGTCGGGGTCGGCCCTGACGATCAGCGCGTGCAGCATCGACTGGAACTGGGCCTTGGTGTAGCCGGGCCTGCCGTCGATCGGGTTGGCCACGAACGACGGGTTGGCCAGCATCCGGTAGAGATCGCCCTTGTCGGCGCCCTCGGCCGCGTGGATGTAGAGGAACACCAGTCGCAGGTTGACGCCGTTCAGCGTGTTGGTCGCGATCTGCCTGCCGTCGACCCAGATCGGCGCGTACTCCCAGGAGTTCGCGACCTTCGCCGCGCGGGCATAAGCGTCGCGCACGCCCTGGATACGCAGGTCCGCGTAGTCGGCGCCCCAGACCTTGCGGTTGGGATGTGCGGCGTCGGGCGGCCCCACGTCACCCGCGGTCAGGTAGACGACCCAGACCTCGGAGCCCGCCTGGATGTCCGAGGCGATATCCGGGTTCATGAAGAGCAGGTCGTCGTCCTGGTGCGCGATGAAACTGAGCGTCGTCGTCACAGCCAAGCTCCTAGTAAGGATTCGAATCGATTGAGCAAAAACGTATTCACCCAGCACCGAAGAAGAGCTAACGAATTGTGAGGAACACCTGGCTCTTTGTCACCCCAGGAACCGGTGTCACCCTCTAACCCAACACACCCCTTCTAGGTGACACTCTACCCAGGATCCGTGGCCACCTGTAGCCATCTCACCTGGATGCGCACCTGGTCAGGTGATCGCCAGAGGGGGACCCCTCGTTACATCCGTGCGAGATCACTCACAAGGGGCAACGACGACGGCCCCGGCAACCATGAAACACGCGGGCAGGTCAATTATTTACCTGGCCGGGCGGATTCATTTTTCGAATTGCTTTCCCGTTGTTATGCGAACGCGATTCTTAATTGCGCCGGAATCGCTATGGCACGTCCGTGGCGGCGGTACGACCCAGGGTGGGTATCCGGTCGAAACGGGCACTCGCGTCACTCGATCGGGTGAACGGATAGTGAGCATCTTGCCCGGCCACTCGGGCGGGTTAAGATATTTCGGCCCCTCGATCGAATACCCGTGATCGGCCCGGCACAACACCACTCCGACGCCCGTCCGCACCCATCCTGAGCTGCGACGAGTCCGGCCGATCGGGTACCGCCGAGCAGGCGACCGGCTGCCCGGAAGTGCGAAGCAGCGCCGTTGAACGTGGTTCAGCCACCGAGACCCCGGTGTGACAATCCGTTACCAACGAACCTCACCCGGCCGTTTAACGACCGAGGCGTACCGCTCGCCGCTGAACCCATCACTTATTCGCTTGGCATAGGACGATCTTCGCCATCATGGGCTGATCGGGGTAGCGCCTTTACCCCGGGGAACGCAGTACGCGGCCCCCTGCTGACACAGAGGGCCGCGTGATTGTCCACTGCCTCTTTGCGGTTAACCAGAAAGGTAGAGAACGTCCGTGACTGTACAGGCAGGTCTCGGCGAAAAGCCAGACGAAGAGTCACCCACACGAGCGCAAAACGATCAGCAGGCCAGGGGCCGCAAGGCCCCGGTGACCCTGGACGACCTGCTGGGCGGCGCCGGCGAGTGGCCGAGCTTCACGCCTCACGAGGACACCAAGCCGGCCAAGCGCAAGCGCTGGTAGCAAAGAGCTCCCGCATCGTGGCGATGCGGGAGCGCTTCGTATGTGGACTCTCCGGGTGCTTCGTATGTGGACGAAGCCCCGGTGTTGCTCAAGCGTCTCGCCGAGCAAGCTTCATCCAGCAGGGCGACCCACCGGCTGCGGGGTCCGGGGGCGCAGCCCCCGGCGGGGGTGTGGGGGTTCGACCCCCACAAGACACGCGGAGCGCACAATGGCCTGCGCCTTCCGCAGGCACAGGCCACCCGTAAGCGGAGCCGGCAAGGGGCCTCGAACCCCTGACCTCCTGTTTACAAGACAGGTGCTCTACCAACTGAGCTATACCGGCGTGATCGCATCCAGTATATCGAGGGGTGTTGTCGCCTGGACGTGGGCGTCTCCGAGCAAGGTCTTGTAGGACGCGCCGTGGCGCAGCGCCGAGTCCGGGTTCTTCTTGTCGAGCAGGTAGTACCAGTCCACTTGGGTCGCGGCGGGTGTCACCTCGAGCACGCAGGGTCCGTGTGAGTCGAGCTCCACGTACTGGACGTGCGGGTTGAGCTTGCGGAGCTCGGCTTCGATGGCGAGTGAGACCGTGCGCGGCGGGACCTTGAACAGCTCGTCGAAGTTGTCCGAGGTGACCGAGGTGCAGACGAACTCGGTGGCCACCGAGCGGCCGGAGTCGAGCGGGACGTTGCTGGCCCATGAGGTGTGGATGTCGCCGGTCAGGAAGACCGTGTCGGTGATGCCGTGCGCGTCGAGCGTGTTCAGTACCCGGGTGCGGTCGGCGAGGTAGCCGTCCCAGATGTCCGTGTCGGCGGTCGGCAGCCGCGGCTGGTCGGCGAGCAAGGTGTGCAGTGCGGTGGCGGCGCGTGGATCGGGCAGTGCGGGCAGCTTGAGCGGGCTGATCATCACCGAGTTGCCGACCAGGCGCCAGGTCGCGTGGCTGTGCACGAGACCGTCGATGAACCATTCGCGCTGCTCGGCGCCGAGGATGGTGCCCTCGGGGTTGTCGCCGGGCGCCTTCGGCTGCTCGGTGCGGTAGCTGCGCAGGTCGAGCATCGTCAGGTCGGCGAGCTTGCCGAAGCGCAGGCGGCGGTAGAGGCGCTCGCCCGCGTTGCGGACCGGCATCCACTCGAAGTAGGCGCGGTGCGCGGCGGCCTTGCGGACGGCCCAGTCGCCCTCGGTCGCGGGGTCGTGGGAGGTCGACCCGCCTGACCAGGCGTTGTCGGCGGCTTCGTGGTCGTCCCAGGTGGCGATCATCGGGTGCCGGGCGTGCATGCGCTGGACGTGCGGGTCCGTCTTGTACAGCGCGTGGCGCTGGCGATAGTCGGCGAGCGTCTCGAGCTCGTGGGGCGGCAGGCTCTGGCGCAACGCCGTCGCGTCGCCCGCCATCTCGTAGATGTAGTCGCCGAGGTGGATGACTGCGTCGAGGTCCTCGCGCTCGGCGAGGTAGCGGTAGGCGCCGAAGTAGCCGACGTGCCAGTTCGCGCAGGACACGAAGCCGAAGCGCAGGCGGTCGACGGCGGCGTTGTGCCGGGGCGCGGTGCGGGTGCGGCCGACCGGCGAGGACTGGCCGCGGAAGGTGAAGCGGTAGAAGTAGCCGGTGCTCGGGCGCAGGCCGTCGGCGCTGACCTTGACCGTGTGGTCGCGGTCGGGTCCGGTGCAGACCCGGCCGCAGGCGACGACCCGGCGGAAGCCCGCGTCGGCGGCGACCTCCCAGCCGACCTCGGCGGACGGGCCGAGGCCGGAGCCCGGCGTCGCGTCGGCGCTCGGCGTGAGCCGGGTCCACAGCAGCACGGAATCCGGGAGCGGATCACCCGAAGCTACACCGTGTGCGAAAGCGGGCGTTTCGGCGTTGGCCTTACCTGGCAGTGCGACGGCGACCGTGGCTCCGGCGGCGAGCAGGACGGTGCGTCGGCTCAAAGATGAATTCCCCATAGCGCTCGATCATGGGGCCAGCGGCGGGATCACGGCAACCGCCGGAGCGGTGCCCAAAATGTCAAATTTCGCGAACTCACGCTGATCGCCGAGCCGCGCTTCGATACGCTTCAACCGGCCGTCCGCGTCCACCCAATACCGGACGCGGGCTCCGTCCGCCGACGGGGTTTTGCCTGCCTGCTGCGGGCCTTCGAGCACGTCGACGCCGACGCCGCCGACGTTGTCCTTACGCAGCCAGCGCGCCGAACTCTGCTGCAGCAGCTGGGCGTTGTCCGGGCGGTCGGCCGCCAGGTTGACCAGCAGCCGCAGCGCACCGTCGATCTCGGAACCGGCCTCCTGGAACGGCCTGATCTGCCAATCACCGTCCGGCGGCGGGTCGACGGGCTCGGTGGCCGGGTTCGTCAGGTACGCCAGCCTGCTGAGGTTCCACTGCAGCAGGCCCGCGCTGGCCGGGTCGTCGCGGCCCTCGGTGCGCATCGCCGCGTAGCCGAGGTGGTCGACGAAATCGACTCGCCCGGTCAGCAGCAGCTTGCCGCCTGGGCTGGGGATGTCCGCGAGGAACTTGGCACTTTTGGCCGTGTAGTTGGTGAACCGGACCAGCGCGAGCCGTTCGGCCTCCCCTGTGGACAGTGAGCGGGGCTGCGGCGCGTCGGCGCAGCCGGCCAGCAGGAGCGCGACCAGCGCGATGGCGCGCTTCATGAGCGGACCGCCGATCGGTCGGCGAACAGGTCTTCGGGCGGCAGCAGCACCGCGGCGAGGTCGAACCTGCCCGGGAGGCCGCGCGCGGGGTTCGGTGGCGCGGTCGCGGCGTTCGGCAGATCGGGCTGGGCCGGTGGCGGGGCGACCTCGGTGAACGGCACGCCACGCGGGGCGGCGACCTTCGGCAGTGGAACGCCCGGGCCGGTGGCGCAGGACTTGAGGTCTTCGGGCCTCAGCGAGCCGATTTCATTGTCCTGTAGGCAGTTGTCGGCGCCAGGAGAACGTGTGGACGCGGTGTAGGCGAAGTCGACACCGTTGCCGGTGATCACGTTTCCCTGGACCTTGTTGCCCTGCGGCGGGAGGTCTTCGCTGGACCCGAGTGCGAGACCGGTCGAGGGGTTGGCGCTGATTCGGTTACGCAGCACCGTGTTCCCGCGTCCGCCCGCGAGGCCGACGCCCAGTCCGAACGCGCCATCGGCCTGTGCGGGCGACGCGGGTTCGGCGTTGTGGGTGACGAGGTTTCCGGCGATGGTCGCGTTTTCCTGCGGCACGAACGCTTCCTGATAGTCCGAATTGGACGTCAGGCCGACACGGTTGCCCGAGAACCTGTTGCCCAGCACGAACATGTCACCCGAGGCGTTGGTGCCCTCGTACCCGACGGCGTTACGCTCGGCGACGTTGCGGCGGACGACGATGTCGCACGGCTTGCACTGGCCGACGTAGAACCCGGAGTCGGCGCTGCCGGATGCGTAGCTGTCCTCGATGACGCCATGCTGGGCGTCGAAGGCGTAAATGCCGTAGAGCGCGTTGTTGGACGCGGTCACGTAGGAGACACGGAAACCTTGCAGTGGCGGGAAAGCGTTCGGGTCGAGCTTGTGGTAGCCGTCGCTGCCCCTGGCGAGCCCGCCGTTGCCGTCGCTGAGCCCGGTGAACAGGACGCCGTTGAGCGTGTGGTTGCGCACGGTCAGGTTCTCGACGCTGACGCCCGCCGCGGTGACCACGATGCCGTTCGCGCGGCGGACCTCGCCGTCGATGACCACGCCGCCGCGTTTCGTGCCGCGCAGGGTCACGTTGGGGGCCTTGATGCGGACGGATTCCTTGTACACGCCCGGATCGACCAGGATGAGGTCACCGTCGCGGGCGGCGTCGACGGCCTCGGTGATGGTCTTCGCGTTCTGCGGCACCCGGATCGTGCCGGAGTCGGGGCGCACCTGGGTGCCTGCACAGGAGACGGTGCTCAGCACGAGGGCCAGCACCAGGCAAAGTTTGCGACGCACGAGCAAGGACAGTAGGTCTTCGCTACGCCAAAGCCGCCATCTCGGCCAGCAGTGTCACCCGAAATAGGGATTTCCCGTCGCCCGGTTGGGTAGCGCCGAAGCGGTGTGCAGAATACGAATGTGAATGCGATCTCGCGGCGTCACCTGCTGCTCGGAGCGGGAACCGCGGCGCTCGCCGCCGGGTGCGCCGCCGCGCCGTCGGCCTCCACCGTCGTGGACCCGTACGGTGCGCACCAGGCGGGTGTCGTCACGCCCGCGCAACGGCATTGCGACGTCTCGGTGTGGGACGTCGCGGACCTGGACCTCGCCGCGCTCGGCAAGGAAATCGGCTCGCTGCGGCGGAATCCGGCGCTGGCCGGGATGCCACTGGACGACCTCACGGTGACGATCGGGCTCGGTCCGCGGCTGGCTTCCGCGGTCGGCGAGCTGCCGGAGTTCCCCGGTGACCAGGTGCCGCCGTCCGCGCGTGGCGGGGATCTGCTGGTGCAGGTGTGCGGGGACGACCCGCTCGCGGTATCGCTGACTTCGGGAGTGCTCGGCCGGGGAACGTTGAGGTGGCGCCAGAACGCGTTTCGCGGACCGTCCACTTCGGCCGGACCGGCGCGGAACATGCTCGGGTTCGTCGACGGCATCGTCGGGCCGACCGAGCCGGCGCGGGAGGTCTGGCTCGACGGCGGCGGGACGATCGCCGTGGTGCGGCGGATGCGGTTGCGGGTCGCGGACTTCCTCGCGCGGCCGGTCGCCGAGCAGGAGCGGGTTTTCGGGCGGCGCAAGGAAGACGGCCGTCCGCTCTCGGGTGGTGACGAGGTCGACCTGGGCGCGAAGAGCCCGGACGGGCAGTACCTGATCCCGGCCGACGCGCATGTGCGCTGGGCGCATCCGATGTCGGCGGGGGTGCCGACCATGCTGCGGCGGTCGTACAACTACGACAACGGCGGCGACGACCGCGGGCTGCTGTTCATCTCGTTCCAGCGTGAACTGCGGACCTTCGTCAACACGGCGTACCGGATGGCGGACGGGGACGCGCTGCTGCGCTTCGCGACGACCACGGCCTCGGCGGCTTTCTACGTGCTGCCGGGGTTCACGGCCGAGCGGGCGCTGGGGGCCTGAGAACGCTGAGGGCGGGCCGCGGCCCCCGGTATCCAGCTTACCTTGCGGCACTGACACAAATGGGGTCGTGAGTGGTATGGCCGGTTCTAACCGGCCTAAACACTCACGACCCCTTTGGTTTGGGCTAGCTGGGGTTGTGCGCGTTGCGGGCGGTTAGAACCGCCCGCAACGCGCACGAGCCCTTTAGCTGTCCTCCTTGCGGCGGCGGGCCGCCACCACCAGGAAGGCGATACCCGCGAGCAGGATCAGGGAGCCGATGCCCAGCGGAAGGACGGCGTTGAAGCCGGTCTTCGCCAGCGGCCCCTTCGGGTTACCCGGGGTGCCGGGTGCTTGCGGTTCCTCGTGACCGCCGAGCAGTCCTGCGTCCAGCGTGAGGTCTTCACGCTTGTCCGGGCCGAGCGTCACGGTCTTGGTGCAGCCGGTGGACTGGTCGGCTGCGGAGTTCTTCCCGGCCTCGCCACGGTTCGGCGCGGTCAGTCCGTACTCCTTGTACTCCCCTGGCAGGTTCTTGATGTCGAAGCACACCATGTACGTGCCGTCGGGCAGCTTGGGGAACAAGTACTTGCCGTCAGGACCGGTGGTGGTCTTCGAGATCTCCTTGCCGTCCTTGTCCTTAAGAACCACGGTGACGTCCTTGACGCCGGGCTCGCCCGGGTCCTGGATGCCGTTGTCGTTCTTGTCCAGCCACACGAAGTCACCGATCTTGTTGGTCGGCTTGACCACACCGAGGTCGATGGTGAGGTCTTCGCGCTTGTTCGGGCCCACCGTGACCGGCTTGGAGCACCCGGTCGACGGATCGGCGTCGGAGTCCTTGCCCGCGTCGCCCTTACCCGGGTCGGTCGGGATGTACCCCTTCACGGCCTCGGGCATGTTCTTGATGTCGAAGCACACCGTGTACGTGCCGTCCGGAACCTGCGGGAACAGGTACTTGCCGTCAGGGCCGGTGGTGGTCTTGGTGACCTCCTTGCCGCCGGGGTCCTTCAGCACCACACCGACACCCGGAACACCCGGCTCGTCGGGATCCTGGATCCCGTTGCCGTTCTTGTCGTTCCAGACGAAGTCACCGATCTTGTTCGGCTCCGGCTTGACCGGCGGGACCAGACCGGCGTCCACGGTCAGGTTGTCCGGACCCAGCTTCACCGGCTTCGTGCATCCGGTCGACGGATCGGCGTCCGAGTCCTTCGCGTCGTCACCGGCGTCGGGCTTGGCCGGGGTGTACCCCTTGACCGCTTCCGGCATGTTCTTGAAGTCGAAGCACACCGTGTACTCACCCGCGGGCAGGTTCGCGAACACGTACTTGCCGTCGGTGTCGGTGGTCGTCTTCTTGTCGCCGTCCGGGGTCTTCAAGGTGACGGTGAAGCCGTTGACACCCGGCTCGCCCGGATCCTGCAGGCCGTTGCCGTTGGTGTCGACCCACACCGTGTCACCGATCTTGAAGACCGGCTTCTCCGGCTCGACCAGACCGGCGTCGAGCGTCAGGTTGTCCGGGCCGAGCTTGACCGGCTTGGTGCACCCGGTCGTCGGGTCGGCGTCGGAGTCCTTGGCGTCGTCACCCGCGTCGACCTTGGTCAGGGTGTAGCCCTTGACCGCCTCCGGCATGTTCGCGATGTCGAAGCACACCTGGTAGGTGCCGTCCGGCAGCTTGTCGAACAGGTACTTGCCGTCCGGCCCGGTCTTCGTCGAGCCGATCTCCTTGCCGTCGCCGTCCTTCAGCACCGCGGTGACACCCGGGACACCGGGCTCTCCGTCGTCCTGCAGGCCATTGGCGTTCTTGTCGATCCAGACGAAGTCGCCCAGCTTGAACGCACCGACCGGCGGCGCGACCAGACCGGCGTCCAGCGTGAGGTCTTCACGCTTGTCCGGGCCCAGCGTCGTCGTCTTGGTGCAGCCCGTGGTCAGGTCGGCGTCGGAGTCCTTGGCGTCGTCACCGGCGTCGACCTTGGTCAGGGTGTACCCCGCGACCGCGGCAGGCAGGTTCTTGACGTCGAAGCACACCTGGTACGTACCGTCCGGCAGGTCGCCGAAGCCGTACTTACCCGAGGCGTCGGTCTTGGTGGTGCCCAAGTCCTTGCCCGCGCCGTCCTTCAGCGTCGCGGTGACGCCTTCGACACCCGGCTCGCCGTCGTCCTGCAGACCGTTGTCGTTCTTGTCGATCCACACGTAGTCGCCGAGCTTGTTCAGCACCTTGACCGGCTCGATCAGACCGGCGTCGAGCGTGAGGTCCTCACGCTTGTCCGGACCCAGCACGGTCGTCTTGGTGCAGCCCGTGTCGAGCGCCGCGTCGGAGTCCTTCGCGTCGTCGCCGGCGTCGACCTTGGTCAGGGTGTACCCCGCGACCGCGGCGGGCAGGTTCTTCACGTCGAAGCACACCGAGTACGTGCCGTCGGGCAGCTTGTCGAAGAGGTACTTGCCGTTGTCGTCGGTCAGGGTGGTGGAGACCTCCCCGCCGGCGGCGTTCTTCAGCGCGACCTCGACGCCCTTGACGCCGGGCTCGCCGTCGTCCTGCAGACCGTTCTTGTTCTTGTCGATCCACACGTAGTCGCCGAGCTTGTTCAGCGCGGGCGGCGGCGGAGCGATCAGGCCCGCGTCCAGCGTGAGGTCCTCACGCTTGTCCGCGTCCAGCACGGTCGTCTTGGTGCAGCCGGTCGACGGGTCCGCGTCGGAGTCCTTCGCGGGGTCGCCCTGGTTCGGCGTGGTCGGGCTGTAGCCCTTGACCGCCTCCGGCATGTTCGCGAAGTCGAAGCACACCTGGTAAGTGCCGTCCGGCAGGTCACCGAAGCCGTACTTACCCGCGGCGTCGGTCTTGGTGGTGCCCAAGTCCTTGCCGGTGCCGTCCTTCAACGTCGCGGTCACACCCTCGACGCCGGGCTCGCCGTCGTCCTGGATGCCGTTGGCGTTCTTGTCGATCCAGACGAAGTCGCCGAGCTTGTTCAGCGGCTTGACCGGCTCGACCAGGCCCGCGTCCAGCGTGAGGTCTTCACGCTTGTCCGGACCCAGAACAGTCGTCTTGGTGCATCCGGTCGCCGGGTCGGCGTCCGAGTCCTTGGCGTCGTCACCCGCGTCGACCTTGGTCAACGTGTAGCCCGCGACCGCGGCAGGCAGGGCGGCCATGTCGAAGCACACCTGGTAGGTGCCATCCGGCAGGTCACCGAAGCCGTACTTCCCGGACGCGTCGGTCGTGGTCTTGCCGAGCTGCTTGCCCGCGCCGTCCTTCAAAACGGCGCTGACGCCCTCGACACCCGGCTCGCCGTCGTCCTGCAAACCGTTGGCGTTCTTGTCGATCCAGACGAAGTCACCGAGCTTGTTCAACGGCGACACCAGACCGGCGTCCAGCGTGAGGTCCTCACGCTTGTCCGGGCCCAGGACCGTGGTCTTGGTGCAGCCCGTGGTCAGGTCCGCGTCGGAGTCCTTCGCGTCGTCACCCGCGTCGACCTTGGTCAGCGAGTAACCCGCGACCGCGGCAGGCAGGTTCTTCACGTCGAAGCACACCTGGTACGTGCCGTCGGGCAGATCGCCGAAGCCGTACTTCCCGGACGCGTCGGTCTTGGTGGTGCCCTTGACCGCGCCCGTGCCGTCCTTCAACGTCGCGGTGACGCCCTCGACACCCGGCTCGCCGTCGTCCTGCAGACCGTTGCGGTTCTTGTCGATCCACACGTAGTCGCCGAGCTTGTTCAGCGGCGACACGAGGCCGGCGTCCAGCGTGATGTCCTCACGCTTGTCCGCGCCCAGCGTCGTGGTCTTGGAGCAGCCGGTCGCCGGGTCGGCGTCGGAGTCCTTGGCCACGTCGCCCTTGTTCGGCGCGGTGAACTTGTAGCCCGGCATGTTCGCGATGTCGAAGCACACCTGGTACGTGCCGTCCGGCAGGTCACCGAAGCCGTACTTGCCGTCGGCGCCGGTGGTCGTGGTGCCGAGGTCCTTGCCCGTGCCGTCCTTCAGCGTCACCTTGACGCCGTTGACCGGCGGCTCGCCGTCGTCCTGCAGGCCGTTGCGGTTGGTGTCGATCCAGACGTAGTCACCGAGCTTGTTCTTCGGCACCACCGGAGCGACGAGACCGGCGTCGAGCGTGAGGTCTTCACGCTTGTCCGGGCCCAGCACCGTGGTCGGCGTGCAGCCGGTGGTCGGGCTGGCGTCGGAGTCCTTGCCGTCGTCCGAGCCCGCGCCTTCCTTGGTCAGCTGGTAGCCCTTGACCGCTTCCGGCAGGTTCACCGTGTCGAAGCAGACCTGGTACGTGCCGTCGGGCAGCTTGTCGAACAGGTACTTGCCGTCCGGGCCCGTCTTGGTGGTGCCCAGCTCCTTGCCCGTGCCGTCCTTCAGCTTCACGACGACGTCGGGGACACCCTTCTCATCGGCGTCCTGGACGCCGTCGGAGTTGGTGTCGAGCCACACGTAGTCGCCGAGCTTGTTCTGCGCGGAGACCAGACCGGCGTCGAGCGTGAGGTCTTCACGCTTGTCCGGGCCCAGCGTGGTCGTCTTCGTGCAGCCCGTGTCGAGCGCCGCGTCGGAGTCCTTCGTGTCGTCGCCGGCGTCGACCTTGGTGAGGACATAGCCCTTCACCGCGTCGGGCAGGTTCGCCACGTCGAAGCACACCTGATACGTGCCGTCTGGCAGGTTGTCGAAGAGGTACTTGCCGTCAGGACCGGTGGTCGTGGTGCCCTTCACCGCACCGGCGCCGTCCTTCAGCGTCGCCTTGACACCCGGGACACCCGGCTCGCCGTCGTCCTGCAAACCGTTGGCGTTCTTGTCGTTCCAGACGAAGTCGCCCAGCTTGTTGGTCGGCGCGACCAGACCCAGGTCCAGCGTCGGATCGTCGCGTTTGTCCGGACCGAGCACCGTCGTCTTGGTGCACCCGGTCGCGTCGGCGTCGGAGTCCTTCGTGTCGTCCCCGGCGTCCGGTTTGGTCGGCTTGTAGCCCTTGACCGCGTCCGGAAGGTTCGCCACGTCGAAGCACACCTGGTAGGTGCCGTCCGGCAGCTTGTCGAACACGTACTTGCCGTCAGGGCCGGTGTTGGTGCTGCCCAGGTCCTTGCCCGCGCCGTCCTTCAGCGTGACCTTGACCCCGGGCACGCCCGGCTCGTCCGGGTCCTGCAAACCGTTGGCGTTCTTGTCATTCCAGACGAAGTCACCGAGCTTGTTGGTCTGCTTGACCGTCAAGCCGCCGTCGACACAGTGGTCGACCGAACCGGCCTTGCCGACGGTCACCTGCGCCTGACTGGTCGCCGGGTCCACATTGGAATCGATGCACCGGTCGGCGCCCGCTTCCTTCGCGGTCCAGTTCAACGTCGCCGCCGCGGGAGCACCGGGAAGCTTGCTCGTGTCGGCGGCCGCGTAGTCGAACTTCACGTTGTAGCAAGTGTCGGCCTTGAGACCGTCGGCCGTGCCGAAGTAGTACTCGCCCTTGGCGTCGGTGGTCTTCACCGGCAGCGCCGCGCCGCCCGCACACGGGGTCGCGGTCACCTTGACGCCCGGCACCGGCGGCTCGTCGCCGTCCTGGACACCATCGGCGTCGGTGTCGAACCAGACGCGGTTACCGATCTGCACCGGCGCGAGGTCACACAGCGCCTCGAGGTCGGCGAGACCGTTCGCCTTGCCCCACTGCTCACCGTTGTCCTCGGAATCGAGGTCTTCGATGCGGTAGGAGTTCGTGTGGTCCTTGTTCTGCATGAGACCGGTCGTCCGGTCGAACCAGCCGACACCACCCGAGCGCACGTTGGTCGGGTCCATCACGATGGCGGGGATGCGGGTCTCGCCGTACACCATGGCGAGCGCGCCCTGCGAAGTCTCGAGGTGCTGGCCGAGCCCGGCGCTGTTCGCGAAGTACTCACCGGGGTAGAACTCGACGACGTTCGCGGGCTGACCGCCGCCGTTGTCGTTCTTGTGGTTGTTGGCGCAGGAACCCGTGCCTTCCCAGACGTACGTGCCTCCGGAGAGACAGGCGCGGTTGATGTCACCGCCGGACATGGTCTCGAACGTGTCGCCGCTGCCGTCCGGCGCCGGGATCTTGTACCCGCCCTGGTCGCCGTACCGGTCGCGGAAGTCGAGCACCAGGTCGCCGTTGGACTCGATGCCGATGTCGGTCAGGAACGGCGACGGGTAGGTCTGGTGCCGCAGGTCCAGCTGACCCGAGTCGGCCCAGACGTCGCTCCACGGGTACCAGACGTTCGAGTTGTCCCTGGTCTCCTTGGCCTGGCCGCGGATGAAGTCCAGCGTCTTGGTCAGCACCGGGGCGCTGAACGCGGCGCCGTCGAACGTCATGACGACGGCCTTGAGGTCCGAGCGCTTCTTCGACGACTGCGCCGAGCAGACACCACCGACGTAGACCTTGCCGTCACGCACGCCGAGCGCGCCAGGACGCCAGTCGGCCGCGTTGCCACAGGCCGTCGCCGGGATCGCGAACGAACCCTTGGGCGCGGCCGCCGTGGCACCGGTCGCGTCGAAGGTGTACAGCTTCTTGTCGTTCAGGTTGATGGCGTAGAGAGTGCTGCCGTCTTCGCTGATGTCGAGGTCACCGAGCGCCTGCTTGCCAGGCACGCCGAAGAACGGACCGTCGAAGTCCTTGCTCATCGAGTGCGCGGTGGTGCCCGCGTTGGGTACCGTGGCGAACAGGCTGGTGGCACCGGCGGGCGTGGTCACGTAGATCGCGCCCTGGCCCTTCGGCCCGTACTCCGCGAGCCGCTTGGCGAACGCGCCGGAGAAGACGCGCTTGTCGTCCTTGCGGTAGGCGATGCCGTAGACGGTCCCGGTATCGCCCTGCTTGGCGAGCTGCTTCGGGGAGTCCGTGCCGCGCTGGTTGAACGGGAACGTCACCAGCGAGCGGGCGCCCGGTGAGAGGTTGCTGCTGCCGTCCTGCTTGCGCGCGCCGCGCTGGCAGCCGGTGATCAGCGTCGGGTTGGCCTGGCAGTAGTCCGACGGGTTCCAGACACCGACCGTCAGCTCGACCGCCTTGCCACCCGACACGTCCGCGAAGGAGGTCAGCGTGGACAGGCCCTTACCGGCCGGCGCCGGCTTCAGGTAGGACATCGAGTCCGGGATCTTGGTGTCCACGCGGTACTTGCCGGTGGGCAGCGCCTTGGTGTCGACGGTGACCGTGCCGTCGGCTCCGGTGGTCCCGGTGGCGGTCGCCCCGGTCGGCGCGGTCACGGTCACCCCGATGCCCGCGACGCCGACTTCGAGCGCGGCCTCGTAGGAACCGTTACCGTTGACGTCACGAATGACGCGCACCTTGAGAGTTCCATCCGCCGGATCAGCGGCCGCCTGAGGCGTGGACGAGACGAAGACCGTCCCGCCGCCTACCAGGGCGACCGCGAGCGCGAACCCGAGTGCCTTCCTCAACACTGGCCTCCTGCAGCCAATTACCACCGTGAGTCCGGTTCGCGCGCGCATGACGACAAGGCACTCGAACCGGTACCAATCGGGCCGATAATGGCCATTGTGGACAGTCGGCGCCCGCGCTGACCGCCGGACGGGCGACTGTTTACACCCGTCAGTGGGATCTTGCTCAAGTGGCGGAAGACACGTCCGCGGTGTTGCAACGCTCACGGTCGACCGGTCGATGGTCAAGCGGGAAACCTGATGAAAGGGGTGGAGATGGCCAAGCTCAATCAACGCACGAAGCGGTCGGTACGCAGGCGTGCCTGGCAGATTCTGGAAGCGCCGACCGGGCAGCGGCCCTCCGGCGACGCCGAAGCCGCGCTCGGCCCCCAGGTTCCCGATGACACGACCGTGAACTTCGTGCTCGACCTTTCCTTGCGCATCGGTGAAGTCCAGATGTCCAGCGGCGCGGGCGCTTCGGACGTCACCGCGACCATCCTCGCGCTGACCTCCGCGCTCGGGCTGCCGTACTGCGAAGTGGACGTCATCTTCACGTCGATCACCGTGACCTGCCACCGTGGCACCGATCTCGCGCCGGTGACCGCGCTGCGCGTGGTCCGCTCGCGCGGGCTCGACTACACGCGGCTGTCCGAAACGGAACGGCTGGTCCAGCAGATCACCCGGGGCAACGTCAGCGCCGAGGAGGCGCAGATCGAGCTGCAGAACATCACCGGCGCGCCGCACCCGTACCCGCGCTGGGTGGCCACCGTGGCCTGGGGTGGCGTGGCGTTCTTCGTGACCCTGCTGCTCGGCGGCGGGCTGGACATCGCGGTCGTCGGCATGGTGATCAGCGCGGTGATCGACCGGGTCGGCAGGATGCTCAACCGGTACGCGCTGCCGTTCTTCTTCCAGCAGGTGGTCGGCGGCCTGCTCGCGACACTGGCCGCGATCGCCGCGGTCAGCTCCGGGCTGCTCACCACCGACCGGCCGACGCTGGTGATCGCGGCGGCGATCACCGTGCTCCTGTCCGGGCTGTCGACCGTCTCGGCGGTGCAGGACGCGATCACCGGGTTCAACGTGACCGCGGCCGGGCGCACCACGGAGACGGTGCTGATGAGTGCCGGGCTGATCGCGGGCGTCGTGCTCGGGCTGAAGATCGCCGTGTTGCTCGGGCTGCAACGCACCGCGCTGCCGGCGGACCTCGTGACGACCCCGCAGCAGCTGCCGATCGTCGTGCTCGGCGGCGCGGGCGCGTCCGCCTGCTTCGCACTGGCGTCCTACGCGACCGTGCGTGCGCTGCTCGTCGGCGCGGCGGCCGGCACGATCGGCGCCGCCGTCTACGGCGCGCTCACCCTGGCGATGATCGACAACATCAGCGCGTCCGCGATCGCGGCGACGCTGGTCGGCTTCTGCGGTGGCGTGCTCGCGCGGCGGCTCAAGGTCACCCCGCTGGTCGTGGCCGTGTCCGGGATCACTCCGCTGCTGCCCGGTCTGTCCACCTACCGCGGGCTGTACCAGATCGGCGTCGAGCGCAGCGGCAACATCTCCACGCTGATGACGGCCGTCGCGATCGGACTTGCCCTGGCAGCGGGTGTGGTGCTCGGTGAATACCTGGCGCAGCCGGTGCGTACCGGGCTCGGCAGGCTGGAGCGCAAGCTGTCCGGGCCCCGGATGGCGGGGCCGCTGCGGCCGTCGAAGCGGCGCCTGGAGTAGCCCCTGACTTCGGGGGTAGGGGCCGCGGGCGCGCTAGGGTTTTCTTTCAGCCGCGATCTCGAAGAGGGAGCAGCCGGAGTGACTCAGATCAGTTCCGCGCCGGGCAACCCGGCCGGCGCCGAGTTCGTCGTGGTGGCCAACCGGCTGCCGGTCGACCTCGAACGTTCTTCCGACGGAACCCAGCGCTGGACGGCGAGCCCCGGCGGGCTCGTCTCGGCGCTCGAACCCTTCCTGCGATCTCGCAAAGGCGCGTGGGTGGGCTGGCCGGGCGTGCCCGATGTGGAGGTCAACGAGTTCGAGGACGACGGCCTCGTGCTCCACCCCGTGACCCTGTCCTCGGACGAGGTCCGTGACTACTACGAGGGTTTCTCCAATGCCTCGCTGTGGCCGCTGTACCACGACGTGGTCGAGCGGCCGGTGTTCGATCGCAGCTGGTGGGACAGCTACGTCAAGGTGAACCGGCGGTTCGCCGAGGCCAGCGCCAAGGTCGCCGGGCACGGCGCGATCGTGTGGATCCAGGACTACCAGCTGCAGCTGGTGCCGACCATGCTCCGCGAACTGCGGCCCGACCTGCGGATCGGCTTCTTCCTGCACATCCCGTTCCCGCCGGTCGAGCTGTTCATGCAGCTGCCGTGGCGCGCGGAGATCGTGCGCGGGCTGATCGGCGCCGACCTGGTCGGCTTCCACCGGCCCGGCGGCGCGCAGAACTTCCTGTGGCTGGCCAGGCAGCTGATCGGGCTGGAGCCGAGCCGCGGCGCGGTCGGCGTCAGGTCCAGGCCCGGCATGGTCCAGGTCGGTGACCGGACGGTGCGCGTCGGCGCGTTCCCGATCTCCATCGACGCGGCCGGACTTGACACACTCGCCAGGACAAAAGGGGTGGCCGACCGGGCCGCGCAGGTGCGCCGTGACCTGGGAAATCCCAAGACCGTGCTGCTCGGCGTCGACCGGCTCGACTACACGAAGGGCATCGACCTGCGGCTTCAGGCGCTGCACGAGCTGCTGCACGAGGGCAGGGTCAAGCCGGAGGACGTGACATTCGTCCAGCTGGCGACCCCGAGCCGCGAGCGGGTTGAGCATTATCAGCGGATGCGCGCGGACATCGAGCAGATGGTCGGCCGGATCAACGGCGAGTTCGCCAGGGTCGGTCATCCCGTTGTGCACTATTTGCACCAATCGGTGGACCGGACGGAGCTCGCGGCGTTCTTCTCGGCGGCCGACGTGATGGTGGTGACGCCCTTGCGTGACGGGATGAACCTGGTCTGTAAGGAGTACGTGGCGTGCAGGCATGACCTCGGCGGCGCGCTGGTGCTGTCCGAGTTCGCCGGCGCCGCCGCCGAGCTGACCAGCGCGTTCCTGGTCAACCCGCATGATCTGGACGGGGTGAAGAACGCACTGCTGGCTGCCATTACGCTCGACCCCGCCGAGGGCAGGCGCCGGATGCGCGCGCTGCGTCGCCAAGTCCTCACCCATGACGTCGACCGCTGGGCGCGTTCGTTCCTCGAAGCGCTCGGAAGTGAACCGGTCGAATGAACGCCCAGTCCCCATAGCTTTTTCAAGTCCCCGAGGAGGAGTGTTGACCGCCGAGGCTCTGCCCGCCGAGTTGCGGAGGGCGATCGTCCAGATCGCCAGGACTCCGCGTCTGCTGGTCGCCTGCGACTACGACGGCACGCTGGCTCCGATCACGGCGAACCCGGACGAAGCCCGGCCGCTGCCCGAATCGGTAGGCGCGCTGCGGTCCCTCGCGGGGCTGCACGAGACGACGACCGCGGTGATCTCCGGGCGCGCGCTGCGTGACCTGGCGACACTTTCCCGCCTGCCGTCCGAGGTGCACCTCGTGGGCAGTCACGGGTCCGAGTTCGACATCGGCTTCATCAAGGCGCTCGACGCCAAGGCCCGTGAGCTGCACCGGCGCCTCGAGGCCGAGCTGGAAGACCTGGTGCTCGACGTGCCGGGCGTCTCGCTGGAGGTCAAGCCGGCTTCGATCGCGGTGCACGTCCGCCGCGCGGAGCACGAGGCGGGCCGCCGCGTGCTGTCGAAGGTCCACAATGGACCGTCCAAATGGGAAGGGGTGACCACCACCGACGGCAAGGAGGTGGTCGAGCTTTCCGTGGTCACCACGGACAAGGGCAACGCGCTCGACACGCTGCGCCACCAGGTCGGCGCGACCGCCGCGATCTTCCTCGGCGACGACGTCACCGACGAGAAGGCGTTCGCCAGGCTGTCGGGCCCGGACCTCGGCATCAAGGTCGGCGACGGCGAATCCCTTGCCACGTACCGGGTCCCGGACACCATGGACGTGGCGATGGTGCTCGCGTTCATGCTCGAGGAGCGCCGCAACTGGCTCTACGGCGAGCAGGCGACGCCGATCGAGCGGCTGTCGATGCTCGCCAACGAGCGCTCGGTCGCGCTGGTCACCCCGGACGCGCGGCTGACCTGGCTGTGCCACCCCGGCGCCGACGCGCCCGCGATCTTCGCCGACCTGCTCGGCGGCACCGGCGCGGGCCACTTCTCGATCACCCCGCACCGCAACGGCCTCCCGCTGGGCCAGCGCTATCTGCCGAACACCATGACCGTGGAGACCCGCTGGTCACGGCTGCTCGTCACGGACTACCTCGAGCCGGAGAGCCCGTCGCACCGCACCGACATCGTGCGCGTGATCAGTGGCGAGACGACCGCGTCCATCGTGTTCGCGCCGCGGCCGGAGTTCGGCGGCGTCCCGGTCAAGCTGGTGGCCGAGCCCGACGGCCTGCGGGTGCTCGGCACTTCGGAGCCGTTCGTGCTGCGTGCGCCGGGCGTCGAGTGGGAGATCACCACCGACGGCCTGCACGACACCGCGTCCGCGCTCGTCACCCCGGCTCCCGACAAGCCGGTCGTGCTCGAACTGCGGTGCGGGACAACGGATCTGAGCCCGCACGAACTGTCCGAAGTGGAGCGTCGCGAGCGCGCCGGTTCGTACTGGAGCACCTGGGCGCAGACGTTGAAGCTGCCGACCGTGCAGACCGATCTGGTGGCCCGCTCCGCGCTGACGCTGCGCGGCTTGGTCAACACCGACACCGGCGGCGTGCTGGCGGCGGCGACGTCGTCGCTGCCGGAGGAGATCGGCGGCGTCCGCAACTGGGACTACCGCTACTGCTGGATCCGCGACGCGGCCATGACCGTGCGCGAGCTGGTGCACCTCGGCTCCGTCGAGGAGGCCGACGGGTATCTCCGCTGGCTGCACGGCGTCCTCGCGACGCTGGCAGGCCCGGAGCGCCTGCACCCGCTGTACACGCTGGCGGGCAGTGTCATCGGCGCCGAAGCGGTCATCGAGTCGCTGCCCGGCTACGCGGGCTCGCGGCCCGTGCGCGTCGGCAACCTCGCGAACCACCAGGTCCAGCTGGACGTTTTCGGCCCGGTGGTCGAGCTCGTCAGGACGCTGGCCGAGGCGCGCGGCGAACTGCGCGACCAGGACTGGCAGATGGTCCGCGCGATGGCCGAAGCCGTCTCGCGGCGCTGGAACGAGGCCGACCACGGCATCTGGGAAGAGCGCCACGTCCCTCGGCACCGGGTCTACTCGCGCGTGATGTGCTGGGTGACGCTCGACCGCGCGGTCAAGCTCGGCGAGGTCTACAACCGCCCGGTGCCATCGGCCTGGGTCGAGCTGCGTGACGTCATCAAGGCCGACGTGCTGGAAAACGGCTGGAACGAAGAGGTTCAGGCGTTCACCACGGCGTACGACGGCACGGATTTGGACGCGGCTTCGCTGTTCGTCGGCCTGACCGGCCTGATCGACCCGGGCGACCCCCGGTTCCAGGCCACGGTCACCGCGATCGAGGCCGAGCTGCGCAGCGGCTCGACGGTGTACCGCTACCACCGCGACGACGGCCTGCCCGGTGGCGAGGGCGGCTTCCACATCTGCGCGGCCTGGCTCATCGAGGCCTACCTGCTCACCGGCCGCCGCAACGAGGCCGAGGAGCTGTTCACCCAGATCGTGGACGCGGCTGGCCCGACCGGCCTGCTGCCCGAGCAGTACGACCCGATCGCGGAGCGCTCGCTGGGCAACCACCCGCAGGCGTACTCCCACATCGGGCTCATCCGCTGCGCGAATCTGCTTGCCCAGTAAGGACTCGTGAGTGGTACGGCCGGTTAGAACCGGCCATACCACTCACGACCCCTGGGTGAGCGCGAAGCTGTCCTCGCCTGGCGTGAGTACGGTTTGCGGCGTTCAACGCCGCAAGTCGCACTCACCCCGAGTATGTACGCGCGAAACCCGAGTTCTGGCCACTGGATGGCCCAAACTCGGGTTTCGCGAGCGGCGACGCGTTCTTGTTGTGCCGCTTCACCCGCGGTTGCCACTAAGGGAAAACGTGTGCGCTAGCCGCCGGCGACCGAGGGAATGATCCGCACCTCCGCACTGGGCGTGAGCGGGGTTTCCTGCCCCGCGAGCCGGCGGCATTCTTCGCCGTCCACATAGAAGTTCACGTAGCGGCGCAGTCCCCCGCTCTCGTCACGGAGACGGCGTTCGAGCGCGGGATGCCCGGCACGGACGGAATCCAGCACCGCGCCGAGCGTGGGGGCGTCGACCTCCAGCTCGGCGACGCCGCCCGCGAGCGGACGCAGCATGGACGGCAAGCAGACCTTCGCCACCTAGATCACCGCGGCCCGCACGCAGAACACGTCCGGCAGGTGCTCGGCGACCAGCTGCCAGCTCTCACCCTCGTCGGGGCTCATCCAAACTTCTCCGGAGCGCGAGCCGAAGTAGATACCGGCCGGGTCGGCGTCGTCCGCGCACATGGCATCGCGCATGACGGCCGAGTAGAAGCCTTCCGAGGGCAGGCCTTTGCCGAGTCCGGTCCAGGACTCGCCCGCGTCCTCGCTGCGATAGACCCGGCAGCGGCCATCCGGCGGGAACCGCAGCACGTCCGCGACCAGCGGGAAGTTGTAGATCACGTCCGGCTTCCTCGGATGCGCGACCATCGCGAACCCGAAGTCACCCGGCAGCCCTTCGGCGATCGACGTCCAGGTGGCCGTGTCGTCGTCACTGCGGTAGACGCCGCCGTGGTTCTGCAGGAAGTAGCGATCGGGGTTGGCCGGGTTCATCGCCACCTTGTGCACGCACTGCCCGTACTCGGGGAACTCGCCTGGCAGGAAGTCGGCCTTGATGCCATGGTTGGACGGCCGCCAGCTCTCACCGCCGTCCTCGGTGCGGTAGACCCCGCCGGTCGACATGGCGACGGTGACCCGCTCCGGATTCGTCGGGTGCGGCAGGATCGTGTGGATCATCATCCCGCCGCCGCCCGGCGTCCAGTTGGCGCGGTGCTCGTGCTCCCACAGCCCCCTGACCAGCTCGAAGGTCTCCCCGCCATCGGTCGACTTGAACAACGCGGACGGCTCGACGCCCGCGTAGACCACGCCTTCGCCGAGCGTGATCTGCCAGACGCCCTTGACCGCCTCGCCGGTGTCCTCCGGGAACGCGACCGGCGCGTGGTCCGGCTCCTGCCAGCTCTCGCCGAAGTCCGTGCTCGACGCGATGGTCGGTCCGAAGTGCTCGTTGGCCACCGCCACGAGCACGCGCGGCGACGGGCCGGAGGTGTCGATGGCCAGCGTGTGGACGTCGGTCATCGGGAAGTGCGGCTTGGACAGTTCCCAGCCGCTCCTGCCCCCGGAACTCCTGGCCAGGAACAGGCCTTTGCGCGTACCGATGCCGAGCAGGACGTCCATCACGAGCCTCCATCGAGGGGTGTGTCTCAGGTCACAAGGCACGCTACCCCCGGGCACCGACAATTTCAGCCCGCCGCAGGTCAGACAGGGTCGTGCGCGTTGCGGGCGGTTCTAACCGCCCGCAACGCGCACGAGCTTTTTTGTGGTCAGGCCTTCGAGCACGCGGAGCGCGAGTCGACGACCTTGCCCGTGGTCGAGTTCCAGCTGATCGAGCCGTGCTGGAAGTTGGAACAGGTGCCACCCGGGACGTTGATCGGGTCGGCCGCCGGGTAGCCCAGGTACGAACGCTCCCAGTCCAGCGCGCGCCAGCGGTCCTTGATCGCGCCGTAGACGAGGTGCGCCCCGGTGTTCGCGGTCCAGTAGATCGAGCCACCGCCCGCGAAGTGGTTGTAGCGGCCGATCCCGTCCGGCGTGCCGGTCTCGTCGGTGCTCGGCGCGCCGTAGATCGGGCTGGTGACGACGCCGGTCTGCTTGTACTCCGTGAGGATGTTGCCGCGCATCTCCTTGACACCGGTCGCCTGCGACCAGGTCAGCCTGCCGCGCTGGTAGTCGCGGTACCGCAGCGAGCCCTCGATCTTCTCGACGTCGACCGGGTCGCCGACGATCACGCGGACCGCGTCGTCGTTGAGCCAGCGGCGCTCGATCGCGGTGGTCGCAGGCGTCGCCGGGAACACCCGCCAGAAGGACTCGATCTCGAAGTTCGCGGCCGCGTCGAACGGGTTCGCGCCGCTCTTGTTCGCGGCGTACACCTTGCCGCCGGAGTGACGCAGGAAGCGGCCGGGCTGGCCCTTCGACTCGAGCGTCACACCGCCCGCCCACTGACCGGGCTTGCTGCACCAGGTCGCGTCGGCGCGGAAGCGGTCAGAGCCGTCCGAAGCCGCGATGAGCACCTTGAGGTCGAGCTGGCGCAGGTAGACGCCAGGCTTGGTGGCGGACTCGAACGAGTGGCAGTCGAAGTCGGCGAGCCCCGGCACGACCTTCCACGTCGCGTCGAGACCGTCGCCGGGCTCCGGGTTGACGCGGCCGAAGCTGATCACGGCCTGCGCGCCGGCGTCGCCACGGATCTGGAAGCCGCGCGTGCCCTTCGAGTCCGCCCAGAGCGACTGGCGCAGCACGGCGTCGGCGTACTGGCCGACGCGCAGGAACGTGTCGATGTCGTCAGGAGTGCCACCGAGCGCGCGGTCGGCGGCGGCGACCAGTTCGGAGTGGACCCCGCTGTTGGCGGCCTTGGTCCTGATCTCCTGCAGGCGGCGCTTGTCCGCGTCCTGCTTCTTCTGCAGCGCGATCGCGATGTCGCGCTTGTTGGCGTCGTAGATGCCCGTGTCGATGAACGCCTTCCAGTCCGCCGGGACGGCGCTGCGCAGCGCGCGCTCGGCGGCCACGGCGATCTCACTGCCGGGCACCGCGCGGTTCCACATCTCTCGCACGAAGTTCTCGTCGGAGAGCACCAGCAGGTTCTCAGTGGCGACGATGCCGAGCACGGCGGCGGCGCGGGACTTCGCGTCACGCGCGGCCAGCCGGGCCTTTTCGGCCTCGGTGGCTTCCTTGTCGGCGTCGATCTTGTCCTGCTGGTCCTGCGCGTGCGCCGCGACGATCCCGTTGAGCAGGAACTCCTTCTGGTCGGCCTCGGACGCGCCGAACGCGACCAGCGCGGCCGCCTTCACCTTCGGCCCGGTGGCACGCTGCCACAGCGCGTAGACGAAGTCCTTGTAGCTCTGGATGAGGAGCTCCGGCTCGGCGGCGATTCCGATGGTCGCGGCCGCGTGCTGCTTGAGCTCACGAGCGGCGCGCGCGACCTCGGCGTCACGCTGCTCCTGGATGTCGTCGCGGCGCTTCGCCTCGTGGATGCCGGTCTTGATCCACTGGGTGCACTCGCCGTCGGAGCCGGCGAACGCGAGCTCGGCCGACGCGCGCACCTCGGCACCGGTCGCCTGCCGCCACAACGCGATCACGAAATTGCGATCACTCAGGATGAGCAGGTCGTCGCCCGCGACGATGCCCAGCGCCGCGGCCGCACGGACCTTGTCCTCCATTGTGGACTCAGGCGCGGCCTGCACGGCGGCCGAAGCAGCCGGGCTCGCCGAAGCGGCGGGCGCGGCCTGCGCGGGCACCCCCAAGAGCCCGGCCATCACCGCGACGGCGGTCGCCGTCACCACTACACGCGTTCTTCGCATTGTTCCTCGCAGTCATCACAGTACGCCCACGAAAAATGGGCGCGCGTCAGCATGAGAAGTCAAATCCCCAGATGCCGGACGAGCCGGCAGATTTTTCCACGACGACCATAACCGAGCATGACCGGTTTCAACAATAGCCAAAACGCCAGGCACGAAAAACGCACAAGGGGATGCCGATTTCGCGGCGTCCCCTTGTGCGCTCAGTCTGTGAAATATGCCGCCGTTACGCTTTCGAGCAGGCGACCTTGACGTCGAGAACCTTGCCCGTGGTCGAGTTCCAGCTGATCGAGCCGTGCTGGAAGTTGACACACCGGCCGCCGGGAACATCGATGAGGTCGGTGGTCGGATAACCCAGGTACGAGGTTTCCGACTTCAGGGCCACCCACCGGGTTTTGATCGCGCCATAGATCATGTGCGCACCAGTGGCCGAGGTCCAGTAAATGGAACCACCGCCCGCGAAGTGGTTGTAGCGCCCGATCTTGTCGGGTGTGCCCAGTTCATCGGTGGTCGGCGCGCCGTAGAAATCGTGCGCGAGCCCGTTCGCCGCCTTGTACTTGGCGAGAATGTTGCCTTCCATTTCCTTGACACCGGCCGCCGCTGACCAAGTCAGCCTGCCTTTTTGGTAGTCACGGTAACGCAGGGCTCCGTCGATCTGCTCCTCGGCGACCGGGGCACCGACCCGGTTACGGATCGGCAGATCGTTCAGGTAGCGGCGGTAGATCGCGGTGCTGACCGGGTTTTCGCCGTTGACCCACCAGAACCGGTCGGTGTCGAAGTTGGCCGCCGCGTCGAACGGGTGCGCGCCACTGTTGTTCGCGGCCCAGAGCTGGCCGCTGTATTGCCGCAGGAACCGGCCCTTCTGCGACTTCGACTCGAGTGAGACACCACCGGCGAACGGTGCCGGCTTGGTGCACCAGGTGGCGTCATTCTGGAACTGGGTGGAGCCGTCACTGGGCGCGATGTTCACCTTGAAGTTGAGCTGCCGCAGGTAAGAACCCGGCTTGATGACGGATTCGAGCGAGAAGCAGTTGATGTCCGCGAGGCCTGGCACGACCTTCCAGGTCGCGTCCGCGCCATCACCGGGCTCGGGATTCACGTGCCCGAAGCCGATGACCGCCTGCGCGCCCGCGGTGCCCCGGATGTACGAAAGGCGCGTGCCGACGGTCTCCGCCTGGAACGACTGGCGCAGAGCCGCGTCCTCGAACTGACCGCGCCGCAGGAAAAGGTCGATGTCGTCAGGGGTGCCCGCCAGCGCGCGGTCGGCCAGCACGACGAGCGCGGGGTGCATGCCGCCTGCCGCGGACTTGGTCCGGAGTTCCTGCAGCCGCCGCTTGTCCACGTCCTGCTTCTTCTGCAGCGCGATCGCGGTGTCACGCTTGTTGGCCTCGTAGATCCCGGTGTCGATGAACGTCTTCCAGTCCGCCGGGGCCGGGCTGCGCAGCGCACGTTCGGCTTCCGCAGCGACCTCGGTGCCCGGCGTGGCCCGGTTCCAGATCTCGCGGATGAAGTTGTCGTCGGAGAGCACCAGCAGGCTCTCGGTGGCGACGATGCCCAGCACGGCCGCCGCGCGGGACTTCGCGTCCCTGGCAGCCAGTCGCGCCTTCTCGGCCTCGGTGGCTTCCTTGTCCGCGTCGATCTTGTCCTGCTGATCCTGCGCGTGCGCCGCGACGATCCCGTTGAGCAAGAACTCCTTCTGCTCGGCTTCAGAAGCACCGAACGCGACAAGAGCCGCCGCCTTCACCTTCGGCCCGGTGGCACGGTCCCACAGCGCGTAGACGAAATCCTTGTAACTCTGGATAAGCAACTCGGGCTCGACGGCGATCCCGATCGTCGCGGCCGCATGCTGCTTGAGCTCACGCGCGGCACGCGCCACCTCGGCGTCACGCTGCTCCTGGACGTCGTCACGCAACTTCGCCTCGTGGATCTCCGTCTTGATCCACTGCGTGCACTCGAAGTCGGAGCCCGCGAACGCGAGCTCGGCCGACGCGCGCACCTCGGCACCGGTCGCCTGCCGCCACAACGCGATCACGAAGTTACGGTCGCTCAAAATCAGCAGGTCATCACCCGCCACGATGCCCAGTGCCGCAGCCGCACGGACCTTGTCCTCCATTGTGGACTCAGGCGCGGCTTGCACGGCGGCCGAAGCAGCCGGGGTCGTTGGAGCGGCGGACGCGGCCTGCGCCGGCGCGCCGAGCAATCCCGCCGCCAAAGCGACAGCGGTCGCCGTCACTACGATACCGTTCTTTCTCATTACGCCTCACAAGCCTTCACAATGAAGTTGACCGAAATTAGAGATTCACAAATCAGGAAAGCCATCCTGATCAGCTGTCCTGGTTTTTGCGCCAGGAAAGATGAATCGACCAGACATCGCCGACCGAGGTGCCGCCGACACCTGGATCGTCCACTTGGGCGACCACATGGACTCTGGCATTGGTCGAAGCCGACAAGAACTGATCATGGTAGGTACTCCCGCCGTCGTTGGCGCTTTCGAGCCGGCCTCCCATGCGCGCGACCGCGGCATCGACCCCGGCGAATCCGACCGGGCTGCCGAATTCGCCGAATTCGGCGCGGACCGGGGCGGGCACGACAGCTTCCACGCCCCGGTCCAGCCGATGCACCTGGATGCCGACGCCGAAGCACCGCCAGATTCCCCGCACGCGCTGGAACGAGACCTCGACCAGCCCGAAATCACGACGCATGAGTCCTTTTCGGACATCATCGACGTAATTCACGCCAAGCCGATCCTCCCAGTCCTCGGGCAGGGAATCCTGCCCGAGGCCCATCACCGTGCCGTCGACGACGGCGCGTGCGTAGAAATCCAGGTCGGTCACCTACATCTTCTCCAATGCCTTGATCAGGAAGTTCATTTCCGCCGCACGGTTCTTGTCCATTCCCCATTCGCCGGAGTTCATCTTCTCCATGGCGGACCTGGTCTTGGCGATCAAGTCGGCACGCAACTTGGGGTTGTTCTTGATCGCGGCCACGACGGCGGCGATCTCCTTGTCCGTGGCCAGCCCTGCCTGCACCGAAATGCTGGCACCACCGATGCTGCCGGTGTTGTCGGGGAAGATCCGAACCTCCCTGCCGTTCTCCAGGTTGATGTGCGCGCCCTTGGTGCCCCAATCCTGGTCGACAGGTGAGACGTGTTTGATCCGGCAAGCGGCCGCGGCCTGTGCCGCCATCCCTCTCGCCGCCGCGGTCGGCACACAGGCGTTCTTGAAGATCCCGGCGAGATCACGCGCCTTCTCGAGGAACTTGCTGCCGGCGGTCGACGCTTCGAGGAACTTCGTCAGCCCGCCGACGACTTTCGCGACCGCCGCACTGACCTTGGGCAGCTTGGCGACCAGCAGGAACAGCGATCCGACGTTGATCACGGTCCACAGACAGGCCGCGACATCGCCCTCACCGAAACACTTCTTGGCGTCGGTGACCCCGAGCACGTCGAGCAGCACCTCGCCGCCGACCTCGATGATGTAGTCGATGACGCTCTTTTTGGCGTCCGCATAGGACTTCCGATACTCGTCGAGAAGCTCCTGCCCACCCCATTCCAAGATCGCCTGTTCTTCTTCGGCGCTGAGACCTGGGCCGGCATCACCCGAGCCTGCCTGCTGGCGTCGCCTCTCCTCGTCAGCCTTGCGTGCCGCTTCTTCCGCACGATCAGCGGCCTTGCCTGCGTCGATCGCGCTGTTCATCGCGTTCTTCGCCGCCTCCGCGGCCGCGTCGGCGTGCTTCTGTGCGCTCGTCGCGGCTGCCTCGGCCGCGACAGCGTCGGCTTCCGCACGATCGGCCGCTCCTCGGGCCGCTGCCGCATCCGCCTCGGCCTGTGTGGCCGCGGATCGAGCGGCGGCCGCGTCGTGCTCGGCCGCCGAAGCCGCACGCCCGGCGATGGCCGCGTCGTTGTTCGCGGCGTTGGCCGCCTTGCGGGCGAGTATCGCGTCCTGGCGAGCCTGGGCATCCGCCTGATTCGCCCTGGCAGCCGCTGACCGGGCCGCCGCGCCGTCGGCAGCCGCTTCAGCCGCCGCCTTCTGCGCCTCGGCAGCGGACTTGGCCGCATCCGCCGACGAACGGGCAGCCGCTGCGGCCGCGTCGTAAGCGGGCTTGACCTCGGCTGCCGCACGCGCGGCCGCTTCACCTGCCAGGCGGGCTGCTTCGACAGCCTCATTGGCCCGCTGCTGCGCCGCCGCGGCCTGCTCGGCACCGACCGATCGAGCCTGGTTCGCCACCAGTATCACGAAGTCGGCGTCGATGTCCGAGCCGCTGAACGGCGCGACCACGGCGACGGCGGTGTTGGCCGGATCCGTGATCGCTTGCGACGACATCCGCGCGGCCGAGGCGGCTTGAACAGCCAGGCTCGCTTGGGTCGCGGCGGAAACAGCCTCCGCCGATGCCGCTTCCGACTCGGCCTTCGTACGTTCGGCCGACTGCAAAGCCAGCACAGCCTCGGACGCCGCACGTTCGGCGAGCGAAACCGCGTTGCGAGCCGCTTCCGCCGCTTGGGCCTCGCTGAAAGTCGCGTCCGCGGCGGCCGCGTTCGACCGTTCCGCCGCAGCGTGCGTCGCCGCGGCTTCGGCTTCGGCCTTGTTCGCGGCCGCGTTGGCCCTGGCGGCTGCCGCCTGCGCTTGGTCGGCCGCGGCACGAGCACGTGCTGCCGCCCTGGTCGCCTCGGTCGCCGCGGCACGCGCGCCGGCCGCCGCGCCGGTCGCGTTGTTCGCCGCACCCCGCGCCGCGCCGGCCGCGCCCCTGGCGGTGTTGGCATCAGTGCGAGCTTGTACCGCGGCGTCGCGGGCAGCGCCTTCGTACTCGGTGCCCCGGCCTGCAGCGGCTGCGGCTTCCAGCGCGGCTGCGCGGGCTTCGGCCGCTCGCTGGTCACGCTCGGCTTGATAAGCACGGTCACGCGCCTGGGCGGCGTTGCGTTCTTCGTTGCGCGCGCCGGTCTCGGCGCCTGCCGCGATGCCGTCCTGTGCCTCAGCGCTCTGGCGGGCGCGGGCCGCGATGCCTGCCTGGAACTCCGCTTCGCCGCGGGCCGCTCGCGCGACGGCCGCCTGCTGTTCCGCTCGCCCGCGGGCCGCTGCCGCGTTCGCGCGCTCCCGCTCCGCGACCGCTCGCGCCGCCGCCGCGTTCGCGGCTTCGCGCTCCGCGGTGATGCGGGCGTTCCGCGTCCGCTCCGCTGCCGCCCACGCCTGCGCTTCGGCGGCTTCCGCCGCCTGACGCGCGGCCTTCGTCCGCGCCGCCGCGTCCTTCGCGGCGTCGGCCTGTACCTTCGCGGCCTCCGCGAGCTGAGCCGCCGCGCGGGCATGCTCCTCCGCGTGGAGGCGCCACTTGTGCGCTTCGGCGGCGTGCCGTTCGGCTTCTTCCTGGGCGTTGCGGGCCTGGTCGGTGAAGGCGGTCGCGTCGATCGCGTTGGACGCGGTCTCCGACGCGGACACCGCCGCCTGGGCGGCGTTGGCCATGCCGTACGCCATCTGCGCCCACTGCGTGCCGTACGGCAACCCGGTCTCGACCAGCACGTTCGCCTGGACCTGCGCCTGCGCCGACGCCTGCTGGGCGTCCGTCGCGGCCTGACGTGAGTAACCGAGCTGGCGCGCGACCTCGGCCTTCACGCCGTTGAACGCGTCAAGCGGGTGCTGGCCACCGGCCTTGTTCGCCGCCAAGATCTGCGCGGCCTTCCGCGCCTCGTTGCCGGCCAGCACCAAAGCGTTCGACGAACGCTGCAACGCGCGGACACCGTTTCCGTGCGCTATCAGCAAAAGCCGGCGAGCCTCATTGGCACGAGCCGACCGCTTCGCGAGATCCGAGACGGCCTCGGCGGCCTTCTGGCGCTCCTCTTCGTCCTTGAGGAACTGCTCGCGCGCGTCGGCGTCCTTCTTGGCCGCGACGAGGTAGCCGGTCGCCAGGAACTGCTCGATCGCCTGGTCACCCGCGTTCAGCGCGAGCTGGGCCGCCTTCTTGACCTCCGGGCCCGCGACACCGGCCAGCAGCTGGACCCTGGCGCGGTTCTGGTCGGCGCGATCACGCGCGGACTGGGTGGTCGCCGCGTCACGTTGTTCCGAGATTCCCTTGCCGTAGGCCAGGAACTGCGCGCGGTCGCTGTCGGTGCCCGCGAGCACCCGGTCGACTTCGGCCTTCAGGTACGGACCGCCGGTGCCGCGCAACGGCTCGATCGCCGCGCGGTCTTGGCGTGCCTGCTCGGCCTTGCGGGCGGCGGCCTTGGCCTTCGCCTCGTTCAGGCCGGTGTCGAGGAAAGCCATGATGGCGGCCTGGCCGCCGGCCAGCGCGGCCTTCGCGGCATCGCGGACCTCGGCGTCCTCGGCCAGTTCGGCGTTGTCCGCGACGAGCTGGCGGAGTCTCGGGTCGCCGACGTTCGGGACGCCCGCCTTGCCGTCCCACTCCTTGTACGGGTCCGGCGGCATCGGCCGGGGCGCCGCCGGGTCGGCGTCCGCCACCACCGCGGCGCGGACCGGCGACGGCACGGCCGCGGCAGGCTGGATCAGCCCCGCGAAGACCGTGAAGGTCAGCGAAGCGAGTAGGGCTCTTCGGACGATGCTCATCGCGCGACCCTCTGCTCTCCCTCGAGTGCCTGCTGCAACATGGCGTTCCAGTACCTCGCCTGGTCGGCGGCGAAGGCGCGCTCGCCGTCCCATTCGGACTGGTTGGCGGTGGCCGGATCGACCATGGCCGCCCAGTTCGGGCCGGTCGCCGCACGGGCGGCTTCGGCGATCGCGGCCCAGGTGGACGCCTGGCGCGCGGTGAAGTCCTGCGCGTCGCTCCAGGAGGTCCGGCCCGGCTCTGTCTGCTTGCCGACGGCCTGCCACGCGCGCACGGCGGCTGCCTTGGCCTGCTCCTTCGCCTCTTCGGAAGCGTCTTGCGCCGCCTTCTCCGCGGCCTGCGCCTCGACGATCAGCCTGGTGAGCGTGGCGCGCCAGCGCATGTCGTTGTCGGCGGCGGTCTGGCGGAAGGTCTCCAGGTCGAGCCGGGCGCCGAACGCCCAGCCCGAGGCGTAGAAGTCGACGATGTCGGCGTCGGTCGCGCCCGCGCGCACCGCGTAGGACGCGCTCACCCGCACCTGCGCGCCCGGGTCGTTCACCGCGAGCTGGCGGACGAACGCGCGGTCGGCCTCGGCCAGCGCCTGCGCCTGCTGTCCCTGTGCGACCCGGAAAGCGCTGTCACGCTGTTTCGCCGCGGCGAAACCGCCATTGGCGAACCGCTCGCGGTCCGCGTCGTCACGGCTGTTGACCGCGTACTGCGCGGCCGCGTGCACCTCGGGCGAGAACTCGGCGGTGAAGGTGGCCAGCACGCGCTTCGCGAAGTCCGCGTTGCGGGCCTTGCGCTGGGCGGCCAGGTTGACGGCGTAGTCGTAACCGGTGTCCAGGAACTGCGCGATCGCGGCGTCCGGCGCGCTGGACAGCAACGCCTGCCACGCTCCGATCCGGACGGTCGAGCGCGGATCCCGCCTGGCGAGATACTGGACGAAAATCTTGTCGGACGAGTCTTCCTGAACACTCACGCCGGTCGCGGCGAGCACCGAAGGCGGAGCGGCGACGACGCCGATCCCGGTGCACACCAGCGAAAGGCAGACAGCACTGAGCACAATGCGCGTGCGCATCACAGATCTCCTGCTTCCCCAGCGAGGTCCCACGCGGGAACCTCGGAACGACTTGAAAAGTCAGTGGCGTCCGGCACGCGCGCGGCCGAGCACGCCGATGACCACACCGGTCACGACGGCCAGCAGCGTGCCCACGGCGAGCGCGGGCCAGCGGCCGTACTGCCAGGCGATCCCCAGATACGCCACGGCGAAGACCCCCAGGCCGGCGAACGGGACGACGTGACGCAGCGGCGAGGTGCCGAACCGTTCGGCCGCGTACACGACGAGCGCGTACGCGACGATCCAGCTCAGCAAGCCGAGCACGTCGACCCAAAGCACAGCGAGGATCCCCCTTGTCCGGAAAATCCGGTGTGGTCGCAGTCTAGCGCGACCACACCGGATTTTGAATCAGCGATGTGTGTGAATGTTCTCGCCGAGCGCGATGCTGAAATCGTGCCACTTGGAATCGGCGGCGTACTCGTTCAGCCAGTCAGGGGCTGCCGGGTCATTCACCTTACCGGTCACCTGCACCACGAGCATTCCTTGACTGTTCTGGAAGAACCGGAATTCCACCACCGAGCCGGCGCCGTCGAAATGACCGTCCTGCGCGATGAAGTAGAAGCCCTGCCATTTCCCGTTGACCAGCGGCAGGTCATAGGCCCTGACCGGCGCGTCCTGGCAGATGAAGCCGAGGTACGGCAGGCAGGCCGACAGCTGGATCTGCTCGCCGGGTGCCGGATAGTGGGCCGGTGCCCCGTCGATCGGGAAACTGCAGTTGAAGCAGCGCATGAGTTCCCGCCGGACATCCTCCGCCGTCGTGTAGTACAGCGGCAGGTTGTCCTTCGTCTCGACCAGGTGTCCCACGGTGTAGAGCTCGCGGATATTGCTTCCGGGTTGCCCCGCCTTGCGCCGTTCTTCCTCCGCCCGTTCGATTTCCGCGCGGGCTCGGGCCTCAGCGTCATCCGCCTGCTTCTGCGCGTCCCTCGCCGAAGCGAGCGCGTTCTTCGCCGCTTCGGCCGCGCCTTCGGCGTGCCGCTGCGCGCTGTCCGCCGCGGCGGTCGCCGCCGCCGCTTCGGATTCGGCACGGCTGGCCGCGCCCTGTGCCGCTGCCGCGTCGGCCGCGGCGGCGTTGGCCGCGGAACGGGCGATGGACGCGTCCCGCGTCGCGGCGGCGGCGTTGCGGCCCGCGATGGCCGCGTCGTTGTTCGCCGCGTTGGCCGCGCGGCGAGCCAGGATGGCGTCCTGGCGTGCCTGCGCGTCGGCCTGGCCCGCACGGGACGAAGCCGCCCTGGCCGCGGCGCCGTCCACCGCGGCCTCGGCAGCAGACTGCTGGGCGTCCGCCGCAGCCCTGGCCGCGTCGGCCGAGGACTTGGCCGCCGCGGCCGCCGCCTCGAAAGCGGGCTTGACCTCGGCGGCGGCGCGTGCGGCCGCGTCGGCAGCCGCCTTCGCCGCGGCCAATGCCTCGTCGGCACGCTGCCTGGCGGCCGCCGCCTGCTCGGCGCCGACGGCGGTGGCCTGGTTGGCCACCCGCGTCACGAAGTCGGCGCCGATGTCCTCATTCGTGTAAGGCGCGACGATGACGATCGCGGTGTTGGCCGGATCGGTGATCGCCTGCGAGGACGCCTTCGCCGCCGAAGCCGCCTGAACGGCCAGACTCGCCTGCGTGGCGGCGGAAACGGCTTCAGTCGACGCCGCGTCGGCCTCGGCCTTGGTCCGTTCGGCCGCCTGAAGTGATTGCAGCGCCTCGGAAGCCGCCTGTTCGGCCAGCGCGGTCGCGGAGCGCGCCGCTTCGGCAGCCTGGGTCTCGTTCGCGGTCGCGTCAGCCGCCGCGGCCTCCGCTTCCATGGCCGCGCGATGCGTCGCCGCGGCTTCCGCCTCGGCCACCCGCGCGGCCTGGTTCGCCCTCGCGGCCGCCGCCGCGGCCGCCGCTGCCGCCGCACGGGCCCGAGCCGCGGCCCGGCCCGCCTCGGTGGCAGCCGAGCGAGCGCCCGCCGCCGCACCACTGGCGACGTTGGCCGCGTTGCGTGCCGCGCCGGCCGCGTTGTTCGCCGCACCCGCGTCGGACCTGGCACGGTTCGCCGCGTCCTGCGCCGCACGCTCGTTCGCGGTGCCACGCGCCGACGCCGCGAGTGATTCCAGCGACCTGGCCCTGGCTTCCTTCGCGTCGTTCTGGTGGTTCGCCACCGCGGCCGCGTTACGCGCGTTGGCCGCGTTCTGCTCTTCGCGCCTGGCGTTGGTCTCGGCCTGCGCCGAGATCGCGTCCTGCTGGTCGGCGCTCTGCCTGGCCGCCGTCGCGATCGAGGCCTGGTAGTCCGCCTGGCCACGCGCGGCATGCGCGACGGCCGCCTGCTGCTGCGCCCGTGCCCGGGCCGCCGCCGCCACCGCGCGCTGCTGCTCCGCCACACGGCGAGCCGCCGCGGCCTTCGCCGCTTCGTTCTCGGCCACGATCCGCGCGTTGCGGGTGCGTTCGGCGGCAGCCCAAGCACGCGCTTCGGCGGCTTCGGCGGCCTGGCGCGCTGCCTTGGTACGAGCGGCCGCGTCCCTCGCCGCGTCGGCCTGAACCCTGGCGGCTTCGGCGATCTTGGCCGCGGCGCGGGCGTGCTCCTCGGCGTGCTCGCGCCACTTCACCGCCTCGGCCGCGTGCCGCTCGGCCTCCTCCTGCGCGTTGCGCGCCGCGTCGGTGAACGCGGTCGCGTCGATGGCGTGCGACGCCGTCTCGGCGGCGAGCTGCGCGGCGCGACCGGCCTCGGCCATGCCCTGCGCCATGGTCGCCCACTGCACGCCGTAGGTCAGCCCGGTGTCGACGAGGATGTCGGCCTGCACCTTCGCCTGCGCGGAAGCCTGCTGCGCGTCGGCCGCGGCCTGCTGCGCGTACCCGAGCTGCCGGGCGACCTCGGCCTTCACGCCATTGAACGCGTCGGCCGGGTGCTGCCCGCCCGCCTTGTTCGCCGCCAGGATCTGCGCGGCCTTGCGCGCCTCGTTCCCCGCCAGCACCAAGGCGTTCGACGAACGCTGCAGCGCGCGAATCCCGTTGCCGTGCGCGATCATCAGCTGACGCCGTGCCTCGGCGGCCCGCGCGGCCTTCTTGGCCAGCTCGGACAGTTGCTCCGCGGCTTTCTGCCGTTCTTCTTCGTCCTTGAGGAACTGCTCGCGCGCGTCAGCGTCCTTCTTGGCCGCGACGAGATACCCGTTCGCGAGGAAGTCCGCGATCGCGCCGTCGCCGGCGGCGAGCGCGGCCTGCGCCGCCTTCTTCACCTCGGGGCCCGCGACGCCGACGAGCATCTCGACCCGCGAGCGGTTCTGCGCGGCGAGATCGGCGATCCCCTGCGTCACCTGCGCGTCACGCTGCTCGGCGATCTGCTTGCCGTACAACAGGAACTGCGCGCGGTCGGTGTCCGTTCCGGCGAGCACCCTGTCCACTTCGGACCGCAGGTACGGCCCGCCGGTGCCACGCAGCGGCTCGATCTTGGCCCGGTCCTGGCGTGCCTGCTCGGCCTTGCGGGCGGCCGCCTTCTGCTTGGCGATGTCCAAGCCGGTGTCGAGGAAGTCCATGATGGCCTGACGGCCACCTGCCAGCGCCGCGGCAGCCGCTTCCCTGACTTCGATGTCGTCGGCCAGCTCCGCGTTGTCCGCGACGATCTGGCGGAACCTCGGGTCGCCGAGATCCGGCAAACCCGTTGAGCCGTCCCAGATCGGGGTCGGCTGCGGTCCGGGATCGTCGGCTGGCGCGGCGGCGAGCGCGGGCACCGCCGCTGCCGCCGCGGGCTGCACGATCCCGCCTAGTAGTGCGAAGGCCAGCGAGGCCATCACGATTCTTCGTAACGGTCTGAAGCTCATTACGCCCCCAGGCGTGGAAAAGGGGACCCGGTGCCCGGTTCGCCGAGCACCGGGTCCCCTCGTTCAATGGGTGAGGTTAGACGCGGTAGTCCCACGTACGGCCACCGTTGGCCGGATCGTGGTCGATATTGCCGAACTGGAAGGTGCTGCGGCGCAGGGTGCCGGCAGGCGACTCGTCCGTGGTCGGGAACCCGAGGTACGAGTTCTCCCAGCCGAGCTTCTGCCAGTGGTCACGGATGGCGCCGTAGACCATGTGCGCGCCGGTGGACTGGCTCCAGTAGATCGAGAGGCCGTTCTCGAAGTGCTGGAACGCACCCGGCTTGTTCGGCGTGCCCCACGAGTCGTCGATCGGCAGCCTGGCCTTGTAGCCGAGCGAAGCCTTGTACTTCTCGAGGATCGGGCCCCAGACGTACTTGGCGCCCGTCGCCTGGCTCCAGTAGGTGGTCGCGTTGGCGAACTCACGGAACCGGACCGGGCCGTCGACCACCTCGCCCGCCTTCGGGTTGCCCACGAAGCTGCGGAACGCGTCGTCGTTGTACCAGCGCAGCATGATCGGCGTGGTGATGTTCGGGTCGGGGTCGACCACGTTCCACGTGGCGTCGGCCTTGTAGACGTCGAGGTTGCCGTCCCACCAGTTCGCGCCGCTGTCGTTCGCGGCCCAGAGCGAGCCGTTGATGTGGCGCAGGAAACGGCCGGGCAGCGCCTTCGACTCCAGCGTCACGCCGGAACCGGTCAGGCCCGCCTTCGGGCACCAGGTGGCGTCGTTCTTGAACTGGTCGCTGCCATCGCTGGCGTGCAGCTTGACGCGCATGTCCTGCTGGCGCAGGTAGCTGCCGACGTGCCCGGACGACTCGAACGAGAAGCAGGCCGGGTCGGCGAGGCCGGAGACGACCTTCCAGGTGGCGGCGCCGAGCTTGCCCTCACCGGCGGTCGCGCTGGGCGTGCCGGGGGTGATCCAGGCGTCGCCGCCGTCGGAACGGACGAACCAGCCCTTGACGGTCGGGGTGGTGGTCATCAGCGCCTGCTCGAGGGTGTTGTACTGGCCCTCGCCGAGGAACTTGGTGACGTCGGCCGGGGTGCCGGCCAGCGCGGCGTTGGCGGCGGCGACCAGACGCGGGCGCAGCCTGCTCTGCTCTGCCTTCGCCTTGATCTCGCGCACCTTCTGGCGATCGGCTTCCTCGCGGGCTGCCTTCTCACGGGCGGCGTCGCGCTTGTCGGCGTCGTAGATGCCGGTGTCGATGAACGCCTTCCACACGGCAGGGTCGGTGCTGCGCAGCGCTGCGTTGGCGGCGTTGAGGATCTCGACGTGCCGCGGCTGGGCCAGTTCCTGAGTGGTCAGAAGCTGGCGGATGAAGTTGTCGTCCGACAGGTCGGTCCACGCGTCCGGCGCGGTCACCGCGAGCACCGCGGCGGCGTTCTTCTTCGCCAGCTTCGCGGCGAGGATGCGGGCCTTCTCGGCGTCCTCCTGCTTCGCCTTCTCGATGGCGTCGCGCTGGTCTTCGAGGTGGAGGCTGTAGATGGTGGTGGTGATGAACGTCTTCCACGCGGTGGCGTCGCCGCCCCACGCGTCACCGGCGCCCGCCTTGACCTTGGGGCCGGTCGAGCGGCGCCACACCTGGTAGACGAAGTTCTGGTCGGTGCCGTCGATCATCGCGGCGTCGGCCGTAATCCCGACCCACGCGGCGGCCTTCTGGCGCGCCTCCCTCGCCAGCCGCGCCTCTTCCTGGCGGTCGGCGTAGGCGATGCGGTCACGGCCCGCGAAGTCGAAGACGCCCGTGCGGATGAACGCGGTCGCGTCCGGCGCGTCCGAGTGGTCGACCACGATGCGGTAGACGCGGTACGCCTCGGCCTTGGTGAGCGGGAACTTGTCGGCGTTGATCTTGTCGTAGACCTTGAACACGAAGTTCTTGTCGGTCAGCATCAGCCACTCATCGGTGGCCTCACCGACCTCGATCTCCCGTACGGCCTTGACCTTCTCGACGTCCGAGGACTCGGCGAGCGCGGTGGCCTTGGCGTCCGGCGCCTCCTGCGGCACCGCGGGAGCCAGCGACTTCGGCTTGGCGCCCAGCGACCCGGCAGCCGGCGGCGCGGGCGTCGGCGCTTGTGCTTGCGCTTCTGGAGCGGGTGCCGCTGGTGCCGCGTACGCGGTCACCGGCCCGAGCACCCCGGCCAGCGCGACGGCCGCGGTGGTCACCGCGATACCGCGGGCGAACCCCTTGCGGTGGATCAGTGTTCTTCGCATATCCCCAGTTACCTCTTCTTAGGTGGAGAGCAGGGGAACCCAAGAACCCCCTGCCCAGCAACAAAAACCCAGAGCCCTGGCCCGCTTGGCCCCAAAGCCACTTCCGGGGCATCCCAGACCCCGAAAGTGGCTTTCGGCAGGTCCCATGCCCCGAAAGCCACTTTCGTCAGATGCGACCTGCCGAAAGCGACTTTCGGGCCATCACATCTGACCAACGCCCCTTTCGGGGTTCGCTGCGAGCGTTAGCTCTGCTTGACGCGCTGCTCGCCGTCGCGCGCCTGCTGGAGCAGGGCGTTCCAGTAGGCGGCCTGCTGCGCGGCCGTCGACTGCTCCGCCTGCCAGGCCGTCTCCGAGGCGGTGGCCGGGTCGATGATCGCCGTCCAGTTCGGCCCCTGCGCCGCCTGGGCCGCGAGGAGCACGGCGTGCCAGTTCTCGGCCTGCTTGCGCGCGAAGTCCTCGGCCTCGCCCCAGCCGGAACGCGCGGGCGCCGTCTGCTCGCCCACTTGCTGCCACGCACGCGCGGCCTGCGCCTTGGCCTGCTCCTTCGCCTCGGCGGACGCGTCGCGCGCGGCCTTCTCGGCGGCCTCGGCGTCGGCGATCAGCCGGGTGATGGTGTCACGCCAGCGCATGTTGTTGTCCGCGCCGCGCAGCCGGAAGACGTCCAGGTCGAGCCGGGCGCCGTTGGCCCAGCCGTACGCGAAGAACTCGACCAGGTCGTCGTCGGTCGCGCCCTGCCGGGTGGCGACCTGCGCGGAGAGCCGGACCTGCTCACCAGGGTCGTTGGCGGCCAGCAGGCCGACGAACTGGCGGTCACGGTCGACCAGCGCCTGCTTCTGCGCGCCGACGGTGTCGCGATAGGCGCGGTCCCGCGACTTGGCCGCCTCATATCCGCTGCGCACGAATGTCTCACGCGCCGAATCCGACGCGGTGAGCAGGCGTTGAGCCTCGTTATGCACCTCTGGCGAATATTCGGCCGTGGTGGTTTCGTAAACCCTTCGGACGAAATCGAGATTACGGGCATTGCGTTGTTGTGCCCGGCTCACCGCGAAGTCGTATCCGGTGGCCAGGAATTCGACGATGGCCGCGTCCGGGTCCGAGCTCACCAAGGCGTTCCAGGCCGAGGTCCTTACCGAACTATAGGGGTGGGCCTTGGCCAGATAGCGCACCCAGTACCAGTCATCGGAATGTTGTTCAGCCGCCGTACCAGCGGTAACGGCGGTCTCGGTCGAATATGCGAGCGCCGGCGTGACAGCCACACCGGACACGATCGCGGTTACGCACGCAGCGCACAGCAAGGCGCGTCTTAACACAGGAAGCCCCCAGTAGCCACCAGCGCCGGAACCTGCCCCAATGAGATTCCGGTCAAGTGCAAGGTAGCCAGTTAACACACTGGTTGGCAACCATGTGAAATGTATCTGACAAAAGATCACGCTTGGTCACTGCGCCAACCGGGTGGCGGCGGGCGAACCCGCCGCCACCGGGCTTACGCCGAATAGCCCTTCGGCGGAATAAGCGTCGCCAATTGATTGAACGTCAGCCAGTAAATCTTGTTCCCGCCGAAATTGGCGGGGTCGGCGATTTTGACGGTCATGTCGGAGCTGTCATAGCCGATGACCGTGAAGTAATGGTAGATCGTGTAGTTCGGGTAGCCCGGCGGGTGGTTGTTCGCGGGCGCGACGATGTTCGCGACGAGTGCCCAGCCGTTGTTGATGTCGAGCGTGATATCACGCCAGAGCAGGTCCCGCTGCGCCTGCGTCGGCGGGTCGTTCGGCATCTCTTTCGTTTCGTAGTAAGAGGTTCCGAGGTCGCGGTTCAGCACACCGGTGACCTGGCCGATCCAGTCGGTACCATTGGTTGTGGTGCCGAGTTGCGAGGCGAGCGTGCCCTGCGAAGGCGGATTCGAGGTTTTCGCGGACAGCGCGATCCTGGTCGCGGCCGGCCCGCACCAGTAACCGGTCTCCTGTACTTGATATTGAATGTTGAGCACGGCCGACGCGTGGATCCCGTCCACCTTCGCGGGCGGCGCCATGGCCTTCACGAAATCGGGAGCTTCGACGACGATCTTCGTATCCCGGTTGCCGGCGCTGGACAGGCCCGGCAGCCCTAGCAGGCCGGAGAGGGCGATGACGAGCACCGCCGCGATTCTGACGCGACCCATTGGTTGTCCTTCCCCAGAAGTGACAGTTGTTGGTTACCGTCGAACAAGGGAATGATCAGGGCAAGATCTCACCCTACGGTTCCGAATCACCTGACCGGCCCACGACGAAGGTATGGCCCGGAACGCTCGCGACCCGAGCGGTTAACAGACAGGCATGACCATGACGGGCGTCGGCATACTCACCGAGGACGTGCTGACGGCACTCTACGAGGCGCACGCCAGACCGCTGCACCGGTACCTGGCCCGCAGGCTCGACCCCGCCACGGCCGACGACCTGGTCGCCGAGACGTTTCTGCAGGCCTGGCGCCAGCGCGCGAGGTACAACGCCACGCGCGGCACCGCACGCGCGTGGCTCTACGGGATCGCGACCAACCTCCTGCGCAACCACACGCGCGGCGAAGTCCGCGGCCTGCGCGCGCTGGCCCGCGAGCACGCCCGAAGCGTGCAAGGCGATCCGCCGGACGCACTGGCCGCCGCCAGAGTCGACGCGGCCAACGCCGCCAACCGGCTCGCGGGCGCACTCGCGGGTTTGCGCACCGAGGAGCGCGACGTGCTGATGCTCATCGCACTCGCCGACTTCACGCCCGCTGAGGCCGCCGAAGCGCTCGGCATCAACGTCACGACGGCACGGACTCGCCTGCACCGGGCCCGCCACACCCTTCGCGAGGCGTTGTCGGACTCGCTTTCGCTGTTTTCCGAGGAGCCCCCTGATGCCTGATCCCGTCGAGATCGCGGTCGACGCCTTATTACCCGAGCCGCCGGAGATGTCGGAGCGCGCTTACGCGGACGGGCTCGCCCGGCTCCGCGCCGCCACGTCCGGCCGGCTCGTCACGACATCTCCGGCAGCCGTCCGGCCGATCCCCCGGCGCCGGTTGCTGCCACTGGCGGCGGCCGCCGCCGCGGTGGCCGCGGTCGGGACAGCGGTCGTCCTTTCGAGGGGGAATGACGGCCGCGTCCCGATCGCCCACTTCACCGACCTGAAGCTGCGGCCAGGGCAGTACCTGCATGTCCACGTCGAAGCCTTTACCGCGACCACCCACCAGATCACCGAACTGTGGGTACCCGCCGACCGGCACGACGAATGGCAGCGAATCGTGCGAACGGAGCCCGCCGACCACGGGGACGGCACCGCGGTCGGCGCCGACGGCTTCTTCGGCCAGTTCGATCCGCTGCTGCTCGACGGGATATCCAGGCAACGGGCCCTCGACTCGCTGCCCCGCGATCCCCGGGAGATCCTGGTCTACCTGCAGGGATTCAAGCACGGATCGGCGAGCCCCGTCGGAAAGATCGCCACTCTGTTGACGGCACCCGCACCCGCCGACGCCCGGCACGCGCTCTGCGAGCTGATGGCGATGATCCCAGGGACCATCATCGACGAGAACGGCTGGAGCGCGGGGCACCGAGCAGTCGCCTTCACGAACGTCATGACCCCGAACAACCAGATCACGGTGTATCTGTCGCCCGAGAACGGGCAAGTGGTCGGCTTGGCGGGCGATGTCGGCCCCGGCGGGCGCTACAGCTCTCAGACCTACACCTACGCGGTGGTCGACGGCATGGGAATCCGTCCGTGAACGCTTGAGGCCGCATCGGCCAATACGCTGCATGCAGGTGATCACCGCAGCGCACGACCCGGCCGAGCCGGTGCCCGGCCCCGACCGCCCCGACCTGGGCGGACCGGACCCGGCACCGGCTTTCAGCCTGCTCTTCGACAGTCACGCCGGGAAACTGCACCGCTACCTCACGCGCCGAGTCGGGCCCGAGACCGCGCATGATCTCGTCGCCGAGACGTTCCTCGTCGCGCTGCGGCGGCGGGACTCTTATCAGCCGGAGCTCGGTACCGCGCGCTCGTGGCTGTACGGGATCGCGACGAATCTGCTGCGGCAGCATCTGCGGACCGAGGTGCGCGGGCTCACCGCGACCGCGCGGCTCGCGAATGCCAGCGAGACCGTGATCGCCGGGCATGACGGCCGGGTCAGTGAGCAGGTCGACGCTCAGGTCAAAGCCTCGCAGCTGGCCGGTGCGCTCGCGGACCTGAACCCGGCCGACCGGGATGTGCTGCTGCTCGTCTCGTGGGCGGGGCTCGAACCGTCCGAAGTGGCCGAAGCGCTCGGTTTACCGCCTGGCACGGTGAGATCACGACTACATCGGATCAGGCGGAGACTGCGGGTTCAGGCTCCACGGGTACACAAAGGACAGTCCACTGAGGAAGGATCGAGTCATGTCTGACGCCAGCCTGCACCAGGTCTGGTCCGAGACCGAACTCGACGACGCGCTCGACGCGTTGCACGCCGATGCCCCTTCGGCCGACCTCAGCGCGGCGCGCGCGACGCTGCTGCGGGCCGCAGGCGCCGCACCCGCCGAGCGGGTGCCCGACGCGAAGCCTCGGCGGACGTGGGCCTGGGTCGCGGCGGCCGCGGCCGTCGTGGTGCTCGCCGGCGGGATCGTGACGGTGTCGAACCTCCCCGGCGAACCAGCGCGCGAACCGTCGCTGCTGGAGCTGGGCTCGACCGGCGTGGTCAAACCCGACGCCCCGCTCAAGCCGGGCGAGTTCCGCTTCCTTTACGAGCAGCGGTGGGGTTCGCCGGTGTACGGCCAGCGCTACGAGACCACCATCGAACTGTGGCTCCCCGACGTGCCGGGCCAGGAGTGGCTGCGCCGCGAAACCTCCACCGGGCGGACGCTGCCCTACCCCGGGCCGGACAGCGCCACCGCGAACGCCAAGCCCGCCGACGGGCCGCCGGAGGTCACCGAGAAATACGCCCCGCTCGATGGTGGCCCCGGCAGCTTCACCAACCCGACCCCCGCGTTCCTGGCGTCCTTGCGGCAGGACCCGACCTGGCTCTACGAGCAGATCCAGGCGTGGTTCGGCAAGGTGAAGCCGCGGCCGGAAACCGACATCGACGTCTTCACCTTCCGGACCATCGTCGACCTGCTGACCTCGGGCAGGCTGCGAGCGGACCACCGGATGCTCTTCGCGCGGACGCTGAGCCTGGTGCCCGGCTTCGTGACCAGGACCGAAAACGACCGGACCACGTACATCTTCGAGCGCGGGAACGAGCGGACCAAGGTGGTGCTCCAGACCAGCACCGGGCTGCCACTCTCACAGAGCATCACCACCGTCTACGACGCGGACGGCTACAAGGCGGGCACCCCGCTGCGGGAGTCCTACTACAAGACCATGATCCTCGAGCGGCCGCCGATTCCCACGACGACCACCACCAAACCGGGATAAAGCCCGCTTTATCCCGGTTTCAGCGCGCGTGGTTGGCGGCGTTCAGCGCGCTCGCGACGTCGCCGACCTCCAGCACGCGGATGCCGTCGGGGAGCTTGCCCGAATCCGGCGGCACCAGCGCGTGCGTGAAGCCGAGCCTGGCGGCCTCGGCGAGACGCCTGCCGACGTTCGGCACGCGCCGGACCTCGCCTGCCAGCCCGACCTCGCCGACCACGACCAGGCGCGGCGAGATCGGCACGTCCTGGACCGAGGACGTCAGCGCGAGCACCACCGCGAGGTCGATCGCGGGCTCGGTGATCTTCATGCCGCCGACGGTGGCCGTGTAGACGTCCTTGTCGCCCATCTTGACGCCGCCGCGCTTCTCCAGCACCGCGAGCACCATCGACACCCGTGACGCGTCCAGCCCGCTCACCGCGCGGCGCGGCTGCGGCATCGACGTGGACGAGACGAGCGCCTGCACCTCGCCGAGCAGCGGGCGCTTTCCCTCGACCGTCACGGTGATCGCCGTGCCGGACACCGGCTCCGAGGTCCGGTTCATGAACAGCCCCGACGGGTCGGCCACGCCGACGATGCCGTCCTCGCGCAGCTCGAAGCAGCCGATCTCGTCGGCGGCGCCGAAGCGGTTCTTCACCCCGCGCACGAGGCGCAGCGTCGAATGCTTGTCACCCTCGAACTGGAGCACCACGTCGACGAGGTGCTCCAGTATTCGCGGACCGGCGACGGAGCCGTCCTTCGTCACGTGGCCGACCAGGATCACCGGCAGCCCGCGCTCCTTGGCGACCGCGACCAGCCCGGCGGTGACCGCGCGGACCTGGGTGACGCCACCCGGCGCGCCGTCGACCTGCGGCGAGGCCATGGTCTGCACCGAGTCGACGATCAGCACGCCCGGCTTGACCGCGTCGACATGCCCGAGCACGGCCGAGAGATCGCTTTCCGCCGCCAGGTACATCCCCGCGTTGATGTTGCCGGTGCGCTCGGCTCGCAGCCGCACCTGACCGGCCGACTCCTCGCCGGTGACGTACAGCGAAGGCCCGAAGTCACCGCCGCGCACCGCCCACTGGTAGGCGACCTCGAGCAGCAAAGTCGACTTGCCGACACCGGGCTCGCCCGCCAGCAGCACGACCGCGCCGGGCACCAGCCCGCCACCGAGCACCCGGTCGAGCTCGGACACCCCGGTCTCCCGCGCCCGCGCCGCCTCGATGTCGACCTCGGCGATCGGGCGGGCAGGGGTGTTGGGCAGGCTGAGTCCCAGCCTGGCTACCGCGGGCTTGGTGTCGCTCCGCTCCTCGAGGGTGCCCCACGCCTGGCATTCCGGGCAGCGTCCCAGCCACTTGGCCGCTTCGTACCCGCACTCGCCGCAGCGATAGGAGACCGTGCTCTTTTTGACCACCAGCGCAGGCTAACGACCCGCACCGACAAAAACGGTCAGTGACCCTCGGCCGGCTTCGACTCCGGCCCCTTGGGGGCTTCGGTGCGATCGTGGGGCGCGGGCGCCAGCGGCACGTCCAGCGTGACGGTGCCCGACAGCTTGAACGTGAAGGTGACCTTCAGCGTCATGCCCGGCCACAGCGGCGACTTCAGCTTCGGCAGCGTCACGGTCGCCTCACCCGGCTTCGCGGGCGCGGACGGCGGCGCGGTGGTGGTGGCCGGCGTGCTCTCCGCGGAGGACGAGGAGGTGGCGGGCGACGACTTGCCGGTCGAGGTCGGCGTCGTGGTGGGCGCGGACGACGAGGTGGCCGTCGGGGTCGCGGACACGGCGGGCGGCTCGATCGAGACGTCCGGCGCGGCGACGACGAGCGCGTGGCCCGCGACGATGACCTTCGAGCCGCCGATCACGCCGGGGCCGGTCGCGTCAGAGGCGACCGCGACGAGCTCGTCGTCGGCGGAGCCGTTGTTGACGATGGTGGCGTTCAGCGGCACGGACGCGTCCTTGGCGTAGGCGCCCGCCTTCGGGAACTGGAACGCGACGTTGCGCAGCGAGAGCTTGCCAGCCTCGCCGTGCGTCCCGTTGACCGCCGGCTGCTGGCTGTCGGTCTGGGTGAGCTGGCCCGCTCCGCACCCGCCCAGCACCAGCGCCGCGCCAAGAGCAAGCGCGGACACGCCGAACACGCGGCGATTCTGCAGCCTCACGTCAGAGTCCTTCCGATCTCAACGCCTGAATCACCGCGAAGACTAGCCGGGCGCCCCGCGCCGCGCGGAACCCGGTGCTCGTTCGAGCGAAGATCCACTGGCGGACAACGATGTCCACAATGGATTCGCCAGGTCGCGCCGAACCGTTCGCCGCCACCTGCATGAGCATGGTGATTACGGGCTTGTCAACCCCGGGCGGACTGCCAACAGGCCGCTGACCTGCGACGACGGATGCGGGTCGCTAGGTGCCCCCTGGCACCCCGTGATAGGATAGGGGTAGCGAAAGGGGCAGAGGACACATGGTTTTCAAGGTCGGAGAGACCGTCGTCTACCCGCACCACGGTGCCGCACTCATCGAAGCCATCGAAACCCGCGTGATCAAGGGCGAGGAAAAGAAGTACCTCGTCCTCAAAGTCGCGCAAGGGGATCTTACGGTTCGTGTGCCCGCTGACAACGCCGAGATCGTCGGCGTACGTGACGTGGTCGGGCAAGAAGGACTAGACAAGGTTTTCGACGTACTGCGCGCTCCCCACACCGAAGAGCCCACCAACTGGTCTCGTCGGTACAAGGCCAACCTCGAGAAGCTCGCCTCCGGCGATGTGAACAAGGTGGCCGAAGTGGTGCGAGACCTCTGGCGGCGAGAGAAGGACCGCGGTTTGTCAGCAGGCGAGAAGCGCATGCTGGCGAAGGCGCGGCAGATCCTGGTCAGTGAACTCGCTCTCGCTGAGGGCACCGACGAGGACAAGGCTGAAGTCCTCCTCGACGAAGTTCTGGAAACCGCGACAGTCTAAGGCCGCATGAGCATCCAGTAGCTCATGGCTACGATCGCGCACAATGAACACCACTGTCGCGATTGTCGACGCTGTCGCTCATGTCACCGGTGAAACGGATGTGCTTTCACCGGTCCATGGTGAACCTATTTTGACGCACGCCGTGCGCGGGCTGCTCGACTCCGGATACGTGGATTCGGTCGTCGTGGCAGCCCCAGCACGGCGTGTAGTCATGTTCGGGGACGCTTTGTCAGGTCTCGGCTGCCGGGTGGTGCCCGGCTCCGTGCCCGAAGCGATCGAACCGGGCCATGACGTTTATCTCGTGCACGATCCGCTGCGCGCGTTCACGCCGCCGTCGGTGATCCAGGCGGTCGCCGCCGCCGTCGGCCCCGAGAGCCCGGTCGCGGTCCCCGTGTTGCCGATGTCCGACACCGTCAAGGCGGTCGGCGCGTCGAATGTGATTATCAGCACCTTGGACCGCACGCTGCTCCGAACAGCCCAGACACCGGCCGGATTCACCGAGGCGGCACTGCGCGCGGCCTACGCGACAGGCATGCTCGTGCTCCCCGCCGGCGCGAGGACCGTGCCAGGCCACCCCGACGCGATGCGCGTCGCCACCCCCTTCGAACTCCGCCTGGCCGAAGCGCTGCTGGCTGCGGAAAGTCAGGAGAAAACGCTATGAGGATCGGCCAAGGCGTCGACGTCCACCCGATCGAAGCCGGACGGGACTGCTGGATCGCGGGACTGCTCTGGGAGGGCGTCGACGGCTGCGCCGGGCACTCCGACGGCGACGTCGCCTCACACGCGCTGTGCGACGCGCTGCTGTCCGCCGCGGGCCTCGGTGACCTGGGCGCGGTGTTCGGCACCGCCGACCCGCGCTGGGCGGGCGCGCACGGCGCGGTGCTGCTCGCCGAGGTCCGCCGCCGCGTCGAAGCGGACGGTTGGCGGCTGGGCAACGCGACCGTTCAGGTGATCGGCAATGCTCCGCGCATCGGAAAACGCCGGGACGAGGCCCAGCGGGTCCTCAGCGAGGCGGCGGGCGGGCCGGTCAGCGTCGCGGGCACCACGACCGACGGACTCGGGCTCACCGGGCGCGGTGAGGGAATCGCGGCCATCGCCTCCGCGCTGCTGCTGCGTTCTTGATCAACGATTGGCCGATTTTTGTCCGAAATAGGGGGCAGTGTTCGGGGGTGTTGGTTGGCTACGCTCGCGGACTATGGCGGTCATTTTCGACGAGATGACAAGTGCCCTATTCGACGCACCGAACTTTCCGGTCGTGGCGACGGTGAGCGAGGACGGCAGCGCGCACTCTTCCGTTGTCTGGGCCAAACGCGAAGGTGACACAGTGTTGTTCTGTACGCAACGGAACAACATCAAGGGGCGTAACATCGCGGCCCGGCCGATGGTCAGCGTTTCCGTGTTCGATGTGGAAAATCCTTACCGGTCCGCCGAGGTGCGCGGCCGTGCGGAATTCACGGAGAACGATGTTCAAGAGTTCCTGAATGAGCTTTCGATCAAGTACACCGGCATACCCAAGGAGCCGGACGAGTTCGACGACCTCTGCGTTGTGATACGCGTCATCGTGGACAAGATAGTTCCGTTCGCCCTCTGAGTGGTCCGAACCATTACGCTGGATGATGTGACGATTCGGGCTGTGTTGTTCGACTTCTCCGGCACCCTCTTCCGGCTTGAGCAGGACGAGACCTGGCTGGCCGACCTGACCGACACCGAAGGCGCGCGCCTCGACCTGGAGGCGCAGACCGAGCTGATGCGGCGGATGACCGCCCCGGTCGGCAAGGTGGTCGAGCTGAACGACGAGTACACCCACGCCTGGGAGAACCGCGACCTCGACCCCGGGCTGCACCGCAAGGTCTACCTCGAGGTGCTCAAGCAGTCCGGCGTGCCGCGCCCGGACCAGGCCGAGGCCCTCTACAACCGGCTGATCGATCCCACCCAGTGGACCCCGTACCCCGACACCGAGGCCGTGCTCAAGGCCGCGGCCGGGCGCGGGCTGAAGGTCGGCGTGCTCAGCAACATCGCCTTCGACATCCGGCCAGCGTTCAGCAGCCGCGGCTGGGACGCCTACATCGACGAGTTCGTCCTGTCGTTCGAGGTCAATGCCATCAAACCGCAGCCGGAGGTGTTCCGGATCGCGGTCGGCAAGCTCGGCGTGCCTGCCGAGGAGACCCTGATGGTCGGCGACCACGTCGACGCGGACGGCGGCGCACGGGCCATCGGCTGCGAGTTCGCGCTGGTCGATCCGCTGCCGACGGCGGAGCGTCCGGACGCTCTGCTGGGCGCCCTGCGTGCCCACCTGGGCTCCTAACCTCGGCGGGTGCGACACGGCTCACGCCGAACCCGTACCATTTCGGAGTGGCTCTTCACCTCTATGACACGGCGACCCGAAGCGTGCGGGAGTTCCATCCCGCCGTGAGCGGAACGGCGTCCATCTACGTGTGTGGGGCCACCGTCCAGGGCATCCCCCACATCGGGCACGTGCGCGGCGCGCTGAACTACGACGTGCTGCGACGCTGGCTCGTCCACAGTGGACTTGACGTACTGCTGGTGCGCAACGTCACCGACATCGACGACAAGATCCTGGCCAAGGCCGCCGACGCCGGCAGGCCGTGGTGGGAGTGGGGCGCGACGCACGAGCGCGCCTTCGAGGACGCCTACGACCAGCTCGGCTGCCTGCCGCCGTCGATCGCGCCGCGCGCGACCGGCCACGTCACCCAGATGATCGAGCTGATGCAGCGCCTCATCGACTCCGGCCACGCCTACGCGTCCGGTGGCGACGTCTACTTCTCGGTCAAGTCGTTCGACGACTACGGCGCGCTGTCCGGCCAGCGGCCCGACGACATGCAGCAGGGCGAGAGCCTCGGCGAGGGCAAGACCGACCCGCGTGACTTCACGCTGTGGAAGGCGGCCAAGCCGGGCGAGCCGTCCTGGCCGACGCCATGGGGCGACGGCAGGCCCGGCTGGCACCTCGAGTGCTCGGCCATGGCCACCACGTACCTCGGCCCGCAGTTCGACATCCACGGCGGCGGGATCGACCTGATCTTCCCGCACCACGAGAACGAGCGGGCCCAGTCGAACGCGGCAGGCGATCCGTTCGCGAGGTTCTGGCTGCACAACGCCTGGGTGACGCTGTCCGGCGAGAAGATGTCGAAGTCGCTCGGGAACACCGTGGCGATGCCCGCGATGCTGGCGAAGTACCGGGCGCCCGAGCTGCGCTACTACCTGATCCAGCCGCACTACCGGTCGAACATCGAGTACTCGGACGGCGCGCTGTCCGAGGCGGCGACCGGCTACCGGCGCGTCGAGCAGTTCCTGCGGCGGGCGGGCGCGGTCACGATCGGGCAGGTGCCCGCCGAGTTCGCGAAGGCGCTCGACGACGACCTGGCGACCCCGCACGCGTTCGCCGTGCTGCACAACACAGTGCGTGAAGGTAACGCCGCGCTGGACAGCGCTGATACTTCCAAAGCGCTCGACATCGCCGCCTCCGTGCGCGCCATGGTCGACGTGCTCGGTCTGGACCCGCTTTCGGCGCGGTGGTCCGAGGCAAGCGGTGCTGACGCGCCGTACAAGCAGGCGTTGTCCGACATCGTCGAAGGCCTGCTGAATGAGCGGCAGGAAGCGCGCGCCGCGCGCGACTTCGCCCGCGCCGACGCCGCGCGTGACCGCCTGCTGCAGGCGGGCATCGCGGTGGAAGACACCCCCGACGGTCCTAAATGGACAGTGAAAGAAGCGTAGAAGAGACATGGCAGGCAATTCCCGGCGCCAGGGCGCTATGCGTAAGCCCGGTACCAAGAAGGGCCAGGTCGTCGGCTCGGGTGGGCAGCGGCGTAAAGGTCTCGAAGGCAAGGGCCCCACGCCCAAGGCCGAGGACCGCCCGAACCACAAGGCCTACAAGATGGCCAACGCGGCCAACCGCAGGCAGGAGGCGGCCCGCGCCAAGAAGGCCGACCGGCCCGAGCTGATCGCCGGGCGCAACCCGGTGGTCGAGGCGCTGCGCGCCGACGTGCCGGGGGTGGCGCTGTACGTCGCGCTGAACATCGACGTCGACGACCGCGTCAACGAGGCCGTGCGCCTGGCGGGCGACAAGGGCATCTCGATACTGGAGATCCCGCGCGAGGAGCTCGACCGCAAGACCGGCCGCGCCATGCACCAGGGCCTCGGCCTGCAGGTGCCGCCGTTCGAGTACGCGCACCCCGACGACCTGATGACCGTGGCGCGCGACTCCGGCGACACGCCGCTGTTCGTCGCGCTCGACGGCGTCACCGACCCGCGCAACCTCGGCGCGGTCATCCGCTCGGCCGCCGCGTTCGGCGCGCAGGGCGTGCTGCTGCCCGAGCGGCGCAGCGCGGGCATGACGGCCGTGGCGTGGCGCACGAGCGCCGGCACCGCGGCGAAGCTGCCCATCGCGGTGGCGACCAACCTGACCCGTCAGCTCAAGGCGTGGGCGGAGCAGGGCCTGATGATCGTCGGGCTGGACGCCGACGGCTCGGTCGACATCGACGAGCTGGACCTGGCGGCCGATCCGCTGGTCGTCGTGCTGGGCTCCGAGGGCCGCGGCCTGTCGCGCCTGGTTCGCGAGACCTGCGACGCGACCGTGTCCATCCCGATGGCCGCGGGCGTCGAGTCGCTCAACGCCTCGGTCGCGGCTGGCGTCCTGCTCGCCGAGGTGGCGCGCCGCCGCCGCATCGCCGGCCGTATCTAGCGGGCTTTATCCCGGGCGCTCTTTGCCCGGGATAAAGCCCGCTAAATCCCGATCTTGACTCAAGCGGTGTGGTAGTGCCGCAGGCCTGCCATCCTGGCGCTGACCTCGGTATCGGTGGGCAGCGACGTGCCCGAGACGTAGCGCATGATGCCGTCACGCGCGGGATCATCGGACGCTTCCACGAAGACGATGGTCTCTTCGACCCCAGGCGCGAACAACAGCTCCGAGTCGAGTCCGAACATGGTGTCGAAATTGGCGTTCTTGGCGTTCCAGAGCGCGAAGACGTCGGCAAGCCGCTTGCGCTCGGCCACCAGCAGCGCGGCCATGCCCATGCTGTCGCTGAACGACCAGCCGCTCTGGTGCATCAGCGTCTCCTGCGCGAGCAGGTAGACGAGGAAGTCGGCGTCCTCATCGGTGCTGTCTTCGAACAGCTCCCGCAAGACCGCGGCGCGCGCGGCGGCATGCAGGTCGGCGGCGGATTCGTCGGGTGACGCTGTGAAGCACAGCTCCACCCATCTGGCACGGTCGCCACGCCACCAGTCCAGTCCACGGGTCGACGGCTCACTCATGGGGCCTCCCCTGCTTTCGACGGCTTCAGCGTCAAGACTCCAACCTTCGCCACGGGCTAGCAAGTGCTGGCGTTATCGTCACCGGGAAAGGTCAAGGGGGATCCGCGCCGATGTCGTTCGTCTCGCCACTGTTCCTGTGGTACTTCATGCCGGCGGTACTGCTCGCCGTGCTGGTGTTCCCGCGTGGCTGGCGCAACGGCATCGTGGCCGTCGGCAGCCTCATCTTCTACGCCACCGGGGCGGGCCCGTTCCTGCTGTTGCTGCTGGCCTGCATGCTCGTGAACTTCTTCGCGGGCCGCTCGCTCGAGCCCAACGAGTGGGACACCAGGCACGCGTTCCGCCGCAAGCTCCTGATCGCGGTCATCACCTTCGACGTCGCGGTGCTGGTCATCTGGAAATACGCGGGCTTCGCGACCCAGCAGATCGCGGCCTTCGCGCAGCTGTTCGGCGGCAACTTCCCGGTGGCCAACCTGGTCATCCCGATCGGCATCTCGTTCTACACCTTCCACCACATCTCCTACGTGGTGGACATCTACCGCGGCGAGCGCAGGGCGCTGCGCGACATCGTGTCGTTCGCGGCCTACATCGCGATGTTCCCCCAGCTGGTGGCCGGCCCGATCGTCCGCTACCGCGAGATCGCCGACCAGCTCCCCCAGCAGCGGTCCCACCGCCTCGACGACATCGCGGCAGGTTTCCCCCGCTTCGCGCTCGGCCTGTGCAAGAAGACGATCATCGCGGACTCGCTGAGCCCGATGGTCGAGGCCTGTTTCGCCACCCCGCCCAGCCAGATGACCTTCGCGACCGCCTGGCTGGGCGCGGCCGGGTACACACTCCAGCTGTTCTTCGACTTCTCCGGCTACTCGGACATGGCGATCGGCCTGGGCCGCATGCTCGGCTTCCGGCTACCGGAGAACTTCGCCAGGCCGTACTCGGCGGTGACCATCACCGAGTTCTGGCGCCGCTGGCACATGTCCCTGTCGCGCTGGTTCCGCGACTACGTCTACATCCCGCTCGGCGGCAACCGCCACGGCGCCGCCAAGACGTACCGCAACCTCTGCATCGTCTTCGTGCTCACGGGCTTCTGGCACGGCGCGCAGTGGACGTTCCTGGTCTGGGGCATGTACCACGGCGCGTTACTGATCATCGAGCGCGCGTTCGGCTACGACACGACCCCCGCTTCGGCCGCGGCCCGGATCGGCCGTCGTGCGCTGACGCTGGTGCTGGTGGTGATCGGCTGGGTCTTCTTCAAGTCGGTGGACCTGGCGCACGCGCTCGGGATGCTCGGCCACATGCTGCTGCCGGACTTCACGGGCCTGGGCGACGTCGTCGAGGCGACGGTGACCAACCAGCGCGTGGTGATCCTGCTGGCGGCGATGGTGATCGTGTTCCTGCCGTCTCATCCGGTGACGGGGCCGCTGCTGGAGTCTTCGCGCAGCCGTCCGGCCAACGCGCTGCGGATCGGCGTGATGACGGTCGGGCTGGTGTACGCGGCGATCCTGGTCGCGACCGGGACCTTCAGCCCGTTCCTGTACTACCAGTTCTGAGCTGCTCAAACGCACCAGCGATACACTGGGTCGTATGAGCGTGAGAGACGACGCACGACGGCTGCTGGAGGCGGTGCCCGAAGATCGGGTACAGCTGGCCAGAGAGCTGCTGCAGAGTCTCGTCGACGAGAGTGAAGACACGCGACCCCGTCGCGTCTTCTCCTCCATGGGGATGGGTCACGCCACGCCTGATCTCGGCACCCGAGCCAAGGAGATCGCCCGCCACGAACTCGGCGACGGGGAGGCCCGCACAGCGTGATCGTTGTCGACACCGGCCCGATCATCGCGATGATCAACGCCAACGACGATCGACATGCCGAATGTGCGGAGCTACTGGCCACTGTCAGAGGACCACTGTTCTTGCCCGAACCCTTGCTCGGGGAGATCGGCTACCTGCTCGGCACGCGCTGCGGACCTCAAGCGGAAGCCGCCTTCATCCGTGACACGGTGAGCGGCGCCATCGAAGTCGTGTCGCTGACCCGTCCCGACCGGGCCCGTGTCGCGGACCTGATCGAAAAGTACGGCGATCTGCCACTTGGCACCGCCGACGCGTCGGTCATCGCTGTCGCCGAACGGTTCGGCGTGAAGACCGTGGCCACCTTGGATCGGCGGCACTTCACGGTCGTCCGTCCACGACACGCTGACGCTTTCACACTGCTGCCCTGACCGGGACCACCGCCCGGTTCGACTCGCGGGAAATGATCCAGATCAAGTCGTCTAAGGTTGAACTCAAGGTCAAGGTGACCGACGTCCTGCCGAACTGAAGATCGGCGAAAACGGGGTCACACAAGGGCTTTGACCACGCGCTGTGGCTAGGCCGTCCGGATGATTTTCCTGGTCACACTGGGTGCTGACGATCTTGTAGCCAGTGCACCCGTGTCAATGACACGGGCCGCCGCCTGGTAGATCGCCTCTGCAGTAAGGATTACCTTGCACGCAGAGTGCAAGTTGCAACCGGTAACTTGGCGGACCGGCAACAGTCGCCCGAATTTCTTATTTCGCGGTTAACACGCAAAGCGTAGAGTAACTCCCCGCGCTCGAACAGACACTCTCAGCACTCGTCCGTTCGGGTGGCCATGGAGGAGGTGACCGAAGTGTCCGCGGAAGCCAAAAGGCTCCGCAGTAGCCCACTGCAAGAGATCTTCTGGACCAGAACGAACCTGCTTCTACTGGTGCTGGTCGTGATCTCCGGCTCGAGCCTGTGGATTTCCAGCTCGATGACGGCCGGAGCCGCGAAAACGCTGTTGAACGCGCTCGGCACCGGGACGCTGATCTCCGCCGTGGTCGGCTTCGGACAGACCCTGATCACCGCCAGTGCGTCACAACGGGCGTTGGTGGCGCCGGTGATCGAGGAGAGCCGTCGCGCGCTGCAGGAGCTCAGTGCGGAATACCGCTCGCTGAACAACGAGTTCTTCCCCACCGACGTTTTCGAGGCGACCACCCATCCGGACCCCAAGTTCAACCGGGTGATGATGGCCGACCTGAACGCCACCCGGCAGTACTTCTTCCGCGGGTTCTCGGGACGGCACGCGGCGGCGCGGCTGCTGCTTTCCCGTACCGAGCGGGAACTTCGCGTGGTGATCGCGGATCCGCGTGACGCCAGTTCGATCAACGGGCGTGCGCGTTATCTGCTGCGGCGCGAAGAAGCGGGCGTGGACTACGAGTCCATCAAAACCCGCCTGCACGAAGAGATCTCCATCGGGCTGGTCGGGCTTTACCTGGCACGCAGCCGGTGCGCGCAGGTCGACATCACCGTGGTCGCCGACCCGCCGCTGGACCGGCTGGAGATGTTCGACGAGAGCGTCTGGCTGACGCTGTACAGCGACATCGGGGGCGCGAGCACGCTCTACCCGAGGACTTTGCGGTTCACCGAGGGTTCGTTCATGTACAACATGGAACGCACCGAGTTCCTGCGGGTGTGCAACTCACGCACCGGCCGCCAATTCCTGATCACCCCGGACACCAGCCGCCGCGATTTCCTCGCCCTGTTCGAAAAGATCACCGGCAACACCCTGACCGAGGAGCAGTTCCTGGAACTGGAGGCCAAGTTCCACACCTTCCGCCGGGAGTTCTCCACCATCGCCGAGCTGGGGAGCTGATCGTCTTGCTCACCCGTGTGTCCGTACTCGACCAACTCGCGATGCAGCTACGCGACGCCGAATTCCCGTTGACCGACAACTGGCAAGCCGTCGATGACTGGTTTCGGCCTTGGGCGGCACAACCGGGACTTCGGCAGGCATTGCGCAGGCATGTGCGCACCCTGCAGCCGGAACCGGCGCTGACCGTCGCGAGCAAATCGCGTGAGACGACCACGCATTTCGCCTGGTGCCTGCTGGACCGCCCGGAGGATCCGTTCTCCTTCTGGCTGCACGAATACAAACCCCAGCAGGACTGGCGGCATGGTTACGCCGATTCGGTGCACAATCACAGGTATCACTTCTGCACCACGATCCTCCGCGGTAACTACGTCCATGAGAGATATGACGCGGAACTTGATCCCGGGACCGGGCTCATCTCCTCGGCGACGCTGCGCCAGCGCACGGTGTGCCTGGTCGGCGCGTCGGGATCGTTGCAGGCCGACGAATTCCACCGGATACCGACGGCCGCCGAGGACGCGATGACCTTCCTGGTCAAGTCGCGGGCGGTGCGCGAATCGAGCCTTTCTTATGACCCTGCGACAAGGATCAGTCACCGGCATGTTCCGGTTGAGGTCCGATTGGGGGACCTAGCCAGGCGAATTTAGCTACCCGCGGCTACACAGCGGCGTCGAATACGCCTACCATTACTCCACCCGTCTGCCAGAAACCGGCCGGGATCGGAGAGGTGTATGCGCGCCCACAAGAGCACGGTGTCGAATTCGATCATCGATATCGTCGAACAACGTGTCCATCAACTGTGCTGGAAGTACGCCGAGAGCCTGCCATTCCACGGCTGGCACCACGTGAATTTCGTCCGCACGAAAGCGGTCGGCTTCGCGCAATGCAACGGTGCGGACGTTTCGGTCGTGGAAACCGCCGCGCTCGTCCACGACGTGAACTACATCGTGCTGAAGAACTCGCCAGCCGCGGCAGGCCGCGAGCTCCGCCTCGGCATCCTCCTGGAGGCCGGCGTCGAGCCCGCGGTCGCCCGCTGGATCGACGAACTCGTCGACGAGGCCGAGATGGCCAACCGCGGCCCGCACATCTCGCTGGAGGCGCAGGCACTCTCGGACGCCGACACGCTGTTCAAGGCGCTGCCGGTGACCCCGGTCGTGCTCGCGCACCGCTACCTGAGCGAGAACAACCTGAGCCTGCGCGAGCTGGCCCACAAGATCGTCGGCGAGCAGGCCGACGTCCACGACGACGGCTACTACTTCTACAACCCCGAGGCCGCCGCCTCCTACTCACGCTGGGCAGGCGCCAACCTCGAGCTCTGGCGCTGCATCAAGGACGCCGTCGACGACCCCACGGTCGCCGAGCTCCTGGACGCCGTCCACCGAGTCGAGGCCCCCGCCGCCTCCTGACCAGCCCCCGAGCAGGAAAAAAATCCCAATGTGGCATTCGTCAGGTTTCAGCTGACGAACGCCACATTGGCGTGCCCGGAGCTGACGAAAGCCACATTGGGATTTTTTTGGCTGGCGCGAGGCCTCGGACCTGGGGCGTTGGGGCCCAGCGAACCCCGAAAGGGGCGTTCGTCAGGTGTGATAGCCCGAAAGCCACTTTCGTCAGATCGCATCTGACGGAAGTGGCTTTCGGGGCATGGGACCTGACGAACGCCCCTTTCGGGGTTTCAGGACCGGGGTTTGGCGGCTTCGGGGGCTGGGGCGGGTTTGGCGGGGGTCTTGGGGGCGGGCTTGGGTGGGATGTCTTCGCCGGGGGCGAGTGCGCGGATGGCCTCCTGGACCGCGAGGTCCGTGGCGGCCAGGCGGTCGGCGACGTTGGCCTTCAGTGCGAGGGTGACGCGCTGGCGTTCCTCGGCCTCGGCGAGCTGGCGGTTGGCGTCGGCGAGCTTGGCGGCGGCCTCGGATTCGAGCGCCTTGATGCGCTCGGTGGCCGCGCGCTCGGTCTCGGCGATGCGGGCCGCGAGTTCGTCGGTGGCCTTCTTGTCGGCGGCGTGGCGGCGTTCGAGTGCCTCGTCGTCGAGTTTCTCGCGGTAGGCCTTGGCCTCGTCGGCGAGGCGCTGGTTCTCGGCGCGGGCGTCGGCCATGAGCTGCTCGTGCTCGGCGGCGCGCTCCCTGGTGAGCTTGTCGATCGCGCGGCGGCTCTCGTGGGAGTACTTGTCGGCCTCTTCGCGGGTGGACGCGGCGTCGGCGTCGGCGCTCGCCTTGAGTTCGGCGATCTCCTCCTCGGCGAGCTGCATCATCATGCGGACGCGCTCGGCCATGGCGCCCGCGCCGGACGGGCTCTCGGTCATGCGGACCAGCGCGGCCTTGGCGTCGGCGAGCTCCTTCTGCGCGTAGCTCAGCGCCTTCGACAGCTCACCGGAGGTGGCGACGGCCTCGTCACGGTTGCGCGAGGTCGTCTTGAGTTCGGCCGACAGGCTCGCTAGACGCTCATCGACCTGCTTCTGGTTGTACCCGCGCACCGCGACGGCGAAGTGGGCAGGTTCGGCGGACTTCTCAGAGGTGTCAGCAGCGACCATTGCGCAACTCTAGTGATGCACCTCCCATTTTCTCGTACCGCCAAACGGATGCATTACGACGTTTGGTCCACTCCGGACGCCCATGGCATGCTCCACGGTATTGACGGGCCGTAAGGGAGGTCGTCGTGAACGTCCAGGCGATCCTCGACGACATCGGCGCGCACTGGCACGTCTATCTGACGATGCCGTTCATCGCGGCGCTGATCGGCTACCTGACCAAGCGCGTGGCCATCGAGATGATGTTCAAGCCGCTCGAATTCGTTGGCATCAAGCCGTTTCTCGGCTGGCAGGGCGTCATCCCGGCCAACGCCAGGCGGATGTCGACCACCGCCGTCGACCTGCTGACCAAGAACCTGGTCGACCCGAGAGAGATCTTCTCCAGGCTCGACCCGCAGCGCATGGTCGAGGAGCTCGAGGAACCGCTACTCAAGGCCGTCGAGGACGTCACCCGCGAGGTCATGGAGCAGCATCAGCCCAGGCTCTGGGAGCTCCTGCCCGCCCGCGCGCAGCAGATGCTGGTCAACCAGGTCCGCGCGCAGGCGCCCAAGGTCGTCGAGCGGCTGATGCGGGAGATCTCGACGAACATCGACGAGGTGCTCGACGTCAACTCGATGCTGATCGAGGCCATGGTTCGCGACAAGGCGCTGACCTGCCGCCTGATCAGGGACGTCGCCGCGCCCGAGTTCAAGTTCATCGCCAGGTCCGGCATCTATTTCGGGTTCGTCATCGGCCTCGTGCAGTTCGTCGCCTGGGCGCTGACCAAGCAGCCGATCATCATGCCGATCTTCGGTTTCGTGACCGGGTTCGTCACCGACTGGCTCGCGCTCAAGATGATCTTCTACCCGCGCGAGCCTCGCGGCTTCGGCTTCTTCCGCTGGCAGGGCATGTTCCAGAAACGCCGCCGCCAGGTCGCCGCCGACTACGGCGCGCTCATCGCCGAAGAGGTGCTGACCGTCCGCAACGTGATGGAGGCCGTGCTCACCGGGCCGAAGTCGGACCGGCTGTTCGCGATGATCCAGCGCGAGGTCCAGCGCACGATCGACCAGCAGGCCAGCATCGCGAAACCGATCGTCGCGCTGACCGTCGGCGGCAAGGAATACCAGCAGATGAAACGCGCCGCGGCCGCCAAGGCCATCGAATATCTGCCCGAAACGGTCAAACACGTCGAGGGTTACGCGACCGGCGCGCTCGACGTCCGCAACACGATCGTCACGAAGATGCAGCAGCTGACGCCGATCGAATTCGAGGGCATCCTCCGGCCGGCGTTCAAGCAGGACGAATGGAAGCTGATCGCGGTCGGCGCGATCATCGGCGGCCTGGTCGGTGAACTCCAGGTGCTCCTGCTGCTGCACTGACGTGACGTTCACCGCGTGCCTCGCGAAAACACGCGCGGTGACCGCTACGGTTTGCGGGTGAACGGACTCGCGAGCCTCGGCGAACACTGGCAGGTGTACGTCACCATGCCGTTCATCGCCGCGCTGATCGGCTACGTGACCAAGCGCGTCGCCATCGAGATGATGTTCAAGCCGCTCGAATTCGTTGGTATCAAGCCATTCCTGGGATGGCAGGGCGTATTGCCCGCCAACGCGCGCCGGATGGCGAGCACGGCGACCGAGATGCTCACGCACAATCTCGTCGATCCCAAGGAGATCTTCGCCAGGCTCGACCCGGAGCAGGTCGCGCGCGAGATCGAACAGCCACTGCTGCGCGTGGTCGAGGACGTCACGCGCGAGGTGATGGAGCAGTACCAGCCCAGGTTGTGGGAAGTGCTGCCGAACACCGCGCAGGCGCTGCTGCTCAAGCGAGTGCAGGCCGAGGCGCCGCGCGCGATCGCCAAGATCATGCGCGAGATCGCCGACAACATCGAGGACGTGCTCGACCTGCAGCACATGGTCGTCGAGAACCTGGTGCGCGACAAGGCCTTGCTGAACCGGCTGATCCGAGACATCTCCCGGCCGGAGATGCGGTTCATCGCGAAATCCGGAATCTTCTTCGGTTTCGTGCTCGGCTGTGTGCAGCTGATCATCTGGGCGGTCACGAAGTCACCGATCGTGCTGCCGCTGTTCGGCTTCCTGATCGGCTGGCTCACCGACTGGCTCGCGCTCAAGATGATCTTCCTGCCGCGTGAGCCGCGCACGTTCTTCGGCTTCTACACCTGGCAAGGCGTCTTCCAGAAGCGCCGGGACCAGGTCGCCGCCGACTACGGCGACATGATCGCGCGCGAGATCATCACCATCCCGAACCTGATCGAGGCCGTGCTCAAGGGCCCGAAGTCGGACCGGCTCTTCCAGCTGATCACCCGCGAGGTCCAGAAGACGATCGACCAGCAGGCGAGCATCGTGAAGCCGTTCGTCGCGGTCGCCGTCGGCACCCGCAAGTTCCAGGAGATGAAGCAGACCGCGGCCACCAAGGCCGCCGAACGGGTGCCCGAGACCATCCGCCACGCCGAGGACTACGCGATCAACGCGCTCGACGTCCGCAACACGATCGTGGACCGCATGCGCAGGCTGACCGCGCTCGAGTTCGAGCAGCTGCTGCGGCCGGCGTTCCGGCAGGACGAATGGAAGCTGATCGCGGTCGGCGCGATCATCGGCGGGCTCGTGGGCGAGCTCCAAGTCCTGCTCCTGCTGCACTGAGGATAAAGCGGGCTTTATCCCGGCGCTTTTCCGGGATAAAGCCCGCTTTATCCCACCGGCGACTCACCACTAGGGTTCCCCGAGTGAACGCCGTGCTGAACGACCTCGAGCAGCACTGGGCGCTGTACGCGGCCATCCCGTTCGTCGCCGCGCTGATCGGCTACGTGACCAAGCGCGTCGCCATCGAGATGATGTTCCGGCCGATCGAATTCGTTGGTATCAAGCCATTACTGGGCTGGCAGGGCGTGGTGCCCAAGCACGGCGGGCGGATGGCGGCGGTCGCCACCGATCTGCTGACCACCAACCTGCTCGACCTCAAAGAGATCTTCGACAGGATCGATCCCGACCTCATCACGCGCCAGATCGAGCAGCCGCTGCTCAAGGCGGTCGACGACATCGCGCGTGGCGTGCTCGAGGAGTATCACCCCCGGATGTGGGAGGTCATGCCGTCGATGGCGCAGGAGCTGCTGATCAAGCAGGTCCAGGCGTCGACGCCACGGCTGGTGCGCGAGCTGATGGACGAGCTGCGCGAGAACCTCGACGAGGTGCTCGACGTCAAGCACATGACCGTCCAGACGCTCACGCGCGACAAGAAACTGCTCGTGAAGCTCATCCGCGAGACCTCGCGGCCGGAGATGGGCTTCATCGCGCGCGCGGGCATCGTCTTCGGCTTCACGCTCGGCATCGTCCAGGCGATCACCTGGGCAGTTACCAAGGAACCGCTGGTGCTGCCGATCTTCGGCGCGCTGGTCGGGCTGTTCACCGACTGGCTGGCGATCAAGCTGATCTTCGTGCCGCGCGACCCGATCCGGCTCGGCCCGCTGACCTTCCAGGGCAAGTTCCAGAAGCGCAAGGCCGAGGTCGCCAGGCAGTACGGCGAGATCATCGCGCACGAGGTGCTGACCGTGCCGAACCTGATGGAGGCCGTGCTGACCGGACCGCGCTCGGACCGGCTGCTCGCCATGGTCCAGCGCACGGTCGCCAAGGCCGTCGACGAGCAGGCCAGCGTCGCCAAGCCGCTCGTCGCGCTCGCGATCGGCGGGCAGCGGCTGCGGGAGATGAAGGCCGCGGCCGCGCGCCGGGCCGTCGAGTCGTTCCCGGCCACAGTCCGGCAGGCCGAGGGCTATCTCACGCAGGCGATGGACGTCGCGCAGATGGTCGAGTACCGGATGCTGCGGCTGACCCCGCTGCAGTACGAGGGCCTGCTGCGGCCCGCGTTCCGCCAGGACGAGTGGAAGCTCATCGCGGTCGGCGGGTTCATCGGGTTCCTGGTCGGCGAACTGCAGGTTCTGCTCATGCTGCACTGATCGCCCCGTTACCGTGGAGGCGTGGCATCCGAACCTCAGCAGCTGCCTGCCGTCCACGAGGCGTGGCTCCCCCGTGAGCACGCCCTGCACCGGCCGCGGCACGGCGGACGGCAGATGACCGCGCTGGTCTGCGCGCTGATGTTCTTCGTGACCCCGACCCTGCTGTGGATCGTCGGCGTCCGCCCGACCGAGATCGAGAACCACAAGCTCGCGAGCTTCCCCAGCCTCGGTGACGGCTGGAAGTTCTTCACTGGCCTGCCCGGCTGGGCCACCGACCAGCTGTCCTTCCGCAGCGGTGCGATCTCCGCGGCCGACGGCATCAGCCGCGGCCTGTTCGGCGAAGGCGCCCCGCTCGATCAGGCGCCGCCGCCCGTCGCGGGCCCGATCCCCGGCGCGACGCCCTCGACGCCGAAGAACGCGCCGTCACCGCAGGGCAGCCCGAACAGCCAGGCCGGGTATCGCCGGGTCGTGCAGGGTGTCGACGGCTGGCTGTACTACGGCTACGACGCCGAGGCCAAGTGCGCGCCGAGCCGCCCGCTGGCCGACACGCTGAGCCGCATCAACACGCTTCGCCAGGCCGTCGAGAGCTCCGGGCGCAAGTTCGTGTTCGTCATCGCGCCGGACAAGACGACGATGGTCCCGCAGAAGCTGCCCGCCAGCTATCCGGACAAGGACTGCTCGCAGCCCAAGCAGGAGGCGGACTGGGCGCAGTTCCTCGCGGCGGGCGCGCTCGACCTGCGGCCGGAGCTCAAGAAGTCCGAGGGCCGCGTCGGCCGCCCGATCTATCCGCCGAACGACACGCACTGGACCGACGAGGGCGCGCTCGTGATGGCGCGCGACGTCGCCAACGCGGTCCAGCCCGGCGTGACCCAGACCTGGGTCAGCACGCCGACCCGGATGTACGACGTCAACGCCGACCTGCCGCCGCTGCTCGGCCGCAACGAGGTCAAGACGCTGCAGGAGTACACGCTCAAACCGGACGGCGCGGTCGACCGCGGCGGCCTGTCCAACGGCGACATCGACAAGCCGGTCTACCGCAAGACCAGCCCGCTGGTCGGCACGATCGACAAGCGGACGCTGATCTACGGCGACTCGTTCACCAAGGCGTCTTCGCGGTACCTGCCCGGCGGCTTCACCAACCTGACCATGCTCGCGCACTACACCTCGAAGACCACGCAGGAGCAGGCGATCGACGAGTTCGTCAACGCCGAGGTGGTGGTCGTCGAGGCGGTGGAGCGCAGTGTCTCGGCCGGTCAGCTGACCTTCATCGAGGACGGGTTCCTCAACGCAGTGCGGGCAAAGCTGGAAGAGCATCCGATCGGCTAGTGACCCGGTCCCGCCGCGCCGCGACGACCCGGCAGACCAGGTAGATCACGAACGAGATGGTCGTGACGAACGCGCTCACCGGCTTGCCGGGCGCGAGCGAAAGCACGATGCCGCCCAGCGCGGCGACCTCGGCGAAGATCACCGCGAGCACCGTGGCCTTCCACGGGCTGGCGGTCACCCGCGCGGCGGCCGCGGCCGGCGTCACCATCAGCGCGACGACCAGCAGTGAGCCGACCACCTGCACGCTCAGCGCGGTCGAGATGCCGACCAGCACGGCGAAGATCATGGTCAGCGCCCGCACCGGGACGCCGCGCGCGATGGCGACGTTGCGGTCGACGCTGGCGAACAGCAGCGGCCGGTAGACCAGCGCGAGCACGAGCAGCACCAGCACCGAGCCGCCGACCAGCGCGACCAGGTTGGTCGAGTCGATGGTGATGATCTGGCCGGTCAAGATCCCGAACTTGTTCGCGGACCGTCCTTTGTAGAACGACAGCAGCAGCACGCCGAGGCCGAGCCCGAACGACAGGATCACGCCGATCACCGAGTCGCGCTCCGACTCGCGGCCGCCGAGAATCCCCAGCAGCAGCGCGGCGACGATGGCTCCGGCCAGCGCGCCGTACTCGACGCCGACGCCCAGCAGCAGCGCGCCAGCCGCGCCGGTGAAGGCGAGTTCGGCGGTGCCGTGCACGGCGAAGGACATCCGGCGCATCACGATCAGCGGCCCGAGCAGGCCCGCGACCAGGCCGAGCACGGCGGCGGCGAGCAGTGCCGTCTGCACGCTGTCGAGCCCGAGAAGCTGAGCCGTCTTGCTGAAATCGAAAAGCTCGTTCACTCGCTCATCGCTTCTTCGTGATGGTGTGGCTCGTCCTCACACAGCGAGCTGTGCGCGCCCGCGATGTGGATCTGGCCGCCGACCTTGAGCACCTGGATCTTCGTGCCGTACAGCTCCGACAACGTCTCGGAGCTCATCACCTCGTCCGGCTTGCCGATCCGGAACTGGCCGTTGACCAGGTAGAGCACCCTGTCCACATAGGACAAGATGGGGTTGATCTCGTGGGTCACGAACAACACGGCGGTGTTCGCGCTGCGACGCCGGGCGTCGATCAAGTCGCTGACGGCGCGCTGGTGCGCGAGGTCGAGCGACAGCAACGGCTCGTCGCAGAGCAGCACTTCGGGGTCGCCGACCAGGGCCTGCGCGACCCGAAGCCGTTGCTGCTCGCCGCCGGACAGCTTGCCGACCGGCTCGTTCGCATACCGGGTGGCGCCGACCGACTCGATGGCGGCGCCGACCTTGCGGCGGCGCTCGGCGCGCGTGCGCAGGCCGGTCCCCCAGCGGTGCCCGTCGAGGCCGAGGCCGACCAGATCGGTGCCGCGCAGCGTCAGGCCCTCGTCCATGGCGCGCTGCTGCGGGATGTAGCCGACCTTGGAGTTCACCCCGCCCGGCTTGTGCCCGGCGAGCGTGACCTGGCCGCCCGAGAGCTGCTGCAGGCCCAGCAGGACCTTGAGGAAACTCGTCTTGCCGGACCCGTTCGGCCCGAGGACCGCGAGGAACTCACCGGGCTCGACCGTCAGGTCCAGGCCCGACCAGAGCGTCCGCCTGCCGAACGCGAGGCTGGCCCCGCGGACGTCGACCGCGGGCCTGGCCTCTTGCAGTACCGCTGACATCAGCCGTTCAGTGCTCCCACCAGCGCGTCGACCTGCTTGCTCATCCAGGCAATGTAGTCCGTCACACCGCCGGGCAGCGTTTCGGACACGTCGACGACCGGCACACCGGCGGTCTTGGCGGCCCCGACGACCTGCTCGGTGGTCGGGGTGACCGTCTGGACGTTGTTGATGAGCGCCTTGACCTTCTTGTCGCTGACCAGCGCCTTGACCTCCGCGACGGCGGCCGCGGGCACGTCCTGCTCCGCCTCGACGGCCTTCGAGAACTCCTCGGGCGTCGCATCGGTGACCTTGGCGCTTTCGAGCAGGTAGTGCGCGACGGGCTCGGTCGCGGCGACCTTGCTGTCCGGGTGGGCGGCGCCCGCGCCGGTGACCTTCTTCTCCAGGTCGTCGACCTTGGCCTTGAACGCGGCGGCGTTGTCGGCGAAGACCTGCTTCGAGGCCGGCTGGACCTCGCCGAGCGCGGCCGCGACCTGGTCGGCGACCTTCTTGACGGTCGGCAGGCTGTACCAGACGTGCTCGTTCTCGTCGCCGGTCGCGGCGATCTCGTACGCGGTCAGCTTCTTGGCGTCGCCGGCGGCCTGCTTGGAGAGGTTGCCGAAGAAGTCGTCGTAGCCGCCGCCGTTGCCGATGGTCAGCTTCGACTGCTGCGCGGCGAGGCTGTCCGCCGGTGTCGTCTCGTAGGAGTGCGGGTCGGCGGAGGGGTCGTGGATGATCGAGGTGACGGCCACCTTGTCGCCGCCGACCGCGCTCACCACGGCGCCCCAGACGTCGATCGAGGCGAGCGCCTTGATCTTGTCGCCGCCCGCCTGGCCGGACGCGCCACTGTCGCCGGAACACGCCGCCGTGGCCAGGGCCAGCACGGACACGGCAGCGGCGGCGAACACCCTCGCGCGTCGGGAAGTCATCGAAGTACTCCTCGTGGGACACACTCGCGGCACGTTCGGACACGCACCGTATCGTTAATGGAAATCGTTGTCAGATTCACTTTACCCCGATCGTGGGGTTCGAACGCAAACCGAGGTGACCAGCGGCACTGACGGTCACGACCTAATCGAGACATCGCACACGTGTCGTGTCTCTTCACCGAATACCTTCTGAACCGTTACGGTTTCCGGATGGGCCGTCCTATTCGCACAAGGAGGCAGGCGACACTGGCGTCGCTGGCCGCCGAACTCGGCGTGTCCAGAACCACCGTGTCCAACGCCTACAACCGGCCTGACCAGCTCTCACCGGAGCTGCGCAGGCGCGTGCTGGAGACAGCGCGCCGCCTCGGCTATCCAGGCCCGGACCCGGTCGCCAGGTCACTGCGCACCCGCAAGGCCGGAGCGGTCGGGCTGCTGCTCACCGAGAACCTGTCGTACGCGTTCCGCGACCCGGCCGCCGTCGGCGTGCTCGAGGGACTGGCGCTGGCCTGCGAGGACGCGGGCGTCGGCCTGCATCTCGTGCCGGCCAGCCCCGGCCACGAGGACGTCGCCGCGGTGCATCGCGCTGGCGTCGACGGGTTCGTCGTCTACTCGGTGCCGGACGACGATCCGCATCTCGCGGCCGTGCTGCAGCGGCCGGTGCCGACGGTGATCATCGACCAGCCGCGCATCGACGGCGTCGACCGGGTCGGCCCCGACGACGCGGCGGCGGTCGCCAACATCGCGAATCACCTCGTCGAGCTGGGCCATCGCCAGATCGGCGTGCTCTGCATGCGGCTCGCGCGCGAGCGCAACGACGGCTTCGTGACGCTGGAGCGGCAGAGCAACGCGCACTTCCACGTCCAGCGGCTGCGCCTGGAGGCGCTGGCGGCGGCGTTCTCACTGGCCGGCGTCGACTGGGCGAACGTGCCCGTGGTCGAGCGCTTCGACCACACCGTCGACGAGGGCGCTTCGGCCGCGCGGCAGCTGCTCGACGCCAATCCCCAGGTCACGGCGCTGATCTGCACCTCGGACATCCTCGCGCTCGGCGCGCTCGCCGAGGCGGAGCGGCGCGGGCTGCACGTTCCCGGCGATCTGACGGTCACCGGCTTCGACGGCATCGCCGAGGCGGAGCGGATCGGCCTCACCACCGTCCACCAGCCGGTGCTCGAGAAGGGCAAGGCTGCCGGGAAACTGCTGCTCGGCGCGTCCGAACGGGTGACACCCAAGATCATCACCCTGCCGACCGAACTCCGCGTCGGCCGGACGTCCGGACCCCCTAGGACCGCCGAGGAACGCTGGTTCGGCCCGTGATGTTGGTCAACTGAACCCCTAACGGCGTTGCCCGGAGGGCTGTTCACCAGTTCCAATAGGTGAACAGCCGCGAACGCCGAAGGGTGGGACCAGATTGACCTCCATCGACGTACTGCTCAAGCGACACGACGACCTGGGCGACGACCGCAAGGGTGACCGTTCGTCACCGCAGCCCTCGCTCCACGTCGCGATCCTGACGTGCATGGACGCGCGCATCAGGGTGTTCGAGATGTTCGGCCTGCTCCAAGGTGAGTCGCACGTCCTCCGCAACGCCGGCGGCGTGGTCACCGACGACATGATCCGTTCGCTCGCTCTTTCGCAGCGCAAACTGGGCACGCGCGAGGTGCTGATCGTGCAGCACACGAACTGCGGCCTTTCGCTCGTCACCGAGGACTCGTTCAAGGACGAGCTCGAGGAGGCGGGCGGGGTCCGGCCGACCTGGTCGATCGAAGCCTTCCGCGAGGTCGACGACAGCGTCCGCCGCTCCGTGCAGCGCGTCCGCCGCAGCGACTTCCTCCCGCACACCGACAACGTGCGCGGCTTCGTGTACGACGTCTTCACGGGCAAGCTGACCGAGGTCGAGTAACCACCTCGTTTTAGCCCGAAAGCCACTTTCGTCAGGTCTCATCTGACGAAAGTGGCTTTCGGGCTATGGCATCTGACGAACGTCACTTTCGGGCATCGGTAGAGTGCCGCTGGTGCGGGCAGAGGTTTTGATCGACTGGTTCGACGAGCATGGGCGGGACCTGCCCTGGCGTGAGCCGGAGTGCACCGGCTGGGGCGTGCTGGTCAGCGAGATCATGTTGCAGCAGACGCCGGTCGCGCGGGTGCTGCCGATCTGGCAAGAGTGGCTCAAGCGGTGGCCGGTCCCCTCGGCGCTCGCGGCCGAGAGCCAAGGCGAGGTCGTCAGGGCCTGGGGCAAGCTCGGCTACCCGAGGCGCGCGCTCAGGCTGCACGCCGCCGCTGCCGAGATCGCCGAGAAGCACGGCGACGTCGTTCCGTCCGATGTGGACACTCTGCTCGCGCTGCCGGGTATCGGCGCCTACACCGCGCGCGCGATCGTGGCTTTCGCCTACGGCAAGCGGGCGCCGGTCGTCGACACCAACGTGCGGCGGGTCGTCGCGCGCGCCGTGCACGGTGCCGGTGACGCCGGGCCGCCGTCCAACACCCGCGACATGGCGGACGTCGAAAAGTTCCTGCCCGCCCAGGACGCGCCTGCCGCGAAGTTCTCCGCCGCGCTCATGGAGCTCGGTGCGTTGATCTGCACGGCGAAGTCGCAGCGGTGCGCCGATTGTCCGTTATACGCGGACTGCGCGTGGCAGAAGGCCGGGCGACCCGCCTACGCGGGCCCGGCGAAGGCCGTGCAGAAGTTCGCAGGCACCGACCGCCAGGTGCGCGGGCTGCTGCTCGACGTGCTCCGCGGCACCGAGGGCCCCGTTGAACAGGCGAAACTCGACCTGGTTTGGCACGATGCCGGGCAACGGTCCCGCTGCCTCGACTCGCTTTTGGTCGACGGGCTGCTCGAGCAGACCCGCGACGGGCTGTTCGCACTGCCCGGCGAACACTAACGCGTTAGGCCAAAAGTCTGTTGGTAGTTGTCGAAGAGGTGTGACCGGGGTTACCTTCCTCGCACCTGCATCCCGGCGAGGGAGTTCGAAATGGTTGATCGCCGCACCCTGCTCAAAAGCGGACTGGCCGCCACGGCCGTCGGCGCGTCCGGCATCCTCGGCACCGGAGTCGCGCACGCGATCCCGTCGCCCCGTATCTACACCTGCACCGAGTGGAGCGCGCGACCGCCCGCCGCGCCGATCACCGTCGAGAATCATCGGCCCACCTACATCGTCGTGCACCACACCGTCGACCCCGGCAACGTCGACGACTACTCGAAGGCGCACGCGTTTTGGGCAGCGCGGGCGATCCAGAACTTCCACATGGACACCCGCGGCTGGATCGACACCGGCCAGCAGTTCACCAACAGCCGCGGCGGCTACGTGATGGAAGGCCGCCACCGCAGCCTCGAAGTCCTGCGCGGCGGCACGAAACACGTGCAGGGCGCCAACGTCGGGAACCACAACAGCGAGTGCATCGGCATCGAGAACGAGGGCCTCTACAGCACTGAAGACGTTCCGGGCGCGCTGTGGAACTCGCTGGTGCAGCTGGTCGCCTACATGGCGCAGCAGTACGCGATCGACCCCGAGTTCATCAAGGGCCACCGCGACTTCAACTCGACCGAGTGCCCCGGCCAGGTGCTCTACGACCGGCTGCCGGAGCTGCGCGACGAGGTGTCCCGGCTGCTCGGCTACGCGGCCAGGCGAAGCGCGACCACCGAGTGGCCGTTGCTCAAGCCGGGCGCCACGGGTCAGCGAGTCCTTGTCGCGCAACGGCTTCTGCGCGACAAGGGTTACAACGTGCCGACGGATGGCGTATTCGGCCCGTCCACAAAGGACGCCGTGCGGTCGTTCGCCGCCGCGCGCGGCGTGCCGTCCGCGACCTGCTACGCGAGTGCGAACACCGACGAGTCAGGGTTCCTCGGCGCCGACCTCTGGCCGTTGCTCACCACCGATCCGCACGCCCTCAAAGCCCAGCTCGCCACCAGCCGATGAAACCCCGAAAGTGACTTTCGTCAGATCGCATCTGACGAAAGTCACTTTCGGGGTTTCGGCGCCGGTCTCAACGAGCTAGGACCTCGCTGAGGAAGGCCTCGACGGCGCCCCGGTACTCCCACGGGGCGTCTTCGTGGACGACGTGGCCGGCGCCCGCGACCACCAGGTGCCGCCCGTCAGCCGCCCGCGCGGCGGCCTCGGCCTGCTGGCCGGGCGGCATCAACGTGTGCTCACCCTCGATGACCAGCAGCGGGCACTTGATCGAGTCCACAATGGACCAGTAGTCGCGGCGGCCCCATTCGGCCGCGATCTCGTACAGCGTGGGCAGTTCCGCGATCAGGTGATAGCCGTCGGCTCGCTCCTCGAAGCAGTCGGCGAAGTAGTCGCCCAGCGAGCCGAAGTACGCGCGCACCTCGTCGAGCGAGCCGAACGGCACCGGCCAGGACTCGAAATGCGCCTTCCACGGGTCGACCGTCCGCCCGCGCTGATCCGGCGCGAAGTCCTCGCTCACCACCGCGAGCGCCAGCGACGGGTACCTCGCCGCGAACGCCCACGCGTGCAGTCCGCCCATCGAGTGTCCGATCACCACGGCGGGCCCGGCGTCGAGCGAGCGCACGAGCGCCGCGACGTCGTCCGCGAACCGCTCGGTCTCCCACGGGCCACTGCGTGAGCCGCGCCCGTGACCGGCCGCGTCGAGACCGAAAACCTGGCCGTACGGTTCGAGCCAGCGCGCCACCCGTGACCAGGTGCGGGCGCGGCCCATCAGCCCGTGCAGCAGGACGATCGGCCGCCCTTGACCGCCGAACGTAACCAAACCGTCGCGCTGGATCACCTAGACTCGCTTTCATGCGCCGCCGCCGAACCCCGACGATCATGCTCGCGCTGATCGCCGTCACGATTATCGGCTGCAGTGCCGACACCCAGGCCCCGCCCATGCTCGCGAAGCCGCCACCGGCGCCGATGGATCCCAAGCCGGGCGCGCCGGGAGCGGGCGACGAGGCCTACCCGAACGACGGCAACGGCGGCTACGACGCGCTCGACTACCAGGTCGGCATCGGTTTCGACCCGGCGACGAGCCACCTCGACGGCGACACCACGGTCACCGCGCGCGCCACCCAGGACCTCAGCCGGTTCAACCTCGACCTGCGCGGCCTGGAGGTCGCCTCCGTCCAGATCGACGACAAGCCCGCCCAGTTCGCCCGCGAGGGCGAGTTCGAGCTCGTCATCACGCCCGCCGAGCCGATCCGCTCGGGCACCGTCTACCGGACCAGGGTCATCTACTCGGGCAAGCCGACGCAGGCCGCGACGGCCGCGCTCGGCGACGGCGGCTGGCTCAAGTCGACCTCCGGCGGCGCCTACGTCGTCGGTGAGCCGCATTCGGCCGCGTTCTGGTACCCGGTCAACGAAACCCCGCTCGACAAGGCGACGTTCCGCCTCACCGCCCGGGTGCCGGACGGCTGGACCGTGATCTCGAACGGCCGCGACACACCGCCGAAGTCGGTGGGCGGCTGGTCGACCACCACCTGGACGGAGCCGAACCCGATCGCGAGCTACCTGACCACGATCGCCGTCGACAAGTTCACGGTCGACCGCGCCACACTGCCGGACGGCACCCCGGTCATCAACGCGTACGCGCCCGGCACCGAGTCGAAACGCGACATCGAGAACAAGCTCCCCGAGGTGCTGGACTTCCTCAAGACCAAGTTCGGCGCGTACCCGCAGAGCGCGGCGGGCGGCATCTTCGTCAACGAGGACATCCACTTCTCGCTGGAGACGCAGACCCGGCCGACCTACGCGAAGTGGGCCGATCTCGGCACGATCGTGCACGAGAACGCCCATCAGTGGTTCGGCGACACGGTCTCGGTGCGCTCCTGGTCCGACGTCTGCCTCAACGAATGCTTCGCCTCGTACGCGCAGTGGCTGTGGCAGGAGCGCAGCGGCGACGACCTCGACGCCCGCTACCGCGCGGCGCTGGAGATCACCGGGAAGAGCGCGGAGTTCTGGTCGCATCGGCTGACCGGCGCGGGCACGGGCCACGAGTTCGAAGGCGTCTACGACAAGGGCATCCTCGCCATGCACGCGTTGCGGCGGAAGCTCGGCGAAGACGTCTTCAACCGGCTGCTGACCGGCTGGCCGCAGCAGTTCAAGAACGGCAACGCGTCGTGGAACGACTTCGAGCTGTTCACCAGCAACCTCGCGGGCACGAAGCTCAACACGTTCTTCGACACCTGGTTCCACTCCGACAAGGTGCCCGCCGACGCCGACCTCTACCCGGGGAAGCTGCGCGGCTGAGATTCACCCGATTCACCCGAGCCCAGCAAGGCCCTGGTCAGGGTGTTGTGCTCACCCTGCATCTCGGCCAGCGCGGCCGTCAGCGTCTCGCTGCCGACGGTCACCGCGCCGCCGTCCGGGTCGTCCGCGATCGCCTTCAGCACGGCGCGGCGCAGCAGTTCCTTGATGTACGACGCCGTCACGCCCTCGGTCGACTCGACGATCGGCGCCAGATCGGCGGTCAGCTCGATGCCGCGGCCGTAGAGCTCGAGCAGTCGCAGCCTGCCGTCGGCGTCCGGTTTGGGGATCTCGACGGCGAGATCGACCCGGCCAGGCCGGTCCGTCAGCGCGCGCTCCAGTTCGTCGGCGCGGTTGGTGGTGAGCACGAAGGTGACGTTCGCGTCGCGCCCGATGCCGTCCATCGCGTCGAGGAGCATGAACAGCAGCGGGTTGGCGCCTGCCGGTCCATAGACGCGTTCCTGTGCGATGAGGTCGACGTCCTCCAGCACCACGATGCTCGGCTGGAGCCGCCTGGCGAGTTCCGCCGCCTTCGAAATCCAGCGCATGGCCATCCCGGTCAGCACGATGACCGTGCTCTCGGGCAGCCTGCCCATCAGGTAGCGGACCGTGTGGGTCTTGCCGGTGCCAGCGGGACCGTGCAGCAGCAGGCCGCGTTTGAGGTGCTGCCCGGCGGCGAGCAGCCGCTCGCCGCTCGCGTCGATGCCGACCGTATGCCGCTCGATCGCTTCGAGAACGCCCTCGGCAAGAATGACCTCGTCATCGGAAAGTTCGGGTCGCGGCATGAAGCTCAGCAGCTCGTTGCCGCGGTGTTCGTTGGTGCCGAACGCGAGCACCTGCCCGCGCAGCACGTTGTGCGCGTCCATCAGCCGCTCGATCTCCTCGCGCACGCCCGCGGCGACCTCGCGGGAACCCGCCAGCACCTCGAATCGGCAGACCTCCTGGCCGAACATGGCGTTCGCACCGCGGATCCCGATGATCACCGGCGTGCCGTCCGCCGCGGTCGCGGGCACCAGGCCGAGCTGGATCACCTCGGTGGCGTCCTCCGGCCCGGTGGCGACGGTGGCGTAGTCGACCGCGCCCAGCTCGAACGTGCCGCTGCGGCGCGCCTGCACCAGCATGCTGATCAGCTCTTCGTGCGCTCGCTGCCCGCCGACGATGCCGAACCACTCGCCCGCGCCGTGCCGCTCGAGATACGCGTCGACACCGGCCTGCACCGAGGCGTGCTCCCACTGCGGCCCGTTGCGGCCGACGAGCACGACCTGGGAAAGCGGGATGCCGAGATGCGTCGTGACCTTCTCCACCAGCTCGTTCGACGCGCCGCCGCCCGCCACCGCGTCGGCCGTTGCCTTGATGATGCGATGCAGATCCATCGCGAATTCGTGGTCGTCCCCCATGCTTCGAGAGTGGCACGGGTCACATGGATTGGCCAGTAGGGTGGAGGCCATGGCAGTAGTGAAGATCAACGCGATCGAAGTTCCCGAAGGCGCCGGCCCCGAGCTGGAGAAGCGGTTCGCGGCGCGCAAGCACGCCGTCGACACGCAGCCCGGTTTCCTCGGTTTCGAGTTGCTGCGCCCGGTCGCGGGCGAGAACCGGTACTTCGTCTACACGAAGTGGGAGACCGAGGAGCACTTCCAGGCGTGGCGCAACGGCCCCGCGGTCGAGGCGCACGCCGGCGAGCGCGCCAAGCCGGTGGCCAGCGGCGCGAACCTGCTGGAGTTCGAGGTCGTCCCGCTCTCTGGTGACTGAGCTCGAACGCGCGGCCAAGCTGATCTCTTCGGCGGGCGCGCTCCTGGTGTGCGCGGGCGCGGGCATGGGCGTCGACTCCGGCCTGCCGGATTTCCGCGGCGACAAAGGCTTTTGGCAGGCGTACCCGCCGTACGCCGAGCTCGGCCTCGAGTTCGTGACGTTGGCGAACCCGCGGCATTTCGCGGTGGACCCTTCGCTGGCTTGGGGTTTCTACGGGCACCGTCTCGAGCTGTACCGCGAGACGGTGCCACACGAGGGCTTCCGGCTGCTGCTTGAGTGGGGTGCCGCGACACCGGGCGGCGTCTGGGCCTTCACGTCCAATGTAGACGGACAGTTTCAACGCGCGGGCTACTCCCAGGTGGTCGAGGCGCATGGCTCGATCCATCACCTGCAGTGCGTCGACCAGTGCGGCTCGGGCATCTGGCCAGCTTCGGTCTCGGTGTCCGTCGATCCCGAGACGATGCGCGCGGTCTCGGAGCTGCCGTCGTGCCACTCGTGTGGCGGGCTCGCCCGGCCGAACATCCTGATGTTCGACGACTACAGCTGGGAATCCGCCCGCACCGACGCCCAGATGTCCGGCCTGACTTCGTGGCGACGCGCCCAGCGCGACCTCGTGGTCATCGAACTCGGCGCGGGCCAAGCGGTCCCCACGGTCCGCCGCTACGCCGAACTCGCCAGCGCGGCCACCGGCGCCCTCATCCGCGTCAACCCCCGCGAACCCAGCATCCGCCACGACCGCGGCATCTCCCTCGCCTCAGGCGCCCTAGAAACCCTGACAGCGATCAACGCCCTGCTCACCTCACCCTGACGCCCCAAAAACCCTCGCAGGGCCCGAAAGTCGCCTTTGGGCCAAGCGAACCCCGAAAGGGGCGTTCGTCAGGTCCGATAGCCCGAAAGCCACTTTCGTCAGATCGCATCTGACGAAAGTCACTTTCGGGCTTTCGTCGGCCGAGGGTCAGGGCAGGGCCAGCTCGGCGTAGACGGCGCGGTGGTCGCTCCCCGGCATGTCGAAGACCTGGTACGCACGGACGGCGACGCGCTGGTCGGCCAGTACGTGGTCGATGGTCACCAGCGGCGGGAAGCTCGCGGACGGCCACGTGGGGTCGAAGCCGGAACCGACCTCGTTGGCCGCGTCGTGGTAGCCCGTGGCCAGCAGGTTGCGGAGCTTGAAGTGGTCCAGGGTCGCGTTCAGGTCACCCGCGATGATCCGCAGGCCAGGTCCGGCGGGCGGCAGGTCGGCGAACTCCGTGGCCCAGACGTCCGCCTCCCACATCGGCGCCGCCGGGTGCGCCGCGACGATCTCGACCACCCGGTCGTCGACGGTCAGCGAGGCCATCGGCTGCTTGCGCGTCAGCGGGATCTCGGTGAGCGGATAGCGCGAGAAGATCCCGCTACCGGCCGCGCCACGGCTCGGGTGGACCACGCGGAACGGCAGGATCTCCGCCAGCCCGGCCTGGTCGAGGCGGGCGACCGCCGAAGTCGGCAGCTCGACGAGGTTCAGCACGTCGACGTGCTGGGCGCGGACCAGGCGGACGACCTCGGCCGGGTCGGCTTCACCGACGAGCAGGTTCGACGCCATCACCCGCAGGGTCGGACCGGACACCGCGGGCTGCTCGTTGGCGAAGGCACGCGGCAGCACCATCGAGGTCAACGCCAGCGCCACCACCACCGCGGCCGCGCCGACCCGCCATTGCCGCAACACCAGGCAGAGTGCCGCGAGCAAGGCCGCGCAGACGGTCGCGTAGGGCGTCAGCGCGATCGCCGCGATGGTCGGCTTCGGGCCGTCGATCCCGAGCAGGCGCAGCCCGGTGAGCGCGGCGAACGGGAAGAGCGCGAGCCACAGCACGACCACCGACGCGCGGACACGGGGTTTCTCAACTACCTGCACGATCCCAGTTTGCCGAGTTCGCGCCGGTCAGGTCCGGTCTACACAGGACCTACACGAGATCTGCCCAACTCAGACGTGCCGGTAATGCCCGGTCGCGCGGGCCAGTAGCTGCTGGACACCCTCGTCGTCGGCGACGGTCAGCTTGCCGAGCAACGCGGCCGCGGCCTTGCCGCGCAGCACGGTCACCGTCCGGCCGCCTCTGGCCACCATGACCTGGCCGTTCTTCGTCGCCCGCCACTCGAACGGGTCATCTTCGAGTCCCATCCGCGCATCGTGCCTGACAGGACCTGTCAGCGCCGCCGGTTTTCTGCCAGCGCGCTGTGCGGCCGGTGCCAGGTCCGCCGCCCAAGCTGGCATCCGGTGAAAGGGAGGACACACGATGTCTCATGCGATCCGGGCGGAAGGCCTGGTGAAGGAATTCGGCGCCACGAAGGCGCTGGCGGGGGTCGACCTGGAGGTCCCGGAGGGCAAGGTGGTGGGGGTGCTCGGGCCGAACGGCGCCGGCAAGACCACGGCCGTCCGTATCCTCGCGACGTTGCTCAAGCCCGAGGCCGGGCATGCCACGGTCGGCGGCTTCGATGTCGTCAAGGACCCCGTGCGGGTCCGGCGGATGATCGGGCTGACCGGGCAGTACGCCTCGGTCGACGAGGACCTGTCCGGCACCGAGAACCTGGTGCTCATCGGCCGTTTGCTGCAGCTGTCGCGGGGGGACGCGAAGGCGCGCGCGGTCGAGTTGCTCGAGCAGTTCGAGCTGACCGACGCGGCGTCGCGCGCGGTCAAGACCTACTCCGGGGGCATGCGGCGGCGGATCGACCTGGCCGCGAGCCTGGTCGGGCGGCCAGCCGTGCTGTTCCTCGACGAGCCGACCACCGGTCTCGACCCGCACGCGCGCAACGAGGTGTGGGCGGTCGTGCGGCGTCTGGTCGCCGACGGCTCGACGGTGCTGCTGACCACGCAGTACCTCGAAGAGGCCGACCAGCTGGCCGACAGCATCACCGTGTTCGACCACGGCCGCGTGGTCGCGGACGGCCGTGCCGACGAGCTCAAGCGCCGCGTCGGCGGCCAGACGCTGCAGGTGCGGCCGAGCTCGCTCGCCGACATCGACGCCGTCGGCCGGATCCTCGCCGAGCTGACCGGCGTGCTGCCGGTCCGCAACGAGGACACCGGGCTGCTGACCGCGCCCGTGTCCGACCCCGTTCTGCTGTCCACTTTGGTCAGGCGGCTCGACGACGCCGGCATCACCGCCGACGAGCTCGCGCTGCGCCTGCCCAGTCTCGACGAAGTCTTCCTGGCACTGACCGGGAAGCCCGCCGAGGCCGAACCCGAAAAGAGCCTGGTATGACCACGATGACCGCACCGGCGCCGTTGCGCCTCAGCCCCGGCCGGGCGCTCCAGGACGGGATTTCCCTTGCCTGGCGCGGAGTTCTCAAGATCCGCAAGAACCCGGAGCAGCTGATCGACGTCACGCTGATGCCGATCACCTTCCTCGTCATGTTCGTCTACATCTTCGGCGGCGCGATCGCGAACGGCGACATCGGCGCCTACCTGCAGCGTGCCGTGCCCGGCGTGATGGCGATGAACATCCTGCAGGCCAGCATGACCATCGGCGTCTCACTGAACACCGACGTCAGCAAGGGCCTGTTCGACCGCTTCCGCAGCATGCCGATCGCCAGGTCGGCGCCGCTGATCGGCGCGGTGTTGGCCGACCTGGTCCGCTACGTGGTGTGCATGGCCGTGCTGCTGGTCGTCGCGACGATCATGGGTTACCGCTTGCAGACCGACTTCGCGTCGCTGTTGTTCACGATCGCGCTGCTGCTCGTGTTCGGCCTCTGCACCTGCTGGATCTCGGTGTTCGTCGGCATGCTGATGAAGACGCCCGGCGCGGTGCAGGGCGTGATGTTCGTGTTCCTCATGCCGCTGACGTTCGGCAGCGACGTGTTCGCCCCTGCCGACACGATGCCAGGCTGGCTGCGAGCCTGGGCGGAGATCAGCCCGGTGAGCCTGATGGCGAACGCCGGGCGCGGGCTGATGAACGGCGGCGAGTTCGCCGGGCCGCTGCTCGGCGCGTTCGGCTGGATGGCAGGCCTGATCGCGGTCTTCTTCCCCCTGGCGATGTGGGCCTACCGCCGCCGCGTCTAGCCAAACCCCGAAAGCCACTTTCGTCAGGTGCTATACCCCGAAAGCCACTTTCGTCAGATCGCATCTGACGAAAGTGGCTTTCGGGCTAAAACCGGGGGGTTAGGCGCCGGTTTCGCGGAGGGCCCAGGCCATTGCGTCCGGTTTGGACAGTGCGGCGCCGAGGCGGTAGCGCTCGGCGTACTCGGGTGCGCCGAGCGCTTCTTCGAGGCGCGGCACCAGGGCGCGCAGCTCCGGGTTGCCGTGGTCGAACCGGCCGCGGACCACTTCGCTCACCCCGAGCGCGGTCGCGGCGGTCGCGGCGTCGGACTGGCCGAAGCGGAGCTGTGCGAGCACTTCGACGGCCCTCGCGAGATCCGGCATGTCATGGCGGGCGACCGTCGACCGCGTGACCGTGCGAAGCCGGTCCGCGACAACGGGCCAATCCTCTTCGAGCACCGCCACGCGAGCTTCCAGCGCGGCCAGCCACTCCTCGCCGATCTCACCGGGAAACGGCAGCAGCGACTCGACTTCCCGGAAACGCTGGATCTCCGCGCGTACCGCGTCCAGGTCGCGCGTCATCAGCAGCAGCTCGGCCTTGCCGAACGACGCCATCAGGTTCAGCTGCGTGTTCCCGCTGCGCTGGGCGATCACCTCCGCGGCGCGGACCTCGCGCCAGGCACCATCGTGGTCACCGGCGCGAGCACGTTCCAGCCCGAGCCGCCAGCGCTGCTGGATGATGTCGTCGTCGGAGTTGAGCTCGAGCGCCAGTTCCAGGCCCTGCTCGTAGACCTCGATCGCGGCGGCGCCATCGCCCGCCTGTGACAGCGCCTCGGCACGCATGCCGAGCGTCATCGCGGAGCCCCACCGGTCACCGACCGACTGGAAGATCTCCAGCGCCTTGGCCTGCGCGCGATTGCCGCCCTCGACATCGCCCCGGTCGTTGAGGATGAAGCTCTCCATCCAATGCCCCGCCCCGCGCGCCCACAGATCGTCGCTGGCGAGCGAGCGCCTGACCTCGCGCATCGCCAGATCGAGATCGTGGGTGAAGAACGCGAGCATCGGCAGCGCGATGCTCAGCCCCGGGAACCGTTGGTACGCATTGCTTTCGACGCACTCGTCGATGACCGCGCGCACGTCGAGGCCGTCGGGCACGATCGGAATGCTCAGGTTCATCGCGTGGAAGGCGCTGATGGCGGCGGCCGCGTCACGCGGCATGCCGTCGCGCAACGGCAGCAGCTCCACCATGGTCGCCAGCGCCCGCTCGTTGTGGCCGCGCAGTATCCAGAACCAGAACACCGAGACGGACAAGTCGCACGCGCGCAGCGCGTCTTCGGCATCGATGGCGTAGCGCAGCGCCGCCATGATGTTGTCCTGCTCGACGTCGTAGACGGCGATGGCGGACAGCTGGTCTGCCGTCCTGACTTTCGGCTCGATCTCGCAGGCCAGCGCGGCGTAATAGCCGGTGAACCGCGACCAGGTCTCCTCGACCTCATCCGCCTCCGCGAGCCGCTCGCCCGCGTAAGCCCTGATGGTCTCCAGCATCCGGTACCGCGGATCGCCGTTGTCGGCAACGTAAGCGTCCACAATGGACTTCTCGACCAGTGACCCGACGACGTACACGCAGTCGTCGGCGAGCAGGTTCCCGCCCGCGCAGACCGCCTCGATCGCCGCGAGCCCCGCACCGGCGCCGAACAGGCTGAGCCTGCGCGCGAGCGCTCGCTCAGCGTCGTCGAGCAGATCCCAGCTCCACTCGACGACGGCGCGCAGCGTGCGCTGCCGGGGCAGCGCCGCCCTGCTGCCGGAAGTGAGCAGGCGGAACCGATCGTCGAGGCGCTGCGCGATCTGGTCGACGGTCATCGACCGCAGCCGCGCGGCGGCCAGTTCCAGTGCCAGCGGCATCCCGTCCAGTCTGCGGCAGATTTCGGCCACAGCGTCCACAGTGGACTCGGTGAGTTCGAAGCCGGGCCGCACAGATCGTGCGCGGTCGACGAACAGCCGGACCGCGCTCAGCTCGGTCGCCTCCGCGACCGTGAGCCGTTCACCCGGCACCGCCAGCGGACCGAGCGAGCACAGCGTCTCACCCTCGATCGCCAGCGGTTCCCTGCTGGTGGCCAGGATCCGCAGCCCGGGAACCCGGCCGAGCAGGTGATCGACGAACCGCGCGGCGGCGTCGATCAGGTGCTCGCAGTTGTCCAGCACCAGCACGCACTCCCCGCCGCTGAGCGCCTCGACGATGCGCTTGGCCGGGTCCATCGGCGGCTTCCGCGTCTCCGTGGCGATGCGGATGTCCCAGAGCCCGAGCGCGGCGAGCACGGCGTCGGGAACGTCAGCGGGATCGCGGACACCGGCCAGCGGCGCGAACCAGACACGGCCGCGCGCGTTCGCCGGGTGCTTGGCGACGGTTTCGGTCGCCAGCCTGGTCTTGCCCGCGCCACCCGGCCCGACGAGCGTCACCAGCCTGCTGCCCGAGAGCAGCTCGGTGAGCAGCTTGAGCTCGTCCTCGCGGCCGACGAAGCTGGTCAGCCGGGTCGGCAGGTGATCGGCGGCTTTCACCGGCGCGGTGACCTCACCGCGCAGCACCGCGAGATGGGTCCGCTGCAGCTCCGCCGACGGGTCGACGCCGAGTTCGTCCGCCAGCGTGGCGCGCAGCGTCTCGTAGACGGCCAGCGCTTCGGACTGCCTGCCCGCCGAAGACAGCGCACGCATCCGCAGCCCGGCCAGCCGCTCGCGCAGCGGGTGCGCCGCGCTGGCCGTTTCGAGGTCGGCGAGTATCTCGGCGTGCGCGCCGAGCTGGAGCCGCGCGTCGAAGAGGTCCTCGGTCGCGGTGTCGCGCAGCTCGGTCAGCCTGGTGATCGGCGCACGCGCGAACGGCGCGTCGGCGACGTCCGCGAGCGCATCGCCACGCCACAGCCCGAGCGCCTCGGTGAGGATCGCGGCGGCCTCGGAGGCGCGCCCGGCGCCGAGTTCGCGCTTGCCGCGCGCCGCGAGCGTCTCGAAGCGGTGCGCGTCGACCTTCTCGGCGGGCAAGTCGAGCCGGTAACCACCCGTAGTCGACTCGATACCGGTCCCGACCACCTTGCGGAGCCGGGAAACCAGTGACTGCAACGCGTTCGCGGTGTCCGACGGCAGCTCGGAACCCCATAGGCCGTCCGTGAGCGCCTCACTGGTCACCGGCTTGCCCGCGGCCAGCGCGAGCCTGGCCAGCAGCATGCGCAGCCGCACCCCGCCGATGTCGAGCGGGGTGCCGTCCGCCGCCTCCAGCCGCACCGGGCCGAGCAGTATCACCTGCACGAACCCAGCTTTCCAGACGGCCGGTCCGCGCGTGCCCGTAAGGGCCGACCTAAGTGGGGACTTTTGCGATGAACGGGGTAATTCCGGCGCTTTCGGCGGCCCGAGGGGATAGGTTCCGCTCACATTGAGTCACACGAGGAGAGTTCATGACTAGTCCGAATCGCTGGCGTCGCCGGACGACGGTGTTCGCCGCCGTACTGGCGTGCGTGAGCCTCGGCACCGGCGTGGCCAACGCCGGCTGGGGTGGGGGAAAGCCGGGTAGTGACGGGGCTGGCGACAGCTACTACCCGAAGGACGGCAACGGCGGTTACGACGTCGCCGACTACGACCTCGACGTCGACTACGTGCCCGCGACCAAGCAGCTGACCGGCACCGCGAAGATCGCCGCGCGCGCGACCGAGTCGCTGAGCTCGTTCAACCTCGACCTCCACGGCCTGACCGTGGACTCGGTCAAGGTCAACGGCCTCACCGCGAAGTTCAGCCGCGCGGGTGACGAGCTGACCATCACGCCGCGGCTCACCCTGTGGCGTGGCCTGCCGTTCTTCGCCGAGGTCAAGTACCACGGCGTGCCGGAGGCCATCAACGACCCGCTGCTCGGCCTCAACGGCTGGCAGTTCGCGAAGAACGGCGGCGCGTTCGCGGCAGGCGAGCCGAAGTCGGCCAGCACCTGGTACCCGGTCAACGACACCCCGCGCGACAAGGCGACCTTCCACCTGGCGATGACCGTGCCGAGTGAGTGGGAAGTCATCTCGGTCGGCAAGGAGCGCGGCAAGCGCACCTCGCCGAAGGGCACCACGACCACGTACTGGGCCGAGGACACCCCGACGGTGCCGTACATGACCACGGTCGCCATCGACAAGTGGGAGTTCGAGCGCGGCAAGCTGCCGGACGGCACGCCGATCCTCAACTCGTACGCGCCGGGCACGCCCGCCACGACGAAGGCCGCCGAGGCGCGCCTGCCGGAGATCATCGAGTTCCTGTCGTCGAAGTTCGGCGAGTACCCGATCGACGCGGCGGGCGGCATCTTCCTGGCCGAGCCCATCGGCTTCTCGCTGGAGACGATGAGCCGCCCGATCTACTCGGGCCGTGCGGGCAACGTGAGCACGATCGTGCACGAGAACGCGCACCAGTGGTACGGCGACTCGGTCGCGGTCGACCTGTGGAAGGACGTCTGCCTCAACGAGTGCTTCGCGTCCTACGCGACGTGGCTGTGGTCCGAGGCGAAGGACAACGTCAACCTCGACGCGCGCTATCAGACGAACGTCAAGAACGCCACCGACGCGTTCTGGAACTCGCCGGGCAACAAGCTGTACGACATGGGCCCTGGACGCGAGTTCACGGCCGTCTACAGCAAGGGCCCGCTGGCGCTGCACGCGCTGCGCCGCACGATCGGCGAAGAGGCGTTCGCCAAGGTGCTGAAGACCTGGCCGTCGCTGCACCGTGACGGGAACGCGAGCTTCCCCGAGTTCCAGAAGTACGTGGAGAAGGTCGCGCACCAGAACCTCAAGGGCTTCTTCGACGCCTGGTTCTACACCCCGGCCAAGCCGGCGCCCGAGTACCTCTACCCGGGTCCGTTGAAGCCGACCCCGTAAAAGGGGCTCGTGCGCGTTGCGGGCGGTTAGAACCGCCCGCAACGCGCACGAGTCTTGCTAGCCTTAGCCGACTCCGCCGTCGCCCCTGTTGTCTCGACGAAGGCGGATGTTCATGAAAAGAACCTGGGCAATGGTCTGTGCCATACCGCTCGCGCTGGGTGTGCTCACCCCGGCCGAGGCGTTCGCGGCCGACACCACCCCACCGAGCACGCCGACAGGCGTGCAGGTCACCAAGGTCTCGGCGAACAGCGTCGCGCTGAGCTGGACCGCGTCCACCGACGATGTGGCCGTGCAGCGGTACAACGTCTATACGGGCACCACGCTCGTCGGCTGGTTCACCGGCACGAGCGGCTCGATCGACGGACTGGCCCCGAAAACCGCGCAGACGTTCACCGTCCGCGCCATGGACGCCGCGAAGAACCTCTCCCCGGACAGCGCGCCCGTCACCGCCACCACCCGCCGCGGCCACGACTCCGTCGGCCAGGTCACCACGATCGCGCCCGAGACCGACGTGCCGTGGGGCCTCGCGTTCCTGCCGGACGGCTCGGCGCTCTATGGCGACCGCGACGCTCAGACCGTCAACCGCCTTTCGCGTGACGGCAAGGCCAAGACCCTCGCGGGCAAGGTGCCCGGCGTCGTCGGCACCAACGGCGAGGGCGGGTTGCTCGGGCTCGAGCTTTCGCCGCATTTCCGTTGGGACCACTGGGTTTACCTGTATCACACCTCCGAGACCGACAACCGGATCGTGCGGATCAAGTACGAGCACGGCGCGCTGGATCTCGCCTCCGAGCAGGTACTGCTCTCCGGGATCGTGAAGAACAAGTTCCACAACGGCGGCAGGCTGCGCTTCGGCCCCGACGACAAGCTCTACGCCTCGGTCGGCGACGGCCAGACCTCCGCGAACGCGCAGGATGTCAACTCGCTCAACGGAAAGATCCTCCGGCTGAACCCGGACGGCTCACCGGCGGCCGACAATCCCTTCTACGCCAACGGGGGCAACGCCCGCTACGTCTGGAGCATGGGCCACCGCAACCTCGAAGGTCTCGCGTTCGACTCACACGGCAGGCTGTGGGAGTCTGAGTTCGGCAACAGCATCCTCGACGAGCTGAACCTGATCGAAAAGGGCGGCAACTACGGGTGGCCCGCTTGCGAAGGCACCGTCGGCGACTGCGCGAACCCGGCGTTCAAGGCGCCTGTGCGGACCTGGAAGGTCGCCGACGCGTCGCCGAGCGGCATCGCGATCGTGCACGACACCATCTATATGTCCGCGCTGCGTGGTGAGGCGTTGTGGGTCATGAAGATCGACGGCGACACCACCAGCACCCCGGTGGCCTACTTCCACGGGAAGTTCGGCCGCGTCCGCACCGTCGAGCCCAGCCCCGACTGCGGACTGTGGATCACCACCTCCAACGGTGGCGACAAGAACAACATCCCCGACGACACCAACGCGCAGTTCCTGCACGTCTCGCTGGGCCATTGACCTGACCGGGGTCACCGGCGCGAGCCGGTGACCCCCTTTGATGGGGGTAATCATGTTTCTCCGCCGCTGTCTCGCGGTGCTGACCGCGTTACTCGTCCTCACCTCCGGCTTGCCCGCCTGGGCCGCGACGACCACGTCGTGGACCGACTGCGGCGACGGCTTCGAATGCGCGACGCTGCAAGTGCCGCGTGACTACCGGAACCCCGCGCTGGGCACCATCCCGCTCGCGGTGAACCGGCACCGGGCGACCGATCACGCGCACCGCGTCGGCGCGCTGCTGGTCAACCCCGGCGGACCGGGCGGCTCCGGGCTCCGCTTCGCCAAGCGCCTGCTGCCCCGGTTCCCCGAACTCGCCGCACGCTTCGACGTGGTCGGCTTCGACCCGCGCGGGGTCGGCGCGAGCGGGCAGGTGCGGTGCCTGACCGACGAAGAGACCCGGCGGGGCTTCGAGGACGCGCGGCCGTTGACCTTCGACCGCGGCCAGGCATTCGCGGCCCAGTTCAACGCGGCCTGCCAGGCACGCAGCGGGGACATGCTGCCGTACATCGGCACCGAGTCCGTCGCCCGCGACATGGACCAGATCCGGGTGGCGCTCGGCGAGGAGAAGTTCAACTACTTCGGCGTCTCGTTCGGCACGTTCATCGGCACGGTGTACGCCAACCTGTTCCCCAAGCGCATCCGCGTGATGGCGTTGGACGGCGCCTACGACCCCGAGGCTTACGCGAACCGGCCGTACAGCTACGACTTCTGGCAGTACGTCGAGATCGAAGGCGCGCTCAACCGGATGCTGGACTGGTGCGCTCGCGACGCTTCTTGCCCGTTCGGCGACGGCGACCCGCACGGCGCGTTCGACCGCCTTGTCCGTTCTTTGGATCGCGATCCGGTCCGCGACCCCGACGGCAAGGTCCTCGCGAACGGCTCGGTTTTGGCGTACAGCATGATCTTCGAACTCAACGGCGGCACCTCGGCGTGGCGCACACTGGCCGCGCAGCTGCAGGAAGCGGCGAGGTCGCGCACTGGGGACCTGCTACTGCCCCTGAGCGACTCGTCGAGCTTCTTCGCGGCCAACGTCGCGGTGGAATGCGCCGACCGCGTCTACCCGGCTGGACGCTTCGAGCTGCGCGCCCGCCTGGCGCTGGCGGCCGCGGTGGGCCCGCGCCTCGGCCCAATCGCCGCCTACGGCCCGCCCGGCTACGACCACTCACACGCCAACGCCTGCCAGCGCTGGACCGCTCAGCGCGCCAGCCGCTACCCCGGTCCGTGGAACGCACCCGGCTCGGCCCCGATCCTGGTGGTCGGCACCACGGGCGACCCCGACACCCCATACCGCGACGCCGTCACCCTCGCCCGCACGCTGGACAACGCCCGCCTCCTCACCTTCGTCGGCGAAGGCCACTCGGGCCAGGGCCACAGCGCCTGCGCCCGCGCGGCCATCACCGCCTACCTGGTGAACCGCACCCTCCCAGCCCCCGGCACCCGCTGCACCGACAACCCCACCCCCTGACCACCCCCAGACCCGACGAAATAACGCCCGAAAGTGACTTTAGGGCCCAGCTCGCGTTGCCGAAGCCCGAAAGGGGCGTTCGTCAGGTGTGATAGCCCGAAAGCCACTTTCGTCAGATAGGACCTGACGAAAGTGGCTTTCGGGCTTCGACGGCTACCAGGGGCGGGGGGCGGGTGGGTGGGGTGGGGGTGGGACCGGGGCGAAGGCCGGGACCGTGAGGTCGCCGAAGCCGCCGGTCGCCGGGACGTGGTGCAGGCCGAGGGCGACCGCCGTTTCGGGTTGGTCGCGGGTGGCTGGCGGGATGCCGAGCTGGTGGTGCAGCAGCGAAGCGAGCAGGGGCATGCGGCTCGGCCCGCCGACCAGGTAGACGCCGCCCAGTTGGCGGGGAGTCAGCCCGGCGGCCCGGATCGTCGCGGCGAAAAGCTCCGCGCTGCGCAGGAAACTGGGGCGTACCAAGGCTTCCAGCTCCGCGCGGGTGACCATGACGTCCTGGAACGGCTCAGGCATCGGAACGGCCGTCGAGGTGTGCCGGGACAGGCTTTCCTTGGCGCCCTTGACATCCTGCAGAAGCGCGCGCCGGTCGCGCCGGTCGGAGGTGCTGACCGGGCGCAGGATTCGTTGCCACTGCTGGGGATCACGGTGCGAGACCTCCCGGCCGATGTGCATCAGCAAGGCGTCGTCGATGTCGATGCTGCCCAGGTCGGCGAAACCGTCGTCGGCCAGCACCGAGAAGCCGTGCACCACCGCGCAGTCGAAAGTGCCCGCACCGAGGTCGTAGACCGCCAGCGGGCCGAGCGGGCGGCCCGCGGTCGCCGAGTAGTGCGCCGCGGCCGCCACCGGCTCGGGGACCAGGAGCATCGTCCCGCCGAAGCCGGCCAGCGCGGCGGCTTCGCGGAGCACGGCCTGGTGTGCGGCGCCCCAGCGCGCCGGATGCGAGATGCGGACCTGGCCTGGGGAAAGCCCGCCGAGCGCGCGCTCGGCCTCCTCACGCACCCGCCTCAGCACCGCGGCGAAGGCATCCGTGACGCGGACGTCGTGCGCGCCTAGGCGCAGGGTGCCCTCGTCGATGCGGCGTTTCGGGTTGGGTTCGAACCGGCTCGGGTCGAGCCTGGCCTTGCGCTCGGCCTCGCGGCCGACGACCAGCGTGCCGTCGTCGTTGACGAAGATCGCCGACGACATGGTCATCGAAGCGTCGAATTCGATCGGGCGCGGCAACTGCCCGCCGACCGCTATCGACGCGACCGTGCTCGAAGTCCCGAAATCGATCCCCAGCACGTCCATGGAATCGATCATACGAAAAGAGCGGCCCCCCTCCGGAAAGGGGAGCCGCTCTCTTCAGAGCACTCAGCCGGCTTCGGCTTCGCCCGCGTCGTCACCGCTCGCGGCGATGCTGACCGGCGGGCTGTCCGGGACGGCGGTCGGACGGGCTTCACCGCGGAAGGTGAACTTCGCCTCGTCGTCCCTGTCCTCGACCTCGCCGCTCCAGCCTTCGACGTCGACCACGATGATCTGGCCCGGCTGGATCTCGCCGAACAGGATCTTCTCGGACAGCTGGTCTTCGATCTCCCGCTGGATGGTGCGACGCAGCGGCCGCGCGCCGAGCACCGGGTCGAAGCCGCGCTTCGCGAGCAGCGCCTTCGCCTTCTCGGTGAGCTCGAGCTCCATGTCCTTGGCCTTGAGCTGCTTCTCCACCCGCGTGGCCATCAGGTCGACCATCTGGATGATCTGATCCTTGGTCAGCTGGTGGAACACGATGATGTCATCGATACGGTTCAGGAACTCGGGCCGGAAATGCTTCTTCATTTCCTCGTTGACCTTTTGCTTCATCTTCTCGTAGCGGTTGCTGGTGTCAGCACCCGACGAGAAGCCGAGCGAAACGGACTTCGAGATGTCCGAAGTGCCGAGGTTCGAGGTGAAGATGAGCACCGTGTTCTTGAAGTCGACCGTGCGGCCCTGGCCGTCGGTGAGGCGGCCGTCTTCGAGCACCTGCAGGAGCGTGTTGTAGATCTCCTGGTGCGCCTTCTCGATCTCGTCGAAAAGGACCACCGAGAACGGCTTGCGCCGCACCTTCTCGGTCAGCTGCCCGCCCTCTTCGTAGCCGACGTAGCCCGGAGGGGCACCGAAGAGCCGCGAAGCGGTGTAGCGGTCGTGGAACTCACCCATGTCGATCTGGATGAGCGCGTCGTCCTCGCCGAACAGGAAGGCGGCCAGCGCCTTCGACAGCTCGGTCTTACCGACACCCGACGGGCCCGCGAAGATGAACGAGCCGGAAGGCCGCTTGGGGTCCTTCAGCCCGGCACGGGTACGCCGGATCGCCTGGGAGACGGCCTTGACGGCGTCCTCCTGGCCGATGATGCGCTTGTGGAGCTCGTCCTCCATGCGCAGCAGGCGGGTGGTCTCCTCCTCGGTGAGCTTGAACACGGGGATCCCGGTCCAGTTCGCGAGGACCTCGGCGATCTGCTCGTCGTCGACCTCCGCGACGACGTCCAGGTCACCGTCCTTCCACTGCTTCTCCCGCTCGCCCTTCTGGCCGAGGAGGGTCTTCTCCTCGTCGCGCAGGCGCGCGGCACGCTCGAAGTCCTGAGCGTCTATGGCCGACTCCTTGTCCCTGCGGACGTCGGCGATCTTCTCGTCGAACTCGCGCAGGTCCGGCGGAGCGGTCATCCGGCGGATGCGCATCCGGGCGCCCGCCTCGTCGATCAGGTCGATCGCCTTGTCCGGGAGGAACCGGTCGTTGATGTAACGGTCGGCCAGCGTGGCCGCCGCGACCAGCGCGGAGTCGGTGATCGAGACGCGGTGGTGCGCCTCGTACCGGTCGCGCAGGCCCTTGAGGATCTCGATGGTGTGCTCGAGCGACGGCTCGCCGACCTGGATCGGCTGGAAGCGGCGCTCCAGCGCGGCGTCCTTCTCGATGTACTTGCGGTACTCCTCGAGCGTGGTCGCGCCGATCGTCTGCAGCTCACCGCGGGCGAGCATCGGCTTCAGGATCGAAGCCGCGTCGATCGCGCCCTCGGCGGCACCCGCGCCGACGAGCGTGTGCAGCTCGTCGATGAACAGGATGATGTCGCCGCGGGTCTTGATCTCCTTGAGGACCTTCTTGAGCCGCTCTTCGAAGTCACCGCGGTACCGCGAACCGGCGACCAGTGAGCCGAGGTCCAGCGTGTACAGCTGCTTGTCCTTGAGCGTCTCGGGCACCTCGCCCTTGACGATGTTCTGCGCGAGCCCCTCGACGACGGCCGTCTTGCCGACGCCCGGCTCGCCGATGAGCACCGGGTTGTTCTTGGTGCGGCGCGAGAGCACCTGCATCACGCGCTCGATCTCCTTGCCGCGCCCGATGACCGGGTCGAGCTTGCCCTCGCGGGCCGACGCGGTCAGGTTGCGGCCGAACTGGTCGAGCACCAGCGACGACGACGGCGTGCCCTCGCCACGGCCGGAGCCGGATTCCTGCGGCTCCTTGCCCTGGTAGCCGGACAGGAGCTGCAGCACCTGCTGGCGGACCCTGTTGAGGTCGGCGCCGAGCTTGACGAGCACCTGGGCGGCGACGCCCTCGCCCTCGCGGATCAGCCCGAGCAGGATGTGCTCGGTGCCGATGTAGTTGTGGCCGAGCTGCAGCGCTTCGCGCAGTGACAGCTCCAGCACCTTCTTGGCACGCGGCGTGAAGGGGATGTGACCGCTCGGGGCCTGCTGCCCCTGGCCGATGATCTCCTCGACCTGCTGGCGGACACCCTCCAGCGCGATACCCAGTGATTCCAGCGCCTTGGCGGCGACACCCTCACCCTCGTGGATCAGACCCAAGAGGATGTGCTCGGTGCCGATGTAGTTGTGGTTGAGCATCCTGGCTTCTTCTTGAGCCAGCACAACCACCCGCCTCGCGCGGTCGGTGAACCTCTCAAACATGTGCACTCCCTCGACTGCTGCGCCGGCGGCCCTAGTCCATCGTCGTGCTTTCACCGCGATGGATTCAGCACCGTAAGACCACTCTAGTAGCCATGTGGTCGCGCTGGCGTACCACTACGGCCCTTTGCGGTCCGTTCACGCCACTCGGATTTCAACCGGGGCGCGCGTCCATCATCCGGTTGACCTGTACCTCTACGTCAACCCTTAACGTGCCGGGTTCACCCGCGATTCCGCGCGAGGCCCCTTGTCCGCTCAGCGCGAACAGCCGTCCGAGCTGTGAGAATCCCACCCGCTTGGCGGAAACCGGCCCCTTATGTAAGGTTAGGCACGCCTAACACTTTACCCTGGTTGGTCACGGAGAGTCGCCATCCGGGGAGAACCGAGGGGGTCTGTCGTGTATTCCCAGCGGGCCGCGTGCGGCCCCGGCGAAGACCTCGGTTCCGGCGGCCTGGCCGCCTCGGTCCACCGGATCGAGCGAATCCAGCAGCTCAGCGGCCTCCGTTTCGGCGTGACGGACGCACCGGGCTGGCTGTACTGCGACGACCTGCTCGACGACCCGCAAGGGCTCCGCGCCTGGCAGGGCGGGCTCGCCGCCTGGATGGGCACGCAGTACGACGAGGTGCCCGCACGGACAGTCGCGGCCTGGATCGCCGCCTGGTACCTGCACGTTCCCGCACGGGCGGCCGCGGTGCTGTTCCATCACGAGCGCCGGGTGCCCGTGCCGAAGCTCGCCTTCCGGCTGTCGGACGACCGTCCGCACCCGGAGGAGATCGCGCTGCTCGCCGACGGCTTCTACTGCTTGCCCGCCGACACGGGCGCCGCGCGCCCCGAGGCCGTGGTCGTCGCCGACGAGGCGGAACTCGCGGCCGTGCTGCGCGAGGGCTACCTGGCGCACGCCACCCGGTTCGTCGACGCGTACGGCCCGCTCAGCCGTCTCGGCAGGCGGACGCTGTGGGCCGCCGCCACGGACGCGCTCGACACCGCGCTCTGGTGCGCGGGCGAGCCCGACGCGGGCGTGGCGGACGCCGCGCTGGTGCTCGGCTCCCGCCACGCGCCGCTCACGTCGGCCTCGACGCTGCGGCTGACCCCCGAGCGCGAGTGGACGCGGCGCCTGGAGAGCTGCTGCTTCTCCTATCTCTTGGCGTCGACCCCCGAGTGCGTCGGCTGCCCTCGCTCGACCCCCAAGTCCTGAGCGAGGGGCGTGAGTGTTCCGGCCGGTTCTAACCGGCCGGAACACTCACGAGGGTTAGGGACGCCAGGCCGGGTCGCGGCCCACGAGGCCCAGTGCGCGGTCCAGCGTCGACGAGGAGGCGGGCACGGGCACTTCCGGCCCGAAGACACCCATCGCCCGCGCCTGCTCGGCCATGCCGTCCACAGCCGCATACAACGCGGACGCCGTGTCCTCGTCGAGGGTCAGCTTCTGGCCGGTGGCGACCGCGAGGTCCCAGCCGTGCAGCGCGAACTCCGCGAGGACCATTCCGGCGATCACCGAGGCCGGCATCTCGGCCGAGCCCATCTTCGACATTCCGTCGAGTGCGCCGGGGGTGCCGAATACGTCGATCAGTTCGTCGGTTTGCTTCTCGAGCGCGGTGGCCCAATCGGACTGTGTCAGGTCGGCGTCGGACTCACCGCCTTCGACGGCGGGCGCCGGCTCCTTGCGCCCGCCTGCCACGAGCCAAGGTCCCCAATAAAGAAGGTGGTTCACCAGAGCGCGCACGGTGTAGTCATCGCAGGGTGTGCGCTTGGCGAGATCGTCTTCACGCAGTGCCGCCACGACGGTTTTGAACGCGCCGGCGGCGGAGATCATCGAGAGGTACAGGTCGGCCATGCCCCATTACCGCACGGCGGTCGAAGACCTGTCTTGGACAAACGCGTCAGTTATTCGGGTGAGCGATCGATCCCGATGGCCGAGACCGCCATGATTCCGATGTACCCGGTCAATGACCGAGCGCGAGCGGATCATGTTGGCCGGGACATCGATTACACGATTGCCGTGTCATAAAGGCATTCATAACCACGTGACAAAAGACAGCGGGCCGCCGGGATTGCTCCCGGCGGCCCGCTGGGCTGCCCGATCGTGCGGCGCAAGCGTGCCGCAGCCGACTCAGTTCTTCTTGTGGTAAGCCTCGACGACCTCGGACGGGATACGCCCACGGTCGGAAACCTGGAAGCCGTTCTTGCGAGCCCATGACCGAATGGCCTGGTTCTGCTCACGGTCGACCGTCGCGGGACGGGCGGCGACCTTGGCGGTCGGGCGAATGGCGGCGCGCTTACGGCCACCGGCGCGGCGGGCGTGCTCGACATACTGGGCGAGCGCGTCGCGCAATTCCTCGGCGTTCTCGCCGGAGAGATCGATCTGGTAGCTCACGCCGTCCAAACCGAACTCAACGGTCTCTTCCGCTTCCGTGCCATCAAGATCGTCGACGAGAGAGACGAGCACCTTCTGTGCCATCGGTGTTTCCTCCTGCTTGGGGCTTGCTCGAATGATCGGGACGGGGCATGCCCCGGGACAGAAGCCATTGTCTACGACATTAATACCCTCTGCCCCAGGATAACGCAAATCTCGATTGGGGATAGTTGCCGGAACTCCATCTGTCACTCCGCCGGGTTATTCGGGCCGAACCTGGGGGAAGAGGATCGTCTCCCGGATACCCAGCCCGGTCAGCGCCATCAGCAACCGGTCGATACCCATTCCGACACCGCCGCTCGGCGGCATTCCGTACTCCAGGGCGCGCAGGAAATCCTCATCCAGGCTCATGGCTTCACTATCACCGGCCGCGGCCAGCATGGACTGCTGCACAAGGCGCTGCCGTTCCACCACCGGATCCACCAACTCGGAGTAGCCGGTGCCCAGTTCGAATCCGCGTATGTAGAGGTCCCACTTCTCCGCAACACCTGGCTGTGACCTGTGCTGCCTGGTCAGCGGCGAGGTTTCGACCGGGAAATCCCGGACAAATGTCGGCTCGTGCAGATGATCGCCGACGAGGTGTTCCCACAGTTCCTCGACCAGTTTGCCGTGGCCCAACTTCGGGTCGACCTCGATGCCGCGCGCTTGCGCGAATGCGTGCAACTTGCCGGCAGGCGTCTCGGGAGTGACCTCTTCACCGAGTGCGCCCGACAACGAGTCATACATTCGCAACGTCGTCCATTCGCCCGAAAGGTCGTACTCACTGCCGTCGGCCAGAGTAACGATCTGCGTGCCCAGAACCGACTCGGCGGCTTCCTGGATCAACTCACGGGTCATCACCGCATTGGAGTCATAGGTCGCATACGCTTCGTAGTACTCCAGCATCGCGAACTCGGGCGAGTGGGATGAGTCGCTTCCCTCGTTCCGGAAGTTTCGATTTATCTCGAAGACCTTCTCGATCCCGCCGACCACACAGCGCTTGAGGAACAACTCCGGCGCGATCCGCAGGTACAACTCCTGGTCGAACGCGTTGGAATGGGTGACGAAAGGCCTGGCAGCGGCCCCGCCGTGCATGTTCTGCAACATCGGGGTCTCGACCTCGAGGAAGCCGCGGCGGTGGAACGATTCGCGCAGCGAACGGACCACCCCGGCCCGCGTGCGGACCACATCGCGCGCCTGCGGCCGCATGATGAGGTCGACATAACGCTGGCGGATGCGGGTTTCCTCGGAAAGCTCCTTGTGCGCGACCGGCAGCGGCCGCAGCGACTTCGAGGTGAGCTGCCAGGCGTCGGCCATCACGGAGAGTTCGCCGCGCTTGGAAGTGATGACCTCACCATGCACGAATACATGGTCACCGAGGTCGACATCGGATTTCCACGCGTTCAACGCGTCTTCGCCGACCTTGGCCAGGCTCAGCATCGCCTGGAGCTGGGTGCCGTCGCCTTCCTGGAGGGTGGCGAAACACAGTTTGCCCGTATTGCGCATAAACATCACCCGGCCGGTCACCCCGACGATCTCACCGGTGGCGACGTCGACGGGAAGATCGGAATGCGCGGCGCGCACCTGCGCCAGTGAGTGCGTTCGGGGGACCTCGACCGGGTAAGGATCGATACCCTCCGCGATTATCCGGTCGCGCTTGTCCCGGCGCACCCGCATCTGTTCGGGCAGGTCGTCTTCGGGCGCGTGTTCGGACACGGGGATTTCGGTCATGGGTATAGCGTACGAACACGCCACTCGGCTACGCCAACCGGATTACCTCTTTGCGGCCACAGGCTGCCAGTAATTCGTGTAATACCGGGTGTATGGGCAACGAGTCGACCCCTATATCCCACGAACTACGCGCCAAGCGGGCCACCTCCTTTGGTGGAGCGGCGGCCGCCTACGCCGCGCACCGGCCCGATTACCCGATTGCCGCGGTGCGCTGGGGACTGTCCGGCGCCGCGAAAGCGCCGGTAAACGTACTGGACCTCGCCGCGGGCACCGGAAAACTGACCACGACGCTGGTTGAACAGGGGTTGACGGTCACCGCCGTCGAACCCGATGAACAGATGCTGGCGCAGCTCCGGCACGCTCTTCCCGGAATAACCGCGCTCGACGGGCACGCCGAGCGGATTCCACTCGAAACAGCGTCAGTGGACGCGGTTTTCGTCGGCCAGGCCTTTCACTGGTTCGACGCCGAGCCCGCGCTGACCGAGATCTCCCGGGTTCTGCGACCCGGCGGTGTTCTGGTCACGCTTTGGAACTACGACGACCTATCGGTGCCCTGGGTGGCCGAATTCGGTGAGCTGTTCGGTGCCCCGACGGGCCGTACCTGGGCGGCGAGTGCCGCGAGATTACCCGATCATCCGAACTTCGCCCCCTCCGAACAGGAAACCTTTCGCCATAAGCAGCGCCGGACCGCGGAAAGTCTCGTGGCCACGCTCGCCACTCATTCACATGTGCTGGCCGCGGCGAGTGAGGAAAGAGCGGCGATACTCCGAACGGCTCAGGAGTTCCTGGCAGGCAGGCCCGAAACGGCGTCCGGCGAATTCGACCGGCCGATAGTCGTCACCGGCTTCCGCGCCAGGAGGCGATGACCATGGTGGACAAGAATTGGACAAAGATCTTCACGGACGGATTCCGCGGACCGGCCTCGCCAGGTCACCATCGGATCTGGTCGGCGGTCTATGGCGACGAATATCCGGCGGCACTCGACACCCACAGCTACATCACGGTGAGCGAACTGGACCGAATGGCCGAAGATTGCCTGCTTTCGGCGGGTGACCGGCTGGCCGATATCGGCTGTGGCCGGGGCGGACCGGGCATTTGGCTCGCCGCTCGGCGTGACGCCGAACTCATCGGAATCGACATCGCCGCGACGGCACTCGAGGCGGCCTGTGAGAAGGCCTCGGCGTTCGGGCTGGCCGATCGGGCCACATTCCAGCTCGGCTCGTTCACGGATACGAATATTGCAACTGGCAGCCTGCAAGCCGTTATGAGTATCGACGCGCTGCTGTTCGCCGCGGACAAAGCCGAAGCGCTGGCCGAACTGGCCAGGATCACCGCTCCCGGCGGACGGCTGCTGATGACCACCTGGGATTACCACACCCAGCCGGACGGCCGCCCGCCCCAATTGTCGGATCATCGGCCGGTTCTCGAAGCGGCGGGCTTCTCAGTACTTACCTATGCCGAAACCGACCAGTGGCGCGAACGCCAGTACCGCACCAACGTGCTGATGATCGAGTCTGTCGAGGAGCTCGCCGCCGAGGACGGCCGCGATCCCGCCGAGCTGCTCATCGGCCTCAAGGAGATGCTGGCGACCAACGACTGCATGAGCCGCCGCGTCTACGTCGTCGCCGAGCACCGCCGCTGAACCCGGGATAAAGCGGGCTTTATCCCGGGCCGGAGTTAAGCCCGCTTTATCCCGTTTCGGGGATCAGCGGGAGTTGCGCTCGAAGACCAGGCGCAGGCCCAGCAGCGTCAGGTCGGGCACGTGCTCGGTGATCGTCTCCGACTCGGCGACCACCAGCGGCGCCAGGCCACCGGTCGCGATCACGGCGACCGGGTCGGACGGCGACAGCTCACGCACGATCCGTTTCACCAGCCCGTCGACCTGGCCGGCGAACCCGTAGAGGATGCCCGACTGCAGGCATTCCACGGTGTTCTTGCCGATCACCGACCGCGGCGGCGCCAGTTCGACCTTGCGCAGCGCGGCGGCACGCGCGGCGAGCGCGTCGACCGAGATCTCGATGCCCGGCGCGAACGCGCCACCGAGGAACTCGCCCTTGGCGGAGATCGCGTCGACGTTGGTGGAGGTGCCGAAGTCGACCACCACGCAGGCCGTGTCGTGCAGGTGATGCGCCGCCAGCGTGTTCACCAGCCGGTCGGCGCCCACCTCCTTGGGGTTGTCGACCAGCAGCGCGACTCCGGTGCGCACGCCGGGCTCGACCACGATCTTCGGCAGCCGCGGGTAGTAGCGCGCGAGCATCACCCTCAGCTCGCGCAGCACCGCGGGCACCGTGGACAGCGCGCTGATCCCGGTGACCGAGTCGGCCAGCGAGCCGAGCAGCCCGCGCATGGTCAGCGCGAGCTCGTCGGCCGTCATCCGCGCGTCGGTGCGCATCCGCCAGTCGCCGACCAGTTTCGCGTCGTCGCCGCGCCCCGAATACAGGCCCAGCACGATGTTCGTGTTGCCGACGTCGACGGTGAGTAGCAACTCAGCCCTCGGCGAGCAGCGCGTCGAGCCTGGCCGCGTCGACGGTCTCCGCCACCGGGAACGCCTCGGGCAGCGTGACGGTCCCGCTCATCAGCCCGGAGCCCTCCGGCGCGTGGCCGGGGTCGGTGCCCTGGTCCTGCAGCCGGTTGGCGGCGTCGACGAACACGATCTTCGGCTCGTACGCGGCCGCCTCGATCGAGTCCATCTGGCCATAGGAGATCAGGATGACCAGATCACCGGGGTGCACCAGATGCGCGGCGGCGCCGTTGATCCCGAGCACGCCGCTGCCCCGCTCACCGGTGATGACATAGGTCTCCAGCCGCGCGCCGTTCGTGACATCCACAATGGACACCTGCTCGCCCGGTAGCAGGTCGGCGGCGTCCATCAGGTCGGCGTCGACGGTCACCGAGCCGACGTAGTGCAGATCCGCCTGGGTCACCGTGGCGCGGTGGATCTTCGACTTCAGCATCGTGCGCAACATGTTCGACTCCCTATTCCCCTGCCTCCGGGTGCTCGGCGGCGGCGCCGAGCAACACCGGGACGTTGTCGATCAGCCGCGTCTTGCCCACGCGTGCGGCGATCAGCAATCGTGCTTCCCCATCAGACGGCGCGGGGCCGAGATCGGTACCGCGCAGCTCAAGATAATCGACGACTACGTCAGGTCGAGTCGCCAATGTGCGCCGCGCCGCATCGAAAACGGCGTCAGCGCCATCACGCCCGAAGAAGGCTCCCGCGGTCAGCGCCGCCGAAAGCACGACGGCGTCCTCCCGCTCTTTCTCGGACAGGTAAACGTTTCGCGAGGACAACGCGAGCCCGTCACGTTCGCGAACCGTCGGCACACCGATCACCTTGGTGCCGAAGTTCAGGTCACGGACCATTTTCTTGATCAGCACCAGCTGCTGGTAGTCCTTCTCCCCGAAGAAGGCGTAATCCGGCCGCACGATGTTGAACAACTTGGCGACGACGGTGAGCATTCCGCCGAAATGTCCCGGCCGCACCGCGCCTTCGAGCTCGTCGCCGAGCGGGCCGGGGTTCATGGTGATCGCGGCGTCCTCGCCGTACATGTCCGAAGCCTTGGGCGTGAAGGCGATCTGCACGCCGTCCTCGGCCAGCACGGCCAAATCGGCTTCGAGCGGACGCGGGTAGGCCTCGAAATCCTCGCCTTCCCCGAACTGCAAGGGATTCACGAAGATCGACGCGGCGACGACGGTGTTCGGCAGCCGCTTCGCGCGGCGGATCAGCTCGCGGTGGCCCGCGTGCAGCGCGCCCATGGTCGGCACGAGCGCGACCTTCCGGCTGACCCCGTGCAGCGCGCTCGTCACCTGGGTGACGTGCTCGGGCGGCTGGTAGGTGTTCAGGGTGCCGCGAGTGAATTTGGGGCTGGTCATGGCGAATCAGGGCCTTCGTCGAGTAGTTCGGTGAGCTCTTTCGCCGTTGCCTCGCCCAGCAGCCCGGCCTGCGACGCGCGCGCGACCGTGCGCTTGGCCAGCGCGGCATAACAAGGCGCGACGTCGGGCGCTCGCTGGGCGAGCACTTCGAGATGCGCACGGACGGTGCCCGCGTCGCCACGGGCGACCGGGCCGGTCAGCGCACGGTCACCGTGCCGGAGCACATTATCCAACGCCGCCGAGAGCAAGGGCGCGACCAGCCGTTCGGCGTCGGCGATCCCGCCCTCACGCAGCAGATCCGCGCAATCGGCTACCAAGGTCATCAAGTGGTTCGCACCATGTGCGAGCGCCGCGTGGTACAGCGCGCGGCTGGATTCGGGCACCCGCACGGGTTCGGTGCCCATTTCCATCGCCAGCGCTTCGCCGACGTTCCAGGCGGCTTCGTCACCTTCGGCCGCGGTGATGCCGATGCTGCACGCCGCCAGCCGCTCCAGATCCTCGGAACGGCCGGTGAACGTCATCACCGGGTGCAGCGCGAGCGGCAGCGCGCCGAGCGCGGCCGCCGGGTCCAGCACGCCGACACCATGCGCACCAGAGGTATGGACCACTATCTGGCCGGGTTTGAGCGAATCGGTGGCGATCAGGCCGCGGACCATGCCGGGCAAGGCGTCGTCGGGCAATGCGAGCAGCACGAGATCCGCCTGGCTCGCCACCTGATCGGGTGGCAGCAGCGGGACACCGGGCAGCAGCTGATCGGCTCGCCGGACGGAAGCGGCGGAAAGGCCTGAGGCGGCAACGACGTTATGGCCGGCCCGCGAGAGAGCCGCACCGAGAACACTGCCGACGCGTCCGGCGGACACCACGCCGACGGCCAAGCGGGCAGGCCGCATCATCATGCGAAAAAGTCTCCCTCACTCGTTCCAGTCCCGCTCCGTCGCGGGTACCGGACGACGGCGAGAGAGTAGCTCTCTCAAGCCGGATCAACCGGAGATTGGTGACGAGCTTCACCCGTTGCGGGGGTCACCCGCCCGTCGATTGTTCCGCCAGCCTGACGGCTTCGGCGCGTGACGAGCGAAGAACGGTCAACAGTTCGTCTTGTCGGGCCATGGCTTCTTCGGTGTCCACCGGAGTACGGCGGAGAAACGCCAGTTCCGTGACGCTCGTCTGATAACGGCCGACCTCCTTGGCCGCGAGACGGCCGGACTGCCGCTTGGCCTGCCTGCGCCACTCGCGCCGCCCGGACAGGCTCGAGAGCAGGTCGACCTCGGACCGCGCGATCCAGCGCGCGGCGACCATGTCCGGCAGCGCGGCCGCGACGATCCGCTGCTCACGCCGACGCTGCAGCACCACCAGCCACGCGACGCCGAGGAACATCGGCACCATGATCAGGAAGTACACGTTGAGGAACGCCTTCGACCCGCCGAGCACGGCGGCCCCGTTCCACAGCGCGTGCAGCAGCACCGCGCAGAGGTAGCCGCCGAGCGGCGCCAGAATCCGCACCTGCTTGCTCGTCGAGCTCGCGGCCAGCCCGATCCCGATACCGGTCAGCGTGGCGAACAGCGGATGCGTGAACGGCGAGAGCACCCCGCGCAACACGAACGCGGCCAGCACCCCGGCACTCGTCCCATCGCCGAAGCCCGACTCTGCGAACGCGCGCCCGAAGTAGTAGATGTTCTCGACGAACGCGAACCCCGCCGCGCTGAACCCGGCGTAGACGACGCCGTCGACCACCCCGTCGAACTCGGAGCGCCGCCACAAGAGCACCAGCAGCACGAACACGCCCTTGGCTGCTTCCTCGACCAGCGGCGCGGACACGACGGCGCTGAACTTGCTGCCGTTGCCATCACCGAGCCAGAGATCGCCGACCGCCTCGGCGGTGCTGTTGATCAGCAGCGCGGTGATCGTCGCGATACAGGCGCCCCAGAAGAACGCGAGCAGCAGCAGCTTCGCGGGCTCGGGCTCCCAGCGGTCGACCCACAGGAACGCGGCGGTCACCAGCCCGACGGGCACCAGCGCCGCGAGCACGCCGATGACGACCGCGAGCACCCCCACCCGCGCGGTCACGAGCCCGAACACCAGCAGCCCGCACAGCGCGAGCACGAGCACCCCGACAACGGGCAGCATGACCGTCACCCGGCGCGGCAGCGCGCGCTTGCGTGACGTGGCAGGTCCTGACACGACGCGTACCCTACGCAGGCATTCCGGCCCGTTTGCCGGTGCCGTCCGTTAGGGCGTGTCTCAAAGTCATGGCCGCGGTCTCCGCGCCCAGGTGGCCCCTCGCGGCACCGCGGAATCACCCGAGTACAACCCGGTACGAGGATGATTCCACGGCACCGCCAGGAGCCACCTGGATCACGAAGCCCATCGGCCATGACTTTGAGACACGCCCTGGCGCTCAGTCCTCGGCGCGACGGCGGCGGCGCGGCGCCGACTCGTTGGCGCCATGCGCGGCCAGCAGCTCGCTCACCGAACGGCCCGCGGCGTGCGAACCCGTGTCGGGGATCTCCTTGCCGTGCGCGGCGGCGGCGCGGTGACCGTTGCCGTTGGAGCCGTTCGACCCGTTGCTGCCATTGCTGCCGTTGCTGTGTGAGCCGTTGCGGCCCTCGGGGCGCGAGTGGCTGCCGTTGGTCGCACCGTGCCGGGAGGCGGGCTCGGCGGGCTTCTGCCAGGACGGCGGCTCGCCGTCGGGACGGTGACGGCGGCCGGTCGACACGGGCTCCGCGGCGGCGGCTTCCTCTTCCTCGGCGCGGCGGCGACGGCCGCCGGGGCGGCTCTGCTGCAGCTCACGGACGGCTTCGGGCAGCGTCGGGTTGACCTCGACCTTCGCGGGCTCCGGCTGACGCGGCGGCTCCGCGACCGGCGGCTTCTCACGCTTGACGAAAGCCGCGCTCAGGTTGGTGGCCGTGCGCTCACGGCGTCCGGTGTCCCACGAGGGCTTCCACTCGCCGGTGGCTTCCTGGTTGCTCGCCGCCGCCGGACGCTCGGGTGCCTTCGGCGCGACGGGCTCAGGCTTGGGCTTGGGCGGCGGCACGCTCGCGGCGGGCCTGCCGCGCTCGACGCGGTCCAGCGCCGGACGGGTCGGCTCCGGCATGGGAGCGACGGGCTTCATCGCCGGCCGGCTCGGCTCGGCCGGCTTGTATTCGGGGGCCTTGTACGGGGCGACCGGCTTGAAGCCGGGGCTCGACTCGCTCGGCCTCGGCGCGGGCTTGAGCACCGGCTTCGGCGGCTTGACCGGCGGCATCTGGCGCTCGGTCTTCGGCTGCTCGGCGGGCGCCTTGCGCGGCGTGGCCTGTGCGACCTTGATGGCCTGGGTGGCCTTCGCCGACGGAGAACTCTGCGGGTGCGCGGGATCGCGGCGGACCGGTTCGGTCGGCTTCGCGGCCGTGCGGGAGGTGGTCGGGGTCTCCGGCTTGGGTCTGGCGGCCGGGGCCGGGGCCGGGCGGCGCTGCTCGACGGCCTTGTCCAGCACGCGCTCGATCAGCTCGGTGGGACGCTCGGCGACCTCGACGATCTTCTTCGGCGCCATGAGCTGGGCGGGCTGCTTCTTGGACTCGCCGTTCACGAGTCGCTTGTCATCGTTCAGCGACCGCATGCGGGTGGCCTGCGCGGTCAGCGCGACGCGCTCGTAAAGCACCTCGCCGCCGAAAAGCGACTGCAGGCTGTCGCGCAACGCGAGCACCTCGTTGCGCAGCGCGTCGAGCTCCTCGCGGGAGTCCTCCTCGGCACGCTGCCTGGTCTCCGCTTCGACTTCCAGCTCGAACTCGCGGCGGGCGGCGACCTCACGCTCGAGCTCCAGCTCGTAGACGGCCTGCGCCTCGGCGACCGCGTCTTCGCTGTGCGCGGCGTGCTTGCGGTACTTGACCGCGAGGAACGCGCCGATGAGCGCCGCCCACAGCGCCGCGACGATGCCGAGCCGGAGCCAGCGGAGGTCGTCACTGAGCACCAGTGCCAGTGTCGCGCCGACCGCGAGGGTCAAGCCGACGACAAGCCACGGCCTGCCCCAAGGGCGGCCGCGCGAGTCGTCACCCACGCCGGTCATAACGAACACCGTACCTTCTAGTAATCCGAACGAGACCTAGTCGGTACTTCGAGCGGTGCTTTCTTTCCGTTAACCGGTCGGTGGACCCGCGCGATCACGATCACGCGGCTCCGGTGTCCGGCAGCAGTGCTCGAGCCACAACCCAGCCCCGATCAGCACGGCGGCGCTCGCCGCACCGACAACCGCGCTCCGCAGGTCCGAAGCGGCGGCGATGAGCAGGCCACGCTTGGGCAGCAGGTAGATCACCGCGGCGAGCCAGAAGCCCAGCATGACCGATCCGGCCAGCGAAGAAGCCTTCGCCAGCGCGACCGATCTGGCCACCGCGATGGCCTGCAGCACGCGGCCGCCGGAGATCCTGCCACGAATGGAAAAGGCGAGAAAGACTTCCAGCAGGGCGAGAACGGCCAGCGTGGCACCGACGAAAAGCGGCAGCCGCGGCAGCGAACCGTACGCGACCTGCAGCAACAGGTACCCGGCCGCCAGGCAGGCCAGTCCGGCGCCCAGCAGGTCGCGTGGGCGGGTGAAGTGCATGTTCTCACGTTACCTGCGAGGCTTGACTCTCCAGTGGCTGGAGGGTTGAGCATGGTTCGCGTGGGAAACACAGGGGTGGTCTTCACCATCGGGGAACTGGCGAAGCGCACGGGCTTGCCCGTCAAAACGATTCGTTTTTACTCCGATGAGGGGCTGCTCCCGCCCACCGACCGCACGCATTCGGGCTATCGCCTTTACGACATTAAGGCTATGGCCCGCCTCGAACTCGTCAAGACGCTTCGCGAACTCGGCCTCGGTCTCGCCGACGTCGAGCGCGCGCTGACGCGTGAAGCGAGCGTCCCGGAGATCGCGAGCCAGCACGTCGACGCGCTCGACACGCAGATCCGCAGGCTCCGGTTGCGACGAGCGGTGCTGCGAGCGGTCGCCAAGCGGGGATCCGAACTGGAGGAAGTGAAACTGATGAACAAGCTGGCGTCGATGTCCGACGACGACCGCAAACGTTTGCTCGACGAGTTCTGGGACGAGATGATCGCCGGCCTCGAGGTCGATTCCGAGTTCTACGCCCGGATGCGCTCGGCCAAGCCCGAACTGCCGGACGATCCGTCACCCGAGCAGCTCGAGGCCTGGATCGAGTTCGCCGAGCTGGTGCGGGACCCGGAGTTCCGCGCGCTGATCCGCGGGATGAGCGAGCGGCACTCGACCTCGGTCAAGGACGGGACGTTCAAGGGCGACGCGGCCGTCCAGCAGAACGCCACCCAGCAGGAGAACTGGTTCGCCTGGAGCACCCGCGCCCAGTCCTCGCTCGACGCGGGCCGCCTGCCCGACTCGGCCGAGGGCCGCGCGCTGGCCGACGAGATCTGCGCGGCCTCGGCCGGGCCGGACCGCGACCCGTCGAACCCGCAGTTCCGCCGCGACCTGGCCGACAACGTCGAGGCGGGCGGCGACGAGCGCGCCGAGCGCTACTGGCAGCTGCTCGCGATCATCAACGGCTGGCCGCCCATCCCCACCCAGATGCCCGCCGCCCGCTGGATCGTGGCCGCCATCCGCGCCTCGGCCTAGCACTCGGGACTCGTGAGTGCTTTGGCCGGTTCTAACCGGCCTTACCACTCACGACCCCTGACCTGCGGAAACGCGCTCGTGCGCGGGGGTCGTGAGCGTTGCGGGCGGTTCTAACCGCCCGCAACGCTCACAAGCCCCCAGGACCTGGGTGCCCTGGCGCATGCGGCCTTCTTTGCCCGGGCTTGCTCACCCAGCCCGCGCGTGTATGAAGGCTCCCTTCATACGGCCTAGGTGTATGAAGGCTCCCTTCATCACGCCTGGCTTGATGAAGGCTCCCCTCATACGGCCTGCCCTGTATGAAGGCTCCCTTCATACGCTTGGACGAGATGATGGGAGCCTTCATACAAAGGCCAGCGGGAGGCGCACCGGGGCGAGGGGAGCGTGCCCGGGCCTTGGCGCGCCGCGTCAGCGACCGCACAAAAGCCACTTTTGTCACCCTGAGCGTGACAAAAGCCCCGCTCGTGCGCGGGGTCGTGAGTGTTTTGGCCGGTTAGAACCGGCCGCGCCACTCACGCCCCCTGAACTGCGGAAACGCGCTCGTGCGCGGGGGTCGTGCGCGTTGCGGGCGGTTCTAACCGCCCGCAACGCTCACGAGTCCTTGAGGCGCAGGTCGGGCCGGAGGCGGACGCCGTCGCGGTCCGCGGCGGGGAGCGCGGCGAGCAAGGCCGTCGCGGGGCCGTGGCCGGGGACTTCGGCGGCCGGGTCGAGTTCCAGCCACGGGATCAGCACGGTCGCGCGGTCCAGGGTGCCCGGGTGCGGCAGCAGCAGCTCCGGGTCGTCCGAGCGCACGCCGTCGACAGTCACGACGTCGACGTCAAGCGTGCGAGGACCCCAGCGCTGCTCGCGCACGCGGCCCGCCGCCTGCTCCAGCGACTGGCCGAGGCGAAGCCAGGCCCAGTGATCACGCGCGGGGTCGTCCACGACGCAGATCGCGTTCAGGAAGTCCGGTTGGTCTTCGACGCCCCACGGCGCCGTCTCGTAAACACTCGACACCGCCACCAGCCATGGGCGCAGCCCGTCGACGGCGAGTGTCAAGAAGCCGAAACGGTCGCCCAGGTTCGAGCCGAGCGAGAGGACCGCGCGGCTCATCGGACCCGGTGGACGGTGACCGCGACGTCGTCGAACGTCAGCGGGATCGGGGCGGACGGCTTGTGCACGGTGACCTCGATCTCGGTCAGCCTGGCGTCCTTGGCGAACACCTCGTCGGCGATCTTGCCCGCGACGCTTTCGATCAGGTCGTACGGCTCGCCCGCGACGATCCCGGCGGCGAGCTCGGCCAGCTCTCCATAGTGGAGCGTTTTGGTCAGATCGTCCGAAGTGGCCGCCGGCGTCAGGTCCAAGAACGCCGTGATGTCCACAATGAACTCCTGGCCGTCGCGCTTCTCGTGCTCGAAGACGCCGTGCCGCCCGAAAACCCGGAGCCCGGTCAGCGTTATCCGGTCCGCCATGCCTCTGCCACCTTCACCGCGTCCAGCGACGCACCGACCTCATGTACCCGGACACCCCACGCGCCTGCCATCGCGGCCAGCGTGGAAATCGCCGCCGTGGCGTCCTCGCGGCCGTCCGGCGGACGCGGGGTGCCGTCCTCATCGGACAGCAGGCGACCGATGAACCGCTTGCGCGAGGCGCCGACGAGAATGGGGAAACCCAAGTCCAGCAACGAATCCAGCCGATGCAGCAACGCCCAGTCGTGCTCGGCGTTCTTCGCGAATCCGAGACCGGGGTCGAGCACCAAGGCCGAAGTGGACACTCCGGCCGCGACAGCGGACTCGACCCGCTCGGTCAGCTCGGCCCGCACCTCGGCGACGACATCGCCGTATGTGGCGAGCGCGTTCATGTCCTTGCTGTGCCCACGCCAGTGCATCAGGATCCACGGCACCCCGGACTCCGCGGCCACCTTCGCCATTTCGGGGTCGGCCAGTCCGCCGGACACGTCGTTGATCACGACCGCGCCCGCGTCCAGCGCCGCCTCGGCGACCCGGGCCCGTGTCGTGTCGACCGACAGCGGAATCCCCTCCGCCGCAAGGGTCCTGATGACCGGAAGCACCCGCGAGATCTCGGTGTCGGCGTCCACCCTGGACGCTCCTGGCCGGGTCGACTCCCCGCCGACGTCGATCATGTCGGCGCCCCTGGCCCACATCTCGCGGGCGTGGGTCAGCGCGTCGTCGAGGCCGAGATACCGGCCACCGTCCGAAAAGGAATCCGGCGTCACGTTGAGCACGCCCATCACCACACAGCGACCGGGCGATGGAAGTCCGGCGCTCACCGGCGCCCCTTGATGAGGTCCAACGCCTCCGCCCGCGAAGACGCCGAGGTCTTGAGCAGCCCGCGGACCGCGGACGTGGTGGTGCGCGCGCCGGGCTTGCGGATGCCGCGCATGGCCATGCACAGATGCTCGGCCTCGACGACCACGATCACGCCGCGCGGTTCGAGTTTGCGCACGATCGCGTCGGCGACCTGCGACGTCAGCCGTTCCTGCACCTGTGGCCGCTTCGAATACAAATCCACCAGCCTGGCCAGTTTGGACAGACCGGTGACCTTGCCCTCGCAGTTCGGGATGTACCCGACGTGGGCGACACCATGGAAGGCGACCAGATGATGCTCACAGGTCGAATACATCGGAATGTCGGTGACGAGGATCAGTTCCTCGTGCGACTCGTCGAAGGTCTTGTCCAGCACGTGGTCCGGGTCGGTGTACAGACCCGCGAACATCTCCCGGTAAGCGCGAGCGACCCGGGCCGGGGTGTCCAGCAGACCGTCCCGATCCGGGTCTTCGCCACAAGCGAGCAATAGCTCACGAACGGCCTTCTCGGCCCGGTCCTGGTCGAAGACCCGGTCCGAGCCGAGAAGGTCATCTTCACCGTTGGGGTGGTTCTTGCCCGTCCGTGTTGTCACGCCGACGCTGCTCCTCGCCCTGCTGCTGGCCACCGGCCTGGCCGTCGAACCAGCCGTGCTCGCGCGAGCGGTCGTCGGCGGCGGGCCGCCAGGAGCCGGATTGGCCGCCCGGCGAGGTCGCCGGTGTCCATCCTGGAGGAGCACCGTAGTTCGGCGGGCCACCGGCCGCCGGACCACCTGCCGGACCGCCCGGCTGCTGACCACCATATGCGCCGGGCCAGTGGGCGGTGCCATTCGGTCCACCATTCGGGCGGCCGTTGGGGTACCCGCCGCCCGGTGGCGGCGGCGCGAACGGGTTCGCGGGCTGCTCGGGCTGGGCCTGCTGGTAGCCACCGGGACCACCGGGGAGGTCACCGGCGCCGGGCACCGACGCGACCGGGGTCGGCGCCGGCAGCTGGGCAGGCTTCTCCTCGGACGGCGGGGGCCACGGCTCGCCGCGCTCGATCGCCAGCTCGCCGGGGGTCTTGATCGGCGGCTTGTCCGACGGCGTGCGCTCACCGAACTCGTTGAACACGGTGATGTGCGGCCGCTTCTCGACCGTGGCGAAGATCCGCTCCAGGTCCTTGCGGGTCAGCGTCTCCTTCTGGAGCAGCTCGATGACCAGCTCGTCGAGCACGTCGCGGTAGGTGTTGAGCACGTGCCACGCCTCGGTGTGCGCGGTCTCGATGAGCTTGCGCACCTCCTCGTCGATCTCGTGCGCGACCTCGTGCGAGTAGTCGGCCTGACGGCCAGCCGAACGCCCGAGGAACGGGTCGCCCTGCTCCTGGCCGTACTTGACCGCGCCGAGCCTGGCGCTCATGCCGTACTCGGTGACCATCGCGCGGGCGATCTTCGTCGCCTGCTCGATGTCGGACGAGGCGCCGGTGGTGGGCTCGTGGAAGACGAGCTCCTCGGCCGTGCGGCCACCCATCGCGAAGACCAGCCGCCCGATCATCTCGGAGCGGGTCATCAGGTCCTTGTCGTCCTCGGGGACGAGCAGCGCGTGGCCGCCCGTGCGCCCGCGCGGCAGGATCGTCAGCTTGTACACCGGCTCGATGTCCGGCATCGCCCACGCGGCGAGCGCGTGCCCGCCCTCGTGGTAGGCCGTGATCTTCTTCTCCTTCTCGGAGATGATCCGGCTCTTGCGCGCGGGGCCGCCGACGACGCGGTCGACGGACTCCTCGAGCGCCTCGTTGGTGATCACGTGCCCGTTCTGGCGGGCGGTGAGCAGCGCGGCCTCGTTGAGCACGTTCGCCAGGTCGGCGCCGGACATGCCGACCGTCCGCTTGGCGAGGCTGCCCAGGTCGGTGCCCTGCGCGATCGGCTTGCCCTTGGCGTGCACCTCGAGAATCGCGCGGCGGCCGCGCATGTCGGGCGCGGACACCGGGATCTGCCGGTCGAACCGGCCGGGGCGCAGCAGCGCCGGGTCGAGGATGTCGGGCCGGTTGGTGGCGGCGATCAGGATGATGCCGCCACGCGCGTCGAAGCCGTCCATCTCGACGAGCAGCTGGTTCAGCGTCTGCTCACGCTCGTCGTGGCCACCGCCGAGGCCGGCGCCGCGCTGGCGGCCGACCGCGTCGATCTCGTCGACGAAGATGATGCAGGGCGCGTTCTGCTTGGCCTGCTCGAACAGGTCACGCACCCGCGAGGCGCCGACACCGACGAACATCTCGACGAAGTCCGAACCGGAGATCGTGTAGAACGGCACGCCCGCTTCACCGGCGACGGCGCGCGCGAGCAGCGTCTTGCCCGTTCCTGGCGGTCCGTAGAGGAGCACGCCCTTGGGGATCTTCGCGCCCAGCGCCTGGTAGCGCGCGGGGTTCTGCAGGAAGTCCTTGATCTCGAAGAGCTCTTCGACCGCCTCGTCGGCGCCCGCGACATCACCGAAGGTCGTCTTCGGCATGTCCTTGTTGAGCTGCTTGGCCTTGGACTTCCCGAAGTTGAGTACCCGGTTCCCGCCGCCCTGCGCGTTGTTCATCATCCACATGAGCAACAGCAGCACGAGCACGAGCGGGATCATGTACAGCAAGATCGTCTGGAAGAACGACTGCTGGCTCACCGTCGTGTTGAACTTGATCGGCTTGTCGCCGGTCTTCGCGTCGTTCACCTTGTTGAACACGATGGACGTCGCGTCGGCCGGATAGGCCGTGATGATCTTGTCGACCTGCTGGCCGTCGACGTCGATCTTGTTGACGAGGGTCAGCTTGAGCTGCTGTTCCTTGTCCTCGATACTGGCTTCCTTGACGTTCACACTGCCCGCGTTCAGCTGGGCCAACGCCTGAGACGTCGGCACCTGCGTGTAACCGCGGTTGCTGTCGAACAGCGAGCTGAACGCGAAGTAGAGCAGCAAGGCAACGGCAATCCACAGCAGTGGGTTCCTGAGAAGGCGCTTCCGGTCCATACGACTCGGCCCTGGTGGCCTCGACCCTCCCTGGTTGGGCGGTAGATGTGATATCCGCCGTCACGATCTTGACAACACGCGGTGCGTAAAAGACACCCGCCCACCAGGGTACCGTCCACGGGAAATCAGCACCTGTGTGAGCCTCTCGCTGGTCAACGGCCAATACCGCTTCCAGGTTCCCGAGACGCGTTTGCGCAGGTGAGAGGCTTACCGCCGGTCGTCAGAGACGCTAGCCACCATCTCGTTCAGCCGCATCCGCAGCGTCTGCTGGTCAGCAGGTGAGACGGTCACCCATTCGCGGCCGTCCGTACCCGCACGGGAGAGGCTCAGGTAACGCCCGGTGGCGGTGTCGAACCAGCCCAGCACCCGCGAGCGCTGCTTGCCGCCGAGGTGATCACGGCTGTTCGCGGCGAGCTGGCCGCCGCGCAACCTGGGCTGACCCGAAAGCTCGGCGTACGCGCGCCGCTGGTCGGTGGTGCGGTCGCTGAGCGAGGTGCGACGCTCGGTGGAACCGGCGGCCACGCGGATCGGCGCGGTGCGCACGGCCTCGTCCAGCGGCAGCGTGATCGACGATTCGGTGCCGCGCTTGGCCGCGGGCAGCACGCTGAGCACGGCCGAGATGATGCCGTCGGCGGGCACCGGGCCGAGCCGGATGCCGCGCGCGTCCTGGACGGCCATCACGGCCGAGCGGCCGTCGGTGCCGGCGAGCACCGAGACCGGCGGGTGCTGGAACTCGGGGATGTGCAGCGCGTCGACCGAGACGTTCGGCCTGGCCAGCAGCGAGAGCCACTCCTCGATGTGCGGCTCGAGGCGGCCGTGCGAGTCACGCAGGCCACGCGACATCAGCTCGCCGTGCACACGCTGGCGCAGCATGCGGCGCTCTTCCTCGGTGACACCGTGCGAGCGCACCTGCAGCGGATACGGCATCTCGCCGAGTTGCGCGTCCTCCCACAGGAAGTCGAACGCCAGCGGCGAAAAGAGTTCCTGCGGACCCACGGTGGCTTCTCCAAACAGAGTGTTCATGAAACGGTGCTACTCGCATTCGCCGCGCCCGCCAGCATTTCCCCGAGACGATGCCGCAGCGCGGCGGGGTCGGCGGGCGCGATGGTGATCCAGTCCCGGCCGTCTCGGCCACGGGACGCTTGCGTGAAATATCGGCCGGTCTCGGTGTCGAACCAGCTCAGCACCGGCGAGCGTGACCGCCCGCCCAGCCTGCCTCGCGCGTTCGCGCCGATCTGGCCGCCGCGCAGCCGGGGCTGGGCGTGCAGCTTGGCCAGTGCCTTGCGGTCTTCGTCGGCGGTGGCCCTGCCATCGCCGTTGCCATGGCCGCGGCGGGCCATGAAGTCGATGCCGGAGCCGCTGATCAGCTCTTCCAGCGGCACGGTGACCGACTTCTCGGTGCCGCGCGCGACCGGCGGCAGCAGCGAGATGATCGCGCTGGCCATGCCGTCCGGCTCGATCGGGTTCAGGTGCAGCCCGCGCTGATCCTGGACGGCGAACAGGCCACGCCCGCCGAGCACGGCGGCCACCGCGAGCAGCGGCTCCGAGTTCGGCGCGTTGATCTGCATCGAGTCCAGGCTCGCGTCGGGCGCGGTGAGGATCCCGAGGAAGTCCTCGAGTTGCGGCTCGGGCCGTCCAGCGGAGTCGCAAAGACCCCGCTGGACGAGCACTCCCATGGTCTGGCGGCGCAGCAGCGCACGCTCCTCCATGGTCACGCCGTGAGACCGGCCGCGCAGTGGATAAGGCAGTTCACCTTGCTGGCCGGAGGCTTCCCACAGGAAGTCCAGCTCCATCAGGGTGAGCAGCTCGCCGCCCGCCATCCGATCTCCCCCAAGCGTTCGTGACTACCGGTCGTCTTCTTCGTCCGACCAGGCACCGATCACGGGCGAGGTCGCGGCCTGGTCGGCGCCGAAGGTGGCGTCCGGGTCGGCCTCGATGAGGAACGAGGCGTGCGTGTGCTCCTGCTCCTCCTCGGCGTGGGCGCCGTGCGCTCCACCCATGCCGCCCATACCGCCCATGCCACCCATTCCGGGCGGCGGCGCGCCCTGGCCGCCGATGGTGCCCGCCTGGTTGACGAGACCCTGCTGCGGCTGGTTGGCCGAAGCGGCGCTCTGGCCCTGGCCTTCCTGCGCGGCGGCCTCGGTCTCCTCGGGGCCCTTGGCCTTGCTGCCGGAGCGGTTGCCCTGGCCGAGCGTGCGTGCCGCGGCGACCGCGCCGATGCCACCGGCGGCTCCGCCGAGGCCGAGGCCCAGCCCGAGGTTGGAGCCACCGCCCGCGTGCGGGGTGACCGGAGCGTTGCCCGCGCCGGAGACCGCACCGGTGCCGGGGCCACCGGGGACCATGGAGCCCGGCGCACCGGCCGAACCCGCGAAGTCGCCGCCGAAGCCGTCGGCGCCGGCACCGGGGGCGCCGCCGTTGTAGCCCGCGCCACGGCCGCCGGAGACGAAGGCCGCGCTGCCGGTGCTGCCGACGGACATCGCGTTGATGCCGCCGACCGAGTTGAAGCCGGTGTTGGTGTGCGTGCCGGCGAGCGGCTTCATGCCGAGCGAGTCGGGGCCGAAGCTCGGGGTCGTGCTGTCGACCTCGGCCAGCGACTGGGTGTAGGCGTTCATCATCGCGACCTGCTGCGCCTTGACGGCGTTCGCCTGGTCGGACTTGGCCTTCTGGTCAACGGTCAGCTCGGTGGCCCCGGTCGCCAGTGCCTTGCTCAGCTCGGCCGCCGGGTCGAACTCCTGCGGCGCGGGCATCTGGCGGACCCGCTCGGCCGCCTCGGCCTGCTGGCGGAGCCGCTCACCCATGACCTTCGCGGCCTCGGAGGCCTGCGAACCGGAGTTGGCGATGCCGACGAGCGCGCCCTGCGCGGACGCCGCGCCCTTGCCGACCCAGGCGGCGCCGAGTTCGCTGATCGCGCTGTACAGCTCGTTCGACGCGGTGTTCAGCTCGGTGCCGTGCGAGTGCCAGCCGTGGCTGAGGTCGAACGCCGACTTCGGGTTGTTGTTGGCGGTCGCCTGCTGGTAGAGCGTGGTGCTCGACTGGGCGTTCCAGTTCGGCGTCGCGGTGATCGCCCGGTCGCCGCCGACCTCGAACCCGTCGGAGCGGCCACGGGCCTGCTCGACGACGGCCGAGGCGTGCGAGTTGTCCCCCAGCGGGACGATCGGGCTGCTGTCGCTGCTGCTGTTCGGAGCCATGATTTCGAGTTACCCCTCTAACTCAGGCCTGGCGGAAGGGAGCGGCCGCGGCGTCGTCGATCTCGTGGTACTTCGACATCGCGGTGACAATGCCCTGCTCGGCCAGTTCGTACTGGTGGTACAGGTTCTTGAGCGCGGCGGCGTACGACTCCCCGCCACCGTCGGCCCGGTTCGACGACTTCGCGGCGATCGCCTGGCCGACCGGGTTCGCACCCAGCTGCGGCGGCTGACCGAGGGCTCCGGCGCCGTTGAGAAGGGCTTCGACGGAGTCCTTGCCTGCCCGGATCTTCTTCAGGACGGCCTGTGCGGCGTCCGGGTCGACACCGATCTGGCCCGCGACAGCCGCGTCCTTGAACGCCGCCGCGTCTGCTGCGCTGTTGCCCATCTCTTCTCTCCCTGTCCCCCGGGCCCGCCACGTCGGCTACGTGGCTGAGGTCTTCGCATAGGTTAACGCAACCAAGGTGACGCTATGACGTGATTGAGAGGCTTCCGGTTCCCCGGATCCCGAGGCGGAATCCGGGGCACACGGTCACTGACACGTTACGACGTGTAGACCTTCGGATCCAAGGTCCCGATGTAGGGAAGATCCCGGTAGCGCTCCGCGTAGTCGAGGCCGTAGCCGACGACGAACTCGTTCGGGATGTCGAAACCGATGTACTTGACCGGCACGTCCACCTTGACCGCGTCGGGCTTGCGCAGCAGCGAGACGACCTCGAGCGAGGCCGGGTTGCGGCTGGCGAGGTTCTTGAGCAGCCAGGAAAGCGTCAGCCCCGAGTCGACGATGTCTTCGACGATGAGCACGTCACGGCCCGCGATGTCGCGGTCGAGGTCCTTGAGGATCCGCACGACGCCGGACGACGAGGTCGCCGAGCCATACGAGGACACGGCCATGAACTCGAGCTGGGTGGGCAATGGCAGCGCGCGGGCGAAGTCGGTCATGAACATGACCGCTCCCTTGAGCACGCCCACCAGTAAAAGGTCGGTGGACCGGTCCGCCGCGTGGTCGGCTGCGACCTGCTCGGCGAGTTCGGTGATCTTGTCGCGGATCTGCTGCTCGGTGATGAGCACGGAGGCGAGGTCGCCTTCGTACACGGTTATCCCCTTTAGGTGGTGGGCACGGGCTCGGAGAGCTTGAGCCTGCCATGCGCCCGCCTGACCTCCAAGTGCCCCGGCAGCCAAACGCCGCCCTGGCCGCGCCAGCGCCCGACCAGCGCGTCTACTCCGCGTAGGTGCGCATCGGTCAATTCGGGCACGCCGGAGTCCAGCAGCCACCTGCGCATCACCCGTCGGCGCAGTGCCGGGGGCGCCGATGCGAGCACCGTGACATCGAGGCAGCCATCGACGGCGGCGCGGGTGAAAAGGTCCGCCGCGAGTGTGTCCAACGCCTCGGTGTCCTCGCGCAGCTGCGCGGCCGTGCGCGCGAGCGCGGCCGCGACCCCGCCGGCGAGCACGTCCTCCAGCAGCGGCATGACCTCGGTGCGCAGCCGGACCCTGGTGAAACGCGGATCGGCGTTGTGCGGATCGGTCCACGGCTCGACGCCGAGCGCGGCGCACGCCTCGACGGTCGCCGTGCGCGGCACGGTCAGCAGCGGGCGGCCCCATGGCGGGTCGAGCGGGCGCATCCCGGAGACCGACCGCGGGCCGCTGCCCCGGCCGAGCCCGAGCAGCACGGTTTCGGCCTGGTCGTCGAGGGTGTGGCCGAGCAGCACGAGTTCGCCACCCGCTTCTCGGAGCGCCGCGTACCTGCTTTTGCGCGCCGCCGCTTCGGGACCACCGGGGCCGGTGACGTCGACGGTGAGCACCTCGGCGGTGTCGATGCCGAGATTCACGGCCGTTTCGGCGGCTTTCTTCGCGACGGCGTCGGAGCCGTCCTGCAGGCCGTGGTCGACGACCAGCGCGCGCGTGCGCAGGCCGAAACGCTTCGCCGCGTACGCCGTCGCTTCGGCGAGCGCGAGCGAATCGGCGCCACCGGAGACCGCGACGCATACCTCGCCTTCGACACCTTTGAAGCCGGTCAGGAACTCCCTGACCTGGCGCCGGACGAGGGCGAGCGGCTCGCTCATCCGTGCAGTCGCCGGATCCACTTGTCGGGTTCGGCGATCTCGGTCCTGGTCGGCAGGGTGTTCGGCGAGCGCCAGACGGCGTTGAACTTGTCCATGCCGACCGTGTCGATGACGTGACGGGTGAACGCGGCGCCCTCGGCGTATTGGCGGATCTTGGCTTCGACACCGAGCAGGCTGCGCAGGAGCCGGTCGAACAGGCCGCCGCCCTTGCGGCGCGCGGTGAACCGCTCGCGGATCGTCTCGACACTCGGCACGACCTCGGGGCCGACGGCGTCCATCACGTAGTCGGCGTGGCCTTCGAGCAACGTCGACAAGGCGATGAGCCGGTCGAAGACCTCGCGCTGCTGCGGCGACTGGAACAGCTCGGCCAGCCCGAACGAGCGGTCCTTGCGCACTTCCTTGAGCCGGTCGGGCAGCGAGCTGACCAGGTTCGCGAGACCGTCGATGTCGGTGCCCGCCAGCCCGCCGATCAGCCGCTCGACCTCGTCGGCGAAGTAGTCGCGCAGCCAGCCGACCGCGGTGAACTGCAGGCGGTGCGTGCACTCGTGCAGGCAGACCCACATCCGGAAGTCCTTGCCAGGCACGTTCATCGCCTGCTGCGCGGCGACGACGTTCGGCGCGACGAGCAGCAGCTTGCCGTCGCCTTCGGGGCCCGCGAACGGGTCGTACTGGCCGAGCACGCGCGAGGCGAGGAACGAGAGCACGACACCGGTCTGCACGCCAGCGCTGCCCGCGAGCAGCGGCGCCAGCGGCCCGCCTTGGCTGCGGGGCATGGCCTTGCTGGTCAGCGCGTCGAGCCCGGCGGCGGCCGAGCGCACCCAGCCAGGCCGGTCGACGACCTCGCCGGGCAGCAGCGGCAAGCCGGCGCCGAGCCCGGTCAGCTCGCGGACGTGGCCTTCGGCGTCGATGGTCAGCTCACGCAGTTCGGTGACCGCGAGATCGGCTTCCTCGCGCGGCACCGCCGGTCCACTACGGACCAGGAACGCACCCGTGGACGCGGCCACCGACCAGTCGATCAACGGCCTCGTCTGTGTTTCCTCGCTCACTCTTCCGACGCTACAGCCTGTTCACTTGCAGCCGCAGCCTCGAAGTTTCGCCGCGACGACATCGAGCGCCGCCCGTACCGAGTCCGTGTCCGAATTACCGGCCGTCGAAGACATGAGCGTGAACACCAGCACCCGGCCGTCTGTGTCCAACACCACTCCGGCGAGCGTGTTCACCCCGGACAGGGTTCCGGTCTTCGCACGGATCCAGCCCTTGCCGTCGCTGGAGTTCGCGTCGTCGTAACGCTTCTCGAGCGTGCCGCTGCCGCCGGCGACCGGGAGCCCCGCGAGCAGCGGCCGGAGCTTGGCCGTGCGCGGGTCCTTGCCGTCGGGACCGGCGGCGACCGCGAGCACCTGGCTGAGCACCTTGGCCGGGATCTTGTTCAGAGTGGACAGTCCGCTGCCGTCGGACAGCTCGACACCGGTGAGGTCGAAACCGTTCTGCTTCAACACATCCAGCGTCGCCTTGGCGCCACCCGCGAACGAGGGCTCGGCCTTGGTCGCGATCGCGACCTGCCGGGCGAGCACCTCGGCGAGCAGGTTGTCCGAATGCACCAGCGCCGCGTTCGTGAGCTCGGTCAGCGGAGCCGACTTGACCTCGCCGAGCACCTTCGCGCCTTCCGGAGCGGTCGCCGTGCCCGACGCCGACGCGCCGAGCTTCTCCGCGAACTTCTGGGCGAACACCCCGGACGGGTTCGACACGCGCATCGAGTGGTCGTCGAGCGGGGCGGTGCGGCCGCCGTCGATCATCACGGGCGCGACCTGCGCCATGAACGTCGACGGCGCGTCGGCCGCCGCCCAGCCTGGCGCGGTCGCGCTGCCCGCGAACGAAGTCAGGTCGAGCTGGACCTTCTTGATGTCCGGGTTCGCCTTCTTCACCTGCGCTACGAGGTCGTCGAGGTGCGCCGAGCCCGGGTAGAAGTTGTCCTTGCCAGCGGCGAAGGCGTTGAGCGTGACGTCACCGCCCGCGATCACCACCGCCGTGCCAGGCTGCGCGCCCTGCACGACCTTGGTCGAAAGCTGGAAGCCGTGGTCGATCGCGAGCAGCGCGGCCGCCGCGGTCAGCACCTTGGTCGTCGAAGCCGGGGTCAGCGGCTCGCTGGAGCCCTTGTCCCACAGCACCGTGCCGTTGGCCGGGTCGATGACGCTGCCGGTGAGCTTGCCGAGCGTGCCGCTGCCCGCGGCGGCCTTGAGCGCGTTGGCCACGCCCTCGGCGGTCGGCGCGGCGCCGTTCTCGTCAGGGCCGTGCAGCGAGAGGGTGACGGCGACGGGCACCGGCTCGTCGCCCTTGGGCGCGTTCGGCGCCCAGGGCAGCTTGAAGCGGTTGGACACCTGGGGCAGCGCGGAGGCCACGCCCAGCGCCACGACGAGCAGCAGCACGAAGGCGCCGATGAGCAGGCCGCGCTTCTTGCGCTTGGGCTTCGGCTCGGCGTCGGGCTTGGTCACCGGGGACTCGGTGGTCGCCTCCGCCGGGTGGGACTCGCCGGTCGGCTCGATCCGCATCGGCGCGGCCATGTGCGGTGCGGGCGGCACCGGCTCCGGACGCTGGGGCTCGCGGCGCTCCGGGGGCGGCTGTTGCTGCTGCTGGTGCGCCTGCTGAGGCTGAGTTTGGGGCTGGTCAGGGCGTTGCGGTGGGCGCATCTGGGGCGGCTCGGGGCGCTGGGGCTCGAGCCGTTGCAGGTCGATGCGCTGATACGGCTGCTGGTCAGCGCGCTGGTGCGGCTCCGGCCGCGCTTGGTGGTCGGGGCGCTGTTGCTGGTCGGGACGCTGCTGCTGGTCCGGGCGCTGCTGCTGATCAGGGCGCGGCTGCTGATCAGGGCGCGGCTGCGGTGGCTCCGGGCGTCGTTGCTGCTGATCAGGGCGCGGCTGTTCGGGCCGCGGTGGCTCCGATCGCTGCGGCTCTGGGTGCCGCGGCGGCTCGGGGCGCTGCTGCTCCGGGCGAGCTTGCTCGGCGCGCGGCTCGGGGCGCTGCGGCTCGGGCTGCTCGGGGCGCGACTTGTCCACCGGCCGCGGCGGCGCCTGGCGAGCCCAGGGCTGCTCCTCCTGCGGCGGAGGCGGCACCTTCGCCGCGAACCAGGACTTCGGCTCGGTCTCCGGCGTGATCTTCGGCACCGTGAAGTTGTCGGTCGAGCCGCCGCCCGAGCCGTTCGAAGCGGGCGGCGGAACCGGTAGCCGGCTGGTCGACTGGCCGTCGTACTCCTGGTCGGGCAGCTTGGCCGGGCCCGTGTCCTCGTCGGACGACGGCCACGACGGCTCTTCGGAATCCGGCACGAACCACTCCTTCACAGGGGCCAAGCTCACATGCCCCGCAGCCGACACGGATGCGACTTATGAAGGGGGCGTAGTCCACACTAGTGAAGTCAATAATGCGAACAGTGTGAGAGCAGCGAGGAAGTCGTGGAGTTCGACGTCACCATCGAAATCCCCAAAGGGGAACGCAACAAGTACGAGGTAGACCACAAGACCGGCCGCATCAAGCTCGACCGGACGCTCTTCACGGCGACCCAGTACCCGGCTGACTACGGGTTCATCGACGACACCCTCGGCCAGGACGGCGACCCGCTCGACGTGCTGGTGCTGGTGCAGGAGCCGACGTTCCCCGGCTGCCTGATCCGCTGCCGCGCGATCGGCATGTTCCGGATGACCGACGAGAAGGGCCCCGACGACAAGGTCCTCGCGGTCCCGACGAACGACCCGCGCCTCGAGCACCTGCGGGACATCCACCACCTCAACGAGTTCCACAAGCTGGAGATCCAGCACTTCTTCGAGGTGTACAAGGACCTGGAGCCCGGCAAGAGCGTCGAGGGCTCCTCCTGGGTCGGCCGCACCGAGGCCGAGGCCGAGATCGGCCGCTCACTCGAGCGCGAGACCGACCGCCTGGCCAAGGAAGCCGCCAACGGCCCGGCTGAGCACTAAATCTCGACAAACCCACAGGTCAGGCCTCGTGAGTGGTATCGCCGGTTAGAACCGGTCTAATCACTCACGAGGCCTGACCTGCGTTTGTCAGTGGGCGAAGGCGAGCTCTCGGGTCTCTTCGGTGCGCTGCTCCAGCGCGCTCTTCTCGGAGAGCGGGTTCTCCTTGAGGAACCAGACCAGCGCGAAGCCGGCCGCGAGTACGATGCCGCCGACGGTGAACACCGTGCTCATCGAGCTGGCGAACCCTTCGAGGATCGGCCTGGCCAGCGCCGGGTCGAGCTTCGCGAGCGCCGAGGTGTCGTTGATGTCGAACTTCATCCCGCCGGGGTTCGCGGCCAGCGCCGCGGCGTAGGCCGGGCTCGCGGCCGCCGAGCGGACCGCGGCGGCGATCCGGTCGCCGACCGTGCCGAACAGGATCGACATGAACACCGCGGTGCCCGCCGTGCCGCCGATCTGCCGGAAGAAGGTCGCCGACGAGGTGGCCACGCCGATGTCACGGGCCGGGACGTCGTTGGTCGCGGCCAGCTGCAGCGTCTGCATCGACGAGCCGAGGCCGAGCCCGATCACGAAGGCGATCGCCATGACCACGGCCATCGGGGTGTCGACGCCGATCGTCGAGAGCGCGAACAGCGCCGCCGCCATCAGCCCCAGCCCGGCGACCGCGAAGGCCTTGTACCGGCCGGTCCGCGAGATGACCTGGCCGCTGAGCATGCTGGCGCTCATGATCCCGACGGTCAGCGGCAGCATCTGCAGGCCCGCCTGGGTCGGCGTCGCGCCCTTGACGATCTGCAGGTAGAGCGGCAGCGACATCATCGCGCCGAACATCCCGACGCCTTGGATCACGGTGACCATGGTGGCCATCCGGAACACCGGGCGGGTGAACAGGCGCAGCGGCAGCAGCGCGGCGTCGCCCATCCGGCGTTCCTGCCAGATGAAGGCCAGCACGCCGAGCCCGCCGACGATGTACAGCGCGATCGAACCGGCCGAGCCCCAGCCCCATTCGCGGCCCTGTTCGGCGACGATCAGCAGCGGCACCAGGCCCGCGGTCAGCGCGACGGCGCCCCAGTAGTCGACCTTCTGCTCGACGCGGGTGTGCGGGATGTTCAGCACCTTGCTCACGACGACCAGCGCGGCCAGCGCGATCGGCACGTTGACCAGGAACACCCAGCGCCAGCCGGTGACGCCCGCGAAGGAGTCGATACCAGCGAAGAAGCCGCCGACGACCGGGCCCGCGACGCTCGAGATGCCGAACACGGCCATGAAGTAGCCCTGGTAGCGGCTGCGCTCACGCGGCGCGGTGATGTCCGTGATGATCGCCAGCGCGAGTGACATCAGGCCACCGGCGCCGAGTCCCTGGAACGCGCGGAAGGCGGCCAGTTCGTACATGGATCCGGCCATTCCGCTGGCCAGCGAGCCGACGAGGAACAGGCTGATCGCGGTCAGGTACATCGGCTTGCGTCCGTAGAGATCGGACAGCTTGCCGTAGAGCGGGGTGGAGAGCGTCGCGGTGATGAGGTAGGCGGTGGTCGCCCAGGCCTGCAGGCTCAGGCCGTGCAGCTCGTCGGCGATGGTCTTCATCGCCGAGGACACGATCGTCTGGTCCAGCGCGGCCAGGAACATGCCGAGCATGAGGCCGGAGAGCACGGTCAGGATCTGACGATGGGTCAGCTTGCCCCCTTCCGCGGTGGCGGTGTCACTCATGGGAACTCCTCTGAAGTCTGGGTTCGTAGTTGCTTGCATCAGTCAACTACTTGCTGCGCGCAAGTATTCCCCCAAAAGTTTGCATGACGCAACCAACTTCCCTGTGACCCTCGTCTCGCCCTGGAAAGCCCGAAAGCCACTTTCGTCAGATGCGATCTGACGAAAGTGGCTTTCGAGCTATGAGACCTGGCGAACGTCCCTTTCGGGCTTTAGGCGGCGAAGCCCGGGATCGGGAAGGGGGCCAGGAACTCCCGGATCTCGGCGGCGATGGTGTCGAGCGCGGCGGTCTCCTCGGCGGCGGCCGCGGTGACCGTGCGGTCGATCCAGTCGGCGACCTGGACCTGGTGCTCCGGCTTCAGGCCGCGGGTGGTGATCGCGGAGGTGCCGAGCCGGATACCGGACGGGTCGAACGGCTTGCGCGGGTCGAACGGGACCGTGTTGTAGTTCAGCTCGATCCCGGCGCGGTCCAGCGCCTGCGCGGCAGGCTTGCCCGCCACGTTCTTGTTGGTCAGGTCGATCAGCAGCAGGTGGTTGTCCGTGCCGCCGGACACCAGGTCGTAGCCACGCTCGACCAGCGCTTCGGCCAGCGCCTGGGCGTTGGCGACGATCGTGTGCGCGTACGTCGAGAACTCCGGCTTCTGCGCCTCGCCGAGCGCGACCGCGATGGCGGCGGTCGTGTGGTTGTGCGGGCCGCCCTGCAGACCGGGGAATACGGCCTTGTCGACGGCCTTCGCGTGGTCGGCGTCGGACAGGATCATCGCGCCGCGCGGTCCGCGCAGCGTCTTGTGCGTGGTCGTGGTGATCACCTGCGCGTGCCCGACCGGCGACGGGTGCGCGCCACCGGCGACCAGGCCCGCGATGTGCGCGATGTCGGCGACGAGCACCGCGCCGACCTCGCGCGCGATCTCGGCGAACGCCGGGAAGTCGATCGTGCGCGGGATCGCGGTGCCACCGGCGAAGATCAGCTTCGGCCGGTGCTGCAGCGCGAGGTCACGCACCTGGTCGAGGTCGACCCGGCCGGTCTCCTTGCGCACGCCGTAGCGCACCGGGGTGAACCACTTGCCGGTCGCGGACACGCTCCAGCCGTGCGTGAGGTGACCGCCGTCGGGCAGCGCCATGCCGAGCACGGTGTCACCCGGCTGAGCGAAAGCGAGATAGACGGCGAGGTTCGCCGGAGAGCCGGAGTACGGCTGGACGTTGGCGTGCTCGGCGCCGAAGACGGCCTTCGCGCGCTCGATGGCGAGCTTCTCGACCTGGTCGATGAGCTGCTGGCCCTCGTAGTAGCGCTTGCCCGCGTAGCCCTCGGAGTACTTGTTCGTCAGCACCGTGCCGGTCGCTTCGAGTACCGCCTGCGAGACGTAGTTCTCCGAAGCGATGAGGCGGATCTTGTCGTGCTGGCGCTGGGCTTCCTGTTCGACGAGCCCGGCGATGGCCGGGTCGGCGGCGGCGAGCGCGGTGAGAGCGGGCTGGTGCGTCATAGGCATGCTCCTGCCTAGTGAGTCGACACCCAGGCGCGCGGTGCCGGCCTTGTCGTCGCTTCCCGGTGGTGCTCCACCTTAGTTTCGCGCCAGTCGCTGCTGCGCCTGCCATCTTAGCGGCGGTGGTCAACGCACCAGCGGCGCGTGCAGCCACTCGTTCGGTCACAGAAAACCTGATCGCACGCTTCACAATGCTTGACGCGCCGCCAGCCACCGACGGCGACGAGTTCCGCCATTCCCGCAGCCGCTTCGACGAGTTCGCCCTCGCGTTTCGTTCCCACGTAAACGATCCGCCACGCGCTGCCGGTGCCGACGAGCCGCGGCCGCGCACCGGCTTCGGCGAGAATGCCGTTGAGTCGCCGCGCGGCCGCCTGCTCGTCGGGCAGCAATCCCGCGACGGCCGTCAACGCCGGATTCCCTTGTCTCAGCAGCCTTTCCGTGACGCCGAGCTCAGGCTCCAGCGCCCGGAACGGCGGCACGACAGCATGTTTACGCATCCACGGAAACCCCCATGGAGCGAGCGGTGCCCGCGACCGTCCGCATGGCGGCTTCGAGGTCGTTCGTGTTGAGGTCCGGCAGTTTGCGCTCGGCGATCTCCCGCAGCTGCGCGCGGGTGATGCTGCCGGCACTCACCCGACCGGGCTGCGCGGAACCCTTGCCGCCCAAAGCTTTCCGGATGAGGAACGCCGTCGGCGGCGTCTTGAGGCGCAGCTCGAACGTCCGGTCCTCGAACACCGAAACGACGACCGGCACGACGTCGCCGCGCTGCGCCGACGTCGCCGCGTCGTACTGCTTCTTGACCTCGACCAGGTTGACCCCGGTCTGCCCGAGCATCTTGCCGAGGTCGACCACCGGCGCGTTGCCCGCTGGCAGTTCGAGGGTGACCTGGTGACTGAGTTTCTTGATCTTCGGAGCCATACCCGAAGACGGTAAAAACTCCAGTCACTGGAGAGTCAAACCCTAAAAAAACCCGAAAGTGGCTTTCGTCAGATCAGACCTGACGAAAGCCACTTTCGGGCAAAAATCGGGGGTCAGTCGAGGGGGACGATGCCCTCGGCGTGGCGGCGGGCCAGCTGCCGGTAGATCTCGGCGTTGTGGTCGACCCAGAGGCGCGAGGAGTCCGTGAGCGGGACGTGCTTCTTGGCCGGGCTGCCCATCGCGATCATCTCCGGCGGGACGATCATGCCGGGTGTGACGGTGGCGCCGGCCGCGACCAGCGCGCGGGCGCCGATCTCGGCCTTGTCCAGCACGGTCGAGCCGTTGCCGATCAGTGCCTGCTCGCCGATCGTGCAGTCGTGCACGAGGCACTGGTGCCCGACCGTCACGTTGCGGCCGACCTCGCAGACGCCGTCGTTGACGTGGATGACCGAGTTGTCCTGGATGTTGGCGCCCTCGCGGATGACGATCTTCCCGAAGTCGGCCCTGATCACCGCGCCGTACCAGATGGAGGCGTCCTTCTCGACGACGACGTCGCCGATCAGGGTCGCGGTCGGGGCGATCCAAGCGTCGGGGTGAACCTGGGGGCTCAGCCCCTCGAAAGAGAACATCGGCATGCGCCCCACCCTAGGCGGGGCGCATGCCGAGCACTGACTAGACGGCCGCGTTGATGATCAGATCGACGGCCTTGTCGTTGCGCGCGGTCTGCGCGGGGATGACCGAGCCCGGCGGGTAGAAGCCCGGGTTCGAGCCCTTCGGGTACATCTCGAAGGTGTAGCTGAGGATCTTGTGCGTGCCCCACATCCAGTCGTTGACGGCGCCGTCGGTGATGTAGAGGTCACTCGACTGCTCGGGGGTGTACCCGTTCGTCGCCGCCATCTGCTTGCCGAGCGCGGCGAACTTGTCGTACTCGGCCTGGGTCATGCCGGGCGCGGTGTTGTTGTAGGTCCAGCCGAACGGCCAGAGCACCAGCTCCGAGTAGGTGTGGAAGTCGATGTGCGTCTTGATCTGCTGGACGCCGCCGACCACCCGGCCGTTGACGAAGTCGGCGACCGCCTTCGACTCCGGCGCGGAGAACGCCGACGGGCCGCGGTAGGTCTCGCTGCTCGGGGAACCGGAGGACCCGCCGCAGCAGCCCCACTTGTAGCCCCAGTTGCGGTTCGTGTCGGTGCCAGAGCCCTGGCGGTTCTTACGCCACATGTGATAGGTACCGCCGGAGATGTCGTACTCCGAGCCGTCCGGGTTCACGTTCGGGATCACGTAGATCTCGTGCGTGTCGACCATCTTCTTGATGTTGGCGTCCGTGGCGTAGAGCGAGGTGAACCGCTTGACGATGCGCAGGCACATCTCCGTGGTGAGGTGCTCACGCGCGTGCTGGTTGCAGGTGAACAGCACCTCGGGCTCGTTCTCGTCGGTGGCCACGTTGTCGCTGATCTTGATCATGTTCAGCGCGCGGCCCTGATACGAGTTGCCGACGCTGGTCAGCTTCGCCAGCGCGGGGAAGCTCGACTGCGTCTGCTGCAGCTCGGCCGTCGTCTCGGCGTAGGTGTGATACGCCTGGTCACCCGGCGGGAAGTCGGTGATGGCCGACGTGGCGACGTCGTTCGAGGGAACGCTGCCGCGGCGTTCGACGGTGAACCCGAGCGCGCGCAGCTCCTTCGCCTTCTCGGCGGTGGCGATGACGATCGACGACTCTTCGGTGGATTCGACCATGTCGACGCCGGTGCGGGCGACCGCGGTGCGCAGCTGGGGCGTCGCGGTGCCGAGCACTTCGTAGATGTCGCGTTGCGGTTGCGCTGCCGTCGCCGAGGTGGCCGCGACGGTCATCGACAGCAGGGCCAGCGTGGAGAGAAACGCCGCCATGCCACGTCGTTTGCGCATTCTGCGCCTCCTGATCTTAACCGGACAGGGTGATTCCACCTTGGCCGCAGCGCGGGAGAAGGAACAATACGTAGCAATACGGATCTTTTTCGCCTCTGCTACCCGTAGTTCGCCAGGCACAGCGCGGCGATGTCGGCACGCAGCGCGCGGAACGGCCGCGGCCGGACGCGCTGCTGCACGATCGCGCCCAGCAAGTAGGACAGCAGCGCGCGGGCGCGGTCACGCGGGTCGTCGACGTCGAGCGGAGCGAGCAGCTCCGCGAACAGCTCGGTGACCGACACCAGCATCGCGTCGATGGCCTCCGGATGCCGCGCGCGGTCGGCGGCGATCCAGTACTCGAACCAGAGGAAACCCGCGTTCGGCTGCTCGGCGAACGTCGCGAGGTAGGCCTTGAGCACGGCGAACAGCCGCTCGTTCGGATCGTCGACGCGCGCGGCGACCGCGCGCAGGGACGCGACGAAGGCGGTGATGTGCGCGGCCATCGCCCGGTCGATCAGCACGTCGATGTCGGCGAAGTAGTAGTGGATCGCGCTCTTGGTGAGCGGCCCGGCGTCGGCGATGGCGCGCACGGTGCAGCCCGCGAGCCCGTCGCGGGCGAGCACCAGCCTCGCCGCCTCGACGATCTGCTGCTGCTTGTGCAGCTGGTTGGGCGACAGCTCGGTACTGCGGCCGGGCGCGACGCTCACGGAGCGCTCCTCTCGGACTCGGAGTCCTGAACTCTAGGACACCGGTCCCAACCTGATCGAGACACCCGAATACGGGCTGCGCGAGCGGCCTCGACAGCGGACAATGCCACGCATGGTTACATCCGCGACGGGCGGCCTGAGCCCTGAAACCCGCGAACAGGTGCTCAAAGAGCTGACCGACCTCCGTGCCCAGCGTGCGCAGAACACGCCCCGGCTCGGCGAGGCCGACAAAGCAGGCGACTCCGCCGACCAGGCGGACGCGCTCGAAGCACATGAGGTCGCCGCCAGGCTCGACCGCCGGATCGCGGAGCTCGAAGCGTTGCTCGAACACGGCCCGTCGTCGCACCTGCTGGCGGACGGCACGGTGGTGACGCTGCGCTTCAGCGACGGCGAAGAGGAGACGTTCCGCGTGGTCACCTTCCCCGGCGACGCACCGGATCTGCTGACCTCGGACAGCCCGCTGGGGCTCGCGCTCGTCGGCCGGAAAGCGGGCGACGAAATCAGGTATCGCACACCGCGTGGCGAAGCGACCGCCACGGTCGTTTCACTGAAGGCACCCCACTAACTCGGACGAGTGATTCCACGAAAAAACAGGGCCCCTCGGGTGAGGGGCCCTGTTTTTTCGTACTACGGCTCAGTGCTTGGCGTCGGCAGGGAAAAGCCACAGCGGGCCATAGCCCGACGTCATTTTCGCGATCGGCCCGAGGCACGGACCCTGGCAGCCGCGGATCCGGTCGGAGCAGTCGCATTCCAGGTCGAGCGGCGATTCGACCGCCTGCGCCTGGAACGACTTCGTCACGGCGGCCTGGCCACCGAGCGACGCCAGCAGCTTGAAGGCGTCGGACGGCCCGAACTTCTTGACCGCGTCCTCGTACAGCGAGGTCAGCTGCTTCTTCGTGCCCGCCTTGGGCTCGCCCTCGAAGTTCGAGACCACCGTGGCGAGCGCGACCGCCTGCGTGATCACCGCGGTCTGCCCCGCCGAAAGCCTGCCGTTTTCGCCACGGAACCGGTTGAAGTGCTCCATCCAGAGCTTGCTCTTCGCCTCCGGCGCCAGCGCCTCGAAAATAGCGCGGCGATAAGCGACCGGATAACGCGAGAATTCGTCGTAACCCGTCGGCAGCTTGGCGCGGTTCTTTTCAATCCAATTGCGTCCCTTGGCGGGCGCCTCGGGAGCGGCACTGGCGATTCCCGCGGTCAGCAGACTGCCCGCGACGACAATTCCACCGGCGAGCTGAAGAAAGCCCGCGCGGCTCAGTTTACCGGCCTTGCCCGTCAATTCCCCGGCGTCGCGCAGCTGCCCGAGCGCGCGCACGACCCGCACCGAGGAGGCAGGCCCGAGCCTGCGCACCAGCGCGGCCCCCATCGCCTTGCCCGTCCACGCGCGCACCTGCTCGCCACGCACCCTGAGCAACGTCGGCGCCCACGGCGCGGCGTAGCCCAATGCCTGCTCACGCCACTGGCTCACTTCATCGTGGCTCAGCGACATGACCTCGATCCGGCCGTCGCAGGCCCGCTCGACGACGGTGGAGATTTTCCGGCACGTCTCACACGACGCGTCGAAAGCGAGCACCCAGCGCTCAGGTCCGATCCCCATGTTTCCTCTTCTTCCTGCCGTGACCGACCCACCCCAGACGACAGGCAGCGACACAGAAATACATCAGAGAGAAATGTATTGACAGCCGCCTTCGACTGGCACCACTTTACTGGAGGACCGACTGGGCGCACCAGCCTCGTTAAGAGTGAACAAACCCCTTCACGAGAGTCCGCTGGCATGATCGAAGCACCCCGAGTCGGCGTTACCGTTTTCTTCGAAAAGTGACCAAGCTCGTCCCGGCCCGGTAACAATGTGGCATGGGTGAAGAGCGGTCCGTCAGCGACGGCGAGGCGAGACGGGTGCTGTGCTGCCGCCCGCCCGGTCAAGGGCACACCGTGGCCGGACGCCGACGGAGAGTGGCGGCAAGTGATCTCGTCGCGGTAGTCACTCGGTGACGGCGGACGCCACCTCAACCTGGCGAGCAAGCCTGAGCAGCCCAGAGGCCCGGAAGTACTCACCGCGATGCTCAGCCCATTGCGCCGGAGTGAGCCGCTTCTCAAGCTCACGCATGCACTCTGCCAACGCCTCGCGCTCTTCCACCCCAAGCGCGCCCGCGGACTCCAGGCAAGCGTCCACACAGGACTTCAGCTGCTCGGCGACCGGATCCCCCGGCACCACCAGCGGCGCGAGCTTGCGCCGGCTCTCGAACATCACGGCGTGCAAAGCAGCCCGCCGCTCATCCCCATGCCACCGCGTCAGGTAGTGCGGGTTCTCCTCACCCGCCGCGGGCCGCCGACGCCCAGCCCGCTTCGCGCGCAGCCGCATCTCCCCGTAAGCGCGTAGCTCAGCGTGCCAAGCACCCCGGCTCGCCTCGATCACCTCGAGCGCCCGCATCAAGGCATCCTCGTCAGGCCGCCCCTGAAAAGCCCCGGCCCGCTCCTCCAGGAAGCTCAACGTGGCATGAAACCCAATGGGCCGATACAGCTGCACACAACTCCGCAGCGCCCCCACCCGATGCCGATAGGGCAGCCCCCCAGCCCGCACCCGCCGCGCAAAGTTGCCAAAACTCACCCCAGCAACCTACCCACCACCCCGCCACCCCACCCCCCGAAACCCAAACCCACCCCACCCGCACCCCGACCACATGGAGTGAGTCGTGCGCGTTGCGGGCGCTTAGAACCGCCCGCAACGCGCACGACCCAAGTCCCCCAGCCCAACCCTCGTGAGTGTTCCAACCGGTTCTAACCGGCCAAAACACTCACGACCCAAACGAACACGCCCCAACCGGCAAGACCGCCGACCACACACCCACCAGCCGGCGGCGAAGCCGCTCGGCGAACCCAAGAATCGAGAGGTTCCCACGCCACCAACCCCCGAGCCCCCATGAACCGGAGGGCAACCACACAACTGAGGGGGGTCCGGGGGACGCAGTCCCCCGGCGGGGGCGTGGGGGCTCGGCCCCCACATAAACACGCGGAACGAACAATGGCCCGCGCCCTCCGCGGGCACGGGCCACCGACTGAGTGGAGCCGCCTAGGGGAATCGAACCCCTGACCTATTCATTACGAGTGAATCGCTCTGGCCGACTGAGCTAAGGCGGCGTGATCGAGGTGGTGACCTCGTTCGTGGACAAGTGTAGCGGGTAGGTTTCGCGTCACCTTCCGGGCCCCACCTCGTTAGGGTGCTATGACGCCGGTCTCAGTGCCGTTGACCGGCACACGTCGCGTTGGAGGACTGGAACGTATGCGGTCAAGCCTGCCTCGCAAGTTCGCTCTGCCGGTGACGGCCGCGCTGCTGGTGTTGTGGTCCGCGCCCGCGATGGCGCAGCAGATCCCGACGACTCCGATTCCGGAGCCGGCGGATCCGGGGCAGGCGCCGATCACGTCGCAGCCTTATCCGCGTCCGCTGGGGCATGCGGTGGGTGACGCGGGGTCGGCGCTGGGGATGGTGCGGTTGCTGCCGAACGCGGTGCCGACGGGCACGATCTTGCCGGGGTATGGGGACAAGCTGCCGAAGCAGTCAGCACTCGAGGCGGGCATGGGTCTGTCAAGCGCGCAGGCGAACTCCGAGGCTTACCTCGCTTACGAGAAGTCGATCGCGCAGGCTTCGCCGTTCGGATTGTCGATCGCCGGTAAGGCTCCGCAAGCTCCGGGGAGCCTCGTGCAGACGGCGCTGCCGGACAACGAGCAGCCGCTCAGTGGCGGGTTGAACGGTCCGCAGAATCCGCTGCTCAATGTCGGGCTGCTGAATGGTCAGGTGCACGCGAGGTGGAGTGACACGCTCGGGCCCTGTGTCGGGACGATCGCCGACGCGAGTACGTCGGTGGCCAGCCTTTCGCTGCTGAACGTGATCCCGACGCTGCCGCAGCTGCCGATGGGCGGGCTCGGGGTGCCGAACCTGGCGAGCGGGTTCGATCCGGCGAAGGGGTTGCAGAGCCTCGGTGGCCTGCTGCAGGGCGGTGGGCAGACCGCGGCGAACGGGTCGCTGCTGAACCTGCCGAACACCTTGTCCTCACGGTCGATCGTGCGGCTGGTGGACATTCCGGGCTCGGAGAAGAAGGCGGTCGAGTCGATCTCGACCTTGCAGGGCGCGGACATCCAGATCCTCAAGGGGACCCCGCTGGAGCTGTCGGTCAAGATCGCCAGCCAGCCGACGCTGCGGGTGCTCAACACCGGCGACAAGAAGACGTCCAAGGTGGACTACACCGCGCCGGTGATGACCATCGAGCGTGGCGGGAAGGTGCTCTACACGCTCGACGCGGCGCACCCGACCAAGGACATCCCGATCGGGCTGCCGCTGGACGGGCTGTCGCAGCAGTTCGGGCAGGTGGACAGCATCCCGGTGGTCGGCGGGCTCGTCTCGACGCTGACCAAGGGTGTGCAGCAGGTCGGCGACACCACGGGCAAGGTGCTCGACCTGGGCGTCATCAAGCTGAGCATCGCGAACCTGACGCAGAAGAGCCTGGACATGACCGAGCCGTTCAAGGGCTTCCAGCTCGCGGCCTCGGCGCGGATGTTCGACCTGCAGGTGCTGCCGACGACGAAGCTCAAGGAACTGCTGGGCGACAACGGGAAGGACCTGCCGTCCTCGCTCGCGCAGATCTCGCTCGGTGAGCAGATCGCCCGCGCGTACGCGCCGGAAGGCGGCGTCGAATGCGGCACCGAGCAGGCGCCGCCCGGTGGCGGCGAACAGCCGAAGAGCCCGCCGAAGAACCTCGCGTACACCAGCGGCGCGTACAACGCGGTGCCGATGTTCTGGACCGGGACGGCGCTGCTGCTGCTCGGCGTGGTGATGGTCGCGGCCATTCCGCGCCGCAGGACGCCCGCGCCGGTGCCGTTCAAGCCGTCGCCGCGGCCTAGGGATTAAAAAGCTCGTGCGCGTTGCGGGCGGTTAGAACCGCCCGCAACGCGCACGAGCCCTTAACCCTGGCGCAGTGTAGTGATCATGGCCTCTACCGCGATCCTGGGTTTGACGTTCAGCCCGATGGCTTCACGGCATTCCAGGACGGCTTCGAGCCGCCGCAAGGTGGACTCGGCCGTCCACTGGGACGCGGCCGTGGTGATCTCCCTGGCATGGTCGGGGTGCGTCAGCACGGCGCCCGACCGGCTCGACGTGATGAGCACGTCCCGGTAGAAGCCTGCGAGGTCGATCAGCGCGAGGTCGAGCGTGTCGCGCTGGGTACGCGTCGCGCGTGACTTCTGCTTCTTCTCCAACGCCTTGACTGCCGCCTCGGCGGCGCGTTTCGCACCGGCGACACCCTTGCCGACGCCGTCGCCGCCCATCGCGGTGCGCAGCTCGGACTTCTCGTGCTCGTCGCGGTCCTTGCTGGCGCCGGTCGCGTCGGCTTCGGCGGTGCTGATCAGCTGGTCGGCGCTGGTGAAGACGTCGCCGGGCCGGTTGAGGCCGAGCGGGATGCGCAGCACGGTCGCGCGGCGGTCGCGGGCGCCCTCGTCGGTGGCGAGGCGCCGCGCGCGGCCGATGTGCCCGCCGCAGACCGAAGCCGCCCACTGGGCGAGGTCGTCGGGGACCTGGTCGCGCTCGATCAGCACCTGCGCGATGGCCGAGGGCGGCGGCGTGCGCAGGTTGATCAGGCGGCAGCGCGAGCGGATGGTGACCGAGACGTCTTCTGGGTGATCCGAGGGCGCGCAGAGCAGGAAGACCGTGCGGTCCGGCGGCTCTTCGACGGCCTTGAGCAGCGCGTTCGACGCGCCTTCGGTGAGCCGGTCGGCGTCCTCGATGATCACGACCTGCCACTGCCCGGTGGTCGGGCGGCGCGCGGCGGCCTGCACCAGCGCGCGCATCTCGGCGACCGAGATCGACAGGCCTTCCGGGACCACCAGCCGGACGTCGGCGTGCGTGCCCGCCATGGTCGTGCGGCAGCCGGTGCAGGAGCCGCAGCCGAGGCCGGTGCTGCACTGCAACGCGGCCGCGAACGTCCGCGCGGCCGTCGAACGCCCTGATCCCGGCGGCCCGGTGAGCAGCCAGGCGTGCGTCATCGCACCGGAGGCGGCCTGCTCGCCCGCCACGATCTTGGCCGCCGCGGCTGCGGCCGCGGACAGCGTCTCGACCGCTGGTTCCTGCCCGACGAGCTGGTTCCAGACGCCGATCGTCACTTGGTCTCCAACACGGCCTCGGCGGGCGCGAGCCCGGACAACCGGCCGATCAGCATCGCGCGGACCGCGGTCCGCACTCGCTCACCGACCTCTTCTTCGGTGCCGTCGGCGTCGACCACGACGTAGCGGTCGGGGTCGGCCTCGGCCATCTCGGTCAGCAGGTGCTGGACCCGCCACTGGTCCTCGAGGTTGCTCGGCTTGACCTGCGCGACCGTGCCGGGGTCGGCGTCGAGCAGGACGGTGATGTCGGGACGCAGCCGCCCGGTCGCCCAGTCGGCGAGCGCTTCGAGCTCGTCGGTGTCGAGCCCGGCGACGGCGGACAGGTGTGCGAGCGGCGAGTCGACGAACCGCTCCATCACGACGACCGAGCCCGCGTCGAGCGCGGGCTGGACGTCGCGTTCGACGATGTCCGCGCGCACCGCGGCCGCGGCCAGCGCCTGAGCGCGGGCGCCGGTCAGCGAAGCGCCGGAAACGAGGGAGACCAAGCGCTGATCGTCCAAGGCCGGGTCGGCGGCCAGCACGACCGGGCGGGTGCCGGCGCGCAGCCATTCGGCGAGCCGCGACGCCTGGTTGGCCGTGTTGATGACCGTGGTGCCCTCGACCGCGATGAGCAGGCCGTTCACCCGGCGCGGGCGCCTGCGCAGTGCGTTGCGCAGGTCGGTCAGGATCGGCTCGGTGCGGCGCGAGTCCATCTGCCGGTAGGCGATGATGCCGAACAGCGAGGCCAGCAGCGCGCCGCCGATCATCACCGGGCGGGTGCCGTCGATGATGATCTCGCCGCCCCAGCCACGCACCTTGGTGGGCGCGACCAGGCCGACCAGCAACGGCACCAGTGCCAGCGAGCCGCCGAGCACCACCTTGAGCAGTGACTGGTAGATCGCGTTGATCCGGCCGCGGATGGAGTCCTCGATCTGCGAGCCGATGATCGTGATGCCGGTCAGGAACGCGATGCCCGCGCAGGCGCCGACCAGCGACACCGCGACCAGCGACACGGACAGATGCGGCGAGAGGCCGACCAGCAGCAGCGCGATCCCGGCGAAGACGATCGCGACGCCGAACAGCCGGTCATGCGGCAGCCTCCTGGCCAGCTTCGGCGCGCTGCCCATGCCGACCACCAGCCCGAGGAAGACGCAGCCGACCAGCAACCCGAACGCCGACTGGCCGGCGCCGAGGCTGTTCGCGTACGTCTGGCCAGAGCCGACGACCGCGCCGCCCGCGGCGAACGCGCCGGTCATGCCGATCAGCAGGCCACGGACCAGCGGGGTGCTCTTGATGAACTTGACGGCGTCGGAGAACATCGCGCGGATACCCGGCGAGTCGTCCTTTTCGGACTTCTCCTTGGCACGGGGCGAATCGTGGACGCCGCGAAGCGAAAGCTCGGGGATCCTGGTCAGGATCGTGAGCGCGCTGGTGAGGTAGAGGACGCAGGCGACGCCGAGCACGATCTTGAGGGGCCCGTGGTCGCCGAACAACGTGGACGGCAGGTGCAGCGTGGTCTTCGCGCCGGTGATGATCGAGAACAGGCCCAGTCCGGTGACCACCGAGATGCCGTAGGTCATCACGAGGCCCAGCTGGCCCGCGGTCTCCACCTGGATCGGCCGGCGCAGCAGGTTGGGCACCGCCGCGTCCTTCGCCGGGATCCACATGATCGCCGCCGAGCTGACGGCGAAACCGCTCAGGTAGATCCAGATCGGCGAGTCGAAGACGATGACCGAGAACAGCAGGGCCGCGCGCAGCACGTCGGCGACGACCATGATCTTGCGGCGGTCGAAGCGGTCGGCCAGCAGGCCGCCGATCGGCGCGAACAGCAGGCCGGGCAGCAGGTTCGCCAGCACCACGCTGCTGAACGCGAAGTTCTTCGCGGTGTAGCTGCTCGCGATGCTGTTGGCGAGCCCGGCGAGGCCGAACAGCATCATCCAGTCGGCGGTGCTGCACAGATACGTGACGCCCCAGAGCCGCCGGAACGGCTTGATCGCCAGCACCCGCCTGACCCGGTGGATGGTGGATGCGTCAGAACCCGCCGGCCCGCCGGAGCCGACGTCAGGCACTGTCCGCACACCCTCGCTGATACGCCCACCCCACTAGTAACGGCAGCGTCGGCGGACCCCGAGGAGTACCCCGACCGTGTGGCCAGGGTATCCCGGTGGACAGTGCGTGCGCGGGATGGGCCCTTCGGGTGACCGTTACGAGAAGATGCCGGCGATGCTCCCGAAAAGGCTCACAAGCAGCTGAATCGCCACAATCGCGAAGACGATCATGAGCACCACGGCCACGATCACGCCTGCCGAGTTCGACGACGGCTTGCTGAGTTTGAGCGTCGGCAGCCTGCGTGACGGCGGCCGCTTCCTGGGCACCTCTTCGTCCTCATCGGACACGGGCTCGGCGGCGGCCGCGCGGCCCTTCGGCCACTTCGCCTGCCGGAGGATCTGGGGCGTGCGCACCGGCCAGGTCCGCTGCTGCGGCAGCATGCCGAGTGGCTGCTCGACGGGGACCTCACCCGGCGTGAACGGTTGCGGCAGCGCCGACGAGGGCGCCGCGCCGTTGCCATCGCCGTTCTTCTGCTCGGCGAGCAGCGCGGCGTTGACCATCGCCCGGACGGCATCGGCGTCCGGCTGCACCGGGGTGGCTACCCGAAGACGTGGGTGTTCGTCGCCTGCCTGCGGGCCTGCCCCGGCCAGCCCGGACAGCGGATCGGCGAACGTGTCCTGCGCCAGGGGTGCGAAAGTGCCGTCTCCATCTGGAGTGCGACCTGTCATCGTGACCACCTCACTACGGAATGTCGTGCCCTTCCAGGGTAGTGGGCGGCGTCGATTCCACATCCACCCAACGGACCAGATACGCGTCACGAGCGGCGAGACTTTTGGCCACTTCGTCAAGTAACGGTTCGAAAAATGCTTGACGATAGCGGGTGTCCGTCGCCGTCGAAGCCGCGAAGTACAGCCCGGAGAAGCCGCCGAGGAACAGCGAGACCTGCACCAATGCCGACTTGACCGGCAGCGGGACGCCGAACAGCGAGCCGGGACCCGACTCGCGGCCCGCGTACAACGTGATCACCTCGGGCTGGAGGATCAATGCGCCGAAGATGATGAAAAACAAGAAAACAAGGACCGCGAATGCCACTATCTGGACGGCTTCGGTGAAAAAAAGGACGAGCAGGACGTTCAGCCGCTCCGAAATTCTCAATTCTTGACTACGCTCGGTGATCTTCGCATTTTCGAATGGAGTACCCCGGAGCAGCGCTGATCGATCTCGTAGCGGACGGTGTCCGGACCGCAGCTCGCGCATCTCGTCGACGAGCATCCCGGCGAGGAACGCGGCGCCCACCGCGCCGAGGAAGAGCAGCGCCATCCACAGCTGGAACCGGCTCAGCCGCTCCACTGCCTGCCAGAGCTCGGCGGTGAAGAAGCTGAACAGCACCACCAGCAGCATCAGCGGCAGCGCCCGCGACGCCAGCGACCCGATCGTCTTGACCTGGTCGAGCGCGCTGCGCGCCGCCCACACCAGTATCGAGCCGATCCCGATCCTGACCAGCAGGTTCAGCCCGATCGCGATAGCCGCGTTCTGCCCCACGAAAGCCCAGTACGCGTTCTCGAGGCCGGTGACCTTCTCGAGCAGAGGCACGCCGAACACCCACAGCGCCACGAGCACGACCGCGGTGATCCGCTGTGTCCGCTCCGGCTTGGTGTCCAGCCACCTCGCCATGAGCCAGCCCGCGACCGCCGGAACGGTGGCCGCCGCGAGCAGCAACGCCAGCACACCCACGGCGTACCCGGTGCTGCCCTCGTCCGAGACATTGAGCCGGTGGAGCAGGTACGCGCCCAGCGGCTCGAGCAGGAGCAGGTAGACCTGGGCTGGCGCGGACCGGCGGAGCACGGCCCGCTTGCGCCGCGACCGCTCGACCACGAACGGCAGCCCCCGCCGCCGGAACCACGCCTCGGCGGCGCTGCGCTCATGGTCTGACGGTCGTCGGCGTCCCCTCACCGCGCCCATCCTGGCTCACGCCCGCCGCCGTTCGCGACCGCCATCAGGGAAGGCGGGATCGACCTCCTTCCACGCTGATGCGGAAGAAGGTCTCGCACATCTCGTCGGTCATGCCGATCAGGAGCAGCTCGCGCGAGCGGTCGCCGCCGCCCCACTCGGCCAGCGCGTAGCGGCCGATGTCGGTGTCGACCAGCACGAAGCCGTGCTCGGGGAACTCGGCGCAGAGACCACCGAAGGCGACCAGGTCGATCACCGTGGTGCCGCTGCGCGGGCGCTCGAGCAGGTCCATCACCTCGTCGACCTTGCCGGAGTGGGCGACGTCGATGGTGCCGTCCTCGCTGACCGGCACGCGGACCATCGCCGCGCGACCCGGCGGGGCCTTCGGCAGGCGGGCGACGATCTCCTCGGGCAGGCGCACGTCGGCGCCGCCCTTGAAGTCCCAGCGCCGGTCGGGATGGCGGACCTGCACGAGCAGGCCGCCCTCGTCGTCGGAGTACGCGCGCAGGTCGAGCACCCCGGGAAGGTCCTCGTACACGCCGGTGAGCACCGCGCGGACCGAACCACGCAGCAGCACCGAGAAGAACTGGAAGCCGCTCTCGTTCAGCTCGCCGTGCTCACCGGCGCCCATCTCCTCGAGGAAGATCGCGCGCTGGATGTGGCGCTCGGCGTCGGCGATGAGGTCGGCCGGGTCCTCGGAGTAGACGCCGAACCGGATCTCGTCGTCCGTCAGGTCCGGCTGGTACTGGTCGAAGATCGAGTGCCGCTCCGGAACGGCGGCCAGCACCGGGCCAGCCGCCAGCTCCATCAGGCCGGTGACCGTGCCGGCGATCAGCTCACGCATGACGCCTCACCGACTCCGCGATCCAGCGCTCGGCGTGCGAGCGGGAGGCCGGGCACCACCAGATGGTCCAGCGGCGGTCGCCGTCGAGCGACGCGCTGAACAGGTACCGGCCGAGATCGTTGTCGACCAGTCCGAACGCGCCGTGCGGGTACTCCGCGCAGACGGCGTCGCGGACCGTGAGGTCGACCAGCACCGTGCCGAGCCTCGGCCGCGCGACCGCCTCGCGCATCGCGGCCAGCGCCTCATGCTGATCCGGTTCGATCAGGCCGTGCTCGTCGGCCTGGATCACGACGATCTCGCCGGGCCCCGGCTCGCGCTCCGGCAGGCCATCGAACACCCAGCCGGGCAGCGTGCTCAAGAAACCGGCACGCAGCCTCGCCTGGTCGCCGGCCTTGCTGAGCACGGTCGTGAAGTCCTCGTCACCGAAGAAGCGCACCTCCCACGGCTCGCGCCGCTCGGCGAACACCCCGGTGACCACGCCGCGGATGAACCCGCCGCGCAGCGCCCGGTACAGCCCGATCGCCTCCGGCGTGACCTGCCCGCCAGGCGCGAGCCCGAGCACGGACATACCGGTCACGAACCGCAGGTACTCCTCGACCTCGGCGACGAGATCGCGGTCGCGCGGCGGCACGCACTCCTCAAGACAGGCGGGGACCTGGAACTGCGGATCGAAGAACTCCATGACCGACGGCCGCTCCGGAACCTCCGCCCGGATCGGGGCGACCACTTCGTCGATGACGTCAAAGACAGCCAGTGTCGAGTTGCTCACGGGATCCATTAAACACCCTGGCACCGACAATTTTTCGCACGAACGTTCGAACCCACCCGAGTGGGTTTCGGGTGGGTTCGAACGTTGACTACTTGGCCGTCTTGGAAGCCGCGGGCTTCTTCGCCGCGGCCGGTTTCTTGGCGGCCGTGGTCTTCGCGGCGGCGGGCTTGCGGGCAGGCGCCTTGCGCTTCGGGGCCGGGCCCTTGGCGCGCTTCTCGGCGAGCAGCTCGGAGGCGCGCTCCGGGGTCAGCTCCTCGATGCTGTCGGCCTTCCGCAGGGTCGCGTTGAATTCCCCGTCGGTGACGTACGGGCCGAACCGCCCGTCCTTGACCACCATCGGCTTGCCCGACACCGGGTCCTCGCCCAGCTCCTTCAGCGGCGGCTTCGCCGTCGCCGACCGGCCACGCTGCTTCGGCTGCGCGTAGATCGCCAGCGCCGCCTCGAGCGTGATGTCGAAGAGCTGGTCCTCGGTCTCCAGCGAGCGCGAGTCCGTGCCCTTCTTCAGGTACGGCCCGTAGCGCCCGTTCTGCGCGGTGATCTCGTCGCCGGACTCCGGGTCCTTGCCCACCACGCGCGGCAGCGAAAGCAGCTTGAGCGCGTCGTCGAGCGTGACGCTCTCGATCGCCATCGACTTGAACAGCGAGCCGGTGCGCGGCTTCGGCTGCTTCGCCTTGTGCGCCTTCTTCTGCGCGGCTGTCGCGCCCTCCGGCAGCTCCTCCGGCTCGGGCAGCACCTCGGTCACGTACGGCCCGAACCGGCCGTCCTTGGCGACGATCTCGTGCCCGCTCACCGGGTCGGTGCCCAGCACGCGGCCCTCCTGCGGGGTGGCGAACAGCTTCTCCGCCAGCTCCAGCGAGAGCTCGTCGGGCGGCGTGCCCTCCGGCAGGTTCGCGCGCTGCGAGTTCCCGTCGACCTCGCGCTCCAGGTAGGGCCCGTAGCGGCCGACGCGCACGACGATCGTGTGCCCGTCCGCGTCGCTGAACAGCGGGATCGAGTTGATCTCGCGGGCGTCGATGTCCTCGACGCTGCCCTCGACCAGCTTCTTGAGCCCGCCGAGACGGCCGATCGAGCCGTCGACGCCCATCTCGCCACCGAAGTAGAACTTCGACAGCCACAGCGTGCGCTGCTCGTCGCCCGCCGCGATGCGGTCGAGCTCGTCTTCCATGCCCGCGGTGAAGTCGTAGTCGACGAGGCGCTCGAAGTGGCGCTCCATCAGCCCGATCACGGCGAACGCGACCCAGGACGGGACCAGCGCGGAGCCCTTCATCCACACGTAGCCGCGGTCCTGGATGGTCTTGATGATCGACGCGTACGTCGACGGGCGGCCGATGCCCAGCTCTTCCAGCTTGCTGACCAGGCTCGGCTCGCTGTAGCGCGCGGGCGGGGACGTGGTGTGCCCGTCCGGGTTGAGCTCCGATGCGGTCAGGCCTTGGTCCTTGACCAGCTGCGGCAGGCGGCGCTGCTTGTCGTCGGCCTCGCCACCGGTCTCGCTGTCGACGGCCTCGACGTACGCCTTGAGGAACCCGGCGAAGGTGATCGTGCGGCCCGACGCGGAGAACGTGCACTCCTCGCCGCTGGTCGCCAGCCCGACGATGCGCACCGACATCGTGGTGCCCTTGGCGTCGGCCATCTGCGAGGCGATCGTGCGCTGCCAGATCATCTCGTACAAGCGGAACTCGTCGGTGTCGAGTTCGCCCGCGACCTGACCCGGCGTGCGGAAGACCTCGCCAGACGGCCGGATCGCCTCGTGGGCTTCCTGCGCGTTCTTGACCTTGCGGGTGTACTGACGCGGGCTGGCCGCGACGTACTCCTTGCCGTACAGCTGCGTCGCCTGGCTGCGCGCGGCGCTCAGCGCGGACTCCGACAGCGTCGTGGAGTCGGTACGCATATAAGTGATGTAACCGTTTTCGTACAGCCGCTGCGCGATCCGCATGGTGCGCTCGGAGGAGAACCGCATCTTGCGGCCCGCTTCCTGCTGCAGCGTCGAGGTCATGAACGGCGCGTACGGCTTGCGCGTGTACGGCTTCTCCTCGACGCTCGCGACCTTGAAGTCACGCCCGTTCAGGCCCTGCGCGAGCCGGATCGCGTCGGCCTCGGCCAGCACGCGGACCTCGCTCGACGCGGACTTGAGCTGACCGTCCGAGCCGAAGTCACGGCCCGTCGCGAGGCGAGCGCCGTCGACGGCGATGAGCCTGGCCGGGAAGTTACGGGGAGTCGCGTCCTCGCCGGCGTCCATCGTCGCGGAGATGTCCCAGTACGACGCCGAGGTGAAGCGCATGCGCTCACGCTCACGCTCGACCACGATGCGCGTCGCGACGGACTGCACGCGGCCAGCCGAGAGCTTCGGCATGACCTTCTTCCACAGGACCGGCGAGACCTCGTAGCCGTAGAGACGGTCGAGGATCCGGCGGGTCTCCTGCGCGTCGACGAGGTCGCCGTCGAGCTCACGGGTGTCGGCGGCGGCCGCCTGGATGGCCTGCTCGGTGACCTCGTGGAAGACCATCCGGCGCACCGGGACCTTGGGCTTCAAGGTCTCCAGCAGGTGCCACGCGATGGCCTCGCCCTCGCGGTCGGGGTCCGTGGCGAGGTAAAGCTCGTCGACGTCCTTCAGCAGCGCCTTCAGCTCGCTGACCTTGGACTTCTTGTCCGGGGTCACGATGTAGAGCGGCTTGAAGTCGTGGTCGACGTCCACGCCGAGCCTGGCCCACGCCTCACCCTTGTACTGGGCAGGCACGTCGGCAGCGCCGCGCGGCAGGTCGCGGATGTGGCCGACCGAGCTCTCGACGACGTAGTTCCCGCCGAGGTACGGCGCGATCTTGCGGGCCTTGGTGGGCGACTCGACGATCACCAGCCGGCGACGCCCGGCGCCGTTCCCGGTGTCGCTCTTCTTCGTCCGTGCTCCAGCCACGCTGTCCCGCTCTCCGCTCATTCCGCTGTTCGACCAGTCAGTGTGCACCGCCTGACCGGGCGGTCAACGCCCAGGTAGGGCAACACGCCGACCGGCTCATGCCAAGCGCATCGCCGTTGACCTCGGCAATGTTTCCTTTCCAGAGCTAGCACGTGATGTCGCACACGTGCCCGCCGGGGGTATCGGTAGCGACTCGCATACCCTCCGTTCGACGGTGGTGGGCGTCACAGGTCGCCGCTTGACTGACTACCACACGCGACCGGAAGGAACCCACGATGACGCGACGCCTGATCGGCATCCTCTTCGCAGCACTGACCACGACCGCGCTGGTCGGCACCGCCGCACCGGCCACCGCGGCCGTCCAAGCCGCGAACTTCGCCGGAACGGTCGCACTGTCGAACTGCTCCGGCTCGCTGGTCAAGCTGGCGGGCGCGGCCGACACCGACCCCGGCCTGGTGCTGTCGAACGGTCACTGCCTCGAATCCGGCTTCCCCTCGGCCGGCCAGGTCATCACGAACAAGGCGTCCACCCGCTCGTTCACCCTGCTGAACGCGAACGCGGGGTCCGCGGGCACGCTGCGGGCGAAGAAGATCGTCTACGCGACGATGACCGACACCGACGTGTCGCTCTACCAGCTCAACGAATCCTACGCCCAGATCAAGGCGCGCACCCGCATCTCGCCGCTGGAACTGGCCTCGACGCACCCGACCGCGGGCAACCACATCGACATCGTCTCCGGGTACTGGAAGCGGATCTACTCGTGCAACATCGACGGGTTCGTCTACCAGATCAAGGAAGGCTCCTGGACCTGGAAGGACTCGATCCGCTACACCCCGGAGTGCAAGACCATCGGCGGCACCTCCGGCTCGCCGATCATCGACTCCGCGAGCGGCAAGGTCGCGGGCATCAACAACACCGGCAACGAGGACGGCGCGCGCTGCACCCTCAACAACCCGTGTGAGGTCGCCCAAGACGGCACCGTGACCGTGCGCAAGGGCACGAACTACGGGCAGCAGACCTACCGCTTCTACGGCTGCCTCAAGGCCAGCGAGCTCGACCTGAAGAACCCCGCCTGCGCGCTTCCCAAGCCGTAGCGTCACCCTGCCCGCTTGGCCGTCTCCGGCCAGGCGGGCAGTGCCGCGGCCGGTGGCGTGCCGATCAGCTCGGCGAAGCAGGCGAGACGGCGGCGGCCGGTCACCTTGATGGCCGGGCCACCACCGCGCGGGCCGACCAGCTGGGCAGGCACGCCGAGCGCCGCCAGCGCGCCGACCAGCGGCTCATGTGTTTCGGGCGCGTCGAGATCGACCGCGAGCAGGTAGGCGTGCGCGGCGGACCGGCCGCAGGCGAGCGCCCACAGCCGCAGCATCGCGCCATCCAGCCGGAACCCCGCCGGAATGGACTTCTCGATGCCCCACTGGCCAGCCATCGGCAGCAGGTCGACCCGGAACGGGGTCCTGACCAGCGGTTCACCCTCCTCGGACGCGCTGACCTCCGCATCCACCCCGCGCCTGCGGCATTCGTGCGCGATCAGGCTCGCCCGCCACGGCTGCTCGACCCGCACGGTCAGCCGCGCGGCCGTCCGCCCGAAGCTCGCCAGCCGCCCCTGGCCGCAGAGCAGCCCGGCGAGGTCGGCGAGCCTCGGTCCGCTGGCCTCGGCCGAGAAGAACGAGATCTGGTCCACACCCCTCAGGGTAGAACACCAGTTCGATTACTGCCTAGGCTCAGTTGCCCTGCCTGGACAGCGGCGAACCCGTTTCACCCGGTGGGGAGAGCTGCTGACAGCTCGGCGCCAGCCTGCTCGCCAGCGCCAGTTCTGGCACGGAGTGCAAACCGCGCATCAGATCCAGCCGCGAGATGTCGTCGAGCGGACCACCCGCGTCGGCGAGCGCCTTCTTGACCGCCGACGGATCCTTGGCGACCTCGAGCCGCTGCCTGGCCTCGGCCGCGCGCGTCCTGATCCCGGTGAACGACTTCGCCGCGTTGTCACGCACGGCGGAGCCGCCCGCCACCGGGGAAGGCCCCAGCTTGGCCAGCGTCGCGAGCGACCCGTCCAGCCCGCCGATCACGGAAGTGAGCAGCTCACGGGTGGTGACGGCGGCTCGCGCCGAGGTGCTGGGATCGACGACCGGCATGGTCGACAGGGTCTGCACCAGGCCGAACGCGGCCTTGCAGTATCCCTCCGCCCAGAGCACCACCGGATCGCCACCGGACCCGGCCGCCGAGCCAGGCCTGACGCTCGCCTGGGATCTCGGCTGCTGCCCGCACGCGGCAAGGGACAAGCCGAGTAAAAGGCAAAGTCCTGTTGATATGGCGGCGAAAACGGTACTCCGCGGCCGCAAACTCGTTGCACCTCCTGCAAACGCTGTATCGAAAACCGTTACCGACGGTACCGATCACACAGCGGTTTGCAAGTCGCCGGGCTGAGCGCGCTTTATCCGGAAATGTTCTTGCAGTTGGGGGCTTTTTCGATCGCGGCGGCGAGCGCGGGTGAGGCCTGGAGATCCTTGAGGGGATCGACGATCGAGTCGGTGATCTCGGCGGCCGTCTGGAGGCCCGCCATCGCGTCGGTCAGCGCCTGCTGGTCACCGGGCGCGGCGGCGTCGAGCTTGGTCTTCGCTGCCTTGACCTTCTCGGCGGCGGGCTTGTAGGCGTCGATGAGCTTCTGCTTCGCCGTGTCGCCGACGGGGTCCGGGGCCTTCGCGAGCTTGCCGAGCGAGCCGACCGCGCCGTTGAGCGCGTCGTAGATCTTGCCGTACAGGGCGGAGATGCTCTTGCGGCCCGCGTCGGGGTCCGCAGGGTCCATGCCGCCGGAGTCCTGGCCCGCGTTTTCGATGGCCTTCAGTCCGGAGAGCGCGCCGCAGTAGTCGTTGACCCAGCCCGCCGGGTCGGTCGCGCCGGACGGCTGGACGGGAGTCGGCGCTGGTGCCGACGTCGCGGAGGAGCCGGAGTCGGGCGAAGCGGCGCTGGACTGGCCGGACGACGGAGGCGCGGCGTCCTTCTTCTCGTCGCCACCGCAACCGGTGAGGGCGAGCGTGAGGGTGAGGCCAGCGGCCACGAGAGAGAGGCTGCGCCTCATTGAGCACTCCTTGGGGACGGGAAAGCCAACCGCAAGGCACGCTACTCGATCACAGCCGCTCAAGGCAGCTACTCAGGGCCCGTCACGGATCGCGACGGGCCCTGAGCTTTTCGCTTACTTCTTGTCCAGCGCCTTGCAGTTCGGCTGGTCCTTGCCCGCGGCCTCGAGCTCCGGGGCGCCCTTGATCTGCTTCTCCGGGTCGAAGCTGCTCAGCGCGGTGCCGACCGACTGGAACGCCAGCGCGGCGGCGGCCACGGCCTGCGCGTCACCGGCGGGAGCGGCGTCGAGCTTCGCCTTCGCGGCCTTGATCTGGTCGTCGACCGGCTTGAGCGTGTCGAGGAAGGTCTTCTTCGCCTCGTCACCGGCCGCGACCGGGGACGCGGGCAGCTTGCTGAGCTTCTCGACGGCGGGGCTGATCGCGCCACCGATGGTCTCGAGCAGCTGGGACATGGCCTTCTGCTTCTCCGCGATCGTGGCGGTCTCGGCAGGCGGCTGGATCTTCGAGGCGTCGAGGTTCGCGAGCTCGGTCAGCGAGCCGCAGAAGTCGTTGACCCAGGCGCCCGCGTTGCCTGCCGGAGCGGCGGACGAGGAGCTGGCAGGGGCGGGTGCCGGCGAAGAGGGCGACGGGGCGGCCGTCGACGGCTTGTCCGCGGAACCGCAGGCGGTGAGCGCCAGCGCCAGGGCGACCCCTGCGCCGGCAAGACTGAGGCTGCGCCTCATGGTGGACTCCTTAGTAAAGGGACTTTCAAGCAAACCGGACGGTACTCGATCACAAAACACACAGGGCCCGCCACGCGAACAAGCGTGACGGGCCCCGAGTGGGTTACAGCTGCGACTAGCTCTTGACCTCGGCCGGAGTGTCCGAAAGGACGGTGCCGCGCTTCTTCGACACGACGATCGCCGCCACGATGATCGCGACCGCGACCAGCGAGATGACGATGCGCAGCGGGGTCGACGCGCTGTCGCCGATCGAGAACTGCACGACCGCGGGGGCGATCAGCACGGAGACCAGGTTCATCACCTTGATCAGCGGGTTGATGGCCGGGCCCGCGGTGTCCTTGAACGGGTCACCCACGGTGTCACCGATGATGGTGGCCTCGTGCGCGTCCGAACCCTTGCCGCCGTGGTGGCCGTCCTCGACCAGCTTCTTCGCGTTGTCCCACGCGCCACCGGAGTTGGCGAGGAAGATCGCCATCAGGGTGCCGGTGGCGATGGCGCCCGCCAGGTAACCGGCGAGCGCGCCGGTGCCGAGGCCGAAGCCGACCGCGATCGGGGCGAACACGGCGAGCAGACCGGGGGTGGTCAGCTCACGCAGCGAGTCGCGGGTGACGATGTCGACCACGCGGCCGTACTCGGGACGGGTCGTGCCCTCCATGATCCCCGGGATGTCGCGGAACTGGCGGCGCACTTCGTACACCACCGCGCCAGCGGCACGCGAGACCGCGTTGACCGCGAGACCCGAGAACAGGAAGACGACCGCCGCGCCGACGATGACGCCGACGAGGGTGTTCGGGCTGACCACGTCGCTGATGAACGACTTCAGCGCGTCCGTGCCGCTCTGTGCCACGTTCGGGACCTTGGCCAGCGCCTTGGTGATCGCGTCCTGATAGGAGCCGAACAGCGCGGTCGCGGCCAGCACGGCCGTCGCGATCGCGATGCCCTTGGTGATCGCCTTGGTGGTGTTGCCGACCGCGTCGAGCTCGGTGAGGATCTGCGCGGCCTTCTCGTCGACGTCGCCCGACATCTCGGCGATGCCCTGCGCGTTGTCCGAGACCGGGCCGAAGGTGTCCATCGCGACGATGACGCCGACGGTGGTCAGCAGGCCGGTGCCGGCGAGCGCGACGGCGAACAGCGCGACGCCACCGCCGAGCAGGTACGCGCCGAACACGGCGGCGCCGATCACCAGCGCGGTGTAGACGGCGGACTCGAAACCGACCGAGATACCGGCCAGGATGACCGTGGCCGCACCGGTTTCCGAGGTCTTGCCGACGTCCTGGACCGGCTTGTGCTCGGTGCCGGTGTAGTACCCGGTGAGCTTCAGGATGACCGCGGCCAGCACGATGCCGATGATCACCGCGACGGTCGCGATGACCGCCGGGTTGCCGGACTGGCTGGTGGTGGTGACACCGGTGAACTCGGAGAACGAGCTCGGCAGGAACACGAACGACGCGATCGTCGACAGCACCGCGGAGATACCGGCGGAGATGTAGAACGCGCGGTTGATCGTGACCAGGCCGCCTTCACCTTCCTTGGCCTTGGTGATGTAGACACCGATGACCGCGGTGATCACGCCGATCGCCGGGACGATGAGCGGGAAGATCAGGCCGTGCACGCCGAACGCCGTGCTGCCCAGGATCAGCGCCGCGACCAGCATGACCGCGTACGACTCGAAGAGGTCGGCCGCCATACCGGCGCAGTCGCCCACGTTGTCACCGACGTTGTCGGCGATGGTGGCCGCGTTGCGCGGGTCGTCCTCGGGGATGCCCTGCTCGACCTTGCCGACCAGGTCGGCGCCGACGTCGGCGGCCTTGGTGAAGATACCGCCGCCGACACGCATGAACATCGCGATCAGCGCGGCGCCGAAACCGAAGCCCTCCAGCACCTTCGGTGCCGCACCCGCGTAGACCATGACGACGACCGCGGCACCGAACAGGCCGAGGCCGACGGTGATCATGCCGACGACGCCACCGGTGCGGAACGCGACCCGCATGGCGACCTCACGACCGCCTGCCTCGCGTGACGCCGCGGCCACCCGCAGGTTGGCCTGGGTGGCCAGCCACATGCCGAGGTAACCGATCGCGAACGAGAATCCTGCGCCGACGAGGAAGAACAGGGAGCGGCCGATGCGCTCGCTCCAGTCCTCCGCTGGCAGGGCGAAGAGCAGCAAGAACACGATGGCGCCGAAGACGGCGAGCGTGTTGCGCTGTCGCTTGAGGTAGGCGGCCGCGCCTTCCTGCACCGCCTTGGCGATGTCCTGCATCTTGGAGGTGCCCTGGCCCGCGGCCAGAACCTCCTTGAGCAGCACATAACCGATGACGAGTGCGGCAAGGGCGACCACGGCGATCACACCGACGATGGTGTAATCACCTCCGGAGAGCTCTAGGCCCTCCGCGAGGAACTGCCGGGACATTCGTCCTCCATGAGACGTCGCCTTTTCCAATGCCGGAAGGCCGGTGAACCGGCGCGCCGTCATTGGCGTGGGATCTACACCACAAGTGGTGTGGTTTGCCGGAGTGTATTGGTACTGCGTGGGACGTCGGCAAGGCGTCCCGATACTGATACGTTGAGTGATCTTGTGAGACTGCTCACTAGATCGATTCTTCGCAGGCGCGGCAAGGAATCCGGAACAGGGTTTCGGAGGTTGTCGGTGTGCTGTGCCAAGCTCGTCGGGTGGCAGGCGCGATGGACGGGGAGAGAGCGCGGGCGCTGCTGCGCCGGATGACGGCGGGCTTGCCGGAGGACCTCAATCCGATCACCCATATAGCCCAATTTCCCGCCAGGATCGCGAGCTTCGCCGAGTGGCCGTCGTGGACGCCGCCGGAGGTGGTGGCCGCGTTCGGTTCGGCGGGTGTCGAACGGGCTTGGACGCACCAGATCGAAGCGGCCGAACTCGCGCATTCCGGGCACAACGTGGTCATCTCGACCGGCACCGCCTCTGGCAAGTCGCTGGCGTACCAGCTGCCGGTGTTGTCCTCGCTGAGTGAGGACGACCGCGCGTGCGCGCTGTATCTCTCCCCGACCAAGGCGCTGGGCGCGGATCAGCTGCGGTCGGTGTCCTCATTGGACGTGTCGGGCGTGCGGCCCGCGTCCTTCGACGGCGACACCCCGATGGCCGAGCGGGACTGGGTGCGCGCGCATTCGCGGTGGGTGTTCACGAACCCGGACATGCTGCATCGCGGGATCCTCGCCTCGCACGCGCGCTGGGCGCGGTTCTTCAAGCGGTTGTCCTATGTGGTCGTCGACGAATGCCACAGTTATCGCGGGGTTTTCGGCTCTCATGTCGCGCTTCTGCTGCGACGGCTGCGCCGGGTGGCCCGGCATTACGGCGCCTCGCCGGTCTTCGTGCTGGCCTCGGCGACGACGGCCGAACCCGCGGCGTTCGCGAGCAGGCTCATCGGAGCGGACTGCGCTGCCGTCACCGAGGACGTCTCCCCTCGCGGCCCGCGCACGATCGCGCTGTGGGAACCGCCGCTGCTGGAAGACTTTTCCGGCGAGAACGGCGCCCCGGTCCGGCGCTCGGCGGGCGCCGAAGCAGGCCGGATCCTCGCCGAACTCGTCATCGAGGGCGCGCGCAGCCTGGCCTTCGTGCGGTCACGGCTCGGCGCGGAGCTGACCGCGATCGGCGCGCGCCGCATTCTGTCCGAAGTGGACAGTTCGCTGACTCCGCTGGTGGCCGCGTACAGGTCGGGCTATCTGCCGGAAGAACGGCGCGCACTCGAAGCGGATCTGCTCGCTGGGCGGCTGCTGGGGGTCGCGACGACGAACGCGCTGGAGCTCGGCGTCGACATCGCCGGGCTGGACGCGGTGGTGCTCGCCGGTTATCCGGGCACGCTCGCCTCGTTCTGGCAGCAGTCGGGGCGGGCGGGCCGGTCCGGTGATTCGGCACTGGTGGTGTTCGTCGCCCGAGACGATCCGCTCGACACCTATCTCGTGCATCACCCGGCGGCGATACTGGAGCGCCCGGTGGAAACCGCGGTGCTGGATCCGGCGAACCCCTATGTATTGGCGCCGCAGCTGGCTTGCGCGGCGGCGGAGTTGCCGTTGACCACGGGTGAGCTGGACGCGTTCGGCGGCGAAGCGGCGAAAACCGTGCTGGACGCGCTGGTTTCCGACGGCGTGCTCCGGCGGCGGCCGAGCGGCTGGTACTGGACGTCGCGGGACCGGCCGCAGCACGAGGTGGACATCCGAGGCTCCGGCGGCGAGCAGATCGCGGTGGTGGAAGCGGATTCCGGGCGGATGCTCGGCACGGTCGATCCCGGTTCGGCGTGTTTCACGGTGCACCCCGGCGCGGTGTATCTGCATCAGGGCAAGTCGTACGTCGTCGACGAGCTGGACTTCGAAGCCGGACTCGCGATGGTGCACGCCGAGGCGCCGGACTGGAACACCCAGCCGCGCGAGGTGGTGGACATCGCCGTGCGGAAGACCGTGCTGCGCAAGGATTATGGCGGTGTCAGCGTCTGCCTCGGCGAGGTGGCCGTGACCTCGCAGGTGGTCGGCTATCTCCGGCGGCGGCCGTCCGGGCAGGTGCTCGACCACGTTTCGCTCGACCTGCCCGAGCAGGTATTGGAGACGCGGGCGGTCTGGTACACGATCTCGCCTGAATTGCTGGAGGTCTGCGGGGCACCGGGGGGCGCCGGCCTGCTGCCGGCGCGCGTCCCCGGTGCCCTGCATGCCGCCGAGCACGCGGCGATCGGCCTGCTACCGCTGTTCGCCACGTGCGACCGATGGGATATCGGCGGAGTGTCCACCGCGTGGCACGAAGACACCGGGGAGGCGACGGTGTTCGTGCACGACGGTCATCCCGGGGGTGCGGGATTCGCCGACCGCGGATTCGCCGCGGTGTTCCCATGGTTGGACGCGACGCGGGAGGCGATCATCTCCTGCGAGTGCCCGACGGGTTGCCCGTCCTGTGTTCAGTCGCCGAAATGCGGGAACGGCAACGACCCACTGGACAAGGCGGGTGCCGTGGCCGTTCTGGATACCGTGCTCGGGGCTTTGCGTCAGCACGGGGCCCAGGCAGGCCACGGGGTGGATCAAGCGGCCGAAGACTCGACCAGGTGAATCGCGTGCTCGCCCTCGAGCGCGCGCACCAGAACCTCGTGCACGGCCGAGGCTTCCGGCAGCTGCCAGCCCCAGACCTCGGGCTTGACCCGCCAGTGCACGACACCGTGCTGGAAAGGCGACGGCGGCAGCGGGATCCAGCTACCGGCGCCGTGCCATTCGATGGAGGCCTGCGCGGCCAGTGCGGCGGGGATGCTCGCCGCCGCGGTGGTGAGGAACAGCCAGCGGCCGTTCGGCATGGCGACGATGGGCGCGGGGTGCCCGGTCGCCCGCAGCAGGCGGGCGGCGCGCTTGCCGAGCTCGTCGTCGACCTCGATCGCGTCGAGCACGGTGCCGGTCGCCACGAGGAGGCTGTGCGTCTTGTCGCAGAACCACTCCGCCACCTGGTGCGGGTGGGCGCCGATGACGTCGCTCCAGTTGTCGTACGCCGGCACGGGCCTGCGCCAGGTCAGGTCATCGTCCTCGCCGCGCACCGCGACGGGGTTGACGCCCGGCAGCACCGGCCAGCCGCGCCACGCGAGGCCGATCGCCTCGGCGCGCAGCTCGATACGGAAAGCGTTGCGCCAGCTGTCCGGCCAGTTCGCGTCCAACATTGTCTTCTTGCCTCCATCTTGCTTCCTGCTGCCGCCACTCGCTCGTAGTGGCGTACATCTCAATAAACGGCAAGTTGCACATTGCCGATAGAGCCCACGCGACAACCGGTGGTTACGGGGCGATGAACGCGCGGTAGTTCAACGGCTGGACCGAACTGCCGCTTACCGATCATCCGGCCGTCGGAACCACTGCGGAGCCGTTCGCCGCAGGCGAAACCAGGGACGACGGTTTCGTCAGGTTCCGCGCTGTTCTTGAGGTACGGCCGTTCGGCGGGGGCCAAAAGTTCCAAATGACCGCTCGGCGCGCGAAGACGACCGCTGCTCGTGATCTGGACCACTGATCTCCGCGGTCGGCGGGTCAGCCGCGCGGTCCGCTCGTCGGCCGCTCGTCTCCGTGGCCACTCACGGCGGGCGGTCGACCGGCCCGGCGCGCGCACGCGCCGCCACCGAGCCCCACGGACCGAGTACCCCGGCGAGCTCCAGCCGAACCTCGACGAGCGCGTCACCGGACACGAACCGGCACCCGCTCAGTCCTATTCCCATGGCCTCGGTGACCCGGCGCGCCCGCTCACAGGACGGCCCGCCCGCCGCGGCCAGCGCCGAGAGATCGGCCGCGGTCTCCGCACGCCTCCGGCAGATCGAGGCGACCCCGATCCAGCACACGGTCATCCCGATCACCAGCACCAGCAGCACGGCCACCGCGGCGAGCACCGAAGCCGAGCCGCCATCCCGCTCACCCGGCACCGGACACCCCCGGTTCGAGCAAGGCGAACGCCGTGGCGCGCACCCGCGCCCCGAACAGCAGACCGCCCACCGGGGCCACGCCGACCTCCACGGTCACCGCGTCGCCCTCGGCCCGCACCGCCAGCCGCGCTCCGCCCGGCGCGATGACCCGCACCGCGCTTTCGGCCTGCTGCCGCTGACCACGTGCCACCAGCCGCGCCGCTTCACCGGCGGCGTCGGTGCACCTGAGCAGGTCGACGACCATGGCGAGCCCGGCCAGCATCGAAGCCAGCACGAAGGCCAGCGCGCCCAGCGCGACCGCGGCCTCCACGGTCACCGCTCCCCGATCGCCGTCCATCACGTGCCCACCGAGAGCGCTCGTTCGATCAGCCCGCGCAGCGCGTCGGCCGCCCAGTCGCTGGTGACGAGCAGATAGATGACACCGGCGATGGCCGCGCCGGCGAGCGTGATCAACGCGTACTCGGCCGAGATCGCGCCCGCGTCGCCGTACAGGAACCGCTTTTCCATGGCTGTACTCCTCTTTGTCGGTTCAGTCAGTGCGGGGTCAGCAGCCCGGCCGTGAGCCCGGCGACGACCGGCGCCACGCCGAGGCAGAAGAAGGCGGGCAGGAAGCACAGCCCGAGCGGCCCGGTGATCAGCACGCCCACGCGTTGCGCCCGCGCCTCGGCCTCGTCCGCGACGCTCGCGCGCAGCCGGGCAGCCAGTTCCGCGACCGCCTCGGCCAGCGCGGTGCCGGACCGGGCGGTCCGCCGCGCCGCCCTCGCGAGTTCGGCGAGCCCGTCACAGCAGGCGACCGGCTCCCACGCGAGCACCGGATCGGCGCCGAGTTCGAGCAGGTCCGCCGTCGCGCGCAAGGCGTCGTCCTCCGCGCTGCCACCGGTGACCGCGCGGACGGCCTCGGCCACCGGAAGCCCGGACCGCAGGCAAGCCGCCAGCAGGTCCAGCACGGCCGCCAGCCGCAACGGGTCACCGCGCGCCCGCTTCCGCCCCGGCCACCGCCAGGCCATGTGCCGTCCGGCCGGGCCCATGCTCCGCATCCGGTCCACGGCACCCAGCGCAGGCGGCAGTGCCGACAACCCGGCCGCGAGCAGGACCATGGCGTTCATACCGTCACCACCCGCCGCGTCAGCCGCGAACTCCAGGCGAGTCCCGCCGCGATGAAGCCGGCGCCCAAGACCAGCAGCACCTGGCCCGGCGCCGTCGCGGTCAGCACCCTCGCGGGGTCCGCGCCCATCGCCTGCCCGAGCGCGATGCCCAGGCAGGGCAGGAAGGCCAGCACCGAAGCGCTCGACCTCGGCCCGGCAAGCTTCGAGTCGGCTTGCCTGGCGAGGCGCACGCTCAGTTCGACGTCACGCCGGACGGCGTCGAGCACCTCGGCCATCGGCAGGCCGTGCCGTTGCGCGAGCGTCCACGCGCCGGTGAGCCTGCCGAGCAGCCCGTCAGCCGGTGACTCGGGGAACGGACCGTCCAGCCGCGCCGCGGCGGCGACCGCCCGCATGGCCCGCGCCGCCTCGCCCGTCGCTTCGCCTGCCGCCGACTCCGCGGCCGCGATCGGATGCGCACCGGCTCTCAGCTCGGTGACCATCGCGCGCAACGCTTCGGCGAACCCGTCCGCCTCCGCGAGCCGCGCTCGCATGACTTCGCGCTCCCGCCGATCACACCGGACGGCGTACCCGAGCAGCGCGGCCGCCAGCCCTCCGCCCGGCCAAGCGAGCATCGTGGAGACGACGAGCGCCAGTCCGCCCAGAGCTGTCCGCCACCATCGCCGCGGCAGGCCGCGCGGACAGATCCGTCCGACCAGGCCGGCGAGCCGGGCGCTCGCACGGGTCGCGGGCCAGCACAGGAGCGCGGTCAGCCCGAGCAGCGCGCTCACCATGGCGACGCTCCGGTGAGCAGGCCGGTGAGGACCGGCCGATGCTCGGTCCACCGGCCGCCGTGCCACACCCGGCACACTCGCACGCCAGAGCCGCCGAGCCGCACGACCCCGATCTCGTCGAGCCGACGGCCGCGCCCGGGGATCCGCCGCATGTGCAGCACCACTCGCACCGCGGCGCCGAGCTGGCTGTGCAAGGCGGCCCTGGCCAAGCCGCCGAGCGCGGCCAGCGCCTCCATCCGGGCCGGGACTTCCAGCGGTGAGTTCGCGTGGAGCGTGCAGGCGCCGCCGTCGTGGCCGGTGTTGAGCGCGTTGAGCAGGTCGACGGCCTCCTGCCCGCGCACCTCGCCGACCACGAGCCGGTCAGGGCGCATCCGGAGCGCTTGGCGCACCAGCTCCCGCAGCGTCACCTCGCCGACGCCTTCGATGTTCGGCGGCCGAGCGATCAGCCTGACGAACTGGGGATGCGCCGGCTGCAGCTCAGCCGCGTCTTCCACGCAGACAATGCGTTCCGACCGCGCGACCGCGCCGAGCATGGCCGCGAGCAGCGTGCTCTTGCCGGAGCCGGTGCTGCCGGTGACCAGGAAGGCCAGCCTCGCCGCGATGATCGCCTGAAGCAGTTCCTTGCCCTCCGCGTCGAACGTGCCGAGCGAGCACAAGGTGGCGAGGTCGTGGGAAGCCGGGCGCAACACCCTGAGCGACAGGCAGGTCCCGTCGGCGGCGATCGGCGGGAGTACGGCGTGCAGCCGCACCCTGCCGTGCGGTCCGGTCCCCGGCAGCCAACCGTCCACATAGGGCTGGGCGTCGTCGAGCCTTCGCCCGGCGAGCAACGCCAGCCGCTGCGCCAGCCTGCGCACCGCGGCCTCGTCTTCGAACACGACGTCCGACAGGCGAAGTCCGTCAGGCCCGTCCGTCCACACCTCGCCGGGCTTGGTCACCAGCACGTCGGTGGTGTCCGGATCCTCGAGCAACGGCTCCAGCACACCGGCGCCGATGAACTCATGCCGCAGGGAACGCAAGGCACGCAACAGATCCACGTGCCCGATGGCACCACCCGCCTCCGCGCGGACGGCGTCGGCGACGGCCGCGGTGTCCGGCGCGGACCCGGCCGACGCCAGGCGCAGCCGGACGCGTTCGACGAGCTCGCCGCTCATGCCGCCACCTCCTCGTCGGGCAGTGCACGCAGCACCGCGCGAGCGGTGACGCCGAGCGGCCCTCGCGGGTTCAGCTCGAACTTGCCTCTGTCGAGCGCCAGCGCGAGCCCGCGTTCGGGCGGCATCCAGGTGAGCAGCGGAAGCCCGACCGTGCCCGCGATGTCCGCCGCCGGGATCTTGTCCGGCGAAGGCCCGCGCACGACCAGCGCCACCCGCGAGGCACGATGTTCCAGATAGCGCTGGATACGTTGTGCGGCAATGGAAGCGCGCACTTCGGCCGGGACGACCACGATCATCAGATCGGCGATCCCGACCACCGCCTCGGTGGTCCGCCCGAGATTGCGGGGCAGATCGCACAGTACTTTCCGGCCCGCCCGGCGCCCGGCTTCAGCGACGGCCGTGACGGCCTCCACGGAAGCCCCTCCGCCTTCCCTGTCGTAAGAAACGAAGGACAGCCGTCCGCCGCGGTAATGCTGGGCGGGCAGTGCTTCGCGCAAAGCCGCCATCGACACCCGGCCGGACCCGACCTGCAGCTCCGACCAGCGCAGCCCGCATTGCGCCTCGGCGCCGAGCACGATGTCGATCCCGCCGCCGAGTGGATCGCAGTCCATCAGCAGCGCGCTGCCGCCCTCCCGGCAGACGGTCATGGCGACGGCCGCGGTGAGCACCGAGGCGCCCGCCCCACCACGCCCGCCGAGGAATCCGATGATCCGCCCGCCCGGCATGTCCGGGCCATCGACCACATCGGCGAGCTCGGCGATCAGCGCGGCCTCGTCCTCAGGCAGGCTCAGCACCCGCTCGACACCGGCGTCGAACACGGATCTCCACACCGGCGGGGCCGGTGCTCCCTTGCACACCAGGAAAACCCCGCGTCTTCGAGGCAGCGCGTTCGGCTGCATCGCGGCTTCCTCGTCGAGTATCACCAAGGGCGCTCGCGCCCAGCTCGTCCGCGCGGCCACGAGGTCCGGCGCGCGCTCGGTGCCGCAGCCCACCGCGGCGGCGAGGCGGATCACCTCGTCGATGACGGTTTCGTCGTTGGCCACGATGAGTGGCCGGGTTCCGGTGGTCATGCCAACCCCCTGCGTCGGTTCGGTCGATGCCTCCACCGTCACGCACCCGCCATCGCCGCCACAACGCCCGATCACCGCACCTGTGGATAACCACCCCGATGTGGATAACTCGGCGGGAAACACCGTTTCCGCGACAGAACTTGTCGGCCCCGTGTGGTATGCGCGAGACGGCCCACCGGCCGGATGGACCGAAAGCGCTGTCACGAAAGAAGATTTGGGCGCCAAGACCAGCGACTCAGGCGTTCTTTGGTCGCAAAGACCAGTGCCCAATGGGCGGATAAACGGGCGAAGACTCGTCCCGCGCGCACGCGAGTTCGCCGTGTGCGCCCGCACGTTCGGCCCGGTTCGTATTCACCCACCCCGTGAAAAAGATCCGGCACACTGTTTTACCACTATGGAAAACGGCGTTTTACATTCGCGGGCGCGCGCCCGGAAACCCTTGCGGCGCTTGGGAAAGAGCGAGAAGAAAAGGGACGACCCCCGCCAGGGGGGAGGGGCGGGGGTCGTCGGGGGTTCAGCCCCGGGGGGTCGGACTGAACCTGGCCGGTGTAGCACCGGACTCGCTAACTGTAACTCCATCCGCGCCGCCGCGACACTTCTGGGCACACCCACAATTCGATAACGGCATCAGCGGCCAATCCGCACCCGCTGTGATGAATTTTCCATCGGATCTTGCCGTTCGTGACCGACCAGCAAGATCGAAGTCGCGGATACTCCTATTGTGGTGGGGTGGCCGAACCGAACTTCCCTGCCGTACCAGCCGATGTGGCGCCGAACCGGGTCGCGGCGTTCTTCGATCTGGACAAGACGATCATCGCCTCGTCGAGTGCGCTCGCCTTCAGTAAACCGTTGCTGAGAGAGGGGCTCATCAACCGCCGCGCCGCTTTGCGGAGCGCGTACGCGCAGCTTGTTTTTTCACTCGCCGGCGCGGACGCCGGAAAGACCGAGCGCATGCGCCAGGAGGTGTCGGCACTGTGCACGGGCTGGGATGTCGCACAGGTGTCCGCGATCGTCGAAGAGACGCTGCACGACGTGGTCGACCCGCTCGTCTACGTCGAGGCGACCGAGCTGATCACGCGGCACAAGGCGGACGGGCACGACGTGATCGTGCTCTCGGCCACCGGCGAGGAGGTGGTGGCGCCGGTCGCGCGGATGCTGGGCGCTACGCGCAGCGTGGCGACCAGGATGCAGATCGTGGACGGCCGCTACTCGGGCCAGGTGGATTTCTACTGCTACGGCGAGAACAAGGCGATCGCCGCGAAGGACCTCGCCGCCACCTACGGCTACGACCTCGCCGAGTGCCACGCTTACACCGATTCGAGCACGGACATCCCGCTGCTCGAGGTGGTCGGGCACCCGTACGCCGTCAACCCCGACCGGATGCTGCGCAAGCACGCCGCCGCCAAGGACTGGCCGGTGCTGACGTTCGACAATCCGATGTCGCTGCGCAACCGGCTGCCGCTCGCGTCACCCACAGCGGTGGCGCTGGGACTGGGCGTGGCCGCCGCGGGGGCCACTTGGTACGGCTTGGCGAGGCGTCGCAAGGACCGATAGGTCGTGGTTCGTCACCCTTGTCGGCGCAGCGTGCACCCACACGGCGGTACCAGGTTGGCTTTCCTTAGACAGGACCAAGAATTCTATGTCGCTCAGGGTAGGGAAGTCACTAGATCGAGCCTCTGTACCGGTGCACCCATCCGCGCTCTTGAAGTGACTCCCATCACGGCGTAGAAAGTAAGTGCGGACGTTTGGTCGGCCAGGGAAAAGGTAGAAGAGAAGCCTTTTCCACCCCGGCAAACCTCCGTGCGCGGACTCCGGGCACCCACGCGCAGCGCGCCGCGGGAGGCTCGTCGTCTAGGGACTGCGTAGTGGGACGCCACACGCCGAGTCCATGAAGGTACGACCAGAGTTGCACGCTTGGTCACCCGAAAGTTCGCGCAGAGGGCGGCGCCCGTTGGCTTCGGCCGACGGGCGCCGCCAGCGTTAAAAACACTTTCGTCAGGTGCCGCGTGGCACCCAGGCCGACTAATGCGGGAGGGCTTCTCGCGAGGAACTCAGACTTAGTCTCAGCAAAAGATGAAAATGTTTTTTCACGACCTATCGGGAGGCGTGGAAGGGCACCTTCCTCTTACTGGCCACGATGAAGGACGTCTCGCGCGCACGCGCGGGGCGTCCTTCCCCTTTTTTCGACGCAACACGACCGGGTCGACTCGGCCGGATGGGCGTGTCCTTCCACTTTGGCGGAGGAAATCAGGCAAGGATTGGTCTGCGTGGCCGATAGACAACCCCCGGTCACGTGAGTAGCTTTCCGATATCGGCTCGTTCGGGTGAGAAACTACCGAGCGGCCGTTTCGTGCTGCGACGCCGCCGCCCGGCGCCGCGCGGAACTGGGAGGCTGCCTTGAGCATCCGACGTGTACTTCCCCGCCGAGCCTTCGTGCTGTCGATGGCCGGCGCACTCGCCGTGACCGGCGCGAGCGTCGCGTCAGCAGGACAGACTGGGCAGGTGGACACCTTCGCGGCCGAAGCGCAGCGCACCCTGCACGGGCTGACCCTCGAGGAGAAGGTCGGCCAGCTGTTCGTCACCTGGGTCAACGGCAAGTCGGCCGACGAGGTCAACGCCAAGAACCAGGCCGACTTCGGTGTCGACACCCCCGCGCAGGTCATCGAGAAGTACCACCTCGGCGGCGTCATCTACTTCAACAACGACTCTCGGGACAACTTCGACGACCCGGTGCAGGTCGCGAAGCTGTCGAACGGCCTGCAGCAGGCGGCGACGCGCAGCGGCGCCCGCATCCCGTTGCAGATCGCGACCGACCAGGAGGGTGGCACGGTCACCCGGATGGGCGCCCCGGCGACCGAGTTCTCCGGCGCGATGGCGATCTCGGCAGGCCGCAGCACCGCCAACGCGACGGCCGCGGCCACCATCCTCGGCAAGGAACTGCGCGCGGTCGGCATCAACCAGAACTTCGCGCCGGACTCGGACGTGAACTCGAACCCGGTGAACCCGGTGATCGGCATCCGCTCGTTCTCCGGCCAGCCGGGACTGGCCAGCCAGTTCGTGACCGCGGAGGTCAAGGGCTATCAGGACGGGCACCGGCTCTCGCAGACCGTGTCCGCCACCGCGAAGCACTTCCCCGGCCACGGCGCCGCCCCGACGGACAGCCACACCGGGCTCCCCCGCATCGACAGCACCGAAGAGCACTGGCGCGAGACCGACGTCCCGCCGTTCAAGGCGGCCATCCGCGCGGGCATCGACTCGATCATGACCGCGCACATCCAGTTCCCCAGCCTCGACCCGTCGCTCGAGCCGGCGACGCTGTCTAAGCCGATCATCACCGGCAAGCTGCGCGGCGAGCTCGGCTACAAGGGCGTCATCGTCACCGACTCGCTCGAGATGCAGGGCGTGCGCGAGATGCACACCGACGCCGAGATCCCGCTGCTCGCGCTCAAGGCGGGCGCCGACCAGCTGCTCATGCCGGTGCACCTCGACGTGGCCATCAACTCCGTGGTCGACGCCGTGCGCAAGGGTGAGCTGAGCGAGCGGCGCATCGACGAGAGCGTGCTGCGGATCCTCACGCTGAAGTTCAAGCGCGGCATCCTGTTCTCGCCGTACGTCGACCCGGCGAAGGTCATGGGCCAGCTCGGCACCCCGGCGAACCTCGCGAAGGCGCAGGAAGTCGCCGACCGCTCGATCACCTTGCTGCGCAACGACGGCGGCGTGCTGCCGCTGAAGCAGAAGCCCGCCTCCGCGCTGATCACCGGCTGGGGAGTTTCGACGACCGCGCAGCTCGCCGCCAGGTTCACCGCGCACGGCACGCCCGCGACCGCGTTGCAGACCGGGCAGGCCCCGTCGGACGCGCTGATCGCGCAGGCCGTCGCGGCCGCGCAGGGCAAGGACGTGATCGTCGTGCTCACCAACAACATCCGGCTCTTCCCGTTGCAGCTGAAGCTGCTCAACGCGTTGAACGCCACCGGGAAGCCGGTGGTCGCGGTCGCCGCGGCGATCCCTTACGACGCCGGGTACGACGAGACCGTGAAGACCTGGCTGGCCAGCTACGGCTACATCACGCCATCCGTCGAAGCGCTGGCGAAGGTGGTGCTCGGCGAGGTCGCGCCGCAGGGCAAGCTGCCGGTCGACGTCCCTGTCGGCGCCGATCTGACCAAGGTGAAGTACCCGTTCGGCCACGGACTCTCGTGGTGAGCCTCAACCGGCGGGCGTTCCTCGCGGCGAGCGCGGCGCTGACGACCAGCGCAGCCGGCGCGACGACCAGCGCCAGCGCAGAGCCCTCGGCCGAAGAAGGCCACCACGGCGTCCGCACCGGCGCGGAAGTACTGGCGGCGCAAGGCTGGCGCATGCTCGCGGGCCGCAAGGTCGGCGTGCTGTCCAACCCCACGGGCGTGCTGACGGGCGGCGACCACATCGTCGACTCGATGGTCGCCGCCGGGGTCCGCCCGGCCGCGGCTTTCGGGCCTGAGCACGGTTTCCGCGGCAGCGCGCAGGCGGGCGGATCCGAAGGCGACTACACGGATCCGCGCACCGGTGTGCCCGTGTACGACGCGTACGGCGTCGACGCGGCCAAGCTCGCCGCGATGATCACCAAGGCGGGCGTCGACACGGTCGTCTTCGACATCGCGGACGTCGGCGCGCGCTTCTACACCTACATCTGGTCGCTCTACACAGCGATGGTCGCCGCCGCGAAGGCCGGAGCGTCCTTTGTGGTCTTGGACCGGCCGAACCCGTTGGGCGGCAAGGCTTACGGCCCGATGCTGAACCCGGCGTTCAGCTCCGGGGTCGGCCGCAAGCCGATCGTCCAGCAGCACGGGATGACCGCGGGCGAGCTCGCCAGGTTCTACGTCGGCGAGTTCCTGCCCGCCGAAGGCGTGAAGCTCCCAAAGCTCGACATCGTGCAGGTTCGCGGCTGGCGGCGCGATGAGCACTTCGCGCGGACCGGGCTCGACTGGATCCCGCCGAGCCCGAACATGCCGACCCCGGAAACGGCGCACGTCTATCCGGGCACCGGCATGTTCGAAGGCACCGTGTTCTCCGAAGGCCGGGGCACGACGCGGCCGTTCGAGATCATCGGCGCGCCCGGCCTCGACTGGCGCTGGCGCGAGCAGCTGACCGAGCTGCGGCTGCCGGGCGTGAAGTTCCGTGAGACGTACTTCGTGCCCACGTTCAGCAAGTTCGTCAACGTGACCTGCGGTGGCGTCCAGCTGACGGTGACGGACCCGTACGCGTTCGACGCGATCCGCACCGCCGTCGCGATGCTCGTGACCGGCAAGCGGCAACCCGGTTTCGCGTGGCGACCCGACAACTACATCGACAAGCTGTCCGGTTCGGACCGGCTGCGCACGATGGTCGACGCGGGCGCGGGCGTCGACGAGATCACCGGTTCTTGGCAAGGCGAGCTCGGCCAGTTCGACAGGCAGCGGCAGCAGTACTTGATCTACAGGTGAGGTACGCATGAAAAGGTGGATCCGGGTCGCGGCGATGGTGAGCGCCGTGGCGGTCACCTTCTCCGGAACGAGCGCGATGGCGAGCACCGAAGGCCACTCGAGTGGGCGGTTCGACCGTCCCCAGCGTGACTTCGCGCCGTCGTGGACCACCCTGCGCGACGGCTCGCCGTCGAGCGCCGGGCTGGACCCGGAGCCGATCAAGGCCGCCGAGCGGTTCCTGGAGAGCTGGACGAAGCCGGACACCGCCGGTCACCCGCACTTCGCCGGCGCGGTGGGCCTGCTCGCGACCAACGGCGTGATCGTCGACAAGTACACCGTCGGCGGCGCCGTCCGGTACGCCGACGCCACGGGCACCGAGCTGCCGGCGGAACAGCAGGTGCCGATGCGTATGGACACCATCTTCGACATGGCGTCGGTGTCGAAGCTGTTCACCTCGATCGCCGTGCTGCAGCTGGTCGAGCAGGGCAAGGTCGCGCTCGACGCCCCGGTGATCACCTATCTGCCCGAGTTCGGGGTGAACGGCAAAGAGGCCATCACCGTCAAGCAGCTGCTCACGCACACCTCGGGCTTCGACGCGGACCCAAGGCCGTCGCTGTGGGCGGGCTACCCGGACATCCCGTCGCGCCGCAAGGCCGTGCTCGACAGCAAGCTGAAGAACGCGCCGGGCACGACGTACCTCTACTCCGACATCAACCTGCTGACGCTGGGCTTCATCGTCGAGAAGCTGACCGGCTCGACGCTCGACGCCGTCGTGCGCGACCGGATCACCGCGCCGCTGGGGATGGCCGACACCGGCTACAACCCGCCGTCGTCGAAGCTCGCCAGGGTCGCGGCGACCGAGTTCCAGTCGAACCCGCCGCGCGGCATGGTCCGCGGCTCGGTGCACGACGAGAACGCCTGGTCGCTCGGCGGCGTCGCCGGGCACGCGGGGATCTTCTCGACCGCGGGCGACATGGTCGTGCTGGGCCAGGCGATCCTCAACGGCGGCAGCTACCGCGGGCACCGGATCCTGCGACCGGAGACCGTCCGGAGCATGCTCACGGATTACAACCAGGCCTTCCCCGGCAACAACCACGGACTGGGCTTCGAGCTCGACCAGATGTGGTACATGGGCGCGCTGGCCTCGCCGAGCACCGCAGGGCACACCGGTTACACCGGCACCTCGTTCGTCATCGACCCCGAGTCGCGGTCGGTGGCCATCCTGCTGACCAACCGGGTGCACCCGAGCCGAAGCTGGGGTTCGATCAACCTCGCGCGCGAGGCCTGGGCGACCTCGCTCGCGCGGGCCATGGCGGTCCGTCCGGAGGCCGGGCGCGACTCGTGGGTCAGCACGATCGGGGACGCCAGCTCGGCCACGCTGACGACGCCGCAGGTCAGGGCAGGCTCGCTCAAGGTGACTTTCGACGCCTTCGTCGACTCGGAAGAAACTGACCTTCTCTCACTGGAGTCGAGCGCCGACGGGGTGTCATGGACCCCTCTCAAGATGCGGGCGTGGGGTGCCGGAGCACCGGTATCTGAATCGGTTTCGTTGTCCGGCCATGGTCACCGCCAGTGGTGGCGAGTAATCGCGAACGTGACTACAGCCACTCCGGTAATACTTCGGTGGCGCTACGCGACCGATGCGCGTTACACGGGACGCGGAATTCATCTTGATGACATCCGAGTCACAGAGAGCGGTCGAACGGTTATTGACGGTGAGCATCACCCGTCAATCTTCACCGCATCAGGTTGGGTACTCAACTCTCGGTGACTAAAGGTAAGAATCTGGCAAAAATAGCGTGCCGTTGACTGGGATTGCCCCCGTTACGGTGCGACTCTACGTTGCCAATCTGTTAGCTCGGGGACGTTAACGACTGGGACCTGGTTAGCGACTTTCAGTTCAACGATTAATCGCAAAAGCATCCGCAGACACGGATGGGTTGCGATCTCCCCGAAGGGTGTGGGTAGCCTTGTCTCAAATGCCGACGGTTAGTAACTTTCCCACGGTGGACACTGCCGATTCAGTGACGGTGACGGCGCCTGCCGAATCCGTGCCTGTTCAGCACCAGGCACGCGACGCGGAAGCGAGCCCGCTCGTCCGGATCCGGTCGCTCCTGCCTGGCCTGGCCCGCGCCGAGCAGCGCGTCGCCAAGGTGGTCCTCGAGGACCCCGCGTCCGTCGCGCGCCGCAGCATCACCGAGGTGGCGCTCGCCGCGAACACCAGTGAGACCACGGTCACCAGGTTCTGCAAGGCCGTCGGGGTCGGCGGCTACCCGCAGCTGCGCATCGCGCTGGCCGCGGACACCGCGCGCTCCGAGGCCCGCTCGAGCCGCAACCTCGGCGGCGAGATCAGCCCGGACGACGACCTGCAGTCGGTCATCAACAAGGTCAGCTTCGCCGACGCGCGCGCCGTCGAAGAGACCGCCGAGCAGCTCGAGGTCGAGACGCTGCAGAAGGTCATCGACCTGCTGGCCTCCGCAGGCCGCGTGGACGTCTACGGCGTCGGCGCGAGCGCGTTCGTCGCGGCGGACCTGCAGCAGAAGCTGCACCGCATCGGCCGGATCAGCTTCGCCTGGTCGGACACGCACATCATGCTGACCTCGGCCGCCGTGCTGGGTGACGCGGACGTCGCGGTCGGCATCTCGCACACCGGCGCGACCACCGACACGGTCGAGGCGCTGCGGGTGGCCCGTGAGCACGGCGCGACCACCATCGCGCTGACGAACTTCCCGCGCTCGCCGATCACCGAGGTGGCCGACCACGTGCTCACCACGGCCGCCCGCGAGACCACGTTCCGCTCCGGCGCCACGGCGAGCCGCATCGCGCAGCTCACCGTCATCGACTGTCTCTTCATCGGTGTCGCGCAGCGGCACATGGACGACGCCGTCAACGCGCTCGACGCGACGCGCGACGCCGTCGGCTCCCACAGGCTCGGAGTTCGCCCCGACGGCAGGCGGCGGCCCCGGGAAACCGGCAAATGAACGATGACCTAGAAGCGAGGCGCATGATGACCGTCCCACGGCAGGTGGTGCACGTCGATTCGCCGACCGAGCAGCGGAACCCGCGCACCACCGACATCGACCTGATGTCGACCATCGGCATCCTCGGCGCGATCAACGCCGAGGACCGCCGGGTGCCGGACGCGGTGAACGCGGTGCTGGGCCAGCTGGCCGTCGCCGTCGACCACGCCGTGGAAGCGCTGCGCGGCGGTGGCCGGGTGCACTATGTCGGGGCGGGGACGTCCGGCAGGCTGGCCACGCTCGACGCGGCCGAGCTGGTGCCCACGTTCAACGTGTCGCCCGACCTGTTCGTCGCGCATCACGCGGGCGGCGAGCAGGCACTGCGTCAGGCGGTGGAGAACGCCGAGGACGACGCGATCGCCGGTGCGGCCGAGATGACCGCGTCGGTGGAGCCGGGTGACTTCGTGCTCGGGATCACCGCGTCCGGCCGGACGCCTTACGTGCTCGGTGCGCTCGCCGCGGCATCCCGCCGCGGCGCGAAGACCGGGCTCGTGTCGGGCAACGCCAAGGGGTCGAAGCCGCCGGGCGTTGACGTGCTCATCGCCGTCGACACCGGGCCGGAGGCCATCGCGGGCTCGACCAGGATGAAGGCGGGCACCGCGCAGAAGCTGATCCTCACGTCGTTCTCGACGGCGACGATGATCAAGCTCGGCAGGACGTATTCGAACCTGATGGTCAGCATGCGCGCGACCAACGCGAAGCTGCGCGGCCGGACGGTGCGGATCCTGCAGGAGGCCACCGGCATGACCATGGCGGTGTGCTCCGACGCGCTCACCGAAGCCGATGGAGAACTGAAGGTCGCGCTGGTCCACCTGCTCTCCGGGGTGGACGTCCGCGGCGCGGCGGCCGCGTTGTCGGCCAACGACGGACATGTCCGGAAGGCACTGGATTCGTTGCACATAAGGGCGAGTTAGTCAGTTCTGTCCGCTCGATCGGTGCCAGTGTTCAGGCATGGACGAGGACTACGCGGCCGAAGTCGGTTCGACCGCGCTCGGTGTGGCCATGGCGCGCGCACTGGAGCACGCGAGATCCGGCAGGCTGGTGGCCGACCCGCTCGCGGGGCGGTTCCTGGCCGAGGCAGGCATCACCGTGCCGGACCCGGCGGGGGTGCCAGCGGACAGCGGCGTGACCTACGTCGCGGTGCGCACCAGGTATTTCGACGACTATTTCCGTGCCGCGATGGCGGCAGGGATAAGGCAGGTGGCGATACTCGCCGCCGGTCTCGACGTCCGCGCCCAGCGGCTGGGCTGGCCGGACGGGACCGTGCTGTTCGAGGTCGACCAGCCGCGGATGCACGAGTTCAAGCAGCGCGTGCTCGACGCGGCGGGCGCGCGAGCCCGATGCGCGCGGCACGCGGTGGACGCCGACCTGCGCGGTGATTGGGCGGCCGGACTGGCCGCCGCGGGTTTCGACGCGGGGAAGCCGACCGCGTGGCTGCTGGAAGGCTTGGTGCAGTACCTGCCCGCCGCGGCCGAGGAGGAGCTGGCCGAGACGGTCCACGCGCTTTCGGCGCCGGGCAGCATGCTTTCGGCCGAGTACGTGCACGGCTGGGAGTTCGAGGAGATGCGGGACGACCCGCTGTTCGCCGAGGCCGCCGAACGCTATGGCGTCGACATCATCGACCTCTGGAACATCGAGCCGCGCCGCGATCTCGCCAAGTGGCTTGACACGGTCGGCTGGACCGTGACCACCGAGGAGGCGACCGAGGTCTCAGCGCGCCTCGGCAGGCCGCTCGTTTCCGGCATGGACGCGATCATGGGCCGCAGCCTGCTTTTCTCGGCGCTTCGAGAGGGCTAGCGCCAGCAGGACGGAGACGGCCGCGACCGGGCCGAGCCACTTCGGGCCCGCCCAGGCGAGCACGACACCGCCGACGGCCGAGCCGAGCGCGCCGCCCGCGTAGATCGCGGATCCGTTGAGCCCCAGCGCGACCGAGGGCGCGTCCGGCGCGAGCGAGAACAGCCGGTGTTGCTGCGGCACCATCAACATCCCGGCGAAACCACCGATCAGCAACGCGTAGACGATCGTCGACGGCAGGCTCAGCACCGCGAAATCGAGCAGCAGCAAGGCACTCGCGACCCCGGACAGCGAAACGAGCCGGACCCGGTCCGGGCCGAAGCGGTCGGTCCAGCGCCCGGCGAGCGTCGTCCCGATGACCTGCCCGATGCCGTTGCCGACGAGCACCCACGCGAGCACGGCCCCCGCGGCGACGTCCTTGGCGATCACCGGCAGATAGGTGGCGACGCCGAACGTCGCGAGCATGGCGAGCACGGTCACGCCGAGCACCCGCGCGATCGGTGGCCGCACGATCACCGCCAGCCGGTCACGCAGGCCCGTGGTCGGCACCCGCACCGACGGCAGCGCCGGAACCGCAAGCGCGACAAGGATTCCGAGCGCGCCAATGCCCCACATGACCGCACGCCAGCCGACCAGGTTCCCGGCGAGCACACCGATCGGCACGCCGAGCACCATCGACACGCTCATCCCGGCGGCGACGGTCGCGAGCGCCTGGCCGCGCCGCGCTTCCGGCGCGATCGCGCTCGCCATGACGTAGGCGTTCGCCTGGAAGGCGGCCGCGCCGAGCGCGGCGAGCACCCTCGAAATGGCGACGATGGTGAAACTTTCGCCGAGCGCCTGCCCGGCCATGCCGATGGTGAACAGGACGAGCCCGGCGCCCAGCAGGCGTTTGCGGTCCCATGATCCGGTGAAGGCGGCGATCAGCGGCGAGCCGATCGCGTAGGTGGCGGCGAAAACGGTGGTCAGCTGGCCCGCGACGGACTCCGAGACGTGGAGGTCGGCGGCGATGGTCGGCAGCAGGCCGTTGAGGACGAAGCCGTCGGTACCCAGGATGAAGGTGCCGACGGCGAGGATGAGCAGAGGCCCCAGAACGAGGCGATCATTCGATGATCGTCGAATCGTCATGGGGGTATAGTGGGCTAACGATTCGATGGTTGTCAAACAATCTAAGGAGCTTCGTGGCCAGGACGTTGCCGCAGCCGCCCCGCGAGGCGCTGGAGATCGTGACGCTACTTCAGGCCTTGGCCGACCCGGTGCGCCTGGAACTGGTCCGCGCACTGCGTGACGGGGATGGCCCGTGCCCGTGCGGGCTGGAGGCGTACGACGTCGACATCAGCGCGCCGACGCTGTCCCACCACTGGCGCGTCCTGCGCGAGGCCGGCGTGACCACGACGTTCACCGAGGGGCGGAAGCGCTGGGTCGAGCTGCGGACCGAGGACGTGCACGCCCGGTTCCCCGGCCTCCTCGACGCGATCCTGACCCGCCCATGAAAGCCCGAAAGCCACTTTCGTCAGATGCGACCTGCCGAAAGCGACTTTCGGGCTATCACACCTGACGAACGCCCCTTTCGGGGTTCACTGGGCCCAAAGTCACTTTCGGGACCGGGGTCAGCCGGCGGCGTCGGAGATGCTGCGGGCCTCCTTGGCGCCGCTTTCGATTGCCTCGCAAGAGAAAAGGAGCCACTCGCTGATGCCGTCGGGTGCGCCGGAGGCGAACGCCGAGGCGGCCGCGTGGTACTTGGTGATCCGGCGGAAGTAGGCGACCTCGGGCACCGTCAGCGCCTTCGGGTCGAGGCCGGTCGCGATCATCGAAAGGCGGGCCGCCGCGCGGGCGACCACGCCGTCGGCGGAGCCGAAAGGCTTGAGCGCCAACAGTTCCCCGTGCACGACGGCCGACAGCACGGCGCCGGGGACCGAGGTCGCGCCCGTGATCAACTGCGCGAGCAACTCCAGCCGCGGGCCCGCTCCGGAGACGGGACGGCCCAGCGAATCCTGATCGGACACCAGGTCAGCCGCGGCCAGCAAGTGCAAGCGGGCCAACGCTTGCAACGGCGCGCGCCGCCAAGTCGGCAGGATGGACTCGAGCGCTTCCGCCACTCGCAAAGCGCCGGCCAGCACCGGATCGCTCACGACGTCCGAGACGTCCAGCGAAGCGCCTTCGATGCCCGCCGAGGAACGGGCCGCGCGCACGGAGGCTTCCGAGGCGGTCGCCGAGCCGTCGCGCAGGTTGGCCGGCAGGCGGTGGACGGCGAAAACCGCGTCCTGGGCCGATTTCACGGCGGCGGCGACGTCGTCGAGCGCGAGCAGTGGTGCCAAGGGGTCGCTCACGCGTCGAGCACCTGACCCTCGCGCTTGACGACTGGCGGCAGCACCGACCACGGGAAGTTGATCCACTTGTCCGTGTACTTCCAGACGTACTCGCACTTCACCTCGGACCGCGGCTTTTCGTAGACCACCGCGCAGCGGACCTCCGCGACGTGGTCGGCGCAGAAGTCGCGCACCAGCTTCAGGGTGGCGCCCGTGTCGGCGACGTCGTCGGCCACGAGCACGGTCGCTCCAGTGAGGTCGACGGCGTTGGGCACCGGCGGGAGCATGACCGGAAGGTCGAGGCGCTCGTCGACGCCGGTGTAGAACTCGACGTTCATCACGTGCAGGTTCTTGACGTCCAGCGCGTACCCGAGCGAGCCCGCCACGAACAGGCCGCCGCGGGCGATGGACAGGATCAGGTCCGGCTCGAACCCGTCGTCGGCGATGGCCTGCGCGAGGTCTCGGCTCGCCGTGCCGAACAAATCCCAGGTGAGCTCTTCCCGATCCGTCATGCCGCTGAGCATAGGCAACGCCGAAGTGGACTCTTGAAATGCTTCGAAATTGGCCATACAAGGCAGCCACATCACCGCTTACCGTCAAGATCATGACCTGGTTCGATCGGCCGACCCTGCGCGGCAAGCACGTCCATCTGGAACCGCTCACCCCCGAGCATGCCGAAGGCCTGCACAAGACGACCGCCGATCCGGCGATCTTCACCTGGCTGAGCATCCGCCAACCCCAGGACGTCGCCGAGACCGCGAAGCTCATCGACTCCATCCTGAGCCAGCCGGGCAGGCTCGCCTGGGCGCAGATCGACGCGCGCACCGGCGAGGTCGCCGGGACCACCTCGTACTACAACATCGATTCCACTCACCGGAATCTCAACATCGGCTACACCTGGATCGGCCGCGACTGGCAGCGCACCGCGCTCAACACCGAGGCGAAACTCCTTTTGCTCCAACGGGCTTTCGACGACCTGAAGGCCAACCGCGTCGCATGGGAGACCGACATCCGCAACGAACGCTCGCAGCGGGCGATCGAACGCCTCGGCGCACAAAGGGAAGGAGTGCTGCGAGCACACCGCGTACGCCCCGACGGCACGCTGCGCGACACCGTCGTCTACTCGCTGACCGGACCAGAATGGCCAGCGGTCCGTAGCTCCCTGACCTCAAGGGTGTGAAACCCGGGCGCAACGGCGCTGCAACCTTTTACTTCGCGTCGTAACGTCGATAGCGTGCCCACGGGCGTGAAGACACGCGAATATTCAGGAGGCATCGCACCATGACCGAGCAGTCGCCGGCGCTGGACAACCTGCTCACGGAGAGCCGGACCTTCCCACCGAACGAGAACTTCAGCGCGCAGGCGAATGCCAAGGCGGATCTGTATGCCGAAGCGGACGCCGACCGCGAGGGGTTCTGGGCGGCGCAGGCGGAGCGGCTCTCGTGGGACACCAAGTGGTCCCAGGTATTGGACTGGACCAATGCGCCGTTCGCGAAGTGGTTCGTCGGCGGCAAGCTGAACGTCGCGTACAACTGCGTCGACCGCCACGTCGAGAGCGGCCACGGCGACCAGATCGCGATCCACTGGGTCGGCGAGCCGGGCGACAGCCGCGACATCACCTACGCGGAGCTGAAGGACGAGGTCTCCAAGGCCGCCAACGGCCTCGCGTCCATCGGCGTCGGCGCGGGTGACCGCGTCGCCATCCAGTGCCCGATGATCCCCGAGGCGATCGTCGCGATGCTCGCCTGCGCGCGGATCGGCGCGCTGCACTCCGTGGTGTTCGGCGGCTTCTCCCCGACCGCGCTGCGGTCCCGCGTGGACGATCAGGAGGCGAAGGTCGTCATCACCTCCGACGGCCAGTACCGCCGCGGCAAGGCCGCCCCGATGAAGGTCAACGTCGACGAGGCGCTCGAAGGCGCCGAGTCGGTCGAGAAGGTGCTCGTCATCCGCCGCACCGGCGACGAGATCCCGCTCATCGAGGGCCGCGACCTGTGGTGGCACGAGCTCGTCGACGGCCAGTCCGCCGAGCACACCCCCGAGGCGTTCGACTCCGAGCACCCGCTCTTCATCCTCTACACCTCCGGCACCACCGGAAAGCCCAAGGGCATCCTGCACACCTCAGGCGGTTACCTGACGCAGGCGGCGTACACGCACCACAACGTCTTCGACCACAAGGCCGGCGAAGACGTTTACTGGTGCACCGCCGACATCGGCTGGATCACCGGGCACAGCTACATCGTGTACGGCCCGCTCGCCAACCGCACCACGCAGGTCGTCTACGAAGGCACGCCGAACACCCCGCACGAGGGACGGCACTGGGAGATCATCCAGAAGTACAAGGTCTCCATCTACTACACCGCGCCCACGCTGATCCGCACGTTCATGAAGTGGGGCAACGAGATCCCGCAGAAGTACGACATCTCGTCGCTGCGCGTGCTCGGCAGCGTCGGCGAGCCGATCAACCCCGAGGCGTGGATCTGGTACCGGGAGAACATCGGCGCGGGCCAGGCCCCGATCGTCGACACCTGGTGGCAGACCGAGACCGGCGGCATCATGATCTCGCCGCTGCCAGGCGTCACCAGCACCAAGCCGGGTTCGGCGCAGCGCGCGCTGCCGGGCATCTCCGCGAAGATCGTCGACGACCAGGCGAACGAGGTCGGCAAGGGCGGCGGCGGGTACCTGGTGCTCGACAAGCCGTGGCCGGGCATGCTGCGCGGCATCTGGGGCGACGAGGCCCGTTTCAAGGAGACGTACTGGTCCCGGTTCGCCGAGCAGGGCTACTACTTCGCCGGTGACGGCGCCAAGTACGACGCCGACGGCGACATCTGGCTGCTGGGCCGCGTCGACGACGTGATGAACGTGTCCGGGCACCGCATCTCGACCACCGAGGTCGAGTCGGCGCTGGTCTCGCACCCGACGGTCGCCGAGGCCGCGGTCGTCGGCGCCACCGACCCGACCACCGGGCAGGGCATCGTCGCGTTCGTCATCCTGCGCGGCAACGCGGTCGACGGTGGTGACGCGGCCGTGCAGGAGCTGCGCAACCACGTCGCCAAGGAGATCGGCCCGATCGCCAAGCCGCGCCAGATCCTGGTCGTCCAGGAGCTGCCGAAGACCCGGTCCGGCAAGATCATGCGCCGCCTGCTGCGCGACGTGGCCGAGAACCGCGCGGTCGGCGACGTCACCACGCTGGCCGACTCCTCGGTCATGGACCTGATCTCGTCCGGCCTGAAGTCCGGCAAGTCGGAGGAGTAGCGGCCGGGATAAAGCCCGCTTTATCCCACAGGCACCCCCCACCGCGCGCGAGTCGAACGCTTGTTCTAGACTGCGCGCGGCACCACCACCATTTCCGGGCAAGGAGACGACACCGACGATGACCGTGGACACCTTGACGCAAGAGGAAACGGCGACCGCACCGGAGACGGACTCGGCACCGCAGGCCACCACCACGCCTGAGGAGACCACCCCGGCACCGGCGCCCGCTCCCAGCGAGACCGAGGAGCCCGCCGAAGACGCCAAGCCCAAGCGCGGCCGTCCCAAGGCAGCCACGACCGCCAAGAAGACCCGCACGGTCGAGCTGACGCTCACCGTCACCGGCACCGCCGACGGCAACTGGCAGGCCGAGCTCAAGCACGGCAGCAAGTGGGTCGCCCAGGGCCTCGACATCCCCGCGGCCGCCGTCTCGCGTGCGGCCAAGGAGCTGCACGTGGAGCTGTCCGGCCCGATCGACGAGGTGATCAACGCCGCCCGCGAAGCGCAGGCCGCGAAGGTCGCCGAGCTCGAGGCGCAGCTGGAGCAGGCGAAGCAGGCGCTCGCCGAGCTCGACGCGTAAGACTTTTCCCCCGCCGGGGCGGATGCCGAGTAACAGCGGCACCCGCCCCGGCTTTTTTTCGTACTTAGGATAGGCATTCTTGAATGAGGATTGCCTGCCTTTACCGAAAAGGCGAACGTTCGCCGCCACAAGCATTCCGTGTTTCACTTGAGACGTGACCGAAACCGTTGACGCCAAGCACGAGCACGAGCCGCACGAGAACATCGGCGGCAAGCTGAACTGGTTGCGTGCCGGGGTTCTCGGCGCCAACGACGGCATCGTGTCGGTGGCGGGCATCGTGGTAGGTGTCGCGGGCGCGACCACCGACAGCACCACCATTCTCACCGCCGGAATCGCGGGTCTGGTCGCGGGCGCGCTTTCCATGGCGGGCGGCGAGTACGTCTCCGTGAGCACGCAGCGCGATACCGAACAGGCATTGCTACGCAAGGAGAAAATCGAACTCAAGACGATGCCGGAAGCCGAAGAACGGGAACTGGCGGAAATCTACGAGGACAAGGGCCTCTCACCACAACTGGCCTCAGAGGTCGCCCGTGAACTGACCGAGAACGACGCGCTGCAGGCGCACGCCGAAGCCGAACTCGGCATCGATCCCGGCAATCTGACCAGCCCGTGGCAGGCGGCTTGGGCGTCCTTGGTGGCGTTCACGGTCGGCGCGCTGCTGCCGCTCATCGCGATCGCGCTGCCGCCGGTGTCCTGGCGGGTCTGGGCTTGCGCGGCCGCGGTCGTCGTCGGCCTCGCGCTGACCGGGTTGATCAGCGCGAGGCTCGGCGACGCCGACGTCCGCAGGGCGATCATCCGCAACGTCGGCGTCGGTGCGCTGACGATGCTCGTGACCTACTACGTCGGGGTGATCTTCGGGACCACAGTCGGTTAATGGATGCCCGACATCATCTTGCGGATGGCGGGGGTGAGCACGACCAGCAGCACACCGAGCGCGATCGCCACGCCACCGGAGATGCCGAAGTACGCGGTCTCGTTCGCCGCCGAGTAGAACTTCGCCAGCGAACCGGAAAGCGCCGTGCCCAGCGAGATCGAGAGGAAGTTCAGCGCGACCATCTGCGTGCGGAACGCCTCGGGAGCCAGCTTGGTCGACAGCGAGAGCCCGACCGGGGACAACATCAGCTCGGCGATCGTGATGATGAACAGGATGCCGACCATCGCCAGCAGCGGGGTGCTGTTCGGGCCGCCGCCGGTGAGCGGCAGGAACGACAGGAAGCCGAGCCCGACCAGCCCGACACCGAGCGCGAACTTGATCGGCGAGGACGGCTGCCGCGAGTTCAGCTTGACCCAGACCAGCGCGACGATCGGCGCGAAGATCAGGATGAACACCGAGTTGATCGAGTTGACCCACGAAACGGGCATGACCCAGCCGAACAGGTTCCGGTCGAGCCGCTCGTCGGTGTAGATCGAGATCACGGTGAACTGCTGCTGGAACAGCGCGAAGAACGCCGCGCTGGCGACGAACATCGGCACGAACGAGAACACCCGCGTGCGTTCGAGCGCGGTGATCTTCTTGCTGGTGAGGATCAGCGCGAAGTACGCCACCGAGGCGACGATGACGATGCCGACCGTGACATTGGACAGGTTCTCCGCGGTGACCAGCCCGGTCAGCACGGCCACGACGATGACCACCACGAGCACCACGCCGACGCCCAGCGCCAGCATCCGCTGCGAACTCGGCAGCGGGTTGGGCACCTCGGTCGCCTTGGTGCCGAGGTTCTTGCGGCCGAGCCAGTACTGGGTGAGCCCGGCGGCCATGCCGATCGCGGCGAGCCCGAAGCCGACGTGGAAGCCGATCTCCTTCTGCACGAGCCCGGTGATCAGCGGCCCGGCGAACCCGCCGAGGTTGACGCCCATGTAGAAGATGGTGAAGCCGGCGTCGCGCCGCTCGTCGTTCTCGCCGTACAGCGTGCCGACGATCGTCGTCGCGTTCGCCTTCAGCCCGCCACTGCCGAGCGCGACGCACACCAGGCCGACGCCGATGCCGGTCAAGCCTGGCAGCACCGCGAGCGAGATGTGACCGGCCATGATCAGGATGGCGCTGTAGAACAGGGTGCGTTCGGAGCCGAGCAGCCGGTCGGCGATCCACGCGCCGACGATGGCCGAGAGGTAGACCAGCCCACCGTACGCGCCGACGATGCTGACCGCGGTGGTCTTCGGCAACGCCAAGCCACCCTCGGCGACCTGGTAGTAGAGGTAGATCGGCAGGATGCCGAGCATCCCGTAGAAGGAGAAGCGCTCCCACATCTCCACGCCGAACAGATTCGCCAGCCCTCGTGGGTGCCCGAAGAACCTGCGGTCCAGTTCAACCTCGGTAGAGGTATTCACGTGCTCGTCCGTCCTCGTGATCAGACTTCGTTGTCGATTGGCATGGTAGGGGGACTCTTGGGCAGGCACTACCGTCCGGTCAACGGGAGGTCCGCGTTAAAATCAAGTCAAGGTGCGCCGGGAAGTCTGGTCGGCAACAGTGATCGTCGACCCCTGGAGCCGCGCCCGTGACCTCACCAGCCAAGGATTTCGCCCGCTACCTGCGCACCGAGACGACCGGTGGGCTGATCTTGCTCGCCGCGACCGCGCTCGCGCTGCTGTGGGCCAATTCGCCTTGGGGTGATCTCTATCGCACCTTCCGCGACACCGAGCTCGGGCCGCATTTCCTGCACCTGAACCTCACCTTGGGCGATTGGGCGCAGGACGGGCTGCTCGCGCTGTTCTTCTTCGTGGCCGGGCTGGAGCTCAAGCGCGAGCTCGTGGTCGGCGAGCTGTCGAAGTTCAAGCAGGCCGTGCTGCCGGTGCTCGCCGCGCTCGGCGGGATGATCGTGCCCGCGGCGCTCGCGGTCACGATCGCCTGGGGCCACCCGGACATGGGCCAGGCCTGGGCGATCCCGGTCGCCACGGACATCGCTTTCGCGCTCGGCGTGCTCGCGCTGACCGCGTCCAACCTGCCGAGCAGCGCGCGGGTGTTCCTGCTCTCGCTGGCCGTCGTCGACGACCTCGGCGCGATCATCGTCATCGCGGTGCTGTTCACCGCGCGATTCGACCTGGTCGCGGCCGGGATCGCGGTTGCGGCGCTCGCGCTCTACGCCTATTTGCAGCACAAGCGGGTGCGGACGGCCTGGCTGTACGTGCCGCTCGCGCTGATCACCTGGGTCGCGGTGCACTCGTCGGGCATCCACGCGACGATCGCCGGGGTCGCGCTCGGCCTGCTGACGCGGGTCCGCCCCGACGAAGGCGAAGCCGAAGCGCCCGCGATCCGGCTCGAACACCGGCTGCAGCCGTGGTCGGCGGCCGTGGCCGTGCCGGTGTTCGCGTTGTTCTCGGCCGGGATCAAGGTCAACGGCGCCTCGCTCGGTGAGGTGTTCACGACCGCGCTGCCCCTCGCGGTGATGATCGGGCTCGTCGTCGGGAAGTTCGTGGGGATCCTGGGCGCGAGCATGCTCGCGGTCCGGTTGAAGATCGCCGAGAAGCCACGTGACGTCGGCTGGCGTGATCTCGCCGCGCTGGCCTTGCTCGGCGGTGTCGGGTTCACGGTGAGCCTGCTGATCGCGGACCTGGCGTTGCCAGCCGAGACCGCGGAACTCGCGAAGACGGCCGTCCTGATCGCTTCCGGTGTCGCGTCGCTCGGCGCCGCCGCGGTGCTGCTGCGGCGCAATCGGGCGCACGCGCAAGACATTCCTTGACATGAAGCGGTCCCTTCGGGTCAGTGACTGACCTCTTCGGGACAGCTATCGGCCCGGCACTGGACGCACTGTGTCCTGGAACACACACTCGGTGCCAGCGCGCGCTTTCTCCCTCCCTGCTGATTCAAGGAGAAAAGTGATGGCTCATAGAGCTTTCCTCATGCTGGGCGCGGCACTGTTGACCATGTCCTCGCTGTCCGGCGTCGCGGCGGCACAAGAACTCTCACCCGGGCTCACCGACGCGATGCAGCGTGATCTAGGCCTGACCGAACACCAGGCGCGAGCCCGCGTCGCACAGGAGTCGGCGGCGATCCGGGTGCTACCGGCCGCACAGCAGGCCGCGGGGGCCGCGTTCGGCGGCGCCTGGTTCGACCCGGCGAGCGGCAAGCTCGTCGTGGGTCTCACCGACGAGGGCAAGGCGGGCGCCGTCAGGGCGACCGGCGCCGAAACGGCCACCTCGAAGGTCAGCGCGGCGGCTTTGGACACCGCCAAAACCAAGATCGACGCGCTCAAGGCGCCCGCTGGCGTGAGCAGCTGGCGCAGCGACCCGCGTTCCGGCTCGGTCGTGATCACCGTCAACAACCGCGACACCGCCGCCGAGAAGTTCATCGAGACCGCGAAGCAGGCGGGGCCGGTCACGGTCGTCCAAGGCGAAGCGCCGCGGACGTTCTCGGCGGGCACCGTGGGCGGCGACCCGTACTACATCAACGGCAACACCCGCTGTTCCATCGGTTTCTCGGTCCAAGGCGGCTTCGTCAGCGCGGGGCACTGCGGCGGCACGGGCAGCTCGACCGTCGGCTGGGACGGCTCGTACATGGGCAGCTTCGCGGGCTCGTCGTTCCCCGGCAACGACTACTCGTTCATCCGCATCACCAACGGCTGGTGGCCGGCACCGGTCGTGCTCGGCTGGGGCACGGTGTCCGACGCGCTCGTGCGCGGGTCGTGGGTGGCGCCGGTCGGCACCTCGGTGTGCCGGTCCGGTTCGACGACGCACTGGCACTGCGGCGCGGTGCGCGGGCTGAACGAGACCGTGAACTACAGCCAGGGCGCCGTCTACGGGATGACCAAGACCAGCGTGTGCGCCGAACCCGGCGACTCCGGTGGCTCGTTCATCACCGGTGACCAGGCACAAGGCGTCACCTCCGGCGGCTGGGGCAACTGCTCCGGTGGTGGTGAGACCTGGTTCCAGCCGGTCAACGAGATCCTGCAGACCTATGGGCTGGCACTCGTGACGGCTTGATCGCGGCGGTCGTGTCCGGCGCCCCGGCGCCGGACACGACGGTCACAATCCGCTCCCGGCGAGCCACGGAAACTCGCACGTGGCACGATGACCACCGTGAGCAGCCAGGAACAGCAACTCAACGTGCCGTACCTCCCGCTGTCGAAGGAAGAGGACACGGCGGCCGGCGGTCAGTCGATCGGCAAACTGGTCAGCGACGCGACACAGCATGTGTCGACGCTGGTCCGCGCCGAGGTCGAACTCGCCAAGACCGAGGTCGTGCGTGAGGCCAAGAAGGCCGTCAAGGGCGCGGTCTTCTTCATCATCGCGCTGGCGGTGCTGCTGTACAGCTCCTTCTTCTTCTTTTTCTTCCTCGGCGAGCTGCTCTCGGAGTGGCTGCAGCGCTGGGCCGCGTACGGCATCGTGTTCCTGCTGATGCTGGTGGTCGCCGGGCTCTTCGGCTGGCTGGGCTATCTCAAGGTCCGCAAGATCAAGGCGCCGGAGCGCACGCTCGCCAGCGTCAAGGAGACGGCCGCGGCACTGAAGCCGCAGCACGCCGAAGACGAACCCGCCGCCTGACCCGGCGGTGTCGGCACCGGACCCGTCCACCGTCCGGCTCGACGGACCCTGGACGCATCGCGACGTCTCGGCGAACGGCATCCGCCTGCACGTGGCGGAACTCGGCTCCGGACCTGCCGTGCTCCTGCTGCACGGCTTCGGTGAGTTCTGGTGGACCTGGCATCACCAGCTCAAGGCTCTGGCCGAAGCGGGTTATCGTGCCATCGCCGTCGACCTGCGTGGCTACGGCGACTCCGACAAACCCCCGCGCGGCTATGACGCGTGGACGCTCGCAGGCGATGTCGCGGGCCTGATCAGGGCGCTGGGCGTCCGGCGCGCGCATCTGGCCGGGCACGCTTGGGGCGGGATGCTCGCGCTGACCGCCGCCGCGCTGCATCCCCGTGTCGCCTCGTCGGTGAGCCTGCTCGGCTCCGCGCATCCGCTGGCGCTGAAATCCTCGGTCACGGGGACCCTGTTGCACCGCAGGCGCACCAACCAGGCGCGCGCGGTCGCGCACCTGTTCCGGTTCCAGATCCCGATGTCGCCCGAACGCGGCCTCGTCCGCGACGACGCACTCGCCATCGAGACGCTCATGCGCGCCTGGTCCGGTCCTGAGTGGACGGAGACGGCCGATTTCACCGAAACCGCGGCCAGGTTCCGGCGGGCGATGCTCGTGCCCGGTGTCGCGCACAGCGCGCTCGAGTACTACCGCTGGGCGTTCCGCGCGCAGTTCCGCGGCGAGGGCAAGCGGTTCGCCGACGCCGTCGGCACCCGGATCGCGGCGCCGGTGCTGCAGGTGCACGGCTCGGCCGACCGCTGCGTGCTGCCGGAGACCGCCTACGCGTCGACACCGTGGTTCGGCCCGCACACCGCGTTGAAGCCCTGGGCGGGCATCGGGCACTTCCCACATCTGGAAGCCCCGGCCCGTACCAGCGACGCGCTACTCGAGTTCCTCAAGGACCTGGGATAAAGCGGGCTTTATCCCAGACTGGAGTAAAGCCCGCTTTATCCCGTTTCACTAAGCCGCGCAGGAGCCGGTGCTGACCTGGGCTGTCTGCGACGGCGCCGCCGCGATCTCCGCGCGGACCTGGTTCGCGGTCAGCGTGAAGCCGGTGTCGGGGTCTTCCACGGCCGCGCCGAACACGACCCCGATGACCTGGCCCTGCGGGTCGATCATCGGACCGCCGGAGTTGCCGCTGCGGATACCGGCCCGCACGGTGAACACGTCGCGCTGCACGGTGTTGGCCTCGTAGATGTCCGGCCCGCGCAGGTTGATCCGCCCGCGGACGCGCGCCGGCGTCGCGGTGTACGGCCCGTCCAGCGGATAGCCCAGCACGATCGCGCTGTCGCCCGCCTTCGCCTGGTCCGGCGCGAGCGGCAGCGGCGGCGCCTCGAACCTCGGCGTCGACAGGACCGCGATGTCGACCTCCGGGTTGAAGTAGACGACCTTCGCCGGGAACTTGCCCTTGGTGGTCTCGATCCAGGTCTCGTCGGTGCCCGCGACCACGTGCGCGTTGGTCATCACGCGATGCGGGGAGATGACGAACCCGCTGCCCTCGAGCGCGCGCGAGCACGACGGCGCGTTGCCGCGGATCTTGACCACGCTCGGGTGCACGTCCTGGACCACGGCGCTGGCCTGCAGCGCGGTGTCCGGCGGCTCGGTGTCCGGGGTCTCGGTGCGCTGGAACGGGTCCACAATGGACGGGAAGCCGGACGCGTCGAGCAGTTTGCGCAACTGGCTCGGGAAGCCCTGCGCGGCCGACGGCATCACGTCGTTGACGCCGCCGAGCACGGCGGAGCCGTTGATCGCCTTCGCCAAGCCTGGCAGACCGGAGACCGTGGTCAGCGGGGTCGCGATGAGCCACGCGATCACGAACACGACCGCCGCCTGAACGATCGCGCCCAGCGATTTGTCCAAACCGGACAGTTTCTCGGGGTTGATCTTCTGCCGCAGCCGCCGCCCGGCCCACACCCCGAGCGTCTCACCGAGCGCGACCAGGAAGACCACGGTGGCCACGGCGAACGCGACCTTCGCCGCCGGGTGCGTGAACAGCTCCACGACCAGCGGGGCGAGCTTGATCCCCGCGATCGCGCCGAGTATCACGCCCAGCAGCGACGGCAGGGCGATGATCACGCCTTGGAATGCGCCGGATACGGCCGCCAGCACCGCCAGCAGCAGAACCACCACATCAGCCCAGTTCAACGCGGGTAACTCCTAGGTCTTCGGTTTGAACAAAGCTACGTCAAGGTCGCGGACGTCGGTGCGGTCCCAGTCCCGCTCCCAGCCGGCCAGCGAGAGCAGCACCGACAGCAGGCCCGCGGTGAAGCCCCACACGAACAGCCCGCCGACGTCGAAAGCCGGGCCCTTCCAGCCGCCACCCGGCCGCCGCACCTGATACCGGTTGGCCGGGTCGACGAGATCGGCGATCGGGATTCTGGCCACGGCCGCGGTCTCCGCCGGATCGACGGCGTGCACCGGGGACGGAGTCTCCCAGTAGGCGAGCACGGGCGTGACGGCGAACCCGGAGACGGGCACGAAGAGCTCGGGCAGTACGGCGACCGGGCGCACGCCGGACGGCAGCACGCCGGTCTCCTCCTCGGCCTCGCGCAGCGCGGTGCCGACGGGTCCGTCGTCACCTTCGTCCACGCCTCCGCCGGGAAACGCGACCTGGCCGGCGTGCGAGCCGAGGGTGTCCGCGCGGCGCAGCAGCAGCACGTCGGGACCGTTGGCGCCCTCGCCGAACAGGATCAGCACGGCCGCGGCACGCGCGTACTCGTCGGTGGGCACGGTGAACCGGGTGAACGTCTTCTGGTCGAGCTCACCGCTGATCTTGACCAGCGGCCGTAGCCATTCCGGCACCGAATCGGCGTCGACGAGCGGTCCCACCTCGGTCATCGGGCCCCTTCCACCTTTTCGACGGCTGCGCGCACCTGGTCAGTGTTGTCGAAGACCCGTGGGTTCTCGATGAACCGGACCTCGCCACCGGCGGTGACCAGGTACGAAGCGGGCAGCGACGGCGGCGTCTTCAACGCCTTGCGCACCTGGGAGCCGCCGTCGAACACCGACGGAAGGTGGACGCCCAAGGTGGCGAAAAGTTCCAAGCCGTCGGCGGCCTTGCTCTCGACCTGCACCCCGAGCACCCGCACGGCGCCGGGCTCGGCGGCGTACTTGGCCAGCACCGGCAGCTCGGTCTTGCAGGGCTCGCACCAGGTCGCCCAGAGGTTGACCAGCGCCGGCTTGCCGCCGAACGCGGTGCCGAGGTCGACCTTCGCGCCGTCACCGAGGCATTCGACGCTCACCCCGCGCAGTTGCGGGACATCGCCGCCGGCGGGCGGGCAAGCGGCCAGCGCGGCCTTCGCGCGCGCCGCGGTCAGGTCTTCGGAGTTCTTCGCGGACGAACCGGTGTCACGCGGCAGCAGTGCGACGATCAGCGCCACCGCCAGCACGGCGACGCCGAGTGCCCACTTGGTGACCGCGGTCAAGACTGCGTCACCATCGCCAGCAGATGATCGCGTTCCGGGCCCTTGACCAGCTTCGCCGCCTCTTCGAAGCCGGTCGGCCCCGTCCCGAACGACGGGCACATCTTCGCGAGCGGGCAGGCGCCGCAGGCGGGCTTGCGCGCGTGGCAGACGCGGCGGCCGTGGAAGATCGTCCGGTGCGAGAGCATCGTCCACTCCTTGCGGGGGATCAGCTCGCCGACCGCGTGCTCGACCTTGACCGGGTCCTCCAGGTCGGTCCAGCCCCAGCGGCGGACCAGCCGCCCGAAGTGGGTGTCGACGGTGATCCCCGGCACACCGAACGCGTCACCCAGCACCACATTGGCCGTTTTCCGGCCGACGCCGGGCAACGTGACCAGGTCTTCGAGCTTGCCGGGCACCTCGCCGTCGAAGCGTTCCACCAGCGCCGCGCCCAGCCCCATCACCGAGTTCGCCTTCGCGCGGTAGAAACCGGTCGAGCGCAGGTACTCCTCGAGCTCGGCGCGGTCGGCGCCCGCGTAGTCGGCGGCCGTGCGATAGCGCGCGAACAGTGCGGGAGTCACCATGTTGACCCGCACATCGGTGGTTTGCGCCGACAGCACAACGGCTACCAGTAGTTCGAGCGGGGTCGTGAAGTCCAGCTCGCAATGCGCGTCCGGATATGCGTCGTCGAGGCAACGCTTGATACGGCGTGCGCGTCTTACCAAAGCCAGCCGAGATTCACCGTCTACGGAAAGAGCCTTCCGGGGGGCGTTATTCGCGGCTGGGGGCACCCCGATAGCCTACGGGCGCCTTCGGACGAGCCGGTGGGAGCATCACACCGGTCGACGGCCGACACGCCACAACGACGTCGGGTGGCGCATAGATCAGGCCGCTTTGAGCGAGGATCTGGAGTCGATGACAGTCTGGTTCGTAATACTCGTACCGCTGGTGATCATGTTCTTCGCGCTGTTCATGGAGCGCGTGGAGAGCCGCCTGCGCCATGTCGCGGTGCAGGAAAACGAAGTCGAGGAGTTCCTGGAGCAGGCCCAGCCCAACGAGGTCAAGGCGCTGTACGGGCACGGAATCGGCCGCGCGCTGGAGCTGTTCCGGCTGCGCAGGCTCGGCGGACGGGCGGCCAAGCTGCGCACCCGTCGCGCGCGGGACTAGGCTCTGCCGACGGGCGAGATCATCTAGGCGGACGCCGGTAACCCCGGCGCGCCGACGGGCGGTCTCGCGCGCACGCCCTAGACTGCAGAAAAGTGATCGGCGACACGCTCCCGGTGATCGGGAACGAAGTCGCTTCTCGACGAGGAGGCACCGAGGTGGACGAAACCCTGGCCCGCGCGGGCATCTTCCAGGGTGTTGAGCCGGCAGCGGCGGAGGCGCTGGCTCAGACCTTGGAGCATGTCGAATTCCCGCGCGGACACGTGATCTTCAATGAGGGCGAGCCCGGCGACCGGCTGTACATCATCCAGTCGGGCAAGGTGAAGATCGGGCGCAAGTCGCCGGACGGCCGCGAGAACCTGCTGGGGATCTTCGGGCCCTCGGACATGTTCGGCGAACTGTCCATTTTCGACCCCGGACCTCGCACTTCGAGCGCCACCACGGTGACCGAGGTGCGCGCGGTGACGATGGACCGTCCCGCGCTGCGGCAGTGGATCTCCACCCGCCCTGAGATCGCCGAGCAGTTACTGCGCGTGGTCGCTCGCAGGCTGCGCCGGACGAACAACATGGTCGCCGAGCTGATCTTCACCGACGTGCCAGGCCGGGTCGCCCGCGCGCTGCTCACGCTGGCCCAGCGCTTCGGCAGCCAGGAAGCCGGTCTGCTCCGGGTCACGCACGACCTGACCCAGGAAGAGATCGCCCAGTACGTCGGCGCCTCGCGTGAGACCGTCAACAAGGCGCTCGCCGACTTCGCGCACCGCGGCTGGCTGCGGCTCGAAGGCAAGAGTGTGCTGATCCTGGACCCGGAGCGGCTCGCCCGCCGGGCCCGCTAGCCCAGACATAACGAAGGGCCGGGCGCCACCCCCGACGTGGCGCACCGGCCCTTCGCTGTGCGCGGACCATCCCCCGACGCTCCGCGCTCCCCGCCCTCCGGACCTAAGGCCCCGACCCGTGTGCCGGAGGGAGTTTGCGTGTTGTCGTACAACCATCGCATGGCCCCTACCCAAGAATTCAAGGCCATTCACTCTCAAGGACGCCCTCGGGTGCCTTTTGTTGCGCAAGTTCACCCAGAATCAGCATGACGTTATGAAACTGAGATGAACTGCCCTTGTGAGACCTGCGACACACCTTCCAACGATCGGGTCCGGGGTTTCATTCCACCGGTTACCGGCTTGTTATCCAAGCTCTCGCGCACCCCACATGAGCTGCGCGGACATGGTGACGCACCTGACCATCAAATAACTGGTACCGGCGTACCACAGTGAGGCATACTGGTACGCATGTCCCACTCCGCGTCCGAATCCCGTGCCACCCTCGCCGACTACCGCACCGCGCTGACCGCCCCCGGCTCGCGTGGTCCTGTCATCGCGTCGTTGCTGGCGCGCCTGCCGATCGCCATGGTCGGCATCTCCGCGCTGCTCTACGTGCAGCGCGAGACGGGTTCGTTCGCGACCGCCGGGCTGATCTCGGCGGCCATGCTGATCGGTGTCGCGCTCGGCGCGGTGCTGCAGGGCAGGCTGATCGACCGCTTCGGCCCGACGAAACCGCTGCTCGTCACGGTGGCCGTGTTCACCGTGGGCATCACGGCGCTCGTGTTCGCCATCGAAGCACGGATGCCGACCTGGCTCCTCCTCATTCCCGCCGCGATCGCGGGCATGGCCGAGCCGAGCGTCGGCTCCGCGTCGCGAGCGCTGTGGACGCGGCTGCTGCCGCCGGGACCCGCGCGCAACGCGGCGTTCTCCTACGAGGCCATCAGCATGGAGGTCTTCTTCGTGCTCGGACCGGGTTTCGCCGGTCTGCTGGTGGCGGCGCCGTGGGCGGGCACCGGCATGATCATCGGTTCCGGCGTCCAGGTGCTCGGCACGATCCTGTTCGCGCTGAGCCCCAAGGTACGTAGCTGGAAGGCGGCCGAGAAGACGCACCGCAGCATGCTCGGCGCGCTCGCCAGCCCCGGTATGCGCACGCTCGCGCTGGCGGTGCTGGGCTTCGGCATCGTGATCGGCTTCGTCGAGGTCGCGGTCCCGGCGTCGGCGACGCTCGCCGGCTTCCCCGCCATGGGTGGCCTGCTGCTTTCGGCCTGGTCGATCAGCTCGGTCGCGTTCGGTGTCGCGTACAGCATGCGGCCGTTCCCGACCCCGATCGGCCAGCGGCTGCCGGTGCTGCTCGGCGTGTTCGCCGTGCTGGTGGCGCTGCTCGCGCTGCCGTCGAACCTCTGGACGCTGGCGATCGGCATGCTGTTCGCGGGCGCGCTGATCACCCCGCAGTCCGCGACGCACTCGACGATGATCGAGGTCGTGGCGCCGAAGGGCACCGCGGCCGAGGCGTTCGGCTGGGTGCTGACCGCGGTGACGCTGGGCCTGGCGTTCGGCCAGTCGATCAGCGGCTACCTGGTCGAGCACCACGGGCCGGGCTCGGCGTTCCTCGCTGCCGGTGTCGCGGGCCTGCTCGTCGCGGGCGCGCTGTGGAAGTTGCGCGGCACGGTCCGGCCGTTCGGGCCCCAGGTCACGGCCTCGGAGACCGAACTTGTCGGTGCTGCCGCCTAACTTGGTGGTATGGATCTCACAGCGACCTGCCGGACGCTTTCCGAAGCCTGCACGGCGGCGGCCCGGCTGCTGCCGGTGAAGTACGGGAACGCGGTGCTCTCCGGAGTACTGCTGGAAGCCGGTGCGGCCGGGCTGACGCTCTCGGGCAACGACCACGAGCGCGCGGTCCGGCTGCACTGCGCCGCGACAACGCACACCGACGGCGCGGCGCTCGTACCCGCCGCGGCGCTGGCGGAGACGGTGCGCATGCTCGATGCGCCTCAGGTTCGCCTGGTCGTCGAGGGCTCACGGCTGGCCGTGCGCGTCCCGGGCGCACGGTTCGCCTTGCCCTTGCTGGACCGCGATCTTCATCCCGGCGCCGTCACCCCGCCGGAGAAGGTGGCGGAGGCCGACGGCTCGCTGCTGGCTCATGCGCTGCGCTCGGTCGCGGGCACGGCCTCCCGCGACGAGACGCTGCCCGTGTTCACCGGAGTTCGCCTGCGGCTGGATGGCGGACGGCTCGAGCTGGTGGCCTCGGATCGCTACCGCATGGCCGTCGCGTCGCTGCCCGTCCTGTCCGGTTCCGGACCGCTGGACGCGCTGGTTCCGGCGACCCTGCTGAGCGAGCTCGGCAAGCAGGCGAGCGGCCCGGTCGGGCTGCACGCGGACCGGAACCGCTTCGCACTGAGCTGGTCGGGCAACGTCGCGAGCACCGCCGTGCTCGACGGCGGTTTCCTGTCGGCCGAAGCCATTCCGACCGGTCAGGTGGACACGGTCCTGGAGCTGAACGCGGGCGCGCTGGCCGCGGCCGTCCGCCGGGTCGGCTTCTTCGCCGACGGCTTGCGCGCGTTGACGCTGGAGGTCGGCGACAACCAGGTCAGGCTGGCCAGCACCCATGATCAGACCGGCGAGGCCGAGGAGTTCGTGAAGGCGGACGTCTCGGGTGGCCGGACGTCGCCGTCGTTTCAGGCCAAGTACCTGCTCGACGCGTTGCAGCCGTTCGCCGACCGCGACATCCGGCTCGAGTTCCAGCCGGGCAAACGCGCGACGGTGCTCCGCGAAGTCACCCCAGGGGAGGTCGCGCTGAAATATCTCCTGATGCCGATCGTCTCCCGCTAGGCCTTACGAGCGTGGGTCGTGAGTGTTCTGACCGGTTCTAACCGGCCGGAACACTCACGACTCCACTACGAGCCGAGAAGCTCGGGCGCCTGCTTGCGGACGGCCGCCTCGATCTCGCCGAAGCTCGGGTTGACGGCGGACCAGGTCCCGACGACCACGGTCGGCACGGTCTCGTTGCCGTCGGCGATCTCACGCACGCGGGCCGCGGCGTTCGGGTCCTCCCAGATGTTGATCTCCTGCACGGGCAGGCCGCTCGCCATCAGCGGACGGCGCAGCGCGGAACAGAAACCGCACCCCGGCCGCCAGTAGAACTCGATCTTCAGGTCGCTCACGCGCCCGCCTCCGCTCGTAAGTAGTCCAGCTGCGCCTGCACACTCCACTCGGCCGGCACCCACAGCGACTGGTCGACGTCGGCGTAGACGACCTCGACGACCTGTCGCGCGGTGGCGTCGTCACCGAGCTCACGCAGTGCGGAACGCACTTGGTCGAGCCGCTGTTCCCGATGCGCCAGGTATTCCGCGACCGTGGCGCGCAGATCCGGCAGCTCAGCGCCGTGACCAGGCAGTCCGAGCACGCCTTCCGGCAGCACGTCGAGCAGTTTCCGGAGGGTGCGGAGGTAGTCGCCGAGGTCCGAGAGCACCGTGGTGCCACGGCCGAGGATGGTGTCCCCGGTCAGCATCTCGTCGCCGATCCGCAGCGAGACGGAGTCCTCCGTGTGCCCCGGCGTGTGCACGACCTCGATCTCCAGGCCCGCCGCCCGCACGATCTCGCCGTCCACGAGCGGCTCGCCGTCGCGGCACAGCTCCGCGGAGAACGCCCGCACCGGAGCGCCGACGCGGTCGGCGAGCCAGGGCGCGCCTTCGACGTGGTCGGGGTGGTGATGGGTGAGCAGGATCAACTCGATCGCGCCGAGCTTGGTCAGCTCGGTCAGATGCTCGACGTCCTCGTAGCCAGGATCGACGATCACCTTCTTGACCGCGCCCGGCGCCCGCAGCACCCAGGTGTTGGTGCCATCGAGCGTCATCGCGGACGGGTTGTTCTCGAGCAGCACCGAGGCGGTCGGCGAGACCGGGCGGAGCACTCCGTAGGCCGGGTGGGTCGGTGCGGTCGGGGAGCTCACAGTCCCTCCAAAATCACGCGGACCTTGTCGCCCTCACGGACCAGGCTGGGCATGACCTTGCTGATCTCGCGCGGCGACGCGAGCGCCTCGGCCGCGTTCTTGAACTCGCCCAGCTCGTTGAGCGTGATCCAGGTCGGCGGCATCAGCATGCGCAGGCCCTGCTCGGCGTCGGCCAGCGCTTCGGCAGGCCGCTGCCAGCCGGAACTGTCCGCTTCGGAGGTCAGCCCGTCCGCGTGCTGGCCTTCGGGCAGCACGGCGGCGAAGAAGCGGGTGTCGTAGCGGCGCGGTTCCGCGGCGGGCGTAACCCAGTTCGCCCACGGGCGCAACAGGTCCGCGCGCAAGGTCAGCCCGGCGTCGGCCAAGAAGGCCGCCAGCGACAGCTCACGGCTGACCAGCGCCTGCCGCACGTCCGCGTACTGAGCGGTGTCCTCGAGCACGGACGACTCGGTGCCCGCGAGCAGAACCCCGGACTCCTCAAAGGTTTCCCGAACCGCGGCGCACACCAGCGCACGCGCGAGAGACTCGTCACAGCCGAACCATTCGGCCCACTTCGCGGGCGCCGGACCGGCCCAGGCGACGGAAGCGTCGGCGTCACGCTTGTCGACGCCGCCACCGGGGAAGACCGTCATGCCACCCGCGAACGGCATCCCCTTGACCCGGTGCTGCAGGAAGACCTCGACGCCGCCGTCGACGTCACGCAGCAACATGACCGTCGCGGCGTCCTTGGGCGTCGCCGGTGGCCCCGAAAGATCGGGGCGCACCGGGATGTTGAAGCTCAGCGGCAGTTCCACCACCGCAACATACCTAAGCCGGCGACCAACCCTGATCGCCCGAGCGGGAAGCGCCGTTCATCCGGATGTTCGCCGCCTCGGCGCGCTCGCGCTCGGCGAGTTCGGCGTGCAGCTCACGCAGCAGCGCGCGGTCGCGCTCGCTCAGGCTCGGGTCGTCCAAGTCCAGCGCGGGCAGTTCGACGACCTCGTGCAGGCTCGGCTTGCCGGAGACGATCTCGCGGCCCTTCTCCGGATCTTCGGCCAGCGCGCGCCGCAGCTGCGCGACCTCTTCCGGGGTCAGGTCGGCAGTGCGCTCCGCCCTGGTCTCGCGTACCTGCTCCACCGGCTGGACGACCGGCACCACCGGTGTCACCGGCGCGGCCGGTGCCGCCGGTGCCACCTGGACGGGCGGTGCCGCGCGAAGGCCGTGCCTGCTCGGCGGGTCGTTCTGCTTGACCACCGGGGAGGGCTTGGACTCGAACGGCTGGAAGTCCTGACGCGTCGGGCTGCCGGTGACCCACACCGGGGTCGACGCGGTCCACGCGGCGTTCTGGTAGCCGGGCATCTTCGCGCCGGGCGGGCTGACCTCGACGACCGAGCGGATACCCGCCCGGCGCAACGCGGTGTCGACCCGGAACGCGACCGCGGGCGGGTTGCCCTCCGGTCCGATCTCGACCAGCACGATGCGCTGCGGCATCGGGCCGGGCACGCTGCCGGCAGGCGTGGTGCGCCAGACGGCGTGCACCGCGCGCACATCGGGCAGCACCTGCAGGCTGCGTTCCAAAGCCTCGGCGACGCCGAACTCGGGCCCGTTGTCGCCGGTGAAGCGGTGCGACTCGTCCCGGTCCGACTCGTCGACGACCAGGCCGTCGACGAGTGTGGCGTCCGACCTGCTCATCTCGAGGACGAGGGCCAGTTCGCGCTGCTCACCGGAGTTGACCGGGATCCGGCCCGCGATGAGCGTGCCGGTGACCAGCTCGACGGCCTCGTCGAGGTGAGCGTGCGCGATCAGCTCACGCGCTTCGGTCAGCGCGGTGTCGTCGATCCGGCCCGCGAGGGCCAGCAACAGGTTGTGCAGCCGCAGTGGCACCGAGAACCCTTCCATCGAGGAGTTCTCGTTGACCTCCACCATGCTCTGCTCCTCCCAGCTCGCTGGAGGCGCGAGCGCTAAGCGGCGACCAGCCGGTTTCCGGTGTCCACGGCGCCGACGCACACCAACTCCGAGCTCGCCAGTGCCGACTGGTGGTATTCGGGTAATTCGATGTTCGGGAGCAGGACCTCGACGCTGGGCTCTTCGTCACCCAGCACACGGAGGACACGCTGCAGCTCGCCGGTCAGCCTCGGCAGCCCGCTGAGCGCCGTGACCACCAGTACCCGCTTGGCCCCTCCCATACCGTCGGCACCACCGTGCCGCCAGCTCTGCCGAACTTCCCCGACATCCGGCCGTCCACGCAACGTCGCGTGAAGCACCACGGACACCATATCGACCGAGTTAACCCATTCGGGTGCACTCAGCGAGAATGTGTACCGGGTATCGGAGACCTCGTCTACCCCGAGCGTCGAACTGACCTGGTGCCAGTCGGCGCCGTGCGGGATGAGACCGGCGACTAACAGCCGGTACTCCGTTTGGTTCAGGTCGATCCTGTGCTTAAGCAAAGATCTTGGGAGGGTCCTGGCGAGTGTGCTCATCGCACCTTCGCCGAGCCAGTCGCGGAAGCGCCAGAGCGTCTGGTCCGGCAGCCGCCCGGCCAGCCGTACCAGCAGTTCGTGACAGGACTGCTCGATGTCCGGATCCATCAGTTCACCTCGACGATGAGCTCGACTTCCACTGGCGCGCCGATCGGCAGCTCGGCCACACCCACCGCGGACCGCGCGTGGATGCCCGCGTCGCCGAAGATCTCACCGAGGGTCTCGGACGCCCCGTTGATCACGGCGGGCTGGCCGGTGAAGCCCTCGGCGGAGGCGACGAACCCGACGACCTTGACCACGCGCGCGACGTTGTCGATGCCGACGACCGAGTCGACGGCGGCGAGCGCGTTCAGGATCGACAGGCGCGCGTAGTCCTTGGCCTCTTCCGGGCTGACCTCGGCGCCGACCTTGCCGGTCGCGGGCAGCTTGCCGTCGACGAACGGCAGCTGGCCTGAGGTGTACACGTACGAGCCGGATTTCACGGCGGGCACGTAGGCGGCCAGCGGCGCGGCCACGGCGGGCAGCTTGATGCCGAGTTCGGCGAGACGGGCGCTCCAGGTCATGCGATGACTCCCGGGTTACTTGGCTCGTTTGAGGTAAGCGACGTGCTGCTCACCGGTCGGGTTGGGGAGCACGGTGACGAGTTCCCAGCCGTCCTCGCCCCACTGGTCGAGAATCTGCTTGGTCGCGTGGATCAGCAGGGGGACGGTGGCGTACTCCCATTTGGTGGCGCTCATACGCGCGAGCGTAGCCAAGTCGCGGCGGGCTACGGACAGACGTTCCGGAATTCACTCTGGGTGACCGAATATCACCCACGGTCCACCCTGATGTGGCCTAGGCGGCACAGTCGATCTGGACCACTCTCGTGAGTGACGTCCTTCGACCACGGGAGATCCATGCGCCGCTCCGCACTACTTGTCGTCCTGATGCTGGTCGCCGGGTTGGCGACCGTGGCACCCGCAGGCGCCCTCTACGGGCTCAACGACTGGTCGTGCCGTCCGAGCGAAGCGCATCCCGAGCCGGTCGTGCTGGTACACGGCACGGGCGACAACAAGGACTACACCTGGCGGATGCTCGGGCCGATGCTGATCTCGCGGGGCTATTGCGCGTACTCGCTCACCTACGGCGTGCTGCCCGGCGCGCCCGTCGTCGGCGACGTGGTCGGCGGGCTGACCCCGATCGAGGACAGCGCGGCCGAGCTGAAGACGTTCATCGACCGCGTGCTCACCACCACCGGGAAGTCCAAAGTAGACATCGTCGGCTATTCGCAGGGGACACTGCTGCCGACCTACTACGCGAAATTCCTGGGCGGCGGCGGGAAAATCAACCGCTACATCAGTCTCGCTCCATTGTGGAACGGCACGAACGTCGCGGGCGCGGCGGACACGTACGCGTTGCTGCGCACGCTCGGACTCGGTTGGCTGACCAACCTGATCACCAACTGCGCGGCCTGCCCCGAAGTGCTCACCGGCTCGGACCTGCTGGCGCGCATGCAAGACGGCGGGATCTTCCTGCCGGACGTCACCTACACGAACATCGTCACCATGTACGACCAGAACATCGTGCCGTACACCAGCGGACTGGGTGAGGGCACGAACATCGTCCTGCAGGACACCTGCGTCGAGGACCACGTGAACCACGTCGGCATGCCGGTCGACCCGAACGCGCTCGGCCACGTCCTCAACGCACTCGACCCGCCGCACGCCGCGCCCGTTCCCTGCGTGCCGATGGGACCCGTCGCCCCACGTCAGTAGTGGTCTGGCACTTTCAAACGTGATGTGCTTCACTCCTACCTACTCACAAGTAGGTAGGAGTGCGCATGCGGACAGTGAAGTCCCTATCAGCCGTCATCCTGGCCACCCTGCTGGCCTTGGTCTCCACCCCGGCCGCGCGAGCCGCGTCCCTTCCCGTGCCATGGAACCTGCTGGCGGCCCTGCCCGCGCAGCTCGCCAACCCCGGCGGCCCGCCGCCCGGCGCGAATGACTGGTCCTGCCGCCCCAGCGCGGCGCACCCGAGCCCGGTCGTGCTGGTGCACGGCCTCGGCGCCAACCAGACCGTCAACTGGCAGACCTACAGCCCGCTGCTGAAGAACAACGGCTACTGCGTCTTCTCCCTCACCTACGGCGTTCCCGGTGAGCCGCTGCCCGTCTACCAACCCGGCGGCCTGGTCCGCATGGAAGACAGCGCGGCCGAGTTCTCCCGCTTCGTCGACAAGGTCCTCGACGCGACCGGCGCGGCCAAGGTGAGCATCCTCGGTCACTCCGAAGGCACCGTGATGCCCAGCTACTACGTCAAGTTCCTCGGCGGAGCGTCCAAAGTGGACAAGTACGTCGGGCTGACACCACTGTGGGACGGCACCACGCTCTACGGCCTTTCGCACCTCTACAAGTGGGGCCAGGTGCTGGTCGATCCCTTGCTCAACCCGCTCTGCGGATCCTGCGTGGAGTTCCTCCAGGGCTCGGACTTCCTGACCAAGATGAAGAGCGGCAACGGCCAGTTCCAGCCGGGCGTGGCCTACACGAACATCGTCACCCGCTACGACGAGCTGGTCATCCCGTACACGAGCGGCAAGGGCACCGGCCCCAACGTCCGCAACATCGTCCTCCAGGACACCTGCCCCCTCGACTTCGCCGAGCACGCCGGCCTCGCAGCCGACCGCAACGCGGCTGGCCACGTCCTCAACGCACTCGACCCCGCCCACCCCCGCCCCGTCCCCTGCCACCCCGCAGGCCCACTGGGCAGCTGAAAAAATCCCAATGTGGCTTTCGTCAGCTTCGAGCTGACGAAAGCCACATTGGCGGCCTGAAACCTGACCAATGCCACATTGGGATTTTTTTCCTCGGGCGGGGCGCTGGGGTGGGCCGATAGCGTGGGGGCGTGGAAGCTTGGCGGGTCGTGGCCGCGGTCGGGTGGGGTGTCGTCGGGGTGCCCCTCGTGCTCATCGTGATGGCCAAGGTCAGGGACCGGACCGGCAGCTCGGGGCAGGTCGCGATCGGCGGGGCGATCGGCGTGACCGTGCTGATCCTCACGGCTGTGCTGATGCTCACCGTGCTGCCAGGGGTGCTGACCTGGGTCATCGTCGCGGTGGCCGCCGCTGCGGTCAGCGTCATGATGCTCGCGAGCTGATCGGTGACCTACGCTGACGAGGTGACGACTCCCCTGGCCGGCTGGACCGACGAACTCGCCAGAACCCGGCTGCATTTCGTCAGCGGCAAGGGCGGGACCGGCAAGACCACTTTGGCCGCCGCGCTCGGGCTGGCGCTGGCGCACAGCGGGCGCCGGGTGCTGCTGATCGAGGTCGAAGGCCGTCAGGGCATCGCGCAGCTCTTCGACACCGAGCCGCTGCCGTACGCGGAGCAGCGCATCGCGTCGACGCCGGGCGGCGGCGAGCTGCGTGCGCTGCACATCGACGTCGAAGCGGCGCTGCTCGAGTACTTCGAGATGTTCTACAACCTGGGGTTCGCGGGCCGGACACTGCGGCGGATGGGCGCGATCGAGTTCGCGACCACGCTCGCGCCGGGCCTGCGCGATGTCCTGCTCACCGGGAAGATCAAGGAATGCGTCGGCCGCACCGAGTCCGACGGCAGGCACACCTATGACGCCGTCGTCGTCGACTCGCCGCCGACCGGCCGGGTGGTCAAGTTCCTCGACGTGACGAAGGCGCTCACCGATCTCGCCAAGACCGGCCCGATCCGCGGCCAGGCCGACGGCGTCGTCCGGCTGCTGCACTCCGGCGAGACCGCCGTGCATCTGGTCACGCTGCTGGAAGAGATGCCGGTCCGCGAGACCGTCGAAGCCGTCGCCGAGCTCGACGGAGCCGACCTGCGCCCCGGTGCGGCGCTGGTCAACCGGGTCCGGCCGCCGCGCCTGCCCGCGCGATCGATCACCGCCGCCGCCGACGGCCGCGTCGACGCCTCGCGGGTCCGCGCCGGGCTCGCCGCGACCGGACTGAAGCTGCCGGACGAGACGCTCGACGCGCTCGTCGAGGAGACCGTCGAACACGCGATCCGCGTCGCCGCCGAACAACGCGCGCGCGAACAGCTCGCCGAAGCGGATCTGCCGACGCTCGAGCTGCCCGAGCTGACCGATGGCATCGATGTCGCCGCGCTGTACGAACTCGCCGAAGCATTGACCGAGCAGGGGGTGCGCTGATGGAACTGGACATCGACGCACTGATCGACGACCCGAAGAGCCGCGTCATTGTGTGCTGCGGCTCCGGCGGCGTCGGCAAGACGACGACCGCGGCCGCGCTGGCGTTGCGCGCGGCCGAGCGCGGACGGCAGACGGTGGTGCTCACCATCGACCCGGCACGCAGGCTCGCGCAGGCGCTGGGGCTCAAGGAACTCGGCAACCACCCGAAGCAGGTGAGCGTCGACGGGTTCGAGCCCAAGGGCGAGCTGTGGGCGATGATGCTGGACATGCGTCGCACGTTCGACGACATGGTCCGCAAGCACGCCGGCCCGGAACGCGCCGAGCAGCTGCTGCAGAATCCGTTCTACCAAACGATTTCCACGTCGTTCTCCGGCACACAGGAGTACATGGCGATGGAAAAGCTCGGCCAGCTCGCAGCGACCGACGAGTGGGACCTGATCATCGTCGACACCCCGCCGAGCCGGTCCGCGCTGGACTTCCTCGACGCGCCGACCCGGCTTTCGAGCGCGCTCGACGGCCGGATGATCCGGCTGCTCACCGGCCCGGCGAAGGCCAGCGGCTGGGGTCTGCGCAAGGTGGTCACCGCCGGATTCACCATGTTCGCCAAGGCCGTTTCGACGATCATCGGCGGCCAGCTGCTGGCCGACGCGTCGGCGTTCATGCAGGCATTCGACAGCATGTTCGGCGGTTTCCGCGAGCGGGCGCGCAAGACCGCGGAGCTGCTGCGGTCCGAGGGCACGTCGTTCATCGTGGTCGCCGCCCCGGAGCCGGACGCGCTGCGCGAGGCGAGCTACTTCGTCGAACGGCTTTCGGACGAGGCCATGCCACTGGCCGGGCTCGTCGCGAACCGGACGCACCCGGTGCTGGCGCCGCTCTCGTCCGGCGAGGCGACCGCCGCGGCCGACTCGCTGGAAAAGGGCGGCACGAACGCCCCGCTGGCCGTGGCCGTGCTGCGGCTGCACGCCGACCGGGTGGCACTGGCCGAGCGGGAGTCCCGGCTGCTCGCGAGGTTCACCCGCGCGCACCCGGAAGTGCCGCTGGTCCGCGTACCCGCGCTCCCCAGCGACGTTCACGACATAGCCGGGCTCCGTGACATCGGAGACCGGCTGTCAGGAGCGTAAGCGGGAATCCCGCTCACGCTCCCCCCTCGTCTTTATTATTAGTAATTACGAAACGCGGACGACGCGACCCTCACGCTCATCCGCTTCTCTCTTGGCCGATTCGAGCAGGTCACGCCAGTTGATGACGTCGGGACGGCGACGCAGCAGCGCGCGCCGCTCGCGTTCGGTCATGCCGCCCCAGACCCCGAAACTGATTCGATTGTCGAGTGCTTCAGCGAGACATTCCGTGCGGACCGGGCAGCCCATGCACACGCTTTTCGCCCGGTTCTGCTCCGCACCGCGAACGAACAGCCCGTCCGGGTCAGCGTCCCGGCACGAGGCGTCGATTCGCCAGCTCGACTGGTTGGTTTCCATACCCCCAGCTCCCTACCTGGTGTCGACACACCAACAGGGGCAAATGCCGCTCAAGCCCCCGCGAGCGCGTCTACTCTGCTCACGTCGGTGAAACCAGCACCTCCCCGGTGCCGGAGTGCCAGTACCAGGTTGATCACCCGGTCGCTGGCTTCTCTTCGTGAGACGTTGACGGACTGTAAGGTCCCTCGGTTCCATCCGCCAGCCCTAGAATGCCTTTCGTTACCACTGGTGACCACACGGGGTCGCTTTTGTCACTGGAATGGACCTGGTGGTGGCACGAGGTCACCGTGGCCTAACCGCCTCCGCGTACCCTGATCACGTGCGGAAAACGGACGGTCTGCTGAAACTGCTCGGTCTTTGCATACTGGCGGGTGTCCTCGTCGCCGGTGTGTTGTTCCCGGTCGTGGGCGCCGCGGGGGTCATGTCGAACCAGGCGAGTGAGACGGTCGACCGGACCTCGTCCGACCTCGCCGACATACCCCCACCCCTTGTGACCACTGTCACAGACGCCGACGGCAAGGCGATCGCGACGCTGTACGACCAGTACCGGCTGCCGGTGACCGAGAACCAGATCAACCCGGCGATGCAGTGGGCGCTGGTCTCGACCGAGGACAAGCGGTTCTACGACCACCACGGCGTCGACTGGACGGGCACGCTGCGCGCCGCGGTCAGCAACACCGCGGGCGGCGACCAGCAGGGCGCCTCGACGCTGACCCAGCAGTACGTCAAGAACTACCTGATCAACATCGTCTACCGCGGCAACAAGATCGGCCAGCAGAAGGCGCAGGAGGCGTCGATCGCGCGCAAGCTCAAGGAAGCGCGGATCGCGATCCAGCTCGAGACGAAGATGACCAAGCCGCAGATCCTCGCGGGCTACCTCAACATCGTCGAGTTCTCCCGCCAGATCTACGGCATCGGCGCGGCCGCGCACGCGTACTTCGACACCACGCCGGAAGCACTCACCGTCCCGCAGGCCGCGCTGCTCGCCGGGCTGGTCAACAACCCGGCCATCTTCGACCCGTGGAACCACCCGGACAAGGCGCTGCAGCGCCGGAACCTGGTGCTGGACCGCATGGTGGAGAACCAGAAGCTGGCCAAGGCGGACGCGGAGAAGTTCAAGGCCGAGGGACTCGGCGTGGTCGAAGGCCAGCCCCAGAAGCCGGCCTCGAACTGCGTCGGCGCCGGGCCGAAGGAAGGCTTCTTCTGCCAGTACGCCTATGAGTACTTGCTCAAGGCCGGGATGACCGAAGACGACATCAAGACCGGCGGCTACACCATCAAGACCACTTTGGACCCGCGCGCCACCGACGCGGCGAAAGAGGCTGCGGAAGGCCAGGTCGCCAAGAACCAGCCGAACATCGCGAACACGCTTTCACTGGTGAAACCGGGAACGGACCGGCATGAAGTAGTAGCGCTGGCCGCGAACCGGGACTACGGCAACGAAAAAGACAAGGGCCAGACGACGTACACACTGCCTTCGGGCGTGTGGAACGTTTCAGGCGCCGGGTCGAGCTACAAGATCTTCACCTCGGCCGCCGCGCTCGACAAGCACGTCACCGGTATCTACAGCACGATCGAAACACCGAGTTTCCATGTGTCCAATGTGTTCGTCGGTTCGGACAACCCGGCCTGCCCGTTCTTCAAGGGCAAAACCCGGTGGTACTGCTTGAAGAACGCCGGTGAGGGCTACGCGCAGCAGATGTCGTTGCAGCAGGCACTCGCCACTTCGCCCAACACCGGTTTCGTAATCCTTGAAGAAAAGGTCGGCATGGCTCCGGTGCTGGAGATGGCCAGCAAGCTCGGCCTGCGTGAGACCATGGCCAGCAACGCCAATGGCGGCCCGGTCGACCCGAAGTCCGACGACCCGAACAAGAACCAGCCCCAGAGCCAGTTCTACGGCCCGAAGGCGGGTTACCCTGGCGCGGGCGCGTTCACCCTCGGTGTGAGCCCGGTCAGCGGCCTCGAACTCGCCAACGTGGCGGCGACGATCATGAGCGGTGGCAAGTGGTGCCCGCCGACCCCGATCAAGTCGGTCACCGACCGCTCCGGCCAGCCGAAGGAGATCAAGGAGGCCGCCTGCGAGCAGGTGATCCCCGAAGGTCTCGCGAACACACTCGCGGTCGGCATGAGCAAGGACGACCAGGGCGGCGGCACCTCGGCGGGCGCGGCGGGCCAGTTCGGCTGGAACCGGCCGATGATCGGCAAGACCGGCACCACCCAGAACAACGGCTCGGCGACCTTCGTCGCGGCGACCCCGCAACTGGCCGGTGCGGCGATGATTTTCCGCCCCGACTTCCCCAACGGCGGTATCACCGACGGCGGACCCGGTGGCGCGACCGCGACCAAGACACTCAGCGGCAACATGTACGGCGGCAAGGTCCCGGCGCGGACCTGGTTCCAGGCCATGACGAAGATCCTGGAGGGCCAGCCCATCGAGCCGCTGCCCGCGGAGGACCCGCAGTACACCCGCTGAACCGACGAAACCCCGAAAGCCTCTTTTGGAAGATCACACCTTCCAAAAGAGGCTTTCGGACTTTCCAGAAGCGAGCACGTATCCTGTATCCCGTGAGCACGCAGAGTGACAAAGGATCTACGGTAAAACGCCTAGCAGTGGGAACGGTCGCCTTAGGCGCGGCCACGCTCGGTTACGCCGCCGGGATCGAGCGCAGGCACTGGACCTTGCGCACCGCCGAGCTGCCCGTGCTGAACCCGGGCTCCCGGCCGATCAAGGTGCTGCACGTGTCCGATCTCCACATGCTGCCCGGGCACGTGTCGAAGCAGCGGTGGGTGGCCGCGCTCGACGAGCTGGACCCCGATTTCGTCGTCAACACCGGCGACAACCTCTCGCATCACCAGGCCGTGCCGTCCGTGCTGCGCGCGCTCGGCCCGCTGCTGGACCGGCCGGGCGTGTTCGTCTTCGGCAGCAACGACTACTACGCGCCCAAGCCGAAGAACCCCGCGCGCTACCTGATGCCCAAGGGCAGCAAGAAGCGCATTCACGGCGAGCACCTGCCCTGGCGCGACCTGCGCGCCGCGTTCATCGAGCACGGCTGGGTGGACCTCACCCACGTCCGGCGCACGGTCGAGGTGGCAGGCCAGGACATCTTCTGCGCGGGCGTCGACGACCCGCACCTGCGCCGCGACCGCTACACCGACATCTCCGGGCCAGCCGACCGCACGGCGACGCTGCGCCTCGGCGTCACGCACTCGCCCGAGCCGCGCGTGCTCGACACCTTCGCCGCCGACGGCTACGACCTGGTCATGGCCGGGCACACGCACGGTGGCCAGCTGCGGGTCCCCGGATATGGGGCGCTGGTGACCAACTGCGACCTCGACCGCACCCGTGCGCGCGGCGCGTCCCGCTGGGGTGCTCACATGTGGCTGCACGTCTCGGCCGGGCTGGGCACCTCGCCGTTCGCGCCGGTGCGGTTCGCTTGCCCGCCGGAAGCGACCCTGCTGACCCTGGTGGCCAGGGACAAAGCTCCCCAGACCACCCCACGTCAGCTCCGAAAAGCCGTCCGCTAGACTTCTCAACGACCCGAGGAGCGGCCTGCCGCTCCAAATCAGTAAGCCGGGGTGTGGCGCAGCTTGGTAGCGTGCCTCGTTCGGGTCGAGGAGGTCGTGGGTTCGAATCCCGCCACCCCGACGCGAAGCGGGCGATCAGTTCACTGGTCGCCCGCTTTTCATATCCGCGGTCATTTTGTGGCGAGCACTTCCACCCAGCACTGGGTGAAGTCGCCGGACGGGCCGCGCGACCACGTCCACGCCGAGCGCGCGGCGCTGGCGAGCTGGTCGCGGTCGGGGGTGTCCTGCTCCAACGCGGCGATCAGGCGCTGCTCGACGTAGTTGGCCAGGTCCTTGTAGGACTGGTCGACGCGATAACGGGTGTGCGTGCGCACGTCGGTGAAACCGGCCTGCTGCACTCGCCCCGGGAGATGCTTTCCCGCGAACGGGTCGCCGCCCGCGCGGCGGCGCAACAGGTAGTGCCCGCGTAACGCGGCGTCCACATTCGCTGTCTTCGGGCGAAGTTTGGCCCTGCTCCAGTCCGAAGTGGACAGTGCGAGCGTGCCGCCGGTGCGCAGCACCCGCCTGAACTCGGCCAGCGCGCTCGCCGGATCCGAGAGATGCTCGAACAGCGCATGCGCGAAGACGACATCGACGCTGGAATCCGCCAGTGGCAGCGCGTACGCCGACGCGGCGAGGAACTCTACTTTGGATCTTGGATGCTTGCGGCGGGCGTACACGAGCTGCGACGGCTCGGTGTCGACCGCGATGACCCGGCCGGCAGGCAGCAGGCCGGTGGTGATGCTGCCCGGACCGCAGCCGACGTCGAGCAGCGTGACGGCGGGGCCGAGGTGGGGCATGACGAAGGCGGCGCGGTCACCGGCGCGGCGCGCGGCCATCATCGAAATCGCGTCCTGCGCGTAGCCCGGCGCGTAACCCTCCAGCACCCCGCACACAGTACGGCTCAGAGGTGGCAGGATCGAGGGGTGAGCACGCAATCGGCACCCCAGTTTCCGGCCGCGGCCGTCCCGGACCGCCTCTTCGACGACGCAGCGGCCGAAAGCCGCTGGCGCGCGCGGTTCCACGCGTCGCGGATCTCGGTCCCGGACTGGGCGATCGACGCACCGGACGCGAACATCTACGTCTCCAACGCCAGTGGCGTCTGGGAGGTCTACGCCTGGGACCGCGCGACCGGAGAGCACCGCCGCGTCACCGACCGGCCGAACGGCACCATGCACGCCGTGCCGTCGCCGGACGGGCAGTGGATCTGGTGGTTCAACGACACCGACGGCGACGAGTTCGGCTCCTGGGTCCGTGAGCCGTTCGCGGGCGGCGCCGAGGCCACGCCCGCGATCCCCGACGTGCACGACGGCTATCCGGCCGGGCTGGAGATCGGCGACTCGGTGATCGCGGTCGGTGTCTCGACCGACGATGGCAGCAAGCTGTTCACGCACGCGAACGGCGAGACCAAGCTGTTCTATTCGAATGAGGACGACGCGGGGATCGCGGCGATGTCGCGCGACGAGCGGCTGCTGGTGATCTCGCATTCCGAGCACGGCGACTCGCGGCACCCGGCGCTGCGGGTGCTGAAGACCGGCGATTTCGCCGTCGTCGCGGACAAGTGCGACGGCGAGGGCAAGGGACTTTCCGCGCTGGAGTTCTCGCCGTTGCGCGGGGACGCCAGGCTGCTCGTGCTGCACGAGCGGCGGGGGCGCGAGGAGCTGCTGATCTGGGACGTCGAAGCGGACACCGAGACCGAGATCTCGCTCGACCTGCCCGGCGAGGTCGCCGCGGGCTGGTACCCGCGGGCCGACGCGCTGCTGGTCGCGCATTTCCACCAGGGCCGCAGCTCGCTGCACCGGTACGATCTCGCGTCCGGCACACTGTCCTCTTTGGACACTCCGCCCGGCCGGATCGGCGGCGCGGGCGTGCGCCCGGACGGCACCGTCGAATACGGCTGGTCGAACGCGGCCCATCCGCCCGCGATCCGCGTGCGCGCCGACGACGGCACCGACACCGTGCTGCTGGAGCCGCCGGGCGACCAGGCGCCGGGCTCTTCGCCGATGACGGACGCGTTCGTGGACGGCGTCGGCGGGCAGATCCACGCGCTCGTCTCACGCCCGGCCGACGCGCCGGAAGGCCCGCTGCCGACGGTCTTCTCACTGCACGGCGGTCCGCACGCGGCCGACGAAGACCGCTTCTCGGCTTACCGCGCGCTGTGGCTCGACGCCGGCTTCGCGGTCGTGGAGGTCAACTACCGCGGCTCGACCGGGTACGGCTCGGCGTGGCGTGACGCCATCGAAGGCCGCCCCGGCCTGACCGAACTCGAAGACGTAGCCGCCGTGCACGACTGGGCTGTCCAAAGTGGACTCGCGTCGGCTTCGCAGTGCGTCGTGAACGGAGCTTCCTGGGGCGGCTATTTGTCGTTGCTCGCCTTGGGCACCCAGCCGGAGCGGTGGGCGGCGGGGATCGCGGGCGTTCCGGTGGCGGACTACGTCGCCGCGTACGAGGACGAAATGGAGCAGCTGCGCTCGTTCGACCGCGCGCTGTTCGGCGGCTCGCCGGAGACCGTGCCCGCGGTGTACAAGGAATGCTCGCCGATCACTTACGTCGACGCGGTGACCGCGCCGGTACTCGTGCTCGCGGGCGACAACGACCCGCGCTGCCCGATCCGCCAGATCGAGAACTACTTGAGCCGTCTCGCGGCCCGCGACGCGACTTTCGAGTTCTACCGCTACGACGCCGGCCACGGCTCGCTGGTGATCGCCGAGACGATCAAGCAGACCTCGATCGAGGTCGGGTTTGCGTTGCGCGCCTTGGGATTGCGCTAAGTAGTTGAACCTTCCACAGGTGTTATCCACAATCGGGTGACCCTGTGGATAACTCGCCGGATCTGGGGGTTCTGTCGGTGACGGTCGGTAGACTGTTGCAGGGCGGAGCCCCCAGGGCGGGTGGGGGGTGTGTTACTTAGGGTGGCCCGAATTTTCGGCCGGTTTCGCGGGCTGCCCCGGACGGCGGGGCTGCGCGAGGTGACAAGGGCGGCCCTTGTCACCTCTAGCCACACAAGGGCCACCCTTGTTTCAGTGCTCAGCCAAGCAAAAGGGACCTAGGCCGAGGCTCGGGTCATCTGAACGCACAAAAGCCACGTTCATAACGCTGAGCGGCACATAAGCCACGCTCGTTCCAACCACGCCGCCCCAAAAGTCGGGCGAAAGCGACATCGCGGGGCCGCCTCGCGGCGTGAACGTTGTGAAAGTGGCGTTCGCAACGCTCAAGGTTGTGAACGGGGCGTTCACAACGAAGGAGCCCGGGTCAGAGGCCGCGCGAGGCGTCCTGCAGGGTCGCGATCGCGGATTCCGTGCCCTCGAAGGAAAGCCGGACCGCGGAGCGGCCGAACGAGTACAGCAGCAGGTCCATCGGCTCGCCCAGTACGGACACCGCCTCGCCGTTGCCGTGCGCGATCACCGACTGGCCGCCCGGGGTTCGCAAAGTCACGCCGACGCCGCTGCGGCGGTAGAACATCTTCGCCGACTGCTTCACCGAGGCCCAGGCGGCTTTGTCGCGCGAGGTGTCGGCGGGGCGCGGGGCCCAGTCGGGCTGGGCGCGGCGAACGTCTTCGTGGTGGACGAGGAACTCCGCGGTGTTCGTCAGCTCGTCGAGCGCGCCGAACGAGGTCGGCCAGTACCAGGGCGGGCCGGAGCGGACGGTCGAGACCAGCTCGGCCCATGGCCGCTGGGCGTAGTCGTTCTGGACGCGCTCGGTGTGCTTGGCGAGCGCGGGCAGGATGATGCCGGGTGCGGCGTCGACGCGGTGCTCGCGGACCACCAGGTGGGCCGCGAGGTCGCGGGTCGTCCAGCCTTCGCACAACGTCGGCGCGTCCGGGCCCAGCTCTTCGAACAGGTCACACAACGCGCGGCGCTCATCGCGGGCTACTCCCATGCTTGGAAGATACAGCGGCGCGAAGCGCCTCGGTTGAGAGTGGCGGTGGGAGACGGGCGGGCCTAACCCATCAATGGTGGAAGGCGGTACCGCTCGCGGGTGCCGTCACAATGCCCTCCGACACCGCCCGGCCGAGATCGGCGAGCAGCAGGTCGGCGAGGTCGCGGGTGAAGCCGTTGCGCACCACGATCCGCAGCACCGCGAGGTCCGTCCGGTTCTCCGGGAACGTGTACGCGGGCACCAGCCACCCACGCTCGCGCAGCCGCCGCGACACGTCGAACACCGTGTAGCCGGCATCCGGCTTGACCGTGAAGGCGAACACCGGCAGCTGGTCGCCCCGCGTGAGCAATGTGAACGGTCCCAGCGCCTCGATCCCGGTCGCCAGGTACGTCGCGACGTCACGCGAAGCCTGTTGCACGGCGCGGAAACCGTCGCGCCCGAGCCGGACGAAGGTGTAGTACTGCGCGGCCACCTCGGCGCCGGGGCGCGAGAAGTTCAGCGCGAATGTCGGCATGTCGCCACCGAGGTAGTTGACGTTGAACACCAGCTCCTCCGGCAGCGCCGCCTTGTCGCGCCAGATCGCCCAGCCGACACCCGGGTAGACCAGGCCGTACTTGTGTCCCGAGGTGTTGATCGACGCCACCCTCGGCAGCCGGAAGTCCCACACCAGGTCCGGATCGAGGAACGGCGCGATCATCGCCCCGGAAGCGCCGTCGACGTGCACGGGGATGTCCAGCCCGGTCCGCTCCTGCAGCGCGTCCAGCGCGGCCGTGATCTCGGCGACGGGCTCGTAGCTGCCGTCGAAGGTCGAGCCGAGGATGGCGACGACGCCGATCGTGTTCTCGTCGCAGCGCGCGACCGCCTCGTCGGCCGTGAGGTGGAAGCGGTCGCCGTCCATCGGCACGAGCCGCGGCTCGACCTCCCAGTACTCGCAGAACTTCTCCCAGCACACCTGGACGTTGGCGCCCATCACCAGGTTCGGCCGCCCCGTCCGCCCGAGCTTGGACCAGCGGCGCTTGAACGCCATGCCCGCGAGCATGCAGGCCTCGGACGACCCCGTGGTCGAGCAGCCCATCACCGCGGTCGGATCCGGCGCGTTCCACAGGTCGGCGAGGATGGTCACGCAGCGGCGCTCCAGCTCGGCCGTCTGCGGGTACTCGTCCTTGTCGATCATGTTCTTGTCGACGCATTCGGCCATCAGCCGATCGGCCTCCGGCTCCATCCACGTGGTGACGAAGGTGGCGAGGTTGAGCCGGGCGTTGCCGTCGAGCATCAGCTCGTCGCGCACCAGCCGCAGTGCCGTGTCGGCGGGCAGCGGATCGTCGCCGAGCCGGGTGTGCGGCAGCGTGACGCCGGCGGCCAGCGCCGGGTTGTCGACGTACAGCGGATTCATCCCGCCGTGCGGAGCGGGCTGCTTTCCCTCGTGCAGAGCCATGATCTCGACGGTAGTACGACGAAGGCCACCCCGCCCGTGCCGGCGGAGTGGCCTCGCGAAGGAAAGAACTCAGACGGTGACGGTGAGGTTGACCTCGATGTTGCCGCGGGTCGCGTTCGAGTACGGGCAGACCTTGTGCGCCTGCTCGACCAGCTGGTCGGCGGCGGCCTGCTCCAGGCCGGGCAGGTTGACCTTGAGGTCGACACCGAGACCGAAGCCCTCGCCCTGCTTGAACACGCCGACCTCGGCGGTGACCGAGGTCTGCTCGATCTTGACCTTGCCGACGCGGGCGACCATCTGGACCGCGCTCAGGAAACAGGCCGAGTAACCGGCGGCGAAGAGCTGCTCGGGGTTCGTCTTGTCCCCGCCGGGGCCGCCCATCTCCTTGGGGATCGCCAGCGACTCGTCGATGACGCCGTCGGACGACGTCACCTCGCCGTTGCGTCCTTCGCCGGTCGCCGTCGCCACCGCGGTGTAGATCGCCTGCGTCATTTCTTGCCTACCTCCATGTCAGACACGCCCCATTGAGCGTCACGCCGGTAACAACATCACGGACACGTGAAGCATTACCACCACATGGCAGGCGTCACTTGACGGAATACGCGGTGACTTAGTCGCGCACGTTCCGCTGAGCGAACTCGGTCACCTGACGGCCGATCAGCCGCAGCGTCCGCACGACCTTCTCCTCCGACGCGCCGCCCGCTTCGTCGAACTTGACCTCGGCCGTGTTGACCGAGCCGCCGAGCGGGGTCGGCCAGCCGCGCAGCGCGTGCGTGATCGTGCGGAGCTGCTCGAGCGTGGTCACCGCGGCCTGCCAGCCGAACGCGACCGCGGCGAGCCCGACCGCGCGGCCGTCGAGATACGGGCGCTGGTCGTCACGCAGGTCTTCGATGTAGTCCAGCGCGTTCTTGACCAAGCCGGACAGCGCGCCGTGGTAGCCGGGCGAGACGACGATGATGCCGTCGGCGCCACGCACGGCCTCGATCAGCCGCTCGGCGTTCTCGGTGCGCTCGGGGATGGCCGAGTCGTAGAACGGCAGCACGAGTTCCGGGCCGGTGATGAGGCTCGTCCGGGCGCCAGCCTCTTCGGCACCGGCGAGCGCGATCTGTAGGGCCCGCTCCGACTGCGAACCGTCGCGAAGCGAACCACCGATACCGAGCACCTTGACCGCCGCTGTAGAACTCACGCCTTCGAGGCTAACCCCTCCACTTAACTGGAGGACCAGGGTTTGGGACGGAGTCCTGTGTCACACCTGGCGCCGATACCTACTCACAAGTAACCTCCAGGGATGGCCATTCCAGTGCAGATCCGGGTCCAAGCCGCGTTGTCGCAGGTCATCTACGGCCTGCCGAAGCCGCTGCGCAGGCTCATCGCGGGCAAACCGGTCCGGCTGGACGGCCAGGAGCTCGCACTCGACGCTCAATTGCTGCTTCGGCTTCAGCAATTGAGCGGAGCCGAGCTGTCCAACGGCGACGTCGGGGAGTCCAGGACGAACCTCGCCGCGGCCAGGCACCTGGTCAGCGGCAAGCCGATCGGTCCGATGTCGACGCGCGAGCTGAAGATCCCCGGGCCCGGCGGCGACATCCCGGCCACGCTGTACACGCCTGCCGGGCTGGCGGAACCGTCCGGCCTGCTCGTCTACTTCCACGGCGGCGGCTGGGTGATCGGCGACCGCGACAGCCATGACAACACCACGCGGTTCCTGGCGAAGCACGCGGGCGTGCGGGTGCTGTCGGTCGAATACCGGCTCGCGCCGGACCATCCGTGGCCCGCCGCGCCGGAAGACTGTGTCGCCGCGTTCGACTACGCGCACGCCAAGGCGAGTGAGCTCGGCGCGGATCCGGCGAGGATCGCGGTCGGCGGCGACAGCGCGGGCGGCAATCTCGCGGCGGTCGTCTCGCAGGTGACCACGCGGCGCGGTGGCCCGGCGCCGAAGTTCCAGCTGCTGTTCTACCCGGCCACGGACTTCTCGACACGGCGGCGGTCGCGGGAGATCTTCGGGATCGGCTTCTTCCTCACCGACGAGAGCATGGACTGGTTCAGCGGCCACTACCAGGCCGACGAGACCGATCCGCTCGCTTCCCCGCTGCTCGCCGACGACGTTTCCGGATTACCGCCCGCTTATATCGCGACCGCCGGATTCGACCCGCTGCGCGACGAGGGTGAGGCTTATGCGAAAAAGCTTCAAGACGCCGGCGTTTCCGTCGCATTGAGCCGTCAGGACGATCTCATTCACGGTTACGTCAATTTCCTCGGCGTCGGCACGCGATTCCGCGAGGCGGTTTCCGAAGCGGCGGGCGCGCTCAGGCTCGGCCTGAGCAAGGAATAGCATGAGAAAACCCGAGGCCGGTGCGGCTCCTTTCCGCACCGGCCTCGGGCTCCCCCGATTCGGGTTCCGCTACGGCGTGGGCAGCGGAACCGGAAGCGCCGGCGTCGGCACGCCCGGCAGGGGCAGCGCAGGCAGCGGGAGCGGAATCGGGAGCGCCTTGAGCAGGCTCGACAGCAAGCCCGTCAGCGCGTTCAGCAGCGTCTTGAGCAGGTCACTGACCACGCTCAGCGGCGGCGGCAGGTCAGGGATCAGCGCGCCGACGTCCGGCAGCGGCGGCAGCTGGCGCGGCGTCGCGCCCGGCGTCGTCAGCACCCGGCTGACCTCGACGGAGCGGGCCTTCGCGTCGACCGCGAGGTCCTGTGACTCCACCTGGATCGCGTACTTCTTACCCGCGGCGAGGTCGGCCAGCAGCGGAGTGAGCTTCTTGAGCTGACTCTTCGTGCCTGCGACGTCTCCGGCGTAGGCGATCTTCGTGAGATCGTCCCGTTGCTTCAGAACCTGAGCGAAAGCCGCCTCGGTGGTCGACGACCCGTGGCCACCGACCGGGCTTGCGACAGCCATCCCGCCCGAGGCCACCGCCAGCAGACTGCCGGTCGCGATGACCGCAATCGTTCGGGCAAATTTGCCTTTCATTCCTAACCTCCTGGCCTCATGGACCCAACGGGGTAATGCGTACTCGCCGTGTCGGAGAATCACCAGCCGATCACCGATTGGGGACGCTTTCTAACCCTTACGTGCCGGATTCGAAGCTGGAGGGATTGACCTCAATTGATTAACAAGTTGATCTTGCCCTTACCTCGGAAGATCAACTTGATCGAGGTCAAAAAACGCGCTCCGTCACCGCGTCACGCTTTAGGGCAAATCCGCTCACTCTTACGAATGCAATGAGCCAGGTTTCGGCCGCGTCACTCCGCAGGACGGCGTGTCGAGACTGCTCCAGACGGGTGGGGGTCCCCCACCGACGCACCACCAGTCGCATGAAACATCTTCATTCCCACCAGACGCAGCGCGGCCCGCCATATGTCGACATATGGCGGGCCCGCTTACCTCGTGGTGGGAGTACTCCAGGTTACTTACAGCGGCAGACCTGCTTCGAGATGGCTTAACGCCTCTTCGAGCCGCACGTAACCGTCGTCTTGGCGGTCCATCATCGCGGCCAGGATGACGCCGATGATCGCGCCCGCCCAGTTGCGTACCTCGAAGTCGTCCGGCGAGCGCCCGAGCCTGGCCGCGGCGCCCTCGGCGAGCATGGTGATCCCGTCGGCGAACTGCGACATCGCGCGGGCGCGCAGCTCGGGGACCTCGAAGGTGAGCCGCTGCCGGTCCTGCTCGACCTGCCAGTCCTCGCCTGCGAGGCTGTCGAACACCTGCCGCATCGTGCTCCGGATCGCCGCGGTCGGCGACAGCTCCGGCGGCTGCTCGGCGAACACGCGCATGAGCACCGGGTCGAGGCCGTCGTAGAGCACGGTGTCCTCTTTGGTCGGGAAGTAGCGGAAGAAGGTGCTCTGCGAGATCTCCGCCGCCTCGGCGATCTGGTCGACGGTGGTCGCCGCGTATCCCTGCTCGCGGAAGAGCCGCAACGCGTGCCGCTGGATCGCGGCGCGCGTCTTGGCCTTCTTCCGTTCGCGTAGGCCCACAGGCTGCTCAGAGCGCGACGAGGTCATGACCCGATTCTGCCGTCTCCTTCACCTCGCGCGGCAGGAACACCACCGACAGCAGGATCCCCAGCGCGCCGAAACCCGCGGAAGTCCACAGCGTCGCGTCCATCCCGGACACGAAGGCGTCGCGTGCGGAAGCCAGCAGATCCGGCGAGTTCAGCTGCTGCGCGACGGCGGCCGCGCCCGACGCGCTCCCGCGCACGGCCTCGGCGACCGGTCCCGGCAAGCCGGTGACGTCGACGGCGTCGCGGTAGCCGGAGTTGAGCACGGTGCCGAGCACCGCGACGCCGATGGTGCCGCCGACCTGGCGCAACGCCTGGATCATCGCCGAGCCGGAGCCCGCGCGGGCGTCGCTCATCGCGTTCATCGCCATGGCCGTGACCGTCGGCATGGTGAAGCCGAGGCTCAGTCCGATCAGCGTTTCCCAAGCCGCCACGAAGCCGTAGCCGTCGGCGGCCGACGTGGTCGCGCCGAGCACGAAACCGCCGGTCATCAGCACGAAGCCGACGATGACGATGCCGCGCGGACCCGCCTGCGCGACCAGCCGCTCGGCGACCTTCGCGCCGACCAGCAGGCCGCCGATGATCGGCAGCAGCCGCAGGCCGGTGACCAGCGCGCCCGCGCCCTCGACCGCCTGGAACAGCTGCGGCAGCACGAAGATCAGGCCCATCATCGCGAAGGACGAGACCGTCGCCAGCAGCGCGCCCCAGGTGAACTCGCGGGACCGGAACAGCGCGACGTCGACCAGCGGCGCGCGGACCCGCCCCTGCCAGAACCCGAACGCCGCCAGCAGGAGCGCGCCCGCCGCGACCGCGAGCCAGGACAGCCCGTCCGACCAGCTCGTCTCGCCGATCCGCACGAACCCGTAGGTCACCGCGACCAGCCCGGCGCTCGACAGCGCGATGCCGGCCAGGTCGATCTGCCCGGCGCCCGAGCCGCGCAGCGACGGGATCAGGAAGACCACCGAGACCAGCCCGATCAGCACCAGCGGCACGTTGATGAGGAACACCGAGCCCCAGGCGAAGTTGTCCAGCAGCCAGCCGCCGAGCACCGGGCCGAGCGGGATGCCCAGCGAGTTGGCCATCACCCAGATGGTCAACGCCTTGGGCCGCTCTTGCGGCGGGAACAGCACCGTGACCAGCGACATCGACAGCGGGATCAGGAAGGCCGCGCCGACCCCCAGCGCGGCGCGGGCGGCGATCAGCTGGCCGGGTGAAGCCGCGAAGGCGCACCACACGGACGCGCCGCCGAACACCGCGAGCGCGCCCATGAGCAGGCGTTTCTGGCCGAGCCGGTCACCGAGCAGGCCCGCCGGGAGCAGCAGCGCGGCGAGCACGAGCGTGTAGGCGTTCGAGAACCACTGCAGCTGTGTGGTCGAGGCGTGGAGATCGGTCGCGAGCGTCGGCAGGGCGACGCTGAGCACGGTGAGGTCGAGGCCGATCACGATCAAAACGACGCTGAGCGCGCCCAAGGCCCACCAGCGGCGGGGATATGGCGAAGTCATAGTCGCCCCCTTTCGATAGCAACTCTCAAATGAGAGTAGCTGTCAAAATCTCTCCCGCCAAGCCGGAAAATTAGTTGCACGCGCGTACCAGGTTTTGCTGTGATCGAGATGTGCCTCTGACCCCGTACCGCCGCGTGCTCGCCGTGCCCGGGGTTCGCAGCTCGATGCTGCTGTTCTTCTTCGCGCGCCTCCCGATGACGGCCATGGGCATCACCATGACGCTGCACGTGGTCGGTGACCTGGGTAAGGGCTACGGCGCGGCCGGGCTGGTCGGCGCTGCCATCACGCTCGGGAACGCCGTCGCGGCGCCGGTGCTCGGCAGGTTGATCGACCACTACGGGCTGCGGCTGGTGACCGTGATCTGCGGGCTCAGCACCACCGCGTTCTGGCTGGTCTCGCCCTATCTGACGTTCCCGGCGCTGGTGATCGTCGCGCTCCCCGGCGGCATACTGACCGTGCCGGCAGGGTCGATCGCGCGGCAGGTGCTCGCGGCGCTGGTGCCGGAGACCAAGCGGCGCACCGCGTTCTCACTGGACACGATCTCGGTCGAGATCTCGTTCATGTTCGGCCCGGCCGCCGCGGTCTTCGTGGTCACCCAGTACTCGTCGACGCTGATGCTGACCGCGATCGGCGTGTCCTTCGGCATCTCGTCACTGCTGCTCTACCTGATGAACCCGCCGATCCGCGGCGAGGACGAGACCGCGTCAGACGAGGGCGGCCGCCCGCCGATGCGCAGCTGGCTGCGCGGCAAGTTCATCTCGACGCTGCTGATCGCGGTCGGCGCGCTGTTCGTGCTGATCGGCACCGAGGTCGCGGCCATCGCGGCACTGCGCGACACCGGCAACGTCGAATGGACCGGCATGGTGATCATCGCGATGTGCGTGGCCTCCCTCATCGGCGGGATCGTGCACGGCGCGGTGCACAAGTCGCTCTCCCAGGGCTGGCTGGTGTTCCTGCTCGCGGCGCTGACGTTGCCGGTCGGGTTGTTCATCCAGCCGTGGTGGCTGCTCGCGCTGGCGCTGATCCCGATGAACCTGATGTGCGCGCCGACGCTCGCGGCGACCACCGAGACGGTCAGCAAGCTCGCCCCGCCGCAGGTGCGCGGCGAGGCGATGGGCATCCAGGACGCCGCGACCAGGCTCGGCCTGTCGCTCGGCGGGCCCGCGATCGGGTTCGCGATCGACCACAGCTCCGCGGCGTGGGGCTTCTTCGCCGCGGGCGCACGGGCGTTGGTGCTCGCGGGCTTCGGGAAGGCTTTCGAGCGTTCGCTCAAGCCGGAGCCCGTGCTGGCATCGTGAGCGTTGAGCTACTCCCCAGGGCCGCGCAGGTGACAAGGGCGACCCTTGTCACCCAGAGCGTTGCAAGGGGGCCCCTTGTCACGTGCCGCGGAGGGCAGGCCGAGGCGGAGGGTTTAGGTGCAGGCCTGGCGGAGGCTGTCGAGCCGCTCGGCGTTGCGCTTGGCCCAGCGGCCGACGACGCCGAGGTCCTCGAAGCGTTCCTTCTGCACCTCGACGTAGGAGTCGGCCATGGTGAGCAGCGACTTCTTCACGTCCTGATCGCTGACGTTGGCCGCGAGCTCACGCAGCCTGCGTTCCTTGTCGGCGGCACGCGCCTTGATCTTCTCCGCGTCGACCAGCGGATTGAGGTCCGCGAGGCCGAGCGCCTCTGAGCAGGCCGAGACCTTGTCCGCGGTGCTGTTGGCCTGGTCGACCGCCGAGTTGACCTCGGCGCACCCGCCGGCCAGGAACGCGGTCGCGAGCAGGAATCCCCACCTCTTCATAAAACCAAAGTACTCGTGAGTGCTTTGACCGGTTCTAACCGGCCATACCACTCACGACCCATGCCCCCGCCTCGCCAGGCATCGCACGAAAGCCCCGTTCGTCACGCTCACCGTGACAAACGGGGCTTTCGTATGGTGCTGCGCGGGGGTCGTGAGCGTTGCGGGCGGTTAGAACCGCCCGCAACGCTCACGACCCCTGACCTGGCGAAACGTGGGCTCCTCTTGGCCACGCCGTGTGCCGGGGTCGTGAGTGCTTTGACCGGTTCTAACCGGCCATAGCACTCACGAGCGCTTCAGCCCTTCACGCAGACGACCTGCTTGATGTGGGCGACCACCTTGACCAGGTCGGTCTGCGCCTTGATGACCGACTCGATGTCCTTGTACGCGGCCGGGATCTCGTCGACCACGCCCGAGTCCTTGCGGCACTCGACGCCCGCGGTCTGCGCCGCGAGGTCGTCGGCCGTGTAGAGCTTCTTGGCCCGGTTACGCGACATCCGGCGGCCGGCGCCGTGCGACGCCGACTGGAACGAGGACTCGTTGCCGAGCCCGCGGACGATGTACGACCCGGTGCCCATGCTGCCCGGGATGATCCCGAGGTCACCCGAACCCGCGCGGATCGCGCCCTTGCGGGTCACCAGCAGGTCGACGCCGTCGTAGCGCTCCTCCGCCACGTAGTTGTGGTGGCACGAGATCGCGTCCTCGTAGCGGACGTGCGGGATCACGTCGGCCACGGCCTGCTTGACCAGCGCGACCATGGTCGCGCGGTTGCGGGCCGCGTAGTCCTGCGCCCAGAACAGGTCACGCCGGTACGCCGCCATCTCGGGCGTGTCCGCGACGAAGACCGCGAGGTCGGGGTCCGGCAGGTCGGCGTTGTGCGGGAGCTTGCGGGCGACCGCCATGTGGCGCTCGGCGAGCTCCTTGCCGATGTTGCGCGAACCCGAGTGCAGCATCAGCCACACGCGACCGGCGTCGAGACCGCCCTGCTCGAGGCAGACCTCGATGAAGTGGTTACCGCCACCGAGGCTCCCGAGCTGGCGCGCGGCCCGGTCGTGCAGGTCCTGGACGCCGGTGTGCAGGTCGGCGAACGACTTCCAGAACGTGTCCCAGCCGCCGACGCCGTGCACCCTGGCCGGGTTCACGGGCGTCTTGTGCAGCCCGAAGCCGACCGGCACGGCCCGCTCGATCCGCTTGCGCAGCAACGAAAGGTCGTCCGGGAGGTCCGACGCGGTCAGCGAGGTGCGCACCGCGCTCATCCCGCACCCGATGTCGACGCCGACGGCGGCCGGCGAGACGGCGTCGCGCATCGCGATCACGCTGCCGACGGTCGCGCCCTTGCCGTAGTGCACGTCCGGCATGACCGCGACGCCGTGGACCCAGGGCAGGTTCGCCACGTTCCGCAGCTGGCGCATCGCCTGGTCCTCGACCGACTGCGGGTCCGCCCACATCCGGATCGGCACGCGGGCGCCTTCTACTGCGGTGTACATGACTGGCCTTTCGTCAGGGAATGTGTCCACTGAGGATGCACGGCCCCGGTGTGGCCGAACAACCGATTTCGGATTCCCATACGGCCGTGCGACACTTTCCCCGGCGCCCTGACCGGCGCGTTTCTGGGGAGGAACAACTCGTGAAGTTCTCTGTGCGCGCGGCGACGGCCGTCGCGTTGCTGGCCGGTTTCCCGGCACTGGTGCTCGCGCTCGTCGGCGGGCTGGTCGCGTTCGAGGTGTTCGCGCTCCAGCACTCGATCTTCGTGGCGATCAAGCTGGGGATCATCACCGTCCCGGCCACCTACGCGTTGCTCAAGGGCCTGCTCTCGGTCGTGAAGCGCACCGGCGACGAGGTCGAAGGCGTGCTGCTCACCGAGGCGGCGCAACCGGAGCTGTGGGCGCTCGTCCGCAGGCTCGCCGTGATCGCCGGCACCCGCCCGCCCGACGAGATCTACCTCACCGGTGAGGTCAACGCGGCGGTCGCCGAGCAGACCCGCTGGCTCGGCCTGCGTGTGCTGAAGCGCCGGATGTTCATCGGCGCGCCGCTGCTCGCCGGGCTGCGCGAGGACCAGCTCGCCTCGGTGCTCACGCACGAACTCGCGCACTACAGCCACAACGACACCCGGCTCGCGGGCGTCACGTACGGCGGCAAGCGCGCGGTGGTCGGCGTGCTGTCCACTTTGGATCACAGCGACTGGTTCCAGAAGCTGATCGGCAAGCTGTTCACGCTCTACGCCAAGCTGTACTTCCGCGTGTCCAGCGCGGTTTGCCGCCGCCAGGAGCTGGCGGCGGACCGGCTGAGCGCCCGAGCGGCGGGCAACGAGGCCGCGACCAGCGCGCTGCGTGAGTCGTACGCGATCGACGCGGCCTGGGACCTGTTCATGGCGCGGTACGCGGTGGTCGGCTGGAAGGCGGGCTACCTGCCGTCCGAGGTGTTCGGCGGGTTCGCCGAACTACGCGATTCGGTCGACGACCAGCTCGAGAAGATCCGTCGCAACCCGCCGGACCAGGCGGGCCCGTACGACTCGCACCCGCCGGTCACGGTCCGCGTCGCGGCGATCGAGGCCCTGCCGGACGAGCCGATCATGGTCTTCGGCCGCGGCCCGGCGACGGCGTTGCTGCGTGAGTCCGCGGCGGTGCTCGACGAGGCGCTGCTGACCAGCCTGGTCCCAGAAGCCCGCGAGAAGCGCCGGGTCGACTGGCCGACGCTGGTGAACCTGAGCTGCCGCGCGGACGCGATCCCCGAGGCTCTGTCCACTCTGGACGCGGCGGGCCGGGCGATGCGGCGGGTCAGCACGTACCGGACGCTGCTCGACGCGCTCGACGCCGGGCTGATCCTCGAGCTGGTCGTCACCGACGCCAAGCCGGACCCCGGCGCGGGCCCGCGCGCCCAGCGGGAGTTCGCGAAACTGGCCGTCCGGGACGGACTGTCCTCAGTGATCCAGATCGCGCTGGCCGACGCCGGGCTCGCGCGCTGGGACCTCTCCTGGTCCTCGCCAGGCGAGCTGGTGGTCGACGAGCCGTACGCGAGCGAGTTCGGCGAAGCGCTCGACACGGCCGTCGACGGGAACACCCTCGAGCTGCGCCGGCTGCTCACATCCGCGAAAGTCGATCTTGACACCCGCCCCCTGCCTGAACGGAGTCAGCCGTGGTCTTCTCGATGATCTTCAAGCCCAAGGAGCGCCGCGCGATCCTCGCCATGATGCGGGAGGCCAAGAAACGCGGCGTCGAGATCGACGAGCTCGCCGACCTGGTCGGCCCGTTCGAGCTGATGCGGCTCACCGGCCAGTACCCCGACGCCGATGTCACCAAGTACGGCCTGGTCCCCGACGACCAGGTCGTCAAGGAGATCCACACCGACCCGGCGCTCAAGAACGCGGCCGACGCGGCCAAGCGCGGCGAGTGGCAGCAGGCCGCGATGCTGGTGAACGCGACCTGGGGTGATTGGGAGACCCGGGGCAAGGTGGTCTCCCGGCTGGCCGCCATCGCCGCCGATGACGACACCTGGCTCAAGTCCTGGCAGCGCGCCGAGCCAGGCAACCCGCACGCGGCGGTCGTCGACGCCGAGGCGCTCGTCTACCTCGCCTGGCAGATCCGCGGCGGCAAATGGGCGTCCGAGACGTCGGCGGCCCAGTTCGCCGGCTTCGAGCGCACGCTGAACAAGGCCGAAGCCGCGGCGTGGCAGGCGACCGAACTGGTGCCCGCCGACCCGACGCCGTGGTCGACCCTGATCACGCTCGGCCGCGGCCTGAGTGTCGACCACGAGGACTTCGACCGCCGCTGGCAGGGCCTGATGGAGCGCGCGCCGCTGCACCGCCGCGGCCACGACTCGGCGTTGCAGTACTGGTGCGCGAAATGGCAGGGCTCGCACGAGGAGATGGTCGCGTTCGCGCGGTCGGGCGCGGCCAAGTCACCCACGCTGAGCGGTCTGATCATCCGCGCCGCCTACGAATGGGAAGACGCGAACCAGCGCGTCTGGCAGGAACCGTGGGCGCGTCAGGGCTTGGAAACGCACCTGGCCTGGCTGTCGGCGGACGGCGCGGACAACCACTACGTGCACGACGACCTCGGCTGGGCGATCACCGGCCTGATGCGCACCAAGCGCGACGCCGAGGCGATCCCGCTGTTCCAGCGGCTCGGCGCCTACGCGGGCGGCGAGCCGTGGAACTACCACAGCGACCCCGTCGGCTACTTCTGCTACCAGCGCGCGACCGTCTGCCTGGCCGCCAAGAAGCGCTGAGAACGGGATAAAGCCCGCTTTATCCCGGGGATAAAGCGGGCTTTATCGCGTGTCGACTAGGAGAACTCGGGGGCGAGCTGCTCCGCGATCTCGTAGGTGTTCAGCGCCGCGCCCTTGCGCAGGTTGTCGCCGCACACGAAGAAGTCCAGCGTGTTCGGGAAGTCCAGCGCCTGGCGCACGCGGCCGACGTAGGTCGGGTCGCCGCCGACGACATCGGCGGGCGTCGGGAAGACGCCGTTCTCCGGGTCGTCGACCAGCACGACCGTCGGCTGGGCCTCGAAAACCTTGTGCGCGGCCTCGACGGTGACCTCACGCGCGAAGGTCGCGTGCACGGCCAGCGAGTGCGTGGTGACCACCGGGACGCGGACGCAGGTGGCCGAGACCTTCAGGTCCGGGATGCCCAGGATCTTGCGGGATTCGTTGCGTACCTTGAGTTCCTCGGAGTACCAGCCGTCGCCCTTGTACGACCCGGCCGACGGGACCACGTTGAACGCCAGCGCCGCCGGGAACGGCGAGTCCGCGATCGGCAGCCCGGCCGCCTCCAGCGCCTCGCGCACGTCTCCGGCCCGGACACCGAGGCCCTTGCCCGCGACGGCCTCGAGTTCGGCGTACAGCCTGTCGACGCCTTCCTTGCCAGCGCCCGAAACCGCTTGGTACGAGGCGACGACGAGTTCCTTGAGCTCGAACTCGCGGTGCAGCGCGCCGAGCGCCGCCATCATCGACAGCGTGGTGCAGTTCGGGTTGGCGATGATGCCCTTGGGACGCGAGGTCACCTTGTCGGCGTTGACCTCGGGCACCACCAGCGGCACCTCGTCGTCCATGCGGAACGCGCCCGAGTTGTCGACGGCCACGGCACCGCGGGAGGCCGCGATCGGGGCCCACTCGGCGGAGATCTCGTCCGGCACGTCGAACATCGCGATGTCGACGCCGTCGAACGCCTCCGGCGAAAGGGCGACGACCGTCAGCTCTTCGCCGCGCACGGTGATCTTCTTACCGGCCGAGCGCGCCGACGCGATGAGGCGGATTTCGCCCCACGGCACGGTTTCCCTGCCGTTGATGATGTCGATCATGACCGTGCCCACGGCTCCGGTCGCGCCGACGAGCGCCAGAACTGGTGCCATTACCGTCCACTCCCTGCGTATACGACGGCCTCTTCGTCGCCGCCCAGTTGGAAAGCCTCGTGGATGGCGCGCACCGCGTCGTCGAGCTGCGCTTCCCTGATCAGCACCGAGATGCGGATCTCCGAGGTGTTGATGATCTCGATGTTCACGCCGGACTGCGCCAGCGCCTCACAGAACGTCGCCGTCACACCGGGGTGCGAGCGCATGCCCGCGCCGACCAGCGAGACCTTGCCGACGTGGTCGTCGTAGAGCACCGACTCGAAGCCGATCTCGGCCTTCATCGACTCGAGCTCCTTGACGGCCTTGGGGCCGTTGGCCTTCGACAGCGTGAACGTGATGTCCGTGCGGCCGGAGACGGTGCTGGACACGTTCTGCAGCACCATGTCGATGTCGATCTCGGCGTTCGCGATCGAGCGGAAGATGCGCGCGGCGGCGCCCGCGTGGTCCGGCACTCCGGTCACGGTGATCTTCGCTTCGGACCTGTCGTGCGCGACGCCGGTGATCAGCGCTTGTTCCACGGGGATCTCCTCAATCGAACCGAACACGGTCGTGCCCGGCTTGTCGCTGTAGGACGAACGGACCACGATCGGCACACCGTAGCGGCGGCCGTACTCGACGGAACGCAGGTGCAGGATCTTCGAACCGCTCGCCGCCAGTTCGAGCATCTCTTCGTAGGCAACGGTTTCGAGCTTGCGCGCGTTGGGCACCACCCGGGGATCGGCGGTGTAAACACCGTCCACATCGGAATAGATCTCGCACGCGTCGGCGCCCAGCGCCGCCGCCAGCGCGACGGCGGTGGTGTCCGAACCGCCCCGCCCGAGCGTGGTGATGTCCTTGGTGTCCTGCGAAACACCCTGGAACCCGGCGACCAGCGCGATGTAACCCTGCTCCAGCGCCTGGGTGACCCGGCCGGGGGTCACGTCGATGATGCGCGCGTTGCCGTGCGCCGAGGTCGTCACCACGCCCGCCTGCGAGCCGGTGAACGACCAGGCTTGGGCGCCGTACGCCGAAATGGCCATCGCGACCAGCGCGTTGGAGATGCGCTCACCCGCGGTGAGCAGCATGTCCATCTCGCGCTCCGGCGGCACCGGGTTGACCTGCTGCGCGAGATCGAGCAGCTCGTCGGTGGTGTCACCCATGGCGGAGCAGACGACGACCACGTCGTTGCCCGCCTTCTTGGTGGCGACGATGCGTTCGGCAACCCGTTTGATCCGGTCGGCACTTTCCAGCGACGAACCGCCGTACTTCTGGACCACGAGCGCCACGCCCGAACCTCCTAGCCGGGGCCGGGCCGGGCTCCTCAGGGCATCGAGAAGCCCCCCGCGTCCCTCATTTGCACAGGAGCCTACCGGTCCGGGCGTTTACCACCACCCTGATATGTGTCGCCGACCACTTCTTGCGAGTATCTGGGGCATGGAAAAGCCCGCAGAGACAAGCGTTCCGGTCACCGAGGAAATCGCCAGGCGGTGGAGCCCCCGCGCCTTCGACGAGACGGCTGACGTTTCCGACGAGCAGCTGCGCGCCATGCTGGAGGCGGCGCGCTGGGCACCGTCGTCCGGCAACACCCAGCCCGCCCGCTACCTGGTCGGCAGGCGTGGCGACGAGACGTTCAAGAATATTTACGGCTCACTCGCCGACGGCAACAAGATCTGGGCCCATCGGGCCGGTGTGCTGCTGATCGGCCTGGTCGTGACGCACAACGAGAAGGGTGAGATTCCGCACGCGGACTACGGGCTCGGCCTCGCGAGCCAGAACCTGGTGCTGCAGGCGGTCCGCGAAGGACTGGTCGCGCACCAGATGGGCGGCTTCGACCCGTACGCGGTGATCCGCGACTTCGAGCTGCCCGACGGGCTCATGCCCCGAGTGGCGATCGCGGCCGGAAAACAAGCCGCGCCGGAAATTCTTGAAGCGGAACGGCTTATCGAACGGGAAATTGCGCCACGCGTCCGTATTCCGCTGTCGGATTTCGCGTTTTCCTCGCCGGGAAACCCGATCTTCTAAGCGGACACGCCACCGACACGGCGAATGACTTTCGCCACGATCGACGAAACCACGAGCCAGAAGACGGCGGCGAGGCCGTAGTTGACGAGCACGCGGAGCTTGAGGTCGGCTGGGAGGAAGAGGTCGCGGAAGCCGAGCGAGAAGGCGTCGGCGCCGCCGCGGACGAAGGACACGATGCCGTTGTCCGGGTTCGCCTCGCCGATCACGAACACCACGTGGATGGCCAGGAACAGCGCGAAGACCAGGCCCGCCCAGCGGACCAGGCCGGCGAGCACGCCCGCCGCGCGCTCGCGGCCGCGCCGCCAGTCCACTCCGGCCCGGGACTCACTCTCCGCGTGCTCAGCCATGCCCGGAGTTTCGCACGGTGACCGCGTTGACGCTACTGACAGGTAACACCCTGGTGTAACGACTCGGCTTCCCTTCGGGCGTCACTCGTGGTTAGAGTGGGCCTTGTGGCACGCGCTCTCCTGCTTCGCTGCCGCGATGGGGCCTGATCTGACCGGCTCCCTGTCGCGGGGCTTTGTGGTGTCGCCGGTCGTTCATCCATACCCCGGCAGGAGATCTTCGCAGCATGACCACGTCCGAACCCCGTATCTCGTCCTCGCGCATCCGTAAGCCTTCGCGTCCCGCGCCCGCCGACCAGCCAGCCTGGAACGCCCAGCGCGGCACCTCGATGCCGGTGCACCGCTACCGCCCGTGGTTCGAGCTGGTCGAGGACATCGACCTGCCCGAGCGCACCTGGCCCGCCAAGCGCATCGACCGCGCGCCGCTGTGGTGTGCGGTCGACCTGCGTGACGGCAACCAGGCACTGATCGACCCGATGTCGCCCGCCCGTAAGCGCAAGTTCTTCGAGCTGCTCGTACGCATGGGCTACAAGGAGATCGAGGTCGGCTTCCCTGCCGCGTCGCAGACCGACTTCGACTTCGTGCGCGAGATCATCGAAGAGGGCGCGATCCCCGAGGACGTGCGGATCCAGGTGCTGACCCAGTGCCGTCCCGAGCTGATCGAGCGGACGTTCCAGTCGCTGGAGGGCGCGCCGTCGGCGATCGTCCACATCTACAACTCGACCTCGATCCTGCAGCGCCGCGTGGTGTTCCGCGAGGAGCGCGAGGGCATCAAGAAGATCGCGACGCAGGCCGCCGACCTGGTGGTCGAGTACGCGGGCAAGTACTCGGACACGGACTTCCGCTTCCAGTACTCGCCGGAGTCCTACACCGGCACCGAGCTGTCGTACGCGCTGGAAGTGTGCAACGCGGTCACCGAGATCTGGCAGCCGACGCCGTCCAGGCCGGTCATCCTGAACCTGCCCGCGACGGTCGAGATGGCCACGCCGAACGTCTACGCGGACTCGATCGAGTGGATGAGCGGCCAGCTGGAGCGCCGCGACTCGGTGATCCTGTCGCTGCACCCGCACAACGACCGCGGCACCGGCATCGCCGCCGCCGAGCTGGGCTACCAGGCGGGCGCCGACCGGATCGAGGGCTGTCTGTTCGGCAACGGCGAGCGCACCGGCAACGTCGACCTGGTCGCGCTGGGCATGAACCTGTACAGCCAGGGCATCGACCCGCAGATCGACTTCTCCGACATGGACGAGATCAAGCGCACGGTCGAGTACTGCAACCAGCTGCCGGTCGCCGAGCGCTCCCCGTGGGGCGGTGACCTGGTGTTCACCGCGTTCTCCGGCTCGCACCAGGACGCGATCAACAAGGGGCTGGACGCGCTGAAGGCCGCCGCGGACAAGGCGGGCGTGCCCGTCGACGAATACCCGTGGGAGGTCCCGTACCTGCCGATCGACCCGAAGGACGTCGGCCGCAACTACGAGGCCGTGATCAGGGTCAACTCGCAGTCCGGCAAGGGCGGCGTCGCCTACATCATGAAGGCCGAGCACCAGCTCGACCTGCCGCGCAGGCTGCAGATCGAGTTCTCGAAGGTCATCCAGCGCCACACCGACGCGCTGGGCGGCGAGGTCGACCCGGCCACCATGTGGAACGCCTTCCACGCCGAGTACCTGGAGCCTCGTACCCCGCTGGAGCTGGTGCGCCAGCACGTGCGCGACAACGGCGACGGCGAGTACGACATCACCGCGACCGTCCGCGTCGAGGGTGACGAGCACGAGATCACCGGCACCGGCAACGGCCCGATCGCGTCGTTCTTCGACGCGCTGTCGACCGTCGGCTTCGACCTGCGCCTGCTGGACTACAGCGAGCACACCCTCTCGCCGGGTGACGACTCGCGGGCGGCCTCGTACATCGAGTGCGCCATCCAGGACCGGGTGTTCTGGGGCGTCGGCGTCGACCCGTCGATCGTCACGGCCTCGCTGCGCGCGGTCGTCTCGGCCGTCAACCGCTCGCACCGCTAAGGAGTCGTGGGATAAAGCGGGCTTTATCCCGGGTGCTTTCCCCGGGATAAAGCCCGCTTTATCCCGGGGTGCCAACACTCACGAGCAGTTCGACGAGGGCCTCCGGCGCGTCCCGCATGAGGTTGTGCCCGGCGTCGAGCGAGTGCACGGTCCACTGTGGATCGTCGACCAGCTTTTCGTAGGTCGCCTTGAACGGCGACTCGCCCTCCCACACCTGCGCGTAGACGTAGTCACGGCGCCGGAACCGTGACAGGTCACCGGAAAGCTTGATCCGCTGTAAGAGCGACGCGAGCGGATGCGGTGTGGCGCGCGGGTCGAAGAACGGCAGCGGCGGCACCCCGTAGCCGGTTTCGCCGACGCTGAGGTACCACTCACGCTGGACGTCATTGGTGAGCGACCAGCACGAATCACCGTTCTCCGGCACGAACGCGTCGAGGTAGACGAGCGAATCGACACGCTCGGGCGCGCGGTCGGCCACCCCGCTGATCACCATGCCGCCATAACTGTGGCCGACCAACACCGCGTCTTCGATCCGCTCGGCGGCGAGCGTGCCGAGCACGTCCTGGATGTGCGTCTCCAGGTTGACCCCGGCGTGCAGCAGATGCGCGCGCTCGCCGATCCCGGTCAACGTCAGCGCGTGTACCCGATGCCCGCGCTCGCGAAGCTGCTCGGTGAGCTGGTCGAAGCACCATCCGCCGTGATTGGCGCCGGGAACGAGAACGAAAGTAGCCATGCCCTGACTATGGCGGCGCCCGAATCAGAAGTCCAAGAGCTTGTTGGACTCGCCGCCAGAAGCAACGCTTATGACTGCCCCGGGGTCGTGAGTGGCGCGGCCGGTTCTAACCGGCCGGAACACTCACGAGCTTTTCGAGGCAATGCTCATAGCTGGGCGGCCGCGGCGAGGATCTCCGCGGAGTCGGTGCGGGTCGTGTAGTCGGGGTGGACGTCGATGAACCGGATCGTGCGCGCCCGGTCGACGACCACGACCGTGGGATGCGGAAGTTCCGGCTGCTCGGGGATGCCGATCGAGGACATCGCCCGCTTGACGTCGTCGGCGGGCCGGAAGGTGATGCCGAGCGAACCGGCCACGGTGTTGGCGGTGTCGGTCAGCACCGGGAACGCCAGGTCGTTCGTGGCGAGCGAGCCGTCCGGCGGCTGCGGGCTGATCGCCGCGAAACGCACGTTTTCCAGCTGCGGCAACACTTCCTGCTGATAGGCATGCAGCGCGAGGTTGCAGTACGGGCACCACGCGCCGCGATAGAAGACGAGCACGGCTGGCAGCAGCTCGTCGAGCGACACCTGTTTTCCGGTCGCGTCCGGGAGTTTGAAATCGGGCAGGGTCGAGCCGACCGTCGCGACACCATCTCCCGCCTCGGTCTTCGTCGAGGCCTCGAGGACATCGAAGATCTCGGGCGGGGCGATGGTCTTGAAGTGGGCCTTGAGGTTGCTCAGGTCTTCGGAAAGCACGTCAACTCCTCTTGTACCGTTCAGTACAACATCGCCGACTGTACTATTCGGTACATGGACACGCAAGCAGCCAGCACCGAGCAGGGCCGCCGCACCCGCGACGCGATCGTCGAGGCCGCGGCGGACCTGATGTACCGCAACGGGGTGGCCGCCACGAGCGTCGACAAGGTGCTGAACGCCTGCGGCGCCGGGAAATCGCAGATGTACCACTACTTCAAGAACAAGGACCAGCTGGTCGACGCGGTGATCGACCTGTTCCTGGAGCGGATACTGGCTAACCAGCCGAACATCAAGGACCTGCGCACCTTCGCCGACTTCGACCACTGGGCCGAGACCGTGCTCGACATCCATCGCGGGCCGCTGGGTCCGCTCGCCTGTCCACTGGGCAACGTCGCGGGCGAACTCGGCGACGACGAGCACATGGCCAAGCTGCTCGACAAGGCGTACACGCAGTGGGAGTCCTACTTGGCCAACGGCATCGTTTCCTTGCGGGACAAGGGAGAAGTCCGCGCGGACACCGACGCCGGCCGGGTCGCCCAGACCATGATGGCCTGCCTGCAGGGCGGCCTGCTGCTCGGGCACCTGCGCCGCGACCTCACCCCGATCCAGGACTCGCTCGCGGTCGCGCTCACCCACCTGCGCGGCTTCGAGGCAACAGCGTCGTGAGTGGCGCGGCCGGTTCTAACCGGCCTAAACACTCACGACCCCTCGATGACCGCCGCAATCCGCGCTGGTCTCCTCGACCAGGGTTGGCATGGTGTCGGGCTTGAAGCGAGGGGCGCCCTGGGTGCGTAGTTAGCACTCTGGGGCACCCTCGCTGCAAGCCCGGGCGCGGGCCGGATTGCGAGTGGTGACTCTGCTGCATCCAACGCAGCAGAGTCACCACTCGCGCTGGTGCTCGCGACTGAGCGATGGGCTCCCCTGCTGCGGGCGACCAGCATCCGGGGTCGTGAGTGTTCCGGCCGGTTCTAACCGGCCTAAACACTCACGACCCCTCGGTGACTGCAGCGACCTCGGCGAGCAGGGCGTCCAGGACCGCCGCCACCGCGGGCCGAGCCGAGGCGCCTTTGCGTGACACGGCTTCGACGTGACGGGCCGCGCGGACGCCGGCGAGCGGGCGGCGCAACAGCCCGCTGTCCTCGCTGATGTCCATTGTGTACCGAGGCAGCAGCGCGATCCCGTGCCCGGCGGCGACCAAGGCCTCGGTGATGCGGAAGTCGTTGATGCGCTGGACGACCTGTGGCTGCACCCCGGTACGCACGACCAGCGACTTGAGCACGTCGTCGACGGGGAAGCCGAAATTCACGCTGATCCAGCGTTCGCCTGCCAGCTCCGCCAGCTCGACCCGGTCCTTGCAGGCCAGCCGATGCCCGGCGGGCAGCGCGACGTCGAGTGGCTCGCGGAGCAGGTGGACCGAGTCGAGACGGTCGGTGACGAACGGCTGGGCGTGCTCGTCGCGGTGGGCGACCACGATGTCGTAGTCGGCGACCAGGCTGGGGATCTCCGGCGGGACCATGTCGATGTCGCGGACGTCGATGTCCAGGCCGTCGAAAGCGGCGATGCGGTGCAGCAAACCGGGTAGTAGCAACAACCCCGCGGACTGGAAGATCGCCAGGCGGACCCGGCCGCGTGGCGCGCTGCGGTAAGTGTCCAATTCGGACTCGGCGCGGTCGAGTGCGGCGAGCACGTCGTCGGCGCGGGCCACCAGCGCGCGTCCCGCGTCGGTCAGGCGGAGACCCCGGCCCGCTGGCTCGGTCAGCGGGAGGCCGACCTCGCTCTGCAGCGCGCGCAACTGCTGGGAGACCGCCGATGGCGTGCAGTGGAGCGCGCGTGCGGCTTCCGTCACACTGCCGCGGTCGGCGAACTCGCGCAGCGTCCTCAACCGGCCGATATCCATGGCGACGAGTCTATGTGAAGGACTGCTTCAAGGTTCGTGCAGATAATATCGATGGTCCTTCACAGTTTCACCGGTCAGAGTGGAGACATGCCCACCCGTGACCGTTTGCTCGCCATGCTCGTCGCCTTCTTGTGGGGCTGCAACTTCCTCGCCATCCACGCCATGCTCGGCCAGTTCCCGCCGCTGTTCGCGGCCGCGCTGCGGTTCCTGGTGATCGCGATCCCGACGATCCTGTTCGTCCCGTGGCCGAAGGTGAAGATCCGCCACCTGCTCGGCTACGGCATCGGCTTCGGGACGCTGCAGTTCCTGTTCCTGTTCATCGGGATGGACATCGGCATGCCGACCGGCCTCGCGTCGCTGGTGCTGCAGGCGTCAGCGCCGTTCACCGTCGTGCTCGGCGCGATCTTCCTGCGGGAGAAGGTCAGCGCGCGGCAGTGGACCGGGATCTCCCTGGCCGTGTTCGGCATGGCGGTGATCGCCTGGCAGCAGTTCGAGCACGCGGCGCTGCTGCCGGTGATCCTCACTCTGCTCGGTGCGCTGAGCTGGGCTTTCGGCAACCTGAGCACGCGGGCGGCCAAGCCGTCGAACGCGCTGCACTTCACGCTGTGGATGTCGGTCGTGCCGCCGCTGCCGATGCTGGCGCTGTCGTTCGGCTTCGAGGACGGCCAGTGGAAGTCGCTGACCACGCTCGGCACGTCGACCGGAGTGGTCGGCCTGCTCGGGCTGGCCTATGTCGTGCTGCTCGGCACCGTCGCGGGCTCGGGCATCTGGTCGACGCTGATGACCCGCAACGCGGCGGGCGTGGTCGCGCCGTTCAGCCTGCTGGTGCCGGTGGTCGGCATCACGATGTCGTTCCTCGTGCTGCACGAACGCCCGGCCCCGCTGGAGATCGCGGCCGGGCTCGTGGTGATCGGCGGAGTGCTGCTCGGTTCGCTGAAGAAACGGGCTCAGCGCTCGGTGACCGGCGCCGGCTCCTTGGTCTCGGTCTCTTCGTCCTCTTCGACGTGAGTCATGCGCTTCTTCACGACGATCGAGATGACGATGCCCGCGATGACCGCGGCGCCCAGCCCGAAGTAGGAGAACCGGGAGAGCCACTTCTCCGCGACGATGCCCAGGTAGTAGACCGCCGCCGTGGTGCCACCGGCCCAGACGATGCCGCCGAGCGCGTTGGCCGCGAGGAACTTGCGGTACGGCATGTGCAGCGAGCCCGCGAGCGGACCGGCGAGAATCCGGAGGAAAGCGATAAAACGTCCAAAGAAGACAGCCCAGACGCCGCGCTTCTCGAAGATGCCCTTGGCCTTCTCGATGTGCTTCGGCCCGAAGTGCTTGGGGAACTTCCGCCCGGCCCACGCGAACAGGCGATGACCGCCCTTGCGGCCGATGGTGTAGCCGATACTGTCGCCGACGATCGCGCCGACACTGGCGAACACCCCCACCCACAGCGGGCTGATGTGATCGGTCTGCGAAGCCAGCAACGCCGAGCTGACCAGCACGATCTCACCCGGCAAGGGGATGCCGAGACTCTCGATCATGATGACGCCGCCGACGATCAAATACACGGACAGCGCCGGAATCGTGTTCAGCCACTGGTCGATATGCACGGGCGTGTCCCCTCACGTCTGTTCTGGTCCCCTCAGGCAGGGTACCGGTGAGCGAAGTAAGCGGGCCTCACCCCGCAGGATGAGGCCCGCCTAGTCCTAAATGACCTCGGACACCGAAGCCGGGCCGCTCAGGTCGACGTCGGGATTGATCGCCACCTCGTCCACCAGCTCGGCCTTGACCTCGTGCCGCTGGATCTGCCCGTCGCGGATCTCCTCCGCGAAGTGACAGGCGACACGGTGACCGGTCGCGAGCTCACGCAGCTCCGGCCGCTCGGTCGAGCAGCGCGTCTCCTGCTTCCACGGGCACCGGGTGTGGAACCGGCAGCCGCTCGGCGGGTTGGCAGGCGACGGCAGGTCGCCCGCGAGCAGAATCTGCTCACGCGCGTCCTCGACCTTGGGGTCCGGCACGGGGATCGCCGAGAGCAGCGCCCGCGTGTACGGGTGCAGCGGCTCTTCGTACAGCGCGTCGGCCGTGGCCTCCTCGACCAGCGACCCGAGGTACATCACGCCGATGCGGTCGGAGATGTGCCGGACGACCGCGAGGTCGTGCGCGATGACCACGTAGGTCAGCCCGAGCTTCTCCTGCAGATCCTCGAGCAGGTTGACCACCTGCGCCTGCACCGACACGTCCAGCGCGGACACCGGCTCGTCGGCGACGATCAGGTCCGGCTCGACCGCCAGCGCCCGCGCGATGCCGATGCGCTGACGCTGACCGCCGGAGAACTCGTGCGGGTACTTCCGCAGCGCGGACTCCGGCAGGCCGACCGCGGCGAGCAGCTCACGCAGCCGCTCGTGCGTGGACTCCTTGTCCTTGTCGAGCCCGTGCGCGCGCATGCCCTCGGTCAGGATCGACTCGACCGACTGGCGCGGGTCCAAACTGGACAGTGGGTCCTGGAAGATCATCTGCATCCGGCGGCGGCTCTTGCGCAGCTCCTCACCCTTGAGGCCTGCCACGTCGGTGCCGTCGAAGTCGACGACACCGCCGGTCGGCTCGACCAGCCGCAGGATCGCCCTGCCGAGCGTGGTCTTGCCACAGCCCGACTCGCCGACCAGGCCATAGGTCTCCCCGCGCCGGATGGCGAGCGAGACGCCGTCCACCGCGTAGACGTACCCGATGGTCTTGTCGAAGATGATCCCGCGCTTGATCGGGAAGTGCACCTTGAGGTCGTCGACCCGCAGCAGCACGTCGGTTTCGACGGTGCTCTCCACAACGGTTTCGGTCATCAGACTCCCTCCCCGACCTTCAGTTCCGGCACGACCGGGTTGTGGCAGCGCAGCATCCCGTTGCCGTCCGAGGTCAGCTCCGGCGAGACCTTGCGGCAGGCCTCGAGCGCGTTCGGGCACCGCGGCGCGAACGCGCAGCCGTTGTCCCACGGGATGTTGTCGGCGACGGATCCCTTGATGGGCAGCAGTTTCTCGCCGCGGCCCGCGTCGAGCCGCGGGATCGAGGCGAGCAGCCCGTGCGTGTACGGGTGCCGAGGCTCGGCGAACAACGCGTGCCGCTCGGCCCGCTCGACGATCCGGCCGCCGTAGAGCACGTTGACCTCGTCGCACAGCCCGGCGACCACGCCGAGGTCGTGCGTGATCATGATCAGCGCGGTCCCGGTGTCCTGCACGAGTTCGCGCAGCAGCGCCAGGATCTGCGCCTGGATCGTCACGTCGAGCGCGGTGGTCGGCTCGTCCGCGATGAGCAGGCGCGGCTTGCACGCCAGCGCGATGGCGATCAGCGCACGCTGGCGCATACCACCGGAAAGCTGGTGCGGGTACTCGGAAAGCCGCCTGGCCGGGTCGGGGATGCCGACCTTGTCCAGCAGCACGATCGCCTCGCCTTTGGCCTGCGCGCGCGACATGGCGCGGTGGCGTTCGAGCACCTCGGTGATCTGCAGCCCGATCGGGATGACCGGATTCAGCGAGGACTGCGGGTCCTGGAACACCATCGCGATGTCCCGGCCACGACGGTCACCCATTTCCTTGTCGGACAAGGAAAGCAGGTCGGTTCCTTCGAACTTCACCGAGCCGGTGACCGTGTTGCCGCGCTTGGCCAGCAGGCCCATGATCGCCAGCGAGGTGACCGACTTGCCACAGCCGGACTCACCGACCAGCCCGACCGTCTGGCCGGGGTCGACGTCGAAACTCACGCCGTTCACCGCGGTGAACGGCCGCTCGCCCTTGCGCTCGAACACGACGTTCAGGTCGCGGACTTCAAGCAATGCCACGGGAAATCACCGCCTGTTCTTCGGGTCGAGGGCTTCCCGCATGGACTCGCCGAGCAGAGTGAAGCCGAGTGCCGCGATGATGATGCCCGCGGCCGGATAGAAAGCCAGTTCCGGCTTGATCTCGAGGTAGTTCTGCGCCTTGCCCAGCATCGCGCCCCATTCGGCGCGGTCGAGGTCGGGGTCGCCGAGACCGAGGAAGGACAGCGCCGCCGCGTCGATGATCGACGTCGCCAGCGTCAGCGTCGCCTGGACGATGACCGGCGCGAGCGAGTTCGGCAGCATGTGCCGGAACACGATCGTCGTCCGCTTCACACCGAGCGAGGTGGCCGCGAGGATGTACTCGCTGTTGCGCTGCGACAGCATCGAACCGCGCAGCAGCCTGGCGAAGACCGGCACGCTGACGATCGCGACCGCCACGATGACCGTGACCTGGCTGGGCTTCTGCGCCAGCGCGGCGATGGAGACCGCCAGCAGCAGGCCCGGGATTGACAGCAGGATGTCGGTGAACCGCATGAGCGCGGTGTCGACCCAGCCGCCGACCGCACCGGCGATGCCGCCGATGATCATGCCGAACACCAGCCCGACGAGCGTGGCCATCACGCCGACGATGAGCGACTGCTGCGAGCCGACCAGCACCCGGCTGAAGAAGTCGCGGCCGTTCTCGTCACTGCCCAGCAGGTACCCGGGCTGCGCACCGGGGATGGAGCCCGCGCGCAGGTGCTCGGTGAGCACCGGGTCGCGGAAGTACGGGTCCTTGGGCACGAGCCACGGGGCGATGATCGACAGCACGACGAACAGCAACACGATCACCGCGCCGGTGATCGCGACAGGGTTACGGCGCATGCGCCGCATCGCGTCGGCGAAAACGCCGCGGCTGACGGGGGTGCTCTCCTTGGCGAGCCGGTCGATCTTGTCGCGCTTGTTCTTGAGCATCGAGGTCATCGCACACGCACCCTCGGGTCGATGATGCCGTAGGAGACATCGACAAGGACGTTGATGACCACGAAGACGATCGCGGCGAGCATGATCAGTCCGAGCAGCATCGGATAGTCACGGAGCTCGATGCTTTCGGCCGTCTTGGAGCCGATGCCGCCCCACGCGAAGACCTTCTCGGTCAGCACCGCGCCGGCGAGCAGCAGGCCGGTCTGCAAGCCGACGGTGGTCGCCACCGGCAGCAGCGCGTTGCGCAGCACGTGCCTGCCGCGGACAGTGCGGCGGGCGAGGCCCTTCGCGTTGGCCGTGCGGATGAAGTCTTCGTTGAGCACGTCGAGCACCGAGGCCCTGGTGATCCGGACGATCACCGCGAGCGGGATGGTGCCCAGCGCGATCGCGGGCAGCACCAGGTGCTGGAGCGCGTCGACCGTGGCGTCCCATTCGCCGGTGAGAATGCCGTCCAGTGTGGCGAAACCGGTCACATGGGTGGCGTTGATCGTCGTCAGTGCCCGGCCGGATGGCGGCAGTATGTGCAGGAACGGGCCGGACGAGAAGACGTACTTGAGCAGGATTCCGAGGAAGAACACCGGCACCGCGACGCCGACGAGCGTCCCGATGATCGTGGTGTTGTCCAGCAGCCTGCCGTGATAACGCGCCGCGAGGTACCCGAGCGGGATGCCCAGCGCGACCGCGAAGATCAGCGCGGCTACCGAAAGCTCGATGGTGGCTGGGAAAGCCCGGCCGATCTCGTCGAGCACCGGGTCACCGCTTCGGGTCGAAACGCCGAAGTCACCGGTGGCGACCCTGCCGAGGAACTTGAAGTACTGCTCGTAGATGGGGCGGTCCAGACCCATGAGGCGCTCGAGGTTGGCGAGCTTCTCTGGGGTCGCCTTGTCGCCCAGCATCGCGCCGGCCGGACCACCGGGCAGCGAGCGGAGCCAGGCGAACACGAGAATCGACAGAACGAAGAGCGTCGGTATCGCTTGTAGCAACCGACGCACGATGAATCGGAGCATGGAAATCCTTAACTGACTTAGCCCTGTAAATGGCGGGCAGGGGGCAGGCGTCGGGAAACGCCTACCCCCTGTCGGCTATGTGTTCAGGGTTATCCCTTGCTCACGGTGTTGAAGTGCTCGTTGTTGAGCGGGCTGGCCACCATGCCCTTGATGTTCGACGCCGTGACGTACGCGGGCGGCGAGCTCAGGATCGGGACCGCGGGCAGGTACTTCGACATGATGTCGCGGTTGGCCTGCTCGTAGGCGGCGGTGTGCGCGGCCGGGTCGACCGTGCCGTCGGCCTTGGACAGCTGGGCGAACAGCTCGGGGTTGTCGAAACCGAACTCCGGCTTGGCGCGGCCGAAGAAGGTGCCGAGGAAGTTACCGGCGTCGGCGTAGTCCGCGTTCCAGCCGATGATGTGCAGGTCGTGCTTGCCGAGCTTCTGCACGTCGTCCTTGTAGCCACCGTTCCACGGGCGCGGCACGAGGTTGACCGTGATACCGGCCTGCTTGAGGTTGTCGGCCAGCGCCGACGCGATCTCCTGCGGGTTCGGCATGTACGGGCGGGTGACCTCGGTCGGCCAGTAGAAGTTCAGCGTCAGGTTGGACTGACCGGCCTCGGCGAGCAGCTGCTTCGCCTTGTTGACGTCGTGCGGGTACTCCTGGACGTCCTTGGCGTAACCGGCCAGCGTGTCCGGCTGGAACTCCTTCGCGACCGTGGCGCCTTCCGGCATCTTGGTCTTGACGAGCGTCTCACGGTCCAACGCGTACGCGAGCGCCTGGCGGACCTTCAGGTCCTTCAGCGCCGGGTTGTTCTTCTGGTTGATGCCCAGGTAGAGCAGGTTGAACGGCGGGCGCGGCGACAGTGTGAAGCCGTCGTTCTTCAGCGCCGCGTAGTCCTGCGGCGAGACGAGGTCGTAACCGTCGATTGTCTTGGCGCGCAGCTCCTGCTTACGGGCGTTCTCGTCCGAGATGGTCTTGAAGACGATCTTGTCGAGCTTCGCCTTCTCGCCCCAGTAGTCGTCGTTGCGGACCAGGGTGACGGTCTTGGCGGCCTTGTCGTACGACTCGAACTTGAACGCGCCGGTGCCGGTCGGGTGCTCGTTCGCGTAGCTGCTGTACGAGAAGGCTTCACCGCTCTGGGTGACCTTGTCGGCGTCGTACTTCTTCAGCGCGTCGGGGCTGGACATCCCGAAGGAGCCAAGGCCGAAGGCGGCCGGGAAGGCGCCCTTGTACTTGTTGAGGTTCAGGACGGCGGTGTTCTCGTCCTTGGCCTCGCAGCTCTTGTAAACGGGCTCGCCGCTGGCGTCGCCTTCGTTCTTCTTGAAGCCCTCGAAGACGTCGCCGTAGTAGATCATCTGGCTCTGCGCGGCGGCGCCCGCCATGTTGAACCAGCGGTCGAAGTTGAAGCAGACGGCCGCGGCGTTGAACGGGGTGCCGTCGTGGAACTTGACGCCCTTACGCAGGTCGAAGGTCCAGGTCTTGCCGTCGGGGCTCGGGGTCCACTTCTCGGCGAGGCCGGGGGTGAGCTCCGAGGTGCCTTCCTTGAACGCGACCAGGGTGTCGTACATCTGCCTGGTGATCCGGTCGGTCTCGCCCTCGTCGTTGAAGAGCGGGTCGAACAGCTTCGGCACGCTCGCCGTGCCGAAGACCAGCGTGCCGCCGGTCTTGCCGCCACCACCGGCGGCATCGTCACGCTTCGACTCGGCGCAAGCGGACATGGAGAGCGCGAGCGCTCCGGCAAGCCCGATCAGGGCTATCCGGCGCACTCGGGCCACCCGCATTTGCAGCATCTGGCACCCCTTGGGACAGGTTGGATTATTTCACCGTCCGGTCGGTCAGGAACGGACGGGATTTCGGTGTGTGCGGTGACACTAGCCGGAAGTCGCCCAGCACTTAAGCACGTGAGGTTACGATCGCGCTACGTGGAGGCCGAAATGACCGCAAAGTGTCGGTAAATCATGACGCAACGTGATATTTGTCCGTCGTTTGTCTTCCTTGGCCCGCAGCGAACCAGCCACGTTCGAATGCCTGCCACTCGGTGAGTGATCGTCTGCTCGCCTCCCCGTCCCTGGCGACCGCCCTGGCCAGCCTGGCCGCCGCGTCCCCGTGTTCGACCCAGCACACGCAAGACAATCTTGGCCTCACCGAAAGCCGCGCTGCGGAAACGCCTTCGAGCAGCAGAATGGCGGGCACGGGAAGCGCTAACTCGGCGCCGGGCACAGGGACGCCCGAAGACCAGTCCATAGGGCGATAACGGCCCTCACGGCCCTCTGAGAGCGGAGTGAGCACGCCTTCGACAAGGCGGGGCCACCAGGAGACCGGATCATCCCAAGTGGCGAATTCATCGGTACGCACGAGTGCGACCGTGTGGTTCAGGACACGTATTTCACCGGCGACGGCATCCGCGAAAGTCGATTTACCCGAGCCGGACGGCCCGTCGATCGCGAGCACCCGCACGGCACCGAGCCGGGGCGGCGCGGCGAGAACGGCCTCGGCGACGTCCCGGGCCGTGCTCAGCGGACCCTGCTCACCTCGGGCAGGCCGTTCACGTTGTCCGGAGCCTTCTCGAAAGCCGCGATACGGGCTTCCAGCGCGCGCCGGGTGTCTTCGAGCTCGCAGCGCAGCAGCGCGATCTCCTCGATGGAGGTGCGCACCTCTTCTTCCAGGTGCCCGACCTCGACGGACAGGTGCAGCGACACCAGCGCCAGCACGACGCCCGACAGCAGGAAGACGAAGTTCGACGGCGTCTGCACGCCGGTCAGCTTGGCGAGGAACTCGGCGGCCTGCGGGATGACCGCGAGCACCACGACGCCCACGGCGACCACGAGCCACACGCCCGCGTACTTCTCGCGAAGCTTGCGACGGCGCATCATCTCGATGACGCACGCCAGCACGAAGACAGCGACGATGATGCTGAGTATCTGCCAGCCGTTCATGGTTTCTCCTACGCCGAATCCGACGAGTCGGTCGCCGGCCTGCGGCGAATGAGCGCCAGCAGCAGCGCGAGCCCGGCCCGGCCGAGGTAGACGGCCGATTTCACGGGCGAATGACTAGGGGTGCCCGCGACCCGTTCACCCATGACGACCGGCACTTCCGCGATCTTGAGCTGCCCCCGGATCGCCATCACCAGCGACTCGACGGTGTCACCGAGGTATTCGGCCGGGTAGTACTCGGCGAACATCCTGATCGCCCTCGGCCCCATCGCCTTGAACCCGGAGGTCACGTCGGTCAGCTTGGTCTTCGCCAGCCGCGAGAACACGAACGAGAGCACGACCATGGCGTACTTGCGCGGACCGCTGGCCTTGTACGAGCCCTTCCCGGCGAACCGGGAACCGATCACGATATCGGCCTCTTCCAGGCCCGCGAGCAGCGCTTTCAGCTCTTCGGGGTCATGCTGGCCATCGGCGTCCACCTGCACGACGACGTCATAACCACGCGCCACCGCGTACCGGAACCCAGTACGCAGCGCGCCACCGACACCGAGATTCACCGAAAGACGAGCGACCCGCGCCCCCGCCTCCCTGGCGAGCCGCGCGGTCTGGTCGACGGAACCGTCGTCGACGACGAGAATGTCGATCCCCGGCATCGACGCGTTCACCTGCGCGATGACGTCGGCGACGCTGCCCGACTCGTTGAGAGCGGGCATCACGATGAGCACACGCTGGGTGGCGACAGCCGTCGATTGCACGCAATAACTCTAACGGCTCACTGAGCGTGCGCCCCGCCGGGCCGCAAGGAGCACCCACGCTTTTGGGGTCGTGAGTGTTTAGGCCGGTTCTAACCGGCCTAAACACTCACGACCCTTTAGTTGCCTGAGGCGGAGGAGCCGGGTGAGGCGCCCGAGGTGACCACGTTCTCCTGGCCTTCGATTTCGTAGACCGTGGCATCGTCGTTCTGGAACACGACCTTGAAGGCCTCGTTCTGCTCGAGGTTCTGCAGGCCGGTCGCGGGCCGCGATTCCGGGGTCACGAGGCCCTTGCCCTTGATGACGTACCGGACCTTGAGGTCGGTCAGCGCCGGGCGGATGCGCGGGTCGTGGTCGAGGTCGTTCAGGCGGATCGTGAGCAGGCCGGACTTGGTGGTGGCCTCGGTGCCGTAGAACGTCCACTCGACCGGCCAGACGCCGTACAGCGCGTACATCCAGACCGAGCCGTCGGAGCGGTCGTTCATCACGCGCTCGCCCGGCTTCACGTGCTCGGAGAGCCATTTGTACGCGGCTTCCTCGCCGCGGCTGACCGTGGGGCCGTCGGTGTAGTTCATGCCGAGGCGCTGGCTGTTGCGGCCGATGTAGGCGCCCTTGCTCAGTCCGGCCAGCAGCAGGCCGAGCACGGCGGCGGCGGCCAGCGTGACCATGGCGGGCTTGAGTGACGGGCGCCAGCCGACGAGCTTGCCGGAGATCTTCTCGGCGCCCGCGTTGATGGCTTCGCCGAACGCGATGGAACCGGCGAGCGGCACGAGCGCGGCGAGACGCCAGTGGTCGTTGTAGAAGATGCCGGTAAGGGTGTGGATGAGCGGGGTCTCGAGCGAGACCGTCGCCGCGAAGAGGCCGCCGAACACCACGTACGAGGCGACCATCCACAGGTTACGGCGGCGCTTGATCATCACGAAGATGCCGATCAGCGCCGGGATGCCGATCCACCACAACGGGAAGTCGGCCATCGGCGAGAAGAGGATCGTTTCGCCGATCGCGCCGGACACCGTCGCTTCGGAAGACCAGAACGCGCTCGTCACGCCTGCCGCGTTGTAGAGCGCGGGGAGAACGAGCGGGAATGCGAAAACGACGCCGAGCGCGACAGTCGCGATCAATGAAGCGCGGGAAACGCGCCAATTGATTGGTTCGAAACGGAAAACGACCGCGACGAGAATGATCAGCAGATAAACCGTCGCGACGAACGCGAGGCTCGTGTGCAACCCGGCGAGACCGGCCAGCACGAGCGAGATGCCGACCGGGCCTGCCAGCCCGCGCGGCACGATGAGGTGGCGGGTGATCGCCAGCAGCGCCGGGATCATCGCGACGCCCGCGACGTACGGCCACAGCGGGCCACGCCACAGCGAGTCGTACGGGAAGGCGGTGAACCAGGTGGTCACGGCCGCGGCGGCGCCGACGGCGATCGCGGGCATCCGCCAGGCCACGCCCAGCGCGGCGACACCGAGCGGCACGGTGAGGATCACCGCGAGCGCGCCCAGGTTGAGCGTCTGCGGCATGGCCAGCCCGGCCTTGCCGAAGACCAGCGCGAGCAGCGCGTGGTACGTGTCAGGGTAGAAGTAGTCGGTCTGGTTCGGCAGGTTCGCGATCTGGCCGACCGTCGACGGGCGCGCGTCGCCGTGCTCGGCGATCCAGCGCACCAGGTCACCGTGGTAGGGCGCGTCCCAGCCCTGCTGCACCCGGTCGAGCGAGTGGCTGCCCCGGAGGAAGGTCACCGCGCCGACGCCGAGGCCGACGACCACGCCGGCGCCGATGATCAGGTGGTCACGCAGGGTGCGCGGCAGGTTCTCCGGCGCGCCCTCGATCTCCTTGGGCTTCGTGAAGCGCTTGAAAAGCAGCGAAGCGCCGAAGCCGACGATGGTGAGCAGGAGCGCCCACAAGGCGACGTTGAGCAGGTTCCAGGTGACGCCGAGCTTGCCCAGGATCGGGACGCCGACCGCGACGATCCCGAACGTCAGCGCGGGCCCGCTCGCCGCCAAGGTCCAGCCGCGCAGGCCGACAGCGGCACCGACGGCGAGACCGGGCAGCCAGAATGCGAGCAAAACGAGAAGAACGTTCATCGAATTCGCAGTCCAAACTCAAAACCGGCGATTGTGGATAAGCCCCGCGTCACCCTACCGGGGCAGGTTTGCGCACTACGAACGCGGTGACGACGGCCAGCCCGAGTGTCGGCCCGACGATCAGCCCGACCACCGCGCGCAGGATGGTGTCGCCGGGCATCAGCACCAGCGTCAGCGCGGTCGAGACCGCGACGACCGCCCACGTGATGAGCACCTTGTTCGCCCGCGTCTGGGCGACCAGCACGGCGGTCATCAGCTGGATCGCCGCGATCAGCACCGAGGACCAGACCAGCCCGGCCACCCACCAGCCCTCGGCCGCGTACTTCGCGCCGTAGAGCAGCTGGATCAGCCAAGGCCCGATCAAGAGCCCGACCAGCGCGCCGATCGCCCCGACCGCGATGGTGCCGAACGCGCCGAGCACCAGGTAGCGGCGCAGCTTGTGCAGCCCTTCATCGGTGCTGGACAGCCGCACGACGGTCGGCACCGCGATCGCCTGCACGGGCGACATCAGCATCAACGGGATCCGCGCGACGGTGAGCGCGAGGAAGAGGGTGGCGAGCTGGGCGCCGTCGCCGCCGGGCGCGAGCAGGTTCACCATCGCCGGATAGCCGGTGATGACGCTGGCGGTGAGCCCCGCGCCGAGCATGAGCAGCAGGATCCGGCCGGTGATCGGGCGCCAGGATTCACCGTCGAGGTGCGGATCGACCAGCTTGGCCGCCGGCCTGGCGAAGAACAGCCAGGCGAACGAACCGGCGGTCGCCGCGATGGCCAGCGGCACCAGATGCGCGATGCTCGCGACCACCAGCGCGCCGAGCACCACGATGCGGATGGCCGCTTCGGCCAGGATCAGCCACGAGAACTGACGCACCCGGTTCTGCCCGATGAACAACCCGCGCGTGCCGAACTGGCAGGCGAACGAGACCCCGCCGAGCAGCACCAGCAGCGCCAGCACGGGATCGCCACCGAACAGGCGGTCGGTGGCCGCCGGGATCAGGGAAAGTGCCGAGACGACCGCCACGACCAGGCCGCCGACCGTGATCGCCCGCAGCGCGGGCTTGCCTGCCCGGCCGCCGTCGAGCGCGGCGACCGCCGACTGGCGGGAGATCTCCTGCTCCAGCGGGGACAGCGCGCTGCCCAGTCCCATCAGGACGCCCCAGAAGGACAGGAAGACCTTGTTGACCTCCGGCTCGAGCACGCGGCTGACCACCAGGGTCAGCACGTAGCCCAGGCCGATGGCGATCAGCAGGGAGATGCCGATCTTCCCGGCGGATTTGCCGGTGTCCTTGGCCAGGTCGTCCGACACGGCACTCATCGCTTGAGCCGGGCTCGCAGCGCGAGGATCAGGCCGCGGACGACACCCGCGCCGAATCCGGCGGCGAACAGCGGCGTCAGCTTCGCGACCGCGGCGCCCTCGGCCTTCGTCGCGCCGAACCGCGTCACGGCGGCTCCGGCCGCGGCGGAACCGACGCTCGCGAGCGTGATCGCGGTCTTCGGCCGCTTGGCGGCGATGCCGAGGCCGGCCACGCCGACGGCGAGCGCCGCGAACAGGCCGTTGCGGGCCGGGCCGGGGGTCGCGATGTAGGAGTCCACGAAGGTGGTGCCGCGGAAGTACGACTGCTTCACGAACTTCTCGAGCGACTCGCGGCCGTGGTAGGTCGCGGAGAACTCCGGCGCCAGGAAGATCCGGGTGCGCTCGGCGATCCAGCGCAGCACGCCGGTGTCGTCGCTGGCGAGCCGGACGTCTTCATAAAGCGATTCGAATGCGTTGGACGCGTCTTCGAGCATCTGGCGCGGCGCGGAAAAGAATCCGGTGCCCTTCGGGAAGACGTCGAATTCTTCGATGTCGAACGACATCAGGCGCGGATTCGCGCAGTAGCGGCGCCACGGGATCTTCACGAGCCCCGCCATGAACCCGGCGTACGGGTTGTCCTCGGAGTCGACGTTGATGTGGCCGTTCCACACCGTGCGGTCCTCGTGCTCGACGAGCTGCGAGCGCAGGAACTCGAGCGAGGTCAGATCGACGATGACACGGCTGTCGAGCAGCAGGACCTGCTGGCCACCGGCCTTCGCCAGGCCCGCCCTGCGCGCCTCGAAACGGCCGCGGTTGGGCTGGCTGATCACGGTGATGCCATGCCGGTCCGCGAGCTCGGCGAGGCGCTGGCCGGTGCCGTCGGTGCTGCCGTCGTCGACGACGATGACCTCGGCCGGCCAGTTCGCGTGCGCGGCCGACGCGACCAGGGCGTCGACGCAGCGTCCGATCCAGTTCTCCTCGTTGAAGACCGGGATCACGACGCTAAGACTGGGTTCGAGCGTATTCGCACTCATCAGGGCCGAGGCTACCGTGCTCTCCCACCTGGGTATCCTTCACCCACCGCAGACTCCGAGCAGAAAAGAACGCCTCGTGATTTCCTTCATTCTCGGCACCACGGCGGAATTGATCAAAATCGCGCCGGTCTACCACGGGATCCTCGAACGCGGCATGCGGCCGAAGATCTGGTTCACGGCGCAGCACGTGGACGAGGTCTCGGACGTGCTGGCCGACCTGAACATGCCGGAACCGGACGTCTGGCTGGTCCCGCGCGAGCAGGCACACAACCTCGAGTCGCCGAAGCAGGTGCCGGGCTGGGCCGCGCAGGTGCTCCGCACCGCGTGGAGCCGCCGCGAGGAGCTGCGCGCCGCGCTGACCGAGGACGGCCGCCCGCCGCTCGTGCTGGTGCACGGCGACACGTTCACCACCCCGTACGGCTCGCTGATCGGCAAGCGCATCCTCAAGTCCCGAGTCGGGCACGTCGAGGCGGGCGCGCGCTCGGGCAGCATCCTCTCGCCGCTGCCCGAGGAGCTGAACCGCAAGATCGCGGCCAAGATCGTCGACATGCACTTCGCGCCGAGCGCGCGTGAGGTCAACAACCTGCGCAACGCGCGCGGCGTCGTCGTCGACACCGAGGCCAACACCGCGATCGACGCGATGCGCCTCGCGATCAACCAACCGTTCGAGGGCGAGGGCCTGCCGGAGAAGTTCGGCCTGGCCACGCTGCACCGCTTCGAGCTGGTCTCGCGGCCTGAGAAGTACAAGGAAGCGCTGGAGATCCTGCGCGAGCAGAGCCGCGAGATGCCGATCGTCTACATGGCGGGCGCCCCGGAGCGCGAGAAGATCCGCTCGCTGGGTCTCGGCAACATCTTCGACGACAAGTTCATCGCCAGGCCGAAGCTGCGCTACCTCAAGTTCCTGCCGCTGGTCGCGCGCGCCGAGTACGTGGTCACCGACTCGGGCGGCCTCTCGGCGGAGTGCTACTACCTCGGCCTGCCGTGCGCGGTGCATCGCGAGCGCACCGAGACCCCGCAGCACCTCGGCGAGACCGTGGTGCTGACGGAGATGCGCGGCGACAAGCTGCAGCACTTCCTGGACACCTACCAGAACCGCCGCGGCGAGTCCTGGATGGACAAGTTCCACCCCAGCGAGATCATCGTGAACTCGCTGGCCTCCATGGGCTACTGCTGAGTTTTTGACGCGATAAAGCGGGCTTTACTCCACTGCGGAGTAAAGCCCGCTTTATCGCGTTCTAGAGGACTCGGCGGCCGGAGAGGGCGCGGCCCAGTGTGAGCTCGTCGGCGAACTCCAGGTCCCCGCCCATGGGCAGGCCCGAGGCGAGCCGGGTGACGCTCAGGCCGGGGAAGTCGCGCAGCATGCGCACGAGGTACGTGGCCGTGGCCTCCCCCTCGGTGTTCGGGTCGGTCGCGATGATCACCTCGGTGACATCGGCGGCGCCGATGCGCTGCAGCAGTTCACGCATCCGCAGCTGCTCGGGGCCGATGCCGGACAACGGGTCCAGCGCGCCGCCCAGCACGTGATAGCGGCCGCGGAACTCGCGGGTGCGCTCGACCGCGAGCACGTCCTTCGGCTCCTCGACCACGCAGATGACCGTGAGGTCACGCCGGGTGTCCCGGCAGATGCGGCAGGTCTCCTGCTCGGAGACGTTGCCGCAGATCTCGCAGAACTGCACGCCCTCCTTGACCTTGCCGAGCACCTCCTGGAGCCTGCCGATGTCGGCTGGGTCCGCGGAGAGCAGGTGGAAGGCGATGCGCTGCGCGCTCTTCGGACCGATGCCCGGCAGTCTGCCGAGCTCGTCGATCAGGTCCTGGACTACACCCTCGTACAACGCGTCAGCCCAGGCCCAGCGCGCCGAGATCCGGCATGCCGCCGCCACCGAGGCCGCCTGCCAGCGGGCCCAGCTTCTGCTCGGTCAGCTTGCGGGCGCTGCCGCTGGCGTCACGGACAGCGGCGACGACGAGGTCGGTCAGCGTCTCGATGTCTTCGGGGTCGACGACCTTGGGGTCGATCGTGAGGGCCTTGAGGTCGCCGTCGCCGGTGACCGTCGCCGTGACGAGCCCGCCGCCCGCCGAGCCGGTCACCTCGGTGTTGGCCAGCTCCTCCTGGGCTTCGACCAGCTTCTGCTGCATCTGCTGGGCCTGCTGGAGGATCTGGCCCATATCGAAGCCGCCACCTGGTTGCACCATGATCCGACTGTTCCTCTCCTGGAAAGCACGTGTCTTCCAGCCTAGCTGTCTGTGATGTGGCACCGTGGGCGCCGTGCGACGGCGTGTGGTGTTCTCTTTGCTGACCGGTTCGATGCTGCTCATGGCGTGCAGGCCGGACCCGCCGCCACCGATCCAGCCGATCCCGCCCGCCGCGTCTTCGGAGTCCGCTCCGGCCTCCGAGTCGCCTGATCCGACTCCGCCGTCCAGCGCCGCCTCGTCCTCCGAGCCCTCCGCGCCTGCCAAGACGGGCAAGGTGATCGTGCTCGACCCCGGGCACAACGGCGGCAACGGCTCGCACGCGGCCGAGATCAACAAGCAGGTGCCCGCCGGGCGCGGCCAGACGAAACCGTGCAACACCACGGGCACGTCGACCAACGCGGGCTACCCCGAGCACGCGTTCACGTTCGACGTGGCGAAGCGCGTTTCGGCGGCGCTGACCGCCAAGGGGATCAAGGTCATCATGACGCGGCAGGACGACTCGGGCGTCGGCCCCTGCGTCGACAAGCGGGCGGCGGCAGGCAACTCGGCCAACGCCGACGCGGTCATCTCCATCCACGCCGACGGCTCGAATTCCGCTGGGGCGCATGGGTTTCACGTCGCCTACTCGTCACCGCCGCTGAACGCCCAGCAAGGCGAACCGTCGACACGCCTGGCACGCGCGCTGCGCGACGGCATCCGCGACGCCGGTATCCCGACGTCGACCTACCTCGGCCAGGCTGGCCTCGCCCCACGCGCCGACCTCGCCGGCCTCAACCTCTCGACCCGCCCGGCCGCCCTCGTCGAGTGCGGCAACATGCGCAACGCCGACGAGGCCGCCGCCATGGCCAGCCCCGAAGGCCGCCAGCGCTACGCCTCGGCCATCGCCGCCGCCATCGAGGCCTACCTCGCCTGACCCAGCTAAAAAAATCCCAATGTGGCTTTCGTCAGCTCTGGTCTGACGAACGCCACATTGGCGGGCTGAAACCTGACCAATGCCACATTGGGATTTTTTTGGGTGCCTCCCGAGAGCCCGAAAGCCACTTTCGGCAGGTCCTATCTGACGAAAGTCACTTTCGGGCTCTCGGGAGGCCCCAGGAGTGATTTTGGGGCGCAGGGAGGGCTAGGACTCGAGGGGGCGGGCACCCAGGTGGTCTGAGAGGAGCTTGCCCGCGATTTCCTCGGGGTCGTTTTCGGGGGACGGGGGTGGGGGCGGGGGCGCCGGGCTGGCGTCCTCGTCGTAGAGCTCCTCGTCGTCCGTCGGCTCGGGGGGCAGGGGGATGTCCGGCTCGGTCTGGGCGACCTTGGGGCGCTCCACCTGCTGGGGTGCCGGGCGGGAGATCGCGGGCGCGGACTCCTGGCGGGCGGCGGCGGGGCCTGCCGACGGACGGGTGAAGGAGCGTTCCTGACGCTCCGGCTGGGCCGGGGCCTGGCGGGCGGGCGCCTGGGCGCGGGCCGCCGCCGGGGCCGCGGACGGGGTGCCGTGCACGCAGCGGACCTGCCAGGTGCCGCCGAGGACGTCGTGGAGCGCGGTGGCGACCTTTTCCGCGTTGTGCTGCTCGGAAAGCCTGCGTGCCAAGGGTTCCGCGCTGTGCGTCAACGTGACGGCGTTGCCTTCGACGCTGTGCACGGTCGCCTGGGTGAGCATGGCTTCGGTGCTGCGGCCGCCGGGGATCTTGCGGATCGAGGCGAGCAGCTGCGGCCAGATCTGGCGGATGCCCGTCGCATCCATGCCACCGGACGGCGCGGGCTCGGGAGCCGCTTCCGGCTGGGCCGCGACGGGAGCAGGAGCGGGCGCTGCCGGAGCGGGCGCCGCGGCGGGCGCGGGCCGCTGAGGGGGCGCGGCCTGCTGAGCGGGGGCGGCCGCGGCTTCGGGAGCACGCTGCGAAGGCCGCTGGAACCGGTCCGGCGCGGCGGACGGCGGCGCGGCCACCGGAGCGGCCTGAGCCTGAGCCTGCGGCGGCTGAGCCTGCCCCTGCGCGGGAGCGGGAGCGGCGGCCGGAGCCGGTCCGCCCAGCGTCGCGCGGCGCTCGAGGCGTTCCATCCGCTGCAGCAGCGCGGCCTCGTCGTCCGAGACCGAGGGCAGCAACATCCTGGCGCACAACAGTTCCAGCACCAGCCGGGGCGAGGTCGCGCCCCGCATCTCCAGGAGTCCATTGTGGACGATCTCGGCGTAGCGCGACAGCGAGGCGAGGCCGATCCGCTCGGCCTGCGCGACCATCCGGCTGAGTTCGTCCTCCGGCGCGGACACCAGGCCACGGCTCGGCGCCTCCGGCACCGAGCGCAGCAGCACGAGGTCGCGCAGCCGGTCGAGCAGGTCCGTGGCGAAGCGGCGCGGGTCGTGCCCGGCCTCGGCGAGCTTCTCGATGGTGCCGAACACCGCGCCCGCGTCGTCGGCGGACAGGCCGTCGACCATGTCGTCGATCAGCGCGACGTCGGTGACGCCGAGCAGCGCGACCGCGCGGCCGTAGTCGATGCCGTCCGGGCCGGCGCCGGCGAGCAGCTGGTCGAGCACCGACTGCGTGTCACGCGCGGAACCGCCGCCCGCCCGGATGACCAGCGGGTACACCGCGGGCTCGACGTGCACGCCCTCGGCCGCGATGTTGCGCTCCAGCAGCTGGCGCATCGAGCTCGGCGGGATCAGGCGGAACGGGTAATGGTGCGTGCGCGAGCGAATGGTCGGGAGGACCTTGTCCGGCTCGGTGGTCGCGAAGATGAAGATGACGTGCTCTGGCGGCTCTTCGACGATCTTCAGCAGCGCGTTGAAGCCCTGCGTGGTGACCATGTGCGCCTCGTCGATGATGAACACGCGATAGCGCGCGTCCGCAGGCGCGTAGAAGGCGCGGTCACGCAGCTCGCGGGCGTCGTCGACACCACCGTGACTGGCGGCGTCGAGCTCGGTGACGTCGACGCTGCCCGCCCCCTCGGGCGCGAGCGCCTTGCACGAGTCGCATTCGCCGCAGGGGTCCGGCGTCGGCCCCTGCTTGCAGTTGAGTGAGCGCGCCATGATCCGCGCGCTGGACGTCTTCCCGCAGCCGCGAGGCCCCGAGAAGAGGTACGCGTGGTTGATCCGGCCGGCGGCCAGAGCCGTGCGCAGCGGATCGGTGACGTGCTCCTGGCCGACAACCTCGGCGAAGGTCGCCGGACGGTACTTTCGATACAGCGCGAGAGCCACGCCGCGAGACTACCGGGCAGCACCGACAGGTTTCGTTCGGCCGACCCTGAACATGAAAGCGGACCCCGCGCACCCGCCAGAGCCTGCTTATCCTTGCTGCCTTCCGGCCCTGGGGAGGTTCACAGGGTGGACGCCGCGCGGGGTCCGTGGCCCAGTGTAGCGATCGCCCATCGGCAGGGTGCAGGGTGGAGGCATGAGCGCCACGATCAGCACTCCCACCTCGGCGGACGTCCGCGCGGCCGCCACCACGATCCGCCCGTACGCCCGGCGCACGCCGGTGCTGCGCGCCGACGTCGACGGCAGGCCGCTGGTGCTGAAGCTGGAGCACCTGCAGCGCGGCGGCTCGTTCAAGCTGCGCGGCGCGGCCAACGCGCTCGCCGGCGGTGCACGTCCCGAGCAGGTGGTGACCGCGTCGGGCGGTAACCACGGGCTCGGCGTGGCGACGGCCGCGGCGCTGCTCGGGCTGCCCGCGACCGTCTACGTGCCCGAAAGCGCACCCGCCGCCAAGGCCAGGCGCATCGAGGAGACTGGAGCGAAGCTGATCCGTCACGGCGCGACCTACGCCGAGGCGGCCGAGGCCGCGCACGCGGTCGTCGGGCCCGGCGCGCGCTACCTGCACGCTTACGACGATCCGGCCGTCGTCGCCGGCCAGGGCACGGTCGGGCTCGAGATCGTCGAAGACGCGCCCGACGTCGACGCCGTGGTCGTCGCGGTCGGCGGCGGCGGGCTGGCCGCCGGGACCTCGCTCGCGATCGGCGACCGGACCACGTACGCGGTCGAGCCGGAGAACTGCCGCGCGCTCAACGCCGCGCTGGAGGCGGGCGAGCCGGTCGACGTCGAGATCGACTCGATCGCCGCGTCCGCGCTCGGCGCCACCCGGATCGGCGACGTGCCGTTCTCACTGCTCAGGGACGTGCGTTCGCTGCTGGTCGGTGACGACGAGACCCTCGCCGCGCGCGACCGGCTGTGGGACGAGTTCCGGCTCGCCGTCGAACCGGCAGCCGCGGTGCCGTTCGCGGCCTGGCTCGCCGGGCGGATCGACGCCGAACTGCCCTGCCTGGTGCTTTGCGGTGCTAACGCGGATTGGCTGCCGGGATAGCCACGTGGAACTCGGTCCGGCCCGGCTGGCTCCACACCTTCACCTCGCCGCGGTGCGCGCCGACGACGGCCGCGACGATCGACAGCCCCAGCCCGGTGCTGCCCGCCGCGCGTGAACGCGAGTTGTCGCCGCGCGCGAAGCGTTCGAACACGTCCGGCAGCACCTCCGGCGGGATGCCGGGTCCGTCGTCGACGACCTTCAGCCACACCCAGCCATCCTTTGTGGACAGTGAGGTGGTGACCGTCGTGCCCGCCGGGGTGTGCGACCGGGCGTTGGCCAGCAGATTGGTCAGCACCTGGTGCAGCTGACCGGAATCACCGAGCACGCTGATCGGCTCACCCGGCACTTCCAGCAGCCATTTGTGCTCGGGACCGGCGACATGCGCGTCCGCGACGGCGTCGGCGACCAGCCGGGAGACGTCGACCGGCTCGTGCACGACGGGCCGCCCGGAGTCGAGCCGCGCGAGCAGCAGCAGGTCCTCGACGAGGGTGGTCATCCGCGCCGACTCCGACTCGACCCGGCTCATCGCGAAGGCGATGTCCGGTGGCACGTCTTCCTTGCTGCGCCTGGTCAATTCGGCATAGCCGCGGATCGCGGCGAGCGGCGTGCGCAGTTCGTGGCTGGCGTCCGCGACGAACTGCCGGACCCGGCTTTCGCTGGCCTGCCTGGCTTTCAGCGCGTTCGCGATGTGCCCGAGCATGCGGTTCAGCGCGGAACCGACCTTGCCGACCTCGGTGCGCGGATCGGTGTCGACGTCGTCGACCCGTTCGGACAGCGCGACTTCACCACGGTCGAGCGGGAGTTCAGCGACTCTGGACGCGGTCGCGGCGAGCCGGTCGAGTGGTTGCATAGTCCGGCGGATGGTCACCGCGCCGACGGCGCCGGCCAGCACCAGCCCACCCAACGCGACCCCGCCGAAGATGAAACCGAGGCTCCACAAGGTATCCGAAACGTCCTTTGTGGGCAGACCGGTCACCAGCAGGCCGCCGTCCGGCATGCGTTTGGCGACCACCCGGTAGCCGCCGAGCTTGCCGACGTCGACGGTGCGCGGAGTGTCGAGCGGCAGGCCCAGCAGCTTGGTGGCCTCAGCGACCGGCAGCGCGTCGTGCGGGAGCTGCCCGAAAGGCGAACCGTCCGACTGTGAGCGCAGGATCGCGGCGCGGACCCCGCATTTCTGCGTGACCTCGACGAACAGCGAGTCGACTCCCTGCCCGACGGCGTACAGCGCCCCCGGCAGCCGATCGCAGGAAGGGTTGCTCGGACGGCCCGGCCCCGGGCCGCGGAAACCCCGGTCGCTGGCCGCCGAAAGCCGCTGATCCAGTTGCCCGATCAGGAAATCGCGCAACGCGAACTCCGTCACCACCCCGACCACCAGGCACACCAGGGTGAGCAGGGCGGCCAGCTGGACGATCAACCGCCGCCGCAGCGACCAGGGCCGCTTAGCTCGCGGGCTTGAGGACATACCCGGCGCCACGCATGGTGTGAATCATCGGTTCCCTGTCGGCGTCGATTTTCTTGCGGAGATAGGAGATGTAAAGCTCGACGATATTCGCCTGGCCGCCGAAGTCGTAGCTCCACACACGGTCGAGGATCTGCGCCTTGCTCAACACCCGCTTGGGGTTGCGCATCAGGTAGCGCAGCAGCTCGAACTCGGTCGCGGTCAGCGGCACCGGCTCGCCGCCGCGATGCACCTCGCGGCTGTCCTCGTCGAGCGTCAGGTCACCGACCACCAGCATCGAGCCGCGGCTGCCGGACACGCCGTGCGCGCGGCGCAGCAGCGCCCGCATCCGCAGCGCCACCTCTTCGAGGCTGAACGGCTTGGTCACGTAGTCGTCGCCGCCGGCGGTGAGCCCGGCGATGCGGTCTTCGACGGCGTCCTTCGCGGTCAGGAACAGCACCGGCAGGTTGGCCGACTCGGCGCGCATCCGCCGAAGCACCTCGAGGCCGCTGAAGTCGGGCAGCATGACGTCGAGCACGACGGCGTCCGGGCGGAACTCCCGCGCGACGCGGACGGCCTCGGTGCCGGTGCCCGCGCTGCGGATCTCCCAGCCCTCCATCCGCAAGGCCATGGACACCAGTTCGGCGAGTGTCGACTCGTCGTCGACCACGAGTACCCGCACCGGTGTGCCGTCCGCGCGGCGCAGGTCGGCCTTGGACTCGTTCATGCTGGTCATGGTGCCAGCTTCGCGGGCGCGCGTGGGCTCTTGCTGTGAGCTTCCTGTGCGTCCGCTGTGAGGGTTCACTCCACAGGTACCGCCTGCGGGAGCCACAGCTCAAACACAGCCCCGGTCGCGATCGTGGATGCGACGAGAAGTTTCGGCTTTCGACCGGAGGACATGATGAGCACCGAACCGACCGCCCAGCCGGAGCAGGCGGGCTGGGGAGACACGCCGCCGCCCGCCACGCAGAAGAAATGGTCGGGCCGCAAGACCGCGGTCGCGGTGGGCGTCGCGGTGGTGATCGCCGCGGGCGGCGGGGTCGCGATCGCCGTCGGCACCAGCGGGAACGCCGACAACGCGGCGGGCCAGGGCGGACCAGGCGGCGGCCGGATGATCTTCGGACCGGGCGGGCCCGGTGGCCCCGGTGGGATTCCCCGCGACGCGCTGCACGGCCAATTCGTCGTCTCCGATGGCAACGGCGGCTACACCAGCGAGCAGCTCCAGACCGGCACCGTGTCCGAGCTCAGCGCCACGTCGATCACCCTGACCAGTAAGGACAACTTCAAGCAGACGTACACGATCGACTCGTCCACCCGCAAGACCAGCGAGCCGAAGAACGGCGACACGGTCACCGTCAACGCCAAGGTCACCGGCTCCACCGCGACCGCCACCACCATCGGCTCACCCGGCCAGATGACGCGGGGCGGTGGCTACGGCGCGCCGCCGAACGGCGGGCGCCGCCAGGGCTACTGAGCCCTGTGCGGGATGTAGCGGGCTTTATCCCGGGTGCCCCTCCCGGGATAAAGCCCGCTACATCCCGCACCAAGACCGCCGGGTTAGTGCAGAGTGGGCCCCGTGCGGGACAAGAGCGGGGCGCTGGCGCGGCAGTCGATGCTGGTCGCCGCGGTGTGCCTGGTCGCGGACGTCGGCCAGTTCCTGATCCGCGGCCCGGCGCTGACCAGCGGCTGGCAGGTGTGGGTCATCCTGATCGGGTCGATCGTGGCCGACGCCGCGCTCGCTGGCCCGGCCAGGCTGTCCGGCTGGGTCGCGCTCGGGCACGCGCTGCTGGTCGCACTCGGGCCGATCCTGTTGTGCACGTGCTCGGGGCAGGCGGTCGGCAACAACGCGGGCACCCTGATCGCCGGCTATCGGGCGGGCGCCTGGCTTTCCACCGTCCCCGCGTGGTTCTCGCTCGCCGCGATGTGCGGCGGCCTGCTGGCGGGCTCGCTGGCCAGTACCGGCAAGTGGTCCCATGAATGGCGCATAGTCTCCATCGGCATGCTGACCTCGGGCGTGCTGCCGTGGCTGGTCGGCCGGTACACCACCGCGCGCCGCGCGTACATCGCCGAACTCGAGCGCAAGGCGGAGCAACGCCGCCTGGACGAGGCCGAGGCGGTCAGGCGAGCCGTCGCGGAGGAACGCACGGCCATCGCGCGCGACCTGCACGACGTCATTTCCCATCATGTCAGCGCGATCGGCGTGCACGCGGGCGCGGCCAGGCTCGGCCTGCCCGGTGACGACTCGCCGGTGCGGCGCTCGCTCTCGGCCGTCGAGTCGTCCAGCCGCGCGGCCATGGTCGACCTGCGGCGGCTGCTGGATCTGTTGCACCGCAAGGAAACCGAGTCCGGCCAGCGGCAACCCGGCCTCGACAACCTCGACGAGCTGCTCGACGGTGTCCGCGCGGCGGGCCTCCCGGCCAGGCTCACCACGATCGGCGAGCCCCGTGAGCTGCCGAGTTCGCTCGACGTCGCGCTCTACCGCATCGTCCAAGAAGCGCTGACCAACGCGCTGCGTCATGGCGACGGCGGCACCGTCGACGTCGCCATCGAATACCGCCAGATCGAGGTGATCCTGAGTATCACCAACGATTCCACGCACGTCGCGCGCGGCGGCGCCACCGAGTTCCAGCATCGCGGGCTCACCGGGATCCGCCAGCGGGTCGCGTTGTTCGGCGGCCAGGTCACCTACGGCCCGCTGCCGGGCGAGCAGCGCTGGCAGGTCCGTGTCATCTTCCCTCTGGAGCAGTCTTGATCCGTGTCCTGCTTGCCGACGACCACGCGATGTTCCGCTCCGGGATGCGTGCCGTGCTCGAAACCCAGCCGGACTTCGAATGCGTCGGCGAGGTCGGCGACGGGTACGCCGCGGTCACCGAGACCGCGCGCCTGCGCCCCGACGTCGCGGTGATCGACGTCCGCATGCCCAAGCTCGACGGGATGGCGGCCTGCGAGGCCATCCTTTCCGCGCCGGGCAACGACACCCGCGTGCTCGTGCTCACCACGTACGACGCCGACGAGTACGTCTACCGCGCGCTGCGGGCGGGCGCGAGCGGCTTCCTGCTGAAGAGCCTGCCACCGGAAGAGCTGGTCTCCGCCATGCGGGTGGCCGCCCGTGGCGACGCGCTGATCGATCCGTCGGTGACGCGGCGGCTGGTCGCCAGCTTCGCGACCAGCATCGAACCCACGTCCACCGCGCCCGGCATCGACAAGCTGACCTCGCGCGAGAAAGAGGTGCTGCTGCTCATCGCGGACGCGTGCAGCAACGCCGAGATCGCCGAGCGCCTGCATGTCGGCGAGGAGACGGTGAAGACGCACGTGTCCAGAGTGCTGGCGAAACTCGGCCTGCGCGATCGGGTGCACGCGGTCGTCTACGCCTACAAACACGGACTGGTGGGCTAGGTTGAACCTATGAAGCGATGGGTGCTGCTCGCGCTCGGGGTCCTGCTCGCGCTGCTCGGCGCGGTCTGGGTGCTGCAAGGGGTCGGGGTGATCGGCGGCAGCTTCATGACCGGGTCGAAGCTGTGGTTCCTGATCGGGCTGGTCGCGCTGCTCGGCGGGGTGCTGCTCGTCGCGGGCACCGTGCGACGCGCTAGCGGACGGTGATCCGGAAGATCGGGTAGCCGGGCGCGATCTCGCGCAGCTTCTCGTCGGACGCCTTCGCGTCGACACCGTCGAAGAACACGCCGACCTCGAACTTCCAGCGCTTGAGGTACGGGCGCAGGATCGCGGGCTTCTCGTCGTCGCCCAGCTCGACGAAGGTGAACTCCTCGACGCGGCGCCCGACCCGCAGCTGTCCCTCGCCCGCGGCGCGCAGGTTGCGCACCCACTGCGTCACCCCGCGCGGCGCGACCAGGTACTTCTCGCCGTCGATCTCGAGCAGGTTGACCGGGACCGAGCGCAGTTCGCCGCTCTTGCGGCCACGGACCGAGAGCACCCTGCTGCCCCAGACGCTGAAGCCGAGCTTGGTCAGCTTCGCGACGACCTGGTTGAACACGTTCGTCGCGGACTTCGGCTCGATGTAACGAGTGGTCATTGCTGTCTCCTTGATGTTTGCGAGAGCAGTGCTCTCTGTTGTGAACAGTGAACACCTTTGCTCGGCGTGCTGTCAAGAGCACTGCTCTCGAATTTGTGCACCGCTCTCGCTTCTGCCAGAATCAGGCACATGCCAACGGCCCGTGACCGCGCTCGAGTACTGATGACCAGCGACATCAAGCAGGAAGCCCGTCGCCAGCTCGCCGAGGTCGGCGCGCACGGGCTGTCCTTGCGCGCGGTCGCCAGAGAGCTCGGGATGGTCTCGTCGGCGCTCTACCGCTACTTCCCCAGCCGGGATCACCTGCTGACCGAGCTCATCATCGACGCGTACAACGCCATCGGCGCCGCAGCCGAGGAGGCGGACCAGCCGCAGGCCGACCTGGTCGGCCGCTGGGCCGCCGTCTGGCACGCGGTCCGCGAATGGGCGCTCGCGCATCCGCACGAGTACGCGTTGATCTACGGCTCACCGATCCCCGGTTACCAAGCGCCGCAGGACACGATCGCGCCGGCGGCCAGGGTCGCGCTCGTGCTGGCCGGGATCGTCCGCGAGGCGGACATCGAGCCGCCGCGAAGCCATGTGCCGCTGCCACAGGTGCTGCGCGACCAGGCCGAGCAGCTGAACGCGGCGCTCCAGGGCGAGCTCGAGCCGATCACGGTGACCAGGCTGCTGATCGCCTGGACGCAGCTGTTCGGGATGCTGAGCTTCGAGCTGTTCGGTCAGTACGTCGGCAGCGTCGACCCGGCCGACGCCTTTTTCGTGCACACCGCGGAACAAATGGCCGAGTTCATCGGCCTGAAGTAGCCGAAAGCGCGGCCAGCGCCCGCATCACCAGCTGGACGGCGTCGACGACGACACCGTCACTCGTCCCCTCCGGAGCCAGGAAACGCTGCAGCAGCAACCCATCCTGCAGCGAGTGGACGATCAACGCGATGAACGCGGGGTCGGCGGGTGGTTCCAGGCCGAGCACCGCGAACTGGTGCCGCACCCCGTCTTCGACGGCTTCGCGGGCGAGCCGCTCGCCTTCGCCGACCATCGGACGCGCCTCGGGATTGCGCAGTGCGTACAACGCCAATTCGGTTCGGAGCGCGAACCATCCGTCCAGGTTCCGGGCACGCTTGACGTTCCACTCACGCAGCCGGTCCATCGTCTCGTCGGCCGAGCCCAGCTTCAGCGCGCCGACCTCGGCGATCTCGTGCCGCGTCCGCTGCTTCAGCAACGCGACGACCAGCTCGTGCTTGTCCGCGAAGTTCCCGTAGAACGCGCCGCGGCTGAACCCGGCATGCTCGGCGATCTGCTCGACCGAAGCGCCGTTCACCCCACGCTCGGCGAACAGCTCGGCCGCGGCTTCGAGCAGGCGTTCCCTGGTCCGCGCCCGGCTCTCGTCACGGGTGAGACGCTTCGGTGGCACGGGCGAACCTTAGGGCATGCCCTAACGCGTGGCCTCGCGATACCGCTCGGACAGCTCGCGCACCAGCTCGACCAGCTCAGGCGGCTCGGTCACGGTGAACCCGGCGCCGAGCATGCCGAGGTGCACGGCCAGCGTGTCGAGGCTGTCGGCGCCGGTTTCGAGCACGCAGGTCGCCGCGTCGACGGCCTCGACCGTGCCGACCGCCGGGTTGATCCGCTCGAATACGACCTCGGCGGGCGCGTGCACGGTGACTCGCGCGTGGTAGCGCCAGGCCGCCGCGGACACCCCGCGCCGCACCCGGTCGGTGACGTCCTCGGGCGGCTCGCGGGGCGCGAAGCGCGGACCCAGCGGCGTCTTCGGTTCGATCCGGTCGACACGGAAGGTCCGCCAGTCGTGCTTGTCGACGTCCCAGGCGACGAGGTACCAGCGGCGGCCCCAGTTGACCAGGCGATACGGCTCGACGGCACGCCGCGACGCGGTGCCGTCGTGACCGCGGTAGTCGAAGCGCAGGCGCTCATGGTCGCGGCACGCTGCCGAGATCAGGGTCAGGATGTCCGCGCTCACCCGCGGTCCAGGCTGATCGCGTGGCACCGGGACGGTGTACGTCTGCAACGCGTTCACCCTGCGCCGCAAGTGATTCGGCAGCACCTGCTCGAGTTTCGCCAGCGCGCGCAGTGACGTCTCCTCGACGCCCGCGATCGTGCCGCCCGCCGCCGTGCGCAGGCCGACCGCCACCGCGACGGCCTCCTCGTCGTCGAGCAGCAGCGGCGGCAACGAGGCGCCGGCGCCGAGCCGGTAGCCGCCGACCGAGCCGCGGGTCGCGTCGACCGGATAGCCGAGATTGCGCAGCCGGTCGATGTCGTTGCGGATCGTCCGGGTGCTCACTTCCAGGCGCTCGGCGAGTTCCGTGCCTGTCCAATCACGCGGTGTCTGCAGCAAGGACAGCAGGCGCAGCAGCCGCGCCGAAGTCTCCAACATTTTTCCGAGCCTGCCAGTTCAATAGGAACGAAGTATTCCTAATGCGACCCTAGTGTTCTGGTCATGGAAAACACCACGGACATCCGCCCCTTCCGCATCGAGATCCCGCAGGCCGACCTCGACGACCTGCGCTCCCGCCTCGAGCGCACCCGCTGGACCGAGGAACTGCCCGCCGACCCCGCAGCCGAGCAGACCGGTCCGGTGCCGCCCGGCTGGGAGCGCGGCGTTCCGCTCGGGTACGTCCAGCGGCTGGTCGAGCAGTGGCGGACCACCTACGACTGGCGCAAGTGGGAAGCGAAGCTCAACGAGTACCCGCAGTTCATCACCGAGATCGACGGCCAGGACATCCACTTCCTGCACGTCCGTTCGCCGCACGAGGACGCGACCCCGCTGCTGCTCACGCACGGCTGGCCGAACTCGATCCTCGAATACCTCGACCTCATCGAGCCGCTGACCAACCCCGCGAACCCGGCCGAGGCGTTCCACCTGGTGATCCCGTCGATCCCCGGCTTCGGTTTCTCCGGTCCGACCAAGGAGAAAGGCTGGAGCCCGTACCGCGTCGCCGACGCGTGGGCCGAACTGATGACCCGGCTCGGCTACGAGCGGTTCGGCGTGCACGGCAACGACGCCGGGTCGATCGTGAGCCCGGAGGTCGGCAGGCAGCACCCGGACCGGGTGATCGGCGTGCACGTCACGCAGATCTTCTCGTTCCCCAGCGGCGACCCGGCCGAGTTCGAGGGCCTGAGCGAGCAGGACATGGGGCTGCTGGCGTTCCTGCAGAAGTTCAACGAGGAGATGTCCGCCTACGCGCAGCTGCAGGCGACCAAGCCGCAGAACCTGGCGCACGCGCTCGCCGACTCGCCCGCCGGGCAGCTCGCGTGGAGTGCCCAGCTGCTCAGCGCGACGCCGGACGAGCACGTGCTCACCAACGCGACGATCTACTGGCTGACCAATACGGCGGCCTCGTCTGCGCGGTTCTACTACGAGCACAAGCAGGCAGGCGAGCCCGCCGGGCAGACGACCGTGCCCATGGGGCTGGCGAGCTTCGCCTACGACTTCCGGCCGCTGCGGCGCTTCGCCGACCGCGACCACGCCAACATCGTCTCGTGGAGCGAGTTCGAGCGAGGCAGCCACTGGGCCACGCAGGATGCCCCCGACCTGCTGATCCAGGACCTCCAGAAGTTTTTCGCACGTTTTCGCTGAACCGTGTCGAGAAGCGGTGACCGGCTCCGACTTCGTGGTGTTGCCACCCAGAAGAAGGAGCCGGTCATGGCGGTTTTCGTGGATCTGTCCATCTCACTCGACGGTTACATCGGCGGCCCCAACGGCGGTCCGGCCAACCCGCTCGGCGACGGCGGCACGCGGCTGCACGAGTGGGTGTTCGGCCAGGAGGCCTGGCGTGCGTCGCAGGGGCTGCCCGGTGGCGAGACCGGACCGGACAACGACGTGATCAAGGAGGTCAGGGCACGGGCGGGCGCGAACGTGATGGGCCGCCGCATGTTCGACGAAGGCGAGCCGAACTGGCCCGCCGAAGCCCCGTTCCACGCGCCGGTGTTCGTGCTCACCCACTCGCCGCGCGACCCGTGGCCACGGCTGGGCGGCACGACGTTCCACTTCGTCACCGGCAGCGTCGAGGACGCGATCGAGCAGGCGAAGGCGGCAGCGGGCGGCAGGGACGTGCAGGTCAACGGCGGCGCGGACATGGTCAGGCAGGCGTTGCGCGCCGGTCTGGTCGACGACCTGCAGCTGCATGTCGCGCCGATCACGCTCGGCAGGGGCACCCGGCTGTTCGACGGCATGGACGACCTGCGGCTGGTGCCGGACCGGGTGATCGCCTCGGCGGGCGTGACCCACCTCAGGTACCGGGTACGTTCCACCTCATGAGCGAACAGTGGGAGGCCCGCACGATCCGGGTGATCGGCACCGGCGTGATGGGGCGCGGGATCGCGCAGCTGGCCGCGGCGGCGGGCTGCACGGTGGAACTGGCGGACGCGCAGCCAGAAGCGGTGACCAAGGCGGTCGAGTTCGTCGGCGGGATGTTCGACAAGCTCGCCTCGAAAGGCAAGCTGACCACCGACGAGGCCGCACAGGCGAAGTCGCGGCTGCGGCCGGTGGACGGGCCGTTCGCGCCCGCGGACGACGTCGACCTCGTCATCGAAGCGGTGCGCGAGGACCTGTCGGTCAAGGGCGAGCTTTTCGGGGAGCTGGAACGCGTTTGCCCGGCTACGACGGTGTTCGCGACCAACACCAGCTCGCTGTCGGTGACGGAGATCGCGGCGACGCTCACCGACCCGACACGGCTCGCCGGTCTGCACTTCTTCAATCCGGTTCCGCTGATGCGCGTGGTCGAGGTCATCCCAGGCGCTCGGACACAGCCTTGGATTCCGTCCGCGCTGACCGCTCTGGTGCGCTCGTGGGGTCACCAGCCGGTGCTGGCGCCCGACGCGCCGGGGTTCCTCGTCAACCACGCCGGGCGCGGGCTCGGCACGGAAGCGTTGCAGATACTCAGCGAAGGCCTGTGCTCACCGTCCGATGTGGACCGTATCGCCCGCGACGTGCTCGGACTGCGGCTTGGCCCGTTCGAGCTGCTCGACCTGACCGGTCTCGACGTTTCCCACGCCGTACTCGAAAGCATCTGGAGCGGCTTTCACGGCGAACCGCGTCTGCGGCCTTCGTGGCTGACGCGACCGCGGGTGGCGGCCGGGCTTTTCGGCCGTAAGAACGGCGAAGGCTTTTATGTCTATACCGATGGCGTGCAACAGGTCGCGCCTGAGCCGGAGGCGCCCAAGTCCGAAGGCAAGAAGTTGTGGACGGACAGCGAGGAGTTGTCCGAGCTGCTGCGCTCGGCCGGTGTGCCCGTCGAGGACTACGAGTTCCCGACGGACGAGGCGATCGTCTTGCTGACGCCGTACGGACAGTCCACTCTGGACGCTTGCTTGGGCGCGGGCACCGATGCTTCGCGCACGGTGGGCGTGGATCCCTTGGGCGGCTTCGCCGGACGGCTGACGCTGACCGTCCACCCTGGACTCGATACTTCCGCAGGCCGCGAAGCATGGGCGGCACTGGCGTCGACCGGCCGCCCGGTGACCATCGTCCGTGACGGCTCGGCGATGGTCGCCCAGCGCCTGCTCGCCTCGATCGTCAACACGGCCTGCTCGATCGCCGACCAGCGCCTCGCCACCCCCGCCGACATCGACACGGCGGTCCGCCTCGGCCTCGGCTACCCCAGCGGCCCGCTGACCTGGGGCTCCGAAGTCGGCGCGCCGCTGCTGCTCGGCATCCTGCACGAGCTCCACCAGGCCTCGGGCGACCCCCGCTACCGCCCCAGCCGCTGGCTCGCCGAACGCGCCCTGCTCGGCCTCCCCCTCACCTCCCTGGGCACGACCCCGGCTGACCTCCTCTGACCGGAACCCGAAAGCGACTTTGGGGCCTTTGAAAGCCCGAAAGTGACTTTCGTCAGGTCCTATCTGACGAAAGTGGCTTTCGGGCTTTCAGACCTGACGAAAGTGGCTTTCGGGGTTCAGGCGACGATCGTTTGGCCCAGTGCGGTTTGGCGGGTCAGGAGTTCGCGGCCCAGCTGGGAGAGGGTGTGCTTGACCGCCGTGCCCGCGCGGTGGGTTTCCAGGAGACCGGCCTCCCGCAGGATCGAGGCGTGGTAGCTCGCCGAGGCCAGTGAGATCCCCGCCTGCTTGCTCAGCTGGGTCGTGTTGCAGCCGGTCGCGGCCGCGCACAGGACCTGGGCCCTGGTCGGGCCGAGCAGTGCGGCGAGCGCGGCCCAGTCGTATTCGCGGTGGCTGGACGCGGCGGGGTCGAGCCAGGCCGGGTCGTGGGCGATCGGGTAGACCAGCACCGGGGGCAGGCCGGGGTCGGCGAGCAGCGTCGGGGCGCCTTCGCAGAAGAACGCGGGGACCAGGCGGAGGCCGCGGCCGTTCAGGTACAGGTCGCCTTGGACGTGGTCGCCGCGCAGTTCGAGGATCGGCGCCTGCCAGCGCAGCGCCGGGTGGAGGCCGCCGAACAGGGCCTCCACGCCGCCGTTGAGCAGGACGCGGGCGCGGGCCGCGCGGTCGCCGCCGACCTGCTTTTCGATCTGGGACCAGTGTGGCTGGACGGCCGTGCGGTGATACTCGGCGAGGCCGCCGACGAGGTCACGCAGCGTAGCCGAGCGGGGTTCGCCGAGCGCCTTGGTCCACGATGGACCGTCGAGCAGCGAGAGCTCGGAACGCAGTCGGGGCACCGGTGTCGTGAGGACCGCTTCGAGCCCGGCGTCGAGGCCGCGAGCGCTTTCACCGGGCGTCAGGAAGTCCGGCGAGTAGCCACGGGCCGGGGCGATCCGGCAGAGCCTGCGCACGTCGGCGGTCAGTGAAACGTCGGCTGACCACCGGCCGAACAGCGGATGGTCGACGGGACCCTGCAAGGCGTGCAGGCTGAGCAGCAGCTCCCACAGCGGGTCGGGGGTCTCCGCCAGCGTCACCCGCGCGAGGTCGGCACCGCTGAAGTGGATCCGCAGCGACATGGGCTCCCTCCGCAGGTCAGACCCTTTCAAGCAAGGTCGAAAGGGTTGCCACCTGGCAACATCGATTATTCAATCATGCGCGTCGGGTGGCGGGCGGTGGTGACTACTGGGGGTCATCACCACCGAAAGCCCCGAAACGCGAACGGCGCGCTCCGGACCGCATGGTCCAGAACGCGCCGTTGTTGCGAGTGAGGCTTACGGGACGACCTGCACGACGTCGCCGACGCTCAGGCTGCTGAACAGCTTCGCGGACGCCGCGGGCGACAGGTGGACGCAGCCGTGGGAGTACACCGACAGGCTGCCGGTGTGGAACGCGATCCCCGCGGCGAAGAACACCGAGTTCGGCATCGGGGCGTCGAACTGCTTCGAGTGGTAGTTCTTCACCTTGCTGATGACGTGGAAGGTGCCGACCGGGGTCGGGTTGCCCTTACGGCCGCCGAGCGCGCCGACAGGACCGTAAACGACCTGCCCGTCCTTGAGCAGCCAGACCTTCTTCGCCGAGACGTCGAAGCAGACGTCCACAGTGGCCGCGCACGGCACACCGGCCGCGGCCTGCGGCTTGGGTTCCGGCTTGGGCGCGGGCTTCTTCGAAGTGGGGGTCGGTTTCGCCGAGCTGGACGAGCTGGGAGTCGGCGACGGCGTCGGCTCGGCCGACGAGGACGAGGTCGACGTCGGAGCCTGAGTCGTGGTCGCGGCGTTCGCGGCCACCGGCACGGTGTCGACGTTGCTGGGCGCACCACCCGAGCACGCGGTCAGCACGACCGCGGCCAACGCCGCCGCCACCCCCGCCAAGATCTTCTTCACGACGCATTACCCCCGCACTGTGAGTTTCTCTCCCTGTTCACCACCCAAGACGGGTGTAGCCCATTCGGGGTTGATCCACCAAGGTCACGATTCGGCGTCACACGACAAAGCGGGCTTCACCCCCAGTGGGATGAAGCCCGCTTAACAAGCCGTCAGAGACCGCGCTGAACCAGTGCGCCACCGTCGACCTTGAGGTGCAGGGCCGTCACGTAGCGGGACTCGTCCGACGCCAGATAGGTCACCGCGTGCGAAACGTCGCTCGACTCCACGTACGGGATCGGCATCGCCTGGAACGTCGCGAAAGCCGGCTCCGCGTCCTCGCGGGTCGGGTTCTCCAGGTCGGGCCGGAACGTCTCGTACATCGGCTGGCTTTGCAGCAGCGGCGTGTTGCAGTTGGTCGGGTGCACCGCGTTGATGCGCCTGCTGGTCGGCGCCAGCTGCACCGCGAACGCGTTGACGTACTGCACCAGCGTCTGCTTGGCGAAGGAGTACGCGGCCCCGCCGGGTCCGGCGGGGCCGGTGTCGCCGTAACCGGGGATGAGGCCCGCCGCCGAGCCGATCATGATGATCGAGGCGCCCTCGCCGAGGTGCGGCATCGAGGCGTGCACGGTGTTGATCGCACCGTTGAGGTTGATGTCGACGGTCTCGGTGAAGTTGATGATCGGCCGCCCGGCGCCGATCGGCGAGATGCCCGCGTTCGCGATGACCACGTCGAGCTTGCCCAGCTCGGCGACGCCCTCGTCGATGGCCGCCTGCAGCCCGACGCGGTCGCGGACGTCCGCGACCTTCGCGACGATCCGCTGACCGGTCTTCTCGACCAGCTGGACCGTCTCCTGCAGGTCCTCCTCGGTCGCCAAGTCGTATTCGGGGGATTCGACGTTCGCGCAGATGTCGATCGCGATGATGTCCGCGCCTTCTTCCGCCAACCGCACGGCGTGGCTGCGGCCTTGTGCCCGCGCCGCGCCGGTGATCAAGACGACCTTGCCTGCCACCCGGCCCATCGGCCCTCCATCTGCTCTGTTCTCCGGCTTCTTCGCATGCATCATGTGCCTTGCCCCGACCGAACTCCGAGGAATCGGCCGCCATTAAGGGGCCCCTAAAAGCCAATCGGGGTGTGCTCCGTCAAGAAGCCGGGTCGGTGACGCTCGCGGAGCCGTTCTCGACATGCCCGGCGAAGCGGCGGAGGAACCCGTCGGCGGTGTTCGCGGAGGCGGTCAGGTCGTACCACCAGTCCGCCGCGCTGATCGTGAAGAAGTCCTCGACCGTGGCGCCCGCGGCCAACTCGTACGTCCACGGGCCGTCCGCGCGGTACGCGTTCGCCTTGACCGTCACGACGCACGCCGCCGAGCCGGTGTTGGTCATGGTCAGGTACAGCCGCCCGCTCGCGACGTCGGCACGCGCCTTGACCTCAGGATTGGCCGCGCCTGCCGAGATCACCCGGTTCCCCTTGAACCGCCGGTGGAACCCGTTCGGCCCGTACAGCGAGAGGTCGTACGCGCCGGTCGGCGTGCCTGCCACCCAGTAGTCGGACAGCGTCTTGCCCGCCTCGACCGTGTACCGCCACGGGCCGTCCGTGCGGTAGGCGTTCGGATAGACGTAGACGCACACGCCCCGCGAGCCCGTGTTGGCCATGTCGATCAGGAACTGGCTCGGGGTCACCCGCCCGGTCGCCTCGAAGGCGTACGGCAACGGCCGCGCCTTGCGCGTGCCCGCCTCCTGCGACGGCGCCACCTGCGGACTCGGGATCTTCGGGTCCGGCAGCGTGCCGCACTGTTTGGCCGCGTCGGCCGGATAGGTCGAGGTGTCCGGCAGCGCGGGCCACGCGGTGTTCGCCGTCGTGAAGTCGAACGCCGAGAACAGATCGCCGGTGACCGACTTGCGCCACGCGCTGATGTTCGGCTCGGCGACGCCGAAGATCTTCTCGCAGAACCGGAGCACCGAGGTGTGGTCGAACACCTCCGAGCAGACGAACCCGCCACGCGAGAACGGCGAGACCACGATCATCGGCACCCGGAAGCCCAGCCCGATCGGCTTGCCACCGGACAGCTCGCCCGCAGTGGCCACAGTGGACAGTCCGTCGCCCGGCGAGGCCGGCGGCATCGGCGGCGGGACGTGGTCGAAGAAGCCGCCGCCCTCGTCGTAGTTGAGCAGGAACACGGTCTTCGCCCAGACACCGGGGTTCGCGGCCAGCTTGGCCAGCAGGCGCGCGGTCAGGTTCATCCCGTCGGCGGGCCGGTGGTCGGCGTGCTCGGACAACGCCGCCGGCGCGACGATCCACGAAACCTGCGGCAGCTTCCCGCCGTCGATGTCGTCGCCGAACGCTTTGACGAGATCGGGAACGGTCGCGAGTCCCTTGTCGTACAACGGGTTCCCGGCACGCAGGCCCTTGAAGTTCTTGAACCAGGCCAGCGCGTTGTCGTCGAAGTTGTCGGTCTCCTGGTAGACCTTCCAGCTGACCCCGGCCGACTGCAGGCGCTCGGCGTAGGTGCTCCAGGTGAACCCGGCCGAGGGCTCGGTGTTGTCCATGGTCGCAGGCTGGCCGACCGAAAGGCCGTTGCTGCCGGTGAACAAATGCAGCCGGTTCGGATTGGTCTGCGTCAGCGTCGACTGGAAGTAGTGATCGCAAATCGTGAACGCGTTCGCGAGCTGGTAATAGAAATCGAGGTCCTGACGCTGGTAGTAGCCCATGCCGAGCGCGGGCTGGCGCGCGGTGTTCCACGCGTCGTGCTTGCCGCCGTGCCACACGCCGAGGTCGACCGGCCAGCTCATCGCCGCCGCGTCGGAGCAGGTCGCCTTCGAGACCTTGGTGTCGAGATGGAACGGCAGGATGTGCCCGTCGGCGTTCGAATACGGCTGGTACCAAACGGGTTTGCCACTCGGCAGCGTGATCGCGTTGCGGTCGCGGAAGCCGCGCACCCCGTTCAGCGAGCCGAAGTAGTGGTCGAACGAGCGGTTCTCCTGCATGAAGATCACGACGTGCTCGATGTCACGCACGGTGCCCGCCGCCGCGGGCGCGGCCAGAGCGTCGAGCAGCACCTGCGGCAACGCGGTCGCCGCCGCCGTGCCCGCCGCGGCGCCGAGGAATCGGCGACGGCTGATCTCTTCCACCATGAGGGGCCTCCGATCGTTTGATAAAACGTCCGGACCAATTACTTCCCACGAAGATGGCCCCGTCGAGGCACCCCCGATGAGCGGGAGGTGAACATCAGCCGACACGCCGGGCGTGCCTTCGCCGGGCGCCGCCGGGCAGCGCCGTAAACTCGCGCCATGCCGAAGCGCCTTGGCCTGAACCTCTCCGATGACACGCACGCCCAGATCAAGCAGCGAGCCGACGCCGCGGGGATCTCGGTCAACGCCTGGATACTCGCGGCCATCGAGCGGGAGACGTTCCGCCAGCTCTGCCAGGAGACCAACACCTGGTGGGCCGAGCGCCCCGAGCTGGCCGAACGCGAGACCGAGGACTACTTCAAGCGCGCGAACGGTGCCCGTGACTCGTCGGCCGCGTAGAGGACAAATCCGTACGGTCGACGCTTCTTCTCGGAAAGTGCTCATTTACTCCGGCAACATGTTCAACGACCTACCGGACGTGCCGTACGTGCTGACCATGGAGGTCTCCACCCGCCGCGACCCGATGGACGTCGAGCTGCCCGACGGCAACCGCGTCGCCTACACCCGCCTCGACCGCGTGCCCAAGTCCGCGCTCGGCGACCTGGTCGGCGAGGTGTCCGCCGAGCTGCTCGAGACCATCAACACCAGGCTGTTCATGGTGCTGACGACCCAGTAGCCGAGCCGCCGGAACCCGTCCGGTAAGCTTCTCCACGGAGGATTGGCCGAGCGGCCTAAGGCGCACGCTTGGAAAGCGTGTTGGGTTCACGCCCTCGCAGGTTCGAATCCTGTATCCTCCGCAGCCGCAAGGCCCTGGATGTTCCGGCATCCGGGGCCTTGTCGCGTTTGCCCGCCAGTACAGGTGACGGACCGTATGGCCCTATGACCCGGTGATCCACCCCGACCTGTACCCTCCGCATTACCGAGGCACACCACGGCCCCCGACGTAAAAACGTCAGGGGCCTTGTTTGATTCCCCTATATCCTTGCCATACCGAAACATTCGGTCGACACACCACTAGGAGACCCGCCCCCATGGCCGGAGTGGAAGAGGTCCGCGCTGGTATCGCGCTCGCGAAGGACAAGGCATCGGCTGGCATCGCGGCTCTACAGCAGGCCAAGATGGCCCTAGAGGAAGCGCAGCAGACCCTCCAGCAGGCCACCTCCGGCAGCAGCCAGTCCGAGGTCACCCAGTCGCTCGGCCTGTTCGCCGAGGCGATGAACCAGATCGACGGGATCGCGAGCACGATCGAGGCCGCGAACTCCTCGGCCGAGTCGTACTCGGCGCGGCTTTGACCGGCGCGGGCGGGATCGAGGAACTACACCAGCTGCTCCAGGCTGTCCAGGCGGGCGTCGTCGAGGCCTCCGCGCACTTCGAACGGGCGAAGGCCTTGCTCGAAGACGCCACGCGAGCCATCGTCGAAGCACAGGCGAAAGCCGAACCGTGGCAGCCGCCTGAGCTCGCGAAGGCCATCGAGGCGCTGGACGCCCAGCTCACCAAGATGGCCGGCGTGACCGAACTGCTTACCGCGTACCAAAGCCGGTTGTAGGGAGACATGGCGAACAGGGCCGAGGAACAGCGCAACCGTGTCCGTACCGCGTTGGAGCGGGTTCGGGCCCAGATCGCGTTGGTGCTCGGCGCCGCCGCCAACGCCAGGCAGGCGGCGGAGGCCGAGCTCGCCAAGCTGGAGCTCGAACGGGTGATAGTGCGCGCGGGGATCAACCAGGTGACCCCGCAGCAGCAGGCCGAATGGAGCCGTCATCCCGCCTCCGCCGAGGTCTTCTCGACGCTGCGGGCCATTCGCGGGCAGTTCTACACCGACTGGACCGCCGGGCCCAACGCGTTGCGGGAGCTGGTCGCGGCCAACGCGCCGGGGCCCGCCGGTCGGCCGCCGGGTGATTGGCTCGGGCGTGTCGGGGCCAATCCCGGATTGTCCGCGCCGGGATTGTGGCGAATCGGTTCGGCGACCGCGGAAGGCCAGGACATTTCGCGGGTGTTCGATGTCGCCGTCCCCCTTTTGGACGAGGCGCACCTTTCGATCACTTCGGCGCCGAAAACGCGCGAGGCCGTCGACGCGATCGTCGAAAACCTGCTGATGCGGGTGCTGAGCACGTTCGAACCCGGCGCCGTGCGCATTCATCTCTGGGATATCGGGCAGCTGACCGCGATCCTGCCGAGCCTGTACCCGCTCAGCCGGACCAGCGCGCTGACGCTGTACGACCCCAGCAGACTCGAAGATCTGCTCGACGAACTAGCCGGGCACATCCGGCGCATCCACGCGACCGGCATGCAGGCCGGGTACACCACGCTGCGCGAAATCCGGCGCGAGACCGGGCAGCGCACCGAGCCGTGGCGCATCGCCGTGCTCTACGGCAACGGGGAAACCCTTGATCACGAGACGGCCCGCGAACTGAAGCGAGTGGCGAGCGGCGCGCTCGCGGCCGGGATCTCGCTGATCCTGATCGACGTGCCGACGGCGTTGAGCACCTCGGTCGAGACGATCGACCTGCTCGACTCGCGGCGCGCGGTGAGCAGCATGACCGGGTCCGACCTGATCGTCGATCTGGACACGCCGCTGCCGTCTTCGCAGGTCACGCGGGCCGCGCGGGCGATCGCCGAGGCACTGATCGCCAAGCAGGGTGGGCCGAGGTCGTTCGCCGACCTGCTGCCGACCGAGTTCGGCAAGGAGAGTTCGGCGCGGGAACTCCGCGCGCCCGTCGGGTTCTACGAGGGCGAGCCGGTCGACGTGGTGATCGGCGACGCGAGCCCGCATGTGCTGATCGGCGGGCCGAGCGGGTCGGGCAAGACGAACTTCCTCTACGCGCTGCTGGGCAGCATGGCCGCGCGGTATTCGCCGAACGAGCTGGCGCTGTATCTGCTGGACTTCAAGGAAGGCGTGTCGTTCGCCGGGCTCGCGCCGGGGCGCAAGGACGCGAGCTGGCTGCCGCACGCGCGGCTGGTCGGGATCAACGTCAACACCGACCGCGAGTTCGGCTTGGCACTGCTGCGTTTCCTCGCCGAGGAGCTGCGGCGGCGCTCGGCCGCGGCGAAGGAGCACGAGGTCACCAACCTCGCCGACCTGCGCGAACAGGACCCCGAGGGGCACTGGCCGCGGATCGTCGCGGTGATCGACGAGTTCCAGTACCTCTTCGCCGGGCGTGACGCGGTGACCGCGCAGGCGACCCAGCTGCTCGAGGACATCGCGCGGCGTGGCCGTTCGCAGGGCATCCACCTGATGCTGGCCAGCCAAGACGTCGCGGGCATCGAGGCGTTCTGGGGCAAGCCGGCGGTGTTCGAGCAGTGCACGCTGCGGATCGCGATGCCGAAGGCGCGCCGGGTGCTGGCCGACACGAACAACGCGGCCGTCGCCGCGCCGAAGTGGCATGCGGTGATCAACCACGATTCCGGTGTGGCGCACGGAAACCAGCTCGCGCACGTGCCGGACGCGAGCAGCAAGGACGTGTTCGTCAAGCTGCAGCACAAGCTGTGGGAGCGGCATTCCGACGGGCCGAGGCCCCGGCTGTTCGACGGCGCGCATTCGCCGGAGCTGGACCGGTTCCCGGCGTTCACCCGCCTGAAGCCGAATTCCCGGCCACGGGCACTGCTCGGTCAGTCGATCGACGTGACCGAGGCGGCGTGCGGGGTGGAGCTGCCGTCCGCGCCAGGCCGCAACATCGCGGTGCTCGGCGGTGCCGCGGCCGAGGCGTTGTCCATTATGGACTCTTCGGCGCGCTCGCTGGCCAGGCAATATCGGCACGGGGCCGTCGAATTCATCCTGAGCTGCCCGATCGAGTCGTGTGTGCCAGCGGTGACCGAGCTGCTGCACCAGCTGCGTGCGGAGGGGCACAGCGCGACGCTGCTCGACGAGCTGTCGCCGCGAATGACCGAGCTGTCCGAAGGCTTGTCCACTTTGGACACGCCGAAGGTGTTGCTGCTCTACGGCGTCGACGCGTCGCTGCCCGCGCTGGAAGCCAAGGCGCCCGGTGTGCTGAAGAGCGGACTCGATCATCTGCGGGTGCTGCTCAAGCAGGGGCCCGGGCACGCGGTGCACACCATCGGCTGGTGGCGCAGCGTTTCCCGGCTCAAGGACACGCTCGGGTTCGCGGGCACCGACGACATCGGCACCTGGGCCGCGCTGGACGTGCAGGGCAACGAGCTGGCGCCGTTCGCGGCGGGCATGGTCGTGCACTGGTCGCCCCGGCCCGGCCGCGCGTTGTTCTTCGACCGCAGCACCCACGGCGCGCCGGAAGTGATCATCCCGTTCCAGCGACCGGATGGTGGAGCATGACGATCGACGACAACGCGACCGCGGCCATGCGCTACAAGGAGATCGTGAGCATGGCTCGCGGCTCCGCGGAGCAGCTGCGCAACTGGGAACTCGCGCGCGCGGACGAACTCGAGTACGCCAAGGCCGAAGCCGCGGCGGCCGTCACCGCGGCCACCGAACGCGAAGCCTGGGCGTCGGAACGCGCCATCCGCTGGTGGCGCATGGCGATCCACAACGTCAGCCGCCTGCCGTGGCTGGAAACCGGCGGCGATCCGGACCCGGCGCCCAATGCCCGGCCGCAGTACCTGGAGCGCTACCTGGAAGAGGTCAAACCCTCGTACCAGGAACTCGTCCAGGCGGTACTGGCGCTCGGCTGGCGCGCCAAGCGCTGACGTTAGCCCGAAAGCCACTTTCGTCAGGTCTTATAGCCCGAAAGCCACTTTCGTCAGATCGCATCTGACGAAAGTGGCTTTCGGGGTTTTACGGGCTACGGCTTGGGCAGGTATTTGCCGAGCAGCTGGTCCAGGTAGTCGAGCAGGTCGTAGAAGGCGTCGCCGATGGCGTTGCCCGCGCTCGGCCGGAAGCGCAGCACCTGCGGGTCGTGGTCGCTGGCCTGCTGGGCGAACTCGGCGTTGATGTGCACGACGTCGTAGTCGATGCCGCGCGGCGCCTTCGACGCCAGCAGGTGGTCGAGCACCTGCGACTGGCCCTCGAACACGTAGCTGTACCGCTCGCTTTCCGGCACCGTCGCGATGAGGTCGGTCAGCGCGCCGCCGGCCGTCAGCGTCTTCACCGCGGGCGAGAACGGGTAGTCGTTCAGGTCACCCGCGACGATGACGTTCGCGCGCGAGTCCGCCGCCAGCAGCTGGTCGATGAAGCCACGCAGCACCGTCGCCTGCTTGGCGCGCTGGATCTCCGAGCTGCGCGTCGGCGGCTGGAAGCGGCCGTGCGTCGGCTGGTCGCCGCCCTTGGAGTTCATGTGGTTGGCGATGACGAACACCGTGCGGCCGCTGAAGACGAACTCACCGGCCAGCGGCTTGCGGCTCGCGGTCCACGCCTCGTTGGCCGGGTCGACGCGACCGGGCGAGAGCGTGAGCTGTGCCTTGCCGTGCACCCTCTTGACGCCGACCGGGGTCACCGCGTCGCCACCCGGGCGGTCCACAAAGGACACCCGGGCCGGGTTGAACAGGAAGCCGACGCGGATGTTGCCGCCCGGCTGGCCGCCGTCGGTCAGGTCCTGCGGGTCGATCTCACGCCACTCGTAGCGCGGGCCGCCCGCCGCGACGATCGCGTCGGTGAACTTCCGCAGCGTCTGGTCGGCCGCGACCACGCCGTCGCCGTTGCCCTGCGGGCCGTTGTTGTCCTGGATCTCTTCCAGCGTCACGATGTCCGGCGAAGCGAGGCTGTCGACGATGCCGTGCGCGAGCTGGTCGAACTTGGCCTGCGTGTCCAGCGGCGAGAGGTTCTCGACGTTGTACGTGGCGACCGCGAGCTCGCCGGCGCGCTGCTTGCGGGTGGTCTCGCGCTGCAGCTTGTTGTCCTGCTCGGCGCCGAGCACCGAAGCCTGCAGGGTGGGCCCGCCGAAGTTGCTGTACTCGATCGGCCCGGAGGTGACGCCGGTCAGCACGTCACCGGTGTTGAGCTTCGGGAACGGGCGCTGGTCGAACGGGATCAGCGACTGCACCTTGAGCACACCCGAGTTGAGCTTGTCGTAGTCGAGGTAGACCGTGCCGCCGCGCACCGACGGGTGCTGCTCCGGCTTGGCGGTGATGTACAGCTCGTTGAACGAGGTGGTCGGGCCGACGACCCGCGCGTCCGTGAAGCTGACGATCTCGCTCTCGTGCGACTCCCAGAAGTCCAGCGAGTACTTCGACGGCTCGAGCGGCAGCGCCTCGATGTTGCCGCCGGGCTGCGGCGCGACGGCGTCCGGGACCATGCTCGAGACGATCGAGGTGGCGCCGGGCAGCGGGTTGCCGCTGGAGTCGACCGTCCAGGTGGCTGGCGAAAGCTCGGTCAGCGACTGGAAGTTCGACGTGGCGGGCGAGTCCGGGTAGAACTCGCGCACAGTGCCCGCGACGGTGACCGCGTCTCCGACGGCGACGGCCGGGGTGGCCGAGCCGGTGAAGACGAACAGGCCCTCGCTGGTGCGGGGGTCGGCGTCGGGCTGCGAGTCGGTGATCCAGAAGCCGCGCGACGAGCCGAACGGGCGGACCGCGGTGACCACGCCGGTCACGTTCGCGACCTTCTGGTCCTTCAGCGGCGAGATGCGCGTGGTGCCCTGGATGTCGTGGACCTTGGCGTTGGTGGGAGCCGGGCCGGGGTCGCCGCCGGTGCTCTCGCCCTTGCTGTTGGTCGGGGTGGGCGCGACGGCGGTGAAGTCGGCCGCGTTGTCGTCGGTGTCGGCCAGCGAGGCGGCGCGCGCGACCGCGTTGGTGTTGCTCGGCGCCGGAGCCGAACCGCCCTCGCGCACGACCGCGTTGCCGAAGCCGACCAGGTCCTTGACGCGGGTGTCCGCCGCGCAGTCGGCCGCGGTCTTGCAGGTCAGCGCGGTCGTGCCCTGGACGAGCGCGATGGTGCCCGCGGTCGCGGACATCGCGATGGCGCCGGTCGCGTCCGGGGCAGGGAGCGCGACGGTGCCGCCGGCGCCCTTGCCCTCGGCGACCAGGTAGCGCTTGCCCGCGGCGATGCTGCCGGTGAGCGCGGTGGTCTGCCAGGTGCTGCTCGCGCTCGGCGTGCCGGGCAGGTACTGGACGCTGAAGCCGTCGAGGCTCACGGGTGCCGCGCCGCGGTTGGCCAGCTCGATGAAGTCGTTGGTCAGCGTCGCGCCGCTGTTGCCGCCTCCGCCGTAGACCTCGGCGATCACCGCGTCCGCGCTGGGTGCCGCGATGGCGGTGGAAGCGCCTAGGACAAGGCCGCTCGTGACGGCAAGAACTAACAGACTTCTCCGGGAGTTCGTCACCCTGAGTCCCCTTATTCACTCGGACGGTCGACGAATACTCCCCCGAACAAGTGAGTAGCGGGAGGCTAATAAGGCAACAATTCGTGACCACTTCCCTCGGCTCAGCCGAGCGTGGAAGGATGAAGGTCCGCCGCCTGGAACCGCGCAGGAGGCGTTTCTTTATGCCCAAGTTGTCCGGCTTGATCCCTTGGTTGGTGTCGATCGTCACAGCCGTGAGCGTGCCCGTCTTCGGCCCCGCCGACTTCAGCGTGATGACACCCGCGACCACCGTCGCCTCCCGCACCGACCGCAGGCCGGTGGCGGGCGGGGTATACGACCCGGTCGCGGACCAGACGTTCATCTCGTGGTCCGGCAAGGCCGCCGACACTTACGTGCAGGCCTACGACCACAAAAAGAAGACGTGGACGCCGCCGAAGAAGATCTCTGGCGGCGAGTCCGATTCGCACAATTACCCGACGATGGTGCTGGCGGCCGACGGGCATCTGCTGATCTTCCGGGGCATGCACAACACCCGGACGGTGATCAACCGCGCGCCGAACGTCCATTCACTCGACGGCACCTGGACCGAGACGAAGGTCGCGGCCGGTGACGCCGCGAGCTACCCGATGCCGGTCAAGCTCAACGACGGCACGCTGTTCATGTTCTACCGCGAAACGACGAACCAGATCGATCCGAAGGCCGCCGCCGACTTCCGGCCGATGAAGTACATCGTGTCCAAAGACGACGGCAAGACGTGGAAGAACTCGGTCCAGCTGACCGGCAAGCCATGGGCGTTCGGCTCGAAGGGCCGCGCCGACCACATGGACGAGATCTACGTCGGCCAGCTGCGCTACGTGCCCGAAACCGGGCGCATCCAGTTCGCCTACACGCTCGCGGGCGGCGGGCCGTCGCAGCACAAGCACGACGTGTACCACCGCAACGTCTACTACGCGTCGTTCGACCCGGTGAGCCTGAAGTTCTACTCGGCGGCCGGGCGCGACCTCGGCACGCAGGTCGAGGACAGCGAGCAGGAGCAGTACCTCAAGGTCGCCGACACCCCGCTCCAGCTCCCTGGCGGCGCGAAGTCGCCGGACTACATCCTGCAGGTGGGTTCGCAGTCGGGTAAGCCGTTCGTGCTCTGGTTCCAGTTCGACTCGAAGGGCGTGCCGATCGACTACGCGGCAACGTGGAACGGCGCTTCCTGGGACCGCAAACAGATCGCGACCGGCCTGCGCCTACGCGAGGCCGAACCCCTCGACGCTCTGACGTGGCGCGTCTACGGCACCCGCGACGGCAAGCCCAACATCGAGACCTTCCTCCTCACCCCCGGCAACACCTGGAAGCCCGAAACCACCATCCCCACCCCGAAACCAGTCCAGCGCATCGAAGTCATCACCGGCTTCCACGACCCCGCACGCCTCCTCATCACAGGCGCCTCAACAGACCGCGACGTCTCCATAGCCGATGGCGACATCTACGTCGCGGGCCCCCCGACCAGCTAAAAAAATCCCAATGTGGCTTTCGTCAGATTTGAGCTGACGAAAGCCACATTGGCGGCCTGAAAACTGACCAATGCCGCATTGGGATTTTTTTCCTGGATCCGGCGGGGATTCGGGGCTACCAGCGGTACCAGCGGCCGCCGCCGGTGGCTGGGCGGACGAAGAAGCCCAGTAGCCAGAGGATCAGGACGATCCCGGCGATCCACCAGAGCGCGTGCACCGCGAACCCGGCGCCGCCCAGTACGAGAGCCAGCAAGAGAACTACGATCAACAGACCCATTTTCGACGACCTCCCGGTTACGCGTTCAGCAGCTGGTTGAAGAAGGAGCGGTAGCTCCGCAACGCCACCCGAAGGTCTTCGGTGGGCGCTTCTCCTTGCTGCCATTGGGATTCGAGTTCACGCTTGTGCTCGGCGAACGTCGCGGCCAGCGACTGCATGATCGCCGCGACCAGCTGGTCGGCGTCCTCGACCGCGCGTTTCGGGTCGTCGACGAAGGCGGCCTGCAATTCCTGCCACTGTGCGCGGAAACCTTCGACCTCGTCCTGGCCGAACAGTTCCTTGGCCGGTTCGTCGTGCCGGGTTTCGTTGATCGGCGTGTTCTCGTCGGGACCCGGCTCGACTTCGCCGTTTTCCCGCCCGTAGTCCTGCGTCTCCGGTTCGACCTCACGCGACTCGTGCGCCGGACCGGCGTCCAACAGATCCTGCGTGTTCACTCCGCGTTCTTCCATGTCGTTCACCTCCGCTGCTCGTCGGCGTGATGTGCCCTGTCGCGATGCCCGTTGTGCTCGGCGCCATCGGTCAGCAGGTCCTCGAAAACGGTGCGGTAGCGGACCATCGCCTCGCGTAACCGTTCCGTGGACGCCTGGCTGCGCTCGTGCTCGGACAGCGTGTCGTGCGCCGCGCGGTAGTGCTCCAGCGTGCGAGCGTGGCGTACGGACAGGTCCGCGGCCTGCTGTTCGTAGCCGCCGTCGGTGGGATATCCGCGCTCGGCCATCAGTTCGCCCAGCACCCGGTCGGCTTCGGTGAGCGCACCGGACGGCCGGTCGACGAACTGTTCCTGGATCAGGGCCCAGCGTTGCGTGTACCGCTCACGCGCGGAGGCCGACAAGGGCTTGATGTCGAGCTCCTTGTGCCGCTTCTCGCGCTCGGCGAGCTCACGCTCGGCCGCACGCGGGCTTTCCTGCTCCTGCACGGCGCGTTCGTACTCCGGGCCGAACTTCTCTTTGAGGTGGCGGCGACGCTTCTGCTGCAAGAACAAGACTGCGACCAGAGCCACAATCACGACCGCCGCGACCACGAGGATGACAACCACTGTCGTGGACATCGGTTTCTCCTTGGGTTCCTTTACCCCTACTCCAAGGAAATTCCCGCTCACCAGGCCCGGAAACTACGCCAGACGGCGCAACCCTGCCCGGCATCCGCACGCTTCCGTCCACAAACGACAGTCAGGCGGCCGACGAAAAACGCCCGGCGAGTCGGAGTGACTCACCGGGCGTTTCGCGTACTGCTGGCGGTGGCGGTGGGATTTGAACCCACGGACGGGGGTTACCCGTCACACGCTTTCGAGGCGTGCTCCTTCGGCCGCTCGGACACGCCACCGCCAAGAAATATACCCGACCGCCTGAGTACGCCTCGAAGGGGTCCTGGTCTTGCGCGTGCAGCGCTCTGAACAGCGCCGATGCGCGAACTCAAGCGTGGCCCCCGCCACGCTGGCCTGCGAAAAACTGCCCCAGTAGCGCGGCGCACTCGCTCTCGAGCACGCCACCGAACACCTCGGGTCTGTGGTTGAGTCTTCGGTCGCGCACGACGTCCCACAGCGAACCGACCGCGCCCGTCTTGGGCTCCCAGGCGCCGAACACGAGCCTGGCGACGCGGGAGAGCACCAGCGCGCCCGCGCACATCGTGCACGGCTCGACGGTCACCGCCAGCGTGCAGCCCTCGAGGCGCCAGCCGTCGCCGTGTCTTCGGGCGGCCGCGCGGATGGCGAGTATCTCGGCGTGCGCGGTGGGGTCTTCGAGCTCCTCGCGCGCGTTGCGGGCGGTGGCCAGCACTGAGCCGTCCGGGCCGAAGACGACGGCCCCGATCGGGACGTCGGCACCAGAGCCTCGCGCCACCTCCAAGGCGGCGCGGACGGCGTCTTCGGGGGCTCTCAGATCTCGTCCAGTAGCTTGGTGAACTCGCTGTCGAAGCCGCAGCGCTGGGCGATCATCTGCAGTTGCTCGTCCGGATAGAGGTCCACCTCTCCGACGATAACCTCAAGCTCGACACCCGGCAGGCCGAGATCGGCGAGAATCTCCAGATCGCCTTCCGGCCAGACCGACTCGTCGTCCTCGTCTGGCGGATCGACGCGCAGCAGATCCAGCACGTCGGCCGCGATGTCGTAGTCGAGTGCCGCCGCCGCGTCGGACAGCAGCAGCGAGGGCCCGCGCGGGCTGGGCCGGACGATCACGAAGAACTCGTCGTCCACCGCGAGCAGCCCGAACGAAGCACCGGTCGACCGTAATTTCCCGAGTTCCGTGATCGCGGCGTCGAGCTCGGACAGCGCGCCGGAATCGAGCGCGCTGCACCGCCACTTGCCGTCCTCGCGGACCACGGCCACCGCGAACCCCGTGATGGGCTCTTTCACCGCCATGCGCACACCGTATTCCCGTCTCCGGATCAGCGCACACACGGTGCGCCGACAGGCCGTCAGGTGCCACTATCGGGACATGACCGGACCCACCGACCTGCCGACCCTCCCGGACGCCTGCTTCGCCGGTTTGCTCGACGAGGCGAAAGCGCTGCAGGACAAAACCGTCGCACTTCGCCGCGAGATCCACCGGCAGCCGGAGCAGGGGCTGCACCTGCCGAAGACGCAGGAGGCGATCCGCAAGGCGATCGAGGACCTCCCGCTCGAGATCACCCCCGGCAAGTCGACGACCTCGCTCACGGCCGTGCTGCGCGGCGCGAAGCCCGGCCCGGCGGTGCTGCTGCGCGGCGACATGGACGCGCTGCCGCTGCAGGAGGACACCGGGCTCGACTTCGCCTCGGCGACCGACGGCACGATGCACGCCTGCGGCCACGACACCCACGTCTCGATGCTCGCCTCGGCCGCGCGGCTGCTCGCGGCGCACCAGGACGAGCTGGCCGGTTCGGTCGTGTTCATGTTCCAGCCCGGCGAGGAGGGCTATCACGGCGCGCGGCACATGATCCACGAAGGCGTGCTGGACGCGGCGGGCGAACGCGTCGAGCGCGCGCTCGCGCTGCACATCTTCAACAGCGCCAAGTCCGGCGTCATCCAGACCAGGCCGGGACCGCAGCTGGCCTCGGCCGACAGCTTCGTCGTGCGGGTGACCGGCAAGGGCGGGCACGGCTCCGCGCCGCACGACGCGGTCGACCCGGTGCCAGCCGCGGCCGCGATGGTGGGCGCGCTGCAGACGATGATCACCCGCAAGGTGAGCGTCTTCGAGCCCGCCGTCCTGTCGGTCACCCGGATCACCGCGGGCACGACCAGCAACATCATCCCGGAGACGGCCGAGCTGGAGGGCACCATCCGGACGCTGTCGGAGCAGACCCGCGCGTTCGTCCGCGCCGAGCTGCCCAAGGTCTGCGAGGCCATCGGCGCCGCGCACGGCTGCCGGGTGGTGGCCGATGTGGAGCCGGGCTACCCGGTGACGGTGAACGACGACCACCTCGCCGAGCACGTGCTGTCACTGGCCGCCGAGGTGCTCGGCGCGCGGTACGCCGAGGCGATGCCGCACCCGGTGATGGGCGCCGAGGACTTCTCCTATGTGCTGCAACGGGTTCCCGGCGCGTTCGCGTTCCTCGGCGGCTGCCCGCCCGAAGTGGATCTCGCCGACGCGGCGCCCAATCACTCCAACCGGGTGATCTTCGACGAAGCGGCCATGGCACACGGTGTCGCCTTGTACGCCGCGTTCGCTCTGGACGCCTTGCGCTGAGTGGCAGGATGAGCGGCGTGCGAGACGTATGCGTCATCGGTCTGGGCTTGATCGGCGGCTCACTCCTGCGCGCCGCCACGGCGGCGGGCAGGACGGCGTTCGGCGCCACGGCGTCCGAAATGGACGCGGACGCGGCCAGCAGACAGGGCTTCGACGTCACCGCCGATGTGGCGGTCGCACTGCGCCGCGCGGCCAAACAGGACGCGATGGTGGTGCTGGCCGTGCCGCTGCCCGCGGTCGAGGGCGTGCTGCGCCAGGTCTACGAGCACGCCTCGAACTGCCTGCTCACCGACGTGACCAGCGTCAAAGGGCCGGTTTTGGACTCGGTCAAGCGGCTGGCGAAGTGGAACAAGTTCGTCGGCGGGCACCCGATGGCAGGCTCACAGGAGTCCGGCTGGACGGCCACGAACCCCGAGCTGTTCCGCGGCGCCGCGTGGGTCGTCTGCGTCGAAGAGGACACCGACCTCCAGGCGTGGGCCGAGGTCGCGCAGCTGGCGATCGACGTCGGCGCGCACGTGATCCCGCTGCCAGCCGACTCGCACGACGAGACGGTCGCGCGCATCTCGCACCTGCCGCACCTGTTCGCCGCGATCCTCGCGACGATCGGGGCGCAGGGCGGGCCGCTCGCGATGGCGCTGGCGGCCGGCTCGTTCACCGATGGCACGCGGGTGGCGCAGAGCCGTCCGGACCTGGTGCGAGCCATGACGGAAGGCAACAGGGCGGCGTTGCTGCCGATCGTCGACGAGGCGCTCGGCAGGCTCGGCGCGACGCGTGGCTCGCTGGCGTCGACCGGCGGGCTCGCCGCGACGATCAACGCCGGTCACGAGGGCGCGCAGCTGTTCCAGGCCAGCAAGAACGTGCAGCGGGCCGGGGTGCGGGTGAGCCTGACCGCCGATGACGCCAAGGACGGCCTCATCGCGCTCGGCGAGCGCGGTGGCCGCATCACCGCCTTCGACGGGGACACGGCCATCGGCGAAGTCAGCTAGCTACTTCGGTTCGTCCGGGGTTTCGTCGTACTTGTTGATGAAGTCCTTGGCCTTCCCGGTGACCGAGTCGATCTGGTCGCCGTGGCCGAACTTCTCCTTCGCGAACTCACTGGCCTTGTCGAGGCCGTCCTCGATCTTGTCGCCGTGCTCGCGAAGAGCTTCCTCTGCCTTGTTCTTCAACGCGTCGAAATCGATGCCCATGGCCCCCATCAAACCCGATCCGGCTCCGGGCCGCGCACCGCGTCGAACGCGGCGGTCACCTGATCCGCGACCCCGGCCAGCCGCTCGCTCTCGGGGAGCGGCATCGTCACCGGCCAGCGCTCCTCGCGGATGGCCGCCGCCAGCTCCGCGAGCGCGGCCTTGACGAGCTCGACCTCGGCGGGATCGGGCAGGTCACCGCTGTGCACGATGACCTGGGTGACCGCGTCGGTGACGCGTTCGAGCCCGGCGATGACCGGCCACCACGCGACGGCCTGGCGCCCGTTCGGCGACGGCTCGACGACGACCTGCTGGAACGCCGTCCGCAGGTCGGCGAGCGCCCGGTAGGCCTTGCGGCGGGCACGTGAGCGTTCCAGCCGATCCTCACCCGAGATGGTGAGCGCGCGCTCGACGTACTTCGAGACGACGCCCATCGCATCCGCGAGCAGCCCGCCGACGCGGGGACGGCGACTGCCGGGCCAGAGCAGGTAGCCGAAGACCAGCACGATCGCGCAGCCGAGGACGGTGTCGACCAGCCGCGCGGTGGCGACCGACCAGGTGCCGTTGGTGGACAGGTCGGTCTGCAAGATGATCAGCGGGGTGACGAACGCGCTGAGGATGCCGTAGTTGCGGACCTTCCCGATCGCGACCCCGCCCGCGAACAGCCCGATCAGGATGACGAGCGCCCAGCCGTGCACGCCGAACCCGAGCGCGACGGCGCCGATGGCGACCCCGGCGACCGTGCCGATCCCGCGCAGCACCGCGCGGCCGAACACCGAGCCGAAGTCGGGTTTGAGCACCAGGCCGACGGTCAGGGTCAGCCAGTACGACCGCTCCAGCGGGATGAGCCAGCCGACCAGTTCCGCCAGCGCGACGCAGTAGGAAAGCCGCAGCGCGGCGAGCCAGGTCAGCGGGCCGGAGATCAGCGAGGACGCCCACTCGCGCAGGCGTCGCAGCGGCGAAGCGGGCTTGCGGCGCTTGCGGTCGTCCCCCTTGTTGATCCGGATCAGGCCGTTGTAGAGCGCTTTGATGCCGGGGTCCGCGTCGGGCGGAGGCGACGGCGCGGGCGGCAGCGGCTGGTTGGCGAGCACGGCGGCCGCGGCGGTGGTCAGGTAGTCGATGACCTCGGCAGGCGCTCGGCGTCCTGTGTGGACAAGCGCGACGGCCGCCTCGACGGCCTGGGTCGTCGCCGACAGGAGGTTGAGCAGCTCGCGGTAGGCGGCGTCGCGGCCGGAGAGCCACGAGCGGGCGGTCAGCAGGCGGTCGTAGCCGGTGTTCATCGCGGTCGTGAGCTGGTTGCGGGCGACGCGCGCGGTCGCCTCGTCGGCGGCGGAGAGCATCGCGGCCAGCTCGATGTAGACGTGCGCGACGGCGCTGCGCTCCGGGCTGGTCGCGCGGAACGTCCAGCTGGCCAGCGCGACGGCCAGGCTCCAGGCGGCGCCGAGCAGGAAGAGCCCGAGCGCGTGCTCGACGCGGACGCCGGTGGCGTGCTGGCCGGTGCCGAGCACGCAGAAGACGAACATCTGCAGCCCGGCGACGGACGCGTTGCTGCCAGCCGCGCTGATCAGCGCCGATATCCCGGCGACGAGCACGACGGCGATCGCGGACGCGGCGACGTCCGGCCCGGCCAAGAGCCCGACGAGGTAGCCGGCGGCGGCCGCGGCGCTGGCGCCCGCCAGCCGGATCGCGCGGTAGCGGTACGGGCCCGCCGACTCGGAGAGCACCGCGGGCAGCGCGCCGGTCGAGAGCATGGTGCCGACGGTGATGTCGCCGACCCAGAAGCCGACCGCGAGCGGGACGGTCAGCGCCAGCACCGCCCTGACCACCATGTTCCACGGAATGGGAACCGGTTTGCTGCGCAGGAGCTGGACCAGCCAATGCGGCGCGGCGAAGTCGGGGCGCGTCGTGCTCACGTGACCATCTTGACCTATCGGCGGGCGCCCGGATTAATTATCGTCGCGTCAACAACTGCTTCGGGAGGCTCACGTGGGCAAGACGTTCGGTTTCGAGATCCATCGCACGAGCACGGCGCCGGCGGCGACGCTGTTCCGGCTGGAGACCGACGGCGGCCGCTGGTCCGATTGGGCGAAACCGGCGATCGTCCAATCGAGTTGGGAACGCGAAGCCTCGCCGGTCGGCGGGGTCGGCGCCATCCGCAAGGTCGGGCTGTGGCCGCTCCTGATGCGCGAGGAGACGATCGAGTTCGAACAGGACCGTCGCCACGTCTACGCCTTCGCCGGCCCGCCGGCGCCCGTGAAGGATTACCGAGCGGAAGTCGTGTTCACTCCAAAGCCTGACGGCGGCACCGACATCCGCTGGACCGGTTCGTTCACCGAATCCCTGCCCGGCACCGGCGGAATCCAGCTGGCAGTGCTCAAAACCGCGATCCGCGTCCTCTCGGCACGCTTGGTGGCAGCAGCGGAACGTAACTCCTGATCCCCTGAGACAACCCACGATCGTGTGACACGTCCTCCTATCGGGTAGTTCTTGCCCGATAAGGAAAACAGGGGACGTGTCATGCCAAAAAGGACACGAGTGGGGTGCGCACTCGTAGCCGTTCTGTCGCTCTTGGTGAGCTGTTCGACGCCGGAGCCGCAGCCGCCGGATTCAGCGCAGCGCAACCCGGCGCCCGGAGCGGCGCCCGCGCCGGTGAACGCCGCGCCGTACCCGTTCGGCCAGGTGCAGCAGAAGGCGCCGCCGATCGCGGACGGCAAGGTCCCGGTGGTGCGCACCATCAAGACCGACAAGCCGTACGTGTTCATCACGATGGACGACGGCGCGGTGCCGGATCCGCAGGCGCAGCACCTGATCCAGCAGTCGGGCGCGCACCCGGTGCTGTTCCTCAACCAGAAGTACGTGAAGGGCCACGAGCCCTACTTCAAGGGCCTGCTCGACTCGTCGGGCGCGTCGCTCGCCAACCACACGGTCAGCCACCCGAACCTCAAAGGCAAGCCGTATGACTTGCAACACAAGGAGATCTGCGACAACGCCGACGACTTCGCCCGCGAGTTCGGCCAGCGCCCGACCCTGTTCCGCCCGCCGTTCGGCAACTACGACGCGACCACGCTGAAGGCGGCCGCCGACTGCGGCATGCGCGTCGCGGTCCTGTGGACGGCCGCGGTCAACGACGGCGTGGTCCAGTTCCAGGTCGGCGACAAGCTCCGGCCGGGCGACATCGTCCTCATGCACTTCCGCAAGACCTTCGCCGAGGACTTCAACGCCTTCATCGCCCAGGCCAAAAAGGACGGTCTCACCCCCGTCCCACTCCCCGACTTCCTCGGCTGACCCACCCTTGGCCCGAAAGTGACCTTGGGCCAAGGGATACCCCGAAAGTGGCTTTCGTCAGGTCCGATACCCCGAAAGCCACTTTCGTCAGATCGCATCTGACGAAAGTGGCTTTCGGGGTTTGGTCGGGGTCAGCCGGCGCCTAGGCAGAGGAAGGGGCGGCGGAAGGGGTCGACCGCCGTGGCTTCGGCGAGTGCGGTGGCGGGTGGGATGCCGGCGGCGAGCTGGTGGTGGAGGTCGGACATCGCCTCGGCCGCGGCGCGGTCGCCGACGCGGGCGATGGCGCCGATGACCGTGCGGGAGCCGCTCGCCAGCAACGTCCCCGCGAAACCGAGGGCTTCCTCGCCGGGGCGGATGTGGGACATCGCGAGTTCGCACGCGGCGAGCACGACACGCTCGGGCGGCCGGGTCAGGCGCGCGGTCTCGTGGGCGAAGAGCGGGCCGTCGACCAGTTCCAGGCGCGAGAACAACGCGTTCGCGGGCTCGTGGGCGCCGTGGGCGACCAGGTGCGCGGTGCCGGAGCCCTCGAGCGCCCGCAGCACCGCGTCGCTCGTGGCGGACGCGCCGTCGATCAGCTGGGCGCCGGGGTAGACCGCGCGCAGCTGGCTCACCTCGCCGATCGCGCCTGGCACGCCGGGCCCGCCCGCCAGCAGCACCGGTGAGGCGTGCGGGCGTTTCATGGCGGACAGCCAGGCCGTCGCCGACGGCGCGACCGTGAGCGGGCGGCCGCGCAACGAGGGCAGCACCGCCCATGGCAGCACGTACAGCGGGCCGATCGGGATGATCACCAGCTCACGGTCGGCGAACTGCTCGGTCAGCGAAGCGCGCAGCAGCTTGTCGAGCTTCTCGGCGCGCCGGGACGCGGAGCCGGCGACGGCTTCGGCGAGCATCGGCGGCAGGTGGTCGGGCGCGAGCGCGTCGAGGTCGGCGTGCAGCTGCTTCACCGTTTCGATGACCTCAGCGCGGTCGCCCAGCTTGGTGAGGCTGAACTCGCCGTCGCGGATGATCAAGCAGAAGAGCGTCTCGCCGTCGCTGACCACGCTGGCGAGCACGCGGTCGCCCAGCGCCTCGACGATCTCTTCGTTCGTCGCGACCGGCCGCGGTTTGCCCCACGGGCTCGTGTACCAGCCGAGCCTGCCCGCTTCGCTCTGCAGCGCGCTGTAGCGCTTTTCCAGCGCCGACACTGATTCGCCCTGCAGCCGGTTGCGCTGGATCTGGCCCTGCACCTGGCGCATCTCGGTGATGTGCTTGGCCAGCACGGGATCCTCGATGACCGGCAGCGGCTCGTACCGGTAGACCTGCGCGCGCGTGAGCTCCTGCCAGGCGAACAGCTGCCTGGCCTGTGACTGGTCGCGCCTGCCGCCGAGCACCAGTTTCAGCGCGAGCCTGCCGAGCTCCTGGCCGTGCACCGCGGTGCCGCACACCAGGTCCAGCCCGCCCATGCGGTCACGGATCGCGCCGAGTTCGGTGAGCCCGGCCCGCGCCTGCGCGAGCGCCGCGCGTGGCCGTCCGGTGGCGACCGCGAGTTCGGCACGGCACAGCCGCAGCAGCATCCGGTGGTCGATCGGGGTCGTCTGACGGGGCTTCGGCACCTGCGACAGCAGGGTTTCCGCCTCGTCGACCGCGCCACGCCGCAGATGCAGCCGGACGGCCAGCAGCCGCGCGGCCGCGGCCTCGTCGCGCAGGCCCAGCTCGGCCAGCCGCGGCGCGAGCTCGCTCAGCTCGCGAGGCAACCGCGGCGCCGGCTTGCGCGCCTTGTTCGCCAACGCGTTGAGCGCACCGGCGCGCAGCCTGGCCAGCGAGGCGATCTCGGCCCACCGCGCGTTGCCACGCCGCAAAAACCGCCGTCGCGCGGTGGCCGCGTACTTGCGGGCCAGCGCGAAATCACCTTCGAGGATCGCCGCGGCGGCACGCGCCACCTCGGCCTCGGCGATGTCCTGCGCGGCCTTCTTCCTGATCAGCTCGGGCATGATCTCGTCGAGCTGAGCGGCCGCCTCTTCGGCGAGACCGGCCGCGAGCAGCGCGCGTGCCTGGTTCAGCCGCAGCAGCGGCAGCCAGCCTGGCCAGATCGAACGGTAGATCTGGCCTGCCTGCTCATAGTTGCGCAGTGCTTCGGGGATGTCGCCTTCGAGCTGCGCGAGATCGCCCAGCCCGTGCCTGGCCTTCCCGGCGAGCCCGTGATGGCCGTGTTCCTCGGCCAATTCGAGGCAGCGCCGCAGATCCGCGCGCGCGGCCTCCGGGTTGCTCATCAGCACATGGACGTACGAGCGGTTGAGCAGGTCCGTGGTGAGCAGGAGCTTGTCGTCCTCGACCTCGGCGTCGACGCTGGGCAGCAGCGCGTCGAACAACGCGACGGAGTCCGCGAGACGGCCGATGCGCGCGAGCATGATCGCGCGCTGCAACCCGACGGTGAACCGCAGCGTGCTGCGTTCCTTGCAGTCGGGCATGCGCAACCGCATCGCCTCAGCCGTGTCCAGATGCTTCAGGCCGGACGCGGGCGACTTGGTCTCCGCTTCCGCCGACGCCAAGGAGATCAACACCTTCGTGCTGATCTCCAGCCAGTTCACGTCGTCCTGGATCCGCGGGCCGAGCGCACGCAAAGCCTGGTGCAACAGCTTCGCGGTGACCGCGGGCCGGGAGTCCGCCGACGCCTTCTTGGCACGGTCATAGAGACCACGTGCCGCTTCCACGGCTCTCATGAGTTCAAAAAGCGGCCCAGGCACGCCCTATGGGAGCACACCTGCGCCTGTATCGGGAACAACCGTCCGGGTCTACAAGACCACTGTGGGCGTCACCACGGTCCGACGGCTCGCGAGATCCCCCAAATGCACCAGGATCTGCGTCGTTCCGCAGGGCACGTTGTCCAGCACGAAGCGGCCGCCCTCGTCGGCGGTCGTCTCCGACGAGCCGTGCTCGGCCACCCGTACCTCGACGCTGTACTCGCCGGCGGGCACCAGCCAGCCGTCGATCCGGTTCTTGCGCCCGACCTTGGTGAGGTTGATCATCACGGTCAGGTCGCTGACGGTGAAGGTGATCGTGCCCTGGTCGCCGCTGCCGCGCACGCCGGCGAGCGCGTCCATGCTCTCCCAGCGGGCGACCTCGACGTCGAGGTTCTCCAGGTCGATGGCGAACTGGACCCGTTCGACCAGCCCGGCCGGTGGCGGGTCCATCTCGTCGAGAAATCTGTCCAAATCGGCCAGCAGTTCCTCGTCGCTCGGAAAGATCCTCCCGATCTCGTTCATCGGCTGCCCCCTTCACTGGCAAGCAATTCGCGCATTGTGTTGAGGCAACGCCCCCTGGTCGGTCCGACGCTTCCGCGCGGCATGTGCATGGCCTCGGCGACCAGTTGGTATTCGGCCCGTCCGGAAAGGACGGTCAGTCGGAGCAGTTCCTGGCACCGGTCGTTCAGCTGGAGGAACGCCTGCCAGAGGCGGCGGTCCCGGTCCGCCCTGATGGCTTCTTCTTCAGGCGCCGGCTGGGTGCTCGGCATCGATTCGGCGAGTTCGTCGCTGAGCGGGATGGGCGGCGTCTTGCGGCCGTGCGGACGCTGAGCCTCCCGCCGCGTCGTGGTGATCAGCCACGCGGCGAGCGCCCTGGGATCCTTCATCCCCTCAAGATGGCTGAACAAAGCCAGCCATACGGTCTGCACGACGTCCTCCGCGGTGTGCCGGTCCAACCCGTTGCCCCGCGCCACGTGCCAGACCAGCGGAGTCAGATCGGCGACCAGCCGATCCAGCGCCGACCGGTCGCCGGCACGGGCGGCTTGCATGCAGGCGGCATGCAACTCCGGGCCGGTCAGGCCTTCCCATGGCGGGTCCACTTCGGCTGTCTGGACGTCGGTCACCGTATCTGCCTCACTTCGAGTTGCTCTTCAAGTCGGCGTTGGCAGTATCGCGGGCTCTTCATCAGAGAGGAGCAGGCAGGTCACTCTGGGATACACAGGTCGCTCAACTGTCGTAGTGGTTCATGGAAGCACGGAAGGCCGGCCCGCGTCGACAAGTCGAACGCCGGACCGGCTCCCGCTTCCTCTTTCCAGCCCGCTCCCCAACGGGCCATTCCCCGAAATCCCCTCCCCCGAGCGAGACTTCGAGGAGGTGGCATCCGGCGGCCCCCCTCGACCTCCGGACACCACCTGCCTGAGGCTTAGGTGTGCCTAGTTGACCGGAGGCGAGTGCGGGTGCCAGTTCTCCGGCGAGACCAGCGGCTGCGGCTTCGGCGCCTCCGGGTCGGTCGGCTCCGGGTCCTCCGGCGGCGGCGAATGCGGGTGCCAGTTGTCGAGGCCGTCGGTGGTCGGATCCTCCGGCAGCTGTTCTGTCGTGGTCTCGGTCGACATCGTGTTACCCCATTCCCTCTCGGCTACTCCATAAGACGCACTTATCTGGCCTGCAGATACACGGAGTGCAAACTTTTTCAGGGAAATTCAGGGTTGCGGAAGAAGCAAGCGTCAGGCGTCACCCTATTGCGGCTCGACACCAACAGCGGGTAATCAGCGGCTACCCCGCGGTAACCGTTTGCGCGAGTTGTGCCGCCCACTTCCGATAACCGGCTGGACCAGGGTGGAAACCATCCGCCGCGAAGAGGTCGTCAGCGAGAATTTCCGACGGCATCGGCGCGTGCCCGACACCCGGGACGCGGGTGAGCCGCACGGCGGCCGCGTCCAGCGCGGCCGACCTGGCGCCGAGCACCGCGCGCAGTGGCCGCGGGAGCACCGGGAACCGGTCCATCGGCGGGACCCCGGCCAGCAGCACCGGCACCGGGCCGAGCCCGCGCCGGATCGCGACGACGAGTCGCAGCAGGTCACGGCGATATCGCGCGGCGGAATGCAGCTCGATCGTGTCGTTGACGCCGAGCGCGATCACCACGAGATCGGCGGGCTCGGCGGCGGGCAGCAGGTCCGTCCGTACGACGCGGGCGTTCGCCCCGGTCCGGCCGACGGCCTGCCAGCGCACGCCGCGCCCGGTCCGCTCGGCCAGCGCCAAGGCCAGCTGGCCGGTCAACGCCTCTTCGTGCGTCGCGGCGCCGACACCGTCCACGGTGGACTCGCCGAGCACGAGCAGCCGCAGTGGATCACCGCCCGGCACGGATCCGGTGACCGGGCCGCTCGCGCCCGGCAGTCTCGGTGTCACCCGGCGCACGTGCAACGCCTGCGCCAACAGCACCGGCGCGAGCGCCACTGTCAGCAGTCCACGCATGGGCCGGACTTTAGCCGTGTGCGATGGAGATGGTGCCCTTCACCAGGGAGTCGTCCGCCACAGTCCGGAGTAGATAGTCGGCGACGTCGGCGCGCGTGATGCTGAACGACCCGCGCACGTTGCCGTCGGCCCGGCTCCTGATCCGCCCGGTGCGGCCGCCGTCGGTGAGCCGGGGCGGACGCACGATCGTCCACGCGAGCTCGCTGGCGCGGACCAGCTCCTCCATCTCCCGCATGTCGCGGAAGCTCTCCTTGAGCACGCTCCCGAGCAGCGGCTTGACCAGCGTGCGCGTGAAGACGCCGTCCCCCTCGGTGGTCAGCCCGCTCGCGCTGACCACGACGAGCCGCCGGACGTCGGCGTCGCGCATCGCCGCGATCGTGGCGCGGGCGCCGTCGGCGCACACGGTCGTCGGGCGGCGGTCGCGCGCGCCGAGCGCGGAGACGACCGCGTCCCGCCCGGTGATCGCCGGCGCCAGCGCGCTCGGGTCGAGCTCCTTCGCTATTACGACTTCCAGGCGAACCTGCGGCTCGACGGCGAGTTTCGCCGGATCGCGGACGACGGCTGTGACATGGTGGTCCGCTTCCAGCGCCTGCCTGACGAGGTGGGTGCCGACCCCGCCGGTGGCGCCGAGAATGGTGAGTTTCATGACCGCACTCCAGGGGTTAGTGAACACTCACCCGCTATAGTGGGTAAGTGGTCGCCCACCCGTCAAGAAGACTCTGAGGGGGCTCTCAGCATGGGTAGTCGGGAAGACATCGTCGCGGCGGCGGCCTCCATCATGCGGGAACAGGGCTACGCCCGCGCGACCACCAAGGAGATCGCGCGCGCAGCGGGCTACTCGGAAGCGTTGCTGTACAAGCACTTCAAGGACAAGACCGAGATCTTCCTCTGCGTGCTCACCGAGGAGAACCCGCCGCTGGCCGCGATCGTCGAGGAGCTGATCGGGACCGCGGGCGAGCAGCCGATCGAGGCGAACATCACCAGGATCGTGCGCGGCGCGCTCGATTTCTTCCTCGGCAGCTTCCCGATCGGCGTCTCGGTGTTCTCCACGAAGGAGCTGCTCACCGCACACCGTGAGCGCCTCGCCGAGGTCGGCGCCGGGCCGCGCAATCCGATCGACGGCGTCGCGCTCTACCTGAGCAAGGAGATCGAGCTCGGCAGGGTCAACCCGGACGCCGACCCGCAAGCCGCCGCCTCGCTATTGCTCGGCGCCTGCTTCCACCACGCGTTCCTGTGCACCTACGAGGCGGTCGAGCCCGAGAAGTCCACATTGGACGAGCTGGCGACCACCCTGGCGCGGACCGCGCTCAGCGGGCTTCGGCGGCTTCCTTAGCCTTCTGCAGCTCGTGCCAGCGGTCGAACATCGCCGGGATCTCCTTGATCACGTAGGCGAGGAAGTCGGCCATCACCGACAGCCGGTGACCGGCGGGCGTGTCCTCACCCAGCGTTGAGACACCTTCGGTCGCCGCGTCGCGCCACATGATCATGAAGCGGTCCCGCTTGAGGAACGCGGCGTACCACATGTCGTCGAACACCCGGTAGTGATCGCGCCGCTCGCCGGGCTCGCGCTCGCGGGCGACCATGCCGACCTGGTCCAGGTACCGCACGGCCCCGGAGATCGCGGCCGGGCTGACCTGCAGCTGATCGGCCAGCTCGGCGGCGGTCAGCTTGCCGCTGTCGGTCACCATCAGCGCCGCGAACACGCGCGACGGCATTCTGGCCAGCCCGATCTGGGTGAGGATCAGGGCGAGGCTTTCCACGTATCGGCGGACGGCGTCTGCGTCTCGCTCATGCTCAGGCGTCGTCGTCATCGGGACCCATCCTTCCGGAACCGGCTACCCCCGTCACTCGTTCCATACGTTTTCTTAACTTCACAACTTTGTGAAACGAGTGTAGCTTCCGAATCATGGAAAACGCCATCTCCATCTCCGGCCTCCACAAGTCTTTCGGCCGGACCAAGGCTCTCAACGGCCTCGACCTGCAGATACCCGTTGGGGAGGTGCACGGCTTCCTCGGCCCGAACGGCGCGGGGAAGTCGACCACCGTCCGGGTGCTGCTCGGGATGCTCCGCGCGGACTCCGGTGACGTACGCCTACTCGGCGGCGACCCGTGGAAGGACGCCGCGAGCCTGCACCGCCGCCTCGCCTACGTGCCCGGCGACGTCAACCTCTGGCCGAACCTCTCCGGCGGTGAGGTGATCGACCTGCTCGGGCGGCTGCGCGGCGGGCTCGACCAGCGCCGCCGCAAGGACCTGATCGAGCGGTTCGACCTCGACCCCAAGAAGAAGGGTCGCACCTACTCCAAGGGCAACCGGCAGAAGGTCGCCATCGTCGCGGCGCTGGCGTCCAATGTGGACCTGCTGATCCTCGACGAGCCGACCTCCGGGCTGGACCCGTTGATGGAGGCCACCTTCCAGTACGCCATCCAGGAGGAGCGCGAGCAGGGCCGCACCGTGCTGCTGTCCAGCCACATCCTGGCGGAGGTGGAAGCCTTGTGCGACAAGGTGAGCATCATCCGCAACGGGGTGAACGTGGAGACCGGCACGCTCGCCGACCTGCGCCACCTCACCAGGACCTCGATCACCGCCGAGCTCTCCGGGCCGCCGAACGGGCTGACCAGGCTGGCCAACATCCACGACCTCAAGGTGGACGGCAACCGCGTCCGGTTCGACGTGGAGACCCGCTCGCTCGACGAGGCGCTGCGGCAGCTGACCCAGGTCGGCGTGCGCAGCCTGGTCAGCCAGCCGCCGACGCTCGAAGAGCTCTTCCTGCGCCACTACACGAACGAGGCGAACGCGAAATGACCGCGAGGTCGCACGGGCTGACCGGCACCTGGCAGCTCACCCGGCTCGCGCTGCGCCGCGACCGGCTCACGATTCCACTGTGGATAGTCGTGCTCTCGCTGTCGCCGATGAGCTCGGCCAAGGCTTACGAAACGCTGTACCCCACGGCAGTCGAACGCGCCGGGCTGATCCACGGCGCGGGCGCCAACCCGTCGGTCGCGGTGATCTACGGGCCCGCGTTCGACCTGTCGACCGCCGGCGGGTTCACCGCGTGGCGGCTCGTCGGGTTCATGGCGCTGATGATCGGCCTGATGGCCGTGTTCACCGTGACCAGGCACACCCGCGCGGAAGAGGACAGCGGCCGCGCCGAACTGCTCGCCTCCGGGGTGGTCGGCCGGTACGCCGCGCTGACCGCGGCGGTCCTCGTCTCGATCGGCACGAGTGTCGGCGTCGGCGTGGTGACGACAGCGGGTCTCATCGGGACGAAACTGCCCGCCGAGGGCTCGATCGCGTTCGGCGCGGCCGTGGTGCTGGCCGGGCTGGTGTTCACCGCGATCGCGGCGGTCGCCGTCCAGGTGGCCGAATATGCGCGCACCGCCAACGGAATCGGCTCGGCCGCCGTCGGCATCGCGTTCCTGCTGCGCGCGATCGGCGACTCGACGACCGACGCGAAGTGGATCTCCTGGCTCTCCCCGATCGGCTGGACGCAGCAGATGCGCGCCTACGCGGGCGAGCGCTGGTGGGTGGCGCTCATCGGCATCGCGGCGGCCGTGGTGATCGGCGGCGCCGGCTACGCGCTACTGCCGCGACGTGACGTCGGCGTCGGCATCATCCCGGCCAGGCCGGGACCGGCAGAGGCGGCTCCCGGCCTGCGCAGCCCGCTCGCGCTGGCGTGGCGGCTGCACCGCGGCCCGTTGCTCGGCTGGACCATCGGCATGGCCGTCTGCGGCGCGGTGTTCGGCTCGATCGCGAGCGGCATCGGCGAGCTCGTCGGCGGAAACGGGCAGGCGCAAGAGATCTTCCAGCGGATGGGCGGTTCCTCGGCGCTGGTGGACGCGTTCATGGCGGCCATGGTCGGGATGTTCGGCATGGTCATCGCGCTCTACGGGGTCCAGGCGGCGCTGCGGATGCGCGGCGAGGAGACGGCCGTGCGGCTCGAACCGCTGCTGGCCACCCAGGTCGGCAGGCTGCGCTGGACGGGCAGCCACCTGGTGTTCGCGTTCGCGGGCTCCGGCGGGATGCTCGTGCTCACCGGTGTGATGCTCGGCCTCGGCAACGGCCTGCGCGCCGGTGACGTCGGCGGCTCGGTCGCCGACACCGTGGCGGGCACGCTCGCGGTGCTCCCGGCGGTCTGGGTGATCATCGGCGTGACGGTCGCGATCTACGGCCTGCTGCCGAAGTACTCGGGCGCGGGCTGGGCCGTCGCCATGGTGGCGCTGCTGCTCAGTCTCTTCGGCCCGGTGGTCAACCTGCCGCAGGCGGTGCTCGACGTCTCGCCGTTCTCGCACGTGCCGAAGATCCCCGGCCAGGCGTTCACCGCGACCCCGCTGATCTGGCTCACCGCGATCGCGCTGGTCGCACTGGTCGCGGGCCTCACCGGCTTCCGGCGCCGCGACATCGGCTAGCTCGCCAAAGCCCGAAAGCCACTTTCGGCAGGTCTCATCTGACTAAAGTGGCTTTCGGGCTATTGCCAACCCCGGGCCTAGGGCCGGGTGGGCTTGGTCGTCGTCGCGGGTGCTTCACCCGTGGTCGGGGTGGGCACGCTGGTCGCCTGGGTGGTCCGCTTCGGTGAGCTCGTCACCGTCCGGGTTGGAGCGCCAGGCCTGCCAGCCGAGGGCACCGGCCGTGAGGTCTCGGGGTCCGGCGTCGTGACGCCGGGCGCGGGCGCCTCCGAGGGAGCGGGCACCGGCTCGCTGGTCGTGCTCAATCTCGGGCCGGCGGGCTGGACGGGAACAGGAGTGGCCGGGGATTGGGTGAACACGACCGCGACGGCGATGATCGCCGCCGCGGTCGTCGCGGTCGTCCCGGCCACCGCCCACCGCTTGCGGCGACGGCGGACCTTCGTCCCGTGTTCGATGATGTCCTGGGCGGTCATCCGCAGTTCCGGGCCGTGCACAGCACCGGCGCCACTGATCGCCGCCTTGAGGTCGTCATCCATTCCGGCTCACCTCCTTTCCACACTCCTGCAGTGCCAGTTCACTGAAATGCGGGCCCAGCCGTTTGCGCAACGTCTGCAGGCCGCGGGCGGCCTGACTCTTGACGTTGCCCGTCGAACAGCCGAGCGCCGCCGCCGTCTCCTCGACGCTCAGATCATCGAAGTACCGCAACACCAGCACGGCGCGCTGTTTCGGCGCGATGGCCGAGAGCGCGTGCCGCACCAGCATCGCCTGCTCGCCGCCGGAGTCCTCGGTCGGGAGTTCCGGCGGCTCGTCGGTGAGCCGTTCCCGTTTGCGCCAGTGCCGCCGGTGCTCCGAGAGGAAGACCCGGAGCACGATCTTGCGGGCATAGGCGTCCAGCGCGTCGTGCTTGGCCAGCCTCGGCCATGCCAGGTAGAGCTTGAGAAGCGCCGCCTGGGTGATGTCCTCGGCCTGGTGCCAGTCGCCGCACAGCAGGAACGCCGTGGAGCGCAGGCTGTGCGCACGCGCGCCGAAGTACCGGGCGAACTCGCCATCGTATGGCGAGCCCTGCCCGGTCGACGGTTTACGGCTCAAGACCACTAGGCCGCCGTGATCGCCGGCAGGTGGAGGTCACCGGTGGGGCCTGCGGGAACGGCCTTCGGGACGCGCGGCTTGCCGGGAGCCGGGACGGCCTCGGGCCGGGTGGCGCGGGTCGGCTCGGGCGCCGGGGGCTTGGTGGTGGTGCGGGTCGGCTCGCCAGGCGCGGTCGTCGGGACCGGCTTCGTGGTCGAAGTCGAGGGCTGGTCGGCGAAGGCCGCGCCCCCGGTGATCAGCCCGCCCGCGAGCAGGAAACCGCCGAGCGCCACTGCGATACGGATACGCAAAACATCTCCTCGGGTGCTGGCGCCGCGCTCTGCCCGCGACGCCTGTGCGTTAGACATGCTTCGAGGTCACCGCCGGGTTGCATCGAATTTCCGGGAAAAGACAACGGCCGGGAAGTCGAGGTTCGACTTCCCGGCCGTGGCGCGGAACGGCTCAGCTGTTCAGCGCGGAGAGCTTGGTCCACTCTTCCCAGGTGTAGGTCCAGTCCGAGTAGTCGCCGTCCTTGGACGTCAGCTTCTGCGTGCTGCCGGAGATCTCCACCGGGTCGCCGGTCATCGTGCCGTCGAAGTACTCCTTGGCGTTCTTCGGCGACAGGTTCAGGCAGCCGTGCGAGACGTTCTTCTTGCCCTGCGCCCAGATCGACGCGGCCAGGCCGTGGATGAACTCGCCGTTGTTCGAGATGCGCACCGCCCACGGGACGACGACGTTCTCGTAGCCGTAGCGCGGGTTGCTCATCGCGTAGGAGGCCTGCTTGCCCATGACCACGTGCGTGCCGCTCTTGGTGACGCGGCCGGGGTCGGAGTCGAGGCCGTAGCTGACCGGGTATTCGGCGATCTGCTGGCCCTCACGGATGACCTGCATGGTGTGCTCGGTGGTGTTGCCGGTGACGACCTGCTTGCGGCCGATCTTGAAGTCGGCGGTGACGTCTTCCTTGCCGTAGGTGCCTTCGGCGATCTTCACGCCGTAGAGCTTGCCCTCGACCTTCACCGTGGTGCCGGACTTGTAGTACTCCTTCGGCCGCCAGTGCACGGCGGTGTCACCCTCGAGCCACGCCCACGAACCCTCGGTCTTCGGGGTGGTCTCGACCTTCAGCGCCTTCTCGACGGACTGCTTGTCCGTGACCTTGCCCTTGAACGAGATCACGATCGGCATCGCGACGCCGTACTCCTGGCCGTCGCCGACGTTGATGCTCGCCTGAACCTGCTTCTTCGGCTTCACCGTGGTGAAGTTGCCGGAGATGTCGACCTTCTTGCCGTCGGCGCCGGTCGCGTCGCCAGCCCAGGTGTAGGTCTTGCCGTAGCCGAGCTGCTCGCCGACGGTCCACGACTTCTTGTCAGCCGACAGCTCGCCCTTGACCTGCTTGCCATCGGGGTTGGTCAGCGTGACCGAACCGAGAGTGCCGTCCGCGACGGTGATCTGTGCCGGCTCGCCCGGCGCCACGTCCTGCGCGCCCCCGGCGGGTTTCACCGTCACCTTGGCCGCCTGCGGCGTCTGGCCCCCGCCAGACTGCTGCTGCCCCGTGCCCGTGTTGGTCGTTTGCGGTTCACTCCCGCTGCACGCGCTCAATGCCAGCGTCAGAACCAGTCCAGCCACGACGGCAGGCGCCCACCTACCACGTGCGGAGTTTTTGACTATCACCCGAATGCCCCTATTCTCCCCATCTACCCACCAATGACGTCCGACCCGGCACGGGCGTTGATCTGAAATCATGTGACGAACGTCACGTAAGATCGGGGTCGGGCGACGCGTCAGCTTAACGGGTGCGTCAGGTGTGAACGGTGGGGCCATACGACGTTCCGGTGACCTTGCCCCGGAGCACGGTTCATCCAGCGTTCATGGGGTTCAAATTTGGCCTGATCCCGGTACTCTGCTCTCAGGCCGTCGTTTTGCGTGTTCGTGGCTTCACACTCGCGGAACTTCTGACGCGAGCCATGAGCCGTGACGTGCTCTTTGCTCACTCGTTGGAACCGCCCGGGACGGTCTGGGTGTCGCTTCGGTGGCACTCGAAGCGGATTTGCAACGAGGAGTACAGCGGTGGCGCAAGGCACTGTGAAGTGGTTCAACGCGGAGAAGGGCTTCGGCTTCATCGCGCAGGATGGCGGCGAGGGCGACGTTTTCGTGCACTACTCGGAGATCGACGGGCGCGGTTTCCGCACCCTCGAAGAGAACCAGCGGGTGGAGTTCGAGGTCGGTCAGGGTCAGAAGGGCCCGCAGGCCCAGAAGGTTCGCCCGATCTGAGATAAGCCCTTCGGCGTCTTAGACCTGAAATAAGAAGCCCCCCGGCTCGCCGGGGGGCTTCTTTGTTGTTGCGGTGTATGCGGTTCAGCTCCGGGCGGCGGGCTCGCGCCACAGCTGCTCGTCGAAGCGGAACTGGTCGGTGTGCGCCTCCTCGTGGCGGCGCTGCTGCGCGGAGTTCGCCTGGCTCTCCCAGGAAAGCCGCTCCAGGATCCAGTCCTGAGCGAGCGCGCCCGGCGTCATGCCGCGCTCCTCGGCGGCGGCCTTGAGCTGCTCGCTGGCGATGAGGCTGACCCGGAGCTGGTACACCTGGGCCTCGCCGAAGCGCTTGCCGCTGCCGGTGCTCTCCTTGTCGTTCTCGGGCGCGAGGGCCGCGAGGTAGCTCGTCAGCTCGTGGTCATCGGCCACCGCGGTCTCCGCTTCCTTGACTGCGGAGTTGCGGTGACGACCATTGCCGACGGCCTTGAGGTTCGTCCGGGTGCTGAGTCGTCCAAGCGAAGGAAGGGGCACCCGGACACGATAACGGTTAGGTCTCGGCAAGCCAACGACTGTGGGCTACGACACACGATAATTCTGCTCAATCGGAGCAACCGGCCACCCCATTGGCGCAATCGTCCCATCACCCCACGGAACACTCCCAGCTCAAAACCCCAACATCAGCTTCGCACTAGCGACTCAGCAGCCGATACGGAAGCGCTTTGAACCGGACCACGCTGGGTCGAGACGCACCGCACCGTGGGGGTCCGGGGGGGGGCTCGGCCCCCCGGGAGAAACAAGGGCTCTGCGAAGGCGCGCAGCGCCGAGCAGAAATGGAGGGGCCCCCGCGCCAGGGGGAGGAACGCGGGGGCCGGAGGGGATCTCCACAGGCGCTGACCGGGGGTGTGTCAGCACGTCGATTGTTGCACGAGTTCGGGCGGTCTGCGAGTGGTGAGTGAGAAAAATGCAGATGAGGTGTCACTTTCGCGTTGCCTCTGATTCATGTTGCCGATTTGCGGGAAGCATGTTGGTTAGTCACCTAGCGTCGAACACAGCGTGGTTAAAGGTTCACTCTCCGGGGGGCTGCGACTGAGCGCGTCAGCTAGCTAGCCTCGCGGCCAAGCAACCGCGAACCGCATGGAGGAGCTAATGAGCGGGTCTCTCGAAGTTCGGCAGTTCCTCATCCGGTATGAGGGTGGCGATGGCGGCGGCCAGGCCATGGGCGGCGTGCCCGCCCAGCGCACGAGCCAGGCCGACGCGCAACGTGTCTCGGACGATCAAGTGCGCAGGGCGCGACTGGCGGTCGCGCACGGCGCGCTCGACGTCGACGACTGCATCCAGCTGCTCGACATGCTGGGCCTGACGCTCGACGACGACGGGCAGGCGCCCGTCCAACGCTGATCGAGGTCTGCCGGGAAGGGCCCGTTGTTCGCGCGGGCCCTTCTTTGCGCCACATGAATAACAGTGTTATGTTCGGTGCATGTCCACCGCCGAAATCGTCAAAGAGATCCGCCCGATCGTCCAGGTGTGGGGCGGCAAGTTCATGACCTCGCCGGAGCTGGCCGAGGTCGAAGCCGAGAAGGGACTCGGCCAGCGCTCCCTCTACCTGCGCGGCCGTTCCGCGGTGCTCGGCGACCCGTCCCCACGGTTGGCCGCCGCCCTGTTCGGCATCTTCCCGAGCTGGCTCTTCGAATTCGCGCTGCCCGCGGCCACCTCGGCCATCAGCGCCCCCGACGCCGTCCGCGCCTACCTCGACGCCAACGCCAGCTGGTCCCGTTCCCACCTCACCGACATCAAGGAGCCGGAGCGGCTCGCCGAGCTCCTCTTCCGCCTGACTCACGCGGCCGATGCCACCGGTCTCGCCCTCTTCGCCGGCTGGCAAGCCGCCGAGCGGCCCGAAGATCCGCACGAGCGCGTCGGCCAGGCGTTGATGATCCTGCGCGAGTACCGCGGCGGCATTCACTTCGCGGCACTGCGCGCCGTCGGCCTCACGATCCCCGAAGCCGTCGTCGCCGACCCCGAAGGCGGCCGCGAGCGCCTCCTGCGCACCGCCTGGGCCCCACAGGCCGCCGACGAACTCATCGCCGCCGCGAGCAAGAAGCCCGACCTCGCCGAGCGCTGGCAGCGAGCCGAAGACCTCACCGACGCCCGCATGATCGAGCTGCTCGACTCGGCGCTCGACGAATCCGAGCGCGAGGACCTCCTCTGGCTACTGCGCGGACTCGACGCCGCGGCCAAGCCGTGAAACACTGTTTGTGCTGCTCTCAGCCCTGAAAACCCATTAGTGACCCCCAGTTGCGGGGGCCCGAATGGCGGTGCCCTATAGTTAACCTCGCTCCCAGGGGAGACCTTGAGAGCGCGGTCGGTCGGCTTGCCGAAGCAGACCGGGCTCCCATCGTCCAGCGGCCTAGGACTCCGCCCTTTCAAGGCGGCAACGCGGGTTCGAATCCCGTTGGGAGTACGCAGTACAGTAAGACAAGCAAGGCCCTGTGGCGCAGTTGGTTAGCGCGTCGCCCTGTCACGGCGAAGGTCGCGGGTTCGAGTCCCGTCAGGGTCGCAAGACTGTTTGACTCGAAAGCTAGGCGCTTCGGCGCCTCGCCCAGGTAGCTCAGTTGGTACGAGCGCTCGCCTGAAAAGTGAGAGGTCGCCGGTTCGACCCCGGCCCTGGGCACGTCGGCTTCTGGCTTCCCCTGTTCGCGCTTCGCGCTCCCAGGGGAAGCCTTTGTCGTTTCTTGTGGGGGCCAAGCCCCCACACCCCAGCCGGGGGGCTGCGCCCCCCGGACCCCCTCAGTCGTCCATCGGATTTTCGTTGGTGGCTGGGGTTTTCTTTTTGGTTGCCGCGCTGGCTAAGCCGCGTGCTCACAGCCCTCGCCCGCCGTGTCCCACGCTTGGGCACTCTGTGTTCCGCACTCGGCACTTCGGGTGCGTCGTGAGTGTTTAGACCGGTTAGAACCGGCCGCGGCACTCACGACCCCCGAGTGCCGCTCTCGCGCGACCGGGCCGCGAGCGCGTGGTAACTCCGCTCCGTTAGATGCAGCAGAGTCACCACTCGCAGAGCCGTCCGGGCCAAGCACGTAGCGAGGGCGTCCCCGAGTGCTTACAACACACCCAATGGCAGCCTCACTTCACCACCCGGACCACACCACGGGTGCACCTCGGTGCGTTCGGGGGCTGGCTCCCCTGGCGCGTGGGCCGGCTCGTTAGGCGCGTGGGCCGGTCGGCTGGGTGGGTGGGTTTGGGGACTGGGGTGTCAGGGTGGGCTGACGTGGGGGTTTTACTGGGGGTGGTTGCGGGAGGTGGTTTTATCACTCGTGTGGGTGGCATATGAGGGTTCTGTTGGGGTGGATGGGCTTCGCGGGGGCGGATATGGTGGCGACAACTTTGTGCAAGAGGAGTACCTGGAGTGGCACTACCTGTTGCGGCTGCTGACGGCCACGCGCCCGAGCACCCGAGTATCGCGCGGATCAATGACTGCTGGCTGGAAGGCGACCACCATGGGGACGGGGATCTCCTGTTCGCCAACCACATCGCGGTGTGCGCGCCGCATGTTCCCTACCTGGTAAGGGAAGAACGAGCGCTGCTGGCGCGGATGGTGCGGTACCTCATCGGGCATGGGGTGCGGCAGTTCGTCGATCTCGGGTCGGGAGTGCCCGCGTCGGGGCATGTCCACGAGATCGCGCACGCGCTGGCGCCCGCGGCGCGGGTCGTCTACGTCGACTCGGATCCCGGTGTCGCCGCCGAGGGGCGGGAACTTCTGGCCGGCACAGAGAACGCCGCGTACCTGTGTGCCGACATCCGTGAGCCCGAAGCCGTCTTCGGGGCGGCCGAGTTCCAGCAGCTGATCGATCTGCGGGAACCCGTCGCCGTGCTGATGATCGAGATGCTCATCAACTTCCCCGACAGCGAAAACCCGCGCGGGCTCGTGTCTTCCTACGTCGAACCGCTGTGTCCCAAGAGCTACCTCGGGTTGTCGCACTTCGGGGACCATGAGGAGCTGGACAAGGGACTCAACATCTTCAGCCGGATGTTCGGGCAGCCGCCCGCGGTGACCTTGCGGGACCGCGAGCAGTTCGCGAAGTTCTTCACTGGACTGGACATTGTCGAACCCGGTGTCGTGCCTGTGCCGCTGTGGCGGCCGCTGGAAGACGAGGTCGGGCACAACCCGGATCGCGCGCACGTGCACGCCGGCCTCGGGCGGAAACGGGTCATGCGATCAGTGGGATGACCACGAGCGCGATGTCGCCGAGCATCACGATCGGCATGGTGTGCTTGAGCATGTGCCTCGGATAGACGCTGGACGTCATCCGCAGCAGGAAGATCACGTGCGCGGCCATGCCGACCGCCGCCCAGACGGGACCGTAGAGCCACCACAGCGACCAGCCGAGCAGCGCGGTGCCCACCAGCACCGTCAGGCTCGCCATCCGGAGCGCGCCCGCGCTGCCGAAGCGGACCGCCGGGGTGGTGAAGCCGGTCGCCGTGTCGACCGCGTGATCGGGCACCGACCACCAGATCGTCCGGCCGACGCTGAGTGAGCAGACACCGAGCAGGAACGGCCAGAGCGCGGGCGCGAAGTCCGCGCGGAACGCGCTGTACGCCAGCAGACAGGGCAGCGGGACCATCGCGGCGCCGAACACGAACGGCCCGGCCACCTTCCGCTTGAGCCGGAACGGATCGATGTTGTACAGCTGGTGCAGCAGTGCCGTGATCCCGGCGAACACCACCACCGGCCAGTGGTTCGCCCACACCGCGACCAGGCCGGCGAGCACCAGCGCGACCGTGGTTTCGGCGATCGACAGCTGCAGCACCCTCGTGCGGCCGAGCCGCAGCGTCGCGCCCGCGAGATAGTCCTTCCCGGCATGGCGCCGATCGGTTTCGAAGTCGACGGCGACGTTCAACGCCAAGCCGCCGACCATCAGCAGCAAATTCACGAGCACCGTCACGTAGACGAGCGGCTCGGCGAAGATCTCGATGTCACCCCGTGCGAGGCAGGCGCCCCACACGGCGTAACACAGGTAGCTGACCGGCAGCGGGAATTCGAGGCGGTGCACCACCAGTACCGCACCCGCTACGCGTGACACGCGACGACCTTCATCCGCAGTTTCGGCGACGGCGCCATCGCGTGGCCGCGCAATCTCGGCACGCCAGCCGCTGGATTGACACAGCGCAACTCGCGGCAACGCAGCACCGCGGCGACGATCATCCTGGCCTCCATCAGCCCGAGTTCACTACCCAGACAATGCCGGATACCGCCGCCGAAAGGGAAGAAGTCCTCCTGCGCCACCCTCCGATCGAGGAATCGACCCGGCTCGAACCGATACGGGTCGGGGAACCGGTCGCGGCGATGATGTGCCAGGTAGATGCTCGGCGTGAGCACCGTTCCCTGCCGCACGGCCCGCCCGCCGACCTCACCCGTTTCGGTGCACACCCGGTTCCCGGCCGCCGGAACCGGCGGAGTCAGCCGCAGTGCCTCCAGCACGGCCGCGTGCAGCAGTGGCACCGCGGCGGCCGACGCACCGTCCTCCATTGTGGACTCAAGTTCGTCCACAATGTCCTGACGCACCCGCGGATTTCGGTCGAGCCAGTACAACGTCCACGCGATCGCCGACGCCGTCGTCTCATGCCCCGCGAACAGCAGCGAAACGAGCTGATCGCGTAACTCGTCGTCGCCGAGCCTGCCCAGCGGCGGTTCGTCCGAGGTGAGCAGCGACGCCAGCGAACCCGAAGACCTTTTCGCACTGAGCACCAAAAGCCGATCGAGGTCCTCGCCGGAGGAGGGGAGACTTCCGCGCAGATAGCGGTAAGCGAGCGTTCGCCCGCGCGAACCGAGCGCCTTGTCCATCCAGGCGGTGAACGGCGCGAGCACCGCATCGCCGTCGCGCCCGACGGTGATGCCCGCCATCACCCGGAGCGCGACCGCGCGGGTCCAGTCCGCCAGCGCGATCACCCGGCCTTCGGTCAGCGCGCCGATCGACGACTGCACGATCTCCGCGATGAGTTCCCGATAGCCGGCCAGCCGTTTGCCTCGCAAGGCCGGGCCGAGCGCGCGGCGATAAGCGAGATGCCGTGCGCCTTCGGTCCACAGTAGGGACTTGTGGCCGAGCACCGACCGCATCGTCCGGCTGCCGGGATGCCCGAGCCGTTGATCGGCATGGAAGATCTCGTCGATGGCGCCTGGATTCCAGACCAACAGCCTGCCAGGGGCGAGTTCCAGCACGCCGTCCTCGTCGTCCGCGTGCGCGTTCAAGAAAGGCAGTGTGCGGAAGGCCAAGCGGAATTCGGCAGTGTTCATCTCGAGTACGCCAGCAGACGCGCGACCTCGGCATTGGCGAGCCCGAGATACATCGCCGCCAACCCCTCCGCTCGCACGATCCGCAATGGCGTGTAGAGATCCTTGTCGTGCCACAGTGGCGGATGCTCGGCGTCTTGGTTCTGGAAGAGGAAAGCGCAGCCACGCGCGGCCGCCTCCGGGATCGCTTCGTGCGAGACGTTGGTGCGCAACAAGATCTGCACCGCGTACGCCGTCTCCTCGAAGGTGCCCGCCCAGCGTCCCCACGAACCGTCCGGCCGCTGGTTCGCCAGCACCCAGCCGACGGCGTCCCGCACCGAACTCGCCGTGCACTCGTCGCCGTGCTCGGCGAGTGCGACCGCGCAGCAAACCGTTGCGTAATAAGGGGAAGCGTGCCATTTGTCTTGCCAGCTGCCGTCGCGTTCCTGGCGATCGCGCAGCCACAACGCGAGCTTGGACATGACCTCGCGATGGCCTTCCCGCGAGGCGCCGAGCGCTTGCAGGACGTGCGCGTTCGTGGTGGTCGACGGGGTCCGCTCGTCGGCGAAGGTGGCGAAATGGTCCTCGACCCGGTAGCCGCGCAACGTGTCCGTGGACCGTGGGCGGCCCAGCTTGGCGAGCGCGTGCAACGCGGCGGCCGTGTCGTCCGCGTCCGGCGGCAGCCCGACCCCGCCCGCGACCCCGGACTCGCCGAACTCGGCGGCCAGCCAATCGACGACATCTCCCGGCACCGTGCACGGAACGCCGACACCGGCCAATGTGGACAGTACCCAGGCGCGCTCGAACGTGGCGAGCGGAGCGGCCACCGGCACCGCGCGCGTTTCCGGATCCTGCACGGCCGCCAGATACGGATGCGCCTTGCCGTCGCCCAGCCAGCTCGCGGTGGCCGCGGGCGAACAGCCGACGCCGTACTCGGTCGGCTCGACGAAACCGGCGCCACGGGCGCTGGATCCGAAGGCTTCCAAGGAATGCAGCAGCTTGTCAGGCAACGCGAGACCGCGGTCCATCATCTCGCGCAGCTTCGCGAGCGTCTCGACGGTCATCCCACCCGGCACGGCCAGCGCCTTGCCGAGCTGGGCGTTGATCTCCTGCACGAGACCGGGAACGATGATCTCGACGGCGACGGTGTCGGGCACCATACCGTTGTCCACCAACGATTCCAGCCCACGCTGCGCGGCGATCCGCGCGTCTTCGCCCGGCTGTCTCAGCAAAGCCTCGACTGCGCTGAGGGTGGGCGCGAGCCCGTACAGGCCGGGGCCGCCCCAGCCGCCGTCCGGACGCTGCTGCCGTAGCAAGTAGCGGACGCGCTCGTCATGCCCGTCGAGCGACGGCATCAGCGAGACCACCCGCCCGGTCTCGTAAACCGACGCGGAAAAGCTGCCGAAAGGATCGCCTGTCATCTCCGCGACCAGCGCCGACGCCTGTTCCCGTACCCACGTCATCGTGCACGGACCCACGACGAGCCTCCCCTGAGTTCACCTTGACCATTCCGTAATCAGGCTAATACTCAAAGTAGTGCTTGAGGCAAACGTCGGAGCCTGATATGAGCCATTTGGAGCAGCAGATTCAGCCTTCTCGCGACCGTCGCGCGCGCACTCGACGAGTGGCGGCTCGACAACACAATTAGCCCACCCCGCGCGGACGTGGACTACTTCGGTGTTGCGGACTTGGCTCACCGCATCGAACGGCTTTCAGCCCTCTCGCAGCTCCCGGAAGACGCGACGGGCGATCATCTCGACGCGTTCCTCGGTCAGTGGCGGCTCTTCAAGGCGGGCGTGGACGGTCTTGGTGAGGATCTTGCGAACCAGCGCCGACGTGCCGATGTGCTCGGCGGCGGCTTGCTCCTTCAGTTCTTCGGCCAGCTGCTTGGGGATCCGCACAGACAACACGGTCTGCGCGTTCTCAAGAGCTTCGGCTTCGCCCGCTTCGGCTTCCTCTTCGGCGTATTCGGCGCGGATCGCCCTCCGGCGCGCCCGATCTGCTGCTTCGGTCATGCGCGGCCAACTCCTTCCTCGTACTCACGAAGATCGGCGCCCCGGGTCTTCCATGCGGTGATCCCCGCATGGTCGACCGCATCGAGGATCACGGTCAGAACGGCCCCGGCGGCAGCCGAAAACCCGATGAGCCGGATCGCGCCGTGCCTGCTTTTCGGATCGGGATCCCGAACAACACGGCACGGGTCATTCGCCGCCTCGACCGTCCACTCCGGCTCGATGTTCAACGCCCCGGGATAGCGGACGTCTCGAGTTCGAATGTGCTCCGCTTCTTCGTCAGGCCACCATAGTTCGTAGCTCATGTATACATCGTCGCACAGACACCTACAACCTACACACCTAGGGTAGCAACAATGCCACGCAGAGTTATGCCTTGTGACAGCGGAACGAGGCGACGTTCGGGAACAGGTCGTGCGCGGGCGAAGGCCTGCCCAGATAGAAGCCCTGCGCCTGGTCACAGCCGAGGTCGTGCAGGATCTCGAGCTGGTCCTGGGTCTCCACGCCCTCCGCGATGACCGTCAGGTCGACCGCGTGCGCCATCGCGATGATGCTGGTGACGATGGCTTCGGCGTCGCGTGAGGTGCCAATGCCGGTGATGAACGAGCGGTCGATCTTCAGCGTGTCCAGCGTCAGGCGCTGGAGCTGGGCCAAGGACGAGTAGCCCGTGCCGAAGTCGTCGATGGCCAAGCGGACGCCGACGTCGCGCAGCGAACTCAGTATCTCCGCGGCCGCGACGTGGTCGCGCATCAGCGCGCTCTCGGTCACTTCCAGGCACAACGCGTTCGCGGGCAGGCCGGTGGTGGCGAGTGCGTCTTGGACGACCGGGACCAGCTGGGGGTCGTCGAGCTGGCGGACCGAGAGGTTGACCTTGAGGTGGATGTCGATGTCGTGTTCGGCGCGGCGGGCCGCGAGTTCGCGGGTGGTGCTGCGGAGCATGTGGGTGCCGATGACGTTGATGAGGTCGCTTTCCTCGGCGAGCGAGATGAACTCGACCGGGGAGATCGCGCCGTGCTGGGGGTGGTTCCAGCGCATCAGGGCCTCGACCGCCACCATGCGGCCGGTCTGCAGGTCGACGACCGGCTGGTAGGCCGTCCACAGCTGCTCGTTGGGCAGCGCGTCGCGGAGGTCCTGTTCCAGGCGGAGACGGCGCTGCATGCGCTCGCGGAGCTCGACGTCGAAGAACTCGTGGCGGCCTCGGCCGAGGGTTTTCGCCTGGTACATGGCGACGTCGGCGTCGCGAAGCAGGTCCTCGGCGGTGCGGCCGTCGCAGGAGTCGGCCATCACGATGCCGATGCTGGCGTCGATGTGGAGCTGCCTGCCGTTGACCGTGATCGGCTCGGTCAGGTACTCGCGCAGGTGCTGGGCCAGCGCCCTGATCTCGGCCGGGTCGACGACGGTGTTGGTGACCACCACGAACTCGTCGCCACCCAGCCTGCCGACCAGGTCCTCGCGGTGGACGGCGCGGTGCAGCCGCTCGCCCGCGATTCGCAGCACCTTGTCTCCGACGCTGTGACCGAGCGAGTCGTTGATGACCTTGAACTTGTCCAGGTCGATGAACAGGACCGTGGTGATGTCGGCGCGCCCAGGCCGTCGCAGCGCCGCGCTGAGCCTGGACAGCACGAGCGTGCGGTTCGCGAGTTCGGTCAGCGGATCGTGGGTGGCTTCGTGTTCGAGGCGCTCGCCGATCGCGCGGCGCTCGGTGATGTCGGTGAACGAGGTGACGACCGAAGCCGGCGCCGTGTCACCGAAATCGAGCAGACGGGAGGTCAGCGACAGCCAGACGTTACGGCCGTCCGGGCGGCGCACGCGGACCACGCGGCGGCTGCGCGAGGTCATCTTGCACTGGGCTTCCTGCGCCGGATACGCCTCGGGCGGGATGCGCTGGCCGCGCTCGTCGTACAGCTCCAGCGAGGTCGACTCGATGCCGACGAGGTCGCTCTCGCGCATGCCGAAGATGCGCTGCGCCGCGGGATTGGCCGACTCGATGAGCCCGGTCGGGCCGACCACCACGACGCCTTCGTCGAGCGACGCGACGACCGTCTTGAAGTGCTCCTCCGCCCGCCTGCGCGCGGTCTCGTCCGCGCAGACGAGCACGTACCCGTCGTTCATCTCGGCCGCGGAGACCCGGATCGCGAGCGCCCTGCCGTCGACGTGCCGGTGCGTGGCCTGGATGACGCCGCCTGCCAGCAGCACCGCCAGCGGATCCAGCGCGGCGCCGACCACCTCGTCGACCCGGCGGCCGACCGCTTCGGCGGCGGAGCGGCCGTACACGGCTTCGGCGGCCGGGTTCCAGCTGGTCACGACGCCGTCGTCGCTGGTGGCGATGATCGCGTCGCTGACGTGGCTGACCAGCGCGGCCTGGTATCGGAGGGTGGCTTCCGCGGCGCGCTGCGCGCTGACGTCACGCATGATCACCTGGAAGGCGGGCCTGCCTTCCCAGGTGGTGCGCACGGACACCGTCTCGATGCTCAGCATGCCGCCGTCCAGCCGCTTCAGCACGGCCTGCGCCGGTTGCGTCATCGAACCCGGCGAGACCAGCGACTCGAGCCGCTTCAGGATGCCGGGGATCGACGCGCGGTCGACGATCTCGGTGATCTCCTTGCCCAGCAGCTCGGCCGCGGACGTGGCGCCGAGGAACCGGATGGCCGCGGAGTTGACGTACACCAGCCGCTTGGCCTCGTGCACGATGATCGCGTCAGGGCTGAGCTCGACCAGCAGGCGGTAGCGGTCGGTCAGGTCCGCCATCGCCTTCTTGTCCTCGTGCCGCGCGGTGGCGTCGGCCGCGATGCCGAGCAGGTTGTAGGTGCCGCCGGTGCGGACCGAGCGGGCGCGGAACCGGACCCAGCGGGTGGCGCCGCACGGGGTTTCGAAGCGCTGCTCCAGCTCGAGGTCCTGCTCGTCGTCCTGGGCGCGGGCGGCGCTGACCAGCGGCTCGATGAGCTCCAGCAGCCGGGCGCGGACCTCGTACTCGGACGAGCCCGCCATGCCGAGCACGAGCTCGAGGCCGGGCAGCCACGACACGGTCCCGTCGGTGAGGCCGAGCGACCAGATCACGGCCGACTCGGTGGACAGGGAGAGGTCCGCGACGATGCCGCGGCTGAGCCTGCTCCCGACGGCGAGCCGCCCGTCGGGGAAATCAGCCTCCATAGCCCATCCGATCCATTCACTTCGCCCAAGAGGTCCAGACCAGCGCCCGGCTCAAGGGTCCAGATTAGGGGTTCGGCATGAATCAGGACATCCTCTAGTCAGAATCCTTCGGCGGCCTGCCCGGACCTCGCATCTTTCCCACATCCTTCGGCAGCCTGCCCGCCTCCGCCAAAGCCCGGCGGAGGAGGAACTCGAGATGCGCGTTCGTGCTGCGCAGCTCGTCCCCCGCCCACCGGGCCAGAGCGTCGTGTACCGCCGGATCCAGGCGCAAGAGGATCTTCTTGCGCTCTGTCACTGGTACAAAGACCCCGCGTTGACGACGGGCTGCGTGGAGCGATCACCACACAACACCACCAGTAGGTTGCTGACCATCGCGGCTTTGCGCTCCTCGTCCAGCTCGACGACCTCCTGCTCGGAGAGGCGCTGCAGCGCCAGTTCGACCATACCGACCGCGCCTTCGACGATCTTCGTCCGCGCCGCGACGACCGCGCCGGCCTGCTGACGCTGCAGCATCACCTGGGCGATCTCCGGCGCGTACGCCAGCCGCGTGATGCGCGATTCGATGATCTTCACGCCCGCCGATTCGACCCTGGCCGCGATCTCGGCCGACATCTTCGCGGTGATCTCCTCGGCGTTGTCACGCAGCGAGAGCTTGTTCTCCTCGTGCGCGTCGTACGGGTAGCTGCCCGCGATGTGCCGCACGGCCGTCTCGGCTTGGATGGCGACGAACGCGCCGAAGCTGTCGACCTCGAACAGCGCCTTCGCGGTGTCCTCGACTTGCCAGACGACCACGGCCGCGACCTCGATCGGGTTGCCGTCGGCGTCGTTGACCTTGGCCTGCTCGGTCTCCAGGTTGCGGATCCTGGTCGAGATCGGCCGCCGCACGGTGAACGGGTTGACCCAGCGGAGCCCGTCGGCGCGGATGGTGCCCTGGTAGCGGCCGAACAGCTGCAGCACCTGCGCCTGCCCCGGCGCGACCATGGTCAGGCCTCTGGTGCAGAACAGCGCGACGCCCGCGATCACCCCGCCGATCACGGTCGTGACGACGTTGACCTGCGCGGCGATCAGCAGCACGCCGCCGGCCATGACGAGGATCGCCAGCCCCAGCGCGGGCAGGCCCGGCATCCCGGCCGCCTGACGTTCGTGGATCTGCGGGCGCGGCATCGAAACCTGGCTCATGTCTTCATCCCCTCAGTTGGTGATAGCAAAGTGATATCACTTTTTCGGGGAACGCGCGAGCCAGGGTCCGCAACAGAGGAGTCCGAAGAGTGCCGCGATGGCATGACCGGCCATCGTGATGATGGCTTCGGCAGCAAGTGCGCGCTGATCGCCCACATCACCGGCAGCTCGGTGAGCAACATGTCCCACGAAGAAGACGCCCGCCGTGCGGCGTGCCTTGAAACGCCGCTCGAGCGGCGCGACCAGCACTGTGAAGATCAAGAAATACGGCAGCCAAAGAAGGTGAACGGGGTGCCGCGCGGCGTCGGGACGAGCCTGGCGAGACGTGGGCGTTCCAGCTGGTCGAGCACCTGTTCAGCGTGGCCGCTTCCACTGTGAATCCACTGTGATGCCACCCAGCAGGAGGACGTTATCTGTGGGGCCTATCACGCACCGACAGAAGGAGTAGTTATTCTTCACCCGTCCGGGGGACCCTGGGATCTTGGTTAATTTTCTCCTAACTACTCCCAAGCACCGGTGTTTTTCGATAAAAAGGCGTATTGCGCCCGCAGCAGCGATGACCCGTCGGCTGGAAAGGACTCCGCGTGAAGCACGAGGTGTCGGTTTCCGAGTTGCTCGCGCGCGAAGGCTGGGCGCAGGTGCCACCGCCGCCGCCTTCGCGGTCACGCTGGCGGGTGATGGCCGTGATGGTCGCCGTCGTCATGGGCTGCGGCACGGCCGCCGTGCTGGTCGGCCTCGGCTCGGCCTCCGAGCAGGCCGACAGCAAAGAGCACATCACCATGGTCGAAATGCCGTCGAGAACCTCGGGTGTCGCCGGCGGCGACACCACCTCGACCACCGAGACCACCGTGACGGACGACAACCCGACCGGCGCCGGGCATGGCTCCGGCCCCAGCAGCACCCACTCCACGTCGTCGAGCAGCCCGGTCACCACGACTTCGACGCCGACGAGCGGCACGCCGACCACGGGCTCCACCAGCCCGCGCAGCGATGACCCGTCGACCACCGGCTCGACGACGCCCTCCTCGCCGAAGCCGCCGACGCCCACGACGACCACGTCCAAGCCCTGCATCCTCTGGCCGCTGTTCTGCTGAGACCGGGATAAAGCGGGCTTAACTCCACTGCGGGATAAAGCCCGCTTTATCCCGGGGTTGCCTGGTCAGCGGGCGAGCGGGATCCCGGTACGCGGCCGGGGGCTCGGGCTCGGCGCGGTCCACGCCTGCATCATCTCGGCGTAGCGCGGCGAATTCCGCAGCAGATCCTCATGACGGCCCAGCGCGGTTTCGCGGCCGTCCATCACCAGGACACGACGCGCGCGCAGCGCCGACGAAAGCCGGTGCGCGATGACCAGCAGCGCCCCGCCGCGTGCGGCGAAGGCCCGTTCGACCCGAGCCTCGGCCCGGGGGTCCAAATTGGACGTCGCCTCGTCGAGCAGCACGATCCGCGCGGGCGTCACGTAGACGCGAGCGAGTGCGAGCAATTGCGCTCCACCTGCGGAAACCCCTTCGCGGCCATGGCCGATCTCGCCGTCGAGCCCGCCGAGCCGGTCCACCAGATCACCGGCGCCGACGGCGTCCGCCGCGTCGAGCAGCTCGTCATCGGTCGCGTCGGGGGCGAACAGGGCGAGATTGTCGCGGACGGTCCCGGCGAAGACGTACGCCTCCTGCGGGATCAGCGCGATGAGCCGATGCCGCAGCTCGGCCGGGGTGTCACGCACCGGCGCTCCGCCGAGCAGCACGCGGCCCTCCTGCGGTTCGAGCATGCCGGTGATCAACCCGGCCAATGTCGATTTGCCAATACCGGACGGCCCGACGACCGCGAGGTGGTCACCGGGGGCCAGGTCGAGGTCGAGCCCGCGCACGATCGGCTCGGCGTGCTCGCCCCAGCCGAAGGTCAGCTCACGCACGCTGACCACGGCGTCGGCGGGCTCGTCGCGGCCGTCGACCGGCTCCGGGATCTCCGCGGTCTCGGCCAGCCGCCGCAAGGCCACCAGCAGTCTGAGCACGACGGTCGCGGCCGTCGCGGCGAGCCCGCGCAGCGCGGGCTGCATGGTCGTCGCCAGGTAGACGAGCGCGCCGAGCGCGGCGCCCGCGGTCAACGTCCCGGCGGCGACCATGCCGGGTGCGACCAGCAGAGCCAGCAGCAGCGGCAGGAAGCCGCCGATCGAGATCACGAGCGTCCGCAGCGCGCTGGACCTGGCTACCGCCATGGCCGCGGCCGCCTGCGCGTCGACCGTCTTGTGCAACGCCATCACCGCGGTCGATTCCGCGCCGCACGCGACGACGTCACGCATGCCGGCGAGCGTGGTGCCCGCGGTCTCGGCGGTGCGTTCGTCGGCCAGCGCGAGCGCGCGCTGACGACGGGCCAGCGAAGGCAGCAGGCAGGCGAAGATCACGATGGAGCCGAGCACCGGCGCCGCGACCAGCCAGGCGAGCCCGCCCGCGATGGTGAAGAGACCGGCGAGCGCCGCGAACGTCGTCACGACCATGCCGCGGGCCTGCACGAGCAGCCCGGCGGTGGCGTCGCGGACGACCTCGACGTGCTGGGTGATCCGGGCGACGCCGCTCGCGTCCGGCTGGTTGCGCGGCGGCGCCGGGTCGTGCAGCACCCCGCGCACCACGGCCTCGACCAGCGCGTCGCGCAGCGGCTCGACCACCTTGCCGAGCTGCTGCCACACCAGCCGCGAGCCGAGCGCGCCGAGCAGCGCGACCGCGCCGAACACGGCGAGCCAGGCCATACCGACCAGCGGCTCGCCGACGCCGAAACCGCGGTCGACGGCCAGTTCGACCAACCGGCCCGAGAAGAACGCGGGCACACCTTCGAGTACCGAGCAGCCGAGCAGGATCAGACCGCCGCGCCACTGCTTGCCGAGCGCGGAGCCGTAAAGCTGGTGAACGGTCACGAGTCGTCCTCCGTGAACACCGCGCGATACCCCGGTTCCCGCATCAGCGCCCGGTGCGGCGCGACCGCGCGCACCCGGCCGTCTTCCAGCCAGGCGACGAGATCGGCGCGGGCCGCGGTCGTCGCGCGGTGCGTGACCACGATGCGCGTCCGGCCGGGCAGCGCGCTCTCGATCGCCTGCTCGACGGCCGCTTCGGTGACCGTGTCGAGGCTGGCCGTGGCGTCGTCGAGGATGAGAACCCTGGGGTTGTGCACGATCGCGCGCGCGAGGCCGAGCCGCTGCGCTTCCCCGCCGGAGAGCGGGGTTTCGGTCAGCGGCGTGTGATAGCCGAGCGGGAGGCGGACGACGACGTCGTGCACCTGCGCGCGGCGGCAGGCGTCCTCGACCGCGCCGTCACCGGCCCATGAGCCGTAGCCGACGGCGTCGGCGACGGTGGTGCCGAGCAGCGCGGGCCGTTCGAAGGCGTAGCCGACGACCGCACGCAGTTCTTCGGTACGCAGCCGGCCAAGCTCGACGCCGTCGAGCAAGACCTGGCCGCGGTCGGGCGACCTGAGCCCGCCGATCACCTCGACGAGCACGGACTTGCCGGAACCGGACCGGCCGACCACCGCGAGGTAGGTCCCGCCGAGCACGGTCAAGTCGAGCTCTTCGAGCGCGCCGGCGACCGTGACCTGGTGCAGTTCGACGGTTCCCTGGCCGTTTTCCGGACGTTTCGTGCCGGGTTCCGGCACCGGGGAATCGAGCACCTCGGCGAGCCGCTCGCCGCACGAGCGGGCGCGCGCGAGGGTGGTGAGCAACGGGATCCGGGTGATCATGGCCATCCCGAGCGCCACGTAGCCGAGGGTGGCGAGCACGTCGCCGATGGTCAGTCTTCCTTGCAGCACCCCGAATCCGGCGGCCGCGAGCGCGCAGATCTCGACGGCGGGGATGAGCAGCGACGAGCGCCAGACCATGCGCGCCTGCGTGCGCCACATGCCGCGTCCGGCGCCGCTCAGCTCGGGCAGCGGGCGGAGCACGCGATCGGCCTCTCGGTCGGCGATACCGGCGGCGGCGATCGTGCGCAGTCCGCCGACCGCGTCGAGCAGCCTGGCGGCGATCTCGCCGGAGACCCGTTGGTAGGTAAGGACATCGTCGGCGGTGTGCTTGAGATGGGAGCGCGCGAGCACCAGCGCGAACGGGATGCTGCCGAGGAACACGGCGGCGAGCCGCCAGTCGAGCAGCGCGAGCAGCGTCACCGCGCCGCCGGAGATGAGCACGGCGGTGCAGAGCTGAATGACGATCGTGGCGATGGCGCCGGCGCCGGTGCAGTCACTCGTCAGCCTGCTGATGGCGTCGCCCTCGGCGAACGGGGAGCGGGTGCCGAGCGCGAACAGCCGATCGGTGAGCTTGCGGCGCAACCAGGCGGTCGCGGAGCTGGTGACCCGGATGGACCAGATGCCCCCGATCACGTCGGAAAGGATTTCGGCCGCGCCGAGGGTGAGCAACCAGAGGACTTCGGGCCAGCTGGGCCTGCCGGCGACGGCGGCGTCCACGGCGGCCGCGAGCGCGCCGGGCAACAGCAGCCCGGCCGCGGTGGCGACGAGTGAGGCGAAAACGATGAGGAAGAGGCGGGTCCGATCGAGCCAGGCGACCTCGGCGAGCAGCCGATCACCGGGTCTCGTCATCTGAGAACCTCTCAAGAAGGTGCCGTTACGCTTTTACTTAAAGCAGAATGAAGGCGCGGGAGCGGCGCACTTGGCCTGTGCCGCTCCCGCGCCGGTTACCTACACCAGGATCAGTGGCAGGTCAGCAGCGAGATGGTGCTGTTGGTGCAGGAGGCGAGCAGCGACAGGTTGCTGGGCTCGCCGCCACCGTGACCACTGTGACCCATGCCCTCGGACAGCTCGGGGGTCTCCAGAGCCTGCAGGTCGAGAACGAGTTCCATGGTGGTTCCCTTCGTTGATCCTTTTTTCCACCGGCCACTATTGGCCGGCAGTTCGGGGGGACGGGGTGCCGCTGAAGAACGGCAGCACGGGTTTCCCGTCCAATGTGGCCGCGAGCGCGAGAAGCACGCCCGCTCCACCGGTGTGGAGATCCATCGACAACCGGAGCAGCTGGTTGCCGGGGAAGGCCAGGCCGCCCTTGTACGGCAACGCGTACCAGGACAATCTGGACAAGTGCAGGTCGACGGCGTCGCGTGAGCCGCCGGTGGCGTCCATGGCCAGCGCCGTCATCAGGCCACACCGGCCGAGCACCAGCCCGGGGTGGATGACGAACTCGCCGCGGCAAGCCATCCGCAGGCCGGGCATGCTCTCGAGACTTTCCGACTCGGGCGCGTGCCTGGCCAATTGTTCGGCGACCATCAGAATGCCCGCACTGCCGACGCCGACATAAGGCAGCGTACGCCTTTCGCCGTCACGGACCTGAAGTGATCCGTCATCGGTCGTCGCGCATTCTTCGAGATCGCGTTTCAAAGCTTGATCGGCGAAAGCGAGCCAGGCCTTTTCGCCGGTCCGTTCGTACAGCCGGATGAACAGCAGAGCCGATCCGGACCAGCCGTTCATCAACCCGGCTCGACCGAATTTTCCTGGTGGCTCAGCGACTTCCAGTGCCTCGGCAAGCTTAACAGCCGTGTTGAGCGCCTGCCTGCCGAACTCGTTGTCGCCTCGCGTGGTCGCGAAGTGAAGCTGGGTGAGACCGATTCCCGCGAGCCCGCCTTCGAGCGCGTGGTCCTTGGTCTCGTCCACCATTTTCGCCGACCACGCCAGCAGTTCACTCGCCTGCTCGGTGTACCCGAAGTTTTCGAGCACAAACGCGATTCCGTGCGTTCCGTCATAGAAACCCGGACGATTCGGCGGTTCGCGGTTGAGCGACTCGATCAGCCATTTCTCGTGCTCGGGATACCGGCCGGCGCCGGCGGCGTCGAGCGCGTGGAGTACGCCCGCGGCGCCGTAGCCGAAGCACGCGCCACCGACGCGGAACTGCTCGATGTCACCGGGGAAGAGCCGGTCGTGCCGCTCCGGGGTCGCGCTGGCGAGAATGGCCGCGGCGATCCGCTTGCGCACGACGGTCCAGTCGGGTTCGGACTGGTCGAGCTCGTTGGCCACGCTGACCGACGGCTGGGCGTCATGCCTGGCGAGACCGTCGAGGATCACCTGGCCGTACTCGTCCGGGAGGTGGAAGCGCCGGAGCACGAAGTCGACCAGCGACGGAAGCTTCGCGGGCAGCAGTTCGAGCAAGGTGTTGATCGGCAGGAACATCCACAGCCGCAAGGCCGCGAGCGCGTGTCCGTCGATGTCGAAGCCAGAGCGGTCGGCGGGAGCGCGGAAACCGGGCGCGCCGAGCGCGGGCCGTCCGGAGCTCGCCACGTCGAAGGCCATCTCGAAGTCGATGAGCGAGATCGCGTCGTCGTGCTCGCCGTCGATCATGATGTTGAGCGGATGCAGGTCGCCGAAGACGATGCCACGCTCGTGGATGGCGCCGACCAGCGTCTCGACGGCGTTGATCACCTTGAGCGCGCGGTCGCGGTAGTCGAGCAGGTCCTGTTCGGACTTGTCCCGCCTGGTGAGCGGGTAGTTGCGGGCTAGCCAGTTGCCCAGCGAGTCGCCCACCACGTACTGCATGGCGAGGAAGTGGTGTTCCCAGACGGTGAAGTGCTCGTACACCTCGGGTATGCCTGGGATGCCGGCTAGTCGCTCGAGCACGTCCTTCTCGCGCCGTAGGCGGGTGACCGCGTCGATCAGGTCGCGGTCGAGGCCTGCGTGCGGGCGGGCCTCCTTGACGACGACCTCGAGCCCGTCCGACTTGCGATCGGCGACGTAGACCCCGCCGCCGTTCGAGAAGTGCATGGAGCTTTTCACCTGGTAGGGGAATTGCGAAGGATCGCCGCTCTTGCGAGCCTCCCAGTGCGGCACCAGGCAGGCAGGTAGCTCGACCCAATCGGGGAAGGAGAAGGTCGGCTCCCGCTTATCGGGAACCAATGTGCCATCCGGGCGCTGAATGGCGAGCACCCGGCCGCCATCCTTCTCGACCCACTGCTCGGTATAACCGCCGTAACGCACATAGAGTGGCCCCTCCGCGTAGCGAAGATCACTCAGGATATATGCGCCGTGCTCACCCTTGAGCTCCTGGGAAAGATCAACAAGAAGCCGTTCCAGCTCGTTGTTGTCCGCCGGATAAATAGTGATCAGCTTGCCGCTGCCCTCGCGCGGGGCGTATTTGGAATTCCGCGCGAGCAGGATGGCCTTGCTGCGCAGGTGCTTGAAGGCCACCTCGTGCTCGACGCAGTACGCGTGCACCTTCGTGAGCACCCGCTCCGCGTTGTCCAGACCAGCGGAAATGTGGATTTTCCAGCCCTGCGCTGGCAAAAACTTGGCGTCGGGGTCGAGCGTACGCCAGATGCCGCGGTCGTACGACGTCCACCCGGACGCAGGCAGCGGCAAGAGACCGGTGAAGTCCTCCTCCGGCATCCCGGATTCTCGCTGCTCGTCGAAGAACAACGGATCCGCGAAGCAAAACGCTTCGTACCGGAGATCCATACCAGCCCTTTCCCCGCCCCTTAGCCAAGCGGTCAGAGCCGCTCGATGACGAGGAATATTCCCGCACGGCGGAGGCTTCCCGGCCAATCCGCCAACTCGGGGGTTCAGTTGGGCTGATCAGGGTAGACAAGAATGCCCACTACCCATGAGTACATTGCACTCAGTAATAAATGACAGATCCACAACCACCCGGACGGGGTGTAACAAAACGAAATCAAAGGCCCATCAGGCCCATACGGTCATAAGGAATAACGGGATACCGAATTGACAGAACGCCATTAAGACCGGTTTGTGATTTATTTACAGCATAGCGCTCAACCTGCACGTTCAGTCTCCCGTGCCACTGCATGAGAAGACGCCCGCGCGAGGCGCCGGACACACCCGCCGGCGGTCGGCCACCGAAGGCCGTCCGGCCTAGTAGTACTTTGACCCCGAAGTGGCAAATGGAGGAACTGTGATTCCGGCTTTCGCGGTGACGGTCGCGCTCTGTGCAGCTCTCGTAGCTGTCTGGAGTTTCGTCCAGTCCGCCCGCAACAAGGCCCCCGACCGGGCACTACTCGGCGCGCTGGCGGTCGTCGAGGTACTGCTGCTCGCCCAGCTCGTGGTGGGCATCGTGTTACTCATCAACGGCCACCGCCCCGCAGGCCTGGCCACCTACCTGGCCTACCTGATCGGCTCCCTGCTGGTACTGCCCGTCGGCACCGTCTGGGCACTCGCCGAGCGCAGCCGGTCCAGCACGGCCGTGCTGGGCATCGCCTGCCTGGCCATCCCGGTGATGGTCCTCCGACTGAACGAGGTCTGGCATGCCTGAGCGAACCCGCGTCACCGGCGGCTCCCGAGTACTGGTCGCCGTCTACGCGATCTTCGCACTGGCCGCCACCTCCCGCGCCGCGGTCCAGATCACCACCAAGTACCACGAGGCACCCCTGGCCTACCTCCTTTCCGCCCTCGCGGCGGTCGTCTACGTGGTCGCCACGGTCGCACTCGCCCGAGCCTCCTGGTGGCGCGTGGCACTGGTCGCCTGCGCGGTCGAGCTGCTCGGCGTCCTGACCATCGGCACCCTCAGCATCTTCGACGCGGCGGCCTTCCCCCACGCCACGGTCTGGTCCGCCTACGGCCAGGGCTACCTCTTCATCCCGCTCGTCCTGCCGGTCATCGGCCTCTGGTGGCTCCGCCGCACCCACCGCACAGAACCCGTTTGACCGCCCGGTAGGCTTGAGCACACGGGTCGTTAGCTCAATTGGCAGAGCTGCGGACTTTTAATCCGTAGGTTGTGGGTTCGAGTCCCACACGACCCACTCACTCATTGGGCGGACTGTGTCCGCGGAGCGCGCGAACCCTTATTCGCTCGTCGTGTTCTGTGGGGGCCGAGCCCCCACACCCCCGCCGGGGGACTGCGTCCCCCGGACCCCCTCAGTTGTCGGGTTGCGCCAGCGTTTGTCAGGTACCCGTGCGATGTGCGCCTTGGTCGTTGGGGCGTGGGCGGTGTCTGGGCGGGGTCTGGGCAGGGGGTTGGTCATGCTGCCGCCAAGGTTCGCGGAACGCCGTGACTTGAGGCTTTGAGGTAGCGCGATGAAGAAGGCTAAAAGGATTGTTGGGGCGACGGTCGGGCTTTTGATGGCCGGGGTTGCGATGGCGGCGCCCGCGCAGGCCGGGGAACATCCCGGTGGGGGCGGCACGGGGTGTGCGGTCGTGACGACCGGGTACCAGAAGACGGCGTCGGTCGTGAATGTCAGGGTGCAGGGCTACGGGTGCGGACTCGGCGTGACGACTTGGCTGACCCTTGAGGTGCAGCGGGATGGGAAGACGCTGACTCGCAAGATCTACAAGTGCCTGATCGACAGCCATGTGCACAGCACTGATGCCTGTATGCGTGCCGGATTCACGGTGAGTGTCACCGACCCCGCCGGCAGCCAGCGGTTCGTCTGGATCGCCGAGGCGTTGAACCCGCACGTTCCCAGGCCCTCCATGGGCTGGGACAAGGGCGACGAAAGGTTCTGACCAGCGATCACGAGTCCTTGAGGCCGGCGCGCACGGATACCGTCGCTGTGATGCTGGCCGCGAGGAAACGGCCGATGACCGCCTTGTCCTCGTCGGTGAACTCCGACCATGCCGCCGTGAACGCCGCGTCGAGCGGGGTGAAGAACGCGCGGCCGAGTTCGAGCGCCTTGTCGTGGACGTGGAGCTCGACCTTGCGGCGGTCGTGGGCGCTGCGGGTGCGCTGGACGTGGCCGGATGCCTCGAGCCGATCCAACACCGAGGTGGTCGCGGACGCGCTCATGTGCATCGCCTCGGCGAGCCTGCCCGGTGACAGGGGTGCGCCGCTCCAGCGCGCGTCCATGATCAGGGCGAGAGCGTTGAGATCCGTGCGGTGCATCTGCTGCTTCTCGCCGAAGATCTCGGCGAAGCGGTCGGTTTCGACCGTCAGCTGCCGGAGCAGCCTGACCAAGGTCGAGTTGTCGACCATGCGCCCTCCCGGTTAGAGTTTCGACCGTCGAATCATTCGATGGTCGAACCATATGCCTGTGGAGGTCATTCTTCCGTGGAGACCACCCGCTCTCGCATCCGCTGGGTGTTGCCCGCGCTCATCGCGGTCGGCTGGCTCGCGCTCGGCGGCTTCTCCGGGCCGTTCGCGGGGAAGCTGAGCCAGGTCGCGGTCAACGACAGCACCGCGTTCCTGCCCGCGTCCGCCGAGGCGACGAAGGTGGCCGAACGGCTGCGGACGTTCGGCGGCGCCAAGGGCCTGCCCGCCGTCGTGGTGGTCGAGCGGACGTCCGGGCTCACCCAAGTTGACCGGGATTGGCTCGGGAGCCGGGAACTGGCGGGTGCGTCGCCGGTCATCCCGTCGCCGAGGGACGACCAGGCCGCTCAACGCGTCGTCGCCGTGACGGATCCGAGTAAGGCCGTCGAGGAGATCCGGGCGCGGCTGGCTTCGCCGCCTGCCGGGCTGACCGTGCTGGTCACCGGGCCCGCCGCGCAGATCGCGGACCTGAAGCAGGCGTTCGGCGGGATCGACGGGCTGCTGCTCCTGGTCGCGGGCGCGGTCGTGACGTTGATCCTGATCCTGGTCTACCGAAGTCCGCTGCTGCCGCTTTTGGTGCTGCTGTCCAGCGTTTTCGCGCTCGGTCTGGCGAGTCTCGCCGTCTATCTGCTGGCCGACGCCGGCGTGATCGATCTCAACGGCCAGAGCCAGGGCATCCTCTTCATCCTCGTCTTCGGCGCGGCCACCGACTACGCGTTGCTGCTCGTCTCGCGGTTCCGCGAGGAACTGCGAGACACCGAGGATCGCCATCAGGCCATGCGCACGGCTTGGCGCGCCACGATCGAACCGATCGCCGCGTCCGCGGGCACGGTGGTGCTCGGGGTGCTGTGCCTGCTGTTCAGCGACCTCAACTCCAACAAGGGACTCGGGCCGGTGGCGGCGATCGGGATCGGCGCGGCGTTCCTGACCTCGGTCACCTTCCTGCCCGCGGTGCTGGTGCTGCTGGGCCGCTCGTCGTTCTGGCCGCTGCGCCCGAAGTTCGGGTCCCCGCATCCGGCGGCGAGCGGGCTGTGGGCGCGGGTGGCCAGGCTGGTCGCGAACCGGCCGAGGGCGACCTGGGTGGTGACCACGTTCGTGCTGCTGATCGGCGTGGCTTTTGTCCCGCAGCTCAAGGCTTCCGGCACGGCGCAGTCCGACATCTTCCTCACCGACGTCGACTCCGTGGCCGGGCAGGAAGTCCTGTCACGACACTTCCCCGGTGGCAGTGGCTCCCCGGCCATCGTGCTGGCAGATGCCGCTCAGGCGCGGGCGGTCACCACGGCGGCCAAGGTCGACGGCGTCGCGGAAGTCCGCCAGGCCGGCGAGTCCGGCGGCCTGGTCAGGCTCGACGCGGTGCTCACCGACCCGGCGGACTCCGCGGCCGCGCTGGCCACCGTGCAACGGCTGCGCGACGCCGTGCACGGAGCGGGCGCCGAGGTCGGCGGGCCGACCGCGACGCTGCTCGACACGCGGGACACCTCCGAACGTGACCGGCTGCTCATCATCCCGATCGTGCTGCTGGTCATCTTTTTGGTGCTGGCACTGCTTTTGCGCGCGCTGCTGGTGCCTCTGCTGCTGATCGGCACCGTGGTGCTGTCGTTCGCGGCGACCATGGGCGTGTCAGCGCTGGTGTTCAACGGGGTGTTCGGCTTCCCCGGCGCCGACCCGGTCGTGCCGCTGTTCGGCTTCGTTTTCCTTGTGGCACTGGGGATCGACTACAACATCTTCCTGATGACACGAGTGCGCGAGGAAGCGAAGACGCTGGGCACGCGCGAGGGCATGTTGCGCGGGCTGACCGTGACCGGCGGGGTGATCACCTCGGCCGGGGTGGTGCTCGCGGCGACCTTCTCGGCGCTGGCGGTGCTGCCCATTCTCTTCCTCGCGCAGCTCGCGTTCATCGTCGCGTTCGGCGTGCTGCTGGACACGCTGATCGTGCGGTCACTGCTGGTGCCCGCGCTGAGCATGGACATCGGCCGCCGGATCTGGTGGCCGTCCTCGCTCGGAAAAAGCTCGTGAGTGTTCCGACCGGTTAGAACCGGCCGGAACACTCACGACCCGAATCGGCGGGTGAGCACCAGGGTGGGGCCGCGCCGCTCCTCGCGGGCCATGATCTGCTTGAGGTTGTCCGCGACCACGGCGTTGGCTTGATCGCGGAGCAAGCCGGCCGCCACCCGCGCACGCCAGCTCGCCCGCCACCACTGCTCGTACGAGGTCTCGGCGATCAGCCGCGCCGAATCGATGGCGACCAAGGCCAGAAGGTCGTCCGCGATCACCCGAAGTTTCGCCTCATTCGCGAACTTGATTTCGCTTACGTCCCAAGGTAAGCCGAGGTAGGCGTGCACTGCGGCCAGCACTGGACGCGGGTCTGCGGCGGGCGCGTCGAAGCCGTAGAACCTGAGTTTCTCGGTGTGACTTTCGTTGTACTCGCGCATCCAGTCGACGAGCTCACGGTTCGCGGCTGATTTCCCGAAACCGGGACTGAAGCCGGTTCGCGTCACCTCGATCAGCCAGCCCTCGCCGTCTTCGACGAAGGTGTTGACCTTCAATCCGGCCAGGCAGTCACTCTCACAGGCGATCGATCGATATCCCGCATACTCGACGAGGTATTGGAAAGCTCGCATCCCTCTACAGTATCGTTGAACCAGCCGTTGAGACTTGACTCGAATACGACTCGAATTTCGCTACTCAACCTTCAACCGGGAGGAGAAGGTGACCGGCAGCAGGCTGCGGCCAGTCGACCTCGCTCGCGAGCATCGACTGTCCACTCAGGCCATCCGGAACTACGAGGACGCGGGCATTCTGCCGCCTGCCGAGCGCACCGAGAGTGGCTACCGGATTTACCGCGAGCGGCACGCGCAAGCCCTTCGCGCCTTTCTCGCGCTGATTCCCGGCCACGGGCACGCGACCGCCACCGCGATCATGCGCGCCGCGCACCACGACGCCGAGAACGCGTTCGCGTTGATCGACGAAAGTCATGTGCAGCTGCGGGAAGACAGGCGGACACTGTCCGCAGTGGACAAAGCGCTGCGGAACCTCGTTCCCGACGAGCAGGCGCGGGGTGGCCCGATGTTCATCGGTCCGCTCGCGCGACGCCTCGGCGTGCGGCCTGCGACGCTCCGGAAATGGGAGGCGGCCGGGCTGGTTCGGCCACAACGGGACAAGCAGACGGGGTACCGCTACTACGACGCGGCCGACGTGCGTGACGCTCAGCTGGTGCATCAGTTGCGGCGCGGCGGTTACCTGCTGGAACAGATCGCGCCCGTGCTCGAGCAGGTGCGCGAGGCGGGCGGGGTGGCTCCGCTCGAAGCCACTCTCGCCGATTGGCGGGAGCGGCTCACCGCGCGCGGCCGGGCGATGCTGGCGGGCGCCGCCGCGCTCGACGTCTACCTCAAGGCGCTGTAAGGAAATCGTCGAGGGCGCGGCGGGTACGGGCGCGCATTTCGTCGCTTCCCGTGTGGCCGGAGTCTTCGATGACGGCCAGCTCGGCGTCCGGCCAGAGTTTGGCCAGTTCCCAAGCGGTTTGCAGTGGCCCGCTGATGTCGAGCCTGCCGTGGATCAAGACGGCCGGGATGCCCTTGAGCCGTGCGGCTTCGCGCAGCAGCACGCCGTCTTCGAGCCAGCAGTCGTTCGCGAAGTAGTGCGAGCAAATGCGGACGACGGCTTCGCGTTGTTTCGGCGGCATGCTGCCGAAAGGCTTGGGCACGCCGTTCGGCTCGAGCGACAGGACCGTGTCTTCCCAGGCGCACCAGGCTTCCGTGGCCTTGGCACGGACTTCGGGGTCCGGGTCGGCCATCAGGCGGACGTAGCCGTTGAGCACGTCGTCGGTGCCCGCGACGTCGCGGAATCGCTCCCATTCCTCCGGGAACAGCGCGCCCGCGCCGCGGTAGAGCCAGTCGAGCTCGGAACGGCGCGAGGTGGTGACGCCGCAGATGACCATTTCGGACACGCGTTCCGGATGACGCTCGGCGTACGCGAGGCCGAGCGTCGAACCCCACGAACCGCCGAACACCAGCCAGCGGCCGATGCCGAAGTGCTCGCGCAGGCGTTCCATGTCGGCGAGGAGATGCTCAGTCGTGTTCACGCTCAGATCGACGGTGTGGTCGCTCGCGTGCGGGGTGCTGCGGCCGGAACCGCGCTGGTCGAAGAGCAGCACGCGGTAGCGCTCCGGGTCGAAGTGCCGCCGCATTCCCGCCGAGCAGCCGGTGCCGGGACCGCCGTGCACGACGACGGCGGGCTTGCCGCCGGGGTTGCCGTACAGCTCCCAATAAACCTGGTTCCCGTCGCCGACGTCGAGCAGTCCCGAGTCGTACGGGTCGATGGGCGGATACACGGCTGTCCCCTCTCGACGAGATGCAACAGTGCTGTTATATCAGCTCTGCCACTTCCCGACGAAGTTTCCGCAGGTGATCGTCTCTCCCGCCAAAGCCGCCTTGACGTGGGCCGCGATGCCGAAGTAGTCGTAAATGGGCTGGTCAGGGCGTACTTCAGCGGGAACCGGGCCGCCGGCCATGAGCGTCTTCTGGTCGACGGTCTGGAACAGGACCAGGTACGAGCCGTGCCGGTTGAGATCGTGCGCGGCGGCGATCATGCGCTGCGGCGCGTCGGCGACCATCTCCAGCGGGAGCGGCCAGTCGACGGGGAACGGGTTGCGCAGGTCGAATGCCGCGTAGGCGAACGGGTTGTCGGCGAGCACGGCGACCTTGTCGGCGGGGAAGCGCTTGAGACAGTCCCGCAACTGCGCGAGGTAGGTGTACGTGCCCTCGTTGGTGCGAATGCCGTGCATCGACGGCGCCACGTCGCCGAGATCGCGGGTCAGCTCCGCGCGCGGGCGGTCCATGTACGTGAGGTCGTCGCGCAGGGAGACGGTGACCAGGCCGACGATGACAAAGACGGCCATGCACGCGGCGGTGCCCGTGCGCAGCAGGCCGTCCGGCGGGGTGACCAGGTCGGCCAGCAGGAAACACGTGGTCAGCGCCATGCTGCCGGCGAGCAGCGTCGGCGTGTCCTGGCCCCAGGAGAGGCTGATCAGGAAACCCAGTCCGAGCACGAGCAAGGCGCCCCACGGGATCGCGCGCCGCAGCAGGCCGTGCACCACGATGGCGACGGCCAAGATCCACCACAGCGCGTCCGTCCAGCGGTTCGGGCCGACGAAACCACCGTCGGCCACCACCCAGGCCACGGCCGTGATGCCGGTCAGCAGCAGTAGCCAAGACGACCAGGCGGTGCGTGCCACCAGCGCGACAGCCGCGATGGCGGCGAAGACGAACAGTGGCAGTGGTTTGATCGAGGTGGGCAGTTCGGTGAGCCAGAACCCGAGCAGCCCTTCGCCGTACGCTGGCGCGGCCGTCGTGAGCTGGTCGACCATCGCGCCGAAGCCGCCGTCGAGCGAGACGACCGTGACATAGGCCAGCGGGAACGCGCCCAGCCAGCAGAAGTCCGCGAACGACCGCTTGCCGCGCGGGCGCAGCAGCAGCCACAGGCCCGCGATGACCACGACCGGCGCGAAGCTCTGCTTCACCAGCGCGGCCACGCCGAACAGGAACAGCCCGAGCCGCCGCACGCGCACCGAATCGGAGCGCAACGCCCACACCCCGCACGCGGTCAGCGTGATGCCGTCGATCGTGTGCCAGGCCATCAGCGGGAAAGCGTTGAGATTCAGCACGGCCGCCGCGGCGACCAGCGCGGTGCGGCCGGGACCCCAGGTCAGCAGCGGTCGGTTCGTCACGATCACCGCGAGCGCGATGGTGCCCATGATGATCTCGGCCATGCTCAGCACGGCCGAGGCGAGGAAAAGCGGTCCCGGCAAAGCGAAATCAAGGATGTGAATGACCGCGGAACCGAGCGGGCGCGCGGAAATGATGTCCGAATGCGGAATCTCGCCGTTCAGGATCCGGCGGGCCTGGCCCAGGATAAAGCCCTGATCGGCGGGGAAGAATCCGAATCGGCCGGTGCCAGCGGTCACCGCGAGACTCAGCCCGATGACCCAGAGTGCGTGCAGTCCGATGCGGACGGCCCTGCGCCGTGCCGGCGCGAACTCTTCCGGCGCAGCGCGCAGTTCAGCGAAAGTCACCACAAGCAAAACTCACAAGGTCCAGACAACACGTCGCCCCCAGGCCGGTCTGGCAGCCAGGCTACCCAAGATCGCGGGCGCGTGTCGGGCCACCCGTAAGCGTGAGCGCCGATGACTTTCCGATTACGGACGAATTTCCTCGTAACGGGCATGCGGCCGGACGCGACCAGTTCTGCGTTCGCGCTCGCCAGTCCAGAGAGGAATCCCCAGCTCATGACCGCCATGCCACCACTCGCGCCCATGCCAGTCGCGCAGGCACGTCCCGTCAAATTCGGTGCTCTGGCGTGGACGGCGTTGATCTTGGGCATTGCCGGAATCGTCGGATCCCCGATTCTCATCTTCAACAATCTGACCGCCGTCGTCGCGGGCGTCGGATTCATTCTCGGCGTCATCGCGTTTTTCGGGACGAAGAAGACACTCGCCGCCGTCGGCGTCGCACTGTGCGTCGCGGCGATCGTGTTCACCGTCCTGGCGCAGAACGCGGCGGTGAAGGAACTCGACAAGATCACCGATCAGCTCACCGGTTCCGGGCCGGCGCAGACGCTCAGCGTCGGGGATACGTTCCACGGCAAGGACATCGACCTCACCGTCGCCAACCCGAAGGAATTCACCACCGGCAAGTACTCGATGCGGCCGAACGCCAAGGCGATGAGCTACGACGTGACCGTGGTCAACCACTCGGCCAAGCCGTGGACCGCGATGCTGCTGATCCAGGCCACCGCGGGCAACGCCGCGGCCGAGCAGGTCTTCGACACGGAGGCGGGCTTCAACGGCACGCCGAGCCAGGATGTCTTACCCGGCAAGGAACTCACGTTCAAGCTCGGCTTCGTCGACGGGCCCGGCGACATCACGGTGCAGGTCGGCACGTTCGGCGACGACAAGGCCTACTTCATCCACAAGCGCTGACGGAATCGCCGAGCGCGTCGATCAGCCAGCAGAGCAGCACGCCGACCGGGACCGCGGCCCCGGTCACCTCGCGGGAGAGCCGCCAGTAGCGGCCCAGCCGGGGATCGCGGTCGGCGTCGACGCTCAGCAGCAGCTCACGCCGGAATTCCGGGGTGTCGCGCACGCCGCGTGCGGACGCGTGCGCGTCGACGAAGAGATCGAGCGCCTTCCCGGGTTCCGGCGCCCGACCGGCCAGTATCAGCGGATAGGCGGCACTTCCGGCCTCGGCGAGCCCTTCCCACAGGCCTTCCTCGTCATGCACCTTCTCGACGTTCGCGCGTGACCGGGCGATCAGGCGTGCGCTGAGCGAACGATCGGCGACCAGCGTCGCCATCTCGGCGTACGCGACGACCTGGCTCGGCGTCGGCGGGACCGGCGGCTCCGGCGCGTTCGAGAAGATGAACTTCTCGGCCAGCGACTCACTGACCGGCGCCAGGATCAGGCTGCGCCAGAAGGCGACGATGGCGCCATGCGCGGCCCGCCCGTCGACGACCTTGGCGAGCAGGTCGACGCGCGCCGCCCGTTCGGCGGGACTCGCCTGCTCGATCGCGCTCAACGACGCACGCCGCCAGGCCAGCGCCTCGAACTCGACATCGAGCGCCGCGCGGGTGGCGGCGATGGCCTCGTCCATGGACCGTTCGCCGAGCAGCACGGCCGTGATCGCGGGCAGGTCGAGCCCCAGCCTGCGCAGCCGCCTGATGAGGTTCAGCTGCTCGACGACCACCGGGTCGAACCGGCGATGCCCGCCCGCGCTGCGCCGCGATTCGAGGATGCCCTCGTCGCAGTAGAAGCGGATCGTGCGCACCGAGACCCCGGTCAGCTCGGCCAGCTCACCGATGCCAAGTGTGTCCTGGGTCACAGTCACTAGAACCTCCACCCGACTGGAGTTCCTACGGTACGGGCAACACCAGGCGAAAGGGGAACCTCATGCTGGGACTGGACTTCGACCTGCTGGCCAAGCGCCTGCGCGAGCACACGGCCGGGCTGGCCGCCACCATCGACGGGCTCGACCCGGCCATGCCCGTGCCGACGTGCCCGGAATGGCAGGTCCGCGACCTGGTCGTGCACGTCGGCCACGCCCACCGCTGGGCGGCCGAGATCATCCGCACGGACCGCCGCGTCCCGCTGCCGGACCCGAGCGAAGCGACACCAGGCCCGCCCGCGAACTGGCCCGAATGGCTCCGCTTAGGGGCGACCTTGTTGATCGACGCGGTCCAGGCGGTCGGCCCGCAGGCCAAGGTCTGGATCGTCGCGGCCGAAGGACCGGCGATCTTCTGGCTGCGTCGGCTGTTGAACGACACCACCGTGCACCACGCGGACGCGGCGTTCACCGCGGGCGTCGACTACAAGCTCGATCCCGACCACGCGGCCGACGTCATCACCGAAGGCCTGCAGCTGATTTCCTACTCTGGCGCCGAAAAACTCAAGCCCGAGGTGGCCGAGCTGCGCGGAACGGGCCAGACCCTGTTGTGGCGGCCCGAGGAACCCGGCCTCGACGGCTGGCGCATCACCCGTACACCTGAGGGCGTGCGCTGGGAGCACTCGGCCGAGGACGCCGATGTCACCGTTTCCGGGCCGGTGCGGGATCTTCTGCTGATGTTCACGGGACGGCTGCCCGTCGGCGGGGTCACGGGTGATCGTGCGCTGCTCGACCATTGGGTCACCCACACGGCGTTCTGAATTGGTGACCTTTGTCCCCGGTTTTCGGGTAATCCGGCCGCATCGCGGGCGGGCCAGGTCGCGGTTTCATGGGGGGTGCAATGCACAACCGCGACGAAAGAGAGCTGGCATGACCTCGCTGTTTCCCAGTCCGCGGACGGCATTTCCCACCCTTGCCTCGTGGCTGGAGCACACTTGGCCGTTCGGTGATCCCAACATGGTACGAATCGAAGAGTCCACAGAGGACGGAAAGTATGTGGTGCGCGCGGAGCTGCCGGGCTTCGACGCCGACAAGCAGATCACGGTGACCTCGCACGGCGGGGTGCTGACCATCAACGCGCAGCGGGAGGCGCGTGCGGTCTCGAGCGGGCGCAGCGAGTTCCACTACGGCTCGTTCACGCGGAACGTCTCGCTGCCGCCGGGCGCGGACGCCTCACAGATCAGCGCCAGGTACGTCAAAGGCATCCTCGAGCTGTCGATGCCGTACACCGAGTCGCTGAAGGACAAGCAGATCGAAATCAAGGTCGAGCAGGACTGACCTTGCCCGGGTGGATGCGAGCCTCCCTCGCATCCACCCGCCGACCCGGCGGACGGGTTACCGTGGGCCGATGCGCGTAGCGACCTGGAACGTGAACTCGGTCAAGCAGCGGGTGCCCCGGCTCCTGCCGTGGCTGGACGAACGGCAGCCGGACGTCGTCTGCCTGCAGGAGACCAAGCTCGTCGACGACGCCTTCCTCGCGCTGCTCGGCGCCGAACTGGCCGAGCGCGGGTACGAGGTCGCGCTCAGCGGCGAGGTGCAGTGGAACGGGGTCGCGATCCTGTCCAAGGTCGGCCTCGAAGACGTCGTGACCGGCCTCGACGGCGCACCCGGGTTCCCGCATCAGGAGGCCCGCGCGGTGGCCGCGACCTGCGGCGGCATCCGCGTGCACTCGCTGTACGTGCCGAACGGGCGCGAGCCGGATTCCGAGCACTACCAGTACAAGCTCGCCTGGCTCGCCAAGCTGAACGAGGTGGTCGCCGCCGGTCCGGCCGACGCGCTCGTCTGCGGCGACATGAACATCGCGCCCGCCGACGCGGACGTCTTCGATCCCGCGGCCTATGTCGGTCAGACGCACGTGACCGAGCCTGAGCGCGCGGCGCTGGCGTCGCTGCTTTCGCTCGGGCTGCACGATGTCGTGCGTGATCGGTGGCCGGACAAGCGGATCTTCAGCTACTGGGACTACCGGGCGGGCATGTTCCATCAGGACCTGGGCATGCGGATCGACCTGGTACTCGCGTCGACGCCGGTCGCCGGGCGGGTCAGGGCCGCGTGGATCGACCGGCAGGCGCGCAAGGGCACCGGGCCGAGTGATCACGCTCCCGTCATGGTCGACCTCGACGAGGCGCCGGACGGCGACATCGGACCGGTCGTGCCGCCGCCGTCGGCCAAGCCGGGCAAGCGCCCGCGCAAGCTTCCGCAGGCCAAGGACTCGTGAGTGTTCCGGCCGGTTCTAACCGGTCATGCCACTCACGACCCCAGGCTTTGCCTGATCCTCGGGCTGGATGAAGGCTCCCCTCATCCAGCCTGGATTGTATGAAGGCTCCCTTCATACAACGCCGACCTAGGCGCGCTGTGCGGTGAGGGCCTCCCTCACCCAAATCGTCGGGTGAGGGAGGCCCTGACCCATATATCTGGGTGAGGGAGGCCCTCACCCACCCTGCCCGGGTGAGGGAGGCCCTCACCCGGGCTACGAGGAGGGTCGTGAGTGGCTAGGCCGGTTCTAACCGGCCGGAACACTCACGAGGCCAGGGCTTGCTGGGCGCCGGCGTGCAGGGGAACCGGGTCCGTCTGGCGGGCGGTCACCTTGTCGATCTGCTTCGCCGCGGGGTGGACCTTCTCGAGGTCGGCGCGCTTGTCGAAGATCAGCTTCGTGATCGCGCAAGCGTTCGCGGCGGGGAAGTCCTCGCGGACCAGGAGCATGTTCGGCACCACGAACGTCGGGACGTCCGCGCCGAGACCGTACGAGGCGGCCGGGATGATGCCGGGGCCGTAACCAGGGTTGACCTTCTTCAGCGGCTCGACCAGCGCGCTCAGGTCGAGCAGCTTGACCTTGCCCTTCATCGACGTCGTGATGTCCGTGATCTGCGCGGTCGGGAGGCCGCCGACCCACACGAGTGCGTCGAGCGTGCCGGACTTCATGCCGTCGGACGTCTTCGCGAGGTCGAGGCGCTGGGCCTGGACGTCGGTCTCCGGGTTGAGCCCGGCCGCCTGGAGCAGGCGGTTCGCGACGACCTCGGTGCCGGACTTCGGCGAGCCCGTCGAGACGCGCTTGCCGCGCAGGTCGGCGACCGTGTTGATGCCCGCGTCGGAGCGGACCAGCACGTGCGTCGAGTTGGGGTAGATGCGGGCGAGTGCCTGGATCTTCTGGGGTTTGCCCGCGAACGGGCCGGTGCCGTTGACCGCGTCGGTCGCCGTGTCGCCCTGGGAGAAGGCGATGTCGTAGTCCTTGTTGACCAGCTGTTGGATGTTCTGCACCGAGGCGCCGGTCTCGGCAGCCGTGGCTTTCAGCTTGGTGTTGCCGCTGATCAGCTGGGCGAGGCCGCCGCCGAGCACGTAGTAGACGCCGCCGCTGTTGCCGGTGGCGATGGTGATCCGGCCGTCTGCCGCCTCGCAGCCCGCTCCGTCACCCGCCCGCGTCGCCTGTTTCCCGCCGCAGCCCGCCACCGCCAGCATCGCGATCACCAGCAACGCACTCGCTCGCATCCGCTTCTCCTTCAGTCAGCCGGAAAAAGACCTGCAGAGCCACTCCCAGCAGGCAGAAACCAAGCCCCACGAACACCGGGACCGGCTCCAGATACAGCAGGCACAACGCGGCGGGCGCGAATACCGCGCGCACGGGCCAGCGCGCCGGCCCGAAGAACCAGCCGCCGGTCACCACGCCGAGCGCGCCGACCGCGAGTGCCGACACGGCCGTCACCCACAACACCGTCAACGGCTTGGCCTGCAACAGCAGCGCGGCGCCGTTTTCGGTCAGTACGAAGGCGATCGGCACCAGGAACGCGGGCAGCGTGTACTTCCAGCACTGCCACATCGTCTTGAGGATCGAGCCGCCGGTGATCGCGGCGCTCGCCACCGCCGCCAGCGCGGTCGGCGGCGTGACCTCGGACAGCACCGCGTAGTAGAAGATGAACATCGCGCGCTCGGGCCCGTCGACGCCGACGCCGGCCAGCGCCGGGCCGATCACCACCCAGGCGATGATGAACGAGGCCGTCACCGGCACCGCCAGCCCGAGCACGCCGACCGCGATCGCGGACAGCACCACGGTGAGCACCAGCACCGCGGTCGCGTTGTCGGTGACCGTGCGGGCGAGTTCGACCAGCGCGTTGGCCAGCTCCTGGCCGAGCCCGGTCTTGGTGATCGTCGACGTGATCACGCCCGCCGCGGCGCACACCGCGATCACCGGCAGCGCACCGCGCACGCCGGCGGACAACGCGTCGAGCATGTCCATGGCCCAGCTCTTCAGGCCTTCACCGGACGTCAGCCGCGCGATCAGGGTGAACACCGCCGCCACGCCGGTCGCGTAGACCACGGCGGCGAACGGCGGGATGTCCAGCGCGAGGAACACCACGATGATCCCGAGCGAGAGGAAGTGATAACCACCGCGCAGCAACAGTTTCCGCGCGTTCTCGGTCGGCAGGTCGACGGCCTTCGCGCCGAACCGCCGCGCGTCGGCCTCGACCGCGAAGACGATCCCGAGGTAGTACAGCAGCGTCGGGATCGTCGCCCAGATCAGCACCGTCAGGTACGAGGTCTGCAGGTACTCGGCGATGATGAACGCGGCGGCGCCGAGTGTCGGCGGCGAGAGGATCGCGCCGATCCCGGACGCGGCGAGCAGGCCGCCCGCGTTCTCCTTGGGGTAGCCCGCTTTACGAAGGATCGGCCAGGTGATCGCGCCGAGGCTGACCGCGGTCGCGGTGCCGGAACCCGAGACCGTGCCGAGCAGGAACCCGGACAGCACGGTCGTCCGGCCCGGCGCGGTGCGTGAGCGTTTGAAGGCGGCGAACGAGATGTCGACGAAGAACTTCCCGGCGCCGGACGCGTTCAGCACCGCGCCGTAGATGGTGAACAACACGATGTAACTCGCCGCGACGTCCAGCGGCGTGCCGAAGAACCCGGTCGCGTCGTTGTACAGCGCGTTGATGATCTGGCTGAAGTCGACGCCCGCGTGCGCGATTCCCCAGTTCTGCGGCAGGAAACCGCCGTAATACGCGTACGCGAGGAACCCCACGCAGACGATCGGCAGCACGATTCCCGTGGTACGCCGAGTCGCCTCCAGCACGAGCACCAGCAGCAGCGCACCCGCGATGATGTCCATTGTGGACAGCGTGCCCTGCCGGTTGAGGAACGCGTCGTAACCGCCGAGCACCGGATAGAGCCCGACGAACAACGCGGCGGCCGCGAGCACCCAGTCGAGATAGCCAGGATTGTCACCCGATTTGCGCAGCAGCGGCCGATAGCAGACGAACACCAGCGGCAGCGTGCAGCCGAGGAAGATCACCAGGTAGAACTGATTTCCCTTGCTGAACGGGAAGAACACCTGCTTGAGCACCAGCAGCGCGACGGCGAGCGCGACCAGCCACACGAACCGGTCGGTCCGGCCGGTCAGCCGCCTGGCAGGCCGTTCCTCGTCATGTTCGGCGACGATCTCCGCGGCGCGCACCTCGCTGAGCGACATCTGGCCACGTTAGTGTGTCCGCGCTCACACGAACAGCTCAACTGGACAGTTTGTTACCGGCGGCGTCGTAGGCGTACGGGGGGCTCAGCACGTTGTACGAGTCGACCAGCTGCGGATCGAACCAGAACACGGTGACCGTCGGGTCGACGCTCCACTTGGCCAGGCTCGCCTGGACCTCCTTGCCGTGCGCGGTCGTGACGATCTTCGCGACCGGCCCGACGAAGTAGCCGAACACCGGCACGAACTGCCCGTTGACCTGCTCGCCGCCGTCGAGCTCGCGGAAGCCGGGCTTACGGTCGGAGCCGCTGGTCCCGTTGACGATCATGAGATCCTTGAGCTTCCCGTCCGCCGAGCGGATGCCGGTCATCACGCCGAAGTGCGTATCGGGCAGCGCCTGCGGCTCGTCCACCCGCACCGCGTAATACACCAGCTCACCGCCCGCGACCTTCAAGCCGGTGGGGATGACGTCGCCGTAGGGCTCGCGGCCCTGCGGCGCGATGCTGAGGCTGGTCGACGGGGCCGCGATCGGCGCGTTGCCCGGCGGCGGGACGGCGCGGAGCATGCCGGAGCCGAGCACGACGGCGGCCACCGCGGCCGCGACACCGACCACGCCGGTGCCGTGGAGCAGCTGACGACGACGGCGCAAACGTTTGCCACTCGTGAGTACCGCGGCGGTGTCGAGCGCCAGGCCCTCCGGCGGCGCCTCGTTCAGCGCGGTGCGCAGTGCTTCGAGGTCGTTCATCGTCCTCCTCCCCCGATCAGCGTCGCCGGGTCGATCGATATCCGTAGCTTGGCCAGCGCCCGCGAGTTGGTGCTCTTCACCGTGCCGACCGAGACCTTGAGCTCGCGGGCGACCTCGGCCTCGGGCAGGTCGAAGTAGTGCCGGAGCACCACCACCGCGCGCTCGCGGGCGGTCAGCTCGTTGAGCTTCTCCATCAGCCATTCCCGCTGGACGATGGCCGAATCGACGTCGCCGCCGACGGCGCGTTCCGGCACCTCGTCGGCGGGATGCTCCCGCAGCGGACGGCGCCATTTGTCGATCACGTGATTGACAAGGATCGTCCGCGTGTACGCGTACGCGTCCTTGCGGCGCACCTTCGCCCAGGTCGCGTACGTCTTGGCCAGTGCTGTCTGCGCGGCGTCCTCTGCGGCGTGCCGGTTACCCGTGAGCAGGTACGCGGCGTGCAGCAGACGCGCTGAACACGCCTGCATGAACTCCACGAACTCGTCATCACTCCTGGCCATGATCATTAACGACGAGCGAGCGGCCCGAAAGGTTGCGCGCCGCGACGACAACTTTCGAGTGCGTCCCGGCCGTCTTTCCCTGCGGATGATCTTCAATCACCTACCCAGGGAGTGATCAATGCAGTCGAACACCCGCTTGACCCGCCGCATCCTGATGGCCGCCGGCGCGGTCGTCGCCTGCGGAGCCATCGCGGTCACCGGCGTTCTCTCGGCGAACGCGGCGGACCAGCCCGCCGGCGTGACCGGGACGGCGGCCACCGACGGCGGCACCGGCCAGAAGGTGTTCACCGGTGAGCAGGCAGCGACTCCGCAGGCGCCGGAGAACAAGCCGGTCGGTGACGTGATCTCGACCGGGATCAAGGACGCGAAGGGCGAGATCGTGTTCTACGCGGTCGCGGTGAACGAGCCGTCGCTGCCGAACACGCACTTCGGCATCATGCAGGGCCACCGCACCGCGGACGGCAAGGTCACCGCCGACATCGTGACCAACGAGTTCAGCGGCTCCGACAAGGCTCCTGGCTTCCACGGCGTCACCGTCGGCAACAACACGGGCGGCGGCAACCCCGCCTTCGGTTACTACGCGGGCCCCGCCGCGAAGATCATCGCCAAGGGCGCGCAGGCGCACACGGCCAAGTGGAGCGAGGACTCGGACATCGTCGTGTTCTGGTTCGACAAGGTCACCGAGCCGTCCGGCCTGAAGGCCTTCGACGCCGCGGGCAAGCAGCTGCCCGCAGGCAACACCCAGCCCGGCCGCGGCTGACACTCACCGGCTGGCGCCGGGCGTCGGCGTCAGCCGGTGAGCAGTCCCAGCTGCTCGAAGTAGGAAACGCGGTCGAAATAACGCCGCTCTCCCACGATACGGTCACCGCCCGCCTCGAAAACGAAACAGGCGGCCGACCGGACGGTGAAATTCCGGCCAGTCGCCGTTCCCAGCAAGTCGAATTCCGCGACCACCGAGTCTTCCGCGACATGGTAATGCACGTTTTCGGCGCGTTCATCGGGAAAGCCGGTACACCCTGGCCGATAACCTGCGGATTCCAGGTGCGCGCGGACAATGTCCAGCCGCTGTTTGGTGAGATTCTCCGCGGTTATCCGAGCATCGTTGCCTGACATCCGGGCTCCTCGAACCTGCGATAGCCGACAAAACAACATGCACGTTATTCGGCATGTTTGTCAATACCGGCATTCGCGGAACAATAGGAGTCTGTCAAATACGGGCGGTCACCGCGTGCAGATACCAGGTGGTGTGCGGCAGCCACTGCTCCAGCCAGCGCCAGTCGGTGTTCGGCCCGGTGGCCGCCCGGCCGGGATCCCACTGCAGCCCGCGCCCGTCCTCACTCTTGCCGGTGATCCCGTTGACGATGCCACCCGGCCAGCGCAGCCACCGCCACGACCCGGCCGGGTCGTTGTTCGCGTACTCCAGGTAGAGCGGCACGCTGCGCCCCGGCCCCTCGAGCATGCAGGTGGCGTACGGGTTGACGCCGAGGATCCAGTTGAGCTGATCCTGCGCGTAGGCACGCAGCCTGGCCGCGAAGGCGTCGTCGAAGTACCGGGCGGCGTGCCTGGCCGCGGACGCGAGCGACGCGATGCGGGCGTTCTCGCCCTGCCACCAGATGTCGTCTGACCGCGGCGCGATGTCGTGCGGCATGAAGAAGCCGGTGTAGCGGTTGCCCTCCCGGCCCTGGATCAGCTGCCGCGCGTACCCGAACGGGTTGGGCACCTCGGCCGTGACCGCGAGCTCGAACTCCAGCGACTTGCGCACCACCGAGAGCACCTTAGCCTTGACCGCGTCACTCGCGATGTCCACATAGGACAGCAGGCTGACCACCGGCAGCCCGGCGTCGGACGGGTGGAAGTACGGCCGGTCGACCGCGTCGGCCCGCCAGTAGTCGTGGTACTTCTGCCAGCCGGCGAGCCTGCTCGTCAGGCTCGCCGCGCGAGCATCGGCCACTTGCTGATACTGGGCGTCCTTGGTCGCCTTGAACAGCTCGGTCGCGGCGAGCAGCGCGTTGTAGTCGTCCTGGATGTTCTCTTTCTTGTCGTTGGTCATGTCGGTGTTGTTCGCCTGCAGGAACGCGAACGCGTCCTTCGCCGCGGCCAGGTACTCGGCCGGGGTGTACTCACCGCTGATGCCGTACGTGCTCGCCCGCGCCAGCGCGGCGATCGCGGCACCGCCGCCTTCGCGGTGGTTGACCTGCTTGGTGTTGAGCTTGCGCAGCGTCGGGTCGACGTCGAGATTGTCGTCCTCCGGCTGGGAAACGCCGCTGTAGAAGGACTTGCCGGGCACGTGCGTGCGCACGAGGTAGTCGGCGCCGAAGAACGCCTCGTCGAGCAGCCAGGTGGTGAGCGAGACGAAGTTCGTGTCCTTGCGCCGGTCCAGGTTGCCGTGCGCGGCGAACAGCACCCAGGCGGTCAGTGGGATCGACAGCGTGTTGAAGTACGAAAGCCCGGACAACTGGGTGAAGTGCTTGCCCCAGTCGGCGGCGGCGTCGTACCAGCCACCATGCGCGTCCCAGCGCTGACCGGTGGTCCCGACGGCGAGGCTGCGGTCGGCCTTGTCGAACTGGCCGGAACTGCGTGACTCCTTGAAGAAGTGGACGACGGCGGGCAGCGTGAACCGCTCCAGCAGGTTCTGGTCGATGCGGAACGGCCACGAGGCGGCGCCGGACTCGGCGATCACCACGTACTCACCCGGCTTGGTGACCGGCGAAAAGTCCCCGACCCGGTAGAAATCGGGCACCTCGGGGAACTGGTCCTTGCGCCAGTCCTCGACCGTGACCGCAGGCTTGGCTTGGCCGCGGAACATCACGGCGCCGGTCAGGTTGTCGACCACCCGGAACCCGCCAGGTCCAGACCACTGACTCTGGCTCGCGAAGATCACTCGCTTGGGGCCTACCGCCTCGTAGCCGACGGCGTTCGCCATCACCTGCGTGCCCGCGCCACCCTCCTCGGCGGCCGACGCGGTGCCGGGTAGCGCCGCCGCACCGGCGACTCCGGCCGAACCGAGCAGAAAACTCCTACGCCCCAAGTGGTTCATCCGACCGAGTAAAGAAGGAATCTTTACTAATGTCAATCCGCCAAGACGGCCATACCGATCACCGGGAAAATTCGGTTGCCCGCCGCCCGGTCACTCTGCTGTAGTCGGCCGCCAGGACTTTCGAAGGAGTCGTCATGCGCGGAACAGCCATGTCCAACCCAGTGGTGATCACCGTCTACCCAGAGGACATGACTCTTCGTGCACACCTTGAACTTAGGCATAGTGGCCCATGTCGACGCCGGTAAGACCAGCCTGACCGAGCGGCTACTGCACACCGCGGGCGTCATCGACGAGATCGGCAGCGTCGACGACGGCAGCACCCAGACCGATTCGCTCGCGCTGGAACGCAGGCGCGGCATCACCATCAAATCCGCCGTGGTCTCGTTCGTCGTCGACGAGGTCACGGTCAACCTGATCGACACACCCGGTCACCCGGATTTCATCGCCGAGGTGGAGCGGGTGCTCAGCGTGCTCGACGGAGCCGTGCTGGTGATCTCCGCGGTCGAGGGCGTGCAGGCGCAGACCCGCGTCCTGATGCGGACGCTACGGCGGCTGCGCATCCCCACGCTCGTCTTCGTGAACAAGACCGACCGCCGCGGCGCCGATCCCGAGCGCGTGACGCGCGAGATCGCCGCGAAACTCACCCCCGCCGCGATCCGGCACGATATGCCTTCAGCGGAAGTGCTGGCCGAGAACAGCGACACTTTCCTGGCCGCCTATCTCGGCGACGAAGTGTCAGAACACTTGCTGCACAAGGAATTCGAGACTCAAGCGAAACGGGCGCTCGTCCATCCGGTGTTCTTCGGATCGGCGATCACCGGCGCCGGAGTCACCGAGCTGATCACCGGGATCAAGCGTATGCTGCCCGGCTCCGAGTCCGATGTGGACGGACCGGTGTCCGGCACCGTGTTCAAGGTCGAGCGTGGACCGGCTGGCGAAAAGATCGCTTACGTCCGCATGTTCTCCGGGACGCTGCGGACCAGGGATCGCCTGCCTGCCGACCAGAAGGTCACCGCGATCAGCGTTTTCGAGAACGGCTCGGCCGTGCGGAGCGCGAGTGTGAGCGCCGGGCAGATCGGCAAGCTCTGGGGTCTCACCGAAGTGCGGATCGGCGACGCGATCGGCGAACCGCGCGCGGGCACCGGGCAGCACCACTTCGCGCCACCGACGCTGGAGACGGTCGTCGCCGGAGTGCGGCCGTCAGACAAGGCGGCACTACATCCCGCGCTGACCAGGCTGGCCGAGCAGGATCCGCTGATCGATCTCCGGCAAGACGAGATCAGGCAAGAGATCTCGGTTTCGCTCTACGGCGAAGTGCAGAAGGAGGTCATCCAGGCGACGCTGGCCGACGAGTTCGGCGTCGAGGTGACCTTCCGTGAGACGACCACGATCTGCGTCGAACGCCCACGCGGCTCCGGCGCGGCCTTCGAGATCATCGACAAGGAGCCGAATCCCTTCCTCGCGACCGTCGGCCTGCGTGTCGATCCGGCGCCGATCGGATCAGGCGTCGACTTCCGGCTGGAGGTCGAACTGGGCTCGATGCCGTACTCCTTCGTCAAGGCCGTCGAGGAGACGACCAAGGAGACGCTGCGGCAAGGATTACATGGCTGGCGGGTGACCGACTGCGTGGTCACGATGACGCATTCCGGTTACTGGGCGCGGCAAAGCCACTCGCACGGTACGTTCGACAAGACCATGTCGAGCACCGCCGGGGACTTCCGCAACCTCACCCCGCTGGTGCTGATGAACGCGTTGCGGGAGGCGGGGACCACGGTGTACGAGCCGATGCACCGGTTCCGCCTCGAACTGCCGCCGGACACCTTCGGCGTGGTCTCGTCGGCGCTCGCCAAGCTGCGCGCCATCCCGCTGACGCTCGGCGCGTCCGCGGTGCTGGAGGGCGAGATCCCGGCGGCCAAGGTGCACGAGCTGCAGCAGCGGCTGCCGTCGCTGACCCGGGGTGAAGGCGTGCTGGAGTCCGCGTTCGAGCGCTACCAGCCGGTGACCGGCGAGGTGCCCGAGCGGCCTCGGACCGACCACAATCCGCTCAACCGCAAGGAATACCTGCTGCAGGTGCTGCGCAGGGTAGGGGTATGACCCGAGGAGGAGACGACATGCGTGTCGGTACCAGGATCAACCGAGAAGTGGCGCCCGGCGAGGTCAAGGACCTGGCACGCCAAGCCGACGAGGCCGGGCTCGACGAGGTGTGGATCGTCGAGGACTGCTTCTACACCGGCGGCATCGCCACCGCGTCGACCGTGCTGGCGGTGACGGAAAGGATCACCGTCGGTATCGGCGTGCTGCCCACGGTCGCCCGCAACCCGGCGATCGCCGCGATGGAGATCGCCACGCTCGCCGAGCTCTACCCCGGCAGGCTCACCGTCGCGTTCGGACACGGCGTCCCGGCGTGGATGCGGCAGATCGGCGCGTACCCGAAGTCCCCGCTCGCCGCGCTGGAAGAGACGCTCGACGTGATCAAGCGGCTGCTGTCGGGCGAGCGTGTTTCGCTTGAGGGCAAGCATGTCCGGCTGGACGAGGTCGAGCTGGAGTACAAGCCTTCGGTGGTCCCGCCGCTGCTGGCGGGCGTGCGCGGGCCGAAGTCGCTCGCGGTGTCCGGCAAGAAGGCCGACGGAACGATCCTCGCGGAGCCGGCCGCGCCGGAGTACATCCGCGCGACCCGCGAGATCACCGGCAACGCGATCACCACGTACAACTGGTTCGCGCTCGACGAGGACCACGACCGCGCCCGCGAGCGCGTCCGCGCGGACGTGGCCGGCGCGCTCGGCGTGAACTCGGGACCGCACGTCCAGCCGATGCCGTTCGGCGAGGAACTGCTGGCCATCATGGAAAGCGGCGAGGACGTGGCGTCGCGGCTCCGTCCTGAGTGGATAGACCAGCTCAGCGTTTCGGGCCCGCTCGACGCTTGTGCCGAGCGAGTGCGGCAGCTGCACGAGGCCGGGAGCGAATCGGTGGTGCTGCTGCCCTTGGGCGGCGAGTCCCAAGCCGAGTCCATCGCCGCGGCCGGCAAGGTCAAGGCCCGGCTGGCCTAACGGGTCGTGAGTGGTATGGCCGGTTCTAACCGGCCATACCACTCACGACTCCATGTCTGACTTTTCGTGCGTTACGCGGTTCCGCCACCGCCGCTTTCCGGCGCTCCCTTCGGCTTCACCGCGACCTGTGGTTTCTTGATCTCAGTCACCTTGCCCGGCACGTGCAACGTGCCGGACATCTTCTTTCCCCGGCAGTCGACGGTGACCAGGTACGCGCCCGGCTTCACGTTCTTGACCGTGGCATCCCAAAACGCATATCCCGTGTACTCGTTCGTACCGGCGAATTCGACGCTGGTCAGCGCCTCGGATCTCGGCGCCCCACCGTGGTCATCGCCGATGACCACGCATTTTGGGAAGACCGAGATCAACTTTCCAGGACCGCGGGTCAGGCTGCCGCCCGGCAGCCCCAGGTCGGCGGTTTCGGCTTGGGCCGCCGGTGCGGATAGCAGAGCGACCGCACCGGCGACGAGTCCGGCGGCGATAGAGCGATGTTTCATTCCAGTCCCCTTTGGTGTCTCGCAACAGTTTTCACAGCTGGAGACGCCAAGGGGGAACACCAGTTGCGTCAGTTCCCCGGAGTCTGCCCGATAGTGCCGACGACGCCGGTGGTGACCGCGCTGAACTCGGTGACCGTGCCCGGCTTGATCCACGCCTCATACGGGTGCTCGCCAGCAACGCTCCGCGCGCCGATGAACGCGCCCGTCTTCGGGTCGATGATCAGGTCGCGGCGCTCGTGCTCGCCGTCGATGCCGAGCGCGATGCCAGTGCGGCCGTCGAGGTTCACCGCGTTCTCGACCACCTTGACGCCGTCGATCTTGGCCAGCGCGCGGTACCAGTTGCCACGCTGCTCGGCGGGCATCAAGCCGTCCTCCAGCACCTGGAGTCCGAAGTAGAACATCGCGGACGGCGTGGAACCCCGGCCCTTGGTCATTTCCTTGAGCCGCGCGAACATCTTGTCGGGATCGTTCGGCAGGTTCCGGTAGAAGGCGGGCTGGGCGGAGTCGGTCGCGTCGCCGCAGACCTTCTTCGGCTTGGCCTTCGGGAAGAAGTCGCCGCACGGGCCCTGGCGGTCGCCCTTGTCGGTGTCCATGATCGGCGGCGGTGTCGTCTCGGACTCCGGCGAGGTGCCCCCGAGCCACTTCAGCGGGCCGAGCACCTCGCGGCGCTCGAGCCACACCTGCTTCTCGTCGGCGGGGATCCAGGTCTGGTACCGCAGTTCGAGCAGATAGGTGCTGCCCTTGATCGTCTGGTCCGGCGCGTCGACGGAAACGCCCGTGCTCTGCCCTCGGGTATTCCAGACGTGCTTGTTGATGTAGCGGAACTGGCCGGGCCCGACCGGCTGGTCCACCGCGCCGACGGTCAGGTCGGCCGCCTTGTTCAGCACCTCGGCCGCTACGAGCGCCACCGGCGCCTCGGACGACGGCGCCTCCGACGACGGAGGCACCTGGGCCTGGGGAGCGGGTTCGCCGGAACGGACCTGGACGACGACGGCCGTCACGGCGAGCACCGCGGCGGCAGCGGCCGCGACAGGCAGCACCAGACGACGGCGCCGCGGCTTGAGCTGCGGGAGCGCGGCTTCGGCGTCGACGGCGGCCATCAGCTTGGCGCGGGCGTCCGAAAGCGAAGAGTAGGAGTCGCGGGCTTCGCGGTTCAGCTGGTCGAGAGCCTGGTCGAGCTCATTCACTGACGTTCTCCTCAAGAGTTTTGGCGGTCAAGAAAGCCTGGAGTTTGTGCCGCACGCGGTGCAGCCGGGAGCGCACGGTGCTGGCGGGGATGCCGAGTGCCTCGGCGACCTCGGCCGGTTCGAGCCCGGCCCACGAGGTCAGCAGGAGCACGTCGCGCTCGGTTTCGCTGAGCGCGGCCAGCTCACCGGCGAGCCTGCGCAGGCGGGTGGCGGCGTCGACCCGTTCGGCCACTCTGGCGTCGTGGCTCTCGGCCGGTGCTTCTTCGCCGACGACCTTGGCCGTGATCTGGTAGCCGCGCACCTCGTGCCGGACGTGGTTGCGGAGCAGATTGGTCGCGATCCCGTACAGCCAGCCGCGGATGGGCGCCTGCGTCGGGTCGTAGCTCGCGCGTCTTCGCAACGCGACCAGAAAGGTCTCCGCGACGAGATCGTCCGCCACGTGCTCGCCGACCCGGCCCGCGAGGTAGCCGCGTAACGGCCTCGCGTACTCGTCGAAGAGCCGCGCGAAGGACTCCTTCGGGTCCTCCGCGGCGAGGTCTGGCCGGTCACCCGGGGCATCAACCCTGCGCTCGATGATTCCTGTCACGGTACTGCTTGTCAGTTCCCGCCGCCGCGTCCCCGATTTCCGCTTGATCGAGATCCATCCCACAACCAGGCCGTTCGCGGCGAATACGGAGGCTCGCTCAGAACAACACCAGTCATGAGCAAGCGAACGGCAATGCTCCTTTCCGGACTGTGCGTCGGCGCGATCGTCGCGATGTTCGCGTTCATCTATTCGACGCGCGGGCCGGTGCAGGCGTCGGTGTCCATGCCGCTGGAAACCAGCGTCACGGGGGTCGCCCCATCGGAGCCCACGGAGGAGCCTGCTCCGGAGCCGGAACCGAGCCCGACGCCGTCACCGACACCGTCGAGCAAGGCCACTACCTCCTCCACGAAGCTTTCCGGCCAGGTGCCGGGCGGGCAGGTCGGCGCGATGGTCTACGACCGGGCGGAGAACAAGGCACTGCTCGCCGAGCACGCGGACACGGTCTTCACCACCGCGTCACTGGTGAAACTGCTGATCGCGTTCGACGCACTGGACAAGGGCACCTCGTCGAACGCGACCGTCACGCAGATGCTTTCGCGCAGCGACGACAACATCGCGAGCAGTCTGTGGGTGGCGAACGGCGGACAGTCCATCGTCACCCGCTGGGCGGCCAGAATGGGCCTCGCCCGCACGAAACCGCCGACGGATCCCGGTCACTGGGGCAGCACCCGCACCACCGCGTCCGACATGGTGAAGGTCTACCGATATCTGATGGAGAAGGCATCAGACGGCATCCGCTCGGTCGTCGTGACCGCGCTGCGGAAGGCGACCAAGGCGGGCGCGGACGGATTCGACCAGTATTTCGGCATCCCGAATGGGATCGACAAGCCGTGGGCGGTGAAGCAGGGCTGGTCCTGTTGCGATCCGACGCGCAATCTCCACACGACCGGCCTAGTGGGTGAAGAGGACCGCTACATCGTGGTCATTCTGACTTCACGACCCAGTTCGGTGTCGTGGGCGGCCGGATCGAGGCAGGTCACGGCCGCGGCCCAAGCGGTGGAAGAGTTGTTGAACTAGGTCCAACAACGGTACGCGCACATACGATCGTACTAAACGATCATATAGGACGTGTGTACACTCGCCAGAGTGGCGAAGAACATGAACGTACTCGTTTCGGGCGCGAGCATCGCCGGGCCCGCATTGGCTTACTGGCTCCACCGCTACGGCTTCGAAGCGACGGTCGTGGAGCAGGCTCCCGAGATCCGCGATGGCGGATACGCGGTCGATCTGCGGGGCACCGCGGTCGAGGTGACCAAGCGAATGGGCCTCTTCGACACCATCAAAGAACAGGGCACCGGCGTCGACGGCATCTCCTACGTCGACATCAACAACAAGGTGAAAGGCAGCCTGGGCAAGGACTTCCTCGGCGGATCCGGTGTGGTCGCCGAGGTCGAGATCCTGCACGGCGACCTCAGCCGCATCCTGTACGACGCCACGAAGGACTACACCGAATACGTTTTCGGCGACTCGATCACGTCGCTCACCGAAACCGCCGACGGTGTCGAGGTCACTTTCGAACGCGGCGAGCCACGCACCTTCGACTACGTGTTCGGCGCCGACGGGCTGCATTCCAACGTCCGCGCGCTGACCTTCGGCGACGAGTCGCGGTTCATTCACCACCTCGGCTACTACATGGCCATCTTCACCACGGAAAACCACCTGAACCTCGACCACTGGGAATGCTTCTACAACATGCCGGGCAAAGCCGCAGGCATGCAGAGCGCCCGTGGCAACTCCGAGGCGATGGCGATGTTCCACTGGAGCTCCGACCCGCTGTTCTACGACCGGCACGACATCGAGCAGCAGAAGAAGATCCTGCTCGACGTCTTCTCCGGCGAAGGCTGGGAAATCCCGAGGCTGCTGAAAGCGCTGCCCGACGCGCCCGATTTCTTCTTCGACTCGATCGCCCAGGTCAAGATGAACGACTGGGCGAAGGGCCGGATCGCGCTGGTCGGCGACGCCGCGCACAGCTCGTCCGTGCTGTCCGGAATGGCGACGAGCATGGCGCTGGTCGGCGCGTACATCGTCGTCGGCGAACTGCAGGCACATCTCGACGATCACCAGACGGCGTTCAAGAATTACCGCGAAGACATGCGTGAATACGTCGAGCTGAACCACAAGATCGGCGCCGGAAACGCGACCGGCCTGATGCCGAAGACGAATTTCGGGATCTGGCGGCGCAATTTCCTCGTCCGGATGATGCCTTACATTCCCGGCAAGGAGAAATTCCTCGGCGCTTACGAAAAAGCAGCGAACGCCGCGGTGCTCAAGGACTACTGATCGGTCGCCACGAGCGCGCCCTTCGCGCCCGTCTGCGGCAGCGGCCACGGCTTGACCTCGCCGCTGACCGTGACCTTGCGGGCGCCGGCGAAGCGCGGGGTCGCACTCTTGGACCCGATCCAGGTGAGCACGTCGGGCAGCTGCGACTTGAAGGTGTTCATGTTGTGCCCGGCGTCCGGGATGATCCAGGACGTGAACGTCGTCGGCGACAGCGCGGCCTTGTTCATCCGCTGGATCGAGGCGACCTCGTTGCCTTCCTTGTCGCCCGCGATCGCGAGCAGATCGACCGGTGACGGGTGCTTCGCGAGGTTGATCGAGACGTTGTTCGCGTCCGCGATGTCCTTGCGGCCCTTGAAGATGTCGGTGGTCTCGGCGTCGATCCACGCGGCGTCGTAGCCGCTGACGCTGGCCGCGATCCCGAACCACTGCGGGTGCCTGGTGACCAGGTTGAGCGCGCAGTAGCCGCCGGAGGACCAGCCAGCGATCGCCCAGGATTTGCGGTCGGGGTTGACCTTCAGCGTCTTGAGCGCCCAGGCGCGGATGTCGGCCGTGAGGTAGGTGTCGTTCGCGGCGCCGTTGACCTCGTCGACGCATTCGGTGTCGTGGCCGACCTTCGGCACGCCGGTCGGGTCGGGGATGATCACCACGCTCGGCGGCAGCAGCTTCTTGCCGATCGCGGCGTCGAGCTGCTCGAACAGCTTGTACCCGCTGCCCGCGACCTCGGGGCCGGACGGGTAGTTCGGGATCCACTCGATCACCGGGAAGGTGAAGCCCTCGTAGGCGGGGTCGTAGTACTGCGGCGGGATGTAGAGGTTCACGTCGCGCGTGAGACCGGTGCGCTCGCCGAGCACGGTGAGATGGAAGGTCGAGCCGAGCCCCTTGGCGCCGCGGTCGCGGTTGTAGTCCTTCATCTGCTCGAGGCCGCCGCCGTTGAGGCCACCCTCACCATTGGTGCCCTCGCCCGCCGGGTTCGAGGTGCCGATGAGCGCGCCGAGCGTCGGGAAGAAGCCGCCGATCATGTTGCCGCCGAGCGCCATCGAAAGAACGACGAGCAGGACGGCGGTGACTGTGGTCACGCTGCGGCCGGTGCGGCGCCATTTCCAGGAATCCCAGAACCAGGGCACGGCGATCACGGCGAGCAATGCCAGAACGGCCACCAAGATCAAACCGAACGTGGAGTCCAGTCTGATATCGCTCGCGTGCATTCCGATCCCTTCCGGGTTAGCCATCTTTCTTTTCGCCGTGCAAGAAGACGCGCGGGTACTTGATGATGTTGACAGCTTGTGATTCGAGTCACATTCCCAGTAGGCGGGGTGGTCCGCCTGGCGGCCACGATACCCGTCGGGTCTCCGGCGGCCGCCGCCCAGGCAGTTAACATGGCGCCAACTAGTTGAAAGCTGAAGCACGGAGATCGCGATGACGGATCACGACGAGGCGCTGCGAGCCATCGGGAGCAGCCTCGACCGGCCGTCCGCGGCCCGCATCTACGACTACTTCATCGGCGGCACCACCAACTACGCGATCGACCGCGAGTTCGCCGAGAAGGTACGCCGCCGTCTCCCGCTCATGGGCGACTACTGCATGACCAGCCGCCAGTTCCTCGGCCGCGCGGTCCGCCGCTGCGCCGAGCTCGGCATCCGCCAGTTCGTCGACATCGGCTCCGGCCTCCCGACCACCGGCAACGTCCACGAGGTCGCCGACGAGGCCCGCCCCGAGGAGGACACCCACGTCCTCTACATCGACAACGAGCCGATCGCGCTCGCCCACTCCCAGGTCCTGCTCGCCGACACGGCCGACCCCGACCGCCACCACGCGATCGCCGCCGACTTCCTCCAGCCAGAGGACCTCTGGGAACGCGTCCGCGAGTCCGAGATCATCAACCTCCGCGAGCCCGTCGCGCTGGTGATCAACGCGGTCATGCACTTCATCAAGGACTCCGAGGACCCCGACGCGGTCCTCGCCTACTACCGCCAGCGCCTCGCGCCCGGCTCCCTGCTGGTCCTCTCCCAGATGACCAACGAGAACCCGGTCAACGACGACGAGCGCCAGGCGTTGCTCGACCTCCTCGAGTACTACGAGACCACGACCAACCCCGGCGTCCTGCGCACGATGACCGAGTTCAGCCGCTTCTTCGGCGACTGGCCCCTCCTCCCACCCGGCCTCGTCTACGCCCCGGCCTGGCACCCCGACTCGGCCACCCTCTTCACCCGCTCCCCCTCGGAGTCCCGCGTAATCGGCGGCATAGCCCAAAAACCCGCCTGACCCAGCTCTCGAAAGCCCGAAAGTGGCTTTCGTCAGATCCAATCCCCCGAAAGCCACTTTTGTCAGATGCGACCTGACGAAAGTCACTTTCGGGCTTTTACGAGTGGCAGGTCAGGAGGCGGTGAGCAGGGGGGATAGGGCGGTCAGGACTGAGGTGCGGCCCAGGTCGACGGCTCGGCGGAGTACGGCGGGGTCGCGCTCGATCGGGCCGATGGTCGGGGCGTCCAGGGGTGGGCGGACCGAGAAGAGGCGGGGGTCGGAGGCGAGCGTCTGGGCGTCGGCGATGTCGCGGGCGTGCTGGGTGCGCCAGGCGGCCAAGGTGCCGGGGGCGTAGCGGCGGAGGAAGCGCGGGACCACCACGTCCTGGACGCGAGGCGGGGGCAGCGGGAGTTCGTCGGCACGGCGGGTGCGCAGGACCAAGACGTGGGTCGCGCCCTGGGACAAGGCCGTGCGGAACGGGATGGGCTCGGTGACGCCCGCGTCGACGAAGCGGCGGCCGCCGAGTGGGATCGGCGGGCCCGCGAGGACCGGCATGCATGAGGTCGCGGCGAGTGCGAGCTTGACCGTGTCGACGTCGACCACGAAGGGGTGCAGGTCGGTCGACTCGCCGGTGTCGGCGTCGGTCGCCAGCGGGTGGAACTCGACCGGGTTGGCCAGGATCGCCGGGAAGTCCATCGGCTCCAGCCTCGAGTAGACCTGGTGGACCAGGAAATCCAGGTCGATCACCGCACGTCCGCGCAAGGGGTGCAGCGGGTTCATGATCCGGCGCATCACGTCGGGGTTCCACCAGGAACGGACGCCGGTCACGGAGCGGCCGCACAGCAGCCAGGCGGCGTTCAACGCGCCGGCGGACGAGCCGTAGACGGCGTCGAACGCGGGCAGCAGGCCGAGTTCTTCGAGCGCGAGCACCATGCCGCTGGAGTACGTCCCGCGGCTGCTGCCACCCTCGATGGCCAGCGCAACACGGGCCGAATCGGCGCGCTGACCTGGGGTGCTGCGCGTCGCCAGCCGGGCAGCGAGCAGCCGAAGTACTTCGTGCATACAACTATTATGAACGATTTAGTGATAGGCGTCTCGTTGCAGTGCAACTAGTTGCATATCAGACTCGGACCATGGCGTTGGAGCACGCGATACTGGTGTCGCTGTCCGAGCGGTCCGGCTCGGGCTATGAGCTGACGCGCCGGTTCGAGAAGTCGATCGGGCTTTGGTGGAGCGCCACCCACCAGCAGATCTATCGCGTGCTCAAGCGCATGGAGGAAGCAGGCTGGATCGTCGTCGACCACGTCGAGCAGTCCGGCAAACCCGACAAGAAGGTCTACACCGTCAGCGAAGACGGCGCCGAGGTCATGAAGCGGTGGCTCGCCGAGCCTGATCCCGGCGCGGGCCCTCGCGAACTCGCCGTCAAGATCCGCGGCGCCGCGCTCGGCGACGTCGCCGCGGTCGCCGAAGAAGTCGCGCGCCACCGCGACACGCACGCCGAGCAGCTCGACGTCTACCGCCAGATCGAGAAGCGCGACTTCCCGGCGCCGGCTGACCTCAGTGGACAGTCATTGCACCAGTATCTGGTGCTGCGCGGGGGAATCCGCACCGAGTCCGGTTTCGTCGAGTGGCTTGACGAAGTTCTCGAAGCGCTCCGGAAGGGCACCTCATGAGCCAGTACCCGAACCTGCTCTCGCCACTCGACCTCGGCTTCACCAGCCTGCGCAACCGCGTGATCATGGGCTCGATGCACACCGGCCTCGAGGACAAGGAGAAGGACTTCCCGCGTCTCGCCGAGTACTACGCCGAACGCGCGCGCGGTGGCGTCGGGCTGATCATCACCGGCGGCTTCGCGCCGAACCGCACCGGCTGGCTGCTGCCGTTCGCCTCGAAGCTCAGCACGAAGTCGGAAGCCGGGGCGCACAGGCAGCTCACCGCTCCCGTGCACGAGGCAGGCGGCAAGATCGCGCTGCAGATCCTGCACGCCGGGCGCTACGCGTACAACCCGTTCAGCGTCTCCGCGTCGAGCATCAAGGCACCGATCAACCCGTTCAAGCCGCGCGCGCTGACCGGATACGGTGTGCGGCAACAGATCCGCGCGTTCGCCGACTGCGCCGCGCTCGCGAAGGAAGCGGGCTACGACGGCGTCGAGATCATGGGCTCCGAGGGCTACTTCATCAACCAGTTCCTCGCCGAACGCACCAACAAGCGCACCGACGAGTGGGGCGGCTCGCCCGAGAAGCGCCGCCGGATCGCCGTCGAGATCGTCCGCCGCACCCGTGAGAAGGTCGGCCCCGATTTCATCATCATCTACCGGCTCAGCATGCTCGACCTCGTCGAAGGCGGCCAGAGCTGGGAAGACGTCGTCGCGCTCGCGAAGGAAGTCGAAGCCGCGGGCGCGACGATCATCAACACCGGCATCGGCTGGCACGAGGCTCGCGTGCCGACGATCGTCACCTCGGTGCCGCGCGCCGCGTTCACCTGGGTCACCGGCAAGCTGAAGCCGCACGTCGGCATCCCGGTGGTCACCTCGAACCGGATCAACATGCCCGAGGTCGCCGAAGAGGCGCTGACCAGCGGCAACGCGGACCTCGTCTCGATGGCCCGCCCCTTCCTCGCCGACCCCGAGTGGATCCTCAAGGCAGGCAGCGGGCGCGAGGACGAGATCAACACCTGCATCGCCTGCAACCAGGCCTGCCTGGACCACGCCTTCAAGAAGAAGACCGTGTCCTGCCTGGTGAATCCCCGCGCCGGCCACGAGACCCTGCTGAAACTGACCCCGACCCGCCGCGTCAAGCGGGTGGCCGTCGTCGGCGCCGGGCCCGCCGGACTCGCCGCTGCGACGAGTCTCGGCGCACGCGGCCACGACGTCGAGCTGTTCGAGGCGGACAGCGAGATCGGCGGCCAGTTCGGCATCGCGCGCAAGATACCCGGCAAGGAAGAGTTCGCCGAGACGATCCGTTACTACGCCAGGCAAATCGAGCTTTCCGGCGTCAAACTGCACCTCAACACCCGGGTCACCGCGGCCGATCTGGTCGACGCCGGCTTCGACGAGGTCGTGCTCGCCACCGGCGTCACCCCGCGCATCCCGTCGATCCCCGGCGTGGACCACGCCAAGGTGCTGTCCTATGTGGACGTCGTCAAGCACGGCAAGCCGGTCGGCGACAAGGTCGCGGTCATCGGCGCGGGCGGGATCGGTGTCGACGTCAGCGAGTTCTTGACGCACAAGGATTCCCCGGCGCTCGACCTCGACGCCTGGATGACCGAATGGGGCGTCACCGACCCGGAGACCGCCATCGGCGGCCTCACCAAGCCGAAGCCGGAACCGTCACCGCGTCAGGTTTTCCTCCTGCAGCGCAAGACTTCCGGCATCGGCGCCGGACTCGGCAAGACCAGCGGCTGGGTGCACCGCGCCGCGCTGAAGGCCAAGCGGGTCGAGCAGATCAAGGGCGTCCGCTACGACAAGATCGACGACGATGGCCTGCACATCACCGCCGACGAGAAGTCGCGCGTGCTCGACGTGGACACGGTCGTGATCTGCGCCGGCCAGGAGCCGCAACGAGAACTCGCCGACGAGTTGCGTGCCGCCGGGCTCACCGTGCACCTGATCGGCGGCGCCGACGTGGCCGCCGAGCTGGACGCCAAGCGCGCGATCAACCAGGGCGTCCGGCTAGCCGCTGATCTCTAGGAAGTTCAGGCGCCGGGTTTCGGCGGACGTGCCGTCCGCCACCCGGTCGTCGAACCAGGCGGCCAGCGCACGCCAGTAGTCGGCGCGACGGCAGAAGTCCTCGGGCAGCGGGGTGCTGTCCAAGGACTTCACCGCGGCCACGAGCTGGTCGAGCCGGTGGTCGCAGCCCATGATGTACTCGGGCGCGACCTTGTTGCTGTTGATGGGTTTCTCCAGCGGGACGCCGAGGAGACCACGATGCTGCAACGCCAGCAGGTCCTCGGTGTACGCCGGGAACCCGGCCACCTTCCCGGCATAGCCCGACTCGACGGACCACCGCCGGTAGGCGCAGATGGCCTGGAATCGCGTGTACCAGTCCTGCCTGCTGACCGCCAGATCACGCAGTTGCCGCCAGACGTCACTGTCGATCGCGCGCCACTCGTCGACGGTCCGGTCGTCCGGGGCCGGGCCGTTGCCGCGTGCTTGGGTATGCCAGAACCGCGCCCGGCAGCTCGCGATGTCGAAGATCAGCTGCCGCAGGTAACTCGCCTGCTGCCACACATGCGCGCGGTGCGGGCGCAGCGGTGCTGGCCGATCCGGCGCGAACGTGACCATCTCGAACACGCGGAACAACTCGTGCCCGCGCAGCGCGACGAGGTCGGGATCCTCGTCCATCACCCAGGATCGGCGCCCGGCCAACCGTCCACTGTGGCTCACGGTCGCCGCGTGGTACAGCTCCCGCACGGCGCTGCGCGCGACCTGGTCTCGCGCGCTGCCTGCCAGATGCGGGTTGAGCGCCTTGCGCCGCATGTCCGCCTGCCCGCGCGGGCCGACCTTCATCAGCGCCACCGCGTAGACGCTGGCCGCGTTGTAGCACTCGGCCCAGGAACTGCGGTGCCCCGAACCCTGGACGACCTCGGTCAGCGCCTTGGGGTCCGGCGGCCAGGTGCCCGCCGGGAAAACGTTGGGCGGCAACAGTTTCGGCTTCGGTTCCGGGTAGACCTGCCGCGGTCGCGGGACCGCGCCGGTGAGCGGATCGACGTCGGCCATCGCACGCCGCAACACCACCCAGGCGAGACACAGCCGCAGCGCGCGGTTGGTCAGCAGCGACCAGCTGTGCCGATAGCGCCGCCAGAAATGGTGGTAATCCTCGATCAGCCGCTCGATCTCGTACTGCGACAACGCGCACAGGTACGACCGGAGTTCGGCGGCGCGATCGTCGTACAGCTTCTTTTCGGCCCTGGTCGCGGTCGGGACCACGAGTTCCTCGATCGGCGCGCGCAGCAGCCTGTCGTGCAGCGCTTTCCGTTCCGACCGCGAAATCCATTGTGGACAGGTACGGATGTCCAGCTCGACATACCGCTCGAACCGCAACCGCAGCGCGGCCCGCAGTTCCGCGCGCTGGCTGATCCTGGCGTCGTACATGGAATCGGCGCCACGACGCGGCTTGCGCACCCACCACGAGTTGGCGATCGAGTCACCATGCCCGAGCACCAGCGCGTGCCGGTATCTGGCCAACAGCAACGCGACCTCTTGATGCTTCGCCATTCCGCGCGGCTGCCGCTCGAAGTCACGGCCGATCCACCAGCGCGCGAGCTTCGGCCTGCCGCGGCTGCAGATGGTGATCACGTCGTCGTAGGTCGCCAGCGCGTCCAGGTGCAGGTCGAGTTGTTCTTGCAGCGACGCGATCTCAAGTCTGATGTAGACGTTCGACGGGTCGAGGGTGAGCGCGCGGTAGTACTCGGCGAGCGCCTCGTCGTACCGGTTGTGCTCGACGAAGTAGTTGGAGCGCTGGTAGGCGTCGAACAGCTCCCACGGGATCTTCGCGTCGCGCCAAGCCGCCCAGTGGATGTTCTTGCGGACGTAAGCACTGCGCGGGATGACCAGCGCGGCCACGGCGTTCGCGGCCTGGTGCAGCACCCGTGGCCAGTTGTCGTCCTCGATCACCAGCGGACTGGCCGCGAACCGCGGCATCCTCACCAGCTCGAGGATCAGCTGGTAGCGGCCGTTGACGTTGCCGGGCCGGACCGTGCCGCTGATCTGGAACGCGGCGGGCGGCTGCACGAGCTTGATGAGCTTCGTGACGACCTTCCACCAGCCGTCCGCGGACTCGCCGGCGGTCTCGACGATCTGGATGAAGTCGTACGAGCCGCCGACCCCCGGCACCGGCGTCGGGTCGTACAGCCGGGACTCGTTGAGGATGCGCTTGAACGCCGCGGTCAGCTCGACGGCCGAGTCGACCTCGCGGTCGTGACTGCCGTCGGGCCGCTCGTCGGCGAACACCTTGATGTCGATCTGGTTCGCCCGGTACGCGGCGCCTTCGAGCCTGGCCTTGCCGATGTAATAGAGCGTCAGCACCGCGGAGATGACCACGATCGCGGTCTGCAGGACGGCCCAGCTGATGACCGTGGGGACCTTCGTGTTCTTGACGAAGGCCGAGTTCTGGAACACGTCGAGATAGGGCACCACGGTGAACGTCGCCGCGATCAGCCCGGCCAGCACCGCCGCCAGCCACCACCGGATCCGGTGAGCCTTGGGCAGGTCGGCATGGTCGAAATCGGAATCCAGCCGTCTGCGCACGCGAGTTTCACCCCCTCGAACGGTCTACAGAGTACTCGCTCAGGGGAAGCGGTTTGTTACTCGTCGTGATTTAACCGGTACGACTCGGTTTCCCCGCCTTCACTGTTTTGCTTGCCGCGGCGCGGGGCATGCAAAGGAGTAACTTGTTCCAGCGAGGTGAAAACATGCTGAACTCCACCCGGCCGATCGGGTTCGTACCGGTGACAGACCTCTCGAAGGCGCGCGAGTTCTACGCCGGGACCTTGGGTTTCGACCTCGAGGACGAGAGCCCGTTCGCGGTCGTGGTGCGGTGCGGCACAACGATGATCCGCGCCACGAAGGTCGAAGAGTTCACCCCGCAGCCGTTCACCGTGCTGGGCTGGCAGGTCGACGACATCGACGAAGCGGTCGACACGCTCAGGGCGCAGGAGGTCGAATTCCTGTTCTTTTACGGGCTGGACCAGAGTTCGCACGGGGTGTGGACCACGCCGGAGGGCGATCGCGTCGCCTGGTTCAAGGACCCGTTCGGGAACACGCTCTCGCTGTCGCAGTTCGTCTGATCAGCGGCTTGGAATTACACAACGCTGTTGATTTAATGGCCTCATGACCGCTGAGCTACTGGCCGAACTGACCGCGCAGGAAGAGCGCCTGCGCTTCCGGCGGTTCGACAACGAAACCGCCATCGACCTGGGCCTTCACCTGCTGGCCGCCGCGAAAGCCGACAACCTGCCCCTGACGATCTCCGTCCGCCGCGGGCAGCAGCGCCTGTTCCACGCGTCGCTGCCCGGGACGTCCGCGGACAACGACGCGTGGATCGACCGCAAGAGCCGCGTGGTCGACCGCTACGGCCACAGCTCCTTCCACGTCGGCACCTCGTTCAGGTCCCGCGGCAAGACCTTCGAGGCGGACTCCCGGCTCGACCAGGACCTGTACGCCGCGCACGGCGGCGTCTTCCCGGTGATCGTCGAGAACGTCGGCATGGTCGGCACCGTGGGCGTTTCCGGCCTGCCACAGGCCGAAGACCACGCCTTCGTCGTCCGCGCGCTCGAAGAGTTCCTGGGCAAAACGGGATAAAGCGGGCTTTATCCCGGGTGCTTTTCCCGGGATAAAGCCCGCTTTATCCCGTTCCTAGAGTGAGCGTTGCGGCCGGTTCTAACCGGCCGCATCACTCACGACCACGACGGCCTGCGCGGCCGTCCCGTCGATGGTCAGCGAGGGCGCCAAAGTCGCCTCGGCCAGGTCCACGACCTGGATGGTCCCGTGGCCCGCGTGCGAGAGATAGAACCGGGTCCGGCCTGGGTCGGTCGTGCCCGCGGTGAACTCGCCGGTCAGATCGAGGGTCACGGCCTGCTTGCCCACCTCGGTGTCGAAGACGACCACCTTGCCGCGCCGGTCGAGCGAGTGCACGAACCGCCCGTCCGCGCCGACGGCCAGCGCGGTCGCACCGTCGCCGTGGTACTCGAGGTAGTCGACCGCGGTGAGCTTCTCGGTGCCGACGGGCACCAGGAAGTCGGCGTGCCCGGACTCGGTGGTGATGTTGCCGGTGACGAACAGCCGCCCGCCGTCCGGCGCGATCGCCAGCGCGTGGCTGAGGTGCAGCAGGTTCCCGCCCCTGCCGAAGGTCACCTGCGCGACGACCGCGCATTCGGCCGTGTCGATCGCGACGATCCGGCTGACCCCGGAGCACAGCACGTAAAGCGTCCCGCCATCCGGGCTGAACACCGCGCTGGTCGGGTTGAGCACGCCGGCGATGTCCGCGACGGCCTTCGTCCCGGTGTCGAGCAGGCTGACCGTCTGCCGCGTCGTGTGCAGGACGGCGACCAGCGAACCGGTCGCGTTCACCGCGAGCCCGCCGGACGGCTGCTTGGTGTCGCCCGCCTTCGACTCCGCGAGCGTCGAGGTGTTCAACTCGGCGACGACCCCGTCGAGCCCGAGCGCGAAAACCCGTTTGCCATCAGCGGAAACCGCCAGGTTCCCGGCGCCGCCGACCGGGCGGTGTGCGAGCTGGACCGGCCCGGACACCGTGGCACCACTGGAAAGTTCATGCACCGTCACCCCGGCACCGGCCTGCGACCACAGATGCGCGCCGGACGGAACCACCGAACTGGGGACCCCCACCTTGTACCTCCCGATCACGAGAAAGCCGTCGTCCTCTGACCTTTCAGCTCTAGTGACATCGGCACAACCCACCGACGGCTTGACGATCTCGGCAGGACAAGATCTTCACGATTCTTCGCGCACCCGCGTGACCAGCTGCGTCGGGTTGACGAACCGCAACGCGATCAGCAGCAGTACGAGCATCGACGCCGTGTAGATCGTCGCCATCGCGTCGACCTGCTGGTTCGCCCTGATGCCCGCGCCGAACACCGAGTTGTACAAGGCCACGACCAGCGTCGTCGAATCCGGCCCGGCCACCAGGAAAGTCAGCTCGAACATCCCGACCGTCCTGACCAGCACCAAGATCGCCGCGGCCAGGATCCCCGGCAGCAGCAACGGACCGAGGATCCGGGTGAACACCGAAAGCGTGCGTGCGCCGCTCATCCGCGCGGCCGCTTCGATCTTGGGGTCGATCTGCTCGATGAACGGCGTCATGGTCAGCACCACGAACGGGATCGACGGCACCAGGTTCGCCAGAACCACGCCGGTCATCGTGCCCGCGATGTGGAACTTGTAGAGCACGGTCGCCAGCGGGATGCCGTAGGTGATCGGCGGGATCAGGATCGGCAGCACGAACAGCAGCATCACCAGCTGCTTACCGAGGAACGACCGCCGCGCCAGCGCGTACGCCGCCGGAACGCCGACCAGCACCGAGATCACGATGACCGAGATCGCGACCGTGCCGGTGGTGAACAGCACCTGCGACAGCCCGAACTCGCGCCACGCGTCGCCGTACCAGTGCGTGGTGAACCCCTCCGGCAGCCAGGTGCCGAACCACTTGGTGCCGAACGAGTCGATCACCACCGACAGCACGAGGCCGATCAGGTTGACGAAGAAGAACGCCACGATGGCCCAGACGACCCAACGTCCAGGACGCGCGACCCAACCACTCTTGGCGGAACTCATCCCTTGCCTCCGGTCGCGCCGCGGTAGAGGGTGGTCCGCCAGATCAGCACCAGGCCGATGACCAGCAGCATGATCACCGCCATGATCATCGCGATGGTCGAGCCCATCGAGAAGTTGTACTCCTCGAAGGCGGCGTGATACGCGGCGATCGAGATCACCCGGGTGGTGCCGGACGGGTCACCGACCAGGTTCGCCGACGGGAACACCGAGAACGCCATCACGAACGAAAGGCAGAAGGTGATCGCCAGCCCCGGCGCGAGCAGCGGCATGGTGATCTTGCGGAACCGCTGCCCCCAGCTCGCGCCGAGCGTCGCCGCCGCGCGCTCCAGCGTCGGGTCGATGCCGGACAGGTAGGACAGCGTGAGCAGGAACGCGAACGGGAACCCGGTGATCACCAGCGACAGCAGCACGCCGGTGTAGTTGTGGATCAGCGGCAACGGCTCGTCGCTGATCCCGAGCGACGACAGCACCTTGTTCAGCCAGCCGGCTGGCCCGGTGTAGGTGATCAGGCCCTGCGCGGTGAGCACCGTGCCGAGCGTGATCGGCACGACCAGGATGGTGGTCAGCGTGCGCTTACCGCGCATCTTGCCGCGCATGACGTACGCGATCGGGATGCTCGCGAGCACGTTGATCAGCGTCGCGGGCAGCGCGATCCACAACGTCGTCCACATCGTGTTGCGCAGGTACGGGTCGCGGAAGAACTCGGCGTAGTTCGAGAACGGGCCGCCCTTCTTCGGTGTGAAGGAAAGCTGCAGCCCGTACAGGAACGGGTAGAGGAACAGCGCCACCGCGAAGACCACGCCCGGCACGAGCAGCAGGAGCACGCGGTCGATCCCGCGCTCAGCCAGCCGGTGCCGCAGCGACGGCTTCGCTGCCACAGCCGCCTCAGCCACGACGGCCGTCACGGCTCGAACACCAGCACCCGCTCGGCGGGCACGCTGATCTTCGCCGAGTCACCCGGCGCGAGCCGCTTGTCCGTGCGGAAGTACACCGGCTCCCCGCCGGGCAGCCGCGCGGACACCGAGAGCTCGCGCCCGTGGTACTCGACGATCTCGACCGTGACGTCGATGCTGTTCGCCGTGACGTCACCGACCACGAAGTCCTCTGGCCTGATGGCCGCGACGGCCTGCCCACTGGCCAGGCCGTCGCGGCTGGTGCCGGACAACCGCACCCCGTTGCCCTCGACCACCACCCCGGAGCCGCTCGCGCCGGTGATCTCCAGCGCGAGCATGTTGCGGTAACCCATGAACGAGGCGACATAACCGTTCACGGGCTGCGCGTACACCTCCTCCGGGGTGCCGATCTGCTGCACCTCGCCATCGCGAAGCACGACCAGCCTGTCGGCGAGCGACAAGGCCTCCTCCTGGTCGTGCGTCACGTACACCGTGGTCAGCCCCAGCGTCTGGTGCAGACGCCGGATCTCCATCCGCATCTCTAGCCGCAGCTTCGCGTCCAAATTGGACAGTGGCTCGTCCATCAGCACCACCGGCGGCTCCAGCACCACCGCGCGCGCGATCGCGACGCGCTGCTGCTGGCCGCCGGAGAGCTGACCGGGGAACTTCGACGCGTGGTCGGTGAGCTGCACCAGCCGCAGCGCCTCGTCGACGCGGCGGGTGATGTCGGCCTTGGCGACCTTGTGCATCTTGAGCCCGAACGCGATGTTCGCGCGCACCGACATATGCGGGAACAACGCGTAGTTCTGGAACACCATGCCGAACCCGCGCTGCTCCGGCGGCAGGCCGTCGATGCGCTTGTCGTCGATCCAGATACTGCCGCCGGTCAGCGGCATCAGCCCGGCGAGGCAGTTCAGCGCCGTCGACTTACCGCACCCGGACGGTCCGAGCAGGGCGACGAACTCCTGGCCGGAGATGGTCAGGTCGAGCCCCTTCAGCGCGTTGGCCGAGCCGAAGCTGCGGCTCACACCCTCGAGCCGGAGTTCGGAGAAACCCTTATCGGACATCAGGAATCACTTTCCGCCCTTGCCGGCGCCGACGAGCTTGTTCCACTTGTCGAAGGCCTTGACCTGCTGTGACGCGGGCAGCGAAGGCTGCTTCGGGTACTTCGCGATCCACTCTTCGTACTCGGGACGCCCGAACTGCTTGATGGTGTCCTGGCTCTTCTGCGGCGCCATCTCGATCTTGACGTCCTTGACGGCAGGGCCGGGGTAGAAGTAGCCGTCGTCGAACGCGATCGCCTGCTGGTCCGGCTGCAGCATCCACTTGACCAGCGCGAGGATCGCCGAGGTCTGGTCCGGCGAAAGTCCCTTGGGGATCAGCGCATACTGCGCGTCGGTCACCCAGGTCATCGGCTGCATGACGCCGGTCTTGACGGTGTTCGGGACGGTGCCGAGCTTGCGCGGGTTGATGTCCCAGCCGGTGGTCGACATGACCATGTCCACCGAGCCGGAGGCGAGGTTCTTCATGACCTCGGTGGTGCCGGACGGGTAGTACTTCACGTACTTGCCCAGCTCCTGCAGGAACGCCCAGGTCTTGTCCCAGCCCGCCTCGGGGTCCTTCGGGTCCTTGTCGCCGAGCAGGTACGGCAGGCCCATCAGGAAGGTGCGGCCGGGGCCGGAGTTGGCCGGGTTCGCGTACTGGAACTTCTCCGGGTGCGCCTTCGCCCAGGCCAGCAGCTCGTCAGGCGAAGCGGGCGAGGCAGGCACGGCGGCCGGGTTGAACTCCAGCAGCGGGCCGGACGGGTAGTAGACGACCTCGATGCCGTAGCCGTCGGCCAGCTCCTGCATCTTGGCCGCGGGCTCCTGGTAGTTCTGCATCAGGTTCGGGAACCGGCTCTCGAAGTCCGGCAGCACCTTGGCGAGCACGTTGTTCGAGATGCCTGCGGACAGCCCGTCGGTGCCGCTGAGCACGAGGTGCGTCTGCGCGACGCCGCCGTCCTGCTCGGCCTTGAGCTTGCCCGCCATCTGCGGCGCGGGCGCGGTCGTGTAGTTGACCTTGCTGATGATGTCCGGGTGCGCGGTCTTGAAGTTCTCGATCATCTGCTTGGTGAGCTGCAGATTGCCCGCGATGTCGAGGATGTTGAGTTCGACCGGCTTGCTCGGCTTGTCCGGGACCGCCTTCGAGTCGGCAGGCTGCGGCGCGTCCCCGCCGGGAGCGCCGCAAGCCGCCGTTAGGCCCGCGACCAGCCCTATCGCCACCAGCGCAGTCCGGATCCGCGAGCCACTGCGACGTTGCATGGCCACTCCCTTGTCCATGGTAATGTTGTATGTCGCATCGTATATCAGATCGGACATGCCAGTGGCGAGAACTTCTTCGTTCCGGAGGGCTTCTCCACCGATCTCACGCACCGACTTCGTCCGCGACGCCATCAAGGAATCGATCTTGAGCGGCGAGCTCGCCCCTGGCGAGACACTGGTGGAAAGCGAGATCGGCGCGCAGCTCGGAGTGTCGAAGACCCCGGTGCGCGAGGCGTTGCGGCTGCTGGCCGGTTCCGGACTGGTCACGATGAGCACGTACAAGGGGGCCTCCGTCCGCGTCATCGACGCCGAAGTCGCGTACGCCGTCTACGACCTGCGCGCGATGCTGGAGCCGGAAGCCGTGCGCCGCGCTGTCGAAAACGGCGCCGACTTCAGCGAGGCACGCCACGTACTCGGCGAGGTCGCCTCCGGCACCGGCGCGGCCGACCGCGCGCACGCCAGCCAGACCAACCGGCTGTTCCACCGCGCGCTGTACGCGGAGTGCGGAAACCCGCTGATGGTCGAGATCCTCGACGGCCTGCGCGACCAGGCCGCGCTGATCACGGTCACCGGCTGGGGCATCAGCCCCACCTGGAAGGGCGAGGCCGCCGAGCACCTCGCGATCCTCAACGCCGCCGAGCAGGGAAACGCGAAGCAGGCCGAGCACCTGCTGCGCAAGCACATAACGGATTTCATCGACCGGGTCGCCTTCGAGCTTCCGGGCGAGCGGGCTGGTGACGACAAGGGAGTGCGATGAGCTTCGCAGTGCAGATCAGGCGGCTTTCCGGCGTGGTCGCCATCCCGGTGACCCCCTTCGACGACCAAGGAGCGGTCGAGCCGGAGACCTACGCCAAGCTGGTGGACCGCCTGGTCGCAGGTGGCATCGAGGTGATCACGCCCAACGGCAACACCGGCGAGTTCTACGCGCTCGACGAGCAGGAAGCCCGGTCCTGCCTGGAGATCACCGTCAAGGCCGTCGACGGCAGGGCGTCCGTGCTCGCGGGCGTCGGCCATGACGTGACCACCGCGGTGCGCGCGGCCCAGCACGCGGCCTCCTGCGGCGCCGACATGATCATGATCCACCAGCCGGTGCACCCGTACGTCTCGGCCGACGGCTGGGTCGAGTACCACCGCGCGATCGCCGCCGCTGTCCCCGAGCTCGGCGTCGTGCTCTACGTCCGCAACCCGGCGACCACCGGCGCCCAGCTCGCGCGGCTCGGCGAGGTGGCGCCGAACGTCATCGGCATCAAGTACGCGGTGCCCGACGTGGTCCGCTTCGCCTCGGTCGCCCGCGACGCGGGCTTCGACCGCTTCGTCTGGGTGGCGGGCCTCGCCGAGCTCTACGCGCCGGGGTACTTCGCGGCCGGGGCGACCGGCTTCACTTCCGGGCTGGTCAACGTCGACCCGGAGATCTCACTGAGCATGCTCCGCTCGCTGCACTCCGGCGACTACCCGGCCGCGATGTCCGTCTGGGAGAAGATCCGCCGCTTCGAGGAGATGCGCGCGGCCAACGGGAACGCGAACAACGTCAGCGTCGTCAAGGACGCGCTCGCGCACCTCGGCCTGTGCCGCCCGGACGTCCGCCCGCCGAGCCGCCTGCTCACCGGCGACGAACGCGAGCAGCTGTTCGGCCTGCTGACCTCATGGGGTCTTTCGGCCTAGCCCGTCCAGGATGTCGAGGTACCTCGCCTGGCTCGCCGCGTTGGAGACGTGCCCGGTGTCGAGGTCGAACACGCGGAACCTGTTGCGCGGGGTCGCTTTGTCGGCCTCGCGGATCATCCGGTCCTGCAAGGGAAGCGGCACCAGCCGGTCCTTCAGGTGCCTGATGTAGACCCGCGGCACGCGGCCCCAGGTCGAGAGCCTGCCTCGCGCGTCCGTCGCGCCCTTGGTCAGCAGCTCGTCGGGGGCCACGCTGTTGAGGAACGCGAAGAACTCCGCGTCGGTGCCGTCCGCCATGAGCGCGCTCTTGAGGTCCGCGAGCTGCTTCGGGTCGGCGGTCCGCCAGTTCGAGCGCGAGGCACCGATCATGGCCGGGTCCCCGACGGCGATGCCCAAGAGCGCCAACGCCTCGGTCGTGGCGGCCTCCGGCGTGGCCATGTACTCGTCCGGGGTCGCCAGGTCGACGCAGCAGAACGCCGTGTCGTAGACGAGCAGGTCGATCAGGTGCGGCACCTCGTTCGCGATGAGGCTGATCGTCGCGCCGCCGATGCTCGCGCCGACCAGCACGACCGGCCCGAACCGCGCGGCACGCCGCACGACCTCGACGGTCGCGCGGATCTGATCGGCGTAGGTCACCCCGGCCAGCGGCGACCGCTCGGCCGCGAACGCCGCGAGGTCCTGCGGCGCCTGATACGAGAGCCGGAACTGGGCGTCCGTGGTCCGCTGCCCCGGCAGGTCGACGCCGACACAGCGATGCCCGCGCAGCACGAGTTCGTTCGGGATACCGGCCGAGCCGTTGGCGCCCGCGGCGAACACGAAGGTCGGCACGCGACGGTCAGGAGTGGCCTGCGCGGTGCCGGCGGCCGCCAGCGAAAGAGCCCCGGTCAGCAGCGCGGCACGTCGGGTGTGTTCGATCATGCGCCCAGTGAACCGGCGGGCGTGGTTGCGCCGACAGCCGCGAACGTTGCCGCGGCCGTCGACGAAAGTTGCTCAGGAGTACTGGTAGAACCCGCGACCGGTCTTCTTGCCGAGCAGCCCGGCGTCGACCATGCGCAGCAGCAGCGGCGGCGACGAGTACAGCGGCTCCTTGAACTCCGCGTACATCGAGTCCGCGATGGCCTTGACCGTGTCGAGGCCGATGAGGTCGGACAACCGCAGCGGGCCCATCGGGTGCGCGGTGCCGAGCTCCATGCCGCGGTCGATGTCCTCGGCGGACGCGAACCCGGACTCGATCATCCGGATCGCCGACAGCAGGTACGGCACGAGCAGCGAGTTCACGATGAACCCGGCCCGGTCCTGCGAGCGGATCACCGTCTTGCCGAGCGCGCCGGTCGCGTGGCCCTCGGCGCGCTTGATCGTGTCGTCGCCGGTGAGCAGCGACGGGACCAGCTCGACCAGCGGCAGCACCGGCACCGGGTTGAAGAAGTGGATGCCGACGACCTGCTGCGGACGGCTGGTGGCCATGCCGAGCTTCATGATCGGGATGGACGACGTGTTCGAGGCGAACACGGCGTCCTCGCGCTGGACGATCTTGTCGAGCTGGCGGAAGACGTCGACCTTGGCCTGCTCCTGCTCGAGGATGGCCTCGATGACCAGGTCACGATCGGCGAACGACTCCAGCTCGGTGGTGAAGTGCAGCCTGCCGAGCGCGGCTTCGGCGTCCTCGGCGGACACCTTGCCGTTCTTGACGCCGCGCTGCAGCGACTTTTCGATGCGAGCCCGCCCGGCGTCGAGCGCGGGCTGGCTCACCTCGGTGACGGTCACATCCAGACCGGCCTTGGCGTGCACCTCGGCGATGCCCGAGCCCATCAGGCCCGCGCCGATCACGCCTACCCGTTGGATGTCTGCCACGGTCTCTCCCTTGCCTTATGACGGCGAAGACGGACAGCACGAGACACGCGAGGGTCGGCCTGAGCCTGCCCTCGCGTGTTCAACGTGGTCAACGACGGTAGTCGTCGTACCCGTCGTCTGAGTACGGGTCGTCCTCGCCGTCTTGTTTGTCCTCGCGGTGGTCATCCGAGGAACTACTGGACAGCTCGCGCTGCAAAGCGTCGAAGTCGGTCTCATGGGAGCTGTACTTGAGCTCCCTAGCCACCTTCGTCTGCTTAGCCTTAGCCCGGCCGCGCCCCATGGCTCGACCCCCTCGCACAGGGGCGGGGCGGCCGGGGGAAATCGGCGGCCCCGCATCTCTCGACAACTATTTCCTGCGGACAACATACCGTGTCCCGGGGGTGCGATGCGACGTGGCTTCGTGTGCCGGACATGACACCTCCGGAGTGATTCACGCTCCACCGGCCGGTCGGTGCGGATCGTCGCAGGTGGGCGTGCCACGATTCACAGGTGCTGCGACCGTTCGTGTCCTACCTCAGGGTGTACGAACCGCTGTCCGCGTTCGGCGATCCGCCCGACAAGCTGCTGGTCCAAGCGGTGGAGGCGGCACAGCTGAGCCGATCGGCGGCCGGCGAGCGCGAGCAGTCGATGTGGCTTAGATCACAGATCACTTCGCCAAGTCGCCTGCTCCCGGCCGAGCTGGCCGACGGCCGCGCGGCCCCCAGCACGACCACCGACGTGCTGGTGCTCGACGAGGCCGAGGTGCCGTCCGGGCTCGGCTCCGAGCCGCTCGTCTGCCCGCTCGAACTCCGCGCCCGCTCGGCCGCGGCGCTCGTCAGCTTCATGTCCGACGCGCACCCCGCGCTGATGAACTCGGTGCTCGACTCGGGCGGTATGACCGCCGACCGCGTCCGCACCCGCGCGAAGGCCGCGCTGAGCGGCTCGCACCGCCCGGTGGTCCACGTGCTGTCGACGACCTGGACGGTCCCGCTACCGTGGTTCGCGCTGATCGAGCCGGACGAACGCCGCCTCACCCTCGGCACCGGCCGCCACGACCCCGCCCGCGAGCTGTCCTGGCGCACCACGATGGCCGAGGCCCGCGCCCGCGTCACCGAGGCGCACTCGCTGGTCGAGAACACCCTCGGCGACTCCGGCCCGGCCCGGATCCTCGCCGACACCAGCCGGTGGCTGGAGAGCTTCAACGCCAAGTCCGCGGTCGAGCTCGACTACGGCGGCATCGTCCAGATGATCGCCGACCCGATCCTCGAGACGGACACCACGGCCGATGAGGTCCACGGCATCCTCGAAGCCCTCCGCTCCGGCAACGTCGAAGAGCTCGCCGAACTCTTCACCGACCTGCGCGAGTACTGGGGCGAACTGGCCGCCCGCGAGCGCTTCAACTGACCCCACCCCGCCGCCAAAGCCCGAAAGCCACTTTCGTCAGGTTAGAAAGCCCGAAAGCCACTTTCGTCAGATAAGACCTGACGAAAGCCACTTTCGGGCTTTGACCGGCTAGAGGGGGGCCAGGACTGAGGCGGGGACGCGGAGTTCGCCTACTGGGCGGCCGCCGCCGAAGACCTCGCCGTGGCCGCGGCCCATGCGGTCGAGCGCGGCGTTGTCCGAGGGCAGTGCGCCGAGCGCGCGCAGGGCGGCGACCAGGAGCGGTGGGCGGGCGCGCTGGGCGCCGTCGTCGATCTTCAGCGCGACCGCGGTTCCGTCGGCCAGTGAGATCGCGTGGACGCCCTCGGCGCCGCCCTTGGCCAGCAGGCCGTCGACGGCCTGCATCAGGACCGTGTCCTCGCGGCCGGTGCCCGCGACCTGCCACGGGTGCGCGCGCATCGCGTCCGCGACGCGGCGCTCTTCCAGGTAGGGCGAGGTGACCAGGCGGCCGAAAGCGCGGGCCAGGCCGGTCAGCGAGAAGGCCGCGAGCGGCAGGCCGCAGCCGTCGACGCCGGTCGCCGCGACGGGCTCGCCCGTCACGTCCGGGAACGTCGCCGCGATGACCTTCTGCAAGTCGTGTTCGACGGTCTCGTAACCCTCGGTCGGCATGTCACGCTGAACGCAGGTCAGCAGCATCGCGGCGTGTTTGCCGGAGCAGTTCATGGCCGCCTTGCTCGCGCCCTTGCGCGCGAAGATGGCGGCGAGCTTGCTCGTCTCGTGCATCGGGTACGCCGACGGGCAGATCAGCGCGGACTGGTCGAGACCGGCCCGCTCCAGCAGCGCCAGCGTCCGCTCGACGTGCTTCGGCTCGCCGTTGTGCGAGCCCGCTGCGAACGCCAGGTCCTCGTCGTCGACGTCGAGACCGGCGCGCAGCATCCCGAGCGCCTGGAACGGCTTGTTCGACGAGCGCGGGTAGATCGGCCGCTCGACGTCGCCGACCGCCAGGCGGACCGAACCGTCGGGGTTCGTCACGACCAGCGCACCGCGATGAACGCTTTCCACGACCTCCGAGCGCACAACCTCCACCAGCACGGGATTGCTCACTACGCTCCTTCGTCGGTCCTGCCGCGCTCGCGGCTGATCAGCTCGTCCACCGAAGCAGTGCCGCTGCGGTACCGCGCGGCGATCTCGCCGTTGATCGTGTCCATCACCGACTGCACCTCGCGCCTGCGCAGCGACACCTGCGACTCGGCCTCGGTGTAGGTCTTCAGCGCGCCTTCGAGCCGCTCCTCGCTCAGCGAGCTGACGTCCGAGAGGTCGACGTCGCCGACCAGCGCCTCGGCGTGCCGCCGGTGCTCACCGGCCCGCGACGGCTCCAGCTGCTGGTGGCGGCCTTGCCGCGGCGACGAGGAGACAGCGTTGTCAGCGAGTATCGAAGCCAGCTGGTCGACGATGCTGGTTTCCCCGCCGGAACTGCGGCGCTGTTGTTCGGCACGCACGATGTCGATCCGGGCGTGCAGCAGTCTGCGCAGGTACGAGAGGTCGGTTTCCTCCTGTGCCGCTTCGTCTCTGCGCGCGCGCAATTCGGTCAGCGGCAACTCAGCGAGGTTGCGCACGTAGCCTTCGGCCAGTACGCGGTCGATCCGTCGGCGCCCACCGGGCCGGACTTCGATCACCTTGACATCCTGCTATACGTCGGTCTAATTCGCTAGCCCCGAAGCCTCTGGGCGGCTTCGCGGCCGGGTGCGGCGCCCTCCGCGGGCACCGAATCCGGGTCGATTGCAGCTTGCACTTGGCGATCTGCGGCCCCGGCGAGCAATTCCGAGCCGACCGTGGTGGACCGCTTGACCAACGCCAGCGCGATCGGGCCGAGCTCGTGATGCTGGACCACGCTGCCGACCCGGCCGACCGTGCGCTCGCCGAGCACCACGGGATCACCGGTCTCCGGCGCGATCTCCGGGGAACCGTCCAAATGCAGCAGCACCATGTTGCGCGGCGGCCTGCCGACGTTGTGCACCTTCGAAACGGTCTCCTGTCCCCGGTAACAGCCCTTCGCGACGTGCGCGGCCGAGCCGATCCAGTTGACCTCGTGGGGAATCGTGCGGTCATCGGTGTCGACACCGATCCTCGCGTGCAGCGACTCGACGCGCAGCGCGTCGAACGCCCAGCTGCCGACCGGGCGCGCGCCCGCGTCGGTCACCTTGCCCCACCAGTCGGCGAGTTCCGCACGCGGCACCACCAGGTCGACGCTGGACTTGCCGGGCCACGGCATCCGCCGCGCGAAGCCGCCTCCCGGCAGCGAGACCACATCTCGGGTGAGCTCAACATCCACAGTGGACAGCACACGCTCGGCTTCGGGGCCGAGCACGGTCAGCAGCGCGAAGTCCGCCGTGACATCGCGGATGTCTACTTTGGACCAGAACTTCATGGCCTCGAGGTACTGGAGCAGCGTCTGCTTGCCGCCGGAGGGCAGCGCGCTGGTGACCAGCGGGCCGGGGTCGGTGTCCAGCCACACGGTTTCGCCGTCGTACGCGACCGCCATGTGGGTCTCGACCCGGCCTTGCGAATCCAGCACCAGCGCCTCGGTGGCCGCGCCTGCCGGCAACTCGGTCATGTGCTGGGAGATGACCAGGTGCAGCCACGAAAGCCGCTCGTCGCCGGTGACCGCGATCAGCTCGCGGTGTGACCGGTCGACCACCGCGGCGCCGCGGCTGGCCGTGCGCTGCTCGGCGAACGGGTCACCCCAGTGCCACGGGACGCCTGCCTCCGGGTGGCCGTCGGGCGCGGCGATGGATCCCCGCAGTTCGAGCAGTGGTGACTGATAGGGCATACGTCCGATATTAGGGGTGACTGGGTAGCGTGGTGAGTTATGCGCGTGCTCGCCTTTCTCGATGGGACCCTTGCCGCACCCGACGCACCCCAGATTCGCGTCGACGACCTGGGGCTCCTGCGTGGTGACGGCGTGTTCGAAACCGTGCTGGTGACCGGCGGGAAACCGCGTGAGCTGGGTCCGCATCTGGACCGGCTGGCGCGCTCCGCGGCCATGCTGGACCTGCCGCCGATCGAGATCGCGGCCTGGGAAAGGCTCTGCGACCAGGTCATCGGCGAGTGGTCGGGCAGCCCCGAATTCGTGCTGAAACTGGTCTGCACCAGGGGAATCGAGGGTGACCCGAGCGCCACCCCGACCGCTTTCGCGCTCGCCAACGAGGTCGACCCGAAGGTGTTGCGCGCCCGCGCGGAGGGTGTGTCGGTCATCACCCTCGACCGCGGCATCGACCCCGGGCTCGCCGAGCGCGCGCCGTGGCTGCTGCTGGGCGCGAAGACGATGTCGTACAGCTTCAACATGGCGGCGATCCGCGAGGCGAAGCGCCGCGGCGCGGATGATGTGATTTTCACCGCCGCCGACGGTTCGATCTTCGAAGGCCCGACGTCGACGGTGGTGCTCGTGCGCGGCCGCACGCTTTACACGCCGCCGTCCGACATCGGCATCCTGCCGGGCACGACGCAGGCCGCGCTCTTCCGCAGCGCGGAGAAGGCGGGCTGGACGGTCAAGTACGAGCCGCTGCGCATCGAGGACCTTTACGAAGCCGAGGGCCTCTTCATGGCCTCGTCGGTCCGCAAGCTGACCCGGATCCACACGGTCGACGACCGCGCGCTGCCCGACTCCAAGGCCGTCTACGGCGAGCTGATGGCGGCTTACGAGGGCGAGTACTAGTTCACGACCAGGCGCACGGTCGTCGGCTGCGCGCCTTCCGCGCGGTACGCGGCGATCTTGTGGTGCCCGTCGACGATGAACACCTGGTCACCGGAGTGCAGCAGCACCGCGACCGGCTTGTGGTGGGTGCGGATCGCGGTCCGGTAGTACGTCACGCGTGCCTCGTCGGACGGCGGCCAGTCACCGGTCGGGACCAGGTCGACGCCGTCGGCGAGCGGCTCGGGTCCGTGCAGCTCGTAATCGCCGTCGGCGAGCAGGTCGAGCAGCGGGCGCAGGGTGGCGCTCAGCGGGCGCCGTAACTGGCCGGTCGCCAGTGCGATGCGCAGTGCTTGCTGAAGCTCCGGCCGGACGACCTTGCCGTCCGCGTTGATGGTGCCGCTGCCGCCGGAGACCGATACTCGTTCCACAATCATCAGGACGGACGGAACCGCACTGTGGTTCCAGGGCGTGCCTGCCCGAGAGCGCTCAGTGCGCCCCTGGCGGCCACCGCGACGACCGGATAGCCGCCCGTTGTCGGATGATCGGCGAGGAAAAGCACTGGTAGCCCGCTCGGGGGCACCTGGATGGCCCCGGTGAGGACCCCCTCACTGGGCAATTCGACGATTTCACCCGCTCGGCGCAACGATTTCCCCTCGAAACGGAGTCCGACCCGGTTCGACTCGGACGTCACCGTCCACGCCTTCGCGAGGCTCCCGGCGGGGTCGTCGAACCAGTCGTCGCGCGGCCCGAGCGTCACCGGGACGATCAGCTCCGGCGGAGCGACGGCGGGCCGGATCACGTCCCAGCCGCACGGGACGCCCGGCTCGCCGAGCGGCAGGACGTCGCCTGCCTTGAGCGGCTCGGGGCCGATGGCGGACAGGACGTCTCGCGACCGGCTGCCGAGCGCCGGTTCGACCGTCAGGCCGCCCGAGACGGCGAGGTAGCTGCGGAGCCCGGTCGCGGGCGTGCCGATGCTCAGCGTCTGTCCTGGCTTGAGGAACAGCGGCATGTGCGAGCAGCCTGGGCTCACGTCGACGGGCGGGCCGGTCACCGCGACCGTGCACGGAACGCGTGCCTTGAGCGTCAGCCCGCCGAGCAGGCATTCGACGCCGGCGGCCGACTCGTCGTTGCCGACCAGCCGGTTCGCCAGCCGCAGCGCGGGCGCGTCCAGCGCGCCGGACGGCGGCACGCCGAGGTGGGCGTGGCCGGGCCTGCCGAGGTCCTGGATCAACGCGTGCGGCCCGGGATCGAGGATTTCGATCCCCCTCACCGCACGCTCCGGAACCGCACGCGGTCGCCGGGCGCGAGCAACGACGGCCGCTCGGCGTGCTGGTCGAACAGGACCGTGTCGGACCGCCCGATCAACCGCCAGCCGCCCGGCGACTCGCGCGGATAGATCCCGGTGAATTCACCCGCGACCCCAACGGATCCGGCGGGCACACGCGTCCGCGAAGTGTCCAATCTGGACTGCTGGAGCGGCTCGGGAAGTCCGGTGAGGTAACCGAATCCCGGCGCGAAGCCGGTGAAGGCCACTGTGTACTCGGCGCCGGTGTGCAGCTCGACGACTTCTTGGGTGGAGATCCCGGCGTCGCGCGCGACGAGTTCGAGATCCTCGCCGTCGTAGACCACTTCGATGGTGATCTCACGGATTTCGGTGGCAGGCGGACGCGTCAGGTCTTCGACGAGCGCGCGTACCTCGTCGAGCGCTCGCGAACCGGGACGGGCTTCGACGAGTAGGGTCCGCGCGCCGGGCACGAGTTCGACCACATCGGACGGTCGGGCGGCCTCGACGGCCGCGCGCGCGGCCATCGCCTGCTCCAGCGACTCGCATTCGAGCAAAGCCCCGTGCTCGCCGCACCGTCGCCACCGCATGGCGACTATTTAACCGACAACCCGCTTCAGCAGTGCGGAGGCGTGCGGCTGCATCGGCTGGCCGACCATGGCGCGCTCCTCGACGTACCCGAGGTCGCCGTTGTTGACGATCCCGTACAGCCGCTGCGCGCCGGTGACCTCTTTGGCCGTCGAGCTCCGCACGACCGCGTCGGTGCCGAGCTCCCAGGAGGCCTGGCCGCGGGTGGCGCCGTAGAACAGCTCGAGGATGCCGGTGTTGTGCGCCAGCAGCAGCTCGATGGTGTCATCGGCCTGCGGACGCCAGAAGCCGCTCTCGCGGGCGGCCGGGCGGATGACGTTGCCGTCCTCGTCCAGCAGCCAGGACCGGGCTTCGTGGATCAGGAACGGCCTGCCGTCGTGCGAGATCGTGAGCTGCATCGCGAACCGGTACGGGCCCTCGATGGTCGGGTAGTCGATCTCACCCTCGCCGCGCCACACGCCGACGAGCGGCAGCAGCGCGAGGCACGCGTCGTTGAGGTTCGGTCCCTCGCGCAGGTTCGCGGTGTCCGCCGGGATGGGCAGATCGTCGAACTGGGGGACATTGCGCAGGCGGGTGGTCTCCGCGCGCTTCTCCGCGGCCTGAATGGCCTCGTCACCGCTGGACATAGGTCAGCGCTGGTCCGAGTACAGCCGGTAGACGACGTACACGGCGAACCAGGTGATCACCAGGCCGGCCAAGACGAGCAGGCTCGTAAACAGGATTTCCACGCTTCGCAGAATAGCCCGCCCCGCCCGCCCCGGCCCTGTGGGCTTGGGTACAGCACGTCGAGCCCCGAAAGCCACTTTCGTCAGGTCTGAAAGCCCGAAAGCCACTTTCGTCAGATGAGACCTGACGAAAGTGGCTTTCGGGCTTTTACGAGGTGCTAGGCGACTGCGATGGCGAGCTGGTGGACGCCGGGGCCGGAGGCGGTGACCGAGGCCTCGCCGTTGCCGCTGCGGTGCAGGGCGCGGACGGTCCAGTTGCCGGGCGCCGCGTAGAAGCGGAAGTCACCGTCGGCCGAGGAGACGACCTCGCCGGTGAAATCGCCGTTGCCGTCGAGCAGGCGGACGAAGGCTCCGCCCAGCGGCGCGTCCGAGGACGTCACCTTGCCCGCCAGCACGACCTGGCCCTTGGTGTCGTAGTCGGCCGGGGTGGCCGTCTGTGCCGGTGCGCCGCAGCTGTCGTCCGCCATTACTTCGCTCCCAACTCAACGGGCACGCCGACCAGCGAGCCGTATTCCGTCCATGAACCGTCGTAGTTCTTGACATCCGAGTAGCCGAGGAGCTCGTGCAGCGCGAACCACGCGATGGACGAGCGCTCCCCGATGCGGCAGTACGCGATCGTGGACTTCGACTCGTCGAGGCCCTCGTCCGAGTACAGCTCCTTGATCTCGTCCTCGGTCTTGAAGGTCCCGTCCTCGTTGGCGACCTTGGCCCACGGCACGTTCAGCGCGCCGGGGATGTGGCCGGGGACCTGGGACTGCTCCTGCGGCAGGTGCGCCGGGGCGAGCAGCTTGCCGGAGAACTCGTCCGGCGAGCGCACGTCGACGAAGTTGCTGGCGCCGATGGCAGCCACGACCTCGTCGCGGAAGGCACGAATGGAGAGGTCCTGCTCCTGCGCCTTGTAGTCGGTCGCGGCGCGCTTGACCTCGTCGGAGTTCAGCTCGCGGCCGTCGAGCTCCCACTTCTTGCGGCCGCCGTCGAGCAGCTGGACGTTCTCGTGGCCGTAGAGCTTGAAGTACCAGTACGCGTACGCGGCGAACCAGTTGTTGTTGCCGCCGTAGAGGATCACGCGGTCGTCGTTCGAGATGCCCTTCTCGGAGAGCAGCTTCTCGAAGCCTTCCTTGTTGACGAAGTCGCGGCGGACACCATCCTGCAGGTCCTTGCGCCAGTCGAACTTGACCGCGCCGCGGATGTGCCCGTTGTCGTAGGCGGTGGTGTCTTCGTCGACCTCGGCGAACACGACGCCGGGGGTGTCCAGATTCTCCTCGGCCCACTGGGTGGTGACCAGGACGTCTTCACGGCTCATGGAGCGGCTCTCTCTTTCTTGGGTGTGAGGTCTACGAAGCTGAGGTGGTGGGGCTGAACCGCTTGAGCAGCAGGTACATCTCGCACCCGAGGCAGAAGTTGAAAGCGGCGTTGAGGAAGGCTGCGAACAGGGCGAACGCCGTCGCCACGATGCCGAGCACGGTCAGTCCGGTGACGAACCCGATCGTGCCGACCAGCGCGAACACGAACCCGACGGACTGCGCGAACCGCAGCGGCGCCGCGTCCTCACGCTCGGCCGACGGCTTCAGTCTCGGCGCGACCAGCGTCCGGTAGATCAGCGCGTACGGAGACTGCTTGAGCCCGATGAAGGCGCCGATCGCGAAGACCACGGTCTGCGCCGCGAGCAGCGGCCACCACTGCGTGATGAGCACCACCGCGAGCACGATCGTCGTCAGAATCGCCTGGAACCTGGGCCCACGCGGGTCCACGGCCGGTCCTGCTGACATGTCATCTCCTGAATTGGACGTGCTTGTACACACCGAAAAACCAGGGATACGCGGGCGCGCTCTAGCGCTGTGCCCGCCAAGCCGGACACAGGCTGCTCCGCACGCGGCAGAGATCAACCGCGCGGCGTTGCGTCAAGAGGAGGCGCCTGTTCACGGCGTCGACCCTACCTAGTGCTCCCTCACTGTGGGAACAGCGTTCATTCCTTGGGATGCATCCCAGAATTCGAGAGATCGAGGTAGGGCTTGAGCGCTTCCAGCAGGTCAGCGGCTTTCGGAACACCACCGACACGAAGCAGCTCGTGGCCGTCAGAAGCCAACGCGAGGGTCGTCGGGGTTCGCAAAACAGACAAAGCGTGCGCGACCTCGGGCTGTTCGGTGACGTCGAGGTCGACGTGACGCAAGCCGGGAGTCTTCTCCGCGAGGTTCGACAGGATCACTCGCGTGTGACGGCAGGGCGCGCAGAAAGTGGTCGAGATCTGGACCAGGGTCACCGAGGCCGCCGGGTCCAGCGCCGCGGCGACCACCTCGGGAAGGTCATGGGTGCGGGCGGCACTGATCCGGCCGTTGCGGGCGCGCAGCACGAGACCGGCCACCGCGCCGAGCACCAGCGTGCCCAGCAGCACCCACACCCCGGTCACTTACTTCCCCTTCACCGGCAATCCCGCGAACGTCACGTCGCGCATCTCGCCCTTGATGGTCACCGAGCCCGGATTGACCTTCACCCCGGTCGGCTTGACCTGGAACGGCAGGTCGCCCGGCTTCACGGTCGCTTCGAACGACTTCAGGAACTTCGCCTGGACGATGTCCTCAACGACGGTGGTCTCCTTGTCATTCCCGTACTGCAGCCGCTTCGGCGCGAACGTGATCGCGCCGTCCTTCAGCTCGATCATCGCGAAGCAGAAGATCTCCACCTTCTGACCGGCGATCTGCAGCTCACCCGACATCCGGACGCCGGCCTTGGCGTCGTCGGTGACCTCGGAGCCATCGGCGTTGGTCGTGGTGGTGTCCTTCTTCTTGGTGTCGACGCCGGTCTCGACGTACTCCTCGCTGGACGGGTCGATCCGCAGGTTCTCGATCTTGTCCAGCGGCGCGATGCGCGCGATGTCGCTGGCCTTCAGCGTGACCTGGCCGTCGAGCTTGCCGATGGTGATCGACTTGGTGTTGCCGTTCAGCACGTCGCTCAGCGGCGCGATGACGTCGTAGAGCTCGGCGTTCAGTTCGACGTCACGCAGTTTGTCGTTCACCGGGACACCGGAGGCGTAGACGGAGATGTGACCGTAGTCACCGCCGAGCGCCTGGGTCAGGAACGGGAAGCCCTTGATGGACACCGACGGGTCGTCCGTCAGCTTGAGCTGCTCCCGCGCCTTCTGCGAGATCTCGTGCTCGGCGAACGCGGCCATGCCGAAGTCCGCGCCGACCAGAATCGCGGCCAGCACCACGAAAATGATGATCAGCCTGCGGGCGCGGCGCCCCTTGCGCCGCGGTGCCGGCTGCTCCATCGCGCGGTCCTGCTGGGCTACTGGCCTGCTCACCATTTAGTCCGATCTGCTCGCTTGCGACTGGCCTCCACGGTCTCACCAGGTGTGATGGACCCGGCAGGGGGGAGGTCTTTCTCGCGTTCACCCGCTATTCTCACTTAGCACCGACCCAGCGACGTGTTCGAGGCGACGTAACTGACGTGAAGGCGGTGTGGGCGCATGAGCCTGGATCTTCTGGTACTTACTCCCGAGGCGGATGCCACCTCGGTGCTGCCCGCTCTCGATCTGCTCCCGCACACCGTGCGTGTGCGCGCACCCGAGGTCACCGCGCTCCTCGACGCCGGTCACCGTGACGTCATCCTGTTGGACGCACGCAGCGACCTCGCCTCGGCCAAGAGCCTGTGCCGGTTGCTCAAGGGTACCGGTGACGACGACGGCTCGACGCCCATCATCGCGGTCGTCAGCGAAGGCGGCCTGGTCGCGGTCAGCGCCGAATGGCGCATGGACGACATTCTTCTTCCCACCGCCGGGCCCGCCGAGGTCGACGCCCGCCTGCGCCTGGCCACCACGCGCGACGGCGGAACGTCCCAGGTGGACGCGGAACTGCGGGTCGGCGAGCTGGTCATCGACGAGGCCACCTACACCGCGCGGCTGAAGAAGCGCACGCTCGAGCTGACGTACAAGGAGTTCGAGCTGCTCAAGTACCTCGCGCAGCACGCGGGCCGGGTGTTCACCCGCGCCCAGCTGCTGCAGGAGGTCTGGGGCTACGACTTCTTCGGTGGCACGCGCACGGTCGACGTCCACGTCCGGCGCCTGCGCGCGAAGCTCGGCCCCGAGCACGAGCAGATGATCGGCACCGTCCGCAACGTCGGCTACAAGTTCGAGCGCCCGTCCAAGAGCGGCGGCCCCGCGCCGAAGCTCCCGGTCCAGGCTCCCGCCGACACCTCGGAGCTGACCTCCCACTAGAGGGTCGTGAGTGGTACGGCCGGTTCTAACCGGCGAAAACACTCACGAGCTCAGAGGTCGGGCAGCGGGTCCGCGGGCAGGTCGCCTTCGACTTCGAGGTCGGCCGCGCGGATCACGGACACGTACTCCTCGTCGATTTCCAGCGCCAGCCCGCCGAAGCTGATGGTCGGGCCGAACGACGGGTGGATGTCGACCGGCCCGAGCCGGGTCGACCTCGGGTAGACCTCCCACACCGAGCTGGGCTTGTAGCGCCGCCAGTAACTGGACGCGATCACCACGATGCGCCGGTCGGTCACCACGACCAGGAAGTTGACGCCGCCGACGGACGAGACCGCCCGCTCACCGCCGAAGTCCGTCGAGCTCGCCGGGAAGAGATAGCGGATCTCGTCGCCCGTCGGCAGGAACGGCTTGCAGGCGTTCCGGATCTTGGCTTTCAACGGCATGCGCCCAGTGTGCCCCGGTAGGTTGGCCTCATGCTGAACGCGGTGTGGGTGAGTGAACTCGGCACGGACGAGGCGCGGGTGACCGACCTGCTCAAGGCCGTCGCCGACGTCGACGGCAAGCCGGAGATCGAGGACGGCTTCCCGTTCCAGGGTGGCAAGCACCTGCTGGCGAGCGTCGACGGCGAGCTCGTCGGCTACGCGCACCTCGACACCGCGGGCGACGCGTTCGGCAACCAGGTCGCCGAGCTGTTCGTGCACCCGGAGCACCGGCGCAAGGGCTACGGCGGCTCGCTCGTCCAGGCGCTGAGCGTGAAGGGACCGCTGCGCATCTGGGCACACGGCGACCACCCGGCCGCCGCCGCGATCGCCGCGCGCCAGGGCCTGGTCCGCGCGCGCGAGCTGCTCATCCTGCACACCGAGGTCAAGGACTGGCCGGAGCAGTCCATCAAGCTCCGGACCTTCGTGAAGGGCCAGGACGAGCAGGCCGTCATCGACGTCAACGCCCGCGCTTTCGACTGGCACCCCGAGCAGGGCAGCCTGACGGTCGACGAGCTGCGCGCCACCGAGGACAAGGCCTGGTTCGACCCCGACGGTTTCTTCCTCGCCGAGGACGCCGAGGGCAAGGTCGTCGGCTTCCACTGGACCAAGGTGCACGCGGCCGATCCGAAACGCTTCGGCGGCGAGCCGGTCGGCGAGGTGTACGTGGTCGGCGTCGACCCGTCGGCGCAGGGCGGCGGACTGGGCAAGGCACTCACCTTGGCAGGCTTGCGGTATCTGCGCGACCGCGGTCTCCGGCAGATCATTCTTTATGTCGAGGGTGACAATTCCCCGGCTTTGGCGGTTTATTCCAAACTTGGTTTCCAGCGCTTTTCGGTGGATGTTCAATACGCGGGTTAGCACACCGCAAGCACCCTGTCACTGAGGGCGTTCACGCAGGTCACGGGCAGGTGACGGCCATCTCTCGGTACGAGTAGCACTGCTCACATCGAAGCGGTGTTCACTTTCCGTTCACCTGGACAGGACCGTCTGTCCATTCCGGCTGCCTAATGTCCGGTTCCGGCGCGGCGAGACGTTCGCGCGGACCTGAGGAAAACTCTCCAGCTGGAGGAAATGCAGTGAAGATCATGCGGCCGTTGGGCGCGATCGGCATCGTGGCGAGCGCCGCCCTCGTGCTCGTGGCCTGTGGTTCCGACCCCGCGGCGAAGAACAGCGGCACCAGCTCGTCGGCTGCCGTGCCCGCCGGTGACGCCACGGCCCAGGTGGAGTGCGGCGGCAAGAGCCCGCTGTCCGCTGAAGGCTCGTCCGCGCAGAACAACGCGGTCGAGATCTTCAAGCAGAAGTACACCGCGAAGTGCGCCGGCCAGCAGGTGAACTACAACCCGACCGGTTCCGGCGCGGGTGTGAAGCAGTTCAACGCCAACCAGGTCGACTTCGCCGGTTCGGACTCACCGCTCTCGGGCGCCGACGCGGAGGCCGCCAAGACCCGCTGCGCCAGCGACGCGTGGAACCTCCCGCTGGTCGTCGGCCCGGTCGCGATCGCCTACAAGCTCCAGGGCGTCGACAAGCTGGTGCTGACCCCCGAGGTCACCGCGAAGATCTTCAATGGCGGCATCAAGACCTGGGACGACCCGGCCATCAAGGCCGTCAAGGGCAACGAGGCGCTGACCCTGCCGTCGAAGCCGATCCAGGTCGTCTCCCGCTCGGACGAGTCCGGCACCACGGACAACTTCCAGAAGTACCTGAAGGCCGCCTCCAAGGGCGCCTGGACCCAGGGTGACGGCAAGGCGTTCAAGGGCGGCGTCGGCAACGGCGCGGCCAAGTCGAACGGTGTCGTCGAGGCCGTCAAGGCCGCCGACGGTGCGATCACCTACGTCGAGGGCGCGTTCGCCAAGGACGGCGTGACCGCCGCCCAGCTCGACAGCGGTTCGGGTGCGGTCGAGCTCTCCGCCGCCAACGTCGCCAAGGCGCTCGACGCCGCGAAGTTCAAGAAGGAGGGCACGAACGACCTCGCCCTCGACCTGGACGGGATCTACGCCAGCAACACCCCGGGCGCCTACCCGCTGCTGCTGACCACCTATGAGATCGTCTGCTCGAAGTACGCTGACGCCAACGTCTCGAAGGCCGTCAAGGCGTTCCTGAACGTCGCCGCGACCGATGGTCAGAAGCCGCTGTCGGACAAGGGCTACGTCCCGATCCCGTCCTCGCTGCAGACGAAGGTCCTCGAGGCCGTCAAGGCCATCGCGTAACACACGACAGGCTGGACTGAAGAAGTCGATGACCGACTCAACTTCGACGCGAACGCCCACCGGGGACCCCGGTGGGCGTTCGCCGTCCTCTCGCATCCCCCCGGAGGCCCCGATTTCGGAGCAAGCACCGGCCTCGGCACCGAAACCGGGGTCCAAGGCCGCGGTGAAGCAGCGCCCCGGCGACCGCGTCTTCAAGAACCTGACCACCGGCGCCGGCGTCTTCGTCGTCGCACTGATCGGCTTGATCGGGCTGTTCCTGCTGGTGCAGGCGATCCCGGCGCTCAAGGCCGACAACGCGAACTTCCTGTTCTCCTCCGGCTGGTCGACCGGCGACCCGAACAACATGTCGTTCGGCATCCTGGACCTGCTCCAGGTCACGGTCGCCACCTCGCTGGTCGCGCTGATCATCGCCATGCCGGTCTCGCTGGGCATCGCGTTGTTCCTGACCCAGTACGCGCCCAAGCGCCTCGCCAGGGCGTTCGCCTACGTCATCGACCTGCTCGCCGCGGTGCCGTCGATCATCTTCGGCCTGTGGGGCATCCTCGTGCTGGCGCCTGCGATCGAGCCGTTCTCGCAGTGGATCAACGAGACGTTCTCGTGGATCCCGGTCTTCGCGCCCGGCAACGTGGCGCCGAGCGTGCGCGGCACGATCTTCACCGCGGGCGTCGTGCTCGCGGTGATGCTGCTGCCGATCATCTCCTCGCTGACCAGGGAGGTGTTCGAGCGGACGCCGACCCCGCACATCGAGGGCGCGCTGGCGCTGGGCGCCACGCGCTGGGAGGTCATCCGGACCACGGTCCTGCCGTTCGGCAAGGCGGGCTACATCGGCGCCTCGATGCTCGGCCTCGGCCGCGCGCTCGGCGAGACGATCGCGCTGGCGGTCATCCTGCTGATCCCGGTCGGCCGGAACTTCACCTGGAGCGTGTTCGACGGCGGCGCGACCTTCGCGTCCAAGATCGCCGCGAACTACAGCGAATTCAACAACGTGACCTCCGCGGGCGCGTACATCGCGGCGGGCCTCGTGCTCTTCCTGCTGACCTTCCTGGTCAACTTCGCGGCCAGGTCCATCATCGCCAAGAAGGTGGACTGAGATGACCACTTCGCTCGAAGCGCCCGCGTCGACGCCCGCGTTCCAGCAGGTCGGCCTGGCGCGCAAGGCCAAGAACGGCGTCGCGACCGTGCTCGTGTGGCTGTCGTTCCTGATCGCCGTCGTGCCGCTGATCTGGGTGCTGTACACGGTGATCGTCAACGGCATCACCCGGATCCCGTTCTCCAACTGGTGGGGCGAGGACTTCGGGAACGTGCTGTCCGACGAGGTCGGCGGCGGCGTGCTGCACGCGGTCATCGGCACCCTGCTGCAGGGCCTGGTCTGCGCGGTCATCGCCGTGCCGCTCGGCCTGTTCGTCGCGATCTACCTGGTCGAGTACGGCCGGGGCAAGCTCGCGAAGACCACCACGTTCATGGTCGACATCCTCTCCGGTGTCCCCTCGATCGTCGCCGCGCTGTTCATCTACGCACTGTGGATCACCACGTTCGGCCTGCCGCGCAGTGGTTTCGCCGTGTCGCTCGCCTTGGTACTGCTGATGATCCCGGTGGTCGTGCGGTCCTCGGAGGAGATGCTCCGGATCGTCCCCGACGACCTGCGCGAGGCGTCCTACGCGCTGGGCGTGCCCAAGTGGAAGACGATCGTGAAGATCGTGCTGCCGACGGCGCTGTCCGGCATCATCGGCGGCATCATGATGGCGCTCGCCCGTGTCATGGGTGAGACCGCGCCGCTGCTGGTGCTCGTCGGCTACTCCAGCTACGTCAACTGGAACATCTTCAGCGGTGAGCAGGCCTCACTGCCGCTGGTGATGAACAACGAGCGCGTCACCAACACGATGACCCCCGGCAGCGTCGGTTTCGAACGCATCTGGGGTGCCGCACTGACTCTGGTGCTCATCATCGCGGTGATCAACCTGCTCGCCACGCTGATCTCCCGCCTCGTCGCCCCGAAGAAGAAGTGAGTCATGGCCAAGCGAATCGACGTCAAAGACGTAGACATCTACTACGGCAAGTTCCACGCCGTGGACAGCGTCACGCTCTCGGTGCCGCCGCGTAACGTCACCGCGTTCATCGGCCCGTCCGGCTGTGGCAAGTCGACCGTGCTCCGCACCCTCAACCGCATGCACGAGGTCATCCCCGGCGCGCGCGTCGATGGCGAGGTGCTGCTCGACGGCGAGGACATCTATTCGTCCACTGTGGACCCCGTGCAGGTGCGCCGCACGATCGGCATGGTGTTCCAGCGCCCCAACCCGTTCCCCACGATGTCCATCAAGGACAACGTGGTCGCCGGCCTGAAGCTGGCCGGTACCAAGAACAAGAAGCGGCTCGACGAGATCGCCGAGCGCGCGCTGCGTGGCGCGAACCTCTGGAACGAGGTCAAGGACCGGCTGAACAAGCCGGGCGGCGGTCTCTCCGGTGGTCAGCAGCAGCGTCTGTGCATCGCGCGCGCGATCGCGGTGCAGCCGGACGTGCTGCTGATGGACGAGCCGTGTTCCGCGCTGGACCCGATCTCCACGCTGGCGATCGAGGACCTGATCGGTGAGCTGAAGAAGGAGTACACGATCGTCATCGTGACTCACAACATGCAGCAGGCCGCCCGGGTTTCGGACCAGACGGCGTTCTTCAACCTCGCGGGCGTCGGCCAGCCCGGCCGCCTGATCGAGCTGAACGACACGGAGAAGATCTTCTCCAACCCCAACGAAAAAGCGACCGAGGACTACATCTCCGGCCGCTTCGGCTGAGTCTCCCAACGCGATAAAGCGGGCTTTATCCCACTCCGGGATAAAGCCCGCTTTATCGCGTTTTACAGGTCTTCGGCGGAGCCGTAGCCCGGCATGCGACCGGTGACCACGAAGACCATGCGGCGCGCGACCGAGACGGCGTGGTCGGCGAAGCGTTCGTAGAACCGGCCCAGCAGCGTGACATCGACGGCCGCGGCGACGCCGTGCGGCCAGTTCTTGTCCATGATCACGGTGAACAGGTGCTTGTGGATGTCGTCGACCTGGTCGTCGTCGGCCTCGAGCGTGCGGGCCGCCTCGACGTCCTTGGTCTTGATGACGGTCTCGGCCTGCCTGGCCAGCTTGACCGCGACCTTGCCCATCTCGGTGAAGTAGGGCTTCACGTCATCCGGGAGCACGGCTTCCGGGTGACGGCGGCGCGCGGCCTTGGCGACGTGCAGGGCCAGGTCGCCCATCCGCTCCAGGCTCTCCGCCGCGTGGATGGCGGCCAGCACGGTCCGCAGGTCGGTCGCGACGGGTGCCTGGAGCGCCAGCAGCGCGTACGCCGCCTCCTCGCAGTCCGCCCGCGCGTCGTCGACCTTGGAGTCGCCGCTGATGACCTGCTCCGCCAGGCTGAGATCCGTCTCCAGTAGCGCCTTGGTCGCCAATTCCATGGCGTCCGCGACCTGAAGTGACATTGCAGCCAGCTTTACGGCCAGCTGTTCGAGTTCGACGTGGTAAGCCTCGCGCATGGTCTCACTTTACGTGCGGTGATTCGCGAATGCCGCATCGCAGGGTGAACCGGACGTGAACCCGGCTTAACGAATTCCCCGAGGTCACAGGGGGTTAGCCCGTGGTCGCGGATTTCTTGGAGCCGCCAGCGGACTTCGTGGGCGTGGACGGCGGGGCGGCTTCCTCGACCGGCTTGTTCGGGTCGGGCAGCGGCGCGTTCTCGATCAGTGCCTTGAACACCGCGGCCGCCTTGCCCTGCACCAGCACCTCGTTGCCGCGGCCGTTCGAGATGCCGGTCGTCGGCACGGTCATGAAATTGATCTTGGCGGGATCGACGCCCTTCATCGACTGCGCCAGCGTGAGCATCTGGTCGACGCCGATGTTGTCACCGAACGTGGCCTTCGCGAACGCGGTGACGAAGCCGGTCAGCCTGCCCGCGTCGAGCATCACGTCCTTGGACATGACCTTCTTGAGCAGCGCGCCGATGAACTCCTGCTGCCGCTTGATCCGGCCGTAGTCCGAGGTGACGTCGCCCTTGACGTGCCGGGCGCGCACGAAGTTCAGCGCCTGGTCGCCACTGATCGAGTGGTCGCCCGCCTCCGGGATGACCATGCCGAGCGTGGTGTCGTCGATCGGGATCTCGGTGTGCACGGTGACGCCCTGCACCGCGTCGACCATGTCCTTGAAGCCGTTGAAGTCGATGCCGACGAAGTGGGTCATCTTCATGCCGGTGATCTGCTGGATCACCTTGGTGACGCACTGCGGGCCGCCGACGGCGTACGCGGTGTTCAGCTTCGCGATCTTCTGCGCCGGCGACTTGTCCTCGCTGTACTTGGAGGTCGCGGGGTCGAAGCGGTTGCACTCCGGCCGTGAGATCTCGAGGTCGCGCGGGAAGGAGATCACCACGACCCGCTGCCGGTCGGCCGGGATGTGCGCGATCATCACCGAGTCGGAGCGCGCGCCCGGCGTGCCACTCGCGGTGCCGACGCCGTCCTCTTCGGACGCGCCGTCGCGTGAGTCCGAACCGACCATGAGGAAGTTCTCGTCGCCGGTCTGCCCGGCTGCGTTCTGGATGTCGGCGGAGTTCTCGTCGAGCGCGGAGACCGACTTGAACTGCTGGTCGAAGAACACCTTGGCGCCCCAGGCGGCGCCGGTGCCCGCGAACACGATCGCGGCCAGCGCGATCGCGACGATCCGGCCGATGAGGACGGACCGCTCGATCTTGCGCTCTTTCTTCTCCTGCAGGCGGGTTTGCGCGGGCTTCTCTTCGGCCTTTTCGGCTTTTTCGACCGGCTCGGCGGCCGAGGGCGCGACGACGCGCTGCAACGCGGTGCGCGTCTGCTCGAGCAGCGCGGCGGGGCGGGCGGCGCGCCGCTCACGGCGTTCCCGCTTGCGGTTCTCCTCCTGCTCCAACTCATCGTGCGCGGCGGAGAAGCGGGCGAGCGTGTGGTCGATCTTGCGGCGCTGCCTGGTCGGCTCGTCGATGGTGTCGAGCTCGTCGGTCATCAGCGTCTCGACCGGCGGGCGCGGCGCGGCCGGACGTCGCGGCCTGCGCACCGGCTGGGCGACTTGGGTGGCGTCCGGCTCGGGACGGCGCTGAGGTTTGACAGGAGCGGGCTTGGCAGGCGCGGGCTTGGCGATCTGGGTCGCCTCGGGTTCGGGGCGGCGCCGGGGCAGCGGTGGCTGCGCGGCAGGCGGCATGGCGGGGCGGGCGGGCGCTTCGCCGGTGCCGGGCACGCGGCGCTGCTGACGCGGCGCCCTGACGCCGGGCACCGGGTGGGCGCCGGACTGGCGTGGCTGCCGCGCGGGCGGCTCGGGGGTGACGGCGCGCCGGGGCGGTCGCGGCACGTCGGGAGCGGGCGGGGCGAACACCGGACGTTCACCCGTGTGCCGCGCGACCATGTCCGAGACACTGATGCCGCCGGAGGCCTCCATCGAACGGCGCCGATCGGCGCGCGGCCGTCTCGGAGGGTTCGCGCTAGAGCGTTGACCGGTGCCTTCGTTGCGCTCGTCGGGCACTCGGTCTCCTCTCGTAGCGGTCGTGAGTGGGGCCGCTGAGGCTTACTCAGCAGTACAGGCCTTTCGTTATCGTACGGATACCTGTTGTTCCTGACGACACCCTGGCCCTAATTTTTTCACCGTCAGTACGTCACCTGACGTTGATCACCACGTTCTGGTGAAGATCGTCGCGTTCTGCAGGGCGAATGTCGGGATTTTCGTTACTGAGGGTGTTTAACGATGTGGACAGACTCACAGTCCCGATAAGCGACCATATTGCGCCCGGCCCGTTTCGCGGCGTAAAGGAGCGTGTCCGCACGCACCAGCTGCCGTTCCGCCTCGAGTGCGCGCCCCTGCCCAGGCCCGCTTTCATGGGCCAGGCCGACGCTGATGGTGACGCTGAGCCCCGGCTGCAGCTTCGACCACTGGTGATCGGCCACGCGCGCCCGCGCCGCCTCGGCGACCCGTACCGCGGTCCGCGCGTCGATGTCCGGCATGACCAGCGCGAATTCCTCGCCGCCGTACCGCGCGCAGAACGCGCCGGGCGGCAGTCCCTCCTGCAACAGCCCGGCGACGCGGCGGAGCACCCGGTCGCCGACCAGGTGCCCGTAGGTGTCGTTGACCCGCTTGAACAGGTCGAGGTCGATCAGCGCGACGGCGATGCCGCCTTGCCGTTCGCGGAGCAGGCCGTGCAGGTGCTGATCGAGGTAGCGGCGGTTGTAACTGGAGGTCAGCGAGTCGCGCAGGCTGCCGGCGTGCGCCAGGTCGAGCGCCGAGCGCAGGTGCTCGTAGGCGCGGCGCCAGTCGCCCTGGTTGGCGAGCATCCCGGCGATGGACTCATGGAGTGCGAGCAGGTCGGTCCCGGCCGCGCCCGTCGCGAGCGCGGTCTCGTGGTCCGGCACGACTGTCACCTCCGTCACGCAATTCATGTCGACGTAAAGGAGGCGGCTCTTGAGATATCGGTACGGTAGAACGCGAATATCGCTCAAGTGGACGACATTCGTCGCTCGTTGTCACATTCGCCGGTTCGCTATTTCCCGGCGGAAAACTGCGGCAAGCCCTTGAGCAGCGGAAACTGGTCCTTCGCCCAGTAACTCACATTTGCATCGGGCTGATCCAGTAACTTCACGTAGTCATCCCAGGTGAGCCACCGGAAATCGTCGACTTCTTCCGGATTCGGCTTCGGATCCTCATCGACCACTGCCGTGAACACGGGACAGAACTCATGCTCGATCACACCGTCGAAAACCGGCGTCTTGTAGAGGTATTTCGGCAGCACGCAGGTGAGCTCGTCCAGCTGCGGCATCCCGAGTTCGTAAGCGGCACGGCGGCGCACGGCATCCTCGAGCGCCTCACCCGGCGCCGGATGCCCGCACACGCTGTTCGTCCACACGCTGGGCCAGACCTTCTTCGAGGCCGCGCGCTGGGTAATCAGGAACTTGCCGTCGGAGCGGCGGAAGACGTAGCACGAGAACGCCAGATGCAGCCGCGTGTGCTCGTGGTGGCTGGCCAGTTTCGGCCCGGTCTCCCCCGTCGGAGTCCCGTCCTCGGTGCAGAAGACGATCCGCTCTTCTTCGATGCTCACCGGTTCTACTGAACTACAAAGCCGCGACGGCGGCCACCACTTTCAGGGTGGCTTAAAACGTCAAATGTGACAGCGCGTAGGCGAGCACCGCGACGGACGCGGCCAAGGCCACCAGCCCCAGCACCCCGGCCCAGGCCAGCCCTGCCCCGAACTTCTTCCACTGCAGGGTCAATCCCATGAGCCCGATCCCGAGCGCGAGCACGCCGAGCCCGACCACGGCGAGCAATTCGAAGATCGACGACCCGACCACGCCAGCCGGGTCCACCCCGGCGATTTGGATCAGGATCGGGATCGCGAACGCGGTGAGGCCGACCAGTACGCCGACCGCTTTGCCAGGTGCCTTCCGCTGGGTTTCCGACTGCTCCACGGTGTCCTCCCTCGTCCAGCTAACGAGCGTGGCAGCAGTGCGCGCCAGTCCGCTTGAGTAGGACTACCCGGATCAGCCGATAGTTACCCGCCCGAGTGCATGTCCTCGGTTTCGGGGACGCAGTCGTCGTCCGGATCGTCGAGCCAGCCGTGCGGCAGGGTGACCTTTCCCGGCGAACCCTGCCGTCCGCGCGGCCCATCGGCGTTCTCGGGGAACGGCGCGTCGTGGTCGAGCTTGGCGATCAGGTCGTCGAGCTCGTCCAAGCTGGACACCATCGCGAACCCGCGGCGCAGCTCGGAGCCGACCGGGAAGCCCATGAAGTACCACGCCATGTGCTTGCGCAGGTCCCGCATCGCCTTGGTGTCCCCGTCATGCTCGACGAGCAGTTCGGCGTGCCTCCGCAGCACCCGCGCGACCTCACCCAGGTTCGGGCCTTGCGGAACCGGCCGCCCGGCGAACGCGGCCTCCAGCTCCCCGAACAGCCAAGGCCTGCCCAGGCACCCCCGCCCGACGACGACACCGTCGCACCCGGTCTCGGCCATCATCCGCAGCGCGTCGTCGGCGCAGAAGATGTCCCCGTTGCCCAGCACCGGAATGCTGGTCACGGCCTGCTTCAGCTCGGCGATCTTCGACCAGTCCGCCTGTCCCGAGTACCGCTGAGCGGCGGTCCGCGCGTGCAGGCTGACCGCGGCGGCGCCCTCGGCCTCGGCGATCCGCCCGGCATCGAGGAAGGTCCGGTGCTCGTCGTCGATCCCGACCCGGAACTTCACGGTGAACGGCACCCCGGCCTCGGCGGCCGCCTTCGCCGACTCCCGCACGATGTCCGCGAACAGCTTCCGCTTGAACGGCAGCGCGGCCCCGCCGCCCTTCCGCGTCACCTTGGCGACCGGGCACCCGAAGTTGGAGTCGATGTGGTCGGCCAGTCCTTCGCCGGTGATGATCTTGACGGCCTCGCGCATGGTTTTCGGGTCGACCCCGTAAAGCTGCATCGACCTGGGCTTTTCGTTCTCGCCGAAGGTCATCATGTGCATGGTGCCCGGGTGCCGTTCGACGACCGCGCGGGCGGTGATCATCTCGCAGACGTAGATCCCGGCGCCGTACTCCTGGCACAGCTGCCGGAACGCGACGTTCGTGATGCCCGCCATGGGTGCGAGCACGACTGGCGGATCGACCTCGTACTGGCCGATCTTCAGCGCGGGCTTGCTCAGGGTCTGGGTCACGCTCTCCATTGTCGCTTGTGGTGTCTCTCACACGCACCAGGGGCGGGTTCCAGCGGCCGCGAAATCAGGGTGCGGATGGGGGACTTCCCGGATCCTTCGCCGGACGCACCTCGCGAAACTGGGTCCCGCGCGAGCGGACGAAGGGGCGGCTCATGCCGGAAAGCATTGCCAGACAAGGATTGTTCGCGGTGGCCGTGGTCGTCGCGATGGACCTGATCGTCTTCGTCCTCAGCCGCGCCATCGGAGTCCCGTTCCGGGTCGGCCTGCGCGTGATCGACAACATGGGCGGCGTGACCTGGTACTTCGTCGCCGGGGTCGCCGCCATCGCCACGGCCGCGGCGATCGTCTTCGCCGCGTTTCTCCGCCGGAAGCTGACACTGAGCCGGGGTGCGCGGGTCTTCGGCTGGACGATCGGGGTGGCAACGGCCGCGTCGTGCGTGCTCTTGGTGGTTTTGGGACTGCGGTTCGACACGACGGTCGCGCTGATGCTGCTGCACCTCGTGTCCGGCGCGGCCGTCTCGGCGACCTTGCTCCCCCTTTTCCGCGGCGAGTGAAGCGCGATCTTCGCTAGGCTCCGCCTGATGAGCGAGCCGACCGACCTGGCCACAGTGCCCGGCGTGATCCCGTACGTCGACAACCACGACGGCCCGCGCAGGCTGCTCACCCTCGAGATTCCGCCGTTCTCGAGCAACGCGGTGAACTACTACGCGCCTTACGCCAGCATCGACGGCAGGCAGTACGTGGTCACCTGGGGCAGCGTGACGTTCGAGATCCCCGCCGACCGGAACGTGCACGTCAGCGTGCACCTGCTGACCAACTACAGCGGCGGGATGACGTCGACGCCGTTCGCCTCGACCATCCTGCCGCCGCACCCGGCGCCGATGCGCCTGGCGACCCAGTTCTCGTCCCGGCCACAAGGAGCACTCGTCCCGATCGGCTGACGATGGGAACGAACGTGGCTTTTGTGTCGCTCACCGTTGCGAACGTGGCTTTTGTGCGGTTAGCGCGACGCGGCCGCGGCTGACAGCAGATCGCGAGTGGACTCGTCGAAGGCGACCAGGCGGATCAGCTCGACCGCGGTCGGCGTCGAGCGGAGGGTGTCGAGCGCGATCCGAGCGGCTTGGTCAGCGGGAAATCCGTAGACACCAGTGGCAATCGCCGGGAAAGCGATGCTGCGAACGCCGAGTTCGTCGGCGACGGCGAGACTTCGGCGGTAGCAGGAGGCGAGCACCTCGGCCTCGCCGAACGCGCCGCCTTCCCAGATCGGGCCGACCGTGTGGATCACGTGCTTGATCGGCGCGTTCAGGTCGAAAGCCGGGGTCGCCATCGCGTCGCCCGGTTCGCATGGGCTGATCGCGCCACCGGCTTCGGCGAGCCTCGGTCCCGCCGCGCGATGGATGGCTCCGTCGACCCCGCCGCCGCCGAGCAGCGACTCGTTCGCCGCGGTCACCACGCAGTCGACCTGCTCGCGCGTGATGTCGCCGCGTACCACCTCGATCTTGGGCATGCCCCGATCATGGCCCCGGATGGCGGCAGGCGGGGTTTCGTTCTCGTATGGCGAACTCAAGGCGATCGGCCTCGCTACCTCGCAGCCATCGCCGAATTCGTAGGCGACAACCCAGCCGAAGCGGACTAGGCCACTTGGTGCTACCCTGGTAGTACTGGTTGACGTAGAGTGTCGACCATGGCCGTGGAGAAGCTCAGCGTGTCGTTGCCAGACATAGTCGCCGCTCGCGCTCGCCGAGCCGCCGAGCGCGCGGGGGTTCCGCTCTCGACCTGGCTGGCCGAAGCCGCCGAAGCCGCTGCCGACCTTGCCGAAGCACAAGCGGCCGCTGCCGAATACGTGGCTCGGTTCGGCGAACCGGATGCCGAGGAGGCGGCGGAGTTCCGGGCCAAGCTGGCCGAGGCGGGTGTCGGACAGCCGGAGTCCCTCGAAGAGGTCGCCGCACGCCGAGCGGCGTTGGCCAGGCTGCTCGGTTTTCCCGACAAACGGCGGACCGGATGATCGGCCGTGGCCTGATTCTCGACGCCGGCGCATTGATCGCGGTGGAACGGCAGCCACGTGGCCTGGTGTTCACGGCATGCCGCAATCTCGTCGCGACCGGCATGCGTCCGCTCTTACCTGCGGTCGTACTCGCTCAGGTCTGGCGGGCGAGCCCGCGACAGGCACAGCTCGCGACCGTGCGGCGGATGTGCGAATCCTTGCCGTTCACCGAAGATACCGCCGAGGCGGCCGGGAAACTGCTCGCCTTGGCCGGCACAGCGGACATCGTCGACGCGGCGGTGGTCGTCGCCGCGATCAGCACCGGCGGTGTGGTGCTGACCTCTGATCCAGGCGATCTCGCGAAACTCGCCGACGCGGCGGGGGTTTCGATTTCGCTGGTTCCTGTTTAGACGAGGGAGAAGCCATTGATCGGGTATTGGGATCCGGTTCCGGTGATCCGGGAGTCGGCGGGTGTGGTCGTTCCGGGTATCGCGGTCGCACTGCCCGAGCCGGGCGACTATCTCCACGGCAAGTGGGAAGAGCGGAACTGGCGGAACGTGCCCGGTCCGCTGTATGGGGCCGACACCGATACTTGTTGGTGCGGAAGGCTTCAAGCACCTGAGAGCGTCTGCTACGACGATGAGTACGGCCAAGAGTTCGTCTACCGGCAGCCGCGCTCGCGTGCGGAGACGTATCGGCTGTTGCAAGCTGCTTGGGCGGATCCGTTCAGCGGCTACGCGATGGATGGCGATGAGCACTGGACACCTGAGAGCGTCCGGGAGTGGTGGAGCGAGCGGGCCAAGCTGCGGGAATGGACCGCAAAGGCCGCTGCCACGTGGGCGACAAGCGAAAACAAGTACGAAATCGAGGCCGCGCAAGGGCTTCGGGATTTCCTGAGCTACCAGGACACCGAGCTGGAAGGCGACCTGCGGGTCTACCTGTTCTGGCTGTCGGAGCGACGCGCGCCCGGTGCCGAAGAGGCGCTGCCGACCTTGGCGTGACGGGACCGGTCCCGGGCGGTGTGGGCGACGATCCACCGCATGGGCTCAACGAAATGGAACATCGTCGCGGCGCTCGCCTCGGTCGCGTTGTCCGCCGGGTGCGGGCAGGAGGCCGAGCCCGCGAAACCCGCGCCGGCGCCGAGCACCAGCACAGCGACAACGACGGCGAGCGCCACGACCTCGTCCGCGAGTCCGAAGCCGACCGCGCCGCCCGCGGTGGCCGATGGGCGGAACCTCAAGGCTTGTTCGGACGGGGTTTGCGAGGTCGAGGTGAAGGCCGGGGACCTGATCCGGTTCGGCAAGCAGGTGAAGTCGACGCCGAAGCTCGACTACGTGGTCATCGTGAGCACCTCGGCCGATGGAATCTACTTCCAGCTGGGCTCCGGCTTCGGCGGGACGATCAACGGCACCGTCACACTCAACAACGACGCGCTCAGCATCGAGACGCTCTACTCCGACGCCGACCATGCCATGATCAGGATCTCGATCCCTGGCTGAACTACTCAAATCGCAACCTCGGATTGAGTAGTGCTACGGATCCGACCAGGTAGCGCACGCCTCATGCTGTGCGCATGCCTACTGATCGAGAGACACTCCTCAGGCTCGCCGGGGAGATCGACGACCTTGGGCGCCGGCTCTCGTTGGTCGGCGCCGAACTGCGGACCGTGCAGGCTGACCAGGCCGAACAGGCCCCGCAGCAGGCATCGGCACCCCAGCCGCAGGCCCCGCAAGAGGCTCCCCAGCCGCAGCCGTACGGCTACCCGGCCATGCCCGCCTACGGACAGCCGATGCCCGGCTACCAAGCGCCTCCGCAGCAGCAGTGGCAGCCCGCGCGTCCGCCCTTGGCCTCGATGCAATACCTGCCGCCGCCCGCCGTGCCGCGGCCGTCGCTCGTCGAGAAGCTGGGCAAGGAAGGCGCGGGCAGCCGGGTGCTGGCCTGGGTCGGTGGGGCCGTGACGCTGCTCGGTGTCGTCCTGCTGCTCGTGCTGGCGATTCAGCGTGGGTGGCTCGGGCCGATGCCGCGGGTGCTGGTCGGTGGTGCGTTCGGGCTCGGCATGATCGGGACCGGGCTTTGGCTGCACCGGAACCCGGCCGGGCGGACGGGTGCGTTCGCGCTGGCCGCCACCGGGATCGCGGTCCTCTACCTAGACGCGATCGCGGCGACGACGTTGTACGAATTCTTGCCGCAGCTGGCTGGGCTCGCGGTCGGGCTGGTGGTCGCCGTCGGCGGGTTGCTGTTGGCCGCGCGGTGGAACTCGGCGCTGCTCGGAACGGCTGTCGTGATCGGGTGCGCGGTGTGCGCTCCGGTGATCACCAAGGGGTTCCACCCGGAACTGGTCGCTTTCCTGTTGATGCTTCAGCTGGCGACCGCTCCGGTCCAGCTGCGCCGCGAGTGGACTCCGCTGGCCGTCGGCGCCGGGGTTCCGCCGCTGTTCGCCTCGCTGCTGAGCACCACGCTGCTCGGCGGGCCCGGCAGCACGGCGAACACCGCCGCCGCGCTGGGTTCGACCGTTGTCGGGATCGCTCTCGCGTTGGTCGTGGCCGTGAAGCGCCAGAACGACCCCGCCGCGCTGACGCTGCTCGCGGGTTCCGTCGTGCCGTCGCTGGCGGCGGCCGCGTTCCTGCCGAAGGCGCAGGCGGTCGCGGTCGCCGGTGCGACCGCCGTCGTGCTGCTGGCGATCTGGGCGACGCGGCGAGTGTGGACCGGGTTCGCGGGGGATGTCGCCGGGGTGGCGGGCATGGTGGCCGCGCTGCAGGCGACGTCCACCCAGTTCGACGGGACCGCGCAGGCGACGATCCTGCTTGGCGAGGGCGTCGTGCTCGCGCTGGTGGCTTGGCGCGCGAAGAGCAAGGTCGCGCTCTGGGGTTCGTTCGGGTTCGGGCTGATCGGCGCGATCGTGGCCATGTTCGGCGATTTCCGGCTCACCACGCTGATCGTGTTCTGGACGCGGCAGCCGGGCGAACTCGCCGGTGCGCTGCTGACGGCCGCGTTGATACTGGTGATCTCGGGTGCTTTGCCTTGGGTGGCTTACCAGCTCGGTGCGCTGCGCACGCCTTCGCAGAACGTGGCGCCGTGGGTGTTCGCCGGGCTCGGGGTGCTGACCGGCGCGGCCGGTGTGGTGCTGAACCTGGCGCTGCTGGTGATGCCGGACCGGACCGGGTTCACGGTCGGGCACGCGGTGATCACCGTGTCGTGGACGGTGGCCGCGCTGGTGCTGCTGGTCCGCGGGATCGACTCGGTCGTGCTGCGGGTGATCGGGCTGGTGCTGGTCGGGGCCGCCGTGCTCAAGCTGGTGCTGTTCGACCTGGGTGCGCTGGACGGGATGGCGCGCGTCGGCGCGTTCCTCTGCGCCGGGCTGATCCTGCTGGCCGCGGGCACCCGCTACGCACGCATGGTCGCCTCGCGCTGAGGTCGTGAGTGTTGCGGCCGGTTAGAACCGGCCGCAACACTCACGACCACTTAGAAGCCGACGTTCACACAGGCCAGCCGGGCTCCGGCGGTGCCTGCGTGGCCGGGGTCGGTGTGCGTGTGCATCTCGTGGATGACGACCGAACCGGGGTGGCGATCGGTGAAGCCCCAGTCCACATGGGACGAAGAGAAGCCGATGCCGAGCCTGCTCGTGGTGAAGTCGAGCCAGATCTCGTTGCGGGGGTTGGCATACGCCGGGTCGACGGACGGCTTCACCGGGTCCGGCTGGTTCTGGAAGTGCGGCCCGGCGGCGTCGCCGGTCGCTCCGCAGGCGTTCGTGTGCACGTGCGCGCCGTATTCGCGGTCCGGCAGCAGGCCGCTGACGGCGAGCACGGTCGTGGTGCCGATGCGGTTCCCGGTGAGCGCGAAGACGTGCGCGCGGGCGCCTGCCGGCACGAGTTCGGGTTTGTAGGTGATCGCCTTGGCGTCCGGGCTGTAGGCCTTGAAGGTGCCATGCGCGGTGACTAGGCGGGTCTCAGCGGCGGAAGCGGCGGTCGTACCACTCAGCACGAGCGCCGAAGCGAACAGGACGGAAATGGCCGTGGGGACGATACGCATAGTGCCTCTCTAGTCACTCAAGCAATCACCTGGCCATGGTGCTCACCCGAATGTGTTAACTCGTAGGCTGCGTAAATGACCAAGGACCGCACCTGGCTGGTAGCCATCGCCGCAGCTCTCTGGGGTACTGATGGCTTATTGAGGCTTCCGCTCGCTGAGAAGCTGCCTGCCGCGACCGTGGTCTTCTGGGAGCACGTTCTCGTGGTACTGGTACTCAGCCCGTTCATTCCGCGCGCCGTGCGCGCGCTGCGGAAATGCGGGCCGAAGGAATGGCTCGCCGTGCTCGTGATCGGTGGTGGTTCGTCGGCGCTGGCGACGGCGATGTTCACCGCCGCGTTCAAGCTCGGGGATCCGATCACCCCGCTGGTGCTGCAGAAACTGCAGCCGGTGTTCGCGGTGATCGCCGCGTTCTTCGTGCTCGGCGAACGCATTCGCCCCGGCTACGCGTTGTTCGCCGTGCCCGCGCTGATGGGCGCCTGGCTGCTCGCGTTCCGCGATCCGGTGCACATCCAGGTCGCCGCGGCCAAGGCGGCGCTGCTCGCCATCGGCGCCGCGGCGTTGTGGGCGGCGGGCACCGTGCTCGGAAGGCTTGTCTCGGCTCAGCTCGAGGCACGTGACGTGACCGTGCTGCGGTTCACGGTCGGGCTTCCGGTCGCCGCGCTCATCGTCGCGACGCAGGGCGCGGCCTTCGCCGTCGGCTGGGACAACGCGGTGGGGCTCGGGCTGCTCGCGCTCGTGCCGGGGCTGCTGGCGCTCAGCCTGTACTACGCGGGGCTGCGCTCGACGCCCGCGTCACGCGCCACGCTCGCCGAGCTGGCGTTCCCGGTGACCGCCGCCGTGCTCGGTGTGTCCTTTTTGGACGCGCACCTGGTCGTGACACAGTGGATCGGACTGACGATCGTCGTCGCCGCCGTGACGGCGCTGGGCTGGCATGAAAGGGTCGGTGGCAGGCCGATGGTCTTGGAACCCGCGTTATGACCGAGGAATCGGCGAACGGGCGGCTGTCGCGCAACGTCACCGATCTGCTCCAGGAGCTGCGGGTGGCGCAGGCCGGGGTGCAGATCCTGTTCGGCTTCCTGCTTTCGGTGGTCTTCACGTCGCAGTTCCGCGAGGCGAGCGGGTTCGAGAAGGCGACGCATCTGGTGGCGGTGCTGTTCGCGGTGACGTCGACCGTGCTGCTGACCGCGCCCGCGGCGTGGCACCGGCTGTTGTTCCGGACGGGACGCCGCGAAGAGATCGTCACCCATGGTAACCGGCTCGTCATCGCGGGACTCGGATGCCTCGCGGCGGCACTGACGGTGACTGTGGGGTTGATCGCGAAGGTGGTCTACGGGCCGGTCGCGATGGCCGTGGTGATGGTGCTGGTCACGGCGCTGTTCGCCGGGGTCTGGTTCGTGTTCCCCGTGCGGGTGCTCCGGCGCTGAAGTTCACTCGGCGTTCCACCGCCGTTGCCTCACGCCGCGTAGTTTGCGCCCGTGACTGACTCGAATCGCCGGACGTTCCTGCGTGGCGCCGGGCTGCTCGGCGCGGGCGCCGCCGTGTCCACCGTGCTCGGCTCGCCCGCCGCGGCGGCCACCGGCCACCACCGTCCCGACTCCGGCGGCAGGCGGTTCAGCATCGCCGTGCTGCCGGACACCCAGTACCTGTTCGACGCTGACCGCTGCGATCCGGCACCGCTCGACGCGACCCTGCGCTACGTGCTGGACGACGACAACGTTGTCTTCCTCGCCCACCTCGGCGATCTCACCGAGAACGGGCAGCCGGGCGAGATGGAGCAGATCAGCCGTTCGTTCCAGGCGCTCGACCGGCGGCGGTTCCCGTACAGCGTGCTGGCGGGCAATCACGACATCAAGTCGTCCACCGACGACCAGCGCGGCCGCACCCCGTACCTCGACGCGTTCGGCCCGCAGCGCTTCCGCACCTCGCCGACGTATCGCGGGTCCACAAAGGACGGCTACAACAGCTATCACGTGTTCCGCGCGGGCGGGCGCGAGTGGCTGGTGCTGGCGATGGACTGGCGGCCGTCTTCCGGCGGCCTCGCCTGGGCACGCGACGTGCTTGCGAAGAACCCGCATCTCCCGGCGATACTGACGATCCACGAGTTCGTCTCCGCGGACACCGGCGAGGCTCAGCTGTCCGACTTCGGCAAGCAGGTCTGGGAGCAGCTGGTCGCGGGCAACGACCAGATCTTCCTGACGCTCAACGGGCACTTCTGGCCACCCGGCCGGACGGTGCTGCGCAACGACTTCGGTCACGACGTGCACGCGCACATCACCAACTACCAGGACCGCTACTACGGCGGCAGCGCGATGATCCGGCTCTACGAGTTCGATTTGGATCGCGGCGTGATCGACGTCCGCACGTTCTCCCCGTGGCTGGCGGACAAGTCGCGGCTGAACGAGATGGAGAAGCAGGAGGTCGAACGCACCGGTACGGCCGACTACTTCAGCCTGGAGATCGACTTCGACAAGCGGTTCGCCGGATTCGCGCCGGTGCCGGTGCCGCCCGCGCGCCCGGCACGACAGGTCTTGCTCCCGGGGACGCTCGCGTACTGGCGTTTCGAAGGCGCGGACGGGGCCGCGGCGGAGTCGGTGCGCGATCTTTCGGGGCGTGGCAACGACTTGACGCGCGTGATCATGCCGGGGAGCGACGCGAAGGCGCTGACGTTCTCGAAGGAGTTCTGGGGACGCCAGCCCTCTCGCGCGAGCCTGCGGTTCGACGGCGGGAAGAACAAGGGCGCGTACCTGAAGACGGTCGACTCGGCGCCGCTGAACCGCGAGATGTTCTTGCGCGGGTACACCATCGAGGCCTTCGTGAAGATGCCCGCCGACTTCAAGAACGGCCAGCACGCGTGGGCGGGATTGTTCGGGCGGCTCGGGAGCGGTGCGAACGCGGGCAAGACCGGCGACGACCCGAGCGAGCCCGCGGCGACACTGTCCCTTTCGGACGGTGCTGGGTTGCAGTGGGCGGTGTTCCCGGTGAACCAGGCGGGGATTTCGACCAACTGGAGCCATGAGCTGGCTGTCGACAGGTGGTGGCATGTGGCGCTCGTGAACGACGGGTTCCGGACGACCATGTTCGTGGACGGGTGCCCGGTCGTGCGGAACCCGAAGACGCCGGCGATCGGGCTGGCGAGCCCCGGGAGCAGCTGGGTGCTCGGTGCGTACGCGTACAACCGGGTCGTCGAGCAGAGCTTCTACGGGTGGGTCGGCGATGTGCGGATCGTCGGTCGCCCACTGCGAGAACGCGACTTCATGCTCGGGTCGTGAGCGTTACGGGCGGTTCTAACCGCCCGCAACGCTCACGAGGCTAGGGCGGCTGAGTGAGGACCTACCTCACCAAGCTGCGTGGGCCGGGGGCGTGGGCGAGGGGATCCCCTGCTGCGTTCAATGCAGCAGGGGATCCCCTCGCTCCAGCCTGACAAGGCTTGCGCGAGTGGTACCTCTGCTCCGTTAGACGCAGCAGGGTTACCACTCGCGCGGACACAGTCCCCTGACCCGAGCTTGTCGCGCAGCGAGGGGACCCCCGAGTGCTTAGTACGCACTCAAGGGCACCCTCGCTTCACCGCTCGCCCAAGGCCGCAGCCACATCGAACTCGGCCTTCCCCTCACTAAAACAGTCACGAGGTGAGGGCGGTGGCGATGGCGGCGGGCGTGCGGTGGCGGAAGATCGTGGGCGCCGGTACCGCGCGGCCCGTCGACTGGGTGAGCGCATGCGCGAGCCGGATCGCCGTGACCGAGGTGGCACCCGCCGCGAAGATGTCGGTGTCCGCGTCGGCGGGCAGCTGGGCGATCTCGGTCAGCCAGCGCAGGATCTCGGCGACCAGGCCGGAGTCGTGCGACGGCGATGGCGCGGGCACGCCCTCGGTGAGGATCGCCGTCAGCCGGGCGTGGTCGAGTTTGCCGGTCTCCGTCACCGGCAGCTCGGCGAGCCGGACCACGCGGCCTGGCACGAAAGCCGAAGGCAACGCCTCCGCGACCGCTTGGCGTGCGGCGTTTTCGTCGGGGGCGTCGGCGGAAACCGTGGTGTAGAAGGCCGCCAGCCCGCCGTTGGCCGGGATGACGGCCACGCTGCCGACGCCGGGAAGATCGCTGATTACGCGTTCGATCTCGCTCGGCTCGACGCGGACGCCGGAGACCTTCAGCTGGCGGTCGCGCCGGCCGACGAACGTGTAACTGCCGTCGGGGTTCTGGGTGGCGATGTCGCCGGTCAGGTACACCCGGCCCTGCGGCAGCTCGCGGAACCGACGGGCGGTCTCGGCTTCGTCGTAGAGGTAGCCGGCCGCCAGGCCAGGGCCGCCGATGGCGATTTCGCCGGGCGTACCGTCCGGAACCGGGCGCAAAGCCTTGTCCAGCAAGAAGATCTCGGTCTCGGCGATGGGCCAGCCGATCGACAGCTCGGCGGGCACAGGGTGCGTGACACGGCCGAAGGTCGTGGCGATCGTGGCCTCGGCCGGGCCGTAGCCGTGCAGCAGGCGGATGTCCGGGTGGCGCTCGGCGACGGCGGCCCAGTGCTTGACCGAAGCGCGTTCGCCGCCTGACATCAGGACTTCGAGGCCGGTGAGTCCGTCGAGATCGTCTTCGGCGGCGAGGTTGAACAGCGAGGCGGTCAGGAAGACCGTGTTGACGCCGCGGGCGATGCCGTCGCGGAGCCAGGAGAGTTCGAACTGGGGGCCGTCGCCGAGCACGACCGTGCCGCCGTGCACGAGTGGCGCCCAGACCTCCATCGCGAAGATGTCCCAGGCTGTGGATGCCGCCTGGAGCATGGAAGTGCGGGCGCTGAACGCCAGCAGCGGGTCGAACGCGACGCGCAGGACACCCGCGTGGGTCGCGAGGACGGCTTTGGGGCGGCCGGTGCTGCCGGAGGTGAAGAAGACGCAGCAGCCGTCGGCCGGGTCGGCGGCGACCTCGCGCGGCTGGATCTCGGTGGTGACGAGGACGCGGGCTCTGGTCTGGTCGAGTACCTGGGCGGCGCGGGCGGGCGGCCAGTCCGGCGGGATGACGGTGTAGACGGCGTCCAATGAAAGGACCGCGAGCAGGGTGGCGATGAGATGGGGTGAGGCGGGCAGGCTGACGGCGACCACGTCGCCGGCCCGCACGGGTAGTCGGGCCGCGATCGCGTCGGCTTCGGCGAGTAGCTCGCGATAGGTGACGGTCTCGTCGCCTTGGCGGAGTGCGATGTTGTCCAGGGGCGCGGCCGCGACCAGCTCGTGGATCTTCATGAGGCCCGTTCCAAGGCGTAGAGCTCATTGACCGAGCAGATGCCGGCCACGGTGGAGAAGTAGCGGCGCGCGCCTGCCGGGGTGGCGGTCAGCGTGCGCAGCAGTTCGACGCGTTCGTGGTCGACGCTCAGCCGAGCGGTCACCAAGGTCGTCTGATAGATCTCGGCGAGCAGCCGGTCACGCTGCTTGCCGAACCACTCCAGCGCGCGGCGGGTTTCGCCGTCGTCGTACAGGTCCTCGCCGATCGCGGTGACCAGCAGCTCGGCCTGGGTGAAGGCGTCGCTGATGCCGCGCGCGGTGATGGAGTCCTTGTGGTGCCCCGCGTCGCCGACCAGCACCCAGCCGGGGCCCGCGGCCTGGCGGAAGTAGTTGCGCTGGTCGCCGGTGCCGCGCAGCCGCTCGACGCGCCGGCCCGCCGAGACACGCTCGAACAGCTCCGGCGACGTGCGGCGGATGTTCTCGAGGTAGGCGGACTCGGCGTCGGCGCGGACGCGGTCGAAGTCGGACTGCGGGAAGTAGGTCGCGACGAGGGTGGCGCCGTCGTTGGTCGGGATGGTGCCCGCCGCGCTGCCCTCGGCCTCGTAGACCTCGAACTTGGCCGGCACGTCGAGCCAGTAGGCGTAGTAGACGCAGGACAGTGTCGGGTCTTCGACGGTCAGCGGGGCTTTGACCAGGTCGGCGACGGTGGAGCGCATGCCGTCGGCGCCGACGACGAGCTGGGCGCTTTCGTCGTGGCCGCCGCAGCGGACGCCGGTCACGCGGTCGCCATCGGTGAGCAGGGCTTCGACGGAGGTGCCCTCGCGCAGCTCGGCGCCCGCTTCGACGGCGGCGCGCACGAGTATCTCGTCGAGGAGGTAGCGGCGGGGCGCGTACGCGGTCTCGATGCCGCCAGTTGGCTCGGCGCATCCCTCGACGCGCAGCGAGCCGACCTGGTAGACGGCTTGGTCGAGTGGTGGGCAGCCGGTGGCGGTGATGGCGTCGAGCAGGCCCCAGTCGCGGAGTTTCGCGATGGCGGGCTGATGCAGGTAGTGCGTGGACAGCGTGTCGCGCGGGAAGCGGGCGCGGTCGAGCAGCAGTACGCGATATCCGTTGCGCGCGAACAGAAGCGCGGTGATCGCCCCGGCACAGCGGGCCCCGACGACGATCACGTCGTACACGCTTCCCCCTTGCCCGCGTCGCTTAGCCTGGCCGAGTCGGGGGAATGGTGACGAAAGGGGATCCGGGTGTCAACGGAGGCTCATCAGGTGGGCAAGGTGGTCTTGACCACCGCGGTTACCGCTTATCGGGACGCGCTGGGCGACCGGCTCGTCTCGGCTTACGCGCTGGGGAGCCTGGCGCATGGCGGGTTCGCTCCGGCGGTCAGCGATGTCGATCTCGGACTGGTACTACGTGAACCGGATTCATCTATCGAAGGCGTCCGGGACGAGCTGAAGGCTTCGGGGATTCCTTTGGCCGAACGGCTTTCGGTGTTCTGGAGTTCGCTTGGCTCATTGCGGGCGGGGCGGCCGGATGGGCGGTTTCCAGCGCACGATCGGCTCGATCTGGCGGACTATGGGGCACTGCTGTTCGGCACGGAGGTGCGTGACTCGCTGCCGCGGCCAGGGCGTGCCGAGCTGGTCGAAGAGGGTGCGGCGTTCGCTCTGCGACTGCTGGGTTCTCCGGCAGGGATCGCTGATTGCCTTGCGCCGCAAGGATTGTCGCCGATCCGGCTGACGAAGCTGGTGCTGATGCCGGTGCGCTTGCTGTACACGGCCGCGACCGGGGAGCTCGGGCTCACGGATCCGGCGGTGGAGTACTACCTGGGGCTGCCCGACGCTCCCGCTCACGATCTGGTCCGGGCGGCGAACGCGCTTCGTCACGGGGGTTCACCGGGCACGCTGCCGCACGGCGAACTTCTCAAGCTACTTCGACATTACCTCAATTATCAGCAAAAAGCAATAGGAAGCCCGGCACTTGTTGCCGCATTGAAACAGTGGGAACGAAACTTGACAAGCCCCGCATAATAGAAAATCGGCGCGTCTCCGATTCCGGAAAACATCGCCGATTGCTCTATTAACATAGCAGCTGTGAGGGGAAATTGTCAAATCAGGGGTACGAGCAGGAATTACGTTCCGAGCGCGCACACTTGTCCTTCCTCTATACGCACCTGGAAGCGGCGAGGGAGGCGGCCGCCGGGCGGACGGCCGACGCCGTTTCCTTGTGGGAGCGCGATGTCGCGGTCACGTTCAACCAGCAGGAGGTGCAGCGCCTGAAGGTCGCGGACGACGGCCTGTGCTTCGGCAGGCTCGACGAGCGGGGTGGCGAGCGGCGGTACATCGGGCGAATCGGACTGTTCGAAGAGGACTACGAGCCAGTGCTGCTCGATTGGCGCGCGCCCGCCGCGCGGCCGTTCTATTGCGCGACCGGGGCCAATCCGGAGGGGATGCGCAGGCGGCGGCAGTTCCACACCATCGGCAGGCGGCTGGTCGAATTCACCGACGAGCTGCTCGAAGGGGAATCGAGCGTCGACGGCACCGCGTTGCTGGCCGCGCTCGACGCGCCGCGCGATGGCGTCATGCGAGATATCGTCGCGACCATCCAGGCCGAGCAGGACGAGATCATCCGGCTGGACCATCCCGGCGTCGTCGTGATCGAGGGCGGGCCGGGCACCGGGAAGACCGCGGTCGCGCTGCATCGCGTCGCGTATCTGCTGTACACCAAGCGAAAGCTGCTCTCGCGCAGCGGCGTGCTGGTGATCGGGCCGAACCCGCGCTTCCTCGGCTACATCGATCGCGTGCTGCCCTCGCTCGGCGAGACGGACGTGGTCTTCGCGACCCCGGCGGACCTGTTCCCCGGCCTGCGGCCCACCGCGGAGGAAACCCCGGAGGCCAGGGAGATCAAGGGGTCGGCGGCGATGGTCCACGTGCTGCGGGAGGCCATCGCGGATCGGCAGCGGCTGCCGGTGAAGCCGATCATGGTGAAACTCGACGACGTCACGGTGCCCGTCGACACCGAGCTCGTGGAGCCCGCGCTGAAACGCGCGCAGGCGACCGGCCTGCCGCACAACGAGGCCCGGAGCTACTTCTGGTCGCTGCTGGAAGAGGCGTTCGTCGAGCGGGCCGTCGACCTGATCGGCCAGGGCTGGCTGTTGCCCGGCGACCGGATGCTGCGTGCCGAGCTCGTCCAGGACGTCACGGCGGAGCTGGTCACGGGCAGGCTGCTCGAACGCGCCGTCGACGAGCTGTGGCCGAGGTTGTCGCCGTATCAGCTGCTCAGGGATCTGTTCACGTCGCCGGAGCGACTCGACGTGGCCGCCCCGTTCCTGCGTGACGCGCTGTACCGCGCCGACGGCGAGGCCTGGACCAGCTCGGACGTCGCGCTGCTCGACGAGGCGACCGAGCTGCTCGGCCAGCACACGACACGCGAGCTGAAGGAGGAGCGGGAGTTCGCCGAGGGTGTCCTGGAAATCCTGAACATGGAAGACGACGGGGAGACCCTGCGTGCCCAGGACGTCGTCACCGCCTCGCAGCTGGCGGAGCGCCATGTCGAACACGACACCCGTGCGCTCGCCGAGCGGGCGGCTTCGGATCGGGAGTGGACGTACGGGCACGTCGTCGTCGACGAGGCGCAGGAACTGTCCGAAATGGACTGGCGGATGCTGATGCGCCGGTGTCCGCGCCGCTCGTTCACCATCGTCGGCGACCTCGCCCAGCGCGAGTCGCCCGCGGGCGCGCGGGACTGGGAGGACATGCTCGCGCCGCATGTCCAGGACCGGTGGAAGTACCGGGCGCTGACGACGAACTACCGCACCCCCGCCGAGATCATGGAGGTCGCCGCCGCGGTGCTCGCGGAGGTCGACCCGGCGGCCCGGCCGCCGCGTTCGGTGCGGGCCAAGGGGATCCGGCCTTGGGCGCGGCACGTGGAGAATCTGACCGAGGCGGTCGCCCGCGCGGTGCGGGAAGCGTCCGGATCCGTGGCGGTCATCGCGCCGCCCGGGGTCGACGTCGGGCACCCGGCGATGACACCGAGGGAGTCGAAGGGACTGGAGTTCGACTCGGTGATCCTGGTAGAGCCCGGGCAGATCGGGTCGGCTTCGGACCTGTACGTCGCGCTCACGCGGGCGACGCAGCGGCTGGGCGTGCTGCACACGGAGCCGCTGCCCGCGACGCTGCGCTCGCTGGAGCCGCGCTACGACACGGTCCCTGGCTGCTGGGCCTGGTAATCCCCGTTGGGTCGTGAGTGTTCCGGCCGGTTAGAACCGGCCGGAACACTCACGACCACCATCAGCGGGTGAGGGCGCCCCAGGCGTAGGTCTGCTTGGCGAGCTTCAGGTAGACGAAGGTCTCGGTGCTGACGATGCCTTCGATGCCGCGGATGTCGTCATTGAGCACCTGGAGCAGGTGGTCGTCGTCGCGGCAGATGACCTCGATCAGGATGTCGAAGCCGCCGGCGCAGAGGACCACGTAGTGCACGTCGTCCAGCGCGGAGAGGCGCTCGGCGACGGCGTGGAGGTCGCCGCTGACCTTGATGCCGACCATGGCCTGGCGGGCGAGGTCGACGTCGAGCGGGTCGGTGACGGCGACTATCTGCATCGTGCCGTCGCGCAGGAGGCGCTGCACACGCTGGCGGACCGCGCCCTCGGAGAGGCCGACGGCCTTGGCCAACGCGGTGAACGAGGCCCGGCCGTCACGCTGGAGTAGTGAGATCAGCGTCCGGTCGGTCTCGTCGAGACCACGTGGCGTACGTGGTTCGCCGTCCCGTTCGTCGGCCATGCCGGCCCTCCCTACGCGAAAAGAGTTCGCCGCAGCGTAGCGAGTTGTCGGACAGGCGTGGGGCCGCCCGCCACATTGGCCCTTTTCGGTGTCCAACCAGCGTGACCAAGCGAAAATCGTAGCCAAACAGGTCGGTAGCAGCTGAATCATCACCCGAACGGGGCGAGATGTGATAGCCTGAGGGCGCGAATATCCATGGAGGTGGATCGCCGTGACCGGCTTGGGATGTCGCGATTGCGCACCAGGTGGGCTCGGCGTGCGCTGGTTCGCGCGCTGCGGCGGGGGTCGCCAGCTCGGCGGTTAAGGGTCGGAAGTCCCGCTTCCCGTACCCTCTCCCAAGGAATTCATCATGACCAGCTTTCTTCCTGCGCGCCGTCATATCCGCACGCCGAGCACCACCAAGACCCCGCATTTGGACGCGTTGAAAGACGCCGCGCCGCGACCGTTCTGGTTCGACAATCAACCGGCGCCCGAGCCTTGTTCCGCGCTGACCGCGGACACCACGGCGGACCTCGTCATCATCGGCGGCGGCTACACCGGACTCTGGGCCGCCTTGCAGGCCAAGGAAAACGACCCGACGCTGGACGTCGTGCTGATCGAAGCCGACACGTGCGGCTCGGCCGCGTCCGGCCGCAATGGCGGCTTCTGCGCGTCCAGTCTGACGCACGGAATCCTCAACGGCATCGACCGTTTCGAAAAGGAAATGCCCGAGCTGGAAAAGCAGGGGCTCGAGAATCTCGACGAAATCGAAGCGGCCGTCAAAAAGTACGGCATCGACTGCGATTTCCAGCGTTCCGGCGAGCTGGACGTCGCCACCGAGCCGTGGCAGCTCGACGAACTCGCCCGCTCGGCCATGCTCGCCGAGGCGCTCGGCCATGACGTCGCGCTGCTCGACGCCGCCGAGACCCGCGCGGAGGTCAACTCGCCGACCTACCTCGGCGCGCTCTACATGCCGCGCAGTGTCGCGATGCTCGATCCGGCCCGCCTCGCGTGGGGCCTGCGCGAAGCCTGCCTCGAGCTCGGCGTCCGGATCTACGAGTGGACCAAGGCGCTGGAACTCGACGAGGTCCGCAACGGGATCGAGGTCCGCACGCCGTACGGCAAGGTCCGCGCGGCCCGCGGAATCCTTGCCACGAACGGATTTCCGCCGCTGCTCAAGCGGCTCAAGAACTACATCGTGCCGGTGTACGACTACGTGCTCGTCACCGAGCCGCTCACCCAGGCGCAGCTCGACAGCATCGGCTGGAAGGCGAGACAGGGCGTCGGCGACTCGGCCAACCAGTTCCACTACTACCGCCTCACCGAGGACAACCGGATCCTCTGGGGCGGTTACGACGCGATCTACTACTACGGCGGCCCCGTCCGCAGCGAGCTGACGCTGCGCGCCGACACCTACGCCGTGCTCGCCGATCACTTCTTCGAGACGTTCCCGCAGCTCGCGGGCATCAAATTCACGCACAGGTGGGGTGGCGTGATCGACACCTGCAGCCGGTTCTGCCCGTTCGTCGGCACCGCGATGGGCGGACGGCTCGGCTACGCGCTCGGCTTCACCGGCCTCGGCGTCGGCGCGACGCGGTTCGCCGCCGGCGCGCTGCTCGACCAGCTCTACGGCCGCTACACCGACCGCTCGCGGCTGCACTTGATGAACTCGAAGCCGTTGCCGCTGCCGCCGGAGCCGTTCCGCTGGATCGGGATCCAGCTGACCAGGTGGTCGCTCAACCGGGCCGACGCCAACAGCGGCCGCCGCAACCTCTGGCTCCGGACACTCGACCGGTGCGGTCTCGGCTTCGATTCCTAGTCCAAGAAGGTCAAGCAACTACCGAATACGTAGTTTGACGAACTTAATTCAGCGGAAAAGCTTGTCTTGACCTTGTTCGGCTGTCACCATCGACGCCCATGGCCGAGTCTTTCGCGATCACCAACCCTGCCAGCGGAGAGCTGATCGAACAGATCCAGCTCGCCGAAGTCGCCGACGTCGACGTCGCGGTCCGGAAGGCCCGCGACGCGCAACGCGACTGGGCCCGTACCTCACCCGGCGAGCGCGCGGCGGTCCTGTTGAAGGTCGCGAACCTCCTGGAGGAGCGCGCCGACGAGTTCGCGCTGACCGAGACCAGGCAGTGCGGGAAGCCGATCAAGCTGTCGAAGGAATTCGACGTCCCCGGCACCATCGACAACGCCGCGTTCTTCGCGGGCGCGGTCCGCTCGCTCGAGGGCAAGGCGTCCGGCGAGTACTCGGCCGACCACACCTCGACGATCCGCCGCGAGGCGGTGGGCGTGATCGGCTCGATCGCGCCATGGAACTACCCGCTGAACATGGCGGGCTGGAAGGTCTTCCCGGCGCTCGCGGCGGGCAACGCGGTGGTCATCAAGCCCGCCGAAATCACCCCGCTGACCACGGTCATGCTGGCGCAAGCGTTTGCGGACGCCGGGCTGCCCGACGGGCTGCTCACCGTCCTCATCGGCCGGGGCCGCGACGTCGGCGAGGCGCTGGTGAGCCACGAGTACGTCGACATGGTCTCGTTCACCGGCTCGACCCCGGTCGGCAGGCGGATCGCCGAACTGGCCGCCCGCGCGCCGAAGCGGGTCCACCTCGAACTCGGCGGCAAGGCCCCGTTCCTGGTCTTCGACGACGCGAGCCTCGAAGCCGCGGTGCACGGCGCCGTCGCCGGAGCGCTGCTCAACGGCGGCCAGGACTGCACCGCCGCCACCCGCGCGTACGTCCAGCGGCCGCTGTTCGACGCCTTCGTCGAAGGTGTCGCCGAGGTGATGCGGTCGGTCAAGATGGGCAACCCCGAGGACCCCGCCACCGACCTGGGCTCGCTCGTGTCGGCCACGCAGGCCGAGCGGGTGCACGGTTTCGTCAGCCGCGCGCTCGACCAGGGCGCGAAGGCGGTCGTCGGTGGCGGCGCCCCGCGTGGCGCGTTCTACGAGCCGACGCTCATCGTCGGCGCCGCGCACGAGTCCGAGATCGTGCAGGACGAGGTGTTCGGGCCGGTGCTCGCCGCGGTGCCCTTCGATTCCGACGACCAGGGGCTCGCGCTGGCGAACGACACCCGATACGGTCTGGCGGCTTCCGCCTGGACCAGCGACGTGTTCCGCGCGGGGCGAGCCAGCAGGGAAATCGCCGCCGGGTGCGTCTGGATCAACGATCACATCCCGATCGTGAGCGAGATGCCGCACGGCGGGATGAAGGCGTCCGGGTACGGCAAGGACATGTCGTCCTACGCGTTGGAGGAGTACACCGTCGTGAAACACGTGATGAGCGAGAACACCGGCGTCGCGCGTAAGCCATGGCACCGGACGGTGTTCTCCCATGGCTGAGACGGTGCTGACCAAGGTCGAGGCGCCCGCGGGCAAGGGCCTGCGCACCGGCGCGCTGAACATGATGTCCTCGGTGGTCATCGGCATGTCGTCGACGGCGCCCGCCTACTCGATCGCCGCGACGCTCGGGCTGATCGTGCTGGCGGGCACGGGGTTCAAGGCGGCGTCGCTGGTGCTGCTCGCGTTCATCCCGGTGCTGTTCGTGGCGTTCGCGTTCCGCGAGCTGAATTCGGTCGAACCGGACTGCGGCACCAACTTCACCTGGGCGACGCGCGCGTTCGGCAGCCGCGTCGGCTGGCTGACCGGCTGGGTGGTGACGGTCGCGCAGCTGCTGGTGATGACCAGCCAGTCCGCCATCTCCGGCAAGTACACGCTGCTGCTGTTCGGCGCCGACGAGCTGGCCAACAACCGCGTGGTGACCACCGCGGTCGGCGTGCTCTGGCTGATCTTGCTGTGTTACCTGTGCTTCCGGGGCATCGAGATCTCCGCGCGGGTGCAGTGGGTGCTGCTGGCCGTGGAACTGGTGGTGCTGGCTGTGTTCTCGGTGGTCGCGCTGGTCCGCGTGTTCAGCGGGACGGCAGGTGACCAGGCGACGACGCCTTCGTGGAGCTGGCTGTGGCCGTCCGGCATCGGGTTCTCGTCGTTCGTCTCGGCGGTGCTGCTGGCCGTGTTCATCTACTGGGGCTGGGAAAGCTCGGTGTCGGTGAACGAGGAGTCGGCCGACCCGAAGCGCGGGCCCGGCAAGGCGGCGGTGCTGTCCACGGTGCTCTTGGTGGTCAACTACCTGCTGGTGACGATCGCCGCGCTGTCCTTCGCGGGGGTCGGCACGGACGGGATCGGCCTCGGCAACGAGAAGAACGCCGACGACGTGCTCGCCGGGCTCGGCGACGCCGTGTTCGGGTCGAACGGCTTCGGCGCGGTGATGGGCTTCCTGCTGGTCATCTCGGTGCTGACCAGCGCTGCGGCGGCCTCGCAGGCGACGGTGATGCCCGCCGCGCGCACGATGCTCTCGATGGCCAGCCATGGCGCGCTGCCCAGGTCGTTCGCGAAGGTGCACCCGCGCTTCCAGACGCCGTCGGTGTCGACTTGGGTGTTCGGGCTCGTGTCCTTTGTGCTCTATGTCGGCTTGTCGCTGTGGAGCGACAACATCCTGTCCGACTCGGTCGACGCGGTCGGGCTGACGATCGCCATCGAGTACACGGCGACGGCGCTCGCGTGCGTCTGGGTGTTCCGCAAGACGTTGTTCGCGAGCGTGCGCAACTTCTTCCTGCGCGGGGTCTTCCCGTTCGTCGGCGGGATCTTCTTCGCGGTGATCCTGGTGGCGGCGCTGATCGAGTACGCGAAGCCGGACGCGGGCGAGACGACGGTGTTCGGCATCGGCGGGCCCGCGGTGATCGGCGTGGTGGCGATCTTCCTCGGGGTGCCGCTGATGCTGGTGATCCACCGGGCCTGCCGCGACTTCTTCGCCGGACGGCGGCTGCCGCGCGGCTTCGTCCACGGCGACGAAGCCGCCATCACGCCGAGGGGGTCGTGAGTGTTTTGACCGGTTAGAACCGGCCATATCACTCACGAGTCCTTTAGCCGCGGATGAGGTCGGCGGCCTTCTCGGCGACCATGATCGTGGGGGCGTTGGTGTTGCCGCGCGGGACGACGGGCATCACCGACGCGTCCGCGACGCGCAGGCCGTCGACGCCGCGGACCCGCAGCGACGAGTCCACGACCGCGTTCTCGCTGGAGCCCATCGCGCAGGTGCCGACCGGGTGATAGAGGGTCTGCGTGTTCTCGCGGGTGTGCTCGGCGAGTTCGTCGTCGGTGAGGTCGTGGTGGTCCGGCAGGAACGGCTTGTCCAGGTAACGGGCGAGCGGGCCGGACTTGCCGATCTCGATCAGGTCGCGCAGGCCCTGGAGCATCGCGTCGAAGTCGGCGGATTCGGCGTAATAGGCCGGGTCCAGCAGCGGGCGCCACAACGGGTTCGCGGACTTCAGCCGGAGACGGCCTCGGCTCGCGACGTCGACCAGCGTCGCCGCGGACGTGAAGCCGGGCGTGGTCGGCTCGCGGAAACCGTTGTCGTAGAACAAGGTCGGGGCCACGTGGATCTGCATGTTCGGCGGCGCCGACTCCGACAGCGTCGAGTAGAACGCGCCCGCCTCGCCGATGTTGGACGACAGCGGGCCACGCTTGGTCAGCTTGTAGCGGATCATCCCGGCCGGGGTCGCGGAGTCGACGATGTCCGAAGTGTCCTTAGTGGACCAGATGATGCCGCAGGCCGGGTGATCGTGCAGGTTCTCGCCGACACCGGGCAGGCCGACGACGACGTCGATGCCATGCTCACGCAGGTGCTCGGCCGGGCCGATGCCGGACAGCATCAGCAGCTGCGGTGAGTTGATCGCGCCGCCGCACAGCACGACCTCGGCCGACGCGCGCACGTCGACCGAAACCCCGCCGGACAGGTACGAAACCCCGACCGCGCGGGTGCCCTCGAGCAGGACCCGGGTCGTCTGGGCGTTGGTGCGCACGGTTAGGTTCGGGCGCCCCAGCGCAGGCCGGAGGTAGGCGTCGGCCGTCGACCAGCGCTGCCCCTTCTTGCAGGTCACCTGATACTGCCCGGCGCCTTCCTGCGAGACGCCGTTGAAGTCGTCCGTGCGCTTCAGGCCCCAAGCGACCGCCGAGTCCACCCAGGCCTCGGAAAGCTCGTGCGTGAAACGCCGGTCTTCGACGTGCAGCGGGCCGTCCGTGCCGTGCAGCTCGCCGCCGAGGCGCTGGTTTCCCTCGGCGCGCTTGAAGTACGGGAGCACGTCGTCGAAGCCCCAGCCCGCACAGCCGTGCGCGTCGCGCCAGTTGTCGTAGTCCGCGCGGTTGCCGCGGATGTAGATCATCGCGTTGATCGAGGAGCAGCCGCCGAGCACCTTGCCGCGTGGCCAGTACGCGGTCTTGCCGGTGTGCTTCTGCTCGACCGTCTCGTAGTTCCAGTCCCACTGGGTCTTGAACAGCGCCGCGAAGGCCGCCGGGATGTGGATCTCGTCCGCGGTGTCCTCGCCACCCGCCTCGAGGAGCAGCACCTTCGCCGCCGGGTCCTCGCTCAGGCGGTTCGCCAGCACACAGCCCGCGCTGCCCGCACCGACGATGACGTAATCGAAGGACTCCACGTTGGCCTCCAGCTAGTTGGCGCTGTGTCAATAAACCACACCTCGCCCCGATTGAAAAGTGACGCTCCGGGGCACCCTGATTACACACCCAATCGGGAGGCAAGTCATGAAGTGGAGGACAGCAGCGACACTCGTAGCAGGCATGGCGGCTACGACGGCTCTCATCGCGACACCCGCGCAGGCGGCGGGCGCACCGTGTTCGGCGCAAGCCAAGGCCTGCTTACAGCTCCATACGAACACCGCGTGGCTGATGGACAACGGGGAAGTCACCTACGGCGGTGTCCCGGTCACCACCGGCCGTAAGGGCTACGCCACGCCGACCGGCACCTTCCATGTCCAGTACAAGGACATCGATCACTACAGCAAGCAGTTCAACGGCCCGATGCCGTACTCGGTCTTCTTCACCACCAACGGCATCGCGTTCCACCAGGGCAGCCTGAAGGTGAAGTCGCACGGGTGCGTGCACTTGTCCAAGCCCGCGGCTGTGACCTTCTTCAACACCCTCCAGCCAGGGGACATCGTCCAAGTAGTCTCCTGATCATGCGAGTTGTCGTGGACGTGATGCCCAAGCCGGAGATCTTGGACCCGCAGGGGCAGGCGGTAGCCGGGGCGCTCCCGCGCCTCGGCTTCCACGGCGTCACCGCGGTACGCCAGGGCAAGCACTTCGAGCTCGAGGTCGACGACACGGTCGACGACGAGACGCTGGCCAAGATCGCCGAGGGCTTCCTCGCGAACCCGGTCATCGAGCAGTGGACCGTCCGCCGGGTCGACGCGTGAGCGCGCGGATCGGCGTCATCACCTTTCCCGGCAGCCTCGACGATGGCGACGCCGCCCGCGCGGTGCGCTACGCCGACGCGGAGGCCGTGAGCCTCTGGCACGCCGACGCCGACCTCAAGGGTGTCGACGCGGTGATCATCCCCGGCGGCTTCTCCTATGGCGACTACCTGCGCGCCGGCGTCATCGCCCGGTTCGCGCCGGTCATGACCTCGGTGATCGAGGCCGCGCGCCGGGGGCTGCCGGTGCTCGGCATCTGCAACGGCTTCCAGATCCTGTGCGAGGCCGGGCTGCTGCCCGGCGCGATGGTCCGCAACGCGGGCCTGCACTTCATCTGCCGTGACCAGTGGCTGCGCGTCGAGAACACCGAGACCGCGTGGACCGGCCGGTACGAGCAGGGCGCCGAGATCCTCGTCCCGATGAAGAACATCGACGGCTGCTATGTGGCCGAGCAGTCCACTTTGGACGAGCTGGAGGCCGAAAACCGGGTGGTGGTCCGGTATGTCGACGGCAACCCGAACGGCTCACGCAACGACATCGCGGGCATCCGCAGCGAGAACGGCCGGGTGGTCGGCCTGATGCCGCACCCGGAGCACGCGATCGACGCGCTCACCGGCCCGTCCGACGACGGGCTCGGCATGTTCTATTCGGTGGTCGACACCCTGGTCAACGTCTGAGAGACGTGCGCGAGGATGGCCGGGACGGCGACGTCCCAGGCCGTGCGCGGCAGCTCGTGGCCGACCTTGTCCAGCATCACCAGCTCGGCGCCCGGGATCTTGCCAGCCAGGTAGATCCCGTGCTCCAGCGGGAAAAGCGGGTCCTCGGTGCCGTGCAGGACCAGCGTCGGCGCGGTGATCGCCGAGATGTCCCGCTTCGCGCCGGAGGTCTTGTCCATCACGTTGTGGTTGGTCATGCTCGACTCGTAGTTCGCCGTCCGCTCGAACATGCGCTCCACCCGCGCGCGCAACGCGGCGTCGTCGCGGGCGTGTGACCCGGCCAGCCGCCGGTCCAGCTCGACCCAGTAGTCGACTATCGACTCGCGGCTCGACCAGTCCGGCGTCGGCGCGTTCATGAAGTAGTCGAGCAGCTCTTCGGTCATCGGCGGCAGGTCGTCGCCGTACTCCGCGCTGGTGGTGGTCGAGATCAGCGTCAGCGACGCGACCCGCTCGGGGTGATCGGCGGCGACCAGCTGCGCGAGGCCGCCGCCCATCGAGATGCCGACGAAGTGCGCTTTGAACACGCCGAGCTCGTCGAGCAGCGCCAGCGCGTCCGCGGCCAGGTCGAGCCCGCCGTAGCCGGGTGCGCCGGGCGGATACCCGACCGAGCGGCCGGTGTCGCGGTAGTCGAAGCGGATGACGTACCTGCGGTCGGCCGCGAGCCGGGCGCAGAACTCGTCTTCCCAGACCAGCATCGAGCTGGACATACCCGCGAGCAGCAGTATCGCCGGGTCACCGGGCGCGCCGAAGGTCTCGACACAGAGCTCGACGCCGTTGGCGTGCACGATCCGTTCCGGCATACTTGCCCCCAAGCATGTTGTGTACGACGTCCACTTTGCCATGGACGCCGTACCCAAAGCTAGGCTGAAGCCGCATGTACGAGGCGTGCGTAAGGCCCGTCCGCGGCGAGTAACTCCGCATGGCTGCCGAGCTCGGTGATCCGGCCGCCCTCGATGACCGCGACCCGGTCCGCCGCGGCCGCGGTGTGCAGCCGGTGCGCGATCGCGATGACCGTGCGGCCCTCGAGCACGCCGTTCAGCGAACGCTCCAGCTCACGCGCCGAGCCCGTGTCCAGCAACGAGGTCGCCTCGTCGAGCACCAGCGTGTGCGGGTCGGCCAGCACCACCCGCGCGAGCGCGAGCTGCTGGGCCATCGCCGCGGGAACCGCCTGCTCGCCGGAGCCGAGCTTGGTGTCGAGCCCGTCCGGCAACGACTCCGCCCACTCGAGCGCGCCGACCGACGCCAACGCTGCCAGCAGCTCGGCGTCCGACCACGAACCCGCGGGCAGGCACAGGTTGTCCCGCAGCGTGCCCGCGAACACGTGATGCTCCTGCGTCAGCAGCAGCACCTCGCCGCGCAGCACGTCGTCGGTCAGCGAGGACACCTCGTCGTCGCCGATGCGCACCGAGCCCGCGGTCGGCGCCGCGATCCCGGCGAGCAGCCTGCCGAGCGTCGACTTGCCGGCACCGGACGGCCCGACGATCGCGAGCCGCTGGCCACGCGGGACGTGCAGGTCGATGCCGTGCAGCACCTCGCGCTCGTCGTTGTAGCCGAAGCGCACACCGGTGACCTCGATGTCGCGCCCGACCGGGACACGCGAGACCAGGCCGGTGCGCTCGACCGGCTTCACCCCGAGCACGCGGCGCAGCGCGGCCATCGCGACCTGCAGGTCCTCCAACCAGAACAGGGCCTCGTTCAGCGGCCCCGCCATCACCTGGACGTAGACGAGCATGGTGGCGATCGTGCCGAGCCCGGTCCAGCCGTTGCCGTAGGCGATCATGCCGAGCACGAGCATCGCGGCCAGCGGCAGCACGTAGCTGATCTCCAGCGCGGGCAGCCACCGCATCTGCAGCGCGCGCAGCCTGCGCTCGCCGTAAACAGCCTGGTCGAGCGCGGCGTGACCGGCTTCGACGCGGCGGGCACGCAGGCTCAGCGCGTCGACCGTCCGCGCGCCCTCGACCGACTCGTGCATGGTCGAGCTCAGGTCGGCCCAGCGTTCGAGCATCCACTGCATGACCGCAGGGACCCGCCGCTGGTACCAGACGTTGACGCAGACCAGCAGCGGCGCCGAGATCAGCATGGCCAGCGAGAGCAGCGGCGAGGTGAACACCATCGCGATCAGCGTGAACACCACGGAGATCACCGCGACGAGGATCTCCGGCGCGGCGTTGCGCACCGCGAAGTCGACCCGGCTGATGTCGGTGGTCGCCCGGCTGAGCAGGTCACCGGTGCCCGCCGCCTCGACCGTGCCGAGCGGCAGGGTCAGCGCGTTCGCCACGAACTGCTCGCGGTTGTGCGCCAGCACCTGCTCGCCGAACACGCGGCCGCGGTAGCGGGCGACGCGCTTGACCCAGGCCTGCGCCAGCAGCACGACCACGAAGATCCCGGCCAGCACGCTGACCCGGCCAGCCGTGGTGCCTTCCAGCACCGAGTCGACCAGCAGGCCCAGCAGCTGCGGGCCGGCCAGCCCGATCACGGTGGCCAGGCAGAACATCGACATCATGATCGTGAACTCACGCCGGTTGGCGGCCGCGGTGGCACGCACCCAGCCACGCACCTCACGCGGTGACGCGAGCGGAAGTCGTTTCATGCCGGTACCTTCAAGCTGATCACACGGTCCGCCACATGTGTCCACAAGGGACTTTGCGCGAACACGACGGTGGTCTTTCCCTGACGCAGATGGGCGATGCGTTCGGTGATGCGGGCCTCGGTGTGCGCGTCGACGGCCGAGGTCGGCTCGTCGAGCAGGAGCACGTCGGCGTCGGTGGCCAGCGCGCGGGCCAGGTTCAGCCGCTGCCGCTGCCCGCCGGAGACCTCGCGGCCACGCTCGCCGATCAGCTCGTCGACCCCGTTCGGCAGTGCCTCGACGATGTCCTCGGCGTCGGCCGCGAACAGCGCCGCCGCGACGCCGACCTCGCTCGGGTTCGGCGGCGTGACCTGCTCGCGCAGGATGCCGGAGAACCAGATGTCCTGGTTGTGCGCGAACACCACGCGCCGCCGCAGCTCGGTCAGCGTGACCCGGTCGGCCTCGATTCCGCCGATCAGCACCCGCTCACCCTCAGCCGCGTCGACGAACCTCGAAAGCCTTTCGGCCAGCGGTTCGCCCGCCGCGCCCGCGTCGATCACGGTCAGCCGCCCGGCCTCGATGGTGAGGCCCGACTCGGAGTCGAACAGGTCCAGTGCGCCTTCAGGGAGCTTCTCAGGCTGCGCGGGATCGACCAGTTTCGGCTCCAGTGCAAGGATTCCGCAGACCTTCTTCGCCGAGACGAGACCGCCACTGATCGAGCTCGCCGCCTCGGTCGCGGTCATCACCGGCACCACGAGGTACGCCGAAACGCCGTAGAACGCGACGAGCTCGCCGACGGTGATCGTGCCGTCGAGCGCGAGCTGCGCGCCGAGCCAGGTGATGGCGATGGTGACCAGGCCCGGCAGCGCGATCTCGGCCGCGGCCAGCAGGCTCTCGCTGCGTCCGACCTCGACACCCGCGCGCCGCACGCGCTGGCTGGCCTCGCGGAACCGGCCGAGGAACTGCCGTTCCCCGCCGACGCCGCGCAGGATCCGCAGGCCGGACACGATGTCGGCGCCGAGCGCGTTGACGTCGGTGAGGTCCTCACGCTGGGCGGCCTTGCGCTTCTGCAGCGGGGCCAGCAGCGGGCCGATGCCGAGCACCGCCAGCGGCACGCCGACCAGCGCGACCACGCCGAGCAGCACCGAGTTGGTCAGCAGTGCGATCCCGATCACCACGAACGCGATCACCGAGCCGAACACCCGGCCCATGACCTCGAACACATTGCCGATGTAGTTGATGTCGGACGAGGCGATCGCGACCACGTTCCCGGTGGTCGTCCGCTCACGCAGGCTCGCGCCGAGCTTCGCCGTGTGCTCGGTGACCAGGCGCTGGGTCGTGCAGGCGCCATGCAGCCAGTTGCCGTAGGAGATGAAGTGGGTGATCGTGCCGAACACCGTCTGGCCGACGCCGAGCAGCGCGGCGATGATCGCCCAGCGCCAGACGTCCGGCCAGCTCTTGGCGGTGATCGCCTCGATGCCCTTGCCGATCACCAGCGGCAGCACCGCGGCTGGCAGTGACCACAGCGCGGCCGCCAACGCCACCGCGACGGCTTCCTTCGCGCGTGCGCGCAGCAGCGCGAGCAGGTACCGCCCGGCGGTGAGGCGCGCGGGCAGCTTGATCGCGGGGAAGGAATACGTGGCGGAGAGCACGATCATCGACGTTAAGCGCACCGGCGGCCTCCGCGCGACCGATTTTTCCGGCTCCGACTACGCTCGGGTCGTGCAGCAGCCTTACCTCGAACTCGGCCTGACCGACGATGAGTACGCCCGCATCCGCGAGATCCTCGGCCGCTACCCGACCGATGCGGAACTCGCCATGTACTCGGTGATGTGGAGCGAGCACTGCTCGTACAAGTCGTCGAAAAAGCACTTGCGCTACTTTGCGCGCACGGCCACGCCGTCGATGCTCGCGGGCATCGGCGAGAACGCGGGCGTGGTCGACGCCGGCGACGGCTGGGCGGTCACGTTCAAGATCGAGAGCCACAACCATCCGTCCTATGTGGAGCCTTATCAGGGCGCGGCGACCGGTGTCGGCGGCATCGTGCGCGACATCATGGCGATGGGCGCGCGCCCGCTGGCGGTCGCCGACTCACTGCGCTTCGGCCCGGCCGACGCGCCCGACACCCGCCGCGTGCTGCCCGGCGCGGTCGCGGGCATCGGTGGTTACGGCAACAGCCTCGGCCTGCCCAACATCGGCGGCGAGCTGGTCTTCGACGAGTCGTACGCGGGTAACCCGCTGATCAACGCGCTGTGCGTGGGCGCGATGCGCGTCGAGGACCTGCACCTGGCGCACGCGTCGGGCGTCGGCAACCGGATCATCCTGTTCGGCGCGCGGACCGGGCTCGACGGCATCGGCGGCGTGTCCGTGCTCGCGAGCGACACGTTCGGCACGGACACCGGCCGCAAGAAGCTGCCCAGCGTGCAGGTCGGCGACCCCTTCACGGAGAAGGTGCTCATCGAGTGCTGCCTGGAGCTGTTCGCGGCCAAGCTGGTCGTCGGCATCCAGGACCTCGGCGGCGCGGGGCTGGCTTGCGCGACCTCGGAGCTGGCCGCGGCCGGTGACGGCGGTATGCGCATCGAACTCGACCGGGTTCCGTTGCGCGCACAGGGAATGACTGCGGCCGAGGTGCTCGCGAGCGAGTCGCAGGAACGCATGTGCGCGGTGGTCGCACCGTCCGATGTGGACGCCTTCATGAAGGTCTGCGAGAAGTGGGACGTGCTCGCCACCGACATCGGCGAGGTCACCGACGGCGAGCGCCTGGTGATCACCTGGCATGGTGAGACGGTCGTCGACGTGCCGCCGCGCACGGTCGCCCACGAGGGCCCGGTGTACGACCGCCCGATCGCCCGTCCGTCCACTCAGGACGCCGTGGTCGCCGACACCTCGGCGTCGCTGCCGCGTCCGTCGAGCGCCGCCGAGCTACGGGAAACGGTGCTGCGCTTGATCTCCGCGCCGAACCAGGCGTCGAAGGAATGGGTCACGCAGCAGTACGACCGGTACGTGCGCGGCAACACGGTGCTCGCGCAGCCGTCCGACTCCGGCATGATCCGCATCGACGAGTCGACCGGCCGCGGCGTCGCGGTCTCGACCGACTGCAACAGCCGTTTCGTCTACCTGGACCCGTATGCCGGCTCGCAACTGGCGCTGGCCGAGGCATACCGCAACGTGGCGGTCAGCGGCGCGACCCCGGTCGCGGTGTCGGACTGCCTCAACTTCGGCGCGCCGACCGACCCCGGCGTGATGTGGCAGTTCGAGCGGTCGGTGCACGGCATCGCCGACGGCTGCGTCGAACTCGGCATCCCGGTCACCGGCGGCAACGTCAGCTTCTTCAACCAGACCGGCTCGACCGCGATCCTGCCCACCCCGGTCGTCGGCGTGCTCGGCGTGATCGACGACGTCACCCGCCGCATCCCCACCGGCGTCGGCTCCGAGCCAGGCGAGATGCTGATCCTGCTCGGCGAGACCTTCGACGAACTCGACGGTTCGGCCTGGGCCCAGCTGCACGGCCACCTCGGCGGCGTTCCCCCGAAGGTCGACTTCGCCCGCGAGAAACTGCTCGCGGACGTGGTGCTCGCGGGCTCACGCGACGGCATGATCTCGGCCGCGCACGACCTGTCCGACGGCGGCCTGGCACAGGCTCTGGTCGAGATGGTCCTCATTGGACAGTGCGGCGCGCGTGCGTTCCTCGACGACCGCGCGGACCCGTTCGTACAGCTGTTCTCGGAGTCGTCAGGCCGGATTCTGGTCGCGGTGCCCCGATCGGAGGAGCTGCGCTTCACCGAGATGTGCAAGGCGCGCTACCTGCCGTGGCGCAAGACGGGCGTGGTCGACCCGGAGTCGGGAACCCTTGAGTTGCAAGGCATCACGGAGTTCACCCTCGACGAGCTCCGCGAAACCTGGGAAGCCACCCTCCCCAAGCTCTTCGCCTAAGCGGGATAAAGCGGGCTTTATCCCGGACGCTCTTCCCGGGATAAAGCCCGCTTTATCCCGGGCCCGACCCCGGGCCCTACGCGACCACGATGCGGGCCTTGCCGTCACGGAGTGGCTCGAGTTTCCATTCCGGCGGCAGCGCGATCTCCTGGTCGGGGTCGACCATGGTGTTGTACAGCTCCAGCGACTTCGGTGCCTGCTTGAAGGTCAGGTCCACGTGCCCGCCGAACCGCGTCTGGTGCAGGCTCAACCCGTTGGTGAACGTCACGTCCTTCAGGTCCGCGTCGCCCGCGAACACCGCGTACTTGAAGTTCGTCTCGCCAGCGAAGGTGGCGCCGCGGAAGTCGGCCTTCGCGCCGAAGATCGTGCCGCTGAACCAGGCGCGCTGCTGGAAAGTCGTGTCACGGCAACGGAAAGAGCCGATGAGCCTGCCCCTGGTCGACCCGGCGGCGGTGAAGTACGCCGGGCCCAGTATCCGGCAGCCGCTCAGGTTCGTGCTGCTGTGCAAACCCGCGTAGCGCAACAGGATCTTGCCGATCTTGCGCCCGGACAGATCGAGATACTCGACCGCCGCACCCGTCAGATCGAGGTCGTAGCCCGGCGCCTTGGCGTCGTCCGCCTCGGGCAGCAGGTCGACGATCAGGCGCTGGGCGGTCAGCCGCACCTGCAGTTCGAGTTCTTGCTCGGGCGTCCCGGTGACCCCGTCGCGATCATGAGGATCGGTGGCTGGCCCGGACTGCTCGTAACAAGCGTGTGTGTAGGGCCGCCGCAGGTACGAGCACAGCACGTCGAGCACCGTCTGCGTGTACTCGGGCCTGCTGCGCGCGACACCGGCGAGCGCGTGCATCGCGCCCACCCGCACCTGGTCGGCGTCGTTGCCCAGCAGCTCGACGGACTTCGCGAAGCGCTCGTCCGAGATGCGCTCGCGGTCCTGCTCGGTGCGCCGCATCTCGAGATCGTGGCGCTGCCGCTCGATTTCCTGCCGCCGCTCCTCGACACGGCGACGCCGGTCGTTGAGCCACAGCGCGTACAACGCGACGATCGCGCCGCCCGCGAGCCCGCCGGTCTTCAGCGCCTCGCTGCGGGTGGTGTTCGGATCCTTGAGCAGCCAGCCGCCGACGGCCACCAGCAGCAGCAACGACAACGCGAACGTGCCTGCCAGCGGGGACTTCACCAGAACGCGCAGTTTCGCCACGAGGCGTCACTTTAAAGGGTCGGCCTGCCAAGTCCAGCCGGAATTGCTCACTTGGCCGCCACCGGGGCGAACGCCGCGATGCAGTGCTGACCGACGTTGACGGTCGCCCGGTCGTGCACGGGCGCGTCCCCGAACGTCCCCTCGATGTCGACCGGCACCGACTTGCCGTCGCCGTCACCGACGTCGTTCGCCGAAACCGGCAGCCGCGCGGTGACCTTCCCGGTCTTACCGTCGGCGAAGTACTTGCCGAGGTTGCCGACCTCGGCGTCGGTCATCGCCTGGCAACGGTCGTACTTGCCGTCGCCCTCCTTGTTGATCGCGTCGACCAGCTTGGTCGCGATCGCCAGCGCGGCGTCGAGGTCTTCCTGCTGGTACTGCGCGCGCCGCCCGACGCTGTACACGCACGGCTGAGCCGCGGAGCTGTCGATGAGCGCGGAGAACCCGCGATACGGCTGACCTGCCGGGCTCATGTCGACCACGGCGCGCAGCAGCTTGCCGTCGGCCACGGAAGCGAGGTTGTTCTCGAGCGTGAACGGCGCGTCCTCGGTGGCGAGCTCCTTGGTGGTCTCGCGGCTCGGCGTGGTCGTCGACGGGCACAGCATGCCGTCGGCCTCGTCGCCCTTGTGCTCGCGCAACGCCGTCACGAAGCGCTCGGCGAGCTGCGCCTGCGCGGCCACCTGCGGCGCGGCGCTACTCGGCGGCGGCGCCGACGGCGTCGCCTTGGCGCACCCGGTCGCTACGACGGCCACTACCCCGGCCGCACACACGGCCTTTCCCCAGCTGAAAGTCCCCACAAACCCACTTTAGCCGCGCGCGACGGAGAACGAAGCCACGCAGTCCTGACCGTCACCAACCCGCACGGATGCCCGGTTCGTCACCGGCGCCCCGTCGTAGCTGCCGTCGACCGTGACCGGGATGGTCATCCCGACGGAATTGCCGCTGTCGTCGTACACGACGTCGCCGATGCCGGGCAGTGCCTTCGCCGCCAGCGCGGACTTGCCGTCCGCGTAGTGCATGACGGTGCCGACGTCGGCGTCCGAGAGCGCGCCGCATTTGACCGCGAGGGCCGATGAGCTGTCGCCGGCGTTGATCCCGTCGACCATCGGGGTGATCGCGACGACCGCCGCGTCGAGCTGGGCGGCGGTGTACTCGGCCTGGTGGCGCACACCGTCGACACACCAGTCCTCGCCGGAGCCCGCGAGCAGCGCCGAGAATCCCTCGAACGGCTGACCCTCGTCGTTGAACGTGACGGTCGCGTCGTAGTAGCGGTCGCCGAGCTGTTTGAGCGGCCGTACCAGGGTGAACGTCACCTGCTCTGCCACCAGCGCGTCGGCCGCGACCCGGTTCGGATAGGTCACCGCCGGGCACAGCAGCCCGGCCACCTCGGCGGAATCATGGGTTTGGAACGCGCCGACCACCTTCTCGGCGAACTGCTCCGGCCCGCTCAACGGCTGGCCACCGGTGCTCGCGCTTCCCGGCATGACGGCGGTGTCACGCTGGAGAAAGAAACCCGGCGTGACGAATCCGGTCACCGCGAAAGCGGCGACGAGCACCACGGCGAGGACCGCCGCGGTCTGGGCCCGCGCATTCACGGCGAACAGTTTACGCAGGTAGTGGCCTCAGAGCCAGAAGTTGACCAAGCTGTGTCTCAAGCGGACTTGGTCGTCGTCGGTGATCGCGGAGAGTCACTACTGTCGCCGTTGGAGATGTTCTTCCAGCACCAGTGCTCATTCTCGCTGACGATCGTGTTCACGAACGGGTTCGTGCTGCCCTGGCTGCTCACCTGCATGGTCGACCGGTACTCGGTCTCGCTGACCTTCACGACCGCGCCGTCCACCGACGCGGAGTCGACCTTGTCCACCGCCCTGACCGCCGAGTCGACGTTCGACACCGCGTCCGCGCATTTGAGACCGGTCAGCGAGGCCTTGTCCTGATGGTTGAGCCCGTCGACGATCTCCTGCGCGGTCTTCGACGGGCCGGCCGCCGGGTCGAGCTTGTTCTTGCCCAGGAAGAAACCCGGCGCGACGAACCCCGTGATCAGCAGTGCGAGCAGCACCGCCGCGGCGAACGTCAGACCTACCCATAACCCCGTCCGCTTCGGCTTCGGCGGTGGTGGCGGCGGCGCGTACTGCCAGCCTGGGTAGGTCATTGCCGGGTCCCCCTGTCGTCTTGGCAAGCCTTAGAAGACGCCGAACACCGAGATGCAGAACTTGCCGCTCGTGTTGTCACCCAGCATCAGGCCGGACGCGTCCTTGCCATTCAATTTGCCATGGATCGACCCGGTGACGAGGAAATCACCGCCACTCGCCTCGACCGTGAGCTCCGGCGAGGCCGCGATGGCCGAGTCGATGTCCTTCTCGATGTCCTTCGCGTCGGCGCACGCGAGCGCCATGGCACCCGCCTTGTCCTTGGCGTTGACCTTGTCGACGAACTCCTTCAGCGCCGCCGCGCCCGCGCCGCTGGCCGGCTTCGCCGAGGTCGAGGTCGGGGCCGAGGCGCTGGTCTTCGGCGCGCTCGTCGTCCCGCCAGCCACCTTGAGCCTGCTGATCAGCTTCCAGCACCACTTGTCGCCCGCCTTGACGATCGTGCCGGTGGCGGTGCCCGGCTTCGACTTGACGACCATCGACACGGCGGCGACGTATTCGGTCTCGCTCTTCTTGTCGAGCTTGTCCAGCTTGACGTTGCTGACCGTGTCGAGCGCGGCGAGCACCTCGTCGATGTCCTTCTCGGCGTCGGCGCACTTCAGCGCGGTCAGCGAGGCCTTGTCCTTGGCGTTGAGGCCGTTGACGATGGACTGCGCGGTGGCCTCCGGCCCTGCCGCCTCGGTGCTGTCCTTGCTCAGGAAGAACCCTGGCGCGACGAAACCGGTGATACCCAGCGCCACCAGCAGCACGACGACGATCCCGATGCCGATGAACAGCCCGGTCTTGCTCTTCTTCGGCGGCTCCGGCGGCCCGCCGAACGTCCCGTACTGCTGGGTGTTCGGGTCATAGGCGCCGTACGGCTGCTGTTGCTGCTGGCCCCACTGCTGCTGCGCGTTGGGGTCGTAGCCGGGTTGCGGCTGGCCCCACTGCTGCTGAGCGTTCGGGTCGAAACCCGGCTGCTGCTGGTAGCCGGGTTGCGGTTGCTGGTATCCGCCGCCCTGCTGCTGTCCGTACGGGTCCGGCTGCTGCCCGTATGGCTGACCGGGCTGCTGCGGCGGATAGGTCATCGGATGTGCCTTTCTGGTGATTCAGTTGACGAGCACGAGCATGTTCTGCACGCAGTAGGTACCGGTGCTGTTCGTGACCTGCACGGTCCCGCCGACGGTCTTCCCGTCCGAGGTGGTGCCAGTGAGTGTGAAGGACAGCGAGCCGCCGGGCCCGGGTTTTGCCGAACCCAGTGCGATCGCCGGGCTGTCACCCAGGCGGTTGATGCCCGCCTTGAGCATCGTCTCGGCGCGCTGGCAGCCGAAGCCGAGCGCGGTGCCCTGGTCCTTGGCGTTGACCGCGGCGACGAACTTCTGCGCGAGCTCCTGGCCCTGCGCCGGGTCCGCGGCGGGCGCCGAGCCCGCGGTCGGCGCCGTCGAAGTCTTCCCGCCGGTCGGGGAGCCGCCGTTGGCGCCCGGGTTCCTGGCGAAGACCAGCGTCATCTTCTGGACGCACCACTTGCCACCCTGGTTCGCGAGCTTGGCGTCGAACATGATCTTCTTGCCGGCGTTGTCCACGGTCAGCGCGGCCGTGTCGCCCGTGGGCGGCTGGTCGAGCGCGACCGTGAACTTCTTGTTGACGATGTCGACGCCGTACTGCCGCGACTTCGAGTCAGCGTCCGCGCAGTACAGCGCGCTGACCGCCTCCTGGTGGTGCCCGGTGAGCGCGGTGACGAACGACGAAGCGGTGTCGGCGGGCGAGCCGGTCGCGTTCGTGCTGCCCGCGTCGTCGCCGAGGAAGAACCCCGGCGCGACGAACCCGGTGATGCCGAGCGCCAGCAACACCACGACCCCGGCCGAGATGCCCACGATCAGGCCGGTCTTCTTCTTCGGCGGCGGCCCCGGCGGCGGATAGCCCTGCCCGGGGTACTGCTGCTGGGGTGGGTACTGCTGCTGACCGAACGACTGCTGCCCTTGATAGGGCTGACCTTGATAAGGCTGGCCCTGATACGGCTGGCCCTGCCCGAATTGCCCGGGCTGCTGCCCCGGCGGCGGCCCCTGCTGCGGCGGGTAGGTCATGGAGTTCCCCCTCCTGATGCTGGTCAACGGCATTCTGCCCGTTGGACGCAGCGCACGCGAAAACGGCTCCCGTCCGACGCCATTGTCGGACGGGAGCCGCTCATCTCATTCCGGTCAGCCGTTGGCCAGCGCCTGGAGCCGGTCGTAGGCACCGTTGAAGGTGTCCTGATCGAGCGGGCTCGAGGTGTACTGCCACACGGTGTGGAAGCCCCAGCCGTACGGCAGCGTCCCGACCGACGAGGAGTACCTCGCCACCCAGAGCGGCACCGTGCCACCGAAGTTCTGCGTCGACCCGACGCACTGGTTCCACCAGCTCGTCGAGGTGTAGATGACCGGCCAGCGCCCGGTGCGCGCGTAGTAGCGGTCGTGGAACGACCGGACCCACGCGCCCATCGCCGACTGGCTCAGCCCGTAACACGTTGCGCCGTAAGGGTTGTACTCCATGTCCAGCGCGCCGGGCAGTGTCTTGCCGTCACCGGACCAGCCACCGCCGTGCGCCAGGAAGTAGTCGGCCTGCGCGGCGCCGGTCGAGCCGTTCGGGATGGCGAAGTGATACGCGCCGCGGATGAAACCCTGGTTGTACGAACCGTTGTACTGCTGCGCGAAGTACGGGTTCGTGTAGTACGTGCCTTCGGTCGCCTTGGTCCAGACGAACCGCTTGCCCTGACCCCACCAGTAAGCCCAGTCGACGTTGCCCTGATAGCTGGCGACGTCGATGCCGGCGACCGTCGCCTGGATCTGGACGCCGTTCGCGTCCACCCCCTGCGGCTTCTGCGCCGCTTCCTTCGATTCAGGCGTGGACTGGTCTCCTTCGACCCGCCTGATCTGCGACCCCATGGTGGCGTTGAACGGTTCGGCCACCTGACCGTCGGGTCTCGGTTCGGCCGCCGCCTGGACCGCTACGCCTTGCAGGAGTGCGGCGGTCGAGACGGCGATGGCTGCTAGGGCGACGAGTCGCCTAGAGCCTCTTCGAGAAATGGACATGCACCCATCCCTTCACAAGTACCCTCGCTGAGAGTGACACTGCAGGTAGTCACTCGGGCGTTGATTGTGAGCGAAGATGGGACGTTTGTCACCGTTTTCCGTGAACTGCATCGGTCGTGTGGGTGATTTTCGGGTATATCAAGATCACTTGTTGTTAATCGTTTACACGGCAGAGCGCTACCCGTAACTCAGCGCCTGGACCCGGTCGAACGTGCCGTTGAACCAGTTCTGGTCGCCGGGCAGCGGGCCGGCGGCTTGGAACTGCCAGATCGTGTGGACGGTCCAGCTGGCGGGCAGCTCGCCGATGAAGGTGTTGTACCGGGCGATCCAGAGCGGGTTGAAGCGGAACTCGGCACTGTTGCCGGTGCAGCGCTTCCACCAGTTGGTGCTCGTGTAGATGGTCGGGTAGCGGCCGGTCCGGTTACGGTAAGTCTCCGAAAAGTCCTTGATCCACGCGACCATGTCCGGCCCGGACTTGTTGTAACAGGTCTCGCCGTACGGGTTGTACTCCGCGTCGAGCGCGCCCGGCAGCGTCTTGCCGTCGCCGGACCAGCCGCCGCCGTTGGCGATGAAGTAGTTCGCCTGCTCCGCCCCGCTCGAGACGTCCGGCCGCGCGAAGTGGTACGAGCCGCGGATCATGCCGTTCTGATAGGAGCCGTTGTACTGCTGGGCGAAGCGCGGGTTGCGGAACCCGGTGCCCTCGGTCGCCTTGATGTAGACGAAGCGGGCGCCGCCGCCGACGGCCGCGGGCCAGTCGACGTCACCCTGGTGCCCGCTCACGTCATGCCCGAGCACCTGGTCTTCGGCGACGTCGTAGTGCGGAACACCGTCGACGCCTTCGTGCAGTGCGATCTGCGAACCCGCGTAGTTGTCCTCCGCGCCTGCGTAAGGATCGAGCGTGGTCGCGGCGGCCGGGCTGGTCTGCCCCCAGAGCAGCATTCCGGCGCCCAGGATCGCGGTCAGTTTTCTCTTACACTCCACCATGGTTCGCCACGATGCCTCGGTGAAGCGCTTCCTGCGACTCGGTCGTCACTCGATGGTGTGACGCCGTTCTACCGCTCTTCGTCGGCGATCGCCCTGATCAGGTGCTCTGCCGGGACGACAGCGGTGACGAGATCGTGCGGGTTGATCGCGACCGGATGCCCGGCCAGCAGCTTCACGATGTCGCGCCCCACCACCGCGCGCGCGTGCGGCCATTCGCGCGGCACCATCGACTTCGAGGTGTACGCGGGCACGAGCACGCGGCCGTCGGGGTCGTGGAAGCCGATCACCGTGCGCTGGATCGGCGACATCGCGTAGACGAACAGCGTCGAGTCCAGGATGGCGGCTGGCAGGTCCTCGGCCGGGCGGTGCTTCGTGTACACGAGCTGCAGCAACCGCTCGAGGTCGCTGGACGGCTTCGGGAAACCCAGCGCCTGCGGCGAAGGCCGGTACCGGTCGTTGGGGTGGAAGTCCTCGACGATGTCGCCTGCGCCGTTCACCGGGTACGCGCCGACGACGGCCCAGCTCGGCACGGGCCCGTTGGGATCGAAGGCCTCGTCGATGACGTAGAGCCAGCTGTTGGGATTCGCCCTCGCGTTGGCGCGCATGTCTTCGGTGATCTCCGGCCGCTTCGCGGCTGTGGTCAACCGGTCTGCGTCGTCGCGTGGCGCCATGTGTGTCCCAACGTCGGCGAGTGCTGGATGTGCGTGTCTCGAGCGTCACTCTACTGTTTGCCCATGGCCTCTTCGCGTTCGGTTGACCCCGGTGAGTTACGCACCGCCGTGCAGGCGCTTTCGGCCTGGTTGAGCGGAGATGGGCCCGATCCGGCCCGTGCGGAACTGGCGCTGGCCGTCCGGCTGAGCCTGCGCACATTGGCGCAGGACGCGCCGGGGCGCAGCGTCGAAGTCCGGGTCCCGCCGTTCGCCGCGGTGCAATGCGTGGAGGGTCCGCGGCACACTCGGGGAACCCCGCCGAACGTGATCGAGACCGACCCGCGCACCTGGCTGGAACTGGCCACCGGCCGTCTCAAGTGGACGGACGCGGTGGAGACCGGGCGCGCGACCGCGTCGGGCACCCGTGCCGACCTCACCCACTGGCTCCCGATCGTCCGCTTGGACTCGTGAGCTGCGTAAACGCGGGCAAGATGCAGAAAGCAAAAGGCTCGTGAGCGCTCCGGGCAGGTCCGGAACGCTCAAGAGCCTTCGCGAAAGCCTTACGGCTTGCGGCCGATGCCACCCGAGATCGTGCGCTGGGCCGAGTTCAGCTCCTTGATCCGCGGGCCGTCCGGCCACCAGTCGGCGCACAGCACGACGCCGGGCTGGACCATCTCGAGGCCGGGGAACAGCTCCTCGATCTCGGTCTGGGTGCGGAAGGTGCCCGAGCCCATCGGGCTGTGCAGGAAGACGTCTTCCATCTTGCGGGCCAGCGCGCTCAGCTCGTCCTCCGGGTCGGAGAAGTGGCTGATCGCGACGAACGAGCCGGACGGCAGCGCCTCGACGTACTCGCGCATGATCTCGGCGGGCCGCTCACGGGGGCCGTTGTAGTGGTGCAGGGTGCCGAGCTGCAGCAGCGCGACCGGCTCGGTGAAGTCGATGTGCTTGCGCACCACCGCGTTCTCGATGACCTCGCGCGGGTTGAAGATGTCGGCGGCCACGAAGTGGGTGTTGTCGTTCTCTTCGAGCAGCGCGCGGCCGTGCGCGAGCACGACCGGGTCGTTGTCGACGTAGACGACGCGGATGTCCGGGTTGACGCGCTGGACGACCTGGTGCGTGTTCTCCGCCGTCGGCAGGCCGGAGCCGCAGTCGAGGAACTGCGTGATGCCGGTCTGGTTGGCGATGAAGCGGCAGGCCCTGATCAGGAAGTTGCGGTTCTCGACGGCGAGATCCTGGGCCTCCGGCGCGACGCTCTTGACGCGGCGGAAGGTCTCCCTGTCGATCTCGTAGTTGTCCTTGCCGCCCAGGAACGCGTCGTAGACACGAGCGATGCTCGCCCGGGTAGGGTCGACGCCGACGGGCGCTGGTCGGTCGGTGGGAGGAGCGGCTCCGGGCATTCTCGGCCTCACAAAACTGTGTCGAATATCGCGGACCACACGTACGGTAAGGGTACGCGCTCGCCGCGTAAACTTCGGCTGGACCTTGACGGTCATGCACAGGCGGGTACGCTGAGTAGTCGGGCTGTACCTGAATGCCGCACTGTTCGCACGAGAGGTCGGGTTATGAACGCGGTGAACGCGTCCGGTGGAGAACAGAACCTGGGCCCGACGGCCCGGCGGATGATCCTCGGCTCTCAGCTGCGACGACTACGCGAACAGGCCGCCATCACGAGGTCCGAAGCCGGCTACAACATCCGGGGTTCCGAGTCCAAGATCAGCAGGCTCGAGCTGGGCCGCGTCGGCTTCAAAGAGCGAGATGTCGCCGACCTCCTGACGATGTACGGGATCACCGAATCGAGTGAACGCGCGGCGTTCCTCGACATGGTCAAGGAGTCGAACCAGCCCGGCTGGTGGCGTCGCTACAACGACCTCATGCCGACCTGGTTCAACGACTACATCGGCCTCGAGGAGGCGGCGACCCGGATCCAGACCTGGGAGCCGCTGTACGTGCCGGGCCTGCTCCAGACCGAGGACTACGCGCGCGCCGTCGCGAGCTACGGACGGCCGGAGAGCGCGGACGACGCCGTCGAGCGCCGGGTCGCGCTGCGCATGCGGCGGCAGAAGCTGCTGCAGCGGCCGAACGCGCCGCGACTATGGGCGGTCGTCGACGAGTCGGTGCTCTACCGGCCGATCGGCGGCAGCAAGGCACTGCGCAAGCAGCTCGAGCACCTCATCGAAATCACCAGCACCTCGAACGTCTCCGTGCAGATCCTGCCGTTCCGGCTCAGCGGGTACGCCGCGCAGGGCGCGTTCGCACTGCTGCGGTTCGCCGAGCCGGAGCTGCCCAACATCGCCTACGTCGAGCACCTCACCGGCGCGCTCTATCTCGAGAAGCTGGACGAGATCGAGGCTTACAGCCGTTCACTCGACCGGCTGGCAGTCGACGCGGAAACGCCGGATCGCAGCAGGCAGATTCTCGCGAAACGCCTGGCCGAGATCTGAGCCAGCGCGGCTTGAAGCCTCTTGGCCAGACGCGAAAGTCCCTGTTCACCAGGCCTTTCGTCACCCATTAGTGTGAGTTGACCGAGCATGATCGCTACTCTGCGACTTCTTTGCAAGAAATTCTGCACGTGCATTTACCTGCGCATGCACACGTGCTAGCTTCAATTCACAGTCAGATGCACATGCAGATGCAAGCCCGAGAGATCGAAATCGAACGAGGGTGGACGTGATGGAGATTGTGAACGGCATTCAGGCCGATCTGCTGACCGACGCCAAGTGGCGCAAGAGCAAGCGCAGCGGACCCGTCGGCAACTGTGTCGAGGTGGCGACGCTGGGCAACGGTGACATCGCCATGCGCAACTCGCGTTTCCCGACCGGCCCGGCACTCGTCTACACGAAGGCGGAGATCGAAGCCTTCCTCGGCGGCGTGAAGGACGGGGAATTCGATGACGTCCTCGGCTGAGGCCGAAACCACCTGCGTCGACTTCGAGACCGGCCTGCGGCGGCTCGTCGCTCGCGGCTACCAGTTCATGCACCCGCGCAACTCGCGCGGCGAAGTGCTCGCGATCGTCGGGATCCGCGCCCACGACAACGTGGTCGACGTGGTCCGCTTGGACGACGAGGACGACGTGATCGCCATGCGCATGCCAGGTGACGAGGAAAACGTGCTCGAGCCGAGCAAGGTGCTGTGGCAGTCGGCCGGCACGGTCGCGACCGTGCTGACCGAGGTGCTCGCCCTGCCGGAAGACCACATTCCGGGGTCGCTGGTGCTGCCGGGCGACTCCCAGTGGCTGGCCGCTTCCGCCTAGTCACGCTAAAGACTTCAGGCCCCGCACGACAGTGTTCATCACCACGTCGCGCGGGGCCTGACTCATGTCAAGACCGTTTACACTTGACGCGGCCTGCCCTCTTCTTCCTGGGAGCACCTCGGTGGTTTCCGACCAGTCACACACTGGACAGCCCGCAATCGACGAACCCGACCCGGAGCCCCGTGAAGAATGCGGTGTGTTCGGTGTCTGGGCGCCTGGTGAAGAAGTCGCCAAGCTGACCTACTACGGCCTCTACGCCCTGCAACACCGCGGGCAGGAGGCAGCGGGCATCTCCGTCTCCGACGGCACGCAGATCGTGGTCTTCAAGGACCTCGGGCTGGTCAGCCAGGTGTTCGACGAGCAGATCCTGCAGTCGCTGCAGGGCCACATCGCCGTCGGCCACTGCCGCTACTCGACCACCGGCGCGACGATCTGGGAGAACGCCCAGCCGATCTTCCGCACCACGGCCACCGGCAGCGGACTGTCGTTCGCGCACAACGGGAACCTGGTCAACACGGCCGAGCTGCGCCAGCGCACGCTCGACGCGGGCATCAAGCCGCACGCCGGGCTCACCGGCTCGTCGAGTGACTCCGACCTGGTCTGCGGGCTGCTCGCCGCGGCCGCGGCGGACAAGGGCATCGAAGCCGCCGCGCTGGAGCTGCTGCCGACGCTGCGCGGCGCGTTCTGCCTGGTGTTCTCCGACGAGAACACGCTGTACGCGGCGCGCGACCCGCACGGGGTGCACCCGCTGGTGCTCGGCCGCCTCGAGCGTGGCTGGGTCGTCTCGAGCGAGACGGCGGGGCTCGACATCGTCGGCGCCTCGTTCGTGCGCGAGGTCGAGCCGGGCGAGCTGATCGCGATCGACGCCGAAGGCCTGCGCTCCACCCGCTTCGCGAACCCGGAGCCCAAGGGCTGCGTGTTCGAGTACGTCTACCTCGCCCGCCCCGACACCACGATCGCGGGCCGCAGCGTGCACGCCACGCGCGTCGAGATCGGCCGGAGGCTGGCAAAGGAGCACCCGTGCGACGGTGACCTGGTGATGCCGGTGCCGGAGTCGGGCACCCCGGCCGCCATCGGCTACGCGCAGGGCTCCGGCATTCCCTACGGCACCGGCCTGGTGAAGAACGCCTACGTCGGGCGCACCTTCATCCAGCCGTCGCAGACCATCCGCCAGCTGGGCATCCGGCTGAAGCTGAACCCGCTGCGCGACGTGATCCGCGGCAAGCGGCTGGTCGTGGTGGACGACTCGATCGTGCGCGGCAACACCCAGCGCGCGCTGGTGCGCATGCTGCGTGAAGCCGGCGCGCTCGAGGTCCACGTCCGCATCGCCTCGCCGCCCGTGCGCTGGCCGTGTTTCTACGGCATCGACTTCGCGTCGCGCGCCGAACTGGTGGCGAACGGCGTCGACCTCGACGGCATCCGCCGCTCGATCGGCGCGGACTCGCTCGGCTACGTCTCGCTCGAAGGCCTGGTCGCGGCGTCGGAGCAGCCCAAGTCGCGGCTGTGCACGGCGTGCTTCTCCGGCGAATACCCGATCGAGCTGCCCGAGGACGCCCTGATCGGCAAGCACCTCCTGGAAAGCCTCGACGCGGTCAATGGCGCGGCGAAGCCTGTCTCCCCTGCCGGGTACGGTGCTGAGGACGCAATTCGCCGTCCATGACCTCTTCTATGTTTGGAGTGCGCTTCCCGTGAGCGAGTCCACGAGCGCGACGTATGCCGCCGCCGGCGTCAGCATCGACGCCGGTGACCAAGCCGTTGAGCTGCTGAAACCGCATGCGGAGCGGGCCACCCGCCCCGAGGTGCTCGGCGGCGTCGGCGGTTTCGCCGGTCTGTTCTCGCTGAAGCTCGACCGCTGGAAGGAGCCGGTGCTCGCGTCGTCGACCGACGGCGTCGGCACCAAGATCGCGGTCGCGCAGGCGCTCGACAAGCACGACACGGTCGGCATCGACCTGGTCGCCATGGTGGTCGACGACCTCGTGGTGACCGGCGCCGAGCCGCTGTTCCTGCAGGACTACATCGCGGTCGGCAAGGTCGTCCCCGAGAAGATCGCCGCGCTGGTCGGCGGGATCGCCGAAGGCTGTGTCCAGGCGGGCTGCGCGCTGCTCGGCGGCGAGACGGCCGAGCACCCCGGCCTGATGGGCGAGCACGACTACGACCTGTCGGCGACCGGTGTCGGCGTGGTCGAGCAGTCGCAGCTGCTCGGGCCGGACAAGGTCCGCCCCGGCGACGTGGTGATCGCGCTCGGCTCGTCCGGCCTGCACTCCAACGGCTACTCGCTGGCCAGGCACGTGCTGCTGGAGATCGCGCGGATGCCGCTCGACGGGCACGTCGAGGAGTTCGGCCGCTCGCTGGGCGAGGAGCTGCTGGAGCCGACCAAGATCTACGCGAAGGACTGCCTGGCGCTGGCCGCCGAGGCCGAGGTCCGCACCTTCTCGCACATCACCGGCGGCGGCCTCGAAGCGAACCTCGCCCGCGTCATGCCGCGTGGCCTGGTCGCCGCGCTCGACCGCGGCACGTGGACGCCTGCGCCGGTGTTCGCGCTGATCGGCCACCGCGGCAAGGTCGAGCGTGCCGAGCTGGAGAAGACCTTCAACATGGGCGTCGGCATGGTCGCGATCGTCGCGCCCGAGGACGTCGACCGCGCGCTCGCGATGCTGACCGCGCGCCACATGCCAGCGTGGATCCTCGGCGACGTCCGTCCCGCCGAAGACCCCGACGGCCCGCGCGCGGTGCTGTCCGGGGACCACCCTCGGTTCTGATGACAACGGATCGCGGTCCTGCCTCGTACTAGAAGGCGTGGACCGCGACCTCAAGGCACTGCTCGACACCGCGGTCCGCGTCGAACCCTGGTTGCGGATCGACGCCGCCGCGGTGCTCGCCGAGGGCAGTGCCTTGAGGTCTCGGGGCAGGCGGCTGCTCACGATGGGCGGAGCTGCTCTTTCGGTCATCGCGGTGGCGGTTTCGGCCGTGCTCGTGGCAACGCGTGCGCCCGAGCAGGTCGTCGCGCAGAGCCCTCGCGAGCGACAGCTTTCGGAAGCCTTCAGGCTGGCCGACCACCTTCCGAGCGGTGTGGCCGCGAGCGGGCAGGACCGCTTCGTAAGGTCTGACAACGCTTATGAGCTGCACGCGAAGCTGACCGACCAGCTCGGCACGGCCATCCTCGACATCGGCGTCACGCTGCCGACGCCCTGGACCGCTAGCTGCGAGCAGTACCACCGCGCATACCGGTGCGAGACCATCCTGCTGCCGGATGGTTCGCATCTGGTCGCGTACCAAAGCGACGACGAGTTCCTCGTGGTCAGGCGGGTCGGCGACCACATCGTTTCGGTGCGGCTTTCGACGCGCGCGGTGGACGGCGTGGTGACCAGGCCGAGGCCGCCGCTCAGCATCGACCGGTTAATCGGCATCGCTTCTTCGCCGGCGCTGTCACAATGATCGGGTGGCAGCGTCTCCGTCTGATGTGGTGGTCGGTTCCCGGTTCGTCGTACCGGGCGCCGAGCTCAGCGAGCGCTTTTCCCGCTCATCCGGCCCCGGCGGGCAGGGCGTCAACACCACCGATTCCCGCGTCGAGCTGTCCTTCGACGTCGCCGCGTCCACCTCGATCCCGGAGAACCTGCGCGCCCGCATCGTCGAACGCCTCGGCGGCAGGCTCGTCGACGGCGTGCTGACGATCGCCGCCAGCGAGCACCGCTCCCAGCTGATGAACCGCGAGGCCGCCCGCGAACGGCTGGCCGTGATCCTCACCGAGGCCTCCTCACCACCGCCGCCGAAGCGGCGCCCCACCAAGCCGTCCCGTGGCTCGAAGGAACGCCGCCTCGCCTCGAAGAAACGCCGCAGCGACGTCAAAAAAGGCCGCGGCGGCCGCTACGACGACTAGCCCCCGTCGCGCTCGCTCGACGTGACAAGGGCGGCCCTTGTCACCTCTAGCGTGACAAGGGCCGCCCGTGTTTCATCGCCGACACCGGCAAAACGGATATAGCGGGACTTATTTCCGGTGAGCCGATGCGACCGCGCGAGCGAGTGGTACCTCTGCTGCATCCAACGCAGCAGAGGTACCACTCGCGCCTCACCTCTCGGCGGAAGCTAGTTGCGATAGCGGAACAGGATGCGGCCCCGGGTGAGGTCGTACGGGCTCAGCTCGACCAAGACGCGGTCGTACGGCACGATCTTGATGTAGTTCTTCCTGATCTTGCCGCTGACGTGGGCGAGCACGTGGTGCCCGTTCTGCAGCTCGACCTTGAACTTGGCGTCGCGAAGGCATTCGAGCACGGTTCCTTCGACTTCGATGCCGCCATTACCTGGCATGGTGGTCACCTTTCGGGAGTGCCTGATCGAGGCGCTCCCGGCAACCCCTACGTCAGTCGCCCGACCGTGACGACGAGGAGAGCACCCACATCGAAACAGCGTTCATGGGTCTCACCTCCCGGTGTCGAGTCACGGTCGCCGGAACCGTAGCGGCGCGGCCTGGCGGGCGTCCACCGAATTTGCTCAGGCGCCGGTGACGCCGTCGACACCTTCGCGCAGGAAGTCGGCGTGGCCGTTGTGGCGGGCGTACTCGTGGATCATGTGCAGCATCACGAACCGCAGCGAGACTTCCTCCTCCCACCTGGCGAAGTACTTGCTGACGTCGAGTGACTCGGCCTCCCGCTCGATGCGGCGCGCGTGCTCGACCTCGGTCTGCCACGCGGTGAAGGCCTCCTCGCGGGTGGAGTTCGAGGCGTCGTAGGCCGCCTGGAAGTCGCGGTTGTCCGACCAGACGTGCTCGATGTCCTCGGAGTTGAGGACGCGCCGAAACCAGTTCCGCTCGACCTCGGCCATGTGGCGCACCAGCCCGAGCAGGCTCAACGTCGACGGCGGCATCGACTGCTTGCGCAGGTCTTCGTCGCTGAGCCCCTCGCACTTCATCGCGAGCGTGGCGCGATGGAAGTCGAGGAACACGCGCAACGTCTCGCGCTCGTCACCCAGGCGCGGCGGATCGGGTCGTTCGGTCACGGCTCTCCCTTTCGAAGACGTGAGGGCCTCCCGGGTCGGGAGGCCCTCACGTCGGAATTCACTACTCGAGGCGCAGGTTCACGAAGCTACCCGCCGGCCGGAAGCCGACCTTCGCGTAGATCCGCTCCTCCGGGACCCCGGCCGGGGTCAGGAACACGGTGCGCGCTCCCTGTTCGTACGCCGCACGGGTGATGTACTCGGTCAGCGCGGCCGCGAGACCCTGCCGCCGGAACTTCGCGCGGACGCCGAAGCCGGCGACCTCGATGGTGCCGTCGGTCATCGGCGTCGCCAGGCCGCCGCCCGCGCCTTCCCCCGACTCGATGTGCCGGGCGAGCACGGCGAGGCCGCCGTCGGCGACCATCTTGCGGCGTCCGGCGAGCGACTCCGGTGTGATTGGGTCGGGGTCGTCGAAGGCCTCGCTCTGCGCACCCATCATGGCGAGGTATTCCTCGTCGGTTTCGGGGGTGAGCAGCTCGAAGCCCGCGGCGACCGGCTGCGCGACGAGCTCGTCACGCGGGCAGATCATCAACGGGACCCGCCGTTCGAGCTGGTAACCGGCGGCGAGCACGACCGGCTCGACCCGCGGCATCGACTCACCGAGGAACTCCAGGCGCGGGATCAGGCCCCGCTCGCGGTAGGCCTCGGTGAGCCCGTCCACGTCGGCGGGCGTGGGGACGGCGCCGTCATCGGGAATGGCGTAGTTCAGGAACGGATTGGCCGATTCCCTGGAGAAAGTGGCCAGAAACGGCCCGATCCGCTCGGTTTCGCGGGCGTTGGCCGCGGTGATACGCATGTAGGACTGAACAGCGGACATGATAAGTCTGGAAACCTTTCGGGCAGGAGGAAAGCTCAGGTCGACGTGGTGGCGTCGCGATGACGCCGCTAGGAGGCGTCAGGCATGAGGCATTCCCCTGTTGTCCGAAGGTGAGCCCATCATGTCATGCGGAGGCAAATGGTTTTATCGAGTGAGTTTCATAGCCGCGCCGGGCCATTGGCGAGCGGGTGCGCCTCGACGACGCGGAAGCACGTCGGCTCCCACACCGACCTCGGCACCCGCAGCTGGATCGGGGCCTCGCACACGCGCCGGGTCTGCACCGGGATGACCAGCCGCGGACGCAGCCACCACGGGCGGGCGATCGCGGCACCCATGGTCGCGCCGAGCGCGTTGAGGATGACGTCGTCCGTCGCGGTCACCCGGCCGGCGTGCAGGACGTACTGCATCGCCTCGACCAGCATGGACAGCACGAGCGCGGCTACTGCGATCCGCCCCACCGACCGCAGGAACCGCACCCGGAACGGCAGGATCATCCCCAGCGGGCTGAGCATCAGCAGATTGCCGCCCACCTGCCAGAACGAACCGCCATCGCCGAACGCGGTCGCCATGTCCGCGCCCGGGGTCAAATGCAAGGTGCTGGTGCGCGAGCCCGCGACGGGCATCATCACCAGCACGAGCACCAGCACGGAAACCAGGCAGATGGTGACGTCCATGGCCGCCGTGAGCTTCGCGTCGGGCTCTCTTTTCCGCCTCCGTGCCGCTGTCAAAAGTGGCCAGGCGATCAATGCGTATGGAACGGCGATGATCGTCAGCGGGATCATCGCCCCGAAATTTCGCAGCAAATCCCCCACGCGACCCCCTTTCCCAGGTTGCGTTTTCAAGATCAACCTTAGGCACGGCAAGATCAACTCTGCGCGTTGAACGAGCTCCACTATTCGGTGATTCTCGATTCGCGCGCGTGTCGCTGCCATGGTTCAGTGGGGCCGCTACCGTCCACAGTGGACGCTGTGGACAACCCTGTGGACAAGTTGCTGCCCGCAGGTGGAAACCCTTGTGCGTAAACGGTTTCCCGTTTGTGAGACCTGTGTACTACTCCGCGTTGGCGAGGGTTCGCGCTTGGTGAATGAGCCGCTGGATGTGCAGGCCGCGTCGCACGTCACAGGGGTGTTCCGTGGTTTGGCTAGCCGCCATCGCGGCGAAATCGTCGAGCAGCGCGACATACGATTCAAGCGCCGAGCCTGGCTTGCGTCCCAGCGAGCGGTACCCATGTTCGCCGTAGACGCTGAGCTCGACGATCGTCGGGTCGATGGGCAGGCGCAGGGAGAGCGTCGCCGTGCTGGTGGCCCCGCCGTCGTGCTCGAACAGGACCTGCCAAAGGTCGTCTTCGGTGACATGCGCGGCCAGCACACTGGTGATCTCGCCGAGCGCGGCGTCGAGCAGGTCGAACGCGTGCGGCCCGATGTCGGCGAGCGCGCCCTCGTCTGTCCGCCACTGAGAGCCCTCGTAAACACCGCCGAGCAGCGCGCCCGACAGCCAGCGCGCGGTCCCGCCCCGCCACTCACCCAATGCGGCGATGTCGGTGAGCCACTCACGGGTGATGGCGGCGAAACGCAACGTCAGCACCACCAGCGAGGCCACCCCCGCCTCGGCCACGGCGTCGGCGAGGCGCTCGGCGGAGGCCAGATCGGGCGCGATCGGCTTCTCCAGGATGAGGTGCTTCCCCGCCCGCGCGGCTTGGACGCCCAGCTCGGCCTGCACGGACGGCGGCACCGCGAACGCCACGGCGTCGACCTGGTCCAGCAGCTCATCGAAACTGCCGGCGGCCACCGCGCCGTAGTTGTCCGCGAGCTCCTTGGCAGGCTCCGGCCGTCGCGTCCAGACCGCGGCCAGCTTGGTGCCCGGATGATCGGCCAGGCCGGGGGCATGGATGAGCTTCGCCCAAGGTCCGGCACCGACAAGGCCAACGCGCAACGGGGTGTCCACGGCGGGGAGTCTATTTGCGGACCCGGCGGCCTTCCGCACCTCACCTGACTGGGTTACCGTCTGTGCGCTGAGTCAGGCACGCACAGTGGGGGTTTCATGACGACGGCCTTGCGCCGATCGCTCGTCGCGGCCGCGAGCGCATCGCTGGTCTTCACCGGTTCGGCCTTCGCCGCGGACGCGGAGCCGACGCCACACGGCAAGGAGATGTACGCGGCCACGCACTGGCTGGCTGGCCAGCTCGCCACGGCGGCCGACGTCGCCGCCTTCGACAAAGCGAATCCCAAGAAGCTGGGCGCGCTGGTCGAGAACACCCTGCCCGGCAAAGCAGGTGCGACCGACTGGGACGTCACCATCGACACGCTGCTCGCGTTCCGGGCGACCGGCACCGAGACCGAGGCCGTCGGCAAGATCGCCGCCGCGCTGCCCGCCGGGGTCAAGTCCTTCATCGGACCGGAGGACGCACGCGTCACGGGCGCGATCGCCAAGGCGCTGATCGCGGCCGACAAGCCCACGGAGTTCGGCGGTGTCGACCTGATCGCGGAACTCGACAAGCTGATGCTGACCGTTCCCAATGCCGAGGGCCCGAGCCTCGACGGCAAATACGGCAAGTCCAGCACCAACGCCGAGCAGGCGCTCGCGATCATCGGGCTCACCAAGGCCGAGCAGGTGCCCTCTCGCCGGGCGATCGAGTTCCTGCGGCGGCAGCAGTGCGCCGACGGAGGATTCCGGCTCGGCGGCGACGACAAGCCCGAATGCGGTCCGGACGAACACTCCGACGCGGCCACGACCGCACTGGCGACTCAGGCGCTGCACGAAGCCTTCAAGCCGGATGAGGTGGAGAAACCCGCCACGTACCTGCTGACCACGCAGGACGCGACCGGTGGTTTCAAGGACACCAAGGACCTGAACGCGGTCGCCACCGGCCTCGCAGGGCAGGCCTTGTGGGTCGCGGGCAAGGGCGAGGGCGCGGAGCGGGCGGCCGATTGGGTCGCCGGTATGCAGGTCACCAAGGACACCGCGAAGCTGTCCGGCGATCTCGGCGCGATCGCGTTCAACAAGGCCGCGTTCGACAGCGGCGTGGCGAACGCGCGAGACGGCGAGATCACCGCCGACGCACGCGCCGAGTGGCGTCAGTGGACCGCACGCGCCGTCCTCGCGCTGACCAAGACCGGGCTGGGGCACACCGCTCCGGCGCTCGTCCTCCCGGCGGAGCAGACAGAGACCACCACGTCGTCGCCGACCGAGACCACGTCCAGCACGACCACCACCAGCACGACGACCTCGACGGACACCTCGAGCACCGGCTCGCCGAACCTGGCCGACACCGGATTCTCCGCGCCGGCAGGCCTGCTCGTCGGGCTGGCGCTGCTCGGCTCCGGCACCGCGCTCGTCCTGCTCACCAGGAGGCGACTACCGCAATGAGGATCGCCCATCTGCTCGCCGCCGCCGGGGTGCTGTTCGCACTCGCCCCTGCGGCACCCGCGTCGGCGAGCACGGCCGGATACTGCAAGACCGACGACGGCGTGAGTGTCGTCGTCGACTTCCGCGACCTCGGCGGTGAGGTACTGGTCCGCTGCGCGCCGGGTGTGCAACGCAGCGGGCTGGCCGCGCTGCAGAACGCGGGCATCACCGTCGTCACGCTGGAGTCGGGCGTCTGCCGCCTGCAGGGCAAGCCGTCGACCTGCGAGGGCGGCCAGTGGTCGTATTGGAACGCCTACAACGGCGAAGCCTGGAACTTGAGCCAGCGCGGCCCGACCTCCTCGATGCCGCCGCTGGGCACCTTCGAAGGCTGGTCGTTCGGCAAGACGGCGCCGCGGTTCACGCCTTCGCGGCCTGTCCAGAACGGCAATCCGCCATCGACCGCGCGTTCGCAGGAGCACGGCCAGGGCAACGGCGTTCCGGTGCCGAAGCCGCAAGCCGGGCCCGCGGGTTCGGCGGCGCCGTCTCCGGGCGGCGTGCCGCCGTCGCCCTCCGCCTCCGAACCGGCGATCGGCGGGGATACGCCGAGCGGGTCACGGCAGGCGGAAGCCCAGGCCAAGCCCGCGGAGTCCGCCGACTTCCCGTGGGCCCTGGTCGCGGGCGCGGCCGTGCTCGGCGGCGCGGGCGCCTTCTTCGCCTGGCGACGCAAGCGCGTGCCGTACTGAGCGCGTGACGGGGGTTACTCGCGCGTAAAGGACGCGTCAGCGGGGGCCGCCGGGGCGTCAGCGAAACGTTGGCAAGACGGCCGGCGGGCGTTCCGCGCGCTGTGCTGGCTGCATGACGCTCAGCGAGCTATTGCCCAGTCTCGATTTCGGCCACGAAGAAGCCCAATTCGCGGGCGTGCCGATCAGTCACCTCGCGGCCCGGTTCGGCACGCCGCTCTATCTGATCGATGAGGAAGAAGTCCGGTCGCGGGCCCGTGCGTACCGCGCGGCGCTGCCCGACGCCGAAGTCGCGTTCGCCAGCAAGGCCCTGTGCACGCGGTCGGTGCTGCGCTGGGTCGCCGAAGAGGGGCTTTCGCTCGACACCTGTTCGGCGGGCGAGATCGCCGCGGCCAGGTCCGTCGGCTTCCCCGCCGAGCGCATCCTGTTGCACGGCAACGCGAAGACACCGGAAGACCTCAAGGCCGCACTCGAATACGGTGTCCGCCGGATCGTGCTCGACTCGCTCGACGAGATCGAGCAGCTCGGCGCGCTCGCGCACGGCCGCCAGCAGGTGATGATCCGCGTGACGCCCGGCGTCCAGGCCGACACGCACGCGGCCATCACCACCGGCACCGAGGGGCAGAAGTTCGGCTTCTCGTTGCTGGACGGCGTTCGCGACAACCTGGCCGCGGCGGTCAGCGCCGTGCTCGCGCAGCCCAGCCTTTCCTTGGTGGGCCTGCATTGCCACATCGGCTCGCAAGTGTCGCGTGTGGACAGATACGAGGAGGCGGCCCGCCGGATGGTCGACGTGCTCGCCGGTGTCCGCACGGCCTACGGCGTCACCCTGCGCGAGCTCGACCTCGGTGGCGGCCACGCCGTCCCGTACCTGCCTGGCGACACCGATTTCGACCTCGACGGCTACGCGCGGCGCCTGCGGGTCGCGCTCGCCTACGAGTGCTCGACGCGCGACTTTCCCTTGCCCCGCTTGACGATCGAGCCGGGGCGCGCGATCGTCGGCCCGGCCGGGATGACGGTCTACCGGGTGTGCGCGGTCAAGCGTGGCAGCAAGACGTTCGTCGCCGTCGACGGCGGCATGAGCGACAATCCCCGGCCTTCCTTGTACGGCGCGAAGTACACCGCGCGGCTCGTCGGCAGGCATTCGCGCGCACCGCGGCGGCCGATGAGCGTCGTCGGCCGACACTGCGAGTCGGGTGACGTGCTCGCCGACCTGCTGCTGCCGGACGACATCCACCCTGGTGACCTGCTGGCGGTCCCGTGCACCGGCGCCTATCACCACTCGCTGGCCTCGAACTACAACCTCGTCGGCCGCCCGCCGCTGGTCGGCGTCCGCGACGGTGTCGCGACCATGCTGGTGCGCCGCGAGACCGAAGAGGACCTGTTCGCCCGCGACCTCGGCTGACTCAGCGCTTGCCGTGCAGGATCGTGATCAGCTTCGCCACCAGCGCGTCCGTGGATTCCTTGCGGGAGAACGAAGTCAGCGTCATCGGGGCCTTGTACTTCTGGCGCGCGATGGCCTTCGAACGGGCGAACTCGCGCAGGCCCTCCGGGCCGTGGATCCGGCCGAAGCCCGAATCGCCGACGCCACCGAACGGCAGTGAGGCGATACCGGCGAACGAAAGCGGGGCGTTGATCGAGGTCATGCCGGAGCGCAGGCGACCGGCGAGTTCGAGGCCGCGCGCCTTCGAGAAGACCGTGGAGCCGAGGCCGTAGCGCGTGTTGTTGGCGCGGTCGACCGCCTCGTCCATGTCGCGGACCTTGGCGATGGTGACCGTCGGGCCGAAGGTCTCTTCTTGCACCGCTTCGGAATCCTCGGGCACGTCGACCAGCACGGTCGGCTGGACGTACCGGTCGCCGACCGATTCGACGCCGCCGAGCACCGCCTTGCCGCCGCGGGAAAGGGCGTCTTCGATGTGGCGCTTGATGACCGCGATCTGCGAGGGCATGGTGACCGGGCCGTACTTGGCCTCGACGTCCGAGCCGGCGCGGACGTCGCGGGACTTCTCGACGACCTTGGCGACGAACTCGTCGTGGACCTTTTCGTGGACGTAGACGCGTTCCACGCCGATGCAGGTCTGGCCGGAGTTCGAGAACGCGCCCCAGACGGTCGCGTCGGCGGCGGCGTCGAGGTCGGCGTCCGCGTCGACGAGCACCGGGTCCTTGCCGCCTGCCTCGATGATGACCGGGGTCAGCGTCGCGGCGGCCGCGGCCATGATCTTCTTGCCGGTCGCGGTCGAGCCGGTGAAGGCGATCTTGTCGACGCCCGCGCCGACGAGCGCCGCGCCGGTCTCGCCGAAGCCGGTGATCAGCTGGAGCACCGGGTGCTCGGGGACGACCTCGGCGAAGGCGTCGACCAGCCATTTGCCGACACCAGGCGTGTATTCGCTCGGCTTGAAGACGACGGCGTTGCCCGCGGCGAGCGCGTAGGCGATCGAGCCGAGCGGGGTGAAGACCGGGTAGTTCCACGGGCCGATCACGCCGACCACGCCCAGCGGCTGGTACTCGACGGTCGCGGCCTGGTTCGACATCAGCAGGCCTGCCGACCGGCGCTGCTTGCCGAGCACCTTGCGCGCGTGCTTGCCGGCCCAGGCGATGTGCTCGATGCCGAGCACGGCTTCGAGCTGGGCGTCCGCGAGCGGCTTGCCGGTCTCGTCGCGGACGACCTGGCACAGCTGGGGCAGCCTGCGGGTGATCACGCCCTTCCAGCGGCGCAGCCGTTCGGCGCGGCCGTCGAAGCCGAGCGAGGCCCACCAGGCCGCTGCCGCGCGCGCTCGCGCGATGGCGGCTTCGACCTCGGCGGCGGTGTGCACCGGATAGGTGCCGACCACCTCGTCGGTCGCGGGGCTGAGCGAGTCGAAGGTCTCACCGACGCTGCTGCTCGGCTTCGGCTGGACGGCGGTCATCGGCGTCTCCCGTGGTCTCGGCTGCCAACCAGGCTACGACGTTACTGACACTGTGCCAACTACTGCCCGTCGCGCCCGCCCCGCCAGCATTCCACAGGTCGCGGCCGCTGCCACCACGCCGAACAGGGGTGACATCCACAGCGGGAGCACACCGACGGCCAGCGAGCCGAGCCCGAATCCGGCGGCCTGGACGGTGAACGCGACCGAGAACCCTTCTGACCTCCTACTTTCCGGTAACAAGGCCTGGAGGTTCACCGAGGCGACGGTGGCCAACGGCCCGGTACACAGGCCGACCATCACGATGCCGACGATCAATCCGGCCCAGCCGAGATCCGCCGCGACGATCGCGCCGCCGGCCATGAATCCGGCAAGGAAGAGCCGGGCGTCCCCGGTCGTCCCCCGCCACGCGTAGGTCGCGTTCCCCGCGATGCTCGCCCCGCACAAGATGGCCATGACCAGCGCGGACATCCCGGCAGGCGCACCGAGCCGCTGCACGAGCGGCAGCGTCGCGACCTCGATCGTCGCCAGCAGCAGCCCGACGGTGAACATGCACCCCAGCCACGGGACGCAGGCTTTGAGAGGTACGTCACTCCGTTCGGCGTGCTTGGGCTTGACCCGGTGCCTGGGCACGAAGGCGGCGGCCAGCAGGCAGGCCAGCGACATCACGACCAGCGGCCAGAACGGCCCGCCGAGCACCGCGACCAGCGCGGGCCCGGCGATGAGCACGCTTTCGAGGATCATCACGTCGATCGAAATGGCCCTCGGCAGGTCTCCGGCTTCGACCGTGCCCGCCAGCAGCGCGCGGAACCCGCCGGACAGCCCGCCTCCCGCCGCACCGGGAATCACGACGGCGGCCAGCAACGCGGCCTCCGCGCCGGATCGCGCGAGCAGCGCCACGGCCGCGAACCCGGCCGAGACGATCACCAGCATCAGCACGAGTCCCCTGGCGACGCCGATCCGGTCGAGCAGCCGACCGGCCGGGATCGCACCGGCCAGCTCGGCGACCACGAACACCGACATCATCACCCCGCCGAGCCGATAGGACCCGGTGGTCGCCGTGGTCAGCATCGTGAACGCCAGCGGCGCCATCGCGTTCGGCAGCCGCATCAGCTGCACCCCCGCCGACCAGCGCCAATACCCACCATTCCGCAGCAATCCCATGCCTTCGAGGCTGCCGCCCCAGCCCGGATCCGCCATACTGATTCGGACATACCCAAATCTTGGCGCTCATGTCCCAAAAGTGACTTTGGGGCCCGCCGAAGCCCGAAAGTGGCTTTCGTCAGATGCGATACCCCGAAAGCCACTTTTGTCAGATGAGACCTGACGAAAGTCACTTTCGGGGTTTAGGACCTGACGAAAGCCACTTTCGGGCAAAAACTCGGGAGGGGGTGGGGAAGCGTGATCGAGCTGGTTTTCGATGTGAAGAGTGCGCAGCGGGTGCGGTTCGGGATCTCGCCGCTGGAGGAGGTGCTCGGTGCTGTGCAGACCGTGCTCGGGCTGCGTGGGCATCCCAGCCTGCCGGAGTGGCTGAGGCGGCCGCGTGAGCTGCCCGCGGAGCTCAGCCAGGTCTTGGGGGCGCGGCACTACCTCACCGATTTTCTGTGCCCGCCGCCCAGCGGGCCGGAGACGACCGCGCGGGCGCAGCTCGCGCGGGTGAGGGAGACGCCGCCCGAGCAGGTCGAGCAGGAGCTCGCCATGGTCGACGCCGATCTCAGCGGGCTGCCACGAGATCCGGCCGAGGCGCGTGATCTGCTGGCCGATCAGCTCGAGCAGGTGTGGACCGAGCTTGTCGAACCGCATTGGCCGCGGATGCATCGGCTGCTCGCCGCCGATATCGAGTACCGGTCGCGCAGGCTCGCCGAGCAGGGCACGACCGCGGTGTTCCAGGATCTGCATCCGAGGCTGCGGCTCGTCGGCGACACGTTGCTCATCGATATCAAGGATCGCAGCCGCGTCGAACTCGAGAGCCTGCTGCTCATTCCGGCCGTGTTCGCCTGGCCGAGTCTCGGCGTGATCACGCTGCCGCCGTGGCAACCCGCGATCCTCTATCCGGCGCGCGGGGTCGCGGAGCTTTGGGCGCAGAAGCCCAAGCCGAGTGACGCGCTCGCGAATGTCGTCGGGCGGACGAAGGCCGCGTTGCTCACGACGCTGGACGAACCGGCGAGCACACAAGCGCTTGCGATCAGGCTCGAACTCTCACCTGGCACGGTTTCCGAGCATCTCGGCGCGCTCAAAACGGCGGGGCTGCTCGACTCGGCCAGGCGCGGGCACGCGGTCCACTATCGGCGAACCGATCTTGGCGACGCGCTGCTGCGAGGCATAGTCTGAATGGCAGAAGGGAGCTTCCCCATGCGTATTGTCCATTTTGGACACTCTTGCGTACTGCTGGAGACCGAGTCCGCCCGTATCCTGCTCGACCCCGGCACCTTTTCCGAGGGGTTCGAGAACGAGCGTGAGCTGGACGCGATCCTGATCACGCACCAGCATTTCGATCACCTCGACGTGGCCAAGCTGCCCGCGCTGCTCAAGGCGAACCCCCACGCCCAGCTGATCATCGACCCCGGTTCGGTCACCGAGGTCGAGAAGCTCGGCGTCGAGTTCCGCGTCGCGCACCCCGGTGACGCGTTCGAGTTCGCGGGCGCGGTGGTCAACACGGTCGGCGGTGACCACGCGGTGATCCACCCGGACATCCCGGTCGTGCCGAACATCGGCTATCTCGTCGACCACGGCGCGTTCTATCACCCCGGCGACTCGTTCTTCGTGCCGGAGCAGAAGATCGACGTGCTCGGCCTGCCCACCGGCGCGCCGTGGCTCAAGGCGAGCGAGGCCGTCGACTTCTTCCGCGCGGTGAGCCCGCGCGCGGCGGTGCCGATCCACGAGAAGACGCTGGCCAACCCGGCGATGATCTATGGCCTGTTCACGAACCTCGCGCCGCAGGGCGCCGAAGTCCGCGTGCTCACGCCGGGAGAGCCGGAGAAACTTTGAGCTTCGCGTAGGTGGTGCCGAAGGCCCGGTTTTCCAAGGCGACGTCGACCGCGTCGAGCAGCGCCTGCCGAAGACCGGGCCGCGCCAAATCCGAGGCCTCGACGCCGAGCCGCACCAGCCCGCCACGCCGTGCCGCGCGGGCGGTGGCCAGGACCAAGGCGAAGCAGCGGATGGTCTCGGTGCGCTGCGACTGGCTCGCGAACTCCTGCACCCGCGCGCGGCGCACCTCGCCGGTCTTGAGGTCACGCACGCCGTGTTGATCGGCGCAGAGCTGGAAACCGTGCTCCCGCAACGCGTCCAGCGTGCCGGGCGACGCGAGCCAACGCGGCGGCGCGAAGCCGTGCGGGGTCAGGCCGGTGTTTTCCATGGCTGCCTTGGCCGCGATGAGCCGCAGCCGCGCCTCGTGCGCGCCGAGCGCGGCGAACTCGGCCTTCTTGGCCAGGCTCACCACCGGACGGTCGGTGGGCGGCACCCGGTGGTCATAGCCGTGCAGCAGCAGGCCGTCGCCGCGGCCGGTCCGCTCGCGGACCCACTCGGTGACCGGGCCTTCGCCGGTGCTGGCCGGGTAGAGCACGGACAACGGCACGTGACGGCGTTCGAGCTCCGCGGCGAGGTCGGCGCAGCGGTGAAGCGTCCGGGGCGTCACTCCGGCGAGGGAAACGACCAGTTCAGCGTCCACGTTCGCCATTAAGCACGCGTTCAGTGACAGCGACCTGACTCTGAGGTTAAGCGGGCACGAGCTTCGCGACTACATCTGCGATCCGGGCACGCAGGTCCGGATCGGTCACCCGGCCCTCGCTCATCGACTCGGGCGGGAGCGGAATGTGCGCGACGGCGTCCTCGACGATCCGGGTGCCCGCGTACCCGAGCACGGTGCGCAGCGACGCGTGCGCGCCCTCGGCGCCGCGCAGCGAGACGTTGATCCAGCCGACCGGCTTCTGGTAGATCTCGCCGCCGCCGATCGTCCAGTCCAGCAGGTTCTTGAACGAACCCGGCAGCGCGCCCGCGTACTCCGGCGTGCAGAACAGCACCGCGTCGGCCGAGGCGATCGCCGAGCGCAGCGCGACGACCGCGGGGTGCAGCGGCTCGGCGTCGTCGTCCGGGTTGAAGTGCGGCAACATCGCCAGGCCGTCGAAGAGCACGGAATCCGGGACGAGTTCGTGGACGGTACGCAGCGCGGCCGCGTTGGAGCCCGCGCGCAGACTTCCCGAAATCAGCAGGATCACGCAGGCCAGTCTGCCAGTGAACGCCCGGAAATCCGTTCGTACGCTTCGACATAACGCGCCCGCGTCGCCGCGACGACCTCGGCGGGCAGCGGCGGCGGCTGAGTGTTCGACTTGCGGTCCCAGCCGGATTCGGGGCTGGTCAGCCAATCACGCACGTACTGCTTGTCGAACGAGGGCTGCGACCGGCCGGGCTCGTAGCTGTCGGCAGGCCAATAGCGGGATGAATCCGGGGTGAGCACCTCGTCGCCGAGCACCAGCGCGCCGGTGGCGTCGCGGCCGAACTCGAACTTGGTGTCCGCCAGCAGAATGCCGCGCTCGGCGGCCAGCTGGGCGCCGCGCTCGTAGATGGCGAGCGTGGCCTCGCGGATCTCCTCGGCCTGCTTGAGCCCGATCTGCGCGGCGACGTCGTCGAAGGTGACGTTCTCGTCGTGCGCGCCGATCTCGGCCTTGGTGGCGGGCGTGAAGATCGGCGTCGGCAGCTTCGCGGACTCGGGCAGGCCTTCGGGGAGCAGCACCCCGCACACCGCGCCGGTACGCTGGTAGTCGGCGAAACCGGAGCCGGTGAGATAGCCGCGGGCGACGGCCTCGACGGGCTCCATGGTCAGCCTGCGCACGATCAGCGCGCGGCCGCGCACCTCGGCGGGAATGCGCGGGTCGTCGTAGGCGACGAGGTGATTGGGCAGCAGATCGGCCAGCTGCTCGAACCAGAACACGCTCATCGCGGTGAGCACACGGCCCTTGTCCGGGATCGGCGTGTCCAGGATGAAGTCATAAGCCGAGATACGGTCGGAGGCGACGAGCAGCAGGTGGTCGTCATCGACCGCGTACAGCTCTCGTACCTTTCCGGCTGCGATCTTCGGGTAGTCCGCGAGGGTGCTCACGCATGCACCCTAGCTGTCGGGAGGATGATGCCTTGATGGCGTATGACTGGATCTCCTTGACGACCGACTACGGCCTGTGCGACGGATTCGTGGCGGCCTGCCACGGCGTGATCGCGCGTATCGCACCCCCCATCCGGGTGATCGACGTCACCCACGCGGTGAACCCCCAGCAAATCCGGCCCGGCTCGACGGTGCTCGCGCAGACCGTGCCGTTCCTGCCGGAGGCGGTGCACGTGGCGGTGGTCGACCCCGGCGTCGGCACCGACCGCCGGGGTGTCGTGGTGGTGACCCCGCGCGGCCTGCTGGTCGGGCCGGACAACGGCCTGCTGCTACCGGCGGCCGAGGCGCTCGGCGGTGTGCGCGAGGCGTACGAGCTCACCAGCCCCGACTACCGCATGCCGCACGTCTCGGCGACCTTCCACGGCCGCGACATCTTCGCACCCGCTGCCGCGCATCTGGCGCTGGGCGTGGCGCCGGAGGCGTTCGGCAAGCCGGTCCACGACCTGGTCGTGCTCCCCGAGCCCCGGGTCGACGCGCAGCCGGGCAGGCTCACCTCGGAGGTGCTGACGGTCGACCACTTCGGCAACGTCCAGCTGGCCGCGACGCCGAACGACTTCGACAAGGCCGAACTCAACGGCCCGCTGTATGTCCATCGTGGACGCAAGACGCTACGCGTGGAGTTCGCGCGTACTTTCGCTGATGCTCCAACGGTTCTCTACGCCGACTCGGCAGGCAGGCTGGCCGTCGCCGTCAACGGGGGCTCGGCCGCTTCGGTGCTCGACGCCGTGCCTTCCCAGGAATGCACGATCACCTCGTCGCCCAGCGACAGCTGACCCGGCCGCAGCACCATCGCCTTCATCCCGAAGGTGACCCCGCCTTCGGGATGCCGCCGGTAGTCCGCGAGCGTGCGGATCGGCTCCGGGCCGCTCTTGCGCCCGGTCTCCTGATCGACCGTCGGCACCGCGCACCGCACGCACAGCTTGGCGTACCCGAATTCGGCCGTGCCCGCGCGCAGCACGCGGACCCGGTCCTCGGTGTGCGGCTCCGGCCACCCGGACACCACGATGTTGGGGCGGAACCGGTCCATCGGCACGGGTTCCGCGCCACGAGAGGAGATCCGCTCACTCAGTAAGTCCAAAGAGGACTCCGAGGTGACCAGGATGGCGTGCGCGTCGGCGAACCCAGCGGTGCCCGCGCGTTCGCCATTGGTCACGCGGTCGTGGTCGGGCGGCACACGCACGAGCACCGAATGCTCGCCGAGCACGGTGGAGAACCAGTCCGCGGCTTCGGCGCCCTGGTCGACGCCCTTGCCTTGCCAGGTGAAGGTGGCGGCCGGGTGCCGGGGCCCGTCGAACAGCACGTCGAGCTCGAAATCCTCGACACCGGGCGCGGACAGTTTCAGCTTGCGGCCGCCGTCGAGCACCTCTGGCTCGATCACGGCCATCATCGGGTGCCTGCGCTGGCTCCGGAACGCGCCGTCGGCGCCCATGGCCATGAAGACCCGGTCGTGCGCGAGCCCGGCGGGCGTCACCTCGGCCGAGCGCACGGAGGTACCCCGGCACCCCTTGACCGGGTAATACACCAGCTCCGCGATCTTCGCCATCTCCGCAGATTACCCGGCGGCCCCCGGGATAAAGCAGGCTTTATCCCGGGGTGCTCGTCACAGGACCTGGGAGAGGAAGCGCTGCAACCGAGGACTCTGCGGGTCGTCGAAGAGCGCCTCGGGCTTGCCGAGCTCGACGACCTTGCCGCGGTCCATGAACGCGACCTCGTCGGCGACGCTGCGCGCGAAGCCCATTTCGTGGGTGACCACGAGCAGGGTCAGCCCGCGCTCCGCGAGCCCGGCCATCAGGTCCAAGACCCCCTTGACCAGCTCGGGGTCCAGCGCGCTGGTGGCCTCGTCGAACAGCATCACGTCGGGGTCCATCGCCAGCGCCCTGGCGATGGCGACGCGCTGCTGCTGCCCGCCCGAAAGCGCGGCCGGTCGATAAGGCGCCTTGTCCGCCAGGCCGACGTCGGCGAGCCGGGCACGCGCGATCTCGGCCGCCTCCTCCTTGTCCAGCCCCTTCACGCTGCGCAGCGGCAGCGTGATGTTGTCCAGCACGGTCCGGTGGCCGAACAGGTTGAAGTGCTGGAACACCATCCCGACACGCTGGCGGAGCTTGTCGGGATCGGACTGGATGACGCTCTCGCCGTCCAGCAGCAGATCGCCGGAATCGGGCTCCTGCAAGCGGTTCACGCACCGCAGCAGCGTCGACTTGCCCGAACCGGACGGCCCGATCACGCAGGTCGTCTTGCCCTGCTCGACCTTGAGATCGACCCCGCGCAGCACCTCGAGGGTGCCGAACGAGACGTGGATGTCGCGCAGCTCGACGCTCGCCGAATGGATCGCCGTCGTCATGGCTGCACCTTCCCCGAAACCGTGAGCTCGTCGAGTTCGTCACCCGCGTCGGGGTCGCTCTCGACCTTGCGGCCGGTCCGCAGCCGCTTGTCGATGAAGTTGACCAGGTGCGTCAGCGGGACGGTGATCACCAGGAAGACGAACCCGGCCGCGACCAGCGACGACAGGTTCCCGGTGTTGGCCGCCATGTCCTGGCCGATCCGGAACAACTCACGCTGCTGGACCAGCAGGCCGAGCACGTAGACCAGGCTGGAGTCCTTGACCAGCGCGATGAACTGGTTCACCAGCGCGGGCAGCACCCGGCGCACCCCCTGCGGGATGACCACCAGCAGCATCGACTTGGTGTAGGTCATGCCGAGTGCGCGGCTGGCCTCGAGCTGCCCCTTTTCCACGCTCTGGATACCGGCGCGGAAGATCTCGCCGATGTACGCGGACGCGATCAGCGACAGCGCGAGGATGCCCAGCGGATACGGGTTGGTGCCGACGACGTCACGCGCGAGCGTGCCGAGACCCTGACCGATCAGCAGGATGGTCAGGATCGCGGGCAGCCCTCGGAAGATGTCGGTGTAGACCCGCGCAGGCCAGCGCAGCCAGCGTTTGGTCGACAGGCCCATGACCGCGAGGACCATGCCGACCACGGTGCCGATCAGCGCCGACGAGACGGACAGGATCAGCGTGTTCAGCAGCCCGGTGGTGAGCAGATCCGGGAACACCTTCCAGATGTATTCCCAGTTCAGGAAGGTGTTAAGGAAATCGTTCACTTGGCTTTGAACTCCGCCGGGATCGGAGCGTTCGGCTCGAACTGCTTGATCAGCTTTTCCCAGGTGCCGTCGGCGATGACCGCCTTAAGGCCTTCGTTGATCTTGTTGATCAGCTCGGTGTTGCCCTTCTTGAAGGCGAAACCGTGCGGCAGGTTGGTCACGATGGCCTTGGTGACCTTGAGCTTCGCATCGGCGTTCTTGGCCGCGTAGTCCTCGGCGGTCGCCTGGTCGAACACCGCGGCGTCGATGGCCGAGGTCTTCAGCGCGGCCAGCGCGGCCGCGTCGTTCGGGAAGCGGACGGCCTGGGCCTGCGGCGAGTTCTCACCGAGCCAGGTGTCCGAGACGGTGCCCTGCACGACACCGACCCGCTTACCCGCCAGCGACTTCTCGTCGGTGATCCCGGCGCCGTCCTTCGCCTCGATGCCGAGCGCCTGGTAGTTGTACGCGGCGGAGAAGTCGACGGTCTTCTTGCGCGGCTCGGTCTGCGAGATGCCCGCGCTGCCGATGTCGAACGTGCCTGCCGCGACCTGCCCCAGCAGTGCGGAGAACTCCGTGGCGGCGAACTCCAGCTTCAGGTTCTGCTTGGCCGCGATGGCCTTGAGCAGCTCGTTGTCGAAGCCGGTGAACTGGCCGTTCTCCTGGTAGGCGTTGGGCTTGGAGTCGCTCAGCGTGCCGACCCGCAGCGTCTTCTCGCCGCCGCTGTCGCTCCCACCGCAAGCCGTGAGCACGGCGAGCAGGGCCGCGGTTAACCCCGCGACCAGTGTCTTCTTCATCGAGACCCCTTAACCCTTGAACTCAGCCGGCACCGGCGCGGTCGGCAGGAACTGGTTGTGCAGCTTAAGCCAGGTGCCGTCCGCGATCACCTGTTTGAGGCCTTCATTGACCTTGTTCAGCAAGTCCGTGTTGCCCTTTTTCACCGCGAAGCCGTGCGGGATGTCCAGCGTGAACGACTTGACGACCTTGAGCTTGGCGTCCGGGTTCTCGGTGACGTTCTTCTCGGCGATGCTCTGGTCGAGGATGTACGCCTCGACCGAGCCCGACTTCAGCCCGGCCAGCGCCGCGGCGTAGTCGGGGAACCGGACGGCCTGCGCGGCAGGCACCTTTTCGGTCAGCCACTTGTCGCCGACCGTGCCCTGGATGACCGCGACGCGCTTGCCGCCGAGCGAGGCCTCGTCGGTGACCGGCGTGCCCTCCTTCGCCTGGATGCTCATCGTCTCGTAGTCGTACGGCGCCGAGAAGTCGACGGTCTTCTTGCGCTCGTCGGTCTGCGCGATGGCCGAGCTGCCGATGTCGAACCGGCCGTTGTTCACCTGGCCGAGCAGCGCGGAGAAGTCCGTCGCGGTGAACTCCAGCTTCAGATTCTGCTTCGCGGCGATGGCCCTGAGCAGCTCATTGTCGAAGCCGGTGAACTGACCGTCCTTGAGGAAGATGTTCGGCGGCGCGTCGCTGAGCGTGCCGACCTTGAGCGTCGTCTCCCCCGCCCCCGAGCCGCCGCCGCAGGCGGTCAGCGAGAGCAGGAGAGCGGCCGCGAGAAGTGCCTTGCGCATTGGTTCAGACCCCCGGGTTCTGGACGGGCAGGCCGGGGCCGCCCTGCTCGAGTTCCTTCGGCAGCGGCTCGGTCTTGAAGAATTGTGCGTGCAACCGCGCGACCGTGCCATCCGCGATCGCCTTGGCCAGCCCGTCGTTCAGCTTGGCCAGCAGGTCCTTGTCCTTCTTCGCGACGGCGAACGCGGACGGGGTGTCCTTGGTCTCGACCGTGTAGCCGAAGTCCAGCGGGACCGCCGGGTTCTGGTCGATGTACTTCTGCCCGATGTCCTTCGGCACCACCCATCCGTCGAGGGTGCCGTTCTTGAGCTGGGCGAAGCCCGCGTTGTAGTCGGGGAACCTGACCACCTCGGCGCCGCCGACCTTGGTCGCGAAGTCGTCCTGGACCGAGGCCTGCACGACCCCGAGCCGCTTGCCGGCGAAGGCGGGCAGCGCGGTCAGCCCGGCGCCCTTCTTCGTGATGATGGTGGTGAAACCGGTGCTGTAGCCGTTGCTGAACGCCACGGTCTTCTTGCGTGCCTCGGTGGTCGAGATCGTCGAGCTGCCGATGTCGAACTGGCCGTTCGCCACGTTCGCCAGCAGGCTGGCGAACTCGGTGCCGACGAACTGGACCTCGAAGCCCTCGCGCTTGGCGATGTCACGCAGCAGCTCGTTGTCGAACCCGGTGAACGTGCCGTTCTCCAGGTAGATCGACGGCGGCGCGTCCGTGAGCGTGCCGACCCGTAGCGTTTTGGCCCCGGAGTCGGTGGACGAACCGCAAGCGGTGAGAGCGAGCGCCGCGGTGGCGACGGCAAGGATTTTCGACAGCGTGGATCTCATGGGGCGAGAGTAGGAAGTTCACCCGTCCGAGTCGTATTCGTCCCACTCTGTGAACGTCCTGCCGTGACCTCGGCTACAGGAACGGGATAAAGCGGGCTTTACTCCAGACCGGGATAAAGCCCGCTTTATCCCGGTCTCACAGGATCGGCTGAGGCGCGTAGCCACGCGCCTCCGGGAAGCGCTCGAGCACCTCTTCGATGCGCTTGACCACGGCGTCGACCTGCCGGGGCGCGACGCCGGTGAACGAGATCCGGTCGGCCAGCAGCTTGTCGAGCTCGCCCCGGTCGAGCGGGATGCGCTCGTCGGCGGCCAGCCGGTCGAGCAGGTCGTTGTCGGCCAGGCCCTGCTCGCGCATGGCGAGCGCGGCGGCGACCGCGTTCTCCTTGATCGCCTCGTGCGCGGACTCGCGGCCGACGCCGGCGCGGATCGAGGCCATCAGCACCTTGGTGGTGGCCAGGAACGGCAGGTAGCGGTCGAGTTCGCGGGCGACGACCGCCGGGAACGCGCCGAACTCGTTGAGCACGGTCAGGAACGTCTCGAGCAGACCGTCGAGCGCGAAGAACGCGTCCGGCAGCGCGACGCGGCGGACCACGGAATCCGAGACGTCGCCCTCGTTCCACTGGTCGCCTGCCAGCTCACCGATCATCGACAGGTAGCCGCGCAGGATCACGGCGAGGCCGTTGACGCGCTCGCAGGACCGCGTGTTCATCTTGTGTGGCATGGCGGACGAGCCGACCTGGCCTGGCTTGAAGCCCTCGGTCACCAGCTCGTTGCCCGCCATCAGGCGGATCGTCTTGGCGAGGCTAGACGGGCCGGCCGCCAGCTGGACCACAGTGGACAGAACGTCGAAGTCGAGTGAGCGCGGGTAAACCTGGCCGACGCTGTCGAAGCGCTGGTTGAAACCGAGGTGCTGCATCACCCGGTCCTCCAGCTCGTCCAAAGTGGACTCGTCGCCGAGCAGGTCGAGCATGTCCTGCGCGGTGCCGACCGGGCCCTTGATCCCGCGCAGCGGGTAGCGCTCGATGAGGTTGTCCAGCCGCGAGAAGGCGACCAGCAGCTCGTCGGCCGCGGACGCGAAACGCTTGCCGAGCGTGGTGGCCTGCGCGGCGACGTTGTGCGAGCGCCCGGCCATCACCAGGTCGGTGTGCTCCAGCGCCAGCGCGCCGAGCCTGGCGAGCACGGCGGCGACGCGGCCGCGGATCAGTTCCAGTGAACGGAGCTGCTGCAGCTGCTCGACGTTCTCGGTTAGGTCACGCGAGGTCATGCCCTTGTGGATGTGCTCGTGCCCGGCGAGCTCGCTGAACTCCTCGATGCGGGCCTTCACGTCGTGACGCGTGACACGCTCGCGCGCGGCGATCGACTCGAGGTCGACGTTGTCCAGCACACGCTCGTAGTCCTCGACGACGCCTTCGCCGACCTCGACGCCCAGGTCCGCCTGCGCCCGCAGCACGGCGAGCCAGAGCCTGCGCTCCAGCTTGACCTTCTCCTCAGCCGACCACAGGGTCACCATCTCAGGCGAGGCATAACGGCTGGCCAGAACGTTCGCGATACGAGGCTTCACGACCCCAAGATACTCAAGCCAGTTCGGCGAGCAGCATCCGCTTCGCGACCCCGCGCGGATCGGGGTCGATCTCGATCAGCGCGTTGACCACGGCGCCGTCCACGAGCGCGACCAGGCGTTCCACCGCCGACGGCGGCATCGGGCGGCCCGCCCGCGAGAAGATCTCGCCGAGCTGGGCGTTGAACTCGACGGTGATCTTGCGCATGACCGGCCGCAGGTACTTGCGGCGGCCCGTGGCCACCAGGCGTTCGTAGCGCAGGACGACGGCTTCGTTGTCGGCCTCGGTGTCGCCGGTCTCGTCGCCGAGCAGCATGAAGAGGATGAGGTCGAGCAGTCCGTCGACGCCTTTCGCCGGGTCGGACTGGGCCTCGATGCGCTTGCGGCTTTCGGCCAGCTCGGTGAACGAGTAGTGCTCGACGGCAGCGATGACCAGCTCGTCGAGCGAGTCGAAGTAGTAGGTCGTGGACGCCAGCGGCAGGTCGGCGCGTTCGGCGACCGCGCGGTGGCGGATCGCGTCGAACCCGCCCTCACCGAGCAGCTGAGCAGCGGCTTCGACGAGCGCGGCGCGTCGTCGTTCACCCTTGGGCGTGCTGGCTGCTGCGGTCATGACGGACCAGTTTAGAACTTGGCGGCCAGCCGGTTCGCGGCGCGTGAGAGGTCGGCGGCGAACGGCGGCGTGGTATTTCCGGTGGTCGAGACGCTGCGGATGACCAGCGTGAGTCCGGTGGCGGTGGTCGCGGAGGCGGTCACCGAGTTCGGCTCCTGCGGGATGGCCGCGCCGGATGACACCAGCGCGATGCTGAGATCGCCGCCGTTCACCTGGAACCCGGCGGAGCGCGCGCCCGTCACACAGATGCGCCCGTAACTGGGGGCCGTCACGGGGACGGAGAGCTCGCCAGCGAGGGCTGTGGCGAGCTCTCCGTCCGCCGCTTCGCACCCGAAGGCGCTACCGGCCCGAGGGCCGTTCTTCCCTGACCCGTCACCCCCCTGCATGGGAGCCGTGCCGGGAAGGCTTTGTTTCCCCTCACCGTTAGGTGGACGCCCGGTGGTGTCCAGAGGTTGCGCCGATCCACCCGATTGGGTGTCAACGGCGGCATTCCCTGGTGCGCTTGCCGTCTCCGACATGCCGCCGATCGCGCCGGACAGCCGGATCGCGCCGAAACCGAACAGGACAAGTACGGCAAAAGTCCCAGCGACCCCGAGGGTCCTGCGCCGCCGGGCGGTGATCTTCTTCGACTCGCTGACGATATCGCCGTGGTCGAACGACGGAGGCGGTGGTTCCCCCGGCGCACCGGCGAACAGGCGTTCCAGTTCGCGGTCATCCATTGGTCTCCACCTCCTCACCGAGCACCTCGCGCAGGTTCGCGAGTCCTCGCGCCGTCTGGCTCTTCACATTGCCCTCGCTGCAGCCGAGCGCCTTCGCGGCCCCGCTGACGTCCATCCCCTCGAAAAAGCGCAGGACCAGCACCGCGCGCTGCCGAGGCGGCACCTGCCGCAGCGCGACGATCAAGTCCTGCCTGGTCGCCACCTGATCGTCGAGCCGATCAGCGACGACGTCCGGCTCGGGCAGGACCTCGGTGTCCCGTTCTCGGCGCCATGGCCGCCTCGACTCGTCGATCGAGACGCGCACCAGTGTCTTGCGGACGTAGGCGTCCGTCGCCGCGCGGTCCCGGATCTTCGTCCACCTCCGATGCAGAGCCACGAACGCCGTCTGCGCGAGATCGTCGGCCTTGTGCCAGTCGCCACAGAGCATGTACGCGGTTCGGCGCACGGAGTCGCGCTTCGCAGCGAAGTACTCCGCGAATTCCTGCTCGTCGCGCTGGTTCACGCGCCTGTGTTCTCCGCTCTTTCGCGTTCGAGGTGGTAGACGGAACCGAGGGCGTCCACGGTTGCACCACCGGAGCGTTTGCGAGTGCGTCGCAGTCTGTGATGTGATCGAACCGTGACCTTCACCGCAGCTCAGCTGGACTTTCGCTCCGACACCGTCACCCGCCCGGATGAAACGATGCGCTCCGCGATGGCGTCGGCGGAGGTCGCCGACAACGTGATCGACACCGACCCGACGGTCCGCGCGCTGGAGCAGCGGGCCGCGAAGGTGCTCGGCCAGGCCGACGCGCTGTGGACGCCGAGCGGCACCATGGCCAACCTGATCGCGCTGAGCCTGCACCTGAAACGGGGAGACCGCTTCCTCGCGACGCGCGGGGCGCACGTGCTGAACAACGAGCTCGGCTCGGCGGCCTGGCTGGCCGGTGGCATGCCGGAGCCGCTGGAGCACGACGCCGGGCCCGGCCGCCCGACCCCGGAAGCGGTCGAGATGGCGGCCGGTATGGCGGACGGGCCGTACTACACGCTGCGGACCACGTTGCTGTGCTTGGAGAACACGCACAACGCGGCGGGCGGCGCGGTCACCCCGCCGCATGAGCACGCGCAGCTCGTGGCCGCCGCGCGGGACAAGGGACTGAAGGTCCACCTCGACGGCGCGCGGCTGTGGCACGCGGCCGTCGCGCTCGGCGTGCCGCCCGCGGCGCTGACCGTCGGCGTCGACTCCGTTTCGGCGTGCTTCAGCAAGGGACTCGGCGCGCCGGTCGGCTCGGTCGTCGCGGGCAGCGCGGAGTTCGTGAAGCGCGCCAGGCGGATGCGGCAGATGCTGGGCGGCGGGGTGCGCCAGGGCGGGATCCTCGCGGCGGCCTGCCTGGTCGCGCTCGACCGCGTCAGCGACCTCGCCGAGACACACGAGGCGGCGCGGCGGCTCGCCGCCGGGCTCAACGAGTTCGGCTGGGAGGTCGAGACCCCGCAGACGAACATCGTGCTCGCCGGTGTCCCCGATCTGCGCATGGCGCTGGATCACTTGGGAACGCTGGGGATTCTCGCGCTCCCGATGTCGGGGAAGGTGCGGTTCGTACTGCACCGCGATCTCGCCTCGACCGCCGTCGAGGATGCTCTGCGCCGGATCAAGACGGGGAGTGCGGCATGAACTGGACGGTTTTCGACTACGGCGAGGTCATCGTCAAGCGGACTCAGGCGATCCCGAAACTAGCCGCGACCATGGGAGTCGCGGTGGAGGATTTCGAGCCGCGGTACTGGGATCTGCGTGATCCCTACGACCGTGGCTGCGCCGATCTCGAGTACTGGGGCGGAATCGGCGCCGCGCTGGGCGTCGGTGTCGATGCGGCGCTTTCGGAAGAGCTGACCCAGCTCGACATCGAGGGCTGGCTGGACGTCGAGCCGACGACGATCGAGTTGCTGGAGGCATTGGCCGAGGCGGGTGTCGCGCTCGCGCTGCTGTCGAACGCGCCGTCCAGCATGGGCAGGGTCGTGGAACGGCAGGACTGGGCCGCGCATTTCCGGACGCTGGTCTTCTCCGGCGACCTCGGTTTCGCCAAGCCGGACAAGCGGATCTACGACGTCGTCGCCGCGAAGCTGGACGCGCGACCCGCCGACTGCCTGTTCTTCGACGACCGGCAGGTCAACGTCGACGGCGCCATCGCCGCGGGCTGGAAGGCACACCGCTGGTTGGGCGCGGAGGAAGCGAAAAGCCAGGTGGGCTAGCCCAATGTGACGGAAGAGGGCCATCCGCTCACCCGTGGTGAGCATGATGGCCTACAGTGGACCCCGTCATATGCCGGACGCATGTCACGACGGGGTTTCCTCATGACGTCTCCCGCGGACTTCGACAGACCCAGTATCGCCAGGGTTTTCGACGCTCTGGTCGGCGGTCACGAACACCGTGAAGCCGACCGAGAGGTGCTGCGCCAAATACTGGAGCTGGCGCCGGAAGCGCTGGTGATGGCCAGGGAGCTGCGCCACTGGCTCAAGCGCGCGGTCCGGTTCCTCGCCGACCAGGTCGGCATCGAGCAGTTCATCGACCTCGGGTCCGGCTTCCCGACCTCGGAAAACACCCACACGATCGCGCACCGCTACAGCCCGCACGCGCAGGTCGTCTACGTGGACAACGATCCGGTGGTGCAGGAGCGCGGGCGGCAGCTGCTGGGCGAGAACGATTTCACGCACATCGCGGGCAACGACCTCACCCGTCCACAAGAGACACTCGACGATCCCGGCGTGACCGCCCACATCGACCTGAGACGGCCGGTCGGCCTGATCCTGTGCGCGATCATCCACCACATCGAAGATCTCGCGCAGGCACAGGAAATCGTGCGCACCTACGTCGACGCGCTCGCGCCGGGCTCGTATCTGGTGCTGGCGCATCAGTTCAATCCCGGCGACGGCAGTGAGTCGAGCGACGTCGCGCAGTCCTTGCAGGACCGCTTCACCGGCACCGGTCTCGACACGCTCTACCGCACGCGTGCCGAGATCGCCTCGTTCTTCGCTGGCCTGGAACTGGTGGAACCAGGCCTGGTCTACCCGCACGAGTGGTGGCCGGACGGGCCGCGGTTCATGCCGCTCTCGCCCTGCAACTTCACGACACTCGCGGGGGTAGGCCGCAAGCCTTAGTACTTGATGCGCTTGGGGTCGTTCTTGCCCTTGATGGCGCCGTACGCCGCGGTGCCCAGGAAGAGCACGCCGCCGATGATGGCCAGCCAGAACAGGCCCTTGATCACGAATCCGAGCACGGTGAACGCCAGCCAGATGACGATCAACGCACCGACGATCTTCCAGAACATGACATTCCTCCGCTGAGTTCCGGACCCCCTTGGCCCTTGACGTCAAGGCTGCCACGTCCAGCCAGGAAACACCCGTCTTCCAGCCAACGTTCAGGGAATGACCAGGGTTCCCCCTGACCTGGTCACTCAGGGCGTGTCCTGTGGATCTTGTGCGATGGGAGTCGTGATCCAGGTGGTCGCCGGCGGCGCCGCGGGATCAGCCTCGTACCGGGTTGTACTCGGGTGATTCCGCGGCGCCGTCGGCGGCCGCCTGGGCGCGGCTAGCGCGTGCAAGATCCACAGGACACGCCCTTAAGCCAAGCGCCGATTCGCCGCACGCCCTCTTCGACGTCAGCGCGGCTTCCCGCGAACGAAAGCCGGACGAACCGCCCACCGTCGACCGGGTCGAAGTCGACGCCAGGAGCGATGGCGACCCCGGTGTCCGCGAGCAGCCGTTGGCACCACGAAAGGCTGTCGGTGGTGTGCTCGGAAACGTCGACGTAGGCGTAGAAAGCGCCGTCAGCAGGCGCGACTTTGTCGAGTCCGATGCTCCGCAGCCCGTCGAACAGCAGGTCGCGGTTGGCCTGGTAGTGCTCGACGTGGCCATCGGCCTCGGCGTACGACTCGGGCGTGAACGCGGCGACGCAGGCGTGCTGCGCGATCGCCGGCGGGCAGATGGTGAAGTTCCCGGTCAGCACATCGACCGCGCGGTGCAGCCGTTGCGGCACCAGCATCCACCCGATCCGCCAGCCGGTCATGGCGAAGTACTTGGAGAACGACCCGAGCACCAGCGCCTCACGGCCGAACGCCCACGCGCAGTCGAGCTCCGCCCCGAACGAGATGCCGTGGTAGATCTCGTCGCTGATCAGCTGCACGCCCCGCGCCGCGCACCAGCCCGAGATCGCGGCGAGCTCACCGGGCGGCAGCACGGTGCCGGTCGGATTGCTCGGGCTGGCGACGATCAGCCCGTTGATCGGCCCGAGCCCGTCGAGCAGCTCGGTGGTCGGCTGGAAGCGGGTGCTCTCGTCGGTCGCGAACTCGACGACCTCGCAGCCCAGCACCCGGAGCAGGTTTCGGTACGCGGGGTAGCCGGGCCGCGCCATCGCGACCCGGTCACCCGGCTGGAACGCGCTGAGGAAGGCCAGCAGGAACCCGCCGGACGAGCCGGTGGTGACCACCACATCGGCCGGGCCGACGTCGAGCCCGTACCGCGTCTCGTAGTGCCCGGCGATGGCTTCCCGCAGGTCAGGGATGCCGAGTTGTTCGGTGTACCCGAGGTTCGCGGTCTGCAACGCCTTCTCCGCGGCCGCGCGCACCGGCGCGGGCGCACCGGCCGTCGGCTGGCCAGCGGCGAGGCTCACGAGGTCGCCATGACTGCGCTGCCTGGCGTTCGCGGCGGACAGCACGTCCATCACGTGGAAGGGCGGGACGTTGGACCTGGCGGCGGGACCGGGGAAGTCGACCATGGCCGTCACGCTAAACCTTTTGGGGTGCTCACTCGTAGAGGAGGTCATGAACAGGGGCTTGCTCGTCTTACTGCTCGCGGCGACGCTCACCGCGTGTTCCCAAGCCGTGTCCGCGCCACTCCCGACGCCGCCACCCACGGTGCGGCAGGTGGTGACCGCGCCGGCGACCACTGAGGCGCCACCGGCCCCGGCTCCGGCTCCGGTGATGCCTTGCAGCGCGACGGCGCGGGCGTGCGTGAGCCTCTCGCAACGCTTGGCCTGGCTGCTGGAGGACGGCAAGGTCGTCGAAGGGCCGGTGCCGACCATGCCGGGCGGCCCTGCCGACCCGACGCCGGTCGGGACCTGGCGGGTGGACCGGAAGAACAAGGTCTACCGGTCGCGGCAGTACGACATGCCGATGCCGAACTCGGTCTTCTTCTACCCGGGCATCGCCTTCCACGAGGGCAGTCTCACCGAGTACTCACACGGCTGCCTCCACCTGTCCAAAGAGGACTCAGAACGCTTTTACGCCGCGCTGCAACGAGGAGACGAAGTCCAGATCGTCGCCTAGCCGCGTGTTCCGGCCGGTTGGAACCGGCCGACAGAGGGAACAAGGGTGGCCCTTGTCACGCTAGAGGTGACAAGGGCCACCCTTGTCACGTCCAGCGCGACTCGGCGCGCCTGGCGAGGGAGGCCCGGGTCTTCGCGAAACCCGAGTTTGGGCCAGTAGATGGCCAAAACTCGGGTTTCGCGTGCTCACGCGTCGATTGACAACGCAAGCCAAGCCTTAACTGCCCGGCATTGGGTTAGAACCGGCCGCGCCACTCACGACCCCTGAGCTGTTAGTAGCCCTGGTAGCCGCCGCCGTGCGACATCGACTTCAGGCCCGGGTGGCCGTCGAAGCCGCCGTAGCGGCTGAAGGTGTAGCGGACACCGGCGATGATGTTGTCGACCGGGTTGTAGATGTTGTCGTGGCCGGGCAGCTTGTGCGCGTTGAACGTCGGGTCGATGCACTGCATCAGCCCCTTCGACGGGGTTCCCTTGGCGGCATTGGAATCCCAGTTGTTGATCGCGTTGGGATTGCCGCCGGACTCCTTCTCGATGATCGTCCAGATCTTGCTGATGTCCGCGTCGGTGACCGGGATCCCGTTGGCCTGCAGGATTTTGATGGCTTCCTGGATCCACTGCTGGACGTTGCCCGGCGGAGTCGTCGACGGCGGCGCGCCGCTCGGGCCGAGTCCGCCGCCACCCCCGCTGCTGCCTCCGCCGCCACCGTTGTGCGAAGCGCCGTTGCTGTGGATGCCGCCGGTCTGCTGGGGAAGGGTGCCGTCCTTGCCTGGCAAGGGAACCGAGGAATAGCCGCCCTCGATCTGGGTCTTCATCAGCTTCTGCGACTCGGCGATCTTCTGGTCGGCCGTCTGCAGCAGGGTGTTCATGGCCTCGGCCGCGGCGTGCGCGGTGTTGTGGTTCGCGGTACCGGCTGCCGTGATCACGCCCGACGCGGCCGCGGGGTCGTCCTTCACCATGGCCTCGGCCTTGGTCTTGGCCGCGGCATTGCGGGCGTTGATCTCCTTTTCGGCGTCCTGGGCCTTCGATGACACCTGGTTCTTGATGTCGCTGAGCTGGGTGGCCAGGTCGTCGAGGTCCTTGCTGACTTCCTTCAGGTGATCGCGGACCTTGTCGCCCGCCGTGGTGACCTGGTCGACGTAGGCGAAGAACCCGTTGGCCGCTTCACCTTCCCAGACACCGTTGCGCAGCGCTTTGACGGAGTTCGTCAGCGAGGTGTTGTGGTCGTCGGCGTTCTCCGAAGCCTTCGCGAATTGCTGTGACGCCGCGGAAATGGCCGGGACGTTGACCTGGTCGATGCGTTCGAGCTGTTTGGTGACTTCGCTCCAGTTGTCAGTATTGTCCGGCACGACGCCGCCCCCTTACCTCGCCGTTCCCCGTTACGGCGCTCACGCTTTCCGGGTCTTGTCTTCGTGCAGGGTGATGTTGTCCTTGGCGATCTCGTCGGCCTCCTGCATCAGCCGCATCGCGTTGCGCAGCGCGTTCGCGGTGCCCGCCATCACCGCGCCGCCCGCGTCGAACTCCTTGTGGACGCCCTTCTTGAACTCGTCGGTCGCGCCGTGCGCGTCGTCGGCGCCGGTCATGCCTTTGAAGGGGTTGTCCTTCTCGTCTTCGAAGCCGGTGACCTTCTTCTTCGACTCTTCGAAATCGTGCTGGAGCTTCTCCACCTGCCCAGCCGCGATTCGCATCGACTCCAGGTCGTACTTAGGCACGGTTTCGTCATCCCCTTCGCGAAGTCTGCGTCCGTCGGGTCAGACGCTGCGCTGACCAGGACGGTTCCCGCGCATACTGTAGGACTTCGGCTGCGCTCCGTGTGCGGATCCGCGTAACTCTCACCCGTTCCGATAGGACGGAGTCACAGCCGGTCGAGCAGATCCCAGACCTTGCCAGCCAGCAGCGCGTTGTCGGCCGGGGTGACCGTCGCCCAATCCCGCCCGTCGGTGTTGCGCGCGAGCTGGAACAGGTACCGCCCGGCGTCGGTGTCGAAGAACGACACCACCCGGTCGGCGCGGTGGGCGATGCCGTCACGGCCACGTCGCTCGACGCCGAACTGCCCGCGCGCTTCCTGGCCGAGCAGCATCCCGGCCAGCTCCTGGCTCTGCCACAGCGGCAAGCCGCGGTCCTCGAGGGCGGTGACCAAGGCCTTCGCCTCGCCGGCGGCCTCCGCGTCGGCGGCGACCAGCGACTCGTGGGGGACGCTGATCGACTGGCCGATGCCGGGCGCGAGGACGCCCGCGACCGAGACGGCGGCCTCGACCAGGGTGTCCGTGCGAGCCGGGATGAGCCAGAGCTCGCCGTTGTCGACCACGCCGAGCAGTGCGTCGCGGCCGACGCTGACCGCCTGGCCCTTGATCTCGCGGTCCGTCCAGACCCAGACGTCGATGGCGAGCTGGGGGTGGGCGAACAGGTTGAGCATGTCGATGAGCTCGCCGGAGGCCTTGTGGCCGCGTGCCAGGCCACGGTCGGCGAGTGACTCCCAGGCCTGCTCGACCAGTGACGCGCGCTCGGCGTGCGTCAGGCCCGGGGTGGGGACGTCGAGCGCCGGGTGGCGCTGCGGGAGGCGCTCGACCTCCCAGAGCATGTCGAATTCCAGCGCGGACAGCACCACGCTGTCGTTGTTCGATCGCATCTATGCGTCGCCGATGGTGTCGGGCGAGACCATGCGCTCGTCGGCGAAGAGATCCTTGTCGTCGACGCCGTAGCGGCGGACGTGCTCGGCGTCCTGCTCCTGCGGCGCGGCCTCGGACAGCAGGCCTGGCTTCTGCTTGCGCTGCTCGGTGTTGAGCTTGTCCGCGCCGCGTAGCTTGCGCTGCTCTTCTTCGGGCAGCTCCGCGAGCGGGACGTTGCCGGTGCGTGCCTGGCCGCGGGGGGTGCGGCGCTTCTCCGGCTCGCCGCTGACGGCCGCGCCGACGCCGCCCGCCGCGACCGCCGCCGCGCCGGAACCCATGTCGCCCGCCGACATGCCCGGCTTGGGCATCGGGGCGAACGGCTTGCCGCCGTCGGACTGCGGGAGCGGAGCCTGCGGGCCGGAGCCCATCAGCTTGCCCTTGCCGAGGTGCTGCTCGGCGCCGCTGGTCAGGCCGGGCAGCCCGGCCGATCCGCCGAGCCCGCCGCGGACCCCCGAGTTCGAGCCCTGGCCGCCGCTGGTCGGCAGGCCGTCGAACGTCGTCGAGCCGCCGAGCACGTCGTCGATCGGGCCGGAACCGCCGGTGACCGGCCTGGGGCCGCCACCCGCGATCGGCATGCCGGGAACACCCGGTACACCCGGAACGCCGGGTGTTCCCGGCATGACCGGCGGACGGGACGCCGCGGGCGCGGTGGCGTTCGACGCCGGCTTGGTCTCGTGGACAGTGGGCCTCGCGACCGGCTGGGGCGTGACGGGGTCGCAGTCCGGGGCCGGGACGCCGATCGGCGGCGTCGGGGCGCCAGGGGACGGCGCGGTGACCACCGGCGGCTTGTGGGTCGTGGAAATATGGGCGGCCTTGGTGCTCTCCTTGACCTCCGGGCCGGGGCCGACGTCGACGGCCGCGCCGCCGAGGTCCACCGGGCTGGGGCCGGTCGGGCCAGAGCCCATGCGCAGGCCTTCCGGCTCGGACAGCACCTGGGTGGTCGCGAGGTTGTCGCCGCTGGTCACCGAGTACGCGTTCATCGCCTCGACCGCCTGCGCACGCGCGTTGAGCGCGGCGGAGACGTCGCGGACGTGGTCGGTCTCGAAGCCGATGAGGCTGAGCAGGTTGTCCGTGAGCGTGAACCCGCCCGCGCCCTTGCGGATGACGTTCGAGTCCGGCAGCTTGTGCAGCGTCCGCACGAAGCCCTCGCCCTGCGAGAAGAGCTGCTCGGACGCGTGGTCGACCTTCGACTTGGCGTCGACGGAGAACCCGGCCTCCTTCGCGAAGACCTGGCCTGCCTGGCCACCGGCCTGGCTCTGCCATTCGACGCCGAGCTTGGCCAGCTCGTCACGCAACGTCTTGTCGGTGTCGGCGAGCGCGCCGCTGACGGCCTTGAGCGCGTCGACCGCGGAGCCGATGCTCTTGATGCCGGGGCCGCGGCGGAACTTGTCGATCTCGTCGGCGAGCGAGTTGTCGGTCATGCCGTCGAACCGGTTGCCGCGGATGGTCTCCGCCACCGCCGCGATGTCCGAGAAGTCCATCAGGGCCTCGCTTTCAGGGTCCGCAGCGCGAATTCCGCCGCCTGCTGGGACATGTCACAGAGCTGCTGCTGGCCGAAGCCGCCGCTCACCGGGAACGCCTGCACCACCAACGTCTGGCCTTTCGCGACGCCGACCAGGGTTTCGCAGTCGCTCGGATCGGCGCTCGCGCGGTAGTTGCGCAGCGCGGGAAAGCCGTCCACGTTCGCCGGCTCGATGGTCATGCTCGATTTGCGCCGGTCGCCGCTGATCCAGGCTTCGAGGTCTGCGGAGACGGGCGTCACGCCGTACGAGTAGTACGGCTTGGTCAGGTCGGCGTCGAAGGAGCAGCCTTCGGCCGTCTTGCGTGGCTTGCTGTTGACCTTGAGCTGGTCCAGCTGGGTGTCGGTGAGCAGCGAGCACGCGTCGACATCTTTCAGCGACAGCTCGCTCGGCCTGCTCATCGAGGCAGGGGACGCCACGGGCTCGGTCGTCGGCGCGACGACCGGGTCCGATCCGCAGGCGGCCAGCGCCAGCACGGCCACGACCACCCCGCTACGCGCGATGGACACCGCGGTCCCCGAACGCGGCGGTCTTCTCGTCCTCGTCGAGCTTGTACCGCTTCGCGGCCTCGCGTAGCTGTTCGACCAGGTCACGCAGGCCTTGGACGTATGAGCGCACCCGCTTGGCGTAGGACTGGTCGCCGTCGGAGACCAGCGAGTTCCACGCCTTGGTGGCGTAGGTGCTGATCGCGTCGTCGGACGGCGCGTCGATGTGCAGCTCGCCGAGGCGCTCGCGCAGCTTGTCCTGCAACGCGTTGGCCTGGTCCTCGACGATCTTGGCCACGGCGAGCAGTTTGTCGGGGTCGACCTGGATATCGGCCATTCCCGGCACCGTCGGCACGGTCGAACCGAGCTCGTGGACAGCGGTTGTTCCGGACATGTGCGCGCACCCCTCCTACGGACGGTAGCCGGCCGGTCTCGGATTCCGAGGCTACCAACCCCGATGTAGGCGCAGGCTAAGTTTCACGAAGCCGGGGTCGTGATCTCGCCCTTCGCCGCCAGCAGCGCGATGTCCGTGCGGTGGTGTGACCCGGCCAGATGCACCCGCTCGACCGTGGCGTACGCCTGCTTGCGCGCGGCCTTGAGGTTCTTGCCGGTGCCGACGACCGAGAGCACCCGGCCGCCGGCGGAGACCACGGCGCCGTCGTCGCGGCGACGGGTGCCCGCGTGCAGCACGCCCTCGATCTCACCACCGGAGATCACGTCTCCGGTGCGCGGCTTGCCGGGGTAGCCGTCGGCGGCGACCACGACGGTGACCGCGGCGCCCGGGTCCCACTCGAGCGGCGGCTGCTTGTGCAGCTTGCCGGTGGCGGTCGCCTTGAGCAGCCCGGCCAGCGGGGTGCGCAGCAGCGCCAGCACGACCTGGGTCTCCGGGTCGCCGAAGCGGCAGTTGAACTCGATGACCGACGGGCCTTCCGACGTCAGCGCGAGCCCGGCGTAGAGCAGGCCGCTGAACGAGGAGTCACGCTTGACCAGCTCGTTGACCACCGGCTGGACGATGTCGCGCACGACCTCGTCGACCAGGCCTTCCGGCGCCCACGGCAGCGGCGCGTAGGCGCCCATGCCACCGGTGTTGGGGCCCGCGTCGCCGTCGCCGACGCGCTTGAAGTCCTGCGCGGGCAGCAGCGGGACGACCGTCTTGCCGTCGACGAAGCAGAAGAGGGAGGCCTCTGGGCCATCCAAAAAGGACTCGAGGAGCACCGGGTGGCCGCCGTCGAGCAGCATCAGCGCGTGCTTGCGCGCGACGTCGATGTCGGGGGTGACGACCACGCCCTTGCCAGCGGCGAGGCCGTCGTCCTTGACCACCCAGGTCGGGCCGAAGCGGCCGAGCGCGGCGTCGAGCTTCGCCGGGTTGTCGACGATCTCACTGTGCGCGGTCGGCACGTTGGCCGCGGCCATCACGTCCTTGGCGAAGGCCTTCGAGCCCTCGATGCGGGCGGCGGCCGCCGAGGGGCCGAAGACGGCGATCCCGGCCTTGCGCACGGCGTCGGCGACGCCCGCGACCAGCGGGACCTCCGGGCCGATGACCACCAGGTCGGCCTTCCAGCTCTTGGCCAGCGCCGTGACGGCTTCCGGGTCGACGGCGTCGACACCGAGCTGCTCGGCCACACCGGCCGTTCCCGCGTTGCCTGGCGCGCAGGCCAGTGCGGTGACCGCTGGGTCCTGAGCGACAGCGAGGACGAGGGCATGCTCACGGGCCCCGGACCCGATTACCAGTACGCGCACGCAGAGCAGCGTAGTCGGCCTCCCGGCGTCCGCGAATTTCGGCACTCGGCGTTCACTCGCTGGTCAGCCCGGAGACCGTCGTTGGTCGCTTGCGCGAACAAGGGTGTCGCGGTAGGTCTCCAGTCTCCCTAAGGAAGAGGTCATTCATGATGCGCAGGCGACTGGGCGTGCTCGCCCTGACGGGACTGGCCGTCGTCGGGGTCGCGGGACTGGGTGCGGCGAACGCGGAGGAACAGGGCGTGGACGGATACGGGCAGCACCGCGACGGCGCGGTCGTCGTCGGGCACCGGGGCGCGCCCGGCTACCGCCCCGAGCACACGCTCGCCTCGTACGAGCTCGCGTTCCGCCAGGGCGTCGACTGGGTCGACGTCGACCTCGTGCCGACCAAGGACGGCCAGCTGGTCGCGCGGCACGAGCCGGAGATCGGCGGCACCACCGACGTCGCGAAGCACTCGGAGTTCATCGGCCGCAAGACGACCAAGATCGTCGACGGCGCGCCGCTGACCGGCTGGTTCACCGAGGACTTCACCCTCGCCGAGCTGAAGACGCTGCGCGCGACCGAGCGGATCCCGCAGTTCCGCCCGAACAACCAGCTCTACGACGGCCGCTACCAGATCGCGACGTACCAGGAGGTGCTCGACCTCACCAAGCGTCTCGGCCGCGAGCTGCACCGGACGCTGGGCACCTACCCCGAGGTCAAGCACTCGACCTACTTCCAGAAGCTCGGCAATCCGACCGAGCCGAAGCTGGTCGACATCCTCAAGCGCAACGGCCTCAACCGGCCGAACGCGCCGGTGATCATCCAATCGTTCGAGGTGAGCAACCTGATCGAGCTGCACCAGCAGCTCCGGGTGCCGCTGCTGCAGCTGACCTCGGCGACCGGCGCGCCCGCCGACTTCGTGGCGAAGGGCGACCCGCGCACGTACAAGGACCTGGTGACGCCTGCCGGTCTCAAGGAGATCGCGAAGTACGCGACCTACCTCGGCCCGGAGAAGGCGCAGATCATCCCGCTCGACGCGACCGGCAACCTCACCAAGCCGACCACGCTCGTGCGGGACGCGCACGCGGCGAAGCTGCAGGTGCAGCCGTACACCTTCCGCAACGAGAACAACTTCCTGCCGGCCGGCCTGCGCTCGTCGGCGGACCCGGCGCGCTACGGGAACGTCTTCGCGGAAGAAGAGGCGTACTTGAGGGCAGGCATCGACGGCTTTTTCGCCGACCAACCGGACACGGCTCTGGAAAGCGTTCGCGCTTTCCGCTGAAACCGTTGATCCTGGGTGAATGATCGAACCTCCCCAGGGCTTTTCCGGCGTGATCCGCGTCGATCGCGACGGTGAGACGGTGTTGGCGAAGGCCTACGGCTTAGCGCATCGCGGCCATGGCGTCGCCAACACCGTCGACACCCGCTTCGCGATCGCCAGCGGTACCAAGGGACTCACCGCCGTCACCGTGCTGAGCCTGATCGCGGACGGCAAGCTTTCGCTTTCGACGACTGCCCGTTCGGTACTCGGCGACGACCTGCCCCTGATCGCCGACGACGTCACCGTCGAGCATTTGGTGTCGAACCGTTCGGGTATCGGCGATTACTACGACGAAGAAGCCGAAGAAGAACCGGTCTTCAATGTCGCACTGCTCGACACGACCGAGAGTTACGTGCCGATACTCGACGGCTATCCGACGAAATTCGCCGCCGGCACCGATTTCTCTTATTGCAACGGCGGTTTCGTCGTGCTCGCGTTGATCGCCGAGCGCGTGAGCGGTGTGCCGTTCCACGATCTCGTGCGCGAGCGGGTGTGCGCGCCCGCCGGCATGCACGACACCGAATTCCTGCGCTCGGACGAGCCTTTGGGCCGGATGGCCACGGGTTACGTTTCCGAGAACCGCTCCAACCTCTTCGACCTGCCGGTGCGTGGCAGCGGCGACGGTGGCATCTACACCACGGTCGCCGACTTCCACGCGTTCTGGCAGGCGTTGTTCGCCGGGAAGCTGATCCCGGACGTGGCGGAGGTGATGCGGCCGCGCACGCCGGAGACCAAGCACGGCAAAGCCGGTTACGCACTCGGTTTCTGGCGCCACCGCGACGATGTGGTGATGCTTCAAGGCGGCGACCCCGGCGTCTCGTTCCGCAGCGTGCACGACCCCGCGCGCGGGATCACCCACACGGTCGTCTCGAACACCTACGAAGGCGCGTGGCCCACGGCCCGGCAGCTGGAAGAAGAGTTCGCCACCGGGCCGTGACCACTTCGCGGGTCAGAAACGCTGGACGAACTCGGGTGTGTCGAACGTCTGCGTCGTGTTGGTGCGGCGATCGGTGATCCTGATCCGGCCGAACACCTCGTCGACGCGGTCGAACGGGGTGTCGTCCTCGTCGAGGAAGGACGCCGGGACCACGCGGTCGAAATCGATGCTGAGGCCGGAGGCGTCGGAGGCGCCCGCGTCGGTCAGCGGCACGGTGAAGAGGTGATCGTCGGAGAACGCGTCGTCGCCGATCATCTCGGCCGTGAGCGGGCCGCCGCCGAGGATGATCGCCGCGGCGTCGGACTTGCTGATGTGCCAGTCGATGCCGAGGTGGACCGCGTACTCCCCGTTCGAGAGCCGGTCGATGGCCAGGCACACGTTGGCGACGGCCGCGCCGGTGCACTTCTGCGCGGCCATCGACGGCACCGCGGTCAGGACGAGTGCGCTCGCGCCGGCGGCGGTGAGGGCCGCCGCCCGCGCGATACGGCGCTTCCAGGGTCTGGAGGTGTTCATGCTGCTGCTCCTTGTGGACTGGCGACGGCCCGATGGCCGCGCCTTCACCCTCAAGGCGTTCCGCGGTCGTTCCATGGGTGTTCCACACCGGGTTGGGCAGCTGGAGAACGACTTCTTAACGGACTCTTGACACCTCTGAGCAGCGGGGTCTAACTTCGGCGGGTCTCAATGGTCTGTCCGTATACCTTTTAAGTGGGTGCCCCATGGACGTGTCAGACAAGCCGAGCGCCACCGACGACGATGCCGCCCTCCTCCACAAGCTCGGGTACGCCCAAGAGCTGAAACGCACGATGTCGGCGTTCTCCAACTTCGCCGTCTCGTTCACCATCATCTCGATCCTCTCCGGCTGCCTGACGCTCTACGGGTTCGGCATGAAGACCGGCGGACCGGCCGCGATGATCTGGGGCTGGCCGCTGGTCGGCGTGTTCGTCATCCTGGTCGGCCTCGGCATGGCGGAGGTCTGCTCGAGCTACCCGACCGCGGGCGGGCTGTACTACTGGGCCGCGAAACTGGCGCCGCGCAACGGCGCAGCGTGGTCGTGGTTCACCGGCTGGTTCAACCTGATCGGGCAGATCGCGGTCACCGCTGGCATCGACTTCGGCGCCGCGCTGTTCCTCAACGCGTTCCTCGACCTGCAGTTCGGGTACGCGGCAACGCCGGGGCACACCATCCTGCTGCTCGCGATCATCCTGGTCGTGCACGGCGCGCTGAACACCTTCGGCGTGAAGCTGGTGGCGTTGTTCAACGGGATCAGCGTGTGGTGGCACCTGCTCGGCGTGCTGGTGATCGTCGGCGTGCTGATCGTGGTGCCGGACAAGCACCAGAGCGCGTCGTTCGTGTTCGGCAGTTTCGTGAACAACACCGGCTGGGGTTCACCGGTCTACGTGTTCGCGCTCGGGCTGCTGCTCGCGCAGTACACGCTGACCGGGTACGACGCGTCCGCGCACATGACCGAAGAGACCAAGAACGCCGCGAAGGCGGGCCCGCGCGGCATCATCAACTCGATCCTCGTCTCGCTCGTCGCGGGCTGGATCCTGCTGATCGGGCTGACCTTCGCGATCCAGGACTACGACGGCGCGGTCGGCTCCGCCACCGGCGTGCCGCCGGCGCAGATCTTCATCGACGCGACCGGTGCGACCACCGGCAAGCTGCTGCTGCTCATCTGCATCGGCGCGCAGTTGTTCTGCGGCATGGCCTCGGTGACCGCGAACTCGCGGATGATCTACGCGTTCGCCCGCGACGGCGCGATCCCCGGCTCGAACATCTGGCACAAGATCAACAAGCGCACGCAGACCCCGACCAACGCGGTCTGGCTGGCCGCGGGCGGCGCGATGCTGCTGGCGCTGCCGTATCTGTGGAGCGCGACGGCGTACGCGGCGGTCACGTCGATCGCGGTCGTCGGGCTTTACGTCGCCTACGTGATTCCCGTGTTCCTGCGGGTCCGCAAGGGTGACGACTTCGAAAAGGGCCCGTGGAACCTCGGCAAGTGGGGCAAGCCGGTCGGCATCGTGGCGACCATCTGGGTCGCGCTGATCTTCGTGCTGTTCATGCTGCCGCAGGTCTCGCCGATCACCGTGGACAGCTTCAACTACACGCCGATCGCGTTCCTCGTGGTACTCGGCGGGGCGGCGCTGTGGTGGGTGCTGTCCGCGCGGAAGTGGTTCAAGGGCCCGAAGGTGCAGGGGTCCGAGGCCGAACTGGCCGCCGTCGAGCAGGAACTCAAGGAGCTGGGATGAAACTGGGTGGTGTGCTGGCGGCGGTCGCCGCGGTACTCGGGCTCGTGGCGCCGCCCGCGCAAGCGGCGCCGGCACGCCACCCGGCCTGCCCGCAGCTCAAGGCGGATCCGGCCTGGTACGGCCAGAACCGCGCCGAGCTGCAGAAGCTGATCTGCACCGAACGTGGCGTCGCGGTCTTCGACTGGGACAACACGGTGGTGCGTAACGACATCGGCGACGCGATGACGTTCTGGATGTTGCGCAACAACAAGATCGTGGCGCCGCGTGACTGGAAGTCCACTTCGGCTTTCCTGACCGACGACGCGGCCGCTTCGTTGTCGGCTTCGTGCGGCAGCGGTCCATTGTGGACAAGCGGGCCGGACACCCGGTGCGCCGACGAGATCCTGTCGATCTACTCGGACGGCAAGACTTCGGGCGGCAAGGCGGCTTTCTCCGGCTGGAATCACCGCAGGGTGGAGCCGCAGTACGCGTGGGCGGCACAGCTGCTCGCCGGACACACCCCGTGGGAGATCGCCGCGTTCACTTTGGCCGCCAGGCGGGAAAACCTCGCCGCGCCGATCGGGACGACCCAGCGGGTCGGCAGCAAGCAGGTCACCGGCTGGGTGCGGTACTACGACCAGCAGCGCGACCTGATCCGCACCTTGCAGCGCGCGCGTTTCGACGTGTGGATCGTGTCGGCGTCGGCCGACGTGGTCGCGAAGGTGTGGGCGGCAGGTGTCGGCATCGCACCCGACCACGTGATCGGGGTGCGCACGGAGATCTCGCGTGGCAAGCAGACCGCGCGGCTGGTGCCGTGCGGCGGTGACGGTGGCGCGATCACCTACATCGACGGCAAGCGGTGCTGGATCAACCAGGAGATCTTCGGCGTGCGCGGGCCAGCGGCGTGGACCACGCGCGGCCGTCAGGTGTTCGCGGCAGGCGACTCGACCACGGACGTCACGTTCACCGGCGACGCGCGCGGGCTCCGGCTGGTGATCAACCGGAACAAGGCCGAGCTGATGTGCCACGCGTTCGGGGACGGCGACGGGAAATGGCTGGTGAATCCGATGTTCATCCAGCCGCTGCCACCCAAGACCTCGCCGTACCCGTGCTCGACGACGGCCTACACGAACCCCGACGGCAGCGCCGGCCCCGTCCGGCGCCCCGACGGCTCGATCATCCCCGACCAGCTCGAAACCCCGGGATAAAGCGGGCTTTATCCCGGGTGCGCTACTGGGATAAAGCGGGCTTTATCCCGTTGCGCTCATCCGGGATGCGGCGGCCGGAGACGACCTCTATCGGGATGCGAAGGTAGAGGTCGTTCGGCGCGGGTGACCAGCCGGGCAGGGAAACGCCTTTGAGCGCGGCGAGTTCGAGTGGGCAGCGGATCTCGGTGGCCTGGCCGACCACCCGGACGCTCCAGCCGCTGGAGAGATCCTCCGAAAAGGACCCGGCCTCGAACGCGACCACGGCGTCGCGGGCGGCGGCGGAGAGCTTGCCGCCCGGGCTCGCACGGATGATCACGGCCTCTTCGTACACGGTGAACTGGACCGGCTGAATCGCGGGCATGGCGCGTTCGGTGTAGACGATCCGGCCGAGACCGACGCTGCCCAGCAGCTCCAGGCACGCGTGACGGTCCAACACCTCCGGACCGACTGAATCGAACATGTCCACTCCTGCATTCACCCACTACGGTGATCCCCACTTTCAGGGATGCCTGCCGGAGCAACCAGGGCCGAAGGACCCTACTCAGAAGTAGACGAGCCCTTGAGCCGGTTCCGTTCGGCGTAGACCGCGGCCTCCGTTCGCCTGGTCAGACCGAGTTTGTGCAGGACAGCGGACACGTAGTTCTTCACGGTCTTCTCCGCGAGATAAAGCCGCCTCGCGATCTCGCGGTTGGTCAGGCCGTCCGCGATCAGGGCCAGCACGCGCTGCTCCTGCGGGCTGAGTGAGGCGTAACGCGGATCGGTCGCGCCGGTCTCGCCGCGCAGCCTGCTCATGACGGTCGCGGTGACTTTGGCGTCGAGCAGCGAACCGCCGTCCGAGACGGTCCGGACGGCGGCGACGAGATCCATACCCGAGATCTGCTTGAGTAGGTACCCGGCGGCGCCCGCCATGATCGCGCCGAACAACGCCTCGTCGTCGGAGTACGAGGTGAGCATCAGGCAGGCGGGCGGCGGGTCGAGCAGCGAGCGGATCTCGCGGCAGACGGTGACGCCGTCGCCGTCCGGCAGCCGCACGTCGAGGATGGCGACCTGGGGCTTGGCGGCCGGTATCCGCACCAATGCCTCGGCCGCCGAACCCGCCTCCCCGACGACCTCCAGGTCACCCGCGTTTTCGAGCACGGTGCGCAGGCCCTGGCGGACCAGTTCGTGATCGTCGAGCAGGAACACGGAGATCGTCATACTCGGGCCTCCCGGGGTAGTTGCACGGTCCAGTTGAGTGCGGCGCCGCCGCCGGGCGCGGGCTTGAAGGTGAACGCGCCGCGCCAGCGTTCGGCCCGGCTGGCGAGGTTCGCGAGCCCGCTGCGCCTGCCCTGCTCGTCGGGCGGGCCGACGCCGTCGTCGGTGACCGACAGGACGAGTTCGGTGCCGTCGCGGTCGACGCGGACGTCGACGTCGACGGCCGAGGCCTTCGCGTGGCGCGCGGCGTTGGACAGCGCCTCGCGCAGCGTCGCGAGCAGGTCGGGCCGGACGACGTCGGGCACGAGCGAGTCGAGCGGGCCGTCGAAGGAGACCCTGGGCTCGAAGCCGAGCGCGGCCGTCACCTCGCGGACGCAGCGGAGCATTTCCGTGCGCAGGCTCGTTTGGCCGTCCGGCTCCTCCTGCAGCGAGAAGATCGTCCGGCGGATCTCGCGGATGGTCTCGTCGAGCTGCTTGGTGAACGCGGTCAGCCGGTCCGCGGTCTTCGGTTCCATCTGCATGCTGACGCCTTCGAGCCCGAGCCCGATGGCGAACAGCCGCTGGATGACCAGGTCGTGCAGATCGCGCGCGATCCGGTCGCGGTCCTCGAAGATCGCGAGCATCCGGCGCGCCTCAGCGGCGCGCCCGAACTGGATGGCGACCGCGGCGTGCGCGGCGAAACTCTCGGCGAGTTCGAGGTCGGCGTTGGTGAACTCGGGCTGCCCGTGGAACCGGGCCAGCAGCAGCACGCCGAGCACCTCGTCGGCGAAGGAAAGCGGAACGGCCACCGAGGAGTCGAGTTCGGTGACCCGATCGGGCAGTTCGTTTTCGGGGTCTTTCGACCTGGCACGAACCTTGTCGCCATATTGATTGAAAATCATTGACCGGCCACTGAGATAGACGTGTCCGGAGCCCGTTTCGGCGATCGGCACCGACAGGCCGTTCACTTTTTCCCCGCCCATGCCGACGCCGTCGACGACGTCGAAAACCAGGTTCGCTGCATTGTCCTCATCCGGCACGGCGATCACGGCGATCGGCGCGTTCGCGAGCAACCTCGCCCGCTCCGCGACCACGCGCAGCGCGGCACGCGGATCATCACCGGACAACAGGGCGCCCGTGATGTCCTGGGAGGCACGCAGCCATTGCTCTCGACGGTCGGAGTCACCGATCACGCGCAAGAGGTTACCGCCGGACGGCCGATTATCACCCGCCTGTACTGAAAACAAGAGGCTAACGGATCTTCCGCGCCAGGCCGTTGTCCCGCTGACGTCCGCTTATTCCTTCCCCAGACTGAGCAAGTGGGAAGGGGCTACCCCATGATTGTTTTCGGGCACCCGAAACTGGCGCGGCTGCCATCGGCGACCGCCTACTGCTGCACCGCGGCCTCCTCGTCCGGCGAAGACCTGGCCGACTTACGGGCGAGCTGCCGCCGCTTCGCGTTCGATCACGGCCTGAGGATCACCGCCTGGGCCGCCGAAGCGACCCCGGACGACCTGAACGAGCGCTGTACCTCCCTGCTGCGCTACGCGATCGAGTTCGCCAACGATCCCGAGACGGACCTGCTGCTGATCGCGGAGTCCCGCACGCTCATCCGCTCGTGGGGCGCCGCCGTCTTCCTCGCGCGATCGTTGAGCCCCGAGGACACCAAGATCCTCCAGGTCCCCTCCACCCGCCACCGCCGGCTGGGGTCGTGAGTGTTTTCGCCGGTTAGAACCGGCCGGAACACTCACGACCCCCATGCTGGTCGGCACGAACGGGGCCTGTGTCACGCTCAGCGGAACGAAAGTGACTTATGTGTGGTGGGCCGCGGCCTGGGTGACACGGGCGGCCCTTGTCACCCAGAGCGTTACAAAGGCGGCCCTTGTCACGTGCCCCTCGCCCGCGGCCTGGCCACGGGAGGTCAGGCCACGGCTGCGTGGGCGCGGGTTCGGACTAGGGCGATGCTGGCCGCGCCGAGGGCGCCGACGATGGCGAAGGCGTAGAAACCCCAGGGGTAGGCGATGCCCGCGTCGAGGAGGAAGCCGCCGAGGAGAGGGCCGGTGATGGCGCCGAGGCGGCCGACGCCCGCGGTCCAGCCGAGGCCGGTCGCGCGGATCTCGGCGCCGTAGGTGCGGGTGATGAAGGCGTAGACCAGCACCTGGGCGCTGAAGACGAACATGCCCGTGAGGAACACCGCGATGTACAAGCCGGCCGAGGGCAGTTTGACGCTCAACAGGGCCAGGAAGGCCGCCGCGGCGACGAACCAGGTGATCGTGGAGCGGCGGACGCCGACGCGGTCCGCGACGTAGCCCGCGATGAGCAGGCCGACGATGCCGCCCAGGTTCAGAGTGAGCAGGAGGCCGAGCGCGGCGCCGAGCGGGTAGCCCGCGACGCGCATGATCTGCGGGAGCCAGGTGTTGAGGCCGTAGACCAGCAGCAGGCCCATGAACGAGGTCACCCAGAACGCGATCGTCGACAGCAGCAGCCCGCCCTTGAACAGCTTGCCGACCACCTCGACGCCCGGCTTGGTCTCCTCTTGCTCGAAGGCCGCCGACTCCGGGAGATAGCGCAGCATCAACGGGACCAGCATCAGCGCGGGCAGCGCGCCGATGACGAACATCGCCTGCCAGCCGAAGGCCGGGATCACCGAGATGCCGAGCAGGGCCGTGAGCACCGCGCCGACGTGATACCCGGTCATCACCGTGGTCGCCGCGCTGTTGCCCTTCCCGCGCCGCGAATGCTCGGTGACCAGCGTGATCGCGGTCGGCAGGCAGCCACCGAGGCCCAGCCCGGCGAGGAACCGCAGCAGCCCGAACCAGAACGCCGACGGCGCGACCGCGCAGAGCGCGGTGAACACCGAGAACGAGGCCACCGCGATGATCAGCGCCTTGCGCCTGCCGATGACGTCGGTGATCGTGCCGATGGCCATCGCGCCGATGGTCATGCCGACCAGGCCGAACGTCGACACCACGGCGACCGAGCCCGCGGTCAGCCCCCACACCTTGCCCGCCAGCAGCACCGGGACGACCACGCCCAGCACCACCAGGTCGAAGCCGTCCAAGAGCACGGCGGCCCAGGCGAGTGGCACCACCCAAGGACTTCTCTCAGCTGTCTCCGGCATCGGGAACCTCCGTCACGACACTTGTTCTAAGTGCGCACGACTATTCGCATAGCGCACAGTGTAGTCCAGATTACTTCCACTGACCAGAAGAGAACCTTCCCGCGCGGCGGGACGGCGCGTCGGCGAAGATCACCGCAGGAGGTCCCCATGCAGCTGCTCACCCTGATGGCCGTGCTCGCGGGTTCGCTCGGCCTGACCGCGTTCGCCCGCCGCTTCAACCAGTCGGCGCCGCTGCTGATCGTGGTGGTCGCGCTCGGCGTCTCGTTCATTCCCGGAGTGCCCAGGGTCGAGCTGGATCCGGAGCTGGTGCTGACGGTCGTGCTGCCGCCGCTGCTCTACTCGACCTCGCTGGAGAGTTCGGTCGCGCACTTCAAGAGCAACCTGCGTCCGATCATCTCGCTCGGCGTGGCGCTGGTCGTGGTCACCGCGCTGGTGGTCGGCCTGGTCGTGCACCTGCTGCTGCCGGACCTGCCGTTCGCGTCGGCACTGGTGCTCGGCGCGGTGGTCGCCCCGCCGGACGCGGTGACCGCGGTCGCGATCGGCCGCAGGCTCGGCCTGCCGCGCCGGGTGATGGCCGTGCTGACCGGCGAGAGCCTGGTCAACGACGCCGCCGCGCTGACGCTGTACAAGATCGGCATCGCCGCGGCGCTCGGCACGGCCGGGTCGATCGGCGGCGGGGTGGTGGTGTTCGCCGTCGCGACGGTGGTCGGCATCGGGATCGGGCTGGTGATCGGCATGATCGTCGGCCTGATCCGGCACAAGCTCAACGATCCGCTGATCGAGTCGACCTTCGGCATCATCGTCCCGTTCGCCGCCTACGTCGCCGCCGAGCACGTGCACGGCTCCGGCGTGCTCGCGGTGGTCGCCGCCGGACTTTTCCTCGGCCACAAGTCCTTGCGCTACGGCAGTCCCGCGACGCGCATGCAGGACTCGTCGGTGTGGGCGTCGATCGACGTGCTGCTCGAAGCGCTGGTGTTCGCGCTGATGGGCCTGCAGCTGCCGTTCGTGCTCGAAAACGCGCACGCCGCGACGCGCGCGGACGGCACGCTCGCGTGGTGCGCGCTGGTCGTGCTGATGGTGACCATGCTCGTGCGGATACCGGCCGTGTTCGTCTCGAGTTATCTCCCGCAGACGGCGCGGCTGTTCGGCCGCGAACGCGCGGTGCCGTCGTGGCGGCATCTCGCGGTGGTCTCGTGGACCGGCATGCGGGGTGTCGTGACGCTGGCGGCCGCGACCGGTATCCCCGTCGACGTGCCGGGCCGCACCGAGATCCAGCTGTTCGCGTTCACCGTGGCGATCGGGACCCTGCTGATCCAAGGCCTCACGTTGCCAGGGTTGATCAGGAAGCTGAACGTGGCCGATCCCGACGAGGCGATCCGCGACGCCGAGGAGGAAATGGCCGCGCGCACGGTCGCGCAGGCAGCGGCCAAGGAACGGCTCGCGGAGATCATGCGCGAGCGGGTGTCCACTATGGACGTACCACCGGAGAAAGTGGAAAAGATCCGGCAACGCCTCGATACCCTTATCGAAAGCCGATATCGCCTCGCCGCCGCCGGAATCTCGCTTTCCGCGGAAGAACGCGTCGCCAGCCCGCAGGCGCAGTTCGCCAAGGCACGCCGCGAACTGCTGGTCATCCAGCGTGAGGCGATGATCGCCGAACGTGAAGCCGGCAGGCTCGACGACGACATCCTCCGCAAGGTCTTGCGGGAGCTGGATTTGGAGGAGCTCACGCTGACGTCGAGGTTCACCGCACGCGCCGGATGAAGCCGTTACATTGTTCGTGATCTCGCTTCGAATACATGCCGATCACGAGCGATCTCACGCATAACAGGCGCCGATTCGAATCACAAGGGACCTAGGGGCACGCGAATCCGGGCCGGTTTACCGCCGCGCCCGAATCGCGTTCCCCGCAGAATTCTCGGTATTCCCCAAGGAACTCACCGAGGAGCTCTTGATGCGCAAGTTCAGCAAGAAGACCGCGATCGCTCTCGGCGCCGCAGGCGCGCTGACCGTGGCGGGTGTCGCGTACGCCGCGTGGTCCAGCTCCGGCGCGGGCTCCGGTTCGGTCACCTCGACGAGCGCGATCAACTCCACGATCTCACCGACCGGCACTTCGGCCGCGCTCTACCCCGGCGCCACCCAGACCTTCACCATCAGCGTGACCAACCCGAACTCCTACCCCGTCAAGGTCACCTCGATCTCGTCGGGCAGCTCGGCGGCCGACGGCGGCTGCGGCGCGGGCTCGGTCACCAGTGACGCCGTCAGCAACCCGAGCGGCACGATCGCCGCGAACGGCTCGTCGACGTACACCCTCACCGCGCACATGACCGGCGACGCCGACGACGCCTGCCAGGGCAAGAACTTCTCGCTCACCCTGACGGCCACGCTGGCGTCCGCGGCCTGATGCGCACGGCCGTCTTGGCGGTGGCACTCGCGCTGACCGCGGCGTGCACCCCGCAGCAGCCACCCGGCAAGGCCGGCTTCACGGTGACCGACGTGCCCGGGCGCAGCACCGCGCTGTACCCGGGCGCCACCGGCGCACGGTGGGTGCGGATCGGGAACACCGAGAACTTCCCGATCAAGGTCACCACGCTGACCGCGACGGTCACCGCGACCTCGAACCCCGCGTGCCCACCCGACTTGGTCAGGGTCGACCCGCTCGCCAAGGCACTCGTGGTGCCGAAGCAGGGGTTCGCCGAGGTCGCGCTGACCACTCATCTGGCGGCCGCCGCGCCGGACGCCTGCAAGAACGTCACCTTCCCGCTGACCTACTCCGGAACGGCCACGAAATCATGACCTCGCACCGACGCGTCCCCCAGCGCAGGCTCCGGCCTCGGCACTACGTCATCACCGCCGGCGTCACGGCCGTCGCGCTCACCGGCGGAATCGCTTACGCCGCTTGGAGTTCCACCGGCTCCGGCACCGCGTCGGCGAAGGCGGGCTCCGCACAGGCGCCGACCACCGGCGTCACGGCGGTGACCGTCGGCGACCTGTACCCGGGCGGCAAGGGCACGGCCAAAGTGCTCGTCAACAACCCGAACCCGTATCCGGTCAAGGTCACCACGATCGCCGGAGCGGGCGCGGCGACCGCGAGCGGTGGCGCCGGGACCTGTTCGACCACCGGGGTTTCCTTCACCACCCAGACCCTGTCCAGCTCGGTGGCCGCAGGCGGCAGCGCGACGCTGACGCTGACCGACGCCGTGAGCATGTCGACGGCCTCGGACAACGGTTGCCAGAACGCCGCTTTCACCATCCCGGTGTCGGTCACGGTGGTGAGCGGATGACCAGGATCGCCGTTCTCGTGCTGGCGGCGGCACTGGTGCTCGCGGGCGAGGCCGGTGCGGCGTGGTCCACGTCGAACACCGGCTCCGCCTACGGCAAGGCGGGCTCGCTGGCCACGCCGGCGCTCACGGCCACCGCCAATGCCTGCAACGGAGCCAACAGCAACGCGAACCTCTCGTGGACCACGATCACCGGCGCGTCGGCATACGAGGTCTATCTCGACACCAAGGCGAACATGAGCAGCCCGCAGATCACCTCGACGACGGTGACCTCGCTGACGAACTTCCCCGTGGAGAACCAAAAGAGCTACCTCGCCGTCCGCGCGAAGGCGGGCAACTGGCGTGGCGCGCTCTCGGCGGTCGTCAGCGTTTGTTGAGTTCGCCCAGCAATTTCCACGTGCGCAGGCGGTCTTCGCTCGAACGGACACCCGCCTGGCTGATCACCACCTCGGTCGCGCCGGCGTCGAAGTACCTGCCGACGGCCGCCGCGATCGTCTGCTCGTCGCCGATCACCGCCAGCTCGGCGGCGCGCGAAACCCCTTCCGCGGCAAGGATTCGCTGATACGACGGAATCGTGTCGTACACCGCGAGCCGCTCGGCGAGCAGCTCGCGGGTCGCCTCGACCTCTCCGGTCACGACCGCCGGGAACACCGCGATGACCTTGGGCGCGGGGCGGCCCGCCGACTCGGCCGCCCGGCCGATCACCGGCACGACGCTCGTCGACAAAGCCTTTGGCCCGGCCAAATACGGCAACGTCCCGTCGGCGAGTTCACCGGCGACCGCCAGCGCGCGTGGTCCCATCGCGGCCACGACGATCGGCACCGGCTTGGCGCCGGGCACGGCCGTCGGCATCGACGGATGCAGGCTGACCGTTTCGCCGTCGAACTCGGTCTCCTCGCCGCTGACCAACGGCCGCAGCACCGTCAGGTACTCCCGCAAATGCTCGATCTGCGGCGGAAACGGCTGCCCGAACACCGGCTCCAGGAACGGCTTGGCGCCCAGCCCGAGCCCCAGCGTGAACCGCCCGCCGGTGGCCGCCTGCGCGGTCTGCGCGAGCGCGGACACCAGCAGCGGATGGCGCGGATAAAGCGGCACCACGCCGGTTCCGACCGAAATGCCGGGAATCTCCCGACCGGCCACCGCGGCCACCGTGACGGCGTCGTAGTCCAGCAACTGCGGAAACCAGACCGAGCTCAGCCCCGCGTCGGCGGCCTCCCTGGTCTGGACCACGAACTCGTCGACGAGATTGGCGGCCGCGTAGGTGTCGCTGGCCGGGATGGTCACCCCTATGGTCATGCGCCACGCTAAACCGGCTTATCGGCAACCTCGATCAATTAGTGCGCACCATTGTCTGGTCACCGGCCAGTCTCCAGGTGCGCAGCCGGTCTTCCGTCGAGTGGAGACCGGCCTGGGTGATGACGACCTCGGTGGCGCCCGCGTCGAAGTAGCGCCGGATCGCGGCGGCCACGGTCTCCTCGTCGCCGATCGCCGCCAGCTCGTGCGCGGCCGAAACGCCTTCCGTGGCAAGGATCTGCTGGTACGACGGGATCGAGTCGTAGAACGCGAGGTTCGCGGCGGCCTTCTCACGGGTGGCTTCGACATCACTGGTGACGATGGCCGGGAACGCCGCGACGATCTTCGGCTGGGGACGCCCGGCCGACTCGGCGGCCGCGTTGATGATCGGGACGATGCTCTCGGCGAGCGCACGCGGCCCGGCCAGGAACGGCAGCGTGCCGTCGGCCAGCTCGCCGGTCACCTTGAGCGCCTGCGGGCCCATCGCCGCGACCAGGATCGGGACCGGGTCAGAGCCGGGAACGGCCGTCGGGGCGAACGGGTGCGAGCTGAGCAGCTCGCCGTCGAACTCGGCCGCTTCGCCGTTCAGCAACGGCCGCAGCGCGGTCAGGTACTCGCGCAGGTGCCGGATCGGCGGCGGGTAGTCGACGCCGTACGCGGGCTTGAGCAGCTTCTCGGAGCCGAGGCCGATGCCGAGCGTGAACCGGCCCCCGGTGGCCGCCTGCGCGGTCTGGCCGAGTGCGGAAAGCAGCAGCGGGTGCCGGGGATAAATCGGCACGACCGAGCTGCCGACCGCGATCCCGGGCACCTCGCGCCCGGCGATCGCGGCCACGGTCACCGCGTCGTAGTTCTGCAGCTGCGAGAACCACACCGAGTCGATACCGGCGGCAGCCGCCTGCCTGGTCTGCTCGATGAGCTCTTCGACGAGATTGCTCGCGCCGTCCGTGTCCCCGGACGGAAGGGCTACCCCAATGGTCATGGCAGGGGCAACCCGGTCCGTCCGGGCTTATTCCTTGTCTCGCTGGATGAAACTGTCCCTTTAGATGAACTCGTGCCGCACGATCGTCTGCTCGCGGCCGGGTCCGACACCGATCGCGGAGATCCGCGCGCCCGAAAGCTCTTCGAGGTACTCGACGTACGCGCGGGCGTTCGCGGGCAGCTCCTCGAAGGTGCGGCAGCCCGAGATGTCCTCGAACCAGCCGGGCCGCTCTTCGTAGATCGGGGTGGCGTGGTGCACGTCGGTCTGGGTCATCGGCATGTCGTAGGTCTTGAAGCCGTCGACCTCGTAGCCGACGCACACCGGGACCTTCTCGAGCCCGGACAGCACGTCGAGCTTGGTGAGGAAGAAGTCGGTGATGCCGTTGACCCGCGCGGCGTACCGCGCGATGACCGCGTCGAACCAGCCGGTGCGCCGCGCGCGGCCGGTGGTCACGCCGACCTCGCCGCCGGTCTTGCGCAGGTACTCGCCGGACTCGTCGTGCAGCTCGGTCGGGAACGGGCCGGAGCCGACGCGCGTGGTGTACGCCTTGAGGATGCCGAGCACGGTGCCGATCCGGCCGGGGCCGATACCGGAACCGGCGCTGGCGCCGCCCGCGGTCGGGTTCGACGAGGTGACGAACGGGTACGTGCCGTGGTCGACGTCGAGCAAGGTGCCCTGCGAGCCCTCGAGCAGGATGGTCTCGCCGCGCTCGAGCGCCTGGTTGAGCTGCAGCCGCGAGTCGGCGATGCGGTGCGCGAACTTCTCGCCTGCCGCGAGCACCTCGTCGGCGACCTCGTCGGCGTCGAGCGCCTTGCGGTTGTAGACCTTGACCAGCACCTGGTTCTTGAACTCCAGCGCGGCCTCGACCTTCTGGCGGAAGATCTTCTCGTCGAGGAGGTCCTGCACGCGGACGCCGACGCGGGCGATCTTGTCCTGGTAGCAGGGCCCGATGCCGCGGCCGGTGGTGCCGATCTTGCGGCTACCGAGGTAACGCTCGGTGACCTTATCGATCGCCACGTGGTACGGCATGATCAAATGCGCGTCGGCGGAGATCAGCAGCTTGCTGGTGTCGACGTCGCGGGCCTCGAGCCCGGCGATCTCTTCGAGCAGCACACCGGGGTCGACGACGACACCGTTGCCGATCACGTTGGTCACGCCGGGGGTGAGGATGCCCGACGGGATGAGGTGCAGTGCGAAGTCCTGGCCGTTGGGGAGGACGACGGTGTGACCGGCGTTGTTGCCGCCCTGATAGCGGACGACCCACTGGACGCGGTCGCCGAGCAGGTCGGTGGCCTTGCCCTTACCTTCGTCGCCCCACTGGGCGCCGATGAGCACGATGGCCGGCATGTGACACTCCTGAGGTTCGACAGACAAGGGCGCAGGCGAATGCCGGTGCATGAGCGTAACGGAGGCGGCTGGCGTGCGGGGACTGGTGCTGGCTTGTGGACCCGATACGGAGAAAATTCCTGACGTCGACGAGGTCAGGACCGTGCGGCTGCCGTCGCGCCCCGGCAAGGCGGATGTGGACCCCTTGCTGGGGGAAAGCGATCGCTTGATCGTCGGCGGGTCGGACGCGGACCTCGCGGCCGTGGTACTGCGACTGTTACGAAAAGAACAGTTGGCGGGCGTGTCGGTCGGCTTCGTGCCGACCGATCCGGAGTCAGCGGTCGCCGAGATCTGGGGTCTGCCGACCGATCCGCTGCGTGCGCTCGCGCTCGCTGTCCGTGGTGATGTCGACCCGGTACCGCTCATCCGCGACGACGCGGGCGGCGTGCTGGTCGGCCGCGGGCAGATCCCGACCGTGCGCGGGGTGGCGTACTGCGACGAGAAGCTCGCACTGCGTGGTCCCGCCCGGTCGATCGAGGTCGAGCCGAGCGGCAGCGGGCCTGGCCTGGCGGTGCGCGTGGTGAAGGGCGCCTTCTTCAAGCGGCCGTCGGACTTCGAGTCGCGCGCGTTCCAGCTCGGGTGCATCCCGACGCGGCCGGTGTACGACGGCGTCGTGCACCCGCGCGCGCTTAACCGGTGGACGTGGTACCGGCACACCGAGGACCTGCGCCTGGTGCGCGGTGTTGGTTAGCAATTCACCAAATATCACCCACAAGTGTTGCCGTCGTCACCTCCGTGAGCCAGGGTTAGTCGTCCCTGCACTCGACTCGGAGGCAGCCCTATGCCAACGTTTCGCCTGGTTCGTCGCTCGTTGACCGCTTTGGGCATCAGCGCGGTGCTCACCGTCGGTATCGCCGGAGCGGCTGACGCCACCCCACCGGGAATCCCGTCAGCCGCCACCGCCAAGTCCAACCTCGCCACCCTCACCGTCGCACCCGACGGCACCCTCGACGGCTACAGCCGCGAGAAGTTCCCGCACTGGATCGACCAGGGCAACAGCTGCAACACCCGCGAGGTCGTGCTCAAACGCGACGGCATCGGCGTCACGACCGGCGCGGACTGCGCGCCGACCGGCGGCAAGTGGGTCAGCCCGTACGACGGCGCGACCTGGACGGCCGCCTCCGACATCGACATCGACCACGTCGTCCCGCTAGCCGACGCCTGGCGCACCGGGGCGGCGAAGTGGACGACCGCGCAGCGGCAGGCCTTCGCGAACGACCTGACCGGGCCGCAGCTGATCGCGGTCACCGACAACGTCAACCAGCAGAAGGGCGACAAGTCGCCCGACGCCTGGAAGCCGCCGCTGACCGGCTACTGGTGCACCTACGCCCGCATGTGGGTCGGCTCGAAGTACAAGTACAAGCTGACGATCAACTCGGCGGAGAAGACCGCGCTCACCTCCATGCTCGGCCGCTGCTAGGGGCTCGTGAGTGTTCCGGCCGGTTAGAACCGGCCGGAACACTCACGACCCGAAACTGTCGGTCCCCCTGGCTAGCGTCGGGGGCGTGAACCGAACCGACCGGCTTTACGCGATCGTCGAAGACTTGCGCGCGGTCGCGCCAGGAAGACGCAGCGCCCGCCAGCTCGCGGACCGCTACGAGGTCAGCGTGCGCACCATCGAGCGCGACCTCGACGCGCTCCAGCAGGCCGGGGTGCCGATCTACGCCGACGTCGGCCGCCGAGGCGGCTACACGCTCGACAAGACCAGGACGTTGCCGCCGCTCAACTTCACGCCAGCCGAGGCGGTGGCCGTCGCGGTCGCGCTGCGGGACGCGGACAGCTCGCCGTTCGCCCGCGCGGCCGAGAGCGCGCTGCGCAAGATCGTCGCGGCGATGCCCGTGCAGGAGGCGGCCGCCGCGACCGAGCTCGCCGATCGCGTCCGCTATCTCGCGCCCGTTTCGGCGCCCGCGCCGAGGCAGCCGGTGCCGTCGATCCTCGAAGAGGCGCTCGCCAAGCAGCGTGTGCTGCGGCTGCTCTACGCCGACAAGGACGGCACGCTGACCGAGCGCGACGTCGAGCCCGTGGTGTTCATGGCCGCGCCGAAGGGCTGGTACCTCGTCGGCTGGTGCCGGCTGCGCGACGACCTGCGGGTGTTCCGCGTCGACCGGATCCTGTCGGCGAACGATCTCGGCGAGCCGGTGCCGGAGCGCGTGCTGACCCTGCCCGAGGTGCCGGACCATGTGATCCAGGTCGCACGGTTCGGCTGAGAAACACCGACATAAGGCTGTCGCGAACGACGACGAAAGTGAGGTTCACCAGCAAGACAACAGGAGGAAATCCCATGACCGCACCGGCATTCGGCAGCGTCACCTGGTTCCAGATCGGCAGCGCGGACCCGGCAGCCACCAAGGGCTTCTACAGCGAGATGTTCGACTGGTCCTTCGAAGCCGATGACGACCTCGAGGGCCGCTACCAGCTCGCCACCACCCCCGGCGCTTCGCACCCCACCGGCGGGATCTTCGACACGCGCGGCGAATTCCCGAACCACGCGATCTTCTTCGTGCTCGTCGAAGACACCCACAAGGCGGTCGCCGAAGCCGAGAAGCTCGGCGCCAAGGTGCTCGTGCCGCCGACGACCTCGCCGAAGGGCCTGGTCTTCGCGGATCTGGAAGACCCGCAGGGCAACCACTTCGGCGTCTTCACTCCGCCCGCGTCGTAAGCGCGAGGATCTCGCGGGCGACCGCGTCGTTTTGCCGGAACGGAAGCGCGTTCGTGCGGGGGCGGGTGAACGCCGCCGCCGAACGCGCGCTCGTGTGCGGGCCGACCGCGAACAGGCGGGGATGCGCGTCGCCGCCGGAGTTGAGCAGGCGCGAGTCGCCGACCCTGGTGTGGATGCGGCCGGACGCCTCGCGTTCACCGGTCGCCACGTCGAGCACGGACTCTTCGACCAGATCGCCGGCATCGCGCAGAGTCTGGAGCAGCACGTCCGAAGCACGGCTCACGCTGGGCGCGGGCAGCCGCGCCTCGATCAGTGTCCGCGCCCGCACCTCACCGGGGAAGCTCTCGCTGCCGCCGACGAACATCCCGTCGGCGGCGGTGATCCGCATTTCCGCGCCCGCGAAGGAAACCAGGCCAGCCTGGTGCAACGCGAGCAGTTCTTCGAGACGGCGCGGCGGCGGCCCACTGGCGTAGTAGCTGAAGAAGCCGTGCCACCATCCGTCCATTTCGGACACTTGGGAGCGCGCGCTGATCCGCCCGCTGCCGACCAGCCCCGACAGCTGGTGGTACACCGAAAGCAGCGCCATGAACGCGCCGAGGTCCGCGCTGAACTCGGAGTCGGCGCGGCGCGCCAGGTCGTACTCGACGTACTCGCGGACGTGCTTCCCGAACTCCTCGCCCGTCGTGAAGCGCAGCCCGGCGAGCGGCCGGTCGAGCTGCTCCAAATCGAGCCGGTCCTCTTCCGCGGGCACCGACTTCTCGACCAGCGCGAGCATTTCCGGTGAGCCCCAAGCGATGTCGGCGAAGGCGTCCGCGAACACCGCGAAGTCCATCCGCACCCGCTCGGGGTGCCCGGTGAACAGCTCGCTGTAGTAGCCCCACGCGATCTCCTTGGCCATGTGCGGCCAGACGTCGCGCTTGAACTCGAGCCGCTCCGGCAGCTTCTCGAACGTGTAGGAGTCGAAGAACCTGGGCATCTGCAACGGTTTCCCGCGCAACCGGTAGCCGGTCTTCGCGTGATACGGCACGCCGCGCCGCGAGCCGACGTGCAGCACCGGCTCGCGTCCGCTGGGGTGATACCGGAGCCCGCCGCACGGCTGCTCCTCGAACCGGCCGCCGCGCCCCTCGGTCAGCAGCAGCATCAAGTCGACGAACGCGAGCCCGAAACCACGCACCAGCACGGGTTCGCCCGCCGGCACGTCGGCGTAGTCGACGTCGGCGGTGTACCCGGCCGGGTAGTACGCGAGGCTGTTGCGCGCGGCGTACTCGGCCAGCTCCAGCTCACGCTCGTCCGGCAGCGCGTCGAGATGGCCGACGGTCATGAGCACGGCGTCGACCCGCAGCGGCGCCGCCGAATCCTTGAGCCAGACGGCGTTTTCGGTGACGTTCACCGCGTGCGTGCGATGCTCGACCACCTCGATCCCGTCGGGCAAAGTGTCCAGGATGTGCTGATACACCCAGTCGAGGTAGGCGCTCTGCAAACGCCGAGTCGGGAAGGAAGTCGACTTCAGCGTGCGCAACTCGTCGTGCAGGTCATCGGGAACCGAGGCGGCCAGCTTGCCCGTCCGCACCTTCTTGGCCCACTCGGACAGCGACGGGCCGTGGCGCACCGGACCGGACATTTCGACCGTCTCGTCCGTGAACATGGTGACGTCTTCCGGCATCGAGTTCATCCGCAGCAGCGGTGACTGGTCATACCGCCAGACCCGGCCGGGGCCGGGTGGGAAAGGGTCGATCAGGTGCACCACCAGCCGGTCGCCGAGCAACTCGGGCGCGTTGGCGGAAAGCCGTTCCAGCACACAGATCCCGCGCGGGCCCGCACCTACGATCGCGAGTTCGAACGCCACAGGTTCGAAGCTACGCCTGGTTCCGGCGCCCACTACTCGAATTCCCACGTGGCGGACATCGTTGCCTTGCGGACTTTCACCCCCGATCATCGGCAGGTGAGCCTCGAAGTACGGCCGTACGCCGTGACCGATCCCGAGGTGCGGCCGTTGCTGGACGAGCTCGCCCACGAGTACCACAGCCGCTACGGCACCAACTCGGAACTGGAGCGCTACCCGCCCGAGGAGTTCGCACCCCCGCGCGGCGTGCTGCTGCTCGTGCGTGAGGACGAGGTCAGCGTCGCAGGCGGCGCGTTCCGGCACTACGACGACGAGACCGCCGAGGTCAAGCGGATGTGGACGGCGTCGGCGCATCGCCGCCGCGGGCTCGCCAGGCTGGTGCTGTCCGAGCTCGAAGCCGAGGCGAAGCGACGCGGTTACCGCCGGATCTTCCTCACCACCGGGCCGAAACAACCCGAGGCCGCGTCGCTGTATCTCACCACCGGATACCGCAGCGTCCCCGCGGATGATCCAGAGGGATTCGGACTGCTGGCGTTCACGAAGGACCTATAGTCCGCACGTGGATTACGCGGGACTGCGCACCGGATTGCTCGAACCGGCACTCGGCGACGTGGACCTGACCGCCGAGCCACGGCGCTTCTTCCGGCATGTCGTCCCGTGCCCGCGCTGCAACGGTTCCGGCACTCAGCGGGTCCTCTGGGACGACGAGTGGGAGGACGGCTGGAGCTGCGGCCACTGCCTGCCGTGGACCGGGCACACCAAGGACTCGCCGATCGACGCCGTGCCGGACGGCTCGCACGTGAAGGCGCTGGGTCCGTCCATCGTGGAGGCCGAGGCGCTCGCCTGGGAGACGGCCGCGCTGATCGAGCCGTGGGGCTCGCGGCCAGCCGAGCGGATCGTCTGGCGGGTCGGCACGACCGGCACCAAGAAGATCGGCGATCACTGCGTTCCGGTCGACATCGGCTTGCTGGTCAACGACATCTTCTTCATCCACCTGCGCGAGGAGCTCAAGGGCTGCGACGCGGGCATCGACATCTCGACACCGGGCTACGACCGGCCCGCGCCCTATCCGGACGTCGCGTTCCAGGCGCGCAAGCACGCCAACTGGGCGGCAGCGGCGGCGGCCGGACACCGCTTCCCGGAACGGATCCGGCACGCGAACGGCGTCAAGGAACTGGGTGATCATCCGCTGGCGGGCAAGTCGTTCGCGGAGCTGCCGAACTTCTACACGCAGGTGCTGGGGATCTGGCTGACCGGGTACGCGCTCGAGTCCATCAAGGACGGCACGATCTGCCTGTACGCGGCTAGCGCAGCCGATCGATGACGTCGACGTCCGGCTCCCGCAGCCGGGTGATGCCACCGACCGTGAACTCGGTGAGCAGGTCGATCAGCGCGTCGGCGTCGGGCGGCTGGCCGTCCCAGGTCATCTGGACGAGCGCCTCGGTCATCGCGAAGTAGAGCGTGACGAGCGCGTTGTCGGACCGGCCCGCGTCGACGCCGTGCTCGGCCCAGCGCTGCTTGGCGACCTCGGTGTAGACCCCGGCCAGCCGCTCCCTCAACCGGGTGAGTGCCGGATTGCCGAGCCGCTCGGCCTCGCGGAGCACCGGGAAGGCCTCGGGATTGGCCGCGACGAAGGCGAACATGTTCGCGTAGTTCATCCGTGCCCACGCGCGCAGGTTCGGCGTCTTCTCCCGTGCCAGCGCCACGATGCCGACGAACGAGCGCTCCTCGACATCGGCCACGACCTCGGTGAAGAGCGCCGCCCGGTCGCCGAAGCTCTCGTACACCGACTGTCGCGAGACGCCTGCCTGGCGGGCGATCTGCTCGATGGTGGCCTGCTCGCCGTGCAGCGCGTAGAGCGACGCGGCCGCGCGCAACACGCGTTCGCGCTGCTCACCGAGCGGGAGCTTGCGCGGGCGTCCGCGACGAGCGGGGGTTGACATGTGGGGCACCTCACCTCATTCTTTTTCGACACGAGTGTCGAAAACTCAGCACCCCGACTGCTCAATGAGGAGCAAGCGTGCGCACTTTCTCTCGTCTCGGCCTTGTCGCGGCCGTCGCCATCGCGTTACTGGGTACCCCCGCCCGAGCGGGCGCCACCACCTTCTACGACCCGCCTTCCCCGCTGCCGTCCGGAGCGAACGGCGACATCATTCGCCACGAGGTTTCGCAGTTCTACATCGATCCCGTAAAGCTCATCAGGGCGGACGCCAAGGTGCAACGGATCATGTATCGCAGTACGGACACGCATGACCGCCCGATGGCCGTCACCGGCACCGTCCTCACCCCCAATGTCCCCTGGATCGGCGCAGGTCAGCGCCCGATCATCAGCTACGCCGCCGGCACTCAGGGCATCGGCGACTCCTGCGCGCCGTCGAAGGCGCTGGCCGCCGGCTTCGAGTACGAGGGCCCGTTCATCGAGGGGCTGCTCGCCCGCGGATACGGCGTGGTCGTCACCGACTACGAAGGCCTCGGCACGCCAGGCGTCCACACGTACATGAACCGGCTTTCGCAGGGACACGCCGTGCTCGACGCGATCCGCGCCGCCCAGCGGCTGCCCGAGGCCGGACTGCCCGACGCCGGGCCGGTCGCCATCGCGGGTTACTCGCAGGGCGGCGGGGCCTCGGCGGCGGCCGCCGAACTCCAGCCTTCGTACGCGCCGGAGTTGAACCTGAAGGGCGCGTACGCGGGCGCCGTCCCGGCGGATCTGGCCGAGGTGGCGAAGGTGCTCGACGGGCACTACGCGGTCGGCTTCCTCGGGTTCGCGCTGGTCAGCATGGACGCGGCGTACCCGGAGCTGAACATCCCCTCGCTGCTGAACGCACGCGGCAAGCAGCTGTTCGAGCAGGTCAAGAACGAATGCACGGTCGAGGCGATCGCGGCGCACGCGTTCACCCAGTCGTCGACGCTGACGAACGACGGCCGGTCGCTGACCGCGTACCTCGGTGAGGAGCCGTACAAGTCCCGGGTCGGCCAGCAGCTGATCGGCAAGCTCAAGCCGACCGCGCCGGTGCTGATCGTGCACAGCGTGCTCGACGACATCGTCCCGTACGAGCAGGACCGCACGATGGCCCGCTCCTGGTGCTCGAAGGGCACGAAGGTCCAGTTCAGCAGCTCGCTGGTGCCGACCCACGTCGGCGGCTTCGTCCGCGCCTACCCCGAGGCCTACGCCTGGCTCGAAGGCCGCTTCGCCGCCTTCCCCGCCCCCACCAACTGCGGCTGGTTCTGACCCGGCGAAAAAAATCCCAATGTGGCTTTCGTCAGCTTCGGCCTGACGAAAGCCACATTGGCGGCCGGAAACCCGACCAATGCCACATTGGGATTTTTTTCCGGTTTTGACCTGGGATCAGGCGAGGCCCGTGGCTTCGGCGGCCGCCGGGTCGGAGTCGGTGATGAAGGTGCGGCAGCGGTCGTACTCTTCGGTCTCGCCGATCTTCCCGGCGGCCTTCGCGAGTACGGCGAGCGCGCGCAGGAAGCCCTGGTTGGGGCGGTGCGACCACGGCACCGGGCCGAAGCCCTTCCAGCCGGCGCGGCGCAGCTGGTCGAGTCCGCGGTGGTAGCCGGTGCGGGCGTAGGCGTACGCGGCGACGGTCTCACCGGCTTCGAAGGCGGTCTCGGCCAGCTGAGCCCAGGCGGCACTGAAGTACGGGTGCTCCGCCGCGACGCCGGCCGGGTCGACGCCCGCGTCGAGTGCGGCCTGCGCGACGGTGTGCTCTGGCAGCAAGGTCGGCTCCGGGCCGAGCAGGTTGTGCGTCATGAGCCCATTGTGCTCAGCTGAAGAACAGGGCTCCGACCACCCCGCCCGCGGCCAGCACGAGGCAGCCGACGAGGACAGCGGCGACAAAGCGTTTCGGCATCATGGCGGCAGAGGATGCCTCGACCACCACGCGGAAAGCAAACTCGTCACTCCTCAGGGTGAACCCTGGTTTTTCCCGGTCCGGTACCGATCGGTAAGTCGACTAAGCGATGATTAGCGGCATGACAAAGGCAGTGGACGTGTCTGGGGTCGTCGAGCCCGGCGCCATCCCCCGTAGCCCGATCGCCAAGACGCGGCTGTTCTTCAAGCTGCACTGGCACCGCGGCGCGCCGGGGCAGCCGACCCCGCAGTGGGCACTGAACTTCTGCTACTCGATGTGGCTGATCGCGTTCGCGTTCAAGATGCTCGGGTCGACCTGGGACATGTCGTGGCACTTCAAGTTCCTGCGTGACGACCTCGCGCCGCCGCACCTGATCAACACGGTCGGCACCGGCATACTGGTGGTGCTGGTCGCGATCCACAGCTACACCGGCCTCGGCTGCGACAAGCGTTCGCTGCGGCTGATGCAGGGCGGGATGATCCTGTTCCTGATCGCCGGGCCGCTCGACATCCTCAACCACCGGCTCAACGGACTCGACCTGACCGCGTGGAGCCCGTCGCACATGATGCTCTACCTGGGCACCGAGATCATGATCCTCGGCGTGATCGACGGCTGGATGAAGTTCTCCGCGCCCGGCCGCCTGCGTTCACTGGTCCTCACCGGACTCTGGGTCTTCTTGCTGGAGAACACGTTCTTCTCGAACGGCCAGCAGGAGTACGGCATCATCGGCCTGCGCGCCTGGGAACGCGGCGAGCCCGAGGCCGAGCACGAGCTGCTGAGCTTCGCCGCGAAGCAGATCGGCCACCCGGTCGACCTGGCCGCGGTCACCCACTTCACCATGCCGATCCCGTCGTGGGTCTACCCGCTGTGGGGCATCGGCGTCTCCGCGCTCGTGCTGGCGCTGGCCCGCAAGACGATCGGCAAGCAGTGGGCGGCCACCGCGGTGGCGGGCGCATACCTGGCGTATCGCCTGATCATGTGGCCGATCCTGCTCGGCATCGGCTTCCCGGTCCCGACGGTCCCGTTCTATCTGCTGGCCGTCGGCCTCGCGGTGGACCTGGCGTTCCGCATCGGCCGCGAGCACAAGCTCCTGACGGCGGGCGCCGGCGCGCTGCTGGTCACCGCCTTCGGCTACAGCACGCTGTGGGTCCAGTCCCAGCTGCGGCCCTGGTTCCTGGGCGACGCGCACACGGAGTCCGCACCCCCGGTCGCCTACTGGACGGTCCCGATCGCCCTGGTCGGCCTAGCGATCCTCTTCTGGCTGGGCCTGCGCTTCTTCACCCGCCGGACCCAGCCCGCCCAGGCTTAAAAAATCCCAATGTGGCATTGGTCAGGTTCCAGGCCGCCAATGTGGCTTTCGTCAGCTGAAAACTGACGAAAGCCACATTGGGATTTTTTAAGCTGGGTCAGAGCTTCTGGCCGGCGGAGCGGAGGTGCTCGGCCGCCTCGCGGACCCGGGTGGCCATGCCCTTTTCGGCGGCCTTGAGGTAGCTGCGCGGGTCGTAGACCTTCTTGTTGCCGACCTCGCCGTCGATCTTCAAGACACCGTCGTAGTTCTTGAAGAAGTGGTCAGCGATCGGACGGGTGAAGGCGTACTGGGTGTCGGTGTCGACGTTCATCTTCACGACGCCGTAGGACAGCGCGGCGTGGATGTCGGCGACCTCGGAGCCGGAGCCGCCGTGGAAGACGAAGTCGAACGGCTTCGCGTTGGTCAGGCCGAGCTTGGCCGCGACGACGTCCTGGCCACCCTTGAGCACGTCCGGGCGGAGCTTGACGTTGCCGGGCTTGTAGACGCCGTGCACGTTGCCGAAGGTCGCGGCGAGCAGGTAGCGGCCCTTCTCACCGGTGCCGAGCACCTCGGCGGTCTTCAGGAAGTCGCCCTCGGCGGTGTAGAGCTTCTCGTTGATCTCGGCCTCGACGCCGTCCTCTTCGCCGCCGACGACGCCGATCTCGACCTCGAGGATGATCTTCGCGGCGGCCGCCTTCTCGAGCAGCTCGGCCGCGATGGTCAGGTTCTCGTCGAGGTCGATCGCGGAGCCGTCCCACATGTGCGACTGGAACAGCGGGTTCTCGCCGCGCTTGACGCGCTCGGCCGAGATGTCGAGCAGCGGGCGGACGAAGCCGTCGAGCTTGTCCTTGGGGCAGTGGTCGGTGTGCAGCGCGACGTTGATCGGGTAGCGCTTGGCGACCACGTTCGCGTACTCGGCCAGCGCGGTCGCGCCGACGACCATGTCCTTGACGGCCTGGCCGGAGGCGAATTCCGCGCCGCCGGTGGAGAACTGGATGATGCCGTCGCTCTCCGCCTCGGCGAACCCGCGGATCGCGGCGTTCAGGGTTTCCGAAGACGTCACGTTGATGGCCGGGTAAGCGAATTCGTTCGCTTTCGCCCGGTCAAGCATCTCCGCGTAGACCTCGGGGGTGGCGATGGGCATCGTGGGTCCTCCTCGAACAGACTTGGTGCCTTCAGCCGCATCGTACGAGGTCGGCGGAACGGGCACACTGGTCGTATACGGAACGGGGTAGCACTTGGTGCTACGGCGGGCTACGCTGTGCGCATGGACGTCATCAGCCAGCGGGAGTTCCGTAACAACTCCGCCGCCATCATGGACGGGGTGGAGGCCGGAAAGACCTACTACGTCACGCGCAACGGCGTGGAGATCGCCGAGCTGCGCCCCATCCAGCGGCGCCGCGGGCTGACCTCCGAGGAACTCTGCGCCAAGCACCGCAAACTGCCTCGCGTCGATGCCGAACTGCTGCGTCAGGAAGCCGACGAGTTCTTCGGCTCAGAGGACCGCATCGGTGACTGAACGTCCCGAAAAAGGTGTGCTCGACACCTGCGTCTACATCGATCTCGGCGAACTGGACCCGGAGTCGCTGCCGAAGATCCCGTCGATCACCGCGGTCACCATGGCCGAGCTGCACCAGGGTGTCGCGATGGCGAAGACACCCGCCGTCCGCGCGGCGCGCAACGAGCAGCTCGGCGCGGCGATGGTCGACTTCGTCCCACTGCCGCTGGACGCGGCGGCCGCGGCCCGCTACGGCACCTTGGTGTCACTGGTGCTCGCGGCGGACCGCGCCCCGAAGCCGCGCCGGATGGACCTGATGATCGCGGCCATCGCCTCGTCGTCCGAGCTGCCGCTCTACACGCGCAACCCGGACGACTTCAAGGGCTTGGAGTCGATGGTCGAGATCATCGCGGTGTGACGGCCGCGATGATCGCCTCGTAGTCGAGGTTCTCGCCGAGCACCTGCACGGCCACGTGATCCGCACCCGCCTCCAGGTGCGCGGTGAGCCCGCGCGCGACAGTCTCCGCATCGCCCTGCACCACGAGCGCGTCGATGAGCCGGTCGCTGCCGCCGTCGGCGAGGTCCTCGTCGGTGAAGCCGAGATTGCGCAGCATGGTCGTGTAGTTGACCAGGCTGAGGTACGGGTTACGGACGGCCTCCCTGGCGATGGCCAGCGCGCGCTCACGCTCTTCGCCGAGCACGACCTTCTGTTCCGCGACCAGCAGCTTGTCCGCGCCGAGGATCTCGCGTGCCTGCCGGGTGTGCTCCGGGGTCGTGAGATACGGCAGCGCGCCGGCCGTGCGGTCGCCGGACAGCTTGATCACCTTGGGGCCGAGCGCGGCGAGCGCGCGGGATTCGACGGGAACGCCGGCCGCGTCGAGGCCGTCGAGGTAGTCGACCAGCGCTTGATAAGGCTTCTTGTACTCCTGCGTCGCCTCGGGGTGCCCGACGCCGATGCCGAGGATGAAGCGGCCGGGGTACTTGTCGGCGAGCCGGTGGTATCCCGCGCCGACGCTCGCGGGGTCATCCGCCCAGACGTTGGCGATGCTGGTGCCGACGACGAGCGTGGTGGTCGCGGCGAGCAGGCCTTCGAGCTGCCCGATTTCGCTGACCAGCGAGGGAGAACTGCCCACCCAGAGCGCGCCGTAGCCGAGGCCCTCCAGCTCGACGGCCAGTTTGTCGGTGGTGAGCTGCTTCGGGCGCCAGACGCCGATCTTGCCGATTTCGAAGGTCATGATCGGTCCAACCCGAGCGTCGCCGGGTTTCATTCCGCTAGCGTCGGATCATGGCGAAAATCGGGGAACTCGAAGTCTGCGAGCTCAATCTCGGCGGCAACGTCTTCGGCTGGACGGCCGACGAGGAGCAGTCGTTCGCGGTGCTGGACGCGTACGCGGAGGCGGGCGGCAACTTCATCGACACTGCCGACGTGTACTCGGGCGGCAAGTCGGAGGCGATCATCGGCAACTGGCTCACCCGCCGCGGCCGCCGCGACGACATGGTCATCGCGACCAAGGTGGGCAGCTGGGCCGAGCGGCCGGGACTGTCGGCGAAGAACATCGCCGCGGCGGCCGACGACTCGCTGCGACGGCTCGGCACCGATCACATCGACCTCTACTACGCGCACCGCGACTACGACGAGACCCCGCTCGAAGAGACCCTCAGCGCATTCGACGCACTGGTCAGGGCGGGCAAGGTGCGCCACATCGCGGCGTCGAACTACACCGCGGCACGACTGGCCGAAGCACTGTCCATTTCGGACCGTGCGGGCTACGCGCGCTACGTCGCGGTGCAGCCGCACTACAACCTGCTCGAGCGCGACTACGAGCAGGACCTGGCGCCGTTCATCGCCCGCGAAGGCCTGACGACGCTGCCGTATTTCGCGCTGGCCATGGGTTTCCTCGCCGGGAAGTACCGCTCGGCCGACACGCCGTCCGACAGCCCGCGCGCGCCGCGAGCCGCGGCCTACCTCAACGACCGGGGCGAACGCGTGCTCGCCGCGCTCGACGAGATCGCCCAGGCCCACTCGGTTCCGGTGGCCGCGGTGTCGCTGGCCTGGCTGCGCGCGCAGCCGACGGTCGCCGCGCCGATCGCGAGCGCACGCACGACCGAGCAGCTCGCCGATCTGCTGCCGTCGCTCACCCTCGAGCTGACCGCCGAAGAGGTCGAAGCGCTCACGTCAGCCTACTGACGGGTAGCTTACTTGGGGTAAGTTCGGGTAGCGTGCCTGGCCACGGGGGCTGAACTAGGAGGCGTCGTGGCCAGGAACACCGTCAAGGGCAAGGTCGTGCTGATCACCGGTGCCGCCCGCGGCATCGGGGCCGGGCTGGCGGAACGGCTGGCCGCGCAGGGCGCCAAGGTGGCGCTCGTCGGCATCGAGGCCGAAGAGCAGCGCAAGGTCGCCGAGACGATCGGCGCGGCCGCGAAGTCCTGGGAAGCCGACGTCACCGACTGGGCCGCGCTCGAAAAGGCGACCGAGGGCGTCGTCGAGCACTTCGGCGGGATCGACATCGTGATCGCCAACGCGGGTATCGCGTCGACCGGGTTCGTCCGCTCGGTCGACCCTGCCGCGTTCGAGAAGGTCATCGAGGTCGACCTGCTCGGCGTGTGGCGCACGTTCCGGGTCACCCTGCCGCATGTCATCGAGCGCAAGGGCTACCTGCTCGCGATCTCCTCGCTCGCCGCGATCACGCACGCGCCCGGCATGGCCAACTACGCGGCCGCGAAGGCAGGCGTCGAGGCGTTCGCCAACAGCCTGCGCGCCGAAGTCGCGCATCTCGGCGTCAAGGTCGGCGTCGCGCACCCGACCTGGATCCGCACCGACCTGGTCGAAAGCGCCGACGCGCACCCGGTCTTCGGCAAGCTGCGCAGCGGCATGCCCGGCCTGATCGGCAAGACGTATCCGCTGTCCACCGCGCTGGACTGCCTGGAAGACGGCATCATGCGGCGCGGCCGCACGATCCACGTGCCGCGCTGGGTCGGCGCGCTGAAGCTGATCCGCGCGTTCCTGCCGCCGATCATCGAGCTCGGCTCCCGCTCCCGCGTTCCCGCGGCCGACCGGGCCGCGCTCAAGGACATCGAAGAGCGCGGCGCGTACGAGGCTTCCGTCACCGGGCATGCCGGAAGGGCCGCCACCGGCAAGCGGTAGCGGCCCGATGGCGTCACGCGTTGTTCTTGCGACGGCGAAGCGCGAAGAACCCGAGCCCACCGGCCGCCGCGACACCGGCCCCGCCGAGTGCGATGGCGGCCACGGGCGACGACTCGCTCTCGGCGCCGCCACCGGTCTGCGGCGCGCCCTGGGGCTTCGTCTCGACCTGCGGCTTGGGCTGCGCCTTGGTGATGGTTCCCTTCACCGGGGCGCCGTCACAGAAGAAAGAAACGGGATAAGTGCCCGGCTTCGCGTCCTTTTTGATGGTCACCGCGAAATCGGTGTTGTACACGTTGTTCTCGTCGGGAGTCGAACTGATCGCCCGGTATTCGGCCGAGGCGATGACCGGAGACGTCGGGCTGCTGAACTTTTCCGTGTAATCACGGCTACGTTCGAGTTTGCATTTTCCCTCGACCGGCCGTGAGCATTCCACCGGCAATAAGGTTGATCTTCATTTCGATTTCCCCTCAGAAATCCCCAGTCCGCGTTATTCGCGGGAAGCTCTTGCGCTTTCGAAGACTAAGACGCCTGCCCCCGCCGGGGGTTGCGGTTCGCCAGGAAGGTCTTTTCCTGGCGAAGTGGCGGCGCTGCGGTAGCGTCGCTTCGAAGCTGTCCGACCAGGAGGTCTCATGTCCCGCCGTGACCAGATCCGCATGACGCCCGAAGAGATCAGTGCGTACTTCGACGAGCAGAAGGTCATCAACGTCGCGACCATGAGCCCGAACGGGCGGCCACATCTGGCGCCGCTTTGGTACTTCCCGCATGGCGACGGCGTCGCGACCTGGACGTACGGCAGCTCGCAGAAGGCGAAGAACCTGCGCCGCCTGCCCGAGGCGACCGTGCTGATCGAAGACGGCGACAGCTACGACAAGCTGCGCGGCGTCTCGCTCGAAGCCGACGTCGAGCTCGTCGAGGACACCGAGCGGGTCATCGAAATCGGCATCGCGCTGACGCAGCGGTACGCGGGTGGCAAGCCGGGCGATCCGGTGCCCGACGAGCTCAGGGCGTTCATCACCGCGCAGGCCGGCAAGCGGATCGGGTTGATCTTCAAGCCGACGAAGGTGATCAGCTGGGATCACGGCAAGCTCGGCGGTACCTACTAGAAAGTAGGTGTTACCTCAGGTAACATGTACCCGTCAGACCTGCTCAGAGCCTGCGGAGGTCACGGTGAACGAAGACGAGCACCTGGTGCTCCACGCCAGGAATGTCGCATTCGACTGGGCCTCGCTGCCCATGCACTGGGTCCCCGGCGAACCGCAGGTCACGCACACGATCAACGTCCTGCACATCGCGCTGCCCGAGGGTGAGCGCTGGTTCGTGGAGTTGTTCAAGCAGGCCGTCCCGCTGATCAAGGACGACCGGCTGCGCGAGGACGTGCTCGGTTTCATCGGCCAGGAGGCCATGCACGCCCAGGCGCACGACGGCGCCGCCGCGCATCTCGAAGCGGCGGGCGTCAACGTGCGGCCGTACATCGCGCAGATGGAGTGGATCTTCCGGCGGCTGCTCGGCGACCGGAATCTCACCGGCAAGGCGCGTGAGGAATGGATCGTCGAGCGGGTCGCGGTCGTCGCCGCGATCGAGCACTACACGGCGTTCCTCGGCCAGTGGGTGCTCGACGCGCCGCTGGACGGCGCCGATCCGACCATGCTCGACCTCCTGCGCTGGCATGGCGCCGAGGAGGTCGAGCATCGCTCGGTGGCGTACGACCTGTTCCAGCACCTCGACGGCCGGTACACACGGCGGGTGCGGAGCATGCTCGCGGTGACGCCGGTGCTGGCGTGGATCTTCTTGCGTGGCACGAGATTCTTGATGCGCAACGACCCGACGAACCCGGGCAAGGCACGGTGGCGCACGTACTTCAGGGCGTCCAAGCGCGGCCTGCTGCCGACCGGCCGTCAGCTGCTGCGTGAGATCACGCCGTACTTCCGGCGCTCGTACAACCCGGCCGACACCGGCAACACCGCACAGGCCGTGGCGTACCTCGCGAGCTCACCTGCCGCACGGGCGGCCGACGCAGCCTGATGACGATGACCTACCCCGAGCGGCTGGATGGCAGCGCCCGGCGCGATCGGCTGATGTCGACGCTGACCGGAGTCGTTGCCGCGTATACGAAAATGAGCACCTGGAGCGGGCGTCGCCGTCCGCCGGTGCGCGCGGTGGACCGGAAGCTGTACCTGACGGTCGAGGACGTCCGCGCCGAAGCGTCCGATGTGGTCAGTCTGCGACTCACCGGAACGCTTCCGCCTTGGCGCCCCGGCGCGCACATCGATCTGACGCTGCCTTCGGGCTTGGTCCGGCAATACTCGCTGTGCGGTGATCCGGCCGACCTGTCGCATTATCGGGTCGCGGTCAGGAAGATCGGCGCCGCGTCGTCCGAAGTGCACTCGCTCACGCCGGGAACCCGGGTGACCGCGCAAGGTCCGCGTACGGCCTTTCCGTTGCTGCCAGCCGAAAAGTACCTGTTCATCGCGGGCGGAATCGGTATCACGCCGATCCTGCCGATGGTCCGTCACGCCGACGCGATCGGCGCCGACTGGCGGCTGGTCTACGCCGGGCGCGACCGTGACTCGATGCCGTTCCTCGACGAACTGTCCGCTTTGGGCTCAGCGCGGATCTTCGTCAGGCCGGACTCCGAGTTCGGCATGCCGGTGTCCGGCGCCGAGCTACTGGAGAACGCGGCGCCGGGTGCGGCCATCTACTGCTGCGGACCGATTCCGATGATCACCGGCGTCCGGCAGGCGACCGAGGAGACCGTGTTCTACGAGCGGTTTTCCCCGCCGCCGATCGTGGCCGGGAAGCCGTTCCGGCTCACCTTGCGCAGCGGACGGACGCTCGAAGTGCCCGCCGATCGCTCGGCGCTGGACGTTCTCCGCGAGGCGATTCCCGGCGTCACGTACTCGTGCCGACAGGGCTTCTGCGGAACCTGCGCAATCCCCGACTCCGAAGGGACGCCGGTCCGCGTCTGCGTCGACCGCGAGCCGGTCACGCTCGACATCTAGACGTCCTTGAAGCCGGATGCCAAGTCCCGCAAGGCTTTGTCGAGCAGCGGGATGAGTTCCGAGCCCTCGTCGGACAGCCACTGCTCGTAGGCCGCGACGGCGACTCCGAGCACGGCGTGCGAGATCGCTTGCGGCTCAAGGGAATTCGCGGGCTGATTGAGCCGCTCGGCGACGAAGTCGGCGACCACGCGCCGCCAATCGGCGTACCGCAGCGTCGAATGCGCTTGCAGCGCGGGCACGTTCAAGATCAGCGAGAGCCGCCGCCGGTGCCAGGGCACCTCCTCCGGCTCGACGCTGTTGAAGCCGACGACGACCTCGCGGATCGCGTCCATGAGCGGCAGCTCGGGCGCGCAGGCGCGGAACCGGGCGTGCATGTGGACGAGCTGCTCGTCGAAGCTGCCCCAGGCGATGTCGTTCTTCGATGGGAAGTAGCGGAAGAACGTCCGGCGGCCGATGCCCGCGGCGGCCGCGATGTCGTCGATCGTGGTGTGATCGAAGCCGCGCTCGTCGAACAGCGCGAACGCGATGTGCTCCAGCTCGCCCTTCGAGGTGATCTTGCGGCGGCCACCGTGGCGAGCGCCGTCGGGGCTCTCAGCAGGCACGCGGACACTCACCCCTTCCATTCGGCACTGAGTGCCATTACCGTCGTTCTCGTCGATTAGAGCACGCACTGAGGAGCACACCATGCCCGAAGCAGAGCGCGAAGTCGAAGAGGCCCCCGCTGTCGAAGAGCTCCTCGTCGAAGAGGTCTCCATCGACGGTATGTGCGGCGTGTACTGAGCACGGGCATGGCACTCGACCTGGACAAGCCGTACCGCCTGAACCCCAGCGTGGCCTTGCGGCCCGAGCCGTTCGGGGCGCTCGCGTACCACTTCGGCAACCGCAAGCTGTCCTTCCTGAAGGCCCCTGACCTGGTCGAATTCGTCAAAAGCCTGGGCACGCACCCCAGCCTGCGGGTAGCGCTCACCGAGCTGCCCGACGGGCGCGCGCCGAGCTTTCTCAAAGCACTCGACTCCCTCGTCGCCACCGACATGATCGTGGAGGGCTCGTGACCGCCGTCGCCCCGCTGGTCGAGCAGTTCAAGTACGGGCTCGATGCGCCGATCTGCCTGACCTGGGAGTGGACGTACGCCTGCAATCTGGCCTGTGAGCACTGTCTTTCCTCGTCAGGGCGCCGCGATCCGAACGAGCTGTCGACCGACGAGATCAAGGCCGTGATCGACGAGCTCGAGCGCATGCAGGTGTTCTACGTGAACGTCGGCGGCGGTGAGCCCACCGTGCGGTCGGACTTCTGGGAGCTGCTGGATTACGCGATCGCGCACCACGTGGGCATCAAGTTCTCCACCAACGGCGTCAAGATCACCCCCGAGCGGGCCAGGCAGCTGGCCGCGACCGACTACGTGGACGTCCAGATTTCACTCGACGGGGCGACGCGCGAGGTCAACGACGCCGTCCGCGGGCCAGGCTCGTACGACATGGCTATGCGCGCGCTACGGAATCTGGCCGACGCGGGCATGAAGGACTTCAAGATCTCGGTCGTGATGACCCGACACAATGTGGGTCAACTTGACACATTCAAAGAAATCGCGGACGGCTTCGGAGCGCAGCTGAGGATCACCCGGCTGCGTCCCTCTGGCCGCGGCGCGGACGTGTGGGACGAGCTGCATCCGACCGCCGAGCAGCAGCTGGAGCTCTACAACTGGCTGGTCGCGAACGGCGAGAAGGTGCTCACCGGCGACTCGTTCTTCCACCTCAACGCGCTGGGCTCGTCGCCGCTGCCGGGGCTGAACCTGTGCGGCGCCGGCCGTGTCGTGTGCCTGATCGACCCGGTCGGCGACGTCTACGCGTGCCCGTTCGCGATCCATGACGTGTTCAAGGCCGGCAACGTCCGCGGCGCCGGTTTCGGGACCGTGTGGCGGGAATCGGCGCTGTTCCAGGACTTGCGGCGGCCGCAGACGGGCGGGGCGTGCAACTCCTGCTCGGCTTACGACAGCTGCCAGGGCGGCTGCATGGCGGCGAAGTTCTTCACGGGGCTGCCGCTGGACGGGCCGGATCCCGAGTGTGTCAAGGGACATGGCGAGCACGCACTGTCCACACGGGACGGTGACGCGCTGCCGAAGCCGAGCCAGGACCACTCACGACGCGTCTCGCTGGGCATCCCGTCCATTCGCGTCCGCGTGCCGGACCGCGCGTGCGACACGAGCCCGCTGGCAGGTTTGGCGTAGCGATGGCGAGTCTCACCGGCAGCGTCGAACTCGGCTCGCGAACGGCTCCCAGCCGGGTGCTGTTCGGGCCGCACGAGACCAATCTCGGGATAAAGCGGGCTTTATCCCCGCGCCACGCCGCGTACTACCAGGCGCGGGCCGAGGGCGGCGCCGGGGTGATCGTCACCGAGATCGCCTCGGTGCACGAGTCGGACTGGCCGTATGAGCGTGCGCCGCTGGCCGCGGACTGTGACTGGTCGGCGATCGTGCGAGCCTGCCGTCCACAGGGGACTCTCGTGCTCGCCGGGCTGGGGCATTCCGGTTCGCAGGGGTCGTCGGCTTACTCGCAGAACGCGCTGTGGGCGCCGTCGCGAGTGCCGGACGTCGCCAGCCGCGAGCTGCCGCTGGAGATGGACTCCGGGCAGATCCAAGCGCTGATCGACGGGTTCGCGCACGCGACCGGCATCGCCGTCCAGTCCGGTGTGGACGGTGTCGAGATCAATGCCGGGCAGTTCAGCCTGCTGCGGCAGTTCCTGTCCGGGTTGACGAACCAGCGTGGTGACGACTGGGGCGAGGACAAGGGCAAACTGCTGCGCGAGGTCCTCGCGGCCGTCAAAGGCGTGCTCGGGCCCGGAATTCTGGGACTGCGGCTGTCCTGCGACGAACTCGCGCCCTGGGCCGGGGTGACTCCCGAGCACGCGGTCGAGCTGGTGCGGTCGCTGGACGTCGACTACCTCGCCGTCGTCCGTGGGTCGGCGATGGGCGCGTCGGCGACCAGGCCGGATCTGCACACCGAGCCGGGATTCAACATCGAACTGTGCCGTCAGATCCGGGCGGTCGCGACTTTTCCCGTTGTGCTGCAAGGCAGTGTGGTCGACCCGGGTCAAGCCCAGTGGGCGCTGGACGACGGGGTCGCCGACCTGGTGGAGATGACGCGCGCGCAGATCGCCGATCCGGCACTCGTGTCGAAGGTCCGCGCCGGGCGCTCGATCCGGCCGTGTTCGCTGGACAACGCGAAATGCATGGTCCGCGACAACCGCAACCCCATCGTCACCTGCTCCGCCGAGCCCCGCAGCGGGCACGAGAGCACCGACCCCGGAATCGAGAGCGGCGCGGCCCATGATGGACACGCACTGGTGGTTGGCGGGGGCCCGGCCGGGCTCGAAGCAGCGAGAGTGCTCGCCCTGCGTGGTTATCAAGTCCGGCTCACGGAGCGGTCGGCGGAACTGGGCGGCGCACTCGCGCTCGCCGCGAAGGTCGGCGGACGTGGCCGTCTCCAGTCCTTTGTGGATTGGCTGATCGCGGAGGTCACCGCGCTCGGCGTGGACGTCCGGCTGAAGACCGAAAGCACTGCGGCCGATCTCGAGCAGGCTTCGCGGAATGGGGATTTGATCGTGTTGGCGACCGGGAGCAAGCCTGGTCGTCGTGCTTACTCGGTCGTCGGCGAGCCACATGTCGTTGGCTACCAAGAGTTCTATGAGGCGGGCGCGTTGGTCTCGGATGGTCCGGTCGTGGTATTCGACCCCGTCGGCGGGCCGATCGGCGTCGGCACCGCCGAGCTGGTGGCCGCGTCCGGCCGTGAAACCGCGTTGATCACACAGGACCAGGTCGTGGGCACGCTGCTGGCGATCACCGGTGACCTCGCCGACGCGAACCGGCGGGTGCAGCAGGCGGGCGTGACGCTGCACAAGTCGACGCTGCTGCGTGAGGTGCATCCGGCGCATCTGGTGGTCGAGGACCGCTTCACCGCGCGGCGCCGGGAAATCCCGTGTGCCACCTTGATCGACTGCGGGCATCGGCTGCCGGACGACTCGCTGACGCACCCGGACGCGATCCCGGCGGGCGACCGGGTCGCGCCGAGGACGGTGCACGAAGCCGTGCTCGAAGGACGGCGCGCGGCGGGTGTGCGATGAGCGGCGGGCAGTACAAGTACCTGTTCACCCCGCTCAAGCTGGGGCCGGTCACGGTGAAGAACCGGGTGGTGTTCTCCGCGCACCTGACCAACTACGCCGAGGACGGTCACCCGAGCGAGCAGCACGCGGCGTACTACGCGGCGCGCGCGGTCGGCGGGGCCGGGCTGATCATCACCGAGGAACACTCGACGCATCCGACGGACTGGCCGTACGAGAAGCTGATCCACGGTTTCAATCCGTCTGTGGTGCCTGGATACCGGCGGATCACCGAGGCGGTGCACGCGCACGGGGTGCCGATTTTCGCGCAGCTCAACCACAATGGCGGGCAGGCGTCGAGCATGTACTCGCGACTGCCGGTTTGGGCACCGAGCCCGGTGGCCGACCCGATGTTCCGCGAAGTCCCCAAGGCCGTCTCGCAGCGGGAGATCGCGGAGATCGTCCGCGGGTACGCGATCGTGGCCGAGCATTGTGCTCAGGGCGGCTTCGACGGGATCGAGTTGCAGTGCTCGCACTCGTCGATCGTGCGCGGTTTCCTCTCTCCCGCGACGAATATCCGGACCGACGACTACGGCGGCAGCCTGGAGAACCGGTCGCGGCTGCTGATCGAGATCGTCGAAGCGGTGCGCGCGGCGATCGGCCCCGGGCTGGCGCTCGGGGTGCGGATCTGCGGCGACGAGCTGATCGACGGCGGCACGACGATCGACGAGGCGGTGCGGATCGCGCAGCTCGTCGAGGCGACCGGCAAGGTCGACTACATCAACACCTCGATCGGCGTGGCGACCGCGACGCTGTACATGATCGAGGCGTCGATGCACATCCCGCCCGGCTACGCGATGTTCATCCCGAGCGCGATCAGGGACAAGGTGCGGATCCCGGTGGTCGGCGTCGGCCGGTTCAAGGACCCGGTGCAGGCGGACCGCGCGCTCGCCGAGGGGCATTGCGACCTGATCGGTGTCGTGCGCGGGCAGATCGCGGACCCGGATTTCGTGCGCAAGGCGCGGGCCGGGCATGCCACGGACATCCGGACTTGTCTTTCGTGCAACCAGGAATGCGTGGGGCGGATGGGCCTCAACCGCTGGCTCGGCTGCATCGAAAACCCGCGCACCGGCAAGGAAGCGACCCCGTTGCCGATGCCGTCCGTGCGTCCGCGGAACGTGCTGGTCATCGGCGGCGGCCCAGCTGGCCTGCAAGCCGCTTCGACGGCCGCGCAACGCGGGCATCGCGTCACGCTGGTCGAGAAGGCTTCGCAAACCGGCGGTCAAGTGGCTTTGGCCGCGAGCGTGCCCTCGCGAGCGGAGTTCCTGGACGTCACCCGGAACCTGCACGCCGAGTGCCGGCGCTACGGTGTCGAGATCCGCACGGGCGTCGACGCCGATCTGGACCTGGTGCGCCGAGAACGCCCCGACGCGGTGGTGCTGGCGACCGGCGCGCACGCGGACCGGCCGTGGTGGGCGGGCTCGCTGGAGCGGATCGTGGACGTGCGCGCCGTGCTCGACGGCTCGGTCAGTCCACAAGGGACTGTCGTGCTCGTCGACGACCTCGGCTTCCACCAGGCGACGTCGACCGCGGAACTGCTCGCCGACCGCGGCTGCTCGGTGCGCGTGATCACCTCGGGCATGGTCGTCGGCCAGGACCTCGGCATCACGCTCGACATGGAGACCTGGAACGTCCGCGCCGACGCCAAGGGCATCGGCCAGCAAACCGATCTGGTCGTGATGGGCGCCTCTGCGTCCGAGGACGGCGGCGTCACGCTGCAGGTGCTGCGGCACACCACGGGCGAGAACCTGGAGATGACGGCCGACTGGGTCGTGCTCGCCGTGCACGCGCGTCCCGCCGACGAGCTCTGGGCCGAACTGTCCACAATGGATCTCAAGTCCTATCGCGTCGGCGACTGCCTCACCCCGCGCCGAGCCCATGCCGCGGTCATCGAAGGCCACCGAGCGGGAGCGTCACTGTGATCGCCCTGATCCCGGTCCGCGACGGCACCCTCCCCGCCGGAGCCGACGAAGCCTGCGCCGAAGCGTCCGGCCACGCGCTCCTGATCGGCTCAGGCACCCACGCCGCGGCCGACGCCCTGACCTCCCTGCGCCACGCCATCCTGGCCGAAGCGGGCGACTACGCCCCCGCCGCCTGGGCAACCGCCCTGGCCTCCCATTTCCGCAGCTCAGAGCCCCCCTACGTAGTAAGTTCGCCCCCCGCCCACCCTGGGGGCCAGCCCTACAACAGTCTATCGGCCCCGACCCCCACCCCAGGCCCATCAACAGGAGTTGTCCACACCCCAGGCCAACTGTGGATAACCGACAAATCCCCAGGTCAGGGCCTCATTCTCCCCGCCTCTCCCGACGGTCGAGACCTCGCTCCACGGATTGCCTTCGCACTCGACATCCCCCTGCTCGCCGGCGCGATCGAGATCCACCGGACCGGCGCGAGGCTCGCGAGGTGGGGATCGAAAACCATGGTCGACGTCGAGGTCGACGGACCGTTCGTGGCCACGTTGGTCCCGGGCGTCCGCACAGTCGAAAGAGCCTCCGAAAACACACGCGAAAAACTCAACTGGCCGGAGCAGGACGCACAGGACGCCGAGGTGCTCGAAGTGCTTCCCCCGGACCCGAAGACGGCCGACCTCGCGGAGGCGCCTCGGATTCTCGGAGCCGGAGCGGGGCTTACGAAGAACAACGGCAAGGAAGCCATCGAGTTGCTTGAGAAGGTCGCGGACGCGCTGCAAGCGTCTGTCGGCGCGACGCGGGTGGTCACCGATGCCGGGCATGCGAGTTATCAGCGGCAGATCGGGACCACGGGGGTCGTCGTCGATCCCGAGTTGTACATCGCGTTCGGGATATCCGGGGCCGCGCAGCACATCGGCGGGCTCGGTGCGCCGAAGCACGTGGTCAGCGTCAACACCGATCCGAGCTGCCCGATGACCGCGATGGCCGATCTCGGCATCGTCACGGACGCGACCGCGTTGCTCGAGGAACTCGCCAAGGAGATCACGCATGAGTGAGCACGCGGGTCCGGCGACCAAGACCGCGACGCCCAGCACGAGCGCCGTGACCTTCGACGTCGTGGTCGTCGGCGCGGGCCCGGCCGGGTCGGCCGCCGCGCTGGAACTCGCCAGGCAGGGCCATCGGGTCGCGCTGGTCGAGCGCGGCGCGTTCCCCGGCGCGAAGAACGTCTACGGCGGCGTGATCTACGGCCGCATCCTCGACGAGCTGATCCCGAACTGGTGGGAAGAAGCGCCGATCGAACGCTGGGTGACCCGGCGCCAGACCATGCTGATGACGCCGACCCAGTCGCTCACGGTCGACTTCCGCACCGAGAACTGGGGCAAGCCGCCGTACAACGGCGCCACGGCGCACCGCGCCAAGTTCGACGCCTGGCTCGCGTCGAAGGCCGAGGAGGCCGGCGCCGAGCTGATCACGTCGACCGTGGTCACCGGCCTGCTCACCGAGAACGGCCGCGTCGTCGGCGTCCGCACGGACCGCCCGGAGGGCGACTTCAAAGCCCAGATCGTCATCGCGTGCGACGGCGTGAACTCGTTCCTCGCCAAGCAAGCGGGCATGTACCCGGACGGCCAGGTGCACCACACCACGCTCGGCGTCAAGGAAACCCTCGCACTGCCAAGGGAAACCATCGAAGAGCGGTTCGGCGTCAGCGGCACCGACGGCGTCGACATCGAACTCGTCGGCGGCACCAGGGGCATCGCGGGCGGCGGTTTCCTCTACACCAATCTCGACTCGATCAGCGTCGGCGTCGTGCTGAGCCTGACCGAACTCGGCAAGGCCAAGGTCCGCCCGGAGGAGCTCATCGCCGACCTCAAACGCCATCCGGCCATCGCGCCGCTGGTCAAGGGCGGCGAGCTGATCGAGTATGCCGCGCACCTCATCCCCGAGGGCGGCTACAAGACCATGCCGAAGCTGACCGGCGACGGCATCCTCGTCACCGGCGACGCCGCCGCGATGTGCCTGGCGGCCGGGATCTGGCTGGAGGGCGTCAACTTCGCCATCGGCTCCGGCATGTACGCGGGCCGCGCCGCAGCTGAGGCGCTGAGCAACAACACGACTGACCTGTCCGGTTACGAGCGCAGGCTGCACGAGTCGTTCGTGCTCGCCGACCATCGCAAGCTCAAGGGCGCGCCGGAGCTGCTCCTCGGCGACCGCGTGCAGAACAAGTACCCGGCGATGATCTGCGACCTGGTCGAGAACCTTTTCCAGGTCACGAATCCGGAGCCGAAACCCGGTCTGCGCAAGCTGCTGCGGCGTGGCACGAAACAACACGGCATCCGGCTGCGCGACCTGGCGAAGGACGCGATCACCGGGTTCCGGGCGTACGGATAGGCGGGCCGATGGACTACCCAGAGATCTCCTTCGAGGACCGGATGTCCACAGTGGACTTCCAGGTCTCGCAGCGTGCGCATATCGAGGTCGACTCCGAGATCTGCAACTCCTGCACCACCCGCGAGTGCGTGCACGCGTGCCCGGCGAACCTGTTCGTGCCCACCACCGACGGCGGCATCCTGTTCAACTACGAGCAGTGCTTCGAGTGCGGCACCTGCTACCTGCTCTGCAACAAGCAGGGCGCGATCAGCTGGACCTACCCCGACGGCGGCGACGGCGTCACCTTCCGGAAGGGGTGAGCCGTGCTGATCGTGGTCGCTCTGCGCTGGATCGAGTCGCTCACCAGCGGACTCGGCGCCGCCGACGAGTGCGCGCTCGAGCACGCGCTGAGGCTGGCCGAGCAGCTCGACGCCCAGACGCTGGCCGTCACCGCGGGCCCCGAACCCGCTGAGGCCGTACTGCGAACCGCGCTCGCCTCGGGCATCGGCGACGCGGTGCGCGTCGACCTCACCGAGGACGAGACCGACGACGGTTCCCGCGTCGCCAAGGCGCTGGCCGACGCCATCCCGGCGCCCGATCTCGTGCTCTGCGGCGATCACTCGGCCGACCGCGGCACCGGCGCCACCCCCGCGTTCCTCGCGGCGGCGCTCGGCGCGCGCCAAGCACTCGGCGCGCTCTCGCTTACCTGGGACGGAAAACTGCTGGTAGAGCGCCGTCTCGATGGCGGCCGACGTGAACGCCTCGCAGTCGGCCTGCCCGCGGTCTGCTCGGTCGAGCCCGCCGACGTGCGTCTGCGCCGCGCGTCGCTCCCCGGCCTGCTCGCCGCACGCAAGGCGGCTATCACCGTCCACAAAGCTCTGTCCACAAGAGACGATCGGATCACCGTCGAGCGCACGCGGCGGTTCAGCCCGCGCACCCGGCGCGTGCCGCCGCCGGAGGGCGCTGAGCCGCACACCCGGCTGCTCGCGCTGACCGGCGCGCTCGCCGAGCACGACCCACCCCGGCTCGTGCACCCGGCCGACGCCAAGGCCGGAGCCGCCGAACTGCTCGCCTACCTGCGGCAACACGGGTACCTGGAATGAGCGGGATCTTGCTCGTGCCGACCGGCTCGTGCGAGCAGCACGGGCCGCATCTGCCGTTCGACACCGACACCCGGATCGCGACCGCGGTCGCCTCGGCAGGCGGCGAACTGGTCGCGCCCGCGCTCGCCTACGGCTCGTCCGGCGAGCACGAGGAGTTCGACGGCACGGTGTCCATCGGGCACGAAGCGCTCCGGACGGTGCTGATCGAGTTCGGCCGATCGGCCTGCCGCTGGGCGGACAAGGTCGTGTTCGTCAACGCGCACGGCGGCAACGTGCCCGCGCTCGTCTCGGCGATCCGGCTGCTGCGGTACGAGCACCGCGAGACCGCCTGGTTCGCTTGTGCGCCAACGGAAGGCGACGCGCACGCCGGGCACACCGAGACCTCGCTGATGCTGGCGATCGCGCCGGAGACAGTCGACATGGGCAAAGCGGCGCCCGGCAACACAACGCCGCTCGAAGACCTGATGCCGTCGCTGCGCAAGGGAAAGCTGCGTGAGATCAGCCCGAACGGTGTGCTCGGCGACCCGACCGGAGCCACCGCCGAGCACGGCCGCGAACTGCTGGACGCGCTGGTCACCGGCCTGCGCACGGCGATCGAACGCTGGCAGCCCGACTCGCACGGACGGCTCCGATGACCGTCGCGATCGTCACCGGCGCGGCGCGCGGCATCGGCCACGCGACCGTCGAGAAGCTCGCGAAAGATGGCTGGGACGTCGTCGCCGTCGACCTCTGCGCCGATGACCCGCATGTCGGCTACCCACTCGCGACGCGCGCCGAGCTCTTCGCGCTCGCCGACGCCTGGCCCAACGTCCGCGGCGTCATTGCCGACGTCCGCGACGCCGACGCGCTGACCGGCGCGGTCCACGTCGCGCTCGACGAGTTCGGCCGGATCGACGCCGCGATCGCGGCCGCCGCCATCATCGCGGGCGGCCAGCCGTTGTGGGAGACCGAGGACAAGGACTGGGACGCGCTGTTCGACATCGGCGTCCGCGGCGTCGCGAACCTGGCACGCGCGGTCATCCCGGCGATGCTGACCAGCGAAGAGCCGCGGCACGGCCGGTTCGTCGCGCTCGCGTCGGCGGCCGGGCATCGCGGGCTGTGGCGCCTCGCCGCCTACAACGCGGCCAAGCACGCCGTCGTCGGGCTCGTCCGCGGGCTCGCGACCGATCTGCGCGGCACCGGGATCACCGCCGTCGCGGTCTCACCCGGTTCGACGGACACGCCGATGCTCGCCGCGTCCGCCGATCTCTACGGCCTCGAAGGCATCGGTGAGTTCGCCCAGCACCAGCTGATCGACCGGATACTGCACCCCGCCGAGATCGCCGAGGTCATCGCGTTCCTGTGCTCGCCGTCGGCGTCGTCGATCACCGGCACGGTCGTGCACACCGACGGCGGGTTCACCGCGTGAGGACCGTCCGGCTCGACGCCGGCGTCCGCTGGCTCGACGACGAAACCCTGCTCGGCGGCGCGCCCCCGCGACTGATGAAGCTCTCGAAAACCGCCCGTGAGCTGCTGAAAGACAACGAACTCACGGTCACGAACCCGGCCACGGCCAAACTGGCCGACCAGCTGCTCGCGGCGGGCGCCGCGCACCCGAAGAACCAGGCCACGAGCACGCGCCCGGTGTCCGTGGTCATCCCCGTCCACAACCGCGGCGCCGAGTTGCGCCGCCTGCTCGACGCGCTCGACCTGCCCGCGGGCTCCGAGGTCATCGTGGTCGACGACGCCTCCGACCGGGATAAAGCGGGCTTTATGCCACTCCGGGATAAAGCCCGCTTTATCCGGCATGAGGTCAACCGGGGGCCCGCGGCGGCGCGGAACACGGGGCTCAAGGCCGCGCGACACGAGATCGTCGCGTTCTTGGATTCGGACGTCGTGCCCGAGGCGGGCTGGCTGGAGACGTTGCTGGCGCACTTCGACGACCCGCGCGTCGCGCTCGCGGCGCCTCGGATAGTCGGTTTGCGCAAATCCGGTGAGAACGCGCTGACCAGGTACGAACACGCCAGATCATCGCTCGATCTGGGCCCGGACGAGGCGCTGATCGTCCCCAGGACCAGGGTCGCGTACGTGCCGAGCGCGGCGATGCTCGTCCGGGTGTCCGCGGTCGGCGGCGGGTTCGCCGAGGAGATGCGGGTGGCCGAGGACGTCGACCTCGTCTGCCGTCTGCACGCCGACGGGCACCGGCTCGTCTACGACCCGGCCGCCCGCGTCGCGCACGAGCATCGCGACACACTCGGCCCGTGGCTCGGCCGCAAGGCGTTCTACGGAACCGGCGCCGCGCAGCTCGCACTCCGACATCCCGGGACGGTCCCGCCGGTCAACCTCTCGGCGTGGGCCGCGGTCGTCTGCGTGCTCCTGACCAGCCAAAAGCGCTGGGCGACGGCGTTGGCGGCGATCATCACCGCGGTCAGCACCGCCCGTCTCGCCGGTGCACTCAAGATGGTGCGCGAGCCGCTGAAAACGGCCGTGCGGCTCAACGCGATGACGCTCACTGGCGCCGCCTGGCAGACCGCGGGCGCGTTGACCAGGCACTGGTGGCCGCTCGCGCTGGCAGGCGCGCTCTTCTCGCGCCGGATCCGGCGTGCGATCGCCGTCGCCGCGCTGGCCGAGGGTGTCGCCGATTGGTGGCAGCACCGGGGGGAACTCGACCCGGTCCGCTACCTCGTGTTCCACCGGATCGACGATCTCGCGTACGGCGGCGGGCTGTGGTGGGGCGCCGTACGGCACCGCACCACAGCACCGCTTCAGCCGAGGGTCACGCGGGGACCCAGGCGCCGATCACCGGATTGAAGCCGCGGATGGTCCGCTCGGCGACCGCGCCCTCGAGGTAGTACGGGTCCTGGTTGATGATGTCGAGCAACGCGGTCTCGTCCTCGGCCTGATACAGCGTCACGCCGCCGGTGCCGTCGGCGAGCGGGCCGGCGACCGCCACCACGCCGTCGTCGGCCAGCTTGGTGAGGAATTCACGGTGCCGTGGCCGGACATCGCCGTACTTCTCTTGCACATAACGGATTTCGACGAAGAACCAGGCCATGACATCTCCTCGACAGTGCGGGCGGTACGTTGAGACGCTACCGAGCCATGCCCAGCCCGTGAGCTGGGCGTCTCACAATTTGAACTGTGGCAATACCCGGGCGACCCGATAGGCTGAGCGGGCGGATATCCAGGGTCAACGACAGGCGGGGCACATGTTGGAGGGCAGCGCGGAGCGGAGTGTGGAAGCCACACTCGGACACCTTCGCATCATCGATGGGCCGGCACCCGCACGGGAGGCCGCCCCAGCACCGCTGACACTGGAAGACCTCTATCGCCAGCATCGCATGCGCCTGGTGCGGCTGGCGATCTTGCTCGTCGACGAGCCCGCGACGGCCGAGGACGTCGTACAGGAAGCGTTTACCGGTTTGCACCGTAACTGGGGAAACCTGCGCGACGCCGCCGCCGCGATCGGCTACCTGCGCACCGCCGTGGTCAACGGGTCACGCAGCGTGCTGCGCCGCCGCAAGACCGCGCGCGAGTACGTCCCGCCACACGCGGTGAACGCTCGATCGGCCGAAAGCCTCGCGATGCTGTCCACCGAGCACCAGGCGGTGGTCAGCGCGCTGTCCAAGCTTCCCCCACGTCAGCGCGAGGTTTTGGTGCTCCGCTACTACGGCGGGCTGAGCGAGGCCGAGATTTCGGAGGCCGCCGGTATTTCGAAGGGTACCGTTAAGTCAACCGCCAGCCGGGCGCTTGAAGCACTGCAAAAGGCCATGCAGACCTCCAACTGACCCGGTGATCCGTATCAAACCGCAAAGTTGTATCTGCCATGTCTGGTCCAGACCAATATATGCTGGGGTGCGTGAAGGGCGCCGGAGACTTTGTGATCACGGGCGGCCGGGTGGCAGGCCCGGACCGTCTACTGGACGATGGCTGGATTGCCGTCTCCGGAGGGCTGATCAAGCAGATTGGTAGCGGGACACCTCCCGACGGGCATCACGTGGACGTGGGCGGGGCACTGGTCGTGCCCGGTTTCATCGACACGCACTGCCACGGCGGCGGTGGCGGTTCGTTCTCCAGCGGGGATCCCGAGGAGATACTGACCGCGGTCCGCGCGCATCGGCGGCATGGCACGACCACGATGATGGCGAGCCTGGTGTCGGACCCGATCCGCCTGCTCTGCGACCAGATCGCCGCGCTGCGCGAGCTGCACGAGGACGGCGACATCGCCGGTATCCACCTCGAAGGCCCGTTCATCTCGAAGGCGCGCTGCGGGGCCCACGACCCGGACACGCTACTCGAACCGGACACGGCGACCATCAACGCGCTGCTGGCCAAGGGCCGCGGCGCGATTCGTATGGTCACCCTCGCGCCGGAGCTGCACGGCGGTGTCAAGGCCGTCCGCCAGCTCGCGGAGTCCGGCGTCATCGCCGCGCTCGGGCACACCGACGGCGTCGAGGAGCAGATCCGGCCCGCCATCGACGCGGGCGCGACCGTCGCGACGCATCTGTTCAACGGCATGCGCCCGCTGCACCACCGCGAGCCAGGCCCGATCGGCGCGCTGCTCGACGACGAGCGCATCACGGTCGAGCTCATCTGCGACCTCGTCCACATTCACCCGACCGTGTTACGCCTGGCCGCGGTGCACGCAGGGCTGAGCCGGACGGTGCTGATCACCGACGCGATGTCGGCGACCGACGCGGCCGACGGCAGCTACCGGCTCGGGCGCCTCGAGGTCGACGTCAGCGGCGGTGTCGCGACGCTCGCCGAGAACGGTTCGCTGGCCGGCAGCACGCTGACCATGGACACGGCGTTCCGCAACCTGGTCCATGGCGCGAAGCTCGGCCTGCTCAGCGCGGTCCGCGCGACGTCGGGCAAGCCGGCCGAGCTGCTGGGCATCGCCGACCGCACCGGTTCGCTGAAGCCGGGCCTGGCCGCGGACATCGTCGTGCTCGACGACGAGCTGCGTCCGTCGAAGGTCCTCCGCAAGGGTGAGTGGGTCGCCGAGGTCGGAACAGCTACCGTGGGGTCATGAGCGAGGGGAAGGACCCGGAACGGCTGCTGGCCGACGCGCTGCGCGCGCAGGCCGTCTTCGCGCCGTCCACCACACCGGTCGAGTCGACGACCGGCAGCATGCCGCCGTTGCAGTACGGGCTGCTGTCGGGCACCGGCGCGGACTCGCTCGAACGGGAGCGGGCCGCGCTCGATTCGTCGACCGAGGAGGTCACGCCACCGACCGTCCAGCAGCCGGTGGTGGCGACGCAGTCACCGTTGCCGGTGGTGTGGATCCTGGTGCTCGCGGTGCTGCTGGGATTGGCCGCAGGCTCGGTCGTCGGGCTGCTGACCCTGCTGTAGGGCCGCACTCAGGGTGACCCTGTACCGTTTTTGTCGTGATCCTCGCGCAGACCACGGTCCAGATGTCCCTCTTGCCCTCGTGGCTCGACCCGCAGCACCTGCTTTCGGGCCTGACCACGACGGTCATCGCCGTGCTGTGCCTGATCATCTTCATCGAGAGCAGCATCTTCCCGGTGCTGCCCGGTGACTCCCTGCTGTTCACCGCGGGGCTGTTCATCGCGAACGACACCATCAAGGCACCACTCTGGCTGGTCTGCGTGCTGGTCACGATCGCCGCGCTGCTGGGCAACGCGACCGGGTACTTCATCGGTTACAAGGCGGGCCCCGCGCTGTTCAAGCGCCCGGATTCCAAGTTCTTCAAGCAGGAATACGTCGACAAGACGCACGCGTTCCTCGAGAAGCACGGCCCGAAGGCCGTCGTGCTCGCGCGCTTCGTGCCGTTCGTCCGCACGTTCATCACCTGGATCGCCGGCATCGGCCGGATGGACCCGAAGCGCTACTTCACGTACACGGTCATCGGCGGCATCCTGTGGGCCGCGGGCATCACGGTGCTCGGCTACCTGCTGGGCGACATCGAGTTCATCAAGAACAACGTGGACGCGATCTTCATCGTGATCGTCCTGGTCTCCGTGGTCCCGATCGCGCTCGAGTGGCTCAAGGCGCGTCGCGAGAAGAACGCGCACCCCGAGGCCGACGCCGAGGTCACCCAGCGCATCCCCCGCATCGACGGCTAAGAGGCTCGTGAGTGTTGCGGGCGGTTAGAGCGAACCGGTATTCGATGACCTACCCGTGACGTGGCCTTGGCTGGCGCGCACGGACGGGGCGTTTCCCACTCACCCGGCCGCGGTCTGGGTGACAAGGGCGGCCCTTGTCACCCAGAGCGTGACAAGGGCGGCCCTTGTCACGTGCCACGGTGGACGAGCCGCGCGAGTGGAAGAATTTCTGCACCCAACGGAGCAAACCTTCCACTCGCACCGACACTCGGGCGACAGGTAGCCAAGTACCGGTCCGCTAGAACCGGCCGTACCACTCACGACCCCTTCTAGAGCGAGAACATCGAGCCCGGGTTGAAGAGGTTGCCCGGGTCCAGGGCTTGCTTGATCTGCCGGTGCACCTTCAGCCCGACCGGCCCGATCTCCTTGGCGAGCCACTCGCGCTTGATCTTGCCGATGCCGTGCTCACCGGTGACGGTCCCGCCCAGCGAAAGCCCGATCTCCAGGATCTCGTCGAAAGCCTGCTGAGCACGGGCGAACTCGTCCTCGGAGTCCGGCGAGTACACGATCGTCGGGTGCATGTTCCCGTCGCCCGCGTGCCCGACGACGGCGATCCGCAGATCGACTTTTTCGCTCACCCGCTGGCATCCGGCGATCAGCTCGGCGATGCGCGTGCGCGGGACGCAGACGTCGTCGGTCAGCCAGACGCCGTACATCTCCAGCGCGGTCAACACGACGCGGCGCGCCTGCAGGAGCATGTTGCCCTCGGCGATGTCGTCGGTGGCGTAGGCGAGGCTGGCGCCGCAGTCGACGCAGATCTGTTCCAGCGCGGCGAGTTCGCGCCGCGCGACCTCGCCGCCGGAGTCCGACTGGGCGAGCAGCAACGCCTGGCAGTCCGAGCCAGCGCCGAGATCGGTCTTGAGATACGTCTCGGCCGCCTTGATCGACGTCGCGTCCATGATCTCCAGCAGCGACGGCACCAGGCCCTCGCGCACGACCCTGGCGACCGCTTCGCCGGCGGCCTCGGTGCTGCTGAAGCCGGCGACGAGTGTCGAAGGTGCCTGCGGCAACGGCTTCAGCGCGACGGTCGCCTGGGTGATCACGCCCAGAGTTCCTTCGCTGCCAACGAAAAGCCGGGCGAGGTCGTAGCCGGCGACACCCTTCACCGTGCGGCGGCCGGTCTTCAGCAGTGAGCCGTCGGCGAGCACGACTTCCAGTCCCAGCACCGAATCCGTGGTGACGCCGTACTTGACGCAGCACAGCCCGCCCGCGTTGGTGGACAGGTTGCCGCCGATGGTGCACCAGTCGTAGCTGGAGGGGTCCGGCGGATAGAACAGGCCGTGTTTTTCAACGGCGTTGCGGAAATCGAGGTTCACCACGCCCGGCTGGACCACGGCGAGGCGGTTGCCCGCGTCGATCTCGACGATCTGGTCGAGCTTGGTCAGCACGAGCACCACGCAGCCGTCGATGGCGTTCGCCGCGCCCGAAAGCCCGCTGCCGGCACCGCGCGGCACGATCGGCACGCCCGCCTCGGCGCAAGCACGGACAGTCGCCTGGACACCCTCCACATCGACAGGCAGCACCACTGCCAGCGGTTTTCCGACGGGCGCGAGCGGCATCATGTCGCGCGCGTAACTGTCAGTGACATCGGCGTCGGTGAGCACGGCCGCGGTGCCGAGCTCCTCACGCAGCCGGGTGACGAGGGCGTCGTTGCTCATGCGTCAACGGTAACTCCATCGGCTATCGTCGCCCGGGTGGATCACCAGGCAATGGCCGAGGAGCTGGCCAGGCTGCGGACCGTCGTCGAAGAGCAGGCCCGCACGATCGAGGCGCTGGTCGCCTCACGCGAGCACATGACCCAGTGGCTGACCGACCATGGCAAAGCGATCGAGGATCACAGCCGCGGCCTCGGCGACCATGGCAAGGAGTTCTTCGGCATCAACGAGCGGATCTCCGCGCTCGAGCCGTTGAAAGAGGCGTTGCGGCACAACAACGACTGGCTGGCGGGGCACACGACCGCGTTGGAAGGCCTGCACATCCGGACCGACGGGCTGGAGAGCGCGGAGTCCGTGCACGTGTTCACCCAGTGGCTCGGCCAGCTCGAGCTGTCCACCGGCCCCAAGATCTCGGTCATCATGCCGACGCACAACCGGGCCGGGCTGCTGCCGCGCGCGGTCGCGTCCGTGCTCACGCAGGCGTATCCGAACCTGGAGCTGGTGATCGTCGACGACGCCAGCTCCGACGAGACCCCCGAGGTCATCGCCGGTTTCGACGATCCGCGAGTCCGATCGATCCGCACCGGGCACGGCGGCGTCTGCGCGGCGCGCAACGCGGGACTCGACGTGGCGACCGGCGAGGTCATCACCTACCTCGACGACGACAACACCATGCACCCGCTCTGGCTCAAGGCGCTGGCCTGGGCGTTCGGCAAGCATCCCGAGGTCGAGGCAGCGTACGGCGGCTTCGTCATCGACGACATCGAGCGGGTGCATCGCGGCGCCGGCGGCAGCCTGCCCCGGCTGATGCTGCGCCCGTACAGCCGCGAGGTGCTACTCAAGGAGAACCTGGCCGACATCAGCGCCGTCGGCCACCGCGCCGGGCTGCCCGCCGCGCGCTTCGACGAGTCGCTGCGCGAGATGGGCGACTGGGACCTGCTCTGCGCGCTGACCGCCGAGCGCGAGCCGATGGTCATCCCGGCGATCGCGTGCTTCTACTCGACGGACGCGCCGGATCGCCTCTCCCATGGGCCTACCTATGATGCGGACTTCGCCAAGGTCCGAGGAAAGCACGCACTATGACCAAGATCCTCGTCGTCGCCCTCGACGCCTGCGACCCCGACACCATCCGCGCCATGGCGGCGGACGGTGAGGTGCCCACGCTCGCCCGGCTGCTCGAGCGGAGCGCGTCGGCCACCACGCGCAATCCGTACGGACTGTTCGTCGGCTCGCTGTGGAGCAGCTTCTTCACCGCGCGCACGGCCGCGCGGACCGGTTTCCACTGCTGGGAAGAGGTCGACACCAAGACCTACGAGCGCAGGCTGACCAGTCCGCTGGAGATCCGCGGCACCCCGTTCTGGGAAACCTTGTCGGCCGCGGGCAAACGGGTGGCCGTGCTGGACGTGCCGCACTCGAAGGCGAAGCCGTTGAACGGCGTGATGGTCTGCGAATACGCCTGCCACGACCGGCATTTCGGCTTCCACACCTCGCCGCCCGCGCTGGCCAAGGAGATCGAGACCGAGATCGGCCTGACCCCGATCCTGACCGCCGAGCCGCATCTGGTCCGCGATTGGGCGCCGGACGACTACCTGCACCGCGAGGGCGACCACCGCACGGCCGACGAGGAACGCGCGCTGACGCACGGCCTCGTCGACGGCATCGAGCTGAAGACGCAGCTGTCGACCCAGCTGCTCGCGAAGGGCGACTGGGATCTTTTCCTGACGGTGTACGGGGAATCGCACAGCATCGGCCATCAGCAGTGGCACCTGCACGACCCTGAGCACCGCTCCTACGTGGCCGCCTTGGGCGAGGAGCTGGACCCGATCCGGTCGGTCTACCGCCAGCTCGACACCGCGATCGGCGAGCACCTGGCGTTGGCCGAGGAGGACACGACGGTGTTCGTGCTGCTCAGCCATGGCATGGGCCCGCGCTACGAAGGCAGTCACCTGCTGCACGAGCTGCTGCGGCTTCTCGACCAGGCCGCTTCCGAAGGCTTCCAAGGATCCTCGCTGAAGCAGTTCGCCAAGCGGAAGGTGTCGGGCATGCCGGCGCTGGCGTCGGGCGTGCTGCCGTTCCTGCGGCGGCGATTGGCGCGGAACCCGCTGCCCGCGGTGCCGAACTGGGCGACCCCCGAGCAGCGTGCCCGTCAGCGATACTTCTTGTCCCCCAACAACTTCGTGTTCGGCGGGGTGCGGATCAACCTCGAAGGCCGTGAGCCGTCCGGCGTCGTCAAGCGCGCCGACTACGAGGCCGTGTGCGACCAGCTGACCGAGGATCTGCTCGCGCTGGTCAACGTCGAGACGGGCGAACCCGTGGTCCGCGCGGTCTCGCGCACTTCAGACCACTACGACCGCGAAGCCGACGATTCACTGCCCGACCTGCTGATCGACTGGGGCCGCAGCGGGCCGATCGAGACGGTCTGGTCACCGAAGACCGGTGTCGTCCACGGCCCCGACACCCATTGGCGCACCGGCGACCACCGCCCCGACGGGCTGCTGCTGGCGAGCGGGCCCGGCTTCACACCGGGTACCGCGCTGCCGGACATGGACGTCGTGGACTTCGGGGCGAGCCTGTCGGCGATGCTCGGCGTGACGCTGGACGACGACACCGACGGCAAGCCCTTGGACTGGGCTACCGCGTCATCCCGTACACCCGCTCGATCCGAATAGTCAGCAGCACGCGCTCGTCCGACACCATCGCGGCGCGGTACTCGTCCCAGTCCGGGTGCTCGCCCTTGATACGGCGGTACAGGCCGACGAGCGCCTCGACCGTGGCGTCGTGCGGCTCCTTCGCGACGTCCGTGAGCTCGGCGGTGCCCTCGGCGACCGCGTAGGACCAGCCGTCGGGCAGTGTCACGTGGTAGCTGGCGCGCGGGTCGCGGCGGAGGTTCTTGGTCTTGGCACGCGGCTCCGTGATGGACACCAGGATCGTGCCGGCGTCGGCGTCGTAGAAGTGCGTGACGTTGGACAGCTGCGGCCTGCCGTCGCGCTTGAGTGTCGCGAGCACGCCGAGCTGGACCTCGCCGAAGAGCCTGCGGAGCGCTGTGTCGTCGGTCATAGTGCGGTCAACCCGGGAAACGGTCCTCGAATTCCCCCGGAGCAGCAGCCGCGACGACCAGCGCACCGGCCGCGGGTGACGACGGGTCCCTGACGGTGACCGCTGCGGATAACACAGCGACCTCGACACAGCCACCGACCGCTCCCCGTCCCTCGCTTGGCCTCCGAATAAGAGGCGTTTCAGCCTATCGGGCACTGCAAGTCACCGTCCCGAGTGAACAAATCGGTCAAAAAACCCAGGTGACGATGCTTGCATCGGCTAACTATGGTGTCGTCTGACACACAGTCAGTTATTTGACTTGCGCAACCAACCGCACGGGCACATCCTTGCTTGAGGCAACTAGTTGCAGCCGCCAAATAAGCAGGGGACCCATGGACACGACCAAAGCCGAGCTCGACCTCGCCGATGAGCTGGGTTACGAGCTCGTCCGCTTCGTCCGGCTCATCAACCGGGCGAAGTCGCAGGTGGCCAAGCAGGGACCGGACGGCGTCGAACGGGCCGCGTACGCGATCCTGTTCACGCTGATCCACGAAGGTCCGCAGCGCACCAGCAGGCTCGCCGAGTCCCTGCACTCCGAGATCTCCACGATCAGCCGCCAGAGCAGCTCGCTGGTCCAGCATGGACTGGTCGAGCGCCAGGCCGATCCCGAGGACGGCCGCGCCTGCCTGCTCGCGCCGACCGCCGAGGGGCACCGGGTGTTCGAGGAGAACCGCAAGGCGCGCAACGTCTGGCTGGCCGAAGTGCTGCACGACTGGTCCGAAGAGGACCGTCAGACGCTGAACACCCTGTTCGGCCGCCTGAACTCCGGCATCGAAAAGACCTCTCCACAACTAGCCGATCAACCCCAGGCCAAGGGGGCCTCCGCATGAGTTCCGCCGTCGCACCACCAGCCGTCGAAGGGCCCAAGCTCAGCCACCGGCAGATCGTCACGATCCTGTCCGGGCTGATGATGGGCATGTTCCTCGCGGCGCTCGACCAGACGATCGTCGGCACCTCGATCGTCAAGATCGCCAATGACCTGCACGGGTTCGACCTGCAGGCCTGGGCGACCACCGCTTACCTCATCACCTCGACGATCGCGACGCCGATCTACGGCAAGCTGTCCGACATCTACGGGCGCAAGCCGTTCTACCTGGCCGCGATCACGATCTTCGTGATCGGCTCGATCGCTTCGACGTTCGCGCAGTCGATGTACCAGCTCGCCGCCTTCCGCGCGGTGCAGGGCATCGGCGCCGGCGGCCTGATGTCGCTCGCGTTCACGATCATGGGCGACATCGTCCCGGCGCGGGAACGCTCGAAGTACCAGGGTTACTTCCTCGCGGTCTTCGGCACGTCGACCGTGCTCGGCCCACTGCTCGGCGGCTTCTTCGCCGGGCTGGACAGCCTGCTCGACATCGCGGGCTGGCGCTGGGTATTCCTGATCAACGTGCCGATCGGCATCATCGCGCTGGTCGTCGTCTCGTTCGTGCTGAACGTCCCGCACGCGCGCCACGACCACCGCATCGACTGGTGGGGCGCGATCACGCTGACCATCGGCGTCGTGCCGCTGCTCGTGGTCGCCGAGCAGGGCCAGAAGTGGGGCTGGGACTCGCGTAACTCCCTTATCTGCTACGGAATCGGCGTCGTCGGCATCATCGCCTTCATCCTCGTCGAGAAGCTGATGAAGGACGAGGCGCTCATTCCCTTGCGCCTGTTCAAGAACTCGACGTTCAGCGTCGCGATCATCGGCGGTGTCATCGTCGGTGTGGCGATGTTCGGCGCGATCACCATGATCCCGCAGTACATGCAGGTCGTGCAGGGTTACACGCCGACCGAGTCGGGTCTGCTGATGCTGCCGCTGATGCTGGGCATCATGTCCGGCTCCGTCCTTTCCGGACAGATCACCGGCAAGACCGGGCGGTACAAGTTCATCCCGGTGCTCGGCACGCTGCTGATCGCGGTCGGCGCGTTCCTGTTCTCGCAGGTCGAATGGAACAGTCCGCTGTGGATGCCGCTGGTCTTCGCCGCGATCATCGGGTTCGGCCTCGGTGGCTGTATGCAGACGCTGATCATCGCCGTGCAGAACGCGGGACCGCGGAGCGACATGGGCGTCTCGACCGCGTCGGCGACCTTCTTCCGGCAGATCGGTGGCACCGCGGGTGTCGCGGTGTTCCTGACGATCCTGTTCAACACGCTGCCGGGCAACATCTCGAAGGCGTTCGGCGGCAAGCTGCCGGAAGGCATGGGCAGCGGGCTCGGCGATCTGCAGGCCGACACGTCCAAGATCCAGAGCCTGCCGGACGCCGTGCGCATCCCGATCCTGACCGGGTTCACCGACTCGATCACGACCGTCTTCATGGTGGCCGCCGGCGTGGCGCTGCTGGCCACGATCGTGCTGCTGTTCATGAAGGAGATCCCGCTCGTCGACGGCCCGTCGCCCGCGGCCGCGATGGAGGGCGCCGAGTCACTGTTCGAGGAGGAGACTCCGGTCGAGCCGGTCGTCGAGCAGGAGCGCGAGCCGGTGCTCGTCGGCGCCGGAAAGCACGCCATCGCCAGTGGGAACGGGCATGGTGAGTACAAGCCGGACAGTGGCGCGCTGACGCTGCCATCCGCGGAGCTCAGCTCCGACTTCGGCGGCGGGCAGCCGGTCACCGGGCACATCCGGCGGCAGGACGGCACGCACGTCACCGGCGCGGCGCTGACGTTGATCGACCAGCGTGGCCGCCAGGTCGCGCGTGGCACCGGCGCCGCAGACGGCAGCTACTCGGTGACCACCCCGCTCAACGGCACCTACGTGCTGATCGTGTCCGCGCCAGGGCACCAGCCGCAGGCGTCGAGCGTGGTCGTCGGCAACGGGCCCGCGAAGCTGGACATCACGCTGACCGGCTCCGGTGGCGTCACCGGCGTCGTCCGCAAGGCGGGCGAAGGCTCGCCGGTGGGCGGCGCGACGGTCACCCTGACCGACGACCGCGGTGACGTGAGCGGCGCGTTCATCACGCTGGCCGACGGGGCGTTCACGTTCCAGGGCATCGGCGCCGGGCACTACACGCTGGTGGCGAGCGGCGAGCGGTTCCGGCCGGTCGCGCTGACGCTGACGGTGCCCGACAGCGGCACGATCGCGCACGACATCGAGCTGACCGGCGCGGTCCGGCTGACGGGCACGGCGACGACCGAGGAGGGCCGGATCGTGCCCGACGCGCGGATCACCGTGCTCGACAAGGACGGCAACGTGGCCGCGGTCGCCAGGACCGACGGCGAGGGCAAGTACCTGCTGACCGACCTGCCCGAGGGCGCGTACACGGTCGTCGCCAGCGGTTACCCGCCCGCGACCAGCGAGGTCACCCTGACCGGTGGCGCCGAGGCTCAGCACGACGTCCGCCTCGGCTACGACCAGGCCTTCGACGAGCTGCTCTCATGACAGGGCTGTCCGGGCAGATCCGCACGGCTGAAGGCTGGGCGGTCGAACACGCCGTGCTGACCGTGACGGACATGTCCGGACAGCAGGTGGCGCGGGTGGTGGCCAACTCGCAGGGTTCGGTGGCCACCCCCGCGCTCCCGCCCGGCGTGTACACGGCGGTGATCACCTCGTCCGGCTACAACCCGATCGCGAAGACCGCCCAGATCGGCTCGGACGGCACGGGCTCGATCGGTCACGTCTCACTGGTCCCGGTCGAAGGCGCACTGGAGCTGCCGCCGCCCGGCCCGTGGACGATCGACCCGGCGCACTCGTCGGTGGTCGCGACCGCCCGCCATCTCGGCATCGCGAGCATCAAGGCCCGCTTCCCCGAGCTGACCGGCACGATCATGGTCGGCAGGCCGGTCGAGCAGTCGTCGGTGCACGCGGAGATCACCGCGGCGGCCATCGACACCGGCATCAAAATGCGCGACGACCACCTGCGCTCGCCCGATTTCCTCGACGTCGACCGCTTCCCGACGATCGTGTTCGACAGCACGGGACTGCGGCAGCGCGGCAGCGACTCGTGGACGCTCTCGGGGCTTCTGCGGCTGCATGGGGAAGAGCGGTCGATCGACCTGGACCTGCGGTATGGCGGCTACTCGGCCGATCCGTGGGGCGGGGTGCGGGCGGCTTTTCACGCCGAGACCCAGCTGCATCGGAACGACTTCGCGATCAACTACAACGCGATCATCAGGGCCGGGGTGGCGGCTATCGGGACGAACGTGAAGATCGAGCTGGATATCGAGGCCGTGCAGGGCTCGGTTCTGCCTGACCTGGAGGTCTAGGGCGGGCCTGGCGTGGCCGGGTCGCGAACGTGACAAGGATGGCCCTTGTAACCCTGAGTGTGACAAGGGTGGCCCTTGTTTCGTCCGTCCATCCCAGGGACGGGCGCCTGGCCGGGGGCTGAATAGCTTGGTTGGGGGGCTGGGGGATGTGAAGACCACGTAGGCTTTTGCTGTGAGTGCCTTTTACGCGGAGGCGCCGGGTATTGGTGTGAGCTGGCTGGACACCGCCGGTCCGCTGCTGGTGTGGGTCATCGTGTTGAGCTTCGTGTTCGCGGAATGCGCGCTCATCGTGGGGCTCTTCCTGCCCGGTGACTCCCTGCTGTTCGCCGCCGGTGTCGTGCTGGCGCAGCACGGGTCGGACACGAACGCGTGGCTGCTGTCGGCGGCCGCGCTGGCCGTCGCCGTGCTCGGGAACCAGGTCGGCTACTACATCGGCAAGCACACCGGGACCAAGCTCATCGCGCGCCGGGGTGGCAAGGTGCTGAACCGCCACAACCTGGAGCGGGCGCAGCGGTTCCTCGACAGACGGGGTTTCTTCGCGATCGTCGCCGCGCGGTGGATCCCCTGGATCCGCACGCTGGCGCCGCTCATCGCGGGCGCGGCGCGGATGGATCCGCGCCGGTTCGCCGCCGCCACCGCGGTCGGCGGGCTGTTCTGGGTGCCGACGCTGGTGCTGCTCGGCTACTACGGCGCGGGCCTGCTCGACCAGATCCCCTGGGTCAAGACGGTCGCACTCTGGGCGAGCATCGCCTTCTTCATCGCCGGCACCGGCTATGGCGTGCTCCGGTACCGGCAGGAAATGCGCAAGCCGATCGACGAGACGGCTAACGCTTCTTAGGGCTCTGGGTCCGCCCAGACCTCTAGCTGGATGCCGTCGGGGTCGCGGAAGACGATCACCGCGGCACCCGGCAGAGTGCGAGACGACGACGCCGGCGTGTACGTCACGCCGTACTCGGTCAGCCGTCGCTCCCACTCCGCCAGGTCCGCGTGCGAAGACACCTTGAAGGCGACATGATCAAGCCCGGTCCGCCGTTCGTCGAACGAGCGACGCGCCTGCTCGGCGTGCTGGACCAGCATCACGGCGAATTCGTCACCTGGTGAACGGAGAACCACCTTGCGCAGCCCGGTTTCCGGGTCGTCGCGCCTGGCGGACTCCTCCAGCTCGAGGACACGGGCGTACCAGGGCACGCTCCGGTCCACGTCGGTCACGGTAAGTGCCAGGTGGTGCACAGACCTCAGCTTTGACATGTTCTTGTGGCCGTCCTTCTTTCCGACCCCCGTCGGCGCACTCCGTGGCATATCAAAGCGCCACACCGATGCCGGGCTATCCGGCCCCGGTGATCAAGGGGCGGCTCCGCCCGTGCTAGTAACTCTTGACCCTGAGTGCTCCATCAGCCTTACACAACTGTCATGAAAGCCAGGAAGACACGTAAAGGATTGTTACTAACCGGGGTCATCAACGGTGACAACACACCGCGTGCCCGGAAGACCACGGAAAACTCAGCCGCGCAGGTTCGCCTCGCGCAGGCCGGCCAGCGTCGACAGGCGATCTTCGGCCTCGATCCTGGCCGTGGTGACCCGATCGGGGTAACACCGGGTGAACATGTTCGTGAAGTGCGTGCCGTAGTGGATGTACTCGTCCTCGGTCGCCGAACCGGACAGCGGCCGGACACAGGCCTCGAAATTCGGCTCGTGGAAGTACGCCATGGTGAACCGCTCGCGCGTGTTCAGCCGGACCTTGTGCGGCGTCGACAGCAGCTCGCCGCCGGTCAGGAACTGCAGGATGTCGCCGGGGAAGACGGTGAACACGCTGGGCACCGGCTCGACGAAGTGCCACGGCTCCTCGTTCTCGTACATCCCGGCCATGCTCTCGTCTTCGAGCCAGTTGCGGTTGCGGTGCTCGCCCTCGACCGGCGGCCGGATGAACAGCCCGCCGACCTCGTCCTGCGCGGCGATCACCAACAGGCCGTAGTCGGTGTGCGCGCCGATGCCGCGTGAGGTCGCCGTCGACATCGGAGGGAAGCGCAGCACCCGCATGTGGTGCCAGCCGTCGACGGTGAGTTTCGTGAGCGCGTCGATCTCCAGGCCGAGCCCGAGCGCGACGAGTTTGAGCAGGTTCTCACCCATGGCGCCGAGTTCGTCCATGTACGACCGCATTGTCTTTTGATAAGCCTCGTCCGGCCACGGCACGGGCCCGTGGCACGGCCACCCGGCCTCGACCCTCGGGTCGTCCTCGGGAACGTCCTTGCAGACCGTGAAGATCTCCGAGTAGTCGGCCTCGCCCGCGGTGACCTCCTCGCCGGAGGCGATGTAACCGCTGTAGGTCAGATCACTGACGAACCCCGATTTGTGCGCCAAGGGCGATTCGAAGAATCTCTTGCTCGCCTGAAAAGCTTCCAGCGTCTTCTGATCTTGCTCGGGTTCGGCGACGACTTGAAAGATACCGTCTTCCTGCCACACCCTGATCATCTGCTTGCCGAGGATCTTTTCCGCATTTGTTCCGGTGACTGACACGGGTAGGCTGAAAGTCTGCAAGTCCGCCATGGGGATTCCTTTCGCAGGCCGTATTCGCTCAACATAAGCCACACGGAAGGAAAAGGAATCCGGTTCATGGCCTAGCGGCCACCACCCACTTGGAGTACTGATCCGGTCAGATAGGAGGCGGCGGGCGACAGTGCCCAGAGGATGGCTTCGGCGATTTCTTCCGGCTTACCGGCGCGTCCCATCGGGATGGTCGGCGCTATCCGGTCGAGCCTGTCCGGCAGTCCGGCCGCCGCGTGCAGTCCGGTGTCGACCATGCCGGGCGCGACCGCGTTGACCCGGATGCCTTCCTTGGCGACCTCTTGGGCCACACCGAAAGTCATAGTGTCCACAGCGGCCTTGGTCGCCGCGTAGTGCACCCACTCGCCCGCTGATCCGGTGCGCGCGGCCGTCGACGAGACGTTGACGATCGCGCCACCGGAGCCACCGTGGCGCGTGGACATCCGGCGGATTCCCTCCCGTACACAAAGGAAGACGCCGGTGACGTTCACGTCGACCACTCGTCGCACGGTTTCTACCGTTTGCTCGTCCAATCGGCCCGGAGTATTGCCGGTGATCGCCGCATTGTTCACCACGGCGGTGATCGGTCCGAAATTGGCGGCCGTTTCGAACAATTCGTGAACATCGCTCTCCGACGCGACGTCGCCGCGCACAGTGAGCGCGCGGCGACCGATTTGTTCGATATGGGCCGCGATTGTTTTGGCGGCTGATACGTCATTCGCGTAATTGATGACGACGTCGTAGCCTTTTTCGGCGGCGAGCACGGCGACGGCGGCGCCGATTCCCCGGCTGCCGCCGGTCACGATGAGAACTCCGGTCATATGGCGAAGTTAACCAACGGCAGGTTCTCCAGCACCAGGTCCGCGCGCGTACGCGTGGCGTCGATGAGGTCGGCGTTGCGCTGGTCGGAGCCGAGCGCGCGCCGCTTGGCCTCGACGAGCGAGCGCCCGTACCGCCGATGCCGCGAGACGAGCCGTTCGATGCGCTCCGGCTCGTCCGGCGCGAGGAACCACGCCTCGGTGAGCAGCGGTTTCACCGCGTTCCACGGTTCGGAGTCGAGCAGCAGGTAGTTGCCTTCGGTGATGACCAGCGGCACGTCGGCGGGCACCGCCACGGCGCCCGCGATGGGCTCCTCGATCTCACGGCGGAACTCGGGCGCGTACACGGTCTCCCCGCCGGCGGCGAGCCTGCGGACGAGGTTGACGTACCCATTGGCGTCGAAGGTGTCCGGCGCGCCCTTGCGCTCGGTGCGGTCGAGCCTGCGCAGCTCGACCTGCGCGAGGTGGAACCCGTCCATCCCGACCACCACGGCCCGCGAGCCGAGCGCGTTCGCGAGGCTCCACGCGAGCGTCGTCTTGCCGGACGCGGGCGAGCCCACGATGCCCAGCACGCTGCGCTGACCAGGCTTGGCCATCGCCTGTGCCCTGGTCAGGAGGTCCTCGAACGATGTCATTGCTTTCCCTTTCCCTGCACCGCGGTCACCCATGACCGCGGTCCCGCGTGCCGCACCCGTTCGGCGGCCACCTCGTTGGCGAACCCGATCAGCTCGGGCAGCTCGAACTTCCCCACGCCGTACGCCAGCGCGCCATGCCAGACGTCGCCAGCGCCGAGCGTGTCGCGCGCGGCCACCTCAGGCACGGGCACGGACCCTGAAGAGTTCACTGTGGACCAGCGAACGGGATCAGGTCCAGCGGTGGTGATCACCGTCGGCACGCCACGCTCGTGCAGCCCGGGTCCCGGCACGCGGAACTGCGCGGAACACGCGGCGATGTCCACGAACGGCAGCAGCTCGTCGAGCACCGGCTTCCAGCTGCCCGCGTCGAGCACCACCGGGATGCCACGCTCGCGCGCCCAGCGGACCGTGCGCAACGCCAGCGCCGGATGATGCCCGTCGACAAGCACCGCGGACGCCGGTTTCAGCGGGGTGAGCGCTGGTGCGGGCGTCAGCAGGGCGGCCGCGTTGCGTGAAACGACCGTGCGCTCGCCGTCGTGGTCGCGCACGGTCGCGGCGCTGACCGCGGGTGGATCCGGGTGCTCGGGCAGCAGGTCGACGACCTCGACGCCATGAGCTTCGAGGTCGGCGCGGGCGAGCGTGGCCAGCGGGTGTGCGCCGAGGACGGTCAGCAGGGTCGCCTCGCCGCCGAGCGCGGCCACCGTCACCGCGGCGTTCGTCGCAGGCCCCCCGGCCGCGACGTCCACCGCGAGCGACTGGACCTTCTCGCCGGGCGACGGCAGCTCGGCGACCCGCTGCACGACGTCGACGGTGCACAAACCCGCCAGCACGACACTCATAGCCCGGCTCTCACCGCCGCCTCGACCTCTTCGACCTCGCCGTTCTCACCGAGCCGCAGCGCACCGGTGAGCAGGCCGACCACCTGGTTCATCGTGTGCGTCTTCGGCGACACGACCGCCACGCGCTTGCCGAGCCGGTGCACGTGGATGCGGTCGGCGATGTCGAACACGTGCGGCATGTTGTGGCTGATCAGCACCACCGGCAGGCCACGCTCGCGGATCCGGTCGATCAGCGCGAGCACCTTGCCCGACTCGGCGACGCCCAGCGCGGCCGTCGGCTCGTCCATGATCACCGCCTTGGTGCCGAACGCGGCCGCCCGCGCCACCGCGACACCCTGGCGCTGCCCGCCGGACAGCGTCTCGACCAGCTGCGTGATCGACTTGACCTTGATGCCGAGCTCGTCGAGCACCTTCTGCGCCTGCGTGCGCATGGTGCCGGTGTCGAGCTTGCGGAACGGTCCTTTGCGGATCTCCCGGCCCAGGAACATGTTCGACGCGATGTCGAGCGCGGGCGCGACGGCCAGGTCTTGATAAACCGTCTCGATGCCGACATGCCGCGCGTCCAGCGGCGACTTGAAGTGCACGACCTCGCCGTCGACCTTGATCTCACCCTCGTCGGGGATGAGCGCGCCGGACAACGCCTTGATCAGGCTGGACTTCCCGGCGCCGTTGTCACCGACGACCGCGAGCACCTCGCCGGGGAAGAGGTCGAAGTCGGCGCCGTCGATCGCGGTGACCTGCCCGTAGCGCTTGACCAGGCCGCGTGCTTGCAGCGTTGGTTCGGTCATGCCTTCCTCCTGACGACCCGGTCCACGATCACGGCGACGACGAGCAGTGCGCCCGTCGCGACGTCCTGGTAAAGCGCGTCGACGCCCATCTGCGTCAGCCCGGACCGCAGCACGGCCACGACGAGCGCGCCGAACAGCGTGCCGAGCACCGAGCCACGGCCGCCGAACAGGCTTGTGCCGCCGAGTACGACCGCGGTGATCGAGTCGAGGTTGCCGAGCTGGAAGGCGTTCGGGTCGGCGTTGGGCACGCGGCCGATCGCCTGCCAGGCCGCGATGCCGAAGATGAACCCGGCGACCACGTACACCGACAGGATGGTCCGGTTGACCTTGATTCCGGAAAGCCGCGCGGACTCCGGCGCGTTGCCGACGGCGTAGACGTGCTTGCCCCACGCGGTCTTGGTCAGCGCGTACCAGATGACGAGGTACATCAGCAGCGCCAGCGTCATGCCGTAGGTGATCGGGATGCCGCCGAAGAGGTACCGGCGGGTGCCGAGCCAGCGCAGCACGCCGTCAGCGACCGGGATCGCCTGACCGCCTGCGAGCAGTTTCGCCGACGCGGTCAGCATGGTGAACACGCCGAGCGTGACGATGAACGCGGGCAGCTTGATCCGGGTGACCAGCGAGCCGATGACCGCGCCGATCGCGACCGTCACCAGCACGCCGACGAGCAGCGCGACGATGCCGCCGGAGCCGGCCAGCTTCGCCATGATCAGCGTCGCGACGACCATGGCCGACGCGTTGGACAGGTCGATGCCCGCGGTCAGGATGATCAGCGTCTGGCCGAGCGCGAGCGTGCCGACCACCAGCGACTGCTCGACGACCAGCGACAGGTTGTCGAGGTCGAGGAAGGTGGTCGTGGACAGGGAGAACACGATGATCGCGGCGACCAGCGCCAGCGCCGGGCCGACCGCGGGCGCGCGGAGCAGGAACTCGCCGACGGACGCGCGATCACGGGTGATGGTCGTCATTTCTGGCCTCCCCAGCAGTTCTCCAGGCCCCACGCGGTGTCGTGGCTTTCGATGCCGGGCAGCGGCTTGTCGGTGATGACCGCGGAGCCGGTGTTGATGAACCCGCTCGGCTTCTTGCCGGTCTTCGCGTACTCGACGGCCGCGAGCACGCCCTGTTCGGCCATCTTCTTCGGAAACTGCATGACGGTGGCCGCGTACTGGCCGTCCTTGACGTTTCGGACGCCTTCGCAGCCGCCGTCGATCGAGCCCATGACGACCTTGCTGACCAGCCCGCGTGCCTGCAGCGCCGCGTACGCGCCGCGGCCCATCGGCTCGTTCATCGAATAGACGGCGTTGATGTCGGTCGTGCGCTGCAGCAGGTTCTCCATGCCCTGCTGGGCCAGGCTCTGGTCACCGTTCGCCGGCGTGTGGCCCTTGATCTCGGGGCTCGCGTCGGTCAGCCCGATGCCCTTGAGGAAGCCGGTGTGGCGCGCGGTGTCGACCGTGCTGCCCGCGGTCCCGTCGACCATGAGCAGCTTGGGCGCGGCGCCCTGGAGCCCGGCCTTGACGTACGCGCCCTGCTGGCGGCCCGCCTCGAAGTTGTCCGTGGCGAAGGTGGCGTCGACGGCCGTGTCCGGGTCGGTCGCGGTGTCGAGCGCGATGACCAGCACGCCCTTCGCGCGGGCGCGGCCGATCGCGTCCAGCACGCCGGTGGACGAGCTCGGCGTGATGAGGATGGTGGTCGCGCCCTGCTGGAGCAGGTTCTCGATGGCGCGGACCTGGCCGTCGTTGTCACCGTCGAACTGGCCCGCCAGTGCGCTGAAGTCGGCGCCCTGCGCGGCCGCGGCGGCCTTGGCCGCGGCTCTCAGCTCGACGAAATAGGGATTGGTGTCGGTCTTGGTGACCAGCCCGACCTTGGCCTTGCCGCCTTCGCCCGCTGTGGTCTTGCCGCCCCACTGGCGCTCGACCGTGCAGGCGGAGGTCAACAGGAGCACGGCTGTCGCGGCGATCGCGAGACAACGATGTCTCATGGGTTGCCTACCTCCGAAATGATGATCGTGAGGCTCTCGATGCCCCCGGACCGTAGACAGGCCTATGCTGACTCGCAAGCGTTTGCGCAAACGCTTGCAATCGTCAGAAGGGTGCTCATGGCTCCGCCCCGCTCCTCCCGGCCGACCCAGCGCGACATCGCCGAAATGGCCGGCGTCTCCATCACCACCGTGTCGCACGTTGTCAACGGCACCCGCGCGGTCGCCGAAGAGACGAAGGCCGCGGTGCTGCGCGCGATCGAGACGACCGGGTACACCGGCGACGCCATCGCCCGCTCGCTGGTCACCGGCGGCACGCGCTCGCTGGGCGTCGCGATCTCCTTGCTGGCCAACCCGTACTTCGCCGTTTTGATGCAAGCGATCGAGCGCGAGGCCGCGAAAGCGGGCTACACGGTCCTGCTCGCCGACACGCACGACACCGCCGACACCGAGCGCGAAACGGTGCGGACACTGCGGTCCCGCCGCGTCGACGGCCTGCTGATCACGCCGTCGCCCGGCGACGGCTCGGTGATCAACGAGCTGGTCGCGCTGGACATGCCGACCGTGCTGGTCGACCGGGTGACGACGCGGACCGACGTCGACCAGGTCGGGTCGGAGAACATCCAGTCCACCTCGGCGTTGACCGCGCATCTGGCATCGCTGGGGCATCGCCGGATCGGCATGATCAGCGGCGCGGCCGGATTGACCACGAGCGACGAGCGGACGCTCGGCTACCGGCTCGGGCTCGGGCGCTCCGGGTTGACGTTCGCCGCGGAACTGGTGCAGTGCGGGCATTCCTCACGCGAGGGTGGGGCGCTGGCGTTCAACACGCTGCTCGCTTTGCCAGAGCCACCAACGGCTTTGGTCGTCGCCAACGACTCGATGATGGTCGGGGTGCTGCACGAAGCCCGCCGTCGCGGCCTGAAAATCGGCACCGACCTGCCGGTCGTGGTCTACGACGACGTCGAGTGGGCGGACCTGGTCGACCCGCCGCTGACGACCATGGCCCAGCCGATCGACGAGATCGGCACGCATGCGGTGAGGCTGTTGCTGGCAAGGATCCACGACCCCGGCCGCAAGCCGGAAACCGTACGCCTGTCACCGGTTTTACGTCACCGAGAGTCGTGCGGCTGCGGCCCCGTTCACCCACATTGATGGTTCTTCCAGCCCATCGGGTTCGCACGACCGGATGACACCCGATTAGCAGTTATGGTCGGCCTCAACGCGAGTAGGGGCTTGGTGAATGACTGCACTGTCACCGGAATTGCCGTTGTGGGACACCCATGTCACCCTCCGGTTCGGCGTCGCCATGGCGGTGCACGCCGACCCGTATTCGGGTGAGCTGCTGCAAGCCATCAAGAGCGCGGCCGCCGAGGCGGGCTGCACGATCCAGGTCGCCGACACCGGTGACAGCGTTTCCGAAGAGGCCGCGGTCATCCGCGCACTGCGCGCCGATCAGGTCGACGGCGTGCTGCTCATCCCCGCCATCGGCGACGACGCGGTGATCAACGGCCTGGTCCGCATGGGCGTGCCGACGGTACTCGTCGACCGCCTGGCCACCCGCACCGACGTCGACCAGGTCGGCACGGAAAACATCCAGTCGATGTCGACGCTCGTCAAGCATCTGGTCAACCAGCGGCACCGGCGCATCGGCCTGATCTCCGGCAACCCCGGCTCCAGCGTCACACTCGAGCGCGAGACCGGCTTCCGCAACGGCCTCGGCCGCGCGGGCCTGCGCTGGAGCAAGGACGTCGTCGTCTGCGGCGAGTCGACGCCCGGCGGCGCGGCCAAGGCGATGAAGAAGCTGCTCGACGGCTGGCCCGCGCCGACGGCCCTGGTCGTGGCCAACGAGGCCATGCTGATCGGCGTCCAGTACGAGGCGCATCGGCGCGGTATCAAGATCGGGACCGACCTCGCGGTCGTCGGCTACGGCGACGGCTTGTGGACGCGGAACGTGTGCTCACCGCTGACCACCATGTCGCAGCCGATCGCCGAGATCGGGCGGAAGGCCATGCACATGCTGCTCTCGCGGATCGCGGAGCCGGAACGGTCACCCGAGACCGTGCGGCTCGCGCCCAGCTTCCACCACCGCTCTTCCTGCGGCTGCTGACCCGCCGGGGTCGTGAGTGGTACGGCCGGTTCTAACCGGCCAGCTCACTCACGACCTATGCCTCCGCCTCGCCAGGCATCGCACGAAAGCCCCGTTCGTCACGCTCACGGTGACAAACGGGGCTTTCGTGCGGTGCTGCGCGGGGGTCGTGAGCGTTGCGGGCGGTTAGAACCGCCCGCAACGCTCACGACCCCTGACCTGGCGAAACGTCGGCCGCGCTGGCGCGCGGGGGTGGGCGAGGGGAACCCCTGCTGCATCTAACGCAGCAAACCTTCCACTCGCGCGGCCCACGAAACGTGGGCTCCTCTTGGCCACGCCGTGTGCCGGGAGTCGTGAGTGTTTTGGCCGGTTAGAACCGGCCGGAACACTCACGACGTCAGGGTTGCGGCGGCTTCGAGGAGCATCCAGGCGCCGAGCTGGATAGAGAGATCGCGTGATTCCGCGAGGGTCGCCGGGGTCGACCAGTCGGGGCCGTAGACCGGGCCGTCGGAGGTGTCGAGGGCGTTCGCGGTGCAAGCGGCGGCCGAGGTCAGGACCAAAGTCCTTGCGACAGAAGCGGATTCGCCCTCGAGGCGTTGAGCCGCCAAGGCGAGATAGCGGGCAGTGATCCCCGCGAAGAGACCGCCGTCGCCGCCGCCTTGGCCGCGAAGGACGCCGCCGGGCGCACAATGCGAGGCCACCGCGAAGATCGTGCGCGCGGCGGCCTCCACATTGGACACTTCGAGGCAGGCGCCGAGGTAAACCCCTTGGCAGTACGTGTAAATGTGCTTGACGAACTCGCCCGTGTCGGGGCGGAAGCCGTCCCAGACCAAGCCGGTCGAAGGGTCCACCAGCAGCGAGGACATCCAGTCGACGATCGCCTCGGCGCGGGACAGGTCGCCCGCGCGGGCGTGGAAGATCGCGGCCGGGCCGTTGGCGGGGGCGTTCTTGAACTGGTCGCCGCGACGCCACCAGATGCCGCCGCCCGCGTCGGAGGTCCAGCCTTCGTACAGCTGCGCGGAAATCGCCGCCAACGGCGAGGAGACCTCGAGGCCCGTGCGCTGGAGTGCGAGGCCGAGCCAGGCGATGTCGTCGTAGTAGTCGTTGGTCCAGCGGCCGAAGTTGCGCAGGCGCACCGAGCGGACGAACCGGGCGATCAGCGCGGCGCGGGCAGGCGACGGAGCGCGGAGCTGGGCGTCGATCAGGCAGTCGAGGAGGTGCGCCTGCCACCAGTAGTTCCAGTGCCAGTGGACGCGGTCGCCCGGCGACGGGGGCCAGTGGCTGCGGCCGAGTGCCGTGCCGGGGAGGGCCCAGAGCCGTCGCAGGTGCCTGCCGAGTACTGCCTCCTCCGCGTTCATGAGGTCATCCTTGCTTGTGCGAGGACATACCGCTCGGTATGTTCGGGTGATGACGACTGCCCATGTGACCTGTCCCCTGTGCGAGGCCACTTGCGGCCTGGATGTCACGTTCGACGAGAAACAGCTGATCAGCCGCATCACCGGCGACAAGGAAGACGTCTTCTCCGGCGGCTACATCTGCCCGAAGGGCGCGTCGCTCGGCGCGCTGCACGCTGACCCGGACCGGCTCACCAAGCCGCTGGTCAAGCGGGACGGGCAGTTCGTCGAGGTCGGCTGGGACGAGGCGTTCGCCGAGATCGACGCCCGGCTGACGCCGATCATCGAGCAGCACGGGCGCGACGCCGTCGCCGTCTACGCTGGCAATCCGTCGGTGCACAACATCGCGCAGACGCTGTACGGCCGGGTGTTCTACAAGGCGCTCGGCACCAAGAACTTCTACTCGGCGACCTCGGTCGATCAGCTGCCCAAGCACATGTCCTCGGGTTTCCTCTTCGGTGACCCGCTGGCGATCCCGGTCCCCGATGTCGACCGGACCCAGTACCTGCTGATCCTGGGCGCGAACCCGCTGGTGTCCAACGGCAGCCTGATGACCGCGCCGGACATGCGCGGCAGGCTCAAGGCGATCCGCAAGCGTGGCGGCAAGATCGTGGTCATCGACCCGCGGCGGACCCGCACGGCCGACGCCGCGGACGAGCATCACCCGATCGTCCCCGGCACCGACGCGCTGCTGCTGTTCGCCATGGTCAACACGGTGTTCGGCGAGGAGCTGGTGAAGCTCGGGCACTTGGCGGAGCACCTCGTCGGTGTCGACGAGGTGCGTGAGCTGGCCGCGCCGTTCACGCCCGAGGCCGTCGCGCCGAAGGTGGGCATCGCCGCCGACGAGATCCGGCGGATGACCCGTGAGCTGGCCGCGGCCGAGTCCGCTGCCGTCTATGGGCGGATCGGCACCACCACGCAAAGCTTCGGCACGGTCGCCAGCTGGCTGGTCGACGTGCTCAACGCGCTGACCGGCAACCTCGACCGCGCGGGCGGTGCGATGTTCCCGTTCCCCGCCGCGGGACGGCCGGTCGGGTCGGCGAAGAAGCGGCAGTTCCGGGTCGGCCGCTATCACTCGCGGGTGCGCGGCTACCCCGAGGTGTACGGCGAGATCCCGGCCGCGACGCTCGCCGACGAGATCGAGACGCCCGGCGAAGGCCAGGTCCGCGCACTGGTGACCGTCTGCGGCAACCCCGCGCTCAGCACGCCGAACTCCGGACGGCTCGAGGGCGCGCTCGCGCAGCTGGAGTTCGTCGTCTCGCTGGACGTCTACCTCAACGAAACCTCGCGCCACGCCGACGTGATCCTGCCTGGTCCGTCACCGCTGGCCAGGCCGCACTTCGACCTCGCGTTCTACCAGCTCTCCGTGCGCAACGTGGTGAACTGGACCCCGCCGACGTTCGAGACCGACGTGCCCGGCGAGTGGGAGACCCTGCTGCGGCTTACCTCGATCGTCACCGGGCAGGGCCCGAACCCGGACATCGCCGCGCTCGACGACTTCGTCGCGGCGACCGTCGCGAAGAGCCAGGGCGTCGACCCGGCGCTCGTGGCCGGCCGGACCGGACCCGCGCGGCTGGTCGACTTGATGCTGCGCGGCGGTCCCTATGACCTGACGCTCGCCGATCTCGAAGCCGCCCCGCACGGCATCGACCTCGGGCCGTTGACGCCGCGCATCCCGGACGTCCTCAGCACGGAGAGCGGCAAGGTCGAGCTCGCGCCCGCCGCGATCACGGCCGACGTGCCGCGCCTGCTGGCCGAGCTCGACGTCACCCGCGATGGCCTGCTGATGATCGGGCGACGTCATGTCAGCTCGAACAACTCGTGGATGCACAACGTGGAAGCGTTGGTACGCGGCGGAAATCGCTGCACCGTGCAGGTGCACCCCGACGACGCGACCCGGCTCGGGCTGACCGACGGCGGGCTCGCGCTGGTGAATTCGCGGGCGGGCAAGATCGAGGTGCCGGTCGAGGTCACCGACGAGATCCGGCCGGGCGTGGTCAGCATCCCGCACGGCTGGGGGCACGATCTCGACGGCACCCGCACCCGCGTCGCGACCGCGCACGCCGGCGTGAACTCGAACATCGTCGCCGACGAGACCTTGCTCGACGCGTTGAGCGGCAACGCGGTCTTCAACGGCATCCCCGTCGAAGTCGCTCCCGCGTAAGGACCCAAGACCGGGATAAAGCGGGCTTAACTCCGCAGCGGAGTAAAGCCCGCTTTATCCCGTTTCCTACCAGGCGTTCTTGAGGTCGGCGTGCTGGCGTATCCAGGTGTGCATCACGATGCCCGCCGCCACGCCGGCGTTGATCGAGCGCGTCGTGCCGAATTGCGCGATCGACACCACGAGCGAAGCCGAAGCTTGGGCGTCCTCGGACAGACCCGGTCCCTCCTGTCCAAAAAGGAGGATCGAATTCCTAGGCAGATCAACGGTTTCCACCGGCACTGAGCCCGGCGTGTTGTCGACGGCCACGATCGCGAGCCCGGAAGCCGAGGCGTAGGAAACGAGACCCGAGACGTCCGCGTGGTGCTCGAGATGCTGGTATCGGTCGGTGACCATGGCGCCGCGGCGGTTCCACCGGCGGCGGCCGACGATGTGCACGGCCGCGGCCGCGAAGGCGTTGGCGGTGCGGACGACCGTGCCGATGTTGTGATCGTGCTGGAGGTTCTCGATGGCCACGTGGAACGGGTGCCGACGGCTGTCCACATCGGACACGATCGCCGAGCGGCGCCAGTACCGATACGCGTCGACCACGTTGCGGCGGTCGCCGTTTTCGAGCAGCTCGGGGTCGTACCGCTCGTCGGACGGCCACTCGCCTTCCCACGGGCCGACGCCGACCTCTTCGCGGGCGACCCACTCGGTGGGCCCGGTCTCGTCCGGCTCAGCAGTCACGCACTGATTGTCGCTCAGCCCAGGCTGACGCGGTGCGCCGGTGCGTCGTCGAGGTGACGGTGGCGCCAGCGCTGGTAGGCGCCGACGTAGGAGATGACGACGACCGCCAGCGCGATGACCACGACCATCGGCAGCATCGGCCGCGGGAACACGGTGCCGTAGAGGTAGTAGGCGTTGAACCCGCCCGGCAGGTCACCGAGGCCCTGCTGGTGCCGGAAGTAGTTCTCGAGCGCGGTGAACGGGCAGGGGATCGGGAAGACGTTGACCAGCACGCCCCAGAGCACGGCGGCCATGTGCGCGAAGATGAGCTTCGGCCAGCGCCAGGCGAGGAACCCGCCGAAGCCGATCGCGAGCAGCGCGAGAATGTGCACAGCGACCGTTATGTCGGCTAGTACTCCGGCCATCGCTACCCCCTTTACGATCCCCGGTCACTTTCGACCGTACTCCGGGAACGCTGAGAATGCGTCGACATAACGACCTGCCGACACAGAGTTCAACCCAAAGCTTGAACTCGTTTACCCAGCGTGTGGGCTCGGCGGCGGATCTTCGGGGAATTGGGGGATGCGGCCGGGTGGAGGCGGCGGCGTCTCGCCGGGAGGGAAGTCCGGCTTCTTGCCCGGGTACTGAGTGGGCGGCTCATGAGGATATTGCTCCGGCGCGCCTGGCGGCTTTTCGCGGCGCGGGAACGGTTTCGGCTTGCCGGGCGGCTCCGGTGGGGTGCCCGGCGGAGGCGGGGTGTCCACGTACTCGACGTTACCCCCGCCTCACGCTGGGCGCAGGCTGATCCGCTACCGGCGAACGGGCTACAGGCCCAGGTCGTCCTTGCCGAGTAGGTAGCGGTACTCGAGGCCTTCCTTCTCGACAGCCTCGCGGGCGCCGGTGTCACGGTCGACGACCGTCGCGACGCCGACGACGACGGCGCCCGCCTCACGCAGCGCCTCGACGGCGGTCAGCACGCTGCCGCCGGTGGTCGAGGTGTCCTCGACGGCCAGCACGCGCTGGCCCAGCACCTCGACGCCTTCGATGCGCCGCTGCATGCCGTGCGTCTTGAGCGACTTGCGGACGACGAACGCGTCGAGCACCACGCCGTCGGACGCGGCCGAGTGCAGCATCGCGAGCGCGACCGGGTCCGCGCCGAGCGTCAGGCCACCGACCGAGCCGAAGTCCCAGTCCGCGGTGAGCTGACGGAGCAGCTTGCCGATCAGGGGCGCGGCCGCGTGATGCAGCGTCGCGCGCCGGAGGTCGATGTAGTAGTCGGCTTCCTTGCCAGAGGCCAAGGTCACTTTGCCGTGCACCACGGAAAGATCCGTGACCAGCCTCGCCAATTCGAACTTCGCCGCTTGATCCAATCCGGGGTACGCCACGGCTGGGATCCTCGCACACGCACTCTCAGTCATCTGCCAGAGCCGCCTCAGCGGGACGGCCGCGCGTGGCCGCCCAGGTCGGGACCAAAGTCGAGAACAACGCGAGCGCGAGTGCGATCCCGGCGATGCTCAGGTAGATCGACAGCGGGCCGGTCGGGAGCACCGAGCCGGACACCACCAGGCAGAACGGGACGATGGCGCCCGCCGAGACGATCGTCCCCAACGTCACCCCGACCACCGCGATCAGCACGCCTTCCATGCCCATCATGCGCAGCACCTGGCCGCGGGTGGCGCCGGTGAGCCGCTGCAGGCCGAACTCGCGGCGCCTGCGCATCGTGCCCATCACCAGCGTGTTGACCACGGAGATCACCGTGTACGCCATGATCATGCCGACCAGCAGGTAGTTGACCCACGCGCCGATCTCGCGGCCTTGGACGTGCGCGGCGAACAGCGCCTCGCGGCCCGCGACGGTCACGCCGGGTTGGGCCAGGTGTCCCAAGTCCGCGGACCCGCGCACCAAGATCTGCGGGGCGAGCCCGGTCGTGGTGTGCGGCGCGATGGTCTCGGCCGGCATGAGCAGGCTTTCGAAACCCGCGCGTGCCGGGAACACGGCCACCACCCGCACCTCGATGACGGCGCCGTCGCCGAGCATCACCGTGAGCCGGTCGCCGACCTTGTGCCCGAGCGACTCCGGCATCGCGACGGTGTCGCCGCGCAACGCGGACAGCGTCCCCGAAGACGGCACCGCGGCCGTGGTCTGCGCCGCGCCGTCCGCGGTCACGCCCAGCACGGGGATGCCGTCGTCGTCGGTCTCGCCGAACGGCTTGAGGATGAACACCTGGCTGGGCACGTACTCCGAAGCGGCCGTGACGCCCGGCGTGGCCTTGACCTTCTCAAGCATCGAGGAGTCGAGCCCGGTGGGTGAGCTGATCACCGAGTCGGCGCGCAGGTTCTCGGTGAACGCCTGGTCGGAGATGGCGGCCTGGGTGGTCTGCAGGTAGATGTTGGCGGTCGCGATACCGGTGGCCAGCATGATCGGGGTGACCGCGGCGGCGATGCGCACACCTCGGCCACGCGCGTTGAGCATCGCGAACCGGCCGCTCACGCCGGACAGCGCGCGCAACGGCCACTGCACGATCGCGATCAGCGTCTTCGTGACGCCGGGGCTGATCATCGCCAGCCCGATCGCCCACAGCATCACCGCCGGCCCGGCGGTGCTCGCCGCGACCGGCCCGGTCATCACCGCGACCGTCACGATCGCCAGCGCGCTCCCGCCGCCGAAGCACAGCACGGCGAAGATCACGCGCAGCGGCGTCAGCCAGTGCCGCTGGACGCCGGCTTCCCGGAGCGCCTCGGTCGGCTTGGTGCGTGCGGCCCGGTTGGCCGCGAGCAACGCGCCGAAGAACGCGGCCAGCGTCGCCGCGCCGGCGGCGGCCACCACCGGGATCCAGCCCTGGTGGAACTCGACGACCGGCGGGACCACGCCGTTTTCGACGAGCTGGTCGAACAGCCAGCGTCCCAGCAGCGAGCCGAGCAGGCCGGCGATCCCGGTGGCCAGCACCGAGACGAGCATCGCCTCGCCGAGCACCATCCGGCGCAGCTGCCTCGGCGTGGTGCCGATGGCGCGCAGCAGCGCCAGCTCACGCATGCGCTGCTGGACCGACAACGCGAGCGTGCTGCCCACCACGAACATAGCGACCATCACCGACAATCCGCCGGACACGGCCGCGAGCACGATCAGCGCCTCGCCGCTGGTGACGGCCTCGGGGAACTCGATGGTGCCGCGGTCATCGCCGGTCAGGGCCAGCGCGGAGGTGCCGCGAAGCGCGCCCGAAAGATCAGTGGTGACCGGCGCGAAGACGCCGATGACGTCGACGTATCCCGGATGTCCGGACAGCCGCGCGGCCTCGGCGTCCGAGAAGAACACCGAGGGCTTGCCGACCGAGTGCTGTGGTGCGGCGATGCCCGAGATCCGGAACGACTCGACCCGGCCGGGCACCGGCAGGTCGATGCTCGCGCCGACCGTGCCCGACTCGACGACGACCTCCCCATCGCCGGGCGCCGTGCCGGAGGTCAGCGTGTACGGGGTGAGCGCGGCGGACGACCAGCCGTGGCCGACCGCGTGCCCGGCCGGGAACGAGATGTCCGCGACGACCTGCTCGACCCCGGGCACCGCACGCAGCTTCGCGACCAGCGAAGCGTCGAGCCTGACCTTCTCCGGCAGGTTCGCCGTCTCGGTCTTGAGGTCCTTTTCGGGATCGCGCAGAGCCGGATCCTCTTTGGGGATCTCGAGCTGCTGCGCGCCCGCGACCACGATCGGCGCGCCCGCGAGCCGCTGGGGCTGCACGGCCGTGCGGATCCCGGTCTCCATCAGCCCGCCGCACGCCATCACGATCAGCGCGCCGAAGAACATCGCGACGAAGGTGGCGAGGAAACCACCTTTGCGCAGCCGGAGCGTGCGCAGTGCCATCCGCAGCATCAGACACCGACCAGTTCGCCGAGGTGGGTCATCCGCTCGGCGACGACCGCGGCGGTCGGCGCGTAGATCTCGTCGACCAGCCTGCCGTCCGCGAGGAACACGACGCGGTCGGCGTAGGACGCGGCGACCGGGTCGTGCGTGACCATGACGACGGTCTGCCGGGTGTCCTTGAGCAGCCCGAGCACGTCGGCGGCGGTGCGCGTGTCGAGCGCGCCGGTCGGCTCGTCGGCGAACACCACCGCGGGCTTCGCGATCAGCGCACGCGCGATCGCGACCCGCTGCTGCTGGCCGCCGGACAGTTCGGACGGCAGGTGCTTGCGGCGGTCGGCGAGCCCGACACTGGCGAGCACCTCGCGCACGAACGCCCGGTCGGCCTTACGCCCGGCCAGCATCTGCGGGACGGTGACGTTCTCTTCCACCGTCAGCGCCGGGAGCAGGTTGAACGCCTGGAAGATGAAGCCGACCCGGTCCCGCCGCAGCTTCGTCAGCTTGGTCTCGCTGAGCGTCGACAGGTCCTGGTCGTCGAGGATGACGCTGCCCGAGGTCGGCCGGTCGAGCCCGGCGGCGCAGTGCAGGAAGGTGCTCTTGCCAGAGCCGGAAGGCCCCATCACCGCGGTGAAGCCGCCGCGCGGGAAGCCGATGGTGACGCCCTTGAGCGCCGCGACGCCGGAGTCGCCCTTGCCGTAGACCTTGCGGACACCGTCGAGGCGGACCGCGTCATTCCCCAGTTTCATGGGGAAAACGCTAGGCATCCAGCACCCCGAACTCCCTGGGGCGCACGAGCGTCTTCGAGGTGGGGCTAGCCCTACATAGCCTTATCTAGCATTTTTGCAAGACTTAGCTAGAACCCGGGATAAAGCGGGCTTTATCCCGGGTGCTTTCCCCGGGATAAAGCCCGCTTTATCCCGGGCCTAGGTGCGGTTGCGACCACCGACGCGATTGCCGATGGCGCGCACCAGCGGGCGCGGGATCAGCTGGCCGAGTGTGACCACGGCCTTGTACTGGAAGCTCGGCACCGAGACCGTCTTGCCACGGCGCAGATCGGCCAATGCCTCGGTGACCACCTGCTCGGGCTTGAGCCAGAACTTCTGCGGCCCCGGCTTGTCGAGCCCCGCTCGCTCGTGGAACTCGGTCGTCGTGAAACCCGGGCAGAGCGCCATCACGCGCACGCCGGGCGGCAACGCGGCCGCGACGCCTTCCGAGAACGAGGTCACCCAGCTTTTGCTTGCCGTGTAAGTGGATCCGCGACCGCGGAAGAAGCCGGCGACCGAGCTGACGTTGATCACGTCCCCGCGCCCGCGCTCGATCATGCCGGGCAGCACCGCCCTGGTGAGCCGCAGCACCGCGGTCACGTTGACGTCCAGCTGCGCCTGCAGCTCGTCTTGCGAAACCGTCCAGAATTCACCGTTCAGGCCGAAACCCGCGTTGTTCACCAGCAGGTCGACGTCGTCAGCCAGCCGCTCTTCGACCAACGCCCGGCCCTCGACGGTGGACAAGTCGGCGGGCAACACTGAAGCCTCGATGGAGTGGTTTTCCGCAAGTTCGGCGGCGAGCGCGTTGAGCCGGTCGACATCACGGGCCACGAGCACGAGGTCGTGGCCCTCGGCGGCCAAGGTGCGCGCGAACTGGGCGCCGATGCCTGCGGTGGCGCCGGTGATCACTGCGGTGCGGGTCATTGCGCCACCGTAACGCGGTGAACCCCTGACATGCGACGATGCTTGTCGGGAAGTATCGTCCCGCGCATGGGTCGGCACAGCCTCCGTAAAGCCCGCTATCTTCCCAAGGTCGCCGCGGGCGCCGCACCACTCGCGTTCGTGCTCGCAGGCCAGGCGGCGTGGGCCGCGGATCTGCCGATCGAACACCGTCATTCCGGTTCGCTCGACCGCGGGCTCACCCAGGGCAGCACCGACCGCCCCGGCGAGAACAGCTCGTTCCTCACCGGTTTCCTCACCGCCAAGAGCACCGACGTCATCACCGGCAAGCTCCCGGACGGCAACACCATCACCGCGGGCACCACCAACGCGGGCCACGCGGATAGCTCGCTGAAGCGCCGCGAAGAATGGTCGCTCGACCCGGCGAACGCCGTCGCCGGGGTGCTTTCCGAGACCGACGCGCACCTCGCCACCGAGACCGAGCGCGAGGACGGCGTCCGCCTGCCGAACGGCGTCGACCTGCTCAGCCAGCACTCCGAAGCCCCCGAGCTGCACCTGACCAGGACCAACCTGATCAGCGCGCAGGGCGCGCACGCGCTGTCCGACCTCGGCGCCACGGCCGGGTTCACCAGGTCCTCCGGCCAGGCGGCCGACCTCGGCGACCTCGGCGCGGTCGGGACCAGCTCGGAGCAGTTCGCGCACGGCTCGTTCACCGGGCTGCTCGACCTGAGCCAGACCGGCGGCACGGTGACGAACGGGTTCGACGGCGCGTTCAACCAGGCGCACGCCGTCGGCGGTCACCTCGGCGGACTCTCGACTTCGATCGCGGGCGCGCAGTCGGGCAAGCTCGGCTACTTCGGCGCCTTCAAGGGCACGCTGCCCGGGGTGGTCGAAGGCAGCGAGACGGCGCTCGGCAACTCGTTCAACGGCGACCTCGGCCTCGAGCACGTCGCCGCGATCAACGCCAACACCGCGACCGACCTCACGGGCGCCGCGGCCGTCAGCCAGCCGCTGACCGGTGGTCCGTCGACCCAGCAGAACGCCAAGATCGCTCAGGAACTCGGCGGCAGCATCGGCGTGCTCGACCAGACTCCGCTCGCGGGCGGGCTGCGCATCACCGGCCTGCCGCTTGAGATTCAGCCTCAGTAACGGGGTCAGGGCCGGGATAAAGCGGGCTTTACTCCGCGTCGCGCTGCGCGCTCACGGAGTAAAGCCCGCTTTATCCCGTCAGTATGAGTCGTGCTGGTCGGGCGAGTGGACCTGCTCGGCTTCGCCCTGCCAGTGCTTGCCGGGCGCGGGGTCCGCGGCGGCGGTGGCGCCGCCGGTCTCACCGAACTCCTCGTCGAACGGGTCGACGATGTCGGCGATCTCGCCGAGGTCGCGCAGCAGGCGCTCCAGCCTGGACGGCCCGACGTTCGGCGCGGCGCTGGCCAGCACCCACTCGTTCTCGAGCCAGGCGACGCCGACGTCGCCGCCGAGCGAGTCGGCGGCGTCGACCAGGTCCTGGGTGATGATCAGGCGGGCGGCGTCGCCGTCGTCGGCGAAGGCGTAGCGCTGGCCGATCGGGCCGAGCATCTCGGGCATGCCGTCGCGCTGGAACGGGACGCTGGCCAGCCACATCTCCAGCAGCGTCTGGTGCACGCGGTTGCAGCGCACGGCGACGACGACCGCCGGGATCTGGCCGTTCGACTCGATGTCGAAGATGAACACCGGGCGCCGTCCGTCCGAGGTGAAGGTGGAGCCCGCGACGACGTTGACCGCCGCCTCGGCGCCGAAGTACCCGAGCGCGCCACCCTGCCACTGCTGGGGCAGCCGTTCGTCCTCTTCGACGAACTGCCACCCGCGCAGCTCGGCCCAGCGCATCCGCTCACGGTTGCGCGAGCCTTCACGCGCTCTGTCGGCAGCTAGCAGCCCGAGCCCCGCCACCAATGCGACAGCGGCGATGACAAACCAGATCCACGCCGGAATACCCACGTAGACAAGCGTATCCCCCGGCCACCTCCGAAGAGATCAGCCGGGGGAGTGTCGCACTGAATCATTTGGATTAGTCGACGCGTCCGACCACGAGCGAGTCGCTCGCCTCGAGCTCCGGAATGTCGACACGGACGGTGTCGCCGTCGCGGATCTCGCCGCCGAGCAGCGCCTTGGCCAGCTGGTCGCCGATGGCGGACTGGACCAATCGACGCAGCGGCCGCGCACCGTAGATCGGGTCGAAACCGTTCAGTGCCAGCCATTCGCGGGCACCCTCCGTGACGTCGAGGGTGAGCCTGCGCGCCGCGAGCCGCTTCGCGAGCCTGTCGATCTGAATGTCCACAATGGACGTCAACTGCTCGGTGCCGAGCGAGTGGAAGACCACAATGTCGTCAAGTCGATTCAGGAACTCGGGCTTGAAGTGGCGCTGCACCACCGACAGCACCGCGTCCCGGCGGCCACGCTCGTCGAGCTGGGCGTCCGCGAGGGACTGTGAGCCCAGGTTGGACGTGAGCACCAGGATGGTGTTGCGGAAGTCGACCGTGCGGCCCTGACCGTCGGTGAGCCGTCCGTCGTCGAGCACCTGCAGCAGCACGTCGAACACGTCCGGGTGCGCCTTCTCGACCTCGTCGAGCAGCACCACCGAGTACGGCCGCCTGCGCACCGCCTCGGTCAGCTGACCACCCTGGTCGTAGCCGACGTAGCCGGGCGGAGCGCCGACCAGGCGGGCCACCGAATGCTTCTCGGCGTACTCGCTCATGTCGATGCGCTGCATGGCGCGCTCGTCGTCGAACAGGAACTCCGCCAGCGCCTTGGCCAGCTCGGTCTTGCCGACACCGGTCGGGCCGAGGAACAGGAACGAGCCGGTCGGCCGGTCGGGGTCGGCGACACCGGCCCGCGCACGGCGCACCGCGTCGGACACCGCGGTGACCGCCTCCGGCTGCCCGATGACGCGGCGCTGGAGCTCCTCCTCCATCCGCAGCAGCTTGCCCGTCTCACCTTCGAGCAGGCGGCCTGCCGGAATGCCGGTCCACGCGCTGACCACATCGGCCACGTCGTCCGCGCCGACCTCTTCCTTGAGCATGACCTGCTGCTGGGCGACGGTCTCGCTGGCCGCGGTCGCCGCCTCGAGCTCCTTCTCCAATGCCGGGATACGGCCGTAACGCAGCTCGGCCGCGCGGCCGAGGTCGCCGTCGCGCTCGGCGCGCTCCGACTCGCCGCGCAGCTGCTCCAGCTGCTCCTTGAACTCGCGGACGCGCTCGATCGCGCCCTTCTCGTTCTGCCAGCGCGCGGTCAGCGCGGTGAGCTGCTCACGCCGCTCGGCCAGCTCGTGGCGCAGCGCGGCCAGCCGCTCCTTGGAGGCTGCATCGTCCTCTTTGGACAGTGCCATCTCCTCGATCTCCATCCGGCGCACCGCGCGCTCGACCTCGTCGATCTCGACGGGCCGGGAGTCGATCTCCATCCGCAGCCGCGAACCCGCCTCGTCGACCAGGTCGATCGCCTTGTCCGGCAGGAACCGGGCGGTGATGTACCGATCGGACAGGGTGGCGGCCGCGACCAGTGCGGCGTCCGTGATCCGGACACCGTGGTGCACCTCGTAGCGCTCCTTGAGCCCGCGCAGGATGCCGATGGTGTCCTCGATGGACGGTTCGCCGACCAGCACCTGCTGGAAGCGCCGCTCCAGCGCCGGGTCCTTCTCGATGTGCTGGCGGTACTCGTCGAGCGTGGTCGCGCCGACCATCCGCAGCTCACCGCGGGCGAGCATCGGCTTGATCATGTTGCCGGCGTCCATCGCGCCCTCACCGGTCGCGCCGGCGCCGACGATCGTGTGCAGCTCGTCGATGAACGTGATGACCTGGCCTGCCGAGTCGGTGATCTCCTTGAGCACGGCCTTGAGCCGCTCTTCGAACTCACCGCGGAACTTCGCACCGGCGACCATCGAGCCGAGGTCCAGCCCGATGACCCGCTTGCCACGCAACGACTCCGGCACGTCACCGGCGACGATCCGCTGCGCGAGCCCCTCGACGATGGCCGTCTTGCCGACGCCCGGCTCGCCGATGAGCACCGGGTTGTTCTTGGTGCGCCGCGAAAGCACCTGGACCACACGGCGGATCTCGGTGTCGCGCCCGATGACCGGGTCGAGCTCACCGGCGCGGGCGCGCTCGGTCAGGTCGACGCCGTACTTCTCCAGCGCCTTGAAGGTGCTCTCCGGATCGGGGCTGGTGATCCGCGCGGAGCCGCGGACCTTGGTGAACGCCTCGCGCAGCGCGTCCGGCGTCGCGCCGTGGCGGCGGAGCAGGTCGGCCACCGGGCCACCCTCGGTGGCGAGGCCGACGAGCAGGTGCTCGGTCGAGACGTACTCGTCGCCGAGTTCGGTCGCGAGCTTCTGGGCATGGGTCAGCGCCTTGACGGCGTGCGTGTCGAACTGCGGGCTCGACACGGTGGCGCCGGTCGCCGACGGCAGCGCCTGGATGATCGGCTCGAGTTCCTTGTGCACCTGCGCCGGATCGGCCCCGACCGCGGTCAGCAGCGGCGCGGTGAGGCCCTCGCCCTGCGCCAGCAGCGCGCCGAGCAGGTGCGCGGCGGCGACATAGGGGTTACCGGCCATGGTGGCGGCCTGCGCGGCCGACGAGATGGCCTGCTGGGTCTTCGTGGTCGGGTTGAAAGCGTCCATCCCTCACCTCTGTCGAAAGTACTGTTCGCTATCCCTAACGTCAGAAAAGTTGAGTCTGTTCCGCTCAACCCTGAATCGGTGTCACGGCGTTCTCGGGCAGCCGGGGCCCAAGCCACCCGAGCCCGGCGACGGCCAAGCAGGCGCAGGTCGCGACCAGCACCCACGGCACCCAGACTGCCAGCGAAAACAACCCCGCGACAGCCGGGGCAAGCACCGACGAGAAGGTGAACGCGTACTGGTACGCGGCCAGATAACGCCCCCGGGCCATCGGCGGTGCCGCCGCTTCGGCGAGCGCGCCGCCGCGCGGGCCGAAGACGAGTTCGCCCGCTGCCAGCACGAGCGTGACGGTCAGCAGGTAGAGCGGGAGCCCGTCGAGCGGCACGAAGATCGCCACGAAACTGAGCGCCGACCACGCCGCGAAGAGGCCGGAGCCGAGCCGCATCGCACCGATTCGGGTGAACCGCCGGGTGTGCCGGAGCGCGAGGGTGCCGCTCATGCTGAACGACAGCGTGAACACCGCCAGTATCGCGCCGGGCAGCCAGCTCGGGCCGTGCAGCTGGTCGAGCACGAACACCGGCATGCCGACGAGGAAGAAGTCGAGCGAGAGGCTGAAGAGGCCGCAGAAGAGGATCAGCGCCAGATACGGCCGGTTCTTCGACACGTTCGCCGGCACCTTCTCGAACCACGCGACCTTGTGCGGCGCGTCGACGAGCGCGACCACCACGCCCGCCGCGACCAGGAAGGTGACCACGTCGCCCACCAGCGCGACGCGGTAGCCGGACGGCACGAAGGCCGCGGCGAAGGCGCCCGCACCGAATGCGGCGGTCCGCACCATCGCGACCAGCGCGAACGGGCGCTCCTTCGGCACGTTGCCCGCGACGTCGGCGACGAGCACGTAGAGCGCGCAGTAGAACAGCTGCTGGCCGACGGCGACGATCATCGCCACCGCGACCACGGTGACCACCCCGTCGGCCACCAGGTACAGCGAAACCCCGGTCGCCTGCACGAGGAACGCCGTGATGACCACCCAGCGCGGGCCGATCCAGTCGACCAGGTGCCCGGCCACCGGCGGGACCGCGAACGCCACCAGCCCGCCGCCGGTGATCGCCATCCCGGCGACGCCGAGCGGCAGCCCGATCTCGCGGGTGACGTAGAGCAGGACGAGCGGCAGGAAGAGCCCCGTGCCGAAGTTGTCGATCCCGAGCGCGATGAGCAGCGCGGCCCGGCTTCTGGTCACATCCGGAAACCTAACCGGGAAAAAAGCACCGGCACAGACTCCGTAGGGTTACGAAACTTCGCACTTGACCTCGGTCGCAAGGGCTTTGCGTAGATCTTCGTTCATCGCCGCGAGACGTTGGGTCAGATCCGTCACCTGATCGGCGTCCCAGCCCGCCAGCGCGTGCGTCATGAAGTCCAGATAGCGCCCGCGCCACACCAGCAACTCCTCCTGGCCACGCGCGGAGACGCTGATGAGCGACGCCCTGCCGTCCTCCGGCGCGGGGCGGCGGTCGATCAGCCCGGCGGCGGACAGCTGGGCGATCTGCCTGCTGACGACCGAGATGTCGACCATCCGGCGTTTGGCGACATCCGACGGGCGCGACTCGCCGAACTTGGCGAGATCGGACAGCAGCATGGCGGCCGCCGGGTGCAGGCCGGGGTTCGACTGCCAGACCTGCATCAACCAGGCGTGCTGGAGCTGCGAAGAGGTCTTCAGCTCCCGCATGAGCTCGACGCGGGCGTCGTCCTCGCTCTCAGTGCCAGAGCTCATCTCGGGTCCTCCATAATGCTTGTATCATACAAGTTTAGGTAAACCAGTTGCACTGGGCAACCAGTCGCCGAGTGACGCTCGGTACACCCGGACGGAGCAACAATGCGGGCAAAGGGCTGGTCTCCGGCTACCCTGCGGACAGCCCGGAAACGCCGGTCGATCAACACATAGGACACATGACAGCCGACGCGGTTAGCCCACTTCCCCGATCTTCCACCCACCGGGAGGCCCCGCCCGCCGTCACGGCGATGGTAGGGCTCATCCGGGATGCGTGGGACAAGGCCGAACCGTTCCTGCCCGAGATCTCCCAGTTCTTCTACGGGATGCTCTTCACGCTCGCGCCCGCCACCCGCGACTTCTTCCCGATCAACATGGAAGTCCAGCGCGGCCGCCTGGTCCGCGCGCTGGTGCACATCGTGCAGATGGTCGACCGGCCGGACGACCTCGTCCCTTTTCTTAAGCAGCTCGGCCGTGACCACCGCAAGTTCGGCGTCATCCCCCGGCATTACGAGGCCGTGGGCACCGCGTTGCTCGCCTCGCTGAAGAACCACCTCGGCCCCGACTGGACGCCGGAGGTCGAGCGCGCGTGGGCGGAGGCGTTCACCATCGTCGCGCGCGCGATGCAGGACGCGGCCGCCGCCGACCAGAACCCGCCGTCGTGGAGCGCGACCGTCGTCGAGCACCGCAGGCTGACCTGGGACCTGGCGCTGGTGCGGCTGCAGCCGGAGCACCCGGTGCCGTATCTGCCGGGGCAGTACATGAGCGTCGAAGTCCCGCAGCGCCCCCGGTTGTGGCGGTATCTCTCGCCTGCCAACGCGCCGCGCGAGGACGGCGGCATGGAGTTCCACGTGCGCGCGGTCGACGGTGGCTGGGTGTCCCGCGCGATCGTCAGCCACACGCAGTCCGGTGACATCTGGCGGTTCGGCCCGCCGCTCGGGCGGATGCGGGTCGACCGCGAGGCCGGGCGCGACGTGCTGATGATCGCGGGCGGCACCGGGATCGCGCCGATCAGCTCGATCCTCGACGACCTCGCGCAGTGGGGCGAGAACCCCAAGGTGCGCGTGTTCTACGGCGGGCAGACCCGCGAAGACCTCTACGACCTCGAACAGCTGCGCGCGCTGGCGGCCACGAACCCGTGGCTGACCGTGGTGCCGGTGATCGAACGCGGTCCTGGCCTGGCAGGCGGTGAAAGCGGCACGCTCGCCGAGGCCGTCACCCGATACGGCGCCTGGCCCGGGCACGACGTGCTCGTGTCCGGCTCGCCCGCGATGATCAGGGCGACCGTCTCGCGGATGCTCGTGGCCGGTACCGCTTTGGATCAGGTGCAGTACGACCCGTTCACCATCGACTAAGGGGATTTCGTGCGGATTCCGGTTTCCGAGGGCACGATCGAGGGCTACCTGGCGGAACCGGAGGGCGACGGGCCCTTTCCCGGCGTCGTGGTCATCCACGACATCCTGGGGCACGGCGAGGACGCGCGGCGGATCACCGACCGGTTCGCGCAGGACGGCTATCTGGCGCTGAGCCCCAACATGTACTCGCGCGGCGGGGCGCTGCGCTGCATCAGGGGCGTGTTCCGGGACCAGTTCCGGGGCAGCGGCCAGGCCTTCGACGACATCGAGGCCGCGCGCAAGGTCCTCATCGACCGCCCGGATTGCACCGGAAAGGTGGGCATCGTCGGGTTCTGCATGGGTGGCGGGTTCGCGCTCGTCGCCGCGGCGGGCGAGTTCGACGCCTCCGCGCCCTACTACGGCTTCCTGCCCAAGAACCTGTCCGTGCTCGACGACGCCTGCCCGATCGTCGCGAGCTACGGCAAGAAGGACCTCGGGCTGCGCGGTGCGGCCGCGAAGCTCGAGAACGAGCTCAGCTCACGCGGGATCCCGCACGACGTCAAGGAATACCCCGACTGCGGGCACTCCTTCGCGAACCAGATGAAGCCGGGCATGATGACCACGCTCGCCAAGATCACCGGGATGAGCTATCACGAAGCGTCCGCGGAGGACGCGTGGAGCAGGGTGCTCGCCTTCTTCTCCGAGCACCTCTCGGAGCGGACTCCGAAGTAGTCACCGCGCTCGGCCGAAGCTTCGACGAGACGTGAAATGTGTTTGCGACAGCGGAGAAATCGATTAACAACAAGCTGACGTGCGGGCTCGGTGTCGCCCGCCGCGCCGGCGGTGGCGATGAACGCCATTTCCATGCGCCCGATGAATTCGATCATCTGAATTCGATCATCGCCGCATTCAAATGATCTATACGTTGCTCTCGGTAGAACCGCTCGGCCCGCGCGGTGCTGCCATAGGCGCATTGCAGGAGGTCTTCGGCCGTCATCAGAGCACTTTCGCACAGATACCTGCGAAAACACCGTTCGTGGCGGAAAAAGATGTTACTGCACGCGTGTGAACTACGCTGTGCTACTCCCTGTGAACACCTTGGTCCGTTCGAGCCTAAAGCGCTCACGATCGTGCAAGTGCACGTGAAACAGGTTTACAGTCGTCGACTCTCGGGGCCTGCACGACGATCAGGAGCATCTTGACTGCCAACGAGATCATTCCACAGACGGCAAGACCGATGCCATTCCCACGTGTGAGCGCGGATCGGACGGTACGGCTTGTTCGTGAAAGTTTCGCGGCCGTGGAATCGCAGGCGGCGGAGCTGTCCCAATACTTCTACGGGGTCCTGTTCAGCGTCGCTCCAGAGACCCGAGATCTTTTCCCGATTAACATGGCAATGCAGCGGAACCGGCTGCTGCACGCCTTGGTGCACATTGTCCAGATGGTCGACCAGCCCGCCGAATTGTTGCCATTCCTCAGGCAACTAGGTCGTGACCACCGGAAATTCGACGTGGTGTCGAAGCACTACGAAGCCGTCGGCATCGCGTTGATCGCAGCGCTGAAGCGTTTCCTCAAGGACAAGTGGACGTCCGATGTGGAACACGCGTGGACGAGCGCGTACGACACCATCTCCCGCGCCATGCGCGAAGCGGCGGCGGCCGACACCGGGCCGGCGTGGTGGCCGGCGACCGTGCTGGAGAACCGCAAACTCAACCGGGACCTGTCGATCATCAGGGTCCGACCTGACAAACCCTTGCCCTATCTCGCGGGCAATCACATCAGCGTCCAGGTGCCGCAACGGCCGCGGATGTGGCGGTACCTCTCACCCGCCAACGCGCCCCGCGACGACGGGACCCTGGAGTTCCACGTGCGAGCGGTGCGTAACGGGTGGGTGAGCCGCGCGATCTGTCATTACACCCGTGCGGGTGACATGTGGCAGCTCGGCCCGCCGCTCGGCAGCCTGGCCGTCCGCCGGGCGACAGGCCGGGAGCAACTGCTCATAGCAGGCGGAACGGGCATCGCCCCGCTGCGCGCGATCATCGAGGATTTGGCCCGGTGGAAGACAAATCCCGTGGTCCACCTGTTCTTCGGCGGACCGGATCCCGAATCGCTCTACTGCGTCGGCGAACTGCGCGCGCTCGCCGCGACGAGCCCGTGGCTGAAGCTGGTGCCCGTCACCGAGGAGGACGTGCTCACGGGAGGTGAACAAGGAACGTTGCCGGACGTGGTCGGCAGACGGGGTCCGTGGAAGCGCCATGACGTACTCGTTTCGGGGTCACCGTCGATGGTCCGGGCGACCGTCGCGCGGCTGACATCCGGTGGAACACCGCGAGAACGCATTACCTACGACCCGTTCACGGTCGACTGAGCGGCGCTGACGGCCGTACCCTTTCGCACATGGTGGAGATCCCGGTTGCGGACGGCAAGATCGACGGATATCTCGCGAAACCCGAAGGCGCGGGGCCCTACCCCGGTGTCGTGGTGCTCCACGACGCGATCGGCCTCGGCAAGGACATCAAAGGCATCGCCGACCGGTTCGCCGCGGCGGGTTATCTAGCGCTGGCGCCGGACCTGTTCTCCCGCGGTGGCAGGCTTTCGAGCAGCAAAGCCGTTTTCGAGAACATGCTGGAAGCACAGGGCCGCGCTTTCGAGGACATCGAAGCGGCGCGCCTGTTACTGGCCGACCAGGGCGCGAGCAAGGTCGGCGTGGCGGGCTTCGGCATGGGCGGCGGGCTGGCACTCGTCGCGGCGTCGCGCAAATTCGACGCGGCCGCGGCCTATTACGGCTTCCTGCCCAAGGACATGTCCCTTTTCGAGGGCGCCTGCCCGATCGTCGCGAGCTACGGCAAGAACGACATCACGTTGAAGGGCGCGGCTTCGCTGCTCGAACTGGACCTGCTCAACCGCGGCGTCACGGCCGACGTGAAGGAGTACCCCGAAGCGGGCCACGGCTTCGCGACCAAGCCCCGCCTCGGCGCGCTGAGCAAGGTCGTCAAGGCGGCACCCGGCCACCACGCCGAATCGGCCGAAGACGCCTGGCGCCGGGTCACGACCTTCTTCGGCCAGCATCTGCGCTGAGGTTGAGACCGGGTCGGGATAAAGCGGGCTTTATATCGGGGAAAAGCACCCCGATATAAAGCCCGCTTTATCCCCGCTTTTTGGGCTTCCAGACCACCAGGGCGGTCTGGGGCATGGGGACCAGGTCGCGGCGGTAGGACGCGTGGACCGAGGCCGCCGTGTTCTGGGCCGCGGCGTAGGCGGCGGCCAGTTCGTCGGTGAGCGCGGCCACGCGGTCGCGCAGCGCGTCGACCATGTTCTCCAGCTCGATGATGCGCTTGATGCCCGCGAGGTTCACACCGTCCTCTTGGGACAGTCGCTGGACCTCACGGAGCAACGCGATGTCGCGCATGGAGTAACGGCGGCCGCCGCCGCTCGTACGGCCGGGCGAGACGAGCCCGAGCCGGTCGTACGAGCGGAGTGTCTGCGCGTGCAGACCGGAAAGCTGAGCCGCGACCGAGATGACGAAGACGGGGGTGTCCTCGTCAGCCCCTGATGGCATTCCACCCAGCATCACGCACCTCGTTCCCGAAGCAGTTCGGTGATCTCCGGCCTTGGGTCGTGCTCGGCCATCGCCTTGGCGTACGCCTCGAGTGCCTCACGCGCCGCATCGTCCAATTTGGACGGCACGGACGCCTGCACGGTCACGAGCAGGTCGCCCTGGGCGCCGTCCCGCTTGGTGATGCCCTTGCCGCGGGCGCGGAAGGTGCGCCCGCTCGCCGTGCCGGACGGCACCTTGATCGAGACCCGGCCGTCCAGCGTCGGCACCGTGATGGTGCCACCGAGCGCGAGCTCGGTGAAAGCGACCGGGACGGTGATGGTCAGATCCAGCCCCTTGCGGCCGAACACCGGGTGATCCGCGACGTGCACGCGCACGTACAGATCGCCCGCCTGAGCGCCGCCCCGGCCCGGTTCGCCCTGGCCTGCCAGCCGGATGCGCTGGTCGTCGCTCACCCCTGGCGGGATGCGGACGGTCAGCGTGCGCGTCTTCGAGCTGATGCCCTCACCCGCGCATTCCGGGCAGGGGTCGTCGATGATCGTGCCGCGGCCACGGCAGTCGCGGCACGGCTCCGAGAACGCGAACGAACCCTGGCTGCGGCTCACCAGCCCCGACCCGGAACAGGTCGGGCAGGTGCGCGGCGTAGTGCCCGGCTTGGCGCCGTTGCCACCACAGGTCGAACACGTCGCAGGGCTCGAGAGCCGCAGCGGCAGCGTCGCGCCCTTGACCGCCTCGACGAAATCGATGCGGACATCGGTCTCGACATCGGCGCCACGCTGCGGCCGGTTCGCCGTCGCGCCCGCCGACCTGCCCCGGCCGAACAAGCCGCCGAGTATGTCGCCGAGCCCGCCGAAGCCGCCCTGCTGCTGGCCACCGGCGGCGCCACCGAAGATGTCGCCGACGTCGAAGCCGCCACTCTGGCCACCGCCGAACCCACCGAAACCGCCGGAGCCGAACAGGCGCTTGGCCTCGTCGTACTCCTTGCGCTTCGCCGGGTCGGACAGCACACCGTGCGCCTCGGAGACGGCCTTGAACTTCTTCTCGGCCTCGGCGTTGCCCGGGTTGGCGTCGGGGTGGTTCTCCTTCGCCAGCTTGCGGTACGCCTTCTTGATCTCGTCCGCGGTGGCGTCGGAGGAGACGCCCAACTCACGGTAGAAGTCCTTACTGATCCACTCCCGCGGGCTGCTCATGTCAGGCGTCTCCTCCTCTCTTGCTCTTAGCGGTTGTTCTCATCGACGAACTCGGCGTCGATCGGCAGCTGTCCCTCGACGGGCGCGTCCACCGGCGGCGCGGCGGCCGCGGGCTCGTGGTCGGTGACCGTGACCAGCGCCGCGCGCAGCACCCGCTCGCCGAACTTGTAGCCGCGGCGCATGACGATGGTGACCGTCGGGCCGTCGACGTCCGGGGACGTGTTGTGCTGCACGGCCTCGTGCACGCTCGGGTCGAAGGCCTCGCCCTCGGCGCCGAACGACTCGAGGCCCGCGCGCTGGAGCCCGGCGACCAGCTTGTCGCCGACCGCCTTGAACGCGCCGGTCAGGTCGCCGTGCTGGGCCGCCCGCTCGAGGTCGTCGAGCAGCGGGAGCAGGTCGTTCACGACCGAGGCCTTCGCGTTCGCGACGACCTGCTCGCGGTCCCTGTCGACCCGCTTGCGGTAGTTGGCGTACTCCGCCTGCAGGCGCTGCAGGTCGGCCGTGCGCTCGGCCAGCTCCTTCTCGACACCGGAGGTCGCGGACACCGCTTCGTCCACAATGGACTCACCGAGCGAGGGCCCGGCGTGTTCCACCGGGGCCTCGTGCTGCGGCTGGTGCTCGCGCACCTCGCCCGTCTCCGGGTCGATCCTGCGCCGGTCCCGCACCACGACGGGCTCCTCGGGACCCCTGTCTTCGGATTCCTCGTGGCGTCCGGTCACTTCTTCTCGGCCCCCGGCTTCTCGTCGTCGACGATCTCGGCGTCGACGACGTCGTCATCGGCCTTGGCGTCGGCCTTCGGCGCCTCGCCACCGGCGGCGGCGCCCTCGGCACCCGGGGCGGCCTGGGCGTTCGCGTACAGCGCGGTACCCAGCTCCTGCGAAGCGGTGTTCAGCTTCTCGATGGACTCGCGGATCTTGGCCGAGTCGGTGCCCTTGAGCGCCTCGTTCGCCTCGTCGATCGCGGACTTGACCTTGCCCTTGAGCTCCTCGGGCAGCTTGTCCTCGTTGTCCTTGACGAACTTCTCGGTCTGGTAGACCAGCGTCTCCGCCTGGTTGCGGGTCTCCGCCTCCTCGCGGCGCTTCTTGTCCTCCTCCGCGTGCTCCTCGGCGTCCTTGACCATCCGCTCGATGTCTTCCTTCGGCAGCGCGGAGCCGCCGGTGATCGTCATCGACTGCTCCTTGTTCGTGCCGAGGTCCTTGGCGAGGACGTGCACGATGCCGTTGGCGTCGATGTCGAAGGTGACCTCGATCTGCGGCACGCCACGCGGGGCAGGCGGCAGGCCGGTCAGCTCGAACATGCCGAGCTTCTTGTTCTGCGCGGCGATCTCACGCTCGCCCTGGAACACCTGGATCTGCACCGACGGCTGGTTGTCGTCCGCGGTGGAGAAGATCTCCGAGCGCTTGGTCGGGATCGTGGTGTTGCGCTCGATGAGCTTGGTGAAGACGCCGCCCTTGGTCTCGATGCCCAGCGACAGCGGGGTCACGTCGAGCAGCAGGACGTCCTTGACCTCACCCTTGAGCACACCGGCCTGCAGCGCGGCGCCGACGGCGACGACCTCGTCCGGGTTGACGCCCTTGTTCGGCTCGCGGCCACCGGTCAGCTCCTTGACCAGGTCGGACACGGCAGGCATGCGGGTGGAGCCACCGACGAGGACGACGTGGTCGATCTCGCCGACCGAGACGCCCGCGTCGCGGATGACGTCGTTGAACGGCTTGCGGGTGCGCTCCAGCAGGTCGTTGGTGATCTTCTGGAACTCGGCGCGGGAGAGCTGCTCGTCGAGGAACAGCGGGTTCTTGTCGGCGTCGACCGTGATGTACGGCAGGTTGATGCCGGCGCTGTTCGAGCTGGACAGCTCGATCTTCGCCTTCTCCGCGGCCTCGCGGATGCGCTGCAGCGCCATCTTGTCCTTGGTCAGGTCGATGCCGCTGGACGCCTTGAACTTGTCGACCAGCCAGGTGACGATGCGCTCGTCCCAGTCGTCGCCACCGAGGTGGTTGTCACCGGAGGTCGCGCGGACCTCGACGACGCCCTCACCGATCTCCAGCAGCGAGACGTCGAACGTGCCGCCACCGAGGTCGAAGACCAGGATGGTCTGTTCCTTCTCACCCTTGTCCAGGCCGTACGCCAGCGCGGCCGCGGTCGGCTCGTTGACGATGCGGAGCACGTTCAGGCCCGCGATCTGCCCGGCCTCCTTGGTGGCCTGGCGCTGCGCGTCCTCGAAGTACGCGGGGACGGTGATCACCGCGTCGGTGATCTCCTCGCCCAGGTACGCCTCGGCGTCACGCTTGAGCTTCATCAGCACACGGGCGGAGATCTCCTGCGAGGTGTAGGCCTTGCCGTCGATCTCGGTCTTCCAGTCGGTGCCGATGTGCCGCTTGACGGACCGGATGGTGCGGTCGACGTTCGTCACAGCCTGGTTCTTGGCGGGCTGCCCGGTCAGCACTTCGCCGTTCTTGGCGAAGGCGACGATGGACGGGGTGGTGCGGGAACCTTCGGAGTTGGCGATGACCGTCGGCTCGCCGCCCTCCAGGACGGCGACGACCGAGTTGGTCGTGCCGAGGTCGATGCCGACCGCTCGTGCCATTTTCCTACTCCTCCTGTGTACGACTGCTGGTGTGCATTGAGCGGCATACGCTCAAGTTTCCGAAGAGAGTCTGCCATGTCCGTCAAGCCAGACTTGAGTGGGCTGGACTCAACCTTCTTGCCGGGTCAACGAGCGGGTGCCGCCGGTTGTTCCCGAGCCGGTCAGCAACTCGTGCTGTGATCCGGGACAACCCCGCTGACCAGGTATTTCGCTTCCTGGACTCGCACGCAGGCCGAGTTGTAGAGGCCGGTGTGCCCATCGTCGGCGTAGGTCAGGAGGTGCCCTCCGGAGATCCGGGAGACCAGTCCGCGTGCCCACACGAGCGGGGTCGACGGGTCGTGCTCACCGCCGACGACCAAGATCGGCGGCACGTCGCGGATCCGCTCCGGCCGGGTCGGGTACTGGGCCTTGATCGGCCACCCCGCGCAGCCTGCGGACAGCTCCCACATCTCCGAGTAGTGCCAGGTGTGCGGCGCGAGTTTCCGCACAAGGCTCGCCGACGCACGCAGGTCGGCTGGGCCGGTGAACGGCGACGGGAAGTCGTGGCAGCCGATCACCCGGAAGGACGAGCTGTCCGCCTTGCCCAGCGACGAAAGCTCCAGGAACGGCTCCAGATCCGGCTGCTCGCCCGTGGCGGCCGCCAGCATCTTCGACAGTGGCGGCCAGGCCTGCTTGAGGATCAGCCCGCCATAGAAGCCGTTCGCGAGCCGCTCCGCCCGCGGGTCCCGCATGACCTGGTCATAGCGGGCGATGACGTCCTGGCCGCGCAGCGCGCACTCATCGGTGGTCTGGCACCAGGCCGCGAAGCGATGCAGCGAGTCCTCGCCGGCGATGGCCTCGTCGAGGATCGTCAGCCGCATCGAACGTGAGTGGTCGACGGCGCCGTCGAGCACCGCGGCGCGCACCCGTGACGGGTATTTCGCCGCGTAGGTCGCGCCGACCTCGCTGCCATACGAAACGCCCAGCCAGGAGATCTTCGCTTCGCCGAGCGCGCGGCGGATGGCGTCGATGTCGTCGGCGACGCTGACGGTGTCGACGTGCTCGGCGGCGGGCCCGGTGCGCGCGAGACATTCCTTGCCCCCGGCACGGTTCAGGTCGAGAAGCCGCTGGTAGGCGGCATTGTCGCCGGGGAACATGCCGATCGACGGGTCGTACAGCTTCGCCGGATCGCACTGGATCTTCGGCGTGCTCTCGCCGACGCCGCGCGGATCGAAGCCGATGAAGTCGAACCGTTTCCGCAGCTCGGCGAACTCGGGTGTCGTCGTGCCAAGCTCACCGCGGCCGATGGCCCCGGCGCCTTCGCCACCCGGTCCGCCGGGGTTCGTCAGCAGCGAGCCGATGCGGTCGCCAGAGGCGGGCAGCTTGGACACGCGGATCGAGATCTTCGCGCCGTCCGGCTTGGCCCAGTCGAGCGGCACCGGGACGTTCGCGCACACCAGCTGTGAGAACAGCGGGGTCGGGCAGGGCTGCCAGTCCAGCGCGGGCGCGGCCGCCGGCGCGACGGGGGCGAGCAGGGTCAGTGCGAGCGCACGGATCATGCCGGCTTCACCGTCACGGTGCCGGTGCTGGTGCGCACGTCGAGCTCGTTCGGCGAGCTCTGGTCGTCGGGCACGGTGATCTGGGTCTTGCCGACCTCGACGTTCGCCTTCAGCCGGTAGCCGCCGGACGGCACGGTGACCGTGACGTCGCCGACGTCGGCCAACGCCCACACGCCACCCGGCTTGCTGAGGCTCATGTCGATGTGACCGGTGTGCACGCGGGCCTTCAGCACCCCCGAGACGTGATAGGCCTTGATGTCGCCGACGTCGCTGCGGACGTCGACGTTCACCGCGCGATCGATCTGCACCTGACCGGTGCCGGTGACCCCGGTGATCGCCAGCTCGCGCGGCAGCACCACGTCGTAGACGATCCCGCAGTTCTCACCACAGCCGCCGAGCACCAGCGCGCCGTTCTCGACCCGGTAGGTCTGGCCGGGCCTGCTGACCTTGAAGGTGATCTTGCGGCGCACGCTGACCGGCGCGCCGTCCTCGACGCGGACGTGCACGTCGCCGACCGGCACGTCGAACCGGACCGAGTTCACCTGCTCGGCGATCGGACCCCCATCGTCGATCTTCTCGGTCGCCACGCCGCACCCCGAGAGCGCGAGCACCCCAGCAACGCCAGCCGCTGCGAAGAGCAGTTTCTTCACGATTTCCCCTCTTGATAAGGCTTATCAGGCAACGTGGACGGTGACGCTGCCGCTGTCCGTGTCGAGCTGCAGCGTCCGCGGAGCCGACGGGTCGTTGACCACGTCGATGTCACGCGAGCCGCTGTCGGTGCTGCCTTTGACCTGGTAACGGTCCTTCGGCACGGTGATCTTCACACTGCCGCTGTCCGTCCGCGCGGTGACGTCCTGCGCGGTGTCCAGGCTGAGCTTGATGCTGCCAGAGTCCGTCTTCGCCTCGGCCTTACCGCGCAGCCGGTCGCCGCTGATCGAGCCGGAGCTGGTCTTGACCTCGATGTCTTGGCCGATCCCGCTCAGGTCGATGTCACCGGAGTCGACGTTGACCTTGACCAGGCCAGCGACGTCGGTGATCTTGACGGAGCCAGAGTCCGCCTTGACATCGGCGCTCGCCACGCCGGTCAGCTCGATGCCGCCGGAGTCGACGTGGCCGGTGACGCTGGTGTTGAGCGGAACGGTCACGTCGTAGTCGACGGAGCAGTTCCAGCCGCACGAGCCGAGCACGAGCCGCTCGCCGTCGACCTTGTAGGCGTCGCCCGGCTTGCTCCACTGATAGGAGAAGCTCTGGCGGACCGTCGTCTGGGTGACGTTGGCCGCGTGCACCTTCACGGTGCCGTTGTCGTTGTCGATGCGGACCTCGCGGATCGGCGCGCCGACCTCGCCGCTCGCCTCGGCCGACGACGGCCACCACCACCCGAAGCCCATGACCACCCCGAGCCCGATCAGTGCGATTCCACCCAGTGCCAACGCGGGGCGTGCCATATTCTTCAGTCCCTCCAGTGCAGGTTCCCTCGCAGCAAGACGCTAAAGGGGTGACGCTGGTGCTCACATCCGGGTAACCCCCGTATTCGTCCCTGAGACGCTCCCCAGGGCTACCCTCGAAGTCCCGTGATCAGGAGGTAACTCATGCCGCAGGCGCCCAACCCGTACGACTTCCTGCCCCCCGTGCCGTCCTTCAGCTTGCGCAGCAACGACATCGCCGACGGCGAGACGCTGGCGAAGCCGCAGCTGAGCGGCATCTTCGGCGCGGGCGGTGAAGACGTGTCGCCGCATCTGGCATGGGCGGACTTCCCGGCGGAGACCAAGAGCTTCGCCATCACCTGCTTCGACCCCGACGCGCCGACCGCCAGCGGTTTCTGGCACTGGGCGGTGGCCAACATCCCCGTGTCCGTCACCGAGATCGCCACCGGCGGCGAGCCTCCCGAGGGTTCCGTCACGCTCAAGGGGGACGGCGGCGTCGCGCAGTACCTCGGCGCCGCGCCGCCTTCCGGCCACGGCCAGCACCGGTACTTCTTCGTCGTGCACGCCGTTGACGTGGAGAAACTGGACGTCGACGAGTCGGCGACGCCGGCGTTCCTCGGCTTCAACCTCTTCATGCATTCGCTCGGCCGCGCGACCATCATGGCGGTCTACGAGGCCTAGGTCCGTTGTGATGCCGACGGTTCTCACCGTCGGCATCACTCGCCAGCCCTGTACGGTTATTGAGTGCCGGACGGTCTCAGGGAACCAAGCGGACTCATCGGCTCGGCCCAACGTGCCTTGCGCGTGCTGGAGATCGTCGCCTCGGAAGGCGACGGGATCACCGCCAAGGCAGTGGCGCGCCGAGCCGGATACAAGCTTTCGACGACGTATCACTTGCTGAACACGTTGACGCACGAGGGATACCTCATCCGGCTCGGGCACGGACGTGGCTTCGGGCTCGGCTACAAGGTCGGCGGCCTGTACCAAAAGCTGTGCGAGGAGCTCGACGTCGGCGACAACCTGCGCGACGAGCTACGACTACTCCATCAGCGCACCCGCGCGGCCGCTTACTACAGCGTCTTCCGCGACACCCAGGTCGTCGTCGCCGCGGTCGCGGACTCCCCGGAGTTCCCCCGTGCCAAGCCACTCGACTTCGGCTTCCACGAGGCCGTCCACGCGACCGCCTTCGGCAAGGCCATGCTCGCCTCACTCGGCCAGCGCGAACGCCGCGAATACCTGGCTGGCGCCGGAATGGCGAAGCTGACCGAGCGCACCACGGTCCGCGTCCACGACCTCGACGCCGAGCTCGCGGAGGTCGCGCGGGTCGGCATGGCGATGGAGGTCGAGGAGTTCCGGCCCGAGATCGCCTGCGTGTCGGCCCCGGTATACGACACGGCCGGTCAGGTGGCCGGCGCGGTCGCGTTTTCGGTGCCCGCGCACGAGTTCCACAACCGCCGTCCCCTGCTGGAGCAGGCGGCGCGCGCGGGCGCGACCCGGATCTCGCTGCTGCTGGCCGCGAACGAGGAGCAGGACCTCAAGCTCGGCTAGAGGGCCGTTCGAGGTAGGTCTCGTCAGGCTTCGCGAAGCCGAACTGCGCGTACAGGCCGTGCGCGTCCTTGGTGTGCAGCATCCAGCGCATGGCCGCGCCTGGGCCTTCGTCGATCATCCGGCGTACCAAGGCTTTGGAAACGCCCTGGCCACGCGCGTGCTCGACGACGAACACGTCCGCGAGATAAGCCGTGGCTAGCCCGTCCGAGAACGCGCGCGCGAAGCCGATCATCTGGCCGTCCTGGAAAGCGGCGACGACTCGCCAGGCGTCGCGGACCTGCGTCTCGATCTGCTCGCGGGTACGCCACTGACCCCAGTACGCCTCGGTGGACATGAACTTCCACACGACGTCGAAGTCGACCCTGGTGCGGTCGTCGGTGATCTCGATGTTCCCCATGCCCGCGAACCTAACGCGGCCCTGTTGATCAGGGCGACGGATTTAGCGGGGCTTGAGGAGGTACTCGACGACCGGCTTGAGCTCGGCGGCCGACGGCGGCTCGTCGTCGATCAGGCCCTGCATCAGCAGGCCGTCGATCCCGGCGAGGAACGCGCGGAACGCGATCTCGTCGTCGTGGCGGACCATCGAGGTCAGCACGTCGAGCCAGCGCCGCGCGGCCGGGCGCAGCTCCGGGCGGCGCGCGGCCAGCAGGTACAGCTCGTACTCGGCCATCGTGCGGCCGCGGCGCGGGCCGAGCGCCTCGGCCAGCAGCCCGGCGACCTCGGACGCGCCGCCGCTGCCGCGGGAGCGTGCGCGGTCGATCATCCAGTAGACCTCGGTCGCCATGTCGCGCGCGCACGAGATCAGGGTCGCGATCAGCAGGTCGTCGAGGCTGGAGAAGTGGTACGTCGTCGACGTCGTCGGGACGCCGGCCTCGGCCGCGACCGTCCGATGGGTGACGCCCGCGACGCCGTCGCGCTCGATGACACGCAGCGCCGCCGCGATGAGCTCCTCACGCCGTTTCTCGCCGCGCACCTTGCGGCCGTCGAGCTGACTCCTCAATGCGCGCCCCCGACCTGCAGCAGCACCACACCGCCGATCACCAGCGCGAGCCCGGCGACCATGGTCGCGTTCATCGACTCGCGGAAGAACAACACGCCGATGATGGCCACCAGCGCCACCCCGGCGGCCGCCCAAATGGCGTAAGCGACCCCTATCGGGACCCCAGACTTCAAGACCTGTGCCAGCGCCAGGAAGGCAATGGCGTACCCAGCGACCACAATGATCGACGGACCCAGCTTGGAGAAGCCCTCCGACAGTTTCAGCGAGACCGTCGCGGACACCTCGGCCGCGATCGCCAGAGCCAGCAGTAAGTAACCCACACCGGTCAAACTACCTGAACGATCGTCCCAAAAGCGAGCGAGTCGTACACCACATCGGTGGGACTTAGGCGTCGCTAATCAGTTACTCATCGGTAAGCAGTACTACGCTCCCCCCACCACCACATCCGGACGAAAGGCACCCGATCATGGGCGCTGTACAACTGACGCTCGGCGGGATCGCGCTCGCGGTCAGCGTCGTCGCCTGGAGCATGTTCGTCATGACGATCATGCGGATGATCCGCACGATCCGTCTCGGCCAGCCGGACGCGACCCGCAACGGGCCGTTCGCGCCCCGGTTGAAAACGCTGATCAAGGAGTTCGCCGCGCATACGCGGATGGCGAAGGTCCGCCAGGTCGCGCCGTGGCACTGGCTCGTGATGTGGGGCTTCCTGATCGGCTCGCTCGCGCTGTTCGAGGCGTACGGCGAGGTGTTCGTGCCGACCTGGGGCTGGCCGATCCTCGAGGACTGGTCGCTGTGGAGCCTCCTGATGGAGATCCTCGGCGTCGGCACCATCGTCGGTGGCGTGGCGCTGGTGATCATCCGCCAGCTGAACCACCCGAGGCGCGCCGACCGGCTCTCCCGGTTCGCGGGCTCCGACTTCAAGGCCGCGTACTTCGTCGAGGCCGTCGTCATCATCGAAGGCCTCGGCATCATCGGCGTCCGCGCCGCGAAGTCCGCGATGGGTGTGCACGAGGGCCCGGTCTGGGCCGCGTTCGCGTCGGTGCCGCTCGGGCACCTGCTGCCGTCGAGCGCCGCGCTCGTTTCGGTGTTCGCGTTCGTCAAGCTGATGAGCGCCATGGTCTGGGTGTACGTCGTGTCGAAGAACATGACGATGGGTGTCGCGTGGCACCGGTTCAGCGCCTTCTTCAACATCTACTTCAAGCGCGAGGCCGACGGCGGCGTCGCGCTGGGCGCGCTCAAGCCGATGATGAGCGGCGGCAAGGTGCTCGACCTCGAGGAGGCCGACCCCGACGAGGACACCTTCGGCGTCGGCAAGATCGAGGACTTCACCTGGAAGGGCTGGCTGGACTTCTCGACCTGCACCGAGTGTGGCCGCTGCCAGTCGCAGTGCCCGGCGTGGAATACCGGCAAGCCGTTGTCGCCGAAGCTGGTCATCACGCAGCTGCGCGACCACGCGTACGCGAAGGCGCCGTACCTGCTCGCGGGCGGCAAGCGCGACATGGCCGGCGACGAGATCGGCCTGACCGGCGACAACCCGCACGCCGGCATCGACGTGCTGGCGCTGGCCGAGTCCGAGCGCCCGCTGATCGGCGGCGTCGAGGAGAACGGCGTCATCGACCCCGAGGTGCTGTGGTCGTGCACGTCCTGTGGCGCCTGCGTCGAGCAGTGCCCGGTGGACATCGAGCACGTCGACCACATCGTCGACATGCGCCGCTACCAGGTGATGATCGAGTCGTCGTTCCCGACCGAGCTCAACGGCATGTTCAAGAACCTGGAGAACAAGGGCAACCCGTGGGGCCAGAACGCCAAGGACCGCTTGGCGTGGACCGAGGACCTCGACTTCGAGGTGCCCGTGTTCGACGGCGAGCTCGGCGACGCCGAGTACCTGTTCTGGGTCGGCTGTGCCGGCGCGTTCGAGGACCGCGCGAAGAAGACCACCCGCGCGGTCGCGGAGCTGCTGCACATCGCGGGCGTCAAGTACACGGTGCTCGGCTCCGAGGAGACCTGCACCGGCGACCCGGCGCGGCGCGCGGGCAACGAGTTCCTCTTCCAGATGCTCGCGCAGCAGAACGTCGAGGTGCTGAACTCGGTCTTCGAGGGCCGCGAGCGCCAGGCCCGCAAGGTCGTCGTGACCTGTGCGCACTGCTTCAACACGCTCGCGAACGAGTACCCGGAGCTCGGCGGCCAGTTCGACGTCGTACACCACACCCAGCTGCTCAACCGCCTCGTGCGCGAGAAGCACCTGACCCCGGTGGCCCCGATCGCCGAGGACGTCACGTACCACGACCCGTGCTACCTCGGCCGCCACAACAAGGTCTACGACGCTCCGCGTGAGCTGGTCGAGTCCTCGGGCGCGACACTGCGCGAGATGCCGCGCCACGGCGACCGCTCGATGTGCTGTGGCGCCGGTGGCGCGCGCATGTGGATGGAAGAGAAGATCGGCAAGCGCATCAACATCGAGCGCGTGGACGAGGCACTCGGCACCGCCCCGACGAAGATCGCGACCGGCTGCCCGTTCTGCCGCGTCATGCTCACCGACGGCGTCACCTCACGCCAGAGCGACGGCCTCGCGAGCGAAAACGTCGAGGTCATCGACGTGGCCCAGCTCCTGCTCACCGCCGTCAAGCGCGGCGACCCCAAGCCCGCCTCCACCACCCCAGCGGAGGTCTAGCCCGCCCGCCGAAGCCCGAAAGCCACTTCCGGCAGGTCTTATAGCCCGAAAGCCACTTTCGTCAGATAACACCTGACGAAAGTGGCTTTCGGGCTTTCCTGGGTGGGGTCTGAGATATGATCATATAATTGGTCTAGGCCACCACCTGGTTGGCGGCTGGTCGCGGGTGGGTGGGCTGCTTACGTTCGGGGTATGTCACGGAAGTTCGTTGTCGCACTGTCCGTTGTGACCACCACGCTCGCGCTCGTGTCCACGCCGGCGCAGGCACTCGAGAATGATCTAGCGCTGACCCCGCCGATGGGGTTCAACAACTGGAACACGACGCACTGCCGCGCCGAGTTCAACGAGGCGATGGTGCTCGCCACCGCCGACACGTTCGTCAGCAAGGGCCTGAAGGACGCCGGGTACACCTACGTCAATCTCGACGACTGCTGGGCCAAGCCGCAGCGCAACGCCCAGGGTGACCTGGAGCCGGATCCAGTCAGGTTCCCGCGCGGCATCAAATATGTCGCCGACTACGTGCACAGCAAGGGCCTTAAATTCGGGATATATACGAGCGCCGGTACAAAAACGTGCGATACGCTGGGGTTCCCCGGCGGCTTGAACAATGAGCAACGCGATGCGAACCTGTTCGCTTCTTGGGGTGTCGACTATCTGAAGTACGACAATTGCAACAATCAAGGAGTAGACGCCGTCCAGCGTTACACGAAAATGCGGGACGCGCTCAAGGCCACCGGGCGGCCGATCGTGTTCTCGATCTGCGAGTGGGGCGAGAACAGCCCGTGGAACTGGGCGCAGAACGTCGGCAACTCCTGGCGCACCACGGGCGACATCTCGGACAACTGGTCGAGCATGCTCGGCATCTTCAAGCGCAACCTTTCCCTTGCGCCCTATGCGAAACCCGGCGCCTGGAACGACCCGGACATGCTCGAGGTCGGCAACGGCGGCATGACGACGGCCGAGTACCGCAGCCACTTCAGCCTCTGGTCGATGATGTCCGCGCCGCTGCTCATCGGCGCGAACCTGTCGAACATCTCCGCCGAGAACTTCCAGACGCTGCTCAACAAGGACGTGATCGCGCTCGACCAGGACCCGCGCGGCGTGCAGGGGCGCCAGGTCAAGGCCTCCGGCGGCACCTACGTGATCGCGAAGCCGCTGACGAACGGTGACGTCGCCGTCGCGCTGTTCAACGAGAACGGCTCCGCGGCGACGATCAGCACCACCACCGCGGAAATCGGGATCGGCGGCGCGTCGCAGTACGGGCTCAAGGACCTCTGGTCCAAGGCGACCAGCACGACGACGAGCGCGATCAGCGCCTCGGTTCCGGCGCACGGGACCGTCGTCTACCGCGTCAGCAAACAAGGCACGCTCAGCGTTCCGCCGAATGGCCGGACGTCTATTTCCGATCTTCCGACAGAAACGTGGTCCAACGGCTGGGGACCGATCGAAAAGGACCGCAGCAACGGCGAGCAGCCCGCAGGCGACGGCCGCACTCTCACCATCAACGGCACGACCTTCGGCAAGGGCATCGGCACGCACGCCCGCAGTGACCTGACGTACTACGTGGACGGTCGCTGCAGCCGGTTCGAAGCGACCGTCGGCGTCGACGACGAAAGTCCGTCAAATCGGGCAAGTGTCGTTTTCGAGGTGTACGCGGGTACCAGAAAAGTCGCCGACAGCGGAGTCCTCACGGGAGCTTCGGCCGGAAAACAACTCTCCGCTGATATTTCCGGCGCTCAGCGGTTACGTCTCGTGGTTTCCAACGCCGGTGACGGCATCGACTACGACCACGCGGACTGGGCCGACCCGATAATCACCTGTTCGTAGCAAGCGGAATCCATTTGGCGGAATCGACTTATCGCGTATCCTGAATTTTCCTCGTTGCCGGAGCCGCCTGCGAGGTCCGTTTTAAACGCGCGAAAAAGGCGGCGAAGATGGCGGATGATCACGAAGCGAAAATGCCCGACGGCGCGCTGGTCGGCGCGCGGTTCCCGTCGGACAAGCTTCGTGCCCGTTTCGCCGACGAGGAGCCGGTGAAGGTCGCCCACCATCGGCGGCGCGACGCCGTCGGCCGTGTCGGCGCGCGCTTCCCGGCCCAGCAGACGACGGACGAGCCGGTTCGAGCTCCCGTGCCCTCGGTACGCAAGCCCGAACCGGCTCCCCCGCCGGAGTACATCGAGCTGCCCGACTCCGGCCCGCGCGTCCGGCCGTACGTGCTCACCCGTGGCCGCACGAAACCCAAGCTCCACCTCGCGATCGAGGCGATGATCTCCACGCGCGTCGACGCGCCGTGGGCCGCGTCGCGCCTCAGCGGCGAGTTCCATTCGGTGCGCTCCATCTGCGAGCGGCCGCGGTCGGTTGCGGAGATCGCGGCGAACCTGGCCGTCCCGCTCGGGGTGGCCAGGGTGCTGCTGGGCGATATGGCCGAACTCGGCCTGGTCAACGTCCACGAAACGAGCACCACCGTCGAGGGCCGCCCCGCGCTCGCCATGATGGAACGCGTTCTGCGCGGCCTGCAGCGCCTCTGAGTCCTACGATCACCGTGTGAGTGACGAGAACGGCCCTGCCGGCGAAAGCACGCTGACCGTCGTGCTGGCGGGCGGCGTCAACCTGGCGATCGCCATCATGAAGTTCGTCGCGAGCCTGATCACCGGCTCCGGCGCGATGATGTCGGAGGCCGCGCACTCGGTCGCCGACACGATCACCGAGGTGCTGCTGCTGACGGCGTTGCGGCGCTCGGAGCGCCCACCGGACCGCATGCACCCCTTCGGCTACGGCAAGGAGCGCTACTTCTGGTCGCTGCTCGCGGCCGTCTCGATCTTCGCGTCCGGCGCGATGTTCTCGTTCTACGAAGGCTTCGCGACCATCTTCGGCCACGAGGAGGAGCAGGCGAGCCCGATCGTCGGCTACATCGTGCTCGCGCTCGCGTTCGCGATGGAGTCGGTCTCGTGGGTCCAGGCCGTGCGCCAGACCCGCGCGGACGCGGCCGAGGAGAACCGCTCGTTCGGCCAGCACCTGCGCATGGTCGACGACCCGACGTCGAAGACCGTGCTGTTCGAGGACTCGGCCGCGCTGATCGGCCTGCTGATCGCGTTCGCCGGGATCGGGCTGCACCAGCTCACCGGCTCGCAGGTGTGGGACGGCATCGCCTCGGTGTGCATCGGCGCGCTGCTCGCCGTGGTCGCGTACATCCTCGGCCGCACCAACCGCGGCCTGCTCATCGGCAGGCAGGCCGACCCGGTGATGGTGCGCGGCATCCGCGATCACCTCGCCGCCGCGCCGGAGATCGAGGCGGTCGTCGACCTGCAGACCATGTTGCTGGGCACCGACAGCGTGCTCGTCTGCACCCGCGTCGACTTCGACGACGCGCTGGGCGCCTCGGACGTCGAACACGCCTGCGTGCGTCTCGCGGCCGAGCTGCAGCTGCGGTTCTCGGACGTCACCGAGGTCTTCATCGAGCCGGTGCCGCGCACCGATCCGGACCTGCGCGCCAGCGTCCTGCGCCGCTACGGCGACCTGTCAGAGCGCTGGAATCAGTAACCGAAGTCCTGGGTCCAGAGCCAGCCGTCGGTGGCGACGCCGACGCCGAGCTTGGTCAGCGAGCAGTTGAGGATGTTCTGGCGGTGACCGCTGGAGTTCATCCACATCTGCATGGTCTGCTCGGGCGTGCGTGAGCCCTTCGCGATGTTCTCCGCACCCGGCCGCGAGTAGCCGGCGTTGCGGATGCGCTGGTCGAAGGTGACACCCTCGGGTGTGGTGTGCGAGAAGTAGTCACGGTCCGACATGTCGTCGCTGTGCCTCGACGCGGCGAGCGCGAGGTGGCTTTCGTTGCTGACAGCGCCGCAGCCCGCCTTCGCGCGCTCCTTGTTCACCAACGCGACGACCTGTCCCGCGAGCGAAGTGTCACCGTTCGAGGCAGGCGGCGGGTCGGCGGGCTTGGGCGGATCGGCCGGCTTCGGAGGCGGCGCCGGAGCTTCGGACGAACTCGGCGCCGGGGCCTCGGAGCTCGGCGTCGGTGTCGCGCTGCTGCTCGTGGTGGGCGTCGTGGTCGGCGAGGCGCTCTCGGACGACGGCGCGCCCGTTCCGGTGCCAGCCGGGTCCTGGGCGCCACCGCCCTGCGACTTCGCCAGCGCCGGGTCACCGGGACCCGTGTGCGGCACCTGCAGTCCGCTGTTCCCCACGTTCACGCCGGGCACGAGCCCCATGGCGATCGACCCGCCCGCGGCGGCCGCGCCACCGATCAGGAAGCTCAACGTGACGAGGAGTAGGCGCTTGCGCGCACCAATGGCTGACACGGGGCCGAAAACTATCACGAAAGAGTTACGACGACGAGGGCCTCGGTCACTCTTTTCTGATTGACGGGGCCTGGAGATAAATCTCCCCCAGCTCAACGCGGGTATTGATCATGGAAGATTTTTCCCACCGTCCTTTATGGACATAAGTGCCACCTGTTCCTTGGCACGGCGCGTGATCTCCGTCGACGCGACGACGAAGTCCGCGATCGTCTCCAGCTGCTCGACGCTGAGCCTTGCGAAGTATTCGACGCTCTCCGCGATCAGCCCAGCCCAGAACGGCGGCATGGTCTTCGCGTGCTCGGCGTTGAATTCGACCAGCACTTTGCGCCGGTCGCCGGGATGCGGCTTGCGCAGCACCAAGCCCTTCCGCTCCAGCCGATCGATCAGCGCGGTCACCGACGCGGGCGCGAGCCCGGAGTGCTTCGCGAGCTCTTTGGCCGTCAGCGGGCCCAGCCGCGCGATGTAGTCCATGGCCTTGGTGTCGGTCGCGGACAAGCCGGAGGTTTCGGCGATCGCGGTGTGGAACATGACCGTCTCCGTCGACCACACGCGCGCCAGCTCGAGCAGCCGCCGCGTGAGTTCCGCCTTGTCACTTGACACGCGACGGATCCTACCTCACTCTTTAGTTCGACAGAACGAATTAGTTTCTAAGAGACTTTGGTGGGGAGACATCATGACGAAGGCGCTGATCATCGGGGGCGGGATAGCGGGCACGGTGACCGCGATGGCACTGCACAAGGCCGGGCATGAGGCCGAGCTGTTCGAGGCGTACGACCGGACGGCGGAGGGTGTCGGCGCGTTCCTCACCCTGGCCGTCAACGGCATCGACACGCTGGGCGCACTGGACCTGAAAGACCTGGTCAAAGACATCGGATTCGCCACGCCGGGCATGGCGCTCAGCCTCGGCAACGGCCGCGAGCTGGCCAAGTTCCCGCTCGGCGTGGCGCTCGCGGACGGCACGGTCAGCCAGACCGTGAAGCGCTCGGACCTCTACGTCGCGCTGCGCGACGAGGCGGCCCGTCGCGGCATCGTCACGCACTACGGCAAGCGCCTGACCGACGCCGTGAACGTCGGCGACGGGGTCCGCGCGCGGTTCGAAGACGGCACCGAAGCCGAGGGTGACCTGCTGATCGGCGCGGACGGCCTGCGCTCGCGGGTGCGCGAGATCATCGACGCGAACGCGCCGAAGCCGCGCTACGTGCGGCTGCTCAACACCGGCGGCTACGCGGAAGGCGTGCGGGTCGACGACGAACCCGGCGTGATGCGCATGATCTTCGGCAAGCGCGTGTTCTTCGCCTATGTGCTGCACCCGAACGGCCAGATCTGGTGGTTCGCGAACCCGGCGCACCAGAACGAGCCGACCGCCGCCGAGCTGCGTGCGCTCGCGGGCGACTCCTGGCGCGCCGAGATGCTGCGCCTGGTCGAGGTCGACAACTCGCCGGCCACCGAAATCATCAACGCCACCTCGGAGATCTATCCGCCCTGGTCGACGCATGATTTCCCGACCGTGCCGACCTGGCACCGCGGCCGGATGCTGATCGTCGGCGACGCGGCGCACGCGACCTCGCCCGCCTCCGGCCAGGGCGCGTCGATGGCGATCGAGGACGCCGTCACGCTCGGCCGCTGCCTGCGCGACCTCGACGTCCCGTCGGCGCTGCGTGCTTACGAGTCGCTGCGGCGCGAGCGCGTCGAGGCGATCGTGGCGCAGGGCAAGCGCAACGGCGACGACAAGGCCGTCGGGCCGGTCGGCAGGCTCGTCCGCGACTTCTTCATCAAGCAGGCGTTCAAGAAGCCGGCGCCGGACCAGTCGTGGATGTGGAACCACCGCATCGAGTGGGAAGCACGCGTCGCCGTGTGAACACTATGACCATAAAAGTGACGGCCATCACCCCGCGTGGCACGGTCTGCCCAAACGTTTTGGAGGACCGATGAGACGCACGTTCGCCCTGCTCACCGCTGTGCTGGCAACGCTCGCTCTGGCACCAGTCGCCACCGCCGAGGCCGCGACGGCCGCGCGCACCGGCTGCGGCCGCCCCGCGCCGTACCGGACCGGCGCCTCGACCGACACCACGCTCCAGTCCGGCGGGCTGTCCCGCGAATACCGGGTCCACCTGCCCGCTTCGTACAACCGCTTCCGGCCGCTGCCGGTGGTCCTGTCGTTCCACGGGCACAAGCGGACGTCGGAGTACCAGGAACAGCTGACCGGGATGTCCGCGCTGAACGCGATCGTGGTCTACCCGCAGGGCCTGATCGGCACCGACGGCGAGTCGGCGTGGGAAGGCGCGCCCTACTCGGCGGCCGCGGACGACGTGCAGTTCACCCGCGACCTGATCTCGACGCTGGAGCGGCAGCTTTGCGTCGATTCGCGCCGGATCTACGCGGCGGGCAAGTCGAACGGCGGCGGTTTCGTCGGCGTTCTGGCCTGCCGGATGCCGGACCGGATCGCGGCGTTCGCGCCGGTCTCAGGGGCTTTCTACCCGCAGTCGGGCGCTTGCAACCCGCCGAAGCGGGCGCCAATCATCGACTTCCACGGCACCGCCGACACGACGATCCCGTACACCGGCAACCCGGCGAAGGGCCTGCCCGCGCTGCCGGATTGGCTGGCAGGCTGGGCTTCCCGTGACCGCTGCCGCGGGTCAGTGAGCTGGTCGGACGGTCCGGTGACGTATCAGCACTGGCTCGGCTGCTCGCTCGCGCACGTGAAGATCGACGGGCTCGGGCACGTCTGGCCGAGCACCAAGCCGAACAACGACTCGGCGACGCCGACGGTCATCGACGCGACGCCGATCATCTGGCAGTTCTTCCTCACGCACCCACTGCACTGACGCGACTGACGGGCTAGCGCCAGGTGTCGACCCGGTGGAAGTTCTTGTAGGCCCGGCTCGGAGTCGGCCCGCGCTGCCCCTGGTAGCGCGACCCGGCCTTCTCCGAGCCGTACGGGTGCTCGGCGGCGCTGGTCAGGCGGAACAGGCAGAGCTGGCCGATCTTCATGCCAGGCCACAGCGTGATCGGCAGGTTGGCCACATTGGACAGTTCCAGCGTGATGTGGCCGGAGAACCCGGGGTCGATGAACCCCGCGGTCGAGTGCGTGAGCAGCCCGAGCCGCCCGAGCGAGGACTTGCCCTCGAGGCGGCCCGCGAGGTCGTCGGGCAGCGTGACCATCTCGAACGTCGACCCCAGCACGAACTCGCCGGGGTGCAGGACGAACGGGTCCTCGCCCTCCTTCTCGACCAGCGACGTCAGCTCGTCCTGCTGTAGCTGCGGGTCGATGTGGGTGTACTTGGAGTTGTCGAACACCCGGAAGAAGCGATCGAGCCGGACGTCGATGCTCGACGGTTGGAGCATCGCGGCATCGAAGGGTTCGACCCCGAGACGTCCGTTCTCGAGCTCTTTGCGGAGGTCACGATCACTGAGCAGCACGCATGACAGCGTACTTAGGCTGCCCGCATGTGCTGGGCATAGGTGGTGTCGGGCGCGAAAACCTTCTCGAGCTGCCTGAGGTACGCCTCCCGGCCGGCCCGCCCGATCCGTTCCTGCAGCAACGTGGCGCCCGGGATCAGCTGCCGCAGCGTCTCGCCCGCGAAGTTGAGCCCAGCGGCCGCCACCACCACCGCCTGCGCGACCGGGTCGTTCGGCAGCTCGAGGAAGTCCGCGTTCACCTTCCCGAGCACGAGCCTGCTGATCGACGAGTGCACCCGCACGGCGACATGCGAGAGCACCTTCCCAGCGAACCCGCGCCCCTCACCGATCGCCTCGTGGGACTTGAGCAGCGCTTTCGCCAGCCGCTTCGAGTCGGCGTCCGGGATGAACTCGGTCTTGGCGAGCAGCCAGAGCATCCGCCAGGCGTCTTCCTCATTGGCGGGCAGCAACTCCTCGTCGACGCCCATGAGCCAGCCGACATACCGCCAGAGATGCAGGATGTCCGCCCGTTCCTTCTGGCTGTAGCGCACGCCGAGCAGCTGGGTCCCGAACACGAACACCAGCGAGAAGAGCAGCAGGGTCCCGGTGGTCTGCACCTGGTTGACGGGCTTGTCCCACGCCTCGTAGTCCCAGTCCGCGCGGCGGTTCATGGCGGCGCGGACGTGGGCATGGACCAGGCGGATCCGGATGGCCGAGATGTAGCCCTTCTCGCCCTTCGCAAGGCTGCCGGGCGTGGTGACGTCGATCCACCACGCAGCGGTCTCGACGAGTCTCTTTGTCGCCTTGTGCTCGATCTCGCCGGTCCCGACCAGCGCTTTCGTGGCCCTGGACGCGAGATATCCGCCCATGAGCGACATGTCACCGAGCGGGAAGAGCCCGAGCAACCCGGTCCTGAGGATGGCTTTGGCGCCACGTTCGAGTCGTTGCGTGTCCACCCAGAACGGCGTCGCCTCGACGCTTTCGAAGAACGCCTTCAGCGGAGGTGGCGTGTCCACGGTGACGCCATCGCGCAGGGTCTCCTCGAACTGCCGCTGCCCGGCCTGGCGCGGCTGGCTGTGCATCCACGCGACCACGGCGTCCGCTAGCGGATCCTCGGCCTGCGCGAACTCCCGAAGCCGCTTGACCTGCTGCTCGGTACCGCGGATGTCGCCCTCGATGAACAGCCTCGACGCCAGGCGGAACCCGCCTTGCCGGAACAGCTCGGGATCTTCCATCGTCGCCACCTCGCCTCGACACCCCGATGTCGACAACAAGTGTTGTCACTTCGACGGCCGAGCGTCAAGGTATGGAGGGGTTGCCGAGCGAGGATCGTTGCCATGTATGCTGGCGACACACTGCGGATGTAGTTCAATGGTAGAACATCAGCTTCCCAAGCTGAATACGCGGGTTCGATTCCCGTCATCCGCTCCAGCACGAAAGCCCCAGGTCAGTGGTTGTCCACTTTGGACCTGGGGCTTTCGTTTTGCCCGCCGGATTTCCTCGGCGTGCCATTAACATGCCATTAGCCGATCGGGACCAATGCGCCAGCCGCTCCGTCGTCCGGGTCGTCATCCCCGTCCGGCGTGACCTTGGTCCGGTGTTGATCGACGAGCTTGGACAGGCTGTCCACGATCTGCCGGTTGGGCCTCGTTCGCCGATCGCGTATGGACCACCGCCCTCCCTACAGCACGCTTCCTCACAGCGTGCTTAACGACTGCCACCAAGGCCGGGAAGACCCCCGCGTACTGTCCGTACGCTTCTTGACGAACTTGCCGCGGGACGTGTCGGCGTAGTCTGCTGAGGTGGCTCCTCAACGTAGACTTTCTGCGGCGGTGTCCCGCCCTCAGCAGACAGTGCCGGGGTTGCGGAGCTTGGACAGACCTCCACCGAATTCGGTAACTGATGCGAGTACAGCAACCCGGTTCGTCGGTTGGCGCGCGTGTGGACGCCACATTCGGGACAGCGCATGGGGACGGCGTCCAACCCACCCATCCCTCGTCGAACGTAAGGCGCATTTTCGTCCGCAGCCAGCACGGCAGTGTCCGAGGCCTGACACACGTCGTATGTACCTGGGCGCTTGTGACCATGGAGCACGCCGGTGCGACGATTCGCGCGGGTCTCAGCGCCACAATCAGGGCAGACGTAGCCTATGCTGTTCGGACCGTTCTTGTGTGAGGCCATACCTTCATAATCGACCACCGGTCAAGTGCTGAGCAGGCTTCGGATCTGCGACGGCACTGCTCGGATGCACAGATATCCGGGGCTACCGCCTCGTGACCATTCGAATGAAGTGGTTTTGAGTAGGGCGACAAGTTCGACGATCTGTTCGCGGGTCTTGGGGTCGATGTACTTAGTCAGGGGTTCGATCTCGGCGAACTCCAGCAGCTCCAGCAGCTCCAGCAGCTCCAGCAGCTCCAGCAGCTCCAGCAGCTCCAGCAGCTCCAGCAGCTCCAGCAGGATAGTCCCTCAAGAGGGGGATGGTGCGTACGTGCCCGACGAATTCCCCCTTGCGGATTCCTTCTCGTTCACCAGGTTGCCGAGGACCTCGACCGTGTCCTTCCCGGACACCGCGTAGCAGGAAAGCTCCCTGGCCGTAGGCGAGCGAGCTCCATATCCTTGGGGTCGATCCCGGACATACGCACCAGGCCCGAACGGATCGCCGGAGCCGCCGACCCGAGCGGACACCACATCAGGGAGTTCTTGCCCGCGCCCGAGGCACCGACGGTGTGGCAGTACACGCCAAAGCCGAGCAGTGGGACTAGCCACTCGTTTCCGTACTCGGTCCGACCGGCCCAGACCTTGCGGAGGTCTACCGCGGATTGCCCTTCGGGAACTGCGGGGAGTGCACGAGCGCGGCGGATCGGCCGGTTGTGCAGATCACGCAGACGTTTCGTGTAGCTAATCATTTTGACGCAGAGATGAACTCCCGTTGAGACTGCAGAAATTCTATTTCCGGCAGACCAATAGAAGCTACGCTATGCAATGGAGATTCGTCGACTCAACCCTTATTGTCAGGCCCACTTCCCTGAGCAAGGCTCTAATAATTCATTCACTTTGGGGGCCATACTTGCCAAAAATTCCTTGAGGTAACGCCATTAAGTCGGGATTTGACTCACCAATGATATGCAAATCGGCGTTTTTCCGAGTGGCGAACTCTAAGTGGATACTAACCTGCGCTCCGGCCTGTGCCTCACGGACGTGGTCTTCGCCTACCATCAATCCCAATAGTCGGCCCCATCGAGTAGATGCGTTATCTCCGCCTGCGACCAAAACATAGTCGTCGATTGCTATCGGCCTGTGCAGGGATTCTACCATGGCTACTCGATTGTTCTTGTAGAGTCTCTTGATCTTGCCCAGGAGTGTGCTCGCTGGATTCTTGCTTGACGGAACGAGGAGAATTCCGACTAGACTAGAGACGAGACCGAGGGAGACCGCCCTGATGTAGGCAACCTTATCGAGCAGGCGATCGTATGAGAGAATTTCATCGGGAATCGCTCTATGAGCCACCTCGTTGCGCCGCTCCACAAGGTCATCCAATTCTGACTTTAGAACCGCTGGAAGCGTGCTATTATTGATGTTACCCTTTACTGACATCCATTCTTTTACTGCATCCGAGTAACGAATCCTTTCGCCTAAATCTGGGACTGCCCAGCGAAATAGTCCACACAATGTGTCCCAGCGGATATTAGAGGTGTGATGGCCGATCACCTCAAGGCGCAGATCAACATTCGGACTCGTGTCGTCGAGGCATGAGGCGAGACTTTTGGCAACATCCAAATGAGAGATTCCTTCAAATCTTCCGGATCCGAGATCCTTGCCCAGTAGATTTGAGGCATTCTGCACGTAGCTTTTCCGCAACGTCTGCATCTGATCAGCTGATAATCTAGCGGGATCGGCGAGTAGTCTTTCGCTAAACCTGAATATCAGTCGTTCGGAGAAATTCTCAAAGGATGAATACAGTGCAGAAATACACGCAATGTACGCAAATCTTCTCTGGTCTAAAGTCTGCCTCTCATTGGAACCACTTTCGAGGAATCGGCGAACTCGATCGAGGTCGACCGCTAGATCGTTGTACTCGACTATCATCGTCGACTACCCCTATCTAGTCCTGGATGACTTCAACGCTGCATTAAGCGCGTCCATCGCGTGTTTATTGCGGCGGCGCGCGTCCGAGGTATTAGTCTTCCGTCCGCCAAAGTCGACGCCATGTTTGGCATACATATCTGTCAGCGCGAACCGCACGGACTCCCGACTGGAGAGCAACAGCTCTTTCTGGGCTTCAGTAAGTACTGAGCTTGCGTACATGAGAGCATCAAAAGCAATCTTACTGAACTGCCGATTACTGGCGCCTTTGAAGGCGTCGGCGCCACCTATTTTGTACCAAAATCGAAGATTAGAGAGGAATATCTCCTCGTAGCTTCTCAGCGTTCCAGCTGGAAACTTGTTCCCGCGAACCAAGAATTCGTCCAAAAATTCGGCTATCTTGTTCAGCCCCTGAGAGAATTTGTCAAGATGACGATAAGCGAAGAACCTTAAAACAAGCTCGACGTCTTCCATCGACTCGAACATCTTGCGCCCAGTCGGTGTGATCTTAACGCCCTCTGAATCCTCTCGGACTGACATAGCCTCCTGGTTGTCGTCGTCCTCAATGTCGCCTGCGGTTGACTCTTCCCGTGGCGGCAGGGACTCGAGGTCTCCTGGTGTTCCAAGCATTATGCGCAACTCCGGCGTCTGGGATAGACGCAGGCAAAGGTCGTTGAGTGGTCCATCGTACACGGCATTACGTGTTTCCTGACCACTGAGTCTCACACCGCCAGAATTCAGTCGTTCGAATACTAGCTTCTTCAAAAAGGCAGCCTGTTCCTCGGTAGCCGCCGTTTCGTTCAACAAGATTATCGACGACAAGTACCTGCGGTCAATGCCGTCGCGAATCGAATGTGGCAGCGTGGAGTATCTTCTGCCGTGAAGTTCCGGCCAATGTTGTAGCCCTGTGAGCTCAAATTTATTCTGGTAAAAATCCATTAGGGCCGTCAAACGCTGGCGTCCGTCCATCACTTCGAATCGAGCCAAGTCGTATTCATAAAGAAAAACAGGGGGAACGGGAACGTTCATCAGAAATGACTCAATGAGCCTGGACTTTCGAACGTTGTCCCACCGGTGGCGGCGCTGATATTCAGGGTCGCGCTTATACTTTGGTTCAGTATGCCCAGCATCCGTCTCGAACGTTTCCGTAAACATGCCAAGGATTTGACTTAAAGGATACCGAGCTTGCTCGACTACAATACGGACACCTTCGCGCACGTAGCGCTTATTTAGTTCAGCGTCTCCGGCAGGAGGGGTCTCTTCGTGCTTCAATTCATCAATAGTTTCCCCAGGAAGCAGAGGAACTTCGACGTCTGTTTGGACTTTTCTAGCGTTCACTAGAGTCCCCCTCCGTTGTCATAACAGGATGACCTCTGCACTGCAGCTATTGGTTGAGCTCGGCAATAACGTCAACTTCGTCGATTGCTGAGCCTGCTTTGCCAAATTGCTCCGCTTGACGGGCCTGTTTGGGCGATATGCCTGCGGGATGTACGTCTTTGACAAGCCAGCCAGAGCCCGATAGCTGAATGGAACTGAGTATCATTTCCTCTGGATCTGTTCGCGCTGAGGGCAGTGCGCCAAAGCGAATGGCAAGCCGGGCGCCTGGGTGACAACGGTCGGCAGTTGCAGTCCACACGTCGGCAAGCGCTTGAATGAATGCCTGCTGGTTAGGCTGTCGAGCGATCTGTCCAGCCGAGCCATAGGGAACCTCCGGTGGCCCGCCGAGAAACCATGATCGTAGCCACTGGTCTGATACGTAGGTTCGCATGCCGTAGTAAGGAGGGGAGGTGACCACCAAGTCAAACTTCTGGCGAAGACGTTGCAACGTATCAACAGAATCACCCAAGTAAACACGGCCACTTTTAGCGACTGGCGCAGCCTTTAACAGGCGTTCCGCCCGTCTCCTGATGACGTCGAGGGTCGGGATTCGAACCGGAAGCAGACCGCGAGTTTTCCAAAATTTTACTGCATAAGCTGGCTTGGATGCGTACGTTCTAGGCATCTGGTTCGAAAGGTAGGATGGCAGTCCCTTATTTTGTGGTCCGTGAAGAATGCCCAGCATCACGGCGCGCAGCATCGCAGCTGTGGGCGTATTCAGACCTTGGAGACTAGCACGCAGCGCGAGTAGCTCTTGCAGTGTCTCCTCTTCGTAGCACCATTGCCAGAATTCACCTTCGGGGGCGATATTGTCTGTGCTCGAACGAAGAATCTTGTTCGCTAGTTCTACTACCGACGCGGCTGTAACATACGTTAACTTAGCCTGCGCGATAGCTGCAGCTACAGGATTGATATCGATCCCGACGGACGACAGGCCTTTAAGTCGGGCAGCATATAACGTGGTCCCTCGACCACAGAAGGGATCTAGAACACGAGTTGCGTCCGGCTTCTCGGCGAGCTGCTGAAGCGGGAATTCCAGTGGAAACATCGTGTAGTACGGACAGATAGCATTAAGCCGTAGGACATCCTCCGGCCAAGATTGAGTACTAGCGTCCGCTGTTGCAGTCACGGTCGGCATTGTACAGGCGGCAATGCCCGACAGACAGGTAGCCGGGCTGCTCGCGGTGGCTTTGGACTCTGCCAGGCTCTCACGACGATAGTTAGTCTAGCAGTGTGGCGGCTCGCCCAGCTTGGCTCTATTGGGATCAAGTGCGCCAGCGGCGGCGACTACGTCACCACCCGTACGGCGGACCTCCCGATCGCGGCACGGAAGGCCTGCCGCTTCGGGCCGCCCCCACCGAATCGGCCGTCAGTGCTGCGACCCCCGCTCACGGCGATCAGCTCATCGGCCTAGTTACGTCGACCCTGCCAGCTGGCAGGGTCGACTTCGTGTCAACATCCGACCGCGCCTCAGCCGAGGCCCACACCGCTGACGCGCTCCTGACTATCGAACAGGGTAAGCGCGCCGAACTGAACGCCTCCGACCCGGGCAGCTTCGCCATCAGTGAAGCACTGTTGGCCGTCCTTCATCGGCACAAGGACATGCAAGACTCTGCGATCTCGCTCAATGACCTCCACAACGAGATGACCGCCCTGGGAAGCAAGGTCGCCGCAGGTCATGCCATCAACGTGCCATTCAGGCTGGCTAACCAAGGTCAACAGCAGACACCGCGAAACATCCCCGTCCGCAGGTCAGGGCCGCTTTCCAGCATGCTCACCCTGGTTCCCAAGCTGAATACGCGGGTTCGATTCCCGTCATCCGCTCTCTTGACAAAACCCCAGGTCAGCAGTTGTCCACTGTAGACCTGGGGTTTTTGTTTTCGAGACGCTGGAGGTGCACCGAGTGAAGGACTTGGCCGAGCTGCTCGCCATCGCACGCGAAGCCGTCGAGGTCGGCTACCGGCTCATCACCACGTCCGGCCCGGGCGTCGTCCGCGAGAAGGGCGACCGCGACCTGGTCACCGATCTGGATATCCAGGTGCAACAACACATCCGCGCCTACCTCGAGCAGGCAACACCTGACATCGAGTTCCTCGGCGAAGAGGACGGTGGCGGCGAACTCGACCAGACCGCCGAGCGGATCTGGGTGCTCGACCCGATCGACGGCACCTCGAACTTCGCGCACGGCCTGCCGATTTGCGCGGTGTCACTCGCATTGGTCGAGCGAGGCGAATCCGTCGTCGGCGTGATCGCGGCGCCATTCCTCGGACTCCGTTACCACGCCACGAAAGGCGGCGGGGCTTTCGTCAACGAGAAGCCGATGCGGGCCAGCTCGAACGACGACCTCGGGCGCGCGATCATCGCGATCGGCGACTACGCGGTCGGCGACGGCGCGGCCGAGAAGAACGACTACCGCCGGTCGGTCAGTACGGCACTGGTGGAGAACGTCGAGCGTGTCCGGATGATCGGTTCCGCGGCGATCGACCTGGTCTGGGTCGCGGAAGGACGCTTCGACGCGTGCGTGCTCTACTCCAACAAGCCATGGGACACGGCCGCCGGTGTCCTCATCGCCCGCGAAGCCGGCGCGATCGTGGCCGACACGGCCGGGGTTCCGCACGACTTCTCGTCCGGCACCACGGTCGCCGTCGCGCCGGGAATCGCTTCCGCGCTCTGGCCGCTGCTTCAAAAGAGGTCGTGAGTGTTTAGACCGGTTAGAACCGGCCGCATCACTCACGACCCCGAAGCAGTGTCTACTGTGGACTGGGACGGTATGTGGTGATCGTGCCGCCGTGGCTGAACACGCGGGTGTCGACCGGCGTGAAGGGGCGCGCCCCGAGTTCGCCAGCGAAGACCGGGATGCCCGCGCCCGCCACCACCGGGTAGGTCTTGAAGATCAGCTCGTCGATCTCCGGCAGCAACGTCCCCGCGAGCTTTCCCCCGCCGCACAGCCAGATGTCGCCTTGGTCGTCGGAGGCTTTGAGTTCGCGGACCGCTGCGACGGGGTCGCCGGAGATCAGCTCGACGCCTGGGTCGGCGATCTCGCCAAGGGACGTCGAGAACACGTACTGACGCAGGTGCGCGTACGGGCTCGCGATGCCCGCGTCGAGCGCGGGCTTGTAGGTGCCCCTGCCCATGAGGACGGCGGAGAAGCGCTTGTTCGGAACGCCCTCGAGGCCGATACCTGGGCGAATGTGGGTCGGCATGGTCTCGGGGAACTCGGCGCGGAGGTACTCGACCATGTCGGGCGCCTCCGGGTAGAAGTCGAACTCGCCGCCCGGGCCTGCGATCATGCCGTCGATCGAGACGGCGACGTAGTAGACGAGCTTGCGCATCCAGGCCCCCATGACCACTAAGGTTGTAGTACTTTAAGTACGCAGAACGGTATCACTACACCTGGAGTGGTTTCAACCGATGGTGCGACGCAATCCCGAACGCCGCGCGGCGCTGCTCGACGCCGCGATCGAAGTGCTGGCCAACGAGGGGGCGCGGGGCTTGACGTTCCGCGCGGTCGATCAGCAGGCCGGGGTGCCCGCGGGCACCGCTTCCAACTACTTCGCCAACCGCGACGAGATCATGATGAGTGTCGGCGCGCGGGTTTACGAGCGGCTCGAACCGGACGAGGCCGTGATGGCCGCCGTCGACGAAGGGCCGCGCACCCGGGCGCGGGTCACCGAGCTGATGCACGAGGTGGTCGAGCGGGTCGCCGCGTTCCCGACCGGGTTCCTGGCGCTGCTGGAACTGCGCCTCGAAGCGACGCGGCGGCCGGGGCTGCGCGAGGTGCTCACCGGGCGCGTTCGCGCGGATCTCGACTTCAACGTCGAGAACCACCTGAAGTCGGGGCTGCCCGGCGACGGGACGACCGTGACGCTGCTGTGGCTGGCGCTGAACTGGATGATCGTCGAACGGCTCACCTTGCCCGATCTGCTGACCCCGGAAGAACGGCATGGGCTCATCGACGCGCTCGTTGATCGATTGGCTTGACATCCAGCACGCTCGAGGTTGTTCACTGGGCACATGAACTTCGACCTCGACGCGTACCTGACGCGAATCGGGCACGCACGGGTGACGCCGTCGGCCGAGGCGTTGGAGTCGCTGCACGAAGCGCATGTGCGGTCCATCCCGTTCGAGAATCTCGACGTGGTCATGGGCACGCACGCCGGCATCGGGCTGGGCGTCATCCAGGACAAACTCGTGCGCAGGCAACGGGGTGGGTACTGCTACGAGCACGGGCTGCTGTTCGCGGCGGCGCTGGAGGCGCTCGGGTTCACCGTCGAGCGGCGGATGGCGCGGGTGCAGCCGGACCGGCCGGGGCCGTCGACGCACATGATGCTCGTGGTGCGGATCGGGGACGACGAATTCCTCGCCGATGTCGGGTTCGGCTGGGGACTGCTGCGGTCGATGCCGTTGCGTGATCAGGAAATCGTCGACCAGTCCGGCTGGAAGTATCGGCTGCTCCAGAATGGACCCTGGTGGCGGTTGCAAAGATTCGAAAGTGACTGGACGACACTGCACCAATTCGGGCCCGAAGTCCGCTACCAAGTCGACTATGAGGTCGGGCATCACTACGTCTCGACACATCCGAAGTCCCCGTTCTGGGAACAAATCGTGGTGATGCGCCTGGAACCGGGCTTGAGCAAGCGGTTCGTCGGCAACGAACTCATCCTCGAATACGCCGACGGGCGCGTCGAAAAATCAATCGTCACAAGGGAAACGCTCGACGAGACCCTGCGCGGTCTCGATGTGGTCGTTACTCCGAACGAGTTGGCGAAAATCGACACTTTGAGGTGACCACGCTCGCCGTTGGGCGCCGTCACAATGATCCGCGGTGCTTCTTGGGAAAGACCACATCGGCGATCGAGTTCGCCGCGAGGCACTCTGTGAGGTGATCTTTCAACGGCGAAAGGGGCAGGCGTGTTTTCACGGCTTCGGCGAGTGGGCGTGTTCATTGGCGCGGTGGCGTTGACAGTGGCCACGACAGGACAGGCGGTGGCCGCACCGGCCGCGGCGAGCTGCCCGTCGGTCGGACACAATTGGTCGGGGCCGGGACCGTTCACCGTGACCGAGCAGCAAAGCGGCGCCGGGCACACCATTTACCGGCCGGCCAATCTCGGCGGCTGCGGCAAACATCCGGTAATCCTTTGGGGCAATGGCACTTTCGCGACACCGTCGATCTACGCGACCTTGTTGCGACACTGGGCATCGCACGGCTTCATCGTCGCCGCGGCGAACACCACGCAGTCGGGCAGTGGCTCGGAAATGTTGGCGGGACTGGATTATCTGACCGCGCAGAATGCCAAGGCGGGCAGTGTCTTCTACGGCAAGGTCGACACGTCGAAGGTCGGCGCGAGCGGCCACTCGCAAGGCGGAGGCGGCACGATCAACGCGGGCGCGGACGCACGCGTGGACACCACGGTCCCGATCGAGCCGGGTCCGCAAGGCGTGATCGGACAGCTCAAGGGCCCGATGTTCATCCTCGGCGGCCAGCACGACACCGTCGTCGTACCGCTGCTGCTGGTGATCCCGCGCTACAACGCGGCGGGCCACATCCCGGCGATCTACGGTGAACTGGCGGGCGCGACCCACCTGACGCCCACCGGTGACGGCGGCGGATTCCGCGGCCCGATCACCGCGTGGTTCCGGTACTTCCTGATGAACGACCAGGCGGCCTACGGCGAGTTCTTCGGTCCCCAGTGCGGCAACTGCGGTTCGCCGATCTGGTCGGACTTCCGCCGCAACGCCAAGGCGCAAGCGCTGTAGCTTGGACCGCATGGTCCTTCCGAAGCGGCTTGCGCGATTCAACCGAGTGGCGACGAACAAGATCGCCCGGCACATCGCGGGCTGGCTGCCGTGGATGGGACTCGTCGAACACCAAGGCCGGAAGTCCGGGCGCACGTACCGGACTCCGGTCAACGTGTTCCGCGCGGAAGACGGGTTCGTGCTCGCGCTGACGTACGGGCCGGACACGGACTGGGTCAAGAACGTCCTCGTGAACGGCGGCGGTCAGCTGATCACGCGACGGAAGACCTACGCCGTCAGCGAGCCGCGCCTGGTGCGTGACGAGTCGCGCGGGGCCATGCCGTTTGGGGTTCGGCAGATTCTCAAAGCCGTTGACGTGGCTGACTTTATGTATTTGAAGGCGCGGCGTCACTAGCGTGGATGGACGACACGCGTACCTGGATGGACGACACGCGTGCACAGATGGACGACACGCGGATCAGGTGAGGGTGGCGCGGAGTTTGGGCGGGGATTTGAGGCGGTGCGACTCTGCGAGGAGTTCGTAGAGGTGGGGTGGGTCGACGTGGGCGAGGTCGACGATGATCGAGGCGTGGCCGTCGTAGTGCGGGGTCGTGTAGAAGGCCGGGTCGCCCGAGGCCAGTAAGGCGGCCTTTTCGTCGGGGGTGCACATGAGGACCAGGCCGCCCTCGGCTTCGGTGCGGAGGCGGGCGAAGCCTTTGCCCGCGACCTTCAGGGCCGGGGTGCGGTACCAGGTCGAGACCGTGACCTCGGGTAGTGAGAGCGCGCGGGTGACAACGTCTTCCCAGGTAGGCATGGGTCCATTGTCACCCGCGCGTCTTGGAAAAAGCGGAGCTAGCCGATCTTGGTGATGCGGTTGGGCACCGGCGGGGTGATGCCGGGGTTCGCCGCGAAGTAGGCGAGCAGCGCGTCCAGGTCGACCGGGCCGCCTGCCAGGTTGGTGCCCTTGGTGAGCTCGGTGAAGCCGTCACCACCCGCGGCGAGGAAGTTGTTCACCGAAACGCGCAGCGACGCCGCCGGGTCGATCGGGGTGCCGTTGAGCGTCAGGTTCGAGATGCGCGAACCGATCGGCTTGGACAGGTCGTACGAGTAGTGCAGCGAGTTCGAGATCTGCAGGATGCGGGTGATGCTGCCCTGCCACTGCTGCTCCAGCACGGCCTTCAGACCCGAGCCCGTCAGCGTGATCGTCTGCATGATGTTCGCGAACGGCTGGACGGTGAACGCCTCGCCGTAGGTGACCACGCCGTCGCCCTCACCGTTGGGCGAGGACTTGAACAGCAGGTCGGCGCGGATGCCGCCGGGGTTGGTCATCGCGATCTGCGCGCCGTTGGTCAGGGTGCCCGCCAGCTGCGCGTCGGCGAGGACGTCGCCGAGCAGCGACTCGCCCGTGGCGGTGCCCGCCGCGGGGAGGTCGGCGGTGATGGTGCCGACCTGGCGGTTGGCGATCGGGGCCGCCTTGGTCTTGGCCTCGGCGACCAGCGCCTGGACGTCGGCGTCCGGGGTGACGTCGCGGGTGACGATCTCGTTGTGCGCCTTGGTCTCCGAACGGACGACGTCGCGGCTGCGCAGGTTGATCTTCAGGTCGATGACCGACAGGAGACGGCCGAACGAGGAACCCTGGATCAGCGGACGCGGGTTGCCTGCCGGGTCGGTGACGACGCAGTTGTACTGCTGGTGGCTGTGGCCGGTGAAGAACGCGTCGACGCGCGGGGTCACGCTCTCGGCGATCACCTTGGCGGGGCCGGGGCGCAGCTTGCAGTCGTCGGGGCCTGCGGTCTCGGTGCCGTCGCCCTGGTGCATCAGCACGACCTGCGCCTTGATGCCGAACAGCTCGAGCAGCGCCGACGTGCGGTTGATCGCCTGCACCTCGTCGCCGAACTTGAGGCCCTTGATGGCCTCCGGCGTGACGACCGACGGCAGGTCCTTCAGCGTGGCGCCGATGACGCCGATCGGGACACCGCCGGAGAACTCGATGCTGAACGGCAGCACCGCGGGCAGGCCGCTCTTCTCGAAGGTGACGTTCGCGCCGAGGAACGGGAAGTTCGCACCCTGGAACGGGTCGTGGAACTGGCAGCCGTCGACCGGGTGGCAGCCGCCGAACTGCATGCGCTTGAGCTCGGCGTAACCCTCGTCGAACTCGTGGTTGCCGACGACCGACGCCTTGACGCCGAGCTTGTTCATGAACTCGATGGTCGGCTCGTCGTGGAACAGCGCCGAGATCACCGGCGACGCGCCGATGTTGTCGCCCGCCGAGAAGACCAGCGAATTGCGGACCTGGGCACGGAGCTGCTTCACGTGCGTCGCCAGGAAAGCGGCGCCGCCCGCGTCGACGGTCTTGCCATCCGACAGCACCACGCGGCCGGACGAGCCGGATGGCGGCTCGAGGTTGCCGTGCAGGTCGTTGAAGGCGATGAGCCGGACGTCAGTGGTCGGGCTGCCGTAGGCCGACGCCGGCGTGGCGACGAGCGCGCCCGCGGTGAGCGCGACCCCCAGCACCGCGACAGCGCGCTTCAGCCGGTTGGAAATAAGCATTCTTCCTCCGAATTCGGACGCCCCATGACCCGAATGGGCGTGCACCGGCGCAGGAGTCTGCCTTCCCGCTCAGTGATCCACCAGAGGAATTCGGCGGAATTTGCTCAAACGTCACTGCCGTCTAGCAGAACGCGAGTGACCAATTCCGGATCGTCACTCATCGGCACGTGTCCGCAACCGGGCAATACGAGCAACCGTGCCTGAGGGCACATCTTCCGCAATTCGGCCGCACGTGGCCGCGCCAGAATCCGGTCGCGTTGCGCCCACGCGATCGTCACCGGGACGTCAGGCACCGGGCCTTCGAACCGGAAGCCCCGGCCTTTGGTCAGCGCGACCGTCGGCAAAAACCCGGCGGCCGAGCCGAACGCGCGCATGTCGTCGAAGATCACCTCGGGGCTGACCCGCGCGGGCTTGTCGAAGATCATCCCGCTGACCACCGTCCGCCCCGCCGCGCTCGACGCCAGCCTGCGGCCGAACCGGTCGGGGATGCGCCGCGCCAGGTGATAGTGCGTGCGGAGCATGCCGATCGCGTAGCGCTGCTGCGCGTATGTCCACAGCCCGGCCGGGGAAAGCGCCGTGACACTGCGGACGAGGCCCGCCTGGCCGAGCGCCAGCGAGAGCAGGCCGCCGAGCGAGTTGCCCGCGACATGCGGCCGTCCGAGACCGAGGTCGGCGAAGAACTCGCGGAACAGCCGCAGCGCCGGTTCGACGCCGTACGCGTCGTCACGGGGCGGTGACTCGCCGAACCCCGGCAGGTCGACGGCGATCACGTCGCGGTGCTTCGCGAGCAGCGGCAGCACCGGGTCCCATGCCTGCCTGCGGTGGCCGACCCCATGGATCAGCACCAGCGGCTCGCCCTGGCCAGCGCGGGTGTAGACGACGTCGTCCATCAAATGAGCGTAACCGCTGGTAACAGGTAAAACCACCACCCTCGCGGGTGGCCGATCGGCCGTGGAGCACCTCGGCCGAATGGCCGATCACCGGCTCTGACCATGGACTATTCGACCGAAGATACGCAGGTCCAAGATCCATAAGTTCAGTGTCATGACGAACGCACAGGTCACTGCTCTCACCTACGGGCTGCTCATCTTCGCCGCGGTCTGGACGACGATCCTCGTCCCGCAGCTGATCGTGCACGTCTCCCGCTACGGCCGTCCGCAGGCCCTCCGGATCGCCAAGACGGCGATGGTCACGCTCTACGCGAGCATGGCGGTCGCGGTGGTCCTGCTGCCGCTGCCCGGCCCGCACAGCAAGCGGCTCGAGCAGACCGTGCAGCTGCACCCGTTCCAGTGGATCGAGGACATCCACACCGAACTGGTCAAGCACGGGCTCTCCGCCGCGCACTGGTTCACCACGCAGACCTTCCAGCAGGCGGCGATGAACGTCCTACTGTTCGTGCCGCTGGGCCTGTTCGCCAGGCTGATGTGGAAGCGCGGCTTCGTCGGCACGATGGCGATCGGTTTCACCGCTTCGCTGCTGATCGAGCTCACCCAGCTCAGCGCGAACTTCGGCACCGCGCCGTTCGTCTACCGGATCTTCGACGTCGACGACCTCATGACCAACACCTTCGGCGCCATGCTCGGCTGGGTGCTGGCCGCGATGCTGCTGGCCTTCCGCGCCACCAGCACTTCAACCGTCCACCCGCAGCCGGTGCGGCGCGAGCGGGTCCACCTCGCCCAGGCGCGCTAACCGGGCTTGCCGCCGCACGGCCTCGCGCCGTGCGGCGCGCTTGTCTTCCAAGGCCACGAAGGTGATGGCGACCGCGAAGATCAACCCGACGAGGCCGAGGATCAGTGCCAGCTGCAAGACGAACCCCCGTGTACGACGTTGTGCGCGGAATCACACAGCGTACGCACCGCGTGGGCGGTTGGCCACCCCCTGCCAAACTTGGTCAATGCCCAGCAAGGAAGAACTCGAAGCGGCCCGCGGCAAGCTGCTCGACGACCTCCTCGCCCCGGGCTTGGACGTGGTCTTCGCCGGGATCAACCCCGGCCTCTACTCGACGGCCATGGGCTTCCACTTCGCCAGGCCGGGCAATCGCTTCTGGCCCGCACTGCACGGCGGCGGATTCACCCCGCGCAAGTTCGACCCCGGCGAGCAGCACGAGCTGCTCGAACTGGGCATCGGCATCACCAACGTGGTCGCGCGGACCACCGCCCGCGCCGACGAGTTGAGCAAGCAGGAGCTGCGCGAAGGCGGCGAGCAGCTGGCCGCGAAGATGCGTGAATTCCGACCGAACTGGCTCGCTGTGGTGGGAATCACTGCCTACCGGACCGCTTTCAGCCGTCCGAGGGCCGTCGTCGGCCCACAAGACGAGCGAATCGGCGACACCCGGCTCTGGGTTTTGCCTAATCCAAGCGGACTCAACGCCCACTGGACCCCGGCCGGACTGGCCGAGGAGTTCGGCCGTCTGCGTACCGCGGTGATCAACTCTCAGTAGCATCCGCCGTCCACACAGGACGTTCCGATGACCGGGAACGGGCATTTCAGGGCCGATTTCTACGGAGAGTGGCGCAGGTTCGCCCGATGCAACTAAGTGCGCCAAACCCCGTCACAAGATGATCGAAGATGGGTCCTAACAAGCACGAGGTGTCATTCCTGACCGGTCCGCAGGGGGACCGGGCGAGCACTGGGGACGTGCGAGCACAGGGTGGCGGCGTGTGGAGACGGAGATCACATGGTCCAGCCGACGAACGTGCAATCAGTCCCGACCGTGCTCGGGCGCAGCCTCGGGGTGGCCGCCATCGATCCGGTCCCGATCTTCCGCGACGGCCTGGCAGGCCTCGTCCACCGGACGCACGGCATGCACTGGCTCGGCCAGGCGTCGAGCCAGCACGGCGCGATGCAGCTCGCCGAGCAGCTGCACCCGGATGTCGCGCTGCTCGACTCCGCGCTCGACCCGAACTGCCACCTGACGAGATTGCTCTGCGCGGGCGACCCGGCGCTGGTGGTCGTGCTGGTGGTCCGTGACAGCAACCGCGCGCCGCAGTACCTGGCGCAGGCCATCGCCGCTGGCGCGCACGCGCTGGTGCCGCGCGCGATCGACCCGAAACGGCTCAGTGAAGCCATCCGGCGAGCGCATGCCGACCGCCGCTACCTGGACCCGACGTTCGCCGCGCTGCTCGGCAGGCTCAAGCGCCCGTCGGCCGAGGGCCGCGTCCCGCTGCCCCGGATGCCGCTGTCGCGGCGCGAGTACCAGGTGCTGCAGCTCATCGCGGAGGGCCTGGAGAACTCCGGGATCGCGAAGCTGCTCTTTCTTTCGGTGGAGACCGTCCGCACACACGTCAAGAGCATCCTGCGCAAGCTTTCCGCGCGCGATCGCACGCACGCGGTGACCATCGCGTTCCGCAGCGGAATCCTCGTCACCGCGCCCGATGACGCACATAACGTCACCCCGCTTAACCAGGCCGTAACAGCACCAGCCCCTCGTTGACCCCTGGTCCACCCCCTATTGCGGGTCTCGATCGGGCGATCTGCGCAACACTGAAGAGGGTCGGGCTTGCCGCCGGTTACCGACAGGTAATATCCTGAAGTTACCGGCGAGTAAGGGTCTTCCCACGGCGAGGTTCCCGGCCGGCACTGATCCCTAAACGGAGAGACGCCATGGGCCACTACAAGAGCAACGTCCGCGATCTGGAGTTCAACCTCTTCGAGGTGCTGAACGTTCAAGACAAGCTGGGTAAAGGCGTACTGGAGGACTCCGACGAGGAGAGCGCCCGCGACCTGCTGGCGGAGCTGAACAAGCTGGCGACCGGCGCGCTGGCCGAGTCCTTCGCCGACGCCGACCGCAACCCGCCCGTCTACGACCCCAAGACGTTCTCGGCCAAGCTGCCCGAGTCGTTCAAGAAGAGCTACCAGGCCCTCTGGGAGGGTGAGTGGTGGCGTCTCGGCCTGAACAACGAGCTGGGCGGCCTCGGCATCCCGCCGACCGTCGTCTGGGCCGCGTCCGAGCTGATCCTGGGCGCGAACCCGCCGCTGTACATGTACATGGCGGGCCCCAGCTTCGCGATGATCGTGCACAACAACGGCACCGAAGAGCAGAAGCGCTGGGCGCAGCTCATGATCGACCGCGGCTGGGGCGCGACCATGGTGCTCACCGAGCCGGACGCCGGTTCGGACGTGGGCGCGGGCCGCACCAAGGCCACCCAGCAGGAGGACGGCTCCTGGCACATCGACGGCGTGAAGCGGTTCATCACGTCCGGCGACCAGGACCTGACCGAGAACATCATGCACCTGGTGCTGGCGCGCCCCGAGGGTCCCGGCATCGAGACCAAGCCGGGCACCAAGGGCCTGTCGCTGTTCCTCGTGCCGAAGTTCCACTTCGACTCCGAGTCCGGTGAGCTGGGCGAGCGCAACGGCGCCTTCGTCACCAACGTCGAGCACAAGATGGGCATCAAGGCGTCCACCACCTGTGAGGTCACCTTCGGCCAGCACGGCACGCCCGCCAAGGGCTGGCTGCTCGGCGAGGTGCACGACGGCATCGCGCAGATGTTCCAGGTCATCGAGTACGCCCGGATGATGGTCGGCACCAAGGCCATCGCCACGCTGTCCACCGGCTACCTGAACGCGCTGGAGTACGCCAAGGAGCGCGTGCAGGGCGCCGACCTGCCGAACATGCTGAACAAGGCCGCCCCGCGCGTCACGATCATGAAGCACCCGGACGTGCGCCGGTCGCTCATGCTGCAGAAGGCGTACGCCGAGGGCCTGCGCGCGGTGTACCTGTACACGGCGTCGTTCCAGGACCGCGTGTGGACGCAGGACGGTACGCCCGAGGAGATCAAGCTGGCCGAGCGGGTCAACGACCTGCTGCTGCCGATCGTCAAGGGTGTCGGCTCCGAGCGCGCCACCGAGCAGCTCGTGCAGTCGCTGCAGACCCTCGGCGGTTCGGGCTTCCTGCAGGATTACCCGATCGAGCAGTACATCCGCGACGCCAAGATCGACTCGCTGTACGAGGGCACCACGGCCATCCAGTCGCTGGACTTCTTCTTCCGCAAGATCGTCCGCGACCAGGGCCAGGCCGTCGCGTTCGTGGCCGGCGAGATCACGAAGTTCCTGGAGTCCGAGGCGGGCAACGGGCGTCTCAAGAGCGAGCGCGCGCTGCTGAAGCAGGCCGTCGAGGACACGCAGGGCATGCTCGGCTCGCTGATCGGCTACCTGACCGCCTCGCAGGAGGACCCGCAGAGCATCAACAAGGTCGGCCAGCACACGGTCCGCCTGCTGATGTCCTTCGGTGACCTGCTCGTCGGCTGGCAGCTTCTCAAGCAGTCCGAGGTCGCGCTGAAGAAGCTCGACGCGGGCGCCTCCGACAAGGACGTCGCGTTCTACAACGGGAAGATCGCCGTGGCGTCCTTCTTCGCGAAGAGCGTGCTGCCCGAGCTGACCGCGCGCCGCGCGATCGTCGAGAACGCCGACAACGAGCTCATGGACGTCGACGAGTCTTCTTACTGACACTGACGTAGCAGCGAAAACCCCTCACCCGGATCGGGTGAGGGGTTTTTCGTGTTTGGCGGGGATTCTTCTGGGTACCTGTGGTTTCGCACCCCAACGAGGGCCACTCAAAGGAGCTTCGATGACTATCACCGGCATCATCACCGCCATCGTGGTCGGCCTCATCATCGGACTGCTGGGCAGGCTGGCCGCACCCGGCAGGCAGGCCATCCCGCTTTGGCTGACGATCATCGTCGGTATCGTCGCCGCCTTCATCGGCACGGCGATCGCCCGCGGCCTCGGCTACGCGGACACCGACGGTTTCGACTGGCTCGAACTGTTCACCCAGATCGGCATCGCCGCTGTCGGCGTGATCCTGGTGGCGAACATGTACGGACGCCGAGGCGTCACACGCTGACTTCTCCAGGTACCTGGCCGGTCCGCCGAGAGGCGGGCCGGTCAGTGTTTTTTGTGCCCACCCCTCGGTTGCCCGAAGCCCGAAAGCCACTTTCGTCAGGTCTCATCTGACGAAAGTGGCTTTCGGGCTATCACCGGCGAGGGGCTCACCCGGTCGGGCGACTTCGGGGCGCGGTCTCGCCGGATCGGTGTCACCGTGGGGTTTTCCTTGACGAAGGAGTTGCCATGCTCGGTGGAATTTGGGGCATCATCACGACGATCGTGGTCGGCCTGATCCTGGGTGTCATCGGCCGGATGCTGGCGCCTGGCGACCAGAAGATCCCGATGTGGCTGACGATCGTGGTCGGCATCGTCGCGGCGTTCATCGGTAACTGGCTCGCCGGCGTCTTCGGCGTGCGGCACACCAACGGCATCGACTGGATCCGCCACGCGTTCCAGGTCGGCGCGGCCGTCATCGGCGTCATCGCCGCGGCAGGCGTCTACGCGGGCATCAAGGGCGGCCAGAAGACCTCCTGACCCCGCGATTTAGCGGGCTTTATCCCGGGCGCTTTTCCCGGGATAAAGCCCGCTAAATCCCGGTCCTACCCGCAAACCATGGCCGCGCGGGGCTGGTATCGGACCACCCTGGTCTCGCGGCGAACCTCTTGCCCTGTCCCGATCTCGCGCACCACCCGCGTGTCCGAGGTGGTGAACCCAGGTACTCCGGCGGACGGCTGGCAGCCGTCACCCGAGCCGTACTGGACCGGCGCTTCGATCACGTCGCTCTGCCCGCCCGCGCTGCCTTCGACGCGGAACCTCTTGGTACCCCAGAGCTTCACGGTCACCGACGACCCGCCCGCGTAAGCCTGGATCGCGACCCCGCTCGTCCCGTCGTTGCCGAACTTCAGGTCGGCGCCCGAGCCGTCGGCGTTCAGGATCTTGGCCTCGCGGCCCGCCGGGTACCGGTCGAGGTAGTAGTCGTGGGTGACGTGCGAAACGTCGGTCAGCCCCGCCAGATAAGCCGCGTTGTACAGCGTGCTCGCGAACTGGGAAACACCGCCGCCCACCACGATCGGCCCGGTGCCGTCCTCGTTCAGTGGCGCGTTGACATAGCCAGGCGATCCGAGCGCGCTCAGGCTGAACGTGTCGCCTGGCTTGACGATCATGCCGTTCACCTTCGCCGCCAGCGCGCCGATATTCGTCGCGGCAGGGCCGGAAAAGCCGCTCGTGGTGAACTCGCCGACGACCTCGCTGATGCCGAGCGCACCCGCCGCGTCGGTGGTGAGCGCGGCCGGGTTGGCGGCGTACACGGCGGTGAGCTCGCGGCCGTCGGCGCGTTTCATGACCTCGGCGAGCGGCTCGAAAGTCTTGGCCCAGTCCACTTTCCGGCCGTCCTCGGCCGGTTCGATCGCGGGCGCGCCGGTCCCGAACACGAATTGCGCGTCCTTGCCGGGTTTTTCGGTGACGGCGAGCTGCGGCTGCAACGTTTTTTCCAGCGAGGGCTGGTCGATCAGCACGTCGAGCGTGCCGCCCTCACGGGCTTCGAACTTCAGCGCGTGCGAGAGATCTGTTGGCATCAAAGGAAAATCTTGTCCATCGCCGTGCACGGTGATCGGCGACGCGAGCGCGGGTGTGACGATCTGGTCGAGCGCGCGGTGCACGCCTTCCGTCGTCGCCTTCACCGGTGACGGCTCGACGCCGAGCCGCACGCCGCCATGACCGAGCCACTCGTCCTTGACGACGCTGACGGCGCCGTCGATGTCCCTGAGCGCCTGGCCGGGGCGCGGCTCGATCGCGTACGCCTCGACCCGGTCGGGCGTCTCACGGAAGCCGATGCCGCCTTCGACGGGATCACGGGTGAACTGGGCCGCCAGCTTGGTGACCGACCGGGTCAGCAGATCCTGGTCGACCTTCGCGACGACGCCGACTTCGCGCTTGCGGAAGAACGCGAGCACGCGGTCGACCGGGTTCAGCGGCTGATGCCCTGCCTGCGCGAGCGTGCCGGGCCAGTCGATGCCGAGGCCGGACTTGGGCGGGTCGAGCGTGCCGCTCGCGTCGCCCGCGGTGATGGCCACCGGCTGGACGAGCCGGGGCTGGAGTTCCCTGCGCAGCTTGGCTTCCGCGTTCGCGTGGCCGAGCCCGCCGACCTCGACGCCCGCCACGGTGACCCCGCGCGGGACATCGCCGATGCTGGCCACCAGGTCCGCGATATAGGCGAGCACGAGCAGGCCGAGGATGCCGCCGGTGATCATGCAGATCCGGCCGATCCGGCGGCGGACCACCACCCGGTGCGTCGGCGGGAGCGGTACCGGCTCCGCCTTGAAGAGCTCGTCGACCAGCGCCAGATCGTCGACTGGCTCATCCCGCACCGGGACCTCCCTATAGATACAGCCCGGTGCCCTGTTCGGTGAGTTCGGTCGCGACGGCATGGATGTCCCGTTCGCGCATGACGAGGTGCCCCTCACCCCGGAGCTCGACCTCGAACTGGTCTTCCGGGTTGAAGAGCACGCGGTCGCCGACCTTCACGTTGCGCACGCTGTTGCCCACGCCCAGTACATCACCCCAAGCGAGCCTGCGCGCGACCTGAGCGGTCGCCGGGATCACGATCCCCCCGCTGCTCCGCCGTTCCCCCTCTTCGGGTGACAGCCGCACCAGTACGCGATCGTTCAGCATCTGAATTTCGAGCTTGGGTGTACTTGACACGCGGGTCATCGTACTGAGTCAGCGGGGCGTGCCCGCCATCACCAGCGTGAGGGCCTGTTCACCATCGGCGGCGAAACGCAGCGGGACGCCCCAGTCCTGCCTGGTCACGCGGCAGACGGGGTGCTCGGCGCCGCTGTCACAGCTCGCGGCCTGCGCGACGACCTGCAGCACACCCTCGGCGTGACCCTCCGCGAGCTTGATGCGGCGGACGAGGTCGGTGCCGGCGCCACCACCCTCGACGAGCAGCTCGGGCGGCGACGCGCTGATCTCCAGCCGGGTCGACGGGCCGTAGCGGTCGTCCAGCTTCTCGCCGGGCGGCGGGGTGAACACGACGGTGAACTCGAGCTCACCTGGCGCGAGCACGGTCGGCGGGCGGCGCACGGCGTGCGCGTCACCGGCGACGCTGGTCACCTCGGTGGCCACCGGGGTCAGCCGATGCCCGGCCGACTCGACCGCCAGCAGCGTGCCCTCGTGCAGGAGCAGGCCTTGCGGCTCGGCCAGGCCGGTCGCGAGCGTGGAGACCTCGCGGGTGAGCGGGTCGTACCGGCGGATCGCGCCGTTGTAGGTGTCGGCGATGGCGATCCGGCCGTCGTCGAGCACGGCCAGTCCGAGCGGGTGCTGCAGCAGCGCGCTTTCGGCGTCGCCGTCGACGTGGCCGAAGGAGAAGAGGTCGGTGCCGATGGCCGTGTGGACGTTGCCTTCGGTGTCGAGCCAGCGCAGCGCCGAGGTTTCGGCGTCGGCGAGCCAGAGCTTGTCCGGCGCGGCCGCGAACCCGGACGTCTGCGCGAAGAACGCCTCGCCGAGCTGGCCGTCCTTGAGCCCCTCGACGGTCGTGCCGCCGAACCGCTCGATACCGCCGCCGACCGGGTCGAACAGGCTCAGCGTGTGGTTACCGGCCATCGCGATCACGATGCCGCCCGCAGGCGCCCACCACGCGACGTCCCACGGGCTGGTGAGGTCGACCTCCAGCGCCTTGCCGCTGTCGGGGCCGTTGCGCCACTGCTTGCCGGTACCGGCCACAGTGGACACTTCACCGGTCCGCAGATCGATGCCCCGCAGCAGATGCCCGGCGGTGTCGGCGACGACCACGTGGTACCCGGCGCGCTCGGCGACGTCGTTGGGCAGCAGCGCGAGCCCGGCGGGTTCGGTGAAGCTCGCGAGATCGAACGGCCCGTCCTGCGCGCCGCGCTTACCGCTGCCGAACCGCCTGATCACGGTCTCGCCATCGGACGCGAACTCGACGATCGAGTGATTTCCGGTGTCCGCCACCAGAATCCGGCCCTCGGCGGTCGCCACCGCCTTGCTGGGGAAGCGAAGTTCGTGCTTCTGCTCCTCGGCGGGCACGTACGGGCTGCCGCCGCGGCGCAGCGTGCCCTTGGCCTCATGCTTGGCGACGAGGTCCTCGATGACCCGCTTCAGCGCCTCGGCATGCCCTTCACCCGCGGCGACGTGGACGACGTACCCCTCGGGGTCGACGATGACGAGCGTCGGCCAAGCCTTCACCGCGTACTGGGACCACGTGACCATCTCCGGGTCGTTGAGCACCGGGTGATGCACCTCGTACCGCCGCACGGCCGCCTCGATGGCCCGTGCCTCGCCCTCGTGCAGGAACTTCGGCGAGTGCACGCCGATGGTCACCAGCACGTCCGCGAACCGCTCCTCCAGCGGGCGTAGCTCGTCGAGAACGTGCAGGCAGTTCACGCAACCGCTGGTCCAGAAGTCCAGCAGGACAATGCGTCCGCGCAGCTCGGCCAGCTTGAGCTGCTTACCGCCGGTGTTCAGCCAGACATCACCGGTGAGTTCGGGGGCACGGACTCGGGACTGCGGTCGAGGGGTAGTCACGGACCAAGTGAACTACACCCGGTCGAGTGCTGTTCCGAGATCCACCGGTCGAGAGAAAAAGCTCACCCTGCGGGAGGAGACGGCAAATGGCGGTCTACTGAGGGTTGATCACGGTGTAGGCCCGTTTGTTCGGGTTCGGCGGTCTACACCTGGCCGGGGCGCAGTCTGGGTGACAAGGGTGGCCCTTGTAACCCAGAGCGTTGCAAGGGCGGCCCTTGTCACGTGCCAAGGTGCGTCGTCCGACCGAGGTTTAGCCTTCGCCGCCCGGGTAGTGGGGCTTGGTGGCCTCGGGCGGGTCGGGGAAGGGGGTCTCCTTGACCTGGCGCTCTTGGCGCTCCTTGGCTTCGCGGGTGATGCGCTCGGCTTCGGTCTCGGTGCGCTTGGCCGCCTTGGGCTTGGCCGTCGTGGTCTTGGTCGGGGACGGGGTCGGCTCGGCGGTGGGCGTCGGCTCAGCCGAAGCGGAGGCCGAGGTCGTAGGCGCGGCCGAGCTTGACGGGGCCGGGGGCGACTGAGGGGCGGGCGGCGGCTCGGATGAGCAGGCCGAGAGCGCTAGAGCGCAGGTCAGGATGGCAGTGGGCAGCAAGAGGCGCATGATGAAAGGTCTTTCCCCAGTGTGGTTTGTCGGACCTCTTATCGTTAGGCCATTCGTGTCCGTTACGCCCCTTCTGCGCGGTATTTCAAGCGGGCGAGGGTGGTCTCGATGTTGGCGCGGTTCTGCTCGGCGCGGCGCCAGACGCCGGTGGCGAGGGAGGTCGGGTAACGCCACCAGGCCGGGCGGCGGTCCCAGGTGCTTTCGGTGACCACGCAGCCTTCGCCGGTCGGCTCGATGTCGTATTGCCAGCGGGCGACGGGGAGGCCGAAGGAGGTGACCTCGAAGGCGAAGCGGTCCCGCGCGGCGTCCGTGATCGTGCTCAGGGTGCTCCACCTGCGGAAACCTCGGCGGTTGCTGCCGCGGAAGCGGGCGCCGACGGCCGGGGCGGACGCGCCGTCGAGCCAGCGGTGGCCCGCGTATTCCTCGGCGAGTGCCGCGAGCGCGGCCGGGTCGCTGACCAGTGCGTAGACACTTTCGGGAGCGGCGTTGACGGTGATGGTCCCAGTGGCATCCGGTGCTGACATACCGGCAGTATGCACGGCCGGCCCAAAATAAAGAATCTTGCCGAATTCGGCGATTTCAAGCCTGCCTGAAATGACTTTACGCCAAGCGGATGCACTGACACTGTCGATCTTCGTCAAGAGAAAACCAAGATCGGGGCGAGATAGTGAATATGAAACGCATTCTGCTTCTGCTTTCCGCGGTATTCATGCTGGGCGCGGGCGCCGTTCCGGCGAACGCCGCCGAAGGCCACTGGACCGAGGTCAACGTGATGGGCTGTGGTGGCGGCGGAGTGATTCCGATCGGGTTCGCCCAGGAACTGAAGAGCTCGACCAGCGTGATCGGCTTCAACGGCGCGAACATCAAGTACGAGGTCCAAAAGGTACAGGGTGACGCCATCGCGCTCGAGGTCTTCTACATCGACGGCGCGAACCAGGGGCAGTGGTTCAAGTCCATCCCGCTGACGAACAACACCCCGCACATCGGCATCACGCGGCCGTGGGGCAACAACCTCGCCAACCCGAAGATCCGAGTGCAGACGATGGGCACCCTCACCGGACAGGTGGACTTCAGCTGCGGCATCGTCTAGTCGAAACGTGAATGGGGCGCGGGTTCTCCCGCGCCCCATTTCGCTAATTGTTGCGTCTGAGCATGCGGCTCACACCCGCCGCGATCGTCGTCGCCAATATCCAGCCCATCGCGGTGATCCCGGCGGCGACCCATTTGTCGGCGCCATGCATGTACCAGCGGGACTTGTTGCCGAAATCGACGATCGGCACGATCAGGTCGGCGGTGTACCAGACCGGGTTCCATTCGAGGCCGGTGTCGTCGCGGTTGATCGCGCACCGCGGGCCGGAAACCGAATAGGTGTCCTTCGGCGCATGGACACAGTCATCCGAGCCGAGGCCGAACCACAGGCTCCCGATCGCGAGGATCGTCAGCAGCCAGCCGAGCGCGCGCACCGGCCGGTAGCCGTAGCCGACCATCGAGCGCTGCAGCCAGCTCCACAGCTTCACGCCGGGGCCGAAGATCTTGAAACCGCTGGCCAGCGCCTCGTAGCGGAACTGCTGCTTCTTGAGCGAGACCGTCGAGGCGTGCTCTTCGTTTCCGCTCGCGCGCAGTGTCGCGGACAGCTGGTCGTACGGGCCGGGGCGATACCCGTCGAGCGCGTGGCGCAGCAGGTGGATGCGGCGGTTCAACGCGTCGTCGTCATCGACCTTCGGGGAGACCTTGAGCGCGTCGTAGCGGAAGTCGTCGAGCTCGATGCCGCCGGTCGAGGCCCAGAAGTTCTCGTTGTCGCCCAAGGTGCCGCAGTGCGCGCGGCGCAGCAGGAACCGGCCGGCCGGCGGGGTCGCCGGGGTGAGCACGAACTCGTCGGCGCGCACGTCGGAGGCGTCGACCGCGATGCCGTCGCGGCTGAGCGAGCCGATCTCGGCGCCGCGCAGGTCGACGCGCCTGGCGACCGCGCAGCCGTCCATGTTCACGCCGCCCTCGGCGATGAACGGGCGGTCCTTGTTCTCGGTGAGCACCAGGTCGCGGCCGACGCGGGCGGTGCGGACGTCGACCGAGTAACTCGTCGTCGGGCGGACGCCGGGCTGGGTCACGCGGGTGCCGTAGAGGTTGATCGAGCCGCCGATGTCGGCGCCTTGCAGCCGCAGCGTGCCCTGGATGGTCGCGTCGGTCAGGTTGAAGTTGCCGGCGACCTTGGTGCGGCGCGCGGCGAACGCGTCACGTTCGGGGTGCAGGAACATCGCGTTCCAGGCCAGCACGCTGCCGCCGACCGTGACGTCGGAGAGCCGGACCTGGCCGACCGGCACGCGCAGGCTGGTCGCCTCGATGTCACCGTTGATCTGGCTGCCGTCGAGGTGGATCGCGCGGTCGTAGTACGGCACGCGCTTGCCGCGCGCGACCTTGACCTCCGCGCCCGCCAGCCGCAGCGAGCCGCCGATATGCGCGTTGACCATCCGCAACGTGCCGAGTGCCTGCAGGCCGTCGCTGAGTTCGAGATTGCCGTCGACGCGCAGCCGGTCAGCGACGAGCGCGGGCCGGGGGTCGAGGTACGGATCGTTCGACTTCCACTGGTCGACCACGATCGGGCCGTACTGGTTGACGCCGAGCTTGGCCTCGCGCAGCACGATGTCACTGCCGACCCGAGCGCTCGGCAGGTACAGGATCCCGTTGCAGGAGAAGCGTTTGCGCTGCGCGGCCGGCCCGTAGTTGTCGACCTCGCACAGCAGGCTTCCGCCGATCTGCACACCGTTGGCGTTGAGCGCGAAGCCGTCGGGATTGTTCAGCGAAGCGCCGGAGAAGTTGACGTTACCGCCGGTCTTCATGCCGGGTACGCGGACTTCGCCGTTCGCGACCATCCGGTACGCGAGCAGCGCGCCGTTGATGGTGAGCCGGTCGGCCTGGATCGCCTTGCCGTGCTGATGCGAGATCTCGGTGCGGGTGAGGACCATCGAGCCCTCGATGACCGCGTCGGTGAAGTTGACCGCCGCGTTGGGCATGCCGCGCTCACGGTCGTCACCGCGCTGGACGGTGGTCTCCTCGATCTCGCGGTCGTCACGATCGACCTCGACGCGGCTGCGGATCAGGCGCACGTCGTTGCGGCTGCGCAGGTTGCGCGCTTTGAGGCCGGGCAGCCAGCACTTGCGGAAGACCAGCCCGAGCAGTGTCGCCTCGCGGACGTCCGGCGGATGCTCGAAGCGGCAGCGCTCGAAGCGGAAGAGGTACTCGAGGTCGGCGGCGCGCAGGTCCAGCACGCCGGTGATGTAGGCGTCTTCGACCTGGACGATCGGGGCGTTGGTGGCCTGCTTGCGCCAGCGGAGGATGCCGCCGTTGCCCGGCTCGACGAACGGTTTGAGCAGATCGGTCGCCTTGACCTCGTACCGCCGGTCGGGTACGCCCGCGAAGGGGTCGAGCGGCGGCGACCCGTTGTCCGTCAGCACGCCGCCAGGCTAGCCGGGAAAAGCGGGACGGGTCCCGCTTTTCCCGAAGCCCGCGTCAGTTTTCGTTCGGATTGAGCACCCTGGCCAGGAAGGCCTTGGTGCGCTCGTGCTGCGGATTGCCGATGACCTGGGCCGCGGGCCCGGTTTCGACGGCGACCCCGCCGTCCATGAAGACCACCGTGTCGGCGACCTCCTTGGCGAACTGCATCTCGTGCGTGACCACGACCATGGTCATGCCGTCCTTGGCCAGCTGGCGCATGACCGCCAGCACGTCGCCGACGAGCTCCGGGTCCAATGCGGACGTCGGCTCGTCGAAGAGCATCAGCTTCGGCTCCATGGCCAGCGCCCGCGCGATGGCGACGCGCTGCTGCTGACCACCGGACAGCTGCGCCGGGTAGTTCTTCGCCTTGTCGGCGAGCCCGACCCGGTCGAGCAGTTCCATCGCACGCTGGCGCGCCTTCGCCTTCGGCTCCTTGCGCACCTGGATGGGCGCCTCGGTGACGTTCTCCAGCGCGGTCATGTGCGGGAAGAGGTTGAAGCGCTGGAACACCATGCCGATGTCCTTGCGCTGCTCGGCGACCTCGTTCTCGCGCAGCTCGTGCAGCTTGTCACCGCGCTGCCGGTAGCCGACGAGCACACCGTCGACGTACAGGCGGCCCGCGTCGATCTTCTCCAAGTGGTTGATACACCGGAGAAGCGTCGACTTGCCTGAGCCGGACGGGCCGATCAGGCAGAGCACCTCGCGCTCGTGGACCTCGAGGTCGATACCCTTGAGGACGTCGAGCCTGCCGAAGCTCTTGCAGATCTTTTGTGCCGAAACGACCGGGGTCACGAGGCACCACCCTTACCCGCGGAACCGAGCCGGAATCCGAGCATCCGCGTGGCCCATCGCTGTTTGTCATCGATCATCCGCGAGGTCCCTCGCGCGTAGTGCCGCTCGATCTGAACCTGGATGACCGTCAGGATCGAGGTCAGGAACAGGTACCAGATCGCCGCTGTGATGAGCAGTGGCACGGTCTGGAAGTTCTGCGCGTAGATGGTCTGCGCCGCCACCATCAGCTCGAAGTACCCGATGACCACGACCAATGACGTGGTCTTGAGCATCGCGATCGTCTCGTTGCCGGTCGGCGGGATGATCACGCGCATGGCCTGCGGCAGGATGATCCGCCGCAAGGTCGTCGTGCGCTTCATCCCGAGTGCGCTGGCCGCTTCCAGCTGACCACCGTCGACCGACTGGATGCCGCCTCGGACGATCTCGGCCATGTACGCGGCCTCGTTCAGTCCGAGCCCGAGCAGTGACGCGGAGAACTGCGTCATCAGCTGGTTGGTGTCCCAGCTGATGAACTCGGGACCGAAGGGGATACCGAGCCCGAGCCGGGGGTACGCGAACGCGAGGTAGTTCCACACCAGCAGCTGGGTGATCAGCGGCGTGCCGCGGAACAGCCAGATGTAGACGGCCGCCGCGCCGGAGGTCAGCGGGTTCGGCGAAAGCCGCATCACGGCCAGCAGCACACCACCGACGATGCCGATGATCATCGAGATCACCGTCAGCAGCAGCGTGTTCTGCAGACCGCGCAGGATCCGATCGTTGAACAGGTATTCGCCGACGATCGGCCAGTTCAGGTTCGAGTTGGTGACCACGCTCCTGATGACGATGAACGCCAGGAACACGATGACCACACCGGCGACCCACCGGCCGTAGTGCCGGACCGGAATGGCCTTGATGGGCTCGGCATCTGATGGCGGCGGGTCGGAAACCCCCGCCGCCCCGGACGTGCTTACCACGAGAAATTCGTCCTAACGTCAGGCTCAGGAGGCCGGGTTGATCTCCGACTTGGTAACGGCGCCCGCCTGCGACAGGCCCCACTTGTCGAGGATCTTCTTGTAGGTGCCGTCGTCGATCAGCGCCTGGACCGCACCCTGGACCGCCTTGGCGTAGTCGCCGTTGGCCTTCTTGAGCACGATGCCGTACGGCGCGGTGTCGTAGGGCGCGCCGACGGCTTCGAGCTGGCCGTTGGTCTGCTTGACCGCGTAGTCGATGACCGGGGAGTCGGCCAGTTCGCCCTGGACCTTCTTCGAGGTCAGCGCCAGGTTCACATCAGTCTGCGCCTGCAGCTGGGTCGGCTCGATCGCGGGCTTGCCGGCCTCGGTGCACTTCTTGGAGCGCGCGTCGAGGTCGTCGACCTGGACGGTGCCCTTCTGCACGGCGATCTTCTTGCCGCACAGGTCGTCGAGGTTGAGCTTGTCCGGGTTGCCCTTCAGCACGGCCAGCGAGGTGCCCGCCTTGTAGTACGACACCATGTCGACGGTCTCGAGCCGCTTGGCGTTGATGCTGAACGACGACAGTGCCAGCTCGTACTTACCGGCGCCGATACCGGGGATGATGCCGTCGAAAGCAGCGTTCTCGAACGTGATGTCGAGGCCGAGCTTCTTCGCGATCGCGGTGCCGAAGTCGACGTCGAACCCGGTGACCACGCCCTTGTCGTCGACGAACTCGTTGGGCGGGTAGCTCTGGTCCTGGCCGACCAGGATCTTGCCGTCCTTCTTGATGTCGTCCGGCACCAGCGCGGCGAGCTTGTCGTCCTTGGTGACGGTGCCCGCGTCAGCCGCGGCACTGGTGCCGGCGGGCGCGCTGGACTTGGGCGCCTCGCCCGCTCCTGATCCGCCAGCGCCACACGCCACGCTCATGCCGACGAGTGCGAACGCCGGAAGCAGGGCGAACGCTTTCAGATGGGTTGGACGCGCCACAGTGTCACTCCTAGTAGTTCTCACCAGCCGAGAGCACGCATACTGCCACTCATCGGACGGACAGCACAGCACCTCGACGTTACGGGCCAGTTTCAGCCGGGGCCTTTGGCAACTCTGGGTGTCGCGTCGACCCGGCCGGGTGAGGTAGAGATAACCATGAACAACACGACGCCTCGGCTGCCGCCAGGGGGACGCCGGGCCCGACCGGCGCGAGCGCGGCGCAATGGTCATCCCGGCGCCCAGTTCGACGGCTACTTAGCGCCGGATCGTCCGCACGCGGGCGCGTTCGACGAGATGTTCGCGCCGGACGGCACCGTGCGCACGCCGTATCGCGCGCTGTACGAGTCGATCTCCGGGCTGGACGCGAGTGATCTGTCCGCCCGCTCGACCGCGATCGACCGCGCCATGGTGGATCAGGGGATCACCTTCTCGCTGTCGGGGCAGGAGCGGCCGTTCCCGCTCGACCTGGTGCCCAGGGTGATCACGACGGCCGAGTGGACCAAGATCGAGCGGGGTGTCGCTCAGCGGGTACGCGCGCTGGAGGCGTTCCTCGCCGACATCCACGGCGACCGGCAGATCCTGCGTGACGGTGTGCTGCCGAGGCGGCTGATCACCTCGTGTGAGCACTTCCACCGCGAGGCGTTCGGCATCAATCCGCCCAACGGCGTACGCATCCACGTGTCCGGCGTCGACCTGGTGCGCGACGAGGAAGGCACATTCCGGGTATTGGAGGACAATCTCCGCAATCCGTCCGGTGTGTCCTACGTGATGGAGAACCGCCGGACGATGGCGCGGGTGTTCCCCGACCTGTTCGTGCAGCACCGGGTGCGCCCGGTCGGCGACTACGCGTCGCATCTGCTGCGCGCGCTGCGTGCGGCGGCCGCGCCGAACGTCGCGGACCCGATGGTCGTCGTGCTGACGCCGGGTGTGGCCAACTCGGCCTACTTCGAGCACTCGCTGCTGGCGCGGCTGATGGGCGTCGAGCTGGTCGAAGGCCGCGACATGTTCTGCCGTGACAATGTCGTCTACCTGCGCACGACCGAGGGCGAGCGGCCGGTCGACGTCATCTACCGGCGCATCGACGACGAGTTCCTCGACCCGGTGCATTTCCGGCCGGACTCGGTGCTCGGCGTCGCCGGGATCCTCAACGCGGCGCGGGCAGGCAACGTTGTCATCGCCAACGCGGTCGGCAACGGCGTCGGCGACGACAAGCTCGTCTACACCTACGTGCCGGAGATGGTGAAGTACTACCTCAACGAGAAGCCGCTGCTGCCCAATGTGGACACGTACCGGTGCTGGCTGCCCGACGAGTTCGACTACGTGATGGACCACCTCGACGAGCTGGTGATCAAGCCGGTCGAAGGGTCGGGCGGCTACGGGATCGTGTTCGGGCCGGAGGCCTCGGCGAGCGAGCTCGCCACGATCCGGCGCAAGGTCAAGGCGCACCGGCGCGGCTGGATCGCGCAGCCGGTGGTGCAGCTGTCGACCGTGCCGTCCAAAGTGGACGACAGGCTGGCGCCGAGGCACGTCGACCTGCGGCCGTTCGCGGTCAACGACGGCAAGGAGATCTTCGTGCTGCCCGGCGGCCTGACCAGGGTCGCGCTGCCGGAGGGCAGCCTGGTGGTCAACTCGTCGCAGGGCGGTGGCTCCAAGGACACCTGGGTGCTCGCGGCGCGGACGTCGACCGCGGAACGCGAACTGGAACAGCCGGCGCTCGGCGCTTCGGCCGTCGACGGCCTGACGGCCGAGCAGGGGCCAGAGCTGACCAGTTCCCAGCAACAGCAGCAGCAACAGCAGTAAGGAGGCGGGTTTGTGCTAGCACGTAACGCGGAATCGCTCTACTGGATCGGCCGGTATGTCGAACGAGCCGACGACACCTCCCGCATCCTCAACGTCTCGGTGCACCAGCTGCTCGAAGACGCGAGCGTCGACCCCGACCACGCCAGCCGTCAGCTACTGGCCGTGCTCGGTATCCAGACCGAGGGAACCGACTCACTCGATGTGTGGAAACTGACCGAACTCGTCGCCTACGCCAAGGACAATCCGGCGTCGATCGTGGGCTCGATCAACTCCGCGCGCGAGAACACGCGTGGCGCGCGCGAGGTCGTCTCGACCGAGCTGTGGGAATGCCTCAACGCCACGTGGAACGCGGTCCCCGACCGGCAGCGGTACGCCCGCAGGGCCGGGCCGCACTCGTTCCTGTCCTTTGTGGAGGAACGCGCCGCGATGTTCGCCGGGCTCGCCGACTCCACGATGAGCCGCGACGACGGCTGGCGGTTCATGGTGCTCGGCCGGTCCGTCGAACGCGCGGACATGGTCGTGCGGCTGCTGCTTTCGCGGGTGCAGGACCGCGCGTCCTCGCCGGGCTGGGTCACCGTGCTCCGGTCGGCGGGCGCGCAGGACACCTACCTGCGCACTTACCGTGGTGCGCTCGATGCGGGCCGGGTCGTGCAGTTCCTGTTGCGGGACACGCTTTTCCCGCGCTCGGTGTTCCACGCGCTGCGGCAGGCCGAGGAGTGCCTCGACGAGCTGGACACGGGCGTCCAAAGCCGCACCCACGAGAAGTCCGAGGCGCTGCGGCTGCTCGGCCGGGCCCGCAGTGAGCTGGAGTTCTTGAAGCCGTCCGACCTGCTGGAGGACCTGCCGAAACGGCTCGCCTCGCTGCAGACCACGATCAGAGACGTCGGCGAGGCCGTTTCGGTGCAGTACTTCCACTCGGCACCGTGGGTGGCCTGGAGCGGCGCGGAGGTTTCACTGTGAGCTGGCAGGTACGGGTGGTCCACAAGACGGGCTACCACTACGAGACCCCCGCGATGCAGTCGTACAACGAGGCGCGGCTCACCCCGCGCTCGGACCGGCGGCAGAACACGGTCGCGACCAGGATCGAGACGACGCCAGCGACCCGTGCGTACCGGTACACCGACTACTGGGGCACGGTCGTCACCTCCTTCGACCTCCACGCGCCGCACACCCAGTTCACCGTGCTCGGCACCTCGGTGGTCGAGACGGCGGACGAGGCGGAGCCGATCCGCACGGCGACCTGGAAGGACCTGCGGTCGGAGAACGTCATCGACCACCGGACCGAGTACCTCACCCCGACCGACTACACGCCCAACGACCGCGAACTCGCGGCCGTCGCCCGTGATCTACGCAAAGGCAAGGATCCGGCCGACGCGGTGCTCGCGGTGTCCGACTGGGTCCATTCGCAGCTGAAGTACCAGCCGGGCACGACCGGTGTGCACAGCACGGCGACGGACGCCTGGAAGGCTCGCGAGGGCGTCTGCCAGGACTACGCGCACGTCACGCTGGTGATGCTGCGGGCGATCGGCGTGCCGGCGCGGTACGTGTCCGGGTATCTGCACACCCGGCCGGAGGCGAAGCTCGGCGAGACCGTGCAGGGCGAGAGCCATGCCTGGGTCGACGTGTGGACCGGCGGCTGGTGGGCGCACGACCCGACGAACGCGATCCCGGTGGGGCCGCGGCACGTCTGGGTCGCCTATGGCCGTGACTACGCGGATGTCGCGCCACTGAAGGGGATCTTCACCGGCGGTGGAACGTCCAGTTTGGACGTTTCGGTGAGCCTGACCCGCCTGGCGTGAGCAGGCGGGATAAAGCGGGCTTTATCCCGGGTGCTTTTCCCGGGATAAAGCCCGCTTTATCCCGACCTTGTACCCTTCTCCCGGAGGTTCGTACCGTGAAGACGCGCCGCGAGGCGTGGTGTTGCGACTTCCGCACTGCCTGGGTGCCGAGTGGCCGCTCGGCACCCAGGCGCTTTCACCGGAGGATCTTCAGCTCGACCGTTCCGGCCGCGATGTCACGTTCGCTGAAGCGTTCCTTCACCCACTGCTTCTTCGAGTACAACTCGGTCTGGTCGCTGTAGTGCGGCGACCGCGGGTCCGCCGACTGCGAGTACGCGAGCACGGTGCTCGCTTCCGGACGACCGGGACCGGCGAACGTCACCACGTGCAGATAGGTCGCGCCGTGCACCATCTCGGTGTAGCCACGCTTGGGGTCCCAGGCGCCGCCGATCGAGTTGAACACGCCGAGCCTGGCCGTGCCGCCGCTCATCGGGATCCGCTTGCCGCCCCGGGTGACGTACTGTGTGTCGCCCCACTTCGCGTCCAGCGGGATGCCGCCCGCGTTCAGCTCGGCGACGCTGTCGATCAGCGCCTGCCTGATCTTGGGATCGCCGGTCTTGAGCGTGTTGGGCGTGTTGATCGGGTCCTTGGGGTCGAACGGCACCTGCCAGATATCGGCGTTGTCGGTGGCGCGGTCCCAGAACCGGTCGAACAGCAGCACGCCACGGCTGTCGACGTCGTTGCGCTTGTCCCAGGCCGCGAGCGCGTCGCAGGCCTTGCCGAGCGCGAGTTCGCGGCACATCTTCACCGTGTCGCCGGCGACCTGCTCGCCGATGTAGTTCCTGTTGGAGAACATCAGGTCGCGCATCGACTGGCCGGTGAACTTCGCCTTGGCGAGCTGGTCCGCGATCTCGGTGAAGCCGTCGCGGGTGCGGGCCTTGCGCTCGGTTTCGACCGGGCCGACGATGCGCGCGAAGCCGGTGAGCGGCTGTGCGGGGTTCATGATCCAGTAGCTGTCGTTGGAGTTCTCGAAGTAGTCATCCCGCTTGAGAACCGGCAGGTTGGCCGGGCCGAAGACACCCGGCCGCAGCGCGTCGCGATCGGTGCCCCACGCGCAGTCCGAGCGGGAACCGTCGAGCACGGCGAGCCCGTCACGCTGGAAGGACGCGCTGGTGTTGCACTGGGCCGCCTTGGCGTCCGTGACGTTCGGGGCCGAGTGCGTCTGCGTGTAGCCGAGCTTGCCGTGGTCGTCGGTGGCGAGGATGTTCATCCACGGCAGCCCCTGGGTCCGGCGGGTCGCTTCGATGATGGCGTCGGCCGTCTTTGCCTTGGCCAACGCGGCCAAGGTGTTGGTGAGCCTCAGGTTCTGCGCGTTGGCGTCGGCGAACGCGTACGCGAAGCCGTCCTCCCACCGCGTGACCGGACCGTAGCGCGTCGACCACTGCGGCTTGGTGACCTGCTTGAGCGAGCCGTCCGGCTGACGCGCCGAGACGGTCACGTCGTCGCGGCGCATCTGCTCGGGCCTGCCGTCGACAAGGTACGAAGTCGACGAAGCCAGCTTGACCTTGAACAGGGTGTACGTCCTGGTCGCGTCGGTGGCCGTGCCGCTCCACGCGGCGGTCTCGTTGTGGCCCATCCACAAGAACGGCTGGCCTGCCATGCCGACACCCATGACGTTGAGCTTGCCCGGAATCGTCAGCTGCGACTGCCACATCCGCATCGAACCGGCCTGCCACGGCAAATGCGGGTTGGCCAGCGAGATGCCGCGGCCGTTGGCGCTCGCCGCACCGCCGATCGCGATGGCGTTGCTGCCGATGGTGAAATCGGGGTCCACCGGCTCGGGCGCCTTGCCCGGCTGCGCGCCGGTGATCGCGTCGACCTCGCCGCCCTGGCCGAACGCCAGCGAAGTCGCGTATTGATGCCGGTAGATGTCGATCTCGGTGATCGGCCTGGCCCACGCCTTACAAGTGGGATCGGTGGCTTCCTTGAGGAACTTGTTGACACCATTGGCATAACCGCGAACCGCATCGCGGATGTCACCGTCTACTTGGGACAGAAGGCCGTCGACGACCTTGTTGTCGTTGAGGCGCTGGAAGTACAGGTCGCTCGAAAGGTTGGTCGACGCCCTGGTCAGCATGCCGATCGGCACCGCGTCCGGACCGTACTGGGCGGACCGGCTCGCGCTGGTGGTGAGCGCGGTTTCCTCGATGGCGCACAGGTTGTCGCGGGCGGCCGCGTAGCCCTGGCCGTAGCCGAGGCTTTCGTAGTCCTTCGCGACGATGTGCGGAATCCCGTATTCGGTGTATCGGATGACCGTCGGCGCCGGGCTCGCGGTCGCAGGCACGGCGCCGATCAGTCCTAACGCGACAGTCAGAATGAGGCTTTTTCGGAGCAGCACAGTGCTCCCCCTTCTGTGTGAGGTTCGTACCGTGAAGACGTGCTGCGGTGGATTCGCCGGGTGGCCGCCCGGCGAGCACCGTGGTGCTATTCCTCCCTGTCCGGCTTGGGAAAGGCGACCCAGCGGACGACGATCTCCCGCGCTTCCGGCGGGATCTCGTCGTCGGGTCGCCAATACGTTTTGAGCAGCTCGATGTACTCCTGCCAGAAGCGCACGAGTTCATCGGGCGTCAGGCGGACCCCGCCGCGTGAGAAGAGAAAATGATCGGCCCACTCGCCCATCGAGTCACGCTGGGCATGGAAAGCGGCCATTTCATCGAGATCCTCAGCGAACGCGCGCTGATAGGTCTCCTCGAAGACCGCGCGCATCTCGTCGCTTTGCCTGCTGAGAGGCGCCCAGCGGAGATCGCGCGGTTTGGCGCGCCACCAGCGTTGCTTGCCCTTGGCGAGCTCGGGCACGTCTTCGACGAAACCGTGCTTGGCGAGCTCACGCAGGTGATAGCTGGTGGCGCCGGTGTTCTCGCCGAGTGCTTTGGCGAGTGTGGTGGCCGTGGCCGGGCCGCCGCGGAGTTCGTCCAGGATGCGACGGCGCAACGGGTGCGTCATCGCCTTGAGCACACCGGGGTCGGTGATCTCTTCTGGCTGCGGCGGTCCGGTCACGACTCCAAGCTAACGCGTGCACAGAAACCTGTGCAAAGGTTTCTGTGCAAGTTCAGGGTCATCCCTGAGCGTGCGCGTCCAGCAGGTAGGCGACGGCCTCGGTGACCTGCTTCGCGAACTCGATGTTCAGCCACTCGTCGGGGACGTGGATGTTCGAGTCGGGCCCGCAGGCGCCGGTGACCAGGAACTGGGCTTCCGGGTAGAGCTCGCCCAGCAGGCCCATGAACGGGATCGAGCCGCCCATGCCCGCGCTGCCGTGCGGCTGCCCGAACACGTCGGCGCTGACCTGCTCCAGCGCCTTGGTCAGCCACGGCGCCTCGGCGGGCGCGTTCCAGCCGTTCTCGGCCTGGACGTCCTCCAGCGTGACCTTCGCGCCGTACGGCACGTCCTCGGTGAGGACCTTCTTCAACGCGGTCATGGCGGCTTGAGCGTCGGCCGTCGGCGGGAGACGGAAGCTCAGCGTCAACGTCGTCGAGTCGCGCAGCACGTTGCCGGCGTCGGCGGGCTCCGGCATTCCGGAGGCGCCGATGACCGACAGCGTCGGCCGCCAGGTGTTGTTGAGGATCAGCTCCAGGTCGTCGTCCGCAACCGGGCGCATGCCCTCGACCAGCGGGAAGATCGTCTTGATGCGGCCGGGCGCGATCGCCACCAGCCCCTCGGCCTCGGCGAGCCGGTTCGCCGGGATCTCGACGCTCAGCTCGCCGAGCTTGATCTCGCCGGTCGCGGAGTCTTCGATGCGGTCGAGCAGCTGCCGCAGGATCCGGAACGAGCTCGGCACGACACCGCTCGCCATGCCGGAGTGCTGGGCGGAGTCGAGCACGCGCACGGTGACCGACAGGTGCAGCATGCCGCGCAGCGCGGTGGTCAGCCAGAGCCGGTCGTAGTCGGAGCCACCCGCGTCGAGGCAGACGACCAGCGACACGTTGCCGAGCCGCTCGCTCAGGTGCTCCATGTACGCGGGCAGGTCAGGGCTGCCGGACTCCTCGGCGGTCTCCAGCAGGATGACCGAACGCGCGTGCGCGCCGCCACCAGCGTGCACGGCTTCCAGCGCGGTCGTCGCCGCGTAGCCGGAGTAGCCGTCGTCGACGGCGCCGCGGCCGTAGAGCCTGCCGTCGCGGATCACCGGCTTCCACGGGTCGAGCCCCTCGGACCAGCCACCGACCGGCGGCTGCTTGTCGAGGTGTCCATAAAGGAGCACCGTGCCCTTGTCTTCGGCGCCGGGGGTGGCCGGGACGTCGACGATCAGCACCGGGGTCCGCTCGCCGAGCTGGATGATGTCCAGCTTCGCGCCGGGCAGGTTCCGGGAGGTGATCCACTCCCGGACGTGTTCGATGGCGGCCATCAGCTTGCCGCTGGCCTGCCACGAAGCGTCGAACGCCGGCGACAGGGCAGGGATCTCCACCAGGCCGGACAGACTCGGCAACACCGCGTCCGTCCAGTTGGTCAGGACGGTTTCGCGTACGGTTTTCTGCTCCACGCCCGCCATCCTGCCACGGTGACGGAGGTCACGAACCCTTCAGGAGTCGTGAGTGACGATGCCCGTTCGCACGGTCATGAACGCTCACGACCGCAGGTGAGGTGACGAACCCTCGGCAGCCCCATGGTCGGGTGTCCGAGCATTTTCGCTGCTCAGCCCCGGTTTCTCAGCAACAAATCAGCATCCCTGGCTCACCAAAAGCGCCGTCGGCATGCCAGGATGTGCGCGTGAACCGTCAACGCCGACGGTGGCTCTAGCGCTTCAGGACCGAATGCGCAGGTCGCCGACGGTGAAGTCGTAGTGGCCGCCACAAGCGGCCGCGCGGCAACCGACATCAAGGAGACAAGCGCATGTCGTCCCCCGAACAGTGGACGCACCCGGAGCCTGGGGCCGGGCCGGCCGCCGAAGCCGCCCAACCATCCCCGGAGCAGGTGATAGCCGGTTTGCGAGCAACCAGCGAAGGTGGGGAAGAGCTCACTCAGCTGCTGACCCCCGAAGGCGAACGCGTCCACTCGTCGCAGTTCGACCCGTACATCGCGGACATCGACGACGAAGCGCTGCGCGGTCTCTACCGCGACATGGTGCTCGTCCGCCGCGCCGACCGTGAAGCCAACGCGATGCAGCGCCAGGGCCAGCTGGGCATCTGGGTCCCGCTGCTGGGCCAGGAGGCCGCGCAGATCGGCTCCGGGCGCGCGATGCGCAAGGGCGACATGGCGTTCCCCAGCTACCGCGAGCACGGCGTCGCGTACACCCGCGGTGTCGACCTCAAAGAGGTGCTCGGCATCTTCCGCTGCACCGATCACAGCAGCTGGGACTACAAGGAGCACGGCTTCCACCCGTACTGCATCGTGATCGGCAACCAGGTGCTCAACGCCACCGGGTACGCGATGGGCCAGAAGTTCGACGGCAAGGTCGGCGACGACAACGGCGAAGCGACGGTCACGTACTTCGGCGACGGCGCCACCAGCCAGGGCGACGTCCACGAGGGCTTCGTCTGGGCCGCGGTCTACGACGCGCCGCTCGTGTTCTTCTGCCAGAACAACCAGTGGGCCATCTCCGAGCCGACCGAGCGCCAGTCGCGCCTGCCGCTGTACCAGCGCGCCCGCGGCTACGGCTTCCCCGGCATCCGGGTCGACGGCAACGACGTGCTCGCCTGCCTCGCGGTCACCCGCTGGGCGCTCGAGGAGTGCAGGCACGGCAACGGCCCGGTGCTGATCGAGGCGTTCACCTACCGGATGGACGCGCACACCACCACCGACGACCCCACCCGCTACCGGCTCTCCGACGAGCTGGAGGAGTGGAAGCTCAAGGACCCGATCGAGCGCGTGCGGGCCTACCTCGCCCGCAACGGCGGCGCCGACCACGAGTTCTTCGACCAGGTGCAGGCCGACGCGGACGCGTTCGCCGCCGACCTGCGCGACTACTGCTTCAACATGCCGGAACCGCCGCCCGAGCGGATCTTCTCGAACGTCTACGCCGAGAACTCGCCGGTGCTGGACGCGCAGCGTGAAGAGTTCCTCTCCTACCTCGACGGCTTCGCAGCGGCGGGTGAGCACTGATGGCCAACGAAGACATTCAGAAACTGACCATCGGCAAGGCGATCAACCTCGGTCTTCGCCGCTCGATGGAGGCCAACAACCGGGTCATCGTCATGGGCGAGGACGTCGGCAAGCTCGGTGGCGTCTTCCGCATCACCGACGGCCTGCAGAAGGACTTCGGCGAGCAGCGCGTGCTGGACACGCCGCTGGCCGAGTCGGGCATCATCGGCACCGCGGTCGGCCTGGCCGTGCGCGGGTTCCGCCCGGTGTGCGAGATCCAGTTCGAGGGCTTCATCTTCCCCGGCTTCGACCAGATCGTCAGCCAGGTCGCGAAGCTGCACTACCGGACGCAGGGCAAGGTCAAGATGCCCATCGTGATCCGGGTGCCGTTCGGCGGCGGCATCGGCGCGGTCGAGCACCACTCCGAGTCCCCCGAATCGCTGTTCGCGCACGTCGCGGGCCTCAAGGTGGTCGCGGTCTCCAACGCGGTCGACGCGTACTGGGGCATCCAGCAGGCCATCGACTCCGACGACCCGATCCTGTTCTTCGAGCCGAAGCGGCTGTACCACTCGGGCGCCATGCGCACCGAGGTCGACACCACCGCCACGCCCGACCCGCTGTTCAAGTCCCGCGTCGTGCGGCCCGGCGACTCGGTGACCGTGGTCGCGTACGGCCCGTCGGTGAAGGTCGCGCTCGACGCGGCCACCGCCGCCGAGGAGGAGGGCAAGTCGCTCGAGGTCATCGACCTGCGCACGCTCTCGCCGCTGGACCTGGGCCCGGTGTTCGAGTCGGTGCGCAAGACCGGCCGTCTCATCGCGCTCAGCGAGGCGCCTTCGGAGTCCTCGCTGACCTCGGAGATCGCCGCGCGCGTGCAGCAGGAGTGCTTCTACTCGCTGGAAGCGCCCGTGCTGCGGGTGACCGGATTCGACACGCCGTACCCGCCCGCGAAGCTCGAGGAGCACTACCTCCCCGACCTCGACCGGGTGCTGCACGCCGTCGACCGTTCGCTGGGCTGGTGACGGAATGCCTACGTACAAGCAGTTCCCGCTGTCGGACACGGCCGAAGGCCTGACCGAGGCCGACATCCTCAACTGGCACGTCAAGCCGGGCGACGAGGTCAAGGTCAACCAGATCGTCGTCGAGATCGAGACCGCGAAGGCGGCCGTCGAGCTGCCGATCCCGTGGGCAGGCGTGATCACCGAGCTGCACGTCGAGCCGGGCCAGACGGTCGAGGTCGGCACGCCGATCCTGACCATGGACGTCGACCCCGGCGGCGCGGCGGCCCCCGCGGCCACGCCCACCCCCGCCGCCTCGCCCGCCGAAGAAGCCCCCGCCGAAGAGGAGATGAAGCCGCTGGTCGGCTACGGCTCCAAGGCGGTCGTCACCAAGCGCCGCGCTCGAAAAAGCCCGGAAGCCACTTCCGTCACGTCCGATACCCCGAAAGCCACTTCCGTCAGGTCTGATCTGACGAAAGCCACTTTCGGGCAATCACCGGTACCAGCCGCTCCGGCCGCGCCGGTCAAGGGTGGGTATGTGCCGCTGGCCAAGCCGCCGGTGCGCAAGCTCGCCAAGGACCTCGGCGTCGACCTCCACGCGCTGACCGGCACGGCGGCGGGTGGCGTGATCACCCGCGAGGACGTGCACCTGGCCGCCAACGGCTCGGCGGGCACGCTGCCGGTCGAGCAGTCCACTGTGGACCCGTCCAGCCGGGAACGCCGGGTGCCCGTCAAGGGTGTCCGCAAGGCGACCGCGGCCGCGATGGTGCAGAGCGCGTACACCGCACCGCACGTCACGGAGTTCCTGACCATCGACGTCACGCCGATGATGGAGTTCCGCGAGAAGCTGAAGAAGTCGCGCGAGTTCGCGGGCGTCAAGGTCACCCCGCTGACCTTCGCCGCGAAGGCGGTCTGCCTGGCCGCGAAGCGCACTCCGGACGTCAACGCGGTGTGGGACGAGGCCGCGCAGGAGATCGTCTACAAGGACTATGTGCACCTCGGGATCGCCGCGGCCACGCCGCGCGGGCTCATCGTGCCCAAGGTCCGCGACGCCGACGCGATGTCACTCAAGGAGCTCGCGGTCGCGCTGACGCAGCTCACCGAGACGGCCCGTGAAGGCAAGACGTCCCCTGCGGACATGGCGAACGGGACCATCACGATCACCAACGTCGGCGTCTTCGGCGTCGACACCGGCACCCCGATCATCAACCCCGGCGAGTCCGCGATCCTGTGCCTCGGCGCGATCAAGGACACCCCGTGGGTGGTCGACGGTGAGATCAAGGTCCGCAAGGTGCTCCAGCTCTCGCTGAGCTTCGACCACCGCGTGGTCGACGGCCAGCAGGGCTCCGAGTTCCTGGCCGACGTCGGCGCGCTCCTCGCCGACCCCGCGGTCGCCATCACCTACTAGAACCGGGACAAAGCGGGCTATATCCCCCGGGATGTGGCCCGCTTTGTTTTATCCATTTGACGGAGTGAGCGCTCACTCCGTAGCTTGGAGAGCATGAACGAAACCAGTACCCGGCGTAGAGCGCCGGGCATGAGTCCAGGGGACCGGCGGGACATGATCGTCCGCTCGGTCCTGCCACTGCTGATCGAACACGGCACCGCCATCACCACCAGCCAGATCGCGAAGGCGGCCTGCATCGGCGAAGGCACGATCTTCCGCGTCTTCAAGGACAAGGACGAACTCATCGACGCCTGCATGACCGAAGCACTCCGGCCGGACGCGGCGCTCAGCGTCATCGCCGAGATCCCGCTCGACCAGCCGCTCGAAACCCGGCTCGTCGAGGCGGCCGAGGTGATGTACGCGCATCTGCAGCGAATGGGCGCGGTCATGTCCGCGCTGTTCCACTCCGGCCGCCCGCACCATCGCGGCGAGCGCCCGCGCAAGAGTGCCCGCCAGGAGTCGACGGACGCCATGCGCGCCGCCATCGCCGAACTCTTCGAACCGGAGCGGGAGTCCCTGCGCGTCCCCGTCGACCAAGCGGCCGCGTTGTTCCTCTCCATGATGATGATGCAAGCGCGCTCGTTTCCCGACGGCCCGACGGCCAAGCAGCTCATCGACGTTTTCCTGCACGGCGCGCTGGAGGCTGAATGATCCCGGGCGGTGGCGGCGGTATCGAATTCATGCTCGGCAGGCGCGCTCGGCGTCGCCGCGTCTCGACGGTGCCGGACAGCGGGCTGACCGGCCCGGTCGACATCCCCGAGCCCAAACGGGACGACGAGCCCAAGGACCTGCGCTCCCGCTTCAAGCGCATGCGCGAATCCGTCACGGGCACGGTGCGCGGCCTGCCGAAGGTCGCGAAGCTGACGTGGCAGGCCAGCCCGGTGCTGACCATCACGATCGCGGTCATCACCATCGTCTCGGGCTTGACCCCGACGATCACCGCGTACGTCTCCAAGCTCCTGATCGACTCGGTCGTCGCGGCGATCCAGGGCAAGGGCACGACCGGCGCGATCGTCGGCGTCGCCGCGCTGGAGTTCGGTGTGCTCACGCTGACCGCGGTCTGCCAGGCGCTGACCCAGATCAGCCAATCACTGCTGCAGGAACGGATGACGCTGAGCATCCGGCACCAGGTGATGCGGCACGCGAGCGAGCTGCACCTGTCGTACTTCGAGGGGTCCGAGTCCTACGACATGCTGCGCCAGGCCGCCCAGGAAGCGCCGTCCCGCCCGCTGTCGATGATGAACTCCGCACTCGGCCTGGTCCGTACGACGATCACGTTCAGCAGCATGATCGCGCTGCTCGTCTCGGTCAGCCCGTTGCTCGCGCTGGTCGCGTTGCTGGCGCCGGTGCCCGCGTTCATCTCCCAGTCCAAGTACGGCTCACGCGCGTTCTGGCTGACCGTGATGATGTCGCCGTTGAAGCGGCGGATGGACTATCTGTCCACTTTGGTCACCACGGACACCTATGCCAAGGAGACCAAGCTCTTCGGGCTCGGCCCGTACTTCGTCGAGCGGTTCCGCCAGCTCGGTGCCGTTTCCTATGAACGCCAGCGCAAACTGACCCGCAACCGGAGCATCAGCTCAACGTCCTGGGGGTTGTTGAGCACCTTCGTCGGGTCGGCGATCGCGTTGTACATCGCGCTGGAGGCCGTCGGCGGGCGCCTGACACTCGGTGACCTGGCGTTGTACACGGCCGCGGCGACGTCCGTGCAGACCTCGGTCTCCGGCCTGTTCACCGCGTTCTCCGGAATGTACGAGAACAATCTCTACCTCGACACGCTGTACAGGTTCCTCGCCACTGAGCCGGAGATCGTCGCGCCACCGAAGCCGCAACGGCTGCCGTCCACGGTCGAGGGCCACATCGTCTTCGACGGGGTCTCGTTCAGCTATCCCGGCGCGGACGAACCCGCGCTGGACAACGTGAGTTTCGAGATCAAGCCAGGTGAGACGGTCGCCGTGGTCGGCAAGAACGGCGCAGGCAAGTCGACGTTGTTCAAGCTGCTGTGCCGGCTCTACGACCCGACCGGCGGCCGGATCCTGCTCGACGGCGTCGACATCCGCGAGTTCGACCCCGACGAACTGCGCGAGCGGATGAGCGCGATGTTCCAGGATTACGTGACCTACCAAGGCACCGCGGCCGAGAACATCGGCCTCGGCGACCTGAACCACCTGGAAGACCGCGAGCTGATCGAGGACTCCGCACGCCGTGCCGGCGCTTCGGACCGGATCGAACGCCTGCCCAGCGGCTACGACAGCCCGCTCGGCCGCTGGTTCGACCAAGGCGTCAGCCTGTCCGGCGGCGAGTGGCAGAAGATCGCACTGGCCAGGGCGTTCATCAGGAACGCGCCGATTCTCCTGCTCGACGAGCCGACCTCGGCGCTGGACGCCCAGGCCGAGCACGACCTGTTCGCGCGCTTGCGCGAGCTGGCCGCCGGCCGGACGACGCTCTACATCTCGCACCGGTTCTCGACGGTGCGTCAGGCGGAGAAGATCCTGTTGCTGGAGCTGGGCAAGCTGGCCGAATCGGGCACGCACGACGAGCTGATGGCGCAGGGCGGCGAGTACGCGAAGCTGTTCACCCTCCAGGCCGCGGCTTATCTGGAGGAGGCGAAGTAGCCCAAGGGGGCTCGGTGCCGATGACCTCGTTGTCCCGCCAATCGAACCACGGCGCCGAGCCCCTGATCTCCGTGTCGGCGAACCGGTTGTTCACCAGCCGCGCCAGCCGTGGCGGATCACCGACGTCGCTCAGATCCAGCAGCCCGCCGGTGAACCGGCAACCGTCGATCGCCAGCCTGCCGAACTTCTGCAGCACGACGGTGTTGAGCAGCGAGAGGTTGAGGTCGCTGCGCTCGAACTCGCACTGCTCGATGATCAGCCCGCCGGTCTCGATGTCCAGCCCCGAAAAGTCGATCTCGGTGTCGCGGAACCGCGACCGGTAGAAATAGATGCCGACGCCATCCAGTTCCATCCCGGACAAGTCGATCTTCGGCGACGTGAACTCGGCGCCGACGAACTCCATCCTGCTCCCGGTCACTCTGGTGAAATTCGTCTGCTTGGCAGCGAAAGTCGTTCCGTGGCAGCTCAGCTTCCCGGCGAATTCGGTGCGAGCGAATGAGGTCAGCTCGCCGGTGAAGGTCGCGCGATCGAAGGTCACGGTGCCTCCGAAGAGCAGCCCGCTCAGATCCAAGTCCTTGAACTCGATTCCGGTGAAGTCGAAGTCGGTCTCGAGCCAATCAGTGAATCCAAAGGTGCCTGGTGTCGTACGGTCGCGGATGGTTCGCATGATCGCGTCACTCACCATCTCTTCGCGTTCGTCGTCGTCATCCTGAGGCATCCGGAGATAGCCACAGAGGACATCGACGCACACCTGCCGTTTCACCTTCCAGTCGTCGGCGAGCCCGGCCATCGCGTAGACACCCGCCATCCGCACCGCGGCACTGGCGTGCGCGAGCTGCTCGGCCGCCGCGCCGAACCGTTCGTTGAAGCCCTGGGTGACCTCGCGATCAGCGCGTTCGATCGCGAGATCGTGTTCATCCTCGGCGACCCGCTGCTTACGGAAGTTGATCGCCAGCAGCACCACTCCGCCGAACCCGGCGACCACCGCGAGCCCGATCTTCAGCAGATCAAGGATCTCCGTCGTGCTGAAACTCGTGGAGGACGGGAACTTCGGCCACCCCAGCACCCAGAGCAGCCCGCCGACCGTCCCGGCCGCGACCGTGATCGAAAGAATCAGCCAGCCGAACACCGACCGCGCGATCCCCGCCGGCAACGAAACCGTCGGCAGCGGCAGCGGCACCCGATGCCGCTTGAGATGGCCGAACACCACAGCGGCCGCCGCGACGACCGCGAGGCCGAGCAGCAGATAACGGACCCAGTCAGACACGACCGAGACGGTAGCGGGACACCCGTCCACCCGGCAGGATCTTCACGATGAAGACCCCGTTCAGCCGTCCGGACCTCAGCCCGTACCCCCGCGAAAAGCCATCGGACGGCAGCCTGCGGGTGACCTTCCTCGGTGTGTCGACCCTGCTCTTCGACGACGGCGAAACGGCCATCATGACCGACGGCTTCTTCAGCCGTCCCGGCAAACTCAAGGCCCTGACCAGCAAGATCGGCCCGAACCGCGCGGTGGTCACCCGCTCGCTCGAGCGCGCGGGCGTCTCGGAGCTGGCCGCCGTGATCGCCGTCCACTCCCACTACGACCACGCGATGGACACGCCGCTGGTCGCGTCGCTGACCGGTGCCCAGGTCATCGGCTCGACCTCGACCGCGAACATCGCGCTCGGCCAAGGCCTCCCCGCGGACAGGATCCAGACCCCCGCGCACGGCGAACCGCTGAAGTTCGGCCGCTTCACCGTCACCCTCCTGCCGTCCGAACACAGCCCGAAACCGGTCGCGCCCGGAGTGATCTCGGAACCCCTGACGCCGCCGGCTCGGCTCGGCGCGTACGAGATGGGCGAGTGCTACACCGTCCACATCGGATACGACGATCGCGGCATCGTGGTCAACGGCAGCGCGGGCTGGGTGCCCGGCGCGCTCGACGGCTACGAAGCCGAGGTCGTCTACCTGGGCATCGGCGGCATGGGCAAGCAGTCGGACGAGTTCCGCTCGACGCTGTGGCGCGAGATCGTCGCCACGGTCGGCGCGCGCAAGGTGGTCCCGATCCATTGGGACGACTTCTTCCGCCCGCTCGACCGGCCACTCGTCCCGTTGCCGTACTTCGCCGACGACCTCACGAAGTCGATGGACTTCCTGCTCAGCCAAGAGGCCGACGTCGAACTTCCTGTCGCTTGGCAGATCACGTCCCCCTTCGGCCGATGATGCGCCGCGTAGCGGTGATCGGCGGCAGTGGTTCCGGCAAGACCACGTTCGCCGATCGGCTCGGCCAGGCCACCGGACTCCCGGTGACCCATCTCGACGAGCTGTACTGGCAACCGGGCTGGACCCAGCTGCCACTCCCGGAATTCCGCGCCCGCCAGGAAGAACTGGTCGCGCACGACCGCTGGATCATCGACGGCAACTACAGCAGCACCATGGACATCCGCCTGCCGCTAGCCGACACAGTTATCTTCTTGGACCTCCCACGCCGCATCCGGATGCGGCGAGTCCTGGTCCGCACGGCCCGCCGCTTCGGCAGAACAGGCCCGGCACCCGGCTGCGTCGAGCGCCTGGACCCCGAGTTCCTCCGCTGGGTGTGGCGCTGGGACCTCGATTCCCGTGAGCGGGTCACCGATGGCCTGCGGGAGCACGCGTCGCACGCCAGGCAACTGCTCGTCACCTCGCCTCGCGAGGCGAAACTGCTGCTCAGACGGCTTCGGGAGCAAAACGGGCACGCCGTGCGTTGAGTGAGTATGGCTGTCGCGTTCCTGCTCTATGTCCTCGCCGAAGTCGCCGCCGTCTGGGCGGTCGGCTCAGCCGTGGGTGTGCTCGGCACGATCGCACTCCTGCTGGCAGGCGCCTTCCTCGGCTCCTGGCTCGCCCGCCGCGAAGGCGGCAAGGCCGCCCGCGCCTTCATGGAGACCGCCCGCTCCGGCCGCTCGACCCACGCCGAGGTCACCGACGGCATGCTCATCGGCCTCGGCGGCCTGCTGATCATGCTGCCCGGTTTCGTCAGCGACGTCTTCGGCCTGCTCCTCCTGCTCCCGCCCACCCGCGCGGTCGCGCGCAAGATGTGGCTCAAGCGCATGGAGCGCCGCATGATGGCGCACGTCAACAGCCAGCGCGGCCCCGTGGTGATCGTCGACTCCGAGGTCGTGTCCGAGCCGAAGCCCGCCCAGTCGCACCCCGTCATCGAGGGCCGGATCGTCGAAGGCTAAACCGGCTTCGGGATGTCGAAGTAGCTGCTGAAGCGGACCGCGGGCGCGTACTCGCCCTTCACCTTCACCTTGCCGGTGACGAACATGGCCGCGACCGCCGCGTTGCCGGTGGCCATGCGGATGAAATCCTCGACGGAAAGCGTGATCGTGGTGTCGGGGGCGCGGCCGAGATCGACGCTGGAAACGCAGACGCCGTCCTCGATGACCGTCTGAAAACGATCGAAGCCGTCTTCGCCGGAACCGTCGAGAAATCTCCACGACACGACGAAGTTGACGTGCCTGGCTTTGTCCTCCATGAATTGGTCGGACATTCGGCGGAAAATCTCGTCGAGGAATACGCCGCGCAACTCGGGGTGATCGGCGATGGCCTTGATCTGCTCGCGGGAGGCGCGGCTGACGATGTCGACGAGCACCTCGGTGGACAGTGAGCTGAGCTCGACGCCGGAACCGGTACTTCCGAGCATGTGCAAGGTTTCCAGCACCTGCATGAACTGCTCCGGCGTCAGCTTGGCCAGGTCGATCTTCTGGGCGAAGGCGTTGACGGCGTGCTGGCCGCCGATGCGGGCCGCGGTAGCCCTCAGCGGGCGCGAAAAGCGCTGCCGCCAGGTCCTTACTTCTCCTCGGGAGGGCACGGGATCGGAGTCTAGGAGATTCATTCCGGTTTCGGAAGCTGGAAGAAACCGCTTAAACCGGCCGCGAAAGCCAGGTCACCTTTGACTTTGATCTTTCCGGTGACAAATAGCACAGCCGGGGTCGCTTGACGGGTGACCAGCTTGAGGAAATCGGACGGCGCGAGCGTGATGGTCACCCTCGGCCGCTCGCCCATCTCGCGGCGCACCTTGCAGGCGCCGTCCGCCAGCACGGTCTCGTAGCGGTCGTAGCCGCCTTCACCTGATCCGCCGGTGAGCCGCCAGCGGACTACCACGTCCAGCTCCCGCGCACGGTCACGGTCGAGGTGCGCGTCCATCCGGTCGAAGATCTCATCGAGTTCGGCACGGGTCACCTTGGCGTCGTCAGTCTTGCCCACCCTTACAACCTACTCACGCGTAAGGCTACGCGCGAGTAGGTAGGGACGGCAAGCGAGCCGGAGACCCATTCGGCATCGAATGACCGGTAGCTTTGTCCCTTGCATGAAGGAGGTCCCTGGTGTCCGAGGAAGTACAACGTCCACCCGAACGGGCGAGGCGCCTGCCGCGCGCGGTGCGTGAGCGGCAGATTCTGGACGCCGCCGTGCAGGTTTTCTCGCGCTACGGCTACCACTCCGCGTCGATGGACGAGATCTCCGAGGTCGCAGGCGTCTCCAAGCCGATGATCTACACCTACCTCGGCTCCAAGGAAGATCTCTTCGGCCAGTGCATCCGCCGCGAGGCGACGCGACTGCTCGAAGCCGTCCAGGCTGGCGTGCACCCCGATCTGCCGCCGGACATGCAGCTGTGGCACGGCCTGCGCGCGTTCTACCGGTTCGTCGCGGACTATCGCGAGTCGTGGACCGTGCTGCACCGCCAGGCGCTGACCGTCGGCGGCGCGTTCGCGGCCGAGGTCGTCGACATGCGCACGCGCGCGATCGAGCTCGTTGCGGCGCTGGTCGTTTCCGCTGGCACGCAGAAGGGGCTCGGGCAGCAGGCCGAGTTCTCCGGCGAAGGCCTCTCGGCCGCGCTGGTCGGCGGGGCCGAGTCGCTCGCCGACTGGGCACTCGATCACCCCGACGTCTCCGACGGCGTGCTCGCGTCCTGGTTGATGAACCTCGTCTGGCTCGGGTTCAACGACCTGGTCGAGGGTCAGGTCTGGAAGCCGTCAGAGACGGACAATTGAGCCTTCGAGGTGCGGCTTCGGCTTCCGGGCGTTCCACAGCTCGAAGGCCCAGCCTTCGTCGGTGTGCCATGAGGTGAACGCCGCCTTCGCGGGCAGCAGCACCGGCTGCTTGAAGCGCACGTCGATCGTGAACGCCTCCGGCAGCCTGCCTTCGAACGCCGCCAGGCTGTGCGCCTTGGTCCACATGCCGTGCGCGATGGCCGACGGGAAGCCGAACAGCTTCGCGGTGACCGCGTGCAGGTGGATCGGGTTGCGGTCGCCGGACACCTCGGCGTAGCGCCTGCCGATGTCGCCTGGCACCTGCCAGATCGCGTTCGGCGAAGGCGCCGCGAGCTGCTCACGCGGGCCGGACCCCGAGCCGCCGCCACGCCGCAGGTACGTGCTCACGTCCGTCCACACGGGACTGTCGTGCACCGTGAGCTCGCTGATCACGTCGAACTGGCGGCCTTTTTCGTGCGGGCGCAGGTTCTCCGCGCGCACGCGCAGTGTGAACGTCTCGTCGATACGCACCGGCCGATGCTGGGTGATCCGGTTCGCCACGTGCACCATGCCGAGCAGCCCGAACGGGAAGTCCCGCTCGGTCATCAGCGCCATCTGCAACGGGAACGCCAGAATGTGCGGGTAAGTCGCGGGTAACTCGTCGGTCAGCCGGAACCCGCAGACCTGGTTGTAGGCCGCGAGATGCGCTGGATCGACGACCACGCCGGTGCGCACGAACTCCGTACTGGGCAAGCGATCGCCCTCGGAACCGAACACGCTGCCGAGCAAGGCCTTCGGGTACAGCGACGAAAGCGACGGGGTGCTGTCGAGCTCCTTGACGCTCATCACGCCCCCAGCAGTGCCTGGCCGCAGACGCGGACCACGTTGCCGTTGACCGCGGCCGACGCCGGGTTCGCGTACCAGGCGATGGTTTCGGCCACGTCGACCGGCAGGCCGCCCTGGCCGAGGCTGGCCAGGCGCCGTCCGGCCTCGCGGATGAACAGCGGCACGGCCGCGGTCATCTTGGTCTCGATGAACCCGGGCGCGACGGCGTTGATCGTGCCGCCGTACTCGGCCAGCTCCGCGGCGCCGACGTTGACCATGCCGATCACACCGGCCTTGCTGGTGGCGTAGTTGGTCTGGCCGACGTTGCCCGCGATGCCCGCGATCGACGAGACGCCGATGATCCGGCCGTTGTCCTTGAGCACCTTGTCCGCGATGAGCTTGTCGTTGACCGCGAGCTGCGACGCCAGGTTGACGGCGATGACCGAGTCCCAGCCGCCCTCGTTCATGTTGCCGAGCGTCTTGTCCCTGGTGATGCCCGCGTTGTGCACGACGATGTCGACCCCGTCATGCCGCGTGGTCAGGTATTCGGCGAGCTTCTCGGGCGCGTCGGCGGCGGTGATGTCGAGCTGCAGCGAGGAGCCGCCGACCTTGTTGGCCACCTTCGACAGGTCCGCGCCCTGCGCGGGGATGTCCAGCGCGACGACGTGCGCGCCATCGCGGGCGAGCACCTCGGCGATGGCCGCGCCGATACCCCGCGACGCGCCGGTGACCAGCGCGACCTTGCCGTCCAACGGCTTTTCCCAGTTCGCGGGCGCCGTCGCGGTCTTGGTGTGCGTGCCGACGCGGATGACCTGCGCGTCCACGAACGCCGATTTCGCCGACAACAGGAAGCGCAGTGTCGACTCGGCCGCCTCTTCGGCGCCCTCGGCGACGTAGACGAGCTGGGCGGTCGCGCCGCGCTTGAGTTCCTTGCCGACCGAGCGCACGAAACCCTCGAGCGCGCGCTGAGCGATGCGCTCGCGGCCCTCGGCCAGCTCGGGCGGGGTGCCGAGGACGACGACCCGGCCGGACGCGCCGACGCTGCGGATCACCGGGTGGAAGAACTTGTAGACCTCGCGCAGCTGCTTCGGGTCCGTCACGCCGGTCGCGTCGAAGACAAGCGCGGCATGCTTTTCCTCTACCGGGTTACTGACGACCTCTATACCGGCGTCCGCGAGCTGGTCCTTCAGCGTCTTCTCAAGGCGTCCACCGGGCGCGGCGCCGAGAAGTGCGGGACCCTCTAGAGCGGGCTGGCCAGGCTTGTAGCGACGCAGGGTCGCTGGGTTCGGGAGGCCGAGCTTGGGCACCACGAAGCGCCCCACCGGGGTTTTCGTGAACTGCTGATACCTGTCAGCCATCAGTTGCCTCCCGTGCCGCGTGCGTCACTTCGCAGTCTAACCTACTCGGCAGTAGGTTACAGTGTGACCAGGACGACCAGAGAGGTGAACACGATGGCCACGAGGAAAGCTCCGGCGGTCCGCAAGGTCGCGATCATCGGTGGCAACCGGATCCCCTTCGCGCGCTCGAACGGGCCGTACGCGAAGGCGTCGAACCAGGACATGTTCACCGCGGCGCTCGACGGGCTGGTCAGCCGCTTCTCGCTGCAGGACGAGGTGATCGGCGAGGTCGCGGCCGGCGCTGTTCTCAAGCACTCCAAGGACTTCAACCTCGCGCGGGAGAGCGTGCTCGGCAGCCGCCTCAACCCGGCGACGCCCGCGTCCGACGTGCAGATGGCGTGCGGCACCGGCCTGCAGGCGATCATCAACGTGGCCAACAAGATCGCGCTCGGGCAGATCGACTCGGCCATCGCGGGCGGTGTCGACACCACGAGCGACGCGCCGCTGGCCGTCAACGACGACCTGCGCCAGATCCTGGTCCGGCTCAACGCGGCCAAGACGCTCGGCGACCGTTTGAAGCTGGTCGCGAAGCTGCGGCCGGGCCACATCGTGCCGGAGATCCCGCGTAACTCCGAGCCGCGTACCGGGCTTTCGATGGGCGAGCACGCCGCGCTGACCGCTAAGGTTTGGGAAATCACCCGCGAGGCGCAGGACGAGCTGGCCGCGACAAGCCACCAGAGGCTTGCTGCCGCTTACGACAACGGCTTCTTCGACGACCTGGTCACGCCGTTCCTTAAGCTCTCGCGCGACCAGAACCTGCGCGCGGACTCAACGGCCGAGAAGCTTGCCAAGCTCAAGCCCGCTTTCGGCGGCCCTGAAGGCACTATGACCGCGGGCAACTCGACGCCACTGTCAGACGGTGCTTCAGCTGTGCTGCTCGGCACCGATGAGTGGGCCAAGGCGCACAAGCTCCCGGTGCTCGCTTATCTGACGTTCTCGCAGACCGCGGCCGTCGACTACGTGCACGGCGACGAGGGGTTGCTGATGGCGCCCGCGTACGCCGTGCCGCGCATGCTCGCGCGTGCGGGATTGTCGTTGCAGGACTTCGACTTCTACGAGATCCACGAGGCGTTCGCGTCTCAGGTGCTCGCGACTCTGAAGGCTTGGGAAGACCCGGCTTTCGCCAAGGAGAAGCTTGACTTGGATTCGCCCCTTGGGTCAATCGATCGGGCGAAGTTGAACGTCAACGGGTCCTCGCTCGCGGCGGGGCACCCGTTCGCCGCGACGGGCGGCCGTATCGTCGCGACGCTCGCGAAGTTGTTGCACGAGAAGGGATCCGGCCGTGGCTTGATCTCCATCTGCGCCGCGGGCGGGCAGGGCGTCACGGCGATTCTGGAGCGATAAGGGAATTACCCTGAGAGCGAATCAGGGGAAAACCCGAGTGCGTTTTGTCGGGGTCGAGGTCTAGCGTGTCGGCCTATGGTGGCAGTGCGCGCGAAAGCGCTGGTCAAGACCTACGGGTCCACACGCGCGCTCGATGGGGTCGATCTGGAGATCCCCTCGGGCAAGGTGCTGGGGCTCCTCGGTCCCAACGGCGCCGGGAAGACGACGACCGTTCGCATCCTGACCACGCTGCTTCGCCCGGACTCGGGCGAAGCGGAGGTGGCCGGGCATGACGTGCTGGCCGATCCGGACTCCGTGCGGCGCGCGATCGGGCTATCCGGTCAGTACGCGGCGGTCGACGAGAACCTGACCGGGTTCGAGAACCTGTACATGGTCGGGCGGCTCTACGGCAGCAAGAAGCCCGCCGCCAAGGCCCGCGCGCGCGAGCTGCTCGCGCGGTTCCGGCTCGAGGACGCCGCCGACCGCCCGGCGAAGACGTACTCGGGCGGCATGCGCAGACGGCTCGACCTGGCGGGCGCGCTGGTCGCCGAGCCGACCGTGGTCGTACTGGACGAGCCGACCACCGGGCTCGACCCGCGCGGCCGGATAGATACGTGGGAAGTGATCAAGGAGCTGGTCGCCGACGGCACCACCGTGCTGCTCACCACCCAATACCTCGAAGAGGCCGATCAGCTCTGCGACTCGATCATCGTGATCGACAAGGGCAAGGTCATCGCGCGCGGCACGGCCGACGAGCTCAAGAACCAGATCGGCGGCGAGCGGCTCGAGCTCGTGGTCGCCTCGCCCGACGACATCCCGGCGACCGTCCAGGTGCTGACGGAGGTCGGCAGCGGCACGCCGTCGGCCGACTCGCACACCCGCAAGGTCGACGTGCTGGTCGAAGGCGGGCCGAAGGCGCTGATCGAAGCGCTGCGCCGGCTCGACGGCCAGGGCATCACCGTGCAGGACGTCGCGCTGCACCGGCCGACGCTCGACGACGTGTTCCTCTCGCTCACCGGACACGCGACCGACGAGGGGGACGCCCGATGAGCGCCGTGGCCAAGGCTTTCTCCGATGGCGGCGTCATCACCTGGCGCAACCTCAAGAACGTCCAGCGCAACCCGGACTGGCTGATGGCGGCGACGCTGCAGCCGATCATGTTCGTGCTGCTGTTCGCGTACGTCTTCGGCGACGCGATCGGCGGCTCCGCGGGTGGCGCGGCGTATCGCGAGTTCCTGATCGCGGGCATCTTCGCGCAGACGGTCGCCTTCAACTCCGCGTTCACCGTCATCGGGTTCGCTAACGACCTGCAGAAGGGCATCATCGACCGCTTCCGTTCGCTGCCGATCTCGCGACTGGCGGTGATCTTCGGCAGGACCACCTCGGACCTGGTGGTCAGCGTGGTCGCGCTGATCGTCATGTCGCTGTGCGGCCTGCTGGTCGGCTGGCGCATCCGCGGCAGCTTCCTCGACGCCGTCCTCGGCTACCTGGTGATGCTGATGTTCGCCTGGGCGCTGTCCTGGGTCGGCGCGTGGATCGGCCTGGTCGCGCGCAGCGTCGAGGTCGCCCAGAGCGCGGGCCTGATGTGGATGTTCCCGCTGAGCTTCATCTCGACGGCCTTCGTGCCCGCCGACAAACTGCCCGGCATCCTCAAGACGATCGCGGACTGGAACCCGTTCACCGCGGTCATCAACTCGGCCCGCGACCTCTTCGGCAACCAGTTCGGCGCCCCGCCAACCGGCTGGCCCGCCGAGCACGCCTCGCTCTACTCGATCCTGTCCTGCGTAGTGATCATCGCGATCTTCGCGCCACTGGCAACCGCCCGCTACAAAAAGGTCGCCTCCCGCTGACCCCGGTTCGAAAGCCCGAAAGCCACTTTCGTCAGGTGTTATCTGACGAAAGTGGCTTTCGGGCTATCAGACCTGCCGGAAGTGGCTTTCGGGCTTTTACTTGCTGAGGGCCTTTTCGGCGCGCTTCTCGGCTTTTTTGGCGGCGCGGCGGGCGCGCCAGCCGAGGGAGGGCTTGCCGGCGGTGTCGCCGACCGCGAGCAACAGGCCGCCAGCGAGGCTCGCGTTCTTGATGAACTGGACCTGCTGCTGGGAGCGCTCGGCCGGGTCCTTGATCTCCCAGAAGCGATGGGTGGCCAGCGTGGTCGGGACCAGGCTGCCGACCAGCGCGAACGCCGCCAGGCGCGGGGCCCTGCCGGTGGCGAGCGCGAGGCCCGCGCCGATCTTCACTGCGGCGTCGAGACGGACCAGCGTGGCCGGGTCGCGGGGGACCGACTCGGGGACGATGCCCTCGAGCTTGTCGAAGGTGTCGGTCAGGAACGGTTCCGCCGCCTTCGCGTGGCCCTGGGCGTCCCGGAGCGCGTTGATGCCGCCGAAGACGAAGATCGAAGCGAGCAGTGGACGTGCGACGCGACGGAGGATCACGGTCCTGCCTTTCTGCTGAGAGGTGTGCTCCCGAAGTTACGCCCAGAATGCCCACCCGTCCCGGACTCCAACCACGCTACCGTCGTATCAAGTTATCTAGCTTGAGAGCTATAAAACGCTAGCAAGCGGGATAGGCCCGCGGCAGCCGGAAGCCGCGGGCGGCCGCGATGTCGCGCAGCTGATCGGGATAGTCGGTGATGATGCCGTCGACACCGTCGTCGATGAGCTTGTTCGACGTGGCCACGTCGTCGATGGTCCACGGGATGACCTTGATCCCGGCGCGGTGCGCCTCGTCGACCAGCGCCTTCGTGGTGAACGGCCGGTAGTCCGGGTCGCCGGCGTGGCCGCCCTGCGGGTTGCCGTGCACGGGTGACAAAGCCGAGGCGCCGAACGACTTGACCGCGCGGACCGGGCTGCCGCCGAAGTCGTCGATGTCGAGCCCGCCGAGCCATGGCGACTTGCCTGGCTGGCCGACCTGGAGGAACTCGGGCTGGGTCAGCGCGACCGTCGGGAGCCACGGCGCCGCCTTGCGCACGAGCATGAGCGCGCCCCAGTCGAAGCTCTGGATGGTCACGTTGCGTGCGAAGCCCGAGCGCGAGATCTCCCGCACGGCCCGCTGGACGAACTGCTCGCGCGGCGCGGTCTCCTGCGGCGCGGCCGCCTCGACCTTCGTCTCGACGTTGAACTTCAGGCCCCAGGCGCGATGCTCGCGCGCGAGCTGGAAGAGCTCCGCGAGCGTCGGCATCTTGGCGCCGGGCGAGAGCGTCTGCTTGGGGAAGTTCGGCTGCCTGATCGAGCCGCAGTCGAGCGTGCGGACCTGCGCGAACGTCAGGTCTTTGACGTACTTGCCGACGTACGGGAACGCCGGGTCGCCGGGGAAGGCAGGCGCGGTGTCCTTGCACTTGGCCGCGGTCGTCTTGCGGTCGTGCGTGATCACCTCGCGGCCGTCCTGGGTGATCTGAAGGTCCAGCTCCAGCGTGGTGACGCCCAGCTCCATAGCCTTGCCGAAGGACGCGAGGGTGCTCTCCACGGTGAGCCCGATGCCGCCGCGGTGTGCCTGGATGTCGAACGGATGCCGCGGATGCGCGTCCGCGACACCGACCAACGTGGTCGTGAGCAGGCCGGTCAATGCCAGCACGAATGTCTTCATGACTGAACGGTGTCACCGCCGGGTGAATTCGGATTGACCTTGACGCTACGTCAACCTCTACCGTCGAAGACGTGCCGAACGAGAAGGAGTGGTCGATCCAGGACATCGCCCGCTCAGCCGGGACCACGAGCCGCACGCTGCGCCACTACGGCGACATCGGGCTGCTCGAACCCAGCCGGCTCGGTAGTAACGGCTACCGCTACTACGACCAGGAGGCGCTCATCCGACTGCAGCGAATCCTGCTCCTGCGCGAGCTGGGACTCGGACTGCCCGCGATCGCCGAGGTGCTCGAAGGGGAGCAGAACACCGCCGCGGCGTTGCGCGCGCATCTGGAGTGGCTGGAGGACGAGCGACGGCGGCTCGGACGGCAGATCGAGTCGGTCAAGACGACTCTGCGGAAAACGGAAGGAGGTGAACAACTGATGGCGGACGAGATGTTCGACGGCTTCGATCACACGAAGCACGAGAAGGAGGTCACCGAGCGCTGGGGCGCCGAGGCCTACCGCAAGGGCGACCAGTGGTGGAAGTCGCTGACCGCCGAGGAGAAGAAGGCGCACCAGCAGCTCCAGGTCGAGATCGCGGCCGACTTCGGCCAGGCGAAGCTCGACGGCCTGGCGATCGACAGCGCCGAGGTCCAGGTGATCGCCGGGCGGCTGCACGACTGGCTGCGCGGACCGGTCGGGACCGTGTCGAAGGAGTACTTCGCCGGGCTGGGCCAGCTCTACGTCGACGACCCGCGGTACGGGCAGTACGACGAGAAGCAAGGGCCGGGAACGGCCGAGTTCATGCGTGACGCGATGAAGGTCTACGCCGAGCGCAACCTCTAGGAAGGCCGGGGCTGCAGACCCGGCCTTTCACTCGACACGCCTAGCGTTCTCTCGCGGAATATCGGGCTGACGCTAGAAACCCCGATAGCTTGTCAGCGTGGATCCCATCCGCAACCCCTTCGCACCGGGCGCCGGTCAACGGCCGCCGGAGCTGGCAGGTCGCGAGCGCGAGCTCAAGGCGTTCGAAGTGGTTCTCGAACGCGTCGCGCGGGGACGTCCCGAACGAAGTCTCATGCTGACCGGGCTGCGCGGGGTGGGGAAGACCGTGCTGCTGGGTGAGCTGCGGTCGATGGCGATCAAGCACCGCTGGGGCGCTGGCAAGATCGAGGCCAGGCCGGACACCGAACTCCGCAGGCCACTGTCGGCGGCACTGCACCGCGCCATCCGCGACCTGGCCGTCCGGCATCGCGCGCCGGACCGGGTCGAAGAGGTGTTGGGCGTGTTGAAAGCGTTTGCGCTCAAGGCCAACAAGCCGGACGCGAAGCTGCGCGATCGCTGGCAGCCGGGCATCGACGTGCCTGCCGCCGTCGGCCGCGCGGACTCGGGCGACATCGAGATCGACCTGGTGGAGCTGTTCACCGAGGTCGCCGAGTTGGCCTCGGACGTCGGCACTGGCGTCGCGCTGCTCATCGACGAGATCCAGGACCTCATGCCGGACGACGTGTCCGCGCTGTGCGCCGCCTGCCATGAGCTTTCGCAGTCGAACGCGCCGTTCGTCGTGGTCGGCGCCGGGCTGCCGCACGTGCCCGCGGTGCTCTCGGCCTCGAAGTCGTACTCGGAGCGGCTGTTCCGCTACGCCCGGATCGACCGGCTCGAACGCGAGGACGCGGACCGCGCGGTGCTCGCGCCGATCGAGCGCGAAGACGCGGGCATCGAACTCGAGGCGCTCGACGCGCTCTTCGACGCTTCGGGCGGCTACCCGTACTTCATCCAGGCCTACGGCAAGGCGGCCTGGGACGCGGCGCCCGCCGATCCGATCACGGTCAAAGACGTGCAGATGGCCGCGCCGGAGGCCGAGTCGGAGCTCGCGGTCGGCTTCTTCGGCTCGCGCTACGAGCGGGCGACGCCTGCCGAGCGCGAGTACCTGCTCGCGATGGCGGAACTGACCCAAGGTCGCGACGAGTCGGCCGCCACCGCGGACGTGGCCGTCTACCTCGGGCGCAAGCCGTCGTCGCTGTCGCCGGCGCGGGATTCGCTCATGAAGAAGGGCCTCGTGTTCTCCGCCGAACGCGGGCACATCGCCTTCACCGTGCCGCATTTCGGCCACTACCTGCTCAAACGCGGCGACGAGTAGCGCCGAGACCGGGATAAAGCCTGCTTTATCCCGGTCGATACACGTACCTAGCGTTCTCTAGGAAATTTACTAGATAGATCGAGAGTTGCCTAGCGGTGACCCAGACCACGAATCCGTCCTGCCGAAACGCCTAGTTTGCCGATGATTCATCGGCAGGTGCGCCAGATCACCGGATAATCGTTGGACTCCTTGTGAAAAAAGGCGCATACTAGATGCACAAGCCACGAACACCAAGAGATCCTCGAAGGGGATGCAGAACCGATGAACAACATCGCCGCCAAGCTCCGTGCCCGCCGCGCAGAGGCTCGCACTCGCCGGGCGCTGAACCGGGCGATCGACACCGCGGCCACCGCGACCGTTCGTCAGGAGCTCATCGCGATCGCCCAGGCGCGCCAGACCTTCACTCGCTGATTCACTTTCGGGTGCGCCATCTTCACCCGAATGAGTGACCTAGAACACATAACGCATGGGGTGTAACGCCATTCACTGTGGCGTCGATACCCCAGATGACCCCGTGATGCTGGCGGACCCCCGACCTGGCAGCATCACGGGGTTTCCATTTGGCACAAAATCGGTTGCCACCAGCGCTAGTGCGGCGTAAAGCTTGACCATGTCAACGACTTAGTTGAGGTGGTCAGTGAACGACCAGCAGCTGGCCGAACGGGTCGCCACGGTCCGGGCCTTCAACCGTCTCTACACCGGCGTGATCGGCGTCCTGAACGAAGGACCGGCCGACGCCGAGTATTCGCTCAGTGAAGCGCGCGTCCTCTTCGAGCTGGCGCAGCGCCCGACCACTCGGGTCCCCGACCTGCGCAAACGCCTCGATCTCGACGCGGGCTACGCGAGCAGGCTGCTGGCGAGACTCGAAGCACGCGGCTTGCTGACCCGCGAACGCTGCGACGAGGACGCCCGGCGCCAGGTCGTCAAGCTCACCGCCGACGGACAGGCCGCGTTCCGCCTGCTCAACGAGCGGACCGTCGAGCAGATCGGTGGCCTGCTCAGCCGCTTCAGCGAGTTCGACCAGCGCAAGCTCCTCACCGCGATGGGCACCATCAGCGGCCTGGTCGGCGAGCGGCCGGCGAACCCCGCCCTCGTTCTTCGCCAGCCACGATCGGGGGACCTCGGCTGGGTGATAGAACGCCACGGCGCCGTCTACGCGCGTGAGTATGGCTGGAATGAGGGTTTCGAAGCGCTCGTGGCCAGGATCGCCGCGGACTACGTCGACGGTAAGGGCACCGCGCGCCAAGCAGGCTGGATCGCCGAGCTCGACGGCGAACGTGTCGGCAGCGTCTTCTGCATGCCGGGCCCGGACGTGAAAACGGCGCGGCTTCGCCTGCTGCTCGTCGAGCCGCATGCCCGCGGCTTCGGTTTGGGAAAGAGGCTCGTCGACGAGTGCGTCGCGTTCGCGCGCGCGAGCGGTTACTCGGCGATGACGCTGTGGACGGTCGACCTACTGGCCACGGCCAGGCACCTCTACCAGCGCGCCGGGTTCCGGCTCGACACGCAGGAGCGGGTGCACGAGTTCGGCCATGACCTGGTCGGTCAAACCTGGCGACTGGAGTGGTGAACCATGTTCGTGGTCTATTGCCCGGTCTGCGACCGGCGAACCCTGCTCGGCGTCGACGAGGTCGACTGGGTGGAGAACCTCCAGCCGGGGATGATCTCGGTCAGCGGCCACTGCCCGCGCGGGCACGACGTGGCACTGCTGACCGGCGACATGTTCAAGCCGAACGAGGACCCGCGCTACTACGGCCCCGCGCCCAAGCTCTGGCACAAGCCCGTCCGCAAGCTGGCCGCGCTGTTCGCCAAGCTCTTCCGCCGCCGCACCAACGCGGCGACCTGCCCCTGACCACGACGAGGGTCGTGAGTGTTTTGACCGGTTAGAACCGGCCGGAACACTCACGACCTCGGTGTCGATTTCTCGGCTGGTTGTTCGTCTAGGGACCATCGACCAACGGAAAGGACGGTCCCATGACCAACTTCATCGGGTTCCTTCGCAGCACGACGGCCACGGAAACCCAGCTCGCGCCGGGTGAGGGGCAGCGGGCGCTGGAGCAGTACATCGCCTGGAGCGAGGACCTCGGCAAGCAGGGCAAGATCATCACCGGCGGTGGGCTTTCGCGTCGCGGCCGCGTGATCAGGGCGACCGAGGGGGAGCTGACCTCGACCGACGGGCCGCATGCCGAAGCGGCCGAGATCGTCGGCGGGTACATCGTGATCGTCGCGAACGACCTCGACGAGGCCGAGAAGATCTTCAGCACGCATCCGCATTTGCAGTATGGGCCGATCGAGGTGCGCAAGGTCGGCGAGCGCGGCTGCGAGGACTGAGCCGATGAGCGTCGCGGACGGCGTGGTGGAGCATCTCTTCCGGCACAGTGCCGGGCGGATCACCGCCACGCTGCTCCGTGCGCTCGGGCCGGAGCGGCTCGACCTGGCCGAGGAGGCGGTCGCCGACGCGCTCGAGCTGGCGTTGCGCACGTGGCCGCAGACCGGGGTGCCGGACAATCCCGGCGGCTGGCTGTTCCGCGCGGCGCGGAATCGGGCGTTGGATGTCGTGCGGCGCGAGCGGACCTTGCGCGCGAAACTGCCGTTGCTGGCCGAACTCGGCTCTGTCGAGCAGGCCACGGGCGACGACGAACTCGCGCTGATGTTCCTGTGCTGTCATCCCGCGCTGCCGGTGGTTTCGCAGGTGGCGCTGACGTTGAAGACCGTCGGCGGGCTGGGGGTCACCGAGATCGCGTCGGCGCTGCTGACCAAACCGGCGACCATCGCGCAGCGGCTGACCAGGGCGAAGAAGTTCCTGCACGGCAAGCGGCTCGACCTGCCGTCGGATGACGCTCTGGAGTCGCGTGTGGACAGTGTGCTCGCGATTCTGTATCTGCTGTTCAACGAGGGGTACGACACCACGACCGGCGAGGTCGCGGTGCGTGGTGAGCTGTGCGGTGAGGCGATCCGGCTCGGCAGGCTGCTGCTCGCCGAGCCGCGCACCGATCTGCCGAAGGCGCGTGCGCTGGTCGCGTTGATGTTGTTGCAGGCCAGCAGGCTGCCGGCGCGGGTCGACGCCGATGGCGATCTGCTGCTGATGGACGAGCAGGATCAGTCCAAATGGGACGGATCGATGATCGTCGACGGCACCCGGCTGTTCGAAGCGGCGTGCGTCGGCGATGAGCTGTCGGCGTATCACGTGGAGGCCGCGATCGCGCTCTGCCACAGCACGCCGCCGACGGACTGGCGGCAGGTGCTCGGGCTGTACGACCAGCTGGTGGCGCTGCGGCCGTCACCGGTGGCGCGGCTGAACCGGGCGATCGCACTGTCCATGGTGGACGGTGCGGCCGCCGGGATCGCCGAGCTGGAACGGCTCGACCTGCCTGGTTACACCTTGCTCCCGGCCGTGCTCGGTGCGTTGTGGCTCAGGGCAGGCGACCCCGAGAAGGCCCGTACCTACTACGAAGCGGCGCTGGCGCTCCCGTGTTCGGAGCCCCAGCGCCGCTTCTTGGCACGCCGTCTTTAATGCGCGCCGACCGCGCGGAGGTCCTTGTCGCCCTCGTCGGCGTGGTAGTCCTCCGGGTTCGTGCTGTCGGTGCCGTTGAACACCTTCAGCCGCCGCGCGACCACCGTGAAGATCACCGCGACCAGCAGGTTCGCCACCAGCGCCACGAACCCGACGTAGATCTGCACCTGGGAGCCCGAGAACGGGTGCCAGCCGAAGATCGACAGGTTGCCCAGCGGCAGCGCCGAGCCGGCGAAGTGCTGCTTGCCGGTGGCGGGGTTCCCGATGCCGTACAGCATGATCAGGCCCCAGCCGAGCCCGACGACCCAGCCCGCGATGAGGCCCCAGCGGTGCAGCCAGCGCGTGTACAGCGAAATCGCCACCGCCGGCAGCGTCTGCAGGATCAGCACGCCGCCGATGAGCTGCAGGTCGATGGAGAACTGCGGGTCGATGAACAGGATGAACGCGACCGCGCCGAACTTCACGATCAGCGAGGCGAGCTTGGCCTGCTTCGCCTCCTGCGCGTGCGTGGCGTCCTTCTTGAGGAACTCCTTGTAGATGTTGCGGGTCCACAGGTTCGCCGCGGCGATCGACATGATCGCGGCGGGCACCAGCGCGCCGATGCCGATGGCGGCGAAGGCGATCCCGGCGAACCAGGCCGGGAACTGGCCGTCGAAGAGCACCGGGACGATCGTGTTCGTGTCGGGCTTTCCGGTGGCCGCGTTGTTGATCGGCTTGGCGCCCGCGCTGATCGCGAAGTAGCCGAGCAGGCCCAGCAGGCCGAGCAACAGCGAATACGCGGGCAGCGCGACCATGTTGCGCTTGATGACGCTGCGGCCACGCGAAGCGAGCACGCCGGTCAGCGAGTGCGGGTACAGGAACAGTGCCAGCGCCGAGCCCAAGGCCAGGGTGATGTACTGCAGCTGGTTGTTGCTGTTCAGGTAGATGCCGTCGGACTTGGCGGGCGTCGCGTCGAACTTGGCCTTCGCGGTGTCGAAGATGTGCGCCCAGCCGCCCAGCTTGCTCGGCAGGTAGACGATCGCCGCGATGATCACCACGTAGATCAGGATGTCCTTGACGAACGCGATCAGCGCGGGCGCGCGCAGGCCGGACTGGTAGGTGTAGACCGCCAGGATGATGAAGGCGACCAGCAGCGGCAGGTGCCCGACGATGCCGGAACCGTTGAGCCCCATCGTCCTCAGCACCGACTCGAGGCCGACGAGCTGCAGCGCGATGTACGGCATGGTCGCGACGATGCCGGTGATCGCGATCAGCAGCGCGAGCAGCGGCGAGCCGAACCGGCCGCGCACGAAGTCGGCAGGCGTCACGTAACCGCGTGAACGCGAAACCGACCACATCCGGAGCGCGGGCAGCAGCACCAGCGGATAGGTGATGATCGTGTACGGCAACGCGAAGAATCCCATCGCGCCCGCGCCGAAGATGAGAGCGGGTACCGCGACGAACGTGTATGCGGTGTAAAGATCACCACCGATCAAAAACCACGTGATCCATGAGCCGAATTTACGGCCGCCGAGTCCCCATTCGTCCAAATGGTCGAGCGAAGCCGCGGCCTTCCAGCGGGAGGCGAGGAAACCGAGCACCGTCACCAGCAGGAAGAGCACGGTGAAGATGATGAGTTCCGGCCACTGGATGTTGCTCACTTAGCCCCCTCGTCGAGGTCGTCGACGCTCAGTTTGTCCGTCCGCTCGACGGTCGGCTTGCCCTTGGTGCCCCAGTAGACGATGGCGGTGGAGATGACACCGACGAAGACGAATGCCAGCTGGAACCAGTAGAAGAACGGCATGCCGAACAACCTCGGGTTCTCGAAGTTGAACAGCGGCGTCACCAGGATCAGCAGTGGCACGAGCAGGAACAGGTTCCACGGGCTGAACTGAAACCCGCTCACCTTTCCGCTGGACTTACCAGACGACATCGGACCTCACCTAACACTCCCGTAACCAGCGGTTAGTGCCGCTGACCCTAGAACCTCCAGGCGATCTCGTCACGTCTGTCCTATATCGATTTGATCAGCAGGCAGTTGGAGCAACACTCCGCCCGACGAAGGGCGGTTGCTACTGACCGTTCGGACGGATATCAATAGCCCCAAGTCGCGGAGCACGTCTTCGCACGACGATTGAATAGGGGCATCGAATGAAGCGACTCCGCTATGCGGTGGTGATTCCGGCTCTCGCCGGCACCATGCTGGCCGGGTTCACTCCTGCTTTCGCAGGTCAAGAGGCCAAAGCGCAGCCTCTGAACTCCACGAACATCCCAGCCGAATACGCGAACCAGAAGCTCGACTGGCACAAGTGCGTCGTCGGCGCCGACCTGCCGACCCCGCCGCCCGCCGGCGCGGAGAACATCGAGTGCGCCGTCTTCAAGTCGCCGCGCAACTGGTACCGCACGAACGAGAAGATCGACCTCACGATCGCGGTCAGCAGGCTGAAGGCGACCGGGCCCGAGTCGACCGGCAGCGTGTTCACGAACCCGGGTGGCCCCGGTGCGCCTGGCCGTAACTTCCCGGCTCGGCTGCGTAACCAGACCCGGCTTCGCGCCGCGCAGGACATCATCGGCATCGACCCGCGCGGCACCGGCAAGAGCACCAACATCACCTGTGGTGGCGCGATCGGGACCGGCTCGGACCTCGACCCGCGTGACCGCGACCGCGACAACCTGAACCTGATCCTCGACGCGACCAAGTACGCGGCGCACTCGTGCCAGGTGAAGTCGGGCGAGCTCGGCCAGTACATCAACACCGACCAGACGGTCCGCGACCTCGACCTGCTGCGTGTGCTGCTCGGCCGCGACAAGATCAACTGGGTCGGCTACTCGGCTGGCACCTGGATGGGCGCGCACTACGCGCAGCAGTTCCCGACCCGCACCGGCCGGTTCATCCTCGACTCGGCGACCGAGTTCACCACCTCGTGGCACGACTCGTTCGACTGGCAGCCGCTCGGCTTCGAGCGCCGCTGGCGTCAGGACTTCCTGCCGTGGATCGCGAAGTACGACAACGTCTACCACTTCGGCACCACCGGTGAGGCCGCGCGCCAGACCTACGAGAAGGTCCGCTACGCGCTGACCCAGAACCCGGTCGAGGTCGACGGCTCGAACGTCTCGGCCAACGGGCTCGACTCGTTCATCGCCTCGCAGCTGTACGCCAAGCGTTCGTTCCCCGGTCTCGCCAGCTACCTGGTCAACGTGAAGACGCTGACCGAGGGTTCGGCTTCGCAGTCGCAGAAGGCCGCCGCGGCCCGTGAGGTCAAGGCGGAGAGCAAGGCCACCGAGGCGCTCGGCCCGCAGCCGCTGATGGTCCCGAGCGACGGTGACGCCTACGACGCCAGCTTCTGGACGATCCCCTGCAACGAGGGACCGTGGCCCGGCAACCGCAACAGCGTCATCCGCGACTCGCAGAAGCTGATCAACAAGGATCTGCCGCTGCTGGGTGCCGGCTGGCTGATCCAGCCGTGCATCTTCTGGAAGCGTCCCCCGGCCCCGCTGCCCGTGCTGAACGGCATCGGCGTGCCCCCGGTGGTCATCGTCCAGTCGGTGCACGACCCGGCGACCCCGATCGAGGGTGCGACCCGTGCGCACAAGGCGTTCGCGAACTCGCGGATGCTGACCATCACCGGAGAGGGTGACCACGGCATCTACGCGGGCGGCAACGCGGCTGTGGACAAGATCGTGGAGGACTACCTCGTCGACGGCAAGGTGCCGAACGACCAGAGCATCCCCGGGATCCCGCTTCCGGTGCCTCCTGGCGCCTGATACCCCCAGGTGTTGTGGGCCCCGTCGAGTTTCGGCTCGGCGGGGCCCTTTCCATGCGCCTGTGGGTACCTGTGCACAGAGTTGTCCACAGGTTGTGGACATGTGGATCGGTATTACTATTGGGGCATGGTTCGGGTCCCACTTACGGATGAAGAGCGCTCACGCGGTGAGCGCCTCGGCGCGATCCTGCGCGCCGCGCGTGCCGCGCGCAGCATGGTCGACGTCGCGCTCGAAGCAGGCATCTCGGTCGAGACGCTGCGCAAGATCGAGACCGGGCGGATTCCGACGCCCGCGTTCTTCACGGTGACCGCCATCGCGACCGCGGTCGGCCTGCCGCTCGAAACCCTGCAGTCGGCCATCGCCGCGGGCGAGCCCCCGGAGTCCGAGGTCCCCCAAGCCTCGTGAGTGGTACGGCCGGTTCTAACCGGCGAAAACACTCACGACCCCACGGAGCTGGGCTAATGCGCTGGCACGACGGTGGCCGCGGCTAATTCGAGATCATGGTGGAACAAGGGTGGCTCTTGTAACGCTGAGCGTGACAAGAGCCACCCTTGTGTCGTTTATCCAGCCGCTATGGCGGGGCAGGGCCAGGAAGCGGGATAAAGCGGGCTTTATCCCGCAGCGCCGCACGCGGACTATTTCCGCAGGTCAGGGGTCGTGAGTGGTACGGCCGGTTCTAACCGGCGAAAACACTCACGACCCCACTAGGCGCGGGCGGCGCGGGGGCGGAGCTGGGTCAGGATGTGGTCCCGGTCGTTCAGGAAGACGTAGCCCTCGAGCGGGAGTTCGTACGTGTTGAGGAGGCGCTCGAGGTCGGCGTACTCGTCGACCGTGAGGCGGACGTTCTCGGCGCAGAGGTGGGCGATCATCGTGTCGACCAGCTCGTCCCACTCGCCCGACCACAACAGGCCGCGGTAGTGGTCGAAATCCTCTTGGGGCAGGCGATTGGCCAGCTGGGCGAGCAGTACGTCGGCGAAGTAGCTGATGCGGCCCGCGGCGAGGTCGGCGACCGTGGGGTTGGCCGGGTCCTTCGCGGTGTCGGGGTTGCGGGTGACGCCGGGGCCCGCGATCGGGAAGGCCGTGTGGACCATGCCGTCTTCCTCGACGAGCACCACCACGTGCACGCCGTAACGCTCGCCGGCGCAACGCCAGCGGCCGTTGTACTGGCGGCGGCGAGGTTCGCCGGGGTCGTTGGCGACGTCCTTGATGACGGCGATGATCTGCTCGTTGGTCCAGCCGGGTGGGAACTCGCTGGTCGCCCTGCGTCCCGCACCCGGCGCATGTCCGCCACCCACCACGAGCTCCCTTCCGATCACTGGCGAGCCTAGCCTGCTAACGGCGTATCGGAATGGACCAAAAGCGGGTACGGCGGGAGCTATTTCGCCACAAAAGCTCGCATTTCAGTTACACACCGTCACTAATTCGGGTGAGGACGGCCAGCACGACCGTCGCGAAGATGAGTACGTCGGGACCGCGCAGCAGTTGGGCGAACAACCGCGTCGGGACCTGGCCGAGTACCCGCGAGGTGACGACGCCGAGATCGTCGAACGTGGTCGGCGGGCGGGTCGCGGTGCGGATCACCGCCAGCGCCACGATCGGGAGCACCACCACGGCCACCAGGCTCGGCATGAGGCCCAGCACCAGGCCGGCACCGGCGAGCACGACGCCCCACGCCACGGTCAGCGCCAGCATGACGAGCAGGTTGGCCAGCCAGAGTCCGCGGCCGGACGTGCCGAGCCAGCGGCGGCGGCCGTCGTTGCGCCACAGTTCGCCGACGCCGCCCGCGAACGGGATGAGTGCGCAATACGCGGTCAGCGCCACGAACACGACGTCCGGGATCGCGGGCGCCGCCGCCTTGGCCAGCACAGCGGCGATCGCCAGTGGCACCGCGGCGCCCCAGTAGCGGGCCCGGCCCGCGACGCCGAGCCAGGCGAACCGCAGCGCGGTCGGCCGCCGCAGGGAAAACCGCACCGGACGGGCAGCCGGGAGTAACGCCAGCGGGTCGAGGAAGGTCAGCGAGACCGTGCGGACGAGGCGTTCGTTCCAGCCGTCGACCAGCGCCTGACGGCCCGCGCGCGACACCGCGTCTCCGGTTCGCCACGACAGCGCACCCAGCAGGAACAGCGTCGCGGCCAGCACCTCCAGCGCGAACGGTGCGAGCTGTGCCTTGGCGACCACCAGGCCCAGCGCCGCGAGCAGCACCGGGCCGAACACCTCACCGCGGATGGGTGGGCGTCTGGCCGTCGAGACCGAAAGCGTCGCACTGCCCAGCAGCAACGCGGCCGCCGCTGGCCACCCATCGCCGCCGACACCGCCCGCGACGCCGGTCAACGCGCCGACGTAGACGAAGAGGCCGACACCGACGCACCACACCGCCCACATGCGGCGGCCGATGAGCCTGGCGCGGTCGGCGCCCGTGAAGTCGAACCAAGTCAGCATCGCGGGCTCGGCCCACACGAAACCCCGGCGCAGCAAGGCGCGCCACATCAGGGCACCGCAGGCGACGAGCAGGCCGAGAATCGCCGGAATGTCCGCTATGGACTGTCCGAAAAGGAATGAGCGCAGCGAGTGCACCCGGAAGAACGCCTGTATCGCGATACCGACCGCGAACAATCCCAGCAAGAAGGCCGAATCTCCAGGGCGCACGCCGCCGAACCGGGGGCGGCCCGGCACCCGCAGCGTCACACGAACTCCAGCACGCTGTCCGCGGCCTCCAGCAGCGGCGGGTGGTGCGTCGCGACGACGACAGCGGCGCCCGCCGCGGTCGACCGCGCGATCAGCGAGGTCAGCCACTCCTTGCCCGCGACGTCCAGCGCCCGTTCCGGCTCGTCGAGCAGCAGCACATCGTGTGGCCTGACCGTGGCGCCGAGCAGCATCAGCCGACGTCGCTGCCCTGCTGAGAAGGCGCCTGCCGCCAGGTTCGCGCGCTCGCCGAGACCGGCGTCTTCGAGCAACGCGCCGAAGTCGCCGAGCGTGATGCCGAAGGAACCGGCGAGCAACTCCAGGTGCTGGGTCGGGGTCAGCTCGGCGAAGAAGTCCGAGTCGTCCATCAGCACCGAAACCCGCCTGCGGAATGCGACATCCCGTTCGTCCGGCGACATTCCGGCCACCGTGATCGCGCCACTCGTCGGCTCTTGCGTGCCGTAGAGACAGCGCAGCAGCGTCGACTTGCCCGCGCCGTTCGGGCCGATGATCGCCGCGCATTCGCCGGGCTCGACGAGCAGATCGAGCTCGGAGAACAGCCAGTCGTCGGCGATCCGGACGCCGACACCGCTCGCCTTGATCACTTCAGCAGCTCGATGACCGGCGCGAAGCTCTCCAAGCTCCCTTCGAGCACGGTCACGTACGTGAAGCCGAAACGTTCGCGGTTCGCGCGGATCTGCTCGGCCATCTGCTCGTGGGTACCGCACAGGAGGGTCGGGATCTGGCCGACCTGCTCGGTCGTCAGCCCGTCCATCTGCTTCGCGGCCTCCTCGATCGCGCCTGCCCGGTCGTTCGTGACGACCACGCGGGGCGTGAGCACGTTGAACTCGACCTGGCGCCCGTTGAGCTTCCCTCGGACGAACTCGATCCGTTCCAAGATGCCCTCGGCGTGCTCGGCCCTGATCTGCGCGCCATCGGGGACCTTGGCCGCCCCGGGAAACCCGATGATGTCGGCGTGCTCGGCGGCGAGGGTGAGCAGGCGGTCGCCTCGACCGGCGATGAGCAACGGCGGTCCCGGCTTCTGCACCGGCGCCGGCTGGTGATCGGGATCGGCGTAGAGCCGCTTGAGCTCCTTGACCGTGTGCTCGAGATGGTCGACGCGCTTGCTCGCGGACGGCCACGGCATGCCGGTCGACTCGAACTCCTCCTTGATGTACCCGGCGCCGAGTCCGAGTTCGAGCCTGCCGTCGATGAACAGGTCGGTCCCGGTGACCTCGCGGGCCAGCAGCACCGGGTTGTAGAAGGCGGCGTTGAGCACGTAAGTGTTGAGCCGCACGCGTTCGGTCGCCTCGGCGGCGAGCACCAGCGCGGGGAACGGCGGCGCCATCCAGAGGTGGTCGGCCGCGCCGATCACGTCGAAGCCGAGGTCCTCGGCCTTGCGGCACTTCTCGGCCCATGCGGTACGCGATGCGGGCACGACCATGTTGACGCCGAACCTGAAATCCCCAGTCATGGTTCCAAACTACCCAAAACGAGGAAGGCCTCCCTCACCATTTTCGGTGAGAGAGGCCTTCCCCGGATATTCGCTTTAGCCCAGGCGCTGCTTGAGCGCGGCGAGCTCGTCACGAAGCGACGACGGGACCTTGTCGCCGATCTTGTCGAACCACTCTTCGATCAGCGGGATCTCCTTGCGCCACTCGTCGGCCTCGACGCCGAGCGCGGCCTGGATGTCCTCGATCGGCTCGGACAGGCCGTCGGTGTCGAGGTCCTCGGCGTTCGGCACGAAACCGATCGGCGTCTCGACGGCGTTGCCGCGACCCTCGACGCGCTCGATGACCCACTTGAGCACGCGCGAGTTCTCGCCGAAGCCCGGCCACAGGAACCGGCCGTCGTCGCCGCGGCGGAACCAGTTCACGTAGAAGATCTTCGGGAGCTTGTCCGCGTCGGCGTTCTTGCCCAGCGACAGCCAGTGCTTGAAGTAGTCGCCGGCGTGGTAGCCGAGGAACGGCAGCATGGCCATCGGGTCGCGGCGGACGTTGCCGACCGCGCCCGCGGCCGCGGCCGTGGTCTCCGACGACATGGTGGCGCCCATGAACACGCCGTGCTGCCAGTCGCGGGCCTCGTTGACCAGCGGGACCGTGGTCTTGCGGCGGCCACCGAACAGGATCGCCGAGATGGGCACGCCCTTCGGGTCGTCCCACTCCGGCGCCAAGATCGGGCACTGCGACATCGGCGTGCAGTAGCGCGAGTTCGGGTGGGCGGCCTTCTCGTCCGAGTCGGGCGTCCAGTCCTGCTTCTTCCAGGAGGTGGCGTGCTCGGGCGTGCCCTCCATGCCCTCCCACCAGATGTCGCCGTCGTCGGTCAGCGCGACGTTGGTGAACACCGTGTTGCCCTTGTCGATGGTGCGCATCGCGTTGGGGTTGGTGTGCCAGTCGGTGCCCGGCGCGACGCCGAAGAAGCCGAACTCGGGGTTGACCGCGTACAGGCGGCCGTCCTCGCCGAACCGCATCCACGCGATGTCGTCGCCGAGCGTCTCGGCACGCCAGCCGGGGATGGTCGGCTGCAGCATGGCCAGGTTGGTCTTGCCGCAGGCGGACGGGAACGCCGCCGCGACGTAGTGGACCTTGTTCTCCGGCGAGATGAGCTTGAGGATGAGCATGTGCTCGGCGAGCCAGCCCTCGTCACGGGCCATCACCGAGGCGATGCGCAGCGAGTAGCACTTCTTGCCCAGCAAGGAGTTTCCGCCGTAGCCGGAGCCGTAGCTCCAGATCGCGCGTTCCTCCGGGAAATGCGAAATGTACTTGGTTTCGTTGCAGGGCCAGGGAACGTCTTTCTGGCCCGGCTCGAGCGGCGCGCCGACCGAGTGCAGCGCCGGCACGAATTCACGCTCGGTGCCGTCTTCGGTGACGAATTTCTCGAGTGCCGCAGCGCCCGCACGCGTCATCACCCGCATTGACGCCACAACGTAAGCGAAATCGGTGATCTCGATACCCAGTTTGGGGTTTTCGTCCCCGAGCGGCCCCATACAGAACGGGATGACGTACATGGTGCGACCACGCATCGAGCCACGGAACAGCTCGGTCATCGTGGCTTTCATCTCGTCGGGGTGGGCCCAGTGGTTCGTGGGGCCGGCGTCCTCTTTGTCCAGTGAGCAGATGAAGGTGCGCTCTTCCACCCGCGCGACGTCGTTCGGGTCCGAAGCGGCCCAGAACGAGTTCGGGCGCGACTTGAGCTGCACGAACGTGCCGGCCTCGACCAGCTCCGCGTTGATCCGAGCGGACTCCTCCTCGGATCCGTCCACCCACACGACCCGGTCCGGGGTGGTCAGCTCCGCGACCTCCCGCACCCAGGACAGCACGCCACTGTGCGTCGTCGGCGCTGTATCCAGTCCGGGGATGGCGACTGCGGTCATCTCGTCTTCTCCTGACTCCGCGACGACAGATAACCCGCACGGAGAACGACGCTGTCCTCGTGCGGGCTGCATTGCCGGCGACCGAATGGCTTCGCGCACCGCCGGGAAGGCGGTGTGCTGGTTTGGGGATTCCACGAGGGTAGCCGGATGACCGCCAGGTAACCGAGAGCTGTCCTGTCGGTTCTCTCACAAGAACGATAAGGGAATCGATTCAGTATCACCGGAATGGGCCATCCGGCGAAAATCTTCCGGTGAGCCAAAACACAAGATCCCCGTATGCCGGGCGGCATACGGGGACCTGATTGTGACCTGGGTTACTTAATTGGGACTAATCCACTGCCCGGTGACGGAATCGATCTTCGCGACACCCTCGAGGGTTTCCGTGCCCGCGCCGCCCCAAGCCGCGTCCGCGGCCGGGTCGCCGGAGTCCATCAGGCCGCTGGCCTTCTCGGTCCATTCGCCCTTGCCGGTGTGCTCGAGCGTCGTCGAGTGCCCGCTGGAGTCGATCTGCACCGCGACGTCGGCCTCGCCGTCACCGTCCTTGTCGGTGAACGCGATCGTGCCGCCGTCCTTGGTGTGCACCACGGCGGTGTCGTTGACGCCGTCGTTGTTGGTGTCGACGGTGGCCGCGCCGACGTCGACCTCGCCCTTGTCGGGCAGGTCGGCGGTGATGTGGCCGCCCGATCCGGCCTGCTTGCCGGAGTCGTCGTCGCCACCGTGCGAGCCGCCCGCGTTGATCCAGTGGCCGGTGGAGTCGTCGTACACGGCCTTCTCGGTGACGTTGCCCTGGTCGTCGAGCCGGGCGAACTGGTCGGCGACACCGTCGTGGTTGGTGTCGATGAACGCCTGCGCCGTACCGTCGGGGTTCTCGACGATCGCCGTGTCGGCGACGCCGTCCTTGTCGAGGTCGTAGTTGACCTCGGCCGAGTAGTCCTGACCGTCGGCGTGGATCGTCATGCCTGCGGTGCTGTTGGCGTCAGCGTCCGTTCCGCCACTCTCGTCGACCCACACGGGACATGCCCCCTTTGAGCTGCCTGGATGTTTTCGCTAAGCCTATGACTCACGGTAGGCCTGTCCGGTTCCCGGCCACAACCGGATCACACGGTCAGGCCTTGTCGCGCAGCGTGCGCATGCGGGCGAGCAGCGCTTCGGCACGGTCGCGACCATCGGAAACACCGCTGAGCCGCTTCGCCACGATCGCGATCGTCTTGGCCCGCTCCTGCGCGCCCATCTTGATCGTCTTGTCGACTTCCTTCATCTCGGCTTCGATGGCGTCGATGCGCCTGCTGAGCGCCTCGTCGAGCGCCATGGTCAGCTGCTGCTCCGCCTCGATGAGCTGCTCGGCGACCAGCTGGTCCAATGTGGAACGCGCGTCGGCGATCGCCTCGACGAGCCACTGCTTCATGTGCTGCTTGTCGGCCGCGTGCTTGCGCGTGCGCGCCATCCACCAGCCGGCGCCGAGCCCGATGACGATCGTCGCGGGCAGGATCACCGGGTTCAGGATCGCGACGCCCGCGAGCGGCAGCGCGGCGACCTTCCCGGCGCCGAGACCGCCGGAGATCCCCATGAAGACGAGCAGTTTGTCCTCGGCGGTCGGCGGCTTCTTCTCCGGCGGCCGCAGCACGACCGGCGGGCCGCCCGCGCGGGCGAACTGGGCGCGGATGACGTCGAGTTCCTCTGGCGAGAACAACTCGGAGAGCGAGACGTTCGTGACCTGGTTCAGGCGCTGGGCGAGCAGCATCGACACGCGCTGCGACGTGGTCTGCAACGCGATGTCGACCTGCTGCGGCAGCGCCGCGAGGTCGTCGCGCTTGGCGGCCTCGATGACCTGGCGGAAGTGCGTCTGCGCGTCCCGCATCTGACGGCTGCTCTCGTGCCCGATCTCGACGCGGGTGCGCTGCACCTCGCCACGCAGTTTCAGCTGCCAGCCCCGCGTCGACGTGCGGCGCTCGGCCATGAGCTGCTCACGCCGCTCGCGCAGCTGCTCGGCCTCGGCCTCACCGGCGGACAACGCGCGGCTTTCGGCCTGGAGTTTGGCTTTCTGTTCGGCCAAGGCACTCGACAACGCGCGCATGGTGTTGGCTTCACCCAGCATCGCCGAACGCCCGACGAGCATTTCCTGCAGCGCGCCCTGCAAGGCGGCGATGCCGGACTTCTCGCGCAGCATCCCGGCGGCCTGCTCGTTCGGCGCCTTGCCCGCCATTTCGAACATGCGGGCCGAAACCGGATAGAACGTCGCGTCGGCGAACCTGGGCGCGTGCTCGGCCAGCAGCTGCTTGTCGGCTTCGAGCACCTCACGCCAGCCGCGGAAGGCGTCCGTTTTGGACAGTGCGAACAACACCGTCTCGACCCGGTCGCCGACCTTGCTCAGGAACTGCAGCTCGGTCGAGGTGAACGGGGCGGAGGCGTCGACCACGAACAGCAGCGCGGTCGCGCTCGACGCGGCCTCCATCGCCAGCTCACCGTGCATCGAGTCGAGCCCGCCGACCCCCGGAGTGTCCACAATCGACACCCGCTCCAGCAGCGGGATCGGCCCGCTGACCTCGACGTAACGCGGCGGCAGCTGGCCTTCAGGCAGTTCGTGCGCGGCGGAGACCCAGTTGATCAGCTGGTCGAGCCTGATCGGCACCGGCGCGAGCTGGCCGGGGTAGCACGCCTGGGCGCCCCACTCGGCCGCGTGCTCGAACACCAGATACGTCGCGGTCGCGACATCGGCGTCGACCGGGGACAGGCCCGGCGTCGCGAGCATGGCGTTGACCAGCGAACTCTTGCCGCGGTTCGTCTCGCCGACGACTACGACCGAAGGGCGCTTGGGCCTGGCCTTGCGTACTTCGTCGACCCACTTGGCGCCGTCGGGGTCGATCTCCCGCAGCAACGTCAGCAGCTGGTCGCGGGTCGCCTGTACCTGCTGCGGCAAACTCGGAGCGGTCACTATGGCCGTTTCGTGTAGACGGTGACGATCGGGGCGCGCAACAGCTTGTCATGGTCGGCGAACCCGACGACCTCGGTCTCGGCGACCGTGCCTGCCAGCGCCTCGTCGTCGGTCGGGGTCGCGCCACCGGCCTCGTGCAGCGCCGGGTCGAACCGGTCGCCGTCGGGACGCAGTGCGCGCACGCCGATCTCGGCGAGGCCGTGTTCGATGCGCTCGACCACGCCGCCACTGCGTGCGCGGTCCATCGCGTAGAGACAGAGCTGGATCAAGGAGCGCCGGTCGGCCAGGGCTTGCTCGAGGTCGGCAGGAGCGGCGGTCGCGATAACGGGCTGCACATCGGGTTCCGACGCGGTCTGCGCCGCGACGGTTCCGCCGGTGTCGGTTCCGTCAGCTTCGGCGATGATCTGCGCGATGCCTGCCGCGGCGATCTGCCCGGTGGGCACGTCGTCCGGATTCATGGCATCAGTGTGCTGGAACCCGCCGTCGCCGGGGTGCGAAACAGCCGAATTCAGACGAGTTCACCCAGCAGGCCACGCAATGCGACGTCGAGGGCGTCAGTGTCACGCGCGAACCTGGCCGAGACGAGAACATGGTTGTCCGCCAAGCGTTGCCAGACCAGACCGGCGACCGAAACCTCGGTCACGGTCATCGTGAACGGGCGCGCCTTGCGGCCGAACGAGGCCTCCAGCTCGCGCACCACCGGGCCGACGTTCGCGCCACGCGGCAGGTGGTTCATCCGGTGGCCGCGCAGGTGTTTCGCCGCGGGCTCGGTGAAGACCTCGACGGCGTGCATCAGCGCGGCCCGTTCGGTGGGCACCGGGGTCAGCGCGCGGCGTTTGCGCGGATCACGCTCGCCGCGCGCGGCGACGAACGCGAGCACATCGGTCCACCAGCCTGGCCATTCCCGTTGGACGGCCGCTCGGTCGACGCCTTCCGGCACGGAGACGGGGACGGGCGGGTCGACCGCGGGCAGGTCGTCGTCGATCGACAACGCCAGCGCGTCGCGCAGGTAGAGGGCGACGTCGACCGCGAGGTCGTCAACCCAGGTGAACCGCCACGACTCACTGCCTGCCACGTACACGCGAGCAGGATAGCGACTTCAGGCCTCGCGAAGTTGTTGCCAAATCAGGAAATATGCCCGGTGCACGACATGCGCGACCCGGCTCTGCGCCGGCGTCGCGCCGAACGAGGCGAACGAACGCCACCAGCCCGCGCGTTCCAGCGCGAACGGCGCGAGCTCCTGGCGTGAGCTGCCCGGCATGCCGAGCTGTGCGCCGATGTCGGCGTTGCTGCCGACGCGCAGCACCTCTTCGGACAGGTCTTCCGGCATGTCGACGGCGCCGGACGCGACCAGCGTCAGCGCTTCGAGCAGGCGCAGCTGGTGGGCTTCCGGCTTGGCGAGCAGCACCTCGATGGCGTCGTGCACGCGCTGGCGGTCGCCGGGGTCACCGGACGCGTGCGCGAGCGCGGTGACCGAGGCCAGCGCGGCGGCCGCCTTGATGCCGTCGGCGCGCGCGGCGAAGACCAGGTTGAGCCGGTGGCGGACGGCGGCGAGGCCGGAGGCGTCGAGCAGGCTGCGCCGCAACGCGCCCGCGGTGATCTCCGGTTCCTTGCGTATCGCCTCGACGGCGTGCCGGATGCCGAACAGGTCCAGCTTCTCCAGCAGCCGCAGCCGGGTGCCGGACGGGACGTCGCACTCCCAGCTGGTGAAGATGTCGGCCGAGATCAGCATGGTCTCGAGGATGTCGTCGTCCAGCGCGGAGAGCTGGCGCAGCGCTTCGGCGTCGGCGGAGGTGAAGCCGCCGGACTCGGCCGACTCGGCGAGCAGGCCGATCACCGGGAGCACGTCGGCGACGCGGGGCTTGAGCGTCGCGGCCTGCTTCTCCGCGAGCATGGTCGCGGCCTTCCAGACGTCGCCGTCGGCGCCGGAGACCGACTCGGGCGCGATGGTGTCGGCCTTGTTGAGCACCGCGATCGCGTTGACCGGACCGGCCTCTCGGCTCGCGGTGGCGGCGGTGAACGCGGCCAGCGCCTGCTGGTCGTCGGCGCGGACGCCCTGGGTCACCACGTACAGGACGGCCTCGGCGCCCGCGACCGCGTTGCGCGAGGTGTCGTCGAGGTCGTCCGAGCCTTCCTCGTCGTCATCGTCCTTGCGGTGCTTCGCGGCGCCGAGCAGCTCCTCGGTGCGCGAGACCGACGCGGCGTCGAGCGAGCCGAGACCCGGCGTGTCGATCACGGTCATGCCCTGGAGCACGGCGTTGGTCAGGTAGGCCTCGATATGCGAGACCTCCTCGATGTTGACGCCCAGCTCGGCGGGGATGGCGCCGTCGGCGGCGAACGGCAGCACCTGCTTGCGGCCGTCGGTGAAGACGACCTCGACCCGGTCGACCGTGCCGTACTGGAACCGGGTGACCAGCCGGGTGCACTCGCCGACGTCGGTCGGCGCGACCCGGCGCCCGATCAGCGCGTTGACCAGCGTGGACTTACCGGACTTGATGCGACCGGCGACGGCGACCTGCAGCGGCGCGCCGAGCCGCCGGAGCACTTCGGCGAAGCCGGCGGCGGTGCGCGCGGAGACTTGGGGCTGCAGCCGGTGGCAGAGGTTGGCGACAGACATCGACAGCGGTCCGGCCAGCCGCCCCTCCGGTGCCGTCACGATCCGCCCCCTACTTGTTCTGTTGGGGGAATCCTAGAGGTCATCCTGCGGTCGCACCGAGGGTGCTACCGGCGGGCGACGCGCGGGAGCCGGTCCGCGACCTACTGTGGTGGAGTGCGACGACTGAGCCTCTGGATGCGAGCTCGCCCGATGGTGGGCGACTCCTTGATCGCGGTGCTGCTCAGCGTCATGACGTTACCGATACTGGCCATCGACGTGACTTCGGAGGACCCGACGGTCCTGCACCCGTACCTGGCCGTACCGATGTCGATCATCGCGGTGGCCCCGCTGGTGTTCCGGCGCAAGTACCCGCTCGCCTCGGCGTACGCGGTGCTGCTGCTGAGCATCCCGGACTCGCTCATCGGGATCGGCATCGGCAGTTCGTTCGGCACGGGCATCGCCGTCTACTCGGTGCTGGTCTACACGGGGCGACGGCACGGCGCGCTGTACGTGGCGGCGGTCGTGCTGGTCAGCGGGGTGCAGCTGGCGCTGGAACCGATGCCGGACAAGGGCATCTGGGCCTTCGTGATCGCGGTCTGCCTGGCGCTGTGCTGGGTGCTCGGCGAGTTCGTCGGCGCGCGGCACGCCTACCAGCGAGAAGTGGAGGCTCGGTTGCATCTGCTGGAGAACGAACGAGACCAGGCGACCAAGCTGGCCGTCGGCGAGGAGCGCGGCCGTATCGCCCGCGAGCTGCACGACGTCGTCGCGCACGCGGTGAGCGTGATGGTCGTGCAGGCCGACGGCGCTTCGTACGCGATCAAGTCCAACCCCGAGCTGGCGGGCCGCGCGCTCGCCACGATCTCCGACACCGGCCGCGGCGCGCTCGCCGAGCTGCGGCGGCTGCTGGACGTGCTGCGCAACGAGGACGGCGACGCCGAACCCCGCGTCCCGCAGCCCAACGCCGAGGCGCTGGTCGAGCTGACCGAGCGCGTCCGCGCGTCCGGACTGCCGGTCGACATGGAGCTCGGTGAGCTCGGCGAACTGCCGGCGGGCATCTCGCTCGGGGTGTACCGCATCGTGCAGGAGTCATTGACCAACGCCTTGAAGCACGCCGGCCGTGGCGCACGGGCGTGCGTGAAGGTCGAACGAAAAGGAGACCTGGTGACGGTCGAAGTCACCGACGACGGCGCGGGCGTACTCGCGCCGGTCGGCGGACGGCCGGTGACCGGCGGCGGCAACGGCCTGATCGGCATGCGCGAGCGCGCCCACGTCTTCGGCGGCACCCTCGACGTCGGCCCGGCGCCGGGCGGTGGCTGGCGCGTGTTCGCCAAGCTGCCCGTTAGGTTGACGTCGTGATCAAGGTGGTGGTCGTCGACGACCAGGAACTGATGCGGGTCGGCTTCCGGATGGTGCTCGGCGCGCAGGAGGACATCGACGTCGTCGGCGAGGCCGGCGACGGCGCCCAGGCGATCAAGCTCGCCGAGCAGCTCCGGCCCGACGTGGTACTGATGGACGTCCGCATGCCGGTGCTCGACGGCGTCGAAGCGACCAAGGCGATCGTCGCAGCGGGCACGGCCCGCGTGCTCGTGATGACCACGTTCGACCTGGACGAGTACGTGTACTCGGCACTCCAGGGCGGCGCCAGCGGCTTCCTGCTCAAGGACACCCAGCCCTCACACCTCGTGTCGGCACTGCGCGCGGTCGCGGCGGGCGACGCGGTCGTCTCGCCGAGCGTGACCCGGCGCCTGCTGGACCGGTTCGTCGGCACGGCGAGCAGCGCGATGCGGGACGTGGCCGTGCTCGACGTGCTGACCGACCGCGAGCGCGAGGTCTTCGTGCTGATCGCGAAGGGCATGTCGAACGTGGAGATCGCGGAGTCGCTGTTCCTCTCGGAGGCGACCGTGAAGACCCACGTCGGGCGGATCCTCTCGAAGCTGGAACTGCGGGACCGGGTGCAGGCCGTCGTACTGGCCTACGAAACCGGCCTCGCGCGACCCGGCCTGACCTGACCGGCCTGCGGACTGGAATTTCCCGAAAATGATAGTTTCCCACTCGGGGAAATTAGCGTATTCGGGAAATTTTTCTTGTTGAGAGAACTTGCCTGTGTCACCATCGTCTGGTGGAGACTGGTGAGACCAAGGTGCTTGAGCAGGGCATTCACGCTCTGCAGCTACTGCTGGGCGAGCAGTGGACGCTAGAGCTGCCCTCCGTTACCGACATCAAAGCCGCTGACGACGCGTTCGATGCCCACGTCCGGATCGCGCCTCCCGGCAGCGGCGATCCGCGCGTCGAGCTGCTGGTCCAAGTACGGGAGAACCTCACTCCCCGCGACGCGCTCGCACACCTCGCACCCGTGGCAGGCGTTCTACGTCGAACACAGGCTCAGACACCACTGCTGGTGTTGTCGTCGTGGTTGAGCCCCCGAACTCGGCAGGTCTTGACCGACAAGGGAATCGGCTACCTCGATCTCACTGGCAACGCCGAGCTTTCGGTGTCGCGCCCGGCGATACGCCTTCTCACGCACGGCGCCGACAAGGCTCCGAACAAGCCGGTTACGCAGGCCAGAAACGTCACACTGAAGGGCTCGCGTGCGGGCCGGGTCGTGCGCTTTTTAGCCGACTTCGCACCGCCTTATCAGGGAAAACAGATAGCGGAAGCCGCGGCGGTAGGCGCTCCTTGGGTGTCGAAGCTGCTCGGCCAGCTGGAGAGCGAACTCCTCGTCCGACGTGACGGCCGGACTGTGGCCGAGGTCGACTGGCCCGAATTGCTCCGCGCACGGGCACGGAGCTACGACCTGCTGAAGCACAACGCGCCCACCGGATTGGTCGCGCCACAGGGCATCGACGCCGTGCTGGAGAAGATCCGGACCTCGTCGCGGCACCGCATCGCGATCACCGGTCCGTTCGCCGCGCGCGCGGTCGCACCGCTCACGACAGGCGGGCAGCTGATGGCCTACGTCGACGACGTGGACGCGTGGGTGGACGAACTCGGTTTGCTGCGGGTCGACGAGAACGCCGATGTTCTTCTCCTGCGCGCGCACGACGACGTGGTCTTCGAGCGAACAAGGGTGATCGACGGCATCACCCACGTCGCGTTGACGCAACTGGTTCTCGATGGGCTCGCCGGTCCCGGCCGTATGCCCGCCGAAGCGGAGGCAGTGCTTGAGCGGCTGGTCGAGAGCGAAGCGGAATGGCGGCGACCGTGGATGTCACCCGATCGATGACAGGCCTAGTCCACTAGGCTGTTCTGAGTGTCCAGAAGACCCGAAGGCATCGGCGCCGAACATCTGACGGTCGTCGCTCGGCGCGTGCTGCTCGATGGGCTCTGTGCACTCAAAGCCCATCTCGGCGCGATCACCGTGGTCGGCGCGCAAGCGGTTCACCTGCGTACGTCGCATATCGAACTCGCGTCTGGTGCGTACACCTCCGATGGCGACTTGGCGCTCGATCCCGAACGGCTGGTCGACGAGCCGTTGCTGGAAGAAGCGCTTCGCCTGGCCGGATTCGAACTCATCGCGGGCAACCAGCCGGGCCTGTGGTCACGACCGGAGATCGTCGATGGCATCGAGACTCGGGTCGAACTGGATCTGCTGGTCGGCAGCACGCTCGCCGCGGGCGGTCGCGGCGCCCGGCTCAGGCCTCACGACAAGATGAGCGCTCGAAAGGTGCCAGGACTGGAAACGGCCGTCGTCGACCGGTCCCCGCTGACGATCACCTCGCTCGAAACCGGGGATGACCGCTCGATGACCGTGCACGTAGCGGGTCCGGCCTCTCTCTTCGTAGCGAAAGCGCACAAGCTCAAAGATCGCTTCGATGATCAGGCGACCAGGCCCGATCGCCTTTCCGCGAAGGACGCGGGCGACGTCTACCGGCTGATGGCAGGCACCAAACCGGCGGACGTCGCCGCGAACTTCGGAACGCTGCTTGCCGATCCCCGAGTCGGCGACGTGACCGCGACCGGCCTTCAGTACCTGCGACGGCAGTTCGGCGGTACGAATACTCCGGGAGTCCGCTTGGCCGTCGAGGCTTTGGCGGGCACCGTGCCGGAGACGAGAATCCGCGCGCTGGTACCCGCATACATCGGGGTGCTGCCCCACGTCTAGAGGCGGGCTTGTTCCTTGCGGCCGGCGAGGACGGCGCCGAAGTCGGGGCGGGTGCCGTCGACGTCGGTGAAGCCGTATTCGTGCATCAGCGTCCACGAGGCGACCGTCTTGCCCGCGTACCGGGCGATGTCGGGGTCCTGGACGAGGGCGGCGACGCCGCGTCCGAGGTAGGTCGGGGTCTCGGACCACTCGAAGTCGGCGGGCGCGGTCTTGCCGGGGGCGTCGCGCCAGTTCTCTTCGGTGACCTGGAAATGGTCGAGCATGGCCTCCGAGCGGAGGAAGCCCGGCGTGACGGCCATGCCGACGCAACCCTGCTCGCCGAGCAGGACGCCGAGTGAACGGCCGAGTGCGCGGATTCCGCACTTGACCAGGTGATACGGGACGCCGGCTCCGACGTAGTCGTCGACGTCGCCGTCCGTGACCTCGATGACGATGCCGCCCTTCTTGCGCAGGATGAGGGGAAGCATGCGGTGCAGGGCGATCAGGTGGGTGTCGAGTGAGTTGTGCACCAGGTTGAGCGCCATGTCCAAATCGGACTCCCAGAACGGGGTCCACATCTGGGCCATGTGGTCGCCACCCCAGACGTCGTTCACCAGGATGTCGAGCTGACCGTCTACTTCGGACTCGATGCGCTCGCGCAGCGCGTCCACATCGGACACCGAGGTGAAGTCGCAGCGGACCGGGATGCCGCGGCCGCCTGCCGCGTCGACCAGGTCGGCCGTGTCTTCGATGGTTTCGGGCCGGTTGAGCGGGGATTTCTCGGTGCGGGTCGTGCGGCCGGTGACGAAGACCGTCATGCCGAGACGGCCGAGTTCGACGGCGATCGCGCGGCCGCAACCACGCGTCGAGCCGGTGACCAGTGCGACCTTGTTCATTTCATCCACCCCATCAGTACCGCGTCGATGTCCTGCTCCAACCGGTCGGCCAGCTTTCCCTTCGGCCGGATGGACCAGTCGATCGACACTCCGTTGATCACGTCCAGCAGCGTGCGCGCGGCCCGCGCGGGGCCGGGCGCGCCGGGTAGTTCCTTCAGCGCCAGGCGCACCAGGCGGCGCAGTTCGGTCTCGACCGCGGTGAAGTGCTCGCCGAGCAATGCGCGGCGGACCGGGTCGACGATGTCCATGCCCAGCAGGCCGAGGTGGTTCGCGGCCGTTTCCGCGTCGCCGAGACCGACGTAGACGCTCACCGCCGCCGCCCGTAGTCCATCCAAAGGACTACCCGCCCCGGCGCTCGCCGTGCGCATCGACTCGACCGCGCTGCGTGTCGCTTCGACGCACAACGCCTGGAGCAGACCGTCCTTCGAACCGAACCGTTTCGCCACCGAGCCGACCGCCACGCCGGCCTCCGCGGCGACCTGGGCCAGGGTGAATCCCGGCCCGTGCCGCCCGGTCACGGTCGACGCGGCGGTCAGCAGACGTTCGTCACTGATGCTGCGCGGCCGGACCATGCCGTTATTGAACCACGGTTCATTAACGGCGGCAACAAGGGTCTATTCAGGGTCGACTCAGGGTCATTCCCGATCGCGCCCGCCCGCGAACCCGGCCAAGCTACGTCTCAGGTCGGGTACGAGGTTCGGTCTCCAGGATGACGCGACGGGATGGCTCGGTCCGACAAACTGTTTTCAGTCGGGGGACGACGAGGGCGACGCGGGACTAACGCCTTTAAAGCGGTTCAGCCGCATCGGAGGAGAAGACATGATCGAGGCAGTGGGCCTCACCAAGCGATACGGCAAGACGCTGGCGGTCAACAACCTGTCGTTCAGCGTCCCGGCCGGTGAAGTGACCGGGTTTCTCGGCCCCAACGGCGCCGGGAAGTCGACCACCATGCGGATGATCCTGGGGCTGGACAACCCCACCTCGGGTCAGGTCCGCATCGGCGGCAAGCTCTACCACGAACTCAAGCACCCGCTGCGCTCGGTCGGCGCGCTGCTCGACGCGAAATGGGTGCACCCCAACCGCTCGGCGCGCGCCCACCTGATGTGGATGGCGAAGTCGAACAAGATCCCGGCCCGCCGCGTCGACGAGGTGCTCGAGACGGTCGGCCTCAGCGCGGTCGCGAACAAGCGCGCCGGCGGGTTCTCCCTCGGCATGTCGCAGCGGCTGGGGATCGCCGCGGCGCTGCTGGGCGACCCGGAGGTGCTGCTGTTCGACGAGCCGGTGAACGGCCTCGACCCGGAGGGCATCCTCTGGATCCGCAAGTTCATGCACCGCTTGGCGGACGAAGGCCGCACGGTCTTCGTTTCGAGCCACCTGCTCTCGGAGATGGCGCTGACCGCGTCTCAGCTGATCGTGATCGGCAAGGGGCAGCTGATCTCGCAGAGCTCGACCGAGGAATTCGTCGCCCGCGCGTCGGAGAACACCGTCAAGGTGCGCTCGCCGCAGCTCCCGCAGCTGCGCCAGGCGCTCGCAGGCGCCAGTGCGTCCATTGTGGACGAGCCGTCCGCGCTCATCGTGTCCGGTTTGGACAGTGCGAAGATCGGCGAGCTGGCCGCGAACAACGGACTCGTGCTGCACGAGCTGAGCCCGCAGACCGGCTCGCTGGAGCAGGCCTTCATGCAGATCACCGGTGACTCCGTCGAGTACCACACCGGCCTCGAAAACGTCGCGTGACGGGAAAGACGAACCCATGACTCTGCTCGCTGTAGAACGCATCAAACTGTTCACCACTCGCTCGCCGTGGTGGTGCGCGCTGGCCGCGCTGGCCGTCACCATCGGCTTCTCCGCGCTCATCACCGGCACCGCGGACACCGGTGAGCTCATCACCGTCTCCAGCGCCGAATTCGGCTACACCTTCGGCATGGCCGTGATCGTGGTGCTCGCCGCGCTGGCGGTCACCACCGAATACCGCTTCAACACGATCAAGACCACCTTCCAGGCGGTGCCGAACCGCGGCGCTGCACTGCTCGCCAAGGCCGGCGTGGTCGGCGGACTCGCCTTCGTCATCGGTGAGCTCGCCGGGTTCGGCTCCTGGGGACTGGCGAAGCTGCTCAAGCCGAGCGGCGACCTCGCGCTGAACAGCACGGCCGACTGGATCAACGTCGCGGGCATCGGCGTGGTGTACGCCATCGCCGCGGTGATCGCGCTGTCGGTCGGCATCCTGATCCGCCACAGTGCCGGCGCCATCTCGCTGGTGCTGATCTACAACCTCGCGGTGGAGCAGCTGGTCCCGCTGATCCCCAAGGTCGGCAACAAGATCCACGAGTGGATGCCGTTCAACGTGGCGCACAAGTTCCTCACCGGCACCGGTGAGTCGAACGGCAGCCGGGGTGGGGAAATGGGCCCGCCGCTGTCGGACTCGCCGCTGAGCCCCGGCTGGGCGCTGGCGTACTTCGCCGGGATCGCGCTGGTGCTGCTGACCATCTCGATCGTCGTCGCCAAGCGGCGCGACGCGTAAGACACCACAGGGGAAAACCCGGCATCGCACTTGGGGAAGTGCCGCCGGGGTGGGGTAGGGGAAAAGGTCCGGGTCGCCGATCGGGGGGCGACCCGGACCTTTCCCGTTTTCCGCTGGCAGTATGGAAGGCGGAGGTTCGGATGATCGAGGCGGCAAGGCTGACCAAGCGCTACGGCGACGTGCTCGCGGTGGACGACCTCTCGTTCACGGTGAGCCCCGGCCGGGTGACCGGCTTCCTGGGCCCGAACGGGGCAGGGAAGTCCACCACCATGCGGATGATCCTGGGGGTGGACGCCCCCAGCGAAGGCCACGTCGAGATCGACGGCAGGCCGTACCGCGAGCTCGACCATCCTTTGCGGACGGTCGGCGCCCTGCTCGACGCCTCGGCCAGGCATCCGGGGCGCACCGCGCGCGATCATCTGCGCTGGCTGGCCGCGACCAACGACTTGCCGGTCAAGCGGGTCGACGAGGTGCTCGCCATGGTCGGCCTCACCTCGGTCGCCAAGAAGCGGGCGGGCCAGTACTCGCTCGGCATGCTGCAACGCCTCGGCATCGCGGGCGCGCTGCTCGGCGACCCGCGTGTGCTGCTGTTCGACGAGCCGGTCAACGGGCTCGACCCCGAGGGCATCGCCTGGATCCGGCAGCTGATGCACGCGCTCGCCGCCGAGGGCCGCACGATCTTCGTCTCCAGCCACCTGCTGCCGGAGATGGCGCAGACCGCGCAGGACCTGGTCGTGATCGGCAAGGGCAAGCTGATCTACCAGGGCACCACCGAGGAGTTCATCGCACGCGCGACCGACAACGCCGTGCGCGTGCGCAGCCCGCACCTGCCGGAACTGCGCGAGGCGCTGACCGCGCGTGGCGCGAACTTCCGCGAGGAGGGCGGCGCGCTGCTGGTGTCCGATATGGACAGTGACGCGATCGGCGAGCTCGCGTTCCGCGCGGGCGCGACCCTGCACGAACTCAGCCCGGCACGCGGCTCGCTCGAGACGGCGTTCCTGCAACTGACCGGCGAAGCGGTCGAGTATCACGCCACGGAGGCCACCCGATGAGCGCGCTGACCGCGGAACGCATCAAGCTCACCAGCACCAGGGCGCCCTGGGTCTGCACCGGCATCGCGGTGGTCGCCGCGCTCGGCTTCTCTGTCGCGTTCTTCGGCCTCGGTGGCCCGGAGATCCAGGCGACGGTGTCGAACACGCAGGTCACCGCCTCCTTCGGGCGCACGGTCATGCTCGTGCTCGCGGTGATCGCGGCGGCGAGCGAGTACAACTGGGGCACCATGCGGCTGACCTTCCAAGCCGTGCCGAGCCGGACGCCGGCGCTGCTCGCCAAGGGCCTCGTCATCGCCATCTGGAGCGCCGTCGTCGGCCTGGTGGTCGGCTTCGGCTGCTGGCTGGTCGGCGTGCTGCTCAAGCCGGACGCCGACCTCGCGCTGCACACCGTGGCCGACTGGCGCGCCGTCGCGGGCCAGGCCCTGATCTTCGCGCTCACCGCGCTGCTCGGCGTCGGCGCCGGACTGCTGCTGCGCAACACGGCCGCCGCGCTCGCCGTGGTGCTGGTGTGGACCCAGCTGCTCGAAGGCCTGATCATGCTGATCCCGACCGTCGGGCCCGCCATCTACAAGTGGATGCCGTTCTTCGCCGCCCAGCAGTTCATCGGCGGTGACCTGACGAACTCGCAATTGCGTATTGGCAACTTGCCAATGAATGCAGTGGCCTACGGCGCTTATTTCGCCGCCATCTGCCTGGCGGTCTTCGCGGCCGGCGTGTTTTTGAACAAGCGAAAAGACGTCTGAAATAGATCAACTCGACACGCTGTGTCCTCTATCGCACCCTGATGGATTAAGACCACGTTAAAACCCTGTGCGATCAGTCACAGGGCGAGAAGTCAGGCGTTCTACCAGGCATTATTCAAAGTGTCCCGTCACAGTTTCCACTACGGAGGTGACCTTTGACGGTGGATGCCGGCCAAGGTGTTGAGAGAGCTGTTCCCGCCCCTCGCTTGGAGCCGATGCTCGGCCTCGAGTGGTCGCAAGCCATCGAACTTCCCCGCGTCGCGTCAACCGCGACGATGCCGTCGGAAATCCGGCGCGCCTGGGTGCACCGCGCACCCGAGGACCATGTGATCGCGCTTTTCCGCGCTTCGAGCCTCGGCCACGGCCCGGTGCCCGCGCCGTGGTGGTTGCGCGCGGTGGCCGAAGGCCGCCTGGAATCCCGCGAAATCGGGTTTCGCATCGAAGACCGCATCGCGCAGTTGCTGATGCGCAGGCCCGGCTGGGAATTCGTGCCGTGGGCCGCGGACGGTGAATCCGGTTATTGGGAATTCATGCCGTCCGAGAACGGCAAGTCGGGGCACACCGTGCCCACCACCGTGTTGAACACCGATCGGCACGACGGCTGGATCGACGTATTGCCCGCGCACAGCGGCAGTACCCCGCAACCGATCGCGGTACGAGGGCCCGGTGGCCTTCGCTCGCGGCTGGGGGAGTTCGAAGCAGTCCGCTGACCAGCCGTTAGGTTGGTCGGGTGAAGAACGAAGGGCAGCCACGCCTGCGCAGCGTGGTCAGCTATGTGCAGCGCGGCGGCCGGATGACCGTCGGGCAGCAGCGCGCATGGGAGCAGCACTGGCCGAAACTCGGCCGCAAGGTCCGTGACCTGGAACCGGGTCCCGTCGATTTCGACGCCTGGTTCGGTCGTCAAGCGCCAGTGCTGCTGGAGATCGGGTCCGGCATGGGCGAGACGACGTCTCAGCTCGCGGCCGCCGCTCCGGAACTCAACTACGTGGCCGCCGAGGTCTACGAAGCCGGTTTGGGCCAGCTGATGCTGCGCGCGGAGAACCTCGGCATCGAGAACCTCAGGCTGATCAACGGCGACGCCGTCGTGCTGCTGACGAACCACGTCGCCCCGGATTCGCTGTCCGGCGTGCGGATCTTCTTCCCCGACCCGTGGCCGAAGAAGAAGCACCACAAGCGCCGCCTGATCCAGCCCGAGTTCCTCGCGCTGGTGGCCTCGCGGCTCGAGCCGGGTGGCACCGTCCACATGGCGACCGACTGGGAGCACTACGCCGAGCAGATGCTCGAAGTGGCCAACGGCGAGCCCGCGCTGCGGAACCGGTACGCCGACGAGCCCGGCGGCTGGGCCCCGAGGCCCGAATGGCGCCCGATCACCAAGTTCGAGAACCGCGCCCACGACGAGGGCCGGGAGTGCCACGACTTGATCTTCGAAAAGAAATAGCGGGCTTTATCCCACCACCCAAGTGGGATAAAGCCCGCTATATCCCGGGGTTCACCCTCCCCCCGACGAGAAGGTGAACCCCGGCGGTTACTCGTCCGCCAGCGGTTCCGCGCGGACCCGCTTGAGCGCGGGCGTGCAGACCGAAGCGGCGAGCAGGGCGACCCCGACGCCCAGCACGATGGGTGCGGCGAGCCACGGGCTCAGCACCACCGGTCCCTCATTGGCCAGGCTGAACAGCCCGACCCCGACGAGCGTGCCGATCACCCCGGCGCCGATCGTCGCGACCATGGCAGGCAGCGCGGCCTCCATCCGCAGCGCCCTCGACAGGACACTGACGGGGGTGCCCGCCGCGATGAGCGCGCCGAAGGTGCGCCTGCGGTCCATCACCGAGCCGGCGGTGGCCACCGCGGCACTGGCACCGGCCAGCATCGCGGCCACGATCAGGCCGATCACGGTCACCCGGCGCAGGTCGTCGAGCTCGGTCTGCTGCCGGTCGAGCTTGCCCTCACGGCTGTCCACCTGCGTGCCACCAGCGGCGCCCGCCAGCGCCGTGCGGACGACCTCGCGGTTGCCCGTTCCCGGCACCGCGACCGTGACCTGCGAGTACTGACCGAGCGGCAGGTCCTTCGGCACGAGAGCCGGGTCGATGATCAGCGACTGCCACATGTTGGTGTCGGTGGCGGTCACCGTCTTGGCCGTCGCAGCTGCCGCGAACGGCACGCCCTGCTTCTCCGGGTCGCCCGAGACCTTGGCGTTCTCGACCTTCGCCGGATAAGTGCTGAACAGGCCCGCGGAACCGTCGCAGCCGCCCTGCACCTTGAACCGGGTGAGCTCCTCGATCCGGGCGCACTCGATCACGAGCGCGGACCGCTTCGTGCCGTCCGCGGTGGCCACGTAAACCAGCGGCACCGCGACCGCACGTTCGGACTGGCCGTATTTCACCAGCGCGGCGTTGGTCTTCTCGACGATCTGCGAGGCCTCGTCCGGGTTCACGTCGACGTAGAGCACCGAGTCCTGGAACGACCGCCCGCCGCCTGCCAGCGACTCGAAGCTCGGCAGCAGCGTCAGCGCCATCGATCCGGTGAACACGGCGAGCACCACCCCTGCGGATGCCCGATACGCGCCCTTCGGATCGTCACGCAGCCGCCGCCCGGCGAGCAGGCTCGACGGTTTGCGCCAGCCCCGCACGAACGTCCCGCCGACCCCGGAGGTGACCCATGGCCCGACCAGAGCCGCCGAGCCGACCAGCAAGGCCAGTCCGAGGAAGATGAACTCCGGGCCGCCCGCGTCCTTCGCCGTGATGATGGCGATCAGGAAGACCGCGCCCGCCGCGGGCAGCGCGAGCAAACGCCACCAGTGCAATGGTTTGCGAGCGTGTGAGGCGGCCGCGCCGATCGGTGTCGACAGCACCCGGCGCATGCTGATCACGGCGGCCAGCAGCACCAGCGAGACCAGGCCCGCGATCAAGGCCACGGTCACCCCGATCGGCAGGCTGAAGTCGCTCGCCTGCCAGGTTCCGCCATCCCAGGGCACGAAGGTCGCGAGTCCATGCAAGGCGGGACTGAGCAGCAGGCCGAGCGCGGCACCGCCGAGCGCGGACAACGCCATCTCGGCCGCGACGATCTTGGTGACCTGGCCCGGTGTGGCGCCAGCCAGCCGGAAGGCCGCGAGCCGCTGCTCACGCCTGGCCGCGGTCAGCCGGGTGGACGAACCGACCAGCACCAGGCTCGGCACCATCAGCACGATCACGCCGACACCGGCGAGCAGGGTCAGCATCGGGTCGGCCGACGCCGCGCCGTGCTTGAAACCCGCCACCGCGGTCGCCGACTTCGGCATGGTGTCCGGCGTGTGCCCGACCAGCGCGACGAGCTGTTCCGGGAAGCGCAGCGCCTCGTCGCCGAGCGCGCCGGCCAGCTGCGGGCCGAAGCGGTCACCCAGCTGGGACAGCGGCAGGTCGTGGATCAGCCTGCCCAGTCCCGGCGAAACGATCGTCTCGCCCGGCGCGGGGAACTTGGGCACACCTGGCGGAAGGTCGACAGTGGTCCAGCCGTCTTTGAGCGCTACGTCCACACGCACGAACTTCTTGCCGTTGACGTAGTCGACGCTCTTCGCGAACAGCAGGTGCCCCTCGGTCGTGCTCGCCGAGCCGTAGTCCTTCTCCTGCCAGACCGCACGGGTGTCGCGGGCCTTCGTCGCGAAAGGGAGGGCCACCAGCAGGAGCACCAGCGCCGTCGCGATGGCGACACCGACCGCGGTGAGGATCGCGGACGTCCTGGTGCGGCGGTCGACGCGCAGCACGCGCATCGCGAGTTGGAACGAATTCATGCCGGGACCCTCGTGGCGATCAGGCCGTCCCTGATGGCGACGGTGCGCGGCATCGACTCGGCGATCTCGCGGTCGTGCGTGACGACGATGACCGCGGCGCCCGAGTCGGCGGCGGCGACGAGCAGCGCGTCCATGGTGGCGCGGCCGGTGCGGGTGTCGAGCGCGCCGGTCGGCTCGTCGGCGAAGATCACCTTCGGCCGGTGCGTCAGCGCGCGGGCGATGGCGACGCGCTGCGCCTCGCCGCCGGAGAGCTCACCGGGGCGGCGGCCTTCCTTGCCGCGCAGCCCCAATCGGGTGAGCCATTCCCTGGCGCCGGAAATGGCCTCCTTGCGCGAGGTTCCGCCGAGCAGCCTCGGCAGCGCCACGTTCTCTTCGGCGGTCAGCTCGGAAACGAGCATGCCGGACTGGAAGACGAAGCCGAACTCACTGCGCCGCAATTCACTGCGCTTCTTCTCACCGAGCTGGTCGATCCGTTGGCCGGCAAGGTAGATCTCGCCCGCGTCGGCCTTGATGATGCCCGCGAGCACGTGCAGCAGAGAGGTCTTGCCCGAGCCGGACGGGCCGACGATGGCGACCGCGTCGCCCGGTGCGATGTCGATGTCGATACCGGCGAGCGCGTGCTGGTCGCCGTACCGCTTCACCAGCCCACGTCCGGAAAGCACCGGCGCACTGTCCGTCCGAAAAGGACTTTGTGGCTCCACCACGTTCTCCTCGCTTGGTGCGGAAACTGACTGGCGAAAGCCTCTCGAAGATCGGCACCTGTCCACTTCGGGCAGACGGCCAGGCCTCGGCCGCCGTAGATCGGCCGATCGGCCGAGTCAGAACGAGCCGTCCGGCCAAGGTGCGCGAATGGAGTAGTCGACTACCTTCACATCGTGCCGGCTGAAAAAGACCTGACCGTACGTGTGATCGACGCCGTGCGGTGGCTAGGGCTGCCCGGGGTCGTGCTGGTCGCGGCCCTGCTGACCGACCTCGCGATCATCCTGCCCGCGTCGTTCGACGACCTCGGACCACGCGGCGCCGATCTCTGGGCGCTGCCCGGCATTCTCGGGCTGACCGCGTGCGCGCTGTGGGCGCGGCTGCGGCCGGGACCCGCCGCGTTCACCGGCGCCGCGGTGCTGGTGATGTCGACCGTGCTCATCCGGTACAACCACGCCCCGCTCTACAACACGTTGCTGGCCAACATCTCGTTCGCCGAAACCGTCGCGGGCTGCGAGCTGGTGTTCTATTCGGTGCGGCGCCTCAAGCCCGGCCAGGCCTTCGCGATGGTCAGCTCGCTCGTGGTCGCCTGCCTGATGGCGGTCGCCGGACGCGACAGCAACCTGACACCCGGGCATCTCATGGAGTCGGCCGTGTTCGGCGCGCTGCTGCTCGGACTGTCCGTGGTCATCGGGTTCCAGGGCCGGACAGAGGAGCAGCCGACCAAGGCCTTGAAGCCCCGTGACCCGGATTCGGTCGCGTCGCTCGCCCGCGAGCACTGGCCGATCATCGGCATCCTGTCGCTGATGCTGTTCTTCGAGCTCGCGGCCGGGTTCGAGGGCGGCGGGGTGCGCACGCTGCCGGTGATCGTGTGCTCGATCGCGGCGGCACTGGCCGCGCTGTACTCGACGCGGTATCCGGTGCGCGCGTCGGTCGCGCTAGCGCTGGTGATGGCCGTTTCGGCCGTCGCGGCGCCGTTCCTTCGCCTCGGCACCGGCTACCCGATCCAGGTCGGGGTGCCGATCACCCAGATCGCCGCCGGGTTTATCGCGGTCGTCTTCCTGATCCGCTATGCCCAGCAGCGCGCCGCTTGGCTCTGCATAGGGCTGCTGAGCGTGGTCGTGGCGGGCGCGGTGCTCGTCAACGCCGACCCCTGGCGCAGGAGCTGGCGACGGCTGCTCGACCTGGATCGGCTCCAGCCGTACGTGGTCGTCGCGATGCTGACGCTCGGCATCGCGGTGGCCATCGGGTTGTTCCTGAAGTCACGGGACTCCGAGCGCAAGCAGGTGGTCAAGTCCGCGGTCACCGACGCGCAGACCTCCGAGCGGATGGCGCTGGCCCGCGAGCTGCACGACGTCGTCGCGCACCACGTGACCGGGATCGTCGTGCAGGCGCAGGCCGCGAAGATGGTCGGCGCGCAGAACCCGGAGGTCGCGCTGGAGACGCTGGATCGCATCGAGAACGCGGGCACCGAGGCGCTCGCGGCCATGCGGCGGCTCGTGCGCAGCATGCGCGGCGACACGCCGGCGGGCAGTACCGACTACACCGAGCAGGCCACCACCGATCTGGCCGCGGACCTGCGGAACCTGGTCGAGTCGTCCAATCACGGCGTGCCGACGCGGCTGGACCTGCGCATCGACCGGCAGCTGCCGCACGAGGTCGGGCGCTCGGCGCTGCGGCTGGTGCAGGAGTCGCTGACGAACGTCGGCAAGCACGCCACCGGCGCCGAGCTGGCGACCGTGGTGGCCGAGATCAACAACGGCAAGCTGTATCTGCGGATCACCGATGACGGACACGGCACCAACCAGCGGCCCGCGGGCGGTTCCGGGGGCTACGGTTTGATCGGCATGCGCGAGCGCGTCGAGCTGCTGCACGGCGAACTCGTCGCCGGGCCGGGGCCGCTCGGCGGCTGGAGCGTCGAAGTCTGGCTACCGCTTGAAGGAGAAGAGTGACCATCCGGGTGCTGATCGCGGACGATCAGGAAATGGTGCGGATGGGGTTCCGCATGATCCTGTCCGCCCAGGACGACATCGAGGTCGTCGCCGACGTGCCGGACGGCATCTCCGCCGTCGCCAAGGCCCGCGAGCTGCGGCCGGACGTGTGCCTGCTCGACATCCGCATGCCCGGTCTCGACGGGCTCGAGGTGACCAGGCAGCTGGCCGGGCCGGAGGTCACCGACCCGCTGAAGGTGGTCGTGGTGACCACCTTCGACCTCGACGAGTACGTCCACAAGGCGTTGCGCAACGGCGCGAGCGGCTTCCTGCTCAAGGACGCCGGGCCCGCGCTCCTGATCGAAGCCGTGCGCGCGGCCGAGCGCGGCGACGCGCTGGTGTCGCCCCAGGTCACCGTGCGGCTGCTCAAGCACTTCGACGGCGGGCAGGCCAAGCGCGACGTCGCGCCGCCGAGCGAGCCGCTGACCGCACGCGAACTCGATGTGGTGAAGGCCGCCGCGCGCGGGCTGACGAACACCGAGATCGGCGCCGAGCTGTTCATGTCGCTGTCCACGGTGAAGACGCACCTGGCCGCCGTGCAGGGCAAGATCAACGCTCGGAACCGGGTGGAGATCGCGGCTTGGGCGTGGCAGTCCGGGGTCATGGACTGACTAAGCTCGGGCTCATGTCACGTCGATTCCGAGCTCCTGTTGTCCTGCCCGCCGACCCGTCCTGTTCGCTCCTGCGCGATGCCGTGGTGGACGTGGACGACGACGGCCGGATCTCTTATGTCGGCACCGCCGCGGACGCACCCGATGCCGCGGGCGCCGAGGTCGTCCAGCTCAGCGGCATCCTCACGCCGGGCCTGATCAACACGCACGCGCACAGCCCGATGGCGCTGCTGCGCGGGATGGGCGGCGACCTGCCGCTGCTGCGCTGGCTGCAGGAGATCATCTGGCCGGTCGAGGCGAAGCTGGTGCCGTCGGACGTCCGGACCGGCATGCTGCTCGGCTCGGTCGAGATGCTGCGCCACGGTGTCACCACCAGCGCCGAGATGTACTTCGAGGGCGAGCAGATCGCCGACGCCGCGCTGACCACCGGCAGCCGCGTGCTGATCGGCCCGCCGGTGATGGACATCCCCGGCATGGACTGGCGCGCCCAGCTCGCCGGCATCGACGCCTGGATCGACGCCGACGGCCTCCGCTTCGGCGCCGGTGACCGCGTCGAGCTGACCTACGGCCCGCACTCGGCGTACACGCTGGGCGAAGAGGCGCTGCGGCTCACCGCCGAGTCGGCGAACGCGCGTGGCGCGTTGGTGCAGATCCACGTGGCCGAGGCGGCGAACGAGGACGAGCACGTCCGCAAGGAGCACGGCTCGGTGCCGCTGCTGCTCGAGAAGGTCGGCATGCTCGCGGGCCGCGTCGTCGCCGCGCACGCGATCCACCTGTCCGACGAGGACATCGCGCTGTTCGCCAAGTACGGCACCGGCGTCGGCCACTGCCCCGGCTCGAACGCGAAGCTCGCTTCCGGCTTCGCGCGGCTCGTCGACCTGCGCAACGCGGGCGTGGACGTCGGCCTCGGCACCGACGGCCCGGCGTCCAACGACGACCTCGACCTGTGGGAGGAGATGCAGCTCGCGCCGATGTTCCAGCGCCTGGTCAAGCAGGACTCGACCATCCTGACGGCGGCCGACTCGTTCCTGCTCGCCACCCGCGGCGGCGCGAACGCGCTCGGCCGCGACGACATCGGCGTGCTCGAGGCCGGTCGCTGGGCGGACATGGTGCACATCGGCATCGACGGCCCCGCGTTCTTCGCCGGCCTCGACGTGCCGGACGAGCAGCTGATCTCGAACCTGGTCTGGGCCTCGGGCTCGCGCAACGTCCGCGACGTCTGGGTCGCCGGTGACCAGGTCGTCGCCGACGGCGAGTCGACCCGCGTCGACCGGGCCAAGGTCCAGGCGGACGCCCGCGAGCTGTCGGCCCGCCTCCGCTCGGCCTAAAAAAATCCCAATGTGGCTTTCGTCAGGTTTGAGCTGACGAAAGCCACATTGGCGGCCTGAAAACTGACCAATGCCACATTGGGATTTTTTTAGCTGGGTCAGGCGGGGCCGGGGCGGAGGGTGAGGTCCGTCAGGTGGGCGTCGCGGGAGGCGGAGACGGCGGTCAGGACCGCGGTGGCGACCGAGTCGGGGCGCAGGTAGCGGGACGCGTCGTAGTCGAAGCCTTCGTCGGCGACGATGGCCTGCTGCATCTCGGTGTCGGTGCGGCCGGGGTAGATCGAGGTGACGCGGAGGGTTTCCTCTTCGGCGCGCAGGGCGTCGGCGAAGGCGCGGACCGCGAATTTGCTGGCCGCGTAGGGGGCCCAGCCCGCGCGGGCGTTGAGGCCGGCGCCCGAGTTGATGATGACCACGTGACCGCGGGCGGCGCGCAGGGCCGGCAGGAGCAGGCGGGTCAGTTCGACCACCGCGAGGGTGTTGACCTCGAAGTTCTTGCGCCAGGCCGAGACGCCAGCCGACTCGATGGTGCCCAGGTCGGCCACGCCCGCCGAGTGCACGAGTACGTCGAGCGAGGTGATTTCCGCGGCGCGGGTGGCCAGTGCGTTGAAGTCGGTGAGATCCACCTGCCATGGGGACGCTCCGGGGAGCCGCTCCGCGACGGCCGCGAGCGCGTTGGCGTCGCGGCCGCCGAGCAGGACGCGGTGGGTGGGTTCGAGCTGGTGGGCGACGGCCGCGCCGATGCCTCGGGAGGCGCCGGTGACCAGTGCGAGCGGGAGATCCGAAGTCATGGCCAGAAGTTACAGCGCTCAGTCCGGAATGGACCCGCACTTACGGGCTTGCACCGGGTCCCGGTCGAAGCGGATGCCGCCTCGGCTGAACGAGCCGGTCAGGTTCGTCATGAAGCGGTCGAACGTCAGCGGCGCGCGGACCGACTCGAGCAGCTCGGCGAGTTCCGGGCAGCGCAGCGCGTCGCGGGCCGCTTCGATCTGCGACGGGCTGAACGCGCTCGCCTGGCCTGAGCTGTCCAGCCCGCCGGACGCCGAATCACCCAGGTCCCACACCGACGGCAGCCGCTTCTCGTGGCCGCTGCGGCCCGAGTTGACCACCGACGAATGCGCGCCGAGCACCGAGGCGAGGCCGTACTCGTCGTGGATCCACACGTCGAGCGGGACGAGCAGGCCGAGCGCGCCCATCGAGTCGGGCGCGATCGTGGTGTGCGGCCGGAACGTCGGGTACCCGCGCCAGCCCGAGCCGGTGCGCACCAGCACCTCGGGGCCACGCGCTTCACGGAACGCCTGGAGCTGCGCCGGCATACCCGGGTAGGCCACGTAATCCTCGGCGAGCACGGGGTGTTCGACGCCGGTCGCCCAGGTCCAGTAGCCGCGCTCGTCGGTGATCGCGGTCGCGGCCGGGTGGTTGAAGTACGGCACGCGCAGCGAAGTGCCCGCGACGACGGCCCAGGCGAGCACGCCGATCAGCGGCGAGATCGTCCAGCGCGTCACCGGGAACACCATCACCGGCAGCAGCAGGCAGAACAACGCGGGCAGCAGCATCCGGCCGTGCATGAAGTCGCCGCCCACACGCGTGACGTACAGCGCGAGCCCGGCTGCGGCGAGCACCGGCACGGCGACCAGCACCGCGAACCGGCGGCCCGGCTTGGCGACCTTGCCGAGCAAGCCGAGGGTCAGCGTGGCCAGCAGCACCGGGACCCAGAGCGCATAAGGGCTGGTCAGGTCGAGAAAGTACGTCCAGCCACGGTCCCATTGGGCCGCGGATGCCTCCTTGGCGACAGCCGTATTCGGCGTCACGAGGCCGTAGTAACCCATCCGGAAGACCTGGTAGACCAGCGGCAACGCGCCCGCCGCCAGCAGCCAGCCACCGGTCGTCTTCCACCCGCGCCAGCACAGCACCAGCAGCGCGCCGAACGCCGCCGCGCTGAACAACGCCAGGTCGGGACGGACCAGCGGGCCGAGTCCGACGACCAGCGCGGCGGGCCACACCCGCAGCAGGTCGTCCCGGTCGTACCCCGCGCGCACGAGCAGCCACCAGCAGCCGCCCAGCCACAGCGAGATGAGCCCGGTTTCCAGCCCGGAGGTCGCGAAGTCGTGGAACGGCGGCAGCACCAGCACGACCAGCGCACCGGCGGGCGCCATCAGCGTGAACCCGGCCGGGCGGTAGAGCTTCCGCGCGCCGTCCATGGCCAGGAACAGGCCGGCCAGCGAGAAGACGAGGCCGGTGACGACCGAGATCCACTCCAGCCGAAAGGGCAGCAGGCCCACGACCGCGAGCACGGCCGTCCACAGTGGACTGGTGTTCGCCTCGACCCGCTCGCCGGCGTTGAAGACCGGCCCGTTGCCCTCCCAGAGCTGACGGACCGTGCGCAACACGATCAGCCCATCGTCGCTCATCCAGCGCTGGCGCCACGCGAAGATCGCGAACAGCGCGAGCACCAGAACGGTGCCGACCGCGGTCCACCAGTGGTGGTCCGGTGCCTCATCCGGCTCGGTCGGCACGACCGGCTCGACCGACGCGCTGGAGTGCATGGTCACGCATTGTCGTTCACCCGTGAGGCTGGTCCGCTAGGGGGCCAGTTGCCGCAACGCGTACTCGGTCGAAATCGAGACCGCGCTGTACGTCGGGAGGTACTCCTCGTCCGGCTCGGCCCAGGCGACCGCGACGGCGAGCCGGACGGACTCGCCCGGCTCGAGCCCAGGCAGACGCCAGATCAGCCGGGCGGGCTCCGCCATCTCGACGGGGAACTCGTCGAGTTCGCCCACCCACCGGCTCGGCAGATATTCGCCCAGCGCCGCGTCCTCGTGCACGCTCTCGAAGTCCGGACCACCGAGCGTGACAGCGACGTCGGCGGTCTCGAAGGTGAACGCGTCCAGTCGTTCGCCGGTGTCGTAGTCGCCGACGGCGTCGTCGGGGATGCCGGTCAACGCCGCCGTCAGCGTCACTTCGGGTACGGGGTCCCGCGCGACGACATGCCACACCGCGGCCCAGAGCGTCACCGGTGGATAGACCGCGGGAAGATCCGGCTCGATGGGCCCGATGCGCAGGTCCACCTTCGCCTTCCCACCTCCCAGGCGGCATGAGAAGCCGACCACGCCGAGCGGGGTCTCGATGACGTCGAAAAGCGGGCGTTCCTCCACGTGCCAAGTGTGGAGGAACGCCCGCTTCGTCGCCGTCAGCCGCGAGCGCGGCGCCGGATGCCGACGGTCAGCACGAGACCGCCGGCCAGCAGTAGCACGCCGATACCGGCCATGAAGCCGATCGGAGCGCCGGTCTTGGCCAGGTTCTTGCCTGGCGTGGTGCCCGGCTCGGAGTGGCCGCCGATCAAGCCCGCGTCGAGCGTCAGGTCTTCACGCTTGGCGACGCCCAGCTTCGTCACCGGCGTGCACTTGCTCGCCGGGTTCATCGCGGAGTCCTTGCCGTTGTGCCCGGCCGCGTCGGCCTTGGTCGGTGTGTAGCCCTTGTACTCGGCAGGCAGGCTCCCCAGGTCGAAGCAGACCTGGTACTCGCCATCCTTCAGGTTGTCGAACAGGTACCTGCCCTGCGGGTTGGTCGTCGTCGACGAGACGACCTTGCCGTCGGCGTCCTTCAAGACCACCTTGACGTCTTCGACGCCGGGCTCGCCCTGGTCCTGGATGCCGTTCTTGTTCGTGTCGTACCAGACGAAATCGCCGACCTTGTTCACCGGCGTCACCTTCGGCGCGACGATCCCGGCGTCGAGCGTCAGGTCCTCACGCTTGCCGGGGCCGAGCTTGGTGACCGGCGTGCACTTGGTCGCCGGGTCGGCCGCGGAGTCGGTGCCGTTGTGGCTCGCCGCGCCCGCCTTGGTCAGGGTGTAGCCCTTGAACTCGCCCGCGACCTCGAAGCACACCTGGTAGCCACCGTCCGGCAGGTCGCCGAACACGTACTTGCCGTCCTTGTCGGTGACGGCGGACTTGTCAGTGTCCTTGAGCGTGACCTTGACGCCGGGCGCGCCCTTCTCGCTCGGGTCCTGGATGCCGTTGGCGTTGGTGTCGATCCAGACGTAGTCGCCGAGGCGGTTGGCCGGTGCGACGATGCCCATGTCGAGCGTGAGGTCTTCGCGGTTGCCGGTACCGAGTTTGACCGGCTTCGCGCAGCCTGTCGACATGTCGGCATCGGAGTCCTTGGTCACGTCGCCCGCGCCCGGCTTGGTCACCTGGTAATCGGCGTACTGACCGGGCAAGCCCTTCAGGTCGAAGCAGACCGTGTACGTGCCGTCCGGCAGGTCACCGAACCCGTACTTGCCCTGCGCGTCGGTCACCGTCGACTTGTCGGTGTCCTTCAGCGTCACCTTTACGCCCTGCACCGGAGCCTCGCCGGAGTCCTGTAGCCCGTTCTTGTTCGCGTCGACCCAGACGAAGTCGCCGAGCTTGTTCACCGGCGCGATGAGACCGGCGTCCAGCGTCAGGTCCTCGCGCTTGGCCGCGCCGAGCGTCGTCGGCTTGGCGCACCCGGTCGCCGGGTCGGCGTCCGAGTCCTTGGCGACGTCACCGGCGCCGACCTTGGTCAGCGTGTAGTCCTTGACCTCGAAGCAGACCGTGTAGGTGCCGTCCTTGAGATTGTCGACGAGATACTTGCCGTCCTTATCCGTGGTCGCCGTGACATCGGTGCCCTGCAGGGTCACCTTCACGCCCTCGACGCCCGGCTCGCCGGAGTCCTGCAGGCCGTTCTTGTTCGCGTCGATCCACACGAAGTCGCCAAGCCGGTTGACCGGCTCGATGAGACCGGCATCGAGCGTGAGGTCTTCGCGCTTGGCCGCGCCGAGCGTGACCTGCGGGGTGCACCCGGTCGCGGTGTCGGCGTCCGAGTCCTTGGCCGGGTCGCCCGCGTTCGGCTTGGTCACCTGATATCCCGCGACCGCCTGCGGCAGCGCCTTGATGTCGAAGCAGACCTGGTATGTGCCGTCGCCCAGGTTGTCGAAGAGGTACTTGCCGTCGGGGCCGGTGGTCGTGGTGAGGTCGGTGCCCTTGAGGGTCACCTTCACACCCGGCACCGCCGGTTCGCCGGAGTCCTGCAAGCCGTTCTTGTTGGTGTCGACCCAGACGTAGTCGCCGAGTTTGTTCGGCGGCGAGACGAGACCGAGGTCGAGCGTGAGGTCTTCGTGCTTGGCGCTGCCGAGGGTGGTCGGCGCGGTGCAGCCGTCGGCGCCCGCGTCGGAGTCCTTGGCGTCGTCGCCCGCGTCCGGCTTGGTCACCTGGTAGCCGGTCACCGCGGCGGGCAGCTTCGCGACGTCGAAGCAGACCGTGTAGCTGCCGTCGTCGAGGTTGTCGAAGAGGTACTTACCGTCCTTGTCCGTGATCGCGGACTTATCGGTGCCTTTCAGCGTCGCCTGCACGCCCGGCACCGGGGGCTCGCCGGTGTCCTGCAAGCCGTTCTTGTTCGCGTCGATCCACACGAAGTCGCCGAGGCGGTTGACCGGCGCGATGAGACCGGCGTCCAGCGTGAGGTCTTCGCGTTTGGCCGAACCGAGCGTGGTGGCGGCGGTGCAGCCGGTCGCCGGGTCGGCGTCGGAGTCCTTCGCGACGTCGCCCGCGTTCTTCTTGGTGATCTGGTATCCGGCGACGTTCTGCGGCAACGCTTTCAGGTCGAAGCAGACCGTGTAGGCGCCGTCGTTGAGAGTGTCGAAGAGGTACTTGCCGTCCGGGCCGGTGGTCGTGCTGAGGTCGGTGCCCTGCAACGTCACCTTCACGCCCTGGACACCCGGCTCGCCCGCGTCTTGCAGGCCGTTCTTGTTCGTGTCGATCCAGACGAAGTCGCCAAGCTTGTTCGGCGGCGAGACGATGCCCGCGTCCAACGTGAGGTCTTCGCGCTTCGCGGCGCCCAAGGTGGCCGGCTTGGCACAGCCGGTCGCGGGGTCGGCGTCCGAGTCAGACGCGACGTCTCCGGCGTTGGCCTTGGTCGGCTTGTAGCCCGCGTACGGCGCGGGAAGATTGGTGGTCTCGAAGCAGACGGTGTACGCGCCGTCCGGCAGATCGGTGAAGAGGTATTTGCCGTCGGGACCGGTAGTCGTGGCGCGATCGGTGCCCTTGAGGGTCACCTTGACGCCGGGAACGCCGGGCTCGCCGGTGTCCTGCAGACCGTTCTTGTTCGTGTCCGCCCAGACGAAGTCGCCAAGCCGGTTCAGCGGCGGCACGATGCCGAGGTCCAGGGTGAGGTCTTCGCGCTTGCCGGGCCCGACGGTGGTGGCCGGTGTGCAGCCGGTCGCCGGGTCGGCGTCGGAGTCCTTCGTGTCGTCGCCACTGTCCTTTGTGGTCACTTGGTGGCCCGCGAAGTCGGCGGGCAGGTGCGCGACGTCGAAGCAGACTTTGTAGCTGCCGTCGTTCAGCTCGGGGAACAGGTACTTGCCGTCCGGACCGGTGGTCGTGGTGGTGACCAGCGTGCCACCGCCGTCCTGCAGGGTCACTTTGACGCCGGGCACGCCCGGTTCGCCGGGGTCCTGCAGGCCGTTGCGGTTGGTGTCGACCCAGACGAAGTCGCCGAGCTTGTCTCCGGGTGGCTGGATACCCGCGTCGAGCGTCAGGTCTTCGCGCTTGTTCGCGCCGAGTGTGGTGTTCGCGGTGCAGCCGTCCGGCCCGGCGTCGGAGTCCTTGGTGTCGTCGCCCGCGTCCTTCTTCGTCACCTTGTAGCCCGCGTACTGCGCGGGGAGGCCTGCCAGGTCGAAGCAGACCTGGTAGGTGCCGTCACCCAGGTTGTCGAAGAGGTACTTGCCGTCCGCGCCCGTGGTGGTCGTGGCGGTGGCGGCCCCTTTGAGCGTCGCTTTGATCCCCTGGACGCCGGGCTCACCGGCGTCCTGGAGGCCGTTCTTGTTGGTGTCCGCCCAGACGAAGTCGCCTAGCCGGTTCGTGGGCGGGGTGAGCCCGAGGTCGAGCGTCAGGTCCTCACGCTTGTCGGCGCCCAGCGTGGTCTTCGCCGTGCAACCGTCGGCTCCGGCGTCGGAGTCCTTAGTGTCGTCGCCCGCGTCCTTCTTCGTCGGCTTGTACTCGGCGACCGCCTTCGGGAGGTTCGCCACGTCGAAGCAGACGGTGTAGTCGCCGTCCGGCAGCTTGTCGAACAGATACTTACCCTGCGCGTCGGTCGTCTTGGCCGTGCCGACGTCCTTACCGGCGCCGTCCTTCAGCGCGACCTTGACACCGGGCACCCCGGCCTCGCCGGAGTCCTGCAGGCCGTTGCGGTTGGTGTCCACCCAGACGAAGTCGCCGACCTTGTCGATCGCGGGCGGTGTCTTGACGATGATCGTGGCGGTGGCCGTCTTGTCACCGAGCTTGTCGCCGTTCGCCGAGGTCACGCCGGAGACGGTGACCGTGTTGACGTGGCCGTCGTCGTCGATGGTGACGTTGGGGTGATCGCAGGTGAGCACCTGGTTCTTGCTGCCGTCCAGCGTCGCGATCGGCGCGGGCTGCGTCGCGCACCACGGGTCGGTGACCGTGAGGTTTTTGAGCTGGACGCTGCCCTCGTTGGTCACCGTGATGCGGTATTTGGCGGTCTGCCCGGCGGTGATGGTGGCTTTCGGGCCCCACGTGCCGGTGGCCGGGTCCTGCACTTCCTTTTTCACCGAGTAGGCGGCGAGCTGCAGGTAAACGCAGTCCCATTTGACCCAGTTGTAGTTTGTTTCGGCGAAGAACCGCACCGAGGTCGCCGCGGCGGGCGCGGTCGACGCCGGGAAATCCTGACGCGCGACCTTCTTGTCGGTGTTGACGTCGTGTGTGACTTTGAGCTTGTTTTCCAGCACGACCTTGTTCGCCGCGTCGTAGAAACGCAGACCGGTGAACTGGTTGTCACCGGCACGCGAGAGGTTTTCCGCGTGCGTCCCGGTGAAATCGGTCAGGGTGTAGATACCGCCCGGCACGAATTTCTGCGCCTGGTACGCGGTGCTGACCATCTTGTCCGGCGTCTGAATCAACGCATACGTCGCACCATCAGACGGATAGGTGCCATCGGTGTAGAGCTTGGGAACCTTGTTGTTCGGCGTGCCGTTCGGCACCGGCGCCGCACCAGTGAACGTGTAGCCGGTCGGCGCGCTCTTCGCCCCACCGACCACCTGCTCCACACTCGGGTTCGGCGCGATGCCACCGGCACAGCCTGCCGAGATCACCGGCGGCGCCGCGGTGGCCGCCGTGGCACCGGCCATGGCGGAACCGAGGACAAGCGCCCCGGCCGATAAGACGGCGAGTGCTCTTTTCACCTGGCTACTCCAAGCTCTAGAAAATCAGGCGGGAAACCAAGATGAAAGCTATTCCCCATTGCCGACACGCGGAATCGCTGAACGGAGTGCGCTGCCAGCACAGCGGTGGCCAATTCGACACCTGAAGATCAAATCGCTCAATCGTGCACACGGAACTCGGAGTGTCGACCATGCGCGGCTGCGCAAACAAGAATCACCGAAGGCTCGGACCCGAACTGGGTAACTCGGTCAGGGGACACCGAAAGTAACGGTGTCGCCCACCGAATTCACACACGACCCGAGGTTCCGATCCGCTTCGGCGGAGGGTGACGAAATGTCGAGTGACCCACTCGCCCGGGGGACACTCACCCGGGTAAAGCAAGCGCCGCCGAGGAACCTCCTCGGCGGCGCTCGGGCTGCTGACCAGGTGCGACTACCGCTCGCCGATCCGTCCGACGAGACCGAAGTGCCCCTTCTTCCATACCGCGACGATCGAGGCGCGTGGCTGCGAAGTGCCACCATCCGGCCAGTGCGACTGCGGCTCGGCCGAACTCGGGGCATCCTCACCGGGGTGCTGCACGGCCACCAGCACAAGGTTGTCCCGCACAACGGGACCACAGGTTTCCGCGCCTGCCGGAACGGTCAGGAACTGTTTGACGAAGCCACGTTCCGGGCCGGCGACCGGAACGGAGAACAGACCGTCGTTGTTGCCCGTGGCGTTTCCGTCGGTGGAGATCCACAAATTGCCGCGCGAGTCGAAGGTGACGTTGTCAGGGCAGGAGATCGGGCTGACCTTGTCCTTGGGATAGCCGCCGTAGTACGTGTCGGCCTCCTTCGGGTCACCACAGACCAGGAACAGCCGCCAGGTGAAGCGCGTCGCCGCACCGTCGCCGCAATTCTCTTCCAGCTCCAGCACTTGACCGTTCTTGTTGGCCTTACGCGGAGCCACCTCGCTGACACCGGGCTTGCCAGCCGCGCCACGGTCGCTGTTGTTGGTCAGCGCCGCGTAGATGCGGCCGTTGACCGGATTCGGCTCGACATCCTCCGGGCGATCCATCTTCGTGGCGCCGACCTTGTCGGCGGCCTGGCGAGTGAAGACGTAAACCTCTTCCGCGGTCATACCGTCCACAAAGGACTTGTCGCCAGCCGCGAGCGGGATCCACTCGCCGACACCGTCGAATTCACCGTCGGCGGGCAGCTTTCCGGTGCCGATCTCCTCTGCCGGGCTGTCGCCGGTGAACTTGGCTACGTACAACGTCCCGTCATCGAGCAGGGCGGAGTTGTGGCGGCGGATGTGCGCCCCGGTGCCCTTTTTGAACTTGCCCTTGGACACGTACTTGTAGAGATACTCGAAACGCTCATCGTCGCCGGTGTAGGCGGCCACTCGGCCGTCTTCGGTGATCTTGATGTTCGCGCCTTCGTGCTTCAGCCTGCCGAGCGCGGTGTGCTTGATCGGCGTGGAGTTCGGGTCGTTCGGGTCGATCTCCACGATCCAGCCGAACCGGTTCGACTCGTTGGGCTCCTTGGAAACATCCCAGCGCTTGTCGAAACGCTCCCACTTGCGGGTGCTCTCGCCCGCACCGATCGCATAGCGCTTGTACCGCGCGGCGGCGACCGGATCGGTCACAGTGGCCGAGTTGGCGAAGTACTGGTGGATGTTCTCCTCGCCGGAAAGCACCGTGCCCCAAGGAGTCACGCCGCCCGAGCAGTTGTTCTGCGTGCCGTGCACCCACCGGCCTTCCGGGTCCACCGAGGTCTTCAGGTACTTCGAACCGGCGGCCGGGCCACGCACCTCGAAGACGGTGTTGAGCGTGATGCGCCGGTTGTACTTGCTCGGCACCACTTTCAGGCCACCGCGCACCGGGTCACGCAAGGCCTGCACGACCGAAAGGCCGTGTGCCGCCCAGGCGATCTTGACCTGTTCCTCCGTCGGGTTCTTCGGGTCGTACTGATCGGCGGGGAACATGTGCAGCTCGGTGGTGTACTCGTGGTTGCACACCAGCAGATTGCGGATCCCCAGCGCGTCCTGCGGGATGAGCGCGGTGAAGTCGTTGTTGTAACCCCACTGCTTCTCTTGCGCCGCGGCGGTCTGGTTGCGGAAGTCGAACTTCGGCGCGCCCGCGACCACGGGGTCGCCCCAGCGGATCACCACGTTCTGGTCGTACCCCTGCGGGATGGTGACCGCGTCGAGCTTGTTCGGCGCGACCGGGTCGTAGTCGGTGCCGGGGATCGGCCGCTCCGGACGCCTGCCTGCGACGTCGGTGTCCGAAGTGGACGCCGCGGCCACCGTACCAGTCAGCGCGGTCAGCCCGCCCGCCGCGGCGGCCACGACCGCGCCCGCCTTGAACGCGCCGCGGCGCGAGATCGCCTCCTTGATGACGTCACCGAAGTATTCGTTGTCCGAGGTGTTCGGTTCAGGGTGCGCGCACGCGTTGCCACAGCGGTACTCGCAGGTGATCGGCGATCGACCACCCGGGTGGTGGGACGTGAACAAGGGCAACAGCCGCCCAGGCTCGAAGGACACAAGGCCTCCAGGGTCACTCAGTCGGGGAACAAAGCGACCCTAAGCCTCCCAAACGTGGCAACTCCGACATTTGGGTGAACGGACGGGATACAGGTCAGGTGGGCGCTGTCACCCAGCGCCCACCACGATCGTCAGAACTCCTCGCCGACCAAGATCGCTTCCTGGGGCAGAACGTGCTGGTCAGCCACCCGCTCCTTGATCGCGAGGAGCGCGCCGGCGATCACGCAGAGTACGGCCGCCACCACGAACGGGGCGTGCGGCGACTCGAACCACTCGGCGACGTGCCCCACCAGGGTGGCCGCGACCGCGCCACCGAGCCAGCGGCAGAAGTTGTAGCCCGCGCTCGCCACCGGACGCGGCGCGTCGCTGATCGACATCGCGGTCCCGGTGAACAGCGTGTTCAGCAGACCTGACACCAGCCCGCTCAGGATGATGCCGACGACCAGCACGGGCTTGCTCGGAATGGCCATGACCAGCAGCAACACGGCGTACCCGAACACCGCGACCGTGGTCGCGTGCCGCTCGCCGAGCCTGGCGGCCAGCTTCGGCGCGAGCGCCACACTGGCGAAGGCGACGCAGAGTCCCCAGCCGCAGAAGATCAGCCCGACGGCGACCGCGCTGAACCCGAGCACGAACGGCGACCAGGCCAGCACCGCGAAGAAGGCGGCCGTGTACAGCGCGGACCCGAGCGCGGTGCGCAGCAGACCGGGGTGCGCGAGCGCGCGGAACGGGTCGAGCAGCTTGACCGGCTGCCGCTTCTCACGGGCGTCGCTGGTCAGGAACACGGCGCACAGCACGAGCGCGCCCGCCATCAGGATCGACGTGCCGAGGAACGGCCCGCGCCACGAGATGCTGCCGAGCAGCGCGCCCAGCAGCGGCCCGACCGCGAGCCCGACGCCGAGCGCCGCCTCGTAAAGCAGGATCGCGCCTGCCTGTCCGCCGGTCGCCGCTCCGACGATCACCGAAAGCGCGGTCGCGATGAAGAAGGCGTTGCCGAGTCCCCAGACCGCACGCAGCCCGACCAGCTGCTCGATCGAGCCGGCCGCCGCGCACAGCGCCGTCGCGGCCACGACCAGCGTCAACCCGACCAGCACGGTCCGCTTGGCGCCGAACCGGGCACTCGCCGCGCCGGTGACCAGCATCGCGACGGCCTGGATGCCCAAATAAGAGGAAAACAGGAGCGTCACCTGGGAGGGCGTGGCATGCAGGCCCTTCGCTATCGACAAGAGGATCGGATCGACCAGCCCGATGCCCATGAACGCGATGACGGCGGCGAACGCGGTGATCCAGACTTGCCGGGGCTGACCTTTGACCGCGTCCAGCAGATTCGAGTGACCAGGTGTGCTCAACTTCGTTCTCCCTTCTTACTTAGCTATGCTAACTAATTTTAGTAAGCATAGCTAAGTAATTCGGATCACCCGGTACGGTGCGGATCATGGATGCGGTGGTTTTCGATCTCGACGGCGTGCTGGTCGACTCCGAGCGGATCTGGGACGAGGTGCGCCGGGGGTTCGTCGCCGAGCACGGCGGGACCTGGACCGACGAGGCGACGCGCGCGCAGCAGGGGATGAGCACGCCGGAATGGGCGCGGTACCTGGCGGGGCTGGGCGTGGACCTGCCGCCGGAGGAGATCGCCGAGCAGGTCATCAAGCGGATGGCCGCGCGCTATCAGAGCGGTCCGCCGGTGATCGCGGGCGGTCCCGAGGTGGTCCGCGCGGTGGCTTCGGCCTACCCGGTGGCGATCGCGAGCTCGTCGCCGCAGGTGCTGATCACGTCGTTCCTGGTGGCGACCGGGCTGGAAAATCTGGTGAAGGTCGCACTCTCCAGCGAAAAGGTCGCCAAGGGGAAACCGGCGCCCGACGTCTACCTGGAGGCCACGCGGCAGCTGGGTGTCGACCCTTCGCGATGCGCGGCCGTCGAAGACACGACCAATGGACTGAAGTCCGCTTTGGCCGCGGGGATGACCGTGTACGCGGTGCCGAACCCGCACTTCCCGCCGGATCCGGCGGTGCTGGAGCGGACGACCGTGCTCGGTGACCTGAGCGAATTGCCGGGCATCATGGGCTTATGAAGGTGAATCTCGACGAGAAGTTCGGCCTGTTCTCCGAGGTCTACGCGCCGAAACTGGTCGCGGGCCTCAACGACTACGACATCAAGATCGTGAAGATCAAGGGCGAGTTCGTCTGGCACACGCACGACGAAACGGACGAGCTCTTCCTGGTGCTGGACGGCAAACTCACGATCCAGCTGCGCGATGGCGACGTCGAACTCGGCCCGCGCGAGATGTACGTGGTGCCCCGGGGCGTCGAGCACTGCCCGATCGCCGACGAGGTGGCCTCGGTGATGCTCATCGAGCCACGCGGCACGGTGAACACGGGCGGCGCCGGTGGCGACATGACCAAGGCGCCCGAGGCGATTTAGGTCGTGCGCGTTGCGGGCGGTTCTAAGCGCCCGCAACGCGCACGAGCCCTTCTAGTCTTCGCCGCGGATGAACTTCTCGACCGCGTCACGCGCGGTGGAGTCGTCGTACTGCTCCGGCGGGGACTTCATGAAGTAGGACGAGGCCGAGAGGATCGGGCCGCCGATGCCGCGGTCCTTGGCGATCTTCGCGGCGCGGACGGCGTCGATGATGATGCCTGCCGAGTTGGGGGAGTCCCACACCTCGAGCTTGTACTCCATGTTGAGCGGCACGTCGCCGAACGCGCGGCCCTCGAGCCGGACGTAGGCCCACTTGCGGTCGTCGAGCCACTGCACGTAGTCGGACGGTCCGATGTGGACGTTGCCCTTACCGAGGTCGCGGTCGACCTGCGAGGTGACCGACTGGGTCTTCGAGATCTTCTTCGACTCGAGGCGCTCGAGCTCCTTCATGTTCAGGAAGTCCATGTTCCCGCCCACGTTGAGCTGCATCGTCCGGTCCAGCTGGACGCCGCGGTCCTCGAACAGCTTCGCCAGCACGCGGTGCGTGATGGTGGCGCCGACCTGGGACTTGATGTCGTCACCGACGATCGGCACACCGGCCTCGGTGAACTTGGCCGCCCACTCGGGGTCGGAGGCGATGAACACCGGCAGCGCGTTGACGAAGGCGACCTTCGCGTCGATGGCGGCCTGCGCGTAGAACTTGTCGGCGACCTCGGAGCCCACCGGGAGGTAGGACACCAGCACGTCGACCTCGGCTTCGCGCAGCGCGGCGACGATGTCGATGGGCGTCTCGTCGGACTCCTCGATGGTCTCGCGGTAGAACCGGCCGAGCCCGTCATGGGTGTGTCCACGCTGGACGGTCACCCCGAGCGGCGGCACGTCGGCGATCTTGATGGTGTTGTTCTCGCTCGCGACGATGGCTTCCGAGAGGTCGCGGCCGACCTTCTTCGCGTCCACGTCGAACGCGGCGACGAACTCGATGTCGCGGACGTGGTACTCGCCGAACTGCACATGCATCAAGCCGGGCACGCGGGAACCCGCGTCGGCGTCACGGTAGTACTGGACGCCCTGCACCAGCGACGCCGCGCAGTTGCCGACGCCAACGATGGCCACCCGAACACTGCGGCGGTGCTCGCCCATGCCGGATTCTCCTTAGCTCGTTTTACTGTGTTGTAGGTGCTCGGCCGAGCGAAGCGCTCAATCCTCCTGAGCGCGCTGCTCGGCTTGTTCGTGCGCGATCAGCTCGTTGAGCCAGCGCACTTCCCGCTCACTCGACTCCAGTCCGAGCCGGTGCAGCTCGCGGGTATAGCGGTCGATCTTCTCCTCGGCCCTGGCCATGGCGGCCCGGAGTCCTTCACGCCGCTCCTCGACGCGTCGGCGGCGGCCTTCCAATATCCGCATCCTGACGTCGGCCGGTGTCCGCGAGAAGAACGCGAGATGGACGCCGAACCCTTCGTCGTCCCAGGTCTGCGGCCCGGCGTCACCGAGCAGCTCGGCGAAGTGCTCCTTGCCCTCCGCCGTGAGCTTGTAGACCCGGCGGCCCCGCCTCGACCACGCCTTGTTCTCTTCCTCGTCCAGCTCCTCGGTGATGAAGCCGTCCCGGAGCAGCCGCCGCAGGGTCGGATAGAGCGACCCGTAGGAGAAGGTCCGGAACATCCCGAGCGTCTCGTGCAAACGTTTGCGCAGCACGTAGCCGTGCATGGGCGCCTCATGCAGCAGTCCCAAGATTGCGAACTCCAGCACACCGACACCCCCTTCGGGAACAAACGGCCTCCACCGGCGTTACCCCGGATGCTCGCTTGCCGCCTTTGGCAACCTACCGCCCGAGTATATCGCGCCGATACATCGAAGTGGCGCAGGTAACCCAACTGGCCGTATGCCCAAGTGGGCATTTTCACCAGAGAGTTACGAAAATTCCGGCGTGTCGAGCTTGGCCACCGCCGCGCTAGGACGAACGGCCCATGGTCCACACAGACTTAGCCCGTACTCTGTTGTCGTGCGAAACCAGCGGGAGGTCGTGGACTACGCCTTGCAGCGCCGTGCGCTGCTGGCGGGCGTCCACGCCGGACGAGTAGGCACCCACGACGTGTGCGATGCCAGCCCGTACCTGCTGCGAGCTGCGAAGTTCCACGGCGAGGCCGGCGAAAATCCGTGCCCGATCTGCCGGAAGGAGCAGCTCACGCTGGTCTCGTGGGTCTATGGCGACGAGCTCAAGCACGTCGCCGGTTCGGCACGTGCGTCCGACGAGCTGACCAGGATGGATGGACTCTTCTCGGAGTTCACCGTCTACGTCGTCGAAGTTTGCCGGACGTGTCACTGGAACCACCTGGTGCAGTCATACGTCCTGGGCACAGGAGACCCGCATACGCGGTCCCGTCCGCGGAGGACCGCGGGCCAGTGACGCCAGCAGAAGAAACCGCTGTAAACGCCAGTGGCGTACCCCGAAACGCCACTTCGGAGGCTCATTCGTGAACGACGATCGCAACCGCTCTTGGCCTGGTCAGGAGCCAGATGCCCCTCGCCGTGCCCAATGGCCGGGTGAAGAAGCACCGCAGTGGCCTGGCGACGAGGCCCCGAGACGTCCTCAGCGTCCCCAGCGCCCCGCGCCCCCGCGCGGGAACGGTGGTGGCGGCGCCCCTCAGTGGCCTTCGGGTGACGAAGGCAACATGGGCCGCCCGCAGCGTCCCGGCCCGCCGCCTAACGGTGGGGTACCCCGCCGTCAGGGCCCGCCGCCGCCAGGCGCAGGCCGCCCACCGGCCACGCCGCCCGGCGGTTACCGCCAGGGCGGACCGCAGCAGGCACGCAGGCGCCCGCCGGAGCCGCAGATCGAGCCCGACCTGATCACGCATCACGAGCACAACGGCACCGCGGACGACCTGGGCTACGACGACTACGACGAGGCCAGGTTCAACGACTACGGCACCGACGAGCCCGAAGACACCGGCGAAGGCCCCGAGCTCGACAAAAAGGGCAAGCCGATCCTCACCCCGGCGCAGAAGAAGAAGCGCCGCTGGAAGATCGTCCGCCGCTGCGCGTACGCGTTCGTCGCCATCTTCTTCGTCATCCCGGCGATCGCGTTCACGATCACGTACTTCCTGGTCGACGTCCCGTCGCAGGAAAGCGTCGCGGCCCGCCAGAGCCAGCCGATCAGCTTCACCTACGCCGACGGCAGCCCGATGGGCAAGATGCTGCCCCCGAAGGGCGGCGACCGGAAGATCGTCAAGCCCGAGGAGATCCCGGACACCGTCAAGCACGCGGTCTACGCCGCGGAGGACGCGACCTTCGAGACCAACTCCGGCTTCGACGTCACCGGCATCCTGCGCGCGGTCTTCAACCAGCTGACCGGCGGCAAGGGCGGTGGCTCGACCATCTCCCAGCAGTACATCAAGAAGGCCACCGAGAACGAGGCCCCGACGCTCACCCGTAAGTGGACCGAGCTGGTCAAGTCGTTCAAGATGACCAACCAGCAGGAGAAGCCGGACATCCTGGCCTCCTACCTCAACACGATCTTCTTCGGCCGCCGCGCCGACGGCATCGGCGCGGCCGCGAAGGCGTACTTCGGCAAGGACATCAAGGACCTCACCCAGGCCGAGGCCGCCTACCTCGCCGGCGCCATCCAGGGCCCGAGCCGCACCGGCAACGCGGAGTACATGACCAAGCGCTGGAACTTCGTGATGGACCAGCTGGTCGCCAACAAGTGGATGACCAAGGCCGACCGCGACGCGGCCCAGATGCCGACGCCGATCGCGCTCGACGACCTGAAGGACCAGTCGGAGGGCTCGCCGGACTACTTCATCAGCAAGAAGGTGCTCGCCGAGCTGAGCGAGCAGGGCTTCGACGAGGACAAGCTGTTCTCCGGCGGCTACAAGATCCAGACCACGATCGACCCCAAGGCGCAGGAATACGCCAAGCAGTCGGTCGACGAGGGCATGAAGGGGCAGACCGACGAGAACATGCTCAACGCGCTTGTCGCCGTCGATCCGAAGACCGGCGGGGTGATCGCCTACTACGGCGGCCCCGAGCAGGTGAAGGACGCCGACGGCAACACCAAGCTCGGTCAGGACTGGGCCTCCATCCCGCACAACCCCGGTTCCTCGATGAAGGCCTACGACCTGGCGGCCTTCCTCAAGATGAACAAGGGGCTCGGCGAGACCTTCGACGGAACGAACAACCGGAAGATCGGCGACCGGACGATCCGGAACGCGGGCGAGAGCAGCTCCTGTTCCGAGCAGTGCACGGTCAAGGAAGCGATGGCCATCTCGGCCAACACCGTCTTCTACGACATGGTCTACAAGATGGGCTACGACAAGGTCATCACCGCGGCCAAGGATGCCGGCATCAAGGACAAGCCGGATGGCCCTGCCGTGCTCGGTAAGGACAACAACATCTCGCTCGGTGGTGGTACGACCGTGGCCACCGCCGAGGACATGGCCGCGAGCTACGCCACCTTCGCCGGCGACGGCCTGCGCCGCGAGCGGCACTTCGTGCTGAAGCTGACGAACTCGGCGGACGAAGTCGCCTATGAGCCCAAGATCGAGGGTGTGCCCGCGTTCGCGAGCAACGATCCCGAGAAGAGCAAGCAGATCGCCGTCAACGTCACGGAGGCGTTGAAGGGGGTCATCACGAGCACGAAGACGCTCGGCAAGTGCCCGACCGGTCACGAGTGCGCGGGCAAGACCGGTACCCAGCAGTACGACTACACCAAGGGCAAGGACCCCGCGAACTACGCGGATCGCAACGCCCAAACATGGATGGTGGGCTACACGCCGTCGATCTCGACGGCGGTCTGGGTCGGCGGTGACGGAAACAAGGCACTGCACGGCAAGGACGGCAAGCCGATCTTCGGTTCGACGATCGCGGGCCCGATCTGGAAGAACTTCATGAACCTCTACCTGACCGGCAAGCCGGCGGAGAAGTTCCCGGCGTTCAAGCCGATCGGTAAGGACCCCGGCCAGGTCACCACCTCGTCGAAGAAGCCCGAGACGCCGACGACGACCACTCAGCCCGAGGACACGACGGAGAGCAACCCGCCGTCGGACACGACGGAGAGCAAGCCGACGTCGAGCTCGAAGACGCGTCCCGGCCCCGGCGGTGGCACCGGCGGGCCGATCTTCCCGCAGCCACCGGCAGGCGGAAACTCCGGTCGCGGTAATGGCGGTAACGGCTCGGAGCCGTAGCATCCCCGCACGACGCCGAAGAGGGCGATGTCCATTGTGGACATCGCCCTCTTTTTTTGTGACCGGTCATGGCGTACCGTTTGTCGATCACCCGATTGGAGCCTTGTTCGCCACTGAGTTCCAGTGATTCAGTAATGCTGCCAACTCTGGGGACCTTGTTCGGCAATTGCATCGAAATTGCCGAGCACTCACTTCGAGCATTCACAAATGGGGATGAGAATGACCACATCACGTATCGCCAAAGCGACGCTCGCTGGCGTCTTTTCACTGACTATCGCGGCTCTTCTGCCGGGCATTGCGGATGCCACCCCTGATTTCGCCGCACAGGCGCAGGCCAGCGGCCTGACTGCGGCCCAAGCCACTGAACTGCAGGCCAAGGCCGACGATTATCTCGCCAAACTGGGCGGCACCCAGATTGCGCCCAACAAGATCGATCTCGACGGCACCGCCCTTATTTCACTCGCCGTGCCCGGCGAGGACCACCCGAGAAATCTTTCCACCGCCGCCGAGCCCGACCCTTGCAACTATTACGAGCAGGTCGTCAAGGATGGGCATTTCTGTGCGTACAGCCGTCCCACGCACCTGGGCGACAGCATCGACATGTACCACTGCCAGAAGTATTCGCTGCCCGGCTGGAGCGGAGTCGGCTCCTGGATCAACGCCCAATCATCCGGCACTCGGGCCCGCTTCTACGGAAAGTCGGGCAATCTCCTTTACACGACTCCCGTTCCGAACAGCTTCGACGACTATAACTGGTCGCCGGTGTGGACCATCCGTCCCTGCTGATCGGTAGCGGAGATCGGGTGGCCCGCCGCGCCTGCACGCGGCGGGTCACCCGATCAAGGTGACATCCCGATCCACCGGCGTGCCATTCGTGGGACCAGGCAGACCCGCAGGACAGGATCGATCCATCATCCTTATCGAGCCAGGTCGTCCCAGTTCACCCACGTACGACACGCACAGACGGACAGCGACCTGGACATACTCGCCGGAGTAGCCATTTCCAGCGAGTGCCAGAAATGCGAAATCGGCATTGAAATAACCTGATTCGGGAATTTCTTTAACAAGAATCGTTGCTTGATCAGGATTATTTAAGAGGTTCTCGTCAGTGGCCCGCGTTATCGATTCACGCGTCGGTGTCGGACTCTCTTGAAATCGCCTGAGCGCCTTTTCCGCGATGTCCCTGACACCCGCGGTGGCCGCTGCACGTAGCTCGTCGACCGGATCGGCACAGGCTGTGCAGCACATCGCCACCGCGATCGCGCCGCACAGCCCGGCCCATCCTGCTCGTACCGTCATTATTCGAGGCTACATCCCGGCGATGGCGGCCGTCGCCACGTTCGAATACGTCTGCGCCCCTTGCACCTTGGGATGCAATGACTGCCCCGAGATGAACCCGGTGTCACCCATCCGGAATGAGGTGTCGTCACCTCTGGTTAGCGTGAGAACGAGTGCGTGAATCTGCTCGTTGTCACCGCAGGCACCCTTTCCGGCGAAGGCGGATCGCGGATCAGCGTACGTCGCCGCGACGCCGGCTGTCCGTGCGTTCGCGACAGCGTTCTTGAGCACCTCGTCGAGCCTGTTATTCATCTCGATGAGCCACGGCGCCTCACTGGTGCCGATACCCGGAATGCAACTTCCAGCACGTTCGAGGAGGATCGGATACCCCATCACCAGTATCCTGGCGTTCGGGGATCTGCCCTTCAGTAGATTCAGCACATTCTGCACGTCGATGCCGATCCGATCGATCCGTTTCGGCTCCGCCGCGGACAACGGCTCCGAGTCATTCTCGAAAACCTGGTCCTGGCACAGGGAAGCCGACAGCACGCACTGCTTGAAGATAGACGTGAACTTGGCATCGTTGCCGCCGACGGACAGCGTGATCAACGACGTGTACTGGTCGAGATAGCCCTGGTCCGGTTGCTGTTGCTCCTGATACTGCCCGCTCCCACCGGGTAGCAGGTTCCGCGTGGTCGCACCGGCGCAGGCGGACATGTGGTAGTTCAGCGTCGGATCGAACGCATCCGCTCTGGAGCCCACGGTCCGCGCCTGATTGTCCGGCAGATAGCTCTGCCTGGACCAGGAACTCGGTGAGCGGTGGCAGGCATCGCGCATCAGCGGATCGTCACCGTTCGCGTCGCGCCCGTCGTGATCGCTGGAGCGGTAGTAACTCCAGGCGCCATTGACCGGATCGCCACTGGCACCCTCGCCCGACGAGTACGAATCGCCGAGTGCCACGACCTGGTTGGCGGGCTTTCCGGACAGCGGCTGAAAAGCGACCGCGTCCCACGGCACGTCCCTGACGTCTTCCACCCAACGGTCATCAACGTTGTGCACGAGATTGTCCAGCGAAACACTCGGTGTGCCACTGAAGTTGAACGCGCCGAGCGACTCCCAGTGCCCAGGCGCCGGATTACGGCCATCGTCGAGGTAGTTTCCCTCGACCACGGTCCTGGTAGGCGAATTCGAGTCCGAACCGTGCACGGTATAGGTCGCTTGCGGGTTCCGCGCCCGGTGATCGGGGATGTACACCAGCACGCGCGCCCAGCCGTTGAGCTGGCGGTTCAGCGTCCAGGTGCCAGTCACCTTGTGCTTCGCGTTCTCCGGAATGTCCTTCCAGGCGTGCGCATTCCACATGTGTCCGCCGAATCCGCCATCGACCTGGTGAAAGTCGATCTTCGACGGATAGTGCCCCGCCTGGTCGACGCCGAACTTGAAGGTCAGCGATCCCTGGTTCGCCCAGTCCTTCGAACAACCGCGGTAGGTCGTCACGTCCCCGGGAACGTCGTCGATGATGAGTGAGCCTGCGGGCACCTGCGCGGCGCCGGTGCAGTCCGGCCGGTACAGCACCTTCGACGCGGCGAGCGCGGGCTCCGGCGTTCCTGGCGGATAGCGCACCTGCTCGGAACCACACGCCGTCGCGCATTGGGTCCAGCTGGCCGAGGCGTGCCACCAGCACTTCAAGTCGTCGCGCAGGCAGTGGCTGCCGGGGTCGGTCGGGAACTGGGCAGGCTTGTGGAGCTGGTTCATGTCGCAGCTGGTGGTCGCGTCGCAGAAGCTGCCGAGCGCCGGTCGCTGCGCGAAACCACCCGCCTGCCATGTCGCGGGCAGATAGCCGATCTTGTAGGTACCGGCCTTCCAGTCCAGCCGCATCAGCGGATGGCGGGCCCAGCCGACGACGCGTTCCGGATAGGACCAGTGGTTCGGGTACTTCGCGTCGCCATAACTCGCGTCGAGGTAACCGGCCCGGTCGGCCGCGTAGTCCTCGTTGGCCACATTGTTCGCCCAGCCGAGCCCATAGGCGCCGTTCGCGCCATTTTCACCGGGCGCGTGCCAGCCACTGTTGTACGCCCAGAGCGCGTACCACCAGTTCTCGATCTTGCTCGGGTCGCCGTTGTTGACGCCGATGCCGAGCTGCTTCATCTGATTCCACTTGTCGATCAGGATGTTGAGCCCGGCCGCGATGTTGGCCGCGTAGTCGACGGTGAGCGCGAGCTGCTGAGTGGGGCTGTACACGGAAGACCCGTCGGACACCCGCATTCCGGTGGTGACCTGCGAAGCGCCATAACCGCAGTCCGGGTCAGCGAAGTTGACCCGGTCGACGCCGACATTCTTGCCGTAGAAGCCACCCTGGTTGAAGTTGCCGCTCTCGCCGTCGGTGACGGTCGGGCTCGACTGCCAGATGTTGGACTCCTGCGCCATCACGCCGAGCAGCACCTGCGCGGGCACCTGGCCGCCACCGATCAGCTGATGCATCGGGAACAGGCCTTGTGGAGTGTAGGCGGGCAGCGTCGAACCGTTGTAGCCAGCGGGCCGCTGGACGAACAGCTGGTTCTTGACCGCGAGGTCGGCCGCCCATTCCCCCAGCTCGGGAGTGGGTTGCAGTGACTGGATCTTCGGGTCGTTACGCGGTACGGCGCACGCCCGATCCGGGTCCGTCGTCATGGTCGACGGATCGGCCGCGACGCCGGGGCGGGCAGGCGGTGCGGGCGCGGTGGTGACGGCCGGAGACGGCGTACTGCCCACTGCGGGCTTCAAAGCCGATGGCCGCACCGAGAACGACGGCTGCGCGCCGGTGGCCAGCACCTTTGTCGTGATGTCCACCGGGAGCGGACCGCCCGGCGCGCCAGTGGCCTGCTGGTCGCGCACGTTGGTGGCCGAGGTGATCGCCAAGGCGCCCGTAGTGGACAGCTGGGCGTCACCCGCGACGTCGGCCGCGTGCCAGGTTCCCGGCAACCGGGACCCGATCGTCTTGCCCTGTACGAAAACTTTGCCCGCGACCTGGTGCAGTTGCACCGAGTCGAGCGGTACCGCGGCGACCAGCGTGTCGACGGCGCCGGTGTAGCGGTGGATCTCGGTCTTGCCGGCCGACCGCACCTCGAAGCCGACGCCACCGTCCGCGTCGACACTGAGCCGGAACGGTGTGCTCGCCGCGTCGGCGACGTGCCTTAGCTTGCCGTCGGCTTCGACCGTCGCGAGCCCACGCCCGGTGGCCGCGACCGTGGTGTCACGCACCGGGACCGCCGAGGTGACCTGGCCGATGGCGTCGACTTGCCGGACCACGCCTGTCGTCGCCGCGTCAACTGTCATCAGACGGGATTTGTAGGTGTCGCCAACGGTGAGGTTTCTGGTGAAGACGACGCGCTCGTCAGCGCCGCAACCCGGGTTGTAGTAGGCGAGGTTCACGGTGAACGGGAGCTTCCGCACGTCACCGGAAGTGAGATCGACGATGGCGGCGAAACCGCCGCCGCGGAACTTTTCCTCGCGGTTCACCGCTTCTCGCGGCGCGTAGACCACGGCCGCGTACCGGCCGGAGGCGGTGACGCACTCCTGGCCGATCCACTGGCTGGTTTCCGCGCCGGTCTCGGCCAGTGTCGCCACCGTGCGCCAGGTGTAGCCGTCCTTGGCGTCGGCGGCGAGAACATGCAGGCCGGTCTGGTCGCCGACGATGGTCACCGCGCGGTCAGCGGAAGAGCGCCAGCCGGCCGGAAGGATCCGGTCCCGGTCCGCTTGCGGCACGGACGCGCTGTCGGGCTTCGCCGCGTCCGGTGGTGGTTTGCTCGCGGCGACCGCCGGAGTACCCAGGAACGCGGTGGTCAGCAACAGTGCCGCGCAAGTTTGCGCAGCTCTTCGGGCAGCACGAGAGCGATGCATTAGGTCTCCCCCAAGAGTTCCCAGTCGACGACCAAAGCTAACAGTGAAAAACTTAGCGATCATTAGTGCAGTTGGGTGAAAATTTACCAGACTATTCATGCCTTTCTATTACATATCGGACAAATGGCAGGAAAATATGGTCCGCAATTCACTTCGAAGCCACCACCCGAATGGCGGCTGGCGATCGTCAGTGACCCGGGCTTTGATGAGCGAAGCTGGGACTTTGCGCTGATGCCCCGATGATCGGACTGGGTGGACATCAGCGTCGCAATCTCTGGGGGGATTCGTGATGACTGGCTCATGCCGTCCTTCGCGCCGTATTCACGGCACCATTTCCGCCGAATAGTCCTTACCGCGCGCAATTCACTGTTTTTCGCGCGTCCGGCTCCAGTACCGGCAATTCGGTCGGGTCGGCGCGTGAGGGAGGAAAAGATGAGACGAAGCTGGAAGAGGGTCGCGTTGACCGCGCTGGCCTTCCTCACGCTGACCCCGTCGGTGACGGCCATGGCCGTCACCCCGGACAGCACGACCGAGGCGGCCGTACCGGCCCCGCCACCGACCGACCCGCCGACCGTCGACCCGAAGAAACGTGACGAACTGCTCGGCCAGGGCTGGCAGGCCTCCGGTGACCGCTTGTGGACGACCAGCGGTGACGCCGAAGGTTTCCACGTGCTGGTGGCCGAGGCGAAGACCGGCTACGCCTGGCGGACGGTCGCCGACCTCACCGTGCCCGGCCTCGAGACCGACCAATGGATCGGCCACGGCTGCGTCACCGGCTCCGGCCAGCGCGCCATCATCGTGTACGGTCCGCGAGGCTTCACCAACGACGACACCGAATTCAACCGCGGCGGGCTGACGGCGATCGTCGACCTCACCACCGGCGCGGTCACGAAACTCCCGATCCGCACCACCCTCGCCTACTACAACCCCGGCTGCGGCACCGGTGAAACGGCGACGCTGACCCAGGGCGGCGGTGAGTCGATCCCGCAGACCGGCGTCGTCACGGTCGACACCGCGACGGCGTCGCTCAGCAAGCGCGTCGAACTCGCCGGCCAGGTGACCTCGCCCGTCCCGGTCAACGGCGGCTTCGTCGTGGCCGACAGCCTCGGCCTGCTGAAGGTCGCCGACAACGGCGACAAGCACCGGGTCGTTCTCGGCACCGGCGGTGTCCCCGCCTATGTGCGGCCCGACGCCGAGGGCGGCCTGGTGTTCATGGACCAGGTCGACAACACCAGCCGGATCCGGCGCATGGCCCCGAACAGCCCGGATGCGAAGACCGCCGCGCCGGTGCTGGCCACCGGCCCCACCGGTTCGCTCGGCATCACCGCTGGCAAGGCAGGCAAGGTCTTCATCACCGGCACCGCGGCGAAGCTCGAGGCATTGCCCGCGGTCGTGGCGAAACTCGACGTGCCGGTGGATGCGGAAATCTCCTCCACCGGCGAGACCGCGGTCACCGAACTGCGTCTCGCCAGGCCTGAGCCCGGCTCGGCCGCGGCCAGCAACCCTGGCGGGGTGCAGCCAGTGCACATCGCGGGCAAGAGCCTGCGAACCGGAAAGTCGCTCGGCTTCACCGTCGATCCGGCCGCGACGCTCGCGCCGCGCTGGAACGACACGATCGACCCCGGTTACGTGTGCGCGGTGCCCAGGAACGACCCGGGCACGCAGGTCTACCAGCCGACTCCGCGTGAGGTCGAATGGCGTGCGGACAACCTCGTCCGCGGCACCGGTGTGCCCGCCCAGATCCTGCTCGGTGTGCTCGGCCAAGAGTCAAACCTCTGGCAGGCGGCCAGGAACATCTATCCCGGCGAGTACGGCAATCCGCTGATCGGCAGCTTCTACGGGCTCTCGAACACGGGCACCGTCGGGGACTGGGACATCAACTGGTCCAAGGCCGACTGTGGTTTCGGCGTTTCGCAGACCACGGACGGCATGCGCAAGGGTGACCCGAGCCGCACGCCACGAGAGCAACGGGACATCGCCACCGACTACATCTGGAACATGCAGGCAGGCCTCAACATCCTGGTCTCCAAGTGGAACCAGATGAAGGCCAAGGGGATGCTGGTCAACAACGGCGACATCACCAGCATCGAGAACTGGTTCTATGCCACCTGGGCGTACAACTCCGGTTTCCACGACGGGACCGCGCCCAAGGACGACGGCGTCGTCGGGCTGGGCTGGCTTAACAATCCGGTGAACCCGAATTACCCACCGAGTCGCACGGCGTTCGGCAAAAGCCCCGCTGATTTCGCCCACCCTTATCTGTGGTCGTACCCGGAGAAGGTTCTGGGGTTCGCCTCTTACCCACCTTCGGGCTATTCGGACCCGAACACCGTGGTCCCGTTCTTCCGAGCCGCCCAGTGGCTCACCGATGCTTTCCGGGAGACCGCACGACCGGATCCGAATCTCTTCTGCACCGCAGCCAATGTGTGCATTCCGGGCAACAACGTGAAGCCGACCGCCCCCGGGGTCGACGACCAACCTGCTGGGCCGTGTCACCACACGAACTCAGCAGGCCAGTTCGACCTGAAGTGCTGGGTGAAGTCCCCGGTCAGCTGGAAAGATTGCGCCAGGCAGTGCGGCTTCGAGAAGATCCGCTACGACCCCGGTGTACCCAGACCCACCCAGCCCAACAACAACGGCTTCGATGGCGTCAGTTATCCGCCGGTGTGCGACAACACCGGTGTCGAGGTCGCGGGTGTTGTCGATGATGTCACCACTGAGACTCCCGCAGCCCGTTTCTGCGTCGGCGCCGGCATCCACGCGAATATGCCGGGCAGCGACTTCTCGATGACCTTTGGCCCCTCCGGCAAGGTCGACCTGCACCAGGTGGGCGGTGGCTACGGCGCGCACTATTGGTACAGCCACACCAGGAGCAACACGGCGGAGGGCCAGAAGACCCGCGCCACGGGGACCTGGACCTTCCCCGATCTGGACGGGAACGCGAAGCTCAAGGTCTTCATCCCGGCGCATCTGGCCGACGCGGTCGCCGTCTATGTCATCGACACGGCGACGGGCCCGGCGCGCGTCACGGTCAACCAGGCACTGAACCACGGCAAGTGGGTCGACCTGGGTGTCTTCCCGTTCTACGGTCAGCCCAAGATCCATCTGGACACGATCACCGACGGGGCGAACGGCACGCTGGCGCTGGCGTTCGACGCGGCCGCCATCCAGGCGGTGCCCGACGATCCCAACACCGTGATGATCGTCAGCGACCACAAGCCGGACGGAAACTACTGCCTTCAGGTCAAGGGCAACAACATCGTGGCAGGTGCCACGGCCGAGTGGCGTACTTGCAGTAAGAGCTGGGGCTACGCGTACTGGGCGCTGCAGGGCACCAGTACGACGATCCCGCTCCCTGGCAAACCCAACGCACAGGGTTATCGGATCAAACCGAGGACCAACTCCAGCCTGTGTCTCGAAACCTTGGGCCGCAACGCGGGCGAGGGAGTGGCCGTGGTACTCGGGGTATGCGACGAAACCGACCTCAACCAGCTGTGGACCGCGCCGCCGCCCCCACAGCCGCTGCCGAGTGCCCCGGAACGGCAGTACATCGCCAACGCGTTGACCCACATGTGCATGACCGCCGGGGAACGCGGGGGAACCGGCGCGGCACCGGTGGTGTCCAACAGCTGTGAACCGGACGAGCCGCAACCGTGGCAGTACTGGCTCAGCTACAACCAATCCAATCCGCTGAACTAGCACAATCGGGGCGGCCAGGCCGACAGGTCCGGCCGCCCCGCTCATCGGAAAGACGTATGCGCAAACTCGTACTGCTCGGCCTCATGTCCTTGTTCGTCCTATCCGCGACGCCGGCGTACGCCACGGGCGGCTACTGGGTGGATCAGCTCGGACTGCGGCAGGCGTGGCAGCTGTCCAAGGGCGACGGCGTACGGGTGGGACTGATCGACACGGGCGTCACCAAGCAGTCCGAGCTTGTGAACGTGCTGCCCGGCGCGGACTTTCCCGATCTCGGTGCACCGCCTGGGGATGCCATCGGGCACGGCACGACGATGGCGTTGCTGATCGCCGGGGTCGCGCCGAAGGCCGGGATACTGCCCGCCAAGCTGACCGGTGGGGCGGCGGACGCGGTCGCCGCCGTTCGGTGGGCCGTCGACAGCGGCGCCACCGTCGTCAACATCTCGCTCGGCGCCGCTCCCGGGGAAACCGATTACGACGAAGCGATCACTTACGCGCGTGAGCATGATGTGGTCGTGGTCGCCGCCGCGGGCAACGCGCCGCGGGACACCAGGGTCACCAGCCCGGCCGATCGGCCTGGGGTGCTGGCCATTTCGGCCGTCGACCGGACTGGTCAATTCAGTGCTGACGTGAGTGTTTCCGGTACTGAGGTCAGCTTCGCCGCGCCTGGTGTCGACATCACGACGGCGCGGACGGGAGAGAAGGCGCCGACTTCCGGGACCAGTCAGGCGGCGGCGATCGTTTCCGGGGTGGTCGCGCTGGTGCGGTCGCGTTTTCCTGGCTTGACCGCCGGCCAGGTGACCGAGGTGCTCGCCAAGACGGCGAAGGACCTCGGTGCTCCTGGACGGGACCCCCTCTACGGTTTCGGGCTCGTCGACCCCGTCGCGGCGTTGAACGCGGACGTCGACGAGACGAACTGGCGGTCGATCGTGCTGTGGGTAAGTGCTGGGATTGTCTCGGCAGGACTAGGGATCTGGCTCAGTGGGCGCCTGCGTGGCAGGGGCAGAGTGAGACCGTGACCGCGTCGGCGGGCATTGTGGCCGCTGCTTTTTCGACGTCGTCGAGCAGTTTTTGGCGGGCCGCCGGGTCGTAGTACTTGCCGCGCAAGGAGACCGAGTGGAGCTTGCGGGTGTTGGCGATGTCCGCGAGCGGGTCGGCGTCGAGCAGTACCAGGTCGGCGAGTTTGCCGGGCGCGATGGAACCTGAATCCCGTTCTGTGCCAAGGAATTTCGCGGGCTCGATGGTCGCGGACTGGAGTGCGGCCAAGGGGGACAGGCCCGCTGTCACGAGGTGCTGGAGTTCTTCGTGCAGCGCGAAACCGGGGTAGATCTCGCCGGTTCCGACATCCGTTCCGGCGAGGATCTGGACGCCGGCGCGGTGCATTTCGCCGACCAGGCCGAGGCGGAGTTCCCAGAGTGCGGCCCATTCGGCGTCGGTTTGCGGGGTGCGGCCCTTGAGGTAGAACTCGCGCAGGACGAAATCGTTGAGGTCGAGCGCGGATTTCGGGAGGTATTTGCGCAGCGGGTCGTTTTCCGGGCGATAGGCGCTCGCGTGGTCGAGAACGTTGTGCAGCGCCAAGGTCGGCACCTGCCTGGCGCCGCGGGCGGCGAACTTCGCGAAGAGCGTGCGGGCCTTGACCGGGCTGTGCGTGTGGGCGGCCTCCCATTCGATGGGGTGCATCGCCGTGAACCAGCTGTTGTAGTCGCCGTCGCGGAAATCGAGGTCGCGCAGGCGTTCGACCAGCTCGGCCTCCTTGCGGGAAGTGCCGTAGAAGGTCCAGAAAAGGTGCTCGAAACTGCGCTGGCCGAGGTCGACCGCGGTTTCGATCGGCACGCTGTCCGGGCAGTGGCCGAGGAAGGGCAGGCCGAGCTTGCGTGATTCGTCGGCGATCGCGTTCAGCGACACCGGCGAGACGCGGGTGTAGACCTTGATGAATTCGGCGCCTTCGGATTTGGCCTGGCGGACCGCGGCACGGGCGTCGGCGTCGCCGGAAACCTTGACGATGTTGGCGAAATTGGGGTCCCACAACGATGGGATGCCGTCGATGATCCGGCTGCCGAGCACCCAGCGCGGGCCGAGCAGCGTGCCTGCCTCGACGCGGCGCCGCATTTCGAAATGGCGCGGCTCGGTGCTCATGTCGCGGATGGTGGTGACGCCGTTCGCCACGTGCAGCGGCAGGTCGATGACGTCGGCGCCGGTGTGGACGTGGAGGTCGCAGAGTCCCGGCAGGAGGAACTTGCCGGGCAGATCATGGATCAGCACGCCGGGCGGGACCCGGATGTCCTGGCTGCGGCCGACGGCGACGATCCGGTCGCCGATGACCACCACGGTCATGTCCGGCCGCAGCCGTCCGCTGATCACGTCGACGACCGTGACGTGCCGGAACGCGTATCCGATCTCGACATCGGCCGCCGCCGGTTTCGCGACCGCGACCGCCACCCCCGCCGCGATTCCGCCTGACAACGCACTACGCCTTGAGATTCCCCTAGTCATGGAAGGAATCCTGCCCGTGCCCGGCGGTGCGGTCACTCCGCGAACCGGCTGGTTGTCACCTCAGATCGTGACGACGCGGCCTTCCTTCGCCGACAGCTGCGCCGCCTCGATGACCCGCAACGCCTCGACGGCGCTCGCCGGGTCGACCGGGAACTCGCCGTTCCCGGTCAGCGCGGCACGGACCTGCGCGTAAAAGTCTTCGTAGCGACCGGTTTCGGTCGGCACACGCTCGACCTCGGCGCCGACACCGAGCAGGCCGGCGTCGGACTCGGGCTCGACGCCCCAGCCGTCGTCGCCGGGGCGCAGGCCGTCCTTGATCTGGGGTTCCTGCACGTCCAGGCCGAACTTGGTGAACGTGGCCTGCTTGCCCATCAGGCGGAAGCGCGGGTTGAGGGTGCCCGCCCACGCGGTGGCCCACAGGTGCGAGCGGACGCCGCTCGCGTGGTGCAGCGCGACGAACGCGTCGTCGTCGACCGCGCCGCCGTCACGGCGGATGTCGATCTCGGCGTAGACCTGAGTGACCGGGCCGAACAACTGCAGCGCCTGGTCGACGATGTGCGCGCCGAGGTCATAGAAGAGGCCACCGGCTTCGGCCGGGTCGCCGAGCTGACGCCAGTTGTCGCGGGGAGTCGGCACCCAGCGGTCATACCGGGACTCGAAGCGGACGATCTCGCCGAGCTTGCCGGAGTCGATGACCTTGCGGACCGTCAGGAAGTCCGAGTCGAGACGGCGGTTCTGGAAGACGGTGAGCCCGACGCCCGCCTTCGTCGCGGCCTCGAGCACCGAAGCCGCCTCGGCCGCGGTACGCGCGAACGGCTTGTCGACGACCACGGGCACGCCGTGCTCGATCGCCTTGAGCGCGAGTTCGGCGTGGGTGCGGTTGGGCGTCGTGACGACCACGAAGTCCAGGTCGAGCGCGAACAGCGCGTCGGCGTCCGGGACGACCGTGGCGTCCGGGTAGTCGGACTGGGCCTGCGCGGCGCGCTCCGGGTTGCCGGTGACGATCGCCGCGACGGTCAGACCAGGCGTCGAGTCGATGAGCGGGGCGTGGAAGACGCGCCCGCCGATGCCGTAACCGAGGATTCCCGCTCGCAAGTCAGCCATGCCTCTATTAAACAACAGTGTTGCGTAATTCGCCAGGCATGCGACGATCCTTACGTGACAGACACCGGGGTGAACCTCCGCGGCCTACGCCAGCACAACCGCGCGCTGCTGCTCACCGAGATCCGGCGCGCGGGCGGGCTGAGCCGGGTCGAACTCGCCGCGCGCAGCGGGCTCACCCAGCAGGCGGTCTCGAAAATCGTGCCCGAGCTGCTGGAAGCCGGTCTGCTCGACGAGCAGCGCCAGCCCGCGACCGGTGTCGGCAAGCCACGCACGCGGCTCGCCATCCGGCCGGACGCCCGGTACGCGCTCGGCGTGCAGCTCGACCGCGACGAGATGCAGGTCGTGCTCGTCGACCTGCTCGGCGACGAGGTCGCCGAGACCACCTCGCCGCTGCCGACCGGGTTCGGTCCCGAGGAGGCGATCGCGGCCATCACCGCGGGCGCGCGCCGGGTGTCCGCCGGACTCGACCGGGCGAAGCTGCTCGGCATGGGTGTCGGCGCGCTGGGCCCGCTCGACCACCGAACCGGCATCGTCCACCACGCGACCAACATGCCCGGTTGGCGCAAGGTCAGGCTGCGGGACCAGCTCGCCGAGAGCGTCGGGCTGCCGGTGATCGTCGACAAGGACACCAACGCCGCCGCGCTGGCGCACCAGTGGAGTGCGCGCGCCCCGGAGCCCGCGACGGCCGTGGTGCTGGTCGGCACCGGCATCGGCGTCGGGCTCCTCATCGACGGCAAGCTCTACCGCGGCCCGCGCACCAACGCGGGCGAGTTCGGGCACACCACGCTCGCCTACGACGGCCCACGCTGTCCGTGCGGCAGGCGCGGCTGCGTCGAAGTGCTGCACAACCAGGCGGGCAGCCAGGAGGAGGCCGCCGGTCTGCTCGGCATCGGCCTCGCCGACCTGGTCCAGGTGCTCGACCTGGAGCGCATCGTGCTGGCCGGGCGCGCGGTCCAGGCCGCGCCGGAGGTGTACGCGGCGGCCGTCGCAGCCAAGCTCGAGGAGCTGCTCCCGCTGCCGAACTGGCAGCGCACCCGGCTCGACGTGAGCATGCTCGGCGAGGACATCGTGGCCGTCGGGGCCGCCGCGGAGGTGCTGGACCGGTTCTACGCCGACCCTAAATGACGGCCCGTTCACCCCGTTGCCGATAGCATCCGCGCGTGCCAGACGATCAGACCACCGCGCCGGAGACGGGGGTGCCGCTCTCGCTCGGTCTCGACGAGCGGGTGGCGCCGAGCCGCACCGATCCGCTCGCGGCGGCGGCGACGAGACCGCTCGGCGGACCGCTCGGTGACCACGCCGCCATCGGCAGGCACTGGTTCTGGTCCCCGCAGCGTGTCGGGCTGCTGCTCGCCGTGCTGGCGCTGGTCGCGAGCTGGTTCGGCAAGTCGGCGTGCATCCAGTCCTACACCGACAGCGATGGCCACGCCGCGCTCGACTGGCGAGCGGGCCGCCCGTACGTCGCGATGTGCTACTCCGACCTCGTCCCGCTCTACACGGCCGAGAAGCTCAACCAGCCGGGCACGTTCCCGTACGCGACCTCGTGGAACGACGACACAGGCACGCAGGTCAGGTACATGGAGTACCCGGTGGTCACCGGGCTTTTCCAGTGGATCAACGCGAAGCTGACCGCGGGCATCCTCGCCATGTTCCCTGGCTCGCTGCCGGTGGCCATCTACTTCAACCTCTCGGCGTTGTGGCTGAGCCTGTTCTGGCTGCTGGCCGTCTGGGCGACCGGCCGATCCAACCGGCGACGGCCGTGGGACGCGGCGCTCGTCGCGATCTCGCCGCTGATGCTGGTGCACGCGTTCACGAACTTCGACACGATCGGCGCCGGGCTCACCGCGGCGGGCATCCTCGCGTGGGCGCGGAAGAAACCGGTGGCGGCCGGCGTGCTGCTCGGGCTGGCCGCGGCGGCGAAGCTCTATCCGCTGCTGCTGCTCGGACCGCTTTTCGTGCTGTGCCTGCGCGCGGGGAAGACCCGCGCGTGGCTGGTCACCGCGACGGCGACCGCGGCCACCTGGCTGGTGGTCAACGCGCCGTTCGCGCTGTTCACGCGCGACGGCTGGCAGGAGTTCTTCCGGCTCAGCGTGCTGCGGCCGATGGACCCCGACTCGATCTACAACGTGATCGCGTACCTCACCGGCTGGCACGGTTTCGACGGCATCCTCGCGAAGGGTGAGACGCCGAACGTCCTCAACGTGGTCATCGTCGTGGTGTTCATGGCGTGCTGCGCCGGCATCACGTACATGACGCTGACCGCGCCGCGACGGCCGCGCGTCGGGCAGCTGTTCTTCCTGGTGGTGGCCGCTTTCCTGCTCACCGGCAAGGTGTGGAACCCGCAGTACTCGCTCTGGCTGGTGCCGCTGGCCGTGCTCGCGATCCCGCGCTGGCGGCCGCTGCTCGCCTGGATGGTGCTCGACGCGCTCGTCTGGGCGCCGCGGATGTTCTATTACCTCGGCGCCGACAACAAGGGCCTGCCCGAGAGCTGGTTCCTGGGCACGGTCATGGTCCGCGACCTGGCGTTGATCGGGCTCTGCGTGCTGGTCGTCCGCGAGATCTACCGGCCGTCGACCGACCTCGTCCGGCTGCACGGCGACGACGACCCCGCCGGGGGCTTCCTCGACGGCGCCCCCGACAAGTTCGTCGTGCCGTCACGCCGCGAGGCGCTCGCGTAGGTAGGCGACGTCGGCGGCCTGGCCGTCGGCCGGTGTCTCCACGATCACCGGGCAGCCCGCCTCGGCGGCGACACCGGCGAGGACCTCCGGGTCGATCGTGCCCTCACCGTTGATGACATTGGCGTGGCGGTCGCGCGCGGAGTTGAACTCGTCGCGCGAGTTGTTGAGGTGCACCAGGTCGATCCGGCCGGTGATGGACTTGACCTTCTCGACGGCCTTCTCCAGGTCCCAGCCCGCGGCGAAGGCGTGGCAGGTGTCGAGGCAGAAACCGGCGCCGAACTCGCCGACCTGGTCCCAGAGCCTGGCGATGGTGTCGAGGTCGCGGGTCATCGCGTTGTCGCCGCCCGCGGTGTTCTCGATCAGGATCGGCACCGCGAAGCCACCGTCTTTCGCCTGCCGCTCGAACAGCTTGCGCCAGTTCTCCAGGCCCTGCTGGGGATCTTCGTCCTTGCGCACGTGCCCGCCGTGCACGATCAGGCCACGCGCGCCGACCAGCTTCGCGCCGTCCGCGTGCTGCTGGACGTTCTTGCGCGAGGGAATGCGGATGCGGTTGTTCAGCGAAGCCACGTTGATCAGGTACGGCGAGTGGATGAACACCGCGAGCCCCGACGCGGCGATCTCCTCGGCGGCGGGATGCGGCTTCGGCGCCCTCCAGCCCTGCGGATCGCTCAGGAAGAACTGCACGGCGTCGCCGCCACGCGCCTGAGCGGTGGTGACCGGATCGTCTTCGTGAACGTGGACCCCAATCTGCATGCGCCCACCGTACAAGGACCCCCTCGGCGAGGTGATGGTTACGCTAGTGGGGTAGTTTGTGCGCGTTCCGTGATCATTCTTAGGCCGAATGCAGTCAGCCGCTTGGACCAAGCGGCCCAATGGCAAAGGAAGACGCGATGCGCAACGCACCTCGGTTCACCGCACTGGGTTTGGTGTTCAGTGCTTCACTGGCGTTCCCGCTGACGGCGGCCGCGGACGAAACCCTCTCCGGCAGCTGCGCCACGACACTCCAAGGCGCCCGTGCGAACGGCCTCGTCCTCGACGCCGGCGCCCCGCTCAACCTCCCGGGCAAGCTGACGATCGCGCTCGACTCGCAGGCCACCGCGCGCCAGGAGCAGGCCTTGCTCTCGCTCCCGGTCGGCGACACCGTCCGCGCGCTGGGCATCGGCAACTCACCCCAGGTGCGCGGGCTGTGCACGGGCGCCCAGAACGCGGTCAACGCCGTCGGCGACACCACCCAGGGTGTGCTCGGCGGTGCCCAGCCCAAGCCGGGCAAGCCCGGGCCCGCGCCCGCCCCGGTCCCGCACGAGCCGGGCAAGCCGGAGCCGAAGCCGTCGGACCCCGGCGCCGAGACGCCGTCCACCGAGATCAACCCGGTCGTGCCGATCGACGGCGGCGGGCCGGGCGCGGTGGTCATCCCCGGGTTCTTCCTCAACCCGTACCCGCTGCCCGCCGACTTCAGCTCGGCCGCGCCGGTGATCGCGCTGGACGTGCCGTCCGGCAAGGCGCCGAGCCTGAGCGTCGACGACTACCCGGTGGTCGTCGCGGACCGGTCCGGTACCGCGCAAGCGCTGGTCGCCCCGCAGGCCCCGGCCCGGCTGCCGCTGTTGCTCGCCGTGCTCGCGGTTTCAGTCGTCGCCGCCGGTCTTCTACGCGCCTGGATGTACCGCAAGACCAGCTAGGTCACCCGGCGTAACACCGTTCCACCCGAATGCCGAGCTTTTTTCACTGGGCGGGCGTCACTGCTGTCCGTTAGCGTCGTTATCCCAGCAACAACGGCGATTGGGGTCAGCTGGCATGCGGTATCCGACACGCAGAGCGACGGCGATCGGTGCGACGGCTTTCGTCCTCGCGGGTTCCGCCGTGCTCGGCGCGCCCGGAACCGCTTCGGCCGAGACCAAGACGGTGCCCTGCGGCTCGACCATCACCGCCAAACCCGGTGACCACGTGGTCGCGACCACGCCACTGCTCGGGATCCCGCTGGACCTCGGGTTCGTCGGCCAGGCGTCCCAGATACTGACCGGCACCATCAACGCGGTGCTCGGCACGGTCTGCAAGGTCACCGTGACCGTGGTCAACACGGTCGTCTCACCGATACCCGTGGTCGGCCCGCCCGCCGCAGACGCCATCAACCAGGGCGTCTCGGACGGCACGAACAAACTCACCGACACGGTCAACAAGGTCGGCGGCGTCGGCCAGGCCCCGCAGAACCCCGGCGCGCCCGGGAACCCGCAGACACCCGGCGGGGACACCCCAGGGGCGCCAGGCGCTCCGGCGGGCGGACCCGCTCCCGGCATGACGATCCCCGACGCGAACAGCCCGGTGATCGGTGGCGGCGGTGCGCCCGAGTTCGGCGGACTGCCCGGCAACTTCTTCACCCCGACCGGCTGGGCCGCGATGCGCGACTACGGCGGCATCCCGGTGGCGGGCGCAGGCGCCTTCTCACCTTCACCCGCTTTGCGCTACGGCAACCAGATCCCGGGATACGCCCCGCAGTTCGGACTGCTCGGCTCGGACGGCAAGAAGAATTCGGGTGCCGGTATCCAGAATGCGGGACAGGCCGAGGCGCTGCCGTACTCCGGCGAATCGTCCGGCGAACCGGGTCTACCAGTGCTTATCGCCGTATTGGCACTCTCCGGAGTCAGTGCCTGGCTCGTTCGGACCTGGGTACTCCGCCGAATGGCCGCTACTGTTTAGTCCTACCGCGAAGTATCTTTCCGGTGCCCGGCTCGTTGTAGCTGTGTCGCCCTGAAATAAATTCGTCTTCTGGAGGACTGCGCCCGTGCGGAAGAACGCTGCCCCGATCACCCGCAAGGCGCTCACCCTCTCCACGATGGCTCTACTACTGGGCGCGGGCGCGTTCCTCGGCGGTGGCACGGCCTCCGCGAGCACCACGCTCGCCGACGCGTGCAGCGGCTCGGTCAGCTCGACCATCGGCAGCACGGTCGCCATCTCCGGCAGCTCGGTCAAGGAACTGGTCCGCAAGGGCGCGAACGAGGCCGGCACGCTCGCGGTCGGCGACTGGGCCGCCAACGACATCGCCAAGGTCGCCACGATCAACGTCGGCACCGTCCCGAACGCCGCTGGCGGCTCGGTCGACGGCGCGACCATCGGCAAGGCCGTGCGCGCGGCACTGAAGGCGACCGGCACCTGGGGACTGGGCTTCGACCAGGAGAAGACGCTCACCAGCGTGCAGAACAAGGTCGCGGGCGGCTGCGGGCTGACCGTGATCGCGGCGAACTACGTCGCGCCGAGCAGCGAGTCACCGCGTGACGACCAGCCGTCCAGCGGCGGCACCCAGCCCGGCTCGACCCCGGGCACCCCGAACTTCACGCCGAACGGCGGCACCGGCGGCCTGACCGTCCCGGCACGCGACTACGGCAACATCCCGGTCGCCGGCCAGCCCGGCTTCAGCCTCCCGCCCGGCGACAAGTACCCGACCGGCAACCCGGTGCCCGGCCAGGCGCCCCAGTTCGGCCTGCCCGGCGCCGCCAACGGCCAGGGCGCCGACATCCGCAACGCGGGCAACGCCGAGCAGATCGCCGCCCCGGCTGGCGACGGCGGCGTCGAACTTCCCATGCTCCTGGCCGTGATCCTGCTGGCCGGAGTGACCGCGGCGCTGGTCAGGACCTGGGTGCTGCGCAGGGTGTCGTAGCGTCCCGCCCGTCGCCCACCACCACCCTCAACGGAGGCGCTGCGCGCCACTGTTTTACTGGGACGTACACTTCCTCCTTGACAAACCCTCCTGCCATGGACTGTCCATGGCCGTGAGCCCACAGGAGGTGAGTGGTTGTGTCACGCCATTACGAGGTAATGGTCATCCTCGATCCCACGCTCGACGAGCGCACCGTCGCCCCGACGCTGGACACGTTCCTCAACGTGATCCGCACGTCCGGCGGCAGCGTTGAGAAGGTCGACGTCTGGGGCCGCAGGCGGCTCTCGTTCGAGATCAAGAAGCACGCCGAAGGCATCTACGCCCTGCTGGACCTCAACTCCACGCCGGACGCCGTCAAGGAGCTCGACCGGCAGCTGTCGCTGCAGGAGACCGTGCTCCGCACCAAGGTCATGCGTCGCGAGGTCCCCAAGGCCGGGTCCCGCCTGCTGCGCAAGCCGGCCGCGAAGCCCGTCAAGGCCGCTGCCGCGACTGCCGCCGCCAAGGCCTGAGGCTAAGGAGAAGTCCCGATGGCTGGAGACACCGTAATCACGGTGATCGGCAACCTGACCTCGGACCCGGAACTGCGGTTCACGCCTTCCGGTGCGGCGGTCGCGAACTTCACGGTCGCGTCCACCCCGCGCACGCTGGACAAGGCGTCCGGTGAGTGGAAGGACGGCGAGGCGCTGTTCCTGCGCTGCAACATCTGGCGCCAGGCCGCGGAGAACGTGGCCGAGTCGCTGACCCGCGGCGCGCGCGTCGTGGTGCAGGGCCGCCTGAAGCAGCGTTCCTTCGAGACCAAAGAGGGCGAGAAGCGCACTGTCGTCGAGCTCGAGGTCGACGAGATCGGGCCTTCTCTTCGCTACGCGACCGCCAAGGTGAACAAGGTGAGCCGCGGCGGCGGTGGCGGCGGCTTCGGCGGTGGCGCCCCGTCCGGTGGAGGCGGCGGCATGCCCGCCGACGACCCGTGGGGCTCGGCCCCCGCGGCGTCCTCCGGTGGTGGCGGCGGCGGTTTCGCCGACGAGCCCCCCTTCTAAACAACCACTTTTCTTTTTTCTAGGAGTCCACAGTGGCCAAGCCACCCATTCGCAAGCCCAAGAAGAAGGTTTGCGTGTTCTGCAAGGCCGCGAAGAAGGGCCGTCCCGAGTCGATCGACTACAAGGACACCAACCTGCTTCGCAAGTACATCTCGGACCGCGGCAAGATCCGCGCCCGTCGTGTCACCGGCAACTGCAGCCAGCACCAGCGTGACATCGCCATCGCGGTCAAGAACTCCCGCGAGATGGCGCTGCTGCCCTACACCTCGACCGCACGCTAAGGAGGCAAGTCAATGGCGAAGATCATTCTCACCACCGACGTTGCCAACCTCGGCGGCCCCGGCGACATCGTCGAGGTCAAGGACGGCTACGCGCGTAACTTCCTCTTCCCCCGCGGCTACGCGATGCCCGCCACCAAGGGCGCGGAGAAGAACGTCCAGACCATCCGCCGCGCGCAGGAGGGTCGCCGTATCCGCGACCTCGACCACGCCAAGGAGGTCAAGGCGACGCTCGAGGGCCTCGGCGCCATCGAGCTGTCCGCCAAGGCCGCCGAGGGCTCGAAGAAGCTCTTCGGTTCGGTCAGCAACAACGACATCGTGGCCGCCATCAAGGCCGCCGGTGGCCCGCTGCTCGACAAGCGCGTCATCGAGCTCAAGGACCACATCAAGACCGTGGGCAAGCACTCGGTGAGCGCTCGCCTGCACCCGGACGTGAAGGTCGACGTCCGCCTCGAGGTCAAGGCCAAGTAACACCCTGCTTCACCTGAAGGCGGGAACCTCCCCACGCGGAGGTTCCCGCCTTCTTTATGCTCGGGGACGGGAACGCCGGTGGAGACCGGCGCGTCCGAGTAGGAGACTGGAAACTCAGCGTTAGGGGGATCGACGACAATGGGTGACGCTCCGGACCCGATGACCCAGAACCCGAACAGCCGTCGGGTGATCACCATGCCCGCGCCTGCGGGCAACACGCCGACGCCCGGTGGCGGTGACCCTGGCAAGGGCGGCGGTTTCCAGTTCGACGCCGACAAGATCGACGGGGTCATCCAGCAGTGGCAGGACCTGCTGGCCGACCTCAAGGCCGACGAGCGTGACGCCGAAATGATGGCCAACGTCGAGGCGCCGGGGCGCGAGTTCGCCAGCGGCGACTGGGAAAAGCTCGCGAACCCGTCCGGCAAGGCGTTCTACGCGCAGAACCGCGCGATGCAGGACTACGTCACCCAGTACCTCGAGTCGCTGCAGCTCGCCAAGAAGCAGATCACCACGCAGGAGGCGGAAACCGAAGCCGCCATCTCCAAGACGGGAAACCGCGCGCAGTGAACCGTGCTCTCACGATCTCCGTCGCCGCTCTCGCGCTGGGCGCGGTGCTCACCGCGTGCAACAAGGGCAACACCTCAGGCCTGCCGATGAACACGCCCACCTCGGAGTCGAACTCGGTGGCCGATTCGGGGTCCGGCTCGGCGCCCAGGGTGCCCGCGCCGCTGAACACCGCGAGCCTGCTCTCCGACGCGTGCACCGGGCTGTCCTCGTCGGCGTTGAGCCAGTTGCAGCTCAAGGCCGGCTACCGCAAGACCAGCAATTCGGGTCCCACCTGCGCGTGGGACTCGTCGGTCTCGGAGTACGACACGGTGAGCATCTCGCCGATCCAGAGCAGCAAGGGTGGGCTCAGCACCATCTACGACCGCAAGGACAAGCAGGAGTACTTCGAGCCGACGACCATCGGCGGTTACCCCGCCGTCTTCGCCGACCCGGTCGACCGGCGCAAGGACGGCCGCTGCTCGCTCCACGTCGCGGTCACCGACGAGCTGGAGGTGCTGGTGTTCACCCAGTTCTCCAAGAGCAAGGCCGCGACCAATCCGTGCCCGGTGGCCGAAGACGTCGCCACCGCGATGATCGACACGCTGAAGGCAGGCTGATCGCCGTGTTGTTCCTGATTCCCATCGTCGCAGGGGCCGCCGCGTACGGCTGGCTCAGCCGGGACAAGTCCGGCAGCTACGCCGCCGGCGACGGCGACCGCAAGATCGACTGCTACCAGATCTGGTACCAGCTCAACCACGGTCCCGGCCCGCAGTCCATCAGCGACGGCCAGTCCTCGGCCGCGACGCTCAAAAGCGTTTACCAGCAACGCCTCACGACCATCGACAAGCTCGCCCGCGACATGGATGCCGCTTGGCAGGGTGGCGGCGTGCAGGCGGCGCAGGCTGCGGGCGCGCACCCGCTGAAGGCGTGGATGCTGGACTCCGGCAGGAAGCTCACCGAGAGCGACAAGTACCTCGGTGAGCAGCACGAGGCGTTCAACACGGTGATCTCCAAGGTCGTCCAGGTGCCGGAGAAGCCGCCGGAGAACAACTTCCTCAACTCGATCACGCCGTGGGAGACCGACACCGACCGCGCGATCAAGGACTACAACAAGAACGGCCAGGCGAACGTCGACGCCTTCAACGAGTACTTCAAGGCGAGCAACGCCAACGGCGAGAAGATGCCGACGTACAGCCAGATGTCCGGCGACGTCGACAAGGTCGGCGTCACCGGCGACGGTAAAGACGGCAACGGCAAGGACAAGGACAAGCCCGGCGGGGACGACGGCAAGGGCGTCGACGACGGCGGCAAGGGCCGCGGCAGCATCCCCGGCGGCGGAAGCGTGCCGGGCGGGGGAAGCATCCCTGGCGGCGGCAGCATGCCCGGCGGTCCCGGCAGCATCCCCGGGTACAAGCCCGGCCAGATCCCCGGCGCGCCCGGCGGGTACAAGCCGCCGAACATCCCCGGCTACCAGCCTGGCCAGGTGCCCGGTGGTCCCGGTTCGTACACCCCGCCGAAGTACCCGGGCTGGAACGACGACACCAGGGCGGCCGGTTACCAGCCTGGCTCGATCCCCGGCTTCGGCCCCGGCAGTGGCAGCGGAAGCATTCCGGGTGGTGGCAGCGGTTTCACGCCGGGTGGCGGCGGCTCGATCGACACCGGCGGCTTCGGCCCCGGCTCGGGCGGCGCCATCGGCACGGGCGGGTTCGGCCCGGGTTCCGGCACCGGCGCGGCACTTCCCGGCCAGGGCCTGGGCCCCGGCGCGGGCGCCGGTGGAGCCGGAGCGGCAGGCGCCGCCGGCGCGGCCGCAGCGGCGGGCAAGGGCGGAATGATGGGCGGCGGCATGGGCGGGATGGGCCACGGCGCCAAGGGTGGCGGCGCCGAGGACACCGAGCGCTCGTCCAAGTTCCTGCTCGGCGAGGACGGCAACGAGCTGTTCGGCACCGACGAGCTGACCGCGCCGCCTGTCATTGGCGAATAGGCCAGGACGCCGTGGCAAAATGGCACGGCTCAACGACGAACACAACTAGGGGGACGGCGCGGTGCTGGCCAACCAGGTCACGGTGGCGACGGCCACCCTGATCAACTTGATCAGGCGGCGCGACGGCGAGCCGCACACCGTGCTCGCCGAGACGCCGACGTTCTACGACCAGTCCGCGCAGCGCAAGGAAGACGACCGCGTCAACGCCGAACTCGCCCGCTATGGGCTGTTCGGCCCGCGCGGCCTCGACTCCGGGTTGAAGGCCACGCTCGAGGCCGTCGCCAGGCCGCAGCTCGAGTACTACGCGTGGATCGACGGCGGTTACGAGGGCAAGGCGCTGAAGTACACCCTGCTCGCGGGCAGTGCGGGCGGCGAGGGGTTCGTGCTCGCGCGCAACCCGGAGCACGAGGGTGTCGTGCTGGCCTCGGTGAAGCCGTCCGAGGTGCTGGAGAGCTTCATCGAGCAGATCCCGAAGCTGGCGCCGGGGCGCGGGCACCCGCTGGTGGTGCCCAAGAGCCAGGTGGCCGGGGTGTCGGCGGCCACCACCGCGCAGGACGACGGCTACTCGGTGCTGCGCAGCGGGCAGGCGAGCGCGGGCAGCCAGGAGGCCGGCGAGCTTCGCCGGATCCTCGGACTACGCCGAATGGGTGGCGGCAGCCTGTACGTCGCGGCCCGTGGCCGGACCGGGAACCGGCAGCGGATCGAACGCCCCGTGAACTACATCGATACGTCCGAAGGCCGGTGGCTGACCGAAGAGGTACCGGGCAGTGGCGAACCGGCGATCGCCTTCACCCCCGCCAACCAGCAATTACTCGCTGAGCGGTTACAGAGCGCACAGGGCAGGCTCTTCGCGTCCTAGCCACGAGGGCCATTCAGCCTATCGAGCAACCGGTCTACCCTCCGTAGCTTTCATCCACAGGCGGACGCCCGCGCGGCGCCGACACGGGCCCGCGACACGCCGAACAAGCAGTATCGCCCGACACGCCGAACGAGTTTTGACAAAGTTCTCCACAGCTTGCACACAGGCTCTGACCAGGGGATCTCCGAACTGTTCACGTTGTTGTCCCCAGGTTGTACACAGGCTGGGGCGCACCTGTGACTGGTTACCCCCATTCGTCCCCAGGTTGTCCACAGGTTGCTCCCCACCCGGATTTGTGCTGGTTCTTTCAGGGCATCTAGCGTGCCCTGACGGCCCGGTACGCACGGTGGCGATCGGGGGACACGCGGCCCGCCATGCGGAGCGGCCCCATCAAGCAGCCGCGTCAGGCATAATCGAACTTATGTTCGACAGAACGAGGAGGTGTTGAGAGCGGTGGCGCTCACCGACGACCGCGGTCCGATGTACGAGTCCGGCGACCCCGGCCCCGAGGATCCGGGTCCAGGAGGGGGAGGCGGCGGAGGTGGTGGTTTCGACCGCCAGCCGCCTCAGGACCTGGCAGCCGAGCAGTCCGTGCTCGGCGGGATGCTGCTGTCCAAGGACGCCGTCGCCGACGTCATCGAGGCGCTCGGCCCCGACGACTTCTACCGCCCGGCGCACCAGGCGATCTACGACTGCATCCTCGACCTCTACGGCCGAGGCGAGCCCGCCGACCCGATCACCGTCTCCGCCGAGCTGGAACGCCGAGGCGAACTCGGCCGCGTCGGCGGCGCCCCGTATCTCCACACGCTGATCGCCACCGTCCCCACCGCGGCCAACGCCGGCTACTACGCGGAGATCGTCTCCGAGAAGGCGGTGCTCCGGCGCCTCGTCGAGGCGGGCACCCGCATCGTCCAGTACGGCTACGGCGCGGCCGCCGCCGACGGCGCGAACATCGACGAGGTCGTCGACCGCGCGCAGGCCGCCATCTACGACGTCACCGAACGCCGCACCAGCGAGGACTACGTCGCGCTGGAAGAGCTGCTCCAGCCGACGATGGACGAGATCGACGCCATCGCCTCCCGCGGCGGCCAGTCGCAGGGCATCCCGACCGGCTTCACCGACTTCGACGAGCTGACCAACGGCCTGCACCCCGGCCAGATGATCATCGTCGCCGCACGCCCCGGCGTTGGCAAAAGCACACTGGGTTTGGATTTTGCCAGGTCAGCGTCCATCAAGCATGGTTTGACCAGTGTCATCTTCTCGCTGGAAATGAGCCGGACCGAGATCGTCATGCGCATGCTCTCGGCCGAGGCGAAGATCCGGCTCGCCGACATGCGCGGTGGCAAGATGTCCGACGACGACTGGACCCGCCTCGCCAGGCGGATGAGCGAGGTGTCCGAGGCGCCGCTGTTCGTCGACGACTCGCCGAACATGACGATGATGGAGATCCGGGCGAAGGCGCGCCGCCTGAAGCAGCGCAACGACCTGAAGCTCGTGGTGCTCGACTACCTCCAGCTGATGACGTCCGGCAAGCGCGTCGAGTCGCGGCAGCAGGAAGTCTCGGAGTTCTCGCGGCAGATGAAGCTGCTGGCGAAGGAGATCGAGGTCCCGGTGATCGCGATCAGCCAGCTGAACCGTGGTCCGGAACAGCGAACCGACAAGCGCCCGATGCTGTCCGACCTTCGTGAGTCCGGCTCGCTGGAGCAGGACGCCGACCTCGTCATCCTGGTCAACCGGCCGGACGCGTGGGAGCGGGACGACCCCCGTGCCGGTGAAGCCGACCTGATCATCGCGAAGCACCGTGCCGGGCCGACCGCGACGATCACCGTCGCGCACCAGCTGCACTACAGCCGGTTCGTCGACCTCTCGCACGACTGACGTCCGCTCGGCTCTCGGAGGTTGTGATGCGTGCAGGAGTCGTGGTCACCGCACAGCCTGGTGTGGAGGACCTCGCTGTGCGGGCCGAGGAGCTGGGCTTGCACAGCTTTTGGCTCAACGACACCCCGATGGTCCACGGCGACCCGTTCGTCGCCTTGAGCCTGTGCGCGAAGGCCACGCGTCGCATCAAGCTCGGCATGGGCGTGACCTCGCCGGCTTTGCGGTCGGCCCCGGCTGCCGCGAGCGGGTTCGCCAGCCTCAACGCTCTGGCGCCGGGCCGGATCATCTGCGGGGTCGGCACCGGGAACACCGCCAGGCGCACCCTGGGCATGCCGCCGACCACGGTGGCCACGCTGGAGAAGTTCACCGCCGCGCTGCAGGACCTGTGCGCCGGGCGTTCGACGGAATACCGCGAAGGCGAGCGGGTCCGTGACGTCCGGTTCCTGCACGCCGGGGCGCACGTGAACACTGCCGACCCGATCGAGTTCGTCGTGGCCGCGCTCGGGCCGAAAGTCGCCGCGGTCGCGGGCCGCCGCGGTGCCGGGCTCATCTCCTTCGGTCTGCTGGATCCCACCGCCTGGCAAGCGCTGCACGCCGCCCAAGGCACAGCCGGTGAGTCCTATGTGGTCACCGCGCTGCACGTACTCGGCGAGGACGAGGATCCTCACGGCGACGCGGCCAGGGACGCGACCGGTCACCTCGTCCTGTCGCTGCTGGCCTTCGCCGCCGACGAACCGGCCTTCGCCGAGCAACTCGGCCCTGCGGAACGTGAAGCGGTGCAACGACTTCTCGACGGGCGTGGCACCACCGCCACCGCGCCGGACCGGTACACCAAGCTCTATCCCAATTACCTCGGGCGCATCGCGCCGCAGGAGCGCGACCTGGTGCTGCCTTCGCTGATGAACACCCTCGCGCTGGTCGGCGCCCGCGACGACCTCCGCACCCGCATCGCCGCGCTGGAACAGGCGGGCGTCGACGAACTCCTCATCCAACCGGTCGTCGACCCGCCCGCCGAGATGGCCCGGCTCGCCGAACTCCTCGCTTAGCCGGGTTGGAAGAACGCGAGCAGTCGCTCACTCGCGTCCGGCGACATCAGCAGCTCCTGAATGTCGGCGGACATCCGGCCGGCGGCGCCGGTGCGTTCGAACATCTCGCGTTCGTATTCCCTGATGGCAGCAGGAAAATCGTCGGGGTGCCCGGCCAGTTCGATGCCGAGCAGGGCTCCGTCCAGCAGTGCCATGTTGGCGCCCTCGCCCACCGGCGGCATCAGGTGCGCGGCGTCGCCGACCAGCGTGACGTCCGGCGTCGACGGCCAGGTCAGGCCGATCGGGAGCGTGGTGATCGACCGGGGCACGATCGTGTCGTCGGCCGCCGCTATCAGCGCGGTGATCCTCGGGTCCCATTCGCCGAACATCTCGAGCAGCCGGACGCGGGCAGCGGCCGGGTCGTCGAACGGAATACCGCTGTCGGCGAACCAGTCTTCGCCGGTGTTGTAGAAGTTGAGGCCGATGCGGACGCGGCCGTCGCCATTGCGCTGTGCCGCCAGTGATCGTCCATCGCCGAACACCCAGTAGTTGCCGCGCCCGACCATCGCCGCGAGGTCGGGATGGGTGCGGTCGATGTCGGAAACGCAGAGCTCGATCATGTTCTGGCCGATGTGCTCCGGGCGGGCGTCGGTGAGCAGTGCCCTGACCCGGGAGTTCGCGCCGTCGGCGCCGACCAGCAGGCCGTAGGTCGCGGTGCGGCCGTCGGCGAAGCGCAGCACGCCGTCGCCTGCGGACTCGTACGCGTGTCCCCAGCGCACCGTGTGCTCGGGAAGCGAGTCCAGCAGCAGGTCACGCAGGTCGGCACGGTCCACCTCCGGCCGCAAGAGCGGGGCGTCATCGGGAGTGTCCTCCTGCAGCAGCAGGGTGCCGTCGGGCTTCAGTAGCCGCATGTCCTGGCCCTCACCACGGGCGATCTCGAAGAACTGGTCGAGCAGACCGGCCTCGCGCAGCGCACGCTGACCGGAGTGGATGTCGAGCATGCCGCCCTGACCGCGTGCGTCGCGCGACGACTCCCGTTCGTAGACGACGGCGTCGATGCCGTGCACGTGCAGCACTCTGGCCAGGGCCAAGCCACCCAAGCCCGCCCCGATGATCGCGATGGTCATGACGCCTCCGATACACTGTATTGACAAATACACCGTATCGCGGGCCACGCTGTATCGTCCTCGTCATGTTGGTGTGGGAGCGGCCGGAGCCGCCGGAGCGCCCGGCGCCCGCTCCGCTGAGCCGGGAGCGGATCGTCCAAGCGGCGATCCGGCTGGCCGATGTGGACGGCCTGGACGCGGTGTCGCTGCGCAAGGTCGCCGCGGCGCTGGACGTCGGGCCGATGCGGCTGTACGGCTACATCGACACGAAGGAGGAGCTGCTCGACCTGATGGTCGACGCGGTCTACGCCGAGATCCGGCCTTCCGGCGACAGTTGGCGAGAGGTGCTGCGCTCACTGGCCGAGAACCTCCGACGAGCCGCTCACCAGCACGAATGGCTCGCCGACCTGCTCGGCGGACGACCGCAGCTCGGCCCGAACACGCTGGCGGGCGGCGAGGCCATAGCGTCCGGAATGGGCGATATCGAGCTGGACACCGTCGTGCCCGCGATCGCCGCGGTCAACGCGTACGTGACCGGCGCGGTGCGCCGGGAGGTCACCGAGCGACGTGCCGAGCGAGCCTCTGGCATGGACCAGAGGCAGTGGCAGCACTCCTACGGGCCTTATCTAATGCGGACCTTCGCCACCGGCCGCTTCCCCGCGCTCGCCAAGATCGTGCACGACGGCCCGCACCTCGACGCCGAGCAGACCTTCCTGACCGGCCTCGACTTCCTCCTCGACGGCATCGAGGCCCGCATCTCAAGCTGACACGCTGGGCGCTACGGCGGGCTCAGCACGGTGAGCATGCGGGCAAGCTTCCAAGGCTGAAGCCCCCAGGCGGCCACCTTGCCGCCAAGGAGCTGTTCGACAATTCCCTGCCTGCCGATGAACAACAACATGAGCGCCCAGGGGTCGGCGGAGACGTAGGCGTCGACGAGCCGCACGCCCGCCGGTTCGAGCGTCAGCGAACCGCGATCGAAGACCATCACTGTCCGTCCACCTCCGCGCAGCCGCATTTCGAAGCGGCCTCGGAACGAAGCCGCCTTCTTCTCGTCCAGGAAAGCGGCGGACGGCAGCGCCGTGATGAGCGGAAGCACGCCACCCTCGACCGCGAGCAGGGCATGATCACGCCGCACCGGCCACGGCCGCCCGGTGGCTTCGGCGAGATCATGGCCGTGGATCAGGCATTCCTCGAGCAAGTGACACGCGACCGCCGAAGCAGGCAGGCGGGCCCCGTCCAGCCAATCGACGGTCTCCGCCCGTGAACGCGAGGCGATCTCGTCGAACTCGTCCGCGAGCATGCCGATGCGATCCGCGAGCGCGGCCGGGTCGCGCTCGCCGTCTTCGACCAGCATCTTCGTGTTGACCTCGGCCATCCCGGCCGGAGTCACCACGGCGTCCGGGACCGGTTTTCCGGCGATGGCGTCGGTGTCGAAGCGGAAGACGTGGGACAGATGAGCCGCGACATCACCCACCGTCCAGGCGCCGACCGACGCGGCGCCGGCGTCAGGCGCGCTGCGCAAGAGGTCGACGAGGCGAGGGACGACCTCGTGCAGCGCCGCGCGCGCTTGGGCCAACGTGTCGTCGACCGTCGTAGCCATGGTCACCCTCCTCACCAGTACACTTGATCTAGTCAGGCTCACTTGAGAATGTCAAGCAGGTGGAACCATGAGCCGTAGTTACGGCCAGTACTGCGGGCTCGCCAAGACGCTCGACGTCGTCGGCGACCGCTGGAATCTGCTCATCGTCCGCCAGCTGCTCGTGGCGCCCGCCCGCTACCGCGAGCTGCAGGACGGGCTGCCCGGCATCGCCACCAACCTGCTCGCCGACCGCCTCCGCGACCTCGAAACCGGCGGCGTGGTCGAGCGGCGCCTGGCCGGTGAGGGCAACGCCATCGAATACGTCCTCACCCCGTGGGGCGCCGAGCTACGGGAGCCGATCGAGGGACTCATCCGCTGGTCGACGCCGCTCATGACCAGCGGTCCCGGCAACGACCGCTTCCGGCCCGAGTGGCTTGTCGTCGCCCTCCCTGCCTTGCTCAGCGGGCGGGGGTCGGCGACGGTCGGGATCGCGGTCGACGGCCAGATGCTTCAGGTTTGCGGCGCCGAGGTGAGCCCGCACGACGGCCGCGACCTCGAGGCGATCGTGCGTGCCGACGCGGCGGTCGTGCTCGGGCTGGCCGCGGGCGCGCTCACCCTCGACGGCGCGCGAGGACTGGTTGAAATCGAAGGCGACGAAGCCGCCGTGCGAACCGTCTTCGATCGCTAGGACTTTCGGGCGAGGCTGTCGAGCATCAGGCCGAGGGTGAAGTCGAAGCGCTGATGGCCGGTGCCCGAAGTGAGTGCCGCCGCGTGGGTTCTGGTGTGGGGGAAGCGGTCGGCGGGCAGTGATTCGAGGCGGTGGACCAGTTCGTCGCGGTTGAGGACCCACGCTTGGTCCTCGTCGGTCTGCCGCGCGCGGACCATGGACAGCTCCAGCGCATAAGCGGCGACATAGAGGGACAGCGAGTCCATGCCCCAGGCCGCCGCCTGGGGCTCGATGCCGCCGGCGAGCAGGATCGCGAGGATCGCCTCGCCGACTCGGACGGTCTCGAGGTTGGTGGGGACGGCCGCGAGTGCCGCGCGGGAGATGCCGGGGTAGCGCAGGTACTGGTCGCGGATCTGGGCGTAGACGTCGCGGAGCTGGTCGCGCCAGTGGTCCGGGTCGGGCTCGGGGAGCACGAGCTGGGCGAAGAGGCGGCCGACGATCAAGTCGTCGATGTCGGCCTTGTTGACCACGTGCGCGTACAGCGAGGACGGGCTGGTGCCGAGTTCCGCGGTGATGGAGCGGACGGTCAACGCGTCGTAGCCCTGGGTCTCGACGACGTGCAGTGCCGCGTCGATGATGCGGTCGACCGTGAGCGGGGCGCGGCGTGGCTTCGGCTGGGCCGGGGCGTCGGGGTGCAGGTGGCGGGCCGCGCGGCGGGCCAGTGGGTCTGAAGCCATGAGATCAGCCTAGTTGACCTGAACTTAGTTCGCCATGTAGAACTTTGTTCATTGCTACTGAACTTAGTTCACCAATCTCCGAGAGGACCTTCCATGACCATCAAGACCGCATTGCTCACCGGCACCAGCCGATCGGCCGGACTGGGCTTCGCCGTGGCACGGCAGCTCGCCGAACTCGGCTATCACGTCATCCTGACCGCGCGTGACGTCAGCCGCGCCGAGCCGCTGGCCGAGCAGCTACGGCAAGAAGGGCACGCGGCCACCGCGCTTCGGCTCGACCTGACTGATCAGGCGAGCATGCGTGAAGCCGTCGACCACCTCGGCCGGACCTTCGGCCACCTCGACGTGTTGATCAACAATGCGAGCGGGATGCCTGATTTCCGGGTGCTTTCCGCGCTCGACGCCGACCTCGACGAGGTGCGGTCCGCGATGGAGGTCAACGTCCTCGGTCCGTGGGGGCTGGTCCAGTCGCTCCGGCCGCTGCTGGCCGCCGCACCCGCGGCGCGGATCGTGAACGTCTCCAGCCTTTCCGCCATGCAGATCGCCACCGGGCTCGATCTCGGTGCGAGCCTGCGCGCTCCCGCGCACTCGATGTCCAAGCACATGCTCAACGCCTTGACCACCGCGCTCGCCCGCGCCTTCGAGGACACTCCGATCCTGGTCAACGGCGTCGACCCCGGCGAGACCGCCACCTATCCCGAGCGTGCCGACGAGCGCGACCGGCCCGCCGCGGAAAGCGCGCGCGGTGTGGTCTGGGCCGCCACCCTGGCCGCCGACGGACCGACCGGTGGGTTGTTCCGCGACGGAAAGGCGTTGCTCTGACATGGCCGGATCGACCAAGACGGCCACCACCCGCCGCTGGTGGGTGCTGGCCGTGATCTGCCTGGCGCAGCTGATGGACGTCCTCGACGTCACGATCGTCAACATCGCGCTGCCCGGCGCGCAGCGGGAGCTCGGGTTCTCGATCGGCGACCGGCAGTGGATCGTGACCGCGTATTCGCTGACCTTCGGCAGCCTGTTGCTGCTGTCCGGTCGCGTTTCCGACCTGATCGGACGCCGGGTGATGTTCCTGGCAGGCCTGATCACTTTCGGCGCGGCCTCGGCGCTAGCCGGGGCGGCACCGAACTTCGAGGTGCTGGTGACCGGTCGCGCCGTGCAGGGCGTGGCGGGGGCGATGCTCGCACCGGCCGCGCTCGCGCTGCTGTCGACGACCTTCATCGGACCCAAGGAACGCGCCACCGCGTTCGCCGTGTTCGGCGGCGTCTCCGGCTCGGGGGCGGCGGTCGGCATGGTGCTCGGCGGTGTGCTCACCGAATATCTCGACTGGCGCTGGACGCTGTACGTCAACGTCGTCATCAGCATCGTCACGATCGTGGGCGCACTGAGCTTGATCCCGCGTCAGCCCGAGACCGGCGACCGGCCGCGCCTCGATCTGCCCGGCACGCTCATCGCCTCGGCAGGCCTGTTCTGCCTCGTCTACGGCTTCGCCAATGCCGAAGCGAACACCTGGATCTTTCTGACGGGCGGCGCGGTTTTCCTCGCGGTGTTCGGCTGGTGGCAGACGCACGCCGCGCATCCACTGCTGCCGTCGCGCGTCATCCTCGACCGCACGCGGGGCGGGGCCAACCTGGCGATCTTCCTCGGTGGCGCCGGTTTGTTCGGCGCGTTCCTGTTCCTGAACTACTACCTGCAGGAAATCCTGGGCTACTCGCCGATCATGACCGGCCTCGCGTTCCTGCCGATGGTCGCCACGCTGGTGCTCGCCGGCGGGGTGTGCACGACCCAGCTCTATCCGCGGCTCGGCGCGAGAATCCCCGTGGTGGCGGGAATGCTGATCGCGGCGGGCGGCATGGCGTGGCTCACCGGTATCGGGCGGCACAGCTCCTATGCCGCGGACATCCTCGGTCCGCTGATGCTTTTCGGAGCGGGCATCGGCGCGATCATCGCGCCGTCGATGGACGCCGGAACCTCCGGCGTCGAGCCACGCGACGCGGGCGTCGCCTCAGCCACCGTGACCATCGCGCAGCAGATCGGCGGGTCGATCGGCGTCGCGCTGCTCAACTCGTTCGCCGCTTCGGCCTTCACCCGCTACCTGGCCAGCAAGGACGCTGCCAGCCCGATCATCCAGGCTGACGCCGCGATCCACAGCTACACCACGGCTTTCTGGTGCTCGAGCGCGATCTTCGTCGCCGGCGCCGTGGCCTGCGGGTCCCTGTTGCGGGGTAAATCCCACGTGGGGTCGTGAGGCCGCTGGTCAGGCTCGGGGCGGGCCTTGGTCGATCCGGCGAAGCATCGGCTCGGCGCGCTCCAGGGTGTCGTCCCATGGCATGCATTCGTTCCACCAGGTCGCGCCGGCGTCGGCGAGTGGGGCGACCAGGTCGCGGCCCGGTGCCCCGGCCTGGCTCGCGCCGCCGATGACGATGTCGAACGGCTGGTCCGCGCGGCCGTTCTCCGCGCGGCGGTCGCGGAGGAAGCCGGCCAAGTCGCGGACCTCGTCGGCGGCGGGTGGTCGTGCGGCCACCATGCCGTCGAAGCCGGGGATGGCTCCGTCCCAGCGCGCGGCGCGGCGCATCGGCGGCTTGTTCGGCCATTGGCCGCCGACCCAGATCGGCACCCTCGGACGCTGGACCGGGGTCGGCTGAAAGGCCACGTCGTCCAGGCTGACCTGGTTGCCCCGGTAGCTGACCGGTTCGCCGGACCACAGCAAGTCGAGCGCGTGGAGGCTCTCGTCGAGACGCTCGGCGAGCACTCGCGGGTCGGCCGTGTCGCCGAAGCTCGCGTATTCGTCCTCCAGCGGCGCGCCAAGGCCGACGCCGAGGATCATCCGGCCGCCGGTCAGCCGGTCGAGCGTGGTCACCTCCCTGGCGAGCTTGCCGGGCCGTCGGCGCGCGACGGGCGTGATCATGGTGCCGAGGCGGATCTGGCTGGTGGCCAGCGCCGCGGCGGTGAGCAGGATCCAGGGATCCGCGATCCGTCGTCGCAGGTGCTTCTGCTCGACCAGGTGATCCCAGACGAACAGGCCGTCCCACCCCGCCGCCTCGGCACGGCGTGCCACCTCGGCGAAGGTCTCCGGCTCCGCGAACTCCCCGAAATTCGGAACATAGATCGAGTACCGCATGCCTGGCATCATGCCCGGCACCACCGACACTTTCTGACCAAAAGGTCATCTACCAGGGCTTTTGCCATGCTGGCACCATGTGGCACCACATCTGAGCCAACTTTTTCTTGTGGTGGTGCCACGCGTGTGCCATAGTGGTGCCATGGACTTGACCACGTATGTGAGCCACCTCGGCCGCGAATTCGCCACCCTCGCCGAAGCGGGCGGGGAAGAGTCCCGTGCGTTGGTCGAGCGCCTGACCGGCTCACTCGAGTCGGCGATCCGGATGACCTTGCTGGAGGCGCTGTCGGCCGCCGCCGACGAGATCACCAGTGACCTGGCTCCCGGTTCCGTGCAGGTGCGCCTGCAGGGCCGCGACCCGAACTTCGTCGTGACCGTGCCGGCCGCCGAGCCGGTCAAGGTCGTGGCCGAGGAGCCACCACCCGTGCCCGAAGCCGCCGCGGCGCCCGGCTTCGAGGACGGACCGAGTTCGCGGATCAACGTCCGCCTGCCGGAACAGCTCAAGGCCGCGGTCGAGGAGGCCGCCGCCGCCGAAGGGCGCTCGGTCAACGCCTGGCTGGTCCGCGCGGCCACCGTGGCAGTGCACCGCTCGCAGCAGCGCGCCGAACGTGACCAGGTGCCGGAAACCACCTTGAGCGCGCCCGCCAAACAGGGCTTCACCGGCTGGGTCCGCTAGCCACACCACTTTCCACACACCACGCCCCGACCTGCGGGGATGCTCCACCAACTCATGATCAGGGGACAACCATGCCTAAATTCGACACTCCCGAACCCATTTCCGTGACGCTCGAGTTCGGCGTCGGCAACGTGCGGATCGTCGCCGCGGACCGCGCCGACACGGTCGTCGACGTGCGGCCGAGCAACGAGTCCGACAGCTCGGACGTGCAGGCCGCCCAGCGGATCCGCGTCGACTACGCGAACGGCGTGCTCCAGGTGACCGGGCCGAAGCGCAGTTTCGACTTCTCCCGCAAGACCAAGTCGGTCGACGTGACCATCGAGCTGCCGAGCGGCTCGCGGCTGAACGGCGAGATCCAGGTCGGGAACCTCAGTGGCACCGGCAGGCTGGGGGACTGCCGGTTCAAGACCTCCGCCGGGAACGTCCGGCTGGAGCAGACCGGCGCGCTGCGCCTCGACACCAGCGCCGGGCACCTCACGGCCGACCACGTCACCGGCACGGCCGAGCTCCACACCGGCTCCGGAAAGGTCGACCTCGGCGAGGTCGACGGCTCCGTGGTCGTCAAGAACGCCAACGGCGAGACCACGATCGCCTCGGCGTCGGGCCATGTCCGGGTGCGTGCCGCGAACGGCGACATCACGGTCGACCGGGCGGGCGCCGGTGTCGAAGCGAAGTCGTCCAACGGCAACATCCGCCTCGGCGAGGTGGCCCGCGGCTCGGTCGAGCTCGGGACCGCGATGGGCGACCTGGAGGTCGGCATCGCCGAGGGCACCGCCGCCTGGCTCGAGGTGAACACCGGCTTCGGGCAGGTGCACAACCTGCTCGAGAGCACCACCAGTCCTGACGAGGCCGACGAGACCGTCAAGGTGCACGCGCGCACCTCGTTCGGCGGCATCACCATCCGACGTTCCTGAGGGGAAAGAACCATGACCATCGACCAAGCGATCGCCGTGACCGGCCTGCGCAAGTCGTACGGCGAGCACGTCGTACTCGACGGCATCGACCTGAATGTCCAGCGTGGCACGGTCTTCTCGCTGCTCGGCGCGAACGGCGCCGGCAAGACCACCACCGTCAAGATCCTGTCCACCCTGATCAACGCCAGCGGGGGCACCATCCGCGTCGCGGGCCACGACGTCGCGACCGAACCGGACGCGGTGCGTGCCGCGATCGGGGTCACCGGCCAGTTCTCGGCGGTCGACAACCTGCTCAACGGCAGGGAGAACCTGATGATGATGGCGGATCTGAACCACCTCAGCCGCGCCGACGGCCGCCGGCGCACCGCCCAGCTGCTCGAGCAGTTCGACCTGGTCGAGGCGGCAGGGAAGCCGGCTTCGACGTACTCCGGTGGCATGCGGCGGCGGCTCGACCTGGCGATGACGCTGGTCGGCAGCCCTCGGGTGATCTTCCTCGACGAGCCGACCACCGGGCTGGACCCGCGCAGCCGCCGGGAAATGTGGCAGATCGTCCGTGAGCTGGTCGCGGGCGGCGTCACGATTTTCCTGACCACGCAGTACCTGGACGAAGCCGACGAGCTGGCCGACCGGATCGCGGTGCTCGACCACGGCAAGGTGGTCGCCGAGGGCACCCCGGAGGAGCTGAAGCGCCAAATCCCGGGCGGCCATGTCCGGCTGCGGTTCGCGGACCCGCGTGGCCTCGATTCGGCCAAGCGGCTCCTGGGGCAGGCGACCGACGACACCGACGCACTCGCGCTGCGGGTGCCCAGCGACGGCAGCCTGCGCTCGCTGAAAACCCTGATCGACCAGCTCGACGACCAGGCCATCGAGGTCGACGAGCTGTCCGTGCACACCCCCGATCTCGACGACGTCTTCCTCGCCTTCACGGGCGACCCCGCCAAGGAGAAGGTGACCACCCGATGAGTACCCCGGCTCTCGCCGCACCGGCGAACCTCAAGTTCCACCCGCTGCGCGACTCGGCGACCATGTTGCGCCGCAACCTCAAGCGCATGCTGCGCTATCCGTCGATGACCGTGCAGCTCGTCGGGATGCCGATCATCTTCCTGCTGCTGTTCGTCTACGTGTTCGGCGGCACCATGGGCGCCGGGCTCGGCGGGGTGGGCGGCGGCCGCGCCGACTACGTCAACTACCTGGCGCCGGGCATCATCCTGATGACGGTGACGGCCACGGTCCAGGGCACGACGATCTCGGTCTGCATGGACATGACCGAAGGCATCATCGCCCGGTTCCGCACCATGCACATCGCCCGCGTCTCCGTGCTGACCGGGCACGTGATCGGCAGCGTCATCCAGGCGATGATCAGCCTGGCGCTGGTGATCGGCGTGGCGCTGCTGGTCGGCTTCCGGCCCGAGGCCGGTGTCGGCGCCTGGTTCGCCACGGCCGGTTTCCTGGTGGTGGTGTCGTTCGCGCTCGTCTGGCTGGCCGTCGCGCTCGGCCAGGTGAGCAAGACCGTCGAATCCGCGAGCAACGTGCTCATGCCGTTGATGCTGCTGCCGTTCATCGGCAGCGGGTTCGTCCCGACCGACTCGATGCCCGCCGGACTGCGCTGGTTCGCCGAGTACCAGCCGTTCACGCCGATCATCGAAACCCTGCGCGGCCTCCTGATGGACAAGCCGCTCGGCAACAACGCGTGGATCGCGCTCGGCTGGTGCGCGCTCATCGCGCTCGGCGGCTACCTCTGGTCCAAGCGCCTGTTCAACCGCGAATACGCCGGCTGACCCGCTTTCCCCACCACACAAGGAGTTCACGATGTCGATTCCGCAGGGCCTCCCGATGGAGCGCGACGCGGGTCCGTTCGCGCCGCCCACCGAGATCACCCGACTGCGCGAAACCCGCCCGGTCAGCCCGATGCACTTCCCCGACGGTCACGAAGGCTGGCTCGTCACCGGCTACGAAGCGGCCCGCCAGTTGCTGGCGGACACCCGATTCAGCTCACGCCAGGATCTCGGCATCATCCACGTGCCGTTCGAGACGCCGGGCATGCCCGCCCCGACCGAGCCGTCCCCGACGATGCCGGGTGTGTTCGTCGCGATGGACCCGCCGGATCACACCCGGTTGCGGCGCAAGCTCACCGGCACGTTCACCGTCAAGCGTATGAAGATGCTGGAAGAGCACATCATCGAGATCGTCGAGCGGCAGCTGGACGAGATGGCGAAGCTGCCCCAGCCGGTCGACCTGGTCACGGCGTTCGCGCTGCCGGTGCCTTCGCTGGTGATCTGCGAGATGCTCGGTGTTCCTTACGAGGACCGGGACAGCTTCCAGGCGAACTCGGCCAAGTTCCTTGCCAGGGATCAGGAACTGAGCGAGAAGATGGCCGCGTTGACCGCACTGACCACGTATCTCGGCGAACTGGTCATGAGCAAGCGCGCCAACCCCGGCGAGGACATCCTGTCCGACCTGGCGAGCCAAGAGGACCTCGGCGTCGAGGAACTGGTCGGCATCGCGTTCCTGCTTTTGCTCGCCGGGCACGAAACCACCGCGAACATGTTGGCGCTGGGCACGTTCGCACTGCTCGAGAACCCCGAGCAGCAGGCCGAACTACGGGCGGACCCGGAACTGCTGCCCAACGCGGTCGAGGAACTCCTGCGCTACCTGTCCATCGCCGACATCTTTTACCGCTACGCCACGGAAGACATCGAACTCGGGGGAGAGACGATCGGCGAGGGGTCGACCGTGGTCATCTCGCTGCTCGCCGCCAACCGCGACCCGAAGCGGTTCGAAAACCCCGACACGCTGGACATCCACCGCAAGGCGCGTGGTCACCTGTCCTTCGGCCACGGCATCCACCAATGCCTCGGCCAGCAGCTGGCCCGGATCGAGATGCGTGCCGGTTTCGAAGGACTGCTGCGCCGCTTCCCGGCCCTCAAGCTGGCGATTCCCGCCGAGGACGTGAAGCTCAAGACCGATATGAACATCTACGGCGTGCACGAGCTGCCGGTCACCTGGGGCTGACCGTTCGGGGGTTTTCCCCGTGTTCCGCGGCTGCCGTTCTCGGCACAGTTCAAGTATGCGAAAGCTTTCAGCCGTAGTCATCGCGCTTTGCCTGCTTGGTTCCATGCCCGCCGTATCGGCCGCCGAGGCCGATACGGCGGGCTTGTCGCTGCCCGCGCCCACCGGACGGGACGCGGTCGGACGCAGCACGCTCGCGCTCACCGACCGAAACCGGACCGACCCATGGGTGCCCGAGGCCGGGCCGAGACAGCTGATGGTCACGCTGTTCTACCCGGCGGTGCGCGGAACGGGCAGCCGAGCGTCCTATGTGGACGCCGATGAGGCGGCCGCGCTCGCGGCCCGCTTCCACACCGACCCTCCGGTGTTCACCGCCGAAAAGCTGGCAGGCACTCGTACCTGGTCTCGGGTCGGCGCGAACCCGTTGCCGGGCAAGCGTCCGCTCGTCCTGCTTTCACCTGGCTTCACCGTTCCCCGCCACACCCTCACCGCGCTGGCCGAGGATCTGGCCTCGCGTGGTTACGTCGCCGCGGCCGTCGACCACGCTTTCGAGTCCAGCGCGGCGAAATTCCCCGGCGGGGTGCTGCCGTGTGCGGCCTGCGGGTTACCCGAGAAGATCGGCCGTGCGGCGATCGCGCTCAGCCGAGGTAAAGATCTTTCCTTTGTCCTCGACGAACTCCGCGACAATCCGATGATCGACGAGCGCCAGGTCGCCGTGGTGGGACATTCCCTCGGTGGTGCGGCCGCGGCCACCGCGATGCGCGCCGATCGCCGCGTCGGCGCCGGGGTCAACCTCGACGGCCCGATGGAGCCGGTCGCACCGCTCGACCGGCCGTTCCTGCTGGTCGGCAGTCCCGAGATCCACGACCCGGCCGCCACCAAGGACCCGTCGTGGGACGCGGTGTGGCCGCTGATGACCGGCTGGAAACGGCGGCTGACCGTGGCGGGCGCCGATCATTACGCCTTCACCGACCTGGACCTGCTCGTCCAGCAGGCAGGTTTCGAGGAGCCGTTCCCGCTCGACCCGGCACTCGGCATCCGGCTCACCCGCGCGCACGTCGCCGCGTTCCTCGACCGGCAGCTGTGTGGTGGGGCTAGCCCCACCATGGGCCTGGGTGCTGCGGACATCGTGGGGTGAGTGCCGGAATCCCTAGCCTGGTGATCACCGGAAGCCGACGGGCGGGTTCCGAGCTCGCAGGGAGGGATTCCTTTGCTACCAAGGACTTGGGGACGAGTCGCGGTCGGGGCCGCCGTGGTGGGCACGGTGCTGGCAGGCACAGTGCCCGCGATGGCGGCCGTGTCGGTGCGGCACGAGGTCGGGCAGGCGCTGGACCAGCTCGTAGGGACGGGAGTGCCCGGCGCACAGGCCGTGGTCACGGAGCGCGGACGCAGCTGGGAGGCCGTGAGCGGGGTCGGTGACCGGCGCTCCGGGAAGGCGTTTCCGCACCGGTCGCACGTCCGGATCGGCAGTAACACCAAGACCTTCGTCGCGACGGTGATCCTGCAGCTGGTCGCCGAAGGCAAGGTGAAACTGGACGATCCGATCGACCGCTACCTGCCGGGTGTGGTGCGTGGCAACGGAAACGACGGCACGCGCATCACGGTCCGCCAGTTGTTGCAGCACACCAGCGGACTGCCGGACTATCTCGTGAAGCTCGACACGGACGGCACGCAGCACTTCGAGCCCGCCGAGCTCGTGCGGACCGCGTTGACGATGCGATCCCACTTCGAGCCTGGCACGAAATGGGAGTACTCCAACACGAACTACATCCTCGCGGGGATGCTGATCGAAAAGGTGACCGGGCGATCGACGGCCACGGAGATCACCAACCGGATCATCAAGCCGCTCGGCTTGACCGACACCTACTACCCGGCGCCTTACGAGACCGGCATCCGCGGTCCGCATCCCCGCGGCTACGACCAGGCCGACGGCAAGTGGGTGGACGTCACCGATCAGGATCCGTCCTGGGGTGGCGCCGCCGGCGCGATGGTGTCGACCGGGCAGGACGTGAACCGGTTCTTCACCGCGCTCTTGGGCGGACGGCTGCTGCCGCCGGCGCAGCTGGCCGAGATGAAACGCACCGTCCCGGCGGATGTCTTTCCCGGCGCGGAGTACGGGCTCGGGTTGATCCGGATCCCGGTTTCGTGCGGCAAGGAGCTGTGGGGCCACGGCGGCTCCATCCCCGGGTTCCGCACCCGAGGCGGCGTCGCCGCGGACGGGCGTTCGGTGAACGTGACCGTCAACCAGGTCACCGCGACCGGTTCCGCCGACGTGATGAAGGTCGTCGACACGGCCGTCTGTTCGAACTGACTTCTACTGTGAGGAAAGAGAAAATGCAACGTATGCGTGCGCTGGTCGCCACCACGGCGGCCGCGGCGAGCCTGCTGGCCGGATCCGGTATCGCACTCGCCGACCAGGAAACCACCCAGCACGGCGGCCTCGACCGCTTCTACCAGCAGAAGCTGGACTGGAAAGCCTGTAACCACAAGGAGTTGGACGCGGCGGGCGCCGAATGCGCCGACGTCAAGGTGCCGTTGAACTACGCCCAGCCGCGTGGCCGGACGATCACGGTCGCCATCTCCCGGCTGAAGGCCTCGGACAAGCAGAACCGGCGCGGCATCATGCTGTCCAATCCCGGCGGGCCCGGCGGCGCGGGCCTCGATCTGATGCTCGTCGTCCGGGAATCCATGACGCCGGAGGTGAAGTCCCGCTACGACCTCATCGGGATGGACCCCCGCGGCATCGGCCGCTCCACCCCGGTCGACTGCGGCTGGCCGGTCGGCTCCATGCTGCGCTCGGCGGGCGTCGACCGGACCGCGTTCGACGCGAACGCCCGGCTGGAGAAGGACTTGGTCACGCGGTGCATGGTCAAGGAAGGCCCGGACGTACGCCACTTCACCACCCGCAACACCGCGCGGGACATGGACGTGATCCGCGGCGCGCTCGGCGAGCAGAAGATCAACTACTTCGGCTGGTCGTACGGGACCTACCTCGGCGCGGTGTACACGCAGATGTTCCCGCAGCGCAGCGACCGGTTCGTGCTGGACAGCGCGGTCGACGCGAAGAAGTTCGGCGTGCCGATGATGCAGGACATGGGCAAGCCCAACGAGGCCGCGCTCGACGAGTGGGCGAACTGGACCGCGGCGCGCGACGGCGAGTACCACCTGGGCAAGACCGCCAAGCAGGTACGTTCCGTGGTGGAAGGCCTGATCAAGCAGTCGGCGCGCCAGCCGATCCGCGTCGGTGACTACCGGCTCGATCAGCACGTGCTGCCGATGATGCTGTTCGGCCCGCTCGCCGACCCTCGGAAGAACGCCGACCTCGCGGAAACCGTCCGGCTGCTCACCGACGCCGCCGAGGGCAAGCCGGTGCAGCCGAGTGAAGAGCTGGAGCGCGACCTGCGTTTCGTGTACAAGCCCACGGCGGAGGCACAGGGCTCGGGGCAGGCGGCCATCATGTGCGGCGACACCCACTCGCCGCGTGACCCGGAGTGGTACTGGCGCAACATCCAGCGCGACCGCGCGGCGGAGCCGGTCTTCGGCGCCTTCGCCAACAACCTCACCGCGTGCGCCTTCTGGCCCGAGCCGGTCGAAGAGCCGACCCAGGTGCACAACTCGGTGCCTTCGCTGATCGTGCAGGCCACCGGCGACACCCGCACGGCGTACCAAAGCGGCGTCGCGCTGCACAAGTCGATGACCGGGTCGAAGCTGGTGACCCTGCAGGACGTCCGGATCCACGCCGTGTTCGGCAACTACCCGAACAAGTGCGCGGAGAACACGATCAACACGTACTTCCGCGACGGCACGCTCCCGAAGACGGACATCACCTGCCGCGAAGACTGATTTCGCGATAGCGCCGGGTGAAATCGGTCAGCAGGCGGCCGAAGGTCTCTCTGTCCTCTGTGGACCATTCGGCCATCGTCTCGGCGAAGACGGCCTGCCGGAACGAATGCGTCTCGTCGACCAGGCCACGGCCCCGCTCGGTCAGCACCAAGACCGCGCGGCGGCCGTCGGCCTGGTCGGCTTCCCGGCGCAGAAGGCCTTCCTCGACGGCGCGGGCGACCAGGCGGCTCGCCCGCGGCTGATCGATCGACAACGCCGAAGCCAACGCGGTGACCGTGCCAGGGTCACCGCGTTCTTCGCATTCCTCGACGGCGTCGAGCACACCGAGCAGTGCGGGGTCGACAGCGGAGCCGGTGCGTTCGCGGGCGACCTTGGACAGCGTCCGGCGGGTCTGCGCTCGGCGGATGGCGATCATGGCGCGCTCGACGGCGACGACGGGGTCCGTCATGATTGCCACCTTCCCGAGTTACATGTACTTTTACATGTAGTTGTCATTCTACATGCACTAGGAGTGCACCGTGAAACCCATCGGCTACTGGTTCAGTCACCTGCATCAACTCCTCGAATCCTCCTTCGCCGACGCGCTTGCCGAAGACGGCCTCACCCGCAGGCACTGGCAGGTGCTCAACACGATCGCGTCCGGCGCGCGCACCTCCGAGGCGGTCGACGAGGCGCTCGCACCCTTCGGCTCGTCGATGAAACCGATCGTCGACGACCTCATCGAGCGCGGCTGGGTCGCGGACGGACAGCTCACCGAAGCCGGTCAAGCCGCGTTCGAGCGAGCCCGCGCGAAAATCCAGAAGCAGCGTGAGCTGGTCACCGAAGGCATCAGCGACGAGGACTACCGCACCACGCACGACGTCCTCGAACGCATGGCACGAAATCTGACTAAGACGCCTTGAGCAGCCCCTGCGGCACCGAATCCAGTGCCCACTCGGCCAGTTTCGGCTCCACGGCGGCATAAAACTCGGGATCGAAGCCCATTCCCGTGTGACTGCTGTGGATTTCGACGCACTCGGCGCTCGGGTCCTGACACAACCGCCACGGTGCGATGCGGTCGCCGCGCGAGTAGAACGCGACCGCGGGCATACCCGGCGGCAACGGCTTGGCCAGCGATTTCATGTTGGTCTCGTAGCAACTGCCCGACAGGCAGTCACCAGTCAGCAAACCCGGCAGGCCCAAAGTGGACAACCTCGCCAGGAACCGTGCGACGCGGACGACCTTCGGATGCGCGCCGAGTGGATCGAGGACCGGGCTGCCCAGCGTGACCAGCGCACGGACCAGGTCGGGACGTTCGATCGCGGCAAGGCGCGCGAGCCAGCCGCCGCGGCTTTGGCCGAGCAGGATCACCGGGCGGCCGGTGGTCTCGGCGTGCGCCGCCAACCGGCGGATGATGCGGTCAACGAGCTTGCTGGTGCAGCCGATGTTGACGCCGATGCGTGCGCCCGCCGGGCGGTACCCGCGCGCGGCGAGCCAGGTGGCGGCCACCTGGAGACTGCGGTCGCCGAAGCCGAAACCCGGTACGAGCAGGACGCCCTGCCCTTGTCCTCGCGTCGGATCCTCGGCTCGCCACACCGGGTGACGCAGGAGCCGGGGGACGCTCATCAGCGCGTCTACAACGCTCTCACCTGCCAAAACATCGCTAGCCATCCCCATCTCCTCCTTCGCCGCTGAAGCAGAAGTTCCCCGGAAACCGCCGCTCACACGCGGGACGTCCGAACGAGGGAATATCGCAGACAGCGCTTGCGTCTCACTATATAGTTGAAAGTTCAAACAACTGGAGGTCGAGATGACGCCGGTGCTGTACCTCAGTCATGGCGCGCCGCCGCTGGCCGACGACGCGGTCTGGACCCGTCAGCTCGCCGAGTGGTCGAGCAAGCTCAGCAAGCCCAAGGCGATCCTGGTCGTCTCCGCGCACTGGGAGGAAGCGCCGCTGACGCTCGGCGCGACCACGACCGTGCCGCTGGTGTACGACTTCTGGGGCTTTCCCGAGCACTACTACCAGGTGAAATACGGCGCACCCGGCGCCCCGGCGCTGGCTGACAAGGTGCGCAAGCTCCTGCATTCGACCGAGACGCCGGTGCACGACGCACCCGAGCGCGGGCTCGACCACGGCGCGTACGTGCCGCTGGTGGAGATGTTCCCCGAGGCCGACATCCCGGTGCTGCAGATCTCGATGCCCTCACTCGACCCGCAACAACTGTTCGAGCTGGGCCAGAAACTCGCGCCGCTGCGCGACGAAGGCGTGCTGATCATCGGAAGCGGGTTCTTCACGCACAACCTGAGCGCGATGCGCCAGGTCAGCGCCACCGACGGCACGCCGCCCGCCTGGTCGAGCGAATTCGACCACTGGGGCGATGAAGTGCTGCGGGCGGGTGACGTCGACGCGTTGCTCGACTTCCAGCACAAGGCGCCCGCCGCTCAGCTCGCGCATCCGCGGATCGAGCATTTCGCGCCGCTGTTCGTCTCGCTCGGCGCTGGCGGTGCGCAGAAACCCGAGACCGTGATCGACGGCTATTGGTACGGACTCGCCAAGCGGTCCGTGCAAATCGGCTGAGACACAAAAGAACCGGGCCCCACGAGCGGAGTTCGCTCGTGGGGCCCGGCCTGTTGGGTAGTGGCTCAGGGAATCACTTCACTGGCGGTGAAGTCACTTCTTGAAGGAGGAGAAGCCACCGGCGAGCTTGGAGAAGAACGCCGCGATCGGGTTGGCGTCCAGCGCGGCCATGGCCGGAACGGCGGGCAGCGTGCTCGCGTTCGGCATGGTCGCGGCACCCTGCAGCGCCTGCATGGTCTGGTCGACCGTGTTCAGCTTGATGCTCGGCGCCTTCAGCGAGGGCAGAGCGACCGTCTGGCCGAGGTTGCCCAGCGCGGGCAGCTGCACCGGAAGCGCGGGCAGAGCCGGGACGTCCTCGCGCGCGGCCTGGGCCGGGAGCGCGGGGAGCTCGGGCAGCGCCAGCGCGGGCAGCCCGGTCGCGTCCGGCAGCGCCGGCAGCTCGTCGGCGGCCATTTCGCTGCCGCACCAGTCGATCGGCACGAAGATCTGCGGCTCTTCGGTGATCGAGGTCGCGTCGGACCCGGTCGCGTTGGCGGTGCCGAACAGGCCGAGGTCGACGCAGAAGACCTGGACCAGCGCACCCAGCGGCTGCTGGATGTTGAAGCCGGACAGGCTGGACCCGTCGCCATCGGTCGTCGACTCGCCACCGGTCTTGCCGGTGGTCATGTTGTCGGCCTCGGCTTCGGCGGTGGCACCGACGGCCACCGCGTCGGCGAAGGCCTGAGCCACGGCCGCCAGCGGGATGTCGACGATGTTGCCGGAGATGCCGCCGTCGACACCCGAGGTGGTCACGTCGCCACCGGACTGCGCGTCGACCGTGTTGGTCGCGGTGCCCTTGGCCTTGGCGAGCCCGGCCACCGCGTCGCCGAAGGCCTGCACGATCGGCAGCGCCTGGGCGTCGATGATGTTGCCGGAGATCGAGCCGCGGTCACCGTTGGTCTCGGCCGAGCCACCGGCGACGGACTTGACGTCGCTGGTGCCGCTGCCGGTCCCGATGCCGGCGCCGGCGATGCCGTTGCCGAAGATCGAGCCGGTGCCGCCGACCGGAACCTGGATGATGTTGCCGGCGCCCGCGCCGTCCTGACCGTCGGTGGAGACGTCGCCGCCAGCCATCGAGTCGGTGATGTTCTCGCTGGCGCCCTTGCCGATGCCGCCGAGGACGACGCCGTCGCCGTGCACCTGGGTCGGGAACGAGACCGGCCCGTTGAGCAGGTTCCCGGCGAGCACACCGGCGGTTCCGGTGGCGCTCTCCTTGTCACCCGCCTTGGAGGTGGTGTCGGTCGAGCCCTTCGAGACGCCCTTGCCGATGAACGCGCCGCCCACGCCGACGACCTGGACCGGCAGCGAAACCGGGACCACGCCGAGGTTCGAGCTGATCACGCCGTCGTCGTCGTGCGTCGAGCCGCCGCCGCCACCCTGGACGACCTTGACCTCGTCGGCCGAGCCGGTGCCCGAACCGATGAAGGAGCCACCGACGCCGAGCAGTTCGGCCGGGACCGCGACCGGGACCTGGACCAGGTTGCCCGAGCCACCCGAGTTGTTGCCCTGGGTGCCGTCGTAGCCGCCGGCGGTGACGGTCTTCTCTTCCGTCGCCGTGCCGGTCGCGTTACCGATGTGCGAGCCACCGACACCGAAGACCTCGGGCGCGCCCGCGACCTGGGTGTTGGCGGTGTTGCCCGAGATCACGGCGCCGTTGCCGGAGGTGTACGAGCCGTTGCCCGCGTTCGCGTCGACGGTGTTGTCGTGCGCGGCGTTGGCGAGACCGATGTAGGTGCCACCGACACCGAAGACCTCGACGGGCAGAGCCACGGCCGGGTCGACGATGTTGGCCGAAGCGGCCGAGTCCTCACCGGTGGTGCTGACGAAGCCACCGGCGTCGACGGTGCTGGACGAGGTGCCCGGCGTCTCCTGCCCGGTGCCCGCGTTGCCGATCCACGACGCGGCCACACCGGCGACGTTCGCGATCGGGCCAGCCTGCGGGGTGATGATGTTGCCGTCGAGCAGCGAGTCGTCACCGCTGGTCTGGACGTAGGTCGGGGTGCCCGAGATGCCCTCGGTGGTGTCGCCCGCCTTGGCGTCGGCCGAGGTGTCGCAGGCGCCGGTGTTGGCCAGCGAGCCCCACGCGGCACCCGCGTTGCAGTTGAACTTGACCGGCAGCGCGATCGGCGCGCCGACGACGTTGCCGCTGCCGGCACCGCCGGGGCCCTCGGCGTCGCCGCCGGAGGACTTGACCCAGCCACCGGCGGTGGCCGCGCTGTCGTCGCTGAACTCGCTGTAGCCGTTGCCGAGGATCCAGGACGCGGCGTTGCCGCTCACCTGGACCGGGGTGGCGAGCTGGCCGGGCACGACGTTGCCGGAGAGGGCGGAGCCGTCACCACTGGTGGTCGTGTCGCCGGTCTCGGTGATGTCCTGCGTCGCGGAGCCGGTGGACTTGCCGTAGCCGCCCGCGAGACCGGCACCGGTGCCGTTGATCGCGATGGGGGCGGCCCAGTCGAGCGCGACCACGTTGCCGGCGAGCGCGTTCTCCGCACCGTCGGTCTCGATGTCCTGGTCGTGGTTCCAGGTCTGCGAGCAGTCAGCGGTCTCGGTGGCGTTGCCGATGACACCGATCGCGTTGCCGCAGATCTGGATCGCCGGGACGATGTCCGCGTTGACGCGGTTGCCCTTGAGGGTGGGGCCGTTGTCGACGAAACCACCGGAGTTGGTGAAGCCGCCTTCGATGGACTGGCGGGCGGGAGCCCCGGAGGCCTCTCCGGATCCGTCAGGCCAGGCGTTGCCGAGCGAGTCGACGTCACGAGCGACCTGGCGAACGGCTTCGCTGGCGGGCTCGGAGCTGACGGTGCCCTCGAACTCGGGAAGGTCGAGCTGGCCGATCGGCGTGCCGACGCCGTTGGCCTTCATTTCAAGCGGGATGTTGACGTTGAGGTCAAGCGGGCTGGGTGCCACATCCGGGTTGACGGTTTCGTCAGCCGATGCGATGCCCGTACCCAGCATCAACAATCCACCGGTAACAAGTGCGGTCTGGAGTCCGCGCTTTGCCCAGGACTGCATGGGGTATTTCTCCTTTTTTCGGGTTCCCTTGCGGGTACATGGAGGTGCCACGAAGTGGTGGTCACCAGAGGGGTTCGCCAGCGCGAAGAGCGCATGGCGACGTGGCGGGGATTTCAGGGAACGCGACGGAAAAGCGCGTTAAACCCTGCCCGCTTGAGGAAAATCAGTCAGGAGTGACACCGGGCTGCGAGCCCGGGGTGAGCGGCATGTACCGCACGCCCGTCAGCGCGTTGCTGACCGAGGCGTTGATCAAAGCGGCCGAAGCGCCGGGAATGAAGCCGAACGCGGGGCCATCGCAGTGACCACCCGGGGCAGTGCCGCCACCGGGAGCTGTGGGCGCGGACGGAGCGATCGGCAGCCGGTCCAACGGGAACGGCAGCTTCGAACCACTCTGGTCATCGCGCGAATCGGACTGGACGTCCGTGCTTTCTTCAGACGTCGCGCCGAAGGCCGCGGAGAACGCGGACTTGGCGGAGTCGGGGATCACGACCGTGACGAGCTGGAGCGCGGGCGCCTCGGTGGTGGCCGGAGCCGCCGCGGTGGGCAGGTCGTCGCGCTCGGGGAGCAGGCTCGTGATCGAGGGGAGAACGACGTCGGTGGCGTCGTTGTGGTTGAGCAGGTCCCAGACGCGCTGGCCGAGTTCGCCACCGTCAGCGGGCTGCAGCGTCTCGCCGAGCACCTGCTGCGCGTCCTCGGGCTTGCGCACGATGTGCTCGAAAGCGCCGAGTGTGCGGCTGACCGGGTGCACGACCGCGTCGCTCGCGAGGTCGGTGACGGCGTCGCTGACGCGGCTGGAGACCTCGTGCTCGACGCGGCCCTTGTGGTTGCGCTCGGCGTCGGTGCACCAGGCGGGCGACTGCTTGGCGGACTCGCCCGGCAGCGTCCACGCGGTGGCGTCCTGGTGGCAGACGGCGTCGCGGTATCCGGTGGTGGCGGCGCCGGCCGCGTCCCCCGCGAAACCGGAGACACCACGGGTCGCGTCGTTGAGGCCCGTGACGGTCGCGTCGGTGAGGGGGGTGAGTCCCGCGCTCGCGCCGGAGGGAGCGGCGGGCTCCTCGGCAGCGGAAGCGGAGGCGTCGGAGATCATCCACGCGGCGGCGGCGCCACCGAGGACGAAGAGCGCACGCGACACCCAGCGGCTGGAACGCACTGCGCCCCGCCCCTCGGTTGCCGACCCGTGCGCCACTGAATCTCCTTGCTCTCACAGTGAAATCTTTATGGGGTTCTTGGGTGTGTTCCCGGACAGGCCGGGATCGATGTCGCCCCCAGAGATAAGCAAATTGCAGATCGACTCCGCACCTTGAGAGCGACTTGATGCCACCATCGTGTGAAGAACACGGCGTGTATCCGATCATCACGTCAGGTAATCGACGCTGGCGGAACACGTTGTCGCTTAAAGGCATGCCGGATATGGGTAGACCGTTACTGTGAACCCCGTGAGCGAGAAGCACAGCCAGAACCCGTTCGTTTCCGAGACGGCCGACGTGACGGGCCTCGTGCCGCGCGGACTGCGCATCGGCGCCGCGCTGTCGTGGCGTTTCCTTACTGTCTGCGCCGCGTTGTACGTGGTCGTCTGGCTGGTCGGCTACCTGTCGGTGGTCGTCATCCCGATCGCGATCGCGTTGCTGCTGGCCGCGCTGATGGCGCCGGCGGTGTCGAAGCTGGTGGCGATCAAGGTGCCGCGCGGGCTGGCGGCCGCGATCGTCCTCATCGCCGGGCTGGCTTTACTGGGCGGACTGCTCACCTTCGTGATCGTGCAGTTCAGCTCCGGCTTGCCCTCACTGCAAAAACAGGTCACCGACAGCCTTCATCAGATCCAGAACTGGCTGATCGACGGACCGCTGCACCTGCGCCAGGAACAGATCCAGGACTTCATCAAGCAGGCCATCGGGTTCATCCAGGACAACCAGTCCTCGATCACCGCGGGCGCGCTGACCACCGCGGGCACGGTCGGCGAGATCCTCACCGGGTTCGCGCTGACGTTGTTCGTGCTGATCTTCTTCCTGACCGGCGGCGACCAGATCTGGACCTTCCTCACGCGCGCCGTGCCTTCGAACGTGCGAGTGCGCGTTGATGTCGCCGGGCGCCGCGGTTTCGCTTCGCTTGTCAGTTATGTACGGGCGACCGCGCTGGTGGCGGTCGTCGACGCGGTCGGCATCGGCATCGGACTGGCGATCATGCGCGTGCCGCTGGTGATCCCGCTGGCCACGCTGGTGTTCCTGGCCGCGTTCATCCCGGTCATCGGCGCGGTGATCGCGGGCACGGTCGCGGTGCTGGTCGCGCTGGTCACCAACGGGTTCATCGGCGCGATCATCGTGCTGGGCATCGTGATCCTGGTGATGCAGCTGGAAAGCCACATCCTGCAGCCGTGGCTGCTCGGCCGCGCGGTCCGGCTGCACCCGCTGGCGGTGATCCTGTCGATCACCGTCGGGCTGGTCGCCGCGGGCATCCCCGGCGCGCTGCTGGCCGTGCCGCTGCTGGCCGTGCTGAACGCGGGCATCAAATCGTTGCTGCACGAGGAGAACCCGGACCCGGCCGAGGTCGACGTGCTGGATGACAAGGCGTCGCAGCCGAACGCGACCTCGGACTCGCCAGCGCCCGCGCCCGCCAAGAAGAAATGACCAAGCCGCCCGCGCCGACCGGTGACCCGGCCACCCCGTTGTGGCTGGGCATCGTCGTGTTGCGGGTGCTCATGCTGCTGTTCGCGGCAGGCGCGGTCATCGTGCGGCACAACGAGTTCGCGCGGCCGTGGCTGGCGTGGACCGTGCTCGGCGTGATGGTCGTGTGGACGGTGGTCACCGACCTCTTCTACGCGGCCGAAGCCACCCGCTGGGGCTGGCTGACGCTGGTGGACCTCGCGTTCACCGGTGGCTTGCTCATGCTTTCGCCGTTCATCCTTTCCCCGCAGCAGTTCGCCGCGAACAGCCCGCTGATCACCACCGTGTGGGCCGCGGTGCCGCCGCTCGCGGTCAGTGCCAGGTACGGCGCGATCGCCGGCGCGCTGGGCGGGTTGTTCATCGCCGTGCTGAGCGGGCTGGCGACCAACCGGTTCGACCTCGATGTCGCCCGCGACGGCACGCTGCTGATCGCGAGCGGACTGCTGGTCGGCGTCGCCGCGGACACCGCGCGTACCGCGGCCGAGCGGCTCGCGCGCGCGTTGCGCACCGAGGCCGCGACGGCCGAGCGCGAACGGCTCGCCAGGTCGATCCACGACAGCGTGCTGCAGGTGCTCGCCAGGGTTCGCCGCCGTGGCGCGGAGTTCGGCGGCGAGGCGGCCGAACTCGCGAAGCTCGCCGGTGAGCAGGAAGTCGCGTTGCGCGCGCTCGTTACCACCGAGCCGATCAGTCCCGATGAGAACGGCACCACGGATCTGCGTGCCGCGTTGCAGCTGATGGCGACGCCGGACGTCCAGATCTCGACTCCGGCGGGCACCGTGCCGTTGCCAGCGCACACCACGGCCGAGCTGGTCGCGGTCACCAGGGAAGCACTGTCCAATGTGGAGAAACACGCGCCGGGCGCGAAGGCGTGGGTGCTGCTGGAGGACCTCGGCACCGAGGTGGTGGTGAGCGTCCGCGACGACGGCCCCGGCATCGAAGCCGGACGGCTGGAGAACGCGGAACGGCAAGGCAGGCTCGGCGTCGCGAAGTCCATCAAGGGCCGGGTGACCGATCTGGGCGGTACCTGCGTACTCGACTCCACACCGGGCGCCGGCACCGAATGGGAAGTCAGGATTCCGGTCAACGCGAGGGGAGAGCGATGAGCGAGGGTGTTTCGGTGATGGTGGTCGACGACCATCCGATCTGGCGCGAAGGCGTGGCACGTGACCTGACCGAGCACGGCTTCGACGTGCGCGCGACGGCGGCCGATGGCGACGCGGCGGTCCGCATCGCCCGCGCGGTCCGGCCCGATGTGGTGCTGATGGACCTGAATCTCGGCGAGACCTCAGGGGTGGACGCGACGCGGGAGATCACGGGCGCGCTGCCGTCGACCAAGGTGCTGGTGCTGTCCGCGAGCGGTGAGCACGAGGACGTGCTCGAAGCGGTGAAGGCGGGCGCGTCGGGTTACCTGGTGAAGTCGGCCTCGGCGCTGGAGCTGGTCGACGCGGTGCGGCGGACCGCCGACGGCGACCCGGTGTTCACGGCGGGACTGGCCGGGCTCGTGCTCGGCGAATACCGGCGGATGGCCGACACGCCGTCCGACGGCGCGCCACCGCCGCGGCTCACCGAACGGGAGACGGACGTGCTCCGGTTCGTCGCCAAGGGCATGACCGCGCGGCAGATCGCGGAGAAGCTCGTCCTTTCGCATCGCACGGTGGAGAACCACGTGCAGTCCACGCTGCGGAAACTTCAGCTGCACAACCGCGTCGAGCTGGCCCGCTACGCGATCGAGCACGGGCTGGACGAGCAATAACCAGGGGCGGCTCAGGGTTTTCCCCCGATTCCGGCCCCGGCTTCCGGGCCTAGCCTTTTCCGTATGGGTGAGGAGACCGAAACCAAGGCACCGAGCGACAGAGACCTGCGGGTGTCCGACGACGAACGGGAGCACGTGGTCGGCGTGCTGCAGAAGGCCATCGGGCGCGGTCTGCTGGACCTCGACGAGTTCACCGAGCGCACCGACGTCGCGCTCGCCGCGCGCACCCGAGGTGAACTGAACGCGGTGCTCACCGACCTGCCGGGGCTGGTGCACCGCGACATCCTGCGTCAGACGGTGGCGAACCCGTACGTGACCGGCCCGCAGGTGTTCGCGCCAGGTCAGCGCATCGAGCTCAACGCGAAGTACTCGGCGCTGCACCGCACGGGGGCGTGGCTGGTGCCGCAGGCGATGCTCGTGCGCAACAAGTACGGCGCGACCAAGCTCGACTTCAGCGCGGCCATCATCGAATTCCCGGTCGTGCACGTGGAGCTGGACATCCGCTGGGGGTCGGCGGAGATCATCATCCCGGACACGGCCTCGGTCGACCTGAACCAGATCACCGAGATCAAGTACGGCGGCATCGAGGACAAGACCCGGCCGAACGGGCTCGCGGGCAACCCGCGTTTCGTGCTCTCGGGCCGGGTCCACGGCGGCTCGCTGAGCGTCCGCAACCCACGCCACGGCTTCTTCGGCTGACGGGATAAAGCGGGCTTTATCCCGGGTGCTTTCCCCGGGATAAAGCCCGCTTTATCCCGTTTTCGACTAGAGCGCGGCCTTGACCGCCGCACGCGCGCTGGCCGGGTCGGCCGCGGCGAGTGCGGCCTGAGCCGCGGCTTCGCACTGCTTGTAGGTGACCGAAGCCAGGCTCGCGCCGACCGAACGCACCGCGGGCGCGTTCATCGACAGGCTGGTCAAGCCGAGACCGGCGAGCACCAGCGCGAGCTGCGGGTCGGCCGCGGCCTCACCACAGACGCCGGCGGGCTTGCCGGTGACCTTCGCCGCGCGGCCGATCAGGCCGATGAGCCGCAGCAACGCGGGCTGCCACGGGTCGTTGAGCTTCGCGACCGCACCGAGCTGCCGGTCGGCGGCGAAGGTGTACTGCGCGAGGTCGTTGGTGCCGATCGAGACGAAGTCGACGACGCCGAGAATCTCCTGTGCGACCAGCGCGGCGGCCGGAATCTCGATCATCACGCCCGCGCGCGGGATGCCGGCGGCACGCACGCGATCGGCGAACCAAGCGGCTTCCTCGGCGGTGGCGACCATCGGCGCCATCACCGAAACTTCGGCGCCGGAGTCCTCCGCCGCGCCCGCGATGGCCTCGAGCTGGCGGTCCAGCACGTCGGGCCGGTCGAAGGCGATCCGCAGGCCGCGGACGCCGAGTGCCGGGTTCGGCTCGGCGTCGGGGGAGAGGAACTGCAGCGGCTTGTCGGCGCCCGCGTCCAGCGTGCGGACGATGACCGGCTTGCCGCGGAACGGCTTGAGCACGGCCGTGTAGGAGGCCAGCTGCTCGGACACGGTCGGCTCGGCCGGCGCGTCGAGGTAGCAGAACTCGGTGCGGAACAGGCCGACACCTTCGGCGCCCGCGTCGGCGGCGGCCTTGGCGTCGGTGGCCGAACCGACATTGCCGAGCACCTTCACGCGGTGGCCGTCCGAGGTGTTGCCGGTGCCGTTCCATTCGATGGCCGTGCGCGCCTCGGCGGTGACCACGGGCGCGTCGGCCGCGACCGCGTTGACCTGACCGGTGTCGCCGTCGACGGCGAGCGCGGGCGCGTCGAGCGCGAGCAGCCCGCGCACCGCGACCACGGCCGGGATGCCGAGCGCGCGAGCGAGGATCGCGGTGTGGCTGGTCGGGCCGCCCTCTTCGGTGACCAGCGCGAGCACCTTGGCCGGGTCGAGCCCGGCGGTGTCGGCAGGCGCGAGGTCACGCGCGACCAGGACGCTCGGCGTGTGCAGCTCGGGCACACCGGGCGGCTCGACGCCGAGCAGCTCGGCGACGATCCGGTCACGCACGTCGCGGATGTCGCGGACGCGCTCGGCCATGTACCCACCGGCGGCGGCCAGCGCCTGCGCGAAGACCTCGGCGGACTGGAAGACCGCGCGGGCGGCAGGCAGGTGCTCCGCCTTGACCAGCTGCTCGGCCTGGCTGACCAGCGCGGGGTCCGCGGCCATGGCGGCCGTCGTGATCAGGATGGTGGCGGCCTCACCGGCCGCGGTCTCGGCAAGCTTCTCGAGGCGCGCGGCGACCAGCTGCGCGGCAGGCTCGATGCGGGCGGCCTCGGCGACCGGATCGGCGGGCGCCGGCGTGCTCGACGGCTCGCCGAGAGGCTCGGCGACACGGACGACCGGACCGCTCGCACGGCCAGGACTGACGGCGACCCCGGTGAGGAACTCAGACGGCATGGTCTAGACCATATCTCAAGACCTCGCCGAGGTCGCGAGGTGCGGGACACACTCCACCAGCCCGTAACCCGGCATTAGCCGACACGGCGGCCTCCTCTCACCACGTCACACGTCCAGTGGAACACGGGCGGCGGTCCGCCGCCGCACGGTTGATTCACCGATTCGGCCTAGACCTCGTCAGAAGTCGGATAGGAAGGTTGCGCACCACGACGGGTCACCGAGATCGCGGCGACCTTCACCGCGTGCTCGGCGGCCTCGACCAGGCTCTTACCGGCCGTCACCGCCGCGGCCAGCGCTCCGGCGAACGCGTCGCCCGCTCCAGTCGTGTCGACGGCCTCCACCTTCGGCGACGCGACTTCGACGGCCCCGTCCTCGGTCACGACCACCGCACCCCGCGCGCCGAGCGTGACCACGGCGGCTTTGGGACCGAGTTCGAGCAGCTGCCGGGGATCGTCCAGCTCGCCCCCGAGCAGCCACGCGGCTTCGTGTTCATTGACGAGCAGTACATCGAGCGCGGCCAGCGTCGCGTCGCTGATCTTCGCCGCCGGCGACAGGTTGAACAGCACCTTCACGCCGGCGTCGGCAGCGGCGGCGACCGCGCGCTCCACGGTCGGCAGCGGAATCTCCAGCGACAGCACCACGGTCTTCACCCCGTCGAAGATCCCTTCGACATCCGCGGGCTCGATGCTCCCGTTCGCGCCGGGCGAGACGAGGATCGAGTTCTCGCCATCAGGGGTGACTGTGATGTAGGCGATACCCGTCGGCCGCGAACTGGTCCGGACCAACCCGGTGTCGACACCGGAGCCCCGCAGCGAGTCGAGTAGCACTGAGCCATACGGGTCGTCCCCCACGGCGCCGACCAGCGCCACATCGGCGCCGAGCCGCGCGGCGGCCACCGCGGTGTTGGCCCCCTTCCCACCTGGAAGGATTTCGGTGTCCCCGCCCAGCACGGTTTCCCCGCCGCCAGGCCGCCGATCCGCGGAAACCACCAGGTCAGCGTTCGCCGAGCCGATCACGAGCAACTCATGGGTCATACCCAGAATTTATCCTGTACGCATATGTGAAGACTTTTGTAACTTATTCGGCCCCTGATGCGACAATCAGGCGTGCGCTTGCCGTGCGTCACTCGATCGGGGGATATGCATCCCCCAGGCGTCACTTCGAGAGAGGCAAGCGCTCTTCTCTGGCGTTGCCACGCTCGCGTGGCAGCGTTGCCCCATCCGGCACCCGCCGGGGCAGGGCATCGTGTCGCCGGTGTCGGTCACGTAGCCCCCCGAGTGATCGGCACCGGCGGCGCCCGCCTGAAAGGGCGCCGCCGGGCTCAGATCCCGGCGTTGATCTCCTCGAACTTCCCCGGCTGAACCCCGCGCAGAATGTCCCGCAGCTCCTCCGCCGGACGCTCTTTGAACGCCTCCGGCAGCCGATAAGCCCCCCGTGCGATCGGCAGCGTGGCATTGCCCAGCAGAGCACCGGACTCCCACAGCCCGCTCATCTCCACATCACGACGACGAAATTCCTTGCTCGGGAAAACGTCGACGACGCGGATGACCTCCCCGGCCGCATCGGTCACCGTGGTCAGCCTGACCTTGGCGATCTCCGCCCAGCCGATCTCGAACTTCGCGCGGCTGGAGCGGTACCACTCGATCCCGGACGACGAGACCCGCAACCAGGCCTGGCTCTTGGCCATCGGATCGGACCTCGGGTAGATCTTCGAGGACCGCTCGGCGAACCCCTCGACGATCGACGGCTGGGCAGGCAGCCGCACCTCGGACTTGTATTTCCGCACGACGACCCGCGGCGCCTTCGGGTGCTTACGCCGCCAAAGCCAGTACCCACCGCCGATCAGCACCACCACAGCGCCCGCCACGGACCATTCGACAGGCCCTTCATAGGGCCGTTCCGCGTGCCGCCAATAGCGCTTGCCGTACTTGTAGAAGGTGACCGGCTTGCCGATATCCGCCGGGGTCAACTCGTCGAGACCGAACACCACCGTCTTGACGTCGCCCTTGTACAGCCCGCCCTGCCAATGGGCCTCGGCGGTGCAAGCCCAGAAGAAGCCGATCCCGGCTTCGGTGAACGGGCCCTTCTCGACGCACGACTTCGCATAGGCCACTCCGAGCGGCTGATCGGTCTTTTCCGCACCATGGAACGACGCCGCGTGTCCTGCCGCGGTCCAGACGACGACCACTGCGGCTATGACGATCAGCGCGGCGCGGATGACCGTGGAGCGCTTGAGCTGGCCCTCCGACGGCATGCCTTCGTTGCCGCCGATGGTCATATCGACCCCGAAATGCGCTTGGTGCCAGGTTGGTCGAACAGCGGATCCGGATCTTCGATCTTGGTCTTGTCGCGGTCCTGCTGTCGCTTCTCGTGCGACTCACGGCCGACCGGCTCTTTGCCAAAGGCGATCTTGCCCAGCTGCTTCCCGACCTCTTTGCCGACCTCCATCCCGATGTTCTTCGGCATATCGGAGAGGACATCTCGGAAGACGTGGCCCAGCGGGAGATTCTTGAGGAAACGCGGCAGGTTGCCCACCATGTCAGCCAGCTTCTGCCCGGCCCGCACGAGGACGCGTTGTGCTTTCGCGGCCTCGCCCGCGATCTTCGTTCCCTCGCCGACCAGGAACGGGATGCCTTCAGCGCTCAGCCCGACCGGATAAGCCGGGGGTGGGTACTTGGCGAGGATCATTACCAGCTTGGCCAGCGCGTCGGAGATCATGTCGCGAATGAGCGTGCGGACGACGTTGAGGATCGTCTTGCAGATGTCGACAATGTCGCCGACCTGTTTGGCGTGGTCGGAGAGATCCCGGCACGCGTTCGCCTGCTTCTGGGCGAATTCGCGGTAAAGGTCGGCGGCCGGACCACGCCACTGTCCGCAGTTCTTGTTGACCGCCGAGGCGAGCTCTTCGCCCGTTTCCTGGAGGTGGCCACTGATCTGCTTCCACTTCTGGATCTCGAGATCGAGCGCGTCCTGGTCACCGGTGACCCAGTTCAGTGGCTCCTTCAGGAAGTCGACGTGTTCGATCAGCCAGCCGAATCCCATGCTGAGCAGCGACTCGAACGGGTCCTTGATGAAATCCTTGATGTCGAGAGCACCTGCCGCCAGATCCAGCAGGCCCTCGGTCCAATCGCCCTGTGCCAGCTTTTCGCCGCCACCGGCGAAATCCTGCAGGATTCCCGAGCCTTCGAGCGCGTTGCCGATCGGCTTCTTCTCAGCGTCGGTCTCGGCCTTCGCCTTGGTGATGAGGTCGTTCTCAGCCATGGGCCGTCCCTGCCTGCTTCAGCAGTTCGCTCGCGGTCTGTTCGTCCACTCGACGAGCCTTCGCCCAGGTATGTACGGCGTCGACATGGTGTTCGCCGGACTTCACCGCCGTTGCGAGCGTTTCGCGGGTACGGTCCGCGGTGCTGTTGCACCACAGGTAGAGCCCGCACGCCACGCCGACGGCGCCGAACGACATCGCGTCGACGCGGTTGTTGTCCGCATCGACGGCCTCCTTCAGCCGCCCGAGGATGTCTTCTACCTGTTTCGCGTGTGCGTCGATCTCGTCCGGATCGACGTCGAATCCACCGTCTGGCACGTTCTGGTCCCTCCCCGGGGTCAGCGCAGGAAGCCGCCGTCGAAGTAGTCGTCGTCATGGGCCACGGGCGCCGGGCGGGCCGGACGCGGCGGCGGCTTCGGGGTGCTGACCTCGGCTTCGGGGACGAAGCGGGACTCCTCGGCTGCGCGTTCGTCGAAGCCGCCTTCGACATAGCCTTCCTGCGGCGGCTCGGGAAACTCATCATGCAGGTAGGCGACGAGTTCCTGCCGCGTCTCCGGTCCTGCCGACGGGACCCCGGCGCTGACGGCTTCCGCGAGCTTGCTCTGGGCGAGCTGGACCGTGCGCATGATGTCCTGCGCGAGGGTCGGCTTTTCGCGGGCGCTCGTGCTGATTTCGAGGTTCGTCAGATTGCCCGCGTGGTTCACGGTGACCGTGAGGCCGTCCTTGGTGCGCTCGGTGACCGAGACACCGTCCATCTCGGACCGGAGCCGGTCGGCCTTCTCCTGCGCGGCCTTGAGTTTCGCGTCGTAGTCGGTGAAGAGCTGCTCAGGGCTCGCCACACGAACCTCCCCTGTTCGTGGTCAAACGATGACTGAGAGTGTGACAGACCTGTTGATCATTGTCCGGGGATTGGGGTTTTCCCCACCCGCGTTCTGCGGGAAACCGCATTACTTCGCAGGTCAATGGCTTCTAGCGTGGCTTTATGACCACAGCAGACTGGAAGCGGGCCGCCTACGGGCTTCTCGCGCTGCCCGCTTTCCTGGGTGGCGCGCGGGCTCAGCGATGGCTCGCGCGGAAACTGCTCGGCGCCGAGCCGGGCATGGGCAAGCCTCGGTACTTCGCCGCGCTGGTGCCGAGTCTGGTGACTTTCTTCTTGGCGGTGCTGATCTGGTACCTCGTCGGCCGGATCGCCACCTATGGCATCTTTTGGGACCAGTCGACCGGGGACGTCTCGTGGGGTGGGCCGTCGCTGCTCGGGGCCTGGGTGGTGCATTTCTTCGCCGCGCTGGGAATGGCGGTCGTCTGCTCGGCGGTGCTGCGGCCGTTGACCAGGCTGCAAAACCGGCTACTTAGCCCGGTCGTGCCCGGCGCGCCAAGGGAGATCATCATGGCGAACTCCTAGAATGCCCTGATGAGCAACCCGACCCGGCGGGGACGTGTGCGCGCGGCGACCGATCAGGACATTCGGCGTACCGCACGCGCGCTGCTCGTCGAGCACGGACCTGAGGCCGTCACGCTGCGCGCGATCGCCAGGGAGCTGGGGATCACCGCGCCCGCGCTCTACCGGTACTACGGCTCGCGCGACGATCTGGTCGAGCACCTGCGGCTGGACGTGTGCGCGGATCTGGCGACCGAGCTCGCCGAGGACATCTCGGCGGTGCCGGAGGACGGTGCCTCGCAGCTCTTCGCGATCTGCAAGGGATTCCGGCGGTGGGCGCTCACGCACACGAAGGAGTTCACGCTCGTCTTCGCGTCGCCGACCGGGAATGTCGGCTCGGCGCCCGGCAGCGCGCTGAGCCGGGTGGACGAGCCGTTCGGGCGGATCTTCCTGGCGACAGCGGGACGGGTGCTGGCGACGCAGAACCTGGCGACACCACCGAGTGAGGTGGTGCCGCCGGAGATCAGGGACGACCTGGCCGGGTTCCAGGCCGACCTGCTCGCGGTGCTGCGGGACTCCGGCTTGGCGTTCCCCGCCGAGAAGCTGGACCTGGGCACGACGTACCTGATGATCCAGTTCTGGGCGCGCCTCTACGGCCATGTGACGCTGGAGGTGTTCGGGAACTACCCGATCCCGGTCGCCAAGCCGGATGTCCTGTTCGAAGCGATGCTGGCCGATCTCGCCCGAGAGATCGGCCTCCCCATCCCATGAGGGAAGCGGGATAAAGCGGGCTTTATCCCGGACGCTTTTCCCGGGATAAAGCCCGCTTTATCCCGGCCTTGCGTATCGACCCAGGGCTTGCCCCCGGACCTAGGCCGCGTGGCCGCCGTCGACCGAGAGCGTGGCTCCCGTGACGTAGGCGCTTTCCGCGCTCGCCAGGAAGGCCACGGTCGCCGCGACCTCCGCGGGCTCGCCGTAGCGGCCGAGCGCGGTCATGCCGCTCTGGTCGGCGGCGTACGGGCCGTCGGCCGGGTTCATGTCGGTGTCGGTCGGGCCGGGGTGCACCAGGTTGACCGTGATGCGGCGCCCGCCGAGTTCCCTGGCGAGTGCCTTGGTCAGCCCGATCGTCGCGGCCTTGCTCGTCGCGTACAGGGCCATGCCCGGTCCCGGTACGCGATCCGAGACGCAGCTGCCGATCGTGATGACCCGGCCGCCGTCACGCAGCTCCCTGGCAGCCGCCTGGGTCGCCACGAACACGCCACGCACGTTCACGGCCAGCACCCGGTCGACGTCGTCGAGCGGGGTTTCGTCGAAGGCGCCGACGAAACCGACCCCGGCGTTGTTGACGAGGATGTCGAGCCCGCCGAACTCGGCGACGGTCGCGTCCACCGCTGCGGTGACCGCCGCGGAATCGGCGCTGTCGGCCTGGATCGCGAGCGCGCGGCGGCCGAGCTGCTTGACGCGGTCGACGATGCCGGCGGCCAGTTCGGCGTTGTGCTGGTAGGTGAAAGCCACGTCCGCGCCGTCCTCGGCGAGACGTAACGCGACGGCCGCCCCGATGCCGCGGCTGCCGCCGGTCACCAGCGCGACCTTGCCGTCGAGTGCCATGAGTGTTCTCCGTTCGATGAAGCGGTTTTCCTTACCGCTCCATCGAATCGTCCGAAGATCCTCTGCGCTGGCGGCTTTCGGCCGTCACAGCACGATGTTGACCAACCGGCCCGGCACGACGATGACCTTGCGCGGCGCGCCGCCGTTCAGCAGCGCGGCGACCTTCTCCTCGGCCAGCGCGGCCGCTTCGACGGCGTCCTTGCCCGCGTCGGCGGGCACGACGACGCGCGAGCGCACCTTGCCGTTGACCTGGATCGGGTACTCGACCGTGTCTTCGACCAGATACTTCTCGTCCACCACCGGGAACGGGCCCTGCACCAGGGAATCCGCGTGCCCCAGGCGCTGCCACAGCTCTTCGGCGATGTGCGGGGCCAGCGGCGCCAGCATCAGCACCAGCGGCTCCGCCAGTTCACGCGGGACAGCGTCCGCCGAACCGTAGGTCTTGGTCAGGTGGTTGTTCAGCTCGATCAGCTTGGCGCCCGCCGTGTTGAACCGCAGCTCCGCGTAGTCCTCGCGGACACCCGCGATGGTCTTGTGCAGCAGCTTGCGGTCCGCTTCGGACGCGTCCACATTGGACACTCGCAGCTCGCCGGTGTTCTCGTCGACGACCAGTCGCCACAGCCGCTGCAGGAACCGTTGCGAGCCAACAACATCCTTGGTCGCCCACGGCCGCGAGACGTCCAGTGGGCCCATCGACATCTCGTAGAACCGGAAGGTGTCGGCGCCGTACGACTCGCACATCTCGTCGGGGGTGACGACGTTGCGCTCGGTCTTGCCCATCTTCCCGTACTGCTGGAAGACCTCTTGGCCGTCGTAGAAGAACTTCCCGTCCTTCTCGACGACCTCCTCGGCTGGCACGAAAACGTCGCGCGCGTCCTTGTACGCGTAGGCCTGGACGTAGCCCTGGTTGAACAGCCTGCGGTACGGCTCCTTGGCCGACAGGTGCCCCAGGTCGAACAGCACCTTCTGCCAGAAGCGCGAGTACAGCAGGTGCAGCACCGCGTGCTCGACACCGCCGACGTACAGGTCGGTGCCACCGGGGTCGTCGACGCCGTGCTCGGCGGGCCGCGGGCCGGACCAGTACTCCTCGTTCTCCGGCGCCACGAACACCTCGGTGTTCGTCGGGTCGATGTAGCGCAGCTGGTACCAGCACGAACCAGCCCAGTTGGGCATCGTGTTGGTGTCGCGGCGATACGTCTTCAGCCCGTCGCCCAGGTCCAGCTCGACCTCGACCCACTCGGTCGCGCGCGCCAGCGGCGGCGACGGCTCGGAGTCGGCGTTGTCCGGCTCGAAGGTGATCGGCGTGTAGTCGTCGATCTCGGGCAGCACCACCGGCAGCATGCTGTCGGGCAGCGCGTGCACCTGGCCGTCCTCGTCGTAGACCACCGGGAACGGCTCGCCCCAGTAGCGCTGCCGGGAGAACAGCCAGTCACGCAGCTTGTACTGGATGGTGCCGCGGCCGCTGCCGTGCTCCTCCAGCCAGCCGATGATGGTCTTCTTGGCCTCGTCGATGGCCATGCCGTCCAGGAAGCCCGAGTTGATCGCCGGGCCATCGCCGGTGTACGCGTTTCCGTCGAAGTCCTTCGACGGCTGCACCGTGCGGATGATCTCCAGGCCGAACTTCTCGGCGAACTCCCAGTCACGCCCGTCCTGGCCGGGCACGGCCATGATCGCGCCGGTGCCGTAACCCATCAGGACATAGTCGGCGACGAAGACCGGGATCTCCTTGCCGTTGACCGGGTTGACCGCGTACGAGCCGGTGAAGACGCCGGTCTTCTCCTTGCTCTCCTGGCGGTCCAGCTCGGACTTGCGCGCGGCGGCCTTCCGGTACGCGGCGACGGCCTCGGCGGGCGTCGCGGCGTCACCGGTCCACCTCGCGTCGACGCCTTCGGGCCACGTCGCGGCCGTCAGCGTGTCGACCAGCGGGTTCTCCGGGGCCAGCACCACGTAGGTGGCGCCGAACAGCGTGTCGGGCCGGGTCGTGAAGACCTCGATCTCGGACTCGCCCGCCTTGAAGGTCACCCTGGCGCCGTGCGAGCGGCCGATCCAGTTCCGCTGCATGGCCTTGACCTTGTCGGGCCAGTCCAGCAGGTCCAGGTCGTCGACCAGCCGGTCGGCGTACGCGGTGATCCGCATCTTCCACTGGCGCAGGTTGCGCCGGAAGACGGGGAAGTTGCCGCGCTCGCTGCGCCCCTCGGAGGTGACCTCCTCGTTCGACAGCACGGTGCCCAGCCCCGGGCACCAGTTCACCGGCGCCTCGGAGATGTAGACCAGCCGGTGCCCGTCGATGATCTCGCGCTGCTCGGCGCGGGTCAGCTCACACCAGTTGCGGCCGTCCGGGGTACGGCGCTTGTCCTGCGCGTACTCGGTCTCCAGCTCGATGATCGGGCGGGCCTTGCCCAGCTTCTCGTCGTAGTAGGAGTTGAAGATCTGCAGGAAGATCCACTGCGTCCAGCGGTAGTACTCCGGGTCGGAGGTGCGGATGCGGCGGCGGTCGTCGTGGCCGAGGCCCAGCCGGCGCAGCTGGCGCAGGTAGTTCTGGACGTTCTCTTCGGTGGTCTCCGCCGGGTGCCGCCCGGTGCGGATCGCGTACTGCTCGGCGGGCAGGCCGAACGCGTCGAAGCCCATCGTGTGCAGCACGTTGCGCCCGATCATCCGGTGGTACCGGGCGTAGACGTCGGTGCTGATGAAGCCCAGCGGGTGCCCGACGTGCAGGCCCGCGCCGGACGGGTACGGGAACATGTCCTGCACGAACAGCTTGTCCGACGGGACCAGCACGTCCTCTTCGGCGAGCGGCCCGACCGGGTTCGGCGCGTGGTACGTGCCGTGGTCGGCCCAGTAGTCCTGCCAGCGCTGCTCGATGCGCCCCGCCAGCTCCGCGGTATAGCGGTGCTCGGGGGCTGCGCTCGTCTCGCCGGTGGCCTCAGTCATCGCCCTATTCCTCCGTGTCGAACTCCAGAAACAACTCGACCCCTCAGCCCAGAGGGCGTGAGGGGTCGCCGCGCTGATCCGTGTGGCGGACTCAGCGCGGCAGGCTAAGGAGCAGCCGAGCCGTATTCATGGGTTTCATGGTAACTGCCTGGTCCAAGCCCTTGGTCAGCGGAGGGCGAGAGCGAAGATCTGGGTCACCTGGGTCGCGGAGAAATTGTTGTCGCTGACCAGCACGAGGGTTCGCTCACCGGTACGCAGGCGCGGACCCCAGGTGATCCCCTCGACGTTGTCCACAGTAGACAGCCCGACGTCGGCGAGATCGGCGATCAACCGCTTCTTCACGGGTTTCACCGACTTGGCGTCGGCCAGCGAGGCCACGTTCAGCACGTTGGTGGCGCCCTTGGTGTCGAATTCGAAGATCCGGATCTTGTTGCCGACCCCGGTGACGAACGAGCGCTCGAGCGCCAGGAACTTCGTCGGGTCGAGCGGGTCGGCCGCCAGCAGCGACGAGATGCCGGTGGTCGCGAACGCGCCAGCCGGGTTCGGCGAGGCGAAGACCTTCTCCTCGGGGTACGCGTACTGGGCGAGCACCGGCCCGAACCGGCTCTGCACGGTGATGCGGTCGAGCGCGCCGTGCTCGGTGTTCGCGTCGGGACCGTCCTGCAGCAGCGGCCCCTCGTTCGACGAGACCACGAGCGAGCCGCAGGCCGCGAAGGTCAGGCCTTCGAGCACCAGATTCTGCCGGGGACCGGCGGTGGTCGTCATCTTCTCGCTGGGAAGGATCGGCAGGTCACGGACGTATTCGCCGTCGCGGCGCGCCTCGCGGACGGACGGGTCGATCAACGTGGTGGCGTTGCGCTCACCCTCCTGCGACCAGAAGTAATGCCCGGTCCACGGGTCCACCCGCAGCTCCTCCGGGTCGACCGTCTGCTCGTTCTGCGGCAGCTTCGGGTCGTTCTGGGCCAGCGGCGGGTACGTCTTGCCGTCCGGCCGCAGGAACGGGTGGGTGCCGGTGAAGGTGACCGGCGACACACCCTCGGCGCCGACCTGGAACTTCGCCGAGTAGAAGCGCGCCGGGTTGATGGCGGACCGGTCATCGGCGATGAACACGTACTCGCCGGTGCGCGCGTCGAAGTCGATGCTGGAGAGGCCACCCACGGTGGTGCCTTGGAATTGCAGCGCGTTCGGCACGATCTGTTCACCGAGCAGGCGAACCTTGCCGGCGGCTTCGGCGGGAACACTCGAAAGGCTGAGGGCCATTGACCCGATCAGCGCAGCGGTGAGTACACGACGTGACATGGTCTGTAGCACAGTCGGTCAGGGTATCCAGCAGGTTGCCAAGACGTCACGCTTATCCTCGAAGGGTGTTCGCACTCGCGCTGGTCCCGATACTGCTGGGTCTCCTCGTCGCCTGGGGAGGTTTCCTCGGCTGGCGGGAGAAGCTGCCCCGTGACCGCGGCGCCGGGTTGCGCACCGCGGCGACCATGGCGAGCGACGAGGCCTTCCGCCTCGGCAACAAGGTCGCCGGGCTCCCGACACTGGCAGGCGGCCTGGTCGCCGTGCTCGCCGGCATCGGCGGCCTGTTCTCGCCGACCACCGGTGGCACGGTGATCGCGGCGGTCATCGGCCTGCTCGGGCTGGCCGGGCTGGTCATCGGCGGCGCCGCGCTCGGCACCAAGGCCGCGGCGACCGTTCCCGCACCCGAGCCAGCCGCACCGGCGGGCTGCAGCGGCTGCGCCTGCGGCGCGGGCGGCTGCGGCGTGCTCCAGAAGACCGCCGAAGCCTAGTTCCGCTGCAGGTCACCGGGGTGCGTGGCCAACAGCGCTGTCGGGATGCCCTGACGGCGCAGCACCTGTCCCCAGAGATCCTTGTGCGGTGAAGCGAGGACGTCGCTGGGCAGCGCGGGCACGATGACCCAGTCGTCCCGGTCGATCTCGCCAGCGAGCTGACCGGAGTCCCACCCGGCGTACCCGGCGAAAACCCGGACCCCGCGTACCTTGGGCAGCAGTTCCTCGGGATCGGTGTCGAGATCCACCAGCGCGACCGGCCCGCGAACGGCGATCACGCCAGGCACGGTGGCGGCCGTCTCCCCGGTACGCAGCGCGGCCAGGCACAACGCGGTCTTCTTCTCGACCGGCCCGCCAACGAACACCGACTGCGGCTCGGCCACATGACGTCCCCAGTTGGGCAGCACGTCGTCGACCGGCACGTCACTCGGCCGGTTGAGCACCACGCCGAGGGTGCCCTCGTCCCGGTGATCGATGACGAACACGACCGTCCGCTTGAAGTTGGGGTCGAACATCGTGGGGGCGGCGACCAGGAGTGTTCCCGGTTCAACCTCGGCGTCCGCTGGCACGCCGCCCATGATCCCACCGTCTGCAACAGAAAGTCTTCGGCCCAGGGAACAACAGACCCATATGCCTCGTTGGACACAGTGGTCGGTGCACTCCGTGTCCCCCGGGCTCACTGAAGAACCGCCTTTGTGGAATACCAGTCCGGCTGGAGCCACACTGCGCATAGCCGCCGTGAGGCGATACGAGTGCGCCGGCCTCCACCTGTTCGCGGCCCTGCGGGCCGCTCCCAGAGTGGCGCCCTCGAGTGCTGACCCGGGGGGCCGAGCCCCCCGGACCCCCACGGTGCGGCACGTTCCTGACCCAGCGTGGTCACCTCTAAATACGAGTGCGGCACGTTCCTGACCCAGCGTGGTCGCCAGTTGGCGGTGAAGCGCCGTATGTGCTGATCCTCGAGGTGGGTGGGCGGCTTTAGGCTTTGGGCGTGACTACTAGCGCGCGGGCTGCTACTCCGGACCGGATCGGTCCGCGGGCGTTGATGCGCGATCCCGAGTTTCGGCGGTTGCTGTGGACTCGGTTCGCCGTGCAGTGGGCTGTGGGGATGTACCGGGCCGGGTTGGCCGGGGCCGTTCTCTTCAATCCGGAGCGGGAGACCGATCCGCTCGCCATCGCTGGTGGGTTCGCCGCGCTGTTGTTGCCTTATTCGCTGGTGGGGCCGTTCGCCGGGGCGTTGCTCGATCGGTGGGATCGGCGCCGGGTGCTGATGTTCGCGAACCTGCTGCACGCGGTGGCGATCGTGGTGTCGGCCGCTTCGGTGGGCCTGGGTGCCTCGTCGGTGGCTTTGTTCGCCTTGGCGCTCTGCGCCGAGGGGATCTCGCGGTTCATCGGGTCCGGGCTTTCCGCTTCGCTGCCGCACGTGGTGCCTGCCGGGGCGATCGTGAGCGCGAACGCCTTCGCCACCACGCTCGGCTCCGTGGTCGCGGTGCTCGGCGGTGGCTGCGCGATCGGGCTGCGTGCGCTTTTCGGGTCCGATGACGCGGGCTCGGCCAGCACCACGGCGTTCGCGGCGATCGGGGTGGTGCTGGCCGCCGCCATCGCCACGCGGTTCGCGCGCGGGGTGCTCGGGCCGTCCACCGTGGACGAACCGGCCAGCGCCGTGCTGGCGGTGGCCAGGGGACTGGCCGATGGGGCGCGGGCCGCCGTGCGAGCGCCGAGTGTGACCGCCGGGTTCATCGCGTTGTTCGCGCATCGGGCCTCGTTCGGGGCGTCGTTGCTGGTGACCGTGCTGCTCATGCGGAACTCGTTCACCGACCACGGGATCTTCCGCGCCGGGCTGCCCGGGCTCGGGCAGATGGCGGCACTGGCCGGTGCCGGGATCCTGATCGCCGGGCTGCTGACCGCGCGGTTCATCGCGAAGTTCGGCAGGCGCAAGGTCGTGGTCGGCGCGCTGATCCTCGCCGCGCTGGCGCAGGCGGGGCTGGGGTTGCCGATGGAGTTGCCGACCGTGTTGCTCGCTTCGTTCGTGATCACCGGGGCCGGGCAGATGCTGAAGCTGGGTGTCGACTCGTCGATCCAGTCGGATGTCGGCGACGAGTCGCGCGGGCGGGTGTTCGCCTTGTACGACACGCTCTTCAACATCACCCAGGTGGCCGCAGTGACCTTCGCCGCCTTGGTCGTGCCCGCGGATGGGCACTCGGCCGGGCTTTTGCTGGCCGCGACGGCGTTTTACCTGCTCGGAGCCATTGGCTACCTGATCGCCGTGCGACGCACTCCATTCGCAAGTGCAAGCGATCCCGTCTGATCGGCGGAACGGTGAGTGAGGTAATGCTGCTGCCATTAGGGTGAAGCCCACCTCATTCAGCAGAGCGACGACTTCGGGGAGTTCGCGTGACTACGCCTGGCGATGACCGTGCGCGGTTGGAAGCGCGGAACGCCGCCATGAAGGACACGGTCGACTCGCTGCTCGAACAGTTCACCAAGCAGACCGAGCAGCTCCGCGAGGCGCAGACCACCGCGTCGCAGCTGTCGGCGCAGGTGAGCTCGCCCGACGGCCTTGTCAAAGCCACCATCGACTCGAGTGGCTCGCTGGCGCAGCTCAGCTTCGCGCCGCAGACGTTCGAGCGCACCAATCCCGCGCAGCTGGCGAACACCGTGCTCACCCTGGTCCGCCAGGGCAGCCTGCAGGTGAAGCAGCAGGTCGCGGACCTGATGGCGCCGATCACCGGCGATCTGCCCGACCTCGCCGACATGATCGAGGGCGCCCCGTCGCTCGAGGGCCTGCTGCCGCCGATGCCGACGTTCCTCGAGCAGGACGTGCCACCGCCGGCGCCGCCGCGGCCCGAATCGATCGAAGACCCCGACGCCGGTTCGATCCTGCGCGGAGCCTCCGAGACGGCGCCGCCGCCACCTCCCGCACCGCCTCGCCCGGCGCCGATGCCGGCGCCCAAACCGGCTTCGCAGCGACGATCCAGGCCGCAGCCTGCCGAAGAAGACGAAGAGCCGCCATCGAGCTGGCTTCGAGGCGGTAACTGATGCCGAACGGTGGGGGTACCGGCGGCTCAGGGGGATTCACAGCCGAACCGGACGCGGTGATGGTCGCCGCCAAGGGCTTTCTCAACGCCGCCGACCAGCTCGAAGAGGCGACCAAGGCGTTGCAGAGCGCGCTCGCGGCGCAGGGCGAATGCTGGGGAGATGACGACTCCGGCAAGGAGTTCGCCAAGGACTACGTGCCGGGCGCGGAAGGCGGCGTGGAGGGCTTCGGCTCGCTCGTCGAGGGACTGCGCGGCATGCACCAGAACGTCGACACGGCCATGCAGAGCATCACCGGCGCTGAGGACATCGCCCAGACCGCCTTCAAAAAGGGGCGATAGCGCGTGGGTATGGAGATGCCCGACGAGGTCAAGTGGCTGCTGCCGATCGTCGTTGGCGAGAGCTGGCCAGAGGGCGACGAAGACAAGCTGCGTGAACTCGCGAAGGCGTGGCATTCGGCGTCCGAGGCGCTGAGCCCGGTCGCCCAGATGGGCTCGACCGCGGCCAAGGACATCCTCGCCAACTGGACTGGCGACAGCGCGCAGGCGTTCGGCGAGCAGTGGAAGAAGTTCGTCGACGGCGACGAGGCCTACTTCAAGTCGCTGGGCGACGCGGCGAAGGCGCTCGGCGACTCGTGTGACCAGACGGCGCTCGACGTCGAGTACACGAAGTACATGATCATCATTTCGCTGATCATCCTGGCCGCGCAGATCGTCGCCATGATCGCGGCGGCCGCGCCGAGTCTCGGCACCTCGACGGCGGGCATCCCGATCGCCCAGGCCGCCACCCGCGTCACCGTCCAGATGCTGTTCCGCCAGCTCATGGAGAAGGTGGCGCAGCAGGGCTTCAAGATGGTGGCCAAGGAACTGCTGCAGACGTTCCTCAAGCAGGGCCTCAAGAAGATCGCCAAAGAGGTCGCGGTCAACGTCGCCATGAACGTGGGGATGGACGCCGGGATCCAGGGCCTGCAGATGGCCAAGGGCGACCGCAAGGAATGGGACTGGAACAAGACCAAGGACGGCGCCATCAGCGGCGCGGTCGGCGGGGTCATCGGCGCGGGCACCGGCAGTGTCAGCAAGGCGATGCGCGGCGAGGAGGGCTTCGGCGTCGTCGGCCAGGCCGTGAAGGGCGCCGTGGAAGGCGCGGGCGAGACGATCGGCACCGCGGCGGTCACCGGCAAGCTCGGTGAGCTGAAGCTGAGCGACATCGCGATGGGCGCGTCCGGTGGCGCGGTCGGCGGTGGCGTCGACGGTGCGAAGGAACACTTCAAGTCGGTGAACTCGCCCGAGGCGCCGCATGTGAACTCGCCGAATGGGCCGGATTCCTCGCCCGATCCCGCTGGACGGACCTCCAACGGTGACTCGCACGGCGGGGATTCCTCCAGCCGGACCCCGGATTCCAGCAGCTCGTCGAACCGGACGTCGGATTCACGCAGTTCGGATTCGCACAGTTCGGATTCGTCGAGCCGGACCCCGGATTCGACCGGCGATTCGGCCGCCCGGAGTGGTGATTCGGCCAGCCGTGGCTCGGATTCGTCCAGTCACAGCTCGGAACCCGCGCGAGGCGGGGAGGCGCCATCGCAGCGATCGGCGGAACCCGCGCCGCAGCGCAGTGAAACGCCGCAGAGCGAGTCCGCGCCCCAGCACCGAAGTGCCGACCCCGCACCGGAACACCGGCAGGCCGACGCGCCCGACCGCGTGTCGCAGTCGTCGACGCAGGCACCGGAACGTCCGGCCGACGCCCCGGCTCCGGACGCCCAGCGCGCGGCCGCTCCGCCGCCGCAGCAGCACGCCCCGGATGGCGGACAGCAGCAGCCCGCGCCCGCCCAGAACGGCTCGCCAGCCTCGGGTCCCGCGCCCGCGCAAACAGGTGCGCCCGCCGCAGCCGGGCATAGCCCGTCGAGTGGTGGTCCCGCGCCTGTCTCGGGTGGTCCCGCGCCGGTTTCCGGCGGCGGCAGCACTGGCGGGCACAGCCCCGTTTCGAGCGGCGGCCAAGGCCCGGCACCGGTTTCGTCGGGCGGGCACGGCCCGTCGAGCAGCGGACCCGCGCCCGTTTCCCACACCAGCAGCCCCGGCTATGGCGCCGCGCCGCCACACAATCCGTCCAACGGTGGACCCGCACCCACCTCCGGCGGCTACGGCATGGCGCCGCCGCCCGGTGGTTTCGGTCCTGGCGGTGGCGGGAACCGGCAGCAGCACAACGAGTCCGTCCAAGCGGCGGGGCTCAACTCGAACACGCCGCAGCCGCAGCAGCCGAACGCCATCCAGCCGTTCGGTGGTGGCTTCCAGCAGCACCAAGCGCCACCGCCCCCACCGCCGCAGGCACCCGCACCGCCGATGGGCGGGGGCGGCGCGCCGCGTGGCCCGATGCCGCCGCGTCAGCCCGCGCCACCGCCGCCACCCCGGCAGATGCCGCCGCAGGACCCGCGCCGTGGCAACTACGCCCAGCCGGATCCGCGTCAGCAGCGCCCGATGCCACCGCAGCCGCCCCAGCGCGGTCCCGTGCCTCCACCGCCTCCGCAGCGCGGTCCCGTGCCGCCGCCTCCTCCCCGTGGCAACGGTGGCCAGCCGCCGCGCCCGCCGCAGGGTTTCCAGCCACCGCCTCCGCAGCAACCACGCCCGCCGATGCCTCCTGGGCAGGGCCGCGGGCCGATGCCACCGCAGCAGCGTCCCCCGATGCCGCCTCCGGTGTTCGAACGGCCAGGTCAACGGCCTGGTCCGGCGTTCCCGAGTTACCGGGGCGACCTCAACGAGCCGCCCGCACCGACGCGCCACGACGCCCCGCCGCAGCAGCACCAGACTCCGCCGCGTGTGGAAGAGCCCGCGCCGCAGCGTCGGGAAGAAGCCGCCGCTCCTCGTCGCGAGGAACAAGCGGCTCCGCCTCGCGTCGAGGAAAACGTCGCGCGCCACGAAGAACCGGTCGCGAAGCACGACGAGCCCACGCGCCAGGAACCGGAAGCTCGCCGCGAGGAACCGACACGCCAAGAGCCGGAGAATCGGCGCGACGAACCCGCACGCCAGGAACCCGAGGCCGCCCGGCACGAGGAACCCGCGAAGCAAGAGCCCGAAAACGCACGGCACGACGAGCCCGAGGCCGCGCACCACGAAGAACCGACGCAGCACGAACCGGAGACCACCAAGCACGACGAGGCTGAGACCTCACACCACGAGGAGCCAGGGCAGCAGGAACCCGATGGCACCACGCGCGAGGTGATCACGGAGGAGGAGCCCCCGTGGTCCGAGCGGACGCCGGAGGAAGCCGCGCGCCTGGTGGGGGACCGGATCCACCCCGACGAGGCCTACCTCGGCAACGACAAGTTCCACACCCAGAATCCGGACGACATCAAGTCGATCCGCGACACCCACATGGAACAGGACCTGCGCGGCCAGGAACTCCGCCACGAGGAGATCTACCGCCAGGCGATCGCCATCCGCGATCACGTCGAGGCGTTCGGGAGGATGTCCGACGACGGCGCGTACGCGGTACGGACCTACACGCACCACGAGGTCTTCGCGAACCTCAACGCCGCACTGCGCGAAGGCAGGCTGACCCCCGAACTCGTCGCGCAGGCACGCGCGATCATCAGCGGGCTCAACGAGCTGCCGCCGTATGAGGGCGAAACCGTCCGCACGATGAACTTCCACGGTGACAAGGCGGCCGCGAAGCTGGCCTCCGACCACTTCAGGGTGGGTCAGGTCACCGTCGAGCACAGTTTCTCGAGCTCTTCGAAGGTCGACGAGCACCACCAGAACAGCGCGTTCGAAGGTGAAGTCGAGCTGCGGGTGAAGTCGAAGACCGGCCGCGAGATCGACGGGATCGCCGCCAAGGCCAACGAGCGTGAGGTGCTCTACAAGCCGGGCACCCAGCTGCTGGTGACCAAGAAGGAGTTCATCAAGAACGCCGACGGCGAGGTCATCCAGACGATCATCCACGCCGAGGAGATCGGCCCCGATCACCCGAAGTGGGTCGCGCCGGAAGAGGCGCAGCAGCGGATCGCCGAGCGGCGCGAGCAGTCCGCGGCGGCGGAGAGCACGTCCGCTGTCTCGTCGAGGCTGACGACCGTGCGCACGGATGGCCAGGAAGGCGGCCAGTCCAGGAGTCACGAAACCGATCAGGACCGGGAGCGTGCCCGCCAGCAGGAGCTCATCCGGCAGTCGCTGCAGAAGCCGGAAGCAGGCTGGTCCGCGCTCAACGGCCGCTCCGACACGCCGGGCATCCACGCCGAGAGCGCGCAGAGCACGCATCAGCAGGTCCGCTTCCTGCACGAGCGGCTGCCCGAGGTCGAGGGCATCAACCGCAACCACTGGGGCGAAGGCGACGCGGCGAACGGCCGCAAGACCAACGGCGCCGAGTCGGTGCTGGCGCTGGAAAAGCGGCTCAGCGGCGACAACCCGCACGCGGTGGCGGACGCCAACGAGCACCCCGGCGACCCGCGTTGGCAGCGGGACATGGTCCGCGGTCAGCTCGGCGGCGACTGGGCCGCGCACGAGAGTCTCAGCAGCGCGCTCGGTGAGATGGCGGGCAAGCCGATCGACTCGCGCGCGATCATCGCGTTCGAGTCCGGCCAGCCGCCGCAGACGCACATGGTCACGGCGGTCACCACCGAGCACGGCGTCGCGGTCGTCGACCCGATGCGCAACCGGCTCGCCGAGCTGCCAGCCGACGCCTCGAACATCAGCGTGCTGCCGACGCACGACCCCTCGGCGGTCAAGCCGGACACCGCGCCGCGCTCGGCCGACCTCGATGGCTCCAACCGCATCAACGAGCGGCTCGGCACCAACGAGCACCGCTCTTCCGCAACCCCCGAAGTGCCCTCCAACCTGCACGATCGGCTCGGCACCCGTCTCGAATCCGACGCGCCCGCCCCGGCCGAGCAGGCGCACAACGTCAGCGATCGGCTCGACGGCAAAGCCACCGAACACCCCGGCGGCTACGGCGCCGAATCCTCGGCGGACGGGCTCGTCGACGGCGGCGCGACCGGTAACCACGACTGGTCGCCGCTGGCACAGGCGACCAACCCGCCGAGCGAGCCCGCCATCCACGCGGGCACGGCGAACCAGCAGCAGGCGGCGAACTACGTCGCGCAGCGGCACCCCGAACTGCGCGCGGTCAACCCGCATTTCTACGACCCGAACGCGTTCAACGACGGCTACCAGACCAACTGCACCCGCGGCGTGGTCGCCTACGCCAAGCGCCTGCTCGGCCTCGACGTGACCGCCGAGCCGATCCTGCCGCACGAGATGGCCACCAAGGGCACGCTGGAACACGTCCAGCAGCAGCTCGGCGGCGAATGGCAGTCGCACAGCGACTACGACAGCGTCATCCGCACCATGCGCGACGAGCCGATCGGCTCGCACGCGGTGGTCGGCGTGCTCTACCAGACCCCGGACGGCCAGACGTTCGGCCACGTCGCGATGGCGGTGCACACCGAGGAGGGCGTGGCGTTCATCGACCCGCAGTCCGGGACGCTGATGAACCTGCCGCATCCGCCGGTCAAGCTCGACCTGCTGCCGTTCGGTTCGCTGGAGCACTCGGACGGCGCGGCCTCGCCGAGCAAGACGCACGACCAGCCGGTGGCTTCCGCGGACGGCTCGCACGCCGCGGCGAAGGAAGACGCACTGCCGACGCAGGACAAGACCGCCGAGCAGCCGACGGCCGAGCCTGCGAAGGCGCACGAAGACACCGCGACGAAGACGCACGAGGAGGCGGGGCCTGCCGAAACCGCACGCCCGGTGGACCCGCGCGCCGAATTCGCGAAACCGCGCGAGGACACGCCCTCGGTCACTCGCGAAGACGCACGCCCGACCGACCCACACGCGGAAGCCACCAAGCCTCGCGAGGATTCCCCTGCCGTCACCCGCGAAGACGCGCGCCCGACAGACCCCCGCGTCGACTTCGCCAAGCCCCGCGAAGACGCTCCGGCGGTCACCCGTGAAGAAGCTCGGCCCGCCGAGACATCCCGCCCGGCGGATCCGCGCGCGGAGTTCGCTAAGCCGCGAGAGGACGCGCCAGCGGTCACCCGCGAAGACGCACGGCCGACAGACCCGCGCGTCGAATTCGCGAAGCCCCGCGAGGACGCCCCGGCGGTCACCCGCGAGGAGCCACGCCCGGCCGAGCACACGAAGCCGCGCGAAGAAGCACCGGCGGTCACACGGCAAGACCCTCGTGTCGACTTCGCCAAGCCCCGCGACGAGACCACGTCTCAGCACTCGACGCCCGAGCGTCCCGCCGACCCGCGGATCGAGTTCGCCAAGCCGCGCGAGGACGTCCGGCCCGAATCGGCGCCAAGGCACGACGAGGCCTCGCCGCAGCGTCCGGCCGATCCGAGGGTCGAGTTCGCCAAGCCCCGCGAGGAACCGGCCTACGACGTCCGCCCGTCGCGGATCGGTCCTGACGGCAGGCCGGTGCCGACCGTCTCGCACACGCCCGAGTCCCCGTACGGTGCGCACGAGCCCAGCCACCAGCGGGAATGGCCGCACGACCCGGAGTCCGACCGTCCGCTGAACCAGCGCGACATGGACTTCCTCGGCCTGACCGACGAGCAGATCGAGAACTGGCGCAACGGCGAGGCACCGCTCGGCATGACGCCCGAGCAGTTCCGGGACTTCCAGTCGAGCCTGGCCGACGTGCTCGCGCCGTTCGGGATCCGGCCGGAGGACGCGCTCGTCCAGATCGTCGGGTCCGCGGTGCGCGGCTGCTCGGGCTGGACCAAGCGGATGGACAACATCGAGCACACCCCGGAAAGCCGTCAGCGGCTGGCCGAGTGGCTCGGCGACGGCGAAGGCCCGGTGCGCAGGCCGTTCGACGCGATGCACAAGCTCGGCCTCGACAAGCCGAGCGACTACGACGTGTCCTTCCACTCCGACCGCATGGTCGAGATCGCCAGGCAGCACTGGCGGTCCGAGGGCAGCCCTGGCGAGTTCTCGCACAAGCACGGTTTCGTGGACAAGAAGATCTTCCACGACGCGTTCCGCGAGCTCGACGAGTGGACGAAGCACTGGGAAGAGCAGCTCGGCCGCAAGGTTGGCGTCCGCCTGTTCGGGCTCGAAGAAGAGCCGATGCAGCGGCGTTCGCCGAACAGCTCCAGCAACGACGACGCGTGGCGGCTCGACCTGTCGACCGGCGAGCACCACACGCCGCACCAGCCGGATCTGCGTGCCTGGCCGACCGACCCGGTCAGCGGTTACCGGATCCTGCCGCGGGACATGGAGTTCCTCGGGTACACCGAAGAGCAGGTCGAGAACTGGCGTTCCGGCGCGGCGCCGATGGGCATGACGCCGGCGCAGTTCCACGAGTTCAAGGCCAGCCTGCACGAGGCGATGCGCGCGGACGGCATCGCGATCGATGGCTCCGACGTGCGGCTCAAGGGTTCCGGCGTCAACTTCTTCTCCAACAAGCGCAAGGAATTGCCTTCGCTGGAGCAGCTCGACGCCGAGCACCCCGAGGCCGCCGCGCGGATGCGCGAGTGGCTCGGCGAGGACGCGAACCGCCCGCACGCGCGGCCGTTCGACTCGATGCACAAGCTCGGCCTCGATCCCGACCCGAGCGACTTCGACATCCAGATCCGCTCGGACGAGATGTCCCAGCGCGCCCGCGAGCGGTTCGAGACCGACCCGCCAGAAGGCGTCACGTCGCTGACGCACCCGAAGTACCGGTTCATCGACAAGGCGTTGATGAACGAGGTGTTCCCGCACCTGGCCGACTGGGTCGAGCGCTGGGAAGGCGAGCTGGGCCGCGAGGTCGCGCCCGCGTTGTTCGGGCTGGATGGCGAACCGCGTCAGGACAGCTTCGACGATCCCGAGCGTGCCAAGCGTGGCTGGCCGATCGCCGGTCTCGACGCGCCGCCGGAGCACGGCGGCTACGGGATGGCTCACGAGCCGCACGATCTGGCCGAGCACCCGCGGCTCGACCCCGAGTCGCCGGTCGTCACCGAGGCGCCCGAGTCTCCGCCGGTCCCGCCGAAGGAAGAGGTCGCCGACCCGGTCATCGACGACAGCGGCTGGCACTGGAAGGGCCTGACGCTCGACGTCGACACCAACGCGATCGTCGACGGGTTCATCCCGCAGTTCGCCGATGCCGCGCATCGCGAAGACGGGGTGCTCTCGCACATCAAGACCATCGAGGCCGCCATACCCGGCGCTCAGCTCGAAGGCCTGAAGTACGAGCTCAAGGGCGACGACCGCCTCAAGCAGAAGGTCGCGGAAGTGCTGGCACGGAACCCGGATCAGGACCCGGTTTCCGTGCTGCGCACGGTGCCCGACGGCATCCGCTACACCTATTGCTTCGACACCGCGAACTACGCGGCGGGCGCGCAGCAGGCCGACGCCATGCTCCGGGCCGCCGGCTACGAGCCGGTGGAGGTCAAGAACTCCTGGCTGAACCCTGATAAGCCTTATCAGGGCATCAACACCCGCTGGCGTGACCCGGTCTCCGGCCTGCAGTTCGAGGTCCAGTACCACACGCCGGAGAGCTGGTACGTGAAGAGCGAGACACACGACGCGTACGAACACGCCAACAACCAGCTCATCTCGGCGGAGCAGCGGCAGGCGTGGGACGACTTCCAGAAGGAGTGGTTCGACCTGATCGAGGTGCCGGAAGGCGTGGAGGAGATCCCGAATGCCAAGTACTGAGATCTCGTACTACGCACTCGCCGACACCGGCTACGCGCGGGGACCGGCCGGCCTCATCCGGCGCCGTCCCGCCGAGTCCGGTCACGTCGACGAGGTCTTCCACGCGAACGGCACCTGGCACCTGACCGATCTGGTCAGCAAGTACTACCTGACCGACCGCGTCGACGAAGACCTCGTGTTGATCACGCCGGACGAGGCCGACGCGGTGCTGGCCTGGTTCGGCGACCGCTCGGCGACGCCGCCGCTGGTCGGCGGCCGGGCGCTCCAGCGTGCTTGGCACGTCCGGCTCGACGGGGACGCGCCGTTCGAGAGCTTGCGCGAGCGGCTCGGCCTGCTGGCACACGGTTCGATCGAGGACAAGCAAGAGCGCGACCCGGCGCTCAAGGTCCTCCACAACGACTCCACCAGGCGCCTTGCGCTGAACGTCTACACGGGACTGCACGGCGGCTGGACCGTGGCGCTGGAATTCCTCGGCGAGGCACCGTCCACGGACACCGTGGCCGAGGTCAGCGCCGAGGTTCTCGCGGCGGCGGCCGACCTGGGCTTCACCGAGGCCAGTCGTCCGGCGGGCGTCAAACCGGCTCGCAAGCAGCTGTTCCGGTTGACCTTCACCGGCGCGCTCGACCGCGACCGGCTCAAGACGCTGCAGCGCAAGCTCCGCCTGAGCGAAGACGGCGACCTCACCGACGAGGAAGACACCGAGTTCGGCGAGACTTACCTGCCGCACGGCCCGGCCTACCGGCCGCAGCTCTGGCTGAGCCGCGCGGACACCGAGCGCTGGACGTTCGGTGTCTCGAACGAAGGCATCCGTCCGCCCGAGGAACACATCCGGCAGTGGCGTGACCAGGTCATCGCGGCAGCGACCGAAGCGGGCCTGACCTTGGTCGACGAGTGGCTTTCGCCCACTCCGGCGCAGCCGACGCCGTTGCCCCCGCCACCTGTTCGCACCGGCCCGCCCGTCGAGAGCGCCTACTACGCGAGCTTCACCGGCTCACTCACCCAAGAACAGCTCCAAGCCATTCGTGACCGCTTCGGGCTGAGCCGCCGAGGAAAACTCGACGACGACTGGGACCAGGACTTCGGTGTGGCCAAGCTGCAGGACGCGGTGAAGCTGCACCTGTACCGCAAGGAGCCGGACAAGTGGTCCTTCTCCTTGACCTACCAAGGCGAACCGCCGTCGCCTGAACTGCTCGATCAAGTGCGCGCCGAGATTTCGGCCGCGGCGGCGGAAGCTGGACTCAGAGAATCATGACCATCACGAATCAGGCACTTTCCCCGGCCGAGCAGCGAAAACTGCTGGTGCACATCGGAAAGCTCGTCCGCGGCGCCGCGCCCGAAGGCTGGGCGCGCATCGAGATCGGCTTCCGGAACATCAGTGAGCACGCCGAACTGGACGTCCGTGCCGACACCAAGACCTTCGACCTCCCCGAGAACCTCACGGAGCTGCTCGGCACGCTTCGCCGTGGCATGTACGAACCCGGCCGCGGCGCGTGGCTGGAAGCGAGCCTCACGCTGGAGTCGAACGGCACCTTCGCGTTCGACTTCGACCTCGACGACGAGCCTGCTTGGCGCACCCAGCCCGATCCGGGGATGTACACCGAGGAACTCACCACCTGCCCGCGCGAGCCGGAGCACATCCCCGGCTGGTGGCGGCTCAAGGCGCGGCTGCCGCTCGGCATCGTCTTCCGGCACGCGCGGATCGTCGACGCCTACGAAGAAGGCAAGCCACCGGTCGTCGATCGGCCCGCGCTGCCGCCGGAGGAGATCCCGCATCTGCTGGCCTACCTGGAGCGGGAGCCGTCCGTGCTCACCGGCCCGGAGCCGGGCCCGGACATCTTCGCGCCGGACGGCGAGCCCGTCCCGGAGAGCTATCAGACCGACGGCACCTGGATCTGGCACGCGTCCGTGCCGCATTACCTGCGCAAATACGGGACGCCACCCGACCCCGAGCTGGTCGCGCACATCCGCGAGCAGAAGTACCAGCCGCCGTATGTCGAGCAGCTCGTGCGCCGCACCGCCGAGGCCGACCTGCTCGGCAAGCCGCGGCCGAAGCCGAGCCGGGGCGAGCTGGCGAAGACCGACGGCGACGTCGCGAGCGAACTCGAAACCCTGCCCGACCCGCGGCTCGAGGACGAGGAAGTGCTCGCGGTGCTGGTACGCAGGCTCGGCGAGCACGGTGTCTGGCCGGAGGCGTACCGGCTCGGCGCCCGCGCCGACGACACCTGGTGCCTCAACTTCACCCAGCACGGCTGGGAGGTCGCGCGCTACGCGGGCGGCGCGCCCGTCTCACCGAGGTTCTTCGAGGGCGTCGAGGACGCGGCGCAGCACCTGCTCGGCGCGTTGCTGCTGCACCCGGCGCGGATGACGGCCGGGCACGAGACCCCGCTGGAGACCGCGAAGGAGCTCGGCGACTGGCCGGTCCAGGCGGCCGACGGCGAGCCGCCGCTGACGCTGCTGCGCAACAAACGCCTGCTCCAGCTCGTGGCGGGCACCACGGTCGTGCGGTTCGGGGAGGAATCAGGGAACCTGGTGCATCACCCTGGAGTACGGTTCGCGACGACCTCCCTTCCGCTGGAACGGGAGCGTGTGGAGCGCGTCTATCGGCTCCAGCGCCCGCTGTACGTGATCACCGGCATCACCATCCCGTGGGCGAACATGCCCGGTGGGTCGGTGGCCTACGTGCTGCCGAAGACGATCACCGAGCATTTGGCGGACGGCAGCATCGAGGGGACTGAGTAAGTGGAACCGGCTGAGGCGGTCGCGAAGGTCGAGGAATGGCTCACCGCCGTTCACGGCCCTGGCCTGGTCCGCGCCGAGCGCGACAAGGTGATCCGCATCCCCGAGGGCTGGGTGGTGCCGTACAACAACATCGCCTATCTCGATGAGGGTCGCACCGAAAAGCAGATCTTCCCGCCGCCGTCGCTGATCGTCCGCGAGCCGAGCGGTGAGCTGCGGATCTCGCATCCGCACCCCGGTGGGCTCAGCATCCCGGCGACCATTCCGGGGCAGCAGGCGGAACGCGAGCTGGTCGATCCCGAGTACGCCGCGGCGAACCTCGGCAGGCTCGGCGTTTCCGAGTCCGCGATCGCGGGCTGGGAGACCGTCGACGCGACCGGCCAAAAGACTGAGCGCTTCAACGAGAAGTACACCGTCGGCCCGAAGCGGCGCGGTCACCTTCCGGCCGAAAACCAGCTCGAGACACTGCTGCAGTTCCACAACGGCGGCTGGCTCGACCGTGAGCGCTTCCTGATCGGGCTGGTCGAATGCGAGGTCTTCATCGACCTCGACCAGAGCACCGGCAAGATCCCGTCGACCAACTGGAACCCCGAGACCAGCGAGTTCCAGGTCTACACCTCGACGAAACGGCTGCCGTCGAACGCGCACGGCTACTGGCGCATCGACCCGGCGACGCTGGCCGAGGACCCGAACAAGCCCAACCTGGTGATCAACGGCGGGCCTGGTTTCACGGGAAACAAGGTCAGTTTCACCGAGCTCACGGACATCCTCGCCCGCTTCCCTCGGCGCGCCGAGCGGGTCAACGCGACCGGCTACTGCGCGGAAGCCGACCCACTGCTCGCCCAGCTCGCGCAGGAAACCGCGCAGCAGATCGGTTTGCCGTCGCCCGTCGACCTGCCGCTGCGTGAAGCCGAGCAGGCGCGCGCACGCGGTTACGAGCTGACCGTTTCGGAAACGCGCAAGATCGTCGAAGCCGCTTCGTGGGTCAAACGCCTTGAGCAGCCTTACGAAGGCAAGATCGTCAACCTGCTCGCGGCCGGAGTCCGCTTCGACTTCGACGAAGAGGGCAGGGCGGTCCGCCGGGTCGAGAACTTCGGCAAATTCCACCCCGAGGCCGGACTTGGCTTCCGCTACGGCTGGCACCGGATCGTCGGCGCTTACGTCGGTTTCGCGATCGGAGAGTCGCTCGGACTGCAGACGCAGGGCCGGACTCCCGAGGAGATCAAAGAGCCGCTCGCCGCGAAACGGATCGGCCCGCTGACGCAGCAGCTGCTGTTCATGACCGAAGGCGCGATGCGCAGCCCGCATCGCGAGGACCCGAAGCAGCTGACCAAGCTGCCGCGCTCCGTCCGGAACGGGCTGCTGCGCTGGCTGCACACCCAGGGCATTCCGTTCCCCAAGGCCGACGGCTGGCTCGTCAAGATCAGCAGGCTGTTCGATCAGCGCGACCCGGACCCCGCCGAGTTCGCGGCCATCCGCGCGTTCGCGACCGGCACCGCGACGCTGCCGTTGACCGGCGCGGGCGCGCTGCTCGCGGCGTTGCCCGCTGCCTTGACCAGGGGCGACGACCTGACGGGAAACCCACGCAGCGCCGCCAAAGCGATCGCCGGGCTGACCCATCACGAGCAGGCCGATCTCGACGGGGCCGCCTACCTGGCGCATGTGTTCCAGGAAGTGCTGACCAAGGACGCGTTCAGCTTCCCGATCTGGCTCGTCGGCCGTGACGTGCTCGATCCCGCCTGGCACGACCTTCGCGCGATGACCGAGGAAACCCTGCCGCGCTACGGCCGGACCGGGCTTCCCGCGCTGGCGCACCCGAACTCGGTCGGCGACGGCCGGAGCACGGTTTCCGTGCTGGGCCGGACTTTCGCGGCGGTCGCCGGGTTCGAGAACGAGCCCGAGCGCGCGTTCCGCCGCTCGGTCATGCACGACGGCCGGACCGCGCTGACCGGTGCGCTCGCCGGCGCGCTGCTCGGCGCCCGGACGGGCGTGCCCGGCCTGCCACAGCACTGGGTCGAGCAGCTCGAACTGCGTGACGTCATCGAAAACCTCGCGTCGGACGCGTACTTCCACTTCGACCGTGGTTCGTCGCTGTTCCGCAAGCCCGACGAGTGGAAGCGCCGGTACCCCCGTGACTGAGCCGATTTACGACGAATTCCCGGTCGTCGACTCCGAATGGGACGAGGCGACCTTCGGGCCCGCGCCCGTGCGCGCGATCCTGCACTGGGAGCAGATCTCGCTGGACCGGCTGCCGAACGGGCCGCGCCGCGAGAACCCGGAGTACGTGACCGGCCCGATGTGGAAGGGTTTCCCGACCCCGCGCACGGCCGCGGAGCGGCTGCTCGCGTACCGGGCACGAGGCTGGGTCGGCGACGAGCAGTTCGCGCGGCTGCTGCCCGAGGTCGAGGTACTTGTCGTGCCGCAACAGGACGGCGGCGTCTGGCTGTCCAAGGGCGGCCACGTCATGGCGTTCACGTCATGGTCGAAACTGCCAGAGCAGATCACCAGCTGGCGTCGTGTCCAGGTGAAAGCCCTTCGCCGGGAGTTCCCCGAGCGCGGTGTGGTGCTGAACAACGGCAGCCCTTTGCTCAACGCCGTCGTCGAAGCGGCGGAGTTCGGCGAGGTCTCCGGCCCGGAGCGGCCTGCGGTCGACGAGGTCGCGCCGATCGTGGACCCGCGGTTCGTCGAGCACTGCACGAAGCTGCGCGAGGAGTTCGGCACCAATCCGATCGACTACGTCACGAAGCACGCCAAGGAAGCCTTGGCGTATGGCTTCGAGTTCACGCTGACCGAGCTGATGTCCTACGCGCGCGGGTACGCGATCTGCGCTCAGAACTGGGCCAACCGGCGCGAAGGCAAGCCGGTGACCTGGCCGGACGATCTGCGCGCCAACGGCTTGATCGAGCACTACGAAGCCGACGGCAGCATGTTCGCGGAGCCGTGGACGTTCGGCAAATACTGCCGTCACAACAACGGGATGAAATACGGCGTCCGCAGCGACAAGCTGATCGGCGCGTTCGTCGGCTTCGCGCTCGGCGAGGCGCTCGGGCTGGCCGCCGAAGCCGGCCGGTTCCCGGACGACGGCCCACTGCGCTGGGGCGGCCTGACCAGGCAACTCCTCGCGCAGACCGAATCCGTCATGCTCGGCTTCGACGCGAAATACCAGCGCGGCAACCCGGTCCCGGCATCGCTGCCGCCTGCCCGGACGGACAGCTGGCTCGCGATCGCGGCCGGTGAGACCCCGCCGGCGCCGCAGGAGTTCGCCAGCCTGCTGACCACCGCGCTGGCCGCGGCGACCGCGGGCGGCGACCGGACGACGACGAACTTCCCGATCGTGCCGGACGTGGCCCGCGAGCTGATCGGCTCCGCGGCAGGCCCCGATCTCGCCGACAGCGTGCTGCTGCTCGCCGAAATCCTGCACGAGCTGCTGGAGAAGCGGGACTTCTCGTATCCCTTCCACATCAAGCTGGAAGAGATCGCGGAGAAGGGCAACGCGGTCGCCCAGTCCATTGTGGACCTCCGGGCCGATCGCGCCGCCGACGACGAGACCCAGCTCGACGCGCTCGGCGACGGCCGTTCACCCTCGTCCGTGCTCGCCCGCGCGCTGCTCGCGGCCGCGAAACGCGACTACGACTCGCGGACCGCGCTGACGCTCGCGATGACCCAGTCGCCGATCGTCAGCGCGCTGGTCGGCGCTCTGCTCGGCGCGCACCTCGGTGTGCCGGAGCTGCCGTCGGCCTGGGTCGAGTCGCTGGAAGGCCTCGGCCTGGTGCACAACATGGCCGAGGACGCGTACTGGCATTTCGCGCACTGGGGCGCGTTCGGCGACGGCGACACCGAGCGGCAGCGCTGGGAGAAACGCTATCCACCGTTGGGAGAATGACCCGTGGCCGGAGATCACTGGATCAGTGAGAACGACCTGGCCACGCTGACCCGGCTGCTCGAAGGACAGCGTGTGGTCGACGGCAGGGCGGAGCCGCTGAACCCGCCGGTCTCGGTGCACCGGCTCGAGCTGTTCATCGGGATCGACGAGGACGGCAAACGCTTCCTCACCCGCAATCCGGCCAAGCCGGTCGACTCGAAGGTGCTCGCGCCGTCGGTCGGCTCGGCCTCGACGACCGTCCGCGCGCCCGTCGCCGTGACGCCGTCCGCCGAGATCGCCGCCCATCGCCTGCGTGGCAGCCTGCTCGCGGGCGCGGTCGGCGACGCACTGGGCGCACCCATCGAGTCCGACTCGATCGACCGCATCCGCGAGCGGACCGGCCCGCACGGGCTGACCGATTTCATCCGCGCGTACGAGGGCCTCGGCACGATCACTGACGACACTCAGATGACGCTCGCGACCGCCGACGCGATCATCCGCGCGCACGCGGGCTTGCGGCGCGGCGCTCAGGTCGACACGCACTACGAACTCCAGCTGGGCTATCAGCGCTGGCTGCACACCCAAGGCGTGCCTTGGTACCGGGCGCGCGGACCGTACGAACACAGCGAAAGTCCGGACGGCTGGCTGATGACCAATCGCGAGCTGTTCCACCGCCGCGCGCCGGGCTCGACCTGTTTCTTCGCGCTGAAAGGCTTCGCGCAGACCGGCGAAATGGCCACCTTCACACGCACGATCAACAACTCGAAGGGCTGCGGCGGCGTCATGCGTGCCGCGCCGATCGCGCTGTGGTCGGACGATCCGGCCGCCGTGTTCGCGCTCGCGGCGGCGAGCGGCGCGCTGACCCACAGCCACCCGAGCGGCTACCTGTCGGCAGGCGCGTTCGCGGTGATCATCCAGCAGCTGCTGCGCGAGGTGCCGCTGCTCGCCGCCGTCGACGTGGCGAAGGCGCAGCTCGCGACCTGGAACGGACACGAGGAGCAGACCGTGGCGTTGGATCAGGCGATCCGGCTGGCCCAGCAGGGACCGCCGACACCGGAGAAGGTCGCGACACTCGGCGGCGGCAACGTCGGCGAGACCGCGCTGGCCATCGGCGTCTACGCGACACTGGCGACAAGCACGCTGGACGAGGCGCTGCTCGTGGCCGTCAACCACAGCGGCGACAGCGACTCGACCGGGTCGGTGGCGGGCAACCTCGCCGGCGCGATCCACGGCGAGCAGGCGATCCGCGCTTCCTGGCTCGACCGGCTGGAGCTGCGTGACGTCATCGCGCAGGTCGCCGACGACCTGCGCGCGGAGTTCGGCCCGAACCCGCCGGGCGGGGAGTGGTTCCGGCGCTATCCGGCGGCCGCGTCATGAACCTGAGCTCTCGTTTCCGTGGCAGCCTGCTGGCCGGTGCGATCGGTGACGCGCTCGGCGCGGCCACCGAGTTCGACTCGATCGACCGCATCCGCGAAATCGCCGGGCCGGACGGCATCACCGATTTCATCGAGGCGTACGGCGGCATCGGCAAGATCACCGACGACACCCAGATGACCATGTTCACGCTGGAAGCGCTGCTGCGGGCGCGGATCAACGGCGGCGACGTGGTGCACGCGCTGCAAATGGCCTACCAGCGCTGGCTGCATACCCAAGGTGTCCCGTGGACTCGCGCGCGCGGGCCGAAAAACACCAGCGAGGAACCGGACGGCTGGCTGATCACGGTCGCCGAGCTGTTCAGCAGGCGCGCGCCGGGTCTGACCTGTTTCGGCGAGCTGGAGGCTTACGGCCGGACGGGTATCCAGCCGTCCATTGACCGGCCGGTCAACAACTCGAAGGGCTGCGGCGGCGTGATGCGCGCGGCGCCGATCGCGCTGTGGTCCGATGACCCGGCCGAGGTCTTCGAGCTGGGCGCGGACAGCGCGGCGCTCACGCACGGTCACCCCAGCGGGTATCTGTCGTCCGGCGCGTTCGCGGTGATCGTCCAGCAGCTCCTCGCGGGAGTTCCCCTGCGGTACGCGGTCGATGTGTCCATCAAGGAACTCGTGAAGCACCGCATGCACGAAGAGCAGTTGACCGCGCTCGAAGCGGCGTTGAAGCTGGACGGGCCGCCGACGCCCGAACGGGTCGAAAGCCTAGGCCAGGGCAACATTGGCGAGACAGCGTTATCGATGTCGGTGTACGTCGCGCTGAACACCGGCGACCCGAACACGGCACTGCTCGCGGCGGTCAACCACAGCGGTGACAGCGACTCGACCGGCTCGATCTGCGGCAACCTCGTGGGCGCGATGTACGGCGAAGAAGCGTTGCAAAGTAGCTGGCTGAATCGATTAGAGCTGCGAGAAGCCATCGAAAGACTGGCCGATGACGCACTGGCCGAGTTCGGAGTCGGCACGAAAAGTGACGACCGCCGAGTGAGCCGGTACCCGGCCGACTAGATTTGAAGCAGCTTTAGCTGCACTGGAGGGGACAAAGTGCGTTACCTGGTGGAGGCCGCCGAACGCCCGGACGGTTTATACGCGGTATGGGGTGACCGCGTATTCCGGACGCAACGGTCGACCGAGGACGGCACGCTGCTCTTGGTCACCCTGCCGGGTGAAGATGTGCCTGCCGGCTTCGACGTCGATTGGAACGGGACACAGGCCAAGGTCGTGCCGGAGGCCGAGGCCTCAGCGACCTTCAGCCTGCAGACCCACTGCCGCTACGACGACGAGCTTTACCAGGTCGCGCCCCAGGCAGGCGAGCACGAGCTGACACTGCGGTGGACCGGCCACGACGAGACCAGGGCGCACGAACTCGGGCTGACCGACTTCAGCACCACCACCGCGCCGGAGAACCTGACCGCGCTGTGGCAGACGCGCCACGACTTCATCGAGAGCGACGAAGGCCGGCCGAAGCCCGGCGGCGAGGACCAGGGAAGCCTGCTCAAGCAGATCGGGCGCACGCTGGTCCGCGAGCTGCCGACCGGCTGGTTGCGCGTCGCCGCGCAGTTCCGCCAGGTCGGCGACTACGCCGAGCTGGAGATCAGGGCCGTCGCCGAGGACGACGAAGGCCCGATGACCGTCGCCATCGCCGCGCCGCCACAGCTGTCGACGCTGTTCGTGCGGCTACGTGCGGCGATGTACGAGCCCGGCGCGGGCACCTGGTTCCAGGGCACCTTCACGCTCGACTCCCAGTCGCGCTTCGACTTCGACTTCGACCCGGACACCGAGCCGGACTGGCGGCAGCCGCCGAACGAGGGCGGCAGGCCCAACCAGCGCTTCTACGTCGGCGAGCTGGCGAACTTCCCGCGCGAGCGCGTGCCGTCGTGGCTTTCGGTGCACGCGGGCAGGCCGTTGAACGTGACCTTCCGCGTCGCGAAGCCCGTCGACGCGCACAACGAGGGCGAGCGCCCAGTCGTCAACCGCCCTCCGGTGCCACCGGAGGCGGTCCGAGGCGTGCTCGACTACCTGTTCCGCTCGCCGGTGGTAATGAGCAGGCCCGGCCCGCTGCCGGACGTGTTCAGCCCGAACACGCCGCCGGACGTCCCGAACGCCTTCCACACCGACGGCACCTGGATCTGGCCAGCCGCGGTGCCGCACTACCTGCGCAAGGGCGGCATCCCGCCGGAGCCGGAGCTGGTCGACCACATCCGCTCGCAGGGCTTCCGCCCCCCGTACGTCAGCGAGCGTCTGCGCGCGACCGCCGAGGCGCATCTGCTCGGCCAGCCGTACCCGCCGCAGACCCCGGAAGACCTGCCGTCACAGGACAAGCTCGCCCGCGGCGACGAACCGGACCGCGACGCCCGCGCCGCCGACATCCTCGACGCGCTGCACCAGCGCCTCGCCGAGCACGGCGTGTCCGACACGGCGTACCGGATCGGCGAACTGGTCGAGGGCGCCTGGTCGCTGCGCAAGACCGACCTGGGCTGGGAGGTCTCGCGGCCGCCGTCCGACGAGCCGACCTACTTCCCGCGCATCGAGGAAGCGGCCCGCTTCCTGCTGGGCACCCTCCTGCTGTACCCGGTCCGCGCGGTCGCGGGCGCCGAGGAGCACGACAACCCGGCCGACTGGCCGATCCTGCCGCTGCGCGGCGAGCCGCCGTTGAACTTCTTCAGCAACAAGCGGCTCGTGGTGCTGCCCGCGGGCACGACCATCCAGCGCTTCGGCAACGAGGCAGGCAACCTGGTGCACCCGGAGTCGGCCCGGTTCGTCGAGACGTCACTCGCCTACGACCGCGAGCGCGATCACCGCTCCTACCAGGTGCAACGTCCACTGCGCGTGCTCACCGGCATCACCGCGCCGTGGAACGGGATGCCCGGCGGCGCGGTCGCCTACGTCCTGCCGCACCCGGTCGGCCGTCACCTCGAGTCCGGCGCGCTCACGAGGATTTAGCAGGCTTTATCCCGGGCGCTTTTCCCGGGATAAAGCCTGCTAAATCCCGCTCTAAGCAGCTTTGATCAACACCGCAGGCGCCCACCAGTAGTCGGCCAGCGGCTCGATTTCGATGTTTGTGAACCCAGCGGCCTCGAGCTGTTCGACCCACTTCGCGGCGGGCTGCTCCCAGTTGGTCCGCGCGACCGACGGCGTGATCTGCCCGAGCAGCACCGGCAGCAGAAAACCCTGCGCGACCAGCGAGGCGTCGGCCCCGTACTCGGTGATCCCGCGTTCGTAGCGCTTGACCATCGACACCAGATGCTCCGGCGTGCCCTCGACGTACACGGGCACGTCGAACTCGGCGATGGTCAGCCGCGTCGCCCGCTCCCGGAACGCTTTGAGCACGGACGGCCGATCCTCCGGCACGACCGACTGCAACGAGAACGTCGCCTGCGCCGCGTCCCACCGCTGCTCATCGTCGCGCGCGAAGAACTCCTGCGCGGTCATCTGCCAGGCCTGCGCGCCGGGCACACCCTTCTTGGCGTCCTTGAGCAACGCCTCAGACGGCTCGACGAGATCGACCCTGAGCGGCGCGTGCTGCGCCCGGTCCAATGCCGGAACGACCGCGAGCCCGTCACCACAGCCGACATCCAGCAACGCGTCGGGCTTCGTCTCGTCGTACCCGGCGGCGAGCGCGTCGCTCAGCCGCTCGTACAGCTCGACGTTCCCGCCGCCGCGCACGAAAGCGGTGAAGGCGGCCGGCTGGTCGTAGACCTTCCGCTCACCCTCATCCCGCAGGTACTCGGTCAGTTCCTCGCCAAGCCTGAGCCCGGCCGATGCCGCGACGAGCGCGTCCACTTCGTGCCCCATGAGCCCCAACCGTACCCACAACCCCGCCCCCGATGTTCCGGCTCCGCCCACGCCAAACCCCGAAAGTGGCTTTGGTCAGATGTGATAGCCCGAAAGCCACTTTCGTCAGATAAGACCTGACGAAAGCCACTTTCGGGGTTTTACGAGGTCCTAGGCAGGTGGGGTGATGCCGTTGGCGGCGGCCCATTTCAGCAGCTCGGCGACCGCTTCGTCGTGGTCGAGGGGGCCGCGGTCGAGGCGGAGCTCCTTGAGGAACTTCCAGGCCTGGCCGACCTGGGGACCCGGCTGGAGGCCGAGCAGCTCCATGATCGCGTTGCCGTCGAGGTCGGGACGGACGCGAGCGAGGTCTTCTTGCTCGCGCAGGCGGGCGATGCGTTCTTCGAGCTGGTCGTAGGTCGCCTGCAACGCGGCCGCCTTGCGCCGGTTGCGGGTGGTGCAGTCGGCGCGGACGAGCTTGTGGAGGCGGGGGAGGAGGTCACCGGCGTCCGTGACGTAGCGCCGGACGGCCGAGTCGGTCCACTCGCCCTTGCCGTAGCCGTGGAACCGCAGGTGGAGGAAGACCAGCTGCGAGACGGACTCGATGATCTCCTTCGAGTACTTCAGCTCGCGCAAACGTTTGCGGGCCATCTTCGCGCCGACCACCTCGTGGTGGTGGAAGCTCACCCCACCACCCGGCTGAAACTCGCGCGTGCGCGGTTTGCCGACGTCGTGCAGCAGCGCGGCCAGCCGGAGGATCAAATCCGGCTCGGAGGTCGGCTCGTGCGTCTTCTCCAGCTCGATCGCCTGCCGCAGCACGGTCAGCGAGTGCTGGTAGACGTCCTTGTGCTGGTGGTGCTCGTCGATCGCGAGCCGCATGCCGGGCACCTCGGGCAGCACCCGCTCGGCCAGCCCGGTGTCGACCATCAGCTCCAGGCCCGGCCGCGGGTCGTCGGCCAGCAGTAGCTTCGACAGCTCTGCCTGCACACGCTCGGCGGTGATCCGGTCGATCTCGCCCGCCATCTCGGTCATCGCCTTGACCACGCGCGGCGCCGGGGTGAACCCGAGCTGCGCGGCGAACCGGGCCGCGCGCAGCATGCGCAGCGGGTCGTCGGCGAAGGACTCCTGCGGCGTCGCGGGCGTGTCGAGCAGGCGGTCGCGCAACGCGGACATGCCGTCGTAGGGGTCGACAAATTTCTTCGCCGCCAAGTCGATGGCCATCGCGTTGACCGAGAAGTCGCGCCTGAGCAGGTCTTCTTCGATGGTGTCGCCGAAGGTGACCTCGGGATTGCGGGTCACCCGGTCATAACTGTCCGCGCGGAAGGTGGTGATCTCGAGCAGCGAGCCCTGCTTGGTCACCCCGACGGTGCCGAAGGCGATCCCGACTTCCCAGATGTTGTCGGCCCAGCCGCGCACGATGTCGAGCACCTGCTGCGGCCGCGCGTCGGTGGTGAAGTCGAGATCGTGCGAACCACGCCCGAGCATGACGTCGCGGACACTGCCGCCGACCAGATACAGCTTGTGACCGGCCTTGCTGAAAAGGCCAGCCAGTTCATCCGCCAGTGGGGAGATACGCATCAGCTCGGTCACCGCATTCTGCATGGCGACTAGTTCGTTCACTGCAATCCCACCACGAAAGGGGTGCACTTACTACGCGCACCGATCAACACGGACACGGAGAGCCAGGGTAGCGACGCCGCCGTTTGCTCTAGCATCGCAGCATGTCTGGATCGGCCGGTCGCACCGGTGCCTCGAAGCCGGGCCGCCGGCGGAGGCGCCAGCGCGGCAGGAGGCTGACGACGGTCGACGAGACCTCGGCTGGTGGCCTGGTCATGGACGCCGACCGGGAGAACGCGGTGCTGATCGGCAGGCTCGACCGGCACGGCAAACTGCTCTGGTCGCTGCCCAAGGGACATATCGAAGACGGCGAGACGGTCGAGCAGACCGCCATGCGCGAGGTGAAGGAGGAGACCGGCATTTCCGCGCAGGTCATCGAGCCGCTCGGCGCGATCGACTACTGGTTCGTCGCCGACCGCCGCCGGGTGCACAAGACCGTCCACCACTTCCTGCTCGAAGCCGTCGGCGGCGAGCTGTCCGATGAGGACGTCGAAGTCACCGAGGTAGCCTGGTTCCCGGTCACCGACCTGGAGACCAAACTCGCCTACGCCGACGAACGCAAGCTGGTCCGCAAGGCCCGCGAGCTGTTCTCGCACGAATCCCCTGCCGCTGAGGGAGCTAACGAGTGAAGCGGCTCGCCGCCATCTGCTTGACCATTTGCTTCTTGCTCGTCCAAGGACTCTTCGGCGCGCACGCCGCGCAGCCGCAGCCGCGCCAGGAACCGAGCAGGCTCCGTTTCGACGTCGAGCAGATGAACCCCAGGGTGCTCACCTCGAACTCGACCACGCTGAACATCAGCGGCAAGGTCACCAACATCGGGGACCGGAAGCTCTCGAAGCTGCAGGTCCGGCTGCAGTTCGGCGAGCGGATCACCACCGAGCGGCAGTTCACCGAGTCGGTCGAGGGCACCACGCCGACCGACGCGAGTGTCTCGCAGTTCACCGAGGTCACCGACGTGCTCGAGCCTGGCGCGTCCGCCCCGCTGAACATCACGGTGCCGCTGACCACGTTCAAGCCGTCGAAGATCGGCGTGTTCCCGCTGCTGGTCAACATCAACGGGGTGCCGGAGTTCGGCGGCCAGGCCAGGCTCGCCGCGCTCAACATGCTGCTGCCCGTGCTCGGCATCCCCGGCAAGCAGGCGCCGGACAAGCAGGCGAAGGCCGCGCAGCTGTCCATCCTGTGGCCGCTCACCAGCAGCGTCCCGCACGTCGCGACCTGGCCGTTCCACAGCCAGCTCACGCTGGACAACGACCAGCTGGCCGACGACCTCGACCAGGGCGGCAGGCTGAACTCGCTGCTCAAGGCCGCGCAGACGATCCAAGACGACTCGAAGCTGTTCAACTCGCTGTGTTTCGCGGTCGACCCCGACCTCGTCTCGATCATCGACGCGATGTCGCATGGCTACCTGGTGCGCACCGGCGGCAGCCCGATCACCGGACGCGGCGCCGAGCTGGCGAAGCAGTGGCTCGGCACGTTGAAGCAGCTGGTCAACGGCCACTGCATGGTCCCGCTCCCGTTCGCCGACGCCGACCTGTCCGTGCTCTCGGCGGTCAAAAACGGTGAGCAGGCCGACGGCGAGCTCGTGACCAAGGCCGCCAACCAGACCGCGGTGCTGGAAACGATCCTCAACGCGGTACCCGTCGAGAACACCCTCTGGCCGGAAGGCCCGCTCGACTCGGCCACGATCGGCGCGCTGACCTCGGCGGGCATCAAGACGATCATCACCGAGTCCAACCGGGTCCAGTCGACCGAGCAGCTCGACACCCCGGTCACCCTCGCGGGCTCCGATCTGCACGTCCAGCCCGCCGATTCGCTGACCTCCGCCGCGCTGAGCGTCGGCGACAAGCCCAACAACGCGGCGGCCAAGCCCGCGGTCTCCACGCAGAACGGACTCGCCGCGATCGCCTTCCGCGCGGGTCTGGGCCAGGGCCAGACGAATCCCGGCCGACTGGTGGTCGCGCCGCCGCACCGCTGGAGCGCGCCGCTGCCCGAGCTGATCACCATGCTGCGCACGCTCACCGGCTACACCGAGAGCGGCATGATCTCGCCGGTCTCGCTCAAGGACTCGCTCACCTCGAAGCCGTCGGCCACCGCGGAGCCGAACAACACCTCGCAGGACCTGGCGACGGCGCCGTCCGCCGAGTTCACCGGCGCGCTGACCGACATCGACACCTCGATCACCAACTTCACCTCGGCCATGACGGTCGACCCGACCGCGCAGGTCAAGCCTGCCGAGCTGGTCACACCCGTCCGCGACGGCCTGATCCGCGCCACCTCCGGCGCCTGGCGGACCGCGGGCGGCGGGATACCCGCGGCGACCGGCAACGCGCGCGGTGAGCTGGCGAACCTCACCAGCCAGGTCGGTGTGGTCAACCCGACCCAGCGCTTCTCGCTGACCTCGGGCTCGTCGCCGCTGCCGGTGACGCTGTCCAACGACCTGCCGGTCGCGATGACCGTCCAGATCGGCCTCAACAACAGCACCGGCCTGCGCTCGCCCAACGAGATCGCGCCGCGGTCCATCCCGGCCAACGCCAAGCGGCAGCAGCTCGTCCCGATCGAGGCGCTGCGGGCGGGCCGGTTCAGCGTCGACGTCTCGCTGAGCACCCCGGCGGGCACCCGGCTCGGCAGCACGGCGAAATTCGAGCTCAGCTCCAACGAGTACGGCACGCTCACGCTGATCGTCACCATCGTCGCGGGCGCGGCTTTACTCCTGTTGTCTTCGCGTCGCATCTATCGGAGGATCAAAGAGAGCAAGGCCACTAGGGTTTGAGCCTTTTCGGGCCGCGCCGACTACCCTGGGTCGACGACGAAACCGGCTGAGGATTGGGCGCACGTTGAACAGAGGACCGGGTGTGCCACCCGAGCGTGCCGGACGCCCTCCTCGTCCAGGCTCTGACCAGCCAGAACGCCGCCAGCCGCCGCCTGCGCAGCCACCTGCCGGGCCGCCGCCGGACGGCCGCCGCCGTGTCACACCGTCACGAGACGAGGAGACGCGCAGGCTCAAGCCGCTGCCGCAGCCGAGCCGCCCGGCGCAGGGTCAGCCACCGCAGCTGCCGCCGATCCGCTCGGCCAAGCCGGTCCCGACCCGACAGAAACCACCCCAAAATCCGCCGCCGACCCGGCAGCAGGCCGCCGCCCCCCAGGGACCGCCGCCCGCGCCGCGCCGCGGCCAGCAGGCGCCGCGCTCCGGTCCGGTCCGGCCGTGGAACCGTGACAACCTGCCCGCGCCGGTCCCGCCGCCCTCCGCGGGTGGTGAGCCGGACGCGACCCAGTTCATCCCGCGCATCCCCGGCGTCCCGGTCGGCTCGCGCTGGCCCGTCGCCGACCCGGACGTGCTGCGGCCGTACGACGCGCTCGCCACCCAGGTCATGCAGCGGGTCGACCTCCCGCTCGTCCGTCCTGGGGAAAAGGAACCGGACAAGAAGGCGCCGTCGCTGGTCAAGACCAGCGGCAAGATCGCCATCGCGTCGCTGATCAGCCGGATCACCGGCTTCCTCTGGAAGCTGATGCTGGTCGCCGCGATCGGCGCCGGCGTCGCCAACGACTCGTTCAACGTCGCCAACACGATGCCGAACATCGTCTTCGAGCTGCTGATGGGTGGCGTGCTGGCGAGTGTGGTCGTCCCGCTGCTCGTCCGCGCGCAGGACGACGAGGACGGCGGTGAGGCCTATACCCAGCGGCTGATCACGGTCGCCGGTGTCCTGCTGCTGGTCGGCACGGTGATCGCGGTGATCGCCGCGCCAGCCTTCACCGCGCTGTACGTCGACACCTCCGGCAAGGCGAACCCGGCGCTGACCACCGCGTTCGCCTACCTGCTGCTGCCACAGATCTTCTTCTACGGCATGTTCGCGCTGCTCTCGGCCGTGCTGAACTCCAAGAACAACTTCGGGCCGGCCGCCTGGGCGCCGGTGATCAACAACCTGGTGGTCATCTTCACGATCGTCGTGGTGGCGATCCTGCCCGGCGACATCTCGCTGGACCCGGTCTCACTCGGCGACACGAAACTCCTCGTGCTCGGCGTCGGCGTGACCGCGGGCATCGTGGCGCAGGCCGTGATGCTCGTGCCGCCGCTGCTGCGCACCGGTTTCCGGTTCAAGTGGGCCTGGGGCATCGACAAGCAGATGAAGGAGTTCGGCGGGCTCGCGCTCTGGATCCTCGGCTACGTCGCGGTCAGCCAGGTCGGCTACACGATCAACACGCGTGTGCTGACCAGCGGCAGCGAGGGCGGCGTCACCGCGTACAGCAACGCGTGGCTGCTGTTCCAGCTCCCGTACGGCGTCATCGGCGTCTCGCTGCTGACCGCGATCATGCCCAGGCTCAGCCGGGCGGCGGCCGACGGCGACCACAAGAAGCTCGTCGCCGACCTGTCCTATGCCTCGCGGCTGTCGACCGTGATGCTGGTGCCGATCTCGGCGGTGCTGACGATCGTCGGCTCGTCCATCGGTGTCGCGCTGTTCAGCTTCGGCAAGAGCACGCCGGAGGCGGCGTCGCGGCTGGGCTCGGCGCTGGCGATCTGCGCGTTCGCGCTGCTGCCGTACGCGCTGGTCATGCTCCAGCTGCGGGTGTTCTACGCGATGAAGGACGCGCGGACGCCGACGCTGATCATGATCGTGATGACCGTGGTCAAGGTCCCGCTGCTGTACATGTGCCAGGGCCTGCTCGACGGCGACCACATCGTGCTCGGCGCGATGATGGTCAACGGGCTGACCTTCGTGGTCGGCGCGATCCTCGGTCAGGTGTGGCTCTGGGTGACGCTCGGTAACCTCCGGAGCAAGCGGGTACTCGGCGTGATCCTCTTCACCGTCGTCGCGAGCGGGGCGGGCGTCGGCGCCGCGTACGTCGTCGGGCTGCTCGTGCCAGACTCGCTGGGGCCGATTCTGCAGGCCTGGGTAAAGTTGATCTTGCAAGGCATCGTCGGCATCGTGGTGTCGTTCGGTGTGCTGGTCGCGCTCAAGGTCGAGGAACTGGCGCCGGCCACGTCGAGATTCACTCGTCTGATCAAGCGCAAATAACGATTGACGCACAGATAACCCGCGACCACGCGTCGTATTCCCGTACCCTCGGTCAGGGAGATATCGGGAGTGAGCGTGGATACGAGACGGAGCGAGCAGGCGGGCGCGCCCAATCCTGCGGGCGTTCGCGCGCAGGGTGGTTCGCTGGCGCCTGGCCGGGTGGTCGGTGACGGCCGGTACCGGCTGCTCGCGCAGTTCGGCATCGATGAGCGGGCAGGCGCGCACCTGTGGCGTGCCCGCGACGGCCAGCTGCGCCGGGATGTCGCGCTGACCTTGCTGGTGGGTGACCCGGCGGACGCCGAGGCGGCCCGCCTGGCCCGTCGCACCCTCGACCGCGCCGCGCACGGCGCGAAGTTCGGGCATGGCGGCGTCGCCCGCGTGCTCGACGTGCTCAGTCTCGGCAGTGGCATCACTTCCACCGAGGGACTGCTCGGCGTGGTGGTCGCCGAGTGGACCAAGGGCAGCGACCTGGTCGACCTCGTCGCCGAGCGCCCGGTGGCGCCCGCAGCGGCCGCCCGCATGGTCCAGCAGCTCGCCGAAGCGGTCGAGCGCGCGCACCAGAACGGCCTCGTGCTCGGCCTCGATCACCCCCAGCGGCTCCGGCTGACGCCCGACGGCGCGCTGAAGCTCGCCTTCCCAGGACCTTTGCCGGACGCGACGCTGCGTGATGACGTCAAGGCGCTCGGCGCGGTGCTCTACCTGCTGCTGACCGGCCGCTGGGCGCTGCCCGGCGGGCCGGCCGCCATCCCGGCAGCGCCGCAAGGCCCTGGCGGCAGGCTCGTGCCGCCGCGTTCGCTGGTGCCCTCGGTGCCGGTCGAGCTGTCGGCGCTGGCCGTGCGCACCATCGAGGACGGCGGCCACGGCGGCATCCGCACCAGCGCGGCCATCCTCAGCGTGCTCGGCCAGGTCGCCGAGGCCGAGGAACGCACCCAGCTGATGAAGGCGATCGGCGCCACCGAAGAGGGCCAGCCCGAGTCGGACGGCACCATCTGGACCACGAAGAAGCCGGTCAAGGACGCGGCGCGGCGCAAGAAGCTGGCGCTGGGCGTGACCGTGCTGGTCGTCGCCGTGGTCGGCATCCTGGCCTGGCTCGGCATGCTGGCGATCAGCCTGTTCCAGTCCGACCCCGACGCCACCGGTCCCAAGGTCAACGTCGCGGCGCCGTCCGCTTCGTCGACCCCGCCGCCGGACGGCGGGCAGCAGCAGCCCGCGCCTCCGCCCGCGCAGGGTGGCGGTGTCGGGCAGGCCGTGGAACCCGCCGCGGTGAACGTCTACAACCCCGAGGGCGCTGGCGACAACCCGGGCCGCGCCAAGAACGCGGCCGACGGCGACCCCGGCACCTTCTGGCGCACCGAGCAGTACAAGCAGCAGTTCCCGACGGTGAAACCGGGCGTCGGCCTGGTCTTCTCCTTCAAGGATCCGATCAAGCTCGCGCAGGTCAAGATCACTTCGGACAAGCCGGGCACCAAGGTCAAGATCCTCTCGGCCGACTCGAAGGACGCCGGCCTGGACGAGACCAAGGAGCTCGCCGCCGCCGATGTCGGCGAGGGCGAGTCGACCATCAGCCTGCCCGCGCCAGCCGACGGCAAGTTCTTCATCGTCTGGATCACCCAGCTGGCCGATATCGACAACGGAAAGCACATGACCCAGTTGGGTGAAGTGAGCTTCTTACCTGCTGCTTGACGTAGTCGATCACTTAGTAGGCTTCCCGGGTGACCGCAGCCATACCCACGGATGCGGATCTCATACAGGCGCACGCCGCCGGAGATCCGCATGCGTTCAGCGAACTGGTCCGGCGGCATCGCGACCGAATGTGGGCGGTAGCGCTCCGCACCGTACGTGATCCCGAAGAAGCCGCCGACGCGTTGCAGGACGCCTTCATCTCGGCGTTCAGAGCGGCGGGCAACTTCCGCGCCGAATCCCAGGTCACCACGTGGCTGCACCGCATCGTGGTGAACGCCTGCCTGGACCGCATCCGCCGCCGTCAGGCGCGGCCGACGGTCCCGATGCCCGAATCCGGCGAGTTCAACGAGCCCGCCGCGCCGGGTGACTCGATGTCCGAACGCGAGACGAAGCTGCTCATCAAGGAAGCGCTCGACACGCTTCCCGAGGACCAGCGTGCGCCGATCGTGCTCGTCGACGTCGAGGGCTACTCCGTCGCCGACACCGCGAAGCTGCTGGGCATCGCCGAAGGCACGGTCAAGAGCCGGTGTGCGCGAGGTCGCGCCAAGCTCGCCAAGGTTCTCGGTCATCTGCGGAACCCCGATGCAGATGCGAACGTCCCAACTCACGAAAGCAAACGGGAGGGACGATGACGGACGAAATTCGGGGGCTTGGCGGTGCCGTCGGCCCGCCGTGGTCTGTCGACGTGCTCGCCGATCTGCACGCGGGAGTGCTGGACGAGCGTCAGGCGGCCGAGCTGTGGCCGCTGGTGAACGCCGATCCGGAAGCGCGCGCGATCATCGAGGCGCTGGAGTCGACACAGGCCGACCTCGCCGGGCTGGCCGTCGAAGCGGTGCCGATGCCAGCCGAGTACGCGGCCCGGCTCGATGCCGCGCTCGCGGAGGAGGTCCAGGCCGCCTTCCCGCGGCAGCGACAAGCCGAATCCGCGCCAGTCGCCCCTGTCGTGAGCCTCGACGCCGCGCGTCAGCGTCGTCGCAAGAAGCAGATGGGCTGGGGTGCCGGGATCCTTACCGCGGCGGCCGCGGCCGCGGTCGCCGTCGCGGTCATCGTTCCTAGCACCTCGTCCAAGGACTCGAGCACGCCCGGCGTCGCCGCGCCGGTGCCGAGCGGACCGTCCGTCGCTTCCGATGGCGCTGGTTCGGAAGCACTGGTCGGCAAGGGAATCGGCTTGATGGATTACGGCCCGCTGCAGAGCAAGCAGAAGCTCGACGCGTGTCTCGATGCCGCGGGCATCGACTCCGGGATCCAGCCCGCCGGCGTGCAGCCGGTCAACGTGAACGGCAAGGCCGGGACCATGGCGATCCTGACCACGGGCAAGTTCGCGCAGTATCGGCTGGTGGCTTTCGACACCAGCTGCGCCAAGTTGTTCGACAAGACAATCGGGGAGAAGTAGCACCCATCACGCTCGGGAACAATCGCCACCTACGATCATGTTGAGCCTGGTACAGGTCACAACGAGTCGGAGGTATCGGTGGCTGCCGAGGAAATCAGGAACCTGATCATCGTCGGATCCGGTCCTGCGGGTTACACCGCCGCCGTGTACGCGGCGCGGGCGCAGCTCGAACCGCTGGTGTTCGAGGGCACCCAGTTCGGTGGCGCGCTGATGACTACGACGGAGGTCGAGAACTTTCCCGGCTTCCGCGAGGGCATTCAGGGCCCGGACCTCATGGAGGAGATGCGCAAGCAGGCCGAGCGCTTCGGCGCCGATCTTCGTGCGGAGGACGTCGAGTCGCTGGAGCTGACCGGGGACGTCAAGTACGTCACCGCGAACGGTGTCCGGTACGCGGCGCGCGCGGTCGTGCTCGCGATGGGCGCCGCCGCCCGCTACTTCTACGTGCCCGGCGAGCAGGAGCTGCTCGGCCGCGGCGTGTCCTCGTGTGCGACCTGTGACGGCTTCTTCTTCCGCGACCACGACATCGTGGTCGCCGGGGGTGGCGACTCGGCGATGGAGGAAGCGACCTTCCTGACGAAGTTCGCGAAGTCCGTCACGATCGTCCACCGGCGTGACGAGTTCCGCGCGTCGAAGATCATGCTCGAGCGCGCCCGCGCCAACGAGAAGATCAAGTGGAAGCTGAACTCGCAGGTCACCGAGGTGATCGGCGACGGCAAGGTGCAGGGACTGAAGCTGAAGGACACGGTCACCGGCGAAGAGTCGACGCTCGACGCCACCGGCTTCTTCGTGGCGATCGGCCATGACCCGCGCAGCCAGCTCGTGCGCGGCCAGGTCGACCTGGACGACGAGGGTTACGTGGTCACCAAGGCGCCCAGCACCTACACGAACCTCGATGGCGTTTTCGCGGCGGGCGACCTGGTGGACCGCACCTATCGCCAGGCCATCACCGCGGCGGGCTCGGGCTGCGCCGCGGCGATCGATGCGGAACGCTGGCTCGCCGAGCACGGCACGGAAGCCGCGCACGAAGCCCCTGAACTCGTCGGCGGCGGCTACGGCGCCGCGTCCGCCAACTGACCCACCCTCACCGAAGGAGACAAGATGTCCAACACCGTCAAGGTGACCGACTCGTCGTTCGTCGACGATGTCCTGACCAGTGAGAAGCCGGTCCTCGTCGACTTCTGGGCCACCTGGTGCGGCCCGTGCAAGATGGTCGCGCCCGTACTGGACGAGATCGCGGCCGAGCACGGCGAGAAGCTGACGATCGCCAAGCTCGACATCGACGCCAACCCGAACACGGCGCGTGACTACCAGGTGATGTCGATCCCGACGCTGATCCTCTTCCAGGGCGGCAAGCCGGTGAAGACGATCGTCGGAGCGAAGCCGAAGCCCGCTCTGCTGAAGGATCTGTCTGACGTGCTCTGAGCCTTTCGGCACCCGGAAACCCGGGAGTGACGTGCTAGTTTGCGCGTGGCTCCCGGGTTTTTCTTTTCAGTTAGCCATGGCCCTACGCACTTACACAGAGTTCACAAGGCACAATAGTGGACCTGGGTCGTCCCCAGTTGTGGTTTTCATTGCCTCGCATCGACGAATCGGTGCCCAAGGAAGAGCGAGGAGTGCATGCGGGTACTCCGCCGCGGTGACGCCGGACCCGACGTCGCCGAGATCAGGTCCGTCCTGGTCGGCCTGACCCTGCTTCCCCCGGCGAACTCGGATGTCTTCGACGTTCCGGTCGAGCAGGCGATCCGTGCCTTCCAGCAGCGTCGCGGCCTGATCACCGATGGGGTGGTGGGTCCGGCGACCTACCGCGCACTCCGGGGCGCCAGCTTCCACCTCGGCAGCAGGCCGCTCGCGTACCTGATCTCGTCCCCTGTGCACGGCGACGACGTGTTCGCGCTGCAGGAGCGCCTCACCGAGCTCGGCTTCGACGCCGGGCGGCCCGATGGCGCCTTCGGCCCGCAGACCGAGCGCGCGCTGAAGGACTTCCAGCGCAACTTCGGGCTCGTCGCGGACGGCATCTGCGGCCCGTCGACCGTCCGCAATCTGAACCAGCTCTCCCCGCGCGTGCGCGGCGGCCGCCCGGTGTTCCTGCGCGAGCAGGAGCAGGTCCGGCGCGCGGGCCCGCGGCTGCGTGGCAAGCGCATCGTCATCGACCCCGGCCACGGCGGTCAGGACCTCGGTGTCGCGGCCAGCGGCCTGCGTGAGGCCGACATCGCCTGGGATCTCGCCCGTCGCCTCGAAGGCCGGATGAAGGCCACCGGCATGGAAGCGCTGATCTCGCGCGGCCCGAACCACAGCCCGTCGGAGGCCGAGCGCGCCCAGTTCGCCAACGACGCGGGCGCGGACCTGTTCCTCTCGCTGCACAGCGACGGCAACCGGTCCCCGAAGGCGCAGGGCGTCGCCAGCTTCCACTTCGGCACCGGCAACGGCACCACGTCGACCGTCGGCGAGCTGCTCGCCGGCTTCATCCAGCGTGAGCTCGCGGCCCGCACGGGCCTGCTGGACTGCCGCACGCACTACAAGACCTGGGAGATCTTCACCCGCACCCGCTGCCCGGCGGTCCGGGTCGAGATCGGCTACCTCACCAACCCGGAGGACAGCCGCAAGCTCGCCGACCCGGCCTTCCGCGACCTCGTCGCCGAAGGCATCCTGGTCGCGGTCAAGCGCCTGTACCTGCTGGGCGAGGGCGACCAGCCGACCGGCACCTTCACCTTCGCCGACGTCTTGGCCCACGAGCTCGCCAAGAGCTGACCAAGCCCGTCCATTTCACCGATTTCCGCGAAGCTTTTTCGCGCTTTCGGCCAGTTACGTAACCCCCGCCCTCCCTGGGGTCCGTGCCCAGCTACATCGTATCCATCCACAGTGCGCGCGAGGCGCTCATCAGCAATCTGTGGATAACTCGGGTAGTGGTCCACAGCTATACACAACCTGCGGAATGAGGGCTGCCCTCGGACCACAAGATGTGCTACGGGTGGGTGTGGATCACTCGCCGTTTCCCGTGAAACATCAGGCGCGGCCGAGGCTCGGTTCCGCCGTGGTGATGGTGACCTGACCGAGCAGGCGCTCGAGCGCGGCCTCGACGTCTTCCTTCCAAGAGATCGCCGAACGCAGTTCGAGGCGGAGCCGCGGCCACTTGGGATGCGGGCGGACCGTCTTGAAGCCGACCGACTGCAGGAACGAGGCCGGGACCACGCAGCTGTGCTCGCCGAGCTCGTCCTCGGACGGCTGAGCGTCGCCGAAGGCTTCGATGGCCTTCACACCGCGGCGCGTGAGGTCCTTGGCGACGGCCTGGACGAGCATGCGGCCGAGCCCGCCACCGCGGAACTCGGGGAGCACCTGGAAGGCCGTGAGCAGCACTGCGTCCGTGCTGGGCGGGGACGTGGGGAACGCCAGCGCGCGGGGGACCGCGTTCGGGGGCGCGTAGAAGACGAAGCCGACCGGGAGGGTGTCGCTGTAGACGATGCGGCCGCAGGAGCCCCATTCGAGCAGCACGCTCGAAACCCAGGCTTCCTTCGCGAATTCGGTGTCGCCGTACTCCTCGGCCTGCGCCTTGAGGTGGGGTGCGACCTCCCAGTAGACGCACCTGCGGCAGCGTTTCGGCAACTGCTCCAGGTTGTCCAGCGTGACGCCCACGACGCGTCGCGACACGCGACCTCCCCGACAACAACTCTTTGATTCGGATGACCACGGCCAGCGCACCCGAAAAGACCAATCGTCAGGATAGGCCGATGTCGCGGTGACCGAAAGGTAGGGAACCCCACAGGGTGGGGTGGTTACACTCGTCCGGCGCTAACCTGCGGGTAGCGACCCACGCCGACCGAATACGGGGGAAGTGTCTCATGACTGAGAACCACCCAGTCAAGCCGCGAGCCGGCCACACCAACCTCGACCCCCACCTCGACCGGTACGCCGCGCGCACCGCCGGGATGACGGCGTCGGAGATCCGAGCCCTGTTCGCCGTCGCCAGCCGCCCCGAGGTGGTCTCGCTGGCGGGCGGCATGCCGAACCTCGCGGCCCTGCCGTTGAACTCGCTGTCCACGCAGGTCTCCGAGATCATCACCGAAGAGGGCCTGGTCGCGCTGCAGTACGGCTCCGCGCACGGCATTCCGACACTGCGTGACCAGATCTGCGAGATCATGGCGCTCGAGGGCATCTCGGCGCACCCGGACGACATCGTGGTGACCGTCGGCTCGCAGATGGGCCTCGACATGGTCACCCGCATCTTCTGCGACCCCGGCGACGTGGTCATCGCCGAGGGCCCCTCCTACGTCGGCGCGCTGGGCTCGTTCACCGCGTACCAGGCGAAGGTCATTCACGTCGCGATGGACGAGCACGGGCTCGTCCCCGAGACGCTGCGCGAGGCGCTCGCCCAGGCCAAGAAGAACAAGCTGCGGGTCAAGTTCCTCTACACGATCCCGAACTTCCACAACCCCGCCGGCGTCACGCTGGCCGTCGAGCGCCGCGCCGAGATCCTGGAGATCTGCCGCGAGTACGGCATCCTCGTTGTCGAGGACAACCCGTACGGGCTGCTCGGTTTCAACGGCCAGGTCTACCCGGCGCTGCGGTCCACCGACCCGGACAACGTGGTCTACCTCGGCTCGTTCTCGAAGACGTTCGCGTCGGGTCTGCGCGTCGGCTGGGTGCTGGCGCCGCACGCGGTGCGCGAAAAGCTGGTGCTGGCAGCCGAGTCCGCGACGCTGTGCCCGCCGACGCTCAACCAGATCATCGTGTCGCGCTACCTGTCGACGCATGACTGGAAGGGCCAGATCAAGAACTTCCAGGAGAACTACCGCGAGAGACGCGACGCGATCCTCAACGCGCTCGACAACTACATGCCGCCGGGCTGCAGCTGGACGAAGCCGGATGGCGGTTTCTACGTCTGGATGACCATGCCGGAAGGCGTGGACACCAAGGCGATGCTGCCGCGCGCGGTCACCGCCCGGGTGGCGTACGCGTCCGGCACCGGCTTCTACGCCGACGGCTTCGGCAGCAGGCAGCTTCGGCTCTCCTACTGCTACCCGACGCCGGAGCGGATCACCGAAGGCGTGCGGCGCCTGGCTTCCGTGCTCGAAGCCGAGATGGATCTGGTGCGTACCTTCGGTAGCGTGACGCCCAGGTCGATCAGCGGTCCCGAATCACCTTCCCCTGACACGGCCTAGTTCTGTCCATAGTGGACACTTAACTTCCGAGGAGATCCCGGTGGCCAATCGCACCGTTGCCGTGCTCGCTGGTGGCCTTTCCCACGAGCGCGACGTTTCGCTCCGCTCCGGGCGCAGGCTGTCCGCCGCGCTCCGCGCCGAGGGACTGACCGTCGAGGAGTGGGACACCGACGCCGAGCTGCTTTCCAGGCTGCGCAAGGAGAAGCCGGGCGCGGTGGTCGTCGCACTGCACGGCGGTGAAGGCGAGAACGGCTCCGTGCAGACGATCCTGGAGATGTTCGACGTGCCGTTCGTCGGCACGAGCTCCGACGGCTGCCGCCGCGCCTGGGACAAGCCGACCGCAAAGGCGTTGCTGCGCAAGGCCGGTTACTCGACCCCGGACTGGGTCGTGCTGCCGAGCAGCACCTTCCGCGAGCTCGGCGCGCAGGCCGTGCTCGACGCGATGGTCGAACGCCTCGGCCTCCCGCTGATCCTCAAGCCGGACCAGGGCGGCTCCGCACTGGGCACCCAGGTCGTCCGCGAGGCGTCCGAACTGCCCGCCGCAATGGTCGGCTGCTTCGCCTACGGGGACACGGTGCTCGCCGAGCGCTTCGTCGACGGCGTCGAGGTGGCCGTGACGGTGATCGAGCGCGGCGATGGCCCCGAGGCACTGCCCGCGGTCGAGATCGTGCCGGAGAACGGCATCTACGACTACACGGCCCGCTACACCGCAGGCCTGACCGACTTCTTCGCGCCCGCCCGGCTTTCCGAGGAGACGGCTAAGGCGGTCGAGGAGCTCGCGCTCGCCGCGCACAAGATCCTCGGCCTGCGCGACATCTCGCGGACGGACGCCGTAGTGGCCGCTGACGGCACCGTGCAGTTCCTTGAGGTGAACCTGTCGCCGGGGCTCACCGAGACCTCCACCGTGCCGATGGCGGTCGAGGCTTCCGGCAACGGGCTCGGTTCCGTCTTCGTCGATCTCGTCGGCCGCGCCATTGAGCGCGGCAACTGAGCCGCCGCACCTGAGCAAGACCCGCGAGTCGTACGACACGGTCGCGGAGGCCGGATTCACGGTCACCGCCCGGCTCTCGTGGGAAGAGAACCGGCCGCAAGCCGTCTTGCTCGCTCGAAAAACAGAGCGATCCTAGGGATCACCCAACGCGTTGTTCCGTCAACGGTGCGCAATTGTCACCGTGACGAAACGCCCCTGGGTGATCCCTAGTCCGTTTCCGGCGTCTGAATTGTCCCTTTTCCGTCCATGATCGAGACGATGCGCTCGAGGTCGTCGACCGACCCGAATTCGAGCACGATCCGGCCTTTGCGACGACCCAAGTCGACCTTCACGCGAGTGTCGAAGGTGTCCGAGAGGCGATCGGCCAAGTCCTGCAGCCCCGGCGCCAGCATCGGCTTGCGGGGAGCGGGCTTCGGCTTCGGCGGCTTCTCGCTCTTCTTGAGCGTGACCGCTTCTTCGGTCGCGCGGACCGACATGCCCTCCGCGACGATGCGCGCGGCGAGCTCTTCCTGACTGCCCGCGTCCTCCAACGACAGCAGCGCACGCGCGTGCCCGGCCGACAGGACGCCCGCGGCGACGCGGCGCTGAACGGGGAGGGGGAGCTTCAGGAGCCGGATCGTGTTGGTGATGACCGGGCGGCTGCGGCCGATCCGGCTGGCGAGCTCCTCGTGCGTCACGGCGAACTCGTCGAGCAGCTGCTGATACGCGGCCGCTTCTTCGAGCGGGTTCAGCTGCACGCGGTGGATGTTCTCCAGCAGCGCGTCGCGCAGCATCGACTCGTCGGCGGTCTGCCGGACGATCGCCGGGATGAACTCGAGCTCCGCCTGCTGCGACGCACGCATGCGCCGCTCGCCCATGACGAGCTCGTACTCCTCGCCGGGAAGCTCACGGACCACGATGGGCTGCATGAGCCCGAACTCGCGGATCGAATGCTCCAGCTCGGCGAGCGCCTCCTCGTCGAAGACCTGGCGCGGCTGCTTCGGGTTCGGCTTGATGGAGCTGAGCGGGATCTCGCGGTAGACCGCTCCCGCCACCTCGCCGCCGTTGGCCGACCCGGCGTTGGCGGCCGCGCGCGTCTTGTCGGCCTCACGGAGAACCGCCTCGGAGGCGACGCCGTTGCCGCCCGCCGCGGGCGGGGCACCGGGCGCCGGTCCCGTCGGGATCAGCGCCGCGAGCCCCCTGCCGAGACCTCCCCTGCGTTCGGTCACAACGTCCCCTCCTTCTTACCGTTCACCGTGCCGCGGTTGGCCAGCTCCTTGGCCGCGTCGATGTAGCTCATGGCGCCGCGGGAGCCGGGGTCGTAGGCGAGGACCGTCTGGCCGTAGCCGGGCGCCTCGGAGACCTTCACACTGCGCGGGATGACCGTCTTGAGGACCGTGTCACCGAAGTGATTCCGGACCTCCTGCGTCACCTGGTCGGCCAGCTTGGTCCGGCCGTCGTACATGGTGAGCAGAATCGTGGAGACCTCGAGATCGGGATTGAGGTGCTTCTGGACGAGCTCGATGTTGCTCAGCAGCTGCCCCAGACCCTCCAGCGCGTAGTACTCGCACTGGATCGGAATGAGCACCTCCTGCGCGGCGACCATCGCGTTGACGGTCAGCAGGCCAAGCGAGGGCGGGCAGTCGATGAAGACGTAGTCGACGCCGATCTCGTCGAGCACCTCGGACGAGAGCGCCTCCTTGAGCCGGGACTCACGGGAGACCATCGAGACGAGCTCGATCTCGGCGCCGGCGAGGTCGATCGTGGCGGGGACGCAGAAGAGGTTGGGGGACTGCTCGCTGACCGCGGCAGCCTCGGCGAGGGAGACCTCGCCGATGAGCACCTCATAGATGGAGGGGGTGCCGGAGCGGTGCTCGACGTCGAGCGCCGTGCTGGCGTTCCCCTGGGGGTCCAGGTCGATCACGAGTGTCTTGAGTCCGTGCACCGCGAGGGCGGCGGCCAGGTTGACCGTGCTGGTCGTCTTGCCGACGCCACCCTTCTGGTTGGCGACGGTCATGACGCGGCGGCGGTCAGGGCGGGGGAGCGTGTTCGCCTTGGGGTGGAGCACGCTCGCGGCGCGCACTGCTTCCTCGGCGATCGGCGTCCAGCCCAACTCGTGGCCGGTGCTCGCGGAGTCTGACGACGGCGGGTTCACCGGTCTAGACACCTCCTCTTGTTCTTGACGACTAGGGGGACGAACCGCGTGTGTTTCACGTGGAACATGACGCGGCTGGGGCCTTACTTCTTGCCTTTTCGTCGAGCAGGAGCGGGGAGCCGCGGGATCACGACCACCAAGCTGGGCACCTCCAGCACGCCAGTGCCGACCTCGAAGAGCTCGGGCGTACCGCCACCGGAACGCCGCACGGCGTCCCGATCCCGCTCGATCTCCTCCGCGGCGCTCGCGCCCTTCAGCGCCAGCAGGATGCCCTCGGGACGCGCTAGCGGCAGGCACCATCCGGCGAGCTTGGCGAGCGGAGCGACCGCACGAGCGGTGACCACGTCGGCGCCGCCGAGATCGGCACGCACCTGTCGCTCCTCCGCGCGGCCTCGCACGATGGTGATGGGAAGGTCCAACTTGTCAGCCACCTCGGCGAGCCATTCGACCCGGCGAGCCATCGGCTCCAGAAGAACGATATCGAGGTCCGGTCGCGCGATCGCGAGCGGCACTCCGGGAAGGCCGGCTCCGGACCCGACATCGACCACCCGAGCGCCCTTCGGCACGCGCTCGCCGATCACCGCCGAGTTGAGCACGTGGCGCTCCCACAGCCGGTCGACTTCCCTCGGGCCGATCAGCCCGCGCTCCACCCCATGCACCCGGAGCAGTTCCACGTAGGCCTCGGCTTGGTCGATGCGGTCACCGAAGACCGTGCGCGCCGCGACGGCGACGCTGTCCAAGCTCACTGAATGACTCCTCAACGCCCGCACGTTTCACGTGAAACGTGCTTCGTTCGATTGTCCCTGATGCTTGGTTTCACGTGAAACGCCACGCGTGTAATTCGCCGGGCATCTCACAGATCCGACCCTCGCGCACAAAAAAGCGGCCCGCCGGATCACTCCGGCGGGCCGCTCTCAGTACTCCGCGTCAGGCGGGGGAGACCACCACACGACGCTTCGGGTCTTCGCCCTCGCTCTCGCTGCGAACGCCGTCGACGGCCGCGACCGCGTCGTGGACGACCTTGCGCTCGAACGGGCTCATCGGCTGGAGCCGCACGCGCTCGCCGGTCTCGATGACCGTCTGCGCGGTGGAGCGGCCGAGCTCGCGAAGCTCCTCGCGGCGGTCGGCGCGCCAGCCCGCGATGTCCAGCATCAGGCGGCTGCGCGAGCCGGTCTCCTGCTGGACCGCGAGCCGGGTCAGCTCCTGCAACGCCTCGAGCACCGTGCCACGGGGGCCGACGAGCTTCTCGAGATCCTCGCCACCGTCGATGCTGACGATCGCGCGGCCGGCTTCGACGTCGAGGTCGATGTCGCCGTCGTAGTCCAGAAGGTCCAGCAGTCGCTCGAGGTAGTCCCCGGCGATGTCGCCTTCCTTGACCAAGGTGTCGTCGTCGACCGCCGCCGACTTCTGTCCCTTGGCCGCCGTCTCCTCGGTCGCCTCCGAAGGTGCGGCGTCGTTCTGCTCGGCGTCGATCGTGTCGACCGTCTCCGACATCATTCGTCTCCTCTCAAGGCCTCGGCAGCGTCAGCGACGCTTGCGGCCCGACTTCTTCGTTGAGTCCGTGTCGAGGCTGGGGATCGCCGTGCCGTTCTTGGTCTTCTCGGCGTCCGTGCCCGAATCCTTGCTGCCGTTCTTGGCCGCGGAACCGCTCTGCGCGAAACCGTGGGGGGAGCCCGCCTTGGCCACCTTGCTCGGCTGGCCGGCGTTGCGCTGCGTCTTCTTCTGCTGAACCGGCTTCTGGCCGACGGCCGGCTTCTGCCCCGGCTTGGGGCCGAGCGCGGTGCGCTTCTCGATGGCCTCGGCCTTCTTCGCCTCTTCTTCCTTGTCGATCTTCGTGTAGACGAGGCGCTGCTGCATCAGGGTCCAGCCGTTGTTCGCCAGCCAGTAGAAGAGGAGGCCGAGCGGGAACAGCGCACCGAACACGAGCACACCGAGCGGGAAGATGTACATCGTCAGCTTGTTCATCATCGCGGTCTGCGGGGTCGCCGAATCGGGGTTCTGGCGGGCGACCGAGTGCCGCGCGGTCAGGTGCGTCGCGATGCTGGCGACGATCATCAGCGGGATCGCGACGGGGGCGACGTGCCAGTGGAAGCCGCTCGAGGCCTGAGCTCCGCTGACCACGCTGACGCCGTTGTAGATGGCCTCGCCGAGGTTGACGCCGAACAGCTTCGCGTTGACGTACGACTCGACGCCCGCCCCGCTGAAGAAGTAGTTCTCGGTCTTCGGCATGCCGGGGTGCACCGGGTTGACCGTGAACATCCGGAGCACGTGGTTCAGGCCGATGAAGACCGGGATCTGCAGCAGCATCGGCAGGCAGGAGCCGAGCGGGTTGACGCCGTGCTCCTTCTGGAGCTTCTGCATCTCCATCGCCTGCCGCTGGCGATCGTTCGCGTACTTCTTCTGGACCTTCTTCATCTCCGGCGCGAAGTCCTGCATCTTCTTCATCGACCGGACCTGGTTCACGAACGGCTTGAACATGATGCCGCGGACGGTGAACGTCAGGAAGATGATCGCGAGGATCCAGGAGATCGCGTTGGCTTCGCCGAAGACAAGCCCGAAGACCTTGTGCCAACACCACAGGATGAAGGACACGGGGTAGTAGATGAAGTCGAGCACTGAACTACTCCTCGATTGGTGTTTCAGGTCTTGGGGCGCGCCGCCAGGAGAACTTCTCCGGCACGGGGTCGCGGCCCGGCGGTGTCCACGGGCCACAGCGCAGCAGCCGTCGCGCCGCGAGATAGGAGCCGCGGCCCGCGCCGTGCCGGGTGAGCGCTTCCACCGCGTACGCGCTGCAGCTCGGATAGAAGCGGCAGGCCGGTGGGAAGAAGGGAGAGATCACTTTCCGGTAGAACTTGATGGGCAGCAACAGGACCCACGCGACCGGGCCGGGCTTGGCCGGGTCCCGCGTGGTGGCAGCCTCAGTTTCGTTCACACCGGTGATCCGTCGTTGTTGTCGGCGCCGTGGTTCTGTCGCAGCAGGCCGAGCCGCCGCAGTGAAGCGTCGAGATCCGAGCCGAGTTCCGCGCTGGTGGCGTCCGCGGCCGGGGGTAAGGCCCGTATGACCAACGAGCAGCCGGCAGGCAGTGTTCCGAGCCGTGCCGAAACGAGATGACGGAGTCGCCTGGTCACCCGGTGGCGGACCACCGAATTACCAACGGCCTTGCTCACCACAAAACCCGCCCGGGCGCCATCGGGCTGCCCTGGCGGGTCTGTGGTCAGTGCGTGCACGACGAGGCGGCGCTTGCCAGCGCGGACTCCGCGCCGCATCACGATGCGGAAGTCCTCGCCACGCCGAAGGCGGGCGGCAGCAGGCAACACGGCGCGCCTCGACGACGGCCGGATCAGGCGGACAGGGCCTCGCGGCCCTTGCGGCGGCGGGCGGCCAGAATGGCGCGGCCCGCACGGGTCCGCATCCGCAGCCGGAACCCGTGGGTCTTCGCGCGGCGGCGGTTGTTCGGCTGGAAGGTGCGCTTACCCTTGCTCACGGCTCAAGTTCTCCTGGTCTCGACAGTGGGTCGCCTGTTGCTTTGACCGGCAACCGGCGTGTCGTACCTGTCGGCACGGCAGTCTGTGGTGTCTCCTACCAACGTGTGGCGTCGTAGCTCGAAGTGACGACTTCGTGGGCGCACGAAACGCACCCGCCGAAAGCGGGAGACCTTACGAGGGTACGCACCCGCTTCGGGGGAGCTGGAACCGCCCCCTCGACCACGCACCGCGACCAGGCATAAGAGCAGGCCACGCCGGGTGCGGGACACCGAATGGCAACACGCCGTGCACCGTGAAATGCTTGCGCCCAACGATGACTTGTGGCAGGACGCGGCGCTTGTTAGCGTGGCCCCTCTCACAGTCACCGGTCCAGGTGCGCAGAATATGTGGTCGCCGTAGCCGACGTGCTTCCGGCGCCGACGTCGAACCCGCGGGTGGAGCCGTGGCGGGTCGCCGTACATTAGTGCACAGCTGTGGACAACTATGTGGATACCTGCTGCGCCGGTGAGCATATCGGTCCAAGATGAGACTCCATTAGGTGGTCTCTCACCATCAGCCGAGTGATGACCAGTGCGTTCAGCGTCGCTTCAGGGGGCGACGAGGGGAGGGGAGCCGAGTAGGTGTCCGAACACCAGTACAACCTGGGGGTCATCTGGGAACAGGTGGTCCGCGAGCTCTCCGAGGGCACCCTTTCCCCGCAGCAACGTGCGTGGATGCGCGTGACCAGGCCGATCGGCCTGCTCGACGGCACCGCACTGCTGGCCGCTCCGAGCGACTTCGCCAAGGAGGCGATCGAGCGCGCGCTCCGCGGCGCCATCACCGAGGCGCTCTCCCGCAGGCTCGGCCGCCAGGTCTCGCTCGCGGTGAAGGTCGACAGCACCGAAACGGTCTCCAGCACCCCGCCGCCGTCGCCCGAACCCCGCTATTCGGCCTCACCCGGTCGGGGGGAATCCATCGGCAGGGAGAACGGCAGCCGCACGCTCCCCGAGGCGCCGCCCCAGCTCGATGAGGAAGTCGTCTATCCGCCAACGCGTCATCTCGTCGAGCAGACGAAGCTCGCCGACACCGAAGACGATGACGAAGAGGTCGACGAAGAAGGCGAAGCGCTCGGCACGGTCCGGGAGATCTGGCCGACCTTCTCCGGCCGCCCCGTCGCCGGCCAGCCGTACACCGCGCCCGCCCAGCCGCAGACGTCGAAGACCCGGCTGAACGAGAAGTACACCTTCGACACGTTCGTCATCGGCGCGTCGAACCGCTTCGCGCACGCCGCCTCGGTCGCGGTCGCCGAAGCGCCGTCCCGCGCCTACAACCCGCTCTTCATCTGGGGCGAATCGGGACTGGGCAAGACTCACCTGCTGCACGCGGTCGGTCACTACGCGCAGCGGCTGTTCCCCGGCATGCGCGTGCGGTACGTGTCGACGGAGGAATTCACCAACGACTTCATCAACTCGCTGCGAGACGACCGCAAGGTCGCGTTCCAGCGCCGCTACCGCGACATCGACATCCTGCTCGTCGACGACATCCAGTTCCTGGAAGGAAAAGAAGGTACGCAGGAAGAGTTCTTCCACACCTTCAACACCCTCCACAACGCGAACAAGCAGATCGTCGTCTCCTCCGACCGCCCGCCGAAACGTCTCGAGACGCTGGAAGACCGGCTGCGCACGCGGTTCGAGTGGGGCCTGATCACCGACATCCAGCCGCCGGAACTCGAGACGCGTATCGCGATCCTCCGTAAGAAGGCCGCGCAGGACCGGCTCGACGCACCCGGTGACGTACTGGAGTTCATCGCCGCGCGCGTCGAGGCGAACATCCGCGAGCTCGAAGGCGCGCTCATCCGCGTCACCGCGTTCGCCTCGCTCAACCAGCAGCCGGTGGACATCGGGCTCGCCGAGATCGTGTTGCGGGATCTGATCCCCGACTCGCATGCGCCCGAGATCACCGCGCCGACCATCATGGGCGCCACGGCCGAGTTCTTCGACGTGACGCTCGACGATCTGTGCGGGCCTGGCAAGACGAAGGCGCTCGCCACCGCGCGGCAGATCGCGATGTACCTCTGCCGCGAGCTGACGGACATGTCTCTGCCGAAGATCGGGCAGACCTTCGGCGGCCGCGACCACACCACGGTCATGCACGCGGACAAGAAGATCCGCAAGGAAATGGCCGAGCGGCGCCGGATCTACGATCAGGTGCAGGAGCTGACGTCGCGCATCAAGCAGCGCGCGAGGCAGTAGCCGCTTCTTAAGCCCTCAGAAACGCCCCGCCCGGGAATCCGGCGGGGCGTTTCTCATGTGCGAGGAAAACTTCCTTATATACAAGGACTGTGGATGGCCTGTGCGCTCGTCATCGGACTTTTTGTTTGTACACAAGGGAAAATCCCCATGGTGTGCGTAGTTGCCCCACAGGCCCGGAGATCTCCCAACAGCGGCAACGCGAAACGCTCCACAGACCGTCCACAGTGCATCCACAGGCAATCCACACCATGATCCACACGGATTCCCCAGGCAGTCCACATGCTGTACACACCTGTCGCGTGTCACCCGCACGAGCGATTCACGTCACGGAAAGCGCCTCGTGACATCCCCAGCGCCTGGGTACAAGTCCGTCCACGACTGGGGACAACCATGGGGATAACTGTGGATTCCTGTGGACGGTCACGTGGCACCTTCAAACCATCCACGGATCGCCCGATCTGTCCACGGGCCGCGCACACCGCCCGTCCACACCGCCGCGACTACCAGGAGCTGCACGGATGGCACCTGTCCACACAATCCACAACGCTTACTACTACTGCTGTTCATAAATCTCTTGAAGAAGAACAAAAGATAAAAACAAGCGGCGGACGAGATTGGGGACAGCTCGAGGTTCGTGGCGACATGTCGACAAAGACATGGCCGGGCCGAGGTGACGCAGCCCTCGGCGACGGCCTAACGTGGGTGGCCCACACCTGGTCCATCGCCGCTTCGGACCTCAGGTGCTCTTCTCGGGCCTGCACCGGGCTCGGCTGTCGAAAGGAAGCGCGCATGAAGATCCGCGTCGAGCGTGACGGGCTCGCCGACGCCGTCGCGTGGGTCGCTCGAAGCCTGCCGTCCCGGCCTCCCGTCCCAGTACTGGGCGGTGTGCTGCTCGACGCCGGTTCGGAAGGTGGCAGTGACGCGCTGACCGTTTCCGGCTTCGACTACGAGGTCTCGGCCACGGTCGGTGTCCCCGCGACGATCGCCGACGGCGGCCGCCTGCTGGTCTCCGGCCGTCTGCTGGCCGACATCACCAAGGCGCTGCCCGCGCAGCCGGTCGAGATCGCCGTCGACGGCGCCCGCGCTTCCATCACCTGTGGCAACGCCCGGTTCTCCCTGCCGACCATGCCGGTCGAGGACTACCCGCAGCTGCCGGCCCAGCCCGCCTTCGCCGGTGAGCTCGCAGGCGACGCGTTCGGCCAGGCCGTCTCGCAGGTCGCGGTCGCGGCGGGCAAGGACGACACCCTGCCGATGCTGACCGGCATGCGGCTGGAGATCTCCGGCGACAAGCTGACCCTCGTCGCGACCGACCGCTTCCGGCTCGCCATGCGCGAGTTCACCTGGAACCCGGCCGACGGCCTCTCCGACGCCGCGGTGCTCGTGCCCGCGCGCACGCTCGCCGAGGCCGCCAAGTCGCTCGGCTCCGGCGGCGCGACCATCTCGCTCGCGCTCGCCAGTGGCGAGGGCCTGCTCGGCCTGACCGGCTCCGGCCGCTCGACCACCACCCGGCTGCTCGACGCCGAGTTCCCGCCGTACCGGCAGCTGCTGCCCGCGCAGCACTCGTCGCGCGCGGTGATCGGCGTGTCCGCGCTGGCCGACGCCATCAAGCGCGTTTCGCTCGTCGCCGAGCGGGGCACCCAGGTCCGGCTGGAGTTCGACGACGGCACGCTGCGGCTCTCGGCCGGTGGCGACGACGAAGGCAGCGCCGAAGAGGAGCTGCAGGTCGATTACGAGGGCGAGCCGGTGACCATCGCGTTCAACCCCGGTTACCTCGTCGACGGCCTCGGCGCGTTGCACGCCGACCGCGCGGAGCTGACGTTCACCACGCCGAACCGTCCGGCGCTGATCAAGCCTGCCGACGAGAACGGCGACCTGATCCCGGGCTACCTCTACCTGCTGATGCCGGTCCGCCTGCCCGGCTGACCCGACAATTTTCGTTACCTACCAAGGGGAACTCATGGTGCAGCTAGGTCTGATCGGCCTCGGCAAGATGGGCTTCAACATGCGCGAGCGGCTGCGCGCCGCCGGCATCGAGGTGGTCGGCTACGACCGCAACCCCGAGGTCACCGACTCGACCTCGCTCGAGGACATGGTGTCCAAACTGGACGGTCCGAGGATCGTCTGGATCATGGTGCCCGCCGGTGACCCGACGCGGCAGACGGTCGTCGAACTGAGCAACATCCTCGCCGAGGGCGACATGGTCATCGACGGCGGCAACTCGAAGTACACCGACGACAAGGTCAATGCGGATCTGTTGGCCGCCAAGGGAATCGGGTACGTCGACGCCGGTGTCTCCGGTGGGGTGTGGGGCAAGGACAACGGGTACGGCCTGATGGTCGGCGGCGCGCCCGCCGACGTCGAGCGCGCGATGCCGATCTTCGACGCGTTGCGCCCGGACGGCCCGCGCGAGGAAGGCTTCTCGCACGCGGGCTCGGTCGGCGCCGGTCACTACGCCAAGATGATCCACAACGGCATCGAGTACGGCATGATGCAGGCCTTCGCCGAGGGCTTCGAGCTGCTCGAAGCCTCGAAGGTCGTCGAGAACGTGCCCGCGGTGATCACCGGCTGGCAGCGCGGCACCGTCGTCCGGTCCTGGCTGCTCGACCTGCTCGTCCGCGCGCTCGACGAGGACCCGGAGCTCGACGACCTCGAGGGCTACGTCGAGGATTCCGGCGAAGGCCGGTGGACGCTCGAAGAGGCCATCGACCACGCGGTGCCCGCGCCGGTCATCTCGGCCGCGCTGTTCGCCAGGTTCGCCTCGCGGCAGGAGGACTCGCCCGCGATGCGCGCGGTCGCCGCGCTGCGCAACCAGTTCGGCGGGCACGCGGTGAAGAAGGTCGGCGGCTAACCCGCCCGGCGTGTACCTCAGACATCTCCAGGTCACCGACTTCCGGTCGTGGCCGCATGCCGATCTGCCGCTCGAGCCCGGTCCGACCGTGCTCGTGGGGCAGAACGGCCGGGGCAAGACGAACCTGCTCGAAGCCATCGGGTACGTCGCCACGCTCGGCTCGCATCGCGTCGCCACCGACGCGCCGCTGATCCGGTACGGCTGTGAGCGTGCGCTGATCAGGGTCGCGGTCGTCAACGACGATCGCGAGCTGACGGTCGAGCTCGAGGTCACCGCGGGCCGGGCCAACCGCGCGCGGGTGAACCGGGGCGCGGTCGGCAAGCCGCGTGACGTGCTGGGCATCCTGCGCACGGTGCTGTTCTCGCCGGAGGATCTCGCGCTCGTGCGCGGCGACCCCGGCGAGCGGCGCCGGTTCCTCGATGACCTGCTCGTCCAACGCGCGCCGCGCTTCGCCGGCGTGCGGGCTGACTACGAGAAGGTGCTTAAGCAGCGCAATGCCCTTCTTAAGACAGCGGGCAAGCGGAAGGGCACGGGTCGCGAAGACCCGTACGCGCTTTCGACGCTCGAAGTCTGGGACAACCACCTCGCCGCGGCCGGCGCGCAGCTGCTCGCGGCGCGGCTGAACCTCGTCGCGGATCTAGGTCCGCACGCGGCCGCCGCGTACATGGGCGTCGCGCCGGACTCGAGACCGGCGAAGATCGCCTACAAGTCGAGTCTCGGCGAAGCGCTGCCTTCGGCGTACGGCGTGCCGGACGGCGAGCGCGCGGACCCCGAGACGCTGGCCGGGTTGCTGACCCAGGCGATGGCCGACTCGCGCAAGGCCGAGCTCGAACGTGGGATCAGCCTGGTCGGGCCGCATCGCGACGAGCTGGAGCTGATCCTGGGTCAGATGCCGGCGAAGGGCTACGCGAGCCATGGGGAGTCCTGGTCGTTCGCGCTCGCGTTGCGACTGGGAAGCTATGAGCTTCTGCGTGGCGAAGCGGGTGAACCGGTGTTGTTGCTCGATGATGTCTTCGCGGAACTGGATCGCCGTCGCCGTTCGCGGCTGGCGGAGGTCGCGGCCGGCGCCGAGCAGGTGCTCGTGACGGCCGCTGTGGAAGAGGACGTGCCCGCGGAACTGGCCGGTCGCCGGTTCAAAGTGGCTGATGGCGAGCTCACGAGTGGATGAGTTGGCCGGTTTCGCCACGCCGGGTGATCACGTCCCCGACGTTTACCCACCGATCTGGGGACAAACCTGTGGATAGTGTGGATAACACCGGGAATGAGTTATGGCCCGGCGTGACCAAAGGGCCAGATAGGACGCTTGACTTAACCCACACGGGCGAGAGGTCCGCCAAGTCGCCGGGTTCGCGTACGCAGGGTGACAAATCCGCTGCGCCGAACGGGGCGGAGCCGGAGCGGTCCCCCGGACGTGATCTTGTTCAGGCCGCTTTGGAAGCCGCCCGTGAGAAAGCCAAGGCCCGCGGGGTGTCCCCAGGCACCCGTAAACCCCGTGTGGGTGGCTCGGGCGGCCAGAGTCCGCGCCGTCGTCGCTGGTCAGGGCCGGGCGCCGACGCCCGCGACCCGCAGCCGCTCGGCAGGCTGGCCTCGCGGATCGCGATGGAGCACGGCTGGAACACCAGGTTGTCCACCGGGCAGGTCTTCGGGCAGTGGGGAAAACTCGTCGGCGAGGACGTCGCCGAGCATGCCCAGCCGGTCGCGCTGAAGGACGGCGAACTGACCGTTCGCGCGAGTTCCACCGCCTGGGCGACCCAGCTGCGGTTGCTGCAGGGGCAGCTTCTCGCGAAGATCGCCGCAGGTGTCGGCCACGGCGTCGTCAAGCGGATGCGGATACAGGGGCCGACCGCGCCGAGCTGGCGCAAAGGGTTGCGCCACGTGCCAGGACGTGGTCCGCGCGACACTTACGGCTGACAGACTTCAGTGCGCCGAGACGCCTCGACTTGACACTGAGCTACAACCGGAGTCGGTCAAGGGCAAGTTCGTGCGCCTGTGAGGAAAATAGAGGTGTCCTTGCCGCATGCCTGCGGACGCGGCCAAGTAGGATGTGGGTAGAGAACGTCCTACTCGGGCGAGACGAGGAGATTCAGCGCCGGTGACAGAGAACAAGAGCGAGTACAACGCGTCATCCATCACCGTGCTCGAAGGCCTCGAAGCGGTCCGTAAGCGCCCTGGCATGTACATCGGTTCCACCGGTGAACGCGGCCTGCACCACCTCGTCCAAGAGGTCGTGGACAACTCCGTCGACGAGGCGATGGCCGGGTATGCCACCAAGGTAGAGGTTACCCTCCTCGCCGACGGCGGGGTCAGGGTCGTCGACGACGGCCGCGGCATCCCGGTCGGCATGCACCCCACCGAGGGCAAGCCGACCATGGAGGTCGTACTCACCCAGCTGCACGCGGGCGGCAAGTTCGACAGCGACTCGTACGCGGTGTCCGGTGGCCTGCACGGCGTCGGCATCTCCGTGGTCAACGCGCTGTCCACCAAGCTGCTCGCCGAGGTGAAGACCGACGGCCGGAGCTGGCGTCAGCTCTACACCGACCAGGTGCCCGGCGAGCTGGAAGACCTCGCGCCCGCCACGGACACCGGCACCACGATCACCTTCTGGCCAGACGGCTCGATCTTCGAAACCACGACCTTCAACTTCGAGACCATCTCGCGCCGCCTGCAGGAGATGGCGTTCCTCAACAAGGGACTCACCATCTCGCTGCGCGACGAGCGGGTCGCCGACGAGGAGACCGAGGCCGACGCCGAGGGCAAGCAGGCGCGGGTCAAGGAGAAGGTCTACTGCTACCCGGGTGGGCTCGAGGACTTCGTCAAGCACATCAACGGCAGCAAGGACCCGATCCACAAGAACGTGATCGCGTTCGACGCCAAGGGCACCGGCCTCGAGGTCGAGGTCGCGATGCAGTGGAACGACGGGTTCACCCCGTCCGTGTACACCTTCGCCAACACGATCAACACGCATGAGGGCGGCACCCACGAAGAGGGCTTCCGCGCCGCGCTGACCCGCGTCGTCAACGCGTACGCGCGCGACAAGAAGCTGCTCAAGGAGAAGGACGCCAACCTGACCGGTGACGATGTGCGCGAGGGTCTCGCCGCGATCGTCTCGATCAAGCTGGCCGAGCCGCAGTTCGAGGGCCAGACCAAGACCAAGCTGGGCAACAGCGAGGCCAAGACGTTCGTGCAGCAGACCTCGAACGAATGGCTCGGGCACTGGTTCGAGGCCAACCCGGCCGAGGCCAAGACGATCATCAACAAGTCGATCTCGTCGGCGCAGGCGCGGATGGCCGCCCGCAAGGCGCGTGACCTGGTCCGCCGCAAGGGCGCGCTGGAGATCGGCGGCCTGCCCGGCAAGCTGAAGGACTGCCGCTCCACCAACCCGGAGGAGTGCGAGCTCTACATCGTCGAGGGTGACTCGGCGGGCGGCTCGGCCAAGGAGGGCCGGGACTCGATGTACCAGGCGATCCTGCCGATCCGAGGCAAGATCATCAACGTCGAGAAGGCCCGTATCGACCGGGTGCTCAAGAACACCGAGGTCCAGTCGCTGATCACCGCGCTGGGCACCGGCATCCACGACGAGTTCGACATCAGCAAGCTGCGCTATCACAAGATCGTGCTGATGGCCGACGCCGACGTCGACGGCCAGCACATCACCACGCTGCTGCTGACCCTGCTCTTCCGGTTCATGACCCCGCTGATCGAGCACGGCCACGTGTTCCTCTCGCGGCCGCCGCTGTACAAGATCAAGTGGCCGCGCACGGACCCGGAGTACGCCTACTCCGACCGTGAGCGCGACGCGGTCATCCAGGCCGGTGTCGAGGCGGGCAAGAAGCTGCCGAAGGACGACGCGATCCAGCGGTACAAGGGTCTCGGCGAGATGAACGCCGAGGAGCTGTGGGAGACCACCATGGACCCGGCCAACCGCCTGCTGGGCCAGGTGACCCTCGACGACGCGGCGCAGGCCGACGACCTGTTCTCCGTGCTGATGGGCGAGGACGTCGAGGCGCGCCGCTCGTTCATCACCCGAAACGCCAAGGACGTTCGCTTCCTGGACGTGTAGTCCACCCCGACTTCCCCAGCCCGTCCAGAACGAGAAGGACCACATGACGGAGACCTTGCCGCCGGAACACGACCGCATCGAGCCGGTCGACATCCAGCACGAGATGCAGCGTTCGTACATCGACTACGCGATGAGCGTGATCGTGTCCCGCGCGCTGCCGGACGTGCGCGATGGCCTCAAGCCGGTCCACCGCCGGGTGCTGTACTCGATGTTCGACTCCGGCTTCCGCCCGGAGCGCGGGTACAACAAGTGCTCGCGCGTGGTCGGCGACGTGATGGGCAACTACCACCCGCACGGTGACTCGGCGATCTACGACGCGCTCGTCCGGCTCGCGCAGCCGTGGTCGATGCGCTACCCGCTGATCGACGGCCAGGGCAACTTCGGCTCGCCGGGCAACGACCCCGCGGCCGCCATGCGGTACACCGAGTCGCGCCTCGCGCCGCTGGCCATGCAGATGCTGGCCGGCATCGACGAGGACACCGTCGACTTCTCCGACAACTACGACGGCCGTACGCAGGAGCCGGACGTCCTGCCTGCCCGGTTCCCGAACCTGCTGGTCAACGGTGGTTCCGGCATCGCGGTCGGCATGGCGACCAACATCCCGCCGCACAACCTGCGCGAGGTATCCGACGGTGTCGTCTGGGCGTTGGAGAACCCGGAGGCGACCGACGACGAGCTGCTCGCGGCGCTGCTGCAGCGGGTCAAGGGGCCGGACTTCCCGACCAAGGGCCTGATCCTGGGCACCTCGGGCATCGAGGACGCCTACCGCACGGGCCGTGGTTCGGTCCGGATGCGCGCGGTGGTCGAGGTGGACGAGGACGCCAAGGGTCGCACGGTGCTGGTGGTCACCGAGCTGCCGTACCAGGTCAACCCGGACAACCTGGTCGAGAACATCGCCGCGCTCGTGCGCGACGGCAAGCTCACCGGCATCGCCGACATCGCGGACGAGTCGAACAGCCGCCGCGGCATGCGCATCGTGATCACGCTCAAGCGGGACGCGGTCGCGAAGGTCGTGCTGAACAACCTCTACAAGCACACCCAGCTCCAGTACAACTTCGGCGTCAACATGCTGGCGCTGGTCGACGGGGTGCCGCGCACCCTGCGGCTCGACCAGATGATCCGCCACTACGTGAACCACCAGATCGAGGTCATCGTCAGGCGGACCAGGTACCGCCTGCGCAAGGCCGAGGAGCGGGCCCACATCCTGCGTGGCCTGGTCAAGGCGCTCGACATGCTCGACGAGGTCATCGCCCTGATCCGGCGGTCGCCGTCGGCGGACGAGGCGCGCCCCGGCCTGATGGCGCTGCTGGAGATCGACGAGATCCAGGCCACCGCGATCCTCGACATGCAGCTGCGCCGCCTGGCCGCGCTGGAACGTCAGAAGATCATCAACGAGCTGGCCGAGATCGAGCTCGAGATCGCGGACCTGAACGACATCCTGGCCCGCCCGGAGCGGCAGCGGCAGATCATCCGCGACGAGCTGATGGAGATCGTCGACAAGTACGGCGACGACCGGCGCACCCAGATCATCCCGTTCGACGGCGACGTGTCGATCGAGGACCTGATCGCGGTCGAGGACGTGGTCGTCACGATCACCCGCACCGGCTACGCGAAGCGCACCAAGACCGATCTTTATCGCTCGCAGAAGCGCGGCGGCAAGGGTGTGCAGGGCGCGACGCTGAAGCAGGACGACATCGTCCAGCACTTCTTCGTCTGCTCCACGCACGACTGGATCCTGTTCTTCACGAACAAGGGCCGGGTCTACCGCGCGAAGGCGTACGAACTGCCGGAGGCGAACCGCAACGCGCGCGGCCAGCACGTGGCGAACCTGCTCGCGTTCCAGCCGGACGAGCAGATCGCCCAGGTCATCGAGATCCCCAACTACGAGGTCGCGCCGTACCTGGTGCTCGCCACGAAGAAGGGGCTCGTCAAGAAGACCAAGCTGACCGACTTCGACTCCAACCGCGCTGGCGGCCTCATCGCCATCAACCTGCGCGAAGAGGACGAACTGGTCGGCGCCGTGCTCGCGTCCGCGGAAGAGGACCTGCTGCTCGTCTCGGCCGGCGGCCAGTCCATCCGCTTCCACGCGACCGACGAGGCGCTCCGGCCGATGGGCCGCGCGACGTCAGGTGTGCTCGGCATGCGCTTCAACGACGGCGACGAGCTGCTCGCCATCAGCGTGGTCAAGCCGGAGAAGTTCCTGCTGGTCGCGACCGATGGCGGGTACGGCAAGCGGACCCCGATCGAGGACTACCCGGTCCAGGGCCGCGGCGGCAAGGGCGTGCTCACCATCCAGCATGATCAGCGACGTGGCAGGCTGGTGGGAGCGCTCATCGTCGACGTCGGCGACGAGCTCTACGCCATCACCTCCAGTGGCGGTGTCATCAGGACTCCGGCGGACCAGGTGCGCAAGGCCGGTCGGCAGACCAAGGGTGTTCGCTTGATGAATCTCGGCGAGGGGACAACTCTTCTCGCGGTGGCACGCAACGCGGACGAGCCCTCAGACGTCGCCAACGGTAGTAATGATGAGGGAGAAGAAGACACCACGACAGCGCCGGAGAACTAGCGGCGCCGAGCACGGGTAAGGATTGACTCTTCGTGACACCATCCGAGAAGTCCGAAACGACCGGCGTTTCGGCGCCGCCCTGGCAGCGTGACGGCAACGGCTCGCCCGTCGAGGAGCACGAAGGTCAGGCTGTCGCCGACACCGACGAGACGCTTCGCATGAAGCAGGAGGACGTGCCGGCGGCAGCCCCGCAGGACTACCACCCCGGCACCGGGGACTTCCCCGCGGTCACGGGCACAGCGGCGCGCCGCCTCTTCGGCGACGCGTCCGAGGACGAAAAGACCCGCGAGACGGCCATCCCGTCCGCGTCCCGTTCCCGGCCGGCGCCGACGGCGCTGCGCCGCCCCGGCCGTGGTCCCCGCAGGGCCAGCCTGCAGATCAAGCGCTTCGACCCGTGGTCTGTGCTCAAGCTCTCACTCGTGCTCGGCCTCGCCATGTTCTTCGTCTGGCTGGTCGCCGTCGGCGTGCTCTACACGGTGCTCGACGGCATGGGCGTCTGGGACAAGCTCAACGGCACCTACTCGTCGCTGGTCGGTGGCGAAGGCGCCAACGCGCCGACGGATCCCCTGATCAGCGCCGGTCGCGTCTTCGGGATCGCGGCCATCCTCGGTGCGATCAACATCGTCCTGGTGTCGGCGTTGGCCACGGTCAGCGCGTTCATCTACAACGTCTCGGCGGACCTCGCAGGCGGTCTCGAAGTCACGTTGTCGGAGCGAGAGTAACCCGGTTGCAGGGCGCTCTGAGGCGTCCTGTAATCTTCTTTTCGTTCCACGGGCCCATAGCTCAGGTGGTTAGAGCGCTTCGCTGATAACGAAGAGGTCCCAGGTTCAAGTCCTGGTGGGCCCACCCAACAAGAAGGCCGGTTCGCGAAAATCGCGAACCGGCCTTCTTGTTTGTGCAGGTGGGGAGCTGTGCAGATGAACCAATTCGACTTCGGCCTCAAGGGCTATCGCCCGAGATGGCTCACCGACGTACCCGCGATCACCGCCGCTCACGGCGAGCGACTGGCTTCACTCGCCGGCCGGACGCTCACGAACAGCTGGCTGGTCTGGGAAACCTTGGCCGACCAATGGCTCAGCGGCTGCCCGGTCGTGCTCGACTTCGAAGGCGAGCAGGTCGAGATCAACCATTGGAAAGCCGACGAGCTGTCGATCACCTGGAACACGATCGACACCACGCAGCCGGTCATGTGGTGCCTGGACAAGGAACGCCCCAACAGTTGGCGCGATGACGTTTCCGAAGGGCTGGCCGCGTTGCGTGGTCAGACGGTCCGCACCGTCATGGTGCTGGAGCGAAACGAGTCCGAAGTCGCCATCGGGCTGGTCTTCACCGACGGCCAGCTGACCATCCGCAACGCGGGCGACGAGAACGGCCTGGACTTCGGAGTGCTCGACTCGCACTACCGACGCCACCGGCTGGCCTGACCTTGTTCCACGTGGAACACCGCACCGGCCGCGAGGTCACGCTTGGCCGTCTTGTAACATGACGAAGCAAGCCGAGCAAGTTGTCGAGGAAGAGGGGGCTTCACCGTGAAGAAGCTGCTGGCACTCGCCGCCATCGCAGGCGCCGTGTTGTTCGTGGTCAAGCGCAACAAGGCTGCGAAGGCCGAGGCCGACCTGTGGCGTGAGGCCACCGCCCCGACCGAGCGCCCGCTCGGCGCCGTCTCCACCAACGGCAGCGCGCCCGCCAAGGCGAGCTCCTCGGACGCGGCCAACAACTGAATCTTCCCCGTGGGCGGCGCGAGTCGCCCACGTCCGGGGCTGTAGCTCAATTGGTAGAGCACCGCCTTTGCAAGGCGGGGGTCAGGGGTTCGATTCCCCTCAGCTCCACAACACCGAGGGCCAGGTAGCGGGATCATTTCCCGGACCTGGCCCTCTGTACGTTCGTGCGACTGAAGAACTGGACACCGAGATGAAGATTTCGGTCATAACCGCCGTCTATGACGGGGGACATCACTTCCTCCCTGAGGCCTACGAATCCCTGAACGCACAAGAGATCCCGGACGGCTGGGAGTGGGAATGGTGTGTTCAGGAAGACGGCAAGACGGGAATCCCCGCATCCCTTTTGCCGAATGATCCGCGCATCAAGTACTCGGCAGGCCTTCCTGGACGAGCTGGGGTCGCGCGCACGATGGCACTCTCCAACGCGACCGGACCGCTGATCCGCACGCTCGACGCCGATGACGTGCTCCTCCCCGGAGCGCTTGCCCGCGACATCGAAGCCCTGCACCGGGTGGCTTGGTGCGTGTCAGCTGGTTTGGACTTGCACCCGGACGGGACGTCGACGCCTGGTCCGCACGACCCGCCGGACGGGCCGTTCACTCCTGGTCAGCTCTTTGCCGAGCAGAAGCGGGACAAACTGTCGGTGATGGCTACGACGTTCGCCGCCCACAAGGACTTGGTGCTGGCATTGGGTGGCTGGACGGCGTTGACCGGAGCCGAGGGTGTCGGCCTTCTCTTGGCGGCGGAGGCGGTCGCGCCGGGTGAATTCATCGCGCGGCCGAGCCTGCTTTACCGGAAGCACGATGCCCAGACGACCGCGTCGACGACATATTGGGACGCCGCCGAACACGAGCTGCGCATGACCGCCGTCCTCGACCGGGCCGAGTCGCTGCGTTCGGCCGGGTGGCGTTGGAGTTTTGAACGACCCAATGGCCCGGTGCGTGGAAGCTAGATTTCCGCGGGTTGCCAGGACGGGCCAGCGATTCCAGGGGCTTGGCCGGTCAGCTCGTATTTCATGGGGAACCACGTGGCCTGCCATGTGGCGGGACGAGATGCCAACGTCGCGCAGACCGCTCGGGACAGGTCTTCGGGGTCGCGGTCGAGCCACGGGACTTTGAGGAGCACCTGGTAGTCGTCCTCGAGCACGAGGGCGATTTCGAACTCTTGGCGGATCGATCTGCCGGACACGAAGTCCGGCCTCAAGCCGTAGGCGAGAAGATGTTCACGGTCCATGTCCGTCAGGACCAATCGCTTGGCTTTCGCCAGTGGGGTTTCCCAGGCGTGATCCGCCGCCATTCGTGCGACTTCGAGGTCGTAGTGGGTGGCGGGGAAGGACGCGCTCCGGTCCATGGGGAGATCTCGCGACCAGTCCCAGCGGACCACGTCACCGTCACGGCTGATGGTGACGTCTGTTCCCACACAGTCGTAGACGCCGCATGCCAGGCACCGAGCGACCGGGACGGTGCTCGGCCGCGAGGTGGCGACCAGACGATTGACCGGAGCGAAGATCTCGTGCGGCTGCATCCCGTGACCCGCACCGGCTGCGGTCATCTCGATCTCGTTGACGTAGATCTTCAGCTGGAATTCGTGGCTGCCCGCGAGACTTGAAACTACCTCCAGCCGAAGGGAGTCGACTCCGGCACCGTCTTCCCTTGCGGTGTAACCCATCCCCATGGTGGCCATTGTGTGCCACGGCCGCACGCTCCACCGCGATTTTCGCTGTGAGCGAGAGTGTCGTACCCGCGGTGCAGAATGCGGAGCATGTCCCGACACCATGCGATCGACTACATCGAAATCACCGTGACCGACCTCGACGCGGCCAAGCGCTTCTACGCCGAGGCGTTCGGCTGGGAGTTCAACGACTACGGGCCCGCGTACGCCGGTATTCGCGGCGCCGAGGGGGAGGTCGGTGGGCTGCGGCAGGACGACGAGACCAAGGCAGGTGGCCCGTTCGTGCTGCTCTACTCCGACGAACTCGACAAGTCCGTCGAAGCGGTGCGGAGTGCCGGCGGCCAGGTGGTGAATGGGCCTTACGAATTTCCCGGTGGCCGCCGGTTCCACTTCACCGATCCGAGTGGCAACGAGCTGGGCGTCTGGGCACGGGCGTAAACCTCACTTCGCGTACTGGGCGAGGTGGTTGTCCGAGCCTTCGAAAACCCGGGTGCCGATGAGGCGCAGGGAGTTGGCGGTGGTGAACGCCGGGGTGCCGTCGCCGAGTGCCGCCGCGCCGATGATCAGGTGCAGCTCGTCGACCAGGCCTGCCGACAACAGGTCGTTCCAGAGGGTGTGGCTGCCGAAGACCAGGATGTCGCCGCCGTCGCCGCGCTTGAGGTCGGCGATGCGGGCGTGCGCTTTCGCGCGGGCGATGACCTCGGTGGTGTCGGTCCACGCTCCGGTCGGGTCCAAGGTCAGGGAGTCCGAGACGACGAGCTTGTCGATGGCGTTGTCGAGGCGGGAGATCTCCTGCTGGACCGGGCCGAAAGCGGGGTTTTCCGCGACGGTCGGCCAGAAGCCCTGGAACATCTCGAAGGTGCGGCGGCCCAGCAGCAGTGTGTCGGCGGCGCGGAGGCGCTCGGCGTTGTAGGTGTCGAAGGCGCCGTCCATGGGCAGGGCCATGACGTTGCCGCCGGGACCCTCGAAGTAGCCGTCGAGCGAGACGATGTTGGTGACGATGAGCTTGCGCATGGCGTTCTCCACTCTCTGCGGTGTGCTTACGAAGAGGTAGAGACAGCGCTCAGCGCGGATTCATCGGTCCGCGCGAAATCAGTCCGAAAAAATTTCCGGGAGGTCGAAGCGGGTGAGCACCTCGGGGCTGAGGAAGCTGGAGATCTCCGTGATCAGGCCGTCGCGCAGGCTGAGCACGTTGATGCCGCCGAGCCCGAACACGCCGTCCGGGCGGCGCATGTAACCGGCGATCGCGAGCTGGCCGTTCGCACGGACCGGCACCAGGCGCCAGCTGTTGGCGAAGATGCGCTCGACCAGGAAGCGGGTGACGTTCTCGCGGCCGTCGAACCAGGCGGGCAGTGGCGGCATGGTGAAGCGGACGTCCTCGGCGAGGAGGTTGACGATCGCGTTGACGTCGGCTTTCTCCCAGGCGGCGACGAAGGCGTCGATCAGTTCGCGTTGGCCGTCGGGGCCGAGTGCTGACAGTTCGGCTTGCTGGCTGCGGGCGGGGACGCGCTCTTCGACGGCTTTGCGGGCGCGTTGGAGTGCGCTGTTCACCGCGGCCGGGGTGAGGTCCAGGATTTCCGCGGTCTCGGCGGCGGAGTACTCGAGCACCTGACGCAGGATCAACACCGCGCGCTGGGTGCTCGGCAGATGCTGCAGCGCGGCGACGAACGCCAGCTCGACGCTCTCGCGCCGGAGGTAGCTCGCCGATGGGTCGTCTTCCCAGGGCTCCAGCCACGGTCCGGGCAATGGTTCGCCCAGGTCATCGGTCTCATGGCGGGCCGGGCCGTGGTCTGGGGAAAGCACGCGTTTCGTGTTGAGCCGCAGGCAGGCGTTGGTGCAGATCCGGTACAGCCAGGTGCGCAGCGAACTCCGGCCTTCGAAACCCGACAGGCCGCGCCAGGCGTTGAGCAGTGACTCCTGCACCGCGTCCTCGGCGTCGTGGGGTGAGCCGAGCATGCGGTAGCAGTGCGCGGTCAGCTCGCCGCGGAACTGGGCGACCAGCTGATCGAACGCCAGCGAGTCGCCGCCGCGGGCGGCGGTCAGCAGGTCCGGTTCGATGCTCACGAGCGCCGATCCTAGCGAAACTATTTCGTTATCCAACCCGGGAACCTCCCCGGGGGTTGGGCGTCTTTAAGGGTGTTGAAGCGCTGAGAGAGAAAAAGCGCCGACTGGGGTTCTGGGGAAATCTAATTCATGCGGGGCTACCCGCATGCCTATCAACTGGGGAATTGAAATGATTCGCAAGTCTGTCGTCATTGCCGGTATGGCCGCTGGTTTCGCTCTGCTTTCGCCGGTCGCGGCGCTGGCCGGTGACCACGTCGTCGACCACAACCTCAAGGTCAGCGTTTCGGGCAGCACGGTGACTTTGCAGGGCAGCTGCGCCAAGCCCAACGAGCAAGCCCAAGGCCACTACGGCGTGCGGAACGGCCACGAGCCCATTGGTATCGAGGCTATGAAGGCAAACGGCACCAAGCAAACCCTTTCCTTCAAGGGCGTCAAGCCGGGTAAGTACATCGCGTGGATGTTCTGCGACAGCGACAGTGCACCTAACGGAGGCTCGATCTCAGGCAAGCTGGTCGATTTCACCGTCGGTGCGCCGAAGCCTGCCACCGAGACCAAGGCACCGCAGACCAAGGCGCCGCAGGTCGCCGAGAAGCCCAAGGGCGCCCCGCAGACCGGCGGTGGCGCGGAAGCCGCCGACGACGCCGGAATCGGCACGGCCGCCGCGGGGGCCGCGGCCGCGCTCGCCATCGGTGGTGGTGGTTTCTTCGCGCTGCGCAGGCGCGCTAGCCGTCGCTGACTCACCACACAGAAAAGCCGCCCGTGCACCACGGGCGGCTTTTTCTTTTCTATCGACGCGGCGATAGCCGTTCGAAAGCGGGGTGCGCGACCCTCGATTCCCTAAGCCGACGGGAAGGAGGGAAAGGCCATGGAACTGGTGCGCATCCTCGCGGAGGACCTGCGCACGGTCGTCGAACGGGATCCGTCCGTCCGGCACCGTGGCGAGGCCTTCCTGCATCCCGCGCTGCCCGCCGTGTGGACACACCGGGTCGCCCACCTGATGCACAACAAGGGGCTGCGGGTGACCGCGAGGTTCCTGATGGTGCTGGTCAGGGCGTTCACCGGGGTGGAGATCCATCCCGGCGCGGTGCTCGGACGGCGGGTATTCGTCGACCACGGGGCCGCCGTCGTCATCGGGGAGACCGCTCGGGTCGGCGATGACGTGACGATCTACCACCAGGTGACGCTGGGCGCGGTCGGCTGGTGGCGCGACAACAAGCGGGCCGATGGGGAGCGGCGGCATCCGGTGATCGGGGCGCGGGTGGTGCTCGGCACGAACGCGACCGTGCTCGGGCCGGTGACCGTCGGCGATGACGCCGTGATCGGGGCGCAGGCGCTGGTGATCGACGACGTTCCCGCCCGTGCGCTCGCTCTCGCGCCAGCCGCGGTCACGCAGGCGACTCAACTACGGAGGAAGGCGTCATGACCAGTTTGCTGTCACCCCAACGCATCGCCAACGGGATCGAAGAGCTGGTCGGCGGCACCCCGCTGCTCCGGCTGCCCTCGACCGGCGCGCAGGTGCTCGCCAAGCTGGAGTCGGCGAACCCGCTCTCCAGCATCAAGGACCGCGCCGCCCTCTTCATGCTGCGCGGTGCGGAGGCCGATGGCCGGCTGAAACCCGGCGGCACGGTCATCGAGGCGACGTCCGGGAACACCGGCATCGCGCTGGCCGCGTTGAGTGCCTCGCGGGGCTACCGCTGCGTGATCGTCCTGCCGGACAACGCGACCGCCGAACGCATCGGGTTGCTCAAAGCGCTGGGTGCCGAAGTCGTGTTGACGCCCAAGGAACTTCGCTACCAGGGCTGTATCGACAAGGCCGAGGAGCTGCACCTCGCGACGCCGGACTCGTGGTTCCCCCAGCAGCACGCGAATCCCGACAACGTCCGCGCGCACCGGGAGACGACCGGGCCGGAGATCTGGGCCGACACCGCGGGCGCCGTCGACATCCTGGTCGCCGGGATCGGGACCGGGGGGACGTTGTGCGGCTCCGCCGACTTCCTCAAGACCCAGAACCCGTTGCTGCAGGCGGTCGGTGTCGAGCCGGATGGTTCGCCGCTGCTTTCGCGTGGCTACGCGGGCACGCACTCGATCTTCGGGCTGAACGGCGGGTTCGTCGCCGATACCACGGATCCCGAGCTGATCGACGAAGTCCTCACCGTCACCGACGACGAGGCGCTGGACACCGCGCGCTGGCTCGCGCGCAGTGTCGGGGTGCTCGCCGGCGTCTCGTCCGGGGCCGCCGTGCATGGCGCGCTCCGCGTCGCGAGCCGGCCGGAGAACGAGGGAAAGACCATCGTCACCATCCTGCCCGACACCGGTGAGCGCTATCTGAGCGTCTGGGACGGGCCTACCGCGAAAGGAACGGACCGATGAACCTCCTCCTGGTCGGCGCCAACGACGAGTGGGTGCGCAAGGCGAAGGACCTCGGCTTGACCGTGCTGCTGCTGCAGCACCCCACCAAGTTGACCCCGCTGCAGGAAGAGCTCGCGGACGTCATCTACGTGCTCGACTACACCGAATGGGCCGAGGTCGAGCCGGTGGCCAGGCAGCTGCGGACCGAGCCTGGCTTCGAGGTCGCGCTGTCGCTGACCGAGCCGGGACTGGACAGCGCGGCCCGCATCAACGATCTCTTCCGGCTCGGCGGAACCGGATACGAGGTCACCAAACGCTTCCGCGACAAGCTGACCATGCGCCAGCACCTGGCCACGATCGATCCGAACGCCGTCGGCGCCCAGACGCTGGAACACCGCGAGCAGCTCGACGCGTTCGGTGCGCGCTACGGCTACCCGTTCATCGTGAAGCCGAACGACGCCACCGCCAGCATCGGCGTGCACCAGGTCAACTCGCCCACCGACGCCGACGCGGTCTGGGCGGCGGTGGAACGTCTGCGCGGCACCAGGACCGACCGCATCTCGACACTCATGCTGCTGCAGGACTTCCTCATGGAGGAGTTCGTCGAAGGTCCCGAGTTCAGCGTGGAGACGTTCAGCTTCTCCGGGCGGCACGTGGTCGTCGCGATCACCGAGAAGTTCACCGATGACGCGCACTTCGCCGAACTCGGCCACGCCGTCCCCGCGCGGCTCGACGAGAAGACGCAGGACGAGGTCAGTGCCGCCGTCGGCAATTTCCTTGACCTGATGGGATTGCGCGACGGCGTGTCGCACACCGAGATCCGGATCGGCGCACGCGGGCCGCAGGTGATCGAAAGCCACAACCGCGGCGCGGGGGACGCGATCACCGATCTCGTCCAGGGTGCGTACGGCATCGACCTGATCAGTTACGCGCTCGGCTGGCCGTTCGGCCTGGTCCCCGAGCTGCCGGGGCGTCCGGTGCCGAAAGCCGGTGCCAGCACCCGATTCATCGTCGGCGTACCGGGCAAGATCGAGTCGATCGACGGCGCGGCCGAGGCACGGGCCCAAAGAGGCGTGCTGGACGTGCGGATCAGCGCGAAGGTGGGCGACACCGTCCGCACGTTGCGCGACAACTGGGATCGGCTCGGGCTGGTCGCGGTCGTCGGCGCCGACACGACCGACGCGATCCGGCGCGGCGCCGAGCTCATCGGCGAGACCATCCGGATCAAGGTGGCCGGCGACGACGGCGAGACGCGGTTCGCACACGTGGCCGAGGTGGCGTGATGACGCTCCTCATCCTGCACCGGAACCCGATGGAGCCGTTCCCCTATGACCGCTGGCTGGCCGATTTCGACGGTGACGTCGTGATTCTCGCGGCCCGCGACAAGTTCGAGTCGTTCGCCGAGGAGATCCCGACGACGAACCTCGGCTACGCGCATTTCGAGACGATGGATTTCCGCGACGACGCGCTGGTGCTCAAGCGGGCGCTGGAACTCGCCGCGGAGTTCGGCACGAAGTACGTGATCGGGCATCACGAGGGCGACGTCGACAACGCGGCGCGCGTGCGTGAGGAGCGCGGCTTGCCCGGCCCGTGGACCGCGGACGTGTATCCCTTCCGCGACAAGGCGTTGATGAAGAAGCTGGTCCAGAAGGCCGGCGTCGAGGTCGCACCGCACACCGTGCCCCAGTCACCCGAGGACGTGCGCGCGTTCGCGCGAGAGCACGGATTTCCCTTGGTGTTCAAGGACCGCGCCGGATTCAACGCGATCGGCCTGCGCATTCTGCGCGAGCAGGCCGAACTCGACGCCTACCTCGAGGAACCACTCGGTGACGTGCTGCTGGAGGCGTTCGTCCCCGGCAAGATGTGCCATGTGGACGGTCTGGTCGTCGATGGCGAGACCGTGTTGTCCTGGCCTTCGCAGTACCAATACGACCTCGCGTCGTTCGGCTCGGATCCCGGCGCGCGCGTCGACGTGACGCTGGATCCGGACGATCCGCTGACCGACCGGCTGATCGCGCTCACGGACAAAACCCTGGCGGCGCTGCGCACACCCGGTCTGCAGAACCATGGCTTCCACGCGGAAATCTTCCACACCCCGGACGACCGCTTGGTGCTGTGCGAAATCGCGAGCAGGCCCGCCGGCGCGAAAGTCCGCGAGGTCTTCAAGACCTTGTTCGACGTCAACCTCGCCGAGTACGCCACGCGTTTGCAGGTCGGCCTGCCGATTCCCGCGATCGATCGCACGCCGAAACGCATGTCCGGGCAGGTGCTCATGATGAAACGCCCCGGCTTGATCCACGAAGTCCCGCGGACTCCCGAAGACGCATGGGTCGAGTACTTCTGGCTTTACGCCAAGCCTGGCCAGGTCGTTCCACCCGCAGGCGGTTCGAGCGATTTCCTGGTCGCCGCGGTCGCTTCGGCGCCCACGCGAGCGGACTGCGAGCGCAGACTGAGGGAACTCGGCGCACGATTCGTCGCACAGACCAAGATCGGGGACGCGGCATGATCACCGCCCAGGTCAGGTACATGCTCGGCATCACGGTCGACGCCATGGGCAGCGGCATGTACGTGCCGCTTTCCCTGCTGTACTTCCATCAGCTGACCGGCATGCCACTCGAACAGGTCGGCGTCATCATGAGCGCGGGCGCGTTGCTGGCGCTGGTCAGCAACCCGATCGCGGGCGTGCTCGTCGACCGGTACGGCGCGCGGACGGTCGTCGTCGGCGGCTATTTCGTGCGCGCGGCCGGGTTCTTCTGCTATCCGTTCGTCGACTCGCCGGTGCCGATGTTCCTGGCCGTGGCGCTGGTGGCGCTCGGCGACGGCTCCTTCCCACCCGCGATCCAATCCTTCGTCGCGGAAATCGCGCAGGGTGACAGCCGGGACAAACTCCTTGCCGCGCAGCGCAGTCTCCGCAACGCCGGCCTCGGCGCGGGCGGGCTCATCGCCGGTGCCGCGCTAGCGCTGGGCAGCGACGCCGCGTACCAGGTGATCGTGGTGGTCAGCGGGATCGCGTACCTCGCGGCGGCCGGGTTCATCGGCACCATCCCGAGCACGCACATCGCGACCCCGAAGGCGGAGCGGGTGCGCGGCGGCTACCGCGAGGTGTTCCGCAACCGGACGTTCCTCGCACTGACACTCGCGAACGTGCCGACGGCATTCGGGTACATGGTGCTCGCGGTGAGCCTGCCGGTGTACATCACGCAGCAACTCGGCGCCTCGAGTTCACTCGTCGGTGTGCTCTACGCGGTCAACACCGTGGGAATCGCGCTGCTGCAGATCCCGGTCACCCGAATGCTCACCCGCTATCGCCGGACCCGGATGGCCGCACTCGGCGCAGCGGTCTTCTCGGTTTCGTTCTTGGCATTCGTCCTGCTGGGGGTGTTTTCGACCGGGGCCGTCCTGATGACCGGGATATTCGCGGCGACGGCGTTGTTCACCGCGGGCGAGCTTTTGCACGGCGCGACCGCTTCCGCGCTGGTGGCGAGTGCGGCGCCGGAAGCCACTCGCGGCCGTCATTTGTCCGTCTATCAGCTGTCCTGGGCGATTCCGATCGCGTTGGCTCCGGCACTGCTGACCGCATTGCTCACCTGGTCGGCGGTAGGCATGTGGGTTCTGCTCGCCGCCGGGGTCGCCGGTTCGGCACTCGCGATGCTCAAACTGGAACCGCGTTTGCCGGAAGCCGCCGTTCGTTCACGACTTTCGTTGATTCCGAGTGAATAGATCTTCCCGCTAGCGTTTTCGAGATGCCTTCCGAAAACGGGCTCTCCCGTCGTAAAGCGTTAGGCCTGCTCGGCGCGGGCGCGGCAACTCCCTTGCTGGGAACGGACATCGCGGCGGCGGCGGCACCCGCCTTCGTGCTGACCCCCGGCGCGGCGGGCGCCCCGCCGGTCGCGGGGCTGCATCTGACCTTCGGGTCGGATCCGGCGCGGCAGATGATCGTCTCGTGGATCACCGACTCGCCGGTGCGCAATCCGCGGGTGCTGTTCGGCGGGCTGGACACCGGGTTCGGGGCGTGCGCGCAGGCGCGGACCCGCACCTATGTGGACGGCGCGTCGAACCGGACCGTCTACGTGCACCACGCGCGGCTCGAGCGGCTGCGGCCGGACACGTCCTACGTGTACGCCGCGCAGCACGACGGCGCCGGCCCCGACGCCGGGACGTTCCGGACGGCGCCGGGTGGGCGGGCGGCGTTCACGTTCACGAGTTTCGGTGACCAGTCGACGCCGCACGCCACGTGGAACGCGGAAGGCGCGCCGGCGCTGACCATCGCGGGCGCCCCGGCCGCGGCGGACATCGTGGCGGGCATCGAACGGGTCGCGCCGCTGTTCCACCTGCTCAACGGCGATCTCTGTTACGCCAACCTGGAACTCGACCGTATCCGCACCTGGAACGGCTTCTTCCAGAACAACGCCAGGTCCGCGCGGTTCCGGCCGTGGATGCCAGCGGCGGGCAACCACGAGGTCGAAAAGCTGAACGGGCCCATCGGATTCAACGCTTTCCAGACCTACTTCACGGTTCCGGACGGCGACACCGATTCCGAACTCAACGGGCTCTGGTACGCGTTCACCGCGGGTTCGGTGCGGGTCATCGTGCTGCAGAACGAAGACAACTGCTTCCAGGACGGCGCGGAGTATTACCTGCACGGTTTCTCCGGTGGCCGCCAGCAGGCCTTCCTGGAACGGGAACTGCGTGCCGCGCGGGCGTCGCGGGACATCGACTGGATCGTCGTCGCCATGCACCAGGTGATGATGAGCTCGGCCGACGCCAGCGGGGGAGACATGGGCCTCCGGCAGGCATACGGCCCGCTGTTCGACCAATACGGCGTCGACCTGGTCGTGTGCGGACACGAACACCACTACGAGCGAACGCTCGCGGTGCGTGGTGTGGTCTCCGGAAGCGAGACGCTGACGCCGAATCCGGCATCCACCGCGACCGACGTCGTGGATACTTCACAGGGGACGGTTCACATGGTTCTCGGTGGCGGCGGGGTTTCGCGGCCGACGAATCACCTGTTCTTCCCGCAGGGCAAGGCGAAGGTGATCACCGGCGTCGGCGAGCCTGGCCCGAACGGCAAGCGGCCGTCGAAGTACGCCTTCGAAAGCGCTGTCTGGTCGGCGAAACGCGATGCTGAACATCCCTATGGTTTCGCGGCTTTCACCGTCGATCCCGGGCGGCGGCCCGGAGACCTCACCCGGATGCACGTGACCTACTACAACGTGAACAAGCCCTACGGCGAACTTTCCGTCTTCGAGCAGTTCACATTGCAGCGGCCACGTGCGGACGGCTAGAACCTCGGAACGGCGATCACGTTGAACGTGGTGTCCGGCGTCTGCGGCGAGCTGAACCGCGCGTTCGGCAGGTAAAGCCTGCCGGCGAACGGAGCCACGGTCGTCGGCACGTCGAACCGAGGATCGGTCGCCTTCTTGAGCAGCTTGCCGGATGAGCCAGTGCGGTCGAGCGCGAATTTCGCGATCGTGTTGAGCCGGTTCTGCACGACGTAGAGCGTGGAGCCCTGGCGCAGCAGGCCGTCGCCGTTGGTCAGCGTCTCGCCGCCGAGGTCGGTCAGCGTGGTCGCGCCGGTCCTAGGGTCGACCTTGAGCAGCTTGCCGTCGGCGACGACGAGCAGCGACTTGCCGTCCGGGCTGGTGACGATGCCGTTGCCGAACACCGCGGTCGGCAGGCCGGTGCCGGTCAGCGGCACGGTCACCGACTGGTCGGGCAGCGAACCATGCCGCCCGAGCGGCAGTTTGTAGAGCACCGGCGCGCGCGTGTCGGTGAACCAGGCCGCGTCGTCGGTCAGGATGACGTCGTTGATGAACGTCGAAGCCGCCGTCGTGAGCTGGTAGGTCTTGATGACCGCCCCGGTGCGCGCGTCGACGATCCGCGCCTGGCCGCTGGCCGCGCCGGAGACGAACAGCCGTCCGCGGTCGTCGAGCTTCAACCCGAGCGAGGCCGAACCCGCGCCTGGGCCTTTGCTGAAGAACTCGCCTTTTCCGTCGAGCAGGTTGATGCGATAGAGCGAGCCGTCGGCGCGTGAGCCGAGATACGCGGTGTGCCCGCCGATCTCGATGCCTTCCGGCATGAAGCCGTTGGGCAGCGGAATGGTCGCGGGCAGCTCGTGCGCCTGAGCGACCGGCGTGGTGAACAAGGACAGTGCGAGTGCGGCAATTGCCGCGAAAGCCCCGAATCTCCTGGTCATCCTCGCAGTCTTGTGCCGATCAGCGCTCTTTGGCCAGCGACCTCAGTGAATCGACAGGAACTCGGCGACCGCGTCCCGTCCAGCGTGACCCTGTTCGCGGTTCTGAATGGAGTGCGAGGCGCCCTTGACGATCACCACCTTCCCCTGCGGCGCGACCTTGGCCTCCTCGAACGCCCATTCCATCGGCGTCGACAGGTCGTGGTCGCCGTTGAGCAGCAAGGTCGGCACGTCCGGCAGCTTCCCGGCAGGGTTCGAACTCGGCCGCTCGGCAGGCCAGTTCAGACAGGTCTGGATGAAGCCCTGACCGGTCGCGACAGCTGGGCTGAACGGCCAGGTGTCGCCAGTAGTAAGCCGCTTTTCCGCGATTTTCAGCAATGCTGGCCGAATAAAGTTCGGTGTAGCGGCATTTCCCCACGGGAAACGTTGGTCCGCGCACAAAGTCGCCGCATGCAGGCCCGAGCTGAAATCGGTGACCGCGTCGCCGCCGGAGGCGAGATTCCTCAGCAGCGAGTCGAGGTTCGCGGTGTCACCCGCGCGTGCCGAGTGCAGCGCGCTGATGAGATCGGTGCCCATCACCGACGGGTCGCGATAGCTCGGGTCGACGAACTCGTAGGTGACGATCATGTCGAACAACGCCACGCCCGCCGCGGTGTCGCGGTTCTTCACGAGCCAGGCGAGGTCCTCGGCCGGATCGAACCCGCAGGCCGGAGCCGCGGCGCAGGCGTCGCGCAGGACACGGGCGTGTGCCTTGAGACTGGTCAGGTAGAGCGAGTCTTTGGCCGTCGCGTGGTGGGGGAGCACCGAGTCGAGGATGACCTTCGAGACGTTTCCCGGATGCGCGATCGCGTACCTGGCAGCGGTGAGCGAGCCGTAGGAAACACCGTCGACCACGATCTTCCGCGCGCCGACGGCCTGGCGTAGCCGATCGAGATCGGCCGTCGTCGAATCGCTGCCATAGAACTGCGCGGTGTCACCGAGTATCCGCGCGCATTCGGCGACCGCCTCGCGGGTGGGTGGCTCGATGTCCGAGCTGCCGACCTGCGCCTGCAGCTGCGGGCAGTCGATCGCGTTCGTGCCGGTGCCGCGCTGGTCGATCATGACCAGCCGGTAGTCCTTGAACACCTCGGGCATCCGCCCGCTGATCTTGGTGGTGAACGGCGCACCCGGCTGACCGGGCCCGCCGGTGAGGAACAGCAGCACGCCCTTGGGCGCGTCGACGTTGTTCGCCGTCGCGACCTGGAGCTTGAGCGTGCCGGGCCGATGGCCGCGGTAGTCCAGCGGCACGGTCAGCGTGGAGCAGGTGAACTTCGCGTCGTGTGCGCAGGCGTGCGCGTCCTCCAGTCGCGGGCCCGCCGCGACGGCGGGCGTGACGAGACCGGCGGACAGAGCGATGGCTCCGGCGAGCACGAGCAGCTTCGATCGCATGCCTCGATTCTGCACCGGCGCACCGACAAAAATCCGCGATATCGGCGAGAGCAGGGGTGTGCGGCTAAGGCCAGAGCAGCTCGCGGACCCAGCCGCCGTTCTCGAGCCGGTACCGCAGCCGGACGTGACGGCGGTCGATCGCGCCCTGCCAGAACTCGGCGACGGTCGGCGCGAAGACGTATCGCTGCCAGGAAACCGGCCGCAGCTCCGGGTTTTCGCGCAGCGCCCGCTCGACCTCCGCGCCGGCGCGGACGAGTTCCGCGTGGCTCTCCAGCACTTCCGACTGGTGGCCGAGCAGCACTTCGGCCTTGGACAGCGGCGAGCGGTTGTCGAAGTCGTCGAAGCTGGCGTCCGCCGAGGCCCGCGTGACCCGGCCGCGCAAGCGGACCTGGCGGCCACGGCCCGGCCAGAAGAACGTGAGCGCTGCTCGCGAATCCTGGTCCAGCTGAGCGGCTTTCGGACTGTCCAGGCTGGTCGAGAACGCCCAGCCGTCGTCGTCGACCCCGCGCAGCACGACCACGCGCGCGTCGGGACCGTCTTCGTCCACTGTGGACAACGTGACCGCATGCGGCGCGAGCACATGCTCGCCCGCTTCGGCGACCCACTCCAGGAAAAGATCGTGCGGCTTCTCGGGTGCGGCCTCGGTGTCGAACCCCGGCAGCTCGTCGGGAAAGGACGGCCAGCGGAACAAGTCAGTACCCCTGCGGCTGCTGCGGCGGCTGGCCCTGCCAACCAGGCTGCTGCTGTTGCTGCTGCCACTGGACCTGCTGATAGGCCTCGGCCGGCTGCGGGAAACAGAACGTGAGCTTGGCGTTCACCGACCCCTGGATGGCCGCGCCCCAGAACTTCCCGCCGACGAACGCGTACATCGCGCCCGCGGTCGTGTCGACGGCGACCATCCGCGTCTCGCCGCCGAACTGGTTGCTCGACTTCGCCATCGCGACCTGGGCGGCGTCCGGGTACACACGCGGGCTGACCAGCCCGGCGATCACCACCGAAGCCGCCGTCCAGCCGACGGTGCCCATCACGTTCGCGCGCGCGTGCTGGGTGGCGCGGCCGGTGAAGTCGTAGAGCGCGGCGGCGTTGACCTCCGGCGTCGCGGCGGCGACCACGCAGTAGTTCATCGTCGACAGCATCACCGACTCGGTGAACAGCCCGACGACGGCGACGGCCGGTCCGATCTGGACGGTGTTGAGCCGCCCACCGGTGCGCTGGACGCGCTCGGCCACCACACCGAGGTACTGCTCCGGGGTGAGCACGCGTGGATCCTCCCTCGCCGACTCGGGTCAGGCGTCCATCGTCGCACGCGTGCTCACCCCGAAGCGGCTCAATGGGCCGTTTCCACCTTGGCCGGGTGGTGTCGCTTGAGCACGCCCTCGAGTGCCCACTTGCCGTTGCCGAGGAACGCGATCAGCAGGAACCCCCAGCAGAACAGCGCGGCCAGCTCACCGCCGTTCGCGATCGGCAGCAGATTCGTCGGCTGGTGCGCGGTGAAGTACGCGTACGCCATCGAGCCGGAGCAGATGATCGCGGCGCCCCTCGTGCCGATGCCGAGCAGCACCAGCGCACCACCGACGAACTGGATCAGCGACGCCCACCAGCCTGGCCAGGCGAAGGCCTCGGCCGCGGCTTTCGCGCCGAAGATGCCAAAGAGCTTCGCGGCGCCATGGATGAAGAAGAGGAACCCCAATACGATCCTGAAGAGGCCAATGACGTGGTCACGCCCTTGGTCGAAGAGTTTCACTGTTGCCTCCATGCAGGGTGAAGGAAACCAACAGGGTAAAAGTGGCGAACATCACAGAGCGACACTTTGTGTGATTGATCCGATACTCGCCGGTTGGTGAACCAACCCGCGCCTTGCTTCGTGTGTCTGTTAACGGCCACTACGTCGCATTGGTGGATTCGCGCAGGTGAGCGGCCTGCAAGCGCTCCTGCGGGCGGAAGCTCGGTGGCTGGTTGGAGTGTCGCGCGTCACGTCCTCGCCGCAGGGGGCCGACATGGTCTACTGGCCGCGCTATGCGACGCCTCTTCTTTCTCACCGCGCTCGCCGCGGCCGCCGCGATGGCCGCCGGCTGCTCGCCGGACACGTCCGCCGGACCCGCTTCGGCGGCGGCTCCGAGCGCCGCGCCGTCGTCTTCGGCTGCCCCGGAGATCCCGCCGGAGCCCAAGCCGTCAGCTGACGGTCCGTGTCCGTTCCTCGAAAAGTCCTTCGTCGCGCAGGCCAACGGCCAGCAGGTGTCGAAGATCCGGATATCAGCGGACAAACCGCATCCGACCTGCTTCTTTTACGCATTGAGCGGCAAACTGCAGCTGACCGTGCGGGTCTATTCCGGCGACAGCGCGGTCGCGCGGGCACTGGTCGACCAGGCCGCGCCGGTTGCGACGAGTAATCCGGCGAGCGAACCCGCGGGCTGGAATGGCGGTTATCTGTCTACTGACAGTGGCGCCGTGTACGCCGTTTGGCAGCGTGGGTCCGCCATTGTGGTGACCACGAATCAGAAGCAAAGTGTCAAGGCGCGTACGGTGGCCGTGCAGGCTATCGGCAGCCTGAAGCTGTAAGTAGTGGGCTCCACACGTAAGAGTGAAGTTGATCTTGTACTAACCTGTGCCTCCTCCCCCGTGTACTTCGATTTATCAAGAAGGAACGTTTCGTGGCTGACACCTTGAAGGAAATCCTGCTCGACTCCGCTCGTCGCCCGCAGGTCGTGACCGACTTCGAGACCCTGATCGACCAGGAAGTCTCGGACAAGGGCGGTGTCTCCGGCGCCGTCGTCAAGACCGGTTTCGCCGCGATCAAGAAGATCAAGCCGGGCATCATCCCGTCGGCCGTCGACAGCCTGCTCGACGACTTCTCGCAGTCGCTCGAGCCGTTCTACGCCGCGTTCAAGGCCCAGGGTGGTGGCGACTTCGGTGCCTACCTGGCCGGCCGCTCCGACGAGGCTTCGGACGCGCTGCTGACCGTCACGGACGCCCGCGCCGAGCGCAGCAGCCGCGACAGCATCAAGTCCGTCTACAAGAAGCTGCGTGGCGGCGCCAAGAAGAACGTGGAAGAGGCGCTCCCGCGCGTCGGCCAGCTGGTCGACAAGCACGCCGCCACCGCGTGAGCTGACTGAGCCAAACGAAAGGCCCGGGAGTTCGACTCCCGGGCCTTTTCGCGTCTCGAGCTACTTCTTGTCAGCGCCGGACTTGGTCTCCGTCTGCTGACCGTTGCGCTGTGCCGGCGGGTTCGCCGCCTTCGGCGCAGCGGGCTTGGCAGCCGGGGTGGCGGGCTTCGGCGCCTGCGGCGGAGCGGGGGCCACCGGCGGCTCCTGCTTCGACCTCAGCACGTAGGCCGTACCGGCGGCGACAGCGCCCAGGCCGAGGATCCACGGCCAGCGGCGGCGCTTGCGCCCACCCTTGGCGGCGGTCTTGGCCTCGATCAGCGCGGCCTTGAAGTCCTTCTTCGCGTTCTTGAAGTCCTTCTTGCCGCGACGCTTCGACTCACCGGCAGCCTTGGCCGCCTTGATCGCGGCCTTCTTGGCCTTGCGACCCGGCTTGCGCATCTCGGCGAGACGCGCGATCGCCTCCTTGCGGGCGGCGGCCGAGCTGCGCTTGAGCTCCTTGCGGGTCTTCTTCGTCTTGCTCGCGAGCTGCTTGCGCGCCTTGCGTCCACGCACGCTCGCCTCTTCGGCGGCTGCTTCGACGACCGGCGCGATGGCCTCGGCGCCTGCCTTACCAGCCTCGATGGCTTTCTCACGCAGGCCGAGCAGGCCGGTCTTCACCGACTCACTCACCGAATCCGCGGCCCGAGCCATGGCCTTCACCTCATCATCCGTTGGGTATTCGTTGTGTTGTACGTCTGTTGTCCTCAACCTATCGTGCCCCTTTCCCCCGGATTTCGCCGCAGATGGCACCATGAAGCGCGTGACTGACTCGTTGAAGGCCACCCTGCACACCAACAAGGGTGATATCCACCTGACCCTGTTCCCAAACCACGCGCCGAAGACCGTCGCGAACTTCGTCGAGCTGGCGGAGGGCACCAGGGAGTACACGACCGAGAACGCCACCGGCGGCAAGACGGGTCCGTTCTACGACGGCTCGATCTTCCACCGCGTGATCGACGGCTTCATGCTGCAGGGCGGTGACCCCACCGGCACCGGCCGCGGCGGCCCCGGCTACAAGTTCGCGGACGAGTTCCACCCGGAGCTGCAGTTCAGCAAGCCGTACCTGCTGGCCATGGCGAACGCCGGGCCCGGCACCAACGGCTCGCAGTTCTTCATCACCGTCGCGAAGACGCCGCACCTCAACTTCAAGCACACCATCTTCGGTGAGGTCGTCGACGAGGCGTCGCAGGCCGTCGTGGACGCCATCGGCCGCACCGCGACCGGTCCCGGCGACAGGCCGCTCGAGGACGTCGTGATCGAGAAGGTCAGCATCACCCGCTGACCTCCCGGCATCACGCGGTGATCACGGGATTACGGGTAGGTTGGTTCCTATCGTGAGCCAGCCCCCGTATCCCCAGATTCCGGAGTCTGCCGCGCTGCCTGGCTGCTGGTGGCATCCCAAGCGACAGACCGGTCTCAGTTGTGTCCGCTGCGGCCGACCGGCCTGCCCGGACTGCCTCCGCGAAGCCGCCGTCGGCTTCCAGTGCGTCGACTGCGTTTCCTCCGGGCAGCGCGTCGACAAAGAGCAGCGCAAGCAGTACGAAGCCGCGGGCTACGGCCAGCGCACGATCACCGGCGCCAGGATGCCGAGGCGCATCGTCGTCACGCCGGTGCTGATCGCGCTCAACGTGCTGGTCTTCCTGCTGACCGTCGTCCAGTCCGGCAGCCTGAGCAACAACAACGGCGGCTCCGAGATCGGGACCGCCGGCTGGCTCGACTCCGTCCTCGTCGCGCACGAGGGTGAGTACTGGCGGCTGTTCACCAGCGGTTTCCTGCACGACGGCCTGCTGCACATCTCGGTCAACATGTTCTCGCTGTGGATGCTCGGCCGCGATCTCGAACGCGCGATGGGCCCGCTCCGCTACACGGCCGCCTACCTGGTCTCGATGCTCGGCGGTTCCGTCGCCGTGGTGCTCTTCGCACCCGATCGGCCCGTCGTCGGCGCCTCCGGGGCCATCTACGGCCTGCTGGGCGCGATCCTCGTCGCGCTGCTCCGGCTGAAGCTCAATCCCACCCAGGCGCTGGTCGTGATCGGCGTGAACCTGGTGCTGAGCGTCTCGATCCCGGGCATCTCGCTCTTCGCCCACCTCGGTGGCCTGGTCGCCGGCGCGATCGTGATGGCCGCGATGGTCTACGCGCCTGAGAAGAGCAGGGCCGCTTGGCAAGCCGGGATGACCGCGCTGGTCACGGTCGCACTGCTCGGCATGTTCGTCATCGGCAATTCCAGGCTGAACGAACAGACCTGTGTGGTCGCGCCGCAGCGCGACCACTACGTGTGCTCAGCCAGCTCGTAGCGCCGAAAGCACGTCCAGCACGTCGCGGGGGTCCTCGCCGAGGTCCATCCTGCCGAACACCAGCAGCCGGTCCTCGGCTTCGATCTCCAGCGTCACGCCGTCCCGGCCGAGCCGCCTGGTGGTGCGCAACCGCACCCTGGTGATGCCCCAGGGCAGCAGGACCGAGCCCGTGAGGGTCTTGGCCCTGATGCCCCGGCTGTCGGCGCTCAGGCGCGGCCTGACGAGGGTGGAGTGCAGTGCGAACGCCCCGGCGACCAGCGTGACGAGCCCGAACAGGATCGCGCCACGTGGGTCACCGCCGACCGCGGTCGTGATGGTGCCGACCGAGGCCAAGGCGGTGATCAGCCATGCCACGGCGAGTACCGCGGGGGCCGGAGCCCAGCTGGCCGGTGAGTTATCCACAGGGGTTGTCCACAATGGGGATGGAGTCACACCGATGTAATTCGGCGTCAAGCCGCCATTCGGGGTAACTGTGACCGGTGAAGGTCAGCGCCACTTCATGGTCATGAACAGCCCACCGATGATGAGCGCGAACCCGATCGCGAAGTTCCAGTTGCCGAGATCGGTCAGGAAGGGGATCTTGGGCCCGGCGATGTAGTTCAGCACGAGCCAGACCAGCCCGATCACCATCAACCCGAACATCACGATCAGGTAGAGGGGGTGCGACGGCCCGGCTGCCTTGATCTTCACCGGCGTGCGCCGGTCGGCGGGCGGGGTGTACGCCGTCTTCTTGCGGACCTTGGACTTCGGCATGGGTCAATCCTCGCGTGGTGATCGTCTCGGCTGGTGGCGATGACCCGCGGACTTCGGGTGCGCAACCAGCGCCACGTGCACACGTTAACGTAAATGACCGCGTTAGAGCACCGGGGACGATCGGTTGATTTCCCGCACTGTGACAATCGAGTCACAGAGGGTTCATGGCGGTGCCTGAGAGGAGCTGTGCGTGCCTACGCGATACGACGGAGACCGGGACTACGAGGGCCCGGACTCGGCTGGAGCCGTCGCGACCGAGCGTCGCGGGCCCGGTGGCGGGGCGACCGCCGTCCGCACGATCGGCGAGATCCTCATAACCGCTGGTCTGGTGGTGTTGCTGTTCGTCGTCTACGAGCTCTACATCACCGACATCTTCTCGGCGAACAAGCAGGCGAACGCCAACACGGTGCTCGACGACGAGTGGAAGAACGACCGCACGCTGCACCCCGACCTCGTCGAGGGCCAGGCGTTCGCGCGGATGTACATCCCCGAGTTCGGCGCCGACTACCACTTCACGATCCAGGAGGGGACCACCGAGAAATCCCTCGTGGTCGGTCCAGGGCACTACGTCGGCACCCCACTGCCGGGTGAACCCGGCAACTTCGCGGTGGCCGGGCACCGGGTCGGCAAGGGCGCGCCGTTCAACGATCTGGACGAGCTGCACTCCTGCTCGGCGATCATCATCGAGACGCACACCGACTTCTACGTCTACAAGGTGCTGCCGTACGAAGACGAGCAGAAGGGCTGGGAGACCGGCAAGGGCCAGCAGCCGGACTGCCGGGGCGTGTCCACCCTGCGCGACCCGAACCAGCCCGACGGCGGCGCGTACGGCAAGACGGTCGGCCGCAAGGTCGTCGCGCCGAACCGCGGCGACGCCACCAACCCGGTGCCGTACCAGCCGAAGGACATCCTGCCTGCCGCAGGCCAGGTATCACTGCTCACGCTGACCACCTGCCACCCGCAGTTCTCCGCGCGGGAGCGGCTCATCATCCACTCGGTGCTGACCCGCCAGGTGGCGAAGACCGAAGTCGGCACCATCGCCGAACTGACCGAGAAGCTCAAGACCGCCGGGGAGACGCGCTGATGTACGCCTGGATCTGGCGGGTTCTGCCAGGAAACGTGGCCGTGAAGGCCGCGCTGGCCGCCGTGCTCATCGCCGGTGTGGTGGCGCTGCTGTTCTTCGTCGTCTTCCCGTGGGCCGAGCCGCTGCTGCCGTTCAACGACGTCTCGGTTCAGTGAGGCGCTTCGGCGTCTTCCTGATCAGCGGCCGGTTCCCCGGTCAGAAGGACTCCGAGGTGCTGCGCCGGACGGTGGCGGCGATCGAGGCGGCCGAGCGGGCGGGCTTCGACGACGTCTGGCTGGCCGAGCACCACTTCATGCCGTACGGCGTGTGCCCGTCCGCGGTGACGCTGGCGGCGCACGCGCTCGGCCGGACCAGGCGGATCGTCATCGGCACCGCGGTCAGCGTGCTGTCGGTGACCCATCCGGTGGCGCTGGCCGAGCAGTGGTCGACGCTGGACGCGGTGTCCGGCGGCCGGTTCCGGCTCGGCGTCGGCCGCGGCGGGCCGTGGCAGGACCTCGAGGTCTTCGGCACCGGGCTGGACCGCTACGAGCGCGGGTTCGAGGAGGCGCTCGATCTGCTGCTGCGCGCGATGCGGGGCGGCGAGGTCGAAGCGCGGGGTGAGCATTTCTCGTTCCGGCCGGTGCCGATGGTGCCGGAGCCAGACCGCCGGGAGCGGCCGCCGGTGCTCGTCGCCGGTTCGCCGAGGCTGGCCGCCGAACGGGGCCTGCCGATGCTGCTCGGGCTGGACCGCGACGACGAGGAGAAGGCCGCGCTGGTGGCCGAGCACGGTTCGCCGGACGGCCATGTGTCGACCGTGCTGTGCCAGGTCGGCGAAGACGCGGGCGACATCGTCCGCGCGAAGCTGCCCGGCTGGCTGGACATCGGCCTGGCGGCGCACGTGACCGTCGACGGCAGGGCGCGCGCCAAGCGTGATCCTTGGGAGTACACGGAAAAGCTGTGCCGGATCCATCCGGTCGGCAGCCCCGACTACTGCATCGCGCGGCTCGAAGAGGGAATCCGCCGTGCCGGTGTCTCCCACGTGATCATGATGGTGGAAGCCACCGGCACGACGGCCGGGACGGTGGAGAACATCGAGCGCATCGGCGCTCAAGTGCTTCCTTACTTAAGGGCTAGCAGTCCCGCAGTTCCGGGCTCTGGTTGAGCAGCTGACCACGGGCGGAGATGAAGGCCCGGTAGCGGTCGCTGTCCACCTCGGCCAGCCGGAACGCGCCGACGCGGTGGCAGTTCTGGAAGGCGAGCTTCACGCCGAAGTGCCGTTCGAGGCCGCCGCGGATGGCGTCCGAAGCCAGCGCGCGCAGCAGCTGACCGCGCTCGGCCTCGCTCGGCGGTGGGGTCTCGTGGTCCGCGAAGCCTTCGGAGGAACCCTTCAGGTCCGCGATCACCGTGGTGATCACCTCCCAGGCGTAGGGCAGTGATTCCTGCACACAGGCGACGAACTCCGCGTCGTCCACTTCGCCACGCTCGGCTTTTTCCAGCAGGGCGGGGGAAACATCCAGCGACATCGAACCTCCATGAGTTGGCACTTACCTGGCTACTCGGTGGCTGGCACACCCACAAGAGAAAACGATGATCATCACCACTTTGGCGGATTTCATTACTCCCAGCGGAAGACCTTCGCGGCGAGTGCCGCGGTCCCGATGGCCGCACCCGCCAGCACCACCAGCTGGAGTGGCTGCGCGCCGGCGCCGGTCCACGACTCTTCGAGCGCCTGGATACCCGGCGGCAGATACGCGCCGATGCGCTGGATGACCTCCGGCAGGAACTGCCTCGGCACGTAGACCCCGCCGAAGAACATGATCGGGATGAACGCGAGCATCGCGATCCCGCTCGCGGTCTTGGCCGTCTTCGCGAGCGCGGCCGAGAGCAGTCCCAGGCTGAACACCGAAACCGTGCCGAGCACCAGCGCGAGCAGGAAGCTGAGCGGATGACGCGGGCCGGGGATGCCGAAGACGGCCGCACCGGCCACGATCAGCAGGCCGATCCCGAGCAGCGCGGTCGTCACGTGCACCAAGAGCTGCGCGACGAGCAGGTTCGCCGGATGCACGGGAGTTGTCGCCATCCGGCGCAGTACCCCGGTTTCGCGGTAGGTCGCGACGGCGGCCGGGATCGCCTGCAGGCCCAGCATGGCGAGCGCGACCACGATCATCGACGGCGCCCAGCCGTCGATGAACCGGCGGCCGTTCTCCACCGCGCGCATGCCCGGTATCGCGCCGATCGCGAGCAGTAGCACGGCGGGGAACAACAGGCCGAACGCAGTGAAGAACGGCGCGCGCAGCGCCAGCTTCGCTTCGGTGGCGGTGAGTTTGGTGAGCGCGGACATGGTCAGTTCCTCCCGGTCAGTGCGACGAACGCGTCGTCCAAGTTGGCGGTGCCGGCGGCGGTCATCAGGCCTGCCGGGGTGTCGGTGGCGACGACGCGGCCGTTGTCGAAGACGGCCACGCGGTCGCAGAGGCGCTGCGCCTCGTCCATGAAGTGGCTGACCAGCAGGATCGTCACGCCGCGCTCGCGCACGGCCTCGATGACCTTCCAGATGTCGCGGCGGGCGTGCGGGTCCAGTCCGGTGGTGAGCTCGTCGAGCACCGCGATCTCGGGATCACCGACGAGTGCCAGCGCGATCGACACGCGCTGCTTCTGGCCGCCGGAGAGCTTGCCGAACTTCCGCTCGGCGAGCTCAGTGAGGCCGAGCTGGTCCAGCAAGGCCACGGGATCGGCGGGTTGTCGATAAAACGATGCGTACAGCTCAAGTGCTTCGCGGACCTTGAGCTTCTCTGGCAGCTTGGCTTCCTGCAGCTGGGCGCCGATTTTCTCCTTGGCGGGCGCGGAGATCGACCCGGCGTCGGGGTGGCGGAGGCCGAGCAGGCATTCGACGGTCGTCGTCTTGCCTGCACCGTTCGTGCCGAGGATCCCGAAGATTTCGCCTGGTTCCACGTGGAACGAGACGTCATCGACAGCGACGGTGCCCGGGTAGCTCTTGCGGAGGTTCTTGACTTCGACGATTGGCATGCCGAAAACGCTATTGACCAGGCGTTTCCCTCGGAATCCGCTTGTCTCCCCGACGGGGGTGGACCTAGGCCCACCCCGACTCTGAACCTGCGCCTACTGCGCTCGCCGGGTCCGCCGGGCAAGAATTCAGCGGTGACCCGCTACCTGATCGCACTCCGGCGCAGCTTCGTGCTGGCCGGGCTCGCGATCGTGGGCCTGCTTCCGCTACTGGGCACGCTGGTCGCGTTGGTCTTCATCTGCTCGGGCGTGCTCATCTGGTTCGCCCCACCGGTCGTCGAGTGGTGCCGCCGCTACGTGAACCGGATGCGCCACGTCGCGACCGAGCTGACCGGGGTCGAGCTGCCAGCGCCGTATCGGGCCGAGCCGCCGGAGCCGGAACGCGAGGCCGACGGCTGGTACCGCGACGGCAATTCGCTCTACCGGAAACCGAAATGGGTCTGGGTGAACCGGCGGATCGAGTGGGTTTTCGAGGACCCGGCCACGTTCCGCGACGGCATGTGGCTGGTGCTGAACCCGGTGGTCGGCCTGCTCCTGCCGCTGGTGACGGTCTTCGCTGGTCCGATCGCGGTGCGGTCATATGGGCGTTGGCTGCATGGTCGGCTCAGCCGTACTCCCACGTTCCAAGGGCTGCGCTGGCTTAATAAGCACGGAGAAGCCTTTGGACACCTGATGGGCTTCTTAGCCGTCTCGACGCTTCAGTTCCTGTTCGGGCTGTGCGTGCTCTGCACGATCATCACGCCGATCGGGGCCGGTACGACGGTGGCGTACCGCAAGTTCGTCAACATGCTCCGAGACGCCACGAGCAAGTGGAGCGGCGTCGAGATCGAGGTCCCGTATCTGCCGGAGCCACGGTTCCCCGTCGCCCGCCCGGATGGGCTGTACCAGCTGGGAAAGCAGCTCTACGAGTCGCCGTGGTGGCCCGCGCTGGTCAACCGCATGGTCTGGGTGCAGCGCGACAGGGCGACCTGGCGTGATCTCGCGGCGGGCGTGCTGATACCGCTGGTCTCGCTGGCGGCGCTGGTCCTGCCGTTCGGGTTCGTCGCCGCGGCCTGGTGGCCGCCGTTCGACCCGGACTTCCCGGTCTGGGCGCGGATCGTGTTGCCGTTCGTGCTCACCGGCATCGGTTTCGCCTGCTCGCCGCCGTGGCTGGCGCGTGCGGTCGCCCGCTTCGCACGGCTGCTGCTCGGGCCGACGGAGGCGTCCCGGCTCGCGTTGCGGGTCGAACGCCTGGAGCGCACCCGTACCGACGCCAGCGCCGCCCAGGCCGCCGAGCTGCGCCGGATCGAACGCGACCTGCACGACGGCGTCCAATCGCGGCTCGTCGCCATGGGGATGAAGCTCGGCGCGCTGGAGGCGCTGATCGACCGTGACCCGGAGAAGGCCAAAGAAATGGCCGCTGAGCTGCGGCGGAACTCCTCGGACACGCTGACCGAGCTGCGGGATCTGGTCCGCGGAGTGCACCCGCCGGTGCTGACCGAGCGCGGCCTCGGCGACGCCGTGCGCGCGCTGGCGCTGGACAGCCCGCTGCGGGTCGAAGTGAGCGTCGACCTGCCAGGACGCATCGAGCCGCCGGTGGAGGCTTGCGCCTATTTCGCGGTCAGTGAGCTGCTGGGCAACGCCGTCAAGCACGGCCAGGCCGAGCGCGCCACGGTCTCGCTCGGCTTCGAACGCGGCAGGCTGGTCGTCGTGGTGACGGACTCCGGCCGCGGCGGCGCGAATCCCGTGCGCGGCTCGGGACTACGCGGAATCGAGCGTCGGCTGGGTGCCTTCGACGGTAAGTTGACCGTCGACAGCCCGCCGGGCGGCCCCACCGCGGTGACCCTGGAGATTCCGTGTCAGCTCGAACCGTCATCGCCGAAGACCAGTACCTGCTCCGAGACGGACTGACCCATCTGCTGACCGCGCACGGCTTCGACGTCGTCGCGGCCGTCGCCACCGGCCCCGAACTGCACGCGGCGCTGCTGGAACACCGTCCGGACATCTCGATCGTCGACGTCCGCATGCCGCCCACCAACACCGACGAGGGCCTGCAGGTCGCGCTCGCCGTCCGCCGCGAGATCCCCGCGTTGCCGATCCTCGTGCTCTCCCAGCACGTCGAGCAGCTCTACGCGCGCGAGCTGCTCGCCGACGGCACCGGCGCGATCGGCTACCTGCTCAAGGACCGCGTCTTCAACGCCGACCAGTTCATCGACGCCGTCCGCCGGGTCGCGGACGGCGGCACGGTGATGGACCCCGAGGTCATTGCGAAACTGGTCGCGGGCAACAGCACCGACCCGCTGGCCTCACTGACCCCGCGTGAGCGCGAGGTGCTCGGGCTCATGGCCGAAGGCTGCTCCAACGCGGCGATCGCGTCGAGGCTGTTCTTCAGCGAAGGCGCGGTCGCCAAGCACACGGCGAACATCTTCGCGAAACTCGGCATCAGCGCCTCGGACGACACCAACCGCCGAGTCCTCGCGGTGCTGACCTATTTAGGCTCGTGAAACCCGCAGCATCTCGTCGCGCTCGACGACCTTGACGCGTTCGCGGCCCTGCGGCTCGCCGAGCGACTTCTCGTGCGCGTCGAGCTTGCCCCAGCCCTCCCAGGTGGTGAACGGGATGCCGCGGTCGGCGAGGAAGTCCAGCACCGCCGAAGGCTCCGGCCGCGCGGGCGCGGCGAGCGTGTCGACGTCCGCGAGCAGGCTGGTGATGGTCTCCAGCGCGTCGCCCTTCGTGTGGCCGATGAGGCCGATCGGGCCACGCTTGATCCAGCCGGTGACGTAGACGCCGGGCAGCTGGTTCTCGTCGAGGTCGAGCACCCGGCCCGCCTGGTTCGGCACGGTCCCGGAGGTGTGGTCGAACGGGATCTCCGGCAGGTGCGACGACAGATAGCCGACGGCGCGGTAGACGGCCTGGACGTCCCAGTCGTGGAACTCGCCGGTGCCGCGAACGTTGCCGTCGCCGGTGTACTCCGTGCGCTCGGTGCGCAGGCCGACGACCTTGCCGTCCTCGCCGAGCACCTCGGCCGGCGAGTGGAAGAAGTGCAGGTGCAGGCGCTTCGGCCGGTCGCCCTGATCGCGGATCGCCCAGTCCTGCAGCGTCTTCACGATCATGTCGACCTGCTTGGACGCACGCAGCGCCGCGATGCTGCCCTCGTCGAACTCCATGTCCTCGGCGTGCACGATCACCTCGACGTTGGGCGAGTGGTCGAGCTCGCGCAGCTCCAGCGGAGTGAACTTGGCCTGCGCCGGGCCGCGGCGGCCGAAGACGTGCACGTCGGTGACCGGGCTGGCCTTGAGTCCGTCGTAGACGTTCTGCGGGATGTCGGTGCTCAGCAGCTCGTCCGCGGTCTTCGCGAGGATGCGCGCGACGTCGAGCGCCACGTTGCCGACGCCGAGCACGGCGACGCTGGTCGCGGTCAGCGGCCAGGTGCGCGGCACGTCGGGGTGACCGTCGTACCAGGACACGAAGTCGGCCGCGCCGTGGCTGCCGTCGAGGTCGATGCCGGGCAGGTCGAGCGCGCGGTCGGACGAGGCGCCGGTCGAGAAGATGACCGCGTCGTAGAACTCACGCAGGTCGTCGAGCTTGAGGTCGGTGCCGTAGTCGACGTTGCCGAGCAGCCGGATGTTCGGCCGGTCGAGCACCTTGTGCAGCGCGGTGACGATGCCCTTGATGCGCGGGTGGTCGGGCGCGACCCCGTAGCGGATCAACCCGAACGGCGCGGGCATGCGCTCGAACAGGTCAATCGTCACGTCGGCGTCGGATTTGTCCAGGATGTCGGCTGCGTAGATGCCGGCGGGACCGGCGCCCACGATGGCTACACGAAGAGATCGGGTCACACACTCCAACGTAAGTTAGGCCGTCCTAACTTTCATGGTGATAAAGCGCACGGTCCACGATCCGGAACCCGGTAAGCTCGCCTTATGCGCGTTCTGGTGGTCGACAACTACGACAGCTTCGTCTACAACCTGGTCCAATATCTGGCCCAGCTCGGCGCTGACTGCACGGTCTGGCGCAACGATGTCGTCGACGTCGACAAGATCACCGAGTTCGACGGCGTGCTCGTCTCGCCGGGCCCCGGCACCCCGGAACGCGCTGGTCAGAGCATGGATGTCATCCGCAAGTGCGCCGAGGCGAAGGTCCCGATGCTCGGTGTCTGCCTCGGTCACCAGGCGCTCGGCGTGGTCTTCGGCGCCACCGTGGACCGCGCGCCCGAGCTGCTGCACGGCAAGACGAGCCAGGTGCGCCACGTCGGCCGCGGCGTCCTCGCCGGGCTGCCGGAAGAGTTCACCGCCACCCGCTATCACTCGCTGACCGTGCTGCCGGAGACCATCCCCGACGTGTTCGAGGTCACCGGCCGGACCGAATCCGGCGTGGTCATGGGCATGCGGCACCGCGAGCTGCCGCTCGAAGGCGTCCAGTTCCACCCCGAGTCGGTGCTCACCGAGGGCGGCCACCGGATGCTGGCGAACTGGATGGCCTCGGCGGGCCACCCGGTCCCCGCGTCCACTGTGGACACGCTGGAGGCCGCGACCAAGGCGCTGCAGAAGGCCGCTGTTGCGTGATTTCTCTGCTGGGGGTCAGCAAGAGTTACGTACGGGGTAGGCCCGTTCTCGACGGGGTCGACCTCGAGATCGGCCGCGGCCGCATCGTCGGCATCCGCGGTTCGAACGGCTCCGGCAAGTCGACGCTGCTCCGGATCATGGCCGGCGTCTCGCGGCCGAGCGCGGGCACGATCGAGGGCCGTCCCGTGGTCGGCTACCTGCCCGATCGGTTCCCCGCCGCGCAGCGGATGAGCGCGCGGGCGTATCTGCGGCACATGGGCCGGATTCACGGTATCGCCGATCTGTCCATTGTGGACGACCTGCTCGACCGGCTCGCGCTGGTCGGCGGCAAGGGCACGCAGCTGCGCAGGCTGTCCAAGGGCAACGCCCAGAAAGTCGGCCTGGTGCAAGCGATCCTGGCCCAGCCTGACCTGCTCATCCTGGACGAGCCATGGTCCGGCCTGGACGTCGAGGCGCACACCGTGCTCGGCGAGATCGTCGAAGAGACCAAGGCACGCGGCGCGAGCGTGGTCTTCACCGACCACCGCCCCGACGTCGTGCACGAGCACGCCGACGACGTCCACCTGATCGTCGACGGCAAGCTCACCACCGAGAGCAGGCGCCAAGCGTCGGTCCGCATCGTGCTGACGGGCCCGAACGGCGAGCGCGTCGAAAAGGTCGTCGACGCGGCCGGTTCCGACGCGATGTTGCTGGCCGCGCTGAACGACGGCTGGTCGGTCCAAGAGGTGATCCGGTGTTAGCGGTCGCGCGGTACAACTTGGCTCTGCTGGGCCATTCCCAGCGCTACCTTCCCGCTTCGATCCTGCTGCTCGGCGTGCTCGGCCTGCAGTACACCGAGCGCAAAGCCCCGGTGCTGCCCGAGTTCGCGGTGAGCGCGGGCGCGCTGCTGGTCGTCTCGTGCTGGCTGACCATCGCGCTCATCGACGTCGAAGACCCCGTCCAGCGCCTGATCACCTTGAGCCACGCCAGAAAGCTCGCGCCGGTGCTGGCCGGCGCGGTCCTGACCGTGCTCCTCTGCGCTGCGGCGCTCACCGTGATCTCCGAGAGCTGGGCGTTCGCCAGTCACCTCGGCGATGTTTCCGTCGCGCACCTGGGACTCGGCGCGCTCGCACACCTCGCCTGCGCGTGCGCGGGCATCGCGATCGGCCTGCCCTGTTCACGGCTGCTGATCGGCAGGATCGGCTGGACGCTCGTGGCGGCAATCATCACGCTCATCGTCGTCATGCTGACCCACTGGCTGCCGATCGTGAACCCGATGCTCCGCGCGCTCGCGGCCGACGTTCCACCAGGTCCTGGCCCGGTGCTGATCGGCTTCGCGGCGTCGGTGATCACCCTGGTGGCCAGTGCCGGTGTGGTCGGAGTCCTGGTCCACCGCCGGGCGTAAGCTGCAATCTGCAAATTGCATCCTGCGCGAGGAGGACCTGTGGTGTCTGGAACCGTGGTGATCAGCTTGACCGGCTCCGGTCACGAACTCCTCCATCTCGCCGGATGGCTGCGCGGCGAGGACGACCTCCGTCCCGGCGTCACGATGGACGAAGACTCGATCGAGGTAGTCGTGAACAGCGGCTCGGTCGCGACCCTGTGCACGTCGGTCTTCGACTGGCTCGGCCACCGAAGAGAGATCGACTCGGTCTCACTCAGCATGAGAGCCGAGAAGGCTTAACAACGACAAAGGCCCCGCGAGTGAGACTCGCGGGGCCTTTCGTTCATCGCCGATCAGGGAACGCCGGGGAACCCGGTTTTCGTCGGCGTGGTGGTTTGACCACCGTTGTTGGAGTACACCGTCACCGTGACGTCCTGCTTCTGCGTGAGCGTCGCGCCGGCGGACGGGTCGGTCGATGCGACGGTGCCGACATCGGTCGGGTTGAAGGTGCCCTTGGACTTCTGAATGATCTTGCCGCCCCAGCCGGAGCTCCGGAGCTTCGCCAATTCGGCGTTCATCTGGTCCTCGGTCATCCCGACCAGGTTCGGCATCTTGAACTGGGTCTGCGAGCCGTTGGACACCTCGAGCACGATCTGGGTGCCGACCGCCACGCTGCCGCCGTTCGGCTTCTGCGAGACGACCTGGTCCTTCGGCTTGTCGGAGTCGACGTCCTTGCGCTGGACGGTGAAGCCCGCGGCGGTGAGGCCGGCCTTGGCCTCGGCGAAGGTCTTGCCCGTGTAGTCGGTGACCGTCTTCTGTTCCTTGGTCTTGCCGATCTTGATGGTCACCTGGGTGCCCTGATCGACCGTCGAGCCGCCGGACGGGTTCTGTTCCTGGACCTTGCCCGCCTGCTTGTCGTCGTCGACGTCGACCTCTTCGACGGCCGGGTTCAGGGTCAAGCCCTGCGGAGCAAGCGCGGTTTCGGCCTCGGTGCGGGTCTTGCCGACGAGATCCGGGACCTGCACCTTGCCGGGGTTGACGCCGACGGTCAGCTTGATCTTCGTGGTGGTCGGCACCTTGGCGCCCGCCGACGGGTCGACCGCGAGGACCTTGTTGATCTGCTCGTTGGTGCAGTTGATCTTGCCGGTGTTCTGCACGCCGCAGGGGATCGGGATCTTCTCGTAGACGAAACCGGCACTGCGCAGCTGAGAGCCCGCTTCGGCTTCGGTCATCCCGACGACGTTGGGCACCTGTGCTTCGGTGGTCGTCTCCTTGAACGCACCCATCAGCCACATGATCAGCAGTGCCGCTCCGGCGACGAGGATGCCGGCCACGACCGCGATGATCGTCCGCCGGCGGCGCTTCGCGCGCGGGTCCTCCTCGTCCATGGCCGCGGCGAAGTCGTCGTAGCGCTGCGACTGGCGGCGGTCCGAGTCCATGACCTGGGTGCGCTCGTCCTCGGACATCACCATCGGCGCGGACGGGCGCTGACCCGACAAAGTGCGGACCAGGTCCGAACGCATTTCCGCCGACGACTGGTACCGGTTGGCCGGGCCCTTCGAGAGTGCCTTCAGCACGACCGCGTCGAGCTCCGGCGAAACCGCGGGGTTCACCGAGGACGGGGGCTTCGGGTCTTCACGAACGTGCTGGTAGGCGACCGCGACGGGGGAGTCGCCGGTGAACGGCGGCTCGCCGGTGACGAGTTCGTAGAGCACACAGCCGGCGGCGTAGACGTCCGAGCGGGCGTCGACCTGCTCGCCGCGTGCCTGCTCGGGGGAGAGGTACTGGGCGGTGCCGATCACGGCCGCGGTCTGGGTCATGGCGGACTGGCCGTCGTGCATCGCGCGGGCGATGCCGAAGTCCATCACCTTGACCGCGCCGTTCTTCGTGATCATCACGTTGGCCGGCTTCACGTCACGGTGGACGATGCTGTGGCGGTGCGAGAAGTCCAGCGCCGCGCAGACGTCGGCCATGACCTCCATGGCCCGCTTCTGCGACATCGGGCCCTCGGTCTTGACGATGTCACGCAGCGTCCGGCCTTCGACGTACTCCATGACGATGTACGGCAGCGGGCCGAACTCGGTGTTCGCCTCGCCGGTGTCGTAGACGGCGACGATCGCCGGGTGGTTGAGCGCGGCCGCGTTCTGGGCCTCGCGGCGGAAGCGTTCCTGGAACTGCGGGTCGCGCGCCAGGTCGGCGCGCAGGATCTTGATCGCCACTTCGCGGCCCAGCCGCACGTCATGACCGTGGTGTACCTCGGACATACCGCCGTAGCCGAGCGTGTCGCCCAGTTCGTACCGGTTGCTGAGCAGTCTTGGTGTGCTCATTTCTGCGTGCCGTTCCATTCCGTCCAAGGTGTGCTCATCATGCCCTGAGGGCCTTCAGCCGGCTGTGTGGGTTCATAGGCCGACCCGGTCGGCCGCACGTCCGGTTGTTCATTCGCCGGTGGTTTGCTTCCGCCGCCTGCCACCTGCACGATCACCAGCACCGCGGCCGTCACGATCAAGACGACGACCACCACCAGCGCTACCCACAGCCCGGTGTGATTCCGTCTCCGCTGTGGCAGAACGCCGGGTGGCGGAACCGGCATCAGCGCGGGATGCGACGGCGGCCCGATCGGGGCCATCGGGTTGTGCAACGGCACTGGTGCGTAACCCGAGTTCAGCATCTGCTGGGGAACCGGCAACGGGTGCCCGGCCTTGACCGCGGCGATGGCGGCCGCGAACTCGCCGCCGTTGTTGTACCGCTGCCTCGGGTCCTTCACGAGCGTGGCTTCGATGACGGCCCGCGCATGCGGCGGGACGTCCGGCGGCAGCGGCGGCGGGATGTCGCGGATGTGCATCATCGCGACGGTCACCGCGTTCTCCGACAGGAACGGCCGATGCCCGGTCAGGCATTCCCAGCCGCAGACCGCCAGCGAGTAGACGTCGCTCGCGGGCTCCGCGCCGTGGCCGAGCGCCTGCTCCGGCGCGATGTAGTGGGCGGTGCCCATGACCATGCCGGATCGGGTCACCGGCGCGGCGTCGGCGGCCTTGGCGATGCCGAAGTCGGTGATCTTCACCTGCCCGTTCTTGGTGACCAGGATGTTGCCAGGCTTGATGTCGCGGTGCACCAGGCCCTGCTCGTGCGCCGCCTGCAGCGCGTTGCCTGCCTGCTCCAGGATGTCCAGCGTCGCGTCCGCGGTGATGCGGCCCTGTTTCGCGAGAATCCCGGCGAGCGGATCGCCCTCGACGAGCTCCATCACCAGGTACGCGATCGACAGCTCGTCGGCGACGGTCTCGCCATAGTCGTGTACGGCCGCGATACCCGGATGGTTCAGCGAAGCCGTCATCCTGGCCTCCGTGCGGAACCGGTGCAGGAACTCGGCGTCCCCGGACAGCTCCGCCTTCAGCACCTTCACCGCGACGGTGCGGTCCAGCCGGGTGTCACTGGCCTGCCAGACCTCGCCCATCCCGCCGACGGCGATCCGGTGCGTCAGCTTGTAGCGCTCGGCGAGCAGTTGACCCGTGGACAGCATCCGCTATCCACCCCCGAGCTTCGCGTTGATCGCCGCGCGGCCGATCTCGGCGGCGACCGTGCCACCGGTCGCCTCCAGGCCGCGGTTGCCGCCGGACTCGACGATGACCGCGACCGCGATCTGCGGGTCGTTGGCGGGCGCGAACCCGGTGTACCAGGCGTGCGGCGGGGTGTTCTTCGGGTCGTTGCCGTGCTCGGCGGTGCCCGTCTTCGACGCGATCTGGATGTCGTCGCGCTTGCCGCCGCCCTTGGTGAAGCCTTCCGACGCGATCATCATGTCGCGAAGGATGTTCGCGTTCGAGCTGCTCAGCGCCGGGGTGCCGGTCAGCTCGGTCGGGTTGATGTCCTGCAGCGTCGACGTGTCCGGCGCCAGCAGCGCCTGCACGAGCTGCGGCTTCATGGCCATGCCGCCGTTGGCGATGGTGGCCGACAGCAGGCAGTCCTGCAGCGGGCTCAGCAGGACGTCACGCTGGCCGATGCCGCTCTGGTAGAGCGCGGCCTGCGACTCGAGCTTGCCGAGTGTCGAGGTGGCGACCTTGGTCGGGATCGCCAGGTCGGTCTGCCCGATGCCGAAGTTGACCGCGACCTTGTTCAGCTTCTCCTTGCCGAGCTTGCCGGCGAACTCCGCGAACGGGACGTTGCACGAGTGCGCGAGCGCGTCCTTGAACGTGGTGCCCGCGCACGCGGCGCCGCCGTAGTTCTCCAGCGTGGTCTGCGTCTGCGGGAGCTGCACGTTCGGCGCCGAGTTGATCGGGGTGTCGGGGCCGTTGCCGTCTTCGAGCGCGGCGGCGGCGGTGACCAGCTTGAACGTCGACCCAGGCGGGTAGATCTCCTGGATCGCGCGGTTCAGCATCGGCTTCTTCGGGTCGTTGGAGTAGGCGGTCCAGGCCTGCTCCTGCGCCTTGCCGTCGTGCGAAGCCAGCTTGTTCGGGTCGTACGACGGGGTCGAGACCATCGCGAGGATGCGGCCGGTCTTCGGCTCCATCGCGACGACCGAGCCGGTGTAGCCCTTCTTCATCATCAGCTCGTACGCGGCCTGCTGGACGGCAGGGTCGATGGTCAGCCGGACGTTGCCACCACGCGGGTCGCGGCCGGTGATCATGTCCGAGAGCCGCCGCACGAACAGCCGCGGGTCGGAGCCGTTGAGGATGTCGTCCTCGGCCCGCTCCATGCCGCCAGCGCCGTAGCGCACCGAGTAGTAGCCGGTGACCGGCGCGTACATCGGGCCGTCGACGTAGGTGCGGGTGAAGCGGAACTTGTCGTTCGACTCGGTGACGCCCGCGACGATCTTGCCGCCGACCTGCGCGACGATCTGGCCGCGCTGGCGGGCGTACTCGTCGAGCAGCACGCGCGCGTTGCGGGAGTCGGTGCGGTAGTCGTCGGCCTTCACGACCTGGATGTAGGTGGCGTTGCCCAGCAGCAGGACCACCATGACCAGCATGGCGACGCCTACCTTGCGCAGAGGTGTGTTCACTTGGGTCGCTCCACCATCACCGTGTGTGCCTCGGCCAGCGGAGCCTGGGGCTGCTGGGGCTTGGGCCGCGACGCCGGCCTGCGCGCGGCGTCGGAGATCCGCAGCAGCAGTGCCACGAGTACGTAGTTCGCCAGCAGCGAGGAGCCGCCTCGCGAGAGGAACGGCGCGGTGATGCCCGTCATCGGGATCAGCTTGGTGACCCCGCCAACCACCACGAAGATCTGCATCACGATGGCGAACGAGAGCCCGCCGCCGAGCAGCTTGCCGAAGGTGTCGCGGACGGCCAGCGCGCTGCGCATGCCGCGCATCGCGAGCAGCAGGTAGACCATCAGGATCGCGGCGAGGCCGATGAAGCCGAGCTCCTCGCCGATCGCCGCGGTGATGAAGTCGGTGCTCGCCTCGGGGACCATGTCCGGCCGTCCCGCACCGAGCCCGGTGCCGCCGACGCCACCGGTGCCGAGCCCGAAGAGGCCCTGCGCGATCTGGTAGCCGCCGCCGGGGTCGTCGTAGGTGGCGAGCGGGTCCATCCAGTTGGCGACGCGCTGCTGGACGTGCGTGAACAGGTTGTAGGCGATGACGCAGCCCGCCATGAACATGCTGACGCCCAGCACGACCCAGATCACGCGCTCGGTGGCGACGTAGAGCATCACCAGCACGACACCGAAGAACAGCAGCGAGGTGCCGAGGTCCTTTTCGAACACCAGCACACCGATGCAGACGCCTGCCGCGATCAGGATCGGGCCGAGGTCACGGGCGCGAGGCAGTTCGACACCGAGGAACTTCCGGCCCGCCACCAGGAACAAGTCGCGTTTGGACACCAGGAACGCGGCGAAGAACACCATCAGCAGGATCTTCGCGAATTCACCTGGCTGGATCGACATGAAGCCGAGCTTGATCCACACCTTCGCGCCGTTGACCTCGGAAAGGCTCTTCGGCAGCACGGCGGGCAGCGCCAGCGCGATGACCCCGATCAGCCCGGCGGTGTAGCCGTAGCGGGTCAGCGTGCGGTGGTCCTTGACGATGATCAGCACGGCGAGGAACAACGCCAGCGCGATGACCGTCCACAGGATCTGCTTGGGCGCGTCCGGCGAGAACGCCTTGCCGTTCTGGATCGCGCGCTCGGCCGAGGCCAGGTCGATCCGGTAGATCATCACCAGGCCCATGCCGTTGAGCAGCGCGACGCACGGCAGGATCAGCGGATCCGCGTACGGCGCCCAGCGGCGGACCGCGGCATGCGCGACACCGAAGACGGTCAGGTACGAGATCCCGTACCAGAACACGGCGGCCGTGAGCTGGTGGTCCTGATTGGCCTCGACCAGCACGAAGGCGATCGTGACGATGAACGCCGCGAAGGCGAGCAACACCAGTTCGGTGCCTCGCCTCGTCGGGAGTTCACGCTGAGGATTGGTGGTGAACGCCCCCGCTGCCGGGTCTGCCAGTTGCGGACCCATCAGTTACCGCCTCCTGGCGACACGGATGTCGATGAGGTCGCCTGGCAGTCCCTCCTCGGCTGTTCCGTGCCGGACGGGGCCGAAGGAGTGGTCGTCGGGGTGCCGCTCGGCTGCTGTGCGGAAGACGAGGGCGTCGGCGTCGGCGACGTGGACGGGCAAGGTGGTGGGGTGAGCACCTTGTTGGAGCGCAGGAAGTCGTCGATGTAGCGGCGGGCCTCGTCGAGGCTGTCCTTCTTGACGCCGTTCTTGATCGCGACCCGCGCGTCCTCCTGCAGGCTGGACAGCCGCAGCGGCTCACACGCCTGGATCTGGCACGAACCCTGCTCCTGGGTCTGCAGGTCGATGCCGAGGATGCTGCCGGGCACGCCGCGGAAGATGACGACCTCGTCGTTGGCGCCTTCACCGACGTAGTACTGGCTGAGCACGAAGTACCGGGTGGTGATCGCGGCGGCCGCGAGCACGATGAGCACCACGATGCCGCCTACCAGCCAGCGAAATCGCTTCCGGCGTTTGGCCTTCGGGTCCTCTTGCGGCTGCGGGAGCTCCGGGCGGGGCTGGGGCGGCGGCTGCGTGAGCGCGCGGGCCCTGGCCGCCGGCGAGTCCGCCTGCGGGCGTTCGTCGCTGCCGTCACCGGCCGCGCCACCCACGATCGGGTGATCATCGCCGAAGTCGACGTCGACCACGTCGGCGATGATCACCGTGACGTTGTCGGTGCCGCCGCCGCGCAGCGCGAGCTCGATCATCCGGTCCGCGCAGTCCTGCGGGTCGCGGATGAGCATCGCGTCGGCCAGCGTCTCGTCGCTGACCATGCCGGACAGGCCGTCGGAACAGATCAGGTAGCGGTCGCCCGCCCGCGCCTCGCGCACGGTGAGCGTCGGCTCGACCTCGTGCCCGGTGAGCGCCTTGAGCAGCAGCGAGCGCTGCGGGTGGACCGCGGCCTCCTCCGGCGTGATCCGGCCCTGCTCCAGCAGCTCGTTGACGAAACTGTCGTCACGGGTGATCTGCGAGAACTGGCCGTTGCGCAGCAGATAGGCGCGCGAGTCACCGACGTGGACCATGCCGAGCCGGGAGCCGGAGAACAGCACCGCGGTGAGCGTGGTCCCCATGCCTTCCAGGTCGGGGTCCTGCGAGACGAGCTCGGCGATGGCCCCGTTGCCGTTGCCGACGGCTTCACGGAGCTGGGCGAGCAGGTCATCGCCCGGCTCGTCGTCGTCGAGCGGCGCGAGTGAGGCGATGACGACCTTGCTGGCGACTTCACCGGCGGCGTGACCGCCCATGCCGTCGGCGAGTGCGAGCAGGCGCGGACCCGCGTACACCGAGTCCTGGTTGCTGGAACGAACCAGGCCACGGTCGCTGCGGGCCGCGTAGCGGAGTACGAGAGTCATGGGCGAAGCTCGATCACCGTCTTGCCGATTCGGATGGGGACGCCGAGTGGGACTCGGAGGGGTGCAGTGACCTTAGCCCGGTCGAGGTAGGTGCCGTTCGTCGAGCCCAGATCTTCCACATACCAGTCCTCACCACGCAGGGAGATCCTGGCGTGGCGGGTGGACGCGTAGTCGTCGTCGAGCACCAGCGTCGAGTCGTCGGCCCTGCCGATCAGGATCGGCCTGCCGTCGAGCGCGATCCGGGTCCCTGACAAGGCGCCATGCGTCACGATGAGCTGCTGCGGCGACTTCCCGCCACGTGGTCTCTTCTCCGCCTTCTTCTTCCGCCCGAACGATGGGATCGCGACGCGTAGCCCGGAGGCCGCGTACAGGTCCGAGCGGACGACTCGGAGCGCGGCGAACACGAACAGCCAGAGCAGCACGAGAAACCCTGCCCTGGTCAGTTGAACGACAAGCTCTGGCACGTGTTGTGTCCGCTCCCGACTCTTCCACGCCAACCTGCGACACGATATGCGTCGCAGGTCCCCCCGCAACGCAATTGTGCGGGAACGGCTCGAACCTCCTGAAATCAGCCCTGTGTGCGGAAGACCAGCGACGAGTGACCGACCCTGATGACGTCGCCGTCGGCGAGCTGCCAGGTCTGCACCGGAGTGCCGTTCACCGTGGTGCCGTTGGTCGAGCCGATGTCGGCGAGCGTCGCCGACTGGCCGTCCCAGGTGATCTCGAGGTGACGACGCGAGACACCCGTGTCCGGGAGCCGGAAGTCGGCGTCCTGACCACGGCCGACCACGTTGCCGCCCTGCTTCAGGGAGTATGTCCGGTTCGACCCGTCATCGAGCTGCAGGCTCGCCGCGAGCGCGCGGTTTCCGGCAGGCGGTGAAGGCGGGGCGTAGCTCTGCTGGGCGTAGCCGCCCTGCGGCTGGCCGTACGGGTCAGGCTGGCCGTAGCCACCCTGGTCGTAACCGCCCTGTGCGGGCTGCTGGCCGTACTGGTCGTAGCCAGGCTGCGCGGGTTGGCCGTAGCCACCCTGGTCGTAACCGCCCTGTGCCGGGGGCTGACCGTACTGGTCGTAACCGGGCTGCGCGGGCTGGCCGTAGCCACCCTGGTCGTAGCCACCCTGTGCCGGGGGCTGACCGTAACCCTGGTCATAGCCGGGCTGCTGCTGGCCGTAGCCGCCCTGGTCGTAGCCGCCCTGTGCGGGCTGCTGTCCGTACTGGTCATAACCGGGCTGCTGACCGTAACCCTGGTCATAACCCGGCTGGCCACCCTGCTGCTGGCCATAGCCCTGGTCGTAGCCGGGCTGCTGACCGCCCTGCTGCTGTCCATAGCCGTACTGGCCCTGCTGGCCGTACGGGTCTCCCTGGTCATATTGGCCGTAGCCACCGGGCTGGCTCATTGCTGGGTCTCCTGCGTTGCTGGGTGGTGCTGACCGTCCAGAACGGCCGGCGTCTTGCGGTTTGACGTCGGGATCGACGGACGAGCGGGTCTTGAACTGTCCAGTATGCAGCGCCTCGTTGCGCTCGAGCGAGACTACGACGTCACCATAGGTGTCCCAACCGTGCTCTGCGAGATGTTCCGAGACCGCCTGTGCGAGAACTTTCGTGACCCGCTGTTCGTCTCCGGCCATCCGATCATGGTCGGCCTGCCCCAGCGCCACGATGTAGTGGTTGGGGGCGAGCAGACGACCGCCGGCCAGCTCACGAACGTTGTCCTCACTTTCCCGCTCAAGCGCCACCGCCACTTCCTGCGTGACGACGTTGCCACCGAACATCCGCGCGAAGGTGTTACCGACCAGGTGCTCGAGTCGCCGATCGAACTTCTCAACCCGGCCCACCTGGACAAGCCTCCTTCATGTCTTCGCTTCCCTTCGATCCTATCCGGGCCGGGGCCCACCTACACGGCCCCCGGTGAAACCCGCTCCAACCGACTGCTAAGCTTGCTTCGCTCCACCGGAAAGTCACTCGGGCGAGTGGCGGAATGGCAGACGCGCACGGTTCAGGTCCGTGTGTCCGAAAGGACGTGGGGGTTCAACTCCCCCCTCGCCCACCAGCAAGGCCCCTTGGTGTTAGACGCCAAGGGGCCTTTCTTGTTGCTCGGGTATGACTCGGCTCACTTGAAGGACAGCGGCAGACTCGCCGGTCCACGCAAAGTCACGGTCGGTGACCAGGTCGGCAGGGCCGACTGGTGGAACGAATGCGCTCGTTCGGTTAGGGCGAGTAGCAGCGTCTTCGCTTCCAAACGGGCGAGTGGCGCGCCGAGACAGAAGTGAATGCCCTGGCCGAACGCCAGATGCCTGCCCGGCGGCCGCTTCACGTCGAAACGGTCCGGGTCCTCGTGCGAACGCGGGTCCCGGTTGGCCGCCCCGATCAGGATGATCGCCTCGGCGCCCTGGCCGACCGGCACGTCCCCGATGGACGTCGGCGCCAGCGCGGTCCGCATGGTCAACTGGACGGGCGAGTCGTACCGGAGCACCTCTTCGACGGTTTGCGCTGCTAGCGAACGCTCGGCCGTCAGCGCGTGCAGTTGCTCCGGATGGTCCAACAAGGCCAGCACCCCGTTGCCGATCAGGTTGGTCGTCGTCTCATGGCCGGCGATGAGCAACAGCATCACCGTGATCACCAGCTCGCCCTCGCTGAGGCTGTCGCCGGAGTCGGAGACAGCGACCAGATCGGACAGCAGATCCTCGGTCGGCCTGCGCCGTCGCTCCCCGGCCAGCTCCCGGAAGTACGCGACGAACTCACGCCTGGCCCGCACCGCCTCCCGCAGCACGTCCTCCGGCACGAGGAACGCCGGGTCCAGCGCCCGCGCCATGGCGTTCGACCAGGCGGCGAACCGGTCCCGGTCGGCGAGCGGGACCCCGAGCAGCTCACTGATCACGATCACCGGCAGCGGCTTGGCGATCTCGGTCATGAGATCGGCCTCACCTTTTTCCTTCGCGGCCTCGACCAGCTCATGCGCGAGCGTCTCGATACGCGGAGCCAGCCGCTCGATGGTCCGCGGGGTGAACGCCTTGGACACCAGCCGCCGCAACCGCGTGTGATCCGGCGGATTGAGCCCGAGGAACGACCGGATCACCTTGCCATCGGCGTCCACCGGCTCGTTCTCGTCAGGATCGGGCAGCACCTCCCGCTCCGGATGACCGAACGCGGGATCGCGCAGCACCGACGTCGCCTCGTCGTGCCCGCTGACGACGATGAAGTTGTCGTTCAGGACGAGGACTTCGCCGCGTGCGCGGACCTGCCGGTACATCGGGTACGGATCGGCCCTGGTTTCCGGGGCGAAGAGCGAGGCGAAGAGGTCGGCCATACCCCCAGACTGCCTGAGCTTCGCTAGTCGCGAGGGAAGAAAGCGGACTTCGCCAGCGCGCCGCGCCACTTGGCAGGACTGATGATCTCGTTCTGACCGGTGACGATGTGATGCGCTGGGACGTCCTTGCTGACGGTCGCGCCCGCGCAGACGTAGGCGCCGGTGCCGACGTTGATGCCGCCGATGAGGGTCGCGCCCCACCCGACGAAGACGTCGTCCTCGAGACAAGGCGAGGTCTCTTCGGCCTCGGGGGCGTCCCACGGCAGCGTCGGGTCGAGCTGGCGGTGGATCAGATCGCCGAAGACCCGGCAGTTCGCGCCGACGACGCTGCGCTCGCAGACCAGCGAGCAGCCGATGATCGACCCGTCACCGATCTTGGCCTTCGCGCCGACCGACGCACGGTGTGTGAGCAGGACGTTCTTGCCCAGCGTGACGCCGCCTTCGAGATGGCAGAAGGTGTCCAGGATCGAGTCGTCGCCGATCTGCGACTCCTCCACCACGACGCAGAACGGGCCGATGTCGCAGCGGGCGCCGATCGTCGTCTTCCGGTTGAGCCGGTCCCACTCACCGACCTGCAGGCGCCGGTAGGGGACGCCGATTTCTGCGGTTGGCGCGACCGTCGCGCTGCTGTCGATCTGTACGGCCTCGTAAACGGCCATGGGTCTTCCTCTCGCGAGTCTCCCCGACCGCACTGAGATCGAGGGAGTCTAAGGCGGCGGTGAGTGAGGTGGCGCACAAGTCCCCCAGTCGGGATCGCCAGACGGCGAGGTCCTCGTGCCAGGTATGCAGATATTTGGAGAGCGCGCGTGCGTGGATCGACGCACGCCTGGCTTCCGCCGCTTCGAGCGCGATGGCCGCTTCGAGCGCGGTGATCGTGGGGTCGCCGCAGGCGATGCCGTCGGCGGCCTCGGCGATGAGCCTTCGGCGTCCGTCGAGAAAACGGTCCCAGAATTCTGGAGTCCCGGCCGTCTCCTGAGGAAGCAAGCTGTGGGCTAGTTCCATAAGTCCTTCGGCGAACACGTCGCCGAACTCCTCGCCGACGGCCCGCGACGGCCGCGCGAACGGGTCGTAGGGGAGTTGCCGCACCGAGCCGGTCCGGCCGACGCGACGCCGCTGGACGCTCGGAAACAGGAACAGCCAGTCCTCGTTGTAGATGTCGGGGAAGAAGGCGTCGGCGCGGTCGCTGTCGACCAAGAGCGCCGAGCCGCTGACGAAAGTGTCCTGCTTGGCGCCTGCCATCCGGTTCGCGTGGCAGACCACCGAGTTGTCGGGGAAGTCGCGGACCTCGAGACCGATCATGTCGAGTGATCCGAGCCCGGCGGCGGCCCGCCGCAGCTGAGCGGGCACGAGGCCGGTGATGTCGTCATCGAGGAACATCAGCCGTCGCCAGCCTGCCAGTTTCGCCAGCACGAGGCCGAGATTGCGTTTCATGCTGAGGTCGCCGAGCCTGGCCGCCTTCGCCTCGTCGATCCGCGAGGTCGCGAAGTCGAACAGCGGATGCCCGTACCCGGCGGGCAAGTCGATGGCCAGCCAGCGCAGGTTCGGGATTCGGGCGGCGAGATCGCCGAAGCCTGCCGCGGTCGCGGACCGGCTGCACAGCACGACGACGAGCGAACCGAGCTTGGCCGCGACCTCGGCGGTTTCTCGCAGCGCGGCCGCCTGCCTGGTCGCGGAAACGACGATCGCGTCCGGCGCCGCGTGTCCGAATGGCACCGGGCTCAGCAACTCTCGGTGGGAGCACCTCGCTGGAACGAGTGCCGTGGTCATTCCCCGGCAGTCCATTCGTAGAGTCGGGAATCGGGATTGTGCAGGTCCGGGGTCGCGGGCACGGCGCCGATCACCGGCACCCGCATCAGCAGGCCGAAGTTCTCGATCGACCCGAAGCGGCTCTTCGCGTAGTCCGTGTTGCGGTCGCCGACGGCCGCGTCGGTGAAGCAGCGGACCGCGCCGAACACGCCCCTGGTCATCACGCCGCCGCAGATGGTGAGCGTGCGGGCGACGTTGTTCGGATTGGGCAAGCGGATGAACAGGCCGACGTCCTCGACCACCTCGGACCGATGCTCGTCGGCGAACACCGCGTCGACGCGTTCGCCGCCGGGGATCTGGAACCATTCGCCGTTGGGGATCTGGTCGTTCGCCGGGACCTGGGAGACGGGGAAGTCGGCCTGGCGCACGACGTCCCTGGTCGTGTCGTTCAACGCGGCTCCGCCGAGCAGCACGAGATGGGCTTGCAGGTCATCCGGCTCGGCGGCCAGCTTGTGCTGCACGTCCGAGTGCGGATTGAGCGCCCGGATGTGGCTGAACAGCTCGACCATCGCGTCGAGGTCCGCGTAGGCGGACAGCCGCATGAAGTTGGCGTTGGCCGGATCCGCGTACTCGGTCTTCTCGTCGTCCGGGAGTTCACCGCAGATGATGCGGACCGGGCCGCCGTCGGGGAATCGCCACAGGTCGGGGAGCCGGTCGAGGTCTTCCGGGTGGCGGCCGGTCGCGGTGGCGTGCAGCTGCAGCAGTTCACGGCGGAGGCTCTCGAACTCGGTGTGTTCCTCACCCGCGAAGAAGCGCGCGTAGTCCGTGACCCGCCGCTCGCTGGGCGTCTTCTTGCCGTTCTCCCATGAGGAGACAATGGAGACGCCGACCCCGAGCGCGTCCGCGATCGCCTTCTGCTTCAGCCCGGCGGCTGTGCGAAGTTCGAGCAGACGGGCGGGCAGGTCCACGCTGGCTTCCTCACTGTTCACCGAAGTTCACCCAGGCGGTGAAGTGATGGCATCCAACCACTCGGATTCCCTGTTGGCAAACGAAAACCTGAAAATGGGCGTTGACCTGGAGATCTGTGGCATCGTACCCTCATTGCACCGGACTACACCACGAGGAGAAAACTTTACCAAACTGGTGAACTTTGAAGGCAGAGGGGCGCGCCATGAACCTGTCAGCTTCGCAAGCCGAAATGTCGACACAGTCGCTCGGGTCAGGGTTGCTGACCGGCCTGGTGGTCGCGCTGGTGGTCATCGCGCTCGTGCTGGCGCGGATCATGCGGCATGTCCTCGACCTGGTGAAGCCGATCGTCGCGCCGCTGCTCTCCACGGTGGGCGTGCTGATGCTGGCCACCGTGGTGCTGGCCATCACCGTCTTCTCCTCGGGTGAGGCCGCACCGCCACCGCCGGTCCAGAATCCGCCCGCGCCGGTCATCGCCGCGGTCAAATAGAAACGGCGGGCACCCAGGGGTGCCCGCCGTTCGGCTTTTGTCGGAGCTAGTTCACGCCCACCAGGTCCACGACGAAGACCAGCGTCTCGCCGGGCTTGATGACGCCGCCCGCGCCACGGTCGCCGTAGGCCAGGTGCGGCGGGATGACCAGCTTGCGCCTGCCGCCGACCTTCATGCCGTCGACGCCCTGGTCCCAGCCGGGGATGACCTGGCCGCTGCCGAGGCCGAAGTTCAGCGGTTCGCCACGGCTCCACGAGGAGTCGAACTCCTCGCCGGTGGAGAAGGAGACGCCGACGTAGTGCACCGAGACGGCGTTGCCCGCCTTGGCTTCCTGACCGTCGCCGACCGTGATGTCGGTGGTTTCGAGCGCCGCGGGCGGGTTGCCTTCGGGGCGGTCCACGATGGGCTTTTCCAAACTCATGCCGAACACCGTACCGAGCGTTCATCGATCCTGCTCACGACCACGGGCTACTCCATAGGTGCATAGCGAAGATGAAAAGTCTTCACAATTGGCGGCCGGTTAACTAACGTGCGCTGCGTCACGTCTGCGAAGGAGCAACTGGCATGCCTGGTCGCATGAAAATCCTCGTCGCGCTCAGTGCGCTGACGGCCGCCTCAGTCATCACGACCACTCCCCAAGCCACCGCCGCGCCACTGATCGCACCCAATGACTACTGCCTGGGGCAGTGCAACGACATCGTGCCGCCCGGCGAGAACGGCAACGCCACGCTCGCCGACATCCTCGCCCACAAGGCGTTCGGCACCCGCCCGGCGCACGCGTCGGACCAGCTGCCGAAGTACGCCGGGCTCGCCGATGGCTACAAGACCCTCACCACGTCGACGATCAGCAAGTTCTTCAACGACTCGTCGTTCGGTGTGCCCGCGGACCAGGTGGAGAGCACGACCAAACCACGCGCGGACGTGACGATCACCCGCGACAAGGCGACCGGGGTGCCGCACATCGTCGGCACCACCCGCGCGGGCACGACCTTCGGCGCCGGCTTCGCGGCGGCGCAGGACCGGCTGTGGCTGATGGACGTGATGCGCCACGTCGGACGCGGCCAGGTGACGCCGTTCGCCGGCGGCGCCCCGTCCAACCGGTCGCTGGAGCAGTCCTTCTTCTCGTCGGCCCCGTACACCGAGGCCGAGCTGCTCGATCAGATCAACAAGGTCGCGGCGAGCGGTCCGCGTGGCGCGCAGGCGCTCGCCGACGCGAAGTCCTACATCGAGGGCGTCAACAAGTACATCACCGACTCGCACGCTGGCCGGTACTTCCCTGGTGAGTACGTGCTGACCGGGCACGTCGACTCCATCACCAACGTCGGCACGATCGACCCGTTCACGCTGACCGACCTGGTCGTGCTCGCGTCCGTGGTCGGCGCGCAGTTCGGCGCCGGTGGCGGCGGCGAGGTCCAGCAGGCCGTCGCGAAGATGGCGCTGCAAGAGAAGTACGGCCTCGAGCAGGGCGAGAAGGTGTGGCAAAGCCTGCGCTCCGAGGACGACCCCGAGACCGTCAAGACCGTGCACGACGGCCAGACGTTCCCGTACGGCAAGACGCCCGCGAACCCGCAGGGCCTCGCCATGCCGGACAAGGGCACGGTCACCGGGCAGCAGCTGGTGTTCGACCCGACCGAGTCCGCCGTGGCGCCCGCGACCGAACGCGTCGCCGCGCCCAAGGAGCTCGAACCGGCTCGCGGCATGTACGACAACGGCGTGCTGCCCGCGAACCTGCTGACCGAGAAGCACGGCATGTCGAACGCGCTGGTCGTGTCCGGCTCGAAGACCGCCAGCGGGCACCCGGTGGCCGTGTTCGGCCCGCAGACCGGGTACTTCGCGCCGCAGCTGCTCATGCTGCAGGAGCTGCAGGGACCTGGCATCAGCGCACGCGGCGCCTCGTTCGCGGGCATCAGCTTCTACGTGCTGCTCGGCCGCGGCCAGGACTACTCGTGGAGCGCGACCAGCGCGGGGCAGGACATCACCGACACCTACGCGCTCGAGCTCTGCGACCCGAGCGGCAAGCCCGCGACGAAGGAGTCCAACTACTACCGGTTCAAGGGCCAGTGCCTGCCGATGGACACCATCGAGCGCAAGAACGCGTGGAAGCCGTCCGTCGCCGACTCGACGGCCGCCGGTTCGTACACGCTGCGCAGCTACCGGACCAAGTACGGCCCGGTGACCAGCAGGGCGCTGGTCGGCGGCAAGCCGGTCGCGTACACCTCGCTGCGCTCGACGTTCTTCCACGAGGTCGACTCGATCGTCGGCTTCCAGGAGTTCAACGATCCCGACTTCGTCCACGGCGCCAAGGACTTCCAGCGTGCCGCGCAGGACGTCAACTACACGTTCAACTGGTTCTACGCCGACTCGAAGGACGTCGCGTACTACAACTCCGGCAGCAACCCGGTCCGTCAGTCCACTGTGGACCCGAGCATGCCGGTCAAGGCGGACGCCGGTTTCGACTGGCAGGGCTGGGATCCCAACGGCAACAAGGCGACCTACACGCCGCCATCGCAGCACCCGCAGTCGATCAACCAGGACTACTACGTCAGCTGGAACAACGCGCAGGCCAACGGTTACGCGGCAGGCGGCGCCGACAAGTCGTCCGTGCACCGCGCCGACCTGCTCGACGTGCGGGTCAAGCAGCTGATCTCCAGCGGCACCAAGGTGACCAGGGTCAACCTGACCCAGGCCATGGAGGAGGCCGCGCTGACCGACCTGCGTGCGGAGAAGGTGCTGCCGCAGCTCCTGCGGGTCATCGACAAGGCGCCGGTCACCGGCCCGGCCGCGGACGCCGTCGCGAAGCTGAAGGCGTGGCTCGCCGCCGGCGCCAAGCGTGCGGAGACCACGCCGGGCAGCAAGACGTACGCGTACGCCGACGCGATCCGGATCATCGACGCGTGGTGGCCGCTGCTGGTCGCCGCCGAGTTCAAGCCGGGCATGGGCGACGCCGCGTACAAGGCGATGACCGACGTGCTCCAGATCAACCAGAGCCCGTCCGGCTGGCAGAACGAGGAGCCTGGCCAGCACCACGGCCAGCCGCACCAGGGTTCGGCGTACCAGTCCGGCTGGTGGGGTTACGTGCACAAGGACATCCGCTCGATCCTCGGCGACCCGGTCGCCGGACCGCTCGGCGCGAAGTACTGCGGCGGCGGGGATGTCACGGCCTGCCGTCAGGTGCTGCTCGACTCACTGGCCGCGGCCGCCGCGCAGCCCGCGACCACGGTCTACCCGGCCGACGGCATCTGCTCGGCAGGCGACCAGTGGTGCCTCGACTCACTGGCGCACACCGCGTTGGGTGGCATCACGCACGACAAGATCAGCACCCAGAACCGTCCGACCTTCCAGCAGGTCGTCGAGTTCCCGTCCGCTCGTGGCGTCGCCGTGTCCAACACGGCGGCCAACAAGGTGGCGAGCGCGACCAGCTATGAGAAGGGCTGGTTCAACCTGCCGCCCGCCAACGCCGTCGACGAGAACCAGTCGACGCGCTGGGCCAGCGACTGGAGCGACCAGCAGTCACTGACGGTCGACCTGGGTTCGGCGCAGCCGGTCTCCCGCGTCATCATGCGCTGGGAGGCCGCCTACGGCAGGGCTTACAAGATCCAGCTCTCCGACGACGGCCAGAACTGGCGGGACGCCGCGTCCATAGTGGACGGTGATGGTGGCGTCGACAATGTCAGCTTCGCGACTTCGACCGCCAGGTATGTCCGGATGGCCGGAGTCCAGCGGGGCACCAACCACGGTTACTCGCTCTACGACTTCGAGGTGTATTCGCACTAGCCGTGGCACGATCCCGGGCATGATTACCGGTGCCCACGTGATCCTGTACAGCAACGACGCCGACGCCGACCGCGCGTTCATCCGTGACGTGCTCGGCTACCCGCACATCGACGCGGGTGGGGGCTGGCTGATCTTCAAGCTCCCGCCCGCCGAGGTGGCGGTCCATCCCGCCGAGGGCGAAGGACGGCACGAGCTCTACCTGATGTGCGACGACGTGCACGGCACGGTCGCCGAGCTGACGGACAAGGGCGTCGAGTTCGCCCAGCCGGTCACCGATCAGGGCTGGGGTCTGCTGTGCACCATCCGCCTGCCGGGTGGCGGCGACCTCGGCCTCTACGAACCCCGCCACCCCAAGGCGTACGAGCTCTAGCCGAGCGCGGCGAGCACCTTGTCGAACGCCAGCTCGACGGCCTTGCGCGACTCGTCGGTGTGATCGAGCAGATCGAACGAATGCTGCCCGTTCGGCACGTCGACGATCTCCAGATTCGCGCCGGCCGCTTCGACGAAGGCCGCCACGCCCGCCGCGATCTCGGGCCGTTCCAGACCGACCCTGACCAGCACGATCGGCAGGGTCGACTCGCCGACCGCCTCGACCGGCCGGAACCGCGGTTCGATCTCCCAGCCGGGAAAGGTGGCCAGCAGCGGATAATTCGCCGCGACACAGCGCAGCCAGCCGTGCCCCGCCCGCAGCCATTCGGCGCTGAGCAGCCCACCACCGGAGAAGAACCAGACGGCGATCCGGTTCGGGTCCACCCGAGGATCGGCGCGAACCAGTTCGACCGCGGCGGCCACGTCCTCGGCGGCCGTGGGGTAGGCGTCGAAGGCGTGCAGCCGGTGATCGACCACGGCGGCGACAACGCCCTTGGCGGCCGAAAGCGACCCGTAGCCACGGAAAACCGGCCAGTCACGCGGCGTCGGCCGCTGCTCGGGCGCGACCGGCCCGCCGTGCACGAACACGATCGCGGGCCGGGGCCCGTCCGCGTCGGGCAGGTACAGATCGACGGCGCCGTGCCGTTCGGGCTCAGTGGGTTCGACCTCGATCACGAACGGCTTCAAGACGTCTTCGAACGGCATGTTTTCAGCCTACGGATTTCAGTGAGAGGCCGTGCCCGGTTCCGGCAACGTGAGACTTGACTCCCTGCTGACCAGCGGTTCGGCGGTTACCGTGATCGAGTGGATTCCGAATGGTCAGCTCGTACCCGCGCCGTGGCCGCCGGCCGTCCCCACGGCCCCGGTGAGCCGCTGAACACCCCGATCGTGCCCGCCAGCACCTTCGAAGCAGGCGGCGACCGCAACTACTCCCGCGAGAACGGCACTCCCACCTGGGAGGCGCTGGAGCAGGTGATCGGCGATCTCGAAGGCGGCCACGCCACCGCGTTCGCCTCGGGCATCGCCACGCTCGCCGCGATCATCGACATCACCCCGGTCGGCGCGAAGGTCGCCGTGCCGACGTTCAGCTACGCGGGATCGCGCGGCCTGCTCGCGCACGCCCACCGGACCGGACGCCTGGTCGTCACCGAGCTGCCGCCGGACGAGACCGACGCGTGGACCGGCTCGGACGCGGACCTGCTCTGGCTGGAGTCGCCGACCAACCCGACCCTCGACGTGATGGACCTCAAGGCCATCGCGGCCGCCACCAGCGGCCGGGTCGTCGTCGACAACACCTTCGCGACCCCGCTCGGCCAGCAGCCGCTCAGCATCGGCGCGGACATCGTCGTGCACAGCGCGACCAAGCTGATCGGCGGCCACAGCGACCTGCTCCTCGGCCTCACCATCGCCGCGGAGCCGGCGCTGGCCAAGGAACTCCGCGACGCCCGCACCCGCAACGGCGCGACCCCGGGCGCACTGGAGGCTTACCTCGCGCTTCGCGGCCTGCGCACTTTGCCGGTCCGCCTGGCCGAGCAGACCCGCACGGCCGCGACCCTCGCCGAACGCCTTGCCGCGCACCCGGCCGTCACCAAGGTCCGCTACCCGGGCGAGGGCATGATGATCGCCTTCGAACTGCCCGACGCCGAATCCGCCGACGCGGTGACCGCCCGCTTGCGCCTGATCCGCCGCGCGACCAGCCTCGGCGGCGTCGAAAGCGTGGTCGAACGGCGTGCTTGGCTCGCGGGTGACGCACATGTCCCAGCCGGTCTGCTGAGGTTCAGCGTCGGCCTCGAAGACCCCGAGGACCTCTGGCGAGACCTGGCATCCGCCTTGGGATGACCTGGCTCAAAGGGTCGTGAGTGCTTAGGCCGGTTAGAACCGGCCGCGCCACTCACGACCCCCAGCGAGCACGCCTAACCGACGCCAGTGCCCGGATACGGGAACCCGCGCGGTGCTTCGGCATCGATGTCGACCCAACGCCGCATCCCCGCGTCACAAGCCGCGTAACCCCAGTTGATCAGCCGCTCCTGCACGGCCTTGGGCATCTTCGTCAGCCGGGTGGCGGTCTCGGCGAGCGCCTGGGTCTTCGCCACGGGCGCGGCCAGCGCGTCGGACAGCTCGAAGTTCGAGATGTCGCTGTAGCTGCCCCAGTAAGTCCCGCCCATCTCTTTGTCCACATAGGACTTCAGCAGCGCGCCGGTGCGCAGCTCTCGGACCTGGTTGTCCACGATGTCCAGCACCCGCAACAGCTGCCCCGGCCAGCTGCGCTTCGGCTGGCCCGTGCGGGTCATCCGCTTGCCCGCGTCGCTGACCAGCACGGTCGCGTGCTGGTCTTCGACGGGGTCGAGGCCCAGGTTGTCGTAGACGCCCGCGTCGCTGAGCACGATCTCGCCGCTTCGGTCATCGCGAGGATCCGGGACGAGCACGGGGGACAGGAACGGCGGGAAGGCCGACGACGCCGCGACGGCGGTCGCGAGCGGGACCTGGCCGTACGGGCCGGGCTGGCGGAAGAACCACCAGAGCGCGCCGTCCTGCAGGTTCGTCGCGGTGAACACGAAACGCGGGCCGCTCGGGTCGAGCTGCTCGAGGCGGCGGTCGCCGAACAGGTGCTTGGCGTAGGCGGCGGCGAGTTCCTCACCGACGCTGCGACCGGGTTTCAGCATCCCGCGCAGCACGATCGGGATGTCGAGGCGCTTTCCGGCGAGCCTGCGCAGTGGCGCCACGACCTCGTCGTGGAAGTTGGCCGCGACACCGCCGCTGAACCGGAGCTTCGGCCACGCGTGCGCGAGGGTTCCCGCGGCGATCGAGCCGCCGGAAACGCTGGACACGCAACAGAGCTTGGGCAGCCAGCCGAGTTCGTTGAGCCGCCAGAGCGCGCCCGTGTGGAACAGCATGGCGCGGTAGCCGCCGCCTGACAGCGCCAGGCCGACGCCTTCGCGTTTGTTCTCCCCCTGAGACATGGCATCAGGCTAGGAGGGTGGGCTCAGCCCAGGTCTTCCCTTTCGAGCAGCGCTTCGAGCAGACCTCGCTCGCCTTCCGGGACATACTCCGCGTAGTTGTCGTATAGAGCCTGTTTCGCCAGGCGTGCGGCGCGGGCGCCGTCGCCGTCGCGGATCGCGTCGAGCACTTCGGCGTGGTGGGTGATCCAGGTATGCATCAGCTCCGTCCGGTCCCTGGCCTTCTCCAGCCGGTCTTCGATCAGCTCGAGGAAGACGTTGTGCACCGCCTCGCCGCTGAACACGAGCAGCGCGTTGCCCGTGGCCTTCGCGATCATCTCGTGGAAGAGGATGTCGGCGAGGCTGTACGTCGCGTAGCTCTCCTCGGCGCCTCGTCGCATCGCGTCGAGCGCTTTCTCCAGGTCGCGAAGGTGCTCTTCGGTGCGCAGGCGTGCGGCCAGCAGATGCGCGGAGCCGTCGAGGACCATCCGGAACTGCAGCAGCTCGGCGAGGCCGAGGTGATCCGCGCGCGCCAGCCGGTGCATGGACTTCTTGAGCGCCGCGGGCGACGCCGCGAGGATCTCCGGACCACGCGGGTCACCGGGCTTGGAGCGGACGAGATCACCTGCCTGCAGCACCCGCAAGGCTTCCCGCACCGTGGACCGGCTGACGCCGAACTGGGTCATCAGATCGCGCTCGCTCGGCAGCCGCTCGCCCGCCTTCAAACGGCCGCTGACCACGGCTTCTTCGATCTGCTCGACCACGCGCTCGTAGGCACGCACCGGTGCGACGCGCTCGAACTCCATCTGTGCATCCTTGACTCGGGGCCGTGTTTCTGGGTTACTGGTCTGACCAGCATACCGCCGGAGGAGGGACCATGAAAGGCCGGATACACGCCGCAGCGTTGGCCGCGCTGCTTGTCGTGTCCGGCTGCTCGGCGGGCTCCAGTGCGACGGTCGCGACCGGTGGCGACTCCTTGTCTATCGGCTTCACGGCCGAGCCGCAGAACTTCGACTTCACGCGCACCGACGGCACCGCCATCCCGCAGGTGCTGCTCTACAACGTCTATGAAGGCCTGGTGAAGCTGGACGCGAGTGGCAAGATCGTGCCGCTGCTCGCGAAGTCGTGGAAGATCAGCGAAGACCGTAAGACCTATGACTTCGAGCTCCAGCAAGGCGTCAAGTTCTCGAACGGCGCGCCGTTCACCGCCGCGGACGTCAAATTCTCGCTGGAACGGGTGAAGACGGACTGGAAGATCTCCATCAAGTCCAAAATGGACGTCGTCGATCACGTCGAGGTGGTCGATCCGGCGCACGCCAGGGTCGTGCTCACCAAGCCGAGCAACGGCTGGCTGTTCGACCTCACCGGCCGCGTCGGCGCGATGTTCAGCCCCAGCGGGGTCGCCGATCTCGCGAACACGCCGGTCGGCACGGGGCCGTACACGGTCGCCCAGCGGCGGCGCGGCGATTCGATCGTCTTGAAGCAGAATTCCGCTTACTGGGGCCCTAAACCCGCGTACTCCACGGTCTTCTTCAAGTACATCAAGGATCCGACCGCGCTGAACAACGCGCTGCTCAGCAACGGGATCGACGTGATCTCCGCGATCACGGCGCCGGACTCGATACCGCAGTTCCAGAGTGACGACCGGTTCACCGTCGTCGAAGGCACCACGAACAGCGAGGTCACCCTCGCGATCAACAACGCGAGGCTCAAGGACGTCCGGGTGCGCCAGGCGCTCACCTACGCGATCGACCGGAAAGCCTTGCTGGACACGGCATGGGCAGGCCGCGGCACGCTCATCGGCAGCATGGTCCCGCCGACGGATCCCTGGTACGAGGACCTTTCCGGCAAGTACCCGTACGACCCGGCGAAGGCCAAAGCCTTACTCGCCGAGGCAGGCCAGCCGAATCTCAGCCTCCGCCTGCGGATCCCCAACCTGCCGTACGCGCTTTCCGCGGCGCAGGTGATCGCTTCGCAGCTGGACGATGTCGGCGTCAACGTCACCATCGAGCCGCTCGACTTCCCCGCGGTGTGGCTCAAGCAGGTCTTCACCGACCACGACTACGACCTCTCGATCATCCAGCACGTCGAGGCGCGGGACATCACGACGTTCGGGAATCCCAAGTTCTACTGGGGCTACGACAACCCGAAGGTCAAGAGCCTGCTCGCACAGGCGGACACCGGCACCGAGGAGCAGCAGGTCACCGCCATGCGCGAGGTCGCGCGGCAGCTCAACGCCGACGCCGCCGCCGACTGGCTGTTCCTCTTCCCCAACGTGATCGTGGCGAAGACCAAGGTCACCGGGTTCGCCAAGAACCAGGTGAGCGAGTCCTTCGATGTCACGGGATTGGGGAAGAAATGATCCCCAAGATCCTGCGGCGTACGGCGATCCTGCTGGTCAGTGTGTTCGTCGCGTCCATCGTGGTGTTCCTGTTCATGGCCGTCCTGCCCGGTGACCCGGCGCAGGTCGCGCTCGGCGTCAACGCGACCCCCGAGCTGCTCGCCAAGACCAGGCAGGATTTCGGGATCGACCGCCCGCTGCTCACGCAGTACTTCGACTGGATCGGCGGCGTGCTGCACGGCGACTTCGGCAAGTCGTACGTGACGCGCGAGGCGATCGGGCCGCAGCTGCTGGACCGCTTCGGAGTGACGTTGTGGCTGGTCGGCGCGGGGATGCTGGTCGCGTTCCTGTTCGCGTTGCCGCTCGGCACCTTCGCCGCGGTCCGGCACCGGAAAGCCAGCGGTGCGGCCGTTTCCGGCCTGTCGCAGGTCGGCGTGGCGATCCCGGCCTTCCTTGCCGCGATCCTGCTGGTCCAGATCTTCGCGGTCCAGCTGCGCTGGCTGCCGTCCGGCGGCTGGACTCCGCCCAACCAGGACGCGGGCGAGTTCATCCGCGGCTTGATCTTGCCCGCGCTGTCGCTCGGCTTGGTGCAGGGCGCGGTCCTCACCCGGTACGTGCGATCGGCGGTGCTCGACACACTCGGCCAGGACTACCTGCGCACCGCGCGCTCCAAAGGACTCCGCCCGTTCCAGGCGCTGTTCCGCCACGGCCTGCGCAACGCCGCCGTCCCGGTGGTGACCGTGCTCGGCCTGCAGCTCGCGACGCTGCTGATCGGTGCGGTGGTCGTCGAGCGGGTGTTCGTGCTGCCCGGCCTGGGAAGCATGCTGCTCGACTCGGTCGCCGCGCGTGATCTGCTGACCGTGCAAGGCATCGTGCTCGTACTGGTGGTCGGCGTGCTGCTGATCAACTTCGTGGTCGACCTGCTGTACACCGTGCTCGACCCGAGGCTGCGAGGTGCGTCGTGAACCGGACGCTGACCATCGGGAGCGTGCTCGTCGGCCTGGTGCTGCTCGCCGCGCTGGTGTCCTTCGCCTGGACGCCGTACGACCCGACCAAGATCGACGCGGCGCACCGGCTGCTCGGGCCGAGCGCCGAGCACCTCTTCGGCACGGACCGGTTCGGCCGTGACGTGTTCAGCCAGCTCATGGTCGGCGCGCGCACCACGTTGTACGTCGGCGTGGTCGCGGTCGGCATCGCCGCGCTCATCGGCACTCCGCTCGGAGTGCTCGCCGGGCTGGCGCCGCGGTGGCTCGGCGAGTTCGTCATGCGGGTCAACGATCTCGTGCTCGCCTTCCCGGCGCTGCTGCTGGCCATCATGTTCGGCGCGGTGTTCGGCGCCGACACGCTCACCGCGATGATCGCCATCGGCATCGCGACCATCCCGTCCTTCGCCCGCATCGCACGCTCCGGCAGCCTGCAGGTGATGAGCACCGAGTACGTGCTCGCCGCGCGCTCGGCGGGCCGGTCGCGCACGAACATCGCCACCCGCCACGTGCTGCCGAACATCGGCGGACTGCTGATCGTCCAGTCCTCGGTCTCGTTCGCGATCGCCGTGCTGGCCGAAGCCGCGTTGTCGTTCCTGGGTTTCGGCACCCGGCCGCCCACTCCGTCATGGGGCCGGATGCTGCAGGAATCGCAAGACCTGCTGACGGCGCATCCGCGGCTCGCGCTGGTGCCCGGCATCGCGATCGCGGTGGCCGTGCTCGGCTTCAACCTCCTCGGCGACGGACTGCGAGACCGGCTCGACCCTCGATTGGCGGCGCGGTTATGACTCTCGTCGTCGAAGGTCTCGGTGTGTCCTCGCTGGTGCGGGACGTGTCGTTCGAGGTGGGCAAGGGCGAACGCGTCGGCTTGATCGGCGAGTCCGGCTCCGGCAAATCGTTGACCGCCTTGTCGATCATGGGTTTGCTGCCCGATGAGCTGACCGCCGTTGGCTCGGTGAAGCTCAGCGGCCGCGAGCTGCTCGGCGCACCCGAGCGTGAGCTGTCCCGGTTGCGCGGCGACGAGCTGTCGATGGTCTTCCAGGAGCCGATGACGGCGTTGAACCCGGCGATGCGGGTCGGCCGTCAGGTCACCGAGCCGGCGCGGTTGCGCGGCAAGCGTCCTGACGCAGCCGAGTTGCTCGAGTCCGTCGGCCTGCCCGCTGACGCGGTCCGCGCTTATCCACACCAGCTTTCCGGTGGTCAGCGGCAGCGGGTCGTGCTCGCGATGGCGCTGGTCAACAACCCCGCGCTGCTCATCTGCGACGAGCCGACGACGGCGCTCGACGTGACCGTCCAGGCCCGGATCTTGGAGCTGATCCTCGCCGCCACGCGCGAACGCGAGACCGCGCTGCTGTTCATCACGCACGATCTCGCGGTCGTCGCCTCGGTCTGCGAGCGCGTGCTGGTGATGCTCGACGGCGAGATCGTCGAGGCGGGCACCACCCGCGAGGTGCTCACCGCCCCGCGCCACGACTACACGAAACGCCTGCTCGAAGCCTCGGATCTGGAGGCGTCATGAGTCCGCTGATCGAAGTCCGCGACCTCGAACGCCGGTACAGCCGCCGCGACGTTCACGCGCTGCGCGGCGTCTCGTTCGAGGTCCAGCCCGGCGAGCGGTTCGGCATCGTCGGCGAGTCCGGCTCCGGCAAGTCCACTTTGGTCCGGCTGCTCGCCGCGCTCGACCAGCCGACGGCCGGCTCGGTCTCGTTCCGCGGCCGGCAGGTCACCGGCCTGCCCGAACGGCGGCTCAAGTTCCTGCGCTCCGAGCTGCAGATCGTCTTCCAGGACCCGATGGGTTCGCTGGATCCGCGGATGCGGGTCCGGGACATCATCAGCGAGCCGCTCGGCCACCGCGACCGCACGCGGGTCGCCGAGCTGCTCGAAGCCGTCGGCCTGCCCGCCGACGCCGGTGATCGCTACCCACATCAGTTCTCCGGCGGGCAGCGGCAGCGGATTTCGATCGCGCGGGCGCTCGCGCCGAAGCCCAGCGTGCTCGTCGCGGACGAGCCGGTCAGCGCGCTGGACGTCTCGGTGCGCAAGCAGATCCTCGACCTGCTGGCCTCCCTGGTCGAGCAGTTCCAGCTGACCCTCGTGTTCGTCTCGCACGATCTCGCGGTCGTCCGGCACGTCTGCGAAACGGTCGCGGTGATGCGTCGCGGCGAGATCGTCGAACTCGGCGCGGTCGGCCAGGTCTACGACGAGCCGCGCCACGAGTACACCCGCGAGCTGATCGCGGCCGCGCCCAGCCTGCGCAAGGCGCTGGCCGCATTGACGAAGGGGGAGTGAGGTGCCCTACCCCGAAGGACTGCCGATCGGCCCGGACTGGGTGTCCACTGAGGACAGTGCGCCGGTCGTCTTCCCGTTCAACGGCGACGTCGTCGGCCAGGCCCCGGTCGGCACGGCCGCACTCGCGAGGCGGGCGCTGGACGAGGCGGTCGCGATCGCCGACGTGGTCGCGAAACTGCCGTCGCGGACGCGCCGCGCGTTGCTGCTCGCGGTGGGCGCGGCCATCGAGGCACACCGCGAGGAGTTCGAGCGGATCTTGGTCGGCGAGACGGGAAAGCCGCTGGTCGACTGCCGCGTCGAGGTCGCACGCACGATCGTCACCTGGCATGCCGCCGCCGAAGAGGTCTCGCGGCTGCACGGCGAAACCGTGCCGCTGGACCTGCTGCCCTCGGGCGACGGTCTCGTCGGGTTCTGGACCCGCAGGCCGATCGGTGTGGTCGTCGGCATCGCGGGCTTCAACTACCCGCTGCTCTTGGCCTCGCACAAGATCGCCCCGTCGATCGCCGCGGGCTGCCCGGTCGTCTGCAAGCCCGCGCCGCAAACCCCGCTCGCGACGTTGTGGCTGGTCCATCTCGTCCGGCAGGCGGCCGCCGAACTCGGCGTGCCCGCCGCGCTGGTCCAGCTCGTCACCGGTGGCGCGGACGTCGGCGAAACACTGGTCACCGATCGCCGCGTCGGCGCCGTGTCGTTCACCGGCTCCGCCGCGGTCGGGCATCTGATCGCCAAGAACGCCGCCCCGACGAAGACCCTGCTCGAACTCGGGTCGAACTCCGCGCTGGTCGTGGCGGGGGACGCCGATCTCGACGCGGCCGTCGACGCCGTGCTGCGCGGCGGTTTCTACGCCTCCGGCCAGGCCTGCATCTCGGTCCAGCGGGTGCTCGTGGTCGACGAGATCGCCGACACGTTCGTCGAAGCGCTGCTCGGACGGCTCGGTGAGATCGTCATCGGCGACCCGCGCGAGGAGTCGACGCGGGTGTCCGCGCTCATCGATCCACAGTCGACCGGCCGAGTGCTCGACTGGGTCGACAAAGCGACGAAAGCCGGAGCGAAGGTCGTCGGCGGCGGTCTCGAGGGGACGGTCCTCCGCCCGGCCGTGCTGCTCGACGTGCCGGACGGCGTCGACTGCTGGGACGAGGAGATCTTCGGCCCGGTCGTCTGCGTGCGCACGGTGCCCGATGTGGACACGGCGTTCGACCAGGTCAACGCCTCGCGCTATGGACTCCACGCCAGCGTCTTCAGCCGTTCGCTCAAGACCGCGTTCGACGCGCTCGACCGGTTGCGGGTCGGCGGCGTGGTGGTCAACGAGGTGCCGGGCTTCCGCTCGGACACCATGCCGTACGGCGGGGTCAAGGACTCCGGCATCGGCAGGGAGGGGCCGCGCTTCGCGGTGGAGGAGCTGACCGTGACCAGGATGGCGGTGATCAGGCCGTGAACTACGAGAACCTGTTCCGGCTCGACGGCAGGCGCGCGCTCGTGCTCGGCGCGGGCAGCGGCATTGGCCGCGAGTCCGCCAGAGCGCTCGCCGCGCAGGGCGCGTCGGTCGTCTGCGCCGACCGCGACCTCGGCGGTGCCAAGGAAACCGCCGCCCCGATCGGCGGCGAGGTCTACGAGATCGACCTGCTCGAACCTGGCGCCGCCGAGCGCGCGGCCGCCGAACTCGGAGCCGTCGACGTCGTCGTGCTGACGGCCGCGACCAACGTCCGCAAACGCTTGCTCGACTACACCCGCGAAGAGTTCGACAAGGTCGTCGCGCTGAACCTGGGTGCCGCCTTCGACGTCGTCCGCGCGTTCGGCGCGGGCATGGTCGAGCGCGGCCGGGGCAGCATCATCGGCTTCTCGTCGATCAGGGGCACCACCGTCGAACCTGGTCAGGGCCCATACGCGGCCACCAAGTCCGGGCTGGTCCAGCTGCTCAGGACGGCCGCCGCCGAGTTCGGGCCGTCCGGCGTCCGGGTCAACGCGATCGCGCCCGGCGTCGTCGAGACGCCGTTGACCGCGCAGATCAAGGCGAACCCTGACTGGTACCAGGCGTACGCGAGCAAGGGCGCGCTCGGCCGCTGGGCGCGTGCCGACGAGCTCGCCGGCGCCGTCGTGTACCTCGCGTCCGACGCGGCGAGTTTCGTGACCGGGGCCGTGCTGGCCGTGGACGGCGGCTGGACCGCGGTCGATGGCCGCTTCGAACCCCCGGCGTCGTAGAGAAGAGGCACCCGGATGAGTGACGCGCTTGACCTTTCGGCCACCGAGCTCCGCGCCGCGTACGGCGCGGGCGCGCTGTCCCCGGTCGAGGTGACCGAAGCCGTCTTGGCTCGCGTCGAGACGCTCGAGCCGGTGCTCCACGCGCTCTACGCGTACGACCCGGCCGGCGCCAGGCTCGCGGCCGAGGCATCCGAAGCGCGCTGGCTCGCGGGCGAGCCGCTCGGCCCGATCGACGGCATCCCGCTGACGCTCAAGGAGAACATCGCGACCAAGGGCACCCCGGTCCCGCTGGGCACGGCCGCCACCGAGCTGATCCCGGCGAAGGCCGACGCCCCCGCGGCCGCGCGCGTGCGCGAGTCCGGCGGCGTGCTGCTCGGCAAGACGACCATGCCCGACTACGGGATGCTGACCTCGGGACTTTCGAGTTTTCACGAGACCGCGCGCAACCCGTGGGACACCGCCCGCACGCCGGGCGGCTCCAGCGCGGGCGCCGCTTCGGCCGCCGCGGCCGGGTACGGACCGTTGCACGTCGGCACGGACATCGGCGGCTCGATCCGGCTGCCGGGTGGCTGGTGCGCCTTGGTCGGACTGAAGCCGAGCTTCGGCCGGGTGCCGGTCGACCCGCCGTTCCTCGGCCGGGTGGTCGGTCCGATGACCCGCACGGTCGCCGACACGGCGTTGCTGATGGAGGTGCTCGCGCGGCCGGACGGCCGCGATCACCTGAGCCTGCCGCCCGCGGAGATTCCTTGGCAGGACCTGGAAATCGACATCACCGGAAAACGGGTCGCGCTGCATCTCGACGCGGGACTGGGACTCGGCGTCGACCCCGAGATCCGGGCGGCGATTATCGACGCGGCTCGGCGCTTCGAGGCGGCAGGCGCGGTCGTCGAACCCCTCGACCCGTTCCTGACCAGGGAAATGCTCGAAGGGCTCGACAAATTCTGGCGAGTGCGTGCCTGGTCGGATATCTCGGCGCTGCCGAAGGAACGCCAGGCGAGCGTGCTCCCGTACATCGCCGAATGGGCCGAGGGTGGCGCCTCGATCTCCGGACTCGACACCTATCGCGGTTTCGCGCAGATCGACGCGATGACCGTCGCGACGCTGCGCGCCACCGAACAATTCGACTTCGTGCTCTCGCCGACTTGTCCTGTGTCAGCGCCACCTGCCGAATGGGCGTCGCCGACCAATGACCCGGGCCGACCGTTCGAGCACATCGGTTTCACGGTGCCGTACAACATGTCGGGGCAACCCGCTGTGAGCATCAATGCCGGATACACCAGCGAAAATCAGCCGATCGGGTTACAGATTGCCGCTCGACGATTCGACGACCTCGGTTTATTGCGGGTAGCCGCCCTTTTCGAGCGGCTGCGGGCCGCGCAGCACGAATTTCCCACTATTGCGTAGTCCTTTTCGGCAATCACCCCTGCCACGATTGTCCGCATGCGGATGGTGTTCATCGGTGCCGGGCCGGAAGATTTCGACAGAGCCCAGCGGCGGCTGCTCGACGAGTTCCAGGCCTGGGCCGAGATCCGCGGCCGGGCCGTCGATCCGGCCGCCGCTGGCGCGGTGCTCGAGTATCGCTACCTGACCGACGGCCTGCTCGGCCGCTGGACCGGAGCGCTGCTGCGCGAGGTGCTCAGCCACGAGTTCACCGACGTGGACATGACCCCGGCCACGGTCGGCGCGCTCTTCGACTTCTTCGCCGACACCGATCTCTTCGACGACCGCAGCGATTCGGTCGAGTTCCTGCGTGAAGCGCTGGCGGACATCGCCGCGGGCTTCGACGAGCAGGAGCGTCATGCCCGGTTGCCGCAGTTCTCCACCCCGATCTTCGATCTGGCCGAGGACGACGAGCTCCGCGAGCAGGCCGAGGGCACGGCCATCGTGCGGCGCATGCACGAGTTCCTCGAATGGCTGGACGAAGACCGCACGCTCCCCGACGACATCGACGACTTTCCCGAAGGCCGCAAACTGTTCGCGCTCGCCGAAGGCATCGGCATGTTCCGCGACGAGCCACCGGATGACCTGCTCACCGACGCGCTGGCGCTGTGGACCAAGATGTTCGACCGGATGGACATCTGGGTGGGCGCCGACTCGCCGTCCGATTTCATCGGCGGCGACGGCAAGACGCTGCTGGGCATCCTCGCGGCGATCTTGGGCGGCCAGGGTCACGCGCCCGAAGAGCTCGTGTTCCGGTCGCAGGCCACCGTCGCGAACGACCCAGACGGCCGCGATGAGTTCGATCGCCTCCGCACGCTCCTCTTCGACTACGGGCTCGCCGCCCGCGAGGTGCGCACGATGCGCCACCTGCTGCCCGAAGTCCACGACGAGGACGAGGTCACCCTCCCGCTCTACCGGCTACTGCCGCTCGGCGTCCGCGCGCTGCACGGCGTGTACTCGCACGGCGGCGTCCACACCACGACCTTCCAGGACCTCACCCGCGAGACCCCGGAAGTCATGATCGCGAAGATGCTCGCCTCGGATCCCGCGCTGGCGGACGCGCTCATGGAGAGCTGGATCGCCATGCATCCACCCGGCGACGCCCGCGCCGAGCTCATCGAACTCATCGGCCGCACCGACGACTTCGAGCACCGGATGTTCGCACTCGACCTGCTCGGCAAACTCGGCCAGATCGGCGTCGAAGCCATCGTCGCCCTGCGCGACAACCCGATCTGCGGCCCCTGCGTGGCGACCTGGCTGACCCGCCACGGCATGCTGCCCGAGGAGGACATCTCGGAGCGCGAACTGGTCTACGTCCGCCTCGACGTGCTCACGTCCGGCCTCCGGCAGGCACCCGGCCGCACGATGGCGCAGTTCGCGGCGCAGCCACGCCACCTCCAGGTGCTGATGGTCGAGGACATGCCGGGCAGCGGTCACCCCTGCACCGGAGAGGTCCTCACCAAGATCGCCACCGACCACCCGGACGACTTCGTCGCCAAAGCCGCCCGCCAGGCACTGGACCGCCTGCGCGCCGAATGATCAGTCGCCGGCTTTCCCGATCGCGTCGGCCAGCGCCAGCACGCGGCGGGCGTTGTCCACGTGGAGGTTTTCGATCATCCGGCCGTCCACGGTCACCACGCCCCGGCCTTCGGCCTGTGCCGTCTCGAACGCCGCGATGATCTTCTCCGAGCGTTCGATCTCCTCGGCCGACGGCGCGAACACCCGGTTGCACGCTTCGAGCTGGCCGGGGTGGATCAACGTCTTGCCGTCGAAGCCGAACTGGCGGCCCTGCACGCACTCCGCCTCGAAGCCTTCGAGGTCCTTCACGTCGTTGTAGACGCCGTCGAGGATGACCTTGCCGGTCGCCCGCGCGGCGAGCAGGGCTAGCGAAAGGCCGCCGAGCAGGGGAGCCCGGCCCGGCACGAACTCGGCGTGCAGTTCCTTCGCGAGGTCGTTGGTGCCCATGACCAGCACGGTCAGCCGCTCGCTGGCCGCCGCGATCTCCTCGGCGTGCAGCATGGCGATCGGGGTTTCGACCATCGCCCAGATCTTGGTGTGGTCGGGCGCGCCGCCGAGTTCGAGCGCGCGCTCGATGTTGTGCACCTCGGCGGCGGAGTTCACCTTGGGCACCACCACCGCGGCCGGTCCGGCCTGCGCGGCGGCGCGCAGATCGGCGTCGTGCCAAGCGGTGTCGAGGCCGTTGACGCGAATGGTCACTTCGCGGCGGCCGTAGTCGCCGGACGACGCGGCGGCGCAGACGCGCTCGCGGGCGGCTTCCTTGGCATCGGGGGCGACGGCGTCCTCGAGGTCGAGGATGAGCGCGTCGGCGTCCAGTCCCTTGGCCTTCTCCAGCGCGCGTTCGTTGGCGCCGGGCATGTAGAGCACCGAACGGCGCGGCCTGAGCTCGGTCATCGGTCGGTGTCCTCCTCGGCGATTTCGCGGTACGCGGCGGCCAAGTCCTCGTCGCGCGCGGCGAGTTCCTCGGCCAGCTCGGCGACCACGCGGCACTGTTTCACGGACGCGTCGTCCTGCATCTTCCCGTCGATCATCACCGCGCCGGTGCCGTCGCCCATGGCGGCGATGACCTTGCGCGCCCAGCGGACGTCCTCGACGGACGGCGAGAAGACCTTCTTGGCGATGTCGATCTGGACCGGGTGCAGGCTCCACGCACCGACGCAGCCGAGGATGAACGCGTTGCGGAACTGGTCTTCGCAGCCCACGACATCGCGGATGTCCCCGAACGGCCCGTAGTACGGCAGGATCCCGTTCGCCGCGCAGGCGTCGACCATGCGCGCGACCGTGTAGTGCCACAGGTCCTGCTGGTAGGTCGTCCGGCCCGCGGTGAGGTCCTCGCCGGTCGGGTCGGTGCGGACCAGGTAACCGGGGTGACCGCCGCCGACGCGGGTGGTCTTCATGCGGCGGCTGGCCGCGAGGTCGGCGGGGCCGAGCGAGATGCCCTGCATGCGGGGGCTCGCGCCGGCGATCTCCTCGACGTTCGCGACGCCGCTGGCCGTCTCCAAGATCGCGTGCACCAGCAGCGGGCGGGTGAGCCCGGCGCGCGCCTCGAGCTGGGCGAGCAGCCGGTCGACGTAGTGGATGTCCTGTGCGCCTTCGACCTTCGGGATCATGATCACGTCGAGCTTGTCGCCGATCTCGGTGACCAGCGTGATCAGGTCGTCGAGCACCCACGGCGAGTCCAGGCTGTTGACCCGCGTCCACAGCTGCGTCGAGCCGAAGTCGGTGGCCTGCGCGATCTTCACCAGGCCCTCGCGCGCGGCCTCCTTGCGGTCGGCGCGCACGGCGTCCTCGAGGTTCCCGAGTAGTACGTCGACCTTCTTCGCGATGTCCGGCACCTTCGCGGCCATCTTCTCGTTGCTGGGATCGAAGAAGTGGATCATCCGCGACGGTGGCACCGGGATCTGGCGCAGCGGCTCGGGTGCCCCCACGGCGAGTGGTGCGAAGAAATCCTTCGGCGAGCGCATCGGTCCTCCAAGGCATGTGACTCGTCGGTAACCCTAAACCGGTGACATCGGGAACCGCTGCGGCGAACGTCACCTCTTAGGGGTGTGGATGCTCCGAAATTGACCGGCTTCACCGAGCTGGAAGCGCTGGGCGAAGGTGCCTTCGGCAAGGTCGTGCTGGCCAGGCACGACGTGACAGGTCAGTTCGTGGCCATCAAATATCTCACCCGGATGGACGGACTCGCCGACTTCCGGCGCGAGGCCGAGACGCTCCGCCACGTCGACAATCCGCACATCGCGCGCCTCTACGAGTTCGTCGAGGACGGCACCAACGCCGCGATCATCATGGAACTCGTCCGCGGCATCTCGCTGCAGCGGCTGCTGGCCGAACAAGGCACGCTGGCGCCGGAAGCCGCGTTGGCCGTGCTCAAGGGCTCTTTGCTCGGCCTCGCCGGCGCGCACGCGGCGGGTGTCGTGCACCGCGACTACAAACCGGGCAACGTGCTGGTCGGCGCCGACGGCCAGAGCAAACTGGTCGACTTCGGCATCGCCGTGCTGACCGGGCAGGGCGGCGACCTGATCGGCACGCCCGCGTACATGGCGCCGGAGCAGTGGCGGGGCGACCGGGCCACCCCGTCGACCGACGTCTATGCCGCGACCTGCGTGTTCTTCCGCTGCGTCACCGGACGCCACCCGTACACCGAAGACCTGCGCGAGGCACACCAGCGCGCGCCGATCCCCGTCGCCGACGTGCCGGAGCCGGTACGCGGCCTGGTCGTCCGCGGCATGGCCAAGGAGGCGCTCCTGCGGCCGGCCGACGCCGCGAAATTCGCCGCTGAGCTGGAGAAAGCCGCCAAGGCGGGCTATGGCCGCGACTGGGAGGCCAAGGGCTGGCGGGCGCTCGGGGCAGGCGCGGCGGCGCTGGTGCCGTCGCTGCTGACGCTCGGCGTCGCCGGTTCGGCGCTGGCCCCCGCGATCGGTGGGGTGACCGCGGGCGCGGGCGTCGCCGGCGGCAGTGTCGGTGGCATCGGCGGCGTGGGTGGTGGTGTCGGCGGGCTGACCATCGGCGCGAAGATCGCGATCGGGGTCGGCGCGCTGGTCACGGCCGCCGTGGCGACCGTGGTGGTCGTGCTGTCCACCGGCGGCGAGGACAAGGAAGCCCAGCTTTCGACGACGCAAACTTCCACGCCACTCGCGCTGAACGTCTCACTGCAAGAGCGCTCCGAACAGTTCACGGATCCGAAGTTCGCCTTCCGTGGCCAATACCCGGTCGTCACCGGCATCGCCGATCCCGCCGTCGCCAAAAAGATCAACGACGCGCTGGCCGCGCCACTCGAGGGACGCAAGCAAGAAGTGCGTGACGTGCTCAACGGCCTTGGCCCGGATTTTCTGTCCGGCTACCCCGAGACGCCGACCACCATCACCAAGACGGAAGTGGTGCAGGGCGGTCCCAAGCTGATCACCGTGCGGTACGAGCATTCGGCGGAAGGCCAGATTCTCGGGCACGCTTCCTGGCGCAGCGCGGACATGGTCACCGTTGATCTCACCACCGGACGGCAGCTGAACGCGCAGGACATTTTGAAGCCTTCGACGATGACGGCCGACGGTCTGCGCGCATTGATCACGAAGGTGCGTGCCGCGGATTCGAACCAATTCTGCGGCGAGGACCTCATCCGGTACCCGCTGACGCCCGACATCTTCGCGCGTTATGGCCACCGGGAGGCCGTGAAGATGGCCGCTTCGCCAGGCGGCCTCACGTTTGTGGTGTTCACGCCCGCCATCGGCACCTATGCGGAGGCTTGTGGCGAGAAGACGATCGTGCTCCCGTACGAAAAGATCAAGGAATTCCTGCGCCCGGAATTCCTGGCCCTCATCTGAGTTGTCCACAATGGATTACGCCGTTCAGTCGAACCCATTGGGCCGCTTGACCAATTTGTGACCTCCGGCACCGTAATCGTTCGGTTACACCACTCAGCTCTTGGTCACTCGGTTGGCGGCACGGTCGGACCGAAGTCCGATGACCGCTTGCCGACCGGTCACCGACCGCTGGGCGCCGCCGATCGCAGCCACTCCCGTTACCCGGCGACCGGGCCGTCTCGCACTGGTACTCAATTAACGTGCCCTTTTGCGTTCGGGGCGGACGAGCTTGAAGGAGGCGGACCAGTGGCGGCAACACCCGCATCTCAGAACACCGCGATCACCGGCGGTGCGAAGAGCAGCCGATCGCTGCCCAGTCGCGTGGTGCCGCCCATCGAGCTGCCCGCGCCCGTCGCGGAGCTGGCCCGCGGCGGCGCCGCCCAGCTCGGCTGGAGCGGGGTCGTCCTGCCCGAGATGACGATGCTGGGCCGCAAGGTCACCGTCGTCGCCAGGCTCCGCACGGACGTGCACGCCGAGCGGATCGCCATGGGCATCGGCCCGGTGACCGACCGCGCGACCGTCGACACCTGGACCTGGCCGGAGCTCGCGAGCTCGGCGCCCGGCTCCGCCGCCGAGATCATCGGCGTGCTGGCCGTCGGCAGGCACTGGCGCACCGCGATGGCCTCGGCCGTCCCGTTCGCCCGCTACGGCGAAGCGGCCATGGTGCTGCCGTCGCCGTCCACCCTCACCGAGGACTACGTGGCGAACTGCCTGCCGCGTGCGCGTGCCTACGGCCTCGCCGTGATCACCGCCGACCCGAACGGCGTCATCGACTTCGACCTCGAAGGCCGCACCGAGCGCATGCTCCTGGCCGAGGACCCGGTCTCCCGCTGGGTCAACGAGATGGTCTACGCCGAGCTGCTCGCGACCACTGAGGTGCCCGCCGACGTCGAGTGACCTAGGCTCGTGATCATGCGAGTCGTCATTGCCGGTGGACATGGTCAGATCGCGCTGCGGCTGGAGAAGCTGCTCGCCGCACGCGGAGACCAGGCGGTCGGGATCATCAGGAAACCCGAGCAGGCGGGCGATCTCGAAGCGCTCGGCGCCGAGGCGGCCGTCCTCGATCTCGAGAAGTCCGATGTGGACACCGTGGCCGGTGTCCTTTCCGGAGCGGACGCGGCGATCTTCGCCGCAGGCGCCGGTGCGGGCAGCGGCACCGACCGCAAGGACACGGTCGACCGCGCCGCCGCGGCCTTGTTCGCCGAAGCCTCCGAGCGTGCCGGGGTGCGGCGTCACATCCAGGTCGGCTCGATGGGCGCCGACCGATGGGACACCATCGACGTCTCGGACGACTTCCGGATCTACCTCAAGGCCAAGAAGGCCGCCGAAGACGACCTGCGTGCCCGCGATCTCGATTGGACGATCCTGCGGCCGGGCGCGCTGACCAACGATCCCGGCACCGGGCTCGTCTACGTCGCCGAGTCGACCGGGCGTGGCTCGATCCCGCGTGACGATGTCGCCGCGTTCCTGGTCGCACTGCTCGACCACCCGGGCACCGCGCGCAGCACGCTGGAGCTGATCTCCGGCGAGACCCCGATCGCGGAGTCGCTCTAGGCGGGCCCGAGCACCCGGTCGAGGTAGGCGTTCGAGAACAACCCGGCCGGGTCGACCTCCTTGCGCACGGCGAGGAAGTCGTCGAACCGCGGGTAGAGCCTGCGGAAGTCGTCTGCGCCGAGCGTGTGCATCTTGCCCCAGTGCGGACGGCCGCCGACCTTGGCGACGATCGACTCGAAGCCGGCGAAGTACTCGCGGTAGGGCATGCCGACGAACTGGTGGATCGCGATGTAGGCCGAGTCGCGGCCATACGCCGTGGACAGCCAGATGTCGTCGGCCTGCGCGACGCGGATCTCGACCGGGAACATCACCGGGTTCTCCAGCTTCGGCACGAGCGCGCGAAGCTCGGCCAGCACGTCGTGCAGTGCTTCGACCGGGACCGCGTACTCGGACTCGACGAACCGGACGCTGCGCGCGGTCACGAAGACCTTGTGCGAGACGTCGCTGTACTCACGGCCGGACAACACGTTCGACGAGAGCTTCCCGAGCGGGCGGACGAGTTTCGGCACCGCGCGGCCGAGACGGCACAGCGCGCCGAACGCGATGTTCTCGGTCAGCTCGTAGTCGATGTACTCCTTCACCCGGCTGAGTGGTTTTGTCGGAGTGCCTGCCGGCAGCCGGTTGTTGCGCTTGACCAGCGCGTTGTCGCCGTAGGGGAACCAGTAGAACTCGAAGTGGTCGTTGGTGGCGGCGTCGCGCTCGAACCCGGCGAGCACGTTCTCCAGCGGTTCCGGGCGCTCCTGCGCGGCGAGCGCGTACGCCGGTTCGCACTGCAGGGTGACCGTGGAGATGACGCCGAGCGCGCCAAGCCCGAGCCGGGCGGCGGCGAACAGCTCCGGCCGTTCGCCAGCCGAACAGGTGACGACGGAACCGTCCGCCAGCACGAGTTCGAGCGCGGCGATCTGCGTGGTCATCCCGCCGAACTTCGCGCCGGTGCCATGGGTGCCGGTGGACAGCGCGCCCGCGATGGTCTGGTTGTCGATGTCGCCCATGTTGGTCAGGCCGAGACCGAGCTTGTCCAGCTCGATGTTCAGGTTGTGCAGCGTGGTGCCCGACCGGACGGTGACCAGGTGTTTCGCCGTGTCGACGGCCTCGATGCCGGTCCAGCCGGTGAGGTCGATCGCGTCGGAGTCGGCGGCCGCGATGGCGGTGAACGAGTGCCCGGAGCCCCACGCGCGCACGCGGCGGCCATCGAGCGCGACGCTCGCGACGGCTTCGGCGATCTCGCCGGTGTCACGCGGCTGATGCACCCGCTGCGGGGTCGCGGTCGCGGTACCTGCCCAGTTGGTCCACTGCGTCATGCGTCACCACCATAAGTGAAAGAGATTCGCGTTTCAAGAGTTTTTGTCGTACCGTGAGTAGCGTGAGCACTGCGACGAAGTACGACTTGGCGACGAAGGATCTCGACGCGCCGTTCGCCATTGTCGACCTCGACGCGTTCGACGCCAACGCGGACGACCTCGTGCGCCGCGCCGCAGGCAAGCCGATCCGCGTCGCCAGCAAGTCCGTCCGCAGCCGCTTCCTGCTCGAGCGCGTGCTCGCGAAGCCTGGCTTCGAAGGCCTGATGGCGTACACGCTGGCCGAGGCGTTGTGGCACGTCGAGATGGGCACCACCGACGACCTGCTGGTCGGCTACCCGACCGCCGACCACGCGGCGCTGCGCGCGCTGGCCGCGTCGGACCGTGCCCGCGCGGCCATCACGATCATGGTCGACTCGCCGCAGCACCTCGACCTGGTCGACGCGGCGCTCGGCTCCGACCACCCCGAGATCCGCGTCTGCCTCGAACTCGACGTGTCGTGGCACCCCGTGCCCGGCGTGCACATCGGCTCGCGCCGCTCGCCGGTCTTCACCGCGCGCCAAGCCGCGGACCTGGCGCGCACCATCGTGGCGCGCAAGGGTTTCCGGCTCGTCGGCATGATGGGCTACGAAGGCCAGATCGCCGGCCTCGGCGACACCGCGGGCAGCGGCGCCAAGAACGCCATCGTCAGCTGGATCCAGCGCAAGTCAGCCGCCGAACTGAGCGCGCGGCGCAGCGCGGCCGTCCGCGCGGTGCGCGCGATCGCGGACCTCGAGTTCGTCAACGGTGGCGGCACCGGCAGCATCGAGTCGACCGGCGCGGAAAGCGTGGTCACCGAGATCGCGGCGGGCTCCGGCCTGATCGGCCCGACCCTCTTCGACGGTTACTCCCGCTTCCAGCCCCGCCCCGCGGTCCTGTTCGCGCTCCCGGTGGTCCGCCGCCCGGCCAAGAACATCGCGACCCTGTTCTCCGGCGGCTACATCGCCTCCGGCCCGACGGGCACCTCCCGCCAGCCCGAGCCCTACCTGCCCGAAGGCCTCTCGCTGACCGCCATCGAAGGCGCCGGCGAGGTCCAAACCCCGGTCATCGGCAAGGCCGCCCGCACCCTCCGCATCGGCGACCGAGTCTGGCTCCGCCACGCCAAAGCAGGCGAGCTGGCCGAGCGCTTCGACACCTACCACGTAGTCGTCGGCGACCGAGTCGAGCGCACCATCCCCACCTACCGAGGCGAGCACAAGAACTTCGGCTGACCTCCCAAAAACCCGCCCCCAGTACTTACCCACCCCCCGCCCGTCCCTGGGGGCTCCGCCCTGCATCAGTCTATCGGCCCACCCCGACACACCCCGGCCGAATCGGACATTTCGGCAAGGTTGTCCACAGTTGTGGACCCCTGTGGACAAAATCTGTGGACAGGTGCAAATCAGCAGGTCAGAGCCACTTTCGGGGTGTGGGTGGCTCCGGTTTGCGGGTGCCGAGCGCATGAAGCCACGTTCGCAGCGTTGAGCGACGCAAAAGCCCCGTTCACTACGTCCAGGGCGCCCGGCAAGTCGGGCAAAGCGCGCTAGACCAGACAGAACGCGAGGCCTGACGTCCTCTGTGGACGGTCAACGGCGGTGCGCAGGCGAAGGTGGCCTTCGCGAAACCCGAATTCTGGCCAGCCAATGGCCCAAACTCGGGTTTCGCGTAGCCACGACGCGAGCCGAGCGAACCTCAGGACTCGCCGAATTTGCGTGCCAAGTAGCCCTTCACCAGGAACTTCGTCTCGGCGACGATGTGCTCGTCGCCCATCGGGTCGCGGCGGAAGGCGAGCTTCAGCAGTGCGTCGGCGACCTCGTTGGCGATCGTGATCGCGAACTTCAGGTCGTCGACGGGGGTCGACAGGTTCGGGGAGAGCACACCGACCAGCGAGTCGACGATGACCGTGTTGTTGTCGCGGCTCTCGTCGAGCAGCTGCGTGTCGACCACGTCGCCGAAGTGGACCTTCGAGAAGCCCGGGATCTCGCGGTGCATCCGCAGGTAGATGTCGAGAATCGAGTCGACGACGTCCCACCAGTGGCCCGCGTCGATCGAGTCGAGCCGCTCGGTGATCTGCTGGATGAAGCGCTCGAGGTTGCGTTGGGTCAGCGCCTGCACGACGGCGCGTTTATCGGGGAAGAACTGGTACAGCGAACCAACGGCCACGCCCGCGCGCTTCGCGATGAGCGTCGTCGTCAGTGCTTCGTAGCCGAGTTCGTCGATCAACTGGGCGCTCGCGTCGAGCATCTGCTCGACCCGCTTCGCGCTGCGCTGCTGGACAGGCTGACGGCGAAGGGGCGTGTCCGTCCCCTTCGCGGCCTGGATGTCGGGCACGTCGGCTCCTCCTCTGCTGATCAGCGACTTTATCGTGTCGGCAGGCTTCCCCACCGTCGAGTGAAGGCCTAGTATATGAGAAGTTTTCACGTTCCACTGACGGAAGGTGTGCCTGGAGTGGAAAATCTGAACTTTCCGTCCGACTTTCTCTGGGGAGTGTCCACTTCGGCCTTCCAGATCGAGGGCGCGACTCGCGAGGGCGGCCGCGGACCGTCCATTTGGGACACATTCACCGAGACCGAAGGCAAGATCGCACAGGGGGAGGACGCCAAGGTAGCGGCGGATCACTATCACCGCTACCCGGAGGACATCGCGCTGATGTCCGAACTCGGTGTCGGCGCCTACCGGATGTCCCTTGCGTGGCCGCGAATTCAGCCTGACGGCAAAGGCGCGCCCAACAAGGCGGGCCTCGACTTCTACGACCGGCTCCTCGACGCGATCTGCGACGCGGGCATCGCGCCCACCGTCACGCTCTACCACTGGGACACCCCGCAGGCGCTCGAAGACACTGGCGGCTGGCTCAACAGGGATACAGCCGAACGCTTCGCGGAATACGCCTCGATCGTCGGTGAGCGTTTCGCCGATCGAGTGAAGATGTGGATTCCACTCAACGAACCGATGGTCATGTCGATTTATGGCTACGCGATCGGTGAGTACGCGCCAGGCCAGTTCCTCATGCTCGACGCGATTCCGACCGCGCACCACCAGAATCTCGCGCACGGGCTGGCCGTGCAGGCGCTGCGTGCCGCCGGCGCCACCAACATCGGCACGGCGAACAACCATTCTCCGATCTGGCCAGCCAACGACACCGACGAGGACGACAAGGCGGCCATCTGGCTCGACGCGCTGCTCAACCGCCTCTTCGCCGATCCGGTGCTGCTCGGCAGCTATCCCGAACAAATCCTCGATCACCTGCCCGCGAATTACGCCGCAGACCTCGCGACCATTCACCAACCGCTCGACTTCTACGGCGTCAACTACTACGAGCCGCAGGGTGTCGCCGCGCCAGGCGAGGGAAACCCGCTGCCGTTCGAGCTTCGCCCGATCGACGGATTTCCCATGACCACCAACGATTCCCCGATCGTCCCGCACGGGCTGCGCGAACTACTGCTCTCTTTCCACAACCGTTACCAGGAAAATCTCCCGCCGATCCACATCACCGAGAACGGCTGCAGTTTCGCCGACACGGTCGCCGAGGACGGTGGCGTGCACGACCCCGAGCGCATCGACTTCCTCACCGGGCACCTCGGCGCGCTCCGCGAGGCGATGGACGCCGGCGTCGACGTCCGCGGCTACTTCGTCTGGTCGTTGCTGGACAACTTCGAGTGGTCCAAGGGCTACGCGCCACGTTTCGGCATCGTGCACGTCGACTACGAAACCCAGAAGCGCACGCCCAAGGACTCGTTCCGCTGGTACCAAAAGCTGATCAGCAATGACTGACGTCCACACCCCTGAAGCGCTGGCCGAGCCGCGGACGAAGGTCCGCGGCGGCTGGATGACGTTGTTGGTGCTCGCGAACATCGCGCTGTGGCTCGGGATCTACGCCCCGATCCAGGTGCTGCTCCCCAAGCAGGCCGAACTGCTCGACGCCGCGGACAAGGTCGCCATCTTCAGCATCGTCAGCGCGATCGGCGGTGTGGTCGCGCTGATCGCCAACCCGGCGGTCGGCCTGCTCTCGGACCGCACCTGCTCCCGTTTCGGCCGTCGCCATCCGTGGACGGTCATCGGGGCCGGCGTCAGCGTGCTCGGGTTCGTGGTGCTGGCCGTCGCGCCGAACGTCGTCGTGATGACGGTCGGCTGGTGCCTGGTCCAGGGCGGGCTGAACGGCATGCTCGCCGCGCTCATGTCCGCGTTACCCGACCGGGTGCCGGTGCCGCAGCGCGCGATGGTCGGCGGACTGGTCGGGATCAGCCAGATGCTCGGCACCGTGCTCGGCGCGGTCGTCGTCGTGGTGGTGCTCGACATGGCAGGCGTGCCGACCGCTTATCTCGTGTGCGCTGTCGTCGTCGTGCTCGGCGCTGCGGCGTTCGTACTGCGCACGCCCGACGCGCCGTTGCCCGCCGAATTCCGGCCGCGCACCGATGTCGCCGAAATCCTGCGCGGCCTGTTCACCCCGCTCCGGCACGCGGACTTCGCCTGGGCGTGGAGCTGCCACTTCATGATCAACCTCGGCAACGCGCTGGGCACGCTGTACCTGCTGTTCTTCCTCAAGGACGCAGTGCACTACGAGGACCCCGAGTCGGGGCTGCTCGTCATGATGGGTCTCTACGCCGCGGCGTTGGTGGTCGGTGCGCTGGTCACGGGACACTTCTCCGACAAGTCCGGCAACCGGAAGCCGTACGTCTACGTGTCGTCGGTCGTGATGGCGATCGCCGCGCTGATTCTGGTGTTCTGGCCGAACTGGACCGCGTCGCTGATCTCGGCGCCGCTGCTCGGCGTCGGATTCGGCATGTACATGTCGGTCGCGCTGGCGATTCTCACCCAGGTGCTGCCCGAGGCGAAGGACCGCGCGAAGGATCTCGGCATCATCAACATCGCGAACTCACTGCCGCAGGTCGTCGCGACCACGGCGACGGTCGGGATCCTGTCGCTGCTCGGCGGTTATGCGGGGCTGTTCACCGCATCCGCCGTGGCGACGATTCTCGCGGCAGTGCTCATCACGCGAGTGAAATCCGTGAGCTGAAGCGTTGGAGACCGCGGGCCCCGTGCCGGTCGGGGGAGGGGGAGTGCAACGGCACGGGACCCGCGGCGTTCGGGGCCGCATTCTCTTGAGGGCGGGGGTACTACTTCAAGGGACCGAGGGAGGCTCGTCACGCTCGGGGGGTACGGACGAGCCTTCCTCGGTCAAAGGTGAGATTCGGCGTCAAACCCTGACGGGGGCATTCAGGTCCGCCGCGCTCACCAGCCTGGATTTACGGTGTGGCGGCGATGACGTGCCGCGACGGCGGGATGAGCGCGTGACGTCCGGTCGTCTCCGCGGGGGTCGGGGAACTCCCTCGGCTCTGACTGGGCACGCTCTTCCGCCGTCCCTGACGCCGCGTGTCGTGCTGCGGAGCCAGGCCACCGGCGACCAGGTGTTCATGGGCGACCTGCCAGACGGAACACGGCGCCTTGCACCGGTGCCAGCGGGTCGAACAGGTGGGGCAGTCGCCACGCTCGTCGGGCATGTGCGCCTGGAGCATGGCGCGCCAGCCTTCGGCGAGACGAGGCAGTTCGGAGCGGGCTACCGAGACCAGGGAGTGGGCGTCGGCCCGCTGCGCCAGGTCGGAGAGCATGTCGAGGCGTTCCCACACGGCATCACGGAGAACCTGCCCAAGGACTTGATCCACTTGGAACTCACCGTCACCTTTCCGCCATCTTGGCGGCTTCGTTGAGCGCGGCTCTGAGCTGACCGAGCTGGCCAGTGGTCAGCCGCGCTGTCTCTCCCGGCGGTGAAACGAGAACCACCTGGTTGTCTTCGACGAAAACCGTCACGGCGCGCTCCCGGCTGATCAGGTCACCACACTGCACTCGCCAGACCAGCTGGCCGCCTTCGTAGCGGCGCAGGCCTGCGGTGCGGGGGTCCACGACCGGTGCGGGCGCAGTGCGGGCCACCGTCATGGGACGCACGGTGCGCGTGGCTGTTCCAGCATGTGCTGGCATCGCGTCCACGAACTCCACGGGGCTTCTCCGCTCTGTCGGCTGGCGCATCTTGCATTTCGCACTGCGGTTTTCGGTAGCTCTCCGTGATCGCGGGCCGTACCCGGGCGGTCACGGAGAACTGATGACTACATTGCGACCAAACCGGAGTCGATAGAAGGTCGAAACCGCGTCATAGCGGCGACTGGTCCGGGTTCCACGGTAAGCGGTCGGTGAAGTTCGTTCGGGCCGATCAGTGACCGCTATCGGGGTTTAGCACGGTTGAATAGCTTTGCCTACGCTGAATGACAGACGCCCGATCGGACTGTGAGGGGGCGCAATGGACGCCACTGGTTCCGGCCAAGACGGCCGGCAGGGTCAGCAGCTCATCCCCGCGGATGCCTGGGAGCACCCGGAGATGCGCGAGGCCCTGTCCAAAAGAGAGATCAGCTCGGTGTACCGGCTGCTCCGCAAGCACGGTGTCTCGCAGCGTCAGATCGCCGCGATGACCGGCCAGTCACAGTCCGAGGTGTCCGAGATCCTCAAGGGTCGCCAGGTCATGGCCTACGACGTCCTCACCAGGATCTCGGACGGCCTTGGCGTCCCCCGTGGATACATGGGCCTCGCTTATGACGAGGCCACAGCGATACGGGTCGTCGGCGCGGCCGGCGGCCAGCAGGCAGAGGAGGACGAGTCCGTGAAGCGACGGAGGTTCCTCGCGCATGCCGCACAGGTGACGATGGGCGCGGCGGTGTTCGGCCCGGAGTCGGGTACGTGGTCGGCGAATCCGGCACGCACGCCCGCACCTGGGCGGATCGGCATGACGGACGTGCGGCAGGTCGAGGCCGCGACCAGGGCGCTGCGCGCGCTGGACTACCAGTACGGCGGCGGGTTCTGCAGGGACGCGGTCGTCGCACAGCTGTCCTGGGGACAGCAGATGCTCGAATCGAACGGCACGGACATCGTCAAGGGCAGGCTCTACGTCGCCCTCGCCGATCTGCACAGCTTGGCGGGCTGGACCTCGTTCGACACCGGGCTCATGGATTCCGCGCGCGGGCACTTCGCCAACGCGCTCGACCTGGCCAAACAGGGTGAGAATCACCCGCTGGTGGCCAACGTGCTCTACCGCATGGGCCGGGTCTACCTGCACCAGGACGCGCCGAACGACGCGCTGAAGCTGTTCCAGCTGGGTCAGATCGCCGCCCAGGAATCCGGCTCCGAGCTGGCCGTCTCCGTGCTCTGCGCCAACGAAGCGTGGGCCTACGCGATGATGGGCAACGACGACATGGCCGTGAAGCTGCTGAACCGGTCGAAGGACGAGTTCGGCCGCGCGGACATCGACAAGGCCGAGTCCTGGGTCAAGTTCTTCAACGAGACCGACGTCTACGCGATGATCGGCACCGTCCACACGGTACTGGCGCAGGAAGTGAGTGCTTCGCACACGAAGTTCGCCATTCCCGCGCTGACCAAGGCCGTCGAGTCCTACGACGACGACATGGCACGCAGCAAGACCTTCATGCTGGGCGCGCTCGCCACGAACCACCTGCTCGACGGCGATATCGACCAGGGCGCGAAGGTCGGAGGCAAGGCGCTCGACTGCGCGGAGGGCATCAAGTCCGCGCGGGTGCGCGACCGCCTGAAGCCGCTGCAGGTCGAAGCCGAGCAGCGCCGGAACAATCCGGATGCCCGCGACCTCGCCGACCGGCTGCACGCGTTCTTCGCGGCCTGAGGCGCAGGCGGTATCCGGGGGGACTGACACCGTCTTGGACGGTCGCTTCACCAGGGAAAAGCTCGAAGAAGTCCTGATCAGCGCCTGTGCGCTGCTCGGCTTCGACGCTCAGGGCGCGCGGCTTCTCCGGTTCACCAACAACGCCGTCTACGCGCTGGACGGCGCGGGTGTGGTGATCCGGATCGTCGGCTCGCGCGCGCTGCGGCACCGCGTCGGCAAGGTCGTGCGGGTCGCCGAGCATTTCGAACGCCACGGGGTGCCCGCGATCCGCCTGCTGCCCGGCGTTCACCAGCCATTGTGGATCGCCGGGCACCTGCTCACGGTGTGGACCGAGGTGCCGGACACCGGCCGTGAGCCCACCGCGGCCGACCTCGCCCAGCTGCTTCGCCAGGTCCACGCGCTGCCGCCGCCCGACGACATCCCCGACTGGGCGCCGCTCGACGCCGTCCGCGCCCGCGTCGCCGACGCCGAAGAACTCGACGACGGTGACCGGCGGTTCCTGCTGCGGCGCTGCGCCGAGGTCGAGGCCGAGCTGGCCGAACTGGACTTCGCGCTGCCCAGAGGGCTCGTGCATGGCGACGCGCACACGGGCAACGTCATCTGCGGGCCCAGCGGCCCGGTGCTGTGCGACTTCGACTCCGCCTGCCTCGGCCCGCGTGAATGGGACCTGACGCCGATGGCCGTCGGCCGTGAGCGGTTCGGGGACTCCGAGGAGCGCTACCGCGAGTTCGCCGGAGTCTACGGCTTCGACGTGACGTCCTGGCCAGGTTTTTCGGTGCTGCGAGCGGTCCGCGAACTCAAGCTGACGACCTCAGTGCTGCCCATCCTGCGCAGTCATCCCGATGTGCGGGACGAATTGCGCAGAAGACTTGATGATCTACGCGCGGGCCGCACCGATGTTCGGTGGAACCGGTACCGCTAAAAGGCCTAGGACATGATTGTTCTCGGGCATTCACCGAACCGTAATGACCGCTCGTCGTTTCTGAGGTGAACGGCGTATTTGAGTAGTCATTTCGGCGGAGCTGATCACCCTGGACGGGCTAGTTGCAAACCCACATGCGCAAGTTGCAGCTACGCTCCGCCACCTTACCGGGTAACGATCATGCTTTCGCGTCGGGGGTCACAACCCGGCGAGCCGATTCCGTAACGCATCGGCTTCAGGACGGCCCAAGCCGACGAGGATGGGGAGCGCCTGGTCGTAGAGCCGCTTGGCCTCGTCGACATCGCCCGCGGTCTCCGCGACCTCACCGAGTGCCTGCAGGGTCCTGGCCTCTTCGAACTTCGAGCCGCGTGCCCGCATGACGGCCTGCGCCTTGCCGAGTTCCTCGCGGGCGGCCGCGAACTCGCCGGTCAGCGCGAGCGCGCGGCCGAGTTCGATGCGGGCGCGGGCGTCGTTGTACTCGTCGCCCTGTTCGGTGAGCAGCGCGCTCGCCTCTTCCAGCCTGACGATCGCCTCGGCAGGCCGCTCGGCCTTGGTGAGTGTCGCGCCGAGGTTGATCAGCGCGAGGCCGACGTCGTGCGCCCGCTCCTGGTCCCGGCTCATCCGCAGGTTCTCGGTGAACGCCTCGATCGCGTCGTCCACCCGCTCCTTCGCGAGCGCGACCAGCCCGAGTCCCTCGACCGAGCGAATCGCCACGACCTGGTCGTTCGCCGCGGTCGCCGTCTCGTAGCCCGACCGGTAGTGCCCGACGGCGTCGTCGAACCGGCCGGTGCCGCGTGTCGCCGCTCCGCTGCGGTTGTGCATCAGCGCTTCCGCCGAGTGGTTGCCCCACCGGCTGGCGCACTTGACGCCGAGCTGGCTGACCCGCAGGAAGTCCGGATAGTGCTTGTGGAGCAGGAAGAGCGGCCACATCGCGGCGGCCAGCTGCCAGCCGAGCTCGTACAACTGCTGCTCGTAGGCGGTCTCGACGGCGGCGATCAGGTTGGCGCGCTCGAGTTCGAGCCAGGCGAGCGACTCCTCGCGCGAGGCGAACGTGACGCGGGTCTTCGGCCGGTACTCGTAGGTGTATTCGATCGGCTTCTGGTCGGCCACGGTCAGATCGGCCGTCGCGCTCGCGGCGTAGAGGTACCACTCGAGCATGCGGCGAATGGCGATCTCGCGGTCGCGCTCGTTCTCGTGGCCCGCCGTCTTCTCCTTGGCGTGCAACCTGGCCAGATCGTGGAAAGTGAACCGCTCGCCGTCGCCGTGCACGTCGATCAGCAGGCCATCGTCGACGAGCTGGTCGAGCAGGTCCTCGGCGGCCTCCGTGCTCTTGCCGATGGACGCGGCGGCGACCCCGACCCCGAAGTCAGGCCCGGGGTGGAGCCCGAGCGCCGCGTACAGCGCGGCCGCGTCCGGCGGTAGCGCGTCATAGGACAGGTTGAAGCTGGCTTGCACCGAAGTCGCCTCTTTCGTCAGCACCGCGAGTCGTCGATGCTCCAGTTGTAGCTCAGATGCGACCTTCGCGAGCGGCATGCGTGGTTTGGCGGCGAGTTTGGCGCTGATCGTCGACAGCGCGATCGGCAACCCGCTGCACAGCCGGACGATCACTTCGGCGTGCTCGGTTTCGGCGTTGACCCGGTTCTCCCCGATGGTCCGCGTCAGCAGTTCCGCACCGTGCGCCGAGTTGAAGGGGTCGAGTTGCACCAGGTTGACCAGGTGCTCGGACTGCAAGGTCCCCAAGGTGCGCCGGGACGTCACGATGACCAGGCTGTCCGCGCTCGCCGGGATCAGCGGCCGGACCTGGTCGGAGGTGCGCGCGTTGTCGAGGAACACGAGCAACGGCTTGTCGGCGGTGACCGTGCGATACAGGTTCGCCAGCTCGTCGGGATCGCCGGGCAGCCCGTTCGGCGGCACGCCCAGCGCACGCAGGAACCGGCCGAGCACCTCGGACGTGGCCAGCGGGCCGGTGGTGCTGTAGCCACCGAGGTCCGCGTGCAGCTGGCCGTGCGGGAAGCGCCAGCTGACACTGTGCCCCCAGCTCGTGGCGAGCGCGGTCTTGCCGATCCCGCCCTGGCCGCTGATCAGCTGGATGGCCGGGGTGTCCCGCTCACGCTCGATCAGCTTGTCGAGCAGCCGGACCTCTTCGGCGCGGTTCGTGAAGTGCGCGGGCACGATCGGTAGTTGCCTCGGCCCTGACGTCGACGGCCTCGCGGCTCCCGCCCCGGCACGCGGCTGGGGCACTTCCACCTTGCGGTCTCCCGGAACCGGGCCACCCATCGACGCGCTCCTCCTCCACACGGGTTACCCCAGAGAACGCGCCGAGCATCCCCCGTGACGCGTCTCGGGGTAACCGCTTCGCGTCAATTAGGGCCGTTTGGAGTAGCGGCGCGCGGACTGACCCGGCGCCAGTAGGTGAGCGCGCTGATCGCCGAGGTGCCGAACGCGAGTACCGCGTAGCCCAGCAGCCACCAGGTGAACTCGGGCGGCTGCCGGTGGGTCGTCACCAGGTCGATCAGCACGAGCACGGCGAAATAGCCGGGCATGGCCAGGAAGCTGTCTTCGACGCGCAGCATGGCGTCGACCGAGGCCGATGCCGGGTCGTCGGCGATGACCGGCGCTCGCCACGTGCCGACGAGGATCACCGCGGTGCACAACGCGCCCCAGGCGAGTGCCCCCAGCCAGCTCCACGCGTAGGTCCGCGCCGAGGTGGTGACGTACATGGCCACGGCCAGTGCCGTGCCACCGGCGAAGGTGATCACCAGCGAGGCCAGGTACCAGCCGCCGAGGTGCTTCGACCAGGACGGGCGCTCCACACTCGCCGAGACAGGCAACCCACCGAGGTCCCGCTCCCGGCCCCGGATCGACAACCAGAAGCCGACAACCGTCCCGCCGATGATGAAGTAGACGCCCTGGCTCTCGGTCATCTCGACGCCGCGCACGTTCGGCAGGTACTGCAGGCAGTGGTAGGCGACGGCCAGCAGGAGGCCGATCAAGAACCCGCCTGCCCGCCAGCGGTTCAGCACGAGCCGGCTGGGTTTGACATCGCGGGCGCCGAGTCGCACCGCGAGCATCCTGGGCAGGGGACTGATCAACACGCCGTGCTTGGTCAGCCAGGCGTTCGCGAACTTGGTCTCCGCCTCGGTCAAATCCGTGTTCACGACCGCTACACGCAGGCGGCGACGAGAAGGTTGCCTCGGGAGATCAGCTGATCGAAACCGGAGCCCTCGTCAGCACCACGGCGAACCCGAAGGCCAGTCCCATGATCGTCAGTTCGAGCGTCGCCCAAGCCGCGAGCGCCGTCCGGTTGTGCCGGATGATCTGCGGCATCAGCCGCCACCGCACGTGCGCGCCGAGCAGCGCGATCGCGCCGGTGCACAGGAACTTCAGGATCACCAGCCGCCCGTACGGCGTGCTGAACAGACCGTCCCAGAAGCTCAGCGTCGGATTCAGGTAGATCTCGATCAGGCCGTTGAACAGCCCGGTGGCCGTCGAAAGGATCAAGCACAGCGTCGCGAGCTTCGAGAACTTCGGGAGCGCGTGGGCGAGCAGGGTGCGGTTGCTCGCCAGCAGCACGGTCATCGCGCCGAGGCCGCCGGTCCAGGCGACGGCGCTCATCACGTGCAGTTCCATCGAGATCATCGTGTAGTCGTGGTAGTTCCAGTTCGCCGCGTGCCCGGTGACCGGCAAGGGCAGCAGCGCGAACAACCCCAGCCCGACCCGCACCTCGGCGGGCACCTTTTCACCGTGGCGCAACGACAAAATGCCCAAGCCCGCGTGCAGCAGCGCGAGCACGGCGACGATCAGCAAAGCCTTGCCAGCGCCGAACTGCGCGATGTACGCGCCGACGTCGTTCATGCCGATCTTGGCCGCGCCCGGCCGGAATTCGGCCGTCTGCAACACCAGCGCGACGAGTGCGGTCGCCGCCCAGACCAGAGCGGCGGCGACGGCGCCGGGACGCGCGTGGCGCATCACGGGTTCGCTCAGCTTCGGCCGGTCGTAGCCGACCAGCACCGAAAGCAGTGACAACCCGATGGTCGTGACGGCCGCTATGTCGAGCAGCACCCGCACGATCGGGATGCCGACCGAGACCACCCCGCCTGCCTCCTGGACACCGGGCACCGGTGTCGTGGTGGTCAGCGCGACGCCGATGAGCGCGCCGATCAGACCGGCCGTGACCACGCACAACAGCGTGGAATAGCGGACATTCGAGGTGGTCTCGGTCTTGGTCATGCCTTGGAACCCGTTCGGAGCGCGACGGTCAGCCCGACGCCGAGCAGCACGACGGCTCCCGCGATCCACACCCAGATCGGCACTCCACTGTCCGATGTGGACTCGGCGGTGGCCGCCTGCCCGGTGCCCTTGGCCGCTTCGGCGCTCGCCGGCGTGCCGGTGCCCGCCTTGGCGAGGGTGAAGGTGGACTCGCCGGTGACCGCGTGCCCGTCCGCGGACAGGATCCGGTAGCCGATCTTGTACTCGCCCGCCGGGCCGAGCGGGCGCAGCGGCACGGAGACGACGCTGCCGTCGACCTTGACCTGGCCCTCGGCCCACTGGCCGCCGCCGGGACCGGTCACCGCGATCTGGTTGACGTCGGCGTTCTGCACGAACTGGTCGAACGTGAGCGTGATCTTCGCGGGCCCGGCTTCGATCGAAGAGCCCTTGGCCGGATCCGTCGAGATGAGCACATTGTGTGCCAGCGCCGGAGCGGCCGAGAAGAACAGGGCCGCCCCGGCGAGGGCTAGCGCGATGAGCGCTTTACGCATCAGTTGGTTCCCTTGCCTGCTTTACGTGCACGGATCGTCGCGCCCGCGCCGACGCCCAGGCCCAGCGCGCCGACGGCCAGCCCGGCGCCGGCGAGCCAGCGGGCCGTGGTGTCACTGCCGGCCGCCGCTTCAGTGTGCTCCGAAGTGTCGGTCGCCGTCGCGCCGCCGTGGTGGTCGCCTTCGGCCTTCTTGTCGGCCAGCTTGACGGTCGGGGCCGGGTGCTCCGGCTCCTCGCCGCCAGCGGGGGCCTTCTCGTTCCAGTTGACGACCTTGTTGCCTTCGTAGGTCTGGGTCGCCGGGAACTCGATCTCGTCGAGCTTCGGGAGCGCGCCGATGCTGATCTCGAACTCCGCGAACTCCGAGGTGCCCGCGGCGATCTTGTTGCCGGGCTCCGCGGTCCAGCTGACCTTGGTGACGACCTCGGAGACGTCGGCGCCTGCCGCGTTCTTCACCGGGGCGGGCAGCTTGGTCTTGGTGACCTGGGCGGTCCAGCCGGGCACCTTGGTGGTGCGGACGGTGCCGATCGCGTACTCCGGCTTGATCTCGATCTCGACCTTGGTGGTGCCGACCGCGGGGTCCTCGTTGGGCACGCGGAAGAAGATCGCGCCGTAACCGCCCTTGGTCGGCTGGGCGCCGTAGACGTTGGCGGTGACGTGGGCCGAAGCGATGCCGGTGCTCATGAGGCCGAGGACACCGACGGTGGCGGCCAGGAAACCGGCGCGCTTGAGAGACTTCTTGTAGGACACGGAATACTCCTGAACAGGGGTGTGCCAACGAATCGGGGGATTCGTTGGTGGGTAAGGGAAAATGAGGGTTCAGGAGTAAACGGGCGGACCGCGTCGCGCATGCAGGCGGCGCAGTGTGACGCGCGTGAGATGCCCGGCGACCGGCGGGAACGCCAGCGCGCGGGCGGGTGCGGCCGGAACGGGGACCGGCCGCCAGACGACGGGGAGCAGCAGCCGCAGCGCCGCCACCGCCGTGAGCAACAGGGTGTCGGCGTGCGCGAGCAGGAGCGCCGTGGCCAGCGTCGCGAGCGCGTGCGTCGCGAACATCGGCCCGCTCGGCAGCAGCCCTGAGCCGCCGCTGTGCAGTTCGGCGTGCGTGACCAGCGTGGTGAGCACGGTGTGCATCACGACCTGCCCGGCGCCGAGCACGGCCACCGTGCCGAGCGCGCCGCGGCTCTTGGTCGCGAGCGCCGTGGCCGTCCAGCCGATCAGCGTGGTGAGCAGCAAGGTCAGCGCCGCGTCCGGCACACCACCGTCCGCGATCGCGTGCGCACTGACCGCGAGCGCCGCCGACGAGACCGCGAGCAGGGCACCACGAACCACGCGCAAGGCGCTCTGCTCGTTGGTCCGGATGCTCACCCGGCTCACTCTATGGGACGAACCAGTGCCAAAGCGACAGCTTCTCGCGTGGTGAGCACGACAGCGGTGGGCGACTCACACGAATGGCATCTTGACAGTAATTAGCGCTGGTCAGGGGCTTAAGTAAGCCTCCAAACCGGACGCGAAGGTTGCCGAACCCAGGTGAATAGGCAACGGTTGGCAGACGTTCGGCGGTGGGAGTTCCCAAGACAATGAACATTCTCGAGTACGTGTCCGACCGGTGGGACCGGCTGTCCCTCCAGGCATTACTGCACGTCAGCGCGGTGGTGCAGTGCACGATCCTGGCCGCGGTCATCGGCGTGCTGATCGGGGTCGCGGTCTACCGCAGCCCGGTCGGCTCCGCGCTGGCCACGGCGCTCGCCAGCACCATCCTGACCGTGCCGTCCTTCGCGCTGCTGGGCCTGCTGATCCCGGTGCTCGGGCTCGGCGCCGACACCACGGTCGTCGCGCTGGTGCTCTACGCGCTGCTGCCGATCGTGCGGAACACGATCGTCGGCCTCGGCGGCGTCGATCCGGCGATCAGCGACGCGGCCAAGGGCATCGGGATGAGCCGCTTCGGCGTGCTGACCAGGGTCGAGCTACGGCTGGCGTGGCCCGCGATCCTCGCCGGGATGCGCGTCGCGACCCAGATGCTGATGGGCATCGCGGTCATCGCCGCCTATGCCAAAGGCCCCGGCCTCGGCTCCGAGGTCTTCTCCGGCCTGTCCAACGCGGGCAGCGCCAACTCGCTGAACCAGGCCATCACGGGCACGGTCGGCGTGGTCATCCTCGCGCTGCTGCTCGACGGCGTTTACGTCCTGATCAACCGGCTTACTGTTTCGAGGGGTGTCCGTGGCTGAGAACGAGGTCTCCGGGGTCGAGATCGAACTGGAGAACGTCACCAAGCGTTATCCGGGCACCCGTGAACCCGCCGTCGACGACTTCTCGATGGTCGTGCCCGCCGGCAAGATCGTGGTCTTCGTCGGACCGTCCGGCTGCGGCAAGACGACCACCATGCGGATGATCAACCGGTTGATCGAGCCGACCTCCGGCAAGATCACCATCGGCGGCGAGGACGCGCTCAGCATCGACGCCGACGACCTGCGGCGCCGGGTCGGCTACGCGATCCAGCAGGCCGGATTGTTCCCGCACTTCACCGTCTCGCAGAACATCGCCGTGGTGCCCGGGCTGCTCGGCTGGGACAAGAAGCGGATCAACGACCGCGTCGAGGAGATGATGGACCTGGTCGGCCTCGACCCCGCCGACTTCCGCGACCGCTTCCCTCGTCAGCTTTCCGGCGGTCAGCAGCAACGCGTCGGCGTCGCACGCGCGCTCGCCGCCGACCCGCCGGTGCTGCTGATGGACGAGCCGTTCGGCGCGGTCGACCCGATCACCCGGGGCAACCTGCAGGACGAGCTGCTGCGCCTGCAGACCGAGCTCAAGAAGACGATCGTGTTCGTCACGCACGACTTCGACGAGGCCGTGAAGCTCGGCGACAAGATCGCCGTTCTTGGCGACAAGTCGACAATCCTGCAATACGACACCCCGGAGTCGATCCTCGCGAACCCGGCCGACGACACGGTCGCCGGTTTCGTCGGCGCCGGCGCCTCGCTGAAGCAGCTGACCCTCCTGCGCGTCCGCGACGTCGAACTCCAGCAGGAAGCGCTTACGGCGGAAATCGGTGAGTCGCCCGCCGATGTGCGCGAGAAGCTGGTGCAGCGGAACAAGCACTTCGTGCTCGTGCTCGACCAGCGCCGCCGGCCGGTGCGCTGGGTGCACCTGCGCCAGCTCAGCACCGCGAGTTCGCTGGCCACGGCCGGGAAACCGTTGCGCGACATCGTCACCCTGCAGTCGACGCTGCAGGACGCGCTGGAGGCGATGCTCGCCGAAGGTGGCGCGGTGCCGGTGACCGGCGCGCGCGGTGAGTACGCCGGGACGATCGAACTCGACACGGTGATCGCCACCATCCAGAAGCTGCGCGAGGACCACAACGGGGATGTGGCGGAATGACGGCTGCTGTCGATACGGGGTTTTCCACTGAATCCAGTTCCAAACGTGCCGAGCGGGTCCGGCTATTCGCCCAGCCCGCCGCGGTGCTGCTGATCGTCGGCGGAGTGCTCGCGGTGGTGTTCGCGAGCGACCTTTCCGCCACGGAGAAGGAAACCCTCAACGCGAGTTCGTTGTTCGCCGCGCTCGGCGATCACCTGCTGATGACGCTGGTGGTGACGGCGATCGTGGTGGTCGTCGCGGTACCGCTCGGCGTCATGGCGACGCGGCCGTGGGCGCGCTGGGCCGCGCCGGTGCTGCTGGCGATCGCGAACATCGGCCAGGCGGCGCCCGCGCTGGGCGTGCTGGTGCTGTGGTTCATCATCACCGGCGCGACCGGCGGGCTGTGGGTGGCCGCGCTGCCGCTGGCGTTCTATTCGCTGCTTCCCGTGCTGCGCAACACGATGGTCGGCCTGCAACAGGTCGACCCGGCGCTGATCGACGCAGGCCGCGGCATCGGGATGTCCTCGTCCGGCGTGCTGTGGCGCGTCGAGTTCCCGCTGGCCATCCCGCTGATCCTGGCCGGTCTGCGCACCTCGCTGGTGCTCGCGGTCGGCACGGCGACGTTCGGCATGTTCGTCAACGCGGGCGGCTTCGGGCTGCTGATCGACACGGGCTACAAGCTCAACCTGACCAAGGTGCTGGTCACCGGCTCGGTACTGGCCGTCGGGCTGGCGCTGCTGGTGGACTGGCTGGGCGCGGTCGCCGAACAGCTGCTCGGACCGAAGGGACTGCGATGAAGGCTCGGGCACTCGCCGCCGTGGCGTTGGTGGCGTTGACCAGCGCGTGCGGCCTGGACGTCAACACCTCGCTCCCGTACACGATCCAGCCCGGCTCGATCCAGCCGATCCCGGCGCTCAAGGACGTCAAGGTGACCGTGGGGTCCAAGGACTTCACCGAGAACATCCTGCTGGCGTACATGGCCGAGATGGCGTTGTCGGCGGCGGGCGCCGACGTGCGCGACCTGACCGACATCAAGGGCTCGAACTCGTCACGGCAGGCCCTGCTGGGCGGCCAGACCGACGTCACGTGGGAGTACACCGGCACCGGCTGGATCAACTACCAGGGCAACGAACTGCCCGTGCCCGGCGGTGAGCAGGCCCAGTACGAAGCGACCAAGAAGGCCGACGAGGAGAAGTTCGGCATCAGCTGGCTGAACTACTCGCCGCTGAACGACCAGTACGGCTTCGCCGTCACCGAGGCCTACGCGCAGCAGAACAACCTGAAGACGACCTCGGATCTGGCTCGCTTCTTAAAGGAGCGGCCAGATCAAGCGGTGTTCTGCCTGGAGACCGAGTTCACCAGCCGTCAGGACGGTTTCCCCGCCGCGGTCAAGGCGTACGGCTTCCAGCAACCGGTGGTGAAGAACTTCGGCATCGGCACGATCTACTCGGCCGTGTCGAGCGGCACCTGCCCGATCGGCGAGATCTTCACGACCGACGGCCGCATCGCCGGGCTCAACCTCAAGGTGCTCGACGACGACAAGAAGGCGTTCCCGCAGTACAACGCCGTCGCCACGCTGCGCTCGGACTTCCTCAAGCAGCACCCGGAACTGCGCGGGCCACTCGAGACGGTCAGCAAGGCCATCGACAACAAGCAGATGATCGAGCTGTGCAAGCAGGTCGACGTCGACGGCCGCGACCACGGTGAGGTCGCACGCGACTGGATGGTCGCGAAGGGGTTCGTGAAGACCGACTAGCCTGACCCGTATGGGGGAATGGAGCAAACTCGGCGAAATCACGTGTCCGTCCGGTGTGCTGGTGATCGGCGACGGCGGTCATCTCGGGATCTGGTCGGGCGAGCGGTCACCGGCCGAGCTCGACGTCGCGGGGCTGGACGTGCATCCGGCGCGGGTGGCGGAAGAACCGGAGACGCCGCATGCCGAGCGCGCCAGGCAGGGCGCTGACGGCGAGTTCGCCGTCTTCGGTCTGCCGATGGTGGCCGTCGGCGGTCTGCCCGTCGACCGGCCGTTGAGGGTCGACGGAACCCGGATGCCGGATGACGAGTACTCGTGGGAAAGTCTGCGGCTGGCCGTCTCGGAGTCACCGGCGGCGCGCACTGTGCGGCTCGGCTCGATCTGCGTCGACTGGGCACGCCTGTTCTTCGGCGATGTCGACGCGTTGAGTCACTGGGAACACCACGATCCGATCGACGGCAAGGCCGACTTGGTCTTCTGGGGGCGTGCCGAGGAAGCCGTCGCGGCCGAGTTCGGTGCGACCCGGACCGGAATCCCAGGCGAGGAAACGAGCTGGGGCTGGGTCGGCCTGGGCATGCGCGAGGCCGTCGAGCGCGGACGCGCGATCGTCGCTTGGCAGCAGGCGAATCCCGAGCATCGGTTCAAGCTCGACTTCCGTCCGCACTCGCACCACTGGCAGGTGATGGCCCAGGTTCGCGCCACCGCGGAAGAAGCCGGGGTCGTCGAGGTCGGCGGCGCGCGAGTGCTCTTCGCGATGACCACCTGGGGTGACGGCTTCTTCCCCGTGTACGCCGACTACGACGGCGACAATGCCCTGGTCGCCGTCCGCGTCGACTTCGTGGGCGACTAGACGCCGAGCCGGTGCAGCAGCTGGCCCTCCAGCACGTCCAGCTCACCGGCGACCGCGCGGTGCGCGGACTTGCGGCGCGGCGCAGGCATCCGCTCGGCCGCGCGCACGGACGCGGCGAGCTGCTCGAGCGTGCCCTTGGTGCGGTCGGCGAACTCCTTGTCAGCCGCGGTCGCCTTCGAAGACAGGGAAAGCTCGACGAGACCGTCGGCCAGACCCGAGATCCGGGCGTGGAGTTTCGCGCCGCGCCCGGTGAACTCGGCGAGCCGGGAAACGTCGACGCCGAGCTTGCGTGCCTGGTAGCGGTCGTAAGCCTCACGAACCGCGCCCGCCGCCTGCACCGCGTACGGCGCCACGACCGGGATCACCGCGGGCGCGATCACCTTCGCCACGCCGAGTGCGTTGCGTGCGTTCTTGGGGGTGAACTTGCCCTCACCCGCGTCCTTCTTGACCTTGCGCGCCATGGTCTACCTCCGGGAGCTTGGTCACGAACTTACTGGCACCGGTGACCGCGAGCATGTCGGTGTCCGGCTTCTTGCATAGAGTGACCTCCATGGGCCCGGATGTTCTCCTCGATGCTGGCGCGGTCAGCCGCTGTCGTCGTCGTGTGCATTTGGACCACGACCCGGCCATGCGTGACGTTCCGCTGGCCCCGCCTGACCCCGCGGCCGAGCAACGCATCGCCGACGCGACCGCGCACCGCAGGGAGATCGCGCGCCAACTCGAAGAGGCCGCGAACGCCGGCGACGGCTGGGTGACCATCGCGCGCGACCAGCCCGCGGCCGAGCGCGTCGAAGCCACGGAGAACGCGCTCGCGGCCGGTGCGCGCTACATCTGGGGCGGCCTGCTGCCCGCCGACCGCGTCGGGCACCGGCGCGGTGGCTCGGAACTGCTGGTCCGGACCAGTCAGGGGTACCTGCCGGTGCTGGTCGTGCGGCACCGCATCACCGACCGCGGCTCCGGCGCGATGACCACCCCGATGCTCGACCTCGACGCGGCGAACCAGCTGCCCGATCCGGCGCGCAAGGTCCGCTCGCAGCCGCGTGATCTGCTGCGGCTGGTCCACCTGCGCAAGATGCTGGAGACGCTCGGTCACGCCGAAACCGGCCGTGCGATCGGCGGCGTCATCGGGCTCGACGCCGACGTGGTCGTCTGGCACGACCTCGCGGCGCCGACCTGGCCGGGTGGCCGCAGCGCGCTCGCCGAGTACGAGACCCGGTTCGCGGACCGGCTCGCGATCGCGACGGCCGCGTCGAACGGCGATCCCGCGCTCGCGGAGCCGTCGCGCGTGCTGGAATGCCGCCGCTGCCCGTGGTGGCCCACCTGCGAGACCGAGCTGAACAACGCGCGCGACGTCAGTCTCGTGGCACGCGGCGAGGACGCGGCCGAGCTGCGCAAGGCCGGAATCTCCACTGTGGACAAACTGGCCGCGATGAACCCCGGCGAAGAACCGCCGATGCCATGGACTGGCCCGAGCTTCTCCGACGCGGTCTACCTCGCGCGCGCCTGGCTCGCCGACCTGACGGTGGTCCGCCGCACCCGCGACGTGTTCGTCCCGCGCGCGGACGTCGAGGTCGACGTCGACATGGAGAGCTTCGGCGAATCCGGCGCCTACATGTGGGGTTCGCTGCTCACCGGTGCCGACATCGGCCTGCCGCAGGGCTACCGCGCGTTCGTCACCTGGGACCCGCTCCCGACGACCGACGAGGCACGCTCGTTCGCGGAGTTCTGGGCCTGGTTGAGCGAAGTCCGCGAGCGCACGGCCGCGGCGGGCCTGACCTTCCGCGCCTACTGCTACAACGCGATGGCCGAGAACCGCTGGCTTTTCGGCTCGGCCGATCGGTTCGCCGAATACCCCGGCATCCCGACGAAGAAGGACATCCAGTCCTTTGTGGACTCCGAGGAGTGGGTCGACCTCTTCCGCAGCGTCACCGACCAGTTCCTGTGCTCCCAAGGCAAAGGCCTCAAGGTGATCGCCCCGGTCGCCGGCTTCACCTGGCGCGACCCCGAAGCGGGCGGCGAAGCCTCGATGGGCTGGTACCGCGACGCCGTCGGCATGGACGGCGGCCTCCCCGACCCCACCCAGCGCGACCGACTCCTGCGCTACAACGAGGACGACGTCCAAGCCACCCGAGCCCTCCGCGCCTGGATGTCCGGCCCCGCCATGGCCAACGTCCCCTACCTAGGCGACCTCTGACCCCCCGGCCCTGGAAAAAAATCCCAATGTGGCATTGGTCAGTTTTCAAACCCCGAAAGTGACTTTCGTCAGATGGGACCTGACGAAAGTCACTTTCGGGGTTTTCCGAGGCCCTAACGGGGGGCCATCCGGAGCGAGCCGTCCATGCGGATGACCTCGCCGTTCAGGTAGTCGTGGTCGATGATCGCCAGCGCGAGCTGGGCGTACTCGTCCGCCCGGCCCAGGCGCTTCGGGAACGGCACACCGGCGGCCAGCGTGGCGCGGAACTCCTCGGAGACGGTCGCGAGCATCGGCGTCTCGATGATGCCCGGCGCGATGGTCATCACGCGGATGCCGTGCGAGGCCAGGTCACGCGCCGCGGGCAGGGTCATCCCGACCACGCCGCCCTTGGACGAGGAGTACGCCACCTGCCCGATCTGGCCGTCGTAGGCGGCGACCGAGGCGGTGTTGATGATGACGCCGCGCGCGTCGTGCTCGAGCGGCTCGGTCTTGGCGATGGCCTCCGCGGCCAGCGTCAGCACGTTGAAGGTGCCGATCAGGTTGATCTGGATGACCTTGGCGTACAGGTTGAGGTCGTGCGGGCCCTTCTTGGACAGCACGCGCCCGGCCGGGCCGATGCCCGCGCAGTTCACCACGGTCCGCAGCGGCCCCGACCCCGCCGCCGTGTCGACGGCGGACTGGACCTGCTCGGGGTCCGTCACGTCGGCCTCGACGTAGGTGACGCCTTCGACCTTCTCGGCCTTCTCGATCGAACCCGCGAGGTCGAGCGCGAAAACCCGCGCGCCCTTCGCGGCGAGCGCCGATGCGGTGGCGAAGCCGAGACCGGAAGCGCCACCCGTGACGATCGCGGACGTGTCGGTGATCTGCATGTTCATCCCTTCATGACCTGCGTGAGACCGAGAACAGGTTAACGCTCGTTCGCACATTCGTCGCCAGTGTGCTGCCTCACCTGTCGTGAGGAGTACTCGGGGAGGCCCACCTTTGTTAGTTTCGCGGTCAACTCGGGCTGAGACCTTCGCAATCATGACCGCAGCTCGGATCGTGGTGGTGGGGACCGGATACGTCGGCTTGACCACGGGGGCCTGCTTGGCCAGCCTGGGTCACCGCGTCACGTGCGTGGACGTCGACCAGGCAAAGGTCGCGCGGCTCTCGGCAGGCAGGGTCGACATTCTCGAACCCGGTTTGTCCGAATTGGTCGCCAGGGGACTGACCAGTGGGCGGCTCACCTTCGTCGTCGGCGCCCGCGAGGCCGTCCAAGACGCCGAGGGCGTGTTCCTCTGCGTGCCGACCCCGATGGGCGCGGGCGGATCGGCCGACCTGCGCGCCGTCGAGGCGGTGACCGAAGAGATCGGCGACGTGCTGCCGTCCGGCTGCGCGCTGATCACCAAGTCGACCGTGCCCGTCGGCACCTCGCGGCGGATCCGCGAGATGGTCGGCCGCTCGGACATCCCGGTCGTGTCGAACCCGGAGTTCCTCCGCGAGGGCACCGCGGTCGTCGACTTCCTCAACCCAGACCGCATCGTCGTCGGCTCGGACGACCGCGAAGCCGCCACCTGGGTCGGCTCGCTCTACGAAGACCTCGCTTCGGCCACCGTCATCTGCGACGCGGCCAGCGCCGAGCTGGTCAAGTACGCGGCGAACTGCTTCCTCGCGGTCAAGCTCTCCTACGTCAACTCGATCGCCGAGCTCTGCGAACGACTCGGCGCGGACATCACGGTCGTCACCGAGGGCATGGGCTACGACCGCCGCATCGGCCGCTCCTTCCTCAAGCCAGGCCCCGGCTGGGGCGGCTCCTGCCTCCCCAAGGACACCAGCGCGCTGGTCAAGATCGCCGAGTCGGTGCAGTACGACTTCGGTCTGCTCAACTCCGCGATCGAGGAGAACATCGCCCAGCGCGACCGCGTGGTCGCCAAGATCGCGGGCGCGGTCGGCGGCACGCTCAACGGCGCCCGCATCGGCGTGCTCGGCCTGGCCTTCAAAGCGGGCACCAACGACCTGCGTGACTCACCCGCGCTCGCTGTCTCCTCGGTCCTGTGCGCGCTCGGCGCCGAGCTCACGGCCTACGACCCGGCCGTCGGCGGCGAGATCGCGGGCATGACGGTCGTCGACGACCCGTACCAGGTCGCGAAGGCGGCCGACGTGGTCGTCGTGCTGACGGAATGGGACGAGTTCAAGCGCCTCGACTGGTCCTACATGGCCGAGCAGATGGACGGCGACACGGTCGTCGACACGCGCAATCTCCTTGACCCGCAAGCGATCCTGGACGTCGGCCTGTGCTGGCAGGGCATCGGCCGTCCCCGCGTGCGCCGCGAGGTCAACGCCTGAGTACTAGGGTCTGCGCATGTCTGTAACCGTGCGACCTGCTACTTCGGCCGACGTGCCCGCCGTCGCCAAGATCTGGCGCGACGGCTGGCACGACGCGCATCTCGGCCATGTCCCCGACGGGCTCGTCGAGGTCCGCACCGACGAGTCGTTCGCGACGCGTGCGGCCGAGCAGGTCGGCGAAACGGTTGTCGCGGTGGTCGGCGGGGTGCTCGCCGGGTTCGTCATGGTGATCGCCGACGAGGTCGAGCAGGTCTACGTCTCGGCCGACCATCGGGGCGCCGGGGTCGCGGCGGTGCTGCTTACCGCGGCGGAGCAGGTGGTCGTGCGCAACGGCCACGGAAAGGCCTGGCTCGCCGTGGTCGAGGGCAACACCAGGGCTCGCCGGTTCTACGAGCGGCAAGGCTGGATCGACGAGGGACCGTTCGATCATCACGCGCCGAGTGCCGATGGGCTGATTCTCGTGCCTGCTCATCGCTACGTGAAAGTAGTTAGCAACGCGTAGGATCTGAGGCGTGTTCACGACCAGGCCGGAACTCGCCGGTACCCACGGCATGGTGGCATCGACGCACTGGCTGGCCTCGGCCACCGGCATGGCGGTGCTCGAAGACGGCGGCAACGCCTTCGACGCGGCAGTGGCCGCCGGGTTCGTGCTCCAAGTCGCCGAGCCGCACCTCAACGGCCCCGGCGGGCAAGTGCCCGCGATCTTCGTGACCGCGTCGGACCGGACGCCCCGCGTGCTCGCCGGCCAGGGTGTCTCGCCCGCCGCCGCGACGCCCGAACACTTCGCCGACCTGGGCCTCGATCTCATCCCCGGCTCCGGGCTGCTGGCCGCGACAGTGCCGGGCGCGTGGGACGGCTGGCTGCTCCTGCTGCGTGACCACGGCACGAAACGCCTGCGTGACGTGCTCAAGTACGCGATCGCCTACGCCCGTGACGGGGTCCCGCTCGTCGACCGCGTCACCGAAACGATCGCCGCGGTGTCCGATTTGTTCCGCGATCACTGGACCTCATCGGCCGAGTTGTGGCTGCACGCCAGGCCGGGCGAACTGCACCGCAATCCCGCGCTGGCCGCGACCTGGGAACGGCTGCTGCGCGAGGCCGAGTCCGTCAACGACCGCGACGCCCAGATCGAGACCACGCGCCGGGCCTGGTCGCGTGGGTTCATCGCCGAGGCGATCGACGCGTTCAGCCGCCAGGCGTTCCGCGACGACTCCGGCCGCGACCACGCCGGCCTGCTCACCGCGGACGATCTCGCGAGCTGGGAAGCGACCTACGAAGACGCGTTGATCACCGATGTCGGCGACTGGGGACTCGTCAAGCTCGGAGCTTGGACGCAAGGACCGGCGCTCGCGCAGCAAGTGTTGCTGCTGGACGGTTTCCGCGACGAATTGTCCTATGTGGACGGCGTGCCGACGGCGCGCACGGTGCACCTGGCGACCGAGTGCGCGAAGCTCGCGTTCGCCGACCGCGAGGCTTGGTACGGCGACACCGACGTCCCGCTCGACGTCCTGCTGTCCGCCGAGTACACGGCCGCGCGCCGCGCGTTGATCACCGATGAGGCGAGTGCCGAACTCCGGCCGGGCAACGGCGGCCGGCTGCCGTCGATCATCGAGAAACTCCGTGGCGCGCAAGCGGGTTCGGGGGCGACCGGCGAGCCGACCATCGGCCCGCAGGGACAGACGCGCGGCGACACCGTGCACATCGACGTCGTCGACGCCGCGGGCAACATGGTGTCCGCGACCCCGTCCGGCGGCTGGCTGCAGTCGAGCCCGACCATCCCCGAACTCGGTTTCTGCCTCGACTCGCGCGCCCAGATGTTCTGGCTCGAACAGGGCCTGCCGAACTCGCTGCGCCCAGGCAAACGCCCGCGCATCACGCTTTCGCCGTCGATGGCGCTGCGCCACGGCGAGCCGACCATCGCGTTCGGCACGCCGGGCGGCGACCAGCAAGACCAGTGGCAGCTGTGCTTCTGGCTGGCGCACACGCTCGGTGGCCTGAACCTCCAAGAGGCCATCGACTCGCCTGCCTGGCACACCACCGCGTTCCCGAGTTCGTTCTACCCGCGCTCGTGGACACCGCGTGAGCTGGTCGTCGAATCACGGCTCGGAAAGTCCACAATGGACGAACTCGCCGAGCGAGGTCACCAGGTCGTCGACGCCGGACCGTGGTCACTCGGCCGCCTGTCGGCCGTCTCGCGCGACCCTGCCACCGGCATCCTGCGCGCCGCCGCCAACGCGCGGGGCGCGCAGGGATACGCCGCGGGCCGCTAGGGCTTGCGCCAGAGCCAGAACTCGATGCCCTGGTCGTCGGTGCAATCCGCGGTGTCGCCATACGGGTTGTGCTCGATTTCCCCTGGCCGCCCGCCCTGCGCGCGAACCCGCTCGAGTGCCGCCTCCAGGTCGTCGACGGCGTACATCAGCTTCCAGCCGACCTGGGACTGCCCGCCCCAGAGCCCGCCAGGGAGCCCCGGCCCTTCGAAGCCCCAAGCCCCTTCGACACGCCCGGCCGAGAACTGCCAGCCCAGCACGGCGCTGTAGAACGTCTTCGCGGCCTTGTCGTCCGGGGCCTGGAAGGTGAAGTACATGGCTTCACCGTGCTTGGCGGGTTTCTGCCCCGGCGCGGTCGGCGCCGCCGCCTGCGACACCAGCCACCGCTGGCCGAAGGGGTCACGGAACGCCCCGCTCGTGCCATAGGGCGACGCCGTCACCGGCCGGATCACCTCGGCGCCCAGCTCCACCGCCCTGGTGAAGCTCGCGTCCACATCGGACACCTCGACCCGCACCGACGCCCCACCGGTCGTCGAGGCGACGTGCCCGATCTCGGGGTGCTCCTCGGCCAGCATCAGCACGGAATCGCCGATGGCCAGCTCCGCGTGCCCGATCTTCCCGTCCTCCATGACGATCGGATCGCCCCGCCGGGTCGCGCCGAACACCTCGACATAGAAGTCCAACGCCGCCCGCGCGTCGGAAACAGCCAGGTAAGGCGCGAGCGAACGGGTTTCGGCGCGCGACGGCGCCTCGGTCGTGGTCATGTCGTCTCCTCGCAACACGGCTTCGCGAAGCCGCGTCAGCAGCTCCTCGGCGAAGTCCGCGTCAGGTTCGATGGGCTGCGGAGGACGGCGAAGCGCGTCGAACGGATCAAGCATCGCTGCCCTCCTTCTCTTGATAGGCCTTCCTGAACGCCATGCGCGCTCTGACCAGCAACGCCTCGGTCGCGTGCACGCTGCGTCCCAAATGCGCCGCGACCTCGGGCACCCCGAGCCCGTCCACATAGCGCAACGTCAACGCGGACCGGTGATGCGGACCGAGCGTCGCGAGCACCTGCCTGGCCAGCAGCGCGTCCAGCTGCTCGTCCCACGGATCAGTGACCTCGGGTTCACTGTCGTGGACGATCCGGAGCCCGCGCTCTTCACGTTCCTTGCGCCGCCAGTGGTCGGCGAGCTTGTGCCGGGCGACGCCGATCAGCCACCCGGTGCTCACCTCGGGTGCGTAGTCCTTGCGGCAGGCACTGACCGCGCCGAGAAAGGTCTCGGACGTCAGCTCCTCGGCCAGCGTGCGATCACCGCACCGGGACAGCAAGTACCCATAGACCTCCGGCAACGCCGACTCGTACAGAGCCAGCAGCGCGAAGGCCGGGTCCCGGCGCACCCGCGGTTCCGTCACATCCTCATCGTCGCTCGGCGAGCCCATTCTCCGACGGGTGAATCTCGAATTTTTCGAGCAGCGCCGACTTGATCACCGGCCTGCTGCCCGCGACCAGCAAGAACGTCGCCTCCCTGACCAGCCGCTGTGCGTGCTGACCGGCGAGCACGGCACCACTGCCGACCGCCGCGACCAGGGCACCGGCCGACCGGAAAGCCAACTCGGCGGCCCGTGCCCTGGCCTGTGGCAGCGCGCCCGGATCGGCCAACCCCACGTCCAGCGCGGCTCGGATCTTTGTCTGCTCGGCGCGTAGGGAAGCGGCGGTTTCCGGCTTCCCCGCGTCTTCGATCAGGCGGGCCGCCCGCTCGGCGATTCCCAGGGGAGCGCAGCCGTTCAGCCGCGACGCGAAGGTGTTCCCGGCGACGAAGTCCGCGTAAGCCACCTCGGCGAAGACGTTCTCTCGTGGCACGTACAGGCCGTCCACGGTCAGCCCGACGGTAGCGGTGCCTTGCGCTGCCACCAGCTCCAGCCGCCTGACCGCGAGATTCGGCCCGGCCACCGGCCGGATAACGGCGCTGACCACGGCGTCGCCGTCCCGTCCGGAAAGCTGAAGCACATCGATGCCGCCCCAGCCGCTCACGAAAGGCGCCTCGCCTTCGAACATGTACCCACCGTCGACGCGGGTGGCGCGCATCCGCGGCGGCGTCGGGATGACGCCCGCGTAGGCGACCCCGGCGCGCAGATCACCCCTGATCAGCGAGGCGAGGTACCTGTCGCGCAGAGCCTCGTTCGACGACGAGAGCAGGCCGACCACCAGTCCGTGGTGCTGGATCCAGGTGAACATCGTGCTCAAGCAGCCGCCTGCGAGCGTCTCAAGCACCGCGATCAGTTCCGGGAACTCGGCCCCGGCGCCGCCCGCCTCGGCAGGCGCCGCCAAGCCATAGAAGCCGTCAGCGGCCAGCCGGTCGAAGTGGGCGCGTGGCACCTCACCCTTCGCGTCCACCTCGGCCGCGGCCGGAAACAGTACGTCATCGGCGAGGGCACGGGCCCGCTCGACCAGCTCACTCATGAAGTTAGGTTACCCTAAGTTGAAGGGCTCGTGAGCGTTGCGGGCGGTTAGAACCCGCCCGCAACGTTCACGACCCCCGTTTACCCCCGCGGATCCGGCAGGCGCCGGGCGAACCACATGACCCCCACCGTCAGCACCGCCTGCAGCCCGATCACCGTCATGAACGCGTCCCGAACGCCCACCGACCCGATCAGCGAAGCGAACAGGCTCCCCAAGGTCGCGACCCCCAGCGCCAGCGACGTCTGCTGAGTCGTGGTCATCACGCCACTACCCACACCGGCGATCTCGGTGGGCACCCGCGAAAGCACGACCCGGAACAGTGTCGTCATCGCCAGCCCCTGCCCGATCCCGGCCAGCAACATCCCCGGCGCCAGGTCCAGCACGGTGACCAATGGCCAGGCCATCGCGACCGTCCCGACCAGCACCAGCAGCCCGATCAGCTGAAACGCGGCGCCCGCCACCACGACCCGCTGACCGAACCGCGTCACGAACCGGCTGCTGACCAGCGACATCGTGAAGAATCCGACGGCCATCGGGGTTAGCGCGAGCCCAGACTTCAGCGGCCCGAAGTGCAGACCCTCTTGCAGCGTCACGGCGACCACGAACATGAACGCGCCGAAGCCCGCGAAGAACGGCACCCCCACCATCAGCCCGCGGCGCATCGACGGCATCCGCATCACCGAAGGCGGCAGCAGCGGCATCGCACCGGACCGCTCGATCCGCCGTTCCACCACCACGAAACCCCAGACGGCGAGTGGGAACACGGCCAGCAGCACGATGCTCCACACCGGCCACCCCAGCGCGCGCCCTTCCATGAGCGGGACCAGCAGCGAAAGGATCGAGACACCCAGCAACACCGTGCCGAGCCGGTCGACGCCATGCGGGTTCTCCGAGCGGCTCTCCGGCAGCGTCTGGCGGGCGAGCCAGAGGCCGACGAGGCCGATCGGCACGTTGACCAGGAAGATCGGCCGCCAGCCGGTGCCCCACAGGTTGGCCGAGACGAGCAGTCCGCCCACGAGCTGGCCGACGACGGTCGAGATCCCGCCCATCGCGCCGTAGAGTCCCAGCGCCTTCGACCGGCTTTCCCCCGATGTCGACGCCTGGATGATCGAAAGCACCTGCGGCAGCATCAACGCCGACGCCGCCCCTTGCAGGGCCCTGGCCAGCACCAACATGTCGACAGATGGCGCGATTCCGCAGAGCAGCGAGGTCACGGTGAACGCCATGAGCCCGATGAAGAACAGACGGCGGCGGCCGTAGGCGTCCCCCAGTCGCCCACCCACCACCAGCAACAGCGCATACGAGATGCCGTACGCCGCGACCACCAGCTCGAGCGTGGCGGTGGACGCGTGCAGATCGGCGTTGATCGTCGGCAGCGCGACGTTGACGATGAAGAAGTCGATGATCGGAAGTGCCGCCCCCAGCAGCACGGTGACCAGGCCAGCACTGGACAGGCCCGGCCTGACTACGCGCGTCGGCGCGGCTTGAGTCAAGGTCATGGGTACTACGATCCGCCGCCAGGGAACCTGGTACCAGGAGCCTGTTCATCCTGGTACCACGACTACCTGGCACCCGTCTCACGCCTGTGCGAACCTGGATACATGACCGTTGCCGTCCAGCGCCACGAGCTGGCGTCCTTCCTCCGCAGCCGCCGCGAGCGCATCACGCCCGAGCAGGTCGGGCTGCCGCAGGGCGGCCGCCGCCGCACGCCCGGCCTGCGGCGCGAGGAGGTCGCGCAGCTCGCCGGGGTCGGTGTCACCTGGTACACCTGGCTCGAGCAGGGCCGGGACATCAACGCCTCCGAGCAGGTGCTCGAAGCCATCTCGCGCACGCTGCGCCTGGACCCTTACGAGCACACCCACCTGTTCACCCTCGCGGGCGCGCCCGAACCGGCCATCCAGTCCGAGTGCCGGGTGATCACGCCCGCCATGCAGACGATGCTGACCCAGCTGGAGCCGCTCCCGGTCGCGGTCCGTAACGCACGCTGCGACCTGCTCACCTACAACCGGTCCTACAACTGGCTGATGGGCGACGTCGACGCCATCCCGTTCGAAGAGCGCAACACCCTGCTGCAGTGCCTGACCAACCCCGACTGGCGCCGCCGCCTGCCCGACTGGGAGATCAACCTGCCGAGGGTCATCGCCGGGTTCCGGGCCGCGATGGCCGAGCACCTCACCGAACCGGCGTGGAAATGCCTGGTCAAGCGGTTGCGGGAGGAGTCGCCGTTCTTCCAGCAGGTCTGGGATCAGCATGACGTCAGCTCCGAGCGGATCCTCACCAAGCGGTTCCTGCATCCCGAGGTCGGCATGCTGCGGTTCAACTTCGCCTACCTCTATCTCGGCCGCCGGTCCGAGATCGTGATGACCACCTACACGCCCGCCGATGAGGACACAGCGGGCAAATTGCCCATGTTCAGCTGAGCCGGTTCGGAACTATTTGTACCTCCAACTCAAATTTCGGGCAGGGGTGGCCTATTTCGTGGCCAGCCCCTGCCCGAGTTCGTTTCTCACTCGGCTCGAGTGGTCTTCACTGCGTGCGGCCCTAATAGTTCAGTTGCGCTGGAGAGCTAGACGATGTTCTGAACTGCTGCGCAAGCCCCGTTGCAACTGGGTCCGTATAAGCGGACCCAGTGCTCTCCTGGGCCGCTTCCGAAACGGTGATCCATCCAGCTTTGCTCCCACTCGCCAAACGTTTTCGTTGAGGCGCACCAGTCGTGCTCGATTGTAAGTTTATTATTTCGTAATAGAAGAGTGTGGAGAAGTTGAGCTAACTCACGTATGCTTTCCGGGCAGTATACGATTTTCGGACTAACAAAAGTCGGCTCAATGAAGTATTTCTAGCCGGCAGGTTTCGAGCTCCACCTCGCCGCCTGTCGGCCAGGAATACGTTAGATTTCGATCGGCTTCGGCAAGGACTCTCCTTTCCTGAACGCAAGTCCCTGGCGCTTTTCGCCACGTACCCACCCATTCCAGGCCTTGAGGTACACGGCGATGTGTTCTCTGGCATCCATCCGCCTTCGGCCGTTCTGTGCACGGGCATTGAGAAAGAATGCACGCAGTCGGAGTCGGGGGTCTCCTTCATCCAGGTTGGCGCCTGTGATGACACCGTTAAACCAATCCTCCTGGTCCAGTTCCGGCGCACTTCGGCGGGTCAGATAGATCGCGCTAGCGCAGGCTGATGCAATGATGCCAATCGTGCCTGCAACTGGACGGGCTCGTCGAACGCACTCGATCATTCGAGGGTGCTTTTCATGAAGTTCGAGTATCTGATCGTTAGTAAGCCTTGCGCGATGTCCACTCCATGCGGCATCGCCAGGCAGTGTGTCGCAAAGATGCACGTACCTCAGTGCGGCGGCAAGGTGAATGACGTCCGCTGCTCCAATTGTACGAAGACTGTCGCTGGCACTTCGACGCTTGCCTGTATCAACGATGCTAAATGAATTGCGATCCACGCCGCGAACTACCAGCATTGGGACGGTTTTGCCGGACTTGACTACGGCCGCAAGGCGATGTTGCCCATCCAGCAGCTCCCCTTCTTGGTCGATTGCGATTCCTTGATGTGACAGTCGCCATTCGTTGCGCTTCATCGCTCCGGCGTAGATTTCTACCGTGGCACGATCAAGCTTCCGGTTCCCTTCGTTCTGCTTGAGAATTTCGACTGCGACCTCGGGGGTCACTAGCTGAATACTTGATGCGAAACCGTCGGGCTCGAGGTCCGTCTCGTCATGATCAATTAGTTGTAGCTCAATCACGCTACCAACACCTACTCTTCGAGTGTCGAACAACAAGACGTCCAGGCGAGCCTGCCGCCTGGACGTCGAAGACGGTATCGACCTGACGTGTGACTCCCTGTTTAGCGACACAAGCGCCCGACTCGAACCACTCGTTCGTGTGAACCTTCCCAAAGGTGCTAGGGAGCGGAAAGCGTGAAGTGTGTGACCTACCGCAGGCGGCCGACGTGTGGTCCGAGGAGTCCCTACGCGATCGGAAGGTGGTCGAGATCGTGACCTGCATGTGTGTGGGTGCTCCGCCGTTCGTCAGTCCCGCTTGAACTACTGCGGAATGCTCACTGGCCACCCTGCGCATAGAGATGGCACGCTCATCAAGTTTTCGCGTGCTAGACGTGAGTGTTGGTTGTGTACTCGCGGGCCACTACCTAGCGAACGGGACTGATTACATAGAGTGCTAGTCGAGGTGGGTGCAGCGGGCAAATTGCCCATGTTCAGCTGAGCCGGAATACCGCACCTGACGTAGTACGAGAACCGCTTCTCGGCTGACGCTGTTGGCGCTCTACTCGGAGTAGTTTGCCTCCCGTGTGGAAGACAGCGCGCAAGGCGGACGTGGTGACAGCGGTCATCGCGACCCTTTTCGTGCTCGCCGTGCACACCGGGGCCGCCAGGTGGCAGCCGGAAACGCACCGGCTCGACGCGTTCGCCTACCTCTGGCTCGCGGCCGCCGGGCTGCCGCTGATCGTGCGGCGCCGCTTCCCGTTGACGGTCTTCCTCGTCTCCGGCGTACTCACGTGGGCGTACTTCGCGGCGCATTACTACGCGCTCGGTCCCGCGTTCGTGCTGCCGACCATCGCGCTGTTCGTGCTGACCAGGGTGCGCGGCTGGGTTGTCGCGAGCATCGCCGCGGGTTCGCTGATCACCGGTGGCTGGATCGCCTACCTCATCACCGGCGGCCCACTCCTGCCGGACATGCGTGGCGTGGTGGTGCTCGTCTTGGCGAGCGCGGTGATCGGAATCGGCACGGCTGTGCAGAACCGGGTGGCCGTCATCGCCGCGAACCGTGAGCGCGCGGCCGAGCAGCAGCAGCGGATGGCCGAGCAGGAGCGGCTGCGGATCGCGCGCGAGGTGCACGACGTCGTCGCGCACAGCCTGGCGATGATCAACGTTCAGGCCGGGGTCGCCGCGCATGTCGCCGACCGGCGGCCGGATCAGGCCAAGGAAGCGCTGGTCAACATCAAGGAAGCCAGCGCTTCGGCGCTCAAGGACCTCCGTGCGACGGTCGCGCTGCTGCGCGGCGGCGAAGACAGGGCACCGGCGCCGAGCCTTCGTCAGATGTCGGAGCTGATCGAACACGCCCGCGCGACAGGGCTTGAGGTGCAGGTTCACGGTGAACCCGGTGAGCTGCCCGCGCCGGTCGACGGCGCCGCTTACCGGATCTTGCAGGAGTCGCTGACCAATGTCGTGCGCCATGCCCACGAACCGACCAAGATCGATGTCCATTTCGGACAACAAGGCCTCCAATTCCTGCTCGTCGTCAGGGATGATGGGACGGGAGCGGTTCAGCCGAAACCCGGGCACGGCTTGCGGGGCATGGGTGAGCGGGCGGCGGCGCTCGGCGGACGGCTCACGGCGTCCGTTGTAGACGGCGGGTTCGAAATCAAAGCCGAGTTACCGATCGAGGGGGCGCCATGATCCGCGTTCTGCTGGCCGACGACCAGGTGCTGGTGCGTGCTGGATTCCGCGTGCTACTCGAGACCGAAGACGGCTTCGAGGTCGTCGGTGAGGCCGGCAACGGTGAAGAAGCCGTCGCGATGGCCACCGAGTTCAAGCCGGACATCGTCGTCATGGACATCCGGATGCCCGGCGTCGACGGCATCGAGGCCACCCGCAAGATCACCTCGAACCCCGACCTCGACCACGTGAAGGTCCTGGTGCTGACGACCTTCGACGTCGACGAGTACGTCTACGACGCGCTGCGCTCCGGCGCGAGCGGGTTCCTGCTCAAGGACACCGAGCCGGTCGAGCTGCTCCGCGCGATCAAGGTGGTGGCCGACGGTGACTCGCTGCTCGCGCCCACGGTGACCAGACGGCTGATCGCGGAGTTCGTCGGCAGGCCGGAGAACCGGCAGATCGACACCAGCGCGGTCCGCGAGATCACCGATCGCGAGCGCGAGGTGCTCGCGCTCGTCGCCGGCGGGCTGTCCAACGACGAGATCGCCAACCAGCTGGTCATCTCGGCGGCGACCGCGCGCACGCACGTCAGCCGGATCATGACGAAGATCGGGGCCCGCGACCGGGCCCAGCTCGTCGTGCTCGCCTACGAATCCGGCCTGGTCACGCCGCGCGGACGCTGAATCAGCGGCTTCTCAGCTGTAGCGCCACGCGGACGACGAAGACAACGGCGAGCACGGCGACCACGACGATCTCGAATGTCATCGCGACTCCTCAGTCATGTCAGCAGATGCTCTGCCTCAAGGACGCCTGACTGTGGGACGTGGTCGCGGTCCGAGACCTATGTCACCCCTTCGGACTAACGGCGGCCCAGGCTCGCCGGGGGTCCAGATCGAGCGGACGCGGGTCGGGATCGGGGCGCAGACGTCGCAGCAAAAGCTGCTGGACCAGCGCGGATCGGTGTTCGCCGCGGGCCACCTGCAGCCAGAAGAGGTGATCTTCGAGGCCTTCGAGCATCGGCTCCTCGGTCCAGCCGCCCAGCGTGTCGACCAGCGATCGTCGCACCAGATAGCCGCTGCCGAGGTACGGGAGCGTCCGCAGCCGCCGCTCCTCGGGCGGCAGCGCGCCGACCAGGCCGTCGACCGGATCGCCGACCGGCGCGTGCACGACGTCGACCCCGTCGGCCGCCGCCACGAACCGCTCCAGCAGGTGCCTGGACGCGCGCATGCCGCCGTCGAGCACGAGCAGCATCGACGCGGACGAGCGCTCCAACAGAATGTTTCGCGTGAAACCACGGCCCAGTGGCCGCTCGTTGAGCAGCAGGTCATACGGCCGCGGTGCGGGCCAAGGCGAGACGCCGTCCTCGCCAACGAGCACCCGCTTCGGCAGCATGGTGCCGGTCAGCAGGTCCGTGACCAGGTCATCCGGGTCGACTTCGCCGGGACGGCGCACGATCAGCACGTCGACATCGGCGTGCGCTGAGTCCGCGAACAGGTGCGAACCCGAAGCGGGCACCCAGCGCCGCTCGGCGAGCCGCCGCGCGGCCGCCGCACGCTGCGCGAGCTGACCGGCCTGCGCAGTCGCCCGCGCGGTGACCGGCGCGCCCATCGACCGGTCGCCCGCGAAGCGCGCGTCCCAGGACGGGGTGTCGATCGCCATGGCGTTCTCCGGCGAGCGAAGGCTGTTCGCGTGCGCCCGCGCCGCGTCCACGCTGACCGCCGGGGCGGTGCCGTTGACCAGCGAAGACGCCAGCTCGATCAGCATCCGGGCCGAACCGGCCATGTCGAGCGTCTTCACGAACTCGTACGCGGCCATCCGCAGGTGCCGCTCGCGTTCGGGCTCGGCGGCCATCGCCGCGGCGACCGCGCCGAGCGAGTCCGGCCTGGCGATCACCAGGTGCTCACCGGGGATCATCGGCTCGACGTCGATCGAGGTCTCGGTGATGACGACACAGCCGTTGGACATCGCTTCGAGCGTGCGCACCCATTCGAGGGTCTGCTTCTGCTCGCGGTGCAGATTGAGGATGAACCGCGAGGCGGCGAGGTGCTCGAGCTTCGCCTTGCCAGGCAGGAAGTCGACGCGCGCGGTCGCCATCATCTCGTGCGGCGGCGTCAGCAGCCGGGTGCGCAGGCCCGCGAGGTCACGCGCGTACGAGGCGAGCAGCTTGGAGCGGCGTCGCTCGGCCGTGGCGAGGTAGGTGACGTCGATGTCGCGCGTGCTGTCGGGGTCGCCGCCCCAGAGGTCCCACAGCGGGCTGTAGCCCAGCTGGAAGTGCTCGACCTTGATGCCGCGGCGGTTCAGCTCGGCCGTCGAGTCGTGGTTGATGTCGACGGCCCCACCCAGGCCCTGCACCAGCGCGGCGTTGCGCTCGAAGGTGTCCGTGCCGGGGTGTTCGACGCAGAAACCGATCGTGCGGCGGCACTGCTCGGCGCTGGGGAAGTCCGCGTCGGGCGCGACCACGAAGTACTCATGGGGGACGACGACGTAGACCGTGTCGGGCTCGGCTTCGGGAAACCGGCCGACGACCGACCGGGCGCGGCCGCCCGCCGACCGCACCGCGTCGGCGACGACCTCGAGCAGCTCTTCCATGAACGCCGAGCCACCCTCGGCGGAGACGAAGCAGAGATCAGCGCTCACGGCCGGTCCATCTTCTTGCGGACCGCGCGCAGCGGCGCGGTGACGCGCCAGCTGACCGTGCGGTGCGTGGCGTCCAGCTCACGGGCCATTTCGGCGGCGCGGCGCTCGGCCTCGAACAGGCGCTGGCGCTCGGGCGTCTGGTCACCGGTGACGTCGAAGCCCGCCGCCTCGGCGCCGCCAGCGGACAGCACGAGCTCGGCGTCTAGCAGCGCGAGGCGCATCTTGTCGCGCTCTTCGCGGGTCGCGGCCAGCTCGGCGCGCAGCGAAGCACGCTCCTGGCGCAGCACGGCCAGGTCGGCTGCCAGCGCCTCGGCGCGGTCGGAGATCTCCTTGTGCTCGGCGCGCAGCTTGGTGATCTCTTCGTGCTCAGACATGGTGACCCCTGGCGAGTTCGGTCAGGATGTGGGAAAAGTCGCGGGCGTAACCGGATGGGTCGAGCCAGGGTTCGAGCTTCTCGTACGCGGCCTTCGCCATCTCGCGCCTGCGCGCGGGCGTCGCGTCCAGCGCGCGGAGCAGCGCCGCCGCCATCGCGTCGACGTCGTTGGTCTCGAAGAGCCAGCCGGTCTCGCCGTCGGTAATCATCTCGCGCGCGCCGAACACGTCGGTCGCGGCGACCGGCACCCCACAGCAGACGGCTTCGAGGATCGACCGCGGCAGCGACTCGATGTCCGAGCTGTTCACGAACAGGTCGGCGGCCTGAATCCAGCGCAGCGGCTCCGGCGTCACCGGGATCAGCTTGACCACGTCTTCCAGCCCGGCGCGCTCGACGGTGTCCTCGAGCGCGAGGCCGTAGGGCGACGGGTGGTGCCCGACGATGTTGAGCTTGGCGTTCGGGTGGATCCGGTGGATCCGCTGCATGGCGCTGATCAGCGGGCCGTTGCCCTTGCGGGACTCGACGATGCCCAGGTTGATCATGACGAAGTCGTCCGGCGAGAAGCCGAGCGTCTGCCGGGCCTGACGCCGCGTCTCACCGCGGGTGCGGCCCTTGAACTTGTGCATCGGCGTGCCGTAGCGGACGGTCTGGCACCGCTCCGGCTTGCTGTACGGCAGGAACATCTCGCGCGTGGCGTCCGCGACGAAGATCAGCTTGTCCGCTTCGCCGAGCGCGCTGACCCAGCGCTGCCAGACCGCGTTCGGCGGCTTCGCCGGTCCCCAGTTCTGGTACGCGAACGTCGGCAGCTCGAAGCTCTCGTGGATGACCCACGCGGTCGGCAGGCCGGCGCGCTTGGCCGCGTCCGCGCCGACGAACCCGCCGAGCGTGTTGACCAGCGCGACCCCGGCGCCGGAGCACTTCGCGAACCGGGCCATCTCGGCGACGTGGCCTTCATAGCCCGGCACGGTCTGATAGCGGTAATGCGTGGTCACGTGCACGGGGATGCCCAGCTCGGCGCAGTCCGCGCGCAGCGGGCCATCGGTCTCGCTGACCAGGCTGATCTGCCAGTCGTGCTCCTTGACCATGCGCGTCAGTAGTTCCTGCAGCCACAGCTGACCGCCGCCGACGCCGAGGCTGTGCGTGAAGACCAGCAGATGCTTCGGGTCGGTCTGGACGTGCACACGCGCCATCGCCTTGGCCGTGTCGCCCGCCAGCTCGTCGGCGAGCTCCGCGTCGTCGAGGTCGGCCTCGGGGTTGCGCAGCAGGAACGGCCGCTTGGCCGAGACGTGCTCGCCGACGCCATCGGTCCGGTAGCGGACGCGGATCGAGAGGTTCCGCTCCTCACCCGGCTCGATGTCGATCGGCACCCAGGCCTCGAATCCGCTGACCCCGGCGTCGTCGAAGGCGGGGAACTCCTTGGCGACGTCCTCACGCGGCAGCCGCGTGCGCGCGCGAATGGTCCGGCCGCCCTCGACCATGACCTCGATCAGGCTCGGCGCGCGGCCGTCGAGCAGCGCCCAGCCGGTCACGTAGACGACCCGGCCCTCGGACACCTTCGTCGTCTTCGGCGCTTCCAGCTCACCGAGCCACAGCGGCTCTTCACCGGGCAGTACGCCGACGAAGAACGGGCTTTCGGTCAGCGTCTCGCCGTTCGGGCCCTCGACGACCACCTTCTGCGCGCCGGACGGCACCCAGCTGCTCGGCACCGCGCGGAATCCGAGCGCGCCGGCGGGCGCGCCGGGGCACGGCTCGGGGTGCAGGTTCGCCTCGACCTCGCCGAACTTGACGGTGACGTCGTCGACCCTGCTGACCCCACTCGTCCAGCCGCGTAGCTCGAAGAGATGGCCGACCGGCCGGTCCGGCGCCAGGATGGCGGCGGTGTAGAGGGTCATCATCTTCCTAGCTTGTCAGGTCCACGTGCTGGTCGAGTGCGTTTTCAGGAAGCGGGGAACGGCGTGAGCGTCTTCTTGACCGCGCGCTGGTAGCTGCCGCTCAGCGCCTTCTCGTCCTCGATCTTGTCGGTGGGGAACTGCTGGTCGATGCTGACCCGGATGACGTTGTCGCCCGAGACCCAGGTGCCGCGGTAGATGCCGGAGGTGTCGCCGGTCTTCTTGTGCAGCGCGACCGACTCCGGCATCTCCGGCAGCGGCTCAGAGATCAGCGTGAACCCGTTCGCGGCCTGATAAGCGCGCAGCTGCTTGAGAAGCTCCGCCGCGGCAGTGGGGCTGCCGACCGGGATGACCATGACCGAGATCTTCGCGGGCTGCGGGCCGAACTCGTCCGGCTGCTTCTGTGAGCCCTTCCAGGCGACCTCTTTGACGTTCGCCGCGGTCAGCAGGTCGACCTCGCCCTGCTCCAGCACGCTCGTGCCGACGAGCTGGCCGACGCCGAGCACGTTGTTCTTCGGGTCCGGCTCGCCGCTCGGGTTCGGGATCTTGTCGAGCAGAAGCTCCATCGGCGACTTCTGCTTGGGCGGGGGCGCCGCCTGCGAAGTCGGGGCAGGCGCGTTGGTCTTCTCGGCCTCGGGGGTCTCGCCCGACGGCTTGAACAGGAAGTAACCGCCGACGCCGAGACCCGCGAGCACGAGCAGCGCGACCACGACCATCACGGCGATCTTGCCGCCCTTGCCACGGCCGGTGCGGTCCTCGAAGACCTCGGGACCCTGTTTCACCCATTCGGAACTGCCCGCCGGTGCGATCGGCGGGAAGTCGGAGCCACCCCACGGCGGCGTGACGTCCTGGTCAGGCGCGTTCCAGGCAGGCTGCTGCTGGTACTGCGGCTGCTGGAATCCGCCTGCGGGGGAGTGCGGCTGCGGGAAGCCACCGGCAGGCGAGTTGGGCACGACCTGGGTGCGGTTCGGGTCGGCGTGCTGCGGTTGCTGCTGCCAGGAGTTCACGACCTGCGTGCGCTCCGGCGCGACATCCGCGCTCGACACGATCTGCGTCGACTCCGCGTTGGGGTTGCCCTGCGGCGGGCTGACCGGCGCGATGATCTGCGTCGAGTCGGCCGAAGGCTGCGGCGGGTTCTGCTGCCCTTGCGGGGGCTGCGGCTGCTGATACTGCTGCTGCGCCGGCTGCTGGTACTGCTGTTGCTGGGGCTGCTGCGGCGCCTGCTGCTGACCGGAGTCGCCGTACGCGACGGCTGACGACAGCACCTGGTCACGGCGGACGCGGTAGTCGTCGGCGGAGAGGCGGCCCGATGCGAGCTCCTCGTCCAGATTGCGCAGTTCCTCCTGCCAGGACAAGGCAAGCCCCCTTATCTTTTAGTGCCCAGACGGCGCACTCCCGGCCGTCGTGATACCACTTAGTACGGTGACGTGAGCATTGTGCACGTCCACGCCGTGGCGCGCAGGCGCGGGTCCAATCGTGACCTGCTACTTCCCCGGCAGTGTTTTCTGGATCTCCGCCACCGTCTTGGCCAGCCGCTGGTTGAGCGCGGCGGGGTTCCCGTCGAGTGCCTGCGAGACCCACGCGGTCACCGCGAGATCCCCGGAGACGTACCCGGTCCCGCTCATCTGCCCGTTGGCGTTCTTCCCGGTCAGCGCGGACAAGGCGCCCACCTTCTGCTCCTTGAGCCCGCTGCCGAGCGAGTTGTCACGCAGGTACTTGAGGATCGCGGCGGCGTCGGCCGGGTTCTTCGCCGGAATGACCAGGATCAAGTACCCGTTCGAGCCATCGGCCGAGCCGCGGAAGACCACCTCGGTCACGCCTTTGGTACCGAAGAACTCGGCGGCTTCCTTCGAGTAATGCCCCAGCTCGGCGCCCTTCGCGACGGACATGATCGAGTTGTCCTTGTCGGGCGTGCCGGGCAGCACGGGCAGCTTGTCCTCGAGCGTCGGCTCCTTGACGCTGTTGCTCGGCGCACTGCTGGTCGGCACCGCCGGAACCGGGCTGGGCACGGGCGGCGCGGCGGTGTCCTCGGTCTTGCCGCTGTCGAACCACCACACCCCGCCCACGATCAAGGCGAGCACCAGCAGCACCCCGACCGCCAGAAAAGCCCAAACCGGCTTACGCCTGTTCTTGAGCGGCGCGGGCCGGAATCCGTCCTCGATGGGCGGCGGAGGCGGCGCCGCGTGCCGAGGCGCCGCGATCGGCGGAATCGGCTGCACGGCCGCATGCACGATGGTCGGCTGGTCGAACGGGTTCGGATACGCGATCGTCTCGGTCGGCCGCTGATCGGCCGGACTGGGCGCGGTCGTCCGCCGCCCATTGGTCAACGCCTCGTGCAACGGCTTCGGCGGTTCAGCCCGCGGAGCAGCATGCCCCGGATTCGCGCTCTGCCATCCCTGCTGCTGCCGCTCACCGGCAGGCCGCCGCAACGGCGAGGCGACCGGCGAAGGTGAACCCCCACCCGAAGCACCCGCGAGCAGCTCATCACGAAGCTTCCGGTGCTGATCGTGACTGAGCTTGCCGGCGGCCAGTTCGGCATCCAGCCGTCGCAGCTCTTCCTGCCAGCTCATGGACCAACCCCCTGCCCTCGTGGGGCCACAGTGTTACACGGCGCTTCCCGCACGCGACGCGCTCGGTTCCGCGGCGTGCGCCAGCAGTATGTCGTGCCCCAGCCCCCGGCGACACGGTCCTTTTCCCGCCCCGCCCACCCGGCCGCCCACTCCGCACGAACGTGACAAGGGCGGCTTTCGCCCGGTCGACAACTCGCGTATTGACGGTGGGTGATGAACCCTGCGCGAAGCGTAGGTACGACGGAGGGAAGAAAATGCCTGAGCGTGCTGGCTGGAGCCAGCTTCGGGACGAGCGGATGGGCCGAACCCGGAGCGGCCGAGGCCTACGAGGCGACTCGGCTTGCCTTCGAGCTGGGCAAGACGGTCCGAGAACTGCGCGACCACCGCGGTTGGACCCAGGCGCAGCTCGCGGAGGCCGCGCGGATGACCCAGCCCGCTATCGCCCGGTTCGAAGCGGGCGGCACGGTGCCGACGATCCCAGTCCTTGAACGGCTTGCCAGCGCACTGGGGGCCGAGTTGATCGTGCGGTTGTCGCCGCGATCATCGGTGGCGTGACTCGCGATCAGTCCGTCGCCTTTGGATGTGACGCGATCTCCGCGTTTCGCGGGCATCCGTCACCCGTCCACCGGAGGCGCGACCGGTCCGAGATCGTCACCAAGCGGTTCGGAAAGCCGTCGCGCGAGCTTCGGGTCGGCGTGGATCGCCGCGGTACTGCGCCATTCCCTGACCGTCTGCTCCAGTACGGACCACTGGCCCAACTCCGCGGATGCCTGAAAGGCCCTGGCGAAGTCGGACACGAACTGTGCGCGTTCCTCTTCGGGAAGGACGTCCACCCAGGGAAACTCGTCGAGCAGGGCCTTCGCCGCGATATCCGCTGGCAGGTGGGCAAGCACGTTCCGGAGTGCCCGCGCGGCTGAAACAGCGCCCTCGGCCGCCGAACTCGCGCGGTCCTCGCGGGTGAGCAGCAGCGCGGCACCATCACGACGCCGAACCCGCACGTCGCCGCTGTCGGCAAGCGCGGCGACACTCTTCGGGTCGCGCTGGAGCTCACTCCACTGCACTTCGGTAGTCACCTCTCAATTCTGAACTTTTTCAGAAGTCTCCGCAAGTCTAACTGACCACCCTGTAAGTGATAACGAAGGGTGATCGCCGCGAACGGTGGGTAGCATGGCTGGAATCGGACAGTTCAACCGACCTTCGTACGTAGTCGGGTGATCACCGCCGCTGACACGCTCTGCTTATGAGAGTTCTCGCTACGTTGACAGCAGGCCTGTTGATGGTTCTCACCGTCCAAGGCACCGCCACCGCAGCCCAGAGCACTGAGCAGCCCGCTCTTTCCGCGGCCGACAAGAACGTGAAGCTGCGCAACACCCTGCCCGGCACCGAGCGGGCGATCTCGATCGCGTTCGCCGAGTACGGGCGCAAGGACGTCGCCTTCGTGAGCGGCGAGTTCGGTTTGAAGACCTTCGACGTGACCGACGTCGAGCATCCGAAGTTCCTCGATCACCTGACCAAGCAGGAGATGGCGCTGCCGGGTGACGACCCGAGCCAGCGGTTCTGGGAGAACGAGGACGTCAACGTCGACCCGAAGCGCAAGCTGGTCTTCCTCGCCCGCGAGGTCAACTCGTTCGGGCGGAAGCTGCCGGGTGACCGGCCGACCGGGAACTACCTGGTCTCGGCCGCGGACCCGGCGAACCTGGAGCTGCTGGGCTTCCATCGGCAGAACACCGGGCACACGACCACGTGCATCAACGACTGCCAGTACCTGTGGACGGCCGGGCTGGACCGGTCGGACGCGAAGACCGGGCGGATCTTCGTCACGGACATCCGCGATCCGCGCAACCCCAAGGAACTGCCGGTCTCCGTCGACGTCCGCGGCACGCCGGGGCAGGGCAAGATCACGCATGACGTGCAGGTCGACGCTCTGGGCATCGCCTGGGTCGCCGGCGACGACGGCACCCGTGGCTACTGGACCGATGGCTGGCACAAGGATCCGCTGACCGGAAAGGTGCGCTGGGCGACCGCGGCCGACCCGGTCCCGTACGCGGGTGGCGCCGTGCCGAAGATCGACATGCCGACCTCGTTCACGCACAACTCGTTCCGCCCGGTCGGCCGGACGCTGGCCGACGGGCCGAAGCCGTCGGCGGCCAACCCACCCGGCAGCCTGCTGCTGCACACCGAAGAGGCGTTCGGCTCGTCGACGTGCAAGGACCAGGGCCGGTTCGTGATCTCGTCGCTCAAGGGCACCGAGCACGGCGAAGGCTGGGGCACCAAGCCCGCCGAGATGAAGACCGTCGGCGTGTGGAGCCCTGACGACCAGGAAGGCACCATTCCCGGCGACGTCACCTGCTCCGCGCACTACTTCGACGTGCAGAAGCGGATCGTCGCCTATTCCTGGTACGAGCAGGGCACCCGGTTCCTCGACATTTCGAACCCGGCCAAGCCGATCCAGATCGCTTACTGGCGACCGGAAGCCGCGATCTCGTGGGCGCCCTACTGGCACAAGAACAACGTGTTCATCGCCGACCTCCAGCGCGGCGTGGAGATCGTTTCGCTCACTAAGGGCGCTTATGACGCGCAGGACAGCGGCACCAACGTCCAGCTCGTCTCGACGCCTGGCAAGGCGAAGCCCGGAAAGCCCGCGCGGCAACGCCTGCCGCTCGCGCCGGACCCTGACTTCGGCTGGGCCTGCCCGATGCTCGCCGGGCGTGAAGGCGACTGCTCGCCGGGCGCCTGCTGCTGACAAAACCGCTGGGAGCCCTCGTTTCGGCGAGGGCTCCCTCGCGTCGGTACCGTCGACGTCGTGAGTCAAAGTGCGGCGCACGCCGACGCGTTCTTCCGAGACATCGCACGGACCGGCGTCGTGTGGCAGGTCCGTGACGACCAGGGTTCGCCGTCGCCGACGGACGAAAGTGGTGCTCGGGTGCTGCCGTATTGGTCCACCCAGGCGCGAGCGGCACGGGCCGCGAAGGTCTGGGGTGGTGGGCTCAAACCCGCGTCACTTCCGTTGGCGCATTGGGTCGAGCGTGAACTCGCCGGGATTGAGAAGGACGGGTTCCTCGTCGGACTCAATTGGTCTGGCCCGGGCATGACCGGCTTCGCGCTGACCGCCCGCGAAGTGCTCGCGCGGCTGTCCGGCTGAGCGTTTTACGAAATGGATACGGGTATTGACTGAGGATCACTCGATCGTGTGGGCCTGCGATCGAGAAAGCCGTGATCGACCGTCCGATATCGACTGATCGAATTCGTCCTACCGGCGCGTATCAGCCCGTTGACCAGCGGGTTCGAGTCCAGTGAGCACCGCCGGAAATGCGCTCGGGTCGCTGAATCGCCGCGGATTTCGGCTGCTTAGCCTTACTGCCTCGAAAGGGGCTGGCATGAGACTCGTCGCGGGTAGGTACGCGGTGCTCGGCGAGCTCGGCCGTGGCGGCATGGGTGTCGTCTGGCGGGCCGAGGACCGGGTGCTGGGGCGGCAGGTCGCGCTCAAAGAGCTGCAGACACCGCCCGGCACGACGCCTGCGCAGATCGAGCGGGTGATGCGCGAGGCACGCACGGCCGGGCGGCTGAACGATCCCGCCGTCGTGACCGTGTACGACGTGGTCGCCGAGCCCAAGGCGACCTACATCGTGATGGAGCTGGTCAGCGCGCCCACCCTCGATGACCTGCTCGAACGGAGTGGCGCGCTGCCGGGCAGCCGGGTGAGCGAGCTCGGGCTCAGGATCCTCGGCGCGCTCGAGACGGCGCACGCGGCAGGCATCGTGCATCGGGACGTCAAGCCGAGCAACATCATGGTGCTGCCGGGTGACCGGGTGAAGCTCGCCGATTTCGGGATCGCGCGTGCGATGGACGATCCGGGGCTGACGCAGTCCGGTGGCGTGATGGGCTCGCCCGGGTACATGGCGCCCGAATTGTTCGCGGGCGCCAGGCCGACGCCCGCCTCGGATCTCTGGTCGCTCGGGGCCACGCTCTATCACGCCGCGGAAGGGCGCGCGCCGTTCGAACGCGAGACGACCGCTGCCGTCTTGCACGCGATCATGTACGAGACGCCGGTGCTGGAGCACACGACCGGTGCGCTCGCGGCCGTCATTCGCGGCCTGCTCGCGCAGGCGCCGGAGGAACGTGTCGACGCGCGGCGGGTGCGGGCACTGCTCACCGGGAAGGCCGAGGTTCCGGTCGAGCCGCCGACCGTCTACATCGAACCGGTCAAGCCCGTGGAACCCAAGCCACGGCGGCGTTTCGCGCTCGCCGGTATCGGCGTCGCGGTGGTCGCCGCGCTGGCCGCGATCTATTTCCTCAGGCCTGACAACGAAAAGCAAGCCGTCGCGGCGCCGGAGCCGAACACGGAAGCCACGGTCACGCAGACCACCGTGCCCAGCAAGGTGAAAGCCGACGCGTCATCGACGGAAGCCGCTAAGTCCACTGAGGACAGTGCGCCGCCATCGGGCGCGGCCGGGCCAGCCGGGGAGAATCCGCCAGAGGCGCCCAGTCCGTCGGCGTCCAGCGCCGCGCAGCCGGAGCGGAAGCTGGTGCCATTGACGCGGTATCGCGCCGAGCGCGGGCACTCGACGGCCAGTCGCAAGGTGCAGGCGCCGAAGGGGTTCGCCGCGGACGGTTCGCTCGGCGCCGTGGTCGCCAAGGCCGAGCCCGGCACCGCGAAACTCTTCGCCTGCAAGGCGAGTAACGACGACGACTGGTTCACCGCGGTCGGTGGCTGTGCTGGCCAGGAGACGCTCGGGCAGCTCGGCTTCATCTTCACCGCGCCTCCCGCGACGGGCACCGCGCAGCCGCTCTACCGGTGTAACGCGGGCAACGACCATTTCGACTCGCTGAGCGCGGGCTGCGAAGGGAAAGCTCAGGAGACGACACTCGGATACGTGCTCATTTCCGTGTAGGTCCATACGGGTACTTGCGCGCGTCGCTAACGTGTGCGGGATGAGTTATGAGCTGAACTTCGTTCGCAGAGAGCCGGGCCAGTCCTGGGACGAGGCCTTCGAGGAGATGGCGGAGAACGCTTCCTCCGGTCCGCTCTCGGCGAAATGTGCCGGGCAGTGGGACCGCATCTTCGCGGAGGCGACCACGCTGCTGGGCACGCTCGAGCACGTCGACGGGGGCGATTCCCGCGAGCTCACCCACGAGCCGACCGGCATCCAGCTGAGCTTCTCCGATGGCGACGTGACCATCACCGTTCCCCACTGGCACCAGGGTTCCGCCGCGACCAAGACGAAGGTCGACGTCTACGCGCTGGCCGACATCGTCGAGCGCGAAACCGGCCTGGAGGGCTACGACCCCCAGCTGGACCAGCCACTTTCGGAATTGCGCGCCGTCTCAGCCGGGTAACCGAGTGTGACGGTGGCACCGACCACAAAGATCAGTTTCGCAGCCTTTACAGTGACTGTACGCAGACGCGTAAACGGGCCGTTTCGTGTTCCGCGAAGCTCTCACCCGTCTATCCGGCCGAGTATCAGAGGTCGCTCGTGAATCCAGCCTGGGAACAAGTATCGAGGGTCGTCGACGAACCCGCGTGGTACTGGGTGTACGACAAACTCCGCTTCTGGCCGAGTACTTTTCCGCACGCCTGGCCGGGTTTCGCCGAGCCATCACCTTCGGTCACGTGGGACCTTTCGGCGAGTGACGCCGACCGCGGGTCGGCGGAGTTCCGCCTCGGGCCGAACTCGATCGAGGCCGACGAGGTCAACCGGATCGCGCTGCACGCGCTGCGCGACTGCGTGAAGCTCGACGAGTGGGTGTGGGTGCTGCACTGGCAGCACCAGTCGTACAAGTTCTATCCGCACCGGATGGGCGAGGGCCAGCCGTGGCCGGTCTCGGTGTTCCCGCAGGGCGACTACCACCTGTTCCTCGCGTCGGACTACCGCTTCGGCACGCTCGGGCATCCGTGGGAGCGCTCGTTGTGCGTCTACGGCAAGGATTTGACGACCGCGTTCGAGCGGCACGGCAAGGAGAAGTTCGCCAAGGAACTCCGCCGCGACGGGACCGCTCTCGATAGTGGATCGACCGCACGCCTAGGCTCTTGACGTGTACGAATACCACGGCTGGGTGACACTGCAGGCGACCTCGTCCGGCGACGACGACCCCTCGCTGCTCGAGCGCATCGTCGAGCGCGTGCACCGTGCGGTCCGCGACTTCGGTGAACTGGACGTCGTCGATCTGCAGTGGATCAACGGGGTCCCGCAGCTGCACCTCGGCGGGCTGGCCAAGCACGGCGCGACGTTCGGGCCCGATCTGCTCGAGCTGTACACCCGCGTCGGCGAGCTGGCGCCGGGTTCCTATGGGCTGCTGCACGTCTGGGACGACCAGGACGAGGACCACGACAACGACTTCCGCGTGCACCGCATGGCGCGCGGGCAGGTCACCGAGGTCGCCGACAAGCACCTCTCGCCGGTCGCGCCGACGGTCATCGACGGGTATCCCGAATTCGACTCGTGACCGGCTTTTGAGTAGCCGTACTCAAGACAGCGCGGCCGCCGTGGCCGAAATTCGGGGACATGACCAAAACCGTGTCCCCGAGTTCCCCCACGACGACCGCGTTCTACGCGCAGGCTGGCCTTTCGTTCGGCCTCGCGCTGACCGCGGTGACCGGCGGCATCGTCTACCTGCCGGTCAGCGGCTGGGTGCGTGCCTTCCTCGCGGTCGGCATGCTGTACCTGGTGACGTCGGCGTTCACGCTGGCGAAGGTGATCAGGGATCGCCAGGAGGACACCTCCGTCACCAAGCGCATCGATCAGGCCAGACTCGACAAGCTGCTCGCTGAGCACGACCCGTTCAAGGAAACCGTCTAGCGCTTCGGCACGTGCGGCCGCCGTCCCGGCTCCTGCCACGGCGGCTGCTGGTCCGCGCCGGGGAAGACCGGCGCTGGCAGGTTCGCCGCCTCGTACTTGGACAGCGTGAGCGGACCACTCGTGTCGGGCAGCGTCGGCGGCTTCGCCTGGTGGTCGTCGAAGCGGAACGCCGACGTCAGGTCGCCGAACGTCCGGCGGCGCCACGCGCTGATGTTCGGCTCGGCGACGCCGGTGACCTTCTCCAGGAACTGCAGCACCGAGGTGTGGTCGAAGTTCTGCGAGCAGACCCAGCCGCCCGCGGTCCACGGCGAGACGATGATCGCGGGCACGCGGTACCCGGCGCCGACCGGCAGGCCGTTGCCCTTGGTGCCACCCGGCGAGGTCTTGGTGACGAACTCGCCCGGTGTGCCCGCCGGCGGCGTCGGCGGGATGACGTGGTCGAACAGGCCGTCGTTCTCGTCGTAGTTGAGGATGAACGCGGTCTTCGCCCACAGGTCGGGGTTGGCGGCGATCGCGTCGATCTTGCTGGCCACGAACGCGGCGCCCTCGGCGGGCGTGTAGTTCGGGTGCTCCGAAGCGGTCGAGGTGCAGATGATCCAGGAGACCGTCGGCAGCTTGCCGTTGCGCGCGTCGTACTCGAACTGGCCTTCCGGCCGGTGCGTGAGTCCGTTGACCGCGAGCGGCGAATCCGCCGGCGCCTGGCGGAAGCTCGCGAACTGCTCCAGCATGTTGCAGCCGTAGGTGTCGGCCTGCTCGTAGACCTTCCAGCTGACGCCTGCCTCCTGCAGCCGCTCGGCGTAGGTCTTCCACGTGTAGCCGCCGGCCGGCGCCTTGTTGTCGAGGATCGGCCCGCCGTGCTCGCCGTCCGGGTCGATGGTGCCGGTCATCCACATCATGCGGTTCGGCCAGGTCGGGCCGAAGACCGAGCAGTGGTAGGCGTCGCAGATGGTGAACGCCTCCGCCAGCGCGAACTGGAACGGCAGGTCGGCGCGCTTGTGGTAGCCCATCACGTACGGGCCGTTCTTGCCGTCGGCCTTGCGGTGGGCCGGCAGCCAGTTGTCCATCTTGCCGCCGTTCCAGGCGTCGTGCTGGACCTGCCAGGCGTGCGAGGTCGACGGGATCTTCTGCGCGTTGGTGGCGTGGGTGTCGAGGTGGAACGGCAGCGCGTAGCCCGCCGGGTTCTGCGCGTCCGGCTGGTAGAAGACCGAGCGGCCGTTGGGGAGTTTCGCGGCGTTGGGATCGGCGAAGCCGCGAACCCCGGAAAGCGTCCCGAAGTAATGGTCGAATGATCGGTTCTCTTGCATCAACAGCACGACGTGCTCGATGTCGCGCAAGGAGCCATGGCGCGGCGGGCCTTCGGCGAGCGCGCGCTGGACGTTGGGTGGGAGGAGGGTGGCCGCGGCCGCGGTGGCGGCAGCTCCGGCGGCGATACCGAGCAGGCGTCGACGAGTCAGTTCGGTCATGCCTGCCACTGTTCGGCGAGCGGGCGCCGGTTGCCAGGTAACGAACAGCGAACTTTGAACGACTAATCCTGCCGAACCGGACAGTCCACGCCAACGGCCTAGGCATACGTGCGTCTGGGTGGTGGGTACCAGGTCAACGGTGACCGTCAGCGATCTTGACGGCTGAACAACACGTGCGGAGCTGTGACCGATGTGGTCTAGACATTGCTCCAAATGGCCGTACGATGGCCAGTGGAAGAGGAGAGAGCGGATGACGGGATTCGAACCCGCGACCCTCACCTTGGCAAGGTGATGCGCTACCAGCTGCGCTACATCCGCATGCACCCCGTGTGGGCGGTGCGGGAGCTACTCTATACCGGAGGCCGTTGCCGCTTTTACCCACCCCCGGAAACGCTCTGTGGTGTTACACCTGGCGTACAAGAGGTGACGATTGCGGGTTCGCTCCGTATGGTGTCCCCATTCGACCGAATGGTTTGTCCTTCGGGGAGGAGGTGCCTGGCCGGATGACCGAGCAGGGCACTGTGCCGCAGATGGCGGCCTCGGGATCCGACGAGCAGGCACTCCTGCAGCGGCTCCGTGACGGTGAGGACGCTGCCTTCGGGGAGCTGTTCGAGCTGCACGCCGCCGCGGTCAGACGTCTTGCCCGCAGCCTCGCCTCGGACCAGTCCGAGGCCGAGGACATCACCGCGGAGACCTTCTTCCGTGTGCTCCAGGCGCTGCGCAGAGGCGCCGGTCCACGCGACTACATCCGCGCCTACCTGCTGACGGTCGCCCGTCGCGTCTCCTGGGAATGGCACGGCGCGCGCCGCGACGTCCCCGTCAGCGACGACGAGCTGACCTTCCGCGCCGGAGCCGGCGCGGACACCAACGCGCGCACGGCCGAGCACTCGCTGATCACCCGTGCCTTCACGAGCCTGCCGGAGCGCTGGCGGACCGTGCTGTGGCAGACCGAGGTCGAGGGCGAGCAGCCCGCGATGGTCGCGCCGCACTTCGGGCTCAGCGCCAACGCGACCGCCGCGCTCGCCAGGCGCGCCAGGCAAGGACTTCGCGCCGCGTACCTGCAGGCGCACCTCTCGGTCGGCCGCAGCTCCGACGGCTGCCGCGCGGTGGTCGAGAAGCTCGGCGGGTTCACCGCCGGCAGTGTCACCGGCGCCGAAGCCCAGCGGATCAGGGCGCACCTGGTCGGCTGTTCGTCGTGCCGGAACACCCATGACGAGCTGCGCGACGTCTGCTCCTCGCTGCGTGCGAACGCGGGCGCGGTGCTGCTGCTGGTGCCCGCGTCGGCGTTCACCGTCGGCAAGGCGGGCGGCGGCGCGCTGGCCGCGGTCAAGAGCCTGCTGATCGGCTCCAAGGTCAAGGTCGGCATGGCGCTCGCGTCCACCGCGGCGGCAGGCGCGTTCGGTATCGCCGTCGGGCCCGCCATGTTCGATTCGGACCAGACCCAGGCCATCGGGCTGGAAGGCCGTGGCGGCGGCGGGCCGGAGCTGGGTGTGGTCAAACCGGCCGTCGAGGTGCCGGACACGCCCAAGGTCGAGCCGATCAGCGATCACCTGACCGTGCACGGGCCGAACGCGGTCGCGGGTGAACCCGTCGAACCGAGGCTCGGCGGAGACGTGCCTGCCGACATGCCCGAAATCCCGGCAGGCGGTCAGCCGGGCGTCCAGATTCCCGCCGGCCAGGCGTCCGCGCCGCCGAGCGGCACCGTGACCGACCCGAGGTCCGACACCGGCACGCACGCGCCGGTCGCGGGCGGCACCACGGCGTCGGACACCTCGCCGATGCGCTCGGACACGACCACGACCCCGAGCGACAAGACGGCCGTCTCGCCGACGACCACGTCCACTCCGACCACCACGACGAAGTCCTATGGCAAGTCCTGGTCCGCGTCTTCGCTGCCGAGCACCTGGAGCTCTTCGCGGGTGATCGGCGACGACGCGACGACGGCCGAGGACGAGACGCCCGCCGCAGATCAGCCGTCCGAGTAGCTCGTACTGGGGATTTGCGTGCATCTGGCAGTCGCGCTCCCGGTCATGATCACGGTACGGTTGAGCGTGCTCACCCGGAGCGAGCGTTGTGCGGGAGGACGTGGATGAACCGGCTGGTTCAGGGCGAAGACGGCCGGGACTGGGTGGTCAGGGCCCAGCTCGAGTGGCGGCCACCGGCCACCGCGGACGATTTCGAACACGACGTCGCGGGTAGCTATGGCCCGGGTGTCGCGATGATCTTCGTGACCGTGCTGCTGGCCGTGGTGCTGGTGGTGTGGACGCCGGTCGGGGTCAAGATCCCCGCTTGGGTGATCCTGACGCTGGTGCTGGTGATCCTGTTCTTCCCGCTGCGCTGGATCCTGCGCAGGCCATGGACCGTGGTCGCCGAGACCGAAGGCGACATGGCGGGCGATCACCCGTCCGAGCGCTGGGTCGGCACCATCCGCGGCATGTTCACCGTGCGCGGCGAGGTCACCAAGATCGCGAAGACCATCCGCAAGCACTCCTTGCCCGACTTCGACGGGCCGTTGCATCCGGTCGAGTAGCGAACGAGACTGGGCGTATGCCGGAGCTGCCGGAAGTCGAAGCACTCGCCCACCACCTGCGTGAACACGCCGTCGGCAGGTCCGTGAGCCGGATCGACGTGGCCTCGCTGAGCGTTCTGAAGACGTTCGACCCGTCCACGATGGACCTGCACGGCCGCGAAGTCACCGACGCGACGCGGCACGGCAAACATCTCGACCTCGTCCTGGGCGACCTGCACCTGATCACGCACCTGGCCCGCGCGGGCTGGCTGCGCTGGTCGGATTCGCTGGCGCCGGCGCCGCTGAAACCGGGCAAGGGCCCGATCTCGTTGCGGGTGCACCTGGGCGGCCCGGGTTTCGATCTCACCGAGGCCGGAACCAAGAAGGGCTTGGCGGTCTGGATCGTCCGCGACCCGTCGGAAGTGCCGAGCATCGAGCGGCTCGGCCCGGACGCGCTGTCACTCGACCGGGCAAAACTCGGCGAGCTGTTCTCGGGGCGCACCGAGCGGCTGAAGACCGCGCTGACCGACCAGCGCGTGATCGCCGGCATCGGCAACGCCTACTCCGACGAGATCATGCACATGGCCAAGCTGTCTCCCTACGCGACGCCGGGCAAGCTCCCCGACGAGGCGCTCGACCGCCTCGCCGACGCGATCCACGAGATACTGACCGGCGCGGTCGCCCGCTCGGTCGGCCAGTCCGCCGCCCGCCTCAAGGGCGAGAAACGCTCCGGTCTCCGCGTCCACGCCCGCACCGGCCTCCCCTGCCCGGTCTGCGGCGACACGGTCCGCGAGATCTCCTTCGCCGACAAGTCCTTCCAGTACTGCCCGACCTGCCAGACCGGCGGCAAACCCCTGGCCGACCGCCGCATGTCCCGCCTCCTCAAGTAACCCCGGGAAAAAAATCCCAATGTGGCTTTCGTCAGGTTTGAGCTGACGAAAGCCACATTGGCGGCCTGAAAACTGACCAATGCCACATTGGGATTTTTTTCCCCCAGGTCAGGGGCAGAGGGCGGCTGCCAGGGCGGCGGCTGGGCGGGTGGGGGCTACGTGGTCCCAGTCGCCTCGGAGGTCGGCGGCGAGGTCGTAGGTGGTCAGCGCCAGGGTGATCTGGCGGCGGTTGTCGGGGCTGTGGAGCGAGAAGCTGAAGTAGCCGGGGCCCGCGCCGGTGTGACCCCAGACCGTTCGGGTGCCGCCTGGGCAGGGGAGCGGCAGGGTTTCGACGCCGGGCAGGTCCGGGGAGAGCGTGCGCTGGAACGTGGCGACGTCGTCCACTGTGGACACCATCGCGCCCGCCGTCCAGTCGTAGGACGGGCTGAACGTGGTCATGTCGTTGCCCGCCATGTCGTAGCCGTGCAGATGCGGCCCGTGCAGGTACGGATCCGTGAGGGGAAACGACGTCTGGCGCAGACCGAGCGGGCGCAGGAGCCGGTCGCGGATCTCGGAGCGGACGTCGTGGCCGGTGACGCGTTCGATGATCCGGCCCAGCAGCAGGTAGCCGGTGTTCGAGTACTCCACATGCGGCGGGTCGAGCAGCGACTGCCGGATCACTTCGTCGACCGTGTAGACGTAGCCCCGGTCGCCGCCCGGCTTCAGGTAGACGTCGAAGAACGCCGGGTTGCGCGGGTCATGGATGCCGCTCGTGTGCGTCAGCAGCTGGCGGACGGTGATCTCGGACGGCCGGTAACCCGGGCCGCGGACGACGCCGGGCAGCAGCGACTCGACATCGGCGTCCAGTGACAGCCTGCCCGAGGAGACGAGCTGCATGACCACCGTCGAGACGAAGGCCTTGGTGTTGCTCGCGATGCGGAAGCGGTCGGTGACGCGGGCCGGTCGCCCGCCGAGGGAAGCCACCCCGGCCGCGTAGTGCCGGACGCTTGCATCCTCCCGGACGACGGCCACGGCGGCCGGGAAACCGGCGCGGACGAGTTGCCGGATCTCGGTTTCGACCCGATCGTTACCTAAGGCCGAAGCGGGCATGGCGGTTACCCCCAGCAATGCGGCGGTGGTCGCCGCGGTCAGCCACCTGCTCAAAGTCATGCTCAGAGCCTTGCCGACGGATACGGGGTGTGACCACCAAGGGAGCCCCCGGGTCATGGGTAGGGTTGACCCCACCGTCAGTCCCCGAAGCGGCACAGAAAGTAGGAGAGTAAGCCTTGCACCCGGTTGGCCGAGCGCAGAGCATTGACGCCGTGTCCGGGTTGCCGATTGCGCAGATCATCCCGTGGGGAGTCGCGCTACTGCTCGCTGTGCTGGTCGTGGTGCTGCTGATCAAGTCGCGACGGCCGGGCAACGTGGTCGACGACGCGGTGCTCGAGGCCGTCCACGGCCTCTCGAAGGCGACCCCCGATCTCCGCGAGGGGCTCGACGAGGAAGCCGCCGACAAGATCACCACGCAACTGCTCGAAATGCTCAAGTGCGTCGCCGTCGGCATCACCGACAGCGAAGGCACCCTGCTCTCCTGGGACGGCGAGGCCAACGACCACTACGTCGATCTGGTCGACGCCATCGGCAACGCGATCCGCAAGCACCGCCGCGAGGTCGTGCAGCACGACCGGATGCCGTGCAACCACCGCGGCACATGCAAGATGCGCACCGCGGTCATCGTGCCGCTGATCGTCGAAGGCGAGACCGAGGCCGCGCTGATCGTGGTCGGCCGGACCCGCGGCCGCCTGATCCAGATGGCCGACGCGGTCGCGCACTTCGTGTGCACCCAGTTCGAGCTGGCGCGGCTGGAGGAGTCCAAGCACCAGCTGCAGCAGGCCGAGATCAAGGCACTGCGCGCGCAGATCTCGCCGCACTTCGTCTACAACGCGCTCAACACCATCTCCTCGCTGATCCGCACCGACCCCGAAGAGGCGCGCGAGCTGCTGCAGGACTTCGCGGACTTCACGCGCTACTCGTTCCGCACCTCGGGCATGTTCACCTCGCTCGCCGAGGAGCTGCGCAACATCGACCGGTACCTGACCATCGAGAACGCCCGCTTCGGCGGACGGCTGACCGTGCGCCTGAAGATCGCGCCGGAGGTCCTCAGCGTGGTCGTGCCGTTCCTGATCATCCAGCCGCTGGTGGAGAACGCCGTCAAGCACGGCCTCGCGAGCAAGCCGGGCGGCGGCACGGTCACCGTCATCGCGCAGGACTACGGCGCCGAGGCGCTGATCAGCGTCGAGGACGACGGCATCGGCATGGACCCGTCGCGCCTGGCCGAGCTGCGCAGCTCGCACCGGACCGGCGCGCACGTCGGGCTCGGCAACATCAACCAGCGCATGCAGCAGGTGTTCGGCAGCGACTACGCGCTGATGGTCGAGACGGCGCCCGGCGCGGGCATGAAGGTCACCCTGCGGGTGCCCAAGTTCGTCCCCGGTGTGCGGCCCAACCTGCCCGACTACTCGGCCGAGGTGCCCGAGCAGGAAGCGCGCGACGCCGACGAATTCAGCGGCTCGCGAAGCGGAATGCTCGACGCGTCGTAGGTCCGTACGCTGGGCGCATGAGCGTCACGGACAAACTCGCCTCCCGTATCCCGATGCTGGCCGACCGGGTCGAGCACAAAGACGTGGTGGCCGTGGTGAAGCTGCACGGCGTCATCACGCCGTCGCCCTCACCGCTGGGCCGGGGCGCGATCAACCTCGCCGCCGTGGAGTCGGCGCTGACCAGGGCGTTCGCGCACGACCGGCTCAAGGCGGTCGCGCTGCAGATCAACTCGCCCGGCGGCGCGCCGACCCAGTCCGGCCTGGTGGCCGAGCGCATCAGGCAGCTCGCCGACAAGAAGGACGTGCCGGTGCTGGCCTTCTGCGAGGACGTCGCCGCGTCCGGCGGGTACTGGCTGGCCTGTGCGGCCGACGAGATCTACGCGCACCGCACCTCGATGGTCGGCTCGATCGGCGTGATCAGCGGCGGTTTCGGCTTCACCGGGCTGCTGGAGCGCTTCGGCATCGAGCGCAGGCTGCACACCGCCGGCGCCAACAAGTCGCGGCTCGACCCGTTCAGCCCGGAAAAGCCGGAGGACGTCGAGTGGCTCAAGAAGATGCACACCCAGCTCCATGAGTTGTTCGTGGAGTGGGTGAAGGAGCGTCGTGGCGCGAGGCTCACCGACGCCGAAGATCTTTTCACCGGCGATGTCTGGCTCGGTCAGAAAGCCGTCGAACTCGGGTTGATCGACGGCGTCGGCAGCCTGCGTGAAATCCTCGCCGACCGGTACCCGGACGCGCATATTTCCGTTGCGGAGCCCAAAAAAGCCCTCCTCGCGAAGCTCGGCATCGGCGCGCCCGCCGCGGCATCGGCGATTCTCGACGCCGTCACCACCAAGGCAGCTTGGTCCCGCTTCGGCCTTTGAGGCCCCTTCACGGCGGTTCACGATTCTGAACCGAAGCGGGCAAATCGGTCCTCTCACTATGTGATAGGAGTCACAGCTTCACCTGAATGGCGGATAGGCGCTGGTCTAGACCTTGGGTTCTGATGGGCGCAGGCTTTGTTGTGACCGGCAACAAATCCTGACGCATCGGCCGGTTCGGGTTGACGAGGAGGTCACCCATGCCCGTCAGTTTCGCCATACGCAGGCGTCGAATGTGGACCGCGCTCGGCGCGGCCGCGGCGGCGGCAGCGATCGCCGTTCCGCTCACCATCCACTCCGCGCAGGCCGCGGTCCCACCCCCGGAAGCGGGCTGGACCACCGTGTTCGCGGACGACTTCAACGGCGGGGCGAACACCTTGCCGTCCGGCGCGAACTGGATCATCGACACCGGACACTCCTATCCCGGCGGGCCAGGGAACTGGGGCACCGGCGAGATCCAGAACTACACCAACAGCACCAGCAACCTGTCGCTCGACGGGGCGGGCAACCTGCGCATCACCCCGCTTCGCGACGGCGCGGGCAACTGGACCTCGGCGCGCATCGAGACGCAGCGGCTCGACTTCAAACCGCCTGCCGGTGGCGTGATGCGGATCGAAAGCCGCATCCAGATGCCGAACGTCACCGGCGCCGCCGCGCTCGGCTACTGGCCCGCGTTCTGGGCGCTCGGCGGCCCGTATCGCGGCAACAACTGGAATTGGCCGTCCGTCGGCGAGTTCGACATCATGGAGAACGTCAACGGGATCAACTCGGTCTGGGGCGTGCTGCACTGTGGCGTGAACCCCGGCGGCCCGTGCAACGAGACCACCGGCATCGTGAACAACCGCGCCTGCCCAGGCACGACCTGCCAGGCCGGGTTCCACACCTACCGGTTCGAATGGGACGCGAGCGTCAGCCCGCAGGTCTTCCGCTGGTTCGTCGACGGCCAGCAGTTCCACTCGGTCAGCCAGAACCAGGTCGACGCGGGCACCTGGACCGCGATGACCGGCCACGCCGGGTATTTCGTCCTGCTCAACGTCGCGATCGGCGGCGCCTTCCCGAACAACAACTCCGGCACCACCACCCCGGGCCCCGGCATCGTCCCCGGCCACCCGATGGTCGTCGACTACGTGACCGTGACGACCAAGGGATCCGGCGGCGGGACCACCACACCGACGACCCCGACCACGCCGACGACCCCGACCGGGCCCGGCGGCGGTGACGCCTACGGCACGATCCAGGCGGAGTCGTACACCCAGTCCGCTGGCGTGGCCAAGCAGACCACGTCGGACACCGGCGGCGGACAGAACATCGGCCCGCTCGGCAACGGCGACTGGGCCATGTACCCGAACGTCGCTTTCGGCAGCAACGCCGCACACCAGTTCCAGGCGAGAGTCGCGTCCGGTGCGGGCGGCGGCGTGAGCGGACTGGTCGAGGTCCGGCTCGACAGCCTGACCAGCGCGCCGGTCGGCAGTTTCGCCATCGCGAACACCGGCGGCTGGCAGAGCTGGCGCACCGTGCCCGCGAACGTCAGCTCGATCACCGGGACGCACAACGTGTATCTCACCTTCACGAGCGGACAGCCAGCCGACTACGTGAGCGTGAACTGGTTTACTTTCGCGCACTGATTGAGAAATCCACTTTCGACACTGAATTACTCGAGGTGTCGGTGTCCCCGGCGCGGGGGACACTGACACCGAGAGTTGAGTGGCCGGTTTCGACTCCATCTCATCCGGGCAAGGGGGCCGGGCGGGCTGGACATCGTGACTCGCAATAGGCAGGATGCGAATCACTGTGAGTGCTCAAGATGACACCCGCCGGCTCGTTGTCCTCGCTGTCGACGACGAGCCCCACGGGCTGACCGCGTTAGTCCACTGCCTGACCAGCAACCCGAACATCGGGAAGGTGTTCAGTGCGGTCGACGCCTCCGAGGCCCTGCGCCGCCTCATCGCCTCCGACGGCGACGAACTACGTGCCCGTAAGGAAAGGGGACTACCGCCGGTCGACGCGGTGTTCTCCGACATCCACATGCCCGGCCTGTCCGGGATGGAGATGTCACGGGTGTTCGCCGCGTTGCAGCCGCCGCCGGTGCTCGTCTTCGTCACGGGCCACTCGGAGGAGGCGGTCAACGCCTTCGACCTGGGCGCGGTCGACTACGTGCTCAAGCCGTTCAACCAGGAACGCTTGGACAAGGCCGTCAAGCGGGTGCTGGAGAAGCTGAACACCCGGCCGATGCCGCAGGCGGCTGGCGGCGGCCCGGAGCCGGTCAAGGACGACGGCGAGGTCATCCCCGTCGAACTCGCGGGCACCACCAAGCTCATCCCGCGCTCCTCGGTGCGCTGGGTCGAAGCGCAGGGTGACTACGCGCGGTTGTTCACCGCCGACGGCAGCCACCTGGTCCGCATCCCGCTCGCGCAGCTCGAAGAGCGCTGGGAGAAGGCGGGCTTCGTCCGCATCCACCGTTCCTTTCTGGTCGCCTTGCCGCTGATCACCGAACTGCGGATGGCGCAGGGCGGTTACCAGGTGGTCATCGGCAACGAGGAGAAGGTGCTGCCGGTCAGCCGCCGTCACACCCGTGAGCTGAAGGACCGACTGGTCGGCTCCGGCCGAAACGGCTAGCGAGATGACCAGCGAGGACTACTACCGGCGGGTGAACGGGGTCCGCGAACCGGACCCCACTTTGGGCAAGAAGGCGAATCTCACGCCGGAACGCGCGGTCGTCGAACCGGTGGCCGCCGCGCCGACCGAGCCGATGCCGCAGCCGGAGCTGCCGAAGATCAAGCGCACCAGGGTCATCCTCGCTGACCCGCGCCAATCGGCAGGCACCTTGCGCGCGCGGGTCGAGCTCGAAGAGCAGACCAGCTGGGGCGAACTGCTGATCAAGGACCTCGTGAAGGCGCAGCTGAAGACCGGGATGCTGCTGTGGGGCCTGGTCATCGTGTTGCTGGGCTCGTTGCCCGCGCTCTTCTACTTCCTGCCGGGGTTCGGGCGGGTCACGCTCATCGGGGTCCCGCTGCCCTGGCTTTTACTCGGGGTGGCGCCGTTTCCGCTGCTCTTCGGCGTCGGCATCTGGTACAACCGGCTCGCCGAACGACATGAGCGAGACTTCGTGGACATGATCGAAAACTAGTTTTCCGAGCGCTCATGCGAGGATTCCCCCGTGCAGCTGAACCCATGGGCGTTGACCGGCATCGTGCTGGTCGCCGTGGCGACCTTTTATCTCGGTCACCGCTCGTCCCGGTTCGCCGTCACCACCCATGACTTCCTCGTCGCGCGGCGCACCGTCCGGTCGCGCCGCAACGCCGCCGCGATCTCCGGTGAGTACCTGTCCGCGGCCTCCTTTCTCGGTGTCGCGGGCATCGTGCTCAAGGAAGGCGCGGACGCGCTGTGGTTCCCGATCGGGTTCACCGCTGGCTATCTGGCGCTGATGCTGTTCGTCGCCGCGCCGCTGCGGCGGTCCGGCGCGTACACGCTGCCCGACTTCGTCGAGGCGCGGCTCGGGTCGAAGTCGCTGCGCAAGTTCTCCACCGCGTTCGTGGTCTTCATCGGGATCCTTTACATGGTCCCGCAGCTGCAAGGCGCCGGGCTGACGCTCGCGACGATCCTTCCGGTGCCGCCGTGGTTCGGCGCGGTGCTGGTGATGTTCCTGGTCGCGTTCAACGTGATCGCGGGCGGCATGCGGGCGATCACCGTGGTGCAGGCCTTCCAGTACTGGCTCAAGCTGTTCGCCATCGCGGCGCCGACGTTCGTGCTGTGCCTGGTGTTCGTCACCGGCGGCAGCCCTGGCGGCACGCGCGGGCTCGGCGATCCGGCGCCGCCGGTGTTCCTCGAGAACACCACGGTCACCGTGCAGGCCGACGTGATGGTCAGCGTCACCACGCGGACCACGCTCGAAGCGCACGGGACCGTCGACAGAGGACCAGCCGACGGCGAGGCGATCTGGGCGCCGGACATCAAGCACTCGGTCGCCGAGGGCACCAGGCTGGTGTTCAAGAAGGGCACGCCGGTCCCGGTGATCAGCGACGCGCCGACGACCAACGCGAACTGGCTGCGGCCGAGTTCGGGCAGCGGCACCGATCTGGCCCAGACGTACTCGCTGATCTTCGCGCTCTTCCTCGGCACCATGGGCCTGCCGCACGTGCTGGTCCGCTTCTACACGAACCCGGACGGCAAGGCCGCGCGCCGCACGACCGTGCACGTGCTGCTGCTGCTCGGGCTGTTCTACCTGTTCCCGACCCTGCTGGGCGCGCTGTCGCGGATGTACGTGCCGGAGCTGCTGGTCACCGGCAAGACCGACGCGGCCGTGCTGCGATTGCCGTCGGCGATGCTGCCGGGGTTGCCAGGCCAGATCCTCGGCGCGGTGACGGCCGCGGGTGCGTTCGCGGCGTTCCTGTCCAGCTCGTCCGGCCTGCTGGTGAGCGTCGCCGGGGTGGTGTCGACCGACGTGCTGCCAGGGCGGGTGCGCGACTTCCGGGTGGCGACCGGGATCGTGGCGATCGCGCCGATGGCGCTGGCGGTGCTGCTGCGGCCGGAGGACATCTCGCTTTCGGTGGGGATGTCGTTCGCGCTGGCCGCGTCCACCTTCTCGCCGCTGCTCGTGCTCGGCATCTGGTGGCGGAAACTCAGCTGGCCCGGCGCGATGGCGGGCATGGTGGTCGGCGGCGGGATGGTGCTCGCCGCGCTGGTGGTGAACATCGTCAGCGGCTACACCGGCGGCTGGGCGCCGTGGTTCGCCGTCCAGCCCGCGCTGATCACGGTGCCGTCGGCCTTCTTCACGTGCTGGTTCGTCAGCAGGGCGACCAAGTACGGCGTCCCGGACGACCTCAACAGTGTCATGTTGCGATTGCACGCGCCTGATCCGCTCGGTTTCATGCGTGACCGCGCGGTCGCGCGGTTCGGTCAGGCGGAAGAGAAGCATGACAAGGCCGAGAAGGCCGAAAAGGTGGAGAAAGCCAAGCCCGCGACCCGCGGCAGGCACCGCAAGTAATCCCGTCAATCATCCGAGTGGTCAGAGCGTGACGACCTGATTGTTATACGAAGAGTCATGTCGTTCACTCGATCGGATTATCAGCATTCTCGCTGACCAGGAGCATGATCTCCCTAGCGTGCCGCTCAACGAGGATTCGACTAGATTTGTTGATCGGCCCGTCACCTGAATGGTTGAACGAGGAGGTCCGACATGAGCACGGAACAAGACCTCAACGATGACACGGAGTGGGAACGGATCCAGGCCAGTCCTGAATTCGTCGAGTTGCGGCGGAGACTGCGCAACTTCGTCTTCCCGGTTTCGGCGCTCTTCCTCCTCTGGTATCTGCTTTACGTGCTGCTGGCGGACTACGCGCACGAGTTCATGGCCTCGAAGATCTTCGGGAACATCACCGTCGGCCTGGTGCTCGGCCTGCTGCAGTTCGTCTCGACCTTCCTCATCACCTGGCTGTACGTCCGCTATGCCAACCGCAAGCTCGACCCGGTCGCGGACGAACTGCGCGCGAAGATCGAACGGGGCGAGTGATGACACTCGCGGCAGGCGTGGCGGGCAGCAGCCCGGCGCTCAACATCGGCATCTTCGGCGTGTTCGTGGTGATCACCCTGGTGATCGTGTTCCGCGCCAGCCGCAACAGCAAGACCGCCTCGGACTACTACGCCGCCGGGCGCGCGTTCAGCGGCCCGCAGAACGGCATCGCCATCTCCGGTGACTATCTGTCAGCGGCCTCGTTCCTCGGGATCGCGGGCGCGATCGCGATCAACGGCTATGACGGGTTCCTGTACTCGATCGGCTTCCTGGTCGCGTGGCTCATCGCGTTGCTGCTGGTCGCGGAGCTGCTGCGTAACACCGGCAAGTTCACCATGGGTGACGTGCTGGCGTTCCGCATGAAGCAGCGCCCGGTGCGCGCCGCGGCTGCCACGTCGACGCTGGTCGTCTCGTTCTTCTACCTGCTCGCGCAGATGGCGGGCGCCGGCGGCCTGGTCGCGCTGCTGCTCGGCATCGAGGGCAAGGCGGGCCAGGCGCTGGTCATCGCCGTCGTCGGCGTCGTGATGATCGTGTACGTGCTGGTCGGCGGCATGAAGGGCACCACGTGGGTGCAGATCATCAAGGCCGCGCTGCTCATCGTCGGCGCGTTCGCGATGACCATCTGGGTGCTCGGGAAGTACGGCTTCAACCTGTCTTCGCTGCTGCAGAGCGCGGTCGACAAGGCGGGCAAGGGTGGCGAGGCGATACTCGGACCGGGCAAGCAGTACGGCAAGACCGGCACGACCAAGCTGGACTTCCTCTCGCTCGGCATCGCGCTGGTGCTCGGCACCGCGGGCCTGCCGCACGTCCTGATGCGCTTCTACACCGTGCCGACCGCGAAGGACGCACGTCGCTCCGTGGTGTGGGCCATCGGCCTGATCGGCGTGTTCTACCTGTTCACACTGGTGCTCGGCTACGGCGCGGGCGCGCTGGTCGGGCCGACGGCGATCAGCAAGGCGCCCGGCGGGGTGAACTCGGCGGCGCCGCTGCTCGCACAGGCACTCGGTGGCCCGGTGCTGCTCGGGTTCATCGCGGCGGTCGCGTTCGCGACGATCCTCGCGGTGGTCGCCGGGCTGACGATCACGGCTTCCGCTTCGTTCGCGCACGACGTCTACGCCAACGTCATCAAGAAGGGCAAGGTCGAGAACCCGGACGCCGAGGTCAAGGTCGCCAGGATCACCGCGCTGGTGATCGGCGCGGTCGCGATCGCGGGCGGCATCCTGGCCAACGGGCAGAACATCGCGTTCCTGGTCGCGCTGGCGTTCGCGGTGGCGGCGTCGGCGAACCTGCCGACGATCCTGTACTCGCTGTTCTGGAAGCGGTTCAACACCCAGGGCGCGCTGTGGAGCATCTACGGCGGCCTGGTGGTCACGATCGTGCTGATCGTGTTCTCGCCCGCGGTGTCCGGCAAGCCGGTCGACCCGAAGACGGGCAAGAGCGCGTCGATGATCCAGGGCGTCGACTTCCACTGGTTCCCGCTCGACAACCCGGGTCTGGTCTCGATCCCGGTGGCGTTCTTCCTCGGCTGGTTGGGCACCGTCTTGTCGAAGGAGCACAACGAGAAGAAGTACGCGGAGATGGAGGTTCGTGCGCTGACCGGGGCCGGCGCCGAAAAAGCCGTTGAGCACTAGCCTCACACGCGCGATACGTCCGCCCATGGGAGCATGGAGAACGTGGTGAGCCCTGCAGAAATCCCGGCCGTGAACATCGCCGACCTGCCAGCCGACGGTGTGCTGCTCGACGTGCGCGAGGACGACGAATGGCAGGCCGGGCACGCGCCCAAGGCCGTGCACATTCCGCTCGGCGAGCTGCCGTCGCGGGTCGGTGAACTGGCCGATCTGCCCGAGGGGCCGGTCTACGTGGTCTGCCGCAGCGGCGGCCGGTCCGCGCGCGCGACGGCGTGGCTCAACGCCAGCGGCTGGGACGCGGTCAACGTCTCGGGCGGCATGAAGTCGTGGGACGCCGAAGGCCGCGAGGTCGTCAGCGAATCCGGCGGCGAGCCGGAGATCCTCTAGCCCATGCAGCCAGGTCAGTTCCCGCAGCAGGCCCGGCCGCCGCAGTATCGGCCGGTCCGGGTCCGGTGGGTGGCGACGCCACCGCCGGGCGCGATGCCCCAGCGCCGCGCCGTGCCGCCGGAGCGCTACCACGGCCCGCCGCGCTACGCGACGACCCCGCGGTGGGGTTTCCCCAACCTGACCTGGCGTTCGCCGACCGCGGTCCCCGGCACGGCCTCGGACGTCCAGAGCCCGGTCCAGCGCCTGCGCGTGATCGCGCGCAGCACGTTCGGCTCGCTGTGGTTCCTGGCCTGCCTGGCGCTGGTGGCGGGTGGCGCGGAGATCTGGCGTTACGTGCTGCTCGTCCAGTCACGCAGCTCGGCGCTGACCACGAGCGTGGTCCAGGCGTCGGACACTCTCGTGGTGACGGCTGGCCTGCTGGCGACGATCTTCTCGCTGGTCCCGGCGGGCTTGACGCTCTGGTGGCTCTTCGTCGCCCGCGTCGCGGCCGCCGATGCCGCAGGCGAAGAGCCGTCCCGCACGTCGCGCGAGGTCCTGCTCGGCATGCTGGTGCCGGGCCTGAACCTGGTGATGGCCGGCTCGATCATGGCCGAGCTGGAGCATTCGGTGCTCCGCCGTTCCCGTGACCGTCGCCCGACCCCGTCCCGCCTGGTCTTCACCTGGTGGGGCCTCTGGGTGCTGAACTGGCTCCTGCTGGTCATCGCGCTCTGGTGGCGCATGCGCGACGGCATCCAGGCCATGGCCGACTCCGTCGTCCTGGTCGCGTTGACCGACTTCGCCGCCGCCGCACTAGCCATCGTCACGGCCATCCTGGTCCGCCGCACGACCGAGCTACTGGCCCCCATCACCCTGTCCAACGTGAAGGCCCGCCAAGTCCTCAAGGTCACCGGAGCCCCCGACCCAGAGCTCCGCCCCACCCGCCCCTTCGGCACCCGCCGCTAGACCCGGAAAAAATCCCAATGTGGCGTTGGTCAGCTTTGAGCTGACGAATGCCACATTGGCTGGCTGGAATCTGACGAATGCCACATTGGGATTTTTTTTCCCGGGGTCAGGTGGTGACCGGGAGGGTTTGGAGGCCCCTGATCACGAACTCGGGGCGCCGGGGTGGGGGAGCCGCGAGGCGTAGGCCGGGCAGGCGGGTCGCGAGGGCATCCAGTGCGGCCGAGATCTCGACTCGCGCCAGTGGGGCGCCGACGCAGTAGTGGATGCCCGCGCCGAAGCCCAGGTGGGCGTTCGGGGACCGGGAAATGTCGAGCGTGTCCGGGTCGGTGAAGACCAGCGGGTCGCGGGCGGCCGCGCCGAGGAGCGCGCCGATCTTGTCGCCGGGCGCGAGCCGGAAGCCCGCGATCTCGACGTCCGTCGTGGCGGTCCGCTCGAACAGCTGCAGCGGCGCGTCGAAGCGGATGAGCTCCTCGACGCAGCTGTCCAGCAGGCCGCGGTCCGCGACCAGGCGTTCCCACTGCGCGCGGTGCGTGAGCAGCGCGGAGACGCCGTTGCCGAGCACGTTGACCGTCGCCTCGTGCCCGGCCATCAGCACCAGCACCGCCGTCGCGACCAGCTCGTCCGGCGTCAGCTCCGACCGCAGCAGGTCGCTGATCAGGTCGCCGGAGCGCGGCTTCGTGGCTTGCGAGCGGACGTACTCGACGAACTCGCCCGCCGCCGCTTCGGCCGCGTCGCGTTCGGACTCGGGGATGCCGTACTCGTACATCTTCACGACGGCATTGCTCCACGCGACCATGCGCGGTCCGTCGGACTGCGGCACCCCGAGCAGCTCGGCGATCACCGCGACCGGCAGTGGCTGAGCCACGAACTCGAGCAGGTCGGCGGAACCGTCAGCGGCGATCTTCCCGGCGAGCTCGTCCACCATCGCCGACGCCAGCGCGGCGATCCGCTCGTTCAGCCGCTGGACGTGACCGCGGGCGAACGCGCCCGAGATCTGCTTGCGCAGCCGGGTGTGCGCGGGCGGTTCGCTCTCCAGCAGCGAGTTGCGGTGCAGCAGGTTGAACGACGCGAAGCGCTCCAACGGCTGCGCGTCGCTCCAGATCCGGCCGAGCCCCCGGTGCCGCAGCACGGCCGAGGTCGCCGCGTGCGACACGGTCACCGCCATGCCGAGACCGTCGTGCCGGTGCACTTCGCCCTCGGCACGCAGCTCGGCGAAAGCCGGGTACGGGTCGGCCAGGAAGACGGGGTCGCGGGGGTCGAACATGGCGCGAGCGTAACCCTTCGATAGCGTCATCGCGCTGAACCTATGAGGAGGCTGACGTGGGCAAGGGCGGGCGCAAGAAGGGTCCCAAGACGACGGACCGCAAGCCGAAGGTGCGCGACGTTTTCGTCGGCCAGCCCTTCGAGGGGCTCGCCGCGGAGCCCGAGCTCATCGCGCTGCGTGAGTTCGTTCCCTCGGCGACGGCGAAGCTGACGCTTTCCGGCAGCGACAAGAAGGTCACGCTCGGCACCGTGCTGCCGATGGCCGCCGCCGCGTTCGTGCGTTCCGATGGCGAGGCGTTCATCGGGATGCAGGTGCAGACCCGGTCCTCCGACATCTCCCGCGACCTCGGCCGCGCGCTCAAGTGGGTGCTCGACGCCAAGCCCGGCGACGTGCTGGCCGTGCCGGACACGCTGAGCGAGCCCGGTGAGGGCGAGCGGCTGCAGGACCTGCTGGTCGCCGAAGCCGAGCTCGAGGTCGAGCTGCACCAGGACTTCGCGTGGTGGCTGCCGGAGGACGCCGACGCCAGCGGTGAGGTCGCGCTCTCGCTGGAGCGGGCCAACTCGGCGATCATGCCGACCGAGCGGCTCGGCACCGGCTCGTACTGGGTGCTCGCCGGCGAGAAGGCGCACCTGCGCTGGGTGCGTCCCGAGCCGGAGAACCTGCTGCTGCAAGCGCTTGCGCGGCTGTCGGCCGCCGGTGAGATCGGCCTCGGCGAGGGCTCGCGTTACGCGGGTTCGTTCCGTGCGCACGGGCTGCTCGTGCCGGTGTGGGACCTCGACACCGAGGCGCACGCCCGTGAGTGGGCCGATGGCGCGGCGCAGCTCGGCACCCGGCTGGACGGCGCGCTGAAGTCGCTCGACACCGAGCCGCTGAACGCCGCCGAGCGCCGCTCGCGTGACGGTCTCATCGGCCGCCAGCTCACCCTGCGGTGATCCTGCACATCTGCACCGCCGCCGAGTGGGCGGCGGTGTCTGATGGCGGCAGTTATCGGGCGGCTTCGCTCGAGGACGCCGGATTCATCCACTGCTCTGATTTCGGCACCTTGCATCTGCCGGCCAACGCGCTTTTCGCCGGGCAGAGCGGGCTCGTTCTGCTGGAAATCGACCCCGCGAAACTGGACGTCCCGCTACGGTGGGAGCCGGGGGTTCCCGAGCAGCCCGACGGCGTCTGGTTCCCGCACGTCTATGGACCGATTCCGCAGGTGGCGGTGCTCGCGGTGCATGATTTCCCGGCGGACGGCGACGGCAGATTCCGGCTTCCGGTAACACTTGCGCGGCGTTGACGAAAAACGGAACGAGAGCGTTCATCGGACGTCTTTTCCAACTGAGCGCGATGTGAAGGCAACCTCTGGGGGCTGTGGTGCGTTTTCCGGGTGGCGACAGAGCGACGCCAAGAGACGTGCTGGAGGGAGGCGACGCGGTGACCGCTGCGGCTACCGCGCTACCCGGGTCGGAAGCCTGGTCCGTGACGGGTGGGAGAGTGTCGGAGCTGGTCGATTTCAGCTCCTTCGTCGAGGCGAGCCTGCCCGGGCTGCTCCGCTACGGCTACGCGCTCACCGGCAACCCGCACGACGGCGCCGACCTGGTCCAGACCGTGCTCGAGAAGATCGGCTCACGCTGGACGCACGTCCAGCGCAAGACCGGCGACCCGATCGCCTACGTCCGCCGCTCGATGGCGAACGCGCACGTCAGCCGCTGGCGCCGCACCCGGCGTGAGAACCTGGTGGCCGACCTGCCGGACACCCAGCCGTTCGCGCCGGCCGACCCGTTCGAACACGAGCCACTGTGGCAAGCGCTACGCGCGCTACCGCCGCGGCAACGAGCGGTGATGGTCCTGCGTTATTACGAGGGACTGTCCGAGGCGGAGATCGCGGCCACGCTCGGCGTCACACAGGGCACCGTGAAGAGTCAGGCGAGCAAGGCCATCGCATCGCTGCGTACGAAGCTGGCGCTGCCGGAGATCCGCGAAGGGAGGGAGGCAAGTTGATCGCGTCCGATGACGAGCTTGACGCGAAGCTGCGGCTGCTGTTCGCCGACGACCGGCTCGGTGGCCTCCAGCCCAAGGCGGATGCGAGCGAGACGATCGTCGCGGGTGCGCGACGGCGGCGGAACCGCCGCAAGGCGATCACCGCCGCCGGTGGCGCCGCGGTGGCGGCCGTACTGGTCGTCGGCGGGGTCACGTTCGCGAAGGTGCAGGAACGCGACACGCAGGCCGCGCTCTCGCCGGGAGACACCCAGACCCTCGCGACCGGTGGCGCGCCGCCGACCGGCGAGGTGGGCGGGACGGTGTCGCCCGCGTCGCCGGGACAGACGTCGTCGAGCACCTCCGCGGCTGCCACCAGCTCGAACTCGCCGAAGACCACGCCGTCGAGCGGCTCCGCGAACCCGGACGGGCCGGCCAAGGTGCTGACCGGACAAGTGCTGGGGCATTCCGGGATCGGCAACCTGGCGCTCGGGATGACCGAGGCGCAGCTGACGGCGACCGGGATCACGTTCAAGAAGGAGTCGGGCAGCAGCCCCTGCGTATTCGGCACGGTCGCCAACGTGTCGGGGCAGTCGGGCGACATCCGGGTCTACCTGTCCGACACGTCCGGGGTCACGCAGATCCTGCCGATGCTGTCGCACACACCGGAGGGCGTCGGGACCGGCTCGACGGTGGAAGACGTCACGAAGATCTACACGAACGCCACGACCGCGCCGAAACTCAGCGTCAACCTGGGCAGCACCAGCTATGAGTTCGCGCTGAGCTCGGGGAAGGTCAAGGGATTGGTCCTGAAGACCAACAACGGTCAGGGCTGCGGCGCCTAGGCAGTCCGTACAAGGAAGAACCCGGGCCATCCACAGGGGGAGGGCCCGGGTTCTTCTTGTGGTGGGAGCAGTCGTGCCGGTCCTACAGCGCGCCGCCCGCGACCGGCGGCATGGCGGGGTCGCCGCCACCGTCCCCGACGGTCTCGCGGTGCAGATGCGCCTCGATTTCGAAAAGGTTCCCGCCCGCGCGCTTGGCGATGGTCACCAGCGTGTTCATGGCGGCGATTTCCTCGACCTGCTCCTTGAGGAACCACTGGGTGAACTGCTCGCCCATGTAGTCCTCTTCGGCGCGCGCGGCCTTGGCGATCTGCTTGATGTCGGCGGCGACTTCCTTTTCCTGCTCGAGTGCGAGCTGGAGCAGTTCGCTCACGTCGGAGAAGTCATTGCGGACCTCTCCGGTCGACGGGATTTCCACGTGGTGGTCGGTGTCGAGCATGTACTGCACGAGCGCCATCGCGTGGTTCCGCTCTTCGACCGACTGCCGGTAGAAGTGCTTGGCGAGCTGGGGCAGGTCCTCGGCGTCGAACCAGACCGCCAGCGCGATGTACTGCTGGGAGGCGTTGAACTCGTTGTGCACCTGCGCCTGCAGCAGTTCGTAGAACTTCGAGCGCGGTTCTTTCTTGAGGAGGGCCATGCCCATAACGATAATGGAACCAGTCCAGTTTTTCCAATTTGAACTGGTGATCTACCCCCTATTAGGCTACCATTCCCAAAGCGAGGGGACACTAATTTTGGTAAGCCTCACCTAATTGATTTGCAAATCAATTAGGTGAGGCTTATCTTATTTACAGCGGATCGCGCTGAACCGGGCAGGACATGCAGCGCGGTCCGCCGCGGCCGGAACCCAACTCCGAGCCTGCGATCGGCAGCACCTCGATACCGGCGGCGAGCAACCGTTCATTGGTCTCGACGTTGCGCTCGTAGCCGACGACCACGCCGGGCGCGAGCGCGAGCGTGTTGTTGCCGTCGTCCCACTGCTCACGCTCGGCGGTGACCGGGTCGAGGCCGGTATCGATCACCCGCAGCTTGTCGATGCCCATCGCCTCGGCCGCCGCGGTCAGGAACGGCTTCGGGCCGTCGACCTCGACCGAGCCCTCGCCTTTCGGGCGCATGGTGAACGCGGTCAGCGAGTCGCGCGACAGCGGGTACATCACCACCGCGTCGCGGTCGACCATCGTGCACACGGTGTCCAGGTGCATGGTCGCGCGCGACTGCTCGATCGGCACGGCGAGCACGGTGTGCGCGATGTCGTCGGCGAAGACGGACCTGGCGAGCGACTCCGCTCCGGCGGCCGTGGTGCGCTCGCCGACGCCGATGGCGAGCACGCCGGGCGAAAGCAGCATGACGTCACCGCCTTCGATGGGCGCCGAGTGCGCGCCGTACGCGCGCGCGGCGTGCCGGAACCGAGGGTGGTAGGCGTAGATGAGGTCGAGCAGCGCGGTCTCGCGGCGCCGGGCTGGCATCGTCAGCGACGAGATGGCGACGCGGTCGCCGATCCACGCCGACGAATCGCGCGTGAAGAGCAGGTTCGGCAGCGGATCGACCGCGAAGTCGTGCGGGTGGATCATCTTCCGCACCAGCGACGCGCCCTCGGAACTCGGCAGCTCCTCGAAGGTCATGCCCGCCATGAGCGCTTCGGCCAGCGCCGGCGCGTCCACACCGGACAGATGGGAGCGCAGCGAGTCGCCGAGGTCGTTGCCGAGCCTGCGGTCGTCGACGGCCGCGTGCACCCCGGCCGCGTGCGCGCGCGGGTCCTCCAGCGCGGTCCGTAGCGCGTCGGCGAGCAGCAGCACCTCGACGCCGCGCCCGCGCAGCACCTCGGCGAACGCGTCGTGCTCCTCCTGCGCGCGGTCCACCCACGGGATCGAGTCGAACAGGAGCTGGTCGTTGTTGCGCGGGGTGAGCCTCTTGAGCTCGTTTCCCGGCCGGTGGAGCAGAACCGCGCGGAGCGGTCCGACTTCGCTGTCGACGCGGGGCGCGCTTGCGGATTCACTGATCACGGTAGACGAGCGTAATGACTCGGTAAGGGAAATGGGGATGATAAAGAACGCATCCGGCCGTTTTGATAGAAGAATCTGACCGGGTGGCGGAATGGAGTTGACGGATGCGTGCCCTCTTGCGGAAAAAGAGCACCAAACTCGTGCTGGCGATCGCGGTGGTGGCGCTCGTGGCGGGACTGTGGGTGTTCGAACCATGGCGCGCGTTCACGCACAGCAACCTCGACGAGTCGCTGCCGGTCGTCACCGCTTCCCAGCCGGTGGAAAAGCCGGCGCCGGCGCCCGTGGAGCTGGCCTCAGGAACATTCGTCAGCCAGGAGCACGAGACGAAGGGAACGGCGCGAGTGCTCGACGTCGGCGGGTCGCGAGTGTTGCGGCTGGAGGGCCTGTCCTCGTCGGATGGTCCTGACCTGCACGTTTGGCTGACCGACGCGGCGGCGGGCGGCTCGTGGGGCAAATACGACGACGGCCGGGTCGTCAAGCTGGGCTCGCTCAAGGCCACCGACGGGAACCAGAACTACCCGATCCCGGCGGACGCGAACCTGGCCGGGCTGCGCAGTGTGGTCATCTGGTGCGACCGGTTCAACGTCGCGTTCGGCTCGGCGCCGCTGGCGCTCTAGGGTAGCCAGGAGATCTTGTTCTTCAGCAGCGCGTAACCGACGAACGACACGAAATCGAGCACGGTGTGCGCGGCGACGAGCGGCCAAAGACGGTTGGTCTTCTGCCAGAACCGGCCGAAGACGAGGCCCATCACGAAGTTGCCGATGAATCCGCCGAAGCCTTGGTAAAGGTGGTATGACCCGCGCAATACCGCCGCGGTGAGCAAAGACGAGTTCTCGCGCAGGCCGAGCTGGCGCAGCCTGGTCAGGAAGTAGGCGACCACCAGCACCTCCTCGGCGAACGCGTTGCCGAACGCGGAGATCGTCAAGGTGATCGGCCGCCACCAGGTGTCGCCGAGCGTCGACGGCAGCACGGCCAGGTTGAAGCCGAGCGCGTAGCCGACGAAATACAGCACCAGCCCGGGAATCCCGATCAGCGCGGCCAGCCCGACGCCGTGCAGCAGGTCGCGGCGGGGTTTCCGCTTGTCGAGACCGATGTCCTTGAGCTTCAGTCCCGCCCGCCAGAGCAAGTACACCCCGAGCGCGCCCCAGCCGACCAGCTGCGCGGCGCTGAGCAGTTGCTTGAGCAGATCGACCAGATCGAGCGTCGCCTGCGGCACGTTGATCGCGACCTGTTGCTGCTTCAGCGGAACCGGCTTCAGCAGAGAGTCCACAAGGGACAGCAGACTCCGCGCGCCGGACAGGCCGAGCGTGATCCCGAATACGATCCACAGCTCGATGATGATCGCGCGCCGCTCGGCGGGATCCTCGATCTGCTCTGGCAGTGTCGGACGCTCGGGGTTCAGCCATTGACGCACCCGCGCACGTTACCTTTCGAAGCATGTCTCGCAACATCGCCACCACCAGCAAAGTCGACCGCGAAGCACTCGTCGAATTCCTGCGCACCCGCCACCGCGCCATCCTGATGACCACCCGGGCCGACGGCGGGCCGCAGCTCTCGCCGGTCACCTGTGGCGTCGACTCCGAAGGCCGCCTGGTCATCTCGACATACCCCCAACGCGCGAAGGTGGTGAACATCCGGCGCTCGCCGCGGGTGTCCGCCTGCGTGATCTCCGACGAGTGGAACGACCCGTGGGTCCAGCTCGACGGCTCGGCCGAGGTGCTCGACCTGCCCGACTCGGTCGAGCCGCTGGTCGAGTACTTCCGCAGCATCTCGGGCGAGCACCCCGACTGGGACGAATACCGCGAAGCCATGACCCGCCAAGGAAAAAGCCTCATCCGCGTGACGATCGACCGGTGGGGCCCCATCGCCACCGGCGGCTTCCCCGCCTCCCTCGCCTGAGACCCGCCCAGGTAAAAAAATCCCAATGTGGCTTTCGTCAGGTTTGAGCTGACGAAAGCCACATTGGCGGCCTGAAAACTGACCAATGCCACATTGGGATTTTTTCCCGTGGTCAGGGGGTGCGGCGGGCTAGGAAGGGGCAGCCGACCAGGCGGCGGAGTTCGGCCGCGAGCTGGGGTGGGCCGTCGACCGGGCGGGAGAAGGCGAGGCGGACGTCGTGGTCGCCCGTGTCGGCTTCGACGCGCAGGCGGAGGCCGTAGCGGTCGAGGCCGAGCGGGCGGATGACGCCGTCGCGCAGCGCTGGCGGGAGGTGCTTCGCGAGCTGGTCGACGACGTCGGGGTGGCTGGTTTCGAGGTGGCGCAGCCACTGGGTCTCGTAGTCGTGGAACGGGTCAGGCGCCGCGGCGCTGAACATGTGCGGCCGCAGCGAGTGGGTGCCCTCGGCGTCGGCGAGCACGAGTGAGGCCGGGGTCAGGCGCAGCAACGTCATGCCGTGGCCGACGTCGAGCAGCCGATGGTCAGGGCGGGTCTCCGCGATCGAGATGGCGCGGGCGCGCGCCGCGTCCGGCTTGAGCGGGCGTAGCCAGCCGGTGATCCACAGCAGGCCGCGGACCGGCTCGCGCAGGTCGATCGGCGCGTTGTCGGTCAGCTCGACCATCACGGCGAGCTCGCCGCGTGAGGTGGTCTTCGTGGCGGTGACCATCGAGTGGTCGTCCGGCAGCAGGACGCTCACGCTGCCGCTGACATGCACGTGGTGCAGCACGGGGACGACCCGTTCGGTCTGCCGGTTCTCGGGCTCGACGGTGGGCATCAACGTCGCCGGTCCGTTGCGGGTGGCGATGGTCTTCGCGCGCTCCGCGGGGTTCGGCGCCGGCGGGCGCCTGATGGATGTCTCGGTCACGGCTCACCTCCTACTTAGGTGAGCCTAACCTGACTTTGGCGAATTTGTGAAGCCCCGCGAGAGGGTGACGGATATCCTGCCGCTGAACCAACACCAGGGGGATTGACCAGTGGAAACAGAGCGTGTGCAGGTCCGCGAGGTGCGGACCGACCAGCCGGCGGGCGCCGATCCCGTGATGAGCGGCCAAGTCTCCGCAGCGCGGAAGAAGTCGATCACCCTGATGATCACCTTCCCGTTCTTCATCGCGGTGATGGTGTTCGCGGCGTGGTACCTCGACAAGGTCCTGCTGTTCGCGATTCCCATCGTGCTTTTCCTCTACATCTGGGCCGTCGTCCTGTACGGCTGGTTCGCGGGAGTGCGACGGGTACTCGGGTTGCAGGACGCGTACTTCCGCGAGGTGCCGCTGGCCGAGGGCGCCGTGCTGGTGGCGAAGTCGAAGGTGAGCGTCCCGCTACCGGAAGGCGGCTGGGCGGTCGGCCGCATGTCGGAGCCGAACCGGGTGCTCATCGCCGGGCTCCGCCGGATCTGGGTGCTCGGGCCCGACAGCGATGGCTGGCTGATGCTCGCGCTGCCCGGTGGGTTCACCGGCCACGCCGCCAAGGTCCGCCAGGAGCCGGCGCCGGGCTCTCAGCCGATGAGCGTCCAGCGGACGCCGCAGCCGCCGAGCGCCGATCCCGTGCTGCACGCGTTCGCGCGGGCGCTGAACCGGGTGCTGGTGGTCGGCACGATCACCAGGCTGCTGGCCGTCGGCTGGATCGTCTGGCTGGCGTTGGACTACGACAACGACCTCGCGCGGGTGCCGGTCTTGGCGATGGCCGTGGTCCTGCTGGTCATCACGCTCATGGTCCCCAAGACGATCTTGGCGATGCGGAACGCCATGCGCGCCTCGCACTGGACCGAGCTGGCGGCCGTGCTGGACGCGCCGATCCAGTACACCGGCACGCTGGTGGCGAGCGGACACGGCCGTGTCCAGCTCCCCGATGGCAGGCAGGTGCCGCTGACCATGAACCGGGTCAACGTCAACCTGCTGGTGAACGTCGAGGGGACCGGCCGGTTGTGGGTGCTCGGCACGCCGCGACTCGGCCGCGTCCAGGTCGGGCTGCCCGGTTATCCACTGATCGGCACCGTGAAACTGGGCTAACGTCGACGGCATGACGACTTGGGGGCAAGTTCTCGGTTTCGCCGGTGTGGTCCTGCTGGCGGCGATGTCGCCCGGCCCGGACTTCGCGATGGTGCTCAGGCATTCGCTGGTCTCCGGCCGCAAAGGCGGCCTCGCCGCGATGCTCGGGGTGGCGGCGGGCGTGCTCGTCTGGTCGGTCGTCGCCGTCTTCGGGCTCGCCGGTCTGCTCGCGGCGTCCGCGGAGGCGTACCTCGTGGTCAAGCTGATCGGCGCGGCCTACCTGCTCTACCTCGGCGTTCAGGCATTGCGAGCCGCGCGGCGCGGCGAATACACGGAGCTGCCACGCGCCGACGGGACCAGCACGCGTGCCTTCCGGCAGAGCATGGTCGGCAATGTGCTCAACCCGAAGTGCGCGGTCTTCTTCGTCGCGCTCGTGCCGCAGTTCCTGCCCGCGCACGCGAGCTTCGCCAACGCCGCGTTCTTCGTGCTGGTCCCGGTCGCGGTGACGGTCGTGTGGTTCACCGTGGTGGCGAACGTCGTCGGCGCGATGCGGCGGATGTTCACGAAGCGCCGGGTCCGCCGGGCGATCGACACGGTCACCGGTGGCCTGCTGGTCGCGCTCGGGGTCCGGCTAGCCGCCCAGTGACCGCCTGGTCGCCTCCTCGGTTTCGACGACGCCGCGCCTGATGCCTTCGAGCTGGTCGGTCAGCTCGGTGATCGCGAGGGTGTCGACGTGCGCGTCATCGGTCACCGCCGACAGCTCGACGACCCTGGCGACCAGGCTCTCCAGCCCGAGCGCGCCGGACTGCAGCTGCGCGAGCAGCTTGGTCCGCGCGCCGGTGAGCCTGGCGTGCACATCCAGCTGGGTCTGCACCGCGTCCATCGCCTGCTGAAGGTCCAGGCGGACGTCGTCGGTCGCCGTGCGCAGGTTGGCTTTCAGCCGTGACCGTTCGGCGGCCAGCGCCGCGGCGTCGATCCGCCCCAGCGCCTTTCCCGTGGTCGACGCCCGGCCGGCGAGCCGGTGCAGCGTCGTCACCGTTTCCTGGACGGTGCCGCCCATCGAGCCGACGCGGTCGGCCAACGGACCGTCCACAAGAGACTCACTGATCGACTCGAAGCCGCCGGCGGCCGCTCGCGCCCTGGTGAGCCAGCGCCCTTCGTCCGACCGCTCGTCGACATCGGGGAGCGGGGCCGCGAGTGGCTTCCGAGGCTCACGGCTCAGCGACGCGACGCCAGCGCGTGCGGCGAGCACGACGACACCCACCCCGATGGCCGCGAACGCGGGCAGCTGGACCGCCCACGCCGCACCCGCCGAGGAGGCGGCCAGCAGCAGGCCCCATCGGTCGATCAGCTCCTTGCCGAAGCGCATAAGCGATTCTGACTCAGAAGTTCGAGATGACGGCGGTGAAGACCTGGTCGATCGTGTCCGGTTTGGACGAGTCGTACTCCGAGGCGTCCGTGGCCTGCGAAACCCGCTTCAGGATGTCCTGGTCGGCGTCAGACCCATAAGCGATGGTGAACAGCCGAACGGTCTCGCTGCCGCTCTCGGCACGCAGCTGCGCCGTGAGGTTGTCGATGTCGATACCGCCGGGGTCCTCGTTGCGGCCGTCGGTGAGCACGACGACCGCGTTGATCGCGTTCACGTCCAGATGCTGCTTCACGTACTGATAAGCGGCGAGAGACGAGTCGTAGAGGCCGGTGCCGCCCTGCGGGATGAGCCCGCTGAGCCGGTTCTTCATGTCGTCGCGGCGGCTGGCCATCGGGCCGATCGGGATCAGCTCTCGGTAGTCCTTGTCGCCGTCGAGCTTGGTCGAGAACGACCAAAGCCCCACTTGGTCGCTGTCGGAGAACTGGCCGAGCGACGAGATGGCCGCCTGCTTGGCGAGATCCATCTTGTTCTTGCCGGTGCCGCCGACCGCGTCGCTCATCGAGCCGGAGACGTCGACGACGAGCAGCACGTTGGCCTTCTTGCGTAGTTCGCCCCACGAACCGAGCAGCTTGTCGAGCACCGGCGGGCCCGGCGGGCGGATCAGGTTGAGCTTCGCGTCGGCCTGGACGCCGTTGTCGGAGGTCGCCTGCGGCCCGGTCTTGTTGTCGAAGCCGCGGAAACCCGCGTCGAGCAGCTTCTTCTGCGCGTCCTCGCCGCGAAGCACGGTCAGGAAATCGGCCGCGACCTGCTTGTGCACGTCATCGGCCCAGGTCAGCACCGTGTACGGGTGATCGGAGTTCAGCGTCCCGTCGCTCGGGTTGACCGCGACGATCGGCACCTTCGGCCGCGGGTGCGCGCCCGCCTTCGCCGGGTCGTTGGTCGGGTTGCCCTGGTTGTAGCCGACGAGCGAGTTCTCCTCGACCGCGACCGCGGAGATGTAGGACATCGCGGCGCCGCGGTCGTCGGCGGCGAGCAGGTTCGTCAGGAAGGTCAGCGTGTTGTCGCCGTAGTGCACGATCGACTGCTCGACGTTCTTGACGAAGGCGCGCACGTCCGGCTTCTCGATGTCGGCCGCGGTGAGGTCGGACGACGTCCCGGTGGCCGCGAAGTACGCGCCGATCGTGGCGTTGAGGCCGGAGGTCGAAATGTTGGGATTGGTCTTGCCCAGTTTGAACTTGCCCCACTCCGGGTGGCCGTACTTCGCCCAGCCCTGCGGGTCGGTCGCGAGCGCGGAGAGGTCGCGCCAGCCGATGCCCTTGCCGGGCCAGCCGAGCGCCTCGGCCATCGGCTTCGGCATGGCGATGACCAGCGGCGCGTTGGCGACCGACGGCAGCTCGCCGTCGGCCACGATCGACGGCCGGTCGGCGGCGGCCAGCCGCTGCTTGAGCAGGTTGACCCAGCCGGACGCGGCAGGCGTCCAGACATCGGGGCGTGGCCCGTCGACGGCCTCGTTCCAGCCACGCGCGAGCGCCTGCATGGCCGTTCCGGAGCTCTTCGACTTGACCTCGACCTCCACGCAGCGACCGGCGACCGTCCGGCCGCTGTAGTCCTTCGCGACTTGGCCGACGATGCCCGCCTTCTCCGGCGACGACGCGATCGACAGCTTCACCGAGTCGGCGCCGGTGCACTTGGGCTGGTCGGAAGCGGTGTCGTCAGAGGTCCATAGACGCAGGCCGACGATCAGCCCGATGGCCACCACGATCGCCGCGAGGAACGAGAGGGTCTTGCGGGACATCGGACCTCCGCATTGTGCCGCTGGAACACCATTCTCCAGTGACACGATGCGGAGCAGCCCCGCGTTGCCTAACCGTTAGGACCCCTGCGTGACCAGGTCCAGGCATATCCGGGATCTTCGGACGCGTCCGCGGCCTCGCCGAGCTCCAGCGGGGCGAAGGTGTCGATCATGACAGCGGTCTCGTCGAAGTAGTCCGCGCCGATCGAAGCCTCCGCCGCGCCCGGCTGCGGGCCGTGCGTGAAGCCCGACGGATGCAGCGACAGCGAGCCGATGCTGATGCCGGAACCCTTGCGGGCCTCGTAGTTTCCGCCGACGTAGAACATCAGCTCGTCCGAGTCGACGTTCGCGTGGTTGTACGGCACCGGGATCGACTCGGGGTGGTAGTCGACCTTGCGCGGACAGAACGAGCAGACCACGAAGTTCGGGCCCTCGAACGTCTGGTGCACGGGCGGCGGCTGGTGCACGCGGCCGGTGATCGGCTCGAAGTCGCGGATGTTGAACACCCACGGGTAAAGGCAACCGTCCCAGCCAACGACATCGAACGGGTGGGTGGCGTAGGTGTACTTCGTCAGCCCGGCGCGGTGGCGCACGAGCACCTCGACGTCCTCACCCTCGACGAGCAGCGGCGCCTCGGGGCCGCGGATGTCGCGCTCGCAGTACGGCGAGTGCTCGAGGAACTGGCCCTTGTTGGAGAGGTAGCGCTTCGGCGGGCCGACGTGGCCGCGCGCCTCCAGCGCCATCAGCGTGATCTCACCGTTGGGAATCACCCGATAGGTACAAGACGTCGGGATCACCACGTAGTCGCCGTCCGCGACGTCGAGCACGCCGTAGATGGTCTCGAGGCGAGCCGATCCGCGCTGGACGTAGAGCAGCTCGTCGCCGATCGCGTTGCGGTACAGCGGGCTGGGCGCGGTCGCGACCACGAAGCCGATCGTCACGTCCGCGTTGCCGAACAGGCGGCGCCGGTCGTCGACCGCGTTGGCGTCCGCGCCGAACTTGAGGTCCTGCGACTTGAAGTGCCTCGGCTTGAGCGGGTGGTTCGGCTGCAGCGGCCCGCGGTCTTCGGGGACGGCGACCGCGTCGACGATCGCGGTGGGCAGGCCGCGGTGGTAGAGCAGTGCGGAGTCGTTGGAGAAACCCTCCACGCCCATCAGCTCTTCCGCGTACAGCCCGCCTTCGGGATTGCGGAACTGGGTGTGCCTCTTGTGGGGGATCTCGCCTACCCGACGGTAGTAAGGCATCGATTCGCTCCGTAGAAGTGTCCGACTATCGAACGATTTTGTCCTCTTAGCGTACGCTACTAGCGTGTCAGCTGTGTCAAGCGCTGTGGAACTCACTCCTCCAGGTCCCCGTGGAACTCCTCCCCTCTTCGCGCGGCTTGTCGACGACTCGGCGCTCTTCCCTCCCGCCGAGGTGAAGATGCCGGACGCGCTGCGGGCGCACTTCGAGACGAGGGCCGGCGAACACGCCGGTGTGCTGGGTGTTTTCCTGTGTCAGGCGTCGCGCCTGCCCGAGCTCATCACCGAGTTGATCAAGATCAAGCCGAAGCAGCCGCTGCCGCTTTCGCTGATCATCGACACCGGGCTCGGCGGGGTGCCGAAGGCCATTTCGATCGTCGAGTCGCGCAGTGAGCTGCTCGCGCTGCGGATGGTCGAGATGCCGGCGCCGTCGGACGTCGACGAGGTCTGGCTGGAGCGCGTCTCCGAGTTCGTGCCGGAGGACGTCATCCGCGTGGTCGAGCCGCGGCGCGGGGTCGGCTGGCTCGACGGCGTGCGGAAGGTGATCGAGCACGGCAGCTGGCCGAAGATCCGCTGCGGCGGCCAGGCTGGCGAGAACTTTCCGAGCGTCGACGAGGTCGCCGACTTCCTGTCGGTGGTCAGTGGCGCCGAGGGCGCGTCCTTCAAGGCGACGAACAGCCTGCACCGCGCGGTGCGGCATACCGCGGAGGACTCCGGCTTCGTCCATCACGGCTTCCTGAACCTGATCGTGGCGTCCGCCCGCTGCCTGTCCGGTGGTGACGTGCGTGCCGCGCTCGAGTCGACGGACGGCGACGCGCTCGCGAAGGAGGCGAAATCGCTGTCCGAGCCGGCCGCCAAGGCCGTGCGCGGGCTCTTCGCGTCCTACGCGGCGGCCTCGTTCGACGAGCCGGTCGCCGATCTCGGGGAACTCGGGCTGTTGTGACCGAGGGGTCGCTGACGCTCGATCGCGGGCTCGCGCTGCTTCAGGCGGTCGCGGACGCCGGTGGCGAGGCGGCGACCATCTCCGAGCTCGCGGTCGCCATCGGGGCCAGCCGCGCGGCCGTCTACCGGCTGCTGGTCCCGCTGTCCGAGCGCGGGCTCGTCTGGCGTGACGGGAACAAGGTGCGGCTCGGCGTCGGGCTGCTGCGGCTGGCGGGCGAGGTGCTGCCGCAGCTGAGGCAGGCGGCGCATCCGGTGCTGCGCGACCTGGCCGAGAAGGTCGGCGCGACGGCGCACCTGTCCGTCGCGCAAGGCAATCAGGCGCAGGCCGTCGCCGTGGTGGAGCCGTCGTGGACCAACTTCCACGTCGCGTACCGGGTCGGGAGCAGGCATCCGCTCACCGCGGGCGCCGCCGGGAAGGCGATGGCGTTGCGGCCGTCCGACCGCCAAGCGTGGATCACGACCGTCGGCGAGCTGCAGTCGGGCGCGGTCGGCGTCGCGGCTCCCGTGCGCGGATTGCCGGGGTTGCGCGCGAGCGTCGGCGTGGTGTCGCTGGAGACGCTGGACGAGACCGTCGTCGGGCCTCAGGTGGTGGAGGCGGCCGCCGCGCTCACCGAGGTGCTGCGCTGAGCAGTGGCCGCACCATGGTCGCCAGCAAGGCCAGGTCGATGGTGAACAGCAGCCGCTCGAACAGGCCGAGCGTCAGCTGCGGGCCGGTGAGCAGCTTGAACAGGAAGCCGCCGAAGACCAGCGCGATGCTGACGATGCTCGCGGTCGCGAGCCTGCGGATGGTCGTCCGGCGCGGTTCCCACGGGCAGTTCACGTTGCCGGCGCGGGTGAGCGTCAGCGCCGCGGACGGCAGCGCGATGAACGCGGCCAGCGCCGCGTAGTTGTGCACCTGCCCGGACAGCGAACGCGCCGCGCCCTCCGGGTCGACCGGGAACGCGGCGACGATCAGCAGGCCGAGGCTCCAGACACCGAGCAACACGAGCACCGAGCGCTGACGGCGCGCCTTCGCGATGCCGGCCAGCAGCGCGACCGAGCCGAGCGCGAGCGCCAGGCACATCGCGCTGAACAGCGGCGCTGCCGACGAGCCGCCGTAGACGTACTCGCTGAGCGTGTGCCAGACCGGGCTGATCCGGCTCGACAGCCGCAGGTGCAGATCGGCCGCGATCGCGACCGCGACGGCCATTCCGGCGAGTGCGAGCCGCCCGTGCACGGGGGAGACGGGGGTGCTCAGAGCAGGCTCCAGTTCATCGCTGGTTCATCTGGACGTTCTGTCCAGGCTACCGAGCGGACCTGTGAGAGCCAAAAATTACGCGAGCAACAGTGCCTGAATGGCCGCGAAAAGGGCGAACCCGGCGAAAATGAAGCCCGCGACGCGCTGAATCAGCTTCGGCCGGATCCGGCTGCGCACCTTCGCGCCGATGAACACCGCCAGCCCCGCGACCGTGACCAAAGCGACGAAAGCGCCGAGACCGACCGCGAACGGCTGACCGAGCCGCGCGGCCAGGCTGGCCGTCGCGAGCTGGGAAGCGTCACCCCACTCGGCGGCGAACAGCACGCCGAACGAGGTCAGCGCCGACCGCGCGAAAGTCGCGGCAGACGGCCCGGAGCGCGAGGCGTCCTCGCCGCCGTCCTTGCCAGGGGTGAAGCCTTCGCGCAGCAGCATGAACGCGCCGATCCCGAACAGCACGGCCACGATCGCGGCCAGCAGGATTTCCGGCAGCAATTTCAGCGCGCTGCCGAACAGGACAGCGAAGAGACATTGCACGGCGAATGCGACGCAGACGCCGGCGAATACCGGAGCGGCACGGAAACGCGTTGTCAGCACCAGGGTGGCGACCAATGTCTTGTCCGGCAGCTCGACGGCAAGCACTAGGCCGAATGCGCTGATCAGCGCCCACATCGCGGGTGACATCGGTTTCTCACGCCCCTTCCTCTGCAACGATAAAGGGCGCGTTCAGAGGATTCAAGGAGATCGGATTTGCGAATCGACGGTTTTGGTGGCGATCCATTTGTTTTGTCGGCCGGGCGGAAATGCGTTTTCGGCATGCCGAATTCCGATTTCCGGGTAGGGTGACTCTTATGGAACACGTTGTCGTGACGACCACCGCCGGGTCCGAGGAAGCCGCCCGCGCGCTCGCCACCGGCGCGATCGAGGCCCGGCTTGGCGCCTGCGCCCAGATCGTCGGCCCGCTCACCAGCGTCTACCGCTGGGAGGGCGTCGTCCAGACCGAGACCGAGTGGCGCGTCGAGATCAAGGCGGCGGCCCGGCGCGCGCCGGAGCTGACCGAGTACCTCAAGACCGAGCACGCCTATGACGTGCCGGAGGTCATCGTGACGCCGATCGTGGGCGGCAGCGCCGAGTACCTGGCGTGGCTCACCGAAGAGACCCGCTGAGTCGTGAGTGATACGGCCGGTTCTAACCGGCCTAAACACTCACGACCCCTGGGCAGGACCTAAGTCCCGGCATGATCAGGACCACTTGAACTGGCGGCGGGGACCACGGCGGAGCACGCTCGGTTCGTGGACGTCTTGGCACTCGCTCGCTGGCAGTTCGGTATCACCACCGTCTACCACTTCCTGATGGTCCCGCTGACCATCGGACTCTCCCTGCTCGTCGCCGGTATGCAGACCGCGTGGGTGCGCACGGGGGACCTGAAGTACCTGAAGATGACCAAGTTCTGGGGCAAGCTGCTGCTGGTCAACTTCGCCATGGGCGTGGTGACCGGGCTGGTGCAGGAGTTCCAGTTCGGGATGACCTGGAGCGCGTACTCGCGGTTCGTCGGCGACGTGTTCGGGGCGCCGCTGGCGATGGAGGGCCTGTTCGCGTTCTTCATCGAGTCGACGTTCCTGGGGCTGTGGATCTTCGGGTGGGACCGGCTGTCCAAAAAGGTCCATTTGGCCTGTGCCTGGGCGTTTTCGCTGGCGACCATGGCTTCCGCGTACTTCATCCTGGCGGCGAACTCGTGGATGCAGCACCCGGTCGGCGCGGAGATCGTCGACGGGCGGCCGCGGCTGACGTCGATCGGCGCGGTGCTCACCAACAACACGGCGCTGGCCGCCATCCCGCACACGATCGCCGGTGCTTTCTCGGTCGCGGCCGCGTTCCTGGTCGGGGTCGCGGCGTGGCACCTGTGGCGCAAGCGGGAGCAGGCGGACGAGCCGCACCGTGACGTCTGGCGGGCTTCGCTGCGGCTCGGTGGCTGGGTCGGCGTGGTCGCGTTCGCGGCGCTGGCCGTTACGGGTGACGCGCAGGGCAAGCTGATGTTCGAGCAGCAGCCGATGAAGATGGCTTCGGCGGAAGCCTTGTGCCACACCGAAAAGCCGGCCAGCTTCTCGATCATCGCGATCGGGGACGTGCGCGGGGCGAACTGCGAGGACGTCAAGACGTTCAGCGTGCCCGCGCTGCTCTCGTTCTTGGCGCACAACGACTTCTCGACCGAGGTCAAGGGTGTCGAGGACCTGATCACCGAGTACCAGGCGAAGTACGGGACCAACTACCCGGTCGACCCGGCGCTCGGCGAGCTTTCGGGCAAGCCGATCGACTACGTGCCGAACCTGCCGGTCACCTACTGGGGCTTCCGGATGATGATCGGGTTCGGCGCGGTCGGGGCCGGGGTCGGCGTGCTGGCGCTGTGGTTCACGCGGCGCGGGCGGATCCCGTCGACCAAGTGGGGGCCGCGGATCGCGATGCTCGCGATCGCGACGCCGTTCCTCGGCAACAGCGCGGGCTGGATCTTCACGGAGATGGGCCGTCAGCCGTTCGTGGTGGCGCCTAATCCGTCCGGTGTGGACGGAGTGTGGATGTTCACCGCCCGCGCGGTGTCGCAGTTGTCCACAGGTGAGGTGTGGACATCCTTGATCAGCTTGACCCTGGTCTACGCGGCACTCGGGGTGGTCGAGCTCTACCTCATGCGCAAGTACGTCACCGGGGGCGTCGACGCGGTCATGCCACCGCAGAAACCCAAGAGCCCCAAGGAATCCGGCACCGAACCACTGTCGTTCGCCTACTAGGAAAAGCCGTGAACCCCAGCATCCCATCCCCCGCCACTCCCAGGGGGCCGGCCCCACGTCCATCGTATCGGCGCCAGGCCTCCGAGCGGCTGTCCACAGGTGATCTGTGGACAACCATCCCCATTGTGGATAACTCCGGGGTGCCGGGCCGGATTCGCCCGGAAGTGTCAGTCGGCCGTGGTATTGGCGACGCAGCGGGACTGTGGGCCCATCGGGGGCGCCCACAGTCCCAGCGCGGAGAACACCGCGGAGAACAACGAAAGGACGCGGCATGAGCCTCGAAACGCTGTGGTTCTGCGTCATCGCCCTCTTCTGGCTGGGCTACCTCTTCCTCGAGGGCTTCGACTTCGGCGTCGGCATGCTCCTGCCGTTCCTCAGCAGGGACAACACCGAACGCCGCCTGATGATCAACACGATCGGCCCGGTCTGGGACGGCAACGAGGTCTGGCTGATCGTCGCGGTCGCGGCCACCTTCGCCGCGTTCCCCGGCTGGTACGCCTCGCTGCTTTCGGGCAGCTACCTGGTGATCCTCCTGATCGTGCTGGCGCTCATCGGCCGCGGCGTCGCGTTCGAGTACCGCGGCAAGGTCGACTCCGCCAAGTGGCGCGCAGCTTTCGACAAACTGATTGTCTTCGGCTCCTGGGTGCCGCCGCTCGGCGTCGGGCTGCTGCTCGCGACCACGGTCCTCGGCCTCCCGCTCGACGCCAACGGCAACCGCATCGGCTCGCCGTTCGAGGCGATCCGCTGGGACACGCTGCTCGGCGCGCTCGCCATCGTCGGCTTCTCGCTCGTGCACGGCGCGACCTTCCTCGCGCTCAAGACCAGCGGCGACTTCCGCGAACGCGCCAAGAAGACCGCGCTGCGACTGTTCCCCGCTCTGCTCCCGCTCCTCGCGTTCCTGGTGCTGATCCAGGTACGCGAAGGCGAAGCCTGGACGGTCATCCCGCTCGTCATCGCGCTCGTCGCGGCACCGATCGCCTGGTGGCGACTGCGAAGCGACCGTGACGGCCAGGCGTTCGCCGCGCTCGGCCTACTCATGGTCGCGACGGCCGTGACGATGTTCGGCGCGCTGTTCCCGGCGGTCCTCCCGTCGACCGGCGATCCGGCCAACACCCTGACCGTCGCCAAGGCGGCCTCGAGCCCGTACACGCTCGAAGTGATGACCTGGGTCTCCGCGTTCGGTGCGCCCGCCGTGCTCATCTACCAGGGCTGGACCTACTGGGTGTTCCGCAAGCGGCTGTCCACCGCGCACATCCCGTCATGATCATCCCGAAGCGCGCGCTGGCGGCGACCGGCGCGCTCGCGCTGGTCAACGCCGGATTGCTCGTCGCGCAGGCATTCCTGCTCGCCGACGCGCTCGCCCAATTGGTCCACAATGGACGCCCGGACAACCTGGCGTTCCTCGCCGCCACGGTCATCGGACGGGCGGGCATCAGCTGGGCGACCAAGGTCGTCAGCGCCCGCGCGGCCGCCGGCGCCAAGGAGGAGCTGCGCGCCAAGGCCGTCGACCACGCGCTGCGCCTCGGCCCGGAGTGGATCCAGCGTCATGGCACCGCCGAGCTGACCACGTTGACCACCAAGGGGCTCGACGCGCTCGATGCCTACTTCACCACCTACCTGCCCGCGCTGGTCACGGCCGCGGTCGTGCCGCTCGGCGCCGGCGCCGCGGTGCTGTTCGCCGACTGGCCGTCCGCAGTGATCCTCGTGGTGACCGTGCCGCTGCTGCCGATGTTCGCGATCCTGGTCGGCAAGTACACCGCCGACCGCGTCCCGAAGGCGACCGACGCCGCGCACGCGTTGTCCGCGACGCTGCTCGAACTCGTCCGCGCACTCCCCGTGCTCGCCGCGTTCCGGCGCGCGGAAGCGCAGGCCGAGACCGTGCGCCGGGTGTCGGACCGCCATCGCCGCGCCACGGTCCAGACGCTCAAGACCGCCTTCGCCTCGGCATTCGTGCTTGAACTCGCGGCCACGCTGTCGGTCGCGGTGGTCGCCGTCGTCATCGGCGTGCGGCTCGTGTCGGGCGATCTGTCGCTCGCGATCGGGCTGGGCGTGCTCATCCTGGTTCCCGAGTGCTACCAGCCGCTGCGTTCGGTCGGCGCGGCCTTCCACGCCAGCGAAGACGGCGTCGAAGCCGTTCGCCGCGTCACCGAAATCCTCGACGAGCCCGCGCCTGCCGAGGGCACCACGAAGCCGTCGAAAGGCCTGGTCCGCGTCGACGGCCTGCGCGTGGGAGACCGTGAGGGCGAGTCGTTCACCGTGCGGCCTGGCGAGATCGCCTGGCTCCGCGCGCCGAGCGGCGCCGGGAAGTCGACTACCTTGGCCGCGCTGCTCGGATTCGTCCAGCCGACGGACGGCACGATCACCGTCGACGGCCACGCGCTGGCCGGCTTCGACCGCGTCGCCTGGCGCAAGGAGATCGCCTGGGTCCCGCAGTCGCCGCGCTTCACCGGCGGCACGGTGCGCGGCGAACTCGAACTCGCGGGCGAGTTCACCGACGTCCCGCTCGGCCTCGACGATTTCCTGGACCGCCAAGTCAGCGAACTCTCCATCGGTGAACGCCAGCGCGTCGCCGTCGCACGCGCGCTCGTCCGCGTCCGCAACGGCGCCTGGCTGCTGCTGCTCGACGAGCCGACCGCGCATCTCGACGCCGGGCACACCGCCGAGGTGATGATCGCCGTCCAGGCCGCGGCGGACGCGGGCGCCGCCGTCGTCATCGCCGCACATGACCGCACGAAACCCGTCGAGGTTCCGGCTGGCGCGGCGCCGCCGATCCGCCGCCAGACCGCGAACCGCACGAAACCCAGCCTCCGCGAGCTCATCGACGGCCACCTGCTCGCCGGAGCGGCGCTGGGTTCACTGGCGCTGCTGGCCGGAATAGCGCTGACGGCGACCTCGGCCTGGCTGATCGCCAAAGCCTCGCTCCAGCCGCCGATGCTCACCCTGACGGTCGCGATCGTCGGCGTCCGCGCGTTCGGACTCGGCCGCGCCACCCTGCGCTACTGGGAACGCCTGGTCACGCACGACGCGGCCTTCCGCATCGCGGGCCGCCTGCGCGTGCGCACCTGGCTCAAACTCAGCCGCATCGACGCCGCCGAAGGCCGCCAGCGGCTGGTCGACGACGTCGACACCGTCCGCGATCTGCTGCCGCGCACGCTTACTCCGCCGCTCATCGCGGCGCTGGTCGTCGCGGGCGCGGTCGCCGTCCAGACCGCGATCCTCCCGGCGGCAGGTCTCGTGCTCACCGTCGCCGCGCTCATCGGTGGACTCGCGGCTCCCGCACTCGCGCTCAAGCTCGAACGGAACTCGACGTTCGCGCTCGCCACCGGCCGCCGCCTGGTGACCACGCGACTGCTCGGCCTCTTCGAATCCTCGGCCGAGCTGATGGCGTTCGGCGCGGACCGCCTTCGACGCCGCGAACTCGCCGAAGCCGATGCCACACTCGCCGCCAGCGCGCGACGCCAGGCGTTCGGAGCGGGAGCGGCCGAAGCACTCATCGCACTGGCCATGGGCGCCGCGGCGGTCATCTGCACTTTCATCGCCGCCCCCGGCGTCGAAGCGCCGATCGTGGCACTCGTCCCGCTCGCGCTCGCCGAAGTCCTCGTCATGCTCCCGCCCGTCGCCCAGCATTGGGACGAGCTGCGCCAAGCACACGCCCGCCTCGAAATCCCGGCCGAGCCCCCACTCGAACTCATGGAAATCGAGCTCCCGCAAGGCAAGTACGTCGCCGTCGTCGGACCGTCGGGAGCCGGGAAGTCGACACTGCTCGCCAGGCTCGCCGTCACGCACCGCGTGGCGTGGGCGCCGCAGGAGCCGCAGCTCGTCGCCACCACGGTCGCCGAAAACCTCCGGCTCGGCGACCCCACGGCCACCGACGAGCAACTCCGCGAGGCACTCGACCTGGCCGTTCTGCCCGACATCGCACTCGAACGCCTGCTCGGCAGCGGCGGAACCGGCCTCTCCGGCGGCGAAGCCCAGCGCGTCGCGCTCGCTCGCGCGCTGCTCGCGGCCCCGGACGCCGACGTCGTGCTCCTCGACGAACCCACCGCACACCTCGACGAGCCGACCGCGCGCAAGCTGCGCGCCAACCTCCGGCGCGCGCTCGACGGCCACACGGTCATCCAGGTCACCCACCACGCCGACGAAGCGGATGACGCTGACCTCGTCTGGGAGGTCCGCGCCGGCCAGGTCGTCTAATGTTGACCCAGCTCATGGACCCGACACTCGCCGCGCGCGCACTGTCCGCCGCCACCGAAATCACCACCACCGCGCTGTCCGGCGACGACCCGGGCGCGGTGCTCGAAACGGTCGTCCGCCGCGCCGCCGAACTGGCCGAAGCCGAACTCGGCCTGATCATGGTCCGCACCGAAGACGGCGTCATCGTCGAAGCGGGCAGTGCCGACATCCGCGGCCTGCTCCTCCCGGCGGATTCCGCGGCGGGCCGCGTCGCACGCGGCGGCGAGACGATCGTGACCGACGACTTCACCACCGATCCCCGCACGGCGCCGTTCGTCCCCGACGAACTCAAGCGTTTCGGCCCCTTCGCGGCGGCCCCGTTCGGCGCGAGCGGCCGCGTGCTCGGCGCGCTGACGGTCTACCGCCCGCACGGCGCCGACCCGTTTTCCCCGGCCACCATCGAGGTGCTGACCGCCTTCGCCGCCCAGGCGGGCGTCGTACTCGCGCTCGCCGAGGGCGCCAACGCCCGCCACCGCGTCACGCTGTACCAAGAACGCGAGCGCATTGCCCGCGAACTCCACGACGTCATCATCCAGCGCCTTTACGGCGCGGGCATGCAACTCGACCGCGTCCGCAAACGTATGCGCAAACGCTTCGCCCAGGCCGACGGCGCCCGCCTCGGCGAGGCCATCGACCAGCTCGACCAGACCATCGAAGAGATCCGAGGCACGGTACGCGCCCTGCGCTCACCGGATCCCGAGCCCGAGACCACCGATCTGGCCGAGTCCGTCCGCGGCGAGGTCCGCATCGCGGGCGAGCTGCTCGGTTTCCCGCCCACCCTCGAACTTTCCGGCGAATTCGCCGACATCCCGGCCGAGCGGGCCGACCACGTCCGCGCCGCGCTCCGCGAGGCACTGTCCAATGTGGTCAGACATTCCGGCGCCAGCGAAACCAGGGTCACCCTCACCCGCGACACCGAAGGCGTGAAACTCCGCGTCCGCGACAACGGATCCGGCGTTCCCCAAGGTGTCGCCACGCGCGGCCTGCGCCACCTCGCCGAACGCGCCGAAACGGCGGGCGGCCAGTTCTCGCTCAACTCCTCACCCAGCATGGGCACGCTCGTCGCGTTCGATCTCCCGCTGAGCTGAAACTCAGTCGCCGCGCCGCGCAATCCAGGCCGCGGCCTGCGTCCGTCGCTGCATCCCGAGCTTGGCGAGCACCGAGGTCACGTAGTTCTTGACCGTCTTCTCCGCGAGGAACATCCGTTCCGCGATCTCACGGTTCGACAGCCCCTCGCCGATCAGCACGAGCACCTCACGCTCCCGCTCGGTCAGTGCGTCGAGCTCATCGCCGGGATTGCGCATCCGGTCGAGGATGTGAGCGGTGCTCACCGGGTCGAGCAACGACCGCCCGGCAGCGACCTCGCGCACGGCCGTCACGACGTCCTGGCCACGCACCTGCTTCAGCAAGTACCCCGACGCGCCCGCCATGATCGCGCCGACCATGGCCTCTTCGTCGTCGAACGCGGTGAGCATCAGGCAGTACGGCGGATTCGGCTTCGACCGCAGCTCACGGCACAGCGCGACCCCGTCGCCGTCACCGAGCCGCACATCGACCACGGCCACATCCGGCTCGACGTGCAACGCCACGGCCAGCGCCTCGTCCACGCTCCCCGCCTCGGCGACGACCTCGATGTCGGACTCGTCGCCGAGCAGTTCCCGCAGCCCGCGGCGCACCACTTCGTGGTCGTCGACGAGCAGGACGTGGATCGGCATGACTCCAGGTTACGTCGGGACGATCAGCTTCAAGTCCAGCCGCCGGTATTCGCGGTGCTTCGGCAGCCACACGTCGAGGAACTCGCCGTCAAGCTCGGGGTTGCTGATCACCAGTTTCTCGCCCTGATATCCGATGGTCACCGGGAAACCCGACTCCAGCTGCCAGATCAGCCGCCTCCACTCGGCGTCGCGCTTGCCGGGGAACACGTTCATCAGCGCGCCCCGCTTCAGCGGTTTCGGCGGCCGGTTCGACGCCGCGAGCAGCCGGTCGGCGTGCGCGAACGGGTCTTCGGGCTCGACGGCGTCGGGGACGTGCTTCGGCAGGGCGTCGGGGTCCGGCGGCGGGGCGATGTGCTCCTCCCGGATGACCACCGTCCCGTCCTCCGCCCGGTGCACCGGCGCGTAACCGCTGTCCCGCAGGGCGGCCAAGGTCGCCAAAGCGTCCACAGTGGACGTCAGCACGGTGGGCGCGACCGCGCGCAGGCCGAGTTTGACCAGCTTGCGGTGTGCGGCGATCTCGGCCAGCAACGCCGGATCCTCGCCGACCACGACGCAGCCGACGTCCGTCACGCCGACCTCGCCGTGCCGCCGCGCGACGTCGTTGAACAGGTACGTCAGCGGCTGCGGCAGGTCGCCGCGCGCCACCCCGCGGAGGGTTTCGAGCAGGTCGTCGATCGACGCGCCGTTGTCGTACGCGCGCCGGACGCTCGCAGGGCTGAAACGCCAGGTCGACGCCGAACCCTGGGTCTCGCGATCGGCGACGCGGTCGAGCAGATTGGCCAGCTCCGTGCTCGGCGGCCCGGTGACGATCGCCGTCAGATCGGTGCCGAACAGGGCCGACCCGCACGCACCCGACACGGCGGTATCGGCCGCCTGCTCGAGACCGCCCGTGAGCAGGGCGAACGCCAGTTCGCTCGCCGCGTAGGACGCCGATACGCCGACGATCCTGGCCTCGGTCAGCGCCGCGGCGACCAGCACGCGCAGTGCCTCGCCGTCGATCGACGGCAGGTGCCAGGCGGCGAGCGCGGCGAACTGCTCGGGGTCGATCAGCCCGGTGCCCGGCTCGAGGCCGGCGAGCAGGCGGACGGTGAGCTGCCGGACCAGCTCATGGACCTCGTTGGGATCTTCGCCGACCGACGCGCGGATCGCCTTCTCGTCTGCGGTCGACACGAACGGGAACTCCCACCAGGCGCGCAGCAGCCGCGCCAGCTGCTCGGCCGCGCCGAGCTCGCGGAACCGGCTGAAGTCGTCGCTCGGGTGCAGGAACTCGGGTGGCTTGGGCGCCGGGCGACGCGAGCGTCCCCGCACTTCCGGAACGGTCGCGATCTCGAGTGTCATCAGCCCCGCCGCGCCCGCGAGGTCGAGCGCGACCTTGATCTCGTCGGGGTCGGCGCCGAGATCCTTCGCCAGCTTGGCGATCGTCCGCGCGCCGACCCGGCCGGTCTTGATCAGCGGGATCGGTTCGACGGCCGACGAGCCGACCACGGTGATGACCCGGTCGAGCAGCCGCAGCGCCGCCGCCGAGGACTCGGCCGCGACCCGTTCCGGCGCGACCGGGCAGAGCGCCACCGGCGGTGGGTCCGGCGTGAACGGCAGGTGGTAGTCACGGCCGCGCAGTGCCAGCACGATTTCGACCGGCATGGTCACCGTGCCGCTGTAGGTCGGGTAGAGCAGGCCACGGTCGACGGCCCAGGTCACCGGGGTCTCACGGTGGGTCGGGCTGTCCAGCTGCGCGTAGTGCGTGTGCTGGATGTAGTGCCCGAGCTGGACGTCGGCGTCTTCCCAGACGAACTTGGCCAGCAGCTCGGCGGCCCCGTCCGGCGCGACGGAGACCAGGTCGCGCACGCGCGCGCCGTCGCGCAGGTAACCCAGGAGGCCGTCCAGCTGGTCCTGCCTGGTTCCTCGCGTCGGCAGGCCGAGGGTGGCGGATTTGGCCTTGAGGTACTCGACGGTGATCGAAGACAGCAGCTGCGCCAGCGGCGTGCCGAGCCGGAAGCGCCGGTAACCGACGACCTGCAGCACCTCCGGCACCTGGATCACGCCGTATTCGATCCACACCAGCGCGCGACGGGCGAGCATGGCGACGACCGCTTCGATCTCGCGGTACGTGGTGCCGAGAAACTCGGCGACCGCCGAGACCTCGACGCCGTCATGGTCACCCAGCGCAACCCTCAGCTGGATCGCCGACAGCACTTGTAGCTCCGGCGCGGTGACCGAGGCGACCGCGAGTTCCACCGACTCCGGCTGGCACAGCCGATCGGCGAGGTCGGACATCCGTCGAGGCCAGGGCGCTTCGAGCGCGTCCGGGCGGTTGCCGAGCAGCTCGGCCAGCTCGGCGCGGCTCAGCTTGGTGAGGAGGCCGACCAACGGTTCTTCGGGTTCCATCGCTTGACCACGGTAGTCGCCGGGCTCATTTCTGTCGGTGACCACCCGTACGGTGTCGGAAAGCAGAGGACCGCCGACAGCGAGGAAGGGGATCATGGACGGCGTACCAACGGACATGTTCCGTTTCACGCAAGGCGATCGCGCCGAGTTGTACACCGCGATCCTGCACGCGTTCAGCGAGGCCGGTGAGCGGATGGAGACCGCGCTCGGGCTGGACGACGTCCGCGACAGGCTGCGTTCGGTCGGCTGGTTCGGCGCGATCGAGGACGACGACCTGGCCAGGGCGCTGGAGCAGCTGCGGAACTGGAAGCTGCTCGACGTCGTGCAGAACCAAGCCGAGAACTACCGCACGGCGAGCGAATACGAGCGCCGGAACCTGCGGTATTCGCTGAGCAGGCAGGGTGCGGCGGCGTTCGCGGGCGTGCGGCACGCGCTCGGCGCGCTGAGCTCGTCCGGCGCGTTGCAGACGGCGGTGCTGGATGCGATCGCTGTCAGGCTCGAAGGACTCGCCGTGGCACTCGACGATTCGTCGGATCGCCGCGTCTTCACCACGTTGATGGAGCTCGAAGGTCATCTCGAAGCGTTGCGCGACAACGCCAAGCGGTTCAACGGCGAGCTGCAACGGCTGCTGCGCGCGGAAGGCGCCGACCTGGCCACGTTCCACGAGGTCAAGGGCGCGACGATCACCTACCTCGAAGAGTTCTTGACCAATCTCGACCAGCGCACGCACATGATCGCCGCGCGGGTCGGGCGTATCGACGCCGAGCGGCTCCATCGTCGCGCGCTGGCCGGCGCGGATCTGCCGCCGACAGCGGGAGAGGCGGCCCGAGCGGACTGGCTCGAGCACCGCCGGACGCACTGGGAAAGCCTGCTCGCCTGGTTCAAGCCCGCGGACGGCGGCCCCGCGCGGGTCGAGCAGCTGCACACGGTCGCGCGCCGGGCGATCGTCACCCTGCTGCAGGTATTGGACAGGATCAGCGAATCCCGGCGGCGTGCCAGCAGCGCGGCCGCCGATTTCCGTGAGCTGGCAAGGTGGTTCGCCGCCGCGCCAGCCGAAGCCGATCTGCACCGGCTCTGGTCGACGGCGTTCGGCATGGGCTCGGCGCGCCACGCGCATCTCGGCCATCTCGATCCAGAACTGGTTCCCGCCAACACGGCCTGGGCGGACGCGCCGCCGGTCGAGGTGTCGGCGCTGCTGCGCAGTTCCGGCCGGACGGAGCGGTTCACCCGCGCCGGCAAGGTCCGCGATGTCAGCGCCATCAAGGCCGCGCGAGCCGAGCGGGCCCGCGCCGAGCGTGCGGAACTGCAGGAGGCCTGGCGCAGGCTCGCGACCGACGGCGAGGTCCGGCTGTCCGCTTTCGGCGAGCTCGATCATGTCCTGTTCCAGCGGCTGCTGGACATGCTCGGCCGGGCTTTGTCGGCTTCGCCGGATTCGACCGGTGTGCGCCGCGGCGCCACCAGCGACGGCAAGGTCGAGCTGATCTTGCGGCAACCACCCGATTCCCGCGGCGCCGTGCTGACCACCCCTCGGGGTAGGTTCGCCGGACCTGATTTCCTGGTCGACATCCGGGTCACGGGAGGCCGCTCGTGAGCAACTTGGCGAACCAGCTGGTGCTGGCCGAGCGCGAGGACGTCGCGCGCGGCATCCGGCTGCTGCTCGCGTCCCCGCTGATCAGCGCGCGGATCGCGCCGGAGACGTTCGACCTGGTGCGGCGCAGGCGTGAACCGATCGCGAAGTGGTTCGACTACTACTGCGGCTGGTCGCTGGTGATCGAGCCACGGCTCGGCTACGCGCGGCTGATGAAGGTCCGCGCCCGCGCCGACGCCAGCCGTCCCGCCCGCCGCGAGCGGTCGGGCAACGCGCCGTTCGACCGCCGCCGCTACACGCTGCTGTGCCTGGTGGCGGCCGAGCTGCTGGCCACGCCGGTGACCACGATCGGGCTCCTCGCCGACAGAGTCACCCAGGCGACGCTCACCGACCCGTTGATCGACACCTTCGACACCTCCCAGCGCGCGGAGCGTATGGCGTACGTCGATGTGCTGCGCATGCTGGAGTCGTTCGGCGCGCTCGAAGTCGCGGACGGCGAAACGGAGTCGTTCGTCGGCAGCGCGACGGCGAAGGCGCTCTACCGCGTAGACGCGACGCTGGTCATGCGCTTGCTGGCGGCGCCGAACGGGCCTTCGCAGTTCGCGGTGCCCGGTGAGGAAGTCGCCGTCCGGTTCGAGGAGCTGCTCTCCGCGCTTCGCCGCGAACGCCGCTATGGCGAAGCACCCGAAGCCGCCCACGCCGTCGACGGAGCGTCGGATGTGCAACGCGGCCTGTGGGTGCGGCACTCGATCTTCCGGAGGCTCGTCGACGATCCGGTCGTCTACCGCGCGGATCTGTCACCTGGCGAGCTGGCCTACCTGACCTCGCCCGCCGGCAGACAGCTGATCCGCCGCGCCGCGGAGCAGGGCGGTTTCGTGCTGGAAGAGCGCGCCGAGGGTGTGCTGCTGGTCGACCCGGACGGCCTGGCCACGGACGGAATGTTCCCCGATGACTCCAGCAACGCCAAGGTCGCGGCCTTGCTGCTGCTGGACCTGATCACCGCGTCGAAAGGTGGTGTGGTGCCCGAGCAGCTCAGTGCCGAGGCCGATCGCTTGCTCGGCGAGTTCCCGCGCTGGGCCAAGGCCTATCGCGGCGAGGACGGTCGCGAGCAGCTGGTGCACGACGCGCTCGCCGTGCTCGACGAGTTCGGGCTGGTGCGGCGCTCCGGCGAGGTCGTCGTCGCGTTGCCTGCGGCTTCGCGGTACGCGGTCACGGAAGTCAAGTCGGCGGAGGCGTCATGACACTGCGAGCCGTCGGAACGCCCAGGTGGGCGCCCACCCGCGCGGGCATCCTCAACGTCTGGCGCTACTACGACGAGATCTTCGAATTCCACAAAGGACGGTTGCTGCTGCACGGGCCGAACGGCACCGGCAAGTCCAAGGCGCTCGAGCTGCTGCTCCCGTTCCTGTTCGACGCCAGCCTGCGCGCGAACCGGCTGTCCACGTTCGGCACCGGCGAGCGGACCATGCACTGGAACCTCATGGGCGAGGGCGCGGACGGCAGCACGCGGGTCGGCTACGTCTGGCTCGAATTCGCGCTCGGCGACTACTGGTTCACCTGCGGCGCGCGGCTGCAGGCGAGCACGCACACCAAGACCGTGCATGTCGACTACTTCACCACCACCCAGCGCGTCGGCGTCGACCTGTCGCTGGTCACGGACTCGGGCCAGCCGCTGACAAGTGCCGCGCTCGCCGAGGCGATCGGTCCGCGCGGAGAGGTGCATCCCAGCTCCGCCGCGTACCGGACGGCCGTGCGCCTCAAGCTGTTCCCAGGCCTCACCGAGCCGCGCTACGACGCGTTGATCACCGCGCTGTTGCAGCTGCGCCAGCCGAAACTGTCGCAACGCCTCGATCCGGCGCTGCTGTCGACGCTGCTTTCGCACGCGCTGCCGCCGCTCGGTGAGGGCGAGGTGGCCGAGCTCGCCGAAGGCTTCGAGCGGCTCGACCGTCAGCGTGAGCAGCTGAGGCTGGTCGACGCCGAGGTTGATGCGGCGCGCAGGCTGGCGACCCAGCAGCGCAGCTACGCCATGCGCGTGCTGCGCGCGGCGGCGGCGAACCTGATCTCGGCCAGCTCCGAGCTGACTAGGCTGAGTGGCGTCGCGAGCGAGTCCGCCGCGAAGTACGACGAGGCCGTCGCCGTGAACAGGGAGGCCGAGCAGCGGCTCGAAGTGCTCGTCGAACGCGGCGGCCTCATCCGGGCGCGGATCGATGGCCTGGTCGAGAGCGAGAGCTACAAACAAGGCCGTGAGCTGGACGAACTTCGCGAGCGAGCCAGGTCCGCGCTGGCCGAAGCCACCGCGAAACGCGCCGGCGCCGAAGCGAAGCTCGAGGTCTGTTCGGCGGACGCGGCGCGCGCGGCCGAGGCCGAAAGCGTCGCCACTCGGCTCGCCGGGCTCGCGACAGAGGCGAGCCGGGAGGCAGCGCGCGCGGGGGAGCGCGCGCAGCTCGCCGGCGTCTGGGCAGAGATGCGGTCGGTGCTGCCGTCAGGGTCGTCCGGTGTGCGGAAGCTGTTGCGCGCGGCGGTGCGCAGCCGTCATGACCAGCTGCGCGAAGTGCGTGAGGCCGTCCGCTCGCATGAGCTGGCGCTCGATCGCCGTCGCGGTTCCGAGGAGAGCGTCGAGCAGGCTCGCGCGGAGCTGGCGAGGACCGTCGAGAAGCGCGAAGAACTCGCCCAGTCGGCCAAGTCCGCGATCGAAGCGCAGGCCAAGCGGTTGCGTGAGTGGGCTGATGGCTGCACGGAGCTGACGTTCGCCGAGGTCGAGTCGCTGACCGCGCTCGCTGAATCCGAGCCCGCGGTCTCGAAGCTGGTCAACGCGACGGCGAACCGGGTGCGCTACGACATCACCGTTCGGGACACGACGCTCGTCGCCGAGCGGGCACGCCTGGTGGAGAGCCGGGCCGAGCTGGTCTCGGAGAGCAAGACGCTCGAATCCGCAGGCGAGCTCCCACCCGAAGCGCCCCGCGCCCGCACCACCGACAGGTCCACAATGGACGGTGCGCCGTTCTGGAAGCTGGTCGCCTTCGCCGACGCGGTGCCCGAGGACGCCCAAGCGGGCATCGAGGCCGCGCTCGAGGCGAGCGGCCTGCTCGACGCCTGGGTGCCGTCGCACGGCGGGATCGAGGTCGACGGGCACGACACCTTCCTCGACGCCGAATTCCCGGTCGTCAAGGAGGGGGAATCGCTGCTGGCCGTGCTGCGCCCGGTGCCGGGTGCCGGGGTCGACGCCGAGGTGATCGAACGACTGCTGGCCGGGATCGCGTACGGCGAGCGGGTGCCTGGCAGGCATGAGGTGGCCATCGGCGCCGACGGCTGGTGGCGGCTGGCCAACGCGAGCGGCAGCTGGGCGAAGCCGCAGGCCACGCATATCGGCGCGGTCGCCAGGGAGAAGACCCGGCAGCGGAAACTGGCCGAGCTGGCGATCCGGGTCGGGGAGCTCGACAACGAGATCGCCAGGCTGGATGGCGAGCTCAAGACGATGGAGCGGCGGCGCGAGCGCCTGGCCAGTGAGCTGGCAGGCCGTCCGCAGCACGAGGAGGTCGACGCCGCCACGAGCGCGCTGAACCTGGCCGAATCGGCCGTGACCTCGGCGGATCGCGCGGTCGGACGGCTACTGGAGCACCTCGCGAAGCACGAGCAAGCCGTCGCCGAGGCGCTCAGGACACTGACCATGAAGGCGGCGGAGAACGGCCTGCCGACGGAGTCCGATGGGCTTGACGCCGTCACGGTCGCCGTCGACGGATTCCGGGACCTCGCGGACAACTGGCTGGACGCCGAGGGGGAGTCGCGGTCCGCCCGCTCGCTGGCCGACGAGTACGCCGAGCAGGCGCGACGGTCGGAACAGGCCGCGGACGAAGCAGGCGGGTACGCGCTCGACGCCGAGCGCTTCGCGAACGGGCTGATCGAAAAGGCGGAGGCGGTCGAGAGCGCGCTCGGCCGCGACTACCAGCAACTTCTCCGCGAGCTGACCGGGCTTCGGGAGGAATCGGCGGAGCTCGACGTTCAGGAGAAGAACCTCAACCTGGAGTTGCGTGAGCTCGCGACGCGGCTGGGTTCTCTCGACAACCAGCGGACCATCGACGCGGAACTCCAGAAGCAGGCGACGGAGCATCAGGACCGGACCGCGGCCAGGCTCCGGCATCTCATGTCGGGCAGTTTCCCGGAGGACGCCGGCATCAAGCCGCCCACGTCGGGGGACGCGCTGGCCGCAGCGGACGCGGTGGCCCTGAAGTGGCCGAACATCCCGCACGCCCAAAAGAACCTCGGCGACGCGTTGCATCGGCTGAACGAGATCGTCTACGAGTGCCGCGAGATCCTGAGCGACCGCGCCGATCTGGCGCTGGAGACCGACGGCGATGTCGGCGTGTTCAGCGCGACGGTCAACGGCCTGCGGGTCGGGGCCGCCGAACTGCTCGACCTGCTGCGTGCGGAAGCGGACCGCGGTCGCGTCGACCTCACCGGCGCCGAGGGCGAGTTGTTCGACAAGACGTTGACCGGGGACACCCGCCGTCATCTCGCCGCGAGGATCAGGCAGGCGACCGCGCTGGTCGACGCCATGAACGGGCGGCTCGAGCAGGTCAGGACCGCGTCGAAGGTGGCCGTCCGGCTGGTCTGGCAGGTACGCGAAGACCTGCCTGCCGGCACCCGCACGGCCCGGGAGCTGCTGCTCAAGGACCCAGACCTGCTCACCGACTCCGATCGCGAGTCGCTGCACGGGTTCTTCCGCGACCGCATCGAAGAGGCGAAGGCCGACGACACCGCGACCAGCTGGGAGCAGCAGCTCGCCCAGGTCTTCGACTACACGAGCTGGCACCAGTTCGTCGTCGAGATCGACAGGGCGAACGGGGTCGGCTGGCAGCTGCTGACCAAGAAGCTGCACGGCGCCCTTTCCGGTGGTGAGAAGGCCATCGCGCTGCACCTGCCGCTGTTCGCGGCGGTCGCCGCGCACTATCAGGCCGTGCTGGAAGCGCCGAGGATCATCCTGCTCGACGAGGTGTTCGTCGGGGTGGACACCGCGAACCGCGGGCAGATCTTCGGGTTGCTGTCCTCGCTGGATCTCGATCTCTTGCTCACCTCGGACCACGAGTGGTGCGACTACCGCGAGCTCGACGGCATAGCCATCCACAAGCTGATCACCGGAGGCGACGGGGACAACGCGGTCACCACGGTGCGCTTCGTCTGGGACGGCGTCGACCTGAGGCCGGACGAGGTCGACGCATGAGGCTCGATGCGGGCGGTGGATCCGTCGGCCGTGCCACCGAACCGCCGTGGGATCCGAGGCTCGCGCAGCCCGCTTCGCGGGGATCGTGTGGACCCCACCGGAGCCGGATGCCTGGTTTGCCGCCAAATCAGGCCGCTGACCTGGGGAAACGCAGTTAAGGTACCCCCCTGTTTTGGGCACTGATCAGCCATGTAAAGTTCTCCAAGTCGCCAGGGAAACCGGGTGGCCGCCGGGACACGAACCAAGCTCCCACCGCGAGGTGGTAGAGTGGGTGTCTCACAAAACTTGCTAGAAAACAATTCGCTCGGGATAAGGTCAGGGAAACCTGATGCGATCCTCGGTGTGTTGCTTGAGAACTCAACAGTGTGCTAGTGAACTAAGCCAGTAGAGCTTATATTTGAACCTCGTTTTGAGGTTCCTTTGAGAGCAGTAAATTGCCTCGATTGAATTCGAAGACATTGTTGGAGAGTTTGATCCTGGCTCAGGACGAACGCTGGCGGCGTGCTTAACACATGCAAGTCGAACGATGAAGCCTTCGGGTGGATTAGTGGCGAACGGGTGAGTAACACGTGGGCAATCTGCCCTGTACTTTGGGATAAGCCTTGGAAACGAGGTC
>NZ_FNON01000007.1 GCF_900107045.1 Amycolatopsis xylanica
CGCCACCGCGAACGACGCCTCCGACGACTCGGCCGCGTTCCGCACCGGGCTCAGTGCCGCGCGAGCGCAGGGCAAGGAACTGTGGGTGCCGCCGGGCCGGTTCGAGATCGGGTCGGCGCTGGGCATCGACCAGACCACGGTCCGCGGCGCGGGCGCGTGGCACACGATCCTCCATGGCAACAACGTGTTCAAGAACGACGGCCAGGTCGGCGGGAACATCCGGCTGTACGACTTCGCCGTGTTCGGTGACGTCACCGAACGGCGCGACGATCAGCCGGAGAACGCGTTCCACGGCGTGCTCGGCGCGGGCTCGGTCGTGTCCGGGCTGTGGATCCAGAACACCAAGTGCGGGCTGTGGCTGATGAACGGCGCCACGAGCAATCTGACCATCGAGAACAACCGGATACTCGACACGATGGCGGACGGCGTCAACTTCGACAGCAACGTCACCAATTCGACCATCCGCAACAACTACCTGCGCAATACCGGCGACGACGGGCTCGCGCTGTGGTCCAACGGGATCGCCGACGCCGGGAACTCGATCGTCGGCAACACCGTGGTCCAGCCGAACCTGGCCAACGGCATCGCGCTGTACGGCGGGCGCGACAACTCGGTGCGCGGCAACCTGGTGCGCGACACCAACGCGCTCGGCGGCGGGATCACCGTGGCGAACCGGTTCCAGTCCGTTCCGCTGGCCGGGACGATCACGCTCGCCGACAACACGACCTTGCGCGCGGGCGCGCTCGACCCGAACTGGCAGTTCGGCGTCGGCGCGGTGTGGTTCGACGCGCGCGAGCAGGCGATCACGGGCGTGCAGATCAACGTCACGAACCTGCGTGCGCTCGAAAGTCCTTACGAGGCCTTGCAGTTCATCGACGGCAACGGGCAGGGGAAGGTCATCCAGGGCGTCAATGTCAACGGGGTGACCGTGCAGGGCGCCGGGACTTTCGTGGTGCAGGCGCAGACGCAGGGCTCGGTGAGCATCAGCAATCTGAGCGCGTCCGGCGTCGGCGTGACAGGGACGTACAACTGTCCTTACCCGACGAACCTCAGCCCGATGTCGTTCAGCGGCTCGGGGAACTCCGGGTGGACCGGCACCTGGTCGGACTGCTCGACCTGGCCGCAGCCGAACACGGGCAACCCGCAGCCGACCGGCAACCTCGCGAAGGGGCGGCCCGCGTCCGCGAGCAGCTCCGTGGGTGGGTACCCGGCGAGCAACGCCGTCGACGGCAACGCGAACACGTACTGGGAGAGCGCCAACGGAGCATTCCCGCAGACGCTGACCGTGGACCTGGGCAACGCGACCTCGGTGAGCAAGGTGGTGCTGAAGCTGCCGCCGTCCTCGGCGTGGGGCACGCGCACGCAAACGCTTTCGGTGCTGGGATCCGTTGACGGCGGCGGATATTCGACGCTCGTCGGCTCGCGCGGGGTCACCTTCGACCCGGCTTCCGGCAACACGGCGACGCTGACGTTCGGCGCGACCACCCAGCGCTTCCTGAGGCTGAACATCACCGGCAACACGGGCTGGCCCGCAGGCCAAGCCGCCGAATTCGAGGTCTACGCCTAGAAAAGGTCGTGAGTGGTATGACCGGTTCTAACCGGCCATACCACTCACGACCCCTTACAGCGGGAACTGCCGGGCTTGGACTTCGCGGACGGTCTGATCGCGGGCGGTGTCCGAGGCGGTCAGCTCGGGTCCACAGTGGACGTCGGTGGCGGGCTGGACGCCGTCGACCAGGAACGCGGTCGCGATGCGCGAGACACAGGCGTTGGGCGTCAGCAGGTACGCGCCGTGTCCGCCCTGCTCTGCCGTGACCAGGCGGGCGCGGTCGCCCAGAGCGGCGCGCATCGCGCGGGCGCCCGCGATCGGCGTCGCCGGATCACGCGTGTTCTGGGTCAGCAGCACGTTCGACGGCCCGCGGTCCGTGATCCGCAGCGGCGGCTCGATCGGCTTGGACGGCCAGTAGACACACGGGAACACCGTCGACGGCCCGCCGTTGGTCAGCGGGTACCGCCACTTGTCGACGAGCACGTCCCGCTGATGCTGGGCGATGGAACGCGGCCACGCCGTGTCGCCGCAGACGACCGACCAGAACACTGCGTAGAACGACTGCGGATCACCGGCCGGTCCACCCGAGACGGTCACCTCCCCGCGCTTGAGCGCCCGCCACTGCTGGGCCATCGGCACGAAGTTCGCGTCGCTGTACAGCCCGGCGCGCGTCTGCTCACGGAAGTCGTTGCCGCCCTGCGGCGTCGCGTCGAGCTTCCCGACCAGCTCGAAGTACGTCGCACGCACCGCGGCGGCCGACGAGCCAAGCCCGTACTCCGCATCACGCGCGGCGGCCCAGGTCGCGAAATCGTCGAAGCGCGTCTCCGCGGCCGGGGCCCACTGCCGGAAGGCCGGGCGCCAGATCCCGTCGGGGTTGCTGATGCTGTCCAGCAGGATCCGGTCGGACTGCGCCGGGAACAGCGTCGTGTAGACCGCGCCGAGATACGAGCCGTACGACCCGCCCAGGTAGGAAATCTTGCGTTCGCCGAGCGCCAGCCGGATCCGGTCCATGTCCCGCGCGGTGTTGAGCGTCGTGAGATACGGCAGCACCGGGCCCGCGTGCTCTCCGCACTGCTGGGCCACCTGCTTGGCGTAGGCGACGTTCGCGGAGATGTCCCCGTCCGGAGCCGGATACGGGATCGTCTTGCCGGGACGCAGCTGGTCGGGCGTCAGCGCGCAGGTGATGCGCGAGCTGCTTCCGGCGCCGCGCGGGTCGAAGCCGATCAGGTCGTACGCGGCGGTCACACTCGGCGGCGCGAGCTGGGCGATCATCAGCGGCATGTCCAGCCCGGAACCGCCCGGCCCGCCGGGGTTGAGCAGCAGCACGCCGCGGCGCGCGCCCGGATTACCGCTCTTCAGCCTGGAGATCGCCACTTCGAGCGTGGGGCCGCCGGGCTTGCGGTAGTCCAGCGGGACCTTGAGCGTCGCGCATTCCAGCGACCCGCAAGGTTTCCAGTCCAGTGACGGGGTTTCGGCGTGGGCAGTGACCGGTGTCAGTAGCGCGACGGTGGTCAGCGCGGACACCAGTCCTGCGATCAAGCGGTTACGCATGGGATATGCCTACACGAGTCGTGGGTGGTTATGAACGGACAGACCTGGACATAACCACCCACGACCGCTTTTACAGCGGGAACTGCTTGTTCTGGATGTCCCGCACGACCTTCTCCCGCGCCGGGTCGGCGGCGGACTTGGTCAGCTGCGTACCGCAGCGGATGTCGCGCACCGGGAACGTCCCGTTGACCAGGAACGTCGTCGTCGCGTTGGTCAGGCAGGCGTTCTCCTGGAACAGGTACGCGCCGTGGCCGCCGGCGTCGGCCGTGACCAGCCGAGCCCGGTCGCCCAGCGCCGCGCGCATGGCCTTCGCGCCGACCAGCGGCGTGGCCGGGTCACGCAGGTTCTGCGTCAGCAGCACGTTCGACGGCCCGCGGTCACCGATCCGCAGTGCCGGCTCGATCGGCTTGGCAGGCCAGAACGTGCACGGCCAGACGTTGGACGGCATGCCGGCGGTGATCGGGTAACGCTGCTTGTCCGCGAGCACGTCACGCTGGTACCGCGGGACCGCACCCGGCCATGCGGCGTCACCGCAGGCGACTCCCCACAACGTGGCGAGCGAGGACTGGCCCTCGTCACCGGGGTCGCCCGGCTGCGGCGGCGCGACACCGCCCTTGAGCGCCTGGAGCTGCTTGGCCATGGTCGCGAAGCCGCGATCGTCGTACAGCGCGCCGCGCACCAGCGCACGGGCGGTGTTGCCGTCGAACCAGCCCAGCGGCGCCTTGTCCAGCTTGGCGGTGAGGTCCAGGTACGTGGCACGGACCGCGGCCGGTGTAGCGCCGAGCCCGTAGCTCGGGTCACGCACGGCGGCCCACTTCGCGAAGTCCTCGAACCGCTCCTCGTTCGACGGACCCCAGTGCTGCCAGACCGTCCGCCACACGTCACGCGGGTCGACGACGCTGTCCAGCACGATCCGGTCGGACTGGGCCGGGAACAGGGTCGTGTACACCGCGCCCAGATAGCTTCCGTACGAATAGCCCAGGTACGAGATCTTCTTCTCGCCCAAGGCGGCGCGGATGCCGTCCATGTCACGCGCGGTGTTCTGCGAGGTGATGAACGGCAGCACGGCGCCGGACTTCTCGTGGCACTGCTTCGCCACCTGCTTGGCGTAGGCGACGTTCCCGGAGATGTCCCCGTCCGGCGCCGGGTACGGGATCACCTTGGTCGCGTCCGACAGCTGCGCCGGCGTCAGCGCGCACGAGACCGGCGAGCTCTTGCCGGTGCCGCGCGGGTCGAAGCCGATGAGGTCGTAAGCGTCGGTCAGGCTGGTCGGCGCGAGCTGCGCGATCGCCAGCGGCAGGTCGAGGCCGGGACCGCCGGGCCCGCCAGGGTTGAGCAGCAGCACGCCGCGGCGCGCCTTCGGGTTGGTGCTCTTCAGCCGGGAGACGGCCACGTCAAGCTTGGCGCCGCCGGGATTCCGGTAGTCGAGCGGGACGGTGAGCGTGGCGCATTCCAGCGGCAGTCCCTGGCACGGCTGCCAGTTCAGTGCCGGGGCGGCGTTCGCGGTGGTCGCCCCGAGTACCGAGCTGAAGGTGAGCGCGCAAATTCCCAATGCCATAAGGCGTTTTCGCATGAATTTCTCCCCTGTCGAGATATTCCCTTCCTATCGGGCTTCGCCGGGGCCGCGCCACGAAGTCACTCAGCTGCGCTAAGGGGCTCCCTTAGAACCTGAGACCTAGTTCTTAAGGACTAACCGCAGACACGCGCAAGTACGCGCTCGATTCTTGCGCAAGTTTGCCGCATAATTACGGTCATGACGCGTCGACTTGCCGAAGTGGCCCGCAAGGTCGGGGTCAGCGAGGCCACTGTCAGCCGGGTGCTCAACGGCCGATCCGGGGTCTCCGACAGCACCCGCACCGCCGTTCTCACCGCGCTGGACGTGATGGGCTACGAACGGCCGACCCAGCTGCGCGGCGAGCGCGCGCGGCTGGTCGGGCTCGTGCTGCCCGAACTCCAGAACCCTATCTTCCCCGCGTTCGCCGAGATCATGGGCAACGCGCTCGCCCAGCAGGGCTTCACCCCGGTGCTGTGCACCCGCACGGCGGGCGGGGTGTCCGAGGCCGAGTACGTCGAGATGCTGCTGGACCAGCACGTGTCCGGTGTGGTCTTCGCCGGTGGGCTGTTCGCGCAGGCCGACGCGGTGCACACGCACTATCACCGCCTCGTCGAGCGCAAGATCCCGACGGTGCTGATCAACGCGGCCGTCGAGCATCTCGGCCTGCCCCAGGTGTCGTGCGACGACGTGGTGGCGGTCGAGCAGGCGGTCGGGCACCTGACCTCCCTCGGCCACCAGAAGATCGGGCTGGTGCTCGGCCCGCCGGACCACATCCCGTCCCGGCGCAAGCTCGCGACGTTCAAGACCTGCGTCGCGAAGGCGGGGCTTTCGGACGAGTACGTCGAGCACGGCATGTTCTCCATCGAGGGCGGGCACGCCGCGACGGCGCGCTTGCTGCCGCGCGGGGTCACGGCCGTGCTGTGCGCCAGCGACCCGCTCGCGCTCGGCGCCGTCCGTGCCGCGCGACGGCAAGGACTTTCAGTGCCGGACGACGTCTCGGTAGTCGGTTACGACGATTCCGCGCTGATGAACTGCACCGACCCGCCGCTGACGACGACCCGCCAGCCGATCGAGGCGATGGGCCGCGCGGCCGTCGAACTACTGGTCAAGCAGACGAATGGCGGATCGGTCGCGGCCGAAGAGCTGCTCTTCGCGCCCGAGCTCGTCGTGCGGGGGTCGACTGCTCGCTGTCCATAACTTGCGAAATCTCGTCCAACTCTTGCGGTGTTCTGCTCGGACACTTTAGGGTGATTGCCATCACTCTGTACCGCGAGAAGAGGCACCCATGCAGAGCCTTCGTATCCGCAGAACCCTGGTAGTGGCGGCTGTCGCGTGTCTCGCGACAGCCACCGCCTGCTCGTCCGGCACCGAGCAGAAAGCCGCCGGGGGCAAGGTCAAAGTCACCATCACCGGGCAGCCGCCGCAGACGCAAGCCTTTGAGCGGCAAGTGTTCGACAAGGATGTGGCCGAGTTCGAGGCGTCGCACCCCGACATAGATCTCGAGCCGCACGAAGGGTTCATGGACCCGAAGACGTTCTCGGCGAAGCTGGCCGGCGGGCAGCTCGAGGACGTGTACTACGTCTACTTCACCGACCCCGCGCAGATCATCGCGCGTCGGCAGGCCGCGGACATCACGGAAGTGGCGAAGACCCTCCCGCACATCAACGATATCCAGCCGCAATTGCTGGACAACTTCCGTGACGCGAACGGCAAGCTCTACGGCCTCCCGACGGCCAACTACTCGATGGGCCTGATCTACAGCCGCCCGTTGTTCACCAAGGCCGGGCTCGACCCGGACAACCCGCCGAAGACCTGGGAAGAGGTCCGCGCGGCCGCGAAGAAGATCGCCGGACTCGGCAACGGCACCGTCGGATACGCCGACTACAGCAAGAACAACCAGGGCGGCTGGCACCTGACCAGCTGGCTCTACTCGCTCGGCGGCCAGATCGCGCGCAAGGACGGCGACGCGTGGAAGGCCGACTTCAACAACGACAAGGGCAAGGCCGCGCTGAACTACCTGCGCCAGATGCGCTGGGAGGACGACTCCATGGGCAGCAAGCAGCTGCTCGAGGCGCAGGACGTGCAGCGCATGATGGGCGCGGGCCAGCTCGGCATGTACATGGCCGCCCCCGACAACGTCCCGGTGCTGGTCAAGCAGTTCAACGGCAAATACGAGGACTACGGCCTCGCCGGGATCCCCGGAGGCCAGGGCACGCTCCTCGGCGGCGAGGGGTACATGGTCAACCCGAAGGCGTCGCCCGAGAAGATCAAGGCTGGGCTCACCTGGATCCAGTGGAAGTTCCTCAACCCGGACCGCTTCGACCCGTACGTGAAGACCTTCGCCGACGGCAAGCAGCCGGTCGGCCTGCCCGCGCCGCCCACCCCGGACATCTGGCAGGGCGCGGTGCGTGAGCAGCAGGAACAGGTCAAGCTCAAGTACCAGAACGTGCCCGCGGCGAACTACAAGTCCTATATGGACACCGCGACCAAGATCAAGGGCAGCATCGAGCCGCCCAACGCGCAGCAGATCTACGCCGCGCTGGACAGTGTCATGCAGGCGGTGCTGACCGACAAGGACGCCAACATCGATCAGCTGCTCGCTTCGGCCGAGTCCAAGGTCAACAGTGTCCTCGCCCAGGTCAAGTAGCGTCCTTGAGCGGCCCGCGGTTTCCCCGCGGGCCGCTCGCCCCTCCGCGAACCTGCGACTGCGGCGCAAGATCAAGGAGAACCTGACGGCGTACGGGTTGCTGTGCGCCGCGCTGGCATGCTTCGCCGTGTTCTCCTGGTACCCGATCGTGCGCGGGGTGCTGCTCAGCTTCCAGCAGGTCGACTTCGTCAACGCCCCGTCGTGGGTCGGTTTCGGGAACTTCTCGAAGCTGTTCGAGGATCCGCTGTTCGGTGTCGCCTGGCGCAACACGTTGCTGTTCACCGGGCTGGCGCTGGTGTTCGGGTTCTTCGTGCCGTTCCTGACGGCGGTGCTGCTCAACGAGCTCCGCCACGCGAAGGCGTACTTCCGGCTGATCGTCTACTTGCCGGTGATGCTGCCGCCGGTGGTCACCGCGCTGATGTGGAAGTGGTTCTACGACCCGGGTTCCGGTCTGTTCAACCAGGGACTGGACGCGGTCGGCCTGCCGACCTCGCAGTGGCTGGATTCCAGCACCACGGCCATGCTTTCGCTGGTCTTCGTGTCCACTTGGGCCAATATGGGCAGCACGACGCTGATCTACCTCGCGGCGCTGCAGACGATTCCCGGTGAGCTCTACGAAGCCGCCGAGCTCGACGGCGCGGGGATGTGGAAACGGCTGCGGCACGTCACGTTCCCGCAGACGCGGTTCGTGCTGCTGGTGCTGTTGCTGCTGCAGGTGGTCGCGACCATGCAGGTGTTCACCGAGCCGTACGTGATGACCGGCGGCGGGCCGGACGACTCGACCGTCACCGTGCTGCTCCTGCTGTACCGGTACGCGTTCGTGTACAACGACTTCGGCTCGGCCAGCGCGATGAGCGTGCTGCTGTTCGTGGCGCTCGGCGTGTTCTCCGCCGCGTACGTCCGGCTGACCAAGGAGGCCTCGTGAGGACTCTGATCTCGCCGTCGCAGATGCGCAGCCGCAGGGGCAAGACCATCTACTGGGTCGTGCTCGTGCTGACGCTGGTGCTGTTCACGATCGCGTTCCTGTTTCCCTTGTACTGGGCCGTGACCGGCGCGATGAAGTCGTCGGCCGAACTCGCGAAGGTGCCGCCGACGCTCGTGCCAGAGCAGTGGCATCCGGAGACCTATGTCCAGTCCTGGAAGGAAATGGACCTGGGCAAGTACTTCCTCAACACCATCGTGGTGGCGGGCGGCGCGTGGCTGGTGCAGCTCGCCGTCGACGTGCCTGCCGCGTACGCGCTCTCGAAGCTGCGGCCCAAGCTCGGCAACCTCGTGCTCGGCCTGATGCTGGCGACGCTGATGCTGCCCGCCGCCGCGCTGCTGGTGCCGACCTACGTGACCGTCGCGGACCTCGGGCTGCTCAACTCCCCCGCCGCGATCTGGCTGCCCGCGGCGGCGAACGCGTTCAACATCTATCTGCTCAAACGGTTTTTCGACCAGATACCGGACGAGATCGTCGAGGCGGCCACGATCGACGGCGCCGGCCCGGTGCGGATCATGGTCAGGATCGTGCTGCCGATGTCGCGCCCGATCCTCGCCGTGGTGTCGATCTTCGCGGTGGTCACCGCGTGGAAGGACTTCATCTGGCCGCTGCTGGTCTTCCCCGACAGCGGGAAGCAGACGTTGAGCGTGATGCTGCAGCGGGTGGCCATCGACATGCCGCTGAACCTGCTCGTCGCCGGGCTCGTGCTGGCCAGTGTGCCGATGGTCCTGCTGTTCCTGGCCTTCCAGCGCCACATTCTCGCCGGGCTCACCGCAGGCAGTCTCAAAGGATAGGAGGGGCAAGTGACCGACTCTTGGTGGCGTGGTTCCGCCATCTACCAGGTCTACATCCGCAGCTTCGCCGACGGGAACGGCGACGGCGTCGGCGATCTCGCCGGCGTGCGCTCGCGGCTGCCGTACCTGGCGGAGCTGGGCATAGACGCGATCTGGTTCACCCCGTGGTACCCGTCGCCGATGGACGACGGCGGCTACGACGTCGCCGACTTCCGCGACATCGAGCCCGCGTTCGGCACGCTCGCCGAGGCGGAGGCGCTGATCACCGAGGCGCACGCGCTGGGCCTGCGGGTGATCATCGACATCGTCCCGAATCACTGCTCGGACGAGCACCGCTGGTTCCAGGCCGCGCTGGCCGCGGGGCCGGGATCGCCTGAGCGGGAACGGTTCTGGTTCCGGCCGGGGCGTGGCCCCGATGGTTCCGAGCCACCGAACGACTGGCCGTCGCGGTTCGGCGGGTCGGCGTGGACGCGGGTGCCCGACGGGGAGTGGTACCTGCATCTCTACAGCTCGCGCCAGCCGGACTTCAACTGGGAGAACGCGGAGATCAGGGCGGAGTTCGAGGACATACTGCGATTCTGGTTCGACCGCGGCGTCGACGGCTTCCGCATCGACGTCGCCGACGGCCTGGTGAAGGATCCGTCGCTGCCCGATCTCGCCGCGGTGGCAGGGTTTTCGCCGTTCTCCGATCTCGACGGGCTGCACGACATCTACCGGTCGTGGCGCAAGATCGCGGACAGCTACGCGGGCGAGCGCGTGCTCGTCGCCGAGATGTGGCTGCCGGACATGGGCCGCGCCGCGCGGTACCTGCGGCGCGACGAACTGCATTCGGCGTTCAACTTCGACTTCCTGGTGTGCCCGTGGGACGCGTCGCGGTTCCGTGACGTCATCACGCGCACGCTGGCGGCGCATCAGGAGGTCGGCGCGCCCGCGGCGTGGGTGCTGTCGAACCACGACGTGACGAGACCGGTGACCCGGTACGGCCGGTCCGGCGACACCGGGTTCAGCTTCGCGGACCGGCTGCACGGGACGCCGGTCGACCTCGCCACGGGCACCCGGCGGGCCCGCGCGGCCGCGCTGCTGGCGATGGCGCTGCCTGGCGGGGTCTACGTCTACGAAGGCGAAGAGCTGGGGCTGTGGGAGATCGAGGACATCCCGGACGAGCTGCGGCAGGACCCGGTGTTCGCGCGGACCCAGGGCGCCGATCCCGGCCGTGACGGCTGCCGGGTGCCGATGCCGTGGTCCGGCTCGGAGCCGCCGTTCGGCTTCGGGGAGTCGTCGTGGCTGCCGCAGCCCGCGGAGTGGTCGCGTTACACGGTCGCCACCCAGTCAGCGGATCCCGAGTCGGTGCTTTCGCTGTACCGGGCGGCTTTGCGGCTGCGCGGGGCGGAACTGGGCGACGGCTCGATCGAGTGGCTGCCGTCGGGGCCGGAGGTGCTGGCGTTCCGGCGCTCGGCCGAGTTCTCGTGCGTGGTCAACCTTTCCGGCGCCCCCGTCGACATCACCGGCGAGGTCCTGCTGGCCAGCGGGCCCTTGGTGGATGGCCGCCTCCCCGCCGACACCGCCGTCTGGCTCCGCGGCTGACGGATAAAGCGGGCTTTATCCCGGACGCTTTTCCCGGGATAAAGCCCGCTTTATCCCAGTCTGGAGTAAAGCGGGCTTTATCCCGGTCTGGAGTAAAGCCCGCTTTATCCCGTTTCAGACCTGGGGCTTGAGGATGTCCACGCCGCGCTTGTTGTCGGCGACGTACACGTACCCGCGGTGGAAGTACGGCGCCCACGCCGCGGCGTCCGCTGGCCGGAAGTACGCGATCTGCGTCGGGTTCGTCGGGTCGCTGACGTCGAGGAACCGCGTGCCCTGCTCGTAGAACGACTGCACGAGCACGTTCCCGCGCAGGTCGAAGTAGTGCGCCGAGCAGTCGGCCGAGGTCGGGTCACTCCCCTCCTGGCCCGCAACGCTCCATGTGCCCACGCTCTTGAGCCGGAACGGCTTGTCCGGCGTCGAGCGCCAGCCCTCGCCGCCGTAAGACCCGTCGAGCGACGAGATCGTCAGCACGCCGTCACCGGCGCACCCGTCGACGAAGCTCTCCTCGGTCGCGTACAGCAGCTGACCGAAGCGTCCGCGCGGGCCGACCGGCCGCAGGCTGTTGTGCATGAACTTCGACGGCGCCGCCGTCTCGCTGATCCCACCGCCCGCATAGGGAATCGGCTTCAGCGCGGTCGCCCGGCGGACGCCGCCCGCGACCGGGTCGCGGTGCGTGCCGGTAGTCCAGTACCCGCGAACGCCACCGCGCCCGGACACCCACGCGATGCCCTCGGCGTCGACCTGGACGTCGTGCACGTAGTCGGTCTTGCCGTCGTTGCGAGCGAGTTCGATCGGGTTCGGGTTGACGACCGGCTTACGCGGGTTGCGCACGTCGGTGACCCAGATCGGGCGGCCGCCCCAGTCCGCGGGCATGTTGTCGGCCTTCGCCGGGCCGCCGGTCCACAGGTAGCGGCAGCCGTCGACGCAGCTCGTGGTGTGCCCGGCGGGCACCTTCACGTAGCTCAGGATCTCCGGCTTCTCCGGCCGTGACACGTCGACGACGTAAATGCCCGATTCGCCGGTATGCGTGGTGCCCCCGAACGCGCGCGGGTCGCGGGAGAGGAAGATGAGGTTGCGCTCGGGGTCGACCTCGGTGTCCTCGGTCTCCCACAGCCCGGGCAGGCTCAGCGTGCCGAGCAGCTTGGGCGCGGCGGGATTCGCCAGGTCGTAGGACTTCAGGCCGAACTCGCCGGAGACGACCATGACGTCCCGGCGCCCGATCGACAGGAAGTTCAGCGAGATCGCGCCCGCCGCGTCGGGCAGATTGCCGACGGCCTGGACGTTCTTGACCGCGCCGGGCGCGCCTTGCGCACGGGCGGACGGGGTTTGCGGCTTTTCGTCGCGATCGCAGGCCGCGGCGGGCAGGCCGGTGGCGACCAGCGTGACCGCGGTGGTGAGCAGGACCAGACCCGTACGGAACGCGCGCACGACAAACCTCCCAGGATGATCAATTCGACCCTAGGACGGACTTTCGCGGGAAACAACAGACGTTGGTCGGAACCCAACTGGTAGGAACAGCCCATGCGACTCGCCGCCCTGCTCGCCACCGCGCTCGTACTGACCGGTTGCTCCACCGCGACACCGCCGGAGCCCGGCGTGCCGACCGTGGGCGTCGGCGCGACGTCGAGCCTGCTGCCCGCCGAACTGCGCGACCAGACCGCACGGATGGTCGCGGCCGCACTGTGGACCCCGCTCGTCGGCTACGACCCAGCGACCGGCAAGACGACTCCTGCCGCCGCCGAGTCCGTGACCAGCGACGATCAGGTGACCTGGACGGTCAAGCTCCGGCCAGGCACGTTCCACGACGGCACCCCCGTCACCGCCCAGTCCTATCTGGACACCTGGCATGAGCTGAGGCTGTCGCAGGGCGTGTGGCCTGGAGCGTCCGTCATCTCCGAGATGCTGCCCGCCAAGGAGATCACCGCGACCGACCCGGCGACGATCAAGATCGTGCTGCATCACCCGTTCGGGCAAGTCCCGGCGCTACTCGCCTCACAGGCGTTGTATCCGCTGCCCGAAAGCGTCCTGAAGTCGAAGGACTGGGCGGGATTCGCGCTGAACCCGGTCGGCAACGGCCCGTTCAAGCTGGCGGCTCGCTGGAATCACGGCGGTGAGCTGGTGAAGGTGGCGGGCACCGGCAAGATCAAGCTCAAGGAGCTCGATCCGGAAACCCAGTACGACCAAGCCAAATCGGGCGCGATCGACCTGGCGACCACGGTGCCGGGCTCGCGGCACGACGCGATGCACGCCGGGCCGCATGCGATGTGGGCGCTGCCGGGAGCGACCTACCTGAAGTTCCCCGCGCAGGGCCGGTTCGCCGACGCCACGGTGCGGCACGCGTTCGCCATGGCCGTCGACCGGGACTCGCTGGAAGCCGGACCGCTGGACCACCAGGTGGATCCGGCGCGCTCGCTGCTGCCTCCCGCGGCCGCTCCCGGCGAACGCTCCGGGACCTGCCGCCCCTGCACCTACGATCCGGCCGCCGCCAAGAATCTGCTGAAGCAGTCGGGTTTCACCGGTGCGACCACCCTCGACGGGGGCGGGCACTGGGCGTCGATCCTGGCCACCCAGCTGCAAACCACACTGGGTGTCGGAGTGGGGGTGAAACCGGGTGACGGGCCGTCGGTGGTGACACTCGAGCTGCTCACGGTCAGTCCGCACGAGCCTCTCGCCGCGCTGGCGAAGGCCGCGGGCTACACCGACGCTGGGTTCGCGGAGCTGCTGGCCACGGCCGACGCGGCGCCGGCGGCCGAGAGCCAGCCGCTGTACCGGCTCGCCGAAAACCAGCTGCTGCGCGACCTTCCCGTCGCGCCGCTGTGGTCCGGGCACGGGCACGCGGTCTGGCCGCTCAAAGTGAGCGGCGTGAAAGCGAACCCGCTGACCGGAGTCGACCTGACCTCGTTCAGTCGTGGCTGAGCAGCTTCTTCACGTGCGCGGGTAGCACGCAGGCCTTCTCGCGCAGCACCTCGACGAAACCGGCGGTCACCGGGTCCGCGCCAGCGCGCGCATAGGCGGCGAGTTCGCGCCGGATCGGTTCCTTGGGCAGCAGGACGCGGCCGTCGAAGCGGGGCGGGATGACGTTGGCGGGCACCAGCGCTGGGCCGAGCCCGGCGGCGGCGAGGATCGGCGCGGTGGCGGACTGCTCGGTCCGGACCGCCGCGTTCGGGCGGAAACCGGCCGCGCCGCAGGCCTGGTCGACGATTTCGGCGAGGCCGTTGCCCGGCGCGTAGTGCACCCACGCGCAGTCGGCGAGTGTCGCGAGGTCGACCGTGCCGTCGTCGCCTTCGGTCGCGCCGTCGGCGGGCAGCACCACGACGAACTCCTCGATCCCGAGTGTCCACATCGGACCGTCCCAGGCCTGCGGCGGCGGGCCGACCGCGATGTCGGCCTCACCGGCGAGCATGGCGTCGCGCAGTTCGTCGGCGTGGCGGTACTCGAACAGGCGGATGTCGACGCCGGGCCGCTCGCGGCGCCACGCGCGCAGTGCGGGCGGCAGCACGCCGAGACTCACCGAATACACCGTGGCGATCTGCAGTTCGCCGTGTTCGAGGCCGGACGCCTGGCGCGCGGCGCAGCGGGCGCGTTCGGCGTCGGCGAGCGCGGCGCGGGCGTGCGGAAGCATGGCGCGGCCCATCGGGGTCAGCCGGATCGCGCGGGGCAGGCGTTCCAGCAGCGGGCCGCCGACGCTGCGTTCCAGTGCCCGCATCTGGTGCGAGAGCGCGGGCTGGGTCACGTGCAGCACCTCGGCCGCCTTGGTGAACGAGCCCTCGTCGACCACCGTGACCAGGTACTCCAGCTGCCGCAGGCTTGCCATGAACACAGCTTATGCCAACGGTGAAGAAGATGCCTTGGACTAATGTGTTTGGCCCGCCCAAGATCGTCGGTATGGGAACAGAACGCAAGGTCGCGCTGGTGGCGGGCGCGAACGGGGTCATCGGCCGCAACCTCATCGAGCACCTCGCCGGACTCGGCGACTGGGAAATCATCGGGCTCTCACGACGCGGCGGGGAGCCTTCGGAGCGGGTCCGGTACGTGGCCGTCGACCTGCTCGACGCCGGCGACACCGCTGCGAAGCTCGCGTCGCTGACCGAGGTCACGCATGTCTTCTACGCGGCTTATCAAGAACGCCCGAGCTGGGCGGAACTCGTCGCGCCGAACCTGGCGATGCTGACGAACGTGGTCGACGCGATCGAGCCGGTCGCGGCCGGGCTCGAACACGTCAGCCTGATGCAGGGGTACAAGGTCTACGGCGCGCACCTCGGCCCGTTCAAGACGCCGGCCCGCGAAGACGACGCCGGGCATATGCCGCCGGAGTTCAATGTGGACCAGCAGCGGTTCCTCGAGGCGCGGCAGGCGGGCAAGGCGTGGTCGTGGTCGGCCATCCGGCCGTCCGTGGTCGGCGGGGTCGCGCTCGGAAACCCGATGAACCTGGTGCTGTCGATCGCCGTGTACGCGTCGATCTGCGCCGAACTCGGGATCCCGATGCGGTTCCCCGGCAAGCCGGGCGCGTATGACGCGCTGCTGGAAATGACCGATGCGGGATTACTGGCCAAGGCGATCGTGTGGGCGGCGACCGAGCCGCGGTGCGCGAACCAGGCCTTCAACATCACTAACGGTGACCTGTTCCGATGGAGTGAGCTGTGGCCGAAGCTCGGCGCGCACTTCGGTCTCGAGGTCGCGCCGCCGCTGCCGATGTCATTGACGGATGCGATGGGGGACAAGGCGGCATTGTGGTCCGCTATGGCGCGGCGTTATGGCCTCGGCCATGACTACGACGAGGTCTCGGCCTGGGGATTCGCCGACTTCGTTTTCTCCTGGGACTACGACATGTTCGCCGACGGATCGAAGGCGCGGCGATTCGGTTTCCACGAATACGTCGACACCACGCAAATGTTCCATGATCTTTTCGATGACCTCCAGCGGTCGCGGATCATCCCATGACCGTTGCTTAGAATTTCCCGGGCATCGGGAATTCGACGAATTTTATGACGCCTTCTTATGAATGGAAGCCACGATTTCACGCTGCGTCATAGAAGTTTTTCCTTCCCCCGTTCAGCGGTGGCCCGGTTTGCGATTATTACGCTACGCTTTGGCACCGCCGTCGACCCCGCTTTGGACGCACGTCGGAAGGACCATCCATGATCAGCGCTATTTCTGCTGCCGCCATGGCGTTGTCTCTCATTTCCCCGGTATCCGCGGCCGCCGCGGATAGCACCCCACCCGACAGAATCACCGTGGACGTCGTGACCGTCAACGGCTCCGGTTGCAGACCAGGCACCGCCGCCGTCGCCGTTTCCCCCGACAACTCCGCGTTCACCGTCACCTACAGCGATTTCCTCGCCCAGGCGGGCCAGGGCACCGCCGCGACCGACTTCCGCAAGAACTGCCAGCTCGGGTTGCGTATCAACATCCCGCAAGGCTTCACCTACGGGATCGCGTCCGCCGACTACCGCGGATACGCCAACCTCAAGCGCAACGCGACCGGCGTGCAGAAGGCCAGCTACTACTTCCAAGGGCATTCCGCCACCGGCAGCCGCACCCACACCTTCTACGGCCCCTCGGACGACAACTGGCAGGCCACCGACACCACCGAGGTCTCTGAAATCGTTTACCAGCCCTGCGGTGAAAAGCGCATCTTCAATGTCAATGCCGAAGTTCGTGTAATAGCGAAAGCGGATGCGCCCACCAGCTTCATGACAATGGACTCCATCGATGGCGGCGTCAACACCATCTACCACTTCTCCTGGAAGACCTGTCCGTAAAGAAATATAACAGTCAAGATCCATACTCCATTTAGCGGTACGCGGGTGTAATAAATAAAGGTTACGGTTGATCACCGCCGTCGAATCACCGAATATTTCGTCGGAAAGGCGTCTCTATGATCAGCACGCTCTCCGCTGCCCTATTAGCATCGACAATCATCATTCCTCCCGGTGGCGCCCCCGGCACCACTCCGCCGCCGGATCACATCACCATCGAGATCGTGACGGTCAACGGTTCCGGATGCCCACTCGGAACCTCGGCCGTAGCGGTCTCGCCCGACAACAAGGCGTTCACTGTCACCTACAGCGACTTCCTGGCGCAGGCGGGCGCCGGGACCAAACCGACCGACATGCGGAAGAACTGCCAGCTCAATCTCAAGGTGAATGTGCCACAGGGCTTCACCTACGGGATCGCGTCGGCCGACTACCGCGGTTTCGCCAGCCTGATGAAGGGCGCGAAGGGAACGGAGAAGGCGAACTACTACTTCCAGGGAATGTCCCCGACGGCTTACACCAGCCACGTCTACAACGGACCACTGGCCGATGACTGGCAGGCCACCGACACCACCGAGGTCGCGGCGATCGTCTACTCACCCTGTGGCGAGCGGCGCAACTTCAACATCAACACCGAGCTGCGCGTGGACGTGGGCACCTCGGACCCCAAGAAGACGAGTTTCATGACCATGGACTCGACCGACGGCAACATCGCCACCACGTATCACTTCGCCTGGAAGACCTGCCCCGGCGTTTAGGGGGCGAGCACGTCGAGGGGTGGGGTTCCGTGTCCTAGACGGAACCCCACCCCTCGACTTCGTTCACGCTACCTGGGACGCGAGCCCGAGCTGGGTGAGAATTGTGGCCACGTCGTAGTAGACCCGTTCGCAGACGAGCCGGTCCTCCTCGAAAAGGAAGAAAGCGGTCATCCGGCACCGGAACTCCCGGCCCGTCGGCTCCTCGCCCATGAAGCTCCCCTTGTGCGTGCCCAGCAGGTCGAACTCGACGATCACGGCGTCGTCGGCATGCCGCAACGAGATCAGCTCGTTGCGCTGATCCGGGAACGCGCCGCGGGTCTTCTCGTAATAGGCGGAGACCTCCTCCGCGCCGTCGAAGACCTGCCCGGTCGGGATCAGCTCGTACCGCGGGTGCTCGAAGGTCCCGAGCGTGACGTCGAACGCGTGCACGTTCTCCGACTCCATGTGCTCCCGGACGATCGCTTCCCGGCGTTCCCTGCTCATTTCCGCACTCCTTCGTGACACGTACACCGTACGTACGACGGTGGCACGTACACTGTACGTAAGTCAAGGGAGGAAGTTCAGTGGCGCTCACCAGGGACCGCATCGTCGACGCGGCCATCAAGCTCATCGAGCGCGACGGCCTCGACGCCGTCTCCATGCGCAAACTCGCGGCCGAGCTCGACGCGGGCACGATGTCCCTCTACAACCACATCCCGAACAAGGCCGCGCTCCTCGACGCGGTCAGCGAGCGCGTCTTCGCCGAGCTCGACACCCCGGCCTCCTCCGGCGATTGGCGCGACCAGCTCCGCACCCAGGCCCACGCGCTGCGCGACCTCTCCCGCCGCTACCCCCACGCCTTCGTCCTGCTGGCATTGCGGCGCCTGGGCACCGAAAGCGGCCTGCGCCCGGTCGAACGCGCGCTGGCCACCCTCGCCGAGGCGGGCTACCACGGCGCCGACGCCGTCCACGCCCTGCGCGCGATCGTCGCCTACGTCACCGGCGCCCTCATGCGCGAAGCCGAGACCACCCCCGCGCTCGGCGGCGTCGCCATCTCCCCCTACGCCTCACCCATCGACGCCACCGAATACCCCCTGGTCGCCGCCGCCTCCCCCACCCTCGCCGCCTACGACCACGCCCACGAGTTCGACCACGGCCTCGACCTCCTCATCCGAGCCCTCGCCCACCCCTCGTGAAACCCCGAAAGTGGCTTTCGTCAGATGGCATCTGACGAAAGCCACTTTCGGGGTTTCAGCCGCGGCCGATGAAGGGCATGGTCGTCGCCGTGATCGTCAGGAACTGGACGTTCGCGTCCAGCGGCAGGCCCGCCATGTAGAGGACGGCGTCGGCGACGTGCCGGGCGTCGAAGGTGGGCTCGACCTTGAGGGTGCCGTCGGCCTGGGGCACGCCGTGGGACATCTTCTCGGTCATCTCCGTGGCCGCGTTGCCGATGTCGATCTGGCCGCACGCGATGCCGAACGGCCGCCCGTCCAGCGAGAGCGACTTGGTCAGGCCGGTGATCGCGTGCTTGGTCGCGGTGTACGCGATGCTGCCCGGCCGCGGGCTGGTCGCGGAGATCGAGCCGTTGTTGATGATCCGCCCGCCCTGCGGAGACTGCGCCCGCATCAGCCGGAACGCCTGCCGCGCGCACAGGAACGAGCCGGTCAGGTTCGTGTCGACCGTCCGCCGCCAGTCCTCGACCGGCAGCTCGTCCGGCATCCCCCAGACGGACAGGCCCGCGTTGTTGACCAGCAGGTCCAGCCGCCCCCACGTGGCACGCACGGTGTCGAACAGCGCCTCGACCGAAACCTCGTCGGTCACGTCGGTCGGCACGACGAGCGCGCCCTCGGAAGCCGTCTCGCGCAGCGCGTCCTCCCGGCGCCCGGCGAGCGCGACCTGGTAGCCGGCCTCGAGCAGTGCCCGTGAGATCCGCCTGCCGAGCCCCGAACCCGCGCCGGTCACGACCGCGGTGCGACCCTCCGTAGTCATACGTATCCTCTCCGTCTCGGTATGGCGAAGGTCTCGCCTCTCGCCATTGCGATCACCTTGCCCGCTTCTTCACTCTGGCGGTTATGGAGTTCTCTTTCGACCTGACCGCCGATGAGCTGCGGCGACGCGCCGAGGTGCTCAAAGCGCTGGGCCCAGACTGGGACCCGGTGACGGCGTTGCGCGAGGAAGAGGCGGCCTACGCGTTGCTGTTCTCCGGCCTCGACGCCGAGCAGCAAGCCATTTACGACGACCTGGTCGAGGCAGGCGTGCTCCCGAGGAGGGAGGACCGCGATGCCGCTTGACCCCACCGCGGACCCCGGCCGCCGCGCCTGGCTCCCCTGCCCGAACTGCGCGCACGGCACCGACTGCCATGAGGGCAACTGCACCGAGCACTGGCAGTTCCTGCTGGCGAACCGCGCGACCGTGCTGCACCTGCAGTGCCCGAGCTGCACCCACTTGTGGAGCCACGACACCCGGAAATCCGCATAATGTCGCAGCATGGGACTTCTTGACGGCTTCAAGGCGGGCGTGGCGAAGCAACTCGGCCATCCCAGCGGCTTACCCGGCAAGATCGTCGGCGCGCTGCTCAACCGCGGCAACGCCAAGCCGGTCACCGGCGCGGTCGACGCGCTCCGGCTCACCGGCGGTGAGACCGTGGCCGATTTCGGCTTCGGCGGCGGCTTCGGCCTCAAGCTGCTGCTCGCGAAGGTCGGTCCACAAGGGACGGTGCACGGCGCCGACATCTCCGAGACGATGCTCGACAGCGCACGCGCCAGGCATCGCGGCGACACCCGGCTGAAGCTGCATTCCGCTTCACTGACCGAACTTCCGCTGCCCGACGCGTCACTCGACGGCGCGATCACCTGCAACACCATCTATTTCATCGAAGACGTCTCGTCGGCGTTCCGTGAACTCGCGCGGGTGCTCAAGGACGGCGGCAAGATCGTCGTCGGCATCGGCGACCCGGAGGGCATGCGCAAGCAGGGTTTCACCGAGCAAGGGTTCCGGATCCGCGAGACCGACGAGGTCATCGGGCTGCTCGCCGAAGCCGGCCTGGTACTCGACGAGCGCGTCCGGGTCCCGACCGGGCGGTTCCCGTTCCATCTCTTGGCCTGCGTCAAAAAGCACTGAAGGCCGCCACCTCGCGGTGACGGCCTTCAGTAACCCCTCGTGCGTCAGTTGACCGCGGGCACGCCCAGTGCGGCGAGCGCCGGTCCGGCCATGATCACGCCGTTGCCGGTCACCGAGTCGACACCCGGTGCGCCGATGTCGATCGCGCTGGCGATCAGCGCGGAGCGGATCTGCGCCGGGGTCGCCGTCGGCTTGCCCGACAGCAGCAGTGCCGCGATGGCCGCCGCGTGCGGGGCCGCCGCCGAGGTGCCGAAGAACGGCTGGAACCCGGTCACCGTGGTGGCCGTGCCGTCGGCCGCGGTGATGTCGGGCTTCTGCCGGACCGCCCCGCCGGTGGCGGAGAAGTTGCCGGGCGTGATCGCCGCACCGGCCGCCGTGTAGAACTGGCGGCGCAGGCCGTCGGACGAGAACCGCTCGGTCTTGCTGGCCGCGGTGAACAGGCCGGGGTACGGACCGGCCGGGTTCGCCGGGTCACCGGTCTCCAGCGGGCGGCCGAACGCGGTGGCCGCCGGGGCCGCCGCGACGCTGAACGCGTTGGCCGCCGACGAGTGACCCGAGGTCACGCCGTTGGTGCTGAAGCCTTTCAGCGTGCCGGAGTCGACAAAACGACCGCGGATCACGTTGAGCGCGAGGAACCGGTCGGCGCCGCTGTACTTGACGACCGCGACCCGGTAGCCGGAGCCGGTGCTCGGCACGCTCGCGATCTCGTACGGGTTCTGGCTGCCGTTCTGAGTGTCCTCACTGGACGCCACGACGTTGCCGGACGAGTTCAGGATGAACAGGTCGTAGTCGTTGGCCGACTTGCCCCACGGGTCGGACCAGAACAGCGTCACCGGCTTCTTGAGCGAACCGGCCGACAGCGGGTTGTAGATCTGGGTGGCCGAGCCGGGGTCGAAGTCGTGCGCGATACCGGACTTGCCGCTGATCTTCTTGCCGGAGCTGACGAAGTCGCCTTCCCAGTATCCGCTGGTGCCGTCGGTCTTGTTGCCCGAGTTGCCGGCGGAGGAGAAGTAGAGCACGCCAGCGGCGGTGACGTCGTTGACCGCCTGCGCGACCGGGCCGTCCTGGAACGGCGACTCGTCGAAGTAGGCGACGTCGTCGACGATCACGTTGCACTTGCCGGTGGTGCGCAGCGCGCGGATGTTGGCCGCGAAGCTGGCCTCGCTGGTGAACGCGGTCGCGTAGCCGAGCGTCGCGTCGGGCGCCAGGTCGTGGACCAGCTCCAGCATCGCGGTGCCCTCGTCACCGCTGCCCGCCTGGCCGGGGAGCACGTCCACGGCGGGGAGTTCGCCGGCGTCCTGGGACTTCTTGAGCGAGTCGATGCCGTCGGAGAGCACGCAGACCTTGATGCCCTTGCCGCTCACACCGTACTTGGTGCGCGCGGTGTCGGCGCCGTGCGCCTTGTCCCCTTCGGACACGGTCGCGGCGGCGATGGCCTGCTTGGCGGCCTGCTGACGGCGGTCCTGCGGGGCGGATTCGGTCCAGGTGATGGCCTGCGCGGCAGGCTTCACCGAGGCGACCTGCGCGCGGTCGGCGATCTTGTCGACGGCGGCGAGCGGCAGCTCGGCGCGGATCGAGTCGGCCTGCGCGTCCTTCACCGTGCCACCGGCCGCGGTGACGGCGCTGAGCAGCGCACCATCCACAGTGGCCTTGATGTCGACGGAGACCTTGTCGCCGCTGGTCTTGAGGTCGGTGCGGTAGTCCGGGAGCTTACGCGCGAGGTTCTGGTCCTGGCGCAGGCGCTTCTCGACGACGAGCGCGCTGGACTGCTTGCGTTCGGCGGCCGTGAGGGACTGCTTGATTCCTTGCAGCGCACCGATTCCGGCATCAGTGCGGGCTGCGTCTTGATCCGCGGCGGACGGTTGGGCCACGGAAACGCTGGCTGAAAGCAACAGCGCTCCGACCGCAACCGGAACCGAGTACAAGGCGACTCGGTTGAATCTGCGCATGAGCTACTCCATCACTCACTTGAGGGACCCCTGACAGGGTGTAGTGAGGGAAATGTAAGGAGCAGCCAGTGAGATGAACACCAACCAAAGTCTGGAAGATGATCCATGCCCAGATGCTGATATGCCGCCTCGAACGGGGCTGGTCTTTGTTAAATATTGGTGCTATTAGGAATCTGAGAAGGTTTCAGATACTCGTACGAGTGAGCCCGTCTGCGGTTGCGCTGAGCGATCTCGTCCTCGGCGGCCGCCAAGTCGCTGAGAAAACCCCGCTGCGCTACGGCAATCGGCGTACGACGGAAGTCGTCCTCGTAGTCGCCCAGCAGCGTGTGGTGCACCGAACCCAGGAATGTCATCACGCAGAATTGCTGGACCGCGACGTCAAGCGGCGGGAGATGGGCGAGCCAATCGGCTTCGGTATGGTCACGGCCGCGCGGCTCTTCGGCATAGCCCGCGAGCGGATTCGCGGGCAGAAAGGACATATGGTCCTTCTGCGCGAAATTGACGACCGCGTGCTGCGGGCCCGCGATCCAGATGACCATTGTCAATATTTCAACCAGATCCTGGCGATCGGCGATCTGGCCTGGCGTCGCCCCGAAGTCCGTGATGTGCCCGCCGGTCGGCGAGGCGGCCTCCGCGGCCCAGCCCTGGAGTTCATGGTCGGCGAGCACCTCGGCGTCGGACTTGTAGTACCCGGCGACGAACTCGCCGACCCAGCGCTGGATCGCGTTCCACACCAGCAAGCCGTCGTCGCGGTACGGGTGATGCGGCAGCGTCGCGAGACTGTCCACACCGGAACGCGCGAGCTTGTTCGGCAGGTAATTGCCCCGGAACGAGAACTCGAGCCGGTGCTTCGCGAGCCACGGGTAGGTGCTCTTGAGGTCGGAGCCGATCAGGTACTCGACGGCCTTGCCCGGCTGGATCAGCAGCTCGACGGCGAGCTTGTTGATCGACATCGTGCCCTCGAAATGCCGCTTGAGCAGGATCGAGACCGGGTGGTTCGCGGCGAGGTTGCGCACGGCCGCGAGCAGCACCGCCTCGCTGACCAGGTGCGTGAAGCCCAGATGGGTCAGCACTTCGTGGTAGGTGTTGTGCGCGGCGAGCACGCAGTTCTTGGCGAGCTTCCACGAGTAGCCGTCGAGCGGGGTGTAGATGTCGCGACCGGCCGGATCCTGTCCACATTGGATCGCGAACGGACGCAGTGCCCCGCCGGCACGGGGCACCGCGAACGCCACCATAGGCGCGTACATGTACTTCGGCGCCTGTGGATGCCTACCATTGTCCAAAGCGGACATGGCCTGATAATCCACCCAATAAACCCGTTTCGCCGCGATGGCGGCGGCCAGGTCCTCGCCCGCGAGCTCCGGCACGGCGGCGAGATGGTCGGAGGTGAGCGGAAACTTACCCGGCACCTCGTCGAGCCGGACGAGCCTCGTCGGGTCCGGCCCGGCGACGAAGTTCTCCGCGAAGTACTCGTCCGATTCGAACCAGCCGACCGCCTCCGGCGGCTTCAGCAGCGCGAAGACGTCCTGGAACTCCTTGAGCGTCTTCGCCGGGTCGAGCCGCTTCGTGCCGCCAGGGACCGGCATGAAGTAGTCGACGAGCCCGGCGATGTCGTCCTGCTTGACCATTTCGGCCAGCCGCAACGGCGCGAGCGGCTGGAGGTCGTTGACGAAGTTCCACTGGCCACGGCGTTTGAGCACCCGCAGATTCAGCCGGACCTTTTCCTGCGTCTCCAGCGCCTTGAGCTGCCACGGGCGCTCCGGCGCGTCCTCCTCGCGCATGCCCGCGGCCACCGGGAACCCGAACTCCAGGTTGTAGGTGTACCCCGCGCGCACGGCCGCCAGCTGCTCGGCACGGTCGGCGCGCCCGTCGTGCTGGGAGATCAGGTACTCGGTCAAGGCTGCCTCCACCTCTAGTGGAACGGCAGCCTAATCGCAGATCTGCTACATGTCACTGGCGCATCTCATATATTTAGTCGAATCTTATTCACTTATCAGTATCACTTAATTCAAGACGTGAAGTCGATCACGGCCTTACCCCGCCCATGCCCGGTCTCGATCTCACGATGCGCCTCGGCCGCCCGGCTCAGCGGATACGTCCTGCGAACATGGAACCTCAGGTCTCCCTTCGCGTAGAGCGCCGCGAGCTCGGCCAGCCGTTCAGCCGACCGCCCGCTCTTCGAGACCCGCACGCCGAGCGCGGCTGCCTTGTCATGCTCGACAAGCGTGAGAATCCGGCTCCGATCGTCGACCAGCTCCAGCGAAAGCTCCAGCGCGACGCCCCCGGCTCCGTCAAGTACCGCGTCGATCCCCTGCGGCGCGGCCCGCTTCACCCGCTCGAGCAGCCCATCGCCGTACACGACCGGGGTCGCGCCGAGCGAGCGCACATAGTCCTGATTGGCCTCGCTCGCGGTCCCGACGACCCGCGCGCCTTGGAGCGTGGCGAGCTGAACGGCCGCGGTCCCGACTGATCCAGCGGCCGCATGAATCAAGATCGTGTCGCTTTTGCCGATTTCGAGCACTTCCAGCGCGATATGCGCGGTTTGCGTCCCGGCGGTGAACCCGCCCGCGACCTCCCACGGCATGTCCGCGGGCTTGGCGGTCACGTGCTCTTGCGGCACGACAACGTACTCGGCGTAAGCCCCGAGCTGGGTGAACCCGAGCACCTCGTCGTTGGTCCGCACGCGGGTGACGCCCTCGCCGACCTCGTCGACGACCCCGGCGAACTCGTTCCCGGGCACCCGCGGCCACCGCAGGTCGGCGCCCGGCGGCTCCCACCCGGCGCGCACGGCGGCGTCGTACGGCTGCACGCCCGCGGCTTTGACTCTGACCCGGACCTCGCCCGCTCCGGGGTGCGGGTCCTCGACCTCGAGCACCCGCAACACCTCGGGCGAGCCCGCCTCGGTGAACCCTGCGACCTTCATGCGATACCTCCTCGTTGACTGCCAACGAGCCTGGTACCTCAAGCAAAGTCGAGGTCAAGCGAGTCGTGAGTGTTTAGGCCGGTTAGAACCGGCCATGCCACTCACGACCCCCGCGTTGTTCGGGACGGGGTGAGTGCGTTTCGCGGCGTTAGACGACGCAAACGGCACTCACCTGGCTATGAAGGGAGCCTTCATCCACGGTCGGCCGAGTGAGGGCCTCCCTCACCCAAGACTTCGAGTGAGGGAGGCCCTCACCCAAAGCCGGACCACGGACCTGCTGCGGGTGCGGCCGACGAGAATGGGGTCGTGAGTGTTTTCGCCGGTTAGAACCGGCCATACCACTCACGACCTCTTTAGGCGTTTTCGAGCAGGACGAGCGGGATCTCGCGCTTCGTCTTGGTCTGGTACTGCGCGTAGTTCTTGTAGTCGGCCGTGATCTTCGGCCACATCCGCGCCCGCTCTTCGGCGGTGGCGACCCTGGCGTGCATCTTCTGCGCGGGCTTGCCGCCGAGCGCGACCTCGACGTCGGGGTTGTCACGCAGGTTGAGGAACCACGCCGGGTGCGTGTCGTCCCCACCCCGCGAAGCGACGACGACGATCGCGTCGCCTTCGCGCAGCGGCGAGGTCAGCATGACCTTGCGCGGCTCGCCCGACTTGCGCCCGATGGTGGTCAGCTCCAGCACCGGCATGTTCGCGACGGACCAGCCGGCCCGGCCGCCCGTGATCTTGAGCAGGCCACGGTGGACGGCGTTCATCGCTTTCAGCGAGAAATCACTAGGCATGGGGAGAGCGTAAAGGAGTCGTGAGTGGTATGGCCGGTTAGAACCGGCCATACCACTCACGACCTACTACATGTTGATCATGTGGCCGGCGAGGCCGTGGATGGCCTCCTTGACGGCTTCGCCCAGTGTCGGGTGCGCGTGGACGTTCCGCGCGACCTCGTGCACGGTCAGGTCCCACTGCTGCGCCAGCGTCAGCTCGGGCAGCAGCTCCGTGACCTCGGGCCCGATCAGGTGAGCGCCCAAGAGCTCCCCATGCTCACCATCGCTGATGATCTTCACGAACCCGACGGCCTCGCCGAGACCGTGTGCCTTCCCGTTCGCCGTGAACGGGAACTTCGCGACCTGGACGTCGAAACCCTTCTCGCGGGCCTGGGCCTCGGTCCAGCCGAAAGACGCGATCTGCGGCTGGCAGTACGTCGCGCGCGGGATCATCACGAAGTCCAGCTCCATGGTCTCCGCGCCCGCGATCGTCTCCGCCGCGACCACGCCCATCGACTCCGACGCGTGCGCCAGCATGAGCTTCGCGGTCACGTCGCCGATCGCGAAGATGTGCGGCACGTTCGTCCGGCCCCGGCCGTCGACGGCGATGGCGCCGCGGTCGGTCAGCGCGACGCCGGTCTTCTCCAGGCCGTAGCCCTCGACCCGGGGCTGGAAACCGATGGCCTGCAACACCTTGTCGGCCTCGAGCACCTGCTGGCCGTCCTTCGAGGACACGGTCACGCGCACCGACGGTCCCGAGTCGTCGATCGACTCGACGCGCGTCGAGGTCAGGACGCGAATGCCCAGCTTGCGGTAGCGGCGGGCCAGCTCGGCCGAGACCTCGGCGTCCTCCAGCGGGACCATGCGGTCGAGGAACTCCACAATGGTCACGTCGACGCCGTAGTTGTGCAGCACGTACGCGAACTCGACGCCGATCGCGCCCGCGCCGGCGATGATGATGCTGCCGGGGAGGTCGCGCTCCATGATCTGCTGCTCGTAGCTGACCACCCGAGAGCTTCGCGAAGTGCCCGGCAGCAGGCGGGCGGACGCGCCGGTCGCGATGACGCAGTGGTCGAACGTGATCGTCGAGCCGTTCACGCGCAGGGTGTGGTCGTCGATGAACTCACCGCGGCCGTCGAACTCCGTGATGCCGTTCTTCTTCATCAGGAAGTGCACGCCCTTGACCCGGCCGTCGGCGACCTTGCGGCTGCGGTCGAAGGCCGCGCCGTAGTCGAAGCGGACGTTCTCCGTGCCGGAGATGCCGAAGGTCTTGGCCTCCTTGGTCACGATGTGCGCGAGTTCGGCGTTGCGCAGGAGCGCCTTCGACGGGATGCATCCGACGTTGAGGCACACGCCGCCCCAGTACTTCTCCTCCACCACCGCGACCTTCAGGCCCAGTTGCGAAGCCCGGATCGCCGCGACGTACCCGCCGACACCGGCGCCCAGAACGACCACATCGAAGTCTGCACTCATACCCCGGAATTTACTCTCACTCACTGGGAGAAGGGGGTGATTCGCGCCGCGCCTGCGCCAGCAGCGACGTGATCGCCGTCATGATCCGCGCGGTGGCCTCGTCCAGCACCTCGCGCGTCGGGTCGGGGCCGGCGAGGTCGTCGAGGTAGACCGGCGGACCGGCGATCAGGTGGACCGTCTTGCGGCGCAGCACGCGCGGCACGAACGACCCGGCCGGGAGCAGCTCGTGGGTGCCCCAGTTCGCCAGCGGGATCACCGGCGCCCCGGTCTCCAGCGCGATGCGCGCCGTGCCGGTCTTGCCCTTCATCGGCCAGCGGTCGGCCCGGTCGGAGAACGTCGCCTCCGGGAAGATCGCGACGCACTCCCCCGCGCGGACCGCGGCGACGGCGTCGCGGAACGCCTCCGAAGCCGTCGGCGCGCCGCGGTAGACGGGGATGTGCTTGCCCGAGCGCATGATGTTGCCGACCACCGGCGCGTCCCACAGGCTCGCTTTCGCCAGGTAACGCGGCACGCGGCCGGCTTCGAGGCAGAACGCGGTCACCGTGGTCGGGTCCGCGAAGGACAGATGGTTCGACGCGACCAGCACGCCGCCGGTCTTCGGCAGCGATCCGCTCACCCGGAAGCGGGTGAACAGCACGAGGAACGGCCACACCACGTCGATGGCGAGGCTGAACCAGAAGCCCCGGCCCGCACGGGCGAAGCGCCTGCCATACGCGACCATCTGCCCGAACGTGAGAGTGTCCAGCGCGGTCCATCGGTTTCCGATCAGCACAAGCGCTATTCGTAGCCGATGGACCCGCGGATCGGCCAGTAGGCCGACGTCACACTCGCTCGAGCACCACCACCGGGATCTCGCGGTCGGTCTTGGTCTGGTAGTTGTCGTAGTCCGGCCAGACCTTGGCCATGATCGGCCACAGCTTGGCCCGCTCCTCGCCCTCGGTCGTGCGCGCGCGTGCGGTGAACTTGTCGCCCCAGATCTGGACCTTGGCCTCGGGGTCGGCGAGCAGGTTGAGGTACCAGCCGGGGTGGTTCGGCGCCCCGCCCTTGGACGCGACGATCACCGGGTTGCCGTCGACTTCCTGGTAGATGAGCGCGAACTTGCGCTCCTGGCCGGTCTTGCGGCCCTTCGTGGTGAGCACCAGGGTCGGCACCCCGCCGTTCCAGTCGTGACCTTCCTTTCCGTCGGTCTCCTCGTAGCGGCGGACGTGCTCGTCACCGAACAGCATCTAAACGGCTCCTTCAGTCAGCGAATCGGTTCGTCGCGCCGACGAGCGCGTGCAGCGTGCCCGGCTCGTCGAACGCGTGTCCAGCGTCGTCGACGATGATCAGCTCCGCACCCGGAAGCAGCTGCTTGAGCTCCCACGCGGTGGTGGCGGGGGTGACCACGTCGTACCTTCCCTGCACTAGAACGCACGGAATGCCCTCGATCTTCCCGGCGTCACGCAGCAGCTGCCCCTCCTCCAGCCAGCCGCCGTGCCGGAAGTAGTGGTTCTCGATCCTGGCGATGGCCAGCGCGAACCCGGGGTCGCTGAACGCGTCGACCACCTCCTGGCTGGGCAGCAGCTTGAGCACCTCGCCCTCCCAGCGGCTCCACGCGAGCGCGGCGGTGGTGCGGACCAGCGGATCTTCGTCGTAGAGCAGCTCGTGGAACACCTCGATCAGGTCCTCGCCCCGGCGCTCGACCGGCACCGGCTCCAGGAACCGCGCCCAGTTCTCGGGGAACAACATCCCGGCGCCACCGCCGTAGAGCCAGTCGAGTTCCTTCTTCCGCAACACCGCGATCCCGCGCAGGACCAGCTCGGTGACCCGATCCGGATGGGTCTCGGCGTACGCGAGGCCGAGCGTGCTCCCCCAAGACCCGCCGAAGACCATCCAGCGGTCGACGCCGAGGTGCTCGCGGAGGCGTTCGATGTCGGCCACGAGATGCCAGGTGGTGTTGGACGCGAGGTCGGCGGCCGGGTCCCCGCAGTGGGGGATGCTGCGCCCGCAGCCACGCTGATCGAAGATGACGATCCGGTAGCGATCCGGGTCGAACAGCCTGCGGTGCCGGGGGCTCGCCCCGCCGCCAGGCCCGCCGTGCAGGAACACCACCGGTTTTCCGTCCGGATTCCCGCTTTCCTCCCAATAGATCTCGTTGCCATCACCTACATCGAGCATCCCGTGCCGATAGGTTTCGAGTTCGGGGTAGAGGCCGGTCATGGCCCTCACTATGCCGAACGGGCGTGGCGGACGGCGCTTTCCGCGCCGGAAGCTGGCTACACTTGCGCCCGACCGGCCTACTGGCCGGTCCACCGTCGTATGGACCCAGTATGCCCCCGGAGGGATCATGACCGCGCGTCCTCACGTGACTCTCTCCGACGTCGCACGCAGCGCGCAGGTTTCGCTGGCGACGGCGTCCCGCGTGCTCAACGGCACCACCAATGTCCGCTCCGACCTGCGTGATCGCGTGGTCTCGGCCGCTTCGGAGCTGGCGTACACGCCCAACGCGCACGCGCAGGCGCTCGCGGGTGGCGCGCAGCCGACCGTGGGCGTGATCTGCCACGACGTCAGCGACCCGTACTTCGCGGCGGTCGCCCGCGGCGTCATGCGCGTGGCAGGCGACAACGGCCTGCTGGTCATGCTGGCCAGCACCTTCCGCGATCCGCAGAAGGAGGTCGAGTACGTCTCGATGCTCCGCGCGCAGCGCGCGTCGGCGATCCTGCTGATCGGGTCCGGCTTCGAGGACCGCGGCTGGGAGCGGGCGATGGCCGCCGAACTCGACCCGTACCGGCGCGGCGGCGGCCAGGTAGCTGTAGTCAGCAGGCACCGCAGTCTCAAGGTCGACACCGTCCAGCCGGAGAACCGCGAGGGCGCAGCCGCGCTCGCCCGCGCGCTGACCGACCTCGGGCACCGCAAGTTCGCGGTGCTGACCGGGCCGCGCGCGCTGACCACGGTCAGCGACCGGCTCGGCGGGTTCGCCGACGAGCTGGCGTTGCACGGCGTGAAGCTCAAGGACTCCGACATCTTCGAGGCGCCGTTCACCCGTGACGGCGGCTATGCGGCCGCGCGGGAGCTGCTGGCCAGGAAACACCCCGCGACCTGTGTGTTCGCCGTGACCGACGTGATGGCGATCGGCGCGCTCACCGCGTTCAGGGAAGCGGGCGTCTCGGTGCCCCAGGACATTTCGCTTGCCGGATTCGATGACATCCCGGTTGTGCGCGATCTCACCCCGGCGCTGACCACGGTCGCGCTGCCGCTCGAAGCACTGGGCGAACACGCGATGGACCTCGCGCTCAAGGGCGCACGCGGCACCCGCAGCCGGATCCTGCGCCTGGCAGGCGAAGTGGTGCTCCGCGAGAGCACCGCCAAGGTCTGACCGGCCGGTCTTGTCCTCTCGCCCGTCGTGACCTACCTTCTGGTGAGAAAGCGCTTTCAGAAGACAGGAGAAAGGCGGCCCATGACGCTCTTGCTGCCCACCCCGGACGGCGATCTGACGCGGTGGACCCCTTCCGGCACCGGTTTCGCGCCACCGTCGCGGGGACAGTCGGCCACACGCACCGCCTACGCGGCCGCGCACGTCGTGCTCGACCCGCTGACCGGCGAACTCGACTGGGACACCACCGCCGCGTTCCGGCAGCACCTCTGGTCGTGCGGGCTCGGCGTGGCCGAGGCGATGGACACCGCGCAGCGTGGCATGGGCCTGGACTGGGCCGAAACCCAGAAGCTGATCAAGCGCACCGGCGCCGACGCGCAAGGCCCGTGGGTCGCGGGGGTCGGCACCGATCAGCTGCCCGCCGGTCCCTCCACAGTGGACGCCATCGTCGCCGCCTGGCGCGAGCAGTACGACCTGGTCGTCGAAGCGGGCGCGCTTCCGGTGCTGATGGCCAGCCGGGCGCTCGCCGCAGCGGCTTCCGGCCCTGCTGACTACCGCGCCGCGTACGGGAAGCTCCTGTCCACAGTGGAACAGCCGGTGCTGCTGCACTGGCTCGGCGAGCAGTTCGACGCTTCGCTTGCCGGTTACTGGGGCCACAACGACGTCCGCGAGGCGGCCGACGAACTGGCCGCGCTGTGCGCCGAACACGCCGAGAAGATCGTCGGCGTCAAGGTTTCCGTGCTGGACGCCGAAATCGAGACCGTGTTCCGGCGCGCGCTGCCCGACGGCGTCGCCTGCTACACCGGCGACGACTTCAACTACCCCGAGCTGATCGCGGGCGACGAGCAGGGTCACAGCGAGGCGCTGCTCGGCATCTTCGACCCGATCGCGCCGGTCGCGGGCGCCGCGTTCGACCGCCTGGACGCCGGTGACACCGCCGGATTCCGAGCGCTGCTCGACCCGACCGTGCCGCTGGCGCGGCAAATTTTCCGCGCGCCGACCCAGTTCTACAAGACCGGCGTGGTGTTCCTGGCCTACCTCAACGGGCACCAGAACCATTTCCGCATGCTCGGCGGCCTGGAGTCGGCGCGCTCGATCACGCATCTGGCCACCGTGCTCCGGCTCGCCGACGAGGCGGGCGTGCTCACCGACCCCGACCTCGCGGTGCGCCGCATGCGCCCGCTGCTCGAGACCGCCGGGGTGTGGTGATGGACCGCCTGAGCCTCAACCAGATCACGACCAAGACCTGGTCGGTGCCCGAAGCCGTCAAAGGCTGCGCGGAAGCGGGCGTCGGCTGGATCGGGCTGTGGCGCGACAAGGTCGCCGAGACCGGCGTCGCGGAAACCGCGAGGCTGGTCGCCGAGCACGGCCTGCGCGTGTCTTCCTTGTGCCGTGGTGGTTTCTTCACGGGGGTGAACCCGGACGGCTCCCCCGTCGACGGCATCGCGCAGACCCGCGAGGCGATCGACGAGGCCGCTCAGCTCGGCACCGATGTGCTGGTGCTGGTGGTGGGCGGCATCGCGGAGAACGATCTGGTGCTCTCGCGCCAGCGCGTGGCCGACGCGGTCGGTGAGCTGGCCCCGTACGCACGGGAGCGGGGTGTCCGGCTGGGCCTGGAACCGTTGCACCCCATCCAATGCGCGGAACGGTCCGTGCTGTCTACTTTGGACCAGGCGCTGGCGATCGCCGAGGAGCACCCGGCGGACTCGGTCGGCGTCATCGTCGACGAGTTCCATGTCTGGTGGGACCCGCGCATCGAGGAGACGATCGCGAAGGCGGCAGGGCGGATCCTCGGTTTCCATGTCTGCGACCAGATGTGGCCGCTGACGGATCCGTTGATGGGCCGCGCGCTCCCCGGCGACGGCCCCATCGATCATCGTCATCTGCGTGCCTGCGTCGAGGCGGCAGGCTACACCGGCCCGATCGAGGTCGAGGTGTTCAACACCGAATTGTGGCAACGACCCGGAGGCGAAGTGCTGGCGGAGGTCATTGCCGCATATCGGGATCACGTCGCTTAGACCTTGCTGGGCTCGTTCCAATCGATCTTGTTCTCGTAAAGCCATCGCAGGCTTTCGTTGCCGCCGCGGGCCGCTCGCTTGAGCATCACGCGCATGATCGGATCGCGCAGGATGCGGGCGAGCGGACCGGCGGCCTTCCAGTCGCCGTTCTTCTTGCCGAGTTCGACGACGGCCTCGACTCGCTCGCGGCGCAGCGACTCGTACTTGGTCAGCGCCGTGGCGATGTCTGTGTTGTCCCGCAAGCACTTCGCGAGGACGACCGTGTCCTCGATGGCCATCGCCGCGCCCTGGCCGCTCGACGGGGAGGTGGCGTGCGCCGCGTCCCCGATGATCACCATGCGGCCGTTGTGCCACTTCGGCACGGACGGGAAGTCATAGGTGTTCCAGCCCGCGAAGAACTCGTCGGTCGCCTTGACGACTTCGAGCGCGGGACCGCGGTCACCGGCGAACATCGCCATCAGCTCGGCTCGCCACTGCTCGGTGCTGATCGCGGCCAGCTCCTCGGCGGTCGGCTCGACCGGGCGCGCCGGGTTGGCCACCCACCACACCTCGCCGCTCGGGCTCTGCATGCAGGCGAAGAAGCAGCTGCGGCCGAAGATCGAGTTCATCACGCCGGGCTCGAGCTCGAACTTGACGTCCTTGGCGTATCCGCCGATGTTAAGCAGGCCGACGTAGCGGGCGCTCGGCGCCTGCGGGTCGATGATCTCGCGGGTGCGCGAGCGCAGGCCGTCCGCGCCGATCAGCAGGTCGCCCTCGGCCGTCGTGCCGTCGGCGAACCTGGCGAGCACGCCAGTTTCGGTCTTCTCGGCGTCGACGAGGCGCTTGCCGTACTCGATGCGCACGCCACGCCGGATCGCCTCCTCCCGCAGCGTGGCGTAGAGATCGGCCCGTCTCATGGTCTGGCTGGCGGAGCCGTCCGCGCGGGCGCCACCGTAGGGCAGCTCGCCGAGTGTTTTCCCGGAGCCGCTGATGATCGATATGCGTGGCGTGTCGAAGCCCAGCTTGCGGACGACGCCGTCGAGATCGAGCACACGCAGCGCGTCGAGCGCGTTCACCGCGAGCGTCAGGAACGCGCCGACACCGTCCGCGGTCTTTTCATAAGCCTCATAGATGACCGAGTCGATTCCCGCTTCACGCAAGGCGATCGCGCTCAGTGGACCTGCGATGCCGCCGCCGACAATCAAAGCCGTGTATGTCATATATCGAGTATATGCCATAAACTGGTGCGTCAGACCCCCGCCGAACCAGCGAATGTGAGTGCGATGAACCACAACACTCCGCCCACCGGACTTGACATGCTTTGGGACCAAACGGACCCACCGGCACCCAAGCAGCGGTTGAGTGTTTCGCACATCGTGCGAACGGCCGTCGAACTCGCCGACGCCGACGGCCTCGAAGCCGTCTCGATGGCGAAAATCGCTGAGCGACTGGGTTTCACGGCCATGTCGCTGTATCGGCACGTCAAGAGCAAGGACGACCTGCTGCTGCTCATGCTGGACTGGGTCGCGGCCGTCCCGCCCGCGCTCGACGAGCCGCACGCGGACTGGCGAGCGGGTCTCCGTTTCTGGTGCCAGGAACAATGGGAATTGCTCCGCGCCCATCCCTGGATCGTGCATATCCCGATCACCGGTCCACCGGTCACGCCCAATCATCTGACGTGGACGGATCGCGCGCTCGGCATGCTCGGCGAAACCCGCCTCAGCGAACGCGACAAGGTGGGCGTCGTTTTGCTGCTCGCGAGCTATTTGCACACCACCGCGCGGTTCACGGCCGAACGCGGCCCCACCACCCAAGCCGCCCGGGTGCCCTACAGCGCCTTGCTCGGCGACCTCGTCGAAGCCGACCGCTTCCCCGCGCTGCGCGCCGCAGTCGACGCGGGCGCCTTCGACTACGCGTCCAGCAAGGACAAAGCCGAGCGCGAGTTCGACTACTCGTTCGGCCTGGCCCGCATCCTCGACGGCGTCGAAGCGCTGATCGCTCAGCGCTCGCCGTAGGTCTGTGACCCCCTAAGATCCACCGCATGACATACCCGCCTCAGCCGCCACCCTTCCCAGGTCAAGGCGGGCCGCCCCCGCGCCCGAAGACGCCCTGGCTCTGGATCACCCTCGGCGTCGTGGCCGTGCTCGTGGCCGGAGGAACCGGCATCGTGCTGGCCTTGCACTACCTCAACGGCGACAGCAGCGGCGCAGTGGCGGGCGACCGTGTCACGACGAGCAGCAGCACCTCGGCCCCGCCGACGAGCGCGCCGGTCCAGATCGACGGCTCACGAACACCACTGCCGAAGCGCCCGACCCCGCTGCCCGACCCGACCGGCTGTGAGTACAAGGCCACGTCCGACCGGCCCACCTCGAAGCCCGCCACGAAACCCGCCGACGGCAACGTGCCCGCCTCCGGCAAGGCGACGGTCACCCTGAGGACCGGCGCGGGCACGATCGGGCTGGACCTCGACCGCGCGCTCGCGCCCTGCACGGTCGCCAGCTTCGTCAGCCTGGCGAAGCAAGGCTTCTACACCGGCACGTCCTGCCACCGGCTCAGCGTGGAGGGCCTGCAGATGCTGCAGTGCGGCGACCCGACCGGCCAAGGCACTGGCGGGCCCGGCTACGCGTTCGACGACGAGGTCTTCCCTCAGCTCCAGTACGGCCGCGGCATCCTCGCCATGGCCAACGCAGGGCCGGGCACCAACGGCAGCCAGTTCTTCATGGTCTTCGGCGACGCCCCGCTCCCGCCGAGCTACACCGTCTTTGGCAGCATCTCCGACGAAGGACTGAGCGTGCTCGACAAGGTCGCCAAGGCCGGGATCGATCAGTCGAAGCCATCACCTGCCCAGGACGGCTCCGGTCCCCCGGTCATGGCGGTGCAGTTCAGCGAAGTCACCGTCGGCTAGTTCTTGAGCGGAAGGCCAAATTTGGCGTGTTCCCGGGGCTGGTCGGTGTGGATTTTCTTGGCCGAGTTCGAGGTGGGTGCGTAGCGAAGTGAGTGTGCCCTTTGAGTGCGTGGTAAGCACTCGGGGGTCCCCTCACTGCGTCACCAAGCTCGGATCAGGGTGGGTGTCGGCGCGAGTGGTACCTCTGCTGCATCTAACGAAGCAGAGGTACCACTCGCACAAGCCTTGTCAGGTTGGAGCGAGGGGATCCCCTGCTGCGTTCAATGCAACAGGGGATCCCCTCGCTCACGACCGCGGTCCGCACGGCTGGGTGAAGGAGGCCCTCACAGTAGAAAATTCACCACCAACTCCCCGAGAACCCAGTCACCCGGTCAGCGCCGACCACGGAACCCAGCCGCACAGCCAAAGAGCCAGCCCACAACGGGTCACCGAGCAGCGGTCCCATCATCCCCGCACCACCACGACCGGCTTCGGAAAGCGCCGAACCCCAAGCACACCGAGGTCCTTTTAGGACAGTTTCAACCACGGCCGAACCCACCGGGGTGAGCTGTCTCACCGGTTGATCGGCCAACCGCCGGGTCGTTGACTACGCTGCGGGCATGTCGAGGCTGCTGGTGGTGGAAGACGACGAGACGATCGGTTCGGTGCTGGACTCCAGCCTCCGGCTGCACGGCTACCAGATCTCGTGGCAGCGGACCGGCCGCGGCGCGCTCATCGAGGCGGAGCACGGGGACTTCGATCTCGTGCTGCTGGACCTCGGGCTGCCCGACCTGGACGGGGTCGAGGTGTGCCGGAGGCTGCGCGCGGCGCTGCCGTCGACTGTGCTGGTGATCCTGACCGCGCGGCAGGACGAGATGGATGTCGTCGTCGGGCTCGAGGCGGGTGCCGACGACTACCTGACCAAGCCGGTGCGGCTCGGTGAGCTGCTCGCGCGGGTGCGGGCGCACCTGCGGCGGGGCACCACGCACACGCCGAGCAAGCCGCCGATCGAGGTCGGGCGGCTGACCGTCGACACCGCCGGGCGGCGGGTGTGCCTCGGCGGGCGGGAGATCAGCTTGCGGGCCAAGGAGTTCGACCTGCTGGCGAGGCTCGCCGAGGAGCCGGGAGTGGCCGTCAGCCGAGACACGCTGATGAGCGAGGTGTGGGACGAGCACTGGTACGGCTCCACCAAGACGCTCGACGTGCACATCGCGGCGCTGCGGCGCAAGCTCACCGAATCCGCGATGACACCTGAGGAGGCGCCGCGCATCTCGACGCTGCGCGGGCACGGGTACCGGCTCGAACGACCGAGCGTGTAACCATGCGGAGAAGGATCGTCACGCTGGCCGTGACGGCGGCGATGCTGGCGATCTTCCTCTTCGGGCTGCCGCTGGGCTTCGGGGTGGTCAAGTTCTATCGGGCCAGCGAGTACTCCGAGCTGGAACGGGCCGCCGACTCCGTCATGGTGGCCGTGGCGCCCGACCTGGTGGAGGGCATTCCGCCGACCAGGCTCCCGAAGCTGGACGCCGAGGAGTCGGAGGCGCGGGTCGGCGTCTACACGCCGGACGGCACGCTGCTGATCGGCGACGGCCCCAAGAAGGCCGACCATGTCGTGATGAAGGCCAGAAGCTCCGACTGGGCGAGCGGTGACGTCGGTGACCAGCTCGTCGTGGCCGTTCCCGTGGTCAACGGCGAGGAGCTGAGCGGGATGGTCCGCGCGGCGATCCCGCAGAGCCAGCTCTACCGCCACGTCGGGGTGACCTGGCTCGGCATGCTCGGCCTGGCGGCCGTCGCGATCGCCACCACGTGGCTGGTCGCCAGGCGGCTCGCCGCGCGGCTGGCCAGGCCGCTGGAGGAACTGTCCGCCGCGGCCGAGCGGCTCGGCGAGGGCGACTTCACCGTCCGGGCGCGCCGCGCCGGGCTGCCGGAGACCGACCGGGTGGCCGAGACGCTCGACACGACCGCCGAGCGCATCCGCGAAACCCTGGAGCGGGAGCAGGCCTTCGCCGCCAACGCTTCGCACCAGCTGCGTACCCCGCTGACCGGCCTGCGCCTGCAACTCGAAGCCGCGCTCGAATCACCCGACATGGACCCGAGGCACGCCATCGCGGCAGGCATCTCGTCGGCGGACCGGCTCGAGCGGACCATCGACGACCTGATCGCGCTGTCGCGCCAGTCCCGCAAGCCGGACACGCCGCTCGACCTCCACGCGCTGCTCGCCGAGCTCCGGCCGGGCTGGGAGCAGCTGCTCGACGGCCGCGGCCTGCGCGTCGTCACCTCCGACACCTGGCCGCCCCGCGCGTCGGCCGCCGCGGTGCGCCAGGTGCTCGGCGTGCTGGTGGACAACGCGGTGAACCACGGCAGCGGGACGGTGACCGTCACGGTCAGGGAGGCGGGCGACGCGATCGCGGTCGACGTCAGCGACGAGGGCGCGGGCATCGACGGCGAGGTCGACCTGTTCGCGCTCGCGCACACCACCGCGGAGGGTCACGGCATCGGGTTGGCGCTGGCCCGCAGCCTCGCCGAGGCCGAGGGCGGACGGCTGCGCCTCACCCGGCCGAAACCGCCGACCTTCACCCTGCTGCTCCCAGGGGAAGACCCGGCGGACGGGGACTAGGGGGGATCATCCGCGCCGGCCGGGCCTGCGGGTGACCCTAGACGGTCGTACGCCAGCGGAAGGTATACCGAAAGTTAGCTGACACTTTGCCTGGGCCATCCGGACCGCCGGGTTGCCGGGCCTCGCCGACGCGGCCAAGGTCGAGCCGAACGGTCCATCGGCAGAGCGAAGAGGCAGAGAAACGAATCGCCACGATATTCCGCATCAGCACAACAGATCGCCAGGGTGATCTTCCTCTTCGCAATCGATCGGTGTTTTCGCGTCCAAGAACGACCGATACCGTTGACGCGATACACACCTCGACGAGGAGGACTTCAGTGACTCAGCGAACCGGGTCCAGCGCGACCAGGGCAGTGCTCTTCCGGCGCAAATCGGTCGAGGACCTGGTGGCGCACGGTGGCGAAGGCGAGGGCGGCCACCTCAAGCGGTCGCTCGGCCTCGGTCAGCTGACCACGCTCAGCATCGGCGCGACACTCGGCAGCGGCATCTTCGTCGTGCTCGGCCAGGCGGTCCCCGTCGCGGGCCCGGCCGTGGTCGTCTCGTTCATCCTCGCGGGCATCACCGCGTTGTTCTCGGCGCTCTCCTACGCCGAGCTGGCCGGCATGATCCCGCTCTCCGGCTCCTCCTACTCCTATACCTACGCCACGCTCGGCGAGCTGATCGCCTGGGTCTGCGGGTGGTGCCTGGTGCTGGAGTACGGCGTGTCCGTCGCCTCGGTCGCGGTCGGCTGGGGCCAGTACCTCAACGAGCTGCTGAACCTGCTCTTCGGCTTCGGCATCCCGGACGCGCTGAGCCAGCCTCCGGGTGACGCCGGCGGGATCGTCAACCTGCCCGCGATCGCGGTCGTGCTGCTCGCGATGTTCCTGCTGCTCGGCGGCGCCAAGGAGAGCGCACGCGCGAACTTCGTCATGGTGGTCGTCAAGGTCGCGACGCTGGTGCTGTTCTGCGCGATCGCCTTCACCGCGGTCAAGGCGGGCAACTTCAAGCCGTTCCTGCCGCTGGGTCTGGCCGGGATGAGCGCGGGCGGCGCGAAGCTGTTCTTCTCCTACATCGGCTTCGACGCCGCGTCGACCGCGGGCGAGGAGGCGAAGAACCCGCAGAAGGACCTGCCGCGCGCGATCCTGCTCTCGCTGGGCATCGTCACGCTGCTCTACTGCCTGGTCGCGGTCGCCGCGGTCGGCGCGTTCCCCTGGCAGAAGTTCGACTCGAACGAGGCGGCGCTGTCCCAGGTGCTCACCAGCATCGTGAGCAACAAGCTGTGGTCGATCCTGCTGGCGATCGGCGCCATCGTGGCGATCTCGAGCGTCGTGCTGACCGTCCTCTATGGCCAGACCCGCATCCTGTTCGCCATGTCGCGTGACGGGCTGGTCCCGAAGTTCATGTCCAAAGTGGATCCGAAGAGCGGCACCCCGAAGATCAACACGCTGGTCGTGTCCGTGTTCGTCGCGCTGCTCGCCGCGTTCATCCCGCTCGGCAAGCTGGCCGACGCCACCAGCATCGGCACACTGTTCGCGTTCGGCCTGGTCAACGTGGCGGTGATCCTGCTGCGCCGGCGCAGGCCCGACCAGCAGCGTTCGTTCCGGGTGCCGTTCTCGCCGGTGACACCGCTGCTCGGGGTCGCGTGCTGCCTCTACATGATGTTCAGTCTCGACGTGGAGACCTGGATCGTGTTCGGCGGCTGGATGCTGCTCGGCCTGGGTCTGTACTTCGGCTACGGCATCCGCAAATCAGAACTGGCGAGGCGTACGTGATCATCGCAGTCCACCAAGGCCCCTACTCGGCGCTCACCGAAGCCGGCTTCAAGGCCGCCGGCGCGGGAGCCGACCTGCTCGTCTGCGCCGAGATGATCACCACCGGCTACAACATCGGCGCGGCGGTGCACGAGCGCGCCGAACCGGCCGACGGCCCGACCGCGGAGCGGGTCGCGAAGATCGCGAGCGGCACCGGCGTGGCCATCGCCTACGGCTATCCGGAGCGCGTCGGTGAGAAAGTATTCAACAGTGTTCAGCTGATTGACGCACAAGGCACACGAATTGCCAATTACCGGAAGACCCACCTTTTCGGGGAACTGGACAAGAACTGGTTCACACCCGGTGACGAGGCGATCGTGCAAACGGAATTCGGCGGGCTCACCGTCGGTTTCCTGATCTGCTACGACGTCGAATTCCCCGAGCTCGTGCGGGCGCACGCGCTCGCGGGCACGGAACTACTCATCGTGCCGACCGCGCTGATGAGCCCGTACGAGCTGGTCGCCGACACGGTCGTGCGTTCGCGCGCCTACGAGAGCCAGCTTTACGTGGCCTACGCGAACCGATGCGATGTCGAAGCGGAACTCGACTACTGCGGCCGCAGCACGGTCGTCGCGCCGACCGGCGACGTGCTCGCCAAGGCGGGCGGCGGCGAAGAGCTGCTCGTCGCGACCGTCGACCGCGACACACTGCGGCACTCCCGTACCGAAAACACCCACCTGGCCGATCGCAGGCCCGAGCTGTACCCGCTACTGAACAAAGGAACCACATCATGACGTCCGCCGTTCCCACCGCGATCCACACGGATGAGCCGGCAGGCAAGCCGATCACCATGTTCGGCCCCGACTTCCCCTTCGCCTACGACGACTACCTCGCGAACCCGGCGGGCCTCGGCTCGGTGCCGCCCGGGAAGTACGGCACCGAGGTCGCCGTGATCGGCGGCGGGCTGTCGGGCATCGTCACCGCGTACGAGCTGATGAAGCTGGGGCTGCGCCCCGTGGTCTACGAGATCGACGAGCTCGGCGGACGGCTGCGCACGGTCGGTTTCCCCGGCGCGCCGTCGGGGGTCACCGCGGAGATGGGCGCGATGCGCTTCCCGCCGTCCTCGACCGCCTTGTTCCACTACATCGACAAGGTCGGCCTCGAGACCACGCCGTTCCCGAACCCGCTCGCGCCCGGCACCCCGAGCACGGTGGTGGACCTGAAGGGGCAGAGCCACTACGCGACGACGCAAGACGACCTACCCGAAGTCTTCTCTGATGTTGCGCGAGCGTGGCAGCGCACGTTAGAAGAACAAGTCGAGTTCGCGGAGATGCAGACCGCCATCCGTGAGCGCGACGTCAAGACCATCAAGCGGATCTGGGACGGGCTGGTCGAAAAACTGGACAATCAGACGTTCTACGGGTTCCTGTGCGACTCCCCCGCGTTCGCCTCCTTCCGCGACCGCGAGATCTTCGGGCAGGTGGGGTTCGGTACCGGCGGCTGGGACACCGACTTCCCGAACTCGATTCTCGAAATCCTGCGCGTGGTCTATACCGGTGCGGACGACGAACACCGCAGCATCGTCGGCGGCAGCCGCCAGCTGCCGTTGCGCTTGTGGGAGCGCGCGCCGGAGCACCTGACGCACTGGCCTGCCGGAACCAGCCTGAAGTCGTTGCACGAAGGGGGGAAACCGCTGCCGGGCGTCGCCCACCTGCACCGCACGGCCCCCAACAACATCACCGTCACCGACACCAACGGCAGTATCAGGACCTACCCGGCGGCCGTCTTCACCGCGCAGAGCTGGATGTTACTTTCGACCATCTCGTGCGACGAATCACTGTTCCCCATCGATCACTGGACCGCGATCGAGCGGACGCACTACATGGCCTCGTCGAAGGTTTTCGTCCCTGTCGACCGTCCGTTCTGGCTGGACAAGGATCCGGAGACCGGGCGCGACGTGATGAGCATGACGCTCACCGACCGGATGCCGCGCGGCACCTATCTGCTCGGCGACGACCCGGCTTCACCAGCGGTTATCTGCCTGTCCTACACCTGGGCCGATGATTCACTGAAATGGCTCCCCCTCTCGGTTTCCGAGCGCGTGGAGGTGATGCTGCAGTCCCTGCGTGAGATATACCCGACCGTGGATGTCCGACGGCACATCATCGGTGACCCGGTCACCGTGTCATGGGAAGCGGAGCCGAACTTCATGGGCGCGTTCAAGGCGAACCTGCCCGGCCACTACCGCTACCAGCGCCGATTGTTCACGCACTTCATGCAGGACAGGCTGGAACCGCGCTACCGCGGCCTGTTCATCGCGGGCGACGACGTCTCGTGGACGGCGGGCTGGGCGGAGGGCGCGGTCCAGACCGCGCTGAACGCGGTGTGGGGTGTCATCCGGCATTTCGGCGGCGCGACCGACCAGGCCAACCCGGGACCCGGGGATATTTTCGACGACATTTCCCCGATTAATCTGCCTGAGTGAGTGAATCGTGTAAAAATAAACACATGAGCAGCGAGCCCCCACCGAGATGGCGCCGACTGGAACCGGATGAGCGAAAGGAGCAAATCTTCACCTGCGCCGTGCAGCTGTTCGGGCAGCGCCCCTATTCCGAGGTGTCCACATCGGACATTGCGGCCGAGGCTGGCGTCGCCCGTGGTCTGATCAACCACTACTTTGGAACCAAACGAGAGCTGTACCTCGCGGTCATCCGGCGTGCGCTCATCGTGCCGCGCATGGCCGTCGAGATCCTCCCGGAGGGGCCGCTGGAGCTTCGCGCGGACGTCGCCATCGACTGGTTCCTCGACATGGTGACGAAGCAGGAGCGCACCTGGCTCGCGGCCATCGCCCCGGAGGGCATCGGCCGTGATCTCGAGATCGAAGAGATCCTCGAAGAAGCGGACAAGGAGTCGGCCGACCGCGTGCTCGAAGCAGTCGGCCTCTCCCGTGAGAGCGAGCACGGCCCGGAACTGAACGCGCTCGTCCGTGCGTTCGGCGGGATGGTGAAGGCGGCGGGCCGGGAATGGCTGGTGCGTGGTTCGCTCACCCGCGAGCAGGTGCACACCTTGCTCAGCAAATCTCTGGTCACGCTCGTGGGCGAAGTCTTTCCGGTGATCCAGGCGGAGAATCAGCCTATCGAGTGAGCGAGTAGTCAAGGGGCTTTGTGAGAGGGTCGAACCGCTATGACCCCCCTGAGCGGAACCTTCTCGGGAACGCTCCTGCTCGAACCCCGGACCCCGCCTCCACCTCCCCGCCGCCCGCGTCCTTGGCTGTTGCCCGCGGTGCTGCTCGTGTGCTGGCTGGTGCTCGGCGGCGCGACCGGACCCTTCCCAGGGAAACTGACCGAGATCCAGAGCAACGACCCGAGTTCCTTCCTGCCCGCGGGCGCCGAGTCGACGGCCGTGCAGGAACTGCAGGAGAAGTTCGCCCAGCGGCGGCTGCTCGTCACGGTCGTGGTGTTCGAGCGCGCGACCGGCCTGACCACGATCGACCAGGTCACCATCGCCGAGAAGGCCGCCGAACTGTCCGGCACCCGAGGACTCGACGGCCCCGGCTCGCCCCCGATCTTCTCCGTCGACGGCCGCGCGGCCCAAGTGCTGCTGCCGGTCTCAGGCGAAGATCCCTACAAGGCCGGCGCGGTGGTCAAGGATCTCCGGCTCATCGCGTCGACCGGCCTGCCCGACGGGTTGCGCGCGCTGGCGACCGGTCCCGGCGGCTACAACGCCGACCTGGCCGAGGTGTTCGGCGGCATCGACGGGGTATTGCTGCTGATCACGGCCGTGCTGGTGGCGTTGATCCTGATCATCGTCTACCGCAGCCCGCTGCTGCCGCTGTTCGTCCTGATCTCCGCGGGGCTCGCGCTCGCGTCGTCGTCTGCGGTCATCTACGCGCTCGCGAAGGCGGGCGTGCTGACCTTGAACGGGCAGTCACAAGGGATCCTGCTGATCTTGGTCTTCGGCGCGGCGACGGACTACGCGCTGCTCCTGGTCTCGCGCTACCGCGAAGAGCTCCTGCGCACGACCCACGCGCCGTCCGCCATGCGCATCGCCTGGCGCTCGTCGTTCGAACCGATCGCGGCCTCCGGCGGCACGGTCATCCTCGGCATGCTGTGCATGCTGGCCAGCGAACTCACCTCCAACCGCAGCCTCGGCCCGGTCGCGGCGATCGGCATCGCGGGCGCGCTGGCGTCCTCACTGACCTTCCTGCCCGCGGTGCTGTCGCTGGCAGGCCGCGCGGCTTTCTGGCCGTCCCACCCCTACCCGCGCAAACATCGCCTGATCACGCGCGGCATTTTCGACAAGATCGCTTCCCTGGTCCAGAAAAGGCCTCGCTGGACGTGGGCGCTCACCGCGCTGGCGCTGCTCATCGGCGTCGCCTTCGTCCCGTCCCTCAAAGCGCACGGCACCTCCCAGCAGGACCTGTTCCTGACCGAGGTCGACGCCGTGACCGGCCAAAACGCGCTCACCGCGCATTTCCCCGGCGGCACCGGAAGCCCCGCGGTCATCATGTGCCGCGAGGACAAGGCAGGCCTCGTCCTCGCCGCGATCAAGACCGACCCGGGCATCGCCGACCTGGCGACGAAGGTCATCGACGGAACGGCCGAGATCACGGCCACCCTCCGCGCCCCGGCCGACTCCCCCGCCGCCGACACCGTCGTCCACCGCCTGCGATCGGCGGTCCACGCGATCCCCGGCGCCGACGCCAAAGTCGGCGGCGCGACCGCCCAGCAGCAGGACATGGTCACCGCGGCCACCCACGACCGCAACACGATCATCCCGATCGTCCTGCTGGTGATCTTCCTCGTGCTGGCCTTGCTGTTGCGCGCGCTGGTGATCCCGTTGCTGCTGATGGCGACGGTCGTCCTGTCCTTCGGCGCGACACTGGGCGTCGGCGCCTGGGTGTTCAACGACCTGCTCGGCTTCCCCGGCGCCGATCCCGCGATCCCGTTGTACGCCTTCGTCTTCCTGGTCGCCCTGGGCATCGACTACAACATCTTCCTGATGACCCGCGCACGCGAGGAAGCGCTGCGTCTGGGCACGGAACGCGGGACGTTGAACGCCTTGACGGTCACCGGCGGCGTGATCACCTCGGCGGGCGTCGTGCTCGCGGCGACCTTCGCGGCCCTGTCGGTGATCCCGATCTTGTTCCTGGCCCAGGTCGCGTTCCTAGTCGCGTTCGGGGTCCTGCTGGACACCTTCGTCGTCCGCTCGCTCCTCGTGCCCGCGCTGGCGGTCGACCTCGGCAAAGTCCTGTGGTGGCCGAGCAAACTCGCCAAGCGCTGAGTGGGGTCTGGCAAGGGTGACAAGGGCGGCCCTTGTCACGCTAGAGGTGACAAGGGCCGCCCTTGTCACGTCAGCAGCGCGACTCAGCGCACCTGATCCTCGCGAGCGCAACCCCGGCGTAAGGGGTCGTGAGTGGTATGGCCGGTTCTAACCGGCCGGAACACTCACGAGGCCGGGGATCGTGGGCACTGCGGCCGGGCGCGGCAGCATGAGTGCGAGGACGGCGCCGCCCAGCGCGATGAAGGCGGCCAACAACAGGGCCGTGGACATCGCGTCGACGAAGGTCAGGTGGGCTGTCGCGCGGGCAGCCGCCGAGACACGGGGTGCGAAGCCTTGGGAAACCGCGTCGGGGGCGGTGAGCAAGGCGGCCTGGTCGCGGTAGGACAGTGCGATCCGGGCGACGCGCTCCGGGAGCGTCGCGGTGACCTGCCAGGTCAGGATCGCGCCCGTCGCGACAATGCCGAGCACGCCCCCGGCTTGGGAAGCGACCTGCTGCAACGCCGAAGCGGAGCCGGTCGCGGAGTCCGGGCAGGCGCCCATGATGGCTTCGGTCGCGGCGATCACGCACAGCCCGGTGCCGAACCCGGCCAAGGCACCGGAAGACAGGACGGCCGTGAAACTCGATCGGGTGTCGAGGAATGACAGGCCGATGAGACCGCACGCGACCAGCACGAGCCCCGCGCTCACCGGCCAGCGCGGGCCGAAGCGCTGAGCGAGCAGGCCGCCGATCGGGGCCGAGAGCACGACCACACAGGTCGGGCCGAGCATCCACGCGCCAGCCGTGACCGGGGACAGGCCGCGCACGTTCTGGAGGTAGAGCGTGAGCAGGAACAACAGCCCGAAGACGCCGAACGAGCTCACGCCGACCAGGATCGCTCCGACCGACACCGCACGGGAAGCGAGCAACCGCCGGACCCGGCCGGAACCGGGGACGCCGCGGGATTCCGAGGCGAACTTCCAGGCCAGCGCGACCGTGATGAGCGCAACCGGTACGTTCAGCGCGAACACCGCCTGCCAGCCGAAACCCTGCACGACGACGCCCGCGAGCACCGGGCCGAGTCCGATGGCCAGTGCGTTGGCGCCGCCCCAGATGCCAAGGGGGAGACCGAGTTTGTCGGCGGGGAAGGCGGCACGGACCAGTGCCAGCGCCGCCGGCTGCAGCAGGGCGCCCGCGAGGCCTTGGAGCACGCGGAAAACGACGAGGGACCAGACGCCGTCGGACAGGGCGATGCCGAGTGAGGCGGCGCCGAAGCCGAGCACGCCGATGATGAAGGTGCGGCGGCGGCCGATGCGGTCGGCGAGCCTGCCCGCCGGGAGGAGGCCGAGTGCCAGCGCGACCAGGTAGGCGTTCGCGATGAGTTCGAGCTGGCCGAGGGTCGCGCCCGCCGAGGCGGAGATGTAGGGGGCGGCGATCGTGGTCGCCGTGCCGTCGAGGCCGACCATCGCACCACCCAGCACGCCGGCGGCGAGAGTCCACCAGCGCCTGCTTGTGGTTTCCATCTCTTTCACTATGAACGCACACGGAAAGCGGTCACCCGGCACCCCCGGCTCTCACTCTTTAGAAACGAATTCCTTTCACGGCGACCGGGAATTATCGCTGAGAGTCACATCAGTGCGAATACGGTTGTCACCCGGTCGGGGAGAGCTTGCGCAGTGACTTGCATTCAGTGCGAGGCCTGGCTACCGTCATCCCCACTTATCACCCCGACTGCGTGATTCCGCCTGCACTGGTGTTCCCCCGCACCACGCCTGCGTCGAATCAATTCTGCCGATAACGGACACCCGATACAAAGGGTGACGCGCGAAAGTCTGCCGGTGATGAGCCGACCAGAATTACTTCCTACCGTGGGAGAGTGCGCATGTCTTCGGCTGAGCGCCGGTACCCCGAACCGACGGACGGCCTGGTCCCCTCGGTGCGGCCATTGACCGGCTATCTGTTCGACCGCGCGGAGTCGCAAGACCCCGCCTTCACCTTTCTCGACTTCTCCGCCGACCGCGAAGGCACCGAGGTCACGCTGACCTGGGCCGAGCTCGCCACCAAGGTGCGCGCGACCGCGGCCGAGCTGGCCAAGATCACCGCGCCCGGCGCGCGCGTGGCGATCCTCGCGCCTCAGGACCTCACCTACGTCATCGGTTTCCTCGGTGCGCTGCACGCCGGGACCATCGCCGTGCCGCTGTTCGCGCCCGAGGTGAGCCAGCACGGAGAACGCCTGGTCGGAGCGCTGGACGACTGCGCGCCCGACATCTGGCTGACCGCGCAGAGCGCGCTGCCCGCCGTGCGTGAGCTCGCCGAGACGAGCCCGGTCCCGATGCCGAAGCAGATCCTCGCGGTCGACGAGATCGCCGACGAGACGGGCGCGGATTTCGAACCCCCCGCGCTCGAGCTCGACGCACCGGCGTACCTTCAGTACACCTCGGGCTCCACGAGGGCTCCGGCAGGCGCGGTGATCACGCATCGCGCCATTTCCGCGAACTGCCATCAGATGACCACCGGATTCGGCGTCGACAATACGTGGACGTGCACCGGCTGGATTCCGTTCTTCCACGACATGGGATTGCTGCAGCTGCTCTGCGCGCCGGTATTTTCGGGCGCCCGCTCGGTATTCATGACGCCTTTCAACTTCGTGATGAAACCGCTGCGCTGGCTCAAGCAGCTCGCCGCATTCCCGAACACCTACGCCGCCGCGCCGAATTTCGCTTTCGACTACGCCGCGCGCAAGGTCAAGGAAGCCGACCGGCGGCTGCTCGACCTTTCCGGCGTGCGCGCGATCGCGAACGGCAGCGAGCCGATCCGGCCGAGCAGCATCGCCGCCTTCCAGGCCGCCTTCGGCCCGCAGGGGCTGGCCCCGGCGGCGCACCGCCCGTCGTACGGGCTCGCCGAGGCCACCGTGTACGTCACCAACACCAGGGCGGACGGCCCGACGATCACCGCGTTCGACCGCGCCGCCCTCGCGGACGACCGCGGTGTCGTCGTGGCCCCCGGCACCCCCGGCTCGCTGGAGCTGGTCGCGGCGGGCAGGCCGGAAGGCCAGCTCGTCCGCATCGTCGACCCGGCGACCTCGAAGACCCGCCTCGGCGGCGAGGTCGGTGAGATCTGGGTGCACGGCCCCAACGTCGCGACCGGCTACTGGCAGCAGCCCGAGCGCAGCGAGGAGACCTTCGGCGGCCGCGTCGACGGCGACCGCGACCGGACCTGGCTGCGCACCGGTGACCTCGGCCTGTTCCACGAGGGCCTGCTCTACATCACCGGGCGCATCAAGGACCTGATCATCATCGACGGGAAGAACCACTACCCGCAGGACATCGAGGTGACCGTCCAGGACGCGCACCCGGCCATCCGCCAGGACCGCGTCGCCGCGTTCGCGGTGCAGGACGAGCGTGGCGTCGAAGGCGCCGCGGTGGTCGCCGAGTTCGACCGGACCTCCGGGCCGGAGCCCGACCACGACGAACTCGCCAAGATCGTCCGCCGCGCGGTGTCCGCCGCGCACGACGTCCGGCTGCTGGGCTTCAAGCTCGTCGCGCCGGGCGGGGTGCTGCGCACCTCCAGCGGCAAGATCGCCCGCGCCGCCACGAAGGACCGATTCTTCTCATGACGACCGAAGAACTGGCGCGCTGGCTCACCGAGCAGCTCGCGGAACTCTGCGATCTCGATTTCGCCGAGATCGACCCGGCCAAGCCCTTCGGCGAGTACGGCCTGTCTTCACGCCGCGCCGTCGAGCTGGCCGGTGAACTCGAGGACATGCTCGACGTCGCGCTCCCGACCACGCTGATCTGGGAGCACCCGACGATCGAGCGGCTCGCCAAGGCGCTGACCGGCGAGACCGAGGCGCCACGCGACGAACCCGCCGCCTCGGCGGACGAACCGATCGCGGTGATCGGGCTCGGATGCCGGTTGCCGGGCGGGATCCACGGGCCGGAGCAGTTCTGGCGGCTGCTCACCGAGGGGCTCGAAGCGATCTCCGAAGTTCCTCAAAACCGTTGGGACGGTTACGAAAACGTCCCCGAGGACACCACGCGCTGGGGCGGCTTCCTCGACGACATCGCCGGGTTCGACGCCGAGTTCTTCGGCATCGCGCCCCGCGAAGCGGCCAGGATGGACCCGCAACAGCGCATGGTCCTCGAAGTGGCTTGGGAAGCGCTGGAGCACGCCGGGATCGCGCCGCGCTCGCTCGGCGGCAGCCGGACCGGCGTGTTCGTCGGCGTCAGCGGCACCGAGTACAGCGCGCTGTCGCTCGCGGACGTCGGCGAGGTCGACGCCTGGGCCGGCACCGGCTCCGCGCTCGCCATCGCGGCCAACCGCCTGTCGTACGCACTGGACCTGCGCGGGCCGAGCATGGCGGTCGACACCGCGTGCTCGTCGTCGCTGACCTCGGTGCACCTCGCCGTGCAGAGCCTGCGCTCCGGCGAGAGCGACGCCGCGCTGGCCGGTGGCGCGAACCTGCTGCTCGGGCCGGGTGTCACCGCGAACTTCGACCAGATGGGCATCCTGTCCAAGGACGGCCGCTGCAAGCCGTTCGCGGCGGGCGCCGACGGCATCGCGCGCGCGGAAGGCGCCGGGATCGTCGTCCTCAAACGGCTTTCCGACGCGCGCGCCGACGGCGACCGCGTGCTCGCCGTCATCCGCGGCACCGCCACCAACTCCGACGGCCGGTCCAACGGCCTCACCGCGCCCAACCCCGAGGCACAGCAGGCCTTGCTGCACACGGCGTACCGGCGCGCGGGCATCGATCCCTCCACAGTGGACTACGTGGAGGCACACGGCACCGGGACGCTGCTCGGCGACCCGATCGAGGCGGGCGCGCTCGGCGCGATCTTGGGCACCGGGCGGCCCGCCGGCCAGCCGCTGCTGGTCGGCTCGGTCAAGAGCAACCTCGGCCACCTCGAAGCGGCGGCGGGCATCACCGGCCTGATCAAGGTCGTGCTTTCCTTACAGCACAAGCGGATCCCGGCCACGCTGAACTTCGACGGCCCGAACCCGCACATCCCCTTCGACGAGCTGCGCCTGGCCGTCGCCGATACCGCGCGCCCGTGGCCGGAGCACGACCGTCCCGCGCTCGCCGGGGTTTCGGGCTTCGGGTTCGGCGGCACCAACGCCCACGTGATCCTCGAACAGGATAAAGCGGGCTTTATCCCGGAGCGGGATAAAGCCCGCTTTATCCCGGTCTCCCACGGCCGTTTCCTGCTCAGCGCGGCCAACGAGGACCGGCTCCGCGAGGCGGCCGGGCATCTCGCCGCGTGGGTCGACTCGCACGACGCCGCGCTCGCGGACGTCGAGCACACGCTCGCGCGCAGGCTCGGCGGCAAGACGCGGACGGCCGTGGTCGCGCGGACCCGCGACGAGCTGGTCAGCGGGCTTCGCGGGCTTTCACTGGGCGAGCACCACGTCACGACCGGGCCGCTCGACGGCGACGGGCCGGTGTTCGTCTTCTCCGGGCACGGCGCGCAGTGGGCGGGCATGGGCCGCAGGCTGCTCACCGAGGAACCCGCGTTCGCCGCGGCCGTCGCCAGGCTCGACCCGCTCATCCACGGCGAAAGCGGCTTCTCGCTGCGCACGGAGCTCCAAGCGGGCGCCGAAGCCGCGACCATGGACCACGTGCAGCCGCTCGTGTTCGGCATCCAGGTCGCGCTGGCCGAACTGTGGCGCTCGCACGGGGTCACCCCCGCCGCGGTGATCGGCCACTCGTTCGGCGAGGTCGCGGCCGCCGTGGTCGCGGGCGCGATCAGCGAGGCCGACGGCGCGAAGATCGTCGCGCTGCGCTCCCGGCTGCTCGCCTCGCTCGCGGGTGACGGCGCGATGGCGTTGCTGGAACTCGGCGCCGCCGAGGCGGCCGAACTCGTCGCCGGGGTGTCCGATGTGGACATCGCGGTGCTGTCGGCCCCCCGCCAGACGGTGATCGCCGGGCGCGCCGAGCAGGTCAAGCGCATCGTGTCCACTGTGGAGGAACGTGGCCTGCTCGCCAGGCTGGTGAACCTTGACGTGGCCGCGCACTCCCCCATCGTCGACCGGGTCACCGGCACGCTCATCGAGGGACTCGGCGCGCTGTCCGCTGGCCAGGCGGGCATCCGGTTCTACGGGACCGCGCTCGACGATCCGCGCAGGCGCCCCGATTTCGACGCCCGGTACTGGGCCGCGAACCTGCGTCAGCCGGTGCGGTTCGCGGGCGCGGTCGAAGCGGCCGTCGCCGACGGCTACCGCGCGTTCATCGAGGTCTCCCCGCATCCCGTGCTGCGGCACGCGCTGCTCGACAACCTCGCCGCGCGCGGGCACGCCGAAGCGCTGGTCCTGTCGACGCTCAAGCAGTGCGAGGACGAGACCACGCATTTCCACACCCAGCTCGCGGCCTGGGAACTCGCCACCACGCCGGTCGACCGGCCGGGTCAGGTCATCGACCTGCCGACGACCGCGTGGCGGCACGTCCGGCACTGGCTGCCCGTGCCCAAGCCCCGCTGCTCCTGCGGGACGAAGGCACCGGCCGTCGCCTTGCCCGAAGCCGAGACCTCGGACTCGCTGCTGACCCCGCGCTGGCGCCCGACGGACACGCCGCAGGGCAAGCCGCCCGCGTCGATCGCCTTGCTGGGCCAGACGTTCTCCCCGCTCGGCATCGCACTGCGCAACTACGGCATCGGCGCGGAGCCGGAGTCGGCCGAAGCCGTCGTCGTCCTGCTCCCCGACGACGACAACGACCCGGCGGGCGCGCTGGCCGCGGCCGAACGCGCGATCCTCACCGTCAGCGAGGTGGTCCGCCGCTGCGCGGACAGCGGCAAGCCGCCCCGGCTGCTGCTGGCGACCACCGGCGCCGCCGCGGTGACCGAAGGCGAAGCGGGCATGCCCGCGTTCGCCGCGCTGCGTGGCCTGGTGCGGGTGCTCGGCAACGAACACCCCGAGCTCCGGTCACTCTTGCTCGACTGCGACCCGGCGTCGGCGCCCGAAGAGCGGGCCAGGCGCCTGCTCGCGGAGCTGTCCTCCGGCAAGGACGACGAGGTCGCCTGGCGAGCCGGGCAACGGCACGCGCGACGACTGGAGCGCGTCACGCTGGAAGCGCCGACCCGGCCGGTCGTCCGCGCCGACGGGTCCTATGTGGTCACCGGCGGTCTCGGCGGCATCGGCCTGTTCGTCGCCTCCTGGCTGGCGAGCCAGGGCGCACGCCGTCTTGTCCTCAATGGACGGTCGGCGCCGCAGCCGGAGGCCAGGCGTGAACTCGACCGGCTCGCCACGAGCACCGAGATCGTGGTCGTGCTCGGGGACATCGCCGAACCGGGCGTCGCCGAGCGGCTGATCACCGCGGCGGGCCCGAACCTGCGCGGCGTGCTGCACGCGGCCGCCGTCTTCGACGACCGCACCACCGCGCGGCTCGACGCGGCCACCCTGCACAAGACCTGGGCTCCCAAGGCGTACGGCGCCTGGCGGCTGCACGAGGCGACCGTCGACCTCGACCTCGACTGGTGGGTCGGCTTCTCCTCGATCGCCGGGCTGCTCGGCTTCTTCGGCCAGCCCGCGTACGCGACGGCCAACGCCTACCTCGACGCGCTGGTCACCCTGCGCCGGGCGCAGGGCCTGCCCGCCACGTCGATCGCCTGGGGCACCTGGGCCGACGTCGGCAAGGCCACCTCGATCAACATGCCCGGCCTGCGCGCGATCCGGCCGGACGAGGGCATCGCCGTGCTCGCGGGCGCGGCGGGCGCCAACTCGGGCGTGCTCGGCTGGGCACATGTGGACGAGACGAAGCTCGTCGCGGTCTACCCGCAACTGGCCGAGAAGCCGTTCTGCTCCGGACTGCTCAGCACCACGGTGACGAGCGGGTGGGCCGGGCCGCAAGCGCTTGCCTCCCTGCCTGCGGCCCAAGCGAGGGAGGCGGCGGGCACCCAGCTGCGTACCCGCATCGCGTCGGTGCTGGGCTTCGCGCCCGCGACGCTGGACACCACCACCCCGCTCATCGCGCTCGGCGTCGACTCGCTGCTCGCGGTCCGGATCCGCAACGCCGTGCAGTACGACTTCGGCATCGCGTTGCCGGTCGCGTTGCTGCTGCGCGGCGCGAGCGCCGGGGAGACCGAGGACTGGCTCTTCGGCGAGCTCGGCATCGGCGGCGAGCTCCCGAGGATGCGCACGCGGCAGGTCCTCATCGGACCGCGCGACGCGGCCGAGCGGCTGGTCACCAGCGTGTGGCGGGACGTGCTCGGCATCGAGGTCGGCGTGACGCAGGACTTCTACGGCATCGGCGGCACCAGGGCGAAGGCCGAAGAGGTCACCGCGATGCTGGTCAAGCGCAGCGGGCGTGAGCTGACCATCTCGGAGTTGTTCGAGCATCCGTCGATCGAGCGGATGGCCGCACATCTGCGAGAGGAGGACCACGGCGGCGTGGTGCGGACGCTGCGCGCGGAAGGCTCGCGGACGCCGCTGTTCTTCTTCCACCCCAGCGGTGGCGACACGGCCGTCTACCAGCAGCTGACCGATCTGCTCGAAGGCGATTTCCCGGTGTACGGGTTCGACCGGCTCGACGGCGTCTCATCCGTCGAGGACCGGATCGAGCGCTACCTGCCCGAACTCCGCGCGATCCAGCCGCATGGCCCGTACCGGCTCGCCGGCTGGTCGTTCGGCGGATGCCAGGCGTTCGAAGCGGCGCAACGCCTGCGCCGCGAGGGTGAGCAGGTCGAACTGCTCGGGCTGATCGACCCCATCATCCCGCTGCCCATCCGCTCCGGACTGTCCGAAGTGGAACTGCTGGAGAAGCGCTTCGAGCGGTTCGAGGAGTTCGTCGGCTCGTGCTATGGCCGCGAGATCACGCTGCCCTACGCCAAGATGGCGCGGCTCGGCGACGAGGAGCAGGTCGAGCTGCTGATCGCGGCCATGCGTGACGAGGGCCTGGTCAACAGCGCGGTCAGCGACGCGATCCTCACCCACCAGCGCACGTCCTTTTTGGATTCGCGGGCGCTGGAGCGGTATGTCGCGCAGGCGTATGACGGCCCCGCCGTCTACTTCAGTGCCGCCGAGCCGGTGCCCGGCGGGCTGCGTGACGAGCGGTTCGACCGGATGGACCCGGCGCGCGGCTGGGACGAGGTGTGCTCACGGCTGGACGTGCTCACCGTGCCGGGGCATCACCTGTCACTGCTCGATCCGCCCAATGTGGACGTCATCGGCGAGCACCTCAACGGCCTGCTGGCCAGCCTGGACTTCAGCGGGGCGAGGGGCGAATGATGCCAGAGGTGACCGGCGCCGGGGTGGAGGAACTGCGGTTCTTCTCCCCGGCCGTCGGCCGCGAAGTCGGCGTCACCCTGCTGAAGCCGCCGGGGGAACGGCCGCCTGGCGGATACCCGGTACTGCTTTTGCTGCACGGCTCCTCCGACGATCAGCGGAGCTGGACGGCGCAGACGCAGATCGCCGAACTGGCGGCGGCGTCGAAAGTGCTCGTCGCGATGCCCGAAGGCGGCAGGCTGGGCTTCTACACCGACTGGCGGGTGCCCGATCGTGACGGCACCATTCCGCGCTGGGAGAGCTTCCACCTCGGTGAACTGCTGCCAATGCTGGAAACCGAGTACGGCGCTTCGGACGCGCGGATGGTCGCCGGGATCTCCATGGGCGGCTATGGCGCGTTGCGCTATGGCATGCGCCATCCCGAATTGTTCCGCGCGGTGGCGTCGCTGAGCGGCATCATGCACCTCACCCGGCCGGGGATGGCGGCACTGCTGGGGCTGCTCTCGGTGCGGGAAGGACATCGGCCGGGCAAGATTTGGGGACCGCGCTGGTCTTCGCGGGCGGTGTGGGCCGAGAACGACCCGCTGCTGCACGCCGAAGCACTCGCTTCGACCAGGGTCTATCTCGCCGCGGGCGACGGCCACAAGGTGGCGGGCGAGGAAACCGTGCCGGGCATGGGCCTCATTGAACGATATTCACGTTCAATGACCGAGGAGCTGGCCGCGCGTCTGCACGTGCTGAACGCGGACGTCACCACGGACTTCGGTGCGGGAACGCATTTCTGGCAGACCTGGCGGGGCGCACTGGAGCGGCTCTGGCCGTATGTGGTCGACACCCTGCGCTAGAGCGGGCATGTTTACACCCCCGGTGCCTCGAGGGGGGAGGTGGGCACCGGGGGCCCGATCAGGATACGACAAAACTCTGTCAAGGTACTGTCATTCGGCCAAGATCTCGCCCAACCGGTGGGCCATGCCGTCCAAAGTCCGATTGATCGCGTAGTGGTAGAGCTTCGCGTAGTACTCCTCGGCGTCCACCGGGTTGCGGTCGTCCTCCATGGACACGAACTGAGAGGCCGTACAGAGCAACGAGTTGTAGGCCATCAGGGCCTCTTCGCCGAAACCGGCGTCGGTGAGCAGCGCGGTGCCCGCGGTGATGAACCGGTCCGAGCCCTTGAGACCGGGGCCGAACAGCGCCAGCCGCCGCGCGGAGCCGGGATAGCGGCGCAGCACTGTCCGCATCCCGCCAAGCAGTTCGGCGAACCATTCGCGCCAGCCGAGCGCGGGATCGGGGGTCGGCAGCTGCGCGAGCACCCGTTCCGCCACCGCGCGCACGACCGCCTCGCGGTCGCCGACATGGTGGTAGATGACGGCGGGATAGGCGTCGACGGCCGAGGCGAGCTGACGCAGTGTCCAGTTCTCCAGCCCGCGTTCGGCGGTCAGGCGCATCGCCGCGTCGACGATCCCGTCGGGGGTGACGGCGGGCAGGCCGGAGGCGACGCGGGAACGCGAGCGCGCAGGGGGGCCTGAGGACGGCAACGACATGTGAGAACAGTAACCGTGCGCTGCCCCCTGTTGCCAGGCTGCCAGTTTCACCATCTGCGTGAGGATGGGAACATCGGCGCATGCCTCGTCTGCGCTCGAACGGCCTCGAACTCGAATACGACACCTTCGGTTCCCCGGCCGATCCCCCGTTGGTGCTGGTCATGGGCCTGGGCGCGCAGATGATCACCTGGGACGCCGACTTCTGCGGATTGCTCGCCGCGGAAGGTTTCCACGTGGTCCGCTTTGACAATCGTGACATAGGCTTGTCCGAATACCTCGATGATCTTCCGCTGCCGGATCTGCAGGCCATCGCAGCCGGTGACCGGTCCACGGTCCCCTATGTGCTGGCCGACATGGCCGCCGACGTGGCGGGCCTGTTCGACGCGCTGGGTTTCGCGAAGGCGCACGTCGTGGGCGCGTCGATGGGCGGCATGATCGTGCAGCAGCTCGCGATCGATCACCCCGACCGGCTGCTCAGCCTGTGTTCGATCATGTCGACCACCGGCGATCCGACCGTCGGCCAAGCCGATCCCGCCGCGCTGCAAGCGTTGCTGCGCCCGCCCGCGGCCGGGCGAGAAGCGTCGATCGCGCAGAGCTCGGACACTTTGCGCATTCTCAGTTCGCCCGGATTCCCATCCACCGAAGAGTTTTTCGTCGCGAAGGCGACGCGGGCGTACGACCGCGCTTATCACCCGGCCGGGGGAGCCAGGCAGACGGCGGCGGTCATCGCGTCGCCCGATCGCACGGCGGCGCTCGCCGGTGTCCGGGTGCCGACGCTGGTGATCCACGGCGAGGCCGATCCGCTGGTCGGGGTCAGCGGCGGGAAGGCGACCGCGGCGGCGATCCCGGACGCGGAGCTGCTGATCGTCGCGGGCATGGGCCACGACCTGCCGCGTGGTGCGTGGCAGACGCTGGTGCAGGCGATCGCGCGGAACGCCAATGGATAAGGCATCAAGAATGTGTCAAATTCCGCGGCGAACGCGTAGAGAAACCGCGTAAACACGACTCGTGCCCGGCCCAACGGGGTTGGGGTAGTCGGATGACTCGGATCGACGCAGGATTCGGTTATCCGCTCGGCTTCGTGGCGACGTCGGCGACCACCGTGGGCTCGGTGAGCGCGAACGCGACCGAACATCATCTCCGCTCGCTGGCCGCGCTGGCGGTCGTCGTCTGCGCGATATCACTGGTCACCCGAGCGAGAGCCGGGCTGGGCACGGCCACCGTGGCGTGGGCGTTGCACAGCGGCTTCGTGCTGGGCCGATCGGGCGAGATCGTGTTCACCGATGAGGCAGGGATCGCGGCGATGGTGCTGGCCTGCGCCGGCGTCTCCGGAATCCTCAAACCGGCGGCGCAGCGCTGTGTACGGTGGTGGAAAGGGGAATCTGGGAGGAAAACATGGGGATTCGCGCAGGTCTGGCCATCGCCGGGGCATTGACGCTCGCCCTCACCGGAACGGCAGGCGCCACCCGGCCGTCTTCACTCACGCTCAAGCCAGCCGCGGTCGCGCCGGGCGGGGCACTCAGCGCCGACATCTATTGCCTGCGCCCGGCGGGCGCCGGTCCGCTCGCCTCCGAACTGACCTCCGACGGGTTCGCCGCGCCGATCCCGCTGCACTACGCGGGCGACGGCGGCACCGGCGGGATCGGGATCGCACTGGCCGGAACCGGCCGGGCGACCGCCAAACCGGGCCGATACTCGGCCGCTTTCGATTGCTGGGGCTGGATAGTCCGCGCGGACATCACGGTTTCTTAGCCTGCCGGGATAAAGCCCGCTAAACTCCGGGCGCTTTTCCCGGAGTTTAGCGGGCTTTATCCCGTTCTACGTAGCCGCTCTACCAGCCGCTCGACGAGCCGCGAGCGCGGCCGTGATCCGCGGTATTCCGGCCGGATGCGTGGGATCGATGCCGGTCAGCTCGTGGATGCGGCGAAGCCGGTAGTCGACAGTGTTCGGGTGGACGTGCAGCAGGCTCGCGGTGCGGCGGCGGTTGAGGTCGTGCGCGAGATAGCACTGCGCGGTTTCGAGCAGATCCGGATGCGCGTCCAGCGGTTCCAGCAACGCGGCCAGCCGGTCGCGGGCGACGCCCGGCCGCGTGAGCTGGTATTCGACGAGGATGTCGTCGAGCCGGTACAGCCCCGGCGGGCGGTCGAACCAGCGGACGACGTCGAGCACGTCGGCCGTCCTCGCCGCGGCCGACGGGACGGCGGCGGGCTCGGCGAGTTCGATCGCCGCGGTGATCGGCGCGCCCGCGGACCGGCTCGCCCGCTCGATGACCGAAACCCAGCGCGCCCAGTCCACTTCGGACAACTCGGTCGGCACCAGCACAATGCCGCCCACACCGTCCACAGAGGACAAAGCGCTACCGGCGGTCGCGTGGTCGAGTTCGCCCAGCAGCCGCCTTACCTTGCGGCGTAAGGCGATCGCCGCGTCGACGCCGGGCATCGCCTCATCGGGATGCGGCCCGACGGCCAGGCTCAGCACCAGATACCGGGCCGGCGGCATGATGCCGGCGGACCGGGAGACGGCGTCGATCGGATCGCCGTCCAGCAACGCGGAAAGCAGGGTGCGGCGGGCATTGTGCTCTTGGCCGACCTTGGTGCGCACCTCGTCGAGATAGCCGGACGTGACCGCGCTCGTGATGCCCTCGAGGAACCGCAACGCCAGTTCGTTGGAGGCGAGCACGTCCGGGAGATCGTCAGGGCACGCGTCGGCGGTCGCCGTACTGAGGATCTCGCGCACCCCGACGTGATAGGCGGAAAGCACCGCCTCAAGCGGAAAACCCTCCTCCGCGCGACGCGCGGCCGACCGGCTGATCTGCTCCAGCTCCTCGGCGTTGAGCCCGCGATCCTCACGCAGGCCACGGACGAACGCGCGCAGCACATCCTGTGCGATCGCCGCGATGTCACCGCGAAGCTCCTCGATCGGCAAGGTCCGGTACGCGGCCACCTCCCGCTGGATACGCACGAGGATCCGGCCGACCAGCTCGGGCAGCCGCGTGGCGAGCAGGTCGTGGATCGGCACCCCGCCGACGCGGAGCCGCGAGCCCGGCTTGTGATCGGTCACAAATTCCCCGTCCTGATTCTGCCGGAAAACCCAGTCAAGCCGCCTGACATCCGAGTCGATGATGTCACGAGATACAACGATCGCAAGGAGGATTCGTGACGAGTCGACCGTGGACAATGCTGTTCACCGGCTTGCTGGCGACAGCGGCTCTGGTCTCCCCCGCCGCCGCGGCGGGCCCCGAGTACGTGGCTCTCGGCGACTCGGCGGCGGCCGGGCCGCTCATCCCGCCCCAGGATCCGAGCTCATTCGGCTGTCTCCGCACCCTCGTCGACTATCCGCACGTCGCGGCCGCCAAACTGGGCGCGTCACTGAAAGACGTGACCTGCTCCAGCGCCACCACGGCAGACCTGACGTCCTCGCAGTCGACCACGACCGGCCCGGTCGCGCCGCAGTTCGACGCGCTGAGCCCGTCGACGAAACTGGTCACGCTGACCATCGGCGCCAACGACGTCGGCCTCGTCAGTGCCGCGCTGACCTGTCTCAACCTGGGCCCGGAGCCACTCGGCCAATCCTGCGAGGCCCGCTTCACCGCCGGTGGCCACGATCAGCTCGCCGACAAGATCACCGCCTTCGAGGCCAACTGGGGCACCGCGCTCGACGGCATCCGCGCGAAGTCGGCCAACGCCGCGATCTACGTCGTCGGCTACGGCACCTACCTGCCCCGCAACGGCTGCTGGCCCACCGTCCCGGTCTGGGCCCGCGACGCGAACTACCTCCAGGCCACCATCGGCAGGCTCAACGCGGCCCTCGCCCGCCAGGCCGAAGCGCACGGCGCGACCTTCGTCGACATCGTGCCGCCCAGCGCGGGCCACGACACCTGCCAGCCACCCTCGGCGAAGTGGTTCGAGGGCATCATCCCGACGGCCGTCGCCGCACCCCTGCACCCGAACAAGCAAGGCATGGCGGGCATCGGCGCCCACGTCGCCTCCGCCATCTCCTGACCCCGCTCGTGAAAGCCCGAAAGTGGCTTTCGTCAGATAAGACCTGACGAAAGCCACTTTCGGGCTTTCCTATGCCAGGTCGCGCAGACCACTGAGGGTGAGCGCGCCGGCGGGGTCGTCGTCGGTGCAGGCCGGGACGATGGCGAGCTCGTCGACGCCGGCGTCGGCGTAGGCGGCGGCCTGGTCGCGGACGCGGGCGAGATCGCCGACCAGGCCGATCGCCTGGATCAGCGAGACGTCGATGACCTCGAGCAGCTCGCGCGGGTGCGGGCGCGTCAGCGCGAAGTCCACGAGCGCGCCGAACCCCTCGGCGCGGAACATGTCCGAGTACCCCGGCGCGGCGAGGTAGCCGACGATCCCTCGGCGCAGCTGGTCCAGCGCGGCGGGCTTGGGGTCCAGCGCGCCGACCACCCAAGCGGCCACGCGCGGCGGCGGCTTGCCCAGGCGCTTGGCGGCTTCGCGGAGGTCTTCGACGAGCCTGCCCGCGGTCGCCGGGCTGACGAGGTTCACGACCATACGGTCCGCGTGCGCCGCGGCCGCTTCGACGGCGGCGGGGCCGAACGCCGCGATGGTCACGCTCGATCGGGGTGGTTCGACGCGAAGCCGGTAGCCCGAAGCCGCCTTCTTGCCGTCCAGCAGCTCGCGCACGACCTGCGCCGACTCGCCGAGCGCGGCGGCCGCGCCCTTGCGGGAGCGGCCGTGCCAGTTCCGGACCACCACGTCGCTGGACGTGCCCAGCGCGACGTCGACCCGGCGGCCGGTCAGTGCGGCGACGGACGCGGCGCCCATCGCGATCATCGTCGGGTCCCGCACGGTCACCGGCAACGGCCCGAGCGTCAGGTCGAGTCCCGGGGCCGCCGCGCCGATCGCGGTCGCCAGCGCGAAGACGTCCCAGGTCGCCATCTCGCCGATCCACAGCTCGCCGTAGCCAGCGGCTTCGGCGGCGCGCGCCGTGTCCAGCGCTTCGGCGGCGGGACGGTCCTGCCACAGTCCCAAGGTCACCGCGTACTTCAAGCCACACGCTCCACCAGCATCGCCGTCCCCGATCCGGCCGCGCCACTGATCGCCACCACGCCGTACCGGCCTTGCCGCCGGTCCAGCTCGTCGACGCACCCGGTGAGCAGGATCGCCCCGGTCGCGCCGAATCCGTGGCCCATCGCGATGGTGCCGCCGTTGGGGTTGAACACTTCTTCGGGGAACCCTAGTTCCCGCTGGATCTTCACGCACAGCGCGGCGAACGCCTCGGCGAACTCCATCACGTCCACATCGGACGGTGCGAGGCCGAACCGGTCCAGCACCCGCGCGGTCGCGTCCTGCCCGGACAGCAGCATCCGGACCGGGTCACTGCCCGCGCTCACCGAGCCCTTGACCAGGGCGCGGGGCGCGAGCCCCAGCCGCTCCGCGGCGGCGGCCGAGCCGAGCAGCACCAGGCCGGCGCCGTCGGCCATCGACGGTGACGTGCCGCGGGTGTGCAGATGGCGGATCATGTCGAGTTCCCGCAAATGCCGCAGCACCAAGCCGTCCTGGCCGGTGGCGCCGAGTTCGGCGAACGCCGGCGCGAGCGCGGCCAGCGCTTCGGCGGTGGTGCCCGGCCGGACATGCTCGTCGTGCGCGAGCACGACCTCGCCCGCGTCGTCGGCGATCGGCACGAGTGAGGCGTCGAATCGGCCGTCCTTCCACGCGGCGGCGGCGAGCTGCTGTGTGCGGACGCCGTACGCGTCCAGCTCTTCCCTGGTGTAGCCGAGTTCGGTGGCGATCGTGTCGGCCGCGATTCCCATGTGGACTGACCCGATCCGCGCGACCACCGACGGATCGGTCCACAGTGGACCACCGTCGGCGAACAGCGGCACCCTGGAGACGGACTCGACCCCGCCCGCCAGCACCACGTCGGCCTCGCCGGACCGGATCATCCCGGCGCCAATCGCGATCGCGTCCAAGCCCGACGAGCAGAACCGGTTCACCGTCATGCCCGGCACGCCCGGCGGCCAGCCCGCGTCGAGCACCGCGGTCCGCGCGATGTTGCCACCCTGCTCGCCCGCCTGCGACGCACAGCCCAAGATGACCTGGTCGACCGACTCGGGCGTGACCCCCGCACGCTCGACGAGCGCGTTCATGACTTGTTCGACCAGGGCCAGCGGCGTGATCCCGGCGAGCGCGCCGTTGCTCGACGCCTTGCCGCGCGGTGAGCGCGCCGTCGCCAGGACGTACGCGTCGGTCATCGGCTGACGACCAGGGTCACGACCGTGGTGAACGAGCCGCCGACGTTGAGCGTGAGCGCCGTCCGCGCGCCGTCGACCTGGATCTCGCCCGCCGTGCCGGTGACCTGCCGCGCGGCGTCGTGCAGCATGCGCACACCGGTCGCGCCGACCGGATGGCCGAGCCCGATCAGCCCGCCGCTCGGGTTGACCGGCAGCGCCCCGGTCAGCCCGCCGTCGGCGATGTACTGGCCGCCCTCGCCGGGTTTCGCGGCGCCGAGGTGTTCCAGCGCGACCAGCCCGGTGATGGTGAAGCAATCGTGCAACTCGACGAGATCCAGCGCCTCGGGGCCGGCGATGCCCGCGCGCTTGTACGCGTCGGTCACGGCGCCACGCAGTTGCGGGAACAGGTAGTCGGCGTCCGCGGCACGCTCCAGTTTCCCCGCCAGGCCAAGGTGCGCGGTGCGGTGGCCGAACCCGCTGATCACCGCGACGTCGCCGAGGTCCCGGCCATGCCGCCGTGCCCACTCGGCGGCGAAGGCCGGAGATGCCAGCAGGACGGCGGCCGCTCCGTCGGTGATCCGGCCGCAGTCGTTCTTGCGCAGCATGCCCTCGACGACGGGGTTCAGCGCGTCGTCCCGGCCGAACGAACCGGCGGGGAACGACCATTCGCGTGACTGGGCGAGCGGGTTGCGCGCGGCGTTGCGGAACGCGTTCTCCGCGAACGCGCCGAGATGCGCGTAGTCGAGCCCGTAGCGTTTGTCGTAGGTCTCGGCCACGTCGGCGAACAGGGCAGGCCAGGGGAATTTGGCCTCCAGCGCCTCATGTCCCGCCCATGCGGCGGAACCGAGATGCTCGGCCGCGGTCTGGCCGTCGGTGTTGCGCATCAGTTCGACACCGACGACGAGTGCGAGGTCGTACCGCCCGGATTCGAGATCGGCGCAGGCGGCGAGCACAGCGGTGCTGCCGGACGCGCAGGCCGCCTCGTGCCGCGTGCTCGCGACCCCGTCGAGACCGGGCACCGCCGCGACCAGCAGCCCGCCCAGCTGCGCCTGCCCGGTGAACAGCTCGGCCGCGAGGTTGCCGACATGCGCGACGCCCACCTGCGACGGGTCGACGTCCGCGTCGATCAGCGCCGACGGGACCACCTCGCTGAACATTTCGAGTAGTCCCCGGCGCTCCTTCGCGAAGTTCCGGGCGAAATCGGTCTGCGCGCCACCGAGCACGAAGACGGTCATGAGGTCACTCCCTCTGGCGAGAACCGCTCTCGCAGCAGGCGTTTCACGATCTTGCCGACGGGATTGCGCGGAAGCTCGTCGACGAACTCCAGCCGTTCCGGCAGCTTGAACGACGCTATCCGACTCGCACGCAGGAACTCCACGAGTTCTTCGAGATCTGGCTTGCGTTGTCCGGCCACGACGACCGCGCAGGCGCGTTCGCCGAGCACCTCGTCCGGCACGCCGATGATCGCGACGTCGGCGACGTCCGGGTGCGCGGCAAGCAGTCCTTCGACCTCGGCTGGGGAGATGTTCATCCCGCCGCGGATCACCAGATCCTTGACCCGGTCGACGTGTTTGAGGAATTCGTGGCGCTCGCCGTCGATCTCGAAGACGTCGCCGGTGCGGTAGTAGCCGTCCTCGTCGAAGGCGGACTGGTCGAGTTCGGGACCGTCGGCGAGGTACCCGGCGAACACGGTCGGACCGGCCAGCCGGAGCTCGCCGGGAATGCCGGGCTCGGTGACCCGCTCCCCCGTGACGACGTCGTGCAGGCGCACCGAGGTCCGGTCGGCGACCGGCGTCGACCAGCGCACTTCCGAGGCGTAGTGCGGGAAGTACGACGCGCGCTGCTCCGGATCGGGGATGTCGCGCGGGTCCGAGATCAGCGGGATGCCCTCGTTGGAGCCGAAGAAGTTGATGATGTCGATCCCGTGCCGTTCCGACCAGGTCCGCACCATCCACGGGCTCAGCGGCGCCGAGCCGGAGCCGATCTGCCGCAGCGACGAGATGTCCACTGTGGACAGGATCTTTTCGTTGTGGAGCAACATGGTCAGCAGCGCGGGCGGGGCGACGGTGTACGTCGCGCGCTCCTCGGCGATCTGCTGCAGGAACACCGCGAGGTCGAACGGCTGATGCGGGACGAACACGCCACCGGCCATCAGCCACGGCAGCAGCATGCCGCCGATGCCCGCCATGTTCGTCAGCGGGAACGGCGAGAGCAGGACGTCGTCAGCGGAAAGCCCCGCCGCGAACCGGGTTCCTTCCGCGATGGCGAGCCAGTCGCCGTGACAGCGCGGCACCGCCTTGGGCTCGGCCTCGGTCCCGGAGGTCCAGCAGATCGTCACGCAGTCGTTGACGTGCGCCTCGTGGACCGGCACCGGCCCGGCCGGTTCGTCCTCCACCCTGGTGAGGACGAACCGAACGGACGGCACCCCGGCACAAGCCCGCGACGCCTGGCCTGCCAGCGCCTCGGAGGTGATCAGCCCGGCCGCGCCGGTGCGGCGGCACATCGGGCCGATCTCGTGTTCCCGGTACGACACCGGGAACGGGGTCACGATCGCGCCGATCCGGATGATCGCGAGCAGCGCGCGCACCAGCGCCGCGGAGTTCGGCAGCTGGACGGCCACCACGTCCCCTGCTCGCACCCCTCTGGCGAGCAGGGCCGCGGCCAGCGCGTCCACTTGGTCATCTAGTTCACGCCAGGTCCACCGCACCGGATCATCCAGGTTCGGCGGATCGACGAGCGCGAGCCGATCAGGGGCTTCGCCGACCCTGGCCCTGAACAACCCGTCGACCGTGTCGGCGCTCCACCATCCCCGCGCCCGGTACTCCGTTACCCGACCTTCCGGATGGCATCTCATCTCTTGAGGTTATCCAGCTGGTCCGCGCGAACCCAGGTCGCGTGAAAACCGAGCGGAACCCGCTGGGGCAGAAGGACCCTGGCCACGGGCCCGGCAGCGAGATCGGCGGCGTCGAAGATGTCCAGTTCCGAGCACCCCTCACGCTCGTCCTGCACGAACGTCACCAGATAACCGTCGGCGTCGTCGCCTTCGGCCGCCCCGTCGCGTGGCGCGAACGGGGCCTCACTGCCCCACCGGCCCGGACCGAAGAAGTGCTCGGTCTTGGAGCCGGCCACGGTGTCGTACCGCACCAGGCCGTCGAAGAGCAGCGTCGACTCCGGCGAGATGTGGACGTTGTAGGCGTAGCGGCTGCGGCGGCCGATGGCACGGGCGTCGACGGTCGGGAACTCCGTGTTGTCGTCGTCGAGCTGCGACTCCGCGCACAGACCCGTACGCAGGTTGAAGCGGTAGCGGTGGAGCGAGGCGTCCAGCCGCAGGTAGGAAAGCATCTTGGCGAGCGGGGTGTGCGCGTCGGCGCGCGGCTGCGGGCGTGACACGCGGCAGACGTCCATGACTATCTCTTCGCCCTGCTCCCAGGCGTTGACCACGTGGTAGATGTAGCAGGGGCTGGCCTCGAACCAGCGGATCTGGTCGCCGGTCCCGTAACGCGGGAGCACGCCGAAGCGCGACGGCATCGAGCGGTCGAACTTCAGCTTGTGGCGCCCGGCCCTGGCGGCTTCGAGATCCTGGACGAGCGGAAGGTCCATCAGGATCGCGAAGTTCTCGGTGATCGCCATGTCGTGCGGCAGGCGCGGGCCGGGCAATTCGATGTCGGTCGTGCTGGCGACCTTGCCGTCCGCGCTCACGACGCCGTAGCGCAGGTAAGGCGGGCGGGGCCCGTAGTCGAACCAGAACATCTCGCCGGTGCGCTCGTCCACCTTGGGGTGCGCCATCATGTCGCCGACGAGCGTGCCGAGAAAGTCTTCCGCGCCAAGGGTTTCCAGCGAGAGCGGGTCGATCGAATACGGCGAGCCGCACATGTACCAGGTCGCGAGCACCTTGCCGCGGTGGAAGACGAGGTCGGTGTTGGCGTTGTCCTTGAGCCCGAGGCCGTGATGGTTGCCGAACGGATTGTCCTTCGGGCTCTCCATCACGCCTTTCCACAGGCCCTTGCCCGCCTCGGACTCGGCTTCGAAGGCCTTCGTGCGGACCCAGCGGTTGCGATAGCGGGCCTTGCCGTTCTCGAGGTGGACGGCGTGGACCATGCCGTCGCCGTCGAACCAGTGATAGCGGCCCTCCGGCTGGAAGCGGGGGTTCGGCCCGTTGCGCAGGTAGACACCGTTGAGGTCGGCCGGGATCTTGCCGATGACCTGCAGATCCTCCGCGTCGATCTCGGTGTCGACCGGGGCGTAGACGCCGAGCAGATACGGATTGGCTTCGTCGTCACTCGTCCGAGCCACCATGATCGGCTGTTCGGAGGTGCTGGTCATCGCGGCTCTCCCTCGACGTGGCGTCCTCCGACACTATGATTTCTGTACCCAGTAGTCAATAGGCTTCTTTTGCTGTAGCCAGGATGTAGGCTGAACGCGCTACGACCAGAGGGGACCCCGGTGACAGAAGCACCAGCGCGCCGCGTCCGGCCTGCGGGCGACCCGCTCCGCCGCGCACTCGAACTGCTCGGCGACCAGTGGACGCTGCTCATCCTGCAGAGTCTTTTCTTCCGCTTCCGGCGTTACGAAGAGCTGCGTCTCCGGCTCGGCATCTCTCCCACGGCCCTGTCCGGCCGACTGCGCGACCTGGTCGAAGCCGAAGTGCTGGTCCGCACCCCGTACCGCGACGCCCGCCGCACCCGGCACGAATACCGGCTGACCGAGCGCGGCCTCGCACTCTGGCCGCTACTGGTGTCGATCTGGTCGTGGGAACGCCAGTGGGTCGACGGCCGCCGCGAGGTGCTGCCGACGCTCATCCACGTGGACTGCGGGCTGGCTACAGCAGCCCCGCTCGGCTGCGGCCACTGCGTCCGCCGCGTCGACGCCCGCGACGTCCGCGCCCGCCGCCTCGACTCGACGGGCGTGGCCGCCGCGACCGCGTCCAAGCGCTTCCGCCGCAAGGACGCCGAGGCGCTGGCATCGGATCCGCTGCTGTTCTTTCCCGACACCATGGAACTGCTCGGCGACCGCTGGTCGACCGGCATCGTGGTCTGCGCACTGCTCGGCGCCCGCCACTTCTCGGAGTTCGAACGCGAATTGGGCATCGGCCCAAGCGTCCTGTCCGACCGCCTCACCCGCCTGGTCGAACTCGACGTCCTGCGCACGGAAACCGCCAGCACCCGCGTCGACGCCCGCGCCTACCGCCTCACGGCCAAGGGCCTCGCGTTCTTCCCCGCGCTGGCGTTCATCGCGGAGTGGTCGCGGGAGTTCGAGGTGCCCGGCCAGGAGCCGGACATCACCCTCACCCACGTCGAATGCGACGAGCGGCTGCGCCCGATCCTGATCTGCGAGCACTGCGGCCACGAACTGGCCCGCGACGCCGTCCGCTGGTCCGGCCCCGTCCCCTACCCCAACCGCGCGCTGGGGTCGTGAGTGTTTTAGCCGGTTAGAACCGGCCGCATCACTCACGACCTCTGGACACACATCATATACCAGATACTATGTCCGAGTTGTCCTTCCGCCACCGCAGTTGGGAGCGACTCGTGAATCCCTCACGCCGGGCTTTCCTCGCCGGGACCGCCGCGCTCGCGGCGCTTCCGTTCGCCGGTCAGACCGCCGAAGCCTCGATCTTCGATCCCTGGCACAAGGTGCCATGGCTGCTGGCCAGGATCCGGCCACCGCGGTTCCCCCACCGGACCTTCGGCATCACCGAGTTCGGCGCGGTCGACGGCGGCGTCACCAAGAACACCGAAGCCTTCCGAAGAGCGATCACCGCGTGCCACCGCGCGGGCGGCGGGCGGGTGGTCGTGCCGGCCGGCACCTTCCTCACCGGGCCGATCGAACTGCTCAGCAACGTCGAGCTGCACCTCGAAGCGGGCGCGACCGTCACGTTCAGCACCGAGCCCGCCGACTACCTCCCGGTCGTCCAGGTCCGCTACGAAGGCACGCTCTGCTACAACTACCGCCCGTTCATCCACGCCGACGGCGCCTGCGACATCGCGATCACCGGCCAGGGCACGCTCGACGGCCGTGGCCCGCAAGGCCCTTGGGCGAGTTTCGGCAGCAACAACGCCGACACCGCGTTGCTGCGCAAGATGGGCAACGACGGCGTGCCCGTCGAGCAGCGAGTGTTCGGCGAAGGCCACAAGATCCGGCCGAGTTTCATCGGGCTCTACCACTCACGCAACATCCTGATCAGCGGGATCGAGATCAAGAATCCGCCGATGTGGTCGCTGCACCCGGTGTTCTGCCACAACGTGACCGTCGAGAACGTCACCTTCCGCACCACGAACAGCCAGGGCGACGGCGTCGACCTCGACTCGACGCGGTACGCGCATATCGTCGGCTGCCGGATGGACACCAACGACGACTGCGTGGTGATCAAGTCGGGCCGTGACGCCGACGGGCGCCGCGTCGGCATCCCGACGCGCGATGTCGTCGTCGAGCGCTGCAAGTTCTCGGGCCGCTGGGGCGGGGTGACGGTCGGCAGTGAGATGTCCGGTGGCGCGTACGACATCTTCGCCCGCGACTGCGAGATCAACGCGCCCGACTTCCCCGGCCGCTACCCGATCAAGCACGCGCTCTACGTCAAGACGAACACCGACCGCGGTGGTGTCATCGACGGCATCCACCTGCGGAACATCCACGGCACCGGCGTCGAACGGGAAGTCCTGTTCGTCAGCATGCTCTACAACGGCGGCGGCACCGCCGGCGTCAACCCGGCCATCCGCAACATCACCGTCGACGGCATGAAGATCGACGGCGGCAAGATCGCCGCGAGCTTCACCGGGCTGCCGGACGCGCATATCGGGAAGGTCCGCGTCACCAACAGCACGTTCACGAACATCGCGAGCCCGAACGCGATCACGAACACCGACGACCTGACGTTCCGCAACAGCACCATCAACGGCCAGCCCGTCTGAAGGGACTCCGAATGCGCCTGCACAGAACACTGGTCGCGGGGCTCGTCGCACTGCTCGCCGCCGGCGGGCTGACCGCGACGACCTCGGCCGCGGCCCCGGAAGCCACCCACGGCGGCTTCGCGTGGTCCGCGGCGAAAGCCCCGTTCCAGCTCAGTTTCACCCAGCATCACCAGCCGCTCATCGGCCAGGCGGCCGGCACCGCGACCGGCCCCGGCAACCGGCTGTCCTACCTGCTGGCCGACGGTTCCACGCACCGCGTCACGGATCTCCTTGCGGAGCAACGGATTCCCGGTGGCTCGCGCTACCAGGTCGCCACGGACGAAGCCGCCCGCACCGCGCAGGTCGACGTCACCCGCACGCCGCGCGGGCTGCGTGTCGCCTGGACACTCACGCCCGACACCGGCGTCACCCAGGTCTACGAGGCGTTGACCGGAAACACGACCGAGCACTTCCTCGGCGGCGGCGCGTCCTCGCTTTTCGTTGACCTCAAAGGCAAAGTCGTCTTCAACAAGGCGATGTTCACCGGCGCGTCGACGCTCGGCAAATGCAACCAGAGCGGTGCGGCGAGCCCGTTCTTCCTGAGTTCGCAAGGCTACGGCGTCTACCCGGACACCACCGCGACCGGCCGGATCGCCTTTCCCGGCGCGGCGGAACCGTTCCTGACGTGCGACACCAGCCCGCCGCTCTGCCCGGTCACGCTCGGCGTCCCCGACCGGACTCAGCTTTGCTTCAAGGACAACAAACTCGCGTACGAGATCTACGCGGGCAGCCCCGAACACGTGAGCGCGCAGTACTTCGCCAAGGTCGGCCTGCCCGTGCTGCCGCCGGTACGCCAGTTCGCCTCGATCAAGTGGCGGGACAAGATCCTCAGCCAGAACGAGGTCATCGAGGACATGGTCGAGCTGCAGAAGGCGGGCGTCCCGCTCGACACGATCTGGATCGACAACCCGTGGGAGCAGGGCCCGGAAGGCACCCCCGTCGGCACCGCGTGCATCGGCGCGCTGAAGTTCGACAGCCGTCAGTTCCCCGATCCCCAGGGCATGATCGACACCCTGCACGCGCACGGTGTCCACTTGGGAGTGTGGGTCGCGCCGTTCCTCGCGAAGACCGCGGGCGGGAAGCCGTGCCCGCACGACTATCCCGAGGGCTCGTTCGTGGTGTCGGACAAGAACACCTGGGACATCGACCTGACCAACCCGGTCGCCCGCGCGCACTACCAGGCCAAGCTGGAGAGCGTGTTCCGCATGGGCGTCGACTTCGTCAAGGGTGACCGCGGCGACGAGAACGACCTGGAGCTGGCCACCTTCCAGGGCGGGCCGGGGACGCTGGTGCACAACAGGTATCCCCAGCTCTACGCCGAGACGGTGGCCAACGCGCTGCACAACGTCCACGGTGACGACTACACGATGCTCTTCCGGTCCGGCTACCCCGGCATGTCGACCGTGCTGCGTGGGTTCTGGCAGGCGGACGCCGACATGAGCTTCGACGGCCTGCGCCTGACCACCCGCCGCGCGATCAACTCGTGGGGCGCCGGGCATCCGGTGCAGGGCTCCGACACCGGCGGCTACCGCAAGGTCGCGAGCGACTCACCGAGCCCGACGCTGTTCACCCGCTGGGCGCAGCTTTCCGCGGTCTCGCCGGTCTTCGAGGTCGGCGGCCCCGGCCGCAACGCGACACCGTGGGTGTACGACCCGGCCACGGTCGACCGCTTCCGCAAGTCGACCATCCTGCACTACGAGCTGTTCCCCTACCTTTACGAAGAGGCGAAACGCGCTTCGCGGACAGGCACGCCTATCAACCGACCGATGGGCTTTCAGTACCCCGGCGACGAGGAGGCTTGGAAAGCCGACCAGCAGTTCATGATCGGCTCTGACCTCCTCGCCGCGCCGGTCACCGCCGACCGCGCGGAGGCCGACGGCGCGGCGGGCCTGCCGACTCCGGTCGACGTCTACCTGCCGCCAGGTCGCTGGATCGACCTGTACGCGGGCAAGGTGGTCGAAGGCGGCAGGCACGTCGTCCGCGACTCCACTTTGGACGACTTCCCGCTGTACCTGCGTGCCGGTTCGGCGGTGGCGTTCAACTTCCGGAGCCCTGAGCTGTTCGAGCAGGCCTGGGGTCTCAACGACCAGGACCGCAAGGACCGCGCGGGCTGGCTGGTCTCGCCGGACGCCTCGGTGTGCGCGGACAGCCCGTCCGGCGGCAAGCTCACCACCTGGCGGTTCGGCCGGACGCTGACCATGACGGTCACCGGCGCGCCCGCCGAGACGGAACTGCTGATCCCGTCCGTCCCGGCGGGAGCACGGGTGCTGATCGACGGCAGGCCCGCCGAGCAGTCGACCATCGAGCAGCTGCGAGCCAAGCCGACCGGCTGGACCATGACCACCGGCGAGTTCCCCGGCCTGGCTGTGAAGCTCAAGCCCCGGCACGGCTTCTCGACGGTCACGGTGTACCAGTAGTCGTGAGCGTTGCGGGCGGTTCTAACCGCCCGCAACGCTCACGACCCCAGTGGCACCACGCGGGTGTTCTGGAACGACGCCTGCAGCCAGCGTCCACGCTGCTTGACCAGCACGTTCGCGTTCCTCGACAGCGAGCCGTCCCGGCAGTCGGCCTCACCCGCGTTGATCAGGCAGGTGTCCCTGACGATGATCACCGTGTCCGGTTCGAGGTAGCGGACGTGCTCGGTGATCGCCTTGATCTTCGACCCCTTGATGAAGTTGTCGAAGTAGTACTGCATCCCCTTCGCGATGCCCTCGCGGGTCTTCAGGTAGTCCCCGTTGAAGGTGATCAGGTCCGCGTCGGCGGTGAAGGTCGCGGCGAACGCCGCCCCGTCCCCCTTCGCCCACGCGGTGATCTGGGCGTCGCGGACCCGGTCGAAGGCCGCCTGGTCGCCGTGCCCGGCCGGTTCCGCGGCCGCCGAGGCCGTCACGATCCCCGTCGCCGCGACCAGCACGGCCATCCCCACCAGCAGTTTCCTCATCGTGCGCTCCCCTGCTCGCCATATAAGTAGCTCAACTACATATAGCACAGCTACGTATTGACGTGACACGTGTCGAAATCGACTCGCCAACCATGGCCACAACTGGAAGGCTGGACCTGATCCACGTCGTCACCTCGGAGGTAGCCATGTCTGAACCAACGCCGTCGGAAAACGACGGAGAGGACGACGTCAAGCGCAGGTTCAAGGAAGCGCTCGAACGCAAGCACGCGAAGGCCCGCTCCGGCTCGTCGCACGAGAACGGGGGCGGCAAGAACCAGCACGCCCATGGCCCCGCGGCGAACAAGCGCACCTTCCGGCGCAAGAGCGGCTAAGGAGTAAAGGTCTGCAAGTGGTCCACGACCACGAACCTGCTCGACGGGCTCGCCTGGGCGACGGCCTCCCGCAACGGGGTCAGGCCGCCGTAGTCCCTGCCGGGCTCGTCGAGCGGGTAGTCGAAATCGTCCCAATGCGTCGGCAGCACGTACGCCGGGTTGCCCAGCGTCGTGAGCAGGCGTGACGCGTAGCCGACCACCTTCGCGCCGCCGGCGGGCATGAGCAGCACGTCCGGCCGCAGTCCCGCGAGCTCCGACTCGACGTAGTTCGAGCCGCCGAAGTTCAGCACGCTGAGCCCACCGCCGCTGACCTGGTAGGACAGCGTGCCGCCCTCCACCAGGTCCTTGATCCGCCTCGGCACGTCGCGGCACGACAGCGTCCGCGAACCGGGGAACGGCACCTGCGCGCGCGGCCCGACCGCCGAATGTAATGAGCGCAGCACCCGGATGGTGTAGCCCTCGAACGCCAGGTATTCGCCGCCACTCGCGACGGCGAGCTGGTCTTCCGGCGCTCCGAGCGCCTTCATAAGGCTTAAGTGGGTCTCTGTGCCCAACACCGTCGCGCCGGTTTTCTTGGCGAGATAAGGCACATCGGTCAGGTGGTCGTAGTGCCCGTGCGTGACGAGGATGTGATCGGCACGCAGCTCGCCACTGTCGACGTAGCGGTCGATCAGCTTCTTGTTCACCTCGAGTGGGGTTTCCGGGTCAGCGCCCTGCGGGCTGTACGTGCCGGTCTTGAAGCGGGTGAGCCACGGGTCGATGAGCACGCGCTTCTCCCCCAGCCGGATCTCCCAGCTGTTGTTTCCCCACCAGCGCAAGGAGAACCCGGTGTTGCGCGGGGCGGCCGTCGCGGCCTGCGCACCGGCGAGCACCGCCGCCGCGCCCGCGCTCACGCCGAAGAGTCCCCGCCTGCTGATTTTCTCGTTCATGACGGCGAAGGAACCACAACGCCAACGGCGCTGTCCAAGATCACCGAGTCGGCATATCGATATCCGATCGGCTATCGTCCCAGCGTGGACACCCTGCGATCGCTGCGCTACTTCCTCGTGGTCGCCGAAGAACTGCATTTCGGCCGGGCCGCGGACCGGCTCGGCATCGCCCAGCCGCCGCTGAGCCAGCGCATCCGGCGGCTCGAAGCCGACCTGGACGCGCGGCTGTTCGACCGCGGCAGGCACGTCGAACTGACCGAGGCAGGCCAGATCCTGCTCGCCGAAGCCCGCGATCTGCTCGCCCGCTGGGACCGCGCGACCACGCTCGTCGCCAAGGCCCATCGCGGTGAGACGGACGCGCTGCGCGCCGGGGTCCCGCCGGAACTGCCCGGCCGGACGCTGGCCGCGATTCTCACCGCGTTCGGCGAGCAGTGTCCCGGCGTCCGCCTGGACCTGCAGGAACTCAGCAGCGCCGAGCAGGTCCGCCTGCTCGGCGACCGCCAGCTCGACGCCGGTCTCCTGCAGCATCCGATCGACGTCGTCGGTCTGGAGCTGGGCGCGGCCGTCGACACCCCGCTCGGCGTCGTGCTCCCCCGCGACTCCCCGCTCGCCAGGCGCGCCGAACTCGACCTCGTCGACCTCGCCGGGCAGGGCCTGGTGATCTTCCCGCGTGCCACGTCGCCGGGTCTTTACGACAGCCTGCTGCGGACCTGCTGGGAACACGGCTTCCGGCCGTCGCGGATCCACCACGCGCGCAACCCGGAGTTCGTGCTCGGCCTGGTGCTCGCCGGGCAGGGTATCGCCTTCGAACCGGTGGCACGCAAGGAACCCGGGGTCGTCTGGCGACCACTCGCGGAGGGTTCGCTGAGCATGCGGATGTCGTTCGCCTGGCCCGCTTCGAGCGCGCACCCACAGGCCTCGCGGCTGGCTTCGATAGCCATTCGCGTATTGGAGGGCGACGGCGTCTCCCACGTTCTGCCGGAGCCCGAATCCGGTGTCAGGCCTTGGGATGCGTTCTACGCACGTAGCTGATCGACGGCGGAGCGCGCCGCGGCGCCGATCGCCTGGTCGATGTCCGGCCGCCGTCCCGTGTACCGGCCGGTCGTGAACACCGCGATCGCGTACTGCTCGCCATCCGGGTAGGTCGCGACGCCGATCTCGTTGCGGATCTGCGGAAGCGTGCCCGTCTTGCCCGCGTACGCGACCTCGTCGTCGAACGCGGCGGCGACGCGGTACCAGTTGATCTGGAAGCCGAGCAGGTCCCTGACCTGGCGGCAAGCTTCCGGCGGACCGGCCTCGTCACGCCAGATCAGCTCGAGCAGCCTGGTCATCTCGCGTGGCGTGCTCGCCGTGGTGCGTAAGGGATCCAGCGCGCGGACGTCGCGCCCATCGTCCTCGATGATGGTGCGCAGAACGTCCTTCGGCGCGCCGATGATCCGGGTCGAGGTGAGCCCCAGCTCGGTCATGAGCGAGCGGACGTTGCCGACGCCGACCCGGTCGAAGAGCAGGTCGGCCGCGGTGTTGTCGCTGACGGACAGCGCGGCCAGCGCCGCGTCGCGCAGGCTCATCTCGACGTCGTCGGCGCACCCCGCCATCCCGGTGCCGCCGAGCCGGTCGGCCGCGCGGGCACGCACCCGGTCGGCGGGGTCGAGCTGCCCGGCCGCGACCTGGCGCGCGAACTCCAGCACCAGCGGCACTTTGACCACGGACGCGAGCACGACCGGCTCGTCGGCGTCGAGCGAGACTTCGGCGGCGGAACCGAGGTGGCGGGCGTGCAGGAAACCCCGCACGCCCGCCTTGTCGAAGAATTCGATCACACGGTAAGGATGGACCGCAGCCTGCCGACCTCGGACATCCGCCGCTCCGCGAGCCGGTCGGCGGCCGTCGCGGGCGGCACGCCGTCGGCCAAGGCCAGCGCGTACACGGCCTTCGTGGTGTCGAAGATCTCGGCGGTCTTGCGCTTCGCGCGGGCGAAGTCGAAACCGTGCAGCTCGTCGCTGACCTGGATCACGCCACCGGAGTTGACCAGGTAGTCCGGCGCGAACAGGATGCCGCGGTCGTCGAGGAGCTTGCCGACGCCGGGGTGCGCGAGCTGGTTGTTCGCCGCGCCGCAGACGATCTTGGCCTGGAGCACCGCGACCGTCTCGTCGGTCAGCGCGCCGCCGAGCGCGCACGGCGCGAACACGTCGATGTCCTCGCGGATCAGCGCGTCGGCGTCGGCGACGACCTCGACTCCCGGGTACTCGGCGAGCGTGCGCTCGATGGCCTTCGGCGAGACGTCGGTGATGACCACGCGGGCGCCTGCCTCGACCAGGTGCCCGACGAGGATGTGCCCGACCTTGCCGACCCCGGCGACGCCGACCCGGCGTCCGCCCAGCTCGGGCGTGCCCCACAGCTGCTCGGCCGAGGCCCGCATGCCCTGGTAGACGCCGAACGCGGTGAGCACGGACGAGTCGCCGGCGCCGCCGTCCTCCGGCGAGCGGCCGGTCACGAACCGCGACTCGCGCGCGACGATGTCCATGTCCTGGACGTAGGTGCCGACGTCGCAGGCGGTGATGTAGCGACCGCCGAGCGACTGCACGAAGCGGCCGAACGCGCGCAGCAGTGCCTCGGACTTGATCTTGGCGGGATCACCGATGATGACGGCCTTGCCGCCGCCGAAGTCGAGCCCGGCGAGCGCGTTCTTGTAGGCCATGCCCTTCGACAGCGCGAGCACGTCGGCGAGCGCGTCGGCCTCGGAGGCGTACGGGTAGAAGCGGGTGCCGCCGAGCCCTGGGCCCAGCGCGGTGGAGTAGAGGCCGATGATCGCCTTGAGCCCGGAAGCTCTGTCGTGGCAGAAAACAACCTGCTCGTGGGCGTGGTCGAACACACCTTCGGTCACGGTGGTGACTCCTTTGTCTACACCGGCGCGTGGCTTGTGGCGCACGCGCTTGGTTTCCGGTTGCTGGATCCACCGGTACCGGGAAGGTCGTTCCGCTGACCGGCTGCTCCGATGAGCAACCTAGATGGCCCGTGCGCGACACGCCAAACGGACCTCGCCCAGTGCTCCAAGTCCTGCCAGGATCAGCTCGTGCACATGCGAACCGAGACCACCGGTGACGGTCCCACGCTCCTGCTCCTCCACGGCCTCGGCGCCACCGGCGAGGTCTGGAACGGCTTCGAAACGCACCTGCGCGAGTCGTGGCAGGGCAGCTGGATCGTTCCAGACCTGCCTGGTCACGGCCGGTCCGAGCCGCTGTCGCGCTACACCTTCGGCGGGCTCGGCGCGGCGATCGCGGCGGAACTGCCGGACTCGGAAGTGATCGTGCTCGGGCATTCACTGGGCGGTGTGCTCGGGCTGACGCTGGCGAGCGGCTGGTTCGGCGTGCCGGTGCGGGCGGTGTGCGGGCTCGGCATCAAGGTGGAGTGGACGCCGGACGATCTCGCGAAAGCCGCCGCGGTGGCGGCGAAACCGGCTCGTGTGTTCGCCACCCGCGAGGAGGCCGCCGAGCGCTGGCTCAAGGTCGCCGGGCTCTTTGGCTTGTGGGACAAGGAATCCCCGCTCGTCTCTGCCGGGCTGGTGTCCGGAGAGGACGGCTGGCGCACCGCGCTGGACCCGCTCGCGTTCGCCGTCGGGGCGCCGGACATGCACGGCCTCATCTCGGTGAGCAAGGCCCGGGTTCTCTTGGCGGCGGGGCAAAACGACCTGATGTCGCCGGAAACGCACCTGCGTGACTTCGGTGTCGACTTCGCGGTGCTGCCCAACCTCGGCCACAACGCGCACGTCGAAGCCCCGGCCGCGGTGCTCGCCCTGCTCAAGCGCCATTTTTCCTGACGACGGACGAAAACTGTCGTACCCCGGGTCTAGCGTTCTCTGTGTCGGAAGAACCCGAACGAGGAGGACGAACATGGGCACCTGGGGAACCGGGCCGTTCGAAAACGACAGCGCCGCCGATTTCAGCAACCATCTCGACGATCTCGATGCCGAGTCCAGGGTCACCGCCATCCAGCGCACGCTGAGCCAGGTGGCGGGCGAAACCGGTTATCTGGAAACGGATCCCGCCGCCTCGGCGGTCGCCGCGGCCGCGGTGGTGGTCGCGCAGCTGCCCGGCGGAAGGCCGGTGAGCGCGGCCTACGGACCGGAACTGAGGATCCCGCCGATCCCGCTCGAACTGCGCGCGCTGGCGATGAAAGCGCTGGATCGTGTCATCGCCGAGGATTCCGAACTCGCCGATCTGTGGGCGGACACAGCGGACGCCAGGCAATGGCGGGAAAGGATCGCCGAGCTCCGGCGTCCGCTGGAGGGTTTTCCTTAGGGTTTTTCCTTAGCGGGCCGCCACTTCGCCGAGCACGGCCATCGCGGCTTCGAGCTGCGCGTCGCGAAGATACGGCGCCGGCCCGAAACGCAGGTACTCACCACGGCTGTCGGTGCGCACGCCGCGCTCCGCCAATGCCGCCTGCAGGCCGGAGGCATCCTTGCAGCGCAAGGAAAGAAAGCCGCCGATGGCGCCGAGCGGGGTGTCGCGGTCGCGGGTGGCCACGTGCTCCGGCAGGTCGAGCCGGTCGAACGCGGCGGCCAGCAGCCCGACCTGGTGCTGGGAGACCTCGCGCAGGAGTTCCGGCGTGAGCCCCTGCTCGGCGAAGAAGCGGAAGACCCTGGCCCCGCGGTAGTGGCTGGTCGGGTCGTAGGTGGCACCGGCGAAGCGGTCGGCGCCCTCGGCGTAGGCGACGAGCCCGGGCCGTCGCTCGTCCGCGAGCGCCCCGAATTCGGCGTACCACCCGGTCACGACCGGCCGTAGTTCCTGCGCGTGCGCGGGGAGCCTGAGGAAACAGTTGCCCTCACCCAGCTGGAGGTATTTGTACCCACCACCGAGCACCCACGCGTTGGTGAGTCCCAGATCGTGCAAGGAGAACGGCACCACGCCGAGCGCGTGGTAGGCGTCGACGACGAGCTCGACGGACCGGTTGCGACAGGCTTCGGCCAGGAAACTGAGCCCGGGCACGAGGCGTGAAGTCTCGAACAACACGGCCGAGACGAGCACGGCGCAGGTGCGCTCGTGATCCTTCGCGACCTCGGCGGCGAGCCGCTCGGCGAGGGTCGCCACCGGGGCCGCGGGCACGCGGACGAGTTCGACCCCCTCTTCGGCCAGCCTGGCCAGCTGGCGGCGGAGGGTGTGGAACTCACCGTCCGTCGTCACCAGGCGGGGGCGGCGGCGAAGATCCCAAGAGGACAGCAGGCGGACCACCAGGTCATGGGTGCTGGCGCCGAGCGCGATCTGGGCGCGCGGGTCGCCGAGCACCTCGCGGAAGCCGGCGCGGACCTCGTCGGCTTTGGCGAAAGCGGCGTCCCACTTGCCGTCCACGCCCTCGGCGGCGTCCGCGAAGGCTTCGGTGAGGCCCTCGGCGGCGACGTCGGGCCACGCCTGATGGGAGTGACCGGAAAGGAGGAGGCGATCGGCGACCCGGAACCGCGTGTAGTGCGCGGCGAGCGCGTTGGGCTCGCCGCGGAGCGAATCGAGGGTGGTCGTGGGCTGGTTGCTAGTGGGCTCAGTGGTCACAGGTGGCTCCGGACGGCCCAGAGGTCGGCGAACATCGGCTTGAACAAGGTCGAGCGCAGGTACGCGGCGCCCGAGGAACCGCCGGTGCCGGTCTTGTCGCCGATGGTGCGTTCGACCATCTTGACGTGCCGGTAGCGCCATTCCTGCATGCCCTCGTCGAAGTCGACGAGGTGCTCGGCGAGCACCGAGGCGCCCTTGTCGTCGCGGTAGACGTCGAGGAGCACTTCCTGCATCTCGGGCGAGGGCTCGGCGGGCAATGTGACGTCCCGGCCGTCCGGGACCTTGTAGCCCTGAGTCGAAAGGTAGGTGATGAAGGAGTCGTACAACGAGGGCCGCGACATCGCGGCGGCGATACGGGCGCGGGCCTCACCGCCCTCGGGGTAGTGCGCGAACACGCGCTCGTCCCGGCGCCCGAGCACGGCCTCGAGCTCGCGGAACTGCGCGGACTGGAAGCCGCTGGACGCGTCGAGCCTGGCACGGAAGCTGTTGAACTGGCTGGGGGTCATGGTCTCCAGCACGTCGATCTGCGTGACGACCACCTTGAGGATCGTCAGCACCCGGCGCAGGGTGCGGATGGCGTGCGGGGTCCGGCCCGCCTCCAGGCACTCCTGCAGGTGCAGCACCTCGTGCAGGATCTGCTTGAACCACAGCTCGTAGACCTGGTGGATCACGATGAACAGCAGTTCGTCGTGCTCGTCGGAGCGCGGGTGCTGTGCGGCTAGCAGGTCGTCGAGCGCCAGGTAGGACGTGTAGCTCAGCGCCGCCTGGGTATCTGTGCTGGTCATACTCGGGTCACCTCATCGAAGTGGCGCTGCGCCGCGGGTGCGAGCGCCGCGTACAGATCATGGAACAGGGCCACCGCGGCCGCTCGTTTCCCCGGCACGGGGACGAGTTCGCCGGGTAGTTCCGGGTCGAGCGCGGGGAATTCGCGGAAGGTGTGCACGAGCCGGGTCCGCAGGCGGAACGCGTCGCGGTCGGTGGCGGGTTCGCCTGCCGAGCCGAACTCGGCGACGAACTTCCGGTAGCGGCGGTCGAGTTCGTCGAGGTCCCATGCCCGGGTGACGAAGGCGCGCAGGTCCAGCGCGGCCGAGGGCCTGCCGAGCATCAGGCCGGCGTGCTCGGTGACGTCCAGCTCGGCGAGCAGCGCCAGCACCTCGGCCTCGCGGTCGAGCGGGGCGAGCCAGGTGCCGTCCTGCAGTGACCCGAAGCCGAGGAAGCGCAGGCGGCGGACGAGCCGTTCGCGGGCGCGGCGGCGGGTCTCGGGGATGCTCTGCCAGAGCACCGTCCAGTCGCCGGACGGGCGCTCCGCGCGGCCGAGGGAGAAGATGCGGCGGTCACCGTCCTCGAGCACGGCGAGCGTGCGGCGAGTCAGTGAGTAGTGCACGTGCCTGCCCTCCTTGTGCCTGGCGAGCAGGTCACGGTGGGCGAGGCGGGCGAGCGCGATCCGGGCCGCGCCGTCGGAAAAGCCCAGCTCGGCGAGCAGGAGGACGAGGCCGCCCGACCAGACGCGGCGGGTCTCCCGTGGCTGGACGTGGCTGCCGAGCAGCGTCATCACCAGCTCTTGCGGTGAGAACCCGTCGTCCATACGGCAACTCTATACACATGACCCCGCTGCGATGTAGGTTAAATCTTGTGACGAACTTCGCGGATCTCACTTCACCCCAGGTGGCGGCGATCCGCGAAGGCGCGCGCGTGCCGGTGCTGCTGCTGCCGGTCGGTGCGATCGAGCCGCACGGGCCGCACGCTCCACTCGGCACAGACCCGCTCATCTCGCAGGGCATGTGCGCCAGGGCGGCGGCCAGGCTGGCGGACGATCCGGCCGTCCGGGTCCTCGTGCTGCCCGCCCTTCCCTATGGGGTGACCAAGTTCGCCGCGGGGTTCGCGGGTGGTGTCCACATCGGCGCGGAGACGTTGCACGCGCTGGTCGTCGACGTCTGCGCGGCGCTGATCGAGCAGGGCTTGCCGCGCGTGGTCATCGTCAACAACCACTTCGAACCCGCGCACGTCGCGACGCTGCGGCGGGTCGTCGAGACCGTAGAAGCCTTACACGGCAAGAAAATCGGCTATCTGGACCTGGTCAGGCGGCGGAACGCGCAGCGGCTCACCGCGGAGTTCCAGGCCGGGGAATGCCACGCGGGACGCTACGAGACCTCGCTGGTGCTGGCCGATCGTCCCGAACTGGTCGACGCCGAGTCCATGTGCGCGCTCCCCTATCTGCCTGTCGACATGCCGGCAGCGATGCGCGAAGGCCGCGATGACTTCCAGGCGATGGGCATGCACCAGGCGTACTGCGGCGCTCCGGCCGAAGCCACGCCGGACGAAGGCGAAGCGACCTTCGAAATCCTCACCGACATGCTGGTCGAGACGATCCGGGAGTACGCGTGAACCTTGCTTCCTTCTTCGTCGACCGCAACGTCTCCGAAGGCCGGGGCGCCAACCCCGCGCTGATCACCGGCGACGGCGAGACCACCTATGCCGAACTCGCGGAGCTCACCAACCGCATCGGCACCGTGCTCACCGAGCTGGGTGTCCGAAGTGGACAGATGGTGCTGCTGGCGCTCAGCGACGGCGTCGAGTTCGTCGCGACCTGGTACGCCGCGCAGAAGATCGGCGCGGTGACCGCCGAGGTCTATCCGTTCCTGCAGCCCAAGGATTACGCCTACTACCTGGGCTACACCGAGGCGAAACTCGTCGTCGCGGACGCCGTCACGCTGCCCGCGCTCCGCGAGGCGGGCGCGACGAACCTGCTCGTGCGCGGTGTCCCCGAAGAAGAACTACGGGCGGGCGAACGTCCTTTCGAGACACTCGTCGCACAGGCCTCGCCCGAGCTGGAGGCCGTGCCGCGCGGGCCCGACGACATCGTGATCTGGAAGTTCACCACCGGCAGCACCGGCTCGCCCAAGGCGTGCACCCACCCGATCAGCAGCCCGCTCAAGAGCTTCGAGCTTTACGCGCGGGGTGTGCTCGGCCTCCGTGAGGACGACCGGGTGCTCGCCGTGCCCAAGCTGTTCTTCGGCTACGCCCGTGATCTCGTCGCGTTGTTCCCGTTCGGGGTCGGCGCGGCCGGGATCCCGTTCCCGGAGCGGTCGACGGCCGACCTGATGTTCGAGCTGATCGCGCGGCATCGGCCGACCGTGCTGGTCAACGTGCCGACCATGATGAGCGCGATGGTCGCGCACCCGGACGCGGCGAAGCAGGACCTCAGCTCGCTCCGGCTGTGCACCTCGGCGGGCGAGGCGCTCCCGTCGGAGCTGCATCGCAAGTGGGACAGCACTTTCGGGGTCGAAGTCGTCGACGGGATCGGCTCGTCGGAGGCCTACCACATCTACCTGTCGAACCGGCCGGGCCAGGCGCGGCGTGGCAGTCTCGGCCAGGCCGTGCCCGGCTACCAGGTCAGGGTCATCGACGAACTCGACCAGGAGCTGCCCGACGGTGAGATCGGCACGCTCGAGGTCACCGGCCCGACGATCGCCCGCGAATACCGCGGCGACGCCGAAAAGTCGCGGCGCACCTTCCACGGTGACACCCTGCGCAGCGGCGACCTCTTCAGCCGGGACGAAGCGGGCTTCTTCACGCACCACGGCCGCGCCGACGACCTGCTCAAGGTCGGCGGGGTGTTCGTGGCGCCCGGTGAGATCGAAGACTGCCTGCTCGGGCATGCCGAGGTCGTCGACTGCGCGGTCGTCGGCCACGAGAAGGACGGGCTGGTGCTCTCCCGCGCTTACGTCGTCGTCGGTGCCGGCGCCACGGTGACCGAGACCGAACTGCAGGACTACGCGCGAGAACACCTCGCGGCCCACAAATACCCGCGAGAGGTGTGCTTCGTGCCCGAACTCCCCCGCACCGCCAACGGCAAGCTGGACCGCCGCGCGCTCCGGACCAGGCCATGACCCGGCTCGTCGTCGTCACCGGCGGCACCAGGGGCATCGGCGCGGCGATCGCGGACCGGTTCCGCGCCGCGGGCGACGAGGTCATCGCGCCAGGACGCCGGGACTGCGACGTCACCGACGAGACCGCGGTCCGCGAGTTCTTCGCCGGGCTCGGCCAGGTCGACGTGCTGGTCAACAACGCCGGGATCTCCGCCAGCGCCCCGCTCGCCAAGACGAAGCTCGCCGACTGGCACGCCCAGCTCGACGTCAACGCCACCGGCGCGTTCCTCTGCACCCGCGCGGTGCTGGCCGGCATGCGGGAACGCGACCGGGGCCGGATCGTCACCGTCGCGTCGACGGCTTCGCACGCCGGTTACCGCTACACCTCCGGCTACACCGCCTCGAAGCACGCCGCGGTCGGGCTGATGCGCGCGGTCGCGGCCGAGGTCGCGGGCACCGGGGTCACGGCCAACGCGGTGTGCCCGGCGTTCGTGCGCACGGACATGACCGCGACCTCGATCTCGCGGATCACCGAGACCACCGGTCGCGCCGAGGCCGACGCGGAGGCCGCGCTGGCCGCCGCGTCACCGCTCGGCCGATTGCTCGAGCCTGAGGAAGTCGCCTTCGCGGTGACGTTCCTGGCGGCGCCCGAAGCGGCCGCCATCAACGGACAGACCCTTGTCCTCGACGGAGGAGGAATCCAGAAGTGAGCCCGTTCCGCGCGTCCGCGAAGATCACCGAAAGCTGGGCGCACTTCGGCTTCGAAGTCGCCGACGGCGTCGCCACCGTGACGCTCAACCGGCCGGAGAAGCTCAACGCGCTCACCTTCGACGTCTACGCCGACCTGCGCGACCTCTTGGCCGAGCTGCCGCATCGCGACGACATCCGCGTGCTCGTGCTGACCGGCGAGGGCCGCGGCTTCTGCTCCGGCGGCGACGTCGAAGAGATCATCGGCGAGCTGCAGAAGATGGAGACCGCCGAGCTGCTCGAGTTCACCCGGATGACCGGCGCGGTCGTCAAGGCACTGCGTGAGTGCCCGCTGCCGGTGATCGCGGCCGTCAACGGCGTCGCCGCGGGCGCGGGCTCGGTCATCGCGCTGGCCAGTGACTTCCGCCTGCTCGCCCGCTCGGCGAAGTTCGCGTTCCTGTTCACGAAGGTCGGACTGGCAGGCGCGGACATGGGCTCGGCCTATCTGCTGCCGCGCCTGGTCGGCCTCGGCCGTGCGACCGAGCTGCTGATGCTCGGCGACAAACTGCCCGCCGAGCGGGCCGAGGCGATCGGCCTCGCCAGCCAGGTGGTCGACGACGAGGACCTCCCCGCCGCCGCTGCCGCGCTCGCCCGCAGGCTCGCCGACGGCCCCGCGCTCGCCTACTCGACCACCAAGGTCCTGCTCACGCGCGAGCTGGACATGGACCTCGGCAGCTCGATCGAACTCGAGGCCATCACCCAGGCCCTGCTGATGACCGCCAAGGACCACAAGGAGTTCTACGCCGCGTGGTCGGCGGGCCGTAGTCCACAGTGGACGGGACGCTGACTCAGCGCACCCCGCGGATCGGGCGGACGAGCAGCGCCCCGATCAGCGCGACCGCGCCCGCGATCAGGTACAGCACCGTGTAGCTGCCCGAAAACGCGATCACCCCGCCCGCGATCAGCGGGGCGAACGCCTGCGGCGCGGTGTTGGCGATGTTGATGACACCCAGGTCCTTCGCGCGGTCTCGCGCACCGGGCAGGACCTGGGTGATCAGCGCGTTGTCGATGGCCACGTACACGCCATAACCGAGACCCAGCACGAAAGCCGCGGCCATCGCCGCCGGGAACGTGTGCCAGGCGGCGAGGATCAGCATCGCGATCGCGATCACCACGGACGAGACCACGACGAAGATCTTGCGCTTGCCACTGCGGTCCGACAGCTTGCCCGCCACCACACTGGTCAGCAGGATCCCGCCGGTGTACAGCAGCGTCAGCACGAACACGCCGCCGCCGGGGTCGGCGAGATGGACTACGTCACGCAGAAAATAGAGCAGGTACAGCGTCGCGATCGAGTTCGCGAGCTGGATGGCCAGGCGGGAGATCGCCGCCCACGCGAAGTCGGGATGACGGCGCGGGCTGATCCAGAACGAGCGGAACGTGAACACCGGGCGCTCCGCCGGTGTGAGCCGGTCATCCGCCGTGCCCAGCAGAAAGGGCGCGGTGAGCAGCACCAGAGCCAGCGCGACCACGAGGTAGCCGCCGGTCAGGTCCGGCACCACCGCGGTCACCAGGAAAACACCCAACACCAGGCCCAACGGCGCGGGCAGGCCGACGAAGGCCGAGACGACCCCGCGCTGGCGGACCGGCACCTGGTCGGGCACGGTCGCGCTCATCCCGGCGAACAGCGCGTTCTGCCCGGCCTGCGCGAGCGACCAGCACACCGCCACCACCGCGACACTCGCCGCGAACGGCAGCGCGACCAGCGACAAGGCGCACAGCGCGACGCCGCCCGCGATCCAGGGTCTGCGGCGTCCCCACCGCGAGAGCGTCCGGTCGGACAGCGCGCCCGCGACCGGGGCGGCGATGATCGACACGATCGCGGCGCAGGCGGTGACGATGGCCAGCCGCGTTTCCTTGCCGGCCGGGTCGAGCCGCTCGATCTGCGTGGGCAGCAGCACCTGGATCGGCGTGAGCACGGCGACCCAGAACCCCAGATTGGCCAGTGAGAGCCGGGCGATCCATCCGCGGGTGACCGAAACCGAGGGCTCCGCGAGTGTCGACATGGTCACGGAGCGTACCTGACGGTCCCGGATTCAGGCTTTAGCGAAACCGCCGCAGGCGCAACGAGTTCGACACCACGAACACCGAGGACAACGCCATCGCGGCGCCCGCGATCATCGGGTTCAGCAGGCCCAGCGCGGCCAGTGGCAGCGCGGCGACGTTGTAGCCGAAGGCCCAGCCGAGGTTGGCCCTGATCGTCCGGAAAGTGGCGCGGGACAAGCGGATCGCGTCCGCGACGGCGCCCAGGTCGCTGCGGACGACCGTCAGGTCCCCGGCGTGGATGGCGACGTCCGTGCCGGTGCCCATGGCGATGCCGAGGTCGGCGGTGGCCAGCGCGGGCGCGTCGTTGACGCCGTCGCCGACCATCGCGACGACGTGACCGCCGTCCCGCAGCCGCTTGATCACGTCGACCTTGCCCTGGGGGAACACGCCCGCGATCACCTCGTCGATGCCGACCTCGGCGGCGACGGCCCTGGCGACCGTCTCGTTGTCGCCGGTCAGCAGCACCGGGTGCAGGCCGAGCGCCTGGAATTCGCGGACGGCGCCCGCGGCGGACGGCTTGACCGTGTCGCCGACCGCGAGCACGCCGTACGCGCGGCCGTTCCAGCCGGCGAGCACCGCCGTGTGACCGTCCTGCTCCGCGCGGGCTCGCAGGTCCGCCAGGTCGGGGGCGATCTCGCCGAACAACTGCGGGCGGCCGACGATGACCTCGAGGCCGTCGACGACGCCGCGCGCGCCCAGTCCCTCGAGCGAGGTGAAGTCCGACGGCTCGTCCAGCGTGCCGAACTTCTCGCGCGCGCCAGCCGCGATCGCCTGGGCGACCGGGTGTTCCGAGGCGTGCTCGACCGTTCCGGCGAGGCGGAGCACCTCGGCCGGGTCGGCGCCGTCGGCGGTGTGGACGTCGCGCAGCGCCATCCTGCCGGTGGTGACCGTGCCGGTCTTGTCGAGCACGACCGTGTCGATGCGGCGGGTGGATTCGAGCACCTGCGGGCCCTTGATGAGGATGCCGAGCTGGGCGCCGCGGCCGGTGCCGACCAGCAGCGCGGTCGGCGTCGCGAGGCCGAGCGCGCACGGGCAGGCGATGATCAGCACGGCGACGGCCGCGACGAACGCGGGCTCGATGCCGTCGCCGAACGCCAGCCAGCCGCCGAGCGTGAGCAGCGACAGCGCGAGCACGACCGGCACGAACACCGCCGACACCCGGTCCGCCAGGCGCTGGACCTGGGCTTTCCCGGTCTGCGCCTGCTCGACGAGCTTGGCCATCCGCGCGAGCTGGGTGTCCGCGCCCACCTTGGCCGCGCGCACCACGAGCCTGCCGCCGAGGTTGACCGTGCCGCCGATGACCGCGTCGTCCTCGCCGACCTCGACCGGCACGGACTCGCCGGTGACCATGCTCGTGTCGACGCTGGACACGCCGCGCACGATCACGCCGTCGGTGGCGACCGTCTCGCCCGGCCGCACGACGAACTCGGCGCCGACGGCGAGCTCGGCGATCGGGACGCGGTGCTCTTCGCCGTCACGCAGGACCGCGACATCCTTGGCGCCCAAGGAAAGCAGCTCACGCAGCGCCGATCCGGCGCGGCGCTTGGCACGTGCCTCGAAGTAGCGGCCTGCGAGCAGGAAGGTGGTGACACCCGCGGCGACTTCGAGGTAGATCGCGGCGCCGCCGCCCGCGGACAACGAGAAGCCGTGTGTCATGCCGATCTTGCCCGCGCCGCCGAAGAACAGCGCGTAGAGCGTCCAGCCGTAGGCGGCGAGCGTGCCCATCGAGACCAGGGTGTCCATTGTGGACGTCCCGTGCAGTGCGTTCTTGAAAGCGGCACGGTGGAACGGCCACGCGCCCCACAGCACCACCGGCGTGGCGAGCAGGAGCGACGCCCACTGCCAGTACGGGAACTGCAGCGCGGGCACCATGGCCAGCACGAGCACCGGCCAGGCGAGCTGCGCCGAGACCAGCAGGCGGGTCCCGAGCACGTGCTCGGAGATCTCGTCGTCGGGCTGCTCGAGGGCGGCGGTGTAGCCCGCCTTCTCAACGGCGCCGATCAGCAGCGCCGGGTCGGTGCCGCGCGGCACCGAGGCGATGGCCTTCTCGGTCGCGTAGTTGACCGTCGCGGACACGCCTTCGAGCTTGTTGAGCTTCCGCTCGACCCTGGCCGCGCACGACGCGCAGGTCATCCCGCCGACGGCCAGCTCGATCTGTTCACTCGCCACCACACGGATGATACCCCTAGGGGGTAGCTCCCCTTACACGCTGGTCATGGCGATCGCGGGCTCGTCCAGGCTACCGAAGTAGAGCTTGCCGCCGTGCTCGCGGACACCGGTGAGCATGTGCCAGCCGTCGATCTCGCCCCTGAGCTCGCGTTCGACGGTGCCGTCCGCCGCCACGCCGAGCACGCCGACCTCGCGTTTCGGCGCGGGTTGCAGGCCCGGCGGCAGCGAGCGGACCAGCGAGCGCAGCGGCGACGGGAGCTTGCGGACGACGTCCAGCGCCGGCACCTTCGGGCTCGCCTGGGTGACCCAGATCAGGCCGTCGCTGCCGGTCGAGATGTTGTCGGGGAAGCCGGGCAGGTCGTCGAGCAGCGTGTCGACGGTGCCCGCCTTCTCGCCGGTCAGCCACACCCTGGTGACCTTGAACGAGCCGGTCTCGGCGACCGCGACGAACGACTCGTCCGGCGGCAGCGCGACCCCGTTGGCGAACTGGAGGCCGTCGGCGACCAGGTCGATCGTGCCGTCGGTGTCGCGGCGCAGTAGCCGCCCGCCCGCGGTCTGCTCGATGAGGTCGTCACGCCAGTGCGTGATCGGGAACCGGCGCGAGGAGTCGGTGAAGTAGATGGTGCCGTCCTGCGCGACCGCGGCGTTGTTGCAGAAGACCAGCTTGAGCCCGAGCGCCTCGGTGGCGAGCGTGGTGACCTTGCCGCCGTTGATGCCGACGGTCAGCAGGCCGAGGTTCGCGTCGCAGACGAGCAGCTCGTCCTCGCCGTGCAGTTCGAGACCGAGCGGTCGGCCACCGGTGTGCGCGATCTTCTCGATGCGCGAGCCGTCGGGACTGAGCCGGAGTATCCGGCCGTCCGCGAGGCCGGTGTAGACCTGGCCTTCGGCGTCGACCACGACGTCCTCCGGCCCGTGCCCGCCGACCGGGATGACCTTGACCTCGCCGAACCGCATCGGGTCCTCCTAGCGGTAAGTGAGCATCGCCGCTTGCTCCGCTTCGAAGTGCGGGTGCTCGTTGAACGACAGCAGTGTGACACCGCCACGACCGGAAATCAGCTTGGTGATCCCCCCGTTCACCGTGACGCGGTTCAGCTTCACCAGCCCGGCGGCAGGCGTGCCCATCAGCGCGCCACAGACCGTCGCGATCACGCCGCCGGAGGTGAAGACGACCGCGTTCTCGCCCTTGCCGAGCTCGGCGGCGAGTTCGTGCACCGCGGCGGTGACCCTGGACAGGAACGCGGGCCAGGTTTCCCCGCACGGCCCGGTTTCGCCCGCGTCACACCACGCGGTCAGCGCGACGTCGAGCGCCTTCTGGTAGGCGCGGGAATCGTCGCCCTGCTCGGCGCCGCCCGCGTGGTAGCGCGCGATCTCGACGTGGTCGTACTCGTTCCAGCGCGGATCTTCGACGACCTTCACGTCGCTGCCGAGCTCCTTGAGCGCGGTCGCGGCCGTGTCACGCTGACGGGCCAGCGAACCGGAGCGCGCCTGCGCGAACTCGACGCCGCGCCGCCTGAGTTCGGCTCCGACCACAATGGACTGCTCGAAGCCGCGCTCGGAGAGCTGGTCGTAGTCGGCGGCGCCGAACGAGGCCTGCCCGTGCCGGACCAGGTAGATCGCGCCCATTCACGCACGCCCCTTGCTGATGGTCTCGCGGCAGCGCCAGTCGAGATAGCCGACGAACTGCCAGTAGTCCTTGAAGCGGGGATTGTGCGTGTCCCCGTTGTGGAAGCGGTAGTAGATCTGCTGGATGACCACGGCCAGCCGGAACAGGCCGTAGACCTCGTAGAACCGCCAGTCCCCGATGTCGAGCCCGGTACGCCGCGCGTAGTGCTCGACGAACTCCTGGCGCGTGTACATGCCGGGCAGGTCGGTCGGCTGGCGGCGGCTGGCCTTCATGCCGTCGTCGTCATCGGCCTGCACCCAGTACGCGAGCGTGCTGCCGAGTTCCATCAGCGGATCGCCGAGCGTGGCCATCTCCCAGTCGAGCACGCCGATGATGTCGAGCCCGTCGTCGAGAATGAGATTGTCGAGGCGGTAGTCGTTGTGGATGAGGCAGATCTTGACCTCACCGGGCTGGTTCGCCGCGAGCCAGGCCATCACCTCGGTGAACTTGGGGACGTTCTCGGTGTGCGACCTGCGCAGGCGCTCCGACCAGCCGCGGATCTGGCGCTCGACGTACCCGGCGCCCTTGCCGAGGTCGGCGAGCCCGGCCGCCTCGATGTCGACGGAGTGCAGGTCGACGAGCCGGTCGACGACCTTGCCGCTCAACGCCCGCGCCGCTTGTTCGTCCAGCTGGAAGCCGTCCGGCAGCTCCCGCCGGAGGATGAGCCCGTCGAGACGGTCCATGACGTAGAAGTCGCCGCCGATGACCTCAGGATCGTCGCAGAAGGCCTTGACCTCTGGGACATAAGGGAAAACCGGCTTGAGTCCTTTTTGGACCCGATATTCGCGGCGCATGTCGTGCGCGGACGCCGCCTTGTGCCCGGCGGGCGGCCGCCGCAGGATCAGGTCGCGGTCCGGATAGGACAGCAGATAGGTCAGATTCGAAGCGCCGCCTGGGAATTGGCGCACCTCGGGCCTGCCGTCGACCCCGTCGACCCGGGACTGGAGCCAGACGTGCACGGCTTCGACGTCGAACGCGTCCTCGGTGCGGACGGCCACGGTCTTGTCGCTCATACGAGCTTCCGCATCACCGCGTCGGGCAGCACCCGGAAGACGACACTGAGCGGCGCCCACGGGAAGGTCGGCACATAGGCCTTCGCCTTCTCGGTCTCGATCGCCTTGACCAGCGCTTTCGCCCCGGTTTCCGCCTTGGCGACGAGCGGGTTCTTGCCGTCGCGCACGTTCATCCCGGACTCGATGAAGCCCGGCATCAGCGCGGTGACCTTGATCGGTGTCTTGGCCAGGTCGAGGCGGATACCGTCGGCGAGCGAGGACAACCCGGCTTTGGACGCGGCGTACGCGGTGGTGTTCCCGGCCATGCCGCGGAGCTTGGCGAACGACGACACCACGACGAGGTGCCCGTGGTTCTGTTCGCGGAAGATCTCCAGCGCCGCCTCGCACTGGGCGAGCGCGGAGACGAAGTTGGTCTCCAGCGTCTGCTTGTTGGCGTCGAACCGGCCGGTGCCGACCGGCTGGCCCTTGCCGATCCCGGCGTTGACGATCACCCGGTCCAGCCCGCCGAGGCGCTCGCGGAACTCCTTGAACGCGGCGAAGACGTCGTCGTGGTCGTTCACGTCGAGCCCGCGGGTGACCACGGTGGCAGGCTTGAGCTCGCCGGCGAGCGCGTCGAGCCGATCGGTCCGGCGGGCGCACAGTGCCAGGTTGCGGCCTTGCGCGGCGTACAGCCTGGCCATCCCCTCGCCCAGCCCGGAACTCGCGCCCGTGATGACGATGTTCTTCCGCATGGTTCAGCACCCTACCGCCTGGTAACAAACCTGACCAACCAGTCGGTATGCACGCCCGTACAGAAAGCCCGAAAGCCACTTCCGTCAGATGCGATCTGACGAAAGTGGCTTTCGGGCTTCTACTGGGTACTAGCTGCCGACGTAGAGCAGCTTGTTCGGGGTGCCCGAGCTCGGGTTGGTGATCTTGCCCGAGGTCGCGCTACCCGTCAGCGCCTCCGCGACCTGCGCGGGGGTGGCGTCCGGGTGCGCCGAGAGGTACAGCGCCGCGGCGCCGACCACGTGCGGCGTGGCCATCGAGGTCCCGCTGATGGTGTTGGTGGCGTCGTCGCCACCGATCCCCCAGCTGGAGGTGATCCCGACGCCCGGCGCGTAGATGTCCACCGTCGCGCCGAAGTTCGAGAAGCTGGCCTGCTTGTCGGTCTTGTCCGAGGCGGCGACCGTGATGGCCTCCTTGACCCTGGCAGGCGAGACCTTGCTGGCGTCCTGCGACTCGTTGCCCGCCGCGACGCCGAAGGTGACGCCCTTGGCGATGGCGCCCTTCACCGCCGAGTCGAGCGCGTCGTCGGCGCCGCCGCCGAGGCTCATGTTGGCCACCGAAGCGCCCTTGGCGTTGGCCGCGACCCAGTCGATGCCCGCGACGACCTGCTCGGTCGTGCCGCTGCCGTTGGCGTCGAGCACCCGGACCGGGACGATCTTGACGCCCTTGGCCAGGCCGTACTCGGTGCCGCCGATGGTGCCGGCGACGTGCGTGCCGTGACCCTGCTCGTCCGTCGGGTCGTCATCGTTGTCGATGAAGTCCTTGCCGCCGGAGACCCGGCCCCCGAACGTCTTGTGAGTCGCCTTGACACCGGTGTCGATGACGTAGGCGGTGACGTTGTCGGCCTTCGTCGCGTAGGTGTACTTGCTGTCCAGCGGCAGGTCGTGCTGGTCGACCCGGTCGAGCCCCCACGAAGGCGGGTTCTGCTGGGTGTCGGAGATGTGGAAGCGGCGGTTCTGCACCACATAGTCGACGGCCGGGTCGGCGGCGAGCCGCTTCGCCTCGGTCTCACTGGCGTGGATCGAGAAGCCGTTGAGCGCCGCGCCGAAGGTCCGGCCGACGTTCGCGCCGAACTTCGACGCGAGGTTCTGGGCCTGCGCGGCGAAACCGGCGTTCTTCAAGACGACGATGTAGCTGTCACTCACCGCGTCGGCGCCGCCCGCCGCACGGATCTGGCCTTCGGGCTGGGCCGCCAGTGCCGGTGCGGCGGTGGCCACCGCCACGGCCGCGACCGTGATCCCGATCGCCGCGCGCCGGTACCTGTGAGAGTTGCCCATTGGGTCCCTTTCTGCCGGAATGTCATGACGTTGCTGGCAGTCAGCCAATCGTGACTCTCGCGGCTGGGCAATGATTCACAGTTACCAGTACTAGGCCATTCGGAGTAGGTAATGACCACTCTTCGGGGTAACGGGTCCAGGTGATGAGCGTAGGCGGATCGTTACTTCAAACTGATAATGTTCTTCGTGTTGTTATCGAGCGGGGGGCGGTCGGCCAGCACATGAGCTCCGGGATCACCACGTTCGCCGCCGCTCTGCGGTCCGCGATCGAGGCGAGTGGACTCAGTCTCGACCGGATCCAGGCCCGGTTGCAGGCACGCGGCGTGTCCGTCAGCGTGACCGCGCTCAGTTACTGGCAGTCAGGGAAGCGGCAACCCGAACGAGCGAGTTCGTTGTCCGCCGTCCGCGTGCTCGAAGAGCTGCTGTCGATCCCGGCGGGCGCGCTGCTCGGCCTACTGCCGCCACCACGCCCCCGCGGCTCATCCTCCCGCAGAAACCTGCGCACCGCAGATCAGCCGCTGACGTTCCCCCGCGAAGAGCTCCAGGCGCTGCTGGAACAGGTCGGCGCGCCCGATGCGCTCGACCTGCGTCATCAGCTGAAACTGGTCGGTTTGCACGACCAGTGCGACATCGCGCCCGACGGCGGCCAGCGCGCCGTCACCGCCCGCGCGGTCTTCCAGGCCGACGCCGACGGCCAGGACCGCTGGCTGCTCGTCTACGCGCAGGGCGATCCCGACGCCGAGCCACCGTCGCTGGAGGCGCTGCGCAACTGCAGCGTCGGGCGCACGGCGGCGTCCGAGCACGGGCTGCTGGTCGCCGAGCTGCTGTTCGAGCGCGCGATCAATCGCGGCGAGACCCACCTCATCGAGTACTCGCTCGCCAACACCGGGCCGCCGTATCCGGAATGCCGCAACACGCACTACCGCGAGTTCCGCAGGCCGGTGCGCGAGTACCTGCTGGAGATCCGCTTCGACGAGGCCAACACCCCGCGCAAATGCTGGCAGTACTCACGGACCGGGCTCGCCGAAGACCGCCGGGAGCTTCAGCTGGACACCGCGGGCGGCGTGCACGCGGTCGCGCTCGACTTCGGCCCCGGCGTCTTCGGCATCGAGTGGGACTAAGAAAGCTTGCTGCGCAGGACCTTGCCGGTGGCGTTGCGCGGCAGTTCCTCCAGGAACTCGACCTCGCGCGGCACCTTGTAGCGGGCCAGGTTGGACTTGACGTACTCGCGCACGCCGTCGACGTCCAAAGTGGAGTCTTCGGTCCGGACGACGAAGGCCTTCAGCCGCTGGCCGAAGTCCGCGTCCGGGACCCCGATGACCGCCGCTTCCAGTACGTCCTCGCGCTCGACGAGCAGGTGCTCTACCTCGATCGGATAGACGTTCTCGCCGCCCGAAATGATCATCTCGTCGTCGCGGCCGTCGATGAAGAGCAGGCCGTCCTCGTCGAAGTGGCCGACGTCGCCGGTCGACATGAGGCCGTCGACGACCTCCTTGGTGCGGCCGTCGGTGTAGCCGCCGAACGACAGGCCGCTGCCCGCGAACACCCGGCCGACCGTGTGCGGCTCGGTCACCGGCTTGTTGTCCTTGTCGAACAGCGCGACCTTGCAGCCGACCGGCGCGCGGCCGACCGTGCCGGGCGCCTTGCGCCAGTCCTCTGGGGTCGCGACGGTGACCACCGCGACCTCGGTGGAGCCGTACAGGTTGTGGATGACGTCGCCGAACGCGGCGGTCGTGCGGTTGCCGAGATCCGGTGAGAGCGCCGAGCCCGCGACGAAGACGATCCGCAGCGACGACGTGTCGTAGCGCGCGAGCACCTCGGCGGGCAGGTCGACGATGCGCTGCAGCATGGTCGGCACCAGGACCAGCGAGGTGCACCGGTGCTCGGCGATGCCGCGCAGTGTCTCTTCCGGATTGAACTTGCGGCGCATTACCACGGTCGAGCCCAGCGCGAACGCCAGGATGAACTGGGACAGCCCCGTGCCGTGGAACAGCGGCGCGCCCATGAACATGGCCTCGCCGGAGCGCAGCGGGATGCGGTCGAGGAACTGGGCCGAGTGCAGCACCGAGGTCTCCGCGCGCGGGGCGCCCTTCGGCGTGCCGGTGGTTCCGCTGGTCAGCAGCACGAAACCGCCGGGCTTCGCCGGCGCGGGCCAGGCGCGGTCGTCGGTGCTGGCGATGAGCTCCTCGAGCACCGGGATGTCCTCGTCGGGGCGGTCGCCCTCGACCCACGCGAGATAGCGTTCGACGTCCGGGGACACCGCGTCGAGCAGGCCGGTGAACTCCTGGTCGTAGACGAGCGCCTGGACGCCCTCGCGCTTCGCGACGTCGGCGAGCTGTGGCTTGGCGAAACCGGTGTTCATCAGCAGCAGGCGGGTGCCGAGCTTGCCGGCGGCGAGCATGGTGACGACCAGCCCGCGGTGGTCGCGGCAGAGCGCCGCGATGACTGAGCCCGGCTTGATCCCGCGCTCCGACCAGGCCCTGGCGAGCGCGTTGGACCGCTGGTCGAGCTGCTTGAAGGTCAGCGGGCCGAGCTCGTCGACGATGCCGACGGCCTTCGGGTCACGCCGCGCGGCGATCTGGTTCGCGCCCGCGAACGGGCCGTACTTGCGGATCGCGACGACCGAGCGCAACCCCTCGTCCACCCGGGGAAACGGGACCAGCCCTGCCTGCCACATCACCTCGATGCTGCGGAGCGTCTCCGTCACCTTGCCGGCGATCTCGGACACGCTGGGCGGGTACTTCATCCGGGCACCTCCGTTGCTGCGGACCGAACGCGCACCCCATACCCGCGGTTTCGACGTACCGTCGGTATGGGGTTCCTTCCGACAGTAACCGACGGCCTGAACGAACGCATTAGGCCGTTCGCTGAATGTCAGGTCGTGATCATGCGCGGAAACTGTCGGTGGGCGGGCGCACAATGCTCAGGTGCGGGTGATCGCGGGAGTGGAGGAGGATGGACGATTCGCGTTAGCCGGGTCCGGACTGGACAGACGGGATCTTTCGGCGGAGGAGTTCGCGGCGGTCGCGGCGGAGATCGAGCGCGAGAAGGCGCCGCGCTGGGTGTTCCCCTCGGTGGAACAGACGTATCCCGTGCTGCTGCGGGCCGGGGTCCGGGTGCGGCGGTGCCATGACCTGGCGCTGACCGAGGGCCTGCTGCTGATGTACGAGGGCAGGGAGGCGGAGTCGCGCAGCCTGATCGCGGCGCTCGCGCGGCTTCGTGGTGAGGAGCCGCCCGCCGAGGGCCCGGCGCACGGCGAGGACAAGCAGCCCACGCTGTTCGAGACTCGCGGGCCGTCGCTGCCCGAGGGTGTCCGGGTGGTCGAGGCGGCGGCGCTGGTGCTCGACGAGCAGGAGCGGCGGACGAGCACCACGCTGCACCCCGACCGTTTGCGGCTGCTGTTCGCGGCCGAGTCGGCGAGCGCGCTGGCGGCCGCCGAGATGTCACTGGACGGGCTGCCCTGGCGCGCGGACGTGCACGCCACCCTGCTCACCGAGACTTTCGGTCCCCGGCTCCCCGCGGGACAGCGGCCGAAGCGGCTCGTCGAGCTGGCGGCGAAGATCAGCGAGGCGTTCGGCGGCCGCCCGGTCAACCCGGACTCCCCGCCCAGCGTGGTGCGCGCGCTCGCCCGCGCGGGCATCGAGGTCCCGTCGGCACGGGCGTATCTGCTGCGCGGCATCGACCACCCGGCCGTCGCGCCGCTGCTGGAATACAAGGAACTCGCGCGCCTGTACGCCGCGCACGGCTGGACCTGGCTCGACGAGTGGGTCTCCGACGGCCGCTTCCGCCCGGTGTACGTGGTCGGCGGTGTCGTCTCCGGCCGCTGGGCGAGCCGGGGCGGCGGCGCGCTCCAGATCCCGAAGACCCTGCGCGGCTGTGTCCGCGCCGACCCGGGCTGGAAGCTGGTCGTCGCCGACGCCGCCCAGCTCGAACCCCGCGTGCTCACCGCCTTGTCCGGCGACAGACGGCTGGCCGAAGTCTCCGGCTCGACCGACCTCTACGACTCGCTCGCCAAGGCGATGTTCTCCGGCGCCCGCTACGTCCCTCCCGCCCGAGACGACTCAGACGACCGGTCTCGCGCGAAGATCGCCATGCTCTCGGCGATGTACGGCGGCACCTCCGGCGAGGCGGGCCCGCTGCTCGCCTTGCTGCGTCAGCGTTTCCCGGACGCGGTGTCCTATGTGGAGCATGCGGCCCAGGCAGGCGAGCGCGGTGAGCGCGTCCGCTCCCGTCTCGGCCGCACCTCCCCCGCCCCGTCGGACGCCTGGCGCGCGCTCACCGGCGGCGCCACAGAGGACACCGCGACCGAGACCAAGGCCCGCCGCGCGTCCCGTGGCTGGGGCCGTTTCACCCGCAACTTCGTCGTGCAGGCGAGCGCGGCGGACATGACGGCCGTAGTACTGGCGATCCTGCGGCAAAATCTTCCTTCGCCCGCCCATTTGGTGTTCTTCCAACACGACGAGGTCTTGGTCCACGCACCCGAGGAATTGGCGGAAGAAGTCACCCACAAGATAGAAGAAAGCGTCACCGAAGCGGCCCGCCTGATGTTCGGCCCGTCGTGCCCGGTCCACTTCCCGCTGCACATCACCACAGTGGACAGCTACGCCGACGCCAAATAACCCGCGATTACCGATTTCCGACCGTCCGCTGGCGACATTCACCGGATCGGAAGACTTTTCGCCATTGGCGCTTCGCCAAGCCTAAACTCATGCTCGCCAAAGGAGGCGCACATGAGGAAGTTCCTTTGTGTACTGGCGGCAATGTCGCTCACGCTGGCCACCGCCACCGTCGCGCGAGCCGGCGTCGTGGTCATGAACTGGGTGCCGTCCTACACATTGTGCAAACTGGTCCCCGGTTCACTCTGCCTGAAAACCGCGGACGGCCACACCCTCGAGATCCTCGACGCGGACGTGACGCTCGGCCTGGCCGACTGCATCGACCTGCCCACCACACACGGCCCGTACGTCCGCGTTTTCGACAACCTCGAACTCGAGGCGATCGATCCCGCGCTGGTACTGCAGATGCGGACCGGATCCTGTGACGACGGCGAAGCCGACATCCTCGACACCGCCTTCGTCAACGCCGACACCTTCCTCATCGACCCGATCGAGGGCTCGGTGGCACTCGGCAAGGTGCCGATCGAAGACGACGCCACGGCCACGGACTTCACCGGCACAGGAGCCTGCGGCAAGCCGACCAAGAACACCGATCTCATCTTCGCGCTGCCCGCGTCGATGTTCGATCCCGCGCCGGGCGGCAACCCGAACACGAGCAGCCTGTGCGGCCGCAAGGCCAGGATCACCAACGGTTCGGAGTCGGTGATCGCCACCGTCGCGGACCGGTCCGACTCACCGCAGCCACCGGCCAAGTTCGGCGACATCTCACCACAGCCACCCGGCAAGTTCGGCGACATCGACCTCTCACCGGCCGCCTTCGACAAGATCGCCAACCGCGCCGAAGGCCGCGTCAAGGTCACCTGGGAGTTCGTCAGCTAAAGGGTCGTGAGTGTTGCGGCCGGTTAGAACCGGCCGCAACACTCACGACTCGGTTAACGGTTGTGGCGCTGTCCCTCGGCCATCTGATGCGCGAGGCGGTCGGAGCCGAGGCGCCGTGCCACCCGCGCGGCGGTCTGCGGGGCGATCGTGGCGAAGAGCGTCGACGCCTTGAGCGCGGGCGGCGCCACGTCGATCTCGGCCTTGTTGTCCCGGATCGCGCGGACGACCGCGGCCGCGACGTCCTCCGGCGTGCGGGTGCCGACCCCGGGCGGGAGCTGGGCGCCACCGTCGGCGAACATGCCCGCGTCGCGGATGAAGCCGGGGTTCACGCTGCTCACGCCGACACCGCGCGGGTTCCAGTCTTCGCGCAGGCCCAGCGCGAACCCGCGCAGGCCGAACTTCGTGGCGCTGTAGAGCGAACTCGCGGGTCCGGCGACCTTGCCGGACAACGACGAGATGAACACGATGTGCCCGCTCCCCCGCGCCAGCATCGGCTCGCCGAAGACCCGGCTGAGCACGATCGGCGCACGCAGGTTGATGTCGAGCGCCCGGTCGATCTCGCCGGTGGTGTACGACTCGAGCACGCCGCCGCCGGGCAGTGCCGCGTTGGCGACCACGATGTCGACGTCGCCGGTCTCCTTCGCGAGCCGTTCGACGTCCGCGGCGTCGGCGAGGTCGGCCGCGATCACCCGGCCGCCGATCTCGCCTGCCAAGCCCTCGAGCACCTCGGCCCGGCGGCCGGTGAGGATGAGCTCGGCGCCCTCGGCGCGCAGCCTGCGTGCGATGGCCTGGCCGAGCCCGCCGGTCGCGCCGGTGATCAGCACTGATTTTCCGCGAAGGTCCATGACGCGCATGTTACTCACGGGTACAAGCCGTGGGCGCTCCCCGCGAACCGGCCGAGTGTCCAGGCCATGGCGCGGCCGAACTGATCGAAGATGGTCTTGTTGACGTTGTCCAGCGTGTCGCAGAGCTGGTGATAGCAGTGATCCAGCATCTCGCCCTCGGTACCGCCGAACAACGCCACCCACTCGGCGGGCTTGAGCTTCTCCGCACCGCCATTGACGCCACCGGCCGGGATCCCGGCCGCCGCGAACGGGGCATGGTCGGACCGCCCGTCCAGCGCCAGCTCGACCGTCGGCAGTTTCCGCGCGGCGAAGTAGCCCTTGAGCAGCTCGGAAATGCGCGTCGAGCCCGGCGGTCCGGACTGTCCGTCGTAGACCTGACGGGCGAAGTTCGGCGAACCGATCATCTCCAGGTTCAGGTATAGCGCGGTCTGCCGCCGCTGCTCGGGGCTCAGCTGGTTGACGTAGTACTGAGAGCCGAGCAAGCCCTTTTCCTCGCCGGCCCACCAGGCGAATCGCACCCGGTTCTCGAGCGATTTCGCGTGCGGCGCCAGCCGGACGGCGGTTTCGAGCACCATGGCGGACGCGGCCGCGTTGTCGTTGACGCCGGGACCGGTTTCGACACTGTCGAGGTGCGCGCCCATGACGACCGTGCGCTCCGCGTCGCCGGTGGCGGTGTCGGCGATCAGGTTGAACGTCGTGGTGATCTTGTCGCGAGTACGCAGCTCGAGCAGCACGGTCACCGGAGAGGCGGCGGAACGCAGGTATTCCGCTTCGGCCCGGGACACCGTCGCGGTGGGAATCCGCGCGTCCGCGGGAGGCAGGATCCGATACCGCAGATTGAGCGCGGGGTTCGGCGAGTTCACGTTCATCAGCATGGCGACGGCACCCGCTCCCGAGGCCGCGAGCTGCTTCTCGCCGGTCGGGCAGCCCCCGATGTCGACCAGCACGATCTTGCCGGTGACGTCGGCGCCCGCGTAGTCCTCGGCGACGCACCCGGTGGACTTTCCGGTGGGCACAGCGAGCTGAGCGGTCAGTCCACCGTCCGGAGTGGACACTGACGAGATCGAGATCAGCGGGTGCAGTTCGCGGATCTCCGGCCCGATCCGCACCGCCTTCTCGGCGACCACCTCGTAGTCGGGGAAGCTGAATTCCTGGCGGTGGACCCGGTAGCCGGCACGCGTGAGCGTCTTCGTCACGTAGTCGGCACTCGCCTGATAGCCGGGAGAACCGGAAACACGGGTGCCGCCGTTGGCGAGCGTGGCGGCGGAGAGCACCTGGAGGTGGTGCCACGCGTGCGCGCCGCTGACCTCCCTCGCCAGGGTGTCCGCGAGCGAGGGGTGTGCCTCGGCGGGTACGGCGCAGGCCAGCGGCAGCAACGCGGCCAGCAGATACCGCTTGATCATGGCATCGAATCCTTTGCTCGGCGGGACTGGCGGGCGATGCCCCCGCGAGGGGCGGGGGCATCGCGGTGGCACGCGGTCACGCGTGCGTTCCCTTCGCCGGAGGCCAGAACGCCATGGTCGAACACCTCCCCTCAATGACAGTGCAACCAGGACAGGTCAGCGGGTTCAGCGAAACGCCGGGCGCCGGTCGATACGGAGCCGGTCACGCTCGGAAGCGAAGTGGTAGTCGAGCCTTCTGGTCGCCTCGGACCATTCGCGCATCGTGCGGATCCCCGAGAGGATCTCGGTGACCAGCGGGTCCGACCAGCGGGCCATCGAGCGTTCCCACAGCACTTCGCCCGGCTCGGTCAGCAGATTCCCGACCGTGCCTTCGTAGATCGGCATGCCACGCACTTCCCCGTCCGGTTCCACCACGAGCGGCCGGTAGTCGGGGTCGGCGGCGAGCTGGGCAGGATTCATTTGCAGGTCTAGGTTGTCGCGGCAGCTGACCCGGACCGACGGCGGCGCGAGTGCCTGCAGCCGCCGTGGCAATTCGGCGCCGCCGAGCGCCGCGACCTGCTCATCCGTCGGCAGTTCGTGCTCGGCGAAGCCGATCCGGCTGGCCAGCCCGGACGGGATGGCGGCGCCGATCGACAGATAGCCCAGGCGTCCGAACCGCTGCGGGATGGTGCTGCACAACAGGTCCAGATCATCGAAGTTGCTGCGGACGACCACGCTGTCGATGCCGAAGGTAAACCCCTCGCCCGGACTCGCGGCGTCGATCAGATGCAGCGCGGCGAGCGCGCGGTCGAAGGAGCCCTTCCGGCCGCGGATGCGGTCGTGCACCTCGGCGGTGGCGCCGTCGACGCTCACCGTGACCTCGTCGCAGACCCGGACGAGGTCCTCGACCATCGACGGCCGCAACGACCAGCCACCGGTGTAGACGATGACGTGGATGCCCGCGTTCTTCAGCCGTCCGGCGACCTTGAAAATGCCATCGACCAGCAGGGGTTCCCCACCGGCGAGCACCACGTTCTCCGGCCGCAGCGCGATGATCGCGTCGGCGACACGCAGCAGATCGTCGCCGCGCAGCTGGCGCGACGGGCGCCTGCCCGATTCCGAATAGCAATGCGTGCACCGCAACGGGCACGCGTACGTGACGTCCCAGATGATGTTGTTCGGCCCCATGCCAACCGATGATCCGACGCCCGCACGCCACGGGAGACCGGCGAAGGGCACGCCGATCGGGCGGCGAATCCTTCCCTAAAGGGTGGCGTCGTCGAGCGCGCGGATCACGCGTTTGAGCGACACCGGATACGCGGTGCCGAGTGTCTGCGCGAAGAAGCTGACCCGCAGCTCCTCGATCATCCAGCGCACGTCGCGCAGCGCGGCCGAGGAGGTGCCGGGCGGCTGGGCGTCGAGCGCCTTCTGGTACTCGCCGCGCAGCCATGCGATGTCGGCCATGCGCTGGAGGTCGCGGGTCGGGTCGGTCGGCAGTTTCTCCAGGCGGCGCTCGATGCCTCGGAGGTAGCGCGTGACGTTCGCCAGCCGGTCTTGGCCGGTTTCGGCGAGGAAACCCGGGTGTACCAAGCCTTTCAGCTGAGCGCGGATGTCGGCGAGCGACTCCGCGGGGCCGCGGGTGTCGGCGAGGCGGGTCTCGACGTCGTTGGCCGCGCGCAGGATGCGCTCGGCCTCGAAGAGCACCGTCAGCGTCCCGGCGTTGAGCCCGGCGCGGACTTTCTCTTGCAGCGTGGCGAAACCGGCCTCGTCCCAGACCGGGCCGCCGTTGTCGGCGACGAGCTTGTCGATCGCGGTGTCGACGCAGTCCTCCAGCAGCGCCGCGACGCTGCCGTGCGGGTTGCGGTTGAGGACGAGCTTGGCCTGGTTGTTCAGGTTGCGCACGGCGTACTTGACCGGCGAGGGCACGTTGAGCCGCAACATCTTGCGGGTGCCGGCCCACATGGCGTGCGCCTGCTGGGCCGGGGTGTCGAGCAGGCGGACGGCGACCGTCTCGCCTTCGTCGACCAGTGCCGGGTACGCCTTGACGTCGTGGCCGCGTTGCTTGCCAGCGAAGACGCGGGGCAGCTCGCCGAAGGCCGGTTTGGTCAGGCCTGAGCGTTCGACGTCGCTGGCGGCGGCCGAGATCGATGCGCGGACCTCACCGCTCAGGTCGCGCTTGAGCGCCTCGATGTCCTTGCCTTCGGCGACCTTCTTGTTCTTGTCGAGCACACGGAAGGTGATCTTCAGGTGCTCCGGCACGGCCGAAAGCTGCCACGCGTCGTGCGGGATGGCGACGCCGCGCAGTGCTTCGAGCTCGTCGGCGACGACGTCGAGCAGCGGGCCGTCGGCCGGGCCGACGCGGGAGAGCACGAGCTTCGCGTGGTCGGGCGCCGGGACGAAGTTGCGGCGGATCTGCTTCGGGAGCGACTTGATCAGCGAGGTGACGAGTTCCTCGCGCAGGCCTGGTACCTGCCAGTCGAAACCGTCTGCGGTGACCTGGTTCAGCACCGCGAGCGGGATGTGCACGGTGACGCCGTCGGCGTCCGCGCCGGGCTCGAACTGGTAGGTCAGCTTGAACGTCTGGCCGCCGTGGCGCCACATGTCCGGGTAGTCGTTCTCGCTGACATCGCCCGCGGACGAGTTGATCAGCATGTGCTTTTCGAAGCTGAGCTGATCGGGCTGCTCGTGCCGGGCCTTCTTCCACCAGCTGTCGAAATGGCGCGCCGACACCACGTCGGCCGGCACGCGCTGGTCGTAGAACTCGAACAGCGTCTCGTCGTCGACGAGGATGTCGCGGCGGCGCGCGCGGTTCTCGAGGTCTTCTACTTCTTCGAGCAGTGCGCGGTTTTCGGCGAAGAAGTGGTGGCGGGTGGTCCAATCGCCGTCGACGAGCGCGTGGCGGATGAACAGCTCGCGGGACAGCTCCGGGTCGATCCGGCCGTAGTTGACGCGGCGGTCGACGACCAGCGGGACGCCGTAGAGCGTGACCTTCTCGATGGCCATCACCGCGCCCTGCCTGCGTTCCCAGTGCGGCTCCGAATAGGACCGTTTCACGATGTGCCCGGCCAGCGGTTCGATCCACTCCGGCTCGACGCGGGCGTTGACGCGGCCCCAGAGTTTCGACGTCTCGACGAGTTCCGCCGACATGACCCAGCGCGGCTGCTTCTTGAACAACGCCGAGCCGGGGAACACCGAGAAGCGCGCGCCCCGCGCGCCGAGGTAGTCGCCCTTGGCCGGGTCCTTGAGGCCGATGTGGGACAGGAGCCCCGCGATGAGCGAGGTGTGCACGTGCTGCGGGTCGGCGTTCTCCGAGTTGAGCGTGATGCCGAGCGGCTTCGCGAGCTGGCGGAGCTGGCTGTAGATGTCCTGCCACTCGCGCACACGCAGGTAGTTCAGGTACTCGTTGCGGCACAACCGGCGGAACTGGTTGCTGGACAAGGCTTTCTGCTGCTCTTTGAGGTACTCCCAAAGATTCAGGTAGGCCAGGAAGTCCGAGGTCTTGTCGACGAACCGGGCATGCTTCTCGTCGGCGGCCTGCTGCTTCTCCGCCGGGCGCTCACGCGGGTCCTGAATGGACAGTGCGGCCGCGATGATCATGACCTCGCGCACGCAGCCGTTCTTGGCGGCCTCCAGCACCATCCGCGCCATGCGGGGGTCGACCGGGAGCAGCGCGAGCTTGCGGCCGATCTCGGTGAGGCGCTTGCGGTCGTCGGTCGCCTCGGGGTCGAACGCGCCGAGTTCCTGCAGCAGCTGAATGCCGTCGGTCACCTGGCGGCGGTCCGGCGGCTCGACGAACGGGAACGCGGCGATGTCGCCGAGCCCGAGCGAAGTCATCTGCAGGATGACCGAAGCGAGGTTGGTGCGCAGGATCTCGGGATCGGTGAACTCGGGACGCGCGTCGAAGTCGTCCTCGGAGTACAGCCGGATGCAGATACCGTCCGAGGTCCGTCCACATCGGCCTTTGCGCTGGTTCGCGGACGCCTGTGAGACGGCCTCGATCGGCAGGCGCTGCACCTTGGTCCGGTGGCTGTAGCGGGAGATCCGCGCGGTGCCCGGGTCGATGACGTACTTGATGCCCGGCACGGTCAGCGAGGTCTCGGCGACGTTGGTGGCGAGCACGACGCGGCGTCCGCTGTGGCGCTGGAACACCCGGTGCTGATCGGCGGACGAGAGCCGCGCGTACAGCGGGAGGATCTCGGTGGAGCGCAGGTCCTGTTTGGACAGCGCGTCGGCCGTGTCGCGGATTTCCCGTTCCCCGGAAAGGAAAACGAGGATGTCGCCGGGTCCTTCGACCATCAGCTCGTCGACGGCGTCGCAGATCGCCTGCGTCTGGTCGCGATCGGGGTCGCCGTCGGGATCGTCCGGGTCGACGATCGGGCGGTAGCGAACCTCGACCGGGTAGGTCCGGCCCGACACCTCGACGATCGGCGCGTCGCCGAAATGCTTCGAGAAGCGCTCCGGGTCGATGGTCGCCGAGGTGATGATCACCTTGAGGTCGGGGCGCCTCGGCAGGAGCTGCTTGAGGTAGCCGAGGATGAAGTCGATGTTGAGGCTGCGCTCGTGCGCCTCGTCGATGATCAGCGTGTCGTACTGGCGCAGCATCCGGTCGGTCTGGATCTCGGCCAGCAGTATGCCGTCGGTCATCAGCTTGACCAGCGTGTTCTGCCCGGACTCGTCCGTGAACCGCACCTTGTAGCCGACTGTCTGGCCGAGTTCGGTGTCCAGCTCACTCGCGATGCGCTCGGCCACCGTGCGGGCGGCGAGGCGGCGGGGCTGGGTGTGCCCGATCTGGCCGCGGATGCCGAGGCCGAGTTCGAGGCAGATCTTGGGCAGCTGGGTGGTCTTGCCCGAGCCGGTCTCCCCTGCGACGATCACGACCTGGTGGTCCCTGATGGCCGCCGCGATGTCGTCCTTGCGCTGGCTGACCGGCAGTTCTTCGGGATATTTGATCGTCGGCACGCTCTCGCGCCGGTTCCGCACCCGCAGCTCGGCCGCCTCGATGTCGGCGGTGATCTGCGCGGCGACCTTGTCCTTGTCACGCGCGCCGCGGGCACCGTCGAGCCGCCGCCGCAACCGGTGCTGGTCGCGCGACATGAGTTCGGGCAGGCGGGCGCGCAACGCGCCGAGCGGGGATGGAGTGGACATACTTGGGCCAAGGATAGCGGTGCGTGACCGGCACGGCCTCTGAATATGCCCGAGGCGACAGCAGGGGACTCATAATCCCTTGCTGTCGCCTGGTCACTACGGCTGTGCGGGCTGCTGCGGCAGCGGAGCCTGCTGCGCGGCGGCGGCCTTCTTCTTGTTGTTCATGACGACGGCCGCGACAACGAACAGCACGCCGACGACGCCGACGATCGAGCCGATGGCGGGCTGGTAGTCCTCGGCCCACATCAGGATCTTGAACTGGTAGTCCGAGTAGTGGAAACCGACCGAGCCGAAGCCGATCACGGCGAGGAAGATACCGAGTCTGAGCATGACGAACACACCTTCACTGAAGTAAATGACGAAAGTTCCCCAGGCCGTCCCCGTGCGGCCCCCAGCGGGGAAGCACGGACATTAGCCCATGGTGGAGGTTTCCGTATCCGATTTGAGGAAATTCACCGAAGGTCAGCGCGCGGTCACACTCGGCGCAGGTCATCAGGGGTGAGTTCGGCCAGGCTCCGGTGCCCCGAGAGCCCCAGCGTCAGGTCGGTGTCGGCGAGCAGGCTGCGCAGCACGTGGCGAACCCCGGCCTCACCACCGTGCGCGAGTCCGTACACCCACGGGCGGCCGACGAGCACGGCCTTCGCACCGAGCGCGATCGCCTTGAGCACATCGGCGCCGGTGCGGATCCCCGAGTCGAACAGCACATCGAGCTGATCCCCTACGGCGGCCGCGATCTCCGGCAACGCGTCGAGCGACGCGATCGCCCCGTCGACCTGACGTCCCCCGTGATTGGACACGACGATGCCGTCGACACCCTCGTCGGCGGCGCGGCGCGCGTCGTCGATGTGCTGGATGCCCTTGAGGACGATCGGGCCGTCCCAGTGCTCGCGCAGGAACGACAGCTGATCCCAGGTGTGGTCGGTGCCGGTGACCATGCCGATCCAGCGCAGGATCGCGCTCGGCTGGTCCTCCTCCGGCGTCTTCTCGAGCAGGCCGCGGAACACCGGGTCGCTGAACCCGACCGCGCAGCCCTCGCCCTGCAGGAACGGCAGGTACGCCTGATCGAGGTCGGACGGGCGCCACGCCAGCGTCCAGGTGTCGAGCGTCAGCACGAGCGTGGTGAACCCAGCGGCCTTCGCGCGCGTGAGGATGCTGGCGCACACGTCGTGATCACTCGGCCAGTAGAGCTGGAACCAGCGCGGGCCGTCACCGTTGGCCTCGGCGGCGTCCTCGATGCTCGTCGACGAGGCAGTCGAGAGAATGAAGGGCAGGCCGAGCGACGCGGCAGCCCGCGCGGTGGCTTTCTCCGCCTCGGGATGCACGATCGACTGGACGCCGACGGGCGCGACGAGCACCGGGCCTGGGAGTTTCGTGCCGAGCACGGTCGTGGAGAGATCGCGTTCGGTCGCACCGGTGAGCATCCGCGGGACGATGCGCCAGCTGTCGAAGGCCGCCCGGTTGGCGCGCGCGGTCGCGCCGGAGCCGGCGGCGCCCGCGACGTACGAGAACGGACCGGGGCCGAGCAACTCCTTCGCCGAGTCCTCGAGCTTGGTGGCGTCGGTCGAGCAGAGTGGCAGTGTGCCGCCGAAGCCCTGCAGGTAGATCTCGTTCTGGTAGCTGCCGAACCGCTCGGTCACCGATGCCTCCTCGGACTGTCTCGCGCGACTCTACTCGCGGGTAACTCGCAGTGGAAACCTTCGCTTTCGGGGTCTGGGCGGGGCTGCGAGAGCGGCAGCCATCGTGTCGTCCATCTATGCACGCGTGTCGTCCGTCTGGGTACGCGTGTCGTCCGTCTGTGCACGACCGTGCGATGCTGCGGGACTTTCGCTCAATGGCTTCGAGTGAGCCGCCTCGGGCTGGGCGGCTTGCTCTGGGTTTTGGGTCTGTCGGGGGCGGATCTAAAGACATCCCGTATGGACATTTCCACTCCGGGGTCGGGTGGTGTTTGTGGTCGCCGCGGAAATATCCATACGGACCGAGGGCACGGTGGCCAGTTTTCGTTGTGGCTCACCGGAAACCCCGGCCGGTACTCGCTGCCCGCCTGAGCGCTGGGTCGGCCAGCCCCGCGTGTCTAGTGGCATATGACTCTAGATTCGCGTAGTGTGGAATGCATGATCAGCACCGAAAGTCCTGACACCGCAGCACCACCGGAGTGGTGGCGCTGCGACAAAGACACGCTGCTGCTCGCCTACGTCGCCCGCGAACGAGAGAAACGGCGCCTGGAGGCCGAGCAAGGGCAAATCCTGGCCGAAATCGAATCCCGCGGCGTGAAGGAGGTGACCGGCTACGCCACCGTGCCGGGGATGCTGGTCGACTGGGTCCAGATCAAGCACTCCGAAGCCAAAGCCCGCGTCGACCGCGCCCGCGCACTCAACCCACGCCAAGACGGCGGCACCCGGATCCCCGCACTCGCACCACATGCCGCCGCAGCGGCGTTGAATGGTGATCTCGGCGCGGCGCAGCTGGATCCGATCATCGCCGCCCTCGGCGCACTACCACCCACAGTCTCAGCCGAAGACCGAGAGACCGGCGAACAGATCCTGGTCAACCTGGCCCGCACCGCCGGACCACGCCAGATCACCCACGCCGCCAAGAACCTGCGCGACCGCCTCGACCCCGACGGACGGGAACCGAAAGACCCCGACCCAGCCGAGCCGCGCCACGAACTCGGGTTCGTGACCCACCGCGACGGCACCCACGGCATAAAGATCAAAACCGACGCCGACACCATCGCCCGACTCAAAGCCACCCTCGACCCACTCGCCAAACCCCGCCCCGCCACCGAAGAAGAGGGCCGCGACACGCGCTCGCAGTGGGAGCGGCTGGGGGACGCGTTCGCGAACTTCGTTCGTATCGGCATGGGCAACCCTGATATCCCAAGTCAGGCCGGGGACAGCGTGCACGTCGTCGTCACCGTCGGCCTGGACGAACTCAAGACCGGCATCGGACGCGCCTGTCTCGATTTGGTCGGAGACATCAGCGCCACCGACGCACGCATCCTCGCCTGCGACTGCAAAGTCATCCCCGTCACCCTCGGCTCCCACGGCGAACCGCTCGATGTCGGCCGGGCCCAACGCCTCGCCACACCCGCGCAACGGCGGGCCCTCGCGATCCGCGATGGCGGCTGCGCGTTCCCCGGCTGCGATGCGCCGCCACAGCAATGCACAGCGCACCACATCGTTTTCTGGGCTCATCACGGGGAAACCCGCATCGACAATCTCGTGCTGCTCTGCGGCAAGCATCACCGGCTGATCCACAACAGCGACTGGGACGTACGCATCGCCAGCGACGGATACCCCGAGTTCATCCCACCGGCGTTCATCGACCCCGCACGCACACCCCGCCGCAACACCCTCCACACCACACGAACCTGAATCTGCAAGCAGACCAACCTCACGACAGTACGGGCGAGGAGCCCGTCGCAGCGGTTAGCCGCCACGCATGCGCGGAGTAAGCTCCGACACCGCCTGACTGCCGGGGTCAGGGTGCGGCGGGCGGAAGGTCCATGATGCCGGTGGCTTGCGACCAGACACAGCGCCACGTGCCGTCGGCATTGGTGTAGACGTCGGTGTGCCAGGCCTCGTGGCGCGGGATGTCCGCGCCGTCGACGGTGAGTTCGATGACGCACTGGTAGCGAAGGACGACGACGTCGGTGCCGACGATGGCATCCACGTCGCTGGTCAGCCGCAGTTCCCGGTAGGCGACCCGCCCACTGGTGAGGAGATCCAGGTACTCGGACTTCGTCCACACGGCGCCGGTCGGGTTGCACAACCGGTACTCGTCGGCGTGCAAGCGGTCGAAGGTGGCGGGATCCACGTCGAGGAGACAGTTGATCCGATCCTGCTCGGCCTTGATCACTTGGCCGGCCACATCGTCGGTCATACCCGCTCCTACTCACGTGTCTCTCGCTAACCCCAGTGGCACCAGGGTATCGAGAAACCGGCCAGCGGGTCCTACGGTCAGTGAGGCGGCAGGGTCCAGCGGAAGTCGCCGTCGGGGTCGTCGAGCCAGACGCGGTGGTAGCCGTCGGCGGTGACCGTGAGGCCGAAGCGGTCCCAGCCGGGGCGGCCGAGGGCGGCCCAGAGGCGGTGGGTGCGGAGGAAGCGGTCCCAGACGCGGACGGGGCCGCCTTGGCAGACCATGCGCTGGCCGTCGGCTTCGGGTTCGCGGCGGACTTCGACCCAGGAGCCGTCGCGGGCGGTGAAGGTGATCCACTCGTCGCGCTCGCCCATGGCCAGTACCGGGGGAATGAGGGTGTGGGCCAGGAAATACGGGACGCGCTCTTCGGGGAGGGTGGGGTCTATGTCGGTCCAGCAGATGGCGCCTTCGTCGACGCGGGAGGGGCGCGGGGGTGGCTCGGGGGCGGTGTCGGCGTCGCGCATCGGGACGAAGGAGGCCCAGTCGGGGAGAAAACGGCCTTCGAGGCGGTCGGGGTAACGCCTGAGCAGCACGAGGCTGCCCGCGCCGGAGCCTGCTTCGAGGTCGGCGAGCACGAGGCCGTTGATTTTCAGCTGGTCGGCCCAGGCCCAGGGGATGGCCGGTACCGCGCAGGTGACCAGGATGCGGTCGAACAACGCTTGGCCGACAACGCCTTGCGCGCCGTGGCCGACCGTCAACGTCGGATGGTGGCCGAGGGTGGCGAGGCGTTCCCTGGCGGATTCGACCAGGTCGGCGCCGATGTCGATCGAGTAGACGTGGTCGCCGCCGAGTCTGCGGCTGAGCAAGGCGGTGTTGTAGCCGGTGCCGGTGCCCACTTCGAGGACGCGGTGGCCGTCGCGGATGTCGAGAGTCTCGAGCATGCGCACCATCAGGCTGGGCTCGGAGGCCGAGGAGATCGGCACCTGCTCGCCATTGGGCATCCGGGCGATGGCCGTGACCACCGCGGAGTCGGAATACACCGTGTCGAGCCAGTCTTCGGTGCCCGCGACCGCGACCCAGCATCCGGGTTCCCTGCGGTAGAACGAGGGCACGAACACGTGCCGTGGCGTGGCCTCCAAAGCGGTGCGCCACGCCGGATCGCGCAGCACGCCGTCCTTGGTGAGCCGATCGGCCAGATCCCGGGCCCGCGCGTCCCAAGGCAGCGCGGTCGTCGTCATCAGCGGCCCCTCCAGGTCGGTACCCTCCGCTTCCATCTTCGCCATTTCCGTGACTTTTCGGTACCAACACTGACCATTTGGCCGAATGACATCGCGATCAGGTAAATCCGGATACCGGCGGTAGCTGATAACGTCACGGCCATGCGGACCTACGACATCGTCCTGTTCGGCGCCACCGGCTTCACCGGTGAGCTGACCGCCGAGTACCTGGCGCGCCACAGTCCCGTCGGCGCGCGCTGGGCGCTAGCCGGCCGTAACCAGGCGAAGCTGGAGGCGGTCCGCGAACGGCTCGCGCGGATCGACGCCGAGTTCGCCGATCTGCCGCTGCTCAAGGCCGACAGTACCGATCCCGCCTCGCTGCGTGCCGTCGCGGAGTCGGCGAAGGTCGTGATCACCACCGTGGGCCCGTACATCGAATATGGCGAGCCGCTCGTCGCGGCGTGCGCCGAGGCGGGCACCGATTACGTGGACCTGACCGGGGAACCCGAGTTCGCCGATCTGATGTACGTCAAGTATCACGCCCGTGCCGTCGAAACCGGCGCGCGGCTGGTGCACGCATGCGGATTCGACTCGATCCCGCACGATCTCGGTGCTTATTACACCGTCAAACAGCTTCCCGAAGGTGTGCCGATCACGATCAGCGGTTACGTCCGCGCGGGCGGGATGCCTTCGGGTGGCACATTCCACTCCGCGCTGACGGCGTTTTCGCGGATGCGGCAGATGGTCGCGGCCGCGAAGGAGCGCGCGCGCACCGAACCTAAGCCCGAGAAGCGCCGGGTGCGGGTGGAACAGGGAAAACCCCACCGGATGCCGGGTTCCACGTTTTGGGCGGTGCCATTGCCGACAATCGATCCGCAGATCGTCGGACGATCCGCTGCCGCACTCGAAGGCTATGGCCCAGATTTCACCTATCGGCATTTCGCGGCCATCAAACGCTTGCCGACGATCGTGGCCGGCGCCGCCGGGCTGTCCGCGATCTTCCTCGCCGCGCAGATCCCGCCCGCCCGCAAGGTGCTCGGGCAGCTGCGCAAACCCGGTGACGGGCCGGACGCGGCGACGCGCGCGAAGTCCTGGTTCTCCGTGCGTTTCGTCGGCGAAGGCGGTGGTCAGCGGGTCAGCACCGAGGTTTCCGGCGGTGACCCCGGCTACGACGAGACGGCCAAGATGCTCGCCGAATCCGCGCTGTGCCTGGCACACGACGACCTGCCGCCGGTCGCCGGTCAGGTCACCACCACCGTGGCGATGGGCGACGCGTTGCTGGAACGGCTGATTTCGGCGGGCATCCGATTCGAGACTTTCGGGTAGCCACTTCCCCGCTACCTTTGAAAGATGTGAGGACAGCACTGATTCAGGTGGCGAGCCCGCGCACGGAGACCGTGCCCGCTCGGCGGGACAGGGTCGCGGGCATGCTCGCCGACGCGGCGGGCGCGGATCTGGTGGTGCTGCCCGAATTGTGGACCACCGGCGCGTTCGCGTTCGACGCCTACTCCGAGGACGCCGAGCCGATCCACGGCGAAACCGTCTGTGCCGCCAGGGAATGGGCCAGGCGGCTCGGCGCGCATCTGCACCTCGGCAGCTTCCTCGAACGCGGCGCGGACGGCAGGCTGCACAACACCTCGGTGCTCATCGGGCCGGGCGGCTCGGTGCTGCACACCTCCCGCAAGGTCCACGTTTTCGGTTACCAGTCCAGGGAAGCCGAGTTACTGACGCCGGGAGGGACCGTCGACACGGTCGACACCGCGCTCGGCCGGATGGGCACCACGACCTGTTACGACCTGCGTTTTCCCGAGCTGTACCGGGCGCTGGCAGGCAAGGGCGCGGAGTCGATCATCGTGACGTCCGCGTGGCCGGACGCGCGGCTCGGGCACTGGCGGCTGTTCACCACCTGCCGCGCCGTCGAGGAGCAGGTCGTCCTCATCGCCTGCAACGGCGTCGGCGAGCAGGACGACGGCGCGCGGCTGGCCGGGCACAGCCGCGTCGTCGACCCGTGGGGCGAGGTGCTCGCCGAAGCGGGCACCGCGGAGGGCATCACGTTCTGCGAGATCGACCCCGGCGTGCTCCCGAGCGCCCGCTCGGGTATTCCGCTATCCGGGACGCCGAACGCATAGAGTGACGCCTATGGCCCGACTGACCCGCGCCGAAAGCCAGGCACGCACCCGCGAACAGCTGACCGCCACCGCGAAGGACCTCTTCCTGCGCGATGGCTACTCGGCGACCTCGCTGGAGAAGGTGGCCGACGAGGCCGGCTACTCGAAGGGCGCGGTCTACTCGAACTTCCGCAACAAGGACGAGCTGTGCCTCGCGGTGCTCGACCGCATCCACGAAGAGCAGGTCGCGATGATCACCGAGGCGCTCGTCGGCGCCGACGACATGAACGGGCTGATCACCGCGTTTCAGACCTGGGCGGAGCGCAGCATCGGCGACGAGGCGTGGACGGCGCTCGAGGTCGAGTTCGCCACCAACGCCCGGCACAATCCCGAGGTCAGGCACGAGCTGGCGATCAGGGACAAGGCGATCCGCGACTCGATCGCGGCGCTGCTCACCGGCTACGCCGAGCAGTTCTCGATCACGCTGCCGATGTCGGCCGACGACGCGGCGACCGCGCTGCTCAGCCTGGGCATCGGGCTGGGCGTGCAGCGCGCGATCGACCCGAGCATCCCGGTGAACGTGCTGCCGGACGTCATCCGGCTCTTCGCGGGCTCTCCAACGGGATAAAGCGGGCTTAACTCCGGTCCGGGATAAAGCCCGCTTTATCCCGGTCAGGAGGTCGCGGGATCCGCGGTGGAGCTTGAGGAGAGTTCGCGCAGGCGGTCGCGGACCGAGCGCCAGGCCAGGTCGGCGTTGAGCTGACGGCGGACGCCCGTGTCCGGGGGCTGCTCGGGCGGGAGCAGCCGCTGCGCGAGGTCGGCGAGCCAGTGCGCGTCGCACGGGTCGACGTACTTGCAGAGGTGACTCCAGGCGAAGAAGCTCACCGGCGACTGCTCCAGGTACGCGACGATCTGGTCGCGCGGGCGCAGGCCGAGCACGTTCGCTGGCCACAGCGCGTCCAGGAAGTCGGCGCGCGCGGGGTCGGCCAGGTGCGCGAGCACCGTCTGCGTGATCTCGGGGCGGCCGAGCAGCTCGGCGTAGCGGTCGCGCAGCGCGGGAACGTCGAAGCGCCAGGGCAGGCCGTCGATCGGGTTGTCCAAAAAGGACAGGATGGCGACCAGCGGCCGGATGGTGCGCAGGCAGGGCTCGCGCGCGTCGACCAGCTCGGCGTAGCGCCAGAGCACCGGCACCGCGTCGAGGTAGTACTCGATGCCGTCGCCGGGGCCGTACTCGGCGACCAGCGCCGTGAGGATGCCGCCGGCGCCGTCGAGCAGGTCGTCGTCGACCACGGCCGCGGACAGCGCGTCGCGCAGGCCGCCGGTGACCGCGGCGGTCAGCGCGAGGTACTCGTCCATCACGTCGTTGCGGAAGCCGTCACGCAGCAGCCACGACTTGATCTCCGGGTCGCGGGAGTCCGCGAGCCGCTCGACCGCCTGGACCCGGCCCCAGCCGCGGACGCGGCGCGCGAGGTCGAAGACCGCGCGGTGCGGATCGGGCTGCGTGCGCCACAGCGCGCCCACGGCGAAGAGCGTCAGCTCCTCGAGCGCGCCCATCAGCAACAGCAGTTCGCGATCGCGCTCGTCTCCGCTCAACGAGAGCAAGAGCAATCCAATCTTGACCGATTCACGCAGTGTTCCGCCCTCGACGAGCAATCGGGCCAATTCACGGACTCGCGTGTCGGAAATGGCGCGTTGTTCGAGCAGACCGGACAGTTCATCGGACATTTCCGCGACATTGACGTCTTCGAGGCAGCGTTCGAGGCCCGGCACGATCGCCGGGACGAGTTCGCCGCGCGCCGCCTCGGCCAGCAGATCCGCCAGCCCGGACGCGCCGTCGAGCCGGTTGCGGGCCAGGTGATGACTCAGTATGCCGTCGAGCGCGCCCGGCCCGAAGGTCAGCCCGTCGTCGTGTTCGGGCTCGTCAGGCAGCGGATTTCCTTCGTCAGGCCAAGGTCCGGGCCCGTACAGCGCCGCCAGCGAAAGGGCGTGCGAAAAGAACGTGGATCCACTCATCGCGCGCGCCAGCGCCTCCCCCTCGGACGGGTCATAGGCAAGAGAATGACAGCTACCCGGCCATTGAGCAACCGATTACCCGTTCATGTACATGAATTCTTCGGCGCTCTTGTGGCTTGATTGACGCTTCGTTATCGTACGGATACGCCGCAGCAAGAAGCAGAGCTGCAATTCCCGCGCACCACCCTCCGGGGTTTCTCCCTGCCCGGAGCAGCTCTGTCGAAATAGGTAAACAGGATCACTTTTCGTGTCCTAATTCGACAATGAAAGGGACTCTTAACCATGAACGCCAGAATCCGCCGCGGCATCGGCGTCGCCTCCGTGCTGGCTTTGTCCGTCGCGACGCCCGTAGTGGTCTCCACCGCCTCCTTCGCCGCCACCGAGGCCCCCGCGCTCGGCGCCGCCGTGCTCGCGGGTGACCTTTCGGCGCCCGCGAAGAAGGAAATCGCGATGAAGCTCGTCTCCAGCGCGGAGAACTCCTCGCTGGACTGGAAGGCGCAGTACAAGTACATCGAGGACATCGGCGACGGCCGCGGCTACACCGCGGGCATCATCGGCTTCTGTTCCGGCACCGGCGACATGCTCGACCTGGTCGAGTACTACTCGCAGACCACGCCGGGCAACCCGCTGCAGAAGTACCTCCCCGCGCTGCGCAAGGTCAACGGCACCGACTCGCACGCGGGCCTCGGCTCGGCCTTCGTCAGCGACTGGAAGAAGGCGGCCGCCACCGACGCGTTCAAGAACGCGCAGAACCACGAGCGTGACCGCGTCTACTTCAACCCGTCGGTCGCGCAGGGCAAAGCGGACGGCCTGAGCAATCTCGGACAATTCGCCTACTACGACGCCGCGGTCATGCACGGCTTCGACGGCGACTCGACGAGCTTCAAGGGCATCCGCTCCGCCGCGCTGAAGAAGGCGAAGCCGCCGTCACAGGGCGGCGACGAGACGACCTACCTCAAGGCGTTCCTCGTCGAGCGCAAGCGCGTCATGAAGCAGGAGGAAGCCCACTCCGACACGTCCCGTGTGGACACCGAGCAGTCGAAGTTCCTGAACGAGAAGAACTTCGACCTGCACACCCCGCTGAAGTGGTCGGTGTACGGGGAGCAGTTCCAGATCAACTGAACATGACGCGCGTGCTTCGTCCGAGGCGGGATTGAGCCTGCGCACCGTTCAGGGACTCGTGAGTGTTGCGGCCGGTTCTAACCGGCCGCAACACTCACGACACCTAGTCGCCGATCGCGGCGACGATGCGAGCCAGGAAGTCCGCGACGTGGTTGCGGAGCAGGTCCGACGCGGTCTGCGCGTCGCCCTTCTTGGCGGCGGCCAGAATCGCCTTGTGCTCGTTCCATTCCTTGCGCCAGCTGGGGTTCGCTTCCCAGCCGACGATGCTGATCAAGGCCGCGCGGTCCTTGAGGTCGTCGAGGATGCTGACGAGCAAGGGGTTGCCGCAGCCGCTGTAGAGCGCGCGGTGGAAGCGGCGGTTCAACAGGCTCAAGGCGGCCTGGTCGCGATCCGAGATCGCGGCCGAGGCTTCCTTCAACGCTTCGGCGGCGTCCTCGAGCAGGGCCGGGTCACGGCGCTCGACCGTGCGGCGGACCGCCTCGGGCTCCAGCACCAGCCGGACGTCGTAGACGGCCTTGGCGAGTTCGGAGTCGACCACGCAGACCGAGGCGCCCTTGTACGGGCTGAACGTCACGAGGCCCGAATTGGACAGCACCTTCAGCGCCTCGCGCACCGGCGTCTTCGAGACGCCGAGCTTGGCCGCCAATTCCGCCTCGACCAGCGGCTGGCCGGGTAACAGCTCCCGGGTGAGGATGCCTCGGCGGATTTCCTCCAGCACCACTTCGGTGCGCGAGGCGGGCAGGCTGAACGTCCCAGACATCGTCATCTCCGGCTCCCGACGGCTTTCGCAGATAGTGCCAAATCTACTGGTATGACGCCGCCCGAATGTTCCGGCCGGGAACAGTCGCAGAAATGATATATGAGATGTCATACTTTAGGGACTACACACAGCCCAGGAGAGTGGCAGGATCAGCCCACATGATGAAGCCTGAGGACCTCCGTAGTCACCGCTGGTTCGGCGGCGACGAGCTGCGCAACTTCAGCCACCGCGCGCGGAGCAGGCAACTAGGATTCAACCCCGAAGAGCATCTTGGCAAGCCCGTGATCGGGATCTTGAACACGTGGAGTGACATCAACCCCTGTCACATGCACCTGCGTGAGCGGGCCGAGCAGGTCAAACGCGGCGTCTGGCAGGCGGGCGGCTTCCCGCTGGAGTTCCCGGTCGCGACGCTGTCGGAGACCTACCAGAAGCCGACGCCGATGCTCTACCGGAACCTGCTGGCGATGGAGACCGAGGAGATACTCCGGTCCTACCCGATCGACGGCGCCGTGCTCATGGGCGGCTGCGACAAGAGCACCCCCGCGCTGCTCATGGGCGCGGCCAGCGCCGGGCTCCCGGCGATCTTCGTGCCGGCCGGGCCGATGCTCAAGGGCCACTGGCGCAACGAGATCCTCGGCAGCGGCACCGACATGTGGAAGTACTGGGACGACAAGCGCGCGGGTCTCATCGGCGACGCGGAAATGTCCGAACTGGAGCGCGGGCTCGCCCGCTCCCCCGGCACCTGCATGACCATGGGCACCGCCTCGACCATGACCAGCGCCGCCGAGGTGCTCGGCATGACGCTGCCCGGCGCCGCCTCGATCCCGGCCGTCGACTCGGCGCACCATCGGATGGCCGCGGCGAGCGGTGCGCGCGTGGTGGAGATGGTCTGGGAGAACCTGACGATCTCGCAGGTGCTCGACAAGCGCGCGTACTCCGACGCGATCACCACCGTGCTCGCGCTCGGCGGCTCCACCAACGCGGTGATCCACCTGATCGCGATGGCAGGCCGCAGCCAGATCCCGCTGAGCATCGAGGACTTCGACGCCATCGCCCGCCAGGTGCCGGTGCTGGCCAACGTGCGCCCCGGCGGCGACTTCCTGATGGAGGACTTCTACTACGCGGGCGGCCTCCCCGGCCTGCTCTCCCGGCTGACCGACCTGCTGCACACCGACCGCGTCACGGTCACCGGCAAGACGCTCGGCGAGCTGCTCGCCGTCGCGCGCGTGCACAACGACGACGTGATCCGCACGCGGGACAACCCGGTCGCCGCCGAGGGCGGCGTCGCCGTGCTGCGCGGCAACCTCGCGCCGTCCGGCGCGGTCATCAAGCACATCGCCGCCGAACCGCACCTGCTCACCCACACGGGTCCCGCGGTCGTGTTCGACAACTACAGCGACCTCAAGAAGCGCATCAACGACCCCGGGCTGGGCATCACCGAGGATTCGGTGCTGGTGCTGCGTGGCTCCGGCCCGCTGGGCGGGCCGGGCATGCCCGAGTACGGGATGCTGCCGATCCCGGACCACCTGCTGGCCAAGGGCGTCCGCGACATGGTCCGGATCTCCGACGCCAGGATGAGCGGGACGAGTTACGGCGCCTGTGTGCTGCACGTGGCGCCGGAGTCGTTCGTCGGCGGCCCGCTGGCGCTGGTGCGTGACGGCGACCTGATCACACTGGACGTCCCGGCGCGGCGGCTGCACCTCGAAGTCGACGACGCCGAGCTCGACGCCAGGCGCGCTTTGTGGGAGCCACCGGCGCCTCCGTTCGAACGCGGCTACGGCTCGCTCTACGCCAAGCACATCACGCAGGCGGACGAAGGCTGCGACTTCGACTTCCTCGCCAAAGCCGGTGCGAACCCGGAGCCAGACGCTCGGTAATCGATTGTCTTCAGGGGGCATCCCCCAACCGGGCGAGTGTGAGCGGCCTTCTGGCGTGCCCGTATCTTGAACACCGGCGATCGGCAACCCCGAGCTGATCGTGGAGGGTTGAGAGAGTTGCCGGATTCCTACTGGCCCGGGTCGAGTGCCGAGCAGACGGACATCTTGCCTGCCGTATCGGTGTTGACGCAGGAGCCTCCCACAGAGGCGCCCGCTCCGCCACAGAAACGCTTCAACAAGCGTAAGGCCGCCATCATCGGCGGCTCGGTGTTCGGCGGGCTGCTCCTGCTCTGGGGCGCCGACCTGCTGATCAGCAGCGGCAGCGTGCCACGTGGGGTCACGGTGGCCGGGGTGGACGTCGGCGGGATGAGCCGCGACAGCGCCGAGAAGGAGCTGCGCGCCAAGATCGAGCCGCGGCTGAGCAGCCCCGTGCAGGTCAAGGCGGGCGACGTCACCGACCAGCTCGCCCCGAAGGTCTCCGGGCTCACCCTCGACTGGCCCGGCACGCTGGACCAGGCGGGCGACCAGCCGCTCAACCCGTTCACGCGGATCGCCTCGTTCTTCACCTCGCGCGAGGTCGGTGTCGTGACGCACGCCGACGACGCCAAGCTCAAGCAGGCGATGGAGCAGCTGAGAGCCAAGACGGACCGTGACCCGATCGAGGGCACGATCCGCTTCGACGAGGCCGAGCCGGTGCTCGTCGAGGCCAAGCAGGGCCAGAAACTCGACGTTCCCGCCGCCACGGACGCCGTGCTCGCGCACTGGGCCGCCGGGCAGGCACTCGACCTTCCCGTGGCGCTCACCCCGGTGCAGACCAACCCGGACGCGCTCAAGGCCGCTTTCGAGCAGATCGCCAAGCCCGCGGTCGCGGCGCCGCTGATCATCAAGGGCGAGGGCAAGGACGCCAAGCTGGAGCCCGCCCAGATCGCCGCCGCGCTGAGCTTCGAGCCGATCACGCTGGCGCCGAAGATCGACCAGGAGAAGGTCGTCGAAGCGGCGGGCCCGCAGCTCAAGTCCACCGAAAAAGAGGGCAAAGAGGCGTCGATCGTCTTCGAGGGCGGCAAGCCCGCCGTCGAGCCGTCCGTCGACGGCAGGGGCGTCGACTGGGAGGTCAGCCTCAAGCCGATGGTCGACGTGCTCAAGCTGGCCGACAAGCGTGAGCTGAAGGCCACCTACAAGGACACGCCTGCCAAGGTGACCACCGAGCAGGCCAACCAGCTCGGCGTGAAGGAGGTCATCGGCGAGTTCACCACCGGTGGCTTCGCGGCCGACTCCGGCGTCAACATCCACGTGGTGGCCAACAAGGTCGACGGCGCGATCGTCAAGCCGGGCGAGACGTTCTCGCTCAACGGCTTCACCGGCCCGCGCGGCACCAAGCAGGGCTACGTAGAGGCGGGCGTCATCTCCGACGGCGCGCCCGGCCGCGAGGTCGGCGGCGGCATCTCGCAGTTCGCGACGACGCTCTACAACGCCGCGTACTTCGCCGGGATGAAGGACGCGGGCCACAAGGAGCACAGCTACTACATCAGCCGTTACCCCGCCGCGCGCGAGGCGACGGTGTTCCAGAACCACGACGGCAGCAGCGTCATCGACCTGAAGTTCACCAACGACAGCCAGACCGGCGTCGCGATCCAGACGATCTGGACGCCGTCTTCGCTCACGGTGAAGCTGTGGGGCACCGCGCGCTACAAGGTCGAGTCGATCGCGGGCGCGCGCACCAACCAGACCGAGCCGCAGCCCAAGGCCGGTCCGGCGGAGAACTGCCACGCCAGCAACGGCGCGCCCGGGTTCACGACCACGGACACCCGTGTCCTGCGTGACGCCGCGACCGGCCGCGAGGTCAGCCGCAGCACCCGGACGGTCAAGTACAACCCCCAGCCCAAGATCACCTGCGGCGAATAGCCCCGGGGCAACCCGAACCCCGGCGCCGGGCGTGTACGCGGCGTAGGGTCGCGCCAGCGACTCGGTCAGGGGGATGCGCATGGTTCCGGCGCTGGGGATGTACGGGCTGTACCGGCAGTTCGGGGCGAAGCTCGCGGTCGACAACGTGAGCCTCGAGGTGCCGCCAGGGTCGTTCTATGGCCTGGTCGGGCCCAATGGGGCCGGCAAGACCACGGCGCTGTCCATGGCCGTCGGGCTGCTGCGGCCGCACCGCGGGAGCGCGCGGATCTTCGGCGCCAACGTCTGGGCGGAGCCTGAGCGGGCCAAGGCGCAGGTCGGGGTGCTGCCGGACGGGTTGTCGATCCCCGAGCGGCTCACCGCGCGTGAGCTGCTCACCTACATGGGGACGCTGCGCGGGCTCGACGCGCAGACCGTCGCCGAGCGGGCGTACGAGCTGCTCGGGGTGCTGGAGCTGCTCGACGCGGCGAACACGCTGGTCATCGACTACTCGGCGGGCATGCGGAAGAAGATCGGGCTCGCCATGGCGTTGCTGCACGCGCCGAAGCTGCTGGTGCTCGACGAGCCGTTCGAGGCGGTCGACCCGGTGTCGGCGTCGACCATCCGCACGATCTTGAACCGGTTCGTCGCCTCCGGCGGCGCGGTGGTGCTGTCAAGTCACGTGATGGCGCTGGTCGAGCAGATGTGCAGTCACGTCGCGGTGATCAGCGCTGGGCGGCTGGTGGCGGCGGGCGCCGTCGACGAGGTGCGGGGCGAGGGCAGTCTCGAAGAGGCGTTCGTGCACATCGTCGGCGGGCGGACCGGTGGGGCGGAGGGGCTGTCGTGGTTGGCGTCTTCGTAGGGATGAAGCTGCGCGTGATGCGCCACGCGCTGCGAGGCAACCGCGCCATCGGCACCATTCTCGGCGGTGTCGTCGGGCTCGCCGCGGCGGTCGCCACGCTCTCCTACGGCGCGGTCTCGTTCGCGGATCCCGGCACCTCGGTCGACCTGCTGGCGTCCATCTACGCGCTGTGGCTGCTCGGCTGGATACTCGGGCCGGTCTTGATGGGCGGCGACGAGTCGCTGCGGCCGGAGCACTTCTCACTGCTGCCGCTGAGCGGGCGCAAGCTCGCGACCGGGCTGCTCGCCGCGAGCTTCGTCGGCGTGACGACGGTGGTCTCGCTGGTCGCGTTCGCCGGGCTGTTCGTCTACGGCCAGCGCCTCGGCGGCGGCGCCGCACTGGTCGGACTGGTGTTCACCGTGCTGCAGCTGGTGCTGGCCGTGCTGCTGTACCGGGTGGTCACCGGCCTGCTCGGCGCGCTGCTGAGCACGCGCAAGGGCAAGGACCTCGCGCTGGTGGTCGTCGCGTTGCTGACGCTGTCCGGTGTCGCCCTGCAGTACGTCCTGCACACGCTCGGCCCGGCGATCATCGACGGCCAGGCGAGCGAGCTGACCTCGGTCACGCGGGCGCTGCCGTCCGGCTGGGGTGCCGTCGCGGTGCGTGCCGCGGGCGACGGGCAGTGGACGACCGTCCTGCTGCTGGCAGCGGCCATGGTCGTGCTGCTCGCCGGGCTGCTGCTGGCCTGGGCGAAACTGCTCGCGCGGCGCGTGACCCACCCGGCGTACCACGGGGTGGCCAAGAGCCGCGCGAAACGGACCGGCCGCGCACTGCTGCCCGCGACCCCGCTGGGCGCGGTCGTCGGCAAGGAACTGCGGTCGTGGTGGCGGGACGCGCGGCGGCGGACCACGATGTTCAGCGCGATGCTCGTCGGCCCGGTGATCATGATCGGGCCCTCGCTCTACGACGGGTCGGCGGCCACGTTCGCCTCGGGCGCCGGGGTCTGCCTCGCGTTCTACGTCCCGCTCTACACCGGCAACCTGTACGGCTTCGACGGCAGCGGCTTCTGGCACACCCTGCTCACCCCCGGCGCGATCCGGGCCGACGTCCGGGGCAGGCAGCTGGCCTGGCTGCTCATCGTCGGGTCGGTCGGGCTGGCGTGCTGCCTGGTCCTGCCCGCGGCGACCGGCCATCCCTCCACGTATCCGCTGGTGCTGTCCCTGTTCGCGGTCCTGGTGCTCGCGGGCGCCGGTTCCGTCGCCCTGCAGTCCGCGATGGCGCCGTATCCGCTGCCGGATCAGCGTAAGACCTCGAACCCGTTCGCCACAGGCGGCAACGCGGGCTGCGCGAAGATCCTTCCCTTGCTCGGGATGGAGCTGCTGGCCGCGCTGACGACGATCCCGGTGATCATCCTCGAGGTGTTCGGGCGTACCCAAGATCTGCCGGTGTTGCGCTGGCTGGAGATCCCGGTCGGGATCGCCATCGGCGGCGCGTTCTATTGGTACTGGGGCAAGAGTGCGGTGGCCAGGCTCACCGCGACGGGACCGGAGATACTGGCCGAGCTGCGAGTGTCCGTTTAGGACGCTCGCACGCCGTCCACGCTCAAAGTCTGCAGCAGGCCGAGGTTGAACCGGGCGTAGCGGTAAGGCGCGCCCGCGTGCCGGACCACGGGATTCCTCGAAGAGAACTGGCTTGACCCGACGTACTTTCCTTTCGCGTCAAGGAAATCTACTGGGACCCTGCCGAGACACCAGCCGCGGATCTCCAGGTCACCCACGCCCTCCTCGTCGTCGCCGAGGTCGAGGGTGAAGCGGCCGTTGAGTAATCCGATGACGGTCGCGTGCCTGCCGTCGGGCGCGCCGAGCGCGTGTTTTCCGTTCAGCACCACCACATTCGACGCCGACGCGACAGCGTTCGCGAACGGGTCGGCGTCCGGCTTCGGCAGTCTGGTGTGGAAGACGTGACCCTCGCCGTCGAAGACCACGGAGCGGCCGTCCGCGCTGATCCCCGGCCCGGCGCCCGCGCCGAGCCGGGTGAGCGCGCCCGTGCGCAGGTCTTTGACGAAGACGTCGAAGGCCTTGTTCGTGTCGCCGGGCGTGAGGTTCGACGCCTTGCTCTCGAAGACGGCGTACCGGCCGTCCGCGCTCAACGCCGAGCGATACGCGAGTTCGTCACCCTGCCGCCCGTCTGCGGTGACGCTGGCCCTGACGAGCTTGCCACTCGGGAGTTCTTTGACGTAAATGTCGGCGAAACCGTTGGTGTCACCGGGAATCAGCGCGGCGGCCGAGCTGAACGTGACCGCCGAGCCGTCGCCGCTGATCCGCGGGCGCTCGGCGTCGGCCGCCGTGCTGGCCCGGGTCACCTTGCCCGTGCGCAGGTCCTTGACGAACACGTCGAAGCGGCCTTGACCGTCACCGGGCGCCAGATTTCCCGCGTTGGAACGGAAAGCGACGTAGCGGCCGTCGGCGCTGACCGTCGGCCGGTCCGACATCCCGAACGCTGGCGAGCCGTCGGCGGTCGCGCTGACCAGCGAGATCTTGCCGGTGACGAGGTCGGTGCTGAACACGTCCGGCGCGCCGTTCACGTCGCCGGGCACGAGGTTCGAGCCGGCCGAGAAGAAGACGACCGAGCGGCCGTCGGCCGCGATCTGCGCCAGATACGAGACATTGTCGGCCCACACGCCCTCCGGGGTCCGGCTGGCGACGGTCAGCTCGCCGGTGCGCAGATCCTTGACGTAGACGTCCAGGCCCTCACCCGCGCGGCCGGGCACGAGGTTGCGCGCGTTGGAGGTGAACGCGACGAACCGGCCGTCCGCGGAGATCGACGGCTCGTAGCCGCCCGCGTCGGCCTGTCCGCCGTGCGCGGTGACGTTGACCCTGGTCAGCGTGCCGAGCTGCCGGTCGCGCACGAAGATGTCGGAGGCGTCGTTCGTGTCGCCCGGCACCAGGTTCGACGCGAAGGACTGGAACGCGACGAACCGGCCGTCCCGGCTGATGTAGGCGTTGTCGGACGGGGCGTTCCCGTGCCCGCTCACCACCTCGGTGACGGGTGCGATCGCGCCGGTGATCAGCAATGCGACGGGCAGCGCCGCCGCGACGGCGAGCGTTCTCCTTGCGAGCACAGGAAGTTCCTTCCCTAGCGCGGCGGATGTTCTTACTAAGCCGCGTCAGGGAAGAAACCTCAAGATCCCGTGTACGGGATCCGTCAGATCAGGGCAATCCGGCCAGCGATTCGGCCAGTGCGTCGTCGGACAACTCGTCGTCGACCATGTCGCCCGCGAAATACGAGCCGTAGGCGGGCAGATCGAGGTGCGCGTGCCCGCACAATGCCGTGAGTATGACCTTTTCCTCGCCGGTTTCCTTGCAGTGCAAGGCTTCCCGGATGCACGCGGCCAGCGCGTGCGTCGGCTCCGGCGCGGGGATGATGCCTTCCGTGCGGGCGAACTTGACCCCGGCCGAGAAGCATTCCTGCTGCCCGATCGAAATCGCTTCCATCAACCCGAGTTCGTAGATGTGCGAGATCAGTGGCGACATCCCGTGATAGCGGAGGCCACCGGCGTGGATCGGGTCGGGAATGAAATCATGCCCGAGCGTGTGCATCTTGAGCAGCGGGGTGAGCCCGGCGGTGTCGCCGAAGTCGTAGGCGTACTTGCCCCGGGTCAGCGACGGACAGGCCGCCGGCTCGACCGCGCGGATCACCGGCGACATCCGGCCCGCCAGTTTCTCCCGCAGGAACGGGAAAGCGAGCCCGCCGAAGTTCGAGCCGCCGCCGGTGCAGCCGACGAGCACGTCCGGGGTGTCGCCCGCCAGCTCGAACTGCTTGAGCGCCTCCTCGCCGATGATCGTCTGGTGCAGCAGCACATGGTTGAGCACGCTGCCGAGCGCGTACCGGGCGCCCTCGTCGGCGGCGGCCTGCTCGACGGCCTCGCTGATCGCGATGCCGAGACTGCCTGTCGAATCGGGATGCTCGGCGAGGATCGCGCGCCCGGACGCGGTCAGCTCCGACGGGCTCGGGTGCACGGTCGCGCCGAAGGTCTCCATCATGAGCTTGCGGTAGGGCTTCTGGTCGTACGAGGCCCGCACCTGCCAGACCTCGCATTCGAGCCCGAAGGTCGCGCAGGCGAACGCGAGCGCGCTCCCCCACTGGCCCGCGCCGGTCTCGGTGGTCAGCCGGGTGACGCCCTCTTGCGCGTTGTAGAACGCTTGCGGCACAGCGGTGTTCGGCTTGTGCGAGCCGACCGGGCTGACGCCCTCGTACTTGTAGTAGATCCGCGCGGGCGTGCCTAACGCCTTCTCAAGCCTTCGCGCTCGGTAGAGCGGCGAAGGGCGCCATAAGCGGTAGACGTCGAGCACCGGCTCGGGGATGTCGATGTAACTCTCACCGCTGACCTCTTGCATGATCAGCGCGAGCGGGAACAGCGGCGCGAGATCGTCGGGGCCGACGGGCTCGCGGGTGCCGGGGTGCAGTGGTGGGGGCGGTGGCTCCGGCAGGTCAGGGATGACGTTGTACCACCGGGTCGGCATTTCGGCTTCGTCCAGGATGTACTTCGTGCGCTCGGCCATAGCCTCCCACGGTAGGAGTGGTGGCAGGACTAAGCCAGTCGATCAGGCTAGATTCGGCCGCATGCGCAACCTCGTCCTGCTCGACGCACCGTCCAATCTGGGCCTTCGCCCACCTGAGGCGGGCGCCGTGCCCGGCTGTTACAAGGCGCCGGGGGCGCTGCGTGACCAGGGCCTGCTCACGCGGCTCGGCGCGGACGACGGCGGGGTGGTCACTCCCCCGCGCTACCTCTCGGCGTGGCAGCCCGGCGACGGCGTCCGCAACGCCGAAGCGATCGCGGAGTACACGCGCACGCTCGCCGGGCGGCTGGCGCACGTGGACGGTTTCCCGGTCGTGCTCGGCGGTGACTGCTCGATCCTGCTCGGCGCGATGCTGGCGCTGCGCCGCCGCGCGGGCCGGTTCGGCCTCGCCTTCCTCGACGGTCACGACGACTTCCGGCATCTCGGCAACTCGCCGCACGTCGGTGCGGCGGCGGGCGAAGACGTCGCGCTGGTGACCGGCCGCGGCGCGGACGAGCTCACCGACATCGACGGTCTGCAGCCGTACGTGCGCGACGAGGACGTCGTGGTGCTCGGCGCCCGCGAGCGCGAGTCCCGCGACGCCGCGGACGCGGGCATCGCGACGGTGACGAGTGAGTCGATCATGGCTTCGGGTCCGGCCGCCGCCTTGGAAACCGCGCGGCGCGTGCTCGAGCCGCTCGACGGTTTCTGGGTGCACGTCGACATCGACACGCTCGATCCGGCGTACGTGTCGGCCGTGGACAGTCCCGACGACGGCGGGCTCGACCCGGACACCTTGGTGACCTTGCTGCGCGGCCTGCTCGCGCTGCCGGGCGCGGCGGGCTTCGAGCTGACCGTGTTCGACCCCGACCTCGACCCGGACGGCAGCCAGGCTGCACTGGTCACCGAGGTGCTGGTGAACGCTTTCCACCGCTGAGCCGAACTGACATGCTGGGGCCGTGTTTCACAAGTTCACCGAATCCGCACGCAAGGTCGTCGCCGGAGCGCAGGACGAGACGCGCAAGCTCGGGCACCAGCGCATAGGGAACGAACACCTGTTCCTGGCCGCGCTGTCGCAGTACGAGCTGGGGATCGACATCGACGAGGCACGGCAGGTCGTCCAGCGGCTCGTGCCAGCCGACCAGGAGCCGGGCCAGGGGCACGTCCCGTTCAGCACGGAAGCCAAAGGCGTGCTGGAACAAGGCCTATACGAGGCCACCGGCACCGGCCACAAGCTGATTTCCGGCGGGCATCTGCTGCTGGCCACCATCGCGGACCCCGGCACGGTCGCCTCGCGCGCGCTGGGCGAGCTGAACGTGCCGGTGGCGGACTTCCGCGACCGCGTCATCGCCACCACACTGGGGGACTGAGGGTTGAGCACACGCACGGAGCACGTCACCGTCGCCGACGGCGGGTTCGACCTGCCGGTCTGGCTGCCCGAATCCGGCAGCGGGCCGGGACTCGTGCTGATCCAGGAGATCTTCGGGCTCGACGACTACCTCAAGTCGGTCGCCGCCGATCTCGCCAAGCTCGGCTACGTGGTCGCGGTCCCCGAGCTGTTCTGGCGCTTCGAGCCGAAGTGGTCATCGGGGCACGACGAGGCCGGGATCGCGGCGTCGATGGCCGTGGTCGGGAAGTTCGACTTCGCGCTCGGGCTGTCGGACGTGCTGGCCACCGCCGAGCTGCTGCGCGGGCTGCCGGAGGTCCGCGGCGGCGTCGGCGTGTTCGGCTTCTGCCTCGGCGGCTCGCTCGCGTTCGCCGCGGCGGCCGCGGGGTCGCCGGACACCGCCGTGTCGTTCTACGGCTCGACCGTGCCGGACGCCATCGGGCAGCTCGACGGCGTGACGTGCCCGATCCAGTTCCACTTCGGCGGCAAAGACCCGTACATCGCCCGTGACGGCGTGAAGCGCGTCGAGGAGGCCGTCGCCAGGCACGAGGGCGCGGAGATCCACGTCCAGGAAGAGGCGGGGCACGCGTTCCACAACCATGTCGCGGCGATCTTCTACGACGCTCCCGCCGCGGAAGCGGCTTGGTCGCTCACGGAAAGCTTCCTGGCACGGACCCTGCCTGTGTAGGTAGCTTCTGGCTATGGCAACCCTGGTCACATTCCACGCCCACCCCGATGACGAATGCATCGGCACTGGTGGGGTCATGCGCAAGGCCGCCGACGAGGGGCACCGCGTGGTGCTCGTCGTCGGCACCCGCGGCGAGGTCGGTGAGGTCGAAGACGGCTTTCTCGCTGAGGGCGAACAACTATGGGAGCGCCGCGTCATCGAGACGCACGCGTCGGCGGAGATCCTCGGCGTGAAGCGCGTGGAGTTCCTGGGCTACCGCGACTCCGGCATGATGGGCGAGCCGACCAACACCGAGCCGGGCACGTTCTGGACCGCTCCGGTCGAGGAGGCCGCCGAGAAGCTGGCCGCCATCCTGCGTGAAGAGAACGCCGACGTCCTCACGATCTACGACGACAACGGCGGCTACGGGCACCCCGACCACATCCAGGTACACCGCGTCGGCAAGCGCGCGGCCGAACTGGCGGGCACGCCGAGGGTGTACCAGGGCACGATCAACCGCGACGCCATGCGCCGTGGCATGGAAGAGGCGGTGGCGTCCGGGCAGATGAAGGCGGAGGACGCGCCGGACTTCGACCAGTTCGAATTCGGCAAGCCGGAGGCGGAGCTCACCTGCGAGGTGGACGTGACGGCGCACCTGACCGAGAAGCGGGCCGCGATGCGCGCGCACGCGTCGCAGATCAGCGAGCAGTCGTTCTTCCTGTCGATGCCGGACGACCGGTTCGCCGCCAGCTTCGGCACCGAATGGTTCATCCGCGAAGGCCAGGGCCCCGGCATCACCGAGACGGATCTGATGGCGGGCCTGTAATGCGGCGGACGGTGGACTGGGCCGACGGCGCGGTCGTGATCATCGACCAGGTCGCGCTGCCGTCGGAGTACCGGACGCTGACGCTGCGCACGGTCGACGAGCTCATCGACGCCATCCGCCGCCTCGCCGTGCGCGGCGCGCCCGCTTTGGGCGCGGCCGGAGCGCTCGGGGTCGCGCTGGCGGCGTTCAACGGTTCGGACGTCGCCGTGGAGGCGGAACGCCTGGCGTCGGCACGGCCGACGGCGGTCAACCTGCGCTGGGGTGTCACGCGGGCGCTCACCCGGCTCGGTGAGGGCGCCGACGCGGTGCTCGCCGAGGCTCTCGCCTTGCTGGAGGAAGACGAGCGGCTCAATCGCGAGGCGTCGGGCCTGGCCGCGGAAGTTGTGCTTTCGGCGTGCTCACGCCGTCCGTTGCGCCTGCTCAGCCACTGCAACGCGGGCAGGCTCGCGACGGTCGCCTGGGGCAGCGCGCTCGGCGTGGTCTGGCATCTGCACGCCCGTGGCCTGGTCGAATCGGTGCTGGTGGACGAAACCCGGCCACTGCTGCAGGGCGCCAGGCTGACGGCGTGGGAGCTGGCGGAGGCCGGGGTGCCGTACCGCGTGCAGCCGGACAGCGCGGCGGCGCTGGCGATGGCGCGCGGCATGGTCGACTGCGTGCTCGTCGGCGCGGACCGGATCACCGCGAACGGCGACGTGGCCAACAAGGTCGGCACGTATTCGCTGGCGATCGCGGCGGCCCACCACGGCGTCCCGTTCGTGGTCGTCGCCCCATCGTCCACAGTGGACACCACGCTGGCGACCGGCGCGGAGATCGAGATCGAGGAGCGCCGCGCGGACGAGCTCACCCACTTCGCGGGCACGCGGGTCGCGCCCGAGGGAGCGGCCGTGTTCAACCCGGCGTTCGACGTCACCCCGGCCGCGCTCATCACGGCGGTCGTGACGGAGCACGGGGTTTTCAAGCCCGCCTAGGGGTCGTGAGTGTTCCGGCCGGTTCTAACCGGCCGGAACACTCACGACCTGGTCAAGGCCGGGGCCCGATTTCCTCGCCTGCCGCGTTGGCTACGGCGATGGCCATCGCCGGGCAGGAGTCGGCGGCGTCGAGGAGGATCTCGTCCTCGTCGACCTCGGCGGCGCGTGCGGTGGCCGTCTCGCCGGTGAGCTCGAACCATTCGGGCGCCAGCGCGGCGCACATTCCGGAGCCGATGCAGGTATGCGCGTCGACCTCAAGATGCCAAGTCACAGATCATCACCATCCCACCGGCATTCTACGAGGAGACCGCACCAGCCTCTGCGTTTTCCACTCGACATCGCCGGTGAGATGGAGATCGGGCATCTTGGTCAGCAGCGCGCGCAAGGATTCCTGCAGTTCGAGGCGGGCCAGCTGCGCGCCCAGGCAGTGGTGGACGCCGTGGCCGAAGCCGAGATGCTGGTTGCCTTCGCGGTCCAGCCGCAGGGTGTCCGGGTCCTCGAAGCGGCGCGGGTCGCGGTTGGCGGGCCCGATCGCGCCGAGCACGGCCTCGCCCTTCTTGACCACGACGCCGCCGATCTCGATGTCTTCGGTGGCATAGCGCGAGAAAGTCGCGCCGGCGCCGAGCGGCACGTACCGCGTGAGCTCCTCGACCGCGCTCGGGATCAGCTCCGGTTCGGCGAGCAGCCGCTTCCATTCCTGCGGGTACTCGAGCAGGACGTAGACGAAGTTGGGGATCTCCGACGCCGTCGTCTCGTGGCCGCCGATGAGCAGGCCGACGCACATGTCGACCAGCTCCAGCTCGGTCAGCCGGTCGTCGACGTCGCGCGCCTGGATGAGCGCGGACATCAGGTCGTCGCGCGGGTTTTCGCGGTGGTCGGCGATGAACTCGGCCAGGTACTCGCGCAGGCCGTTGCGGTTGGCGACGGCCTCTTCGACGGTCAGCTGGGCGGTGGACAGCGACGCGTCGCTCCATTTGCGGAACTTCGGACGGTCCAGATCGGGCACGCCGAGCAGCTCGGTGATGACCGCGACCGGCAGCGGCAACGCGTAGTCCTCGACCAGCTCTCCGGTGCTGCCCTTCGCCATCAGGTCGTCGAGCAGGCCCTCGGCCAGGTCGCGCACCCACGGCCGCATGTCCTCGACCCGGTGCATGGTGAACGCCTGCGCCACCAGCCGCCGCAGCCGGGTGTGGTCGGGCGGGTCCTCGGCCAGAATCCCGGTCTCCAGCGCGGTCGGGAACATCCGTGGCGGGTCGTTCTGCTTGGCCAGTGCCCGGGAGAACCGCTTGTCTCCGAAGACCTGCCGCACATCCGCGTAGCGCGTCGCGAGCCAGCCGGGCTCGCCGAACGGCAGCTTGACGCGGAGCAGCCCGTCGGTGTCGCGGGCGGCTTCGTAGGCCTCGTTCATGTCGAGGCCCGGGCCGAAATCGAAGGGGTAGGCAACGGGTTCAGGCGGTGTAATACTCACTGGTCACTCCCCGTCACAGCTTGTAAGCAGTTGCTTACAACGCTAGGTCGGGTCATCGGACCGGTCAATGACCCCCCTATGGGTTTAGGGGTTACGGTCTTCCCGGGAGGGGAGAGTGACCGGAGAACCACTGTCGCGTAAGAGAGACGCGGCCGCGACTCGAGAAGCCTTGCTCGACGCCGCCGCCGTGCTCTTCGCCGAGCGCGGCTTCGACCGCACCACGGTGCGGGACATAGCCAAGCACGCGGGTGCTAACCAGGCATTGCTGTTCCGTTACTTCGGCTCGAAGGAACTGCTCTTCGAGGAGGTGATCACGCGCGGCGGCCGGGAGCTGATCGCGGCGACGCCGCCGGAGAAGCTGCTCGAGAAAGCCTTGCGCAGCGTGCTTTCCCCTGAGCTGCACGGAAAAAAGCGTGATCATTCGCTCGAGGCGTTCCTCCGCTCCACCGGCAGCGGGAGCGCCTCGTCGCCGATCAGCAAGCAGCTCGGCGACGAGTACGCGAACGCGCTCGCCAAGCTCACCGACGCGGCCGACGCCGAGCTGCGCGCCGATCTCATGCTCGCCTGGGTGCTCGGCATCGGCCTGGTCCGCGACGTCACCGGCCGCGAGCCGCTGGCCAGCGCGGACCCCGACGAGATCTGCCGTCTCGTCCTCCTCGCGAGCCGCGCGCTGCTGGAGCGCACCGAGACGCCGTAAATCCGTCGCCGAGAAAGTCAAGTCCGGGCTACGGTCGTGATCATGGTGTTCCCCGCCGCCGGCACCGAGGCCGAGTTCGACGCGCTGACCCGTGAGTCCCTGCTGCCCCCGGTCCGGGAGCTGCTGGGGAAGCTCGGCCATGGCGGCGAAGACGTCGTCCCGTTCGAGGACGGCTCACTCCCGGTCTACGCGGTCGGCGACAAGCTCGTGCTCAAGCTCTTCCCGCCGGTGCACCTCGGCGAGCTCCCGACCGAAAGCGGGGTGCTGCGAGCGGTACACGGCCGCCTGCCGATCCCGACGCCCGCGGTCGAGTCGGCAGGCGAGCACGACGGCTGGGGTCACGTGCTGATGGAACGCCTTCCCGGCGAGACGCTCAGCGCCGTGTGGCCCCGGCTGTCCACAGAGGACCGTCGCTCACTCGCGCCGCGGCTCGGCGAAGCGCTCGCCGCGCTGCACGCGGTCGAAGCGCCACCCGGGCTCGGCCCCGCGAGCTGGCCCGATTTCCTTGCCGAGCAACGAAAGAACGTGCTCGATCATCACTGCGCCACGAAGCTGGACGAGGCCTGGATCGAGCAGATCCCTGGGTTCCTCGACGGCGTCGACCTGGGCGATCCCGCGCCGGTGCTGCTGCACACCGAGTTCATGCGCGACCACATCATGGTCACCGGGCACGACGGCCACTGGCGGCTTTCCGGCCTGTTCGACTTCGAACCGGCGATGCGCGGCGCGCCCGAGTACGACTTCGTCGGCGCCGGGCTGTTCGTCTCCGGCGGCGATTCCGCGTTCCTGCGCGAGCTCCTGCTCGGCTACGGCGTGACCGGCCTCGACGAGGCGTTCTCGCGCCGGTGCCTCGCGTATGGCCTGCTGCACGTCTACAGCAACCTGCGCTGGTGGTTGAGCATGCTGCCCGCGCCACCCCTGCCCACCTTGGACGCGCTCGCGGCGGCCTGGTGGGGTCACAGCTGAGCGGCCACCATCGTCCGTCCGGCGAAGGTGGCGATCTCGACCGACGCGACCTGGTCCAGCGGGATCAGCGCGGTGCCGTCGACGTTGCTGCCCACCCGCTCGGCGTCCGGCGAGACCAGCCAGCTGCCCGCGACGACGCGCTCACCCGACCGTGAAACGACCACGATGCGGCACTTCTCGCCCGCTTTGATCCCGGCGGCGGCGAGGTTCACCCGCACCCAGCCCGCCGCGGGCTCGACCCGCAGCGTCATCCGCGCGCCACTGGCCTGATCGGTCACCGAAGCGACCTTGGTGCCTGCCGCGGGCGGCACGTTCAACTGGGTCGTGGGCGCCGGCACGGGCGAGGCGACCTGCTCGGTCGGCGCGGTGCCACGGCCGAGCAGCAGTCCGCCGATGGCCGCGACCACGATCGACGCCGCGACCAAGCGGCCTGGGGTGAAGAACCGGGGCCCGTCACGGACCCGCCGCACCAGCCGGGGCATCACGAGTTCGTCTTCGGGAGGCCCGTCCAGAAAGGCTTCGTCGGGAACCGCGCCGAGCATCACCTGGATCTCGCGCAGTTCCTCCACCTCCTGGCGGCAGGCCGCGCAGGCGGCGAGGTGCGCTTCGACGGCCTTCGCCTCGTCCGGATCGAGCTTGCCCAGCACGTAGACGCCGAGCGAGTCCGTGTCGTGCGTGTTCATCGCCGACCCCCATTGAGCTGCGCGACCAGTGCCGCCATCTGGTCGTCGGTCATCACGTTCGCGAAGTCGGAGTGATCGGTGCCGGGATTCTGCCGTTGCTCCGGGAAGGAGTCGATGGCGAACTTCGCGCCCTGGGGCACATCGTAGGAGACTTCGACCCGCAGCCGCGGTATCGCGAACGTCCGCGCCGGGCAGACACCCGCCGCGTCGGCGAACGCCAGATGCGACTTGTGGTTGGCGCTGTCGGTGTTGCGGCCGTCCCAGCAGCCGGGGAAGTCGAAGATCCGGACCACGCGCGCGCCGCCGGGGCAGACCGGGTACTTGGTCTGGACCCGGTCCTCGAGACCCGAACAGGTCCATTTCGCCTGTGACGGCGTCCGTTCGGTGAACGCGCGCGGGGCGCCGGTGCTCATCCGCAGGAACCGGGGCATGCCGACCACCGGGCCCGCCGGGCTGCCCTGATAGCTGATGGCCACCGAGGACGGCGGGACCGGCGGCGCGCCGAGGTCGTGCCCGTGGCCGCCGGACAGCCGCAGCACCGGCCAGTAGTAGGTCGACAGGTTGCCGTCGGGACAGGTCGTCTCGGCAGCGGCCAGGCTGGCGTCGGTGGACATGGCGTTGGTCGACACATTGCCGACGTATTCGTGCTCGTGGTGCGCCGCGCCGGGCTGCCCCGGGGTGGCGATGAAGTTGTCCACGTTGCGATGACCGTTGGCGTTGGCGCCGCAGTCGGTCTCCACCACGCTGGCCGCCGCGTAGGCGGGCACCGGACTGGGCGCCGTGGTCAGCACGTCGGCGTAGTCCTGCGCCAGCGGGCCCTCAGGGGCCGCCGAACAGCCCGCGAGCACCCCTGCCGCGGCCAGTCCCAGTGCGATACGGCTCAACCTCATGTCTGTGACACGGCCCCGGACCCCGTTCGGGTTCACTTCCGAGCCGATTAACCCCTATTCCCCGACCGCCCATCCGTTCGTCGGACACCGCCCGTCCGCAGAACTCGCGCTTCCGGCGGCTCGTCTCGGATTCCCGGCAAGGACGTACCGACGTGACGTTCGTCTCCCTACCTTCAGGAACGTGACCGGTCAGAGTGTCCGGCGGGACCGTTGGAGGGGTTCGGCATGCCGCACCTGAAGATGGACTCAGCCACCCTGCGCGAAGTGATGGACGAACACGAGGCCGCGCTGCGCCGCTACGTGCGCAAGCTGACCGGCACGGACGTCCAGCTCGCCGAGGACATCGTCCAGGAGACGCTGCTGCGTGCCTGGCAGCGGCCGGAGGCGCTGACCACCCGGCACACCTCGATCCGGCCCTGGCTCTACACGGTGGCCCGCAACCTCGTCTGCGACCACTGGCGGGCCCGCAAGGCGCGGCCGCTCGAGGTCGACGACACCGGGCTCGACACCGTCGCCGTCGCGAAGGACGAGATCGCGTCGGTGGAACTGACCCACGCCATGCGTGAGGCCATGGACAGGCTGCGTCCGGAACACCGGGCGGTTCTGGCGCAGCTGTACTTCCGCGACCTGTCGATCAAGGACACGGCGCGCGAGCTCGGCATCCCGCTGGGCACGGTCAAGTCCCGGACGTACAACGCCTTGCGCGCGTTACGCCAAGCCGTCGAAGAACTGGGGTTGACTGTTTCACCCAATAGGTAAGAACCTTCCCGAAGGCGGACACGTGGAGGAGAGCATGACGGTGCGTATCCAGACGGAGCTCAGCCACGTAAGCAAGCCTTCACGCAGGTCCCGGTGGCGCTTTCACCTGGGCCCGACGCCCGATCGGTACTTGGGGACGCGCACGTGGACCTTGGTTCCGGCGCCCGGCGCGGTCTCGACCACCAACCCGAACGCGTCGCCGTAGACCTGACGAAGTCGGTCGTCGATATTGCCGAGGCCGATGCCCGCGGTTTCGTCGACCTCACCGGCGAGTATCCGGCGCGCCTGCTCGGGTTCCATGCCCGAGCCGTCGTCCTCCACGAAGATGTGGGCCTCCGAGCCGACGTCCTCGGCGACGATCGTGAGATGCCCCGTGCCCGCCTCGCCGTCCATGCCGTGCCGGACGGCGTTCTCGACGAGCGGCTGCAGGCAGAGGAACGGCACGTTCACCGGCAACACTTCGGGCGCGATGCGCAGCGTCACCTTGAGCCGGTCGCCGAACCGCGCCCGCTGCAGGGTCAGGTACTGCTCGATGGACCGCAGTTCCTCGCCGAGCGTGGTGAAGTCGCCGTGGCGGCGGAACGAGTAGCGGGTGAAGTCGGCGAACTCGATCAGCAGTTCTCGCGCGCGCTCGGGGTTGGTGCGCACGAAAGACGCGATCACCGTCAGCGAGTTGTAGATGAAGTGCGGCGAGATCTGCGCACGCAGCGCCCGGACCTCGGCTTCGAGCAGCCGCCGCTTCGACCGGTCCAGTTCCGCCAGTTCGAGCTGTCCTGACGCCCAGCGCGCGACCTCGTTGGTCGCCTGCACGAGCGCGGCGGAGGCGGTGGAGCTGTAGGCGGTGATGGCGCCGACCACGTGGTCGTCGACGGCGAGCGGCGCGACGACGGCGTAGCGGATCGGGCAGTCCGCCTCGGCGCAGCCCAGCTTGTCCCTGCCGAAGACCTGGGGCCTGCCGGATTCGAAGACGGTCTTGGCCAGCTCGGCGGTCACCTCGCCATGGCAGTCCTGGCCGGCGCCGTCCCACGCGAGCAGCCGGGTCTCGTCGGTGATCGCGAGCGCGGGCGTGTCCAGCAGCGTCCGCAGATGCCGGGCGGCCTTCCTGGCCGTCGCCGGGACCAGGCCCGCCCGCAGCGGCGGCGCGGCAGACCAGGCCGTGTGCAGTGTTTCGAAGGTCGCCCGCTCGGCGGCGGTGCCGAGCCGCGAGCCGGACCGCTTGGCGTACCGGCCGACGATCAGCATCACGGCGACGGCGACCGCCGCACCGCCCAGCGCGCTCAGGAAGATCGTCATGCGCGTTTGGTCCCTTCCAGCACGCTTTCGGGCAGGTGCAGCCGCGCGAGCATGCGCGCGGCGCCCGGGGCGCGGTGATTCGGGGTCAGCAGCGAGACCACGACCATCACGCCGAACCCGAGCGGCACGCTCCACGCGGCAGGCCACGCGAGCAAGGTGTGCAGCAGCCCGCTTTCCTGGCCGCGCGCGATCGTCACCGCGCCGGCGACCAGCGCCGAACCGCCGCCGGTGATCAGCCCGGCGGCGGCGCCGACCGAGGTCAGCTTCCGCCACCAGATGCCGAGCACGAGCAGCGGGCAGAACGAGGACGCGGCGACCGCGAACGCCAGCCCGACCACGTTCGCCGCGGGCAGGCCGGGCACCAGCAGGGTGATCGCGAACGGCACCGCGGCCGCCACGATGGTCGCCAGCCGGAAGGCGCGGACGTTGCGCGCGCCCGAAAGCACGCCCGCGACGGAAACCATGAGTCCCGACGAGGTCGACAGGAAGGCCGCGAAAGCGCCACCCGCGAGCAGCGCGCCGAGCAGGTCGCCGCCGACGCCGCCGATCATCCAGCGCGGCAGCAGCAACACGATCGCGTCGGTGTTGCCGTCGGACGGGAGGTTCGGGTTGTACACCCGGCCGAGCGCCGCGTACACCGGCGGCATCACGTAGAAGACGCCGAGCAGCGCCAGCACGACCACCGTCGTCCGGCGCGCCTCGCGGCCGGACGGGTTGGTGTAGAAGCGGACCACCACGTGCGGCAGTCCCATGGTGCCGAGGAAGGTCGCGATCATCAGCGCGTAGATGACGTAGACCGGATACTCCTGCATGCCGTTGAACGGGGAGAACCGGCCGGCTTCCCCGGCGAGGCCCGCGTCGGGCCTGGCCTTGCCGTGCATCAGCCACGCGCACACCAGGAAGAGCAGCGGCACGGCCAGCGCGGTCAGCTTGAACCAGTACTGGAACGCCTGCACAAAAGTAATGGAGCGCATCCCGCCCGCGACCACGTTGCTGACCACGACGACGACCACGAGCAGGCCGCCCGCCCATTTCGGCGCGCCGGTGACCGTCGCCAGCGTCAGGCTCGCGCCCTGCAGCTGCGGGAGCAAATAAATCCAGCCGATGCCGACGGTCAGCACGCCCGCGATCCGCCGCACGGTCCGGGATTCCAGCCGCGCCTCGGCGAAGTCGGGCAGCGTGTACGCGCCCGAGCGCCGCAACGGCGCGGCCACCAGCGCGGCCAGGAAGAGATAGCCGACGGTGTACCCGACCGGGTACCAGAGCATGTCCGAGCCGAACGCGAACAACAGCCCGGCGACGCCGAGGAAAGAGGCGGCGGACAAATATTCGCCACTGATCGCGGACCCGTTCAATTGCGGCGAAACAGTGCGCGACGCGACGTAGAAGTCCGAGGTGGTGCGCGAAACGCGCAGGCCGTAGATGCCAATGGACAGCGTGGCGAGCACGACCAAGACGACAGCGACGATGCTGTAGGCGTTGTTCAAGGTCTCAGAGCCGATCCACCATCTCGGCGAACTCTCGTTCTTTGCGTTCGGCGCAGCGCGAGAGGATCCACGCGACGAGCACCACGCACGGATAGACGAGCACCCCGAGCAGCAGCCACGGCAGCCCGACGCCGAACAGCCGGATATCGCGCACCGCGGGGAAAATCCAGAACAGCGCCGGGATCGCGGCAAGCGTCCCGCCGACCGCGAGGCACACGGTGATCCCGAGCCGCAGCTGCGCGCGGATCAGCGAGCCGACATACAGCCCGCCGATGTCGGTCTCCTCGTCGATCTCCTGGCGCACCGGATACTGCCGCGGCCTGGCCGAGGTGGTCGATCTGGTGACGGTGACCCGTTTGCGCTCGTTCATCGCCGCTCACCCGTTCCGCGTGTTGACCCTGGCCTGCCTGACGAGGACGTCCCGCAGCTGCTTCGCGTGCCGCCTGCTGACCGTGAGCAGTGTGCCGCCGACGCGGACGGTCACCCGGCCCGCGTTGACGTGCAGCTCGTCGACGTACTTCAGCGCGACCAGATGACTGCGGTGGATCCGGAGGAAACCCAGGTCACGCCAGCGTTCTTCGAGCGCGGTGAGCGCCGAGCGGACCAGGAAGCTGCCCTGCGCGGTGTGCAGCCGCGCGTAGTCGCCGTCGGCCTCGGCGAACCGGACGTCACCCAGTTTGACGAACCGGGTCAGCCCGCCGACCTCGACCGGGATGGTGTCGTCCTCGGACTCGGCAGCGGGTTCCGGCGCCGCCGGTTCGACGTGGTCGCCGCGTTCGGCCACCGCGTGCAGCACCCGGTGCACGGCCTCGGCGAACCGTTCCTGGCGCACCGGCTTGAGCAGATAGTCGACCGCGTTGAGCTCGAAGGCCTCGACAGCGGAGTCGTCGTAGGCGGTGACGAACACGATCGCGGGCGGTTCGGCGAACCGGGAAAGGACGCGCGCGGTGTCGAGACCGTTCAGGCCGGGCATGCGGATGTCGAGGAACAACGCGTCGAGCGGCTGGCCGCTGCCGATCGCCTGATGCAGCACCCGCAACGCCTCGGTCGCGTCGGAAACGCCTTCGGCCCACGCGATCCGGGGGTCGGCGCGCAACAGGTACACGAGTTCTTCGAGCACCGGCAGCTCGTCATCGACCGCCAGCACCCGCAGTGTCGGCTGATAGGGCGGCCTGATACCCCTGCGTTCGCAGGTGGAACAGAGCTGGGGGCCATTCGCGACCGTCACCCATGGCAGGCTAGTGGTTACTTGACGCGGCGGCCATCAGCCGATCGAACGTCATCGAGCGCAGTCTGCAGCTCGACAAAGGCCTGCTCGGCCCGCCGAGCGGCGAGTTCGATCGACAACGCGGCACCGGCGCCTGCCTGTCGTGAGATCGAGTCACGCAGCGCCTCGACGTCATCGGCCCACGCGCTGCCGACGTCGATGAGGGCTTCGAGCCTCTCGACAAGATCCTGTTTCATCCTCCGGCTCCCCTGCCCGCACGCGTCTCTCCCGATGGGACGTTAGATCACCGGATGCCGCGAAAGACTGCTCCGTTACGCCGAACCAAGCCGAATGGACCGGAGCAGGCGACGAACGGGCGAGCGGTATGGATCATGCGGTTCACATGCGAGTCCATCCCGAATCGTGAACCTTCTTCGGATCGCAACCGTGCAGTAGTCGAACGCTGACCCTGCGAGAGGAAGAGCCATGACCCCGATCGGGACGACCTGGATCATTCCGGCACTCCGGAAGGCCGCCACGGCGGAGCCGCACTCGATTCTGTGCATGACAGGCAGCGGCAAAGGGCACAGACGCGTGCTGACCGGCGAGCTCGACGCCGGCGCCCAGCGCGTCGCCGCCCGGCTACGGCTACGCGGGTTCGGCCCCGGTGACCGGCTGCTGCTCGTCTATCGGGACCAGCGCGACTACCTGTTCGCGCTCGCCGGCTGCCTCGCGGCAGGCGTGGTCGCGGTGCCGGTGACGGCGCCCGACCCGTTCTCCCCCGGCACCGGGTTCGCCACCCTCGGCGCGATCGCCGACGTCTCCGGCGCCACCGCGGTGCTCACCACCGCGGCCTACGACCGGGCGAGGCGGCTGCGGGCGGCCACCGACCTGCTCGGCGAGCCGGAGCTGCGGTGGCCGGGCCTGCCGTGCCACCGCACGGACACCTTGCGCGTCGCTACAGGGCTGACCATCGCGCACGAACCCGCGAGCGGCGCGGAGCCGGCGGTCATGCGGTTCTTCACCGACTTCATGGGCCAGTGGCGCCGCACGGCCATCACGCACGGCGAGCTCGCCGGTGATCCGCGCGTCGCGTTCGGCCTGCTCGCCGCCGACCACATCACCCCGGCGACCTCGGCCAGGCGTGCCCCGGTCGGCGTGATGATGCGGAGACTCGCGTGAACGCACCTGACCGCGTACTGGCCGGGCCCTGCAGCCCCGGCAGCAGACGGCTGACCACGCCGTTGCGCCGGATCTCGGGCAAGAAGGGCTCGCGCGAATCGGAGTTCGAACCGATCTCGTGGGACGAGGCCTTCGCGGCGGTCGCGGCGCGGCTACTGGCACTGCGCGACGAGGGCGAGGCACGGTCGATCGCCACCTGGACCTCGGGCAGCCGGGCACACGGGACGGGCTCGCTGATGTCGAGGCTGTTCGCGCTGCTCGGCAGTCCCAACGGGCCGGGCATGGTCGACCCCGGCAGCGCGGCGCTCGCTTCGGCGTTCGGGCTGGGCATGTTCACCAACGGCTACGGCATCGACGGCGCGACCGGGCAGGACGACCTGGGCTCGTCGAAGTACCTGCTGTTCCTCGGCACGAACCAGGCCCAGACGCACCCGCTCGTCTTCGACTACCTGCGCCGCGACCGGACCCAGGCCAAGCTGGTGGTCGTCGATCCACGCCGGACGCCGACCACCGCGCGGGCCGACGAATGGCTCGCGTCGCGTCCGCACACGGACCTGGCGCTGGTGCTCGGCATGCTGTCGCACATCATCACGACCGGCAGGCAGGACCGGCGGTTCGTCGCGCACTGGGTGACCGGGTTCGAAGAGCTGCGCGACCACTTGCGCGACCACGGCTACACGCCGGACTGGGCGGCGCGGATCACCGGGCTCCCGGCGGACACGATCCGGCGCATCGCCGAGGAGTACGCCGCCGCCGACCGGGCGGCCATCTTCTGCGACGCGGGTGTCTCGCATCAGCGCGGCGCGTTCGACGCCTACCGGGCGCTGACGTTCCTCGCGGCGGTGACGGGCAACATCGGGATTCCGGGCGGTGGCTGCAATTTCATGCACCACACCTGGCCGGGTGACCTGCGGCTGCCGCCGCTGACCGTGGCGGTTCCGCCGACGCCGCCAGCTCTCCCGCCGGGCCCGGAGCCGGTGTTGACCGGCAGGCCGTACCGGTTGCGCGCGCTGGTCACCCAGGGCAATCCGCTGCAAACGGTCACCGAAAGCACGCGAGTGCGCCAAGCGCTGCGCGAAGTCGAATTCTCCGTCCACATCGGACTTGTCATGGACGAGATCGCTTATCACGCGGACCTGATCCTGCCCTCGTGCGGTGAGCTGGAGTTCGAGGGTGTGTACCGGCACCGCGACGACCGGGCCGTGCGCTGGCACCACCAGACGCTGCCGCGGGCCGGGCTGTCCCGGCCGGATTGGGAGATCTGGATCGGCCTCGCGCGAGCGCTCGGCGACGTGGACGCCGTGCGCGGCCCGGCGTACTGGCACGACGCGTTTCCCTTGGCGTGGCTGGACTATCCGACGCTGTGGGCGGAGTTCGTCGCGCACACACCGGGGATGGGCGGCATGACACAGGCGCGCCTGGAAGCACAGGACGAGCCGCTGCGGTGGCCATGTCCGAGCGTCGGGCATCCCGGGGTCAGCGTGCTGTACGCGGACCATCCGTCCTGGTACGAAGCGGCGGCCGCGCTGGGCGCGCCGGGCAAACGGTTCCTCACCGCGAGCGGGAAGGTCGAATTCGTGAACGTCAGCAACCCGCGGCTACCGGTCTTCGGGCAGCCCGAGCTCCGCCCTGATCGCGGCCGAATGCTCCCCCAGGTCCGGAACGGGATCCAGCCGCGGCAGCCTGCCGTGGACGTCGACCGGTGGGAGAAGAGCGGTGACCTCACCCCCGGGCGTACCGACGTCGGCCCAGCGCCGCCGCGCCTCGAGCTGGGGATGCGCGGCGAACTCGGCCATGGTGCGCATCCTGGCGTTGGCTATGCCGGCCGTGTCCAGACGATGTTCCACCTCAGCCGATGAGCGCCCGGCGAGCGCTTGCTCGAGCAGCGCGGTCAGCTCGTCGTCGTGCGCGACCCGCGCGGTGTTCGTCGCGAACCGGGCGTCCGTGGCCAGATCCGCCCGGCCCAGCACGGATTCGCAGAGCGCGCGCCATTCCCGGTCGTTCTGCACCCCGATGAACACGGTCCCGTCCGCGGTCCGATAGGGACCATAAGGCGAGATCGCGGCGTGCTTGGCGCCCGCCCTCGGCGGTTCGGTTCCGCCGTATTTGGCGAAGTAATAAGGGAAACCGGCCCATTCGCCGAGCGCGTCGAGCATGGCGACGTCGAACGTCGTGCCCTTGCCGGTCCGTTCGCGTTCGTAGAGCGCGGAAAGCACCCCGCTGTAGGCGTACATGCCCGCGGCGATGTCGGCCACCGGGATGCCCGCCTTGGCGGGTTCTCCCGGTGTGCCGGTGAGGGACACGACGCCCGCCTCGCACTGCACGAGCAGGTCGTAGGCCTTCTTGTCCTGGTACGGCCCGTCCGGGCCATATCCGGAGATGTTGGCGACGATCAGGCGTTCGTGCGTGGTGAGGCCGAGCCGGTCGACGGCACCGGGCGCGAGGTTCTGGACGAACACGTCGGCTTTCGCGATGAGCGCGTCCAGCACCTCGCGGTCCTTCGGGTCCTTGATGTCGAGTGTGATGCTCTCCTTGTTGCGGTTGAGCCAGATGAAGTGACTCGACTGGCCGTGCACCGTCTCGTCGTACTTTCTCGCGAAGTCCCCGGTGCCCGGCCGCTCGATCTTGATGACGCGGGCGCCGAGGTCGGCCAGCTGCCGCGTGGCGAACGGCGCGGCGACCGCCTGTTCCAGCGCGACGACGAGGATTCCTTCCAGGGGGAGCATTATCGGCCACCCCGTTCGACGAGCTGGCGGGCGATGACCGTCCGCTGGATCTCGTTGGTGCCCTCGCCGACGATCATCAGCGGTGCGTCGCGGAAATACCGCTCGACATCGAACTCGGTCGAGTACCCGTACCCGCCGTGGATCCGGACGGCGTCGAGTGCGACCTCCATCGCGGTCTCGGAGGCGAACAGTTTGGCCATCCCGGCTTCGAGGTCGGCCCGCGCGCCGGTGTCGTACTTCGCGGCGGCGAAGAGGGTGAGCTGACGCGCGGCGGTCAGTTTCGTGGCCATGTCGGCGAGGAGGTTGCCGATGCTCTGGTGCTGCCAGATCGGCTTGCCGAAGCTGGTCCGTTCCCGCGCGTAGGCGAGCGAATCGTCCAAAGCCGCCGTGGCGACACCCAAAGCACGCGCCGCGACCTGGATGCGGCCGATCTCGAGTCCGCGCATCATCTGGGCGAACCCGTGGCCTTCCTCGGTGCCGAGCAGCGACTCGCGGGACGTTTTGTAGCCATCGAAGGACAGTTCGCAGGCTTCGACGCCCTTGTAGCCGAGCTTCGGCAGATCCCTGGACACGGTCAGCCCGTCGCCAGGCTCGACCAGCAGGATGCTGATCCCGCGATGCTTCTCGGCCAGTGGATCCGTTTTGCACAGCAGCGCGATCAGCCCGGCGCGGCGGGCGTTGCTGATCCAGGTCTTGGCGCCGTTGACCACATAAGACTCGTCCCGCCGCAGCGCGGTCGTGGTGATGGCCTGGAGGTCACTGCCACCGGACGGTTCGGTGAGCGCCATGGTCGCCCTGATCTCACCGGTCGCCATCTTGGGCAGGTAGTGGCGTTTTTGGTGCGGTGTGCCGAACTCCCCGATCAGCTTCGCGACGACCGTGTGCCCGCCCATCGCACCGGCGAGGCTCATCCACCCACGCGCGAGCTGCTCGGTGACGTGCACGAAGCACTCGGCCGAGACGTCCGTGCCGCCGTACTCCTCGGCGATGCCCAGCCCGTAGACACCGAGCTGTTTCATGGTGGCGATCAGCCGCCCGGGGTAGGTGTTCGCGTGCTCGAGCTCGCGGACCACCGGCCGGACCTCACGGTCGACGAACTCCCGCACCGTCTCGACGACGGTCGTCTCTTCCTCGGTCACCTCTCCACCGTACGAAGGGCTTGCCTCAGCAGCTCGGCCAGATGAACGGCGCGGCGGCCTTCGAGCTGCTCAAGCTGCGTGCGGCAGCTGAAGCCGTCCGAAACCACGACGGTCCCGGGTGAGGCGGCGCGCACGGCCGGGAGCATGCGGTCCTCCGCGCAGGCGACGGAGACGTCGTAGTGGCCGTCTTCGAAGCCGAAGTTGCCCGCGAGGCCGCAGCAGCCGGAGTCCATGGTCGTATTGCGGATCCCGGCCGCGGCCATCACCTTTTCGTCGGCCGCGAAGCCGAGCACGGCGTGCTGATGGCAATGGACCTGCGTGAGCGTGTCGATGTCCAGGTCGGCGAATTCGGTGCCGGTCAGCAGTTCGGCGAACGTCTTGGTGCGAGCCGTCAGCAGCTCCGCCGTCGGGTCATCCGGCAGCAACGCCTTGAGGTCGCCGCGGAACAGGGCCGTGCAGCTCGGTTCGAGACCCGCCACCTCATACCCTGCGTCGAGATAAGGCTTGAGAACGTCGAGAGTGTTGCGCAGCACCCGCCGCGCCATGCCGAGCTGGCCGGTCGACACCCACGTCAGCCCGCAGCACACGGGCCGATCCGGGATGACGACCTCGTACCCGGCCGCGGTCAGCACCTCGGCCGCCGCGTCGAGCACGTCCGGGGTGAAGTGGTTGTTGAACGAATCCGGCCACAACACCACGCGCCGCTCCCCTGTCGCCCAACGCTTCAGGTCCCGGCGCCGACGGGTGAAGGGCTCGGCAAAGGTTGGCAAGTCGCGCTCGGCCGCGATCCCGCCGAGACGCTTAAGCGGCTTACTAAGCACCTTGGTGACAGCATTCGCGACGCGCGGCATGCGCCCGGCGAGCCGGAGCCACATCGGCAGCCAGCCCATCGAATAATGCGACGCGGGCCTGATGCGGCCGCGATAGTGCTGGTACTGGAACTCGGCCTTGTATGTCGCCATGTCGACATCGACCGGGCAGTCGGACAGACAGCCCTTGCACGACAGGCACAGGTCGAGCGCGTCCCGCACCTCCTCGGACCGCCAGCCGTCGGTGATCAGCTCGCCATTGATCATCTCCGCGAGCAGGTGCGCGCGCCCGCGTGTCGAGTCCTTCTCCTCGCGGGTGACCCGGTAGCTCGGGCACATCACGCCCGAGCTACCGGTGTTGCGGCATTTCCCGACGCCGACGCACCGCCGCATCGCCTCGTCGAACCGGCCGTGGTCCTCGGGAAAGCCGAGGAACGTCGGCATGGCCGCGGACCGCACGCGCAGGTCGGCGTCGACCGGCCGCGCGTTGACCAGAATCCCGGGGTTCATCCGGCCGTCCGGGTCGAACAGCGTCTTGAAGCGCTCGAACAGCCCGATCACCTCGGGGCTGTACATCCGCGGCAGCAGCTCCGAGCGCGCCTGCCCGTCGCCGTGCTCACCGGACAGCGAACCGCCGTGCGCCGCGACCAGGTCCGCCGACTGCTCCAGGAACGTCCGGAACCGCGCGATCCCAGGCTCCGACAGCAGGTCGAAATCGAGCCGCATATGTAAGCAGCCCTCACCGTAGTGCCCGTAGACGACACTTTGCCTGCCGTGCTCGGCCATCAGTGCCTTGAAGTCACGCAGGTACGCGCCCAGGTTTTCCGGCGGCACCGCGGCGTCCTCCCAGCCGGGCCACGCCTCCGACCCGTCGGCCAGCCTGGTCGCGAGCCCGGCGCCCTCCTCGCGGATCCGCCACAGCCGTTTCTGCGCGGCCGGGTCGGTCAGCACGACCTGCCCGGTCAGCCTGCCCGCCAGCTTGCGCGCGAGGTCGGCGGCCCGGCGCTCGGCCTCCCCTGGCTCGTCACCCGCCATTTCGACGAACAACCACGCCCCACCATCCGGCAGGCCCACCCGCCGGTGCCCGGGCAGCAGCGCGACAAGCTCGGCGTCGACGCCTTCGACGGTCAGCGGCGACCACGGCAGGATGTCCATGACCGCGTCGGCGGCGGCGATATCCGACGGGAAACCCAGCACCGCCAAGGCTTTGTGCTTGGGCAGCTCGGCGAGCGAAACGGTCGCTTCGAGCACGGTGACGCAGGTGCCCTCGCTGCCGACGAGTGCCTTGGCGACGTCGAAACCGTTCTCCGGCAACAGGTGTTCGAGCCCGTACCCGGACACTCGGCGCGGCCAAGTGGACAGTTCGGTGCGCAGCAGCGCCAAGTTCTCGTCGACGAGTGCCTTGAGCCCGCGGTAGATCCGGCCTTCGCTGCCCGGCAACGCGGACCGGCGGTCCACTTCGGACGGTGCGGTGGCGCCAACGGTCATCCTGGTCCCGTCGTAGAGCAGGACGTCGAGTTCGCGGACGACGTCGACCGTGCGGCCCCAGGCGACCGAATGCGAGCCGCACGCGTTGTTGCCGATCATCCCGCCGATCGTGCACCGGCTGTGCGTCGACGGATCGGGCCCGAACCGCAGCCCGTGCGGCGCGGCGAGCGCCTGCAGATCGTCGAGCACGGTGCCCGGCGCGACCCGCGCGAGCCGCCGCCCGGGGTCGAGTGCACGGACGCCGGCGAAGTACCGGGACGTGTCGACGATGACGCCCGGCCCGCACGAGTTGCCCGCGACGCTGGTCCCACCGCCGCGCGCGATCACGGGAAGTCCCTGGTCGCGGCAGTGCGCGAGCGCCTCGATCAGCTCTTCGGCGTCACGCGGGCGCACGACGCCGAGCGGCACGTGCCGGTAGTTGGACGCGTCGGTCGTGTACAGGGCGAGCGTCGCGGCGTCGCGGGTGATCTCCACCGGTCCAGTTAAAACAATTCGGCCCTCGGTCTCCACTCGGGTATGTCCGGATCCGGTCGCTTTGTGTCAAGGTGACCGGCGTGACGGCAAGGGAGCACGTCGCCAGTGATCGCGCCGCCGAGCTCAGCGCCACGCTCGACGGCCTTCTGCGTGAGCGCGAATCGCTGCTCGCCACCCTGGACCGGGTGGTCGCGCTGCACGGCACCGCGCGGCTGATCCGCGAGTCCATCGGCGTCCATTCCGGGTTCGTCGGCGAGCTGGACAAGCCGGGTGAGGCCGTCATCCGCTGGATGTCGGGCAACCGGACCGACGCGCTGCAGAACCTGGTCGTGCCGGTCGGCCAGGGCATCGGCGGCCGGGTGCTGGCGCTGGGGAAGCCGGTCAGGGTCAACGACTACGTCAGCTCAACGGCCATCACCCACCAGTTCGACGCGCAGGTCCGCGGCGAGGGCATCGGCGCGATGCTCGCGGTGCCGATCTTCAGCCGGGTCGGCGACCGGACCGAAACCGTCGCCATCGCCTACGCCGCGATGCGCGAGGCGGCCGAGTTCGGCGACGACGCCGTCCACACGCTCGAACTGGTCGCCCAGCAGGCCGGAACCGCACTCGAACTGGCCAAGATCGCCGAATCGAAGCGCGAGAACGCCGTCTCGGCCGAGCGCCAGCGCATGCAGAGCGCGTTGCACGATTCGGTCGGCGCGCTGCTGTTCTCCATCGGCGTCCAGGTGCGGAACCTGCACGAAGACATCCAGGACAACCCCGTGCTCGCCTCGCGGCTGCGCAGGCTGGAGGGCGACGTCTCGGCCGCGTCCAGCGCGCTGCGCGAGTCGCTGCTCGCGCTGTCGGAGTCCAGCCCGGAGCGGGCGCTGCCGGTCGAGCTGGCCGAACATTGCCGCTCGTTCGAAGCCCGCTGCGGCGTCCCCGCGCGGTTCGTCCAGCTCGCGCCGGTACCGCCGCTGGACGCCGAACGCACCGCGCTGCTCATCTCGGCCGTCCGCGAAGGCCTGCTCAACGTCGAAAAACACGCACGAGCGCTCTCGGTCGTGGTCAGCCTGCTGCCCAGCGACGGCGGGGTCCAGGTGGTCGTCGCCGACGACGGCACCGGCGAGCCGTCGCTGGAGGCGCCCGGCACCGGCATGGGCCTGCGCGGCCTCGCCGAACGCGCCGCCAGGCTCGGCGGCCGGGTCAGCGTCGTCCGCGACGAGGACGACGGCTGCACCCTGCGCGCCTGGGTCGGACGGCCCTCGTGACCTGGCGGGTCATGGTCGTCGACGACCACCCGGTGGTCCGCGACGGCGTCGCGCTGCTCCTGCGCTCCGACCCGTCACTGACCGTCGTCGGCTCGGCCGAATCCGGCCACACGGCACTGAGCCGCGTGCTCGAACTCCGCCCCGACCTGATCCTGCTCGACCTCCGGCTGCCGGACATGCTCGCGCCCGAGGTCGTCGGCGAACTCCGCAAGCTCCAGCCCGCCGCGCGGATCGTGGTGTTCACCGCGCACGGCGACCACCAGGGCGTGCTGGCCGCACTCGACTCCGGCGCGCACGGCTGCCTGCTCAAGGACGTCGCCGGCACCGATCTCGTCGCCGCGCTGCGCCGCGTCCTGCGCGGGGAACGCGTGGTCGACCCCCGCATCCTGCCCGACGACGGCCAGCGTTCCGACGCGCTCGCCCGCAGCGGCCTGACCCGCCGCGAGTACGAGGTGCTGCGGCTCGCCGCCCAGGGCCAGACCAACCCCGAGATCGCCGAATCGACCGGCCTCGCCCGCAACACCGTCAAGACGTATCTGCAGTCGGCGCTGCACAAACTCGGCGCCCGCAACCGCGTCGAAGCCATCGGCAAGGCCTCGGAAGCCGGGCTTCTCTAGCTGTCAAGGCTACGCAGTGTCACGATGCGGCAAACACTGTAGCGACTCTCATACCTCCCGCGACTTGATGAACAGGCTAAGGCCAACACAAGGAGGGGTGAAAATGTTGCCACAAACGTGGGTCCAAATTCTCATCATCCTTGTGACCATCATCCCCGGCTTTGTCTACCAAATCACCAGAAGAACACTACGTGGGCCAAGCCCCGACGAACTCGAGGTGCCAATACGCATATTGCGAGCAGTCTCAACTAGCGTCGCTTTTGCAGGACTGTACATTCTCGCATGCAGGCAGAGCCTGCTAGACCTATTTCGAAGTAACGAAACAACAAAGGGTGACCCTAGATACATAGCAGCGATCGGCCTCTTACTCGTAATCATCTTTCCCTGGCTTGCCGCGCATGCGACCTTCTACTTCACAACCGCAACCTGGTGGTTGAGGTTCCGCGCCAAGATCGGTGCAGCCGTAAGAAAACGATTTGGCCTTCGCAGAGCCTACACGCCAGATCCAACTGCATGGGATTTCGCCTTCAGAAGAACAGGCCCCACCTGGGTGCGAGTGCTGACGGAAGACGGCCGCTGGATGGGGGGATGGTTCGACGAGTCGTCATTCGCCTCATCATATCCCCATCCGCGGGAACTATACCTGGAAAAATCTTTTGAAATGAAAGAAGACGGCGCTTTCACAGGACGAGTAGCGGCCGAATCTGGAATCTATATTCGATGCGAGGACATCGTCACGATCGAGTTCCCAACCGGCAACGAGCCTTCAGAGCCAGGCAAGAGCAGACCAGAGGAGTGACAACGTGACATCGATCAGCCACACTTGGCCGTCAGCCCGCGCCAAGGAGGACGACATGACCAAAACGCGTCCCGAATGGATCGCACCGTCACGAGGTGGCTACTCAGGGTCGTACACCAAGGCAAAGGAGGCCGCGTCGGCTGAACCGCCAAAAGCCACCAGCACTCCGCCTAAAGGACGAGCAGGAGTGTCGAGCCCCAGCAAGGACAAGAGCGATGAGTGACGACAGCCTCATCGTCGACTCAGCCCCGTCCGAACCGCGCTACGGAATACAGCCTTCGACGCCGAAGCATCCTGTAATTCCGGGCAAACCACCCGCTCAGCCTGCCGGCCCTTCACCAAAGAAAGATCAGCCTCCGAAGTAGTAGCGGTGATGTCGCCGGGAGTGGTCGCTAAGAGAGATCGTCTACTCGGGCGACCTGACCGACGCTGAACGTCCTCAACTCGGCACGATGTGTCCGTTTTGTGTCCCGGACCTCTCCAGGTGGGGGTGTTTCGCGGTCACGGACAAACAGAGGATGACCGCCACCCAGCGTGACTCGTGTCACGCCACCCTTGGGAGGCGGTTTGCTCAGCATTCGGGATCTGCGGGTGCGTTATGGCCGGTCAGTCGCCGCACTGCACGGCATAGACCTCGACGTGTCACCCGATGGCGTGGTGGCGGTGCTGGGCAGCAACGGGGCCGGGAAGTCGACACTGCTGCGGGCCATCTCGGGCACCTTGCGCATGCATCGCGGCTCGATCGCGGGTGGCGACATCCGCTATGACGGCAAGCCGCTGGGCAGGCTCGATCCGGCCGCGATCGTGCGGCTCGGGGTCGTCGGGGTGCCGGAGGGCCGCCAGGTCTTCGCGCGGATGACGGTCGACGAAAACCTGCGCGCCGGCGGTATCGGTGCCAGGTCGGCGGACCTGCGCGCGGCCGCGCGGCGCCGGGTGCACGAGCTGTTCCCGGTGCTCGCCGAGCGCGCGAAACAACGCGCGGGCCTGCTGTCCGGCGGTGAGCAGCAGATGCTCGCCATCGGCCGGGCGCTGATGTCCGGACCGAAGCTGCTGCTGCTCGACGAACCGTCACTCGGGCTCGCGCCCCAGGTCGTCGAGCGCATCGGCAAGATCATCCGCGAGATCCACGCCCAGGGCACCGCCGTGGTGCTGGTCGAGCAGAACGCGGTCATGGCGCTGAACGTCGCCGATCACGCGATCGTGCTGGAAGTCGGCCGCGTCGCGCTCGCCGGGACGACCGCGGAACTCGCGCGCAGTGAGGACGTCCAGCGGCTCTACCTCGGGGGGCATGCCGAATCCCAGGCCACGGCCGACGCGGAGGCCCGCGACGCCGAGATCCGGCGCGCCCGGTCGCGCGGGCTGACGAGGTGGGCCGGATGACCACCCCGCCCTCGCTGGAGATCGAGAACGTGACGCTGAGCTTCGGCGGCATCCACGCGCTCGACGACGTCTCGTTCACCGTCGAACCCGGCTCACTGCACGCGCTGATCGGCCCGAACGGGGCCGGGAAGTCCAGCTGCTTCAACGTGATCTGCGGGGTCTACCGCGCGAACTCCGGGCAGGTCCGGCTCGGCGACACCGTCCTTTCCGGGCTGCCCGCGCACAAGCTCGCCGGGCTCGGCGTCGGCCGCGCGTTCCAGAACGCGGCGCTGTCACCCGGCTCGACCGTGCTCGACAACGTCATGCTCGGCCGCCATTCCCTGACCAAGGGCGGTTTTCTGGCCTGCGGGCTGCGGCTCACCCGCAAGACCGAGCGCAAGCACGCGGCGCGAGCGGCCGAGATCTGCGACTTCCTCGGCATCGGCGACCTCGTGCACACCCCGGTCGGCGCGCTGCCGTACGGCGCGATCAAACGCGTCGACATCGCGCGGGCGCTCGCCGTCGAGCCGGTGATCCTGCTGCTCGACGAACCGGCCGCCGGGATGAACGCCTCGGAGACCGCCGAACTCGCCAGCACCATCCGCGAGGTGCGCGACGAACTCGGCATCTCGATCCTGCTCGTCGAACACGACATGGGCCTGGTGATGGGCATCGCGGACCGGGTGACCGTCCTCGACTTCGGCAAGCGCATCGCCGACGGCACACCCGCCGAGGTGCAAGCCGATCCGAACGTCGTCAAGGCCTACTTGGGAGTGGAAGCGTGAACACCTTCCTGCAGCTCTTGGTGAACGGACTCGGCAAAGGCGCGGTGTTCGCACTGCTGGCGCTGGGTTTCGTCATCATCTTCAAGGCCACCGAGGTGGTCAACTTCGCGCACGGCTCGCTGGTGCTGTTCGGCGGCTACCTGGTCGTGGTCACCCGCGACGCGCTCGGCTGGGTGGGTGCCTCGCTGGTCGGCGTGATCGGCGCCGGCCTGATCGGGCTGCTGCTCGAGCGGCTGCTGCTGTCGCGCTCGCGCAACGCGGGCCCGGACAGCCTCGCGCTGCTGACCATCGGCGTCGACGTGATCATCACCGAGGAGATCGTGCGGCGGCTCGGTGTCACCGTGCCGTTCCTCGGCGAGGCCTGGGACGCGAAACCGTTCCAGCTGGGCGGGATCACGCTCTTCCGGACGCATCTGGTCGCCCTGCTGGTCGCGACCGTGCTGATCACCGCGTTCACGATCGCGTTCAAGTACTCCGACTGGGGCGTCGCGATGCGCGCCCAGGCGGAGAACCGCGAAGCCGCCGCGCTGATGGGTATCCGCAGCTCCCGGGTCACCGCCACGGCCTGGCTGGTCGCCGGGCTGCTCGCCGGGGTCGCGGTGCTGTTCATCGCCACCCAGGACTTCTCCGGGGCCGGCCTTTCGCGTGGCACGCACTCGATCGCGCTCGCCGCGTTCCCGGCAGCCATCCTCGGCGGGCTCGACTCGACCGCGGGCGCGGTGGTCGGCGGGATCGTGGTCGGCGTGGTCGAAGCGCTTTCGGCGCAGTACATCTCTTTTGATTTTTCAAAGAGCGCGGTGTTCCTGGTCATGCTGGTGGTGCTCGTGGTGCGTCCGTCGGGCTTGTTCGGAACCAGGGAGAGCACCCGTGTCTGAGACCGCCGTGAAACCACCCGAAGTCGTTCCGGCACAGGGCATCCCGCCGAAGCGGCCGCTCCGCTGGGTGCGCCTGGCCGCCTGGATCGCGGTGCTGGTCGTCCTGCTCGCACTTCCTCTCTATCTCGACGCCGCCTGGCTGAAGGCCGGGCAGTACATGATGATCGGCGCGGTCGGCGCCATCGGCCTGACCTTGCTGGTCGGGCAGGCCGGGCAGCTTTCACTGGCGCACGCCTTCTTCCTGCTCGCGGGCGCGACCAGCTACACCGTCCTCGCCGGACCGACCGGGGACCCGCGCGTGACCGGGCTCGGCCTCAGTCCCGAGCTCGCGCTGATCGGCGCGGTCGTGATCAGCGCACTGCTGGGACTGGCGTTCGCGCCGGTTTCCGGGCGCCTCAGGGGTATCTACCTAGGTGTCGCCTCACTTTCGTTGGTGTTCCTGGGTCTCTACCTCGGGCAGTCCGCGGAGAAGCTGACCGGCGGCACGTCCACCGGCCGCGCGCCCGCGCAGTTCTCGCTGTTCGGCTTCCCGTTCGGCAACGGCGGCCCGCAGATCGAAATCCTCGGTGTGCCACTGCGCCAGGCCGAACGCGGCTGGTATCTCTTCCTCGCGCTCACGATCATCGCGTTCGTGGTCGCCACCGGCGCGGTCAAGGGCCGCGTCGGCCGGTCGTGGCGGGCGGTGCGGGACAACGAGGCCGCCGCCTCGGTCATGGGCGTCAGCGTCACGCGGGCGAAAGCGGGCGCGTTCGCCGTCTCCTCGGCGTACGCGGGCCTCGCGGGCGCGATGACCGTGCTGTGGTTCGACATCCTCAAGCCGGATGAAAGTGAGTACGGCACATACGGGATCAACATTTCGATCGCCTTTCTCGCGATGGTGATCATCGGCGGCCTCGGCTCGGTGCCGGGCGCCGTGGTGGGCGCGCTGATCGTCAACGGCCTGCCGCAGATCCTTTCCTTGTATTCGGCCGATCTCGGCTGGTTCACCGGTACCGGCGGCGGTGCGCTCTCCCCCGTTCTCGTCAGTTCGTTCGTGTATGGCGCGGCGATCATCCTCGTCGTGCTGTTCGAACCCGGCGGCCTCGCCGCGATCGGTCGCCGGATCACCGCGCGCACCACCAGAAAAGAGGAGCAGGAACGATGAAACGCGCACCACTCGCAGCATCGCTGACCATGGCCGCGCTGCTGGCCGTCACGGCGTGCAGCACGAAAGCGAACGACTCCGGCTCCTCCGGCTCGGACAACTCGGGCGTCAAGACCGACAAAGGTGTCACCTCCTCGGACATCACTCTAGGCGTGATGACCGACAAAACCGGGGTCTTCAAGAACCTGGGGCTGGGTGTGACCCAGGGAAACGAGTTGTGGGCCAAGGATTTCAACGACGCGGGCGGCGCCTGCGGGCGCAAGGTGAAACTCGAAACCGTCGACCACGGCTACAAGGCCGACGCCGCCAAGACGCTCTATCCGCAGATCGAGCCGAAGGTGCTCGGTTTCGTGCAGCTGCTCGGTTCCCCGGTGGTCGCGGCGCTCAAGCAGAACCTGAAGTCCGACAAGCTGACCGCCGCGCCGGCCTCGTGGTCTTCGGAACTGCTCGACAACCCGTACGTGATGATCGTGGGCACGACCTATGACGTCGAGATCATCGACGGCCTTTCCTACCTTCAGGAACAGGGCCAGCTCAAGGACGGCGACCAGATCGCGCACATCTACATCGACGGCGAATACGGCGCGAACGGCCTGCGCGGTTCGCGGTTCTATGCCGAGAAGCACGGGCTGAAGGTCAAGGAAGTCAAGATCACCTCGACCGACGCGGACCTGTCCAACATCGTCACCGGCCTCAAGGGTGACGGCGTCAAGCTCATAGTGCTGACCACGACGCCCACCCAAACCGGCTCTACCTTGGCCTCGAACAAGGCATTGGGGCTCAACGTTCCCGTGCTGGGCAACAACCCGACGTTCGACCCCGCGCTGCTGAAGAGCCCGGCGGCGTCCGCGCTGGACAAGCTGACCGTGGTCGCGAGCAGCGTGCCGTTCTCGGCGGACCTCCCGAAGGCCAAAGAGGTCGCCACGAAGTACAAGGCGGCCTACAAGGAGACCCCCAACGGCGGGACCCCCTACGGCTACGCGGTCGGCGAGGTCTGGGGCACGGTGCTTAAGAAGGCTTGCGAGAACAAGGACCTGACCCGCGACGGCATCCAGGCCGCGCTGAAGCAGACCACGTCGGCCGACACCGGCAACCTGGTCGCGCCGCTGGACTTCTCGAAGCCGGGCGCACCCGCGACCCGCCAGGTCTACGCCGCCGCGCCGGACGCGACGGCCGAGGGCGGCCTGCGCTACGTCAAGCAGCTCTTCGCCGCCCCCGAAGCGGGCGCCTACGTGGCCCCGCACCAGAAGTAGCCAAGCCCGGGATAAAGCGGGCTTTATCCCGGTCACCTTCACTCCGCGAGGCCCGGGTGGGGTCGTGAGTGGTGACTCCGCCGCATCCAACGGAGCAGAGTTGCCGCTCGCGCAACCTTTTCTTGCTTGAGCGAGGGGTTCCCCTGCTGCGTTGGGTGCAGCAGGGGAACCCCTCGCTCACGGGTCTGGCCATGGGCGAGCGGCAGCCCGAGGGTCGTGAGCGTTGCGGACGGTTCTAACCGTTCGCAACGCTCACGAGCCCTCCGCTTCGCTGGCCAGGCCGGGTCGGGTCGGGCCACGTCGGGATAAAGCGGGCTTTATCCCGGGCGGGGTCGTGAGTGGTATGGCCGGTTCTAACCGGCCATACCACTCACGACCTCAGGCGCTGTTCCGCGAGCGCGAGGGCCCGGGAGAGCGGAGTGCCGGGGCCTGGCAGGATTTCCGCCACCGTGGACTCGATGGCCTCGACGCGCGCCGACGCCGCCGCGTGGTCGAGGCCGTCGACCTCACGGGCCAGCGTGTAGACGATTCCGCCCGCGCTGGCCACGACATCGGGCACCCAGACGATGCCGCGCTCGTCGAGCAGGTCGGCAACGGAGTCCTCGGTGAGCTGGTTGTTGGCCGGGCCGACGATCAGCGCCACGTCGAGTTCGCTCGCCGTCTCCGGGCTCAGCACCCCGCCGACCGCCGCCGGGATGAACACGTCGGCCTTGACCTGTAAGGCTTCCGAAGGCTCGACCCAGCCCAGTCCCAGTCCGGCCGCCGCCGACCGCTTGGTTTCGTCCACATCGGACACGATGATCTCGGCGCCCTCGATGCCTTGCGCCACTCGCGCGCCCACCGCGCCGAATCCGCTGATCACCACCCGCCGCCCGGTGAGGTCTTCGCCGCCGAAGACCTGCCGCGCGCCCGCGCGCAACGCGGCCAGCACCCCGGTCGCGGTCGGCACGCTCGACGACCCGACACCGCCGTGCGACTCCGGCACGCAGAACGCGTACGGCCCCTTCTCACGGAAGACGAGCATGTCGTCCGGGCCGGTCCCGATGTCCGGACCGGCCAGGTAGGACCCGCCGAACGAGGCGATGAGATCGGCGTGGTCGAGCAGCACCGCACGTCGCAGCTCGGGGGTGAGGGGTCGCTCGTCGAGCGCGATGACGCTCTTGCCGCCGCCATAGGGGACCCCGGCGACCGCGCACTTGTGACTCATCGCCCTCGCGAGCCGCAGCACATCGTCGATGGCCGCTCCGACCTGCGGATACCGCTTCATCCGGCAGCCACCGATCGCGGGCCCCAGTACCCGGGAGTGCGCGGCGACCATGGTGGTGATCCCCGACCGCGCCCCACGCCGGACGACCAGTTCCTCGTGTTCCCACATACCTGTTTCCTCCCGAACAAGAGCCAACTTCCGAGGCTGAAGTTAGATAGTCACGCGGGCGAATAGGGCAACTTCCGAACGATATTCGGCGAGCGTGGTTCGATGAGGTCCATGGACGAACTTGATTCGGCGATCATCCGGGAGCTGCAGGCCGACGCGCGGCAGACCAACCGCGACATCGCCCGCAAGGTCGGGGTCGCCCCCTCCACCTGCCTCGAGCGCACCCGCCTGCTCCGCGAGCGCGGCGTGATCCGCGGCTACCACGCCGACATCGACCTCGCCGCGCTCAACCGCGGGGTCCAGGCGATGGTGTCCGCCCAGGTCAGGCCGCTGAGCAGGACGGTCATCGACACGTTCAAGAACTCGGTCGCGCAGCTGCCCGAGGTGCTTTCGGTGTTCGTCATCGCGGGCAGCGACGACTTCCTCATCCATGTCAGCGCCCAGGACATCGACCATCTGCACGCGTTCCTGGTCGACCGCCTCAGCCAGCGGAAAGAGATCGTGGGCTTCCGCAGCTCGATCATCTTCCACCACATCGCCAACACCCGGCCCGCACCACTACCGGCCGCGAACCACGGGTAGGGGGCGGGAGACGCCATCCCTTAAACAGACGTTTGTTTACCCCTAAAGAGCCCTCTAGGAGGTGACGCAGGCCACAGCGCGGCCAGAAACTGTCGGTGGAACGAAGTTCAATGGACCAGACAGTGGAAGGACCGAGACGATGACTCTCAACAACCGCGAAAGGGCCACCCTCACCGCCGTCGCCACCGGGCACGCGGAGATGACCTGCAGCTGCGTTCCCGACCTGTTCGTCGACGGGCTGGCCTGCTGCGACCAGTACACCGCGCACCGGCTGGCCGACCTGGGCTACCTGGCGCCCGCCCGCGACGGAAGAAGGGGCGAGCGCGTTCCCGCGCTGCTGACCCAGGCAGGCGCGACCGCACTGGGCATCGAGTTCGCCGACGAGCTGGCGCTGGCCGCCTGAGCACCGGGGAGACGGTCATGGCCTTCATCGCACGCCTCAAGGAACTCGTGGTCTCACTGCTCAGCGAGCCGGCCCCGGAGATCCCGGCGCAGGATCGCGGCATCCACCGTGAGCAGCTGCTCGAAGACGTACTCGGCTAACCCAGCCAGTCCTCACCGATCTCTTCGGCGGTCGCGGCCCCACCGGTCAGATCCGCCAGCCAAGCTCGGAACCCGTCGAGCTCACCCGCCTTCACCCCGACCTCGAACCGGGCCACCTCTTCGTAGCGGACACCGCTCAGCAGGTACTTCGAAGCCCGCAGGTCGCTCTCGAACCTCCCGGCAGGCCCGTAATCCATGGTCACCGCCACGAGATTCAGCCGCTGATACTCACGCACCCCCAGCACGTCCGCCGCTTCGGCGACAGCCTGGCTGTACGCCCTGATGAGTCCGCCCGCGCCCAGGAGCACCCCGCCGAAGTAGCGGGTGACCACCGCGACGGTGTCGGTCAGTTCCCTGCGCTTCAGCACTTCCAGCATCGGCATGCCCGCGGTGCCTGCGGGCTCGCCGTCGTCACTGGACCGTGCGGTCCGCCCGTCCGGCCCGAGCACGAACGCGTGGCAGTGATGTCTGGCGTCGGGGCCCGCCTTGCGCCGCTCTGCGATGAACTCGCGCGCCGCGTCCACCGAACCGACCGGCGCCAGCGCGCAAATGAACCGCGAGCGCTTGATCTCGATCTCGTGCTCGCCCGCTCGGGCGATGGTCAGGTACCGGTCGGCCACCACCCGAGCCTTCCACGGCGTCCGCGCGGGCGCGCGCGCCGCACCCGCCTACGATCGCCGGGTGGACATCATGCTCTTCCATTCGGCGTACGGGCCGCGGCCCGCGGTGCACGCGGCGGCCGACCGGCTCCGCGCGGCCGGCCACCAGGTGCACGTGCCCGACCTCTACGACGGCCGCACCGCCGAGACGGTCGAAGACGGAATGAAGATCAAGGACGAGATCGGCACCGACGAACTCCTCCGCCGCGCGGTCCGCGCCTCCGCGCCCCATTCCGCGAGCGGCTTGCTCTACGCGGGTTTCTCGCTCGGCGCCGCGCTCGCCCAGAACCTCGCACTGGGTGACGAGAAGGCCCGCGGTCTCCTCCTGCTGCACGGCACCTCGGACATCGCCGACGACGCATCGGTCGACGACCTCCCGGTCCAGCTCCACGTCGCCGACCCCGACCTGTTCGAGCCCGACGACTGGCAGAACGTGTGGTACCGCCAAATCCGCGCGGCGGGCGCCGATGTCGAGGTCTTCCGCTACCCGGGCGCCGGGCACGTCTACACCGATCCGGACCTCCCGGACTACGACGAAGAAGCCGCCGAGAAGACGTGGCGGATCGCGCTGGGGTTCATCGAGTCGCTCTGAGTTCAGTCCAACCCGGACAGAAGAGGGTTGGCTGAGACACCTTTCCCATGCCCTGCAACAAAGCACGGGGTGTCCGAGCCGTCACTGCCTGGGGCAGAACGGTTTACGATGCGGCGGATGGCCCAATCGGCAAGCGAACTCCCAGCGTGATCGACTCTGCCATTCGAGCGATCTCGGTATGGTCACGGAAGCCTCAGAAACCGCGCCGCAGTCGTCAGACGAACGTCCGTAAACGACATACCCGCAGTTCACGGCCCGCAAGTCCACTAGATGACACACTGTGTCCGTACTATGGGCACACTGGCAGGAAGTCAACTAGGGCGTGGCATTTCCCACCCGGACACCACGACGTATGTCGATAACAGCGAATTCACACTATCGTCATAAGACCCGGCGAACCCGGGAGTACGACCGCGCGCTCCGACAACCCCCACCACCCGCGGTTGACGACCCAGCGCGTGCTCGGTGCAATGGCGCACCTGAAGTTCAGGGTCACCCAGTGCAGCGTGACCCCGTGATGATGCCTGCCCTGCCCGTCACCTAAGCAGTGGCAACGAAGCATCTTCTGTTCTCGACTGACCATCGCGATTCCGGACCACTTCGTTAACTGGTTCGACCCACCGAATCGCGCAGACGCCTTGGGAGGCGGCCAGCCGTGACCCGCCACGTACCGGAAACCCGCAAGGGCTTGTACGACAAGCACCATGAACACGACGCCTGCGGCGTGGCCTTCGTCGCCGATCTCGCGGGCAGGCGAGATCACGGGATCGTGCGCAAGGCGTTGGTCGCGCTGCGCAACCTCGAACATCGTGGCGCCAGAGGAGCCGAACCGGACACCGGGGACGGCGCGGGCATCCTGATCCAGGTGCCCGACGAGTTCTACCGGGCCGTGGTGGACTTCGAGCTGCCCGAAGCGGGCGCGTACGCCGTCGGCACGGCTTTCCTGCCGACGGACGAAAAACAGCGTGGCCGCGCCATGTCGACCATCGAGCGGATCGCCGCCGAGGAGCACATGCGCGTGCTCGGCTGGCGTGAACTTCCCGTGCACGCGGAGCATTGCGGGCCCACGGCGGCTGAATCGATGCCGCACTTCACCCAGCTGTTCCTGGCCGGGCGGGACGGCGCGAGCGGGCTCGAACTGGAGCGCGCCGCCTTCTGTGTGCGCAAGCGCGCCGAGCACGAGCTCGAGGGTGACCTCTACTTCCCCAGCCTGTCCTCGCGCACGATCGTCTACAAAGGAATGCTCACCGAGCCTCAGGTCGAGAAGTTCTTCGACGACCTGACCGACGAGCGGGTCACCAGCGCGATCGGCCTGGTGCACTCCCGCTTCTCCACCAACACCTTCCCGTCGTGGCCGCTCGCGCACCCGTACCGGTACGTGGCGCACAACGGCGAGATCAACACGCTCAAGGGCAACCGCAACTGGATGGACGCCCGCGAGGCGCTGCTCGAAACCGACCTGATCCCCGGCGACCTCAAGCGGATCTACCCGATCATCACCCGCGGCGCGAGCGACTCGGCCTCGTTCGACGAGGTGCTCGAACTGCTGCACCTCGGCGGCCGGTCGCTGCCGCACTCGGTGCTCATGATGATCCCCGAGGCGTGGGAGAACCATCAGGAGATGGACCCCGCACGCCGCGCGTTCTACGAGTTCCACTCGACGCTCATGGAGCCGTGGGACGGGCCGGCACTGGTCAGTTTCACCGACGGCACCCAGATCGGCGCCGTGCTCGACCGCAACGGCCTGCGCCCCGCCCGCTACTGGGTGACCGAGGACGGCCTGGTCGTGCTCGCCAGCGAGGTCGGCGTGCTCGAGCTGGAGCAGTCGACGATCGTCCGCAAGGGACGGCTCGAGCCGGGCAAGATGTTCCTCGTCGACACCGCCGAAGGCCGGATCATCTCCGACGACGAGATCAAGGACGAGCTCGCCACCGCGCACCCGTACGACGAGTGGATCGACGCCGGGCTGGTGCAGCTCGAAGACCTGCCCCCGCGTGATCGCGAGGTCCCGCTGCACGCCGCGCTCGTGCGGCGGCAGCAGGCTTTCGGCTACACGGAGGAAGAACTCGAGACCATCCTGGAGCCGATGGCGCGCACCGGGGCGGAGCCGATCGGCTCGATGGGCAACGACTCGCCGCTGGCGCCGTTGTCGTCCAGGCCCCGGCTGATCTTCGACTACTTCATCCAGCTTTTCGCCCAGGTCACCAATCCCCCGCTCGACGCGATCCGCGAGGAGCTCGTCACCGCGCTGGGCGCGCAGATCGGCTCCGAGCCGAACCTGCTGGAGGCCAACGCCAAGTCGTGCCGCCGGGTCGTGCTGCCGTTCCCGGTGCTCGACAACGACCAGGTCGCCAAGCTGGTCCACATCAACGACGACGGCACGCTGCCGGAGTTCCAGGCCGTGACGGTTCTCGGGCGTTATGACGTCCGAGGCGGCGGCGAGGCGCTTGTCAAGCGGCTCAACGAGATCCGCACCGAGGTGTCCGAGGCGATCGAGGACGGCGCGCGGTTCATCGTGCTGTCCGACCGCGGCGTCGACGAGCACCACGCGCCGATCCCGTCGCTGCTGCTGACCGGCGCGGTGCACCACCACCTGGTCCGCGAGAAGACCCGCACCCAGGTCGGGCTCATCGTCGAGTCCGGCGACGCCCGCGAGGTGCACCACATCGCGCTGCTCATCGGCTACGGCGTCGCCGCGGTCAACCCGTACATGGCGATGGCGACCGTCGAGGACATGGCCTTCCGTGGCCTGATCCCGGGCGTCAGCCAGGTGCAGGCGACGCAGAACCTCATCAAGGCGCTCGGCAAGGGCGTCCGCAAGACGATGTCGAAGATGGGCGTCTCGACGGTCGCGTCCTACACGGGCGCGCAGATCTTCGAGGCCGTCGGGCTCGGCGAGGAGATCATCGAAAACTGTTTCACCGGAACGGATTCCAAGCTCGGCGGGGTCGGCTTCGACACCATCGCGCTCGAAGTGGCCGAGCGGCACCGCAAGGCGTTCCCGCCGGACGGGGTGCACGCGAGCCACCGCGAGCTGGAGACCGGCGCGGACTACCAGTGGCGCCGCGAGGGCGAGCCGCACCTGTTCAACCCGCAGACGGTGTTCAAGCTGCAGCACTCCACGCGTGCCGGGAAGTACGAGATCTTCAAGGAGTACACCAAGGCGGTCAACGACCAGTCCGAGAAGCTGCTGACGCTGCGCGGGCTGTTCGACTTCAAGTACGGCGAGCGGCCACCGGTGCCGATCGAAGAGGTCGAGTCGGTCGAGGAGATCGTCAAGCGGTTCGCGACCGGCGCGATCTCCTACGGCTCGATCTCGATGGAGATGCACCAGACGCTGGCCATCGCGATGAACCAGCTCGGCGGCAAGTCGAACACCGGCGAGGGCGGCGAGGATCCGGAACGCCTCTACGACCCGGAGCGGCGCTCGGCGGTCAAGCAGGTCGCGAGTGGCCGGTTCGGGGTCACGAGCGAGTACCTCGTCAACGCCGACGACATCCAGATCAAGATGGCGCAGGGCGCGAAGCCCGGCGAGGGCGGGCAGCTGCCCGGCGCGAAGGTGTACCCGTGGATCGCGAAGACGCGGTACTCGACGCCGGGTGTCGGGCTCATCTCCCCGCCGCCGCACCACGACATCTACTCGATCGAGGACCTCGCCCAGCTCATCCACGACCTCAAGAACGCCAACCCGGCCGCGCGCATCCACGTGAAGCTCGTGTCCGAGGTCGGCGTCGGCACGGTCGCGGCTGGCGTGTCCAAGGCGCACGCGGACGTCGTGCTGATCTCCGGGCACGACGGCGGCACCGGCGCCTCGCCGCTTTCGTCGATCAAGCACGCGGGCGGTCCCTGGGAGCTCGGCCTCGCCGAAACCCAGCAGACGCTGCTCGCGAACCGGTTGCGTGACCGGATCGTCGTGCAGACCGACGGCCAGCTCAAGACCGGGCGTGACGTGATCATCGCCGCGCTGCTCGGCGCGGAGGAGTTCGGCTTCGCGACCGCGCCGCTGGTCGTGTCCGGCTGCATCATGATGCGGGTGTGTCACCTCGACACCTGCCCGGTCGGCGTCGCGACGCAGAACCCGAAGCTGCGCGAGAAGTTCAACGGCAAGGCCGAATACGTGGTGAACTTCTTCAAGTTCATCGCCGAAGAGGTCCGCGAATACCTGGCGGAGCTGGGTTTCCGGTCGCTCGCCGAAGCGGTCGGCCACGCCGAGATGCTCGACAAGCGCAAGGCCGTCGACCACTGGAAGGCGTCGGGGCTCGACCTCTCGCCGATCTTCCACGTGCCCGAGATGGCGCCGGCCGGCCGCCGTCACCAGCAGCGCCAGCAGGACCACGGGCTGGAGAAGGCACTCGACAACACGCTGATCCAGCTCGCCGAGGGCTCGCTGTCCTCCGGCGACAAGGTGCGGCTCGAACTGCCCGTCCGCAACGTCAACCGGACGGTCGGCACCATGCTCGGCTCCGAGCTGACCAAGCGGTGGGGCGGCGAAGGCCTGCCGGACAACACGATCGACGTGACGTTCACCGGCACCGCGGGCCAGTCGTTCGGCGCGTTCGTGCCGAAGGGCATCACGCTGCGGCTCTTCGGTGACGGCAACGACTACGTCGGCAAGGGTCTCTCCGGTGGCCGGATCATCGTGCGGCCGCCGAAGGAGACGCGCATCGTCGCCGAAGAGAACATCATCGCGGGCAACGTGATCGGCTACGGCGCGACGAGCGGCGAGATCTTCATCCGCGGCAAGGTCGGCGAGCGGTTCTGCGTGCGCAACTCCGGCGCGCTGGCGGTCGTCGAAGGCGTCGGCGACCACGGTGCCGAGTACATGACCGGTGGCCGGATCGTGGTGCTCGGCGAGGTCGGCCGCAACTTCGCGGCGGGCATGTCCGGCGGCATCGCGTACGTGCTCGACCTGCCGAAGCACCGGGTCAACCCGGAGATGGTCGACGTCGACCCGCTCGACGACGAGGACGTCGCGTTCCTGCGTGAAGCGGTCGAAAAGCATTACGACGAAACGGAATCCGCGGTCGCTCGGGCGCTGCTCGAGGACTGGGAGGCCGGCGTCGCACGGTTCGGCAAGGTCATGCCGAAGGACTACAAGCGTGTGCTCGCCGCGCAGGCCGAGGCCGAGCGGGACGGACGCGACGTGAACGAGGCGATCATGGAGGCCGCACATGGCTGACCCCAAGGGCTTTCTGACCACCCCGCGCGAGACGCCGAAGAGCCGTCCGGTGGCGCTGCGGCTGCTGGACTACCGCGAGGTTTACGAAGGCTTCGCGTCGGACAAGCTGCAGAAGCAGGCCGGGCGCTGTATGGACTGCGGCATCCCGTTCTGTCACCAGGGCTGCCCGCTCGGGAACCTCATCCCCGAGTGGAACACGCTGGTGTGGCGGGAGGACTGGCGTGACGCGGCCGAGCGGCTGCACGCGACCAACAACTTCCCCGAGTTCACCGGCACGCTCTGCCCGGCGCCGTGCGAGACCGCCTGCGTGCTCGGGATCAACGACGACCCGGTGACCATCAAGCGGGTCGAGATCTCGATCATCGACCGCGCCTTCGACGAGGGCTGGGTCGTCCCGCAGCCTCCGGCCGCGCAGACCGGCAAGAAGGTCGCGGTGGTCGGGTCCGGGCCGTCCGGGCTCGCCGCCGCGCAGCAGCTGACCCGCGCCGGGCACCAGGTGGTGGTGTTCGAGCGGGCCGACAAGATCGGCGGGCTGCTGCGGTACGGCATCCCCGAGTTCAAGATGGAGAAGCACCGGCTCGACCGGCGGCTCGACCAGATGCGGGCCGAGGGCACGGAATTCCGGACCGGCGTGAACGTCGGCGTCGACATCACCGCCGAGCAGCTGCGGACCGAGTACGACGCCGTGGTGCTCGCCGGTGGCGCGACGGCGTGGCGTGACCTGCCCATCGCCGGCCGGGAGTTCGACGGCATCCACCAGGCGATGGAGTTCCTGCCGCCCGCCAACCGGGTGGCGGCCGGCGAGCTGGACGTGTCCCCGATCAACGCCGAGGGCCTCGACGTGGTCGTCATCGGCGGCGGCGACACCGGCGCGGACTGCGTGGGCACCTCGCACCGCCAGGGCGCGAAATCGGTGACCCAGCTGGAGATCATGCCGAAGCCGCCGGAGTCCCGCTCGGCCGCGCACCCGTGGCCGACCTACCCGATGATCTACCGCGTCTCGTCGGCGCACGAGGAGGGCGGCGAGCGGCTCTACTCGGTCAACACCCAGGAGTTCGTCGCCGACTCGGCCGGGCGCGTGCGCGCGCTGAAACTGGTCGAGGTCAAGCTGTCGGACGGCAAGTTCGTGCCGGTCGAAGGCACCGAGCGCGAGCTGCCCGCTCAGCTCGTGCTGCTCGCGATGGGCTTCGTCGGCCCGCAGCGCGAAGGCTTGCTCGAGGCACTCGACGTCGAACTCGACCCGCGCGGGAACGTGGCGCGGGACAAGGCTTTCAAGACGAGCCTGGACAACGTGTTCGTCGCCGGTGACATGGGCCGGGGGCAGTCGCTCATCGTGTGGGCGATCGCCGAAGGCCGCTCGGCCGCCGCGGGCGTCGACGCGTACCTGACCGGGCGGGACCTGCTGCCCGCGCCGATCGCGCCGACGGACCGGCCGCTCACCTGATTCGGGTCGTGAGTGGTGCGGCCGGTCAGAACCGACCGCACCACTCACGACCTTGTGCGAAGATCGCGAGATGGCTGCCGAGGTTGACCAGATCGTGCTCGACGCGGCCGACTCCTACGGCGACTTCATCACCGAGAACTTCGGCACCCGCACGCTTTCCTTCTCCTCGGGGCCCGGGCAGTTCAAGTTCGGCCTGCTGAGCGGGCCAGCCGCGCCGTTCGACCTGATCGAGGTGTTCTCGGAGCCGCAGTTCGACATCAGCGGCAAAATGGTCGGCGAGCAGGACTTCTACCGGATTCAGCTCACCTTGCGCGGCGACGGGATCACCCTGCGGGACGGGCACGAGACCCGCACGCTCGACCACATCACCGACTTCCGCCAGAAGACCTTCCGGTCGGTGCGGTTCGAGCCGAACTCGCTCGCGTACGTGCTGCAGGTGCCCCGCGTCCAGATCGAGCGCACGGTGGGCAAGTACCTCGGCAGGGACGTGCCGTCGCCGATCCTCTTCGAGACCGACCTGCGTGCCGACAATCCGCCCGTCACCGCCTGGACCGGGCTGATCAAGACCTACGCCGAGACCTGGCGCTCGGGACTGTTCACCGCGTCGCCGCTGGCCGCCTCGCATTTCCAGCAGCTCGTGCTGCACGGGCTGGTCACCGCCCAGCCGCACTCGCTGAGCCCGCTGCTCACCGCGCAGCCCGCCACCCTGATGACCGAGGCGGTCAAGCGCGCGGCCAGGTTCTGCGAGGACCACGCGCACGAACCGATCTCCGTGACCGACCTGGCCATCGCGGCCCGCACGAGTGTCCGCGCGCTGCAGAAGGGTTTCCGCGCGCAGTTCGGGCTGAGCCCGCTCGGCTACCTGCGCCGGGTCCGCCTCGCGCGTGTGCACGAGGACCTGGTCGCGATCCGGCAGGGCCGCGCCACCGGTTCCGTCACCGAAGTGGCGCTGCGCTGGGGATTCGTGCACCTGTCCCGGTTCGCGCAGTTCTACCGCGAGGCCTACCGGGAGGCACCGTCGGCCACCGTCGGGCTATCCGGAAAGCGTCACCGGGGTGCGGCGCGAATCGGATATCCGCCCGCCGACCGCGCACGTTAATGTCCTGCGGGGTGCGCGAAAGGGTCTCGCGCGCCGGGAACTGGGAGGAAATCATGCAGGGCAAGGGAGTGCGCCGCGCCGGTATCGGCAGCGCCGCCTAGCTATCATTGCGCACAAGTGCTTGAAAGGCTCCGGTTTCGAGCACTTGTGCGCGTTGTCCCGCTGACTAGACTCACTGTCCATGATGGATGTTCCGTTCGAGCCGAGGCCCGTCGCCCGGTTCGGCATCGCCGGGCTCGGCCAGCGTGGCCGCTCGATGGTCCCCCTGTTCCGCGAAATTCCCGGCGCCAGGATCACCGCGCTCTACGACGTCGACCCGGCCGCCGTCGCGGCGACGATCGCATCGGCCGAGCTGCCCGAGTCGGCCGCCTGCACCGATTTCGAGCAACTCTGCGCGCGCGACGACGTCGACTTCGTCTACATCGCGACACCGTGGGACTCCCACGCGCCGCTCGCGCTGACCGCGATGCGCGCGGGCAAGCACGTCGGCGTCGAATGCCCGCTGGCGACGTCGATCGAGGATCTCTGGGAGCTGGTCGACACCTCGGAGCAGACCCGGCGGCACTGCATCCAGCTGGAGAACTGCTGCTACGGGCGCAACGAACTCCGGGTTCTCCGCATGGTCCGCGCCGGGCTGTTCGGCGAAACCCTGCACGCCTCCGGCGGTTACCTGCACGACCTGCGCGAGCTTCTGCTGTCCGACAGCTACTACGCGGGCCAGTGGCGGCGCGGCTGGCACACCGACGGGGACGGTGACTCCTATCCGAGCCACGGGCTCGGCCCGGTCGCCGGGTATCTCGGCATCCACCGTGGCGACCGGCTCGCCAGGCTGACCTCGATGAGCACCCCGGCCGCCGGGCTCGCCGACTACCGCGACCGGGTGCTCCCCGGCGGCGATCCGCGCCGCGGCGAGCGGTACCGGGCGGGCGATGTCACCATGAGCCTGCTCCAGACCGAGCTCGGCAAGGTCGTCCACCTGGTGCACGGGGTGTCCAACCCGCATCCGTACAGCAGGCTGAACCACCTCGCGGGCACGCGCGGGGCGTTCGAGGACTTCCCGCCGCGGATCTACCTCGAGCCGAAGCAGACGGACCACGAGTGGGGTGACTTCGAGCAGTACGCGAGCTACGACCATTGGCTGTGGACGGACATCGGCCCGGGGCCGGGCGGGCACGGCGGGATGGACTTCCTGATGCTCTACCGGCTCACCCAGACACTGCGGCTGGGCCTGGTCCCCGACATCGACGTCTACGATTCCGCCGCGTGGAGCGCCCCGTTCGCGCTGTCCGCCGAATCCATCCGACGGGGTGGCGCCCCGGTGGACTTTCCGGACTTCACGCGGGGACGATGGAAGAATCCGCGTGCCGGGCTCGATTCACCGAAACCGCGTACGGAGACATTCCAGCGGTAGTACGTTGTTCAACTCGGACCAGAGGGGCGGAAGCATGGACCGGCACGAGCGGCTCAGCGCGCTGTTGGACATGGTGGGCCAGCGCGACAAGATCGACGTCGAGAAGACCGCCGAGGAGCTGGACGTGTCGCCCGCGACCATCCGCCGCGACCTCGACCACCTCGCGGGCCGCCAGCTGCTCACCCGCACGCGCGGCGGCGCCGTCGCCAGCAACGTCGCCTACGACCTGCCGTTGCGCCACAAGGCGGCCAGGCACGCGCCGGAGAAGCAGCGGATCAGCGCGGCCGCGGCGCGGATGATCGAGCGGGGCATGATCGTCGGGCTCAACGGCGGCACGACCACCACCGAGATCGGCCGCGCCATCGCCACGCGCGCCGACTTCAACGACCGCGGCTCGGTCTCGCCGGCGCTGACCGTGGTGACCAACGCGCTGAACATCGCGCACGAACTGGCGGTGCGGCCGAACATCAAGATCGTCACCACCGGCGGGGTCGCGCGGCAGCACTCGTTCGAGCTGACCGGTCCGCTCGCCGAGCTGCTGCTCAACGAGATCACGCTCGACCTGGTGTTCCTCGGCGTCGACGCGTTCGACGTGACGCGCGGCGCCTACGCGCACCACGAGGGCGAGGCCAGCATCAACAAGCTGCTGGCCGAGCGGGCGCGTCAGGTCGTCGTGGTGACCGACAGCTCGAAGCTCGGCGGCCAGGCGTTCGCGCAGATCTGCCCGGCCTCGGCGGTGGACATGCTGATCACCGACGAGTCGGCCGACCCCGACGTGCTGCGCGAGTTCGAAGAGCAGGGCCTCGCGGTCGTCACGGCTTGAGCAGGTCGAGCGCCAGCAGCCCGGCGCCGTAGCGGCTGGCATCCGGGCCGAGCTCGGCAAGGCGCAGCTCCGGCTCACGCTGGAACGTCAGCCGCAGCTGCCCGCGCACGGCGTCGAGCAGGTACTCCCCTGTCGTGAACAGCCCGCCGCCGAGCACGACGACCTCCGGGGCCAGCAGGGTCGCCAAGATCCGCAGGCCTCGCGCGAGCCCGTCGACGGTCTCGTCCACCACGACCTTCGCGCGCTCGTCCCCATTCTGCGCCGCGAGTACGACACTTTCGGCGCCGTCGGCCGGTTCGCCGGTCAGTTCGGTGTAGCGCCGGGCGACCGCCGACGCCGAGGCGATCATCTCCATGCAGCCGACCGCGCCGCAGCCGCACTTGAGCTGGTTGCCGACGTCGACATGGCCGAGCTCCCCGGCGAGCCCGCCGCCGGAGTAGAGCCTGCCGTCGACGAGCAGCGCCGCCGCGATCCCGGTGCCGACGGCGACGAACGCGGCTTCGGTGCAGCCTCGCCCCGCGCCGACCCTGAACTCGGCCAGCCCGCCGGCGCGGACGTCGTGGCCGAGCGCGACCGGGATGCCGAGCCGCTCGGCGAGCAGCGCGCGCAGCGGCACGTCACGCCAGTCGAGATTGGCCGAAAACCGGGCGATACCGGCGTTCTCGTCGACGATGCCGGGCACGACCACGCCGACGGCCGCCGGGTCGTGGCCCAGCTCGGCCACCATCCTGGCCACCTGGTCGGCGACCGCGTGCCCGTCCGCGCCCTTGGCGGTGGGTTCGCGGCTGGTCGCCAGTGTCTTGAGGTCGCCGTCCAGCACCGCGGCCTTGATGCTCGTCCCGCCGACGTCGAGCGCCGTAATCACCATGGGGGAGATTCTTACCGCAGTACCACCGAGCGAGTCAGGTTCCGTGGGCTGTCGGGGTCCAGACCACGGTCGGTGGCGATCGCCGCGGCGACCAGCTGGGCACGCACCAGGTCGGCCAGCGGGTCCAGCTTGCTCTCGATGAACAGCGCGCCGGTGTTCGCGACGTCCTCGGCCAATCCCGGCGGCGGCTTGCCGAACATCCAGGTCACCCTGCCCGGCTCGCCGATGCTGATCGGGCCGTGCCGGTACTCCCACGCGGGGTACGACTCGGTCCAGCTCAGCGTCGCCTCACGGAACTTCAGCGCGGCCTCGTGCGCGAGCCCGATCGTCCAGCCGGTGCCGAGGAAGGTGAACTGGCTCGCCGTGCGGACCCGGTCGGGCACCGGCTCGACCAGCAGCATCTCCGCCTGCGCCGTCGCCTCGGCGAGGTCCTCGCCGGTGTGCGTGCGCAGCAGCGCGAGCGTGGTGGTCGCGAACCTGGTCTGCACCACTGAGCGCTCGTCGCTGAACGACAGGTCGATGACCGTGTCGGCGCGGTCGCCGATCTCGCGGGGCACCGCGGTGATCACCGTGGTCGGGGTGACCCCGCGCAGCCATTCGAGCAGGTGCAGCACCTCGGTCGTGGTGCCGGAGCGGGAGATGGCGAGCACGTGGTCGTAGCGGCGGCGGCCGGGGAACTCCGACGCGGCGAACGCGTCCGTGTGCCCGAGCCCGGCCGATTCGCGCAACGCCGCATAACACTCGCCGATGTAGCGGGAGGTTCCGCAGCCGACCACCGCGACGCTGGCGCCCTTGGCGGGCAACCGATCTCCCACTGAGTGGACCAGCTGGGCGGCCTGGCGCCAGCACGCGGGCTGGCTTGCGATCTCGTCAGCCATGAACGATCGCGTCATGTGCAAGATTATGCACGGTCAACCGCTTTCTCCATCAGATTCACTCAGCCTGGTGGTGGAACGGTATTACCCGAACAGCCCACTTCGGCTTTTCGCCAGAACGTGCCGTAACCACCTTGCAACTGATCGTGGCCCGGTTTTATGCGTACCTCACATTGACCGGCCCAGGCCGCCGCACCTACCCTCATCCACGCTAGGCGACGGACTCCGGAAGCGGTGAGAACCCGCACGGACGCGCCACTGTGAGCCCGTGAACCCCGCGGGCGAGTCAGACCCGGGCCCGTCGCATGTTCCCGAAGTGGCCGCGCAAGCCCGAGGAGGCTCCCCCTATGACGACCCAAGCCGTAGCTCCCGCGTTCCCCGCGGTACCGATCAGGATCCCGGTGCGCGAGATCCTGCCGTGGGCGGTGTTCACCGTGCTGCTCGGCCTGATCGCGGTGTACTTCGTCGGCGCCGAGCAGGGCGCGTTCGCGCTGTTCGACAACATGTACATCCACGAGTTCGCTCATGACGGCCGGCACCTGCTGGCCTTCCCCTGCCACTGAGCGCGGGCGGGGAACAACAGCACATGATGAGGACCCTCCTGGTCCGCGGCATGCTCGCGGGCCTGATCGCCGGTGTGCTCGCGACCTTGTTCGCGTACTTCTTCGGCGAGCCGTCGATCAACGCGGCCATCGGCATCGAAGAAGCCGGTAGCGCCGCGCATTCCCACACGCACGACCCCGCGGCAGCGCCGGGCCACGACCACGGCGCGGCGGCGGAGCCCGAAGAGGAACTGGTGAGCCGGGACGTGCAGAGCACGCTCGGCCTGCTGGTCGCCGTCGGCGTCTACGGCACCGCGATCGGCGGGCTGTTCTCGCTCGCCTTCGCGTTCGTCTACGGGCGGGTGGGCAGGCTCCGGCCGAGACTGACCGCGGCGGCGCTGGGCGCGTTCGCGTTCGCGGTCGTGTTCCTGGTGCCGTTCCTGAAGTATCCGGGCAATCCACCCGCGGTCGGCAAGCCGGAGACGATCGGTGAGCGCACCGGGCTGTACTTCGGGTTCGTGGCGCTGTCGCTGGTCGTCGCCGTGCTGGCGCTGGTGCTCAGCCGCAAGCTGGCGGCCAGGCTCGGCGGCTGGACGGCCGGTCTGCTCGGTGTGGCCGGGTATGTCGTCGTGCTGGCGCTCTGCTCGTGGCTGATGCCGGTCATCGACGAGGTCGGCGACTTCCCGGCGTCGACGCTGTGGACCTTCCGCGTCTCGTCGATCGGCACGCAGCTAGTGCTGTGGACCGCGCTCGGGCTGACGTTCGGCGCGCTCGCCGAGCGGGTGCTCGCGAAGAAGGCGGTCGCCGCCGCGGCTTGATACGTAAGGGCTCGTGTGTGTTCCCGACCGTTGGGAACACACACGAGCCCTTGTTCGTTGACGGGTCAGAAGGTGGCACTGCGGGTCTTAGGGGGATTCGGAGGGCCGGTGTCACCCGACTCTTGAGGGGGACTCAAGATGAGTATCGATCTGTCCAAACCGCTGCGCTGGAAATCAGCGGACGAAACGGTTCGGATTCTCGACGAACTGCAGCCGAACATAGTCAAGGCACATGTTCGTGATCACCTTTCCATGCTGTTCCTGGCGTTCGAGGACACCGCCGAGGCGGCGGCCTTCCTGACCGGGCTCGCCGGTTTGATGAAGTCGGCGAAAGATCATTTGCTGGAAATCGAAGCCTTCAAGAACGAAGGTGCCAAGAGCTCGCCTTATGTCGGTGTCGGGCTCACCGCGAGCGGCTACGCGAAACTGGACATTCCCGAGGAGAACCGGCCGGCGGACCGGTCGTTCACCACCGGGATGAAGTCGACCGAGACCCGGCGCAAGCTCAACGATCCGCCCAGGTCCGGCTGGGATCCGGCCTTCCGCGAGGACATCGACGCGGTGGTGCTGATCGGCGACGCCACCGACGCGGGCATGGCCGCGCGCCGGGGCCAGGTCGAGGATCTGATGCCGGATTCGGTGATCATTCTCGGCGAGGAGACCGGGTTCACCCAGTTCAACGCCCAGGGTGACCCGATCGAGCATTTCGGGTATGTCGACGGGCGCAGCCAGCCGTTATTCCTGCTCGAGGATTACGAAGACGAGCGTGACGGCACCGATGGCGTCGACGAATGGGATCCCCGCTTCGGGCTCGACAGGGTGGTCGTCGCGGACCCGGCGGCGCCGGACCCGGGGCTGCATTTCGGCAGTTATTTCGTCTTCCGCAAGCTGGAACAGAACGTGCGCCGGTTCAAGCAGGCTGAACAGGATCTCGCGGACGAACTCGGTTTCGAGGGCGAAGACCGGGAACGGGCGGGCGCGCTGATCGTCGGCCGGTTCGAGGACGGCACTCCCGTCACCGATCATCGTGAGGCAGGCGCGCACGGCCCGGTGCCGAACGACTTCAGCTACGACAGTGACGGCGAGGGCCACAAGTGCCCGTTCCACGCGCACATCCGCAAGAGCAATCCGCGTGGTTCCGGCGGTTTCGAGCCGGTCGAGGCCGAACGCCTGCACATCATGGCCCGCCGAGGCCAGACCTACGGCGAACGTCTCGACGACCCGAACGCCGATCTTCCGCCGTCGGCCCGCCCGTCCGGTGGCGTCGGGCTGCTGTTCATGGCGTTCAACTCCAACATCGGCCAGCAGTTCGACTTCGTGCAGACGAACTGGGCCAACGGGGCGGGTTTCCCCCGGGTGCCCGATGGCGCGTCGAACCCCGGGCGGGATCTGGTGATCGGGCAAGGGCCACGCGAGGACGACCCGACCTACGCCACCGAATGGGGTTCGGACGTCACCAAGACCGCGGCGCCGTCCCCGCAGGCCGTCACGTTGAAGGGTGGTGAGTACTTCTTCATGCCGTCGCTCGCCTTCCTGCGCGGTCTCAGCCCGCAGCCCGGCTGACCGTTTCCCACTCGCTCCATTCGCTGATCCGCTGCCGGTGGACGTCGAGGATGACGTCGAAATCGCCGTCCCCGAGCAGCAGGCGGCGCGGCGGGGTGTCGCTCGCGGCCAGCTTCATCATGGCCTCGGCGACCCTCGCCGGGTCGCCGGGAGCGGCGCCCTCGTACCGGGTCATCAGCGCCTCGCGGACGGGCTGGTACTCGGGCATGAAGGTGGACAACTTCATGCTGTGCCCCAGGAAATCCGTGGCGTAGACGCGCGGTTCGACCAGAGTCACGTGGATCCCGAACGGCGCGAGCTCCTGCGCGAGCGAGTCGCTCAGGCCTTCCAGCGCGAACTTGCTCGCCGAGTAGAGCCCCAGCGTCGGCACGCCCATCAGTCCGGACACGCTCGACATCTGGATGATGTGCCCGGATCCCTGTGCCCGCAGCCGCGGCAGCACGGCCTGGGTCACCCACAGCGCGCCGAAGAAGTTGGTGTCCAGCAAGGCACGCGCGTCCGCCTCGCTGACCTCCTCGACGGTGCCCGCGAGCCCGTGCCCCGCGTTGTTGACGACGACGTCGATCCGCCCGAATGCCTCGACCGCCTTCTCGACGGTCGCGAAGACGGCCGCGCGATCGGTGACGTCCAGCGGCAGCACGACGAGTCTGCCGTCATGCTCGGCGACCAGCTCGTCGAGCGGCTGGCGCGCGGTGCCGATCACCCGGTCCCCCGCGGCGAGCGCGTGCTCGGCGATGAGGCGGCCGAAGCCCCTGCTGATCCCGGTGATGAACCAGACGCGGTCGTTCATGATCTTTCTCCTTCGAGTTGACGAGACGATCCGTCTCGTCTCGTTGGTGCTACGATGACACCCATGCCGGAGCACGTCAAGACCCCCGACCCAGCCCGCCGCAGCGAGCGGTCCCGCCAGGCGATCCTCACCGCCGCCACGGAACTGGTCAGCGAAGTCGGCTACCAGAAGCTGACCATCGAAGGCGTCGCCTCACGCGCCGGCGTCGGCAAGCAGACGATCTACCGCTGGTGGCCTGACAAAGGCGCTGTCGTCCTCGACGCTTATCTGGCTTTGACGAACGCCGACGCGGGCCTGACCTTCCCGACCACCGACGACCTCGAGGCCGACCTGCGCCTGGTCCTCACCTCGACCGTCGGCCAGCTGGCGGACGCCTCGTTCGCCCGCTTCTACCGCTCACTGCTCACGGCGATCCAAAACGACGAAAAGCTTGCGCGGCAACTGAATGAGCGCCTGCTCGGACCGTGGCTGGAAGCCACCAAGGAACGCCTGCGGGTGGCCGTCCGCGCGGGCGAGATCGCCGACGCCGACCTGGACGCGGCGGTCGACCTGTTCTACGGCTCGTTCTACTACCGCTGGCTGCTGCGCACGGGCCCGCTGAGCACCGAGTACTGCGACTCGGTGGTCGCGTTATTGCTGCGCGCACTGCGCCCATGATCGCCTAGGATCTTGCTCGGGTCGGGGCACTCGCGAGGGGGAACCATGTCCGACGAACCACGCCCTGTCCTGCCACCGCGCGGCCCGAGCTACGAAGACGCGCCGCCTCCCGAATACCGCCCGGCCGGCGGAACCGACGGGTTCGCGGTCGCCGCGCTGGTGTTCGGCCTGATCGGCGGCGTGCTCGGCCGGCCATCGTCCAGCTCAGGGGCGGCGGCGATCATTTCGGAGACGACGACGTCCGGCTTCCCGACGGCCACACGGTCGCCGCGACCAGCCTGAAGGAACACGACTGCTTCACGAAGACCACGGCGGACATCACGGTCGCCGTCTCACTCGTGCGCTGCGACGACCTCCACGACGGCGAGGTCTACGCGCGAATCCTGTTGTCCGAGAACAACTTTCCCGGCCAGAACGAACTCGATCGCATGGGCTCGGAGGAGTGCGCCGCGGCGTCCGAGGAGTTCCTCGACCACGACTCGAACTATCCCCCGCTGGACATCCATTTCCTCTTTCCCAAGGACAGCGGCTGGCAAGGACACGTCCGCTGGATCACCTGCATCTACATGAGTCCGGCAGGCGTCATCCGCAAACCGGTCCTGCAGAACGGCACGCCCTACACGGTCGAGCAGAAGCGGTACGCGGTCACCGTCCAGTCGTACAACCGCGAGTTCCCGAAATTCCAGGCCTTGCGCGGCCAGTGGACCGAACGCAGCGAGAAAGCCGGCGCCATGCAGCAGATCGTCTGGTGGGAGGTGCTGGAACTGACAAGCGCGCCCTGGTCACCCGAGATGCAGCCGCTGATCAACGACTGGGTCGCCAAGAAACGCGCCGAACTGGTCGACTGGACGGAGGCCGCCGCCGCGGGCGACGCGAAGCAGCTCGAGGAAGCCTTGGCGAACCAGGCGCAGGACAACGGGCTCGCCGAGGAAAAGAAGGTCCGGGACGCCCTGCGCTTCACCCGCAACTAAAGACGGGATACCAGCCTAGGCTTATATAAGCCATTCCTGATACGATCCTGGCCGTGCACGCCTTCGACATCCTCGGTGACCCGGTGCGCCGTCGCATTCTCGAGCTGCTCGCCGACGGTGAGCAGACCTCGGGCGCGATCACGGAGGTGATCCGGGCCGAGTTCGCACTGTCCCAGCCTGCTGTCTCCCAGCATCTGCGCGTTTTGCGCGAGAGCGGATTCGCGTCGGTCCGGGCTGAGGGGGCCCGCCGGTTTTACGCCGTCGAACCCTCGCCGCTGAGCGAGGTCGACGCGTGGTTGGACCGGTTTCGCGGGCTCTGGAACCAGCGCCTCGACGCCCTGGGAACGGAGCTGGCCCGCGGCAGACGCGCATCCCGGACCTCAGGTGCCGCCACCAGCGGAAGGAACACGACGTGAAAGACATACTGGACGAGCTGGCCGCCGCCCGCCGGAAGATGGGCGCGGCAACCCTGCCCGCTGGCGACGCGTACACGATCGAGTTGCGGCGTCGCTACGACGCGCCGGTCGACGACGTGTGGAACGCCATCACCGACCCCGAGCGGCTAGGCCGCTGGTTGAAGCCGGTCACCGGAGACCTGCGGCTCGGCGGGTCGTTCGAGCTGGACGGCGGTGAGCACGGCGAGATCCTCCAGTGCGATCCGCCGCGGCTGCTGCGGGTGTCCTGGCTCTTCGGCCCGGACGCCGACGAGTGGCCGGGTACGAGCGAGGTCGAGGTGCGCCTGTCCCCAGGCCCTGCCGGAGACACGGAGCTCGAACTGGTCCATGCGGCGGCCGTCGGGGAGCCCATGTTCCCGACCTACGGCCCCGGCGCCGGCGGCGTGGGCTGGGACCTGCATCTCCTTGCCCTGTCCCGGTTCCTGGCCGACGGCGAGCCCCTCGACCACGAGGAGTTCCGGACCTTGCCCGAGGGGCGCGAGTTCACTCGGCGCAGCGCAGCGGCATGGGGCGAAGCCCACCTGGCCGCCGGCGGCGATCCGGACCAGGTGGCGTCCGCGGTCGAAGCCACTACCGCGTTCTACGTCCCCGGAACGAACGCCCGATGAAGTACACCACCTCGATCGAGATCGGCCTGCCACGCGAGAAAGTGATCCGGCTGATCGCCGACCCGGCGCACCTGCCGAAATGGCTGGGCAGCCTGCACGCCCTCCCCAGTTCGGTCGTCGTGCACTACGACCGTGAGATCCTGGCCGAGGGCATGTGGCAGGCCCAGCGCGACCGGATCATCGACGCCGGCCCGGACACGACGCTATGGGAGAGCGAAAGCGAGTTCCGGTTCGACGGGTTGCCGATGCGACTGATGGGGCGTCTGCTGCCCGGTGTCTTCCGAAAGCAGTCGCGGCAGCACATGCAGGACTTCAAGGCTTTCGCCGAACAAGGGACGGACGTCCGCCAAGGAACGAACTGATCTGTCCTGATCTGTCGCGGTCAGCGACGAGAATCCCCCGTTACCTTTTTCGTGGCTCCTGACCAGAAGCTAGGGACACGGCCACCACAAGGTAGCTCTCGTCGTAACGTGGCTGCCGGCCGTCGATGCTTGACTGGCGACCGGCACGCGACGACACGGAAGACTCCGGGCGATGCTCGCCGAGCGCGGGCGAGATTCACCCTGGTGACATTTACGAGGACTGCTCGTTCCACCCGGTGCTCTGCACCTACATCGACGACGGCGACGAGACCGGCGGCATTTCCCTCATCGACGCGAGCGCCCCACGAGCCTGCTCACTCAGCGGCTGCGCCCGTCATCAAACTGTCCATCGCCGACGTGACCCCGGCGATGGCCCGATTCTTGGAGCGCCCCGTCATAGGCCGATCTGCTCTGCATCGACGAACTCGACTACATGCAGCTCGATCGCCGCAGAGCCGAGGTGCTATTCCAGGTCCTCAGTCGCGATCGGTGCCGAACGAGACCGACAAACGGCGTCAGCAGAAGCCGATATAGCCACCAGAAACCCTGGCTGATACTTGCTTGCTGTACGCCTAGGTGGGGTCTGGAACTATGGTGGCGATCGACTGCTGGGCCTCACGGAGCCCGAATGTGACTTTTCGTTTGATGCTGGCGGGTCAGGTTCGGGTGGTGTGCATGGTGTTGCGGCGGGGTGCCCGCGCGGGGTCGATGAACGCCGGTGGAATGAACTCGGGATACCCGTCGCTGGCGATCCGTACCTCCCAGTCACTGTTGTGGATCAGCCGGTGATGCTTGCCGCATACCAGCACGAGATTGTCGATTCGGGTTTCCCCGTGATGAGCCCAAAAAACGATGTGATGGGCGGTGCATTGCTGTGGGGGCGCGTCGCAGCCGGGGAAGGCGCAGCCACCGTCGCGGATCGCCAGCGCCCGACGCTGGGCCGGGGTGGCGAGGCGTTGCGCCCTGCCGACATCGAGCGGTTCGCCGTGGGAGCCGAGGGTGACCGGGATGACTTTGCAGTCACAGGCGAGCAGGCGTGCGTCGGTGGCGCTGATATCCCCGACCAAATCGAGGCAGGCCCGCCCGATCCCGGTCTTGAGTTCGTCCAGGCCCACGGTGACCACGACATGCACACTGTCCCCAGCCTGGCTCGGGATCTTCGGGTTGCCCATGCCGATACGAACAAAGGCGGCGAACGCATCCCCCAACCGTTCCCACTGCGAGCGGGTGTCCCGCCCTTCTTCCTCGGATGCCGGGCGAGGTTTCACGAGTGGATCCAGGGTTGCTTTCAACCGGGCGATGGTTTCGGCGTCGGTTTTGATTTTTATGCCGTGGGTGCCGTCGCGGTGGGTCACGAACCCGAGTTCATGGCGCGGCTCAGCTGGATCGGGGTCTTTCGGCTCGCGCCCGTCCGGATCAAGCCGATCCCGCAGGTTTTTCGCCGCGTGGCTGATCTGCCGAGGCCCTGCGGTGCGGGCGAGATTCACCAGAATCTGCTCACCGGTGTCGCGGTCTTCTGCTGAGACTGTGGGTGGGAGTGCGCCGAGGGCGGCGATGATCGGATCCAACTGCGCCGCTCCCAGATCACCGGCCAGTGCTGCTGCGGCGGCATGTGGTGCGAGCGCTGGGATCCGAGTGCCGCCGTCTTGGCGTGGGTTGAGTGCGCGGGCACGGTCGACGCGGGCTTTCGCTTCGGAGTGCTTGATCTGCACCCAGTCCACCAGCATCCCCGGCAAGGTCGCGTAGCCGGTTACCTCCTTCACTCCGCGGGATTCGATCTCCGCCAGGATTTGTCCCTGCTCGGCCTCCAAACGCCGTTTTTCTCGTTCGCGGGCAACGTAGGCCAGCAGCAGCGTGTCTTTGTCGCAGCGCCACCACTCCGGTGGTACTGCGGTGTCAGGACTTTCGGTGCTGATCATGCAATCCACACTACCAGCGTCCAGAGTCATATGCCACTAGACACACGTCGAGCTGGCCGACCCAGCGCTCAGGCGGGCAGCGAGTACCGGCCGGGGTTTCTGGTGAGCCACAACGAAAACCGACCACCGTGCCCTCGGTCCGTATGGATATTTCCGCGGCGACCCCAAACACCACCCGACCCCGGAGCGGAAATGTCCATACGGGATGTCTTTAGATCCGACCCAAACAGACCCAGACCAAAAGCCAGCCGTGTCACAAAGCGAAGACCGCCCGCAAGTCCTTACACCCCAGGCGGAACAAACGGCAGGCCTGCAGGCGCCCCGCGCTCAGCGAGGCGCAAAAGCGCGCCAGTGTCGAGGTTTTCCGCGACCGCATCGGCGAGCCGGTCGAGCATGGACTCACGCAGCGCACCGAAGCCCGGCGCGCCTTCCGCGGGCGTCCAGGTGAGGCCCGCGGAGGCGGCGGCTTCGGTGAGCCAAGCACGCCGGAAGCCGTCGTTCTCGAAGGCGCCGTGCCACATGGTCCCCCAGACGTTCCCCGACCGGAACCCGTCGAGAAAAGCCTCCGCCTCACCGGTTCGCGCGGCCACGCCGTGGTGGATCTCGTAAGCCTCCACCCGATGCCCGCGCCAAGAACCCTCAGGCCGCGCGAGCACCTTCGACTCCGCGAAAGCCACCCGCGTCGGCAACAGCCCGAGGCCCTTCACAAGCCCGGCGCCGGACTCGAGGTCGTCGTCGATCTCCGACCCCAGCATCTGGTACCCGCCGCAGATCCCCAGCACCGGCCCGGACCGCCGCAGCACCGCGTCGGCGAGGCCGCGCTCCCGCAACCAGCGCAGGTCGTCGACGGTCGCGCGGGACCCCGGCAGTACCACGATGTCCGCGGAGGCGACCGTGTCCGGGTCGGCCGTCAGGGTGACCGAGACGCCCGGCTCCGCGGCCAGCGCGTCCACGTCGGTCGCGTTCGAGGCGCGGGGGAACCGGACGACCGCGACCCGCAGCGTGCCGCCCGAGGAACCCCAGCCCGCGGCGGCGAGCGCGTCTTCGGAGTCGATCCACACGTCGTGGAGCCAGGGGATCACGCCGAGCACTGGACGACCGGTGAGCCGGTCCAGGGTGTCCAGGCCCGGGCGGAGCAAGCCGACGTCGCCGCGGAACTTGTTGACGATCCAGCCTGAGATCAGGGCCTGGTCCTCCGCGCTGAGCAAGGCGAGCGTCCCGAACATCGAGGCCATCACCCCGCCCCGGTCGATGTCGCCGACGACCACCACCGGCAGGCCGAAGCGGCGGGCGAGGCCCATGTTCACGTAGTCGCCCGCGCGGAGGTTGATCTCGGCCGGGCTGCCCGCGCCCTCGCAGATGACGACGTCGAAGCGGGTGCGTAGCGAGGCGAACGTGTCGAAGGCGATCTCGGCGAGGCCTGCCCTGCCGGTCGCGTACTCGCCCGCCTCCAGCGTGCCGAACGGTTTGCCGAGCGCGATGACGTGGCTGCGGCGGTCGCTGCCCGGCTTCAGGAGTACCGGGTTCATCGCGGCCTCGGGCTCGACCATCGCCGCGCGCGCCTGGACCCATTGGGCGCGGCCGATCTCGGCGCCGTCCGCGCAGACCATCGAGTTGTTCGACATGTTCTGCGCCTTGAACGGCGCGACACGCAGGCCCTGGCGGGCGAGCCAGCGGCAGATTCCGGCGGTGACCAGGCTCTTTCCCGCGTCGGACGTGGTGCCGGCGACGAGCAGGCCCCTCATCGCGCGACCGCGGCAGGATGGGGCGTGCGGGACTCACCGAAACCGGCGTCGGCCGCGTACCCTGCGACAAGCCCGGCCGCTTGGGAAGATCTACAGCGTGGCACGTGGCGAACAGTAGCGTTTACACCAGAATGCGGGGTTATGACCAAGCTGACGCTCCGGCTCGCGGCGCTTTTGGAGACCGCGGCGCGCACCCTGCGCTCCTACGGGCGCGAAGACGGCAAGGTGCTGGTACTCGGCGGGGTCAGATCGGGCAAGTCCCGGCACGCCGAGGACCTGATGGCCCGGCATGGCGACGTCGTGTACGTGGCCGCCGGGCTGCCGCCGACCGACGACGACCCCGAATGGGCCGCGCGGGTCGCCGCGCACCGCGCGCGCAGGCCGTCGAGCTGGCGGACGGTCGAGACCAGCGACCTGACGTCGGTGTTGCGCAGCGCCCGCAGCCCGCTGCTGATCGACTGCCTCGGCACCTGGCTCAGCCGCGTGCTCGACGACGTCGGCGCCTGGGACCAGCGCAAGGGCTGGGAGCGCCGTCTCGACGACCGGCTCGAGGACTTCCTCGCCGCCTGGGCGAGCGCCGACGTGCCGATCGTCGCGGTCAGCAACGAGGTCGGCAGCGGTGTGGTGCCCGCGACGTTCTCCGGCAGGCTTTTCCGTGATGTGCTGGGCACCCTGAACAGCCGCGTGGCCGCCGAATCCGACCGGGTCCGGCTGGTCGTCGCGGGGCGTGCGCTCGACCTGCACTAGGAGCCGACGTGACTTTCACAATCCCGCTTCCCGACGAAACGGCCTACGCGGCCGCCCGCACCAGGCTCGACGGGCTGGTCAAACCGCTCGGCGCGCTCGGCAGGCTGGAAGACCTGGCCGCCTGGCTCAGCGCCGCGCACGGCAGCGTGCCGCCGCGCGAGCTGACCGACGTGCGCGTGGTCGTCTTCGCCGGTGACCACGGGGTCAGCGGCTGCTCGGCGTACCCGCGCGAGGTCACCGCGGCCATGGTGCGCGTGTTCCTGGCCGGGAAGAGCGGGGTCAGCGTGCTCGCCGGGCTCGTCGGAGCGCAGGTCCGGGTGCTGGACATCGCGGTCGACGATGACCTCGAGGGCGTGCCCGCCGAGGTCCTGGCGCACAAGATCCGGCGTGGCTCCGGGTCCATCGACGTCGAGGACGCGCTGGCGCCCGGCGAGGCGTTGCGTGCCTTCGAGGCCGGGCGGGCGATCGCGGACGAGGAGATCGACGCGGGCGCGGACCTGCTGATCCCCGGCGACATGGGCATCGGGAACACCGCGGTCGCGGCGGCGCTGGTCGCGGCGCGGCTCGGACTGCCTGCCGACGAGGTGGTCGGCACCGGGACGGGCATCGACGAAGCGGGCAGGCAGCGCAAGGTCGCGGTGGTTTCGGCCGCGCTGGCTCGCGCCGGGGCGGTCCAGGAGCCGTTCGCGCTGCTGACCGCGCTGGGCAGTGCTTGCGCCGCGGCGACGGCCGGGTTCCTCGTGCAGGGCGCCGTCCGTGGCGTTCCCGTGCTGCTCGACGGCGTGTTCTCCGGGGCGGCGGCCGTGGTCGCGCGTGAGATCGCGCCGGGCGCGGAGCGCTGGTGGCTTGCCGGGCACCGGTCGACCGAGCCGTCTCAGGCGTTCGCGCTGAAGGCGCTGGGCTTGGAGCCGATCCTCGATTTCGGCCTGCGTCTCGGTGAGGGCAGCGGCGCTGTCCAAGCCGTGCCGACGCTGCGCGCAGCGCGCGCGATCCTGGCCGACATGGGCCTGCTCGCCGACTTGGGCTCGTAAGCCTTGCTGAACTCCCTGCGCATGGCCGTGGGCACGCTCACCACCATCCCGGTGCCCGCGCCCACGGTCATCGACCAGCGCGTCGCGCGCGGCGCGATGCTGCTCGCCGCGCCGGCGTCGACCCCGCTCGCCGCCGTGGCCGCCCTGATCGTCTGGGGCGGCGACGCGGTGGGCCTGTTCCCGCTCGCGACGGCGGCGCTGGCGCTGGGCGCGGTCGCGCTCGGCAGTCGGGGGTTGCATTGGGACGGCTTGGCCGACACGGCGGACGGGCTCGGCGCGTCGTATGACCGCGAGCGGGCGCTGGACGTCATGCGGCGCGGTGATTCCGGGCCGACCGGGGTGCTCACGCTGGTGCTGGTGCTGCTTGTCCAATGTGGAGCGTTGACCGGGACGATCCTGCGTGGACACGGGATCGTCGCGGTCGTCATCGCGGTGCTCGCAGGCCGGTGCGTGCTCTCGCTCTGCTGCGTGCGCGGTATCCCGTCCGCCCGGCCATCGGGCCTCGGCGCGACCGTCGCCGAGTCGGTTCCCCGGTGCGCGGCCGCGGGCGTGCTGCTCGCGGCGGCGGGCTTGGCGAGCCTCTCCCCCGGCCTGCGCTGGTGGAGCGGGCCGCTCGCGATCGTGGCCGGGTACGTGGTCGCGGCGCTGCTGCTCGCCCGCTGCCGCCAACGGCTCGGTGGCGTCACCGGCGACGTGCTCGGCGCCTGCGTCGAGGCCACGGTGGCCGCCACGCTCGCATTTCTGGCGGCCTGACTACCCCTGATAGCGCTTCGCTACGACCGAAGGCGTCTCGACGTTCTTGCCCGTGCTCAGCGACACGGCGAGCCGCACGAATTGTGCCTGCGCCCAAGCCAACGGCGTCGCGGAACCGGTGCCGGTGCCGATCGTGGTGCCTCGGTCCCAGACCTGCTCGGGGATCTGGCCGCCCGCGTTGGCCGTCGCGGCCATCGTGCGCAGGTAGCCGGTGCCGAGCGCGCCGGTCGCGAGCGCGTATTCGCCGCGTTCGCCGGTGAGCACCGGCCAGAGGCGGCCGATGCCGACGCCGGTGTACGGCCTGCCGTCGGCGGTTTCGCCGTAGCCGTCGTGGTTGTAGCGGTACCAGATGTCGCCCGCTGGCGTGGTGACGCGGATCTTGGCGTCGACGACCTTGAGCGAGTCGGTGATGTGCGGGTCGTCGGCGCGCTTGACACCGAGCCGGACCAGGTCGAGGAAGCCCATGTCGACGACCGTGCGCTCGTCCCAGTTCCCGCCGCCGTTGGCGATGCCGAGGGTGTGGCCGTCGTTGGGGTTGCCGTTGTCGTCGATGCGCTCGTAATACCCGTGCGACGCGAGCGATCCCGTGGTCGTGTAGGTCCAGTTGTCGACCTGCGCGCGCCAGGAGTCGGCGACCTGGAGGTAGTAGGACGCGGCTCCGGGATCGTTGTTCGCGGTCGCCAGGTCGGCGGCGCAGACGAGCGCGGCGATCTCCGCGGCGAGCGTGGACGGCGAGAAGCCGCCAGCCTCCTCCCAGCGTTCCTGCGGGGTCGACGGGCCGCGGTGCGAGACGAATTCGGCTGAGGGCTTGATCTTCGCGTAGGTCGCGGCGTCGCGGCGGCCGAGTTGCCAGGCGAGGATGATCGGGAACGACACCTCGTCCATCTGCAGGCTCCCGAAGACGGGGGTGCCGTCGAGGCGGGTGTTCTGCGGATACGACCCGTCGGGCCGGAGCTGGACGTTGAACAGGTAGTCGAGCGCGCGGTTGGCCGCCGCCGAGTCGCCGACGGCGATTTCGGCTGTCGCCATCTGGTAGAGGTCGCGGGCCCAAACTGCGTGATACCCGGCGGCACAACAGGAATCGGCGTTCTGTGCGTCACCCCAAGGGATGCTCAGCGACGCGACGAAGGCGCCGCGATAGGTCTTGTCCTCGTGTGCCTTGATGGTCATCACCGCGGTCTTGTACTGCTGGGTGATCCCGGTGGTGCTCGACGGCGGCGCGGCGACCGAGTTGAGGTAGGTGTGCCAGCCAGTTTGGTAGCTCGCCGAAACCGCCGACCAGCCGCTGTTCAGTGAGGCCGTCGCGGTGCTCGACGCTTCCGCTCGGCTCGTGCCGAAGCCGAGTGCGAGCGTGAACGTCGTGTCCGTGCCGACCGGGATTTGCGCGGTCTGCACGAGGTTTCCCGGCGCGTCGGCGCTGGTGTACTGGTTCGTCAGCGCGCGGTGCTGGGTCAGGTCCTGCCAGCCGTCGCTCGACGTGCCGGAGTAGCCGCTGCTCAAGGCGGTGAAGCCGGTCGAGCTGGCGAGCGCGCTCGCGACGTTGCCGTCACTGGCCTGGAGCTGGCCGTTCGCGGTCGCGCCGGTGTCGCCCATGCCGGAGTTGCCGAGCGAGGGGTTGTAGAGCGTGAAGAGCTTGAGCGCACCGCCGGTCAGGACCTGGAACCGGGTGCGGATGAGCAGCGTCGCGCGCGCCGGGTCGGTCACGTAGGTCTTGGTGATCCGGTACCGGCCGTTCTTCGCGGTGTTGACCTGCTGGTACGTCAGGGAATCCGGGTCGGCGAGGCTCACCTGGTGGGTGGTGGCGACCTTCTCCTCGTCGGTGAAACTCGTGCCGTCGCTGACCATGTACTGCAGGTCCTGCACGTCAGGGGTGTCGGCCTGCGGGTAGTAGATCTCGTTCACGATGCCCTGGCCGAGGGTGTACCAGAGCTTGGACGTCGTGGTCGCCGACGTGCCGAGTCCTTCCTTGGCGCCGCTGGTCCACGCCGACGCGATGCCGGGCGCGCCCGGCGCGGGCGCGGCGTACGCGGGAGTGGCGAAACTGGCGATCAACAGGACGGCGAGCAGCAGGCAGCGACGCATGGGAGAACACCCTAACCGCGCTCCCGGTCAGCGAATACCCGCCGAAAGCAGGGCACGGAGGAAGGCATCGGTCGTTTCACGGTCACGCACGGCGATGCGCAGGTATTCCGTGCTCAGCCCGGGAAAAGTGTCGCCGCGCCTAACAGCGAAACCGGCTTCGCGCAAGGTCAAGCGAATTCGGTCTGCATGCGGCAAACGGACCAGCACGAACGGTCCCCTCGGCTCGCCCAGCACTGGTATGCCGAGTTCCTGCAAGCCCGAGATGAGGTAATCACGGTCGTGTTCCGCGGCGATGGCGAGCTTTTCGGCTTCCTCCAAAGCGGACGGGCGGCTGCACGCGATCATCGCGACGGCGGCCAGTGACGACACCGACCAGGGCGGCTGCACGGCGCGCAGTCTGTCCACAATGGATCTTTCGGCGAGCACGTAGCCCGCGCGGAGTCCGGCGATACCCCACGTCTTGGTGAGGCTGCGGAGCACCGCGAAGCCCGGAAGTGATTGTGAGGCAAGGCTTTCCGTCTCGCCAGGGACCGCGTCGAGGAAGGCTTCGTCTACGACGACCAGCCGTCCCGGTTTGCCGAGCGCCAAAATGTCGGTGGCCGGGTGTAGAACTGAAGTCGGGTTGGTCGGATTGCCCACGAACACGAGATCGGCGTCCTCGGGAACTGTGTCACCGGGAACTGAGCCGAGCCGGAATCCGTTGTCAGGAGAGAGAAGAACGCGGTGCACCGCGTGACCGGCGGCTCGGAGAGCGGCTTCCGGCTCGGTGAACTGCGGATGCACCACGACAGCTTTACGCGGACTGAAGGAGGTGGCTATCAAGGTGAACGCTTCGGCGGCTCCGGCCGTCGGCAAAACTTCATACGCAGGGCGAGAGTGCCTTGCCGCCAAGGCTTCCGTGGCCGCGGTGACGTCAGGATAAGCGGCGAGATCGCCGAGTGCGGCGGCGAGTTCGGCGCGCAGCCAGTCCGGCGGAGCGGGCAGGCGGACGTTGACCGCGAGATCCACCAGGCCAGCGCCGACCTCACGGTCGCCGTGGTGGTGGAGGTCGTGCACGGTCGGCCGCGCTACCATTCGATGCCCCGCTGGCCCTTTTGGCCCGCGTCCATCGGGTGCTTGATCTTGGTCATCTCGACGACCAGGTCGGCGGCCTCGATGAGCTTCGCGGGCGCGTTGCGGCCGGTGATCACGACATGCTGGTGCCCTGGGCGCGAGGTGAGCGCTTCGACCACGTCGTCGACGTCGATCCAGCCCCAGTGCAGCAGGTAGCTGAACTCGTCGAGCACGTAGAAGTCGTGCTGCTCGGCCAGCAGCCTGCGCTTGATCTCGGCCCAGCAGTCGCGGGCGTTGGCGGCGTGGTCCTCGTCGGTGCCGGACTTGCGCGCCCAGCTCCAGCCCTCGCCCATCTTGTGCCACTCGACGGGCCCGCCCTGGCCGGTGTCGTCGTGCACCTGGCCGAGCGCGCGGAACGCGGTCTCCTCGCCGACCTTCCACTTCGCCGACTTGACGAACTGGAACACGCCGATCGACCAGCCCTGGTTCCACGCGCGCAGCGCCATCCCGAACGCCGCGGTCGACTTGCCCTTCATCGCGCCGGTGTGCACGGCGAGCAGCGGACGGTTGCGTCGCTGACGCGTGGTGAGCCCGTCCTGGGGCACGACTTCCGGTTTGCCCTGGGGCATTACGCGGCCCTCCCGGTCCTGGCGCGCACCGCGCCCGCGAGCGATTCGGCGGCGACTTCGGCCAGCGGCACGTGCTCGGCGCCGAGCCGGGCCGCCAGTTCCGCGGCGAGCCCGAGGCGCATCTTCCCGCTCTCGCAGTCCATCACGATGGCCGCGACACCGGTGCCCGCCAGCAGATCGGCCGCCTGACGTGAGCGCGCGACGGCGTCGGCGCCACTGGTCGCGCGGCCGTCGGTCACCACGACCAGCAGTGGCCGACGCCTCGGGTCGCGGATCGCTTCGAGCCGCAACACGTTGGCGGCCTTCAAAAGTCCTTCCGCGAGCGGCGTGCGCCCGCCGGTCGGCAAGCCTTCCAGGCGCGACGCGGCGGCGTCGACACTGATCGTCGGCGGCAACGCGAGTTCGGCCTCGGCGGCGCGGAACGTCACGAGGCCGACCTTGTCCCGGCGCTGGTAAGCGTCCAAAAGCAGCGACAGCACGGCCGATTTGACCTCACGCATGCGTGTCTTGGCGCCCATCGAGCCCGAAGCGTCCACACAGAACAGCACGAGGTTCCCCTCACGCCCTTCCCGCAACGCGAACCGCAGATCCTGGCCGCGCAGTTCAAGCCCGGCGCCGTCACGCCCGCGGGCACGCTGATGCGGCGCCGCCGCCCGGATCGTGGCGAGCAGGTGCGGATGCCCTTCGCGCACACTCGACGGCTTCACGCCGATCGTCCGCCCGGTGTCGGTGATCGCCCGCGACCGGCGGCCGTGCGCGCCCTCCCCCGTGCCGTCGAGGGTGAACAGCCTGGCCTTGAACGGTTTCCCCGAGCCGACCGTCTGCTGGCCACTTTGCGTCCCCTGCCCGTCACCAGGCTGGTCGTCAGAGCTTCCGGCCGGTGGGGGCTCCTGCTCGGCGGGCGGCTCGGAGCCGGAGCCAGGGCCGTCGTCGTCCGGGCCCTGCGGCGGTTCGGCGTCACGCAGTGCCTGTTCGAGCTGCTCTTCCTCGATTCCCGGCGCGTCGAACGGGTTTCGCCTGCGCCGGTGCGGCAGCGCGAGCCGGGCGGCCACGCGGATGTCGTCGGTGGTCACGTCTTCGCGACCGGACCACGCGGCGTGCGCGACGGCCGTTCGCGCCGTGACGATGTCCGCACGCATTCCGTCGACCTCGAACGAAGCGCAGACCTCGGCGATCTGCCGGAGCGCGTCGTCGCCGAGCCGCACACTCGGCAGCAATGCCTGGGCCGCCTCGATCTCCGACGCCAGCTTGGCGTCGTCTTCGGCGTACTGGTCGGCGAAACCGTCCGGGTCGGCTTCGTAAGCCAGCCGCCGCCGGACCACCTGCACCCGCTGCTCGGGATCACGGCTGGACGCGACCTCGACGGTCAGCCCGAACCGGTCGAGCAGCTGCGGGCGCAGCTCACCCTCCTCGGGGTTCATGGTGCCGATCAGCACGAACCGCGCCGCGTGCGACACCGAAACACCCTCGCGCTCGACCGTCGCGCGGCCCATGGCGGCGGCGTCGAGCAGCGTGTCGACGAGATGGTCGTGCAGCAGGTTCACTTCGTCGACGTAGAGCAGCCCGCGGTGCGCGGCGGCCAAAAGCCCTGGCTGATAGTCGGTGACGCCTTCGCCGAGCGCGCGTTCCAGGTTGAGTGAGCCGATCACGCGGTCCTCGGCCGCGCCGACCGGAAGTTCGACCAGCCGCGCGGGCCGCCGCTTCGACGCGCCGCCATGCGGGCCGTCGGGGCAGCCGGGGTCCGGGCTCGCCGGATCACACGAAAACCGGCAATCCTCGACGACGTCCACGCTCGGCAGTAAACCGGCCAGCGCACGCACCATGGTCGACTTCGCGGTGCCCTTCTCGCCACGCACCAGCACCCCGCCGATCGCGGGCGAAATCGCCGAAAGCACCAGCGCCAGCCGTAGCTCCTGCATCCCGACAACGGCGGTGAACGGGTAAGGCTTCAAGCTCTGACTCCCGGTTCGGCGGCGGTGGCCCGGCCGATCATCGCACAGGAAAAGCGTGAGCTAGCGTGCCGCGAGTGCGCGAAAAATCACCACTGACCGTCGTCGGCATCGGGGCCGACGGCCTCTCCGGGCTGAGTGAATCCGCCCGCGCGGCGGTCACCAGCGCCGACGTCGTCATCGGCGGACCGCGCCATCTCGCCTACCTGCCCGACAGCATCGAGAAAGTGCCGCTGCCCAGCCCCCTCATGGCAGGCCTCGACGCGCTGTTCGCCGCGCACGAAGGCCGCCGCGTCTGCGTGCTGGCCAGTGGCGACCCGCTGCTGTCCGGCATCGGCACGACCTTGGCCGCCCGGTTCGGGAAGGTCGAAATCCTGCCCGCGCTCTCTTCGGTGACGCTGGCCCGCGCCCGACTGTGCTGGCCTGCCGAGGAGACCGAGGTGGTCACCGTGGTCGGCCGGAGCCTCCACCGCCTCAACCGTGTGCTCGCGCCCGGCCGCAAGGTGCTCGTGCTCGGCGCCGACCCGGCCGAGGTCGGCGAACTCCTCCGCGCCCGCGGCTTCGGCGAGAGCGACCTGATCGCGCTCGAAGAGCTCGGCGGCCCGGCCGAGCGGATCGTCGACGGGTGGACCGAACGCACCGGTCCGCTGACCGTTGTCGCGATCGACTGCCGCGGCACCGGCCTGTCCCTCGTCGGCGGGCTGCCCGACGAGGCGTTCGAGCACGACGGCCAACTCACCAAACGCGACCTCCGCGCCAGCGCGCTCGCCCGCCTGGCGCCGGTGCCCGGCGAGCTGCTGTGGGACATCGGCGCCGGCGCGGGCAGCGTCGCGATCGAGTGGTCGCGCACGCACCCGCTGAACCGGGCGATCGCCGTCGAGCGCGACCGAACCCGGGCAGAGCGGATCGGCCGAAATTCGGCCACCCTCGGTGTGCCCGAACTCCAGGTCGTCGTCGGCCCGGCCCCCGAAGCACTGCGTGACCTGCCGAAACCCGACGCGATCTTCATCGGCGGCGGACTCACCGTGCCCGGGGTCCTCGACGCCTGCCTCGCGCAGGACTGCAGGCTGGTCGCGCACGGCGTGACCCTCGAATCCGAGCAGGCCTTGGCGAAGGCTTATCAAGACCATGGCGGCGAACTGACCAGGATCGCCGTCGAGCAGGCCGCCGCGCTCGGCGGCTTCACCGGCTGGTCGCCCAGCCGGACCGTCACGCAGTGGAGTGTGAACCGGTGACCGTGTACTTCATCGGCGCCGGGCCCGGCGCCGCCGACCTGATCACCGTCCGGGGCCGTGACCGGCTCGCCGCGTGCGAACTCGTCCTCTACCCCGGCAGCATGACGCCGACCGAACTGCTCGGGTACTGCTCCGAAAGCGCCGAAAAAATCGACACGGCCGGTCTGAACCTCGACCAGATCGTCGAGATCCTCATCGACGCCGAGACCGACGTGGCGCGGCTGTGTTCCGGCGATCCCTCGCTCTACAGCGCGGTCGCCGAGCAGATGCGGCGCCTCGACGCGGCGGGCGTGCCCTACGAGGTCATCCCGGGTGTTCCGGCGTTCGCGGCGGCCGCGGCGGTGCTCAAACGCGAGCTGACCGTGCCCGAAGTCGGCCAGAGCCTGGTCATCACCCGCGCGCAGGCCCGCTCGACCGCGATGCCCGCCGGCGAGGAATTGGCCGCTTTCGCCAGCACCGGCACCACACTCGCGCTGCACCTGGCGATCAACCGGTTGGACCACCTGGTCGAAGAACTGGTCCCGCACTACGGTCCGGACTGTCCGGTCGCGGTCGTCGCGCTGGCCAGCCAGCCGGGCGAGGTCATCCTGCGCGGCACGCTGAGCGGGATCGCCGAGCAGGTCCGCGCGGCCGGGGTCACCAGGGCGGCGATGATCTTCGTCGGGAAGGTGCTGGCCGCCGAAGGGTTCCCCGACAGCTTCCTGTACTCGACCACCCGTGATCGCAAGAGCCAACCGGAGTCGTTATGACACTGCGCTGGGGCCTGCTGGCCGCCGGTTCGATCGCCGAAGAGTTCGCCGCGGCCATCCGCGAAAGCGAGCACGGCACGCTGGCGGCCGTCGCCGCCCGTTCGGCCGACCGGGCCGCCGAATTCGCCGCCCGCCACGAGATCCCGCGCAGCTATGGCGGCTACGAAGCGCTGCTCGCCGATCCCGACGTGGACGCCGTGTACGTGTCGACGCCGCATCCGATGCACGCCGAATGGGCGATCAAGGCCGCCGACGCGGGTAAGCACGTCCTGTGCGAAAAGCCGCTGACCGTGTCCGCCAAGGAGGCCGAGCGGGTCATCGAGGCGGCGCGGCGCAACGACGTCTTCCTGATGGAGGCGTTCATGTACCGGCTGCACCCGCAGACCAGGAAACTGACCGAGCTGATCACCGCAGGCGCGATCGGTGAGGTCCGCGCGGTCGACGTGACCTTCAGCTACGACACGACCGGGTCCGAGCGTGAGCGCATCGCCGACCCCGCGCTCGGCGGTGGCGGAATCCTCGACGTCGGCTGTTACTGCGTCTCGGTCGCCCGGCTGGTTTCGCAAGCCGCGACAGGCATCGAAGCGGTCGAGCCCACCGACGTGATCGGCATGGCGAAGCTGGACGACAAGGGCGTCGACGAGATCGCCATGGGCCTGCTGCGGCTACCCGGCGACATCATCGCCCAGATCTCGTGCGGTTTCCGGCTCCAGCAGGACGACCACATCCGCGTCTACGGCACGCGCGGCCAGCTGTACATCGAAAAGCCGTCGTGGACCTTCGGCATGCGGCGGCCGAGGACTTCGACGATCGTGCTCACCCCGTCCGGTGGCAAGCCGGAGGCGATCGAGGTCGAGGCCACCAAGGGCCTCTTCGCCCGCGAAGCCGACCACGTCGCGGAGCACCTGACCGCCCGCCAGTCACCGATCGTGACCTGGGAGGACACGCTGGCCAACATCCGCACGCTCGAACGCTGGGGCGCGGCGGTGCGGACCCCGTGAAGGTCCTCGTACTGGGCGGGACCGGCGAAGGCCGCGCGCTCGCCCAAGCACTGACCGACCGGGGCGTCCCGGTGATCTCGTCACTCGCCGGCCGCGTGACGAACCCGAAGCTGCCCGTCGGCGAAGTGCGGATCGGTGGCTTCGGCGGCCCGGTGGGTCTCGCCGCCTGGCTTCGTGAAAACCGGATCGACGCCGTGGTCGACGCGACCCATCCGTTCGCCGAACGCATCGGAGCGTCGGCGTTCGAGGCCGCGAAAGCCGCGGGGGTCCGCCTGCTCAGGCTGCAACGACCAGGCTGGACGGAGAGCCCTGGCGACGACTGGCGCTGGGTCGGCTCGCTCGAAGAAGCGGCCGCTGACCTGCCGGGCGACCGCGTGTTCCTCACCAGCGGACGCCAAGGACTCTCCGCCTTCGCGGGCAACGACCAGTGGTTCCTGGCCCGCTGCGTCGACCCGCCTGAGCCGCCACTGCCCCGGCGGATCGAAGTCCTCCTCGACCGCGGCCCGTACACCGTCGACGGCGAAACCCGGCTGCTCACCGAGCACCGGATCGACGTGCTGGTCACCAAGGACAGCGGCGGCTCGATGACCGCGGCCAAGCTCACCGCCGCCAGGAACCTCCGCCTGCCCGTGGTGGTCGTCCGGCGGCCACCCCGCCCTGACGTCCCCACGGTCGGCGACCCCGGCCAAGCCGTCGAGTGGGTGCTCGCCCGATCATGACCTTCCGCCCCTGCGTCACCCGTTCGGACGCGACCCGTTAGCGTGGCCCCGATGCGTCTGTTCGCCGTCACGCTCGGGTTGCTGTCCGCGGTCTGCGCGTTCGCCTTCCCGTTCCTGCCTGTCGTGCAGGACACGGCGGAGATCACCTGGCCGACCGGCAACGACACCCGCCAGGTCAACTCGCCGTTGACGGGCTACTGGGCGCAGGACCTCAACGTCACCCTTCCGTGTTCGACGATCCGGTCGGTCGACGCGCGCGCGGACGGCCCCGCGCTGCTCTTCTCGACCGTGCCGGAGGCCAGGACCGAGAACGGCGCCGGCATGCAGCTGCGCATCGACGGCGGCCTGCTGCTGGCGTCGCTGCGCGGGCAGCAGGTCGCGAGGCAGCCGCTGCCACCGGAGAACTGCGATGTCCGGTTCCGCTCCGACGGCAACCACACCACGCTGAGCGTCGCGAACACGCCGATCTTCGAGTTCAGCGGCGACGACCGGCCGCGCGTGATCGGCATCTACTCGTCGATCACCAGCGCCAAGGATCCGATCGACGGGCTGCGGGTCTCGATCGTCACCGACACCCGGTACCAGTCGTCGCCGACGGGCTGGAAGGTCGGCGTCGGAGTACTGGCGGTCCTTTCGCTCATCGGCTGCCTGATCGCGGTCGGGAAACTCGACTCCGGCTTCGCGCGCCGCGCGCCACGCTGGGCGCCCGTCGGCTGGTGGCGGCTGACCGCGCGTGACGTCACCGTGTTCGCGGTGCTCGGGGCGTGGGTCTTCATCGGCCCGGTCACCTCGGACGATGGCTACATCTTGACCATGGCCAGGGTCACCGAGCAGACCGGCTATCTGCCGAACTATCACCGCTGGTTCGGGGTGGCCGAGGCGCCGTTCGGCTGGTTCTACCACGTGTACGAGCTGATGGCGCACGTCAGCACGGTGCCGCCGTGGATCCGGCTGCCGTCGTTTTTGCTCGGCCTGCTCAGCTGGCTGCTGATCAGCCGCGAGGTGATGCCGAGACTCGGCCCGCAGGTCCGGGTGAGCCGGGCGGCGGGCTGGGCGGCCGCCGCGGTGTTCCTGGTCTGGTGGATGCCGTTCAACAACGGTGTCCGGCCGGAGCCGGTCGCGGCGGTCGGCTCGCTGTTGGCGATCTGCGCGGTCGAACGCGCGCTGGTCACGCGCCGTCTCCTGCCGATCTGTCTCGGCCTGCTGGCGGCCGCGTTGACGCTGGCGGCAACCCCGACCGGGCTGATCGCGGTGGCGCCGTTCCTGGTCGCCGCGCGTCCCCTGTTCAAGATCCTGAAGCAGCGCGCGGCCGACGGCTGGCTGCCCGTGCTCGCGCCGATCCTCGGCGCCGGGCTGCTGGTGCTGACGGTCGTCTTCGCCGACCAGACGTTCGCGACCATCCAGGAGGCCACCCGGATCCGGACGCAGGTCGGGCCGAATCTCTCGTGGTTCCAAGAGTTTTCGCGCTACCAGCTGCTGTTCGAGAACCTGCCGGACGGCTCGGCGACCCGCCGGTTCCCCGTGCTGCTGGTCCTTTTGTGCACCGGGACCTGCCTGGTCGTGCTGTTGCGCCGCGGCCGGATTCCGGGCGCGGCGCTGGGGCCGAGCCGCCGCCTCATCGGCACGACGGCGCTGTTCTTCCTGCTGCTCGCGCTGACACCGACCAAGTGGACGCACCACTTCGGCGCGTTCGCGGCCGTCGGCGCGTCGATGGCGGCGCTGACCGCGCTCGCGACGAGTTCCGGCGTGCTGCGGTCGAAACGCAACCGGGCCGCGTTCCTCGCCGGGCTGCTGATCATCGCGGCCTGGGCGGCGACCGGGCCGAACGCGTTCTGGTTCGTGTCCAAGCTCGGCGTGCCGTGGTTCGCGACGGCACCGAAATGGGGACCGGTCTCGCTGTCGACCATCTTCCTGGCGGGCGCGGCGGTCTCGGCGATCATCGCGTTCGTCGAGAACGTCCGCGCGCACCGGCCGGGTCATGAGACCGAGAGCCCGGAACGCCGGGGCCGCGCGCTGAAACTCGGCTCGATCTCGCTGGTGGCAGTGTGCGGCGCGGTGGTGGCCAGCGAGGTCATCTCGATGACCATGGCCATGCACGCGCAGGCGGGCAGTTACAGCCTCGGCTCGGCGAACGTCGGGCACCTGCTCGGCCAGAGCTGCGGCCTGTCCGATCACGTGATGGTCGAGCGCGACGCCATCGCCAGCATGCTCGCGCCGCTGCCGGAGGCCCAGCAGAAGACCGTCTCACCCACTCCGCAGTCGACGGAGAACCCACTTCCGCCGCCGGATCAGGAAATCGGGCGTACACAGACCGGTTTCCACACCCACACGGTCGACGACAAGGACCCGCTCTCCGAGCCGCCCCACGGCTTCACCGAGGACAAGGTGTCGATGTGGAGCAGCTATCAGGAGAAGGAAACGCGGGCTGGCCGTCTGCGCTCCGACTGGTACGAGCTGCCCGAAAAGCCACCATCCGGCCAGGTCGTGGTCGCCGTCGCGGGCGCACCGGGCAAGGCGGCCACGGTCAGCCTCGAGTACGGGGCGCGGACACCGGACGGTTTCAAGGTCCTCAAGGGCCAGACACTGCTGCCCGCCGGCGTCGGCAACGGCCAATGGAATGACGTCCGCGTCAACATGCGCGACCTGCCGCCGGAGACGGCCGCGGTCCGCGTGACCGCCATCGACAACGACCTCACCGAGGACGGCTGGGTCGCCGCGACCGCGCCGCGTGTCCCGTCGTTCACGACGCTGACGGACAAGATCGGCAAGAAGCCGGTGTACATGGACTGGCCCGCGTCGTTCGTCTACCCGTGCGCGCAGCCCGCGTTCTCGCACGACGGCATCTCGCAGGTGCCCGCGTACCGGATCACCGCGGGCACGGTCGCCGACGAGGCCAAGTGGGCGAGCAGCGCGACCGGCGGCCCGATCGGCTGGCTCGAAGAACTCGCCGACCAGCCCGAGGTGCCGAGTTACCTGGTCGGCCAGCCGTTCCAGTCGTGGGGCAAGCTCCTGCAGGTCGAGCCGTTCAGCGAAGGGGCGCCGCCCACGATCGTCAGAGGCAAGAAGACCGTGCCCGGGTGGTGGTCCCCCGGACCCGGCCCCCAGCAGCCCAACGGCACCAACCCCACCCGCTGAGGCTCGTGGGGATAAAGCGGGCTTTATCCCGGGTGCTTTTCCCGGGATAAAGCCCGCTTTATCCCGGTCTAGTGGTAGCGGCGGGGCGTCCAGACCATGGAGGTCCCGTCGGGCCTCGGGGCGACCCGGGTGCGCGAAGACCCGACGATCACCAGGCAGCGCATGTCCACGAAAGCCGTGTCCAGCTCGCCCAAGGTGACCACGCGGACCGACTCCGAGTCCCCGCCGACATCGCGGGCGATGACCACGGGAGTTTCCGGACCACGGTGCCGCAGCAGCACTTCCTGCGCACGCGAGAGCTGGGTCGTGCGGCTGAACGAGGCCGGGTTGTACAGCGCCAGCACCAGATCCGAGACACCGGCGGCCTCGAGACGACGCTCGATGACCTCCCAAGGCTTGAGCCGATCCGAGAGCGAGAGCACGCAATAGTCGTGCCCGAGCGGCGCGCCGACGCGCGAAGCCGCCGCCTGCGCTGCGGTCACGCCCGGCACCACCCGGACCGAAACGTCCTTCCAGCGCGGATCTTCGACCTGCTCCAGCACGGCCGACGCCATCGCGAACACGCCGGGGTCACCCGACGACACGACCACGACCCGGTTCCCCGCCGCCGCCAGCTCCAGCGCTTCGACGGCCCGTTCGGCCTCGACCCGGTTGCCCGACGCGAGCCGTTGCTGGCCCGCCTTCACCGGAACCCTGGCTAGATAAGGGCCATAGCCCACCAAGTGCGTCCCGGCGGCGAGTTCGACCTCGGCCTCCGGCGTCAGCCATTGCGGACCGGCGGGACCGAGCCCGACGACCACGACTTCACCGCCCTCGGGCGCCGGAACCGGCTCGGCCGGGGCAGCTTCGACGCCCGCGACGCGCGCCGAGTAAGCCGGGCTCGGCAGCAAAGCGAGCGAGAAGTACGGCACCGAGTCGGGATCGACGCTGGCAAGGGGCTCGATGCGTTGCTTGCCCCAGGTCGCGCGCTCGATGTACAGCGCCTGGTCGAGCTTGCCCGCCTCGCCGAGCGCCTGGCGCACCGCACCGAACGTCCGGCCGAGTTTGAGCACCGCGGCCGAATCCGTGTCCGCCAGCCGTCGCGCCAGTTCGGGCTGGGACAGCGTTCCCGGCAGCACGGTCAGCACCTCGTCGCGCTGCACGAGCGGCCGCCCGAGCACCGCGGACGCCGCGCTCACCGAGGTCACGCCGGGCACCGCCTCCGCCTCGTACCGGTCGGCGAGCCGCTCGTGCATGTACATGTACGAGCCGTAGAAGAACGGGTCGCCCTCGCACAGCACGACGACGTTCCGCCCGGCGTCGAGGTGCACGGCCAGCCGCTCCGCGCTCTCGGCGTAGAAGTCGGCGATCGCGCCCTCGTAGCCGCCGGGGTGATCGGTCGTCTCGGTGGTCACCGGATAGACCAGCGCCTCTTCGATCTGTCCCTCGCGCAGATACGGCTCGGCGACCGAACGCGCGATGCTCCGGCCGTGCCTGGCGCTGTGATAGGCGATGACGTCGGCCTCGCCTATCAGCCTGGCGGACTTGACGGTCACCAGCTCCGGGTCACCCGGTCCGAGCCCGACACCCCACAGTTTCCCCGAATCGCCGCTCATTCTTCCTCCGTCGCCAACGCATTGACCGCAGCCACCGCCATCGCACTGCCACCGCGCCGCCCGTGCACCACCAGATACGGCGCGGGCGCGCGCTTCACCAGCTCCACTTTGGACTCAGCGGCGCCGATGAACCCGACCGGAACGCCGATGACGGCCGCGGGCGCGCCCACGCCTTCCTCGAGCAGTTCCAGCAGCCGGAACAACGCCGTCGGCGCGTTCCCTATGGCGACGACCGAGCCGGGCAGCTTGTCGCGCCAGAGTTCGAGTGCGGCGGCGGACCGCGTGGTGCCCATCCGTTCGGCGAGCGACGGCACGGCCGGGTCGGACAGGGTGCAGAGGACCTCGTTGTCCGCTGGCAGGCGTTTCCTGGTGATGCCACTGGCGATCATCTGCGCGTCACACAGCACCGGGGCGCCGGCGCGCAACGCCGCGCGGCCGGATTCGACGATGTCGAGCGAGTACTTGAGGTCGTCGACGAGATCGACCATGCCGCACGCGTGGATCATCCGGACCGCCACCACGGCCACGTCGTCGGGCAGGATCGCGAGGTCGGCCTCCTCGCGGATGGTGGCGAACGAATGCCGGTAGATCTCCGCGCCGTCGCGGATGTAGTCGATCACTGCGCTCCTTGTCCCAGCAGGAAATCCGTCAGCTCGCCGACCGGCACCCAGGTGCCGTCGACGCGATAGCCGTCCTCTTCCGCGAGCACGTCGATGTGCCCGGCGGCAGGTTTTCCGCACCGGCGCTCACAACCGGCGAAATGGGCGCGCACGCCGCTCACACGGCGAGCGTCGGCCCGCACATCGGCTCGCGACTTCGCGCACCCAGGGCTGCCGATGCACGCGGTGACACCGCGTTCGGTCAGCATTCCCCTCAAGGCCTCGGCGTCGCGCACGCCGGGCAGGAAGACCGAACGCCACGGCGTGACGACCGCGAACGGCGCCAGCTCCGCGAACAGCCGCAGCCGCGCCGACGTCAGCACCCCGAACTCGGGGGCGACCGCGGCGCCGTCGTCGAGTAAACCGATCGGTATCCCGGCGTGCACCGGCAGGTCGACCGGGGTCACTGTCGGTCCTGGCAACGCATCCGCCAAGACCGAAGCATCGGGCAGCTCGGAGATCCGCCACTCGCCTTCGCGCACCTTGAGAAACATCGAAGCGACCTGAAGAAGCGCTTCGACAGCCCGATCCGCGGGCACGCGCTTGCCGGTGTCGGTTCCAGCCAGCAGTATCGCGCCGTCACGCCAGCAGACGTCCGCGCCTTCACCGGCGACGTCACCACGGCCGTCGTCGAAAGCGAACAGGAACCGTCCCGGCAGCGCGGCGAGTTCCGGACGGGCGCACAGCGCGACATCCAAGTCGGCGGCCAGCGCTCGCGCGGCCTCACCGCGCGGCGACGCGAGGATGTTCCGGACCCGCTCATGGGAAGGCGACGGCAGCAGGCCCGCCTCGGCCAGCCGCTGGGCCAAACGGGTGTCGGACCGGTCGAGCCCGCGCAGCTGGAGATTGCCCCGCGAAGTCAGGTGGAGCTCGCCGTCCGCGAACGCGTCGGCACACTCCGCGAGGACGTGAAGCTGGTCACTCGTCACGACTCCACCGGGTAGCCGGACCCTGGCCAGCGCGCCGTCGGCGGCGTCGTGGGGTGCGAAAACACCAGGACACACGTCGGCGCGCGCACGGGCAGGGGTGTCCATGATGGTGACTGTACGGATTGCCCGCCCCCGGACAAGAAGCGAGCCAGCGCATAGGGGTGGGTAAACGGATATCTAGGGGAAGTCAACGAGAGTAAGAACACTGGCAGTTACCCGATGGAGGAGAAGACCTATGGGCAGTGCCGTGTTCACCCGCCGCGCGATGCTGGGAGGCGCGACCGGAGCGGTCGCCGCCGTCGCCGCCGGGAGCACGCGGGCCGTCGCCGACCCCACCTATCCGGCCGACCCGTACCCGTCGAAGATCCCGCACCTGATCGAGGCCGAGCAGCTCGTCGACTACCTGACGCTGGCGCCAGCGGCCAACAACGTCTACAAGCTGGCCGACGAGGCCAACACCGTCACCTGGGGCACGCCGGGGCAGCCGCCGACCTGGGTCAACAAGAGCCAGTGCGCCTCGTTCCAGACGCACGTGCTGCGCCACACCTACCCGGACTGGGCGACCGACGCGTTCTTCGGGACGTACTTCGGCTCGCAGAGCCCGACCGCCCGCGTCTACCGCGACAAGCTCGCGAACACCTCGATCCCGCACTTCGAGCCGGTGCCGAACGTCGCCGCGCTGCGGCCCGGCGACCTGATCGCGATCGACTACGTCAACGACCAGGCGGGCAACACCGGCCACATCGTCATGGTCCGCGAGATCAAGGGCGTCTACGTCGCGCCGAGCAGCACGCTCAACTTCGACGGCGAGACCCAGTACGCGGTCGAGATCGTCGACTGCACCTCCGACCCGCACGGCGAGTTCGGCATCGGGAACTACGCCGCCTTCCCCGACGTCCGGCTGGTCGACGCGGCGACGGCCAGGCAGGGCGCGGGCTACGGCCACATGATGTTCTACGCCTCGAACGCCACCGGCCGGTTCACCCGCTACCGGTGGAGTGTCAACTCTTCGTCCACTCGGACGTACACCGTCGCGCAGCGGCCGATCGTGGCGGCACGGGTCAGCTGACGTCACCTTGACGTGGGGGGTGCGCGGCCCGGAGAGTGAGCGGCGCACCCTCGCGTCGGCAGGTGGAGGAACCCGGTGTGAACCCGGGGCGGTCCCGCCACTGTGACCGGAGACCTCTCCGGGAGCCAGGAACTCCGGCAGGCGCGTACGACTACCCGGGGCGAGGACACCCCGAGAGGAGCTCCACGCTGTGATCCTGCTGCTGTCCACATCGGACACCGACCTGCTCAGCGCCCGATCCGGCGAAGCCGAGTGGCGCCTCGCCAACCCGGCCCGGCTCGACCTGGCCGGCCTGCCCGCGCTGCTCGACGGCGTGAAGATCGTGGTCGTCCGCATCCTCGGCTCCGAGCGGGAGTGGCAGGAGGGTCTCGACACCGTCCGCGCGAGCGGTGCGCATGTCGTCGTGCTCGGCGGCGAGCAGACCCCGGACGCCCAGCTCATGAAGCTGTCGACGGTCCCGGCCGGTATCGCGGCCGAGGCGCACGCGTACCTCGCGCAGGGCGGCCCCGAGAACCTCACGCAGCTGCACCGGTTCCTCTCGGACACGCTCCTGCTCACCGGCGACGGCTTCGAACCGCCCGCCCAGCAGCCGCTCTGGGGTGTGCTCGACCGGCCGGAACCGGGCGACGCGACCGGCCCGGTCATCGCGATCCTCTACTACCGGGCGCACCACCTGTCCGGGAACACCGCCTTCGTGCACAGCCTCGCCGACGCGATCGAGGACGCGGGCGGGCGCGCGCTGCCGATCCACTGCGCGTCGCTGCGCAGCCGCGAGCCGGAGATGATGGCCGAGCTGGCCAAGGCCGACGCGCTGCTGGTCACCGTGCTCGCCGCGGGCGGCACCCGGCCGTCCGAGGTCGGCGCCGGTGGCGACGACGAAGCCTGGGACGTCGCCGAGATGGCGGCGCTCGACATCCCGATCCTGCAGGCGTTGTGCCTGACCAGCGACCACGAGACCTGGGAGGCCAGCGACGACGGCCTCTCCCCGCTCGACGCGGGCAACCAGATGGCCGTGCCGGAATTCGACGGCAGGCTGATCACGGTCCCGTTCTCGTTCAAGGAGATCGACGAGGACGGCCTGCCCCGCTACGTCCCGGACGCCGAGCGCGCGTCCCGCGTCGCGAACATCGCGCTCGCGCACGCCCGGCTGCGCCACACCCCGCACGCCGAGCGCAAGATCGCGCTCATGCTGTCGGCCTATCCGACCAAGCACTCGCGAGTGGGCAACGCCGTCGGCCTCGACACGCCCGCGTCCGCCATCAAACTGCTGCGCCGGATGCGCGACCTCGGCTACGACCTGGGCGACCAGCCGTTCCCTGGTGTCGAGCCGACCGGCACGGACCAGCCGGACGGCGACGCGCTGATCCACGCGCTGATCGAGGCCGGCGGCCAGGATCCCGAGTGGCTCACCGAAGAACAGCTGGCTGGCAACCCGATCCGCGTGCCCGCCGCGCGGTACCAGGAGTGGTTCGACAAGCTGCCCGCGGATCTGCGCGAGGGCATGGAAGAGCACTGGGGTCCCGCGCCCGGTGAGCTCTACGTCGACAACGGCGATATCGTGCTGGCGTCGCTGCAGTCCGGCAACGTGATCCTGATGATCCAGCCGCCACGCGGGTTCGGCGAGAACCCGGTGGCGATCTACCACAATCCGGATCTGCCACCGAGCCATCACTACCTCGCCGCGTATCGCTGGCTCGAGGAGGAGTTCGGCGCGCACGCCGTGGTCCACCTGGGCAAGCACGGTTCGCTGGAGTGGCTGCCCGGCAAGACGGCCGGGCTCTCGGCCTCGTGCGCGCCGGACGCCGTGCTCGGCAACCTGCCGCTGATCTACCCGTTCCTGATCAACGATCCCGGCGAGGGCGCGCAGGCCAAGCGCCGCGCGCACGCCACGATCGTCGATCACCTCATCCCGCCGATGGCCCGCGCCGAGAGCTACGGCGACATGGCGCGGCTGGAGCAGCTGCTCGACGAGCACGCCAACATCGCCGCGATGGACCCGGCGAAGCTGCCCGCGGTCCGCGCCCAGATCTGGACGCTCATCCAGGCCGCCAAGCTCGACCACGACCTCGGCGTCGAGCAGCGGCCGCACGACGCGGAGTTCGACGACTTCCTGCTGCACATCGACGGCTGGCTCTGCGAGGTCAAGGACGCGCAGATCCGCGACGGCCTGCACATCCTCGGCGAGGCGCCGACCGGTGAGGCCCGTGTCAACCTCGTGCTCGCCATGCTGCGCGCACAGCAGATGTGGGGCGGTCAGCAGGGCGCCGTCCCAGGTTTGCGCTCCGCGTTGGGGTTGAAGGAGAACTCCGACGCCCCGCTGTCCGAAGTGGACGCGATCGAGCAAAAGGCGCGCGCGCTGGTCGTCGCGATGGAAGAGCGCGGCTGGGCGCCCGAAGCGGCCGCCGAGGTGCTCGATCACCCCGACGAGCAGGTCGAGAAGGTGCTGCGGTTCGCGGCCACCGAGATCGTGCCCCGGCTGGCGGGGACCGAGGGCGAGATCGACGCCGTGCTGCACGCGCTCGACGGCGGTTACATCGCGGCCGGGCCCAGCGGTTCGCCGCTGCGCGGGCTGATCAACGTGCTCCCGACGGGCCGCAACTTCTACACGGTCGACCCGAAGGCCATCCCGAGCAGGCTGGCGTGGGAGACCGGGCAGGCGCTCGCGGACTCGCTGCTGACCCGCTACCGCGAGGACAACGGCGACTGGCCGCGTTCGGTCGGCCTGTCCGTCTGGGGCACGTCGGCGATGCGCACCTCCGGCGACGACGCGGCGGAAGTGCTGGCGCTGCTGGGTGTCCAGCCGATCTGGGACGAGGCGTCGCGCCGGGTCACCGGCATCGAAGCCATCCCACTGGCCGAACTCGGCAGGCCGCGCGTCGACGTGACCGTGCGCATCAGCGGCTTCTTCCGCGACGCGTTCCCGCACGTCATCACCCTGCTCGACGACGCGGTCCAGCTGGTCGCCGGTCTCGACGAGTCCGACGAGGACAACTACGTCCGCGCGCACACCCGCGCCGACCTGGCCGCGCACGGCGACGCGCGCCGCGCCACCACCCGGATCTTCGGCTCGAAGCCGGGTGCCTACGGCGCCGGGCTGCTGCCGTTGATGGACTCGGGGAACTGGCGCGGCAACGCCGACCTCGCCGAGGTCTACGCGGTCTGGGGCGGCTTCGCCTACGGCCGCGGCCTCGACGGCAGGCCGGCGCGCGAGGACATGGAGAACTCGTACAAGCGGATCGTGGTCGCGGCCAAGAACACCGACACCCGCGAGCACGACATCGCCGACTCCGACGACTACTTCCAGTACCACGGCGGCATGATCGCGACCGTGCAGGCGCTCACCGGCACCGCGCCCGTGTCCTACGTCGGCGACAGCACCACCCCGGACGCGGTCCGCACGCGCACGCTCGGCGAAGAGACCGCGCGCGTGTTCCGCGCCCGCGTGGTCAACCCGCGCTGGCTCGCCGCGATGCGCAAGCACGGCTACAAGGGCGCGTTCGAACTCGCCGCCACGGTCGACTACCTGTTTGGCTTCGACGCGACCGCGGGCGTGGTCGGCGACTGGATGTACGAAAAGCTCACCGAGTCCTATGTGCTCGACGCCGAGAACCAGGAGTTCATGCGCAAGGCGAACCCGTGGGCGCTGCGCGGGATCATCGAGCGGCTCACCGAGGCGGCGGACCGCGGCCTCTGGGCCGAGCCCGACGCCGGCCTGCTCGACCAGATGCGCGAGGTCTACCTGAAGCTCGAAGGCGACCTCGAAGGCTGACGGTATGACGGGATAAAGCGGGCTTTATCCCGTCATACCGGGCACTTTTCTTGACTTTCGCATTGGTCTAGTCCAATGCTGTCGAGTACTCGACAGCAGGAGGACAGATGCAACGAAGCAGACTGGCCGCCGTCGGGCTCGCCGCCGTCCTCGCCGGAACCGCCGCGACGCTCGCCGTCACCACCAACGCCCAAGCCGACACCGAGGCGTTGGGCAGCAATTGGTACGCCTCGGCCCCGTATCTGATGCCCGTCAGCAACAACCCGCCCGACCCGGTCGCCGTCATGGCCGCCACCGGCCAGAAGGCGTTCCAGCTCGCGTTCATCCTCGCGCCGAACGGCGGCGGCTGCTCGCCGACCTGGGACGGCGTCTCGGCCGTTTCGTCCGACACCGCGGTCGCCGGGGTGATCAGCCGGATCCGGGGCGCTGGCGGTGACGTGTCGGTGTCCGTCGGCGGGTACGGCGGGACGAAACTCGGCCAGACCTGCGGCAGTGTGTCCGCGACCGCGGCCGCGTACCAGCAGGTGATCACCAAGTACGGCCTGAAGGCGATCGACTTCGACCTCGAGGAGCCGGAGTACGAGAACGACGCCGCCATCGCGAACGAGCTGGGCGCGGCGAAAACGTTGCAGGCCACCAATCCCGGCCTGTTCGTCTCGGTGACCATGCCCGGCACCGCCGCGGGCACCGGCTGGTTCGGCACCCTGCTCATCGACAAGGCCAAGTCGATCGGGTTCACCCCGGACAACTTCTCGATCATGCCGTTCGACGGCGGCTTCAACGGCGGCTCGTCGCAGGTGTCCGCGCTGGAGGCCTTTCACGGCCTGCTGATGAACCACATGGGCTGGGACAGCGCGACCGCGTACGCGCACGCGGGTTTCTCAGGTATGAACGGGAAATCCGACGTGTCGGAGATGTTCTACGTCGCCGACTTCCAGACCGTCTACGACTACGCGGTCGGCCACAAGCTCGGCCGCTTCACGTTCTGGTCGGTCAACCGGGACCGCCAGTGCGTCGGCACCACCGACAACGGTGTGTGCAGCAACGTCCCGCAGAACGACTGGGACTTCACGAAGTTCAGCACCCGCTTCGCCGGCGCGACCCCGCCGACCAGCACCCCGCCCACGACGCCGACCACGTCGAACCCGCCGGGCAGCTGCACCGCGGCGGAGTGGCAGAAGACGAGCGTCTACACGCAGGGCAACGTGGTCGCGCACAACGGCCACAAGTGGACGGCCAAGTGGTGGACGCAAGGCGAGGAACCCGGCACCACCGGGCAATGGGGCGTCTGGACGGACAGCGGCCCCTGCTAGCAGGTCGTGAGTGTTCCGGCCGGTTAGAACCGGCCGGAACACTCACGACTCCCTTATGCCGTAACGGGAACCTGGACGCGGTAGCGCTTGACCAGGCCTTCGCCGCAGTCGACGCGGACCGTGCGCGACGCGACGACGTCGGCGTACGAGCCGCTCAGGTCGTAGCCGACCTCGGCGGACCCCGCGACCGTCTCGGCGTCGTTGGCCTCGCCGGTCACCGAGCGGACACGGCGGCGGACCGCCGCGTCGACCGCGTTCTCGACGCCGTCGGCGGACTCCAGGTCGGGGCCCGCGTCGGCGCGTGACCGCTCGATCAGCTCGGCGACCGGCCGCGACGTGTCGCTGACCGAGGTGACCGTGCCGCCGGAGTCGACGCGGACGCGGACCTCGCCGTAGCCGGGTGAGGTCACCGGGATCCCGTTGACCACCTGGCGGAAGGTGACCACCGCCTCGCGCACCTGGGCCTCGGTGCCGGAGCCGTCGGTGCCCGCCGAGGCCACGTGCTCGTAGCGCACCTCGTCGAAAACGAGGTCGACCGCGTCGGCGAGACCGTAGCGCTCGACCGCGCGCTCGGCGGCCAGCCGCACGGTGCGCACGCCGGGGTCGGCGCCCGGCTCGGCCGGGTGCGCGAGCCGCGCCTCCCAGAAGCCGTCCTCGCCGACGGACACGTGCGCGTCCAGCGAAGCCGACCGCGTCGAGAGACCGAACCGCTCCCCCAGCGCGCCGCGCTCGACCGGGGCGGGCGCGTGCAGCCGCGCGACCGCCAGCCGGTCGGGCAGCTCGGCGTTCGGCGACCGGCGCGCGCCACGCGGTTCCGGATCGAACCAGCGCCAGGTGTAGAACGACGGCGTCGCGGCGGTCCGGTCGAACTGCCGCTCGTTGTCGAGCCGGTTACGCGCCTCGACGTCGGTCGCGCCGCACGCCATCACCGACGGCGCCTGGTGGCGGTCGATGCGCCAGCTCGCGTCCATCCAGGCCTTCGAGAACGCCTTGTTCTTGTTCCACTCCTCCCAGAAGTACTTGCCGTAGTTGGGATCGTCGATGCTTTCGGTCTCGAACCCGAACAGCATGCGGAAGCCGCCGTTCGCGCCGTGCCAGGTCTTCACCGGCGTCATGCCGTCGTGCACCCGCAGCGAGAGGCAGGTGGAGAAGAACAGGTAGCGGGCGTTGTTGTCGCCGAGGCGCATCGCGTCGGAGTAGATCCAGTCGGCGCCGTTCCACGCCGCGCCCATCGGCGCCCGGTAGACGCCGGTGTTCCTGTCCATGTCCCCGTGGCCGGAATGGTAGGAGACACAGGACGCGTCGAAACCGAACTGGTCCTGGTAGTTGTCGTAGTTCTTGTCCCACACCCACGGCGTGACGTTCTGGTCCTTGAACCAGAAGTTCGGCGTGGTGAACTGGGCGACGTAGTCGTGGAAGCCCTGCGCGTCCTCGTGGGTGTAGCGCAGGCCGCTCGTGCTGGCGAAGGTCTCGATCGAACAGAAGCCGTACATGTCGGCCGCGGCCGCCGCCGTGGCGCGCAACGGATTCGCCGCCTCCAGCGAGTCCAGTAGTGCCATGGTTTTCTCCTATGTCTTGGAAATCAGGTCCCAGCCGGCCGAGACCACGTTGCCCGCGCGCGCGGTGTCCCACGGCAGCCACGGGCCGGTCACCGTGCTGCCGTCGGCCATCTCCCTGGTGAAGCGCAGCTCGACGCTGTTGGCACGCAGGTAGTCGGTGACCGGCAGGGTCAGCCGCAGCCGGACCTCCCGGGTGTCCGGGAAGTCACCGCCGACCTCGACCGGGTCGGCCGCGTGCACCCGCGCGCCGACGTGCAGCCGCTTGATGCCCCGCGCCGCGTGGTCGGTCAGGTCGACCACCACGAGGTCGGTCTGCACGTCACGGACGAACACGCGCAGCTCTTCGACCTTCAGCGGGCCACCGGCCGGCACGCACCGCGGCCAGGCCTGTGCGACCCCGGCGGGCACGGTGACCTGCAGTGCCGCGCCCGGCGCGATGGTCTGTCCCGACGCGACCGTGCCACGGGCTCCCGCCACGGTGAAGGTCAGCAGCTCCGGCACGGTGACCGCCCGCTCGATCCGGTTGGTGAGCGTCACGGTCGTGCCGGTGACGGTCGACGGCACCGGCCCGGTGGCGGGCGGACCGGCCACGTACGAGTCGAGCAGCAGCTGCGACGCCACGGTCATGCCGTCCGGCAAGGTGAACGTGACCGTGCCCGAGTAGCCGTTCTTGCCGATCATTTCGAGCACCAGCAAGGTGTTCTCGACCCCGCTGGCCAGTTCGACCCGCAGGTTGTCCCACGCCTGCGGCTGGACCTCGGGCCGCTCCGCATGCCCGGTGTCGGCCCAGCGGTAACTCGCGCCCGCGTTGACCGTGGTGTCCGTCGGGAACACCAGGCGCGGCGGGACCCCTGGCACGGCATAGGAAATCAGCCGGTACTCGAGATCACGCCGCACGTCCGGCGCGAGGTCCGGCTGCAACGCGGCCGTGAGGTGATACCGGCTGTCCTCCGGCTTGGTGCCGAGCACCGCGTAGACGACCACGTCGGGCCGGAACGCCCTGCCGTTCGGGTCGTCGGCCGGGAACCGGGTGATCCGGTAGCGGGCGGGCACCACGAGGAACTGGCTCGGCTGCTGCAGCGACCGGAAGACCTTGCAGTGCGTGCCGAAGTCGGTGGCGAGATCGGTGATCTCGGCGTACTGCTGCAGGTTCACCTCGCCGAGGCGCAGCGCGTCCTGGCAGCCGATGATCCGCTCCCCGTCGGCGAACTGCTGCCGATAGCGGCCTTTGTAGGTACTGCACGGGAACAGCGTGGTGCTGTGCTGCCCGACCTCTTCGGTGGTCACGTGCCATTGCTGCCGGGGATCGGCCTGGATCGGCGGCGGGTCGCCGCCGTCCTGCAGCGCGATGCTCGGCCCGTGCCCGTCCACCGCTTCGACCGCCCGGCTGCCCGGTTCCGCCGCGCGGAATGCCGCGTCGCCCTTGTACGTCGATTCGTAGGAGTACGAGACGACGAACTCCGCGGGCCTGCTTTGGAAGCCCGGTGCGGAAAGCGCGCCGTACGCCAGCCGTACCCAGTCGTCGAGCAGGTCCACCTCCGCGGTCCAGACGGTGCCCGTCAGGCTGATCCTGGCGCCGAACGGCTGAGTGCGGGTCTGCCCGGTGGCCGCGTCCTTGAAGGGGACGTACAGCGTCATCGACGGCGAGCCGGTGAGCAGCGACCGCATGTTCGCCAGCGGGGCCCCGCTGGCGGCCGCCGCCTCTTCGGCGGTGGACTGGCTCAGCCGGAAGGTGACCTTGCCGGTCAGCCCGCCACCGGCGCGCTGCGCGAACGTGAACAGGAACCCGGCGCCGTCACGCGGGCTGTCCGCGGCGGTCGGCAGCAGCCGGAACTGCGGCTGATACCAGCGGACGTTGGCCCGTGCCGCGTCGCGGGGGTACAGCCCGTCCCACGCCAGCGGCAGCTGGGGCGCGGGCGGTGGGGGTGGCGGGCCGGGCGGGCGCCGCGTCGCGCGGGCACCCGGGGCAGGCTCGTCCTCCCCCAGCACCACGTAGCGGACGTAGCGGTCGTCGCCGGTCCCGGTGAGCAGCCCGCCGAGCACGTCGGAAAGCGGGGTGCGCCAAGCGGTTTCGGCACTGCCCGGCACCGTGGTGGTGACCGTGACGTCCATCGGGAACCCGGCGCTCGGCGCCGCCTTCAGCGAGTACCGGTTCGCCGGGTCGGTGGCCGGGAGGTCCGGAGTCTCGCGTTTGACCAAAAAGGACATCGCGCGCAGCCAAGCGGCGGCGACCGCGTCCTTCGCCTCCTCCGGCACACCACCGGGGAAGTCGGTGCCGTCGATGGACACCAGCACGGTGCCGTCGCCGAGCAGATAGGTGAGGACCGCGTACACCTGGGCGTGGCGGAGTTTGCCGTCGGCGTCGGCCATGTTCGCCAGCCTGCGGTGCACGTCGAGCCACTTGCCGCGCAGGCGGACCGAACGTTTCGCGCCCGCGGTGCCGTACGTGCCGCGCACGGTGATCGCGAGGCTGCCCGGCTTGCCGTCGAGCGCGTCGAGGACCGCCAAAGTCCTTGGCACGTCGAGGATCATGCTCAGGGCGAGCACGGGGTCGCCGCCCGCGCCGGACGCCTTGGCCAGCTCGGTGTCCCCGTCGGCGAGCACGGCGTCGACCGTGCGGAAGGAGGTGGCCGCGTCAGCCACCGACAGCTCGAACCCGCACTGGCCGTGCTCGACCAGGTGCCGGACGGAGGTCTCGTCCGGCCGGGGCCGCCGGGACAGCGCGACGGTCAGGCCGAAGACCGGCCTGCCGTCGCCGTCCCGGCGAACCCGGGGTGCACTGCCGATGGCGGTGGTGCTCACGCCCCCGCCGGGGAGTACGACTCGAACACCGACTCCTCGGCCTCGGCGGCCACGGGAGCGTCGGCCGAAGGGGCCGCGGAAGGCGAGTGCCAGCCGTTGCCGTCGGCCTCGACGCCGTTGGCCTCGCTGACCGGCAACTCCGGGTTGGCGGGCAGCGAAGGCCGGTTCGCGGCGACGGGCAGCGCCGGCATCTCGCTGCGCGCGACCAGGCTCTTGGTGGTGACGCCCTCGTCCTCCGGCGTCGGCACGGTCACCATCAGCGGGCCGCTGGCCGCGGAGTCCTGCCACGGGCCGGTCCACTCCATGCCCTTGGTGAAGATGCTGCCCTTGACGATCACCTTGACCTGGTACTTGAACCTCGGCATGAAGTCGGGCTGCCCGGTGAAGAGCATCCAGAAGCGGGGTTCGTACTGGTCGCCGTAGGCCCAGCTGAACTTGACCGGCGCGCGCTCGGTGCCGTCCGCCTTCTTGCCCTGCGCCTGGAAGGTGACCTCGACGAACTGCTTCGGGGTCTCCAGGTCGACGTTGAGCCCGATCGGCCCGACGGCGAGCCCGCCCACCTCGTCGACGCGGACCTCGAGGTTGATCTCGTTGGTCAGCGTGCCCAGCTCACCGGGGTCGAGGTCGACGACGTTCTTCTCGATGTCGACCCGGACGTTCGGGTTCTCCAGCGGGCTCGGCGGCTCGGTGAAGTGGACCTTGCGCTTGACGAAGGTCTTGTCCGGCGTCCAGCCGGCCGGCGCGTTCTGCACGTCCGCCGCGCTCTTCATCTCGACCGCGGTCGACCAGTTGGCCTTGGCCGGGTCGTCGGTGCGCTGGAACAGGTGGCCGTCCCACTGCACGACGCCCGCGGTGTTCGGGTACCCGATCTGCGCCGACAGCATCGCGCACGGCTGGCCGACCCACTTGCGGGCGGCGTCCGGCCAGTTCACGATCGGCACGACCGTGCGCGAGACCTTGCGCTCCCAGTCGGACAGGTACAGCGTGGTGAAGTACTTCTTCTCGTTGGCCGGGTCCGCCTTGATCTCGTCGTAGAGACCCTGCAGCTGGCCGCTGATCGGGAAGTCCTGGAAGTACGCGATCTCGCGCTTCTCGTGGTACTCGAGGTGCAGGTGCGTCTTGTCGCGGCGCAGCTTGAACGCGGCGCCGCCGCCGAGCCCGAGGAAGCCGCCGCTGGCCTTGGCTGGCTCCTCGTTGAATGCGGGCGGGTCGAAGATGACCTTCTGCGCCTGCTCCATGAACTTCTGGAACACCAGGTCACTGCGCTTCTCGATCTGCTCGGTCAGTTTCGCGGCGTCGGGCAGCGTGGTGTCGACGAAGCAGTTGACGGTGATCGTGCCGTCCTGGCGCATATTGTTGAAGGCCGCCTTGATGTCGGCCGACCAGAACCAGCCGCCACCGTGCGCGGCCGCGGAGAAGTGATCCTGGATGCGGTCCCAGTCACCCACGATGTCGAGGGTGATCACCGGGCTGACCACGCGCAGCTTGAGGTTCTGCCAGACACTGAAGCCGCCGGTGCCACCGTGGAACGAGGTCCACACGAGCGCGGCGGGCAGGCTGCCCATCAGGCCGGAGTAGGCGTTGTGCGCCTCCGGGGTGACCGAGCCGGGGCCCTGCCCCTGCATGTGGACGTACCACGGGTCGAGGTTGCTGGCCCGCAGTTCCCCGTCCCGCGGCACGGACCGCGGCGCCTTCCGAGACACGACCCCGGACGCCGACTGGATGGCGGGCGGCAACCCCCGGCTCGCGGCAGGCGCACCCGGCGGGGTGACGACGGGAACGGAGCCGTCCGGGTTCGGCGAAAGGTTGGTCACGGTGGTGGTGTTGCTGACCACGGGCACCGGCCGGAACACGGGCTGGACGTTGTTGCGCCACCCCCACCAGCGGTTGGAGTTCCCGCGGTACATGTCGATGATCTGCTGCTGGGCCTCCTTCATGAGGTTGCCCGGAGGCGCCGACGTGGTCGAGAACCCGAGCAGGCCACCCGTCACCTCTTCCTTGCCCGGCACCCCGACATGCGTGCTGTCGCCGCGCACCCCGACGAAGTGGATCATCGAGAAGATGTAGTCGCCGGTGTCCCCGTTGCGCCTGGCGAGGCGCACCTCGTTCGGCAGGTAGTAGTAAACCGGCGCCTTGCCCTCGGCCTGCAGCTCGTAGTTGTGCGCGTCAGGCAGGAAGTTGATGGTGTAGCCGCTCTTCGTGATCGGTGAGATGCCAGCGGCGTACAGCGGACCTACCGGATCAGCCATTGAAATTCCCCACTACTGATGATGTGAAACCCCCAGGCGGAACAGCCCCTTGCTGCGCCCGGCCTCGAGAATGCCCGGCCGGGCTTGGACACTGAACCGTCCAAAGTGCACGAAGAGGTGCGAACGGAACGACCGTCCCATGGGGCAACACAAAGGACAGTCCCCCTTGGACACCGGAGTGCGCCTTCTGCCCGGGGGGTCGTGAGTGTTCCGACCGCTTATTGAGGGGGAACGCAAAGGTGGCGTGACTGTCGGCTTGGGCTCGGGGGTCGTGAGTGGTACCGCCGGTTCTAACCGGCCTAAACACTCACGACCCCCGAGGGACCCGCCTCGCAGTCGGCGGGCTTGGGTCAGGGCCTCCCTCACCCGAACCCACCGAGTCAGGGCCTCCCTCACCCGAAATATCGGGTGAGGGAGGCCCTGACCACCTGCAACCGGGTAAGGAAGGCCCTCACCCAGCCGCATCGGGCACGCCACATTTGCCCTTCCCCTCAATAGAACCGGCCGTACCACTCACGACTGCTTAGCCCGTGGGCTGGCAGAGGTGGCCGGGCGGGGCGGAGGCGGGCAGGGCGGCGCGTTCGTCCGGGGTGAAGTCGCGGTAGCCGATGGCGCCGCACAGCTTGGGCATCCAGCTGGCAGGGTCGAGTGAGAGCGTGCCGCCGATGCCTTTGTCGTCCGCGTAGAGCACGGTCTTGCCGTCACTTGAGAGGTCGATGAAGTAGTACGGACTTCCCTGCCCACTGCCGTTGGGATGCCCGAACTCGTAGCTGTCGACCGGCGCCTGCGACCCGATCTGATGGATGCGGATCGAGTTGTTGGCGGCGATCACGAAACGGCCGTCGCCGCCAAGGAATCGCGCCACCCACGGCGTCGAGTTGATGCCGGTCAAGCTGTGGAAAGGCCCGAGCTCCCTGCGTGACGGATCTCGGCGCCAGAGTTCGACGACCGACGCCTGCCGCAGCAGAGCGAAATAGCGGCCGCCGGCGTCGAACTGGATGCTGATCAGGTCGGGCGTGGTCTCCACGGTCGTCGTCGTGCGGCCGGTGATCAGGTCGACGATCCGGACGACGGGGTCGCCGGAGATGACCACCGCGACCTGGTTGGCCGCCGGATAGGGGCCGACCGAATTGATCTCACCCCCGGGCGGCAGCACGGCGCGCGCGTCCCAATGTGCGATCTGGTCCCCGGTTCTCGGGTCCCAGGACTGCACCTGGGTGTCGGCGACGGTCAGCAGGTTCCCGCTGTGGTCGAAGTAGTAGCCGAAGTTGTTGTCCGGCTGCTTGTGCCCGGTCGCGAGGTAGTCGCCGACCGTGGTCGGTGGCGGGCTGGTCGGGCGCGCGGTGGTGATGCGGGAGACCTCGCGCAGGCTCTCGGTTTCCCTGACCACCACCACGTTCGAGCCCTCGCGGTTGACGAGCAGCGTGCCGTCGCCACTGAGCCCGAGCGTGTTGCCGTCCGGATCCCAGGCGGGCTGCGGCGCGGGCGCCCTGGCCAGCAGCCGGTCGTCGTCATCGTCAGCCGGGCGCAGCTGGAGCGAGCCGTCCTTCAGCAGGCTGATCGTCTTCGCGCCATCGCGAGTCAGCACCTGGGTGACGACGGACAGCGTCCTCGTGCCGGGTGGCAGTTCGGTATAGGTGAGCTGCGCGGTATCCATGTAGGCCACCAGAAGCTTGTCACCTGACGCGATCAGATCCGTGATCGGAGTGGCGAGGCCGGGCAGCTGGATGCCGGAACTGAGCTTGGCTCCCCGCACCAAATCCAGAAGACTTCCATCTTCGTCCTTCACCAGTACCCGCCGTCCATCCGCGTCCAAGCCGACCAGTCCGCAATGGACCGACTTGGTCGGATAAGGGCTGCCCAGCGCGGCGCCATCAGCAACCCGTACAAGCTGGTATACGGACTGGTCATCGCCCTGTGGCAGGCAGGTCGCGACGGCCGTCCGGTCGCCGGACATCAGGAATTGCCGGTCCTGGGCCCGGTCCAGCACGGCCCGCGACAGACCGGTGCTCAGGTCGACGGCGACGAGGCCGTAGTCACGCTGCTCGCCCACGGTCTTCACCAGCAGCGTCCGGTCGTCCGCGCCGATCCAGAGCCCGTTGACGGTGCCGGGCGGTGCGGCGAGTTCGGTCTTGACCCCTGTTTCCAGGTCCCACCACACGAGGCGGTCCTTCATGCCGACCGCGATCATCCTGCCGTCCGCCGAGAGCGCCGCCGCGTCCTGCGGCGCGTTGTAGAACACCGTGAAGCCCGCCACCTTCGGCAGCCGCCGCACCGGGCCGGTGGTCCCGTCCACGCCGACATCGAACCAGCCAGGTGTCCCCGTCTCGTCGATGAACGCGGCGCGTTTCCCGTCCGGGGCGACCATGCTGTAGACCACGTACCCGGCTGCCAGCGGCTCGGCACGCACCGTCCCGGTGGCGGCGTGGACGAACAGCGTCGAGCGGCCCATGTCCGTGCTGGCGAACACCACTTCGCCGTCCCGGCTCGTGTGCGACACCTTGAGCTTGCCCGATAGTCCGGAAAGGACCTTCGTGGACTGGGAATGCTTGAGGTACTCACGCAAAAGCTGATTGCGCGCCTCCTGCGTCGGTGCCGTCCGGTATGCGGCGAGAGCGGTCATCACCGACAACGCCGGGTCGGAGGTCGCGACGTCCTGCGACGCCTGCGCCAGCGCCCGCGAGTCGGCGAGCACCTGCGCCTGATCACGTTGCCGATTCGTGTACCAATAAAGCGCGCCCAACACGAGCGCGACCACGACGACCAGCGCCAGCCCGGAACGCAGCGCCAGTCGCCTGCGAGTCTGGGTGCGCTGTTGCGCATAGGACCTGTCGAGGTAGTCGCGCTCGGCCTCGTTCAAATCACCACCGTGCGCGGGCAGCCATTGTCGCGCGACCGCGAGCCGGGTTCCCCGGTACAGCAACGAAACATCGCGACCGCCGCGCCGCCACGACTCGGTGTCATCGGCGATCTGCTGATGCGCGCGCAGCCAGTCGCGGTCGGCGCCGATCCACTCCCGCAGGCGTGGCCAGCTGGTCAGCAACGCCTCGTGGGTGACTTCGACCGTGTCCTCTCGCTGGGTGAGCAGCCGCGCCTGGGTGAATACGGCCAGTACAGCCAAAGTGGCCGCGGGATCCGCGCTCGCGGCCAGCAGACCGGCACGCGAAACGCTGCGGCGAACGTCTTCGGTGCCTTCGCCGATCCGGATCAGCCGGAGGAACAGCGCGCGGGCCACCAGCCGTCCGGCGGCGTCGAGGCCGTCGTGCACGCGGTCGGCCGTGGTGGCGATGGCGTGCTGGATGCCGCCCGCGTCCTGATAGCCCCGTACCGTCAGGGTCGAGCCGTTGCGCTGCTGCCAGCAGACGCGCAAAGCGTGCGCCAGCAACGGCAACCGGCCCGCCTCGTAGCCTGCCTCGCGGTCGGCGCCCGCGTTCGCCGTGGCGCCGAGGTCGCGCAGCAGCAGTTCGACCAGGCCGGGCTCGATCTGCAGTCCGGCGGCCTCGGCCGGGTAGAGGATCGCCTCGCGCAGTTCCGGCTCGGACATCGGCCCGACCACCAGCGGGGCGTCCTGCAACGCGGCACGCAGCCGGGGCCGGTCGGCGCACGCCGGGTAGAAGTCCGCGCGCACGCCGATCACGACCAGCCCGGCGTCGGACTCCGCCAGGTGGACGAGCAGGTCGATGAACACCCGCCGCTGCCGGTCGTCGGCGCACAGCGTGAACAGTTCCTCGAACTGGTCGACCACCACCACGACCCGGGTGTCCGGGCCGCCGCTGGGTCCGCGCGACGCCCGTGCCAGCATCGGCACGCACCGGCGCGGATCGGTGGTGAGTTCCTCGACGGTCGCGACCACGTCGCCGCCGGTCAGCGCGGCGAGATTGGCGGCCAGCACCCACAACGGGTCGGTGGTCGGCGTCAGCACCAGCTTCGGCCACCGGTCCGAGCCCGGCAACGCGGCGCGGTCGAGTGCGGGCAGCAGCCCGGCCCTCAGCAGCGACGACTTCCCCGCTCCCGACGGTGCCAGCACCACCTGGACACCGCCGCTGTCCAGCCGCCGGTCGAGGCGGTCGATCAGCTCCGCGACGAGCCCGTCCCGCCCGAAGAACCAGTCGGCCTGCTCCGGCCCGAACGCGGCCAGTCCCGGATACGGGCACTCCGGCACGGGACCGCCCGCGACCGTCCGGCGCCGGGCACGCACGCCATCGCGGTAGTAGATGTGCTGATCCCGGGCCGCGAGCTGGATCCGCGCGTCGCCGGAAGCGTGTGCCTCGAGGTGGATCCCGCGCAGCGGCGTGGTCGGCGGGTCGCTGGGCTCCATCGGTCACCTCTCGGTGATGTGCTGATCCCGTGCCGCTTGGTAGACGCGGCCGCTGTCCGAGGCGGTCGCGGTCATCGTGATCGCCGCGCCGGGCGGCGGCTCAGCTTCGGCCGTGCCCTCAAGAGCCGTGCCCTCAAGGTAAGGATGATCGGGCAAGGAGACCCACGCGATCGTGGTGGTCTCCTTGACCGCCACCCGTACCGGCCGGAACGTCGCCGCGTCGAGGACCGCGCTGTTGCGCACGACCTCGTCGTAGAACCACCCCGAGGCGATCAGCGCCAGCACACCGGGCGATTCGGCCAGCGCCTTCTTCACCGCGGGCGCGTCCAGCAGCCGGAACGTCAAATTGACCGAGCCCGCCGTGACACCGTGGTCGTCGAAGGTGACCTCGCCGGCGTGCAGCGCCATCCGCAGCCGGATCCGCTCCTCGGGCGGATGGTTCGCGTTGTGCGCACGCAACTCCGCGACCACCGCGAGCGGCAAGGTCTCGACGAACGGCCCCTTCGGCGTCTCCGCGGGCGCGAGCAGGAACACGCCGTCGCCGCGATCCTCGCGATGGCAGTCGTCCCACGACAGGCCCGCCGCCCGGAACGCTCGCTTGACCGCGCGGTACATCCCGTCGCGCACGGCCACCTGGTGCGGGGTCGTTCTGCGGTGATCCCCGAAGCCCCGCACGTCGACGGCGAGAATGGTCCGGTGCACGGCGAGTGGCGTTCTGATCTCGGACACTCCGCGATGCTGGCAGCAAAGCGACGCGGCGTATGCGTCATCTGACGCATAGCGCGCGGGTCATCCCCGGAGGAACAGGACGACCTTCTTCGAGGGCGGCGGCGTGATCCACGGACCGGCGTTGTCGTCGAGCAGCACACCCGCCGGATCCACGGTCAGCTCGGCGCCCGCGAAGTCGTCGGGCAGCTCGAACAGCATGACCCGGTCCGCGCTGGGCTTGGCGTACGCCTTGGCCCCGCCGGGCAGGTCGAGCGTGAAGGCCTCCGGCTGCCGGAAGCTGCCGGGCCTGCCCGGCCCGTCGACCGTGAGGCGCAAGTCCGTGCACTCCAGGAAGATCCGGTGATCACCGGCCCAGCCCGCGGCGGCCGTCCACGGTTGCAGGTAACAGCTCCGCTTGCCGAAGTCGATGCCGACCTCGACCTCGCCGGTGGCGACCGTGCCCTTGCCCGCGGTGCGCGCGTCGCCCAGTTCCACGACGCGGGGGCGGTAGAAGCCGACCGGGTTCTCCGGACCGCGGATCCCGGTGCGCAGGTTGTAGCTCAGGGGACGCCCGGCGTCGAGCACCTCGAGCAACGCCGACTGTCCTTTTCGGACACTGACAAGCAGGGAGTCACCGCTGTTCGGCTGGCGTGCCAGCACTTTCCGCTGCTCGCCCACGCGGACCGCGGCGATCACCGGCATCGGCGCACCCGGTACCGGTACCGGCTCGAACGCGGGTTCCCTGGTGCCGTAGGCGATGACGAATTCGTAGCCGTCGGCCGCGTGTTTGCCGCCGAGTTCCGGCGGCAGGTCCGAGCGGACCTCGACCGCGCTGAACCCCAGGCTGAAATGCGGGCCGACGAACGCGCCGACGGCCGCGTCCAGCCGGGTCGCGCTCGCGGGCGGCTGCAGCGGCCTGGCGCTGAGTTCGAGGTAGTCGGCCGCGGCCGCCGGGACTTCCTCCGCGCAGGCGCCGGCGAACAGCACCAGCACAGCGGCGAGCCCGGCGGCACGACTTCTCATCCGGCTATCCCCCTAGACAAGGAAAGGGGACAGCTTAAACCTAAGAATCGAAGTCGACCGTCAGGGTGTCCGAAACGGGCAGAGATTGACATGTGAGGACGAATCCTGCTTCAACCTCGGCCTTTTCCAACGCGAAATTGCGCCGCATGTCCACTTTCCCGGCGGTCACCTTCGCGCGGCACGTGCCGCATACCCCGCCTTTGCACGCGAAGGGCAGATCGGGGCGGAACCGCTGTGCCCCGTCCAGCACCGAAGTGTCACGAGACAATGTCATTGTGGTCGCCCGGCCGTCGAGCACGAGCGTCACTTCACTGGCCGCTCCGGTGACAGCGGGGTCCGCGTGGTGCACGGGTTCCGGCGGCAGCTCGTCCACATAGAACAATTCCTGGTGGACCCGTTCTCCGGGCACGCCCAGCTCCGTGAGCAGGCCTTGCGCGCCGGTCACCATTTCGAATGGACCGCACAGCCACCAGTGCGCGACCTCTTCGACCGGCACCAGCACGTCGAACAATTTTCGTAATTTATCGACGTCCAGCCTGCCGGTGAACAATTCCGCCTCGCGCGGTTCGCGCGAAAGCACATGCACGAGTTCCAGCCTTGACGGATACCGATCCTTCAGGTCCGCGAGCTCGTCGGCGAACATGACCGTGTCGGTCCGGCGGTTCCCGTACAGCACGGTGACGGTGATGTCCGGGTTCTCGAGCAGCGAAGCCGCGATCGACAGCACGGGCGTGATCCCCGAGCCCGCCGCGATCAGCACGTGGTGCGCGGCCGTGGCCAGATCCGGGGTGAACTTCCCGGTCGGCGCGGCGACCTCGATCTCGTCGCCCGGCTTGACCTCGTTGACCAGCCACGACGAGAACAGCCCGCCCGGCACCTCGCGCACGCCGACGCGCGGGCGCGCGCCGGCGGGCGCGCAGATCGAGTACGAGCGCCGTTCGTCGCGGCCGTCGACGACCCGGCGCAGCGTCAGCGACTGCCCCGGCAGGAAGCGGTACTCGGCGTCGAAGTCCGGCGGCACGTCGAAGGTCACGGCGACGGCGTCGTCGCACAACCGCTCGACGCCTGCCACGGTGAGAGTGCGGAACGCGGCCACTCAGATCTCCTTGACGTGTTCGAAAGGCTCAAGACAGGCGCGGCACCGGCGCAGCGCCTTGCACGCGGTCGCGCTGAACCGGGACAGCTCCTCGGTGTCCGCCGAGTCGCAGCGCGGGCACCGGACGCGCGACACCGGCGCGCTCAGCGTGAGCGGGATCGGGCCGGACCGCCGCGGCGCCCGCCCCGGCGGCGCGATGCCTGCCTCGGCGAGCTTGCGCTTGCCGTTCTCGCTGATCCAGTCGGTCGACCAGGCGGGCTCCAGCACCGTCCGCACCTCGACCTCGGCGAAGCCGGCGCCGAGCAGCGCGTGCTCGAGGTCGTCGCGCATGGTGTCCATGGCCGGGCAGCCGGTGTACGTCGGCGTGATCGAGACGACCACGCGGCCGCCGGTCTCGTCGACCTCACGCAGCACACCGAGGTCGGCGAGCGTGAGCATCGGCAGCTCGGGATCGGTGACCGTGGCCGCGACGGCGGCGGCCGTCACTGTGCTCACCACGTCGCGTCCGGATGTGCCCGTGCCACGCTCTGCATCTCCGCCAGCAGGAAGCCCAGCTGCTCGGTGTGCACGCCGTCGCGCCCGGTCTTGCCCGATACTCCCGCCAGCGCACCGGCTTCGGGCTTGGTGAGCGTCGAAGCCGCGAGCACCTGCGCGAGCACGTCGTCGAACTCCTCGCGCAGCGACGCGGCGTCGACCAGTTCGATCGGGTGCGTCAGGAAAAGCTCGCCGACATACGGCCAGACCGCGTCGAGCCCCTCCTGCATCCGCTCGTGTGAGAGCGCGGTGCCGTCGCCGAGCCGGACCATCCACTGCGCGGCGTAGTCGCGGTGATAGGCCAGTTCCTTGATTCCCTTGGCCGCGATCGCCGCCAGCACCGGGTCTTCCGACGACACCAGTCGCTGCAGCAAAGCGAGCCGCCACGTCGAGAACACGAACAGCCGCGCGATCAGGTGCCCGAAGTGCCCGCCACCCAGCTCGGCGAGCCGGACGTTGCGGAACTCCCGGTCCGACCGGAAGAACGCCAGCCCGTCTTCGGTGCGCTCACTGCCGTCGGCCTTGCCGACCCTGGCGAGCAGCAGCCGCGCCTGGCCGAGCAGGTCGAGGCCGATGTTCGCGATGGCGACCTCGTCTTCCAGCTCGGGCGCGTTGGTGCACCACTCCTGCAGCCGGTGCGAGAAGATCAGCGCGTCGTCACCGAGCATCAGGCAGTACGCGGCGAGCGCCTGACCGTCCACACCGGACGGAACCGAGGTGTCCACCCCGGACAGCGGGTCGTCGAACCCGGTGCCGAAAGCCCAGCGGGAGTCGTTCTCCTCGGTGATCGCTTCGTAAGCGTTGTCGAAACTCATATGTGCGGCACATTCTCGGGAATGTCGTAGAAGGTCGGGTGCCGGTACACCTTGTCGCCGCTGGGCGCGAAGAACGGGTCCTTCTCGTCCGGGCTCGACGCGGTGATGTCCTCGGCCTTGACGACCCAGATGGACACCCCCTCGTTGCGGCGGGTGTAGAGGTCACGCGCGTGGTGCAGCGCCATCTCGTCGTCCGCCGCGTGCAGCGAGCCGACGTGGACGTGGTTCAGCCCGCGCTTGCCACGGACGAAGACCTCGTAGAGCGGCCAATCATGCTTCACGCTGCTGCCTCGGCTTTCTTCTTCTCCGCGTGGGCGACGGCGGCTTCCCGCACCCAAGCGCCCTCGTCCTGGGCCTTGCGGCGGTGTGCGATGCGCTGGGCGTTGCACGGGCCGTTGCCCTTGAGGATGTTCTTGAACTCGTCCCAGTCGACGGCCCCGAAGTCGTGGTGCCCGCGCTCGGCGTTCCACTTCAGGTCCGGGTCCGGCAGGGTGACGCCGAGCGCCTCGGCCTGCGGCACCGACATGTCGACGAAGCGCTGGCGCAGCTCGTCGTTGGTGTGCCGCTTGACCTTCCACGCCATGGACTGCGCGGTGTTCGGCGAGTCCGCGTCGGGCGGGCCGAACATCATCAGCGACGGCCACCACCAGCGGTCGACGGCCTCCTGGACCATCTCGCGCTGGCCCTGCGTGCCCCGCATCATCGTCATCAGCAGCTCGAAACCCTGCCGCTGGTGGAACGACTCCTCCTTGCAGATCCGGATCATCGCCCGCGCGTACGGCCCGTACGAGCTGCGGCACAGCGGGACCTGGTTGCAGATGGCGGCCCCGTCGACCAGCCAGCCGATCACGCCGACGTCGGCGAAGGTCAGCGTCGGGTAGTTGAAGATCGACGAGTACTTCTGCCTGCCGCTGATCAGCTTGTCGGTCAGGTCGGCGCGGTCGGCGCCGAGCGTGGCCGCCGCCGAGTACAGGTACAGCCCGTGCCCGGCCTCGTCCTGCACCTTCGCGAGCAGGATCGCCTTGCGCCGCAACGAAGGCGCGCGGGTGATCCAGTTGCCTTCCGGTTGCATGCCGATGATCTCGGAGTGCGCGTGCTGCGCGATCTGCCGGATCATCGTCTTGCGGTACCCCTCGGGCACCCAGTCACGCGGCTCGATGCGCTGGTCGCGCTCGATCGTCTGCTCGAAGAGAGCCTCGAGTTCGGCTGTCATGCCTTTTCCTTTGCCACCAGGGTGAGCACGTCGTACTTCGCGACCGACTCGTCGTTCTGGTTGGTCACGTCGGCGTCCCAGCGGACCTCGCCGTACTCCTGGTCGACGCGTGGCGTGATCTGCTTGGCCGTCAGGGTGACGGTGAGCGTGTCGTCCACCTTGACCGGGGTCAGGAAGCGCAGGTTCTCCAGGCCGTAGTTCGCGAGCACCGGGCCGGGCTCCGGCGAGACGAACAGGCCCGCCGCGAAGGAAACGACCAGGTAGCCGTGCGCGACGATGCCGCCGAAGAGCGGGTTCGCGGCGGCCGCCTCGGGGTCGGTGTGCGCGTAGAAGCTGTCGCCGGTGAACTCGGTGAAGTGGTCGATGTCGGCCTGGGTCACCTGACGCGGCCCGGCGACGACCGCGTCGCCGACCTTCAGCTCCGCCAACGACTTCCGGAACGGGTGCTCGTCCGAGATCGTGCGCGGCGCGCCAGCGACCCACTGGCCGGTGACGGCGCTGAGCAGCTTCGGCGTGCCCTGCACGGCGGTGCGCTGCAGGTGGTGCATGACGCCGCGGATGCCGCCCATCTCCTCGCCGCCACCGGCGCGGCCGGGGCCGCCGTGGACGAGCTGCGGCATCGGCGAACCGTGCCCGGTGGACTCCTTCGCGTCGTCGGCGTCGAGCACCAGCAGGCGGCCGTGCCACGGCGCGACACCGAGCACGATCTCGCGGGCGAAATCGGTGTCGGCGGTGACGATCGAGCCAGCCAGGCTGCCCTCGCCGCGCGCGGCGTAGTCGATGAGCTGCTCGGTCGAGGTGTACGGCAGCAGCGTCGACACCGGGCCGAACGCCTCGACCTCGTGCGGCTCGGCGCGCTCGGGGTCGGCCTTGAGCAGCACCGGCGAGATGAACGCACCGCGCTCGGCGTCGGCGTCGACGACGTCGACCTTCTCGGGGTCACCGAAGACGATGCTGCCCGCGTCGAGCAGCGCCTTGAGCGAGCGGCGCACCTCTTCGCGCTGCTCCAGGCTGGCGAGCGCGCCCATCCGGACACCCTCGGCGGTCGGGTTGCCGACGGTCACCTTGGCGAGCCGCGCGCTGGCGGCCTCGGCGACGGCGTCGAGCAGCTCGGCGGGCACGAACGCGCGCCGGATCGCGGTGCACTTCTGACCGGCCTTGACGGTCATCTCGCTGGTCAGCTGCTTGACGAACAGGTCGAACTCGACGGTGCCCGGCTTGGCGTCCGGCCCCAGGATCGAGAGGTTCAGCGAGTCGGCCTCGGCGTTGAACCGGACCGCGTTGCGGATGATCGCCGGGTGCGCGCGCAGCTTCTGCGCGGTCGACGCGGAGCCGGTGAAGCTCACCAGGTCCTGCGCGGTGACGTGGTCGAGCAGGTCGCCGACGCTGCCCGCGATGAACTGCAGCGAGCCCTCGGGCAGGATGCCGGACTCGATGATCAGCTCGACCAGCCGCGCGGTGAGGTACGCGGTCTGGCTGGCCGGCTTGACCAGGCTCGGCACCCCGGCGAGGAACGCGGGCGCGAACTTCTCCAGCGGTCCCCAGACGGGGAAGTTGAACGCGTTGATCTGGATCGCCACACCCCGCAGCGGGGTCGCGATGTGCTGGCCGGCGAAGGTGCCGCCCTTGCTCAGCGGCTCGACCGCGCCGTCGACGTAGACCGTCGAGTTCGGCAGCTCGCGCTTGCCCTTGCTGCCGTAGGTGAACAGCACGCCGATGCCGCCGTCGATGTCGAACTTCGAGTCACCCAGCGTCGCGCCGGTCTTGGCGGACAACGCGTACAGCTCGTCCCGGTGCTCACGCAGGTGCGAGGCGAGCGCCTTCAGCAGCGCGGCACGCTGGTGGAAGGTCAGCTCCCGCAGCGCGGGCCCGCCGACGCGGCGCCCGTAGTCCAGCGTCGCGGCCATGTCCACGCCCGCCGACGAGACCCGGGCGACCTCTTCGCCCGTCGTGGCGTCGTGCAGCGGGACACCCTCCTCAGCCGAGGTGTGCCACTCGCCGGACACGTAACTGCGCAGCAAGGCCATCGGGGTTCGCCCTCTCCTGGATTAACCAACCGTTCGTTCAGTAATTCGCATCTTAGCGCGCGGTCCAGCGAAGTGGTAGGTGCGTGACGCCGTTGATGAAGTTCGACGTCAGGCGCCGTGGTGCGCCCGCCAGCTCGACCTGCGGCAGCATCCGCAGGAACTCCGCGAAGAAGATCCGCAGCTGCAGCCGCCCGAAGTGCGCGCCGAGGCACAGATGCGGCCCCTGCCCGAACGCCAGGTGCTCGTTCGGCGACCTGCCCACGTCGAACCGGAACGGATCGGCGAACACGCGCTCGTCGAAATGCGCGGACACGTGGTACACGACCACCTTGTCCCCCGCCGCGATCCGCTGCCCGCCCAGTTCGACGTCCTTCGCCGCCGTGCGCCGGAAGCTCAGCACCGGCGGATGCCAGCGCAACATTTCTTCCACAGCACTCGAAAGCAAAGAAGAATCCTCGCGCAGCCGCCGATATTCGCCAGGATTTTCGACCAGCGCGAGCACGCCGCCGGGCAATGCGCTCCGCACAGTGTCATTGCCCGCGATCACCACCAGAAAGAAGAACATCTCCAGCTCGGCGTCGTCGAGCGCGCGGCCGTCGACCTCGGCCTGGACGAGCGCGGTCATCAGGTCGTCCGCGGGCTTCACCCGTTTGGCCGCCGCGAGTTCCTGGGCGTAGGCGAACATGTCCCGCAACGCGGCGGGCGAGCGCGGGTTGACCGGCTTGCCATCGGCGTCGCGGAGAATCTCGGCGTGCTCGGGGTCTTGATAGCCGATGACCCGGTTGGTCCACTTCAGCAGCAACGCGCGGTCCTCGGCGGGCACACCCAGCAAATCGGCCAGATTCAGCAGCGGGAAGTCGTCGGTCACCTCGGTGGGGAGGTCGCACGAGCCACGGTCGGCGACGGCGCCGATCAGCGCACGGGCCCGTTCGGCGATCTGCTCGGCCGAGCGTTCCAACCGACGCCGGGTGAACACCGCCGACACCAGTTTGCGCAAACGATTGTGCTCGGGCGGGTCCATGTTGAGGATCATCCGGCGGATGAACGCGAGGTCGTCCGGCTCGGGATCGCGGATCTGGGTCGCGCCGAGCGAGGACGAGAACAGCTCCGGGCTGCGCAGGACGTGCTTCACGTCGGCATGCCTGGTGACCGCCCAGAAACCGGGCCCGGCAGGCCAGTCGTCCACCTCGTGCTCGGCCTGCCAGGCCACCGGCGCGTGGTCGCGGAGCAGGCGGAATGCCTCATGCGGCACGCCGAGGGAAAACACCCGGGGATCGAAGACGTCGACCGTCTTGACACCGGCCTGGTCACTGCCTTTACTGAGCGACACCTTTATCAACCGTCCATTCGGTCAGTCAGTTCAAGCGCGAAGGCAGTGGAGCGCCCATGTCCAGCAACGCCGCCGAAACGATGTTCGGCGACGACGCCGCGACCCGATCGCTCGGCATCGAACTCCTCGAATTCGGGGACGGCCGCGCCGTCGCCAGCATGCGCGTGACCGACCCGATGGTCAACGGACACGCCATCGCGCACGGCGGGTACGTCTTCCTGCTGGCCGACACCGCGTTCGCCTACGCGTGCAACAGCCGGGGCCCGGTGACCGTCGCGGCCGGCGCCGAGATCTCCTTCGTGGCCGCCGCCAAGGCCGGTGACACCTTGGTCGCCACGGCCGAGGAGCGCACGGTCTTCGGCCGCAACGGCATCTACGATGTCACGGTGCGCCGCGGTGACACCGTGATCGCGGAATTCCGCGGCCGCAGCCGCGCCATCGGCCGCACAGAGGACGAAAAATGACCGACACCGCCGAAAAACTCGACCTGGACGAACTGCGCGCGCTCCAGCTCACGCGTCTACAGTGGACTTTGGAACACGCTTACACGAATGTTCCCTTCTACACCAAGAAGTTCGACGAAGCCGGCGTCCGTCCCGAGGACTGCCGCACGCTCGAAGACCTGGCGAAGTTCCCGTTCACCACGAAGCACGACCTGCGTGACAATTACCCCTTCGGCATGTTCGCCGTGCCCCAGGACCGGATCCGGCGCATCCACGCGTCCAGCGGCACGACCGGCAAGCCGACGGTCGTCTGCTACACCGAGGCCGACATCGACACCTGGGCCACGGTCGTCGCCAGGTCGATCCGCGCCGCCGGCGGGCGGCCGGGGCACAAGGTGCACGTGGCATACGGGTACGGCCTGTTCACCGGCGGGCTCGGCGCGCACTACGGCGCGGAGAAGCTCGGCTGCACGGTGATCCCCGCGTCCGGCGGGATGACCAGCCGCCAGGTGCAGATCATCACGGACTTCGCGCCCGAGATCATCATGGTCACCCCGACGTACATGCTCACGCTGCTCGACGAGTTCGAGCGCCAGGGCATCGACCCGCGCACGAGCTCGCTCAAGGTCGGCATCTTCGGCGCGGAGCCGTGGACCGAGCAGATGCGGGCCGAGATCGAGGAGCGGGCGGGCATCGACGCGGTCGACATCTACGGGCTGTCCGAGGTGATGGGCCCGGGTGTCGCGCAGGAATGCGTCGAGACCAAGGACGGGCTGCACATCTGGGAGGACCACTTCTATCCCGAGGTGATCGACCCGTTCACCGAGCGGGTGCAGGCGAACGGCGAAAGCGGCGAGCTGCTGTTCACCTCGCTGACCAAGGAAGCGCTGCCGATCATCCGCTACCGCACCCGCGACCTGACCCGGCTGCTGCCCGGCACGGCGCGCCCGTCGTTCCGCCGGATGGAAAAGGTCACCGGCCGCACCGACGACATGATCATCCTGCGTGGTGTCAACGTCTTCCCGACGCAGATCGAGGAGATCGTGCTGCGCACCGAGGGCCTGGCCCCGCATTTCCAGCTGATCCGCACCACCCGCGGCCGGATGGATCACCTGACCGTCCACGTCGAGGCCCGCTCGGACACCCCGGCCGAGCGGCGCGCCGCCGCGGCGGCGGAACTGATCGCGGGCGTCAAGGACGGCGTCGGCGTCACGGTGGACGTCGAGGTCTTCGACCCCGACACGCTCGAACGTTCGCTCGGCAAGATGCGCCGCGTGCTGGACCAGCGGGAAGGCAGATGACGACCACCCCCGGATCCCCGGCCCGGCGCGGCAGACCCGGCTACGACCTCGAATCACTGCTCCAGGTGGCCGTCAGGCTGTTCAACGAGCGCGGGTACGACGGCACCAGCATGGAAGACCTCTCGCGCAAGCTCGGCATCACGAAATCCGCCATCTACCACCATGTCCCGAGCAAGCAGGAGCTGCTGCGGCTCGCGGTGGACCGCGCGCTCGGCGGGCTCTTCGCCGTCGCGGCGGAGACCGAAGGCATCGAGGGCCGGGCGATCGACCGGCTGGAGCATCTGGTCCGCGGCAGTGTGCTGGTGCTCGTCGAGCAGCTGCCGTTCGTGACGCTGCTCTTGCGCGTGCGCGGCAACACCAAGGTCGAGCGGGCCGCGCTCGCCAGGCGGCGTGAGTTCGACCGGATCGTCACCGAATTGGTCAAGCAGGCCGAAACCGAGGGCGACGTGCGCCCGGACATCGACCCGGCGGTCACCAGCAGGCTGCTGTTCGGCATGGTCAACTCACTCACCGAGTGGTACCGGCCGCGCCGTGGCTCGTCGCCGGCCGAACTCGCCGAAGCGGTCAGCAAGATCGCCTTCGACGGCCTACGCCTGCCGCCTCAGCCCGCGTCGGCCTGAGGCGGCCGTTCCGCTTGCCAGAGCAGTGCTTCGCGAAGCCGGTGGATGAGTTCCTCGTCGTCGGCCTCGGAGGGGTCGATGCCCAGTGGCAGCCAGGTTTCGCAGACTTTCACGCCATGGTCGTAGTTCGTGATGAGCACCCCGGCGTAGGTGAGTTCGTCGCCGGTCCCGTCGAGGCACACCTTGCGATGCTGCAAGGTGACCGATACCCAGCGCTCGCGTCCTTGCCCGGCCTCGCCACCGGAATCTTTCATGTGTTCCTACCCCACGGCGCGCCAAGATAACCCGAACGTGTCGTCGCGCGGAGGAGTCTTCGGGTTACCCACGAGTTGTACCGGTTCTATAACGCCCCGGGATCCAGCCTGAGCAGCGGAGTGATGAACTCGCGGGCGAAATCCCGCGCCGCGGCCGGTTCGTTGACAGGGATGATCCCTTGCGGCGTCAGTGCCAGCGACAACGCGAGCCTGGCGAGGATTTCGGCAGGCGGCTCGGGGTCGAACGCGGACACCTTGCCCTGCTTTTGCAGCCTGCCGATCGTTTCGGCCAGGTAATCACGCCCGAGCGCGAGAAACGGGCCCGCCTGGGTCGTCAGCAGCGGCAACGTCACCTCGGGCTCGGTGGTCAGCAGCCGCGTGAGGAGCCGGTTGCGTGTCAACCCCTCCGCGAACGCGACGAAGCCTTCGACGACCTGCTCGACCGCGCTCGCGTCGTGGTCGACGCTGCGGTCGACCGCCTCGACGAACCGCCGCGCCTCGCGGATGGCCACCGCTTCGACGAGCTGGCTCTTCTGTGCGAAGCGGCGGTAGAGCGTGGCCGGGCTCAGGCCCGACCGCTTGGCGACCTCGTTCATGCTGGTGCGCCGGATGCCGAAGTCGAGGAACGCGGCCAGCGCGCCGTCGAGGATCGGGCCCTGGTCGGCGTCTTCCGGAACCGCGCGCAGTATCCGCTGGAGCAAGGTCACCCGGTCAGCCTCGCACGGCGTTTGGCGTCGTAGGCGATGCGGTACTCCCCGATCCGGGCCGGCACCCGCGGCCCGACCACGCGCACCGCACTGGCCAGGCGGTCGAAGCGCTTCTGGTCCGTCACCGTCCAGCTCAGGCCCCAGCGTTCCCGCAAGGTCACCGGCAGCAGGCCGATCGTGCAGGTCCGCTGCACGGTGCCGCCCAGTGGCCGGACCAGGTTCCACACCGGCGACGGGACCAGCCGGTGCGGCGGCCCGACGTCGGTCATCGAGATCGCGTGGAGCACATCGCGCACGCTTTGGTTGTCCTCCAAGCGGTTTTCGACCACGTCGTCGAAGTACTCGCGGAAGCCTTCGACCGTCTCCGGCATGCGGTCCGCCTTGATGCCCAGCACTTCGCCGAGCTGCCGCCATTCGCGATAGAGCGTGCGCACGTCGGCGTCGCCGAGCGGCACGCCGAAGTGGCGTTCCAGCTCGACGAACCCCTGGAACAGGGTGGCGTGGACCCACCAGTACGCCTCCTGCGAGAGCGCGTGATAGCGCCTGCCCCGGTTGTCCACACCCTTGATCGACTTGTGGAGTTCTCGCAACCTGGCGGCTTCGTCGAGCGCGGCCTGGCCGCCGTAGATGGTGGTGAGCAGCGACGTCATGGTGCGGTCGAGACGCTCCCACGGCTCAGCCTGGAAGTTCGAGTGCTCGAGCACCCCGGCGCCGACGACCGGGTGCCCGACCTGCAGAAGCAGTCCGTAGCCGCCGGCGAGCAGCGCACGGCGCTCGCCACCGAGGCGCCAGGCGACCGAACCGGGACCGAGTGGCCTGCAGGTGACGTCCATACCGTGCCTCCCGTGAGAGAAAGAGAGTATTTTTCTATCACCACTTTTGACATTCGGTCAATAGCTTGTTGACAGACCGCCGACGGATCACGACGCTGGAACCATGACCACGGTGACGAGGCGGCGCAGGCTGGAGCCGGAAGCACGGCGGGCCGAGATTCTCGCCGCCGCCCGCAAGCTGTTCGACGCAGGCAGCTACGCGTCGGTGTCCACTTCGGACATCGCGAAGGCGGCGGGCGTGGCGCGCCCGCTGATCAACCACTACTTCGGCGGGAAGCGCGAGCTGTACCTGGAGGTGCTCCGGCAGATCATGGTGGTGCCGGCGCCGGTCACCGAGAGCCTGCCGAAGACCACCATGGAGCACCGGCTGGAGATCAGCATCGACCGCTGGCTCGACGTGGTCGAGCGCAACAAGCGCACCTGGCTGACCGCGATCGGCCCGGAGGCGATCGGCCACGATCCCGACATCGAGCGGATCATGCTGGAGGCGGACGAGATCGCCGCCGACCACGTGCTCGAAGCCGCGCTCATGCACGAGATCACCGAAGGCCGCGAGCAGCTCCGCGCGATGATCCGCTCCTACGGCAGCATGCTCCGCGCGGCCTCACGCGAATGGCTGATCCGCGGGACACTGGACCGCGAGACGCTCAGGACGTTCCTGCTCAGCTCGATCATGCACCTGCTCAAGGTCACCTACCCGGACGTCCTCGCACGGCGGACCGCCGCACGAACGCGGCCGGAGTGACGCCTTTCCAGCGCTTGAACGCGTAAATGAAGCTCGACGCTTCCGCGTACCCGAGCCGGATCGCCACGTCTTCGACGCTGAGCGCACCGGTCCCGAGCATCTCCTCGGCCAGCGCCTGCCGCACCTCGTCGACCAGCGCCCGATAGCTGGTCCCGGCCTCGGTCAGCCTGCGCCTGAGCGTTCGGGCGCTCAGGTTCAGCTCGCGCGCGACCGTGTCCATGCCCGCGTCGGCGCCCCCGACCTTGATCAGCCGCTCCCGCACATCCTGCGAGATCCCGGACCGCTCCCGCTTGCGCGCGACGAGTTCGCGGCACTGCGCCTCACAGATCGCGACCGTGTGCTCATTCGCCTGCGGCAGCGGATGATCGAGGTACGAGAGGTCCAAAGTGGCCACATTCTCGTCCGCCCCGAACCTCGGCTCGACCCCGAAAACGTCCACATAGGACTCTACGCTTTCCGGTTTTCCGTGACGCCAGCCTAGGGTTCGCAGCTTCACACTCGGCAGCAGATCCCGCATGACGGTATGGATGGCTGAAAGATCCCGCAGCGCGAGGAACCGCGCGACGTCGGCCGGCACGCGTTCGTCGTTGAGCGTCAACGAGATCTTCTCGCCATCGACGGCGATATGCGGGATACAGAAGGTGAAACTGAGGTCGAGATACCGCAGCGCGAACGCCATCGCGTCCCGCAGCGTCGGACTGCTGATGCACGCGAACCCGAAGATCCCGAACGTGGTCACGTGATACCGCCGCCCCAGCGCGAGCGCGACCGCGTCCTCGGCACCGAGCCGCCCCGCGACGTTCCGGATGACGGCCAGCTCCTGCCGCGCGTCGACCTGCACCGCCGGATCGAGCAGCTGCACCGGCGTGAGCCCGGTCCCCCGCAGCACCTCGTCCGGCCCCATCCCCCGCTCATCGGCGAACTGGCTGATCAGCAGAATGCTCGCCGCGCTCCGGGGAAAGTCCCAGTCGCGGACCGCGGGCACGGCGAGTTCACCCATGGCCGGGATTATCGCCTGTCTCGCCCATTCACCGAAAACTGTCGTACCCCGTCCGTAGTGTGGAGATCATGAGCGAAGCCATCCACCCGTTCCGCGTCGACATCCCCCAGTCCGCGCTCGACGACCTGCGCGATCGGCTGGCCAGGACCCGCTGGCCGGACGAGCTGCCCGGCGTCGGCTGGAGCTATGGCATCCCGGCGGGCTACCTCAAGGAGCTCGCCGAGTACTGGCGCACGTCCTACGACTGGCGTGCCGCCGAGGAGCTGCTCAACCGCCATCCCCAGTTCACCACGACCATCGACGGGCAGAACGTGCACTTCCTGCACGTCAAGTCGTCGCACGAGAACGCCATGCCGCTGGTGCTCACGCACGGCTGGCCCGGTTCGGTCGTCGAGTTCCTGGACATCATCGAGCCGCTGACCGAGCCGGAGTCCGGGCAGGCGTTCCACCTGGTGATCCCGTCGATCCCCGGCTTCGGCTTCTCGGGCCCCACCACCGAACCCGGGTGGGACGTCCCCCGCATCGCGCGGGCGTGGGCGGAGCTGATGCGCCGTCTCGGCTACGAGCGGTACGCGGCGCAGGGTGGCGACTGGGGCTCCGGCATCTCGCGCGCGCTCGGCGCGCTCGCGCCCGAGAACGTCATCGGCGTGCACATCAACATGCTCTTCAGCTTCGGCGAGCCCGAGTCCGACGAGGAAAAGGCGGTGCTGGCGAAGAACGAGCGCTACACCCGCGAGCTCGCCGGCTACATGCACCTGCAGTCCACGCGCCCGCAGACGCTCGGCTTCGGGCTGGCGGATTCGCCGGTCGGGCAGCTCGCGTGGATCGTCGAGCGGTTCAAGGAGTGGACGGACTCCCGGGATCGCCCGGAGGACGCCGTCGACCGCGACCGCATGCTCACCAACGTGATGCTCTACTGGCTGACCAACACGGCCGCGTCCTCGTCGCGCATCTACAAGGAGGCCGTGCCGACCTACGGGCGGCCGATCGAGGTGAAGGTGCCGGTCGGGGTCGCCACCTTCGAGCACGACATCGCGCACCCGGTCCGGCGGATGGCCGAGCAGACCCACAACATCGTGCACTGGTCGGAGTTCGAGCGCGGCGGCCACTTCGCGGCGATGGAGCAGCCCGCCGCGCTCGTCGAAGACGTGCGTAAGTTCTTCAGCCAGCTGACCTGAGGGAGGAAAAGGGTGACCGACCGACTCAGCCGCCGCGCGCTCAACCGGGCGACGCTGGAGCGGCAGCTGCTGCTGCGCCGCGCCAAGATGAGCGCGCTCGAAGCCATCGAGCACCTCGGCGGCCTGCAGGCCCAGGCACCCTTCCCGCCCTACTACGCGCTGTGGACGCGATTGCAGGGCTTCAAGCAGGAGGAGCTCTCGCGGCTGCTGCTCGACCGCGAGGTGGTCCGGATCGCGTTGATGCGCGGCACGGTCCACCTCGTCACGGCGGCCGACGCGCTCGCGTGGCGCCCGCTGCTCCAGCGCATCTACGACCGCGACCTCGAAGCCAACACCCAGCACGCCCGGCACCTGAAGGACCTCGACCACGACCAGCTCGCCAAAACGGCCCGTGACCTGCTGGCCGAGCGCCCCCACTCGACCACCGAACTCGGCACCGCGCTGGCCACCCACTGGCCGGACCGCCCCACGGCCTCGCTGACCCACGGCGCCCGCGGCCTGCTGCCGCTGATCCAGGTCCCGCCCCGCGGCATCTGGGGCAAGTCCGGCCAGACCACGTACGTCACCGCCGAACACTGGCTCGGCCGCCCCCTCGACACCAAGGCCGAGCCCGCCCAGCTGATCCTGCGCTACCTCGCCGCCTTCGGCCCCGCGACGGTCCAGGACGTCCAGGCCTGGGCGGGCATCACCCGCCTCGGCGAGATCGCCGCGACCCTCGACCTGCGCAAGTACCGCGACGAGGACGGCCGCGAACTCCTCGACCTCCCGCACGCCACGGTCCCCGACCCCGACACCCCGGCGCCCCCGCGCCTGCTCGGCCCCTTCGACCAGACCCTGCTCTCCTACGCCGACCGCACCCGCGTCATCAGCGACCCGTACCGCAAGCGCATGATCACCCAGAACGGCCTCGTCAAAGGCGCGCTCCTGGCGGGCGGCCAAGTCAAGGGCTGGTGGGAGACCAAGAAGTCCACGATCACCCTCACCCCCTTCGAAAAGCTCCCCAAGCGAGACCTCGCCGCCCTCGAAAGCGCCGCCGACCGCCTCATCCGCTGGGCCGAACCCCACGCCGAAACCCACACCGTCCAAGTCACCCCCGACTAAGGCCTCGCTCACCCGCGAACCCGGGATAAAGCAGGCTTTATCCCGCGACCAAGACCTAGGGGTCGTGAGTGGCATGACCGGTTCTAACCGGCCAAAACACTCACGACCCCGCCCCGCAACGCGGCATCCCTACGCGCGACGCCCCTCGCGCACCCCGCGTGTCCCACACTCGCGCACCCCGTGTCGCACACTCGAGCACCTCGCGACCCGCACTCGCGCACCTCGTGTCGCACACTCGAGCACCTCGTGTCGAGCGCTCAGGCAAGCCGTGTCCCACACATGCGGCGGGCGTCCACGCGGCGGCACTCCGGGGCCGGGGGTCGTGAGCGTTGCGGGCGGTTCTAACCGCCCGCAACGCGCACAACCCCCGCCCCGCTCACCCGCGGCCCGGGATAAAGCAGGCTTTATCCCGCGACCAAGACCTAGGGGTCGTGAGTGGTATGGCCGGTTCTAACCGGCCAAAACACTCACGACGCCCAACGCGGGGGTGGCCGGAAATGTCGATTCGGTGGCCTCGGGTCCACTTCCGGCAGAGGCGAGCGGTGGGTAGCTTCGGGGGATGGCTTCTCCATCGATCCTGATCGTCGGGTCCGGCTTCGGCGGTATCGGCACCGCGATCGAGCTTCAGCGCGCCGGGTTCACGGACTTCACGATCCTCGAGAAGGCCGCGGAGGTCGGGGGCGTCTGGCGCGAGAACACCTACCCCGGCGCCGGGTGTGACATCCCTTCGCCGCTGTACTCGTTCTCGTACGAGCCGAACCCGGACTGGCCCAAGCGGTACTCGCTGCAGCCGGACATCCACGCGTACCTCAAGCGTGTCGTCGAGAAATACGGGCTCGCGAAGCACATCCGGTTCGGGACCGAGGTCACCAGCGCCACCTTCGACGAGGACACCCGGCGCTGGCGGATCGAGACCAGCACCGGCGAGACGCACGAGGCGAACGTCTTCGTGCCCGCCGTCGGGCAGCTCTCGCGGCCGGTCTGGCCGGACATCCCCGGGCGGGAGTCGTTCAAGGGCACCAGTTTCCACTCCGCGCTGTGGGATCACGACTGCGACCTCACCGGCAAGAAGGTCGCCGTCATCGGGACGGGAGCCAGCGCGATCCAGTTCGTGCCGGAGATCCAGCCGCTCGCCCACACGCTGACCCTGTTCCAGCGCACCGCGCCGTACATCATGAACAAGACCGACACCCGCTACCGCCGCTGGCAGCAGCGCCTGTTCCGCGCGCTGCCCGCCACCCAGCTGATCGGCAGGCTGCGGATCTGGCTGCTCGCCGAGTACGCCACCTACGCGATGACCAAAAATCCCTTACTGGCCAAGGGTTTCGAGCTGCGCACCGAACAGCTGCGCCGCCGCCACATCAAGGACCCGGTGCTGCGCGCCAAGCTCAAGCCGCACTACGACATGGGCTGCAAGCGGATCCTCTTCACCAACGACTACCTGCCCGCGATCGCGCGGCCCAACGTGCACGTCGAGACCGCGAAGATCACCGAAATCACCGAACGCGGCATCCGGACCGAAGACGGCGTCGAGCACGAGGCCGACGTGATCATCTACGGCACCGGGTTCGCCGCGACCGACTTCCTCGGCAAGCTCAAGGTGCACGGCCTCGGCGGCCGCTCGCTCTCGGACAGCTGGGCCGGCGGGGCGCGGGCATACCTGGGGATGACCGTGCCCGGGTTCCCGAACCTGTTCTGTGTGTACGGGCCGAACACGAACCTCGGCGCGGGCTCCATCATCTACATGATCGAACGCCAGGCCCGCTACATCCGCCAGGCGGTCGAGCACCTCGCCAGGCCAGATGTGTCCTATGTGGACGTCAAAGCCGACGTCGAAGAGCGCTACGACACCGAAGTCCAGCAGCGACTGGCGCGCAGCGTCTGGACCAAATGCGCCAGCTGGTACCGCCAGGACGACGGCCGGGTAACGACGAACTGGCCGGGCCTGGTCTCCGAATACGACCGCCGGACCCGGAAACTCGACCTGCGCGAGTACCACACCGTCGCGTGAAACCGGGCCGGACGCCGACCCTCGCAGGCAGCGTCCGGCCCAAGGACCGGAGAAACTAAGGCAGCGTGGCCAGGTTCGCGCTCACCGAGTTGGCGAACGCGTAGCCGTTCGACGCGTCCCAGTTGATCGACCAGGTCATCGCGCCCCTGATCGCCGGGTACGTCGTCGACGGCTTGAAGCCGCCGCAGCCGGTGCCCTTGGCCAGGCAGTTCAGCGCCGCGTTGACGTTCGAGGGCGACTGGTAGCCACCGCCGGCGGCCGAACCCGAAGCGGGCAGGCCCAGCCCGACCTGGTCGGCGCGCAGGCCGCCCTGGAGCTGGATGCAGGCCAGCGCCGTCAGGAAGTCGATCGAACCCTGCGAGTAGACCTTCTGGTCACAGCCGAGCATCGAGCCGCTGTTGTAGTACTGCATGTTGACGATCGTCAGGATGTCCTTGATGTTCAGCGCCAGCTTGAAGTACTCGGCGCCCGTCGACTGCATGTCGATGGTCTGCGGCGCCATCGTGATGATCTTGCCGCCGCCGCTGTAGATGCTGCGCAGCGCCTGGCCCATGTAGGTGCTGTTGACGCCGTTCTCGAGGTCGATGTCGACGCCGTCGAACCCGTAGGCCGAGATCAGCGACTTGATGCTGTTCGCGAAGTTGTTCGCCGAGTTCGAGTCGCTGACGCTGATCGTGCCGTTCTGGCCGCCGACCGAGATGATGACTTTCTGCCCGCGTGCCTGCACGGTCTTGATGTCGGCCTTGAACTGGGCGTCCGTGTACCCGCCGAGCTTGCTCGCCAGGCCGGGGTCGAGGGTGAAGCTGACCGCGCCCGGCGTCGTGGTCGCGTCCGCGAAGGACACGGCGATGATGTTGTAGGACTTCGGGACGTCGGCGATCTTCAACGCCTTGGCGCCGTTGTCGAAGTTGTGCCAGTACCCGGTGAGCACGTGCTTCGGGAGCGTGCCGTCACCCGGCGGGTTGCTGGTCGTGGTGGTGGTCGGCGGGTTGCTCGTCGAGGTGGTCGGCGACGACGTCGTGGGCGACGACGTGGTGGGCGTGGTCGGCGTGGTGGTCGGGGTGCCGCCGGGACCGTCGAGGCTCACGTCGTCCGCGAAGTACGCGGGCTGGCCGTACCAGCCGTGCAGGTAGATGGTGACGCCGCTGGTCGACGCGCCGGTCTTGAACTTCAGCGACAGCTGCGTCCACGAGCCGCTGGTGGGCGTCCAGGTGCTGGTGTCGGTCGTGCCGGTGCCGGTGACGCCGAGGTAGGTGTACGAGCCCTGCACCCAGGCGCTGAGCGTGTACTCCGTGCTCGCCTTGACCGAGACCGTCTGCGAGCACTGGGCCTTGTCCTGGCCCGCGGGCGCCGCGGTGAGCGCGCCCGAGCCACTGTGCACGGGGCTGCTCACCAGGCTCGCGCCGCCGGTGCAGGACCAGCCGCTCAGCGAGCCGACCTCGAAGCCGGGGTTGGTCAGCAGGTTGGCCGCCGAGGCGTTGCCGGTCAGTGCCAGCGTCAACCCCAGGCAGAGCGCTAGCGAGGAGAACAAGGCTACGAGCGCGTGTTTCATCTTGAGCACAGCGGACCTCCACAGCGACGGGGTGGTGCACTCAAAATGGACTAGACCAATCTGATCGGTCAAGGAGGTGTCGGAGAGGGGCCATCCGAATGTCGGGAACCCGACAACGGCAGAATGGCGAGCCGGAACACCGATGCGGATCAGGAGCGTGGCAGTGGCTTTGCAGACGGTCGAGCAGAAGATCGCCGAGGAACTCGGCGTACGCGAGGGGCAGGTCAAAGCGGCCGTCGACCTCCTCGACGGCGGATCGACCGTGCCGTTCATCGCGCGGTACCGCAAGGAAGCCACCGGCATGCTGGACGACACCCAGCTCCGCACGCTGGAGGAAAGGCTCCGCTACCTGCGGGAACTCGGCGAACGCCGCGTCGCGGTGCTCGAGTCGATCCGGAGCCAGGGCAAGCTGGACGAGGCGCTCGAAGCGCAGATCATGGCCGCGGACACGAAGTCGCGCCTGGAAGACATCTACCTGCCGTACAAGCCGAAGCGCCGCACCAAGGCGATGATCGCCCGCGAGGCAGGCCTGGAGCCGCTGGCCGACGGCCTGCTCGCCAACCCCGACACCGACCCCCAGGCCGCCGCCGCGGTGTTCGTCGACGCCGACAAGGGCGTCGCGGACGCGCAGGCCGCGCTGGACGGCGCCCGCGCGATCCTGGTCGAGCGCTTCGCCGAGGACGCCGACCTGATCGGTGAGCTGCGCGAGAAGATGTGGGCGCAGGGCCGTCTCGCGTCGAAGGTCCGCGAGGGCAAGGCCGAAGAGGGCGCCAAGTTCTCCGACTACTTCGAGTTCGACGAGCCGTTCACGAAGATGCCGTCGCACCGGATCCTCGCGATGTTCCGCGGCGAGAAGGAAGAGATCCTCGACCTGACCGTCGAGCCAGAGGAGCCGTCGGACGAGCCGCGCGTCGGCCCGAGCGACTACGAGACGCGCATCGCGCAGAAGTTCGGCATCGCCGCCAAGGGCCGCCCCGGCGACAAGTGGCTGACCGACACCGTCCGCTGGGCGTGGCGCACCAAGATCCTCGTGCACCTGGGCATCGACCTGCGGATGAAGCTGCGCCAGTCCGCCGAGGACGAGGCCGTGCGCGTGTTCGCCGCCAACCTGCGCGACCTGCTGCTCGCCGCGCCCGCGGGCACCCGCGCGACGCTGGGCCTCGACCCCGGCTTCCGCACCGGCGTGAAGGTCGCGGTCGTCGACGACACCGGCAAGGTGGTCGACACCGCGGTCATCTACCCCCACGTCCCGGCGAACAAGTGGAACGAGTCGCTCGCCACGCTCGCGAAGCTCTGCGCGACGCACAAGGTCGACCTGATCGCCATCGGCAACGGCACCGCCTCGCGCGAGACCGACAAGCTGGCCGGTGAGCTGATCAAGAAGTTCCCCGACCTCAAGCTGACCAAGGCGGTCGTGTCCGAAGCCGGCGCGTCGGTGTACTCGGCGTCGGCGTTCGCCGCTCAGGAGCTGCCCGGCATGGACGTCTCGCTGCGTGGCGCGGTCTCGATCGCGCGGCGCCTGCAGGACCCGCTGGCCGAGCTGGTGAAGATCGACCCGAAGTCGATCGGTGTCGGCCAGTACCAGCACGACCTGTCCGAGGTCTCGCTCTCGCGCTCGCTCGACGCGGTCGTCGAAGACTGTGTGAACGCGGTCGGCGTCGACGTCAACACCGCGTCCGCGCCGCTGCTCACCCGGGTTTCGGGCATCACGACCGGCCTGGCGGAGAACATCGTCAGCCACCGCGACCAGCACGGCCCGTTCCGCTCGCGGCTGGCGCTGAAGGAGGTCGCGCGGCTCGGCCCGAAGGCGTTCGAGCAGTGCGCCGGCTTCCTGCGCATCCCGGACGGCGACGACCCGCTCGACTCGTCGTCGGTGCACCCCGAGGCCTACCCGGTCGTCCGCCGGATCCTGACCACCACCGGCAAGGACATCCGCGGGCTGATCGGCAACACGCGTGAGCTGCAGGCGCTGAAGCCGCAGGACTTCGTCGACGAGACGTTCGGGCTCCCGACGGTCACCGACATCCTGGCCGAGCTCGACAAGCCGGGCCGCGACCCGCGCCCGGCGTTCAAGACCGCGGTCTTCGCCGACGGCGTCGAGAAGATCTCGGACCTGAAGCCGGGCATGCGCCTGGAAGGCGTGGTCACGAACGTGGCCGCGTTCGGCGCGTTCATCGACGTCGGCGTGCACCAGGACGGCCTCGCGCACGTCTCGGCGCTGTCCAAGAACTTCGTGAAGGACCCGCGCGAGGTCGTCAAGCCCGGCGACATCGTGAAGGTCAAGGTCCTGGAAGTCGACATCCCGCGCAAGCGCATCTCGCTGACGCTCCGTCTCGACGACGAGCCCGGCCAGTCGCAGCCCCAGGACCGCCGTGGTGGCGGTGGTGGCGGTCAGCGTCAAGGCGGTGGCCAGCAGCGTCGCGGCGGCCAGCAGCAAGGGCGTGGCGGCGGCGGACGCGACCGCGCGCCCCAGGGCGGCGCGCTCGCGGACGCCCTCCGCAAGGCGGGCTACGGCAAGTAACCAAACGGGATAAAGCGGGCTTTATGCCGGGTGCTTTTTTTCCCGGCATAAAGCCCGCTTTATCCCGTTCCTAGACGAAGCGCGCCTCGACCGAGCCCAGGTCCCCGAAGTCGGCGACGACGTGGGCGCCCGGCGCGGTCGGGCAGGGCTTGGTCGCGGTGCCCGTCGTGACGACGTCGCCCGCACGCAGCGGGTGGCCGTAGCCATGCAGGTCGCCGACCAGCCAGTGCAACGCGACGCGCGGGTCACCGAGCACCTGCGCGCCCGTGCCGCGCGCGAACTCGGCACCGTCCAAACGCAACACGACCTCCTGTGACGGCAGGTCGATGTCCCGCCAGCCCGGCACATCCCGCCCGACGACGAACCGCGAACTGCACGCGGCGTCGGCGAGCAGCTGCTCGAAACCGGCGGTCACGTAGTCGAAGTAGCGCGAGTCGGGCATCTCCAGCGCGAGGAACATCGAGTCGACGGCGTCGAGCACCTCGCCGAGACTGTATTCCTTACCTGGCAACAAATCTTCGCGCATGCGGAACGCGAACTCGGCCTCCGCGACGGCCATGGTGAGACTGTCAGCGGGCACCGGCTCGCCCTCGTCATGACGGAAGCGGGTGAACAACCGGCCGGGAAACGGACCGTCGACGCCGATGTGCGCCTGCCCCAGCGGGGTCGTCGCCGCGATCTTCCAGCCGTAGTGCGGGCCGACCAGCGCGGCCAGCCTGTCCTGCACGGCCATGGCCTGCGCCGCGCCGGACGGCCGCACGTCCTCCGGCAGCGCCTTGATCCGTTGCCCGGACTGCCAGGCTTCCCACAGCAACGCCGCCGCGCGATCTTCGGAGTTCATCCCACGAAAGTACTCGTGAGTGTTGCCGACGGTTCTAACCGTCGGCAACACTCACGACCTCTTTCTAGGCGTTCATCTCGTAGGCGCCGGACAGGTCGCGGACGCGAGCCCAGACCGACTCGAAGCGCTCGGCGTCGACGACCGGCTTGCGGATCGCGGCGAGCGCGAGCTCCTGCTGCTTGTCCGTCGAGCTGGACTTGCCGTGCAGCTCGACGGCCGCCGCGCTGAAGTCCTGCACGAACGTCGCGAAGATCTGGTCGACCACGGCGGCGTCGAGACCCACCAGCTCGGCCTGCTCCAGGATCAGCTGGCCGTACACGACCAGCGTGAACAGCTCGGTCAGCGCCAGCCCGAAGTCGAGGTCGGCCTGCTGCGCCTCGTCCGGCGTCGCCTGGGTGAGAATGGCGACCAGCGCCTCGGCCTGCTCGGCGAACCTGGCGACGTTCGGGATGGCCGACGCCTTGGTGTAGGCCTCGCGCCAGTCGTGGAACCGGACCTTCGACAGCCCACGCGCCGGGCCCTGGCGGAACAGGAACTCGTCGTCCGCGGCGTCCGACCGCGTCGGGACGGGTTCGTAGGACTCCGGTGCGAACAGGTACGCGGGCATGAACTTGGCGATCAGCGCCAGGTTCACCGCGACCGTGCCTTCCAGCTTGGGCAGGCCGTCGATGTCGTTCTTGGCCATCGCGAGGTAGGTGTCTGCCTCGAAACCCTTGGCCGCCACCACATCCGCGACCAGGCCGATGACCTTCTGCGCCTCGGTGGTCACCTTCATCTTGGTGATCGGGTTGAACAGCAGGTACCGGCGGTCGTCCGGGCTCGCGGTGCGGAAGTAGTCGACCGCGCGGTCGGAGAACAGCTTCATCGCGGTCAGCCGCGCGTACGCGTCGACGAATTCCCGGCGCACATGCGGGAAAGCGGTGACCGGCTTGCCGTACAGCACACGGTTGTGCGCGTGCGTGATCGCCTCGTACAGCGAGTGCGTCGCCATGCCGATGCCGCCGAAGCACAGGTTGAACTTGCCGATATTGACCGTGTTCAGCGCCGCGCTGAACGCGTCGGCGCCGGTGTGCAGGATGTCCTCGGCGTGCACCGGGTAGTCCTCGAGGCGGAACTCCGCGACGTACATCTGGGACGGCACCACGTTCTTGACCACATGGTAGTTCGGGTGATTCGAGTCGGCGTAGAAGAAGACGTACTGGTCCTGGCCCTCGACCCCGTCGATGCGGCCGAACACCGAAACGGTGCCGGCGCAGTTGCCGTTGCCGATGTAGTACTTCGAGCCGTTCGCGCGGTAGCCGCCGTCACCGTCCGGCGTGAGCACCAGGTCCGACGAGTAGATGTCGGCGCCGTGCTCCTTTTCGGACAGTCCGAACGCCGCCACTCCCCCTGCCTGCAACGCTTCCGCCGCGCGCTTGCGGGCGACCTCGTTGCCGCTCTGCCACACCGGGCCGAGGCCGAGCACGGTCACCTGCATGGGGTACCAGTAGTTCAAGCCGTAGAAGCCGAGGATCTCCGAAAGCTCCGCGACGCGGCTGGTGTCCCAGCGCTTGTCGGGGTTGCCGTCGGCGTTGGCCGCGGGCGTGAAGAAGGTCGAGAACAGGCCTTCCTTGCCCGCGAACTCCAGGAAGTCCGCGTAGAAGGTCTTGTCGTGGTAGTCCGCGACGAGCTTGCGCTTGCCGCGCGACTCGAACCAGTCGATGGTCGCGCGCAGCAGGCGCCGCGTTTCCGGGTCGAACCGCTGCGGGTCGTAGCCATTCGGGTTCAGCAACATCGCATTAAACTCCCACGCTCGATTACTGAGCAGTAACTTAGCACGGCAAGCAAGGTCACACGCCTGTCACGATCGGATGCTTTATACTGATCACGCGGTCCGCTCCGTTCTGCCTCGGGCCGCGTTTCGTTGTCGACTACCACGCGCCGCGGCCGACGAGATCCACCGACGGTCTGCGCCGGGCAGGACAACCCTTCTCGACTTATGGAGACACCAGGGCGCGAGAGCGCCCGAAAACCCTATGAACGCATTCGCTGAACTCGGCCTGCCCACGACGCTGGTCACCGCGCTGTCCGCACAGGGCATCGACACCCCGTTCCCGATCCAGGCGGCCACGCTGCCGCACTCGCTCGAAGGCCGCGACGTGCTCGGCCGCGGCCGCACCGGCTCCGGCAAGACGTACGCCTTCGTGCTGCCCGTGCTCGCCCGCCTGTCCCAGGGCCCGACGCGGCGCAAGCCGTTCCGCCCGCGCGCGCTGATCCTGGCGCCGACCCGTGAGCTGGTCACCCAGATCGAGGCCTCGATCGCCCCGCTGGCGAAGGCGCTGCAGCTCAAGGTCACCACCATCTTCGGCGGGGTCAGCCCGAACCCGCAGATCACCGCGCTGCGCGACGGCGTCGACATCGTCGTCGCCTGCCCCGGCAGGCTGCTCGACCACATGCAGAGCGGCAACGCGAAGCTCGACAACATCGACATCACCGTGCTCGACGAGGCCGACCACATGGCCGACCTCGGCTTCCTGCCCGCCGTGCGCCGCCTGCTCGACCAGACGCCGCCGCGCGGCCAGCGCCTGCTGTTCTCCGCGACGCTCGACGCCGGCGTCGACGTGCTGGTCAAGCGCTTCATGAACGACCCGGTCACGCACAGCGTCGACTCGGCCCAGTCGCCGGTCGACGCGATGACCCACCACGTGCTGCACGTCGAGGAAACCCATCGGTTTCCGGTGCTCGTCGACCTCACGGCCGCGCCCGGCCGCACGCTGGTCTTCACCCGCACCAAGCACCGCGCGAAGGCGCTCACCCGCAAGCTCAACGCGAGCGGGGTCTCGGCCGTCGAGCTGCACGGCAACCTCGGCCAGAACGCCCGCACCCGCAACCTCGCCGCGTTCACCGACGGCACGGCCAAGACGCTGGTCGCCACCGACATCGCGGCGCGCGGCATCCACGTCGACGACGTCACGCTGGTCATCCACCACGACCCGCCGGTCGAGCACAAGGCGTACCTGCACCGCTCCGGCCGCACCGCCCGCGCCGGCGCCAGCGGCACGGTCATCACGCTGATGACCGACGAGCAGGTCGCCGACGTCCGCGACCTCGCGCGCAAGGCTGGCATCAAACCGACCACCACCCAGCTCGGCCCCGGCCACCCGCTGCTCGCGGAGCTGGCGCCCGGCGAGCGCAAGTTCGCCACGGTCAAGCAGGCGACCAACCGCTCCATGCCGAAGCAGGTCTCGGCCAGCGGCAAGGCCCTGCCCGAGAAGGACGAAAAGAAGCCACGCCGCGGCGGCGCGCCCGGCCGTGGCCGTGGCGGCCAAGCGCAGGACCAGCCGCGTCGCGGCGGACAGTCCCGGCGTGGCGGCTCCGGCGCGCAGGGCGAGTCCCGGCGCGGCGGTTCGGCCGGTCAGTCTTCGCGTGGCGCTTCGGCGGGCCAGGCCGCTCGCGGTTCCTCGGCGGGCCAGGCTTCGCGTCGCGGCACCGCGGCAGGGTCCGGCCAGGGCCAGGCGAAGGGCCGCGGCCAGTCCGGCGGCGGCACACCCGCCCGCCGTGGCGGCGCGGCGGCCTTCTCCTCGGGCACCCGCGCGGGCTCCCGTCGCTCAGGTCGCTGACTGAGAGGTCGGGGATAAAGCGGGCTTTATCCCGGGCGCTTTTCCCGGGATAAAGCCCGCTTTATCCCGTCCGGATATCTGGCCGAATGGCCCTTGTACTGGGGATCCGCGGGCTGCGAGTGTGGAATTCGTGCCTCTTCTGGACTTCACCGCCACCGATATGTACCCCGCACTCGACCGGCTGCGCACCGAGGAACCCGTCCACTGGAGCCCAGAGCTGAACTCGTGGGTCATCACCCGGTACGCCGACATCTCCGCCGCGCTCCGCGACCCCCGGCTGGGCTCGGGAAGCATGACCGAGCTGATCGACCGGCTCCCGGAGGCCGACCGCGCCAGGCTGCGGCCACTGCGTGACTCGATCAACCTGTGGATGGGTGGCACCGATCCGGCCGCCCACAAGCGGATGCAACGGGTGATCAAGCGGTACTTCATGTCCCGCGAGCTGATGGAGGCACTGCGCCCGCGCGTGCAGGAGATCACCGACGAACTGCTCGACGAGCTGATCCCGCGCGGCGGCTGCGAGGTCGTCGGCGACCTGGCCTATCCGCTGCCCGCCCGTGTGATGGCCGAGATGCTCGGCATCCCCGCGAAGGACCGCGACCTGCTGCCACGCTGGTCGCGGGACATCACCGCGGTGTTCAGCCCGATCGACGTGCCCAAGCTGCTCGAAAGCCAGCAGAGCATCATCGAGATGTCCGAGTACCTCCGCGAGGTCGTCGCCGACCGGCGGCGCCAGCCCCGCGAAGACCTCATCAGCCTGCTGGTCGCCGCGCACGACAAGGGCGACATCGTCAGCGAAGACGAGATCCTGGCCAACTGCGTGCTCCTGCTGTTCGCCGGACACGAGACCACCGGCGGCCTGATCAGCGCGGGCCTGAACCTCCTGCTGCAGCACCCCGAGCAGATGAAGGCGCTTCGCGCGGACATGACGTTGCTGCCGAGCGCCATCGAGGAGATGCTGCGCGTCGACGGCCCCGCCTCGCTCACCACGAGGTTCTCGAAGGAGCCGGTCGTGATCCACGGCCAGGAGATCCCGGCGGACCAGCACATCTACCTCGTGCTCGCCGCCGCCAACCGCGACCCGGAGCAGTTCGAGGACCCGGCCCGGTTCGACATCACCCGCACCGGCAACCGGCACCTGTCGTTCGGGCAGGGCCTGCGCTACTGCCTCGGCGCCACCCTCGCCCGGCTGGAGACCGAGATCTGCTTCACCTCGCTCTTCGACCGGGTGGACGAAATCACGCCACACCCGGACGGCCCCACCCGGGAACGGCGCGGCCCCTTCGTCAGCGCGGTGACCACGGTCCCCGTCACCTTCGGCTGAGTGTTCAGGCCGGCCGGGGGCGTGAGCGAGTGGTACCTCTGCTCCGTTAGATGCAGCAGAGGTACCACTCGCGCGGGCACAGTGCCCTGATCCGAGCTTGATCGCGCAGTGAGGGGACCCCGAGTGCTTACTACGCGCTGAAGGGCACCCTCGCTGCACAGCGCGCGCCCAAGGCCGTAACCACATCCGAACTCAGCCAAGAAAATTAGACCCGGCCGAAACACTCACGGCCTCTAGGCAAGCCGCTCTGGCGGGGCCGCTGATCCGCATGAACGCCACTTTCACAACGCTGAGCGACACAAAAGCCCCGTTCATTTCTTCCAGGAGCCTCGAAAATCACGACCTGCGGGCGGCTTCGCGCTCCAGCATCGTGGCGCGGCGGTCTTCGAAGCGCGTGGCCTGGGCGTCGAGGTTCTCGAGGAACTTGGCGAGCTCGTCGCGCGCGGTCTCGCCGACCTCGCCGAGTCCTTCGAGCTCGAAGACCTTCCAGTGGCGCAACAGCGGCCAGATCACGTCGTCGTGGTGGATGCGCAGGTCGTAGATGCCGGCCTTGGCGATCAACGCGGCCTTGCGCACGAAGCTCGGGATGATGTGCCCCGGCATCGCGAAGCCGACCACCTCGTCGGTGATCGCGCGCATCATCTCGTCGGGCTGCAGCTGCAGCGACGCCGTCACCAGGTTGCGGTAGAAGACCATGTGCAGGTTCTCGTCCGTCGCGACGCGGGCGAGCAGCTTCTCGCAGAACGGGTCCTCGGTGTACCGGCCGGTGTTGCGGTGCGAAAGGCGCGTGGCGAGTTCCTGGAACGACACGTACGCCATGACGTGCAGCAACGGCTTGTCGCCGCTGTCGTAGCCGGTCTGCATGACCTGCATGCGGGCGCGCTCCAGCTCGACCGGGTCGACGGCCCTGGTCACCAGCAGGTAGTCGCGGATGGCGATGCCGTGACGGCCTTCCTCGGCGGTCCAGCGGTGCACCCAGGTGCCCCACGCGCCGTCGCGGCCGAAAGCGCGCTCGATCTCGCGGTGGTAGCTGGGCAGGTTGTCCTCGGTCAGCAGGTTGACCTCGAGCGACGTGCGCGCGATCGGCGAGACCTTCGACTGCTCCGGGTCCCAGGCCTCGCCGCCGAGGTCGGCGAAGTTGCGCCCCTCGCTCCACGGGACGTACTCGTGCGGCATCCATTCCTTGGCGGCGACCAGGTGACGGTTGAGGTTCTCCTCGACCGTCGATTCGAGGTCGAACATCAGGCGGGTGGTCGGCTCAAGGGCCATGGAGGGTCCTTCCTCGGCTGGGGACAGGACCCAACTTACGGCACCGTAAGTTACGGGACCGTAAGTGTGATCAGAATCCGCCAAGTCCCCCCGGTTACGGGCCCGACAGCGTCCATAAAGAATGTGATCAGAATCCGCCAAGTCCGCGCGACCGCAACACCGCCTTCTCGACAGGCCGGAAGACGAGCAGCTCGATGCCGACGCCGACCAGCAGGATCAGGAAGATCGCGGCCATCACGGTCGGCATGTCGTTGAACGCCGAGCCCTGGTTCAGGTACGCGCCGAGCCCGATCCCCAGCTGCGGCGAGAGCGCGATGAGTTCCGCGGCCATCAGCGAACGCCAGGAGAACGCCCAGCCCTGCTTGAGCCCGGCCAGGAAGCCGGGCAGCGCGGCGGGCAGCAGGATGTGCCGCGCCGAAGCCAGCCTGCCCGCGCCCATCACCTGGCCCACCCTCGGCAGGATCGGCGGGATCTGGTCGATGCCGCTGACCAGGCCGTTCGCGATGGACGGCACCGAGCCGAGCAGGACAACGAAGTAGATCGCGGCGTCGTTGATCCCGAACCACAGGATCGCGGCGGGCACCCAGGCCACCGACGGCAGGCTCTGCAGCCCCGAGAGCAGCGGGCCGATCGCCGCGCGGACCAGGCGGACCTTGGCCACCAGCAGCCCGAGTGGCGTGCCGATCACCACGGCGACGGCGAACCCGAGCACCGCGCGGTGCACCGAGGTCCAGACGTAGCCGAAGACCTTGGCGTCGGCCACCCCGCCCCAGAACTCGTCCCACACGTCGATGGGCGCGGGCAGCTGGAACTCCGGCCAGATCGCCGCGGCCCACAGCGCCTGCCACACGGCGATGAACAACCCGAGCGCCACCAGCGGCGGCAGCACCGAGCGCGCGAACCGCACCAGGGCGCGCTCGCCGCGCTGGGTGGTCGGGGTGTCCAGCGCGTCCAGGCCTGCCTCGACCGCCGAAAGATCGGCGGACCGGTCAAGCTGCGGCATGGGTACTGATCACCTCTCGGAGCCTGATGGTGATTTCGTCGGTGAGGCTGTCGTCGTCGACGCGAGTGTCCCACTCCTGCACGACGCGGCCGGGCCGCGACGAAAGCAGCACCACCCGCTGCCCCAGCCGGACGGCCTCGCGGACGTCGTGGGTCACGAACAGCACGGCGGTGCCGGTGCTGCGGTAGACGCGCAGCAGCTCACCCTGCATGACGTCGCGGGTGATCGCGTCGAGCGCGGCGAACGGCTCGTCCATCAGCAGCAGCGCCTGCTCGGGCTGCCCGTCGACCCGCAGCGTCGCGGCCAGCGCCCTGGCGAGCGCGACACGCTGCCGCATGCCACCGGACAGCTCGTGCGGGCGCTTCGAGCCGACGCCGCCCAGCCGGACGAGCTCGAGCAGCTCGGCGGCCTTCTCCTTGCGCTCGGCGCGGCCGAACCCGGCCAGCCGCAACGGCAGCTCGACGTTGCGGGCGGCCGTCAGCCACGGCATCAGCGCGGCCTCCTGGAACATCACCGCCGGCCGGGAGGTGTTCAGCTCGATGGCGCCTTCGGTCGGCTTGTCGAGGCCGGCGACCAGGTTCAGCAGGGTGCTCTTGCCGCAGCCGGACGCGCCGAGCAGGCAGACGAACTCGCCGGGCGCGACCTTCAGGTCCAGTCCGTCGAGCGCGGTGACCGCGCGGCCGGACCGGCCGAAGATCTTGCGCACACCGGTGAGTTCGACCGCGGTCCCGGAAGCGGTCTTGGGCGGGCTGGCGAGTGTCGCGCTCATCGGTGGTTCTCCCCTACTTGGTGAGTCCGGCGGCTTCCACGGCGGGTTTTCCGGCGGCCTTGAGCACTTCGTTGAGCGGACCGAAGTCGGCGAAGCCCTTGAGGTCGGCAGGCGTCTTGACGACACCCGCGGTCACCGAGTCCTTGGCGAGCTGGCCGAATTCAGCGGAGATCGGGTCGAGGGTGAGCTCGATGTTGCCGAACGCGCGGTCGAGCACGGCCGCGCTGAGCGAGCTGCCCGCGAGTTCCTTGAGCGCGTCGTTGACCGTGGTCTTGGCCTCGGCCTGGTTGGCGGTGGCCCAGTCGATCGCGGCCGACTCGCCCTTGATGATGGCGCGGACCGTGTCCGGGTGCTGCTGCAGGAACTCACTGCGCACGATGACGACGGTGGACGGGAAACGGCCACCCGGCCACAGCGTCTTCTCGTCGACGAGCACCTTGGCGCCCGCGTCCTGCACCAGGCGCGAGGCCCACGGCTCGGGCAGCCAGCCGCCGTCGACCTCGCCCTTCTTGAACGCGTCGAGCGTCTTCGGGTTGTCGAGGTTGGTGATCTTGACCTGGTCGGTCAGCTTGTTCTCCGACAGCCACTTCTTGACCGCGACGTCCTGGGTGTTGCCGAGCTGCGGCGTCGCCACGGTCTTGCCCTTGAGCTGGTCGGCCGAGGTGATCTCGGGCTTGACGACCAGCTGCGCGCCGCCGGACACCGCGCCGGAGACGAGCTGGATGGTGCCCTTCGACTTGGTGAAGGCGTTGATCGCCGGGCCCGAGCCGATGAACGCGACGTCGAGCGAATTGCCGAGCAGCGCGTTGACCTCGTCAGGACCCGCGTTGAAGGTCTGGGTGGTCAATTTGGTGCTGCCGAGTTCCTTCTTGAAGAAGTCCTTCTTGACCCCGATCAGCGCGGGCGCGTGGGTCACGTTCGGGAAATACCCGACGCGGACCTCGGCGGCCGCGGTGTTCTGGGCGGGCGCGGCGGGAGCGGGGTTGCTGTCCGCACGCGAACACGCGCTTAGGCCTGCCGCCAGCGCCAATGCGGCGAGTGTGGTGGGCAGCAGTCGGAATCGGTTCGTCAGCACGGCGCGAGAGTCGCACGGTCATGCAGTGGAATGCACGGTCATCCGCATCGCGAGAAAATCGTCGAGTTCTCTTGACAAGGGCAGGGCTCACTGATTCAGCAATAGTGAGACATCGCCGAACTCGTGCCAAAGATAGCGATGTTCCAACGCTTCCCGGTAGGCCTTCTCAACCACTGAAGCGCCGGCGACCGCTTCGAGTAACAGCAGGTGGGACGCGTTCGGCGCGTGCAGGCCGGTCACCAGGCCATCGACCACCGTCGCGGGCCGGTCCGGCCCGAGCACAAGACCCGTCCACCCTTCGGAACCGCCGGGCGCCGCCGACTCGAGCGCCCTGACCACGGTGGTGCCGACGGCGATGACCCGGCCGCCTTCGCCGCGCACCCAGTCGGCCAGCCGCGCGGTGGTCGCGGGCACCCGGAACCATTCGTCCTGTGGTGGCTCATGCGACTCCAGCGACGAGACGCCGGTGTGCAGCAGGATCGGCGCGAACAGCACTCCCCGGCTGACGAGCTTCGTGACCAGTTCGGCCGTGAACGGCCGCCCGGCGCTGGGCATCTCCGCGCTGCCGGGGTCGCGGCCGAACACGGTCTGGTAGTTCTCGATCGGCCAGCGCCGGGGCACATAGCCATAGCTGATCGGCCTGCCGACCCGGGCGAGGAAGGCGGTCACCCGGCCTTCGACGGCGAACTCGGCGTGCCAAAGGCGGCCGTGCCGTTCGGTGAGCACCAGCTCGGCGCCCGCCGGTAGACCGAACCGGTCGCCTTGGTGCGCTTTCAGATATGGACCGTCGGGTGTCCTCAATTCGACCACCCAAGTGCGCTCGTCGAGTTCGGTCGAGAAATGCGCGACGATCCCCGGCGTGGTCGTGTCGACGGCGGCGGGCAACGTCGCCGAAGTGTTGACGACCAGCAGATCGCCCGCCTTCAGGAACCGGTCCAGGTCGGTGAACGTGGTGTGCTCGACGCCCTGGGTGTCCGCGACGAGCAGGCGGACCTCGTCGCGGGCGAGACCGCGGGCCTCGGGCGGCGCGCTGGCGTTCAATTCGGACGGCAGCTCGAAGCGAATGGTCATAGCTTGCTCGCCTGGTACCGGCCGCTCGGCGCGCGTCCGCCCAGCAGGCGCAGGAAAGCGGGCACGACCGTTTCCGGCTCTGGCCGGTCCGAAATGTCCTCGCCGGGGAACGCGCGCTGGTGCATCGCGGTGCGCATGTCACCGGGATCGAACGCGTAGACGGCGAGTTCCGGATTCTCGACGCCGAGCACAGCGGTGAGCTGGTCGAGCGCCGCCTTGGCCGAACCGTAGCCACCCCAGCCTTCATAAGCTTCGACAGCGGCGTCGGAACTTACGTTGATGATCGTGCCCTTGGCGGCGATGAGCGCGGGCAGCACGAGCTGGCTCAGCGCGAGTGGCGCGAAAACGTCCACCCGGTAGACGGCGGCGAGTTCGTCGAGCGGGTAGCCGCCGAGCTTCGGCAGCGGACTCGGCCCGAGCGTGCTGGCGTTGTTGACGAGCAGGTCGAGTTCCGGCCCGGCGGCCGTGGCCAGCTCGGCCCGGTGCGCGGGATCGGCGATGTCGCCGGCGATCGCGCGCGCCCCGGTCTCCTCGGCGACCCGGCGCAGCGCGTCCTCGCCGCGCGCGTCGATGACGAGCGTCCAGCCCTGGCCGGAGAGCGCGCGGGTGAGCGCGAGCCCCAGCCCGGCCGAAGCGCCGGTGATGAGTGCGACAGGCATTAGGTGTCCTCCCGGAAGTGGGGTCACCATCCATGCTGAAACCTCCATATTGCTGGAGGTCAAGTGGCGCACTTCCAGGTGCGGGCTAAACTCCGGCCGTGCGGGGCAACGGGGGTGGGGAGCGATCGCACGGCGTGCTGGTCGCGATCTGCCTCGCGGCCGGGGTGGTGCTCGGGCTCGTCGCGATGACCGTCAAGGGCAGCGATCCCAACCACACGGCCTTCGACACGGCGTTGTCCACCACCACCGGCTTCCTCTACCTCGGCGCGGGCGCGACGGCGCACGCGCGGCGGCCGACGAACCGGGTCGGGCTGCTGATGGCCTGGGTCGGACTCCTGTTCTTCACCGAGGATCTCAAGCTCGCCACCAACCCGGTGATCTTCACGCTGGGCCTGCTGTTCTCCACCGCGTCCGGGCCGGGCGTCGTCCACCTGGTGCTGGCGTTCCCGGACGGTGAACTCAAGTCGCGCTGGGAACGGCTGCTGGTGATCGGCACCTACACGGTGTCGTTCGGGCTGGCGCTGGCGATCATGCTGTTCAACGACTCGCGGGGACTCACCCCGCATCGAGAGCCGAACCTGCTGCTGATCACGTCGAACGACCGGCTCGCCGAGCTGTTCGACCGCTGTCTGGAGGGCGTCGGGGCGCTGATCGCGGTGGGTGTGGTCACCGTGCTCGTCTATCGCTGGGTGACCGGAAAAGTGCCACAGCGGCGGCTTCTGACGCCGGTGCTCGCGGTCGCGGTGACCGGCGCGTGCCTGTCGGTGGTGGGCAATCTCGCCGGGGCGAACGGCGGCGAAGGCCCCGGCGGGCCGGTCATCCGGACCGTCTACAACCTCGTCTTCTGCCTGTGGCCGCTCGCGTTCCTGCTCGGCGTCCTGCGTGCGCGGATCGGGTCGGCCGAGCTGGCCAGGCTGCTCGCCGACCGCGACGAGGGACGGCTGACCGCTCTCGTCAAAGACGACGCCGTCTGGCAGGACAGCCATTCCTACAACGCGCTGACCGCGGCGGCCGGGCTGGTGCGCGACAACCAGCGGCTGGCCGCCGAGTTGGAGAAGCAACTCGCCGAGGTCCGCGAATCGCGGGCCAGGATCGTGTCGGCCAGTGACAACGAGCGCCGCCGGGTCGAACGCGACCTGCACGACGGCGCCCAGCAGCGGCTGGTGAGCGTGCTGCTCAGCGTGCGGATGGCCCGCCAGCGGTTCGACGGTTCGCTCACGCCTGAACTCGACGAGGTGCTCACCGCGACCGCGCACGAGCTGCAGAACGCGATCACCGAACTACGTGAGCTCGCCAGGGGCATCCGGCCGCGCATCCTGACCGAGGACGGCCTGCTGCCCGCCATCCGGTCTCTGGTCGAGCGGGTCCCGCTGATCATCCAGCTGCATCTCGGCGAGATCCCCCGGCTGCCGGACCCGGTCGAGCTGACCGCCTACTTCGTCGTCTCGGAATCGCTGACCAACACGCTGAAGCACGCGCGGGCGTCGCGGGTGTCGATCGAGGTGGTCATCGACAACGGGGTGCTGCGGCTCGAGATCACCGACGACGGCATCGGGTGCGCGGAACTCAACGCCGACGGGACGGGCCTGAGCAACCTGCGCGACCGCGTGCGCGCGCTCGACGGCGAGCTGATCGTGCACAGCGCGGAGAAAGCCGGAACCAGCGTGCTCGCGGTCATCCCGCTGGCGACTCCTTAGGCGAGACCGCGGACGGCTCGCGCGGGCGGGCGGTCACCCTGGATGGCGGCGACCATTTCCAGGACTTGGCGCGTGCGGCGCACCTCGTGCACGCGGAAGACCGCGCAGCCGTCGGCCGCGGCGAGCGCGGTGGAGGCGAGCGTGCCGTCGACCCGCTCGGCCAGTTCGACGCCGAGCGTCTCGCCGACGAAGTCCTTGTTGGACAGTGCCATCAGCACCGGCCAGCCGGTGGCGACCAGCTCCTTGGCGTGCCGCAGCAAAGCCAGGCTGTGCCAGGTGTTCTTGCCGAAGTCGTGCGTCGGGTCGATGAGGATCCCCTCGCGGGGCACCCCGAGTCCGACCAGCAGCTCGGCATGGCGGGTGGTCTCTTCGACGACGTCGGCGACGATGTCGTCGTAATGCACGCGGAACGGGCGGGTACGCGGCACCGCGTGGCCGGTGTGTGAGCAGACGTACCCCGCGCCGAACTCGGCCGCGACCTCGGCGAGCTTCGGGTCGGCGCCCGCCCAGGTGTCGTTGATCAGGTCGGCGCCCACCTCGCAGGCCCGCCTGCCGACCTCGTGGCGCCAGGTGTCGACGCTGATCACCACGCCGGGATACCGCGAGCGGATCTCCGCGACGAACGGGACGACGCGGCGGAGTTCCTCGTCGACGTCGACGTTCGCGCCGGGTCCGGCCTTCACTCCGCCGATGTCGATGATGTCGGCGCCCTCGTCGACGGCGCGGCCGACCGCGGCGAGCGCGGTCTCGTCGGAGAAGGTGGCGCCCTTGTCGTAGAAGGAGTCCGGGGTGCGGTTGACGATCGCCATGACCAGCGCGCGGTCGGCGGCCACACGGCGGCCCCGGAAGGTCAGCTCGATCACGAGCCGACCTTACCGGGGCCGCGGCGAGTCAGACGAGGAACAAGAACAGCAGGCCGTTAGGCGTGCCGAGACCGGTCACGTTGTCGTAGCCTGCGGTCGTGTGGATCGTCAGGTTGGGATAGTCGAACAGCCGCGCCGACCGCACGAGGCCGCCGGAGGCGTCGACGCCGTTGACGTAGTCGACGCGGGCGACCGCGCCGTCGACGTGCTGGGTGTCGGCGATCGCGGAGGTCCGCGAGGTGACCTTGTAGATCACCGGGTTGATGAACCCGTGGTGGAAGTGCGTCAGGCTGTCCGCCACCGCCATCACGCCCGCGAACACCGGCGACGCGAGGCTGGTGCCGCCGATGCGGTACTGGTCGTAGTGCGCGCCTTCGGGGAAGGTCTGCGTCTGGCCGACCAGGAACCCGGTGTTCGGGTCACCGACCGCGGAGATGTCCGGGACGACCCGGCCCTTCTTGTTGCCGTGCTGGTTCTGCGTGGACAGCGCGTCGGGCACGACACCCTGCTGGTAGAACGGCTGCTCGAACAGGCGGCTGGTGCCACCGCCCGAGCCACTCGTGTACGCGCCGGGGAACGCGGGCGTGTACGCGCCGTTGGTCAGCGTGCTCTTGCCGGTCTCCCAGCCGGTCTCGAAGATGCGCTTGCCGTCCTTGCCGACCGCGAGGCTGGTGCCGCCGACCGCGGTGATCCACGGCGCCGACGCGGAGAAGTCGGGCGACGGGGTGCCGAGGCGGGCGACCTCGTCGCCGTTGTCACCGGAGGAGAAGTACACGCCGATGCCCTGGAGCACGGCCTGCAGCGAGATCTGGTTGAACGCCTTCACCTCGTCGGCGGGGATGTCCTCGCCGGTGTCGCCGTAGGAGTTCGAGATGATGTCGGCCTTCTGCCCGGCGACCACCCAGTTCAGCGCGATGTCGAGCGAAAGGTCCTGGCAGTCGGAACCGCCGACGTAGAGGATGTCCGCGCCGGGCGCGAGCCCGTGCGCCGCCTCGACGTCGAGGGTCTCCTCGCCGTACCAGCCCGCCGCGTCGCAGCCGTCCGGTCCTTCGAGGTCGGGGTTGACCGGGAAGACCTTCTGCGAGAACTGCGAGGCCTTCAGCGGGTGCGCCGGGTCGTTGCGGCGGGCGTACTCGCTGGCGTCGGCGTAGATGGTCGGCGAGGCGAACGCGTCGATGATCGCGATCGTGGTGCCGCGGCCGTCCGCGCCGAGCTTCGCGGCAGTGTCGAGCCCGTAGGCCGAGCGCAGCTGTGCCGGGGTGTACCCGCAGGGCGCGTACGGCAGCTGCTTGCCGTTGTAGGCCGGGTCGGTGGTGTCGGTCTTCTCGCCGTAGTAGCTGCTGCACGGCGCCGCGTTGCGGAAGCCGGGGCCCGGCGGGACGTCCTGCGGCTTGTCGCGGCCGTCGGTGTGGTTCGGCTTGAACAGGTTGGTCGCCTGGTCGACACCGATCACGCCGAGCACGTCCTTGGCGAGCGCGGCGGGCACCGACAGGTTCTTGTCGGCCGCACGCAGCGTCTGGCCCTTGACCGCGTACTTGCCGAGCTTGATGTCGAACGCCTGCTGCACCTGGTCGGCGGTGCCGGTCGCCTCGACGTACGCCCGGTTCGACGGCACCGAGCCGATCGCGAACCCGGCGCCGGAGAGCCAGGTCTTGACGGCGCCGACCGTGACGTCGCTCGCCGCGAACTTGTCACGGACCTGCGCGGCGCTGAGGTACTTGCGGTACGACGGGCTGCCGGGCTCCGAGACGGACCGCGCCGCGGCCTCGGCGGCGGCCTGGTCACGCAGGTTGAGGTAGACCCGGAACGTCAGCTTCGCGCTGGGCGCGGCGTCGGCGACCTTGGCCTGGGGCGTCGCCCAGGCCGGGTGCGACTCGGGGATGTCAGACCGTCCTTGGGCGGAAGCGGCTGACGGAGCCGCGGCGGCGAACCCTCCCACCACCGCGAACGCGAGCAACATCGTAAGGGTTCTTCGCACAGGGACTCCCTTTCATGAACCGTCCACGATCGCGCGGACAACGCCGAGACCCTAAATCCGATCACCGGTCCGAGGAAGCGAAAAAATGACCACATTTAAAACGTTATCTAGGCCGCCTGAATTCGCCACTTCAGTGTAAAAAACCGAAAGCGGGCGCTAAATCCGATTTGCCTGCCGGGCAATCGTGGCGAAATGCGCTCGGACGCCTGGAACGTCCGGTTCGACCGGCGTCCACAACTGTTGACGCGATCCAGGGCCACGGATGTCACTCAGTGCGGCTAACCTACTTTCGATGGGCCCTCCCTCGCTGACGATCCGTCCCGCGCAGCCGCGGGACGCCGCCACGCTGCTCAAGCTTCAGCTCGCTCTCGACGAGGAGAGCGAGTTCATGTTGCTGGACAGAGGCGAGCGGGCCGACGACCCCGCCGAGGTGCGGGCCCGCCTGCAGGCGATCGCGGACGGTGTCGACTACTCATTCGTCCTTTTGGCCGAATACGAAGGTGGACTCGTCGGCTATATCGACGTGGCCGTACTGCCGTACGCCCGCAGCAGGCGCACCGGATACGTGGTGATGGGCGTCGCGTCCGACGCGCAGGGCAAGGGCATCGGAAAGGCTTTGCTCGCCGAAGCCACCCAATACGGGGCGGGCCTGGGCCTGCGAAGACTCGAACTGACCGTCATGACGTACAACCATTCGGCCATCGGCCTCTATCTCGCGTCCGGTTTCCAGGTGGAGGGCCTGCGCGCGGCCTCCATCGACCACGGCGGCATCGCCGTCGACGAGTACTACATGGGCCTGCTGCTCAGCCCCGAGTCCTGGGAGAACTGAGGCCCCGACCTCACCCTCGAAGTGTGGTTTAGATCACTCCATCCCGGCCGCCGCCAGCTGGAAGTTGATCTTATTCAAGCCCGCTAATACGGTGTTCAACGGCTTTTCCCGGCTTCGTCAGGCCCGTTTCCCCGGGTGATCTTCGCCCATTCCCTGGCAATTCGATGATCACCGCATCGCCGCGAGCCGCGCGTCGACGGCCTCGGCCGAGAAGACGTTTTCGACGACCATCGAGCAGGCCCCGGTCACCGCGGCGCCGTCGCCGCGGCGCCCGAGGTCGATCCGGAGTCGTTGCGTCGCACGGGGAAGCGCGCGCTGGAGCAGCACCTCCCTGACCCCGGTCGCGAAGTGCGGCTCGGCGAGGTCGCCCGCCAGCACCAGCACACCGGGATTGAGCACGCAGACCACAGTGGACAGCACCTCCCCCACCTGCCGCCCGGCGATCCGGGTCAGCCGGACGGCGACGGGCTCGCCCGCGTTGACCCGCTCGCGCACCGACGAGCCGGACGCGGTCGGGAAGCCTGCCTCGGTCAGCTTGGCGGCCAGCGCGCCGCCGCTGGCCACCGCGGCGAGACAGCCGATCGACCCGCACATGCAGCGCGACTCGGCGTCCCCCGGCACCCGGACATGGCCGATGTCGCCCGCGCCGCCGTCGATGCCGCGGTAGACCTGCCCGTCGAAGATCAGGCCAGCGCCGATGCCGGTCGACACCTTGACGAGCGCGAAGGCCGCGCAGCCCGCGTAGTGCGTGCGCTGGGTGCCCAAGGCCATCAGGTTCGCGTCGTTGTCGACGAACACCGGCACGCCGAAGCGCTCGGTCAGGTACGCGGGGATGTCGAACGCGTCCCAGCCCGGCATGATCGGCGGCTGGATCGTGCGGCCGCTCGCGAAGTCGACCGGACCCGGCACCGACAGGCCGATGCCGCAGGCTTCGCGCGCGTTGCGGCCGCTCTCGGCGAGCAGGCCCCGAAACCACTGGACGATCTTGTCGAGCACGGCGACCGGACCGTCGGCGACCCGCAGCGCGCCAGCCCGGCGGGCCAGGCGGCGGCCGGAGAGGTCGGTGAGCGCGGCCTCGGCGTGCATGGTGTCGACGCTGGCGGCCAGTACGACGGCGTGCTGGTCGTCGAAGCGCAGCTGACGGGCCGGACGGCCGCCCGTGGAGTCCTCCTGACCCGATTCGGCGAGCCACCCGGCGGCCTGCAACGCGTCCAGCCTGCCGGTGAGTGTCGAGCGGGACAGCCCGGTCCTGGCCTGCAAGGCCTTGCGCGTGGTCGCTTGACCGGTCCTGACCAGGTGCAACAGCTCCCCGGCGCTGGTGGTCGTCATACTCGTGAGTGTTGCCGACGGTTCTAACCGTCGGCAACACTCACGACCTTTTAGAAGCTCAGACGAACCTCGTCGATCTTGAGCTGCTGGAAGAACTTCGGCGCGGTCGCGGCCGCCCAGGTGCTGGCCACCTCGACCCGGACGAACTTCGTCCAGGTCCGCGGGAAGTCGACGAAGTGGACACCGCGGGCGCTCGGCAGCTGCGCGGTCTTGAGCGCCGTCCACGTGACACCGTCATCCGAGACCGAAACCGTGTAGTCCTTGATGCGAGCGGACTGTTCGGTCGCCGAACGCGCGTAGCTGACCGACCATTCGCGCTGGTTGATGGCGACCGAGGACACCGGCAGCTTCACCGGGAGCTTGAAGTCCAGCGAAACGGGCAGCTTGCCGCCGTTGTCCCAGAAGTTCTGGAAGTTCCCGTCGACCAGGTTGACCGCGGGCGCGGTGGCCGTCTCGGCGCTGGCCGTCGCGGTCACCAGCTGGCGCGGCCACTGGAACAGCTGGCCGCCGAGCGTCTGGACCTTGAGCACGGTGTCGTTGGCGTCCCAGGTGATGCCTTCGACGGTGAGCGTGCCGTCGCGCTGGCTGAACCGCAGCGGCTTGCCGGTGCGCAGGTCGCTCACCCGGCCGACCAGATAGCCGTTGTCGCGGACCTTAAGCGTGTTCCCGGTGGACGGTGCGGTCAGCACGTGGACGTACTGCTGGCTCGGCTGGTCCTTCTTGATCGTGGTCACGCCGTGCGCGCCGTCGTTCCAGAAGCCCGGCTGCAGCCCGCCGTAGAGGTAGCCGCCGCCCTCGGTGCCGTCGATCGACTCCTTGATCGGCGCGATCGTCTGGGCGAACCAGGTGTTGTAGGCCTCCTGCTTGGGCGGGAACTTGCCGTTGATCATGGCGGTTTCGGCCATCAGCGACTTGATCGACGAGCCGGTGTTGGTGACGTAGCGGCCGAGGTTGAGCTGGGCGCTGACGTCCTGGTCCGACCCGGTGTACCACCAGGAGCCCTTGTCCGGCAGCTTGAAGCAGGCCTCGGTCAGGCGCGGCGCCGGGGTGTAGGTCGCTTGGGGGTAGTCGTACGCCGGCGTCATGCCGACCTTCTGCTCGTTGCTGATCGTGTCCATGATCGGCGTGTCTTCGTTGTTGTTGCTGAGCAGGAAGTTCGGCCGCTCGGCGCGGATGCGCTCGTAGAGCTTGTTGCGCTCCCAGTAGGCGTTGTCGTTGTCGATCCAGAACCCGGACAGATCCGGGTAGTTCTGCATGACCTCGACGATGTTGTCGTAGCTGTACTCGCCGAAGCCATCGCGCGTGGTCAGGTCGACGTTCTTGCCCTTGTACGCCGAGTACGCGGCCGAGTCGAGCTGCTCCCAGCCGCCTTCGGCGTGCCACTGCGGGTCGTCGGTCATGTAGAGGATGACGTGCAGGCCCTTGGCCTTGGCCGCGTCGATCGTCTCGCGCAGGAAGTCACGCTCGGTGTGCGCGCTGCCGGGGATCTTCGACGGCCACGCGCGACCGTAGCCGAGCCTGCTGTGGAACGAGGCGAGCACGAGGTACTTGGCGTTGAGCTTCTGCGCCTCGTCGACCCAGTAGTCGGCCTTCCAGCCACCGTCGGTGATGGCCTTCTCCCACGACGCGCCATCGCGGAAGCCTGGCGCGGTGCGCATGCCCCAGTGCAGGAAGAGCCCGCCCGAGGCGTCACGCAGCCAGTCCTGGCGCGGATTGAACAGCTCGGCCGAGGCCTGCTGGGTGGTGGTGACGACGCCGAGCAGCGTCGTCATGGCCGCCGCGAGGACGGCCAGTCTCCGTACGAGTTTCATGATGCCGCCGTCGCGTAGGACGAGCCGATCCAGGCTTCGTCGATCCCCAGTTTCTTGTAGTGCTTGGTGTCGGTCGACGCCGACCACGTGCTCGTCACCTGGACGCGCACGTACCGGCTGGTGACGGTGGACAGGTCGATGAACGCGACGCCGCGGTGGCTGGCGAGCTGGCCGGTCTTGACCGCGCTCCCCCAGTTCTGGCCGTCGCTGGACACGTAGACCTTGTAGTCCTTGATCCTCGCGGACTGCTCGGTGTCGGACTTCGCGTAGCTGACCGAGTCCTCGCGCTGGTTGAGCCCGACGTACTGGACCTTCTTCGCCGAGCCGAGGTCGAAGTCCACATTGACCGGCAATGTCCTGTTGTTGTCCCAATAGGACAGATAGCTGCCGTCGCCGATGGCCGACGCGGCGTGCCCGCTCGCCGAGGCGCTGGCCTTCTCGGTGACCGTCGCCGGGTCGTAGATGCCCGTGCGACCCGCGGTCTCGACCTTGAAGACGGTGTCGTACTGGTCCCACGTGGACAGTCCGGTCAAGTTCAGGCTGCCGCCACTCTGCGTGAACGCGATGGTGGCGCCTGTGCGCAGGTTGGTGACCTTTTTGACGCGGTATCCGTTGTCGCGCACCTTGAGCGTGCTGGTCGACGGCTTGGTCAGCACGTGGATGTACTGATTGTCCTTATTGGACCTGCTGATCGTGGTGACGCCGTGCGCGCCGTCGTTCCAGAAGCCGGGCTTGAGGCCACCGTTGAGATAGCCGCCGCCTTCGGTACCGCCGATCGACTCCCAGATGTCGCGGAGGTAGCCGTTGGCGAAATTGTTGAAGGCCTCCTGCTTGGCGGGGAACTTGCCGTTCACCATGGCGGTCTCGGCCATCAGCGACTTGATCGAGGAGCCCGAGTTCGTGATGTATCGGCCGAGCGTGAGCCTGTAGTCCACTGTGGAGTCCGTGCCGCTGTACCACCAGGCGCCCCCGCTCGGAAGCTTGAAACAGGCCTCGGTGAGCCGCGGCTGGGCCGTGTAGGTCGCTTGTGGATAGTCGTAGGACGGCGTCATGCCGGTCTTCTGCTCGTTGCTGATCGTGTCCATGATCGGCGTGTCTTCGTTGTTGTTGCTGAGCAGGTAGTTCGGCCGGTCCGCGCGGATCTTCTCGTACAGCCCGTGCGACTCCCAGTACGCGTTGTCGTTGTCGATCCAGAAACCGCCGAGGTCCGGGTAGCGCTGCATGACCTCGAGGAAGCTGTCGTAGCTGTACTGACCGAAACCGTCCCTTGTGGTCAAATCGACGTTTTTGCCCTTGTACTTCGAATACGCGGCCGAGTCGAGCCACTCGTGGCCACCCTCGGCGTGCCACTGCGGGTCGTCGGTCATGTAGTTGATGACCTTGAGGCCCTGCGGCTTGGCCGCGGCGATGAGCTCACCGAGGAAGTCCCGCTTAGTGGCACAACTGCCGGGAACGCTCGACGGCCAAGCCTTCGAGTAGCCGAGTTTGCTGTGGAACGAGGCCAAAACGATGTACTGCGCATGCAACTTCTTGGCTTCGGTGACCCAATAAGCAGGTGACCAGCCACCGTCGGTAACCGCTTTCTCCCAGGCGCCGCAACTGGTGTAGCCCGGCGACGTGCGCATTCCCCAGTGGAGGAAGAGCCCGGCCTGCCCGTCACGGAGCCATTGCTGGCGCGGATTCTGCAGCTCGGCGGCCGCCGGAGCCACTCCGACGAGCCCGAACGCGGTCACCATCGCGGCCAGGGCGACGGTCGCCCTGCGCAGGATGGAACGTCTGCCTGACATGGGCGACCTCCACTGGTCTGATCACCCGGTGGTGTACCCGACGCGCGCCCGGCGGTCAATACTTAGGTCGGACCACTGGCCGCCGACCTTGTCACAGGTGTACCAAAGTATGCGGCCGTACGGGTTAAATATCTGATATATGACCCAAGACATCTGATCTCTTCTTGACGATCGGCCGTTCACCCGAGTAGACGTATCTCATGCAAGTGACGCACACGAGCTGAGTCACTCGCACCAGGGCGACACAGCTCGCCCCCAAGGACTGGTCGGGATGCCGACGGACGGCGGATCGGCATCCCGGCCACCCTTGAAAATTCTGCGCCGCGTCACCCGGCCCATCCTTGCAGCAGGAGGACAACGAATGTCCGAAGATCAACCACGCCTCTCGCGCCGGTCGATGCTCACCGGAACGATGGGCGCCCTTGGCGTGCTCGCGGTTCCGGGGACCGCGGCCTGGGCGGACGACGTGCTCTCGCCCATCGGGACGGACGCGGCGCCGACCGACTGGTCACGCGCGGTGATCGACTCCACGATGAAGCGCTACACCCCCGCGAACATGGGCGGCTGGGGCTACACGCGTGGTCTGTACCTTTATGGTCAGTACCTGTTCTACAAGCGGACAGGTGAGAAGAAGTACCTCGACTACATCATCGCCTGGTACGACCGGTTCATCACCGACAGCGGCATCTCCAACAGCTTCACCAACCTGGACTCGATGCGGTCCTGCCAGATGCTGCCGCTGCTCTACACCGAGACCGGCAAGCAGAAGTACAAGACCGCGGCCGACCAGCTGCGCAAGAAGTTCCCCGGCTACAAGCGCACCAGCGACGGCGGCATGTGGCACGCCAGCAGCAAGGTCGGCCAGCTGTGGGCCGACGGTGTCTACATGGCACAGCCGTTCCTCGCGTTGTACGGCAAGACGTTCAACGACCAGACCTACTGCTACGAAGAGTCGGCGAAGAACGTCATCGTCTACTTCACGCACCTCAAGGAGCCCGCGAAGGGCTTGCTGTACCACGCTTACGACGAAGACGGCTCCGAGTCATGGGCGTCGGGCGGCGGTCACCACTCGAAGTACCACTGGGCCCGCGCCATCGGCTGGACCGCGATGACCGCCATCGACCTGCTCGAGATCCTGCCCGCGAGCCACCCGCGCCGCGCCGGCCTGATCGAGGTCGTGAAGTTCCTCGCCGACGGCTTCAAGAAGTACCAGGACCCGGCGACCGGCCGCTGGTACCAGATCGTCGACCGCGGCAGCGACTCGAAGAACTGGCTCGAGACCTCGGCCTCGTCGATGTACACGTTCATGATCTCGCGCGGTGTCGAGCGTGGCTACCTGGACCCGTCGTACAAGACGGTGTCGGACAAGGGATACGCCGGCGTGCTGCAGAAGGTGAAGGTCGGCTCGGACGGGCTCACCAACATCACCGACATCTGCGAAGGCACCAACGTCGGCGACACGGCCTACTACTACGGCCGCGCCCGCAACACCAACGACTTCCACGGCCTCGGCGCCTTCCTCGTGATGAACGAGCAGTTCATGAAGACCGCCTAGGGTTTTGGCTCGCTAGGCTTTTGACTCGCTCCGGGCCCCGGCCGCGCCTCCGCGCGACCGGGGCCCTTTGCGTACCAAGGGGTTTCCTCGGCCGAGTTCGAGGTGGTTGCGCAGTGAAGCGAGGGTGCCCTTCAGTGCGTACTAAGCACTCGGGGGTCCCCTCGCTGCGCGACCAAGCTCAGATCAGAGTCGTCTGTCCACGCGAGTGGTAACTCCGCTGCATCTAACGGAGCAGAGGTACCACTCGCGCAAGCCCGTCCGGCTGGAGCGAGGGAGCGCCAAGCAAGCCGGGGGTCGTGAGTGGTATTGCCGGTTCTAACCGGCCGGAACACTCACGACCCCCGAGTGCCGCCTAAGCAGGCCCGCACCGGTCGGGCCAAGGCGTGGGGTCGCTTGGGGGTCGTGCGCGTTGCGGGCGGTTCTAACCGCCCGCAACGCTCACGAGCCCTTCGACGCCGGGCTCGGGATAAAGCGGGCTTTATCCCGAGCCGCACGAGCCTTTAGCAGGTGGTGGAGGAGTCGGCCGTCTTGATGCGGAGGGCTCCACCGGTCGTGTTGGCGCTGTCCTTGACGCAGTACCCGGACGCCGTCTGGAAGTCCAGGTCGGACGGGCTGTTCGAGCCGCGCTGGGCCGTGAAGTGGTCGAACGAGACGTTGGAGCTGTTGTTCACGATCACCGCGGGCCTGCCGTCGTTCTTGGCGAACTTGACCGAGCTGTTGACGAACTTGATGTTGTCCGCGAAGTGCACGTACCAGCCGTAGGCCGGGCGGGTCCCGATGCTCTTCGGGTTGTAGTCGGTCGGGCTGTTGCTCGGCACGCCGGTGGACATGGTGCCGTTGCCGCCGGGGACCGTCAGGTTGACGTTGGTGAACGTGACATCGCTGACCCGGTTCGAAGCGCTGTTACCCCAAATCGTCGGGCTGAAGTTGGTGCCGGTGTGCGTGCTCGTGATGTTGTCGAAGGTGATGTTGCTGATCGAGCCGATACCCGGGTTGTTGCCGCATCGCTTGCGCGTGCCGACCTTCATCGTGATCGGCGAGTACGAGCCCGCGATGGTGATGTTCTTGTAGTGCACGTCGGAGATCTTCGAGCCGTCCATCGAGACGATGCCGATGCCGGACTTGTGCGCGCCCTTCAGCGTGATGTCCGTGAAGTTGTAGCCGGTGAAGTCGCCACAGGTCTCCGAGCCGAACATCAACGCGTTGCAGCACACCGCCGACAGGTCGGCGTTGTTGACCGTCACGTTGCCGTTGGGCAGTTTCTTGCCGAGCGCGTAGTCGCTCTTGAAGACCAGCGCGTCGTCGTTGGCCGCGATCTTGGCGTTGGTGATCTTGACGTTCGTGGTGCTGATGATGTTCCAGCCGTCCCGGTCACCGGAAGTGGCGATCGTCAGCTTGTCCGACACGACGTTGGTGCAGCCGTTGATGAGCGCCGCGAAGTGGCCGCCGCGCTTGAGCGTGATCCCGCTCAGCGTGAGGCCGTCGCAGCGGGTGATCGAGAGGATCTTGTCGGCCTGGCCGGAGCTCGGGTTGCCGGTGATCAGGTGACCGCCGCCGTCGATGGTGCCGCCGCCGGTGAAGCCGATGTTCTTGAGGTTGTCGCCGTAGAACATCGCGTTGTGGAAGTGGCTGTGCCCGTAGTCCTGGTACTTGTCGTACGGGTTGGACTCCGGCGCGTCGTAGCCGCTCGCGCTGCCGGTGATCGTCGTGCCGGACGGGACGTTGATGACCACGTCGCTCTTGAGGTGGACCGTGCCCGCCATGACGTACGTGCCGACCGGGAATTCGACGATGCCGCCGCCTGCCCTGTTGGCCGCCGCGATCGCCTTGTCGGCGGCGGGGGCGTCGTTGGTCGAATCTCCTGCCTTGGCGCCGTAATCCGTGACCTTGTACACCGCGCCGGGAGCGGCGGACGCCACTTCCGTCCCCATGCCCACCAGGCCGAGCACGGCCAGTGCGACGAGTGCGAATCGACATCGCGAGGGTTTCACTGCAGACCGCCTTGTCTGAAGAAAACGTTCAGGACTGGACGGCGGTCAGCCCAGTCAAGCACACGAAAACCAGCCCCCACAAGGATTTCAGGGCCCGAGTTTCACCCCGCCGCGCAGCATGGCGAAACCGAGATCGGCGGCGGCGGACGCTTCGGGCAAACGGGCGTCGGCGGTCATTCCGCCCGCGAGCGCGGTCGCGTTGTCGGTCGCCAGCGTCCAGATGACGCCCACGATCTGCGCGGCAGCGAGGCGGGCGGCAGTGCCGGTGACGGCGGTCGTGTCGGCGAGCGCGGCGGCGACCGCCTCGAACGAGCGGGCGTTGAACTGCAGGAGCCGCGCGGCCAGCGCTGGCGTCTCGAGCACCATTTTGTACAGCGCCAGTACCTGCGGTTCGTCGTTGAGCCCGGTGATCGGGTCACGGCGGTTCAGGCCGTCGACGAAGTGGTCGCGCAGCGCGGTCAGCGGTGACTGCCGCGCCGCGCGCAACCGGATCACCCGGCCGCTTTCCGTTTCGTGGTCGGCGAACCGGTGCAGCACCAGGTCCTCTTTGGTCGGGAAGTAGGCGAACAGCGTGCGCTTGGACACCTCCGCCGCGTCGGCGACCTGTGCCACCGACACCTGGTCGAAACCGGCGTCGAGGAACATCGAGATCGCCGCGGCGGAGATGGCCTCGCGCGTCCGCTGCTTCTTCCGTTCACGCAGTCCTGGTCGATCACTCACCGGGATAGCGTATCTGCAAATTGCGTTTTATACCCGGTGCACATCTACACCTGTTGCAGACCGGGCTTGCCCGCCTGGACCACATAGCTGCGGTCGGTCGCGATGGTCACCTTGCCGATCGCGGGCTCGGTCGTGTCGGACACGGTCACGAAGTCGCCGCGCAGCTGCTCCTGGGTGGCGGTCATCCGGACGTAACCGCGCTTGCCCCGGCAGTACTTGACGTGCGGGTTGTTCGCGTACCACGCCGCCGACGGGTCCTTGGCGTCGTCGGAGTTGCTGGTGACCGAGGTGGTGACGAACTCGGAGCCGATGATCGGGTCGCTGTGGTTGAAGTAGTCGCGCCGCAGGTCGGCCGCCCAGTGCCGGTGCACGTCGCCGGTCAGCACGATCGGGTTGGGCACCTTGCGGTCGACCCAGCCCTTGGCGATTCGGTCACGCGACGCCTCGTAGCCCTGCCACGAGTCGGGGCTCTGGCAGGTCGTCTTGCTGCCGTCGTCGTCCCGCGTCGCGAAGAACACCTGCTGGCCGAGGATGTCCCAGGTCGCCGGGTGCGTCTCGAACTGCTTGAGCAGCCACGCCTCCTGCGCGGTGCCGAGGATCGACCTGGCCGGGTCGCGCATGGTCGTGCAGTTCGGGTTGCCGTCAGCGGGGTCGGGCACCTGCGCGTTGCGGTACTGGCGCGTGTCGAGCAGGTGGAACCGGGCGAGGTTGCCCCAGACGAACTGGCGGTACAGCTTGATGGTCGAGCCGCTCGGCTTGGCGGTCGACCGGATCGGCATGTGCTCGTAGAACGCCTGGAAGCCCGCCGCCTTGCGGTCGGCCGACGCGGGCGAGGTGGTGCCGTTCCAGTTGTTCATCACCTCGTGGTCGTCGAACACGACCATCCACGGCGCCATCGCGTGCGCGGCCTGCAGGTCGGCGTCGGTCTTGTGCTGACCGTGGCGCGCGCGGTAGAGCGCGAGCGTGGTGGCGTCGTCGGGAACGGCCAGCGAGCGCGGGTTGAGCGCGGAGAGCTTGCGTCCCGACTTCTTCTCGTAGATGTAGTCGCCGAGGAACAGCACCAGCTCGGGGTTGTCGGCGACCATGCCCTTGTACGCGTGGAACCAGCCCTCCTCCCAGTGCTGGCAGGACGAGAACGCGTACTTCAGCTGGTTGACCGCGGCGCCGGCGGCGGGCGCGGTGCGCGTGCGGCCCACCGGCGAGATGTAGCCCGCGGTCTTGAAGCGGTAGAAGTACTCCCGCCCCGGCTCCAAGCCCACCGGCTCCACGTGGACGCTGTGCGCCGACGCCTGGACCGCCGTCACCGTGCCCTTCTGCGCGATCGAGCTGAACGCGGCGTCGTTCGCCATCTCCCATTCGACCGTGTACGAGGCGTTCGGCATGCCGCCGAGGCCGTCCGGGTTCAGCGGGGCAGGCGCGAGCCGCGTCCACAGCACGACGCTGTCCGGCAGCGGGTCACCCGACGCCACGCCCAGCTGGAACGGGTCGTGGATGGCCGGAGCCGCCGCGGTCGTGCGGGCACTGGCCCACGAGGGCAGGGTGGCGGTGAGCCCTGCCGCGCTGACCGCGGCCGCGCCGCCGAGCAGCACGGACCGCCGGTTGACCTGACGCATGGCCGATTTCCTTTCAAAGAAGAGTATGAAAATTCAAAGAAAACTCAGGCGACGTAGTCGGTGATGCCGCCGCTGCAGGCTTCGAGCACGGGATTCGTAGCGGAGTAGTTCGCGACGCAGACCTTGTAGTAGACCCAGCCACCCTTGGGCACGTTTATCGCGGTTTCCTTGCTCGTTCCCGTGCCGCCCGAGTTCCACGCGTAGAACGGGCCCGCTCCGCCTTTCAGCCAGTACGCGACAACGCCGGATTTACCGTCACCGTCGTTGTCATAGACGACGAATTTGGCACCGGCGGATTTGAAAACACCCTCTGCGGCGCAGGTCCCGGACGAGCATTCGGCTGAGCCCGAACCGACACCGCAGTCCGGCGCGATGCGTTCGTCGGATCCGGTGTAGACGTACCCATCGGAGATGTAGCCGCCGAGCGCGGGCACGTAGTCCCACAGCGTCGTCTTGCCGAGCGGTCCTTCCACTGAGGATCCGATGGTCTGGCAGTCAATGGACACCGTGGCGCCGTTCGCGACCGTGCGCACGGCGGAGGCGTTCGTGCTCGGCGCGCGGCGGACGTTGAGCGGGTCGCCCGCCGTCTTGACCGTCCCGGTGGCGGCCGTGACGGCGGCGTCCGCGGAGACGACACCAGAGACCAGCAGCGCCAAAACGCTCACGGTCACCGCGGCGATTCCGCGAAGCCGCTGAGAAGCTGAAGTTGTCATAGCGCAGAGAATGGCCAGGTCGCGTACACGTTCCATACAAAGAGGTGACGTCGTTCACTGGGCAAGAGCCAGCACAGCCGCCAAATGGATCTAGCGGACCTGACAGAAACAGCCCTACTATCCGCAGTTATAGGACGAGCTGGGGCTTGCCCTAACGGATCGCTGGGGCGGTTTGCGTGAAACAGATTTCTTTTCGTATTCTGGGACCACTGGAAGTGGCAGTCGGCGGGCAGGCCATCCCGCTCGGCGGCCCCAAACCTCGTATGTTGCTGGCCGCGCTCCTGCTTCAACCGGGAGTCGTGGTCTCGACCGATCTGCTGGTCGACGTTCTCTGGCCGGAAGCCGCGCCACGTTCGGCGGCCGCGAACATCCGCACCTATGTGCATTCACTGCGCAGGCGGCTCGCCGAGTGCGACGCCGACCTCGCCGAACGGATCCAGAGCCGCGCGTCGGGCTACATCCTGACCGCGTCGCCCGACGAGCTCGACCACGTCCAGTTCGACAACCTGGCCACCGCGGCCCAGCAGGCGCTGGAACGCAAGGAACCCGAGAACGCGCTCGCCCATCTCGACCGCGCCGACGCGTTGTGGCGCGGCGACGTGCTCGAAGGGCTGGCGCACGACCACACCTGGGACCCGGTCGTCGCGCGGCTCGACGCGTTGCGGCTCGCCGTGCAGGAGCGGCGGCTGAAGGTCCGGATCCAGCTCGGCCGCTGTGCCGAGGCGATCGTCGAACTGCGCGGGCTGGTCGCGGAACACCCGCTGCGCGAGGAACTGTGGCAGCAGCTGATCATCGCGCTGCACGCCATCGGCCGCAAAGCCGAGGCGCTGGAGGCCTATCACCAGGCCGAACGGGTGCTGCGCCAGGAACTCAACGCGCCGCCGGGTCCCCGGCTGCGTGAGATGCGCGCCAAGCTGATGGCCGCGGTGACCGCGAAACCGGTGGCGCAGCGTCCCGTTCAGCGGGCACCGATCTGCCAGCTGCCGCTGGACCTGCCCGACTTCACCGGCCGCGACGCCGTGGTCGACAAGATGGTCGGGCTGCTGCGTGCCAGGCGGGAAAGCGGAACCCCGTCCGTCACCGTCCTTTCCGGGGCGCCGGGGGTCGGGAAGTCGACCATCGCGGTGCGGGTGGCCCACACGGTCCGCGACGAGTTCCCCGACGGGCAGCTGCACATCAACCTGGCGGGCACCTCCTCGACGCCGCGCGCGCCGATGGGCGTGCTGGAGGAACTGCTGCACGCGCTCGGCGTGACCGACGCCGGGATGCCCCGCGAGGAACGCGAACGGTCGGCACTGCTGCGGTCGAGGCTCGCGAGCGCGCGGATGTGCGTCATCCTCGACGACGCGGGCAGCGCGGCCCAGGTGCGCCCGCTGCTGCCGGGCACCGGCGCGTGCTCGGTGCTGGTGACCAGCAGGGTGCGGATGCCGGATCTGGCCGTCGCGACCGCCGTCGACGTTGACCTGCTGCCGCACGAGGAGGCCGCGAAACTGCTCGCCGGGATCATCGGCGAGCACCGGATGGCCGCCGAGCCGGACAGCGCGGCCGACATCCTGCGGCACTGCGGGTATCTGCCGCTGGCGATCCGGGTGGTCGGCGCGAAGCTCACGCATCGCACCGGCTGGACGCTCCGGATGCTGGCGAGCCGCCTGCGCGACGAGCGGCGGCGGCTCGACGAACTGCGCGTCGGCGATCTCGCCGTCCGCGCGAGTGTCACCTTGAGCTACGACCTGCTGCCCCCGGACGCCGCGCGGGCGTTCCGCGGGCTCGGCGCGCTGGGCCCGGTCACGTTCCCCGGCTGGGTGGTCGCCGCGCTGCTGGGCCATGACGAGGCCGACGACGTGCTCGACACGCTCGTCGACGCGCATCTGGTCGCGCTGGTCGGTTCCGACGGCACGGGCCAGCCGCGGTACCGGATGCACGACCTGTTGCGCTGCTACGCCGTCGACCAAGGTTCCGAGGAGGAGAACCGGCCGGCGGTGCGGCGAGTGCTGCGGGCGTATCTGGGCATGGCCGTCGAAGCCGCGCAGCGGATGCCGATCCATTTCTTCGGCGTCTTCCGCACGGACGACCACGCCCCGGGTCCGCTGCCGCGCGACGCCGACTACCTGCTCTCCGACCCGACCGCGTGGCTCGAAGGCGAGCGGCACACCGGCGTCGCGGCCATCGCGCTCGCGGCCGAGCACGGGTTCGACGACCTGGCGTGGCGCCTGGCGGTCGCGTTCACCCCGTATTTCGACCTGCGCGGGCACCAAGACGACTGGCGGCACACGCACACGGTCGCGCTGGCGGCGGCGCGGCGGGCTGGCTCGGTGACCGGGCAGGCGATCGTGCTGCGCAATCTCGGCCAGCTGGACCTGTACCTGGACGCCTACGCCGACTCGCTGAAGTCGTTCGAGGAGTCGCTGCGGCTGTTCGACGAGGCGGGCTTCGAACTCGGGGCGGCGATCGCGCAGGCGGGCGTCGGCACGGTGATGCGCATTCGCGGCGACGAGTCGGCGCTGGCGCTTTCGCAGGCGGCGCTGGCACGTTTTCTGGCCGTGGGCGACAAGCACGGTGAGGCGGTCATCCGCATCTCGATCGGGATGATCTGGCTGAAGAAGGGCTGCTACGCCACGGCGGGCCGCTGGTTCGACGACGCGCTCGAGCTGTCGGCCGAGATCGGCGACCGGCACCGCGAGGCGCACGCGTTGAAGCGCGTCGCGATGCTGCACCAGCACCGAGGCAACCTCGCCGCGGCGCGTGAGCTGATGCAGCGGGCGATCGCGATCTTCGACGAGCTCGACGACGACCACTGCGTCGGCTACGCCAACCAGAGCCTCGGCGAGCTGTGCCTGGCCAGCGGCGATCTGGCGCACGCGCAGCTGCTGCTGGTGAACTCGCTGAGCGTGCACCGGCGCAATGGCGACCGCCGCTCGGAGGCCGAGGTCTCGGAGCTGCTCGGCGAGCTGCACCAGGCGTTGAGCCAGCCGGAACGGGCTCGCAGCTACGCCGAGCGCGCGTTGGAGATCTGGCGCGAGCTGTCCGCCCGCCCACAGGAGTCGGCGCTGGCCGTACGCCTGCAGGAGGCGGCCGAGTCCACCTACGGAGTCGTCGCCACCGCCTGATGGTCGTGCGATAAAGCGGGCTTTATCCCGGACCGGGATAAAGCCCGCTTTATCCCGGGTGGGGCTTCTTGTATCGATCGTGTACGCGCCCTCGCAACACTTCAGCCACAACCTGAAGTGTTCCGAAGGGAGACCCGGCGATGGTCCGGATCAAGCAGCGTCGCGTGTGGGCGGCGCTTTTGGCTGTGGGGGCCGTGACCTCACTGGCCGCCACCCCGGCGCAGGCCGCGAACAACGCGTGGAGCGCCGATCTGTCCACCGTGGACGGTAATGACGTCAACGTCGCCTACGCCGGCGGCGCACTGTCCATTCAGGACACGAAGAGCGAGAGAAAGCCCGGCGAGGGCGCGCAGGGTTACCTGTTCATCGGCGAGCACCAGCTGGCCAAGCCCGCGAACCGGGTCACCGCGCAGGTCGCGGGCGCGAACGCCGAGGTCGACGTGCGCGGCAAGCTCGGCGCCGAGGACTGGACCGAGTGGACCCCGGCGGGCACCACGCTGCCGCAGACCGTTTCCTCGGTCGAGGTGCGCGTCTCGCTGCGCGGCGCCGACGCGAAGGTGCGCGACGTGAAGCTGAGCGCCGACCAGGCGCCGCAGGTCAGCTCGATGGCGGCCGCCGCGGCTTCGCCCGGCCTGACCTACAAGATCTACGCGACCCGCGAAGGCCTGACCGGCGGCACCACCGCCAACGGCCACGTGATCACCAGCCGCGACCACTTCGTCGCGCTGCCGTCCGGGAAGCCCTTGTCCCCCAAGGGAACCGGCAACTACAGCGTGCGCGTCTGCCTGACCGACAACAGCCGCTGCGAGTACGCGCCGGTGTGGGACGTCGGCCCGTGGAACGAGCGTGACGACTACTGGAACCCGTCGTCGGTGCGCTCGATGTGGAAGGACCTGCCGCAGGGCAAGCCCGAGGCGTACGCCGCGAACAAGGAAGGCTACAACGGCGGCAAGGACGACCGCGGCCGCCGCGTGCCCAACCCGGCTGGCATCGACCTGGCCGACGGCGTGTTCTGGGACGGGCTGAAGATGTCCGACAACGGCTACGTCAACGTCACCTACCTGTGGACCGGCTCCGGCCCGACCGGCGTCGTCACCACCGCCGGCGACCCGATGAACGTCCGCGGCAGCGCGAGCACCTCCGGCGCGGTCAAGGGTTTCGCGGCGAACTACGCCAAGGTGAACATCGAGTGCTACGTCGAGGGCGAGACCGTCACCGGGCACTTCGGCACCAGCAACATCTGGGACCGCATCGGTCCGGGGCACTACGTCTCCGACACCTACCTCAAGACCGGCTCGGACCTCCCGGTGGCGCCGAAATGCGCGTGAGCCTGCTGCTGGCGGCGACCGGGGTCGCCATGGCCACACTGTCCACTGTGGCCGGAGCGTCGACCGAAGCCGCCCAACCGCTGACCAACCTGAAGGCCTCGGACCAGGGCATGGCGTACTGCCTCGCGGTGGAGAACAACAGCGTCGCCGAAGGCGCGAAGGTCGTTCTCTGGTCGTGCAGCCTGGAATCGGCCCAGAACTGGACCTACACCTCCGCCTACCAGTACAAGAACGCCAAGAGCGGCAAGTGCCTCTCGACGGCGGGCGGGGCGACGGCCAACGGCACCAAGCTGATCCAGGCCACCTGCGGTGGCGGTCCGGAGCAGAAGTGGGAGAAGTCCCCGCCGAACGGCTCCTGGTACGCGCTGGAGAACGTCAAGAGCGGCCGGGTGCTCTCGCTGGCCAACAATGGCGCCATCACCAACGGCACCCCGGCGATCCTCTGGGCCTACAACGGCGGCCACGAGCAGAAGTGGTCGCAGTAGTTCACCGGTGAAACCCCGGCGGATCGCCCGATCCGCCGGGGTTTTCGCACTTTCGGGCAGACCGGTCCGCCCGCTTGACCGCACCGGCGGATATCAAGTACCGGCCACCGGCAGCGAGACTGGACGGCATGACTTCACTCGACATCCAGAGCGTTGACTCGCTGCGCGCCGCACTGACCGGGGTCGCCATCGTGGCGGGCGACGAGGGCTACGACGAGGCCCGGCGCGTCTGGAACGGCGAGATCGACCGCCACCCCGCCGTCATCGCCCGCTGCGCGAGCGCCGAGGACGTCGCCGCGAGCCTGGCGTTCGCGCGGGAACGGGGACTGGACGTCACCGTGCGCGGCGGCGGGCACAACCTGAGCGGGGCAGCTGTGCAGGACGGCGCGCTGATGATCGACCTGAGCGGGCTGCGCGCCATCGACATCAACCCCGGCGCGCGGACCGCACGGGTCGGCGGCGGCGCCACCTGGGCGGAGCTGGACGCGGCCGCGCAGGCGCACGGGCTCGCGACGCCGGGCGGCACGGTGAGCGACACCGGTATCGGCGGGCTCACCCTCGGCGGCGGGTTCGGCTGGCTGACGCCGCGGCACGGGCTGTCGATCGACAACCTGCTCTCAGCCGAGATCGTGCTCGCCTCCGGCCAGGTGCTCGACGTGTCCGAGGACGACCACTCCGAGCTGTTCTGGGCGATCAGGGGTGGCGGCGGCAACTTCGGCGTGGTCACCGAGTTCCGGTTCCGGCTGCACCCGGTCGGCCCGCTGGTCCAGCTCGGGATGTTCTTCTGGAGCGTCGAGCACGGCACCGAGGCGCTGCGCTTCGCGCGGGACGTGCTCGCCGGGCTGCCCGGCGGGATGGGCGCGATGATGGTCGGGTTCAACGCGCCGCCGGCGCCGTTCGTGCCAGAGGAGTACCACCTGAAGCCCGGGTACGCGCTGACCATTGTGGACTTCGACGGCGACAAGCTCGACGGTGTCGCCGCGAAGATCCGCGAGGGGCTGCCAGCCCAGTTCGAGATGGTCAGCCCGATTCCGTACGCCGAGCTGCAGAAGATGCTCGACGCCGCGATCCCGCCGCATTCGCTGTCCTACGAGAAGTCGGTCTATGTCGAAGAACTGACCGACGAGCTGATCGACGTGATCACCCGGTATCTGCCGCGGAAATCGTCGCCGATGTCACTGATGCCCATTTTCCCGATGAACGGTGCATATTCGGCGGTGCCGGAGGAAGCGACGGCATTCGGCGGTACCCGGCGGCCCGGTTTCACGCTCGGGATGGCCGCGGGCGCGCCGAACCGGGAGTTGTTCGAGGCCGACCGCGCCTGGGTGCGCGCGTTCTGGGAGGCGCTCGTGCCGCACTCCAGCAACTACGGTGGCTACGTGAACTTCATGTCGGAGTTCGAAAACGACCGCGTGCGCGCGTCGTACGGCCCGGCGAAGTACGAGCGGCTGTCCCGGATCAAGGCGGTTTACGACCCGGAGAACGTGTTCCACCACAACGCGAACATCAAGCCGGCGCAGATATGAACTGAGCTGATGAATTCACAACCATGAACACCGGCGTTCGTGGGTGTACAAGCACATTGCCGTTGTGTAAAACTGCCTCGGGGCCCCCGGTTGCATTCTTCCCCCCGAGGATGGCGAACAGTGAATCTCAGTCGTAGGACCCTGCTGACCAGTGCGGCGACCGCCGCCGTGGCAACGGCCGCGATGCCGCTTTCCCCTGCGCTGGCAGAGGAAAGCGGCACCTTGGCGACGTTGCGCTCCGCCGCCGAGTACACGGCGGCGAAGGCGAAGGCCGTCGCGCCGACGCTCACCGGTTTCCCGGTGATCACCAAGGCCGAGAAATGGTCGTATTCCCAGAATGGCGACTGGGTCGGCGGATTCTGGCCAGGCACGCTGTGGATGTCGTATCTGTACACAAAGGACGAGCAATTCAAGACGCTCGCCACGCAGTGGGCCGACAAGCTCGCGCCGAGGCAGAACGACACCGGCACGCACGACCTCGGCTTCCTGTTCTACCCGTCGTGGGTGACCGCGTACCGGCTGACCGGCGAGGCCAAGTGGCGTGACGGCGCGATCCAGGCGGCGTCCTCGCTCATCCAGCGCTACAACGACAAGGGCCACTTCATCCGTGCCTGGGGCGCGCTCGGCACGCCGGGCAACGCGGGCCGGGTCATCATGGACACGATGATGAACCTGGACCTGCTGGCGTTCGCGAGCAAGGAGACGGGCGACCCGAAATACCTCACCATCGCCACCGAGCACGCGAAGACCACCCAGAAGGCGTTCCCGCGCCCGGACGGGTCCACCCCGCACGTGTTCGACTTCGACCCGGCGACGGGCGCGGCCATCGGCCCGAACAGCGTGCAGGGCTACGGCCCGGCGTCGTGCTGGTCCCGAGGGCAGGCGTGGGGCATCTACGGGTTCACCACCATGTACCGGCGCACCGGCGACCCGCAGTTCCTCGCCACCGCGCGCAAGCTGGCCGACTACGCGCTGAGCAAGCTGACCCCGGACAACGTGCCGGTGTGGGACTACCTCGCCCCGCAGGCGCCCTACGACGTCAAGGACGCCTCGGCCGGTCTGATCATGGCGTGCGGCCTGCAGGACCTCGCGGTGGCGGCCAAGCGCCCGGCATACCGTGACGCGGCGCTGCGGATCCTCACCGCGACCTCGAAGACCTGCCTGACCCGCGAGTCGAAGCGCGCGGAGGCGGCGGTCGCCCGGTGCACCCGGAACCGGCCCGCGGAGGACGGCGTCGAGGTCTCGCTGCCGTACGCCGACTACTACCTGCTCGAAGCGATCCTGCGCGTGCTGCGGCCTGCGGAGGTCTCGCAGGCCATCGGCCTCTGACCTCACCTGTCGCGAGTGGTACGGCCGGTTCTATTGGGCGGAAGTTCGTGAGTGTTTTGACGCTTCGTTTCCCACACGCCGGGCCCCGGTCTGAGTGACGAGGGCGGCCCTTGTCACCCAGAGCGTTGCAAGGGCGACCCTTGTCACGTGCCCAGGGTGGACGAGCCCGAGCGACCGGTCCGCTAGAACCGGCCACACCACATTCGTCCCGGTCCGCATACCAATACGGGGTATGATGGACCGGGACGAGTGCGTTGGGAGAGGGTTGCGATGGCGAGCTACAGCACCGACAAGGAGGCCTACCTCAAGCGGCTTCGCCGCGTCGAGGGGCAGATCCGGGGGCTGCAGCGGATGGTCGAGCAGGACAAGTACTGCATCGACATCCTCACCCAGGTCTCGGCGGCCACCAAGGCACTGCAGTCCTTCTCGCTCGAGCTGCTCGAGGAGCACCTGTCCACCTGCGTGGTCGACGCGGCCGCGGCCGGTGGCAAGGAGGCCGAGGTCAAGGTGAAGGAAGCCTCCGACGCGATCGCGCGGCTCGTCCGCTCCTAGTGGTGATGGTGGGCGTGCACCTTGGCGTGGCCGAGGCCGCGCCCGATCATCCACTTGTTGACCGGCACGGTCACCACGAAGGCGATCACCAGCGAAAACACCAGTGACGCCCAGAACAGCCAGTTGCCGAGCCCCGCGTCCATCGCGCCGGGCACCGCGACGATGACCGTGTTGTCGACCAGCTCCATCACGGCGATGGACACGGTGTCGGCCGCCAGCGCGACCTTGAACGCCTGGCCGAAGCCCATCCCCGAGCGCAGCACCCCGCGCATGGTCAGCCCGTAGCCGAACACGAAGGCGAGCGCGATCGAGAGCACCACGGTCGCCGCGTTGCGCAGGCCGAACGCGGTGCCGAGCACCATGCCGAGCACCTCGCCGATGGCACAGCCGGTCAGGCAGTGCAGTGTCGCGGAGATCGCGGTGGACCAGGACGCCTTGTCGTTCATGGCGTGTACCCTACCCCCCATGGGTATAGTCCGCGACCCGCAAAGGAGCCCGAAGTGACCGAGACGACCTTCGCCGTCGAGGGGATGACCTGCCAGCACTGCGTCAAGTCGGTGACCGAAGAGGTGTCGGCGCTCGACGGCGTCACCGCCGTCCAGGTCGACCTGGCCTCCGGCGCGCTGACGATCACCAGCACCGGCGACCTCGACCCGGCCGACGTCCGCGCCGCCGTCGACGAGGCCGGCTACCAGCTCACCGCCTGACCGGCCGCGTGGGATAAAGCGGGCTTTATCCCGGGTGCTTTCCCCGGGATAAAGCCCGCTTTATCCCGTCCTCTACCCGAGCAGCCCGGTCATGGTCGCGATTTCGGCCTCCTGGCCGTCGATGACCTGCTGGGCGAGCTGCCGCGCGCCGGTGTGCGCGCCGTCGCGGAGCTCGTCGCGGGCCATGGTGACCGCGCCGCGGTGATGCTCGATCATCGCCTTGAGCCAGTCGGCTCGCGTGGCCGTGACCATCGGGGCACCGTGGTCCATGCCCTCATGGCCGGACGCGGACGCGCCCCACTCCTTCAGCCAGCCGGTCAGCCGGTCGATCTCGGGAGCCTGGGCCGCCTGGATCTGCCGGGCCAGCGCCGCGACCGGTTCGCCGGCGTCGGCGGGCAGTTTTTCGGACATGGTGAGCGCCTGGCGGTGATGTGGGATCATCCGCTGAGCGAATGTCACATCGGCCTGGTTATGGTCCGCTTCCGGCGAACATCCGGTCAACGCGAGTGCCGCGAACAGCACGAAACCAGACATCACTATCTTCATAATTCTTTCCTCGCTCGAGGTGGTACGGACTGGGTCGGCGTGAAATCCCGCCGATCAGATCCGCAGCACACAAGCGAGGTGCAGGATTACCCGTCCACTCACCGCCGCCGGCGGCGCCCGTGCGAATGCGCGGGAATACGCGGGGCCCGCCATGCGCACACCTGAGCGGAAACGGCTCCGAAGCGCCAGCAACGTCAAAGCGGCGGCCGCGAAAGCGATCAGGATCGCCAGGCAGAGGTGCAGCATCCCGTCCGCCGGGACACCCGGCTCGTCGGCGACCGGCTCGGTAAGGGCTTCCGGCGCCGCGGCCATGACCTGCGAAACCCCATGTCCGGGCCCATGCGCGGCGACGACGTGGTGCATCGCGACCACGCCGAGCAGCAGGGCGCAGAGCAGCGTCCACCGCACGATCGGGTGACTGCCGGAACGGGACATCGTGATCATGGTAATGCATGCATGTTCGCGCATGAGCACGGCTGCGCAAACGTTTTCGACTATACGTTGACCCAGATGGCGCAATCCCCTACCTTTGCGGGGATCTCCGCCGCACGCGCAGATTTACCACAACGGAATCACCTCGAAAGGGTGGAGATGCGAAGGCCGACGAAGAAACTCGTCGTAACCGTCTTGCTCACGCTCTGCGGAACGCTCGGGCTGACCGGCTGTCAGGATCAGAACGCCGGTTCCCTTGCCGATCCCAACGCGAAACAGACGAAGATCGCGTTCATCCCGAAAGTCAAGGGCATCCCCTATTTCGAAGCGATGAACACCGGCGGGCAGGAAGCCGCCAAACAGCTCGGCGTGCAGTGGATCTTCACGGGACCGGTGACCGCGGACGCGAGCGCCCAGGTCGACATCATGCGTCAGCTCGTCGAGCAGAAGGTCGACGTGATCGTGGTCGCCCCCAACGACCCCGACACGCTCGCGCCAGCCATCGCCGACGCGAGACGCAAGGGCGTCCACGTGATGACGTCCGACACCGACGCGCCGCGCTCGCAGCGCGAGCTGTTCGTCAACCAGGCCGACGTCGATGGCATCGGGGCCGCGCTCACCGAGGCGCTCATGTCGAAGATGGGCGGCCAGGGCAAGTACGCCATCGTCTCCTGCGGCCCGGCCGCGCAGAACCTCAACGCCTGGATCGCCGCGCAGAAGGCCTACACCGCCCGGAAGTACCCGAAGGCCCAGATCGTCGACATCGTCTACGCCAGCGAGGACGAGGAAGCCGCGACCGTGCTCGCCAAGGAGCTCATGCGCGACCACCCCGACCTCACCGGGCTGGTCGGCGAGTGCACCACCTCGGCGCCCGGCGTCGCGAAGGCCGTGCGCGAGGAGCAGAAGATCAGCCAGGTCTTCACGGTCGGCGTCGGCACCCCGCAGGCCATCAAGCCTTATCTCGCCGACGGCTCGTGCTCGATGTCGGTGCTGTGGAACGTCGAGCAGCTCGGCTACCTGACCGCGTGGGCCGCGAAGCAGGTGGCCGACGGCAAGCCGCTGCTCGAGACCAACAAGGTCAGCGGTGAGCTGCCCGCCGTCAAGTACAACGCCGAGCAGAAGATGCTCCTGCTCGGCGACCCGCTGCGCATCACCACGGAGAACGTGGACCAGTTCAAGTACTGAGACCCGGGATAAAGCGGGCTTTATCCCGGGCTGGAGTAAAGCCCGCTTTATCCCGGGTCACCACCCGGGCTAGAGGCGGCGGGTGTCGATGACCAGGAACTCGCCGTCGTCCTGCGAGCCGTCGGGCAGGGTCTTGCGGCGCAGGCCGTACGGGGGCGCCGCCGTGGTGACGCCGTCGATGCCGAAGTCGCTGTCGTTGCTGATGACCAGCGTCCGGCCACCGTCGTTCGTGGCGATCCCCTCGACCTTGTCGTGCCCGAAGAACCCGCCGGCCGGGTCGATCTTCGTGACCAGCGCGCCGAGGTCGAGCGTCAGCTTCTTCGAAACCGGGCGGACGCCGGCCGCGAGCAGGCGGGCCGACACGGTCGCGGTGTCGTCGGTGCCCGCGAACGCTTCAAGCGACTTGCCGTCGATCGTCCGGCCCGTCACGTCGGTCGCGCCCGCGAGGTCGATGCCGAACAGCTTCTTGTAAGCCCCCGGCGCCGTCTTGCCGTCGCGCTCGTCGACCAGGAACCTCGAGCCGCCCAGCGCGGTGATCTCACTGATCGCGCCGCTGTGGGTCTTCGGGTCGTCGAGTAGGTAGACGTACTGGTGCGTCGAGCGGGTACGCAGGTCGACCGTCACGATGCGGATCACCGCGACGTTGCCCGGCTTCTGGGTCAGGTCGGGTTGCCGCAGCGCCGACTGCATGATGCCGACCAGTGTCTTTCCGTCCGGCGAAACGGTCAGGCCTTCCATGCCCTTGTTCGGCACGCGGTACTTCAGCTCGGTGGGCAGCGAGCCGTCGAAGGGCGAGAGGCGCTCGATCGCGCGGCCGTCGCGGCCGAAGTGCGTGATGAACGGGCCGTACTCGTCGGAGACCCAGAACGTGCCGTCGTGCAGTGCGACCAGGCCCTCGGGGTCGTAGCCGTTGACGTCGGGGGCGAGCGGCTTGCCGTCGAGGTCGACGATCGTCTCGCCGGTGTCGGCCTGCGTGCTGCGCCGTCCGGAGTACGGTGTGCCGTCCTTCGCGCGCAGCGGGATCACGCGGAGTAGCTCGGCCTTGCCGTCGCGCAGGCGGAAGCGGCCGATCGACGGGGTGAACGCCGGGATCGGCTCGACCTTCTCGCCGTTGGGGCCGTCGACGTTGGGGCCGCGGTCGGTGAGCCCGTAGAACTCCGTCCGCGACCCCGGGACCGGCGCGAGCGCCGAGCCGAACGAGCTGCCCTTGATCTCCACTCCGCCGATCGTGGCGAGCGGCGGGATCTTCGTCTTGTACACCTGCACCGGGCGGCAGTCGGCCGCCGCGGTGCCCGCGGTCAGCAGCGGCAGCACGAGGATCGCCGCCGCGACACTTCTGAACTTCATCCATGGCCTCCTAGACAGTCCGCGGGATTCTCTGCGGCACAGATGTCTCGGAAGCGTCGAGCAGGTTAACGAGCGCGCCTGATGGCGTGCCCGGCGGCCGCACCGCCCAGTATCAGCACCAGTGTGGTCATCGCCACTCGGCGCTTCTGCTGGGTGCGCTGGTCCTTTTTGACGGCCTGCATCGACGTTTTCGGCGCCACATACGGCTTCTTGACCACCGGGGGCGGGGGTGGCGGCGGAGGTGGGGGTGGCGGCGGAGGCTGCGGCAACGGGGTCGGCACCGGCGGTGGAACGACCGGCGGCCGCTCCACCGGAGGCGGTGCCGACGGTGGCTCGGGTTGTGGCTCCGGCGGTGCGGGCTCCGATGTGGACGGTGGTGGCGGCTCCGGGGTCTCCGAAGGCGGAGGCGGCTCAGGAGTCGGCGTCGGGGGTGGTGGCGGTGGCGGGACCGGCACGGAGAAACAGCCGGCGGCGTCGGAGCTGATCAGCGGCGGACCGGAGGCCAGCTCGGTCACCGAGCCGTCGCGGCCGACGCGGAACAGCACGCTGCGGGTGCCGATCCGGTTCGCCGTCGTGTAGAGCGTGCCGTCGGGGCCGAGCACGAGCGCGCCGTACGCAGTGCCCTCCGGCACCCGGGGGAAGCCCGGCACGGTCTTGGTGATCCCGGTGGCCGGGTCGATCGTCACGACCGCGCCCTTCGCGCGGAACGAGGTGGAAATGCCGTAGAGCAACCCGTCAGCCGGGTTGAAGTCGAAATCGTCGACGCCGATGGCGAGCGTGATCGGCCGCAGCGAGGTCCGTTTCAGCACGGCCAGATAATTCGGGCTGGCCGGATCGACGTCCACTGTGTAAAGGTTGCCCTCTTTTCTGATGTACCAAAGGTTTCCGACGATGGAACCGGCGGTGGCGCCGGTCACGACGCTCCACGGGCCGGTCTTGCCGCCGACCTTGCGCACCGGCCCGAGATCGGCCGTCTTCCCGGTCCGGTCGATGGTGAGCACGTGCCCGCCGTCATGGAACCGGCCTTTCTTGTCGCCGTCGGCGATGCTGTAGACCAGGTCCTGGGTGGCCGAGTAGCCGAGCGCGTTGACCCAATACCCGATGGCAGGCAACGGTTGTTCCGCCGCTTCGGGCAGATCGAGCAGCGAGATCTTCGACGTCGGGCCTTCGGAGACGTTCAGCGCGTGCATGACCCGGCAGCCTGCCGCCTGCTGGGCGGCGGCCGACGAGGTGACCAGCACCGGAAGTGCGGTCATCGTGACGACGCCTGCCAGCGCGAAGAGTTTGCGCACGTCAGCTCGTCAGCTCAGCCGGTCGAGCGCGGACGAGAACGCGTCGGGGCCGATCTTGGCTCCCCCGGTGAACGGGTTTTGCAGCTGATAGATGGCGAACAGCAGCAACGTGATCGTGCCGGCCAAAGTGGACACGATGATGACGTGCGCGGCCAGTTTGGTGCCACCGAACAGGTTCGGCAGCAGCACCGTGACGATCGTGCCGAGAATCAGCGCGAACCAGACGACCGCGCCGACCCCGGCGTCCTTCGCCGCGGCGATCCGCGCCTCTCGCGCCTGGTAGACCTGCCAGAGCTGGTTCGTCGCCTCGATCTTGCGGTCCTTCACCCAGTCTTCCTCGGCTGGCGCCTCGGCGACGGCCTTGCGCATCTCCTCGAGCTGGCCCCACGCGGTGTCGGGCACCTTGCCGCCGTCCCGCATGCGCGGCCATTCCTTCTCCGCCACCGTCTTCGAGTACGCGGCGGCGAGGGTGCGCACCTTGTCCTTCGTGGTGTCGCCGAGCGCGTCGGCCGCCCAGGTGGCCGCGACCAGGCTGTCGGCTTCGAGGGTGGCACCGTCCTGGGTGGCCTTGACCGTGTCGAACTGCGCGATCAGGACGAACGCGACGAGCACCGCCTGCAAGCCGGCGACGATGGTGAACACCTGACCGGCCGCGTCGTTGTTCTCCGCCCGCCCCTCGTCCCACCCGAATCGCCTGACCAGGTATCCGATGACGGCGGCGACGACGGCCGCTCCGGCCACCCACAGGATGCCGGACACGTAGATGTTCATTTTTCTTCCTCCCGGTGACGGTTCAAGTTAGCCAGCGTTGATCACGGCTTCAAGACCACCCCCGTCAATTCATTCGAGTGGTTCTATGTAAAGACGCCGGTGTCACTGAGTTGGCGCAATTCGGCATACCCGTCCCGGCAAACGGGGCATTTCCGTTGACTCGTCCGTTCGGCCGCTACTCCAATCGTGAACAGGGGCGTGACCTCTTGTCACAGCAGGATGATCTTCGCAACACTTGACCCGAACGGACCAGGGACACAAGGATAGTTGACCAGGGGCCAATCGTAGGACGACTGGCGTTCAGGTGAATATCGGCTCTAACCCATTCGTGTGCTTGTCTGCCGTTCGCGGGTTGCTATGTTGAATCCACGGGGCGGGCTACCGGGGAATTAATCACCAAAAACCCTGTTTACCGCATTTTTAAAAACTACATTTCCGCACGACTATCGATGGGTGGATCTTGCTGTGACCGTGACCGAATCGGACACTTCTGCCGCAGGCTCACAGGGTGCCGAACATTCGCAGTTGAGCCTGGGCCGGGCCGCCGCACGCAACCTGGCCACGACGACCAAATCCGTGCCGCAGATGCAGGGCATCTCGTCGCGGTGGCTGCTCAAGATGCTTCAGTGGACGCAGGTCAACGGTGGTGCCTACCGGGTCAACCGGCGGCTGAGCTACGCGGTCGGCGACGGCAGGGTCACCTTCGAGAAGACCGGCACCGACGTCAAGGTCATCCCGGCGGAACTCGGGGAACTGCCGCCGCTCAAGGGGTACGAGGACGAAGAGGTGCTGCCGGAGCTGGCGCGCCGGTTCACCCAGCACGAGTACGAACCCGGTCAGGTGCTCGTCGAATTCGGCAGCCCTGCCGACACCGTGTACCTGATCGCGCACGGCAAGATCAGCAAGACCGGCACCGGCGAGTACGGCGACGAGACCGCGCTCGGGGTGCTGAAGGGCGGCGACTACTTCGGCGCGCAGGTGCTCACCTCGGCCGACGGGATCTGGGAGTTCACCGCGAAGGCGGTCACCACGGTCACCGTGCTCACGCTGAGCCGCCAGGCGTTCGAGCAGGTGCTCGAACAGTCCGAATCGCTGCAGGCGCAGATCTCCGAGGCGACCTCGGAGAGCGGCAAGGCCAACAACTTCGGCGAGGCCGAGATCGACATCTCGTCCGGCCACGACGGGGAACCGTTGCTGCCCGGCACCTTCGTCGACTACGAGACCAAGCCGCGTGAGTACGAGCTGAGTGTCGCGCAGACCGTGCTGCGGGTGCACAGCCGCGTCGCCGATCTCTACAACAACCCGATGGACCAGATCGAGCAGCAGTTGCGCTTGACCATCGAGGCGCTGCGTGAGCGCCAAGAGTACGAAATGATCAACAACAAGGAGTTCGGCCTGCTGCACAACGCGGACTTCGCGCAGCGGGTGCCGACCCGCACCGGCCCGCCGACCCCCGACGACTTCGACGAGCTGCTTTCGCTGGTGTGGAAGGAGCCCGGCTTCTTCCTGGCGCACCCGAAGGCCATCGCCGCCTTCGCCCGCGAGTGCTCGAAGGCAGGCATCTACCCGACCGGCGTCGACGTCGGCGGCCACAAGGTGCCCGCGTGGCGCGGCGTGCCGATCTTCCCCTGCAACAAGCTCGAGGTCAGCGGCACCAGGACGAGCAACGTGCTGCTGATGCGCACCGGCGAGCAGAACCAGGGCGTCGTCGGCCTGCGCCAGATCGGGCTGCCCGACGAGTACGAACCAGGCCTGAACGTCCGGTTCATGGGCATTTCCGAGCAGGCCATCATCTCCTACCTGGTCAGCACCTACTACTCCGCCGCCGTGCTGGTGCCGGACGCCATCGCGGTGCTGGAGGGCGCGCAGGTCGGCTGACCCGCACCGCTCCAGCCTCTGTCCCGGCGCGTCCACAGTGGACGCGCCGGGTCCTGCCAGCACCCCGAAACCCAGATAGGCGGATTCTGTAATGACCACAACGGAGCCGGAGCAGCGGCTGAGCCTAGGCACGGCCGCGGCGCGCAAGCTGGCGACGACCACCAAGACCGCGCCACAGATGCAGGGCATCACGCCGCGCTGGCTGCTGAAGATGCTGCCTTGGGAAGAGGCCAAAGGTGGCGCGTACCGGGTCAACCGGCGGCTGACGTACACCGTCGGCGACGGCCGGGTGAGCTTCACCAACGTCGGCGCCGACATCAGGGTGGTGCCGCAGGAACTGTCGGAATTGGCTCTGCTGCGTGGTTTCGACGACGAGGACACGCTGGTCGCGCTCGCCGACCGGTTCGTGCAGCACGAGTATCAGCCCGGTGACGTGATCGTCGAGCGCGGCACGCCCGCCGACGAGGTCGTGCTGATCGCGCACGGCAAGGTCGGCAAGGTCGGCCCCGGCGAGTACGGCGACGAGGTCGACCTCGGCAGTCTCGCCGACGGTGACCACTTCGGCGAGGAGGTGCTCAGCGGGGTCGAGCGGAACTGGCTGTTCACGGCCAAGGCGCTGACCCCGGTGATCGTGCTGAAGCTGCGCTCGGCGGCGTTCCAGGATCTCAACGGGCGCTCCGAGCTGCTCAGCCAGCACGTCCAGAACGCGCTGGCCAGCGGGGAAAAGCCGCAGAACGCGCGTGGTGAGGCGTCGATCGACCTGTCGTCCGGTCACGACGGCGAGCCGTGGCTGCCCGGCACGTTCGCCGACTACGAACTCGCGCCGCGCGAGTACGAGCTGACGGTCGCGCAGACCGTGCTGCGAGTGCACACCAGGATCACCGACCTCTACAACGGCCCGATGAACCAGCTGGACGAACAGCTGCGGCTGACCATCGAGGCGTTGCGGGAGCGTCAGGAATACGACCTGATCAACAACCGCGACTTCGGCATGCTGCACAACGCCGACCTGAGCTCGCGCATCCACACCCGCAGCGGCCCGCCGACCCCCGACGACCTCGACGAGCTGTTCAGCAGGCGCCGCAAGACGAAGTTCTTCCTCGCCCACCCGCGCACGATCGCCGCGTTCGGCCGGGAGTGCACCAAGCGCGGGCTGTACCCGGAAGGCACGGTCGTCGACGGCAAGGCCGTCAACGCGTGGCGTGGCTGCCCGATCCTGCCGTCCGACAAGATCCCGATCTCGGAGACCGGCACCTCGTCGATCATCGCGATGCGTACCGGGGTCGACGACAACGGCGTGATCGGGCTGCACCAGACGGGCCTGCCCGACGAGTACCAGCCTGGGCTGAACGTGCGGTTCCAGGGCATCACCGAGCAGGCGATCGCGACCTACCTGGTCAGCACCTACTACTCGGCAGCGGTGCTGGTGCCGGACGCGCTCGGCGTGCTGGAAAACGTCGAGATCGCGCGCTAGAGGGGAAAACCGCGATGACCACGATTGACGTGCGCACGCAGTCCAGGTCGGCACCCCAGGTGCTCGCCTGGGCGCGGAGCCTGGTGGAACCGGCGCTGCGCGAAGCCGTCGACCGGCTGCCGGAGTCGATGCGGCACATCTCCGGCTACCACTTCGGCTGGTGGGATTCGGCAGGCAAGGCCGATCGCGGCGACAGCGGCAAGGCCATCCGGCCGTCGCTGGTGCTGCTGGCGGCGGAGGCGATCGGCGGCGACCCGGCCGCGGCCGTGCCGACGGCGGTCGCGGTGGAGCTGGTGCACAACTTCTCGCTGCTGCACGACGACGTGATGGACGGCGACCTGACCCGGCGCCACCGTCCGACGGCGTGGAGCGTGTTCGGCACCGGGCCCGCGATACTGGCGGGCGACGCGATGATGGTCCAGGCCTTCGACGTGATCGCGGCAGGCGGGCATCCGACGGCAGCCAGGACCACGCGGATGCTGAGCACGGCGGTGCTGCAGCTGCTGGAAGGGCAGGCCTCCGACCTCGCGTTCGAGGATCGGGCGGACGTCGCGGTGAGCGAATGCGTGACGATGGCCGAAGGCAAGACCGGGGCGTTGCTCGGCGCGGCGTGCGCGCTGGGCGCGCTGGTCGGCGGCGGCAGCGACGAGCAGATCGACCACCTGGGCGGCTTCGGGCGGGATCTGGGGCTGGCGTTCCAGCACATCGACGACCTGCTCGGCATCTGGGGCGACCCGGCGGTCACCGGGAAGCCGGTCTACTCGGATCTGCAGAACCGCAAGAAGTCGCTGCCGGTGGTGGCCGCGCTCGGCGCGTCGGACGAGCTCGGTGCGTTGTACCACCGCGAAAAGCCGCTCTCGCCCGAGGAGCTGGAGCGGGCCGCGGAGCTGGTCGAGCGCGCGGGCGGCCGCGCGTGGAGCCAGGCGCAGGCGGCCGAACTGCTGGAGCGGGCGCTGTCCAGGCTCGCTTCGGCACGGCCCGCGCCCCGGCCGTCGGCGGAACTGACCGTATTGGCGAACATGGTGACAAGACGTGACCACTGACGGGTTGCGGGTGCTGCTGGCGGGCCCGCGGTCGTTCTGTGCGGGGGTGGAGCGCGCGATCGACATCGTCGACCGCGCGCTCGCCCAGCGCGGCGGCCCGATCCATGTCCGCAAACAGATCGTCCACAACACCCATGTTGTGGCGGAGCTCGAAACGCGCGGCGCGGTCTTCGTCGACGAACTCGACGAGGTGCCGGACGGCGCGACGGTGGTCTTCTCCGCGCACGGCGTTTCACCCGCCGTGCGGGAGGAGGCCACTCTCCGCGGTCTGTCCGTGATCGACGCGACCTGCCCGCTGGTGACCAAGGTGCACGCCGAGGCCCGCCGGTTCGCGGCGCGCGGTGACACCGTGCTGTTCATCGGGCACGCGGGTCACGAGGAGGTCGACGGCACGCTCGGCGAAGCGCCGTCGTCGATGATCCTGGTCGAGGACGCCGCCGCGGCGGCCACGGTCGAGGTGCCGGACCCCGAGCGGGTCTCGTACCTGATGCAGACGACACTCTCGGCCGACGAGGCGTCCGAGGTGGTTTCCGTGCTGGAGAAGCGTTTTCCCGCGCTGCGCGGGCCCGGTTCGGACGACATCTGTTACGCCACCACGAATCGGCAGGAAGCGGTGAAAGCGGTCGCGGCCGAGTCGGACCTGCTGCTGGTGGTCGGCTCGGCGAACTCGTCGAACTCCGTGCGGCTGGTGGAAATCGCTTCGAAGTGCGGGGTTCCTGCTTACTTGATCGAGGACGCTTCGCTGATCCGGCCCGAGTGGCTCGAGGGTGTTCGGGTCGTCGGCCTCACGGCGGGTGCCTCCGCTCCCCCGCATCTGGTCGACGAGGTGGTCGCGGCTCTGGCGCCGGTTTCGGTGGAAGAACGTGTGGTGGCGCGGGAAACCATCCAGTTCACGCTCCCCCTGGCGGTGCGTGGCCCGGGATAAAGCGGGCTTTATCCCGGGCTCACCTCTAGCGGCCCTGCAACGACTTCACGTTGTTGCCGAACGTCCAGTTCTTCGAACCGTCCCAGTTGATCGACCAGTCCATCAGGCCCTTCAGGCTGGTACCGAAGCTCTTCCATGCCTGCGACACCAGCGAGGTCGACATGTACCCGCCGCCGGCGCCGGGCTGCGCGGGCAGGCCGGGAACCTGCTTGTCGAACGGAACCTTGATCGTCGTGCCCTGGATGACGAGGCCCTTGTTGAGACAGTTCGTCTGCGCGACGAAGCCCTGCACGGTCCCGGCCTGGTAGGAATCGCCGGAGCAGCCGTACATGCTGCCGTTGTAGTACTGCATGTTCAGCCACCACAGCCTGCCGTTGTCGGCGTACTTCTTCACGATCGGCAGGTACGCGCCCCAGATCGAGCCGTAGACCACGCTGCCGCCGGTGACGTACGCCGTCTCGGGCGCCATGGTGAGGCCGAAGTTCGACGGCATCTTCGACAGCACGCCGTCGATGATGCGGATGAGGTTCGACTGCGACGGCGAAAGCGAGTTGATGTTGCCGGTACCGACGAGGCCGGTCTCGATGTCGATGTCGATCCCGTCGAAGTTGTACTTCTTGAGGATCGGCACGATCGTCGCGACGAACTTGTCCGCCACGGCCGTGGAACTCAGGTCGATCCCGGCCGCGGCGCCGCCGATGGACATCAGGATCGTCGCGCCCGCGTCCTTCGCCGCGCACATCTCGGTGGGCGTGGCGACCTTGACGGTCGCGTCCATCCCGTCTTCCCACAGCACGGTCCCGTCCGAGCGGATGACCGGGAACGCCGCGTTGATGACGTTGTACCCGTGCGCGGCGATCCGGCTGTCGGTGATGGGAATCCAGCCGAGCGGCGGGTGCACGCCGTTGGACGCGCCGTCCCAGTTCTCCCAATACCCTTGCAGCACCTTGCCCGACGGCCTCGACTTGACCGCGCAGACATCCGCCTGGACTGACGCGGTCGCCGGGTGCCCGCTCAGCGGGACGGCGAGCACGGCCGCCAGCGCGATACCGAGTAAGCGTGATTTCCGACTGAACATACCTGCTCCGATCCTGGAACAAAGGCGTCGTTTCGCCCAAGGTAGGCGCGGCCCAGTCCAGGAACAACCGACGTTCGGATGGTCTAGACCAAGCACTCGTCTAGACCAATACCCCGCCCATGACCTGGGTCGTGAGTGGTACGGGCCGGTTAGAACCGGCCGTACCACTCACGACCCCGACGCGCCTGGCCCGGGATAAAGCGGGCTTTATCCCGCTGGCCAACCCCACCCGCGTACCCAGAGGCCAAGGGGTCGTGCGCGTTGCGGGCGGTTATTGAGGGGAAGGGCAAATGTGGCGTGCCCGATGCGGCTGGGTGAGGGCCTTCCTCACCCGGTTGCAGGTGGTCAGGGCCTCCCTCACCCGATATTTCGGGTGAGGGAGGCCCTGACTCGGTGGGTTCGGGTGAGGGAGGCCCTGACCCAAGCCCACCGACTGCGAGGCGGGTCCCTCGGGGGTCGTGAGTGTTTAGGCCGGTTAGAACCGGCCGTACCACTCACGACCCCCGACGCGCCTGGGCCGGGATAAAGCGGGCTTTATCCCGCTGGCCAACCCCACCCGCGTACCCAGAGGCCAAGGGGTCGTGCGCGTTGCGGGCGGTTAGAACCGCCCGCAACGCGCACGAGCCCTTGACCCCTAGGCGCCGGGGCGGGTGAGGCCTGCTTTGGCGCCGCCTCGGGAGAGGACGACCTCGTCGGTGTCCTTCAGGGCCTGCTTGGCCCGGTCGTCGGGCTTGCCTGAAGTCAGGTCGGTGAGGCGCAGGGGCGGACCCAGGCGCAGGAGCGTCGGGATGTACTCGGCCTTGTCGACGGTCCAGCCGTCCGCGGCCTTGCGGAAGGTGAAGCGCGCGGCCACGCCTTCCTCGGTCGAGCCGCGTGGTTCGGAGTGGCGGGCGACGTGGTTGCCGAGGCCGTAGGCGACCCACTTGCCGCCGACCTGCTCGATGGGCTGGACGACGTGGGCGTGGTGGCCGATGATCAGCGAGATCGAGTCCTCGGCCAGCAGTTTCTTGGCCAGCTGGCGCTGCTCGTCGGTGACTTCGTGCTGGTACTCGACGCCCCAGTGCAGGCTGACCAGCACCACTTCCGCCCCGGCCGCGCGGGCGGCCTTGGCCGCGGCGATGATGCGGGCCGCGTCGATCTGGTTGGCGAGCCAGGGTTTGCCTTCGGGGATCTTGATGCCGTTGAAGCCGAAGGCGTAGGAGATCTGGGCGACCTTGACGCCGTGCACGTCCATGATCAGCGGCTTGGCAGCCTCGGTCGCGGACCGCGCGGAGCCGGTGTGCTTGATGCCGGACTCGTCGAGCTTGTCGAGGGTGCGCTTGATGCCGTCGGCGCCCTGGTCGAGGGTGTGATTCGACGCCGTCGAGCAGGTGTCGTAGCCGGTGTCCTTGAGCGCGTCGGCGACCTCCGGCGGCGCGCTGAAGGACGGGTAACCGCTGTACGGGCCACCCTTTTCGGCGAGCGGGGTTTCGAGGTGGCAGATCGCCAGGTCCGCTTTTTCGACCACCGGCTTCACACCGGCGAACAACGGGCGATAGTCGAACTCGCCGTCCTTCGCGTCCTCGCGGGCCTGGTCGGTGAGAGCCGGGTGGATGAGCACGTCACCGGTCGCCACCACGGAAAACGTGCCTTCGGGCGCCTTCGCGACCGGCTGCGGCGCCGAGGGCGGAGGCGCCGGCGGAGTGGTGGTCGCGGAACACGCGCCCACGAGCGTCAGCGCGGCGAGCACGGTCAGAGGCTTCGCGAAATTCGACATCGAGGCCCATAGTGCCTTACGCAGCGTTGGCACACACTTAGCCCGTCCGTGAACGCCACTAGGCCACCTGTGTCCAAATGGTCGCTTTGCGTACACGGCACTACGATCAAGCCATGACCGCGGGACGCCTGAATTCCCTCACCGACGTGCCCGGAATCCAGGTCGGGAACGTCACCCGGATCGGGGACGGGGCGTTGACCGGCACCACGGTGATCGTGCCGCCACCCGGCTCGGTCGCGGGCGTCGACATCCGCGGCGGCGCGCCGAGCACCCGCGAGACGGCCGCGCTCGACCCGCGCAACGGCGCGCACTCCCCCTCCGCGTTCGTGCTCACCGGCGGGAGCTCGTACGGGCTGTCCGCCGCGCACGGCGTCTGCGACGTGCTGGGCGGGCTGGTGCCCGCCGCCGCGTTGTTCGATCTCGGCCGCGGCGGCGACTTCCACGCGCGCCCCGACGCGGCGACCGGCGTCGCGGCCCTGCGCGCGGCCGACGGCTACGCGGTGTCGGAGGGCAACGCCGGCGCGGGCACCGGCGCGCTCACCGCCGAGATGAAGGGCGGGCTCGGCTCGGCCAGCACCGTGCTGCCGGACGGCACGGTCATCGCCGCGCTGCTCGCGATGAACGCCGTCGGCTCGACGATCGGCCCGGACGGCCTGCCCTACGCACTGAGGTTCGGCGAAACGAGCCGCGTGCGCGACGGGAAGATCGTCGACTGGCAGGAATTCGTCCTGTCCACACCGGACACCGACACCGTCCACACGGCACACGAACTACTCGCGAAGACCGTTCGCGCACGCACGACGCGCAAACCGATGAACACCGTCATCGGAGTCGTCGCGACCGACGCGCTCCTCACCCCCGTCGAGTGCCATCAGCTCGCCCGCCGCGCGCAAGACGGCCTGGCGCTGGGGATCCAGCCCTCGCACTGCCTCGGCGACGGCGACACGATGTTCGCCACCGCGACCGGGAAGACGACAGCGGACGTCGGCATGCTGCTCGAAGCGGCGAGCGTGGTCGTCGCCCGCGCGATCGTCCACGCGGTATTGGCGGCCGACTCCGTTACCACGGGCTGGGGCCACATCGCGTCCTACCGCGAGCTTTATCTCTGATCCCATTCTGTGGAATCCTTTGCGGCGACGCGTGATCCACGGTTACCTGGAGGAGTACCAAGCACGGTGGAGTGGCCGAGAGGCGAGGCGAAGGTCTGCAAAACCTTTCACACGGGTTCGAATCCCGTCTCTACCTCGACAGTATGAAGGCCTCGTCGGCAGACGAGGCCTTCATCCGTTGTCAGCGTGGGAGTTCGCCCGCGAAAGCGACCGTCGGCGGACCGGAAACCCCGGGCTCGCAAGCGAAAACCTGACCCGCGTACGGCTCGTCGAGACCATGCGTCCGCGCGGTGGTGATGAACAACGTCCCGCCGCCCGGCCCGCCGAACGTGCAGCAGGTCGTGCGCGCGACAGGCACGTTCACGACCATGTCGACCTCACCCGACGGCGTGTAGCGGCGCACCTGGCTTCCATCCCAGAAAGCCACCCAGACACAGCCTTCATCGTCGACCGTCAGGCCATCCGGCACCGGCGGCGGGCCATCCAGCTTGGTCACCTGCCGCGGGTTCGTCGGGGTGCCGGTCGCGACGTCGTAGTCGTAGACCTCGAAGGAGCAGATCGGGCTGTCGACGTAGTACATCAGCGTCCCGTCGGGGCTCCAGCCGATGCCGTTCGAGACGCCGATGCCGCTGCGGAACGAGGTCACCTTCCCGTCCAGGTCGACCCGGTACAGGCTGCCTGCCGCCGCCTCACGCTCGTGCGTGCTGCCCGCCCAGAACCGGCCTGCCGGGTCACATTTCGCGTCGTTCATCCGCGTGCCGGGCACCGCCGAGCCGACCTCGGCCAGCGCGGTCACCGTGCCGTCGCGGTCGATGGCGGTGAATCCCGGCCCGGCCGCGGCCAGCCAGCCGCCGCCCGCGCGCGGCACGACCGCGCCGACCGAGCCGCCGACTCCGATCGTCGTGGTGTGCGTCAGCGTGCCCGCTTCGAAGGTGCCCAGATGCAGTTCGCCCGCCGGGATGTCGATCCAGGACAACTCCCCGCGCCCGGCGTCCCAGCCGGGGCCCTCACCCAGTGCGCACGCCGGTCCGCCCAGTAACTCCGCTGTCAGCTCTCGCATGCGCTCACCCTAGTGGTCTTGTCGACAACCGAACTCAAGTCAACAAGAACACCCACGTCAGCAAACGCCCAGCACAATGCCTATGCCTGTCCATAAATACGACAATTGTCAACGCGCACGGTGACGATCAGTGACGAAAAGTGCATGTCGATCAGTTAACCGGCTGGCAGCAGGCTCTTGACTCCGCCGCGAAGACTGTTTTGTAATACGAGACACACGGCGTTCACCCGCCCGCAACACTCATCCCCGGTCCCATGGGAGCACTTGATGTCCACATACCCGCACAGGCTGCGTGCCTGGAGCGCTGTTGGTTGTTGTTTGATTGCCGGTGCGGTTCTCGCTGGTTGTTCCTCCGGCAAGGAGACCGCGGCCCCCGCGCAGAACGCGCCGAAGGACGGCAAGATCACGCTGTTCTACCTGCAGAAGCAGGGTGACCAGCAGTACTTCGTCGAGCAGGCGGAGGGTGCCAAGGCCAAGGCCAAGGAACTGGGCGTCGTACTGAACGTGGTCAACCTCGGCCAGGACGCCAACAAGGCGATCAACGAACTCGACGCCGCGGTCGCGCAGGGCGCCAACGGCATCGCGATCGTGGTGCCGGACCAGGCCATCGGCCCGCAGGTGATCGACGCGGCCAAGGCCAAGGGCATCCCGCTGGTCGCCTCCGACGACGTGATCAAGGACAACGCGGGCGCGAAGGCCCCGTTCGTCGGCTTCAACGGCTCCGCGATGGGCACCGAGGTGGGCAAGGAGGCCGCGAAGCTGTTCAAGGCGGCGGGCTGGGCGGCGGCCGACACCAAGATCATCAGTGCCTACAAGCAGGACCTGACCGTCTGCACCGACCGCGTCAAGGCCGCCAAGGAGGCCTTCGCCAAGGACGCGGGCGCCGACGTTTCGGTCGTCGAGGTCGGCACGGACAACACCCCGGTCGACGCGCAGAACCGCACCGGCGCGGTGATCGGATCCAACCCGAACGTCAAGCACTGGGTCGTCTGGGGCTGCAACGACGAGAACGAGACCGGCGCGGTCACCGCGCTGGCGAACGCGGGCGTCAAGGCGGCCGACACCATCGGCGTCGGCCTCGGCGCGTACCTGACCTGCAAGGACTGGGCGGCTGGCAAGGACACCGGCAACAAGGCCGCGCTGTTCATCTCCGGCGCCGAGGTCGGCAAGACCGCGGTCCAGGTGCTCTTCGACAAGATCAAGAACTCGAAGGAGCTCCCGGCGGAGACGATCGCCAAGACCCAGATCGTCAACAAGGACAACTTCAAGACCGCGGGCGTCAACTGCACCTGATCGACCCGCCCGGCGCCGTTCCCGCGACGGCGCCGGGCTTCTTGTCCGCCGTGAACGACCCCAAGGAAGACAAGCATGTCCGCACCACCGCCTGTCGCGCTGCGCGCGGAGGGCATCAGCAAACGCTTCGCCGCGGTGGCGGCGCTCAGTGACGTCAGCCTCGACTTCCGGCCCGGCGAGGTGCTCGCGCTGATGGGCGAGAACGGCGCGGGCAAGTCGACGCTGCTGCGTGTGCTCTCCGGCGACCACGCCCCCACCGAAGGCCACCTCGAGATCAACGGCGAGCGCGTCGCCTTCGACACCCCGCGCGCCGCGATGGCCGCCGGTGTCCGGGTGATCTACCAGGAGCCCGAGATCATCCCGCACGTTTCGGTGGCGGAGAACGTCTTCGTCGGCGAACTGCCCGCGCGCGGGCGGGTGTTCAACCGCCGCGCGCTCACGCAGGCTACCGAGGAAGCGTTGGAGCGCTACGGTTTCGCCGGCGTGCTCGACCCGGCGACGCTCGGCAGCAAGCTCTCGCCCGCGCAGCGCCAGCTGGTCGAAATCCTGCGTGTGCTCGTCGCCGTCACGCCGCCGAAGGTCATCGCCTTCGACGAACCGACCTCGTCGCTGTCCGAGCACGAGGTCGAAGCGCTGTTCCGGCTGATCCGCAGGCTGCGCGACGACGGCGTCGCGGTGGTCTACGTGTCGCACCGGATGAACGAGATCTTCCAGCTCGCCGACCGGATCGCGGTGCTGCGCGACGGCAGGCTAATCGGCGCGCGCGAGGCGTCCGCGACCGACGAGAACGAGCTGATCCGCATGATGATCGGCCGTGACCTCTCGGAACTCGTGCGCCGCTCGGGCTCCGACACCGGCGACGTGATGCTCAAACTGTCCAATGTGTCCACCGACGACGTCCAGGACATCTCGTTCGAGGTGCGCACCGGCGAGGTCGTCTGCCTGGCCGGGCTGGTCGGCGCGGGCCGGTCCGAGCTCGCGAAGGCGATCGTCGGCGACTACCCGGTCCGCTCCGGCACCGTCGAACTCGACGGGAAACCGTTGCGTGCCAAGAATCCCGGCGACGCGGTCAAGGCGGGCATCGGGTTCGCGCCCGAGGAGCGCAAGGCCGACGCGCTGCTGATGCAACGGTCCGTCCGCGACAACGTGAGCATCGCCGTGCTGGACCGGATCCGCCGCTTCCGGGTGGTGAAACGGGCCAAAGAACGGGCGCTGGTGGACGAATACGTGCGCGAGCTGCGTGTGCGGACGCCGTCGATGGAGCAGGAGGTCCGCAAGCTCTCCGGCGGCAACCAGCAGAAGACCGTGCTCGCGCGCTGGCTCGCGCGGCACCCGAAGCTGCTCATCCTCGACGAGCCGACGCGCGGCGTCGACGTCGGCGCCAAGGCCGAGATCTACCGGATCATCGACGGGCTCGCCCGCGACGGCATGGCGCTGCTGGTCATCTCCTCCGACCTGCCCGAGGTGCTCGGGCTCGCCGACCGCATCGTGGTGATGCGCGGCGGCCGCGTCGCGGGCGAGATCGCCAGGTCCGAAGCCACCGAAGAAGCCGTACTCACCCTCGCCATCCCGGCCACCGAAGCAGAGGTGACCCCATGACCGCGCCCACCCGCCAGGAGAACCCCATGTCCGCCGAACCCGCCGAAGCCACGGCCAGGATCTCGCCGATCCGCCGCGTGCTCACCGGCATGGGCGTGCAGAACAGCAGCCTGATCCTCACCCTCATCGCGCTGGTCGTGCTGCTGAGCTTCCTCAACGAGAACTTCCTGCGCACCAACAACCTGCTGCTCATCGGCAGCGCGATCACCATCATGGGCCTGCTCTCGCTGGTGCAGACGCTGGTGATCATCCTCGGCGCGCTGGACATCTCGGTCGGCTCGATGGCCGGGCTCGCGTCGGTCGTCTCGGCGATGGTCTACACCTCGACCGGCAGCTCCGGCGCGGGGATACTCGCCGCGGTCGTCATCGGCCTGTTGTGCGGCCTGGTCAACGGCATGATCATCATCTTCGGCCGGGTCAACCCGGTGGTCGCCACGCTCGGCACGCTCGCCACCTACAAGGGCATCGCGCAGGTCGTCTCGGACGGCAAGGCGCAGGGCTACACCGGCGCGGACGACCTGTTCATCTTCCTCGCCAAGGGCTCGGTGCTCGGCCTGCCGACGCTGGTGTGGGTGTTCTTCATCGTCGCGGCGATCCTGCACTTCCTGCTGCGCTACACCGACATCGGCCGCAACATCTTCGCCATCGGCGGCAACGACACCGCCGCGCGGCTGGCCGGCATCAACATCAACCGCTACATCATCGGCGTCTACGCGCTCGTCGGCATGGTCGCGGCGATCGCGGGCCTGCTGATCACCGCGCGGACCGGGTCCGGCCAGCCGACCTCGGGCTCGGAAGGCCTCGAACTGCAGGCCGTCACCGCGGCCGCGCTCGGCGGCACGATGCTCAAGGGCGGCAAGGGTTCCATCGTCAGCACCGTGCTCGCGGTGTTCATCGTCGGCGTGCTCGACAACGGCATGTCCGGCCTCGGCATCAACCAGTTCTGGCAGAACGTCGCGCACGGCCTGCTGCTGGTCGCCGCGGTGGTGCTGCAGCAGCTGCGCAGCGGGGAACGCCGCGTCGGCCTGCCTGCGTGAGCATGCCCGCGCCCTCAGGCGGCGAGAGCAGGGCCGGTGGCCGCAACCTGCACGCCCGCATCGTCGACGAGCTGGGCAGGCTGATCGTCACCGGGACACTCGGCGACGATCAGCCACTGGTGCCCGAGGACATCGGGCGCCGGTTCGGCGCTTCCCGGACGGTGGTCCGGGAAGCGCTGCGGGTGCTGGAATCCAAGGGCATGGTCACCGCGCGGCCCCGGGTCGGCACCTGGACGCTGCCCCCAGATGACTGGGACGCCATCGATCCCGACGTGATCGCCTGGCGCATGCATGGGCCGAACGGCGGTCATCAATTACGCGAATTGCTCGAACTGCGGCTCACGATCGAACCGCAGGCGGCACGACTGGCCGCCCAGCACCGGCGTCCGGACGAACTGTCCAAAATGGCCGCGGCGTACGAGCGAATGGCCGACGCGGTGGACCGGGAGGACCACGAATCGTTCAAAACGGCCGATTGCGAGTTCCACGCGGCGCTCATCCGCGCTTCCGGCAACGCGCTCATCGCGCAATTGCAGGTCCCGGTGGTCGCCGCGCTGAACGCGCGCGGTGAGCTGCTCGACGCGCCTGGCGACCTGTCGGTTTCCACGCTGGTGCTGCATTCACGCGTGCTGACCATGGTGCTCGCGAAGAACGCCGACGGCGCTGAAACCGCTTCCCGGCGACTGCTCGAGTCGATGGCCCCGACGCCGGATCTGGCTTGACATATCGGTTTCGGGCATCAAACTCACCGCTCAGCGGTCCATTGACACGGTAGGTGGTTCAGACCATAGTCGGCTTTCGACCGCCGCCATGGAAACGCACAGGAGACGGAAATGTCCGTTCGTATCCGCGCGCTCGCGTTAGCTCTCGCGGCCGCGTTGACCGGTGGCCTGGCCACCTCTGCCCCGGCGCAAGCCGACCCGGTGCCCGCCGACCTGTGCGACGTCGCACAGAAAATGGTCTCGGCCGGCGACTACTGGGTGAACAACGGGACGAACCTGGCGTCGAACGGCTGGGAGAACGCCACCTTCCATGTCGGCAACCTCGCGCTCGTGCGCACCACCGGGGTCTCCAACCACAAGACGCTGCCGTGGGCGAAGGCCAACAACTACCTGCTGCAGACCGACGCGAAGAAGCCGTTCTTCCCCGACTTCGAAGCGGCGGGCGAGGCGTACCTCGACCTGTTCACCTACTTCCACCCGGACGCGCCGATCATCGCCGACCTGCGCAAGCGGGTCGCGGACGAGGTCGCGAGCGTGCAGCAGGGGCACACCAAGTACTGGAACTACGTCGACGGGCTGAACATGGCGATGCCGTCGTTCGCCAGGCTCGGCGTGCTGGACAACAGCCCCGCCACCCTCGACGCGATGCAGACCCTGTTCCACTACACGGAAAAGGGCGTCAACGGCCGCGGCCTGTTCAGCGAGGCGACCGGCCTGTGGTGGCGCGACGGCGGCTACATCGGCTCCAACACCTTCTGGTCGCGTGGCAACGGCTGGGCGATCTCGGCACTGTCCAAGGTGCTGCAGGTGCTGCCCGCGAACGACCCACGCCGCCCGGAGTACCTGCGGGTGTTCAAGAAGATGGCGGCCACGCTCAAGGCGGTGCAGCGCTCGGACGGGTTCTGGAACTCGAGCCTGCTCAACCCGTACCAGTACGGCGGCCCGGAGAGCAGCGGCACGGCGTTCTTCACCTACGGCATCGCGTACGGCATCAACGCCGGGATCCTCGACGCGGCGACCTACAAGCCGGTCGTCGACAAGGGCTGGACCGCGTTGAGCACCAAGGCACTGCAGGCCAATGGCAAGCTCGGCTACGTCCAGCCGGTCGGCTCCAAGCCGGGCCCGGCCAAGCCGGACGGCACCGCGGCGTACGGCGTCGGCGCGTTCCTCCTCGCGGGCCAGCAGGTCGCGAAGCTGACGCCGGGGTGCGCGCCGCCTGCGTAAGGTGAGGGCGTGATCCAGGCGCTGATCTTCGACTTCGATGGCCTGCTGGTCGACACCGAGACCGCGGTGCTGGCCAGCTGGCGGGAGACCTTCGCCGAATTCGGTCTCGAGCTGCCGATGGACGTGTGGCACACGGTCATCGGCACGCACCGGACCGCGCAGGTCATGTTCGACCTGCTGGAAGACCACGCGGGCCCGCTCGACCGGCTCGCGTACCGCGCCAGGTCCCGGGCCCGGGTGCTCGCCATGCTGGAATCGGAGGGCACCCGGCCAGGGGTCTCGGCCTACCTCGACGACGCGGCGACGCTCGGGCTCCGGCTCGGCGTCGCCTCGAGTTCGTCGGCCGAATGGGTCGAGGGCCATCTCGCCAGGCTCGGCCTGCGTGAGCGGTTCGACACGGTGGTCACCGGTGACCGGTTTCCCGCCAAGCCCCGGCCAGACCTCTACCTCGCGGCGCTGGCGGCGGTGCGTGCGGACGCCGCCGACGCGGTCGCGTTCGAGGACTCGCCGAACGGCGTGACCGCCGCGAAGGCCGCGGACCTGCTCTGTGTCGCCGTCCCGAACCCGATCACCGCGTCGCTCAGCTTCGACCACGCCGATCTCGTGCTGCCGTCGTTCACGGACAAGTCGCTCGGCGAGGTCCTGCAAACCCTGGGGTCGTGAGCGTTTTCGCCGGTTAGAACCGGCCGGAACACTCACGACCCCCTACGCGGCGCTGTGCTCGCCGCGGGACCCGCACGACAAGGGATCGGGCGCGTCAACTGGGCTGGACGTGACAAGGGCGGCCCTTGTCACCTCTAGCGTGACAAAGGCCCCCCTTGTTCCCTGCCAACCTTCGCCCATTGGCCTGCACCTCGGGGGTCGTGAGTGTTGCGGCCGGTTAGAACCGGCCGCGCCACTCACGACGGCAGGGCGACGACGGCGTCGACCTCGAACACGATCGACGGGTAGGCGAACCCGGAGACCTCGATCAGCGTGGCGGCCGCCGGGCGCGCTCGCTCGCCCAGCACTTCGGCGCGGATTTCGCGCATGCGCGGGAGTTTGCTCGCGTCGGTGAGGTACCAGCCGAACTTGACGACGTCGGACCAGGTCGCGCCGAGTTCGGTGATCACGCGCCCGAGGTTCTCCAGCGCGAGCCGGACCTGAGCGTCGAACCCTTCGGCGGCCTTGCCCTCGGCGTCGACGCCGATCTGCCCGGTGACGAACGCGAGCCGCCCGGTGGTCGTCACCGCGTGCGCGAGGCCGGGGGTCGCCTTGACCTCGGGGACTTCGGTCAAACGGTCGGTGATGGGCACGACGATCTCCTCACTCCGTTGGGGACCCTCGGACTTTAAGACAGTCGGTGGCCTCACCTCGCCGAAGTTCGGGATCTTCGGCAAGAAACGTGCGAGCCGGGCCCGGCCCGGAATGCCGGGTCTCGAACCGGACGGTCACCCGGCCCTGACCGGCGCCCTGCACCCAGCCGGTGCCCAACTCCGCGTGGACGACGTCGTCGCCCGCGCGCCACTCCGAACGTGCTGCTTGGACGGGAGTGGCTTTGGGTGTTTCCACGACCGGTGGCGCGGGCACGGCGACCGTGAACAGCGGATCCTGGTGTGGCTCGGAAAGCCCGCTGAAGCCGACACCGGCGAGCCGCACCCCGCCGAACTCGGCCGGGTCGATGAGCAGCCGCTCGGCCATCGCGGTCAGCTGATCGGCGTCGTCGGTCGGGAAGGTCGTCGTCTCCGAGCGGGTCACCGTGCTCATGTCGGTGTGCCGCAGCTTGATCACGACCGTGCGCGCGACCCGGCCGGACCGGACGAGCCGCGCGTGCGCGCCCTGGGCGATCCGCCGGATCTCAGCACGCAGCCTGGGCAGGTCGATGATGTCGACGTCGAACGTCGTCTCGGCGCTGACCTGCTTGGCCTCCCCGCGCTCGGCGACCGGCCGGTCGTCGACGCCCGACGCGAGCAGCCGCAGATCCCGGCCGACGCTGCCGAACAATGCCTTGGCCTCCTTCTCGGTCAGCGCGGCGAGCTGGCCGAGGGTGAGGATGTCCATCCGCTTGAGCTTCGCCTCGGCGACCGGCCCGATCCCCCACATGGCGCGCACCGGCAGGTCGGCGAGGAACTCGCGCTCGGTGCCGTGCGGGACGACGACCAGCCCGTCCGGCTTCGCCCGGTCGGACCCGATCTTGGCGACCTGCTTGCCCGCGCCCGCGCCGACCGACGCGGTCAGCCCGGTCTCGGTGCGGATCCTGGCCCGCAGGCGTTCCACGAACTTGTGGACCTCTTCGGCGGAGGCATTGATCAGCTCGGGTGGCTCGGCGAACGCCTCGTCGAGCGAGATCCGTTCCAGCACCGGCGCGTACTCGCCGACGATGCCGAACACCTCCCGGCTGAGCTGCTCGTACAGCTTGAACCGCGGCGGCAGGATGACCCCGCCCGCCGGCAGCAGCCTGCGCGCCTGCGACATCGGCATGGCCGAATGGATGCCATGCGGCCTCGCCTGATAGCTGGCCCCGGCGACCACCCCGCGCGGCCCGGTGCCCCCGACCACCACCGCCCTGGTCGCCAGCGTCGGCCTGGTCAGCTGCTCGGCCGCCGCGAAAAAGGCGTCGAGGTCCAGGTGCACGACCCATCGGCTCACCGGCCCATCGTGACACAGGGGTCCGACAAAACCCCGAAAGCCACTTTCGTCAGATGGCACCTGCCGAAAGTGGCTTTCGGGGTTCCACGAGCCCCAGGCCCCGAAAGTGGCTTTGGGGTGCTCAGGCCCGGCCACGCGAAACCCGAGTTTGGGCCATCCACTGGCCCAAACTCGGGTTTCGCGAAGATCGACTTCCCCGACATGGCCGTTCAGGCCGGAACGAAACCCCGAAAGCCACTTTCGTCAGATGGCACCTGCCGAAAGTGGCTTTCGGGGTTCGGCGAGCTTGGGGTGTTCAGGCCGCCAGGGTGATGGCGGTGACCAGGAGGCCGTCGGCGGCCAGCCAGTTTCCGCGCAGGACCGGGGAGGACGGGATCAGCAGGTGAGCGGCGAACTCGCCCGAGCGGTCCGCGGTGATCAGGGCGTCTTCGAACTCCAGGCGGGTGCCGGTCAGCGGATACCAGGTCTTGTAGACCGACTCCTTCATGCTGAACAGCAGCCGGTCCCAGCGGACCAAGGGGTCCGTCAGCAGCGAACGCCGGATCCAGGCCCGTTCTTCCGGCAGCGCGATGGTCTCCAGCACGCCGTCCGGGAGCGGGCCGTTGGGTTCGGCGTCCAGCCCGAGAGCGGCCACCTCGGCGGTCCGCGCCAGCGCCACCGCGCGGTAGCCGGCGCAGTGCGTGATGCTGCCGACGATCGAGGCGGGCCAGCGCGGCGCGCCGTGCAAGCCGGGGAGCACCGGGGCCGCGGGGACGCCGAGTTCGGCGAAGGCCTGGCGGGCGCACCAGCGAGCGGTCGTGAACTCGCGGCGGCGCTTGTCGACCGACTTCTCGATCAGCTCAGCCTCCTCCGGGAAGAGTTCGACGTCGGCCGGGTCGTCGAAGGACTCGCACCAGACCACCGGGGACGGGAGCAGCTTGCCGAGCATCACGCGCGCACCTCCGGAAGAATCACCCGCGGATCCGTGCCGGGGTGCCACGACCGGCGCCACTCACGCGGATAGCCGACCGAGACCTCCTCGAACCGGACGCCGTCGTGCCAGCTCGTGCGCGGGATGTGCAGGTGCCCGTAGACCGCGATCTGGCAGCGGAACCGCTTGTGCCAGTCGGCGGTGCGGGAAGTTCCACACCATTGGGCGAATTCCGGGAAGTGCAGGATGTCCGTCGGGTCGCGCAGCAGCGGGTAGTGGTTGACGAGGATCGTGCCCAGCTCCGGATCGCAGGCGGCGAGCCGCGCTTCGGTCTCCTCGAGCCGCGCGTGACACCAGGCCTCGCGCGTCGGGTACGGATCGGGGTGCAGGAAGAACTCGTCCGTGCAGACGACGCCCTTCTCCTCGGCCTGCGCGAGTGCCTGCGCCTTGGTCCGCGCCGTCGGCGTGCGCCAGCTGTAGTCATAGAGAAGGAACAGCGGCGCGATGAGCAGCGGGCCGCCAGGGCCTTCCCACGTTTGATAAGGGTCTTCCGGCGTCAGCACGCCCAGGTTCTTGCAGATGTCCACGAGGTGCCGATAACGCTCCTCGCCACGCAACTGGACCGCGTCCTGTTTCGGTGTCCACAGCTCGTGGTTGCCCGGCACCCAGATGACCCGCGCGAAGTTGCGGCTCAGCGTCTCCAGAGCCCAGGTGATCTCTTCGACGATCTCGCCGACGTCGCCGGCGACGATCAGCCAGTCCTCGTCGGTCTTGGGCCGGATCCGTTCGACGATCGCGCGGTTGTCCTCGTACGCGACGTGCAGATCACTGATGGCCAGCAGGTTCCGCCGCACCATCGGTCACCTCCCATAGGGTCGTGGTGATGGTGTCCAGCACGGCCTCGGTGTGGAAGTCGAGGTAGAAGTGCCCGCCGTAGAACACCTTCAGCTCGAACTCCGACTCGGTGTGCTCGCCCCACACCCCCGCCTCGTCCAGGGTGACCTGCGGGTCGTCGTCCCCGGTCATCGCGACGATCGGGCAGTGCAGCCGCGGGCCCGCCTGATAGCGGTACGTCTCGGCCGCTTTGTAGTCGGCGCGGACCGCGGGCAGGATCATCCGCAGGATCTCGTCGTCGAGCATCGCCGCGGTCGCGCCGCTCATCGCCTTCAGGCTGGCGATGATGGCGTCGTCGTCGGCCTGCCACACGTTCTCGTCGCGGAACGTCGACGGCGCGCGGCGCCCCGACGCGAACAGCACGACCGGCGTGACGCCCGCCTTCTCCAGCCGGATCGCCACCTCGAACGCGATCGTCGCGCCCAGGCTGTGCCCGAACAGCGCGATCGGCCGGTCGGTGCGCTCCAGCAACTCGGGCGTGATGGCGTCCGCGAGGTCGCCGACATCGTCGAGGCACGGCTCCGTGCGGCGGTCCTGCCTGCCGGGGTACTGGACGCCCAGCACCTCGACGGACGGGGTCAGCGCCGCCGACAGCCCGTAGTAATAGGTGGCCGCCCCGCCCGCGTGCGGGAAGCAGACCAGCCGGGTGTGCGGATCGGGCGCGCTGTGGAAGTTCCGGATCCAGGCGCTGTTTTCGCTGCTCATGCGGCGCACTCCAGCCAGGAGATGGGGAGAAGGAAGACCCTTTTCATTCAAGCGACGGCCCGCCAGGTACCGCCAGAGGATCAGACCCCTAAAGGAGCGCCCGCACCCGCGCTTCGACCCCTACCCGGCCCGGCCTACCCCTCAATACGTGTGTATTACACAGCTGTCATAGACAACAGTTCTACACAGTTGTATGGTTCTTGGCATGACTACTACAGAAGCCAAGGCCGGACGCAAGGAGTGGATCGGGCTCGCCGTGCTGATCCTGCCTGTGCTCCTGGTCGCCATGGACATCACCGTTCTCTACTTCGCCGTCCCCTCGATCTCCGCCGACCTCAAGCCGAGCGGCACCCAGCAGCTGTGGATGATGGACGTCTACGGCTTCGTGCTGGCAGGCCTGCTCATCACGATGGGCGGCCTGGGAGACCGGATCGGCCGCCGCAGGCTCCTCATCATCGGCACGGTGCTCTTCGGAGCCGCCTCCGTCGCCTGCGCCTTCTCCACGAGCCCCGAAATGCTGATCGCCTCGCGTGCGCTGCAGGGCATCGGCGGCGCCACCCTCATGCCCTCCACCCTGGGCCTGATCCGCAACATGTTCCACGACCCCAAGCAGCGCCGTAAGGCCGTCGCGGTCTGGTCGGTCGGCCTGTCCGCCGGCGCCGGTCTCGGTCCCGTCGTGTCCGGCCTGATGCTGTCCAGCTTCCACTGGGGTTCGATCTTCCTCGTCAACATCCCGATCATGGTCCTGCTGCTGGTGCTCGCCCCGGTCCTGATCCCCGAGTACCGCTCCCCCAACCTGGGCAAGTTCGACCTGCTGGGTGGCGCGCTGTCGCTGACCGCCGTGCTGTCCATCATCTGGGGCCTCAAGGAAATCGCCGTCCACCACACCTACGCCGTCCCCGGCGCCGTCATCGCCGCCGGCCTGATCCTCGGCACCTTCTTCATCCGCCGCCAGGCCACCCACTCCGACCCGATGATCGACCTGACCCTGTTCCGCAACCGCGGCTTCGGCCCGTCCATCACCTGCAACCTGGTCTGCTTCTTCGGCATGATCGGCTTCGGCATCTTCTCCACCCAGTACCTGATGGAGGTACTGCGGATGAAGCCGCTGGAGGCCGCGTTGTGGACGCTCGCCGCCCCGGTGATCGTCAGCTTCGTCGCCCCGATCGCCGCGATCGTGGCACAGAAGACCCGTCCCGCCTACATCATCGCCGCCGGTTTCACCGTCGCCGCCAGCGGTTTCCTGCTCATCACCCAGGTGACGACCGAGCACAACATCCCGCTCGTCATCACCGCGATCGTGCTCAGCGGTGTCGGCATCGCGGTGGTCCTCTCGATCGTGACCGACATGGTCGTGGCGACCGCTCCGGCCGAGCGTGCCGGTGGCGTCTCGGCGCTGCTGCAGACCGCACAGGAACTCGGTGGCGCGCTGGGCATCGCGGTGCTCGGCTCGATCGGCGCCGGCTTCTTCGGCCCCGCCATGGACAAGACGATCCCCGCCGGCCTGCCGGAAGGCACGCTGGAGGCGGCTCGCCAGACCCTCGGTGGTGCCCACGACGTCGCGCTGAAGCTGCCGCAGGCACAGGGCGACAACCTGTTCCGCGTCGCTCAGGAAGCCTTCGTCACGGCGATGCACCCGGCCGCCATCACCGCAGCGGTGGTCGTGCTCTCCGCCGCCGTCGCCGCGCTGATCTTCCTGCGCCACATCAAGAACACCCCCGAGGTCAGCGCCGAAGACGCCTACTCGGTGGAGAACACCACGGAGACCAAGGACTTGGTCACCGCGTAAGCCGGGCCGTACGGGGCGGGTGACCTAGCAGTCGACCCCCAGGCCCGCCCCGTACGACCCACCCGGAGCTTCGGCCACCGCGGGAACACCCTGCGGTGGCCGAAGTTCGTTCACACCACGTTTTCCTTCCCCTCAAAGGAGAATCACGATGCCAGTCCGACCGGTTCCAGGAGTGAAGGTCACGGTCTCACAGAACGGCAGACTGCAGCTCTTCTCGACGCTGACCGAGAAGCGCTTCGAATGCAACGGGGTCGGCACCGCGATCTGGATCGCCTTGCGGCAGCACGACGGCAAGACCGGCGCCGCCGCCACCATGCTCGCCGACCTGTGGCGAACCGATCCCGACAACACGCTGGCGGACATCGAGATGTGGGTCGACGAGCTCACCGACGCCGGTCTGCTGCACACCGAGTCGTGACCGCTTATCCGGGTGCCAGCTCCCGCACCCGCCGCAGCAGCAGCCGCCGGGTCTCCGCCGGACCCAGTGCCCGCTCACGGCAGTTCTTGAAGGCACGCAGGCATTCCCGGGTCTCGTTCACCTCATCGAGGTAAACCCCGCCGCCGAAGACGGTCGACTGGTGGACCACATCGTCCACCCCGGGGCAGAACCGGAACACCGACAGCGCCCCGCCCAGCAGCGGATGCACCCCCAGCGTCAGCGGCACGACCCGCACGGTGATCCACGGCTTCCCGTCGATCACCCCCAGCACGTGCAGCAGTTGCCGCCGCAGCACGGCAGGCCCGCCGACCGGCCGCAGCAGCGCGGATTCCCCGATCAGGAAACTGATCCGGTTCTCCAGCTCCAGCACCCGCTGCCGATCCAGCCGGAACGTGATCCGGGCCTCCATCTCCGCCTCCACCGGCGCGTTGGTCCGGTAGATGGAGTCCGTCACCAGCGCCCGGATGTAGTCCGGGATCTGCAGCAGCCCCGGGATCAGCTGATCCGCGAAGCAGTAGATCTCGCTCGCGTCCTCTTCCAGATCCCCGAGCCTCCGGAACGTGCCGGACAGGATGTCCGAGTAGGTCTTCCTCGGCTGCCGTTTCCTCGCCTCCTCCCCGAGCGCGAGCATCTCGTCACGCTTGTCACCGCGCACCTTGAGAAAGTCCAGCAAGGCGTTGAGCTCCAAGGCTTTGAGCGTCCGCTCGCCCCGCTCGACCTTGCTGATCTGACTCGCGTCGCATTCGATGACCTCCGCCATCTCCCGCTGCTGCCGCTTCGCCTCGATACGCAGCCGCCGCAGCTCCGACCCGAGCTGACGCCGCCCGATAGGCCTTCGCATCATGTCGGCCTCCCTCCTCTGATTCACCCGATCGCGACCTCGCCAACTGGCCTAGGCCACTATATATTGAGTGCAGAATAGCAAAGCCGCCCCGAGGCAAGTTGAGAGTCCGGAAAGGACGTCCACAAAGGACAGTTAGGCCTGAAGGGAAGATTGGCTTGTATACAAGCGAAACCCAGGCGTGGGCCAAACTCAGGGGTTGCGCCCGCCCGGGTTCGCACATACGCCACTTTCGTTACGCTCGCAGTGACAAACGCCCCGTTCGTAACCTTGTGCGGCGAGGAACGGGCCGGGCGATCCGAGCGAGGGGAAGGTTTGCTCCGTTAGATGCAGCAGAACTTCCCCTCGCACCAACCAATCCCCGAGTCGTGAGTGTTGCGGCCGGTTAGAACCGGCCGCAACACTCACGACCCCCGCAGCGCTCGCGAAACCCGAGTTTTGGCCATTGAATGGCCAAAACTCGGGTTTCGCGTGCGTACAGCCGGGGTTTCGCGTTCGCAGGGCCGGGGTTGCGCCCGCCCGGGTCCGCACATACGCCACTTTCGTTACGCTCACGGTGACAAACGGCCCACCCGTAACCCTGCGCGGCGAGGATCGGGCGCGCTGAGCGGGGCAGGACGTTACAAGGGTGGCCCTTGTCACCTCTAGCGTGACAAGGGCCGCCCTTGTTTCCCGCTGATACCAGCGAAGGGGTTCCTAGCGGGACCTACTCCGGGCAGATCAGCGCGACCGCGTGCTGGGGTTGTGCGCGTTGCGGGCGGTTAGAACCGCCCGCAACGCGCACGAGCCCTTGTACCCCAACGCAATCTGAGCGAGGGGCACTCTGGGTGCTTGGTACGCACCGAGGGCGCCCCTCGCTTCAACCGCAAGCCCGCGACCGCCCACGCCACGCCGGGCCCGCCTAGCGCGCTGGGGGTCGTGAGTGTTCCGGCCGGTTAGAACCGGCCGGAACACTCACGACCCCCAGCGCGAACGAAAGCCGGGGCCTGGACGCGAGTCCAGACCCCGGCGCGAAAACGAACCTGATCAGTAGGTGTTGCTCATGTCCACGGCCGTGCCGTCGGCGTCGACCATCTCCGAGACGCCGTGGAGGGCCAAGCCGGCGGGCAGGTCCGCGCGGCTGTGCACGCTCAGCTTGCGGTACACACGAGTCAGGTGCTGCTCCACCGTGCTCACCGTGATGTACAGCCGCCGCCCGATCTCGCGGTTGGTGTGACCCAGTGCCGCGAGCAAGGCCACGCGGCGCTCGGCGTCCGAGAGAATCGGCGCGCCTGAGATTTCCGCTTGGGTGTCGGCTTCCTTGACGACCTCGCCCGCCGAACGCTCGCGGGGAAGCTGCTGCGGGGGCAGGGCTCCGGACTGGCAGGCCTTGGTCTCCTGGGCCGCGCGCCGGGCCATCATGCGGGCTCGGTCGAACTCGCCCATTTCCTGGTGGACCTGGCTCAGGTCGGCCAGTGCGCGGGAAAGCTCGAGGCGGTCGCCGGAGATCTGGAGGCATTCGATGGCCTGGCGCAGCAACGCGGGGCGCTGCGGGAGGTCGCTCGAGGCCGCCAGCACGCGCAGCGAGATGCCGCGGGTGCGGGAGTCGACCGGGCCCGAGCGCTCGAGTTGCTCGGCGACCAGTTCGCGGGCGACGGCTTTGCGGCCCAGCTGGAGGTTGGCTTCGGCGAGGTCGCTGCGCCAGGGGGCGAGGCCCGGTACGTCGAGGTCGCGTTCGCGCATCAGCTTGCCGCAGGTCTGGAAGTCGCTGATCGCCGCCAGCACCCGGTCGGCCGCCAAGTAATAGTGCCCGCGGGCACGCAGGTAGCGGAGGCCGAACAGGGTGGAGAACATCGCGTCCGGGACGATCTGCTTGAGGACCTCGGCGGCCGCGTCGAGCCTGCCCATCGCGGTGTTCGCGAGCAACAGCGTGGTGAGCGGGTAGCCGATGAGGACGCCCCAGCTCTGGGCCTGCAGCAGGTTGCGCGCGGTTTCGGCGTGCAGGACGGCGGTGGCGAGCTGCCCCCGGCGCAGCGCGATGTCCGCCCTGATGCTGCCGAGCATGGCCTGCCAGGTGGTGGCGCGCCTGCGGACGGCCTCGTCCATCAGGGCGTCGACCCACGACGCGGCCTTGCCCGCCTTGTTCACGTAGACGAGTGCCAAGACGGCTGTCGCCAATACTTCCAGCGAGGTGTCGCCGAGACGGCAGCTCTGCAGGATGTGCTCGGCGCTGGCCGTCGCGGCCTCGCGGGCGCGCTGGGTGTTGGAGTTGCTCATCCCGAGCGTGTTGGCCGCGCCGGACCACATGCCCTCCGGGACGGGCTGGGGCGGCGACGGGTCGTCGTCGACGTTGCGGAAGTGGGCGCACGGGAGCCCGTAGAACCATTGGTAGGCGACGCGGAGCTCGGCCGCCAGCTGGAGGTCCGCGACGCCGGTGGAGGTGTCGAGCACCTCCATTCCTTTGAGGACGGTCTCCTTGTCGCCCTGCCACAGGGAATTGCGGATCACCGTGACGGCGTCGCGGCGGGTCAGCTTGCCCTCGCGGGCGGCGACGCGCAGCGGCTCGAGGTAGTGGGAGGCGACCGACGGGTTGATCCGCCAGACCACCCTGGCGAGCGCCTTGGTGACTTCGACGCGCTCGCGCTCGTCGGTGCTGGCGTCGAGCGCGAGCTCGAGGCAGCGGACGGCGAGGCTCACGTCGTCGGCGACGACCGCCTGCTCGGCCGCGTCGCGCATGACCGCGATCGACCAGCTGCCGACGACCTTGTCCGCGGCGATGAAGTGGCGCGCGACCTCGGACGAGGCCGCGCCCTTCTGATAGAGGAGCCCGGCCGCGCTGATGTGCATGCGCGAGCGCTCGTCCGGCGAGAGGCTGTCCAGCACCGCGGCTTCGGCCACCGTGTGCCGGAACTTGCCGTCGCCGAGCAGTCCCGCCGCGGTGAGGATGTCGATCACCTGCATGACCGCTTCGGACTTGATGCCCATCAGCCGCCCGATCATCGCGGGCGTGCCCTCGGCGCCGAGCACGGCGAGACCGCGCGCGACATCGAGGAGCCGCGGCTCCCAGCGGTGCAGGCAGGCGAGGACGGAACGGCCGAACGCGACCCCGACCGCGGGCTCGCCCTCGGCGGACGGCGTGCTCGCGCGGTAGTCCTCGATGAGGGCGTTGACGAGCATCGGGTTGCCACCACTGACCTCGTGGTAGAACTTCGCGACCGCCGCGGCCTTGTCCGCGTCGGCGACCGCGGCGACGCGGTCGGCCACGCCCTGCTCGGTCAGCGGCTCCAGCCGGATGAGGTGGTGCTCCCGGCGGGTCACCTCCGCGCGGAACAGCGGGAGGGTGGGCTGCGGGCGCTCCCACTCGTTGAGAATCATCAGCACCCGCGATGAGTTCATCCGCCGCCGCAGGTACAGCAGCAGCTGCAGCGACGAGCTGTCCACGAACTGGACGTCGTCGATGCCGATCACCACCGGCCGCTCGCGCGAGAGTTCCAGCAACGCCGTGCAGATCTCGTGGACGACCTTGACGCCGGTGTGCTGGATGGTGGAGACGTCGGTGTTCGCGTCCCCCTCGGCGAGTGAATCGGCGGTGATGAGCTTGAGGACACGGTCCGCGACTTCGGTCGGGAGACCCGAGCTGTGGAAGAGCTGGTCGATCACGCCGGTCTGCAGGGCCCGTTCGGCCCGCGATCCGGTAGCGGTGAGTAACAACGCTCCGGAATCGATTGCGTAGCGTGAAAACTCATGCAATAGCTCGGTCTTGCCGGTGGCGAGGCCACCGCCGACCAACACGAGTTGGCCGTTCCCGTCGGCAGCCTCGGTGAGTAGACGCGTCAATACGTCCATTGCGTCGCGGTGTTCGGCGAACGCCATGCGGTCAACCCCCAAAAGGCCCATTATGCGCACTGGTGATTACCTACGCCGATGTCGACCTTCGCCTGACCCGGCCCTGTCCAGCCATAGCCGAGTTTAGCCCCATAAGAGTGAGGCCGTGAAGGTTTATGTTACCGACCGAGGGCGATTGGTGATCGATTTTTCGTGGTTCGGGTGGATGTGCACACCAGTAATACCTGGTGTGGTTGGACAGTTACCCGCCGACTATGCCAAGTGGGTGAATATCAACAGCGCCCCGCTCGCTGGGACGCGGGTTAATAAAACGTCGTCACACAACCCCGGCAAAGCTGGCGCCACCTGCGGCGAGGGGGTGGGCGACCGCTCACCCCTCCAGGGCGTGAATCTGTCCGGCAGCACGACAGGTTCGCGTCGCGCGCCGGGTACCGGACCTCTGGTCCAGACCAAGATACACATGCGTCCAGAAAGGACCCGACAGGGGAACTGATGACGTTTTGCTGTCAGTTCTCACGAAAGATCACCGAAACCGACATTAGGCAAACCGGGGTTCACACTTCTTTCACTGAATCGATAGGAACACAGCGATACGTCTTGTTCACGTTCCGGGTTGTTACGTGAATCGAAACACCGTAATAGTCCACCGGTCAACACGAAAACGCGAAAACTACTCAAGACGCCGATAGGCCGAACGGACGAGCAGTCGCCGACGCCCTGGGCAAGGGCCTAAAGCAGTAAACCCACATACCTGTCAAGCGCCCGAAAACGACTCGGCGCGGGCGTTACGAATTGGATTTCGTAACGCCCGCGCCGAATACTCAGTGTTCGCTACCGCTAACCCACTCGCTGGCCCATGACGGCGTCCGGAGACGCCTGATCGGACACCGAGGACCGGGCCGCGGCCGCCGGCGCGGGCGGCAGCGGGACCGGCAACGGCAGCGGCGCGCACTCGACGTCCGCCGTGCGGCCCGGCTTGCGGGCCGGCAGCGCGCCGGTGAGGAGGTAGTCCGCGATCTTGTCGTCCACGCAGGCGTTCTTGCGCGGGGTGATGGCGTGGCTGGTGCCACCGGGCTCCGCGATCAGCGAAGCGCCGGGGAACCGGCTGCGGACTTCGAGGCTGCCCTCGAACGGCGTTGGCGCGTCGAGCGTCTCGTCGATCATGAGCACGCTCGCGACGCCGCGTCCGTCGACGTGGACCGGCTTGCCCGCCTTCGCGGGCCAGTAGAGGCACGGCGCGTTGAACCAGGCGTTCTGCCAGGTGTAGTACGGCGCCTTCGCGAAGGTCTTCCAGTTGTCGACCTTCCACTGGTGCCAGGACGCGGGCCACTGCACGTCCGTGCACTGCACGGCGAGGTACACCGCGAAGCCGTTGTCGTCGCCGCGGCCGCCGAAGTTCTCGAACAGCGTCTTCATGTTCTGCCAGTCGCCCTTGTTCACGAACCGGGCGAACGCGTCACCCAGCACCGGCCAGCGGAGCTGGTAGTACGCGGCCTGCTGGAAGACGTCGAGCCACTCGTCCGGCCCGACGACACCGCCCGCGGCGTTGAACGACAGCTTCAGCAGCTGCTCGTCGAACACCCGCTTGACCGCCTCCTTGGTCTTGCCGAGGTGGTAGGCGTCGTCGTGCGAGGCGACCCAGCCGAACCAGATGTTCAGGTTCACGTCGAAGGCGACGTCCTGGTTCAGGTTGGCCTGGTACCACACGTTGCGCGGGTCGACCGTCGAGTCGAGGATCATCCGGCGCACGTTCTTCGGGTACGTGGTGCCGTAGACCTGGCCGAGGTAGGTGCCGTACGAGAAGCCGTAGAAGTTGACCTGCTCCGCGCCGAGCGCCTGGCGGATGGAGTCCATGTCCTTGACCGTGTCGGTCGTCTTCATGTTCTCCAGCAAGGCCTTGCTGTTCTTGGCTGCGCAGGCGTCCGCGTAGCCCTTGGACCTGGCGAGCCAGGTCTTCTCCAGCTGCGGCGTGATCGGCAAGTAGTTCGGCCGGTTGTAGTCCATGTAGTTCGGGTCGCACGAGATCGCCGGCTTGCTGGAGCCGACGCCGCGCGGGTCGAAGCCGATCCAGTCGTAGGCGTCGCCCGCGTTCTTCGGGACGCGCGCGCCCCGCGTCGCCAGCAGCAGCCCGGATCCGCCGGGGCCGCCCGGGTTCGTGAGCATGACGCCCTGGTACTGCGCGTCAGGCACCTTGTGCTTGACGCGGCTGACCGCGAGCTGGATCTTCTCCCCCGCGGGCTTGCGGTAGTCGAGCGGCACTTCGAGGTAGCCGCATTCGGCGCCCGCTTTGACGAGGTCCGCGTTGTCACACGGCCCCCAGGCGATGGCGGCCGGTGCCGCGACGGCAGGCGTCGCGACGAGCCCTGAGGCCAGCGTCGCGGCGGCCACCACGGCGAAAACAAGACGTTTCACGAGGTTTCTCCCCACCTGGTGTGTGCTTGGAAGCGGGATGAACCCTAGCCGGGCGGCGACCATACGATCGTCGCGCGCCGCCCTTATATATAGGCGTGAAAAAAGACCTCGCGCCCTGCATCGGTACAGACGCCTTGCCCGAAAGGGATATTCTGGGACGGTCATGACGACTGGGACCGAGGAAGCGTTCACGACGCATGCGATGCTTCGCACGGATGACCTCGACGAGGCACGCGAAGCGTTGACGGCGACGTATCTGCCGGTCGAGGCGCGGTATCTGGGCCGCCCCGGCCCGCTCGGCATGCGGCTCAACGTGCTGCGGCTGGGCGCCTCGACCGCCGGGTTCATCGCGTTCGACCGGGATGTCCGGCTCTCCAGTCCCGAAACCACCGACTACCACATCAATTTCCCGTTGTCGGGGCACGCGGAGTCGACCGCGGACGGGATGGAGCCGGTGTCCGGCACCGTGGCGATGGGCGCGGTGTTCCGGCCGGGGGTGGCCGCCGCGATCCGCTGGGGTGGCGGCTGCGGGCAGGTCTGCCTGAAGTTCCCGCCGCACACCGTCCACTCCGAACTGGAACGGCTGCTCGGCCGTCCGGCGGCGAAACCGGTCGTGTTCCAGCCCGCGCTGGACCTGACCACCACGGCGGGCCAGGCCTGGCTGCGGACGCTGCGGCTGGCGGAGGCCGACTCCCGGCGGCCGGACGGGCTGCTCTCCCATCCGCTGGCGGTGGAGACCGTGAAGTACCTGCTGCTCGACGGACTGCTGCTCGGCCAGCCCAACACCTACTCGGCCGAGCTGCTCGCGCCGCGGCGCCCCGCGCCGAACCGGGCGATCGCCCAAGCGGTCGCACTGCTGGAGGACCAGCCGGAGCAGCCGTGGACCCCGGCGCTGCTCGCCTCGGCGGTCGCGCTCAGCGTGCGGGCGCTGCACGATGGTTTTCAGCGCTGCACGGGGTTTTCCCCGATGAACTACCTGCGCGAGATCCGGCTCGCCCGTGTCAACGCGGAGCTGAGCGCGGCCGCGCCGGGCACCACGGTGACCGGGGCAGCGGGGCGCTGGGGTTTCGTCCACATGGGACGGTTCGCCGAGACCTATCGCGCCAAGTACGGCGAGCTGCCGTCGAAGACGCTGCGGCTCAGCCGAGGGAGGTGACCGCGTCGCCGACCGTGGGATGCACCTCGAACAGATCGAGCCAGCCTGCCGTCTCGAGCCGATCGGTCACCTCGGCGCGGTCGGCGCCGACCAGGCAGCACCCGACACCGAGCTCCCCCGCCGTGCACGCGAGCCGCAGCAGCACCGGCAGGCCGTCCGGCCGCACCGACGTCACCTGCGAGAGATCGAAGATCAGCAGCCGCGGCCTGCGGTCGAGCATGTCGAGCAGGGTCCGGTCGAGCGTGCGGGCGCCATGGCGGCCCAGGTCCCCGCGCAGGGTCAGCACCCAGACGCCGTCACACCTGCGCTCCACGGTCACGCTCAGATCACCCACCAGGCTGAGCATGAGCCGTTCCGCCGGGCGGCACTATCCGCCCGGCGCTAGTTTCTATCCATCGTGCGCGTTCCCGTAGGAGGTTCGGATGCTGGTGCTGGCCAGGGAAACGACCGGAATGCTCATCGCGCGCGGCGTGCTCGCCGTGCTGTTCGGCCTGCTCGCGCTGATCTGGCCGATCGCGACGGTGTTCGGGCTGGCGGTGCTGTTCGCCGTCTACGCCCTCATCGACGGGGTCGGCCTGCTGGTCGCGGCCTTCCGCAAGCAGGTGTCCCCGGCGACGGGGCTGGCGGGCGCGGTCGGCGTGGTGCTGGCGGTGGTGACCGTGGTGTGGCCGGGCATCACCGTGCTGGCGCTGGCGATCATGGCTGGCGCGTGGGCGGTGGTGACCGGCGTCGGCGAGATCGTCACGGCCGTGCGGCTGCGCAAGCAGATCCAGGGCGAGGTGTGGCTGGGGCTCGCGGGCGGGCTTTCGGTGATCGCCGGCCTGGTGATCCTGCTGCAGCCGATCGCGGGCGTGATCGGGATCGCGACGGTGCTGGGCGTGTTCGCGCTGCTGTACGGGATCGCGTTGCTGCTGCTCGGGTACCGCGTGCACAAGCTCACGAAGTCGGCGGGCGCCGCCGTCTGACTTCGCGCCAGCCCGGTTAAACGGGTTGCGGGTGTCGGTAGGGTGGGGTTCATGATCGCTTTCAGCCGCTTGCGCACTGCCTGAGACGGCGTGACTCTTCGGGCCGCCCGCTGTGAGGGCAGGCCCCCGCACTTCTGCGCGCCGTCGGACACCTACTGCTCCGACAGGACGTCAAACCCTTATGCGCCACCATATTTCCATGATCGGCTGCACCGCGCCGTCACACATCTATCCGTCGCTCGCGCTCATCCGTGAGCTCGTCGACCGGGGACACCGGGTCACGTACGCGGTGGGTGAGCGGCTCGCCGGCCTGATCACGCCGACCGGCGCCGAGCCGGTCACGCATCCGTCGCTGCTGCCCGACGGCGAGGCCGACTGGCCGGAGGACGCGGGTGCGGCGATGCGGATCTTCCTCGACGAGAACATCGCCGTGCTGCCGCATCTCACCGAAACCTACGACGACGACCGGCCCGACCTCTTTCTCTATGACATCGGCGGGCTGGCCGCGCCGGTGCTCGGCCACCGCTATGGCGTGCCCGCGGTGCAGCTCTCCCCCACCTATGTCGCCTGGGACGGCTACGAGGAGGAGTTCGCGGAGTTCATCGCCGGGCTGCGGGCGTCGGAGTCCGGCGCCGCCTACTTCAAGGTGTACGGCGAATGGCTCGAGGAGAACGGGATCGACGCCGAGCCGTTCGCCTGGCTCTCGCATCCGGCGAGCGTCCTTTCGCTGATCCCGCGTGCGATGCAGCCGAACGCGGAGCGGGTCGGGCCGCACGTCGAGTTCGTCGGGCCGTGCCTGGATCCGGGCAGGCTCGCCGATCGAAGCTGGTCCGCGCCCGAGGGGGCCAAGGTGCTGCTGGTGTCGTTCGGGACCGCGGTGACCGATCAGCTCGACATCTACCGTGCCTGTATAGAGGGGTTCCGTGACTCGGACTGGCATGTCGTGATGAGCGTCGGGAACAAGATCGACCTCGCCGAGCTCGGGGACGTCCCGGCGAACTTCGAGGTGCACCGGAGTGTGCCGCAGCTGGCGGTGCTCGAGGCGGCGTCGGCGTTCGTCACGCATGCCGGGATGGGTGGCAGCACCGAGTCGTTGTGGTTCGGTGTGCCGACGGTGGCCATCCCGTTCGCGACCGATGGGTTCGGGAACGCGGCCAGGCTCGAGGAGCTGGGCGCCGGCGTCCAGCTGCGGGCCGACCAGGTGACCGCGGCGGCGTTGCGGTCCTCTGTGGACCAGGTCGCGGATGATCCCGCTGTGGCGCAACGGCTTGCCGGACTGCGCCGCGAGGTGCGGGCGAACGGCGGGGTGACCAGGGCCGCGGACGCCGTGGAAGCGCACCTGCGGTGAGTGCTCACCCGGTCGGCGGCTTGCCCAGGGCCGTCGGCCGGGTCCGGCCGGGCGAGGTTAGGGGCGGCTAGGGGTGTGCCACCCCCTGCCGGTGGCCTTAGCGTCACAGCGTAACCACCTTTCTTGCCCTGATCCGGGAAGGTCTTCGTCCCATGACCGAGGTCGTCACCCAGTCCGAAGCCACCGGGACCGAGCAGCCTCCGCTCTTCCCGATGAAGCGCCCCTGCCCGTTCAAGATGCCGGAGGAGTACGCGCGCCTGCGCGCGGAGGAGCCGGTTTCCAAGGTGACGTTGCGGGTGTCCGGCAAACAGGTGTGGATCATCACCAAGGCCGACGACGTCAGGAAGGTGCTCACCGACTCGACGCTGAGCTCCAACTGGAAGGAACCCGGCTACCCGCTGCCGGTCGCCGTGCCCGACGACATCCTGCAGGCGATGGAGCTGCCGCTGGTCGCGATGGACCCGCCCCAGCACACCGTGCGCCGCCGGATGCTGATCCCCGAGTTCACCGCCAAGCGGATGCAGGCGCTGCGGCCGAAGATCGAGAAGATCGTGCACGAGCACATCGACGCGATGCTCGCCAAGGGCGGCCCGGTCGACCTCGTCGAGGAGCTGGCCGTTCCGGTGCCCTCACTGGTCTTCTGCGAGCTGCTGGGTGTGCCGGCCAGCGAGACCGCCTTCTTCCGCAACTACGCCGAGCTGACCACCAACCGCGAGGTCACGCCGATGGAGATCGGTATGGCGCAGCAGGAGATGGAGGCCTACCTCGACAAGCTGGTCACCGACCGCGGCGTCAACCCCAAGGACGATCTGCTGACCAGGCTCGTCGCCCGCAACAACGAAGAGGGCAACCTCGCACACTCCGACGTCGTCGCGCTCGCGCGGGTGCTGCTGTTCGGCGGGTTCGACACGATCGCCAACGTCGTGTCGCTCGGCACGGTCGCGCTGCTGCAGAACCCCGACCAGCTGCAGAAACTCAAGGACGACCCGACGCTCACCGCGAACGCGGTCGGCGAGCTGCTGCGCTTCGCCAGCATCTCCGACCACGCCACCGCGCGCGTGCTGCCGCACGACATCACCGTCTCCGGCGTGACCATCCCGGCGGGCGACGGGATCATCGCGCTCAACGGCTCCGCGAACCGCGACGAGGAGCGTTGGGAGAACCCGGACATGCTCGACGTCTGCCGCGACACCAAGGGGCACGCGTCGTTCGGGCACGGCATCCACCAGTGTCCCGGCGCCAGCCTGGTCAAGGTGGAGCTGGAGATCATCTTCAACGCGCTGTTCTCGCGGATCCCCGGCCTGCGCCTGCACGGCGAGGTGCCGGACTCCGCGTACAAGCATGACGCCTTGATTTTCGGCATGTACGAACTACCGGTGACGTGGTGAGTGTCTTGCGCATCCTCTATGACCGTGAACGCTGTGTCGGCACGGGCTCGTGCGTCTTCGCCGAGCCCGCCGTCTTCGACCAGGACGAGGACGACGGCAGGCTCGTCGTCCTCGACGAGAACCCCGATGAGGACTATCGCCAGGGCGTGCTGGACGCGATCGCGGTCTGCCCGGTCGCTGCCATAGAACTGGCCAAGGACTGAAAACGGCCGGTGCGCGGTTTCCCGCGCACCGGCCGTTCGCCGTTCGCCCCAGCCGAGCCACGACCCGAAAGCTTGCGATCAGTCAGGCGAGCACTGCAGTTCCAGCAGGTTCCCGCCGGGGTCGCGCAGGTAGGCGATCCGGGTGTCCGGCGCCCATTCCGGCCGGTCACGGGCTGGGCTGAGGACGGTCGCGCCGTGCTCCTCGCACAGGCGCTGCGCGCCGTCGACGTCGGCGGTCCGCAGGCACAGCAGCGACGGGTCGCCGACCGTGCCGGCGTTCTCCTGCCCGAGCATGGCCGCCATGATGCCGCGGTCGAGCAGCGCCAGCTGCGGGGTGGCCGTGTTGATGTCCCAGCGTGCGTACGGGCCGTCCTCCACGCCCTTCGCGAGTGTCGATCCGGCCAGCTTCGGCAGAACCGCGTTGTAGAACCGGAAGCAGGCCGCGAAGTTGTCGACGAGCAGCCGGACGTGCACTGTGTCCACCAGGTTGGGGGGTCGCGTGGTCATCCACACTCCTTCAAGACTTCAGCCGGGTAACCGGTGATCTCGATACCGGATAGAATACTTAGTTGGTTACGTTCCGACGGACCGCTTTCACTATTCGGTCAAATCGATGAGTTCCCGGAATGTGTCAACTGTGCGCCAAGGCTAACCGGGCGAACTCGCTGGCCACACCCCTAATATCCCCTAGCCATGCACGTCTTCGCGGCGCTTTTTCCACTCCGCTCACACTGACCGGCGAATCCCTTTACCAACTCTTTAAAATGAGGTCGGACAACGATTTCCGGTTGAACCGAATGGCCTATTCGTAAAGCCGGCGTCCCGGGCGGTCGCGCCGGTCAAGTTCGTTCGGACGTGTGTGTGGTACTTGAGGTAGGGTAAGCGGATGGGACATCGTGAGGATCTGCTCGTAGGAGCCAAGCGCTGCCTGATCGAGAAGGGGTACGCGCGAACCACCGCCAGGGACATCGTGGCGGCTTCCGGCACCAACCTCGCTTCGATCGGCTACCACTTCGGATCCAAGGAAGCACTGCTGAACGAGGCCCTCATGCAGGCCACCGAGGAATGGGGCATGGAGCTCGGCCGCGCGATGGCCGTCGACACCCACCCCGACGCGACCCCGCTGGAGCGGTTCGAGGCCATCTGGGTGCAGGTGGTCGAGCTGTTCGGCACGCACCGGCAGCTCTGGTCCGCCAACTTCGAGATCCTGGCGCAGATCGAGCACGTGCCCGAGGTCCGCACCGCGCTGACCGAGGCGAACAAGCAGGCCCGTCCCGGCCTGGCCGCCATGTTCCAGGGCATCGACGAGGACGAGGACCCCAAGGGCGCCTGGGTGCTCGGCTGCTTCCACCAGGCGCTGCTGACCGGCGTGATGGCCCAGTGGCTGGTCGACCCCGAGACGGCGCCGACCGGGCACGACCTGGCCGAGGCCATGCGCACGATCATGGCGGGCACCTCGCTCGAGCCGAAGTCGGCGGCGACCCCCTAAACCTGACAAACCCGCCCTTTTCCGCGGTCCGTTCACAGGCTCGCCCGCACCGCCGGGCGGGCCTTTTTTCTTTCACCGTTCATCAACGCGACAGATAAAGCCCACTCGGTTCACCGGGTGACCCTTTAGGCACACTTGATGTCTCTCCGGGCACAAGTGTCGTTGTTGCGTGGACAAAATCGTCCCCGCTTTTCGGTGCGAACGTAACGGGGATCGCGAAAACAGTGTTTGAAATCGGGTCGGCGGGGAAGCCCTCGGCCTGACCACGCAGGTGGGTCGTGAGCGTTGCGGGCGGTTCTAACCGCCCGCAACGCTCACGACCCTCGTACGGAAGCCCCCTTCGGAATCGCCGGGATTCCAAAGGGGGCTTCCGTGTTTCCCGGGGAGCGGGCTCTAGGACGCCGTCGTGGCGAGTGCCATCGGCAGTTCGGCGGCGAGTGCGGAACGGGTGGTGACGTTGAGCTTGCGGTAGATCCGGGTCAGATGCTGCTCGACCGTGCTCATGGTGATGAACAGCTGACGGCTGATCTCCCGGTTCGTGTGGCCCTGCGCGGCGAGCGAAGCGACCCGGCGCTCGGCTTCGCTCAGCAGGGACAGGGTTTCGTTGTGGACGACGGACGGGAGCGAGTCGAGCGTCTCGTCGGCGGTCAGCTCGACCTGGCAGCCTGCCGCGATCTCCGAGGCGCGGCGGACCAGGAGGCGGGCCTTGCCGTAGTCGCCGAGGAGGTGGTGGGTGCGGCCGAGTTCGCCGAGCGCGTGGGCGAGCTCGACGAGGTCGCCGCACTCCTGCAGCGCTGGGACCGCCTCGGTGAGGATCTCGACGCGCTCGTGGGGTTCGCTGGCGGCGGCCAGCGCGCGCAGCGAGGTGCCGCGGACGCGGGTGACGTCGCCGGTCGGGAGGCGGAGCTGGGCGGTGATCAGGTCGCGGGCGGTCTGGGTGCGGCCGAGGCGGACGTACACGCGGGCGAGGTCGCCGCGCCACGGGAGGAAGGCCGGGAAGTCGAGGCCCCAGTCCTCCAGCAGCGCGCCGCAGGTGCGGAAATCGGCCAGCGCGGCGTGCAGCCTGCCGGTCGCCAGGTGGAAGCGGCCGCGGGCGTGGAGGAACAGCGGCCAGTAGCGGGTCTCGGTGATGCCGTCCGGGAGCGGGAACTCGAGCAGCTCTTCGGCGGCTTCGAGCTTGTTCATCGCGGTCAGCGCGTACAGGCGGTGCGCCAGCGGTGAGCCGACGGCGACACCCCAGCTCTTGGCAGACATCTCGGTGAGCGCCTGCGCGGCGTGGCGCTCGGCGGCGGCGACATCGCCGTCGCGCAGCGCGATGTGCGAACGGACGTCGGCCAGCGCCGCGGTCCACGCCTTGGCGCGCTGGGCCCGTGCCTGCGCGCCGAGCGTCTCGCACCACTGGCCCGCCTTCGCGGCCGAGCCGGTGTAGATCAGGGTGAATAGGGCCGAAAGGACCGCTTCGAGCGTGGTGTCGCCGACGCGGGCGCTCTGCAGTACCTGCTCGGCCGAGACGACGGCGTCCGGTCCGATGAAGGTGGTGAGGTTGTCGGCGTCCAGCTCGGTCGCGGGGACGGGCTCGTGGTGCTCGCCGGTGGCGCCGCCTTCCAGGACGGTCAGCACCGGCGGGTGCGCGAAGCGGACCCACTTGGCGGTCAGCTCCAGCTCGGCCGCGACGCGGGCGGTGTCCTCGGCGGACTCGCCGTCGCCCAGCAGGCGGCGGCGGACCTCGGCCTGGGCGGCGGGCGAGCGCAGCGGCGCGAGCAGCCGGACGTTGGCCGCCGGGTTGGTCAGGCCCTGGACCCTGGCGAGCATGGCGGTGAGGCCGGCGCGGCGGCGCTCGTCGTCGCAGACCTGCTGGGCGAGCTCGAGGCAGTCGACGGCGCGCAGCACGTCGTCCTCGGCGATGGCGTGGGTGGCGGCCTCCTGCAGCACCTCGACGACCCAGTCCTGCTCGACCGGACCGGCCGAGAGCAGGTGGTCGGCGATGTGCGAGGCGGTGGCGCCCTCGTGGTAGAGCACGGTGGCGGCGCGGACGAACAGCGCGGACTCGCCCTCGTCATCCATCTCGGCCAGCACGGCCGCGCGGAACTCGGGGTGACGGAAGCGGCAGTCGTCGAGCATGCCGGTCGCGTTCAGCGCGGTCAGCGCCTGCGCCACCGCGGCGGGCTCGATCTCCAGCAGCTGCGCCAGCGCGGCTGCCGAGGAGTACTCGCCCAGCACGGCGACACCGCGGGCGACCTCCAGCAGGCGCGGCTCCCAGCGGGTCAGGCAGGTGAGCAGCGCGTGCGTGGCGTGGCGGCCGACGATCAGGTGCGGGCCCGCCTCGGCGCGGGCCAGGTGGTCCTCGATCAGCGCGCGCAGCAGGAACGGGTTGCCGCCGCAGACGGCGTGGAACGAGGTCGCCAGCCGGGCGACCGTCAGCTGGTCCAGCTCGCTCTTGAGCACCTCGGTGACCGCCTTGAGCGACAGCGGGGCGACCGTGACGCGGATGATCTCGCGGGAGCGCATGAGCTCGGCGTAGACCATGGAGTGCACCGAGCGCGGCTGCTGCCACTCGCTCAGCACGATCAGGACGCGGGCGGAGGCGATGCGGCGCTGCAGGTACAGCAGCACGCGCAGGCTCTCGACGTCGGCGTACTGCAGGTCGTCGACCGTCAGCACGACCGTGGTGTGCTGCGCCAGCTCGAGGATGGCGGCGCACAGCTCGGCGGCGTGCTCGGTGAAGGACTCGGGCTTGAGCGCGGCCTCGACGCGGCTCGCGAGGCCGGCGGGCAGCGCGGCGGAGCGGAAGAGCTCCATCGCCAGGCCCAGCGGCAGGCGGTGGTCCGAGGCGGACCCGGCGGCGCTGAACACGACGGCGCCCTCGGCGGCGGCGTGGGCGGCGAAGGCACGCAGCAGCGCGGACTTGCCGGTGCCGCCCGGGCCGCCGACCGCGACGACCCGGCCCTGACGCCGCGCGGCCTGACCGTAGGCGGAGTTCAGGGTCTCCCACTCACTGCCGCGTTCTGCCAGTCGCATCTCAAGTCTCCTCCGCTTGCGCCCTGGAAAACCTGCGCTCCGGGCTGCCGTTCTGGAACCATTAAACGCCATCCGAAACCAATATACAAGCGTCTTACACAGAAAACACGTTGCGTTGTGCGCGACCACAAATCGTGAGGACGCCCGTGACGGTCCGCGCTGTCCGACAGCCGCACAGGACACCGTCTCCGACGCCGACTTCGCGCCGAATTCGCAGCTTGAAGCCCAGATCAACGGCGCGGTCAGATCAAAACCACCCCCTACCAGGGGTCACCATAACCAGACATAGTAGACATATCAGACTAGATGACCGTCTAAGACGTCGGTCTATGTCATGTCTCGCAAACCGTGCGCAACGGATCACAAACGCTTATGACAAGCGTCTAAACATGCGCTCTGGCAATTCTTTAAATAGGCGCGCGCTAACCTTATACAGATTTATCAATAATGGATTTCGGTCAGGCGATCGCGCGGGCCGCGGCGGGGACGCCGAGCGAACCGCAGGTCAGGGCCCACATCCGCGGCAGGCCATGATCGTCACCAGTGAACACACCACGGCCAGGCGGCGGTCATCGGCCACCCATTCGCGCTAAGGGAAGAATGGGGGACGCACCGGCGAGCGGAACAAACCCTTACGGGTCAAGGAGAACGCACCCCGGACGCGACGAAGCGCACGGCGGGTTCGCCGTGCGCTTCGTGATTCGCGGGACAGTAGGGGTCAGACCTCGTTGCGCATGAGACCGGCGTCACGCAGCTCGCCGACCCAGAGGTCCATGTCGGCCTTCATATGATCAGGATGGCGATCCCACAGGGTCGCGAGCATGCGCGCGGCGGCGTCGAGATTGCCGTCGTGCTGCCGCAGCGCGATCCACATCGCGGTGCCCACCCGGCTGCAGCGGAACCGGGCACCACTCTGCTCGGAGAAGAGCTCCAGCTGTCCGTCCGCCATGACGGTGGCCATCAGGCCCGGCTCGGGTCGCACTGGCATCTTCCCCCCTCTCGGGGCGCGGGGACCTCAGGCGGTCCGTTCAGCTCTGATCATACATACGTCTTACACTTGGAACTAGTACGACCGTATGGGAATTTGGGCGCACTTGTCCGGCCAGCTTGGGACTGGCCGTCAGTATTGGTGTTCACGCTCTCCGTACACCAGTACCCCTAGTCGGTGAAGTTCGGCGCGCAGTCGCCCGAACGTGTCGGTTTTCGACATTTCAAGTGCTTTTCCACCCGGTCTGACCAGGACTTTCGCATCCAGTGAGAGGTGAATCTAGTACCGAGTACAGATTTGGCGAATATCTGCGAACGGATCGTCAAACGGTTCTCTTGTATTCATTTGCAGACACTTTTGACTTGGCCGGACGAAAGACGGCGGGCACCCGCGGTCGTCAAGACCATGGGTGCCCGCCGGCCGGTGACACGTGCTGGGTCATGCCTCCTGGACGTGCTTCGAGATCTCCGCCATCACCGCCGGCGCGTGCTCGTTGAGGTAGAAGTGCCCGCCGGTGAAGACCTGCAAACTGAACTCGCCGCGCGTGTGGTTGGCCCAGCCGCGCGCCTCGTCGAGGGTGACCTCCGGGTCGGTGTTGCCGGTGAGCACCAGGATCGGGGTCTTGAGCTTGGGCCCTTCGGCGTAGCGGTAGGTCTCGGCCGCCTTGTAGTCGCTGCGGATCGCCGGGATGCTCATCCGGAGCACCTCCTCGTCGCCGAGGATCGCCGCGTCCGTGCCGCTCATCTTCTTGAGCGTGTTGATGAGCCCGTCGTCGCTGGACTTGTGCACGACCTCGTTCTCACGGTGCATCGACGGCGCGCGGCGGCCGGAGGCGAACAGCCCGAGCGGCACGATGCCGCGAGCTTCGAGGCGCAGCGCGACCTCGAAGGCGATGTTGGCGCCCAGGCTGTGCCCGAACAACGTCACGGGCTTGTCCAGCCAGCCGTTCTCGAGCTCCGCGACGATCGCGTCCGCGAGCAGGCGGACGTCGTCGATCAGCGGCTCGGTGCGGCGGTCCTGCCTGCCGGGGTACTGGATGGCGAGCACGTCGATCTCCGGCGAGAGGGTGCGCGACACCGGGAAGTAGAACGGCGCGGAACCACCCGCGTGGGGGAAGCAGACCAGACGCGTGGCGGCGTCCGGCGCCGGGTGGAAGTTGCGGATCCAGGCACTGCCGGTCATGAGGGTCCCTTTCTCGGTTGCTGCGTTTGGTTCGTCAACGGCTGGTGGCCCAGAACCCGGGCGGGGTGTAGCCGGGGTCGCGCACCCAGCCGGGCGCGCGGCCCGGCTCGGGCGTGGTGCGGCCCGGGATAAAGCCCGCTTTATCCCGCGGAGTAAAGCGGGCTTTATCCCGGGTGGACTGGAGCAGCGCGAGCACGGCGACCGTGGCGGCGGCGATCTCGTGGTCGTCCGGGTTTCCCTTGGTGACGACCAGCAGCGGCGCGCTCATGCCGGCGGGTTCCCGTGCTTGCGCGACGGGAGCCGCGAGTGCTTCGTGCGGAGCATGGCGAGCGCGTCGACCAGGGTCTGGCGGGTGACCGACGGGTCGATCACGTCGTCGACCAGTCCGCGCTCGGCGGCGTAGAACGGGTGCATCAGCTCGTCCTGGTACTCCTGGATCCGGTCCTTGCGTGCGGCCTCGGGGTCTTCCGCGGCGGCGATCTCGCGGCGGAAGACGACGTTGGCCGCGCCCTCGGCGCCCATGACGGCGATTTCGTTGGTGGGCCAGGCGAAGGAGAGGTCCGCGCCGATCGAGCGGGAGTCCATGACGATGTACGCGCCGCCGTAGGCCTTGCGCACGATGAGCTGGATGCGCGGGACGGTGGCGTTGCAGTAGGCGTAGAGCAGCTTGGCGCCGTGGCGGATGATGCCGCCGTGTTCCTGGTCTTTGCCCGGCAGGAAGCCCGGTACGTCGACCATGGTGATCAGCGGGATGCTGAACGAGTCGCACAGCGAAACGAAGCGAGCGGCCTTCTCAGAGGCGTGTATGTCCAACACGCCCGCGTACGAGGCGGGCTGGTTGGCGACGATGCCGACGACGTGGCCGTCGAGCCGGGCGAGGCCGCAGATGATGTTGGTGGCCCAGGAGGCGTGGACCTCGAACAGGTCGCCGTCGTCGATGATCTCCTCGATGACCGCGCGCATGTCGTAGGCCTGGTTGGGATCGGCCGGGACGATGTCCAGCAGCGACTCGCTGCGCCGGTAGGCCGGGTCGTCGGGCTGGACCGCGGGCGGGAGTTCGCGGTTGTTCTGGGGCAGCAGGGAAAGCAGGTGCCTGACCTCTTCGAGGCACTCTTCCTCGGAGTCGTACATGAACCCGGCGGCGCCGGAGACACCCGCGTGGACCTCCGCGCCGCCGAGTTGCTCGTGGGTGATCTCCTCGCCGGTGACGCTGCGGACCACGTCCGGGCCGGTGATGTACATCTGCGCGGAGCCGCGGACCATGAACACGAAGTCGGTCAACGCGGGCGAGTACGTCGCGCCGCCCGCGCACGGGCCGAGCATGACGGAGATCTGCGGGATCACGCCGGAACACCGGACGTTGCGCCGGAAGATGCCGCCGTAGCCGGCGAGCGCGGTGACGCCCTCTTGGATGCGGGCGCCCGCGCCGTCGCTGAGCGAGACGATGGGCGCGCCCGCCGATTCGGCGAGGTCCATGACCTTGTGGATCTTCTCGGCGTGCGCCTCACCCAGCGAGCCGCCGAAGACGCGGAAGTCGTGTGCGTAGACGAAGACGGTGCGGCCGTTGACCAATCCCCAGCCGGTGACGACGCCGTCGCCGTGCGGCTTCTTGTCCTCCAGGCCGAACCCGGTGGCCCGATGCCTGCGGAAGCCCTCGATCTCGCGGAAGGTGTTCTTGTCGAAGAGCAGGTCGAGGCGTTCGCGGACGGTGAGCTTTCCCTTGGCGTGCTGGGCTTCCGTCGCCTTGTTCGACGGACCGGCCTGCGCCGCCTCGCGGGTCAGCTCGAGCTCGACCACGCGTGACCGCAGATCCGGCCGGGGAGTCTTCACCTCGACGCCGAACTCCTCAACAACGGACATCTCGCTCTCCCACTCACGTCCTCGGCTCCAGCCCTGTCTAAAACGATCGTCTGTCTAAATCTTCCTTTCCGGAACCCCTACCCGCCCCCTGCCTTCCCACCCCACCGCCCTGACCAGCCCGGGAGGCGTACGCAGCTGGACGACACCCGTGCACAGACGGACGACACGCGTCCATGAACGGACGACACGCGTACCTGGATGGACGACACGCCCGGGGCGCCAAACCTGACCCGTGATCGTGTCGTCCGTCTGTGCACGCGTGTCGTCCGGCTGTGCACGCGTGTCGTCCGGCTGTGCACGCGTGTCGTCCGTCTGGGTACGGGGGTGGGTGAGCGCGAGTGCGGGACACGGGATACCCGAGTGTTCGACACGACGTACCCGAGCGCGGGACACGAGGTGCCGGAGTGTGGGACACGGCGGGTGGGGCGTGTCCCACACCCGGGTACCGCGTGTCCCACACTCGGGCACCTCGTGTTGCGCAGCCGGGCACCACGTGTTCCACACTCGGGTGGGCCGTGTTCCACGCCCGGGTAGCGCGTGTTGCGCGCTCGGGCACCGCGTGTTGCGCGGGTGGGGGGTGGGGCATGCGGGGGGTGGGGAGTGGGCGAAGGCCACGCCTGCGCGGGGTGGGCGCGGGGCGTGGCCTTCGGGGTGGGACATGGTGGGTTAGGCGAGTTCGGAGTCGAGGATGGCGAAGAGGTCGTCGGCGCTGGCTTCGGTTATGTCGGCCGCGGGTTCTTGGGGGGTGGGGAGGGACTCGGCCCACTTGGCGGCCAGGGCTTTGAGGCGGGCCGTGATTTGGGCGTGGTGTTCTTCGGAGGTGGGGGTGGTCGAGGCGAGGGCCGATTCGAGTTTGGCGAGGTCGGACTCGAGGGGGGTGGAGGCGGTGTCGTCGATGAGCTGGGTGGCGAGGTAGGAGGCGACCGAGGCGGCGTCGGGGTAGTCGAAGATCAGGGTGGCCGGGATGCGCTTGCCGGTCACCGTGCCGAGCCGGTTGCGGAGCTCGAGGGCCGTGAGGGAGTCGAAGCCCATGTCGAGGAAGCCGCGGTCGGTTTCGATGGCGTCGGGGTTGTCGTGGCCGAGCACCGCGGCGATGTGGCCGCGCAGGACGTCGAGGATCGCCTGGTCGCGTTCTTCGCCGGTGAGACCGGCCAGTTTCTGCTTCAAGGCCGAGCCGCCGGAAGCCGTGGCGGCCGCCGCGCGGGGTGGGGCTTTGACGAGGCCGCGGAAGGCGGTCGGGATCGGGTCGAGTGCGCGCAGGGCCTTGAGGTCGAGCTTGACCGGGACCAGCACGGGGCTGTCGATGCCGAGTGCGGTGTCGAGGAGCGCGAGGCCTTCGTCGGACGGGAGGCCCGCGACGCCCGAGCGGGCGACGTCGGCTTCGGCCAGGTGGTCGGTCATCTCGCTCTTCTGCTGCCACAGGCCCCAGGCGAGCGAGTGCGCCGGGAGGCCGCGGGAGCGGCGGTGGACAGCGAGCGCGTCGACGAAGGTGTTGGCGGCGCCGTAGTTCGCCTGGCCCGCGGTGCCGGTGACACCCGAGACCGAGGAGAACAGGACGAAGGCCGACAGGTCACCCGCGAGTTCGTGCAGGTGCCAGGCGGCGTCGGCCTTGGGCCGGATGACCTTCGACAGGCGGTCCGGGTTGAGCGAGGTGACGATGCCGTCGTCGAGCACGCCTGCCGTGTGCACGATCCCGTTGACCGGGTGCGCCTCCAGCAGCCCGGACACCGAGTCGCGGTCGGAGACGTCGCAGGCCGCGATCGTGACCGTGGCGCCGAGTTCCTCCAGCGAGGCCTTCAACTCGGCCGCGCCGGGGGCGTCCGCGCCGCGACGGCTGGTGAGCAGCAACGAGGTCACGCCGCTCGAAGCGAGGTGGCGGGCTACCAGCGCGCCGAGACCGCCGGTGCCACCGGTGACCAGGACCGTCCCGGTCCAGGGCGACTCGCCGGTCACCTCGGAGTCGGCGACCTTGGCCAGGCGCGGGACGTAGAACGCTCCCCCGCGCACCGCGATCTCGGGCTCGCCCGTGGCGAGCGCCTGCTCCACAGTGGACGGATCGTCGGTGTCGACGAGCACGAACCGGCCCGGGTTCTCTTCCTGTGCCGCGCGGACCAGGCCCCAGACCGGGGCCTGGGTCAGGTCGATCTCGGTGTCGCCGACGGGGACGGCGCCCTGGGTGACGAAGACCAGCTGGGCGGCCTGGTCTTCGGCGATCCAGTCCTGCACCTTGGCCAAGATCGTGTTCGTGTTGGCGTGCAAGAACTCCAGAACGTCCGAACCGGACTCCACCGTGAACACGACATGCTCGGGAGCCGAGCCCGCCACAGCGGCCAGTGGTGTCCATTCCAGACGGTAGAGCGACTCCGTGCGGCCGCCGCGCGAGAGCTGCTCGGGCGAGACCGCGCGGGACACGAGCGACTCCACACTCAGCACCGGCGCGCCGGAAGCGTCGGCCACCGCGAAGGACACACTGTCCTTTCCGGACGGTGACATCCGGACGCGCAGGCCCGAAGCCCCCGAGGCGTGCAGCGAGACACCACGCCAGGCGAACGGCAGCAGCGTGTCGCCGTCGCCCTCGGCCAGCAGGTCAGCGTGCATCGAGGCGTCGAGCAGGGCCGGGTGCAGGCCGAAACCGTCGGCGGACGTGCCGTCCGGCAGCGCGACCTCGGCGTAGACGTCCTCGCCGTGCTTCCAGGCCGCTTGCAGGCCCTGGAAAACCGGTCCGTATTCGTAGCCTCGGGTGATCAGGCGCTCGTAAGCGCCCTCGACCGGCAACGGGGTCGCGCCCGCGGGCGGCCACTCGCTGAGGTCGAAGGACGGCGCGGCGCCACCGGGCTTGAGCTGGCCTTCCGCGTGCCGGGTCCACGTGTCCCCGTCGCTGGAGTACACCGCGACCGAACGCTCGCCGTCGGAACCGGCCGAGCCGACCACGACCTGCACCGCGAGGCCGCCGTCTTCCGGCAGGACCAAGGGCGCCTCAAGGGTCAGCTCGTCGATGAACGGAGTACCCGCCTGCTCCCCCGCGCGGACCGCGAGTTCCACGAAAGCCGTGCCGGGCACCAGGATCGAGCCCATCACCGAGTGGTCCGCGAGCCACGGCTGCTTGTCGACGCCGAGTCGGCCGGTGAGCACCACGCCGTCGGAGTCCGGCGAAGCGACGACCGCGCTCAGCAGCGGGTGCTCGGCCGGGAGCAGGCCGATGCTCGAAGCGTCACCCGACGAGGCGGGCGCGCCAGCCCAGTACTTCTGGTGCTGGAAGGCGTAGGTCGGCAGCTTGACGCGGCGGGCCGCGCGGCCGTCGAAGAACTTGACCCAGTCGATGCGGGTGCCGCGGGCGTGCGCGAGGCCGAGCGCGGAGATCAGCTCCTGCTCCTCGCCGCGGTCGCGGCGCAGCACGGCGGCGAACGCGGCGTCGCCGGTCACCGACTCCTCGCCGATCGCGGTCAGCGCCGCGTCGGGGCCGAGCTCCAGGAACGTGGTGACCCGCTTGGACTCCAGCTTGCGGACGGCGTCGGAGAACCGGACCGCCTCGCGGACGTGGGTGACCCAGTATTCGGGCGAGCCGAGGTCCTTGGCGACGTCGCCGGTGACCGTCGAGATGATCGGGATCTTCGGTGAGCCGTAGGTGAGGCTCGACGCGATCGCGCGGAACCCGGCGAGCATCGGCTCCATCAGCGGCGAGTGGAACGCGTGCGACACCTTGAGCTGCTTGGTCTTGCGGCCTTCGGCCTTGAAGTGGTCGGCGATGGCCAGCGCGAACTTCTCCTCGCCGGACACGACGACGGAGTTCGGCGCGTTGACCGCGGCGATGCTCACCGTCTCGGTCAGGTGCGGCTTGACCTCTTCCTCGGACGCCTGGATCGCCACCATCGCCCCACCGGCGGGCAGCGACTGCATCAAGCGGCCCCGGTAGGCGACCAGCTTGGCCGCGTCCGGCAGCGAGAGCACGCCGGAGACGTGCGCGGCGGACAGCTCGCCGATCGAGTGTCCTGCCAGGTACTCCGGCCGGACGCCCCACGACTCCAGCAGGCGGAACAACGCGACCTCGATCGCGAACAGGCCGCTCTGGGTGAACTGCGTCTGCGCGAGCAGATCGGCGTCGTCGCCCCAGATGACCGGGCGCAACGGCTGCTCGAGGTGCTTGTCGAGTTCGGCGATCGCCTCGTCGAAGGCGGCGGCGAACACCGGGAACGCCGCGTGCAGCTCGCGGCCCATGCCGAGGCGCTGGGCGCCCTGGCCGGTGAACAGGAACGCGGTCAGCCCGCCCTTGGCGACACCTTGCGGAATGCCAGTGCCATCACCGGCAGCCAGCGAGCGCACTCCGGCAAGCAGTTCTTCGCGCGTGGAGCCGACGACCGTGGCGCGACGCTCCAAAGAGGACCGAGTGGTGGCCAGCGAGAAACCGATGTCCACCAACGAAAGATCGCCGACGGAAGCGGCCAGCTTCGCGGCCTGGCCACGCAGGGCTTCGGGACTCTTGGCCGAGAGCACCCACGGCACCACGTCCGACTTGACCGTGGGCGAGGGACGCGGCGGTTCCTCGTAGGCCGGGGCTTCTTCGATGATGACGTGTGCGTTGGTCCCGCTGATGCCGAACGACGAGATGCCGGCCCGCTTCGGGCGGCCACGATCCGGCCAGGGTATGGCCTCGGTCAGCAGCTTGACGTTGCCCGCCGACCAGTCGACCTGCGGGGTCGGCTCGTCGACGTGCAGGGTCTTCGGCAGGATCCCCCGCCGCATGGCCTCGACCATCTTGATGATGCCGGAAACACCGGCCGCCGCCTGGGTGTGGCCCAGGTTCGACTTGACCGAGCCGAGCCACAACGGCTCGTCGTCCGGGCGATTACGGCCGTAGGTGGCCAACAGCGCCTGCGCCTCGATCGGATCGCCGAGCCGGGTGCCCGTGCCGTGCGCTTCGATGGCGTCCACATCGGACGGTTGCAGGCCGCCCTCTTTCAAGGCGGCTTTGATGACGCGCTGCTGCGAAGGACCGTTCGGCGTGGTGATGCCGGACGACGCGCCGTCCTGGTTGATCGCCGAGGCACGTACGATCGCTAGGACGTTGTGCCCCTTGGCACGCGCGTCGGAGAGCTTTTCGATCAGCAGCAGGCCGGAGCCCTCGCCCCAGCCGGTGCCGTCCGCCGCGGCCGCGAAGGACTTGCAGCGGCCGTCGACGGACAGCCCGCGCTGCTTGGAGAAATACAGGAACGTGTCCGGCGTGCACATGACAGTGACGCCCCCGACGAGCGCCATCGGCACCTCGCCGGCACGAATCGCCTGGATCGCCCAGTGCAGCGCGATCAGGGAGGACGAGCACGCGGTGTCGACGCTGACCGACGGCCCTTCCAGGCCCAGCGTGAACGACACCCGCCCGGTCACGAGGGAGCCGCCCGCCGCGGCTCCTTCGTAGTCGTGATACATCACGCCGGCGAAGACACCGACGCGCTCACCCTCCAGCGAACGCGGATCGATCCCCGCGTCCTCAAAGGTCTCCCATGCCGTTTCCAGCAGAATGCGTTGCTGCGGGTCCATTTCCGCGGCCTCGCGGGGCGAGATGCCGAACAGGTCGGGGTCGAACTCCCCCGCCTCGTGCAGGAACGCGCCGTCGATCGAGATCGTCTTGCCCTCTTTGCCCGGCTCCGGGTCGTAGAGGCCCTGGGTGTCCCAGCCGCGGTCGACCGGGAACTGGGTGATCCCGTCCCGGCCTGCCGCGATCATCTCCCACAGCTGCTCGGCGCTGGTGATGCCGCCGGGGAACCTGCAGCCCATACCGACGATCGCGATCGGCTCGTGATCCGCCGGACCGGCTTCGGCGAGCTGTTTGTTCGCCTCTTTGAGCCGCTCGTTCTCGGCCATGGTCTTGCGGAGCGCTGCGACGATCTGCTCGACGTCTGCCACGTTCTAACCCTTCTCACTCGCCCGCGAGGGCGGCCTTCACGAGGTCGTCGATGCCCATGTCCGCGATCGCGGCGCCCGGGTCTTGCTTGCCGTTGGCGAGTTCCATCAAGGATTCGAGCAGGCCGGATTCCTTGAGCTTGGCCACCGGGATGGCGGCGAGCGTCTGGCGGATGCTCGCCTCCTCGGGGTCGGGCGCGGCCTGCACCGGCACCGCGGAGATGCCGGGGGTCAGCTCCTCCAGGAGGAACTTCGCCAGGACCGCGGGCTTCGGGTAGTCGAACATCAACGTCGCCGGAAGCCGCAGCTTCGTCGCCGTCTGAAGCTTGTTACGCAGCTCGATCGCGGCCAGCGAGTCGAGACCCAGCTCCGTGAAGCCCTTCGACGTGTCGATGTTCTCCGGCTCGTCGTGCCGGACCGCCGCGACATGCGTGCGGACCAGGTCGAGCACGGCCCGTTCCCGCTCGGCGGCCGCCAGCACCGCGAGGCGCTGGACCAAGGTCCCACCGGCCGGGATGACGACCGGTGCGGCGACCGGGGCCGGAGCCGCGGTGACCGGGATCGGCGCGCTGGCGGCGATCCCCGGGCTCAGCTCCTCGAGCAGGAACTTCGCCAGGCTGACCGGCTTCGGGTAGTCGAACATCAACGTCGCCGGAAGCCGCAGCTTCGTCGCCGCCTGAAGCTTGTTACGGAGTTCGATAGCGGCCAGCGAGTCCAGGCCGAGTTCCGTGAAGCCCTTGGACGTGTCGATGTTCTCGGGCTCGTCGTGGCGGACCGCCGCGACGTGCGTGCGAACCAGGTCCACGACCGCGCGTTCCCGTTCGTCCTCGCTGAGCCCGGCGAGCCGCTGGACCAGCGACCCACCTGCCGGGAGCGTGACAGCCGGAGCCGGGGCCGCCGCCACGGGCACCGGAGTGCTCGCCGCGATGCCCGGGGTCAGCTCCTCCAGGAGGAACTTGGCCAGGCTGACCGGCTTCGGGTAGTCGAACATCAGCGTCGCCGGGAGCCGGAGACCCGTGGCCGTCTGGAGCCGGTTGCGCAGCTCGATGGCGGCCAGTGAGTCGAGACCCAGCTCGGTGAAGCCCTTCGAGGTGTCGATGTTGTCTGGTTCGTCGTGCCGGACGGCCGCGACGTGCGTGCGGACCAGGTCGACGATGGCGCGTTCGCGTTCCTCGTCGCCGAGCGCCGCGAGCCGCTGTTCGAGCGAGCCCGCCGGGGCCGCGGCCGGAGCCGCCGCCTGCTGCGGGGCGGCCGTGGAGACCCGCTTGACCGTCGACTTCGCGACGGTGCGGAACAACGCGGACACCTCGTCGACGACCTCGGCGAGCGCCGCGGTGTCGAGCCGGATCGGGACCAGCACCGCGTCGGCGAGGCTGACCGCCTCGTCGAAGAGCACCAGGCCCTCGGCCGACGAGAGCGCTGGGACACCGTTGCGGGCCAAGCGGGCCAGCACCGCCGGGGTGAGCTTGTCGACCATGCCGCCCGCCGACGACCACAGGTTCCAGACCAGCGAGCTGGCCGGGAGCCCGGCCGCCTTGCGGTGCTGGGCGAGGCCGTCGAGGAACGCGTTGGCCGCCGCGTAGTTGCCCTGGCCGGCGCTGTCCGTGAGCCCGGCCGTCGAGGAGAACAGCACGAACGCCTTGAGGTCCTTGGTCAGCTCGTGCAGGTTCCACGCCGCGTCCACCTTGGGGCGCAACACCTTCTCGACCTGTTCGGGGGTCATCTTGGAGATCACCGAGTCGTCGAGCACACCTGCCGCGTGGATCACGGCGTCGATCGGGTGTTCGGCGACCAGCTTGGCCACCTGGTCGCGGTCGGCCACGTCCGCCGCGGCCACCGTCACGTCCACGCCGAGCGCGGCGAGTTCGTCACGAAGCTCCTTCGCGCCGGGCGCGTCGAGCCCGCGACGGCTGGTGAGCAGGAGCTTCCGCGCGCCGTGCACGGTCACCAGGTGCTTGGCGAGCAGCGCGCCGAGGCCGCTGGTGCCGCCGGTGATGAGGATCGTGCCGTTGGCGGTCCATGGCGGGCCGGACTCGGCCTCGGTCGCGGACACGTTGCCCAGACGCGGGATCTTCATCTCGGAACCCTTGGCCGAGACCACGATCCGCACGGCCGACTCCGGCTCGTCCTGCGCCGCCACCGCGGGCAGCGAACGGGCCGAGCTTTCGGCGGCGTCGTAGTCGACCAGCAGGAACCGGTCGGGGTTCTCCGCCTGCGCGGCCCGCACCAGGCCCCAGACCGGGGACTGCGCGATGTCCACATCGGACCCGTCGATCGAGACGGCGCCCTCGGTGAGCACGATCAGCCTGGAGTCGGACAGCTTCGGCTCGGCCAGGAAGTCCTGGATCAGCTTCAGCGTGCCGAGCACATTGGACCGCACCGCGGCCGGAACATCGCCTCCTGCTTGAGGAACTGGGTAGACGACCACCGGCGGAACTGCATCGGCCTTGACGAGCGCCGCGAAGTCCACATAGGACACCGCGCCGTCACCGAGCCCGGCGGGCACGTCACCGATGACCGCCCAGCCGTCGGAGCTGGTCTGCATCAGCGCGCCGCCGAGCGGGAGCTGGCTCCAGCCCACGCGGTACATCGACTCGCGCTCGCGGCTGCCGGTCGAGGCCGCCGCTGCCGCCGCGACCCGGTCGGGCGTGACCGCGCGGACGACCAGCGATTCGACCTGCAGGACCGGGTTTCCGCTGGTGTCGAACAGTTCCATCTTCACTGCGTCGGAGCCCACATTGGAGTCGGAGCTGACCCAGTTGATGCGGCAGCGCAGCTTCGCCTTGCCACCGTCGTAGAGCCCGACGCCGGACCAGGAGAACGGCAGCTGCGAGGCGCCGATGTCCTGCGGCTTGCGGCCACCGAGGAAGTCGGTCGCCGACAGGGCGGCGTCCAGCATCGACGGGTGCACGCGGAACTGCGCGGCATGGTCGCGGGCGTCGTCCGGCAGCGCGACTTCGGCGTAGATCTCTTTGCCCTTGGCCCAGATCGCGCGCAGGCCGCGGAACATCGGGCCGTAGTGGTAGCCCTGGCTGGTCAGGTACTCGTAGACGTCGCTGATGTCGACGACCTCGGAGCCTGCGGGCGGCCATTCGCCGAGGTTGGCGACCGCGGGCTTGCCGGTGCGCAGCAGGTTGCCGGACACGTGGCGAGTCCACTGGACGTGCGAGGGCGCGTCCTCGAACCGCGAGTAGATGGCGATCTCGCGGCGGTCCGTCTCGTCGAGCGGGCCAACGGTGACCTGGATCTGCACGCCGCCGACCTGCGGCAACGGCATGAGAGCCTCGATGATCAGCTCTTCGACGACCTCGCAGCCGACCTCTTCGGCGGCACGCAGGGCCAGCTCGACGTAACCCGTACCCGGCAGGAGGACCGTGCCGAGCACGTCGTGGTCGGCGATCCAGGAGTGCGTCTCGATCGACAACCGGCCCGTCAAGGTCACGCTGTCGCCCTCCGGCGAAGCCACGACCGCCGACAGCAGCGGGTGCTGCGCGGACTGCAGGCCGAGGCTGCCGATGTCGCCGCCGGCCTCCGGCTGGATGTCCAGCCAGAAGGTGCGCTTCTCGAAGACGTACGTCGGCAGTTCGATGCGGCGGGCGTTGCTGCCCTTGAAGAACTGCTGCCAGTCGGGGGTGATCCCGGCCGCGTGCAGCTTCGCCACCGCGGTCAGCAGCGTCTCGACTTCATCGCGGCCCTTGCGCAGGGTCGGCACAGAGAGCAGCTCGCTGGTCTCCAGCGCACCCTGGGCCATCGCGGTGAGCACGCCGTCGGGACCCAGCTCGACGAACCGGGTGACGCCCTGGGCTTCCAGGGTGGCGATGCCCTCGGCGAAGCGGACCGCTTCGCGCACGTGACCGACCCAGTAGTCCGCGGACGCCAGGTGCTCGTCCTTGGCCGCGGCGCCGGTCACGTTGGAGACGATGCTGATCTTCGGGGTGCCGTAGGTGAGGCTCTCCGCGACCGTACGGAACTCGGCGAGCATCGGCTCCATCAGCGGCGAGTGGAAGGCGTGCGACACCTTGAGCCGGGTGACCTTGCGGCCTTCGGCCTTGAAGTGCTCGCCGATCGCGACCGCCGCGGCCTCGTCACCGGACACGACCACCGAGGTCGGGCCGTTGATGGCGGCGATGCTGACGCCGTCGATGAGGTGCGGGGTGACCTGGTCTTCCGTCGCCTGGATGGCGACCATCGCGCCACCCGTGGGCAGGGCCTGCATCAGACGGCCACGCGCGGCGACCAGCTTGGCGGCGTCCGCCAGGTTCAGCACACCCGCCACGTGCGCGGCGGCGAGTTCACCGATGGAGTGGCCGACCAGGACGTCCGGCCGGATGCCCCAGGACTCCAGGGTCCGGAACAGCGCGACCTCGATCGCGAAGAGGCTGGTCTGGGTGTACGCGGTCTGGCTCAGCAGGTCCGCGTCGTCGCCCCACATGACCTCCTTCAGCGGTCGGTCGAGGTGCTTGTCCAGCTCCGCGACCACCGCGTCCAGCGCTTCCGCGAAGACCGGGATAAAGCCTGCTAAATCCCGCCCCATGCCGAGACGCTGCGCGCCCTGTCCGGTGAAGAGGAAGGCGGTGAGGCCCGCGCTGTCGGCCGCGCCTCGGATCGCGAGCGCGTCGAGGCCGCTCAGCGCGGCTTCCCTGTCCCCGGCCAGCACAACCGCGCGGTGTTCCAGCGCTGCGCGGGACGTGGCCAGTGAGAAGGCGACATCGGTGAGGTCGGCTTCGGTGCTCTCGATGAACGCCCTGAGCGCCGTGGCCTGCTCCGGCAGCTGCTTGGCCGTCTTGGCCGAGACCACCAGCGGGACGATCGGCGTCGGGGCGACCACCTCGGGCCGCTCCGGCTCGCTGAACGCCGGAGCCTGCTCCAGGATGATGTGCGCGTTCGTGCCGGAGAGGCCGAACGACGACACCGCGCCGCGACGCGGGTGGCCGTTCTCCTTCCACTCACGGGCTTCCGTGAGCAGCTTGACCGCGCCGGCGGTCCAGTCGACGTTCGGCGACGGCTGGTCGACGTGCAGTGTCTTCGGCATCATCCCGTGACGGATGGCCATGATCATCTTGATCACGCCCGAGACACCGGCCGCGGCCTGCGCGTGGCCGATGTTCGACTTGATCGAACCGAGCCACAGTGGACGGTCCTCGGGGCGGCCTTGTCCATACGTGGCAAGGAGAGCCTGCGCCTCGATCGGGTCGCCGAGCCGGGTGCCGGTGCCGTGGCCTTCGACCATGTCGACGTCCGCATAGGACAGTCCGGCCTGGGCGAGCGCCCGCTGGATGACCCGCTGCTGCGAGGGCCCGTTCGGGGCGGTGAGCCCGTTGGACGCGCCGTCCTGGTTGATCGCGGACGAGCGGATCACCGCGAGCACCGGATGCCCGTTGGCCTGCGCGTCGGACAGCCGCTCGATGAGCAGCAGGCCGACACCTTCGGACCAGCCGGTGCCGTCGGCGGCGCCGGCGAACGCCTTACAGCGGCCGTCGGCGGCGAGGCCGCGCTGCTGCGAGAAGTCGACGAAGATCTCCGGGGTCGGCATGACCGTCACACCACCGGCGAGCGCCATTCCGACCTCGCCGGACCGCAGCGCCTGGACCGCCATGTGCAGTGCCACCAGGGAACTCGAGCACGCAGTGTCCACAGTGACCGCCGGGCCTTCGAGGCCGAGGCTGTACGCGACGCGGCCGGACGCGATGCTGCCCGCGCTGCCGTTGCCGAGGTAGGCCTGCAGATCCTCGGGGACCTGGCCGGGACGGCTGCCGTAGTCGTGGTACATGACGCCCGCGTAGACGCCGGTCTGGCTGCCCCGCATGGTCGTCGGGTCGATGCCCGCGCGCTCGAACGCCTCCCACGCGGACTGCAGCAGCAGGCGCTGCTGCGGGTCCATGGCGAGCGCCTCACGCGGCATGATGCCGAAGAACTCGGGGTCGAATTCCGTGGCGTCGTGCAGGAAGCAGCCTTCGATGGCGTAGGTCTTGCCCGGTGTGCCGGGCTCGGGGTCGTAGATCGCCTGCGCGTCCCAGCCACGACCGGCCGGGAACGGGGTGACCGCGTCGCGGCCCTCGGCGACCAGGTTCCAGAGGTCCTCGGCCGACTGGACGCCGCCGGGGAACCGGCAGCTGATGCCGACGATCGCGATCGGCTCGTCGTCGGAGACCGCCGCGGTCGTGATGGTCTTCGGGATCGAAGCCTGGGCGCCGCCGAGCTTTTCCTTGACGAACTCGGCGACGATCTTGGACGTCGGGTAGTCGAAGACGAGCGTGGCCGGGAGCTTGAGCCCGGTCGCGCCGTTGAGGGCGTTGCGGAGTTCGACGGCCGCGAGCGAGTCGAAGCCGAGTTCCTTGAACGCCTTGTCCGGCGCGACGGCCTCGGCGCCGGAGTGCCCGAGCACCGCGGAGACGTGCGTGCGGACCAGGTCGAGCAGCACCTTGTCGGCCTCCGCTTCGGACAGCCCGGCGAGGCGCTGCGCGAGTGCGTTGGTATTACCGGATCCGGCCTGCGCGGCCGCGCGGCGAGTGGTCCCACCGCGCACGAGTCCGCGCAGCAGGGCCGGGATCTCGTCGGTGCGGGCCTTGAGCGCCGCGCCGTCGACACGGATGGGGACGAGGCAGGCCTCGTCGGCAGCGAGCGCCGCGTCGAAGAGCGCGAGGCCTTCGTCGACGGTCAGCGCGGGCAGGCCGAGGCGGTTCATGCGGTCCAAATCGGACGCCTGGATGTCGCCGAGGCCGGTGTTGACCGCCCACATGCCGAACGCGAGCGCCGACGCCGGAAGCCCGGCGGCCTGGCGGTTCGCGGCCAGCGCGTCGAGGAAGACGTTCGCCGCGGCGTAGTTGGCCTGGCCGGACGGCAGCACCAGGCCGCCGGCGGAGGAGAACAACACGAACGCGGTGAGCGGCAGGTCCTTGGTCAGCTCGTGCAGGTACCAAGCGGCGTCGACCTTCGGGAGCAGGACGCTGTCGACGCGCTCGGGGGTGAGCGTGCCGATCAGGCCGTTGTCCGCGACCCCGGCCGCGTGCACGACGCCGCGCAGGTCTTCGATTCCACTGAGGACGGTCGAAAGCGCGGCCTTGTCGGTGACGTCCGCGGCTACGACGTCGACGCTGGCGCCGAGTTCGGTCAGCTCGTCCTTGAGGCCCTGAGCCGCTGGGGCTTCGAGGCCGCGACGGCTGGTGAGCACGAGGTTCTGGACGCCCTGGGTGGTGACCAGGTGCCTGGCGACGATCGCGCCGAGACCGCTGGTGCCACCGGTGATCAGGACCGTGCCTTCACTGCTCCACGGCTCCTCGTCCACAGTGGATGGGGAGACCTTGGTCAGGCGTGGCACCAGCATCTCGCCGTCACGCAAGGCGAGTTCGGGCTCGCCACTGGTGGCGGCAGCAGCGAGAGCCTGGTGGGACGCGGCCGAGTCGTCGGCGTCGACCAGCACGAAGCGGTCCGGGTTCTCCGCCTGCGCGGCCCGCACCAGGCCCCACACCGGAGCCTGGCTGAGGTCGGACGCGGTGCCGTCGACGGCGACCGCGCCGTGCGTGACGATGACGAGCTTCGAGTTGGCGAACCGGTCGTCGGCCAGCCACTTCTGCACGACGTCGAGGACGCTGCGGGTCACCGAGCGGGCGCCGGTGGGCAGATCGCCCGCCGCCGAAGCCGTCGAGAACAGCACCAGCGCGGGCACTTCGGCCGACGCGTCGACTACCTCGTTGAGCGAGACCAGGTCAGGGAAGCCGCTGGACGCGGGCTTGGCGACCGGGTTCCAGACGATCCGGTAGAGCGACTGGTCACCACTGCGAGCCGTGTCCAGCTGCTCGGCCGAGACCGGGCGGGACACGAGCGACTCGACCGTCGCGACCGGCTGGCCGGACGAGTCGGCCACGAAGATGCTCGACACCTCGTCGCCGCGCACGCGTCGCAAGTGGACACGCAGGCTGGACGCGCCCGCCGCGTGGAGCGAGATTCCGTTCCACACGAAGGGAAGCAGTGTCTCCTCGGAGGTGAGGCCGCCCTGCGCGTCGAAGAGGTCGGCGTGCATCGCGGAGTCGAGCAGCGCCGGGTGCAGGCCGAAGCGGGCGGCCTCGGCCCAGGAGCCCTCGGGCAGGACGACCTCGGCGAAGACGTCCTCGCCGCGACGCCAGGCCGCCTTCAGGTTCTGGAAGACCGGGCCGTAGCCGTAACCGCGGCCGACCAAGCGTGCGTACGGGTCTTCGAGCAGGACCGGAGTGGCGCCACGCGGCGGCCATTCGGTGAGGTCGAAGCCGGGCGCGTCCGCGTTCGGGGAAACCGAACCCGTGGCATGCCTGGTCCAGGAACCCTCGCTGTTCTCGGCGCGGGTGTAGAACGCGATCGGGCGGGTGCCGGACGCGTCGGCCGCACCCACGACGACCTGCAGGGCCAAGGCCGTGCCAGGAGGCAGGATCAGCGGGGCTTCGAGGGCGATCTCGTCGACCTTGCCGCAGCCGACCTGGTCGGCCGCGCGGATGGCGAGTTCGACGAAACCGGTGCCCGGGAGCAGAAGATTGCCGAGGACGTCGTGGTCGGCGATCCAGGCCTGGGTGCCGATGGAGACGCGCCCGGTGAGCACGACTCCCCCGTCCTCGGGCGAGACGACCGCCGCCGACAGCAGCGGGTGGTCGACGGTCTCGAGACCGGCCGAAGTGACGTCGCCCGAACCCGCGGCGGCGTCGAGCCAGTAGCGCCTGCGCTGGAAGGCGTAGGTGGGCAGCTCGACGAAACCGTTGCCAGCGCCGAAGAACTTGGTCCAGTCGACCTCGATGCCCCGGGCGTAGGCCTTGCCCAGCGCGGACAGGAGTTCGCGGTCCTCGTCGCGGTCGCGGCGCAGTACCGGGATGAAGCCCGCGTTCTCGGCGCTGTCCTGGCCCATCGCGGTGAGGACCGCGTCGGGGCCGAGTTCGACGAACGTGGTGACGTTGCGGCCCGCCAGGTACTTGACGCCGTCGGCGAAGCGGACCGCGTTCCGGACGTGGGTGACCCAGTACTCGGCATTGGTGACATCGCCGAGTTCGCCGGTGACGTTGGAGACGACCGGAATCTTGGGAGCGTTGTAGGTCAGGCTGGACGCGATCTCGCGGAACTCGTCGAGCATCGGGTCCATCAGCGCCGAGTGGAACGCGTGGCTGACCTTGAGGCGCGTGGTCTTGCGACCGTCGGCCTCGAAGCGGGCCTTCAGCTCGAGCGCGACGCCCTCGTCACCGGAGATGACGACCGAGCGCGGGCCGTTGATGGCCGCGATGCCGATCGCGTCGGTGAGGAACGGCGTGACCTCGTCTTCGGTGGCCTGCAAGGCGACCATCGCACCGCCGGTCGGCAGCGCGCCCATGAGACGGCCGCGGGCCGCGACCAGCTTGGCCGCGTCCTCAAGGGACAGAACACCCGCGACATGCGCGGCGGCCAGCTCACCGATCGAGTGCCCGGCGACGAAGTCGGGCTTGACGCCCCACGACTCGACGAGGCGGTAAAGCGCGACCTCGATCGCGAACAGGCTGGTCTGCGTGTACGCGGTCTGGCTCAGCAGATCCGCGTCCTCACCCCACATGACCTCCTTGAGCGGCCGGTCCAGGTGCTTGTCCAGCTCCGCGACAACAGCATCCAAGGCCTCCGAGAACGGGATAAAGCCCGCTTTATCCCGCGGAGTAAAGCCTGCTAAATCCCGGCCCATGCCGAGGCGCTGGGCACCCTGGCCGGTGAAGAGGAACGCGAGCTTGCCGTCGCGGACCGAGTCGACGATGCCGCCCGTGCCGTCGGCGATGGCTTCGAGACCGCGAAGAAGCTCGTCGCGGTCCGCGCCGACGACGACCGCGCGGTGGTCGAGCGACGCACGTGTGGTGGCCAGCGAGCGGCCGATGGCGGTGACGTCGCCAGAATCCTCCACAAAAGACTTCAGCCGGGAAGCCTGGCCCTGCAAGGCCTGGGCGGTCTTACCCGAGATCACCCACGGCACCAAGCCCGCGTTCGGCTCGGGGTTCGCCGGAGCCGGAGCGTCCGGGGCCTGTTCGATGATCACGTGCGCGTTGGTCCCGCTGATGCCGAACGAGGAGACACCCGCGCGGCGCGCGTGCCCGTTGTCCGGCCAGTCGACCGCCTCGGTGAGCAGCTCGACCGCGCCCGCTTCCCAGTCCACATTGGGCGAAGGGGCGTCGACGTGCAGCGTCTTCGGCAGCACGCCGTGTTCCATGGCCTTGACCATCTTGATGATGCCCGCGACACCGGCGGCGGCCTGGGTGTGGCCGAGGTTCGACTTGATCGAGCCCAGCAGCAGCGGGGTTCCGCTGGCCGGGCGTTCCTGACCGTAGGTGTTGATCAGGGCCTGCGCCTCGATCGGGTCGCCGAGCGTGGTGCCGGTGCCGTGCGCCTCGACCGTGTCGATGTCGGCGGCCGAAAGTCCCGCGCTGGCCAGGGCCTTCTCGATGACGCGCTGCTGCGACGGGCCGTTCGGGGCGGTGAGGCCGTTGGACGCGCCGTCCTGGTTGACCGCCGAACCCCGCACCACCGCGAGGATCTTGCGGCCGTTCTTCTTCGCGTCGGAGAGACGCTCCAGCACGAGCATGCCGGAACCCTCACCCCAGCCGGTGCCGTCGGCGGCCGCGGCGAACGACTTGCAGCGGCCGTCCGAGGCGAGGCCACCCTGGCGGTTCATGTCGATGAAGGTGTCCGGAGTGGACATAACGGTGACACCACCGGCGAGTGCCAGACCGCATTCTCCTTGCCGCAGCGCCTGAATCGCCCAGTGCAGCGCGACGAGACTCGACGAGCAGGCGGTGTCGACGGTGACCGCCGGACCTTCCAGCCCGAGCACATAGGACACTCGGCCGGACACCACGCTGGCGAGCGAGCCGTTGCCGAGATAGCCCGCGATCTCCTCGGAGACCTCGCCGAGGCGGGTGCCCCAGTCGTGGTACATGACACCGGCGAAGACACCGGTGTTGCTGCCGCGCATCGACTGCGGGTCGATACCGGCCCGCTCGAAGGCCTCCCACGAGGTTTCCAGCAGCAGGCGCTGCTGCGGGTCCATCGCCTGGGCCTCACGCGGGCTGATGCCCCAGAACTCAGGGTCGAATTCCGCGGCGTCGTACAGGAAACCGCCCTCGCGGGTGCTGGACTTGCCGCCCTTGCCCGGCTCGGGGTCGTACAGGGACTCGACGTCCCAGCCACGGTCGTTCGGGAACAGGTTGACGCCGTCGGCGCCCGCCGCGACCAGGTCCCACAGCTGCTCGGGCGAGGTGATGTCACCCGGGTAGCGGCAGGCCATGCCGACGATCGCGATGGGTTCGTCGGTGACGACGGCGACCTTCGGCTTCTTGGACTTGGGCGCCGATTCCACTGTGGACACCTTGGAGCCGATGTGCTTGGCCAAGGCGCGCGGGGTCGGGTAGTCGAAGATCAGGGTGGCGGTGAGCCGGAGACCGGTCGCCGAGTTGAGGCGGTTGCGCAGTTCGACGGCGGCGAGCGAGTCGAAGCCGATGTCGGTGAACGCGCGGTTGGCGTCGATCGCGTCGGCGCTGTCGTGGCCGAGCGTCCCGGCGACCTGCGCGGTGACCAGCTCGAGGATCGCGCCCTCGCGGTCCGCATCGGACAGTCCGGAAAGCTGCGCGGCCAACGAAACCTCGACAGACACCGGTCCGCTGCCCGCGGAGGCTGCGGCACGGCGGACCGGTGTCCTGACGAGCCCGCGGAGCAGTGCGGGCAAGTCCTTGCGCGCGGCCAACGCCTTCGCGTCGACGCGCACCGGCACCACGTTGGCCTCTTCGCCGGTCAGCGCGCGGTCGAAGAGTGCCAGGCTTTCGGCCGGGTACAGCGGGTCGAGCCCGAGACGGCGGATGCGCCCGATCGCGGCCTCGTCGAGGTCCGCGCCCATTCCGGCGTCACCGGCCCACAGACCCCACGCGAGCGCGGTGCCCGGCAGTCCCGCCGCACGGCGGTGCCGCACGAGCGCGTCCATGAAGACGTTGGCCGCCGCGTAGTTGCCCTGTCCGGCTCCGTCGAGGATGCCGGCGGTCGAGGAGTAGAGCGCGAAGACCTCCAGCGCCCGGTCCTTGGTGAGTTCGTGCAGGTGCCAGGCGGCGTCGACCTTGGGCCGCAGCACGTGGTCGACGCGTTCTTCGGTCAGCGAGCCGACCAGGCAGTCGGCCAGCGTGCCCGCGGTGTGGACCACGCCGGTGAGCGGGTGGTCGGCCGGGACCGAGGCCAGCAGCCCGGTGAGCGCGGCGCGGTCGGCCACGTCGCACGCGGCGATCGTGACCTCGGCGCCCAGCTCGCCGAGCTCGGCCTTCAACTCCGTGGCACCGGGTGCATCGGCGCCGCGGCGACTGGTGAGCAGGAGGTGGGTGACCCCGTGCTCGGTGACGAGATGACGGGCCAGCAGCGCGCCGAGCCCGCCGGTGCCGCCCGTGACGAGCACGGTACCGGCACCCGCCCACGGCTGACCGGCATCCGGGGTGGGGATGGCCGTCAGGCGCGGGACGAACAGTTCTCCGTTACGCAGCGCCAATTCCGGCTCACCGGTGGCGAGTGCGGCGCTGTACGGGCCGGGGCCGTCGACCAGCACGAAGCGGTCCGGGTTCTCGGCCTGCGCGGCGCGGACGAGGCCCCACACGGGAGCCTGGGTCAGCTCGGCGGGCGTGCCATCTGTCGACACACCGCCGTCGGTGGCGACGACGAGCTTCGAGTTGGCGAAGCGGTCATCGGACAGCCAGGTCTGGAGAAGGCCGACGACCTTGTTGACAACCGTGCGGACCGCTGCCGGGGTGTCGCCCTCGGCGGGCTCGACCTTGGCGAGGACGTACTCGGGGACGTCGTCACCGAGTGCCTCGAACGGGGTCGGCTCCTCGGTCGGCTCGCCGAGGGCGAGCGGGGTCCACTGGACCTGGTAGAGCGAGTCCTTGTTCCCGGCCTGGGCGGCGGCGAGCTGCTCGGCCGAGACCTCGCGGAGCAGGAAGCGCTCGATCGTCGCGACGGGCGCGCCTGTGGCGTCGGCGATGTGCAGCGACACCGCGTCCTTGCCGGTGTGCTCGATACGGACACGCAGCGAGGCCGCGCCGACCGAGTGCAACGCGACGCCGTTCCACGCGAACGGGAGCCGGGTCTCGTCGGAAACCGGCTCGGGGGAAGCGAAATCGGTCGCGTGCAGCACCGCGTCGAGCAGTGCCGGGTGCAGGCCGAAGTTGGCCGCGTCGTTCTTGACCGACTCTGGCAGCGCGACCTCGGCGTAGACGACGCCGTCGGCCTTCCATGCGGCCTTGAGACCCTGGAAGGTCGCGCCGTAGCCGTAGCCCTGGTTGGTGATGTCGGCGTAGAGAGTCGAGATGTCGATCTTTTCGCCGCCGGCGGGCGGCCACTCGGCGAGACCGAACGTCGGCGCGGGGGCGCCACTGGTGAGCACACCGCTGGCGTGACGCACCCAAGGCGCGTCGAGCGGGGCGTCCTCGCCGCGCGAGTAGAAGTCGACGCTGCGGCGGTTGGTCGAGTCGGCGTCCCCGACGACGACCTGCAGTGCCAGTCCCCCGTTGTCCGGCAGGACCATCGGGGCTTCGAGGGTCAGCTCCTCGAGGAGGTCGCAGCCGACGTGGTCACCGGCGCGGACGGCGAGTTCGACGTACGCGGTGCCCGGCAGCAGCGGGACGCCGGAGATGACGTGGTCGCCGAGCCACGGCTGGGCGCGCAGCGAGACGCGGCCGGTGAGCACGACGCCGTCGTTGCCCGCGAGCCCGACGACCGCGCCGAGCAGCGGGTGCTGCGCGGCCAGCAGGCCCAGGCTCGACGCGTCGCCGCCGGATTCCGGCTTCTCCAGCCAGAAACGCTTGCGCTGGAAAGCATAGGTGGGCAGCGTTATCTTGCGGCCGCCGTGGTTCTTGAGGAACGCGGCCCAGTCGACCTTGACGCCGTTGGCGTGGACCTGGGCGAGCGCACCGAGGAGTTCGGGGTTCTCCTCGCGGTTGCGGCGCAGGGTCGCGACGAACTTGATGGCGCTGTCGCTGACGCATTCCTGGCCCATCGCGGCGAGCACGGCGTCCGGGCCGAGCTCGACGAACGTGGTGGTGCCCTGTTCTTCGAGCCAGGCGATGCCGTCGCGGAAGCGGACGGCGCCGCGCACGTGCTGGACCCAGTAATCCGGCGAGCAGAGCTCTTCGGCGGTGGCGAGGCGTCCGGTCACATTGGACACGACCGGGATCTTCGGGGCGTTGTACTTGAGGATCCGCGCGACCTTGTGGAACTCGGCGAGCATCGGCTCCATCAGCGGCGAGTGGAACGCGTGGCTGACCCGCAGCTGCTTGGTCTTGCGGCCGTCCGCCTGGAAGCGGCCGGTGATCTCCATGACCGTGTGGTGGTCACCGGAGATGACAACCGAGTTCGGGCCGTTGATCGCGGCGATGCTGACCTTGTCCTCGTGGCCGTTGAGCCACGGGAGGACCTCTTCCTCCGACGCCTGCAGCGCGACCATCGCACCGCCGGTCGGCAGTTCCTGCATGAGCCGTCCGCGCGCGGCGACCAGCGTCGCGGCGTCGTCGAGGCTGAGCACACCCGCGACGTGCGCGGCGGCCAGCTCGCCGATCGAGTGCCCGGCGAGGTAGTCCGGCTTGACGCCCCAGGATTCGAGCAGGCGGTAGAGCGCGACCTCGATCGCGAACAGCGCCGACTGCGCGTACATGGTCTGGTTGATCAGCTCGCCCTCTGGCAGGTCCTCTTCGGCGAAGACGACGTCCCACAGGGAAACTTCGAGCTGGAGGTCGAGGTAGCCGACGGCGTTCTCGAAGGCCTTGGCGAAGACCGGGTACTTGTCGATGAGCTCCTTGCCCATCGCCAGACGCTGCGAGCCCTGGCCGGTGAACAAGAACGCGGTGCGCCCGCCGATCGCGGCGCCGACGTGCACGCCGGGCGCCTTCTTCTGGCCATCGGCGACGGCACGCAGGCCCTTGACAAAGTCCTCTGTGGACTCGGCGAGGATGACCGCGCGGTTGGTCAGCGTCGCACGGGTGTGCGTGAGCGAGTACGCGTAGTCGGCGATAGTGGCGCGCGGGTTTTCGTCCACAAAGGACACGAGACGTTCGGCCTGCGCGCGCAGCGCCTGCTCGGTCTTGCCGGAGACGACCAGCGGGGTGAGCACCGCGGGCGCCTCGGTGTGCTCGGCCTCTTCGACCGCGGGCGGCTCTTCGAGGATCGCGTGCGCGTTGGTGCCGCTGATGCCGAACGACGAGATGCCCGCGCGACGCGGACGGCCGTTGGGCTCCCAGGCGACCGGCTCGGTGAGCAGCTTGACGTCACCGGCCGACCAGTCGACGTTCGGCGTCGGCGCGTCGATGTTCAGCGACTTCGGCATCCGGCCGTGCTTCATCGCCATGATCATCTTGATCATGCTGGCGACACCGCCCGCGGCCTGGGTGTGGCCGAGGTTGGGCTTGCTCGAACCGAGCCAGAGGGGGTGTCCCTCGGAGCGGCCCTTGCCGTAGGTGGCGAGGATGGCCTGCGCCTCGATCGGGTCACCGAGCTTGGTGCCGGTGCCGTGCGCGTCGACCACGTCGACGTCGTCGGAGGTGTACCCGGCGACCGCGAGCGCCTGGCGGATCAGGCGCTGCTGCGAGGTGCCACTGGGCGCGGTGAGACCGTTGGACGCGCCGTCCTGGTTGACCGCGGTGGAGCGCACGATGGCGAGCACGTTGTGCCCGTTGGCGACGGCGTCCGAGAGCCGCTCGACAACGAGAAGGCCGATGCCCTCGGAGAACCCGGTGCCATCGGCCGCGGCCGCGAAGGCCTTGACATGCCCGTCGGGCGCTAGGCCGCGCTGACGGCTGAAGCTGGTGAAGATGCCGGGGCTGCCCATGACGCAGACGCCACCGACGAGCGCGAGCTGCGTCTCGCCACGGCGCAGCGCCTGGCTCGCGAGGTGGAGACTCACGATCGCGCCGGAGCACGCGGTGTCGACGGTGACCGCGGGGCCCTCGAAGCCGAAGACGTACGCGACGCGGCCGGAGGTGACGCTGGGGGCGGTACCGGTCATCAGGTACGCGTCAAGGCCCTCAGGGGCTTCGTGAACCCTTACCCCGTACTCGTGGACTTCGGCGCCGACGTAGACGGAGGCCTGAGTGCCCTTGAGAGTCGTCGGGTCGATGCCGGCGTGTTCCAAGGCTTCCCAAGCAGCTTCGAGCGTCACGCGCTGCTGGGGGTCCATGGCGACGGCTTCCTTCGGGCTGATGCCGAAGAAGTCCGCGTCGAAGTCGGGAGCGTCGGGCAGGAAGCCACCCTTGGTGACATAGCTCTTGCCCGGTTCCTCCGGGTTCTCGTCGAACATCGTGTCGAGCGCCCAGCCGCGGTTGTCCGGGAACTCGCCCAGCACCTCGCGGCCCTCGTCGACCAGCCGCCACAGGTCGTCGGCGTTGAGCACCCCGCCGGGGAACTTGCACGAGATGCCGACAATGGCGATCGGCTCGTCGTCCGCGTACGAGGCGATCTGCTGCGTGGCGACGGCATCCTCTGGCGCGAGCCCCAGCACCTCGGTCCGCACGTAGGCGGCGAGCGCGGCCGCGGTCGTGTAGTCGAAGACGACGGTCGGCGGCAACGCCAGCCCGGTGGCGGTGTTGAGCCGCTGGTGCAGGTCGACCAGCGCGAGCGAGTCCAGCCCGATGTCCCGGAACGCGCGCTCGGCGTCGACGATGGTCTTGCTGTCCGGCCGGATCTTCCGCAGGGCATCGGTGGCCTGCTTGACCACCAGCTCGGTCAGCAACCGGAGCTGCTCCGAGGTCGGCAGCGCCTCCAAACGGCGTACCAACGCCTGCTTGTCCGGCTGTTCTACGGTGTCAGAAACCACGTTGCCGGGCTCGCTCATCTACGCACTCCACGCTAGAAACCGTTCTTGCGGACAGGAATCAGCCTTCGCCAGTAACGGCACCGTACGGCCGAAAAAGAACCCAGCCACACCCCTACCGCCCCCTAAGCGACCACCCAAAAACCAGGGCGGACCAGCGGGGCGAACAGCGGGCGCCGGATCATGCTTCCTGTACGTACAAACGTCTAGCGACTCTGGGGCTTACGGGGGTCGTGAGTGCCGCGGCCGGTTCTAACCGGCCGTGCCACTCACGACCCCGGATGCGCAAGCCAAGCGGGGTCGTGCGCGTTGCGGGCGGTTCTAACCGCCCGCAACGCGCACGACCCCATGGACTACCGCCTGGAGAAGCCAGACCGGGCGAAGCCGGTCAGCGGGACGTCCCGCCTCCTTTCCGTGATCTCCAGCGTTGACGAAGCCAAAGTCAGCCAAGACAAAGCAGCCAAGACAAAACCCAGCCGGGCCACCCCGAGCAGCCCGGCGCGAAACCGAAATCCGGGCTAGCCGCCCACGCGGTCCGCCCAGAGCTCCCCGGGCGCCCACGAGGCGCAGTCGAATTCGCCGCGCACGTACTGCAGGTCGCGCAGGAGGTCGGTGGAGGTGGCCTTCTTGGAGATCCGGCGTGACACCAGCTTCCCGAGTGGCAGCGAGCCGATCTCCGACCACCGGAGCCAGCCGCGCTCGTCGATGTAGCTGCGGGTGCGGCCCATGTTGTCCGGGTGCACGCAGTACGGGATGTCCATGTAGCCGTACTTGAACGCGAGGAGCAGCGCGTGGCCGACGTCGGCGTCCAAGTTCAGCACCGCGTCGACGATGGCCTTGGCCTCGAGGTAGGTCTCGGTGTCCTCGCCGTAATAGCCGACCGCGGGTGATTTGGTGCGGGCGGCGACGCCGCTCGCGTATTCGAGTGCCTCGACGTTTTCGGCGACCACGGGAATGCGCTTCGACTCGGCTTTCGTTTTCACGATGATGCGCTCGGCGCCGCACGTTACCCCGAGTTCAGCTGCTTGTCCCAATAGACGGTAGGCACCGTCCTCCGTTGTCGGATATACTCCCATGTAGGCATAAATCACCACATGGACATTTTCGGTGGGGACCAGCTCGTGGCAAAGCCGGCGCAAGGCGAAAACACCTTCGATGTCCTGCACCATGTTGGTCTGCTGCGCGTAGCTCACGGAAATGGACCGCAGACCATGCTGATAAAAGAACATCGCCTCGAGCACGGCCATCGCGATGAGCTGGCTCGGTGGGCACAGCTGGCCCATCATGCAGCCGCCGAACGACTCCAGATGCGGCTCCACGCCGATCTCGCGTAGCTGCGCGAACAGGTCGCTGCACTCCTCCCAGTTGCGCATCGAGTCGGCCAGCGGGGTGCGCCCGTACGGCAGGCAGTACGACACCGGACCGCCCTCGGTCGCGTTCAAGCGCAGCGCCATCATCGCCGAGAAGATGTCGCGCGGGGTCGCCGATCCGTGCCGGATCTGCACCGGGAAATCCTGGCCCCACGTGCCGGCGAGCACGTGCCGCGTGACCTTGCGGGGATGGTTGACGATCGGGTAGCCGTTGAGCCCGATCCCTTCACGGAGCGCCGTGTCGGCGGCCTTGAGGTTGCCGACCCGGGTGTAGCTGTCGAGCGTGATGGTGCCCACCGTGGTGGCGTTGGCCGCCTTGGTGGCCATGAGTCCGGCGCGCATCTCTTCCGGGGCGCTGATGCCCATGCGCGGCTGGACGACGAGGCCGCCGGAGGCGGCCCCGCCCATCTTGCGGACGAAGGCTCCGAAATCGACCGGCGTCTCCGCCAGTTCGGAGCCCTCGTCCGGGACGACCGTGATCATGCAACCCTCCGCAGCGGGGTGACGGTGGCGGTGCGGCGAGCCGTGCGTGCCGGGATCGACGCGACGAACGCCTTGAACTCCTCGACACCGCGGACACCGTCTTCGAACACGTCGTCGAAGCCGGCTTCGAGCAGCTCGTCGAGGAAGCTCGTGTCACCGCCCGCGGCGATGCCCAGCTTGCCACCGATGACCATCGGGGTGTCGCCCAGCGCCTCGCGGAGCTGGCCGACCACGCGCATGCCGTCCTGGTAGCCGTGGCCGTTGACACTGGAGATGACGACCATCGCCGGGTCGATGTCGCGGCATTCCGAAACCATCAGCTCGTCCGGCACGCACGGACCCAGGTTCACGACCTCATAGCCGAGCTCCTCGATCAGCAACTGCAGGTAAACCAGGTTCCAGGTGTGCGAATCCGACGCGACACTGGTCACCACGACGGTTTCCTTCTCTGCGACCTGCGGGGCGTCGAATGGGCTGCAGCCCGGCAGGTAGGTCACCGTCGAGTTCTTGTTCAGCATGCTGGTCATGGTGTGCTCCGAATACTCTCACTCAGGCGGGATAAGCTCGACTACACGGCACGATTCACCCAGGCTGTGAATTTCCTGGCGCAATATCCATAAATGGTTATTGCGCCGCGGAACCCACCTGGTACGAACGTTCGTGCTCAATACGGGATACGGAAACCACTTCGTCTCCGCGGACGATGACCTCGGTCGGGGCGGGCCGTCCGAGGAACATCAACAGGCTGGCGGTGGGACCGTAGGCACCGACGTTCGGGATGACGACCGTGTCGCCCGGCTCGTAGATCGGGACCTCGATCTCTCGGCCGAGCAGGTCGCCCGGGGTGCACAGCGGTCCGGCCAGGCTCGCGCGTTCGGTCTTCTCTCCGGTTTCGACGGCGACCGCGACCGGCAGCAACCTGCCGAGCCCCGACATGCCACCGAAGGCGTTGATCCCGGTGTCGAGAATGACGAACTTGCGGCCGCGGCTGACCTTGACGTTGCTGACGCTCGCCAGCAGCGTGCCGCTGGCGCCGATCAGGAACCGGCCCGACTCACAGGCGAGCTGGGGACCGTTCGTCCGCCAGTTCGGGAAATGCGTGTCGAGCGCGTTGGCCAGTTCGTCCCGGAGCTTGGGGTAATGCCCCCGCACGCCCGGAACGCCGTAGGGGCTGGTGAAGCCGCCCCCGATGTCGAGGAACTTGAGCTCCAGACCGAGGTCCGCCTGCAACTGCGCCGCCAGAGCGATGGTGCCCTGGAACTCGGCGATCAGGCTTTCCTCGTCCTTCGCGTTGCTCAGCGGGAAGAAGTGGAACCCCGTGAGCTCGACGTCCTCGATCGCCCGCAGCTCAGGCATGACCTCCGGCAGCACCTCGGCGTCGAAACCGAACTGCGAGGGGGTGCCGGTCATGCGGATGCCCGTCGACGCGCTCGCCGTGGAACTGTTGACCCGCAACAGGATCTCGGCGACAGCGCCCAGTTCCTTCGCGACGGCCGCGACGCGCTGGACGTCGGTGACCGAGTCGGTCGAGAACTTGCGGACACCCTTGCTGATGGCTTCGTGAAGCTCACCGTAGGTCTTCGCCGGTCCGGTGTAGAGGAAGTCCTCTCCGGAGTATCCGGCGGCGAGACCGGCGGCCAGTTCACCGGTTGAGCTGATCTCGGGGTGGAGCCTGCCCCCCGAGCCCTCCCGCAGCGCCCGGACGAGTTCCGGGTGCGGGTTCGCCTTCAACGCGTAGAACAGTTTGAACTCTTCAGGCAGCGCGGCGAGCAGTTCGTCGCGTGCGGCTTGGACCTCGTTGAGGTCGTAGACGTAGGTCGGCGTGCCGAACTTCTCGGCCAGCTCATGGAATCGGGTCACTTCGCGGTCCCTTCCAGCAGCTCGACCAGTGTCTGGCGCGAGTTCTTGCCGTGCAGCGTCAGCGGGAAGTCCGCGACGACCTTGCAGACGGCGGGGACCTTGGCCGGCTCGAGACGCTGGGCCAGCTCGCGGAGCACGACGTGCGAGCCGAGCTCGCTCTCCACGAAGATGGTCAGGTCGCGGCCTGCCGCGGGCGGGATCGCGGCGGCGACGCGGACACCGGGGATGTCCATCGCGGCGGCCTCGATCTCGATGGTCGACATCCGGACGCCCTTGCGCTTGAACATGTCGTCGCGGCGGCCCTCGAAGTAGAGGTAGCCGTCGGCGTCCATGCTGCCGTAGTCGCCGGTGTGCAGCCGGGTGACGCCGTCGGGGTCGGTGCGGAAGGCGCGCGCGGTCTGCTCCGGGTTGTTCCAGTAGCCGGGCATGACGTGCGGCCCCTCGGCGACGATCTCGCCGACCTCGCCGACCGGAAGCTTGTTGCCGTCCTCGTCCATGATGAAGACCTTGGTGCCCCGCAACGGACGCCCGACCGAATCGAGGCGCTGGCCGTCCTCGCTCGGCGGCATGATCGAGATGCGCTTGCACTCGGTCTGGCCGAACTGGCGGACCACCTTGACACCGGGGAACGCCTCGCGCAGCGCGGCGATCGTCGGCGCGGGCAGCGCGGCGCCGGTGTTGGAGAAGATGCGGATCGGCGGCAGGTTCTCGTGGTCGCGCTGGGCGAGCGTGGCGATCATGGTGGCCAGCGAGGGCACGATCGGCACGATGGTCGCACCGACTTCGCGCATTCTCTTCAGCAGCACCAGATCCGACTCTTCGCCCGCCAGCACGATCTCGGAGCGGCCGAGGATCGCCAGCAGCACCTTGTACAGGCCGTAGTCCCACGAGAGCGGGAAGCGGCAGAAGACGACATCGTCGTGGCTGTAGCCCAGGTCGGCCTGCAGCGAGCGCGAGGCGAAGCAAACCTGGCGGTGCGGAAGGATTACCGCCTTCGGAGCCGCGGTCGAACCCGAGGTGTAGATGAGCACGGCGACGTCTTCGGGGCTGATCTCCCGCTCCGGGGTCATCTCCGGCTTGCCGACCAGGTCGAGCACCTCGGGGAAGACCTCGGTGATGTCGAGCACCGGGATCGAGGTCAGCTCGGCGATCTTGCCGACCTGCGCGCCGACGGTGATCGCCAGCACCGGCTCGGAGTTCTGCAGCACCGACTTGATGTGGTAGGTCTTCATGTTCGGGTGCAGCGGCACGAAGATGGCGCCGGCGCGGGAGGCGCCGATGAAGTAGGCGGCCAGTTCGCGCTCGCTCGGCAGCTGCGCCATGACGCGGTCGCCGGGCTTGACGCCACGCTCCTGCAACCAGGCGGAGAACGCCTTGCTGACCTCGTCCAGTTCGGTGTAGGTCCAGACGCCTTTCGCGTCACGGACGGCGCTCGAGGTCGGGTACTCGGCTACGGCCTCGTCCAACAGGTTGTGAATGAGCTCGCCACCGTTCGGCAGCAGCTCGGAAAGACCGTTGATGTCGTTAGCGTACGTATCCACAGCCGCTCTCCATGTTCGAGGAAGAAATCCAGGCCATCGGTGTTGTGAAACAGCTACCGGGTTCTCGGCCCTGAAAAGAGGCTACCTAGATACATACGTTCGTCATACCCCTAGGCTCCCCTAACAGGGGTCCCCCCGAGGGCGCCGCTCAGCGCGTGAATTGTCACGCGCTGTGCGTCACCCCTTGCTACCCGCGACGGCGAGCATGTCGTTTGCCCTGGTCGCGAGGGTTGGGCGGTCCACTTTGCGATTCGAGTTGAGCGGGAACTCCCCGACGTGCTGGTACTGCCTCGGCAGCATGCCGACCGGAAGAATGGTCCGCAGCTGCTTCGCCAGTACCACCGGAGAGGTCACCTCACCCGTGTAGAAGACGACCAATTCGGTCGTGCCGTCAGCGGAACGTGTCACCGTGACGGCGTCCTCGACTCCGGCGCATTCACGGAGCGCGTGCTCGATTTCGGCCAATTCCACTCGCCAGCCTTGTACTTGCACCTGGGCGTCCAGCCTGCCCAGGTAGACCAGTACCCCGCCGTCGAGCTTCCTAACCCGGTCACCCGTGCGGTACCAGGTTTTTCCGTCATGTTCGAGAAAGCGCCCCTTGTTGTCCTCCGGGTCGAGGTAGCCCGCGGTCATCTGCGGGCCGGTGATGCAGAGTTCTCCTTCCACGTCGGAGAAACCGTCGTCGGGTGTGACGAGGACGTATTCGTGGCCTTCGTGGATCTCCCCGATCGGCACCAGCCCGTTGATGCCCTGCGACGGCGAGGTCGCGGGGTCCCAGCGGTGGCCGGTGACGGTGACGGTCAGTTCCGTTGGCCCGTACAGGTTCTCGACCGTCGACGCGCTGGCCGCCTGCTGCCAGTCCGCCGTGTCGGTCATCCGCAAGGCTTCACCCGCGAAGAAGCTCCAGCGCAGTCCTGGCATGGAATCTTTGTCAAGTCCGCCCATCTTTCGGATAAGGCCTATGGCGCTGGGCGTCGAGAACCACACGGTGACGTCGTGTTCCGCGAGGAAGGCCGGGATGTCCCGGTAGGCGGCAGGCGGGATGTACTGCACGCTCGCGCCGGCGCCCCACGCGCAGAAAAGATCGAACATCGCGCAGTCGAAGTTCAAATCGAAAGTCTGCGAGAATACGTCGGACGCGGCGAAGTCGTACCGCCGGTCGAGAAGTTCGAAATAGTGATGCGTGCTGCCGTGACTGATCGGCACGCCTTTCGGCCGCCCGGTGGAACCGGAGGTGAAAAGCATGTACGCGGTGTCGCTCGGCTGAACCGGCTTCGGCTCGGTCAGCGCGTGCGCCGGGTTCGCCTCGATGGCCGTGAACCTGCCATCGATGTCGGCGCCCGGCGCGAAGACCGGGATGTCGAGTTCGTCGCCGTAGATGTCGGGCAGCGACGCCAAACCCTTGGCGTCGACGATGATCGCGGCGACGCCGGACAGGTCTAACATGCGGCGCGTGCGCACCACCGGGAAGTCGGGGTGCAGCGGGACGACGGTCGCGCCGGTGTACAGCCCGGCGAGAATCCCGACGTACGACTCGAAGCCTTTTCCTGCCAGCACACCGATCACGCGCGGCGTCTGGTCGGCGGCGAGCAGGGATCCCGCCCACAGCAAGGCGGTCTCGTGTGCGCGCGCGTACGTGACCGTCTCCGTCGCGAGGCGCAGCGCGGGCGCGTCGGGTGACACCGCGAGCCCGCGCAGGAACCTTTCGTAGAGGGCCTGTGTCATTTTTTCCTCCTACTCGGGCAACACCCGCGAGCCCCCTTCAGAAGAGGAACAACGGGGCGTCGGAGAGATACATTCTCAGCGCCGTCGGCGTGACGAACAGGGGTTGGTACGGGTTGTTCTCACCTGCGCGGGTGCAATAGCGTCGCCATCCTAAGCAGTGAAAACCCGCGGATCTGAAAGACTGGAGCAGCCATGTGGGACGAGCAGTTCGAAGAGCTTCTTCGCCGATACCTGCCGTTTCTCCCGCCAGAGGAAGCACTCGACGCCGACCTCGCCCTGCGTGACTTCGGCCTCGACTCGCTCGGCACCGTCGAACTGCTCGCACAGCTGGAGGCGCTGTACGACGTCCGGTTCGTCGACGACGCGCTGAGCATGGAGACCTTCACTTCGCCCTCGGTGCTCTGGAGCACCGTGAAGAAGATGCAGCCGGCGTAACGCCCATAATCCAACTCGCCCTTCCGGATCGCGGAGATCCGGAAGGGCCGTTTTGCGTTGGGGCCAGCCGTGGCTAGGCGAGCGGGAGCGGCCACGATGGCTACGCGGCCGTGCCCCGGCGGCGGGGCTGCATGGCCAGCCGCGGATTGACCGCGACGACGTCGAAGTTCTTGGTGGTGACCGCGACCCGGCCGAACAACCCGTCCTGGCCGGACACGTACAGCTTCTTGATGTCACGCGCCTGCAGCGCGGAGACCACGTCCAGCCAGTTGACCGGGGTGTCGAAGCCGTCGAGCAGCATCTTCTTGACCTGCTCGCCACTGGTGAGCAGCGTGCCGTCCTGGTCGGCGATCACCGGGACGACGAGCTCACCGAACTCGAGCTTCGAGATGATCTCGGCCTCCGCTTTTTCGCGCAGCGCGCCGAAAGCGGTGGAGTGCATGGGCGGGCGCATCAGATACATCGGCATGCCGCCCGCGGCCCGGATGAGATCCTTGAGCTCGTCGATCTTGTGCTCGCTGATGCACAGCATCTGGAAGTCGTGGTCGACCGTGCACGAGATCTCGTGCCAGTAGCCCCGGCTTTCCAGCTCCGCCAAGACTTCCTTGAGCTTGTCCTCGGGCGTGCGAGCGAAGGACAGCGTGACGATGTCGGTGAGTTCCTTGGCGAAGAAGTCGTCGAGGCACCGGGCGATCTGCTGGGTCATCCAGACGCCGTCGGTGAACGAAAGCGCGCCGGAGTACACCGCCGCGGCCTTGCCGCCGAAGCTCGGGCCGACGCAGACGTCGGGTTTCAGGCCCAGCGTCGCCTCCGACCACTGCGCCAAAGCCAGGCAGTTGACCAAAAACGCGACCTGGGCGTACTCCGAGTAGTCGCCTTCCGTTTCGCGGTACCGATCGACCAGTGAGTAGCCGAGCCGCTCATCGGCCAGCGCGACGAGTTTCCGCGCGAAGGGGTTGATCACCATGAACTTGGCGACGTCCTCGAAACGCGACGGGCCCATGCCCGGGAAAACTATCGCGCTGCCGGTACCGACCTCGGTTCCCATAGTCCTGCTAACCCCTTCGCGAGTGGCGCTCGGTTCCCCTGCTGGAAAAACAGGTTCAGTCTGCGGTCCGAGCCCTGCCCGCGAGAACCCCTAGCCGACACCTCTGGGGTGCCGGCGAATCAGCCGAGGCTCTTCAGGTAAGTGCTCATGACCTGGATGAACAGCTCGGGTTCCTCAAGGTGTGGCATGTGGCTCGACTCCTCGAAGATCTCCCAGCTGACATCCGGGATCAGGTCGGCGTACGGCTGCACGGTCACCGGGGTGGCTTCGTCGTGGCGGCCAGAGATCAGCAGGGTCGGAACCTCGATGGCGGCCAGGCCTTCGATCACGCCCCAATCCTTCAACGTGCCGACGACATGGAACTCGCTCGGGCCGTTCATCGAGTAGTAAACGGTGGGGTCGTTGTACATCTCGTAGAACGACGCCATGAAGTCGCGGGGCCACGGCTTGAGACGGCAGACGTGCTTCTCGTAGAAGGGCTGCATCGCCTCGAAGTAGGCGTCACTCGTGGTGGTGCCTTCGGCCTCGTGCTTGAGCAGGATCTCGTTGTTGCCGGGCGGAAGCTGGTCGCGCAGCACCTTCATCTCCTGCAGCCACAACGGGTACGACGCCGGCGCGTTCGCGATCACGAGGCCTTTGAGCCCCTGCGGCTGCTTCGCGGCGTGGTCGGCCACGAGCAGTCCGCCCCAGGATTGGCCGTACAGCACGTAGTTGTCCTGGATGCCCAGCTGGCGCAGGAGGTTGTCGAGCTCCTGGGCGAACAGGTCGACGGTCCAGAAGTCGGCGCCCTTGTCCGGCAGGTGGGTCGACCCGCCGTTGCCGAGCTGGTCGTAGTGCACGACCGGGTTGCCGAGTTCGGAAAGCTCCGTGGCGTTGAGGAGATAGTCGTGCGTGCTGCCGGGCCCGCCGTGCACGAAGACGAGCGCGGGCTTGCCGGAACCCAGGTCCCCGGTGACCCGGTACCAGGTCTCGTACTCACCGAAGGGCACGGTCCCCTTGACACTCGGAGCCAGAGTCATCTGCCACCCACCTCACGCGTACTGACCTTCGCCGCTGGGTCCGACGCTAATGGAAACAGCGTCGCGTGAAACCCCCTATGCGCCCCTATCCCGGACAGTCCGATCACACGTCCGTTTTCCCGTCGTCACAGCCCGTGCGGGCCCCGTTCAGCGGGAGCCGATTCCTGAAAATGTCAACGAATCGCGCATTGATTGCACTTTTTGAAAGATTCTGACGAAGTCTTCTTTCCGCTGTTCGGAGGGTGAGTAAACGCTCGTTTATGGTCAAGACATGGAACTTGGGCTGCAAATTCCCTGGTACACCTGGCCGAACGGACCCACCGCACTGGGCGCGGACCTCGCCGCCGTGGTCGCCGCGGCGGATGACGCGCACTTCGAATACATCGCGGTGATGGATCATTTCTTCCAGATCCCGGAAGACTCCTACCACCGCAACCCGGTCGTCCCGCCGGGCGCCGACGACATGCTCGAGTCGTACACCACGCTCGGTTTCCTTGCCGCGCATACGAAACGCGCCAAGCTGATGGCCATGATGACCGGCGCGCTCTACCGCCCACCCGGCCTGCTGGCGAAGATCGTGACGACCCTCGACGTGCTTTCCGGAGGGCGCGCGGTACTCGGCATCGGCACCGGCTGGAACGAAGAGGAAGCCAGCGGGCTCGGATTCACCTTCCCGTCCCAAGCGGAAAGGTTCGAACTACTCGAGGAGGTCCTGCGCTTCGTCTTGCAAATGTGGTCCGACGACAATGGTGGATTCACCGGAAAACACGTCACCGCGGACCGCTTGTTCAACGCGCCGCAGGTGCTGAGCCGCCCGCATCCGGCGATCATGGTCGGCGGCAGCGGCGAGCGGAAGACATTACGCCTCGTGGCGAAATACGGCCAGGCGTGCAATTTGTTCAACACGCCCGAGCTGGAGCGCAAGCTGACCGTGCTCCGGGCGCACTGCGACGACCTCGGCCGCGACTACGGCGAGATCACCAAGACCGTCTATCACATACTGGACATAGGCGACAACGGCGCGAAGACCGACCTCCTGCTCGCCGAACTGGAGCGCCTGGCGGGCCTCGGCGTCGACGCCGTCATCGGCGCCGTCCCTGGCCTCCCCGACCCCGCCATCCTCGCCCGCTTCGGCACAGACGTCATCCCCCAAGCCGCCCGCCTCTGACGCGGGCGCCGACCGTATCGTGAGTGGTACGGCCGGTTCTAACCGGCCGCAACACTCACGACCCCGGTCGTTCGGAGCGGTGAGCGCCCTTTGCTGCGTTGGGCGGCGCAAAGGGCACTCGCCCCTGTATGAGGGGAGCCTTCATACAGGGGCGGGTTGATGAGGGGAGCCTTCATCCCGCATAGCTGGATGAAGGCTCCCCTCATCAACGCGAACTGGGGCAAGCCAGCCATAGCGTGTTCTGGGCTGGCTGGTGTGCGCGTTCGCGGTGAAGTGAGGGGGCCGTTGGGTGCGTAGTAAGCACTCGGGGGCACCCTCGCTGCGCGATCAGACTTGGGTGGTGGTGCGCGTGCGAGTGGTAACTCTGCTGCATCTAACGGAGCAGAGTTACCACTCGCGCTGGCCTTTCGTGCCGTGGGCGAGGGGTTCCCCTGCTGCGTTGGGTGCAGCAGGGGAACCCCTCGCCCATGGCCACTGCCCCGAGAGGTCGGGGTCGTGAGTGTTGCGGCCGGTTCTAACCGGCCGGAACACTCACGAGGCCCAGGGCGTCAGTCGAAGGTGGCGGTCCACCAGTCGCGGATGACGGCGGCCGTGGTGGCGGCGTCGTCCTCGACGATGGTGAAGTGGGTGCCCGCCGTGGTGACGTCGGTGTGCGAGGGGTCCCAGGGCATGGCGCGCCACTCGTCGGAGTCCGGGTCGGGGAGGAACGAGTCGCGGGCGCGGACGAACAGGGCCGGGGACTCGAGCTTGCCGAGGTGGAAGTTCGGGATGAGGTCCATGTAGCGGCTCATTCCCGTCAACCGGGCCGCGTCGAACTGGCCGAACGAGGATTCCTTGTCCAGCAGGCCGATCGCGAGCTGCTCGAAGAAGCCGGACTGTTCGCCGCCGCCCTCCTCGCTGACCGTGTAGGTGTCGATCAGCACGACGCCCGCGGCCGGGGTGCCCAGCTTTTCCAGGTACGAGGCCGTGATCGAGGCCAGCAGGCCGCCCGAGGAGTAGCCCAGCAGGACGAACGGGTCACCCTCGGCTGCCGCGAGGACGCTCTTCGCGAGCACCTCGCCGACGGCGTCGCAGGTGGACGGCAACGGGTCGCCCTTGGCGAAGCCGGGGGTCGGCAGCGCGCTCACGTGCAGCTCGCCGTTGAAGTTCTGGACGAGCCTGGAGTGCTGGTGCGTGCCGCCGGTGACCATCGGCGTCGCCAGGCAGATCAGGCGAGGACGAGCAGGTCCTTCTGCGAGCCGCACCGGTGACGGCAGGGCTTCGAGATCCGCGGCGGAGGCGAACGACGGGCGGATGTCGGCCGCCGCGCGCATCAGGGTGAGACCCTTCTGCATCGCTCCGGTCAACGTCGCCTGGCGGAACAGGTCGCCCAGCGTCTCGGTGGATTCCTCGGCCGCCGGAGTTTCCGACTGTCCTAATTGGGCGATCACGTAGCGGGCCAGTTCGGCCGGGTTCTTGTTGTCGAACACGACCATCGCCGGCAGCGACAGGCCGATCGCGGAGTTGAGGCTGTTGCGCAACTCCATCGCGGTGAGCGAGTCGAAGCCGGACTCGAGGAAGTCGCGTTCCGGGTCGACCGCCGCCGCGTCGGTGTGGCCGAGCACGGCCGCGGCGTGCGTGAGGACCAGCTCGCGCACGGCACTCTCCTGCTCACCACTGTCCAAAGAGGCCAGACGACGGCGAACGGCGCCCGAGTCCGTCTTGGCCGCGCGACGGGACGGCGCGCGCACGAGCCCGCGCAGGAGATGCGGGACGTCGACGCCCTGCAGCGCCTTGACGTCCAGCTTCATCGGGACGATCACCCCGAGGTCCACAGTGGACGCGGTGTCCAGCAGCGCGAGGCCTTCCGCCGGCGTGATGCCGGAGGCGCCCGTGCGCGTGATGCGCGCGACGTCGGCTTCGCTCAGCTCGCTCGCCATGCCGCTCGCGTCTTCCTCGGCCCACAGGCCCCACGCGAGCGACTGCGCGGCCAGGCCCTGCGCGCGCCGGTGCTCGGCGAGCGCGTCGAGGAAGCTGTTCGCCGCCGCGTAGTTGCCCTGGCCCGCGTTGCCGAACACGCCGGCGGCCGACGAGAACAGCACGAACGCCGACAGGTCGAGGTCGCGGGTCAGCTCGTGCAACGTCAGCGCCGCGTCGACCTTCGGCCGGAACACCTTCGAGACGCGCTCGGGCGTCAGCGACGACAGCACACCGTCGTCGAGCACGCCCGCGACGTGCACCACGCCCTTGAGGTCCGGAATACCTTGCAACAGCGCGGAAACCGCGTCACGGTCGGCAGCGTCGCAGGCGGCGACGTCCACCTGGGCGCCCAATTCCGTAAGCTCCGAAACCAGCTCCGGGATACCCGAAGCCGCCGCGCCGCGACGGCTGGTGAGCACCAGGTGCTTGACGCCATGCTCGGTGACGAGGTGCTTGGCGACCAGCCGCCCGAGGGTGCCCGCCGCACCCGTGATGAGCGTCGTCCCGCCGAACACCGTCGCCGGCGTGGCGTCCTCGGCCACCGGCACCTTGACCAGGCGGGCCGCGTGCATGATCCCGCCGCGCAGCACCACCTGCGGCTCGCCGGAGCCCGCGATGGCCACGAGGTCGGTCTCGGTCACGGTCGCCTCGACGTCGGCGAGCACGATCCGGTCCGGGTTCTCGGACTGGGCCGCCTTCACCAGGCCCCACACCGCCGCGCCCGCCAAGTCGCAGAGGTTTTCGCCGGGCAGCGCGACCGCGCCCTGGGTGACCACCAGCAGCGTGCTCTGCGCGGACCCGGGATCGGCCAGCCAGAACCGCACCGCTTCGAGCGCGTGGTGCGCGGCGGCGTGCACGGACTCGGCCGTGGTGCCGCGCTCGGTGCGCAGGACGTGGACGTCCGGCTGCTCACCGAGCCCGGTGAACGGCGTCCAGGCGACGCCGAACAGCGAGTCGTGGAACCCGGCGGGCCCGGCGCCCGCGGGGATCGCCCGCAGCACCAGGGAATCCACCGAGGCCACCGGTGCGCCGGTGGCGTCCGCGACGGTCAGCGTGACCGCGCTGTCACCACTGGGTTTGACGTGGACCCGCAGGCTTGACGCCCCGGCAGCGTGCAAGGCCACACGGGTCCACGAGAACGGGAGCGCCGCCTGGTCGCCGGTGACTCCGGCGAGCGCGACGGCGTGCAGGCAGGCATCGAGCACCGCCGGGTGCAGGCCGAACCCGGACGTGTCGACGTCCTCGGGCAGCTGCACTTCGGCGAAGATCTCGTCGCCGGACTTCCAAGCGGCACGCAGTCCCTGGAAGACCGGGCCGTAGACGAGACCGGCGTCGGCCAGGCCGTCGTAAAGCTCCTCGACCTCGATCTCGGCGCCTGCGGGCGGCCACGAGGTCAAGTCGAACCCAGGCGCGGCGGCATCCGGCGAGAGCGTGCCGGTGCCGTGCGCGGTCCAGGGGAGGTCGGGGTCGTCGCCGCGCGAGTAGATATCGACGGACCGCGCGCCGTCATCGCCGGGCGCGCCGACGACGACCTGCAGCGAGACGCCGCCCCTCTCGGGCAGGATCAACGGCGCCTGCAACGTGAGGTCCGCGAGCACCGAGCAGCCGACCTGGTCACCCGCCGCGATGGCGAGTTCGACGAAACCGGTGCCCGGCAAGAAGATCGAGCCGCCAACGACGTGATCGGCCAGCCACGGATGCGTCTGCACCGACAGCCGCCCGGTGAACACCACGGCCTCGGAATCCGGCGACGGCACGACCGCGCCGAGCAGCGGGTGCCCGGCCGAGTCGAGCCCGGCGGACGAGACGTCCCCTCCCCCAGTGCTGATCCACGAGTCGCCAAGGTAGTCCTTGTAGTCCAGCCAGAAACGCTGCCTTTGGAACGCATAAGTCGGCAGGTCGACGCGTTTGGCGCCGCGGCCATCGAACAGCGTCTTCCACTGCGGCGAAAGACCCGACACATGGAGCTGACCGAGTCCATTGAGGAGGGTCGCGACCTCGTCGCGGTTCTTGCGCAGCGCGGGTACGAGCACGGCGTCGTCGACCGACTGCTGGGCCATGCCGGTGAGCACCCCGTCCGGGCCGAGTTCGAAGAACCGCGTGACCCCCTTGCCGGACAGGAACTTGATCCCGTCGGCGAAGCGCACGGCGTCGCGGACATGGCGGACCCAGTAGTCAGCGGAGAACTGCGCCACCTCACCGGTCACATTGGACACCACGGGGATCTTGGGCGCGTGGTACGTCAGACTGGAAGCGATCTTGCGGAACTCGTCGAGTATCGGCTCCATCAGCGGCGAGTGGAACGCGTGCGACACCTTGAGCCGCGTGCTCTTGCGCCCGGCGAAGTCGTCCTGGATCTCGATGGCGGCCTTCTCGTCGCCGGACACGACGACCGAGCGCGGGCCGTTGATCGCCGCGATGCTCACGGCCTCGTTCAGCAGCGGCTTGATCTCTTCTTCGGTGGCCTGGATGGCGATCATCGCGCCGCCGGTCGGCAGCGCCTGCATGAGACGGCCACGCGCCGCGACGAGCTTCGCGGCATCCTCCAAGGACAAGACCCCGGCGACATGCGCCGCGGCCAGCTCGCCGATCGAGTGCCCGGCGAGGTAGTCCGGCTTGAGCCCGAGCGACTCGACGAGCCGGTACAGCGCGACCTCGATCGCGAACAGGCCCGTCTGCGTGTAGACGGTCTGGGCGAGCAAGTCCTCGTCGGAACCCCAGATGACGTCACGCAACGGCCGGTCGAGGTGCTTGTCCAGCTCCGCGAGCACGGCGTCCAGCGCCTCCGCGAAGACCGGGATAAAGCCCGCTAAATCCCGCCCCATCCCCAGGCGCTGGGCGCCCTGGCCGGTGAACAGGAACGCGGTCGAGCCGCTGATCTTGGTCGCGGGGCCGACCTCGGCGAGGCCGCGCAGGAGTTCGTCACGGTCGGCGCCGACGACGACCGCGCGGTGTGCCCAGGTGGCGCGAGTGGTCACCAGCGAAGACGCGACGTCCAAAAGGGACACTGAGGGATTCGCGACCAGGTACTCACGCAGGCGCGCGGCCTGTGCGGGCAGAGCTTCCGGGCTCTTGGCCGAGAGCACCAAAGGCACCGCCGGAAGTGGCTTGACCTCTTCTTCGACAGCTTCGGCAGTGGGCGCCTCTTCGATGATGATGTGCGCGTTGGTCCCGCTGATGCCGAACGACGAAACCCCGGCCCGGCGCGGCTGCCCGGTCGAAGGCCACGCCCGCGATTCCGTCAGCAGCTTGACGTTGCCAGCCGACCAGTCCACCTTCGGCGTCGGCTCGTCGACGTGCAGGGTCATCGGCATGGTCTCGTGCTGCAACGCCATGACCATCTTGATGATCCCGCTGACCCCGGCGGCCGCCTGTGTGTGGCCCATGTTCGACTTGATCGAGCCCAGCCACAGCGGCTTTTCCCGCCCCTGGCCGTACGTCGCGAGCAGCGCCTGCGCCTCGATCGGGTCACCCAAGGTCGTGCCGGTGCCGTGCGCCTCGACGAGGTCGACCTGCTCGGGCGTGAGCTGCGCGTTGGCCAGCGCCGCCTTGATCACGCGGCGCTGCGACGGCCCGTTCGGCGCGGTCAGGCCGTTGGACGCGCCGTCCTGGTTGATCGCGGATCCCTTGACCACGGCGAGCACCGGGTGCCCGTTGGCGCGCGCGTCGGACAGCCGCTCGATGACCAGCATGCCGACGCCTTCACCCCAGCCGGTGCCGTCGGTGGCGCCCGCGAACGACTTGCAGCGCCCGTCCTTCGCCAGCCCGCGCTGCTTGCTGAACTCGACGAACGTCTCCGGCGTGCCCATCACCGCGACGCCGCCGACGAGCGCGAGCCCGCACTCGCCCGTCCGCAGCGCCTGGATCGCCCAGTGCAGCGCGACCAAAGAGCTGGAGCACGCGGTGTCGACGGTGACGGACGGGCCTTCGAGGCCCAGCGTGTACGAAACCCGGCCCGACGCAATGGATCCGGTGTTCGCGTTGGCCGCGTAGTCGTGATACATCATCCCGGCGAACACGCCCGTCGAGCTGCCCTTGAGCGTCGCGGGGTCGATGCCCGCGCGCTCCAGCGCCTCCCACGAGGCCTCCAGCAGCAGCCGCTGCTGCGGGTCGATGACCAGCGCCTCCCGCGGTGAGATCCCGAAGAACGCGGGGTCGAACAGCGCCGCGTCGTGCAGGAAGCCACCCTGGTTGGTGTAGGTGGTGTTCGGCCGGATCATCTCCGGGTCGAAGATCCGCTCGACATCCCAGCCGCGGTCCTCGGGGAAGGCGGACACCGCGTCGACCCCGTCGGAAACCACCCGCCACAGGTCCTCGGGCGACGAGATGCCACCCGGATACCGGCAGCTCATCGACACGATCGCGATCGGCTCCCGCAAGGTCGCCGACAGCTTCCGGTTCTGCGCGCGGAGACGTTCGGTCTCCTTCAGCGAGGCCCGGAGCGCGTCGACAAGTTTCTGGTCAGAGTTCGCCATCTCACGCTTCCTGGGTCATATCGAGGTGCTGGGATCTCAGTCGGAGGTTTCGAGGTCTAGGTCGGAGAGGGCCATGTTGATCAGTGCGTCGGTGTCCATGTCGTCGATGTCGGCGCCCTCGTCGTCCTCGGTGACGGCTGGGGCGGGCTTCTCGCCTGCCAGTTCGAGCAGGGTGTCCATCAAGCCCGACGCCTGGAGCTGGGCGAACGGGATCGAGGTGAGGATGCGGCGGATCCGTTCCTCGCTGGAGGCCTCCTCTGAAGGCGCCAGCTCCTCGTCGAGGTACTCGGCGAGCGACTGGGCGTTCGGGTAGTCGAAGACCAGGGTCGGCGGCAGCCGCAGGCCCGTGGAAGCGTTGACCTGGTTGCGGAACTCGACCGCGGTCAGCGAGTCGAACCCGAGTTCGTTGAACGCCCGGTCCGGCTCGACCGCCTCCGGCCCGGCGTGGCCGAGGATCGCCGCGGCCTGCGAGCGCACCAGGTCCAGCAGCACGACCCCGCGCTCGGCCGCGTCGAGCCCGGCCAGTTTCTGCTTGAGCCCGGCCGAAGACGCCGCCGCACGTTTCGGCGCGGCGCGCACCAGCCCGCGGAACAGCTCGGGCAGGCCTTCGGTCTTGGCCAGCGCCTTGACGTCCAGGTGCATGACCGCCACCGCTGGCCGGTCCAAAGCACCCGCCGTGTCGAAGAGCGCGAGACCCTCCTCATTGGACAGTCCCTCAGTCATCAGGCGCTCGCGCTCGGCCTCGGTCAGCGTGTCCGCCATGCCTTCCGACGCCCACATGCCCCACGCGAGCGACTGGCCAGGCAGGCCCTGCGCGCGGCGGTGCGTGGCGAGCGCGTCGAGGAAGACGTTGGCCGCCGCGTAGTTGCCCTGCCCGGCGTTGCCGACCACACCGGCCGCCGAGGAGAACACCACGAAGGCCGACAGTTTCAGCTCGCGCGTGAGTTCGTGCAGGTTCAGCGCCGCGTCGACCTTGGGGCGGAAGACGTTCGAGATCCGCTCCGGCGTCAGCGAGGTGACCACGCCGTCGTCGAGCACACCGGCGACGTGCACCACGCCCGTGAGGTCCGGAATGCTTTGCAGCAGCGAGGAAACCGCCGCGCGGTCGGCGGCGTCGCATGCGGCGACCTCCACCTGCGCACCCAACGTCCGCAGCTCGCTGACCAGCTCCGGAACACCGGCGGCCGCGGCTCCGCGACGGCTGGTCAAGATCACCTTGCCGACCCCGCGCTCGGTGACCAGGTGCTTGGCGAACAGCTTGCCGAGCGTGCCGGTCGCGCCGGTGACCAGGACCGTGCCATCGGCCGGGAACGACGTGACCGGCTCGACCACCTCAGCAGAGCGAGCCACTCGCGCCAGCCTGGCCGCGTGCACGATCCCGCCGCGCACGACCACCTGCGGCTCGCCCGAGGCCATGATCAGCGCGATGTCGTCGGACGTGGCGTCCGCGAGGACGATCCGGTCCGGGTTCTCGGCCTGCGCCGACCGGGTCAGGCCCCAGACCGCCGCACCCGCGAGGTCCGTGACGTCCTCACCCGGCAGCGCGACCGCGCCCTGCGTCAAAACCACCAGCTTGGCCGTCGAGTCCGAGGCCAGGAAGGCCTGGATCTCGGCCAGCGCCTGGTGAGCCGCCGCGTGCACGGACTCGACGCCCGTACCCGGCGACGTCCGCAGGACAACAACATCCGGCACGTGCCCGTTGACGGAAGCCGGAACCACCGGCCAGTCGAGCTGGAACAGCGACTCGTGGAACGGCTTCGAGGCGATCGCGTCGGCCGAGAAAGCACGCAACGTCAAGGCGCCCACGGAAACCACGGGGTTGCCCGCCGCGTCCGCGACCTGCAGTGTCGCCTCGCCCTGCTTGGCCGAGCTGACCTTCACGCGCAGCGAAGAAGCGCCCGCCGCGTGCAGTGCCACACGTGACCAGGCGAACGGCAGTGCGGGCTCGTCACCGGCGGCGGAAGTCAGCGAGACCGCGTGCAGCGAAGCGTCGAGCAGCGCCGGGTGAATGCCGTAGCTGGCGCCTTCGACCTCCTCCGGCAGCGAGACCTCGGCGTAGACGTCCTCGCCGGAACGCCAAGCCGCCCGCAGGCCACTGAACGCCGGGCCGTACACCAACCCCGCTTCGGCGAGACCGTCGTAAAGACCGTCGAGATCGATCGGCTCGGCGCCGGCGGGCGGCCACGAGTACAGGTCAAAGGACTCGATCTCGTTGTCGGACAGGCCACCGGTCGCGTGCCGGACCCATTCGTCGTCCTGATGCGAGTGGATCGACACCGGCCGCACCCCGGACTCGTCGGGCGCGCCGACGCTGACCTGAATCGCGACCCCGGCGTCCGGCAGCACCAGCGGCGCTTCCAGCGTCAGGTCTTCCAGGACACCGAAGCCGACCTGGTCACCGGCGCGGACCGCGAGTTCCACGAACCCGGTGCCGGGGAACAGCACGACCCCGCCGACCGCGTGATCGGCCAGCCACGGCTGCGTCTGCGTCGAAAGCCGCCCGGTGAACAGCACCCCGTCGGTGTCCGCGAGCTGCACAGCCGCGCCGAGCAGCGGGTGATCCGCGCTGCCGAGGCCGAACGAGGCCGCGTCGCCGCCCTTGCCGACCTCTTCGGCCAGCCAGAACGTCTGCCGCTGGAACGCATAGGTCGGCAGATCGACGCGGCGTGCGCCGCGACCGGCGAACAAGGCCGCCCAGTCGACGGAAACCCCGCTCACGAACAGCTGACCGAGTGCCGCGACCAGCGTCGGCACCTCGGGCCGGTTCTTGCGCACGGCCGCGGTGAAGTCGCCTTCGACGGTCTGCTGTGCCATCCCGGAGAGCACGCCGTCGGGGCCGACCTCCAGGAATCGCGTGACGCCTTGGGCTTCGAGCGTCTTGACCCCATCGGCGAAGCGGACGGCGTCGCGGACGTGGCGCACCCAGTACTCGGGGTCACCGAGTTCTTCGGCGGTCGCCAGCTGACCGGTGACGTTCGAGACGACAGGGATCTCCGGCGCGCTGTAGCTCAGCGAGGCCGCGATCTCGCGGAACTCGGCGAGCATCGGCTCCATCAGCGGCGAGTGGAACGCGTGCGAGACCTGCAGCTGTGTGGTCTTGCGGCCCAGCTCTTCGAAGTGCGCCTTGATCGCCAAGACAGCGTCGGCGTCGCCGGAGACCACCACGGACGAAGGCGAGTTGATCGCCGCGATGCTCACGGAAGTGCTGAGGTGCGGCAGGACTTCTTCTTCGGTCGCCTGCACGGCAACCATCGCGCCACCGGTCGGGAGAGCCTGCATGAGACGACCACGCGCCGCGACCAGCTTCGCGATGTCGGCGACCGAGAAGACCCCGGCCGCGCGGGCCGCGACCAGCTCGCCGATCGAGTGCCCGGCGAGGAAGTCCGGCCGGATGCCGAACGACTCCATCAGCCGGAACATCGACATCTCGAAGGTGAACAGCGCCGCCTGCGTGTAGACGGTCTGGTTCAGCAGCTCCTGGTCGTCGCCCCACATGACCTCGAGCAACGGCCGGTCGAGGTGCTTGTCCAGCTCGGCGACGGCCGCGTCGACCGACCCGCGGAACACCGGGAAGGCGTCGTACAGCTCCTTGCCCATCCCGATCCGCTGCGAACCCTGCCCGGTGAACAGCGCCGCGAGCTTGCCCGTGCGCGCCTGCCCGACGCTCAGCCCGGCCGAAGCCTCGCCGTTGGCCAGCGCGCTCAGCCCGCGGACCAGCTCTTCCCGGCTTTCGGCGGTGATCACGGCCCGGTGCTCGAACGCGGCACGCTGGGTCGCGAGCGAGAACGCGACGTCGGTCAGCTCACCGTCCTCAAAGGACACGAGGTTGGCGGCCTGCGAGCGCAGTGCTTCCGGTGTCTTGCCGGAGACCACGAACGGCAGCGCGGGCAGTTCGACACCCTGCGGGCGCGGTTGTTCCTTGACCGCTGGCGCCTGCTCGAGGATCACGTGCGTGTTGGTGCCGCTGATGCCGAACGACGAGATGCCCGCGCGGCGCGGCCGCCCGGTCTCCGGCCACGGCCGGGTCTCGGTGATCAGCTCGATCTTGCCCGACGCCCAGTCGACCACCGGGGTCGGCTCGGTGACGTGCAGCGTCTTCGGCAGTACGCCGTGCCGCAGCGCCTCGACCATCTTGATGACCGCGCCGACACCGGCCGCCGCCTGCGCGTGGCCCATGTTCGACTTCATCGAGCCCAGCCACAGCGGCTCTTCGCGGTCCTGGCCGTAGGTCGCGAGCAGCGCCTGCGCCTCGATCGGGTCGCCGAGCGTGGTGCCCGTGCCGTGTGCCTCGACGGCGTCCACATCGGACACCTTGAGACCGGCGCTGGCCAGCGCCTGGCGGATGACCCGCCGCTGCGCGGGGCCGTTCGGGGCGGTGAGGCCGTTGGACGCGCCGTCCTGGTTGACCGCGCTGCCCTTGACGATCGCCAGCACCGGGTGCCCGTTGCGGCGCGCGTCGGAGAGCCGCTCGACCAGCAGCATGCCGACGCCCTCGGCCCAGCCGGTGCCGTCGGTGTCGGCCGAGAACGACTTGCAGCGGCCGTTCTTCGCGAGCCCGCGCTGGCGGCTGAACTCGACGAACATCGCCGGGGTCGCCATCACCGCGACACCGCCGGCCAGCGCGAGGTTGCACTCACCGGACCGCAGCGCCTGGATCGCCCAATGCAGGGCCACCAAGCTCGAAGAACACGCGGTGTCGACCGTCACCGCCGGGCCTTCGAGGCCGAGCGAGTACGAGATCCGGCCGGACGCGATCGAGCCGGTCGCGTTGTTGTAGGCGTAGTCGTGGAACATCATGCCCGCGAACACACCGGTCGGGCTGCCCGCCAGCGAACCGGGGTCGATGCCCGCGCTTTCCAAGGCCTCCCAGGAGGATTCGAGCAGGAGCCGCTGCTGCGGGTCCATGATCAGCGCCTCGTTCGGGCTGATCCCGAAGAACGAGGCGTCGAAGTCGGCCGCGTCGTAGAGGAAACCACCCTGGTCGACGTAGCTCGTGCCCTCGCGGGTCGACTCGGGGTCGTACAGCTTGGCCATGTCCCAGCCACGGTTGGCCGGGAAGTCGCCGACGACGTCGCGGCCCTCTTCGAGCACCTTCCAGAGGTCGGCGGGCGAGTTGATGCCGCCGGGGAAGCGGCAGCTCATGCCGACGATGGCGATCGGGTCCGAGTCGTTGACCTTGGTGACCGCTATGGCCGCTGCTTCCTCGCCCGAACCGGCCAGCTCACCGGCGAGGTAGCGGGCGAGCACGACCGGGGTCGGGTAGTCGAAGACCAGCGTCGCGGGCAGCTTGAGCCCGGTGACCTCGGTGAACCGGTTGCGGAACTCGACGGCGGCCAGCGAGTCGAAGCCGAGGTCGCGGAACGCGCGCTCGGGCTCGACGGCGTCGGCGCTGGAGTGCCCGAGTACCGAAGCGGCTTGCGTGCGCACCAGCTCCAGCAGGAAGTCCTCCTGCTGAGCCGGAGCCAGCCTGGCCAGCTTCTCCTTGAGCCCGCCCGGAGCGGCCGACGTGGCCTCGACCGCACGGCGCGAGCTGACGCGGATGAGTCCGCGCAGGATCGGCGGCACGCCTTCGCCCAGGCTCATCGCCTTGAAGTCGAGCCTGATCGGGACCACGGCCGGGTCGGCCAGGCCGCTGCCGACGTCGAACAGCTCCAGTCCGTCCACAGAGGACAGCGGCAGCACACCGCCGCGCGACATGCGCGACCGGTCGGCCTCGCCGAGTTCGCCGGTCATGTCGGAGGCCTGGTCCCAGAAACCCCAGGCCAGCGCGGACGCGGGCAGCCCGTTCGCGACCCGGTGCGCGGCGAGCGCGTCCAGGAAGGCGTTGGCGGCCGCGTAGTTGCCCTGACCCGGCGCGCCGAGCACACCGCCGGCCGACGAGAAGAGCACGAACGCCTTGATGTCCAGTTCCTGGGTGAGCTCGTGCAGGTTGAGCGCGGCGTCGACCTTCGGCTTCAGCACGAAGTCCATGCGCTCGGGGGTGAGCGACGCGATGACACCGTCGTCGAGCACACCGGCCGCGTGCACGATGCCGGTCAGCGGGTGCGCCATCGGGATGAGTGCGAGCAGCTCCGCGACCTCGCAGCGCTTCGAGACGTCGCACGCGGCGACCTCGACCTCGGCGCCGAGCCCGGTCAGCTCCTCGACCAGCTCGGGCATCCCGGCGGCCGACATGCCGCGGCGGCCGGTCAGCACCAGGTGCCGGACCCCGCGTTCGGTCACCAGGTGCCGGGCGACCAGCGCGCCGAGCGTGCCGGTGGCGCCGGTGACCAGCACCGTTCCCTCGGGCACGAACGCCGGGTGCTCGGCCGGTTCGACCGCCACGCGGGCGAGGCGGGCGACGTGGACCTTGCCGTCGCGCACGGCGACCTGGTCCTCGCCGCTGGAGAGCACCAGCGGCAGCTCGGACTCGTAAGCGTCGGCCAGGATGATGCGTTCCGGGTTCTCCGACTGCGCGGACCGGCAGAGGCCCCACACGGCGGCACCTGCCAGGTCGGTGACGTCCTCGCCGGTCGCGGAAACCGCGCCCTGGGTGAGGATCACGAGCTTGGTCTCGTCGTACTTGTCGTCGCCCAGGAACTTCTGCAGCGCGGCCAGCACGCGGTGGGTCGCCGTGCGGACGGACTCGGCGTCATTGCCGCCGACACTGTCCACAATGGCCACAGCGGGCACATCGTCGCCGACAGAGTCCCAGTGCACATAGGACACCGAGTCGTCGGTCGCCGGGATCTCCGGCCACTCGATACGGAACAGCGACTCGCCCACGATCGACCGGGCGGCGTTGATCTGGTCGACCGCGATCGCGCGCAGCACCAGCGATTCGATCAGCGCGACCGGGTGACCGGCCGGGTCGGCGATCTCGAGCGAGACCTCGCCTTCGCGGATCGGGGTGACCTTCACCCGCAGCGAGGTCGCGCCGGACGCGAACAGTTCGACGCGCGAGAACAGGAACGGCAGCGAGGCCTCCTGCCCGATCGCGCTGGTCAGGCCGACCGCGTGCAGCGAGGAGTCGAGGATCGCCGGGTGCAGGCCGAACCCGTCGCCCTTGATGCCGTCGGGCAGCGAGACCTCGGCGTAGACGTCTTCACCGACCTTCCAGGCGGCCTTGAGGCCCTGGAAGATCGTGCCGTAGTTGAGCCCGGCGTCGGCGAGGTCGTCGTACAGCGTGGTCAGGTCGACGCTCTCGCCGTCCTGCGGCGGCCAAGCCGTCAGGTCGAACGACGGCGCGCCCGTGTTCTGGCCGAGCACACCGACCGCGTGCTGGGTCCACGGCAGGTCGGCCGCCGCGTTCTCGTCCCGCGAGTAGATGCTGATCGGGCGCGAGCCGGAGGCGTCCGGCGCGCCGACCACGGCCTGCAGCTGGATGCCACCGCGGGCGGGAAGCACGAGCGGCGCCTGAAGCATGAGTTCTTCGAGCTTGCCGCAGCCGACCTGGTCACCCGCGCGGATGGCGAGTTCGACGAAACCGGTGCCCGGCAACAGAACCGTGTCACCGACCGCGTGGTCACCGAGCCAGGTCTGGATGCCGAGCGCGAGGCGGCCGGAGAACACCATGCCGTCGGAGTCGGCCAGCGGCACGGCCGCGGGCAGCAGCGCGTGCTCGGTCGCCGACAGGCCGACCGTGGTGACGTCGCCGCCGTTGTTCGGTGTCGGGATCCAGAAACGCTGACGCTGGAAGGCATACGTCGGCAAATCGACGCGGCGGCCGCCAAGGAACACCTTGCCCCAGTCCACCTTCGCGCCGTGGTTGAACGCCTCGGCCAGCGAGGTGTAGAAGCGCTGGAGCCCGCCTTCTTCCCGGCGCAGCGAGCTGACCGTGCCGGCGTGCGCGCCCGCGTCCTCGGAGGTCTCATTGACCGCCACAAGCAGGCCCGGGTGCGGGCTGCACTCGATGAACAGGGTGAACCCGTCGTCGAGCAGCTTGCGCGTGGTCTCCTCGAAGCGGACCGGGTTGCGCAGGTTGCCGTACCAGTACTCGTCGGTCATGGTCGCCGTGTCGATCGGCGCGGCCTCGACCGTGGAGTAGAACGGGATCTCGGTCGAGCGCGGGGTCAGCCCGGCGAGCGCCTCGAGCAGCTGCTCACGCACCGGCTCGACGTAATCGGAGTGCGACGCGTAGTCGACCGGGATGATCCTGGCACGGCCGCCTTCGGCCTTGACCTCGTCGTAGAACGCCTTGAGCAGCTCCGGCGGGCCACTGACCACAGTGGACGTCGGGCTGTTGACCACCGAGATCTGCACCCGGCCGCCGAACCGCGCGATCCGCTCGCGCGTGACGTCCTGACTGAGCGCGACCGACATCATGCCACCGTGCCCCGAAAGCGCCTCGTTCAAGATCAAGCCGCGTGCGGTGACCACCTTGGCACCGTCCTCAAGGGACAGTGCGCCCGCGGCGCAGGCCGCGGCCAGCTCACCCTGCGAGTGGCCGACGAACGCCGACGGCTCGACACCGAAGGACCGCCACGCGGCGGACAGCGAGATCAGGATCGCCCAGATCGCGGACTGGACGACGTCGACGCGCTCGAAGTCGGGCGTGCCTTCTTCCTGCCGCAGCACGGCAAGAAGATCCCAGTCGGTCTGCGTGCGCAGCGCCGCAGCGCACTCGTCGAGCTTAGCGGCGAAGGCCGGGACGGCGTCGTACAGCTCGATCGCCATGCCGCGCCAGTGCGAACCCTGGCCGGGGAAGCAGAAGACGACCTTGGCTTCCTGGCTGGTCGAGCCGCTGACCACGTTCGCGGCCTTCTCGCCGCTCGCGAAGACGTTCAGTCCCTCGATCAGCTCTTCACGGGTCGACCCGATGACCGCCGCGCGCTGGTTGAAGATCGCGCGGGTGTGGGTCAGCGAGTAGCCGACGTCGTACGGGTCGACCTCGCCCCGCAGCAGGTCCGCGAGGCGGGAAGCCTGTGCCTTCAAGGCATCCGTGCCGCGGGCGCTGAGCACCAGCGGGACGGTCCGGTGCTCGATCTCGCGCTCCGGCTCGGCCGGGACGGGCGGCGCCTCTTCGATGATGACGTGCGCGTTGGTGCCGCTGATGCCGAACGACGACACCGCCGCGCGGCGCGGGCGGCCGTGCTCCGGCCAGGCGCGGCGCTCGGCGAGCAGCTCGACCGCGCCCGAGTCCCAGTCCACCACCGGCGTCGGCTCGGAGAGGTGCAGCGTCTTCGGCATGATGCCGTTCTGGATGGCGTGGACGATCTTGATGATGCTCGCCGCGCCGGCCGCCGCCTGGGTGTGGCCCATGTTCGACTTGATCGAGCCGAGGTAGAGCGGCTGGTCCTCCGGCCGTCCCTGGCCATAGGTGGCGAGCAGCGCCTGCGCCTCGATCGGGTCACCGAGGGTGGTGCCGGTGCCGTGCGCGTCGACCATGTCGACGTCGGCGGTGGTCAGGCCCGCGTTGGCCAGCGCCTGCCGGATGACCCGGCGCTGCGACGGGCCGTTCGGCGCGGTGAGGCCGTTGGACGCGCCGTCCTGGTTCAGCGCGGTGCCCTTGACGATCGCCAGCACCGGGTGACCGTTCTTGCGTGCGTCGGAGAGGCGTTCGACCAGCAGCATGCCGACGCCTTCACCCCAGCCGGTGCCGTCGGTGTCGGCCGAGAACGACTTGCAGCGGCCGTTCTTGGCGAGCCCGTGCTGGCGGCTGAACTCGATGAAGATCTCGGGCGTCGCCATGATCGCGACACCACCGGCGAGCGCGAGCGAGCACTCCCCCGACCGCAGTGCCTGGATCGCCAGGTGCAGCGCGACCAGGGAGCTGGAACACGCGGTGTCGATGGTCAGCGCCGGACCTTCCAGACCGAGCACATAGGACACCCGGCCGGACGCGATCGCGCCGGTGGAGCTGTTGTAGGTGTAGTCGTGGTACATCATCCCGGCGAAGACACCGGTCGAGCTGCCCTTGAGCGTGGCCGGGTCGATGCCCGCGCGCTCCAAGGTCTCCCAGGACGCTTCGAGCAGCAGGCGCTGCTGCGGGTCCATGAGGAGTGCTTCGTTGGGGCTGATACCAAAGAACGAAGGGTCGAATTCGTCGGCCTCGTAAAGAAAAGCGCCCTCGTTGACATAACTGGTGTCGGGGCGGGTCTCGTCGGGGTCGTAGACGTTGTCGATGTCCCAGCCGCGGTTCTCGGGGAACGTCGACACGACGTCGCGGCCGTCGAAGACCATCTTCCACAGGTCTTCCGGCGAGTTGACGCCGCCGGGGTAGCGGCAGGCCATCGACACGATGGCGATCGGGTCGTCGTCCGCGATCGCGGCGGCGGTCGTCGCGGGGACGTCGCCGACGCTGCCGGAGACCTCTTCGAGCAGGTACTGCGCGAGCACGATCGGCGACGGGTAGTCGAAGACCAGGGTCGCGGGCAGCTTGAGGCCGGTCGCCTCGGTGAGGCCGTTGCGGAGTTCGACGGCGGTGAGCGAGTCGAAGCCGAGTTCGTTGAACGCCCGGTCCGAGCCGATGGCCTCGGGGCCGGAGTAGCCGAGCACGGCGGCGGCCTGCGTGCGGACCATGGTCAGCAGCGCCGCTTCCCATTCGTCCTCGGGCAGCCCGGCGAGCTGGCGGCGCAGCGAGTCGGAGTCGGCCTTGACACCGGCAGCGGACCGGCGCTGAGCCGGGACGAGACCGCGGAAGAACTCGTGCAGACCGTCGCCCTGGGCACGCAGGCCCGCGAGGTCGAGCTTGACCGGGACGAGCGCGGACTCCCCTGTGGACAGTGCCGCGTCGAACATCGCGGTGCCGTCCTCCGGCGACAGCGGGAACATGCCGCCGCGCGAGATGCGGGACTTGTCGGCGTCGTCGAGCGTGCCGCCCATGCCACCGGCCCACAGGCCCCAAGCGAGTGACTGCGCGGGCTTGCCCTGGGCGCGCCGGTGTTCGGCGAGCGCGTCGAGGAAGTGGTTGGCGGCGGCGTAGTTGCCCTGGCCCGGCGCGCCGAGCACACCGGAGGCGCTGGAGAACACGACGAACGCGGTCAGGTCGCCGGTGAGTTCGTGCAGGTTGAGCGCGGCGTCGACCTTGGGACGGAAGACGGTGTCGACGCGCTCGGGGGTGAGCGAGGCGATGACGCCGTCGTCGATGACACCCGCGATGTGCACGACCGCGGTGATGTCCTTGCCCCGCAATGCTTCTTCGAGAGCTGCACGGTCAGCGGCGTCGACCGCGGCGACCTCGACGTTCGCGCCCAGCTCGGTCAGCTCGGCGACGAAGTCCTCGGCTCCGGCCGCGCCTCGGCGGCTGGCGAGCAGCAGGTTCTTGACGCCGTGGTTCGTGACCAGGTGCCGGGAGAACAGGCGGCCGAGCGTGCCGAACGCGCCGGTGACCAGCGTGGTGCCCTCGGCCGTGAAGGTGCTCGCGGGCTCGGCGTCCTCGCTCGGCACGCGGGCGAGCTTGGCGGCGTAGGTGACGCCCTCACGGACGATGACCTGCGATTGGCCGGTCGCGAGGACGGCCTGCACGTCGTCGGTGCCGTCGGCCAGGATGATCCGCTCGGGGTTCTCGTTCTGGGCCGACCGGACCAGGCCCCAGACGGCCGCACCGGCGAGGTTCTCGCCGCCGATCGCGTCCTTGGTCAGCACGACGAGCTTGGTTTCGCCTTCCACCGCAAGGAATTCCTGCAGCTTGGCGAGCGCGGCATTGGTGACCTCACGCACTTCGGCGGCGGTCGTGCCGTGACCGACGACGTAAGATTCGGCTTCCTGGGCCGCCACGTTGGCGACGTCCGGGACCGGCGCCCACTGAAGGTGGAACAGCGAGTCGTGGAAGCTCGACCGGGCCGCGGCGATCTGCTCGGCCGTGATCGAGCGCAGGGTCAGCGAGTCGACCGTGGCGACCGGGTTGCCACCCGCGTCGGCCAGCCGGACCTTGACCACGCCGTCGCGCAGCGGCGTCAACCGCACGCGCAGGCTGGACGCCCCGGTGGCGTGAAGGTCCACAGTGGACCACGAGAACGGGAGCGCGGCGCGGTCGCCGGTGACGCCGGTCAGCGCGACGGCGTGCAGCGCGGAGTCGAGCGCGGCCGGGTGCAGGCCGAAGTTCGCGGCGTCGCCGTGTGCCTTCTCGGGCAGCTCGACCTCGGCGTAGACCTCGTCGCCGGACTTCCAGGCCGCCTTGAGGCCCTGGAACACCGGGCCGTACTGCAATCCGGCCTCGGCCAGGCCCTCGTAGATGCCTTCCAGGTCAACGGGCTCAGCCTTGGGCGGCCACGCCTTCAGGTCGAAGTCCGGGGCGGCCGAGCCCGCGCCGAGCACACCGTCGGCGTGCTGGGTCCACGGCAGGTCACCGGCGTCCTCGGGTCGCGAGTAGACACTGATCGAGCGGGATCCGTTGGCGTCGCGGGCACCCACGACCACCTGGACCTGAACGCCGCCCTTCTCGGGCAGCACCAGCGGGGCCTGCAGGTTGAGTTCTTCGATGCGGCCGCAGCCGACCTGGTCACCGGCTCGTGTCGACAACTCGACAAAGCCGGTGCCCGGGAACAGGATCGAGCCGCCGACCACGTGATCGGCCAGCCAGGCGTTGGTGCTCGCGGACAACCGTCCGGTCAGGACCACACCGTCGGACTCGGCGAGCAGCACGGCCGCGCCGAGCAGCGGGTGGTCGGTCGAGGTCAGCCCCGCCGACGAGACGTCGCTCGCCGCGGCCTTCGCCTCGACCCAGAAACGCTGACGCTGGAACGCATACGTGGGCAGTTCGACGCGCTGGGCGCCGCGGCCCTCGAAAACCTTGGCCCAGTCGACGGGCACACCGGTGGCGTGCAGCTGACCCAGCGCCGTGAGGATCGCGGTCGGCTCGTGCCGGTCCTTGCGCAGCGCGGCGACGAACTCGCCCTCCACGCTCTGCTGCGCCATGCCCGACAGCACGCCGTCCGGACCCAGCTCGAAGAACTTGGTCACGCCTTCGGAAGCCAGCGTGCGGACACCGTCGGCGAAGCGGACCGCGCCGCGGACGTGGCGCACCCAGTACTCGGGGTCGCCCAGCGCGTCGGCGACCTGGCCGGTCACGTTGGACACGACCGGGATCTGCGCGGCGCTGTATTCGAGGCTTTGCGCGACCTTGCGGAACTCGTCGAGCATCGGCTCCATCAGCGGCGAGTGGAACGCGTGGCTGACCTTGAGCCGCGTGGTCTTGCGGCCCAGCTCCTCGAAGTGCGCCTTGATGGCCAGCGCGGCCGTCTCGTCACCGGAGACGACGACGGACTGCGGCCCGTTGATCGCGCCGATGCTCACCGCGTCGGTCAGCAACGGCAGGACCTCGTCTTCGGTCGCCTGTACCGCGACCATCGCGCCGCCGGTGGGCAGCGCGTTCATCAACCGGCCCCGAGCCGCGACAAGTTTGGCGGCGGCCTCAAGGCTCAGCACGCCCGCGACGTGCGCGGCGGCCAGTTCACCGATCGAGTGTCCGGCCAGGAAGTCCGGCTTGACACCCCACGACTCGACCAGCCGGTACAGCGCGACCTCGATCGCGAACAGGCTGGTCTGGGTGTAGACGGTCTGGCTCAGCAGGTCGGCGTCGTCGCCCCACATGACCTCTTTGAGCGGCCGGTCGAGGTGCTTGTCCAGCTCCGCGAGCACGGCGTCCAGCGCCTCCGCGAAGACCGGGATAAAGCCTGCTAAATCCCGCCCCATACCCAGGCGCTGGGCGCCCTGGCCGGTGAACTGGAACGCGGTCAACCCCTCGGAGGCGAAGCCGGAGAACACGCCTGCGCGCTTCTCACCAGCGGCGACGGCGTCGTAGCCAGTGCGCGCGGAGTCGGTGTCCTCGGCGAGCACGACCGCGCGGTAAGTCAGCGGCGACCGGGTGGTGGCCAGCGAAAACGCGGTGTCGAGCAGGTCGTGGTCCACGTCGAGCAGGTTGCGAGCCTGAGCCTTCAGCGCGTCCGCGCTGCGACCCGACAGCAGCAGCGGGACCGGAGTGTCGGCGGGCCAATTCGGCGCGACGGCCTCGACGACTTCCGCTTCGGGGGCCTGCTCGATGATGACGTGCGAGTTCGTGCCACTGACACCGAACGACGAGACGCCCGCGCGGCGAGGTTCGCCGGTCTCGGGCCACGGCGTGGCCTCGGCGAGCAGCTCGACATTGCCCGCGCTCCAGTCCACATGGGACGAAGGCTCGGTGAAGTGCAGTGTCTTCGGCAGCAACCCGTGCTGGATCGCCATGATCATCTTGATCACGCCACCGACACCGGACGCGGCCTGCGCGTGCGCGATGTTCGACTTGATCGAACCCAGGTACAGCGGCCGCTCCCGCCCCTGCCCGTAGGTCGCGAGCACGGCCTGCGCCTCGATCGGGTCACCGAGCGTGGTACCGGTGCCGTGTGCCTCGACCGCGTCCACATTGGACGGCGACAGGCGGGCGTCGTTCAGCGCCTGCCGGATGACACGCTGCTGCGACGGCCCGTTCGGCGCGGTGAGGCCGTTGGACGCGCCGTCGGAGTTGACCGCGCTGCCGCGCAGCACGGCGAGCACCGGGTGACCGTTCTTGCGAGCGTCGGAAAGCCGCTCCAGCAAGAGGAACCCGGCGCCTTCACCCCAGGCGGTGCCATCGGCGGACTCGGAGAACGGCTTGCAGCGCCCGTTCTTCGCCAGGCCGCGCTGGCGGCTGAACGCGACAAACCCGTCCGGCGTGGCCATGACGGCGATACCACCGGCCAGCGCGAGCGAGCATTCCTTCTTGCGCAGCGCCTGCGCGGCCAGGTGCATCGCGACCAGGCTCGACGAACACGCGGTGTCGACGGTGATCGTCGGGCCTTCGAGCCCGAGCGCGTAGGAGATGCGTCCGGAAAGGACGGACGCGGCGACCGCGGTGCCCATGTAGGCCTCGGCGACCTCGGGCGCGTTGATCAGCAGGCCCTCGTAGTCACGGAAACCGGAACCGACGAAGACACCGACCGGCGCGCCCCGCTGGGATTCGGGTGCGATACCGGCCTTTTCGAGTGCTTCCCACGCCAGTTCCAGCATGATCCGCTGTTGCGGGTCCATGGCGAGCGCTTCACGCGGCGAGATCCCGAAGAACTCCGGGTCGAAATCCCCCGCCGCGTCGAGGAAACCACCCTCGCGCACGTACGACGTGCCGGGGTGGTCGGGGTCGGGATGGTACAGCTCATCGACGTTCCAGCCGCGGTCCTCGGGGAACTCCGAGATCGCGTCACGGCCCTCCGCGACGAGGTCCCAGAGGTCCTCGGCGGAGTTGACCCCGCCGGGGAACCGGCACCCGATCGACACGATCGCGATCGGGTCCTGCTCCTGCGTCTCCACCTCCTGCAGGCGGCGGCGCGTCTGCGCCAGATCCGCCGTGACCTTCTTGAGGTAGCCGAGGAGCTTTTCGTCGTTCGCCATCTTCAGTCCCAGTCCTTATCTAGTCACGAATGGTCGATCGACGCGTGCGGGCTCACCTGGACGGGCAACCAGCTCACCGTCCTGCCTGGCCAGCACCCCTGCGCAGGCAGCCAGCACACCGGCTCCCCCTTCTCCCCATGCCCCCGCACGCTGTGTCCTCGAACTGCGCGCGCGGTCACCCGCGTGCCGGGCGTGTCGTCCGTCTGTGCACGCGTGTCGTCCAGCTGTGCACGGGTGTCGTCCGTCTGGGTACGCATGACGTCCGCCTCTCAGGCCAGGCCGAGTTCTTTGTCGATGAAGTCGAAGACGTCGTCGGCGGACGCGTCCTCCAGGTTTCCGCCGACGTCCTCGCCGGAACCGAGTGCTTCGTTCGCCTTCGCGAGCAGTGCCTGCAGCCGCGCGGTGACCCTGGCCTGCTCGAGTTCGTCGGCGCCCAGCGCGGCCACGGTCGCTTCGAGCTTGTCCAGCTCGGCGGTGATCCCGCCGGACGCGCCTGCCTTCGGCGCGACCTCGCCGCGCATGAACTCGGCCAGCGCCTTGGGGTTCGCGTGGTCGAACACCATGGTGGTCGGCAGCTTCTTGCCGACCACCGACGCGAGCCGGTTGCGCAGGTCGACCGCGGACACCGAGTCGAACCCGAGGTCCTTGAACGCCCGCGTCGGCTCGACGCCGGACGGGTCGTCGTAGCCGAGCACGGCCGCGACGTTCTTGCGGACCAACTCCAGCAGCGCCCGCGCCTGCTCGGCTTCGGACATCCCGCCGAGCTTGGCGATCAGCTCGTTCTGGCCTTGGTCAGCAGGCTCGTCCGCGCCGTCGAGGATCGCCTTGACCTCGGGCAAGGCGTCGAGCAACGGCCTCGGGCGGGCCATCGTGTACGTCGGCGCGAACGCCGACCAGTCGATCTCGGCGACCACGATGTGGCTGTCGTTGTGGTCCAAGGCCTGCTGCAACGCGGCGAGCGCGAGCCGCGGCTCCATCGCGGGCGCGCCGATGCGGCGCATCATGGCGGCGAGTTCCTCGTCGACCATGCCGCCCGCCCACGAACTCCACGCGACCGAGGTCGCAGCGAGCCCGCGGGCCTTGCGCTGGTGCGCCAGTGCGTCGAGGTAGGCGTTGCCGGTGGCGTACGCGCTCTGGTGCGAGCTGCCCCAGACCGCCGCGCCGGACGAGAACAGCACGAACGCGTCGAGTTCGCGGTCGCCCAGCAGCTCGTCGAGGTTGGCCGCGCCGGCGATCTTGGCGTGCCCGACCTCCAGGAACTCGTCCAGCGGCAGGTCGGACAGCGGCGCGATGCGCTGCGAGACCCCGGCCGCGTGGACCACCGAGCGCAGGTCGTCGAGCCCGTCGAGCATCGACTTGAGTGAGTCCCGGTCGGCGACGTCGCAGGCCGCGATGGTGACCTTGGTGCCCAGCACGGTCAGCTCGGCTTCGAGTTCGGCAGCGCCATTCGCGTCGCGGCCGCGACGGCTGGTGAGGACGAGGTGTTCGGCACCCTTGCCCGCGAGCCAGCGCGCGAGGTGCGCGCCGAGCCCGCCGGTGCCGCCGGTGATCAGCGTGGTGCCGTTCGGCTTCCACTCCCGCGCCGGGGCTGCCGTGCCGACCGAGGCGCGGACCATGCGGCGGGCGTAGATCCCGGTGCCGCGCACGGCGAGCGCGTCGTCTTCGACCCCGCCGAGCAGCCCGGCGAGCCGCGCGATGGTCGCGTCGTCGGCGTCGGACGGGACGTCGACCATGCCGCCCCAGGATGTGCCGAGGTCGAGCGAAAGCACAGTGCCGAGGCCCCATGCCGACGCCTGGACGGCGTTGCGGACCTCGTCGGGCCGGTCGACCGCGACCGCGTCGGAGGTGACCGCCCAGATCGGCGCGTCGAGCCCGGCGTCGCCGATCGCCTGGATGAAGGTGACCGTGCTGTCGATCGTGTCGTCCAACGCCAGCAAGGAAAGGATGCCGTCCGGCGCGTGCGGCCGCAGCCCCTTGGCGAGGGTCTCTCGGTCCTCGTTGGACACTTCGAGCGGCACCACGGTGGTGGTCTCACCGAGCGCGCCCAAGATCTTGGTGATCAGTGGGTGGTCCTTCTGCCCTGCCGGGATGGCGACCAGCCAGTTGCCGATGGCCGGGCTGGACTCCGGAGTGACCGGCTTCCAGGCGATCTTGTACCGCCAAGTGTCCACAAGGGACTGCTCGCGGAACTTGTCGCGCCAGGTCGACACCGCGGGCAGCACCTCACCGAGCGCGGACGCCTCGACGTTCAGCCGCTCGGCCAGCTCGCCGAAGTCCTGGCCCGCGACCGCGTCCCAGAACGCCGAGTCGACCGGGTCGGCGCTGGCCGCCTGATGCGCCTTGCTGGTGTCCCACCAGAAGTTCTTGTGCTGGAAGGCATACGTCGGCAAGTCGACGCGCCGCGCGCCGCGCCCGGCGTAGAACGCCGACCAGTCGAGCTTGACGCCGCGTGCCCACGCCTGCGCGAGCGCGGTGACCAGCTCCCGCTCCTCGGGCCGGTCGCGCCGCAGCACCGGCACGAACGCGATGTCCTCGTCGGTGACCAGCGAGTCCGGGCCCATCGCGGCGAGCGCCGAGTCGGGGCCGAGTTCGACGAACGTGGTGACGTTGCGGGCTTCCAGGCTGCGGACCGCGTCGGAGAACCGGACGGCCTCGCGGACGTGGCGCACCCAGTAGTCCGGCGAGGTCAGTTCCTCGGCGGTCGCGAGCTGCCCGGTGAGCGTCGAGATGATGGCGATCTTCGGCGGGTGGAAGGTGAGCCCCTCGGCGACCTTGCGGAAGTCGGCGAGCATTGGCTCCATCAGCGGCGAGTGGAACGCGTGCGACACCTTGAGCCGCTTGGTCTTGCGGCCCCGCGCCTCGAACGCGGCGGCCACGCCGAGCGCGGCCTCCTCCTCGCCGGACACGACCACGGCGTTCGGCCCGTTGATCACACCGATGCCGACGCCCTCGGTCAGGAACGGCGTGACCTCGTCCTCGGACGCCTGGATCGCGACCATCGCGCCACCGGAAGGCAGCGCGTTCATCAGCTTCCCGCGAGCCGCGACCAGCGCGGCGGCGTCCTCCAGCGAGAGCACCCCCGCGACGTGCGCGGCGGCGAGTTCACCGATCGAGTGCCCGGCCAGGAAGTCGGCCTTCCCACCCCACGACTCGATGAGCCGGTACAGCGCGACCTCGATCGCGAACAACCCCGACTGCGTGTAGACGGTCTGGCTCAGCAAGTCCGCGTCGGAACCCCAGACGACGTCTTTCAAAGGCCGGTCGAGGTGCTTGTCCAGCTCAGCGACGGCCGCGTCAAAGGCTTCCGAGAACGGGATAAAGCCTGCTAAATCCCGTCCCATGCCAATGCGCTGGGCGCCCTGGCCGGTGAACAAGAACGCGGTCAGCCCGTCCGAGCGTGTGACGCCCTGGACGACTCCGGCCGGGGTCTCCCCCGCGGCCAGCGCAGTCAGGCCGCGCACGAACTCGTCGCGGCCCTCGGCGATCACGACCGCGCGATTGTCCAAAGCGGACCGTGTGGTGGCGAGCGAGAAACCCAGGTCCAGCAAGGAAGTCTCGCCGAGATTGTCGAGCAGACGCTGAGCCTGCGCGGTCAGCGCGGCGGCGCCCTTACCCGAGACGACGAGCGGCAGCACGCTGCTGGTCACCGTCGGCGCTTCGGCTTCCGGCTCCTCGAAGGCGGGAGCCTCTTCGATGATCACGTGCGCGTTGGTGCCGGACAGCCCGAACGACGAGATGCCCGCGCGCCGCGGTTCCTCACCGGCAGGCCACGGCCGCGGCTCGGTGAGCAGCGAGATGTTGCCCGCGGACCAGTCGACCTGCGGGGTCGGCGCGTCGACGTGCAGCGTCTGCGGCATCTTGTCGTGCTTCATCGCCTGGACCATCTTGATGATCCCGGAGGCCCCCGCAGCCGCCTGCGCGTGGCCGATGTTGGACTTGATCGAGCCCAGGTAGAGCGGCTTGTCGGCGGGGCGCTGGCCATAGGTGGCGAGCAGCGCCTGCGCCTCGATCGGGTCGCCGAGCTTGGTGCCGGTGCCATGCGCCTCGACCAGTTCGACCTGCTCGACGGCGATCTGCGCGTTGGCCAGCGCGTCGCGGATGACCCGCTGCTGCGAAGGCCCGTTCGGCGCGGTGATGCCGTTGGACGCGCCGTCCTGGTTGACCGCGGAACCGCGCACCAGCGCGAGCACGGGGTGACCGTTCTTGCGAGCGTCGGAAAGCCGCTCCAGCAGCAGGAGCCCGACGCCTTCACCCCAGCCGGTGCCGTCGGCCGCCGCCGCGAACGCCTTGCAACGCCCGTTGAGCGCCAGGCCGCCTTGCTCGCTGAAGCCGACGAACGCGGCGGGCGTGGCCATGACGGTCACCCCACCGGCGAGCGCCAGCGAGCAGTCCCCGCGCCGCAGCGACTGGATGGCCCAGTGCAGCGCGACCAAACTCGACGAGCACGCGGTGTCGACCGTGACCGCCGGGCCTTCGAGCCCGAGGCAGTAGGCGATGCGCCCGGACGCGACCGCGCCGAGCACGCCGATGCCGCCGCCGAGGCCGTAGTCGTGGTAAACGAGCCCGGCGAAGACCCCGGTCTTGGTGCCCTTCAGCGAATGCGGGTCGATGCCCGCGCGTTCGAACGCCTCCCATGACGTCTCCAGCAGCAGCCGCTGCTGCGCGTCGGTCTCGACCGCTTCCTTCGGGCTGATCTTGAAGAAGTCCGCGTCGAACTCGTCCGCGTTGTGCAGGAAGCCGCCCTCGCGCGAGTACGTCTTACCCGGCTTGCCCGGCTCGGGGTCGTACAGGCCTTCGGTGTCCCAGCCGCGGTTCTCCGGGAACGTCGAGATCCCGTCCCGGCCCTCGTTCACGAGGTCCCACAACGCTTCCGGCGAAGAGATCCCGCCGGGGAAGCGGCAACTCATCGAAACGATGGCAATCGGCTCGTGGTCCTTGGCCTCTACCTCACGCAGGCGTTTCTTGGTCGACTGCAGGTCGGCCATGGCTCGCTTGAGATAGTCCCGGAGCTTGTCATCGTTGCTGCTGCTCATTGATCCCTCGTTCGCCTAGAGGCCGAGCTCGTTGTCAAGCATGTTGAACAGTTCGTCGTCAGTGGCGTCTTCGTAGTCGGTCTCAGTCGTTTCGACAGCGGTCTGCGCGTCATTCCACTTACGCAGCAACGCTTCCAAGCGTGCGGTGATGCGTGCGGTGCCGTCGGCCGGGACCAAGGCCAGCAGCTGTTCCAGCCGCTCGACCTCCTCCAGCACCGGCGCGGTCGGGTCAGCGTTCGGCGCGATCCCGGCACGCAGGAACGCGGCCGCCTCCAGCGAGGTCGGGTAGTCGAAGACCAGGGTCGCGGGCAGTGAGAGCCCGGTCGCCGCGGTCAGCTGCTTGCGCAACTCGACCGCCGCGAGCGAGTCGAAGCCGAGTTCCTTGAACGCGCGGCCCGGCTCGATCGACTCCGGCCCGGCATGCCCGAGCACGGCCGCGACATGCGTGCGGACCACGTCGAGCAGCACGCGGTCGACCTCGTCGTCCGGCAGCCCGGCGAGCTTCTTGCGCAGCTCGGCGCCGCTGTCCCCGGCCTGCTTGGCAGGCACCTTGACCAGGCCGGACAGCAGTGCGGGCAGCTCACCGGCCCGGGCACGCAGGGTCGCGTGGTCCAGCCGGATCGGCACGACCAGCGCTTCCGGCGCGGACAACGCCGCGTCGAACGCCGCGAGCCCGTCCTCTGTGGACAGTTCGGGCAGTCCGAGCGCGGTGAACGTCTCGTTGGGCTCGCCCCAGGCGCCGAAGGCGAGCGTCGTCGCGGGCAGGCCTTCCGCCTGCCGCAGCTGGGTGAGGGCTTCGACGAAGCAGTCGCCCGCGGCCGACGCGGCCTGTCCCGTTCCGTAGAGCCAGGAGGTCGCCGAGGCGAGCACGACGAAGTTCGCGAGATCGCGGGTCTGTTCGTGCAGGTTGTAGGCGGCGGCCGCCTTGTGCCGCAAGGCCTCCGCGAGCTGCTCCGGGGTGAGCGAGTCGACCAGCGCCGTCGCGGCGGGCGCGGGGGCGTGGATCACCGCGCTGAGCGGGTGCTCCTCGGAGATGTCGTTGAGCACCTTGGCGAGCGCGTCCGCGTCGGCGGGGTCACCGTCGAAGAAGACCAGGTGCTCGGCGCCCAGATGCCGGGCGATGTCCTCGCCGTGCGTTCCGCCGGTGACCAGCACGGTTCCCGGCCAGGTCACCGGTGCGTCCACTGTGGACACCTTGGCGAGCCTGGGCACCCGCGTGACGCCACCGCTGATCCGCAGCTCCGGCTCACCCGAGGCGACCGCGGCGGCCAGGTCGCCCGAGCCGTCGGTCTCGACGAGCACGAACCGCCCGGGGTGCTCTTCCTGCGCGACCCGGACCAGGCCGCGCACCGGGGCCTGCGCCAGGCTGCCGTCGATCACGAACACGGCCTCGCCGGGCTGCTGGATCCTCGCCAGCGCCGTCGCCGCGTTGGCCTGCGCGGCGGCGAGCACGTCCGAGCCGGACTGCCAGCTGTCGACGTACTCGGCCTCGATCTCCGCGGGGATCGTGCGCACCGGGATCCAGTCGATGCGGTGCAGCGCGTCGAGCCGTCCGGTGGCGAACTGGTCCGCCGTAACGGGTTCCGTGACCAGCGACTCGACGCTGAGGACCGGGCGGCCCTCCTCGTCGGCGGCGAACACGGAAAGCTGGCCCGGCGCTGCGGGTGAGACGCGCACCCGCAGCGCCGCTACGCCGGCCGTGTGGAGGGAAACCCCGGTCCACACGGACGGCAGTCTCGTGCCGCCGTCGAGCCTGCTGACCTGCAACGCGGCGTCGAACAACGCGGGGTGCAGGCCGAACGTCCCGGCGTCTTCGACGGCGACCTCGGCGAAAAGATCGTCACCCTTGCGCCAGGCGGCCTTGAGACCCTGGAAAGCCGGTCCGTAGGCGTAGCCCTGGGCGAGGAGGTTCTCGTACAGGTCGTCGATCGCGGTCGCCCCGGCGGGCGGCCACTGGGTGAGGTCGTCGGACGACGTCACCGAGGCGGTGATCAGCGTGCCGACCGCGTGCCGGGTCCACGCCTCGTCGTCACCCCGCGAGTGGATGGTGACCTCACGGCCGCCCTCTTCGTCCGGCGCGCCGACGACGACCCTCAGCGCCCGGTTTTCGTTGAGCACCAACGGCTTTTCGGCGGTCAGCTCGGCGAGGGTGGAGGCGCCGACGTGCGCTCCGGCCGCGAGCGCCAGCTCGGCGAGTCCCGCGCCGGGGAAGACGACCGAGCCGAGCACGTCGTGATCGGCGAGCCACGGCTGTGCCTCCGTCGACAGGCGGCCGGTCAGCACCAGGCTGTCCGGCAGTTCGACGGCCGCGCTGAGCAGCGGGTGCTCGGCCGGGTTCTGGCCGAGGCTGGCGACGTCGCCCGCGCCGGCGGCGTTGCTCATCCAGAAGCGCTGGTGCGTGAACGCGTAAGTCGGCAAGTCGACACGGTGTGCCTTGCCGCCGAAGAACGCTTCCCAGTCAACCTTGATCCCGCGCTCGAAAGCCTGTCCCAGCGCGGAAAGCAGCTCGCGCTCCTCGGGCCGGTTGCGCCGCAGGACCGGGATGAAGCCCGCTTTATCCGCGCTCTCCTGGCCCATCGCGGTGAGCACGGCGTCCGGGCCCAGCTCGATGAACGTGCTGACGTTGCGCGACTCGAGGTAGGTGATGGCGTCCGCGAACCGGACCGCCTCGCGGACGTGCGTGACCCAGTACTCGGCGTTGGTCACGTCACCCAGCTCGCCGGTGACGTTCGAGACGATCGGGATCTTCGGCGCGTGGTACGTCAGGGTTGAGGCGACCTCGCGGAACTCGGCGAGCATCGGCTCCATCAGCGGCGAGTGGAACGCGTGCGACACCTTGAGCCGCGTCGTCTTGCGGTCGGCCTCGAAGTGCGCCTTAATCGCGAGCGCGGCCGACTCGTCGCCGGAGACGACGATCGAGCGCGGCCCGTTGATCGCCGCGATGCTCACGGCCTCGGTCAGCAGCGGCCTGACCTCGTCCTCGGTCGCCTGGATCGCGACCATGGCCCCGCCGGTCGGCAGCGCGTTCATCAGCCGGCCCCGAGCCGCGACCAGCTTGGCCGCGTCCTCGAGGCTGAGCACCCCGGCGACGTGCGCGGCGGCCAGCTCACCGATGGAGTGCCCGGCCAGGAAGTCCGGGGTCACACCCCACGCCTCGACGGTCCGGAACAACGCGACCTCGATGGCGAAGAGGCTGCTCTGGGTGTAGACGGTCTGGCTCAGCAGGTCCGCGTCCTCGCCCCAGACGACCTCCTTCAGCGGCCGGTCGAGGTGCTTGTCCAGCTCCGCGACCACGGCATCGAAGGCTTCGGCGAAGACCGGGATAAAGCCCGCTAAATCCCGCCCCGTGCCGAGACGCTGGGCCCCCTGGCCAGTGAAGAGGAAGGCCGTCGAGCCGGTGACCTTGGTGGTGCCCTTGACCTCCCCGGTGACCAGCGCGGTCAGGCCTTCGCGCAGCTCATCCCGGTTGCCCACCACAAAAACCGATCGGTGTTCCAGGGCGGCTCGCGAGGTCGCGAGCGAGTAGGCCAGGTCGGTCAGGCTGGTGTCCACAGAGGACAGCAGACGCTGGGCCTGCTCGGCCAGCGCGACCTCGTCCTTGGCCGTGATGACCACCGGGACCAGCGAATCCTCGCTGGCCACGGCCTCTTCGGGCTCGACGTGCTCGATGATCACGTGCGCGTTGGTGCCGCTGATGCCGAACGACGACACGCCCGCGCGGCGCGGCCGTCCGGTCTCGGGCCACTCGACCGGCTCGGTCAGCAGCTCGACCGCGCCCTCGGTCCAGTCGACCTTCGGCGACGGCTCGTCGACGAACAACGTCTTGGGCAGCACGCCGTTGTGCATCGCGAGGACCATCTTGATGATCCCGGCGACACCGGCGGCGGCCTGCGTGTGCCCCAGGTTCGACTTGATCGAGCCCAGCCACAACGGGTTCGAGCGCTCCTGGCCGTAGGTCGCGAGCAGCGCCTGCGCCTCGATCGGGTCACCGAGCATGGTGCCGGTGCCATGCGCCTCGACCGCGTCGACATCGGCGGTCTTCAGGCCCGCGTTGGCCAGCGCCTGCATGATGACCCGCTGCTGGGAGGGGCCGTTCGGCGCGGTCAGGCCGTTGGACGCGCCGTCCTGGTTGACCGCGGTCGACTTGACGATCGCCAGCACCGGGTGACCGTTCTTGCGTGCGTCCGAAAGCCGCTCGACCAGCAGAAGCCCGGCGCCCTCGCCCCAGCCGGTGCCGTCGGCGGCGGCCGCGAAGGACTTGCACCTGCCGTCGACCGAAAGGCCGCGCTGACGGCTGAACTCCACCGAAGTGTCCAAAGAGGACATAACGGTGACACCGCCGACGAGTGCCAGCGAGCATTCACCGCGCCGCAAAGACTGGGTGGCCCAATGCAAAGCGACCAGGCTCGACGAGCAGGCAGTGTCCACAGTGACCGCCGGGCCCTCGAGACCCAGCGTGTAGGACACGCGCCCGGAGACGACACTGCCGGGGCTGGAGCCCAGGTAGTCGTGGTACATGACGCCCGCGAACACGCCGGTCGAGCTGCCGCGCAGCGAAGTCGGGTCGATGCCCGCGCGCTCCAAGGTCTCCCAGGCGGTTTCGAGCAGGATCCGCTGCTGCGGGTCCATCTCCATCGCCTCGCGCGGCGAGATGTCGAAGAACGCGGCGTCGAACTCGCCCGCCTCGTGCATGTACCCGCCGAACTTGCTGTACGTCTTGCCCGGCTTGCCCGGCTCGGGGTCGTACAGGTTCTCGATGTCCCAGCCGCGGTCCAGCGGGAAGCTCGACACGGAGTCGTTGCCCGCCATGAGGAACTGCCAGAGTTCCTCGGGGTTCTTGATCTCGGGGAACCGGCAGGCCATCGACACGATCGCGATCGGCTCGTCGTCGGCGACGGCCGTCGTGGTGACCGTGACGGCCTTGGCCGCGCCGCCGAGGGCCTGCTTGAGGTAGCCGACGACCGCGCGCGAACTCGGGTAGTCGAAGACCAGCGTCGCGGGGAGACGCAGGCCGGTGTCGGCGTGCAGGTGGTTGCGTAGTTCGAGGGCGGCGAGCGAGTCGAAGCCGAGGTCGGAGAACGCCTTGTCCGGCTCGATCGCGTCGGCCGAGGAGTGCCCGAGGACGCCTGCGACGTGCTTGGTGACCAGCTCCAGCAGCAGCCGGTCGCGGCCCGCCTCGTCGAGCCCGGCGAGCCGGGTCTCAAGGCCACCAGCCGTGATGCTGCCCGCCTTGGCGGCTTGGCGGTTCGGGACCCGCACCAGGCCGGTGAGGATGGCCGGAATCAGGCTGCCCTGGTTGCGCAGCGCGCCGAGGTCGAGCCGGATCGGCAGCACCAGCGCGGCGTCCGTGCGCAGTGCCGCGTCGAACAGCGCGACGCCTTCGGCCGGGACGATCGCCGGGGTTCCGGCGCGGGCCAGCCGGTCGAGGTCGGCGTCGGACAGCTGGTCGGCCATGCCGCCGACCTCCGCCCACGGGCCCCACGGCAACGAGACGGCGGGCAGCCCGGCGGCACGGCGGTGCTGGGCGAGCGAGTCGAGGAAAACGTTCGCGGTGGCGTAGTTCGCCTGCCCCGAGCCGCCGAGCGTGCCCGCGGCCGACGAGAAGAGCACGAAGGCCTTGAGCCCGGCCTCGGCGGTGAGTTCGTGCAGGTAGAAGGCGGCGTCGGCCTTGGGGCGCAACACCTTGTCGAAGCGCTCGGCGCTCTGCGACGCGAGGGTGGCGTCGTCGAGGATGCCCGCCGCGTGCACCACGCCGGTCAGCGGGTGCGCGGCGATGAGCGTGGCCAGCGCGCTCCGGTCGGAGACGTCGCAGGCGGCGATGGTGACGGTCGCGCCGAGGTCTTCCAGCTCGTGCTGAAGCTCCAGCGCACCCGGCGCGTCGATGCCGCGGCGGCTGGTCAGCACCAGGTGCCGCACGCCGCGCGTGGTGAGGTGCTTGGCGAACAGGGCGCCGAGACCGCCGGTGCCGCCGGTGATCAGGACGGTGTCGTGCTCGTCCCACTCGATGTCCACATCGGACTTCTCGGCCCTGGTGAGACGCGGGGCCAGGAGCTTTCCGCCGCGGATGGCGACTTCGGCTTCGCCCGCGGCCGCGGCGACCGCGACGTCGAGCGAGCCGTCGGTGTCGACCAGCACGATCCGGCCGGGCTCCTCGGCCTGCGCGGCGCGGACGAGGCCCCAAAGCGGCGCCTGGGTGAGGTCGACGTCGTCGTCCGCTCCGACCGCCATCGCGCGCTCGGTGACGACGACGAGGGGTTCCTCCGAAGCCTGGAGCTTTTCCAGCAGCGCGTAGGCGTTCTCGCGCATCCCGATGAGGACATCGTCGCTGCTGGCCGCCTGCCACGTGTCGACAGATGGGGCCGTCTCCGGGGTGCGGACCGGCACCCAGGAGACCTGGAAGAGCGAGTCGTTCGTGGTGGCGAGCTGGTCGGCGGAGATCGCCCGCGCGGCCAGGTTGTCGACCGACAGCACCGGGTTGCCGGAGAGGTCGGCGAGTTCGATGCGGCCGTTCGACAGCCGCACACGGGCGGCTGACGCGCCGACCGCGTAGAGCGAAACCCCGTTCCAGGAGAACGGAAGCAGCGTCTCGTCGCTGTCGGACAGCAGCTCGACGTGCATGGCCGCGTCCAGCAACGCCGGGTGCAGGCCGAAGCGCTCAGCACCGGAGCCCTCCGGGAGCGCGACCTCGGCGAACAGCTCGTCGCCGCGCCGCCAAGCCGACTTGAGGCCCTGGAACGTCCGCCCGTAGCCGTAACCACGGCCGACCAGCTTCTCGTAAACGCCTTCGACGTCGATCGGGGTCGCGCCGGCGGGCGGCCACTCGGCGAGATCGAACCCGGCCGTGTCGCTGCTCTCGACCAAGGTGCCGGTCGCGTGCCTGGTCCACGGCTCGTCCTGGCCACCGGAGTAGATCCCGATGCTGCGGGAGCCGGAGTCATCGGCCCCCACGACCGCCTGCAAGGAAACGCCACCACGCGGCGGCAGGATCAGCGGCGCCTCGAGGATGAGTTCTTCGATCCGGCCGGTCCCGACCTGGTCACCGGCGCGGACGGCGAGTTCGACGAACGCGGTGCCCGGCACGAGAACCGAGCCGAGCACGTCGTGATCGGCCAGCCACGGGTGCGTCTCGAAGGACAGCCGGCCGGTCAGCACCACGCCACCGGACTCCGGCGACGGCACGACCGCGCCCAGCAGCGGGTGCTCGGCCGCGATCTGCCCGACCCCGGCCACGTCCTGGGTGACCGCGGTGGTGTCGATCCAGAAGTGCTTATGCTGGAAGGCGTACGTCGGCAGATCGACCCGCTTCGCGCCGCGCCCGGCGAAGAAGTTCGCCCAGTTCACGGTGACACCGCGGGTGAACGCGGTCCCGAGCGCGCCGACCAGCTCGGCCTCTTCGGACCGCTCGCGGCGCAGGGTCGGGATAAAGCCTGCTATATCCCCTTCGAGGCACTCGGGGCCCATCGCGGTCAGCGCCGCGTCCGGGCCCAGCTCGAGGAAGCTGGTGACGTTCTTGCCTTCGAGCGTGCGGATGGCGTCGAGGAAGCGGACCGGCTGGCGGACATGCTTGGTCCAGTAGTCGGGCGAGCTGAGCTCCTCGGCCGTCGCGGGCTGGCCGGTGAGCGTCGAGATGATCGGGATCCTGGGCTTGCCGAAGGTGATCGTGGCCGCGACCTTGCGGAAGTCGGCGAGCATCGGCTCCATCAGCGGCGAGTGGAACGCGTGCGAGACGGCGAGGCGCTTGGTCTTGCGGTCGCTGAACTGCTCGGCGATCTTCGTCGCGGCCGCTTCGGAGCCGGACACGACGACCGAGCGCGGGCCGTTGATGCCGCCGAAGCCGACCTCGTCGGTCAGGTGCGGGAGCACTTCCTCTTCGCTGGCCTGGATGGCGATCATGGCGCCGCCCTCGGGCAGCGCGTTCATCAGTTTTCCGCGCGCCACAACGAGTTTCGCGGCGTCTTCGAGTGAGAAGACGCCGGAGACGTGCGCCGCGGCCAGCTCGCCGATCGAGTGCCCGGCGAGGAAGTCGGGCTTGACGCCCCAGGACTCCAGCAGCCGGAACAGCGCGACCTCGACGGCGAAGAGCGCGGGCTGCGTGTAGCCGGTGCGGTTGAGTTTCGCCTGGTCGTCGCCCCAGACCGCGTCCTTGAGCGGCCAGCCGAGGTGCTTGTCGATCTCGGTGACGGCGGCGTCGAACGCGTCACGGAACACCGGGAACAGCTCGGCCAGCTCGCGGCCCATGCCGATGCGCTGGGCACCCTGACCGGTGAAGAGGAAGGCGAGCTTGCCGCCCTTGACCTGCCCGAAAGTCGCTTTCGGCAGGTCACCGCCGAGTGCGGCCGCCCGGAACTCCAGGAAGGTGCGGGTGGTCGCGAGCGAGTACGCGACGTCCAGCGGGTCAGCATCCACAGTGGACAAACGCGCGGCCTGATCGTGCAGCGCGGCAGCGGTTTTGCCGGACACCAGCCACGGAACGACCTTCCCAGTCACCGTGACCGGTTCTGGTTCGGGCTCTTCCTCGGGTTCCGGCGCCTGCTCGACGATGACGTGCGAGTTGGTCCCGCTGATGCCGAACGACGAGACACCGGCGCGGCGCGGCTGGCCGTGGTCCGGCCACGGCTGCGCCTCGGTGAGCAGCTTGACGTTGCCCGCTTCCCAGTCGACCTGGGTGTTCGGCTCGTCGACGTGCAGCGTCTGCGGGATCAGGCCGTGCTGGATCGACAGGACCATCTTCATGATCCCGGCGACACCGGCTGCTGCCTGGGTGTGGCCCATGTTGGACTTCAGCGAGCCGAGCCACAGCGGGCGCTCGCGGTCCTGGCCGTAGGTGGCGAGCAGCGCCTGCGCCTCGATCGGGTCGCCGAGCTTGGTGCCGGTGCCGTGCGCCTCGACCACGTCGACGTCCGCGGCGGTGAGCTTGGCGTTGGCCAGCGCCTTCTGGATCACCCGCTGCTGCGACGGGCCGTTCGGGGCGGTGAGCCCGCTGGACGCGCCGTCCTGGTTGACCGCGCTGCCCTTGATCACCGCGAGCACCGGGTGACCGTTCGCGCGCGCGTCGGAAAGCCGTTCCACCAACAGGATCGCGGCGCCCTCGCCCCAGCCGGTGCCGTCGGCGGCGGCCGCGAAGGACTTGCAGCGGCCGTCGGCGGCGAGCCCGCGTTGCTCGCTGAAGCCGACGAAGGTCTCGGGGGTGGCCATCACGGTCACGCCGCCGGCGAGCGCGAGCTGGCATTCGCCGCGCCGCAGCGACTGGATGGCCCAGTGCAGCGCGACCAAAGAGCTGGAACACGCGGTGTCGACGGTGACCGCCGGGCCTTCGAGTCCGAGCGTGTAGGAAACGCGGCCGGAAACAATGGAACCGGAACTGCCCGCGATACCGTAATCGTGATACATCACCCCGGCGAAAACACCGGTCGAACTCCCCTTGAGCGAAACCGGGTCAATACCGCCGCGCTCGAGAGCCTCCCAAGCCACTTCGAGCAATAAGCGCTGCTGGGGATCGGTCTCGACGGCTTCCTTCGGGCTGATTTTGAAGAAGTCGGCGTCGAACTCGGCGGCATTGTGCAGAAAGCCACCCTCACGCGAATACGTTTTGCCGGGCACACCGGGCGTCGGGTCGTAAATTCCCTCGGTGTCCCAGCCCCGGTCCACGGGGAAGTCCGAGATCGCGTCGGTGCCCGTACTCACCAGCTGCCACAGGTCTTCCGGCGTGCGCACGCCGCCGGGGAAGCGACAGGCCATCGAGACGATGGCGATCGGTTCGGACTCCTGCCGTTCGTTGTCGGCAATACGCTTGCGGGCTTCCCGAAGATCAGCAGTCGCTCGCTTGAGGTAATCAAGAAGCTTCTCTTCGTTGCTCACCAAGGCCATCCCTACTGAAATCGGTGGAGAAACCCAATCTGCTCAGCTATACAAATCACTGAATAAGGCCAGGTCAGAGCGTCATCCCGCGAGTTCCAAAGTACTTACGCCCCCACACCCCGCCAACCCCTACAAGGCCCCCAGCCGCCCCTAGATGCCCAGGTACACCCCAATTGACAATGGCCGCCAGGCGAGGTCATCGCCTGGCGGCCACTGCTCTCATGGGGTGACCTACGCGGGGTTCGGCCTTAGTCGGCAGAGGGGGAGGCCGCCGAGTGGGGCAGATGCAGGTCACGAAGCTCAGGGAACTGAGCGATGGCTTCGTCTTCGCTCAGCACCGGCCCGGTGGGGCGGTCCGGAGCGAACAGCTTCGCGGCCAGTTCGGCCATCTTCGCCGGTGACGCCATCAGCGTGTAGACCTCGAGCGTCGTCTTGCAGACCTCGGGGTCGATGATCGACTGCTGCGCCAGCGCCATGCCGAACGCGGCTTCCTCTTCGCTGAACTCGACCTCGACGTTCGACTTCACGTCGGGGAAGGCCCGGTCCTGACCGGCGGCCATCGCCCACGGCCAGTCCGCGCACTGCGCGATGGCGTTCTGCGCGGCCTCGGCGAGACCCGGCTTGAGCCCGATCCGGTCGAGCTCGCCACGCAGTGCCAGCGCACCCTGCGCCGAAACGGACATCCCGTGCGCGTACACGGGGTTCAGCGCCGCGGCCGAGTCGCCGATCGCGACGAAGCACTCGGGCACGGGCAGCCGGTCGTAGAACCGGCGCCAGTTCCCGGTGCCCCGGTACGGCCGGACTTCCCCGGTGGGCACGGCCTTTTCGACCAGGTTCGCGACGATCGGGTGCCGCATCGACCTGGCGAACTTGATGAACTCGTCATCCGCGGTGGACGGCTGGCCGCCACGGGTGCCGGTCATCGTGACGATCCAGCGGCCGCCTTCGATCGGCAGCAGCGTCGCGCCCCGGCCTGGCTGGCCGGTGCCGGGCTGCGGCTGGATGATGACCACCGGCATGTCGTCGCCGGCGCCTTCGGGTGCGGTGAAAATCCGTCCGGCGTAAGCGAGTCCCGAGTCGACGAGCTCCTCTTCCACCTGCGGCAGGCCGAGTTCGACCAGCCACTGCGGCGCCTTCGACCGGCGCCCGGCGGCGTCGACGACGAAGTCCGCGGAGACGACCTCTTCCTCGCCGCCGTCACGCTCGATGCGCACACCGGTGACCTTGGTGGCATCGCCGACCAGGCCGACCGCCTTGGTCGACTCCCACACGCTGATCCTGGTGTCCTTCAAGACCTGCGTGCGCAGGACATGGTCGATCAGGTCGCGCGAGCAGGTGATCACGAACGCCGGGCTCTCCACCCGCGGGTACCAGCCCGTGGAGGTCAGCGTCAGCGCGTCGGTCGGCAGGCCGCGGCGGTGCGCGCCGGCGGCGAACAACGCGTCGGTGGTGCCGGGCGCGAGCGCGTCCATCGCGATCGCGCCGCCACCCATCAGCATGTGGCTGTGGTGACCCTGGGGCAGGCCGCGCCGGGGCCGCGGCTCGGTGGGCAGCTGGTCGCTTTCGATCACGACGACCTCGTCGACGTGCTTGGCGAGTGCGGCGGAAGCGAGCATGCCCGCCAGGCCGCCGCCGATGACTACGGCCTTGCTCATGTCATTCCACCCCGTTGGTGACCAGGAACGCGGACAGGCGGTGGGCGGCGAGCTCCGGGTCCGGGAACAGGCCGAGGCCGTCCGCGAGCCGGTACGCCTTGGCGAGGTGCGAGACCGAGCGAGCGGCCTGCTCGCCCCACACCATCCGGAAGTGGTCCTGCGTCCCGGAAAGCCAGGACAGGAACGTGAATCCGGTCTTGTAGAAGCGGATGTTCATCCCGGGGCCCTCGAACAGGTGCATCGAGAGCTCGGCGGTCGGCTCGATCAGGTCGCGGAAGCCCTGCACGTCACCGGCGTCGAGCTTGCGCCCGGCGGCCGCGACGATCGGCGCGAGCGGGTCGAACACGCCCATCATCGCGTGGCTGTGGCCGCGGTCGTCACCGGCGATGACCTCGGGGTAGTTCGTGTCGTCACCGGTGTAGGTCTTGATGCCCTCCGGCACGGCGCGGCGCAGCTCGATCTCGCGCGCGCCGGGCAGCGGCGCGACCTTGATGCCGTCGACCTTGTCCTTGTTGTCGGTGATCACCGAGACGAAGGTCTTGATCTCTTCGTCGATGTCCGTGCTGCCCCAGTAACCGGTGAGGCTCGGGTCCCATTCGGCGGTCACCCAGTGCACGATCGCGGGCTGGCTCAGCTGGCTGAGCAGCCTCTTGTAGACGTCGGCGTACTCCTCCGGCCCGCGCGCGACCGCGGCGAGTTCCCGGCTGGCCATCAGGATCACCTGGGCGCCAGCGCCCTCGATGACCTCGATCTGCTCCTCGTAGGCGCGGATGACCTGTTCGAGGGTGTGCTCGCCGGGCGCCAGCTGATCGGTCCACGCGGTGCCGGCGATCTTGCCGCCGACGGCGTGCGCCTCGGCGGCGGAGCGCTTGATCAGCTCGGAGGATTCGAGCCAGCCCAGTCCCATGCCCCGGTGCGCGGTGTCGAGCGCCTCGGACACGGCGAGGCCGTGCGACCAGATGTGGTGCCGGTACTTGAGCGTCGCTTCCCAGTCGAGCACCGGTGGCGTGTACGGCTCGTTGCCCGCGGTGGGGTCGACGATGACGTGGGGGGCAGCGAAGAAGGTCCGGCTGGTGACAGCCGGTCCACCGGGTACGAACACCGACGGCGTCGTCGACGGCTCGTACGCCGTCAACTCACCGTCCGCGTCGGGGAGTTTGATCATAAGGGTCAGCTCCGGGGCGTCGATCTACCGTGGCATGAGAGGGGGAAACCGGTCTCTCCGCGGGAGAGAAACCGGCTCGGCCGACGCTGGGCTGTGCGGCCGAACCGCGTTTCATTGAAGCCAGGATCGAACGCCGACCGCCAGAGAAACCGCCCCCTAAAGGCGTGGATGGAGCCCCTATCAACGCGGACGTGCCCCGTCCGGGTCGGACGGGGCACGGGTGTCAGGACGGTGGTTCCTACGCGGCGGTGTGCTCCTTGGATTCGGTCAGGATGATCCGCAGCGCCTGCGCGAGGTCATGCCCGCTGGGCGCGTTGTCGGGGTCGATCAGCCACTGCGCCATCACTCCGGTCAGCAGAGCCTGGTGGAAACTGCCGACCACCTTGGCCGACTTTTCGTCCACATCGGCGTCGATCTGCTGGAACTGCATCGCCAGGCCCGGCCGCGCCTGCTCCCCCGCGCTGGCCAGCACGTGCCGCACCTCGGGGATGTGCTCGATCTGCGCCAGGATCTCGAAGTTCGCCGCCCACAGCTGCCGGTGCGTGGTGAACAGGTCCACGATCCGCGTCCAGATGTTCTCAAACCGCTCGATCGTGTCGGTCTCCTGCTCATCGGTGGTCATCGCGTTGGTCAGCTCGGCGCCCCACTCATCGGTCGCCTGCATCAGCGCCTCGTTGAGCAGCGCCTCCTTCGACCCGAAGTGGTAGCCGATCGACGCCAGATTCGTCCCGGAAGCGGCCACGATGTCCCGAGCGGTGGTCCGCGCGTACCCCTTCTCGATCAAGCACCGTTTCGCTCCGACCAGCAAGTCTTCCCTGTGTCCCATCGGGGTCACCTTCCTCAGCGCTTCACACGTCCGTCCTAACCACTCGTACTATACACATGTACATGACGCTTGTATAGCTTCGCTTCGGCGGAGACTGTCGGTGGCCGCGGGCATGGTTGAAAGATGCGAATTGGGAACTGGGCCAAGCACCCCGTCCTCGTCGCGAGCCGAGCTGTGGTGAGCACTGCGTGGCTGCGTGAGCTGGGGGTGCCGGGCCGCACGATCACGCGCAGGTGCGAGCCCGGTGGCACCTGGCAGAAGCTCCTGCCCAGGGCGATCCTGCTCAGCCGGGCCGTGCCCACCGAAGACCAACGCATTGCCGCCGCCCTGATCTACGCGGGTGAGAACGCGATTGTCACCGGGCTTTCGGCACTGCGCCGCTATGGACTACGCCAGGCTCCCGCGCCGAACCGAGTCCATCTGCTGGCGCCGAGGGGTGCGGTGACCAGCCGGGATTTCGTCGTCATCGAGGCGACAACCCGCCTTCCTCGGTCTCGCATCCGGATGGACGTTCCGGTCGCGCCGATACCGCGGGCGCTCATCGACGCCGCCCGGCGCCTGTCGAATCCTCGTGCCGTTCAAGCCATGATGGCCGAGGCGATCCAACGGCGTGACTGCACCGTCGCCGCTTTGGCGCAGGAGCTGGCCGACGGCCCCAAGGTGGGCTCCTCCTTGGCACGGAAGGCACTCATCCCGCTACTCGACGGTGTTCATTCGGTCGCCGAGGCCGATGCCTGGGAACTTTGGCAGCGCTCAGGGCTCCCGGCCTGCCAATGGAACGTCAAGATCTTCGACGAGCACGGCAACTTCATCGCCAAGCCCGACGCCTGGTGCCGCAAAGTCGGTTTCGCCTGGGAGATCGACTCACGCGACCACCACTCAGAAGACGACGACTTCGCGAACACCGTCGCCCGCAACGCCCGCTACGCGGCGGCGGGAATCGTGGTGCTGCAAACCCTCCCCGCCTGGATCAGGTCCGAGCCGGACAAGGTCATCGCCCAACTCCGCGCCGCCTACGAAGCGGCCGAGCGCCGCCCCTGCCCGAACACCCGCACGCAAGGGTCATGATGTTGTGCAGGGTTTTCGGCCATTGAGTGGCCGAAAACCCTGCGCAACCCAAGCTGGCCCAGCCCAGGACTAAGCCCGCGTCTCGTTCAGGTAGTTGTAGATCGTGTAGCGCGTGACGTCCAAATGCGCCGCCAGGCTGTCCACGGAGTCTTTGATCAGGAAGAAACCCGCCTCGTCCAGCTCCCGGACCACCGCGGCCTTGTGCACCTTCTTCATAAGGTCGACCGGGATCCCGGCCTTCCCCACCGCCCGCTCGATCAAGAACCGCTGCAGGCTGTCGACATCCGGCGGGAACGTCTCCCGGGTCGCCGGGCCCAAAGCGGGCCCAGGCCGCTCGCTGTTGACGCACAAACAGCCCACCGCGACGCCGTTCTCGTCGCGCAGGAACATCGTCGACGACCGGATCGGCCTGCCGTCGGGACCATGCGTCTCGTAATCGGTGAGGTCGGAAGTCGTCCCCCGGCGCACCAAGCCCAGCAGCAGATCCGTCATCGGCCCGCCCGCGGTCCGGCCGGTGAGCCCGCCCGCGATGGCGACGATCGAGTCCGGCAACCGCGCCAGATCGTGCAGCACTACCTCATTGCCGGGCCCGAGCATCGTCGCCAGTCCCTCGACCGCCGGGATCAAGGCCGTTAATAAGCCATGCGAAGCCTGAGAAGCCGCGAAAGAGACCGCATGCGACACGGGACGCGACAATCCAGCCAAAGCCGAGCGCACCAGCACTGCCGCACTCGCCGTAGTGGAGGCGTGCGGTGACAGCCGGACGTGCTGCGGACGGACAGTGCACGCGATCCCGTCGCCGGTCAATGCCGCGCCGACGGCCTCGGCGGGGAAGTCGGGCAGTGTGAAAGCCAGGATCCCGGCCCGCCGATCGACCGCGGACACCACCGTCCCGCCCAGGGACAGCACGACTTCCTCGAGTTCGCCGACGCGTTCGGCGATACGGCCGGCGATCGCCGTGACGCCCGCTTCTTCGACCAGTTCCAAAGCGGCCGCGAAGGCGCCCGAGGTGACCGGGCTGAGGTTGGTGATCGACCAGCTCGCGGCCGTCGACTCGGCGGGGTGGATCTCGTCGTCGAACAGGCCGGGGTCGCGGGCGCCGGTCCAGCCGGAGAGCACGGGGTCCATTCGCTCCAGCGCGCGGTCCGAGAGGACCACGAAACCCGTGCCCCAGCCCGCGCGCAGCCATTTCTGGCCGCCGACGACGAGCACGTCGGCCGCCTCCCATGGCGTCTCGATCACGCCGAAGCCCTGGATGCCGTCGACCACCAGTAGCCGGTCGCCGATGACCTCCCGGATGCCGCCGAGGTCGGCCCGGTAGCCCGTGCGGAAGTCGACCGCGCTCACCGAAACGACCGAAATCTCCGGCGTCAGTGCCGAAGCGACCAGTGACGGGGTGACGGGACCGGCGCCCAGCGATCGCACGACCACCCGGCCCGCCTGCTCCGCGCGCGCCCACGGGTAAGTGTTCGCCGGGAACTCCGACGGTGAGACGAGCACCTCGCCCGACGAGTTGAAAGCGGCCTGAAAAAGGCCGGCGCTCGTATTCGGCACCAGCACGACGTGGTCGGTGTCGCTGCCCGCCAAGCGTGCCGCGGCGGCCTTCGCGCGCTGCTCCTGGCGCATCAGCTCGTCCACTGTGGACGCTCCGGCGCGGGTGGTCTCCTTGAGCAGTTGGGCCGTCGTGTCGAGCACGGCGTGCGAGGGCGGGCCGAAGCGGGCGAAGTCGAGATACGTGGACGGCTCGTCGAACTGGACCAGATAGTCCGGCGAGATCCTCATGCGGCGAGCACCCGCGCGAGGAACTGCCTGGTCCGCTCGTGCTTGGGCGCGACGAGCACCTCCGACGGCGGTCCCGTTTCGACGACCGCGCCGTCGGCCATGAAGACCACTTCGTCGGCGGCCTCGCTGGCGAAGCTCATCTCGTGTGTCACGACCACCATTGTCATCCCCTCCCCCGCGAGGTCACGCATCACCTCGAGCACCTCGCCGACCAGCTCCGGATCCAGCGCGGACGTCGGCTCGTCGAACAGCATCAGCTTGGGCTTCATCGCGAGCGCACGCGCGATCGCCACCCGCTGCTGCTGCCCGCCGGAGAGCTGGGCCGGGAAGGCGCCGGCGCGGTGCGCCAGCCCGACCCGGTCGAGCAGCTCCATCGCCGACGCCCGCGCTTCCGCCTGCCGCACGCCCCGGACCCGCGTCGGCCCCTCGACGACGTTGTCCAGCACGCTGCGGTGCGCGAACAGGTTGAACCGCTGGAACACCATGCCGATGTCACGCCGCTGCCGCGCGACCTCGCGCTCACGCAGCTCGTGCAGCTTGCCGCCGCGCAGCTGGAAACCGATCGGTTCACCGTCGACCCAGACCTGGCCGCCGTCGATGGTCTCCAGGTGGTTGACACAGCGCAGGAACGTGCTCTTCCCGGCGCCGGACGGTCCGAGCAGGCAGACGACCTGTCCTTTGTGGACGTCCAGGTCGATCCCGCGCAGTACCTCCGTGTGCCCGAAACTCTTGCGCACGCCCACCGCGCGCAGCAACGGCTCAGACACTGGCCCTCCTCAGCGGCGCGGTGCGCAACGCCCGCGTCGCGCGTGACCACGGCCCCGAAGCGGTGCCCGCCTCGAACGACCGCTCCAGATAGTGCTGCCCGACCCCGGCGACGGTCACCACGACCATGTACCAGATCGCGGCCGCCAGCAGCGTTTCCATCACCAGCAGGTTGTGCGACGAGATGTTGTTGGCCGCATGGATCAGCTCGGTCACGCCGATGACCGAAGCCATCGAGGTGCCCTTGAGCATGTTGATGAAGTCGTTGCCGGTCGGCGGGATGATCACCCGCATCGCCTGCGGCAGCACCACCCGCCGCAGCGTCGCCGCCGGCGTCATGCCGATCGACTTGGCCGCCTCGGTCTGTCCACTGTCGACGCTGTTGAGCCCGGCGCGGACGATCTCGGCCATGTACGCGCTTTCGTTGAGCGCCAAGCCGAGCAGCGCCGCCACGAACGCGCTGATCAGCACGTTCGTCTGCTCATGGATCAAGAACGGGATCGAGATGGTGTCGAAGACGAGCGCGAGGTTATACCAGATCAGGATCTGCAACAGGACCGGCAAGCCGCGGAACAGCCAGATGTAACCGATCGCGAACCAGCGTGCCACCGGGTTGGCCGAGCGGCGCATCAGCGCGATCACGATCCCGATGACGATGGCGCTGCCCTGCGCGATCACCGCGAGCACCACGGTGTTGAACAGGCCGACGGCCATCACCCGGTACCAGAGGAACTCCGGCACCGACCCGTACGAGATCTTGGCCTGCGCCAACGCGAAACCCAGCGCGCCCAGCAGCCCGATGACGACTATCCCGCTGATCCACCGGCCCCAGTGCCGCAGCCGGACGATCGGGTACTCACTTTCCGCCATTGAGCCCAGCCTGCTTCAGCGCGCCCGACTGGACACCCCACGCGTCCAGGATCTTGCCGTACGTCCCGTCCGCGATCAGCGCCTGCAGCGCGCCGCGCACGGCTTCGGAAAGTCCCTTGTTCTCCTTGTTGACGCCGATGCCGTACGGGCCGCCGTTGATCGGCTCACCGGCGACGACGTCGAAGAACTGGCCGTCACCGGCGGTCTTCGAGATGTAGACGGCGCTCGGGAGGTCGTTGAGCAGCACCGCGACCCGGCCGGTGCGCAGCTGGTTCTGATTCTGCGTGTCGCTGTCGGTGGCCGTCGCGGTCACCGGCCCCTTGCCCGCCGCGACGCACTTGCCGCTCTGCTCCTCGGCGTACTTCTGGTGGCTCGTGCCCTGCACGACCGCGACCGCCTTGCCGCACAAGGAATCCGGGCCGGAGATCCCGTCCGGGTTGCCCTTGCGGACCATCATGGTGATGCCGGACTGGAAGTAGTCCACGAAGTCGATCTGCTTCTGCCGCTCGGCGGTGTCGTTCATCCCGGCCATGGTCAGGTCGATCCGGCCGGACTGCAGGCTGGTGATCAGCGAGCCGAACGCCATGTCCTCGTGCGCCACGGCCAGGCCCAGCTTCGCGCCGATCGCCTTGGCGAGGTCGACCTCGAAACCGATCGGTGTCTTGCCGTCGGCCGAGTAGAAGTTGTTGGGCGCGGACTGGATGTTCGACGCCAGCTTCAGCTTGCCCGCCTGCGTGATCGCGGCGGGCAAACCGGCCGCGACCTGCGGATCCTTCTGGACCGCTTTGACGATCGCGCTGGTGTCGGGGATCGGGCTGGCGGAGGCGGCCTGCTGGCCGCCTCCCGCGCCGTCCGGGCCACCTCCGCAAGCCGTGACCAGCGACGCCGCCGCGAGCAGCGCGCACCATCGAACAACAGACATGGCCACCTCCGGGGACTCGATGGCCGCAGACGCTACAACGACGAGTTGAAGACGTCAACAAAATGTTGAATTAACCCATTCGGGGGACACAGCGGTCCGGTTCGTGGTTGTTTGTCCCGGCACGTGTTCGACAAGAGAATCTGGGGATTCATCAAGTGAAGAAGAAGATCGCGGCCGCGGCCGTCCTGGGCGCGCTGGCGTCATCGATCGCGGTGGCGCAGCCCGCCTTCGCCGGGGACAGCTGGATAATGAAGCACCAGTGGAACTACCCGGCTTCCCAAGGCTGGGAGTGCTACTCGGACGGTCAGTGGTACGTGGAAACCCACGGCTTCAAGGCCTACGAGTGCCGGGACAAGGGCTTGTGGGTGGAGCTTTGGGCCGTCCCGGTTTAGCGCTCCTTTAGGGTGCGGGGTGTGACGGACCACCTGAGCATCCCCACGCCCGCCGGAACCTTCGACGCGATCGCCGCCGGCCCTGAAGACGGCAGGCCCGTCCTGCTGCTGCATGGCTTTCCCGAGGCGGCGATCGCGTGGGAGGACGTGCTCTACCGCCTCGAGCGCGAAGGAGTCCGCGCGGTCGCGCCGGACCAGCGTGGCTACTCACCGGGTGTCCGCCCCGAGAACGCCGTCGACTACGGCATCGACGACCTGGTCGGCGACGTGGTCGCGATCGCCGACGAACTCGGCTGGGGCCGGTTCGACCTGGTCGGCCACGACTGGGGCGCCGCCGTCGCCTGGCACACGGCCGACCAGCACCCCGACCGGCTGCGCACCTTGACGGCCGTTTCGACGCCACACCCGGCCGCGCTCGCCGAGGCGCACAAGACCGACGAAGACCAGCACCTGCGGTCGCAGTACATGACCGAGTGGCGGCAGCCGCGCACCACCGAGCGCAAGATGAGCGCGAACAACTTCGAGGCCATCCGGCAGATGTTCGACTACCGCGTGACGCCGGGCCGGATCGCCGAATACATCCTCCGGCTGTCCGAGCCGGGCGCGCTCACCGCCGCGCTGAACTGGTACCGCGCGGGCAAACCGCACGGCCGGATCGGCAAGATCGACGTCCCCACGCTCTACGTGTGGAGCACCGAAGACGTCGCGTTCGGCTCGGTCGCCGCGCTGGACACGGAGAACTGGGTCAGCGCGGCGTACCGCTTCGAGATGTTCGAGGACGTCTCGCACTGGGTGCTGGAAGAGGTCCCGGACGCACTCACGGCGGTCCTTTTGGAACACCTCGGCGCGCACTAGGCTTTCAGTTCTCCGCCGCCGCCGAACCGTCGAAGGGTGATTCAGCGTGCGCAGATGGCTTTCAGGGCTGCTGGCGGTGGCATTGACGGTGGGCCTGCTGCCCACCGGAATGGCCGAAGCGGCCACGACCACGCCGAAAACGGTCGTATTGGACGGCGCCCAGCTCGTCCGGATCAAGCAGAAGCTGAACGGCAAGCCCAACGCGGCGTTGAAGTCGGTGCTCGCGAAGGCGGACGCCTACCTCACGCAGGGCCCGTGGTCGGTCACCAGCAAGAACCAGACCCCGCCCAGCGGCGACAAGCACGACTACATGAGCCAGGCGCCGTACTGGTGGGCGAGCAAGCCCAAGACGCCGGACAACCCCGACGGCTGCCCCTATGTGTCGAAGGACGGCCAGCGCAACCCCGAGGCCGACGCGATCAGCGACCACACCACTCGCGCGCAGGCGTGGGAGGCGATCCCGCTGCTGGCGCTGGCCTGGTTCTACACGGGCGACGCAAAGTACGCGAAGCACGCAGAACTGGCCGTGCGCACGTGGTTCCTCGACGCGGCCACCAAGATGAACCCGAACATGCGGTACTCACAGCGGATCCCCTGCCGCACCGAGGTCCGCGGCACCGGCATCATCGACTCGACGCAGTCGTTCAGCTCGGTCGTCGACGCGCTCGCGATCCTCGACTCCGGCGCGCCGGGGTGGACGTCGGGTGACCGCTCCGGCATGAAGACCTGGCTGACCTCGTACCTGGATTGGATGACGAACAGCCCGCAGGCGAAGGACGAGCTGGCCGCCACCAACAACCACGGCACCTGGCTCGACATGCAGAACGCGACGATCGCCCTGTATCTCGGGAAGACCGCGCAGGCGAAGGCGATCGTCGAGAGCGTCAAGACCAACCGCATCGCCAAGCAGATCAAGGCCGACGGCAGCCAGCCTCTGGAACTGTCACGGACGATGTCGTGGCACTACTCGAACTTCAACCTCGCCGCGCTCGGCCGCCTCGCCGAGATCGGCGACCACGTCGGCGTCAACCTCTGGAAGTACACCGCGCCCAACGGCGCCAGCCTCGTGAAGGCGGTCGACTTCCTCATCCCGGCCGCCGAAAAGGGCGCGCCGGCGTGGCCGTACCAGCAGATCAACACCTTCGACCGCTGGATCGCGATCGACATCCTGCACGCGGCGGCCGAGGAGGCGAACGACGCCAAGGCCGCGGCCGTGCTGCCGAAGGTCCCGGCACCGCCGGTCGGTGACCAGTGGCCGGTGCGGCCTGCGGTGATCTCCCTGAATCTGCCGTCGAAGTAGGCCTTAGGGTGGCCGCATGGTCACCAATGGACAGGCCCCGACCGACGCACTGCGTGAGTTCTGGAGCGAGCGGCACCTGTGCATGCTCACCACACTCCGGAAGGACGGCACGCCGCACGTGGTGCCGGTCGGGGTCACCGTGTCCGAGGACTTCTCGACGGCCCGCGTGATCTGCCGCCGGGGCAGCGTCAAGGCCGCCAACGTCCGCCGGGGTGGCTCCGACGGCGCCACCGTCGCGGTCAGCCAGGTCGAAGGCGGCCGTTGGTCCACTTTGGAGGGTCTCGCGGTCATCCGCGAGGACGCGGACTCCGTCCGTGACGCGGAAAACCGTTACGCCGTCCGGTACCACCGGCAGCCGACCCCGAACCCCGAGCGCATCGTCATCGAGATCAAGCTCACCCGCCGCCTCGGCATGGCCTAAAAGCTCGTGAATGTTTTGGCCGGTTAGAACCGGCCGGAACACTCACGACCCCTGGTCTCCTGTGGGCAGGCGGTGGGCGAGGGGTTCCCCTGCTGCACCCAACGGAGCAGGGGAGCCCCTCGTTCAACCACGAAAACCCTGTGCGAGTGGTACCTCTGCTCCGTTAGATGCAGCAAAGTCACCACTCGCGCCCGCCTGAGGCTGATCGCGCAGCGAGGGTGCCCCCGAGGTCGGCACCACGTCGAACTAGGCCGAGGAAGTCCGCACCGGCCAGCCCGGGAGAGGCCACCTTTGGGTTTCCCCTCAATAGAACCGGCCGTACCCACGCACGACCAAGTCAGGCGGGGACCCAGAGCAGGACGCGGGTGCCACGCCCCGGAGTCGAATCGACGCGAGCGCTGCCCCCGACCTCGGCCAGCCGCGCCAGTATCGAGTTCGCGATGCCGAACCCGGCGGGCCGGTCCGCCACGTCGAACCCCACGCCATGGTCACGCGCGATCACCGCGACGCCACCGTCCAGCTCGGTCACCCGCAGCACCGCTTCCTTGGTCCCCGCGTGCTTCATGGTGTTCTGCAGAGCCTCACGCGCCGCGTCGTGCAACGCCGCGCCGACCGGCGCGGGCACGTCGGCGATCTCCGATTCGACCAGCTGAGCGCGCAGCCCCTGCCCCGCCATCTCGCCGACCAGCGTCCGCAGCCGCGCGCACAGGCCCTCGGCGGGTTCCTCGGATTCGTCGAGACTCCGGCGCAGCACCATCGCCTGCTGGCGGGCGATCCCGCGCACCTCGGCGAGCCGGGCGGCCGGGTCGGCGGCGTCGCTGGGCGTCGCAAGAGCCAGTGACTCCAGGACCTGCAACACCGTGTCGTGCATTTCGCGGCGGTGCCGTTCACGCTCCTCCAGGCGGCCGCGGCTGACGAACGTGTCCGCGACCGACTGCAGTGAGGTCCCGATAAGCACCAGGCCGACCAAAGCGACGACCTCGCAGATCACCAGCGGGATGAGGCTGGCGCCGACCGATGCCAGCGGCACCAGCTCGCCGTTGTGCAGGCCGGACATGATCGCCAGCAGCGGCACGCTCGCCACGACGAGCACGGTGCCGGTGACCACGCCGCGCAGCAGCGTGCAGAGCGCGACCGTGCCCGCCAGGTACGCCCAGCTGATCCCCATCAGCACGGGGTACAGATGCGGTGGCGACGTCACCGCGACGAAGATGTTGAGCACCACCGCGTGCACCACGTCGACCAGTGGCACCGCGGTCGGCCGCGCGCGCATCCACATGGCGATGCCGACGTTGGCCGCGAGCAGCAGACCGCCGGTCGCCCAGAGCAGTACCGGCTCCCCCGACCCGTACACCGTCCTGATCGACCAGACGATCTGCATCATCGCCGCGATCCGGTACGCGATCGGCACCAAAGCCACGCATCGTGCGATCACCGGCGACGACAAATCGACCGAAGTGCCGGTGAACAGCACTTTCGGCCGGAAGCGCGGACCCCTCACTAGACCCTCTCCCCGCCCCAGCCCGGACACCTCCCCGAACAGCTCCATTCTTCTCCGGCCGGGCGCCGCTTAGCATCGGTGTAAACCCTTAATCGGCTAAGCTCCTCCAGGTCGCGGCAGGGAGGGAGGCCCATCGGTGACCGTGGTGGATCTGGTCGGGCGGGCACACGAGCTGGACACCATCGAAGCGGCACTCGGCGCCGTCGGCGACGGCACCTTGACCCTCATCACCCTCTCCGGCGATCCCGGACTGGGTAAGACGAGCCTCGTGCGGCACGCGTACGGCCACGCACGCGGCCTTGGCCTCAACGTCGGTTACGGCACCGCCTCCGAGCTGGAGAAACACACTCCGATGCTGGCCGTCGGCGACGCGCTCGGCGAGGCCGTCGGCGCTTATGACGTGCTCGATCCGGCCGCGGCGCTGGACGACGACGGCGCGTTGCTGCGCTATCAGCACTACCGCAGGCTCGCCGCGATGCTCGATTCCGGCTTCCTGCTCTGCGTCGACGACGTCCACTGGTGCGACGGCGCGAGCGTCGAGTTCATGGAGCATCTGCTGCGCCGCCCGCCGCCCGCTCCCGGTGTGCTGTTGTGCGCGTGGCGGCCGCGCCAGCTGACCGATCGCGTCGCCGCCGCGCTCCAGGCCGCGCATCCGCGCTGGTCACGACGTGAACTCGTGCTGAACCCGCTCACCGAGCAGGAGACCGCTCGGCTTGTGCCCGGCGGCGAGGCCGAACGGTTGCACGAGCTGACCGAGGGCAACCCGCTGTACCTGAACGCCTTGCTAAGCCTTGGCAAGGGCACCTGGACGAGCTGGGACACCGGCGCCGACGCGGTGCGTCTCGCGGTCGGGCGCGAACTCGCAGGACTGCCCCCGGAACACGCCGAGCTCGTCCGGACGGCGGCCGTCCTCGGCGATCCGATGGCCATGGAAGACCTCGTCGCCGTCACCGGCTGGCACCAGCAGACCGTCGGCTCGGCCGTCGAGAAGCTCATCGAACGCGACCTGCTGCGCCCGCATCACAGCAGGCTGAACCTGCTCACGTTCCGGCATCCGCTACTGCGCGCGCACCTTTATGACACCTCGAAGATCGAGTGGCGGCGCCAAGCCCACGCGAAGATGGCCGACACGCTGGGCAAGCGCGGCGAGAGCGCGGCGCGCCAAGCCGCGCACGTCGTCCACCACGCGCTGCCCGGCGACCTCGAGGCGGCCGAGCTGCTCTACCGCGCGGCCACCGAGGTGCTGCACACCGCGCCGACGAGCACGATCTCCTGGTCTCGCGCGGCGTTGCGCTTAATAAGCGAGGGAGAGCTGACGCGCCGGCTCTCCTTATTACTCGGCGAAGCGCTCAGCCTCGCTGGTAAGCCGGGCGCGGCGCTCGAGGTGTTGCTGCGGCTGCGCGCGGACGCCGGCGAGGATGTCGTGTTCGACGTCCGCGTCGCGATGAACTGCGCGTTCCTCTACCGTGTGCTGGGCAACTATCCGCAGGCGATGACGGTGCTGGACGACAAGCTCACCGACGCCGCGCCCCGGCTGCCCGCCGACTCGCCCGAGCTGGCCGACCTGCACATCGAACTCGGGACCGTGCTGCTGATGCTGGGCAACCCGCAGCGCGCGCGTGCCGAGCTCCGGACCGCGCTGCGGATCGCGTCCGCGCACGAGGGCGCCGAGCGGCGGCTCGCCGGGTACGCGGCGCTGGCGCTGGCCGACGCGTACGGCGGCAGCGCCACCCATCGCTCGCGGGCACGCGCGGCGGAACTGGCGGACGAGCTGGACGACGAGGCGTTCGGCCGCAGTCTCGACGCGATCGGCAAACTCGGGTGGGCCGAGGCGCTCACCGACCGGCCCGCCGACGCGCTCCGCCACGTCACGCGCGGGATCCGGATCGCGCGCGTGGCCAAGCAGGCCATGCAGCTGCCTTATTTGCTCACCTGCCTCAGTTACGTCCAGTTGCAGCTCGGCCGGGTCTCGGCGGCGCTGGCCACGGCGGAGACGACCGAAGAGACCGCGCTCGCGCTCGGCGACACCCAGTTCCAAGGAATGGCGCTGGCGTTGCGCGCCAACGCGGTGCTGGAACACCAGGGCGCGGCGCAGGCGGCGCTGCTGGCCAGCCGCGCGATGAAGCTGACCGATCCGCGCTCGTGGTGGGGTCAGGTCGCGGGCAGCATTCTCGCGAGAATCCGCCTGTACCAAGGACTTCCCGGCGAGGCACTGGAGATTCTCGAGCCACGGCGGCAGTCGATGGCCGTGCTTCCCTCCTGCAATGGCGCGCAGTGGATGTTCACCGCGGCCGCGGCCTCCGCGATTCTCGGCGACCTGGACTCCGCGCGGCAATGGGCGAGTGACGCGCAACGGTCCGCGGAAGTGTTCGGCTCCGTGCTCCAGCGAGGTCACGCTGACTTGGCGTCGGCGCAGATTCTGGGCCAGGAAGGGGATTTGGCGGCCGCGGTGGCGAGCGCGACGCACGCGGTGCGGAGTTTCGCGGACTACGGCGCGGGCGTCGACGAGATCCAGGCGCGCCTGCGCCTCGGCGAACTCCTGATGGAGCAAGAAGATCTGGCTGGTGCGAGCCTGCAGTTCGCCACCGCGAAGAACTCCGCGGCCGAGCACGAGGCGAACCGGTTGGTGCAGCGAGCCGTCGACTTCGAACGCCGGCTCGCGGCACGTCGCCCGAGGCCGTCGACGGACGCGTTGACCGACCGCGAACGTCAGCTCGCCGAGCTGGTCGGCGAGGGCTTGAGCAACACCGAAATCTCGGAAAGGCTTTTCCTGAGCCGGAAAACCGTCGAAGCACACCTGAGCCGGATCTACCGCAAGCTGCACATCAAGTCGCGCTCGGCACTCGCGACCTATGTGACCCAGCGAAAAGAGATTTAGCGGGCTTTATCCCGGGCGCTTTTCCCGGGATAAAGCCCGCTAAATCCCGGGCACTACGGTGCGATGAAGTTGCCGCTCAGGATGATGAGCACCTGGACGGTGATGCCGGTGCCGTAGTAGTCCGTGGCGTCCGGCGAGAAGCTGGTGATGCTGGTGAACAGCTTGTCCAGCCATGCCTGGCTGCCCGGGTCCGTCATCGCCGCGACCGCGAACGGCGCGGTGAAGCACGGGTGCTTGTCGCTCTCGAGCTTCGAGCCGCTCAGCGAGTACCCGGTGACGATCTTCGACGGGTCGCCGCCGGTGTTCGACTTGATCCAGGTGTTGATCTTCTTCACCTGGTTCAGCGCGGCGCTGCCTTCGGCCGTGATGGCGTCGGCGCCGAGGCGCCACGGGTCACGGCAGGCGTTCCAGCTGTACTTGCCGTCGTTCGGGCCCTCGAGGAAGTTCGAGCCCGCCGGCTTCGGGGTGCTGTTGGTGTTCACCACGAAGTCGGGCAGCAGGCCGGTGCTCGACGCGTACGACGACTGCAGCGAGGAGACCGCGCCTTCGTGCTTGCTGCGGATCGCGCCCCAGGTCGCGTCGCCGGTGGCCTTTTCGAACGCGCGGAAGTGACCCGGCATCCAGTCCGACGAGCGCGAGCTGTTGGTGTACTTGCTGTCGGTCGCCCAGTCGCCGAGGCGCATGAACTTGGTGCTGGAGTTGACTTCGCTCTTCTTGATGGCGTTGATGACGCGCACGGCTTCGGCCTTGTAGTTGTACGTGCCGCCGCTGCCCCAGACCTTGTCCGCGATCAGCAGGCCGTACGCGATCTCCAGGTCGCCGTCGGTGGCGGAGTCACTGCCGTTGACGCTCTTGCAGTTGCCGTCCTGCTCCGCGGCGTGCAGATCCTTGTTGTTCACCGACGGGTGCAACTTCACGAACTTCAAGATGCCGTCGAAGATGGCGTGCGCCTGCGAGTCCTTGCCCGCCATCAGCGCGGCGATGGTCATGCCGTAGCCCTCGCCCTCGGCGACGAAGGAGTGGTCGGCGTCCTTGGACAGCACCGCGTACGTCCCGGAACCACATTTGGTGGTGAGGAAGTTCTTCTTCCAGAAGTCGTAGTACTTCATCAGCGCCGCGTCCTGCACCGCCTGCGAGGCGGACGGCCGGATCGTGCCGGGAACGTAGGAACTCGCTTGCGTCGCGGCGGAGGCTCCCGCGGAAACCCCGAAGAGTCCCGCAGCGAGCGTGGCCGCCGTGGCCACCAAACCCAAAGTCTTTCTCATCGCTCTCCTCACCTCAGGACGGCTTTGTCAGTGGCGGCGATGCTGGGAAGCGTGACACGTGCGACACCGCGAATACAAGGGTGTTAGGAAACTTTCCTAACTATTACTCTGTGCGACTGAGTTGCCGATCGGACCAGTCCGTCGGAGGATTGCCTCACCGCCGTCACCACCCCTGCGCGCACCGAAGCGCGCTGAAGACCGCGGAGGTTCCATGTCCCCCATCAGCAGGCGTACCGCTCTCGGCGCGCTCGCGGCCACTCCACTGCTGCTCACCGTCCCGCCCGCGGCAGCGGTCCGAAGCGTGCTGTGGACCGGAGATCCCGCACGCGGCACCAAGGTGTTCGACGGCCTGGAGACCGATCCCGGCACGATCGGCGTAGCGGCCGACCCGCAGGGCAAGTACGGACAGTGTTTCCGGTACGACATCACCGACTGGGCCAACGGCAAGGAGCGCTGCGAGACACGCGGGCTCCGCAAACCGGACGGCTCGGTGCTGCGCATCGACAACTCGATGCTCGGCCAGACCCAGTACATCGGCTGGCGCTCGCTATGGCAGGGCATCAACCCGAACGACAAGTGGGTCTCGGTCTACCAGCTGCACATTTCCGGATACGAAGCCGGGAAGCCGCAGTCCGGGCCCTATGTGCTGCGGACGGTCGGCGACGGCAAGCTGAACTTCCAGCTCACCAACCCCAACGGCTCCAGCAAGCACATCTGGTCGATGAACTTCCCGCTGAACTCGTGGAACAGCTTCGTCATCGGTTACAAGATCAGCAAGGGGAACGACGGCTGGACCGAGTTCTGGGTCAACGGCAAGCAGCAGACGTTCAGCAACGGACAGACCCGCTACCCCGGCCCGACGATCTGGGGCGACCACCTCAACCACAAGTGGGGCATCTACCGTTCCGGCGGCAACAGTGGCAAAGCCTCCGCCTTTCTCAACGGCGCCAAGCTCGGCACGACGTACGCTGACGTAGCACTCTGACGAGGTCGTGGGGGAGGTTGCTGGGTGGAAGCGCGCCAGCTCGAGTATTTCCTGGCCGTGGTCGACCAGGGCGGCATCAACGCGGCCGCCCGTGCGCTGCACTTGGCGCAGCCGTCGCTGTCACAGGCCATCCGCGCGCTGGAACGCGACCTCGGCAGCAACCTCTTCCACCGCGTCGGCCGCAAGGTGATGCTCACCGAAGCGGGCCACGCGCTGATCGAACCCGCCCGGCAGGTGGTGCACGGGATGGACTTCGCGCGCGCCAGCGTCGAGTCGGTGGCCGGGCTGACCACCGGGCGGGTCGAGATCGCGACCATGCCGTCGCAGTCGGTCGAGCCGCTGAGCAGCATGATCAGCCGGTTCACCGCGCGGCGGCCCGGTGTCTCGGTGGTGGTGCGCGCCGCGTTCACCGCCAAGCACGTGCTCGACATGGTCCGCACCGGCATCGCCGAGATCGGCATGCTCGGCAGCAGCGAGCCGACCACCGCGTCCGGCATCCTGATGACCCCGGTCAGCAAGCAGCGGTTCGTGCTCGTGGTGCCGCCGGACAGCCCGTTCCCGCCCGGCGCCGCGGTCCGGCACGAGCAGCTGTCCGGGCAGCGGCTGATCGTCGGCCAGGAGGGCACCGGCATGCGCAGGCTGGTCGACGAGATCCGCGCGGCGGGTGTCGACCTGACAATCGCGATCGAAACCGAGTACCGCGAAGCCATCCTCCCCCTAGTGCTTAAGGGGGCCGGTATGGCCATCTTGACCGACGCCTGGACCACACTCGCGGAGGCCGCCGGAGCCAAGGTCCTGCAGCTCGACCCGCCCGCCTACCTGCACATAGCCCTCGCGCGGCGTATCGGCCCGATCACACCGGCCGCCCGTGAATTCCTGTCCGCGGCGGTTGATAGGTCAAAGCTATAAGGGTTGTCGACTACTCGTCTTAGACGGACCGGTAGCCGCCTGTTCAAACTTCCTTCATGACCCAGAACTTCCACATCGCCCTCATCCCCGGTGACGGTATCGGCCAGGAAGTCACCCCCGCGGCGCTCGACGTGCTCGACGTGGTCTGCAAGAAGCACGACCTGAACTTCACCTACGACGAGTTCGACTGGTCGTGCGAGCGCTACCTGCGCGAAGGCTCGATGATGCCCGCCGACGGCATCGACAGGCTCCGCGACCACGACGCGATCTTCCTCGGCGCCGTCGGGCGGCCGGAGGTGCCCGACCACCTCTCGCTGTGGGGGTTGCTGATCCCGATCCGCCGCCGGTTCCACCAGTACGTGAACCTGCGCCCGATCAAGGTGTTCGACGGCGTGGAGAGCCCGCTGCGCGGCGCGGTGCCCGGCGAGGTCGACTTCATCGTGGTCAGGGAGAACGTCGAGGGCGAGTACAGCGAGATCGGCGGGCGGCACAATCTGGGCCTGCCCGAGGAGATGGCCGTGCAGGAGGCCGTGTTCACCCGCGGCGGCATCACGCGCATCGTCGACTACGCCTTCGAGCTGGCCGCGCACCGCAAGGGGCGGCTGACCTCGGCGACGAAGTCCAACGGGATCGTGCACACCATGCCGTTCTGGGACGAGATCGTGCGCGAACGGGCCGTCGAGTTCCCCGGGGTGCGGTGGAACCAGGAGCACATCGACGCGCTGTGCGCCAAGATCGTGCTGCACCCCGGCCGGTTCGACGTGATCGTCGGCTCCAACCTGTTCGGCGACATCCTGTCCGACCTGGCGGCCGCCGTCGCCGGCAGCATCGGCATCGCGCCGGCCGGGAACATCAACCCCAGCCGCGAGTTCCCGTCCATGTTCGAGCCGGTGCACGGCTCCGCGCCGGACATCGCGGGCCGGGGCATCGCCAACCCGCTCGGCGCGATCTGGGCGGCCGCGATGATGCTCGAGCACCTCGGGCTGCCCGCGGCGGCGTCCGACATCACCGACGCGATGGCCGCCGTGCTGGCCAAGACCGACCTGCGCACCCCCGACCTCGGTGGCACCGCGACGACCGCCGAGTTCACCGCGAAACTCGTGGAGTACCTGCGATGAGCGTGCCACTGCCCGCCTCGTTCACGCGGCGGTCGGTGGACGCCGACGGCGTGCGGATCAACACGGTCGTCGGCGGCGAGGGACCGCCGGTCCTGCTGCTGCACGGCTACCCGCAGACCCACCTGATCTGGCATCACGTCGCGCCGCTACTGGCCGCCGAGCACACCGTGGTACTGGCGGACCTGCGTGGCTACGGCGACAGCGACAAGCCACCGTCCGGCGCCGAGCACGCCGGCTACTCCAAGCGCGTGATGGCGCTGGACATGGTGCGCGTGATGCGGGCGTTCGGGTTCGACCGGTTCGCCGTGCTCGGCCATGACCGCGGCGCCCGCGTCGGGCACCGGCTCGCGCTCGACCACCCCGGCGCGGTGACCGCGCTGGCCGTGCTCGACGTGGTGCCGACGCTGCACGCGTTCCAGCGGGCCGACACGCATTTCGGGCTCGGCTACTACCACTGGTTCTTCCTCGCGGCGGGTGACGGGATCCCCGAGCGGCTGATCGGGAACGATCCCGAGTTCTGGGTGCGGTCCAGAATGGAGGCACGCCATCAAGGTGGCGTGCCGTTCGACCCGGCCGCGCTGCGCGAGTACGTGCGCTGCTTCTCCGACCCGGCCGCCATTCACGCGTCCTGTGAGGACTACCGCGCGGCCGCCTCGATCGACCTGGAGCACGACGACGCGGACGCGGCTCAGGGCCTGGTCGTCACCTGCCCGGTGCTCGCGCTGTGGGGCAGGCACAGTTTCGTCGGCCGGACCTACGACGTGGTCAACGTCTGGCGCGAGTACGCCACCGACGTGCAGGGCTACGCCTTGCCCTCCGATCACTACGTGCCGGAGGAAGCGCCGCTCGAGCTCGTGAGTGCCTTCCAGGCGTTCTTGGCCACGGTCGTCGCCCCCTGCTAGCCTCGGGTGTCACTACTGGGGTAGTCGCGCTCGACCAGGAATCGGCACCTTTTTCAGCATCGAAAAAGGGCGCCGATTTTCTGGTGCGCGAGGAAAATCTGGGGACTTGATGAGACAGACACGTACTGGCCGTTTTCTGGCCACCCGTTTTCTTGCGACACTGGCCACGGTCGCCGCGGGCGCGGCACTCGCCGCGGCGCCCGCAGGCGCCATCGCGGGTGGCGGCCCCTCGCTCGGGGACGCCTACTCGTTCGTCGCGAAACTGACCGTGGGCACCCGGACCTGCTCCGGCGTGCTGATCGACGCGCAGTGGGTGCTCTCGGCGAACGCCTGCTTCACCGAGAACGCGGGCCAGGGTGGCGCGCCGAAGGTCGCCACGCAGGCGACGCTCGGGTCGCAGTCGCGCGCGGTGGTCGACCTGGTCACCAGGCCGGACCGCGACGTGGTGCTGGCCAAGCTGGCGAGCCCGGTCACCGGCATCGACCCGGTGCGGGTCGGCACCGCCGCGCCCGCGCCGGGCGAACGGCTGCGAGTGGCCGGTTTCGGCCGTACCGATACCGAGAACGCTCCCGCGAAGCCTTATGCCGGAACGCTTTCGGTGACCTCGGTGGCCGGGACGACCATTGACGTCTCGGGCGACGCAGCCATCTGCAAGGGCGACTGGGGCGGGCCCGCGTTCCGCGAGACCGACACCGGCGTCGAGGTCGTCGCGTTGCACAGCACCTCGCTGCAGCACGGCTGCGTCGGTGAGACAGAGACACGCGACGGCGCCGTCGAGTCCCGCGTGGACAATCTGGATGGCTGGCTGGAGCGCCAGATCACCGCGCTGACCGCGGTTCCCGCCACGCAGCACGCGATCGCACTGAGCTGGCGTCCACTGTGGTACTCCTCGTTCAAGGTCTACGGCTCGACCTCGCCCGAGGTGCCGGTCGGCCCGGCCACGCTGCTCGGCACGGTCACCACGCCGTCGTTCACGCACGCGGCGCTGCCCGCCAAGCAGACCTGGTACTACCGCGTCGTGCCGGGCACCGGCGCCGCGTCCGAGCCGGTTTCGGCGACGGTCAAGGGCCAGACCGGCCGCCCGGACTTCACCGGTGACGGCCGCGACGACATCGCCGCCTCGTACGACACCGGTGGCGCGTCGAACAAGATCTTCGTGTGGAACGGCGGCTCGCCCGCGCTCGGCGTCCCGACCCAGCGCTGGGAGACCACCCCTGGCAACTGGGAGGCCTACCGCGCACGCTGGCTCAGCGGTGACTTCAACGGCGACGGCCGCACCGACGCGGCGGCGTTCTACAACTACAACGACGGTCTCACCAAGCTGTGGGTGTTCTACGCGAACGCGACCGGCTTCGACTCCCCGGTCGTCAAGTGGGACGGCGGGTTCGGCAACACGGCCGCGCAGAACGCCAAGTGGGTCGCGGGCGACTTCAACGGTGACGGCAAGACCGACATCGGCGGCTTCTACGACCTCGGCAACGCGCAGACCAAGCTCTACGTCTGGACCGGCAAGGCCGACGGTTTCGCGGACCCGGTCGAGCGCTTCGACAGCAGGCCCGGCAACTGGGAGTCCTACCGCGCCAACTGGATCAGCGGCGACTTCAACGGCGACGGCCGCACCGACCTCGCGGCCAACTACAACTACGGCGGCGGCGTGGTCCGGATCTTCGTGGCGTACTCGACCGAGAGCGGCAACGTCAACCCGGTCGAAAAGTGGTTCAGCGGCGCGGGCAACTACGCCGCGGAGAACGCGCGCTGGATCGCGGGCGACTACAACGGCGACGGCCGCGCCGACATCGCGGGCCTGTACGACCTCGGCAACGCCAACACCAAGATGTTCACCTGGTACGGCACACCGACCGGTTTCCTCGACCCGGCTGCGACTTGGGAGACCGGCAACGGCAACTGGGAACTCGGCCAGTCACGCTGGGTCTCCGGTGACTACAACGGCGACGGGCGCACCGACCTCGGCGCGTTCTACAACTACGGCAACGGCTGGGTCCGCATCTTCGTCTCGTACGCGACCCCGACCGGCGTCAACCACCCGACCGAGCAGTGGGACTCCGGCCCGAACAACTACCAGGCCGAGTCAGCTCAGCTGATTCCGTAACGGGGTCGTGAGTGGTATGGCCGGTTCTAACCGGCCATACCACTCACGACTACTTCAGGCCGTCGAACCAGCCGAGCACCTGCGGGAGCGCCTGGAAGAACGAGGCGTAGTGATCGATCCCGCCGAGATCGGTCACCGGCGCTTCGACACCGCGCCTGGCCAGCTCGGCCTGGCAGTGCTTCGCGTTGGTGATCGTGACGTCGGTGTCGCCGCGCGCGGCGAAGAGCCGGATCGGCACGGTGACCCGCCACGAGCACGTCCCGTCGGTCGCCCTGATGGCGTCGAGAAGGCCACCCGCCGGGTGCCGCATCCGCTCGATGTACTGGGGCGTGAACAGCAGCTCCGGACGCGGCGGCAGCTGGGGGAAGATCTTGTCCTCGCCGAGGCTGCCGTCGAACAGCGCCTCCACGCCCAGGTAGCCCGGGTTGAAGACCTCCTCGGGGCGGTCGTAGATCCGGTGCAGCCGGTTCATCGAAACCGTCCAGTACGCCAGGTAGAAGGTGCCCGTCTCCGGCGCCACCTCGCCGTTGTCCAGCACACCCGGCAGCTCGGCGTGCTGGACGTCGTACGGCCCGTTGATCGGGGCGAGCCCGCGCACCCGTGAGCCGGGGTCGGCGCCGTCACGCAGCGCCTTGCCGAGCGCCATCGCCGCGTGGCCACCCTGGGAGAACCCGGTGAGGTAGACGTCGCGGTCGAGCTTGCGATGCTGCCGCGCGGCGAACTCGCGCGCGGCCTTGAGCAGGTCAACCGAAGCTGTCGCTTCGGAAGCCTTGTCGCCGTACGGATGGAATCCTGGCCCGGCGCCGAGGCCGAGGTAGTCGGGCGCGACCGCGGCGTACCCGGCCGACGCGATGAGCAACACGGCGGGCCGGTCCATGGTCTCGGGCGTCATCGACGCCACGTCGTCACGGCCGGTCCTGGTGCCGTGCGTGTACGAAACGACCCGCGGCGACCCGGCGCGGCGCGGGAGCGCGACGAGACCGCTCGCGGTCGTCGGGCGGCCGTTCGCGTCGATCGTGCGATAGACGACGCGGTAGGCGTCGACGCCGTATTTGGCCCGGCTGTCCGAGAAGGGGCCGAACGCGCCTTTCAGGTCGCTTTGGTCGAGCGTTTGGACCAGTTCCTGGCTCACGAGCGCGCCGCGTGCCGGGTGACCGGCGACGGCCATCGCGGGCGTCGTCAGCAGCAACCCGGCCGCGAGCACGGTCGCGACCACCTTGGTGCGGAGTGTTTTCATGCGGTCAAGCCTGCTGCGCCCGCGCTCGCGGTCCCAGCCGGTGAACCGGAGAGCCTGAGGTGGGGACCGCCCTACGACCGCCGCTTCTCACGCCGTGCGAAACCCGACCATCGGCTTGTTGACCAGGTCCGTTCGCTATCGCATTCTATACATCATATATCACCGGGTTCGAAAGCCAACGGAGGCGTTCGCATGACCAGTGGCAGCTCTCGCCGCGACTTCCTGAAGACAGCGGGGTTGGCCGGCGGCCTCCTCGTCACGGGCGCACTGGTCGCCGCGCCGGGCGCGCAGGCCGTCCCGCGCGCGCTCGCCGGCCCGGCCGCCGCCGACCCGTGGGATCAGGTACCGGTCATCCTCGCCAGGATCGTGCCGCCGACGTTCCCGAACAAGACGTTCAACATCCTCGACTACGGCGCCAAGGGCGACGGGAAGGTCGACTGCACCAAGGCGTTCAAGGACGCTATCGCCGCGTGCAACGCCGCGGGTGGCGGCCGGGTGCTCGTGCCGGCGTCCGGCACGTACAAGACCGGCGCGATCCACTTCCTGTCCAACGTCGAACTGAACGTGGCGGCTGGCGCGACGATCAAGTTCAAGACCGATGCCGCCTCGTATCCGCTGGTGTCGACCCGCTGGCAGGGCATCGAGTGCATGAACTTCTCGCCGTTCGTCTACGCCTACGGCCAGACCAACGTGGCGATCACCGGCGGCGGCACGCTCGACGGCGACGCGAAGAACGGGCCCTGGTTCGGCTACGACGACAAACGCGGCCCGGACTGGGACAAACTGCAGAAACAGGCCGTCGACGGGGTGCCGGTGGCCGACCGCAAGTACGGCAGCGGCCACTACCTCAAGCCGAACATGATCCAGTTCTACAAATGCAAGAACATCCTGATATCGGACGTTTCGATCAAGAACCCGGCCATGTGGACCATTCACCCCGTTCTTTCGCAGAACGTGACCGTGAAGAACGTCAAGGTCTACAGCCGCGGCGCGATGGTCGACGGCTGTGACCCGGAAAGCTGCTCGGACGTCCACATCACCGGCTGCAGTTTCGACACCGGCGACGACGGCACGGTGATCAAGTCGGGCCGGGACACCGACGGCCGCCGCGTCGGCGTGCCCAGCGAGAACATCGTCATCGAGAACAACGACTACTACGGCCGCTGGGGCGCCATCACCATCGGCAGCGAGATGTCCGGCGGGGTGCGCAACGTTTTCGCGCAGGACAACCGGATTCACACCGGTTCGTCCTACAAGTCCTTCTATGGCGTCTACCTCAAGACCAACAAGCGGCGCGGCGGCATAATTGACGGCATCTACGTGCGGCGGCTCTCCGGCGGCCCGTGCGATCGCGGCGGCGTTTTCGTCGACATGAACTACAGCCTCACCGGGCCAGGGTTCGGCGCCATCGTGCACCCGAAGGTGCGCAACATCTTCATCGAAGACGTCAAGCTCGACGACTCGCCGTTCGCGGTGAAGATCAACGGATCCGAGGACAGCCCGCTCGAGACGTTCCACGCCACGAACTGCGTCTTCACCAAGATCGACACCGCGAAACCGTCAATCAGCAACGCGAAGGACGTCGTGTTCACCAATGTCAAGGTGAACGGCAAGCCGGTGTAGCGCAGGGCATCCGCAGGCCGAGAGCGGAAAAAGTTGGTTCTGTCAAACGGAATTTCGGGCGGAAATTCACAGACCGGCCTTCGGGCACACTCCGAACGCGACCGATTACCGACTGCTGGCCATACGCCAATACCTACCGCCGAATGGTCGAACGGCCCTTAGAAGTTCTGCACGTATTTTGGGATAGAGGAGGCCTTTGCTACTCCAGAACCGCTCTCGCGAATTACCATGGCCCACGGCATCGCGCCAAGCATTCATGGAGCGAGGGGCACATGGGACTCAGACTGCTTGGTCCACCAGAACTGGTCGTGGGAGACCGGTCTCTGGACCTGGGGGGACCAAGGCAGCGCGTGGTTTTGTCCATGCTGGCCTTGAACGCGAACCGGGTCACCCCGGTCGAGCAGCTGATCGACGCGGTCTGGGACACCTCGCCGCCGTCGACGGCGCGCGGGCAGATCCAGATCTGCATCTCCGCGCTGCGCAAGCTTTTCGGTGACAACGGGCAGCCGGGCGCGATCCGCACCCGGCCACCCGGTTACCTGCTGGAAATCGCATCGTCCGACCTGGACAGTGAGGAATTCGCGGCGCAGGTGCTGGCCGCGCGCGAGCACTCCGAAGCGGGAAACACCAGCGAAGCAGCGGAAACCCTACGCAGAGCGCTCGCGCTTTGGCGCGGCCCCGCCCTCGCCGGGATCCCCAGCGATCTCGTCCAGCGCGGGGCCGCTCTGTTGGAGGACCGAAGATTCGCGGCCGTCGAGGAACGCGTCCGGCTCGACCTGGCGCTCGGCAGGCACGAGCGGCTCAGCGGCGAGATCCAGGCGCTCATCGACGAAAACCCCCTGCGTGAGCGCCTGTACGGCTTCCTCATGCTCGCGCTCTACCGCGCGGGCCGCCAAGCCGAAGCGCTCGAGGTCTGCCGCCGCGCGCGGGCGACGCTGATCGACGAGGTCGGCATCGAACCCGGCCAGGAGCTGCAGAAACTCGAACGCGCGATCCTCAACCGCGACCCCGGCCTCAACCTCCGCGAAGCACCGGCGGCGCCCGAACCCGCACTCGCCGCGCTTCCCAGCTCTCCCGCCGAAGAACACCGCCCTCCCGCGCCTGCCGAGCAGCTCGTCGCGCCGCGCCAGCTGCCTGCCAGCATCGCCGACTTCACCGGCCGCGAGCGGCATTTGTCCGAGATCAAGCAGATCCTCGCCGACGATCCCGACCCGTCGATGGCGTCCTATGCGGTCCGGATCGTGTCCATTTCGGGCAAAGGCGGCGTCGGAAAGTCCAGTTTGGCCATCCGAGCGGCACACGAGCTCGCCGAGACCTTCCCGGACGGTCACCTCTACGCCGATCTGCAGTCCCCCAACGACGACGACCGCACGGCGAAACTGCTAGCCCGTTTCCTACGCGCGCTCGGCGTCGCGGGCACGGCCGTGCCGGAAGACCTGCAAGAACGCGCCGAGCTGTACCGGAGCCGCTTGGCCAGCAAACGTTTGCTGGTGGTGCTCGACGACGTCACGAGTGAAGAGCAAGTGGTCCCGTTGCTCCCCGGAAGCCCTAGTTGCGCGGTCATCACGACCAGCCGTGCCCGGTTGTCCGGTCTGTCCGGAGCGCATTGGGTGGACGTCGACGTGTTCGACGCCGAGCAGTCGCTGGAGCTGCTGGGCAACATCGTCGGCCCCGAGCGCGTCGAAGCCGAGCCCGAGTCGTCGCTGGAGCTGGTCAATTTCTGCGACGGCCTCCCGCTCGCGCTGCGCATCGCGGGCGCGCGGCTGGCCTCCAAACGGCACTGGCGGATCAGCGGCCTGGTCCGCCGCCTCGGCGACGAGGCGAAGCGGCTCGACGAACTCGCCCACCGCGGCCTCGAACTCCGGTCGAACATCGGCCTCACGTATCGCAGCCTCAGCAGTCAGGCACAGCGCCTTTTCCGGCTGTTCGCGCTGATGCGGGCTTCGGACTTCCCGGCATGGACCGCGGCGGCGCTGCTCGACACCGACCTCGACGACGCCGAGGACATCCTCGAAACCCTGGTCGACGCGCAAGTCCTCGACACCGTCGAGTATCCGGCCGAGCGCGTGTTGCGCTACCGCTTCCACAACCTCATCCGCGTCTACGCCTGGGAGCGGCTGGTCGAAGAAGAGACAGCGGCCGAGCGCGACGCGGCGCTCACCAGGGTCAGCGGCGCCTGGCTTTCCCTCGCGGAAACCGCGCACCGCAAGGAGTACGGCGGCGACTTCACGATCCTCCACGGCGACGCCCCCCGCTGGGAGCCGCCCGAGCCCGCCGACACCGACACGGTCGGCAACCCGACGACCTGGTGGGAAACCGAGCGCCGCGCACTGGTCGCCGCGATCCGCCAAGCGGCCGCCGCCGGTCTCGACGAGCTCTGCTGGGACCTCGCGCTCACGGCAGTGACCCTGTTCGAGTCCAAGGGTTATTTCGACGACTGGCGCGAAACGACCCAGCTCGCACTCGACCTGACCGAACGCACCGGCAACCGCCGGGGCCACGCCGCGATGCTCTACTCGCAGGGCACGCTGCACATGTTCCAAAAGCGCCTCGACGAAGCCGAAAGGTGCTTCCGCGACGCGCTCGCGATCTTCGAGTCCGAGGGCGACCAGCACGGCGTCGCACTCGTGCTCCGCAACGCCGCCTACGTCGACCGGGTGCACGAACAGCCCGAGGCGATGCTCGACAAGTACGCCAAGGCGCTCGAGATCATGCGTTCGGTCGACGACCGCATCGGCGTCGCGCACGTGCTCTGCAGCCTCGCGAAGTTCCGCATCGACGAGGGCGACGCCGACAGCGCCCAGGAGATGCTCGACGACGCGCTCACCATCTGCCAGGACGTGCACTGCCTCCGCGTCGAAGCCCAGGTCCTCTACCGGTTCGCCGACCTGTACGTGGCAGGCGACAAGATCGAGCTCGCCCGCCAGGCGCTCCACCGCGCGCTGCGCATCGTCCGCGACATCGGCGACCGCATCGGCGAGGCCTACGCGTTGTACGGACTCGGCCGCGTCCGCCACCGCGAAGGCAGGCTCGACAACGCGGAGACCACCCTGGTCCACGCCCTGTCCTTGGCCAAACGCGTCGGCGAACGCCTCATCGAAGCCCAGTCCGAGTACGCGCTCGGCGAGATCTCACTGGCCAGGGGCGACACCGCGACAAGCGCCGAACACCTCTCGGAGGCCCGCCGCCTCTTCGACGAACTCGGCTCCTCGCTCTGGCACGCCAAGACCTTGGTCCTCCTCTCCGAAGCCCACGCGGCCGAAGGCGACGTCCTTTCGGCCAGCGGCGAGATCGACGAGGCCACCGAGCTGCTGCGCACGGTCGACTCCGCCGAGTCCGTCCGCTGGCGCACCCAGCTCGAAACAGCCCGCCGAGCCCTCCTCACGAACGGAGCCGTCGACGCCTGAGCGGCCTAGCCCTCCTCTTTGTCGTACCGCCGATATGCCCAGCTCGTGATCCCGCAAGTCCTGACATGCACGACGATCGCGGCAACGCCGAGCACACCGGCGGCGATCCACCGGCCATCGGCCTCGCGATATCCGGCGATCGGCAGCCAGATCCCGGGTGTCACATTGTTGACCACCCCACACACGAACCACATGACCAGCACGAACACCCCCGCAGCCAGCGGACTCAGCAGCGGTGAGACCAGCTGGACGAGCGCACCCAGCACCAGCGCGTTCGCCAGCACCCACAGCCACGGCGTGCCGTCCGGAAGCCCCGGCACCACGACCGGCACGCACACCGCGGGCAGCCCGATCCCCGCGGCGGCGACCACCCCCGCGACCACCCGCGCCCGCCAAGTCCCCACCCGATCCCACGACCAGAACCGCGGCCGCGTCAGCATCGCCAGCAAGGTCGCGCCGACGATCGCGCAGAGTTCCGCGGCGGGCATCCGGTTGTCCAAGCCCGTCCTGTTCAGGTCGACGATGATCGTCCACCGGCCGATGGCCGCCGAAAGTCCCCACAACGCGACCACGATCACGAGCGCCGCGACCCCGGATCGGCTCCGCAGCAGGATCCGGTTCACCGGCGCGGCAGATCTTCGTCAGTGAGCGCGCACGTGGCCACCTTGCGCTGGTGGTCACGAATCCACCCCTGCACCTGCTCCACGCTCATCCCGGCGAAGGCTCCGGAATCGGGCGCGCCGGTGCTGGCCAAGAACCGATCGATGTCCTCTGAGATCGCGGACGCTTGAGGCGGCGGTGGCGCGTCCGGTCCCGCCGCGCAGGCGTAGATCCCGGCGAGATCGGTGTCCACCCCGCCAAGGTCGATGACCCCATCCCCGCGAATCCAGACGATCCGAGCCTGCCCGACCTTGTCGGTGGAGATTCCGCCCATCACGAGAGACTGGTCCCAGATCTGGTCGAATTGGACCGGCTTGCTGCCATAGCGCGCGAGCAACGGCTCAACCCTGTCGATGAGCTGCCGCATCCTCGGCGCATTGTCCGCATGCACGCAAAACGTGAGCTCGAGTGCCCGTTCGCACCGCGACGACGGATCTTGCTCAACAGCGAACAGCACCGGCGGGTCGGTCAGGGAAACAGCGGCCATTGAGACCGGAAGGACCACGTACGCCACGACAGCTCCCCAACGCCGCATCGAGGAAACACCCATCGCCATCCCCCGCAGCAAGGTCACCGCCAAGCCGATCGCCGAAAGCGCCACCACGGAGAACAGCGCGGTACGAAAGATCACCAGCGCCGTGGATTCGCGTTGGCCGAGTTTCGGCTCGTTGAAGAGCACCGGGGCGACCGTCGACCAGTCACCCTGGTTGGCGAAGCCGGCGATGAGCAGTGCGTAGAACCCGATGGCGGTGATCGGCACGGCGAGGAGCGCCGGCGCGACCGTGCCGATCGCGTATCCGAGTGCGGTCGCGGCGGCCATCGCGACGACGCCGGACACCATCACCGGAACATCCGGGCTGCCCACTCCCCGCAACGCCGTGGTGACGACCAGCGGCGCCAGCGCGAGCGAATAGGCACCGGCATACCAGCCGATCAGCAGGCTTAGGTGCCGCGAGGCCACCGGCCCGCCCAACCGCGGCGCACGCGGCTGGACGAAAAGCCGATCGCCTTTGTTCATCCGTACCGCGTAGAAGCACGCCGCGGTCCCCGCGATCATGCCCGCCCACAGGAACTGCTGATGGAACTGCGTCGAGGTCTCCACCCACCGCGGATAAGGCCATCCCAGCCTCGGCCACGTCCCCGCGAGCACCACGACGAGAATCGCGGCTGATGGCAGGAGGACACTCGCCGGTCCCAGCGGCCAGAACCACGGCCGCTTCATTCGAAGTCCCCCAGTGTGTCGATCAGCGTGTCGTAGCCACGCTCGAAGCGGGAACCGAGTCCGGCGCGCGCCGAACCCTCGTCCATGACCGCTGCCAGCTCTTCGACGGTGCCGGTGAAGACGATCCGCCCGTTCACCAGCACACCGACCCGCTGGCAAAGGTGCTCGACGTCCTCGAGCAGGTGCGTGGACAGCAGCACCGTCCGCGTCCGGCCGATACCATCGATGACCTCACGGACCCGCAGACGCTGGCCCGGATCCAGTCCGGCGGTCGGCTCGTCGAGCACGAGCACTTCGGGATCATGCGCGATCCCCGCCGCCAGCCCGAGCCGCTGCCGCTGCCCACCGGACAACGACCGCACCCGGACATCTGCTTTGTCGGCCAACGCGACGGCTCGCAGCGCCTGCTCGGCCGCCGCCGCGCACTCCCGGCGCGGCACGCCGTTGATCCACGCGGTGTAGGAAACGGTATCGGCCACCCGCATCTCGCCAGCGAGCGAGAATCGCTGGGGCACAAACCCGAAACGCGGCGAGACAACGGCGCCGCCTTCGGCGTCGCGAATGGTGACCGTGCCGGATTTCGGCCTCAGTAAGCCGATCAGTACCGAAAGCAGCGTCGTCTTTCCGGCCCCGTTCGGCCCCAGCAGACCGGTGACTCCCGCATCAATCACCCACTTGACCTCATGCAGCGCGGTCTTGCGGCCGTACGCGAAACCAAGGTCGTCCAGGCTTATCTGCACCGTGTAGCTTCCATCATCGTCGATGCCGAGTGGTCAGCAAAATTCGGAACGATCCGATTCCACGGCATTACCCCGCGAATCCGAGGTCATCGTGTAGTACAAGCCATGTCCAGCACACTGACCCAAGGCGGCCAAATCGGCGTTGGACACGAGCGTGGTATTCGCGACAGCCACCGCGATGTCCGGAAAGAACGCCACATGCTTCATCACCCGCACCCACAGGTAATTGACCTTGTCGTTGTCTCCGCAGCCGGAACGGTCACCGTAACCTCTCAAGGTCGAACCGAATATCTCGGTCCGTTTAGCATAGAGTCCGCAGCCGAGTGGCGAGGCCGTGTTCGCAGCCCAAGCCGGTGACGCCATCGCAACGCCGCCAGCGCTCACCGCACCGGCGGTCAGCACACCCATGACCCACTGAGCCTTGCACATACCGAAAAGCCCCCTCTTCGTATGGTCAGCACACGATCAGGGGAGCAAAACCTTCCGACACCCACCCTCTAAGTGCGACCGGCCCTCCCCTGCCGATCATCCCAAGGTACAAGTGGGTCAAAACCATGGCCACATATCGTACGAGTGATTTCAGGTCAGCTGATCGAGCATCTCGTAAGCCTTGGCCACCAACGTATCCGTGCGCCCCTGCGCGACATTGACGTACCGCTCATACCCGGGTTCACCGGAAAACGAGAAAACATAACGGCCATACTCGGTGTCATAGAACGTGCAGCAACTATCGCCGGTCCGCCGATACGCGTGCACCCCGTCGCGGAAACCGGCGTAGATCTGCCCGCCCCCGGTCCGCGGCAACGCGACCAGATCAAGCACCTGCCGCACATCCCGCCGAGGCGGCGCCCCGTCGATCGCGTCGCGCAGCTCGGACTCCGGCACCGAAATCCCCCACCCGCCGCCGGCGGGCACATCGGGCAGTTCCAGCACCAAGTCCTCGGCCAGCGCGTCGGCCCTCGCTCGGCGCAGCAACACCTGGCCGCTTTCCGGGACGTAGCAAGCCAAAACCGCGGCCCGGCCGATCGCCGCGACCTGCAGGCGGTACCGAATGGACGGCGATTCGACCACCGCGGAGAACTCGCGGTTGCCCCGACCGAGCACGACGAGTGTCCCCTCGAAGTCCTCGCTCAGCCGCTCGCCGTCCCAAAACCCTTCCTCCGCAAGCGTTTGCAGCACACGGTCGCGCCGAATGCGCTCCTCGTCAGGGCTGCGCCACACCGGCTCCGGCTCGATCAGCACCGGCAACGGCACCCGCGCGATCGCCGCACCCAGCACCAGACATTCGACCGGGAGGACGACCTCTCTGTGGAGGACCAGCATCACGCACCGATGACCGGCGGCGTGGTCTTGGGCAGCTCACCGACGAACGCGTCGTCCGGGTCTTCCTCGATGAGATAGTCGGGCCGCTCGTGCTCGGAGTCCTCCTCCTTCTGCCCGCGCCCCATCGGTGCGCCACCCATGCCCGGCGCACCCGGCCTCCCCGCGATCGCCCCAGGCCGCGCGCCGACCGCGGGACCCTGCTGACCGAAAGTGCCCACGCCGGAGCCTTTCCCGCCGCCAAGGTTCCCGCCGGGACCACCAGCTCCCGGCTTGCCGGTCCCCGCTCCCCCGCGCGCCGAGTCGTACCCACCGCCACCGGTCACCGGGAACGCCCCGGGCCCGTTGCTGGGGCCGTTCGGGTTCCCATAGCCGGTCGGCGTGTAGGTCGGATCCTTGGGCGGAATCCCGCTCGGCGTGTTCGGCGGCAGGTATTCCGTCGGCGTCGTCCCCGTGGTCTGCGACGGCTTCGTGTCGGTAGGTGTGTGCGTCTGTCCGTCTCCAGTACTGCCGGACTGCTCGCCCGGCTTGTGCTCACCGGGCTTGGTGTCGTTACCAGTGGGCCCACCGGTGTCCTGCAGCCCGCTGACGTCGTGGCGGCTGCCGCCTCCGGGAGGCGACACGGTCTCGCCACCGGGCTCGCCGGTCCTTTTGCGCCCAGGCCCCGGCTGCACTGGCCCAGGCCCCGGCCCGGTGCCATCGTCGGTCTTCGGCTTGATATCGGCCCCGCTCGGCGGCAACCCGAGTTCCCCGTACTGCTGCGGCCACTGCCCCGAGTTGTCGGTGGACTGGCCGTGATAGGTGCTGTAGCTGTCGACGACCCGCTTGGCCTTCTCGTCCCACTTCGCGATCTCATCGGACCGATTCGACAGGAACGAAAGCGGCGTATCGCTCACCCAGTCGTCCGAGGGCCGCTCGCCGAGGTCGCCCACGGAGTCCACGGTGCTCTTCAAAGGCTGGTACGAATTGCCCTGGCCGGTGTAGAGGTTCTGGGCTTTCGCCAGGTGCTCACCACTGACCTGGGAGGCCTGGACCAGCGGCCCGGCACCGGAATACGCCTTGCCCGCCGCGTCGCCTTCCCAATGCTGCTCCATCGCGCCCTGGAGTTGCTGCATCTCCTGGGCGATCTCCTGATGCAGCTGCGACATCTTGGCGGCTTGGTCACTACCGGAGAAAAGACCGCTCGGACCTTTGCCCGCTTTGACGAACGCGATGATCTGCGGTGCGTTGTACTCGGTCACTTGGCCCCCTTGATGGTGGCGATCGCCGCCTCCGCGGCCCTCTGCACCAGCGGACACGGATCTTTGCGATACGGCGACGAACTGTTCATCAGCGACGTCACCGTCATCACCACGTCGTTGCGGACTCCGACGGCCAGCGTGCAGACGCCATCAGGGCGGCCGTCCGATATCGAGGCGAAAACCCCCGGGTAGCCGGCGACACTGGGCACCGGCACGAAGTAGCCGGGATCATCTGGCTGGTGGTTGCGGTAGGAGTCAGCCAGGCCGTTGGCGTGGACGAAGCCGAAGGCGATCTCGTTGCGGTCGCCGTCCCGCCAGCCGCAAATCGGTCCCGCCGTACCACTGGTGACGTTGGTGGTCGCCAAGCTCGCCAGTTCCCGGGCCTGGTCGGCTGTGAGCGCCTTGCAGGGGTCCTGCTCGAACTTGCTCACCTCGAGTGGATCGGACACCTGCGGCACCGCCGGATCGGACGCACTGGTCCCCGGGCTGGAGGGCGGCACCGTCGCGGCATTCCCCGGAGTCGTTTTCGAGCAGCCGCTCAGGACGAGCCCGACGGCCAGCAGCAAGATCCCAGGTGTCAAAAACCGCATCAACGATCCCGTCCATGCTTGTCGAGAGTCCGCGCCGCGGCCTGATTCTGCTGATCGGTCGCTTTGATGGCCTTGTCCAGGGCCGCGGCATAGCCTTCGGCATAGTCGCGCTGCTCGCGCACGCTCGCCATGTACGCGCTGGCGTGCTTCTTCGCGGCTTTCATCTGGAGGCTGCTGCCGTCGTCTTCGGCGGGCTGAGGCAGTTGGAGGAACTGCTCGGCGTCCTTGACCAAAGCGCCGAGTTTGTCGGCAATGGACTGCCACTTGGGCAGGAGGGCGCGCATGGCGGCGACGTCCATCTTGTAGCCGCCGCCCGAGGCAGCCGCGTTCGCGGCCGCGTCTTCGGCGTCGCGGCGTTTGTACATGGCGACCGTGCCCATGTTCATGCCGCGGTCGGCCTGCTCGTCCTGGCGCTGGCGCTTGGCCTGCTCCTCCGGGGAGAGATATCCCGCTCGCCCGGAAGCGCCCTGGTCAGGCGCTTGCGATCTGTCCGGCTCCGCCATTCCCGAATTCCCCTCCCACGTCAGAGCGCCTCCACGGTACTACGACGTCGATCACCGCGGGTGCGGTTCCCGTGAAATCACCATCACGGTGCGTCACCGCTGCTTGACGGTCACGATCGCGGCCTCGGCGGCTTCATGGTCTCGTCGGCACGGACGCCGACGGTCAGCGAACACCTGCCGAAATCCCGCTGGTCGGCTTGACCGCCGTCACGCAGGCCGTCGCCGCGGGCGAAGGTTATTCGGAGGCCGTTGAAAGTGAAGGGTTGGGCGCGGCGGAGGCGCCAGGAATGCCAGAGAAAGAACAGCGAATGTGCGCAGCATGGATCCCCTGGAAATCCTGCTGGGGGAACTTCAATCGCTGGACGTGACCGGAGGGGGACGTCGCCGCCGGAACGACGTGGTCACGTCAGGCCCGGGAATCCGCTCGGAACGGGGACTCGACCGGGGCGGCGGGTGGTGGTCACCAGTGGGTGTCGTCGGAGCCCCAGTGGGTGTCGGCGACGCACTCGGTGCCGTTCCAGTGGGTGTCGGCGGCGCAGACCGGGTCGCCGGCGGTGTTCCAGTGGGTGTCGGCCGAGGCGCTGGGGGCGAAGGCCGAAAGGAAGGCGAGGCCAGCGATGGCGGTGGCGGCTGCGGTGGCGGCGAGCTTGCGGGTGATGGTCATCTTCTTGCTCCTGTCTGGTGGTGTTTGCCCTGGTGGCGGGCTGAAACCAGTTGACAGGGGCGCGCCATCGATAGGCTTCTGGTGCGCTTTCGGGTCGGCGATAGCGGATCGATAGCGGGTCCAAAGGACGGCTGAGGAGAGTCATCTCCATCGCAAACACCCACCCGAGGAGAGGCAGTCGAGATGACCAGCCCAATCCTTCACCTCAGCACCGAAGAACTGTGGAGCGCGCTCGATGACATCAATCCGGTCGACGTGCTCGTCGAGCAGCTGATCGGCGGCGCGGGGTGGACGGCACAAGGACAACTTCATCCCTGGCCCGAGCACGGTTCGATCCCGTCCGCGGAGCTGGCCATGTACGAGGAGTCGTGTACCGGGGCGAAATGTCTTATCCCGGTCTCGAGTCTGCGGCAGGTCCGCGCCGCGGCGCTGGCGACGCTCGCCGCCCGTGAGCTGCTGGCTCCCGGCGTGGTGACCGCCGCCGTCTTGGGATCGGGTCTCGCGGCTCAGTTGCAGCTCACCGTCCTCGCCAAGCACGTGTCCGACGTCAGCCACGTCGCGGTGTGCGCGGGCAACGACGGCGGCTGGTCACCGGTCGAGCCGAGGGTGCTCGACCAGCTCGACCTGGCCGGCATCGGCCTTTCCGTCACGAGCGGGGTGAACGAGGCGGTGCTGGGCGCGAACCTGGTGATCGCCGCGGACGCCGGGCTCGGGCGGCTGGAAATCGGACAGCTCGCGAAAGGAGCGGTGGTGATCAACGCCGGGGGCGTGGACCTCCCGGACGCCGTCGTCGACGGCGTGGATCAGGTCTATGTCGACGACGCGAGCCTTCTCGACGAGAACTCGCACCGCTATTTTGTGACGATGCACAGGGCCGCGCAGAGCACCGGCCCCCACCGCCAGAAGCGGTTCAAGGGGTGGCACCGCCGCCGCCTGATCGAAGCGGACCTCGGCGCGCTGCTGAGCGGTTCGCACACCGGGCGGCAACGCCTGGACGACGTCGTGCTGGTCGAACTGCTCAGCACGAACCTGCCAGACGCCCACCTCACCGCCAGACTGCACCGCGCCGCGCTCGACCGCGGGCTCGGGATGCGGGTTTCCGGATCATGAACCACAGGGAGAAGACCATGTCTGTTTGCCAAACCCCCGGCTGCGAATCCAACGGCGACGCCGAGACGCCCCGCGAGGCGCTGCCCGGCCTGCAGATCTGCCTGGTCTGCCGCGACCGGCTCGAAAACGACTTGCTCGGATTGCCGAAACTGTACGACGACTGCGTCGACGTGCTCACTTTCGACCGCACGGTGAAGAAATCCGGCGAGGTGCGCACCGAAATGGTTGAGACGCTTTCTTCGTGGGCGAAGATGATCGTCGAAGAACGCGGTGTCCGCAGCCCGAACCTGAGCGGTATCTGGCAGCTCAGCACTTTCCTGCTCATTCATTTCGACTGGCTCGTCCGGCACCCGGCGGCCGCGGAATTCGCGGGCCAGGTGGCCGGCCTTTCGCGGGCGGCGCACGCGGTCGTGCACCCCGACCCGGCGGGCCCCTCCGCCGGTCAGGACGAGGCGGAAATGCCCGCGCCGGAGGATGTTCCGAGACAGCACCGCCCGCACGTCGTCCGTCCTGACCAGTGGATGCTGCTGAACCGGAAGATCCAGCGCGCCAAGCGCGTCACCTGGCGAACACCGGGACGGGCAGCATGAAACCAGTGACCAGACAGCTCGAGTAAACACCGGCCGATCCGCCTTCCGCGCGGCGCCGACGGATCTTTCTTCGCATTTCCCGAAAAAGGCATGAGGGCTACCCTCATGCCTTTTTCGCATGCCCGAAACAATCTTGACCGAAAACTTGAAAGAGGTTGTTGACACCGGCTCCGGCGAAGTGTCATGCTTTCCCCACGGCACAATCATGCCCACTCACTCCCCTCACCCGAGAGGTTCCCCTATATACATCAGGAGACCATCATGACCGCGACGCCTTCGCTGCGTGAACTGGCCGCAGTCCGTACGCATTACTGGGAACTGCTGGGCTCGCCGGTCACCATCGAAGTGCGGACGCGACGGCTCCTGATCGCCACGGGTGACGCGCTCGACGCGATCACCATGCCACCGGAGTTCGGCGAGCAGGTGCTCGCGGGGCTGCGGATCGCGATGCTCGCCGGCCCGGTCATCGCGGGCGACGCGAACTGGACGTTCCTGACCAGGCCGGTGGTCACCCAATCGGTGCCCGCCGACCTGGATAGGCTGCGAGTCCACGCGATCCCGCACGGACAACAGCTGGTGCTGCCCGCCAGCGACCACCAGTGGGTGCTCGCGCCATCGCCACGTCAGCAACCGACGCTGTGGACGGCCGTCATCGGCACCGCCCGCCGCGCCGCGCACCACCTCGCCGCCGTCGAGCTTTCCCCAGCGGCGTAACGAAACCGACAAGGAGACTACAAAACCATGGTGGCCGTCGACTTCTACTTCGACCCCGCGTGCCCGTTCGCCTGGATCACCTCGCGGTGGATCCTGGAGGTCGAGCAGCAGCGGGACATCGACCTGCGCTTCCGGGTGATGAGCCTGGGCGTGCTCAACGAAGGCCGCGAGCTCGAGCCGTGGTACCGCGAGTTCTGCGACCGCGCCTGGGGACCGGTGCGCGTCGCGATCGCGGCCGCCCAGCTCAAGGGCGAGCCGGTGCTGCGCGACCTCTACACCGCGCTGGGGACCCGGATCCACAACGGGGGCAACAAGGACTTCGACGTGGTGATCAAGGAGGCGCTCGCCGAGGTCGGCCTGCCCGCCGAGCTCGCCGCCGCCGCGAAGAGCACCGAGTACGACGAAGCGCTGCGCAAGAGCCACCACGAGGGCATGGACCCGGTCGGCGAGGAGGTCGGCACGCCGACCATCCACATCGACGGTGTCGCCTTCTTCGGGCCGGTGCTCAGCAAGATCCCGCGCGGTGAAGAGGCGGCGAAGCTGTTCGACGCGGCGCGGACCATGTCGGAGTACCCGTACTTCTACGAGCTCAAGCGGACCCGCACCGGGGACCTGAGCTACGACTAAAAGGCCAGATACACAGACGAACGCCCTGTCCGGGACATCCGGGCAGGGCGTTCGTCGTTCCAGGAGGAGGATTCCCATGTTCTCAGTGCAGTCGCTGGTGCGGCACGGAAAAGTGGTCTGGCACGGCGCCACGGAGCACGAGCGTGGCCACATCTCCCCCGCGGAACTGAGCATCGGCGAGGAGAACCTGCTCTTCGAGGCCAACGTCGACGCCGTGCGCCGCCACGCGGTCACCGACGGCACGGCGCACGCGGAGTTCCAGATGTCCCGCGGGCAGCCGGTGCTGGTCGCGTTCGCGACCTGGGTGCCCGAGGACATCGCCGCGCTGTGGCACCTCGCGACCGGGGAACGGCTCGGCGAGGTCGAGCACCACCCGGCGCCGCGCCGCCGCGCGCGGCAGATCTACGTGGACAACGCCGTCAGCAGGCGCGCGGTACGGCTCGAACCCGTGCTGTCCAACGCGCCGGCCGGCATCCGGGCGGAGCTGCCCGGTTCGATCCTGTTCGACGCGCCGTTCGGCATCACGACGGACTGTTTCGTCGACCGCTTCGCCGCCTGAATCGCCCACGATGACTTCGAAGGGTCTCTTTGTCATGCCCGAAAACCTGTTGGAAGCACTGCGTTCTCAGCTCGACCGCACCGACGAGCAGCTCCTCGACGTCCTGCGCACCCGGATCGGGATCTGCGTGGACATCGCCGAGTACAAGCGCGAGCACGACGTCCCGATGATGCAGCCGCACCGGATCGGCATCGTCCAGCAGCGCGCGGCCCGGTACGGCGAGGCGAACGGTGTCGACACCGACTTCCTGCGCCGGCTCTACGACCTGATCATCGCCGAAACCTGCCGCGTCGAGGACCTCGTCATCGGCGTCCCGACCTCCTGAGAGGCCTGAGAACCATGCGCACACTGCTGATCGACAACTACGACTCCTTCACCTACAACCTGTACCAGCTGCTCGGCGAGGTCAACGGCCAGGCGCCGGACGTCGTGCGCAACGACGCCGACTTCGCGAGCATCGACTTCAGCGCGTACGACGGCGTGGTCATCTCGCCCGGACCAGGAAGCCCCGACCGTGAACGAGATTTCGGGGTCAGCGCGCGGACGATCCTCGAAAGCGGGCTGCCGGTACTCGGCGTTTGCCTTGGCCACCAGGGCATCGTGCATCTGTTCGGCGGCACGGTCGACCACGCGCCGGAGCCGATGCACGGCCGGGTCTGGCCGGTCGTGCACACCGGCGCCGACATCTTCGAGGGCTTGCCGTCGCCGTACAACGTGGTGCGCTATCACTCGCTCGCGGCCACCAAAGTGCCCGACGAGCTCGAGGAGATCGCCTGGACGCGTGACGGCATCGTCATGGGTGTGCGGCACCGCGAGCTGCCGATCTGGGGCGTGCAGTTCCACCCCGAGTCGATCAGCAGCGAGTTCGGGAGGGAACTGCTCGCCAACTTTCGCGACCTGGCGCTTTCCGCCAACCCGGCCGTGGCCGCCCCGGCCGAAACCCGGCCAGACCCCGCCGAGGCCGTCACGGAATCCGCGCCCGCCGCGTATCAGGTGCACGTCCGGAAGCTCGACGTGTTGCCGGACGCGGAGGCCGTGTACCGGGCGCTGTTCGCGGGCAACGAGCACAGCTTCTGGCTGGACAGCAGCTCGGTCATCGAGGGGCTGTCGCGGTTCTCCTTTATCGGGGACGGTTCCGGGCCGCTCGCGGAGTACGTCACGTTCCGCAACAGCGAAGCCTCGGTGACCGTCCGAACCGCCTCCGGCGTCGAGCGCGTCGAGCAGCCGTTCTTCGAGTACCTCGACGAGCAGCTGCGGAACCGGGTCGTGCCCGTCCCGGAAGGCCTGCCGTTCGAGTTCAACCTGGGCTACGTCGGCTATCTGGGCTACGAGCTCAAGGTCGAAGCGGGCGCGCGGCACGAGTACAACCCTGACGAGCCCGACGCGGCCGTGTTGTTCGCGGACCGCATGGTGGCGATCGACCACGTCGAGAAGACGGCCTATCTGCTCGCTCTGTCCAAAGAGGACGATGGCGAGGCCGACGGCTGGCTCGCGGCGACCGGTGACAAGCTGTTCGACCTCACCGAGCCGGTGGTCGAGCCGGTCGCGAAGCCGAAGCTCGTCGGCATGGCCGACCCGGAGTCGCACCAGATCATCCTGCCGAGGCACGACAAGGACGCGTATCTCAAGCGCATCAACGAGTGCTTCCAGGAGATCCGCGACGGCGAGTCGTACGAGATCTGCCTGACGAACCACATCGAGCTCGACGCGAAGATCGATCCGCTGACCACGTACAGCTATCTGCGCCAGATCAGCCCCGTGCCCTATGGCGCGCTGCTGGACTTCCCCGGCGTGGCCGTGCTGAGCGCGTCTCCGGAGCGGTTCGTGTCGATCGGCACCGACCGCAGCGTGGAGGCCAAGCCGATCAAGGGCACCCGCCCGCGCGGCGCGACCCCGGCCGAGGACGAGGCGCTCCGCCAGGACCTGCTCAGCAATGAGAAGGACCAGGCGGAGAACCTGATGATCGTCGACCTGCTGCGCAACGACCTCAACATCGTCTCGGAGATCGGCTCGGTGCACGTGCCGAAGCTGTTCGACGTCGAGACCTACGCGCCGGTGCACCAGCTGGTGTCGACCATCCGCGGCACCCTGCGCGCCGAGGAGTCGGTGGTCGGCTGTGTCCGCGCCACCTTCCCGGGCGGGTCCATGACGGGCGCGCCGAAGCTGCGCACGCTGGAGATCATCGACCGGCTGGAGGAAGGCCCGCGTGGCGTCTACTCCGGTGCGATCGGCTGGTTCTCGCTGGCGGGCGCGGTCGACCTGAACATCGTCATCCGCACGCTGGTGGCGACCGAGAACAAGCTCAGCTTCGGCGTGGGCGGCGCGGTCATCGCGCTGTCCGACGCGGAGGAGGAGTTCGAGGAGACCTCGGTCAAGTCGCGGGCGATGATCACCGCCGTGCTCGAGACGGCGATCCCATGACCGTCCGATTAGGACACTGTGTGGTGGTGGGTGGTACGGGGGCGGTCGGCGGCTTGTTCGCCGGCCGCCTCCGGGGTTCCGGGGCCGAGGTGACCATCGTGGACGCTTCGGCCGGCGGTGACATCACGAAGATCGACGCCGCGCTGGCCGAAGAACTCGGCAAGGCGGACCTCGTGGTGCTGGCCGTCCCGGAACCGGTGGCGCTGAAAGCGCTCAGCGGCATCTCGCATGCCATGCGGCCGGACGCGCTCCTGGTCGACACGCTCTCGGTCAAGGAACCGTTCGTGACCGCGGCCCGTGAGTACGACGACGGCGAGATGCTCAGCGTCAACCCGATGTTCGCGCCCTCACTGGGTTTCGAGGGACGGCCGGTGGCCGCCGTCGTGGTCCGCGAAGGGCCGCGCGGCCGGGAGCTGGTGCGCCTCATCGAAAGCTGGGGCGCGCGCATCGTGGAGGTCACCGAGCACGAGCACGACCGGCTCGCCGGCGCCAGCCAGGCGCTGACGCACGCCGCGGTGCTCTCGTTCGGCCTCGCGCTGACCGAGCTCGACGTCGGGATCGAGGAGCTCAGCGCGATCGCGCCGCCGCCGCACAAGACCATGCTCGCCCTGCTCGCCAGGGTCGCTTCGGGCACCCCAGAGGTCTACTGGGACGTCCAGGCGGGCAATCCGCAGGCCACTCCGGCGCGGAAAGCCTTGGCGGGCAACATCCACCGTCTCGCCGAGATGGTGGAAACCGGGAACGAGGCCGCCTTCACGACGGTGCTCGACAGCCTGCGTGACTTCCTCGGCACCGACCTGGTCCATTACCAGGACCTGTGCGCCGAGGCCTTCAAGACCCTCTGACTTTCCGAACGCACGGAAGGGGGAAGCGACCACGAAACGACTTCCTCAGCACTCAGACATCGCGCAGTAACGACCCGCATTCTCTTGACCGAAAGGCGTACCCATATGACTCTGTCGATCGAGACCATCCTGTCGCCGGACCAGCGTGCCAAGCTCAGCGCTGACGAGACCGTCGGCGGCGGGAACCTGCTCCCTTCGGCGATCGCGCACAGCCCCGCACCCGACAAGACCTTCCTGCGGACCGAGCGTCCGGTCATCAACACCGACGGCGAGCCGCAGCACGAGTTCAGCCTGCTGGAGCTCGACAAGCTCGTGCAGAGCTGGTCGGTCTGGTACCGCGGCAAGGGTGTCGTCCCGCGTGACCGGGTCGCCGTCTACTTCGAGGACTCGTTCGCGTACTCCGTGCACTTCTACGCACTGGCCCAGATCGGGGCCATCGCGGTGCTCATCAACAGCAACGCGTCCAAGGAGATCGCCCAGTCGCTGATCAGGCAGACCACCCCGGTCGGCCTGTACGTCGACCAGGCACGGCTCGACAAGATCGGCGCCGGCGAGCTGGACCTCAAGTGGATCACGACCGTCGAGGAGCAGCCCGCTCCCCCGGCGGCCGTGCTGCCGCCGGAGGGCCGGTTCAAGCACGTCAACGAGGACCCGGTCACCATCCTGCACTCCTCGGGCACCACGGGCATCCCGAAGCCGACCATCCACACGCACCAGTCCATCGTGGCCGGTCCGAAGTTCCGGCTGGTCGACCACAAGGAGAACCCCGGCGCGCTCACGATGACGTCGCTGCCGCAGTCGCACCTCGGCTGTATCGCGTACACCACGTACGCGGTCTTGGCGGGCGCCAACACGATCGCGGCCTTCGACCGTCCCGGTGACGAGCTCATCGCGGACGTCGCGGAGTACAAGCCCACCGCGGTCATGTCCTTCGCACACGCCTACTCCGAGATCCCGGGCCTGAAGCTGGAGCCCGGCGTGCTCGACTCGGTGAACGTGTGGGTGTCCATCGGCGACGCCGTGCACGAGGCGCACATCAAGCACATCCTGGGACTGCGGAGCAAGGACAAGCCGCAGTCGGCGTTCTTCGACCGGCTCGGCACCACCGAGCTCGGCTGGGGCGTGCTGCTCAAGATCCGCAACCTCGACACGGCGCGCAACGACCGGTGCGCCGGCAAGCCCGTCGGGGTCGCGGAGGTCGTCGTGCTGCGTGCCGACGGCACCATCGCGGGAGACAACGAGATCGGCCTGCTCGGGGCGCGTGGCCCCGCCATCACCCCCGGGTACTGGGCGAACTCCGACATCACCTACCGCAGCCGCCTGTCGGGCTACTGGCTCACGGGCGACAACGCGTACCGCGACGAGAACGGCGACCACTTCCTGGTCGACCGCTCGGTCGACGCCATCGAAACCGCGAACGGTGTCGGCTACTCGGTCTTCATGGAGGAGGTCATCCTCGCCGACGTGCCCGACGTCATCGACGCCGCGGTCGTGGCGGGCAAGCGGGACGGCCAGATCGTCCCGGTCGCGGTCGTCACCACCGGCGACGCGGTCGTCGAAGCCGACAAGCTGCTGGCGCTGGCGAACGAGGCACTCGTCGCCGCGGGCCACCTGCCGGTCGGCGTGCTCGAGATCGCGCAGTTCGAGGAGGACCTCCCGGTCGGCGTGACCGGCAAGGTGCTCAAGCGCGAGCTGCGTGAGAAGTACAGCGCGCTGGAGACCTACACCTCCACCGCAGACCCGCGTTACGTCGCTTCGGCGTAACGCCTTCACGCGCAGGCCCCTTTCGCCGACCCCTCTCGGCGGAGGGGGCCTGCGCGTTCCACACCACACCCGGGATAAAGCGTGCTTTATATCGGGGAAAAGCACCCCGATATAAAGCCCGCTTTATCCCACACCCACCCCACCTGTTCTGAGGAGAAAAGTCATGTCCGAGTCGCTTCTGGTCTTCGCCGCCGGCACCAACGTCGACGGCTGGCTGCAGCACTTCGACTCCACCGGCACGACCGCGAATTCAGTGAAACTCGGGGATTCCATAGTGGTCATCGCGAAGGGCCCTGGCACCGAGATCCCCGCCCCGGCCGGGCTGCCTGCCCCGAAGCACGAGGTCGCGTCCAAGGGCGACTTCCGCCTCGGCCGCCGCGAGCTGCGCCCCGAGGGCACCATCGTGAACATCGGCGGCGCCAAGGTCGGTGACGGCTCCGTCGCCGTCTTCGGCGGGCCGTGCGCGGTCGAGAACCGCGAGCAGATGCTGGCCACCGCCTCGGTCGCCGCGCAGTACGGTTCCGTCGGCCTCCGCGGCGGCGCGTTCAAGCCCCGCACCTCGCCCTACTCGTTCCAGGGGCTGCGCTGGGCCGGGCTCGAGCTGCTGGAGGAAGCTCGCGCTCACACGGGCCTGCCGATCCTCACCGAGTGCGTCGACCCGCGCCACGTCGAGCGCCTCGCCGAGACCATCGACGGGTTCCAGATCGGCGCCCGCAACATGCAGAACTTCGAGCTGCTCTCCGAGGTCGGCAAGGCGGGCCTGCCGGTCGTGCTCAAGCGCGGTTTCGGCTGCACGGTCGACGAGACGCTCGCCGCGTCGGAGTACATCACCGCGCAGGGCAACGACCAGGTCGTGCTGTGCGAGCGCGGGATCCGCACCTTCGAGCACTCGACCCGGTTCACCCTCGACCTGTCGGCGGTCGCGCTGATGAAGCAGCGTTCGCACCTGCCGGTGATGGTCGACCCGAGCCACTCGGTCGGCATTCCCGCGCTGGTGGAGCCGATGACGCTGGCCGCGGCCGCCGCGGGCGCCGACGCGCTGCTCATCGACATCCACGTGCAGCCGGAGCAGGCGCTCTGCGACGGCAAGCAGGCACTCGTGCCCGAGGCGTTCCGCGGCTTGATGACCAAGCTGGAGCTGCTCGCCATGGGTATCGGCCGCAAGATGGGCGGTGTCGTCCGGCCCGCCCCCGACTTCGCGTAAGAGCACTTTTTCTTTGGGGTGAGACCAATGTCCACATTGGACTCGGTGTTGGCCGATGAGGATTTCGCGGAAGACCGGCGCGGCCTCGATCCGCACGAGCGGATCAGCTGCCGATACCACCGCCGGTGGGCACACGAATGCGTCTCATCGCCACTGCACGTGATTCCGGTGACCGGGCACCGCTGGTGCCGCGGGTGTGACCACCCGCTGTCCGTGGCCGTCGATGACCTCTTGGGCGTGGTCGTGCTGACCTGTCCCCGTTGCGGCGAGACCCCGGACACCCCGGCGACCCAGCAGATAGTCCGCACCTGCCGAGCCAGCTTCGCAGCCTCGCACGGCACTGAACTCGTGAAAGCCGCCTAGGAGAAACTATGGAACTCTGCATCATCGGTGCCGGGCCAAGAGGCCTCTCCGTCCTGGAAAGACTGTGCGCCAACGCCCGTGACCGAGACCCGACGCAGCACGTGACCGTGCACGTCGTCGACCCGCACATCCTCGGCGGCAGCAACGTCTGGCGCACTTCGCAGTCCACCGAGCTGCTGATGAACACCGTCGCCTCGCAGATCACCATGTTCGCCGACGACTCGGTCGACTGCGCGGGCCCGGTCGTGCCAGGCCCGAGCCTGCACGACTGGGCCCGGTTCGTGCACACGTTCGCGGGCAAAGTGCCGGAGTGGGTGGAAAAAGAGGCCAAGCGGCTCGGCCCCGACTCCTACCCGTCGCGCGCCTTCTACGGTCACTACCTGCAGTGGGTGCTGCGGCATCTGCTGAAGACCACAGTGGACCATCTGTCGATCGAACTGCACGCGCTGACGGCGACCTCGCTGTCCGACGACTCGGACGGCACGCAGACCGTCACGCTGTCCGACGGCAGCACGCTGGAGAGCCTGGACGCCGTCGTGCTCACGCAGGGCCACCTGCCGAGCATCCCGACCGAGAGCGAGAGCTCGCTCGCCGACTACGCGGCCCGCCAGGGCCTGGACTACATCCCGCCGATCAACCCGGCCGACCTCGACCTCGGGTTCCTGGAGCCGGGTCAGCCGACCATCCTCAGGGGACTCGGGCTCAACTTCTTCGACTACATGGCACTGCTGACCGTCGGCCGCGGCGGGGAATTCTCCCGTGACGGCAACGGAAAGCTCGTCTACCACCCGTCCGGCGCCGAGCCGAGGATCATCACCGGGTCCCGGCGCGGCATCCCGTACCACGCGCGTGGTGAGAACCAGAAGGGCCCGTACGGCCGTCACGACGCCATATTCCTGACGGCTGACGTCGTCGCCGGCTTCCGGCAGCGCGCCAGCCGTGGCCACCGGGCGAACTTCCGCACGGAGGTCTGGCCGCTCATCGACCGCGAGATCCGCGCGGTCTACTACTCGACGCTGCTCACCGAGCGGCACTGCGGCTGTGACGCGGACACGTTCCTGCGCCGCTACCGCGCGCTGGAGATCGAGGACGCCGGCGACGCTAACCGGTTCGACCCGTTCACGCGGATCGAATCCGCGGCGGAGGAGTCCTTGCTCGAACGGTCGGGCATAGCACCGGAAGAGCGCTGGGACTGGCACGCGATCTCGAAGCCGTACGGCGAGAAGAAGTTCGCGGACGCCGCCGAGTACCGCGAGTGGCTGATCCCCTACCTGTCGAACGACGTGAAGGAAGCCAAGCGCGGCAACGTGTCCAGCCCCCTGAAGGCCGCTCTCGACGTCATGCGGGACCTCCGCAACGAGATCCGGCTGATCGTCGACCACGGTGGGCTGTCCGGTGACTCCTACCGCGACGACCTGCTCGGCTGGTACACCCCGTTCAACGCGTTCGTGTCCATCGGCCCGCCCGCGCGGCGGATCGAGGAGCTGGTCGCGCTGATCGAGGCCGACGTCATCGAGATGGTGGGCCCCGGCATGATCGTCGAGACCCCGGACGACGGGCTCGGCTTCCAGGTCGGCTCCAGCGAGATCCCCGAGCAGGTGCTCCGCGCGACCGCGCTGATCGAGGCCCGGCTGCCCGAGCCCGACCTGCGCCGCACGACCGACCCGCTGATGGGCAGTCTCCTGGCGCGTGGCGAGGCACGGGTCTACCGGATCCCGAGCAACACCGGCGGGCACTACCAGACCGGCGGGCTCGCGGTGTCGAACCGGCCGTACAACCTGGTGGGCGCGGCCCGGCAGCCGCACCCGCGCCGGTTCGCGTTCGGCGTGCCGACCGAGGCCGTGCACTGGGTGACCGCGGCGGGCATCCGGCCCGGGGTCAACTCGGTGATCGTGGCCGACGCGGACGCCGTGGCGCGTGCCAGCCTGTCCGCCGCGTCCCTGCGCTTCAGCTCGGCGGCCGGCCTATGACGGACTTCGGCATTCTGGCACCCGGCTGGGCAGGCACGGGCGTCGACGAGCTGGTCAGCGACCTCGCGTGGGTGCAGGCCATGCTCGACGCCGAGGCCGCGCTCGCCTGTGCGCAGGCCGAGCTCGGCGTGATCCCGGCCGAAGCGGCTCGTGTCATCGTCGCCGCCTGCTCCGCGGAGCGGCTCGACCCGCGCGGGCTGGCCGCCGGGGTGCACGCGACGGCCAACCCGGTCGTCGCGCTGGTCGCCCAGCTGACCGCGGTGGTGGAGTCGATGGACGACTACGCCGTCGACTACGTGCACCGCGGCAGCACGAGCCAGGACATCCTCGACTCGGCGATGATGCTGGTCACCTCCAGGGTCTTCGACCGGATCGTGACCGAGCTCAGGTCGTGCGCGGAGGGGATGGCGGAGCTCGCGCGGCAGCATCGGCGCACCCCGATGGCGGGCCGGACCCTGACCCAGCACGCGGTGCCGATCACGTTCGGGCTCAAGGCCTCGGTCTGGCTGAAGCTGGTGCTGGACACGATCGAGCGCGTCGAGCGCGTGGTGCTGCCCGCTTCACTGGGCGGCGCGGCCGGCACGTTGTCGGCCTATGGCGAGTACGCGGCGCAGGCCGGTGTCCGCGGCGGGATCGAGCTGATCGAGCCGTTCGCGCGGCACCTCGGGCTGGAGCCTTCGGTGCCATGGCACAGCATCCGCACCCCGATCGCGGACATAGCGGGCGCGCTGGTCTTCGTGGCGGGCGCGCTCGGGAAGTTCGCACTCGACGTCCAGGTGCTGACCAGGACCGAGATCGGCGAGGTCGCCGAACCGTCGGCGCCGGGCCGTGGCGCTTCTTCGGCCATGCCGCAGAAGCACAACCCGGTGTACTCGACGCTGATCATGACCGCGGCACGGCAGATCCCGGCGTACGCGCTGGTGCTGTACCAGAGCATGGTCGTCGAGGACGAGCGGTCGGCGGGCGGCTGGCACGCGGAATGGCAGCCACTGCGGGAAATCCTGCGCCTGGCGGCCGGTGCGGCCACGAACGCGGCCTCATTGGCGAGCGGCTTGCGGGTTCAGCCCGAGGTCATGCGGGACAACCTGCACCTGACCGGCAGCGCGGTCGTGTCGGAGAAGCTCGGCGCGGTGCTCGCGCCGTTGCTGGGCAAGGCTCCGGCCAAGAAACTGCTCACCCGGCTCATCGAAGAGTCGGCCGCCACCGGCGCCGACCTGGTCGACCTGCTGGCGTCGGAACTGCCCCAGCTCGACCCGGCCGCGGTCCGCGACCTGCTCGACCCGGCCCAGTACGTCGGCGACGCCCCGGCGCTCACCGACCTGGTCCTCCGTAACCACATCTCCTGAAAGTAGTACCCATGGAAGCATTCATCCTGACCGGAACCTTTGGCGTGGTCTGCCGCAATTCGCTGTACCTGACCGAGCTCGCGAAGCGCGGGCTGAAGATCCTCCTGATCACCCAAGCGCGCTGGCGGGATGAGGCGTTCGCCCGGGTGGCCGAGCCCGGCCACCCGGCTTCGATGATCCACGAAATCGGCTTCATCGACGGCGGTGTCAGCGAGGAAGGCAGCTACAACGCCGGCGTCGTCGCGCTCGGGCAGGCGTGGCGCGAGAAGTACGAGATAGCCGGTGTGCTCGCCGTCGGGGAGACCCTCGTCGAGCCCACCGGCATCCTCGCCGACGCGCTCGGCATGCCGAGCCCCGGCCTGCGCGCCACCCGGGTCTGCCGCAGCAAGTACCTGCAGCGGTTCTACCTGCCCGAGTTCAGTCCACTGTCCATAGTGCTCCCGGCGGGCGAGCGCGACACCCTGCACCCCGAGGACGTGCGCTTCCCCGCCGTGGTCAAGCCCGCCAGCCGTCACTCCAGCTCCGGCGTCGAAATGGTCGACGACTGGGACGAGCTGCACCAGCAGCTCCAAACCTACCCGGAGCACGAGACCGTTCTCGTCGAAGCCAAGGTCGTCGGCCAGGAGTTCTCGGTCGAAAGCCTTGTCCAGCACGGAAAGGCGATCTTCACCTCGGTCACCCGCAAGGAGACGACCGACTCGCACGCCCGCACCTTCGTCGAGCTGTCCCACAGCGTGCCCAGTGACCGGTTGGACGTCCAGGACGCGCTGCTCGACGCCAACCAGAAGATGCTCGACAAGCTCGGCTTCGAAAACGGCATCGCGCACGCCGAATGGCGCGTCGACGCCGAAGGGAACCCCTTCCTGATGGAGGTCGCGGCCCGCACCCCCGGCGACGGGATCATGGTCCTTTATGGACTCGCCACCGGCGCGGCCGCCGAACCCGAGATCACGAAGATCGCGCTGGGCGAGGACGCGAGCTACCCGGCTCCGGCCAGGCACGCCCGGCAAATCTACCTGGAGCACGAACTCGGCACGCTCGCCGACGTCGTCCTCGACTGGGACGGCATAGAGCCGCACTGGCTCGGCGAGGACGGCCTGTGGCCGGAGATCAAGCCGGGTGCCCAAGACGACCCGCCCACCTTGCGAGCCTTGCTCGTACTGAAAGGAAAGGGAACGACGCTCACCGAACTCAGCGCGTCCGAGGACAGGGCGGTCACCTTCCTCATCGACGCCCCGACCGTGAAGGAGCTCGACGAACTGGAGAACCGGGTCCGCGAGGCCATCACCATCAAGGTCGAGAAGTAAGGAGCAGGACATGGTCACCCCACTTGTGATGGTGATGCCCTACAAGGCCTTCGTCGAGAAGGCCACGCAAGAGGGGTTCGCCGTCTGCGCGATCTGGGACCCGGGCATGGGTCCGATGATGCCGCCGGGATTCAACTTCCCCGAGTACCTGAAGGAGGTCGAACAGCACGCCGACTCACTCATGTACGCCGACTTCACCGACCGGGAGGAGCTTGCCAGGGTCATCGGGAAAGCAGTCCAGAACACCGGTGCCGAGCTCGTCTATCACGTCGGCATGGAAGCCAGCATGGTTCCCGCCTACGAGATCGCCGACGAGCTCGGCGCCGCCGTCAACCCGCCGCGGTCGATCCGGCTGCTCAACAACAAGCACGAGATGCGCAAGCTGCTGGCCACGCACGGGCTTTCCAGCGTCCAGTACGCGCACGCCGACCACTGGCAGGAGGTCGAGGCGCTGCTCGACGGCTTCCGGCTTCCGGTGGTCGTCAAACCGACCGACCTCGCCGCTTCGCAGGGCGTGTTCAAACTGACCGACCGCTCACAGCTCGCCGACTGGGGCAAGCTGCTCGAGTCCTACGACTACGACGGGCCGGTGCTGATCGAGGAGTACCTCGACGGCCCGGAGTTCAGCGTGGAGAGCATGTCGATCCGCGGTGAGCACCACGTCATCGGCGTCACGCGCAAGATACTCGGGCCGCCGCCGACCTTCGTCGAAGCCGGGCACGTCCACCCGGTCGCCGAATCCGCGCAGACCCAGGCGATCGCGACGCTGACCAAGGAACTGCTGCGCGTCAGCGGCTACCAGACCGGCCCGGTGCACACCGAGGTCATCTGGACCCAGCGCGGCCCGAAGATCGTCGAATCCCAAGCCCGCCTCGGCGGAGACAGGATTCCGCAATTGGTCCAGATGGCCACCGGCTTCGACCTCGAGCGCGAGATCTTCCGCGCGCTCAAGGGCGGTCCGATCACCCCGAAGACGCGCGGCGACGTCGCGAGGATCCACTACTTCTCGTTCATCCCCGGCACGATCAAGTCCATCGACGGGCTGGACATCGTGCGCGATCTGGAGTTCGTCGGCGACGTCAGCTTCCCGTTCGAGGTGGGCGGGACGCTGCCGGTGACCGTCGACTCCAGGACCCGCCACGGGTTCGTGACGTTCCACGGCAAGGACGAGGCTGAGACGGACGCCCGCCTCGATCTCATCAAAGCACTGGTGCGGGTGATCACCGAATGAATTTCCTGAAGCTGCACCCGAACCTGCGCGTGCGGATCGGGGTCGGGTTCGTCAACCGGCTGCTCGACTCGATGATCACCTCGTTCATGGCCATCTACCTCGCGTTCCGCTACGGCGTCGCGGTGGCGGGCGTGCTGATGTTCGTGGTGGTCTCGTTCGGCGTCGTCGGCATGCTCGTGGGTGGCCACATTTCGGACACCCGCGGCAGGCGCCAGACCTTGCTGCTCACCGAGTTCGCCGGCGTCATCACCTTCGCGGTGATGGCGCTCGGCGACTCGTGGGGCGACACGGTCCTGGTGTACGGCGCGTACCTGGTGAACCGATTCGCGGCCAGTGTCTCGCTGCCCGCCAACGACGCGCTGATCATCGACGTGACCACGCCGGAAGACCGCAAGCAGGTCTACACCTTCATCTACTGGACGATCAACCTCGCGCTCGCCATCGGCGGGCTCGCGGGCGGTTTCCTCTACAACGGACACTTCACGCTGCTGCTCGGCGGCGCCGCCGTCTGCACGGCCGGTGTCGTGCTCGTGACGTACTTCTTCATCGCCGAGACGAAGCCGGTGGTCGAAAACGCGCCACCGCGCGCTTCGGCGCTGGCGGAGTTCAGCGCGGGCTACAAACTGGTCATCAGGGACGGGATGTTCATCCGGTACATGGTGGCCGCGACCTTGTTCATGGGCATCGAGCTGCAGCTGACCAACTACGTCGGCGTGCGGCTCGCGCACGATCTGCCCAATGGCATCGAGCTGCTCGGCATCCTGCGCGCCGAGAACACCGCTCTCGTCGTCATCCTCACGTTGTTCTCGCATCTGCTGTTCCGGCGGCTCTCCGACAACGTCCGCCTGCTCGGTGGCGTCGGCATCTTCGTGGCCGGGTACATGGTGCTGACCGTGTCCAACACCGGCTGGGTGCTGCTGATCGCCGGGTTCGTGTTCACCATCGGTGAGCTGATGAACGTCCCGGTGAAGCAGGCGATGCTGGCGAACATGGTCCCGGAGCAGGCCAGGACCCGGTACATGGCCGTCTACAACCTGAACATCCGCGTCGCGCAGATGCTCGCCGCGGTCTGCCTCTCGCTCGGCTCGATCGTGCCGCCGTGGGGCATGGCGCTGCTGTTCGGCGCGGCCGGGCTGGTGATCCTCAGTCAGTTCCGGGTGCTCCTGGCACGTTCAGCGGTTCGGGAGCCGGTCGCGGTGTGACCGGCCGGGTGCGCTCGGCCCAGCGGACCGCTGGGCCGGTCGCCAGCCCGGAGGCCAAGAAAACGACACCCAGCAAGATCCAGCCCGGCGCTCCCCACTCGACGATCAGCGTGACCAGCAACAGCGGCCCCAACATCCTCGCGACCGGCAAGCCGGCGCCGAAGAAGCCCTGATACTGGCCCTGCTTGTCGGCGGGTGCGAGTTCGAAGCTCATCTCCCACGCGCCGGCGGACTGCTGCATCTCGCCGATCACCTGCACGGTGGCGGCGAGCAGCAGGATGGCCACCGGGATCCAGACGGCGGCGTGGATCTGGGAGAACGCGAATACGACACAGGACAGGAACATCACCCAGCCGGACTGGGTGACGATTTTCGACGCCGATCTCAGGTCGGTCACTTTTCGCGCCACCCGCACCTGGAACAGCATCACCGCGGCCGTGTTCAGCACGAGCAGCGCGGAGACCATCCAGGTCGGCGCGTTGGTCCGCTGGGTGATCCACAGTGGCGTCGCCAGGCTGATGATCGGCATCCGCAGCAACATGATCATGTTGAGGAAGGAGATCAGCGCGTACGGCTTGTCGCGCAGCACGGCGAGTTTCGGCTCACCCTCGACGTGCGGCACCGGCGCGACCGGTGGCAGTTTCAAGACCAGCAGTGCCGAAAGCAGGAAGCTCACCGCGTCCATCCCGATGACGGCGAGGTAGGCCTCCTTGGTGTCGAACTGCAGCGCCAGGCCGCCGATCGCGGCGCCGATGGCGATACCCGCGTTCGTCACCGCCTGCAGGTACGCGCGCGTCTTCGTGCGGTCCTTGCGTTCGACCAGCGCGGCCAGCAACGCCTGACGCGCCGCGGCGAGCCCGGACTGACATGTCGCATAAACGACCACCGACGCCAAGAACAACGGGAAAGTCCTGACGAGCAGGAACGAACCCACCGCGATGCTCGTGCCAAGCGCGAGCAGTGTCGCGACCCCGCGAGTGCCGAAACGGTCGGCGAGATGACCGAGTGGCACGCCCATCAGGAACCCGACCGCCCAGCCGATCGTGAGACCGAGACCGATCTGGGTCGGGGACAGGCCGATGATCCGGGTGAAGTACAGGACAGAACAGACGTAATACGCGCCGTCGCCGACGGAGTTGGTCAACTGACCGGCCGCGAGCACCGTCGGCGGTCCCGGCGGCGGGGCGATTCGGCTGAGCAGGGCACTCCGGGCCACAGTGTCTCCTAGCAACCGGTCTTCCTCGTTAAGTGGTAACCGAACGTGCCATCCCCGCGCGCGGCACGTCAAGCACCCGTTCGGCGTTCGGACAGTGGAAAGGACGGTGAACGGCCATGCCCGGCTACCGCTACGACGTGTTCCTCAGCTGCGCGCGCACCGGGCCGTCACGGGAGTGGACGGTGAATCATTTCCGGGATCTGCTCGGCCGAGGCCTTGCCAAGCTCATCGAGGAACCGAAAATCGTCCTCTCCGACGAAGGCGCGTTGCGCGACGCCCGGCTGCTGGTGCCGATCTGGTCGCCGCCGTACTTCACGTCACCCGGCTGCCTCAGCGAGTGGGAGTCGATGCGGCTGCGCGAGCGCCTCTCCGGCCGCCGGCTGATCTGCCCGGTGCGGTTTTCCGGCGAAGGCCTCGCCGGCCACGATCTGCGGCGCTGGAACCGCCCGCACCCGTCCTTCCGGCAGACCCCGCGCTACGACTCGCTGGCCGACGAAGTCGGCAAGCTGGCGCTCGCGTTGGCCGATTTGCTGCCACAGGTGCCCCGCTGGCGCGCCTGGCCCTCGGCGCATCCGCGTCCGCCCGCCCAGCCACCGCCATCACTTCCCCAGCTGTGAGGCCACCATGATCACCACCTTCTACGCGCGGCGCGAGCACCCGCCGTCCGCCGAGCTGGCGCGGCGGACGGCGGCGGCGCTGGCGAGCTGGGGACACCGCGTGCTGTGCGTCGAACGGTCGGGGCTGCCCGGGTTCCTGACCGATCCGTCCACTCCGGTGATCACCGCGCGGGACAACGGTGTCGAAGTCATCCACGGCGAGCCCGAACGGATCGATCTGGAGACGCTCTACACCGACCGCCGTCTCGGCGACGCGCTCGAGGCCTGGCGCGACGGCCACGCCCGCCAGTACGACGCCGTGCTCATCGACTGTCCACACGGGACCTCCGACACCGCGGCCGTCTGCCTGGCGCAGCTGCCGGACACCGTGGTCGCGCTCCTCGGTGACGGATCGACCGACGCCGAGCTGGCCGACATCCTGCGCCGCGCCGACGCGGCCCGCGACCGGATGTCCTACGGCCTGCCGCAGCTGACCTTCGTGCCGATCCTCCCGCCCGGCGCGACCTCGCCGGCGCTGACCGCGCTGGCCGACAACTGGCTCTCCCGCGAGGTCTCCCCGGCCGCCGCGCTGACCGCGCTGGCGTTCGACGCGCGGCAGCATCAGCCGCGGCTGCTCGCCGCGCTGCTGGCGCGCGAACTCGACGCCAGCAGGCTGCTGGTGCAGAATCCGCGCCTGCTCGTCGCGGGCGCGCGCAAAGCCGAACTCCGGCGTGAGCGCGCATTACGCGCCCGAATCCGAGACCTACTCACGAATTTGACCCATTCGGCCCAAGACTGGGACGCGGTGCGGGTTTTACTGGGCACGCTGGAAACCGGACTGCGCCTCGGCGACTGGGACACGCTCGAACGAGCGCTCACCACGTCGACTGTCACCCACACGCGTCACACCGGGCCCATTCCCGCGGAGGTGGCGGCACGGACAGTCACCTTGCTGGACCACCTCTGACCCGCGGTTTCGGTCGCCCCCTCGGCGATCGAAACCCGGGCTGTCCCGATTGCCGATATCGCCCGAAGCCACCTATTGTTACGGCTTGAATTTGAATTCTCCAGGGTCGATCCTGAACTGAAACAAAAGCAGTGGCGGCCGACGAAAGGACAACGCGTTGTCCGACGGGAGCTCTCCGTCCAGCGAAATGGACACGGACCGGTTCGCCGTGCTCGTGCCCCCGCGCCCCCGGCGCTGGACCACCGCGATCATCACCGCGGTGCTGGCGCTCGCCGTCGCCGTGGTCGCCGGCATCGTCTACGTCGCGATCTCCAGCGCCAAGCGCCTGCAGGACGCCGCCCCGCCGCCGGTGGCCACACAAGAGCCACTCCTCGGGCCCTCGTCGTCGCGCTCCCCCAGCCGCCCGCCCTCGTCCACCACGACGACCACCACGACCTCGTCTCCGTCCCCGGAACTTAAGCCGGTGACCGGCCCGGCCGGGCTGGTCGTTTCGCTGCCACCCTCCTGGCCGGTGCACGCGGGCGCCGTCGCGAGCAACCGCGAGGCGACCGACCCCGACGAGGCCACCAGGCTGATCCGCTTCGGCGGCAACCCGTCGTCGTCATCGGGCTCCTTGTTCGACATCACCGCGCGCAACGAGACGCGCAACACCGCCATCAGCACCGACTACCAGCGCGTACGCCTGGACAAGATCGACTTCGGGAGCGCGAGCGAAGCCGTCGACTGGGAGTTCACCTTCACCAAGAGCGGTAAGCCCACGCACGCGCGCGGGGTTTATTGGCGTATCGGCAACACCGACTACGTCGTCTACACCTCGTCCTCGGAGGCGAGCTGGGCCGAGTCGGCCGAGATCTTCGACAGCGTGCTCGCCTCTGCCCGGCCGCGCTGACCTGACGGCGTATCGGGCGACAGTGCGCCGCCAGTGAGCGCGCTGCGCCAAGGTGGATCCAGCACGCACCGGATCGACCGACAAGGGGCATTTCGATGGCGGACCTGACCGGCAAGACCGCGCTGGTGACCGGAGCGTCGCGGGGCATCGGCCGCGGCATCGCCCGCAGGCTGGCCGCCGACGGCGCACTCGTCGCCGTGCACTACGGCAGCAGCGACACCGCCGCCAAGGAGACGGTCGCGGCCATCGAACACGAAGGTGGCGCCGCGTTTCCGGTCAAGGCGCCGCTGGGTGTCGACGGAGATGTGGAAAACCTGCTGACCGGTCTCCAAGCGGGCCTCGATGGCCGTCCTTTGGACATTCTGGTCAGCAATGCCGGTTCCGGCGGCCCCGGTTCACTCACCATGGCCACGCCCACGACGTTCGACGAAACGTTCGCGGTGAATGTGCGAGCACCGTTCTTCCTGCTGCAGCAGGCGCTTCCGCTGCTCAACGACGGCGGGCGCGTCGTGCTGATCTCCTCGTCCATCACCCGGGTGCCCCTTCCCGCCGCGCTGGTCTACGGAATGACGAAAGGCGCACTGGAAATGCTGGGCCGGACCCTCGCGATCCCGCTGGGCCAGCGGCAGATCACGGTCAACGTGGTCTCGCCAGGGGTGACCGACACCGATCTCATCGCGCCGGTGCGGGAGCAGCCGGGGATCATCGAAGCACTCTCGGCCTCGATCGCGCTGGGCCGGATCGGGCAGCCCGCGGACATCGCGGACGCCGTCGCGCTGCTCGTGTCCGACGACGGCCGGTGGATCACCGGGCAGGTCATCGAGGTCAGCGGCGGCGCGAACATCGGCGTGATGGGCGGTTAAGCGGCGCGCGGGGCGACCGACGCGGAAACGCGGAGCAGGAATTCGGCGTTCGAGCCGGTCTTGCGCAGCTGGTCGAGCAGCTGCTCGGTGGCGTTCGGGCCGTGCAGCGCGCGGCGCACGTCGTGCATGACGGCGAGCTCCTCGCGGGACACCAGCAGCTCCTCGCGGCGGGTGCCGGACGCGATGACGTCGACCGCGGGGAACACGCGGCGCTCGGCGAGCTTGCGGTCGAGCTTGAGCTCGGCGTTGCCGGTGCTCTTGAGCTCTTCGAAGAACAATGTGTCGGCCAGCGACCCGGTTTCGACCAGCGCGGTGGCGATAATCGTCAGCGAGCCTCCGTGCTCGACGTTGCGCGCCGCGCCGAGGAAGCGCTTGAGCGGCTGCAGCGTGCCGGCGTCGACACCCCCGGACAGGATGCGGCCGGACGGTTTCCCTGCCAGGTTGTACGCGCGGCCGAGCCGGGTGAGCGAGTCGAGCAGCAGCACGATGTCCTCGCCGTTCTCGACGCGGCGCTTGGCGCGCTCGATGGCGAGCTCGGCGACGGCGATGTGCTCGGTGGGAGGTCGGTCGAAGGTCGACGCGATGACCTCGCCGTCGATGGACCGCCGCAGGTCGGTGACCTCTTCCGGACGTTCGTCGACGAGCACGACCATGAGCTCGCATTCGGGGTGGTTGACCGACAAGGCGTGCGCGATGCCTTGCAGCACAGAGGTTTTACCGGCTTTGGGCGGCGCCGGGATCAGCGCGCGCTGACCTTTGCCGATCGGCATCACCAGGTCGATCAGCCGGGTGAGCAGCAGGTTGGGTTTGGTTTCGAGCAGGAGTCGCTGGTCGGGGTGGATCGGCGTCAGCGCGGTGAATTCGGGGCGGTTCCTGCTGGGTTCGGCGCCATTGACGGTGTCGATGTGCGTCGTAGTGCCGCTGATCACGTCGCCTTGGCGCAGCGCGTACTTGCGCACGGTCGCCTGCGGCAGCGGGACGTCGTCGGGGCCGGCGTTGTAGCCGGACCTGACGAACGCGGTTTTCGTTTGTATGTCAACAATTCCATAGATGGTGTTTTCAGGCATGGGTGTTCTCCAAGGATGCGAACGCGACCAGAACGGATCGCGGGAAAGAGGGAAGCGAGACCGGAAGGCCTGACTTCGGGAAGAGGTCCCGGGGCGGCTCAGATAGCCGACTTCCACTGGGAGCACCATCAGCATACGCGGCTTCGCACCGAAACGCAACGCACCCCGCTTCCGGTACACTTCGGCCGAGCCTGAGGGGAGGTCGCGTGTCCACGTTGCTACAGCTCGCATTTCCGGTGCTGACCAGCCCTGGCGCACTGCTCGCCTTCGCCTCGGTGCTCGCCGCGAGCCTCTTGGTCATCCTGCTCGTCTCGCACGCGCACGGCGGCGAACTCACCCTGTGGTCCTCGCCCGTACGCGGCCGCGCCACCGCACTGCGCGAGCGTTCGCGACGCGCGGCTTTCCTGCGCCTACGAGACCCTGACGCCCGAGGGCGACGGCGCCCCCGCGCACCCGGACTGCGCAGCCTGGCTGCGTAGCGCTTTCTTTACGCAGCCAATCCGCTTATCCCCCAACCCTTTTCTTCTTCAGCGGAGTGCTGCCCATGTTCGGTTTCCTCGACGTGCCCGTTTCCGGCGCATATCACCTCGTCACCTGGCTCGCCTCGATCACCCAGCCCGTCACCGGCCCACTGGCCGTCTCGGTCGCGATCATCGTGTTCACCCTGTGCGTCCGCCTGCTGCTGCATCCCTTGAGCAGGGCGGCTCTTCGCGGGGAACGCGCCCGCGCGGCGATGCAGCCCGAGCTGCAGAAGCTGCAGAAGAAGTACGCGAACAACCCTGACCGATTGCGCCAAGAAGTGGCGAAACTCCAGGAAGAATCCGGTGTCTCATTGTTCGCCGGTTGCCTGCCGATGTTCGCCCAGCTGCCGTTTTTCTGGGTGATGTACCAGCTCTTCTCGTCCGCGACCGTGGCGGGCGAAGCGAATTCACTGCTGGCGGGAACGCTCTTCGGCAGTCCGCTCGGCGCCCACTGGCCCGCGCTGTCCGGCAGTCCCGTCTACTTCGGACTCGCCGCGCTGCTCGCGGTCGTCGCCTGGTTCTCGTCGCGCTGGCAGGCCCGGCAATCGCCCGACAGCCCCAAATTCCTGCGCCTGCTGCCTTACGGCACTGTCTTGGCCGCCGGTTTCGTACCACTCGCGGCCGGACTCTACCTGCTGACGACGACCACCTGGACGGTCGCCGAACGCGCCTGGCTCCGGAGGCCGCGAGGGGAAAACGCCGCCCTCACAGCGGTTTCCCCTCGCGACCGGACACGGGAGGCCTAGAAGTACGTGATGTCCCAGTGGCTGCCCTCATCGCAATAGAGGTTCCCGGCGGCGGATTTCCACTGCGGATACCCGTCGCCACGCAGCCCGATGTAGGTGAAGCTGTTCTTGACGTAGGAGTCGATGCAGCTGTTGTGCGAGATGTCGATCTTGTAGCCGTTCCAGTGACTGTAGGTGCCGGAGGCGTGCCCGACCTCGGTGCCGCCGGTGATGTTGATCGCGCAGCCGCTGGACCGCTTGAGCGTGATCGCCTGGCTCACGGTGCTCTGGTTGATCTGCTCGTACGACGTGCACGTCGAGACGTACCGGTTGGTGCAGCCACCACTCGACGAGTGGGTGATGCCGGCGCCGCCCAGCTGCGACTGGGCGGCGGACTGGCTCAGTTTCGTGACGGCCGAAGCGGTGCCCGTAGTGAACAAGAGCGCCGCTCCGATGGCCGTGACGGCCACCGCCAGCCGCGGGAGTACGCGCATGGAGTGCCTCCAGAGTCGGTGGATCCCAACGCGCTGGAGCTTCGGCGGCACCGCCATAACTTCGCCAAACACACCCCGGATGTGACACTCAGGAACCAGGTGCCCCACTGATCTTCGTCAATGCTTCACGAGTTCGCTCACAACCTTGTGACCTGCTGTTTAGCCCCGCGAGCGCCCTGAGCTCCCACAACGGGAAGCCCAATTCACGGAACAGGTTCGCGGCCAGCGTGAACGCCGACGCGTCACCCCGGATCCGTCCGAGGCTCAGCAGCGCGTACCCGGCGCCGCGCCGGTCACCCAGGTCGGCGAACGTGGTCATCGCCGTCCTCAGGTGCCCTTCCGCAGCCACCTGATCACCCGCGAGATGACACGCGTCGGCGAGGCTGCGATGCGTATACGCGGCCGCGTGCCGATGCCCAAGCTGCTCGAACAGTCGCAACGAGCGCGCGAGGTGCCGCCCGCCGTCCGCGGGTTCACCCAGCTCAGTGTGCAGATCACCGAGGCTGCGCAGCACATGCGCCTCCCAGTGCTGCTCCCCCGCGCGTGTGGCGTTGCCGAGCGCCTTCTCAAGCAAGGTCCCCGCCTCGTCATGACGGCCGTGCCTCCGGAGCACGTCGGCGTAGCGCTTCGCCGCCTGGTCGTTGCGGTCCTCGGCGAGCAGCATGCTCAGCTCGAAGCTTTCGATCGCTCGCCTGACGTCCCCGAGGTCCTCCAGCAGCGACCCGAGCTGATACGCCGCGACCGACTGCCCCTGTGCGTCGCCCTTCAAGAGCACCAACGCCTCACGCAACTCGCTCAAAGCCCGCTGCCCGTCGCCGAGCTCAGCGTGCACATCGGCGAGCGCGACCAGCGAAGCCCCGGTCCCGCGATCGTCCCCGAGCGTGCGGAACCGGCTCTCGGCCAGCTCGAAGTATCGCCGCGCGCGCTGTGACCGGCCGTCCTCCCAATGCAGCGAACCCGCGTTGAGCAGCTTCACGGCCGCTTCCGGGCCATCGGCGGCGAGCCCGAGCAGCGACACCGTGTGCGCGGACCCCGCCGGACTGGCCGCCAGCGCGCCATAGGCCACCGCGAGCCGCTCGAGCACCGCCGCGAACGCGCGCCCGGTCGCTCCCGGATCCGGCGCCGCACGCCAGAACAGCCGCACGAAATCAGGCAGCACATACCGGACGGACCCCAGCGCATCGCGGCCATCCGTCTTGACGAGATGACCGTCGACCAGCGCGTCGAGCAGGTCCCTCGCCGCAGGCACCGGCAACCCGAGCAACGCCGCCGCCGACCACTCGGTGACTTCCGGCGAACAGGTCGCGAGAAGCCGAAGCGCCTCGCGCTCCTCAGCCGACCGTTCCCGCATGGCCGACGACAGCGCACTCCGGACGCTGAGATCCCCGGCGATCAGCTCGTCGAGCACCCGCGTTTCATCGGCCATCCGCTCGGCCAGCTCGCTGACCCGGAGATGCGGACGCTGCGCGAGCTTTGCCCCGGCCACGCGCGCGGCCAGTGGCAAACCACGGCACAGCCGGATCAGCTCCACCCCGGCCACCGGCTCGGCGAGCACTCGTTCCCGCCCCAGCAAGTCCTCGATTTCGGCCAGTTCCCCGACCTCGACCGCTTGCCCCGGCAACCCGAGCAACCTGCGCCGCGACGTCGCGAGCACCAAGCAGCCCGGCCCGCTCGGCAGCAACGAGCGCAGCTGACGCTCCGACACGACGCCGTCGAGCACGATCAGCAGGCGCCGATCGCTGGTCTGCCCCCGCCAAAGCCCGACCAGCTCGTTGAGGTCCTCGGGTGGTTCGACCCCTAACGCGGCCAGGAAGCCCGCAAGCACGTCGCGCGGCGCCAGCCGCCCGATCTCCGCATAGAGCTGGCCATCAGGAAAGCGTTTGCGTGCCCGTCGCGCGGCCTGCACGGCCAGCGCCGTCTTGCCGATCCCAGGCGGTCCGTGCAGTACGACCAGCCCTCGCTCCCGTTCCAACTCGGCAAGCTGAACCGCTCGACCGACGAAGTCCGGCAAAGTGGCGGGCAGCTGGGCCGGTGGGTCGCCGGACGTCCACTCCCGGCCCGCGATGCGCCGGTAGAGGCGATGCAAGTCGTCACCTGGCCGCACCGCGGCCTGTTCCCAGAGCGCGACCCTGGCCCGGTCCAAAGCCCGCAATGCGGCATCACGACGCCCGCACCGATCGAGCGCCACGACGAACTGGGCGACCAGCTGCTCATCGGTCGGCCGGTCCGCGACGACCTTCGCCAGCTCGTCGACCACCTCACGATGCCTGCCCCGCTCGAGCTCGAGCGCGGTATACCGGCGGAAAACCGACCAGCGCCGGTCATTCAGCCACACCTTGTGCGCTTCGACCAGCGGCCCGCCCGCGACGTCCTCGAACGCCGGCCCTCGCCAGCAGCCCAGCGCCTCCTCCAGCGCGCCCGCGTCCGCCAACGCCAAAAACCGATCGGTATCCAGGTCCCCCGGCTCAACGGTCAGCCGGTATCCCAGCGGGCCGTTGCGCAGCCGTTGTTCACCCAGCACCTTGCGCAGCTTCGACACGGTGACCTGAACGATCGCGGCCGCGCTCGACGGTGCCCCATCCGGCCACAGCTCATCGACCAGGGCGTCACGGTGCACGAACTCATTGGGCCTGGCCAGCAGGATGGCGAGCAACCGCCGCGGCTGGGCAGCCGACGGCAAAGGCACCGACGCCGCCAGCGGGCCGAGGACCTGGAATCGCACGCCCGCATCCAAACAACGCATCGCCCTGCGTGGAAACCCTTGCGGTGCTATAACTTCGCACAGTCGCCGAAGGGATACGCATCGTGAGGTCCACGACGTTGGCGGTCGCCGTCCTGAGCGCACTGGCGCTCGTCCCGGCCACCGAAGCACAAGCCGCCAGCCTGGACTGGGAGCCCTGCGAGGGGTCGGCGTTGAACGGCCTCGAATGCGCCACCCTGACCGTGCCGATGGACTACCGGTCCCCCTCGGGCGCCCACCTGTCGATCGCACTGAGCAGGCACCAGGCGACCGACCCGAAGCGGCGCCGCGGGGTCCTGTTCACCAACCCCGGCGGCCCCGGCGGCGCCGGCCTGCAGCTGCCGATCGACTACGCGGATCAGCCGATCGGCCAGGTCTACGACATCATCGGCATGGACCCGCGTGGCGTCGGCCGCTCAACGCGGCTGGCGTGCCTGATCAGCTCATGGCGACCGGACCTGCCCAGCAGGCCGTCCGACACGGACCTTCCGGTTTTCACCGCGGTCGCGCGAGATTCCGAAGAGCAGTGCCAGCGCGGAGGCGGCCAGCTCCGGCAGCACATCACCACGATGAACACCGCTCGCGACCTGGACCGGGCCCGCGCGGCGCTGGGCGAGCGGAAGATCAACTACCTCGGTGTCTCCTACGGCACCTGGCTCGGCGCCGTCTACGGCGAGATGTTCCCGCAACGGCTGGACCGCAGCGTGCTCGATTCCGCGCTCGATCCGCTCAAGACCTGGCACGAGCAGGACGACGACATCCTGACCACCATCGAGGCGAACTTCACCCGTTGGGCGACATGGGCCGCCAACCGCAACGCGACGTTCAAACTCGGCACGACACCGCGCGAAGTACGCGCCTCCGTCGACAAGGTCGCCGAAGCCGTCAAGGCCAAGCCGGTCGCGGGCTTCCGCGACATCTCGCTGTTCGACGAGAACGTCGGCGTTTCCACTCGTTACCGTCCACTGTGGAAGGAGTTCGGCGAGACGATGCGGCAGGCGCTCGACGAGATCGCGGGCGCCGAACCGGACACAGCCTCCCGCGGCCGCATCGATCGCGTCGTCTCGGCGCAACGCGATGACATCAAAGCGACCCGCAACGGTGTCTTCCAGACCGTGACCTGCGAGTGGGACTGGCCGTCCAACGTGGAGGGCTACTACGCGGACATGCGCAAGGCGCGCGACCACTTCCCGTACGGCAACACGGTGTCGTACATGGCGCCGACGAACTGCACCTTCCGCAGCTTCACGCCCGAGCCATTACCCAAGATCGGCCGTGCGCGTTACCCGCTTGGCCTTGTGCTGCAGAGCGACGGCGACACGAACACGCCTTATGTGAACGGCGAGGTCATGGCCGAAACCCTGGGCAGTGCGCTGGTCAGCGTCGCCGGGGAGGGCACGCACGGCCAGTATGCCAACGTGCCGGACCCGATCACCGGTTTCCCGGCGGCCAATCCGTGCGTCGACGACGCTGTCAACACCTACCTGCTCGATGGCGTCCTGCCTGCGAGCAGGCTCACCTGCCAGTCCACGAATCCGCCACCGAACGTGCCGTTCGACGCGCCCGCTGTGGCTCACCGGACAACTGGGGCTGGCGCTTAATACCAACCTTGAATAAAGTCATGACCGACGGATAGGGGCGACAACTAGCCGTCACTATGTTCGTCGCGGGCGGTTCGACCGTGTCGCCCGCGACGAACGTTCCACGCCTGCGGTCCTCAGCGGACCCGCAGGCCAAGCGCGCCGGCGAGCACGACTGCCTGGCCAGCGTCGATGATCGTGCCGTCGAGTTCGGCGTGGCGCGGGTCAAGCGCCGTCAAGTCACTCCCCCGAAGATCCGCGCGCGAGAACTTCGTCTCATGCAGTTGAGCTCCGGACAGGTCCGAGTCGGTGAAGACCGCCTCAACGCAGTTCGCGCGGATCAGGTCGACTTCCCGCAGGCGAACGCCCTGGAAGGTGCTACCCCGCAGATCGGCGCCCGGCAGGTTCACGAACGACCAGTCTCCGCCGGTGACCCGCAGCGGCCGCAGCGAGCATTCCGTGAACCCGCTGCCCACCAGCTTGCAGTCGACGAACTCCGCGTCGAACAGGTTGCACCGCTCGAACGTGCACCCGGTGAACGCGGAGTCCGCGTGCTTCGACGCGTTGAACCGCACGTTGCCGAACGTGCAGTCGGTGAACACAACGCCGCGCGTGGACGCTTCGGTCAGGTCGACTTCCAGGAACCGGCAGCGCGTAAAAGCCCGCGCCGTCAGCTCCTCGGCGTACCAGTCCACGCGGTGGAAAGTCTGGTCCTCCGTCACCCGGCCAGGCTAACGGAGCTAACCCCTCTAGGTGGGATATGGGGCTATCGCTTGCTGAGCCTCCAGTGTGATGACGTCTAATATCGGTCTTGCGTCTGCGGGGAAGGAGACGGGCATGCTGCAGTGGGGCATTCTGGCCATCGCCGTCGTCGTGCCTGCCGTGGTCTGCCTACGTCGCGCCACCCGGACCTTGGACACGCTGCTCACCGAGGAGCTCGCTCAGCGTCCGAACGGCCACCACGACCGCCGGCTTCCCTTGTCGTCGTCCAGCGGCCCTTCCTCCGACAGCGGCTGTGCGGGCGCCTGAAGCGTCCCCATGTGCACCCTGACGAGGTCCGCGCGGAACTCCATCGCGGTTTGGTAGCGGTTCTCCGGATTGGGCGCCAGAGCCTTGAGCACGACGGCATCCAAAGCACGCGTCACCGGTCGCATGCTGGACGGCGGGCTGATCGTGCCTGTCTGCGATGGCCGCTCGCCTGTCAGCAGCTCGTACAGCAGGCACCCCGCGGAATAAATGTCGCCTCGACCGTCGAGTTTGTGCCGGTTCGCCTGCTCAGGAGCACGGTACTCCGACGCGCCGATGACCCTGTCGATCTCCTCCGGCGCTCCGCCGATCTCTCGCGACATGCTGAATCCGACCAGTTTGACCGCGCGGAGCGAAGTCAACATGACGTGCGACGGTTTAACGTCACCATGCACGAAACCTCTGGCGTGCACTGAGTCCAGTGCACTGCACAGGTCGGCGATGATCTCGATGGATCGCTGCACACCCGGCGGCTTGCTGCTTTTAAGCACCTCAGCCAGCGTCGCACCGTCGATCAGCTCCAGCACGGTATACGGCCGCTGGAAGTCGTCGATGGCCATCTCGCCAATGTCGTAAGTCGCGACGATCGCCGGATGGTTGAGCATCGAACCGATGCGCGCACCACGCAAGAACCGTTCCACAGCACGAGGATCACGCGCTCGCTCGGGGTTCGGCGCTTTCAGCGCCACCTCACGGTTCAGCACCTTGTCGAACGCCTGATAGACAAAGCTCATCGTGCCGGCGCCCAGAATCGAGCCCAGTTCATAGCGGCCGGATTCGGACGCGACGAGCCTGCCCTGCCACTTCTTCAACCGCGCACGGATCCAGGTCGGGTCGACCTTCTCCATGACCTCGGCGTCGGCCAGCAACGCGGAATAGAGGTCGATGGCCGACTTCACATCGCCGTCCCGGCCCATCCACTCCGCGAAGTCACCCCGGATGAACAGGCCTTCCTCGTCCTCCGGCACCAAGTCCAGCATCGACCGCAAATGCGCCTGCCACAGTGAAAGCGCGTCCTTTTGATCAGGCAACCCCTGCAGCCACATCTTGAACAGCTCGTGGAGTGAACGCGCCCACGAAATCGGGTCGGCGACCTGGTCCAGAGTCATTTCCCGAACCGGAGAATTCACTTCGAGGCCGTAGCCGTCGGTGAGCAGCCCAAACGCGAGCAACTCCGCGGCCGCGGTACGGATGCGCTGCTCATCGCCAAACATGGCGGACAACGCCACCTCGACGAATTGGCTCGGGCGCGGCGGTTTCGACACCGAGCTGAGCATGCGCTGCAGCGGAACGCCCTCGCCCCGGTAAACCGACGCCGAAACCAGCAGCGCCGCTGCCTCGCCGGAAAGCTGCTGAGTGGTCAACCGGAACACCGCGCTCAACACACGGGCGTAGCTGACCCGTTCCGGAAGCACCGGCAGCAACTCCGCCGAGTAGGCAGCGATCGTCGTACCGAGATACCGGATATAGCTGCCGGCCAGCCGGACGATGAGCGGCCACCCGCCGGTCGCGGTCACGAACTCTCGCGCGGCCACGAGATCGTCGTCGCCGCTGACCACGATCAGGAGCCCGACTCCGCTCGTGGTAGTCAACGGGCCCAACTTCACCACCGGCCAACGACGTCCGGAGAAGCCGTCTTCGGCGATCACGACAATATGCCCGTTATGGCGCTTCGGCAGGAAGTGCAGGTCGGGAACACCTTCAGTGATCATCAACCAGGAATCTTCACCCGGCGTGACATTCGCGTCGACCGCGCTCTCGAAGTTCGCGCGCGTCGTCCAGCCGACGAAGTCGTAGTCGCCGCGATGCCGTTCGGCGAACGCACGGGCCATGGTCGTCTTGCCGACCCCTGGCGGCCCGGTGATCACCTGGACAGATGCTTCTTCGAAACCACGCCAGAGCAGCTCCAGGTCCAGCTCGCGACCCACGACTTCGATCGGAGCCGGGGGTGCCTCGACCGACTCCACCACACTGACCGGTTCAGCCTCCGCAACTCCGAGCAACTCGAGGATGTCCCGCAGAGCCTCCGGAAAGTCTCGCCCTGCCAGCATTTCATGGAGTCGCCAAGCGTCAGTTGTACTGAGCCGCTCCAGCAGCCCCTCGCGGAACCTGTCGAGTCTGCTGATGACGACCTCGGCCACATCGCTGTCGGCGGCCTCCGGCACCAGCTCGCGTCGCACGAGCTGCAACAGCGGCAAGCTCACCTCACGAAACGGCGAAACGAGCACCGCAAGGCGGAGGGCGAGCGGCGACGCGGTATGCCGGAAAGTGCTGAGCAACTCGTCCGAAGTCAGGAAAGCCGACTCATCGCCCGCCAGCGGACTCGGTGGGACAAGTACGGCGTCGCAGCCATCACGGTCTTCGCACATGAGCGTCTCGGCCCATCGCCGCAGCGAAGCCGGAGTCAGTGCCACGGTGGGGATCGGGGTCCACTGTTCGCCCGCCAGCTCCACCAACGCCGGAACCCGATGCGGCAGCACCGAACTACCCGGCGCCTTCGCCGTCACCCGCACCGACGGAAGATCCAGCCCCGTACGCCGCCACAGCCCGCTGGGCAACGGGTTTATCAACGCGGTAGGCGTGCTCTCAGCCCAATGCCGCACCTGTTGCCAGGCACTGTCCCCACGCCATGCTTCTCCGGCGCAGTCCGAAAACACCAGGATGAGTTCTCGACCTCCCCGGTCGGAACGCACCTCCTGGCCGAACTCGCGGGTTCTCACTGAGCGGAACGCGTTGATCGAGCGCAAGACGCGAGCAAAGTCCGCCGCAACCGATCGCCAGACATCCATCGACGGCGAATTGTCGATGACGAGCGTGACGCTGAACCACCGCTCCGCTCGACGTTGGAACTGGGGAGTCAGCACCGTCGTCTGCCCGTACTCACGGACCGTGGCGTTGAGATCTAGCTCCCGGCGCCCGCCAGGCCAGGGGCGGTGGAACGCCTGTAAGGCCTTGGCGATGCCCGCGGCGTCGAAGTCAGGTTCAGGCACGGGTGAGCTCGCGCAGCACGTAATCGAGCACCGCTCGCCTGTCCTCCCCGTGCGGCGCGTGCTCGCCGGTGAGCAAGTGGGCGGCGGCCAGCAGTTGGTCGATCGCCAGCGACTCGCCTGCCTGAACACGCGTCGCGAACTCGTCGATCAGCTCCGCGAGCGGTCCCGCATCGTCGACGTTCAGTCCGAAGTGCGCCTCAAGTACACGGCGAACCGCGGCTGGGTCAGTGAACGAAGGCATGGTGAAGCGCACACAGCGACGCAGGAACTGCGACGAGAAGTCCCGCTCACCGTTACTGGTCAGCACGATGAACGGAAATTCCGTACAGACCACCCGGCCACGCGTGATCACGTGCCGAGCTTCACCGTCCGACTCGCGGATTTCGACCGCGTCCCGCTCGAAGCGGACCAGTTCGGGAATTTCGAATTCGCCGTCTTCCAGGACTTCTGCCAAGTCGCCAGTCAGGTCGAGGTCACCTTTGTCGATGTCGTCGATGAGCAGCGCGCGAGGGTGATCAGATGGCAACAAGGCCGTACCGAGTGGGCCGAGCCTCAGGTAGGTGGTGATGTCGTCAGTCGCGCTGCCGAGCTGGTGTGCGTGAATACGCCCAAGAGCGTCATAGCGATAGAGCGCGTCGCTCAACGTGCTCTGTGAGGTGACCTGCCATCGCAGGACAGGACCCAGTTTCAACTCCGTCGCGACCGACTCGATGGCGGTCGACTTACCGGTGCCCGGAGCTCCAGTGATCAGCAGTGGACGACGCAATGCGAGTGCGGCGTTGACCGCCTCGGCAAGGCCCGCGGGCGGCTGGAACGCCACGGCGGAACGAGGGAACGTCCGCCATGGCGGAGCCGCAGGCAGCGGCAGCCCGCGCTCGACACCGTCACCCCGGTATGCAGGGGTCCACGTCATGGCGATACTCCTCTAGCTCCGCGTTCCACGCTGGTACCTCTGGCAGAAGTCCAGCCATTCTTCGTCGTCCCAAACGGCCCGCAGGCCATCCGGCACGCTGTCCCACCCCTCGTCGAGCGCCCGCCGGAGGCGGCGGTCCGCTGCCACGGACTCCGGCCACAGCACCACGGGGATGTGGGTCAGTAACGTCCACAGTAGACGCGGATCGGGATCCGGGCGCTTCAGCGCGATCGCCCGTTCATAGTCGCCGGAAGCCAGCTTGCGCACCAGCCCGGCAAGATCACGAGTGTCCTGCTCATCCAGCCAATCGACGGGAGCACCGCCGGCGAAGAAGTTGATGTTGTCCAGGCATCGCCGAGCCGTGACTAGCATCCATTTGTGTCCACGTGGCGGGCTGAGCCGGTCCGACCAGCGCAGAGTCGCGTTGTCCGGCTTCCAGTGCACGAGGAGCTCCGTCGGTGCAGCGACGTCGACGCGCTTGAGCGGGGTCCTGAGTTCGCTTGCGTGTTTGCCGGCCTTCGTGATCACGTCGGTCAACACCAGTTCAACGCCGGCCTTAGTGGGCTCGCACGAAAGCCTGTCGTGCGTCTCGAGCACGCCGTCACGCAAAAGCCACGTTTCGAGCTCTTCCGGCCACAGCCCCGTCGTAGACGCGTGGAGGCTCACGATCAACCACAGTCTGCGCGGTTCCCTGCGCTCGAGCTCAGCCTTTTCGGCTTCCTTGAACGCTTTGACCGCGCTGACGGCCTGCGCCCACTCGAGCAGCTGCGGATCGTCGAGCCGGTTGTCGAAGGCCGCCAGCTTGACGACGAATCGAGCCAGCTGCGCGCGGCAAGACCCCTCGACCGCTGGATGCTCGAGAGCAACGCGCTCGACGACATCGGCCACGTCCTCTCCGTCGGCCACCGCTACGGGCGCCGCTCGGCGCAAGCGACTGGTCGACAGCGCGCCGGTCAGCACCCGATGCAGCAGGGAGCTGGTCCGGGCGGCGACCAGCAGAGTGTCCAAGACGTGGGTGGCGCGGAGGACGGCTGGCGTCCGAGGCTCTCGACCGAGCTTTTGCCAGAGCTCGTAGAGCCGCTCAGGGGTGTAGTCGACTCCGTCGAACCGGTCTTTGAGAGCTACCGCGAGTTCGGCGCGCCCTGGACGACCGACGACACTGGGCGCGCGCCCAAGCTGGTAGCCCAGGCTGTACCCGCGGTTGCGAGCGAGCCAAAATGCCTCCGAGTCGTCCTGGTGGGCGATGTCGACGACGTCCGCGCCCTCGACCGCACGGACCTCGGTGACCATCGCCGGGATGTCAAGGTTCCGGCGAGCCTCGAGGATGCCGTTCTCCAGCAATCGCGAAAGCCCAAAAGTCAGCCTGAAGGCGTTCTGGTAGTCCGACGACGTCATCATCAGCCCGAGCCGGGGCTGCCTAGCCGGACTGAGGACGTCAGGTGACCAGGTATCGACGATGGCCAGGACGCCTCGAACGCCGTGCCTGCTCGCCGCCCGATTCAGCAGCTTGGGCACGTCGACCCCGGTCAGTTCCCCGAGAAGCGCGACCACCAGAGTCGCCTTCTCTCTCGCGGCGTGCGTGACCGCGACGGCGACTATCTCGCGGACATGCTCGGCCGTGAACTCGCCCTCGAGCAGGGCACGCCCATCGGCCAAGCCCGGCGCACATGCCCCGATTTCGTCGTGGGCGAGCACGTCGTGCAGCGCCCGCGCCGCCCGGTCGAGCTGGTCCAGCCTAGGCATGGCCGGGCGCTGCGCGGCGACGACGAGGAGATGTCGCCGAGCCGTCATCCCGCCACCACTCTCCTCGCGCATACCACCGGGTCGGGTGACAGGTTACGGAACCCAGGTGTCACCTCGTGGACAAGCCGCCCCGTTCACCCATTTGCCGAGGTGAGCGGTTCATCCCGCAGCAGCACCACCGGTTACCTTGTGCAACAGCGCCGATCACATTACGTGGCGACGGGCTATCCGTCCGAGGCCAGACGGATCGCCAAATACCCGTCAGGCCGCGTGTTTCCCCACAGAGCCCGGTGGTGGTTGTTCGTCCGTGTACCGCGGTTCGTGTAGCGGTTCGAGCTTGGTCGAGTAGCGGTCGCCGGTCGGAGTGGTGACCGTCAACGTCGCATCGCCACCAAGTGCATATCGCCAGCCTGGCTCGTCCTTCAGTTTATGATCATCCTGGCACAGCGAAGCCAAGTTGTTCTCATTCGTCTCACCCTCCTTCGCCGCCCAATCCTCGGTGTGGTCCAGCTGGCACACCTGCGCCGGTCGCGTGCAGCCGGGAGCTCGGCATTCCTGATCCCGCACCCGCACGAACTCGTCGAGGGCTTTGTTCGGCCGATAGCGGCTCCGCCCGAGGTCGGTGGGCTGCCCCGTGGCCGGATCTGTGATCAGACGCCTCAGCACCGAGTGGGACCCGGCTGCGATGTCGCGTGCCGTGGCGGCCGGGATCGGACCGTGCCCGGCGAGGAATCCCGGGTCCTCGCGGACGCCGGCAAGAGTCAAATAGTCGATGTACACGAAGATCTCGGCGCGCTCCTGGATGCCGTCCGTCCCGGATAGACAGAGGTCCATCATCACGTCCGCCCGGAGCTGCTCCAGCGTGCGTGATCTGTCGCTGACAGAGAGCTTGCGCGCGAGCCGGTCGATCCGGGTGTATGCGGCCGCACACTTCTCCGCGGGACCTTCCACAGACAGCCTTGCCGAGCCGGCGTCCTGATGAGTCAGAGTCACCCGGCGTGCCGCACGCTTCTGCGCCGCGCGGCGCTCCAGGCCCTCGGGGTCGACCTGGGCGGCTAGCTTGTTCGCACAGCGCCGCACGCCACGGGGATCTTTACCTACCAGCCTTTCGACCAAGATCGCATCCACGGCTCCGACCATGTCGTCCGACAGCCATGACAACGCACTCGATACCTGCGCTGCCTTGCCGTAGTCCAACTTTCCGGCTTCCATCAGGCCCAATACACCTGGCAGCCGCCTGGTGACGTCACGGGCGACCGTGATCAGTTTCCCGGCAGAGGACTTCGTCATCGACAACGCGAAGGCCAGTTCGCCGATGACACTTCGAATCGAGCCCGCCGACGAATCAGCCAGTAAGGCGACACCGCGGAGCTTCAACGCGTCCAGACGCGATCTCTCCGCTTCGGCCGACACCACCTTCGAAAGCAGCTCGGCGCGGGTCATCTTGTTCAGTAGCAGTAGATCCATACTTGCCGCCTGCCCATCCGGAGCAGGTCTCTGACTCGGAATCCCGTCAACAGAACTCATCGGGACCTCCCTTCCTCGACCTCCCTCCAAGCTAAACCAGACCTCCGACAAAACCAGCAAACTTTGTCGCTACCTAAACCATGCTCAACCCGTCGCCTCAACCCCGAAAGCATTGGCGCACAATGAAATTTCGGTGATCAGCGGCGTCAAAAATTTGACTGACGAACGATGCGAACGGTCCGAATGCGCGGCTACGCGCCCAGGGGGTTCTTGATGAGCAACTCGACATTGCGGTCGGCGGCGCCGCCTGCACCTTTGAACTCGCGCCTGCCGTCATCGCGGCCCTGCCAGTAGTTGGCGGACAGCTCACGGGAAAGCCCTGCGAGTGAGACGGGTGAAGACCCGCCATCCCAAGCCGTCGGACCGGCGTGATCGATGATCGTGGTGACGATCGACAGTGAGCCGTCGCGGTTGTCCAGAATCTCGATGCGACGAGCTTGCTGCGGCCAATCGATGTGAGAGGCCGTGGTGACTTCCCAGAACGTTTGGTGCGCTGTCACCGTGTTCTCGTGCGTGTGGCCGTTCACCCACAAGATTACGTTTGAATGCTTCGCAAGCAGGTCAGCGACCTCGTCCGCCAATATCCGGCGATCGGGTCCGGTATCGTTGGTCAGTGTCCGCAGAGGATGATGGCTGAAGAGCACGAACAATTTGCCGGGTTCGGCGCGTAGCTGCGCTTCCAGCCACTCGAATTGCGCAACGTCGAAGGAACCTTGCCAGTAACCGTGCGGGTTGACGGTGTCGAGTACCAGACCACGCAGCGGCCCCATGTCAAAGGCGTAGTACGCCGTCCCGGAGTCAACATGATCCTGTCGAAAACCGTGGCCGTGACAGGCCACGTGCGCGCCGACCCATTCGGCACGTGTCACGTGCCGCCGCGCCGGGTCGGCCGTGACTTCGACGGCGGGCGCACCGACGAGCCGAGCGACGACTTGGCGGTCTGCCTTGTCGAAGCCGTCAACGAGTTCGATCTCGTTGCCCTCTGGCATGCCGACGAGCTTGCGTGGGCCGACGGTCACTTCTGCGAGTTCAGGCCACGGCGGGACACAGCCTTGGAGCATATTGTCGTGGTTACCGTGCACGGCGAACCAAGGCACGTCCAGTCCCGAAGCTTCGAACGAAGCGGCAGCCGCCCGCAGCGCGCCCGGCGCCTCGGGAAAGCCGTAGACAGTCCGCGGCAAATCTTCCGTGAGCCCGGGCGGCGGTCCGTCTGGATGCCAGTAGCGAACGTCGTAGGTCTCGGCAGTACTGGAGTGCACACCTTCCCAGCGCGCAGGGTCTCCCGAGTCCGGACGCACCTCACCGCCGTCGAGCAACGTCAAGTAAGCGTCCAGCTCGTTGGCCTGACAGGCATCCGTGGCGTCACCGGTGGAGATCGCGAACTCGACATCGAGCTCGTTGACCGCCTGGACCATCGCTTCGACCACGTGCGGCGTGAAGATCTCCTGCGGACGATAGGTGCCCACGAGCGGGATTACCTCCCGATAAGGGGAGTCAGGGTCCGCATAGCGTTCCAGGAACTCAACCCTCGTCGGCGACTGCGGATCCATCACATGCAGGTCCGACAGATGCGCGAAGGCGACCAGCCGTTCGGGAGCCCGAGATTCCCCGGCCTGGGCAATGTCCTCCCTGACCTGCAGGCCTTCACCGGGTGCGGTCTCGAGTCGCTGGTAACCCAACGAGTCCGGGGTGCCCCGGACGAGACGACGACGGGAGGTGTCCATCTACGACTCGGTGGCCAGCAGCACGGGGCGAGTACCGAACCCGACGGTCGCGGAGGTGCCGGGCACCAGGTCAACGGCCGACACACTGGGCAGATCTGCGAGCACCATCGTCCCGTCCGGCAAGGTGGCCGTGACCCGGGTGACCGCCCCGCGGAAGCTGTGATCAGTGACCTTCACCGGCCCGTCCGCGGAGGGGTCGAGACTCACGGATTCGGGCCGTACCAGCACCTTCACCTGCTGCCCTTCCGTACGCGTGCCACGGTTCGCCAGCGGAAGCCGGCACCCGGCGACCTCGACGTCGTCACCGGCGATCACCCCTGGCAGGTGGTTCATGGTACCGACGAACTCGGCGACGAAGGCGGTCGCGGGCCGCGCGTACAGCTCGGCAGGTGTGTCGCACTGTTCGAGCCGGCCGGCACGCATGACTCCGACCCGGTCGGCGATCGACAACGCCTCTTCCTGGTCGTGGGTGACGAAGAGCGTGGTGATCCCGACGCGCAGCTGCAGCCTGCGAATCTCGTCACGAAGCTGGTTCCGCACCTGAGCGTCGAGCGCGGACAACGGCTCATCCAAGAGCAGCACCCGCGGCTCGATCGCCAGCGCGCGGGCGAGCGCGACCCGCTGCTGCTGACCGCCGGAAAGCTGATGCGGATAACGCGGACCATGCGAGTCGAGGCCGACCAGCTCAAGCAGCTCCTGCGCACGCTTGTGCCTCGAGGCTGCCGGCTTCCCACGCAACCGGAGACCGAACGCAACGTTGTCGCGAACCGTCAGGTTCGGGAAGAGACTGTAAGCCTGGAAGACCATGCCCATGTCGCGCTTGTTCGCCGGTACGCCCACGACGTCGGAACCATCGACGAGCACCTCGCCGGAGTCGGCGTTCTCCAGGCCGGCGAGTACACGCAGGGCGGTCGTCTTGCCGCAACCCGACGGGCCGAGCAACGCCACCAGTTCGCCGGGTGTGATCGAAAGGTCCAGCCCAGCGAGAGCCTTCACTTCGCCGAACTCGCGGCGCAGGGCACGGAACTCGACCGAGGCGCCGGTGCGGGTGTCCAACAGAGTCATCAGGATTTTCCTTGGGTAGCGCCTAGGGTGGCCTTTCGACGGCCAGTCACGACAGAGAGCACGAACAGCAGCAGGAAGGCGACGAAGAGCGCCAGCAGCGAGACGGCGACGGAAACGCCTGCCTCCGACTGGCCAGTGCTGACCGTCCAAACCGGGAACGTGTTCATCAGGAGAATGCTGGCCAGCGTGTACTCGCCGAGCACCAACGCCAAGTTCAAGAATGCGGCACCGAACACGGCCGACCGGATATTCGGGATGATCACGCGCAGGAGCACGGTCGTCCAGCTGGCGCCCAGACTGCGCGCGGCCTCGACAAGTGTGGGCAGCGCGATCGCCTGCAGGCCCGCGTCGAGAGTGCGGTATGTGAACGGCAGCGCGAGCACGACGTACTCGAACACCAGGATCACCGGGGTTCCGTTGATCACCTCTGGCGCGTCACGGAAGACCACGAGCACGCCGTTGACCAGCACGATCGGCGGGATAACCAAAGGCAGCAGGCTGACCCCTTCGACCAGGCGGCGCAGTTTCGGATGCTTGAGATGCACCCAGCTGACCGTCGGCACCATGAGTATCAGCGTCAACGCGACCGTGCCGAACGCGACCCAAAGCGAGGTGCCGAGTGTCTCGAACAGGCCTGGTTCGTCGAGCAGTTTGCCCCAGGTGTTGAAGCTGTGCGTGTCGTTCACGTCGCGGAGGCTGAACTCGACGGAGGCCGCGAGCGGAACCAGGAAGTACAGACCGAACAGGCTCAAAATCAGCCAACGGAAGGCTTTGCTCATCCCAGCCACCTCGAAGCCCGACGCTGCATCCAGTTGTAGATCGCCATCACCAGCGCGACGACCACGATCATGCCGAGCCCGAGTGCCTTGCCCAGATTCTGCTGGTCCGCGACGACGTTGCCGGAGACGAGCGAGCCGATCTGAATCGGCACTAACGGCACCACACCACTCGTCAGCGCGTAGGCGGTCGCGTAGGCCGAAAAAGCGTTCGCGAACAGCAGGAGCATCGACGCCAGGAAAGGAGGGAGTAGGATCGGACCCGCGATGTGACGCCAGTACTGCCACTTCGTCGCACCGAGGTTAGCCGCGGCCTCTCGCCATTGCTCACGCATGCCTTCCAGCGCGGGGGTGAACACGATCACCATCAACGGAATCTGGAAGTAGACGTAGACGATCGCGATACCGGTGAAGTTGAACAAGTTGAAGCCGCTGGCATAGATGTCGAAGCCCAAGCCTTTCAAGGCTTTCGTCACGATGCCGATGCTGCCGAGTGTCGCGATGAAGGCGAACGCCAGCGGTACGCCACCGAAGTTCGCGAGCACGCCCGACGCGCTTGACACGAACTTGCGCAGCAAACCGTCCTCTTTTGAGGCCAGCACCGCCTGCGCGAGCACTGCACCCAGCACGGCCCCGAGCACAGCGGTGAGCACGGAGAGCTCGATGCTGGTGGCGAAGGAGCGCCCGAATTGGTCCTTGAAAGCGGACGCGATGTTGTCCGTGGTGAAGACGCCGTCGTTGTCCTGGAACGCGCCCAGTAAGACCATGACGACCGGAGCGCCCAGGAAGACGCCGGTGTACACGAGGAAGGGCACCAGCCCTAGATGCGCGGTGACCCAGGTCGTCACGCGCCGGACGACCCCGGCGCGGACAGCGGTGGGCGCGGCCGGAGCCACGCCCACCTCCGCAGTGGTTGTTTCGGTGGTCATGAATCAGCCGAGTGCCTTCGCCCACTCGTCCGCGATGACCTTCTTCGCTGCGTCGATCTGGTCATTGGTCGGAAACTTGACCTCGCCCTTGACCTCAGGCAGTGCCGCGAGCGCGGCGGAGTCCGCCGTGCCTGCGGCGGTCAGCTTGCCCAGTCGCACGGGCCGCGAAAGGCCCTTGAGGAACAGGTTCTGGCCCTCGTCGGAGTACAGAAACTCCTGCCACAGCCGGGCCGCGGCAGGATGCGGCGCGGTCTTGCTGATCGCCTGGCAGTAGAAGTTCGAGTAGATGCCGTCGGCCGGGATCGCGACCTTCCAGTCGATCTTGCCCTGAAGCTTCTTGGCGTACCCGGCCTGCAGGTAGTCCCAGTCGATCGTGATCGGGGTCTGTCCACTCTCGACGGTCGCGGCACTGGCCTGGACCGGGATGAAGTTACCGGACTTCTTCAGGTCGGCGAAGAACTGAATACCCGGCTTGATGTCGGTGAACGAGCCACCGTTCGCCAGGGCGGCCGCGTACACGCCCGCGAACGCGGCGCCGGCCTTCGTCGGGTCACCGTTCAGCGCGACCTTGCCCTGGTACTCGGGCTTCCTCAGGTCCGCGAACGACTTCGGCGGATTCGGCACCTTCGCGGCGTCGTAGCCGATGGAGATGAAGCCGCCGTAGTCGTTGACCCAGTTGCCCTCCGGGTCCTTCTGGGCGTCGGGAACGTCGGCGAACGTCGCGACCTTGTACGGCGCGAGAAGCCCGTCCTTGGCCGCGGACAACGCGAACGCACCGCCGAGGTCGAGCACGTCGGGCGCGCGCTCCTGCCCCTTCAGCTGCTTAACGGCGCTGATCTCGTCCTGGCTGCTGCCCTCGGGGTTCGCCTCGGTGACCTTCAGCCCGTACTTCTTCTTGAACGCCTCGAGGATCTCGCCGTAGTTCGCCCAGTCGTGGGGAAGGGCGATGACGTTGAGTTCGCCTTCCTTCTTCGCGGCCTCGATGAGCTTGTCGAGACCGCCCAGGTCCGCGGCCGATTTGGCGGTCGCGGCGCCGCCCTTGTCCTTGGCCGCCGCGTCGGAGCCCCCACCACACGCGGAAAGGGTCAAGGTGACCGTCGCGATGCCCGCGACGATACCGGCGAGTCGTCTGTTCACTTGCGTTGTCCTCCGATGGGGGCTTGCGTCTACTGGCCGAGCGAACAGTCCACGAGACGGAAGTCCGGAATTTGAACAGGAGGTGACCAGCGAGCAGCAAAAGAATGCACGACAAGAGCGTGCGATCACAGCGCGATGAACCGGGTGCGGCCGGTGATCACAGACGGACTTCGGGCGCTTTCCGCGTGGCACCGGTCACAGCACTACGAAGCACCCAACCAGGTATCGGTCATCCTCGTCAATCAGCACCAGCCATCCGGTCCAATTCGGACGGAGCACTCGAATCCGTAAAGAACGCCTATTTGCTGCGTTCAATCGAAATCGGCGCCATTGACCCACCGGACAATGTCTTGGCGCGAGGAAACGCCTAATTTGTGACGAAGAGCATGGAGACGGGTCGAGACAGCGCGGGTCGAAACACCCAGCCGGTCGGCGATCTGCGGGTTGGTCAACCCGGCAGCGACCAGAGTCGCCAAGTGATATTCAAGACCGTCAAGCCCCCGAGGTGGAGCCTCGTCCGGATCAGGCCTGCCGTCCTCCAGCGCGAACGCGATCGCCTGCGCCCGGGTCAGCGGAGCGGCTTCGGACTCCGCATCGCGGACGACCACGGCGACTCGCCGCTTCCAATATGGGTCTCCGAACAACCCGATCTCCTCGCGAATGGCGCCCGCGATCGCGACGAGCCGAGACCCCCGCGCGGGCTTGCCACGACCGGCTGCGATGAGTGCCAGGCCTTCGATGGCGGAGGGCACGTTGTGCGGGTAGGCCGAGCCCGCGTGCAGCACCTCACGGAACACGGCCTCGGCTTCGTCGAAGCGACGCAGCTCGACGAGGATCCCGCCCAGCACGTTGAGCGCTTCCCCAAGGCGGCTGGGTGAGTCGACGGTCCGGCAAAGCGCCACCCCCTCGCCGGCGAGTGCCGCCGCACGGTTGTCGTCGCCGAGCAGGTGGACCGACCAAGCCAGGTGGACGAGACAATGCGCGGTGGCGGCGGGCTGGTTGAGCGGCCGCACCAGCTGAAGGCAGACATCCCGGCGCGCCGCCGCGAGCTCGAGCTTGCCGGACATCTGCTCGATGCACGCCAGCGTGGTCAAGCAGGTCGTGATCAACGGCGTGTCGGCCAGCACGGAGGCGATCTCCAGCGCGTCGAGCGCCATCCTCAGCGCTGCGTCGTGTTCGAGCAGGAAGCCGGTGTACCAGGCGAGGCGATCCAGCGCCGCGCAATGAGCCGCGGTACGACGGACGCCGTCGTCGAGCACCTCCGAAAGCAGTTTTCGTGCGTCCGCGAGGAAACCCATCCGCGCCGTGCACACCGCGAGCGCGGTCGACAGGAGCAGCCTGCGGTCGCCGCTCGTCCACGTGATCACGATCCGCAGGGCGTCGCGGTGCGCGAGCACCTTCTGGTGCACCTCGTTCGGCACGGCGAGCGGCGCCTGAACGAACGGCGAGGCGAGGTCCACGAACGATCGCGTCAGGGCTTCCTTCGCCGACGGCAGCTCGCCGGCCGCCTCGAGCCTGCTCGCCGCGTATAGCCTGATCGACTCCAGCAAACGGAAACGTCCAGGTGCCGACCCCATGCTCACCAGCGACTTCGCATGCAGGTTTTCGAGGATCTCTCCGAGGTCGCCGCTCCCCGTGTAGACGGCACGGGCGACCTCCAGGTCGAACTCCCCCACGAACACCGAAAGCGAACGCAGTACCCGCCGCTCCTCGGGCACGAGCAGCCAGTAGCTCCAGTCGATCGCCTCACGCAGCGAGCGTTGCCGCAGTGGTTTCGTGCGCCCGCCCATGGTCAGCAGGTCGAACCGCTCGTCGAGGCGAGCGCAGATCTCGGTCACCGGCAACACCGGGATCCAGCGCGCGGCGAGCTCGATCGCCAGCGGTGAGCCGTCGAGCCGCGCGCACAACACGGCGACCGCCGCGGCGTCAGCGGTCGTGAGGCGGAATTCCGGCACCCGCTCGCGAGCGCGGTCGACGAACAGCCGCACGGCGTCGGTCCGCCGCGACGACGCCGGGTCCGGCACGTCCAGGCCGTCGACGCGCAGGGTCACCTCTTCGCGCAGGCGCAGAGCCTCCCTGCTGGTCGCCAGCACGACAACATCGGGACATCGCCGCAGCAGGTCCTCGACGAGCTCCGCGCACGCGTCGAGCAGGTGCTCGCAGTTGTCCAGCACGATGAGCGCGCGCATGTGCCGCAGGGTGGCGATGATCGTTTCCCGTAACGGTTCGTCGGGGCGTTCGATGACGCCCAGCGCCGCCGCGAACGTTTGCGGGAGGAAGCGCGCGTCGGCCGTGGACTCGAGCTCGACCAGCAGCACCCGATCGGCCAGATCGCGCTGGACCCGGCTCGCGACGGCCAGCGCCAGCCGCGTCTTGCCCGCGCCGACCCCACCCGAAAGCGTGACCAGGCGATGCTGCCGCACCAGCGCCGCGAGTTTGCCGAGTTCCCTTTCCCTGCCAACGAAACTGTCTCGCTGGGCGGGAAGGTTGCTGAGCACCTTGGCCTGCGGCGAGACCTTCGACGGCGTCCCGGCCATCCGGCGGCGATAGGCGCGTTGACGGCAGGCGTTGGAACAGTAGGTCCGCCCGCTTTCGGGCTCACCGGACAAAAGCGTCAGGCACTCGGCGCACCGGTGAGTCAGCCGCATACTCGGGACCACCCGCAGTAATCGATTACTCCCAATACGCCGTTACGGCTGGACCGTAACTCCGTTACGCGCATCTGTACGAGAGTAGTGGCGAGCACCCAAACTTGGCTTGCCCTTCCCTTTTCTCCGATGACGGAAGACACCGGGAGCCGTCATGACCGTCCTCGTGACGACGCAGGCCGAGCACTGGAGGTCGGCCACCAGCGCCATCAGCGTCGGGATCGCAGATCACCAAGTGCTCATCCGCGCGGGGTTGCGCGGAGTGCTGCAGAGCGACGAGCGCATCGTCGTCGTCGGCGAGGCAGGCGACCGCGCCGGCCTCGTCGACCTGCTCGGCCGCCATCGCCCCGAAGTGCTGCTGGTCGACGCCGACCTGCCGGGCACGGACGGCGCGAGCACGGCCAGGCTGGTGCGAAGACACGCGCCGTCGACCAAGGTGATCATGCTGGCCTCGCCGGGTTCGGGTGACCTGCTGTTCCCGGCGCTGCGTGCGGGCGCGGCCGGTTTCCTCTTCAAGAACAGCGACTCGGGCGAACTCGTGGCCGGGGTGCGTGCGGTCGCCGCGGGCCAGGCGACGCTTTCGCCCGCCGCCGCGCGGCATCTCGTCGACCGGTTCGTCGGCGTGCCCACCGAACGCGCCGATCAGGCGCGGCGGCGCGTCGGGTTGCTCACTGAACGGGAACGGGATGTGCTGACGCATCTGGCGAACGGGACGGCCAACGCCGGGATCGCACGAGCGCTGCATCTGAGCGAGGGCTCGGTCAAGGCCTACGTCAGCAGGCTGCTCACCAAGCTCGGCTGCGACAACCGGGTCCAAGCCGCACTGATCGCCCGGGACGCCGCGCCGGAAGGGTTCTGACCGAATACTCCCTCCGACTGAACCGGGTTCACTCGGATCTGCCGCCGGGGTTGAATGACCCCACAATGGGCGCGCCGAGGGGAACCACTGGGGAGTGCGTGGCGTGCGGCGGTGAAATCGCGGGTGGCGCCGTGCGCCGGTACTGCTCGAACGCGTGCCGCCAGCGTGCCTACCGCCGTCGCGCCGCGGGTGGCGTACTTTCGGCCACCTCGCTGCCGAAAGTGCCGCGTACCAGGGGAAACCTGCCCGAACCCGGCGACCGGTTCGTCGGCCGTAAGCGTGAGATGGCCGTGTTGTCACGCATGGTGCGGCGGCATCGGCTGGTCACGATCGTCGGACCGGGTGGCGCGGGCAAGACGCGGCTCGCGCTGGAGTCGGCGTCCCGTGCGACGGCGATGGCGTGGTTCGTCGAGCTGCAGGATGTGCACGACGAGCAGGTGCTCGTCCAGGCCGTTGCGGCGGCGCTGGCCGTGACCGAACAACCTGACGAACCGTTGCTCGAATCCGTGATCGGTGCTCTCGCTGGGCGGGATTCGGTGGTGGTGCTCGACAACTGCGAGCATTTGCTCGACGGGTGCGCCGAGCTGGCCGAGGTGCTGCTCAGCCGGTGTCCGGGCTGCTCCATGCTGGTGACCAGCCGGGAGGAGCTGCAGATCACCGGCGAGGCGTTGTTCCGGATCGGCTCGCTGTCGGTGCCCGAGCTGACCGAGCCGCTGCCGGTTTCGACCGCGACCAGGTACGACGCCGTGCGGTTGTTCGTCGAGCGGGCCAAGGAGCATGTGCCGGAATTCGACCTGACCGAGGACAACGCCACCGCGGTCGCGACGCTGTGCGTGCGGCTCGACGGGCTGCCGCTGGCCGTCGAGATGGCCGCGCGCTGGGTGCCGATGCTGACCGTCACCGAGATCGGCGCGCGGCTGCAGAACCACTCCGCGCTGCTGACGCTCGCCGGCGAGACGGCGCCGTCGCAACACCGGACGCTGCGCGAAACCATCGACTGGAGTCACCAGCTGCTCAGCGAGGACGAACGGCGCGCGCTGCGCAGGCTCTCGGTGTTCGGCGGCGGGTTCGACCTCGCCGCGGCGGCCGCGGTCTGCGACGGGCTGACGGAGACGGCGCTGCTCGAGCTGGTGACCCGCCTGCGCGCGAAATCGTGGATCGAATCGGGCCCGGAGCCGTTGCGGTTCCGGCAGCTGAGCTGCATCCGGGTCTACGGCGCGGAGCAGCTGGCCGCGGCAGGCGAGCGCGACAGCACGCGGGAACGGCTGATCAGCTGGCTTACGAAGCTTTGCGAGCCGCTGCTGCACAGCCCGATGGCGATGACCGACGAGCAGACCGGCCGGATCGACCGGCAGCGTGACGCCCTGCGCGCGGCACTCGGCTGGACGCGGGCCGACGACGACCGTCATCACCTGCTCGCGGCCGGGCTCGCTTCGGCGACCGCGCGCCGCGGGTACCTGGCCGACGGCCGCGCAGTGCTCAGCCGGGCGTTGGACCGCCACGGGCGCCCCGATTACCGGCTGGTGGCGCTCGACTGGGCGGCGTTCCTCGCGGCGAGCCAGGGCGACCACACTGAGGCGTCGCGGCTGGCCGACCAGGCCATGGAAGCGGCACAGGCGCTGCATGATCCGATGCTGCTGGCGAGCGTGCACAACACGCTCGGCCACGTGCGCGTGCTGGCGGGCGATGCCGAGGCGGCCATCGAGGACCTGACGGAGTGCGCGCGGATTCTGCGTGCCGCCGCCGAGCCGCTGGCGCTCGCGATGGTCTTGCACAACCTCGCCTGGGCGTGGACCCAGCTCGGCGCGCACACTCGGGCCGCGGAGCTCCTCGACGAGGCGATACCGATCTATCGCGCCGATGGACCCAGCCACCTGCTGGCGTGCGTGCTGCACACCCAAGGCACGCTCGCGCTTTCGATGGGGCTGACCGCACAGGCTCGCGCACGGTTCCTCGAGTGCCTCGAGCTGTCCTCGCAACCGCTGCCCGTAGTGGGTGCGTTAGAAGGGATGGCGGTGGTCGCGGCCAGGAACGGAAGCGCGGTGCGAGCGCTCACGCTGAACGCGGCGGCAGAATCGTTGATAAGCACGCTCGACTTGAGAACGCTTACGAAATCGATCTACACGACCGAGCTCGCCGAAGCCGTCGAGCGCTTCCGCCGCGAACTCCCGCCCGACGAGGTAGCGGCCGCCGAGACGATGGGGAAAGCCCAATCGATGGACGAAACCGTCGCCTACGCGGTTCAAAAGGACCACTAGCTCAGTAATCCCGGCGCCGTCTCGTGACGATCATGTCAAGCTGGTCGGGACGCAGCGTCGGCGTGACGGTCGGCACGACCGGGCGCGCCGACGCCGGCCGCAAGGTCCAGTGCTGGACCAGGGTCGCGAGCAGCAAGGTCGCCATCGTCACCGCGAAATGATCGCCGGGACACTGATGTGGCCCGGCCCCGAACGGCAGGAAGGCACCGGGTGGCAACGATTTCCGCGCGTCCGGCAGCCACCGGTCCGGGTCGAACCGTTCCGGGGCGGGGAAGCTCTCCCGCCGCCGGTGCAGCAGGTAGAGGCACACGAAGACCGGCGTGTGCGCGGGCAGCCGCCGCCCGCCGAGGTCGACTTCGGCGACGGTGCGCCGCGCGAGCATCCACGGCGGCGGGTACATCCGGAGCACCTCGGTGATCACCCGCTGCGTGTACGGCAGGCGGGCGAGATCCTCGACGCGCGCGGGCCAGCCTTGCAGCGCCCGGTCGGCTTCGGCCTGCACGCGCTGCTCGATCTCCGGGCGGGTGGCCAAAATATGGAACGCCCAGCACAGCGCCGAGGTCACCGTCTCGGTGCCTGCCAGCAGCAGGCCCATGATCTCGTCGCAGATCTCGCGGTCGGTCAGCACCGGGCCGAGGTCGTCGGTGCACCGGCTGAGCAGCATCGACAGCACGTCGCCCTGGTCGAGGTGGCCGGCGTTCCGATGATGCGCGATGGCTTGGCCGAGTGTCGCGCGCACCTTGCCGAGCGCGCGCCTGGTCCGTCTTGTCCGCCGGATCTGCGGAGTGCGCAGCACGCCGAACGGGTCGTACATCGCGCGCGTGACGCCGTCGAGTGCCTGCGGGAGCAGCCGCTGGAACTCGGCGATCACGCTCGCGTCGAGTCCGGCGCGGACGAGGGTCCTGGTGACGACGGTGTAGGCGTACGCGCTGATCTCCTGCTCCAGCGCGAGCCTGCGGCCGTCGTGCCAGAACACGCTCGCGTCCAGCGCCGCGGTGGTCATCGCGGCGCCGTATTCGGCCGTGCGGACGCGGTCGAGCGCGGGCCGCACCAGACGGCGGCGCAAGCGATGCTGCTCGCCGCTGGTGGTGAGCGAGGTGCGGCCGAGCAAGCGTGCGACCTGCTCGAACTGGGCGCCGCGGTCGAACTTCGCCGCGTCGGTGACCAGCACCTGCCGCACCAGCTCCGGGCCGCTGACCAGGTACCAGTGCCGGGGGCCGACCCGCAGGACCGCGAGGTCGTCCTGCGGATCGGCGGCGGCGATCAGGGCGAGCGGGCGGCGCAGCAGCTTGACGGTGTGGCCCACCAGCGGCAGCGCGCCCGGCACGGTCGGCGGGGCGACGGCGGTCGTGGTCACCTCGACCCCACCGGGCCTTCGAACGCGAACTCCTCGCCGCTGCTCCACTCGTCGGTGCCGCGGATCAGCCAGCACATGGTTTCGACGGAGAGGTCCACCGCGACGTAGGCCGCGGCGGACGCTCCCATCGACTCACAGAGCGCCGGGATGCCCTTGCGCAGGCGCTCGAACCGGTGAATCCGGTGCTCGATCATCTCCCGGACGGTGACTATCACCTCCCCACGGGACTGCGCGTATTCGCTCTCCAGCGCGAGTACGACATTGTGGATGTCGCCGCGTGCCTCACCACGCTCGACCGCGCGCACGTCGTTGAGCAGGCAGACGGTTTCGGCGGTGATGTCCCGCATCTCACGCAGTTGCTCGCATTCGGCGAGGAACGCCGGGATTTCGGTGTGGTTGACGCGTTCGGCGAGGTCGAGCAGCACGTAGACGATCACCGCGACGCGCCGCAGTTCGAGCAGGCCGTGCAGGGCTGGCAAGGTGCCGGTCACCCGGTTCTGCGCCTCGGTGACGTTGGCGAACAGGTAATCGGCCCAGTTGTGCACCGCGCGGATCCGCCAGGTCTCCGACATGCCTCGGCAGCTGTTCTCCCACAGCTCACCCAGCGCGGACTCCATCGGCGTCGGGTCCGGGATCGGCGGGGCGTGCGGCCTGCGCCTGATGACGCTGAACAGCCTGCGGCAGACCTGCGCGACCGCGCCGGGGTCCTGGCCGAGCAGGCCGTCGAACTGGTCTTCGCAGAAGAAGAACAACGCCACCAGGTCGGACGCGAGCTCCAGGTCCTCCGGCCCGGCTTCGGGGTAGAACCGCGCGACCGCGTCCGCGACGCGCGAGTGCACGTATCTCGCGGCGTCGTCGTCGTTGCGCGCGATTCCCTTGCCACGCAGCCAATCCAGGGTGTGTGCCCGTGCGCGGTCGAGATACGGGTTCTGCTTGACCGTGAACGGCATGTCGAAGCGCACGGGAACCGGCGGCATATCGGCCACCGAGCCCAGGCGCTTGCGCCGCGCGAGCACCGCGGGCGGCCAGACCACCCGGAAACGACCAGTCACCTCGTTCACACCCTCACCATCCGCAACGTCTCCAACCAGTGATCGGCTTTCACCACGGCTCCCGGGGCGAGCGCGCCGTCGCGCCCGCAGGCCACCACCACCGCGCGCATCCGGCGCAGCAGATCGTCCACATAGGACTTCGGAACGAAACCAGGGTCGTACAGCGCGGCCAGCCGCAGCGAGGACGACTCCTGGCGCGTCGCCACCGCGAGATGCGCGGGAATCTGCGGCACCCGCCCCGTGAACCCCTCCTGGTACTGGTCACGGCGCTGGACCGAGCAGCCGGTCAGCCTCAGTTCCGTCAGCGGCACCAGGCTTTCGAACACGACCGACTGGGACCGGCCGAACACGTCGAGCATCTCGGGCAGCGCCCGGCACAGCCCGAGCATCGGCACGCTGTCGTGGCGCAGCGCGTCGTGCAGTTCCCGGCCGTGCACGGTCAGCAGGTCGGCGAACGACAGCCCGGCGTGCACCTGCTCGCGCAGGAACACCGCGTCGAGAAACAGCCCGACGGTCCGTTCGAGGTCGGCGCTGCGCCTGGCCGCGTTCACCGACAGCAGCCGCACGTCCGGGTCGGCGGTGTCGGCGGCGATGATCGACGCGAACACGGTGTACAAGGCGGTGTACAGCGTCGCGCGGCGCGCGCGGGCGAGCCGGAGGAACGGCTCGGCCTCGTCCGGGGGCACGAGGATGCTGCGCACCTCCGTGCGCGGCGGTTCGACCGGGATCTCCAGATACTCGCTCGGCACCAGCTCGACCGGTTTGGCGCCTCGCACTTTCCAAGCCCAGTAAGCGATATCGGCCGGATCGATCGGGTCGCGGGTCGACGGTGTCGTCGCATGCCGCACCTGTGCGCGGTAGCTCGGTGGCGTGGGCAGGTCCGGGCCGCGACCGGTGACGATGCCCTCGTAAAGCCGCGTCAGCTCACGCTCGATCAACGCCATCGACCAGCCGTCGGCCACCAAATGGTGAATGCGCAGAGAGAACAGTGCCTCCACATCGGACACTCGCGCCAGCTCGGCCGCGAACACCCGGCCCGAGCCGGGATCGAGCGGCTCATCGACCTGAAGGGCCCGCAGCACCGCGGCCGCGTCCAGCCGCTCGGCGTCGACGACGCGCAGCACGCCCGAGCGCGCCGGGCCGACGCGCTGGTAGCCGTTTTCGAGCTGTCCTCCGGGCAAGTGCAGGCTGGTACGCAACGCTTCATGCCGATTGACCAGTTCGTCGACGGCTTCGGCCAAGACGGGGACGTTCAGCGGACCGTGCACGCGGTAGCTGATCGTCAGCGCGCAGTCCGGGCCCGCGACCATGTCGCCGCCGAGCAGCGAATCGTGGCCCCACAGCAGCAATTGCGGCACCGTCAGCGGCAGCCGGTCGTCCTCGTCGGGCGCCTCGGCCTCCACGGCGGCGGGTTCGGCTGGAGAAACACTCAACCGGCCCGCGAGCAGCTGCGGCGTCGGCAGGTCGAACACGATCCGGATGGGCAGCCGCACCGCGAACTCGGCTTCGATCAGCACCGCGGCACGCACGGCGAGCAGCGAGTCACCGCCCAGCTCCACGAAATCGTCGAACCGGCCCACCCGGTCGATCCCGAGCAGCTCGGCGAAGATCTCGGCGACCCGTTCTTCGATCGGCGACGCCGGTCGCGCGTAGCCGGTGCCCAGCTCGGGCCGCCTGCCCGGTGGTGACGGCAGCGCGGCATGGTCGACCTTCCCGTGCGCGGTCAGCGGAAGCTCGGCGAGCACCACGTACTCCGCGGGCCGTTCGTGGGCGCAGAGCAGCTCGGCGGCGTACTCGCGCAGCTCCGGCACGAGCCGCTCCCGCGCGTCGGCGATGACGTGCCGGTGCAGCGGATCGGTGCTCAGGCAGCGCTCGGGCACGACCTGGCCGGAATTCGGCCACCGCACCGTCCACTCGGCCGGACCGGGCCGGTGGAACACCGCGTCCAACGCCCCGTCGGCCAAACCCGCCGCCCGAGAAAGCCGCAGCTCCCAGCCGAGTTCCTCGGCCAGTTCGGCGAGTTCCTCCGGGTGCACGGCCGCGCGTTCGGCCTCGGCGGCGAGCCAGCGCAGCCCCCGGCAGTCCGGCTCGCCGAAGCCGGGCTGGGCGAGCGCGTCGCGCACGGCACAGGCGCCGGCCGTGCGCTGATTGGTGATGCCGAGTACGCCAACGGTCTCGCTGGTGCTGGCCGTCAACAGCTTCCGCAGCGCACGCGCGTCGAGCGCGTCGTCGGCCCAGAACCACCAATCGTCCAGTTCGAGCACCTCGGGCTCGGTGTCGAGACACAGCACGACGTCGAACCGGAAATCCGTCATCTCGGTGCGCCCGCGGCCACGCCGAGGCCGGACCTGGACGTCGGCGAACCGCCCGAGCGACGCGACGGCGCGCGCGAACCATCGCGCGTCCACCCACAGCAACGGGTCGAGGTCGAGCCGCTGCCGCAGGCGCTGCTCGAGCACCTGCGCGGGCACGTCCTCGTCCGCCGCCGCGAGCACGACCGACGCGTGAAACGCCTCCCGCAGCCCGAAATCGAGGATGTCACCGAGGATCACGCGGCCGCCGCGCCTGCACGCGCGCACGGCGCCTTCGAGCACCTCGGTCAGGAAAGCGGGGCTCGGGAAGTACTGCGGCACGGAGTTGCACAGCACCAGATCGAATTCGGCGAACCGGTCCCGCAGCGCGGTCCGGACGTCTTCACAACGAAGTTCGACCTGCTCCATCCCGGACACTCGCGCCGCGAGGACGTCCAAAGCGTCCGCCGAGGCGTCGGTGCCGACATACCGGGTGCACTCGCGCGCCAGCCGCGTCAGCAGCAAGCCGGTGCCGCAGCCGAGTTCGAGAACGCTGCCGGCGGGACGTTCGCAGGCCAGTCCGACGCTGTGGTCTATCCACTCGCGCCGATCGCTGACCGGCAGCCGCTCGCCGGTGTAACTGCTGGTCAGCTCGACCGGTTGCGGGTCACGGCGCCAGTGCGGGGTCACATAGGCGACGAGCCGGTCCTGGTAGTGGCCGGGCAGTGGCCGCGCGACGACCACCGCCTGGCGGACCGCCGGATGCGACGCGAGCGTCATGGCGACACCCGAAGGCTCGACGCGGATCCCGTGAATCCGGGCCTGGTCGTCAAGCCTGCCGCGCAGCTCGAACCGGCCGTCGTCGCGCCAGCGCCCGACGTCACCGGTGCGGTACAGCAGCTTGCCCGCTTCGAACGGGTGCGGCACGAACCGCTCGCGGGTGGCGTCGGGGTCGCCGAGATAGCCGTCCGCGAGCGCGGTGCCCGCGACGCAGACCTCGCCGAACCGGCCAGGCGGCAGTGGCCGTTCTTCGTCCAGCACCCAGAGCTGGGTGTTGGCGATCGGGGTGCCGACCGTGACGTCCTCACCCGGCCGGAGTGTCACGCCCGCGCACCAGACGCTCGTCTCGGCGGGCCCGTACTCGTTGACGAGGTCGACCCGCGGCAGCCGCGCGTAGTGCTCGGCGACCAGATCCGCGGGGACCGGCTCCCCGGAGACGACGACCTGGCGCAGCGACGGCGACGGATGCTCCACGGTGGGCAGCACGGAGCGATACAGCGACGGCGTGACCATGGTGTGCGTGACGGTCCCCGACCGCAGCACCTCGGCCAGCTCGCCGACGGCCCGCGCGGGATCGGCCGACAGCAGCCGCAGCGTGCCGCCCGACGCCAGTGTCCACCAGATGCCCGCGAAGCCGGTGTCCACCGTCATCGGGGTGAGGAAAGCGAACTCCCCCACGGGGAAGGGGTACCGAAGCAACCGCGCCTGCGTCGAGTTCGCGATCGCGCGATGGCTGACCATCACCGCCTTCGGCCGCCCCGACCGGCCGGAAGTGTGCACGACATACGCGAGATCGTCCAGCGAAGGATCGGGGCACGGGGCGACAGACTCGTCGCCGGCGTGCAGCCATGGCTCGACGAAGCAAATCCGCCGGATCGCCGGGTCGATCTCGTGATCGAGCCTGGCCAGCCCCACCTGGTCGGTCAGCAGGAACGGCGCGCCGAAACCGCCGAGCGCCTGCTCGAGCACGGCCACTGGCGCTTCTTCGGCCACCGGCACGTAGACGGCGCCGCGCGCGAACACGGCCGCCTGCGCGACCACCGCGGCGACCCCGCGCGGCAGCACGCACACCACCGGGCTGCCCCGGCCGACGCCGCGGGCACGCAGGCAGGACACGGCCCGGTCGACCTCGCCGATCAGCGCGCGGTAGGTGAGCTTCCGCTCGGGCGTGGAGAGCGCGACGGTGTCCGGACGCAGCCGGGCGGCCCGGCGCAGCAGCGCGGGCAGTGACAACGCGGGGAAGTCGACCGCGGTGTCGTTCCAGCGGCGCAGGTCGTCGAACTCGGGCATCCGCACCTCCATGGCTCGCGTCTCTAGGTCGAGCGTATGGAGGATTTGCGCAGCGAAAATCCAGAGCGGACTGGCCGAAAGTGCATAGCGGACCCACAGGGGGTTGTGCGTGGTCACCCGTACGGCGCAACTCCGTCACCCTGAATGGCGGCCCGGGGCATGACGGCGAGGGGCAGTGACAGGGGTGTCCGGCACACTGGAGGGGTGAGCGACGCGAACTGGTTCGACGGTCTGGTGCCCTGGAACGAGCTCGCCGGCCTCGCCGCGGTGGGCCGGTCCCTGCTGCCCCAGGTGCCGACGAGCCCGGCATCGGCACTGCGGATGGCGAGTGAACGGCTGCTCGGGCGCCGGATCAGCACCAAGGTCGGCGACAACGACGTCGACCTGACCCTGACCGCGCTCGACTACCAGGCCGATTCGCTGCGGCTGGCCACCGGCAGGCTCGGCGACGTCCGCATCGTCGCCGAGGACATCACCTGGCCGGATACCCCGGTCAAGCGGCTGACGGTCGTCGCGGGCGATGTCCGCTTCCGGTCGCTGCCGACGCCGACGGTCAAGCCGGCGTCGGTCGAGATCCACATCCTCGTCGAGTCGCACGTGCTCCGCGAGCGGGTGGCCGAATTGAAGCCAGGCATCCAAGCGGAGCCAGGCGACGACGGTTTGCTCGAGGTCCGCTGGGCCAAGCACCCGCGCTGGGGGCACGCCGAGCTGGAGCCGACCATCGGCGAAGAGGCGATCCTGCTCCAGCCGCGCGCGCTCCACGTGTTCGGCCTGACCTTGCACAAGCTGCCGCGGCGGTTCAAGCCGATCACGCTGCCGCTGCCCGAGCTGCCGCCGGGCATCCGGCTGACCGGGATCGAGACCCGCAACGGCGACCTGATGCTGCACACCGTCGCCGACCAGTGGCCGGAGCGGCTTTCGAAGATCCCGCTGCCGGAGCTGGTCGGCTGGATGACCACGGCGGCGTTGACGCTGACGCTCCCCCGGCTCACGCCGAAGAGCCGCTGACGCATTCGATCGTGCGGACCAGCCCGGTCCACGCGGTCATCGTGAGCACCGTGACGCCGATGACCCCGTGTGCCGGGGCGGGTGATGGCTGCCAAGTGGTCTGTAAGAGGCCGTCCTCCTCGACCGGCGCCGACCAGCCCTCATAGCCCAAACGCCCGGCGAGCTCCGCGAGGAACTCTTCGGGCGTGCTTTCGCTGATTTCGGTCAGGTCGAACCCGACCCGGGTCACGTCTTCGCTCGCGGCGGTCACGAGCACCTGGTCCGCCCCGCCCAGCAGGCCGGCCAGCCTGCTCGTCTCGGCGCGGACGACGTCCTCGTCGCGGCTCGCGACGAGGACCCAGACCTCGGCCCACGCGTTCTTCAGTTCCCGCTCGAACCCGGCTTCCGCCATTCGCTGCGGCCCCTTGCACCCTCCGGCGACCATCGCCGAACGTTTCAGGATATGGGGTCGGGGGTGGTTCGCACCACCCCCGACCTTCACTCCGCTACGGGTAGCTGACCACGTTGACCGGTCTCGTGTCCGGCGGGGTCACCGCGCCGGTGTCGTTGATGACGTGGCTGATCGTTCCCTTGTTGCCCAGTGAAACCGTGAGCAGGTCGTGGAAACGGACGCCGGACCGGTTCGGGGCCTCGTACGAGTGGTAGAGGTTGACCGACGGGTTGGAGTTGAAGAAGCAGTAGCTGCCCATCCCCCACGCCTCGTGCGAGGTCACGGCGTCGCCGACCTTGTAGGCCGCGTAACCGTTGCGGCCGCTGGGATCCTTCCAGGAGGCCTGGTTCGGGACGTCGTAAGGGATTTCGTTCTGGTAGAAGTACGTCTTGCCGCCGTTGCCGTTCCACACGGTCTGGTACTTCTGGTAGTGCTCGACGAACAACCCGTAGAACGTGACGTTGGTGCCGTTGACCACCAGTCCGGTGTCGGCCGTGTTGTCGTACCAGCCGACGGGGACCCCGTCGGCACCGTGGTCGGCCCGCCAGATCCAGCTGTGGTCGCCGATGACGTTGTTGCTGTTGATCACGAGGCTGGTCGTCGCCTTGGCCACCGTCGCGCCGCCGATGCGGAAGAACACGTCGTGCAGCGAGGTCGGGTTGGCCGAATGATCGGCCGACGAACCCGCAGGGCCCACCTGCATCAGGGTCTGCGAGTTGGTCGTGCCCGCGTCGATCAGCACGCCCGCCACCTTCACACCGTCCACATCGGCCACGGACATCGCCGTCACGCCGTTGTCCGGGATGACCGTCGCCAGGCCGAGGCCGAGCACCACGGTGTCCGGCCTGGTGATCCGGATGGTGTCGTTGACGTGGTAGACGCCCGGGGTGAACAGCAGGTTCTTGCCCGACGCCAGCGCCGCGTTGATGGTCGCGGCCGACATGCCCGGCTTCGCGATGAAGAACTGGTCGATCGGCAGCGACGAGCCCGGCGCGGTTCCATTGGCCCACGTGGTGCCCGAGGCGTTCGTCTTCAGCGACGGCACGAAGACCTTGTACGCGCCGGCGTTGTCGACGTAGAGGAACGGCTTCTCGCGGATGACCGGCGCCTGGCCGACCGTGGTGTACGGCGGGTTCGGGAAGGTGTTGCCCGGCGCGCCGTTGACCCCGACGAAGACCATGTTCCAGTTCGAGCCGGCCCAGCTGCCGATCTGCGAGTTACGCGTGATCCATTGCTGCTGCGAGCCGGAGCGCACCTGGCCGTCGATCTTGACGTCGGACATCCAGCCACCGCTGGCCCAGCCGCCGTCGTCGAGGATCAGGTTGCCGCGCACGTGCATGCGACGGTACGGCGCGGCCTGTGAGACGGCCCAGCGGTCCGAGCCGCCGTTCGGGGTGACCGAAAGGTTTTCCGCGCCACGCCAGAAGTTCTGCGTCGCGTTCTGCGGCGGGAACCAGTCGGCTTCGACGTGCACCGCGCCGTTGATGTTCACCGCGTCCGGTGTCAGGCCGAGGCCGAGCACCTGCGTGTAGAAGCCGACGTTGACATCGACGTTGTACGAGCCAGGCTTGAACAGCAGCGCGTACCGGTTGGAACCGAACTGGTTGCGCTCCTGCTGGCCGAAGACGTTGTTGAGCTTGCCCTGGATGCTGGCGCTCGACATCGACGGGTCGAAGGTGAGCACGTTCGGGCCGAGGTCGGGCTGGTCGGGGTTCGGCGGCGTGGTGCCTGCCGGGTCGAGCCGGAACGACTGCGCGCCGGTGCCGTTGCAGGTGTACTGCTGCAACTGGACGCTGTCCGCGGTGGACGCGCCGGGCACGTCGAGGCACTTGCCGCTGTTGCGGTTCACGAAGTGGTACGTCCCACCGGACTCCTCCACCGCCTGCCACTGCTGGTTGTTCCCGCCACCATAGGCCCACAGCTGGACTTTGGCGCTGTCGGCGGCGGAAACGTCGGTGACGTCCCAGCTTTGCGCGAGGTCCAGACCACTGTTCACGCGGAAGTAGCCGCCGCCCGCGGCGTCGAAGGTCCACTGCTGCGCGGCACTGGAGTTACAGGTGAACTGCTGCACGGCGGTCGCGTTGGCCGCGACGGCGCCGCGTGCGTCGACGCATTTGCCGCTGCCCAGCCCGGTCACCGTGTACGCGCCGCCCGGTGTGATGGCGGCCTGCGCGGCCGGCGCCGAGACCAGCGTGGCGGTTCCAGCCGCGAGCATGGCCGCCGCCCAGAGCGCCGTTCTCCTTCGAGAGCGGGAAAAACCTTGTATGCCGAACACAAGACCTCCTCAGCGCCGTGCGTCATCGCACTCGCGAGGATGTTAGGGCCGTCACAATCGGAAGGTCAATATACAACTAAAAATAAGTCATGAAAGAGGATCATCGAGCTGCGGGAATCCGCCGTCCCCGCGCCGGAACCCCGGCGCGGGCAGCCTGATCCGAGGAGCCGCGGATGCGCGCCCGTCCCCTATTCGCACTACTGGCGTCATTACTGACCGTCGCCACGCTCGCTCCGACGGCGCCGGTCAGTGCCACCGAGGAATGATCGACTCAGTGAACGTCGGAGAGTAGCCGGGGAACACACGTTTGAGTGACGTCATGCCGGGGAATTTCCCGGCATGACCACTTGGCGAAGTCACAGAAGCAGCCGCACGACCGCCGCCCGGGTGATCACCGGGATCGGCGCGCTCTTCGCGGTCATCGAAGTCGTCTACATCCTGATGATCATCGCGGGCGCGAACGCGGGCAACGCGTTCTACGGATTCATCCGCGCGCTGGCCGTTCCGCTCGCGCTGTTCTTCCCCGGCCTGTTCCCGGTGTCCAATCCTGACATCGCGGCCATCCTCGACTACGGTCTGCCAGCGGTGTTCTGGCTGGCCGTGACCGGTTTCATCGCGCGCATGCTCGGTCGCTGATAGCGGTACTTTTGGTGCTTGATCAGGTCTAGACCTTCGGTGACGATGTCTACTCACAGGCTGTTCAGCCCGCTGAACAGCCCCTGATCAAGGAGAGTGGACATGACGCTGGACAGTCTCGGCGTCAATACCACCGAGCAACGGGTCTACGAGGTGCTGCTGCGCCACCCCGATGTCACGCTGGCGCAGCTCACCGAGCTGACCCGGATGACGGCGGAGCGGCTGCGCAGCCTGGTGAACTCACTGGCGGACAAGGGAATGCTGAGCCGCACCCCCGGCAGGCCGACCAGGCTCGTCGCCGCCCCGCCCGACATCGCGGTGGAGATACTGGCCTTGCGCAGGCGCGAGGAGATCGAGCGCGCGAGGCTCGCCGGGGCCGCGCTCGGCGCGCGGTTCCGCACCGAAGGCGGCCCCGTGCTGCAGGTGGTGCGCGGACGCGAAGCGATCGCCCACCGCTTCCGCCAGCTCCAGCAGGTCGCGAAGCAAGAGGTGCTGATCCTCGACAAGCCGCCGTACGTCGTCGAGCCCGACGAAGCGCAGGACAAGCTGCAGCGCGACGTCCAGGCACGTGGCGTCCGCTACCGGACGATTTATGACCACAGCACCCTTGACCAGCCTGAACGTCTCGATTCCTTGCGCAGGCTGACATCCTGCGGCGAGCAGGCGCGAGCGATGACCGGGGTGCCGACCAAGTTGGTGATTGCCGACCGTCGGCTCGGTCTTGTTCCTTATGAACTCCCCAGCGACCACCAAGCGGTGCTGCTGCGGCCGTCGGCCGTGCTCACCGGCCTGGTGACACTTTTCGACCAGCTCTGGGACCGGGCCAGCCCGCTCTGGCCGGACAGCGCGACCGGCGCGCAGATCGGCGCCGACGACCAGCAGCTGCTGGCGCTGCTCGCGGCGGGCCTGACCGACCAGGCCATCGCCCGCAAGCTGGGCGTCGCGCAGCGGACCGTGGAACGCCGCGTGCGCCGCGTCATGGACTCGCTCGGCGCCCGCACGCGCTTCCAGGCGGGCCTCCAGGCGGCCATCCGCGGGCTGCTGGGACCTCCCTGAGCGGGAACCCCTAGTCATTCAGGGGGTGCACCCTGTGAACAGGGGCTTCCGTTGATCGTCCATGCGGCGTCACGATCGAGGACGACGCGATGAGGCGACGGCGGAAGGACAGGTCACATGAAGGTCGGCGATCGCTGCGCACTGCTTCACGAACTGCGGATCGGCCAGGGCCGGGAGCTGCTCGTCTCGGTGCCGCCCGGGCTGCAGGGCGCGATCGAGAACGTGGCCACCCGGGAAGGCGACCTGGAGCTGGCCGAGCGGGGTGTGGCGAGCGCCATCGCGGTGTACGACCAGGCGAGAGCGGCCGTTTCGGAGCAGCTTTACGACTTCCAGGCGACGCACGCGATCCCAGGCCTGGACGTCGAGCTAACGCTTAAGAAGGCCGAGACCGAGAGCACCAACGAACTGCGCAGGCACATTCTCAAGGTCGCCGGCCCGAACCACGAATGCGTGGTGAGCAAAGGGCTACTGCGGCTGAATTTCATCCGCTCCCGCGTGCGGGACGCCGAGGCGAAGCTCGCCCAGGTCCGCGCGGCGCAGCCGATCTACCGGGTCCGCCTCGACAACGGCATGGTCATCGAGGCGGCCGCGGATCACTGGTCGTAAGGGATTTAGCGGGCTTTATCCCGGACCGGGATAAAGCCCGCTAACTCACGTTCTCCTTAGAAACCGGCTGTGACCTTGGTGAAGTCCCAGTCGTTCTGCGCGATGCCACTGCAGTTGGACACCACACCGCCACCCGGGCAGCCCCGGTCACGGTTGACCGACCAGAAGGCCAGCCGCCCGAGCCCGTTGTTCTTGGCCCAGTTCTTGATGTTCGTCCACTGCGCCAGCGTCGTCAGCTCCTGCTGGTCCGACAGCCCGTTCATGCCCGAGATGCCGACGTGGTTGAACGCCGTGGCGTCCGACCAGCCGAAGGTCGACTTCAGCTTGTCCTTCAGCCCGGTCGCCGCCGAGACGGTCGAGGCGTACATGTCCGCGCCGCCCCCGAAGTCGAACGGCATGATCGTGAAGACGTCGACGCCCGCGTTCAGCGCCTTCGCCTGGTCGATCAGCCGCCCGCCCCAGTAGTTCGGGCCGGTCGTGGTGGTGCCGAAGGTGAGGATCGTCTGGATCCCCGGGTTGTTCTGCTTGACGATCTTCAGCGCGCCGAGGATCCGGTCCTGGACCGTGGCGTTCTCGAACTCGTCGGAGTTCTCGATGTCGATGTCGATCGCCTTCAGCCCGTAGGCGTTGATCACCTTCTGGTAGGCGCCTGCCAGCGCGGTCGCGTCGGCGCAGTTCGGGCCGAGCTTGTTGCCGCTCCAGCCACCGAACGACGGCACGATCTGGCCGCCCGCCGCCTTGATGGCCGCGATGGTGTTCGCGTCGACGCTGCCGGTCAGTGGCCGGGAACCGTCCCATGCCGGGTTGCAGCCGCCGGACGAGAGCACGAACGCCATGGTGAACCACTTGACGCCGGTCGCGTTCATCACCGCGGTCGCGTTGGGCGGGTCACCCCAGCCCATGTACAGGTAGGGCGCGCCGCGCCCGCCGGGCTGCGGGGTGGAGCTCGACGAAGACGAGGACGACGACGTCGGTGTGGTGGGCGTGGTGGTCGGCGTGGTGCCACCGTCACAGGACCCGCCGTTGATCTTGCAGCCTGCCGGCGCCGAGTACGAGCCCGAGTACTTGACGTTGAAGCCGAAGCTGGCGGTGCCGCCCGCCGCGACCGAGCCGTTCCACGTGCTCTTCACCGTGATGTGCTGGCCGGATGCGGTGTAGCTGCCGTCCCACAGCGAGGCGATGCTCTGCCCCGAAGCGAGGTCGAACTCCAGCGTCCACGACGAGATGCCCGTCGACGAGCCGTTGGTGATCGTGTACTTGCCCTCGTACCCGGTGCCCCAATCGGAGCCCTTGGTGAACGAGGCGGTGACGCCGTTGGCCGCGCCCGCAGACGGCGCGATCACCATGCCGGCCACCAGTGCGCCGGCCGCGGCGGCCAAGCCCAGTGCGGGTAGCCATTTCCTCTTGGTCATGGTCACAGTCCGTTCTTCATGGCGGTGATCAGCTCGCCGCCCGAGGTGTCACCCGTGAGCTCCCAGAAGAAGGCGCCGCCGAGGCCCTGCTGCTTGGCCCAGCTCATCTTGCCGCCGATGGTCGCCGGGGTGTCGTAGCTCCACCAGTTGCTGCCGCACTTGGCGTACGCGGTCCCCGCGATGGTGCCGTTGGACGGGCAGGTGTTCTTCAGGACCTTGTAGTCCTCGATACCGGCTTCATAAGTGCCAGGCGCGGCGCCGGTCGCGGTGCCACCCGGCGCCGACTGCGTGACGCCGGTCCAGCCTCGGCCGTAGAAGCCGATGCCCAGCAGCAGCTTGCTCGACGGCACGCCCTTGCCCTTGAGTTTCGCGATGGCGTCGGCGCTGGTGAAGCCCGCCTGCGGGATGCCGGTGTACGAGGTCAGTGGCGAGTGCGGGGCCGTCGGGCCCTGTGCCGCCCACGCGCCGAAGAAGTCGTAGGTCATCACGTTGAACCAGTCGACGTACTGCGCGGCGCCGCCGTAGTCGGCCGCGTCGATCTTGCCGCCGCTGCTGGCGTCGGCGGTGATGGCCGAGGTGACCAGGTACGAGGAGCCGAACTTGGCACGCAGCGCGGCCAGGAGGTTCTTGTACGCGGCGGCACCGCTGGTGTCACAGCTGAGGCCGCAGGCGTTCGGGTACTCCCAGTCGATGTCGATGCCGTCGAACACGTCCGCCCAGCGCGGGTCCTTGAGCAGGTTGTAGCAGGACTGCGCGAACGCGGCCGGGTTCTGCGCGGCCTGGCCGAAGCCACCGGACCAGGTCCAGCCGCCGAACGACCAGATCACCTTGAGACCGGGGTGCATCTTCTTGAGCCGCCGGAGCTGGCCGAAGTTGCCGCGCAGCGCGCCGGCGTCCCAGGTGTCCGCCACACCGTCCACACTGGACGCGGCGTCGTACGCCTTGTCGTAGTCCGCGTAGGTGTCGTCGGTGGCCGAGCACTGGCCGTTCTTCACGTTGCCGAACGCGTAGTTGATGTGGGTCAGCTTCGAGGCCGAGCCGCTCGTCTCGATGTTCTTGACGTGGTAGTTGCGGCCGTAGATGCCCCACTGCACGAAGTAGCCGACGTTCTTGTAGCCGCCGGGGTTCGGCGGGTTCGAGGTCGTCGGGGTCGTGGGCGTGGTCGGCGTCGTCGGGGTGGTGTTCGACGTCGGCGTGGTCGGAGTCGTGGGCGTGGTCGGGGTGGTCGGCGTGGTGGTCGGCGTCGAGCCACCGTCACACGAGCCGCCGTTGATCTTGCAGCCCGAAGGCGCCACGAAGGTGCCCGAATAGACCCCGTTGAAGCCGAAGCTGGCGGTGCCGCCCGCCGCGACCGAGCCGTTCCATGTGCTCTTGACGGTCACGTGCTGGCCGCTGACGGTGTAGCTGCCGTCCCACAGCGAGCCGATCTTCTGGCCTGCCGCGAGGTCGAACTCGACCGTCCACGAGGAGATCGAGGCCGAGGAGCCGTTCGTGATCGTGTACTTGCCCTCGTACCCGGTGCCCCAGTCAGAGCCTTTGGAGAATGCCGCGGAAACACCTCCCGCGGCGTTCGCCGGGGCGACCACGACCCCCGCGACGAGTGCGCCTGCCGCTGCCACCAAACCGAAAAGGTGCCATCGTTTTCTGGACATCTCTCTCCTTCTAACCCTGGTACTGGGCGATGATCTTGGCGAAGTCGTACGGCTGCTGGGACACGCTGCTGCACTTGCCGTCGGCCCAGCCGACGTTCCCGGTGCAGACGCGGTCGCGGTTGAGTGCCCAGAACGAGAACCGGCCCAGCTTGTGCGCCTGCACGTAGCCGAGGAGGGTCCGGAAGGTGTCCTGGGTGAACAGTTCGCTGGGCTGGTCGGTGTGCCCGTTCATCAGGATCAGCCCGGTGCGGGCGTAGACCCCGGCGTCGTCGAGGTCAGGGCGCAGCGTTTTGAGCTGGCCATGCACCAGTTCCATGACGCGCTGGACGTCAGCGGCCATGCTGGCGGCCGGGCCGCCGTAGTCGAAGGCCATGATCTTGTACAGGTCGATCACGGCGCCGTTGTCCTTGGCACGCCCGATCTCCGCCTTGCCGAGGTCGGACAGGCCGACCGTGGTGACCGGCAGGGTCAGCGAGACGTGCAGGTTCGGGTTGCGCTGCTTGAGCGTCTTGATGGCCTGGAAACGCCTGTTCTCAGCGGCCACGTCGCCCAGGTCGTCGCCCTCGATGTCGAAGTCGACGTGCGTGAGCGCGTACTTGTCGACGACCTTCTGGTACGCGGCGGCCAGCGAGGTCGCGTCGCCGCAGGCCGCGCCGAGCTCGAGGCCGTTGTAGCCGCCGAAGGAGACCGAGACGTCGCCGCCCGACTGGCGGATTTTCGTCACCTTGGCCGCGACGGCGGTGTCGGTGGCGACGGGCTGCGCGGCGTTGCCGTCCCAGACCGGCGTGCAGCCGCCGCCGTTCGGCGCGAGCACGAACGCGAGGATGTAACTTTTCTGGCCACTGGCCGCGATGGCCGCGCCGATGTCCTGCGGGTCGTTGTCGAGCGGCATGTAGTACGGAGCGCCCGCCATCGCGCCCTGCGGCACCGGTGGCGAACTCGTGGTGCTGGTCGGGGTGGTGGTCGGTGTCGTACTCGTGCTGGTCGGGCTGCTGCTCGTGGTCGGGACCGTCCCGCCCGCGCAGGGCTGGCCGTTCAGCAGGCAGTTCACCGGAATGCCGGTGCCGGTGCCGTTGAACCCGAAGGTCGTTGACGCTCCGGAGCCGACCGAGCCGTTGTACTCCCGGTTCGTGAACGTGTAGTGGCCGCCGCTGGTGGTCAGCAGCGCGTCCCAGTAGGTGCCGACCGAACTGCCGGACGGGAGGTCGAATTCGAGCTTCCAGCCATTCAACGCGCTGGTCCCGGCCGTGATCGTGTACTGGCCGGTGTAGCCGGTGTCCCATGTGGACGACTGGGTGAACGACGCTGAGGCCGCGGTGGCCGCCCCGGCGAGCGGGGTGATCGCCAATGCGGCGGCGGGCAGTAGCAGGGCGCCGGCGGTCAAAGCGACCACTCGGCGTGACGGCATGCGGCGGTGCATGGAGGTCATCGGCGGCGGCTCCCGTTCAGGAGGTGTTCCGATGACGCTAACTTGGTCTGGACCAATTGCGCGCGGCGGTTTACCGCCAGTGTCGGTATTCCGCCACCGTCATGCGATCAGGCGACTTATGGGTGTTACGGACGATTCAAAAGTCCGTAACACCCGAAGCCCATCACGCTCGGTAAGGAACCCTTTCCCTCGACTGCTTCAGCGCGTCACCCCACCACGCCAATTGGTCCAGTAGCGTCTTCGCGGCCACGTTCGCCTCGGCCGGGTCGGTCAACGTCCCGTCCTCGGTGAAGCGTCCCCAAGGCCCGGAAAACCCGACGGTTTCCCGGACGGTGACCGCGTGCAATTCGGCGAAGACCTGCCGCAGATGCTCGACCGCCCGGGTGCCGCCCGACAGTCCGCCGTAACTGACGAAACCGATCGGTTTTGCCTGCCATTCGGTGAAATGCCAGTCGATGGCGCATTTCAGGGAAGCGGGATAACTGTGGTTGTACTCCGGGGTGACCACCACGAACGCGTCGGCGCTCGCGAGCCGCGGCGTGAACTCGCTCAGCGCCGCCCGCACCTCGGGCGCCGGATCGTCAGTGAGCATGGCCGGGAGGTCGTAGTCCGCGAGATCGACGAGATCCACGTCGAAGCCTTCGTGTTCCGCGGCCTGAGCGGCGAACCACTTCGCCACGGACGGGCCGATTCTCCCCTTGCGGACGCTGCCGATGATGACGGCCACCCGCAGCCGGTTTCCTGTTGTCATGGCGCCGAACGTAAAACCTCCACATTACTTGAGGTCAAATCCCGGGCAGCGGGACATTGACGGGCCCGCCCGCTGCTGCTTCGCTGAATCGGGTCGAAAGGGTGGGATCTGATGCCTCGCGAAGAAACCGGAAACCAGGTGAACAGGCGCCGTTTCTTCACTTCGGCGGCGGCCGCGTCCGCGGGATTGGCGCTCACGCCAACCTTGGCGGAAGCCGTGCCGGGCCAGGAAACCGCACCGCCTCCCGGCAACCTGGTCGACGTCACGCTCACCGTCAACGGCACCTCGCGGACGCTGCGCGTCGACCCGCGCGTGACGCTGCTCGACGCGGCGCGCGAACGGCTGAACCTGACCGGCACCAAGAAAGGCTGCGACCGCGGTCAATGCGGCGCGTGCACGGTGCACGTCGACGGCAGGCGCGTGCTGTCCTGCCTGACGCTCGCGGCGGCGGCCGACGGCAAGAAGGTCACCACCGTCGAGGGGCTGGAACGCGACGGGGAACTGCATCCCGTGCAGGAGGCGTTCATCGAATGCGATGGCTTCCAATGCGGTTTCTGCACGTCAGGGCAGATCATGTCGGCCGTCGCGCTGCTACGGGAAGGCCGGGCCCGCACCGACGACGAGGTCCGTGAGGCGATGTCCGGCAACATCTGCCGCTGCGGCGCGTACGCGAACATCGTCGACGCCGTGCAGCACGCCCGCTCGTGCGGAAAGGCGATCTGATGCACGCCTATGACTTCGCGACCGCCCGCGACATCCGGCAGGCGACCTCGTCCGACGGCGCTTTCCTCGCGGGCGGGACGACGCTGGTCGACCTGATGAAACTCGGTGTGCTGCGGCCCGACCACGTCATCGACATCAACTCCTTGCCACTGCGCGGAATCCGGACCGGCCGCGACGGTGTGCGCGTCGGCGCGCTGGAGCGGATGAGTGACCTGGCCGCCGATCGGACCATCACGGGCCACTATCCGGTCTTCGCGCAGGCGCTCGCGGTAAGCGCTTCCCCGCAGATCCGGAACATGGCCAGCATCGGCGGGAACCTGTTGCAGCGCACGCGGTGCGGCTACTTCCGCGATGTCACGACGCCGTGCAACAAACGGCAGCCGGGCAGCGGCTGCCCGGCGCGGATCGGGGACAACCGCGAGCACGCGATCCTCGGCACCAGCACGGCCTGCGTCGCCACGCACGCGAGCGACGCCGCGGTCGCGCTGATGGCGCTCGACGCGTCGGTCCGGCTGATCGGGCGCGACGGCGAGCGGACCGTGCGGCTCGCGGAGTTCTACCGGCTGCCGGGCACCACCCCGGACGTCGAGAACCAGCTGCGTCCTGGAGAACTCATCGCCGAAGTCATCCTGCCCAGGCTGGAATGGGCGCGGACCTCGACCTATGTCAAGGTGCGGGACAGGCAGTCGTACGAGTTCGCGTTGTGTTCGGCGGCCGTGGCGCTCGACGTGCGCGGCCACCGCATCCGCGACGCCCGCGTCGCGGCGGGCGGGGTCGGCACGATGCCTTGGCGGCTCCCGAACGTGGAGACGCTTCTGAAAGGCAAGCCGCCGACCCTGGAGGCTTTCGAAGCGGCCGCGCGGTCTGCTGTGGACGGTGCCGAACCCTTGGAGCACAACGCGTTCAAGCTCAACTTGCTGAAGAACACGATCGTACGGGCATTGGCGGGTCTGCGATGAGCTCACCACTGGGCAAGGAGATCGACCGCTTCGAGGCCAGGCTCAAGGTCACCGGCCGGGCACTGTACGCGGCCGACAACAACGTCACCGGGCTCGCCTACGGCTACCTCGTGACCAGCACGATCGGCCTGGGCACGGTCACCGCGATGGACACCGCGGCCGCCGCGGGCTCGCCGGGCGTGCTCGCGGTCTACACACCGTTCAACCCGCTGAAGCTGTTCGCGTACGGCGGCGACCAGAACGACGAATCGACGCCCCCGCTGCAGGACACGGGCGTGCGCTACCACGGCCAGGTCATCGGGCTCGTGGTGGCGGAGACCTTCGAGCAGGCGCGCGACGCGGCCGCGCTCGTGACCGTGAGTTATGACGCGAAGCCGCCCGCCGCGTCGTTCCCGGCGGCACTGCCGAACGCGACCCCGATCAAGAACTCGCCGACGGCAGGCGTGCTCGCGCCAGGCGTGACCTCGATCGCCGACGCGATCGCGGCCAGCCCGGTCACGGTCACCGCGATGTACACGACCGCGGCGCAGAACCACAATCCGATGGAGCCGCACGCCACGGTCGCGGTGTGGACCGGCGACCACCTCACGCTGTACACGGCCACCCAAGGCACTCCGCTCGTGGTCAGCCGTATGTCGAAGACGCTCGGCGTGGACGCGGCGAAGATCCATGTGCTCAACCCGTTCCAGGGCGGCGCGTTCGGCTGTAAATGGGGCAACTGGGCGCACACCCCGCTGACCGCGGCGGCCGCACGGGAACTCGGGCGGCCGGTCAAGACCGTGCTGACCCGGGAGCAGCTGTTCACCGTCGTCGGACACCGAGCGTTTTCCAGCCAGATAGTCACTCTCGGCGCAGCGGCCGACGGCACGCTCAACGCGATCAAGCACGACGGCGTCTCGAGCCGTTCAGCGTCCGCCAACTTCCAGGAGAACGCAGGCAACATCTCGCTCAACACCTACGCGTCGCCGAACATCGAGATCAACCGCAAGACCGTCACCTTGGACAGCCCGGCGACCACGATCATGCGCGCGCCGTCCGACGCGACCGGATCGTTCGCGCTGGAATCCGCGCTCGACGAACTCGCGCTCAAGCTCGGCATGGATCCGCTGGCGCTGCGGCAGAAGAACAACTCAACGGTCGCGGCGACGAGCAAGAAACCGTTTTCCGGCAAGCATCTCGACGAGTGCTACCGGATCGGCGCGGAGGCGTTCGGCTGGTCACGGCGCAATCCCGTGCCCGGCTCGGTCGTCGATGGCGACTGGCTGGTCGGCATGGGCATGGGCACCGCGTTCTTCTCCGCAGGGCGCGGGGCGGCCTCGATCAAGATCCGGCTGCGCGCCGACGGAACGGCCGTGGTGTCGGGCACCGGCTCGGACTCCGGGACCGGGCAGGCCACGGTCTATTGCATTGTCGGCGCGGACAGCCTGGGCATCCCGCTGAAGCAGGTGACGGCCGATTTCGGCGACTCGGCGGCGCCGGTCAACGCGAACGCGGGCGGTTCGGCGTCCACCGCCAGCAATGGGACGGCGGTGCAGGTGGCCGCGGACGCGGTCAAGGCGGAGCTGCTCAAGGTGGCGAACGAGCATCCGCCGTTCCAGGGCAAGAACCCGGTCTACGAGCGCGGTTTCGTGAAGGCCGATGGCGTTTCGATGTCCTTCGGCAGCCTGCTGACCTCGCTGAACATGGCCGAGGTCGAGGCGACCGCGACGTCACCCAAGAACCCGGACACGGTGCACCAGTTCATGTCGTTCGGCGCGCATTTCGTCGAGGTGCGGGTGCACCGGCGCACCCGGGAGCCGCGGGTCTCGCGGGTCGTGTCGGTGATGGACGCGGGGCGGATCGTGAACGCCAAAGCGGCGCGCAACCAGATCATGGGCGGGGTGATCATGGGGATCGGCGCCGCGCTGCTCGAGGACATGCGGCTGGAGCCGACCGGCCGGATCGCCAACGCCAACCTGGCGGGCTACCTGGTGCCGGTCAACGCCGACATCCCCGAGCTGGACGTGCGGTTCCTCGGCATCCCGGATCCGCTGATCTCGCCGCTCGGCGCGCGCGGGATCGGTGAGCTGGGCATCGTCGGGGTCACCGGCGCGGTGGCCAACGCGGTGTTCAACGCCACCGGCAAGCGCGTCCGCGACCTGCCGATCACGTGCGAACGGCTGCAGGAGTGACACCGGGCTCGGCCTTCGCCGCGTCGGCGACGTACTTGACCAGGTCGAGCAGCGCGCGCACGGCGGGCGCCGGCCGTAAACCGGCCAGTGTCGCGACGGACAAGGTCCAGGTCAGCGTGGTGCCGGCGAGCGGAACCACCACGACGTCCGGGTCGTCGGGGCCGATGCTGGGCAGGAGCGCGATGCCGAGTCCCGCCTTGACGTAGGCGGGCACGGCGGTCCGGTCCGGCACCTCGATGGCGACCCGGCGCGGTGTGCCCGCGGCGTGGAAGGCGCGGTCGACTGTGACCCGGTTGCCGAAGCCCTGGGGCAGGTCGACGAACCTTTCGTTGGCCAGCTCGGCGAGGGTGACGCTCTCCCGCCCGGCGAGCCGGTGCTCAGGCGACAGGAGCGCGGAGTACGGCGCGGTGAGCAGCGGCCGCGCCTCGAGCCCGTCGAGGTCCTCGTGCGGCAACGCGAGCAGCGCGACGTCGAGCCTGCCGTGCCGCAGGTCGTCGGCGAGCCCGGTCGAGCCGGTCGGGCTGGCCGCGAGGTGGACGTCGACCAGCGGATACCGCTCGTGGAACGCGCCGAAGAGGTCCGGCAGGTCGACCAGGCCGACGCTGGTCATCGTGCCGACGCGCAGCCTGCCGCGCAGCCCGGTCGACGCCTCCTGGACGACGTTGCGAGCACGTTCCAGCGCGGCGAGGGCGGCCTTGGCCTCCGGGAGCAGCGCGCTGCCCGCCGGCGAAAGCGCCACCCGCCTGGTCGAGCGGTCGAACAAAGTGGCCTTGAGATCGGTTTCGAGCGCTCGGATGGCCATCGACACCGTGGACTGCACGGTGAACAATCTCCTTGCGGCGCGGGTGAAACTGAGCTCCTCCGCGACCGTGACGAAGTACTCGAGCTGGCGGGCGTCCACGGCGACTCCGTTCGTCTAAGTCATGAACTAAGGTACAAACTAACCAGCCGTGACGCCACCCTGTCACCGACGGTGAGACTCGGTGACGGAAACGCGCACCGCCGAATGCACCTTGTGACGGACCGGACCGGTCGGCAAACTGCGCACTATGATCCGAAAGCGGCAATTCGTCACCCTCCTGTCCGCGACGGCGCTCGCGCTGACACTCGGCTCCGCGCCCGCGCAGGCCGCGCCGGAGGGCCACGGCCTCGACCCGCGTCCCAGCACCGCGAAACTGGCCCGTGAGCTGCGGGCTCTCGAGTGGCTGAGCCTCGGCGAGGTCGACGTCACCTCGCTCGGCAAGAGCAACCAGGGCCGCCCGGTCTGGGGTGCGCGTGTCGGCCACGGGAAGGTGCGCGTCCAGTACGTCACCCAGCAGCACGGCGACGAGCCGCTCGGCACGCCCGCCGCGCTGGAGTTCCTGCGCAAGGTCGGCGTCGGGCACAGCCCGTGGCAGCGCTGGCTGCGGTCGAAGGTGACCGTCGACATCGTGGTCCGCGCGAACCCGGACGGCCACGAGCACGACTGGCGCTACAACTACGACCCCGAGGCCTTCCCTGAGTACGGCGAGCACGGCAAGGGCTACGACCTCAACCGCTACCACAACCCGAGCCTCGCGCCGGAGCTCAACCCGGCCACCGAATCCGGGCTGGTGCAGCGGCGGTACGCGGCGTTCCAGCCCGAGATCATGGTCGACTACCACATGCAGGGCCGCTATGTCGACGCCGGCGGCAAGGAGATCACCGCGTCCGTGCTGTGGCCGACGAACGCGGGCGTGAAGAAGGCCGACGTGGACTTCGCGAAGCAGATCGCCGTGGTGGCACAGCAGTCGATCAACGGGCACGGCGGGAATGTTTCGCAGTATCCCGGCGGCGACTACGAGGGCATCGCGCGCAATGCCTACGGACTGCGGGGCAGCGGTAGCGTGCTGATCGAGCTGAGCGCCATGGACTCGCGGGAGCAGGCGCAGATCCAGGACGCGCTCGCGTCGATGCTGGCGATCGCGCAGAAGGCGGCCGACGGCTCACTGCGCGGGGTGGACCCGGCGAAGGCCGACGCCATTCCGCCGCGTGGACCGGAAATCCCGGCTCTCGCGGGCGCTCGGGCCGCCGAACCCGCGCTGGACTGAACCCCGGGGTCGTGAGTGTTTAGACCGGTTAGAACCGGCCGGAGCACTCACGACCAGTGAGGGCCTCCCTCGCTGGGCCGCTTTTCGTGTATGAAGGCTCCCCTCATCCAGGTTTGGGTGAATGAGGGGAGCCTTCATGCCGCTATACGCGATGAAGGGAGCCTTCATACAGCCTGGGGTTGATGGAGGGAGCCTTCATACGGGCGAGGGGAGCCCCTGCTGCACGGAGTGGAGCAGGGGCTCCCCTCGCTCAGTGAGGGTGAGTGGTAACGCTGCTCCGCTGGATGCAGCGGAGTTGCCACTCGCGGCCCGCCAGCGAAGCGAGGGTGCCCTCGAGTGCGTACTACGCACGCAATGGCCCCCTCACTTCAAGCCCGCCCAACGCGTGAAGGCACCTTGGCGAGCGCTCGGGCCGCCGAACCCGCGCTGGACTAAGCCCCGGGGGTCGTGAGTGTTTAGACCGGTTAGAACCGGCCGGAACACTCACGACCTTTAATCGGGGGCGGCGGCGGGAAAGGGCCGCTAGGGTCGGCCGAATGCGGGGGAACGGGGCGTTCAGGGCGCTGTGGAGCGCGCGGACCGTGTCGTTCCTCGGCGACTCGCTGAGCCTCGTCGCGCTGATGCTCCACGTCGCCGCCACGACCGGCGAGGCGCTGGCCGTGGCCTTGCTGCTGCTCGTCGGGGACTTCGCGCCCGCGTTGCTCAGTCCGCTCACCGGGACGATCAGCGACCGCTTCGATCTCAAGCGGGTGATGATCGCCTGCGAACTCGCGCAGGGCGCGCTGGTCGCGGTCATCGCGTTCGCGCTGCCGTCGCTGCCACTGCTGCTCGTGCTCGTTGGGCTGCGCGCGGTGGCCGGGCAGATCTTCCAGCCCGCGTCGCGGGCCGCGATGCCCGCGCTCGTCGAGGACAAGGACCTGGAGCGGGCGAACGCGCGGCTCGGGTTCGGGACCAATGGCGCCGAAGCGGTGGGACCACTCGTCGCCGGACTTCTCTTTCCCCTGTTGGGGATTCGCGGGGTGCTGCTCGTCGACGCCGTGACGTTCGCGATCTCGGCCGCGCTGCTGGCCTTTCTGCCGCGCATGGAAGCCGGGGAAACCCAGGAGACCTTCCTCGGCGATGCCAAGGCGGGCTTGAGGTATCTCGCGAAGGCGCCCGCGATCCGGGCGATCGTGGTCGGATTCTGTGCCGTGGTCGCGTTCAACGGGGTCGACGACGTCGCGCTGGTGTTCCTCGCCAAGGATCTGGGCGGCGGGCAGACGGCGGCCGGGCTGCTGCTGGCGGGGGTCGGTATCGGGCTGCTGGCCGGATACGCGCTGCTGAGCAAGGTTTCGCCGAAGCTTCAGATGGTCGTCTGGCTGATCATGGGACTCGCCGTGAGCAGCGTCGGCAACCTGCTCAGCGGGCTCGCGTGGGCGGTGGGCGCCGCATTCGTGCTGCAGACCGTGCGCGGGTTCGGGATCGCCGCGATGGACGTCGGCGCGAACACGCTGATCCAGCGGAAGGTGCCCGCCGCGCTGCTGGGGCGGGTGTTCGGGAACTTCCACGGCGCCATCGGGGCCGCGGCCGCGTTCTCGTATCTCGCGGGCGGGCTGCTGCTGGATCTGACCGACGCCAGTGCCACCCTCATCATCGCCGGCGCGGGCGGGCTCGTGGCGACAGCGCTCACCGCTTGGGTATTAACGAGACATTCATCAGACGTATTATCCCAGTGAGCGAAGCAAAGCGCAGCTTGCTGCCTTCAAAAGATTGACATGCGGTAATTCACGGACTAAACCTCGGATGTCTGAACCCTGAGGAGTCCTTGATGAGGAAAGCGTTCCCCATCGGTGCGGCCCTGCTGCTCACAACCACACTGATGACGTCCGCCAACGCCACTCCGACGCCCCACCAGCGCGCGACCGAACTGGTAGCCCAGCTGACGCTAGACGAAAAGATCAACCAGCTCGCGGGTATCAAGACCGACACCGAGTACCGCACGGTGCCCGCCGTCGAACGGCTCGGCATCCCGAAACTGCTGCTCACCAACGGTCCGGCCGGGGTCAGCACCGGCGGGATCGTCCAGCCGGAGGCGACCGCGCTGCCCGCGCCGCTCGCGCTCGCCGCGTCCTGGGACGTCGGGCACGCCAGGAAATACGGCGACATCGAAGGCGCCGAAACGCTTTCGGTCGGCCGGAACGTGCTCGAAGGACCCACGGTCAACATCGCGCGCGTCCCGGTCAACGGGCGCAATTTCGAGGCGTACGGCGAAGATCCTTATCTCGCGAGCCAGTTCGCCGTGAACAACATCAAGGGCATCCAGGCGCGCCAGGTGATCGCCAACGTCAAGCATTTCTTCGGCAACAACCAGGAAGCCAGCCGCTTCAACATCAACAACGACATCGACGAGCGCACCATGCGGGAGATCTACCTGCCCGCGTTCGAGGCGTCGGTCAAGGACGCGGCCGTCGGCTCGGTGATGTGCGCGTACCCGAAGATCAACGGGACGTTCAACTGCGAGAACCCGCTGGTGCTGAACCAGATCCTCAAGCGGGAATGGGGATTCGACGGGTTCGTGTTCTCCGACTTCGGCGCGGTGCACAGCACGGCGCCCTCGGTCAACGGCGGGCTCGACCTCGAAACGCCGACCGACAAATACTTCAACCCCAAGGCGATCAAGGCCGCGCTCGCCGACGGCACGATCAAGATCGCCACGCTCGACGAAAAACTGATCCGCCGCTACACCAAGATGATCGAGTTCGGCCTGTTCGACCGCACGCCGACGATCACGCCGATCCCCGCCGCCGAACACGGCAAGGTCGCGCGCCAGCTGGCCGCCGACGGCATGGTCCTGCTCAAGAACGAAAAAGCCCTGCTTCCACTCGACAAGAACAAGACCATCGCGCTCATCGGCAAGGACGAGGCCAAGACTGGCGGTGGCGGCAGTTCGCGCGTCAAGCCGCTCTACACCGTCAAGCCCAGCGACGGCCTCAAAGCCAAGGGCGCCAAGGTGACCACGGACGACGGCACATCGGCCGACCGCGCCGCGGCGGCCGCCAAGACGGCCGACGTCGCGATCGTCATGGTCGAGGACACCGAGAGCGAGGGCAAGGACCGGCCGAGCCTCGCGCTCACCGGCAACCAGGACGCGCTCGTCGCCGCGGTCGCCAAGGCCAACCCGCACACGGTCGTGGTCGCCAAGACCGGCGGCCCGATCCTGATGCCGTGGCTCAGGCAGGTCCCCGCGCTCCTGCAGGCCTGGTACCCGGGCGAGGAAGACGGGAACGCGGTCGCCGACGTGCTGTTCGGCGACGTCAACCCGTCCGCCAAGCTGCCGGTCACCTTCCCCGCCTTCGAGGCCGACCAGCCCGCGAACACGCCCGCGCAGTACCCCGGCACGAACGGGACCGCGCACTACTCCGAGGGTGTCTTCGTCGGCTACCGGCACTACGACGCCAAGAAGATCGCTCCGCTCTTCCCGTTCGGCTACGGGCTGTCCTACACGAAGTTCGACTACGCGAACCTCAAGCTCACCAAGGATCCGTACGGCGTCGTGACCGTTGACGCCGACGTGACCAACACCGGAACCCGCGCCGGATCCGAAGTCGCTCAGCTCTACGTCGGCTCACCGTCCACAGTGCACGCTCCGGAAGCGCCCAGGGAATTGGAGGGCTTCCAGAAGGTTCGGCTCTCCCCCGGCCAGACCCAGCACATCCGCTTCACCTTGCACCAGCGCGCTTTCGCTTACTGGGACACCGAAACACACTGGTGGCGGCTCGCCGGCGGCGCGTATCAGATCTCCGTCGGCGGCGGCTCGCGTGACCTCCGCCTGCACACCACCACCTTCCTCGCCCCTGGGAGCGTGCCCCATGACCGGTAGCCCGTTCACCCGGCGTGTCCTGCTCGGCGGCGCCGCCGCACTGGCGGGCACCGCCTTCCTGCAGCCATCGGCCTCCGCGAACGCGCTGGTGATCACCGACAAGGTCGACTGGGCGCGCTACCTCGGCGCGCTGGACCCGGTGTGGAAGTCCGTGCCGACCACGTTCTACCAGGGCCCGTTCCTCGGCAACGGCGGTCTCGGCGCGGCGCTCTACCAGGCGAGCGGCAAGCGGCTGGCGTTCAAGCTGGGCGACAGCCGGGTGCGCGACCACCAAGGGACCGGCGGCACCAACTTCGGCAACGCGCGTCTGCCCATCGGCACGCTCACGCTCAAGACCACCGGCGACGTGACCGACGTCGACCTGCGGCTCTCCCTGTGGAACGCCGAGGTCACCGGCACCGTCACGACCACGAAGGGCGTGCTGAAGATCCGCGCCTACGTGCACGCGAAACGGGACGTGCTCGTGGTTTCGGCGAGCGTGCAGTCCGGATCCGAGGCGGTGACCTGGACGTTCGCCGCGGCCGTCGCGAAAAGCCCCCGGCTGGACTTCAAACCGGCGCCCTCCGGCCTCAAGACCAACCCGCCCGCGACGGTCAGCGGCACGACCTGCACGCAGGACCTGGCCGCAGGCGGGCAGACCGTCACGCAGTGGCGGCTGCGCACCGAGCCGGACGGCAAGACCAAGACGTTGCTGGCCACAGTGGCGCACACCTTCCCCGGCAAGACCGCGGGCGCGGTGACGAACCAGACGCTCGACGCCGCGGGCGCGCTGAGCGAGTCGCAGCTCGCGGCCGAGCACCAGAGCTGGTGGAACGCCTTCTATCCCAAGAGTTTCGTGTCCATTCCGGACGCGAGGTTGGAAGGCTTTTACTGGATCCAGCTGTACAAGCTCGCCAGTGCGACCCGGCGCGACCGGCCGGTGCTGGGCACGTGCGGGCCGTGGCTGGAGCCGACGCCGTGGCCGGGCACCTGGTGGAACCTGAACGTCCAGCTCGAATATTGGCTGCTCAACGCGACCAGTCATCCCGAACTCGACTCGCTTTCGGAGTCACTGGACCGCTCGCGTACCGCGCTCGTCGACAACGTGGCCTCGCAGTACCGGTCGGATTCGATGGCGATCGCGCGGACCACGCAGGAGGACCTAAGGTCCGGCACGGCGCCACAGCCGGGCGCTGACGGCGATCCGGAGGTCGGCAACCTGACGTGGGCGTTGCACAACGCGTGGCTGTCGTACCGGCACAGCATGGATGACTCGGTGTTGCGCGAGCTGGTCTTCCCGTTGCTGCGCAAGGCGATCAACTACTACCTGCATTTCCTCGCGAAGGACTCGGGCGGCGTCTATCACCTGCCCAAGACGTTCTCACCGGAATACGCGTCCACAAAGGACTGTAATTACGACCTGGCGCTCATCCATTGGGGTTGCGGCACTTTGCTGGCCGCGAACAAGCGGCTCGGGCTGAACGACCCGCTCGCCGCCAAGTGGCAGGACGTCCTCGATCATCTGGTGAAACCGCCCCAGGACGCGACGAACGGGTTCTGGATCGGCGCGGACAAACAGCTGACGTCCTCGCATCGCCACTATTCGCACCTGCTGTGGTTCTACCCGCTGTACCGGCTCGACGTGACCACGAGCAGCGCCAACCGCGCCGCGCTGACGAAATCGCTCGACCGCTGGCTCGGGTTCACCGGCGCCCAGCAGGGTTACACCTTCACCGGATCCGGCTCGATGTACGCGGCGCTCGGCGACGGCGACAAAGCACGCACGCAGCTGACCGCTTTGCTGGACAAATACATTCAGCCGAACACCATGTACAAGGAATCCGGTCCGGTGATCGAAACACCGTTGTCCGGAGCGCAGACCCTGCACGACATGCTCGTGCAAAGCTGGGGCGGCACGATCCGGGTATTCCCCGCGGTGCCGTCGGCGTGGACCGACACCTGTGTGCACAACTTCCGCACCGAGGGCGCGTTCTTGGTCAGCGCGGTGCGCAAGGCGGGCAAGACGCAGTTCATCCGGATCAAGAGCCTGGCCGGCGAGCCGTGCCGAATCGCGCCGGGCGGACTCGCCGGGCCGTACGAAATCCGTTCGCTGCCCGACGGTGGAACAATTCCTTTCACCCAGAACTCCGACGGAACACTCCAGCTCACACTGGCCCGCGACGCCGACGTGGTGATCACCATGCGGGGTTCCAGCCCGGAGTTGAGCATCGCTCCGACGACGAACCCGGCCAAGCCCTATTGGGGACTGCCGTAAAGATGAAACAATCTCATGCATGTCGCGCGCCGAGGCCAACGGAATCCAGATCGAATACGAAACGCTGGGTGATCCTCGCGATCCGGCGATCATTCTGACCGTCGGCCTCGGCGCGCAACTGCTCGAATGCTCCGACGTTTTCTGTTTTCCGCTGGTCGAAGCCGGTTACTTCGTGGTGCGTTACGACAATCGGGACGCAGGCTTGTCCACGAAATGCGAAGGGCGGCGCTACACCCTACTTGACATGGCACGCGACACAATCGGCCTAATGGACGCATTGGATATTGACAAAGCACATCTTGTCGGTGCGTCCATGGGTGCGATGATCTCGCAAGAACTGACCATTCATTACCCCGAACGGGTGCGCACGCTCTGCTCGATGATCTCGACCACCGGGGATCCGCAGGTCGGGCGCTCGACCAAGACCGCGCTGCGCGCGTTCAAGCAGCCACGGCCCAAGAATCGCGACGAAGTGATCGAGCAGGGTCTGCAAATCTGGAAAGTCGTCGGATCACCTGGCTTCTGCGGCGAAGAGGACCACGTGCGCGCGCTGGTCGCCGCGAGCTATGACCGGTCGTACTGTCCGGAGGGCCGCAACCGGCAGCTGATGGCGATGGCGGCCGCGACCGACCGCACCGAGGGCCTGCGTGGCGTCCGGGTGCCGACGATGGTGATCCACGGCGAGGCCGACCCGCTGATCGACCCGAGCGGCGGCCGGGCGACCGCGGCCGCGATCCCCGGCGCCGAGTGGCTGCCGATGCCGGACATGGGCCATGACCTGCCGAGGCAGACCTGGCCGGTGATCATCGACGCGATCCTGCGCAACGCCGCCAAGGGATAAAGCGGGCTTTATCCCGGGTGCTTTTCCCGGGATAAAGCCCGCTTTATCCCGGTCGTGCTCACCCCGGTCGTGCCCTAGAAGTCCGAGTTGGCCGTCCACAGCTCGTACAGCTCGCGCGAGCCCACGTAGGGCAGGTCGGTCGTGCGGCGGACCAGGAACAGCAGCAACTCGACCGCGGTCCCCTTGACCGTCGCGTCCGGGAGGCCGCCGGGGATCAGCCCGAACGAGTCCTCGCGCAGCTGGACGTGCCACTCCTCACCGGTGTCGGTGCTGTGGAACGCGATGACCTCGCCCTTGCCCCGCAGATTGGCCGTCTTCGGCGCGAAGATCCACGAATGCGGCATGTTGACCAGATACTCGTCGACGCCGTCCGCGGCGAGCGTGGTGTCCACTACGGACTCCTTGCCGACGGTGAGCTCGGCGTCCCAGCGGTGGACCAGGGTTTCGAACAGCATGCGGCGGGCCCAGAACTGGGCGCGGCCGTCGGCTCCCCAGGTCCACATCGGACGGTTGGGGTCGAGTTCGTCCAGCACCGCGCGGGCCTTCGCCGCGCCGGTGAGCAGCCAGGCCGGGTGCTGGCCGGGCTCGAGCGGGAGGCCGGTTTCGACTTCGCGGCTGGCCGGGCGTTCCTGGGTGTCCTCGGCGAGCAGCTTGGTGAACCAGCGTTGCACCATACCGACGTGCTCGGCCAGGTGCGCCAGCGTCCAGTCCGGGCAGGACGGCACCGTCGCCTCGAGATCGGCGCCGTCGACCGCCTCGGCGAACAGTGCGGTCTCGGTCTCGATGGCGTCGACGTACGAGGCGAAGGGCAGCGGGTGAACCGTCATGCCCTCAATCTAGTGTCCTGTGACCCCACTTGCCATACGCCGCTGCGGCCCACGCGGCCCCTGGCGGCACCGGGGAAAACCCCGAGTACAACCCGGTACGAGGGATTTTCCCCGGCACCGCCAGGAACCACGTGGATCCACAGCGCCGCATGGCAGCGGGATCACAGGACACTAGCGGTCAGTGGCTCATTTCGGCGTCGGGAACGCGACCGGCCCGCGCTTGCCGTCCCGGCCGACGGCACGGACGCCGAAGAACACGTTGTCCTTGGACAGATCTATCTTCGCCGATGACACCGCTCCGACCTCGATCGCGTGCGTCCAGTCCGGCGCGGTCGTCTCCCGCCAGACGACCTCGTACCCGGCCGCGGCGGGATCGGCGTCCCACAGAAGGTCGGTGTCGTTCGTCAAGTCGGCCGTGCGGACACCGGCGCCCTTCGGGGTGCCCGGCGCGGTCGCGAGTGACCACAGTGCCGCGGCGTTGACGCGGGCGACGCGCGCGATGAACGGGAAGTCGCAGAACTCCGGCAGGTCGCCGAACTGTTTCCCGTTCTCCACCCGCATGTTCTGGTGCTGGTGCGCGAAGTCCTCGTTCGGCTCGGTGAACCGCGCGGCCGGGTAACCGAGTTCGAGGAACGGGATGTGGTCGCCGCCGCGCAGATACCGGTCGCGCCGGTAGATGACGCGCACGTCCATCCCGGTCGCGTCGTTCACCGCCACGGAGCGCACGAACCGGGCCAGCTGCCGGGAAACCGAGTCGTTTTCTCCCCCGATCGAGCGGCGAAGGTTGGCCTGCTCAGGCGTTTCGGAGGTCGGCACGCCCTCCGCGAACAACCGGATCGTCCGCGGATCGCGGGTGCCGTCGTCGGCCCGGCTGGCCCCGACGATGTCGTTGGTGAACATCGCCTGAATGTCGACGCCCGCCGCCTTGAACTGCTGGGCCATGTGGCGCGAGCCGAACAGCCCTTGCTCCTCGCCCGCGACCGCCGCGAACACGATCGTCGCGGCCGGGTCGCGCTGGGCGAGCACTCGCGCCAGTTCCATCGAGACGGCGACACCGGACGCGTCGTCGTCGGCGCCCGGCGCGTCGCTGGTCGCGTCCAGCACGTCGCTGCAGCGCGAGTCATAGTGCCCGGAGACGACGTAGACCCGTTGGGGCGCCACGGATCCCTTGAGCGTGGCGATGACGTTGGTGATCGTCGTCGCCACCGGGATCCGCGGCGGCGCGGGTGGCTGCACGTACGACTGCAGCTCGACGGTCATCCGCCCGCCGGACGTCGCCGCGACCTTCTTCAGCTCCGCGAAGATCCAGTCGCGAGCCGCGCCGATGCCCCGGTTCGGGTCGGTCTGCGAGGACAGCGTGTGCCGGGTGCCGAACGCGACGAGCCTGCGCACGGTCGCCTCGATGCGGCGCTCGTCGATTTCACGCAGGATCGCGCGCAGCTCGGCGTCCGGACGTTGCGGACCGATCGGTTTACCGGGCCCGCGGTCGCCGAGTTCGTCGGCTCCCGCGGGAATCCCGGTGAGCGCGACCGCCGACACGGCAGCCGACGCGGACAGGAAGGCTCGTCTGGACCTCTGCAGCGCCATGGTCCAGTCCTACGCCCGCCCGGATGCCGCGTCTACCGCCGGACGTCGGGTCCACGCCCGGGATTTAGCGGGCTTTATCCCGCTCCGGGATAAAGCCCGCTAAATCCCGTCCGCTCATCACGGGGCGCCCAGCCGGTAGGCACGGATCACCGTCGACTCGAACGCGCTGCCCGCCGTGTCCGAAGCGCTGACCCGCAGCGACACGAAGCCGTGTGCGTTCGCGGGGTTCGCCACGAACGCGCAGAGACCCATGACCGGCGCGGACGCCCAGGTCTTGCCGTCGTCGAAGGAGACCTCGGCCTTCACCGACTTCAGCGGCCGTGCGGGCGCGCCTTGCTGCCGTTCCACCCGCAACGGGAGCACGGTCATCGGCGTGGCGGGCACGCGGTTGTACGGATCGAGCGACGGCTTGGCCTTGACCGCGATCAGCGGCAGCCGCCCGGGATCCTCCCCGGCCACATGCGCCGACCGGAATGTCCACGAGGACTCCACATGTGTGGACAACTCCGACCAGGGCACGGCCCGGTCGGCGAACCCGGCGAACCGGTAGGTCGCCTCCTCGGGCGGCACCTCGGCCGAAGCGGCGGTGTACTGAGTGTTGGAACCGATCAGTTTCCCGTCGCGGTAGACCGACCAGCCGCCCTTGACGTGCTGCGGATCCAGCCAGGTGTGCTGATACGGCCCGCTGTCGGCGAACAACGGCGCGCGCACGCTCAGCTGGTCACCCCACCGGCCACCCCAGATCGGGTCGCCGGGGATGCCCTTGCCGTCCGCGGCGCCGGGCAGCCCGGGGCCTTCGACCCCGAAGTTCCACGGCTCCTCGAACGAGCCCGGCCGATACTTGGTCACCGTCGCCCAGACCGCGCCGAACGGCGACGGCGGGTTCCCGCCGTCGCCGGGTTCGCGGTAGAGCTGGTTGATCCAGAAGACGTCACCGGCCGTGTAGAACTCGACGCGCTCCCCCGGCAGGTGCACGCGGGTGGTGGCGACCGCGGTGAACGTCTGGATCGGCAGGTAGCCGTTCAGCGCGCGCACGACCAGGTCGGCCTTCCCGGTCTTGTTTCCGAATGTGGCGTGCACGCGTGCCATGTCCTCTTCCCGCACGGTGAAGTCGATCCGCGCGGGCACCTCGCCGGGCCAGCCGTAGTTCAGGTTGTACATCGGCGCGTGCGTGACCAGGTCTTTGTCCAGCGGATCGGTGACCTGCGCGGTGTACGCGGTGACGAACGTGCTCGCGGTGCCGCCGGTCGCCGGGACGGCGTACAGCCCGACCGACTCAGGTTCGACGTACGCGGTGTTGTTCACCGTGCCGCCGCTGCCGCCGACGATCGCGCCGAAGTCGCGGAAGAGGTTCACCGCGCTCTTGCGGGGAACCTTGACCGTGACCTTCTTACCTGGCCTCGCGTCCAGAGTCAGCGTCTGCTTGTTGCTGACGGTCAGCCCCGGCGCGCCGACCAGGGTGATGTCGCCGACGCTTCCGTCCGGCCCCGCAGTGGTGACCAGCGAAGAGACGCTGTACTTGCCTTTCGGCACGCGAACGGTCACCTGACCGCCGGCCGTGGACAGATAGCCGCCCTCGTCGGGGCCGAGTGCGTCGCCCATGAGTGCCAGGCTGGACTGGATGTCGTCGCTCTGCGGCTTGCCTTGCCGGTCGATCAGCTTGATGGTCAGGTCGTAGCTCTCGCGCTCGCCGCTGATGCCGACGGCCGTCTGCAGCACGGCCCCGCCACCCGTGGCGGTCAACCTGCCGCCGAACGAGCCCGTGGCCGCGCCGAGTGCCTGGGGCCGACTGCTGACCTGCGCCTTGGCGGTGCCGTGCGCGGGAACCACGAGCTTGTTCTGCGCGGCGGACAGCACCCCGGCGGGCGCGTCCGAGGTCAGCGCGAGCGTCAGCTCGACGGGCTGGTCGCCGTCGTTGGTGTACGTGACGTCCTTGACCTGCGGCTTGCCCTGGTCATGCGGCCAGGTCACCAGCCCGAAGCCGACGCTCGCACTGGCCGTGACCTTCTGCTGGGCCGCGCGGGCGACGTCGACGCGGCCGGCGCCCTGCGCGTAGACGGATCCGGCGTTGACCTTCGCCGTGGAGGTCAACGCGTTCTTGAGCTGCTCGCCTGTCCATTGTGGATGCTCCTGCGCGAGGATGGCCGCCGCACCGGCGACGTGCGGGGTAGCCATCGAGGTGCCGGACAGCCTGGCGTAGAAATCGCCGACCGGGTCGTGGTCGCCTGCTTCGGTGCCCTTGGCGCGCGCGGCCACGATCGCCTCGCCGGGTCCGGTGAGATCCGGCTTGACCGCGAAGTCACCGATCCTGGGACCACGGCTGGAGAAGCTGCTCTGAATGTCCTGTTTGGACACACTGCCGACGGTCAGCGCGGCATCGGCGGCTCCGGGTGAGCCGATCGACTTGTCCCGGCCCTCGTTGCCTGCCGCGACGACGAACAACGCGCCCTTCTCGCGGCTGATCGTGTTGACCGCCTCGGACAACGGGTCCGTGCCGTCGCTGGGCGTGTCCGAGCCGAGACTCATGCTGATCACCTTGGCGCCGGCGTCCGCCGCCCACTGCATGGCCTCGATGATCGTCGAGAAGCTCCCGGAACCCTCGTTGTCGAGCGCCTTCCCGATCAGCAGCCGCGCATCGGGCGCGGCGCCCTGGTAGCGGCCGTTCGAAGCGGCACCGGATCCCGCGACGGTCGACGCGACGTGCGTGCCGTGACCGTTGCCGTCCTGCACACCCTCGCCGGTGAAGTCTTTTTCGTCCGCCACCACGTTCTTGAGGTCGGGATGCTCGTGGTCGTAGCCGGTGTCGAGCACCGCGACCTTGACCCCCTTGCCGGTGTAACCGGCCTGCCACGCCTGCGGCGCGCCGATCTGCGGGACGCTCTGGTCGAGGTCGACCTTGACCTTGCGGTCGAGCCGGACGCGCTGACCGCTCGCGGTCCAGACCCCGCCCTTGGGCAGGGTCGCCGCGACCGCGTGGATGCTGGGCAAGGACCGCACGGTGGACGCGCCGGTGAGACCGGCGCCGTCGACGATGACCGGCAGGTCCTTGCGCGACGCGTCGTCGTAGCCCTGCTTGATCAGGCCGGTGACATCGAACAGCGCCCGGTCCAGCGTGCCGGACTTGACCTGCTTCGCGACGTCGCCGGGCAGCACGACGAGCTGATCTTCCTTGGCCTGCTTGAAGAACACCTGGTTCTCGCGGCCGGGTCCCGGTTCGACGCGGACACTGTGCCGTCCACCGGGAACGTCGGTGACGATGACCTTGTCGCCGGTCAGCAGGGTGACGGCGTGGCTTTGGCCGTCGGCTTGGATCGGCGGTGGCGGCGCGGCCGCGGCGGTGCCGCCGGTGAGAATTCCTGCCGCCAGCGTGAGTATGACCGGCAACGCCGTCCGAGCCGTCATGGGCCGCCCTTCACCGCGGGTACCACCAGCGACGGCGGGAAGCTGGTATGGACCATTCCAGCAAAGCGCGCGGCCCGGCCGGGCGTCAACCCGCCGAAAGGAGTCGTGAGTGGTATGGCCGGTTCTAACCGGCCGCAACACTCACGACAACCCCTACGTAAACCTACGAATGACTTCGGGGGTTCCCGGGACCTTTTCCTCGGCCAACGCCACGGCTTCGGCCGTGGTCAGCGCGCCGATGTCGCGCAGGATGGCGATCGACTGGTGCCAGTGCGCGGTCGCCGAAGCCGAACCCAGCGCGTGCTGCGCCTGGCCCAGTCCCCACAGCTGCTCCGCTTCGACGTAGCGATCGCCGACGGCGCGGGCGATGTCAAGGCTCCGTTGGTGGTAGTCGATGGCCTCCGCGTAGTGCCCGCCCCGGGAATGCGCCCAGCCGAGGTTCGCGAACGCGACGCCTTCGCCGTAGTGGTTGCCCAATTCCCGGTCCAGCTCAAGGCTTTCCGTATGGCACTCGATGGCTTCGGCCAGCTTTCCCAGCCGCTGGTACACCAGTCCGAGCGTGTTGAGCACCCGCGCCTCACCGCGCCGATGGCCCGACGATCGGCTGATCTCCAACGCGCGCAGCAGGCATTCGACGGCCTCGTCGAACCGTTCCAGCTGCGCGTAACTGTGCCCGAGTATGTCGAGACAGCTCGCCTCGCCGGTCTCGTCGCCGATCTCACGCCAGATCTCGATCGCTTCGCGGGTAAGGGAAATCGCCTCGTCGAAACGTCCACTGTGGCCGTGGACATAGCCGAGGTCTTCCTTGGTCTGCGCCTCACCGGCCCGGTCGCCGATGCGCTGCGCGGTCGCCATCGCGACGTCGTGGGTGAAGCTCAGCTCCTGCCAATGCCCGCGGATGTCGAACGGCCGGAACAGCGCCGCCGTCAGCTGCACCGCGAGCTTCGCGTCCGGCCCGGCGCCGAGCTGGGACACGGCCGCGACCAGGTTGGCGCGTTCGGTGTCGACCCAGTCGATCGCCTGCTCCTTGGTGTCCACAGTAGACACCAGGCCCGGGCAGCCGGGCAGGCGCCGCGTGCTCGTCGGATGCAACAACAGGCTCGATTGCCGTGCATCGGCCAAGTGGCAACGGAAAGCCCGCGCCAGCGCGGCGTACCGCTCACCGTCGTCGAGTTCTCGTGCGTAGAGCCGGATCAGGTCGTGCATCCGGTACCGGCCCGGCACCGGCGACGCGAGCAATTGCGCGTCGCACAAGCGATCCAGCACGGCTTCGGCGTCCAGCGGCGAGCAGCCGGCCAGCGCCGCCGCGACGCGCACGCTCACGTCCGGCCCGTCGAGCAGTCCCAGCAGCCGGAACAGCCGCGCCGCGTCGGCACGCAGATCCTGGTATCCCACGGTGAAACTCGCCCGTACGGCCAGATCCGCGACCTGCAGCTCGTCCAGCCTGCGATGCTGGTCGGCCAGCCGCTCCGCCAGCATCGACATCGTCCACGTGCGGCGCGCCGCCAGCCGCGCGCCCGCGATCCGCACCGCGAGCGGCAGGTAGCCGCACAACCGCGCGACGGCCGCCGCCTGGTCCGGATCGGCCTCGATCCGGTCCGCGCCCGCCAGCCTGCCGAGCAACGCGACCGCGCCGTCCTGGCTGAGCACGTCGAGATCGAGATGCGTCACCCCGGCGAGTGTCGCGAGCACCACCCGGCTGGTGATCAGCACCGCGCACCCGGCCGGCAGCAGCGGCTTGACCTGCGCGGCCGTCGCCGCGTTGTCGAGCACGATCAGCAGGCGCCGCCCCGCGACGAGCGACCGGAACCGGGTCGCCGCCTCCCCGACGCCGAGCGGCACGCGCGTCGCGTCGCCGCCGAGCGTGTGCAGCCAGCGGTCGAGCACCTCGGCGGGCGCGAGCGGTTCGAGCCCGGCGGTCGCGCCTTGCAGGTCGACGTAGAGCTGCCCGTCGGGAAACCGGCCGGCCAGCCGGTGCGCGACGTGCACGGCCAGCGCGGACTTGCCGACGCCACCCGGCCCGTTGATGGCGACCGGCGCCTTTCCCAGCGCGAGCAGCTCGCACAGCCGGTCGACCTCGGCCTGGCGGTCGGTGAAGTCAGCGACGTCCGGCGGCAGCTCGGCGGGTGCGCGGACAGCCGCCGCGGCTGACGGCGCGTCGAGCGTGGGGTCGTTGCGCAGGATCTTGCCGTGCAGTTCCCGCAGCTCAAGGCTGGGATCGACGCCCAGCTCCTCGGCGAGGCGCAGGCGGATGTCGTGGAAGCACTCGAGCGCGTCGGCCGGTGAGCCGGTCCGATACGCGGCCAGCATCAGCTGAGCGGCGAGCCGCTCGTCGAGCGGGCGCGTGACCAGCAGCGCGCGCACGTCGGCCAGCACCTCGGCGTGCCTGCCCAGACGCAGCTCAGCGGCATTGCGGTCGAGGACAGCGGCGGACCATTCGGCGTCGAGCGCTGGCCGGGTTTCGGCCACCCACGGCCCGGAGATGTCCGCGAGCGGCGTGCCGCGCCACAGCGAAAGGGCTTCGGAAAGCACTTTCGACGCCTCGTCATCGTCGAGACCGCGTGCCGAGGCCACGAGCTTGCGAAAGCGCAGGATGTCGACCGCGCCGGGGTCGACCTCGGCGAGATAGCCGCCGGAGCGTTTGCCGATGCGGATCTCGTCCGTGCCCGCGAGCGCGCGGCGCAGGCGCGCGATGTGCGCGTAGAGCGTGTTGCGGACCGACGCGGGCGGGTCCTGGCCCCACACCTTGTCGATCAGCGCGTCCACTGTGACCAGCGTGTTCGCGTTCGCGAGCAGTACGGCGAGCACGCACCGCTGCCGGGGGTGCCCGAGGTCGGCCGGTGCGCCGTCGATCACGGCCTCGACCGGACCGAGCAGGCGCAGCGCTAGCACGCCGCAAGGTTCCCACAAGATTTCGGTCATTTCGACCCCCGACGGTGAGCACCACACCGACGCGAGAGGGGAAGAAAGTGCGTCTGCAACCACTGAGGACGGCCGCGGTGCTCCTGGCCTCGGCGGCGCTGACCGTCGGGCTGGGACTCACGCCGGCCTCGGCGCACACGGTCAGTGTGCTCAACGGCTACACGGTCAACTACCGCACCGGGCCCGGCACCGGGTACGCGCCGAAAGGCACGGTCACCGGCGGCCAGCGGGTAGCCATCGCGTGCACGGTGCGCGGCCAGAGCGTCACCGGCCCGTACGGCACCACCGATGTGTGGGACTACATCCACCTCGAAGGCTATGTCTCGGACGCGTATGTCTACACCGGACAGCCGGGCGCGGTCGGCCCTGAGTGCGGCGGATCGGTGCTGCACTGGGATCCGTCCGAACTGAACCTGCACGTGGACCAGCCGGGCACCCGGCTGCTCTACAACGAGCTCAAGGCGAACCCGGCCTACAACGTCCGCGGTGGCGACGCGCATTTCGCCGGTATCTACGCGGACAAGCCGGGCGAGCACGGCGAAGGCCGGGCGCTCGACTTCTGGATGGACGCCGACAAGCCGAGCGAATACCAGGTCGGCTGGAACCTCGCGAACTTCATGCGCGCCAACGCCGGGAGCTACGGCGTCCAGACCGTCATCTGGAACGACAAGGTCTGGCTCTCCAGCCAGCCGAATCTCGGCTGGCAGGACTACGACGAGATCGGGAACTGCGGCAACTCCGGCAAGACCTGCAAACACAACGACCACGTGCACATCTCCCAGAACTGGGCTGGCGCCGTGAAGAAGACCTCGCACTGGAACGGGAGATGAACCGATGCGTTTCAAGACCATGCTCACCGCGCTGACCGGCCTGCTGGCCGCAGGCGTGCTGTCCGCGGCGCCCGCGCAGGCCGCGACCAACGCCAAGATCGACGCGCCCGGCGGCTCGGCCGTCAACCTGCGCGGCGGCCCCGGCACGCAGTACGGCGTCACCGGCAGCGCGAACAGCGGCAGCTGGGTCACCATCGTGTGCACCACGAAATCCGAACCGGTGAGCGGGAAGTGGGGCTCGTCGACCATCTGGGACAAGTTGTCCAACGGCTCGTGGGTGGCGGACGCGTTCGTCTACACCGGAGTCTCCGGCGCGGTCGAGCCGGAATGCCCGGCCACCGGCAGGCGCCCGGCCGGCGACGACTACCCGTACAAGAACGGCGACGTCAACCTGGCCGACCGCTGGGCGATGTACATCCGCCAGTGCACCTCGTTCGTCGCGTGGCGGATGGAGCAGGTCAACGGCTACTTCCACAACAACATGTGGCGCAACGGGATCGCCGGTCACTGGGGCAACGCCTACGAGTGGAACGACAACGCGATCAAGCTCGGCTACCCGGTCGACCACACGCCACGGGCCGGCGCCATCGCCCAGTTCGAGCCCGGCGTCAGCGGGGCTTCCTCCGCGGGCCACGTCGCGTACATCTCCGCGGTGAACGGCTCGACCGTGACGATCGAGGAGTACAACTGGAGCGCCTACCGGTACACCACCAGGCAGATCCCGGCGAACTCGATCAGCAACGTGATCCACTTCGCGGCCGGCACCTGATCACGGCGCGGTGACCGAGCCTGCCAGTGCGAATGTTTCGCACTGGCAGGCTTTTCCGTGAGGTGCCTTCTTGACGTAAAGCCCTTGTCTCACAGGCAAGATCGGGGTTAGCTTCTCCCGCTGGAGAATTGTCCTGATCCTGGGGAGGAACGTCCGCATGAGACGCCGCACCGCCGTCATCCTCGGCCTCGTAGCAGTGCTGCTGACCAGTCTGGTCGGAGCCGCGCAGGCCGGTCCGAAACCGGACATCGTCGGCGGTGGTGACGCGAGCACACAGGACTATCCGTGGGTGGTCTCGCTGCGGATCAACGGCCAGCATTTCTGCGGCGGCACGTTCATCAGCAACCAGCAGGTGCTGACCACCGCGCACTGCCTGGCCTGGCTGGACGACCCGACGCGCATCGAGGTCGTCGCGGGCCGCGACCAGCGCACCGGCGACGGCGGCGACGTCTTCGCCGTGTCGTCGTACTGGATCCAGCCGGACTACGACCCCGACTACTACCGCAACGACATCGCGATGCTGATGCTGCCGGAACCCGTGCCGTACCCGTGGATCGAGATCGTCGAGGACGGGGAGACGCAGCCGTACGAGGCGGGCAACGTCGGCACGATCCTCGGCTGGGGCGACACGACCGAGGACGGTGCTCTCGCCGAGACGCTGCAGCAGGCCGAGGTGCCGCTGCTGTCGGACGAGGACTGCGCGGCGGCGTACGCGGAGCCGTACATCACGACCGTCTTCTGCGCGGGATACGCCGAGGGCGGCATCGATGCCTGCCAGGGTGACTCCGGCGGGCCGATCGTCGTGGACGGGCGGCTGGCGGGCGTCATCACGTTCGGGCGCGGGTGCGCGCGTGAGGGAAGCCCCGGCGCGTATACGAAGCTGAGCCTGTTCGCGGCCGAGTTGCATCAGGTTTAGGGGCTCGTGCGCGTTGCGGGCGGTTAGAACCGCCCGCAACGCGCACGAGTCCGTGGCCCGAGAGCCACCCCCCGGTAAACGCTCGGACCGTCCGTCAACTATAGCTGTTGAGGTCCGTGGTGCCTGGTAACGTCGATCCATGCACCCCGCAGAGGGCCCAGGGGACGAGGGCAGGCTGGCAGGCAAGATCAATCATCTGATCGCCGTGCGCCACCCCGACACCCGCAGGCGGCCCGGGTACACGCGGCTGGCCGAGGAGATCAGGGAGTCCACCGGCGCGCGGCTGTCCGGCACCTATCTGTGGGAACTCGCCACCGGGCGCAAGCGGAATCCGACGGTCGACCAGGTCGCCGTGCTCGCGAGCTACTTCGGCGTGCCCGCCGAGTACTTCCTCAACGACGAGGTGGCCGACCGGGTGAACGCCCAGATCAGCCTGGCCTCGGCGTTGCGCAACGCGAAGGTGCGTGACATAGCCTTGCGGGCGGACGGTCTCGCGCCCCAGACTCTGGACACGATTCTGGCCATCGTCACCGAAGCCAGGAAAGTCCAGCAGCTCAGTCCGGTCGAGGATGTGGAATGACCTCACGGCGGTTGAAGAAGCACTGCCGGTCGATCGTGCGCGGGGTCGGGCTGCCCCAGCCGTTCTCGGTCGCGCGGCTGTGCCACAAGCTGAGCGCCCAGCGCGGGCGCCCGCTGTATCTGCTGCCGTTCCCGGTGCTGCCGACCGCGGGCGGCCCGTGCGGGCTGTGGATCGCCACCGCGGAAAGTGATTACATATTTTATGAAGAAAACACCACCAAATTGCACCAAGAACACATCATCGTGCACGAAATCGCGCATATGCTGTGTGAACACGAATCACCGGGACTGACGGAACCGTCGTCGTTCCGCGCGATCCTGCCCGACCTCGACCCGGCGCTGGTCCGGCGGCTGCTCGCGCGCACGAGTTACACGAACCGCCAGGAAGAGGAGGCCGAGATGGTGGCCAGCCTCATCCTCGACCACGCCACCCGCTGCGCGGGCCCGTCGACCCCGGATCTGGCCAGGCTGGAGCAGGTGCTCGGCACCCGCCCGAGCGACGCATGATCACCGGGCTGCTCACCACCCTCGAGGTCGCCACGGTCGTCGGGCTGTGGACGGCAGGCCTGATCCGCGTCCCGTCGGCGATCCGCTCGAGGCGCGCCAGGCTGTGGGCGGCCACCCTGTTCCTCGAAGCGCTTTCGATGACGTTCGCACAACCCGCGATCGGCCGCTGGGTCAACGCGTTCACCGGCGTCCCCAACGTGGAAAGCCTGCTCAAACACGGCCTGACCGCGTTGTTCGACGCGGCCATCCTGCACATCATGCTCGTGGTGGTCGGCCGGGACTCCCGCGTCAACCGCAGGCGGGTGCTGATCAGCGCGCTCGTCACGGTGACGGCGATGACCGTCCTCTTCGGCTTCGCGACCTCCTCGGCCGGCGCGTACTTCCTGCCGAAGACGGTGAGCTTCTCGCCGCTGATCTCGTACTGGCTGGTCTACCTGTCGTACGTCTGCGCGATCAGCACGATCGCGATGTGGGTGTTCTGGCGGTACAACCTGCGTGCCGGCTCGCGGCTGCTGCGGATCAGCCTGAAGCTGATCACGGTCTGCTTCGTGGCGGGCATCGCGTACGCCGTGTTGCGGACGGTCTTGCTGTTCTATCCGGAGACCCCGATCGTCGCGGCGATGCGGCTAATCATGTACATAGGCCTGCTGGCCTTCGTGGCGGGCAGCATCCTGTCGGCTTACCCGGACTACGCGCAGACCGCGCGCAGCTACTGTGCACTGTGGACGCTCTATCCGCTGTGGCGCGCGGTTTACGAGGCGGTGCCGCATATCGCGCTGATCACACCGCGCGGACGGGTGCGGGAGCTGGCGTTCGGCTCACTGAACCTGCGGCTGTACAGACGAGTGATCGAGATCCGCGACGGCTTGATCACGCTGCGGGACTATCTGCCCGCGTCGGTACTGGACCAGGCACGCGCCCGCGCGGGTGGCCGGAACGCGCTGGCGACCGCCTGCAGTGTCGCCGTGGCGTGCCGGCTGAAGCTGCGGGGCGCCGAGCCGTGCGACGACCCGGCGACGGACCTGTTCAACGGCGCCGAACTCCCCGATCGGGCGGCGGAAATCCAGTGGCTGTGCGAGGTTTCGCGCGCTTACGGCTCCGCGGCGGTGCGCGAGTTCGCCGCCGCCGAATCCGGCCAGGCGCAGGGGGTCGTGAGTGGTACGGCCGGTTAGAACCGGTCATACCACTCACGACGCCTGAGCGTTCTCCCCCTTCTGCGCCGGAGCGCAGTCGGCCGCCATGCGGTTTTCCGCCGTTCGACCTGACGGTCGTGCGACAGAAATACGGTCAACCCGAGTAACCCGGCTTCACCGTCCGTTGTGGACACGACGGACCCCGTGCGCTCGGCTTGAGTACACGGAATCCTCCACCTGGATCATTTTTTTGAGACATATCCGCCGCGGCGGACGCCAAATGGAAACACCGCCGGGAAAACCCCGTCAAGCGCGGCGGCCGATTTCCCTACCTCCGTAGTGGTGCTCAATCACATCACGGGCGCGGACCTTGACTCTGCCGCCCGCGCACTTTACCGTGCGCCATAAGTAAGGAACTTTAACAAATAAGGAAACATCGTTACCGCACCAAAATCAGCGCGCACGGCCTCGGCACGACCTGCTCTTTCCATGGGACAGCAACAAATTCGCTGGCCGGGACATGATCGATAAAACCCTTGGGTATGTTTCGCGCGGGACTTCCCGGCGCTACGATCCGTTCATGCGCCTCACTCTGGGCGACGACACGCTGACCGTCTCCGGCGTTGCGTCCGCGGCCAGGAACGAACCCCAGCTCGGCCTCTCGGCCGAAGCCGCCATCCGTATGGACGATTCCGTCGCGCTCCGCGACGAGCTGATCGCCACCAAACGTCCTCTTTACGGGGTGACGACCGGCTTCGGGGACAGCGCCCGGTTCCAGCTCAATCCCCGGCGCACCGCCGAACTCCAGCGCAACCTGATCCGCTATCACCTCAACGGCACCGGCACGCACGCCGCGCCGGACGTGGTGCGCGCGACCATGCTGATCAGGGCGAACTGCCTGGCGCGCGGCTATTCCGGCATCCGCCGCGAGGTGGTCGACCTGCTCGTCGACTGCCTCCGCCACGACATCCTGCCGCTGATCCCCGAACGCGGCTCGGTCGGCGCGAGCGGTGATCTCGTCCCGCTGTGCTATCTCGCCGACATGCTGACCGGCGAAGGCGAGGTGACCTTCAAGCAGGCCAAATGGCAGGCGGCGGACGCGTTGCGCGCCTGCGGCCTGAAACCCGCCACGTACGAGGCGAAAGAAGGCCTCGCGCTGATCAACGGCACCTCGTTCATGTCGGGGTTCGCCGCGCTCGCCGCGCACGACGCCGCCGAGCTCGCGCGGGTGGCCGAACTGTGCACCGCGCTGTCCGCCGAAGCGCTGCTCGGCAATCGGGGGCATTACCACCCGGTCATCCACCGCCAGAAGCCGCATCGGGGACAAGTCCTTTCGGCGCAACGGATTCACGGCATGCTGGCGGGTTCGTACCTCTGCACGGACGACAACCCGGTACTCGAACCGCACGCCGATGTGGACGAGCGCGAGATGCTGACGCTGAACCGGTCCATCCAGGACCGGTACTCGCTGCGCTGCGCGCCGCACGTGATCGGCGTCCTTCGTGACACACTCGGCTGGGTGACCGAGTGGATCGAGGTCGAGATCAACTCCACGAACGACAATCCGCTCTTCGACGCGGAGACCGGCGAGGTCTACAACGGCGGCAACTTCTACGGCGGGCACATCGGCCAGGCGATGGACTCGCTGAAGGTCGCCGTCGCGAGCGTCGGCGACCTGCTGGACCGGCAGCTGGCACTGCTGGTCGACGACAAGTTCAACGCGGGACTGCCGCCCAATCTGACACCGCTGGCCGAGGCTGGCCTGCATCACGGCTTCAAGGGCATGCAGCTGGCCTGCTCGGCGCTGGCCGCCGAAGCGCTGAGCCTGACCGGCCCGTCGACCTCGTTCTCCCGCTCGACCGAGTCGCACAACCAGGACAAGGTCAGCATGGGCACCATCGCCGCCCGCGGCGCGCGCACGGTGGTCGAGCTGGTCACCGAGATCACCGCGATCACGCTGATGGCGGGCTGCCAGGCGGCCGACCTGCGCGGGCGCGAGCTGCTCGGCGACGGCACCCGCGCCGCGCACCGGCTGCTGCGCGAGCACGTGCCGTTCCTGCACCACGACCGCAGGCTCGACGGCGACCTGGCGACGGTCGCCGGGCTGATCGCGTCGGGTGCCTTCACCCCAGCAGAGGAAGCCGATGCCTGAGGTAGACGAGATCGAGTCCGTGGTCCGCGAAGCGGTCGGCAAGGCCTTGCGGACCACGGTCGACGACTGGCCGGTCGACCGCCCGCTCAGCGAGGTGCCGGACGGGCTGTTCGACAGTCTCGCCAAGCTGGAGACGGTCGGGCTGATCGAGCGCGCGCTCGCCACCGGGCCGCTCGCGATGGACGACGCGGCCGCCGAGTTCGGCACGATCGCGAGCATCACCAGCTGGGTCGCGGGCCGGACATGAGGCGGCACGCCGAACTCGACCCCCGGGTCGTGCTCGACGGCGGCGCGCCGGGCGAGACACCCTGGTCCGTGCGCTGGGACCGGCTGAGCGCGGCCGACCGCGAGCACCTCATCGCGCGCAGCGCGCCCTGTCTCGACATCAAGACCTCCGGCTCGACCGGCGCGGCGACGGTGTGGCGGCGCACCCGCGAGCAGCTCGTCTCCGAGGCGGAGCTGCTGGCCGGGCTGTGGTCCGGCCGCCGGATCGACGCGGTGCTCGCGTTCGCGCCGCCCGCGCATCTCTACGGCGTGCTCACGACCGTGCTCGTGCCCGCGCTGCTGGGTGTGCCGGTGTGGTACCAGCCGAGCTTCGACGTCGACATGCCCGCCATCAGCCCGCGCGGCCTCGGCGTCGGCGCGATCCCGTGGACCTTCCGGATCTTGGCGAGGCATCCCGAGTTCCTGTCCACTGTGGACGAACTGTCGATTCTGCACAGCACCGCGACGCTGCCGCCGGAGGCGCACGACCTGCCCGCGCCCGGCGACGTGCGGATCACCGAGATCTTCGGCTCGACGGAAACCGGCGGCATCGCGCATCGCACCGGGGAGACCCAGCCGTGGACGCTGTTCGACGACGTCAAGCTGCTCGGCGACGACAGCGGCGAGATCCCGCTCGTGGTGGCGGGCCCCCGGCTCGCCGGTGAGCTGACCGAATGGCGCACCGACGACTTCGTCGAGGTCGTCGACGCGCGGCGGTTCCGGTTCCTGGGCAGGCGCGGGCGGCTGTGCAAGATCAACGGCCTGCGGGTCAACCTCGACACCGTGCAGGCTGAGCTGGCCGAGCGCGTGCGCTGCGCGGACCTGGCGTGCTTCCCCGTGCGTGACGCGCTGCGCGGCGAGAGCTTCCTCGTGCGGGTGGTGGGGTCCGGCACGGAGCTGCCGCAGGCCGTGCGCGCCGCGGCCAAGGAGCTCGGGCTGAACCCGCAGGCCGTGGAGCTGGTCGACCGGATCGACCGCAGCGAGACAGGGAAACTACGCGCATGACGCATGGGATCGCGATCACCGGCATAGCGCTCGCGACCGGGTTCGGGCTGAGCGCCGAGGACACCTGGCACCGGGTCGCGCTCGGCGAGACGGCCGTGCACGCGGCCGGCCGGTTCGGCGGCGCGTACGTCGCGGAACTGACCGAGCAGGACACGCTCTGGGCGCTCGCGCAGCGGCTGCCCGTCGACGACCTGCCGCCGGGCACCGGCATCACGCTGGGCACGAACGGCGCGCCGGAGACCGCGTGGCGCACCGGGTTCCCTTACGCCGCCTTGGATCCGATCGTCGCGAAGCTCGGGCTCGACGGGCCGCGCGCGATCTTCGGCACCGGCTGCGTGGCGAGCGCCAACGCGCTCTGCCACGCCGTCGACCTGCTGCGCGCCGGACGCGTGCCCGCGATGCTGGTCGGCGGGATCGACCTGCTGAACGTCACCACGATGGCGACCTTCAGCAGCTGGAAGGCGCTCGACACCGAACCGTCGGGGCCGTATTCGCGCAGCGGCGGCGTCAACCTCGGCGAGGGCGCGGCGTTCCTGCTGCTGGAGGCCGACCCCGGTGACAAGGAGGTCATCGCCTACGTCAACGGCTACGGCATGACCGCCGACGCCTTCCACATCACCGCGCCGCCGCCCAGCGGCGAAGGCCTCTTCCGCGCGATGCGCCTGGCGCTGCGCGACGCGGGCGTCACCCCGGCCGAGGTCGACTACGTCAACGGCCACGGCACCGGGACGCCCGCCAACGACCGCGCGGAGCTGACCGCGCTGCGGTCGCTCTTCGGTTCCGGCGGCCCGCCGCTCAGCAGCTCGAAACCGCAGCTCGGGCACACGCTCGGCGCCGCGGGCGTGGTCGAGGCGGCGATCACCGCGTTCGCCATCCGCGACTCGAAGCTGCCGCCGACGATCAACCTCGATCCCGAGCGGATGCCCGGCTGGGACGTCGTCCCCGGCACCGCGCGTCCCGCGAAGGTCGACGTGGCCGTGACCAACTCGATCGCGTTCGGCGGCGCGAACTGCGTGCTCGTGCTGGGCAGGGAGCCCGCCGCCGATCCCGGGCTCGGCATCCGCGAAGTGTCCACTGTGGGCAGTGCGACGGTGCCGGACGCCGAAGCGGCGCAAGGGAACTTCCCGCGCGCGTACGCGTCACGCGTCGACGAACTCGGGGCGCTGTCGCTGGCCGCGGCCCATCTCGCCTGGGCCGACGCGGGCTTCACCGCCGAGAACCGGCCCGATCCCGACCGCTCCGGGCTGGTGCTCGCCACCGCCGACGGCCCGCTGAGCACCATCGAGGAACTCCACGCCGCGCGGGAACGCGACGAGCTGCACCTGATCAGCCCCGTGACCGCGCCGAACATCGTCGCGAGCGTGACCGCGGGCTACGTTTCGCTGACGCTCGGCCTCAAGGGCCCGCTTTCGGCCGTGACGTCCGGGCAGGCCTCGGAAGAGGTCGCACTCGACCACGCGACGAACCTGCTGACGACCGGCCGGGCCGACGTCATGCTCGTGGTCACCGCCGACGAGCGCGGCCCCGGCGCCCGCGCCCGTGTGCTCAAAGGAGAACCGCTGTGAACTTCGAGAGCTACCTGAGCTACGTCGCGGCCTTCAACAGCCAGGACTGGAAGCGGGTGCACACCGAGTTCTACACGCCAGACGTGGTCATCGACTTCCCGGTGGCGCGCTTCGACAACGCGGCCGACTCGCTGACCTGGTTCGAGAAGGCGCACGAGTCGATCTTCGAGACACTGATCGTGCGGACCTTCCGCACCGACGGCCACACCCTCGTGGTCGACCTCGACGTCCACTTCATCCTGCTCGCCGACACCCCGATGTCACCGAAAGGCCCCGAGGGCCGGGCAGGCGACAACTTCGAGGTGCCGATGCTCGCGGTCTACGACATCGCTCCCGACGGCCGGATCGCGCGGCTGACCGTCACGTTCGAGGCCTGAGAGCGGCGGTCAGCGCACGGTAGGGCGGCGGTAGGGTCCGCGCCCGAGAGTTCTCCCTGTCACCACGGGAACAGGGAGAACACCATGAAGAAGCGAGTTCTGATCTCCGGAGCCAGCGTCGCCGGGCCGTCCGTCGCCTACTGGCTGCACCGCTACGGCTTCGAGACCACGGTCGTCGAGCGGGCGCCGGAACTGCGCCCCGGCGGCTCGGCCGTCGACTTCCGCGGCGCGCAGGTCGAGATCCTGCGCCAGATGGGCGTGCTGGACGAGATCAAGGCCCACGAGACCGGGATGGGCGAGGTCACGGTCGTCGACCGCGACGGGCAGCCGCTGGCCAAGATGCCCGGCGAGTTCATGAGCGGCGAGGTCGAGATCATGCGCGGCGACCTGGCCCGCGTGCTCTACGACGCGACCCGCGAGAACACCGAGTACATCTTCGGCGACCGGATCACCGGGCTCACCGAAACGGCCACCGGCGTCGACGTCACCTTCGCCAGTGGCGAGGACCGCACGTTCGACTTCGTGATCGGCGCCGACGGGGCGCACTCCGGCGTTCGTGAGCTGCTCTTCGGGCCGGAGGAGCAGTTCGCCACGCACGGTGGCTGCTATCTGGCCGGCTACAGCGGCACCAACCGGCTCGGGCTGGACCGCACCGGGGTTTGGTACAACGAGCCCGGCCGGGGCGTGATGGTCACCTCCTACGGCGTCGGCTTCGCGTTCGCCTCGGACGTGCTGACCTACGACCGGCAGGACGTCGAGCAGCAGAAGAAGATCGTGCACGAGCGGTTCGTCGACGTCGGCTGGAAGACGCCCGAACTGCTCGAGGACCTGTACGACGCGAACGATCTGTACTTCGCGGCGATCGGCCAGATCCACCTCGACCGCTGGCACCAGGGCCGGGTCGCGCTGGTCGGCGACGCGGCGTGGTCGGCGGGCCCCGGCGGGTCGGGGACGGGCACGGCGATGCTCGGCGCGTACGTGCTCGCCGGTGAGCTGGCCACGCAGGCCGACCACCGCGAGGCGTTCGCCGAGTTCGAGCGGCAGCTGCGGCCGTCGGCGAAGATCGGGCACGGGCAGGCCAAGCGGGCGGGCAGTTTCCTGGCGCCGGGGTCGCGCTCGGCGATCTGGCAGCGCAACCTGATGTGCAAGGTCATGTTCGCCGGTCCGATCGGGGCCTGGTTCAACAAGGTGACCATGCGGTCCTCGGACATCGTCACGCTGAAGAAATACGCGTGAGCTCGGCGACAGCCTCGTCCTCGACGGTCTGGATCCGGCTGGCGTGCGCGAGCGAGGCCGCACGCTCGAAGTGCGCGACCGCCTCGGCGGTGGCGCCTTCGAGCGCGGCGACCCTGCCGAGTTCGAGGAAGATCTGGGTGCGCGCGTTCGCGTTCACCCAGTCCTCGGTGCACTGCGCGAGCGCCCGCTCCTGGAGTTCGCGGGCCTTCTTCAGGTCACCCCGCAACCGCGCCACTTCGCCGAGACCGGACCACGCCACGGCCAGCGTCGCGAGCACACCCGCCCGCTTCGCGTACTCGGCGGACTGTGCGTACGAGGCCTCCGCCTCCTCGGTCCGCCCGGCCCGGAGCAACCGCGCGGCGCCACGCGAAGTGAGGTCGGCGAGCTCTTCGACGGCGTTGAGCTCGCGCATGACGCCGAGCGCTTCGGCGGTCATCGCCAGCGAGCGGGTGTGGTCGCCCGCCGCGTCGGCGAACGCGGCCAGCGCGTCGAGACACTGCGCGAGACCCCACCGTTCGCCGAGGTGCCGGAAAACGGCCAGTCCCTCTTCGACCAGCTGACCCGCCGTGTCGATCTCGCCGCTGGTGAGCCAGGCGACGTACCCGGTGCTGAACTTGAGCACCGCCTGGAACCACGGGTCGGGGTTCTCGGCGAAGGCCTTCCGCATCGGCGAGATCGGCTCGCCCTCGATCGGCGGCCCCTCGAACAGCGCCCACGCGACGACCACGTACGGCTGCCGCAGCGCGCCGATCCGGCTCATGATCTCGCGGGCACGGGCGATGTGCTTTTCGAAGCCACCCGGCCCGCCCGCCACCGAATGCAGCACGCAGAGGACGTACTCCTCTTCGCAGTCCGCAGGCTCGACGAGCTCGATCAGCCGCGCGGTCAGCGGGATGATCTCGGTCCGGGTCCCGCTGAGGTACCAATACCAGGACAACGCGCTGACCAGCGACAACGCCAGCTCGGTATCGTGCTCGACCGCCCAGCGGAGGGTGGCGAAAAAGTTGCCATGCTCGGCTTTGAGCCTGCTCATCCAGTCGAGTTGCTCGGCCCGGCGCAGATGCGGGTCGGCCGCGCGGGCCAGCTCGAGGAAGTACTCGGCGTACGCGCGGTGGACGTTTTCCGTCCGCCGCTCCGCGCAGAAGACCCGGATCGTGTCGAGCATCCGGTACCGCCCGCCGGACGCTTCGACGAACGACTTGTCGACCAGGCTCGCGAGGTCGTCGACCGTGCCGCCGCACACCCGCTCGGCCGCTTCGAGCGTCGCGCCGCCCGCGAAGACGGACAGTTTTTCGGCCAGTGCCCGCTCATCTGGTTCGAGCAGCTCCCAACTCCACTCGACGACCGCGCGCAGCGTCTGGTGGCGGGGCGCCGCGGTCCGGCTGCCGCGGGTGAGCAGCTGGAACCGGTCGTCGAGCCGGGTGGCCACTTCTTGGACCGTCAGCGAGCGCAGCCGCGCGGCCGCCAGCTCGATCGCGAGCGGGAGGCCGTCGAGCGCCTGGCAGATGTGCGCGACGGTCTCGTCGGCGACGAACCCCGGCGACACCGCTCGCGCGCGATCGGTGAACAGCCGGACCGCGGGTTCCGGCGACAGCGGCGGCACCGGCGACAGCACCTCGCCGGTGATCCCGAGCGCCTCCCGGCTGGTGGCCAAAATAGTGACACCCGGGCAGCCGCCCAGGATGACGTGCACGAGCCTGGCCGCATCGGCGACAACGTGCTCGCAGTTGTCGAGCACGAGCAGCAGCTCGCGCCCGGCGAGCGCGGCGAGCAGCCGGCCCTCCACATCTGCCGGACCCGGAGCGGCGAGCAGGCCGGATTCACGCAACCCCAGCGCGGCCATCACGGCCTGCGCGACACCACCGGTCAACGGGGCCAAGTCGACGAAGCAGGCCTCGTAGCTCCGGGCGGCCTCGATCGCGAGCCTGGTCTTTCCGGCGCCACCCGGCCCGAGCAAGGTCACCAGCCGGGAGTCGCGGAGCCGGTCGCCGACCACCCGCAGTTCGTCCTCGCGGCCGACGAAGCTCGTGAACTGCGCGGGCAGCGCGGGGGCTTGACGCTGATCCCCGCGCAGCAGCGCGACGTGCACCGCGGCCAGCTCCGCCGACGGATCGGCGCCCAGTTCCTCGGCCAGCACCCGGCGGATGTCTTCGAATTCGGCCAGTGCCTCGGCCTGCCTGCCCGCCGCGTACAGCGCGCGCATGAGCAGGCCGCGCAAACGTTCGCGCAGCGGGTATTTGACGGTCTCGGCTTTGAGCCCGGCGATGAGCTCGCTCGGGTCGAGGTGCGCTTCGGCGCAGTCTTCGACGGCGGCGATCCGGAGTTCCTCCAGCCGCGTCGCGTGGCCCTCGGCGAAGGGGGCGTCGATGTCGGCCAGCGCCGGGCCGCGCCACAGCGCCAAGGCGTCGCTGAGCAGGGCGGTGGCTTGTTTGTGGTCACCAGCGGCGAGCGCCCGTTTGCCTTCGGCGGCGAGCCTCGTGAAGACATGCGCGTCGACGTCTTCGCGGTCGACGGCGAGCCGATAGCCGGACGGGTGCAGCTCGATCAGGCTCGCGTCGCCAAGCTTTCCTCGGAGCCGCGACACCTGGGACTGCAGCGCGTTCGCGGCGCCGCTCGGCGGCTCCTCGCCGTAGAGCGCGTCGATGAGCCGCTCGGCGCTGACGATCTGGCCCGCGTCGAGCAGCAGCGCCGCGAGCAGCGAGCGCGGACGCGGGCCGCCGACCGGCACCGGCGTCTCGAGCGCCCCCAGAATCCCGAACCTCACGAGGTCGATTCTGTCCTAACCGGATCGGCGTACCTCAGCTGGCGGTAGCGCACACCTTAGTTTAATGCGAATAATATTCGCGTCCCGTACCCCGAGGGGGATTCTCGAAGAGGAGAATCGATGCCGCCGAACCGCATCGTCAGCGCACTGGCCATCACCCTGCTGGGCACCACGCTCGCGGCGCCTGTCTCCCAGGCGGCCGCACTCAAGGACGTCGTGCTCGTCGGCAACGCGCAGTCAGGCACCGTGAGCTTCCTGGATTCGACCACCTTCGCCAACCTCGGCTACGTCAACGTCATCCCCGACCTGCAAGAGCGCCTCAACGCGATGAACCCCGTCGAGCGTGCCGGCTACGAGACGGTCAAAGCCGTCGAAGGCGGCGACCGGTTCGTCGACGACCTCGCGCTCTCCCCCGACGGCCGCAAGCTGTACGTGTCCCGCGGCAACCTCGACGACGTCGCCGCCTTCGACCTCGGCTCCGGCGCCGAGCTCTGGCACACCCGGCTCGAAGGCTTCCACGCCGACCACGCGGCGCTGTCCCCTGACGGCACCCGCTTCGTCGTCTCGGCGACCACCGCGGGCAAGGCGCAGGTGCTCGACACCGCGACCGGCCAGATCACCGGCTCGTTCCAGACCGGCACCTACCCGCACCAGAACGACTTCTCCGCGGACGGCCGCTACATCTACAACTCCAGCATCGGCACCGTGTCGCTGCCCAAGTGGATGGAATGGGCCAAAGGCGACTTCCTGCTGACCAAGGTCGACGCCGCGACCCTGCAGGTGGTCAAGACCTGGCGCTTCCCGCACGGGATCCGGCCGAACCTCGTCGCGCCCGACGGCCACACCTTCTACGCGCAGCTGTCCTATCTCAACGGATTCGTGAAGTACGACCTGAACTCGTCGCAGATCGTGAACACGGTGAACATGCCGTTCTCGCCGGCGGGCGCGGCCCTGAAGCCCGACGACTACCCGAAGAACTCGGCGCACCACGGGCTCGCGCTGTCCGGCGACGGCTCGCGGCTGTGTGACGTCGGCACGATCGACGACTATGTCGCTTTGGTGTCCACCTCGGATTTGAGCACGGCGGCGACGGTCAACTACCCGGTCGGCTCCCTGCCGTACTGGGGCACCACGTCGGCCGACGGCCGCTACTGCTTCGTCTCGCTGAGCAAGCGCAACGAGGTCTCGGTGGTCGACTACGCGACTGGCCAAGAAAAGGCCAGGGTGCAGGTCGGCGTGTTCCCCCAGCGTGAGCGCGCGGCCAAGGTCGACCCGAGCGTCTTGAGGTAGGTAGAACGGGATAAAGCGGGCTTTATATCGGGGAAAAGCACCCCGATATAAAGCCCGCTTTATCCCGTTCGTCAGTCGCGTTCGATGAGGTGACCGACCACGTCCGGCCCCGGGTGCGCGTGACCCGAGCCGTCGCGCCGCATGTCCACCTCGGGCAGCTCCACCGGGTCACCGTTCGACCCGGCGCCCGCCGGCCGCGAGCCGATCCACGCCACCCGCAGCCCGCCTTCGCCCTTGAGGAAACGCTGCGCCCGGACACCGCCGGTCGCGCGGCCCTTCGCCGGGTACTCGCTGAACGGCGTCACCTTCACGCTCATCCCGGTCGACGTGATCACCATCGGCTCGCCGTGCTCTTCGTCGTCCGTGCGGATGGCGCCGAAGAAGACCACGGTCGCGTCACCGCTCAAGTTGATGCCCGCCATGCCGCCGCCCTTGAGGCCCTGCGGCCGGACCAAAGACGCCGCGTACCGCAGCAGCGAAGCCTCCGAGGACACGAAAGCGAGCGTTTCGGACCCGTCGGTGAGCCACGTGGCCCCGACGATCTCGTCGCCGTCCTTGAGACTGATGATCTCGAACTCATCGGAGCGAACGGGCCATTCGGGCGCGCACACCTTGACCACGCCCAGCTTCGTGCCGACCGCGAGACCGGGCGAACCCGCGCCCTGCTCGCCGAGTGGCGCGATGCCGACCACCTTCTCGCCCTTTTCCAACGGGATCAGCTCACGCGCCGCCATGCCGCCGCGCAGCGAAACCGTGCCAGCCTGCTCGGGCAGCACCGGCAACGGCAGCACGTCGGTCTTGAACGCGCGGCCGCGGTTGGTCACCAGCAGCACCTGGCCACGGGCCGTCGAATGCACCACCGCCTGCACGGCGTCGTGCTTCACCCGGCCGTTGCGGCGGCGCGCTTCCGAGGACTCCTCCGACTCGGCCGCGGTCCGCGCGACCAGGCCGGTGGCCGAAAGAATGACCTGGCACGGATCGTCCTCGACCTCCAGCGGGCCGGATGGCTTCGAAGCGGCCAGCACCTCCTTGAGGTCACCGTCGATCAGCGCGGTCCGGCGCTCGGTGGTGAAGTCCTTGGCCACCTTGGCGAGCTCGGCCGAGACGACCTTCTTCAGCACGGACTCGTCGTCGAGGATCTTGGACAGCTCGGCGATCTCCTCGCGCAGCTTGTCCTGCTCGGCCTCGAGCTCGATCTTGTCGTACTTGGTGAGGCGCCGCAGCGGCGTGTCGAGGATGTACGTCGCCTGGATCTCCGACAGCTTGAACGACTTCATCAAGCCGTCCTTCGCGGCCTGCGCGTTCTCGCTGTTGCGGATGAGCCTGATGACCTTGTCGATGTCGAGCAGCGCCCGCAGCAGACCCTCGACCAGGTGCAAACGGTCCTCGCGCTTGCGCTTCTGGTAGCGCGTGCGCCGCGTGACGACCTCGTACCGGTGCGCGAGGAAGACCTCCAGCAGCGCCTTGAGCCCGAGCGTCTGCGGCTGCCCGTCGACGAGCACCAGGTTGTTGATGCCGAACGACTGCTCCAGCGGCGTCAGCCGGTACAGGTCGGCGAGCAGCGCCTGCGGGTTGACACCGACCTTGCACTCGATGACCAGCCGCGTGCCGTTCTCGCGGTCCGTGAGGTCCTTGACGTCCGCGATCCCGGTGAGCCGCTTGGACTTGTTGACCTCATCGGTGATCTTCTCGATGATCTTCTCCGGCCCGACGCCGTACGGCAGCTCGGTGACCGTGATCGCCTGACGGCCGCGGCTTCCTTCCAGCGGCCCGGTCTCGCACTTGGCCCGCATGCGGACTACGCCGCGGCCGGTCTCGTACGCCTTGCGCACCTCGTCCAGCCCGAGCAGCATCCCGCCGGTCGGCAGGTCGGGGCCGGGCACGAACTCCATCAGCTTGTCGAGCGTCGCCGTGGGGTGATGGATCAGCCACCGCGCCGCGGCGACCGTCTCGCCGAGGTTGTGCGGGATCATGTTGGTGGCCATGCCGACCGCGATCCCGGACGTGCCGTTGACGAGCAGGTTGGGGAACGCGGCGGGCAGCACGGTCGGCTCTTGCAGTGAGCCGTCGTAGGTCGGCCGGAAGTCGACGGTCTCCTCGCCGAGTTCCCCCACCAGCGCCATCGCCTCGGCCGACAGCCTGGCCTCGGTGTACCGCGAGGCCGCCGGACCGTCGTCGGGCGAGCCGAAGTTCCCGTGCCCGTCGATCAGCGGCACGTTCAGCGAGAAGTCCTGCGCCATGCGGACCATGGAGTCGTAGATCGCCGAATCACCGTGTGGATGGTATTTGCCCATCACGTCGCCCACGACGCGCGACGACTTCACGTACGCGTGCGTCGGCCGGTACCCCTGCTCGTTCATCGAGAACAGGATGCGGCGGTGCACCGGCTTGAGCCCGTCGCGCGCGTCCGGGAGCGCGCGCGAGTGGATGACCGAGTACGCGTACTCCAGGTAGGAGTCCTCGATCTCCGTCTTCAGCGGGTTCTCGAAGACGTTCGCCCCCGCCTGGTCGAACGCGGACGCGTCGACCTTCGTACTGGGGCCTTTGCGGCGTGCCACTGCGAAACTCCTTGGTAGCTAACGAAAACTCAGGCGTCGATCGCTTCTTGGTCGACCCGGTCCGAAGACTCGACCAGCCAGTTGCGGCGTGGCTCGACCTTCTCGCCCATCAGCAGTTCGAGCGCGGACTCGGCGGCTTCGGCGTCGTCCCAGGTGATCCGCCGGACCGACCGGGTGGCGGGGTTCATCGTGGTCTCCCACAGCTCGTCGGCGTCCATCTCGCCGAGGCCCTTGAACCGCTGCACCGGCTTGACGATCTGCTTGCCCGCCTTCTCCAGCGCGGCGACCGTGGTCTCCATCTCGCGCTGGGTGTAGGTGAACTTCGTCTCCGGGTTGCGGCCCTTGGTGACCACCTTGTGCAGCGGCGGCATCGCGGCGAACAGCCTGCCGTCCTCGATCACCGGCCGCAGGTACTTGGCGAACAGCGTGATCAGCAGCGTCCGGATGTGCGAGCCGTCGACGTCGGCGTCCGCCATCAGGATGACGCGGCCGTAGCGCATGGTCGACATGTCGAACGTGCGGCCGCTGCCCGCGCCCAGCACCTGGACGATCGACGCGATCTCGGCGTTCTTCAGCGTGTCGCCGAGGCTGGCCTTCTGGACGTTCAAGATCTTGCCGCGCAAGGGAAGCAGCGCCTGGTACTCCGACACGCGCGCCATCCGCGCCGAGCCGAGCGCGGAGTCGCCCTCCACGAGGAACAGCTCGCTGCGCGAGATGCCGGTGGTGCGGCAATCGACCAGCTTCGGCGGCATCGCGGCGCCTTCGAGCGCCGTCTTGCGGCGGGCCGCGTCCTTCTGGTGCTTCTGGGTCAGCCGCACGCGGGCGGCGTCGACCACCTTCTGGAGCACGATCTTGGCCTCGGACTTGGTCTTGCGGTCCTCGGTCCACGCCTTGATGTGCTGGTCGACGATGCCCTGGATGACCCGGGTGATGCCGGCCGTGGACAGCTCGTCCTTGGTCTGCGAGGTGAACTGCGGCTCGGGGAGGCGCACGTGGATGACCGCGGTCATGCCCTCGAGCACGTCCTCGATCGTCGGCGGGTCCTCCTTCGGCTTGAGCAGGCCGCGGGTCTTGGAAATGGCTTCCTGGATGGCTTTCGCGGCCGCGCGGTCGAAGCCGCGGCGGTGCGTGCCGCCGTGCACGTTGCGGATGGTGTTGGTGAAGCACTCGATCGTGCGCTCGTAGCCGGTGCCCCAGCGCAGCGCGACCTCGACCTCGGCGCGGCGCTCCACCTTCGACTGCATGACGCCGTTCTCGTCGGCGGCGTTCTCGCGGTAGGTGCCCTCGCCGGTGATCAGCAGGGTGCCCGAGACCGGCTTTTCCCCGTCCGGCGCGAGGAACTCGACCATGTCGGACAGGCCGTGCGGGTAGTGGAAGGTCTCCTCGCCGATCTCGTCCTCGGTGGCGTGCTTGAGCACGTAGGTGACACCGGGCACGAGGAACGCGGTGTTGCGCAGCTTCTGGCGGACGTTCTCGACGTCCAGCGCGGCGCCGTTCTCGAAGTAGCGCGCGTCGTACCAGTACCGGATCGAGGTGCCGGTGCGCTCGCCGCGCTTCATCTTGCCGACGATCTGCAGGCCGGACTGCTTGGTGAACTTCGCCTTCGGGCCCGGCCCGTCGAACACGCCGGGCACGCCCTGCGCGAAGGACATCTGGTGGACCTTGCCGTCGCGCTTGACCGTGATGTCGAAGCGCAGCGACAGCGCGTTGACCGCCGAGGCGCCGACGCCGTGCAGGCCGCCCGAGGTCTTGTACCCGGAGCCGCCGAACTTGCCGCCGGCGTGCAGCCTGGTCAGCACCAGCTCGACGCCGGAGAGGCCGGACTTGGCGTGCACCCCGGTCGGGATGCCGCGGCCGTCGTCGTCCACCTGGACGCTGCCGTCGGCGTGCAGCGTGACCACGACCTTCGACGCGTGGCCAGCCACGCCCTCGTCGGTGGAGTTGTCGACGATCTCGGTGAAGAGGTGGTTGATGCCGCGGCTGTCCGTCGACCCGATGTACATACCGGGCCGCTTCCGAACCGCTTCCAGACCCTCGAGGTGGGTCAGGTCGTCGGCCCCGTAGAGGGTCTCAGCAGAAGCAGTCACAGGGTCGTTTCTCCCAGATAGCGGACAAGCAGCGGCGCCGAACCGGCATCCCACCGATGGAGAGGGTATCCCCGGAGCCCGACAGTTCCGCGCATTGGAGCGTGACCAGCGGGTTCGCGCGGACGGTGGCCGGCACCCGGTCAGTCATTCTACGTTCGGGACATGATCAGATCTCTGACCGTACTCACCGTCACAGTGTCGGCCGTACTGCTAGCGGCGCCCGCGCACGCGGCTACCAGCGATGATGACATCCGGACCGGGCAGGCGGACCGGGCCGTCCTGGCCCGGCTGCAGGCCGCGCCCGACCTGAAGCAGGCCATCATCGATCACACCGAGTGGCTCACCGACCCGAAGGGCCCGCGGCTCGCGGTGTTCCCGACCGAGTACGGCCGGACGAGCGCGCCCGCGTCGGCGTGGGCCTCGGCGTGGAACGAGGTGGTCGCGCTGGCGCCGAGCGCGAACCAGCGGAACATGAAGGACCAGTTCCGCTGCCACTACGACTTCGCGCGGGCCGCCGCGCCGGACAAGCCGAGCTGGAACCTGGAGCAGTGGCGCCCGGACGTCGGGTATCTGGCCACCGTGCTCGCCCAGTGCAACCCTAGCTAGTCCCACTCACCGAAGGCCGCGTTCATGCACGTGAACGCGGCCTTCTTGCTGCTCAAAGGTCTGGACCACGGTTATCTCGTCAGTTAATTTAATACGTGAATTTGACGACGTCGTCGAGGAGGCCCCAGGCATGCGAGTCAGAAGCAAGCTCACCCTCAGCCTGCTGGCAGGCGCGCTGCTACTGGGGTCCCACACCCCGGCGCTCGCCTCCGGCCCCGCGTACCGGAACGCGTGGCTCCCGGTCAGGGTCAGGGTGAACGACCTGCTCTCCCGGATGACGCTCGACGACAAGCTCGGCCAGATGACGCAGCCGGAGCGGCTCGGCATCACCGACCCGGCCGACGTGGCCAAGTACCGGATCGGCTCGCTGCTCTCCGGCGGCAGCTCCCAGCCGTCCCCGAACACCCCGGTGTCCTGGGCCGACATGTACGACGGCTTCCAGAAGACGGCGCTCACCACGCCGCTCGGCATCCCGCTGATCTACGGCGTCGACGCGGTGCACGGGCACAACGGCGTCTACGGCGCGACCGTGTTCCCGCACAACATCGGCCTCGGCGCCACGCGGGACCCGGACCTCGCCGAGCGGATCGGGCACGCCACGGCCGAAGAGGTCGCGGGCACCGGCATCGACTGGAACTTCTCGCCGTGCCTCTGCGTCGCGCGCAACGACCGCTGGGGCCGCACCTATGAGTCGTTCGGCGAGGTGCCGGAGCTGGCCGTGTCGATGAGCTCGATCATCACCGGCATGCAGGGCCGGTCGCTGAAGAGCCCGTCGTCCGTGGTCGCCACCGCCAAGCACTTCATCGGCGATGGCGGCACCACCGGCGGCAAGGACCAGGGCGAGACCACGCTGCCCGAGTCCGAGCTGCGCAAGATCCACCTGCCGCCGTTCAAGGCCGCCGTCGATCGCGGCGTCGGCACGGTGATGATCTCGTACAGCAGCTGGAACGGCGTGAAGATGCACGGCCAGTCGTACCTGATCAACAACGTGCTCAAGGGCGAGCTGGGCTTCAAGGGTTTCGTGATCTCGGACTACAACGGGATCGACCAGATCGACGGCCAGAAGGGCTTCACCCCGGCCGAGGTGACCGCGTCCATCAACGCGGGCATCGACATGGTGATGGTGCCGTTCGAGTTCAAGAAGTTCATCGACACGCTGCGCGGCGAGGTGCAGGCCGGGCACGTCACGATGGCCAGGATCGACGACGCGAACCGCCGCATCCTGACCAAGAAGTTCGAGCTCGGCCTGTTCGAGAAGCCGCTGACCGACCGCAGGCTCACCTCGACCATCGGCAGCAAGGACCACCGCGCGCTCGCCCGCCAGGCCGTGCGCGAGTCGCAGGTGCTGCTTAAGAACGAGCACGGCGTCCTGCCGCTTAACAAGCACGAGAAGGTCTTCGTCGCCGGTAAGAGCGCGAACGACATCGGCAACCAGGCGGGCGGCTGGACCGTCGGCTGGCAGGGCACGAGCGGCCCGGTGACCCCGGGAACCACGATCCTGCAAGGAATGCAGCAGGCCTCGAAGAACGTGACGTTCAGCAAGGACGGCACGGGGATCGACAAGAGCTACGACGTCGCGGTCGCCGTGGTGGGCGAGACGCCGTACGCCGAGGGCAAGGGCGACCGGCCGCAGGGCATGGGCCTCGACCAGACCGATCTCGACACGCTCAAGAAGCTGAAGGACAGCGGCGTGCCGACGGTCGTGGTGCTGGTCTCCGGACGTCCGCTGGACATCGCCGCACAGCTGCCGGACTGGGACGGCCTGGTCGCTTCCTGGCTGCCCGGCACCGAAGGCGACGGCGTGGCCGACGTGCTCTTCGGCGCGTACAACCCGACCGGGAAGCTGCCGGTCACCTGGATGAAGAGCGCGGACCAGCAGCCGATCAACGTCGGCGACGGTCAGACCCCGCTGTTCCCGTTCGGCTATGGGCTCCGCTACCGCAAGCACTTCTGAGCAGGAAGGTCCCCGCCGTGTTCAAGAAAAAGCTAGCGAAGGTATTGGCGTTCTTCGGTGTCTGCGTCGCCTTGGCGGGCACTCCGGCGTACGCCCGTCCCGAAGCGCCCGCGTTCAAGGTGCTCGCGTTCTACAACTACGTCGACGACCAGGCCCACGTCTCGTTCTACAAGGAGGCGAACCCCTGGTTCACGAACCTGGGCAACCAGAACAACTTCAGCTACACCGCCACCACGGACTGGAACCTGCTGAACACCATCACCGCCTCGCAGTACCAGGTGGTCATGTTCCTCGACGACCTGCCGCACACGGCCTCGCAGCGCGCGGGTTTCGAGCGGTACATGCGTAACGGCGGCGGCTGGTTCGGCTTCCACGTCTCGGCGTACAACGAGGATCCGAACAGCTGGGCCTGGTACCACAGCCAGTTCCTGGCGACCGGGCGGTTCCGCAACAACACCTGGGGCCCGACCAAGGCGGTGCTGAAGGTCGACGACCAGACGCACCCGTCGACACTGCGCCTCGGCTCGAAGTTCACCTCCGCGGTGAGCGAGTGGTACAGCTGGAACAACGATCTGCGGACCAACCCGGACATCAGGATCCTGGCCTCGGTCGACCCGTCGAGCTTCCCGCTGGGCACCGACCCCGACCAGAGCTGGTACAGCGGGTACTACCCGATCATGTGGACGAACAAGAACTACAAGATGCTCTACGCCAACTTCGGCCACAACGCGATGAACTACCAGACGAACACCCCGCTCTCGTCGACCTTCGAAAGCGAGACGCAGAACAAGTTCCTGCTCGACGGCCTGCTCTGGCTCGGCGGCGGTGGCTCGGTGCCGCCTGCCGACCCCGACCAGCCGTCACCGTCGGCCTGGTACTCCGTGGTGAACAAGGGCAACGGCAAGTGCGTCGACGCCAAGGCGGCGGGCACGGCCAACGGCACGGTGGTCCAGCAGTACACCTGCAACGCGAGTTTCGCGCAGCAGTACCAGTTCCAGCCGACGAGCGGCGGTTTCACGCGCGTCAACAACCGCAACAACCCCGCACAGGTGATCGACGTGGCCGGAGTGTCCACAGCGGACAACGCGCCGCTGCACCTGTGGGCCTACGGCGGCGGCAACAACCAGCAGTGGCAAGCGGTTCCGGAGGGCGGCGGGTACTTCCACTTCGTCAGCCGGAACACCCCGAAGTGCCTTACGGTGCCGAACGGGTCGACCGCGGACAGCGTCCAGCTGGTGCAGCTGACCTGCAACGGCGGGGCGGCGCAGTCGTTCAAGCTCACCCAGCAGTAGAAAAGGCTCGTGCGCGTTGCGGGCGGTTCTAACCGCCCGCAACGCGCACGACCCTTTATCCCAGCACGACCCGGTCCCGCCCGGAGTTCTTGGCCGCGTAGAGGCCCGTGTCGGCCGCCAGCAGCAGGTCGGTCAGCTCCTCGGCGTTGTCGGGATAGACCGCCGCCCCGATCGACGCGCTGAGCCCGCTGACTGTCGAGGTCGACGGGCCGCCGATGTCAGGCACCTCCACCGACACCGCCGAGATGCCCGCGCGGATCCGCTCCGCCACCGCCAAGGTCTCCTTGCCGCCCGCGCCGGGCAGCAGCACCGCGAACTCCTCGCCGCCGTAGCGGCCGACGAAGTCGTGGCTGCGGACGTGGTCCCTGATGGCCGAAGCCGTCGCGCGGAGCACCTCGTCGCCCGCGAGATGGCCGTAGCGGTCGTTGATGCGCTTGAAATGGTCGAGGTCGATGATCAGCACGCCGACGGTCGACGTGAGCCGCCGCGCGCGCAACAGCTCGCGCTGGCCGACCTCATGCCAGAACGAGACGTCGACGAGGCCGGTCTTCGAGTCGGTGCGCGAGGCCGCTTGCAGCTGCGGCAGCAACAGGCCCAGCTGCAACGCGAGCGGGGTCAGCATCATCACCGGGAGCAGCCACGGCCGGACGGTCATCACCAGCGCGATCCCGCAGCCAAGGCCGACCGCGCCGCCGATCACCAGCACGTCGGAGAGGTTGCCGAGCGCCTGGCGGCCGGGGTTGGCCGGGTTGGTCGCGATGATCATCAGCACGACCATCGCGTAGTTCACGGCGAAGTAGACGATCCCGGCCAGCAGCAGGGTGAGCATGCCGCCGAAACCGTCGATCAGCGGCGGGTAGGGCGCGAAGTGCCCGGCCGTCCCCGCGTGCAGGACGGCGCCGGCCGCGGCGCAGGCCAAGATCACGGTGGCCGCCGAGAAGACCTTGCGGTGCAGCACGGACCGGCGGCGGTACACCCGCACCCACGAATGCGTGTAGCTCACCGCGATGACGACCGCGACCAGCGGCGGCGGCAGGAGCAGCAGCGCCGCGAAGATCCAGATGGACTGCAGATGCATGTGGGGACTGCCGTCCGCGCCGAGCTCGCGGATGCGCTCGATGCCGCGGGCGGCTTCCAGATGCGCGAGTTCCGCGACGAGCAGGAGGCCACACCAAGCTAGAGCACGGGGAGTAATCGGAGCCAGGTTCGCCGTCACCCCGAGGGTGGCTACAGCGGCGATCTCGACTACGAAGAGGTAGCAGAGCACGGGCCGCGTCAGCGACCACAACGGCCAGCGGCGCGGATCGAGACCACTCGGCGGCCTGACCTTGCTGGGCAAGGTGGCCCGAGCACGGGAAAATCCCATGCGGGCGCCCCTTTCTCCCCCGGGGGAACCCGCAATGGTAATCGCGTGCATGCGCAGTGTCATTAGTCCAGGTGGGCGGCCTCGGTGGCCGCCTACATTTCTATGCCGTGGAGGCAGCCATGATCAAGACCTCGTCTTCGCCCCGCACCGGCCGTCCGACCGACTGGGCTCGCCCCACGGATTGGTCACGCTTCTGAGTGGTTCGGAAGGCTCGTGAGTGATTCCACCCGATAGTGCGCTCACGAGCCTTTCCACGCCAGCCCGGCACCCGCGGCGGCGACTACTCCCAGCAACCCCGCGGCCGCCACCACCTGATGCGGTGCGTAACCGTCGGCGGCGACACCCGCCACTACGACGCCCGCCCCCTGCGCGACCCTCAGCGCGGTCACGGCGAGCCCGAACGCCTGCCCGCGCACGTGATCCGGCACCGCCGTGACGAACAACGTCGACGCGGTCAGGTTGTACGCGCTCGCGACGCCGGAACAGCACCACAGCGCGAGCACGGCACCGAGCCCCGGATCGGCCGCGCAGCCCAGCAGCGGTGCGCAGGACGCGATCGCCATCGGCACCATCGACCGCACCCGCACCGCCTCCGGCAGCCGGGCGAGTATCGCCATCCCCACGACATTCCCCACCGCGTAGGACGCCAGCAGCAGCCCGACCGCGACCGCCCCGCCGCCGAGTTCGGCCGCGTACGGCGCCGCGACCGCCTCACCCGCGATGTAAAAGCCCGAAACACACGCGAGCGCGACCAGCGCGCGCAACCGGCGATCACGCCACACCAGCGCCAAGCCGCCGAGTACCCGGCCGCGCCAGCGCAGTCCCGACGACGCCGGGCGATGCCGTAGTCCCCCGGCGATCAGCGCCGCCGACGCGGCGAACGTGACCGCATCGACCAGCAAGGCGCCGTCGGGATCGAGCCACGCGACGAGCACGCCTCCCGTGGCGAACCCGAGCACCTGCGCGGCCTGGGTGGTCATCGCGAAGACCGCGGTGCCCGCGACGAACCGCTCGCCGGACAGCACCTGCGGCAGCACCGCCGCGCGGGCCGCCGCCCACGGCGTGTTCGCCAGCTGCACGATCACCAGCAGCGCGCCGACGACCACCAGCGAAGCGCCCGGCACGGCCATGAACGCGACCAGCGCCATCCGCACCAGATCCGCGGCCACCATGACCGAGCGGCGCGGATAGCGGTCGGCCAATCCGGACAGTAAGGGCCCGCCGAGCAGATCCGGCACCAGCGTGACCGCATAGGCGAGCGCCGCCCAGCCCGCCGACGCGGTCCGGTCGAACACGAGCACCGCGAGCGCCACCCGCGCCAGCTGGTCCCCCGCGACGGAAACGAGCTGTGCGGCGAACAACGCCCGGAATTCGGCGACCGCGAACACTTCCCGGAATCGCGCGCCGCCGTGGGTGACCATCGCCGCTCCGGCCTGTCGAGGGGCTTTCCACCAGTAACACCGGCGCGAATCCCCGCCCGCAATCAGCCATCCAGGGCCCGCGCGGCCGAATTCCGTCACGTGCTGACACCGGGACTCCGCCAGTCGTGTTTCCCGGAGCGCATGGAGTCGTGAGTGTTGCGGCCGGTTCTGGCCGACCCGTATTTGGTCACCTACGGCGGAATTCGCGGAGCTGCCTGGTGCGAGGGGAAGGTTTGCTGCGTTAGATGCAGCAAACCTTCCCCTCGCACACCCGATCACACCTCACAAGCCGAAATACGCCCCACTATGTACCTTTTGCCGGTCTCGCTGGCGAAACAAGGGTGGCCCTTGTCACGCTGGAGGTAACAAGGGCCACCCTTGTCACCTCCAGCACAAACTCCGACAGCCCAGCCCTCGCCGTGCATGCTACGAACGGGACTTTTGTCACCGTGAGCGCGACAAAAGCCCCGTTCGTGCGGATCCCGACGAGCACAACCCGCGCAGATCACCAAATGCGGCCGGTTCTAACCGGCCTAAACACTCACGACCCCCGTCAGTTCAGACGGGGTGTTCTGCTTGATAAGCGAGCCTGCGGTCGGCGGTCGCGGCGAGACGGTCGAGCAGGTCGTCGAGTTCCATGAAGACCTGCCACTTCTCCCGCCCGCCTGCCGTGGCGATGCGATTCACGATCAGCTGTTCGAGATCGGGGACCCGTTTGGCTTTCCAGATTTTGTCGGCCAGGCTGACCACGAGATCCTCCAGCCGGATGTCCGAAGAGTTCCACGACGCGTGCGTCCGCGCGAAACGCGCGTAGTCCTCTTGGACTCCCTGTGCGAGCAAAAGTTCGTACCCGGCCTGCTCGTGTTCGGAACCGGGCCCGGACAGTTCCGCGCGATGCACGATCTTGCCGATGTCGTGGGTGGCCGCGCCGAACAACGCCGCCGCCCGGTCGAACGGCAACACGGGATACAGCCACTCCACCAGTTCACAGGCCACGTCGTGCACCAGCCGCAGATGCGCGACCAGCCGGGGCGGGGCGTCGAGGGTTTCCAGCAGTCGAGTTGCCTGATCCGGCAAAGGCCGCAGCTTCACCGCGTCCAAGGTACTCAAGACGGCACGGTCTCGCGGACGGGAACGAACACCTCCGCCAGCTCGCCCAGCGCGGCGTCGATGTCCACAAGGGACGAAGCCGCTTTGGACCGGACCGCGGTCTCAACGGGCGTATACGCGGGACCGGGCTGGCGGCCGATCGCCCGGCGGAGCGCGGTCACGTTCGCGGACACCTGCGCGCGCAGCTGCGTCAGCTCGGGGTCGGTGCGGAGCTCGGGGCGGGCCTCCTGGCACTTGACGAGCACGCGCACCGGGCGGACGCACTGCCGCACGGCGTCGATCGCGTCGGCGTGCCGGGCCTTGCCGCGCAGGCGCATGGCCAGCGCTCGCTGGGCCTCCAACGGACCCGCGAGCTGACGTACCAGGCCGACGCTTGTGTCGAACCGGGCTTGGCGGCGCGCGAGTTCTTCGGCGTCGAACCAGTCCGGCGGACCCAGGAACTGGGACAGCCGTTCCAGCGCGTCGGCGACGCGGCGGCGGAGGACCTGGTTCGTCTTGACCGGGAGGATCAGCCAGGACGCGGTGATGCCCAGTGCGCTGCCGATGAGGATCTCGATGAGCCTGGTCCGCAGCAGGTCGGTGCCGGTCTCGCCGTAGTACCCGTACAGCAGGGAAAGCACGGAGGTCACGCACACCGCCCAGTACGCGTAGCTGCGCGTCCGCAACCAGGTCGCCAGCGCGAGGACCGCGAAGATGATCACGATCGACATCGGGTCGTCGCGGCCCATCAGGCCGGCGATCTCCGTCGCGACCACGGTGCCGAGCGCGGCGCCCAGCGCACGCAGCAATCCTTTGTGGATGACATCGCCGCGGCCACGCGCGCCACTGCACACGATGAACGCCGTCAGGACCACCCAGGTCCAATGGCCGGCGTAAAAGACCCGGCCGATCACGAACGCGGCCGTCAGCGCGGCCGACATCTGTAGCGCCATCCGGGTGCTCGCCGGGATCCGGGAGGCGGACTTGGCGGACGGGGCGTCCGAACGCCAGGGCAGCGCGCGCACCCGTTCGACGAAGCCGAGCCGTCCGGCGATCATCAGGGTCGCGGTGACCCAGCCGCACGCGATCAGCGCGAACAACGCGACCCACAGGCTGTGGTCGTCGGAGCGGGCGGACGGTCCCGGCAGGACCAGGATCGACACCAGCGGCAGGACCGTGAGCGACCCGATCTTGGTCGCCCGCGCGCCGAACCGGCGGATCGCGATCGACGCGGCGACTACGGCCACGAAAAGGACATCGGCGGTGACGTGGTCGCCGGCGAACAGGGAGTTCAGCTCGTTCGTGCCCGCCGCGACCGCGGGCACCACGACGAAGGCGAGAGCGAGGTTCCAGTAGTCCGCGCCGCGCAGCGTGCGCGCCAGGGTCATGGCCAGCACGACCGCTTGGATGACCACGTCGACCCGCAGGTCCGCCGCGTGCTCCACGAGCAGCGCCGACCCGTAGGTGGCGAGCACCGCCACCATGGCGACCGTCATCGCCCGCAGCTCGCGCAAGCCGGGGTCGAGCTGGGTGACCCACCGAGCTGCCTTCATAGTAAGTGATATCTTAGCGATATGACCGACGACGAGCAACGCAGACACCTCGATGCGGCAGCCGGGCTCCGCCAGGGCGCGATGCGGCTGACGCGGCGCATGCGTGCCGTGCGCTCCCCCGGCGCGCTCAGCGGGAACAAGCTGGGCGTGCTGAGTCACCTGTTCAGGCAGGGCCCGTCGACGGCCAGCGAGGTGGTCGCGGCCGAGCATCAGCAACCTCAGTCGCTGACCAGGGTTTTCGCGGAACTCGAGGCAGACGGGCTGATCAGCCGCGAGCGCGATGAGCGCGACCGGCGGCAGCACATCCTGGTGCTGACCGGCCAGGGCCGCGCCGCGCTCACCCGGGACGTGGGTGAGCGCGACGCGTGGCTCGCTTCAGCGATGGCCGGTTTGTCGGAGACGGAACGGGAGGTGCTCTACCTGGCGGGCAAGCTGATGGATCAGCTCGCAGATACTAACTAGTCACTTACTTTCTCGGGGCACCAAGACCGCCGCGATGACCGCGGGCACCGCGCCGATCAGGACCATCGTGACCGCCCAGGAACCGGAGAAGTCCAGCACCACCGGGATCAGCACCGGCGTGATGAACGCGCCGGCGAAGACCATGGTGTTCTCCAGGCCGAGTGCGGTCCCGCTGCGCTCGGCGCCGGCGATCTCCGCGATCTCGGCGTAGGCGATGCCGTGCCAGCCGCAGGCGAAGACGCCCGAGACGCACAGCAGGGAGACCGAAACCGGTGCCGGGGCGTCCGAAGCGACCGCCACACCGACGAACCCGATCGCGGTGATCCAGCTCATCCACTTGATCACCGTGCGGCGCAGGCGGCCGTCGCGGCGGTCCGTCCAGCGGCCACCCCAGACCCGGCTGACCGCGCCGAGCACCTGGACGGCGACCAGCAGCCCGGCGATCGCGCCGATGCCGACGCCCTTGGCGGTGTGCAGGTAGATCCCGGCGAAGGTGAGCACCACGAACTGCGGGCAGGTCAGCAGGCCCGACGCGATCGCGACGCGCCAGACGTTCCACACGCGCAGCGGGCTGGGCACCGTCGAAACCCGCTTCTGTCCCTTGATCTTCGGCGCGGCCTTGGCGACCGGCGGCTCGTCCAGCCAGAAGTAGATCGCCGCGGTCGCGGCCAGCGAGATCACCGTCAGGAAGACGAACACGCCGCGGAAGCCGTAGTTCATCGCCAGGAACGGCAGCGCCGCCGCGCCGATCGCGCCGCCGACGGGCACGGCGGTCACCCGGACGCTGATCGCGAACCCGCGCTCACGCTTGCTGAACCAGGCCATGATCGCGCGGCCGCTGGCGCCGTTGACACTGCCGCCGAGCGCGCCCGCGACGAGCAACCCCAAGGACAGCAGTGCGATGGTCGGAATCTGACCACCGGCAGGCACCAGGAAAGCCGAGATCAATCCCAGCACGACGGTCAACCCGACCATGCCGGCGACCAGCACCTTGCGCTCGCCGATGCGGTCGGAGACGATGCCCCACACCACGTCGCTGACGGCGATGCCGAGCGACATGAACGACAGCACCAGGCCGAGCTGGCCGGTGGTCAGCTGGTAGGCGGTCTGCATGAGCGGCCCGGCGACCGGGATGCCCTGGAAGGCGACCGAAAACGCCGCCTGCGCGCCGAAACCGATCGCGAGCACCGCCCAGCGGTAATTCGGCCCGTGCGTTTTCTGGCGCTTCAGTGCGGTTTCGGTCGGTGTGGTCACCGGGGTCTGGTGGATCGCCGTCGCGGTCCGTTCGAGCATACTGGTCATGACGAGGTCTCCAAGAAGGTAGTGGCGGGGATTCGGTCAGGCGAAGGCGGCGAACAGTTCTTCCTTCTCGGCGGCGGTGAGCGGGCGGGTGCCCTTCTCACGGACGACCAGCGCGACGCAGCCGTTCGGGCTGGACACCTGGTGGATGCTCGTGGGGTCTTCGAGGATCAGCGTTCCCGGCGGGTAGACGTCGCCGTTGCTGTTGTGCAGCTCGCCTTCCAGCACCAGCAGCAGCTCGAAACCCAGGTGCTCGTGCAGGTCTCCGTGCGAGCCGGGCGCGAAGCGGCCGATGTAGGCCTCGGCCTTGGTCTCGCCGGTCTGCTCCCCGGTGTAGAGCCATTCGACGTCGACGCCGCTGCGGCCCGCCTGGTTGTAAGTCGTCCAGTTGATGCTGCCGTCGTGCAGGCCCTTGCCGAAGACATCGCGGTAGATGGTGACGTTGTGCATGGCGGTTTCTCCTTGAAAGTAAGTGGTTTCAGCCCATGCCCGGCGCGCCGAGCGCGACCAGGTCGAACAAGTCCTGCGCCAGGTACTCACCGTCCACAACGGACTCCCTGGCGTCCTCCTGCTTCCTCAGCTCGGCCCGGCGGATCTTGCCGGAGGTGGTCTTCGGCAGTGGCCCGAACTCGAGCCGCCTGATCCACTGATGTGGTGCCAATTGGTCCTGCACGTGCGCGAGGATCGACCGAGCCGTCGACTCGGACGGCTCGGCACCGGCCGCGAGGGTCACGAAAGCCTTCGGCACGACCAAACCGACCACATCCGGGCTCGGCACGACGGCCGCTTCGGCGACCTCGTCGTGTTCCAGCAGCACGCTTTCCAGCTCGAACGGCGAGACGCGGTAGTCGTAGGACTTGAACACGTCGTCCGCCCGGCCCACATAGGTGAGGTAGCCGTCCGCGTCGCGGCTGGCGATGTCACCCGTGTGGTAGTAGCCGCCTCCGAAGGTTTCGGCGTTCTTCTCGGGGTTTCCGAGGTAGCCGCTCATCACGCCGACCGGCCGCGGGTCGAGCTTGACGCAGATCTCGCCCTCGTCGGCGGGCTGCCCGGTAATCGGGTCGATCAGCACGATCTCGTAGCCGGGCAACGGTTTCCCCATCGAACCGGGACGGACGGGCAAGCCGGCGGTGTTGCCGATCTGCGCGGTCGTCTCGGTCTGGCCGAACGCGTCGCGCACGGTGATCCCCCACGCCTGGCGGACGTGCTCGATCACCTCGGGGTTCAGCGGCTCGCCGACGCTGCCCGCCTCCCGCAACCGGACCGGCCATTGCCGCAGGTCCTGCTGGATCAGCAGGCGCCACACGGTCGGCGGCGCGCAGAACGTGGTCGCGCCGTGTTCGACGAGCGCGTCCAGCACCACCTGTGCCGAACCCGTCGGGTTGGCGACCGAAAGCACCGTCGCCTCGGCGTTGAACGGGACGAAAAAGCTGCTCCAGGCGTGCTTAGCCCAGCCGGGCGCCGAGATGTTGAGGTGCACGTCGCCGGGCTGGACGCCGTTCCAGTACATTCCGGACAGATGCCCGACGGGGTAGCTGGTGTGGTTGTGCTGCGCGAGTTTCGGCTTCGATGTCGTCCCGGACGTGAAGTAGAGGAACAACTCCTGGTCCGCGGGAGTCGGTCCGTCCGGGACGAACTCGGGCGACGCGTGCGCGGCGTCCGCGTAGTCCAGCCAGCCGTCGACCGGCGGCCCGACCACGATCTTCGTGAGATCGGCCTGGGCGAAAGCGCCGGTGAGCGCGGCCGTGGTGATCACGTGGGACACCGCGCCGCGCTCGAGCCGGTCGGCCAGATCGGCGGGGCCGATCGTGGTGTAGGTCGGGATGACGACCGCGCCGAGTTTCATCGCGGCCAGCAGGGTTTCCCAGACCGCGGCCTGGTTGTCGAGCATCAGCAGCACCCGGTTGCCGCGGTCGACACCCTGCTCGCGCAACCAGTTGGCGACGCGGCTGGACCGGCGCGAAAGCTCCTCGTAGGTCACCGAAGTGACCGAAGCGCCATCGACGATCCGGAGCGCGTCGCGGGTGTTGCCCTGTGCGATGGCGTCGAACCAGTCGAGCGCCCAGTTGAATTCGTCGAACTCGGGCCAGCGGAACCGCTCGTAGGCCGCGTCGTGGTCTTCGCGCAGCTCCAGCAGCAGATCGCGGGCAGCACGAAACCGATCGGTTTTGCTCATGATTCTCCTTGAGGTCGGGTTTCTCGGATCAGGCACGCGATAGCCGCGCCCAGGTCGTCCCTGGCGGCACCGCGACATCACCCGAGTACAACCCGGTACGAGGGCGATGCCACGGCACCGCCAGGAACAACCTGGATCACGACTCTCACGCACCAGATCCGAGAAACACGACCTAGGCGGCAAGCGCGGACGTGACCACCCGCGCCTCGGCGAGCGCGTCGGCGGCGATGGCGTCGGCATCGGCGTGGAACCCGGACAGCGGTCCCGGCCTGCCGTTGCCGATCTGGGTGAACCAGCGGACGTTCTCGGTGGGGATGCCGATCGCGTAGAGATCGGGATCAGGACGGCCGGTGCCGTCGATCACCAGGAACGGCGCTGGCGTGACGGCCAGGCCGCCGGTGGCGAAATCGCCGTTGAGGTACTCGCTGATCACGCCGTCGGCGAGCAGCTGACGGGTCAGCGGCGCCGAGTCGAGGTCGAGCGCGGGGCGCGGGATCCGGCCGTCGATGAGCGTGCTCACCAGCCGCCGCGAGCCTTCGACCTGCGACGAGTGCAGCGCGAACCGGCCGGAGCCGGGATCGGTCCGGACCTCGGTGGCCGGACCGACCACGGTCAGCACCCCGGCGCGCAGCAGCGCGCACGCCTGGGAAACCCGCACGGCCGGTGGACCGGCCGACACCATCGTGTTGATGGGGTTGAAGAACCCGAGGAAGTCGTCGCGATGCGACTCCGGCAGCAGGCCGCCGAAGTCGACGGCCGAGCGCAGGAATCCGCGGGTGTCACGCAAGATGTCGAGCGCGGCCTTGAGCGGACCGTCCATATTGCCCTGTTCGGCGTGGGCGACGTCAGCGTCGAGCAGCGCGAGCAACCGGTCGTGGTACTCGCCGGGCGAGGCGAAGACCTCACCCTTGAACGGCCGCGCCATGCCGAGCATGTCGATCGGCGGGAGGTTTTCGAGCCCGAACTCGACCAGCAGGTCACGGACCGCGCCCGGGTTCTCGCGGGCGATCGTGAGATGGCGCTTGGCGAACTCGCGCTCGGCCAGCTGCCCCTTCATCCGTTTGAGATGCGTCCGGTAGTAGACGTGCTCGACTTCCAGCTGCAGCAAGGGGAACAGGTCGGTGAGAAAGTCCAGCTGCGCGGACCCCCTGGTCCGTTCGGCCGTGTAGCGCGCCGCGGTCAGTGCCAGGTCGGTGACGAACCGCGGGCGGTACCGGTAGCTCGGCGCCTTCTGGTTCCGTCCGCGTGCCAGCATCGGCAGCCCGCTGCGGGAGCCGGCGGCGATGGCCGGTTCGTGACCACTCGGCCGGTAGCGCAGCAAACCGCCTTCGGTGACGAACTCGCCGCCGCGGCCATGGGTGAGCGCGGCGAGCACGTCGTAGAAGGTCAGGCCGAGCCCGATGACACCGACCGGTTCACCGGGCCGGATGCCTTCGAGGTTCATCTCGGCCGCGGAATCGCCGCGCAGGTACGTGGCGCCGGGGTGGTCCTCGGCGAACCGGAGGAACTCGTCGTCACAGCCGTTCGGCACCACCTTGGGATGCCCGGTGGCGAGCACGACCTTGTCGGCGACGATCGACTTGTCCTCGGTCGTCAGCCGTTTCCGGCCGCCGGCCTGGTCGATCCTGGTCACCTGCGCGCTGATCGGGATGACCTCGACGCCGCGCGGCGCGGTGGCAACCAGTGTGTCGAACACGCTGGTCAGGTACTGGCCGAAGACCGGGCGGGGCGCGTAGTCGCAGGGGCCGAGCGCGGAAAGCCTGCTGTCGGGGTGCCGGGTCAGCCACTGGTGCAGTGACGGCCCGGCGCCGGCTCTCGGTGGTCCGCCATCCGGTTCGCCAGAATAGAGACTGACCTCGCCGGTGACCGTGTTCATGGCGAACCAGTCCGGCTGCGAGCTGCGCCAGACCCGGCCTGCGCCGTGCTCGCCGGGATCGATGGTCCAGATCCGGACGGCCGACGCGGCGGGTTCCTCGGTCAGCCGCACGAGCATGCGCTCCAGCACGGACAGTCCTCGTGGACCCATGCCGACGATCGCCACATCGACCCCGGACCCGGAATGCCGCTCGCTCTCGGACATAGTTCACCCCTCATAGGTAAAGGCACATAACTGGGGAATTCGCGGAATGCTCAACCAGTGGGAACGTTTTCCGCTTTGGGCATGGTTCTGCCGTGCCGAAAGCGTGACATGGCGCTGAGATCGCTGTCAACCCCGGTTTTCGTTGCGCCCCAACGGTTTTCGCGCGCACGCAAAAGGGGCCTCCAGCGCGTGTGCACGCGCGGGAGGCCCCTTTTGGGCCGCCTTCAGGGGAGCGTCAGGCGGCGTGAGAGGAAACGCTGAGGTTCTGCTGGGCTCGCTCGATGCGACGGCCCAGTAGAAGCCATTGGTCGGGTCGCACGGTGTGTCCCGCTTCGCAGCCGACCTGGTCCGGCGACCATTCGCCGTCACCCTTGATCGTCGCGTGCACGGTGCGGTCGCAGTCCTGCTCGGCGCACGGGCCGAGGTCGAGCCGCATCTCGTTGCTGGGCTCGAGCACGCCGCGGGCGGCGCCGGCCAGGTCGTTGATCTCCTCGACGAAGTCCCCGGCCGCGGGGTGCGCCATCAGCGCGTCGAAGTGGACCATGAGGAACCCGGCGAGCTTGCGGACCTGGCGGTGGTAGCCGGGTGCCACGCCGAGCTCGTCGACGACCAGCTTCGCCCAGGCGCCGAGCACCTCGACCATCTCGGCCCGGATGTTGACGGCGGGCTCGTTGAGGGAGATCCCGTTCGGCCGCCAGCCACTGATCCGTTCGCGCATCCCGGTGCGGCTGAGCGTCAGAGTGCGCTCGAGCTCGTCATAGAGCCGCGGCAACCCGACGAGCTCGGTGCCCGCCTTGTCACTGCAGGCCATGCAGATGCGGTGCCCCGGCACGGACGCGTTCTGGCAGTCAAGTGCGTCGCAAGGATTCTCCGTCGTGGTCATGGTTCCAACCTCCAGGTGTGGCGCTGTGGTGGTGGCGCTTGCCGTTTCGATGGGAGAACTGTCGCCGGGGCCGCTATTCGATCTCTATGCATCGCCTATCCGCCGTCGGCGCCCGGACCGATAGCCGACCGAAAGGGGACCGATGGGCCGCGGCTGTCTAGTGGGTTCCAGCAGGGAGGACCTGCGAAAACCACTCAGACGGAGGCCCCGGATGAACGCCAAGCGCAAGCTCACCGCCTCGATCCTCGGTTCGGTCATCGGCTTCGCCGCTTTGGTCACCACGCTCGCCCCCGCCACCCTCGCGCTCGGCACCGAAGGCCCCTCGGTCAGCATCGTCGCCGACGGCCCCACCGACTGCCCCGCGGACACCCACTGGAACGGCACCGAGTGCGTCAACGACACCCACTGGTGAACCGGCTCAGCGCAGGGCTTGCAGCACCAGCGCCTTGATCTGCTGGTGGTACCGGCTCTGGATCGCCGACGGGGTGTGCGCGAAAAAGGCCACCCCCAAGTCTTCGGCCGGATCGGCCCACCAGGTCGTGCCCGCCGCGCCAGGCCAGGTCACCTCGCCGGGGGAACCCGCGGCGACCCCGTCCCCGACCTCGCGGCGCACGGCCAGCGCCAGGCCGAAGCCGTGACGGGGGTTCCAGCCGGGCTTGTGCAACCGGGTCAGATCGGTGCCGGGTTCGAGCTGATCGGACAGCATGAACTCGACCGTCTTGCGGCCGAGCAGGCCATGGCCCTTGTCGAGCAGCACCCGCAGGAAACGCAGATAGTCCGGCACCGTGCTGACCAGACCGGCGCCACCCGAGTCGAAGCGCGCCTTCCCGAGATCGGGCAGGCTCTGCGGCTCGCCGGTCAGCGGATCATGGGGAAGCGGCTGGGCGAAGCGGTCCTTCTCGGACACACCGAACGTGGTGTCGCGCATACCCAGCGGCTCGAACACGGCGTGGCGCAGATAGTCACCGAGCCGTTCGCCGGTGAGCGACTCGATGATCAGGCCGATGAGGTCGAGGCCCCAGCCGTAGTGCCACAGCGCGCCGGGTTCGTGCAGCAGCGGGAGCGCGGCGAGGCGGTCGATGAACTCCTGGCCGGTCAGGTCGGTCATGCCGTCGCCCACCGCTTCGGCGTACAAGCGGTGCGTATCGGTGTCGCCCAGCAGGCCTTCGGGAAGCCCGGCGGTGTGCCGTAGCAAGTCCACAAGGGAGGGCTGACGAGTGGCGGGCCTGCTCGTCCCGTCCGCGCCCGCGACGAGCCGGTTCGCGAACTCGGGCAGGTAGGCGCCGACGGGCGTGTCGAGCGTCAGGCGGCCTTGTTCGTGCAACAGGAGCGCGCCGACCGCGGTGATCGGCTTGGTCATCGAGGCGATCCAGAACAGCGAGTCGGTGGTCATCGGGAGACCGCGAGCGCGGTCACGGTGACCGAATGCCTCGAGGAAGGCGAGGCGCCCGTCCCGCACGATGCCGAGCACCGCGCCCGGCATCCGGTCGGCCGCGATCTCGTCGCCGAGGAACCGCCCGATCCTCGCCAGCCTGGCCGGATCGAGGCCGACCTCGCGCGGATCGGCCCACTCGAACACTTCGTCCATTGTTCCCCCAGTCCGTCAGGTCCCCCTCCCGACCATAGCCACTTGACGGACAGTGTCGCACTGAGCGGAATTCGCTCCCGGAATATGATGTATCAGCATCCTTGGTCTTGAGCGCGCGGAACCGTCGTTCCTACAGTTCTGGCGAACTCCGGCGTTGACCGAGGGAGCATTGTGGACACCGAGAATCGCGAACACATCCACGCCGTGGTGGTCGGGTCGGGATTCGGCGGTTCGGTGGCCGCGTTCCGCCTGGCGGAAGCGGGCCGTTCGGTCGTGGTGCTCGAACGGGGACGCGCCTATCCGCCGGGGAGTTTTCCCCGCACCCCCGCGGAAATGTCCCGCAATTTCTGGGACCCGAAGGCCGGCATCTACGGCATGTTCGACGTGCTCAACTTCCGCAAGCTCCAGGCCGTGACCGGGAGCGGGCTCGGCGGCGGTTCCCTGCTCTACGCGGGCGTGTTGCTGCGCAAGGACGAAAAATGGTTCGTCGACGAGGAACCGTTGCCTGGCGGCGGCTACGAGGACTGGCCGGTGACCAGGGCGGACCTCGAAAAGCATTACGACGCCGTCGAAAAGATGCTGGCGCCGACGCCGATGCCGTTCGACCGGCCGGGTTATTCGGAAACGCCGAAAACGATCGCCATGCGCGACGCGGCACGCCGGATGGGCGCCGAATGGTCGCTTCCGCCACTCGGTATCACTTTTTCGGCGAAACCCGGGCTTCCGCCCGAGCCCGGCACGCGGATCGCCGAAGTGGAGTACAAGAACCTGCACGGCGCCGTCCGCCGGAGCTGCCGGATGTGCGGCGAGTGCAACATCGGCTGCAACGACGGCGCGAAGAACTCGCTCGACCACACCTACCTCTCCGCGGCGAAGGCCAAGGGCGCCGAGATCCGCACGTCCTCGGAGGTGGTCCGCATCGCGCCCCGTGCGCGCGGCGGCTACGAGGTCGACTACCTCGTGCACGACCCGGACGCCGGGCCCGCCGCGTTCAAGCACTCGAAGCAGCTGAGCTGCGATGTGCTCGTGCTGGGCGCGGGCACGTTCGGCACGGTCGGGCTGCTGCTGCGCAACCGCGCGAACTTCCCCGGCCTCAGCCGCGCGCTCGGCACCCGGTTCAGCGGCAACGGCGACGTGCTCGGCTTCATGCTGCGCGCGACCGAAGGCGGCCCGCGCACGCTCGCGGCCAGCCAGGGACCGGTGATCACCAGCTCGATCCGGTTCCCCGACGGCCTCGACGGCGTCGCCGGGCAGCGGGGCGGGTACGTGCAGGACGCCGGGTTCCCGCTGTTCGTCGACTGGCTCGTCGAAGGCAGCCGGGTGAGCAAGCTCGGGGCGCGGGCGGCCAGGTTCGTCGGCGACGCGCTCGCCGGGTCGCTCTCGCTCAGCCGCTCACCGCATTCCGGCGCGCGACTCTCCTCGCTGCTCGGTTGTGGCCTGCTTTCGGACACCTCGATGCCGTTGCTGGCCATGGGCCGCGAACGTCCCGAAGGCAGGCTGAGCCTCCGGCGCGGTGAGCTGGATCTGCGGTGGCGGCACGAAAGCTCCCGCGACTACTTCACGCTGGCCGGTGCGCGGATGCGCGCGATCGCCGAGAGCGACGGCGCCGAGTACCGCGACAACCCGATGGGCCGGGGCGGCCGGGTGGTCACCGTGCATCCACTCGGCGGCGCCCCGATGGCGGTCACCGAGCACGCCGGCGTGTGCGATCCGCACGGGCAGGTGTTCGGCTTCCCCGGGCTGTACATCGCCGACGGCAGCGTCATGCCGGGGTCGGTCGGGCCCAACCCGTCGCTGACGATCGCCGCGCTGGCCGACCGCCTCTGCGACCGGATGCTGGAGACGTCGCGGCCGGCATCAGGACAGGCACGGGCTCGGGCCGAAAAAGCGCCACCGCGCCCGTCCACTACCTCTGGCCTGCGGTTTCGCGAGAAGATGGTCGGCACCTACGCGCTCGGCGGGACCCGCTCGCAGGCGTTCACGCTCCGGCTGAGTGTCGAGATCCCCGACCTCGACGCCTTCCTCGCGGACCCGAAGCACCGCGCGGACGTCTCCGGCTGGGTCGACTGTTCGACGCTCGGCGGCAGGCAGGTCGTGCAGGGGACGCTCGAACTGCTCACGCGGCACGCCACCCCGGTCGGCGCCCGGATGTACTACCGGCTGAACACCGTCGGCCGCGACGGCGAGCCACGCGTCATCCTCGGCTGCAAGGACGTGCAGCGGCGCTCGGCGTGGGGGCTCTGGCGCGACACCACCCGGATGTGGGTGCGGGTGTATCGCGGCACGCTCGGCACCGTCGACTACGTGCACACCCGCCACCGCACCGCGCGGGTCCGCGTCCGCGTGCGCGACCTGCCGCGCATGGTCCGCACGTTCCAGGCCTTCGGGCCGCGCCGCTCGCGCACGATCCGCCGGTTCCTCGGCTTCTTCGCGGCACAGCTGCTCGGCGTCGCCAGGCAGGTGCCGAACGACCCCGATCCGGACTCGCCCGCCTTCCGGCTGGTCCGGATCAACGCACCCTGGAGGAAACGCCGGTGACCGTGCCCTTGATCGCGGGTGATGGGCTTCCGCTCAAGCTCACCCGGGTGATGGCCGAAAAGCCGCCACCGCGCGGGCCGGTGCTGCTCGTGCACGGCGCGGGCAACCGCGGCGCGACCTTCCGGCCGCCGCACCGGACCACGCTCGTCGACGCGCTGCTGGCCGAAGGCTGGGACGTCTGGCTGTTCGACTGGCGCGCCTCGAAGGAGGTCGGCCTCGTCGGCTGGACACTGGACCAGGCGGCGGAATTCGACCACCCGGCCGCCGTGGCCAAGGTGCTGGAGCTGACCGGCGCGGACGACGTCAAGATCATCGCCCACTGCGTCGGGTCGGCGTCGGTCGCGCTGTCCGCCGCCTCGGGGCGCCTGCCGGGCGTGAGCACGATCATCGGCAACGCGTTCACGCTGCATCCGGTCGTCCCGCCGGTGTCGACGGCCAAGTTGCGCGGCCTGGTCCCGATCGTCAGCACGCTCACCCGCGACGTCTCCCCCGCCTGGGGCGATGAACCGGACGGTTTACTGGCCCAGTTGATCCGTTTGGTGGTCCGAGCGACCCATCGTGAATGCCACAACGACGTCTGCCGGATGGCGAGCTTCATCTTCGGCGGCGGCCGGTCTTCCTTGTGGAACCACGAAAACCTCGACGAGGCCACCCACGACTGGCTGCGCGCCGAGTTCGGGCCGGTGCCGCTGACCTTCTTCCGCCAGATGGCCAAGGCGGCCGCGCGAGGACACTTCGGGAGTGTCTACACCGGACCGCCCGACGCCCGGTTCGTTCTGCTGACCGGCGAGCACAACCGCTGCTTCCTCCCGGAAAGCCAGCACCGCACCTTCGCGCACCTCGAGCGGCGGCAACCGGGGCGTCACGAGCTGCACGTCTTTCCCGGCTACGGCCACCTCGACGTCTTCATCGGCAAGAACGCGCACACGGACACCTTCCCGACGATCCTCGCTGAACTGGAGAAATGACCATGACCACTGCCGTGGACGTCGAGTCGACCCTGCTCACCCTGTTCAGCCCGGAAGGCCACGCGAACCCGTACCCGATCTACGACGCGCTCCGCGCCGCCGCGCCGGTGAGTTTCCACAGTGGACTGAACGTCTACTTCCTGACCCGCTACGCCGATGTCGAAACCCTGCTCGGCGGCGCCGATTTCCGGACCCCCGACGAGGACTGGGCCGATGAGCACAAACCGGGCTGGCGCGACCACCCCGCGTCGGTGTTCATGCACACTTCGGTCCTCTACCGGAACCCGCCGGACCACACGCGCCTGCGCAGGCTGGTGAGCAAGGCGTTCACCGCGCGCCGCGTCGAAGCGCTGCGTCCGCACATCGAAGCGGACGTCAAGCGGGTGCTGGACGCGCTCGAAGAAGCGGGCCGTGACGGCAAGGTGGTCGATTTCCAGGACATCGTCAGCTTCCCGCTCCCGGTCAGCGTGATCGGTGACCTGGTCGGGGTGCCCCAAGAGGACCAGGGCCAGTGGCGCTGGCTCGTCGACGACATGGCGAAGCTGTTCGACCCGGTGCTCGACGAGGAGACCCACGCCAAGGCCGACAAGGCGTGCGAAACGATCTTCGCCTACTTCTGGGAGCTGCTCGCCCAGCGTCGCGCCGAGCCCCAGGACGACCTGCTTTCGGCGCTGATCGCCACCCGCGACGGCACCGACGCGCTCACCGACGACGAGCTGGTCAACCTGGTCACCCTCATCTTCGGGGCCGGCTTCGAAACGACCACCGGCATGATCGGCAACGGCATCCACGCGCTGCTGTCCAATCCGGACCAGCTCGCTCTGCTCAAAGCCGACCCGAGCCTCGCCGCGGGCGCGGTCACCGAGGTGATCCGCTACGACGGTTCCGCGCAGATGGTGCTGCGGATCGCCGGGCGGGACACGAGCATCGCCGGCACCGACATCCCCGAGGGCGCGATCGTCACCGGTTTCCTCGGCGCGGCCAACCGTGACCCGGAGCGGTTCGAGGAGCCGGGGCGGTTCGACATCCGGCGGGCCGCGAACCGGCCACTGACCTTCGGCGGCGGCATCCACTTCTGCATGGGCTCGGCCGTGGCCAAGGTGCAAGGCGAGATCTTGTACAACGAGCTGTTCGCCCGGTTCCCCGGTTTCCGGCTGGCCGGGGAACCGCGGCGACGGTCAGTGCTCGCCATGCGTGGTTTCGATCACTTGCCGATCACTCTCTGATTGGTGACAAAATATCACTCAATAGTGCAAGCTAGTCCGGCAACAGTTACCCTCGGTGTATCCGCCGACACTGAGCAGAGTCACCCGAGGAGTTGGCATGCCCGCGAAACGACGGGCACCCTGGCTGGTCGCCATCTTGGTGTTGCCCTATCTGATGTCGGGGTCGACCCCGGTGCAGGCGGAGGAAGCCCCCTTCGACGCGGCGACGACCGCGGCGCCGGGCGAGGTGCAGACGATCCCCGCGTTCCGGCTGCAGTCGAGCGCGAAGGCCACCCAAGGTGGCACGAAAATCTCCACCCCGGCGTACGACGACTCGTCCTGGGTGCCGGTGCCCGCGCGGTCGACCGTCATGGGTGGCCTGATTTCGGCCGGTAAGTACCCGGACCTGAACTACTCGACCAACCTCAGGGACAAGGTCGACAAGGCCGACTTCACCGTCCCGTGGTGGTACCGCAAGACGTTCACCGCGAAACCGCAGGACGGCGTGCACACGTTCCTGCGGCTGCCGGGCGGCGTGATCCCGAGCGCGGAGATCTGGGTCAACGGCACCAAAGTGGCCGGGCCGGACAAGGTCGCGGGCGCGTACCCCGAACACGACTTCGACATCTCGCCGCTCCTGCGCTCCGGCGTCAACGCGCTGGCGATCAAGGCGTTCCCCGCCGACCTCTGCCTCAACCTCGACACCGACCCGTGCAAGCACCTGTCCATCGGCTTCCTCGACTGGAGCCAGCCGCCGCCGGACAACAGCATGGGCCTCTGGCGTGACGTCCAGCTCGCCGAGTCCGGCGCCGTCACCCTGCGGCACCCCCGGGTGCTCACCAGCCTCCAAGTGCCCGCGCTCACCTCGGCCGACCTCACGGTCCAGGCCGACCTGACCAACAACACCGCCGACCCGGTCACCACGACCGCGCGCGGCACGATCGGCACCATCTCGTTCAACCAGGACGTGCGGCTCGCTCCGCGCGAGACCAAGACCGTCACGTTCGCGCCCGAACAGTTCAGCCAGCTGCACGTGGCGAACCCCAAGGTCTGGTGGCCCGCGCAGATGGGCGGGCAGCCGATGTACCACCTGGCGCTCACCGTCTCCGTCGGCGGCAAGCTGTCGGACCAGGGCAAGGCCGACTTCGGCGTGCGGCGGGTCGAGTCGGCGATCAACCCGGAAGGCGATCGGTACTACGAGGTCAACGGCAAGCCGTTCCTCGTCCGCGGCGCCGGCTGGCAACCCGACCTCTTCCTGCGGAACAACCCGCAGCGGATGAAGGACGAGTTCGGCTACATGCGCGACCTCGGCCTGAACACGATCCGGCTCGAGGGCAAGGAAGAGAACGACGAGTTCTACCAGCTCGCGAATCAGATGGGCATCATGGTGCTGGCCGGCTGGGAGTGCTGCACCCGCTGGCAGGCCTATGTCGAAGACTACGATTGGTGGACGCCTGCCGACCTGGCGATCGCGAAGGCCTCGGCGACGACCGAAGGCCTGCGGCTGCGCAATCACCCGAGCGTCCTCGGTTTCTACGTCGGCAGCGACACCGCGCCGACCGAGCCGGTCGAGCGGGCGTACCTCGACGGGCTGGCCGCCTCCGGCTGGGACGCGCCGATCATCTCGTCGATCAACTGGCGTGCCAGCCCGGTGCTGGGCGAGTCCGGCAACAAGGGCTGGGGGCCGTACTGGTGGGTCCCGCCGAACTATTTCTACGGCGACCAGCGCGGTGGCGCGTTCGGCTTCGAGGCCGAGCACGGGCCCGGCCCGGCCATCCCCGACCTGACCGCGCTCAAGAAGATCCTGTCGCCCAAGGAACTGGAAAAGCTGTGGAAGGACGGGAAATCCGTCCAGTTCCACCTGTCGCCTTCGGACAACTTCGACACTCTCGCCGAGTTCCACAAGGCGATCGTCGAGCGCTACGGCGAACCACGCGACCTCACGGACTTCGTGATGAAGTCCCAGCTGGCGAACTACGAGGTCAACCGCGCGCAGTTCGAGGCGTTCGGCGTCAACCAGTCCAAGAGCGAGCACCCGGCGACCGGGACGATCTATTGGATGCTCAACAACGCGTGGCCGTCGCTGTTCTGGCATCTTTACGACTACTCGATGGCGCCGAGCGGCGGCTATTTCGGTGCCAAGAAGGCATTGCGGCCGCTGCACGTCCAGTACACCTACGACGACGGCATGGTCGCGCTGGTCAACACCGGGCTCACCGAGGTGCCTGGGCTGAGCATCCAGACCACCATCCTGGACGAGAACGGCGTCGCGCTGCACGACCAGACCACTCCGGCGACCGCACCGGCCAACGGCGCCGCGCGGCTGGTGGACGTTCCGCTGCCCGAAGGCGTCCCGACGACCTATTTCCTGCGGCTGCAGCTGCGTGACTCGGCGGGCAAGCTGCTCGACCGCAACGTCTATTGGCTCTCCACCAAGCCGGACACGGTCGACTACGAAGACCTGGGCTGGCGCACCAGCCCGCAGATCGACTACGCCGACTACACCGACCTCGAACGGATCCCGGAGCAGAAGGTGGACGTCAAGGCGGCCAGCAAGGCCACGGGCGACGACATCACCACCACGGTCACCATGACCAACCCGGGCTCGAAGGTCGCGTTCTTCCTGCGCGCGACCGTCACCAAGGGCTCGGCGGAGGACGAGGTCGCGCCCGCGGTCTGGAGCGACGACTACGTGACCATCTGGCCAGGTGAGTCGGTCACGCTGACCGCGCAGTACCGCCGGTCCGACCTCGGCGGCGCCACGCCGACGGTGAAGGTCGGCGGGGTCAACGTGGAGAATCTCCGGGTCACGGCGCCGATCAAATAGCCGATCAAGTAGCGGCCAGCGCCGAGAGCATCGCGTAGGCGACCTGCTGCCCGGTCACGTCCGAGTGCCCCATGATGAACGCGTCGGCACGCAGGTTGTTCGGCACGCCCGCGTGCCAGGTGTAGCCGCCACCGACGCCGAGCAGCTCGGCGAAGGCCGCGCCGGGTGTCTTGAGCGCGCCGTTGCGGCCGATGCCGCCGTAGACGCTGTTCGCGTCGCCGATGTCGGCCGCGATCTGGTTGGCGATCCGCGACGCGATGGCGTACGCGATGCCGACGCACAGGTCGTTGGCGGTGTGCGTGATGAGGATCGGTCCGCGCACGGTGCCGTCGGTCAGCACGTCGCGGAAGAACCCGGACTGCGCACCGGCGTCGTCGCTCCAGTCGTCGGCGAACCCGTAGTGCGAGAAAGCGGCCTGCAGCAAGGTCATCGTCGCGATCGAGCCGGTCGGCAACGGCTTGGCCGCCGCGCTGACCAGACGCCCGCCGAAGCTGTGCCCGGCGAGATGGATGCGCAGATCCGGCCGGTTCAGGTGGATCTGCGCGAGCACGGGTGCGACGCCCAGCTCGCCGATGATCCCCGCGCGAGCCTTCATCTCGTAGTAGCTCAGGAAATTGAGCAAGTTGGTCGCCGCACCGAATACGCCGCCGAGCAGGCCACCGAACCCGGCGGCGCCGCCGGGCGCGCCAGGAGGTGCCGGGAGCACCGGCACGGCGAGGCGGTCCATCAAAGTGCCACCCGGCACCTTGAACAGCTCTTCGGAGGCGTCCTCGCGGTCGGCGGCGCCGTGCGCGACGAGTGTCTTCAGCTTCTCCGCGAAATCCGCGCGCGCGGACGCCAGGTCGGATAACCGCGGCACGAGTGCGGCGACCTCGTCCAGCGTCCGCTGCGCTTCGGGATCGGGGAAAACCGCGCGGAGCTCTTCGATCTGGGTGGCGATGGTGTCCGGGTCGGCAGGCGACCCGGCCGCGGCGGCGGCCAGCTGGGGCAGCTCGAAACCGGCGAACATCCGCGACGGCCAGATGACGCCCGCGATGCCGAGGCGGCGCCCGGCGATCTCGGGCACGGTGGCCTGATCGAGGTTGACCCGTAGAGAACCGGCGAGCCCGCCATACAGCCTCCTGGCCGCGTCGATGTCGTTGTTCCAGCCATGGCTGAGCACCAGCAGATCGGTGAGGCCGGGATCGGCGGCAAGCCCGAGCACCGCGTTCGCGTCACCCACCAAGTGCGCGTCCTTGTCGAACTGGACCTCCGCGCTGGGGAATCCGAAAAGGTCGGCCACGACTGCTCCCTCCCGCTCACACCGATTGGATGGCCCGCATCAGGTCGAGCAGGCCATGCCCTTGGAACGCGGGCACCCGGCCCAGATCGGTCGCGGTGCCGGTGAAGATCCGCTTGATCTCGTCGGGGCGCCCGATGAACTCGCCCCTGATCGACAGGAACGCCGCGATCGCGCCGGAAACGTGCGCCGCGGCCATGCTCGTCCCGCTGTCCTCGACGTAGTGGACGGGCGGTCGCACCTCGGCCTTGGCCTCGACGCGGCCGCGGAGCTTGCCCGCGGCGCACGACAGGATCCGCTCGCCGGGCGCGACCAGGTCGGGTTTCGCGCGGCCGTCGCCGGTCGGTCCTTTCGACGAGAAGTACGAAACCCCGTACCGGTGCGGCATTTCGCGGTGCGTCGAGCCGACGGTGATGGCGGCCTCGGCGTTGCCGGGGTCGTTGATCGTCAGGTCCATGCCCGCGGCGACGGCGCCCTTCACAGCGTCCTGGTTGTAGCCGTAGCCGGTGTTCCCGGCCGCGACCACGACGACCACCCCGGACTTGACCAGCCGGGTGACCTCGACGCACAGCGGGCTTTCCCCGCAGGCGAACCACTGCGGGTCGAACGGGTACCCCACCGACAGGTTGACGCCCTGGATCTTGAGGTCGCGCCCGCCCGAGTTGACCCGCTGGATGTCCTGCAGCGCGGCGATGATCGCGCTCGTCTCGCCGTCGCCCCGCTCGTCGAGCACCTTGTAGCTGACCAGCTTGGCCAGCGGCGCGATCCCGGTCATGCGGTCGGCGTGGACGGGCAGGTAGTGCACGTCGTCGCCGGAATCGAGCTCGGCGCGCACCACGGTCCCGGAGCCCTGGCCCGCGATGATGCCCGCGACGTGCGTGCCGTGCCCGAACTCGTCGGTGAGCGGGCTGGCCGCCTTGGTGAAGTCCTTGTGCTCCACGGGAAGCGTGACGTCGAGCGAGTGGTCGAAGTGCGGGTGGCCGTGGTCGATGCCCGAATCGACGACCGCCCAGGTGATCCCGGCGCCCAGCGCGGAGAACACGGCGCGGGCCGCGTCGGCCTTCACCGTGGCGCACGACTTGTTGATCAGCGCCCTGACCTTGAAGTCGGGCCAGATCCGGTGGATCGCGCGGTGTTCGGCCGCCCGGTCGCGCCGGACGATCTCGAGCAGCGCCTCCGGGCTGAGCCAGGCGACCACGTACTGCCCGAGCTGCGCGGTGCGCGCCTCGTCGACCCCCTCGTCGGCCACGGAACCGACCAGCGCATGGATGGCGCGGGCAGCCGCTTCCCGCCCCTGGGGGTAAGCAAGGTTCAGGTCGATCACGACCCGATGCGGCGCCTCGGCGGCATCCATGCGCTGGAGCAACGGGACCGCGATGACCGAGCCGTAGAGCTCACGCGCGTGAAATCGCGCGCCCTCGGGCTCGGTCATCGCAGGGCCCCTCCCCACCTCGGTGTTCGCCGACTTTGTCGGCCGCCCACCGAGCGGTGTTACCTGGATCACACCAAGCGGTTCGCAAGTGTTATCCGGCCCGTCGATTCCCCCTGAGCGAGAACCCTGCACCAGCGACCGCCCAGATCGCGCCCAGATCGCGCCCCGAGATAACAGCGAGATCTCAGTACCCGATACTGAGCCGGTGGAGTTCCGCGTTCTGGGGCCGTTGGACGTCCGCGCCGTGGGGGGACCCGTCGAGCTGGGCGGCCCGAGACAGCGTGCGGTGCTCGCCGCGCTGCTGCTCAGGGCCAATGAGCTCGCCTCGGTCGAATACCTGACCGGAGCGGCGTGGGAGTCGCCGCCGGCGACGCCCGAATCGAACCTGCGCACCTACGTCTCCGGGCTGCGGCAGCGGCTCGCCCAGGCGGGTGATGATCCCGGCAGGCTGTCCACCCGGCCGGGTGGTTACGTGCTCCGGGTCGACCGGGGCGAGCTGGACCTCACCACCTTCACCGAGCTGACCGTCGCGGGCGAGACCGCGGCCGGGAGCCGGGAAGCCGCGAGCTGTTTCAGCCGGGCGCTGGGCCTGTGGCGCGGCCGCCCGCTCGAAGGGCTGCATGCCGGGCAAGCGCTTTCCGTCGAGGTGACCCGGCTGGAGGAACGCCGCCTCGCCGTCGTCGAAAAGCACCTGCGTGCCCGGCTCGACCTGGGTGAGCACGCGGACCTCATCGCCGAGCTGCGGCGCCTGGTCGCCGACCATCCGCTGCGCGAGGAGCTGTGGGGTCACCTGATGACCGCGCTGCACCGCTCCGGCCGCCGCGCCGACGCGCTCTCGGCGTACCAGGAACTGCGCCGTCTGCTCGACGACGAGCTCGGCGTCACGCCGGGCCGGTCACTGCGGCAGCTGCAGGCCCAGATCCTCGAAGACGACGCCCGCATCGCGCCGAAGCCCACCATCGGGCTGGTCCGCCAGCTGCCCCCGGCCATCAACCACTTCACCGGCAGGCGGCGGCAGCTGACCGAGATCGTCACCACGCTGACCGGCGAAGGCAAGGCCAGCCTGCCGATCGCGGCCGTCACCGGGCAGCCGGGCGCCGGCAAGAGCGCGCTCGCCATCAAGGCGGGCCACGAGCTCGCCCCGTCGTTCCCCGACGGCCAGCTGTTCATCGATCTGCTCGGCGCCGGCGCCCGCCCGCGCGACCCCGGCGACGTGCTCGCCCGGTTCCTGCGCGAGCTCGGCGTGCCGGGCGTCGACATCCCCGGCGCGACCGACGAGCGCGAGTCCGTGTTCCGCGCCAGGCTCGCGGGCAAGCGCGTGCTGATCGTGCTCGACAACGCCGCCGACGAGGCCCAGGTCCGGCCGCTGCTGCCGGGCAACCCGGACTGCGCGGTGGTCGTCACCTCGCGGCGCAGGCTGACCGGGCTCGACCTGAGCCTGCGCATCCAGCTCGGCGAGCTGGACCTCGACGACGCGGTCACCCTGCTGACCGACCTCGCGGGCTCCTCCCGCGAAACGCTCACCGCCCAGCGAATCGTGCGCTGCTGCGGGAACCTGCCGCTGGCCATCCGGATCATCGGCACCAAGCTGCGCACGCTGCCGCACCTGAGCGCGGAGACGATCGCGGACCGCCTCGAGGACGAGCGCCACCGGCTCGACGAGCTCGTCGGCGGCGACCGCGAGGTCAGGGCCGGCTTCCTGGTCAGCTACGAGCAGCTCCGGCCCGACGAGCGCCGCGCGTTCCGGCTGCTCGCGCTGCTGCCGGGCACCGACTTCGCCTCCTGGGCGGCGGCCGCCGTGCTCGGCACCGACCGCCGCACCGCGGAACGCCTGCTCGACGCGCTCGTCGAGGCGAACCTGGTCGAGGTCGGCAGCCCGCTGCGCTACCGCTTCCACGACCTGATCCGGCTGCTCGCCGAAGAGCGGATGACCGCGGAAACCTCGCCAGAAGCCCGCGAAGCCGCGCTCGACCGGGTCTTCGAGACCTACCTCCAAGTCGGCCAGCGAGCCGACGCGGCCTTGGACTTCGGCGGCCTGCACCAGTTCGAGGTGGCGCCGCCGTCCCCGGAAATCGACGCGCTGGCCACGGAATTCGCCCGTGACGCGCCCGCCTGGTTCGACGCGGAGCAGCACTGCCTCCTCGAAGCGGTCGAAATGGCGGCCGCCGAAGGACGCCCGGAGATCACCTGCCACCTGTCCGCGACCGTGGCCGCCTACCTGGAACTGCGGTCCCGCTGGGACGACCTGATCAGGGTCGCCGAGCTCAGCCTCGCGGCCTCGCGCCAGACCGGCGACATGTACTGGACGGCGTACGCCTACTTCGCGCTCGGCCTCGCCGCCCGCGACCAGCACGACGTCCAGTCCGCCCGCAAGCACTTCGGCCACTGCCTCGCCGCGCTGCCCGCCGCGAACGACCCGCGCCTGGAGATGGTCACACTCCTCGCGGTCGGCGTCGGCCAGCGGTACCAGGGTCACTACGACGCCTCCGCCGACTGCATCAAGGCCTGCCTGTCCAAGCTGTCCACAATGGACGAACCGCGCTGGGTCGCGTACGCCAAGCGCGAGCTGGGCATCCTGCACCGCTACCGCGGCGAATGGGCGGAAGCGCAGCAGTGCCTGCAGGAGGCGATCGACGAGTTCGTGCTGATCGCCGACCGCCGCTGGGAGGCCGCGTGCCTGCGCGAGCTCAGCGTGGTCCACCGCGAACTCGGCGAGCTCGACTCCGCGCTCCGGCTCGGGCACACCGGCCGCGACATGTTCCACGAACTCGGTGACGTCCGGCGCGAGGCGGCCGCCTGGCGTTCACTCGCCTACGCCTACCGCGCCCAAGGCGAGACCGGGACCGCGCAGGCTTGCTGCCGTCGCAGCACCGACCTGTTCGCGCTGACCCTGGACGCCCACGGCGCGGCCATCACCGAGGTCCTGCACGCGGAGTTCATCGCCGAGCAGGGCGACCACGCGCAGGCCCTGCACCATGTCCGGCACGCGCTTTCGGTGTTCCAGCAGCTGGGCGATCCCCGGTGGACCGGCAAGGCCCAGCTGAGCCTGGGGTCGCTGCTCAACGACGCGGGCCTGCTTGACCAAGCCCGCGAAGCCTGGCGCGACGCGCACACCACCCTGGTGAGCCTGGAAGCCGTCGAAGTGGCGGAGGCCGAAAAAGCGATCACCCGCTGACCCGGGGGTCGTGAGTGTTTAGACCGGTTAGAACCGGCCGCGCCACTCACGACCCCGGCTGTCACACGATGCGGAGCGCGGGCCGCGCGAAACCCGAGTTTCGGCCATTGGGTGGCCGAAACTCGGGTTTCGCGTACATCAACTTGCTCGGATGCCGCTGGTCGCGGCTCCGCGAGCGTCCACAAGGGACGAACGACGAACGCGGCGGGTCAACCCGAGCTGGGTGAGGGCCTCCCTCACCCAGCTCGGGGATCGCACGCGGGGTAGGTACGCCTGCGCGGAGGGGGTCGTGAGCGTTGCGGGCGGTTAGAGCCAGTCTTTGAACTTGTCTAGGTGGTCTTGGTCCGCTTTTCGCGGGTCAGGCGCCTGGTCATCATAGTGATCATGGAGAGGTTGATGAATG
>NZ_FNON01000005.1 GCF_900107045.1 Amycolatopsis xylanica
GGTGGGCTTTCGGGCGCCGGCCGCGTTCGAGGGCCAGACGCTGGGCTCGGTCGGCCCGGTAGCGGCGAGGCCGGCCAGTGATCGTGGCGCCGGGCCTGGAGCACCGCGGCCCACCACCTCGGCGCACTTCCCGTGAAATCGTCGAGGGTGACCTACCCAGGACTCTCGCAATCACATCCTGGGTAAGTCCCTGATCCAGACCGTTCTGGATCTTTTCCCGTTCCTCGCACGTCAACCGGGGTCCTGGCATGACGATCTCCTATCAGCCACCACTACTTGCAACAACCGATTGAGACCAAGTGGCTTTCGGGCTATCAGACCTGACGAAAGTGGCTTTCGGGCTTTCGGTGGCCGTGCGGGGATCAGGGGAGGTCCGAGCGGAGGAAGCTGTAGCGGTAGCTGTCGCGGTACTGGCCGTCTCGGAAGTCCCAGCCGCGCTGGATGCCTTCGCGGGTGAAGCCGGCTTTCTCGAGAGCGCGCTGCTCGGCGATGTTCTCGGTCTCGGTGTCGGCCTCGACGCGGTGGACCAGGGTGTGGGCGAAGAGGTAGCGCACGAGGAGGCGCTGGGCCTCGGTGCCGATGCCCTGGCCGCGTGATTCGGGCTGGATGATCAGGCCGATGTTCCAGCAGTAGGCCCAATGACCGGTCGGAATCTTGTGCCACGACACGAAACCGTGCGCGGTGTCGCCTTGGCCGATCATCAGCTGGCCGTGCTCGGGGCCGAGTAGGCCGTTTTCCTTCCAGCGGCGCAACATCAGGCCGGGATCGTGCCAGCCGAGCCACTGGAACGAGCCCGCGCCGTCGGGGTCGTTGGTCAGCCGTTCGAGCAGCGGCATGTCGGATTCGCGGGTCGGGCGCAGCGTCACGGGGTCTGGCATGCGGGCGACCCTAGTTCTCCGTGATCGCGCACGCCCGCCATTTATTTCGTGCCCTGGGCTCGAGGGGTCGTGAGCGTTGCGGGCGGTTCTAGTTTGAGCGGATAGCCAAACGTGTCGTGTGGGCGGCTGGGCGAGCGCCTCCTTCACTCACCTGTGCTGGCCGGAGGTACCACTCGCGCGGGCACAGTCCCCTGATCCGAGCTTGGTCGCGCAGCGAGGGGAGAGCCCTTCAGCTCGGGTCGAAGGAGCCGTGCCGCCCGGCGCCCGAGGCGAACCGGCCCGCGCCGTCGACGGCCTCGGCCGCGAGGCCGGTCGAGCCGAGCGCGATCTCGAACTCCGTGCGCAGCGCCTCTTCGCCCGGACGGCCGTGCTGCGCGAGCACGGATGCGCGGTCGCCGCGCAGGCAGGCCTGGGGGAACGCGGCGAGCTGGCGGGCCAATTCTTGGGCGCTGGTAAGGGATTCGCCGACCGGGACGACCCGGTTGGCCAAGCCCATGGCGAGTGCTTCGGCCGCGTCGACCGGCCTGCCGGTGAGGATCATGTCCATCGCGCGGGACTGGCCGATCAGCCTCGGCAGGCGGACCGTGCCGCCGTCGATGAGCGGAACGCCCCAGCGGCGGCAGAACACGCCGAACACGGCCGACTCGTCGGCGACGCGCAGATCGCACCACAGCGCCAGTTCCAGGCCGCCCGCGACCGCGTGCCCGTGCACGGCGGCGATGACCGGCTTGGTGAGCGTCATCCGGGTGGGGCCCATCGGGCCGTCGCCGTCGGGGTCGAGGCGGTTGGCCCGTGCGGTGCCGATGCCCTTGAGATCGGCGCCGGCACAGAAGGCGTCACCCACTCCTCCGAGTACTGCGACAGAAGCGTCGCTGTCCGCGTCGAAGGCGCGGAACGCGTCGGCGAGCGCCAGCGCGGTCGGGCCGTCGACCGCGTTGCGGACCTCGGGCCGGTTGAGCAGCACCGTTGTCACCGGTCCGTCCCGCTGAACGAGAACCAGATCGTTCATGAATGATCCTTAAGCGTGTCTGCGTGCCCGGACTCCCGTAATTCTTCTAGAGTAGACACGACAGTGATGGCCACATAGAGTCATCGGTACGACACCGCAGTGTGATCGGTGAGACGTGATCGGATGGAGCTATGTCGCCCCAAATCAAGAAGATCCTGGTCGTCGGTGTTGTCGCGCTCGTGCTCTTCTTCTTGATCACCCGGCCGCATGAGTCCGCCGACGCCGTGCACAACGTGCTCGGCTGGCTCCGCAGCGGGGCCGAAGCCGTCGTCACTTTCGTGAAGGATCTGTTCGCCTGACCCCAAGCAAGCATCGACCGGCACCGCGGGGCGATGCCGGTTGTAACGCTGTGCGCCCGATTTTACCGTCACCTAGCGTTACGGATTGCGAGATCCGGTGTCCACACTCGACCATCCGGGTGGATTGAGGCCGATAAGCCGCTGGTAGACGAATTCGTAGCTTGGAAAGTCTGGCGGAGTAGACCTGCTCAGCCCTACGGTGCTCACATTGCGTGATCAGCTGATGCCGTCCACGGGGAGGCCGTGGATCTCGGCACCAGGCGCAGGGTTCAACAGCAAGATCGTTGTGGCTTGTTCAGTCATGAACTTCGTCAGTCGGGGCGATGAAGGAGGCAGGGATGACCGGAGATCCCGGAGTGGATGCGTTGATCCGGCAGTGGGCGGCCGAGCGCGAGCAGACCGCCGAGGAGCAAGAAGTGGACCGCATCGCGTCCGCGTGGCTTGCCGATGTTCCCCGCCCCGCACCCGGTATTCCGGGCCAGCGTGAACGCACCGGGTCCGCCCGGTGGGCACAGGTGGACAACGCCGATCCCGGCTACCTGGAGGCCATGCGCAAGCGGCTTCCCGGCGTGCCGGACGAACTCCTCACGGCCGCCGCCGGCTGGTGGCAGATGGTCGGTGGGGTTTCCGAGGCCGAGCTGTGGTGGGACGCGGGCATCAGCCCGCTGGACCAGCGCGCGCTCGACTACCGCGCGGCCGGGCTCAGCCCGTCGGACCTGAGCCGCAGGCTCGGGCCGATGACCGTGCTCCAGCACCTCCGCCGTGGCAGCGCCCCGGCCTGGTGCGTGGCGCGCCTCGCGCGTCAACAGAAGTCCGCATAGCGGGAGAACCTCACACGGCCGGGTGGAACCGGCGCGGCGACGACGTTTGGACAGCCCGCGTAACGCTAACCTGCGCGGGCTCGTTAACACACCAACGCCGTCACGCTGGAGGAACTGGTTCGTGCGCACGACCCCGCAAACAGGTTCGAAGCAGGGCACGGCCGTTCTGATCAGGCTCGGCGTGACCGCCGTCGTGCTGGCGGTCGCGGGCGGCGGTGTCTGGCTCGTCGCGAAGGCGAGTGACCCGGTCGCCAGCCCCACCACCACGGACATCCCGGCACTGCAGGTCGCGGCGGCCCAGGTCGAGCCGGGCTCGGTCGCCCCGGTCAACGCCACCTTGGGCGGTGGCGCGACGCAGGAGACCTCACCCCAGCAGGCCCAGGGCAAGAACCTGCTCGCCGAATGGGCGAACAAGGCCGCCCCGCTGACGGGCGTGCCCGCCAGGGCGCTCATCGCCTATGGCAACGCCGAACTCGCCCAGCGCGCCGCGCAGCCCGGCTGCAAGATCTCGTGGGCGACACTCGCCGGGATCGGGCGCATCGAGTCCAACCACGGCCAGTACGGCGGCGCGGTGCTCGGCGCCGACGGCAGGCCCAGCAAGCCCATCATCGGCGTCCCGCTCGACGGCTCCGCGGGCGTCAAGGCCATCGGCGACACCGACGGCGGCAGGCTCGACGGCGACCCGGTGACCGACCGCGCCGTCGGCCCGATGCAGTTCATCCCCGGCACCTGGGCGAAGTGGAACTCCGACGGCAACCGCGACGGTGTCGGCGACCCGCAGCAGATCGACGACGCCGCCTACGCCGCGGCCCGCTACCTGTGCGCGAACGGGCGCGACATGTCCAGCGCCGGCGGCTGGTGGCAGGGCATTCTGTCCTACAACAACTCCAACGAGTACGCGAAGAAGGTCTTCGGCCTCGCCGACGGCTACGCGAAAGCCGCCCAGGCCGTAAAGGTGTCGTGAGTGTTTTGGCCGGTTCTAATCGGCCGTACCACTCACGACCACTGAGCCGCAGCTCACTTCGGGACGAGTGCTAGCGTCGTGACCGTGCCAGTCAGTTCGGTCACCGGTCGCCGCCTCGCCATCGTCGGGGTGTCCTTGCTGAGCCTGGTGCTCTGCTGCGGGCTCGCCTGGTGGCAGTGGGAGCGGTACTCCTCCGCGAACGGCACCTTCCAGAACCTCGGCTATGTGCTGCAGTGGCCGCTGTTCGGGTTGTTCCCGGCCTTCATGTTCTACCGGATCCGCAAGCTGCGCATCCGTGCTGAGGAAGAAGCCGGGGAAGAGCCGGAGGAGGCGCCGGCCCCGCCGCCGCGGAAACCGGCGCCCGCCCCCGTGGCGGGCGAGGACGACGAGCTCGCCGCCTACAACCGCTACCTCGCCGAGCTGAACGCTCGCGATCACGAGAGGTCCCCGGACAAGCCATGACCACCCGCACTGACGACACCACCCCGCTCGCCTCGCTGGCCGGACCGCTGACCCGGTTCCGCGCGGCCGCCTACGTGACCGGTGTCGGCCTGCTCGGGCTGTGCTTCGTGATGGTGCTCCGGTACGGCTTCGCCAACCCGGAGCCGTCGGCGATCTACTCACCGATCCACGGCGTGCTGTACATGATCTACCTGGCGCTGACCATCGATCTGGCGATCAAGGCACGCTGGTCGATCAAGGGCACCGTGCTCGTGCTGCTGGCAGGCTGTGTCCCGTTCGTCTCGTTCCTCGTCGAACGCCGGGTCACCCACCGGGTCAAGGCCGGTCAGAAGCTCTGAACGTCATCGCCACCGCGAAGGTGCAGGCGGCGATCAGCGCGGACGCGATGAACGCCGTGGTCATCCCGGTGACGAGGATCGTCTCCGGGCCGCCGCCGATGCCGCGCGTGGCTTCGCCGAACACGGTGACCAGGATGGCGAGCCCGAGCGTCGCGCCGCCCTGCTGAAGCGTCTGCAGCACACCGCCCGCCGCGCCCGCGTCCTCGGCCGGGACGGTGCCCATGATCAGGATGTTCAGCGGCGAGAACGCGAATCCCGCGCCGAAGCCCATCAGGATCATCGGGGCGAGCATGCCCGTCGCGTAGTGGCTTTCCGGCGTGAGCTGGGTCAGCCACGTCAGGCCGACGACCATGGCGGCGGTGCCTGCCGCCGCCATCTTCTTCGGGCCGAGTTTCGGCAGCAGCCGTGAGACGAGCCTGGTCACGGTGAACAGCACGGCCGCCATCGGGAGGAAGGCGAAGCCGGTGGCCAGCGCGCTGAAGTGGCTCACGTCCTGCAGGAACTGGGTCAGGAAGAAGAACATCGACATCATCGCCATCGGCCCGAAGAAGAAGTTCGCGTAGGCCGCGGCGCGGTTGCGGTCGGCGAACAGCCGCAGCGGCATCAGCGGCTGGCGGGCCCGGCGTTCGATGGTCAGGAACGTCGCGATCAGGGTGAGGCCGGCGGCGAGCGCCACGATCGTGAGCGCGTCACCCCAGCCTTCCTGCGCGGCGCGGATGAAGCCGTAGACCAAGGACGCGACACCCGCGGTGCCGGTGATCGCGCCGGGCAGGTCGAGATGCGCCCGCCTGCGTTCCGGCTCCGGCACGAATTTCGGTGCCAGCAAAGCGATCGCGGCGCCGAACGGCACGTTGATGAACAGCACCGCCCGCCAGGTGAACCACTGCGTCAGCAGGCCGCCGAGGATCAGGCCGATGGCGAAACCACCGCTGGCCATCGCCGAGAACAGCGCCAGCGCGCGCATCCGGGCCTTGGGCTCGGTGAACGTGGTGGCGATCAGGGCGAGCGTGCTCGGGCCGGCCATCGCGGCGCCGACGCCTTGGGCGATCCGGGCGACGATCAGCAGCTCTGCCGAGGTGGCCAGGCCGCCCGCGAGCGAGGCTACGGTGAAGACGCTGGTGCCGATGACGAACATGCGGCGCCTGCCGAACAGGTCGCCCGCACGGCCGCCGAGCAGCAGGAAGCCGCCGAAGACCAGGCTGTAGGCGTTCATCACCCACGACAGGCCGGTGCGCGAGAAGCCGAGTTCCGCCTGGATGGGCGGGAGTGCCACGTTCATCACCGTGGCGTCGAGGATCAGCATGAGCTGGCAGGTCAGGATGATCGCCAGGATGAGTGCGGGGCGCCGCCGGGTCTCCGGTGGCGCGGGGGGTGACAACAGGGACTGCTCGGTCAAGGAATACTCCCCAGTACTCACTGTGGTGCTCTGTGTACTCAAGTGGAGAAGCTCTCCGCTTCGTCCATGAGAGCATATGGAGAGTGTCTCCACTTACGCAAGTGAATTCGGAGAGTTTCTCCGGTTATCCTGGATGAGGAGGTGTCCCATGACGGCAACCGATCCCGCCCGTCCCATGCGCGCGGACGCGCGCCGCAACTACGACGCGGTCATGGCGGCCGCCAAGCAGGCCTTCGCCGAGCACGGCCCCGAGGCCCCGCTGGACGACATCGCCAAGCGCGCCGGCGTCGGCGCCGGGACGCTGTACCGGCATTTCCCGACCAGGATCGCGCTCATCGAGGCGGTCTACCGCGGTGAGATCACCGAGCTGAGCGAGCGCGCGCACCAGCTGCTCGCGGAGCGGCCGCCGTTCGACGCGCTCGTGCGCTGGACCGCCGAGCACGTGACGTACGTGCTCAGCCGCAGCGGCCTCGCGGCGAGCCTCAAGGCGTCGATCGACGCGAACTCGGACACCTTCCAGCTCTGCCGGACCAACTTGTACGGCGCGGCGGGCGCGCTGGTGGAGGCGGCGCAGAAATCCGGTGACATCCGCACCGACATCACCGGCGTCGACGTGCTCCGGCTCGCGCACGGCGTCGGCGTCGCGGGCCAGCACGCCCCACCCGGCGACGCCGAGCGCCTGATGGCGATCGTCGTCGACGGGCTCCGCGTCAAGACGGGATAAAGCGGGCTCTATCCCGTTGTGGAGTAAAGCCCGCTTTATCCCGGGTTGCTAGGAGCCGATCCCGGTGAGGGAGCGGACCTCCATCTCGGCGTGCTTGGCCGCGTCGGCCTTCGGGCCGAGCAGGGTGCCGATGTAGCCGCACAGGAACGAGAACGGGATCGAGATCAGGCCAGGGTTCTTGAGCGGGAACCAGTGGAAGTCGACCGACTGCACGATCGAGTCCGGCGTTCCCGACACCACCGGCGAGAAGAACACCAGCACCAGGCACGCGATCAGGCCGCCGTAGATGCCGCACAACGTCCCGGTCGTGTTGAACCGCTTCCAGAACAACGAATACAGCAGCGTCGACAGGTTCGCCGAAGCGGCGACCGCGAACGCCAGCGCCACCAGGAACGCGATGTTCTGGCCGCTCGCCAGGATGCCGCCCGCGATCGCCAGCACGCCGACCACGACCGCGGTGATCCGCGCGACCTTCACCTCCGCCGCCGCTTCCGCCTTGCCGTGCTTGAAGATGTTGGCGTAGACGTCGTGCGCGAAGGAGGCCGACGCGGTGATCGTCAGCCCGGCGATCACCGCGAGGATCGTCGCGAAGGCGACCGCCGAGATGATGCCGAGCAGCAGCGTGCCGCCGATGTGCAGGGCCAGCAGCGGCGCGGCGGAGTTCTCCCCGCCCGGCGCCGCCTTGATCTCTTCGGGGCCGACGATCGCCGCCGCGCCGAAGCCGATCACGAGGGTGCAGAGATAGAAGAGGAACATGCACGCCGTCGCCCAGACGACCGAGCGGCGCGCCTCCTTGGAGTTCGGCACCGTGTAGAACCGCATCAGCACGTGGGGGAGCGCGGCCGCGCCGAGCACCAGGGCCAGCGCCAAGGACACGAAGTCCAATTTGGTCGTTCCGGTGGCGCCGTACTGACCGCCGGGCTCGAGCAGTTTCTCCCCGAGCGGGCTCTTCTCCGCCGCGGCCGCGAGCAGGTTCGAGAAGCTGAAGCCGAACTTGCCGAACAGGAACACGGTGATCAGCGTGCCGGACACGAGCAGGATGCTGGCCTTGATGATCTGCACCCACGTGGTGCCCTTCATGCCGCCGACCAGCACGTACAGCACCATGATGATGCCGACCACCGCGATCACCAGCGCCTGGCCGAGTCGCGAGTGGATGTTGAGCAGCAGCGCGACCAGCCCGCCGGCGCCCGCCATCTGCGCGAGCATGTAGAAGAAGGAGATGACCAGCGTCGACGTCGCCGCCGCCGCGCGGACCGGGCGTTGTTTCATCCGGAACGCCAGCACGTCGCCCATGGTGAACTTGCCGGTGTTGCGCAGCAGCTCCGCGATCAGCAGCAGGTCGACCAGCCAGGCGACCAGGAACCCGATCGAGTAGAGGAACCCGTCGTAGCCGTGGATCGCGATGGCGCCCGCGATGCCGAGGAACGAGGCGGCCGACAGGAAGTCGCCGGACAGCGCGATCCCGTTCTGCCTGCCGGAGAAGACACTGCCCGCCGCGTAGTAGTCGGCGGTGGTCGAGTTGCGGGTGCTCGCGCGGTAGACCACGTAGAGCGTGATCGCGACGAACAGGGCGAACACCGCGGTGTTGACGAACGGGTTGCCGCTCGAGGTGTCCGTGGCCGCGAGAGTCGTCGTAGTCGTGGTCGCCGTGGTCACTGTGCTCCCTCCGCCCGCGCGCGGACCTCGTCCACCTGCGGGTCGATCCGGCGGTTCGCGAACCTGACGTAGACGGCCGTGATCACCGCGGTGCTCGCGAACTGTCCCAGGCCCAGCACGATAGCCAGGTTGACCTCGCCGATGACCTTCAGGCTCATGAACTCGTGCGCGTAGGCCGCCAGCAGCACGTAGGTGAGGTACCAGGTGAAGAACGCCAGGCTCATCGGGAACACGAACCGCCGCAGCCGCGAGCGGAGCGAGACGAACTCGGGGCTGTCGCGGATCTCGTCGAAGCTCTGGCCCGCGACCTCCGGTTCCGGTGCCAGGTTCCCGCGCACGAACATCGGGGGCAGCTGCCGCGGCGGGGTCACCGGGCGCCGTCGCGCCGAAGGGATGAGGGCGGGGGAGTGCGCGATGTCCTGCATGGGTGGTCCTCCGGCAAAGGTACGCGTCCATGTGGGTGACGCCGGCGCCCCGCATTCGTGTGCGCCGCGTTGCCTGATGGGCGTTCGGAGCGCACATAGTAACTACGCATCGGAATGGGGGAACACGTCGGACCCTGGGGTTCTGACACGGTATTCGTTTTCCGGTCCGAAAGTCGCGGAAGTAACGCTGTTTCGACGGTAACGGTCTTATCACTCGAATTGGTGACGCGAATCGTAACTCGCTGTCGCGAAATGGGTGCCTATTGGACAAAAGCCTGATCAGTGGGTTGTTGGCAGCCTGCCAGTCGTTACTGTTGGTAGTTTCCGGTTAAGTGACTTCTGTTGGGGTCATCCGCGTTTGGCGGCCAGGCGAGGCTGGCCTACGTTGGTGGAGGAGCCCTGCCGGTTCGCTCGACCGCGTGAGAAAGCCCCAAGTGGATGAGGTTGTCCCGAGGTCGATCTTGGCAATGCCACAACATCGGGCACACATTTGGGCTTGACCCCACGATCGGGTGCACGCAGGGTGCACCCTGAAGAGGCTTTGGCTACTCTGTGTAGGCTAATCGGGTGACATGGCCGTCGAGAAAATCAGTGCGGGTGGTCACTGAAAAGCATCATGGCCACGCGGGGTGACGAAAAGCGTTCACCGTGGCCTTCTGTTTCGTGTCATTTGCGCTGGTCATACACCGTGTCGCGAGCGAAATTGACTTGTCACCGTTTGGTGTACGATTCTTTCGCCAAGCCGACAGCTGTGATCGAAAGGCGCGGAAAACCTGATCTCCATGAGGGTGCAGATCGCATGATGCGAATCCGGCGCCTGCCGGGGGATCGCAGATGTCCGTCGGCGGAACTTGACTTACGCGGCCTCACGACGTGGGCTGCTGGACGCGGATCGGCAGGGATGATCGGATGCGGTTGGCGAACACCGCGAGCGGCCGAACCGGATCGACGACGCCGGACAGGGAGTCACATAGGTGACCGTTGCAGGAGAAGGCCAAGTGCCTGTGGGGAAGCTGCTGGGCAGGCAGCCGCGCAAACCACGGAAGATGGCTGACTGGCGTGCGGTGCTGCGCTGGCGGGACTGGAGCCTGCCGGTCAAGCTCTCCGCCGTCACGCTGGTCCCGATTTTGATCGCGCTGGTGCTCGGCGTCACCACGATCGCCAACCAGGTCGGCAAGTCCGACAGCTATCAGCGTATCGACAGGCTGGTGGCGCTGAACTCCGCCATCCGGACGCTGACCGACGGGCTGCAGCGCGAGCGCACGCAGACCGCGGCCGTGCTGACGGCGGGCAACGGCGTGTCGCCCGAGCTCACCGCCACCCGCGGCGAGGTCGACCGCCTGGTCGTCCCGTTCACCCTCGCCGCGGGCAAGGCGGCCACGCTCGACCCGGGCATCGGCGGCATCAAGAACGAGGCGGGCGTCCAGGTCGCCAGGCTGGCCGACGTGCGCGAGCAGGGCGGGGCGGGCAAGCTGTCGCCGGTCCAGTCGATCGGCGAGTACACCTTGATCATCGGCTCGCTGCTCAACCTCGACACCGCGCTGACCGCCAGGATCAGCGACGACGCCATCGGCGGCACGCCGAGCGCGCAGCACGACCTGCAGGTCGCCAAGGAGCAGGTCTCGCTCATCCAGGGCCTGGTCGACTACGGCATCGCGCGGGGCACGCTCGCCCCGACCGAGCTCAACCAGGTCCGGTCCGCGCAGGTGCGGTTCGTCGACAACATCGACGACTTCCGCGCCGCCGCGTCCCAGGAGCAGCGCCAGGACTACGACAGCACGGTGGCGGGCGGCGGCTCCGACACCCGCGACACGCTGATCAAGACGGCGCTCGGCGAGTCGGGCGTGCCGCCGGAGCAGGCCTTCCGCAAGATACCGGCGCAGTCGTGGAACGAGAGCTCGGCGGCCATCCTCGGCAGGCTGGGCGAGGTCTCGCAGCGGCTCGGCGACCAGACGGCCGTCGCCTCGGCCGCGCTCGTCGAAAGCTCCAGCAGTGGCGCCGGGCTGCTCGCGGTCCTGCTCTTCGGCGCGCTCGTGCTCGCCGCCGCGGTGGTCTTCGTGATCACCCGCCAGCTGCTGCGCTCGCTGAAGATCCTGCGCAACAGCGCGCTCGACGTCGCGAACACGCAGCTGCCGGAGGCCGTGCGCAACATCCAGGAGGGCAGGCCGCAGAACACCGAGGTCGAGCCGGTGCCGGTCACCGCGAACGACGAGATCGGCGAGGTCGCCAGGGCCTTCGACGCGGTGCACCACCAGGCCATCCACCTCGCCGCCGAGCAGGCCGCGATGCGCACCGGCTACAGCAGCGTGTTCGTCAACCTGTCGCGCCGCAGCCAGAGCCTGGTCCAGCGCCAGCTGCAGCTCATCGAGCGGCTCGAGCGGGACGAGGAGGACGCCGACCAGCTCGCGACGCTGTTCCAGCTCGACCACCTCGCGACGCGGATGCGGCGCAACAACGAGAACCTGATGGTGCTGTCCGGCTCCGAGTCGACGCGCCGGTCCGGTCAGCCGGTCACCACCACCGACATCGTGCGCGGCGCGGTCTCGGAGATCGAGCAGTACCAGCGGGTGGTCGTGCAGCCGCCGCCGACCGCGAAGATCGTCGGCTACGCGGCGGGCGACCTGACCCGGCTGATCGCCGAGCTGCTGGACAACGCGACCGCGTTCTCCGCGCCGGAGACCAAAGTGACCGTCGCCGTGCGGATCGCCGACGACCGCTCGCTCTCGATCGACATCCTCGACAAGGGCATCGGCATGAACGAGGCCGAGGTCACCGAGGCCAACTCGCGGCTGACCGAAGCCGCTTCGGTCGACCTGGCCACCTCGCGCCGGATGGGCCTGTTCGTGGTCGGGCGGCTGGCCAGCCGTCACCGCATCGGAGTCTCGCTGCACGGCGGCAAGGACATCGTCGGTGTCCGCGCGACTGTCTCCGTGCCGCCCGAGCTGGTGATGACCCCGTACGGCGGCGACCTGCAGCACACCGGCCCGATCCCGGCGTCCCCGCAGCAGCACCAGCAGCCCGGCCAGGCGCTGCCGCAGCCGAGCGCGCTGCCGAGGCGGCAGCGCCCGGCCAACGGCACCCGGCCGTCGCCGTCGCTGCCCGAGGCCGGCTGGCCGTCCGCGGAGGACGTCGCCGCGCTGAACGAGCGGCCGCCGTCCGACATGGAGATCTCGGGAACCGCGCTGTTCAGCCCGATCAGCTCCGGCGACGACCAGCCGAGGCCGACGGTCCCGCCGCAGCGGCCCGCCGAGCCGCCGAAGCCGCCCAAGGCTCCCGAGCCGGAGACGGTCTCGGAAAGCGGGCAGCTGCCCAGCGGCAAGGAACTGTTCGTCGCCAACGGCACCGCGCTCGGCGAGTGGTGGAGCCAGTCGGCGAAACAGGCCGCGCCCGCCGAGCCGCCCAAGCAGGCGAAGCCGGGCACGTCCGAGACGACGCCGATCTTCGACGAGATGCTCTCGGCGTGGTTCCGCGAGCCCAAGCCGCCGCAGGCGGAGAAGCAGGCCGAGGGCGAGACGCCCAAGGAGAAGACCAACTGGGACCTCGCCAGCGACGAGAACTGGCGCAAGGTGCAGGCCGTGACGCAGACGGCGCCGTCGACGTTCACCGAGGCCGGTCTCCCGCGCCGTCAGCGCGGCGAGAAGCTCATGCCGGGCAGCGCCGAGCATCCCGAGAAGCCGGCCGCCGCCGCCAAGAACGCGGACCTGCCGGTCCGTGACCCGGCGGACGTGCGCGGCAGGCTGTCGAGCTTCCAGCAGGGCGTGAGCCGGGGCCGCAAGCAGACGTCCGCGTCGGCGAAGCCCGCTGAGCCTTCAGCGCCCAAGGCCGCCGAGGAGAAGGCTTCCCCTGCTCCGAAGGCCCCCGAAGCTCCGAAGCAGGAGAAGGCGGCGCTGCCGCCGTTGCCGCAGCGGCAGGCCAAGCCGGTGCCCGCCGCGGCGCCGCCCGCCCCCGAGGACGCCTCGGAACTGACCGCCACGGCGGAGTGGGCGTTCGGCTCCGACGACGGCTGGCGGACCGTGCAGGCGGTGTCACAGAGCGCACCGTCTACCTTCACCCCTGCGGGCCTGCCGAGGCGGCGGCGCGGGGAGCAGCTGCTCCCCGGCAGCGCCACCGCACCGGCGGCGCCCGCCGGTCCCAGACGAGAACGTGACGCACAGGATGTGCGCGGACGGCTGAGCAGTTTCCAGCAGGGCATCCGGCGCGGACGCCACCGGACAGCTCATCCGGCCGAAGCCAACCCAGAAAACCTGGAGGGTGAATGACCTCGCCGAACGCGGCACAGCCTCAGCAGAACCAGTTCGGATGGCTGGTCAATGACTTCGCCGAGCGCGTGCCCGGTGTCGCGCACGCGGTCGTCGTCTCCGCGGACGGCCTGCTGCTGACCTCGTCGAACCGGCTCCCGCTCGACCGCGCCGACCAGCTCGCCGCCGTCGCGTCGGGCATCGTCAGCCTCACCCAGGGCGCCGCGCGCTGCTTCGAAGCGGGTGCGGTCAACGAGACGGTCGTCGAGATGGAGCTCGGCATCATGGTGCTGATGTCGATCAGCGACGGCTCCTGTCTCGCGGTGCTCGCCGCCCCCAACTGCGACATCGGGCAGGTGGCCTACGAGATGACGATGCTGGTCGATCGGGTCGGGCAGATCCTCACTCCGGAATTGCGTGCGCAACTCCAGGGCGCGGGTGGCTCACTCATTGGTGAACCGGTGGGATGATGCCTCGATGAGCACGGGATCCGGATACCCAGAGAGGCCGGTTGGCGACGACGGCACGTTCGCCGACGTCCTCAACGGCTTCACGCTGGACTCCGGCCGTGGCCGTCGGAAGCAGCGAAGGAAGGACAAGGACTCCGGCCAGCAGGGGTCATCGCAGGAACCGACCGACCAAGGAGACCGCGTGACCTCAGTAGTCTCGCCGCCGGACACGGGCGGGCTCTTCGACCCGGCTCCGCAGGAGTACGCCGACTACGCCAGTTATGCCGAATACCCCGCGTCGGCGCAGGACGATCTCCTCCATCCGGCCGAAGAGACGGCGATCGTCCGGCCGTACGCTCTGACGGGTGGCCGCACCAAGGCGAATCACGCGTTGGAGCTGGAGACCCTGGTCTCCGCGAAGGAAGAAGTCGCGGTCGGGGTCTTCTCCGACGCCGCGATGCAGCAGATCGAGAGCCTCTCGATCATGGAAGAGTGCCGGACCCCGCGTTCGGTCGCCGAGATCGCGGCGGCCATGCGCATACCGCTGGGCGTGGCGCGAGTGCTGATCAGCGACGCGGCGGACGCGGGACTGGTCACCGTGCACAAGACGCTCTCCGGCAATGACGGCGCCGAAGCACACTTGGTGTTGATGGAAAGGGTTTTGAGTGGACTCCGTCGGCTTTAAGGCACCGCGGGAAACCGCGCCGCCGACCATGACATCGGCGAAGATCGTCGTGGCGGGCGGCTTCGGTGCGGGCAAGACGACCTTCGTCGGCTCTGTGTCGGAGATCGTCCCGCTCACCACCGAGGCGATGATGACGGACGCGAGCACCGGCATCGACAACCTGGACGCCACCCCGAAGAAGTCGACCACCACGGTCGCCATGGACTTCGGCCGCGTCTCGCTCGACGCCGACCTGATCCTGTACCTGTTCGGCACCCCCGGCCAGCAGCGTTTCTGGTTCATGTGGGACGACCTGGTCCGCGGCGCCATCGGCGCGGTGGTCCTCGCCGACACCCGCCGCCTCGCCGACTCGTTCGCCCCGGTCGACTTCTTCGAGGACCGCGGCCTCCCGTACATCGTCGGCGTGAACTGCTTCGACGGGATCCTCCAGCACGACATCAACGACGTGCGCGAGGCACTCTCGATCGACCCGAGCATCCCGATCGTGCGCTGCGACGCCCGCGACCGCGAGTCGACCAAGCAGACGCTGATCACCCTCGTCGAGTACGCGATGCGCCAGTGGATCGCGCTCCGGGCGGCCAACGCCCGCTGACCCTCGTGAGTGGTGCTCGTGAGTGGTATGGCCGGTTCTAACCGGCCATACCACTCACGACCCGGCCTGACGTGCGCAGGTGAGGGGTCCTTGCTGCGCCGAGCGCAGCTGTGGAGCCCTGTCCAGGTCCTAGAGGCAAGCGCGAGTGGTAACACCGCTCCGCTAGATGCAGCAAAGTCACCACTCGCACGCATCTCATCGAGTCTGGTCGCGCAGCGAGGGTGCCCCCGAGTGTTTACTAAGCACCGAATGGCCCTCTCGCTTCACCGCTTGGCCGAGGTCGGCACCTCATCGAGCTTGGCCAGGAAGCTCACGCCGGCCAGCACAGAACACGTCGGGCTGGGCTTCTCTCAATAATCCGGCCATACCACTCACGCCCCTTCTTGGCCGAGTAGCGCGTCGAGCCGGTACTGGAGGAGCTCCGCTGCGTTGGCGATCCCCGGCCTGGGCTCGATGCCCGAGCGGTCTCGAAAGGCCACGATCGCCTGGATGTTCCGCCGCGCGACGACCAAGTCGTCGATCTCCGCGCGTAGCTCGGCGGACAGCCTTGGCCAAACCGCCTGTGCGTCGAAGGTGTTCACGCCTCCATCTTGCGGTTACGGTCGAGTGGTTATTTCGATCTAGGGGGTCACCGTGGAATTCCAGGATGTGGTGCGCCGTCGTCGCATGGTGCGTGAGTTCACCGACGAGCCGGTCTCGGACGAGAGCCTCCAGCGCATCTTGCGCAACGCCTTACGCGGGCCGTCCGCCGGTTTCTCGCAAGGCCAAGGCTTTCTCGTCCTGCAGGGCGATGAGCTGAAGCGGTTCTGGGAGTACGGCGCGGCGTGGACGCACGAAACCGTGAAGACCGCGCCGGTCGTGATCATTCCGCTGTCGGTCAAGAACGTGTATCTCGACCGCTACGCCCGTGAAGACAAGGGTTGGACCGACCGCGACGAAGCCCGCTGGCCGGTGCCGTTCTGGGACATCGACACCGGCATGGCGACGCTGCTGATCCTGCAGACCGTCGTCGACGAAGGCCTCGGCGCGGTCTACACCGGCATCGGGCCTGAAGCCGTGAAGAAGCTGCGCGCGGACTTCGGCGTGCCGGAAGACCACGAGCCGATCGGTGTCGTCGCGCTCGGCCACGCCGCGGAAACCGAGGCTTCGCCCGGGTCCTCGGTGCGCAAGGTCGCGCGCCGCGCCTTTGACGACGTGGTCCGCTTTGGGCACTGGTGAGGGCTCGTAAGTGTGGCTTGCGTTGTCGATCGACGCGTGAGCATGCGAAACCCGAGTTTGGGCCATTCAGTGGCCCAAACTCGGGTTTCGCGAAGGCCTGGCCACCGTCGGCGACCCGATCACCAGCCAGCGTGGGGGTGGACGTAGTGAGCGGGGCGTTTGCGTCGTTCAGCGTTGTGAACGCCCCGTTCACAACGTTCAGCCGACCCTAACTGCCAGGCATGGGTTAGGACCGGCCAAAACACTCACGACTTAGCCGAGCAGGAGGCGCTTGACCTCGGCGGCCACGCGTGCGCCGTCGGCCCGGTCGCCCACCTGTGGCTTCACGACCTTCATGACCGCGCCCATGGCCTTGCCGCCCTCCGCGCCGTCGGCCTTGGCCTGGGCCACCGCGGCGGCGACGATGGCGGTCAGCTCGTCGTCCGAGAGCTGCTTCGGCAGGTAGGCCGACAGCACCTCGGCCTCGGCCAGCTCGCGGGCGGCGGACTCGGCGCGGCCGCCCTTCTCGAAGGCGGTCGAGGCCTCGCGGCGCTTCTTCACCTCGCGGGCGATCACCTTGAGGACGTCGTCGTCGGAGAGGACGCGGGGCTCGGTGCCCGCCGTCTCCTGGTAGCTGATCGCCGAAAGGGTGAGCCTGAGCGTGGCGGACCGGAGCTCGTCGCGTGCCTTGATGGCGGTCGTGAGGTCGTCGTGCAGTTGTGCTTTGAGCGTGGTCATGGCGGCAATCTTGGCACCCGGGCCCCTGGTGCGCTCGCCAATTAGCACTGGTGCGCGCCGAACGGGCGCCGGAGTGACGTGGTTCACAATTGCGCCCCCGTGCTTCGTCGAATAGGTTCGTGACACTGGGGTTTTAGGTGGGAATTTTCGTCAAGTGGGTGACGCGCGGATGCGCGTTGGTTTGTGCTGCCTGCGTTCTTCTTCACCGAAATCGCCGTCGACGATTCGGTAAGGCCTTTGAGGCTTAATCACCATTCATTAAATCTGGGGGTTCGATGAGTGTGCCACGCGCTCGAAGAGCAGTGGTTTTTTCCCTTGTGACAGCGGTTTTCGCGGGATTGCTGCATCCGCCGGCACAAGCGGCCGTGCAGGCCGACCCGCCGCCGCCCGGGGTGCAGCCCGCTTGGTCGGAGCCTTATCCCGAATGGGACGGCAAGACCGGTCTGCCGGCCGGTTTTCTCAGTGATCCTCGATTTCGGCAGATTGTCGCCGACAATGCGGAGCTGGCGGAGGACTTCGAAGTCCGCGACGCGGCGGCCGCCGCGCTGGCCGCCGGGGACAGCGCCGCGATCAGGGCCTTCCTCGACACCGGCCTGAACCAGGCTCAGGCGCTGGCGGCCGCCCGCAAGGCGGAGCAGGCTCGCCGCGACCGTGCCGAGATCGAGCCGCTGGCGGGAACCGGCGGTCCGTACTTCAACGCCGAGGTCACGCGGGTGCTCGCGGGCACCGACAGCGATCGGGCCGCTTTCCTGGCTTACGGCAAGGGAATCGCGCAACAGCGGGACGCTGCGACCAGCCAGGGCGCGCAGGCTCGCGCGACGGAGAACCGCGCGCGCGTGACGATGCTCGTGGGTGCGGCAGGGCCGAAGGTCAAAGCCGCGGCGCAGGCGGCACTGGACGCGGGCGACGCCGCCATCGCGGAGTTCCTGAACACTGGATACCTGGTGGCGGCGAAGGCCGACGCGGACGCTCGTGAGCAGGCGATCAAAGACCAGGAAGCCCGCGACAAGGCCGCGGAGGAGCTTTCCGAGCTGGCGAAGAAGTCCGCGCGTGCCTCGCAGGCCCGCCGGAATCTGCTGGTGGTGCACGGCAACGGCGTCAACGCGCTGGAACGGGCCGCCAACGCGCTGGTGTCCGCGGGCACCGAAGCCCGCAAGGCCGAGCAGATCCTGATGGCCAACAAGGCGGGCGGCCAGCATCCGGCTGACGCGTTCAACGCGGTCAAGGCCGAGGTCGGCAGGCAGCTCGCACTGGCGAACCAGGCGTCGGCCGACGCGCAGACCGCCTCGGTGCGTGCCCAGGTCGAGGCGAACGTACTGGTCGAGACCGGGCTGACCTATGGCGTCGAGTGGGCGCAGATGGCCGCGGGCATGGCCGGTGCCGCGCTGGCGGCGGCCAAGGCGTCGGAGACCGCTTCGCACGCCGTCGACGCGACCGCCTTCACAGACCAAGCGACCAACGCCCAAGAGCTGGCCGAACGGCATGCCAAAGAAGCGGAGCAGTGGCGACTGCACGCGCAAGAACACGCGAAGGCCGCGGCGTCGATCGCCGAAGCCGCGCGGGTGCAGGCCGACGCCGCCAAGGACGCCGCCGTCCGCACGAAGGCGGCGAGGCAGGCAGCGGAAGCCGCCGAGGCGCGGGCATGGGCTGCCGCGGAACGGACCCGCAACGCGCGGATCACCGCGGAGCGGGAAGCCGCGACCGCGGCCGCCGCACGGGCGACGGCCGAGCGGGAACGGGCCAAGGCCGCGGCGGCACGCAGCCGCGCCGAGCAGCAGGCCGCGGTCGCCCACTCGGCGCGTGGCGAAGCCGATCGCCAGGCGGGAATCGCACTGGGCGCACGTCAGCGCGCCGAGGCTCAGGACAGCATCGCGGCCGGGCTGGATCGCGACGCGAACACCGAGGCGGACAACGCGACGCGGGCACGGGACCGCGCGTTCGAGGCCGAGCGTGCGCAGCGTGACACCGAGGCGCGTGCTGCCGCGAACGAAGCCGCCGCGGCGGCCGCGCGGGGCGGTTATTACGAGGCACCCGCCCGTGCCGCGGCCGACCAGGCGCGCACCGAGGCGAACACGGCCAGGGGAGCCGCGACCGCGGCTCGGGGCGCGGCCAACACGGCGACCGGCGCCGCGGTGGCCTCGCGGGCGGCGGCGACCGAAGCGACGCGCGCGGCGGCACGGGCACGGGCGGCGGCGCAGCAGGCGGCCGCGGCCGCGGCACGGGCCAACGCGGCGGCAAACCAGGCCGAGGCCGAAGCGGCGGCCACACACGCCGCCGCGCTGCAGGCGAACGCGGCTTCCGAAGAGGCGACCGCGGGCGAAGCGCAGGCGGCTGAGGCTTCGCAAGCCGCGAGCGCGCTCGCCGGGCAGGCCGCTTCCGAGTCGGTGCAGGCGCTGACCGCCGCTGAGCGAACGAAGACCGAGGCTGACGAGGCCGCGGCCGAAGCGGTTTCGGCCGCTACTCAAGCGAGCTTGGCGGTTCAGGCCTCGCTGGCGGCGCGAGCGTCTTCACAAGCCATCACCGATCCCGCGAACACGGCGATCACCGTGGCGACGCCGTTCACCGGGACCGACCTCGCCGCCGACTTCGTCATCACGGTGGCGAACCAGGCGAGGACGGTCGGCGCCGAACAGGCGCAGGCCGCGGTGAACCGGGCAGCCGAGGCCGTGGCCGCGGCGAAGACGGCGGCGGACGCCGCGACCAGGGCCTCCGGTGAGATCAAGCCCGCGTTCGACGCGGCGGCGGAGGCGGCCAAGTCCTCGGCGGACGCGGCGAAGTGGGCGGCGGACGCCCAGCAGGCGGCGGCGGACGCCGCGACGGACGGCGCGGCGGCGCGCGCCTCCGCCCAGCGCGCGAACCAAGCCGACGCGCAAGCACACGCCGACGCCGTGCTGGCGCGGAAGGCGGCCAACGCGGCCAACAACGACGCGGCGGTGGCCGGCCGGTCCGCGGCCGCGGCCGGGCGCGACGCCGCCGCGGCACGCTCGGCGGCGTCCAACGCCGAAGCCGAAGCTGCCGCGGCCAGGAGCGCGGCGACGAACGCGGAGAACGACGCGACCAAGGCGGAAAGTGCCGCCGCGAGCGCGCAGCAGCACGCCGACAACGTCGCCTCGTCGGCCCAGCGGGCCCGCGACATGGCGGTCGAGGCCAGCAAGGCGGCCGACCGGGCCGAGGAGGCGACTCGCAAGGCCGCGCAGGAGAAGCGGAACCAGGACCAGCAGAACGCGGACCCGCCAAACGGTCCCGGTCTGCCGCTGGACGACGAGCTCGGCGCGCTGACCGACCACGGCAACGGCCTGGTCACCTGGCAGGACCCCGAGACCGGGATCTTCTACCTCAACGGTGTCGCGCTCGGTGCCGACGCTCCTGGCCTGCGTGAGCTCATCGAGGCGCTGAAGCGGCAGGTCGGGACCGACCCCGAGCGCTACTTCCCCACCGATCACCCGTTCAAGGACCCGCGGTTCGGGGTCTTCAACCTGCTGGTCGACGCCTGCCGGGCCCAGTCCAGCCTGTGCAGCGCGAAATTCCAGATGCAGGTGGTCGCCTTCGGCAACGGGGGCCCTGACCCGGCGGGCATCGGCGACCCGCAGACATTCCTGCTGATGAGCGCGCTCGCCGAGTTCGTGATCGGCGCGGGTGGCCGCTGGGGTCTCAAGACCGGCCCCAAGGCACCACCCGGTAAGCCTTGCAACTGTTTCCCCGCGGGCACGACGGTCGCCACGGACCATGGCGCGAAGCCGATCGAACTGATCGCCGTCGGCGACCAGGTCTGGGCCCGTGATCTCGCCACCGGGCGATCGCAGCTGCGCAGTGTGGTGGGGCTGTTCAACAAACACGCGGACCAGATCCTCACGATCACCACGACCGGGACCTCACTGCGGGTCACCCCGCAGCATCCGTTCTGGGTGGTCGGCAAGGGCTGGATCGACGCGGGCGAACTCCGCGTCGGGGACAGGCTCAGCACGCTCTCCGGCGCCGAACAGCCCATCACCGCGATCACGAGTTCGATGACCGGCACCACGGTCTACAACTTCGAGGTCGCGGGGGACCACAACTACTACATCACCGACGCGCAGCTGCTGGTCCACAACTGCGACCTGAACTACCACGAGTCGCCGGAGCGTGGGCACACGATCGACCGCCACGTCGCCAAGGACGACGATTATCTGAGGAATCGCGGCAAACCCAAGGCGTCGACGTTCGTCGACCTGCCCACCGCGGAGCACTGGACGCAGGCCAATCTCGATCGCAACAAGGACAAGGTCGCGAACTTTCTCAGCGGCACGAAGCAGACGACGGTGATCCACTACCACTTCGACCCGGGGGTGGACACCAGCAAGATCGGCCGTATCTGGGTGAAGGAGACGAACAGTTTCGTGAGTCCCCGCCGGATGGAGACCGAGTTGATCAAGGATCCGTCCATGAAGGACGGTTACTACATCAAGACGTCCTTCTTGGACTTCTGACATTTCGGCTCGACGGCTACCCGGGAACCATTCCGGGTAGCCGTCCAGGCTTTAAGGTGATGGCGTGACTGGAACACTTCCCGTGGACGCGTTCGGGAATCTGGATTACCCGGAACTGATCGGCTGGCCGGTGTCCAGGCTGCTTGCTCTCGTCGCCGAAGCGAGCCGCGAGGAAGCGGAAGTCATCGGACGGGTGCTGGCCATGACTCGCGGCGCGGAGCACGCGCGCGCCGCGATCGAGGCGGCGCTCGCCGGCGCGGAACCGGCTTGGCTGACGGCCGCGCGGCTGGCGTTCGCGCAGCCGCGGGAGGTGCTGCTCGGCCTCCTCGCGGAGGCGGTCGCCGACGAGGCGAACGCAGAGCTTTACGCCTGCTTGCTTCAGGAAATGGTCACGCGGGGTATCGATCCGGGCGAGGTGGGGGAGGACCTCAGGCACGAGCTGAACCACCCGTTGGCGGCGCTTCCGCTGCGACTCGATTCCTCGGAACGGGACTTCGATCTCCAGGACTACGACATCCGGGGCGGCGGCTCCTACTCCGCCGACTACTTCCTGACGAAGGCTGAGGAGAAGGCCGTGCTGACGGCCGGGTCACCGCAGGTCGCGACCCGGATCACGGCGAGCGGGCAGCGCGAGCGGATGACGTCGGCGGTGCGCGGCTGGCTGGAGCGGTCGAACGGGCGGGCCGAAGCCGAGGTGTTCGAGTTCGCCTACCCGATCGGGGACATTTTCGGCGCCTCGACACTGGCAGGGCTCCCGTTGGAGAGCCTCCGCGGGCTCGAGCCCGACGGCCTGGTCTTCCGTACGGCGACCTTCGACGAGGTCGTCACCACGCTCTTCTGCGCCGCGGCGAACGGCGGTTCCTACTCGTCGGCGCGGGGTGGCGCCTATGGCCGCGCCGCGCTGTGGGAGTCGGTGGCCGCGCTGGCCGGTGCCGATCCGGACGAGCCGGTCGAGGAAGTCGCCGCGCTCGCGGGGCGGCTGCGCTGGTGGCGGTTCCAGGCGGTGACGCCGTGGTTCGAACAGGACATCCCGGAGTTCGGTTTCGCCGCACTCCGGGTGGACGAGCGGACACTGGCCGTGCTGGCCGCGACCGACACGGACTGATTTCTGGGGGCGCGTGAGCGCAATCACGGGTTGCTACGGGTTGGGAATAGTCGGAAGTCCTAGTATTTTGGAGGGATGGCCGCAGAGTTGCACCGTCCCGTGAACCCCGTCCGGTTCGTCACCGCGTCGAGTCTCTTCGACGGGCACGACGCTTCGATCAACATCATGCGCCGCATCCTGCAGTCGCAGGGCGCGGAGGTGGTGCACCTGGGGCACAACCGGTCGGTCGACGAGGTCGCCACGGCCGCGATCGCCGAGGACGTCCAGGGCGTCGCGATCAGCGCCTATCAGGGCGGGCACGTCGAATACTTCAGTTACCTGGTCGAGCTGCTCGCCGAGCGCGGCGCGGGCCACATCAAGGTCTACGGCGGCGGTGGCGGCGTCATCGTCCGCGAGGAGATCGACCTGCTGCACTCGCGGGGTGTCGCGCGCATCTTCTCGCCGGAGGACGGCTACGAGATGGGCCTGCCGGGGATGATCAACCTGATGATCCGGGAGTGCGACGTCGACCTGTCCGCGCAGGGCGGCGTGGCGGTCGACAAGCTGATGCTCGGCGACATCCCGTCGCTCGCGCGCGCCATCACGCAGCTGCAGACCGGCACGCTGCCCGAGCAGGCGCTCGACATGATCCGCGAGGCCGCCAAGCTCAAGACCGTCCCGGTGCTCGGCATCACCGGAACGGGTGGTTCGGGCAAGTCGTCGCTGACCGACGAGCTGATCCGCCGGTTCCGCCTCGACCAGGAGGACAAGCTGCGGATCGCGGTGCTCGCGGTCGACCCGTCGCGGCGCAAGGGCGGCGGCGCGCTGCTCGGCGACCGCATCCGGATGAACTGCCTCGACGGCAGCCCGGTCTTCTTCCGCTCGCTCGCCACCCGCACCACCAGCGGCGAGATCCCGGTCGGGCTGAGCGAGTCGGTGCTCGCCTGCAAGGCCGCCGGATTCGACCTGGTGATCGTCGAGACGCCGGGTATCGGCCAGGGCGACGCCGGCATCGTCGACTACGTGGACCAGTCGCTGTACGTGATGACGCCCGAGTTCGGCGCCGCGTCGCAGCTGGAGAAGATCGACATGCTCGACTTCACCGACGCGGTGGCGATCAACAAGTTCGAGCGCCGCGGCGCCGAGGACGCGCGCCGCGACGTGGCGCGCCAGCTGGTCCGCAACCGCGAGGCGTTCGGGTCCGCGCCCGAGGAGATGCCGGTGTACGGCACCAGCGCGGCGAAGTTCAACGACGACGGCGTGACCGCGCTGTACCAGAACCTGCGCGACACGCTCGCCGAACGCGGACTGTCCGTTTCGGCCGGTGTGCTGCCGCATGTCGAGGGCAAGGTGTCCACCGACGCCAGCACGATCATCCCGTCGAGCCGGGCGCGCTACCTCGCGGACATCGCCGAGACCGTGCGCGCGTACCACCGGGAGACCGAGGCGCAGGTCGCCGCGGTCCGCCAGGTCGAGCACCTCGACGCCGCTCGCCAGGCGCTGGCGGCCGTCGACGCCGACACCGACGCCATCGACGGGCTGCTCGCGGCCGCCGCGTCCGATGTGGACGGTGAGTCGACCAGGCTGCTGGAGCGGTTCCGCGCGCTGGCCGAGTCTTACCAGGCCGAAGAGCTGGTCGTGAAGATCCGTGACAAGGAGCTGCACACCGCGCTGTGGCGCGAGACGTTGTCCGGCAACAAGATCCCCCGCGTCGCGCTGCCGCGCTACACCGAGTCCGGTGAGCTGCTGTCGTTCCTGCGCCGCGAACACCTGCCTGGCTACTTCCCTTACACCGCAGGCGTTTTCCCGTTCAAGCGCGAGGGCGAGGACCCGGCGCGCATGTTCGCGGGTGAGGGCGACGCGTTCCGCACCAACCGCCGGTTCAAGCTGCTCTCGGCCGACTCGGACGCGAAGCGCCTCTCGACCGCGTTCGACTCGGTGACGCTGTACGGCCACGACCCGCACACCCGCCCCGACATCTACGGCAAGGTCGGCACCTCCGGCGTCTCCATCGCGACGCTGGAAGACATGAAGGTGCTCTACGACGGCTTCGACCTCACGTCGCCGAACACCTCGGTCTCGATGACCATCAACGGTCCCGCGCCGACGATCCTCGCCTTCTTCCTCAACACCGCGATCGACCAGCGCGTTGAGGCGTTCAAGGCGGAGCACGGCCGCGAGCCCAGCCACGAAGAAGCCGCCGAGCTGCGCGAGTGGGCGCTGCGCAACGTGCGTGGCACGGTGCAGGCCGACATCCTCAAGGAGGACCAGGGCCAGAACACCTGCATCTTCTCGACCGAGTTCAGCCTGCGGATGATGGCCGACATCCAGGAATGGTTCATCGAGCACGGGGTCCGCAACTTCTACTCCGTCTCGATCTCCGGCTATCACATCGCCGAGGCGGGCGCGAACCCGATCTCGCAGCTCGCGTTCACGCTGTCGAACGGGTTCACCTACGTCGAGTCCTACCTCGCGCGCGGCATGGACATCGACGACTTCGCGCCGAACCTGTCGTTCTTCTTCTCCAACGGCATGGACGCCGAGTACTCGGTGCTCGGCCGGGTCGCCCGCCGGATCTGGGCGGTCGCCATGCGCGAGCGCTACGGCGCCAACGACCGCTCGCAGAAGCTCAAGTACCACGTGCAGACCTCCGGGCGCTCGCTGCACGCGCAGGAGATGAACTTCAACGACATCCGCACCACGCTGCAGGCGCTCTGCGCGCTGTACGACAACGCGAATTCGTTGCACACCAACGCCTTCGACGAGGCGATCACCACGCCGAGTGCCTCGTCGGTGCGCCGCGCGATGGCCATCCAGATGATCATCAACAAGGAATGGGGCCTGTCGAAGAACGAGAACCCGCTGCAGGGCTCGTTCATCATCGACGAGCTGACCGACCTGGTCGAAGAGGCCGTGCTGGTCGAGTTCGACCGGATTTCCGAGCGCGGCGGCGTGCTCGGCGCGATGGAGACCGGCTACCAGCGCGGCAAGATCCAGGACGAGTCGATCCTCTACGAACGCCTCAAGCACGACGGCTCGCTGCCGATCGTCGGCGTCAACACGTTCCGCAACGACGACCCGGACGCCCACGAGCTGGAGGTCGAGCTCGCCCGCGCGACCGAGGACGAGAAGGAGTCGCAGCTGGCCAGGCTGCACGACTTCCAGCACCGCCACACCGCCGACGCGCAGCAGGCGCTCAAGACGCTGCGCGAGGCGGCGACGCGGGGCGGCAACCTGTTCGGGGTGCTGATGGACGCGGCCAGGGTGTGCTCGCTCGGTCAGATCACCGAGGCGTTCTTCGAGGTCGGCGGCCAGTACCGCCGCAACGTCTAGCGCCGGGCCGCGCTGAGCCGCCACGCGGGCAGTAGCACCTTGCCCGCGCTGTCGGTGGTCAGCGTGTCCAGCGCGTCCGGCGGCAGCTCGTCGTGCAAGGGAGCGATCCGGGCGCGCAGTTCCGCCAGTGTCTGCGCGGTCGAGTACAGCGTCTCGGCGAGATCGGTGATCTCCCAGCCGCCGCTGACGGTTTCGCGCAGGTTCCGCTCGCTGATCCGCATCCCGGCGGGCAGCGACGGCGGGAGCCGGTCGGAGAAGCAGACGATGTGCAGCGTCGCGCCCGGCCGGGTGACCCGGTGCAGCGCGACCAGGCAGTCGGCCCGCGCCTGCTCGGTCAGGCAGTGATAGAGCGCGCTGTCCAGCACGGTGTCGAACCGGCTCGGGAAACCGGCCAAATCGGTCACATCGGCGACGTCGAACGCGACGTCCACGCCCTGGGCGGCCGCCTGTTCCGAAGCCAGCTCGATCGCGCGGGGCGCGATGTCGACCGCCGTCACGTCGAGCCCGCGCGCGGCCAGGAACAGCGCGTTGCCGCCGAGTCCGCAGCCGACGTCCAGCACCGCGCCGGCGAACCGCCCCTCCTCGGCCAGCCTGGTCACCACGGGCTGCGGCCCGCCGATGTCCCACGGCAGGGTGTCTCCTGCCTGGTACATCGCTTCGAAGTGCGTCTCCGTCATGCGCGCCCCCCGCGTTGTCGTCCCCGGTCCGGAGTGTCGGGGAATACCCGCCAGCCCCGTGGGGTAGATCTTGAGTATGAAGTTCGGCGTAGCGACTTTCGTGACCGATGAAGGAATCCGGCCCGATCTGCTGGGCAAGGCGTTGGAAGAGCGTGGTTTCGAATCGCTCTTCGTCGCCGAGCACTCGCACATCCCGCTCAGCAGGGAGACGCCCTATCCAGGCGGTGGCGAGCTGCCGCGAGTTTATTACCGCACGCTCGATCCGTTCGTCTCCCTGACCGCCGCCGCGGTCGCGACCGAGAACCTCCTGCTCGGCACCGGGATCGCGCTGGTGATGCAGCGCGACACCATTCACACGGCCAAGGAGGTCGCGAGCCTCGACCTGGTCTCCGGCGGCCGTTTCCTGTTCGGCGTCGGCGCGGGCTGGAACCGCGAGGAGATGGCCGACCACGGCACCGACCCGCGCACGCGGGGCGCCAAGCTCGACGAGCAGCTGGCCGCGCTGAAGGAGATCTGGACCAAGGACGCGCCGGAGTTCCACGGCAAGTACGTCGAGTTCGGGCCGATGGGCGCGTGGCCGAAGCCGGTGCAGAAGCCGCATCCGCCGATCTACGTCGGCGGCAACACGCCCGCCGCGCTCAACCGGCTCAAGCGGTACGGCGACGTGTGGACCCCGAACGGGGTGGGCGAGCGCTCGCAGATCCAGGCGCAGCTGGACCTGCTCCACGAGCACGCAGGCGACTTCCCGGTCTCGGTGTTCGGCGTCGGTACGAAGAACCTGGACGTGCTCGAGGGCTATGTTGAAGCAGGGGTGGAGCGCATCACGCTCCTGCTCGGCACCAAGCCGGAGGCCGAGACCCTCACCAAGCTCGACGAACTGGCCAAGCTCGTCGAGCGGTACCGCTGAAAGGAAGCTCGTGACTGAAGTACAGATCGGACTGGCGGCGGCGCTGGAGCAGTTCTCGCCGAGGGAGTCGATCCGCCTGGCGAAACTGGGCGAGGAGCACGGGTTCTCCGGGCAGATGGCCGCCGACCACTTCCAGCCGTGGGTGCCGCAGCAGAACGAGGCCTCGTTCGTGTGGAGCGTGCTCGCCTCGCTGGCCGAGAACACCACCGGTGACCTGGGGCCGGGCGTGACCTGCCCGTCCTTCCGGCTGCACCCGGCGATCGTGGCGCAGGCCGCCGCGACACTGGAGGCGACCTATCCCGGCCGCACCTGGCTCGGCATCGGCTCCGGTGAGGCGCTCAACGAGCACATCATCGGCGGCTACTGGCCGGAGGCCCCGGAGCGGGTCCGGCGCATGTTCGAGGCGCTGGAGATCATCCGGAAGCTGTTCACCGGCAAGGACGTCAAGCACAGCGGCGAGTTCTTCAAGCTGCACACCACGCGCCTGTGGACGCTGCCGGAGGGACCGCCGCCGCCCATCTACATCGCCTCGGCCGGCCCGTACACCTCGCGCAAGACCGGCGAGCTGGCCGACGGCCTGATCACGCCCGGCGCCTCGATCGAGAAGCTGGCCGGCATCGTCGAGAACTTCGAGCAGGGCGCGCGCAAGGCGGGCAAGGACCCCGACGAGATGCCGAAGCTGCTGCAGGTGCACCTCTCGTGGGCCGAGACCGACGAGGAGGCCTGGGCCAACGCGATGGACCAGTGGCCCAACGGCGGCATGAAGTTCCCGAAGGCCGACATCCGCTCGCCGTTCGACTTCGCGCAGATGGCCAAGCTGGTGCGCAAGGAGGACTTCGAGGGCCGCATGGTCGTCTCGTCCGACCCCGACGTGCACCGCGCGTCGCTGCAGAAGTACGTCGACGCCGGGTTCAACCGGATCTACGTGCACAACGTCGGCCGCAACCAGGACCAGTGGATCGAGACGTTCGGCCGCGAAGTGCTGCCGAAGCTAACTGCGTAGCAACGCGTCGCCCAGCGGCGTCAGCGAGTGCAGGACGGTGTTCCGGTCGCGGTGCGTGGTGATCAGCCCCGCTTCCCGGAGCACCGCCGTGTGCTTGCTGACCGCCGACGGGCTCACGCCGAGCCGCTCGGCCAGCTCGGACGTGCCACAGCCGACGGCGAGGATCAGCAACGCCTCCGCGCGCGTCGGCCCGAGAAGCGCGGCGAGTGCCTTGGACGGCACGGGAACCCGGACCTGACGGGGCTTCGCGGCCGGCGTGCCGAGCCGCGCGGCGGGGTAGAGCAGGCGCGGCGGGTTCGGCCCGGCCCCGATCATCGTGGGCGCCGCGGCGAAGTAGGCGGGGACCAGTGAAAGCCCGCGGCCCAGTTCAGGGCCTTCCGGCACCGGATAGCTCCACTGCAGCCACGGCAGGCTGGTGAGCAGCGCGTCGACGCCGTTCTCCAGCAGGATCTGTGCGCGCATCTCGCGGTCGGCCTCGACCTGCGAGCGGATCGTCTCCCAGTGCGGCGCGACCGCGATTTCGTAGTAGTCACGCAAGGCTTGGATGGGATCCCGCGCTTCGAGCTGCGAGCCGGTAAGCGCTTCCTCGATCGTGCCGAGTTCCTTGAGCGCGGTCAGCCCGGCTTCGAAGTCATGACGGCCCGCCGCGGGCATCAGCAGCTCCGGAGCGGTGCGCGAGAGCCAGAGCAGCAGGGGCATCGACGCGGGCAGGCGGGTGCGGACCCGCTGTCTCCACCAGCCGAACGCGCCGACGCCGGATCTTCGGCGCAGCAGATCGAGACTCGCCACGATCTCGCCGAACGGGTCGGCGCACGGCGCGAGACCGATCCGCGTCAGGTCATGCCACGTGAGCCGGATGTGCAACATCGAATCCCCCAGGATTGCTCGCCTCACCCGTTAGTCGTACGAGCATCATGCTTCGTTACCTGCTCTGACCTGCGTTTTTGCCTGCACGCTCAATCGGGTCGACTGATTTGTCCCCCGAAGGGATGATCGCCGTCGAAGGCCCTGATGGGGGGATCTTCTCCGGGGAGCCCGCTCGTGGCTGCCCGGGTCTGCTGGGGAAACAAAGGGGCATGAATGCGTAATCTCAAGGGGCTCGTTGCTGCCGCCGCGACGTCTGCCGCCGTGCTCGGCCTGCTGGCCGCGCCGTCGGCGAGCGCGGCCGACGCACCGAAGGACCACGGCCAGCGGGTCACGTCGATCGCGGGACTGAAGCTCACCCCGGTCAACGTTCCGGGCGCGCGCAAGGATGCCCGTACGGCATCCAATGAGGACCCGCAGCCGTACCTCATCCAGTCGGTCGCCAACGGCTTCTGCCTCGACGCCGACACGGGTTCTATCAACGAGAACGGCACTCCGATCTCGCTGTGGGGTTGCGACGCGTACGCGCGTAACCAGTGGTTCTACGTCTCGGTCGACGCGGACGGGTACTTCTACTTCCGCAATGGCGCGAGCAACCGCTACCTCGAGGCCGACCTCGACCAGATCGACGAGAACGGCACCAAGGTCCAGCTGTGGGACTTCAACGGCTGGGACAACCAGAAGTGGGCGGCCAGCCAGGACGAGCAGGGCCAGAAGGTCATCGAAAACGGCTGGAGCGGCCGTGTCCTCGACGCGGATGGCAACCACCTTTACGAGCCGGGCACCCCGGTTCAGCTGTGGGACTTCTGGGGCGGCGAGAACCAGCTCTGGTTCTGATTCGCTGAGCTGAAACAAAGCGGAGGCCCCTTACCGAGCGGTAAGGGGCCTCCGTGCTTATGTGGTCAGCTGCCGGCCGCAGAGCACCTCAGGAAGAAGTTGGTGGTTTCGCCTGTGGTGGTGTCGTGATGGAAAGAGCCTGACTTGAACCAGGCGCAGAAGTTCCCCTTCGCGGTCAGGAACTCGTCGCGGACGGGATATTTGAACTTCGATGTGTTTCCGCCCAGCTGCAGGAATGACGCGAGAATCTCGGGCGCGACCGCGTCGGCTCGCCAGACGGCATCCTGCTCGAAGTCCTCGGCCGCGTCGAGGGGTGCGCGATGATCCGGTCGAACGCGGCGAGCGCTTCGGCGCGTAGTTGGTGGAAACACGGTGACAGCCAAGCGGGTGGACTGCCGGAACTCAGGAGTCGCCGCTCACCGACCGATGCTGACGGGGCCGATGGGCCTGCGTTCCGAAGCGACCCCCTGATCAGTCGACGGGTTACTGGTTGAAGAACGTCTTCAGTACACCGGCCATGAGTTCGGGGTCGACGACGTGTCCCTGCCCGTCGAGCGTGTGTCGTTCGGTCTGGGGGATGGCAGCGATTATCGCTTTCGCGGCGCGGTCGAAGAAGTCGGTCGGGAGGCCTGCGAACTGGGGCTGGGTGGTCGGACCCTCGGTGGTCACCAGGACCGGCTGAGTGATGCGGGCAAGTCGGTTTGTGGGGATCTTGTAGTCATTGAGGACCATGGCGTCCTTGACGAGCGTGTGGGCGAGCGCGACGGACGAGGCCCAGAGCGGGTGCTGTTTGCCAGCCGCGATGTCCGCGTCGGGTCCGCCGGTAAGCCTCATGAACAGTTCCAGGAGCTCCTCGTCCCGGCCGGCTTTGGATGCCTCGTGGGTGTCCGCGATGTACTGGTTGAACCTCGGCCACAGGTCGTCCCCGATCACGTACGGCACATCCCACACCGCGATCTTGTCGATCGCCGAACCTGCCGCTGCTGCCTCCAGCGCGAGGGCGCCGCCGGATGAGGCGCCGTACACGTGAGCCGAGCCGCCGGCTGTCGCAATCAGCGCGTCGAGGTCTTCCACCTCCCGCGCCACGGCGTACGGCGGTGTATTGCCGCTGTCGCCCCGGCCGCGTCGTGCGTAGTTGTAGACCGTGAAATGGTTGGCAAGGAGCGGGGCCAGCGGCGCGTTCTCAGCGCCGTCGTCCAGGGTGCCGCCGACGAGGATCACCGCCGGGCCAGTGCCTTTCCGGTCGTAGGCGATCCTCGTACCGTCGGCGGACGTCACACGAAGTGTCATCTCGTTCACTGCTTCTCTCCATTTCTCGATGCGTGGTCGTCACCGTCGGAGCAGGTCGACCAAGGACCAGGCCACGTTCATACTCCTAATTTAGGAGCGTTCACACCTGTTGTGCAAGTACAATCGGGTGCATGAGCAAGAAGCGGCTGTTCGACGACCCCTGCGGCATCGCGCGAGCGCTGAATGCGGTCGGCGAGCGGTGGGCGTTACTCGTCGTGCGGGAGCTGGTCTTCGGCCCGAAGCGCTACTCCGACCTGCACCGCGGGCTGCCGCAGATGAGCCAGAACGTCCTCGCGCAGCGGTTGCGCGAGCTCGAAGCCGACGGCCTGGTGCGGCGAAGGCGCCTGGGACCGCCTGCGCCTGCCGCCGTGTATGAACTCACGGAGCGCGGGCAGGAACTGGAGCCCGTGCTCCGCGCGCTCGCCCACTGGGGCAGCCGCGCACCGCTGCCCGAGGACGGCGCGGCGGAACTGAGCGTCGACGCGCTGCTGTTCGCCCTGCGCGCGACCTTCGATCCGGCACTGGCGGGTGAGCTGTCGCTGCGCTGCCAGCTGGACGTCGCGGGCGATCGGTTCCGCATCACCGTTGCGGGCGGGCGCCTTGAGTTGGACCGCGGTGAGCACGCCGAACCCGAGGCGTGGCTGACCGCGGCGGAGGCGGCGACATTGCGCGATCTGGTGTTCGCCGGTGCGGCGCTGCACGACGCCGTCGAGCGGGCAGACGCCGAGGTGGCGGGCGATACCGCGCGGCTCGCCGCACTGCTGCGCTGCTTTCCCGCAGCCGTGCGGTATCCGGCGCCACAGGACCCCGGGCCGCCGGATCCCGTGTCGCCGGGCCCCGTTTCACCTAGCACTGAGTCACCGAACGCCGAACACCCGGATCCCGCCGTCAGCGCGAGAAGTCGTCGGGGGTGAGCGGCAGTTGTTTGTGACTCGCATCACGCATGGTTGGGACGTTACCGATCTGGCGCGCGTGATTGTGTGATATTGACCGCTCTTGCCTTGGTTGGTTGCGAGTGGTTACGGTCGGGTCACGTGAGGTGTCTGGGGTCAGGGCCTCGCTGGGGACTGGGGAAATGAATGCTCCGCATGACGCAATCGCGGGGTTTCTGGGCGTAGCGCGTCCCAGCTGGCGTCTGACCAGCGACACAAACGATGGGGGATTTTGTCGTGGGTAGGAAAGTCATGCGAAGAGCCTTGGTGACGTCGCTGGCGTTCGCCGTGTTCGCCGGGCTGGCTCAGCCGGCCTCGGCTGTTCCGGCGGATGTCCGGGCCGCCGTTGTCTCGGACGCCGAGCCGACGGCGCCGCGGCCGATGCCGCCTGATCCTTACCGGGAATGGGATGGCACCGCAGGCGTCCCGTTGTGGGGTGATCCTCGGTTCCGGCAGATCGTCGCGGACAACGCGGAGCTGGCTGAGGACGTCGAGGTGCGGGAAGCGGCGACGGCCGCGTTGGCCGCGGGTGGCCCCGCGATCATGGTATTCCTCGACACCGGCCTGGACGCGGCGAAAAAGAAAGCGGACGAACGCAAAGCCGAAACGGCTCGGCGGAATCGTGCGGCGATCGAGCCGCTGCGGGGAACCGGCGGGCCGTACCTGAAGGCCGAAGTCGAACGCGTGCTGGCGGGGACGGATGTCGACCGAGCCCAGTTCCTGGCTTACGGCAGGCGGATAGCCGAACAGCGCGACGCCGAGTCAGGGCAAACGGCTCAGCAGCGGGCTGACGAGAACCGCGCGCGGGTGCAGATGCTGGTCGGTGCCGGCGGCCCGGAAGTGCGCAAGGCCGCGCAACTCGCGCTGGCCGCCGGTGACGCCGCGATCGCGGAGTTCTTGAAGAGCGGCTATCTGACCGCCGCCAAGGCCGACGCCGACGCTCGTGAGCAATATCTGAAGGACCAGGAAGCGCGGGACAAGGCCGCCGAGGCACTCTCCGACCTCGCCAAGCGGTCTGCTCGTGCCAACGAAGCCCGCCGGAACCTGCTTGTGGCACACGGAAATGGTGTGCGCGCACTCGAGCGCTCCGCGAACGCGTTGATCTCGGCCGCGGCCGAGGCACGCAAGGCGGCGCAGATCCTCGCCGCGAACAAGGCGGGCGGGCAGCACCCGGTCAACGCCTTCGACGAGGTCAAAACGGAGGTCGCCCGTCAGCTCGGGTACGCGCGGCAAGCCGCGTCGGATGCGCAACAGGCATCGGCGTCGGCGCAGGTCCAAGCGAACGTGCTGGTCGAGACCGGGCTGACCTACGGCACGCAGTGGGCGCAGATGGCCGCGGGCATGGCGGACGCGGCACGGGCGGCGGTGTCGGCTTCCGAGACCGCCCAGCACGCGATCGACGCCACGGCGTTCACCGATCAGGCCCGTAACGCGCAGGAAGAAGCCGAGAGGCACGCCGAGGAAGCACGGCAATGGCGTCTCCACGCGGAAGAACACGCGCGCGCGGCCGGCCGGATCGCGGAAGCCGCGAGGGTTCAGGCTGAAGCGGCGAAGGACGCGGCCGCGAGGACGAAGACAGCGAGGCAGGCCGCCGAAGCCGCGGAAGCGCAGGCATGGGCGGCGGCGGAGCGGACGCGCGCCGCACGTCTCACGGCCGAGAAGGAAGCGGCGAAGGCGGCCGCGGCACGTGCCACGGCCGAGCGGGAACGGGCGAACGCCGCGGCGGCCCGCGGCCGCGCCGAGCAGCAGGCGAGCGTCGCGCGCGCCATGCGGGGTGAGGCCGAGTTCCAAGCGAGCATCGCTGCCGGCGCACGTCAGCACGCCGAGCAGCAAGACGGTATCGCGGCCGGCGCGGAGACCGGCGCGCGCAATGAAGAGCGCAATGCCGCTCAGGCTCGCGATCGTGCCTACCAGGCCGAACGCGATCAGCGCGCGGCTGAGGCGCGGGCGGCGGCGATGGACGCGATGGCCGCCGCCAGTCGAGGCAGCGGCCATGAAACCGAAGCGCGCGATGCGGCGGCTCAGGCTCATGTCGACGCGGACGTGGCGAAGGGCGCGGCGGGCGCGGCTCGTGGCGCGGCGAACACGGCGACCGGAGCGGCGGCAGGCGCCCGCGCGGCGGCAACCGAAGCCACTCGCGCCGCCGCACGAGCCCGTGCCGCGGCGCAGCAAGCGGCCGCGGCGGCCGCTCGCGCGAACGCGGCGGCGAACAAGGCCGAGGCTGAAGCGGCGGCGACCCACGCAGCGGCACAGCGATCGAACTCCGCCGCCGCCGACGCGACGGCGAGCGAATCGCAAGCCGCGGAGGCCGCACGTTCGGCCGTCGAACTGGCGGAACGGGCCGCTTCCGAAGCCGTGCAGTCGCTGCGTTCGGCTGAACGCACGCGTGAGGAGTCGGATGCCGCGTCGGCCGAAGCCGTTTCCGCCGCCACCCAGGCGAAGCTGGCGGTGGAGGCTTCGCTGGCCGCACGGGCGTCGTCACAGGCGATCACGGACCCGGCGAACACGGCCATCCGGGTGGTCGCGCCGTTCTCCGGGGCTGACATCGACGCCGATTTCGTGATCCTGGTCGCGAATCAGGCCAAGGCGGTCGGTGCCGAACAGGCCGCCGCCGCTCAGCAGCGTGCGGCTGAGGCGCTGGAGGCGTCCAGGCTGGCCGCTGAGGCCGCGTCCCGGGCCGCGGCCGAGGTCAAACCCGCCTTCGACGCGGCGGCCGCTGCTGCCAAGTCGTCCGCGGACGCCGCTCGTTCGGCCGCCGAAGCCCAGCAGGCCGCCGCCGAAGCCGCTGCCGACGGAGCCGCTGCCCGTGCGGCGGCGGCCAGGGCGAATCAAGCGGACGCCCAGGCTCGCCAAGACGCCATCCTGGCGTGGAAGGCGGCCAACGCCGCGAACAGCGACGCCGCGATCGCGGGTCGCGCGGCTTCCGCGGCTGAAAACGACGCGGCCGCCGCACGTTCGGCCGCCAGCCGGGCCGAGGCGGACGCCGCCGCGGCTCGTGGCGCCGCAGACCGTGCTGAGACCGATGCGGCGGCAGCCCAGACGGCCGCCGACAGCGCCCAGCACCATGCGGACAACGCCGCGGTGGCGGCGAAGAACGCGATGAACAGCGCGATCGACGCCGGTAAGGCGGCTGATCGTGCTGAAGAAGCCGCGCGGAAGGCCGCCGAGGAAAAACGCAAGCAGGACGCCGCGAACTCGGACGGCGTGACTGTGCCGCCCTTGAGCGCGGAAGACGAAGCCGAAATCCTGGAGATGGGCGGGCAGGCGGCGCTCGACGAGTATCGGCAGGCCGTCGCCGACGCGAAGAAAGGCATCATCGACTGGCTCATCGAAAACGGTGGCCAGGTACTACTGGACGTCATCGGTGTCACGGACGCCAAGAAGTGTTTCGGTGAAGGCGACGTCGCGGCCTGCTTGTGGACCGTCGTCAACGTCGGTTCCCTCCTCGTGCTCGTCGCGAAACTTCCCGCGGTCAGCGCGGCGATCGGCAAGGTCGCGGCCGGGTTGGTCAAATTCCTCGAGGCTTCGGCCGCAGGCCGGAAAGTGCTCGAGAAGTTCGACAAGTTCATGGACTGGGTACGGCGGGCCAAGACCTGCAAGTGTTTCCCGGCCGGTACTCCGATCGCGACGGCCGACGGCGAGAAACCGATCGAACGCATCGCGCTGGGCGATCAGGTCTGGGCGAAGGATCTGCGCACCGGGCGGTCCCAGCAGCGGAAGGTGATCGGGCTTTTCCAGCGCCATGCGGACGAGCTGCTCACCATCGTCGCGGGAACCACGACGCTCGAGGTCACCCGGCAGCATCCGTTCTGGGTGCCCGGCCGGGGGTGGACCGAGGCAGGCGCGCTCCGGCCGGGTGACGAGCTGCTGTCCCGCACCGGTGACAGGCCGGTCATCGCCACGATCACCGCTCGGACCGTGTCCACCACGGTCTACAACTTCGAGGTCGAGGGCGATCACAACTACTACATCACCGACGCCCAGCTTTTGGTGCACAACTGCGACATCGCCGAACAGGCTTGGAATCTCAACAACACCGAGCAGAAACTCACGCACGTCATCGATGCGGAGAAACACGGCTTCGCCGACCTGGTCGCGAAGGCCGGAGGGCGAGAGCAGGCGCTGAAGCGGATCGTGGACAGCCTGCACACGATCGACGATCTGCCGGCCAGCGGGGCGTTCGAGGTCCTCCGGACCATCGAAGGTGAAGTGGTTACGATCAGGGGCGCGGTCGTCAACGGCATTCCGAGGCTGGGCACGGCGTTCATCGCAGGCAAGTTCCCGGGAGGTTAGGGCTGATGTCGATCTCGATCGATCCTCGCCCGTTGAGCCAAGCTGAACGCGATGTGCTGCACCGCGTTCTTTCGGAACGTTTCGACGGGCATGAGCAGCTGCTGGCTCAGGTTGACGAAGCCGAGGTCACGGCACTCTGGGACCACGGGTCGGTCAGTGTGGACCTGAGGGTTCCCGCCGCGCGGGGTGGTACTGCCCGTTCCGGGCCGATCCCGGTTCGCGCCCTGGTGAACGACGAATCCGGCGATCTGCTGGGTGAAGTGCTCGTCTGGGTGAACGACGGCAAGCTGGCCGCGCTGGAGTACGCCTGGTACGGCGATGACATGCCGTCGAGCTGGCCGGATCCGGCGAACATCTCGACCTCGGGGTGAGGCCGAGCCTGGGCGAGGTGAGGGGTGCTTTCAAGCGTGAAAGCGCCCCTCACTTGTCCTTGTCGAGTAGCAAGTGGACGGACAGCTCGAGCCGGTTCGCGACGTCGCTCGCGGTCGCGCGGCGCGTCACCCAGGCGACCAGGTTCGCCATCCAGACGTCGGCGATGAGGTGGAAGATGTCGCGGTCGGCCTCGGTGGGCTCGTCGATGCCCATCGCCTTGGCGAACATGTTCTCCATCAGGCGGCCGACCTGCTCGACCTCGGCGGCGGCCGTGGTGTCGGCGAACATGAAGGCGCGGACCATCGCCTCGGTGAGGTGCGGGTCGCGCTGCATGAGGCGGGTGTTGCGGCCGAGCACGAAGATCAGGCGTTCGCTGGGCGTCTCGCCGGGGATCGCCGAGCGCTCGATCTTCTCCTGCGCGCGCTCGAACTCGCGCGCGAGGCCGGAGACGAGCAGGTGGATCTTCGAGGGGAAGTAACGGTAGAGGGTGCCGAGCGCGACGTCGGCCTTCTCGGCGACCGCGCGCATCTGGACGGCGTCGTAGCCGCCCTTCGCGGCCAGCGCCAGCGTCGCGTCGATGATCCGGCGCCTGCGGTCGCGCTGGGCGGCGGAACCGAGCTCTTCGCTGTTCATCGTGCCCAGTGCGGTGGCGCGGCTCTTGGCCGGTGCGGGCGCCTTGGCCTTGCCTGCCATCGTGGGGTCTCCCTGATCCGGAACTTGTTCCTCTTTCAGTCGGTAGCGTACCTAACTTCTTCCACGGTTCAAGCTCAGGGACACTCGCGCGAAAACTGAAACACGTTCTACAATGATCCTCTATCGCGGCGAAGGAGGATCAGCGTGCCGATCGCGATCACCGAGGAGCAGCGTGCGCTGGCCGAGTCGGTCACGGCGTGGGCCGGACGGGGCGGAACCTTCCGCGAGCTGGTCGACATCGGACTGTTCGGTCTCGCGCTGCCGGGTGAACCCGGTGGCGTCGCCGACGTCGCCGTCGGGATCGAGGCGGTCGCGGCCGCGCTGGCTCCCGGGCCGGTGCTGGGCACGGCGCTCGGGAATCTGCTGGCCGGGCGCGTGCTCGAGGGGCCGGTCGGGGTCGCGCTCGACGGCGAGCTGGTTGGCACGAGGTCCGCCGATGGCGGGTTGACGGTCTCCGGGCGCACGGGATTGGTGCTGGATGGTGGGCCGTCGGCGGCCAGCCTGCTTCCGGCCGAAGTGGACGGCCGGCGCGTGTGGTTCCTCGGGCCGCCGGTGGCAGCGGTCGAGTCGTTCGATCTTTCCCGTGACTTCGGCCAGGGCGAGCTGACGGACTTCGTCGTGTCACCCGAATCAGTGATCACGGGTGTCGAGGAACTCGCTGTGACGCTGGCCGCCGCCGAGGCGTCGGGGGTGGCGCACTGGTGCGTGCGCACGGCCGCCGAATACGCCAAGGTGCGTGAGCAGTTCGGGCGTCCGATCGGGTCGTTCCAGGCGGTCAAGCACCTGTGCGCCGAGATGCTCTGCCGGGCCGAGGCGGCGTCCGCGCTGGCTTGGGACGCGGCGCGCGCGGCCGACGAAAACCCCGGCCAGCACGCGTTCGCCGCCGCTGTCGCGGGCGCCTCGGTGCTCGACGCGGCGGTCGAGAACGCCAAGGACTGCATCCAGGTGCTCGGCGGCATCGGCTTCACATGGGAGCACGAGGCACACCGGTATCTGCGGCGCGCGGTGTCGCTGCGGCAGTGGCTCGGCGGCTCGACACGCTGGCGGGTTCGCGCGGCTGAGCTCGCGCTGGCCGGTGAGCGGCGCACTTTGACCGTCGACGTCGGCGATACCGGCGAATTCCGTGCGGTCGCCGAGGAAATCGCGGCGCTGGAGCCCGGCGAGCAGCGGCGCAAGCTGGCCGAGACCGGGCTGCTCATGCCGCACTGGCCGAAGCCGTACGGGCTCGACGCTTCGCCGGCGCGTCAGCTGGCCGTCGACGCGGAACTCGCCCGCGCGGGCGTCCGGCGGCCGGATCTCGTGATCGGCGCGTGGGCGGTGCCGACCATCCTGGAGCACGGAACCGCCGCGCAACGGGACAGGTTCGCGGGGCCGACGCTGACCGGTGAGCTCACCTGGTGCCAGCTGTTCAGTGAGCCGGACGCCGGTTCGGACCTCGCTTCCTTGCGTACCAAGGCGATTCGCGCCGACGGTGGCTGGCGGCTGTCCGGGCAGAAGGTGTGGACGTCGCTCGCGCGCGAGGCGGACTGGGCGATCTGCCTGGCCAGGACCGACCAGGAAGCAGCCAAGCACAAGGGAATCACGTACTTCCTCGTCGACATGCGCTCGCCGGGCATCGACATCCGGCCGCTGCGGGAGATCACCGGCGTCGCGCGGTTCAACGAGGTGTTCCTCGACGACGTCTTCGTGCCGGACGACTGCGTGGTCGGCGAGGTGAACGGCGGCTGGCGGCTCGCGCGGACCACGCTGGCCAACGAGCGGGTCGCGATCGGCGGGGGACCGGCGGTCGGCGAAGGCGTGGAAACCTTGCTGGGTCAGGTTTTTTCACCTGATCAGGTGACTTCGGACCGGCTGGGCGGGCTGATCGCGGAGGGTCTCGCCGGGTCGTTGCTCGACCTCCGGATGACGCTGCTTGCCTTGGCAGGACAGGATCCCGGCCCCGCGTCGAGCGTGCGGAAGCTGCTCGGCGTCCAGCATCGGCAGGCTGTCGCCGAGGCCGCGCTGGACCTGCGCGGACCCGGCGCGGTGGCCGTGGACGAGAAAACCTCGGCCGCACAACACGAATTCCTGCTCAGCCGGTGTTTGAGCATCGCGGGCGGCACGACCCAGGTCCTGCTGACACTGGCCGCCGAACGCCTGCTCGGCTTGCCCAGGCAGTAGCCGATCCAAAACTGTCGGTGCCCGGGTCTAGCGTCCTGTGCATGGAAATCACCGAGCACACCCAGGCCACCTACGTTCCCTCCGAGCCCCCGCGGGACGGCGTACTCGCGCTGTGGGGAGACGCACACGGCGACACCCCGATCGAACTGCTGGTGACAGCGGGGAGAGCGCCGGTACGCACCAAGGTCGAGGCGAGAGTCGTCTCGATGGCGAGCGCCATTCCCCGGCTGCTGACGGCCGATCCGCGGGCGAGCCCGACAGTGGCCGCCTGGTCGGCCGCCGTCACGGCTGGCGTCGACCTCGTCTCGCGGGGGCGGCTGATCCCCGCGCGCCCGCCCGATGGCGATGGCTGGCGTGCCGGCCCGCTCGACGCGGACGATGAGGCGCGCCTGCGTGAGCTGGCCGCCGCGCTGCCGCCGGAGGCGCACGCGCTCGCGCTGTCGGGGCTGAAGCGGCCGCGGCTGCACTCGCCCGAGGCGCTGGTCCGCGCGTTGTGGGACGCGACGGCCGACGTGCTGGCGCGCGGGCTGTCCCCGGACGGCATCGCGGGCCCGCCGGGCGGCGCCGAGCTGCTGCTGCGCGTCGAGCCGAGGGAGGCGTTCGACGCGGACGGCATGCCCGGCTTCAAGGTCTGGGCCGTGCCCATGCTCCGCAGCCTCGCGGACTCGAGCCTCGTCGCCGACGCGCCGGAGATCCGCCGCATGCCGGACGAGGTGGGCCGCCGGTTCGGCGGCCAGGTGGAGACGCAGCTGCTGCTGGGCGTCCGGCGCGGCGCCCGGGTCTGGCCGCCGCTGGGCCGGGTCCAGGACGAGCCGGACGAGTTCGCGCTGACCGACGACGAGGTGTCGCACCTGCTGGCCTATGGCGGGCGCGCGCTCGACGAAATCGGCATCACCGTGCTCTGGCCCGAGGCGTTGTTCACCCGGATGAAGGCGAAGGCGGGGGTGGAGTCGCCCAGGCCGGATTCCGCGGCCACGTTCACGCTGAAGGATCTGCTGGAGTTCAAGTGGCAGGTGAGCCTGGGCGACGAGGTGCTGACCGAGGACGAGGTCTCGATGCTGGCGGAGGCCAAGCGGCCGATCGTCCGGCTCCGCGGCAAGTGGATCAAGGCGGACGGCGCGCTGCTCGCCAAGCTCAGGCGCCCGAAGCGGGCACTGACCGGATCAGAGGCGCTGGGCGCGGCGCTCACCGGGAAGCTGGAGCTCGAAGGCGAGGAGATCGCGTTCGCGCCGTCGCCGGTGCTGACCGGGCTGGCCGAGCGCATCACGTCCACAATGGACGATCCGGTGGAGCCGTCGCCGCGGTTGCTGGCGACACTGCGCCCGTATCAGCGCGCGGGCCTCACCTGGCTCGCCAAGATGACCGAGCTCGGGCTCGGCGCCTGCCTCGCCGACGACATGGGCCTGGGCAAGACGGTCCAGCTGATCGCGCTGCACCTGCACCGCGAAGCGCTCGCCGCCGGTCCGACGCTCGTGGTCTGCCCGACCTCGCTGCTGGGCAACTGGGAGCGTGAGATCGCCAGGTTCGCGCCTTCGGTGCCGGTGCGCCGGTTCCACGGTGGCGCCCGCAACCTGGACGACCTGTCCCCAGGTGAGATCGTGCTCGCGACGTACGGCGTGGCGCGGCGTGACAAGGCGCTCGCCGCGCTCAAGTGGGGGCTCGTCGCCGCGGACGAGGCCCAGCACGTGAAGAACCCGAAGTCCGCGACGGCGAAGGCGTTGCGCCGCATCGAATCGGACGCGCGGGTCGCGTTGACCGGCACCCCGATGGAGAACCGGCTGGCCGAGCTGTGGTCGATACTGGACTGGACGACGCCGGGCCTGCTCGGCACGCTCGACCATTTCCGCCGGACGGTCGCCAAACCCATCGAGCGGAACCGCGACAAGGCGGCCACCGAGCGCCTGGCCACCCTGGTCCGCCCGTTCCTGTTGCGGCGCAAGAAAACCGACCCGGACATCGCGCCGGAACTGCCGAGCAAGACCGAGACCGACACCTACGTCCCGCTGTCGGCCGAGCAGGCGACGCTGTACGAGGCCGTGGTCCGCGAAAGCATGGAAGCGATCCAGGACATGAGCGGGATAGAACGCCGCGGCGAGGTGTTCAAGCTGCTCACCGCGCTCAAGCAGATCTGCAACCATCCGGCCCAGTTCCTCAAGGAGCAGGGCCCGGTCACCGGCCGGTCCGGCAAGCTCGCCGCCTTCGACGAGCTGCTGGACATCATCCTCGACGAAGGCGAAAGCGTCCTGGTGTTCAGCCAGTACGTCCAGCTCCTGCACCTGCTGGAGACCCGCCTTGCCGACCGGGGCATCCCGTCCGCGATGCTCACCGGCGCGAGCAGCCCGGCCGAGCGTGACGACATGGTCCGCCGGTTCCAGGCAGGCGAGTTCCCGGTCTTCCTGTTGTCGCTCAAGGCGGGCGGCGTCGGCCTCAACCTGACCAAGGCCACCCAGGTCATCCACTTCGACCGCTGGTGGAACCCGGCCGTCGAAGACCAGGCCACCGACCGTGCCTTCCGCATCGGCCAAGACCACCCCGTCCTCGTCCACCGCCTCATCACGGAGGGAACCCTCGAAGAACGCATAGCCGAGATGGTCGAAGCCAAACGCGGCCTCGCCGAGTCCGTGGTCGGCTCGGGCGAAACCTGGATCTCCGAACTCTCCAACGACGAACTCGCCGACCTCGTCCGCCTCGGCTCCCGCTAGCCCCGCGGAGGTCGTGAGTGTTTTGGCCGGTTAGAACCGGCCGTGCCACTCACGACCTCCGGCTAGGGCTTGCGCCAGGTGTGGTGGCTCCACGAAAGGAACCGCTCCACCCCGCGCACGACGGCGGCGCTGCGGATGGAGGGGAAGATGTCGAAGGCGTGCTGAGCGCCGGGGATCTCGGCGTAGGCGACCGGGTTCTGGGAGGCCGCGCGGAGGCGGCGGACGAACTCGCGGGCTTCGCGGACCGGGACGAGGGAGTCGCGCTCGCCGTGGACGACGAAGAACGGGGGTGCCTTGTCGGTGATGCGATCCAGGGGTGAGGCCGCGACGTAGGCGTCGAGGTGCTCGACGGGGTCGTGGCCGGTTTCGAAGACGTAGCGGGAGATGAGGTTCTTGAGCCTGGCCGTGGAGGAACGCTCGCCCGTGGTGGCCGCGAAGTCGTAGACGCCGTAGTGGGGGACGCAGGCCTGGACACTGGTGTCCTGGTCGGCGAAGCCGGGCTGCAGTGCCGCGTCGTTCTGGGTCAGCGCGAGCAGGGCGGCGAGGTGGCCACCCGCGGAACCGCCGGTCACGGCGAGGAAGGACGGGTCGCCGCCGTAGGTGTGGATGTTCTCGCGGATCCAGCCGATCGCGCGCTTGGCGGCGATGATGTGCTGGGGCCAGCGGGCCGCCGGGGAGAGGGGGTAGTTGATCGCGACGCAGATCCAGCCGCGTTCGGCCATGTGCATCATCAGGGGCAGGCCTTGCTGCTCCTTGTTGCCGATCACCCACGCGCCGCCGTGCACCTGCAGCAGCACCGGCCTGCCCTCGACGGGCTCGCGGGGGTAGTAGACGTCGAGCATGAAGCGGCGGCCGCCGGGGGCGTAGGCGACGTCGTGGTGACGGCGGACGTTGGCGTTGCGGACGCGGAACGGGAGCGCGAGCTGGGCGAGGGTGGTCCCGAGGTCGGTGGCGGGCTCGAGGCCGTCGAGGTAGTCGGGGCCGAGGCCTTCCGCAAGGGCCGCGTCCATCACCTCGCCCGCGCGGCGGGAGCCGGTGATGAGGGCGGCCAGGCCCGCCGCGGTGAGGCCCGCCATCGCCAGGCCGATCTTGTCGCCGCGGGTGCGGGCGCCGTGGCGGGCGAGGTGGGCCGCCGTGTCGACGGCGGTGAGCGCGAGCAGCTGGGGCGCCAGTTCGCCGGTCAGCCAGCCCGCGAAGAAGGCGGGGAACGCCAAGGGCTCGCCGGGGATCGGGCGCAGCGCGTTGGCGGTGAGGCCGAGTTGGATCGCCCGGCGGGTGACGAAGTTCGGCTTCATGACGAAAGGCTACAAGCCGATCACTGGCCGGATCCAGCGCGATCACCACCGTGCGGGCGCTCGGTGAGCGGGACCGTCACTCGGCGTACTCGAATGGCCGCGAGCTTCACCCCGAAGACCTCTCCCGGACAGGTGTACTGGTTCGCCTACGCTGGGTGCCGTGGTCAGAGAACAGCGGTTGAGCGGCCTGGACGCGAGCTTCCTGTACCTGGAGACCTCCGCGCAGGTGCTGCACGTGTGCGGGCTGGTGACGCTCGACGGCTCCACGATGCCCGGCGGGTACGCCTTCGAGAAGTTCAAGGACCAGCTGGCCGCGCGGGTCGCGCAGATCCCGGCGTTCCGGCGCAAGCTGCACGACCCGTTCTGGAACTTCCGGCACCCGGTGTGGGTGGAGGACGACGAGTTCGACCTCGACCACCATGTGCACCGGATCGGCGTCCCCGCGCCGGGCGACCGCGCCGAGCTGGCCGACCTGTGCGCGCACATCGCGGGGCAGCCGCTCGACCGCGGCCGCCCGCTGTGGCAGATGTACGTCATCGAGGGGATCGAGGACGGCGGCATCGCCGTGCTGATCAAGATGCATCACGCGAGCGTCGACGGGGTGAGCGGCGCGAACCTGATCACCTACCTGGCCGGGCTGGAGCCCGACGCGCCGTTGCCGGAGATCGAGCAGCCCGAGACGCCCGGCGTGCCGCACGGCTTGGCGTTGCTGCGCGACAGCGTCCGCTCGGCGGCGAAGCTGCCGTTCGAAGCGGCACGCCTGCTGCCCGACCTGCTGGGGATCGTGCCGGCCTGGGTGGGTAAAGCGCTGAAGGGCAAGGCGATGCCCGCGCCCTTCACCGCGCCGCGGACCTCGTTCAACGGGACCATCACCGGGCACCGGAGCGTCGCGTACGCGACCGTGGACCTCGACGACGTGAAGAAGGTCAAGAACGCGTTCGGGGTGACCGTGAACGACGTCGTGCTGGCGCTGTGCGCGGGCGCGCTGCGGCAGTACCTGAGCGACCGGGGTGAGCTGCCCGCCGATCCGCTGATCGCCAGCGTCCCGGTCTCGGTGCGGGAGCGGAGCGAGCGCGAGCACGGCAGCAACAAGGTCTCGGCCTTCTTCGCCTCGCTGCCGACGCATCTGGCCGATCCGGCGGCGCGGGTGTTCGCGCTCGCCGAGCGCAACCGGCTGTCGAAGGACCACCATCGCAGCATCGACGCCGACATGCTGCAGGACTGGGCGCAGTTCTCGGCCGCGACCATGTTCGGGCTCGCCGTGCGCGCGTATTCGGCGCTGCGGCTGGCCGAGAAGCACCCGGTGGTGCACAACCTGGTGATCTCCAACGTGCCCGGCCCGCCGATGCCGCTCTACCTGCTCGGCGCGCGGATCACCGGGTTGTTCCCGCTCGGCCCGGTCTTCCACGGCGCCGGGCTGAACGTGACCGTGCTGTCCAACGCGGGCAGGGTCGACGTCGGCCTGCTCGGCGCGCGAGAACTCGTTCCAGACCTGTGGCCGCTCGCGGACGCCATCCCGCTCGCGATGAAGGAACTCCTCAACGCACTGCCTGGTTGACAAGCCGGACTTGCCGTAAGCACTCTCAACGGATAAGACTAGAACACGTTCCAGTCTAGCCCGAGGGAGCCAGTGTGGACTTCAAGCCGGACGCGACCCAGGCGGAGATCACCCGCCTGGCCGCCACCGTCCTGCGCCGGGACCTCGAGCGGCCATGGCAGGCGCTCGCCGAGTCCGGCCTGCTCGCGCTCGCGCTCCCGGCCGAGCTGGACGGCGACGGGCTCGGCCTCGCCGAGGTGGCGCTCGTGCTGACCGAGGTCGGCCGGGCCGCCGCGCAGGTGCCTGCGCTGGCCGCGCTGGCGCTCGGGGTGCTGCCGATCGACAAGCTGGGCAGCCCGCGTCAGCGCGCGGACCTGTTGCCCGCCCTCGCTTCCGGCGCCGCGGTGGCCACGGCCGCGCTGCACGAACCGTCGGCTCCGATGACCACGCACCCATCGACGACGGCCGTGCCGTCCGACGGAGCCTGGTCGATCTCCGGCACGAAAACGGCCGTGCCGTACGCCGAGACGGCCACCGCGATGCTGATCCCGGTGACCATGGCGGGCGGCACCGCGGTCTTCGTCGTCCACCCGCGCGCGAGCGGGGTCACGCTGGTGCCGACCCGCAACGCGAGTGAGAGTCCGGAATGCACGGTCGTGCTCACCGACGTCCACGTCACGGAAGCCGACCTGCTCGCCGACGGCGCGCTCGCGGCGGTGCACCGGTTCGCGCTCGCGGGCGCGGTGGCGCTCGGGGACGGGCTGCTCGCCGGGGCGCTGGAACTCACCACGGCCCACGTCGGCACGCGGGAGCAGTTCGGCAAGCCGCTGGCCAGATTCCAAGCGGTGGCGCAGCAGATCGCCGACGTCTACATCGCGTCCCGCACGGTGCACCTCGCCGCGCTTTCGGCGATCTGGCGGCTTTCCGAAGGCCTGGACGCCGACGCGGACCTCGAGGTGGCCGCGTACTGGCTCGCCGAAGAGGCTCCGAAGGCGCTCGCGGCCTGTCAGCATCTGCACGGCGGGCTCGGCGTCGACGTGACGTATCCGCTGCACCGGTACTACTCCGGGATCAAAGACCTGTCCCGGTTCGTCGGCGGTGCCTCGCACCGTCTCGACCGCATCGGCGAGTTGGTGTGACCATGCATGTGGATTTGACGGCGACACAACGGGAACTGCGTGACGAACTGCGCGCCTACTTCGCGGGGCTGGTGAGCGCCGAGGAGCGCGAGGCGATGCGGCGCGAGCGGCACGGCGACGTGCACCGCGAGATCGTGCGGCGGATGGGCCGGGACGGCTGGCTCGGCGTCGGCTGGCCGAAGGAGTACGGCGGCCGCGGGTTCGGCGAGATCGAGCAGCACTTGTTCGTCGACGAGGCCGCGCGCGCCGACGTCCAGCTGCCGTCGGTGACGCTGCAGACCGTCGGCCCGACGCTGCAGGCGTTCGGCACCGAAGAGCAGAAAGCCTTCTTCCTGCCCAAAATCCTGGCGGGCGAGGTGCATTTCGCCATCGGCTACACCGAGCCGGACGCGGGCACGGACCTCGCCTCGCTGAAGACCTCGGCGGTGCGTGACGGCGACGAGTACGTCGTCAACGGCCAGAAGATCTTCACCACCGGCGGGCACGACGCCGACTACATCTGGCTCGCCGTGCGCACCGATCCGGCCGCGCCCAAGCACAAGGGCATCTCGATCCTGATCGCCGACACGAGTGATCCGGGGTACTCGTGGACGCCGATCATCACGTGCGACGGCGCACACCACGTCAACGCGACCTACTACTCCGATGTGCGCGTGCCCGCCGGAATGCTGGTGGGCAAGGAAAACGAGGGCTGGCGGCTGATCACCACGCAGCTCAACCACGAGCGGGTCATGCTCGGCCCGGCCGGGCGGATCAGCGGGTTCTACGACCGCGTCCACGAGTGGGCCGAGGGCCGCAAGACCACCGACGGCACACCGTTGCTGGAGCTGCCGGACGTGCGGCGCGCGCTCGCCGAGACACTGGCGACCGCGCGGGTCAACGAGCTGCTGAACTGGCAGGTCGCCTCGGCCGCGACGGGCACCCCGGTCGATGTCGCGGACGCGTCGGCGACGAAGATCTTCGGCTCGGAACGCATGCAGCGCATCGGCCGCCTGCTCGAGGAGATCGTGGCGCGCCACGGTGATTTCGCCGATCCCGAGACGGCCGAGCTGGCCGAATGGCTGGACCGCATCGCCAAGCGCAACCTCGTGCTGACCTTCGGCGGCGGGGTCAACGAGATCCAGCGCGAGTTGATCGCCATGGCCGGACTGGGATTGCCGAGGGTGCCGCGATGACCATCGAAGAAGAAGTCGCCCGCGTCGCCGCGCAGGGGGAATCCTCACCGAGGTTCGCCCGTGATCCGGTGAACCAGTCGATGGTGAACAACTGGGTCGAGGCCATGGGCGACACCAACCCGGTCTACACGGACCCGGAGTTCGCGGCGCGCTCCGTCCACGGTGGACTGGTCGCGCCGCCCGCGATGGCGCAGGTGTGGACGATGAACGGCCTGCACGGCGCCAGGGCCGAGGACGATCCGCTCGGCGCGATGATGTCCATCATGGACGACGCCGGGTTCACCTCGGTGGTGGCCACCAACTCCGAGCAGACCTATCACCGGTATCTGCGCCACGGCGAGCACGTCTCGGCGACGACCGCGCTCGAGTCGGTGGTCGGCCCGAAGAAGACCGCGCTCGGCGAGGGCTGGTTCGTGACCACCCGCACCACATGGCGCGTCGGTGACGAGCCGGTGGCCGAGATGATGTTCCGGGTGCTCAAGTTCCGGCCACCGGAGGTGTCCAAACCGGACACCGTGCTGCGCCCCGTGATCAGCAAGGACAGCGAGTTCTTCTGGTCGGGGTTGCGCGAAGGCGAGCTCAGGATCCAGCGCTGGGGCGACACCTTGCGGCACCCGCCCGGCCCGATGCCGCCGTCGGGCGATCTGGACCTCAAGCCCGATTACGTCGTCGCCAGCGGCAAAGGCTCGATTTACAGCTACGTCGTGCATCACCATCCACCCGTGCCCGGCAAGAAGCTGCCGTTCGTGGTCGCGCTGGTGGAACTCGAAGAAGGCGTCCGGGTGCTCGGCGAGCTGGTCGGCGCCGACCCCGAAACGGTCCGGATCGGACAAGAGGTCGAAGCCGTGTTCCTGGAGATCGACGACGAGCTGACCCTGCCAGCCTGGAGGACGCGATGACCGTCGAAGTCGGCACCGAGCTGCCCCCGCTGACCATCGAGGCCACGCCGACCTTCGTGGTCAGCACCGCGCTGGCCACGCGTGACTTCCAAGACGTGCACCACGACCGTGACTCGGCGATCGCCCGTGGTTCCCAGGACATCTTCCTCAACATCCTCACCGACACTGGGCTGGTGCAGCGGTTCGTCACCGACTGGGCGGGCCCGGAGGCGCTCGTGCGCTCGGTCAAGATCCGGCTGGGCGTGCCGTGCTACGCCTACGACACCTTGACCTTCTCCGGCAAGGTGATCGAAAAGGACGGTCAGGACGTGGTGATCGCGGTGTCCGCCAAGGACAGTCTCGGTGAGCATGTCACCGGGACCGTCGGTGTCACCCTGCCAGGAGGTGGCTCGTGAAGCTCTCGGGTGCGGCGGCCATCGCCGGGATCGGCGCGACGGAGTTCTCCAAGGACTCGGGGCGCAGCGAACTGCGGCTGGCCGCGGAATGCGTGCTGGCGGCCTTGACCGACGCCGGGCTCACACCGTCCGATGTGGACGGTCTGGTCTCGTTCACGATGGACGGCAACAGCGAGATCGCCGTCGCGCGTGAACTGGGAATCCCGGAACTCAAGTTCTTCAGCCGCATCCACTACGGCGGCGGCGCGGCCGCGGCGACCGTGCAGCAGGCGGCGCTGGCCGTGGCGACCGGGGTCGCGGACGTCGTCGTGGCGTACCGGGCGTTCAACGAACGCTCCGGCCAGCGGTTCGGCCAGGTGTCGTCCGCCGCGGCTGGCCAGGTGAACTCGGCGGGTGTGGACAACGCCTACCACTATCCGGTCGGCATCGCGACGCCCGCCGCGACCGTCGCCATGCTGGCGCGCCGGTACATGCACGAGTACGGCGCGACGAGCGAGGACTTCGGCCGGGTCGCGGTGCTCGACCGCAAGCACGCGGCGACCAACCCGAAAGCCTGGTTCCACGGCAAGCCGATCACCCTCGAACAGCACCAGGCCTCCCGCTGGGTCGCCGAGCCGCTGCACCTGCTCGACTGCTGCCAGGAGAGCGACGGCGGCGTCGCGCTGGTGGTCACCTCCGCCGAACGCGCACGCGACCTCGCGCAGAAGCCCGCGGTCATCGCGGCCGCCGCGCAGGGCAGTGGTCCGGACCAGTACATCATGACCAGCTACTACCGCGACTCGCTCGCGGCGCTGCCCGAGATGGGGGTGGTCGGCGGGCAGCTCTGGGCGCAGTCCGGGCTGCGACCGTCCGATATGGATGCGGCCGTGCTGTACGACCATTTCACCCCGTATGTGCTGATGCAGCTCGAGGAACTCGGCTTCTGCGGCCGCGGCGAGGCGAAGGACTACATCGCCGGCGGAGCGCTCGAACTCGACGGTGAGCTGCCGCTGAACCCCCACGGCGGCCAGCTCGGCGAGGCGTACATCCACGGCATGAACGGGATCGCCGAGGGCGTCCGCCAGATCCGGGGCACCTCGGTGAACCAGGTCCCGGGCGCCGGGCGCGTGGTGGTCACCGCCGGGACCGGCGTGCCCACCAGTGGACTCGTGTTGTCCCAGGGGTAATCCGGTTGCTTATTTTCCGGTTCGGATGAAGATAGTCCTTGTGGGGTATAGGGATCACCTCTTTGCGGGCTGGTGGTCGCCGGATCCGGCTGTCACGGTTGGAGGAACAGCCGGCGACACAGAGTGAGGCCCCTTATGCCAGGTCGAAAGCCACTGGAGCACGTCTTCACCTTCTGCGGTGCGGGCGATCGTGGCTGCCCTGACCTGTTCCTCGACCACGACGCCGACGAGGCGCGCAGGGTGGTGCTCGTCGACGACCACGGCGCCCGCATCCAGATGAGCCTGACCCAGCTGCACGCGCTGGTGTCCGACGTCAAGGACGGCGCGCTGGACCGCCTCTTCCCCGCCGAAGTCTCGTAGCGGGGCGGCCGGGTGATGGCATGGATCTTGACCGCGGTGTTCCTGGCCATCACGTGGCCCTGCGTGCGGCGGCTCGCCAGTCTCGACTACGCCCGCCTCGGCCACGCGACCCGGCAGGGCGACGTGGCCGAACTCCTGTTCACGGTGGCGATGGTCGCCATGCTCTCGCCCATCGGCGGGCCCATCCCGGCGGCGGGCTGGCAGGCGTTGTTCCTGCTGGCCTCGGGGTGGTTCCTGGTCGCCTGGCTGCGCGGCGCACACGGCTGCGCGCATCACGCCATCTCGGCCGTGGTCATGCTGTACCTGCTGGTGGCCATGCCCCACGTCACCGCCGAGCACGGGCCATGGCTGAACATGTCCACAATGGACACCTCGCCCGGAGTCCTGTTCACGGTGGTCGCGATCGCGGCGGCTGTCTACTTCGCGGGCGACGCGCTGAAGTCGGGGCTGTTCCTGCTCAAGGCGGCGGATCGGCCCGCCGGAACGGTTTCGCGCGCGGCCTGCCGGACCGTGATGGGGATCGGGATGGGTTACATGCTCCTGGCCGCGCTGTGAGATGGCTTCCGCGGCTCACCGCCACGAAAGCCACCCCCGCGTCACGCTAGCCGCAGCTGCACCCGCAGCCGCAGCTCGAGCCGGCGCAGCTGTCTCCGCACCCACATCCGTCCCTCATCGCGTCATCCTTCCGCTAGACAGGGCCTCTGTTCACGCTACGTGTCCAGATGATCACCCGCAAGCGACTGCCCGGGTGACGCCCAAGTCCTGGGACACCCCAGGTCCGGGATTTAGCGGGCTTTATCCCGGACCGGCATAAAGCCCGCTAAATCCCGTTTCGCTCAGTCAGCACGGTGTCGGAGAGGACGGGGGCGTCGTCGCGTTCGGGTGCCGAGGTCGTGATCACGAGGCGGCCGGGTTCTTGCCAGACGCGGGTGCGCAGGGTTTCGCCGGGGTAGACGACGCCCGCGAACTTGGTCGAGAACGAGCCGACGCGGGAGGTGTCGCCGTCCAGGAACGCGTCGGTGACCGTTTTCGCCACGATCCCGTACGTGCACAGGCCGTGCAGGATCGGCGTTTCGAACCCCGCGGCGCGGGCGAACGCGGGGTCGGCGTGCAGTGGGTTGCGATCGCCGCAGAGGCGGTAGAGCAAGGCCTGCTGGGGCAAGGTCGGGGTGTCGATGACCGCGTCCGGCTCGCGGGTGGGCGGCTCGACCTTGTCCGACGGGCCGCGGTCGCCACCGAAACCGCCTTCGCCGCGGGCGAAGATGCTGGACCTGGCCGTCCACAGTGGATCGCCGTCCGACGAGGTGACGGCGGTCTCCTGGATGATGACCGCGGCCTTGCCCTTGTCGAAGACGTCGGCGATGCGGGACTTGGCGACGGCCTTGCCCGAGGTCGGGATCGGGCGGTGGGCGACGACCTCCTGCTTGCCGTGCAACACTTTCGCGAGGTCGATGTCGACGCCGGGGAAGGACACCGACGGCGGGTCGAACACGCGCAGGTTCGCCGCCACGGTGGCGAACGTCGGCAGCACCTGGAGATCCTGCTCGTAGGTGTAGCGCAGCTCGCGCGGGTTGACCGGGTCCGCGCCCGCGCCGAGCGCGAGGTGGTAGAGCTGGACGTCGGCCGCGGTCCAGGCGAAGGTGACCTCGGGCAGCGCGGCGCCGATGGCGAGTGCGGGATCGACCGGCATTCACGACCTCATTCGTAGGTGACCGAGACGTCGTCGGTCAGGGGCAGCGACTGGCAGGCGAGCACCAGGCCGTCGGCGATGTCCTCACCGTCCAGCACCTCATTGTTCAGCATCTTCACCTCGCCCGCCACGATCCGGCAGGCGCACGCGCTGCACTGGCCCTCGCGGCACGAGTACGGCGCGTCGAGGCCTTTCGACAGCAGGAAGTCGAGCAGTTTCTGCTGACGTGGCCAGGTGAACGTGTGCTGGGCGCCGTCCAGTTCGACGTCCAGTGTGGTCGTCTCGCCGGACTCGACGACCTCGACCTCGGCCGACTCGAACGGATTCCCGGTCAGTGACAGGAACTTCTCGATGTGCATGCGGCCGTGCTCGGACCCGAGCGCCTCCTTGGCGGCCAGCATGAACGGCTCCGGGCCGCAGATGAACGCCTCGAACCCCGCGTACGGCGCGGTCAGCGTGCGCAGACTGCGCACACCCGGCATGCCCTGGACGGTCTCCAGCCAGTGGATGACCACGAACCGGTCCGCGTGCTGGTGCGCGAGCGAGGCGAGTTCGTCGGCGAAGATCACGGACTGCTCGTCGCGGTTGGCGTAGACGAGCACGATGCGCCCGGCGCCACCGTCCAAAGCGGACTTGAGGATCGACATCACCGGGGTGATGCCGCTGCCGCCCGCCAGCAGCAGGAAGTCGCCGTCCAGCGATTTGGGCGTGAAGACGCCCGACGGCGGCAGCACGTCGATCTCGGCGCCTTCGCGCAGCTGGTCGCAGATCCAGTTCGAGCCGAAGCCGCCCGCGGTGCGTTTGACCGTCACCTTGAGCATGCCTTCGAAGGGTGCGCTCGACAGCGAATAGCACCGCGCGACAGAGCCCGTCCGGTCGCTCGGCACTCGCAAGGTTAGGAATTGCCCTGGTCGGTAACGGAAAGCATGCTCCAAGGAAGCGGGCACGTCGAAGACGATCGAGTGCGCGTCCCGGGTCTCGGTGATCACCCGGGACACCTTGAGCTTGTGGAACTCAGTCACCGGCGACCTCCACGAGACCGTTCTTGACCGCGCGCACGATACTGTCGGTGAGCCGCTCGCAGGTGTCGAGCAACGCGGTGTTCTCGCCCGCCGCCTTGCGCTCGGCGAACACCGAGCAGGTCGACGCCGCGTCCGTCGTCCACTGGATGCTCGTGTGCTGGGCGCTGTTCTTCTTGACCAGCACACAGGTTCCGCATGTGTCGCAGTCGACCGGGCGCAGCCCGGCCGTCAGGAACTCCCGCGCCTCGGTGGTCACGCCCGCTGCCTAGCCAGGTTCTCGGCGACTTCCTTCTCCCAGACCTCGTTCGCCTTGGTGGTGTCCACTTCGAACTCGAAGCGGCGCGTCATGTCCTCGCTGATGTCCGCGACGTCCACATAGAACTGCTCGTACCAGCGGCGCAGCTGATACACCGGGCCGTCTTCCTCGCACAGCAAGGGATTGTCGATGCGAGTCTTGTTGCGCCAGATCTCCACGTCCTGCAGGAATCCGCCGCCGATGCTTTTCGCGAACTTGCCCGCGAGCTTGTCGGCCTGCTCGTCGGTGAGGCCTGGCAGCTTCTTGACGCTCACACCCCATTGCAGCACAAAGGAATTCTCGGTGACGGGGTAGTGGCAGTTGATCAGGACGTTCTCGACCTCGTAGCCCTTGAAGTTGTTCACCAGCGTATTGATCATGTACGCGGGGCCGAAGTACGAGGCCTCCGAGCGCAGCAGGTTCTCCTCGCCGCCGTAGTTCGACTGGACGCCGACATCCGGGCGGCCCTTGGTGTTGAGGTACTGCGTCGCGATGTGACCTTCGAAGATGTTCTTGAAATAGGTCGGGAAGGCCAGGTGCACGTAGTAGAAGTGCGCCATGTCGACCATGTTGTCGATGATCTCGCGGCAGTTGGAGCCCTCGATCAGCACCGTGTCCCAGGTCCAGTTGCTCCACTCGTCGGTGAAGATCCCGTCGATCCGCGGGATCACGACACCCTCGCCGGGCGGGTTGCCCTCGGGGTCGTTCCACACGAAGAGCTGCTTGTTCTCCTCCATGCTCAGCCACGCCTTGGTCCGCGCGCGCAGCGGAACCCGCTTGGCGTAAGGGATCGAGGCGCACTTGCCCTTGCCGTTCCAGCGCCAGTCGTGGAACGGGCAGGCGACCTCGTCGCCCTTGATCGTGCCCTGGGTGAGGTCGCCGCCCATGTGACGGCAGTACCCGTCGAGCACGTTCAGCTTCCCGTCGGAGCTCTGGAACACCACGAGCTTGGTGCCGAAGGCGGTGACCGCGTGCGGTTTCCCGTCCTTGAAGGTGTCCGCGAGCCCCAGGCAGTGCCAGCCGCGCGCGAACCGCGCCGGGGGAGCGCCTGCGTCGATCATGCGGACTTCAGTCATCGGTGACCTCCGAGCTCCGATCTTGGTGCGCGAGGTGCTCGGCCGCAAGGTAGCCGAACACCATGGCGGGCCCGAGCGTCGCGCCGGGACCCGCGTAGGTGCGGCCCATCACCGGCGCGCTCGCGTTGCCCGCCGCGTACAGGCCTTCGATCACGGTGCCGTCCTCGCGCAGCACGCGTGCCTGGATGTCCGTGCGCAGCCCGCCCTTGGTGCCGAGGTCGCCCGGCACGATCTTGACCGCGTAGAACGGCGCGACCTCCAGCGGCCCGAGGCTTGGGTTGGGCTTGTTCCGCGGATCGCCGTAGTAGTGGTCGTAGGCGCTGCGGCCGCGGTGAAAGTCCTTGTCAACGCCTTCGCGGGCGAACGCGTTGAAGCGGTTGACGGTCGCGGCCAGCGCCGTGGCCGGCACGTCGATGCGCTCGGCGAGCCCGGCGATCGTGCCCGACTTCGCGACGATGCCCGCCTTGAACCAGCGGCCGGGCAGCGGCTGGCGGGGGCCGATGCCGGTGAACATGTACCGGTTGAGGTAGCGCTGGTCGAACACCAGCCACGCGGGCACGTGCTCGCCGGGGCCGTCACCTTCGCCGTACATCGCGTGCACGGCCTCGACGTACGGCGCCGACTCGTTGACGAACCGCACGCCGTGCCCGTCGACCATCAGCGAACCGGGCCGCGACCGCTCGGCCAGCGCGAACCACGGGCCGCTCGGCAGCGGGATCGACGGGCCCCACCAGGCGTCGTCCATCAGGTCGACGGCCGCGCCGAGCTTGAGCCCGGCGTTGATGCCGTCGCCGGTGTTGGCCTTCGCGCCGACCGTCCACTCGGTGCCGATCGGCGCGCGCTGGTACTTGGTCCGCATCTCCTCGTTGTGCTCGAAACCGCCGCTGGCGAGGATGACGCCCCGCCGCGCGCGGATCTCCTCGTCACCGGTGAGCACCCCGACGACCCGGCCGTCTTCGACCAGCAGATCGGTGAGCGGAGTGTTGAGCCGGACCGGGACGTCCGCGCGTTGCAAACCCGCGCGCAAGCCCGCCGCAAGCGCTTGCCCCATCGACAACAGCCGCTGTCCGCGCACCCGGCCGACCAGTCCGCGCCAAGCGAGGGAGAACAGCCGGAGCACACCACGCGGATGCCGCGCGATGAGGCTCAGCCAGCGGAAGTCGGCCTGGGTGATGGGCACACCTAATGGAGCGGCGCTGTACGGCGGCTCGAGATTCGCCAGTTCGGCGCCGAGGACGTGGCCGTCGAGGGGGATGGGCTCGGCGGATCGCCCGTGCGCCCGGCCGCCGGGTGCTTCGGGGTGATAGTCGCAGTAGTCCGGCACCCACCGCAGCCGCAGCGGGGTGTGCTCGTGGAGGAACCGGACGACCTCGGGCCCACGTTCGAGGAACGTTTCGCGGCGCTCCGCCGGGACGACGTCGCCGACGATCGCCTCGAGGTAGGCGCGAGCGTCCTCGGGCGTGTCCGGCTTCGTCAACGCCTCGTTGCCGGGAATCCAGACACCGCCGCCGGAGCGCGCCGTCGAGCCGCCGAACTTCGCCGCCTTCTCCAGCACGATGACGTCGAGGCCGAGCCGCGCGGCGGTGAGCGCGGCGGTCATCCCCGCCGCACCGCTGCCGACGACGATCACATCGACGTTCATGCGGGCCATCCTGGAACGCGTTGCAGTAGGTAACTCTGCAGCGTGACACTCATGCGAGCCACCATAGACGAGAACGTGTTTCAGTTCTAGGCTGGCGGCTGTGGCTGACTTGAGCGCTGACGTGGTCATTGTCGGATTCGGTGCCGCGGGCGCCTGCGCGGCCATCGAGGCCGCCGACGCAGGCGCCGAGGTGCTGGTGCTCGACCGGTTCTCCGGCGGCGGCGCCAGCGCGGTCAGCGGCGGCGTGGTCTACGCGGGCGGCGGCACGGCCCAGCAGCGAGACGCCGGTGTCGAGGATTCCGTCGAGGCGATGTACGACTACCTCCGGCTGGAAGTCGGGGACGTGGTGTCCGAGGCGACGCTACGCCGGTTCTGCGCGCAGAGCGCCGGCATGATCACCTGGTTGGAGCAGAACGGCGTGCCGTTCGAGGGCAGCCTCTGCCCGTACAAGACGTCTTACCCGAGCGACGACTTCTACCTCTACTACTCGGGCAGTGAGGCCGCGGGTGGTTTCCGCGACGCGGCGAAGCCCGCACCGCGCGGGCATCGGGCCAAGGGGCCCGGGACCTCGGGGAAGCTGCTGTACGCGCGGCTCGCTCAGTCCGCGCGACGCAAGGGTATCCAGGTGCTGGCGCAGTCGGAGGCGCGCGAGCTGCTGGTCGAGGACGGGGTCGTCGTCGGGGTGGTCGTGTCGACGCTGCGTGACGCGCCCGCGTGGGTGCGGCGCGCGCATCGGCTGTTCGGGAAGTACTCGGCCAAGCCGGGGCTGTACGTGCCCGCCCTGCGGAAGGCGCTGCATCGGCGCGCGGTCGCGCTGGAGCGGCGTTATGCCAGGTCGGTGCGGGTCCACGCGCGGCGCGGCGTGGTGCTGGCGGCGGGCGGGTTCATCGCGAACCGGGAGATGGTGCGGGAGCACGCGCCGCTGTACCGGGGCGGGCTGGCGCTCGGGACCTCGGCGGACGACGGGTCGGGGATCCGGCTCGGCGTCGAGGCGGGCGGGTCGACAGCGTGGCTGGACCGGATCTCGGCGTGGCGGTTCGTGACGCCGCCGAGCGCGTTCCTCGGCGGGATACTGGTCGACGCCGAGGGGCAGCGGATCGTCGACGAGTCGCGGTACGGCGCGGCGGTCGGCGAACGCATGATCAACCGGCATGGCGGGCGCGGCTGGCTGCTGGTCGACGACGCTTTGCTGAGCGAGGCGCGCCGCGACGTGCGCGGGCAAAGCCAATGGTTCCAATGGCTTCAGGCTCGATACCTGTTCGGGCGGGGGCGAGTGAGCGCGCCGACGCTCGCCGAGGTCGCGCGGCGCGCGGGGATCGACCCCGACGGGCTGGAGGCGACCGCGGCCGCGTATCGGAACCCCGATCCGATGGGCAAGCCGCCCGAGTTCGTCCGGATGCTGGCGACGCCGCCGTATTCGCTCATCGACGTCTCGATCAAGCCGAGCATCGGTTTCCCGTGCCCGATGCTGACGCTCGGCGGCCTGGTCGTCGAGGAGGACACCGGCCGCGTGCGGCGCGAGGACGGCACTCCGATCGAGGGGCTCTACGCCGCGGGCCGGTCGGCGGTGGGAATCTGTTCTAGCTCCTACGTCAGCGGACTGTCGCTTGCGGACTGTGTGTTTTCCGGCCGCCGAGCTGGACGTCACGGGGCCATAGCCCAGGGATTTCTCGACAAAAACGAGAACGTGTTCTAGTCTTGCCGGTATGACTGAGACAGTTTCCGCGGTGCTTGCCGGTATCCAGGAGCTGCTACCGGTGTTGCGGGAACGCGCGCAGGAAGCCGAGGACCTCCGGCGCGTGCCCGAGGAGTCGATCAAAGCGTTGCAGGAGACGGGTTTCTTCAAGCTCCTGCAGCCGAAGCCGTACGGTGGCTACGAGGCCGACCCGGTGAGCTTCTACACCGCGGTCAAGCTGATCGCCTCGGCGTGCGGCTCGACCGGCTGGGTCGCGTCCATCCTCGGCGTCCACCCGTGGCACGTCGCGTTGTTCGACGCGCAGGCCCAGGAGGACGTCTGGAGCGACGACCACGAGGTCCGCATCTCGTCGTCGTACGCGCCGATGGGCAAGGCGACGGTCGTCGAGGGCGGCTACCGGCTGACCGGGCGCTGGAGTTTCTCCTCGGGCTGTGACCACTCGACGTGGGTGCTGCTCGGCGGGCCCGCGTTCGCCGACGGCAAGCCGGTGGACTTCTGCACGTACCTGCTGCCGATCAGTGAGTACACGATCGAGGATGTCTGGGACACCGTGGGACTGCGGGGGACCGGGAGCAACGACATCATCGTCGAGGACGTGTTCATCCCGCAGCATCGGGCGCTCAGCTTCATCGCGACCTCGAAGTGCAAGACGCCCGGCCAGGCGGTGAACCCGGGCCCGCTGTACCGGCTTCCTTATGGCTCAGTGCATCCGAGCACGATCACCGCACCGATCATCGGCATGGCGCAGGGCGCGTACGACGCGCACGTCGAGTACCAGCGCACCCGGGTGCGCGCCGCCTACGCGGGCGAGCAGTCCAAAGAGGACCCGTTCGCCAAGGTGCGGATCGCCGAAGCGGCCAGCGAGATCGACGCGGCCTGGTTGCAGCTGACGCACAACATCGACGAGCTGTACCAGCTGGCGTGCAAGGGGGAGAAGCTTCCGTTCTCGACGCGGCTGCGCGTGCGACGCGACCAGGTGCGCGGGACCGAGCGGGCCATCATGGCCGTCGACCGGCTCTTCGAGAACTCCGGCGGACGGGCGCTGAAGGCCGGTACGCCGATCCAGCGGTTCTGGCGCGACGCGCACGCGGGCCGGGTGCACGCGGCGAACGACGCCGAGCGCGCGTACGTCATGTTCGGCACGGGCGCCTTCGGGCTGCCGGTCGAGAATGCGATGGTGTGATGGGGAAATTCGCCGAAGTCAACGGCCTGAAGCTGCACTATCACGAGGCGGGCGAGGAGCACGCCGAGACGGTCATCCTGCTGCACGGCGGCGGGCCCGGCGCGTCGGCGTGGAGCAACTTCGGGCGCAACGTGCCGGAGTTCGCCAAGTCGTACCGGACGATCGCGGTCGACCAGCCGGGGTTCGGGCAGTCGGACAAGCGCACCGAGCATCCGCAGTACTTCGGGTACAGCGCGGACGCGGTGGTCGGGCTGATGGACGCGCTCGGCATCGAGCGCGCGGCGTTCGTCGGGAACTCGCTCGGTGGCGGCACGGCCGTCCGGCTGGCGCTGAAGCACCCGTCGCGGGCCGGTCGGCTCGTGCTCATGGGGCCGGGCGGGCTGAGCGTCAACCTTTTCGCGCCCGATCCCACCGAGGGCATCAAGAAGCTCGGACGGTTCGGTGCCGCGCCGACGCGCGAGAACATCGAAGCGTTCCTGCGGATCATGGTGCACGACCAGTCGCTGATCACGCCCGAGCTGATCGACGAACGGTTCGCCGTGGCATCGGCTCCGGAGTCTCTGGCGGCCATGCGGGCGATGGGAAAGTCTTTCAGCCAACCGGAAACCTACGAGCAGGGCATGCTGTGGCGCGAGGCGCACCGGCTGCGGCAGCGGGTGCTGCTGATCTGGGGCCGCGAGGACCGGGTCAACCCACTCGACGGCGCTTTGCTGGCGTTGAAGATGATCCCGCGCGCGCAGCTGCACGTGTTCGGCCACTGTGGACACTGGGCGCAGCTGGAGAAGTTCGACGAGTTCAACCGGTTGACGCTCGATTTCCTGGGAGCATCCTGATGGGCATTCGTTCGCTGGGCTACCTCCGCATCGAGGCGACCGACATGGCCGCCTGGCGTGAGTACGGCCTCAAGGTGCTGGGCATGGTCGAGGGCAAGGGATCGGACCCCGAAGCGTTGTACCTGCGGATGGACGACTTCCCCGCGCGCCTCGTGATCTTCCCTGGCGAGAAGGACCGGCTGGCGCAGGCGGGCTGGGAGGTCGCGAACGCGGGCGAGCTGGACGAGATCCGGTCCAGTTTGGACAGTCACTCGGTACCGTACAAAGAGGGCAGTCCCGAGGTGCTGGCCGACCGGTGCGTCAACGGCCTGATCACCTTCGACGACCCGTCCGGCAACACCTTGGAGATCTTCCACGGCGTCGCGCTGCAGCACCGGCGCGTGGTGAGTCCGTACGGGCACCGGTTCGTGACGGAGGAGCAGGGACTCGGCCACGTCGTACTGTCCACACACGACGATGAGGCGGCGCTGCGGTTCTACCGCGACGTGCTCGGCTTCCGGCTGCGCGACTCGATGCGGCTGCCGCCGCAGTTCGTCGGCAGGCCCGCCGACGGGGAGCCGGCGTGGCTGCGGTTCTTCGGCTGCAACCCGCGGCACCACAGTCTCGCGTTCCTGCCGATGCCGACGCCGAGCGGGATCGTGCACCTGATGGTCGAGGTGGAGAACACCGACGACGTCGGGCTGTGCCTCGACCGCGCGCAGCGGCGCAAGGTGCCGATGTCCGCGACGCTCGGCAGGCACGTCAACGACCTGATGCTGTCGTTCTACATGAAGACCCCCGGCGGCTTCGACGTCGAGTTCGGCTGTGAAGGCCGCCAGGTCGACGACGAAAGCTGGATCGCGCGCGAGAGCACGGCCGTGTCGTTGTGGGGGCACGACTTCTCGATCGGCGCCCGGTGACGTCCCCGGTGGTCGACGCCGTCCGGTTCCGTTCGGTGCTCGGCCACTTCTGCACCGGCGTCGCGGTCGTCACCGGCCACGACGGTGTCGCCCCGGTCGGCTTCGCCTGCCAGTCCTTCGCGGCACTGTCCCTCGATCCGCCGCTCGTGCTGTTCTGCCCGTCGCGCACGTCCCGCACCTGGCCGGTGCTCGCTTCCGCCGGCCACTTCGCCGTGAACGTGCTCGGCGAGCATCAGCAGGAGGTCAGCGCGACGTTCGGCGCGCGGGGCCAGGATAAATTCGCGTCCGTCAAGTGGACGCCTGCTCCGTCAGGTTCGCCGCTGCTCGACGGCGCCCTCACGTGGATCGACTGCTCGCTCGAAGCGGTGCACGAGGCGGGTGATCACTACGTGGTCATCGGCCGGGTAACCGCGCTCGGCGAGCCGTCCGACGCCCGGCCGCTGCTCTTCCACCGCGGCCGGTACACGGTCACCGAGCCCGCGCCGGACACCCTGGCCTCGTTGCTGACCTGGCCGCGCCCCGACGACTGGCTCTGAACGGCGGCATGTCGAAACGCCGGTGGTGACTCCGACTTACCCATACGATGACCCGTATGGGAGGACCTTCATGGACACTGTGACCTCGGCGGATGGCACCAAGATCGCGTTCGAGCGGGCCGGGGACGGCCCGCCGGTGATCTTGGTCGGCGGCGCCTTCAACGACCGGTCGACCGTCGCGGGGCTGGCGGCCGCGCTGAACCCGGAGTTCTCCGGGATCGGCTACGACCGGCGCGGCCGCGGCGACAGCGGCGACGGCGACGAGTACGCGATCGAGCGCGAGGTGGAGGACATCGCCGCGCTCATCGAGCACGTGGGCGGCCGGGCTCACCTCTTCGGGCACTCGTCGGGCGCGATCCTCGCGCTCGAGGCCGCGCGGCGCGGGCTGCCGATCGACAGGCTCGCCGTCTACGAGCCCCCGTTCATCGTCGGCGGGCGAGAGTATCCGGGCGACGACCTCACGGCGAGGCTGCGGGCCTGCGCCGAGGAGGACCGGCGCGAAGACGCGGTCATGTTGTTCCTGACGGAGGGCGTCGGCGTGCCGAAGGAGCAGGTCGAGGGCATGAAGAGCAGCCCGATGTGGGGCTGGTTCACCGGGCTCGCGCACACCCTCTACTACGACACGACGCTCTGCGGCCCCGGCAACCGCCTGCCCGGCTGGCTCGAGACGATCACCGTGCCGACGCTCGCGATCGGCGGGGGCACCACCGACGAGTGGATGCGCCTGTCCGCGAGCGCGGTCGCGGAGGCGATCCCGGATGGACGGTACGTCGTCCTCGAGGGGCAGGACCACGGCGTGCTCGCGCACCCCGAAGCGCTCAAGCCGCTGCTGGCCGAGTTCTTCGGCTAAAGGGCTCGTGAGTGTTTAGGCCGGTTAGAACCGGCCGTACCACTCACGACCCCCCAGGTTGGAGTGCGCGGCCCAGCCCCGCGGTGCGCGGCTTGGGTGAGGGAGGCCCTGACCCGAAATGTTGGGTGAGGGAGGCCCTCATCGGGTCGGACTGGGTGAGGGAGGCCCTGACCCGAAATGTTGGGTGAGGGAGGCCCTCACCGGGGCGAACTGGGTGAGGGAGGCCCTGACTCAAGGCAACCTCGGGGGCAGACCTCGGGCGGCTTCCACGCGGCTAGGGCCCGTCCCCCCTCCCGGCTCAAAGGGCTCGTGAGTGTTTAGGCCGGTTAGAACCGGCCGTACCACTCACGACCCCCCAGGTTGGAGTGCGCGGCCCAGCCCCGCGGTGCGCGGCTTGGGTGAGGGAGGCCCTGACCCGAAATGTTGGGTGAGGGAGGCCCTCATCGGGTCGGACTGGGTGAGGGAGGCCCTGACCCGAAATGTTGGGTGAGGGAGGCCCTCACCGGGGCGAACTGGGTGAGGGAGGCCCTGACTCAAGGCAACCTCGGGGGCAGACCTCGGGCGGCTTCCACGCGGCTAGGGCCCGTCCCCCCTCCCGGCTCAAAGGGCTCGTGAGTGTTTAGACCGGTTAGAACCGGCCGTACCACTCACGATCAGCGCGGTCACGAGCCGAGTGCTTGCCACCAGGGGTCGACGGCGGGCGGGGCCGAGACGTCGACCCGCTGGCCGGGCCTGGGGATCGCCAGCTCGACGTCGTGGGCCTTCGCCTCGCGCCAGACGCGGTCAGCCGGCTCGGTCCACGGGTGCATGGCCAGGGTGAACGTGGCCCAGTGGACCGGGATGAGCAGGCGGGCGCGCACGTCGAGGTGGGTGGCGACGCCCTCCTCCGGGGTCATGTGGATGTCCGGCCAGGTCGGGGCGTACGCGCCGATCTGGATCAGCGCCGCGTCGAACGGGCCGTGCTCCTCGCCGATCCGGGCGTAGCCGTCGAAGTAGCCGGAATCGCCGGTGTAGAAGACGCGGTGCTCGGGGCCGATCAGCGCCCACGACGTCCACAAGGTGCTGTCGTTGGACAGGCCGCGGCCGGAGAAGTGCTGGGCCGGGGTCGCCACGAAGCGGACGCCGGCGACCGTGGCCTCTTCGTTCCAGTCGAGCTCGATGATCCGCGACGCCGGGACACCCCAGCGCTCCAGGTGCGCGCCGATGCCGAGCGGTACCAGGAACGGGGCGGCCTGCGTCTTGAGCAGGGTCCGCACCGTCGGCATGTCCAGGTGGTCGTAGTGATCATGGGAAATGACGATCGCGTCGATCCGGCCGAGTGACTCGATCGGCCGAGGCGGCTCGTGGAGCCGCTTCGGACCGGCGAAGGCGGCGGGGGAGACGCGCTCGCCCCACACCGGGTCGAGCAGCACGCGGGCGCCGTCGATCTCGACCAGGGTGGACGCGTGCCCGAACCAGGTGAGGTGCAGTCCTTCGGCGCGCGGCGGCAGCGGGTCGCGGACGATCGGGATCTCCCCGGCCGGTTTGCGCTGCTTGCGGGTCTCGCCGAAGAACATCTCCCGGAAGATCTCGCGGTAGGTCGAGGCGGGCATCTCACGGCGGGGCGCGGTGTTGTGGAACGTCCCGTCCGCGTACTGCGGCGAGCGCCGCATGCGGTCCACCCTGGCGCCGGTCGCTTTCGCGCCGAACGCCGCGGGCAGGTCCTTCAGTGCCCAGGCGGCGCCCGCCACGCCCAGCGCCGCCACGATCCTCTTCTTCATACTTCGAGTCTACGAGCGGTTCCTGAGAGGTTCCCCAGCCTCGTGGAGGCTGCGCAGCACCAGCGAGTACGAGTTGAGCAGCGTCGTCTTGCTGTAGGGGATGCCCAGCTCGGCGCAGTAGTCCTCGACGATGCGCTGGGCCTGGGCGAGGTGCGGGGCGGGCATGCTGGGGAACAGGTGGTGCTCGATCTGGTAGTTCAGGCCGCCCATCGCGATGTCGACGTGCCGTCCACCCAGGATGTTGCGCGAGGTCAGCACCTGCTTGCGGAGGAAGTCGAGCTCGGTCTTGCCACTGAGGATCGGCATGCCCTTGTGGCTGGGCGCGAAGACCGATCCCATGTAGACACCCCAGAGGCACTGGTGCACCAGCACGAACAGCACGGCTTTACCGGGAGACAACACGGTGAACACCGCGGCCAGGTAGAGCACGACGTGCGCGGTGAGCAGTGACCCCTCGATCCACTTGTGCTTCAGCGATTTGCTGAACAGCGCGCGGAATCCCGAAACATGCAGGTTGAAGCCCTCGAGCGTGAGCAGCGGGAAGAACAGGAACGCCTGGTAGCGGCCGATGAACGCGGGCACCCCGCGCGCGGCCTTGGCCTGTTTCTTCGACCAGACCAGCACATCCGGGTCGACATCCGGGTCGAGCTCGTCGTGGTTCGGGTTGGCGTGGTGGCGGGTGTGCTTGTCCATCCACCAGCCGTAGCTCATGCCGATGCCGAAGTTGCCCATCGCCCAGCCCGCGATCTCGGTCGGCCGCCGCGTCCGGAAGACCTGGCGGTGCGCGAGGTCGTGGGACAAGAAGGCGATCTGGGCGAACATCACGGCGAAGAAGACCGCGATCCCGAGCGACCACCAGCTGTCGCCGAGGAAGGCGAAGCCCGTCCAGCCCGCGGCGAAGAGGCCGATCACCAGTGAGAAGCGCGCGATGTAGTAGCCGGGACGCCGCCGGAGGAGGTCCGCCTCCGAGACGCGCCGGGTAAGCCGCGCGAAATCACTACCGGGCGGCGAGAGAACTTCGTTTGTGGTCACACCCCACACAGTGACAGGTGGCCAGGCGCGCGGGAATAGCGTGGACCACAATGTTCATACTGGGGTTTGCCCTACCCTCGCGAGATGATCGCGGGGCGCGCCGAACAATTGAGCGCTCAGGTGCGCGCGTTTGAAGTACCGGTGCGCCTCGTGTTCCCATGTGATCGCGATGCCGCCGTGCAACTGGATCATCTCGGCCGCGACCGCGCAAAATGCCTCTGAGCAGTACACTTTCGCGATCGCGGCCATACGCTCGGACGTCGCCGCGTAGGCCGCGGAGCGCGCGGTCTCGATCAGCACGTACAGGTCGGCCATGCGGTGTTTGAGCGCCTGAAACCCGCCGATCGCCCGTCCGAACTGCTTTCGTTGCTTGCAGAATTCCACTGTGATGTGCAACGCTCGCGCGGCCGCGCCGGCCTGCTCCGCAGCCAAAACCGCCAAGGCGACATCTCTTACCTGATTGATGTTGACTTCACCGACGGGGTGTGCATCGACGATTTCCACGCTCGCGAGGCGCCGCGTCTCGTCCATCGTCGGGGTGTGCCGCTTGTGGGCGCTGTCCACTTCGTACAGCGTATTTCCCTTGGCGGCCAAGAGGATCTCCGCAGTGTCGCCGTCGATGACGTACTCGCCGGTAAGTGCCAGCGCGCCGGTGGTGCCCTCGGCCAGCCGGGGCAGCAATCGTTTGCGCGCCGTTTCGTCCTCAGTGGACAGTAGGGCCTGGGTGGCCAGAACCGTGCTCAGGAAAGGAACATCCGCCAGCACGCGGCCCAGTTCCTCGGCGACGATCTGGATCTCGGTCAGCCCGGCGCCGAGACCACCGTATTCTTCGGGAATCGCCAGTGCCGTTACGCCTATTTCACACAGGGCCTGCCATGGTTCCGGGTTGCGTTCCAGTGCTTTTCGCACGCTGGCGCGCAACGCTTCCTGCTCTTCCGTGAAGCTCACAGCGACTCCAATACACGTGCGCGGTGAAATCCTTGTGTGCCCCAGGCGGCGATCAAGGCGCGCACTTTGGTCAGCCGGGCACCCAGTGGATGTTCGGCCGTATAGCCGATCGCGCCGTGGACTTGAAGACCGGTCCGCGCGGCCAGCTGGGCGGCGTCGGCGACGGCGACCTTCGCCGCCGAAACGTCGCGGGGACTCAGGCTCAAGGCTGCCGCGTAGAGCAACGGCTTGGCGAGTTCGAGCCGGGTGACGACCTCGGCGAGCAGATGCTTGATCGCCTGATATCGGCCGATTTCCCGGCCGTATTGTTTCCGTTGTTTCGCGTATGCAACAGAATTGTCCAGTAGCCAGCGGCCTAGGCCTAGTAATTGGGCCGTGGTGGCGAGCGCGCCGAGCTCGAACGCGCGCGCCGCGTCGGCCGCCTTGCCGATGATCTCACCTGGCTCGACCTCGAACAGCCTGCGCGATTTGTCCACAGAGGACAAGCCGCGTCCGGCGGTGAAGGCCCTCAGGTCGTCGCCGTCCACGAAGATCCTCGCTTCGGCGGTGTCCGCGTCGAGCGCGTACGGCACATGTGGCGGGTAGACAATGGACGCCCAGGTCTCACCCGCCGCGACGCCCGCCAGGATTTCGTCGTCGAGCAGAGCCGGAAGCACGGCGACCGTGTCGACCCAGGGGCCTGGTGTGGCGTGATAGCCGAGCTGGTCGAAGGCGACCACGAGGTCGACCGTGCTCGCGTCGAGCCCGTCGAATCGTTCTGGGACAAGCAAAGCCGGGACGCCCAGTTCGGCGAGGCCTTTGGGGCCGGTCTCGGTCAGGCAGGCGTCGATGCTGGCCGCGAAGTCGAGTTGCTCCTGGGACAGTGCGAACCTCATCGGTCACCTCGCGGCAGGCCGAGCAGGCGTTCGGCGACGGTGGTGCGCTGGATCTGGTCGGTGCCGCCGTAGATCGGCCCGGCGAGCGAGAACAGCCACCCGTCCGACCAGCCGTCCACCTCGGCCTCCGGGCCGAGCAGATCCAGCGCCGTCTCGTGCAGCGCGACGTCCAACTGCGACCAGAAAAGCTTGTTGACACTGGACTCCGGCCCGAGCTGCCCGCCTTCGGCGAGCCTGGTGACCGTGCCGAAGGTGTAGAGCTGATATGCCCGCGCGCCGATCCAGGCGTCCGCGACCCGATCCGCGACCTCGCGAGGCCTGCCATGGCGATCCCACTCCTCGACGAGCCGATCCGCGGCCGCGAGGAAACGGCCGGGACTGCGCAAGGACAATCCGCGCTCGTTGTTGGCCGTGGTCATGGCGACCTTCCAGCCTTCGCCGACCGCGCCGATCACGTCCACATCGGACACGAAGACGTCGTCGAAGAACATCTCCGCGAACCCGGGTTCGCCGTCGAGCTGGGGGATCGGGCGGACGGTCACCCCCTCGGCCCGCAGATCCGCCATGAAGTAGGTCAGTCCTTTGTGGCGGCTGCTCGCCGGATCACTGCGGAACAACCCGAACGCATGGTCGGCGAAGGCGGCACGCGAACTCCACGTCTTCTGCCCGTTGAGCAGCCAGCCGCCGTCGGTGCGGGTCGCGGTGCTGCGCAGCGCGGCGATGTCGCTACCCGCTTCGGGCTCTGACCAAGCCTGCGCCCAGACTTCTTCGGAGCGCGCCATTTTCGGGAGTATCCGGCGCCGCTGCTCCTCGGTGCCGTGGGAGAACAGCGTCGGCGCGAGCATGAAGATCCCGTTTTGGTTGACCCGCAAGGGCGCGCCCGCGGCGTAGTACTCCTCCTCGAACAGCACCCACTCCAGCAGGCTCGCGTCCCGCCCGCCGAATTCCGCGGGCCACGAAACGACCGACCAGCGCGCGTCGGCCAGCCGCGCTTCCCACTCGCGATGTTCGGCGAACCCCGCGGCGGTGTCGAAGGACGCCAGACGGCGATCCGGCACGTTCGACCGAAGCCAGTCGCGGGCCTCGTCGCGAAAGGCGATCGTGGCGGCGTCGAGATCCAGGTCCATCAGGATTTCCGATTCGCGTCGCGCATCGAGCGGGCGTCCTGGCCGCCGAGCGAGTCACCGCCGGACAGCTCGGCGTTGTGGGCGTGCGCGAAATGATGCAACCCGAACACGGAGTCCATTCCGGACCGCAGGCCCATCAGGTCTTCGGCCTGGTTGACCGCCTTCTTCGCCAGCGCCAAGCCGAAACGGGGCATCTCGGCGATCTTCTCCGCGAGCGCGAGCGTCTCCTTCTCGAGATCGTCACGCGGCACGACCCGGTTGAGCATGCCCCATTCCTTGGCCTGCTGAGCGCTGAACCGCTCGCCGGTGAACAGCACCTCCTTGGCCGCGCGCGGGCCGAGCACCCACGGGTGCGCGAAGTACTCGACCCCCGGGATTCCCATCCGCACCACGGGATCGGCGAAGAACGCGTCCTCGGAGGCGACGATCAGGTCGCACACCCACGCGAGCATCAGCGCGCCCGCGATGCACGCGCCCTGCACACTCGCGATGGTCGGCTTCGGGATTTCCCGCCAGCGGCGGCACATCCCGAGATAGACCTCGGACTCGCGCGCGAACCGCTGGTCACCGCCCTCGGCGCCGACATGGTCCCACCACAGGACCGCCTTGCGCTCGAACGAGACGTCGGCGTCGCGCCCGGGTGAGCCGATGTCGTGTCCCGCCGAGAAATGCTTGCCCTCGCCGGCGAGCACGATCACCTTGACCTCGTCGTCCTCGACCGCTCGCTGGAACGACGCGTCGAGCGCGTACGTCATGGCCGAGTTCTGCGCGTTGCGGTACTCGGGCCGGTTCATGGTCACGATCGCGACCGGGCCGCGCCGTTCGTACCGGACCTCGCTCATGGGTTTTCCTCTCGCAGTACGCGTTTCAGCACTTTCCCGGAGGCATTGCGCGGCAGTTCGTCCCGGAATTCGACGAACCGCGGCTGTTTGTAGTTCGCGAGGTTCTTCTTGCAGTAGGCGAAGACGTCCTCTTCGGACAGTTCGCCCCGGCGCAGGATGTACGCCTTCCCGACCTCGCCGAGCAGCTTGTCGGGCACCCCGATCACGGCGGACTCCGCGACCCCGTCCAGCCAGGCCAGCGCCTGCTCGACCTCGGCGGGGTAGACGTTGAACCCGCCGACCACGTACATGTCCTTGATGCGGTCGGTGATCCGCAGATAGCCGCGCTCGTCGAGCACGCCGACGTCGCCGGTGTGCAGCCAGCCGTCGGCGTCGATCGCCTTCGCGGTGGCCTCGGGATCGTCGAGATAGCCGAGCATCATGTTGGGGCCACGCAACAGGACTTCGCCGTATTCGCCCAGTTTCACCTCGAACCCGGCGGCCGCGCGGCCGGAGAACCGTGCCACGGTCGCCTTGTCGTCACCGGGTCTGGACATCGTCGCGACGACCGCTTCGGTGAGGCCGTAGCCGGTGAGCACGGTCTCGAAGCCGATCTCGGTCTGCATGCGCTCGACGAGTGCCTCGGGCACGGTCGCGGCGCCGGTCACCGCCAGCCGCAGGCTGGAGAGGTCGTGCGTCAGGCGTTCGGGCGTGTCGAGCAGGACCTGGTAGATCGTGGGCGCGCCGGGCAGCACGCTGATCCGCTCCGCTTCGATGAGCCGCAACGTTTCGTGGACGTCGAAAGTCCGCTGAGGCACGAGCGTCACCCCGCGCAGCAGCGCCGCGACGATACCCGCCTTGTACCCGAAGCTGTGGAAGAATGGGTTGATCACGAGGTAGCGGTCGCGCTCGGTCAGCTCGCCGCATTCACCCCAGGCGTCGGCCACCGCGAGCGTCCGGCGGTGGCTGGTCATCGCCCCCTTGCTCTGGCCCGTGGTGCCGGAGGTGAACAGGATGTCGCTCACGTCGTCCGGGCCGACCTGCGGCAGCAAGCCGACGTAGTGCGGAATGGCAGCCCATTCGGTGACCCCGTCGCGCGGCGGTTCCTCGCCTTCGACCGGAATGCGCAGCACGGTCGCGGGCACCGAGCCGTCGAGGTCGGCGAGCCGGTCGACACCGAGGAACGTGCCGGTGATGATCAACGCCGACGCGTCGCTGCGGCGCAGGATGTCGCTCGTCTCGCGCGCGGTGAAGCGGGTGTTGATCGGGACCAGGGTCGCGCCTGCGGTCAGTACGCCGAGCGCGGCGACGACCCAATGCCAGGTGTTGGGGGCGCAGAGCGCGACGCGGTCACCGTGGCGCACCCCCGAATTCGCCAGGAAGCCCGCCACGTCACGGGCATGGGTGTGCAGCTCGCGGTAGGTGAGGCGCACGTCGCCGTCGGCCAGCGCCTCCTGGGCGCCGAACCGCTCGGCCGCGGCCGCCAACGCCGCCGGGATCGTCTCTTCCATCTGAGGTCTCCCTAGCAAGTGCTTGGTAGGGTAGCCTACGCAGGAGCTCGCCAGATGTCGACAGGTGGTGAATCCGGTGTTCCGTGACGAGGTCCGAGCCTGGCTCGAGGAGAACCTGCGCGGCGAATTCGCCGCGCTCAAAGGACTTGGCGGGCCCGGCCGTGACCACGAGGCCTACGAGGAACGCGTGGCCTGGGAACGGCACCTGGCCGCCGCGGGCTGGACCTGTCTCGGCTGGCCAGTCGAGCACGGCGGCCGTGGCGCGACGCTGGACGAGCAGGTGATCTTCCACGAGGAGTACGCGCGGGCGGACGCGCCGGCGACCGTCGGGCACATCGGGCAGAACCTGCTCGGCCCGACCTTGATCGCGTTCGGCACGCCCGCGCAGCAGCGGCGCTTCCTGCCCAAGATCCGGTCGGTCGAAGAGCTGTGGTGTCAAGGCTACTCCGAACCCGGCGCCGGTTCCGACCTCGCGGCGGTGTCAACGACCGCGAGACTCGAAGACGGCGAATGGGTGCTGCACGGCCAGAAGGTCTGGACGTCGCACGCGCATCTCGCCGATTGGTGTTTCGTGCTCGCGCGCACCGAACCCGGGTCGAAACGCCACAAAGGACTGTCCTACCTGCTCGTTCCCATGCGTCAGCCCGGTGTCGACGTGCGGCCGATCCGCCAGCTGACCGGGACCTCCGAGTTCAACGAGGTCTTCTTCGACGGCGCGCGCACCGCCGCCGACCTGGTCGTCGGTGAACCGGGCGATGGCTGGCGCGTGGCCATGGGCACGCTCGACTTCGAACGCGGGGTCGCCACACTCGGCCAGCAGGTCGGGTTCCGGCGTGAGCTGCAGGCATTGACCGAGCTGGCCGATCCCGATGACCCGATCATCGCGGAACGGCTCCAGCGCGCGTGGGTGGGCTTAGAAGTTATGCGCGCGCACGCGATCCGGACCTTGGGCGACACTTCGCCCGGTGTCGCGGAAGTGTCCAAACTGGTCTGGTCGAACTGGCATCGCTCGCTCGGCGAGCTGGCGATGATGATCCGCGGTGAGCGCGGCATGCTCGCCGAGGACGGGCTCGACCAGTGGCAGCGGCTGTTCCTGTTCAGCCGCGCGGACACGATCTACGGCGGCTCCAACGAGATCCAGCGCAACGTCATCGCCGAGCGGGTGCTCGGCCTGCCGAGGGAGGCCCGGCCGTGATCCCGATCCCTAAGTATCCAGAAGGCGCGAACCTGTTGCGGGACAAGGTGGTCGTCGTGACGGCCGCCGCAGGCACCGGCATCGGCTCGGCGGTCGCCAAGCGCTGCGCGGAGGAAGGCGCCCGCGTCGTCATCAGCGACTGGCACGAACGGCGTCTCGCCGCCAAGGCCGAGGAGCTCGGGGTGCACGCCATCCCGTGCGATGTCACCCAGGAAGATCAGGTGCAGGCGCTCATCGATGGCGCGTCCGACCACTTCGGACGGATCGACGTGGTCATCAACAACGCCGGGCTCGGCGGGTCGAAATCCATTGTGGACATGACGGACGACGAGTGGTCGCGGGTCATCGATGTCACGCTGAACGGGACGTTCCGCGCCACCAGGGCGGCGATCAAGAAGTTCGTCGAGCAGGGTGGCGGCGGCGCGATCGTCAACAACGCGTCGGTGATCGGCTGGCGTGCGCAGGCCGAGCAAGCGCACTACGCCGCCGCGAAAGCCGGTGTCATGGCGTTGACGCGGTGCGCGGCCGTCGACGTCGCCCAGCACGGGATCCGGGTCAACGCCGTCGCGCCGAGCCTCGCGATGCACCCGTTCCTCGCCAAGGTCACCAGCGAGGAGCTGCTCGCCGAGCTGACCGGGCGCGAGGTTTCCGGGAGGGCGGCGCAGCCCTGGGAAGTCGCCAATGTCATGGTGTTCCTCGCCAGTGATTACGCGTCCTATTTGACCGGTGAGGTTGTGTCCGTGAGCAGTCAGCATGCCTAAGCCAGGTGGCTCCCGCCGAGCCGAACTGCTGTCCTTGGCCGCGCGCCTGTTCGCCGAGCGCGGCTTCGTTTCGACGACCGTGCGCGACATCGCCGACGCGGCCGGCATCCTGTCCGGGAGCCTCTATCACCATTTCGACTCGAAGGAGTCGATGGCCGACGAGATCCTCACCGGGTTCCTCGACGAGCTTTTCGGGACCTACGCGGAGATCGTGGCGGCCGGGCACGGTCCCCGCGAGACACTCGAAGCCGTCGTCACCGCCTCGTTCGATTCGATCCACCGGCGTCCCGCCGAGGTCGCGATCTACCAGAACGAGGCGAAGCACCTCATGCAGCTGCCGAGGTTCGCCTACCTGGTCGACCGCAACGCCGAGTTCCGCAAGCTGTGGAACGGCATCCTCACCGACGGCGTCGGCGCGGGGGTCTTCCGCCAGGACCTCGACGTCGAGCTGGTCTACCGGTTCATCCGCGACACCGTCTGGGTGGCCGTCCGCTGGTACAACCCTGACGGCGCACTGACTTCCGACGCCGTCGCGAAGCAGTATCTCGGCATACTCCTCGACGGGATCGGGACGAAAAGTGGCTGAAGCGTACATTGTGGACGCGGTGCGCACCGCGGTCGGGAAACGCGGCGGAGCGCTCAGCGGGGTCCACTCCGCGGACTTGGCCGCGCATGTGATCACCGCTCTCGTCGAGCGCGCGGGCGTCGACCCGGCGCTCGTCGACGACGTCATTCTCGGCTGCACGGACACGATCGGCTCACAGGCCGGCAATATCGCCCGCACGGCCTGGCTCGCGGCGGGCTACCCGAACCACGTGCCGGGCGTGACCGTCGACCGGCAGTGCGGGTCGAGCCAGCAGGCCGTGCATTTCGCCGCGCAGGCGATCATGTCCGGCACGCAGGACCTCGTCGTCGCCGGCGGGGTGCAGAACATGAGCCAGATCCCGATCAGCGCTGCGATGATCGCCGGACGCGAGTACGGTTTCGATGATCCGTTTTCCGGCTCGAAGGGCTGGCAGGAGCGGTTCGGCAGCGCGGAGGTGTCACAGTTCCGCAGCGCGGACATGATCGCCGGGCACTGGGACATCTCGCGGGAGGCGATGGAGGAGTTCGCCTTCCGCAGCCACCAGCGCGCGCTGGCGGCACTCGACTCCGGCCGGTTCGAGCGGGAGATCGTGCCGTTCGAGCGGTTCCGGCTCGACGAGGGGCCGCGCCGGGACACCACCCTCGAGCGCATGGCGGGCCTGAAGCCGCTCAGCGAGGGCTCGCAGATCACCGCGGCGGTGGCCTCGCAGATCTCGGACGGGGCGAGTGCCACCTTGCTGGCCTCCGAGGCCTTCGTCCGCGAGCACGGCCTGACACCCCGAGCCCGCGTGCACCACCTTTCGGTGCGCGCGGCGGATCCGGTCTGGATGCTGACCGGGCCGATTCCCGCCACCTCGTACGCTTTGCGCCGCGCCGGAATGTCCATTGAGGACATCGACCTGTTCGAAGTGAACGAGGCGTTCGCGAGCGTCGTGCTGGCGTGGATCGAGGAGACGGGCGCCGACCCGGAGCGGGTGAACGTCAACGGCGGCGGCATCGCGCTCGGTCACCCGATCGGCGCGACCGGCACCAAGCTGCTGGCCACCCTGCTGCACGAACTCGAAGCCCGGGGCGGCCGCTACGGCCTGCAGACGATGTGCGAAGGCGGCGGCACGGCCAACGTGACCATCATCGAACGCCTCTGACCACCCCGGCGAGTCAGTGGCCCGGGATAAAGCCCGCTTTATCCCGGGCTTTCAGCGGCCTGCTCTGACCAGCAGCAATACAGCGACCAGGACGGCGATGACGGTGCCGGGGACCAGGTACCAGAGGGTCGCCACGGCCAGCGCCAGCCCGGCCGCGAACGACCACGCGGCCTCGGCCGCGACACCCACCCCGGCGGCCAGCCAGGCCGCGCCCAGCGCCACGAAGATCAGCTTCATCGGCGTCGACTCGGCGGGGAGGCCGACGCGTTCGACCAGGCGCGCCCACGGGCCGAGCTGCCCGGCGTGCTCGCCCGAGCCCGGAGTGATGTACTGCCCGGTCATCAGCGCGCGCATGCCGTCTACCAGCATGTATCCGCCCTGCAGCACGCAGAGTGCGACGGTGATCCACTTGAGTACGGACACCGCGAGAGCGTAGACCTCCGGGATTTTCCCGGGGTCTTTACGGATGTGCCGGTCACCTGATCGGCGCAAGCCTGGGGGCATGAGAAAACGACATCGTGTGACCAAGGCGGTCGTCCCGGCCGCGGTTCTCCTCGTGCTGGCGAGCGGCACGGCGAGCGCGTCCGGGCTGGAGTACCAAAGTCTCGACGGCACCGGCAACAACCGCGCGCACCCGGAGTGGGGCGTGGCCGGCGCGGCGTACCTGCGGCTGACGGGCGCCCGGTACGCGGACGGGCTCGGGGTGCCGGTCACCGGGCCGAACGCGAGACGGGTCAGCAACCGGATCTTCAACGACACCGGTCAGCGGCTCGCGTCGCCGCGCGGGATGACCCAGTGGACGGCGACCTGGGGCCAGTTCCTCGACCACACCTTCGGGCTGCGCAAGGACGGCGCCGAGATCCAGCCGATCCGCTTCGACCCCGCCGATCCGCTCGAACGGTTTCCGCAGGCCGGCGGGTTGCCGCTGCGGCGCAGCGCGACAGTGCCCAGCAGCGGGCCTCGGCAGCAGGTCAATCTGCTCGACTCCTACCTGGACGCGTTCGCGGTCTACGGCGGCACGCCCGAGCGGCTCGAATGGCTGCGGGAGGGCCCGGTCGACGGCGATCTCGGCAACAACGGCGCGCACCTGCTGCTGCCCGGCGGGATGCTGCCCAGGCGTGACGAGCGTGGCGACAAGAATTCGGCGCCGGGCATGGACGACCCGGTCGGGCTGGACGGGCGCGCGGCGGTCACCGGCGATCATCGTGCCAACGAGAACATCGGGCTTTTGAGCGTGCAGAACCTGTTCGCCAGGGAGCACAACCGGATCGTCGACCGGCTGCCGAGCGGGCTTCCGGAGGAGCTGAAGTTCCAGATCGCGCGGCGCGTGGTCATCGCGACGCAGCAGTACATCACCTATGAGGAGTTCCTGCCGTCGCTGGGAGTGCGGCTGGCGCCTTATCGCGGGTACAACCCGCAGGTGAATCCGACGGTCGGCAATGAGTTCGCCACCGTCGGCTATCGGGCGCACAGCATGCTGAACGGCGATCTCCGCTTCAAGACCGAGACCAGCCACTACACGCCGGCGCAACTGGAAGCGTTGCGTGCCAAGGGGTTGACGGTGACGGTCACCGGGGACGGTGGAGATCAAGGTGCCGTCCGAGGTGGCGACGTTCAACCCCGACCTCGTCACGCAGCTGCAGCTCGGGCCGGTCCTGCAGGGGCTGGGCGCGTACCCGCAGTCGGCCAGCGACGAGCAGATCGGGGATCTGGTGCGGAACATCGTGTTCCGGCGCGGCGACCAGATCGCGGTGTTCGACATCGGCGCCATCGACATCGAGCGCGGCCGTGACCACGGCATGCCGACGTATCAGCAGCTCCGGCAGGCGTACGGGCTCGCGCCGAAGGCCTCGTTCAGCGCGGTCACCGGCGAGGCGAGCGAGACGTTCCCGGCCGACCCCGAGCTCACGCCCGGCGCGGAGATCGACGATCCGGACGCGCTCGACTTCGTCCGGCTGTTCGACGCGGCGGGGAACCCGGTGCCGCCGGGCGGCGACACGGCCGTCCGAGGGGAGCGGCGGACCACGCTCGCGCCGCGGCTCAAGGCGCTGTACGGCGACGTGAACACGCTGGAGGCGTTTCCCGGCCTGGTGTCCGAGAAACCCGTGCCCGGCAGTGAGTTCGGCGAACTGCAGCTCGCGATCTGGAAGAAGCAGTTCGAGGCGATGCGGGATGGGGACCGGTTCTTCTACGGCAACGATCCGTCGCTCGTGGCGATCAAGGCGCTGTTCGGGATCGACTTCCGGCAGAACCTCGGCGACGTGATCGCGCGCAACACCGACGTCCCGCGTGGTCGACTGGCGGCGAACGTGTTCCGGATTCCCTAGGCTGGCGAAGGTGCGACCACGATGGCTGGTTCTGGTGGGGTGTCTCGGTTTCTGCTCGCTCGGCGTGCTGGCCTGGGCGGTGGAGTACACGCCGCGCCCGAGCCTGCCGGTGGTCGTGGCGATCATGCTGACCGTGGTCGGGCTGTCGGTGGTGCCGTGGACCCGGCTTGCCGCAGCCCGGCTGCGCGGCGATCACGAGGCGGACCGCCTGTTCCGCCGTGTGGTCGCCCTCTCGGCGTCGGCGGCGACGGGCGGCGCGGCCATCTCGGTGTTCCTGATCGGCGACACCCCGGCGGGCGCGGGCGTGGCGATGGCGTCCATCTTCGCCGCCGGGGTGGTCGCGCTGGTCGGTGCCGTGCTGCTGCCGTGGATCTACCTGCTGGCCAGGACCATCACGCGCGAGCGAGCGGCGCGCGTGCGCGCGGAGGAACGTGCCGAGGTCGCGGCGCATCTGCACGACTCGGTGTTGCAGGCGTTGACATTGATCCACAAGCGCACCGAGGAACCGGAGGTGCGGCGGCTCGCGCGCGGCACCGAGCGGGAGCTGCGGGCGTGGTTGTTCGGCAGGCCGTCGGAGGACGACTTCGCCGCCGCGATCGCCGAGCTGGTCGCTGAGGTGGAGGACCGATACGCGGTCACGGTCGAGTTGGTCTCGGTCGGCAGCCGCGCGCTCGACGCCAGGACCCGCGCGGTCGCCGGCGCGGTGCGGGAGGCGTTGACGAACGCGGCGAAACACGCGGGGGTAAGGGAAATGTCGGTGCTGGTGGAAGTGACCGAGACGGAAGTGTTCGCACTGGCCAAGGATCGCGGCCGCGGCTTCGATCCGTCGGTCCACAATGGACCACACCGGCGCGGGATCGTCGACTCGATCGAAGGCCGGGTCCGGCAGCACGGCGGCATGGCCGAGGTCCGTTCAATACCCGGTGAAGGCACCGAGGTCGAACTAAGGATGCCGCTGTGATCCGCGTCTTCGTCGTCGACGACCACGCGCTGGTCCGCTCGGGTGTCCGCGCGGAGGTCGGCGCGCACGTCGACGTCGTCGGCGAGGCGGCGACGGTGTCCGAGGCCATCGAAGGAATCCGCGCGTCACGGCCGGACGTGGTCCTGCTCGACGTCCACCTGCCCGACGGCGGCGGCCTGGCGATCCTGAACGCGGTGTCCTGCCCCGGCGTGCGCTTCCTCGCGCTTTCGGTGTCCGACGCCGCCGAGGACGTCATCGCGGTCATCCGCGGCGGGGCGCACGGGTACGTGACCAAGGCGATCTCGGGGCCCGACCTGTGCGAGGCGATCAGCCGCGTGCACGACGGCGACGCCTACTTCTCACCCCGCCTGGCGGGTTTCGTGCTCGCCGCGTTCCACGGCGACCCGGAGCTCGACCAGCTCACCCCGCGCGAGCGCGACGTCCTGCGCCTGGTCGCGGCCGGGTACACGTACAAGGAGGTGGGCACGCGACTGTCCATTTCGGCCAGGACGGTCGAGACGCACGCGGCGGCCGTGCTGCGCAAGCTCAGGCTGTCCAACCGGCGCGAGCTGACGCGGTGGGCCACGAACCGGGGCCTGACCTAGCGCCGGGGTTTCCGGCAGACTCGGGGCATGAGCATCAGTGCCGCTGCCGGGAGCGAGATCGGCAATCGCTACCGCGAGAACTACGACGTCGCCCACCTGAGCGTCGACCCGCTGCTCGCCATCGTGGCGGACGGCATGGGCGACGGCCGCGGCAGCGCCATGGCGGGCCGGACCACCGTGGACACCGTCGTCGAGCTGCTCTCGGCGCCGGCGACGGCGAAGTCGGTCCGCGAGGCGGTGGCCGCGGCCCAGCGACGGGTCGGTGAGATCGGCGCCGAACTCGGCGAGCTGACCGGCTGCACGCTGACCGCGCTGGTGCCGGGAGCGGACGGTTTCCTGATCGCGCAGGTCGGCGACTCCCGCGTCTACCGCCTGCGTGACGGCCTCCTGGAGCTGCTGACCACGGATCACACGATGGCCTGGCTGGGCGCGGTCCACGGCTGGTACCCGTTCGACTCGCCGCAGGCGTCCTCGGCGCGCTACCAGTTGACCCGATACATCGGGCATCCCGCGCGGCCGGAACCCGATGTGCTCACCGTGTTTCCCCGGCCGGGCGACGTTTTCCTGCTGTGCACCGACGGGATCGCCGAACAGGTTCCGTACCACCGGATGCTGGAGATCCTGGGCCAGCCTCGGTCACCGGAGGAACTGGTCTGGCAGCTGCTCGCGGACGCCGAAGCGGCAGGCGGACGTGACAACGCGACCGCGATTGTGGTGCGGGTGTGACGATTTCTCTGCGAGAGCTCACGCCGGATGACTGGGCCGAGTGGCGCGAGCTGCGGCTCGAAGCCCTGCGCGAGGCGCCCGAGGCGTTCGGCAGCACGCTCGCGGACTGGCTCGACGCGCCGGAGTCGCGGTGGCGCGGCCGTCTCGTGGACGTGCCGTTCAACGTCCTGGCCGAGTACGAAGGCAAGCCCGCCGGGATCGCCAGCGGAACGGCCGCCGACGAGAGCGCCACGGTCCAGCTGCTTTCGATGTGGGTCGCGCCGTTCGCGCGCGGCCAAGGTGTCGCGGACTCGCTGCTGGACGCCGTCGTCGCATGGGCGCGCGGCCTTGGCGCGGCGCGGGTCGGGCTGCTGGTCTACGAGACCAACGAGCGGGCGACCGCGCTGTACCGGCGGCACGGGTTCGTGGAGGTGTCGCTCGCCGCGGGCGAGCGGGTGATGAGCCGAGCGCTGGGGTCGTGAGCGTTGCGGGCGGTTCTAACCGCCCGCAACGCTCACGAGTCCTTACAGCGTCTGGGCGAGGCGGTCGGCCAGCAGGCGCGTGAAGCGCGGCGCGTCGTTCAGGTCGCCGCCCTCGGCCAGCAGGGCGAGGCCGTAGAGGAGCTCGGCCAAGTCGGCGTCGTCCTTGCCCTCGTCGTGGGCCTTGCGCAGCCCGGTGACCAGCGGGTGGGCCGGGTTGAGCTCGAGGATGCGCTTGATGTGCGGGACGTCCTGGCCCATCGCGCGGTACATCTTCTCCAGCGTGGGCGTGACGTCGTGCGCGTCGCCGACGATGCAGGCGGGCGAGGTGGTGAGGCGGGACGAGAGCCGCACCTCCTTGACGTTCTCCTCCAGCGACTTCGTCATCCAGGTGAGCAGGGACGCGAAGTCCTTCTGCTGCTGGTCGCGCTCGGACTCGGCGTCCTTCTTCTCTTCCTCGGTGTCGAGGTCGACCTGGCCCTTGGCGATGGACTGGAACCGCTTGCCGTCGAACTCGCCGATCGAGTCGACCCACATCTCGTCGACCGCGTCGGTGAGGATCAGCACCTCGTAACCCTTGGCGCTGAACGCTTCCATGTGCGGCGAGTTCTCGATCGTCGACCGCGAGGCGCCGGTGAGGTAGTAGATGTGCTCCTGGCCGTCCTTCATGCGCTCGATGTACTGGCGCAGCGTGGAAAGCTTCTCGGCGTCGTGGGTGGTTTCGAAGGACGAGATCTCGAGAATGGTCTCGCGGTTGTCGAAATCGTTGACGAGCCCTTCCTTGACCGCGGGGCCGAATTCCTTCCAGAACGTCTGGTACTTCTCGGTGTCCATCATGGACTTGACGGTCGAAAGGACCTTCTTGACCAGACGGCGGCGCATCAGCTGGATTTGCCGGTCCTGCTGCAGGATCTCCCGCGAAACGTTCAGCGAAAGGTCCTGCGCGTCGACGACACCCTTGACGAACCGCAGATATTCGGGCATCAGCGCTTCGCAGTCGTCCATGATGAACACGCGCTTGACGTAGAGCTGGACGCCGCGCTTGCGCTCACGCATGTAGAGATCCAGCGGCGCGTGCGCCGGGAGGAACAGCAGCGCCTGGTATTCGAACGTGCCTTCCGCCTTCATCTGGATGGTTTCCAGCGGGTCGGTCCAGTCGTGGCTGATGTGCTTGTAGAACTCGTTGTATTCGGCCTCGGTGGCGTCGTCCTTCGACCGCGCCCACAGGGCCTTCATCGAGTTGATCGTCTCGACCATGGATTCGCCGTCGCGCTCGACGGTCATCCGGACCGGCCAGGTGATGAAATCGGAGTACCGCTGGACGATCTCCTTGATCTTCCAGTCGGCGGTGTAGTCGAAAAGGTGGTCCTCGGCGTCTTCCGGCTTGAGGTGCACGGTGACCGAGGTGCCCTGCGGCGCGTCCGCGACCGTCTCGATCGTGTAAGTGCCCTCGCCACCGGATTCCCAGCGGGTCGCCTCGGTCTCGCCGGCGCGGCGCGTCAGCAGCGTGACCTTGTCGCCGACCATGAACGCGGAATAGAAGCCGACGCCGAACTGCCCGATCAGCTCGGTGGAGGCCGCGGTGTCCTTGGCCTCCTTCATCTTCCGCAGCAGATCGGCGGTGCCCGACTTCGCGATGGTGCCGATGAGGGTGACGACCTCCTCGCGCGACATCCCGATGCCGTTGTCGCGCACGGTCAGCGTCCGCGCTTCGGAGTCGACGTCGAGCGTGATGTGGAGGTCGGTGGTGTCGGCCTGCAGCTCCTTGTCCTGGAACGCCGCCAGCCGCAGCTTGTCCAGCGCGTCCGACGCGTTGGAGATGAGCTCGCGCAGGAAGATGTCCTTGTTCGAGTAGATCGAATGGACCATCAGCTGCAGGAGCTGGCGCGCCTCGGCCTGGAATTCGAGCGTCTCGATCTGCGTGTCCACCGCTGTCCTTTCTGGGAAAAGTACCTCGGCGGCCATCATCTCAAAACGCTAGACGTCCCCGAAGGCGAGCCTCGCGCCCAGCGCCGTCGGCAGGAACTCGATACTCATGAGGACCGCCGTGCGGTCATAATGGTCTGATGAGCAGGTCTAAGGATGTCCCGCTGGATCGGACCAAAACCGGCTCCGACTTCCTGCAGCTGCACCTCGGCGACGCGCCACCGGGCGGTTTGGCGGACTGGCTGGCGCAGCGGCTGCGCCTGGCCATCTCGGACGGCCGCCTGCCCGTCGGCGGCAAGCTGCCCGCGACCCGGGTGCTTGCCGAGGACCTGCGGGTTTCGCGAGGCGTGGTGGTCGAGGCGTATCAGCGCCTGATCGAAGACGGCCACGCCGACGGCCGCGGCCGGGCCGGGACCGTCGTCGTGGCCGCGCCCGCGTCGCCCCAGCCCCGAGAGCCCGCCGCCCGCCCGTCGAGCCCGTTCGCCGCCGCGCCTGATCGGGACATCTTCGACGCCATCCGCGCCGCGCCCGCCCGTATCGATCTCTCGCCGGGGGTGCCGGACCTGGCCGCCTTCCCTCGGGCGGCGTGGCTGCGCGCGGAGCGCGCGGTGCTGAACACGCTTTCGCCCGCCGACTTCGGGTACGGCGATCCGCGCGGCACCCCGGCCTTGCGCGCGGCCGTCGCGAACTGGGTGGCCCGCGGCCGGGGGATCAGCGTCGACCCGGGTGAGGTGATCGTCGTCGCCGGGGTCGCCCAGTCGCTCGCGCTGCTGGCGGCGGTGCTGCGGCAGCGCGGGATTTCCGAGGTCGCGGTGGAGGATCCGAGTTCACTGGGCGCCCGCCAGCACCTGAACCACCTCGGCCTGCGCACCCCGCCGATCCCGGTCGACGCCGGTGGCCTGCGCGTGGACGCCCTGCGCGAGAGCGGTGCTCCGGTCGTGCTGATGACGCCCGCGCATCAGTTCCCGAACGGCGTCGTGCTCGACGGAGAGCGGCGCCGCGAGCTGATGCGCTGGGACGGTTTGATCATCGAGGACGACTACGACGCCGAGCACCGTTACGATCGCCCGCCGGTGCCCGCGTTGCGCTCGATGCTCGCCGAAAGCGTTTGCTACACGGGAAGCGTGTCGAAACTCCTCGCTCCCGCGCTGCGCGTCGGCTGGCTGCTGGTGCCGTCCGAGTACCGCGAGGAGGTCGTGGCGGCCAAGCGCTGCGCCGATCTGGGCAATGCCGTGCTGCCGCAGCTGGTGCTCGCGCACCTGATGGAATCCGGCGAACTCGAGCGCCAGCTGCGATTCGTGCGGCGACGGCATCGGCAGCGGCGCGACGTGATGATCGAGGCGTTGCGGACGCATCTGCCCGAGGCGACCGTGCACGGCGCCGCCGCCGGGCTGCACCTGATGATCACATTCGACGGCGAGTCCGATGTGGACATCGCGGCCCGCGCGCTCGAAGAGGGCGTCAAGGTGCAGCCGTTGTCGTGGCACAGCCAGGTTTCCGGGCCGCCGGGGCTGGTGCTCGGGTATGCCGCGAGCACGCCGACTGAGATCGTGGAAGGTATCGAGCTTCTCAGCGGCGTCGTACGTTAGAAGCTCACGTCACCGTGGATGTCTCGTGCCTGCAGCAACTTGCCTTCGACATGCCCGAAGTTCTGGTTGAGCACATTATCGCTGTCTCCAGTTTGGCGGGCTGGTGCTTGCTCCATCACCGCCGCGGCGAAGTCGGTGTCAGCCTTCATAGCGATGTCCAGCCGTTCTGCCAGGACCTGCAAGCTCTCGGGCTTGTCCTGGTCGGCCGCTTCGAGCGCTGCCATTGCCTCGGGGTCCCTGGTGAACTTCTTCTTGACGAGTTCGTAGAGTCCTATGACGGTGCGAGCGGCGAGTGTTGCGGAAACCGAGATCAGGAAGGGGTCGGCCATGGTGGGAAGCTCCATTTCGCTAGTGGGGGAGACGTTCCATCGCATTGCGGATGGTGGTCTTGATGTCGGGAACATCGACTCCGAGTTGACGCAACCGATCGACTACTGCGGACAGCGTCCAGGAAAGTTTCAGGGCACATGTCACCAGATGATGCAGGGGGACATTTCTTTCGCTGGCCTTGCTGACAATTCCGGTATCCGTGTCGATGCCGAGCAGGATGCAGTCGGTCGGTAGGTCGCGCTCGGGCAGATCGTAGTGTGGGACGTCGAATTCCAGAAGGCTCAACTCTTTTGCCGCGACGTCCGGGGGTAACAAGAGTTCCCTCCAGGCGGCCACAAGATGTGTCGGGGTCACCGCTTCGTCTGGTGCCAACCAGGGGCGAGTGCCATCAAGGTCAACGCTGAGAAGCTTGACGTTGGTGTAGCTTATGCTATCGGGAACCGAATTTGGTGTTTGTCTGCCTAATGCAGTTAGGCGTTCGCAAACAGATTCTGTTGTCAAGTCGAGTCGGCGGGCCGCTTTGGCTATGTGTCCAAGTGGAACTACCGTGTTCGCGGCGAGCCAGGGTGGACGTCCGTCTAGTGTTGGGCTCAGTAGTCTGAGGTCGAGCGAGTCGGGATCGATGTCGGAGTCGTCAATGAATTGAAATCCGTAGCCGGTCAACTTGCGTTCAATCTCGCTCTCGGAGAGGTTGAGATCCGCGCTCAGGAGCTTCAGGGTCCAGCGTGAGACCCTTTCCTCCGTGGAGATCTTGAGTTCCCGACGATTGAGCAATTGCGTGTCTGCGGGGGTAGGTGTGCAGGTAATTTTCTCTGATATGGAAGTGTCGAAGCCGTAACGTGACATGCGTTGGAGCAGGTCGTCAAAACTTAAGCCAAGCTTGAAATGTGCGCTTACCATATGTCGGACAGGGATAGGATACTGTCGAGTCAGTGGCTGTTGACTCCTCTCCGCGTTCTCGTTGACCAGCGCTATCTCGGTGGAGTCTGGTGTGTATTTCTTCGAGAATACTTCCGCGTGCTGGCTTGAAACTCCCAGTTGGCGGGCGCGGCATGCGGTTTCATAAGGGCTGCGTCCACTGATTGCGGCGGTGTTTAGAATGTGACCGGGCGTGTCGAGTTTAGTGTCGAGCAGCCAATAGCCGTCGATCTGTTCTGGGCAGAGCAGTGTCAGATCAGAAGGAAGTGCGGGAAGTGTGGAGTAGACTTTGCTCAGGTCGCTTACTTCGTTTTTCAACAGCTTCCATGCTTGATTTGGTCGGTGTGCGACCACGCGCCATAGGAAAATGTGGTCTGGTGGAGAGCCGCCGGCCGGCTTCTCGAACCTCGGCCAAAGTTTTGACTTGTGTCTCACGTGTGACGCGAATTCTGTGTCGAAGTGAGCATCTTCGCTAAAATGCCCTGATTGCTGGGCGTTGGGCCATTGCTCGTGTTCCGGTTTTGCATTTTTGAGTATAGATTCGGTGATCAAGTCTGCCAGGCGGGGGCTATTGTGGCCGACTTTGGAAATCCAGTCGAAATCTGCTAAGGGTGGTTCTGTTTCGATCAGTTCGCGTGTTGCCGGAATCAGGAGTCTTTCGACGGTTGTTGATACGTCATCGAGGACCTCTGTTCGGTCGACGGACAGGCGTGGTGCACGACGGCCGGTGAGGTTCACGACGACACCGTTGAATTCACCAAAATCGGCGCTGGCAAAGATGCCGTGTTCGTGCGAAGGCTTTACTAGCAGGCCATCCACAAGCAGCGCTCCGCCGCGTTCGCACCACACTACCTGCCCGTCGATTGCAGGAATCAGCGTGCCGTGTGCATTGAGGCCACCTTTTTCCCAATGCTGACTTTCTCGAGAATGTAGTACGCCAGGCTCCCATTCGAGATGATCGTCTCCATGTCGTGCGGTGGTTGTGAAATCGGCGATTCCAAGTAGTCTATCCAAAACGCGCACGCATGACGGTGGTTTCGTCGTGTCTTGGAGGTACAGTCGAACCTGCGTGCCAGGCGTTCCGTGTTCGGCGATCTTCTTGATGTGGAATAGATGTCCGGGGCCGGAAATAGTCGCCTGGAGCTCCGGGCCGGGCGTGCCGCCCTCGGAGTCCATTCGACAGGTCGTCACAGTGATCTCGTCGGCGAGCATGAAATAGCTCAGCACGCCGATGCCGAAACGACTGTTCGGGTAGAACTCGATGGGTGGATCCACGCTATTCCAGTTCGCCTGCTCAAGCTGGAACTCGGTGAGGTCGGCAAAACGCATGCCTGCTTGTGCGAACACGCCAGTCAGTTCGGCATGGCCCATGCCGATTCCGTTGTCCGCGCATTCCAGATATGCTCGGCCGTGCTCGGTGTCCTGGTTGAACTCGATGTTTCCGATCCAACCACTTGCACGGCCGGTTTTGCGCTGGAGGTATTTGTCACGAGCTTCCCGGTAGCGGCACGCGTCGAGTGCGTTCTGGTACAGCTCGCGGATCGCGAGGTCGCGGTTATGGTAGAGTTGCTCGCCCATGAGCAGCTCGCGCACTCGTTGCTCGTCGAGGCGGAACTGGCTCCAGTTGTCGAACACCGGTTTGCCGTCGGCGCTTACGGCGGGTGCCACACCATCAGCTGATGCACGGGATGGCAGCGAGCGCAAAACGCCGAGCGCCGGAAGGTCTTCCGCTGCCCGTCGCACGGCGTGTAGCAAGGCGTCGATCCGGGTGGCATATTCGCGCAAAGCCACGACGATGGCTTCGTGATGACAGGTGGCGGCGAGTACTGGGCCGTCGGCGCGTTCCTCCCAGGTCGCCTGGGTGACGGACTCGTGTAACTGCCTGAGATTGACAGACGAGGGAATGCCGAGATGCCAGACAACGGTGTCTGACAAGTCGGTGATCTTGATAGCCGCTGCCTGCGCGATGCTTAATACCAGCGTCAGCAACGGTCCGCGGATGTATTCTTCGTCCGACGTCCCGCCGTCGACGGGTCTCTTCGTCTTCAGCTTGTACAGGCGGGTTTTGTCGCAGAGTGCGCTTGGCTCAAGGCGGAGGCCGACGAGGATTTCGCACAGTGAAGCCGGATCGAGTATCTGGCGCATGCGGTCGTCGTGAACGCCTGCTTCGGCGAGCAGATCGCCGATCATGTGAGGCTGCAGTAGCGCCATCCGTTTGGCGAGCCAGTGATGGAACAACCACCAGCCGATCTCGACGCGAGCACTGGTCCGGTCGGGTAGTTGCGGTAGTTCGGCGCGGCCGACTAGCCGGGGAAAACCGCTAACGAAGGCTTCGAACTCGGCCCGGCTTTCGCTGGGAGTCTTGTGCCCGGTCAGAGTTGTCGGCTCGACCGAACTTAAGCTGGCTGCGGTCGCGACCCACAGTGTGTGCTGCACGAGCGGAACGAGTGTGAGCAGTGCGGCCTCGGCTGCAGAGAGTCGGAGGTCTTTGGCCAGCCACTTCTTCAACGCCCAGCCCATGCGCTTGCTGACACGTTCGGCGAAAGTCCGGTCAATCCAGGGGTCGGCGCTGACCACGGCCTCGGCCGTATCGCGGATAGCGGCGAGCTTGGCTGCTATGGCGGCGGCGCTGCGCAGGGTTTCTGCGTACTCATCGTCAACGTGATGCCAGGCCTGGGACTTCTCGACGAGTTGTGCCCACGGATGGTCGATACTGCTTGAAACCTGTGGGTTTTGAACACCAAAGATATTTAGCGTGTGGATATGAGTGTCTCGGTGCTGGTTGACGTTGCCGCCCACGCTACTGCTGACCGAGTTGCTGGTGTTCCCCTCGCCGTTGCCGACCAAACCCGCCTCCATCGCCGAACCTGCTCACTCAGGTTGGACACTATCGGGTATATGTCGTTTGATCTTTCAACGGCGTTTCAGTCAGGCAGCATCGGCATCTCCAGGTCGTCGGGGCGGCCGAGCAACGTCGCGCGTGTGATCGCCGACGAGCCGTATCGATCGCGGACCTTGTCCAGCGCCGTGTCGAGCGCGATCGTCTCGTAGCCGTCGAACGGCAGCTCCAGCTGTATCGAGTTGTCCCTGGTCAGGTTGGACAGCGCGAGCCCGATCAAGGTCAGGCCTTGATCCTCGACGAGCGTCCTGGCGTCGGCGAGCAGCTCGCGGCCGGCGGCGAGGATGACCTCGGTGTGCTCGGTCGGCTCCGGCAGGGTGCGCGAGCGGGTCGCGCGGGAGAAGTCGGCGAAACGCAGGCGCAGCGTCACCGTGCGGCAGACGCGGTGCGCCGCGCGCAGGCGCCTGGCGAGGCGGTCGGCGATCGCGCTGAGGATGCTGTCGAGCTCCTCGGGCGATCTCCGGCGCCTGCCGAGCGCGCGCTGCGAACCCATCGAGCGGCGACGGCGGCCGACCTGCACGGAACGCGGGTCGTGGTTGTGCGCCAGCGCGAACAGGTGATGCCCCGTGCCCGCGCCGAGCATCGAGACGAGCACGGCCTCGCTCAGCGCGGCGACCTGGCCGACGGTCGTGATCCCGCGCTCGCGCAGCTTGCCGGAGGTGACCTTGCCGACGCCCCAGAGGCGTTCGACCGGCAGCGGATGCAGGAACGCGAGTTCGCCGTCGTGCGGCACGACCAGCAGGCCGTCCGGCTTGGCGACGCCGCTGGCCACCTTGGCGAGGAACTTGGTCCGCGCAACCCCGACCGTGATCGGCAGCCCGACCTGCTCCGCGACGTCACGCCGCAGCCGCGCGGCGATCTGGCTCGGCGTGCCCGAGATCCGCAGCAGGCCGCCGACGTCGAGGAACGCCTCGTCGATCGACAGGCCTTCGACCAGCGGAGTGGTGTTGTGGAAGACCTTGAACACGGCCTTGCTCGCCTCGGAGTAGGCCTTCATCCTCGGCGGCACGACGATCGCGTGCGGGCACAGATGCCTGGCCTGCCGCCCGCCCATCGCCGTGCGCACACCGAACGCCTTCGCCTCGTAGCTTGCCGCGAGCACCACCCCGCCGCCGACGATCACCGGCCGTCCGCGCAGCGCGGCGTCGTCCCGCTGCTCGACCGACGCGTAGAACGAGTCGAGGTCGGCGTGCAGAATCGGACCCTCGAACATGTGTTCGAATATAGCAGAGGATAGGTTCGGTGCATGGGGATTCCTGTTGTGTTGCTGCACGCGTTGGGAAGTACGGCCGCGACCTGGAACGGCTTCGCGGCCAGGTTCGACGGGACCCGCCGTGTGCTGGCCGTCGACCTGCCGGGACACGGCGACGGCGCGCGGCCGGAGCGGTACTCGCTGGACCTGATGGCCGACGAAGTGCTCGCCTTCCTTGACACGCAAGGGATTTCGCGAGTGGACTTGGTCGGCCACTCGATGGGCGGGCGGGTGGCCGTGCTCATCGCCCAGCGCGAGCCCGCGCTGGTGCGGCGGCTCGTCATCGAGGACACGCCACCGCCGCCGGACCTGCCCAAGGAACCACTGGCCCCGGTGACCGAGCCCGCCGAGCCGCTGCCGTTCGACTGGCGCCTGATCGAGCCGATCATGACCGAGCTGCGCAGCCCCGACCCCGGCTGGTGGGCGCGGCTGGGCGCGATCACCGCGCGGACGCTCCTGGTCAGCGGCGGCCCGACGAGTCACGTGCCGGTCGACGCGCTCGCCCGCGTGAGCCGGGCCATCGCCGACTGCGAGCTGGTGGTCATCGAGGATGCCGGGCACCGCGTGCACAGCACCAAGCCCGACGAGTTCTGGAAGGTCGCCGGCCCGTTCCTGGAGGGGTCGTGAGTGTTTAGGCCAGTTAGAACCGGCCGGAGCACTCACGACCCCTGACCAGCCTTTTCACGCCTGCTTGAAACTCTGGCGATGACAGCGATTTGCCAGCGCGATGACAACCACCCTCACCACGCTTCGTCCAGATTGCCCATGCTTCGGCGTATCTGGGGGTTCTGGTGCGAAGACGACTTTCCTTGCTGCTGGGGGCGGCGCTGGCCGTCGGCCTGCTGACCGCGCCGGGCGCGGCCGCCGCGCCCGCGCCGCCACAACCGGCGATCACCGAGCACGCGACCACCGCGGGCGCCGCGGCGGCGGCCCGCGCCTCGGGCAAACAGGTCGAGGCGCTGGATCAGCGGACGGAGACCACGCAGGTCTTCGCCGAGCCCGACGGCACGATGAAGATGGAACAGGCGCTGAGCCCGGTCCGGGCTCGCAAGGGCAGCGGCTGGGCCGACATCGACACCAAGCTCGTGCGCCAGGCGGGTGCCGTCGCGCCTGGCGCCACCTCCGTCCCGGTCGAGTTCTCCGGTGGTGGCAAGGCGCCGGTCGTCCGGTTCGGCGCGCCGGGTAAGCGCTTCAGCCTGAGCTGGCCGAAGGAACTGCCCGCGCCCGTGCTCGATCAGGAAACCGCCATCTATCCCGAGGTCTTCCCCGGGGTGGACCTGAAGTTCGTGGCGAAGCGCGACGGCTTCTCGCATTCGCTGATCGTGAAAACGCCTGAGGCGGCCAAGAACCCCGAGCTGGCGACCGTCCGATTCGGACTGGAGACCGAAGGCCTCTCCCTACGCGTGGAGAAGACCGGCGCGGTCACCGCGATCGACGACAAGGGCGCCACCGTCTTCCAGGCGCCGACGCCGCAGATGTGGGACTCGTCGGGCAAGCGCGAGCGCGCCGTGGTCAAGACCGAGGTCGCGGGCGGCAAGCTGCTGCTGACCCCCGACCAGGCCATGCTGGCCGATCCGGCGACCGTGTTCCCGGTGGAGATCGACCCGGACTGGACACCCGGCGTGGCCGCGTTCGCGTTGACCTACGCGGTGCCCGCCGCCTACCGGGGCCTCAACTACTGGAACGGCGACGGCGACAACATCGCCAAGGTCGGCTTCAGCGACTACGACAGCCCCAAGGTGCACGTCCGGTCGTACTTCCAATGGAACATCAGGGATCTGCACTACAAGGACGTGCTGAGCGCGTCGGCGAGCTTCCTCGAATCCTGGTCACCCTCGTGCGACAAGAGATGGGTCGAGATCTACCGCACGACCCAGATCGACGGCGGGACGTCGTGGAACAACGGGCCCACCTGGCTGGGCCATCAGGACAGCAAGGAAGTGGCGCACGGGCACGATTCGAAATGCCCGCAGGACTGGGTCGGGTTCAACGTCAGCGGCGGCGTGGCGGCCGCGGTCGCGGAGCGCAAGGACACGGTGACCTTCATGCTGCGCCCGCCCGGCAGGACGGAAGAAGAGGAACGCGCGGATTCCCGCGCGTGGAAGAAGTTCAAGCCATGGGACACCAAGCTGACCGTCACCTATAACGATCACCCGTACGAAGCGTACGGCCTGTACTCCGAGCCCAAGCACCAATGCGCGAAGACCGACGACGCGGCGTCGTTCATCAGCACGCCGAATCCGATTCTCGCCGCCTCCGCCAGCGACATCAACGGCGACCGGGTGCAGGCGGAGTTCCAGTGGCGTGAGCGCGGCGATCCCGACCGCCCCTGGCAGAAGAACCTGTTGCCGCAGCAGGACTCGACCAGTGAGTTCCGCATGCGGCTCGACGACAAGGGCTTCGTCAACGGCAAGAAGTACGAGTGGCGGGTCGCCGTGATGGACAGGTGGGGCGCGTGGGCGTACAGCTTCGGCGGGCCGTGCAACATCACCCTCGACACCACCGCGCCGGACAAACCGCCGCTGGTCTCATCCACGCACTATCCCGAGCGGGGCACCGGTCCGGACGGCGGCGCGCCGGGGCAGACCGGCGAGTTCACGTTCGACGCCAACGGGGTCGCCGACGTGGCCGGGTTCCGGTACCGGCTGTCCGGTTCGGACTTCCGCACGGTGCCCGCGACCGGCGGCAAGGCGACTGCCCTGATCACCCCGCTGACCGAGGATCCGCACACGCTGGAGGTCACCTCGGTCGATGCCGCCGGGAACATGGGCAGCGAGGCCAACACCAAGAAGTACGAGTTCCGGGTGGGCGTGCCGACCCCGCCGCTGGCTCATTGGCGTCTCGACGGCCACAGTGAGTCCCGTGAGGTGCTCGACGTCCGCGGCGCGCACAACGGGACCTTGCCGGAGGGCGTCGCGGCGTGGACCGCGGGACGGGTCGGCAAGGGACTGAGAACCGGTGGCAACGGCGGTTTCCCCGTCGGCACCACCCCCGCGGTGTGGACCCCGGCAGGTTTCTCCATCAGTGCCTGGGTCCGCCTCGACAACGATCCCGGGCTCGGCTACCACACCGCGGTCAGCCAGGACGGGAAGAAGAACAGCGGCTTCGCGCTCGGCTACAACGGTCACGCACGGGCGTGGAGCTTCTTCATGGCGACCCGTGACGGCCAGAGCCAGAGCGGCGAGTGGCCGAACCTGGACTACGCGTTCGCACCGGCGAAGTTCGGCGTCTGGACCCATCTGACCGGTGTCTACAACCCGTCCGAGCAACGGATCATCTTGTACGTCAACGGGATCGAAGCCGCGACGACCCCGCATCAGGCCCAGTGGTCCGCCGACGGGCCGCCGAGGATCGGCGGCGGCCAGTGGGACGGCGCTCTCGGTGACACCTGGACGGGAAGCGTCGACGAGGTCAGGGCGTACGGCCGGTCGCTGACGGATCTGCAGGTGGCTGGCGCGACCGAGATCGACAAGCTGGCTGGCCAGCCAGCGGTGCCGGAGTCGGTGGTGACGTTCGACGAAGGAACCGGCACCACGAGCACGGAACTCGCCGGTTCCTTCCGGCAGGCCACACTGGCGAACGGCGCGAGCTGGGGTCCCGGCCGCAATGGCACGCAGGGCCTGGTCATCGCGGACACCGGCATCGCCACGATCGACGGCTCCGTCGTGCCGTCCGACAGCAGCTACACGGTGAGCGCGTGGGCGTTGCCGAAGGCGCTGGACACGAGATTCCAGACCGTCGTGAGCGTGAACACCACCGCGCCCGGTATCGCTGTCCAGCTCATTTACGACGGCACGCGGGGAAAGTGGGTGTTCCGGGTCGCCAAGGCGGGCGGAAACGGATGGTACGAGGCGGTTCCGGACAGCGCGCCGCATACGGGATGGACTCATCTGGCCGGTGTGTTCGACGCCGCTTCTCCCGCGTTGCGCCTCTACGCCGACGGCGTCCAGATCGGTGAAGCGCGGCTGCCGGACAAACCGTTCGAAGCCATCCAGCCGCTGGGGCCGACGTTGAGTATCGGCGCGGGCGGCGGACCCGGGGGAGGGCCCCAATTCCGCGGGACCATCGACGAGGTTCGCGTTCACCGGGGCGTGCGCACCGAGGACGAGATCAGCGACGAATACCGCTATCCGCTGCCGAACCGGGCGCCGGGACGCATGCTCAAGCGGTACGTCAACACGGACACCGAGTTCTACACCATCAACCGGCCGGAGTCGACGCTGCCGAGGGACTACCGGCTCCAGGCCCCGCTGGGCCAGCTCGTGCCCGTCGGCACGCCCGACACCCGCTTGCTGTACTCGTGCTACTTCGAGAAGGACACGTTCACCTCGGTCATGGACACCTGCGAGGGCCAGCGCCTGCTCGGGGTGCTCGGTGCGGTCTACGTGAACCCGCCCGCCGGGCAACCGACCTTGCCGCTGTACCGGTGCCTGTTGAAGACGGCCAAGACCGGCGAGCACTTCGAGTCGACGGATCCCGGATGTGAGGGGCACACCAAGGAAGGGCTGCTCGGCTACACGCTGGCCTACGCGGAGCTGTTCCGGTTCATCCGCACGGAGGGCGGCGGCGTGGAGGATCACGCCAGTGAGGTCTCCAACGTGCCACCGGGCTACTCGCGTGAAGGCTCGTTCGGCCGCCTGTCGCTGGCCTCGCAGGCGGGCACTGTCCCGCTGCGACTGTGCAAAGACGGCGCCGACACCTTCAGCTCGACCGACGCGAATTGCGAGGGCAAGACGCAGCTCAAGGTCTCCGGCTGGATTTGGACCGAGCCGCCAGCCGGGATGGAGAACAAGCCGCTCTACGGCTGCGCCACGAACAACCGGAACGAGCGGTTCGATTCCGTGGATGAGGCGTGCGAGGGGCAGCGGCTCATCGGCCGCCTCGGGTACGTCGCGACCATGCCGAGTCTCACCGCCGCCGTCCGCGCCCGGTAATACCCGCCATTCCCCGAAAAAGAGGTGGAGTATGCGAAGAAGACAAAGCTGGACCAGACCCCGAGGAATCACCGCCGTGCTGGTCGCGGCACTCGCCGGCGCGGTCGTGACCGCGCCGGCGAGTGCCGCGCCGGTGCGGCCGCCTGGCGACCCCGCGCCGCTCAGCACGGCCACCCCGGTGGCGGGCAAGAAGCCGCCGTTCGAGCCGATGGGCGAGGACCCGCTGGCGAACCGGGTGATCAAGGGCGCCGCGAAGGTCACCTGGCCCGCCAAGGCCGAAGGCGAGGTCACGGTGACCGAGCAGCCGCAACGGGCGGGGGAGACCCCGGTCTGGATCAGCGGCGCCGCGGCCAAGGCTGCGGGCAAGGCCGCGCCCGGCAAGGTCAAGGTCGAGGTGCTCGACCGGGAGGCGACCGCGGCCGCCGGCGTGTCCGGGGTGCTGACCAAGCTGAGCAGTGCCGACGGCGCCAAGGCGGCCGCCGGGCCGACCACCGTCGAGGTGGACTATTCGGAGTTCCGGTACGCCTACGGCGGTGACTGGGCGTCCCGGCTGCGGCTGGTGAGCCTGCCCGCCTGCGCACTGTCCACACCGGACCGTGCCGAGTGCCGGACCCGGACCGTGCTGCCGACCGGCAACGACCTGGCCGCGGGGAAGGCCAGCTCCTCGGTGCCCGTCGCCGCCGAAGGTTCGGTGGTCGCGCTGGACACCGGCGCGGGCGGTGTGGCGGGTGACTACGCGGCCTCCACGCTTTCGGAATCCTCGAACTGGCAGGTCGGCCTGCAGTCGGGCACGTTCGCCTGGTCGCATCCGTTCAAGATGCCGCCGACGCCGGGCGAGCTGAAGCCGAACCTGGTGCTGAGCTACAACTCCGGCACGGTCGACGGCCGCACCGCGGCGGCGAACAACCAGGCCACCGCGGCCGGTGAGGGCTTCGAGCTGAGCCCAGGCGCGGTCGTCTGGAAGTTCCGGACCTGCGCCGACGACGGCGCCAAGGACAGCTACGACCAGTGCTGGGCGGGCGACCACGCCTCGATCTCGTTCAACGGCACCGCGACCGACCTGGTCAAGGACGCCGCCGGCTGGCACGCCAAGAACGACGAGGGGTCGAAGGTCGAGTACCTGTCCGGCAAGAACAACGGCGACCGCGACGGCAACCACTGGCGAGTGACCACTGTGGACGGAACCCAGTACTACTTCGGTTCCGAGCCCGCAGCGGCCTCCACCTGGAACGCCCCGGTGTACGGCAACAACGACGGCGAACCGTGCTACGTGCCGAACGACTTCGCCGCCTCCTCCTGCGACCAGGCCTGGAAGTGGATGCTGGACCGGGTGGTCGACCGGAACAAGAACGAGGTCAAGTACTTCTACACCAAGGAAACCAACGCCTACAACAAGAACGGCAAGACCAAGGCCGAGTACACCAGGGGCGGTGCGCTGCTGCGCGCCGAGTTCGGCACCCGTGAAGGCGTCGCGGGCGGGGCGACCGGCATCGTCGACGTCGAATCGGCCGACCGGTGCACCCGCAACGTCGACTGCACCAAGAAGGACGTCCCGTGGGACCAGTTCTGCGACTCGGCGACCTGCTCGAAGGTCTCGCCGACGTTCTGGTCGACGAAGCGGCTCAAGAAGCTCACCACCAAGACGCTCGTCGACGGCCAGTACGCCGGCGTGGACACGTGGGACTTCGAGCACAGCTACGTCGATCCCGGTGACGGCACCGACGCGACGCTGAAGCTGGACAAGCTGACCCACACCGGACTGGTCGGCGGCACCACGCCGGAGCCCCCGGTCGTCTTCGGGTACACCATGGAGGCGAACCGGGTGAACACCTCGCTCGCCTATCCGAAGCTGAACAAGCCGCGGATCAACGTGGTGCACAACGAAACCGGCGGCTCGGTCAACGTCAACTGGTACGAGTCCGACTGTGACGCCACCGTGAACGCCTGGGCGAACGACAAGCGCTGCTTCCCGCAGTACTGGCAGCCCGACCAGGCGCCGGGCCGGATCGACTGGTTCAACAAGTACGTGGTCAAGGAGGTGCTCAAGCGCGACCGCGTCGGCGGCTCGCTCGCCGAGCTGACCAAGTACGCCTACGGACCCGGCGCGTGGCGCTACGACGACGACCCGCTGACGCTGGAGCGCAACCGGACGTGGTCGCAGTGGCGCGGCTTCGACAAGGTCGTCGTGCAGCACGGCAACACCGCGGCAGAGCCCGGTGTCAAGGTTTCCGAGCAGGAGCACCGCTACTTCCGTGGCATGCAGGGCGGCCGTGACAACGACAAGGGCGGGATCAGGACCGCCAAGGTCAAGGACTCCAAGGGGGTCGAGCGCGACGACCTCGACGGGCTGGAGGGCTTCGAGCTGGAAAGCGTCGTCCACAATGGAGTGAACGGTCCCGAGGTCTCGGCCACGCTCAACCTGCCGAAGGTCTGGACCACCGGCACGCAGGACAAGGCGGTCGCGCACCGGGTCCGGACCGAGAAGACGCTGACCCGCACCACGGTCGAGGACGGTGCCCCTCGCAACACCGAGCTCACCAACACCTACGACGACAACACCGGGCTGCTGACCCAGGTCAACGATCTCGGCGACCTCGCCGACACCCAGGACGACCGGTGCACCACGACCGCGTACGCCAGGAACACGGACGGCTCGGCGACGAACCTCCCGAGCAGCCAGACCCTGACCGGCGTGGCCTGTGGCGCGGCGGCCAAGTACCCCGACGACGCGCTCGGCGTGACCGAGACCTATTACGACGGACAGGGACTCGGCGTCGCCACGGCGGGCAACGCCACCAAGGTGCGGAAGGTCAAGTCGTTCGACTTCGCCGGGAAGGCCACCGACTGGCTCACCGAGTCGGAGACCGCGTACGACGGCTACGGCCGCATCACGAGTGAGACCGACGCGCTCAAGCGGACGACCGGCACGGCCTTCACCCCGGCGGCCGGGGTGCCCACCACGATGGTGGTCACCAACCCGGCGGGCGGGACCACCACGACCACCTTCGAGCAGGCCCTCAACCAGCCCAAGACGGTGGTCGACCTCAACGGCAAGCGCACCGACCTGGCCTACGACCCGCTCGGCAGGCTCGCCGAGGTCTGGCGGCCCGGCCGGTCCAAAGTGGACGGCGAGGCGGGGAACCAGCGGTTCTCCTACTTCCTGCGCAACGACGGCACGAGCGCGGTCGTCACGGACACGTTGACCTCGCGGCTGAACTACGTGTCCGGGTTCGTGCTCTACGACGGCTTCCTGCGGCCGAGGCAGACCCAGGAGTACCCATGGGTCAACGGCAGCACGTCGACCACGAAGGTCGTCACGGACACCAAGTACGACACCCGCGGCCTCGCGGTGGTCAACAACGGCAAGTACCTGGCCACCGGTCAGCCCGGCCGTGACCTGTTCGTCTCGAGCGCGGGCGACGCCGACGTGCCCACGCAGACCATCACCGAGTTCGACGCGGTCGAGCGGCCGACGGCCACGGTCGTGCGCAGCCAGGGCCAGGAGAAGTGGCGCTCGACGACCACCTACAAGGGCGACCGCACGGTGGCCGTGCCGCCAGCCGGTGGCACCACCACGACCTCCTTCACGGACGCGCGCGGCCTGGTCACCAAGCAGGCACAGCACACGACCGCGCTGGCGACCAGCGCCAGTGAGGACACGTCGTACACCTACACGAAGTCCGGCGAGCCGAAGACGATGACGGACGCCGCGGGCAACAAGTGGGAGTACAAGTACGACAAGCTCGGCAGGCAGACCGAGGTCAAGGACCCCGACAAGGGCACGACCACGCTGGAGTACGACGACGGCGGACAGCTCGCGGTCCGTACCGACGCCCGGAACAAGAAGGTCGTGTACGGCTATGACCTGCTCGGCAGGCGCACGGAGACCAAGATGGGCACCGAAAAGGACGCCCCGGTGCTGGCGAAGTGGGACTACGACACCTTCAAGGACGGCCGGACGGCCAAGGGACACCTCGTGTCGTCCAGCCGCTTCGTCGGCGCGAAGGAGTACAAGGTCGAAGTCACCGGTTATGACGCGGCCTATCACCCGACCGGCACGAAGGTGACCATTCCGGACACCGGTGACGGACTGCAGGGCACGTATCAGTCCAGCGCCGTCTACAACGTCGCCGGTGGTCTGGACCAAGAGACCGCGCCGGCGCTCGACGGTGGGCTCGGCGCGGAGACACTGCAGTACCGGTACGACAACTGGGGCAAGCCGAGCACGCTGAAGGGTGTCGGCACCGCGACGTATGCCGGGTTCACCCGATACACCGAGTTCGGCGAGCCCGAGCTGCTGCGGCTGGGCGACGTGAACAACGAGACCTGGGAGCGGCACGACTACGACCGGGCCACCCGGCGCGTGTCCAGGGTGACCATGGAGCATCGCAAGGAGTGGAACGTTCAGTCCGACGTCAACTTCGGGTACGACCCGGCGGGCAACGTCACCAAGGTCGACACCAAGACCTTGGGCGAGACGCAGGACGTGCAGTGCTTCAGCTACGACCACGTCAAGCGCATGACCAACGCGTGGACCTCCACGGCGCAGTGCGCGGGAGCGGCGGGCAGCAGCCTCGGCGGGCTCGCTCCGTACTGGAACAAGTACGAGTACGACGCCGCGGGCAACCGGAAGAAGGAGACCAAGTACGGCTCCAACGGCCAGGTCAAGTCCGAGCGGGTGTCGGAGTATCCGGCGCCGGGGCAGCCGAGGCCGCACGCGGCCACCAAGGTGACCACCACCGGTGAAGGCGCGGGTGTCGGCGGCTACGACTACACCGAAACCGGCGCTACCCGCGTCAGGCCGAAGCCGGACGGTGTGCCGCAGACCATGGACTGGGACCTCGAGGACCGGCTGGTCTCGGCGACCGACGCGGGCGGCACGACGTCGTACGTCTACGACGCCGACGGCACGCGGCTGATCACCAAGGACGACAAGGGCGCGACGCTCTACCTGGCCAGTGGCGAGGTGCGTGTCGACAAGGCGACCGGAGCGAAGACCGGGACCCGGTTCTACAGGCACAACGGGCAGACGATCGGTATGCGGACCGCCGCGGGCGGGCTGACCTGGCTGTTCCAGGACCGCAACGGCACCGACACGGCGGCGGTCAAGGCGAGCGACCTCGCGGTGTCGTACAACCGCGTCGACCCGTTCGGCCAGTACCGGCAGCCGAAGCCGGCGACCTGGCCCGCCACCCGCGGTTTCGTCGGCGGCCAGCCGGACGCCAAAAGTGGGCTGACCAGGCTGGGTGAGCGGGACTACGACCCCGCGACCGGGAAGTTCGTCTCGGCCGACCCGGTGCTGGACCCGTCCCAGCCCCAGCAGTTCAACGCCTACGCCTACGCGGGCGACTCGCCGGTCACCATGTCCGACCCGAGCGGTCTGATCATGTGCCCGGACAACGATTGCCGCAACGGCCTGCCGGACGGCAGGTACGCGCCGGACCACCGGAAGTCCGACCAGGAGGTGGCGAAGGAGATCTACTTCGGCCAGCCGCCGCCCGGCAGCCAGCGGAAAACGATCAAGACCAGCGCGAAGGCGCCCGGCAAGGGCATCATCGTCGCCAGGGCCTTCATCGCCAAGGAAGATGCCCTGTTCGGCTATCTGTTCGGCGACAACCGTGACTTCTCCGAGGATCCGACCGCCCGCTTCCGGATGGCGGTGGCGTGGGACACCGATACCGGTGAGGTCTCCTACACGGTCACCGCGAGCACGATCCAGGGCAAGACCGCGGGCGAGTACTACTGCCATATGTGTGGTGGAAAGGTCTCCTTGCCGGAACGACCGTCCGTGGTCGTTCCGGCGAAGGAACTCGGGTGCGCGACCTGCCTCAACCAGATCTCGATCTACGAGGCGGAGCAACGTGATGACGGTGCGGAGCTGTTCCTCGCTTTCCAAGGCGTGAACAGCGTTTCGTCCCCGTTTTTCCCGACACAGCAGACCCTCGCGATCAGGCTTCAGGGTGACAACGCCGACATCGCCTTGGTCGGCCACGCTTACCCGGATGTCGAGGTGCTCCAGTACCGGCAGGGCGAAGCGCCACGGAACCTGCTCAGGAGCCCCGTGGGGCCGGCGGGTGACATCTCCGTGACGCCGGGCGTGCCGTTCAACAGGCGGATAGAAACCTCGCACAACGGCCAGCGGACGTCCAGGTCGTTCTACTAAGTGGTCGTGAGTGGTACGGCCGGTTCTAACCGGCCGTACCACTCACGACAGGAATTCGCGCAGGGCGACCGCGAATTCCTTCGGGTTCCGCTGGGGCGCCAGGTGCGCACCGGGTGACTCGACGAAAGGCAGCCCAAGCTCCAGCGCCAGCACCTTCGCGGGCTGGTAGTGATACCGGCCGCGGCTCCCCGAGCCCGCGGTCGGCACGATGTCGACGCCGGATTTGCGCAGTGCGCGCAAATCCGGCAGATAGTCGAAGAACTCCGTGATCTCGCGGTCGAACAGGAACTGCCATTCCTTCTCGTTGGGCAGCCGGACCGCGCGCAGGTCGGGCAGTGCCGCGCCCGCGATGCCGCTGACGAACCGCGTGAACGCGGCCATCAGGTCACCCGAACGGGCCAGCCGGACCTGCTGGGCGACGTCCTCGAGCCAGGCCTGGGCGTCCGGCATGAGCTGCACGGCGGGCGGTTCGTGGGCGACCAGCGTCGACACCGCCGCCGGGTAGCGGGAGACGAGGTCGAGGCCGATCAGCGCGCCCGCGCTGCTGGCGAACACGCTCACCGGGCCGAGCGAAAGGTGCTCGAGGATCGCGAAGACGTCGTCGGCGTGACGGGTGACCGGGATCGGCCCCGAAGTGTGGTCTGAGCTGTGGAAATGGCCTCGGCGGTCATAGCTGACGATGGTGAAGCCGTCGAGGTGCTTCGCCAGCGTCCGGTAGGCGTCGGCGGCGCCGAGCCCGCCCGCGATCAGCAGGAGCGGGGGACCGTCGCCGGTGACACTCACATGCAGCTCACCGTCCGCCACCGGGATCATGAATCAAGTCAACCACAGGGTTTTCCGGCCAAACGAGCGAGGATCCGCTCCGCGTCGGCGACGATCCCCCCGACCAGCGCGGCCACGGTCGGCAGGTCGTCGAGCAGGCCCGCGACCTGGCCGGACGCGAGCACGCCTGCCCGGGTGTCGCCGTCGACGAGGCCCGCGCGCAGGAGCATCGGGGTGTTGGCCGCCATGATCACCTGCGACCACGTGCGCTCCCGCCGCAGCGCGATGCCCTCGCGCACCAGCGCGGGCCACGACACGCCGGTCAGCTTGCGGAACCGGATCGCGTTGCGCACCGCGCGCAGGGTGCCGGTGCGTGACGACTCCAGCGCGTCGACCAGCTCGGTCCGCAGCACCCGGTGCGGCATGCCGTCGACCTTGCGGGTCACGACCGTGCCGGTGAGGTCGCGCCGCAGGTACTCCTGCTTGACCGCGTCCGGGACCGTGCTCTCCTGGGTCAGCAGGAACCGGGTGCCCATGGCGACCCCGGCCGCGCCGTAGGCCAGCGCCGCCGCGAGACCTCGGCCGTCGAAGAAACCGCCCGCGGCGATCACCGGGATGTCGACCGCGTCCAAGACCGAGGGCAGCAGCAAGGTCGTCGCCACGCCGCCGGTGTGGCCGCCGCCCTCGCCGCCTTGCACGATCACCGCGTCGGCGCCCCAGGAGGCGACCTTCGCCGCGTGCTTGGCGGCGCCGATCGACGGGATCACCACGATCCCGTGCTCCTTCAGCCGGGCGATCATCTCCGGGCGCGGGGCCAGCGCGAACGACGCGACGCGGACCTCTTCCGAGATCAGGAGGTCGATGCGGCGCTCGGCGTCGTGGGCGTCCGCGCGCAGGTTGACGCCGAACGGCCGGTCGGTGCGGCCGCGGACCTCCTTGACCGCGGCGGCCAGCTCGTCGAACGTCATCGTCGCCGAGGCCAGGATGCCGAGGCCGCCGGCTTCGGCCGTCGCGGTGACCAGGCGTGGCCCGGCGACCCAGCCCATGCCGGTCTGGACGACCGGGTGCTCGATGCCGACGAGCGAGGTCAACGCCGTCTTCACGACGGGACTTCCTTGTCCCGCAACGACTTCGGGTCGAGCGAGTCGATCAGCTTCAGTTCCTCGTCGGTGGGCGTCCGAGTCTCGGTGACGTTCGAAACGTCCAGTTCGAACGATGTCGCCGCGACCACGACCTCGACCGATACCCCGGGATGGACCGAGAGCAGGCGCGGCGCGTGCTCGGTTCCGCCGAAGTCGATCACGCCGAGGTTGGTGACTACCCGGTAGACGTCGTGAAACTGTTGCCCCGCACCACGTTCGTACCCGACGCCCGAGACGACGTCGACCTGGTCGACGAAGACCCGCGTGCTGTGGCGCGGCACCCAGTAGCTCGTGCGGTGGTTGACCGTGTTCCCCGGCCCGCCGCGCACGCCGAGCAGCTGCCGCGTCGGCCGCGCGTGCGCGCCGATGGCGGAGATGTTCTGGTTGCCGTGCCGGTCGATCTGGTTCGCGCCCATCACCACATGCCGTTTTCCGCGGGGCACCACGGTGTCGAGCACCTTGCGGAACGGCTGCCAGCCTTCGAGTGTCCCGTCGGCGTCGAGCAGGTACGCCTCACCGTCGGACAGCAGCAGGTCCGGCTCGAAGGTCAGCCGCGCCAGCCGGGCGCCGAGCGCGGGGATGTAGCCCATCGGGCTCGCGACGATCTCGCCGTCGCCCCGGAACAGGTCGGCGCACGCGGCGACGGCCACATCGGCGCGGATCACGCTGCCTCCTCGAACTTGGCGACTTCGGCCTGGTAACCGGCCTCGTCACGGGACAGGTACCGGTCCACGAACCCCGGCCACGCGTCGAGATCCTTGGCGCAGTCGACGTAATGCCGCTGGAACCGCTCGTCGCGCCCGTAGTCGGGCGCGGCGGTGGTGAAGTGCGCGCCACGCGGTGATTCCGCCACGCCGTGGACGAAACCCCGGTTCAGCAACAGGCTCTGCACCGGCGCGGTGCGCGTCAGCTCCGCGGTCTCGACCACCTTCTCGACCGAAACGAACACGCGATCGGCGGCGAGCGCGTACAGCTCGTCGAAGTACGGATCCGGCCCGAGATACTGCACGTTGCCCCGCGCGTCGGCCCGGTTGAGGTGGAGCAACGCCGCGTCCAGCCGCAGCGCGGGCACGGCCAGCAGCTCTTCGCCGTCTTCGTACGGCGAGTGGATCGTCCGCAGCGAGCGGTTGAACGTCAGCACGTCCGACCCGAGACCGGCGCGGGTCGGCAGGAACGGAAGCCGTTGCGCCGCAGCGGAAAGACCGGTCCCGAGCACGCCTTCGTCGTACTCGGTCACCTCGATCTGCCCCGCTTCGCGGACCCGGCTGAACCACGGGTCGTACGGGATCGAGTCGAGTGTGACGAACCCGAAGACCAGCCGCCGGATCTTGCCGGCGGACACCAGCAGCCCGACGTCCGGCCCGCCATAGGAAACGACGGTCAGGTCCTTGAGCGGCGACCGCAGAATGGCCCGTACCAAGGACATCGGCTTGCGCCGCGAGCCCCAGCCGCCGATCCCGATCGTCATCCCGTCCGAGAGTTCGCCGACCATCTCGTCGACGGTCATCCGCTTGTCCATCACTTGCCGTCCAAGAAGTCCTGGCGCGCGGCGTCGGAGACGCCCGCGAGGTTGAGCTCGAAGGTGAAGCCCTGCTCGAAGCGGTAACTGCGGTGTACCGGCTGCACGTCGATGCCGTTGATCGCCTGTTTCGCCGCCCTGATCACCCGCGTGTCCTTCGCGGCGATCTGCCTCGCGACGCCCAGCGCGGTTTCGTCGAGGTCGGCACGCGGCACGACCGCGTAGACCGAGCCGTGGTGGTGCAGCTGATGGGCGTCGATCGTGCCCGCCGTGTAGTACAGCGCGCGCATCAGATGCTGCGGCACCAGCCGGGCGAGATGCGTGGCCGCGCCGAGCGCGCCTCTGTCCACTTCGGGCAGTGCGAACGTGGCGTCTTCGCTGGCCACCACCACATCCGCGTTGCCGACCAGCCCGATCCCACCGCCGAGGCAGAAGCCGTGCACCGCGGCGATCACCGGCACCGCGCAGTCGTAGACCGCGGCGAACGCGGCCGCGCAGCCCTGGTTCGCGCCGATCAGCGCGCCGTAGCCGGGGTCGGCCTGTATCTCCTTGATGTCGACGCCCGCGTTGAAGCCCCGGCCTTCCGCGCGCAGCACGACGACGTGCGTCGCGGGGTCCTCACCCGCCTTGCGGACGGCTTCGGCCAGGTCGAACCAGCCGCGGACGGTGAGGGCGTTGACCGGGGGAGCGTCGACCGTGACCACGGTGATCCCCGGCTCGGGCTGCTCGCTGTTGACCGGCATAAGCATCCTCACGGGTTACCAAACCTAGCACTTGCTTGGTACGTTAGCAGGGTGCACGACTCGGGTACAGCTCTGCGGCTCCGGCTCGACGACGCCGTCGTGCTGGTCACCGGCGGCGCGCGCGGGGTCGGCGCCGGGATCCGGCGCGCCTTCCTGCGCGCGGGCGCCCACGTGCCGATCTGCGGGCGCACCCCGCCGGAAGACGACGAGGACTTCTTCGCCTGTGACGTGCGCGAGCCGGACCAGGTGGACGAGCTGATCGCGGCCATCGTCGACCGGTATGGCCGCCTGGACGTCGTGGTCAACAACGCGGGAGGCGCGCCGTACGCGGACGCGGCGACGGCGTCACCGCGGTTCCACAGCAAGATCGTCGCGTTGAACCTGCTCGCGCCGCTGACCGTCGCCCGCGCGGCGAATGCCGTGATGCAGCAGCAGGAAACGGGCGGTGCGATCGTCAACGTCAGCAGCGTCAGCGCGACGCGGCCGTCGCCGGGCACCGCGTCCTACGGCGCCGCGAAGGCCGGGCTGGACAACCTCACGGCGAGCCTCGCCGTCGAGTGGGCGCCCAAGGTGCGGGTGAACGCGCTCGACGTCGGCATGGTGAAGACCGAGCTTTCCCAGCTGCACTACGGCGACGGCGTGGAAGTCGCCAAGACCGTCCCGTTAGGACGGCTGGCCGAACCGGACGAGATCGGCGCGTGCGCGGTGTTCTTGGCTTCCCCCTTGGCTTCTTACGTGAGCGGGGCGACGCTCAAGGTGCACGGCGGCGGTGAGGTTCCCGCGTTTCTCGCGGCAGCGAGCAAGGAGAGCGAATGATCGTCGAGGGTAGGGTCGTCGTCGTCACTGGCGCGGGCCGGGGGATCGGGCGGGCGCACGCGCTGGCGTTCGCGCGCGAGGGCGCGTCGGTGGTTGTGAACGACGTCGATCTCGATCCGGCGTCCGCCGTGGTCGAGGAAATCGAGGCGGCGGGTGGAAAAGCCGTCGCCAACACCGACGATGTCGCGGATTGGGCGGGCTCCGAGAACCTGATCGCGACCGCCCTGGAGTCGTTCGGCAGGCTCGACGTGCTGGTCAACAACGCCGGATTCCTGCGTGACCGCATGCTCGTCAACCTTTCCGAAGACGAATGGGACGCCGTCGTGCGCGTCCATCTGAAAGGCCATTTCGCCCCGATGCGGCACGCGGCGGCGCATTGGCGAGCCGAGTCGAAAGCCGGACGGCGGCCTGACGCGCGGATCATCAACACCAGCTCGGGCGCCGGCCTGTTCGGCAGTGTCGGGCAGGGCAACTACACCGCGGCCAAGGCCGGGATCGCCGGGCTGACCGTGAACGCGGCCGCCGAGTTCGGCCGGTACGGCGTCACGGTCAACGCGATCGCGCCCGCCGCGCGGACCCGGATGACCGAGGTCGCCTTCGCGGAGAACATGGCCAAGCCCGAGACCGGTTTCGACGCCATGGCACCGGAAAACGTGTCGCCGCTGGTGGTCTGGCTGGGCAGCGCCGAATCCGCCGCCGTCACCGGCCGGGTGTTCGAAGTGGACGGTGGCCGCGTCTCGCTGGCCGACCCGTGGCGGCATGGCGTGGTGGAGGACAAGGGCGCCCGCTGGGAGCCGTCCGAGCTCGGCCCGGTGGTCGGGCGGCTGGTGGCGAGCGCACCGGCTCCCGAGCCGGTTTATGGCGCCTGACCTCGCGCTGAGGGAAAACTGTCGGTGCCGGATGCGATGCTCGTCCCATGGCTACCTGGCAGCGGTTCACAGCGGAAGCGCCGGAGCTGGCGGAGAAGGTTCTCGCGCGGTTCCTGGCGGACAAGTCACATGTGCTCGCGACACTGCGGGCCGACGGCTCACCGAGGGTGAGCGGAACGGAGGTGGATTTCCACGGGCCGGACATCTTCGTCGGGTCGATGCTCGACGCGGTGAAGGCACGGGATCTGCGGCGGGACGGGCGGTTCGCGATCCATGCCTACCCCGGGGTCGAGGACGGGGGAGACGCCAAGATCGCCGGTGTCGCGGTGGAGATCACCGACTGGGAGGAGCTCAAGTCGGTGGTCGGCGAGGACGCCGAGCCGAGTCACCTCTTCCGGCTCGATCTCACCGAGGCGGTGCTCACCTGGGTCGACACGGACACCTTGTGGGTCGAGCGCTGGACACCGGGGCGGCCGAGAGTGCGGTTCGCGAGGCCGGGGAACGGGCCGGTGATACGCACGGAACTGTCCTGAAAACGCGGGCGCGTTCGTAAACCCTTCGCGGGGAATACCCATTCCCGTAATGCCCCGAAGGTCAACTTTTCCGTGGTGCCCTTGCGGTTGCGTGGTGCGGCACGTTAGTTTCCCCAAGCCGGGATCTCACTGGGGTAGATACCGGCACTGGGGCTACTGGGGGCTTTAGTGGGTTCGGGCGCTGCGTATTCGAGCGCGTCGTCGTTTCGCCATGCCCTCGGTTCCCCGGGTGGGTTGCACACCTACTGAAAAAGGTATCTGGGGTATGCGAAGAACTGTGATCACCCGTGGCTGGTCCGTGCGCGTGGGCGCGGCCGTCGTCACCGCCGCCGCGCTGGCCGGACTCGTCACGCCGTCGGCGGGGTATGCCGCCGTCACCGCACCACCGCCGCCGCCGTCCGTTCCGCAGGAGAGCACGGACGCGGCGGCCACCGCGCTCGCCGAGGCGTCGGACGTCGAGAAGGTCAAGGCCGTGCGCGCCATCGAGGTCGGTGAGGCCACCGACGAGTGGCTGATGCTGACCGACAAGAACTTCGTCTTCAAGGTCTACGACAAGATCAGCGCGGACAAGTTCCCGCAGACCAAGGCCGAGGCGTACCGCGTCTACCGCATCGTGGTCGACCGCCCGGACGCGCCGGACGCGACCGCGTTCATCCGCACCGGCGTCTTCGACTTCGCCGACCGCGACCGCATCGAGTACGCCCGCCGCCAGGAAGAGGCCCGCCTCGCGCGGGAAGCGCGCCAGAAGGCCGCGGCCTGGGCGGAGATCCCCGCCGACGCCGCGATGCTCGACGGCACCGACCAGAACTTCGTCTACCAGGTGTGGCGCCGCTCGACCGGCCCCAAGGTCAAGGCGGGCGCCGCCGACGCGTGGGGCGGCGACGCCACCGCGTGGAAGACGTTCATCACCACCACCATCTACACCCTGCACACGCAGGACCAGCGCGACGCGATCGAGAAGGCCAGGCAGGAAGACGCCGAGAAGGCTCGCATCCTGGCCGCGCAGCTGGCGAAGAAGAACGCCGCCGCCATCCTCGCGATCACCGCGCCGGAGCCGTGGACGAACCTGACCGACGACAACTTCATCCGCCAGCTCCTGACGACTCAGGAACTGGCCCAGCCGCGGCACGTCGAGATCCTCAACGCCGCCAACGCCGCGCTGCGCAGCAGCGACCCGGCCGTGTGGAAGGCGTTCATCGACACCGGCATCTACGACGCCGACAAGCGTGACGCCGCCAGGGAAAAGGCCGCCCGCGAAGAGGCGGACCGCCAGCTCGTCCGCGAAATCAAGGCCAAGGCCGAGCAGAGCCGCCTCCGCCCGCGCCTGGTCGCCGCCGCGGCCGCGGCACTCGCCGGCACCCCCGCCGACGTCACCAAGTTCCTGAGCGAGGGCCAGTACGCGGTGCTCGCGCAGTCGCTCATGGCCACCACGCCCGGCGCCAAGGGCTGGTACGTCCGCAGCGGCGGCGGCGACGCCTGGATCACGCCGGGCACCCCCGGCGCCGCCGGCGAGGCCAAGCTCGGCGAGTCGACCTGGAAGACCGTCGCGGGCCTGGCCGACCCGGCCTGCTACTCCTTCGAGTCGGCCGGGCACGTCGGCAGTTACCTGCGCCAGCAGGACATGCGCGTCAAGCTGCACGCCAGCGACGGCTCAGACCAGTTCAAGCTGGACGCCACCTGGTGCCCGAAGGCCGGCCTGACCGGTTCCGGCGTGACGCTGGAGTCGAAGGCGCTGCCGGGCCGGTTCATGCGCCACATCAACGCGCAGATCTGGGCGGCCAACGACAGCGGCCAGAACTGGTGGGACGGCAACCTCGACGTCTACAAGGCCGACGCCACCTGGAACATCGTCGACCCCGACCCGATCATCTCGACCCCGCTGATCCTGCGCTGGTACAACGACGACGCCCTGCGCACCAAGATCGGCAACCCGAAGTCGCCCGAGGTCGTCGAAAACGGCGTCCGCTACCGCGACTACGCCAACGGCAGGCTCTACTGGAAGGCCGACCGCGGCGAGGCCCGCATGCTCTCCGGCGCGATCATCCCGGTCTTCGACAGCCTGGGCCGCTTCGACATCAACGGCAGCCCCGCGCCTCTGGCCATCGACCAGTCCACCTGCGCCGACGGCACAGGCCAGTTCGTGCACTACATCCCCGAGCGCATGATGTCCATCTTCTGGTCACCCAGCACCGGCGCCCACTGGGTACTCGGCGCGATCCGCGACAAGTGGGCGAGCATGGGCTGGGAGCGGTCCGAACTGGGCTACCCGACCAGTGACGAGTACGACATCCCTGGCGGCCGCCGCAGCGACTTCCAGAAGGGCTCCATCACCTGGGACAGCGCCACCGGCGCCATCCAGGTCTACCGCCGCGTCGTGATCACCCTGACCCCGACCCCGGCCCCACCCACGCCGTAAGGCATTCCCCGAACTGGGCCCGGCACTCACCCTCTCCCCCGAGTGCCGGGCCCTCCCATACCTGGGTTCGTGAGTGCTGCGGCCGGTCCTACCGAGGGAAAGGCCCGAACATGACGTGTTCCGGGGCTGGCCGGTGCGGGCTCGCCCAAGTTCGAGGGGGGCCGCGCCGGGCTTGGGCGCCCTGCCCGGGGAGCTCGGGGTCGTGCGCGTTGCGGGCGGTTCTAACCGCCCGCAACGCTCACGACCTCCCTCACGCAGGCCCCTCGCGCGAGCCCGATTGGGTCAGGGCCTCCCTCACCCAAGCAGCTGGGTGAGGGAGGCCCTGGCCCACATATCTGGGTGAGGGAGGCCCTCACCAACTCGAACTGGGTGAGGGAGGCCCTGACCCGCATATCTGGGTGAGGGAGGCCCTCACCAACTCGAACTGGGTGAGGGAGGCCCTCACCCAAGCCACCCACGCACGCCAATTCGGCTTTCCGCCCAATAACCCAATGCTGGGCAGTGAGCCCTTGGCCTAGACCACAGTGTGGCTTGCGAAACCCGAGTTTGGGCCATCCACTGGCCAAAACTCGGGTTTCGCGAAGCTCGACTCCTTCAGCCGCTACCGGCCACGCCCCTTGAGCGTCCACAAAGGACGCGCAACCCCACCTTTCGCCCGACCTTGCCGTATTTATCCAGCTTGTTAGGGCTTCCCGATGGAATGAACGGGGCTTGTGTGTCGCTCAGCCTCGCAAGAGTGGCGTTTGTGCGGACCGGCGCCCGGGGGTCGTGAGTGTTGCGGCCGGTTAGAACCGGCCGCAACACTCACGACCCCGGGGACTCAGCCGAGGCGTTCCAGGACCGTGCCCGTGGCCATGGCGCCGCCCGCGCACATCGTGATCAGCGCGGTGTTGCCGTCACGGCGCTCCAGCTCGTGCAGCGCGGTCGTGATCAGCCGGGCGCCGGTGCTGCCGACCGGGTGCCCGAGCGCGATCGCCCCGCCGTTCACGTTCACCCGGCTCTCGTCGGGCGCGTGAACCCGTTGCCACGAAAGGACAACGGACGCGAACGCCTCGTTGACCTCGAAGAGATCGGGGTCGGCGATCGTCATCCCGGCACGCGCGAGCACGCGCTCGGTCGCCTGGACGGGCCCGTCCAGGTGGTAGTACGGCTCGGCCCCGACCAGCGCCTGCGCCCGGATCCGCGCCCGCGGCCGCAGCCCGAGCGCACGCGCCTTGGACGACGACATCAGCAGCACGGCCGAAGCGCCGTCGGAGATCTGCGAGGACGTCCCCGCCGTATGCACCCCGTCCTCCATGACCGGCTTCAAGCGCGCCAGTCCCTCCAAGGTCGTGTCGCGCAGACCCTGGTCGCGCGTGACCAGCTGCTCCTGCGCTTTCACCGGCACGACTTCCCGGTCGAAATGACCCGCCGCCCACGCCGCCGCCGCTTTCGCTTGGGAGGCGACGCCGAACGCGTCGACGTCGGCGCGGGTGATGCCGCGGCGGGCGGCGATGCGCTCGGCCGCGCCGTACTGGTTGGGCATGTCGATCGACCAGGACTCCGGCCGGGGCGTGCCCGCCTCGGTGCCGCGGTTCGCGCCCAAGGGGACGCGGCTCATGGCTTCGACGCCGCACGCGATGCCGATGTCGATCGCGCCCGCCGCGATCAGCCCGGCGATGAGGTGCGTCGCCTGCTGGGCCGAGCCGCACTGCGCGTCGATGGTCGTCGCGCCGGTGGTGACCGGCAGGCCCGCGTGCAGCCACGCGGTGCGGGTGATGTTGCCCGCCTGCTCGCCGGCCTGGGTGACCGTGCCGCCGATGATCTGCTCGACGAGTGCCGGGTCGAGCCCGGACCGGTCGAGCAGGCCGCGCTGAGCGGCACCCAGCAGTTCCGCCGCGTGCAGGCCGGACAGCCAGCCGCCGCGTTTGCCGATGGGGGTGCGCACGGCATCGACGATGACCGGATCGCCCACGGGTACCTCCTCGTCCGCTTACTCTCAGTGAGTCGAGAGTAGAACACGTTCTAATTTAGTGCAAGGAATCACCTGGTCAACCGCCAAGCGGGCAGATCGACGTCTACCTGGAGTTTCCGCTCCGGATCGGCGAAGTAAACCCCGTTCACTCAGGCCTCTTCCCATGGTTAACGCCGTATGCTCTAATCGGGTTTAGAACGTGTTCCAACTGAGTCCGGACAGTGTTTTCGACAACGTCGTCGACCAGGAGGTCCCGTGGCCGCACCGCTCATCCCCGCCGGTTTCGACTTCACCGATCCCGACCTCTACGCGCATCGGCTTCCCCTCGAGGAGTTCGCCGAGCTGCGCCAGACGGCCCCGGTCTGGTGGAACCCGCAGCCCCACAACACCGCGGGTTTCGGTGACGACGGCTATTGGGTGGTGACGCGGCTGGAAGACGTCAAAGAGGTCTCGCGCGACAGCGAGCTGTACTCGTCGGCCGAGAAGACCGCGATCATCCGCTTCGACGAGACCATGACCGAAGACCGGATGAACGCGAACCGCCTTGTCCTGCTCAACATGGACGCCCCGCAGCACACGAAGCTGCGCCGGATCGTGTCCAAGGGCTTCACCCCGCGCTCGATCTCCAAGCTCGAAGACGCCCTGCGAGACCGCGCCCACCGCATCGTCAGCGAGGCGAAGGCCAAGGGCTCCGGCGACTTCGTCACCGACGTCGCGTGCGAGCTGCCGCTGCAGGCGATCGCCGAGCTCATCGGCGTGCCGCAGGAAGACCGCATGAAGCTGTTCGACTGGTCCAACCAGATGATCGCCTACGACGACCCCGAGTACGAACTCGAGCCGCTCGCCGCGTCGGCCCAGCTCGTCGGCTACGCGTGGAACATGGCCGAGGAACGTCGGAAATGCCCGATGGACGACATCGTCACCAAGCTCATCCACGCCGATGTGGACGGTGAGGCGCTCGGCTCCGACGAGTTCGGCTTCTTCGTCATCCTGCTCGCGGTCGCGGGCAACGAGACCACGCGCAACGCGATCACCCATGGCATGAAGGCGTTTCTCGATCACCCCGACCAGTGGGAGCTCTACAAGGAGCGCCGCCCGAAGACCGCGCCGGACGAGATCGTCCGCTGGGCCACCCCGGTCGTCGCCTTCCAGCGCACCGCCACCCGCGACACGGTGCTCGGCGGCCAGAGCATCCGCAAGGGCGACCGCGTCGGCATGTTCTACAGCTCGGCGAACTTCGACCCCGAGGTCTTCGACCAGCCCGAGAAGTTCGACATCCTGCGCGAGGACAACCCGCACGTCGGCTTCGGCGGCACCGGCTCGCACTACTGCATCGGCGCCAACCTCGCGCGCCTGGAGATCGACCTGATCTTCAACGCCATCGCCGACGCCATGCCGGACATCACCGAACTCTCGCCGCCGGACCGCCTGCGGTCGAGCTGGCTCAACGGCATCAAGCATTACCAAGTGCGCTACGCCTAACATGGCGGGATGCGCTGCCTGATCGATGCCGAAGTCGCCCTGTCGGTCACCGTGCCCGGCCGCGTCGCGTTCACCCTCGCGGCCGCGGCCGGCGCGGACCGAGAGGAACTGACGCTCTCCGACGACTTCCCGCCCGAGATCGTCGAGTTCGCTCACGGCACCCGCACGCACGTTTTCGACTTGCCCGCCAGGGATTTCTCGGTTCGCTACCAAGCCGAGTGCGAGATCAAGCCCGTCAAGCCTCAGGCGCTCACCACCGCCGACCTCGCCATCTACACACGGCCCAGCCGCTACTGCCCGACCGACCGCATGGGTTTCGCCATGGCCGAATTCGGCGGCCTCAGCGGTGATCGCGCCAAGGTCGACGCCATCGTCGGCTATGTGCACGACCGGATGTCCTATGTGGTCGGTTCGGGCAGCCCGGTCGACGACGCCGTCGACCGGTTGCTGGCGGGGGAGGGCGTCTGCCGGGACTTCGCGCACATTTGCGTCGCGCTGTGCCGGGTGATCGACATCCCCGCGCGCTACGTCTCGGTCTACGCGCCCGGTCTGTCCCCTATGGACTTCCATGCCGTCTTCGAGGCCGCGATCGACGGCCACTGGTACGTCTTCGACGCGACCCGCTTGGCGCCGAGGCAAAGCCTGGTCCGCGTCGCGACCGGCCGCGACGCCGCGGACACCGCGTTCATCGCGACGCTCGGCGGCTGTGAGATCGACTTCCGTGGCACCGGCCTGTTCGTCACCGCCGAGCCTGAACTTCCGGAAGACGACGGCTCGGAGCTGATCCCGCTGGCCTGGTGAGCACCACGGTCGTGAGCACGGTCCCGATCAGCAGCGCGCCGGCGACCCAGCAGGCCGCCGTCACCCCGTAGGTCAGGAAAACGTTGCCCAGCAAGGCGATCCCGACCGCCCCGCCGAGCTGCTGGACGGCGTTGAGCAGACCGGCGGCCGACCCGGTCTCGGCGGGACCGACCCGGCGCAGCGTCGCGGTGAAGAACCCCGACGTGAACAGCCCTTGCCCGATCCCGCACACCAGCAGCGCTGGCGCGCCCAGCGCGTACCCGAGCAGCCCGGCGAGCATGATCGCCAGCCCCGCGAACGGCACCTTGCTCCCGAACCGGGGCACGAGCACCCGGCCGGAGACCACCGAGGCGACACCCGCGCCCACCGACCACGGCACCAGCGTCAGCCCGGCGGCGAGCACGTCGCGATGCTCGGCCAGCTGCACCTGCAACGCCACGACCAGCGTAAAGCCGGTGACCACGGCGAAGAACAGCAACGCGGTCGCCAGCCCGGCCGGGAACCCGTGATCGCGGAACAGGCTCATCTCGACGAGTGGGCTTCGCCCTTGCCGTGACCGCCGCCGCTGGTGCAGTCCGAAGAGGACGAGCGCCGCGACCCCAGCGATGGTCCACAGTGGATTTCCTTCGATCAGCGGATACACGATCAGCCCCGTGCCGACGCTCGCCAGCAGCGTGCCCGCGAAGTCGAACCGCGGCCGGTGTGCGGCCTTGTCCTCGGTGAGCAGCGGGCTCGCCGCCAGCACCAGTACCCCGAGCGGCAGGTTGACCAGGAACACCGCGCGCCACGACGAGCCGAACAGGTCGGCATGCGTCAGCACCCCGCCGAGCAGCGGGCCGCAGACCGCCGACAGGCCCATGACCGGCCCGATCCATCCGAACGCCTTGGACAGCTCATGGTTCGCGAACATCGAGCGGATCAGCCCGATCGTCTGCGGGATGATCAACGCGGCCGCCGCGCCCTGCAGCGCTCGCGCGGTGATCAGCAGCCCGGCCGACCCGGCCAGCGCGCACCACAGCGAAGTGACCACGAAACCGGCGACGCCGATCTGGAAGATCCGCTTGCGCCCGATCAGGTCGCCGAGCCGCCCGCCGGTGATCAGCAGGATCGCGAACGGCAGCGTGTAAGCGGCGCTGTACCACTGGATGGCCGAGCCGCCACCGCGCAGATCCGCGTCGATCGCGGGCGCGGCGACCTGCACGATCGTCGCGTCAAGCAGGTTCATCGCCTCGGCGGTCAGCAGGACGGCCAACGCCGCCCCGCGCCTGGAATTCGTCATGCCGCGGAGCCTGCCGAGCACTGATCGAACGTTCCACCCACTCACGACGATTTGTCGATTTGTTCCATCAGCTGCCGTCCCCGTGCAGAATATGTGCATGCTCGACGAGATAGACCGTGGCCTGATCCACGCACTCCAGCTCGACGGCCGCGCCTCGTTCAGCCGCATCGCCGAGGTCCTCGGCGTGTCCACCCAGACCATCGCCCGCCGCTACCAGCGCCTGCGTGCCGACCACGGCATGCGCGTGGTCGGCCTGGGCGAACCGCACCGCGCCGGCCAGACCCGCTGGCTCGCCAGGCTCACCGCCAGTCCGCACACCGCACAGGACCTCGCGCTCGCGCTGGCCAGGCGCGCCGACACGTCCTGGGTGAAGCTCGCCTCGGGCGGCACGGAGATCGTCACGATCGTCGACACCGGAGCCGCGACCGGAAACCCCTTGCTGCTGCACGACATTCCGCGCGCCACGAGCATCACCTCGGTGTCGGCGCACTACATCCTGCACGCCTACCGCGGCGGCCCGACCCCGTGGCCGGGACACCTCAAAGGTCTCACCGAGCACCAGCAACAGCAGCTGGCACTCGAGGTGGTTCCCGGCGATCGCCTGCTCGCCGCCACCGACCGCGATCTGCTCACCGCACTCGGCCGCGACGGACGCGCCAGCCTCACCGACCTCGCCGCGGCCACCGGCTGGTCCCCGGCCACGGTCGCACGCAGGCTCGCCGCGCTGCAGTCCACCGGCGAGTTGTTCTTCGACGTCGAGATCAACCCGGCACTGCTCGGCGCGACCACGGAAGCACTGCTCTGGATGGCCGTCACGCCGGCGCACCTCGACGCGGTCGGCACCACGCTGGCCCAGCACGACGAACTCGCCTTCGTCGCCGCCACCACCGGCCCGACCAACCTGATGGCCCACGCCCTGTGCGCCGATCCCGGCGCGCTGCACCACTACCTGACGCACCGCCTCGGCACCCTCGACGCGATCCGCACCCTGGAGACCGCGCCCGTCCTGCGCACCCTCAAAGCCGCGGGCCCCCAGCAACCCCGGGATAAAGCGGGCTTTACTCCCCGGGATAAAGCCCGCTAAACATCGCGGGATAAAGCCCGCTTTATCCCGGTCCCGCGGGTCAGGCCCCGGGCTTGGCCGACCCCACCACCCACATCGAGAAGTACTGGGACCCGCCGCCGTAGGCGTGCCCGAGCGCGACCCGGGCACCGTCGACCTGGTAGTCACCGGCCCGGCCCATGACCTGCTTGGCGGCCTCCGAGAAGCGCAACATCCCCGACGCCCCAATGGGATTCGACGACAGCACGCCACCCGACGGGTTCACCGGGAGCCGTCCGCCCAGCGCGGTGTCCCCGGCTTCGGTCGCCTTCCAGCCTTCGCCTTCGGCCGTGAAACCCAGGTTCTCCAGCCACATCGGCTCGAACCACGAGAACGGCACGTAGATCTCGGCGGCGTCCACTTGGGACATCGGGTCGGTGATCCCGGCTTCGGCCCACAACGCCTTGGCCGCGTCGCGGCCCGCCTGCGGGTTGACCTGGTCGCGCCCGGCGAACGTGGTCGGCTCGGTGCGCATGGCCGTCGCGTGGATCCACGCCGCGCCACCCTCGACGGCGTCGCCCGCGGCCTCGTCGCCGAGCACCATCGCGCAGGCGCCGTCCGAAGACGGGCAGGTCTCGTCATAACGGATCGGGTCCCACAGCATCTGCGAAGCCTGCACGGATTCCACCGTGACATCAGGCTGCTGCAAGTGCGCGTACGGGTTGAGCGCGCCGTTGCGCCGATCCTTCGCCGCGACGATCGCGCCGATGTGCTCGGGCGCGCCGGAGCGGCGGATGTACGAGCGCACGTGCGGCGCGAAGTAGCCGCCGGCGCCCGCGCCGACCGGCATGTGGAACGGGACCGCGATGGACAGGCCCCACATCGCGTTCGACTCGGACTGCTTCTCGAACGCCACCGTCAGCACCCGCCGGTGCACGCCCGACTGGATCAGCGAGGCCGCGACCAGCGCGGTCGACCCACCCACCGACCCGGCCGTGTGCACCCGCAGCAGCGGTTTCCCCACCGCGCCAAGCGAATCCGCCAGCGACAGCTCCGGCATCATGACGCCCTCGAACAGGTCGGGCGCCTTGCCGAGCACCACGGCGTCGATGTCGTCCCAGCCGACCTGCGCGTCCAGCATGGCGCGGTCGATCGCCTCGCGGAGCAGGCCGGGCATCGACACGTCGGTCCGCTTGGCGCGATGGTGCGTTTGCCCGGTGCCGAGCACCGCGGCGAGCTGCTTGCTCATCGAGCCTCCAAAACGGCGACCAGGTTCTGCTGCAACGCGGGCCCGCTGGTCGCGTGCGCGAGTGTTTTCGACGCTGTGCCTTCGAGGATCGCCGTCGCGGCCTCGCCGATGCGCGACAGCCCGGCCGCGAACATCGGGTTGCCCGCCAGCGCGCCGCCGGACGGCGTGATCCGCACGCCGTCGCCCAGCCCGAGCGCGGACCGCAGGATCAGCTCCTGATGCGTGAACGGCGAGTGCAGTTCGGCGAGTTCGACGCCGTCGAGATCCAGTGCCTTCGCGGCGATCTCCGTCGACGGCGAGCGGGTCAGGTCACGGGCACCGAGCACGGCCGAGTCGACGCGATGCTCGATGCCGCTGATGATCGCCGGGCGCTCGACGAGGTCGCGGGCGCGTTCCTCCGACGCCAGCACGACCACCGAAGCGCCGTCGGTGATCGGCGCGATGTCGTGTGCCCGCAACGGATCCGCGACGAACGGACCGTCCGGATCGGACTTGCCGACGCGCGCCGCGACCTCGGCCATGTCCTTTTCGGTCCAGAGCCCGGCGTCCAAGCCCAGCCGGGCCTGCAAAGCCGCGATGCTCACCGAGTCAGGCCACAGTGGAGCGACCGTGTACGGGTCGAGCTGCAGCGAAAGGACTCGCCGCAGCTGCCCGGCCGACGACTTGCCGAAGCCGTAGACGAGCGCGGTGTCCGCCTCGCCCATCCGGATCTTCAGCCAGGCCTCGTACAGCGCCCATGCCGCGTCCATCTCGACGTGCGACTCGTGGATCGGCGGGAAGGCGCCGATCGCGTCGACCGCGGCGATGAACGAGAACGCCCGTCCGGCCAAATAATCCGACGAGCCGGAGCACCAGAATCCGATGTCCTCTTTGGACAAACCGGTCTGCTTGAACACCTCGGCGAAGATGGGCACGAGCATCTCCACGCCGTTGGTCGTGCCCGGGGTGGCGCGGACGTGCGGGGCCTGCGCGAAGCCCACCACGGCGACGTTCATCGTGACCTCACAGGTGGTGTGCGAACGACTCGTACGGCATGTCGGGCTCGCCGCTCGGCTCGAAATGACTGATGTTCTCCAAAGACGTCCACCACTCTTCCCGTGGTTTCCACGCCGCGCGCACCCGCATGCCCATCCGGACCTCGGACGCGTCGCAGCCGAGCACGAGGTGCAGGAACGCGATGTCCGCGCCGTCGAGCAGGATGTACGCGGCGACGTACGGCGGTTTCAGCCGCTGGCCGAGGAACGGGACGTTGACGATGCAGAAGGTGGTGACCGTGCCCGTGTCCGGCAGCTCGACCTCGTCGGTGGTCGGCACGCTGTCGGTCGGGCACGCGCCGCGCGGCGGGATGTAGACCTTCTCGCACGCGGGACAGCGCTGGCCGATCAGCCTGCCTTCGCCGAGCGCGCGCAGGTAGCGGCTTTCCTCCGGGGAAACAGAGTGCTGATAGTGCAGGTGCACCGGGGTGATCACGACGCTGACCGGCGCGCCCTCGTCGCGTTTCGCGACCGGGGGCGGCGGCTCGGTGAGCTCGGTGTCGGGGGAGTCGGCCGGCACGAAGTACGCGATGTCGCGGATATGGCCGACGAGCTCGTCGGCCCAGCGGACCCGGACGCGCAGTCCCGTGTGGATGGCGTCGTGGCAGACGTCGACGGCGTGCAGCAGCGTCGTGTCGGCGCCGTCGAGCCGGATCAACGCCCAGGCGAACGGGCGCTGAAGTGGTTGTCCCTCAAGGGGTTTCGCCATCCAGGTCCACGACACGACGGTGCCCTCGGCCGCGACCGTGACGAACTCGTCGAGCGGGGCGGCGGTCACCGGGTCGTACTCGACCGGCGGCACGTGCACCCGCCCGTCGCTGCCGCGGACGCCTTCGATCCGGCGTTCGCGTAGCCCGTTGACGAAACGGCCGAGCACGGGGCCGACCGAGCGCGTGTAGTCGAAGCCGATGTCCAGCGGCGCGGAGAGCGGTGCGGTCACCTTCGCAGTGAAACACGTTCTCGTTCAGGCGGCAAGGGATCCACGCCCGGAGCCTTGATCTGAACTGGAACGCGTTCTAGATTCGAGGGTATGACGACCACGACGGAGACGTTCGGACTGTGGAACATCGCTGCTGGGCAGCCGGAGCGGATCGCCGTCGTCGGCCCCGACGGCGCGGAGGTGAGCTACGGCGAACTCGTCGCCACGGCCAACGCCTACGCGCGCGGCCTGCAGGCGATCGGCCTGGAGACCGGTGACGTCGTCGTCGTGCTGCAGCCCAACTGCCCGGAGATGCTCGCCGCGTACTTCGCGGCCATCCAATCCGGGCTGTACGTGGTGGTGGTCAACTGGCACCTGGTTGGGCCGGAGGTCGCCTACATTCTGGCCGACAGCGGCGCTAAGGCGTTCCTCGCGCACGAACGGTTCGCCGACGTCGCGATCGCGGCCGCCGACGAAGCGGGCATCCCGGCGGGCGGACGTTTCGCGGTGGGCCACGTCGAAGGCTTCCAGCGCATCGAGGACCTGCGCGAAGGCGAAGGCCGCCCGGAACACCGGACGGCGGGCTCGCCGATGCTCTACACCTCCGGCACCACGGGCCGTCCGAAAGGCGTCCGCCGCCCGCTGAGCGGCGCCGACCCCGACGCCGTGCCGTACGCGTCGACCTGGTTCTTCGGCATCTTCGGCCTCGGCCCGTTCGACGACCACGTGCACCTCTGCGGCTCGCCGCTCTACCACACGGCGGTGCTCAACTTCGTCGGGATTTCCCTGCAGCTGGGCCACACCGTCGTGCTGATGGACCGCTGGGACCCGGAGGACATGCTCAGCCTGATCGAACGGCACCGGGTCACCCACAGCCACATGGTGCCGACCCAGTTCCGCAGGCTGCTGGCGTTGCCGGAGGACGTGCGCGGCAAGTACGACCTGTCGTCCCTGCGCGTGATGATCCACGGCGCCGCGCCGTGCCCGCTGGAGGTCAAGCGGCGGATGCTCGACTGGTGGGGCCCGGTCGTCACCGAGTACTACGCCGCGACCGAAGGCGGCGGCACGGTCATCAACGGCACCGACTGGCTCCGCAAACCCGGCTCGGTCGGCCTGCCATGGCCGGGTTCGGTCATCAAGGTCCTCGACGACGACGGCAACGAGCTGCCCGCCGGCGAGATCGGCACCGTCTACATGCGCATGGGCGACGCGACCTTCGAGTACCACAAAGACCGTGAGAAGACCGAAAAAGCCCGCGTGGGCAACCTGTTCACCCTCGGCGACGTCGGCCATCTCGACGCCGACGGCTACCTCTACCTCCACGACCGCAAGGCCGACCTGATCATCTCCGGCGGCGTCAACATCTACCCGGCCGAGATCGAAGGCGAACTCGCCGTCCACCCCAAGGTCGGCGACGTCGCGGTCTTCGGCGTCCCCCACGAGGACTGGGGCGAGGAGATCAAGGCGGTCGTCCAGCCCGCCGAAGGCGTCGAACCCGGCGACGCCCTCACCGAGGAGCTGCTCGCCTACGCCGCCACCCGGCTGGCCAAGTTCAAGCTGCCCCGCTCGATCGACTACCTCCCCGAGCTGCCCCGCGACCCCAACGGCAAGCTCTACAAACGCCGCCTCCGCGACCCCTACTGGCCCGACAAGGCCATCTGAATCACGCGCGTGGGGGGAAGGCCATGGAGAGCATGACCAGTGCCTTGCCGAGCGGGACGGGCTCGGAGCGGGTGCCGTCCTGGCAGGCGGCGTTGAAGTTGCCGTCGCGGGCGATGACCATGCCCAGCGTGCGGCCGTGCGTGGCGCCGCGCAGGTAACTCCAGGTGGGGTGGAACTCGTCGTCGCCGGTGGGGTAGTGCCAGAAGTGGGTCGCGTCCGGGAGGTTCTTCAGGTTCGCGATGGTCTCGGTGTCGGATTCGAGCTGGTAGCGGAAGCGGGCCGCCGCGCGGCGGAGCGCGGGTTCGGGATCGGGGTTCAGCGCCATGGTCAGGTAGACCTGGTGCCACGGCATGTCGTCGGCCGCCTCACCGCTGGTGCATTCGATCACCGGGTGTAACGGGGCGAGCTCGGTCAGGACCGGGCTGACCGCGACCTGCGCCGGGTTGCCCTGGGGCTGAGCGCACGCGGTCAGCGTGGTCAGCACCAGGAGCGCCGCCACCCACCCCCACCGGATCGCCATGCGCTCATGATTGCCGGTGAGCGGCTCACCGCGCACCTTTTCACCACAGTTCGTTACCGACCGCGGAACTCCGGCTTCCGTTTCTCGGCGAACGCGCGCGGCCCTTCCTTCGCGTCCTCGCTCGCGAAGACGGCGATGCCGTACTGCGACTCGAGCTTGAACGCCTCTTCCTCGTGCATGCCCTCGGTGTCACGGATCGTGCGCAGGATGGCGCGGACGGCGAGCGGGCCGTTCGCGGCGATCATGTTCGCGAGCTCGAGCGCCTTGTCGAGCGCCGTGCCGTCCGGGACGACGTGACCGATGAGGCCGATCTCCTTGGCCTCGGCTGCGGTGATGTGGCGGCCGGTGAGCAGCAGGTCCGCCGCGACCGTGTATGGGATCTGCCTCGGCAGCCGCACGGCCGAGCCGCCCATCGGGAACAGGCCCCAGCGCGGCTCGGACACGCCGAACTTCGCGCTCTCGCCCGCGACGCGGATGTCGGTGCCCTGCAGGATCTCCGTGCCGCCCGCGATAGCGGCGCCCTCGACGGCGGCGATCAACGGCTTGGTGAGACGGCGGCCTTTCAGCAGGCCTTCGATGCGCGCCGGGTCGAACGTCCCTCGTTTGTGGGATTCGGCGGGGGAGTTGCGGGACATCGACTTCAGGTCCGCGCCGGCGCAGAACGCCCCGCCCGCGCCGGTGAGCACGCACGCGCGGATCTCGTCGTCGGAGTCGACCCGGTCCCAGGCCTCGACCATGATGCCGAGCATCTCGCCGGTCAGCGCGTTCCTGGCCTCAGGCCGGTTCATCGTGACGACGAGGGTGTGCCCCTGCTGTTCGACGAGTGCGTCGGCCACTCGGCCACCTCCTTGGACTGCGCGAGTATTGCCCAAAACAATAACATGTTCTACTTTGGCTGAGTGGCACTCAACATCGCGGATCTCCTCGAGCACGCCGTCGACGCCGTGCCGGATCGCATCGCGGTCAGCTGTGGTGACCGGCAGGTCACCTTCGCCCAGCTGGACGCGCGCGCCAACCGGCTCGCCCACCACCTCGCCGCGCACGGAGTCGGGCAAGGTGACCACATCGGGGTCTATTCCCGTAATTCCATCGAAGCGCTGGAAACCATGTTCGCCGCTTACAAACTGCGCGCGATCGCGGTGAACGTCAACTATCGCTATGTGCACGCCGAACTCAAGTACCTGTTCGACAACGCGGATCTCGTCGCGCTCGTGCACGAACGGCGGTACTCCGACAAGGTCGCGGCCGTGCTGCCGGAGACGCCAAAAGTGAAACACGTTGTCGTCATCGAAGACGGCACGGAGGGCACCGGCGGGCTCTCCTACGAGACCGCGCTGGCCGAAGGTTCGCCGGAGCGCGACTTCGGTGAGCGCAGCGCCGACGATCTGTACATTTTGTACACCGGCGGCACCACCGGCTATCCCAAAGGCGTGCTCTGGCGCCATGAGGACATCTGGCGCACGCTCGGCGGCGGGATCAACTTCGTCACCGGCGAGCACCTCGCCGACGAGTGGACGCAGGCCGAGCAGGGCAAGGCGGGCGCGCTCGTCCGGCTGCCCGCCGCGCCGCTCATCCACGGCGCCGCGCAGTGGGCCACCTTCGGCGCGCTCTTCGGCGGCGGCCCGGTGGTGTTCGTGCCGCAGTTCGACCCCGACGAGGTCTGGAAGGCCGTGCAGAAGCACAAGGTCCAGATCCTCACGATCGTCGGCGACGCGATGGCGCGCCCGCTGGTCGACGCCTACCGCGCCGGCGACTACGACGCCTCGTCGCTCGTCGCGCTCTCCAGCCACGCGGCGCTGTTCTCGCAGAGCGTCAAGCAGGATTTCCTCGCCATGCTCCCGAATGTGGTCATCACCGACGCCATCGGCTCGTCCGAAAGCGGCTTCACCGGCATGGGCCTGGTCAACAAGGATGCCGACCATTCCGCCGGGCCGAGGGTGAACTTCGGTGTGGAGGCCGCGCTGCTCGACGACGACGGCGCGATCGTCGAGCCGAAACCCGGTGCGGTGGGCCGGATCGCGCGCAGCGGGCACGTCCCGCTCGGCTACTACAAGGACCCGGAGAAGACCGCCAAGATCTTCGCGGAGGTCGACGGGGTCCGCTACGTCATCCCCGGCGACTACGCGCGCTATGAGGAGGACGGCACGGTCACGCTGCTCGGCCGCGGCTCCCAATGCGTCAACACCGGCGGCGAGAAGGTCTTCCCCGAAGAGGTCGAAGGCGCGCTGAAGTCGCACCCGGACGTGTTCGACGCGCTCGTCATCGGCATCCCCGACGACCGGCTCGGCCAGCGCGTCGCGGCCGTGCTCCAGCTGCGGTCCGGCGTCACCGCGGACTTCGACGCGATCGAGTCCCACGTGCGCACCGAGGTCGCGGGCTACAAGGTGCCGCGCACGCTCTGGCTCGCCGACGAGGTCGGCCGGACGCCGAGCGGTAAACCGGATTACCCGTGGGCGCAGGAGTTCGCGCGCACGCATGAACCCGCCAGGAGCTGACCCCATGCGGACCTCGTTGTGCGACCGGCTCGGTATCGACCTGCCGATCGTCGGCTTCACCCCGTCCGAGCACGTGGCGGCCGCGATCAGCAGAGCGGGCGGGCTGGGCGTGCTCGGCTGCGTCCGCTTCAACGACGCGGCCGAGCTCGAGCGGGTGCTCTGCTGGATGGACGAGAACACCGGCGGCAAACCGTACGGTGTGGACATCGTGATGCCCGCGAAGATCCCCGCCGAGGGCACTTCGGTCGACCTCGCGAAGATGATCCCGGACGAGCACCGCCAGTTCGTCGACCGCACGCTGACCGCGCTCGGCGTGCCGCCCCTGCCCGAGGAGGTCGACGAGCGCGCGGGCGTGCTCGGCTGGCTGCATTCGGTCGCGCGGTCGCATGTCGAGGTCGCACTGAAACACCCGATCCGCTTGATAGCCAACGCTTTGGGCTCCCCGCCGGTTGACGTCATCGAGCAGTGCCACGCGCACGGCGTGCCGGTGGCCGCGCTGGCGGGTAAGGCCGAACACGCGGTGCGCCACGTCGAGAACGGCGTCGACATCGTTGTGGCACAAGGATATGAGGCAGGCGGGCACACCGGCGAGATCGCGTCGATGGTGCTGGTGCCGGAAATCGCGGACGCAGTGGGCGACCGAGTCCCGGTCCTCGCGGCGGGCGGGATCGGCTCCGGCCGTCAGGTCGCGGCCGCGCTCGCACTCGGCGCGGTCGGCGTCTGGATGGGCTCGTTCTGGCTCGCGACCGAAGAATACGCGCAGACCATGTCCGGCTCCGAGGCCATGCAGGAGGCGCTCGTCAAGGCCGGGTCCTCCGACACGGTCCGCACTCGCATCTACACCGGCAAACCCGCGCGCCTGCTCAAGACCCGCTGGACCGAGGCCTGGTCCGCGGCGGACGCCCCGGCGCCGCTGCCGATGCCGTTGCAGAATCTGCTGGTTTCCCCGGCGCACAACCGGATTCACGCGGCGAACGATCCGACGGTGGTGTCGATGCCGGTGGGGCAGATCGTCGGGCGGATGGACCGCGTGCGGCCGGTCAGCGAGGTCATGGCCGAGCTGGTGACGGGCTACGAAGAGGCTGTGCGCAGGCTGACCCCGGGATAAAGCGGGCTTTATCCCGGGCTTCGGACCGGGCCTCGTGAGCGTTGCGGCCAGTGAGGGCCTCCCTCACCCAACAGCCCGCCTGGATGAAGGCTCCCTTCATCACGTAGGCCTGGATGAAGGCTCCCCTCATACAAGCCGCGCTGTATGAAGGCTCCCTTCATACAGCTATACGCGATGAAGGCTCCCTTCATACACAGCCCCCTGTATGAGGGCTCCCTTCATACAAGCCAAGCCCAGGGCCCGGCGAACCCAGGCTCGAGCGACCCCGGACGTGATAAAGCGGGCTTTATCCCAGGGAAAGCACCCGGGGATAAAGCCCGCTTCACCGTGCCTGGCTAGAGTTTCGCCGCGGCGGCCTTGATGGCGGCCGCGAAGGTGCTCACCTCGGTGTAGACGCCGGGCTTGCCCTTGCGGGCGCAACCCTCGCCCCAGCTGACGATGCCGACCTGGACCCACGCGCCCGCGTTGTCCTTGCGGAACATCGGGCCGCCCGAGTCACCCTGGCAGGTGTCGATGCCACCGTTGGGGATGTTGCCCGCGCAGATCTCCGCGTTGGCGATCAGGTCCGCGTACGAGCCGCCGGCCGCCTTGCAGGTGGCGTCCGTGACGAAGTTGACCTTCGCCTTCAGCAGGTACCGCTGTTGCGCGCCGCCTTCGCTGGCCGCGCCCCAGCCGATGATGTCGAACGTGCCGTTGTCGTACGCCTTGGTCTCGGCGAGCGGGAGCAGCGGGATCGACGCGGGTGCCGGGCTGGCCAGCTTGATCAGCGCCCAGTCACCGCCGGTCGCCGTGTCGTAGGTCGGTGACCGGTGCACGTAGGTGGACTTGATCTTCACGGCCGCACTGCTCTGCAGGTCGACCACGCCGAAGGTGGCGGTGATCGAGGTGTTCGCGCCGGTGCGGGACACACAGTGCGCCGCGGTCACGACGATCTGCCGGGAGTACAGCGCGGCGCCGCAGCCCATCGACAGCCGGACCATCCACGGGAATTCACCCTGGGCGGCCCGGGTTCCGCCGACGACGTTCGTCTGCGGGGGTTCGGAAGCGGGGGAAGCGAGAGCCGGGGAAGCAAGGCCGAACATAGTGGCGGCGGCGGTGACCGCGATGGCCGTGTTTTTGAGCAGGCCGAACCATTTCCTATTGCTCAACGGATCATTCCTTCCGGTGTCCACAATGGATACGGGCGCGCTTTTGCGGCGGCAACACGAACTCAATCAGGTTGGCAAGCACCGGACAACCGACTTTCTTCGGATCTTTCGGACGAGAATTCACCGATTGCGACGTTCGGGTGAGCGGGCTATCCGCGTGGCTTATGGCCCCGTGTTACGCGCGCGTTTCGCCGGATGGCCCACAGCGCCGCGCCGATCACGAACACAGCGCAACCAAAAAGGACTGAAGCGAGCGGAAGGCTGAACGCCACGACCAGGCATCCGAGCAGACCGGCCGCCGGGACGAGCCGGCGTGTGCGCAGCGTCAGCGCGCTGGCGTTCGCGATCGCGTAATAGACGAGCACCGCGAAGGAAGAGAACCCGATCGCACCGCGAAGGTCCACGATCGACACGAGCACTGCGACGGTCACGCCGACCGCGACCTCCGCGCGATGCGGCACACCGAACCGCGGATGTACCGCGGAGAGGGACTTCGGCAAGTGCCCGTCCCGTGCCATGGCCAGCGTCGTCCGCGAGACCCCGAGTATCAAGGCCAGCAGCGAACCCAGCGCGGCGACGCACGCTCCCACCCGGACGACGGGGGTGAGCCAGGTGCCCGCCACCGCGGCCGCGATGGGGTCCGGCGCGGCGGCGAGCCGGTCAGGCCCGAGCCGGAGCAACAAAACGACGGCGAGCACCGCGTAAACGGCGAATGCGATACCCAATGCGATCGGAATCGCACGGGGGATCGTCCTGGCCGGATCCTTGACCTCCTCGCCCAGTGTGGCGATTCGCGCATATCCCGCGAACGCGAAGAACAACAATCCCGCCGATTCGAGCACGCCCCCGAATCGCACATCGCGGAAAGGATCCACCGCGATGAATGGTCCCGAGATCATCATGCCGACGGAAAACGTCAACACGGTGAGCGTGCAGGCGACAATGATTCGCGTCGCCTGCGCCGACCGTTGCACGCCACGATAATTCACGGCCGTCAACGCCAGTACCGCCGCGACCGCGAACGCCTTCGGCCACCGGAAGCCCGAGTACGTCGCCACCGTCAGCGCCATCGCCGCGCAACTCGCCGTCTTCCCGACGATGAAGCCCCACCCCGCCAGGTAACCCCAGAATTCGCCCAGCCTTTCCCTGCCGTACACGTAGGTTCCGCCCGAAGCCGGATACAGCGTGGCCAGCCGTGCCGACGAGGTCGCGTTGCAATACGCGACGAAAGCCGCGATCACGAGCCCGATCAGCAGCCCGGAACCCGCTGATCGCGCCGCCGGCGCGAACGCCGCGAACACACCGGCGCCGATCATGGAGCCCAGCCCGATGATCACCGCGTCGCGCGTGCCGAGCCGCCTGGACAGGCTGGGGGAGGGCATGGCGGCCATTGTGCCTAAGCTCGATCACTGTGCAAACACCGAGTGGGCCGGTCCGCGACGGCATTCCCGAGCATGGCCGCATCCCGCGTTATTACGCGGTGAAGGTCGAGTTGCTCGAAATGACCGCCGAGCTCGGCGAGGGCACCGCGTTGCCCACCGAGCGGGAATTGTGCGAGCGCTTCGACGTCTCCCGCGCGACGGTCCGCCAGGCGGTCAGCGAGCTGGTGCTCGAGGGCAAGCTCCGCCGCCGCCAGGGCAGCGGCACCTTCGTCGCCGGCCCGAAGCTCGTCCAGCCGCTCGCGCTCGTCAGCTACACCGAAGGCCTCCGCCGCCAGGGCATCGAGCCAGGCCGCAATCTGATCACCCTCGAACGCCACCCCGCGAACCCCGCGCTCGCCGCGGAACTCCAGGCCGAGCCCGGCGCCGAGGTCATTCACATCGAACGCGTCCTGCTCGCCGACGCCGAGCGCGTCGGCCTCGAGTCCACCTACCTCCTGGCGGCCCGCTTCCCGACGCTCATGGACGTCTTCGACCCCGAGCAGTCGCTCTACGCCTGCCTGCGCGACCAGCTCGGCGTCGTCTTCGACGGAGCCGAGGAGCGAGTCGAGACCGTGCTCGCGACCCCGCGCGAGGCACTCCTCATCGGCACCAACCCGGCGCTGCCCATGCTGCTCATGCACCGCGTCTCATGGGGCCCGGACGGCAAGCCGTTCGAGCGCGTCCGCTCCCTCTTCCGCGGCGACCGCCTCAGCTTCATGACCCGCCTAGGCCGCGCCGACTAGCCAAAAAAAATCCCAATGTGGCTTTCGTCAGGTTTCAGCTGACGAAAGCCACATTGGCGGCCTCAAAGCTGACCAATGCCACATTGGGATTTTTTTCCCAGGGCTTAGGTCACGGTAAGGTAACTCATCTGAACCTTTTGGGTGGGTTCATGTGGGGTTCGCCGGATGGTCATGGTCCGTTCGGGGGCGGCGGCGACCGTGCACGGCGTGCGAATTCTCATCGTGGGCGGCGGCGTGCTCGGCACCATGCACGCCTGGCAGGCCGTCGAACGTGGTCATGAAGTGGTCCAGCTCGAACGCGAGCCCGAGGCGCGCGGCGCGTCCGTGCGCAACTTCGGGCTGGTGTGGGTCGGGGGCCGGGCGCCCGGCGTCGAGTACGAGACGGCGGTGCGGGCGAGGCGGCTCTGGGAGGAGATCGGCGCGCGGGTGCCGGGCGTCGGGTTCCGAGCCAACGGCTCACTGACCGTGGTGCGGACCGAGGCCGAACTCGCTGTGGCGCAGGAAGCCGCCAACGGGGATCGCGGCTTCAAGCTGCTCGACGCCGCTGAAGTCAAAGCGCTCAATCCCGCGCTGCGCGGGGATTTCCTCGGCGCGCTGTGGTGTGACCAGGACGCGGCCGTCGAACCGCGCGTCGCCCAGCCCGCGCTGCGTGCCGAACTCGAGCGCAGCGGCCGCTACACCTGGCTGCCCGGCCGTGAGGTCCGCGAGCTGACCGCGAACGGCGTCCGCGACGACCAGGGCCGGTCGCATGGCGCCGACCTCGTGCTGTTCTGCACGGGCGCCTGGCTCGGCGGCCTGATCACCGAGATCGCCGGGAAACCGCCGGTGCGCCGCGTCCGGCTGCAGATGGCGCAGACCGAGCCGCTGCCCGAAAAGCTCACCACGACCGTCGCCGACGCGGACAGCTTCCGTTACTACCCGGCCTATCGCGGGCCCGCGCTCGACGCGCTCAACACCCATCCGCAGTCCGAAGTGGCCGCCGCCAACGCGATGCAGCTGCTCATGGTCCAGCGGCTCGACGGCTCGCTCACCATCGGCGACACGCACGAATATGACGAGCCGTTTTCCTTCGATGTCACCGAAAACCCGTACGACCACCTGACCGAGACCGCGAGTGCACTGCTCGGGCGGCCGCTGCCGCGCATCGCCCGCCGCTGGGCCGGGGTCTACGCGCAGGCGCTCGACCCGGCTTTGGTCGCGCACCGCGCCCGCGTCGCGGACAACGCCTGGCTGATCACCGGGCCGGGCGGGCGCGGCATGACCTGCTCGCCTGCCATCGCCGAAGACACCGCCGAGGAGGCCGGACTGTGAACACCGAACTGGTGGTGCTCGACATGGCGGGCACGACCGTCGCGGACGACGGCCTCGTCGTGCGCGCCTTCGTCGAGGCCATGGGATCCGACGAGCACCTCGGCTACGTCATGGAGACCATGGGGCAGTCGAAGATCACCGTCTTCCGCGCCATCCTCAAGGACGAAGACGCCGCCCAGCAAGCGAATCTCGCCTTCGAGAAGGCCTACGCGGAGCTGCTCGACCTCTGCGAGCCGATCCCTGGCGCCGAGGACGTCATCCGCTCGCTGCGCGAAGACGGCGTCAAGGTCGCGCTCACCACGGGCTTTTCCCCGGCCACCCAGCATGCGATCCTCGACGTCCTCGGCTGGCGGGATCTCGCCGACCTCGTGCTCGCGCCGGGCGAAGGCGTCCGCGGCCGCCCGTTCCCCGACCTCGTGCTCGCCGCCGCGCTGCGGCTCGAAGTCACCGACGTGCGGCGGATCGCCGTCGCCGGTGACACCCCGTCCGACGTGCTGACCGGCCTGCGCGCCGGCGCCTCCGTGGTCGCCGGTGTCCTCACCGGCACCGCGACGCCCGCCGACCTCGCCGAAGCCACTCACGTCCTCGACTCCGTTCGCGATCTCCCCGCCGTCCTCAAAGGAGTGTCATGAAGCTCAAAGCCCTTGTCCTGATCGGTCTTCTCGCCCTCGTGTCCGCCTGTGGTGGCACGGCGGGCGGCGCCAGTGGCGACAAGACGGTCACGCTGTACACAGTGGACGGTCTCGAGGACTGGTACACCGCGCGCTTCGCCGAGTTCAAGGACCAGACCGGGATCACCGTCCAGGCCGTCACCGCAGGCTCCGGCGAGGTCGCCTCCCGCGTCGAGAAGGAGAAGGCCAACACCCAGGCCGACGTCCTCGTCACGCTGCCGCCGTTCATCCAGCGCGTCGCCGCGCAGGGCCTGATCGACACGCCGTCCGTGCTGATGAACAACTACCTGAGCTTCATCCACAACCCCGGCGCGTCGCCGAAGACCTGGGACGACCTGCTCGACCCGAAGCTCAAGGGCAAGATCCAGTACTCGACGCCCGGCGAGGCCGGCGACGGCACCGCGGTGCTGCTCGAACTCCAGCACGTCTTCGGCGAGCAGGGCGCGCTCGACTACCTCGGCAAGCTGGAGGCCAACAACGCCGGCCCGTCCTCGTCCACCGGCAAGCTGCAGCCCAAGACCGCGAAGGGCGAGATCCTGGTGGCCAACGGCGACGTCCAGATGAACCTCGCCGAGATCGACAAGAGCGGCGGCTTCGAGGTCTTCTTCCCGGCCGACGCGCAGGGCAAGAAGTCGACACTCGCGCTCCCGTACTACGCCGGGCTGGTCAAGAACGCGCCGCACGCGGAGAACGCCAAGAAGCTGCTCGACTTCCTGTTCTCGGCCGACGTCCAGGCCAAGGCGGTCGACGCGTACGGCCTGCCCGCGAAGGCCGACACCCCGGTGAGCGGGCCCAAGGCCGACAAGATCAAGGCCGCGCTGCGGGGTGTCGAGATCTGGCAGCCGGAGTGGGACAAGGTGCTCGCCAAGCTCGACGCCGACCTCGCCGCGTACAAGAAGGCCGTCGGGCGATGACGGCTGCGGTCGAGTTCCGCGGCGTCTCCGTCCACTACGGACAGACGTGCGCGCTGGCACCGCTCGACCTCTCGGTGGCACGCGGGGAGACGCTCGCGCTGCTCGGGCCGTCCGGCTCCGGCAAGTCGACCGCGCTCAAGGCGCTCGCCGGATTCGTCCGGCCGAGCGCCGGGCGCGTGCTGCTCGAGGGGCGCGACGTCACGGACGTGCCGCCGCATCTGCGCGGGCTCGGCGTCGTCGTGCAGAGTTACGCGCTGTTCCCGCACATGAGGGTCGACGACAATGTCGCTTTTGGACTCAAGGCGCGGAAGACGCCTCGCGCGGAGATCGCCGCGCGAGTGTCCGAAGTGCTCAACCTTGTCGGCATGGGCGACTACGCGCGGCGATTCCCGCGTGAGCTGTCCGGTGGCCAGCAACAGCGCGTCGCCATCGCGCGTGCGCTCGCGATCCGGCCGGACGTGCTGCTGCTCGACGAGCCGCTGTCCGCTTTGGACGCGACACTGCGCGAGGACATGATCGCCGAGTTGCTGCGGCTGCGTGCCGAGCTGCCGGACACCACGCTGATCTACGTCACCCACGATCAGAGCGAGGCGCTCGCGCTGGCCGACCGGATCGCCGTCATGCGTGACGCGCGCCTGGTCGAAACCGGGCCGAGCGAGCAGCTCTACCACCGGCCGTCGACCGAATTCACCGCCGCGTTCCTCGGCGCGTCGAACCTGATCCCGGTCGAGGTGATCCGCGCGGGCACCGTGCGGCTCGGCGGCCGTGAACTCGCCGCCGAGCCGATGGGGGAGTTCGGCGCGGGGCAGGCGGTCGCGCTCGGCGTGCGGCCGCATCGCGTCGGCGTGCACCCGGGCACCGGCGCGTACACGGCACGGCTGCGCGGCGTGCAGTGGCGCGGCAGTGGCTTCCGGCTCGACCTGGACCTCGAACTCGGCGGTGAGCCGTGCCCGGTGCGCGCCGAGGTGCCGAGCGTCGACGGACTGCCCGCCGTCGGCGAGACGGTCGGTGTGTCCATTCCGGACGGTTGCCCGCTCGTCGCCGTCGGAGGTACGGGGTGAGGATCCGCTGGCTGCTGCCACCGCTGATCGTGCTGCTCGGGTTCTTCGGCTACCCGCTCGCGCTCATCGTCTGGCAGTCGCTCTCCACGGACGCGGGCTTCGGGCTCTCGGCCTGGGCCGAGGTGCTCGGCTCGGCGGAGTTCCGCACCGCGGCCTGGCGCACGATCGTGATCGCGCTCGGCGCCACCGCCGGTTGTGTGCTGCTCGGCACGTTCCTCGCGCTGGTCATCGCGTTCGTCCCGTTCCCCGGTGCGCGCGCACTGTCCAAAGTGGTCGACACCGTGCTCGCGTTCCCCTCGTTCCTGATCGCCTTGGCGTTCACGTTCCTCTATGGCAGTGCGGGTTTGCTCGGCACCGGCGGCTTCCTGTACTCGCAATGGGGCGTGCTGCTCGCCGAGATCACGTTCTACACACCGTTCGTGATGCGGCCCGCGCTCGCCGCGTTCAGTCAGGTTCCGGCCGCTCAGCTGGAGGTGGCCGCGAGCCTCGGCGCCAAGCCGGGGCGGGTGCTGTGGCAGGTCATCCTGCCCGAGGCGCGGCCGTCGCTGGTGTCCGGCGCGTGCCTGACCATGCTGCTCGCGATGAACGAGTTCGGCATCGTGCTGTTCATCGGCGCCAAGGACGTCCAGACGCTGCCGATGCTCATCTACACCAAGGGGATCGTCACCTTCGAGTTCCCGCAGGCGTGCGTGATCGCGGTGGTCAACGTGGTGTTCTCGATCGCGCTTTATCAATGGGGAGGCAGGCGTGCTGCTGTGGAAGCCGCGTAGCAAGGCTCTACTGTGGACGGTGTTCGGCGTGCTGTTCGCCGTCATCGTGCTCGCGCCGCTGGTGATGATCGTGCTCGCGTCCTTCGCCGGGCGCTGGACCGGCGTGCTGCCGAGCGCGTTGACCGGCACGCAGTACGCGCAGGCGTTGTCCGGCGAGACGTTCGCGAGCCTCGCGGTGAGCGTGCAGACGGGCGTGATCGCGTCGGCGGTCTCCGTGCTGCTGGGGACCTGGGCCGCACTGGCCGCCGAGCACGCGCCGCGGCGGCTGCGGCGCTGGGTGGACACCGTGTTCCACCTGCCGATCGCGGTCCCGTCGGTGGTGCTCGGGCTCGCGCTGCTGGTCGCGTTCAGCAGGCCTCCGGTGCTGCTCAACGGGACGAGATGGATCGTCCTCATCGGACACCTGATGATCCTGCTGCCGTTCTCCTACAGCACGGTGTCCGCCGCGGTGCGCCGAGCCGACCCGCAGCTGGCGCTGGCGGCGGCCAGTCTCGGCGCGAGCCCGGCCAGGGTGCTGCTGCGCGTGCGGATCCCGGTGCTGCTGCCGTCGATGGCGGCCTCGGCCAGTCTCGCGCTGGCGATGTCCATGGGCGAGCTCGGCGCGACGATGATGCTCTTCCCGCCCGACTGGCGGACGCTCCCGGCGAGCGTCTTCGCGCTGACCGACCGGGGGCAGGTCTTCCTCGCGTCCGCGAGCACCGTGGTGTTGCTGCTGGTCACGCTGCTGGGGCTGGTGATCGTCGGGCTGGTGCAACCCCGGAGCGCGTCCGCTCCGTCTCGGAGGGTATGAGGCACTTGACGAAGTTGATCGGTACGGGCCTGATCCTCGTTGCGGTGACCGCCTGTGCCAGCCATGCGGCGACAACCGGCAACCCCGACGAAGGCGGGGGACCGACGATAGAGACTACGGCGCCCCCGGTCAGCGGACCGGTACCGGCGCCGCAGATCGACGCGGCCGCGTTGCCGCCGGAGTATCCGAAGAACGTGACGACCGCGGGCAACGACCTGCTGATCAAGGCCGAGGAAGGCGGCTGCGAGAAGCTGCGGGCCACCGTCATCGAGCAGACCGAGCAGAAGGTCGCCGTCCGGCTGGTGAAGCTGGACACGCGGCCGGGCGAGATGTGCCCGATGTACATCCGCGAGGTGACGCTGACCGTCACCCTCGACAAGCCGCTGGGCCAGCGCACCCTGGTCCTCACCGCGGAACGGCCCAAGTGATGCGGGCTCGGCGATGCAACCCCAAGCCGGACCCGTACCGTCCTGAGGGCATGAGGCACTTAGCGAAAATGGCCGGAATCGGGATGGTCCTCGCCGCGGCGGCCGCGTGCGGGCAGGCCGCGAACGACACCGCGGCGCCCGCCGCGGGCAACGGGACGTTCGCCCCGCCCGCGCCGTCCTCGTCCCCGGCGCCGTCCTCCTCGAAGGATCTCCCGGTCCCGCCACCGGCCAAACCGGGCAAACCGACCCAGGCGGTGCCCGAGGACAGCATGATCCTCCAGCCCGCCCAGATCGACGCGACCCAGCTGCCCGCGGACTATCCGCGTGAGGTGTCGGTCAGCAACGGCGGCACCGTGCTGAACATCCGTGCGCAAGAGGGTGGCTGCGGCCACGTCAGCGCGGCGCCGATCGAGCAGACCGACAAGCGCGTGGTGATCAACCTGGTGCAGACGCAGGCGCAGACCGACCAGATGTGCACCATGGACATCCGGACCCCGGTCGTCACGGCGACCCTGGGCGCCCCGCTCGGCCAGCGGACGGTCGTGCTCCAGGAGGCGCCGCGCAAGCGATGACCGTCACACTGTTCCGGCGTGGCCAGCGGGCATACTGCCGGTATGGGAAAACGTCAGGTCTCGGTGACCAAGACGGTCGCCACCACGCCGGAACAGATCTTCGCGCTGCTCGCCGATCCGGCGAAACATCCGGAACTCGACGGCTCCGGAACGGTCCAGGCGGCGCGATCGGGTAACCCTTCGCGGCTCGAACTCGGCGCGAAGTTCGGCATGGACATGAAAATGGGCGCGCCGTACAAAATCCAGAACACGGTCGTCGAATTCGAAGAGAACCGCCTCATCGCGTGGCGTCACTTCAACGGCCACCGCTGGCGCTGGCAGCTCCGCCCGGTCGACGGCGGCACCGAGGTGACCGAGACCTTCGACTGGTCCACCGCGCGCACGCCGCTGCTGATCAGCCTGAGCTTCTTCCCGCGCAAGAACAAGCAGGGCATCGAGCGCACCCTCGCCCGCCTGGAGCAACGCTTCGCGGCGGCCTGACTCTAGAACGGGATAAAGCCCGCTTTATCCCGCGGAGTTGAGCGGGCTTTATCCCGGCTGGGGTCGTGAGTGGTATGGCCGGTTAGAACCGGCCATACCACTCACGACCCTGGGTTAGCGGAAGCTGATCTGGAGGGTGGGCTCGGAGGTGGCGGCGAAGAAGTCGTTGCCCTTGTCGTCGATGACGATGAAGGCGGGGAAGTCCTCGACCTCGATCTTCCACACGGCTTCCATGCCGAGCTCGGCGTACTCCAGCACGTCGACCTTCTTGATGCAGTCCTGCGCCAGGCGCGCGGCCGGGCCGCCGATCGAACCCAGGTAGAACCCGCCGTGCTCCCGGCACGAGGAGGTCACCTTCTGGGACCGGTTTCCCTTGGCCAGCATGACGAGTGAGCCGCCGGCCGCCTGGAACTGCTCGACGTAGGAGTCCATCCGGCCCGCGGTCGTCGGGCCGAACGAACCCGACGCGTAGCCCTCGGGCGTCTTCGCCGGGCCCGCGTAGTAGACCGGGTGGTCGCGCAGGTACTGCGGCATCTCCTCGCCCGCGTCGAGCCGCTCGGCGATTTTCGCGTGCGCGATGTCGCGGGCGACGACCAGCGGGCCGGTCAGCGACAGGCGGGTCTTCACCGGCAGGGCCGCGAGCTGGGCGCGGATCTCGGACATCGGCTGGTTCAGGTCGACCGAGACGACCTCGTCCGACAGGTCCTCCGAGGTCACGTCTGGCAGGAACTGCGCCGGGTCGCGCTCGAGCTGCTCCAGGAACACGCCGTCGGCGGTGATCTTCGCCTTCGCCTGGCGGTCGGCCGAGCACGAGACGGCCACGCCGACCGGGCACGAGGCGCCGTGGCGGGGGAGCCGGATCACGCGGACGTCGTGGCAAAAGTACTTGCCGCCGAACTGCGCGCCGATGCCGAACTGGCGCGTCATCTCCAGCACCTGCTGCTCGAGGTCCGTGTCCCGGAAACCGTGGCCCAGTGCGGAACCTTCGGTCGGCAGGTCGTCGAGGTAGCGCGCCGAGGCGAGCTTCGCGACCTTCAGGTTGAACTCCGCCGACATGCCGCCGACGACGATCGCGAGGTGGTACGGCGGGCAGGCCGCGGTGCCGAGGCTGCGCAGCTTCTCGTCGAGGAACTTCGCGAGCCGCTTCGGGTTCAGCACGGCTTTTGTTTCCTGGTAAAGGAAAGTCTTGTTCGCGCTGCCGCCGCCCTTGGCCATGAACAGGAACTCGTACGCCGGGTCGGCCTGGCCGTCCTTGTGGTACAGCTCGATCTGCGCCGGCAGGTTGGTCCCGGTGTTCTTCTCGTCCCAGAAGTTCACCGGCGCCATCTGCGAGTACCGCAGGTTCAGCTCCTGGTAGGCATCGAAGATGCCCTTCGACAGCGCGCGCTCGTCGTCGCCGCCCGTCAGCACCCCTTCGCCGCGCTTGCCGATGACGATCGCGGTGCCGGTGTCCTGGCACATCGGCAGCACGCCGCCCGCCGAGATCGCCGCGTTGCGCAACAGGTCCATCGCGACGAAACGGTCGTTTCCGGACGCCTCGGGGTCATCGACGATCGCGCGCAGCTGCGCCAGGTGTGACGTGCGCAACAGGTGCTGGATGTCGGTGATCGCGGTGCGCGCCAGCAGGGTCAGCGCCTCGGGGTCGACTTCGAGGAACTTGCGGCCCGCCGCTTCGACGAGACGGACGCCGTCCGGGCTGACCAGCCGGTACTCGGTGCGGTTGTCCTTGCCGAGCGGCAGGACCTCGGTGTGCTGGAACGTGGTGGGTGGCACGGGAAGCGGGCTCCTTTGCGCGCAAATTCGGTGCCTCGAAAATACCCGCCCGGAAAATGTCGGAAGGCCGGGCCCACCCCGACGGACCCGACCTTCCGGGGAAAGCGGCCCGGACGCGCACGCCCGGCCGCGAAGCTCAGTGACCTTGCTGGTCAGAAGACCGAGTTCGTTGTCGCCGCCTAGACGGTCTCGTGACGCAGGTCATAAGTCAACGCCGCCGAACGTGTATTCCACTGCGTGAACACGCCGGAAAACGAATCACCACTTTGCATGCACCTTGCATTCTTGAGCATGCGCGAAACAAGGAGGGGCTATGCGCGGCGTCACCGCGCACAGCCCCCTTCGCGCCCAGGCGGCCCCTGGCGGCACCGCGGGACCATCCGAGTACAACCCCGGTACGAGGATGATCCCGCGGCACCGCCAGGAACCACCTGGATCACGAAGGTCGTTAGCTGGCGTACGCCCGCAGTCTGTCGGCGCGTTCGCCCTGCCGCAGCTTCGACATGACCTCACGCTCGATCTGGCGGACGCGCTCACGGGAGAGCCCGAAGTGCTTGCCGATCTGGTCGAGCGTGCGCGGCTGGCCGTCGTCGAGGCCATAACGGAGCCTGATGACGTGCTGCTCGCGGTCGTCCAGCGTCGCGAGCACGCGGCGCAGGTCGTCCTGGAGCAGGCCGGAGATCACGGCGCTCTCCGCGTCGGTGGCCTCGGAGTCCTCGATGAAGTCGCCCAGCGGGGCGTCCTCCTCGGTGCCGACCGGCATGTCCAGCGATACCGGGTCACGCGCGTGGTCGAGCAGGCTGGAGATCTTCTCGGCCGGGATGCCCGACTCAGCGGCCAGCTCCTCGTGCGTGGCGTCGCGCCCGAGCTGCTGGTGCAGGTCGCGCTTGATGCGGGCGAGCTTGTTCACCTGCTCGACGAGGTGGACCGGCAGCCGGATGGTGCGTCCCTGGTCGGCCATCCCCCTGGTGATGGCCTGGCGGATCCACCAGGTGGCGTAGGTCGAGAACTTGAACCCCTTGGAGTAGTCGAACTTCTCCACCGCGCGGATCAGGCCCAGGTTCCCCTCCTGGATCAGGTCGAGCAGCGGCATCCCCCGGCCGGTGTAGCGCTTGGCCAGCGAAACGACCAGGCGCAGGTTGGCCTCGAGCAGGTGGTTCTTGGCGACGTGGCCGTCGCGCACCAGCGCGTTCATCTCGGAGCGGCGCTTCGGCGTGATCTTGTCCGCGGTCTCCAGCACGTGCTGGGCGAAAACACCGGCTTCGATGCGCTTCGCGAGCTCGACTTCGTCGGCCGCGGTGAGCAGTGCGGTTTTTCCGATACCATTGAGGTACACACGGACCAGATCAGCGGCGGGGCTCTGGGCGTCGAGGTCGGCCGTCTCCACCGGACCGGCGGGGGCAACCGGCTCGTCGATGATCTCCTGCGCAGGAATCTTGCGCTCGCGAATCCCCCTGGCTTCGCGTTCGAGCGTCTGGACTGACATTTCTGCCTCCCCGGTCACGGGTTGAACGTGGTGCGGTGCGCCACGTCACTTCTCCCCACTGACCGAGCCCTGTGGAAACCCGGTCGGCGGGAGTCCGGCTCGCCGGCCGGACACTGTGCTCAACGCCTCGGGTTGCCAATTCGTTCCCGAGCCCGTCAATAAAAGAGACGGGCGCGACCTCTCCTCGGTTGCTCGATCAAACCTGAGGTTTTGCTGAGAGCGAAACCTGAGATTTGACTGAGAAAACCCGACCGGATGCGAATATCTTTATGGTCTAAACCTCAATGAGAACGGTGAACGGACCGTCGTTGACGCTCCGTACCTCCATCATGGCACCGAAACGTCCGGTTTCCACACGGGCACCGCGCGTGCGCAATTCACTGACCACCGCGTCGACCAGCTTCTCCGCCGGTTCGGGGCGGGCAGCCTTGGTCCATGACGGACGCCTGCCCTTTCGGGTATCCCCATAGAGCGTGAACTGGCTGACCACGAGCAGCGGCGCTCCGGTGTCCGCGCATGATTCCTCGTCGCGGAGTATGCGCGACTCGTGCAGCTTCCGTGCCATGGTCACGGCCTGTTCCGGCTGGTCGTCGACGTGGATTCCCAGCAGCACCAACAAACCGGGCTCGGCGATCGCGCCGACGACCTCGCCTTCGACGGTCACGCTCGCCTCGGTGACCCGTGCCACGACCGCCCTCATCGGACCGGCAGCAACATGCCGTGGCGGACCAGTTCCCGCACCACCGGCACCGCGCTCGCGGAGAGCTCCTCGGCGGAGAGTCCTTGCGCGGCGGCGAGAAGTTCGATCAGGTCCTCCAGCGGCAGCGCGCCCTGGCACCCCGCGAGCAGCCGCGCGGCGAGTTCGTCGACCTCGTGCTGCCAGCCGGGGCCGTCGGTGCGGTGCAGCCGGCGCACGGTGGTGAGCCAGCCCTCGGCGCCGAGCTCGTCGACGCGTTCGAGCAGCACGGTCTTGGGCACCTCGAAGCTGGTCTCCAGCAACGAGTCGCCGTTGTCGCGCAACCAGTCGACGCGATCGAGCCAGGTCGCGGCCTCGGCGCCCAGCGGGTCGTCGTAGGCCTGGCGGAGGTCCTCGGCGACGACCGTCGGCGTCTTGCCGCCCGAACGGCGCAGCGTGACGAAGCCGAACCCGACGCCGTCCACGTTGTTCGCGTCGAACCAATCGAGCCAGTCAGCGGACTTGGCACGGCCTTCGGGGGAGCGCGGGTCGATGCCCGCGTCGCGCAGCCAGGTGCCCACGTACAGGCCGGGATCGGCCACGTCACGCTGCACGAACCACGCGTCCGTCTCGGCGGGCAGCCAGCGGCTCACCCGATCGGTCCAGTCCTCGCCGTCGACGTGCAGCCAGGACGCGAGCAGCTGCCCGACACCGCCGTCGTTGAGGAAGGACGGGAGCTGGCGGACGACGAGCGCGCTCGCGTCGTCACCGGCGAGCCCGGAATCGCGGTAGGTGTAGTCGACGCGCGGCGGCCCGACCACGAACGGCGGATTGCAGACGATCTGGTCGAACTTGCGCCGCGCGACCGGCGCGAACCACTCACCCTTGACCAGTTCCACGTCGAGCTGGTTGAGCCGGAACGTCGCCTCGGCCAGCGCGAGCGCGCGGGCGGACACGTCGGTCGCGGTGACGCGCTGAGCGTGCCGCGACGCGTGCAGCGCCTGGACGCCGTTGCCGGTGCCCAGGTCGAGCAGCGTGCCGACGGGCCGCCGCGTGGTCGCCCTGACCAGGCTCAACGACGCGTGCCCGACACCGAGCACGTGATGCCCCGGCACCGAGTGCCCGAGCAGATCGGGGTCGAGGTCGGAGAACACCCACCAGGCGCCGCCCTCGTCGTCGCCATGCGGCCGGACGTCCAGCCCGGCGCGCACGCCGTTGCTCGTCAGGCGCAGCAGGCCGACGGCGATCGCTTCATCGATGCTCACTGGCGCGAAAGCGGACTTCGCGTCCGTCTCCGACTCGGTCTCGCCGAGCAGGAACAGCCTGATCAGCGTGCCCAGGTCGCCCGCGTCGAGGCTGGCGCGGTAGGCGAGCTCGGGCTCGCCCCGCCCGAAGGCCGCGTTGGCGGCGCCGCCGAGCGCGTCGATCACCCCGTCGGCGTGATAGCCGGCGCGCTGGAAGGCTTCGCGCAGGCGGTCGCAGAGGTCGGCGGAGAAGACAGGAAGATCAGTGCTCACAGCGGGTAATGCTTTCATACGCAAGGATCTCGGGCTCGACGCGGAAGAGCTTCCCGCCTGAGGATGTGGTCGAATCACGGCATGACACCCGTGCTCGCCCCGCTCGAGGCCGCTTTGCCCGGCCTGGAAGCGTTCTACCTCGATCTGCACCGGCATCCCGAGCTGGCCTTCACCGAGACGCGCACGGCCGCGCTGGTCGCCGAGCGGCTCGCGGCGGACGGGTTCGAGGTGCGCGCCGGGCTCGCGGGCACGGGCGTGCTCGGCGTGCTGCGCAACGGTGACGGGCCGAACGTGATGCTGCGCGCCGACATGGACGCGCTGCCGGTCGAGGAGAAGACCGGGCTGGACTACGCGAGCACCGTCGACGGCGTGATGCACGCCTGCGGGCACGACATGCACGTCACGTGGCTCGCGGGCGCGGCCAGGCTGCTCGCCGCGGGCCGGGAGCACTGGTCCGGCACGCTGCAGGTGGTCTTCCAGCCGGGTGAAGAGGTCGGCGACGGCGCGACCGGCATGATCCGCGACGGCGTCTTCGAGACGGCCGGCAAGCCGGAAGTCGTGCTGGGGCAGCACATCGTGCCCGGACCGGCTGGCTGGGTGCTCACCAGGCCCGGCGTGATCATGGCCGCGACCGACGCGCTGCGCGTCACCCTGCACGGGCGCGGCGGGCACGGCTCGCGGCCCGAGACGACCGTCGACCCGGTCGTGCTGGCGGCGTCGATCGTGCTGAAACTGCAGACGATCGTCTCGCGGGAGATCTCCGCGACCGAGTCGGCCGTGGTCACCGTCGGGATGCTGCACGCGGGCACCGCGCACAACATCATCGCCGACCACGCGGTGCTGGAGGTCAACGTCCGCAGCTTCGACGAGACCGTGCGCGCCAAGGTGCTCGCGGCGGTCGAGCGGATCATCAACGGCGAGGCCGCGACCGCAGGCGCCCCGAAGCCGCCGGACATCGAGCGCATCGGCAGTTTCCCCGTCACAGCCAACGACGAGGCGTCGACCGCCCACCTCACCGAGTTGTTCCGCGCGCACTTCGGCGCCGAACGGACGATGGAGGCGCCGCTGGTCACCGGCAGCGAGGACTTCAGCGAGTTCGGCCGCGCGGCGGGCGTCCCGTCCGTGTTCTGGCTGGTCGGGGGAGCGGACGCGGAGACGGTGCTGACCGCGATCGGCGCGGGCCGGTTCGAACAGGACATCCCGTCGAACCACTCGCCGCTGTTCGCCCCTGTCCTGCACCCGACACTGCGGACCGGCGTCGAGACACTGGTCGTCGGCGCACTTGGTCACCTGGGTGTCGCTTGAGTACGGGGAGTGGGAGGATGGAGACATTGGGAGGTGGTGTCGTGACCAGACCCGCCAACGAGCCGGTGCTCATCACCGCGGCCGCCCGGTCGTACAACGACCAGCTGGCCGACCGCAAGCGCAAGTACATGATCATGATGGGACTGCGGTTCCCGTGCCTGATCCTCGCCGGCGTCTTCTACCAGACGTGGTGGCTCGCGCTGACGCTCGTGGCGATCTCCATCCCGCTGCCGTGGATGGCGGTGCTGATCGCCAACGACGGTCCCGCGCGCAAGAAGGAGCAGGTCAACCGCTACACGCCTGACAAGACCAAGATCGAGTCCGGCACCCACCAGATCATCGAAGGCTCCTGAAACCCCGAAAGCGTCCTTCGGTCCGTCCCGAAAGTGGACGTGACAAGGGCCGCCCTTGCAACGCTGAGGGTGACAATGGTCGCCCTTGTCACGTGTGCCCGCCCGACCCCGCCGGGGCCCTCTGCCCCTGAACGTTGTGAACGAGGCGTTCACAACGTTGAACGTTGTGAACGAGGCGTTCACTTCGCTCATCCGCGCCCTGCGGGCAGACAAAAGGCGCAAGTCCGACATTTCGCAGCCCCGAGGGCTCGCCTGGACGTTACGGACGGGGCATTCGGAACGCTGAGCGGAACAAGCGGGGCTTTTGTTTCGTCCGCTGGGCCCGGAAAGCCCGAAAGCCACGTTCGTCAGGTGTGATAGCCCGAAAGCCACTTTCGTCAGATGAGACCTGACGAAAGTGGCTTTCGGGCTTTCGAACGCGGGTCAGGGCTGGGGGCCTACTTGGCCGACCGCCTTGGCGCCCAGTTTCACGCCGGCCCGTAGAACGTCCACAGTGGACGCTCCGGCGAGCCAGGCGCCGAGTACTCCGGCGTCGAAGGCGTCGCCCGCGCCCGTCGAGTCGACGCAGTCGGCGGGCTCGGACGGGACCGAGGTGATGCCGTCGGCGTCGACCCAGCTCGCGCCGTTGAGCCCGGCGGTCACCACGACCGCGCTGGCGACCCCGAGCAGTTCACGGGCCGCGGCCGGGTCGGCGGACCCGGTCAGCGCGACCAGTTCCTCGGTGTTCGGCATGAGCAGGTCGATGCCGCGCACGTCGTCGAGGAACCCGGCCGGGTCCTTCGTGAGGTGCGCCGCCGCCTGCGGGTCGACCGAGGTGGTCAGCCCGGCCGCCTTCGCGGCGGCGAGCGCGGCCAGCCCGGCTGGCCGCGACGAGGGGTCGAGCAGGACGTAGCCGGACAGGTGCAGGTGGCGGGCTCCGGCGAGGACCGCCGGGTCGATGTCGGCCGGTTCGAAGCGGGCGTTCGCGCCGCGGTCGGCGAGCATGCTGCGCTGGCCGTCGCCGTCGACGAGGCAGACCACGCAGCAGGTGGCCGCGTCCGGGTCGACGGTGAACGCGCACCGCACGCCCGCCGCTTCGAGCTCGGCGCGGATGAGCCTGCCGCCGGGGTCGTCGCCGATGCGGGCGATCAGCGTCGGCTCGACGCCGTACGCGCGCAGCCACAGCGCGGTGTTCGCGCCCGAGCCGCCGCCGGTGAACTCGATGCGCGCGCGGACGTCGCCGCCGTGCGGGATCGGCCCGTGCGGCCGCGCGACCACGTCCAGACCGGCGTCGCCGACCACGATCACGCTCATGACAGCGCCACCGCGACCTCGGAGGCGAGCTGGGCGTTGGACAACACGAGCGCCTCGTTGGCGTCGAGGCTCACGCCGTCGCTGGCGGTGTGGAAGTGCTCCAGCAGTGCGGGCGTGACGTCCTGGCCGTGGATGTTGTTGACCCGCAACAACTCCAGGCCCTCGGCGAGCAGCCGGTCGTGCAGCGCCAAGTCCATTTCGGACTCTTCGGGGATCGGATTGGTCAGCAGCACCCCGGATTTCGCGAACGTCCGGTGCGCGGCGATCACCGCGGCCGCCTGCTTCGGGGTGTCGACCCGCCACGGGACCTCGTGGCCGGACGAGCGGCGGTAGAAAGCCGGGAAGTGGTCGGTCCGGTAGCCGAGCACCGGCACGGAGTTGGTCTCCAGCACCTCGAGCGTGGCCGGGATGTCCAGCACCGACTTGACCCCGGACGCGACCACCACGACGCCGGCCGTGGCCAGCACGCCGAGGTCGGCCGAGACGTCCCAGGTCTGCGCCGCGTTGAGGTGCACCCCGCCGAGCCCGCCGGTGGCGAACACGCCGATCCCGGCGGCCGCCGCGAGCGAGGCGGTGCTCGCCACGGTCGTCGCACCGGACCGGCCGAGCCCGACGGCGGGGCCGAGGTCACGCAGCGAGAGCTTGTCGAGGTCCTCGCCGGGCGCGCAGACGCGCTCGAGTTCGGCGGCGGAGAGCCCGATCCGGGGAACGCCGTCGAGCACCGCGATGGTCGCGGGCACCGCGCCCGCGTCGCGCACGAGCCGCTCCAGGCGGCGCGCGACGTCGAGGTTGCGGCCGGGCGGCAGGCCGTGGGACAGGATCGTGCTCTCCAGCGCGACGACGGGGTCGCCGTCCTGCAGCGCGCCGGCCACCTCGTCGGTGAGAATCAGCTGGGGAGGTTTGCTAGCCACGAGGGGACATCATCCGAGATCGGTCGCGGGCCGTCGCCATCGGGTCAGCTCTCTTGTCAGGTTGGCCCGCGCCGCGGCGTCCCATTCGGCGCGCGCGGCCGGGCTCCGGAACAGCGGATCCTTGGCGAGCAGCTTCTCCAGCACCGCGGCCCGGCCCACCGTCCATGCCTGGTCGTCGACGTGCTTGAACTCCTCGCGGACGTCGCGCGCGTACTGGTCGTAGACGTCTTCGGAGGCTCCGAGGGTGGCGAGATCGGCGTCGAGCAGCGCGGTCGCACCCTGATCTTCCGCAGGCGCGTCGTGACTGAGCGTGGTCAGGATCAGCTCCTCGACCCGGGCGACGTGCCGCGCCACGAGGCCCGCCCGGGTGAGCCAGTCGCGGGCCCACTCGGCGCTGCGCCGCTCGTCGTCGCCGGGCTTGGCGTCGTAGATCACATCGTGCGCGCAGGCGGCGAGCGTGATCAGTGCTCTGTCCTCTGTGGAGAGTGCGCGCGCGAGCCGGTCGGCGTGCCGCGCGACGGAATGGGCGTGCGCGAGGTCGTGATAGCGGCGATGTGGCTCGTTGTAGCGGTTTTCCAGGTCCCGCGCGGCTTTCTCAGCGACCTCGACTGAGCCGCCCAGCCGTTCGACGGCCTCGATCCATCGGCTTCGTACGCTCAATCGAAGATCCCGCGCGGCTTGGCCACCTCGTGGAGCCAGCCTTCGAGCTGGGCTTCCCACTTCACGCCGTCGAGGTTCGCGTGCGCGACCTTGAACATGCCCAGGAACTCCTGCCCGCGCCCGCCGAAGCCGCCCGACTTGCTCACCCGGACGCGCTTGGTCACCTCGAGCACCACCTGCGTCTCGTCCGCCGCAGACAGGAACGTCACCGCGAGCGCGTCGAACACCGGCGCGAACCGCTGCGACGGCGCGAAGCGGATCTCCTGGAAGAACGGCAGCTGCTGGCTGGCGCCGTTGATGCGGCCCTGCTCCAGCGTGGCGCCCCGGAAGGTGAAGCCGATCCGGCTCAGCGCGTCCAGGATCCGCTTCTGCGCGGGTAGCGGCTCGATGGCCGCCGCGTCGACGTCCTGCGGGTCGGCGACGGAGTTCGCCACGTCGAGCTGGGTCTGCAGGCCGACCGCGATCCCGGTCAGCGGCTTGCCGAAGACACTCGAGATCGGCGTCTCCCAGGGCAGCTGGATCTCGAACGGGACCCGGATCTGCTGTCCTGGCCCGACCTGCTCGCGGCCCGCCAGCTGCTGGCTGCCGAAAGTCAGGTCCGTGATCGACGGCGAGCGCTCACCCGGCACCTCGACACGGGCGATCAGGGTGACCGCCAGCCCGTTGATCTCCTGGTCGACCTCGCCGCCGAGCAGCACGACCTCGCCGCGCAGCGGCCCGCCGGGCACGACGGAACGGTCGAGCAGGCGGGCGTCGACGCGCGCGCCGCCGGAGCCGAAGCTCGCGAGCACCTTCTGGAACATGGGGGAGATCCTGCCAGGTCGGGGCCGTCCACACGGGTCTTATCATGGAAGGGTGAGCACTCAGACTCTGCCGAAGCAGGACACCCGCCCCGAGGGCACCGACAGCACCGACGACGACTCGCCGAAGATGTTCCACTACGTGCGCAAGAACAAGATCGCCGAGAGCGCGGTCATGGGCACGCACGTGGTGGCGCTGTGCGGCGAGGTCTTCCCGGTGACGAAGTCGGCCAAGCCGGGGTCGCCGGTCTGTCCGGCCTGCAAGAAGATCTATGACGGGCTCAAGAAGGGCGACTGACAGCCGAGCACTGTCGGAAACCCGCCGTTAAGGTGAAAATCATTCACATGGGGGCTGTCCGTTCCGGACGAGGCTGGTACCTCTAGGGCGCCATTTTCCTTCGGGACGGAGTCCTCCATGCGAAAAACCGCCCTTGTCGCCGTACTCGCCGCCTTGCTGACAACGATGTCCCCCGCGCTGGCCGAGGCCGTCAACGGCTGGACGACCCTCGGTTCGGACCGGGCGAGGCCGCTCGACGAGAGCCAGGGCCTGGCCACCATCGTCCGCCCGTCGGGGACGACGATCCGCTACACCGGGATCGGCACCATCCCGGCCGACCTGAACTCGCAGGGCTGGAACCACGTCGGCGACCCCGGCACCGCCAAGGGGTACTACGTCGAGCCGTACCAGCGCGACGACCGCGGCGCCAAGCTCTTCCGGGTGCAGGCCCCGGACGGCAGCTGGGCCAACTACAAGCACAACCTGGAATCCTGGGAAGCCAACAACAACTCGTTCGCCGCCGTCTCGCCGGACGGCCAGTGGATGGTGGCGGGCGAATGGGGCACCATGGACCGCCTGCTCGTGCACCCGATGCCGGGCATCCGCTTCACGAACCCGGCCGCGAACCTGCCGTACGCCTCGGCGATCCGGCTCGACCACCAGGTCCGCGACATCCAGGGCTGTGACTTCCAGACCGCCACGCGGCTGCTCTGCGCTTCGGACGACCCGGGCGGCACGCTCTTCGGCGTCACCAAGCCGCTGCTCCAGGTCGACTTGTCCGCTTCGCTCAACGGCTCCGACGTGACCGGCCACGTGACCTCACTCGGCCAGCTCCCGCTGCAGAGCGGCTGCGGCGGCAACTTCGAGGTCGAGGGCATCGACTTCGACGAGCGTGACGGGACACTGCGCGTGATCGTCATGTCGCCGAGCATCTGCATCGCGTTCGACAGCAAGACCTGGCGTTTCGGCCAGTAGGAGTGGGGATTTAGCGGGCTTTGTCCCGGGAAAAGCACCCGGGATAAAGCCCGCTAAATCCCGTCGGACCTAGACGTTGGCGGGCTCGGGCTTGACGGGCTCCGGCTGCCGGGCACGGGCCGCCTTCTTGAGCGCGCGCCGCTCCTTGCGCAGTTCGACCGCCGTGTACAGCGTCGGCACCAGCACCAGGGTGAGCAGCGTCGAGCTGATCAGCCCGCCGATCACCACGATGGCGAGGGGCTGCCCGATGAACCCGCCCTGCCCGGTGATCCCGAGCCCCATCGGCAGCAGCGCGAAGATCGTGGCCGACGCGGTCATCAGGATCGGCCGCAGCCGGTGCCTGCCGCCCTCGACCACCGCGTCGGTCACGCTGTAGCCGTCCGACCGGTACTTGTTGATCAGGTCGATCAGCACGATCGCGTTGGTCACCACGATGCCGACCAGCATCAGCATGCCGATCATCGCGGGCAGGCCGATCGCGGTGTTCGTCGCCCGCAGCAGCAGGAGCGCGCCGGTCGCCGCGAACGGGATGGACACCAGCAGCATCAGCGGCTGGATCAGGCTGCGGAACGTCGCCGCCATGATCAGGAACACGATCGCGATCGCCGCCAGCAGCGCCAGCCCCAGGTTCACGAACGCCTCGGTCTGCTGCTGGGCGACCCCGCTGATCTTGGCCGACGCGCCGCCCGCCAGCTTCAGGTCCTTGAGCTTGGCCTCGATGTCCTTCGTGACCGCGCCCAGGTTGTCCGAGCCGTTCTTCGCGGTGACGCTCGTGCTCAGATCGGCGCCGGTCCGCTTGACCGTGCTCGGCCCGTCCACAGTGGACACCGTGGCGACCTGGTCCAGCCGGACCACGCCGGTCGCGGACGGCAGCGGCAGCGCCTTGATCGCGTCGACCCCGGCGGGCGCGGTCCCGGTGCGCAGCACGATGTCCGTGCGCGTCCCGTCGATCGGCAGCTGGGTGACCACGCGGCCGCCGACGGCCTGCCCGGCGAGCTGGCCGATGGTCGCCGGTGTGAGCCCGGCGGCCGCCGCGGCGGCCTGGTCGACGTCGACCTTCAGCTGCGGCGAGCCCTTCGAAAGGTCGCTGGTGACCTCGGACAGGCCGTTGATCCCGGACAGCGCCTGCGCCACCTGGTCGGCGGCGGGCTTCAGCGTGGCCGCGTTCGGCGCGGTCACCAGCACGGAGACCGTGTCGGAGCTCGAAGCCTGCTGACCGAACTTGATCACGCCGGCGCCCGGCTTGCCGGAGAGCTGGCTCTTCAGCTTGTCCTGCAACGCCTTCTGGTCGGTGCCCTCGGCGATCGTCACGGTGAAGCTGGTGCCGCCGTCACCGCGGAACCCGAACACCGCGCCGGCGCCGTTGCCGCCGACGGTCATCTGGTAGCTCTTGACCTCGGGCGAGGCCGCGAGCGCCGTCTCGACGAGCTTTCCGGCTTCCTCACCGGCTTCCAGGCTGGTGCCCGGCGGCAGCTCCTGGGTCATCGACATCGTGGTGCCGCCGTTGTCACCGAGGAAATCCGTCTTCGCGCTGGCGGCGAGCCCGGCGGTCACCACGAAGATCACGATCGCGCTGAGCACCACGACCAGCCTGCGCTTGATGGCGAACCGCACCACCGGCACGTAAACCCGCTGCAGGGCGCCGTTGCGCTCCTTCTCCTCGGCTGCTTCCCTTGCCGCTTCGGCGTTCTCCGCGTCCAGGTTCTTGGGCGTCTTGAGGAACCAGTACGCCAGCACCGGCACGACGGTCAGCGAGACCAGCAGCGAAGCCAGCAGCGCGACGGTCACCGTGATCGAGAACGGCGAGAACAGCTCGCCGACGATGCCGCTCACGAACGCGATCGGCAGGAACACCGCGACCGTGGTCAGCGTGGACGCGGTCACCGCCGTGGCCACCTCGCGGACGCCGTTCAGCACGGCGTCCTGCTTGGCCTCGCCGTAGCCGAGATGGCGTTTGATGTTCTCCAGCACGACGATCGAGTCGTCGACCACCCGGCCGACCGCGATCGTCAGCGCGCCGAGGGTGAGCAGGTTGAGCGAGAGATCGCCGCTGTAGAGCGCGACCAGCGCGACCACCACCGACAGCGGGATGGACACCGCGGTGACCAAAGTGGACCGCAGCGAGAACAGGAAGAGCAGGATCACGATCACCGCGAAGAGCAGGCCGAGCAGGCCTTCGGTGGTCAGGCCGCTGATCGCCTTCTCGACCTCGGGGCCCTGGTCGAACACGGTGCTGAACTGCACGCCGAGCTTCGTGCTCAGCTCGGGCAGCTTGTCCCGCACGGCCTTCGAGATCGCCACCGCGTTGCCGTCCGACGCCATGGTGACCGAGATGCCGAAGCTGGGCTTGCCGTTGGTGCGGGTGATCGACGTGGCCGTGGCGGTGCCCGCCTCGACGGTCGCGATGTCGCCCAGCTTCACCGGCTTGGTCTTGCCTGCCAGGTAAGTGTTCTTGAGCGAGTCGACGGTCAGGTCGGAGCCGCCGATCTCGACGTTGAGCGTCTTGCCGTCCTGATCGACCGTGCCGGCCGGAATGGCCGCGCCCGCCCCCTGCAGCGTGCTGACCAGTGTCTGCGGATCGACGCCCGCGACCGCGAGCTTCGCGTAGTCCAGCGTGATGGTGACCTGCGGCTTCTGCGCCCCGGTGACCGTCGCGGCGCGGACGCCCTCGATCTTCTTGAACTCGGGGACGACCTCGTTGTTCAGCCGGTCGGCGAGCTGCTTCTGGTCGCCGTCGCCGCTGACCGCGAGCACCACGGTCGGGATGTCGTCGAAGCTGCCGGCCTGCACGGTCGGCGAGCTGTTGGCGGGCAGCCGGGTGCTGATCCGGTTCACCGCCTGCTGCATCTGGCCGACGGCGGCGTCGAGGTCCGTGCCGAACTGGTACTGGACCACCACCGACGAGGTGCCCGCGCGGGACGTGGACGTGATCTCCTCGACGCCCTTGATCCCCTGCAGCGCGGCCTCGATGGGCTCGCTGACCTGCTTGTCGACCGCGTCCGGTGAAGCGCCGACGTACGGCGTGATGACGACGGCCGTCGGGAACTGGAGCGACGGGAAGAGCTGCTGCTTGATCCTCGGCATGACGAACGCGCCGAAGACCAGTACCAGGATGGCCAGCAGCCCGATCAGGCCTCGGTTGCGCAGGCTGAGCCGTGCCAGCACTGACATGGTGGTGATCCCCCTCGGGAAACGGAAAAGCCCCTCGGTTCCGGGGCGAGCTGAGCTTGACACGGGGACGGCGGGAACAGCCTCACACCACGGGTGGAACCCCGGTACGACTTCAGGATGACTCCGCCGGACGGGTGACGGTGGACCCCGGGTGGAGTAGCGATCTTCAGCGCGTAGAACGCCCAGCTCGGGGCGAGGATTCGGGCTCGGGGGAGCCCGCTTCGGCGGGCTCGTCGGCCACCCGATCGTGGTTCGTGTTCGCTGAGGATTCCTCAGCTTCGACGTCCTCGCGCTTGGGCCGCCGCAGCGGCACGGTGGCCCGCTCCCACAGCTTGCCGTTGTCCTCGGACTTGAGCCGCTCGTTCGCGCGTTCCATCTCCAGCCGCCGCCACTTGCGACGCTGGCGCCGGGTCATCTTGGCGGGCCACAGCTCCTGGATCGCGCTGTTGAAGTACGCGCCGGCGGTCACCGCCAGCCCGATGAAGAACATCAGCAGCAGGAACGCGATCGGCGCGGCCAGCGCGCCGTAGGTGTAACCCGTCTTGGTGATCTGCGACAGGTAGATCCGCAGCCCGATGCTCGCCAGCAGGAACAGGACCATCGCGAGCACCGCGCCGGGCAGGCCGCGGTGCCACGGCAGTTTGCGCGGCAGCGCGAGCTTGTAGAGCGTCGCGAGCGCCAGCGTGATCAGCACACCGAGCGCCGGGTAGTAGAGCGTGCCGACCCAGTCGCGGACCGTCGGCCGCCAGTCCGCCGGGAAGAACTCGGGGAGCAGGTCGGGGCCGATCGCCAGCAGCGGCAGGCCGACCGCGAGGATCACCAGTCCCGCCATGTAGAGCAGCAGCGCGAACAGCCGCTGCCAGACCTCGTTGCGGACGCCGTACTGGTCGTGCGCGACGGTGATCGCGTCGACGAACGACGACATCGCCGACGAACCCGCCCACAGCGAGATCACGAAGCCGACGGAGACGATCTCGCCCTTGCCGACCGTGAGGATGCTGTTGACCGTCGGCTCGATGATCTCCTGGACGGCGTTCGGGCTGAAGATCGTCTTCGAGAACCGGATGATCTGGTCGTGCACCGCGGTCACCACCGACGGGCCGAACCAGTCGCCGAGAAAGCCCAGGCTGCCGAGCAGTCCCAGCAGCAGCGGGGGGAGCGAGAGCGTCTGCCAGAAGGCGGCCTCGGCCGCCTCGGAGAAGATGTTGCCCTCCCAGGCTTTGTTGAGCGTGCGCTTGAGCAAGGTCAGCGGGGTTTTGCGGACCACCCTCACCTCGGGTGCCCGCTCGGCGCCGTCCTCCGGCGCGTCGTCCGCTGTCTCGGTCATCGCAGGGCCAAGCATGCTGCATCGGCGCGGTTTTGGCTCGTCGTTCGGGGCAAGTGTCGCCTAGCACGCCGTCGCGAGGCACGAATCACCCCGTCGGTACCGGCTCTTGTCGGTGCGGACAGGTACCCTCGGCGGAGCGCCTTCGACGGGCGCTTTTGTATGGGCGGACCGTGCCGAGGGGAGTTGGACCATCTTGACCGAGACGGCCCAGCGCGGTGTCATGGGCGCGCCACCAGCGGAAAAGGACTCCACCGCGCGGCCGCTGCGCGCCTGGCAGCGCAGCGCGCTGACCAAGTACCTGATGCGCAAGCCCAAGGACTTCCTGGCGGTCGCGACGCCTGGCGCGGGCAAGACGGTCTTCGGCCTGCGCATCGCCGCCGAGCTGCTGAGCGACCGCACGATCGAGCGGGTCGTGATCGTCACGCCGACCGAGCACCTCAAGCACCAGTGGGCCGAGTCCGCCGCCAAGTCCGGCATCTCCATCGACTCGAACTTCCGCAACGGCGCGGGCGCCACCTCCTCGGACTACCAGGGTGTGGCGGTCACGTACGCGCAGGTCGCCGCGCACCCGACGTTGCACCGCGTGCGTACCGAGAACTACAAGACGCTCGTCATCCTCGACGAGATCCACCACGGTGGCGACGCCAAGTCGTGGGGCGACGCGATCATGGAGGCGTTCACCCCGGCGGTGCGCAGGCTCGCGCTCACCGGGACCCCGTTCCGCAGCGACGACTCGCAGATCCCGTTCGTCCAGTACGAGCCGGACGGCGAGGGGCACCTGCGCAGCAAGTCCGACCACGCGTACGGCTACGCCAACGCGCTCGCCGACGGCGTCGTCCGCCCGGTCGTCTTCCTCGCCTACTCGGGTGAGGCGTCGTGGCGCACCAGCGCGGGCGAGGAGTTCACCGCCCGCCTCGGCGAGCCGCTCACGGCCGAGCAGAACGCGCGCGCCTGGCGCACCGCGCTCGACCCGGCGGGCGAGTGGATCCCGGCGGTCCTGCAGGCCGCGGACGTCCGGCTGTCCCAGCTCCGTGCCGACGGCATGCCCGACGCGGGCGGTCTGGTCATCGCGACCGACCAGGAGTCCGCACGCGCCTACGCGAAAATCCTGGAACGTTTGTCAGGTGAGACGCCGACGGTCGTCTTGTCGGACGACCCCAAGGCCTCCGGCCGCATTGCCGAGTACGCCGCGTCCACCGAACGCTGGCTCGTCGCGGTCCGCATGGTGTCGGAAGGCGTCGACGTCCCCCGGCTCGCGGTCGGCGTGTACGCGACTTCGGCGTCGACCCCGCTGTTCTTCGCGCAGGCGATCGGCCGCTTCGTGCGTTCGCGGCGCAAGGGCGAGACGGCTTCGGTCTTCCTGCCCAGCGTCCCGGTGCTGCTGGAGCTGGCCGCCGAGCTGGAGGCGCAGCGCGACCACGTCCTCGGCAAGCCCCACCGCGAGAAGGACGGCTGGGACGACGAGCTACTGGCCGAGGCCAACCGCACCGAGGACGAGCCGGGCGAGGAGGAGAAGGCGTTCACCTCGCTGGGCGCCTCCGCCGAACTCGACCAGGTCATCTACGACGGCAACTCCTTCGGCACGGCCGTGTTCTCCGGTTCCGACGAGGAGCAGGAGTACCTCGGCCTCCCAGGTCTGCTGGAGCCCGACCAGGTCCGCGCGTTGTTGCGCAAGCGCCAGGAGGAGCAGCTCGCCGACGCCAAGAAGCGCAAGCCCGAGAAGGAAGCCCCCGTCCAGGTCGCCAAGCCCCAGACGGTCAGCCAGCGCCTCGGCTCGCTGCGCAAGGAACTCAACGCACTGGTCGGCATGTACCACCACCGCACCCGCAAACCCCACGGCGCCATCCACAACGAACTCCGCCGCGTCTGCGGCGGCCCGCCCACCGCGATGGCCACCGTCGAGCAACTCGAAGAGCGCATAGTCACCCTCCGCTCCTGGTAACCCCCGCGCCACCCGCGATGTTTGCCCTTCCCGCACGCGAGTTTGCCGTACCTGCACGCGACTTTGCCGCTCTCGCCCGCGACTTTGCCGCTCTCGCACGGATGTTCACCCGCCCCGTACCCAACGGGTCGGCACACGTACCCAGCGAGTCAGCACGCGTACCTGCGGAGTCGTCACACGATCACAGCCGGACGCCACGCGTACGCAGACGGACGACACGCGTGCACAGCTGGACGCCACGCGTGCACAGACGGACGACACGTGCGTCGGGTGGCGCGGGACATGCCGTACCGGGTGCCCCGCGTTCGGCGCGCGGTTTGTCCCGCGTTCCGGCGTGTCGGGCCGGTGTGTCGTCCGTCCAGGTACGCGTGTCGTCCGGCTGTGCACGCGTGTCGTCCATCCCGGTACGCCTCCCGGCTCCCCGCGTACGCGTGCCGACTCCTCGGGTACGCGGGGCGACCGTTGGGGCACGCGGTGGGGTGACCTTTTGGGTATGGGAGGTGGCCGTTCGGGCACAGGGTGACGGGGCGCGGCGGGGTCACGCTCTGTTGATCAGGGGACTGGGCCGTTCGGGCGATGCCGGTTAACGGGATTCGCGGGGTTTGCGGTGGTTCTTCACTGCCTCGGGCGGGGAAGCGGGGTGGGGTTTCGGGGCTTGGAGTGTTGATCATTTCTGGGTGAGGCTTGATTTATCGAGACCGCCAATGAATGGGCAGGTCGCGTTGATCTTGGGGCGGGCGGTGTTGTGGCAGGTGAGGGTCGGCGCGGGCCGAGACTTGGTGCTGGGGCGACCTTTCAGGGCTTCTGATGCATAGGCCCGGGCGGCGGCGGTGCCGAGTACGGGCCGGGGAGGTCCGATTGGCGGCGAGGGTTCCGAGCCGTCAAGGCGGGCTGGGCTGATCGGTCCACAAACCCAGGGTGACCGTCGTTTTCCAGATAAAAGGTCGGTTTCGGCCGGGTTCGGGTAAGTCATCGTTGTCGTAAGATGGGATCGACACCGATCCAGTCACGTTGCGTGACCGGCCATGGTCTTCCATGTCACCGTCTTGGCCTCTTGCGCTCAATGTGACGGGCACGTTGCCAAACTGTGTCTCACGGGTGGGTCTTAATTGATCCAGCCCTCTTCCGTACCGGGCAATCGCGGCATATGTTGTCGCCCACAACATTTTGCGCGACGAGGCGCCGGCCAGGTCCGGAACACCGCTCGTCGGCAGGAGCTGGAAGGACCGAGGATGCGCACGAAGACCCTTTCCCTCCTCGCCACGGTGGCGAGTGTCAGCCTCGTGCTGACGGCATGTGGGGCGAACAGCTCGAACTCGGGGACCTCCTCGAGTTCCTCGGCCCCCGCCTCGGCGCCCGCCGCCGGTGGCGCCTCCGGCAAGGTCGGCGTGATCCTGCCGGAGACCGCGACCTCGGCCCGCTGGGAAGCCTTCGACAAGCCGATGCTCGAGAAGGCCCTCAAGGCCAAGGGCTTCGACGTCGACGTGCAGAACGCGCAGGGTGACGTCCAGAAGTTCTCGACGCTGGCCGACGGTTTCATCACCCAGGGCGTCAAGGTCCTGATCATCGCCGCCATCAACAGCGAGGTCGGCTCGGCCGTCGCCAAGAAGGCCAAGAACGCGGGCATCCCGACGATCGACTACGACCGCCTGAACCTCGGCGGCAGCTCGGACTACTACGTGTCGTTCGACAACGTGAAGGTCGGCGCGCTGCAGGGCCAGGGCCTCGCGGACGCGCTGAAGGACAAGAAGGGCGCGCAGGTCATCCAGATCGAGGGCGCCCCGACCGACAACAACGCCACCCTCTTCGCCAACGGCCAGGCCAGCGTCCTCGACGCGAAGTACGCCTCCGGTGACCTGAAGAAGGTCCAGATCCAGGCCATCGACAACTGGGACAACCAGAAGGGCGGCCAGACCTTCGAGCAGATCCTGACCGCCAACGGCGGCAGGGTCGACGGCGTCGTCGCCGCGAACGACGGTCTCGCCGGCGCGGTCATCACCGTCCTCAAGAAGAACGGCCTCAACGGCAAGGTCCCGGTGACCGGCCAGGACGCCACCGCCGACGGCCTCAAGGCCATCCTCCGCGGCGACCAGTACCTGACCATCTTCAAGCCGATCGAGGAGGAGGCGAACGGCGCCGCCGACCTCGCCGCCGCGCTCGCCAAGGGTGACAAGGCCGCCGCCGACGCCATCGCTAAGGGCGTCAGCAAGGACCCGACCGGCAACCGCGACGTCAAGTCGCTGCTGCTCGAGCCCAAGCTGACCCTCAAGGACGGTGTCAAGGAGGTCATCACGAAGGGCTACGTCAAGGCTTCCGAGGTGTGCGCCGGCGACCTGCAGGCCGTCTGCACCCAGCTCGGCATCTCCTGACAATCCCCCATATAGACAGCCGGGCCGGGACGCGTTCCCCGACAACGTGTCCCGGCCCGGTTCCCACACAGGAGAGATCGCCGTTTCATGAGTGAACCCATTCTCGACATCCAAGGCCTCAACAAGAGCTTCGGACCCGTCCACGTCCTCCACGACGTGGACTTCGCCGTGCGGGCCGGTGAAGTGACCGCGCTCGTCGGCGACAACGGCGCCGGCAAGTCGACGCTGGTGAAGTGCATCGCCGGTATCCACGGGTCCGACTCGGGCACCGTGCGGTTCAACGGCGCCGACGCGCACATCCACGGCCCGCGCGACGCCGCCGCGCTCGGCATCGAGGTCGTCTACCAGGACCTCGCGCTCGCCGACAACCTGGACATCGTGCAGAACATGTTCCTGGGCCGCGAGCGCGGCAGCAAATGGCTGCTCGACGAGGCCAGCATGGAACAGGCCGCCCGCGAGACGCTCGCCTCGCTGTCGGTGCGCACCGTCAAGTCCGTGCGCACCCCGGTCTCCGCGCTGTCGGGTGGGCAGCGGCAGACCGTCGCCATCGCCAAGTCGGTGCTGTGGGACTCCAAGGTCGTGCTGCTCGACGAGCCGACCGCCGCGCTCGGTGTCGCGCAGACCCGCCAGGTGCTCGACCTCGTGCGCAGGCTCGCCGAGAAGGGCCTCGGCGTCGTGCTGATCAGCCACAACATGGCCGACGTGTTCGAGGTCGCCGACCGCATCGCCGTGCTCTACCTCGGCCGCCTGGTCGCGGAGGTGCACACCAAGGACGTCACCCACGGCCAGGTCGTGGAACTCATCACCGCGGGCCGGTCCGGTGACCTCGGCCTCGCCCGCCCCGAAGCCGCTGTCCTGTGAGCGTGGAGAAAATGACTGAGACACCTGCCAAGCCGGTGGCTTCCGCCGCCATCACGGACTTCGGCATCGACACCACGTCGATGTCCACCAGCGAGGCCATCGCCGACTACTTCTCCCGCCTCAAGGCAGGCCAGCTCGGCGCGCTGCCCGCGCTGCTCGGCCTGCTCGTGCTCGTGGGAATCTTCGCCGGGCTCTCCGAGTTCTTCCTCTCACTGTCGAACATCGCGAACCTGCTCGCGCAGGGCGCGGGCCAGACGATCATCGCGATGGGCATCGTGTTCGTCCTGCTGCTGGGCGAGATCGACCTGTCCGCCGGTACCGCGTCGGGTGTCACGGCCGCGGTGATGGCGCTGCACTTCGTGCGCAACGGCAACCTGCTCGGCTCGATGGGCTCCGGGGTGTTCATCACCTTCATCGTCGTGCTGGCGCTCGCCGTGCTGCTCGCGGTGCTGCTGCGGATCTGGGCGGGCGCGGCGCTGTCCGCGGTCGCCATCGTGATAATCCTGTCCGGCGCGGCCGCCAACCCGTGGATCGAGATGCTGCTGGCGATCACCGTCGGCACCGCGATCGGCTGCATCACCGGGTTCCTGGTCTCGAAGATCGGCATGCCGTCGTTCGTCGTGACGCTGGCGCTGTTCATCATCTGGCAGGGCGTCATCCTCAAGTTCATCGGTGAGGGCGGCACGCTGAACGTCAGCAACTCCGAGGTGCTCGACAAGGTCGCCAACGGCAACCTGTCCGTGCTCGGCAGCTGGATCCTGTTCGTGATCGCCGCGGGTGGCTTCGCCGCCGTCCAGCTGGGCCAGCACTTCTCGCGGCTCAAGCGCGGGCTGGTCACCCAGCCGACGCCGCTGGTGCTGTTCAAGGTCGGCGCCGTGGCGCTGTTCGCCGCGGTCGCCACCTACCTGCTGACGATCAACCGCGCGCCGAACCCGAACATCGTCATCTCGGGCGTGCCGTACGTGGTCCCGATCGTGCTGGCGCTGCTGGTGCTCGGCACCTACGTGCTCAACCGCACGCAGTACGGCCGCCACATCTACGCGGTCGGCGGCAACCAGGAAGCGGCCCGCCGCGCCGGTATCAACGTGAGCAAGATCCGGGCGAGCGTGTTCGTGATCTGCTCGTCGGTGGCCGCGCTCGGCGCGATCGTCTACTCGTCGAAGGTCGGCTCGGTCGACCCGCAGGCCGGTGGCCTGAACACGCTGCTGTTCGCGGTCGGCGCGGCGGTCATCGGTGGCACCTCGCTGTTCGGCGGCAAGGGCCGGATGGTCGACGCCGTCATCGGTGGCGCGGTGCTCGCGGTGGTCACCAACGGCCTGGGCCTGCTCAAACAGCCCGCCGCGGTGGTCAACATCATCACCGGCCTCGTGCTGGCGCTGGCGGCCACGGTCGACGCACTGTCGCGGCGGCGCGCCGCGGCATCCCCGCGCTGACGGTCCGTGAAAGAATTAAACCTGTGACCAGCACACCTGTAGCCCGTCCGGACGAGGTGCGCAGGCACAACCGCACGACCCTGCTCCGGTTGCTGCACGTCACGGGCCCGTGCACGCGGGCGACGCTGGCGGCCGAGCTGGGGCTCAACCGCAGCACGATCAAGACGCTCGTCGACGGCCTCGCGGAAGCCGGGGTCGTCGAGGAGAAGGTGCCGAGGCCGGGGCGAGGGGCGGGCCGCCCCTCGCTGCTGGTGCTCCCGCAGCCGCAGGCGGCCGTCGTGCTGGCGGTCGACCTGCAGGTGGAGCACGTGGCCATCGCGCTGGTCGGCCTCGGCGGGCAGATACTCGGGCGCAACAGCTGGAACCTGCGCGGCCGCATGCGCGAGGCCGATGAGGTCATCACCCACATCATCGAGTCGGCGGCGATGCTGGCGGGCGATCTCGGCGTCCAGCCGACCGCCGTCGGCGTCTCCGTGCCCGGGGTGGTCCGGCGCGCGGACGGGCACGTCCACGAGGCGCCCAACCTGCGCTGGACCGACGTGGCGCTCGGTGAGCGGCTCAACAGCGTGATGCGGATCCCGATCCTGGTCGGCAACGACGCCGAACTCGGCGCCGTCGCCGAACACCTCCGAGGCGTCGCTCGCGGCGCCTCGGACGCTGTGTACGTCTCCGCGGACGTCGGCGTCGGCGGCGGCGTGATCTCCGACGGCTCGTCGCTGCGCGGCGCCGCCGGGTACGTCGGCGAGATCGGGCACATGGTCATCCGGCCCGACGGCAGGCCGTGTTACTGCGGCAACATCGGCTGCTGGGAGACCGAGGTCGGCGAAGCGGCGCTCTGCCGGGCGCTGGGGCTCGCCGAAGACACCCCGCGCGGCGCGATCCTGGTCGAGCTGCGCGAGCTCGCGGGTGACCCGCAGGCGGCCTGGGAACGGCTCTCCGAGTTCGCCGAGTGGCTCACGCTGGGCCTGGTGAACGTGGTCAACCTGCTCGGCCCGCAGCTGCTGGTGCTGGGCGACCTGCTGACCGTGCTGCCCGCTTCGGTGCTGGAACGGGTCGGCGGCGAGATCCGGCGGCGCAGCCTGGTGAGCCGGGCCGTCGGCGGAACGCGGCTGGTCAGCTCGGTGCTGGGCGCCGACGTGAAGCTGCTGGGCGCCGCCGAGGTCGCGTTCGAGCAGGTCCTCGACACCGTCTAGGCCCATAAAAAACGGCGAGTGCTCACCACGAGCACTCGCCGCCAGGGCCCCGAGGGGCTCCTTAACGCTGGATTTGAGCTGACAATTCCTTGAGCTTGGCTTCGTGGGCGCGGGCGTGGTGTCCGCAGAAGAGCAGCTCGCCACCGCTGCTGAGAACGGCTCGTACCTGAGCAGCTGCTCCGCAACGGTCGCAACGGTCGACAGCGGTCAGTTCGGGGCGGGTGAGCGTCGGTGAAGTCATGAGAGTCCCTCCGTCCCGGCACCGGTTGCCCGATGCCATCGATCCAGCCACGACCACTTCGGCACTGATTCCCTCGGCGGGGTCGCTCCGGGCTCCTTGGTGTTCGTGCCTCCACTCTTGCAGACGTTCGGGGAGCCGCAAGTGTTCCCACGCCCGTGCGAGTCAGGTCACGTGGAATTACCCCGTATGTCGTAGATCAACCATCCTGATCGTGACAGAGGGTGCGGGGCGAGGACGTTTTCCCTGGTAAGGCACTATGCGGGGGTGGGAGTGTTGACGTCGAAGGCCAGGCTCGGGAGCCTGCCCGCCCCGGTCTTGTTCGTTCTCAGCGGAATTTCGATGTACGTCGGCGCGGCGCTCGCGGTCGGGCTTTTCCCCGTCGCATCCCCCGCGGGGGTGGCCTGGCTGCGCTGCCTCGGCGCCGCGATCGTGCTGCTCGCCTGGCGGCGGCCGGGCAGGCAGGCGTGGCGCGGCCGTCAGCTGCTGCTCGCGGCGGTGTTCGGCCTGGTCACGGCCGGGATGAACGTGGTGTTCTACGAGGCGGTCGCCCGGCTGCCGCTGGGCACCGCGGTCGCGCTGGAGTTCGCGGGCCCGGTGCTCGTCGCCGCGTTCGGATCGCGCACGTTCCGCGACTTCATCGCGTTGGCGCTGGTCGTGGCCGGTGTGGTGGCCATCGCCGACGTGAAACTCGACGGCAGCGCGGCGGGCGTCGCGTTCGCGCTGGGCGCGGCCGTCGCCTGGGCCGCCTACATCGTGCTCGGCAAGCGGGTCGCGCTCGGCGGGAACGGCCTCGACAGCCTCGCGGTCGGGTTCGTGGTCGCGACGGTGTTGCTCTCGCCACTCGCGCTGGGCACCAAGGCCGTCTGGGGCTCTCCGAAGCTGCTGTTGCTCGGCATCGGCGTCGGCGTGCTGGGGACCGTCGTGCCGTACGGGCTCGACCAGGTGGTGCTGCGCCGGGTGGGCCAGTCGGCGTTCGCGCTGCTGCTCGCGATGCTGCCGCTGACCGCCACGGTGATCGGGCTGGTGATGCTCCGGCAGGTGCCGAGCCTGCCGGAGGCGCTCGGGACGCTGGCGGTGGTCGCCGGGGTCGCCGCGCGTACCCGTGACGACGCTGTCTCCACCGAACCGCCGTGATCGATACTGTGCGGGTGGACTTCCGCCGTTTCCGCATGCCCGCCTGGCCTGGCGCGGCATTGCCCGTCACGGGGGAGTGGGAGCCCGAAACGCTCGCCGCGCTGCTGGAGCGCCTGCACGCGGTGGCGGTCACGATCGTCGCGGACCTCGACACGGCCGAGCTCGGCGCGAGCGACACGCCGGTGCGCGCGCTGACCGACTACCTCGACACCGGCGTCCCTCCACTGTGGACGTCGCGGTGGCGTGACGGACGGTTCGTCGGGATTTCGGGCAACCTCAAGGGAATCGAGGGCATGCTGGTGTCCCTTGTGGACCCCGAGCTGCCCGACCTCGGCGAGCAGGCGCAGCCGGTCGACTGGGTCGCCGCCGCGCTGCGCGGGCGTGGGCTGTGGCTGGTCGTCGAAGACGCCGCGGCCGCCCGCGCGATCGTGCTCGCGGCCGGGTTGCGCGCCGAAGCGTGGCGCGTCTAGCGGGGGAACGCGATCGCGGTCATCCCGTCGTCGCTGAGCAGCCAGGGCACCGCGTGCGGGCGCAGCGCGATGTCCGGCACGCCCGGCATGCCGCGGCGGCAGCGCGCCGGCCGGTCGAAGTGGAGGCCGTGGCGGCCCATCGGGCTGAGCACGCGCTGCGCCGGGATGGCGTCGGTGCTGTCGTCGACCAGGTCGAGCAGGGTGAAATCGATCGAGTGGCTGCGCGCCGCGTACTCGGCGACGGCTTCCTGGACCGGCCGCCAGTGCATGAGGAAGACGTACTCCTCCGGCGTCTCCAGCAGCACGGCCGTCGGACGGCCGGCCACCGCGTCGTGCAGCAGCTCGGAACTGATCTGTGGCAGGGCGGTGAGCGTCGTCATGACTTCAGGGTGACGGATGCGCGGCCGGTGCGCATCCATTCGACAGGGTGAACTACTCAGCGAACTTGGAGTGCTTGCGCCCGTAAGCGAAGTAGATGGCCAGGCCAACGGCGAGCCAGACGGCGAACCGGATCCAGGTCAGGACGTCCAGGTTGAGCATCAGGTACAGGCAGGCGAGCGCGGCGACGACCGGCAGCACCGGCGAGAACGGGACGGTGAACGAGCGGTTGAGGTCGGGGCGCTTGCGGCGCAGCACCGGCACCGCGAGCGCGACGATGATCATCGCCGACAGCGCGCCGATGCTGACCATGTCCGACAGCTCCGAGATCGGCACCAGCGCGGCGAGGATCGCGATGAGCACCGCGCCGCCGATCGTCATCCGGTGCGGCGTGCCCCACTTCGGATGCGTGGTGCCGAGCGCCTTCGGCAGCAGGCCGTCGCGGCCCATGGCGAAGCCGATCCGGCCGATGGTGACCAGCTCGACCATCATCACCGAGGTCAGCCCGGTGACCGCGCCGAGCGAGATGAGCGCGCTCACCCAGTGCTCGCCGACCGCGTCGAACGCCGACGCGAGCGGGGCGCTGACGTCGATCGTCGTGTACTCGACCATGCCGGTCAGCACGAGCGAGACGCCGAGGTACAGCACGGCGCACACGAACAACGCGCCGAGGATGCCGACCTTGAGGTCCTTCTTCGGGTTGACCGTCTCCTCGCCGAGGTTCGCCAGCGCCTCGAACCCGGTGTAGGCGAAGAACACCACGGCGGCCGCGGTGAGCACGCCGCCGATGCCGTACACGGACTGCTCGAGGCCGAGCGCGGCCTGGATGATCGGCTGGTGCAGCGTCGCCGCCTCGCTGCCGGACGGCTGTGACGGCGGGATGAACGGCGTCAGGTTCGTGCTCTTCACGTAGAACGCGCCGACCGCGAGGATCAGCACGCAGACGGCGACCTTCACGAGCACGAGGATGTTGGTCAGGAACGCGGACTCCTTGATGCCGACCACGGCGACCACGGTCAGCACCGCGATGATCAGCACGGCGCCGATGTTGACCGGCGCCTCTTCCCCGAACAGGCTCGGCGACAGCCCGAGCAGGTTCGCCAGGTAGCCGGACCAGCCGCGTGAGACGACCGCGGCGCCGAGCGCGAACTCCAGCAGCAGGTCCCACCCGATGATCCAGGCGAACACCTCGCCCAGCGTCGCGAAGGCGTACGTGTACGCGCTGCCCGCGGTAGGCACGCTCGACGCCAGCTCGGCGTAACACAGCGCGGCGAGCCCGGCGACGACCGCGCCGATGACGAACGAGAGCGTCACGGCGGGCCCGGCGTGGGTCTTCGCCTCGACGCCCGCGAGCGTGAAGATGCCTGTACCGATGATGATCCCGACCCCGAACCCGATCAGGTCCCTGCCGCGCAGCCGCCGCTTGAGCTCACCGGAGTCCTGGCGTTCCAGGACCTTGTCCACATCGAGAATGCGCCGTACGCCCATGCGCAGACGTTAGAAGATCTCCAGGCGGATCGCAGTATGGAGGGAACCGGACGCGGCCGGTGTCCGTCGGAGGCACGAATCCCCCGGTGAGGAGAAAGTTCCTGTGCGTATCCGTGCCGCTGTCCCGATCGTTGTCGCCGCGCTGCTGCTGACCGCTTGTTCCTCGAAGCCGACCCCGCAGGCGGCGGCCCCTTCGTCCTCGGAGCTTCCGCCCGCGCCGCCGGTCGAGTACACGCAGGCGGGCGCCGGGCTGGCGATCGGCGCCAAGGCGATCGTCCCGTTCAGCGCGAATGGCAACGTCGGCCCGCTCGGGATCACCGTCACCGGTATCGACAAGGGCGACCCGGCCGACTTCGCGCGGTACGGCAGCAAGCTCGAGGGCCTGACGCCGTACTACATCAAGCTGCTGATCACCAACGAGAGCAACGCGGACCTCTACACGCTCGTCGGCGAGATCGGCGGCCTGCTCCCGAACGGCAAGCGCGCTGCGCCGGTCACGATCTTCGGTGACTTCGCCAAGTGCGACAGGGCCCAGCCGCCGTCCGACTTCGCGAGGGTCGGCAAGACCTACACCTCGTGCATCGTGGCCGCCTCCCGTACCGGGGGCGACGCCATCGTCGGCGCCGATTACCACGGGCACCCCGGCACCGCGACCCCCGACATCGACTACCAGGCCAAGCCCGTCACCTGGAAGTAGCCCAGCCAAAAAATCCCAATGTGGCATTCGTCAGGTTCGGGGCAGCCAATGTGGCATTCGTCAGCTCAAAACCGACCAATGCCACATTGGGATTTTTTCGCTAGATTCCGGCCTCTTGGGCGAGGATGGCCGCTTGGACGCGGGAGCGCAGGTTCAGCTTGGTCAGGACGCGGGAGACGTGGGTTTTGACCGTGGTTTCGCCGATGTAGAGGCGGGTGCCGATCTCGGCGTTGGAGAGGCCTTCGCCTAGGCAGCTCAGGACTTCGCGCTCGCGGTCGGTGAGGTCCGAGAGGCCTGCGGGCGCGGCCACCGGCGCGGGGGCCGAGTTCGCGAAGGCCGAGATCAGCTTGCGGGTCACCTGGGGTGCGAGGACGCCTTCGCCCGCCGCGACCAGGCGGACGGCTTCGACCAGGCGGGCGGCTTCGACCGACTTGAGGAGGAAGCCCGCCGCGCCGGCGCGCAGTGCCCCGTGGACGTACTCGTCGAGGTCGAAGGTGGTCAGCACGAGGACCTGGCAGAGGCCTTCGGCGGTGAGCTCACGGGTGGCGGCGATGCCGTCGACGCCGGGCATGCGGACGTCCATCAGGACCACGTCCGGCTTCAAGGCGCGGGCCTGGCGGATGGCGGCGGCGCCGTCGGCTGCCTCGCCGACCACCTCGATGCCGTCGGCGTTGGACAGGATCAGCACCAGGCCGGCCCTGATGGCGCCGTGGTCGTCGGCGACGAGGACCTTGATCGTCATGCGCCAGGCACCGGAAGCTCGGCGCGGACCAGCCAGCCGCCGTCCGAGGGGCCCGCCGTCAGCGAGCCGCCGACGGCCGCCGCGCGTTCGCGCATGTTCACCAATCCCGTTCCCGTCCCGCCCGGTTGCTTCGGGCGTGTGGCCAGTTCGTTGCCGATCTCGAGGATCAGTCTTCCGGCGGCGTGCCGGATCTCCACCACCGCGCGCGTGCCCGGCGCGTGTTTCGCCGCGTTGGTCAACGCTTCCTGCGCGATGCGGTACGCGGTCAGGTCGACGGCCGCGGGCAGCGCCGCCGAGTCCACTTCGGACCGGACGTCGACGCTGATGCCGCTCGCCCGTGCCGAATCGATCAGTTTGGACAGCTGCGCGAGGCGCGCGGGCGCCGTGGTCTCGTCGACGCTGCCGTCGGCCGACTTCAGGAGCACGACCATCGTCCGCATCTCCTCCAGCGCGTGCACGCTGTTCTCCCGCACCGAGCGCAGCACCGTCTGCGCCAGCGTCGGGTCCTTCATGGACAGTGCGGCCTCCGACTGGATGGCGATCGCCGACAGGTGCCCGGCGATGACGTCGTGCAGGTCGCGGGCCATCCTGGCGCGTTCCTCCGCGACGGCCGCGGCCAGGTCGAGTTCGGCGATCCTGGCGAGCTGGTGGGAGTTCGCCCGCTCGGCCTGGGCGATGTCGCGGTGCTGGCGGACGTTCGTCGCCCACCACACCGGCGTGATCAGGAACGGCAGCGCGGCGACCGCGGCGATGACGCCCGCGCGCCAGTCCGAGGCCAGCACCAGCGCGGCGGTGATGACCGCGACCGTGCTCACCGCGGCCACGCTGATCATCGCGCGGCTCACCCGCTTCGACCCGTACAGTGTCGCCGCGTACAGGAAATCGGTGTACACCACGATGATCGGCAGCGACAGTCCCAGCGAGATGTCCACCGCGAGCACGGCCGTGCCGAGGATCAGCGCCAGCGGGACCTTGCGGCGGATGACCTCCAGCCCGGCGATCGCGGTCAGCTCGATCAGCCGCTTCCACAGCGGCACCGGGTCGGGCCCGCCCGCGATCAGGTACAGGCCGGTCAGGTAGAAGAACAGCCCGAAGAGCCAGGTCCCGACCGCGATCACCAGGTCCTGCTGCCACACCGGCAGCCGGGACAAGCGGGGGAGGCTCACACGCACGCCCCCATCCCAGCACACCGGACCAAGATCGGCGTCCTCCTAACTGATGACGCCCGTCTCCTGCGGTCCGCCGACGCGGCGGCCGGCCCACAGGCCGCAGAGTCTTACCTGTGGAGAACTTCTGGGAGTTTCTGAGGGGGAACCCGATGGCCGCGGTGATCGCGGCAGGGGAGATCGGGTTCTGGGTGTTCATCGCGGCGGGGCTGCTCGCCCGCTATCTGCTGAAGCTGCGGCGAACCAGCCTGGTGCTGCTGGCCATGACCCCGGTGATCGACGTGGTCGTGCTCGTCGCGACCGTGCTCGATCTGTCGCACGGCGGCAAGGGCGGGATGCTGCACGGTCTCGCGGCCGTCTATCTCGGGTTCAGCGTGGTCTTCGGCCCGGCCATGATCCGCTGGGCCGACGTCCGGTTCGCGTATCGCTTCGCCGGCGGGCCGAAACCGGTCAAGCCGCGGCGCACCCAGGCGGAGAAGGAGCGGTACGAGTGGCGTGAGTGGGGCAAATGCGTGCTGGCCTGCGGGATCGCGGCCGGGGTGCTGGTGCTGCTGATCTTCGTCGTCGGCTCGCCGGAGCAGACCAAGCCGTTGCAGGGCTGGTTGCCGCGGATGGGAGTCGTCACCGCGTTCTGGTTCGTGTTCGGCCCGTTGTGGCAACTGCTTTCACCGAAGGAAGAAAAGGTCGGATCATGATCGAACTCATCGGGATCGTGCTGGTGGTGCAGGGGGTCGGCGGGTTCATCAACCGCGTCGGCGAGAGCAAGTCGTACAGCTGGTTCGTGCAGCTCCACGTGCTGCCGCCGTCGTTCCACATCGCGGCGAGCATCGCGATGGCGGTGCTCGGGGCGGCACTCGTGCTCACCGACATGGCCCGCAAACGCAAGAACAAGGCCTAAAGCGAGACCAGCACCTGCAGCACGCCGAGGATGATCGTGACGACCGTGAGGATGACGGTCACCACGGTCAGCCGGGTGACGCGGGCGCTGACCACGCTTTCGTAGGAGTACCTGGTCTCGTCGTCCATCGCCTCGGCCTGCCGGTCGAGCTGCTGGATGATCCGCTCGACGCCCATGGTGGTGACCAGCCTGCGTTCGAGTGAGTCGATTTCGGGCGGCAGCACGGAGTTCAGCATTTCGAGCAGATCGTCGAGCGAGCCGCGCAGCAGGCGGCGCTTGCGGTTCGCGGCCTTCTTGCCGTCCGGATTCGACAGGGACCGTGCGAGCTCCTCCTGCGCGCGGTGCAGCCACTGGTCGGCCAGCGCCATCCGGATCAGCACGCGTTCGAGGATGAACAGCATGCCGTGGTCGAGCCCGCCGACCGGGCTGTCGATCTCGAAGTAGGGCTCGGTCTCGCCGAACAGGGTGAGCGCGAGTTCGCGCTGGTGGTCGGTGTACTCGCTGCCTTTGCTGTTCAGGCAGACGATGCTGTTGGCCATCGCGTACGCGGCGACGAACGTCCGCGTGCCCCACTGCTGGCCCAGTGCCTCGCGGGCGACATCCCGCGGCACGAACCGCCAGCCCTCGTCGCTGGTGGCGAGGCCGTAGAACGGCCGGGGGTCGGCTTCAACGGTTCTTCCTGGGGGATGACCGTCGTAGCCGCGCACCTCGACACACCACCCCTTGCGGTGGAGTTCTTCGGTCTCGCTGCCCGCGGTGAGCTCGGCGAACGCGGCGGTGACCGACTCCTTGGCCGAGGAGTGCGTCTCGTCGCGGTAGCGCCCGCGCAGCGCGCCGGAGGAGACGCGGCCCTGCAGGCTCTGCAGCACCGCGATCGCCAGATCGGGCCCGCCGGTGATCGGGGTGGTGACGATGAACGTCATCGAGTGGTACGCCGGATGCCAGGTGACGATCACCCGGCACGGCAGCGTCGACTCGCCGAATTCGAGCGAGAGCGGATCGCCGGAAAGGACGCAACGCCTCGGCTTTTCGGTGTAGTGAGCCAGGAAATCCTCCGCGCTGGCCCAGTCTTCGCCGAACTTGCCGTCCATTGTGGACAGCAAACCGGACTCGATGCCACGGTCGAAGACCGAAATGGACTGTTCCCGCGAGAGCGGCACGGCCCAGGCGAAGGAAAGCAGCAGCGTGCTCACTCGGTGCTAGTCGGAGCTGCCCGCCAGAGCGTTACCATGTCCCGCCCGAGCTGCCGCCGCAACGCGGGCGCGGCGTTGACGAGCTCGTCGCGGTCGGTGTGCTCGTCGACCACGCCGAGGTCGTCGAGCACGTGATACGTCCAGTCCCACACCGGCTCCCAGCCCGCCTCCGCCGCCATCGCGGTGAGCTGCTCGGGATCGACGAGCCGCACCGGCAGCGCCTCACCGCTGGCCAGCGCCTCGTCGAACCGGGTCTGGCCGACGTGCTCCGAGCGCACGCCTTCGGGCGCGATCCGGTCGATGCTGTAGCCGCCTCGCCCGAACGGCGCGCGGCTGAACGACAGCACGAGCGACGCGCCCGGCGCGGCGACCGCGCGCAGGCCGTCAAGCAGCGGCTGCAGATCAGCCGTCGGCACGTGCTGGATGACGTGGCTGCACACGATCAGGCCGAACGGCCCGCCCCGGACGCCGGTGACCGGCGAGACTTGAAACGTGACCTCGGTGCCTTCCGGCAGCTTCGCGGTCTTCGCGGTGCCGAGCCGTTCGGGATCCGGGTCCACCGCCGTGATCCGGGCGGCGAAGCGCGCGATCCACGGCAGCAGCCTGCCCTCGCCGCAGCCGGCGTCGAGCGCGTGGACCTGGTCGCGGCCGCCCAGCGCCTCGAGCTTTTCAGCGAGCCTGGCGAGCGCGGCGTCCTCGCTCGCGCTCCAATAACCTTCGTACGGCTCGTGCTGCGCGATGAACGAGGCCGTGACGCGGTCGCCGGTGTCCGGGTAGCGGTAGGTCTCGGTGATCACAACCCGCGAATATACCGGAGAAATGTACGGTTCTTGTGCGCGTGGAACCGACACTGCGCGCATGAGACTTCGGGTACTCGGGCTGGCGTGCGCACTCGTCGCCTGCCTCTTCACGACCGGGACCGCGGCGGCCGCCGCGAGCTTCCCCCGGATCGACGCGGCCACCGTCGACGGGTTCAAGATGACCGCCGGGCAGACCTTCGAGAACTACGGCGCCCGCCTCGCGCAGCTCGAGCGCAACGCCCAGCTGAAACCGCGCGGCCTGTCCGAGATCCTGCAGACGGCCAACCGCAAGGCCAGGCCGCTGTGCCACGGCACGTACCTGGCCTCCGCGCTGAAGCCCGCCGGATTCTGCTGGGAAGACGCCAACGACGACAAGACCAACGACTGGATCCCGCAGGGGCTCACCGGCTCCGGCGACGCCTCGCCGACCGGCAAGGTCGACGGCAAGCGCGTCGTCGCCGCGTCCTGGCACACCCCGGGCGACACCATGGTCCGGCTGTCGTTCGCCGACGCGACGGCGTTGACCTACCGCCACGTCCTGCTCGTCGAGCCGACCTCGAACACGGACTTCGCCGTCGTCACCGGGCATGGGCACGGCATGACCTGGGTGGACAACCGGCTTTACGTGGCCACCGCCGGCGGCGTGATCCGGGTGTTCGACACCAGCCACTTCTGGAAGGTCGACGACAGCCTGGGCACCGTCGGCCTCGGCTCCGACGGCAAGTACCACGCCGCGTTCTACGACTACGCGCTGCCGCAGATCGGCGCGTTCTGGTATCCCGGCGGCGGCTGCACCACGGCCGTCGGCGACCGCCCGTGCATCTCGACGCTGTCCTTCGACGCGTCCTCGAGTTCCTTCATCACCGCCGAACACGCGGCCAAGGAAGGCGGCCGCGTCCTCCGCTGGCCGTTCGACCGCGCCGCGGCCCGCCTGAAGACCGGCACCGACGGCCTGGCCCACGCTTCGGAAGGCTTCCTGTCCCCGGTCTGGGGAGTGCAGGGCGCCGTCGCGCGCAACGGATACTTCGTGTTCACCGGCGTCTGCCCCGAGTACGCGGCCGACCCGACGCATGATCATCCGTCTTGCCTGCACGGGGGAGTGGGCGGCGCGTCGACGTCGCGGCTGACCGGCCAGGCGCCGGTGAACAGCCAGAACCTGTCGTACTGGCCCGCGACCGGCGAACTGTGGCTCATCAACGAACAACTCCGCGAACGGGTCACCGTGCACGTGCCCTGGACGACGCTGACCGGCAGGCCGTAACAAGCCGGCTCTCAGCTGCGACTTGCAAAAACCGGGATTTCAAAGAAGAAACACCGGAAGCGAGGAGCGGACCGTTGCGCAAGAGCATCGCCCACCCCAGGAACCGCGGTCCGCGCAACCGGCGCACCACGCTTCGCCGGATCGCTGTCATCGATCCTTTGGAACGTACGTGTGCCTGCCCGGCCTGTTCACTCGCGGGCGGGCCACGTGCGGCTTACTGGCTCCGCAAATGCCAAGCCTTCGCCGGAAGTAAGCGCTTGCTCGACGGCTGCGAGCCGCTCTGCCTGCGGGTGGCCGGTCTGCTCGCGCGCTACTGCGACTGTGAGGGCTGCGCCGAACTCGGCCCGGAAACCTCGCGGTACTACCGGCTGATCATCGCGATCGACCGGCGCCTGGCGGCGTTCGACGGCCGGGTCTACGACGGCGACGAGTGCCCGAACGCGGTCGACACCCCGCAGAGTCTCGCGATGGTCGAGAAGATCCTGACCGAGACCCGCGTCGTGGACGACGTGGTCGAGAACGTGATGCTGATCCTCGACAACGCCGGGCTCCTGGACAAGCTGCTGGGCGAGGAGTCGTGAGTGGTATCGCCGGTTAGAACCGGCCGGAACACTCACGACCCCCAAAGAGCGAAGCCCCGCCTGGCCAGGGGCCGAGCGGGGCTTTCGCCGGTGGAACCTTTAGTCGAGATAGTCGCGCAGTACCTGCGAGCGCGACGGGTGGCGCAGCTTGGACATCGTCTTCGACTCGATCTGCCGGATGCGCTCACGGGTGACCCCGTACACCTGGCCGATCTCGTCGAGCGTGCGCGGCTGGCCGTCGGTGAGGCCGAAGCGCAGCCGGACCACGCCCGCCTCACGCTCGGACAGCGTCTGCAGCACCGACTGGAGCTGGTCCTGCAGCAGCGTGAACGACACCGCGTCGACCGCGACGACCGCCTCGGAGTCTTCGATGAAGTCACCGAGCTGCGAGTCGCCTTCGTCGCCGATGGTCTGGTCGAGCGAGATCGGCTCACGGGCGTACTGCTGGATCTCCAGGACCTTCTCCGGGGAGATGTCCATTTCCTTCGCCAGCTCTTCGGGAGTCGGCTCGCGGCCGAGGTCCTGCAGGAGCTCACGCTGGATGCGGCCGAGCTTGTTGATGACCTCGACCATGTGCACCGGGATACGGATGGTGCGGGCCTGGTCGGCCATCGCGCGGGTGATCGCCTGACGGATCCACCAGGTGGCGTACGTGGAGAACTTGTAGCCCTTGGTGTAGTCGAACTTCTCCACCGCGCGGATCAGGCCGAGGTTGCCCTCCTGGATCAGGTCCAGGAACGCCATGCCGCGGCCGGTGTAGCGCTTGGCCAGCGAGACCACGAGCCGGAGGTTCGCCTCGAGCAGGTGGTTCTTGGCACGCTCACCGTCACGCACGATCCACTTGAGATCGCGGCGCATCTGGGTGGCGAGCTTCTCGCCCTCCTCCTCGGCGTTGCGCACGCGCTCGGCGGCGTAGAGCCCGGCCTCGATGCGCTTGGCGAGCTCCACCTCCTCCTCGGCGTTGAGCAGCGCGACCTTGCCGATCTGCTTCAGGTACGCGCGGACCGAGTCGGCGGAGGCGGTGAGCTCGGCGTCCTTGCGCGCCTGGCGCAGTGCCTCCGACTCCTCCTCGTCCCAGACGAAGTCGGGGTTGTCACCCGCCTTGACGTCCTTCTGCGCCGAGCTGGTGGCGGCCGTGCGCTTGCCGCGGGCGGCAGGCTCCTCGGCCTCCTCCTCGTCGTCGGCTTCGTCGGCCTCTTCCGGCTCGTCGTTCACCGATTCATCGATGACGTCGACCTCGACTTCCTCCAGATCTGAAAGATCCGGGGTTTCCAGGTCGGCTTCGTCGAGCTCACCGGGACCGTCGGGATCGCCCTTGGCGTCATCCTTGGCGGTCTTCTTGGCCGGAGCCTTCTTGGCAGGTGCCTTCTTCGCGCCCGCGGCGGGTTTGCGTGCCGCTGGCTTGGCCGTCTCGGTGGCCTCCTCAGCGGATTCGCCGGCGGCGCTCGTTGTCTTCGTACCGCTTCGGGTTGCGGTTCTTGCGGCTGCCACTTACGCCCTTTCGCAGCGGTCGATCATGACGAGCAAAAGCCTGACGGCCTCAGCTGCCTCAAATTCGGGGAACACGCCCTGGGCCTGCGGTTTTCTCCGCCGCAGCCGTGGGCCGTGTTCCATTGTAACGACGATGCGCCGATGCGTCGCGAAGCGATCACCTCAGGCGCGCCGCGGATCAGTGTTCGATGCCCTCCGCGGCGGCCGCCGCCGCGCCCACGATGCCCGCGTTGTTCTGCAGCGAGGCCGCGATGACCTTGGTGCGGATGTCCAGCAGCGGCACCCACTTCTCGGCCTTCTTGCTGACGCCGCCGCCCACGATGAACAGGTCCGGCCAGATCAGGTTCTCCAGCACGCCGAGGTAGCGCTCGACGCGCTTGGCCCACTGCGGGTACGAGAGGCCCTCGTTGTCCTTGACCGAGGCGGCCGCTTTCTTCTCCGCATCGTGACCGTCGACCTCGAGGTGGCCGAACTCGGTGTTCGGCACGAGCTTGCCGTCGTGGAAGACCGCGCTGCCGATGCCGGTGCCGAAGGTCAGCAGCGCGACCACGCCGTGACGGGCGATCTCGTCGCCGAACCGGATCTCCGCGATGCCCGCCGCGTCGGCGTCGTTGATCATCGCGATCTCGTCGACACCGCGGCCCAGCCGCTTCGCGAACAGCGCGTCCGCGTCGGTGCCGACCCACTTCTTGTCGATGTTCGCGGCGGTGAGCGCGATGCCCTTCTTGACGACGGCGGGCAGCGTCACCCCGACCGGCCCGGTCCAGCCGAAGTGACCGACCACGTCGGCGACGACGTCCGCGACGGCCTCCGGGGTCGACGGCTTGGGCGTGTCGATGCGGAGCCGGTCCCCGATCAGCGCGCCCTTCTCCAAGTCGACCAGGGCGCCCTTGATCCCGCTGCCGCCGATGTCGATGCCGAAACCCCGGGTAGCGGTCACGGATGTGGTCCCTTCTCGCACGATTCAGAAGCTTGCCTCGGAGACTTTAACCGGATGTGGTGACATGTCCGCCGTGGGAGTTGACGAGCGTGCTTTGAAAGATATCGCCGAACTGGTCGCCGGGGACGCCGCGCAGCTGGTTCTCAGAGCTTGGAAGGGGATCCAGGAGGGCCGATCCGTCGAGGTCGGGACCAAATCGGCCGACACGGACGTGGTGACGGCGGTCGACCACGAGTCGGAGCGGTTCGTCCGCGCGCGGCTCGCCGAGCTGCGGCCGTCCGACGCCGTGCTCGGCGAGGAAGCTGGCGGCGCGGCGGGCGACGGCGTCACCTGGGTGATCGACCCGATCGACGGCACGGTGAACTTCCTGTACGGCCTGCCGTGGTTCGCGGTCTCACTCGCGGCGCAGGTCGGCGGCGTGTCGGTGGCGGGCGCGGTGGTCGAGCCGGTCAGCGGGCGGCGGTGGACGGCGGCGCGCGGGCACGGCTCGTTCCTCGACGGGCGGCGGCTCTCCGTCAGCGGCCCCGCGCGGCTCGACCTGACGCTGCTGGGCACCGGGTTCGCGTACCGCCAGGAGCGGCGGGTCCGGCAGGCGCGGTTCGCGGCCGGGATGCTCGGGCGGGTGCGGGACATCCGGCGGCCCGGCGCCGCCTCGCTGGAGCTGTGCTCGGTCGCGGCCGGGTGGACCGACGCCTACATCGAACACGGCCTCGGCCGCTGGGACTGGGCCGCGGGCGCACTGGTCGCGTCGGAGGCGGGCGCTTTCGTCAGCCTGCCCGGCGAGGACGTCGCGCTGGGCGCCGATGCCACCTACGCGGCGGCTCCTTCGATCGCCCCCGCCCTGCGCGAGGCCATGATCGAGGCGGGCGCCGGCTCGGTCTAGAAACGGGATAAAGCGGGCTTTATCCCGGGAAAAGCACCCGGGATAAAGCCCGCTTTATCCCGTTTTCAGCAGGTGACGTCGCGGGCCGAGGCCAGGAGGGTCTGGTCGATGTTGGGGGAGGGGGCGCCCGCGGACTGCTCGCCGCCTCCGCCGCCCTGGTGCTGGGCCGACCAGGTCTTGAGCTGCTCGATGATCTTGCTCGCCTCGGCCTTGGGCTGGATGTCGCCGAACTTGGTGCCGATCGCCAGGTCGACCGAGGCATCCGCGCGGTTGTCCTTGACCAGCTCCGCGCACGGCGCGATCAGGCTGACCGTGCGTGCGGCGGTGACGCCGTTCTCGCCGAAGCGGATCTGGCCCTTGCACTTGGCCGGGGTCTTCTCCGGGTAGGCCGGGTCGTTGGTGGTCTCGGTGATACCGGTGAAGCCGAGCTCGCGCAGCGTGGTGTCGGTGATCTTGCCCTGGCCGCGGACACCGCTGGCGTTGAGCACGCGCAGGCTGATCTTGTCCGGCGGGATGGGGGAGCGGTCGTCGAGCGCCGCGTGCCCGAGCGGTGTGTAGGTGACACCTTCCGCCGCGATGGGCGCCGGCGTGCACTTGATCGCTTCGTCGATGTCGGCCTTGCTCAGCATCGCGTTCACCCAGACGATCATCGCGCCCACGAAGAGCACGCCGATCACGATGAGGGCGGGCAGCGGCCGCCGCTTGCGATATGGCCGAGTCCCACGGTCCCCGAAGCCGTTCCCCGACGCCACCTGCCCCGTCCCTTCCCGAACGCCGACACTCCCGCACTGACAATGGTCGCTGCTGATCAGCCTAGGCGTTCCGGCTGTCACCCGGCAGCGTGGGTCGGCGGGAGGATCCGCACCCGTCCTGGTGTCTCCGGATCGCACCACGCCGCGGTGGCCCGGGGCAAGCGATCGAGGCGTCCGAGTGAGGTTACGAACCTCTGGGCAACCCGAACGGGGGAAGCCGCGTCGACCTGCGAAGTCACCCGGCCGGGTGACGGACTTGATGATCAATACCGGGGCGTTGTGAGCCGCGGAACCGGGTGAGCTACCCTCTGCGAGCTTCGGTCGCAGAACGAGCCGCACAGTGCATCTGAAAATAGAGACTTCGCTCACTGTTCTCGCCGGGCACAAACAGGGGCCCTGGAACGTTGACCAGCGGCACGGGCTTGAGAGAGACCTCTTCTCCCAGGCCCGGACCCAGACTATCGAAGCTGATCGCAGGGGTGAGGGACAAATGGCTACCGACTACGACGCTCCGCGCCGCAGCGAGGCCGACGAGCTGGCCGAAGACTCGTTGGAGGAGCTCAAGGCTCGTCGCAACGAGAATCAGTCCGGCGTCGTCGACGTCGACGAGGACGCGAGCGCTGAGAACTTCGAACTTCCCGGTGCGGACCTTTCCGGGATCTCCGGTGAGGACATGACCGTCAAGGTCGTGCCCAAGCAGGCTGACGAGTTCACCTGCTCCGTGTGTTTCCTGGTCCACCACCGCAGCCGCCTGGCCGAAGAGGCCAACGGACGGCTGATCTGTCGCGACTGCGCGTGAGCCTGAGCCTGACCGGCTGACGGCGGGACCACCACAGGAGCATCAGGGGTTGTTTCAGGAGACGGGTCGGGCACCGCGAGGTGCCCGCCCCGTCTTTTTTCACGCCTGACGCAGCAGCTCGGCCACCCGCTCGGGCTTGCGGGTGCTGAACAGCCAGTAGGGCGTCGGGTCGTCCGGGTCGGTCAGCCGCGCGCGCACCACGGGGCCCACCCAGCCGCGGTGGGCGACGAAGGCGGCCGGGTCGGCGTCGCGGCCGAGCGCCTTGCGCTTGTGCTCGCGGTCGAAGATCTCGACCTCGCCGATGAACTCGAGCGGGATGTGCGCCTCGCCGACCAGCAGCTCGGTGTCGGTGATCCGCACCCGCGCCTTGCCCAGCGCCAGGATGATGGCCACCACCAGCGCCTCCACCACGACGTAGGGCAGCCAGCCGCGCAGGCCCGGGTAACCCAGGTCGATGGTCGCGCCCATCAGCGCGCCGCCGATCAGCGGCAGCGGCCAGTTCCACCAGGGCACGTACAGCCGTTCCGAATACCTGATCGTGCCTTGAACGGCCGCGCTCACACTCTTCGCCACAAGCTCAGGGTAATCTCGCCCGTCGTGTCCAGCGTTCAGGTACTGCTCTCCCGCGTCGATCCCGATGTGCCACTGCCCGCCTACGCGCGTCCCGGCGACGCGGGCGCCGATCTGGTGACGACGTCCGACGTCGTGCTCGACCCCGGCGAACGCGTGGTGGTCGGCACCGGCATCGCCATCGCGCTGCCCGAGGGCTACGCGGGTTTCGTGCACCCGCGCTCCGGCCTCGCGGCCCGCGCCGGGCTCTCGGTGGTCAACACGCCGGGCACCATCGACTCCGGCTACCGCGGCGAGATCCGCGTCTGCCTGATCAACCACGACCCGCGCGAGCCGCTCAAGCTCACCCGCGGCGACCGCATCGCCCAGCTGGTCGTCCAGCGTGTCGAACACGCGGTGTTCGTCGAGGTGGCCGAGCTCGGCGAGAGTGAACGCGGCGCGGGCGGTTACGGATCCACCGGCGGGCACGCCACACTGTCCGCAGCCAGTACTGGGGAAGGAACGGAGAACAACTAGTGGGGATTTTCGGACGCAAGCGGCGGACTGAGGAAAAGTCCACCGGCAGGCACGCCGCGCCCGAGGTCGACGAGACGGAGGACGACGGCGACGCGGCCGAAGACATCGCCGCCGAGCTCTCCAACGCGCCCGACGGGCCGTTCGACATCGCCGACGCCCGCGAAGACGACGTGCCGCGCATCGACCTCGGCTCGGTGAAGGTGCCCGTGCCCGACGGCTCGCAGGTGCAGGTCGAGATGGACCCGCAGGCGGGCGGCGTGCGCGCGGTGCACGTGGTCACCGAGCACGGCCAGGTCACCGTCAGCGCCTACGCCGCGCCGAAGTCGGGCGGGCTGTGGCGTGAGGTCAGCAACGAGCTGACCGAGCAGCTGCGCGCGGACGGCGCGAAGGTCAACATCGGCGTCGGCGAGTGGGGGATGGAGATCTCGGCCATCGTCGGCGACGTGGCGCTGCGCTTCGTCGGCGTCGACGGGCCGCGCTGGATGCTGCGCGGCGTGATCGCCGGGCCGCAGTCGCTGGCCCCGATGGCGCCCGGGGTGCTGCGCGAGATCGTGAAGGGCACCATCGTCGACCGCGGCGACGCGCCGATGCCGGTGCGCACCCCGCTGACGATCACGCTGCCGGACGCGGTCGCCGAGCACATCGCCGCCCAGCAGGCCCAGCAGTAGTCACTCCACGCGACCAGGGGTCGTGAGTGGTACGGCCGGTTAGAACCGGTCATACCACTCACGACCCCTGATCGTTAGGGTCGGGGAATGCCGGATTTCGCTGAGTTGCTGGTCTTCCTGGGGACGGCGGCGATCTTCGCGATCACGCCGGGGCCGGGGATCCTGTACGTGCTGGCGCGGAGTTTGCGTGGTGGGCGCGGCGAGGGGATCCGCTCGGTCATCGGGAACGGGATCGGGGCGTCCGTGCACGTGGTCGCCGCGGCGCTGGGGCTTTCCGCGCTGCTCGCGACGTCGGCCGTGGCGTTCGCGGTCGTCAAATACGCGGGCGCGGCCTATCTGGTGTTCCTCGGGCTGCAGGCGATTTTTCAACGGCATGACGACGGCGGTGAAAACGGCGCCGCCCGGCAGTGGGCCAGGTCGCCGTTGCTCCAGGGCGTGCTCACCGAGTTGCTGAATCCGAAGACAGCGCTGTATTTCATGGCATTGTTGCCGCATTTCGTGCATCCGGAGCGCGCGCCGGCGCCGCTGGTGTTCATCGTGCTGGGCCTGATCGCGCTGGCGCTCGCCATGCTCGCGGACCTGCTGGTCGCGGTCTTCGCGGGGAAACTTTCGTCGCGCTTGCTGGGCAACGCCCGCTGGCGGGTGCGTCAGCGCGTGGCGAGCGGAGCGACGATGGTCGGTTTAGGCGGTTTCGTCGCTTTGGCGGATTGAGCGCAGCAACGCCAGCACGGTCGCCCGGCCCAGTGACTCCCGGTCTTCGCCCAACGCCGTGAGCGTCGTCTCGACGACGGCCGCGCGGGGCAGCGCGCCCGCCCAGTCGTACGCGACTTTCGTAGGGTGTATCGGATCGTCGACACACGTGGCGATGCCCGCCGGAACGTCCACTTTGGCCAGATCGGCCAGTGTCGGCGCCGGGTACCCGGCCGCGGCGCGCAGGCCGCCGGCGAGCGCGTCGCCGTGCCCGCGCCAGGCCCGGGTGAGCTCGTCGGCCAGCCAGCGCGGGACGCCGTCGACGGACGCGGCCAAAGCGGGCTCCAGGCCGTTCGCGGCCACCAGATCGGCGGAGAGCTTCGCGGCCAGCGACGCGGGTGCCGATCCCGGTTCGCCGTTCCAGGCCGGGAGCGCGGCCATCAGCCCGGCGCAGCGGCTGTTCTCCCGCACGGCCCACGCGGCGGCGACGTGCGCGCCGAACGAAACGCCGCCGACCAGTATCGGCCCGTCCGCCCCGGCCGCGATCTCGTCGAGCGCCGCGAGGCTGCCGCGGACGAGATCGGCGCCGCGGGGTGGCGCGGGCGCGATCAGCCGCACACCGACCGCCGCGAGCGGTCCGGCGAAGACTTCGCGGATGAACGTTTCATCTGAGCCGGTGCCGGGTAGCAGCGCCGCGACCGATGTAGGCATAGCGGAGGTCACGTTGCGATCTTGGCGCAAACGCGTTTCGCTGGCGTGAACCACGGCTACGCTGGTTAAGCACGGGCCGGTCTTGTCGGGGGCCCCGGAGCACAGGAGTTGCGCATATGCCCGCCAAAGAAGGCGGCTACTTCAGCCGGCTGAAGCGGAAGCTGACGAGCGACGTCGACGAGCTCGACGCCGACGACCTTTCGGAAAAATCCGAGGTCGAGGGCGCGCAGCGCGCTTGTGACTGCAAGCAGGGGCAAGAGGTGACCGTGCTCGGCCGGTTGCGCAGTGTCGAACTGTGCCCGAGCGACGAAGCCGCGACACTCGAGGCCGAGCTGTTCGACGGGACACAGGGCGTGACGCTAATCTGGCTCGGCCGTCGCCGGATCCCCGGCATCGAGCCGGGTCGGACCATCAAGGTGCGTGGCCGGATGGCCGTGCGCGATGGCCAGAAGGTGCTCTACAACCCGTATTACGAGCTCCAAACAGCCCAGTGAGTTGACTAAGTAGCGTGAGCGAGAACTCCACCGAAGAAGAGACCAAGCCGCCGACACTGCTCGAGCAGATGGGCGGCGTGTCCGGCCTCATCTACTCCTCGGTGCCGGTGGTCGTGTTCGTGCTGGCCAACGCCTTCTTCGGGCTGATGCCCGGCATCTGGTGCGCGGTCGGCAGCGCGGTCGCCATCACGGTGCTGCGCATCGTGCGCAAGGAGCCACTGCAGCCGGCGATCTCCGGCTTCTTCGGGGTGGCGATCGCCGCGTTCATCGCCTACCGGACCGGGTCGGCCAAGGGCTTCTTCCTGTTCGGCATCTGGGCGAGCCTGGTCTACTGCGGGATCTTCGTGTTCTCGATCGTGATCCGCTGGCCGCTGGCCGGGGTCGTCTGGAACCTGCTCAACGGCACCGGCCACGCCTGGCGCAAGGACAAGCCGTCCCGCTTCGGCTACGACATCGCGACGCTCGCGATGGCCGCCGTGTTCGCCGCGCGGTTCGTGGTGCAGCGCTGGCTGTACAACGAGGACTACACCGGCTGGCTCGCCTTCGCGAAGCTCGCGATGGGCTACCCGCTCTACATCCTCGGCCTGCTGGTCGTGGTCTGGGCGGTCCGCCGCTCCGAAAAGCGCCTCAAGGCCCTCGAAGAGGAAAAGCCGGCCGAGCTCACGGACGCCGAGGTCGAAGCCCAGCTCCGCGAGAAGTACGCCCAGGCCCCTGAGTAGCCAGTCAAAGCCCGAAAGCCACTTTCGGCAGGTCTTATAGCCCGAAAGCCACTTTCGTCAGATCGCATCTGACGAAAGTGGCTTTCGGGCTTTTCCTAGTAGCCGAGGGCGGTGCGGATCTCGGGTTCGACGTCCGAGGTGGCCACGAAGAGGAGCTCGTCGCCGGGCTCCAGCGGGTCCTCGGGCTGGGGGACGATCACGCGGTCGCCGCGCAGGATCGTCACCAGCGCGGAGTCGCGCGGCAGGTTGAGCGCGCTCACCGGCTTGCCCGCCAGCGGGGTCTCCTCCGGCAGCGTCAGCTCGACCAGGTTGGCCTGGCTCTGGCGGAACGTCATCAGCCGCACCAGGTCGCCGACGCTCACAGCCTCCTCGACCATCGCCGCGAGCATGCGCGGGGTCGAGACGGCCACGTCGACACCCCAGGCGTCGTTGAACAGCCACTCGTTCGCCGGGTTGTTCACCCGCGCGACGACGCGCTTCACCGCGAACTCCGTCTTCGCCAGCAGCGAGACGACCAGGTTGACCTTGTCGTCGCCGGTCGCCGCGATGACGACGTCGCACAGCTGGATGCCGGACTCCTCGAGCGTCGACACCTCGCAGGCGTCGCCGAGCACCCAGTCGGCCTCCTCGACGATCTGCGGCTCGAACTGGTCGACCTCACGCTCGATCAGCATCACCTGGTGACGGCCGTCGATGAGCTCGGCGGCGATCGAGCGGCCAACGGCCCCCGCGCCCGCGATCGCGACCCGCATCAGCCCTCCTCTTCCGGTGCCCGCTGGGCGACGCTGGTGACATCACTGACGGTGCCGGACTTGGCGGCCACGTAGACCGTGTCGCCCTCCTGCAGCACGCTCTTCGAATTGGGGAGCACCGCGGTGCCGACGCGCATGATGAACGCGACCCGCGCGCCCGACTCCTGCTCCAGGTTGCGCACGCTGTGGCCGAACCAGCCCTCGTTCAGCGGGAGCTGCATGATCGCCACGTTGCCGGACGGGTCGCGCCACGCGGCGGCGACGCCGTCGGGCAGCAGCGTCCGCAGGAAGCGGTCGGTCGTCCACGGCACGGTCGCGACCGTCGGGATGCCCAGTCGCTCGTACACGGCGGCGCGCTTGTGGTCGTAGATCCGCGCGACGACGTGCTCGACACCGAAGGTCTCCCTGGCCACACGGGCCGAGATGATGTTCGAGTTGTCACCGCTGGACACGGCCGCGAAGGCGCCCGCGCGCTCGATGCCCGCTTCGATCAGCACGCCGCGGTCGAAGCCGACCCCGGTGATCTGCTGGCCGTGGAAGTCGCTGCCGAGACGACGGAAGGCCTGCTGGTTCTTGTCGATCACGGCCACCTCGTGGCCGAGCCGTTCCAGCGCCGCGGCCAGGGACGCGCCGACCCGGCCGCACCCCATGATCACCACGTGCACGCCACGTCCTCCTCCTGAAATCTCAGTTCACCCGTCCGCAGGTACCCGCGACACGACAGCGCCGAACCTACCGTGTTCCGTCCTACCGTTACGCTCTGGCGGTGTCGAAGTTTCCGACCGTTCTGAAGAGGCTCGTCCTCGGTCGCCCGTTCCGCAGTGACAGGCTCGCCCACACGCTGCTCCCCAAGCGCATCGCGCTGCCCATTTTCGCCTCCGACGCGCTGTCCAGCGTCGCGTACGCGCCCGAAGAGATCTTCCTGACGCTGAGCGTCGCCGGGCTGTCCGCGTACGCGTTCGCGCCGTGGATCGGCGTGGCGGTCGCGGTGGTCATGCTGGTGGTCGTCGCGTCGTACCGGCAGAACGTGCACGCCTACCCGAGCGGTGGCGGCGACTACGAGGTCGCCAACACCAACCTGGGCGGCAGATTCGGCCTGACGGTCGCCAGCGCGCTGCTCGTGGACTACGTGCTCACCGTCGCGGTGTCCACTTCGTCCGGTGTGGCGAACATCGGCTCGGCGGTTCCCTGGGTGGCCCAGAACAAGGTGCTGGCCGCGATCATCATCGTCGCCGTGCTGACCGCGCTGAACCTGCGCGGCGTCCGTGAGTCGGGCAAGGCCTTCGCGATTCCGACATACGGGTTCATCATCGGCATTTTCGGCATGGTCATCTGGGGCCTGTTCGAAGCCGCGACCGGCACCGAGCTGCGTGCCGAGAGCGCGGGTTTCGAGCTGCACGCCGAGGCGTCGCTGACCGGGTTCGCCTTCGTCTTCCTCATCCTGCGCACGTTCTCGTCCGGCGCCGCGGCGCTGACCGGTGTCGAGGCGATCAGCAACGGCGTGCCCGCGTTCCGCAAGCCGAAGTCGAAGAACGCGGCCACCACGCTGCTGCTGATGGGCGTGCTGGCGGTGACCATGCTGGTCGGCATCATCACGCTGGCGATCATCACCGACGTCAAGTTCGCCGAGCACCCGGAGACGCAGCTCTCGGGCACCCCGGCGGGCTACGAGCAGAAGACGATCGTCGCGCAGATCGCGCACGCGGTGTTCCCGTCGTTCCCGCCCGCGTTCTACTACATCTCCTTCTCCACCGGCATCATCCTGCTGCTGGCGGCGAACACGGCGTTCAACGGCTTCCCGGTGCTCGGCTCCATCCTGGCGCAGGACCGCTACCTCCCGCGTCAGCTGCACACGCGGGGCGACCGGCTGGCCTTCTCGAACGGCATCCTGTTCCTGGCCGCCTTCGCGCTCGTGCTGATCGTCGCCTTCGACGCCGAGGTCACCCGGCTGATCCAGCTCTACATCGTGGGTGTGTTCGTGTCGTTCACGGTCAGCCAGGCGGGCATGATCCGCCACTGGAATCGCTTGCTGGCCCAGGAGACCGATCCCGCCGTGCGGCGCCGGATGCGGCGCTCGCAGACGGTCAACGCGATCGGCCTGACGATGACCGGCACCGTGCTGGTGATCGTGCTGATCACGAAGTTCCTGCTCGGCGCCTGGATCGCGATCGCCGCCATGGTGGCGATCTACCTGCTGATGACCGCGATCCGCCGCCACTACGACCACGTGGCCGCCGAACTGCGGGAAATGGACCAGGAAGAGACCTCGGCCGTGGTGCTGCCCTCGCGCAACCACGCGATCGTGCTGGTGTCCAAGCTGCACCTGCCGACCATGCGCGCGCTGGCGTACGCGAAGGCGATGCGCCCGGACGTGCTCGAGGCCGTCACGGTCAACGTCGACGACGCCGACACCCGCAAGATGGTCAGCGACTGGGAGAAGCACAAGTTCAAGGTGCCGCTCAAGGTCATCGAGTCGCCGTACCGGGAGATCACCAAGCCGGTGCTCGACTACGTCAAGCGCATCCGCGGCGACAACCCGCGCAACGTGGTCACCGTGCTCATCCCCGAGTACGTGGTCGGTCACTGGTGGGAGCAGGTGCTGCACAACCAGAGCGCGCTGCGGCTCAAGGGCAGGCTGCTGTTCCAGCCGGGCGTCATGGTGACGAGCGTGCCGTGGCAGCTGCGGTCTTCGGAGAAGGCGCGCGACCGCGACCGCCGCGCCAGGCCGCTGGCGGGCGACGTCCGCCGCGGCTTCACGCCCGCTCCGGGCAAACCACCAGAGAAAGAAAGCCTTAAGTGACCAAAAAGGACTGGACCGGCCGCACACTCGAGCTCGAAGTGGGCGCGGTGGCACACGGCGGCCACTGTGTGTCCAGATCGGACAACCGGGTGGTCTTCGTCCGCCACGCGCTGCCAGGCGAGCTCGTGCTCGCCGAGGTCACCGAGGACAATGGCGGCTCGTTCTGCCGCGCCGACGCCGTCCAGGTGCTGCGCCCGGCCGGCGAGCGCGTCACGCCCCCGTGCCCGCTCGCGGCGCCCGGCGGGTGCGGCGGCTGCGACTGGCAGCACGCGTCGCCCAACTACCAGCTCGAACTGAAGTCGAAGGTGGTCGCGGAGCAGCTCCAGCGCCTCGCGGGCATCGAGCGCGAGGTCCGCGTCGAAGCGCTGCCCGGCGGTCCGCTGGGCTGGCGCAGCCGCGTCCGCCTGGTCGCGGGCCGCGACGGCCGCGCGGGCTTGCGCGCGCACCACAGCCACGACGTCATCGCGCTCGACGACTGCCCGATCTCGATCCCGGGCGCGCTCGACGACGCACTCGACCGGAAATGGCGCCCTGGCACGGAAATCGAGGTCACGCTCGACGGCTCGAGCCGTTCGCACCTGCGCGAACTCACCACGGTCAAAGGAAAGACCCGGGGCAGGCAGCTCATCGGCGGCACGGCGTTCCAGCACGCGGCCGGGCGCGACTGGCGGTTCGACGCGCACGGTTTCTGGCAGGTGCATCCCGACGCGGCGAACACCTTCGCGTCACTGGTCGGCGAATGGGCCGAGGCGCCGCGCGGCGGCCGCGCGTGGGATTTGTACGCCGGGGTGGGACTTTTCGCTTCGGTGCTGGCCGGGCAGGTCGGGCCGGACGGCGACGTGCTGGCGATCGAATCGGGGTACCAAGCCGTCGAGGACGGACGGGAGAACCTGGCCGATCTGCCGCAGGTGCGCTGGGAGTGCGGTCGCGTCGAGCGTCTGCTCGAGGCCGCCGAGAAGCCGGTCGACGTGGTCGTGCTCGACCCGCCGCGCAAGGGTGCCGGCAAGGCCGTCGTCGAGGCGATCGTGGCCGGGCAGCCGGACCGGATCGTCTACGTGGCCTGCGATCCCGCCGCGCTGGCGCGGGACGTGGCGACGTTCGCGGAGCACGGGTACGGCCTCACGGACCTGCGGGCGTTCGACGCCTTCCCGATGACGCACCACGTGGAGTGCGTGGCGCTGTTGTCGTGAGTGGTATGACCGGTTAGAACCGGCCATACCACTCACGACTCCCTAGCGCGTTTTGCGGGCGACGCCGCCGATCGCGGTCCGCACGGTCGGGTCCAGGTCGTCCGGGTGCCATTCGCCGACCGGCACCAGGCCGGGTTCGACCAGCTCGAAATCGCCGAAGAACGCCCGCACCTCCTCGGTGCTGCGCAGGACGCCCGGCGTGCTGGAGCGCTTGCTCACTTCCTTCAGGTCCGCGAGCTGGCTCTTCGTGTCGTTCTCGACCTCGGAGTCGGTCAGGTGCGAGATCACGTACAGCGACCCGGCAGGAAGCAGGTCGCGGTAGGCGCGGATCGCGTCGGCGACGCCCGTCGAGTCCGGGACGAAGTGCAGCACGGCCACCGTCAGCATGCCGATCGGCTTGTCCGGGTCGAGCACGCCGGTCTCGAAGGCCTCCTGCCACACCTGGCGGTGGTTGCAGAGGTCGGCGTGGATCACCGCGTGGCGGTCCGGGTCGCCTTCTTCTTCGAGCAGGATCCGCGCGTGCGCGACCGCCACCGGCTCGATGTCGACGTAGACGCACCGGCTGTCCGGGTCGAGCTCGTCGGCGATCTCGTGCACGTTGCCCATGGTCGGGATGCCGGACCCGAGGTCGAGGAACTGGGTGACCCCGTTCTCGATGCAGTACCGCACCGCCCGGCCCAGGAACGCGCGATTCGCCCGCGTCGCCTGGCGTAGCTCGGGATACGCCTTGAGCGCCATCTCGCCGTACTGCCGGTCGATGGCCCAGTTCGCCGTGCCGCCGAGCGCCCAGTCGTAGGCGCGCGCCGCGTTCGGCCGGTCGAGGTCGATGCCCGCCGGCTGGTGCTCGGATCTCATCCGTCTCCTCGGAAGTCGGTTCCGGGGATGATACGCCCGCATTCAGCCAGGCTTGAAAACGTTGCGCGCGCCGCGGCCGGTCGAGAAGACTGGTGGCTCACGTACTCACTGTGGGGGAGCAGATGAAGTCACCTGTCCTGAGCCGTCGTGCCCTCGTGATCGCGGCCGCCGCGCTCGCCGCACTCGCCGTGACACCCGCCGCGGGAGCCTCGCCCGCCGATCCGGCGCTCGCGAACCACTGGCCGCTGGACGAGACGCAGGGCGCCACGGCGGCCGACGTCGTGGCCGGGCGGCAGCTCGGCCTGCTCGGCGGAGCGTCGTTCACCGGCGGAGCGCTGAACTTCGACGGTGTCGGCGGCCAGGCGCTCGGCGACCACGTCGACATCGCCACGGACCAGAGTTTCTCGGTCTCCGCGTGGGTGCGGCTCTCGGCGAAGAACTTCGGTGAGGTCACCGCTGTCAGCGTGGACGGCGACCGGACCAGCAAGTTCCGGCTCGGGCACATCGTGGACGATGACAACAACCAGTTCGGCGCGTGGTCGTTCCAGGGACCGGAATCCGACACGGACAACGCCCAGGTGACCAAGGTCGCCGTGACCATCTTCCCGACGGAGGTCGGCCAGTGGGCGCATCTGGTGGGCGTGTACGACGCCGCGGCGCAGCGGGTTCGCATCTACCTCGACGGCACCCTGAGTGGTGAAGGCACGCTCACCACACCGTGGAACGCCGGCGGCGGCCTGCGTATCGGCGCGGCCAAGACGGCGGGGCAGGCGGACAAGTTCTGGCCTGGTGACGTCGACGATGTCCGCCTCTACCAAGGCGCGCTCACCCACACTCAGGTTTCCGAGCTGTACCGGGCGTACCACCCGGCGTAGGGCTCGTGAGTGGTATGGCCGGTTAGAACCGGCCATACCACTCACGACCGGCTAGGCGTCGGCCTTGAGGAGGTCGGCGCACTTCTCGCCGATGGCCATGGTCGTGATGCACGGGTTGACCGCGACCAGGAACGGCATCGCCGAGCCGTCCGCGACCCGCAGGCCGTCGACGCCGCGGACCCGCAGCCGGGCGTCCAGCACCGCCATCGGGTCGTCGTCGCCGCCCATCTTCGCCGTGCACGACGGGTGGTAGACCGTGTTGTGCGTCTTGCGCAGGTAGTCGGCGATCTCGTCGTCGGACTGGGCGTCCGGGCCCGGCGCGAGTTCGGCGCCCGCCCATTCCGCCAGCGCGGGCTGCGAGGCGATCTTGCGGGCGAGGCGGATGCCGTAGGTCATCACGCGCATGTCGTGCGGGTCGCTGAAGTACCGCGGATCCACCCGGGGCTTGTCGCGATAATCCCTGCTGCGCAAGCGAACCGTGCCCGTCGAGCGGCTGCGCGTGACGTTCGGGGTCAGGCAGAAGCCGTTCTCCGTCGTGGGGTAACCGTGGCGCAGCGTGTTCATGTCGAACGGCACGGAGCCGTAGTGGAACATCAGGTCAGGGCGGTCGAGGCCGTCCTCGGTCGTGGTGAAGATCCCGATTTCCCACCACTGCGTGGATTCGGTGACCATGGGCCGCTTGGCGTCCCACTGGATCACGCCCTCGGGGTGATCCTGGAGGTTCGAGCCGACGCCGGGGGAGTCGACCAGCACGTCGACGCCGACCTCGCGCAGATGCTCGGCCGGGCCGATGCCGGAGAGCATCAGCAGCTTGGGCGTGTCGATCGCGCCCGAGCTCAGGATCACCTCGCGCCGCGCGCGCAGCGGGACGCCGTGGATCAGGTCGTCGGCCAGGTACTCGGCGCCGGTGCAGCGCTTGCCGTCGAAGGTCAGCCGCCGGACGCGGGCGCCGGTGCGGACGTCGAGGTTGGGCCGGTCCAGCACCGGGTGCAGGTACGAGACCGAGGCCGACGAGCGCGTGCCGTCCTCGCGGGCGTTGATCTGGAACCAGTTCGCGCCGTGGGTGACCGTCGTGCCCGAGTTGAACTCGACCTGGGGGATACCCGCCTGCGCGCAGGCTTCGAGCAGTGCGACGCCGGTCGGGTCGTGCGGTTTGACCGAGCGGATGGTCACCGGGCCGGAGCGGCCGTGGTGCTCGCCTGGCCCGTCGTTGGTCTCAAGACGCTTGTACAGCGGGAAAACGTCGGCGGCGGACCAGCCGGGCAGGCCGAGAGAGGCCCACTCGTCCAAGTCCTCGGCCGGTGCCCAGAAGGCGATGCACGAGTTGTGCGACGAGCAGCCGCCGAGCACGCGGGCCCTGGCGTGGCGCAGGAAGGAGTTGCCGGATTCCTGAGGCTCGACAAGGTAATCCCAGTCGTAGCCCGACTCCAGCAGCGCCATCCACTTGGTGAGTGAGAGCACCGCGTCATCGTCCACATCGGACGGCCCGGCCTCCAGCAGGCAGACCGTGACCGACGGGTCCTCGGTCAGTCTGGCCGCGACCACCGAGCCCGCCGTGCCGCCGCCGACCACGATGTAGTCGTACTCGTCAGTCACCCAGAACCTCCTCGATCGCCGCGTGGTCGGCCAGCACCCCGGTCTTGTGCCGCAGCACGAACCAGTAGTAGCCGAACCCGACCAGTCCCACGATGCCGACGAACAGCACCGCGCCCCATTCCAGATACCAGTGATACGGCGGCGTCGCGTTGTAGACGTCGCGCCGGGGCCAGGCCAGGTTCACCACGACCGCGCCGCCCCACAGCACGCCCAGGATGTTGACCGGCAGGCCGAACTTGCCGAGAGAGAAGTACTTCTGGCCGGGCTGCTCGGGCGGCGGCCACTGCCCGCGCAGCCGTTTGAGCAGCATCGGCACCGTCACCAGCAGGTACGCCAGGTAGATCATGATGATGCCGATACTGGTGATCACCGTGAAGATCTGCGGCTGGTTGATGTTGACCACCAGGATCAGCAGCGCGAGCACGCCGGTGATCACCGCGGGCACCACCGGCGTCTTGGTCTTCGGCGAGACCCGCGCGAGCTTCGACCCGGCGGGCAGGTTGTTGTCGCGGGCCATCGCGAACATCATCCGGATCGCCGCCGACTGCACCGCCAGGTTGCACACGGTGATGGCGATGACCACCGCGATCAGGAAGATCTTGCCGACCGTGCTGCCCAGCACGTCCAGCACGATGAACTGCAGCCCGCCCGTGTCGATCTGCGGGTTGTTGATGTCGCCCACGGCCATCAGCGCGAACAGCAGGATGAGCCCGCCGATGACGAACGACGCGATCAGCGCCCGCATGATCGCCTTGGGCGCGTTCTTGCGCGGGTCGTGCGACTCCTCGCCGAGCGAACTCGCGGTGTCGAAGCCGTACATGACATACGTGGAAGCCAGCGACGCCACCAAGAACGCGCCGAAGTAGCCCCACGGCTGACCGGCGCCCTTGTCGTGCGTCTCCATCACCACCGACGGCCCGCGCGTGATGTTCACCGCCAGCGCGATGATCAGCAGCACCGCGGCGATCAGCTCGATGAACACGCCGACACTGTTGAGCGTCGCCATCAGCTTGACGCCCCAGGCGTTCACCAGTGTGGTGAACAGGATCAGCACGCCGCCGAGGATCACCGCGTTGACCGCGGGGTCCTCGGCGAACTGGAAGAACGACGCGATCTGCGGCAGCGTGATCTGGTAGGCCAGCGCTACCGCCGCGATGGTCACGATCGACGCGGTGAGCATCATCCAGCCCGCCAGCCACGCCACGTGCGGGTTGCCGAGTTTCTTCGACCAGTTGTAGATCGAACCGGCCACCGGGTAGTGCGCGGCCAGTTCGGCGAAGGACAACGCGACCATCAGCTGGCCGGCGAACACGAGCGGCCACGACCACCAATAAGCCGGGCCACCGAAGGAAAAACCGAAATAGAAGAGCTGGAACGTGCCGGTCAGGATCGAGATATAGCTGATGCCGGCGGCGAAAGTGTGGAAGTTGCCTAGCGTCCGTTCTAGTTCCTGCTTGTATCCGAACCCTGCGAGACCGTCGTCAGCCGACATAACGCGTCCTTTCGCTAGGCGGGCTCCCCGGAAAACCACCGCTGCGGAGCGGGCTTGAGGTTCTGGTAGATGTGCTTGATCTCCTGGTACTCGCCGAGTCCGGTCGGGCCGAGCTCACGCCCGGTACCGGACTGCTTGAAGCCGCCCCATTCCGCCTGCGGCAGATACGGGTGATAGTCGTTGATCCACACGGTGCCGTGCCGGAGCCTGCCCGCGACGCGTTGCGCACGCGAGGCGTCGTTGGTGAAGATGCCGCCCGCGAGCCCGTAGTGCGTGTCGTTGGCGAGGCGGACGGCCTCGTCCTCGTCGGCGAAGGTCTCGATGGTCAGCACCGGGCCGAACGACTCCTCGGTGACGGCGAACCCGCCCGGTTTGACGTTGTCCAGCACGGTCGGCAGGTAGTAATAGCCATCCTGGAGCGCCGGATCGTCCGGCCGCTTGCCGCCGGTGAGCAGCTTCGCGCCCTCCTCGATCGCTTTGGCCACATAGGTTTCGACCTTGTCGCGGTGCGCGGCCGAGATGAGCGGGCCGGTCTCCGCGCGCTCGTCGAACGGGCCGCCGAGCCGGATCAGCTCGGCGCGGCGCACGACTTCGGCGACGAACTCGTCATGCCACTCCTCGGCGAGGATCAGCCGCGCGCCCGCCGAGCAGACCTGGCCGGAGTGCAGGAAGACCGCGGTGAGCGCGTAGTCGACCGCGGTGTCGAAATCCGCGTCGGCGAACACCACGTTGGGGTTCTTGCCGCCGAGTTCCAGCGCGACCTTCTTGACGGTCGCGGCCGCCGAGGCGGCGATGATCCTGCCGGTCGCCAGCCCGCCGGTGAACGACACCAGATCGACGTCCGGATGCTCGGACAGCGGCGCGCCCGCCTGCGGCCCGGCGCCGAGCACGAGGTTGGCAACGCCGTCGGGGAGCCCGGCCTCTTGCAGCAGCTTCATGAACATGATCGCCGTGTGCGGGGTCAATTCACTGGGCTTGAGAACGAAGGTGTTCCCGGCCGCCAGCGCCGGTGCAATCTTCCACACTGTCTGCAGCAGCGGGTAATTCCATGGGGTGATGAGGCCGCAGACGCCGACCGGCTCGTGCACGATCCGGCTGAACGAGTCCGCGCTGCCCGTGTCCACGATCCGCCCGGCGTCCTGGCCGGCGAGCTTGCCGAAGTAGCGGAGACAGGCCGCGATATCGGCCATGTCGTATTCGCTTTCGACGAGCCGCTTGCCCGTATCGAGTGACTCGGCGCGCGCGAAACCGGCAGAGTCGCGATCGAGCAGATCGGCGACCTTGAGCAGGAGGTTCCCCCGTTCGGCGGCGGAGGTCGACGGCCATGGGCCGGTGTCGTAGGCCACTCTGGCGGCGGTGATGGCCGCCACGGTGTCCTCGGGCACCGCCTCCGCGACCGTCGCGACCAGGGAGTTGTCCGCTGGACAGCGGATCTCCCTGGTGCCGCCTGCCACCGAGTCGACCCAGCGGCCGCCAATGAAGAAATCCGCCATCAAGCCACTCCAAGGGCTCATCCGTCTACGCCGAAGGTGTGATTATCGCGGTCACGGTCGAACACCGCCACTCGTCGATAGACTGTGCGGACTAACAGGCGAGAGGTGGGGTGTGACGATGCTGGAGTCCGTCAACGGACCGGCTGACTTGAAGCGGATGGATCACGAGCAGCTCGGCGGGCTGGCCGCGGAGATCCGTGACTTCCTCGTCGAGAAGGTCCGCCTCGCGGGCGGGCACCTCGGCCCGAACCTCGGTGTCGTCGAACTGACCCTGGCGCTGCACCGGGTGTTCGACTCGCCGCGCGACGCGATCGTGTGGGACGTCGGCCACCAGTCCTACGTGCACAAGATCGTCACCGGGCGGCAGGCCGGGTTCGACAAGCTGCGGCAGGTCGGCGGGGTCACCGGCTACCCGGCGCGCGACGAGAGCGAGCACGACCTCGTCGAGAACAGCCACGCCTCGACCGCGCTGTCGTACGTGGACGGTCTCGCGAAGGCGTTCAAGCTCGCGGGTGAGCGACGCCACGCGATCGCCGTCGTCGGTGACGGCGCGCTCACCGGCGGTATGTGCTGGGAGGCGCTGAACAACATCGCCGCCGACCGCTCGCGCCCGGTCATCATCGTCGTCAACGACAACGGCCGTTCCTACTCGCCGACCATCGGCGGCTTCGCGGAGAACCTCGCGTCGCTGCGGCTCAAGCCCGGCTACGAACGCTTCCTCGACCTGGGCCGCGCGATGCTGCAGCGCGTCCCGGTGGTCGGCAAGCCGATCTACGCGGCGCTGCACGCCGCCAAGGCCGGTCTCAAGGACGCAGTGCTGCACCAGCCGATGTTCTCCGACCTCGGCATCAAGTACGTCGGCCCGGTCGACGGGCACGACCTGGTCGCGCTGGAGAAGGCCTTCCAGCACGCCAAGAGCTTCGGCGGCACGGTCATCGTGCACGTCGCCACGGAGAAGGGGCACGGCTACGAGCCCGCCGTCTCCGACGAGCACGACCAGATGCACCAGACCGACGCGATCGACCCCGAGACCGGCCTGCCCCCGGTCAAGGGCCCGAGCTGGACCGGCGTGTTCGCCGACGAGATGGTCAAGATCGGCCACGACCGCGACGACGTGGTGGCCATCACCGCGGCCATGCTCCGCTCGACCGGCCTGCACAAGTTCGCCGAGGCCTTCCCCGACCGCTGGTACGACGTCGGCATCGCCGAGCAGCACGCGGTCACCTCGGCCGCCGGGCTCGCGATGGGCGGGCTGCACCCGGTCGTCGCGATCTACTCGACGTTCCTCAACCGCGCGTTCGACCAGCTCCTGATGGACGTCGCGCTGCACAAGCAGCCGGTGACGCTGATCCTCGACCGCGCGGGCATCACCGGCCCCGACGGCAAGAGCCACCACGGCATGTGGGACCTGTCGCTGCTCGGCATGGTCCCCGGCATGCACGTCGCCGCGCCCCGCGATGCCCTTACCCTGCGCGAAGAACTGCGCGAGGCGGTGTCCATTTCGGACGGTCCGAGCGCGCTGCGCTTCTCGCGCGGCGGCGTGGTCGACTCGGTGCCGGCACTCGAGCGCGTCGGCGTCGTCGACGTGCTGCGCCGCCCGGCCGCGTCGGCCGAGGCCGACGTCCTGCTGGTCGCGGTCGGCGCGTTCGCGAAGCTGGGTCTCGCCGCGGCGGACCGCCTGGCCGATCAGGGCATCGGCGTGACGGTCGTCGACCCGCGCTGGGTACTGCCGGTGCCGGGCGAGCTGGTCGCGCTGGCGTCGCAGCACAAGCTCGTGGTGACCGTGGAGGACAGCGGCCGCCACGGCGGCTTCGGCTCGGCGCTCTCGGCGGTCTTCCGCGACGCGGAGTGCGACGTGCCGCTGCGCGATCTCGCGGTGCCGCAGGAGTTCCACGAGCACGCCTCGCGCGACGAGGTCCTCACCCGCCTGGGCCTGACGGCGCAGGACGTCGCGCGCCGCGTGACCGAGTGGACGGCCAACCTCGCGCCCGCCAAGACCGCCGAGGCCGAGCAGCAGGTGGCCTCCCAGGAGTAAAGGCTCGTGAGCGTTGCGGCCGGGTCTAACGGACCGGTAACTGGCTACCTACCACGCGAGTCTCGGCACGAGTGGAAGGTTTGCTCCGTTAGATGCAGAAATTCTTCCACTCGCTCGAGCTCGTCCACCCTGGGCACGTGACAAGGGCCGCCCTTGCAACGCTCTGGGTGACAAGGGCCGCCCTTGTCACCCAGACCGGGCCCGGCGTGTGGGAACGGAGCGTTGAACGCCTCGTTTCCCACACGCCACCACACATAAGTCACTTTCGTTCCGCTGAGCGTGACACAAGCCCCGCCCGTGCACGCCAGCCAAGGCGACGTCACGGGCAGGTCGTCGAATACCGGTTCGCTCTAACCGCCCGCAACGCTCACGACCCCCAGCAGTGGGTCAGCAGCTGTAGCGCTGGTAGACCTCGCGTGCCGAGTTGAAATAGAGCTTGTCGTAGGTGAAGGGGCGGCCCCAGTCGTAGCGCGGGCCGCCGTCGTCCATGCGCGGGCTGTCGAACGTGGGGAAGTCGTGCGGTTTCGGCGGCTCGGGCACGAAGAACTCGCCCGCTCCCGCACCCGCCACGATCTGGAACCGCGTGTGCCAGATGTCGCCGCTGTGCGTGCTGTCGGTCCAGGTCCTGGCACTCCAGTACCCCGTGCCGTCGGAGTAGAAGGTCAGTGTCCCGTTGGTCTGGTGGCAGTCGCCGACCCGGAGCTCGCCCCAGGTGAATCGCTGATAGGCGAGATCCTGGGTGACCATGCCCGAGGTGACGGTCGGCTGGGTCGAGGCCTCGGCGGCGGTGCTCAGTAGCGTGCCCGCCGCGGCGAGCACGGCGACGAAGACGGTGCGCACACGGTTTCGGATCATGGAATACCAGACCAGAGCCGCCCGAGCGGCCACAACGGACGATCGGGCGGCCCTAAGGGTGTGGTCTCGGCTGGTCGGCACGAACGGGGCTTGTGTCACTCTCAGCGGAACAAAAGTGACTTCTGTGTGGTGGTGTGCGGGAAACGAGGCGTTCAACGCTCCGTTTCCCACACACCGGGCCCCGGCCTGGGTGACAAGGGCGGCCCTTGTCACCCAGAGCGTTGCAAGGGCGCCCCTTGTCACGTGCCAAGGGTGAACGAGCCCGAGCGAGTGGGAGGATTTCTGCATCTAACGGAGCAAAACTCCCACTCGCGCCGAGACTCGGGGCGGTAGGCAGGCGAGTACCGGTCCGCTAGAACCGGCCGCAACACTCACGACTCATTACCCGAGATTCGTCATCACGTGCTTGATGCGCGTGTATTCGTTGAACGCGTAGCCGGACAAGTCCTTGCCGTGCCCCGAGTGCCCGAAGCCGCCGTGCGGCATCTCCGAGACCAGCGGGCCGTGCGTGTTGATCCAGACGCAGCCGAAGTCCAGCTCGCCGGAGACCCGGACCGCGCGCGAGTGGTCGTTCGTCCAGATCGACGACGCCAGCCCGTACGGGACACCGTTGGCCAGCGCGACGGCCTCCTCCTCGGAGCCGAACTTCTGCACCGTGATGACCGGGCCGAAGATCTCCTCCTGGACGATCTCGTCGTCCTGCGCCAGCCCCGAGATCACCGTGGGGGCGTAGTAGAACCCGTCCGTCCCGTGCTGGGCTCCGCCCGTGTGCACCTGCGCGTGGCTCGGCACGCGGGCGACGAGCCCGCGCACGCGGTCGAACTGCGGGGCGCTGTTGAGCGGGCCGTAGTCCTCGCCGGGGGTCTGGGCGGCGGCGGTCTTGGTCAGCTCGGCGACGAACTCGTCGTGGATCGACTCGTGCACCAGCACGCGGCTGCCCGCCGTGCAGTCCTGGCCCGCGTTGTAGAACGCCGCGCCGACGATGCCCTCGGCGGCCGAAGCCACGTCGACGTCGTCGAAGACCAGGAGCGGCGCGTTGCCGCCGAGTTCCAGGTGCGTGCGCTTGAGGTCGGCCGCCGCCACCGTCGCGACGTCGATGCCGGCGCGGGTGGAGCCGGTGATCGACACGAGTTCGGTGATCGGGTGCTTGACCAGCGCGCGGCCGGTGTCGCGGTCGCCGCAGAGCACGTTGAACGCGCCTTGCGGCAGGAACTCCGACGCCACCTTGGCCAGCAGGACCGCGGTGCTGGGTGTCGTCTCGGCGGGCTTCAGCACGACGGTGTTGCCCGCGGCCAAAGCGGGCGCGATCTTCCAGACGCCCATCATCAGCGGGTAGTTCCACGGCGCGATCTGCGCGCAGACGCCGATCGGCTCACGGCGGATGACCGAGGACAGGCCCGGCGAGTACTCACCGGCGGCCGTGCCTTCGAGGTGTCGCGCCGCGCCCGCGAAGAACCGCAACGCGCTTACGCACTCAGGGATTTCCTCGTCGAGGACGACCTGGCGGATCTTGCCGGTCTCGCGGACTTCGGCGTCCGCGAACTCCTCGGCGCGGGCCTCCAGCGCGTCGGCGATCTTCAACAGCGCGAGCTGACGCTGGGCCGGGGTGCTCTTGCGCCACACCTTGAACGCGCGCTCGGCCGCTTCCAGCGCGGCGTCCACATCGGACTGCTCCGAGAGGACGCTGGCGCTGAACACCGTGCCGGTCGCGGGGTCCACCAGCTCCAGTGTGCGGTCGCCCGCTGCCGGGACTTCCTTGCCGTCCACGAAGTTCAGAACAGTCATCACTTCTCCAGATGGGTCGCGGCGAACATCTTCAGCAGCGCGGGGAGCACGACGATGCTCGGGCCTGGCGTGCGCAGCGCCTTGCCGAGATCGGTGCCGATGTTGTCCAAACTGGACAGTGTGGCCGAAACGCCGAACGAGTGGGCCAGTGCCACGAAGTCGGGCCGGGACAGCTCGGTCGCGGTCGACTGGCCGAACGCGCCGGTCAGGTACTCGCGCAGGATGCCGTAGCCGCCGTCGTCGACGATCAGCCAGGTCACGTCCAGCTCGTGCTGCACGGCCGTCGCGAGCTCGGCGATGCCGTACATCGCGCCGCCGTCGCCGGACACCGCCAGCACCGGGCCACCGGTGGCGACCGCGCCACCGAGCGCGCCGGGCAGGCCGTAGCCGAGCCCGCCCGCGCCCTGCGAGGTGTGGATCGGCGCGTTGTCGGAGTTCCAGGCCGACCAGGCCCAGTAGGCCGCGATCGTCATGTCCCAGAAGGTCTGCGTGCCCTCGGGGACGGCCGCGCGGATGTCCTCGATGAGCTTGCGCTCGACCTCGACCGGCTGACTGTCCAATCGGGACTGGACCTTGGCCAGCACCTCGGCGACCGCGGCTTCGGCGCGGCCGTCCGACTCCCGCATCGGCACCCACTCGAGCAGTGCCTCGAGCGTCAGCTTGACGTCGGCGTGGATGCCCAGCGCCGCGTAGTTCGATTCCAGCTTCCCGAGATCGGCCTCGACCTGGATCATCGTGCCGCGCGGCGCGAACTCGCGGTAGTTGCTGCTCAGCTCGCCGAGCCCGGAACCCAGCACCAGCAGCACATCCGCGTTCTGCAGGTACTCGGTGCTGTGCCAGTCCTCCATCCACGACTGCGCGGACAGCGGGTGCTCCCAGCCGAAGACGCCCTTGGCGCCGAAGGTCGAGAACACCGGCGCGCGCAAGGCCTCCGACAGCGCTTTCAGCTCCGCGTGCGCGCCGGAGCGTGCCGCGCCGCCACCGGCCAGGATGACCGGATTCGACGCCGCGCCAAGGAGTTTCGCCGCCTCGGCGACGAGCTCGGGCAGCGGGGCGAGCGGCGCGGGCGACGCGGTCACCGAGGTGATCGGCGGCAGCGTCGTCGGCGCCAGCAGCACGTCCTGCGGGATTTCGACCCACACCGGGCCGAACGGCACGGTCGCCGCCGACTCCCAGGCCTCGCGCAGCGCGGTCGGGATCTGGCTGACCGTGCGGACCACGTGCACCGACTTCACGATGTCGCGGAAGCTGGCCTGCTGATCGGTCAGCTCGTGCAGGTAGCCGTGCCGCCCGCCGCCGAGCCCCGCCACCGGGATCTGGCTGGAGATGCCGAGCAGCGGCACCGAAGCCGCCACCGACTCCTGCAGCGACGCCAGCGTCAGCAGCGCGCCGGGGCCGGTCGACACGATCATCGGCGTGACCGGCGCGGGCCCGCCGGGGTTCGCGGCCATCAGCGCGCGGGCGTGCCCGTCGGCGGCGAAGGCCAGGTTGTTCTCGACCCGCGAGCTGATCACCCGCAGGTCGGGCGCACGGCGCAGCGCTTCGAACAGGCCGAGCGCGTGCTGGCCTGGCAGGCCGAACACGGTCTCGGCGCCGAGCGCGCGCAAGGTCTCGACGACGACATCGCCGCCGATGCGTTCCTGATCAGACATTCACTTCCCCAAGCTCAGCAGGCTCACCAGGTCGTACGCCACGTGAGACGCCGCGATCGCGGTGATCTCGGCATGATCGTAAGCGGGCGCCAGCTCGACGACGTCGCCGCCGATGAGGTTCAGGTCGCGCAGCCCGCGCAGGATCTCCAGCAGCTCGCGGCTGGTCATGCCGCCCGCCTCCGGGGTGCCGGTGCCGGGCGCGTGCGCCGGGTCGAGCACGTCGATGTCGATCGAGATGTAGAGCGGGCGGTCGCCGATGCGCTGGCGCAGCGCGTCGACCGTCTCGTCGATCCCGCGCTTGAGCACGTCGCCCGAGGTGACGATGCCGAAGCCGAGACGGCGGTCCTCTTCGAGGTCGCGCTTGCCGTAGAGCGGGCCGCGCGTGCCGACGTGCGAGAGCGCCTCGGTGTCGAGGATGCCTTCCTCGGAGGCCCGCCGGAACGGGGTGCCGTGCGTGTACGGCGCGCCGAAGTAGGTGTCCCAGGTGTCGAGGTGCGCGTCGAAGTGCAGCATCGCGACCGGCCCGTGCAGCTTGGCGGCGGCCCGCAGCAGCGGCAGCGCGATCGTGTGGTCACCGCCGATGGTGACCAGCCTGGTGCCGTCGGCGGTCATCCGCTCGGCGGTGTCCTGGATGGTCTCGATCGCCTCGCCGATGTTGAACGGGTTGACCGCGATGTCGCCCGCGTCCACCACCTGCTTCTCGGCGAACGGCGAGACGTCCAGCCCGGGGTGGTACGGCCGGAGCAGGCGGCTCGCCTCGCGCACCGCGGCGGGGCCGAAGCGCGCGCCGGGCCGGTACGACACACCCGAGTCGAACGGGATCCCGACCACGGCCACATCCGCGCGCTCGACCTCGTCGATGCGGGGCAGCCGGGCGAAGGTGGCGAAGCCGGCGAACCGGGGCACCTTCGACGAGTCAACGGGGCCGATCGGGGTCTGGTCGGTCACTTCGCGAGCTCCTGCTTCTGGTTGACGGGTTCTTCTTCGCGGGCCGCGTCGCCGTTCAGGCGGCGGGTCCACACACTCAGGATGGCCTCCGGCGTGCGCGGCGTCAGCAGGCTGACGGCGACATAAGTCACCAGGCTCGCACCGAGACCCCAGTAGATGGGGCTGTTGGCGTCGACGCCGTCGATGAACATGAACGCGATCACCGCCACGGTTCCGGCGACCATCGAGACCAGCGCGCCCTCGCGGGTGCCGCGCTTCCAGAACAGCGCGCCGACGATCGCGACCAGCAGCCCGCCGACCAGGATGTCGTAGGCGATGGTCAGCGCGTCGATCACGCTGGTCACCACCATGGCGATGCCGATCGCGACGAGGCCGAGCACCAGCGTGGTGATGCGGTTCTTGTGGACGTCGTCATCGCCTCCGGCGGACTTGCCGCGGAGCTTGGCGAGCAGGTCGGAGGTGCTCACGGTCGAGCAGGCGATCAGCGCGCCGCTGGCGGTCGACATCATCGCGGACAGCGCGGCGGCCAGCACCAGGCCGCGCACGCCGGTCGGCAGCAGGTCCTCGACGATCGTCGCGAACGCTTCGTCCTTGCTGGCGAGACTGGGGTAGAGCGACTTCGCCGCGGTGCCGATCAGCGCGCCGGAGACGGCGTAGACCAGGCAGTACACGCCAGAGATGAGGCCGCCGCCGGTGGCGATCTTCGGGGTGCGAGCGGTGAACACGCGTTGCCAGATGTCCTGGCCGATCAGCAGGCCGAAGCCGTAGACGAGCAGCAGCGTGACGATCGTTTCGCCGCCGATCGCGGTGAACTCGAAGTAGCTCGCGTCGAGGCGGTCGCGCATGCCGTCGAAGCCGCCCGCCTTGGTCAGCGCAACCGGCAGCAGGATGAACAGGATGCCGATCGTCTTGATCACGAACTGCGCGATGTCGGTCAGCGTGATCGACCACATGCCGCCGAGCACCGAGTAGAGCACCACGATCCCGCCGCCGATGCCGATGCCGACCGCGGACGGCACGTCGAACATCACCTTGACCACGGTCGAGAACGCCAGCGTCGAGGTGACGGTCAGCATGAGCGTGTACGCCCACATGACCACGCCGGAGATGGTGCTGGTCGAGCCGCCGTAACGCAGGTCGAGCATCTCGCCGACGGTGTAGACGCGCAGTTTCACCAGCCGCCGCGCGAACACGGCGTGCAGCACGATGATGCCGATGCCGATCGAGAGCACCAGCCAGGCGCCGGAGATGCCGAACTTGTAGCCGAGCCCGATCCCGCCGATGGTCGACGCGCCGCCGAGCACGACGGCCGACATGGTGCCGGAGTACATGAACCAGCCGAGCCTGCGGCCCGCGACGAGGTAGTCGGACTTGGTCTTGGCGAGCTTGAGGCCCCACCAGCCGATCCCGATCATGCCTGCCACGTAGAGCGCGATCACCGCGTAGTCACCGGCCACGGTGTTCTCCTCACTGCTCGGTCCTGCTTGTTCGGGCCACCGTAGGGTCGGCGTCACCCTGATCGACATGGGACATTTCATCCCTGGTGACGTATCTTGCGGATGAAATGACCACAAACCCGGACTTGATGGCCTCCGACGTAAATGTCCCGTTACGGGCGGTCGCCGGCAACTTGGATCTCGGCCTCCGCTTCGTCACCGAGAGCCTCCGTCCCGGCGCGCTCGACCTGCCGGTCCGCTGGGCGCACGTCAGCGAGATGCGCGAGCCCGGGCCGTACCTGCTGGGCGACGAGCTGCTGCTGTCGGCGGGCGTGAACCTGTCGTCCTCACCGGAGGAAGTCGACCTCTACGTGCGCGGGCTGAGCGCGAGCGGCATCACCGCGCTCGGCTTCGGCCTGACCCCGGAGCTGTACCCGGCGCTCCCGGACCGGCTCAGGCGCTCCTGCATCCGCCACGGCCTGCCCCTGCTCGTCGTCCCGCCGCGCACCCCGTTCCTCGCGATCAGCCGCGCGGTCGCCGACGCGCTGAGCGACGCCTCCCACCGCGAGCAACGCCGCGTCGCCGAAGCCCGCGAAGCCCTCACCCGCGCGGCGGGCGACGGCTTGGGCGAACTGGCGACCACCTTGGCCACCCGCATGGACGCCTGGGTCGCCCTCGTGGACGCGTCCGGCGAGTTCGCGGCCGACCGCGGCGCACCCCGCCCGCTGCCCCCGGAAGTGGGCGACCTGCTCGCCACCCTGCGCGCAGGCTCGGGCATCCGCATCGCGTCGACCTCCTTGCCGGACGGCACTTTCGTCGTCGCCCAGCCGGTCTACCCGCAGGCGACGGCCTCGCATCTGCTGGTGACCGGACGCGCCGAGCGCTTCGACCGCACCGACCGCGCGATCCTCGCGGTGGGCGCGGCATTGCTCGGCCTGGCCGGGCGGACGGGCTCGGACGCCGCTTCGCTGGGCGCGGTCGCGACGGCTTTGCTGCTCGGCCGGGCGGTCGGACTGGGCGAATCCCGGCTCGTCCGCGGGGTTCCTTACCGGCGCGGCCCGGACGAGGTCGCGTCGCGCTACGACTGGCTGCGCGCGCGTCTGGACACCCCGCTGGTCGAGGTGACGGCCGACGGTTTCGTCGCGATCGCCTCCGCCGTTCCGGACGTGGACGATCTCCGGGCACACGGCTGGCTGGCGGTGGTGGGGACTTCGGTGCCTGCTTCGGGCTTGCCTGATGCTTTGGCGGAATCGGAGGCTTTGCTGGACCGGGCGCGGGCTTTGCAGCGCCCGGTCGTCGCGGATGCCGCGGGCTTGGGCCTGGCTTCCTTGATCACGCCTGCCGCTGCGGGCGGTTTCGCGGCGTCGGTGCTGGCGCCGTTGCGTGCGCTGGACGAGTCACGGGACAGCGAACTGGTCGAGACGTTGCGGACCTGGCTGGCCCATCACGGCGGGTGGGATCGGACGGCCGCGGCGCTGGGCGTGCATCGGAACAGCGTGCGGCATCGGATCGGGCAGATCGAGCGTGCCTTGGACGTCGACCTCGCGGACCCTGAGACGCGGATGGAGCTGTGGTTCGCCCTGCGCTGGGCGAAGGGCTCGTGAGCGTTGCGGGCGGTTAGAACCGCCCGCAACGCTCACGAGTCCCTCGCCCGGGTGTCAAGTCCTTAAAGGTCACTCTCAGGAAACTATGGCACCGTAGTGGAGTGCGGATTCTGGTAGTTGAAGACGAAGAGCCCTTGGCCGACGCGATCGCGCGTGGTCTGCGTCGTGAGGGCATGGCCGTGGACATCGCGCTCAACGGCGACGACGGCCATGAGAAGGCGACCATCACGCGGTACGACGTGGTGCTGCTGGACCGGGACCTGCCCGGCATGTCCGGCGACGAGCTGTGCCGCGAGATCGTCAGCTCGGGTGAGCTGACGCGCGTGCTGATGCTGACCGCGAGCGGGTCCGTCTCCGACCGGGTCGAGGGGCTTTCGCTCGGCGCCGACGACTACCTGGCCAAGCCGTTCGCCTTCCCCGAGCTGGTCGCGCGGGTGCGCGCGCTCGGGCGGCGCGCGACGCCCGCCGCGCCGCCGCTGCTGACCGCCGGTGACGTCGAGCTCGACCCGGCCAAGCGAACCGTGCGCCGCAGCACCGGGCCGGTCGATCTGACCCGCAAGGAGTTCGGCGTGCTCGAGGTGCTGCTGTCCGCGGCCGGGTCCGTGGTCTCCAGCGAGGAGCTGCTCGAACGGGTGTGGGACGAGAACGCCGACCCGTTCACCACGACCGTGCGGGTCACCGTGATGACCTTGCGCAAGAAGCTCGGCGAACCCGGCATCATCGAAACCGTCGTGGGGTCGGGCTACCGGGTACCGGCGACGGGTACAACTGCGGGGTGAAACTGATCCCGGTGCGGGGCCTGCGAGCCCGCATCACACTGCTGGCCACCGGCCTCACCGCCGTCGCCAGCCTCGGCCTGCTCTGGCTGGCATGGAAGCTCGTCGGTGACGCCGTCGCGGCCGTGCCGCAGATGCCGCCGGGCACCGCGGTCCGCGTCGACGGGATCGACGTCGACGCGTCCGCGCTCGCCGATCATCTGCGCAGGCACGCGCGCCGGAACGTGCTCGTCTTCGGCTCGATCGCGTTCGTGTTCGTGGTGAGCGCGGCCGGGATCCTCGCCTGGACGTTCACCTCGCGCGTGCTCCGGCCGCTGCGCGACATCACCGGCACCGCGCGGCGGCTGCAGGTCGAGTCGATGGGGGAGCGCATCGGCTCGCGGGAGTCGCGCGGCGAGCTGGCCGAGCTCGCGCACACCTTCGACGACATGCTCGACCGGCTGCAGTCCGCGTTCGACGCGCAGCGCCGGTTCGTCGCGAACGCCAGCCACGAGCTGCGCACCCCGCTCGCGGTCATCCGCACCGAGCTCGACGTGACGCTCGCCGACGACGACGCGGACGAGGCCGAGCTGCGCCGGATGGGCGGCGTGGTCAGGGAGGCGACCGAGCGGGCAGGCCAGCTGGTCAACTCTCTGCTGTTGCTGGCCCGCACCGATGGCGCCGGGCTGGTCGTCCGCGAACCGGTCGACCTCGCCGCCGTGGCCGGGAGTGCTTGGCGCGCGGTCGAACGCGAGGCCGAGCATCGCCATATCCGCGCCGACTTCCGGACGCCGCCCGCCGGTGTCTTCGGTGATCCGGCGCTGCTGGAACGCGTCGCGGGCAACCTGCTGGAGAACGCGGTGCGGCACAACGTCGACGGCGGCTGGCTCGACGTCACCGTGCTGCCGAGTCCACAATGGTCGGTCCTGCAGGTGCGTTCTTCCGGTGGCTTGGTGGATCCCGCGATGGTGGAGGAGCTGTTCGAGCCGTTCCGCCGCGCGGGGGTCGCACGGACCGCGCGCAACGGCGCCGGGCTCGGCCTGTCGATCGTCCGCGCCGCCGTGCAGGCGCACGGTGGCGTGGTGACGGCCGAGCCCGTCGTCGGCGGCGGGCTGTCGGTGACGGTCCGCCTGCCCGCCCTGCGCTAGGCCTACTTGCCCGCGAGGCGCTCGACCAGCGGGGCGAACTCCTCCATGAACGCGCCGTTCACCGTCACGTAGGAGACACCGAACTCGTCGCGCCGCCGTTCGAGCTCGGCGGCCATCTCGTCGATGCTGCCGCGCACCATGGTCAGCGAGTCGTGCTTGATCAGCGTCTCGATGCCGGCGCCGATGAAGCGCTGGATCCACGGCGGGATCTCCTCGCCGACCACGAAGATGTTCATCGCGTACTCGAGTTCGCGGTCACCGGCCGCCGTGCGGATGTCGTCGATGATCGCCTTCGCCCCGGCACGGGTCTCGAGCGTGTCGAACGAGAGCATCGCGATGTCCGCGCGGGCGGCCGCGAGCGCGCGGGCCTTCGGGCCGCGCGCCGCGATCATCACCGGTGTGTGCTGCTCGCCGTCGAGCCGCCGGACGTGATCGATCGTCGTGCCGATCTGCTCCAGGCGTTCCGCCGCGTCGCCATAGGGCAGGCCGAGTTCTTCGGCCTGCTCGCGCATCGACGGCAACCCGGTGCCGATGCCCAGCTCGAACCGGCCGCCGGTGAGCAGCGCAAGGCTGTGCGCTTCCCAAGCCGTCGCACGCGGCGTCCGTAGCGGGCCCGCGTAGACGAAGGTGCCGACACGCAGCGTGGTCGTGGCGCCCGCCGCGATGGCGAGCGAGACCGATGGCGAAGGCAGGTAAAGGTTGTCGGGCGTCAGCAGGGTCGAGTAGCCCAGCTCCTCCGCGCGGCGCGCGGTGGCCAGCCACTGGTCAGCGCCGCTTTGCGGGGCCGCGACGACTCCGAACCGGAATGGCATTTTTCCATCACCCCAAGGAATTCGACTTCTTCCAGTATGTCGAAAACGCGAGGCTCATGGGGTGGTGAGCGCCAAACCGGCGCGTAAGACACCTGCCGCGTGCTGCAAGGCGACGCGCGCGTCGGGGTCGACACCCGCGCGGCTCGCGAAGCCATGGAGCAGCCCTTCATGCCGCCTGAGAACGACCGGAACCCCGGCTTCTTGGAGACGGCGCGCGTACGCTTCGCCTTCGTCGCGCAGCGGATCGAAGCCGGACGTAGCCACGTAAGTCGGCGGCAGGCCGTCGAGCTGGTCGTCGTACAGCACCGACGCGCGCGGGTCTCGGCAAAGCGCCAAGTCGACTAAATAGCTGTCGCGGTACCAGTCGCGTTCCTCGGTGTCGAGCCGGAAACCGAGCCCGAACAGCTCCTGCGACGCGTGCGTGCCGAACGCGTCCGTCGCCGGGTTCAGCAGCAGGCTGAACGCCGGGCACGGGATGTCCCCGCGCGCGCCCGCGTGCGCGACGACCGCCGCGAGGTTGCCGCCGCTGGAGTCGCCGCCGACCGCGATCCGTCCCGGGTCGGCGCCGAAGTCCGCGGAGTTGGCGCGCACATGCTCGAACGCGGCGAGCGCGTCCTCGACCGCGGCGGGAAAGCGGTTCTCGGGCGCGAGCCGGTAGTCGACCGAAATGACGCGAACGCCCGCTTCGGCCGCCAGATAGCGGCACGCGCCGTCGTGCGTGTCGATGCTGCCGAGCACGAAACCGCCGCCATGGAAGAACACTAGCGCCGGGCCGGGCGCGGCGACCCCGTGCGGTTCGTAGAGCCGCAGCGGGATCGCCCCGCCCGGTCCCTTGCACGACGAATCGGTGGTGCGCACCCGCGCGCGGATGCCGGAGCCCGCCAGCACCCCCGCCGCGTTCAGCTCACCGCGCGCCCGCTCGACGCTGCCGTTGGTGTGCGGATAGTCGAACGGCGCCAGTTTCGAGACGCGGATCATGACCTGCGCGGTGGTCGCCAGCCGCTGCCCGTCGATCTCGACGGGGCGGCCGGCGACCACCCGCAGCAGCGGCTCCGGCAGGTTCAGCAGGAACCGCAGCGCGGCCATGATCGCGCGCAGGAAGAGGCGTCTCGGCATACGGCCGAACTTACCGTCAGCGCACGTCCACGAAGATGGGGTTGGCGTAGCACCACATGTCCTCGTAGGGGTTCGCCTGGCCGACCACGTCCGCGATCGGCTCGATACCGCCGTCGGCGTGCCGCTTGCCGTCGGTGCCGCGGACGCGGACGTAGAATGGCTCACGCACGTTGCGGAAGGTGTGCCGGAAGGTGACGTGCCTGCCCGGAGCCCAGCGCGGTTCGAACGAGTCGACCACCCGGGTGCCCGGAGCGGACACGGTGTCGGGATCGCACTTGCCGGTGACCGGGCCCGAGATCAGGTCGAGCCTGGCCAGCCTCGGGATGGACCCGCCGCCGTTGGGCTGGCTCGCCAGCCGCGCCGAGACGACGACCGTGACCGAGTCGCCGCGCCGCACCCGCAGCCTGCCGCCGAGCGTCGCCGTGTCACCCCAGCCGCCGCGCGCCCCGACCTCGAGCGCGTCGACCAGCCCGCCGTGGTTCACCCAGACACGGCCCGCGCGCAGGCCTTCGAGCACGCCTTCGTAGCTGCGGCGCGTCGCGCCGACATAGGTGCGGCTGAACTCGGCGGGGTAGAAGTCCGCGTAGGGCGGGAAGAACTGCTTGACCCCGGTCTCGATCGGGTCGGGGTACTTGCCGGTGCCGTCGTACCAGCCGTCCGGCACCTGCGGCCGGACGAGCGTGTCACCCCGGCCGTAGTGCACGTCGGAGTTGCTGGTGATCCACCACGGCTTGCCCTCGGCCAGCATCGAGTCCCACAGCCCGCCGACCTTCGCGACCGACCAGTCGAACCCGCCGTAGGTGCGGTACGCCTCGGCCGGGAACCCGGCCCACGAGTTGGCGCCGGGGGAGTTGCCGTACCCGCCGCGGTGCCCCTGCCCGTTGCCGAGCGGGACCGGGAACCCGTCGGCCTGCGCGCCGGGCGCGCCTTCCATCCCGATCACGATGCCGGGCGCCGCGTCCCGCAGCGCGCGCAGCTCGTGCGGGGAGACACGGCCGTTGCGCAGCGGGTGGTTGATCAGCACGACCGGCGCGTGGATCTGCCCGGTGCGCTCCTGCTCGACCAGCCACCGGATGGCGGCAAGCGCTTTCGCCTCGTTCGCGGGCGTGCCCGCCTCGGTGCCGGTCAGCCGCCAGTCGAAGTTCCGCTCGAACTCACGCAGCTTCGCCGCCTGGTTCGCACCGGCCTGGAAGAACAGCGTCGCGTGCTCGGCGCCCGGCACGTTCCACTCCATGCCCTGCCACAGCAGCGTGTCGCGGTACTTCCGTTGTGCGGCAAGGACATCCTTGCTCGTCGATTCCACAGAGGACTTCTCGTGCGTGGCGTGCCCGTGGTCGGTGATGACCATCCAGTCGGCGCCGTTGCGCCGCCCGCCGCCGACGATCCGGTCCACTGTGTACATGGCGTCGTACGAGTACTGGGTGTGGATGTGATGGTCCCCGGCCAGCCACTGGTATCTCTCCCGCCCGAACAGCAGCCCGAGATCGATATCCAGCTCGATCCCGGACGCTTCGGCAGGCCGCGCGCCGAGCACGGGCCCACCCGCGGCGGCCGCCGCGCCGAGCAGTCCCGCCCGCTTCAGGAACCCACGGCGGTCCACGTTCTCGCTGGTCATGTCACTCCTGCTGCCGAGCCGATGAAGTCGGCTGGACGCTAAACGCAGCCGGTGAACGGACGGTGTCGTGCCGGAGAACGCCCCATGCGCCGCTCGCGATCTGTCAGGAATGTCACGTGAGGTCCCGCCCGGGATAAAGCGGGCTTTATCCCGGGAAAAACGCCCGGGATAAAGCCCGCTTTATCCACGACCCGCTAGGCCTTGGGGTGCAGGAACTCCTCGGCGGGCCTGCCGACGTGGTAGAACCAGGCGTCGAAGAACGGCTGCAGGTTCTTGTGCGAGAGCCGCTCCGCGAGCCTCTGGAAGTCCTGCGTGGTCGCGGTGCCGTCGCGATGCTCGGCGACCCAGGTCTTCAGCAGCTGAAAGAACGTGTCGTCACCGACGGTGCGGCGCAGGGCGTGGATCGCCAGCGGCCCCTTGTCGTACACCGCGCGGAAAAGGTTCTCCCTGCCCATGTCGTAGAGCTTGTCCGCCGGGTCGTCCCAGCCGATGAAGCGGTCGTACTGGCCGAGCTTGAAGTCGTAGTACCTGTCGATGTTCGAGTCCGGGTCGCCGGACGGGAAGATCCACTGCGCGTACGTGGCCAGGCACTCGTTGAGGCAGATGTCCTTCCAACCGCCGACCGACACAGCGTCGCCGAACCACTGGTGCGCGGTTTCGTGGATGATCGTCTCGCGGCCGCCGCTGCTGTAGATCGGCCGCCCGATGGTCTCCAGCGAATGGTTCGACTCGCTGCCGCGCAGGAAGATGCCGCCCGCCGAATCGACCGGATAAGGCCCGAACTGCTCTGAGAAGAAGCCGATGATCGAGGGCAGATCGTCGACGATCCGCTGGTTCTCTGCATCGTCGCTGTCCGGCTGGAACGCGTGGACCGTCGGGACGCCGTCGCCGATCTTGCCGCGCACGATCTTCCACTTGTCGATGGCCACGGTGACCAGGTAGGGCGCGGCGGGCGTCCGCTGCGACCACAGGTACGTGGTGCCGCGCGGCGACGTACGTGTCCCGGTTTCCCGCCCGCTCGCGACGACGGTCCACTCGCTGGGCACGGTCACCGCGAGCTGGAAGGCGGCCTTGTCCCGGGGTGTGTCGTTCGCCGGGAACCAGGTCGACGCCGAGAGCGGTTCCCCCTGCACGAAGGCACCCCCTGACTCGGAGAACCGCCAGCCGCCGGGGCCCGACCGGGGATTCTCGAGCGCTTCGGGCACACCGTGGTAGGTGATCTCCGCCGTGAACGGCAGGCCTTTCCACAACGGCAGCCTGGGCGTGACGGTGAGTTCGTCGCCCGTGCGGGAGAACTTCGCGGGCACGCCGTTGACCTTGACCGCGTCGACGGTCAGCTTGTGCAGGTCGAGATTGAACGAGCTCAGCGACTGCGTGGCCTTCGCCGAGATCTTGGCCTGGCCGGTGAGTTCCTTCGACGACGGCACATAGCCGATGTCGAGGTCGTACTCGGCGACGTCGTAGCCGCCGTTGCCGCTCAGCGGGAAGTAGCTGTCGCCCGCGCCGTCGCTGCCTGGCCGTGGCAGGCCATCGGGGCTCGCCGCGGCCGCGCCGACATTCGCGCACAGCAGAACCGCCGCGAACAGGGTTGTCACACGTCTGGTCGATCTCACGCACACTCCTCCAGGTCGAACACCGGACAAGTACTTGTCGCCGGCATTCGCGTGCGCGTTGTCGACCGGCATAAAGCGGGCTTTATCCCGGATGCGGGGGCTATACGTCGCTTGCCCTGCCGCGGTTGGCGGGCCCTGGGCGCGGTCGCCCTGCGCCGGATCGCACAAAAGTGGCGTATGTAACGGTCAGCGTCACATACGCCGCGTTCATCAGGCTTGGTCAAGCGGGTTGACTGAGGAGGAATCAGGGCGTTCAACGCCGCGAACCGCACTCACCGGCCCTGCGGCGGCGGGATAAAGCGGGCTTTATCCCGGGCAAGCGCCCGGGATAAAGCCCGCTTTGCCCACCGAGCCCTTAGCCCGCCGGGACCGAGGCGACGCCCGGGGCGAGGAACGGCTTGCCGTTGACCTTTTCCGAGACGCCAGCGCGGTCCAGGTACGGCGTGATGCCGCCGAGCCAGAACGGCCAGCCCGCGCCGAGGATCAGGCACAGGTCGATGTCCTGCGCCTGGGCGACCACGCCCTCGTCGAGCATGATCCGGATCTCCTCGGCGATCGCCGCCAGCGCCCGCGCGCGCACCTCGTCCTCTGTGGACGGTGCGTCGCCGCGCTGCCACAACGCGTCGACCTCGGGGTCGACCGTCGCGTTGCCCGCGGCGTCCCACTGCCAGACGCCGGACTTGCCCGCCTTGACGAACTTGGCCAGGTTCTCGCTGACCTTGAAGCGGTCCGGGAACGCCTCGTGCAGCGTCTCGCCGACGTGCAGCGCGATCGCCGGGCCGACCAGCTGCATGAGCACCAGCGGGGTCATCGGCAGGCCGAGCGGCTCCAGCGCCTTGTCCGCGACCTCGAACGGGGTGCCCTCGTCGACGGCGATCAGCACCTCGCCGAGGAAGCGCAGCAGCAGCCGGTTGACGACGAAAGCGCTTGCGTCCTTCACGAGCACGCTGGACTTCTTGAGCGACTTGCCCAGCGCGAACGCGGTCGCCAGCGTCGCGTCGTCGGTCTTCTCGGCGCGGACGATCTCCAGCAGCGGCATGACGGCGACCGGGTTGAAGAAGTGGAAGCCCACCACCCGCTCCGGGTGCCGCAAGCCCGACGCCATCGCGGTGATCGACAGCGACGAGGTGTTCGTCGCCAGGATCGCTTCGGGCTTGATGTACTGCTCCAGGTCCGCGAAGACCTTCTGCTTGACGCCGAGCTCCTCGAAGACGGCCTCGATCACGAAGTCGGCGTCGGCGAACGCGGCCTTGTCGAGCGAACCGGTGACCAGTGCCTTCAGCCGGTTGGCGCCGTCCTGCGAGACGCGCTTCTTGGCCAGAAGCTTGTCGATCTCACCGTGCACATAGGACACACCTTTGTCCACACGCGCCTGGTCGACGTCGGTCAGCACGACCGGCACCTTGAGGCGGCGGACGAACAGCAGCGCCATCTGGCTCGCCATCAGCCCGGCGCCGACGATGCCGACCTTGTTCACCTTGCGCGCCAGCGACTTGTCCGGTGCGCCCGCAGGCCGCTTGGCCCGCTTGTTGACCAGGTTGAACGAGTACAGCCCGGCACGCAGGACGTCGCTCATCAGCAACTCGGCGAGCCCGTCGGTCTCGGCCGCGTAGCCGCGGTCGAGGTCGTTCTCGCGCGCCAGCTCCAGCAGCTCGACGGCCTTGGTCGCGCCGGGCGACGCGCCGTGCGTGCGTCCGTCCACAATGGCCTTGGCGCGGGCGAGCGCCGCGTCCCACTCGGCGCCGCGGTCGATCTCGCGGCGTGCGGGCGTGATCTCGCCACGGACCACTTTGGACAGCCAGAGCAGCGACTGCTCCAGATAGTCGGCGGACCCGAACACCTCGTCGACGATGCCCAGCTCGGCGGCCTGCTTGACGCTCAGCATCTTGTTCTGCGCCAGCGCGTTCTCGATGATCACGGTCACCGCGGCGTCCGGCCCGATCAGGTTCGGCAGCAGCTGCGTGCCGCCCCAGCCGGGGAACAGGCCGAGGAACACCTCGGGGAACGCGATCGCCGCCGCGTTCTCCGACAGCGTCCGGTAGTGACACGACAGCGCGAGCTCCAGCCCGCCGCCCATCACCGCGCCGTTGATGAACCCGAACGTCGGGACCTTGGTCTCGGTGAGCCTGCGGAACACATCGTGCCCGGTCTGCGCGATCTGGCGCGCCAGCTCCGGGTCGGACACCGACTCCACCCCGGACAGGTCCGCGCCGACGGCGAAGATGAACGGCTTGCCGGTGACCGCGATCGCCGCGGGCTCGGCGGCGAACGCCACGTCCAGCGCGGAGTTCAGGCTCACCAGGCCCTGCGGCCCGAAGGTGGACGGCCGGGTGTGGTCGAGCCCGTTGTCCAAGGTGATCAGCGCGACCGGCTTGTCCAGCCCCGGCACCTTCACGAGCCGGGTGACGGCCTTCGTGACGACCTCGTCAGGGAAGGCCTTCTGCGCTTCTTCAGCGGTGAAAGTCATTTACTTCTTCCCCTCGAAAGCCGGGTTCTCCCAGATCACGGTGCCGCCCATGCCGATGCCGATGCACATGGTCGTCAGGCCGTAGCGCACGTCGGGGCGCTCGGCGAACTGACGCGAAAGCTGCGTCATCAGCCGAACGCCGGAGGAGGCCAGCGGGTGACCGCAAGCGATTGCGCCGCCCCACTGGTTGACGCGCGGGTCGTCGTCGGCGATGCCGTAGTGGTCGAGGAAGGCGAGCACCTGCACGGCGAACGCCTCGTTGATCTCGAACAGCCCGATGTCCTCAATGGACAGACCGGTCCGCTTGAGCAGCTTCTCGGTGGCGGGCACCGGCCCGATGCCCATCACCTCCGGCTCGACGCCGGCGAACGAGTAGCCGACCAGCTTCATGCCGATCGGCAGGCCCAGCTCCCGCGCGGTCGCCTCGTCGGCGAGCAGCGCGGCGGTGGCGCCGTCGTTGAGCCCGGCCGCGTTGCCCGCGGTGATCCGGCCGTGCGGGCGGAACGGCGTCTTGAGACCCGCGAGCTGCTCCAGCGTGGTGCCGGGGCGCGGCGGCTCGTCCTCGGTCGCGAGGCCCCAGCCGAGTTCGGCCGACCGGGTGGCGACGGGCACCAGCTCCGGCCCGATCTTGCCGGTCTTGACGGCCTCGGCGTACTTCTCCTGGCTGCGCGCGGCGTAGGCGTCGGTGCGCTGCTTGGTGATGTGCGGGAACCGGTCGTGCAGGTTCTCCGCGGTCTGGCCCATGACCAGCGCGGTCGGGTCGACCAGCTTGTCGGCGATGATGCGCGGGTTCGGGTCGACGCCCTCGCCCATCGGGTGGCGGCCCATGTGCTCGACACCGCCGGCGATGACGACGTCGTACGCGCCGAAGCCGATGCCGGCGGCGGTGGTGGTGACGGCGGTCATCGCGCCCGCGCACATCCGGTCGAGCGCGAAGCCCGGCACCGACTTGGGCAGCCCGGCGAGGATCGCGGCGGTCCGGCCGATGGTCAGGCCCTGGTCACCGATCTGGGTGGTGGCGGCGATCGCCACCTCGTCCACGCGCTCCGGCGGTAGCTCGGGGTGCCTGCGCAGCAGTTCGCGGATGGTGTTGACGACCAGGTCATCGGCCCGGGTGCCGGCGTAGATGCCCTTGTCGCCCGCCTTGCCGAACGGGGTTCGTACCCCCTCGACGAAGGCCACGGTGCGCACCGCGCGCGCGTCCGGCGCGAGCGCGGTTCCTGGTGCGGCCACGAATGCTCCTTGCGATTGGGAATTCTGCCCGAACCATAGCCCTTGTTACCGGCGGGTAACCAGGCTTGTGCCCCGGTCGAGTGGGCGAAAGCACACTCAGGGGCCGCACCGAGCGTGCCACGCGCGGCGCGACCTGTCCCTACTCGCGCACCCCTACCGCCCCCAGACTGGGGGTCGTGAGTGTTGCGGCCGGTTAGAACCGGTCAAAACACTCACGACCCCTTTTGCTAGGCGTCCTGGCGTTTGGCCAGCACGGCCAGCGGTGTGCCCTGCGCGACCTCGTCACCTGGGGAAACGAGGATCTCCAGCACCTCGTACTCGGCGGGCGAGGGGATCACGGTCTCGGTCTTCATCGCTTCGAGCGTGACCAGCGCGCCGGCCGCGTTCACTACGTCGCCCGGCCGCGCGTCGACGCGCCACACCGTCGCCGCGAAGGGGGCCTCGACGACGTGGCCGCCCGGCGGGGCCTGCACGTTCGCCGGTGCGGCGACCGACACAGGCTCCGGTTTCGGGTCGAACTCGCCCGCCGCCGCCCACGCCTGGCGCTCGGCCTCGAAGGCCGTCGTCTGCTTGGTGCGGAACGCCGCGATGTCGTCGGCGTTGTCGGCCAGGAACCGCTGGTAGTCCGCGAGCGCGAACTCGCCCTCGGTGATGTCGAGCTCGAGTTCGCCCGCCTCGCTGGCCGCGCGCAGGTCGAGCAGCTCGTCGGCGTCGACCGGGTACCAGGAGATGCGGTCGAAGAACCGCAGCAGCCACGGCGAACCCGGCTCGAACGAGCCGCGCTGGCGCCAGCCGCTCCACACCTGCACGGTCCGCCCGACGAACTGGTAGCCGCCGGGGCCCTCCATGCCGTAGATGCACAGGTAGGAGCCGCCGATGCCGACCGAGTTCTCGGCCGTCCACGTGCGTGCCGGGTTGTACTTGGTGGTCACCAGCCGGTGGCGCGGGTCGAGCGGGGTGGCCACCGGCGCGCCGAGGTAAACGTCGCCGAGGCCCAGCACCAGGTACTGCGCGTCGAACACCGTGCGGTACACGTCGTCCACACTGGACAGTCCGTTGACCCGCCTGATGAACTCGATGTTCCACGGGCACCACGGCGCGTCGTCGCGGACGCCGGTCATGTAGCGCTCGATCGCCTCGCGCGTGGCCGGGTCGTCCCAGGACAGGGGCAGCCGGACGGTCCGGCTGGGCACCACGAGGTCCTTTGTGGCCGGTAGCTCGGTCTCGATCTCCTTGGCCAGCCCGAGAATCTTCTGCACAGGCAGGGTTTCCGGGTCGACGTGGACCTGGAGTGACCGGATGCCGGGGGTGATGTCGACGATGCCGGGCACGTTCTCGGCCTGGAGCCGCTCGGCGAGCGCGTGCACCCGCATCCGCAGCGCGAAGTCGAGCTGCATCGGGCCGTACTCGACGAGCAGGTTGTCGTCACCGTTGCGCCGGTAGGTGACGTCACCGACCTGGCCGAGGATGCCGCCGTCCCGGATGGGCTTGCGGCTTGCCGGGACCGTCCCGTTGGGACGCAGGCGCAGGCCGGACGCGTGCGAGTCGCTGACCGGCACGAACCGCACGGTGTCGCCGGGACGGAGCTGCCCGAGCTTCCAGCGCTGCGCGGTCGCCACGGTCGCCGGGCAGACGAAACCGCCGAGGCTGGGGCCGTCGGGGCCGAGCAGGATCGGCAGGTCGCCGGTGTAGTCGACGGCGCCGACCGAGTACGGGGTGTCGTGGATGTTCGACGGGTGCAATCCCGCCTCGCCGCCGTCCTCCCGCGCCCAGGTGGGCCGGGGGCCGACCAGCCGGACACCGGTGCGCGCCGAGTTGAAGTGCACACGCCAGCTGGTGCGGTAGAACGTGTCGATGTCGTCCGGCGTGAAGAACTCGGGCGCCGCATGCGGGCCTTCGAGCGCGCCGATCTCCCAGTGCTCGGTGAAGGCCGGGCGTTCGGACTCCGGAACCGGGCGCATCAGGTCGCTGACGGGCTCGCCGGGACGCAGCACGTCGCCGGCCTTGAGCGTCCGGCCGCCGTGGCCGCCGAACTTGCCCAGCGTGAAAGTCGCCTTGCTGCCCAGGAAATCCGGGACGTCCAGCCCGCCGCGCACGAGCACGTAGGTCCGCAGGCCCGCGGTGCTGGGGCCGATGTCCAGTGTGGACCCGGCGGGCACCGTGACCGGCGTCCACTGTGGAACCGCCGTGCCGTCGACCGTGACTTCCGCCGGAGCGCCGGTGACGCAGACCGTGGCTGTCTCGCCGAACCGCAGTTCCGGACCGTCCACAGTGCATTCGAGACCGGCCGCGCCTTCGGGATTGCCGAGTGCGCGGTTGCCCAGCCGGAACGACAAGTCGTCCATCGGGCCGCTCGGCGGCACGCCGACGTGCCAGTACCCGGTGCGGCCAGGCCATTCCTGCACGGTTGTCGACGTGCCTGCGCGCAGAACGTCGATCCGCGGCGCCGGGTCGGCGATGGTGTCGAGCGTGGCCGTGTCGTGGTCCGCGCTGAGAAAACGCCGGTCGGCGAGCGCGGCGGCGACGTGGCTGAGGTTGGTCCGCACGCCGTCGACCCTGGTCGCCTCGATCGCGGCGAGCAGCTTGGCGACGGCCTCGTCGCGGCTCTCGCCGTGGCAGATCACCTTGCCCAGCAACGGATCGTAGTTCGTGGTGACCGTCGTGCCGTCTTCCACCCAGGTGTCGACCCGGACATCCGGCGGGAACGTGACGCCCGTCAGCAAGCCCGCGCTGGGACGGTGCCCGAGCGCGGGGTCCTCGGCGTAGACGCGTGCTTCGACGGCGTGCCCGCGCGGGACCAGGGGAGTGGCGAACATGTCCCGCTCACCTTGGGCGAGCTGGAGCATCCACGCGACCAGATCGATCCCGTACACCGCTTCGGTGACGGGGTGTTCGACCTGAAGCCGGGTGTTGACCTCCAGGAACGCCGCTTCCTCGCGCACCGGGTCGTACACGAACTCGACGGTGCCCGCGGAGCGATAGCGCACCGAGGAGCACAACCGGACGGCCGCTTCGGACAGTCGCTTGTGGACTTCTTCCGGCAGGCCCGGCGCCGGGCATTCCTCGACGACCTTCTGGTTCCGGCGCTGCAGCGTGCAGTCACGCGTGCCGAGCGCGAGCACTTCGCCATGCCCGTCGCCGAAAACCTGGACCTCGACGTGCCGCGCCTGGGTCACGAGGCGTTCGAGGAACACGCCGGAGTTGGCGAAGCTCTTGGCGGCGATACTCTGCACGGACTCCCACGCCACCCGCAGCTCGGCCTCCGTGTGACAGGCACGCATGCCGATACCGCCACCGCCGCCCGTCGCCTTGAGCATCACCGGGTAGCCGATCTCGGCGGCTTTGGCCAGCGCTTCGTCCACATCGGACAGAAGGCCGGTGCCAGCCAGGAGCGGGACCCCGGCTTCGATGGCCTTCTCGCGCGCGGTGTGCTTGCTGCCGAACACTTCCAGGTGCCCGGGTGCCGGTCCCACGAACGCGATTCCGGCCGCCTCGGCGTCGCGGGCGAACGCCGCGTCCTCGGAAAGAAAGCCGTATCCCGGATGGATGGCCGTCGCGCCGGTCTTGAGCGCGGCCTCGATGATCAGATCGCCGCGGAGATAGCTGTCGCGCGCGATCGCGGGCCCGAGCCGGACGGCCTCGTCCGCGAGCCGGACGTGCGCCGAGGTCCGGTCGGCGTCGGAGTACACCGCCACACAGGGGATGCCGAGTTCGTGCGCTGATCTGATGATGCGGACGGCGATCTCGCCGCGGTTGGCGATCAGCAGCTTCATCCGGTGACCACCATGCGGACCGAGGTCGGGTCGAACCCGTTGCAGGGGTTGTTGATCTGCGGGCAGTTCGAGACCAGCACCAGCACGTCGGTCTCCGCGCGCAGCTGGACTTCCAGCCCCGGCGAGGAGATCCCGTCGACGATGCCGAGCGTGCCATCCTTCTCGACCGGGACGTTCATGTACCAGTTGACATTGCTGACCAGGTCACGCTTGCCGAGTCCCCATTTCGCGCCCTCGCTGAGGAAGTTCTCGACGCAGGCGTGCTGGTGACGGGTGTGCTGGCCGTAGCGCAAGGTGTTGGACTCCTTGCTGCACGCGCCGCCGATGGTGTCGTGGCGGCCGCAGGTGTCCTTGACGACCGTCATCAGCGGCTTGCTCTCGGCCGTGCGCAGCACGCTTCCGGTGGTCAGGAAGATGTTGCGCTGCGCGGCGATCGTGGCCGCCGCGCTGTAGCGCTGCGCGGTGTCCTCGGCGTCGTAGACCAGGAAGTCGACGGCCTGGTTGCCGTGCAGGTCGATGATCGCCAGCGTCTGGCCCTCGCGGACGATGGTGGAGAACGGCGCCATGGCGGGCACTTCGGTGTCCAGGATGACGCTCACGCCAGCCCCCTCGCGGTCAGATAGTCGGCGGTGTTCTCGAAGGCACGCCGGGCCTCCGGCGTCGCGTTCCACTCCGGACTGTCCGGTGTGGACGGTTTCGATTTCCAGGCCAGCACGCGCAGATTCGAGACCTGGCCACGGGAATCGAGTGGATGGGCCGAGTTCGCGATGAGCACGACGACCGGTAGCTCGATGCGCAGTGTCACCGAACACCCGGCCTCGGCGGAGCCTTCGAACTCCAGCCCGCCATCGTCCTCGACGCGGACGCCTTGGAACAGCGAAAGGCTCGGCGGCAGATCGCGGGGTGTCAGCCCGTGCTTCGCGGCCGCGACGGTGAACGAGGCCAGCGCCTTCGGCGACGCGCCGCACAGCGAATCGTGGCGCTCGGAGTCGTCCGAGATGATGGTGGCGAGCACCCTCGCCTGGTCGGACAGCAGCGCGACCGACTTGCCGAGGTAGGCGTTCCACTGCACCTTGACGGTGTCGGCGACGTTGAGCCGCTCCCAGGGCTGGTCGGCGTGGAAGAGCAGCAGGTGCGCGCAGGCGTCGCCGTCGAGATCGGTCAGCCGGAGCTCGGTGCCGCGCGCGAGCACCTTGTGCGTGTAGCCGTCGCCCGCGACCGTTTCGGCCCACACCAGGTCCTCGGCCTTCACCCCAGGTGGGGGTTCGGGCCAGTTCGACGCGGGGATCGTCGGCATGGTCTCGACGATGGTGCCGTCCTGGGCGCGGGCGTGGTCGCGGGCTCCGTACGTGGTCGCGGTGCTCATGACTGTCCTTTCAGGACACTGCGGGGACGGGTTCGAGTGCTGGGGTTCCGGCTGGTTTCAAACGAAGCCAGCATAGCCAACCGATCACCACCGTGGCTGCCACGAATTCGAGTGGGAAGAGCAACATCCACGGTGATCCGGTGCCAGCCAGGTCGTAGATCTCGGCGCGCGGCCAGGCGATGTTGACGATCATGGCGAGCCCGTAGAGCACGGCGAGCGTGTTGACCACGACGCCCCAGCGGCCGAGCGCGAACCAGCCTGGCTGGGCCGACGGCAGGGTGCCGCGCAGGCGCTTGACGAGCAGCGGGCCGGTGACCAGCAGATACGCCAGATAGACGACCACGACCGAGGTCGCGGTGAGGGTGCTGAACAGCGTCGGGTTGCCGACGTTGAGCAGCAGCAGGCCGATCGCGAGCGCCCCGGACAGCAGCGCGGGCGCGAGCGGGGTCCCGGTGCGGGCGTTGACCTTGGCGAGCGCGCGGGAGCCGGGCAGCGCGCGGTCGCGGGCCATCGCGTAGATCAGCCGGATCGTGCCGGTCTGGATGGTCAGCGTGCAGACGACCACGGCGACCGCGACGTCCGCGAGGAAGATCGGGCCGAGCGTGTCACCGAAGACGGCCTTGATGACGTAGGGCAGGCCCTGGCCCGCGAGCTGCCCGTCGGTCAGGCTCGGCGCGGCCATCAGCGCGAACAGGACGAGCGCCAGGCCGCCGAGCCCGGACACGAGCAGCGCGCGCAGCACCGCGCGAGGCGCCGACTTGCGGGCGTTCTTCGTCTCCTCGGCGACCGACGCGGCCGTGTCGAAGCCGTAGAGCACGTACGCGGCCATCAGCGCGGAGGCGAGTACGCCGCCGACACCCGCTTCGCCGGTCCCGTGCGTGACGACCTGGGGCCCGCGCACGGCGAACAGGCCCAGCCCGGTCAGCAGCACGACGACGCCGAGCAGTTCGGCCGCGACGCCGATGTCGTTGATCCGCGCCATCACGCGCACGCCCGCGGCGTTGACGGCCGTGGTGAAGACGATGAGCAGCGCGCCGAGTAGCACCGCGTTGGTCGCGCCGGTCGGCGACGTCACCGAGGAGTCGCCCCCGACGAGCTGGAAACCACTCCACACCGAGGGAAGCACGACCTGCAGCGCGATCGCGGCCGAGGCGAGCGCGACGACGCAGCCGATCAGCATCATCCAGCCCGCGACCCAGCCGCCGAAGCCACGGCTGAGCTGTTTCGCCCACTGGTACACACTTCCGGCGAGCGGGAAGCGCGCGGCGAGTTCGGCGAAATTGAGCGCGACCATGAGCTGGCCGGCGATGACGAGCGGCCAGGTCCAGAAGAACAGCGTCCCGCCGAAGGAAAAGCCGAAGCCGAACAACTGGAACACCGTGGTCAGGATCGAGACGAAGGAGAATCCGGCCGCGAAGGCCGAGAAACCCCCGAGTGAGCGGCGGAGTTCTTGTTTGTAGCCGAATTCTGCGAGTTCGGACACCGGCGGCTCCTTGAAGTGGTTTCGATCAGGCGACCGAAATTAAGCCCGGCCGGGAACGAACCCGTTCCAGTCAGGTTAGCTGTATGTAAATTGCATGCTGTTTCACTTCCGCATAGCGGTCCGGGCCGGTAAGCGGGCAAGATCTCGAAGATGAGCAGCGGAGTCGGCAGACCAAGAGCGAGTGGTGCGGCAGCGAGCAGACAGGACGCGCGACAAGCCGTCATGGACGCGGCCGCGGAGCTCTTCACCGGCGCCGGGTACGCCGCGACGACCACCCGCGCCATCGCCGAACGCGCGGGCCTGCGTCAAGCCTCGCTCTACTACCACTTCCCGGCGAAGGAAGATCTGCTGGCGGCGCTGCTCGCCGAGACCGTCCGGCCGTCGCTGGACGTCGCCCGCGCGCTCCTGAAGGTCGACGCCCCGGCTTCGACGCGCCTCTGGGCGCTGAGCTACTCGGACATCCACCTGCTCGGCGGCGGCCCGCACAACCTCGGCGCGCTCTACCTGCTGCCCGAGATCAGCTCGCCGGGCCTGGCTGACTTCCGTGCCGAGCGGTTCGAGCTCAAGGACGCCTACCGCGCACTGATCGGCGGGGCGGCGGCGTTGACCGACCTGGTCTTCGGCTTGGTGGAGAGCACGGCTCTCGTGCGCCGCGACACCCCTGACGTCGACATCGAGGCCCACGCCCGGCACGGCGCCGACGCGGTACTGCGCATCACCGGCACCGAACCCGGCGCCATGCTCCACGCGGCCGCGCTCCGCCTCCTCAAGGACTCGTGAGTGCTATGACCGGTTAGAACCGGCCATACCACTCACGACTCTTTGGCGGCCTTGGCAAGCAGGGTCTTGGCCAGCTCGGGCGCGGTCAGCGCGATCTGCCACGGCCGGGCGCCGCCCTCGCGCAACGTCTCCGCGATCGACGCTTCGCTCAGGTCCGACGGCGGACGCCAGCAGGTGCGCCGGACCAGGTCCGGCAGCAGGAGGTTCTCCACCGGGAGACGGTGGTGCTCCGCGAGCGCGATCAGCGCCGCGCGGGAGGCCGAAAGCCGGGCCGCCGCGTCCGGATCCTTGTCCGCCCAGCGGTTGGGCGGCGGAGGACCATCGTTCGGCTGCGCCGGGTTGGGCAGCTCCGAGGCGGGCAGCTGCTTCGCGGCCTGGAGGTGCCGGAGCCAGGAGGCGGTGTACTTCCGCTGGACGCGGCCGCCGAACACGGGCAGCGCCTGCAGTTCGGCGACGGTCTTGGGGTCGACGGAGACCGCGTTGATGATCGCGCTGTCCGGCAGCACCCGGCTGGGCGCGCGGTCGCGTTTGCGGGCGAGTTCGTCGCGGGCCTGCCAGAGCGCGCGCACGGCGGCGAGGCCGCGGGCGCTGCGGATCTTGTGGACGCCGGAGGTGCGGCGCCAGGGTTCGGCCTTCGGCGCGGGCGGCGGTGCCGTCCGGACGGCCTCGAACTCCTGCTGGGCCCATTCGAGCTTGCCTTGGGCGTCGAGCTCGGCTTCGAGCTTCTCGCGAAGCTGGACGAGCAGCTCGACGTCGAGTGCGGCGTAGTTCAGCCAGTCGACGGGCAGTGGCCGCTTGGACCAGTCCGCCGCGCTGTGGCCCTTTTCGAGCGTGTAGCCGAGCAGCTTCTCGACCAGCGTGCCGAGCGCGACCCTGTCGTAGCCCGCCAGCCGTCCGGCCAGCTCGGTGTCGAACAGGCTCGCGGGATGCAGGTCGAGCTCCGCCAGGCAGGGCAGATCCTGGGATGCCGCGTGCAGCACCCACTCAAGCCCGTTGAGCACCTCGGCGAGCGGTGCGAGCTCGCCTTCCAGTGCGATCGGGTCGATCAGGAAGGTGCCGGCCCCATCACGCCGGAGCTGCACCAGATACGCCTTCGGCCAGTAGCGATAGCCGGAGGCGCGCTCGGTGTCGACCGCGATCGCTCCCGTGCCCGCCGCCAGCTTCGAGCAGGCTTCGGCGAGCTGGGCGGCGTCGACGATCACCGGTGGAGTGCCGTCGACCGGCTCCTTCAGGAGTATCGGTTCTGGCGGTTCCATGGCGTCGTCGAATCCCTGGTCTGCGGTTTGCACAACTGACGACCCTACGGGACGGGCGTACCGCGCCTGGTCAGCCCGCCCCGTAGAGTTGATGTCCGAGTCAGCGAATAACGCCTGCGCGCATCGCCAACGCCACCATTTGAGCCCTGTCGCCGGTCCCGAGCTTGCGCCCGATGCGGGACAGGTGTGACTTCACCGTGAGCGCGGAGAGGCTGAGTTCCTCTCCGATCTCCTTGTTGGACTGGCCGTCGGCGACGAGCTGCAGCACCTCGACCTCGCGCGCGGAAAGCTCGCGCGGGGTGTTGTCGGTGCCGGCAACACGCGTGCCGGTGGCCAGGACCGGAGCCACGCTCGGGTCCGCGTACACGCCGCCCTCGAGCACCCTGCGCACGCCGTCGGTGACAACCACCGGCGACGCGGATTTCAGCAGGTATGCCTGAGCTCCGGCCTGGAACGCCGACCTGACCGCGTACGGGTCGTCGGATGATGCGAGCACAACCACGCGAGGCCAGCCCTGGCTACGGAGTTCCGTAACCAGCTCAATGCCGCTGCCATCGGGTAGGCCGAGATCGAGGATCGCCAGGTCGCACGGCCCAGTGGCCGTTGCCCTCGCCCTCGCCTCGGCCACCGTGGCGGCCTCGTGAACTGTGCCCGCACCCATTTGTGCGAGTCGTGCGGCTATTGCCTCCCTCAGCAGCGGGTGGTCATCGACCACCAGCACGGAAAAAAGCTCTTCCCGCGGGTGCGGAACCATGCTCGCCGGCAAAGCACCGGCTGGCGTGGATCGGACGGCCTGATTCAAGCCGACGGTAGCCACGTCACTACCTCCCTGGAGTCGGTCGTGCCCCCCGACCGGCACCGGGACCTTCGGCCGTTTAGCCGCGCCAGCTTTAGACCGAAAGTGGTGTCGTCGAAGGCACTGTAGCTGTCTGAGAGGCGTTTCGGGGGGATCGAACGGGTATCTATCTGGAACTAGTGGTTACTCAGCGGGTTCGTTGTCACACGATCGGGCTAGTGAACAGCCCGTGGCTAACGGATCGCCCTGGGAACACGATGAAACCCCTTTGCCGGTTGCGGAGCGATCGTGCAGATGGCCCGTGCAACCGCCTCGGTCGCCTTTCATCCGCATGGAAAACGCCGTTTTTGATGATTTCGGTGCGACACGCCGGGCGACGCGCGGAAGACCGCGCCCGCGCAGTGAACGGCATTCACCAAAACATGAAGAGAAGTTGATCTTGTTGCGGTGAGTGACACGGCCGGGTTCACGATAGTGAACGGCCGCTGGCAAGCCGCCAGACGGGCTAGAGCGCTCAGGTGAACACCCGTATACCCCTGGGACGTGAAAACCCCTCACATCGGCACTGAGGGCGCGCGAATGGCCCAGCGTGTCACTCGGCCGCATGCCAGCCCGGCGCGGCGGGCCGCTCTCCCCGGGGTGCCGATCCGCACGGACGCCACTTTCGCGGCGCTGAGCGACACAAAAGCCCCGTTCGTTCCCTCCGGGAGCCCTTCAAGGTTGGGCAAATGCGACAAAGTGGGCTCGGCCAGCGGGTTGGGGGAAGTTTGAGCCCCGCGAGACCCGAGTTTCGGCCATCGAATGGCCCAAACTCGGGTCTCGCTTTGGTACGTGTCGCTGGGCGGTGCGGACCGAGCGCTCGCCGCCGACGGCTTGCGAACGGGTCCGCGAGCCGCCTAAGCCCGCGTGCTCGACACGAGGTGCCTGGGTGGTCGACACGAGTGTCCGGGCGGGCGGGCGGGCGCGACGGGACAAGGGTGGCCCTTGTGAGGCTAGAAGTGACAAGGGCGCCCTTTGTCACCTTGGGCTGTCACCTCGGGCGTGGCCAGGCGCCCGCGTTAGAGAGGGGGTCGTGAGTGGCGTGGCCGGTTCTAACCGGCCGGAACACTCACGAGCCTTGGCGCTGGCCGAACATGGTCACGCCGACCGGCGGCAGGCCGACCACGCTCGACATGACCTGGCAGAACGCCTCGCCGTGCGGGCGGAGCTGGGCGTCCACCGGGGTCCAGGAGGCACGGAGCTCCAGGTCGTCGGTCCGCGGCGGGCCCGAGATGTCGCCGAAGCGGGCGGACGAGGTCTCCGTGACCGTCCCGCCCAGTGCCGTCCAGGTCGCGCCCGACGCTTCCAGCGCGTCGGTCAGCCAGGACCAGCCCACGGCCGGGAGGAACGGGTCGGTCGCCAGCTCGCGGTCAAGCTCCGCGCGTACATAAAGGACGAGCCTGAGCACGCCGTCCCAGCCGTCTTGGCCGTCAGGGTCGTGCAGCAGCACCAGCCGCCCGGTGGCGAGCACGTCCGCCGGACCGGTGCTTTCGCAGCTGATCGCGTACGACCACGGCGCGAGCCGCTGGGGCGCGCGCAGTGTTTCCAGCTCGAGTTCGCGGCGGGGAACCACCGAGCGCAGCGCGGCCACGGCTTCACGGAACACCTCGGGCGCTTGCGTCATCGCGGTCACGAATCCGACTGTAAGGCGGGAACCTGCCGAAGCCGAGGTAGACGCGCCGAGAAGCCGCTCAGCCGAGAGCCATACGATGTAAACGATGTCTCCTACACTCCAGACGCGGCGCCGCGCACTGCCCGACGCCCCCTTCCTCGTGGCGGCCGCCGGCGGCAAGCCCTCGCGGCTCCCCGTGTGGTTCATGCGCCAGGCAGGCCGTTCGCTGCCCGAGTACCGCGCGCTCCGTGAGGGCGTGGCCATGCTCGACGCCTGCTTCGACCCCGAGATGCTCGCCGAGATCACCCTGCAGCCGATCCGGCGGCACGGCGTGGACGCGGCGATCCTGTTCAGCGACATCGTCGTGCCGCTGAAGGCCGCCGGTGTCGACATCGACATCGTGCCCGGCACCGGCCCGGTGGTCGCGTCGCCGGTGCGCGACAAGGCCGCCGTCCAGGCGCTCCCGGTGCTCGAAGCCGACCAGGTCGGCAAGGTCGCCGAGGGCGTCGGGCTGCTGGTCGAGCGCCTCGGCGAGACGCCGCTGATCGGCTTCGCCGGCGCGCCGTTCACGCTCGCCTCCTATCTCATCGAGGGCGGGCCGAGCCGCAACCACGAGCACACCAAGGCGCTCATGCACTCCGAGCCGGAGGTCTGGCACGCGCTCGCCGACCGGCTCGCCGAGGTCGCGCTGACCTTCCTCCGCGCGCAGCTCGACGCCGGGGTCGACGCGATCCAGCTGTTCGACTCCTGGGCCGGGGCGCTCTCGGAGCGGGACTACCGCGAGTTCGTGCTGCCGCACTCGGCCAAGGTGCTGGCAGGCGTCGCCGAGTACGGCGTGCCGAGGATCCACTTCGGCGTCGGCACCGGCGAGCTGCTGGCCGCCATGCGCGACGCGGGCGCGGACGTCGTCGGCGTCGACTGGCGCATCCCGCTCGACGAGGCCGTCCGCAGGCTCGGCGGCGACGCCGTCGTCCAGGGCAACCTCGACCCGGCGCTGCTGCACGCGTCGTGGCCGGTGCTCGAGGCCGAGGTCCGGCGGATCGCCGACGAGGGCCGCGCGGCCAGCGGGCACATCTTCAACCTCGGCCACGGGGTGCTGCCCGGCGTCGAGCCCGAGGTGCTGACCAAGGTCGTCGAGCTGGTCCATTCGCTGTGAGGACGGTCGCGGTCGTCGGCGGTGGCATCTCCGGGATGACCGCCGCGTACCGGCTGCGCCAGTCACTCGGTGACGCGGCCGAGATCGTGGTCTTCGACTCGGCCACGGCACTCGGCGGCAAGCTGCGCACGATCGAACTCGCCGGTCAGGCCTATGACGTCGGCGCCGAGGCCTTCCTCGCGCGCCGCCCCGAGATGCTCGCGCTCGTCCAGGAAATCGGGCTGGACGCTCAGCTCACGCACCCGACCGGCGCGCGGGCGACCATCCGCGCGGGCGGGACTTCGCGTGGCCTGCCGCCGGGCACCGTCATGGGCGTGCCCGCGTCGGCCGAAGCCGTCGCCGGGATCCTGTCGGAAACGGGCCGCCAGGCCGTCGCCGCCGAGGCGACCCTGCCGCTGTCCCTGCCGGACCGGGACGTTCCGCTGGGCAGGCTGCTGCGCGACCGGTTCGGCGACGAACTGGTCGACCGGCTCGTCGACCCGCTGCTCGGCGGCGTCTACGCCGGGGGAGCGGACGGCCTCGGCCTGCGCGCGACCATGCCGGGCCTGGCCGCCGCCGTGGCCAAGGGTGCCGGCTCGCTGACCGCGGCCGCGGCGGCGCAACTGCCGAAATCCCGCAGCACCGCGCCGGTGTTCGGCACGACCGTCGGCGGCCTCAGCACGGTGATCGACCGTCTCGCCGAGCTGGCCAAGGCCGACGTCCGGCTCGGGCTTCCGGTGCGCTCGCTCCGGCGATCTGCCGACGGATGGCGCCTCGAGATCGGGGCGACCACGTCCACCGAGGTCAGGGAGTTCGACGCGGTCGTGCTCGCCGTCCCGGCGCCGTCCGCGCGCAAGCTCCTCGACGGGATCGTGCCCGCCGCGTCGGCGGCGTTCGGCGAGATCGAGCTGGCGTCGATGGCCGTGGTGGCGATGGCGTTGCCCGAAGGCGCCGAGCTGCCGGACATCTCCGGCATCCTGATCGGCGCTGGCGAACGGGACTCCGCGGGCAAGCCGTTCGCGGCGAAGGCGTTCACCTTCTCGACGCGCAAGTGGGCCCACTACGGCGACGGGCCGGTCCTGGTCCGCGGCTCCGTCGGCCGGTTCGGCGAGGAGCGGGTCCTGCAGGTCGACGACTCGGAGCTCATCGCCGCCGTCCGGCGTGATCTGGCCGATCTCACCGGCGTCACGGCCGAGCCGGTCGAGACGATCGTCACCCGCTGGGGTGGCGGGCTGCCGCAATACGGCGCCGGGCATCTGGACCGCGTCGACCGCATCGAGCGGGCCGTCGGCGAAATCCCAGGTCTGGCCGTCGCGGGCGCGACACTGCACGGGGTGGGACTACCCGCTTGTGTGGCCACGGCGACGACGGCGGTCAACCGGCTTCTGACAAGATGAATGGCATGGCGCGGCTGAACTACACCGAACTCAACGACACGATCCGCTACACCGCTTGGTCGGTCTTCCGGGCCGAGCCCGGCAAGCTGGGTGAGGATCGCGGCGACGCCGCGCGGGAGACCGCCGAATACCTCGACGCGCTCGAGGACAAGGGCGTGGTCGTGCGCGGGGTCTACGACCTCGCGGGCATGCGCGCCGACGCCGACTTCATGATCTGGTGGCACGCCGAAGAGGTCGAGCAGGTGCAGGCCGCGTACAGCGGGTTCCGACGCACGCCGCTCGGCCGCGCGTCGGTCCCGGTCTGGAGCCAGATGGCGCTGCACCGGCCCGCCGAGTTCAACAAGAGCCACATCCCGGCGTTCCTCGCCGGTGAGGACGCGCGCAAGTACGTCTGCGTCTATCCGTTCGTGCGCTCCTACGACTGGTACCTGCTGCCCGACGACGAGCGCCGCAAGATGCTCGCCGACCACGGCAAGGCCGCCCGCGGCTACCCGGACGTCCGCGCGAACACGGTCTCGTCGTTCGCGCTCGGCGACTACGAGTGGATCCTCGCCTTCGAGGCCGACGAGCTGCACCGCATCGTCGACCTGATGCGTGACCTGCGCGCCACGGAGGCCCGCCGTCACGTCCGGGAAGAGATCCCGTTCTACACCGGCCCGCGCGTGCCGCCCGCCGAGCTCATCGCGAACCTGCCGTAGTGATCACCGGCAGCGAATCGGTACTGCCCGGACCGTTCCGGGTCGCGCGCGCGGCGGCGCTGAGCATCGAGGCCGCCACCGACGCCGCGGGGGAACTACTGCGGCTGCGCGGAATCGCGCCCGGTGAGGTCACTGTGGACACTCGCCACGCGGCGGCCGCGTTCCACAGCGAGGCGTACCTGCTCAAGGCGTTCTCCCCGGACGGCGGCGATCTCTGGGCGCCGCTTTCCGGGAATTACCAGGCGCGTGACGGCTGGGTGCGGCTGCACTGCAACTACCCGCACCACGCCGACGCGGTCTGCTGGGGACTCGGTGTGCCGCCGACCGTTGAGGCGGTCACGGCCGCGGTGGCGAAGCGGTCCGCGCACGACGTGCAGGAAGCCGTGATCGCGGCGGGTGGCGCGGCCGCGCTCATGCGGTCGCCCGAGGACTGGGCCGCTCATCCGCAAGGCCAAGCGGTCGGCGCGCTTCCCCTGACCGGGCACGACGTCATCGGCGATGGGCCGAAGCGCGAGTTGTGGGAGTCGGATCGGCCACTCGGCGGCATTCGCGTGCTGGATCTGACCCACGTCATCGCGGGCCCGGTCGCCGGGCGGGTGCTCGCCGCGCACGGCGCGAACGTGCTGCATCTCGGCGCCGCGCATCTGCCGACCGTCGCGCCGCTGGTGATGGACACCGGCATGGGCAAGAAGTCCGCGTACCTGAACCTGACCACCGAGGCAGGCCGGGCCAAGCTGTGGAAGATGGTCGCGCGCGCGGACGTGCTGCTGCAGTCGTTCCGGCCGGGTGCGTTGCCGCGCTTGGGTTTCACGCCCGAGAAGCTGGCGGCCGTCAGGCCTGGCTTGATCATCGCCGACCTCAGCGCGTACGGCTGGACGGGACCGTGGGCACGCCGCCGCGGGTTCGACAGCCTCGTGCAGCTCGCGACGGGCATCGCCGCCGAGCAGGGGATGGACGAGCCTCGGCCGTTGCCGGTGCAGGCACTCGACCACGCGACGGGCTGGCTCGCCGCCGCCGGGATCATGGAAGCGGTGCGCGCGCAGGTCGCCGAGGGTGGCACCCGGCATGTCCGGCTCGCGCTGGCGAGGACCGCGTCTTGGCTGGATTCGCTGGGGCGCAAGGATCCCGCGGGCGAGATGCCGGACGTGTCCGATCTGCTGGAGAAGGTGGACAGTCAGTTCGGCGAGCTGACCAGGGTCAAGGTGCCCGGCGAGCTGCCCGGCGGGAATCCTTTTTGGACGAACGCCTCGCATCTACCCGGCAGTGATCCGCTTTCCTGGTAGCCAGCGCCGTTTCGGCTTCTTGAGGTCGCCGCGCTCGATGAGCCACTTCGCGAACCGCTCCGCGTCGTCGCGTGCCCGGGTTCCTTCGAACTTCGGGTATTCGACGGCGTAGACCTCGAACAGCTCCCCGAACCGCGCGCCGAGTTCCTCCGGAATGTCCGGCCGGAGATAGCCGACGACGCGCTTTCGCTTATTGCGCAACACGATCACCTCGGCGCGCACACGGTCCGGGTCGAACCCGGACGGTGGAACGCCGCCCGCGAGCAGCGCGCGCAGTAGCTTCCCCTGCTGCGCCGCAAGCCGCTCGCGGGCGGACGTCATCGGGTGACCGCCTTCCGGATGGCGGCCAGTTCCGACGTGAGTTCGGCGTCGGACGGGTAGTTGTCGTCGCGTTCGAGCAGCATGCCCGGAGGGTCCACTCTGGACCGGAGCTCGCCGAGAAGTTCCAGCACCTGCGGGAAAATCGGGTGCGCGTGCGTGTCGTGATAGATGCCGTCGCGCTCGACACCGCCTGCCATGTGCACGTACGCCAGCTGCTCCCACGGGATGTCGTCGAGGAACGCGAGCGGGTCGGTGCCCAGGTTGCGCGCGGTCGCGTAGAGGTTCGCGACGTCGATGATCAGCAGGCAGCCGGTGCGTTCGGTCAGTTCGCACAGGAACTGGGGCTCGGTCAGCTCGGCGTCCGGCCACTCGAAGACGGCCGCGATGTTCTCCATCGCGAAGGGAACGCCCACAATGGACTGAGTCAGTTTGACATTGTCCACCAAGACATCCAGCGCGTCACGAGTACGCGGGACCGGGATCAGATGGCCGGCGTCGAGCCCGCCGGCGCGCACGAAGCACACGTGGTCGCTGGCCATCGGCGCGCCGAGTTCTTCGGTGATCGCGGCGAGATGCTCGACGCGCGTGGTGTCGACCGGCTCCGCTCCGCCCAGTGAAAGCGAAACCGCGTGCGGGAGGATGGGGAGCCCGAGCCCCGTGAGGGACTCGGGCAGGTGCTCGGCGTGGAGGTTCTCGGCGACGACCTCGACCCAGTCGACACCCGGGATCCGGGCGATCGAAAGGTCCAGTTCGGGCCGCCAGCCGATCCCCACGCCGAGCTTCCCCCGCTGGTCAGCCACCGCAGCCACCACCGCCGCCGCAGGAACTGCCGCCACCACAAGAACTTCCGCTGCTGCACGAACTCGAGCTGCTGCAGCTGGAACCCGAATATCCGCTGCTCCAGCCGCCGCCGCTGCTGGCGACCGGGAGCATCAGCGCCGCGCTGAGCGCCGGGTCCGGGTACATCGTCATGCCGCCGACGGCGACGAGTCCCGCCGCGCCCGCCAGCACCGCGTTGTGGTGCCCTGTCCGGCTTTTCTCCTTGCTCAGCTCGCTCTGGCCCTTGGCGGTCGGCTTGGCCTTGATCGGCCGCTTGGCCACCACGCGGGCGATCAGCGTGGCCACCACCGCGACGATCACCAGCGCGGTGAGGTAGCCGACCGGGCGGTTGAGCGAAAGCCCGTTCACCCAGCGGGCGAAGCCGATGGCCAAAACCGCCAGGTAGAGCCAGAAAACGACCTTCCGGATGGTCCGCGTCCGGCTGTTCGGCACGATCAGCCCGCGCCGTTCGAGGTCGGTGGCGAGCGCCTTGAGCTCGGCGGAGCTGCGCATCCGGACCATGATGCTCAAGGTCGACTTGCCGGTCGCCGTCTTGACCACCGCGGCTTCCAGCGGATCGCCGGGAATCGCGCCGGTCGCCCGGATCTTGCGGTCACTGCTGACCCGCAGCAGCCCGCGCTCGACCAGCGCGGCGATGAGCGTCTCGATCACGCGGTTCTGGCCGCCTGCCAGGTAGGCGTATTCGTACACGGTGAGCGGGCGTCCGGTGTCGATCGCGGTCGTCGGCTTCGCGATCCGCGCACCGATGCCCAGGATGAACCGCACCACCAGCGGTGCGATCAACAGTCCGATGTAGATCTGGATGAATGCCGGTCCCGAGATTCCCCAAGGGTTTTCCATCGCGCTTCCCCTCCCATCCGGGTGTCGGTCCACCGTAATGGCCGAGTGAAGAGAGCGTAGAGCCTGTGACCCGGTTCGAGAGCTCGACTTAAGGCAAGCTTGAGGGGGCAATTTCAGGTCGAGCTGGCTTGCAAGGCCTTGGCCAGCCTCGCGTCGGGGTAGCGGCGCAGCCCGCCGACCGCGACCAGCCCGGCGGCGCCGTCGACCGCGGACCGGTCCCCACGTGCCATTTCGTAGGATTTCAGCCCGGCGAGCGTGGGCCTCGGCTGCTTCCGCTCCTTGGCCAGGAACGCTGCGCCCGCCATCGCCGCGACCACCAGCGGCAGGAGTAAAGGCCATTTCCAGCTGATGACGCCGAGCGTGAGCACCAAGGTGTACACGGCGCATACGGCCCACCACACACGGCGACGCAGCCGTTCCGGAGTGACCAATCCGCGTGCTTCGAGTTCGGCGGAAATCGCCCGCATCGCCGCGGAATCGGCCAGCAGCACGCGAATTCCGGCCGCGGTGACCCCTTCCGGCGCGAGCGTCGCGGCGGCAACCTCGTGCTCCAGCGGATGGACAGCGGCGACGGGCGTTCGAAACAGCCGCCCGGTGTCACTGACGCGCAGCTGCTCGCGCTCGATCATCGCCGCGACGACCGTCTCGGCGACGCGCGCCGTGCCGCCAGCCAGATAGGCGAAGTGGTACAGCGTGGGCAGGCGGCAGGCGTGCTTGGCGCCGAGCAGCAGGACACAGCCCGCGCCCACGAGCGCGGGCAGGATCAGCAACGCCAGATACGTCCACCCCGCCATGACTCCTCCAACACACAGGACGTGGAGGAGCGGCGGGAGGTTCGCTACTCCTTGGGGACCAGTTTCAGCGAGATCGAGTTGATGCAGTAGCGCTGGTCGGTCGGGGTGTCGTAGCCCTCGCCCTCGAAGACGTGCCCGAGGTGGCTATGGCACGAGTTGCAGAGCACCTCGATGCGCTTCATGCCCATCGTGCGGTCTTCGCGCAGCAGCACGGCGTCGGAGTCGGCCGGGTCGAAGAACGACGGCCACCCGCAGTGGCTGGGGAACTTGGTGTCACTGCGGAACAGTTCGGCACCACAGGCGCGGCACTCGTAGGAGCCGGTGGTCTCGGTGTCGGTGTACTCGCCGGTGTACGGACGTTCCGTCCCGGCCTGGCGGAGGACGGCGTACTCCTCCGGGGACAGCTGCTCACGCCATTCCTGCTCGGACTTGACCACACGCGGGGTGGCCCCGACCACGGGTTTCATGCCTTTCACGGTTACGACGTTACTCCGCGAGCCACTGCAAAGCCCGTTCGACGATGTCCCAAGCGGCGACTATCACGCCGACGATGATGAGGGTGGCCAGGAAGGCGGCGATCCACCAGCGCAGGCCACCGAGGCGGTTGCTCGAATCGGCGAAGTCGGCGACGCCGTCGATCGACGCCTCGACGGTGAAGTTGGGCCCGCAGCGTTCCATCCGGTCCAGATGTTCGGCGAACGCGCGTGCTTCGGGGTCGTGCGGATCGAGCCCGACCAGGTCCTCGTGGAAACGAGGATGCTGGCCCGGTCCGGTGGGTGGTCCGGTCTCGGCCATGCCCCCACGGTATGCCACGGACACCGTTCGTGGCACTTATCCCGCGGCGCGTCTCAGCCTTGTGGCGAACCCGGTGACAGCCTGGTATCCGAATCGATCTTGACCGACCCGCCGAGGTTGATGAGCCGCCAGCCGTAGCGGGGTGCCGAGTTGATGTTGACGTTCATCGTCAGCGAGCCATCGTCGTTCGGCTTGCCGAGGTCCGAGCGCACCGTGTTCCACGAGCCGATCTTCTGCGCGGGGTCCGCCCAGTACTGCTGGAACTGCTGCTGGGTTCCGTACACCTTCTGTGCGGCCGGGGTCAGCAGATTCCAGGCCGCGGCGCTGCCCCTGGTGGAGTCGTCGATGAAGGTCGTCATCGCCTTCGCCGCACTGCCGAAGTCGGTGACCTTGCTCTCCGTCGGCGTGGTGCCCGGCGCTCCGGCCGGAGTGCCGGAGCTGGACGGCGACTTCGGGCTGCTCTTGCCGGGCTGTTGCGACGAGCTGGAGCCGGGGCCGGAGGCCGTGCCGCCCGAGTCGTTGCCGTCGCTGCCCGAGTTCAGCACCAGGAAGACGATCACCGCGATGACCACGACCGCCGCGCCGGCGCCCGCGAACAGCAGGGTCTTGCGCTTCGAGTCGGAGTTCGGCGGCTGCGGCGCGCGCATCGGCGCGGCGGCCGACGGGACGGGCCTCGGCGGGGTCTGCGGCGGCATCGCCTGGGTCGGGCGAGGGGGAGTCATCGGCGGCGCGTAGGCCGCCGTCGGCGTGCGCGGCGGAGTCTGCGGTCCCTGCGGAGCCGGCGGGCCCTGCGGGGTGTTGCGCTGCCAGGGCGGCGGCGCGCCGTTCTCGGCCGCGACCGGTCTCCGGCCGCCCGCGCCACCACTGGGCAGCGTCGGCGAGACGGTGATGCCGGGAAGCTGTTCGGTGCTGCGCGACGCGAGGCGGGCGAGCTGGTCGCGGGCCTCGGCCATGCTCGGCCGGTCATCCGGCTCGGGCTGCAGGAGGCTCATGACCAGCGACGTCGCCGGTCCGGCCTGCTTCGGCGGGACGATGTTGCCGTTCGCCGCCGCGTAGAGCAGCGCGAGCTGGTTCGAGGTGTCGCCGTAGGGCGTCAAGCCCTCCAGCGCCTGGTAAAGCGTGGCGCCGAGCGCGAAGACGTCCGAGCTGGGGACCGGGTCGGCGCCCCTGGCCAGCTCTGGCGCCAGGTAGGCGGGGGTGCCGCCGATCAGGCCGGTCTGGGTGAGCGCCATGTCGCCGGCGGCCCGCGAGATGCCGAAGTCCGTGAGCTTGGCGACGCCGTTGCCGTCGATCAGGATGTTGCCCGGTTTGACGTCGCGGTGGACGATCCCGGCGCGGTGCGCGGCCAGCAGCGCCGAGGCGACCTGCTCACCGATGCGCGCGACCTGGCCGACCGGCAGCGTCGGGTTCTGGGCCAGCACGGCCGACAGGCTGGGCCCGTCGACGAACTCCATCACCAGGCATGGGTCACCGCCGTGCTCGGCGATGTCGAACACGACGATGGCGTTCGGGTGCTGGAAGCGAGCCGCGTTCTTCGCCTCGCGCATGGCGCGCTGGCGCATGTTGTCGCGCTCGGCCTCGGACACCCCCGGCTGGGCGAGGATCTGCTTGACGGCCACGGAGCGTTCGAGGCGCACGTCGATGGCGCGCCAGACGACCCCCATGGCACCGCTGCCGATGTGTTCGACCAGGCGATAGTGCCCTGCGATCAGTTGCCCGGTGTCGATGGCGCCTGCTCCTCGGAAATCTCCGCGATGATGGCTGTTGGTCAGCGCGAACCCCGCCTCGCGCACCCGATCGAGTGTAGCGGGCTGACGTTCGCGATCTGCGTCAGCCAGCCGTAGAACTCGTCACGTACTCCGGCTCGGCGACCGGCGGTACCCGGCGCTTGAAGGTCCTGACCAGGCCGATCGCGCCCAGGGCGGCGAATCCGGCGTAGCAGGCGAGCAGCGCGGGCGGCGTGTTGCCGGTCAGCGCGTCGCCGAGCACGACCACCGCGATGGTGCCCGGGAGGCTACCCAGCGCTGTGCCCAGCAGATACGGCGTCAGCCGGACGGAGGAAACGCCGCAGCAGTAGCTCATCGGCGCGAACGGGACCACCGGGATCAGCCGCAGCGAGGTGATCGCCAGCACACCGCCGTCGGAGAGGTGCTCGTTGACCACGCGCACCGACCTGCGGTGCAGATGCCGGGCCACCAGGTCGCGGCCGAGCAGCCTGGCCAGCCCGAACGACAACCCGGAGGCGATCGTGGTGGCGAGGATGCCGATCAAGATGCCCGCGGTCGCGCCCAGCAGCAGCCCGCCCGCGAGGTTGAAGACCGTTCGCGGGATCGGGGCGACCGTGAGGACCGTGTAGGCGAGGAAGAACAGCCACGGCGTCGCCGGGCCGAGCTCGCCCGCCCAGACGCGCAGTTCGGCGGGGGAGGGGATCGGCAGCAGCACCGCGGCCGCCACGAGCACGGCGAGCAGCGCGAGCGCCACGACCAGTTTGGTTCTCCCCGACATGGCACCCACGGTACCGATCCGGGATTACCGTGGACGGCATGCCCAAGCACGGCGATCCGATCGAGTACCAGGTAGGCGAGCGCACGGTCAGGGTGAGCAGCCCCGACAAGCCGTATTTCCCCGAGCGGGGGTTCACGAAGCGGCAGGTGGTGGAGTACTACATCGCCGTCGGGGAGCCGCTGCTGCGGGCGATCGGCGAGCGGCCGACCACGCTCAAGCGCTACCTCGACGGCGTCACGGGGGACTGGTTCTACGCCAAGCGGGTGCCGAAGGGCGCACCCGAGTGGGTGGAGACCGCCAAGATCACCTTCCCCTCTGGCCGGACGGCCGAGGAGGTCTGCCCGACCGAGCCGGCCGTGTTCGCCTGGGCGGCGAACCTCGGCACCTTCGACTTCCACCCGTGGCCGGTGCGCCGCCCCGACGTCGATCACCCGGACGAGCTCCGCATCGACGTCGACCCGCCGGACGAGGCGAGTTTCGGCGACGCGGTCGAGGTCGCTTGCTGCGTGCGTGAGGTGCTGGCCGACGCCGGGCTGACCGGGTACCCGAAGACCTCGGGCGGGCGCGGCGTGCACGTGCTGGTCCGGATCCGGCCGGAGTGGGACTTCATCGACGTCCGGCACGCGGTGATCGCGCTCGGCCGCGAGGTCGAACGGCGGATGCCCGGGAAGGCGACCATCTCGTGGTGGAAGGAGGAGCGCGGCGGCCGGGTGTTCATCGACTACAACCAGGCGGCCCGCGACCGGACCGTCGCGTCCAGCTGGTCCGTCCGGGGGACGCCCAAGGCGACCGTGTCGGCTCCGGTCACCTGGGACGAGCTCACCGAGGTGCACCCGGACGACTTCGACATCTTGTCCGTACCGGTCCGCCTCGCCGAGGTCGGTGATCCGCACGCCGAGCTGGACTCGGTCACGCACGGTATCGAAACGTTGCTCGAGTGGTACGCACGTGATGAACGTGACTTGGGAGTCGCCGAGCTGCCTTATCCGCCCGATTATCCGAAAATGCCTGGTGAGCCCAAGCGCGTCCAACCGAGTAAAGCGCGATCCGATACTTAAGTTGTTTCGGCCGAACGGGTAACGTCGTAGGGCGCAGCCGCGACTATGCGCAATACATGACGCTCGGCCGAACCCAGGAGGATTGCCGGCATGGACGATCTGGTCGCCTTCCTCAAGGCCAGAGTGACCGAACGGCAGTCGTTGATCATGCGCGCCGTCAAGAAGACCAAATCCGGCGAGCGGCTCGACCGCGGCGAGTCGAAGGTCGTGATCGAGAAGCGCATCCGCGCGCTGACCGAGCTCGAGCTCGACGTGGTCAACCAGATGGTCCAGGAGTCCGAGACGGTGCGCCGGATCTTGGCGACGCACCGCACGGCGGTCAACGACCAGGTGCCCGGTTTCCCGCTCTACGGCAGGGACTACTGGTGTGAGACGTGTCATGTCCCGTCGGACGAGGCAGGCTCGAACTGGTGCATGACGCTGCGGCTTCTCGCGCTGCCGTACGTGGACCACAAGGAGTACAACGACGCCTGGAAGCCGTAGGGCGTGCTTCCTCAGTCTGGAAACACGCCCTAGGCCGGGAATGATCTCCGGCGGCCGGCGTTGCTGTTTGTGTGCTGCCGTCCCGATTTTCCGTGCTCGACCGTTCACCCGTTCGCGCGAACTCGTCGCCCGGTGCGGCCCTGCGTGAGACCGTCGCGTTCGCGCGGGAGATCGAAGCGCTGGGGTACCACAGGTTCTGGGTTTCCGAGCATCACAGCGTTCCCGGCATCGCGGGCGCCGCTCCGCTGGTGCTCGCTTCGGCCGTCGCGGCGGCGACTTCGACCATCCGGGTCGGCACCGGCGGGGTGATGCTGCCGAACCATCCGCCGCTCGTGGTCGCGGAACAGTTCGGGGTGCTGGAATCGCTGTTTCCCGGCCGGATCGACATGGGATTGGGGCGTTCCGTCGGCTTCACCGGCGGAATCCGCCGTGCGCTGGGGCACGGCAAGGACGACGCCGAACGCTTCGGCGAGCAGGTTTCCGAGCTGCTGGGCTATTTCGACGGGACGCAGGAGCGGCATCCCGGCGTGCACGCGGTCGCCGCCGAGGGCACGCGGGTGCCCGCGTTCCTGCTCGCGACCGGCGCCGGCGCGGACCTCGCGGCCGAACTCGGGCTGCCACTCGTGATCGGCGCCATTCGCGGGGAAAAGGCGATGATCGACGCGATAGCCCGCTATCGCGACAATTTCCGACAATCATCCTTCGGTCCCGCGTATGTGATCGTTTCCACGGCCGTGTCGGTGGCCGGGAATTCAGCGCGGGCGCGCGATCTTTTACTCCCGGAAGCGTGGTCGACGACCTATTCGCGCACCCGCGGCGAGTTCCCGCCGCTGCTCGCACCGGACCAGGTGCGCGCGCTCTCGATCACCGACCGTGAGCGGGAACGGCTGGATCAGGCCCTCGCCGGTCAGATCCACGGCACCGAGTCCGAGGTGCTGGACCGGCTCGAAGGACTCGCCGGGCGCACCGGCGCGGACGAGTTCCTGATCACCACCGCGAGCCATGACCGCGCCGAGCTGCTCGAGTCGTATCGCAGGCTCGCTGGCCTGGTGCGCGCCGGAGTTGCTACTGTCGCCGGGTGACTGCCGGGTCGGCCTTGAGCCATGAGCAGACGGGGTGCCCGGCCAGGGCTTGACCGCCCGTGGCCCGCCGCCTTCCGTGCGTTCTCCGCTGGGGAAACGTGCACGGGAAGGAGGTGAAAAGCATGTCTCCCACACAGATTCCACTGCCGGTATGGCAGGACTTCGTCGCGCGTCACAGCGCCGGCGGGGTGCTCGACGGGCTCGTCACCCAGGTGCTGCCCTTCGGCGCGTTCGTCGAGGTCGCCGACGGCGTCCAAGGCCTGCTGCCGAGGGTCGCCACCGAACTGGGTGCCCGCATCGCGGTGAAGATCGACCGGATCGACGTCGAGAACCGCCGCTTCAGCCTGGTGCGGGCCTAGCGGCTCTGCCGTGTGCCGGTTGCCTCCGTGACCGGCACACGGCGCTCGCCGGGTCAGGACACGAGCGCCGCGCTCACCGCGCGGGCGGTGTGCTCGACCGCCACGAGCCCGCGCTGAGGGGGCAGGGTGGCCGCGATGGCGCCGAGTATCTCGCCGGTCGGCAGCCGGACGGGCGCTTCGGAGACGGTCAGGCCGTGCTCGGCCTGCCAGCAGGGGGAGAAGCGCCCGGTGTGCTGGGGCACCGTGGCGCCGGGCCGCAGCAGGCACTCGTGCTCCGGCCGGGTGAGGCTGGCCGCGGCGATGAGCATGTGGCCGTCACAGGGCACCGCGAGCACCGCGCTGGCCCGGGTGGTGGTGGCGAGCAGCCGGAGCCGGTGGCGCGCGAGATCGAGCAGCCGAGGGTAGGGCTGCCACCATTGGCCGAGCCGGAACGCCTGCACGCCGATGCGATAGCGGTTTTCGCTGCGCTGGACAACCTCCAATTCGGTTAATTGATCGAGTAACCGGTGTGCCGTCGCCTTCGGGATCGAACAGGAATCGGCCAGTTGTGTCAGTCCTGCTTCTCCCCGGTGTCTTACTAATGCGTCCAGCAGGGTGAATGCCCCTTCGAGCACACTTCTGGGCTTTTTCGTTTTCATATGTATCCCCCTCATTCGGTCCGCTGTGCGGAACTGATGATGACGATCCCAGCGCCGGAAGGTCACGCTGTAGGTACCCCGGTGCGTATTTTCGGGCAATGCCGAGCGCGCCGGGAAGAGTACATCCACCAAGGGGAAAGGGGTTCCGGCAAATGCGAAGAACCATTCGGCTGGGAGCGATGATCACCGGTGCGCTCGCGGCTTTGGCCGTGGCGCCCGCGGTCGCGGGCGCCGACACCGGTGCGGCCCGGATCGCGGCGTCGCCCGCGTCGCAGAAGATCGCGGCGGACTTCGACGGCGACGGCTTCGCCGACAAGGCGGTGTGGCGGCCCAGCGACGGTGTCTGGTACGTGATCCGCAGCAGCAACGGCAGTGTGCTCACCCGCCAGTGGGGCACCGCGGGTGATGTCCCGGTCGCCGCGGACTATGACGGCGACAAGCGTGCGGACTTCGCCGTCTGGCGTCCGGGCGATGGTGTCTGGTACATCATCCAAAGCAGCAACGGCGCGGTCGTGACCACGCAGTGGGGTACCGCCGGAGACGTTCCGCTGCCCGAGGATTTCACCGGGGACGGGCGCGCCGATATCACCGTCTGGCGGCCGAGCGACGGTGTCTGGTACGTCCGCGGAATCGCGACCGTGCAGTGGGGTACCAGTGGCGACGTGCCGGTGGCCGGTGATTTCAATGGCGACGGCAAGGCCGATTTCACGGTCTGGCGACCGGGTGATGGCGTCTGGTACGTGCGCGATATCGCGACCGTGCAGTGGGGCACCGCCGGTGACATTCCGGTGGCCGGTGATTTCAACGCCGACGGCAAGTCGGATTTCGTGGTCTGGCGGCCGAGCGACGGCGTCTGGTATGTGCGCGGAATCGTGCACCAGCAATGGGGCACGGCGGGCGACATTCCGCTGGGCGGTAATTTCGGTGGCGATTCCCGTGCCGATTTCGTGGTGTGGCGCCCGAGCAATGGGTACTGGTTCGGCCTGAACCTGTTCACCACGCAGTGGGGTGTCGCGGGCGACATCCCGGTCTGATCGGGGGAGCGGCGGTGGGGGCCGGGCCCGGCCCCCACCGCGCGCTCACGCCACGCGTTCGAAGACGGCGGCGAGCCCCTGGCCGCCGCCGATGCACATGGTCTCGAGGCCGTAGCGGGCGTCGCGGCGCCGCATCTCGCGGACCAGCGTGGTCAGGATCCGGACGCCGGTGGCGCCGACCGGGTGACCGAGCGAGATGCCGGAGCCGTTGACGTTCAGCCGCTCGGCGAAGTCCCGCTCGGTCAGCTTCCACTCGCGGGTGCAGGCCAGCACCTGGGCGGCGAAGGCCTCGTTCAGCTCGATGAGGTCGATGTCGCCGAGGCCGAGCCCGGCGCGCTCGAGCGCCTTGGCCGTGGCCGGGACCGGGCCGATCCCCATCGTGCGCGGTGGCACGCCGGCGACCGCCCAGGAGACGAGGCGGGCCAGTGGCCGCAGCCCGAGCTCAGCGGCTTTGGCCGCACTGGCGACCACACAGACAGCGGCCCCGTCGTTCTGCCCGCTCGCGTTGCCCGCGGTGACGGTGGCTTCGGGGTCCTGGCGCAGCATGACCGGCTTGAGCGCGGCGAGCGACTCGGCGGTGGTGTCCGCGCGCGGGTGCTCGTCGGCGTCGACGACGACGTCGGGTTTCCCGCGTTTGCCGGGAATGGTGACCGGCACGATCTCCTCGGCGAAGACCGCGCGCGCCGCGACCGCCCGCAGATGCGAGGTCACCGCGAGCGCGTCCTGCTCCTCACGGGGGATCTTGTACTCCCGCCGGAGGTTCTCGGCCGTCTCGAGCATGCCGCCCGGCACGGGGAAGTTAGCGCCGCCTGCGGTCAGGCGCGCCCGCGCGAGCCGGTCGTGCAGCTCGACGCCGGATCCCTTGACACCCCAGCGCATCGCGTCGCTGTAGAACTCGACCTGGCTCATGCTCTCGGCGCCACCGGCGAGCACGAGGTCCGCGACCCCGGTCTGCACGCGCATGGCCGCGTCGAGCACGGCCTGGAGCCCGGATCCGCACCGCCGGTCGACCTGCAGGCCCGGCACCTCGACCGGCAGCCCGGCGTCCAGCGCCGCCACCCGGCCGATCGCCGGCGCCTCGCCGTTGGGGTTGCACTGGCCGAAGATCACGTCGTCGACCGCGGTCACCGGGATGCCGGTGCGGCGCAGCACTTCGCGGAGGACGGTCGCGGCCAGTTCGGTCACGGCGACGTCCTTGTAGACGCCGCCGAATCGCCCGACGGCGGTGCGGACGGGTTCGCAGATCAGCACTTCTTCGGTCACGCCGGTCATAGTGCCACCCGGCGGTTCAGAGCCACCCGTCGAGCGAGCCCATGAACCCCGCGTGGTCGGCGTAGTGCAACGTGTGATCGGGATGGGCCACCTCGCGCACCTCGAACCCGCGCCCGGCCAGCTCGGCCGCGAACGCCGTCGACAGCACCCGGCTCGGCTTCGCGAGCTGGATCATCGACGGCACCACCGGCGGCGGCGAGAGATCTTGCCCGGCCAGCCGGTGCAGGAACCCGATCGAGGTGTCGAGGTCCCACGCCGCGATGGTCTCGGCTTCTACCTCGCGCGCCTCGTCGTTCCACTGTGGACGCTCGGCGAACAGCTGCTCGACGCTGAGTCCCTTGGTGCGCGCCATATCCCGGGTGATGAACGCCTCCAGCACATCGAGCCGCGGCACCCGGAACAACGGCTCCGAGTAGACCGCCCGCTCCGGCAGCAGCCGCTCGACGGCCAGCGCCAGCGTCATTCCCCCCATCGAGTGACCCAGCGCCAGCGCGGGCTTGGCGGGCACGGTCGCCAGCAAGGCTTCGGCGAACTCCGCCGGCTCGGCGTCGGGCGCGGGCGCCGAGCCGCCGTGCCCGGGCAGGTCGACGGCGATCACCCGATAACCGCGTCCGGCCAGCTCCGGCCCGACCCGCCACCACGCGCGTGAGCTCGCGCCCATCCCGTGCACCAGCACGGCGACCCGGTCGCCGGAACCCCACTCACGCGTGTGCAGCCTCATGCGACCTTTTTACCGAAAACCGGGACCACTGCCCATTTTCCGGCAGCCGCTCTGTGCCGTTTGGACCATCGGCTGGACCGAACGGCACACCACTCACGGGGTCGCGGCCGAGGACGGCGTGCTCTGCACGATCGTGTCCTGCGCCCAGCGCTCACTGAACCCGGCGAGGAACGCCAGGCCGGTGAAGTAGAAGGTCGTGCCGGTGCCGACGGCCTCCTTGAACGGGATCAGCCCGCCGAGGATGAGCACGTAGATCGCCGCGCCGAAGACCGCGCCCACCGCCGGGCGGAACGCGCCGGCCAGCACCGTCATCCAGCGGGTCCGTTCGATCGCCACGTCGACCTGGCCATTGTTCGTGATCCGGGTCATCACGCTCAGGAGCGCGCCGATCGCGCCGGCGGCCAGGCAGACCGCGAGCTGGCCGTCGGCCAGGTCCCGGACGAGCAGCAGCCCGAAGATCAGCATCGTCACGAGTGCCACGCCGAGCGGCAGCCCGATGATGTAGAAGGTGATCGCCGAGTTGCGCACCGCCGAGGTGGCGAAGGCCTTCGCCTCGGTGATGTCCTTTTCCGCGGCTTCGGCTTCTTGGCTCTGCCGTTGATCGAGCCATTCCAGATCGGGCTGGCTTGTGAGGTCGCGTGAAGCTTCTTCGCGTTCTCGGCTGACGAGATCGAGGATTCCCAGCAGATGCACGATCACGCTGTAGATCGTCTGCGCGAAGATTTCCTGCGCCCGGCTCCGCAAGAGCGCGGAGTTCTTGTGTTCTTCCTGCCGGGCGGAGCGTAATGCCGCCGCGAAGCTCGGGGTCGCTTCCGCGCTGCTGTAGTTGACATGCAGCTTGTAAGCGCCTTTGGTGAACCATCGCCGTCCGAACAGACGGCGTTCCCGCCTGCTGCGCACCAGGATGGCCGCCGCGGGCGTGTCCGGGTAGTAGTGCTCCTCGATGATGTCCCCGTTGACTTCGCAGAACTTGTCGCGGATCTCGTTGAAATGCGGCTGGCCGGCTTTGATGAATTCGCGGCGCAGCTCCAGCGGTGTGGGGCTCTTCGGCAGCACAAAGGGTTCGTCGGCCATCTGGTCCTCCCCCGTTAGGCCTAACGGTATCGGTCCCATGCTCCGGGTTCGGCTGCGCGTTGTAAGGAAATTGACGGAAGTGAAATCTGTTTTAGCTCGAACGGCCCATCCTAAAGCCTAAGTTGTAACTGCGTCAGGATGCGTTGCGCGGGGTCGGCGAGGTCGATTCCCGAGATCTCCTCGGCGCGGCGGACGCGATATCGGACCGTGTTCGGGTGGATGTTCAGCTCCCCGGCGGCTTTGCGCACATCACCGAAAGCGTCCAGATACGCCAGCAGCGCGGGGATCAGGATGCCGCCGTGCTCGGCGTCGTGTGTCACCAATTCCGTCAGCCGGGGGTCGCGGATCCGGGGCTGGTCGCCCAGATAAGCGAGCACCTCGGAGAGCAAGACCTCGGCGCGCACGTCCGCCAGCGAGGCGACGTCGGCTTTCCAATGGCCGCGGGCCATCGTCGCGAGCACTCGGTCGGCGTCGGCACGCGAAAGGACACTTTCGGCGAGGCGTGGAACAACGCCGCCCAAAGCGGCGCGGACGGGGACGTCGAGATGCCGTGCCGCGGCGGCGACGATCTCCTTGGCCAAAGCGAGCACGCGGGTTTCACCGCGGTCGGGCAGATCCGGCAGCAACGCGTACACGCGGCCGCCGATGACGCTGACCATCGCGCTGCGCCGGTAGGCCGCCGTGTGCACCGAGATCAGGTTGACCAGTTCGGCGCGCCGGAGCTGGCGGCCGGTGCTGGCGCCCTCGCGGTGCAGTGCGAAGACGACCACCATCGCCGGGCGCGCGGGGTCGGCGCCGATGTCGTCGGCGACCGACTCGGCGTCGACGCGCCCGTCGAGCAAACTGACCAAAAGGTCCTCGCGCAGGCGGTTTTCGGGGCTCGGCAGGGTCCGGTGCCGGATCAGCTGGGGCGCGAGTGTGCGGCTGGCGCCCAAAAGCGCGGACTCGGCCTGGTCGTTGAGTGGTTGCGACCCCTCTTGCACCCAGATGGTGCCGAGCGGTTGGGAACCGGCGTGGATGCCCGCCGCGATGCGCCTGCGGATGCCGAGGTCCGGCCGTTCGTCGATGCGGACGATGCCTTCGCCCGCGCGCAGTCGTTGGTAAACGCCCCATTCGCGCAGCATCGCGAGGTAGCGTTCCGGGCCCTGCCGTCCCAAAATCGACAACCGCCGCAGCTCGTCGACCTCGTCGCCCGCCCGCGAATACGCGAGGACGCGGCTCGCCGTGTCCTCGATACTGACCAAACCGCCGGTGAGGGTCGCGATCGTTTGCGCCAGCGAGAACAGGTCGCCCAGCACCTCGCCCGTCTCGGCCTCGCCGCCCGCTCGCGCCGCGTCGATGACCGCTCGCGTCAACGCCTCGACCTGCTCCCAGCGGGCCTCCGGGCGGACCTCGAGCAGGGTGACGCCCGCGTCGGCCGCGACGCTCGCCAGCCCCGTCGCGCCTTTGACGGCCACGGCGGCCGCGCCGCTCTTGCCCGCGACTCGGATCGCGGGCGCCGCCGACCGGCCGCGGGCGCCGATGACCAGCACGAGGTCGCCCGCGTGGGCCTCCGGCGGGTCCTCGGGATCGAGGATGACCACGTCGTCGACCCGCACGCCCAGGCCCTGCGGGGCGGTGACGACCTCGACCAGCGGGTCGCCCAGCGTGGCCAAAATATGGCGAAGCGAAGTACTCAAGATTTCATCCGATCGAACAAACCAGTACTGGCTATCTTAGCGAGCCGGACAAACACATGGCACGCTTCGGGGCATACCGTTTTCGGGTACCCCACGAAGGTGAAGTCGTCAGGAGTGCTGCTGTGGATGCCGTGACCCAGACCCCCGCCCCCAAGAACGAGCCGGTGCTGAACTACGCACCCGGCAGCGCCGAGCGCGCTGAGCTCGAGGGCGCGCTCAAGCAGCTGGGCGGGGCCGAGCCGATCGACCTGACGCTGACCATCGGCGGCAAGCAGCGCGTCGGCGGTGGCGACAAGATCGACGTCGTCCAGCCGCACAACCACGGTCACGTGCTGGGCACCATCCGCGGCGCCACCGCGCAGGACACCGCCGACGCGATCGCCGCCGCCAACGCCGCCGCCCCCGAGTGGCGCGCGCTCAGCTTCGACGACCGGGCCGCGATCATCTTGCGCGCGGCCGACCTGCTGTCCGGCCCGTGGCGCGCCAAGCTCAACGCCGCCACCATGCTCGGCCAGTCGAAGACCGCCATCCAGGCCGAGATCGACTCCGCCTGCGAGCTGGCCGACTTCTGGCGCTTCAACGTCGACTTCGGCCGCCGCATCCTCGCCGAGCAGCCCGCCAGCTCGCCGGGCCTGTGGAACCGCATGGAGCAGCGTCCGCTCGAGGGCTTCGTCTACGCGATCACCCCGTTCAACTTCACCGCCATCGCCGGCAACCTGCCGACCGCGCCCGCGCTGATGGGCAACGTCGTGCTGTGGAAGCCGTCGCCGACGCAGAGCTTCGCCGCGCACCTGACCATGCGCCTGCTCGAAGAGGCCGGCATGCCGCCGGGCGTGATCAACCTGCTCCCCGGCCACGGCGCGCCCGTGTCCGAGGTCGCGCTGACCCACCGCGACCTGGCGGGCATCCACTTCACCGGCTCGACCGCGACCTTCCAGCACCTGTGGAGCACCGTCGGCGCGAACATCGCCGGTTACCGCAGCTACCCGCGCCTGGTCGGCGAGACCGGCGGCAAGGACTTCGTGCTCGCGCACCCGTCCGCCGACATCGACGTCCTGCGCACCGCGCTCGTCCGCGGCGCCTTCGAGTACCAGGGCCAGAAGTGCTCCGCCGCCTCGCGTGCCTACGTCCCGCGTTCGCTGTGGGCTCAGCTCAAGGACGGCCTGGTCGCCGAGACCGAGGCGCTGAAGATCGGAGACGTCACCGACTTCTCCAACTTCGCCGGCGCGGTCATCGACAAGCGCGCGTTCGACAAGCACTCGGCCGTGCTGCAGTCGGCCGCCGCCGACCCGCAGATCGAGGTCCTCGTGGGTGGCACCGCGGACGATTCGGTCGGCTACTTCGTCAAGCCGACGATCCTCGTCTCGGACAACCCGACGCACGAGATCTTCAGCACCGAGTACTTCGGCCCGATCCTGTCGCTGCACGTCTACGAAGACGCCGACTACGACAAGGTCCTCAAGCTGATCGACGAGACCGCCAGCTACGCGCTGACCGGCGCCGTCATCGCCAACGACCGTGCCGCCGCCGCCAAGGCGACCGAGTCGCTGCGCTTCGCCGCGGGCAACTTCTACATCAACGACAAGCCGACCGGCGCCGTCGTCGGGCAGCAGCCCTTCGGTGGCGCGCGGGCGTCGGGCACCAACGACAAGGCCGGTTCGATCCTGAACCTGCTGCGCTGGACCAGCCCGCGCTCGATCAAGGAGACCTTCGTCCCGCCCACCAGCGTCCGCTACCCCCACCAGGGCTGAGTTTTTTCACTAGGAGACTCGTCATGCTGCGTGCACCGTTGCTCGCCGCCGCCAGGTCGCGGCGCATGCGTTCGCTGGTCGAGACCGTGCCCGCCACCCGCTCGGTGGTGCGCCGGTTCGTCGCCGGATCGGACACGGCCGACGCCGTCCGTGTCGTCCGGGAACTGACCGAAGACGGCCTGCGGATCACCCTCGACCACCTCGGTGAGGACACCACCGACGCGGCGCAGGCCACCACGACCGTTCGCGCCTACGAGGAGATGCTCGCCGCGCTGGCCGCGGACGGACTGGCCCAGGGCGCGGACGTTTCGGTCAAGTTGTCGGCCGTCGGTCAATTCCTGCCCGTGGACGGCGAGAAGATCGCGCTGGAGAACGCGCGGCGCATCTGCGAGGCCGCGGCCGCCGTCGGCGCGACGGTGACGCTGGACATGGAAGACCACACCACCACGGACTCGACGCTCGGCATCCTGCGCGAGCTGCGCGTCGACTTCCCGTGGGTGGGCGCGGTGCTGCAGGCGTACCTGCGCCGCACCGAGCAGGACTGCCGGGAGCTGTCCGGCGAAGGTTCGAGGGTGCGGCTGTGCAAGGGCGCGTACGCCGAGCCCGAGACCGTCGCTTTCCAGGACAAAGCCGAGGTCGACCGGTCCTACGTGCGGTGCCTCAAGGTCCTCATGGCGGGCAAGGGCTACCCGATGGTCGCCTCACACGACCCCCGCATGATCGCCATCGCCGAAAAACTGGCGATGGAGGCCGGGCGCGCGCCGTCCGACCACGAGTTCCAGATGCTCTACGGCATCCGGCCGGAGGAACAGCGCCGGATCGCGGCGGACGGCGAGACCATGCGCGTCTACGTGCCGTATGGCGACGAGTGGTACGGCTACTTCATGCGCCGTCTCGCCGAGCGTCCCGCGAACCTGACGTTCTTCCTGCGGGGCCTCGCCACCCGCGGGTGACCCTGCCGCGTAATAAAGCCCGCTTTGTCCCCGACCGGGATAAAGCGGGCTTTATCCCGGTTCAGGCGTTCGGGGTCGCTTCGGCGTGCACCTTGGCCATGTCGAGCTCGCGCGCGGTCTTCAGCAGCTCTTCGAGGCCGGCTTCGCTGAGCGCGCCGGGTTGCGCGTAGACGAGTACCTTTTCCCTGATGATCGCCAGCGTCGGGATCGAGCGGACTTCGAACGCGGCCGCGAGCTGCTGCTCGGCCTCCGTGTCGACCGCGGTGAACAGGATGTCGTCGTGGTTCTCCGACACTTTTTCGTACGTCGGCGCGAACTGGCGGCAGGGCACGCACCAGCCCGCCCAGAAATCGATCACCACGAAGTCGTGGTTCTCGACGGTTTCGTCGAAGGTCGCGGCGGTCAGGTCGATGGTGGCCATGTAACTCATTCTGCCCTCTCGGCGGAGGTGTTTCTTCTCCGCGAGCGCGACAATGGCCTGGGCCGGTGCGGCGAGACCCGTGGAGATGACTCGTATGGCGACACCAGACGACCCCGCGTACGCCGTCCGCGTGCTCCTGGTCGAGGATCACGACAAGGTCGCCGAGGCGCTCGGCCTGGCATTCGAGGGGTTCGCCGACGTCGAGCTGATCGAGCGGGCGAACTCGCTGGAGACCGGCGTCGCCGCCGCCGTCCGGCTCGGGCCCGATGTCGTGCTGCTGGACCGCAGGCTCCCGGACGGCGACGCGATCGAGGCCATCGGCCGGTTCGCGCCCGCACGGGTGCTGGTGCTCACCGGCGACGCGACCAGCAGGATGACGGCCAGGCTGCTCGAAGCAGGCGGTGCGGGGCTACTGCTGAAATCCGGTCTGCTCGAAGACCTGATCGGCGCCATCAAGCTGGTCGCCGCCGGCGAGATCGTCATCGACCGTGAGCTGCTGCCGGGCCGCGCCGACCGGCTGGGCGGGCAGCGATGACCGACGAGTTCCGCCTGCTCGCGCAGGGCGTCGTCGAGTACGCGATCTTCATGGTCGACGTCGACGGCCTGGTCACCGGCTGGAACCCCGGCGCCGAGCGGATCACCGGCTACCGTGCCGACGAGATCATCGGCGAGCACATCTCCCGCTTCTACGCGCCGGAGGCCGCGGCCGACGGGCGCCCGGAAGCCGATCTCGCCATGGCGTCGGCCGACGGCCGCCACGTGATCGAAGACTGGCGGGTGCGCCGTGGCGGGGAGCGCTTCTGGGCGCACGTCGTCACCACACCGCTGCGGGACGAGGACGGCAGGCTGCTCGGGTTCGGCAAGGTCGTGCGCGATCTGAGCGCGCAGGCGGACGCCGACGACGGGTACGCCGACCTGCGCCGGACCTTCGCGCACCTGGTGCGCGCGCAGGAGACCGAGCGGCGGCGGATCGCGTGGGACGTGCACGACGACTCGATCCAGTCGATGATCGCGGCCAGCATGCGGCTGCAGGTGCTCATCGGGCAGCAGCCGGAAGCCACCAGGCAGGTGCTGGTCGAACTCGACGCGTCGATCCAGGCGGCCGTGCGGCGGCTGCGCGTGCTCGTCGCGTATTTGCGGCCGCCGACGCTCGACGGCAGTGATTTGGTCGCTTCACTGCGCGGCTATCTGGAAGAGGTGGTGGCCGGCTGGGGATTGGCTTACACCCTGCGGCACGAACTCACCATGGAACCGTCGCCGGAAGTGGTGGTGAACGTGTTCCGGATAGCGCAGGAGGCATTGGTGAACGTGCACAAGCACGCGCGTGCCGCCGGCGTCGAGGTATCGCTCACCGAACAGCAGAATGGTTTGCTGGTACGGATATCCGATGATGGGATCGGTATCGCCGCCTCGGTGTCCGCCGTGCGCGGCGAGCATATCGGCATGATCGCGATGCGCGAACGGGCCGAAGCCGTGCGCGGCTGGCTTAATGTCGAGAGCCAGCCAGGTGAAGGCACGACCGTGGAATTCTGGGTGCCCGGCGCGGCGTGGGAAAACGACTGACGTTTTCCGGCTCAATCGTTGAGCAAACGCAACCTGCGATCGCGGGCACGCGCTGGATAATTTCCCCAGCGTCGGCCGCTGCCCCTGGACAGTCCCGGCGAAACGCGATGACCGGGGTTCCCACGAGGATTCCCGCGACGGCGGCGAAGGCAGGCCCAGCCCACTCCGGACCCTGGTGGCACAGGATCAGGGAGGGCGTCATGCCCGAGACCGGTAAATCCCGTCGCAGTGCCGTCTGGCCGGTGGCCGGGCGTGGGCGTATCGGACGCAACGAGGTCCGCAAGGTCGAGACCGAGACGAAAACCTTCCGCGCGCTGGACTACCGGTACGGCGGCGGCTGGTGCTCGGAGGCCGTCGCGGCTCAGCTCTCCTGGGGGTACCGCATGCTGGAAGCCGACTGCAGCGACACCGTGCGGGAACGGCTGTGCGTCGCGCTCGCCGACCTGACCAGCGTCGCCGGCTGGACGTCGTTCGACGCGGGGCAGTCCGATGCCGCGCACGCCAGGTTCGACCGCGCGCTGCAGCTCGCCAGGGCAGGCGGCGACGAGGTGCTGGCGTCGAACATCCTGTACCGCAAGGGCCGCGTGTTCCTGCACCACGACGCCGCGATCGACGCGCTGGAGATGTTCCGGCTCGGTGAGCGGGCCGCCGAGCAGGGCGGTTCGATGCTCATGCTGAGCGTGCTGTGCGCGAACGAGGCGTGGGCGTACGCCAAGCTGGGCGACCGCGACCTCGCGCTGGCGTCGCTCGGCAGGGCGACCGACGCGTTCGAACGGGCCGAGGACGCGGTCGCCCCGGTGTGGGCCCGGTTCTTCGGTGAGACCGACCTCACGGCGATGGCGGGCACCGTGCACACCGAGCTGGCCGTGACGCTGGATTCGGCGTACGCGTCGGCGGCGATCACCGAGCTGACCAAGGTGGTCAAGAGCTATGGCTGCAACATGGCGCGCAGCAAGTCGTTCTGTTTGGTCATGCTGGCGACAAGTCACCTGCTCGAAGGGGACGTCGACCAAGCCGCGGCGGTGGTCGACGACGCGCTCGCGAAAGCTCTGACTCTTAAGTCTTCGCGGTTCATGGATCGTCTTACACCGCTTAAGAAAGCAGCGGACTACCGCAGCGACAACCCGGACGCGCGTGCGCTGGGCGAGCGCATCACGGCGTTCCGTTCGGTAGCCGCCTGATGGCGGGGGCGCTCAACGACGAAGGCCTGCAGCGGCTGCTCGAAGGGCTGAAGGCCGTCAGGGACGGCGATTTCAGCACCAGGCTGCCGCAGGTCGACGACCTGCTGATGGACGAGATGGCCGTCGTGTTCAACGGCATGGTCGATCAGCTCGCCCTGTTCACCTCGGAGGTCACCCGGGTCGCGCGCGAGGTCGGCACGGAGGGGAAGCTCGGCGGCCAGGCCGTGGTGCCGTCGGTGTCCGGGACCTGGAAGGACCTCACCGACTCGGTCAACGCGATGGCGGGGAACCTGACCGGCCAGGTGCGCGACATCGCCGAAGTGGCGACGGCGGTGGCGCAGGGCGACCTTTCGCAGAAGATCACGGTCGATGTGAAGGGGGAGATGCTCGAGCTGAAGAACACGATCAACACGATGGTCGATCAGCTGTCCGCGTTCGCCGACGAGGTGACCCGGGTGGCGCGTGAGGTCGGCAGCGAAGGCCGCCTTGGCGGGCAAGCGGAAGTGCCCGGGGTGGCCGGAACGTGGCGTGATCTGACCACGTCGGTGAACTTCATGGCCGGAAACCTGACGGATCAGGTCCGCTCCATCGCCGAGGTGACGACCGCGGTGGCCAAAGGTGACCTTTCGCAGAAGATCACGGTCGACGCGCGTGGCGAGATCTTGGAGCTGAAGAACACGATCAACACGATGGTCGACCAGTTGTCGTCGTTCGCCGACGAGGTGACGCGCGTGGCGCGCGAGGTCGGCACGGAGGGCGCGCTCGGCGGGCAGGCCCAGGTGCCAGGGGTGGCGGGAACCTGGCGTGATCTGACCACATCGGTGAACTTCATGGCCGGGAACCTGACGGCGCAGGTGCGGTCGATCGCGCAGGTCGCCACCGCGGTCGCGAAAGGCGACCTGACCCAGAAGATCACGGTCGACGCGCGTGGCGAGATCTTGGAGCTGAAGAACACGATCAACACGATGGTCGATCAGCTGTCGTCGTTCGCCGATGAGGTGACGAGGGTGGCGCGGGAGGTGGGTACCGAGGGGCGGCTTGGTGGTCAGGCTGACGTCAAAGGCGTGTCGGGTACGTGGAAGGGCTTGACCGAGTCGGTGAACGTCATGGCCGACAATTTGACGGATCAGGTCCGTTCCATCGCCCAGGTGACCACGGCCGTCGCGCTCGGCGACCTTTCGCAGAAGATCAGGGTCGACGCGCGTGGCGAGATCTTGGAGCTGAAAGACACGATCAACACGATGGTCGGCCAGCTGTCGTCGTTCGCCGATGAGGTGACGAGGGTCGCGCGGGAGGTGGGTACCGAGGGGCGGCTTGGTGGTCAGGCTGACGTCAAAGGCGTGTCGGGTACGTGGAAGGGCCTGACGGAGTCGGTGAACGTCATGGCCGACAATTTGACGGATCAGGTCCGGTCGATCGCGCAGGTCGCCACCGCGGTCGCGCGCGGTGACCTGTCGCAAAAGATCACCGTGGAGGCCAAGGGCGAGGTCGCCGCGCTGGCTCAGACGATCAACACGATGGTCGACACCCTGTCGGCGTTCGCCGACGAAGTGACCAGGGTGGCGCGCGAGGTCGGCACCGAGGGCATCCTCGGCGGCCAGGCGCGCGTGCCCAATGTGGCCGGCACGTGGAAGAACCTCACCGACAACGTCAATTCCATGGCCAACAACCTGACCAGCCAGGTCCGCAACATCGCGCAGGTGACCACCGCGGTCGCGCAGGGCGACCTTTCGCGCAAGATCGATGTCGACGCGCGCGGCGAGATCCTCGAACTGAAGACCACGATCAACACGATGGTCGACCAATTGTCCGCCTTCGCCGCGGAAGTGACGCGCGTGGCGCGCGAGGTCGGCAGCGAGGGGCGGCTCGGCGGCCAGGCCGAGGTCGAAGGCGTGTCCGGGACCTGGAAGCGGCTCACCGAGAACGTCAACGAACTCGCCGGGAACCTGACCAGGCAGGTCCGCGCGATCGCCGAAGTGACCAGCGCCGTCGCGACGGGCGACCTCACACGGTCGATTTCCGTCGAAGCGCAGGGCGAGGTCGCCGAGCTGAAGGACAACATCACCGCGATGGTCCAGTCGCTGCGCGAGACCACGCGGGCCAACGAGGAGCAGGACTGGCTCAACACCAACCTCGCGCGCATCTCGCGGCTCATCCAGGGGCACCGCGACCTGCGCGTGGTCGCCGCGCTGATCATGAACGAGCTCGCCCCGCTCGTCGGCGCCCAGCACGGCACGTTCTTCCTCACCGAATCGGGCGAAATCCGGACGAGACTGCGGCTGATCGCCAGTTACGGGCACAGCGAGGAAGGCGACATCCCGCGCGAGTTCCCGCTCGGGCAGTCCTTGGTCGGCCAGGCCGCGCTCACGAAGAAGCCGATCGTGGTCGACCAGACCCCGCCCGGCTACGTCAAGATTTCGTCCAGCCTGGGCGCGGCGGCGCCGGTGAACCTCATCGTGCTGCCGACCGTGTTCGAGGACCAGGTGCTCGGCGTCATCGAACTGGCCTCGTTCACCCGGTTCACCATGGTGCAGCGTGACTTCCTCGAGCAGCTGATGGAGACGATCGGCGTCAACGTCAACACGATCATCGCCAACGCGCGCACCGACGCGCTGCTCGAAGAGTCCCAGCGCCTCGCGGCCGAGCTGCAGGCCAGGTCCGAGGAATTGCAGGCGCAGCAGGCGAAACTCCAGCGCTCCAACGCCGAGCTGGAGGAGAAGGCCGAGCTGCTGGCCAGGCAGAACCGCGACATCGAGGTCAAGAACTCCGAGATCGAGCAGGCCAGGCAGGAGATCGAGGAACGCGCCCAGCAGCTGGCGCTCGCGTCCAAGTACAAATCCGAGTTCCTGGCCAACATGTCGCACGAACTGCGCACCCCGCTCACCAGCCTGCTCATCCTGGCCGGGGTGCTCGCCCAGAATTCGACCCAAAACCTGACCACGAAACAGGTCGAGTTCGCCAAGGTCATCCAGTCCGCGGGCACGGACCTTCTGCAGCTGATCAACGACATCCTCGACCTGTCCAAGGTCGAGGCCGGGAAGATGGACATCCACCACGAGCCGTTCCCGCTGCGGCAGCTGCTCGACTACGTCCGCACGACTTTCCGTCCGCTCACCGCCGAAAAGGGCCTCGACTTCCAGGTGAGCGTCGGCCGCGACGTGCCCGAACTCTTGTTCACCGACGAACAACGGCTCCGGCAGGTACTGCGCAACCTGCTGTCCAACGCCGTGAAGTTCACCGAACAAGGGAGCGTGGAGCTCAACGTCGAAATGGTCGACACCGTCGTCTCGCCGTCAAGCCACGAACCTCTGGTCGCGTTCAGCGTCACCGACACCGGCATCGGCATCGCCGAGGAGAATCTCGACTCGATCTTCGGCGCTTTCCAGCAAGCGGACGGCACGACCAGCCGCAAGTACGGCGGCACCGGGCTCGGCCTCTCGATCAGCAGGGAGGTCGCCTACCTGCTGAGTGGTGAGATCCGTGCCGAAAGCCGGCTCGGCCACGGCAGCACCTTCACGCTCTACCTGCCCGTCTCCCGGTTCACCGCCGTCCTCGACGACACCGGCGCCGAACCGCCCCCGGCCGCGGTTCCGGACGGCGCACGCCGGGTGCTCGTGGTCGAAGGCGAGACGAACAGCCTGCTCACCCTGCTCGCCCGGGGCGTCGCCGCGGACTTGTCCGACACGCACGGCCCCGTTCTGGTCGAGTCCGTTTCCGCGCCCGCGGAGGCCATCGAGGCGCTCGCGGTTCACCCGTTCCGGTGCATCGTGCTCGACACCAGCATGCCGGGCACGACCGCGCTCACCTTCCTCAAGCGCCTGACCGAAGGCGCCGAGCCGATCAGCGTGCCCGTGCTGGCCCACGCCAGCCGTCAGCTCAGCTCCGCACAGGACCGGCTCCTGCAGGCCCACGTGCGGGTCCACCCGGTCGAGCTGCTGTCGTCACTGGACGCGCTCCGCGAGCGCATCATGCTGCACCTCTCCGCCGCCGAATTGGACGGAATCCTGCCACTCATCCGGCAGCCGGAGACCAGCCTGGAGCTCGTCACCCCGGAGAGCGCCGACACGACACCCCACCGGCTGCGGGGCCGCAAAGTCCTGCTCGTCGACGACGACGCGCGCAATGTCTTCGCCATCTCCGGGATGCTGGAGCTGAACGGCCTGTCGGTCGTGCACGCGCCGAACGGTCGTAAAGGCATTGAAGCACTACTGGCCGACAAAACCATCGACCTGATCCTGATGGACGTGATGATGCCGGAAATGGACGGCTACGCGACCACGGCCGCGATCCGCGAGATGCCCCGCTTCACGGACCTGCCGATCATCACCGTCACAGCCAAAGCGATGGAAGGTGACCGGGAGAAAAGCCTCGCCGCCGGCGCGAGCGATTACGTGACCAAACCCGTCGACGCGGACGAGCTGCTGGCGTGCATGGAACGCTGGCTAGACGTCTGACGGCCCGCTGAGCCGCCGGACCGCGGCGATGATCTCGGTGTTCGCGATCCCCTTGACCAGGTATTCGGTGACCCCGGCCGACGCCATCTGCGCGATCGACCGGGTGTCCCCGTGCGCCGAGAACGCCATCAACCTGATCCCCGGCACCCGCCGGGGCAGCTCCCGTGCCATCCGCACCCCGCCACCGCCCGGGATCCGCACATCCAGGATCGCGATCGCCGGGCACAGCCGCTCGGCCAGCACGATCGCCTCGTCCACGTCGGCCGCGACCCCGACCACCTCGATGTCCGGCTCGGTCTCCAGCAGCACCCGCAGCGCCGCGCCGATGATCGGATTGTCATCGGCGACCAGCACCCGCAGCCGCGCCGGCTTCGCGTTCCCGCCCGCCGCGTGCCCTAGCGAGGACATCGCGCTGCTCAGCATGCGACGTGCCGGGAAATCTGCAGCCGGTGTTCCACCAGCGCCTGCGCCACCTCGTCGATCTTCCGGTTGTGGTTCCGGCAGAAGGCCCGCAGCAGGACGAACGCCTCATCCACCCCGATCTGGTGCCGCTCGGCGAGGATCCCTTTCGCCTGCTCGATGGGCAACCGGCGGTCCAGTGCCCGCTGCAGCTGCTCGGCGCGCCGCCGGTAGTGCCGCAGACGAGACCGCAACGTGGCCGTCTCACTCGCGGTATCCGGCGTGCCAGGCGACGGGGGACGCGAAGTCATGGCGTGCATGACGTGATCGTGGCAGCACACTCTGTCGTCGCGAAAGTATCCAACGTCCCAACTTCCGTGGGACTGTGTGCTCTTTATGCCCGCGCGGCTAGCTGGGGCAGAGCGTTCCGTTGGCCGGAATTTTCCCGTCGATGAGGAAGGCGCGTGCCGCGTCGGTCACACACGGCGAGAAGGTGAAGGCGCCGTGGCCGGTGCCCTGCCAGCCGATGCGGACCGAGGTGGGGAACTGGTCGGCCACCTTCGTCGTGCCCGCCAAAGGGGTGACCGGGTCATTGGCCGTCGTGATGACCAAAACCGGTGGGACGTTGGGCGTGCCCGCGGGCGGCAGCGGTTCGCGGCGGACCGGCCAAGGGCTGCACCAGGCCAGCTGCTGGGCGACGAGACCACCGAAAAGCGGGTACTTCGTGCGCATTGTCTGGGCGAGTTTCTGGATTTGGTCGGTGGGAAGCCGGGTCGCGCTGTCGTTGCACTTGGTCGCGAGCGCGCCGTCGAGGCGCGACGGCCGCACGCGCGTGTCGCTCAGCATCGGCTCGATGAACGCGGTCAGTTTGGACACGTCGCCGGCGTTCGCCGCGCCGAGAGCGTCGGCGAGCTCGGGCCAGCGCGCACGCTGCGCGAGACCGGACGAGATCGCGTACAGCGCGATGCCGGCGCCCGCGTCGGGCGACGGGTTCTTCCGCATTTTGTCCACGACCGAGGTCAGCACGGCCGACGCGTCACCGAGCGCGCACTTGCGCTGCGCGCAGTCCTTGGCGAAACCGTCCACTGTGGACTGCAAGCCTGCCGCGACGGCGTCGAGCGCGGCCGCGGTGTCGGGGCCGGGGTCCGGCGCGCCGTCGAGCACGATCCGTCCGGTCGTGGACGGAAAACGAACGGAGTAGCCGGTCAGCACCCGCGAGCCCTCGCCGTGGCCGAGCGCGTTCAGCTTGCTCATGCCGAGTTCTTCACGCAGCTGATCGAGATCGCCGGCGGCACGCCAGCTGTCGAGCGCCGTCTGGTTCGTGTCGAGTTCGATCGCGCACTGCTGGCCCGCTTTGCGCGCCGCGTCGAGCACGGCCTCGATCCCGGACTCGGCCGCGGGGTCCTGGTCGAGCAGGTCGCTGCGCACGTTGCCCGGAATGCACTGCGCCGGCGTCGACTGCCCGCTGCCACGCCGGTCGACACCGATGAGCGAAAACTTCGCCAGCAACTCCGGCGGCGCCGTCGCCGCCAGCTTCGCGGCGAACAGCGTGCCGGGATCCCCGTCGATGTCATTGACCACGACCAGCGGGATCGACCCCGTGCCGACCTTGAGCACCGACATCCGGCTGAGTCCCCGGTTCGGCAGATCGGGCGCGTCGACCGTGATCGCGACGCGTGCGCAGCTCAGCTTGAGCGCGCCCAGCGCCGCGGGCTGGTCGATCCGCGCGCGGGTCTCCTCGTCGCAGTCGGTCCACTTGATCGTGGGCGACTTGGGCTCCTCCAGCGGCGGCAGCGGGACGCCCGGCTTGTCCCCGGCCGACGCCGGCGCGGCGGGCCCGTCGTTCGAGATCACTTCCGGCCTGGTCGACGGCCCGGCCGTGCACCCCGCGAGTGTGGCCGTCACCAGCGTCGCCGCCAGTAGTGTTCGCGAAGTTGCCGGGCGGCGCACGGGCACGTTCCTCACTCTCTGCCTGCAGGGTGAGGTGAGCTTCGCATGATCGGTGTGGGACGGGGGTTAGCGGGTGCGCTTGACCTCGCCATGGAACACCGCGTCCAAGTCGTACCGTGCCGGTTCGTCGAGCTGCGTGTAGGTGCACGACGAAGGCTCGCGGTCGGGCCGCCAGCGCTTGAACTGCGCGGTGTGCCGGAACCGGGACGGATAGCCGCCCTCGGTATGCTCGTAGCCGACCTCGACGACCCGTTCGATCCGCACCGGCACCCAGGCGTGTTCGGTCGCCCGCCAGCGGGTGATCCCGCCGGGCAGCCGCTGGTTTTCGACCGTTCCGTCGATCCACGGGTGCCCGGCGTCGGTGATGAGCGGCGACAGCTCTTGGGCCAATTCGCGACGACGAGTGACCGGAAACGAGCCGACGACGCCGACGTGGTGCAGCACCCCGTCCTCGTCGTACAGCCCGAGCAGAAACGACCCGATCATCTCGCCCGGCTCACCGTCGACGTGCCAGCGCAAGCCCGCGAGCACGCAGTCGGCCGTCCGCGAATGCTTGTACTTGAACATGACGCGCTTGTTCTCCTGGTACGGCGCGTCCAGCGGCTTGCCGATCACCCCGTCCAGCCCGGCACCCTCGAACAGCTCGAACCAGTGCCGCGCGGTGTCCGCGTCGGTCGTCGCCGGGGTGATGTTCAGCCCGTCGAGCTTCTCCAGCCGTTCCCGCCGCACCGACGTCGGCCGCTCGATCAGCGACTCGTCGTCGAGCGCCAGCAGGTCGAACGCGACGAACGCGGACGGGCTCGTCTCGGCCAGCAGCTTCACCCGGCTGGCCGCCGGGTGCACCCGCTCGGTGAGCGCGTCGAAATCGAGCTTGCCGTCCCTGGCCACCACGAGCTCGCCGTCGAGCACGATCCGCTCCGGCAAGGTCGCCTTGAGCTGCTCGACCATCTCGGGGAAGTACCGGTTGAGCGGTTTGCCCGCCCGCGACTGCAGCGTCAGCTCGTCGCCGTCGCGGAACACCAGGCAGCGGAAACCGTCCCATTTCGGCTCGAACAGCAGCTCGCCCGAGTCCGGGATGGCCTTGGCCGGCTTGGCGAGCATCGGCTTGAACGGTGGGTTCAGCGGCAACGGCATGCGCGCCATTCTGCCTGTTCAGTCCCTGATCCGCCGGTAGCGATGCAGGGTGAAGCCGTCTTCGAGCAAAATCGACGCGAGATCCATCCGGCGCGGCGCGTCCGACGGCAAACCGGCGACGATCCGCCCGGCGCCCGAGCCCGCCAGCAGCGGCGCGACGGTCAGGCACAGCTGGTCCACCAGGTCGTGGGCGATGAGGTCGCCGAACAAGGTCGGCCCGCCCTCGCAGTCGACGCGAAGCAGGCCACGTCGTCCCAATTCGGCCAAAACCTGCCGGACGTCGACCGCCTGATCCCCGGCGACGACGATGTCGGCGCCTGCTCGCGCCAGCGCCGCGGTCTTGTCCGACGGCGCCCGCTCACTGACGAACAGGATCGGCGGTACCCGCGTGTCGGTGAACAGGGGAGCGGCCGGGTCGAGATTCGCGCCACCGGTGACGACGGCGATGGGCGGCACCGGCGCGAGACCGTGCCTGGCGCGGCGCTTCGCGCGTTCGCCGTTGGCCCGCGCGCCCCGGTAGTTTTCCGCCCGAACCGTGCCGCCGCCGACCAGCACGACGTCGCACAGGTCGCGCCCGAGCAGGAAGATCCGCTTGTCCGCGGGGTGTGACAAGCCTTCGGAAACGTCGTCGACGGTGACGGCCCCGTCCGCCGAACTGACGAAATTCGCCTGCACCCAAGGCCGGTCGAGCCCGTCCGGGTAGCCGTAGAGCGTTTCGAGATCGGCATCGGTCAGGTCGGTTCGGGGTGGGTTCGGCCACAGACGGTGCACGGTGCTCATCCCAGCACAGCCCGTCTGGCTACGCTTCTCAGCCATGCCACCTGCGCACCTGACCGACCGCCGCCCCGAGCTCGGGGCGGATGAGCTGATCTCGGCGCTGGTGCCGCCGCCACGTTTCGACACCGTGCGGTTCTCCACCTACGTGCCCAATCCCGACGAGCCGAGCCAGGCCGAAGCGGTCGTCCGGTGCTCGGCCTTCGCGGACCGCATCACCGCCGCCGCGGCGAAGAAACCGTCGCGGTTTCGCGCGCTGTTCGGCGGTGAGCGCCAGGACACCGGCCCGATGGGGATGTACCTCGACGGCGGGTTCGGCGTCGGCAAGACCCACCTGCTGGCCTCGACCTGGCATCAGGCGCCCGGCCCGAAGGCGTACGGGACGTTCGTCGAGCTGACGCATCTGGTCGGCGCGCTCGGGTTCCCCGAGGCCGTTCGCCGGCTTTCCGAACATCGTGTGCTCGCGATCGACGAATTCGAACTCGACGACCCCGGCGACACCATGCTGGTGACGCGGCTGCTGCGCGAGCTGACCTCGGCGGGCGTTTTCGTCGCCGCGACGTCCAACACCCTGCCGGACAAGCTCGGCGAGGGCCGGTTCGCCGCCGAGGACTTCTTGCGCGAGATCCAGTCGCTTGCGCAGCGGTTCGCGGTGGTCAGGGTCGACGGCCCCGACTACCGGCACCGTGGCCTGCCCGACGCGCCGCCGCCGGTGACCGAAGACGAGCTGGCCGCGTCGGCCGCCACCGTCGAGGGTTCGACGGTGGACGATTTCGACGCGTTGTGTGCGCATTTGGCCGAACTGCACCCGTCGCGCTACGGCCGCATGCTCGACGGTGTCACCCGCGTCCACCTGCGCGGCCTGCACCCGGCGCCGGATCAGAGCGTCGCGCTGCGGCTGGTGGCGTTCGCCGACCGGCTCTACGACCGGGCGATCCCCGTCGTCGTCTCCGGCAGACCGCTGCCCGACCTGTTCACGGACGAGATGGTGAACGGTGGCTACCGGAAGAAATATCTGCGCGCGGTGAGCCGGTTGACGGCGCTGGCGCGCGACGCCGGCAAACCTGTGCGCTGAGCAGGGCCAACGCGGACGCGAAGAGCACGCCGCCGAGCACGTCGGTGGCGTAGTGGTAGTCGAGCCCGATCAGCCCGATCCCGGCCGCGACGACCAGTACGACACTGAGCGCGGCGGTCAGCCCACGCGCGACACCGGGCCTGGCGATGACGACCAAGACCGTCAGCGTGGCGACCAAACTGACCGTGTGCCCGCTCGGGTAGGCCAGCCAATCGTCGTAATGGCGGCCAAAAGCCGGCTTGAGCACCCAGGTGTTGAGGGTGATCGCCACCGGCGTCGTCACCACGACGAACACGCCGTCCCGTGGTCGTTTTTCGGCGAAACAGAGCAGGGCCGCGAGGACGAGCAGCGGTATCAGCACGTACGGCTGCGTCGAGACCACGAGCAACCGCAGCAGCGGTTCGTCACCGCCGAGACCACGGTCGATCACGCCGCGGATCGCCGTGTCGAAGGCGCTGGGCCCGCTGTCACCCGCGAAGGTGACGCCCAGCGCGATCATGGCCACCAGGCACAGCCCGGCGACGAGCACGTTTCGGTTCACGGACCCCTCCTCGGTCGCCGAGCTTACGTGAGGGGCGTGGGTAAACCATTCGCCAACGACGGCGTCTTCCGCGAGGATCTCGCGGTGGGTTTCCTTGAGGCCAGTGCGCTGGCATACCGGCTCAACGACGGCCGAGAACTCTTCGGCGACGTGTCGTTCAAGGTTTCGGCCGGTGACGTCGTCGCGCTGGTGGGGGACAACGGCGCGGGCAAGACGACGCTGCTCCGGATCTTGGGCGGTGAGCTGACCCCGCTCAGCGGCTCGTTCAACGTCCAAGGCGGCCTCGCGGTCATGCCGCAGTTCATCGGTTCGGTGCGCGACGGCCGGACCGTCCGCGACCTGCTGCTGGACGTCGCGCCCCCGGCGTTGCGCGCCGCCGCGGCCGAGCTGGACGACGTCGAGCTCGCGCTGATGGAGACCGACGACGAACCGACCCAGATGCGCTACGCCGACGCGCTGACCGCGTGGGGTGAGGCGGGCGGGTACCAGATCGAGGTCCTCTGGGACACGGTCACGGTCGCCGCGCTCGGCGTCCCCTACGACCGCGCCCGGTTCCGCGACGTCGGCACTTTGTCCGGCGGCGAGCAGAAACGCCTGGTGCTCGAGACGCTGCTGCGCGGTCACGAGCAGGTGCTGGTACTCGACGAGCCCGACAACTATCTCGACGTTCCCGGCAAGCGCTGGCTGGAGGAACGGCTCGCCGAGTGCGACAAGGCGATCCTCTTGGTCAGCCACGACCGCGAGCTGCTCGCCGCCGCGGCGACGCACATCGTGTCGCTGGACGGCAAAACCTGCTGGGTGCACAGCGGCGGTTTCACCACCTGGCACGACGCCCGCGTGTCCCGGGCCGATCGCATGGCCGAGCTTCGGCGCCGCTGGGACGAAAAGCACCAGCAGCTCAAGGAGCTGGTCGTCAACCTGCAGCAGGCCGCAGCCGTCAGCCACGCGCTCGCGTCGCGGTATTCGGCCGCGCAGACACGCCTCCGGAAGTTCGAGGAGGAAGGCGCCCCGCCCTTGCCGCCCAAACCGCAGAAGGTCGCACCGCGCCTGCGCGGCGGCCGGACCGCGATCAGGGCGATCACCTGCGAGAACCTCGAACTCACCGGCCTGATGAAGCCGTTCTCGACCGAGATCTTCTTCGGCGACCGGGTATGCGTGCTGGGCTCGAACGGTTCCGGCAAGAGCCATTTCCTCCGGCTGCTCGCGGGGGAGCAGGTCAAGCACACTGGCGGCTACCGGCTCGGTTCCCGTGTGCTGCCTGGCCTGTTCGCCCAGACGCACCAGCACCCCGAGTGGGTCGGGCGGACCTTGCTCGACATCCTCGGCTCCGGCGAGGGCCAGCGCGCCGGACGCGACCGAGGCGCGGCGACCGGGGTGCTGAGCCGGTACGGCCTGGCGGCGTCGGCCGAACAGCGCTTCGAGTCACTGTCCGGTGGCCAGCAGGCCCGGTTCCAGGTCCTGCTGCTCGAACTGTCCGGCGCGACGCTGCTGCTGCTCGACGAGCCGACCGACAACCTCGACCTCATTTCGGCCGAGGCGCTGCAGGACGCGCTGGCGGAGTTCACCGGCACGGTCGTCGCCGTCACGCACGACCGCTGGTTCGCCCGCAGCTTCGACCGGTTCCTCGCCTTCGAGCCCGACGGCAAGGTGTCCGAAGTGGACGAGCCGATCTGGTCACTGCGCCGGGTGGTGCGCGCCCGCTAGCCGGCGACGGGCCCGCGCGGTCCCCGGAAGGGCAACGTCTGGCTGTAGACGACATTGGTCGTCGTACTGCCGAATTGGGCCAGTTCGTCGATGAGCTTTTCCAGATGCGCCATGGAACCGGCGGCGATCTTGAGCGTGTAGCAGTCGTCGCCGGTCGTGCGCAGGCATTCCAAGATCTCGGTCCGCTCCTCGAGCAGCCGGTGCAGCGGCTGATGCCGGCTACCCGGGTACTTCAGCCGTACCACCGCGAGCACCGGGAACCCGGCCTTCTCAAGGTTTACCTCGGCGCGATACCCGGTGATGACGCCTGCCGCTTCAAGCCGTTTGAGTCGTTCAGTGGTCGCTGACGCGCTGAGGCTCACGCGCCGCCCCAGCTCGGTCAGCGCGATCCGGCCGTCCTCCTGGACCTCGGCCAGGATCGCCCAGTCCGTCGCGTCAAGACTCTCGGTCATACCCGGAATCTACCGTGATATCCACGGCGAAAGTGTCCGAATGCCGTGAGCGATCTCTTCAAACCCGGCATGACGCGCGGATAGTCTTGATCCATGCGACTTGGCGTCAACGTCCCCAACTTCGGGCCGGGCACCGACCCCGGTGTGCTGCGCGGCTGGGCGAAAACGGTGGAGGGGCTCGGTTTCGACCTGCTGATGGTGTCGGATCACGTCGTGGTGACCGACGACGTCGCCGTGGAGTACCCGGCGCCGTTCTACGAGCCGTTCACCACGCTGTCGTGGCTGGCCGGGATCACCGACCGGGTCCGGCTCGGCACCACGGTGCTCGTCGTGCCGTACCGGGACCCGCTGCTCGTCGCGCGGATGGCCGCGAACCTCAACGACCTCAGCGGCGGGCGGTTCGTGCTCGGTGTCGGCGTCGGCTGGGCGAAACAGGAGTTCGCCAAGCTCGGCGTACCGTTCGAACGCCGTGGCCGGCTGACCGACGACTATCTGGGCGAAATCCGTGCCGCTTGGGCGAATACCGGCGACTACCGCGCCGGCCATATCCCGATCTGGGTCGGAGGGAACAGCGAAGCGGCCATCCGGCGAACAAAAGCCTTCGGCGACGTCTGGCATCCGTTGCACTGCACCGTCGACTGGCTGGCCGCGGCCGTGGAACGGACAAAACCCGAAGCCTTGGCGCCCCGGATCGCGTTGCGGCTGACCGAAGAGCCGATCACCGGGACCGAACGGATCGCGGGCGAGGGCACGATCGACCAGGTCATCGACGATCTGCATCGGATCAGTGCCTTCGGTGCCGAAACCGTTCTGCTCGACACCTACACCGGCGACCCCGCCAACACCCTCGAACCCGAAAACGCTTGGCAGGCCTTGGCAACGGTCGCCGCGAACTGGAAGGAAGCGCAGTGAAGCACCTCCACCGAGCCATCGAACTCGCCGCGGCCGCACGCGTGAACGGGAATCCGCCGTTCGGTTCGCTGCTCGTCGGGCCGCAGGGCGACGTGCTCGCCGAAGAGCAGAACACGTCGATCACCGACTCGGACATCACCGCACACCCGGAGCTGAAACTCGCCCGCTGGGCCGCCCGCGAACTCGACCCGGAGACCGCGGCCGCCACGGTGATGTACACGAGCTGCCAGCCCTGCGGGATGTGCACCGGCGCGATCGAACGGTCCGGCCTCGGCCGCGTCGTCTTCGCCTTGTCCAATGAGCAGCTCATGGATCTCAAGCCCGGTGGCGGTTTCGCGCCCGTGCCGCACGAAGGCCCCGCGTTGTTCGACGAGGCACGCGTGCCGGTCGATGGCTATTACAGCTGACCCATGCTGAAGTGGGGACATGCGCGTTGCGGTGGTCGGCGGGGGCGTGATCGGGCTCAGCTGCGCACTGCGGCTGGCGCGGGCTGGACATGACGTCACCGTCGTCACCGCCGACAAACCCGAGCACACGACATCAGCCGTCGCCGGCGGACTCGTCTTCCCGCCTCCTGGCACGGAACCCTTCGCCGTGTGCGCGAAATGGACCAAAGTCACGGTCGCGGGTCTGGCGCGGTCGGGCGCGCCCGGTGTCCGGTTTTTGCCCGGCAGGCTGATGCTGCCTTCGCGTGACGCCGACCCTGGCCTGGCATCGACACTGCCCGGTACGGCCTGGGACGGTGACACGCTCATGTTCACCACCGCACTCGTCGACACGCTGGTCTACTTGGGCTGGCTCGCCGCCGAAGTCGCGGCAGCCGGTGTGCGCACCGAACACCGCCTTGTCCGGAATCTGGCCGATCTCCCGGCGGACATCGTCGTCAACGCGGCCGGTCTCGGCGGCGGTGTACTCGCGGGCGACGACACCGTGTCCCCGATCGGCGGCCAAGTCGTCCATTTCGCCGACCCCGGTCTCCTCGAGTGGGTCGTCGACGATCGTTCGCCGGTCGCCACGTACGCCATTCCGCACGGCGGCCATGTGGTCTGCGGAGGCACGAAAGAACCAGGCCGGCGCACACTCGAGCCCGACCCGGTGGTGGCCCAGGACATCGTCCACCGAGCCCGCCGGCTCGTCCCCGAACTCGCCGACGCACGTGTGCTCGGCACCAAAGTCGGCCTGCGCCCACACCGCCCCGAGGTCAGGCTCGAGCGCGTCGGTGACGTTGTCCATTGCTACGGCCACGGCGGCGCGGGGATCACCCTGTCCTGGGGTTGCGCCGAAGAAGTCGCACGCCTGGTCGTCTGAATCCTTTGTCGCCCCACGACCCAAATGCCTGATCCTCTGGCCGCCCGTCTCGGCTCCGGTCGGACCTGGTGGCCTGACACCTTCGGGTAATTGCGGGATTTTCTCCCGTTGCTATGTTGAAAAACGGAGAAAAACCGCGTGAGAGGTATTCACGTATTCGCCGAAAGCAATAAAACCGGCCGCAGGGATTCGTTGTCGAAAGGGATCGCCGTGCTCGAAACCGACATATTGACCTGGAGTCGTACGGTATTCGACGACGCGCTCCGCGCCGCGGTGCGGAGCCTGCCCCCCTCGTTCGCGCGTGTCGCCGGCTACCACTTCGGCTGGCTGGACGCGGCCGGTTCGCCCGCGGAAGCGAACCAGGGCAGGGCGATCCGTCCCACGCTCGCCTTGCTCTCGGCCGAAGCCGTCCGCGGCGTGGCCGACGACGCGATCCCCGCGGCCGTCGCCGTCGAATTGGTGCACAATTTCTCACTACTGCACGACGATGTGCTCGACGGTGACGAAACCCGGCGCCATCGCCCGACCGCGTGGACGGTTTTCGGCACCGGCCCGGCGATTTTGACCGGGGACGCGCTGCTCACCTTGGCATTCGATGTGCTCGCCACCGGCGGCGGGCCATTGGCCATGCCCGCGATGCGCGAACTCGGCGCCGCTGTCCTCCAGCTGCAAGAAGGCCAGAACGCGGACGTTTCGTTCGAACGACGCGCCGACGTCGATCTGCACGAATGCGTGAGCATGTCCAACGGCAAGACGGGCGCACTGCTCGGATGCGCCTGCGCGATCGGCGCCCACTTCGGCGGCGGGACGGCCGACCAGGTCTCGCATCTGCGGCAGTTCGGCGAGCGGCTCGGACTCGCCTTCCAGCTCGTCGACGACATGCTGGGCATCTGGGGCGACCCGGAGATCACCGGCAAACCGGTGTTCTCCGACCTGCTCGCGCACAAGAAGTCGCTGCCGGTCGTGGTCGCCCTGAACTCCGGAACCTCCGCGGGCCGCCAACTCGCCGAGTTGTATTGCCGCGACGAGTCGCTTTCGGACGCCGACCTCGCTTTCGCAGCCGACCTGGTCGACCTCGCCGGTGGCCGGACCTGGGCCCGGATCCAGGCCGACCAGCAGCTCGCCCGCGCGATGCACCACCTTTCAGCGGTGGACGCCGAGTCGCACGCGGCCACGGAACTGGCCGCGCTCGCGAGGCTCGCCACCTTTCGCGACCGCTAGGACCGAGCGGCCACCAGCTTCGCGTGATCCGCCTCGGTCTGGTCGGCGTACCTGACGGCGAACCGGCCGATCGCCTCGTCGAGATCATCGTCGTCGTCGAAATAGCCCGCGAGCAGCTGCGGATGCAGCGACCGCGTGTGCGCGCGGGCGAGCAGGGCGCCCGCCAACCGGCCGTAGTCGTCCAAATGGCCGGCGTTGAGTGCCGAAGGGTCGATGTCGCCCTTGAGGTTCCGGAACTGCCGCACGATGAACGGCCGTCCGCCGATCGTCGTCCAGCCGAGCAGGATGTCGGTCTCCGCCTGCACGAGCCGAGCGCCTTCGACGATCCGCTCGCCCTCGTGTTCGCGCGCGGGAATGTCCAGAAAAGGAGCCAAAGCCGACGGCCGTGCCTCCTTCACCTGCAACACCAGGTCTTCGTCCTCGTTGCCGTGCAACAGGACGACGTAGCTGCGCAAGCCGACACTGCCGGTGCCGACCACCCGGAAGGCCACATCGGACACTCGGTACCGCGTGATCAGGTTCCGTCGCGAAGAGCGCAATGTGTCCACATAAGTGACCAAACCGCCGAACACCGCCTCGGCGACGGCGTCGTCCACGTGCCGCAGCACGGGCGGATCTTCGACGAACCGGTTGCGCTTCATGCCGGTCGTGTGGTCGTCGATGCGCCGTGTCCATTTGGCGGCCACTTTGGCGCTCGTGTTCTTGCGGGCCTTCTCGGCGGCTTCCTCGAAGTCGTCGATCAGGTCGTGCGCCTTCACCTTGCTCAGCACGGACGCGTCCGGCAACGCGTTCCACGACCGCAGATACGGCAGCCCGGCCAGCCCGCGGATCGTCCGCCGATACGACTTGACCGCGTCTTCGGCGGCCTCGGCGCACCGCGACTCTCCGACCCCGCCTTCCCTGCCCGCCAGCACCAGGCTCGCGGCGAGCCGCTTCAGGTCCCATTCCCACGGGCCCGGCACGGTTTCGTCGAAGTCGTTGATGTCCATGACGATCTGGCCGTCCGGCGTGCCATAGAGCCCGAAGTTGGCCGCATGCGCGTCACCGCACAGCTGCGCGTTCAGCCCGCTCGACGGCGTGCCGGCCAAGTCCGCGGCCATCAGCCCCGCCGCGCCGCGGAAGAACGCGAACGGCGACGCGGTCATCCGCTCGAGGCGCAGGTCGATCAGCTCGGGCAGCCGCCCGGAGTTGCTGGTTTCGACGAAATCCAGCGCATCCGGGCGGCCCGAGCCGGCCGCGTCGTGATCATGCGACTTCGCCGGGGTGGCGTCACGCAGCGCCCGCCCCCGGTCGAACAGCTCCTCCGGGTCGACACCCTCCGAGCCCAGCAGCGCGCGGCCCACCCATGTTCCTGGTTCCACGAGGTGTCAACGTACGGGAGCCGTCAAAGTTTCACGACGGCTTGATGACCTGCGCGATGGCGTCGATCCCGCGGTCCAGCTCGGCCTTGCTGATCACGAGCGGCGGAGCGACACGCAGCGTGGCGTCGTGCGTCTCCTTGCACAGCACACCCAGCTTGGCCAGCGCCAGCGAAGCGTCACGCCCGGTCGGTCCGCCAGGACTGATGTCGATGCCGGCCCACAGCCCGCGGCCGCGTACCTCCGCCAGTCCCTTGCCGACCAGCTCGCCGAGCCGTCCGTGCAGGTGAGCGCCCAGTTCCGTGGATCGCTCCTGGAACTCGCCGGTCGCCAGCAGCCGGATGACCGCCCGCCCGACCGCGCAGGCCAGCGGGTTGCCGCCGAACGTCGAGCCGTGTTCGCCGGGCTTCAGCACCCCCAGCACGGCCCGGCTGCCGACCACCGCGGAAACCGGCATGATCCCGCCGCCGAGCGCCTTGCCCAGCGTGTACAGGTCCGCGCGCACGCCTTCATGGTCGAGCGCCAGCAGCTTGCCGGTCCGCGCGAGCCCTGACTGGATCTCGTCCGCGATGAGCAGCGCGCCCGCTTCGTCACACAGCCGCCGCGCCTCGGCGAGGTACCCCGCCGGCGGCACGATGACGCCGGCCTCACCCTGGATCGGCTCCAGCAGCACGGCCGCGGTCCGCTCGGTGATCGCGTCACGCAGCGCGGCGGCGTCGCCGTACTTCACGGTGACGAAACCCGGCGTGAACGGCCCGAAATCCGCCCGCGCGGTCTCATCGGTCGAGAACGACACGATCGTGGTCGTCCGGCCGTGGAAGTTCGACCCGGCGACGACGATCTCGGCGGTGCCGTCCGGCACGCCCTTGACCTGGTAGGCCCACTTGCGGGCGACCTTCACGGCGGACTCGACGGCCTCGGCGCCGGAGTTCATCGGCAGCACCATCTCGGTGCCGGTCAGCTCGGCCAGCTCCTGGCAGTACAGGCCCATTTGGTCGTGGTGGAACGCGCGCGAGGTCAGGGTCACCCGGTCGAGTTGATCCTTGGCCGCCGCGATCAGCGCCGGATGGCGGTGCCCGAAGTTCATCGCCGAGTAGCCGGAGAGGAAGTCCAGGTAGCTCTTGCCGTCGACGTCGGTGACCGAAGCGCCCTCGGCCTCGGCGATCACTACACCGAGCGGGTGGTAGTTGTGCGTGCTCCAGCGGTCGTCAAGCGCGATGTAGTCAGACGTGGTGGTGGGTCCGGCGAACGTCGTCATTGCATCAGGTTAAGGCCTGCCGGTGGAGACTTCAGCCGGGAATCATTGCTTTCAAGACTCGTTCGTTGCGCAGTTGTGTCGCGGGGAAGCGAATTGTTGCGTGCGGGTTTCGAAGCGCGTCACCGGCGTGGACTGGCTATGTTCACGGGATGGCCAAACGAGTACGAGAGGCGTTGCGCTTCACCAAGGACACCCCGCTGCTGGACCCCGGCGTGTTTCCCATCGGCCCGGACAAGAAGGCGAAGGGTGAGAAGAAGCTCCTCGCCGCTGGCCGTCTCCTCGACGAACGCCAGGAAGCGCTCTACGCGGAGGGAGTCGGTGGCGGCTCCCGGAGCCTCCTGCTCGTGCTGCAGGGGATGGACACTTCGGGCAAGGGCGGCACGGTGAGCCATGTGCTCGGCCTCGTCAACCCGATGGGCGTGCATTACACGGCGTTCAAGAAGCCAACGCCCGCCGAGCGGCGGCACCACTACCTGTGGCGCGTTCGGCGGCAACTGCCCAAACCAGGCCAGATCGGCGTGTTCGACCGCTCGCACTACGAGGACATCCTCGTACCGCGCGTGCAGGGCCTGCTGACCGCCGAGGAGCGGCGCAGGCGGTACACCGAGATCAACGCGTTCGAGCGGGAACTCGCCGAGGCCGGCACCACCGTCCTCAAGGTCTTCCTGCACATCTCGCCCGAGGAGCAGTACAAGCGGCTCAAGGCCAGGCTGGTCACGCCCGAGAAGAGGTGGAAGTACAACCCGGCCGATCTCGACGCCCGCGCCCAGTGGGGCGACTACCAGAAGGCCTACCTCGACATCTTCGCCAAGACGAGCGCGACGCCCTGGCATATCGTGCCCGCGGACCACAAGTGGTACCGGAACTGGCTCGTCGCCCATCTGCTCGCGGAGACTTTGGACGAAATGGACCCGCGGTTCCCCGAACCTGACTTTGCTGTCGACGAAGAACTCGCGAAACTCGACACTGTTGGCGTACCCGGCTGACTTTCTGAGAGAGTGCGCGGCGTGACCGACTCAGCCCTCGAGGCTCTTCCGTTCCTCCGCAAACAGGCTCGCACCCAGAGGTTCACGCTCGGCGCGCCCAAGGAGTTCAAGGTCGCCCCGGACGGTTCGCGTGTGCTGTTCCTGCGTGCCGAGTCCGGGGTCGATCCGCGCAACAGCCTGTGGTCGCTCGACCTGGCCTCCGGCGCCGAATCCAAGCTGGTCGACGCGGCCGAGCTGCTGCCAGGCGAAGAAAACCTGCCGCCGGAGGAGCGCGCCAGGCGCGAACGCAGCCGTGAGTCCGGTGGCGGTGTCGTGGGTTACGCGGTCGACGACGCGTTCAGCGTCGCGGCGTTCACTTTGTCCGGAAAGCTGTACACACTCGACCTCGCGTCCGGTGAGGTGAAGGTCCTCGTAGACAGCTCCGTCGTCGATCCTCGGCCCAATCCGACGGGCACGCACATCGCCTACGTCCGCGATCGGCGGCTTCGGGTGATCGACCTCACAACCGGCGAAGATCGTCTCTTGGTCGACGAAGAAGGAGACGAGATCGCCTGGGGCCTCGCCGAGTTCATCGCCGCCGAAGAGCTCGGCCGAGCTCGTGGCTACTGGTGGTCGCCGGACGGACAAAGCCTGCTCGTCGAGCGCTCCGACCGCAGTGCCGTGCCGCGCTGGACGATCGCGGACCCCGCCAATCCGCAGGCACCTGCCAACGTTGTCGCGTATCCGGCCGCCGGAGCCGCCAACGTGGATGTCTCGCTGTCTTTCCTGGGCTTGGACGGCGGCCGCGTCGACTTGGCGCCGGCCGAGTGGGAGTACCTCGTCGCCGTGCATTGGTCGGCGGGCGGAAAGCCTTTGGTCACCGTGCAGTCGAGGGACCAGCGCACGCTGGAGATCCTGGCGGCGGATCCCGCGGACGGATCCGTGACAACGTTGCACACCGAAACCGACCCGGACTGGGTCGAGATCACCCCCGGTGTGCCCGCGTGGACCAAAGACGGCCGGCTGGTGCGGGAGAGCGCGGTGGACGGCAGTCATCGCCTGTTCATCGACGGCGAGCCGGTCACCGAGCCGGCGCTGCAGGTCCGGTCCGTCCTGCAGGTCGGCGCCGAGGTGCTGTTCAGCGCTTCGGACGAAGACTCGACACAGATTCACGTCTATCGCACCGAAAACGGCAAAGTGCGCCGTTTGTCGACAACAGACGGTGTGCACGTCGGCGCCGGTTCGGCCGAACTGGCGGTGATCGCGAGCTGGAGTCTCGAGCACAGCGGCCCGGACGTCAGCGTTTTGGCGGACGGCGAACCGGTCGCGAAGATCACCTCCGCCACGGTCGACCCCGGCATCGTGCCCAACCTGAGGTGGCTCGCGCTCGGTGAGCGTGGCCTGCGTGCCGCGTTGCTGATGCCGACGGGCTATCGCGAGGAGGACGGCAAGCTGCCCGTTCTGCTCGACCCGTACGGCGGCCCGCACGCGCAGCGGGTCCTGCAGAGCCGCAACGCGTTCTTGACCTCGCAGTGGCTGGCCGATCAGGGCTTCGCCGTCCTGGTCGCCGACGGCCGCGGCACACCGGGCCGGGGCCCGGCCTGGGAAAAGGAGGTTGCGGGCGAGTTCGCATCGATCACCCTGGCCGACCAGGTCGACGCCCTGCACGCGGCGGCCGAGATCGAGCCCGCGCTCGATCTGGGCCGGGTGGCGATCCGCGGCTGGTCGTACGGCGGCTATCTGTCGGCGCTCGCGGTACTGCGCAGGCCGGATGTCTTCCACGCGGGCGTCGCCGGAGCGCCGGTCACCGACTGGGCTTTGTACGACACGCACTACACGGAGCGGTATCTCGGCACTCCGCAGGACAACCCCGACGTCTACGAGCGGAATTCGCTGATCGCGGACGATTTGACGCGAGCGCTGCTGATCGTGCACGGATTGGCCGACGACAACGTGTTCGTCGCGCACGCGCTCAGGCTGTCGTCGGCGTTGCTGGCGAAGGGGCGGCAGCACGTGTTCCTGCCGCTCGCCGGCGCGACGCATATGTCGCCGCAGGCGGAAGAGGTCGCCGAGAACCTGATGCGCACCCAGGTCGAGTGGATCAAGCGGGAACTCGCCGCTGTCAAGGAGGACGTCGCGTGAAGCGTTGGGGTATCACCATCCCGTTGACCGGGGTGCCGCTGGCCGCGCACCGCGAGCTGGTCGAGCAGCTGCCGGATCTGGGCTACACCGACGCCTGGTCGGCGGAAACCGCCGGGGTGGACGCGTTCACCCCGCTCGCGCTGGCCTCGCAGTGGGCGCCGCAGCTGCGGCTCGGCACGGCCATCGTGCCCGTGTACACGCGAGGGCCCGGCCTGCTCGCGATGAGCGCCGCGACCATCGCGGAGCTGGCGCCTGGTCGTTTCGTGCTCGGCATCGGCGCTTCGTCGCCGGTGATCGTCAAGAACTGGAACGCTGCGGAGTTCGAAGCGCCGTTCGCGCGCTCGCGTGACACTTTGCGTTTCCTGCGCGCGGCGCTGGCGGGCGAAAAGGTCAGCGAGACCTACGAAACCTTCGCGGTCAACAAGTTCCGCTTGGAGCGCCCGTCGGATCCGCCGCCGTCGATCATGCTCGCCGCGCTTCGGCCGGGCATGCTGCGGCTCGCCGCGAAGGAGGCCGACGGCGCGATCACCAACTGGCTCGCGCCGGCCGACGTGCCCCGGATCCGTGCGGAGATCGGCCCCGACGTCGAGCTCGCCGCCCGCATTTTCGTCTGCCCGACGACGGACGCCGCCGCCGCGCGCGGGCTCGGACGGATGCTGATCAGCAGCTATCTGACGGTTCCCGTGTACGCGGCCTTCCACGAGTGGCTCGGCCGAGGCGAGGCTCTCGCGCCGATGCACGAGGCGTGGGCGGCCGGTGACCGGCAAAAGGCCAACCAGGTCATCCCGGACGAGGTGGTCGACGACCTGATCGTGCACGGCAGCGTCGAAGAGTGCCGGGAGAAGGTCCAGGCCTACGCCGACAACGGCCTGACCACGCCGATCATCGCGTTGCTCCCGACCGGTGACGACCCGTTCGAGCAGGTCCGCGGCCTGGCGCCGAAGGCCTGATCCGGTCGGCGGGCTCCGGCCGGAGCCCGCCGACCGGTCGTATCGTCTCTTCATGCGTGAAATCTGGGCCGCGGGTGATGCGTATGAGGCCTACATGGGCCGCTGGAGCACACCGGTCGCGGAGCGGTTCGTCCGGGGACTCGGCATGCCGGCGCGCTCGCGGTGGCTGGACGTCGGCTGCGGCACCGGCGCGTTGTCCGCGGCCGTGCTTTCGGTCGCCGATCCTGCGCGATTGGTCGGTATGGATCCGTCCGCGGGTTTTCTGTCCCTCGCTCGCGGCCGGATCGTGGACGCCCGATCGGCGTTCGTCGTCGGCGACGCCGGTTCGCTGCCATTTGCCGACCACGCCTTCGACGCCGTGGTGAGCGGGCTCGCGCTGAATTTCGTCCTCGATCCAAGCCGAGCCGTAGCCGAGTTCGCGCGAGTCGCGCCCATGGTGGCGGCGTATGTATGGGACTACCCCGGCGGCATGGGCATACTCAGCCATTTCTGGGACGCGGCGCTCTCTCTTGACCCCGCTGTCGACGAATTGGACGAAAAGCATCGCTTCCCGTGGTGCCGTCCGGAGCCACTCGCCCGGCTCTGGACGGCCGCTGGTCTGGCCGACGTGTCGGTCCATCCCATCGAGATACCCACCGTTTTCGCCGATTTCGACGACTACTGGCGGCCGTTCCTCGGCGGCCAAGGACCCGCGCCCGGCTATGTCATGTCGTTGCCCGACGACCATCGTGCCGCGCTTCGCGACCTGCTCCGTAGCCGTCTGCCGGCCAAACCGGACGGATCCATCCCGCTTACTGCCAGAGCCTGGTCGGTGCGCGGCGTCGCGAATCCTTAGAGAGCGGGGACCAACGTCGCAAGGCGTTCGATACCGAGGCCGCTGATCAGCAACCGTTCCTTCCGGTTGCCGAGCAGGGCGCGCGTCCAGTCGACAAAACCGCCGTCGCCGACTTCGACCCGGCCGTCCCCGAGCACGCTGTAAACCTTGAAGCAGAGTCCGAGGTAGTAACCGCGGCCGGTGCTGCGGTGTGGATCGTCGACTATTTCGACATCACGCCGGCTCGCGAAGGCGTCGTGTACCGCGACGGCGACGGAATCGAACTCGGGTGCGAGCGAGGTGAGGCCGATTTCCACGTGGCCGCCGACGGCGTTTTTGATCGCGTTCGCGACGAAACGGATGTGTTCGACGACGTGGTGTCGCTCAAAAGCCAAGTTTCCGGTGTCGCGTCCGGCGGACACCGCGCCGAGCAACGCGAAGTGCGCGAAAGTGGCCCGCCCGGTCGATTTCTGTGCGCGAACGACCCGTTGCGACGCGGCCAACCGCACGACGCTCGCTGATTTCGGGTCGTTTTGTGTCAAAAGCCGCCGTCGTGTTGCCGCTTCCAGCGCCAACGCGTTAGTCGGGTCGGCGGCCACCTCGCTTCCCCGAGCGGTCGAAACCACTTTGTTCTGGTCGACGGTGGCCAGCGCTGAATGAGTGCCGAGTGGAGCGACCGGAGCCAAGGTGAGCAGTTCGAATCCCGTCGGCAACGTGGAAACGACGGCATCCTCGGTCGTTCGCAACCTGTCCGCCGGAACGACAGCGGGCGCGGTGAAGCGGTCTTCCCGATACTGGCGCAGTACGCCGGTCGCCGACCGTTTTCCGGCACGGATTCGCATGACCTCGAGCAGCAAAGTGGTCAGATCCGCTCCGGGCAGGCCGACAAGGAGGTCGAGCGTTTCTTGCCCGACCTCGTTCACGACCCGATCCAGCGGTCCGGCGTCCCTGGTCACCCACCCGATTGTTCCCTTGATCCGGGCCGGCCGCGAACGACTTTCTCAGCGTCCGGCGGAGAGGATCACCTGCATCACCTCGATCGTTGTGGCCGCCTTGGCCGCACCGAGTGTCCGGACGATCGGCCCGGCGATCGCGTCGAGTTCCAACGTCCGGCCCGCCTGGAAGTCCTTGAGCATCGACGACTGCATCCCGCCCGGCAACGACGTCAGCCTCGCGGTTATCGCGTCGGCGTCCACCTGTACCGAATGGACTCCGGCGGCCGAGGCGGCTTCGTCCACCAGCGGTCGCAACCAGGATTCGTGGCTGTCCCGCGCCTGGCCGATCGGCGCGTCCGCCCCGGTCGTCAGCAGTGCGAGCGGGGCGAGGAACGCGAGCTTGCTCCACAGCACGGTCGTGTCGTCTGGGTGAGTCGAGACCGCGAGGCCCGCTGCTCGTGCCAGCTCGGCGACCTCGACGCCCGCCGAGGTCCCGTCCGCGAGCACCAGGTCGGCGAACGGCGAAAGCTGCTCGATGACACCCGGCCGGTGCCGAGTCGCTTCGACCGCGATGCTGGCGCCGATCACCGCCGCCGACGGGTAGGCCGCGCGTAGAAGTGACAGGTGGTCGACACCGTTCAGCAGCGGGACAACGGTCGCCGTACCGAGCACCGATGCGGGCACCCGTTGCAGGGCGGGCAGCAGGTCAGTGGCCTTGACCGCGACGAACAGCACGTCCAGAGCGGTGGTCAACCATGGTTGAGCGGTCGGGAAGCTCGAGATCGGCGCGGCGTCCGGTCCCTGGAACCTCAACCCGCGCGCGGTCAGCTCCGCCGCCGTGCGTTCGGTGGAGATCACGGTCACCGCATGTCCGGCCGCCCCGAATCGTGCCGCCAGCAAGCCGCCGACTCCGCCAGGTCCCACTACGCCGATCGCCGCCACGAGCCCTCCCAGGTTGGTTCCAGTATGGAAGTAACCCTAGTACGGTAGCTTCCATGATGGAAGACACGGAGGTGGGCCGGACGTGCGGCACAAAAGCTTCGAGGGCATGAACTGTCCGATCGCGCTCACATTGGACGAGGTAGGCGAGTGGTGGAGCCTGCTGATCATTCGCGACGCGCTGCACGGTTTGACCCGTTTCGACGAATTCCAGCAAAGCCTGGGCATCTCGCCGAACTCGCTGACGCGCCGGTTGAACGCACTCTGCGATGCGGGCCTGCTGGCCCGTCACCGCTACCAAGATCGCCCACCGCGTGACGAGTACCTGCTCACCGACCGTGGCAAGGATCTTCAGGCTGTAATCGAGTCGATCGCCGCCTGGGGACGGCGTCACATCACCCAAAGGGACGGCGCTGTCCGCCTGCAGGACACGGTCACAGGTTTGGAAGCGGAGCCGGTGCTGGTCGACCGGCGCACCGGGACGGCCGTCACGCCGGATCAGTTTCGCTACGTGGCGACTCAGGCGGCGCCCCCGATCAAGCTCGCCAAGATGCCGCACGCCTAGCCGCGGCGATCCAATCGCGGCTTACTTCGCTCGGCCGCGATAGTGGACGACCTCGACTTCGTCCAAGGTCACCAGCCCTTCGTCGACGAGTTCGTCAAGCTGCGGCAGGAAGGCGCGGATCGGCGCTTCGGCGTCGACGATCACGATGGCGACAGGTAGGTCGTCCGACAGTGACAGGATGTTGCTCGTGTGGATCAACGAGTTCGCGCCGTAGCCCTCGATGCCCTTGAATACCGACGCGCCTGCCAGTCCTGCGTCTCGCGCCCGGCGCACCACCTCGTGGTGAAGAGGTTTGTGACGCCAGAGGTCGTCCTCGCCGACGTACACCGTAAGGCGTAGCGCACGTCCGGACAGCGCCATGATCGTCCTCCTGACCGCGTCCCGACGGGACGCCGCGAGCATCGACGGTCCCATGGGGAACGGTGTACGCGCGACCCGTGGCGCCGAGTGTCTCGCCTGTGAACTTACGAATGCTTTCCGGGGTCCTGGGAGCCGTCGAACGGGGAGGCGTGTCGCCTTGGGCCGGCGTGTTGACCTGAGTCTTCGTATGCGACCAGAGGGCCCTGCTGTCGTGCGTGGGCTGCCGCCTTCCTGCGCGTGTGATGAAGGCCAGCGGCCGTTCGACGCGCGGTGATCGGGATGCGAAGCCCTGTTGGTGGCGCTGAGCTGCGGACATTGACAGCATATAGAACATGTGTTCGACTGGCGGCGTGCGATGGGAACAACAGAAAGCGGGGGCGGGGGAACAGGCGCTGCTCGGGCTCGACGGCCTGGTGCGTTCCGTGCGTTCACCGGAGTTCGATGGGGTCACGTTTCACGAGGTACACGCCAAATCCGTGCTGAACAAGGTGCCGGGCGGCTCACCGATGCCGTTCAAATGGACGGTCAATCCTTATCGTGGCTGCTCGCACGCCTGCACCTACTGCTTGGCCGGTGACACCCGGATTCTGATGGCGGACGGGCGCACCCGTGTGCTCGCGGAACTCAGGGTCGGCGACGAGATCTACGGCACCGAAGGCACTGGCGCGGACCGGCGATTCCGGCGAACGCAGGTGCTCGCGCACTGGTCCACGGTCAAGCCGGCGTACCGCGTCGCTCTGGAGGACGGCACAGAACTCGTCGCCAGCGGCGACCACCGATTCCTCAGCGCGAGCGGCTGGAAGCACGTCATCGGCACCAGCGGCTGGGGCACCGCCGAACGACCACATCTCGTACCTGGAATCGAACTCGTCGGCACGGGCTCGTTCGCCGCGGCTCCGCAGGACACAGTGGACTATCGCGCGGGGTATCTGTGCGGAATGCTCCGGCCGGACAAGTACGGCCGCGAGCGCGACGCGTCGGACCGTGCGTTGAGTTACCTGCCCGCGTTCACCACCGGAACAGATTTCGCGAGATTGCTGCCAAGTCCGGAACTCGTTTGGCAGCAAGGCTTTCTAGCCGGTGTATACGATGCCGCGGGAGGGTGGGAGCTGGACGTCCTGCGCATCGTCCACGAGGTGCCACAGGTTGTGGACACCGTCTGCGATGCCTTGGCGCGCTTCGGTTTCACCTACACCGTGAAGAAGCACGAACGCGACCGCAGCGTGCTCGTGGTCCGATTGTCGGGGGGTTTGGCCGAGCAGCTCCGATTTCTGCACACGGTCGACCCCGCGGTCGCTCGCAAACGAGCATTGGAGCCACTGGCCATGGGGGGCGAATTTCTGCGAGTCCGGTCGATCGAGCCGCTCGGGCTGGACATGCCGCTGTTCGACATCACCACCGGCACCGGTGACTTCATCGCCAACGGCATGGTCACCCACAACTGTTTCGCCAGGAACACGCACAAGTACCTCGATTTAGACGCGGGGAAGGACTTCGACACCCAGGTCGTGGTCAAGGTCAACGCACCCGAGGTCCTCGCGGCGCAGCTGCGGAGACCCGGCTGGGCGGGCGAACACGTCGCCATGGGTACGAACACAGACCCGTACCAGCGCGCTGAAGGCCGCTACCAGCTGATGCCGCGGATCATCACCACGCTCGCCGAAACGGGCACGCCGTTCTCGATCCTGACGAAAGGCACGGTGCTCGCCCGCGATCTGCCCTTGCTGGAGTCGGTCGCGCGGGACGTCCCCGTGGGGCTTGGTGTCTCGATCGCGCTACTGGACCCGCGGCTTCAACGGCGACTCGAGCCCGGCACGCCTAGCCCGCAGGCCAGGCTCGAACTCGTGCGCAAGGCGAGGGGTGCGGGGTTGCCCTGTGGCGTGTTCCTGGCGCCAATCCTGCCAGGGCTGACCGATTCAGAGGAGGCGCTCGACGCCCTGCTTGCCGCTGTGGCCGACGCGGGAGCTTCGGGAGTGACCGTTCTGCCGCTGCATCTGCGTCCCGGAGCCCGAGAGTGGTTCGCGCGATGGCTGGCGGCCGAACACCCCGAGCTCGTTTCGCGGTACCGGACGCTCTACGCGCGGGGGAGCTACGTCAGCCAGGCGTATCGGGGATGGTTGTCCAAGCGGATCGAGCCATTGATCAGGCGTCACGGTCTGGAGCCGTCGTCTCGGAGGCGGTCACGTGGCGTGCCTGGTGACGAGAGTGCGAGCTGGCCAGACGGCGCGATCCCGGCACCGCGGGACCCGGGCGCGGCGGCCGCGTCCGCCGCGGGCGAGCAGTTGACCTTGCTGTAGAGAAACCTGGTGGCGGTACCCCGTGGGTGATTCGTTAGCCTTGTTCGTCGGCGAAATCGCAGCTGACGCGCCCACTCGACCACTGGAGAAGGAGAGCACCCGCAGTGCTTCGCACCCACAAAGCCGGCACCCTGCGTGCCGAGCATGCCGGTCAGACCGTCACCCTCACCGGATGGGTGGCCCGGCGGCGCGATCACGGTGGTGTCATCTTCATCGATCTGAGGGACGCTTCCGGTGTCGCCCAGGTAGTGTTCCGCGAGGGTGAGATGGCCGAGCGCGCCCACCAGCTGCGTTCGGAGTACTGCGTCCGGATCGTCGGCGAGGTCGCCCAGCGGCCGGGCGGCAACGAGAACACCGAGATCCCGACCGGTGCGATCGAAGTGCTGGTCACCGAGCTCGAAGTGCTGTCGGAAGCCGCCGTGCTGCCCTTCCCGATCGACGAGCGTGTCGACGTCGGCGAAGAGGTTCGGCTCAAGCACCGGTATCTCGACCTGCGCCGCAGCGGCCCGGCCAAGGCGATGCGCCTGCGCAGCGAGGTCAACCGTGTCGCACGCGAGGTGCTGCACGCCCAGGAGTTCGTCGAGGTCGAGACCCCGACCATGACCCGGTCCACCCCCGAAGGCGCCCGCGACTTCCTGGTTCCGGCACGCCTCAAGCCCGGCTCGTGGTACGCGCTGCCGCAGTCGCCGCAGCTGTTCAAGCAGCTCTTGATGGTCGGCGGACTGGAGCGGTACTACCAGATCGCCCGCTGCTACCGCGACGAAGACTTCCGCGCCGACCGGCAGCCCGAGTTCACCCAGCTCGACATCGAGATGAGCTTCGTCGAGCAGGACGACATCATCGCGCTGGGCGAGGACATCGTCACCGAGCTGTGGAAGCTGATCGATGTCGAGATCCCCCGTCCGTTCCGGCGGATCAGCTACGCCGAGGCGATGGCGAAGTACGGGTCCGACAAACCGGACCTGCGCTTCGACCTCGAGCTCACCGAGATGACCGAGTTCTTCGCCGACACTCCGTTCCGCGTCTTTCAGGCGCCGTACGTCGGCGCCGTCGTCATGGCGGGTGGCGCAAGCCAGCCCCGCCGCACGCTGGACGCATGGCAGGAGTTCGCGAAGCAGCGCGGCGCGAAGGGGCTCGCCTACATCCTGGTCAACGAGGACGGCACGCTCGGCGGCCCGGTCGCCAAGAATCTCTCGGAAGAGGAGCGCCAGAACGTCGCGCAGGCCGCCGGCGCGAGGCCCGGCGACTGCATCTTCTTCGGCGCGGGCAAGGCCTCGAGCACGCAGCCGCTCCTCGGTGCCGTGCGCGACGAGATCGGCAAGCGTCTGGACCTGATCGACGAGAACGCCTGGTCGTTCGTGTGGGTCGTCGACTTTCCGCTGTTCGCGCCGGTCGAGGAGATCGGCGACGACGTGGCCGTCGGCAGCGGGAAGTGGACCGCGTTGCACCACGCGTTCACGTCGCCGACCCCCGAATGGATCGAGAAGCTCGCCGAAGACCCCGGCAGCGCGTTGGCCTACGCCTACGACATCGTCTGCAACGGTAACGAGATCGGTGGCGGTTCGATCCGTATCCATCAGGCCGCGCTCCAGAAGCAGGTCTTCGAGATCATGGGGTTGACCGAGGAGGAGGCGCAGGAGAAGTTCGGATTCCTGCTCGATGCCTTCCAGTTCGGCCCGCCCCCGCATGGCGGCATCGCCTTCGGCTGGGACCGCATCACCATGTTGCTGTCCGGTTCGGACTCGATCCGCGACGTCATCGCCTTCCCGAAGACCGGCGGCGGCTACGACCCGCTGACCGCCGCGCCCGCTCCGATCACGCCTGAGCAGCGCAAGGACGCCGGTATCGACGCGAAGCCCCCGGCTCCGAAGCAGTAGTGCTCCACCTCAGGGCCGTGTGCCCGCCGGACAAGACCGACAAGGCGGTCGAAGTCCTGCGGGCACACCCCGGGACAGCCCATCTCATCGTGCATCGCGGCGTCGCCGTGCTGCCCGAGGGTGACCTCGTGGAAGTCGACGTAGCTCGTGAGGCGGCCGACGAAATCGTTGGTGCACTGTGCACTTTGCAGCTCGACACCTCGGGTGGCATCACGCTCGAGGCGATCGACACCGCGCTTTCCGATGCCGCGGATCGGGCAGAGGAAGCCGCGCCGGGTGACGGCGCCGACGCCGTTGTGTGGCAAGAGCTCATCGCTCGTACCGGCGAGGAGTCGCGGCTCAACGTGACGTTCCAAGCGTTCCTCACCATCGCCTGCCTGCTGGCGGCGGTCGGCATCGTGACCAACTCCGCGGTGACGATCGTCGGCGCGATGGTCGTGGGCCCTGAATTCGGGCCTCTCGCGGCGATCGCGGTCGGGCTAGTGCTTCGCCGATGGGATCTGGTGCGCCAGGCGTCCGTGGCGCTGGCGATCGGGTTCCCGCTGGCCATGGCGGTGACACTGGGTGCAACGCTGCTCGGCGAGGCCACTGGCCTGTTCAGCCGGGCGACGCTGCTGGCGAACCACCAGGTGGACTTCGTCTACGACGTAGGGAAGTTCTCGTTGATCATCGCGCTGCTCGCCGGCGCCGCTGGGATGCTTTCGATGACCTCGGCGAAATCTGCCGCTTTGGTCGGAGTTTTCATATCTGTGACCACAGTTCCGGCCGCTGGCTATGCGGTCGTCGCCGCCGTGCTGCAGGATTGGGAACGGTGCCTCTACTCGTTCGGGCAGTTGGTGGTCAACTTGATCGGCATCGTGATCGCCGCGGCCGTTGTGCTGATGTTACGAAGAAGAGGGCAACGTGCAGGGGGCACCGAACGTCCGCTGTCACGCGAGTGAACTCGAGCCCGCCTTCTCGAACACAGTTTTCGGGATGCAAGTGGTCATGGTTACTCGCTCACTAGTAGGGTCGGTGGCAATGACAGTCGACACCTCCTCCGCCGACGACTCAACCGTCGGAGCTGGAGCCGAAGCGTTTGCCGTGGAGGCAGCGGTCGCGGCCGGTGAATCGGTACTCGCCCGCCGCTTCGGCAGCGCGATCACCTTGGTCGATCCAGAAGACCTGGCCGGAACCGGCCCGGCGACCGTCGTGCGCGCACGAGTCGCCTCCTCGCCGTTCTCGCTCCCCAAAACCTTGGTGATCAAGCACTATCCGTTGCCACCCACGCCGGGCGAGTCGGATCCGTTCGCGCAGGAGGCAGTCAGCTACCAGCTGTTCACCGCCCTTGCGCCCGATGAACGGATGTGCCCCGAGCTGCTCGCCCACGACGCCAGGCACCGTGTCCTCGTGCTCGACGACCTCGGCCGCGCGCCCACTCTCCGTGACAAGCTGTGGTCCGCCGAGGCCCGTGCGGCTGAGCGGGCGCTGATCTCCTGGGCACGCTCACTCGGCAGGTTGCATGCGTCCACTGCCAGCCGCGAAGCAGATTTCAACGCGCTGTTGCGTCGGCTGGGTGGTCCGGTGAAGGGTGAAGACACCACCCCCGTGGTCGCCTGTGCGCAGGTGCCGGCGATGCTGGAAGAAATCCTCGGTGTGCCCACCCCGGACTCGGTCCGACAGCGTGCGGAGAGTTCGGCTGAGAATGCCCGCTCTGCGTCGTATCGGGCGTTCAGCCCCATCGACCTCGCTCCGGACAACAACCTCGTTACCAGCTCAGGTGTGCGGTTCCTCGACTTCGAGCGTGGCCGTGTCCGCAACGCGTTGGTCGACGCCGCCTACCTGAGGTTGCCGTTCGCCTCCAGTCGCAACGCGCTGGCGCTTCCGGCTGGCATGAGTGAAGCGATGATCGCCGCATGGCGCGCTGAAGTCGCAGGAGTGTGGCCGGCGCTGGCTGATGATTATGTGCTCGCGGACTACCTCATGGACAGCCAACTGCTGCTCGTCTGGACTGTCACGTGGGAGATGCTCCCGCGGTTGAAGCCAGGTCGTGGTGCCGGCCAGACGAGCACGCAGGCAGCCCTCGTCACCTGGTGGCGCGAGCTAGCCAAGCACGCGACCCGTGCAAAGTTGGACGACGTGGCCGAGCATTCGAACGCAGTTTCGGCGGCCTTGGACGACCGCTACGGCCCTGGTCTCGACCTCGCGCTCTATCCGGCGTTCCGCTGAGATAAAACTTCGCCGACGCGCCCTCGTCGCGTTACCCCAGCATCACCGCAGGTGAGTCTGCGTGCTCGATGGTCATCACCGTGACAGTGATGAGCTTCGAAGTCACCGAGACACCTGAACCTTCGGCGCCCAACCTCAGGCAGGCGCGGCGTCTCGTCGTCCTTGGCGACTCGACGGCTGTGGGCTTGGGCGATCCCCTGCCGAATCGTGGCGGCTGGCGTGGAGTGGGCCCCCTAGTGGCCACTGCGTTGGGCATCGAGCCGGATGGCTATCTCAACCCGTCGTTCACCGGTGCGCGGATGCGGTGCGTGCTCACCGAGCAATTGCCGGCCGCGGTGGCCCACCGTCCGGATGTCGCCCTGCTCATCGTCGGCATGAACGACACGCTGCGCTCCAACTTCGACGCCGAGCAGATCGCGGCTGACCTGACCACGATCATCCGGGAGCTGGCCGCGGTCGGCACCACGGTCGTGCCGGTTCGCTTCCACGACCACGGCAAGGTCTTCCGGCTGCCATCGTCGCTGCGCCGGGCGCTCACGAGCCGAATCGGCGAGCTCAACGCTGCCATCGACGGCGTCGTGGCGCGCGAAGGCGTGCCGTGCCTCGACCTCGACCGGCTTCCCGGCGCCTATGACTTAAGCGTATGGAGCGTCGACCGGCTGCATCCCTCAGAGCTCGGACACCGGCTGCTCGCCGACGGATTCGCCGGACTGATCGCCGAGGCCGGGTTCAAAATCCCCGAGCCGGTGAGCCTGACCTGTTCCGGTGGCGCCGACCCGAGCACGGCCGATCACGTGGGCTGGCTGGTGCTGAAGGGTATCCCTTGGCTTTGGCGCCGAGGGCGCGACTTCGTTCCGTACGCAGCGGTGATCATGTGGCGTTCTTGGCGGGCCAGGGAGTCCCGGCGAGGGTGACCACTACGAGTGTCCTCACCCTTACTTAGATCATCAACCACCTCCATGCGAGCGATGAACGGGCTGCTCGCCTGCTCGAGGCTCGGGAACGTTGCTCGTAGGCGACGCTGTGGCGGGTTCGCCCTGGGCTGGTCGGCCAGTACTGCTCGACTTCCGGCTAGCTCGGCTTTGCCTTCCGGCGCGCCGAGCGTCGTCGCAGCCTGATGCGGGGAAACGGCGCCGTGAGTTCGAGCGCCGCTTTCGCCTGGACAGCAGGAGCTCCAGAGCGACATCCGCGCGAAGCTCGTCCATTGAGCGCGTTTCATCGGCGGTCTTGAGTCTTCGAGCTCCTTGGTCGATGCGTTCGTAGGCGGCGGCGACCTTCGCGGGCTCGCAGTTGCGGATGAACAGTGACGTCGAGCGGGTCACCAGGTGCTGTGTGACCGTAACCTTCCGGGCAGCATCGTTTCGCCGAGTGGCGTGGCGGGCGTGTCGCTCGGGGTCAGCCTTGTCGGCTTCGTAGTTCGCGGCCCTACGCACCTTGCTGTCGTCCGTCTTATTCGGCAGCCGATCTTCTAGTGCTTTGTCTACGGAGCGCGCATCATCGTCGGATAGGTTCGCGGTGGACTTACAGACTGTCGCTGCTTTCGAGCCGTCCAAGAGACCGCGTTCCAAGAGCCCCAGTGTTTTCGGCAGACGGTTGACAAGCGCATCCGCATCGGCGACGAGCCCTTGTGCTTGGTCATGGCCGACGTTGAGCGCGGCTGCCAGCAAGGCTGGTACCTCGTTCGAGCGTCTTCGTCGTCTGTTCAGCTCTGCGATGGCTCGGTACCGCAGAGCTTGATGCTGCGCGATCATCGTGTTCGTGCTGTCGATGAGGTTCACCAACGATGTCTCCGGCATCTCGCTCAATGCGGAGGCATCGGCGCATATACCGATTCCTTGCTGCTCGGGCAGTAGCGTCTTCAGCGCCTCCCTTTCCTCAGCGGTGATGATGTATAGGACGGTCTGGCCGTTTGTTTTGATCATGCAGCGAGAGTAACCCGGGCCACCGACAGAACCGCGACTTCAGGCCTCCAGCGACTGTCGATGGTCGTGTTTTGGCCCAGTTAGCCGCTTTTTGAGGGCGAGTGGTGCAGAAGCGCTAACCGGCGCGAGGTTTGAACGCTGCCAGCGCCGTCACATCTGACGCCTGACTTCGCACGAAGAAGTCCACCCACTCCTCGATGTCCGGGTATCCGGACGTCTTGGTGATGGCTGCGCAAGCGGCCTCGGCGTCGAACTTCGTCCGCCTGAGCTGCACTCCGTGCTCGCCGAGCAACGCCCAATGGGCTCCAGATGAGCCATAGGGCATGCCCACACTGCCGGGGTTGACAATGAGCTGCTGGTTGGCCAGCCGGGCAAACGGCATGTGCGTATGTCCGCAGACGACGGTTTCTGCCGATACGCCGTCAAGAACCTCGTTCCAGCGGCCTAACGCGCTGTCCACGAGCACGATCTCTTCGTCGTCTCGTGGTGTCGCATGGCAGAACAAAACCTCGCCGAAGCCGGCAATGTCCAGCGTCATCGACGTCGGGAGAGCATCGAGCAAAGCTACCTGTGCGATGTCGACCATGCCCGCCGCCCACGTGGCGATGGGATCAGGAACGGTGATCTCTTCCCCTCTGGCCAGCGCGACCATCTCGCGGTCGGCATTTCCGCGCACCCACAGGGCCCGGCTACCCAAGCCGGCCAGCCGGTCGAGCGTGGGACCCTGCAGCGGCCCGGCAGCGACATCGCCACACAGCACGATCAAATCGGCCGCCTGGAGGTCCGGCTCGGCGAGTACCGCGTCGAGCGCGGGTAGTACTCCGTGGATGTCGGCGAGAACGGCTACTTGGTTCAGCATGGGTCCAGCATCGTGTCAGCCGACATGCGCGCCCAGTGCTGTTCGCGGTCGGCTAACGTCGGGGGTGTGCAGGATGAGTTGTTCACCGTGAACCCCGACCTTGGGCCGCCGCCGGCGCCGACTGGTGGGTATGAGCCGCAGGCCGTGCCCGCGGGTTCGCCGCTGGCTGTCCGGATGCGGCCCAGAACGCTCGGCGAGGTCGTCGGGCAGCAGCACCTGCTCAAGGAGGGCGCGCCGTTGCGTCGCCTCGTCGAAGGCGCCGCGCCGGCGTCCGTGCTGCTCTACGGTCCGCCGGGGACAGGCAAGACGACACTGGCCAACCTGGTGTCGGCTGCCACTGGGCGGCGGTTCGTCGCCATGTCGGCGCTCTCCGCCGGTGTCAAGGAGGTGCGGGGCGTCATCGAGGAGGCACGGCGCCGCCGTAATTACAACGCCGAGAACACCGTGCTGTTCATCGACGAAGTTCACCGGTTCTCCAAGACCCAGCAAGACGCGCTGCTCGGCGCGGTCGAGGACCGTACTGTGCTGCTTGTCGCCGCGACCACCGAGAATCCGTCGTTTTCCGTCGTGTCGCCGCTGTTGTCGCGGTCATTGGTCCTGCAGCTTCGTCCTTTGACCGACGACGATATTCAGCAGCTGATCGAGCGTGCGTTGACGGATGAGCGCGGACTGGCCGACGAGCTCCAGCTCGCAGATGAGGCTCGCGCGCATCTCGTACGTCTGGCATCCGGTGACGCGCGTCGTGCGTTGACCGCTTTGGAGGCAGCCGCGGACGCTGCTTCCGCAACCGAACACAAGACCATCGATCTCGCGATCGTCGAGTCCACTGTGGATAAGGCGGCGGTTCGTTACGATCGTGATGGTGACCAGCACTACGACGTCATCAGCGCTTTCATCAAGTCCATTCGCGGGTCTGACGTGGACGCCGCGTTGCACTACCTCGCGCGTATGATCGAAGCGGGAGAAGATCCGCGATTCCTCGCGCGGCGACTTGTCGTGCACGCGAGCGAAGACGTCGGAATGGCCGATCCGACGGCACTTCAGGTGGCCGTGGCCGCCGCGCACGCGGTGCAGTTCATAGGCATGCCCGAGGGGAGGATCGCGCTGGCACAGGCGACGATCCACTTGGCGACGGCCCCGAAGTCCAACGCGGTCATCACCGGTATCGATGCCGCGCTCGCTGACGTGCGAGCCGGCAAGATCGGGACCGTGCCGCCGCATCTGCGTGATGGGCACTATGCGGGTGCCGCGAAACTCGGCAACGCGCAGGGATATCGCTACCCGCATGATGTGCCCGAAGGCGTGCTGACGCAGCAGTATCCGCCCGACGTTCTTGTCGGGCAGGACTACTACAATCCGACCCAGCGTGGCGTGGAACGGACACTCGCTGAGCGAGTGCCGAAGCTGCGTCGCACCATCCGTGGTGAACGCTAGAGAGGCACGGCTGGGGTAGGCACAGTCGGAGCGCGCCGGAGCCGCACGCACTTGTGACGCGCATTCGGAGACTTAGATCACGCAGGCACTGGCGCATCGACTCGCACCGGTAGCGAGACGAGGCCGCGCAGCAGTGGGTCCGGTCGGTATACCGGGGCCGGAGCGTCCTCGTCGAGTCGCAGATGCGCGAAGCGGCGCAGCAGGCCTGTCAGCGCGATCTTGACCTCCATCCTCGCCAGCGTCGCGCCAAGGCAACACGGATTGTCGCACCCGAACCCGAACACTGTTCCGACCGGTCGCCGCAGGTCCAGGGACTCAGGGTTGCGAAATTGTCTCGGGTCGCGGTTCGCCGCGCCGAGTACGGGATACAGCAGGTCGCCCGGCCTGATGCGGTAGCCGGCGAAGTTCAGGCAGTCCGCGGTCGTCAGCGGAGCGCCGATCGAGACCGGCCCGTCATAGCGCAGCAACTCTTCGGCGGCGGTGTCGATCATCTCTGGATCCGCACGTAGCTCGTCGGCTTTATCGGGATGCCGCAGGAGGGTGTGTACGGCGTTTCCGAGGTAGTGCACGGTTGTCTCGGTGCCAGATACGAGCAGGAGCAGGACTTGCCGGATGAGTTCGTTCTCGCTCAGCGGTCCGTCGTCGTCTCTGACCGTGGTCAGCCTGGACAGCAGGTCAGGGCGTGGTTCGCGGCGCCGGATCTCAACGAGTTCTTCGAGGTAGGCGCTGAAGGCCGCCGTGGCGTCCGCGGCCTTCGCCGCTACGCCGATCGGGTCACGTTCGGCAGGAGTCCTGCCGAATACGGGCGCGATGTCGGCGAACCAGGCCAGAATCGTTTCGTGGGCCTGAGCAGGCACGCCGAGCAGTTCGAGCCGTACCAGTGCGGCCAGTGGTTCGGCGAAGTCGGCGAGGAGCTCCACGAACGGAGCATCAGCAACCAGATCCAGTTGTCGCTCGACCAGCCGATGGATTCTCGGCCACATCGCGTCGACGATAGGTCTGGTGAACGCCTCATCGACGAGGCGTCGTGTCCGGCTGTCGTCCGGCACTCGATGCGGCACGGCTTCGTCCGTGGATGACCGCTTCAGCCGAGGGTGTCGCAGTAGCCGCTGCACGTCCTGGTGGCGGGTGATCATCCAGCCGCCCAGAGCCGGTTCGAAGTGCACCGGTGCTCGCTCGCGAAGCCTGCGATAGAAGGGGTAGGGGTTCTGGATGAAGTCGGGGTCCAGTGTGTCGAAGCGGAGTGTCATTCCCTCGGGTTCCCGGGTCTGGTGGACGGAAAGCGCGGCTTAGTGAAATGGTGTCGAGTGAGACGGGTGCGCAGCAGTCGGCAAACGGCGCACCGTTACGTTTGTGTTGCGCCTCGTGCGGCGGGCCCGTCCCCGAGGGAGGACGATCCCGCTACTGCTCTAGTGCGTGCCGTCAGCGTGCTTACCGACTGAGGACCAAGCAGAGCCGTGCTTCCGAAATCGCTGGAAACCTTGCCGAGTTCCCTGATTCATTCGTAGGACGTCATGATGAATTGGCCGAACTGGGAAGATTGCTCAATGCTTCGAGGCTGGTTACCGTAACCGGTCCTGCGGGCGCTGGGAAGACCAGGTTGGCGAGGGAGGTCGCAGCCAGGCAACAGCGAGATGGTCATCGGTATCCCGATGGGGTTTGGCAAGCAGACCTGACCGTCATCCCCAAGGGTGATCTCGTCGTGCCGGCGATAGCACGTGCGGTGGGCATCCGGACCGGTTCCGGCCTTGCCCCGGAGAAGCTCGCCGAGGCGATGGGGGAGCGGAAGCTGCTGCTCGTCTTGGACAATTGCGAACACGTCCTCCGTCGCTGCGCTGACGCGGTCGAAGCCTTGTTGACGTCATGTCCGTCTGTCCGCATCCTGGCGACGAGCCGGGAAGCGCTGCGTGTCCGAGGGGAGCAGTCGTTCCCGCTGGGTGAACTCGCATTGCCGGTCACTGGCGAAGTGCTCACAGCCGCGCAAGCGGGTCACTCCGATGCCGTCCGCTTGTTCGTAGACCGGGCGACTGCGGTCGATCCCGGGTTCGAGCTGACAGATGCCAACGCGTCTACGATCGCCGCGCTGTGCCGTCGGCTGGACGGCATGCCTCTGGCGATCGAGCTCGCGGCCCGCCGCGTGCGCCTGCTCGGGCCCGCCGATTTGTTGGACCGGTTGGACGGCAAGCTCGATGTGCTCTCGCTCGGTACACGTACCGCGACCTCAAGGCACGACAGTCTGGAAGCGGCGATCGGCTGGGATTATGAGCTGCTCGCGCCGGGCGAACAGGAGCTCTGGCGGCGCCTTTCAGTTCTTGCCGGCTCATTCCCGATCGAACTCGCTGAGGCCGTGGCGGGCCACGGCAAGGAGACGCTCGACCTCGTGGCGAGTCTTGAAGCCAAATCTCTGCTGGTACCGGTGCCCAAAGGCGACTCCGTCTGGTTTCGCCAGCTGGAATCCATCCGGATCTACGGCCGTGATCGCCTGGAGGCTGCCGGTGAATGCGACGCCACGCATGATCGACTCGCCGATTGGCTGGTGGAGCTTGTCGAGCCGCATCTAGGGCGGTACATGATGCCGGTGCCTGTCCTTGAGGCAATTGACGCGCATTGGCCTAACTTGGTCGCAGCCGTCGAATGGATGTCCAGTCGTCGCGATGAGCGCCATGGCGCGCTTGCGTTCGCGCTGGGTAAGCACTGGCTGCGTCATGGGATCAACCTCGAGGACACCTATCGCATGCTGCGGGCCGCGCTGGACATGGCGACCGGCGCGGCGAATGCCGGGCTGGTGCTTTCGGCGCTTTCGACGACGACCTCCGTTCTCGGCGACCAAGCCGAGTCGCTCGGCTACGCATGGCGTGCCGTTGACATCGAACGAGCACTGGACCGGCCGGCGCGCTTGGCGAAAGCGCTTGATGACCTCGGCCATGCGTTGTTCTGTTCCGGTGAGTATCGAGCGGCTCGCCCAAGCTACTTGGAAAGCCTGCGGATCCTGCGAGGGCTGGGCGACCCTGTCGCATTACTGGGTTCACTCAACAACGTCGCCTGGGTTTCCCTTAACTGGGGAGAAGAAGACCTGGCTGAGAAATTGCTGGCGGAAGCTTTGCCGCTGGCGCAGTATCTTGGATCCGGTAATATGGTCATCGCGTTGCTCCACACCTCTGGCGTGCTTTCTTTGATCAGGGGAGATGTGGACAGTGCCGCTGAAAGATTCGCTGAATCATTGACAATGGGCCGCGAAAATCCATACCACCTGGTGCACGGGTTGGAAGGTCTCGGCATCGTGGCCGCTGAACTCGGTGACGACGATCGTGCCATCCGGCTCATTCACGGTGCGGCCGCCGTCCGCCGACAAGTTCGCACCACCGGGGAACCGGTCTGGGCTGAGCGAGTGGATGCCGCCGCGGCGATAGCGGCAGGCAGACTCGGAGCACGCGAAGCAGTGGCTTCGGCAGCGGGGCAGCGGATGACGTTGACCTGTCTGGCGGACTACGCTTTGAACGGCGTAGTCCCGCCGCCGACTGTGGTGCTGAGTACGCGCGAGCACACGATCGCCGCGTTGGTCGCCGACGGGATGACCAATGAGCGCATTGCGCGCAGGTTGCGAGTATCTCGCCGGACCGTCGCCACCCATCTGGAACGTATCCGGGGAAAACTCGACGTACGTTCTCGCGCGGAGGTCGCCGCTTGGGTCGCAAGGGGAGAAAACGTCGAATAGGTGGCGATCGCCGTGTGTGCATTGGCCGGGCGCCACCGTATAACGACCTATATGGCGGTTCGTTGGAGTTCACAGACCAAGGGGGACTACGTCTTCGTGGTCCGACGAAGAACAGTGCCTAGTGGGGATCGAGCAGACGAGAGGGTGCTGCCCGAGTAGGCAGCACCCTCGTGAACGTCAGCTTCGGCCGTCCTCCACTCGGGCTGTGAGCGTACGCAGGAACGAGGGGTCGCCGTCGGCGGTCACACGGACGTCATACCAGCCGTCGGATGTCGGCCAAGCCACCTGGGCGGAGCGTCCAGCGGCTAGACGCACCACGCGAGTGGAACGGTCGGAGGCGAGCCGCAGTGTGAGCGATGAAGCGCCGCCGTTGACGATTTTGAACTCGACACCGCGACGGTAGGTCAGGATGCGTGTCTGGACGTCGACCTTGGAGGCCGATCCTAGGCGGCTACCTGCTAGCTCCCACCAGGAGCGGTTCGGGCCTTGAACGACCACGCGGTACGTGTCCCCGCTCAGGGGCAGGGTTTGTGAGAGCGTGTCTTGAACGTCTTGATGTGACGGTTCCGCAAGCTCGCCCTTGTAGCCGTACAAGGCGAAATGTGCCGAGGAGCGGCCGCTGTTAGCGAGGCGGACCACGAGGTTTCCCGCGTCGTTGAGCGCACCGGAGACGGTTGTTTGGTACGGCAATGGACGTGCGGGGCGCGTGCCAGGTTCGGCCGTCGGCAGCTTCTGCTCGGCTGGCGGCTTAGGGTGCCAGCGCGTGATCGGCGCGGGAACCGGGCCGGGGTGGGCGACTCGCGGTGGCCTTCCGGCGTTGGAAAAGTCGAAGGCTCCTGTCAGGTCGCCGGCGACTCGACGGCGCCATGGGCTGATGTTCGGCTCTGCCACTCCGGTCCAGCGTTCCAGCAGGCGCAGCACGGAAGTGTGGTCGTAGACGGTCGAATCCACATACCCGCCGATGGTCCACGGGGAAACGACCGTCATCGGCACGCGCGGGCCGAATCCGAGCGGCTGGCCGTTGTAGTGGTCCGCGTCGTTGGCTGCGTTGCCAGGCGGAACCGGCGGTGGCACGTGGTCGAAGTATCCGTCGTTTTCGTCGAAGTTGATCAGTAATACCGTCTTGGACCAGGTCTCCCGGTCCGACGCGATGGCGTCCAGCACGTTGTAGATGAGATTCGCGCTGCCGACCGGAGTCGACGCGCCAGGGTGCTCGGAGTCCACCGCCGACGGGACGAGCCAGCTGACCTTCGGCAGTCTGTGGGCCTTGATGTCGGCGCGCAACCTGCTCGCCAAGGTCAGTGGCTCACCGCGGTACATCGCTTTGCGGAACAGGCTCTGCTCGGCGGGGGTAAGCTTGGAGACAGCCGCGTCGAACTGGGCGAGCAGCTTCTTCCGATCCTCTTCGGATTTGTCGAACAACGCGTAGTAGAACTCTTCGGTCGTGCGATACTTGCCGTCCACTCCGGCTAGAATCTTCTTGCCGATCTTTTTGAACGGCACGAAGTATTCGACGGCATTGTCGGTGAAGTTGTCCCATTCCTGGTAGATCTGCCACGAAATGCCCGCTGCTTCAAGCCGCTCCGGGTAGGTGGTCCACTCGTAGCCAGGGTGGTCGTAGGAGTACGCCGCGTTGGTGACCGCACGGGTGCCGTTCGGCTCATTTCCGACGGTTCCGGTCCAGAGGAAGTTCCGGTTCGGGTTGGTCGAACCGAAGATCGAGCAGTGGTAGGCATCGCAGATTGTGAAGGTGTCCGCGAGCTCGTACTGCAGCGCGATGTCGCGGCGATCGTAGTAGGTCATCGTGGCCGGGCTCTTGGCGCCGATCCAGCCGTTGTTCCAGCCCCGTGCCCATGCCTTGCCCGTGCCGCCCCAGCTGTGGTCGAGATCGCCGAGGTACTGGATGTCCGACGGATCGCGGCCTTCGCGCTCGGCCTCCTTCCGCAGAGAGAACGGGAGGACGGTGCCGCCCGCCGGGTTGGGCTGCTCGAACACCGACTTGCCGTCCGGCAGCTCGAGCGGATGGGGGTCGGAGAAGCCGCGGACACCTCGAAGTGAGCCGAAGTAATGGTCGAACGACCGGTTCTCCTGCATCAGCACGATCACGTGCTCGACGCGATCGAGACCACCTCGGCGCATGGGTTCGGCCATGGCCGCGTGGACCGACGGGGGCAACAGGGAGCCGGCGATCGCGGCTCCGGATACGCCGAGGAGACGGCGGCGGGACAGTTCAGGCATGCCTGGAACCTTTGCCGAGCGAGATGAACGGCACAAGAACCCGACGGGTCTATGAATCGCGGGCGACCGGTGATCGGCCGTTGCCAGCGAGTAGCCATGCACTGGCAGACTCAGTACGGCTCGCACCAGCGGATACGGCCAGTACCGGGTGGCGGCGTCCCCCCCCGTAAAGTCGCAGGTCTGCGATCTTCGGCGTAGCTCGCTGGATACTGATCGCGACAATCCGTACTACGTTGCCCAGCTTCCCGGCGCGGCTCGCGTTGAAGGACGCGAAGCTCGTGCTCGACGCCGCGTCCGATGCCGACCTCGCCGGGGCGCGGGCCACGATGACGCACCTTCAGGCCGCGGTCGACGCTGGACGTGGCGATGACGACATGGCTGTGCTTTTCGCCGCGGTTCGCCCGAACTGATCGAGTGCTCGCACCGAGCACGGAAAGCATCGACGTGCCCGGTGACAACGCGTGATCGCGTGTTCGCTTCGACGACGAATCGGCTGCGGAAGCCGGCCGGGTCGCCGCCGAGTAACCCGGCTAGCCACCGGTCGGCCACCGAGAGCCACCGACGGGCGGGGCAGTCCCGGCAAACGACTCCCAGCGCGGTAGCCTGACCAGCAATCACCCATGACTTCGAGGAGGGCCCGTGTCAGCAGTGGAAATAGCCGCGCTGATCGCCGCCGGAGCGTTCGTGCTGCTGGTGTTGCTGCTGGCGATTCCGCTGCTCAAGCTCGGCCGCACGCTGGACGCAGCCACCGAAGCGATCAAGACGGCGAACGACGGCACCGACCCGTTGCTGGTCAACGCGAACCAGACCATCACGCACGTCAACACCCAGCTCGAACGGGTGGACGGCATCACCGCCAACGCGCAGGCCGTCAGCGGCAACGTCTCGGCGTTGTCGTCGGTGTTCACCGCGACGTTGGGCGGCCCGCTGGTGAAGACCGCCGCACTGTCCTATGGGGTCAGCAAAGCGATCAAGGCCCGTCGTAAGAAGAAGGAAGCGAAGGCCGCGCGCCCGGGTCGCAGGAGGAAGCAGTGAAGCGCCTCTTCTGGCTCGGTGTCGGCGTCGTCGCGGGTGTCGCGTTGTCGCGCAAAGCGACTGAAACCGCTCGTCAGGCCACGCCCGCTGGGTTAGCCTCGAATTTGGGCGACGCCGTGCGTGAACTCGCGGGCGCTGTCGGATCCTTCGGCGCGGAAGTGCGCGCCGGGATGAATGAGCGTGAACAGGAGCTGCACGACATGGTCGAGGACCGCACCGGTCTCACCTCGCGCGCGACCGCGGGGCGGCACGCCGCGGCCAGGCGAGCTCGCCGGGCGTAAGGCCGACGCCTCCGCCTTACGCCGCAGCAGCTGCCCACTTTTCGCTCAGCACAAGGACAATCTCCCGTGGAAACACACGAAATCACCAATCGCTTCCTGACGTACTTCGAGAAGAACGGCCACACGCGGGTGCCCAGCGCGCCGCTGCTCGTCGACGATCCGAACCTGCTCTTCGTCAACGCGGGCATGGTGCCGTTCAAGCCGTACTTCCTCGGCGAGGCCCCGCCGCCTTACCCGCGCGCGACCAGCGTGCAGAAGTGCGTGCGGACGCCGGACATCGACGAGGTCGGCAAGACCACCCGGCACAACACCTTCTTCCAGATGGCCGGGAACTTCTCCTTCGGCGACTATTTCAAGGAAGGCGCCATCGAGCGCGCCTGGGAACTGATCACCACCCCGCAGTCCGAGGGCGGGTACGGCCTCGAGCCGGACCGGTTGTGGGCGACCGTCTACGAGGATGACGCCGAAGCCGCCGCTTTGTGGAAGAAGATCTCCGGTCTGCCGTCGGAGCGCATCCAAGCGCGCGACATGGTCGACAACTTCTGGTCCATGGGGGTGCCGGGTCCGTGTGGTCCGTGCTCGGAGATCTACTACGACCGTGGGCCGAAGTACGGCCGCGAGGGCGGGCCGATCGTCGACGAGGACCGCTACATCGAGATCTGGAACCTCGTGTTCATGCAGAACATCCGGGGTGAGGGCAGCGGCAAGAAGGACTTCCCCATCCTGGGGGAGCTGCCCGCCAAGAACATCGACACCGGCATGGGCGTGGAGCGCGTCGCGACGATCCTGCAGGGTGTCGAGAACGTTTACGAGACCGACCTCGTGCGCCCGGTCATCGGCCGCGCCGAGGAATTCTCAGGTCGTCGCTACGGTGCCGACCACACCGACGACGTGCGGTTCCGTGTCATCGCCGACCACGCGCGCACCGGTGTCCTGCTGATCGGTGACGGCGTCACGCCGGGGAACGATGGCCGTGGCTACGTCCTGCGCCGCCTGCTTCGCCGCATTGTGCGGTCGACGCGCCTGCTGGGCGTGCACGAGCCGGTGCTGCCGGCGTTCGCTGAGGTCGTCCGCGACACCATGGGACCGACTTACCCCGAGCTGGTGTCCGGTTTCGACCGGATCGCGGAAGTCGTCCGCATCGAGGAAGAGGCTTTCCTTTCGACGCTGACCAGTGGCTCGCGGATCTTCGACCTCGCGGCCGAGGAGACCAAGTCCGCCGGCGGCGGCATCCTGGCGGGCGACAAGGCCTTCCAGCTGCACGACACCTATGGGTTCCCGATCGATCTGACCCTGGAGATGGCGGCCGAGCAGGGGCTGTCCGTCGACGAGGACGGCTTCCGGGCGCTCATGAACGAGCAGCGCCAGCGTGCCAAGGCGGACGCGGCGGCCCGCAAGAGCGGTCACGGTGACCTTTCGGCCTATCGCCAGGTGCTCGACCAGCACGGCGAGACCCAGTTCCTGGGTTACACCGACCTGCAGGCGACCGCGAAGGTGGTCGGCCTGCTCGAGGACGGTGCGCCTGTCCGCAGTGTCGCCGAAGGACACAAGGCCGAGCTCGTGCTCGACCGGACCCCGTTCTATGCCGAGAGCGGCGGCCAGGTCGCCGACACCGGCGTGCTCGTCGGCGACGGCGTCGAGCTGAAGGTGCTCGACGTCCAGAAGATCGTTCCGGGCCTGTTCGTGCACCGGGTCGAGGTGACCCAGGGCGAGATCGGGATCGACACCGAGGTCACCGGGTCGGTCGACGTTCACCGGCGGCAGTCGATCGAGCGGTCGCACTCGGCCACCCACTTGGTGCACGCGGCCGTCCGCGGCGCTTATGGCAAGCGCGCGGCACAGGCAGGCTCGCTGAACTCGCCTGGTCGGATGCGGTTCGACTTCACCACCGCCGGTGCGGTGTCCGTCGACGTGCTCACCGAGGTCGAGGAAGAGGTCAACGAGTACCTCCAGACGGATGTCCAGGTGCAGACCTTTGTCACCACGAAGGACAAGGCGCTCGAGCTCGGCGCCGTCGCCCTCTTCGGTGAGAAATACGGCAACGACGTCCGCGTCGTCGACATGGGCGAGTACTCGCGTGAGCTGTGCGGTGGCACCCACGTCGACCGCATCGGCCAGCTCGGCCTGGTCAAGCTGGTCGGCGATTCGTCGATCGGGTCCGGTGTGCACCGCGTCGAGGCGCTGGTTGGTTCGGACGCGCTCAAGTACGTCCGTAAGGAGCAACTGCTCGTCTCACAGCTGGCGAACACCTTCAAGGTGCCGTCCGACCAGCTGCCGTCGCGTATCGAAGATGTGCTGACCAGGCTGAAGAACGCCGAGAAGGAGATCGACCAGCTGCGCACGCAGCAGGTGCTCGGGTCGGCGGGCACACTCACGGACAAGGCGCAGGACATCAACGGGGTCGCGGTCGTCGCCGAAAAGCTCGGCGAAGGTGTCGACGCGAACGGTCTGCGTGCGCTGGCCAGCGACATCCGGGGCCGGCTCGGCGATCGGCCCGGCGTGGTCGCCCTATTCGCTCCGCAGGGCGACAAAATCAGCTTCGTGGTGGCGACGACGTCGGCCGCTCGTGACAAGGGCATAGCCGCGGGCAAGCTCGTCCCGTCGTTCGCCGAGGCCATCGGCGGACGTGGTGGTGGCAAGCCGGACATGGCCCAGGGCGGCGGCACGAATCCCGCCGGCGCCGAGCAGGCGGTCACGTCACTGCGCGCGGCGGTCGCGAACTTTGGGTAGCCAGCGACGCCCGGATCGCCCTGGTGAGGGCGATCCGGGGCGTGGCAGGCGGCTTGGGGTGGATGTCGGATCCGTCCGGGTGGGCGTGGCTCTGAGCGATCCAGCCCCCATCCTCGCCAGCCCTTTGGTTACCCTCTCTCGTGATGAGCGCGAAGACAGTGACCTGGATCAGTTGGCAGGACTCGTCACCGAGCACGAGGTGGTCGAGGTGATCGTGGGACTGCCAAGGACACTCGCGGACCGGCAAGGACCGGCCGCGGCCATCGCTATCGCGTATGCCGACAAGCTAGCCGGGCGCATCGCGCCGGTTCCGGTTCGGCTTGCCGACGAGCGGCTGACCACGGTCACCGCGTCGCGCATGCTGTCCCAGCGCGGGGTCAAGGGCAAGAAGCAGCGCGCTGTCGTCGATCAGGCGGCCGCTGTGGAGATTCTGCAGGCATGGCTCGACGCCGCCTCCGCGCAGCGAGCACGGGCGGGTGGGTCATGACCGAACCTCGGGAACCGCAGAGCAGGGGCGGGCGCCGACGGCTTCGTGAGCCCGCGGCCGAGCCGGAGCTGCCGCCGACTCCACCGGCGCCACCTGAACGACGGGCACGACTGGAGCAGGCCGGACCGTCGCGGCACAGCAGACGGGTACCGCCACAATCGCCGGCCTCGGGACCCGGGATTCCCCCTGCGGCCGTTCCACCGCCGCCCGGGACACCACCGCCGGTCCGGAGGCCGCCGGTGCGCGAGCCCCAAGAACCACCGTCTCAAACCAGCGGCACTTTCGCGGCCGCGCCGATGCCCCCGAGGCGTCCCCATCCGGGTGACGGTTCTGTTGGCATGCCCGCGCGAAGGCCAGGGCCGCCACCGCCCGGCGCGCGACGACGGCCACCGCCCGACCCGCCGACCGAGGTCATCCACTACGAAGACGAGTTGCCGCTCGAGGACGATGAGCTCTACGAGGACGACTACGACGAGTACGAAGACGAGTTCTACGACGACGAGGACGAAGCCGAGCTCGAGGAGGAAGCACGAGCCGAGCCTGAGTACATCGAGGGTGACAGCCCGCCGCCACGTCGCGGTCGTCGTAAGAAGAAGCTGATCGGCCGGCTGGCACTCGTTGCGATCGTGCTGCTGCTCGCCGGTGGTGTCTGGTACGGCGTGACCACGATCTTCGGGTACGACGACTTCGAAGGTGCCGGCGAGGGTGACGTGCTGGTGCAGGTCAGCGGCGGCGATTCGACGAACGCGATTGCCGGCAAGCTGGAAACCGCAGGTGTGGTGGCGAGCGCGAAGGCGTTCGCCAAGGCATCCGAGGACGTTCCGGCGGTGACGAAGGTGCAGCCGGGCTACTACCTGCTCAAGCAGAAGATGTCCGGCGCCGCGGCCGCCGAGCAGATCGTGAAGCCGGGCAGCAGGGTCGGCCAGCTTCAGATCAGGGCTGGGACGCCGTTCGACGACATCACCCAGCCCGACGGCAAGGTGACCGAAGGTGTCTTCACCCTGATGTCGAAGGCGTCTTGTGCGGATATCAACGGCAAGAGCACCTGTGTTCCGGTCGATGAGCTGCGCAAGACGGTCGAAAGCGTCGATCTCACGTCAATCGGGGTGCCGGAATGGGCCGCCACGACGGCGTCGAAGGCCGAGCGGAAGAACAGCCGCCTCGAAGGCTTGATCATGCCTGGTGTCTATGACGTCAAGCCGGGCTGGACCGCGACGGAACTGCTCACCGACGTGGTCAAGATTTCGGCGTTGCAGCTGCAGACCGCCGGTATCACGGACAAGACGGGGATCGACGGGAAAACGCCGTATCAGACGCTGGTGATCGCTTCGATCATCGAGCGTGAGGCGGTCAAAATCGATTTCGGCAAGATCTCCCGGGTCATCTACAACCGGCTTACCAAGAACATGAAGCTTGAGGTCGACTCGACCATCAACTATGTGCTCGACAAGCCGACGCTGCTGACGAAACCGGAAGACCGGGCGAAGGCCGGTCCGTACAATACGTATGCGAACACCGGTCTGCCGCCTACGCCGATCGGTGCTCCGAGCAAGGAAGCGATCCAGGCGGCGTTGCAGCCCGCGACCGGGGAGTGGCTGTTTTTCGTCAAATGCGAGAAAAGCGGTCAGTCGTGTTTCGCGGTGACGAACGCCGAACACAACAAGAACAGGGATGACGCGCAGGCCCGTGGTGTCTACTAACGCCCGCCGGGCGGCGGTTCTCGGAAAGCCGGTGGAGCACTCGCTTTCGCCGGTTCTGCACGGCGCCGCCTACCAGGCGCTCGGACTTGACGACTGGTCGTACGAGCGCGTCGAAATGGACGCCGAGGGTCTGCCCGCGTTCGTCGGAGGGCTCGGTCCTGAGTGGACCGGGCTCTCCGTGACGATGCCCGGCAAACGGGCCGCGCTCGATTTCGCCACCGAGGTGACCAAACGGGCGTCCGCGGTCGGTGCCGCGAACACCTTGGTGCGCACGGAGTCCGGGTGGCTCGCCGATTGCACCGACGTGGATGGTGTCGCCGGTGCGTTGCGTTTCGCGGGTGGCTATTCGCCGTCCAACGGTGATATCGGGACCGTTCTGGGCGCCGGTGGCACCGCGGCGGCGGCTGTTGTCGCGTTCGCGGCGATGGGGCTTTCGTCGGTCCGGCTCGTTGTTCGAAATCCTGACAGAGCCGGCGAGACGATGGAAGCCGCGAAAGCCGCCGGGCTCGCCGTCGATGTGCTTACCTGGTCTGAAGTGGACTTTGCGGGAGTGGCCGCCTCGACCGCTGTCTTGGTCAACACCGTGCCGCCGCACGCGGTGGCTCCGCACGTCGCGGAATTGGCCACGGTGCCGTGTCTGCTCGACGTGATCTACCACCCGTGGCCCACTCCGCTCGCCGCGGCGGTCGCTGAAAAGGGCGGACGGCTCGCGACCGGTCTGGATATGTTGCTGCACCAGGCATTCGGTCAGGTCGAGCACTTCACCGGACTGCCCGCGCCCCGTGAAGCCATGCGCGACGCCCTGCGTGAGGCGACCGGTGGGATCTTGCCGTTGCCGCTGGCGTAAGTGCGCGATAACCTGGCTGGCTGCCTTCTGAAAGGGGAGCCATGCCTGAGCACGAGCGTGCTGCGTATTCCGAAGCCCAGGCCGATGCGATCTGGGTAGGCGAGCGGCCCAAGCTGAATTCGACCGTCACCCTCGCCGAATACGATCCGGAATGGCCGCGTCTCTTCGAACGTGAAGCCGTCAGGATCCGCGGTATCCTGGGTGAACAGGCCCTGGTGCTCGAACACGTCGGCTCCACGTCCGTCCCGGGGCTCTGTGCCAAGCCGATCATCGACATCTTGCTCGTGGTGCCCGATTCGGCGGATGAAGACCGCTACGTGCCGCAGCTGGAGGCCGCCGGCTATCGATTGGTCATTCGAGAGCCGGACTGGGAACAACATCGGGCGTTCAAAGGCCCGGATACCGACATCAACCTGCACGTTATTCGCCGGGCAGTCGTGAAATCGAGCGCTACCGGCTGTTCCGTGACCGATTGCGCGCACATCCCGGCGAATTGGACCTCTACGCGACGACCAAGCGGAAGCTCGCCGACCGCACCTGGGCGTATATCCAGGACTACGCCGACGCCAAGAACGACGTGGTCGACGCGATCGTCACGCGGGCTCAGGCCTGGCAAGGTCCTTGATCAGGCTGGTGACCTCTCGGCTGACCGGCCGTAGCACCCGCAGCCGGGAGAGTCCCACCAGCTTCGCGATCAACGGCACGGTCCGCCCGATCAGCATCCTCGTACGTTTTTGGGCCGCGGAACGGTCGTGGACCCAGAACAGCACGACCCCCATTTGGAACAGCCAGAGCAACTCCGGCAGTTCTTCGCGCAACTCGGGGTCGATCTTGACGTCCGAACCGCCGATCACCTCGTCCATGAGCCCGATCGAGGCGACGCGGGCCGCCGTGGAGTCCTCGCTGAAGGGACTCAGCGGGGACTCCGGGTCCGCGGCGTTGACGAAGAACTGCGTGCCGAAGCGGTGGTACGGCTGGGCGACGTCGAGCCAGGCGAACAAGACCCGTTTCAGCCGTTCCTCGAATGCCGGTTCGCCGCTGAGCAGGTCGATGCAGCGTTCCTGGTGGTCTCGTTGCATCTGGTCGTAGAAGCCTTGGATCAACTGCTCCTTGGAGGAGAAGTAGTAATAGGCGTTTCCGACCGATACCCCGGCCTCCGCGGCGATCGCCCGCATGGTCGTGCGGTCGTAGCCGTTCTCTGTGAACAGCCGCATCGCGGTCCCGACGATCAGGGATCGGGTTTCCTCACTCTTGGGCACGCTCTGCACCGTATCCGCTCACCGTCACTGCGCGCCGTAGGGCTGGGCCGGCGGCGGCGGGAAGATCGGCTGCGGCTTGGGCGCGCGGGCGACCGTCAGGTGCCTGCGCCGGATGCCGTTGAAGACGAGCACGTTGCCCATGTGCATCGCGCCGAGCACGAGCGCGACGATGCCGAGCTTCACCGAAAGAAGCTCGAAGACGGCACGCGCGTCGTCGACCGCGCCGCGGCTGGTGAGGAACAGTGTCACGAAACCGAGGCTGATCAGGTAGAAGCCGACCACGAGCAGCTGGTTGACGGCGTTGGCCAGCTCGGCCTTGTTTTCGAACACCTCGGCCAGGAATGTCTTGCCGTGCTTGCTCAGTGTTCGCGCGACGATCACGGTCAGCGGGATGCTGAGCAGCAGGTAGAGCGCGTATGCCACCACTATGTGATTCATGGTCATCTCCTTGGACGTCGGTTTTTGAACGTGTTCAAGAGGGACTGTAGCCCTTGTTTTGAACGCGTTCAAGTCCGTCAGTGTTCACCTGTCGCTCATGTCACGGGCACCAGCGGTTGCGTAGGCTCGCAGCGAGCCTGGGAGGTTGGATCGTGAAACGATTTCTTGCCGTCGCCGCGGCGACACTGCTGGTGACGATGGCCGCGCCCGCGTCAGCCGACGCGTTCTTCGGTGAGAACGTGCGTTTTGCGACGTTCAACGCGTCGCTGAACCGGGGCGCGACGGGCCAGCTGCTGGCCGATCTGTCGAAGCCCGGCAACGCCCAGGCTGACAAGGTTGCCGAGGTGATCCAGCGCAACCGCCCCGACGTCATGCTGGTCAACGAGTTCGACTACGTGCCGGGTAACGCAGCGGCCGACGCGTTCCGCCGGAACTATCTCCGGATTCCGCACAACGGCGCCCGGCTGATCGAATACCCGTACGCCTACACGGCGCCGGTCAACACCGGCGTGCCGACCGGCTTCGACCTCGATCGTGACGGTCAGGTCGGCGGTGGCAACGACGCGCAAGGCTTCGGGCTTTTCGAGGGCCAATATGGCTTGCTTGTGCTGTCGAAGTATCCGATCGACGTGTCGCGGATACGGACGTTTCAGAAGTTCCTCTGGAAGGACATGCCCGGGGCACTGCTCCCGGATGACCCGGCGACCCCGGCTACGCACGACTGGTACTCCCCGCAAGTGCTGGACGTGCTCCGGCTTTCGTCGAAATCTCACTGGGATGTGCCGTTGTGGGTCGGTGGTAGGACCTTGCACTTCCTGGTTTCGCATCCCACGCCGCCCAGTTTCGACGGACCGGAAGATCGCAACGGCACCCGCAACAACGACGAGATTCGCTTCTTCGCCGACTACGTGACCCCGGGCAAGGATGGCTACATCTATGACGACAAAGGGCGTCGTGGCGGTCTCGGCGCGCACGAAAAGTTCGTCGTCGCAGGCGACAACAACTCCGACCCGCTGGACGGCGATAGCGTCCCCGGGGCGATCGACCGGTTGCTCCGCGCGCCGCGTGTGCTCGAAACGAGGCCAGGCAGTCAGGGAGCGGCCGAGGCTGCCCGACTGCAGGGTGGCGCGAACCTGAACCACAAGACGAACCCGTTCTACGACACCGGTGATTTCAACGACAAGGCGCCGGGCAACCTGCGCGTCGACTATGTCCTGCCGTCGCGTGGCCTCGTGCCATGGCATGCCGAGGTGTTCTGGCCGCTCGCCGCGGACCCGCTCGCCAGGCTCAATGACGCTTCGGACCACCACCTGGTCCGAGTGGACATCTTCGTCCCTCGCCGGTGACGGGTTAGCCTGACGGCATGAAGATCGCCATCCTGGACGACTACCAGAACGTCGCGCTCGGTTTCGCCGATTGGGGCTCGCTGAACGCCGAAATCGAGGTTTTCACCGAGGCGTTCGGTCATGCGGATGATGTAGCCGAGCGGCTCAAGGGTTTCGAGGTGGTCGTCGCGATGCGCGAACGGACCCGCTTCCCTGCCGAGTTGCTCGCCAGGCTGACCGATCTGAAGTTGCTCGTCAGCACTGGTCTCCGCAACGCGGCCATCGACGTAGCCGCGGCCCGTGACCTGGGTATCACGGTCTCGGGCACTGGCTACATCCCGCAGCCAACCGCCGAGCACACCTGGGCCCTCATTCTCGCCGCCGCGCGGAACCTGCCCAAGGAGGTGCAGTCGATGCGTGACGGTGGCTGGCAGACGACGGTCGGGATGACGCTGCACGGCAAGACGCTCGGTCTGCTGGGGCTGGGCACGCTCGGTGCGGGCGCGGCGAAGATCGGCCAGGTCTTCGGCATGGAGACCATCGCATGGAGTCAAAACCTGACCCAGGAGAAGGCCGAACCGCATGGCGTCACGGCGGTCTCCAAGGAAGAATTGTTCAGCCGGGCCGATGTGCTTTCCATTCACCTTGTGCTCAGCGACCGCAGCCGGGGACTTGTTGGTGCCGAAGAGTTCGGTATGATGAAGAAGTCCGCGATTCTCGTCAACACCTCGCGTGGTCCGATTGTTGACGAAACTGCGCTGGTTGACGCATTGCGGCGCAAGGAAATCGGGTGCGCCGCCATCGACGTTTATGACACGGAACCGCTCCCTGCCGATCATCCGCTGCGCTCGCTCGAGAACACTGTGCTCACGCCGCACATCGGTTTTGTGACGCGTGAGGTCTACGAGATCTTCTACCGCGACGCGGTCGAGGACATCGCCGCGTACCAGGCCGGTGAGCCGATCCGCCTGATGGAGTAGGCCTCGTCGCGGGACGGGTCGGATCCGGCTGCTCGAGTGAGGGCCGGAGCGCGGTGGCTCGCAGCGTCTATAGAGGGGTTGAAGGCCGGGAAGTGCCTGCTCAGCGCGGGCGCTGCCCGGCCTTTCGGCATCTGGGCGCTATCTGGGCGGGCGCTGCTGCATCATTTGCCGTCGATGCCTGTTCCGCGAGTCAGGGGGACCCATGCAGCCGGCCATCGAAACACTCAGCGCCCGGGAACAAGACGTGCTCGAAAACCTCGCCGCTGATCGCACCGACCGTGAGATCGCGGCCAGGTTGGGGATTCGCGAGCGGACGGTGCGGGCCCATGTCAGCCGGATCATCCTGAAACTCGGGGTGGCGTCACGTGTGGGCGCCGCGGTCGTGTTCACCGAATGGAAGATTCGCGGCTGCCTGGACGCGGCAGGACAAACAATGGGGGTAACGAGGATGCACCTGAAATCGTCGTGTGGACACTGAATCGATTCTTGGCGAAATCGGTACGATAATGCGGAGGCTTCGGGCGAGTCTTTATCTCGGCCGCTCGTAGGTTCTGGTGTGCGCAGACCGGGCATTATCGCCTGCAGCCCATTTCAGGACGGCGGTCGTCACTACGCCGGACCTGCTTTATCTGCTGGCCCAGGTGTCAGCCTGCTGGCAGCGCCCAGGGCCTGTTGGGCGAGCAACGCCCAAGACGCTGCCGTGTTGACGACCTGGACTCGCGGGCGCCGTTCAGTGCCGCCGCCCGCGAGCAGTAGGTCGCATGGGGCTCCCCAGCGCAAGGTCCTGATCGCTGGTCAGGAGGTGACGCGGCGGTGGTACCAGGTCCGCCGATAGCTCGTGGGCAGCGCTATCCGGCCGAGCAGGCTGGTCAGCACGCCACCGATGATCAGCCACAGCACGGCCGCGAGGCCGTCGTTGAGCAGGATCCGGATCTTGAAGCTGTCCGGCGTGAACAGGTTCCGCAAGCCCAGCGAGACACCCTTCGACCAGTCTTCGATGAGCTGGGCGAATCCGTTGCCGGTATTAGCCGAGCCCAGCACCAGCACGATGTGGATGCCGAGTACGAGCGCGAACAACACGCAGATCAAGTCGATGACCGCGCTCAGTACCCTGATGAACGTGATCCTGCCGGACGGTCGTTCGACGATCTCGGCGCGTTCGGCCACAGGCTCTTGATATCCAGGTGTGCCCGGATACCGGGGATCGGGATCTGGATAGGTCATGTCTTCCAGAGTCACACGAGCCGGTGAGTTCCGCAGCGTGGATGTCAGCCGAACGGCCGCGCGTCCGGGGCGCACGTGGTGCCGGCCTGCGGTGCTCGCAGGTCGACGAAGTAGCGGACCATCGCGGCCGATGCGCAGGCGCTGTGCACGTTGAGCGAGGTGTGACCGAAGCTTTCGACGACCAGGAGCCTGCCGTCGCCGAGTTCTTCCACTGTGGACTGGGCGTTGTGCAGCGGGGTGGCCGGGTCGTGTCTGTTGTTGACCACGAGGATCGGATTTTCCCGCCGGCGGTTCCACGGGCCCAGGTAACGGTCGTCGTCGTGGCCTGGCCAGCCGATGCACTGAGCCATGTTGAACACCGCGCCTAGCGCGAAATAGGGCACCCTGGTCTGCTCGGTGACCGCCAGACGGTCGTACGCGGCGGGATCCTGTGGGTTTTGGCTGTCGACGCACTGGACCGCCAAGTAACCCGGCGAATGGGTCGGCAGGTAGGGATCCAAGACAGGTGCGGCCGGACCGGGCGGTGAGGCGGCGGAGAGGGTGTTCAGCGTTTCGCCGAGGCGCTTCCAGCGGCCGAACTGGTAGAACGCGCTTTCCAGGGACTTCAGGAAGCCGGCAAGAGTCGTGCCGGCGACCTGGCCGTTGGTCAGTTTGGCGAGGATGGCGGCGAATTTCTGCCGCTGGTCGCCGCCGGAGAACGCGCACGCCGCTTTGGCGCATTCGTCGAAGAAGGCGCCGAGCTCGTCCAGCTGGGCCCGGGCCGTGTCCGCGCGGACGTCGACCGGCTTGGCCTCCTCACCTGGCTTGCCCGTGGCGTTGGCGACCAGGTCGAGGGTGCCGTCCAAGGTCATCGCGCGGACGTTCGCCGGGAAGATGTTCGCGTAGGTACCGCCGAGGTAAGTCCCATAGGAGTAACCCAGGAAGTTCAGCTTGGCGTCGCCGGTCGCCTGCCGCAGGAGATCCATGTCCCTGGCGACGTTCGCCGACGAAAGGTGATCGAGCAACTTGCCCGAACCTGCCGCGCATGCCTGGCCCGCGCGAGCGCTCGTCGCGTAGAACGTGTCGTGCTGAGCGGGCCGCAACGGGGAGCCGGTCACCGTGTTTTCCGCGCCCGGGCAGCTGATCGGCGAGCTGCCGCCGATACCGCGCGGGTCGAAGCTCACCAGGTCGAAGCGGGAGCGGAGCTCGTCGGGATAGCGTGCGCCGAAACGCACCAGCTCGCTGATCCCGTCAGTGCCGGGGCCGCCGAAGTTGACGAAAAGCGAGCCAATTCGGTGCCCCGGATCGGTCGCGGGCAATTTGATCACCGCGAGGTTCAGCGTCGGGCCGTGGGCCTCGCGATAGCTGACCGGGACGGCCGCGGCCGCGCACTGGAACTCATGGTGACAAGACGTCCAGCGCAACACGGGGACGGTCGCGCCGTTGGTGCCCATCGCGGCCGGTGCTTCGACCTCCGCCGCTGCCCGTTGCGGTGAGTTGGCTGTGGGTGGCGGTGCGCTGCATGCGCCGACCAGCGCTACCGCGAGAAGAAAAGCTCGTTTCACCTTGCTAGGTCAGCCAGCACCGCGTCGGTGTAACGGGGCCAGACTTCGGCGGCCCAAGGACCGAACGCACGGTCGGTGAGCGCGACACAGGCGGCTCGCGCGGCCGGATCGACCCACAGGAACGTGCCCGACTGTCCGAAGTGGCCAAAGGTGTCTGGTGAGCTGTTCGCGCCGGTCCAGTGTGGACTTTTGTGATCACGCAGCTCGAAACCGAGTCCCCAGTCATTGGGCTTCTGGTGACCGAACCCCGGCAGGACTCCGTTCAATCCGGGGAAGACCACGGAGGTCGCCGCGGTGAGTGTCGCGGCGGCGACCAATTTGGGCGATTGGAGCTCGACTGCGAAGGCGACCAGGTCGGTCACCGTCGATACGGCGCCGGAGGCGGGGGAGCCGTTGAGCCGGGTCGCGCTCATCGCCAGCGGGCCGAACAGGGCTTCCGTCTGATATTCGGCGAACGGGATGCTCGAGTGCTCGGCGATCGCGTCGGCGAGCTGCTCGAAGCCGGCGTTGGAGTAGAGACGCCGGGTGCCGGGTTCGGCCATCGGCTTGTGGGCGTCGAAAGCGAGGCCGGAGGTGTGTGAGAGCAGGTGGCGGATCGTCGAGCCTTCGGGCCCGGCCGGGGTGTCCAATTCGACGACGCCCTCTTCGATCGCGATCAGCGCCGTGTACGCGGTGAGCGGTTTGGTGACCGAAGCCAGCGCGAACGGCCGTGCCGTGTCGCCATGGCTGCCCAGCAGCTCGCCGGCCGCGTTCACCACCGCCGTCGCGGCGTTGTCCACGGGCCATTCGTCGATCAACCGCACACTGTCCATGCGGAAAGCCTACGAATGGGGGCCGGCTCGGTTGAGCCAGCCCCCATCCGGCAGGTCACGCGTCGAGGTCGCTGGCCACCAATTCAGCGATCGCGTCCACGGCCTCCTGGGCACCCTCGGCGTCCTCGGCGCTGATGATCACTTCGTCGCCGTGACCGGCGGCGAGCGTCATCAGGTTGAGCACGCTGCCCGCGGCCACCGGGGTGCCGCCTGCCTTGGCGATCTGGACCGCCACGGGCTGTGCTGCGGCCGCCTTGGCGACCAGAGCGGCGGGCCTGGCGTGCAGGCCGACCTTGCTGGCCACGGTGACACGTCGTTCTGGCATGAGGGACCTTTCTTCAGGGGTGTTACTTGGCTGCGGTCTTTTCGAGGTCGGCCTCGATCGAGTCGTCCTCACGGCCAGGGGTCGCCAGGTTCCACTTCGTGATCACGAACTTGAACACGAAGAAGTAGATCACGGCGAAGACCAGGCCGATCGGAATGAGCATCCATGCCTTGTTCGCGGTGTCGAGGCTCGAGTTGAACGCGAAGTCGATCGCGCCTGCCGAGAACGAGAAGCCCAGCTTGATGCCGAGAGCGTTGACCAGGACCATCGAGAGACCGGTCATGACCGCGTGGAACAGGTACAGCGGCCACGCCACGAACATGAACGCGAACTCGATCGGCTCGGTGACACCGGTCAGGAACGAGGTCAGCGCCGCGGCGATCATCACACCGCCGACGACCTTCTTCTGCGACGGCTTCGCGGTCTGCCAGATGGCGAGCGCGGCGGCGGGCAGCGCGAACATGAAGATCGGGAAGAACCCGGTCATGAACGAGCCGGAACCCTGGACGTGGTTGAAGAAGTTGTTCAGGTCGCCGCCGTCGAAGATGAACCACACCGGCACGTTCAGCAGCTGGTGCAGGCCGATCGGGATGAGCAGGCGGTTGAGCAGGCCGTAGACGCCGCCACCGACGACGGAGTTCGCGGTGGCCTGCTCGCCGACCCAGTGGATCACGTGGTCGACCTGCTTGAAGATGAGGCCGAACAGCACGCCGAGGATGATCATCACGAACGAGGTGATGATCGGCACGAACCGGCGGCCGCCGAAGAACGCCAGGTAGGCGGGCAGCTTGATGCGGTGGTACTTCTGCCACAGCAGCGCCGCCACCAGGCCGACGACGACACCGCCGAGCACGCTATACGGCCACTTGATCGGCGCCAGGTACCAGCCCTCTTTGAAGCCTTCCACCGACTTGATCGGCGCGAAGACCTGCACGACGTGGTTGAACACGATCCAGCCGACGACAGCGGCGACGGCCGTGGAGCCGTCACCCTTGCGGGCGAAACCGACGGCGATGGCGACCGCGAACAGCAGCGGCAGCCAGTCGAACAGACCGCCACCGGCGGCGGCGAACACATCGGCGACCTTGTCCCAGCCGAGGCCCTTCGGACCGAGCAGGTCCTCCTGGCCGAGCCGGAGCAGGATGCCTGCGGCGGGCAGTGCGGCGATGGGGAGCATGAGGCTGCGGCCGAAGCGTTGCAGCCCCGCGAGCCCCCTGCTCTGTCCCTTACCCGCCGCTGTGGTGGCGCTCATCGGGTACCTCCGTAGTGGGAATGGTGACCGGAATCCGGGGTATTCCGGTCCAACTGCATCGTCACCTGGTAGTGATCGCCCCGGTACCAGGAAGTCATGTCCTCCACCGGCTCGCCCTGCGAGCTGGACACCCGGCGGAAGACCAACAAGGGGCTGCCGGTCCGCAGGCCGAGCAGGCGTGCGGTTTCGCGGTCAGCCGATTCCGCCCACACCGTCTGCCAGGCGTGATCTGGGCGGACACCGTATGCCTGATCGAGCTGGGAATACAGCGACTGGGTGAGATCGAGGTCGAAGAACCCCGGCAGCCTGCCCGCGTGGTACCAGCCGCGCTCGACGGCCAGTGGCAGCCCGTCCGCGCGGCGCAGCCGCATCAGCCGGTGCGCGGGGGTGTCCGCGCCGATGCCGAGCGCGCTGGCCGCGGGCGCCGGCGGCACCTCGGTGCTGGTACGCAGCACCTCGGTGGTCGGCGCCATCCCACGGCGTCGCATGTCGTCGGTGAACGACATCAGGTAAAGCTGCAGCTCCATGCGCCGCGCCGCGGTGAAGGTGCCTTTGCCACGAACGCGCGACAAGAGGCCTTCCTCCACCAATTTCCCGATCGCGGAGCGTACGGTCAGGCGCGACACCTGATAGCGCTCGGCCAGCTCGCGCTCGGACGGGATCGCCGCGCCTGGCGGCAGCTCCCGCTCGACCGTGCGGCGCAGGATCTCGCGGAGCTGGGCGTGCTTCGGGGTGGGTCCTTCGATGACCCGGTCGGCCCCTGGGCTGCCGTGCGCTGCCGTGCTGATCGCCCTCACCGTCCTTTCGGGTCGGCCCGCCCGGTGGTACGTTCCGGTCTAGACCAATGTCTGATGGGGCAGGATGCTCCGCTGAGCGGACGGGTGTCAACCACCGTTATGGGTTCGTGGCCCACGGTGGCGGGCATGCGGGCAATCGGCGTAGTAATGAGCCGCAAGACCTGTGTGAAAAGGAGACCGCGATGGCGGACGAACGGCCGGAAAAGATTCTCGCGGCGCTCGGCGGTGCCGGAAACATCGTCGAGATCGAGGGCTGCATCACGCGCCTGCGGTGTGAGCTCCACGACGGCTCGATCATCGACGAGGCCGCGCTGAAGCAGGCCGGTGCGATGGGCGTGGTGAAGCTGGGCGCGGTGGTCCAGGTGATCGTCGGGCCGGAGGCGGACACCATCGCCAGCGACATCGAGGACCTGCTGTGAGCTTGGAGATCCTGAGCCCGGTGAACGGCACCACGGTCGCGATGACCGAGGTGCCCGACCCGGTTTTCGCCGAGTCGATGGTCGGCCCCGGTGTCGCCGTGCAGCCTTCCGGCGGGCGGCAGGACGCGGTCGCGCCGATCGACGGCACGGTGGTGACGCTGCACCCGCACGCCTATGTCGTCGCGGCGGCCGACGGCAAGCACGCCGTACTGGTGCACCTCGGCATCGACACGGTCAAACAAAAGGGTGAAGGATTCACCCTTCATGTCGTGAAGGGGGAAACAGTTCGCGCCGGGCAGCCGGTCGTCGGCTGGGACCCCGAGGCCGTGACGGCGGCGGGCTACTCGCCGGTGGTTCCGGTCGTCGCGCTCGACGCGACGGCCGACGCGCTGTCCGGGGTGACCGCGGGCGCGACGGTCACCGCCGGCGACCCCGTGTTCAGCTGGGGCTCCTGACTGCTCTGGAAAGACAGCCGAAGCCCCCTTTGGCCGGAAACCGGCCAAAGGGGGCTTCAGTCATGCGTGGGGTCAGGCGGTGACGACCTTGCCGCCGTCGACCTTCACCTGGACCGCGGGCAGCGGCTGGTCGGCGGGACCTTTTTTGACGGCGCCGGTGAGCGCGTCGAACAGTGAGCCGTGACACGGGCACTTGAGCTCCGAGCCGGAGGGCGCCACCGCACAGCCCTGGTGCGTGCAGATGGCGCTGAAGGCGGCGGCGGTGGTTTCGGTCGGCCGCGCGACGATGACCTCCTGGCCGTCCGGCGTTTTCGCGGCGATGGCCTGGCCGACGGGGATGTCGGCGAGCGTGGCCAGCTGGCTGCCACTCGCGGCGGGCGCGGACGGAGAGCCCGCCGCGGGCGCCTTGGTGTCGGAGCCGGAACCGCAGGCGGCCAGCGCGGCCATGCCCGCGACGGCCGCTCCGGTGGACAGGACTGTGCGGCGGGTGGGTAGTTCGGCAGTCATGTGTGGAGAAACGACGCGGGACACGTTTTGGTTCAATCTCGACCGGTTTTGAACCGGACCGGTGAACCTCTCGTGGGTAGAGGCGTACGGTTTCCGACGTGGCTTCGAGGAGCGGACCATGATCGCCTGGACAATGCGGATTCTGGTGGCCGCGGGGTTGCTGGGCTCCGCGTGGGTGCACTGGGTGGTGTGGGCCGACTTCATGCGTGACATCGCTGTCGTCGGGCCGTTGTTCCTGGTCAACGTCGTCGCCGGGGTGGTCATCGCGGTCGCCGTGCTGGCCTGGCACCACTGGCTGCCCGCGCTCGCGGCCATCGGGTTCGGCTTGGCGACGCTGGGCGCTTATGTCCTTTCGGTGACCGTCGGGTTCTTCGATGTGCAAGAACGGTTCACCACCCAGGCCGAGGTCTGGGGCGTGATCACCGAAGCGGTATGCGTCGTGTTCGGGATCGCGCTGCTGGTGGCGCGGCCTGGTCGGCGGGCGTGACCGGAGGCGCCGAAGACCAGTTGATGCGCGCCCTGCACGATGACCACGCCGGCGCGCTGTGGTCCTATGCGCTGCATCTGACCGGTGGCGACCGGACCAGGGCCGAGGACGTCGTGCAGGAGACGCTGCTGCGGGCCTGGCGGCATCCCCGGGTACTCGACCAGTCGCAAGGCTCGGCACGTGCCTGGTTGTTCACTGTTGCCAGGCGCATCGCCATCGACGGCTGGCGAGCCGCAGCGTCCCGCTCGGAGGTCAGCACGGACACCCCGCCCGAACTGTCCATCTCGGACGGCACCGAACGCGCGGTGCAGGGCTGGCTGGTCGCCGAGGCGCTGAACGAGCTGTCGGCGCGGCATCGGGAAGTGCTGATCCTGTGCTTCTTTCAAGGCGCGTCGGTGGCGGACGCCGCCGCGCGGCTGGGAATCGCCGAAGGAACCGTCAAATCGCGGACGCACTACGCGCTGCGCGCGCTGCGGCTGGTCCTGGAAGAAAAGGGGGTGACTCAGTGACCGCGGAGGAAGACCCGTTCTTGAGTTTCGACGCCGCGTACGTGCTGGGCGCTTTGTCCCCAGAGGATCGGCAGGCTTTCGAACAACATTTGCGGACTTGTGACGATTGCGCCCGTTCGGTGCGTGAACTCGCCGGTTTGCCGGGGTTGTTGTCGCAAATCATGACACCCGAGCTGACCGAATCCGAGCCGCCGCCGCCCGAATTGCTGCCTTCGGTGCTTAAGAAGACAAAACGCAGCAGGCGTCGCAGGCTGTTTGTCACGGCGGGCGCGCTTGTTACGGCTGCCGCCGCTTGTGTCGCTTTGGTCGTCGTGCTGACGGAACCGTCGGAGGCGCCGGTGCCCGGCGTCGCGATGACGGCGCTCGGGGCGTTCCCGGTGCAGGCGAACGTGGTCGTGACCGACCAGGCTTGGGGCATGGAACTGGAAATGACCTGCAGCTATCGCGGTGGCCGCGCCAATGGCGACTACGTGCTGGTCGCCGTGCAGCGGGACGGCAAGACGGCGGAGCTCGCGACCTGGCAGGCCGTTCCGCAGTACACGGCGAGGATCGTGCTGGGCACGCCATTGCACCGCGCGGATGTGCAAGCGTTGGAAATCCGAACAAAATCGGGGCTCGCGCTGTTAAGGCTGACCACCTGATCGAGCGAATTTCCGGCTGAGAATGGCTGGATTCAGCGGTTTTCGGCGGTATTCCGTCCAAACGCCGCCGAACTTCGTTGCGGCGCTCGCGAAAACGGCGGACGCTGGATTACGTGTTCTGGTTGACGATCGTCTTGTTCGCGGCCGCCGGAGGGTTCGCCGGCGCCGCGGGCAAGCGTGCGCTCGTCGCGGCCCGCGTGGATGTTTCGGCGTTCTACTGCGCATTGGCCGCCGCCGCTTGCTGGGCGGTGACCGGGTGGCGCTGGTCGGCCGGAGCATGGCCTTCGTGGTGGCTGCCGGTCGCACTGGTGGTCACGGCGTTCGCGGTCCCGCTGGCCTACGCGGACCTGGTGTCCTCGCGGTTGCCGTCGGTGCTGACGATGCCCGCGTATCCGGCGGTCATGACCGCCGTCGGTGTCGCGGCCGCCTACGACGGCCCGCCGATCGCCGTGCGGGCCTTCGTCGGCGCGGTGGTGTTCGGAGGTGCGCATTTGGCGGTGCACCTCTGCGCGCCGCGGTCGCTCGGCGCCGGCGACGTCCGGCTCGCCGGGAGCGTCGGCGGAGTGCTGGGCGCGGTGAGCTGGGCCGCGCTCGTTTTCGGCGCGCTGTGCGCAGCGGTCGTCACGGCCGCCCTGTCCTTGGCGGGGCGCAGGTGGCGCGACGGGGTCCCGTATGGGCCCGGGCTGCTGCTCGGCGCCTGGCTGATCGCGGAGTTCCCAGCACTTGGAACGGGGGTGGCCATGGTCGGATGAGCACGGAGGAGGACCGGACGGGCGCGAACTCGCGGGCTGTTTGTCGCCACCATGCAGGTCGTGACAGGATCTGTCAGGTGTTGCGATGGATAACCGCAGGTGAATCGCACGGCCCCGCGCTTGCCGCCGTGCTGGAGGGCATGGTGGCCGGCGTAGCGGTCACCACCGCCGACGTGACCGAACAGCTGGAGCGGCGACGCCTCGGGTTCGGGCGCAGTCCGCGAATGCAGTGGGAGACCGACCACATCGAGTTCACCGGTGGGGTCCGGCATGGTCTCACGCAGGGCGGACCGGTGGCGGTGCACATCGAGAACGCCGAATGGCCGAAGTGGGAAAAGGTCATGGCGGCGGACCCGGTGGATCCGGCCGAGCTGGAAGGCTTGGCGCGCAACGAGAAACTGACGCGGCCGCGGCCCGGTCACGCCGACCTGCCTGGAATGCAGAAGTACGGCTTCGACGACGCGCGCCCCGTGCTGGAACGAGCCAGCGCCCGCGAGACCGCCTCGCGCACGGCGCTCGGCACGGTCGCCAGGGCGTACCTGCGTCAGCTGCTCGGCGTCGAGATCATCAGCCACGTCGTGTCCATCGGCGCGGCTGAGGCGCCTGAGGGACCGCTGCCGGTGGCCTCGGACCTCGCCGCGATCGACGAGAGCCCGGTGCGCGCGTTCGGCCAGGAAGGCACCGACCTGATGGTCGCCGAGGTCGACGCCGTGCGGAAGGCGGGTGACACCGTCGGCGGTGTGATCGAGGTGATCGCCTACGGGCTGCCGCCGGGCCTCGGCTCGCATGTGCACTGGGACCGCAGGCTCGACGCCAGGCTCGCCGGCGCGCTCATGGGCGTGCAGGCGATGAAGGGTGTCGAGGTCGGCGACGGCTTCACCACCGCGCGTCGGTGGGGGAGCAAGGCGCACGACGAGATCGACCGCGGCACCGGCCCGGTCGGTGTCACGCGCCGGTCCAACCGGGCCGGAGGGCTCGAAGGTGGCATCACCAACGGCGAGCCGCTGCGCGTGCGTGTCGCGATGAAGCCGATCTCGACCGTGCCGAAGGCGCTGTCCACTGTGGACACCGCGACGGGTGAGCCCGCCGTGGCCATCCACCAGCGGTCGGACGTGTGCGCGGTGCCGCGTGCGGGTGTCGTGCTGGAGTCGGTGGTCGCGCTGGTCCTCGCGGACGCCGCGCTGGAGAAGTTCGGCGGCGACTCGCTCGAGGAGAGCAAGCGCAACGCGCAGGGCTACCTGAAGGCGCTCGAGGAGCGCTGGTGAGCCCACGCGCGGTGGTCGTCGGCCCGCCGGGCTCCGGCAAGAGCACCGTCGGGCCGCTGCTCGCGGCCGAGCTCGGTGTCGGTTTCCGTGACGCCGACGAGGACATCGTCGCCACGGCGGGGAAGTCCATTTCGGACATCTTCGCCGAGGACGGCGAGCCGGTTTTCCGTGCGATGGAAGCCGAAGCGATCGCCGTCGCGCTCGACGAGCACGACGGTGTGCTTTCGCTCGGCGGCGGCGCCGTGCTCGCGGAAGTCACGCGGAAGCGGCTGAACGGGCATGTTGTCGTCTTTTTGAACGTCGGCATGGCCGAGGGCGTCCAGCGCTGCGGTTTGTCCACCGCGCGGCCATTGCTGGCCGGGGTGAACCCGCGGGCGACGTACAAGGCGCTGCTGGACGCACGGCTGCCGGTCTACCGCGAGGTGGCCACGATCGAGGTCGACACCGACCACCGCACGCCAGAGGAGATCGTCGCCGAAGTCGGGCGGCGGCTGGCGGAATCCGTTACCGAAGGAGCGCAATGACCCACCCGGTCCGTGTCGAGGTCAAGACCGGACAGCCCTACGAGGTCGTGATCGGCCGTGGTCTGCTCGGTGAGCTGACCCAGGTGCTCGACGGCGCGTCGAAGGTGGCGCTGATCCACCCGCCGACGCTGACCGCGACCGCCGAGGCCGTCCGTGACGAGCTCATCGCCGCCGGGCTGGACGCGCATCGTGTCGAAATCCCCGACGCGGAGGACGGCAAGGCGTTGTCCGTGGCCGCTTTCTGCTGGGAAGTGCTGGGACGGATCGGCCTCGACCGGCAAGGTGTCGTCGTCGGGCTCGGTGGCGGCGCGGTTACCGACCTGGCCGGCTTCGTGGCGGCCACCTGGATGCGCGGCGTGCGTTTGGTCAATGTTCCGACAACGCTGCTCGGCATGGTCGACGCGGCCGTCGGTGGCAAGACGGGGATCAACACCGAGGCGGGCAAGAACCTGGTCGGGGCGTTCCACGAGCCGTCCGCGGTGCTGGTCGACCTGGCGACACTGGAGACCTTGCCCGCCAACGAACTCGTCGCCGGGATGGCCGAGATCGTCAAGGCCGGGTTCATCGCCGACCCCCGGATCCTCGAGCTCGTCGAGGCCGACCCGAAGGCGGCCGTCGACCCGGCCGGTGAGGTGCTCGCGGAGCTGGTGCGGCGCTCGATCCAGGTCAAGGCCGACGTCGTCGGGGCCGACCTGCGTGAGTCGGATCTGCGGGAGATCCTGAACTACGGGCACACGCTCGGCCACGCCATCGAGCGGCGCGAAAAGTACCGGTGGCGTCATGGCGCGGCGGTCAGTGTCGGGCTGGTGTTCGCCGCCGAGCTGGCGCGCCTGGCCGGGCGGCTCGACGACGCGACCGCCGAACGGCATGCCGCGGTGCTCGAATTGCTCGGTTTGCCGACGAAATACGACGCGGACGCGCTGCCGCACCTGATCGAGACCATGAAGGGCGACAAGAAGTCGCGCTCCGGGATGCTGCGGTTCGTCGTGCTCGACGGGCTCGCCAGGCCGGGCAGGCTCGAGGGCCCCGATCCGGCGCTGCTCGCCGCCGCCTACTCCGCGGTCGCGGCCGACGCCAAGCCCGGCGGGACGGTGCTGCTGTGAAGGTTTTTGTGCTCAACGGGCCCAATCTCGGCAGGCTCGGCAAGCGCGAGCCGTCGGTGTACGGCTCGACGACGTACGAAGATTTGGCCGCGTTGTGCGTCAAAGCGGGTGTGGAGCTCGGCATCGAGGTCGATGTCCGGCAAACCGACAGCGAAGCCGAAATGGTCGGCTGGCTGCACGAAGCGAGCGACAACGGCTATCCCGTGGTGCTCAACGCCGCCGCGTGGACGCACTACTCGATCGCCGTGCGCGACGCCGCCGCCCAGCTGACCGCGCCGTTGCTGGAGGTGCACATCTCGAATGTGCACAAACGTGAGGAATTCCGCCGGCACAGCGTGCTTTCCGACATCGCGACGGGCGTGATCGTCGGGTTGGGTGTCGATGGTTACCCACTCGCACTGAAGTGGCTGGCTGACAACGCCGCCGGATGAACGTTCCCGAGCTGAGGACCGAGCGGCTCCGGCTGCGCATGATCGACGAATCCGACACGGAGGCGCTGATCCGGGTCTTCAGTGACCCGGCGATGAGCAGATTCTTCCCGACCGACCTGAGCCATCCCGAGAACATACGGGCCACGATCGCCAAGCGCCTGGCTTTCGACGGGCCGGATGGCATGGGGCACTGGGTGATCGAACTCGACGATCCGGGTGGCGGGCACACGGGCGCCGGAAGCGGTGGTCCGGGTAGCGGGAACGGCCCGGATATCGGAGTGGATCGCGCCATCGGCAGCGACCTGGGCGCCGCTGGTGCTGGAGGCAGGTCGGGCGGCGGGGGCGGCGTGGTCATCGGGATCGCGCATTTGCGGCCGTCTTGGGAGCTTCCGGGCGACGTGGCGGAAATCGGGTATTCGCTGGACAGCTCGTACGGTGGCAAGGGGTTCGCGACCGAGGCGGCCGCGGCCGTCGTCGATTATGGGCTCAATACGCTCGGGTTGCCCGCGGTGTGGGCGTTGGTGCACGAGTCCAATGTGGCCAGCCTGAAGCTGGCCGAGCGTGTCGGTTTTCTGAACGTCGGCGTCGAGGAGTACTACGGGGCGCCGCATCGGGTTTTGGTCGCTTTGCCGACGAAACATGGGCGGGCGCACCATATCGAGCTGTGGACCGCCGATCTGGCGCGAGCCGAGGCGAGCTTCGGGTGGTTGCTCGGTGAGCTTGGGTGGCGGGAATTCCAGCGGTGGCCGGACGGGGTCAGCTGGAAGCGGGGGCATACGTACCTCGTGGTCGAGCAATCGCCGGCGTTGTCGACGGGGGAGCATGAGCGGACCCGCCCGGGGCTGAATCATGTGGCCTTTCACGTCGACACGCGGGACCGGGTGGATGAACTGGTGGCCGAGGCGGGACGGCACGGGTGGCGGTCGTTGTTCACTGAGCGGTACCCCCACGCCGGTGGGCCGGATCACTTTGCCGCATACCTGGAAAATGAAGACTCGTTCGAGGTCGAGCTCGTCGCAAACGATCACCCGAAAGCTGGGGGTAGCTTCCCCCAAGTGGGTTAGTCAGCCGCTACACTCGGCGATCATGAGGTTGTTTCGTCGTGGGGGACGGCGAGTCACGGTCGTGCCGGTGATCGTTCTGAGCGCGGTCGCTTTGGTCGCGGGCTGTAGCGGTGAGACGGCCCAGCCGCTCGCCGAGGGCGGCAGGCAGGGTGCGATCGGCGGCGGGAAGCCCGGACGCGCCGCCGACGTCGAACTCGCCACCGATGGGTCCCGGTCGACGGGGGTCGTCGCGGCCGGTGGGGCCGACGCGGTCTACAACTACGGCCCGGCCGTCATGGCCGAGGGCGGCCGGGTCCGCATGTGGTGGTGCAGCCAGCTGGGCTCCGCCGCGCCCGCGGGCGACGACATCCTGTACGCCGAGGCGGCGACGGCCGATGGGCCGTTCGCCGAGCCGAGGGCCGTTCTGTCCGGCAACCCCGGGGCGTTCGACGGGGTGCACACCTGCGATCCGTCGGTGCTGCGCGTCGGCGGGACCTACTACCTGTACTACACGGGCGCCGCGGGAGATCACGCGTTCGGCAACGCGATCGGGCTCGCCACCAGCACGGATGGTGTCACGTGGACTCGCGCGAACGGCGGGGGCGCGATACTCGGGCCGGCGCGTGACGTGCATCGGGACAACGTCTACGGCGCGGGCCAGCCGTCGGTCGTCTTCCTCGACGGCTGGTACTACCTGATGTTCACCGACACGACGGGGCGGGCGGCGGGGTGGAACGGCGCCGGGCAGTTCGTCATCCGGTCGCAGGATCCGGCGTTCACCAAGGGCGTCGAGGCGCTCGGCGAACGCGGGTTCGAGCACGCCTCGGGCACGAACGCGCCGCGCACCCGGTCGGTCGTCGACGGGTTCAGCGCCGACCTGATGTGGGTCGAGGCGCTCGACGCCTTCGCCATCGCGCACGAGACCTTCGAAGGCACCACGGTCACCTTCTTCGACCGCGACTTCAAGATGAGCCCGTTCCGCCCGGTGGTCATCCAGGGACCATGGCAGGAAGGGCCCGGGCTCGTCCGCCGCGCGGACGGCCACGCGCCTTTGTCGTCGGAGAACCCCTGTGACCGGGTGCCGCTCGACGTGGTCCGCGCGACAGTGATCGGTGGCGCGAAAGCGCCGACGGACCTCAAGCACTTCGGGATCGACGTCAAGGGGGTCGGCGCCTGCGCCGACCCGAAACGGGCCATGACCGTGCTCGACGGATTGGCCGCGCCGTCGCCCGCGCGGACGATGGACCTGCTGGTCGGCGGGAAGCTCGTGCGGGTGGATCGCCGGTCCGTCGCCGGGGCGCTGGCCACGCGGGTGCTCGACCGGCGTCCGCCGGAATTCGACAAGCTCCCGGTCGCCGCGCGGCTCACGGCGTCGGCCAAGGCCGTTCGGGCGCCTGAGCGGGGGATCGGGCTCGTGCTGGACGACGGCAAGCTCTGGCCGGTCGGCTCGGCCGATGTGACCGGGATGAACGACTCCTCGGTCGAGGAGATCACCACCGCGCAGTGGGACGCCTATCCAGCGGGTTCGGCACTCGCACGCTGATACTGAAGACCGGCGCCGGTCAGGCGGATTCGCCGCTTCCGGTCGGTTCTTCGACGGACGGCGTCTTTCCGGCGGTTTTGGTCTTTTTCGAGCCGGTGCCGGGCGGGTCCAGCCTGCCGCCGACGAACATGCCCAAACCCGCCGGGATGAGGACCATGAGCGCGGTGAACGCGGCCCCGCCGGTGAGGGCCTCGCCGAGCGCGGACACGCCCGTCTGGTCGACGAACACCGCCTTGCCGATGACCGTGAGCGGGGCGGACACGACGCCCGCGAGCAGCGCCGCGATGAACCAGGTCCGGCCGAGGTCGGTGTGCCGGAGCCACGCGTCGACCGCGCTCCACAGCGCCGCGGCCCCGATCAGCAGCGCGACGACGATCGACGAGCTGACCGTGCTGTCGGTCGGATGGAGCACGGCGATCTTGGCGAGGACGGTCGCGGCGGCGCCGTGCAGGACGGCCATCCCGAGTCCGCGGAGCAACCAGGCTGGCATCGTCGCAGTGTAGGCGGTGCGCACCGGGGCCGTCGGATGGCGTGGAGATCACACGGCGACCGTCAGGTCGACGGCCTGTCGGGCACCACCAGGCGGACTAAGGTGGAGGTCGTGCCTGAAACCCATGCTCACCGCCGCGCCGCCCTGGGTGTCTTGATCCGAGAAGCCGGGCTCGACGCGCTGCTGGTCACCGATCTGCTGAACATCCGCTACCTGACCGGGTTCACCGGTTCGAACGCGGCGCTGCTGGTGCACGGCGCCGGCGACGAGCACACCGTGTTCTGCACCGATGGCCGCTACGCCACCCAGTCCGCCGTCCAGGTCCCCGACCTGGAACGCGTCTTGGAGCGCGCCAGCGCTCTCGCGCTCGCCGCGCGTGCGGGCGAGCAGGGCCAGTACGGGCGCTCGGGGTTCGAGAGCCAGCACGTCAGCGTCGAGATGTACGACACGCTCAACGCGAAGTTCGGCGGTGAGCTCACGCGCACGCCCGGTCTCGTCGAGCAGCTGCGGCTGGTCAAGGACGAGCAGGAGATCGACGCGCTGCGCCAGGCCTGCTCGGCCGCCGACCGCGCGCTGTCGGACCTGATCATGCACGGCGGGCTGCATCCCGGCCGCACCGAGCAGGAGGTCGCCAGGGACCTCGAGAACCGGATGCTCGACCACGGGTCCGAGATCCGGTCCTTCGAGTCGATCGTCGCCGCGGGCGCCAATTCGGCCATCCCGCACCACCGCCCGACCGGGGCCGTGCTGGCCAAGGGCGACTTCGTGAAGCTCGACTTCGGCGCCACCGTCGACGGCTACCACTCGGACATGACCCGCATGGTGGTGCTCGGCGAGCCCGCCGACTGGCAGCGGGAGATCTATGACCTCGTGTTCCGCTCGCAGGCGGCCGGTGTCGACGCCGTGCTGCCCGGCGCGGATGTCGCCGCGGTGGACAAGGCCTCGCGCGACGTGATCGCCGACGCGGGCCACGCCGAGCACTTCGCGCACGGCCTCGGACACGGCGTCGGGCTCGAGGTGCACGAGGCACCGAGCCTGGCCACGACGGGCGTCGGTACACTGTCCGCCGGTATGGCGGTCACCGTCGAGCCCGGTGTCTATCTGGCCGGCCGCGGTGGCGTGCGCATCGAGGACACGCTGGTCGTGCGGGACGGCAGGCCCGAACTCCTCACCCTGAGCACCAAGGAACTCGTGGTCGTCTAACGCGGCCCGGAACTACACACAGGAGCATCAACCCGTGGCCACCACCAACGACCTGAAGAACGGTCTGGTACTCAAGCTCGACAACCAGCTGTGGAGCGTCATCGCTTTCCAGCACGTCAAGCCGGGCAAGGGCGGCGCCTTCGTGCGCACCACGCTCAAGCACGTGCTGACCGGCAAGGTCGTCGACAAGACGTTCAACGCCGGCACCAAGGTGGAGACCGCGACCGTCGACCGCCGCAACATGTCCTACCTCTACAAGGAGGGTGAGGACTTCGTCTTCATGGACCTGGAGACCTACGACCAGATCACCGTGCTCAAGGAGGTCGTCGGCGACAACGCCAACTACCTGCTGGAGAACACCGAGGTCCAGGTCGCGGTGCACGAGGGCGCCCCGCTCTACATCGAGCTGCCGACCTCCATCGAGATCGAGGTCAAGCACACCGACCCCGGCCTGCAGGGCGACCGCTCCACCGGCGGCACCAAGCCGGCCACCCTGGTCACCGGCGCCGAGATCCAGGTCCCGCTGTTCCTGACCACCGGCGAGATCATCAAGGTCGACACCCGTGACGGGCGTTACCTCGGCCGCGTTTCCAGCTGATGGCCGACGCTAAACCGGGCAAGCACCCCCAGCGCGGCGGCCCGATCAGCCGCCGCCAGGCCCGCAAGCGCGCGGTCGAGATGCTGTACGAGGCCGCGCAGCGCGACGCCGACGCGGTGACGCTGCTCGCCGGCCGGGTCGGTTCGACCGATGTGGACCCGATCGCGGACTACACCATCTCGCTGGTCGAGGGGGTCACCGCGCGGCGTGAGGCGATCGACGAGCTGCTCGCCGAGCACGCGCAGGGCTGGACGATCGACCGCATGCCGCCGGTGGACCTGGCGGTGCTGCGCGTCGGCGTCTGGGAACTGCTGTGGGCCGAGGACGTGCCGGACCCGGTGGCCATCGACGAGGCCGTCGGGCTGGCGAAGGAACTGTCCACGGACGACTCGCCGCGGTTCGTCAACGGCGTGCTCGGGCGCATCGGCACGATCGCCGACCGGCTGCGAGCGGTCCTCTAAAGCCTTAAGAAGCGGTTGTTTCGTGAGCGTTTTCGGTCCCCAAACCGAAAACGCTCACGAACCACCTACCTGGTGCAGGGGAGCGGTTCAGTCCTCTTTGGACGGGCGGGCTTCAGGAGGCAGCACACCCCAGTCGATCAGCTGCTCGGTGAGTTCCCCAGGGGTCATGTCATAGATGATCGCCAGCGAGCGCAGGTCCTCGGTGCGGATTGAGAGCACCTTGCCGTTGTAGTCGCCGCGCTGGCTCTGGATGGTGGCCGCGTACCGCGCGAGCGGCCCGACCTTTTCGGCGGGCAGCTGCTGGAGCCGCTCCAGGTTGATGACGATCTTGGTGGCGGGCTCGGCACCGGACGGAACGCGGCCCTCCGGCAGCAGCTCCACCACGGGGACCCCGTAGAAGTCGGCCAGCTCGGCCAGCTTCTGGACGGTCACGGCGCGGTCGCCGCGCTCGTACGAGCCCACGACGACGGCCTTCCAGCGCCCGCCGGACTTCTGCTCGACCCCGTGCAGGGACAGGCCCTGCTGCTGGCGGATCCCGCGGAGCTTGGCCCCGAGCGCCTTGGCGTAATCGCCCATGTGGTTGTTCTCCGTTTCCTCAACCCCCCGCACGGCGGACGACCGCTCAGGGGACTCCTTGAGTCGAATACTCAGAGTAATGGTTACGCATTGTTGTCATCAGGTCAAGCAGATCATCGTCCGACCTTTGGCAGATGCAAGTGACACCACCCGTAAGGCTGAGTGCCTGCTGCTGCTAGTGTCGTGTCGATTTCCTAGCCAAGCAGGGAATCGACGTCCTTTAAGGACCCGTCCAGAGAGGCGGGGAAGGAGGTCCGCCTTGGCGCCACGTACCCGTGGCGCGGCGGAACCGGTCGGTGAGCGGGAGCTGCTCTCCTCCGGCGATGTCGCGCGCACGATCGCCCGAATGGCCCATCAGGTCATCGAGAAGACCGCACTCGGTGCGGCTTCCGCCTCGGTGCCCGTTCTGCTCGGTATCCCCACCAGGGGGACACCGCTGGCCGAACGGCTCGCCGAGCGCGTCGAAGAGTTCTCCGGCGTCCGTCCGCCCACCGGGGCGCTCGACGTGACGCTCTATCGCGACGATCTCCGTCGCAAACCCACCAGGGCTCTCGAACATTCGCAGCTTCCGCCCGCCGGCATCGAGGACCGGGTCGTCGTGCTCGTCGACGACGTGCTCTTCTCCGGCCGGACCATTCGCGCCGCGCTCGACGCGCTGCGGGACATCGGCAGGCCCCGCTCGGTCCAGCTCGCGGTCCTGGTCGACCGAGGGCACCGCGAGCTGCCCATCAGGGCGGACTACGTCGGCAAGAACGTGCCCACTTCGCGCGCCGAGGACGTCGCCGTGCTGCTGTCCGAAGTGGACGGCCGGGACGCCGTGCTGCTGCGCACCAATCCCCAGAGCGATTCCCAGGGAGAAACCGAATGAAGCACCTGCTCGCCACCGACGGGCTCGACCCGGCGTTCGCGACAGCCGTGCTCGACACCGCCGACGAGCTGAAGCACACCCTGCTCGGGCGCGAGGTGCGCAAGCTCCCGACGCTGCGAGGCCGCACGGTCATCTCGATGTTCTACGAGAACTCCACCCGCACCAGGGTTTCCTTCGAGATCGCCGGCAAATGGATGAGCGCCGACGTGATCAACGTCTCGGCGTCCAGCTCCTCGGTGAACAAGGGCGAGTCCCTGCGCGACACCGCGCTGACGCTGGCCGCGGCCGGCGCCGACTGCCTGATCGTGCGGCACCCCGCCTCCGGCGCCGCCCAGCGCCTCGCCGGCTGGCTCTCGCACGTCGGCACGGCCGTGGTCAACGCGGGCGACGGCACGCACGAGCACCCGACCCAGGCGCTGCTCGACGCCGCCACCCTGCGGGAACGGCTCGGCTCGGTCGAGGGCCGCCGGATCGCGATCGTCGGCGACGTCCTGCACAGCCGGGTCGCCCGCTCGAACATCCACCTGCTGGCCGCGCTCGGCGCCGAGGTGGTGCTCGTCGCACCGCCGACGCTGCTGCCGGTCGGCGTCGAAAGCCTGCCCGTCACCGTTTCGCACGAACTCGACGCGGAACTGCCCACGGTCGACGCGGTGATGATGCTGCGCGTCCAGGCCGAGCGCATGCACGGCGGGTTCTTCCCGTCCGCCCGCGAGTACTCGATCTCGTACGGGCTCAACGAGAAACGCCTCAAGCTGCTGCCTGAGCACGCCGTCGTACTCCACCCCGGCCCGATGCTGCGCGGGATGGAGATCGCCTCGGCCGTCGCCGACTCACCGGCCTCGGCCATCACCGAACAGGTCCGCAACGGGGTGCACGTCCGGATGGCCGTGCTCTACCACCTGCTGGCCGGAGAAGGAGCCGCCGCGTGACCGCCGTGTTGATCAAGGGAGCCAAGCTCTACGGCGAAGGCGACCCGGTCGACGTGCTCATCGAAGACGGCGTCATCGCGCGGATCGGCACGATCGAAGAAGCCGGCGCCGAGGTGATCGAAGCGAACGGCCAGGTGCTCCTGCCCGGTTTCGTCGACCTGCACACCCACCTGCGTGAACCCGGCCGCGAGGACACCGAGACCATCGCCACCGGCTCCGCCGCGGCCGCGCTCGGCGGCTACACGGCCGTGTTCGCCATGGCCAACACCGACCCGGTCGCCGACAACGCGGTGATCGTCGAACACGTCTACCAGCGTGGCCAAGAGGTCGGTTTGGTCGATGTGCACCCGGTCGGCGCGGTCACCGTCGGGCTCAAGGGCGAGAAACTGGCCGAATTGGGCACCATGGCCAAGTCCAAGGCCAACGTCCGCGTCTTCTCCGACGACGGCCTCTGCGTCGCCGACCCGCTGCTGATGCGCCGCGCGCTGGAGTACACCAACGCGCTCGGCGCCGTCATCGCCCAGCACGCCGAGGAACCCCGGCTGACCGTCGGCGCGCAGGCGCACGAGGGGGAGCGGGCCTCGCGCCTGGGCTACACGGGCTGGCCCGCCTCGGCCGAAGAGTCCATCGTGGCCAGGGACTGCCTGCTCGCCGAGCACGCCAAGGCGCGCCTGCACGTCTGCCACGTGTCCACTTCGGGCACCGCCGACGTGCTGCGCTGGGCGAAGGCGCGCGGCACCCAGGTCTCCGCCGAGGTGACCCCGCACCACCTGCTGCTGACCGACTCGCGGCTCGAGACCTACGACCCGATCAACAAGGTCAACCCGCCGCTGCGCACCGAGTCCGATGTCGAGAAGCTGCGCGCGGCGCTGGCCGATGGCACGATCGACTGCGTCGCCACCGACCACGCCCCGCACGCCGTGCAGGACAAGGACTGCGAGTGGTCCGCCGCCCGGCCCGGCATGCTCGGCCTGCAGACCGCACTGTCCATCGTGGCCGAGACGATGGTCCGCACCGGACTACTCGACTGGCGCGGCGTCGCCCGCGTGATGAGCGAACGGCCCGCCGAGATCGGCGGGCTGACCGACCACGGCCGCCCGCTGGCCGAGGGCGAGCCGGCGAACCTCACCCTCGTCGACCCGGACGCCGAGTGGACGGTCAGCGGCCGCGAGCTCGCCAGCATCGCCGCGAACACCCCGTACGAGGGAATGCGGCTGCCCGGCGTGGTGACCGCCACCCTGCTGCGCGGGCGGATCACCGCGCGGGAAGGGAAAATCGGCTGATGGACCGTTTACTCCTGACGCTGGCGATCGCCGCCTTCTTCGTGCTCTGCTGCTGGGCGATGTGGCGGGGCTGGAAGCGCAAGGCGCGCACCCAGAGCGTGCAGGTGCCGGTCTTCGCCGACATCCCCGAGGACCTCGGCGAGCCGAAGCTCGAAGACTCCGGCCTCTACGTCAGCACCACCACCGCCGGGAACTGGCAGGACCGGATCGTCACCCGCGGCGCGGGCGTCCGGTCCAACGCCACCTGGCGGCTCTACGAATCGGGTGTCGCGATCGAGCGCGACGGCGCGCAGGACTTCTGGATCCCGGCCGAAGCGATCACCGGCGTCCGGCGGTCGGGCGCCATCGCCGGGAAGGTGATGGGCATGGACGGCCTGCTGGTGCTGACCTGGCTGGCAGGCGACGTGCCGCTCGACACCGGTTTCCGCGGCGACCCCGACGTCTATCCACAGTGGATCGAAGCGATCCACGCGAAGAGTGAAGGAAGTGCCTCGTGACACCCAGGACCCCTGCCGCGCTGGTACTCGAAGACGGCCGCGTCTTCCGTGGCGCGGCCTACGGAGCCCGCGGTGTGACCCTCGGCGAGGCGGTCTTCTGCACCGGGATGACCGGCTACCAGGAGACGCTGACCGACCCGTCGTACCACCGCCAGATCGTGGTGCAGACCGCGCCGCAGATCGGCAACACCGGCTGGAACGACGAGGACGACGAGTCCGACCGCATCTGGGTCGCCGGCTACGTCGTCCGCGACCCGGCGCGCACCCCGTCGAACTGGCGCTCGGTGCGCTCGCTCGACGACGAGCTCGCCAGCCAGGGCATCGTCGGAATCTCCGAAGTGGACACTCGCACGCTCACCCGGCACCTGCGTGAGCACGGCGCGATGCGCGCCGGGGTGTTCTCCGGCGACGCGTTGCGCGACGACCAGGCCATGCTCGACGAGGTGCTCGCCAGCCCGCCGATGAAGGGCGCCGATCTCGCGGGCGAGGTCACCGCGAAGAAGCCGTATGTCGTGGCCGCGCAAGGGGAAACGCTGTACCGCGTCGCCGCGCTGGACCTCGGCATCAAGGCGAACACGCCGCGGATGATGAGCCAGCGTGGCATCGAGGTGCACGTGCTGCCGTCGACGAGCACCATCGAGGACGTGCTCGCGATCGAGGCCGACGGGGTGTTCCTGTCCAACGGCCCCGGCGACCCGGCGACCACCGCGCACGCGACCGAGCTCACGAAAGCCGTGCTGCAGCGGGAGATCCCGCTCTTCGGCATCTGCTTCGGCAACCAGATCCTCGGCCGCGCGCTGGGCATGGGCACGTACAAGATGCGCTACGGCCACCGCGGCGTGAACATCCCGGTGATCGACGTGGCGACCGGCCGTGTCGCGATCACCGCGCAGAACCACGGGTTCGCGCTCGAGGGCGAACCGGGCAAGCCGTTCGAGACGCCGTTCGGCTCGGCCCAGGTCAGCCACTACTGCCCGAACGACGGCTGCGTCGAAGGCCTGCGTGCCGCCGACGTGCCCGCGTTCTCGGTGCAGTACCACCCCGAAGCGGCCGCGGGCCCGCACGACGCGGCGCCGCTGTTCGACGAGTTCACCAGCTTGATGGAGAAGGCCAAGTAAATGCCCAAGCGCACTGACATCGAGCACGTGCTCGTCATCGGCTCCGGCCCGATCGTGATCGGGCAGGCCGCCGAATTCGACTACTCCGGCACCCAGGCCTGCCGCGTGCTGCGCGAAGAGGGCCTGCGGGTCAGCCTGGTCAACTCCAACCCGGCCACGATCATGACCGACCCGGAGTTCGCCGACGCCACCTACATCGAGCCGGTCACGCCGGACTTCGTCGAGAAGGTCATCGCCGAAGAGCGTCCGGACGCGATCCTGGCGACCCTCGGCGGGCAGACCGCGCTGAACTGCGCTGTCGCGCTGCACGAGCGCGGCGTGCTCGACAAGTACGGCGTCGAGCTGATCGGCGCCGACATCGACGCCATCCAGCGCGGCGAGGACCGGCAGAAGTTCAAGAACATCGTCGCCGACATCGGCGCCGAGACCCCGCGCAGCCGGGTCTGCAACACCATGGACGAGGTCCGCTCGACCGTCGCCGAGCTCGGCCTGCCGGTGGTCATCCGGCCGTCGTTCACCATGGGCGGCCTCGGCTCCGGCCTGGCGTTCACGCACGACGAGCTGGAGCGGCTCGCGTCGACCGGGCTCGCCGAGTCTCCCGTCACCGAGGTGCTCATCGAGGAGAGCGTGCTCGGCTGGAAGGAGTACGAGCTCGAGCTGATGCGCGACAAGCACGACAACGTGGTCGTCGTCTGCTCGATCGAGAACATCGACGCCATGGGCGTGCACACGGGTGACAGCGTCACGGTCGCGCCGACCATGACGCTGACCGACCGCGAGTACCAGGTCATGCGCGACGTCGGCATCGACGTGCTGCGCGCGGTCGGCGTCGACACCGGCGGCTGCAACATCCAGTTCGCCATCAACCCGCGCGACGGCCGGATGGTCGTCATCGAGATGAACCCGCGGGTGTCGCGGTCCAGCGCGCTGGCCTCGAAGGCCACCGGCTTCCCGATCGCCAAGATCGCCGCGAAGCTCGCCATCGGCTACACGCTCGACGAGATCACCAACGACATCACCGGCGAGACCCCGGCCGCCTTCGAGCCGACGCTGGACTACGTGGTCGTCAAGGTGCCGCGGTTCGCCTTCGAGAAGTTCCCCGGCGCGGACCCGACGCTGACCACGACCATGAAGAGCGTCGGCGAGGCGATGTCCTTCGGCCGCAGCTTCCCCGAAGCGCTCGGCAAGGCGATGCGGTCGATCGACACCAAGTCGACCGGTTTCTGGACGCAGCCGGACCCCGCGGGCGCGACGCGCGAGAACACGCTCGAAGCACTGCGCGTGCCGCACGAGGGCCGCCTGTACGAGGTCGAGCGCGCGCTGCGGCTCGGCGCGACCGTCGAAGAGGTCCACCAGGCCAGCGGCATCGACCCGTGGTTCATCGACCAGATCGCGCTGATCCTCGAGGTCGGCACCGAGGTCCGCGACGCGCCCGTGCTCGACGAGCCGCTGCTGCGGCGCGCCAAGCGCACCGGCCTGTCCGACCGGCAGATCGCCGCGCTGCGCCCGGAACTGGCGGGCGAGGACGGCGTCCGCGCGCTGCGGCACCGGCTCGGCGTCCGGCCCGTGTTCAAGACGGTCGACACCTGTGCCGCCGAGTTCGCGGCCAAGACGCCGTACCACTACTCGGCCTACGAGACCGACCCCGCTGCCGAGTCCGAGGTCGCGGCGCAGACGGAAAAGCCCAAGGTCCTCATCCTCGGTTCGGGCCCGAACCGCATCGGGCAGGGCATCGAATTCGACTACTCGTGCGTGCACGCCGCACTCGCGCTGCGCGAGGCCGGGTTCGAAGCCGTGATGGTCAACTGCAACCCCGAGACCGTATCGACCGACTACGACACTTCTGACCGTCTTTACTTCGAGCCGCTCTCGTTCGAGGACGTGCTCGAGGTCGTGCACGCCGAGCAGGCGTCCGGCACGGTCGCCGGTGTCATCGTCCAGCTCGGCGGCCAGACCCCGCTCGGGCTGGCCCAGCGGCTCGCCGACGCGGGCGTCCCGGTGGTCGGCACCCCGCCTGAGGCCATCCACCTGGCCGAGGACCGCGGCGCGTTCGGCGAGGTGCTCACCGACGCCGGCCTGCCCGCGCCGAAGTACGGCACCGCGACCTCGTTCGACGGCGCCAAGCGCATCGCCGACCGCATCGGCTACCCGGTGCTCGTGCGGCCTTCGTACGTGCTCGGCGGCCGCGGCATGGAGATCGTGTACGACGAGGAGTCGCTCGCGGGCTACATCAAGCGCGCCACCGACGTCTCGCCCGAGCACCCGGTGCTCGTCGACCGGTTCCTCGACGACGCGATCGAGATCGACGTCGACGCGCTGTTCGACGGCGAGGAGCTGTTCCTCGGCGGCGTGATGGAGCACATCGAGGAGGCGGGCATCCACTCCGGCGACTCGTCCTGCGCCCTGCCGCCGATCACGCTCGGCCGGACGGACCTGGACGCGGTCCGCCGCTCGACCGAGGCGATCGCGCGCGGCGTCGGCGTGCGCGGGCTGCTGAACGTGCAGTACGCGCTCAAGGACGACGTCCTCTACGTGCTCGAAGCCAACCCGCGCGCGTCGCGGACGGTGCCGTTCGTGTCGAAGGCGACGGCCGTGCCGCTCGCCAAGGCCGCGGCGCTGATCATGACCGGCACCAGCATCAAGGACCTGCGCACCTCCGGTGTGCTGCCCGCCGAAGGGGACGGCGGCCACATGCCGGCCGACTCGCCGGTCGCGGTCAAGGAGGCCGTGCTGCCGTTCCACCGTTTCCGCACGCCGGAAGGCCACGGCGTCGACTCGCTGCTCAGCCCGGAGATGAAGTCCACCGGCGAGGTCATGGGCGTCGACGTGTCCTTCGGCAAGGCGTTCGCCAAGTCGCAGGCGGGCGCGTACGGATCCTTGCCGCTGAGCGGAAAGGTCTTCGTCTCGGTGGCGAACCGCGACAAGCGCTCGCTGGTGTTCCCGGTGAAGCGGCTGGCGGACCTCGGTTTTGAGATCCTCGCCACGTCCGGCACCGGGGAAGTGCTGCGCCGCAACGGAATCCCGTGCACCGTCGTGCGCAAGCACTCCGAGGGCAGCACCGAGACCGAGACCGACATCGTGGCGATGATCCGCGACGGCGGCGTCGACATGGTCATCAACACCCCGTACGGCAACAGCGGCCCGCGCATCGACGGCTACGAGATCCGCACCGCGGCCGTCGCCCGCGACATCCCCTGCATCACCACGATCCAGGGCGCCGCGGCCGCCGTGCACGGCATCGAGGCGCTGATCCGGGGCGACATCGGGGTCCGCTCACTGCAGCACCTGCAGGCCGCGCTGCGCGCGAAGTCGTGAAAAACCTCCGAGAGGGCTGGGCCAAGTGAGTGAAAAGTTCGGAAAACGGCTGGCCGACGCGGTGGCCGCGCGCGGCCCGCTGTGCGCCGGGATCGACCCGCATCCGGGGCTGATCGAGGCGTGGGGACTCCCCGCAGACGCCTCCGGTCTGGAGCGTTTCGCGCTGGGAGCGACCGAAATCCTGGCCGCGGAGACCGCGATCATCAAGCCCCAGTCGGCGTTCTTCGAGGCCTTCGGGGCCCCGGGGATCGCCGTGCTGGAGCGGGTGATCGAGACCGCGCGGGCGGCCGGAGCGCTCGTGCTGCTCGACGTGAAACGGGGCGACATCGGGTCGACGATGGGCGCCTACACGGCCGCTTACGTGGCCGGAGAGACCGCTCTCACGGCCGACGCGATCACCGTCTCGCCGTACCTCGGATTCGGCTCGCTCAAGCCCGCGATCGACATGGCGCGGGCCAATGGGCGGGGCGTGTTCGTGCTCGCGCGAACGTCCAATCCGGAGGCTCACGCGCTGCAGAACGCGTTGCTGCCCAACGGAAAGACCGTCGCGCAGGGAATCGTCGACGCGGCCGCTGAGGTCAACGAAGGCGCGTCCCCGTACGGCGATGTGGGTGTTGTCGTCGGCGCGACCATCGGGGCCGGAGAACTCGATCTGGGGGCCTTGAACGGGCCGATCCTCGCGCCGGGTTTCGGTGCGCAGGGCGCGACCGCCGACGACCTCCGCAAGCTCTTCGGCGACGACCTGAAAGGCGTGCTCGCGGCCTCGTCACGGGACATCCTCAAGCACGGCCCAGACCCCGCCGGGCTGCGTGACGCGGTGCGCCGGACCCGTGACTCGCTGCGGCCACCGGGGTGAACGGCGGCTGACCCCGCTCTGGGCTCGGGGTGAACAACCCCTGGAAAACAGCCAATAGCAGGCGGGCAGGCCTGGCGCAACCAGCCACCCCCGCATTGTGGTCGACGCTGGAGGGTGGGTACCGTCGTTTCACCCACCCAGATTTGAGAACTACCGGAGGAAAACGTGGCACTTCCCCAGCTGACAGAGGAACAGCGTGCTGCGGCACTGGAGAAGGCCGCTGCCGCTCGGAAGATCCGAGCGGAGCTGAAGGAGCGCCTGAAGCGAGGCGGCACCACTCTGGTCAAGGTGCTGGAAGACGCTGCCGAGAACGAGGTTCTCGGCAAGATGAAGGTCTCCGCTCTGCTTGAGGCCCTTCCGGGCGTCGGCAAGGTCCGCGCGCAGCAGACTATGGAGCGCTTGGAGATCGCCCCTAGCCGTCGTCTTCGTGGCCTTGGCGATCGGCAGCGCAAGGCGTTGTTGGCTGAGTTTAGTGGCGAGTGAGTAGAGTTGTGGGTCGGGTCAGGTGCAAGCCTGACCCGACCCAAACTCTTGGATGATCGGGCATTTCATCGTGCAATTTCGCCGGGCTCCATCGATTGCGCGTGTAGGCTTAACCATCGGTCGGCGAGGTCATCCATGAGTGTTGCAGGTAGTGGTTTGATGCCTGGATCGGCTTGATTGCCCAGCAGTTGCGCAATCCCTGCAGCAATCTGGGCGAAGACGAGGTCTATGATGGCGTCAGGCAAGCTCTCGTGTAGGAAGTTGACAGGATATCCTTGGTTTACGATATGCACTTGGCAGGTAGCGGTGTGTAAGGTAGCTACCGATACGTTTGTATATCGCCCACGCAATGGGAAATGATCCTGGGGAGCGCCTTCGTCAAAAAGTGCGGCGAACTCGACTTGGCGAGATGACCCGCTGAACAAGTAGAACTCGCCGAGGAGACCGTCGAAGTCGGCAAGGCTTAGCGAAGTTGCCCCGGTACAGCCGACTATCACTCTACATTGGGTCAATGCTTGCTTCGGCTTAAGTGTCCGGAAGCCGTCCCCTGCAGCTGCAACAGCGCGTACTGGCGAGATCTCCACAACCCGGACCTCACAGCCAATATTTCTTAAGGCCAGTGCGCAAGCGCGGCCAATGTCGCCGTATCCGAGAACCGTTGCGGTTTGACCATGGATAGAATGGCCGCTTGCCCTGACCAATTCTGAAACAGTGGAAGCGACAGATCGACCGACGTAGCCTGCTTCGATCGCTTTTAGTGGGGAGTCTGCAATTTGGAACACTCGCAGGTTGGGGGAGTTGAGCCTTTGATACCTCCAGAGTCCCTGCTTCGTCTCCTCGACCACGCCGAACAGGGCTGGAGGCAATGGACGCGTGGTGAGAAGGTCTGCGATATGTCCACCAACGTCTTGGACTACAAATGGGTGCCCAAGTTTGGTGAGTGAGTCTACGCTGTCCGCCGCAGCGCGTAGTAGCGAATGAGCGTCGGGTACCTGGATGTCGAGTCCAAGTGCTGTTGCGAGTGACAGTGCTTCCTCATTCCATGAATACGGGATAGCTATGCAACTGGCAACGCGGCCGCCATTCTCTTGCCATAGACGCAAGAAGGCCACTGTGTCATGCTTGAGATGCTGAACGAACAATACCGGGATGTCGGCGATTGTTTCAGCCGCGCCTGTGAGAATCTGGCGGGTTAGTGGCAGCCCGGGAAGACTTCCCTCCATATTGCGCCCTCTCATTTGAGTGTTCGGCTCGCGTCCATCGTTAAGGTGGCGGCTAAGGGCCTACTGTCCATGAAAAGTACAGGAAAAGGGCGTGGAATGAGAGTAGGCCGACGCTTAGGGGGACTACTACGCTTTTTAGCTGGAAGCGATAGCTTAGACGGTTTCCGTTTTTCCAGTGGTCCGGAAAGAGTCGCTCGCCTGCTAGCCACTTACTGCGTTTGTATACGCCGAGAATTTTTTCGATTCTATGTCGTAGTTGTCGTTGCACGAGAAGGTAACCGTGTACGCGGAACACGTAGACGATTAACACGAGTACTACGGCCGATGACAAGCCAGTTATCGCTGCGCGCACCAAGCCGGAAACATGGGTGCGGCCAGCAAGTGTGGCAAGCGCTAGTCCGAGCGTGCCGTCTAGTGCGAGTCCGGCTGTTACAAGCCGGAACTCGACCTCTCGGAGGTATGCGATCTCCTGTGCGACCGATGAATAGATAGCGGTTAGGCCATTTAGATCAGGTGTCTGCTCCATTCGCCACGTCCTCCACGATTCGCCTGACCTCGTTGACTACTTTATCCAGCTCCCCGTCGTGATTCTCGATCACGTGCGTGTAACGATCCGCCACCTGTGTTGCTCGCCGCGCGTTCTCAAGCCGTTCTTGCAGAGCGTCGTCAGAGTGTGCTCGCCTGGAGAGTAGGCGGCGGCGGATTGTAGCCTCGTCGGCGGTCAGTAGAATCGTTGTTGCGGATGGTGCGACCTCACGTACGTGAGCAATGGTGCCCAGGTTGATCAGTCCAAATGCGGCGGCGTTTGTTGGAGCGGTCAAAGCGGCTGTTACGTCATGCCAGTGAAGGCCGTAGCTCATTCCGAATAGGAAATTCTTCGATTCTAAGTATTCGCCAGCTGCGACATCTCTCGCAAATTCATCCTGCGTTACGAATATGTATTCATGCTGTTCGCTGGCCTCGCCGCGAGGTGGTCGAGTCGTCCGTCGGTGTACGTACGCGACATTTGGAACCGTCTCGCGCAATGCTGCAGCGACCGACGACTTGCCTGCTCCGGATGCGCCGTCGATGAGTATGAGCTTGTGAAGGTTATTGCCAAGTTGCTTTTGATATTCCCGCGACTGGCGTAACATCGTGTGTAGAATTTCGTAGGACCAAGGTACAAGGTCGAAGTCTCTGACGCCGAGCGCGTGCATTAATTCGCGTGACACCCGCTGGGTGGAATCAATTCCGTTGCCTTCATCGAATACTTCAACTTCGACGAAGTTGGCACCTTCGACTACGTCTACGTTTGCTAGCCATCCGTTAGCCCTGTATACGCTCCTGGTTTTCGTGACTACTGTCGAAATGCCGAGATTGTCGACAAGTATCTGTTTAAGCAGGTCGTCCTGGTCTTGGCATTCGGCCAGTTGTAAGCGGCTCTCTCGGGCCTTTGCGTTGTCGGTGCGTTCGTATGCAATGAGGCGTGGGAGCCTATCCGAGCCGGATCGATACTTTAATCGAGAAGACCTTGTGTTGAAGTAGGTGTCAGTCTCGGAATAGGTGCGTTCCAGCCGTGCGCCCAGCCTGTCAAGTGCGCCTGGTAGTAGTTCTGGGTTCACGGCGTACGCCTTGAACTCGATGTTGCGCATACCGCCTCCGTGTGGAAAACGAGCTAGTGGGTCGACCTTCTGCGATCCTAGTCATCTGTCTCCCCGTGGTCGTTCGGTCGTCCTTGGTAACTGGTCGGAGGCGGGCTGGGCGAAACGTGGCTGTCGAGGCTGCGCCCGAACTCGACATCGTAGAGGTCAAGCATGCGCGCTATGAACGCCGAGGTGAGAGTGTATGCCGTCGACTTGCTAGACTTAGGTGGTCGGGCAAGACACCATATGATTTCAGGAGCTGCACGAGTGACCACGACGCTGGGTGCCTACGGCGAGGAACTTGAAGGCATCACCAACCCGCCGATCGACGACCTGCTCGAGAAGGTCAGCTCCAAGTACGCGCTGGCGATCTACGCGGCCAAGCGTGCCCGCCAGATCAACGACTACTACGCCCAGCTCGGCGAAGGCCTGCTGGAGTACGTCGGTCCGCTGGTCGAGCCGGGCCCGCGGGAGAAGCCGCTGTCGATCGCGCTGCGCGAGATCCACGCCGGACTGCTCGAGCACACCGAGGGTGAGTAAGCCCCGAGTCGTACTCGGTGTGGGTGGCGGTATCGCCGCCTACAAAGCGTGTGAGGTGCTGCGCGGGCTGACCGAATCCGGTCACGACGTCCGCGTGGTCCCCACGGAGGCCGCGCTGAACTTCGTCGGCGCGGCGACCTTCGAAGCACTGTCCGGGCACCCGGTGCACACCGGCGTGTTCACCGAGGTGCCCGAAGTGCAGCACGTGCGCGTCGGCAAGGAAGCCGACCTCGTGCTCATCGTGCCCGCCACGGCCAATCTGCTGGCGAAGGCGGCGCACGGCATCGCCGACGACCTGCTGACCAACACCCTGCTCACCGCGCGGTGCCCGGTCGCGTTCTTCCCGGCGATGCACACCGAGATGTGGGAACACCCCGCCACCCAGGACAACGTCGCGCTGCTGCGTCACCGCGGCGCCGTGGTCACCGAGCCCGCCGCCGGTCGCCTGACCGGCAAGGACACGGGCAAGGGCAGGCTGGCGGATCCCCAGGAGATCATCGACCTGGCCAAGCTGCTGCTGGCCGAGCCCCGCGCGCTGCCCCGCGACCTCGAAGGCGTCCGCGTGGCGATTTCGGCCGGTGGCACGCGTGAGCCGCTCGACCCGGTCCGCTATCTGGGCAATCGCTCGTCGGGCAAGCAGGGCTACGCGCTGGCCCGCGTCGCCGCCCAGCGGGGCGCCGAGGTCACCCTCGTCGCCGGGCACACGGTCGAACTGCCCGAGCCCGCCGGCGTCACGGTCGTCAAGGTTTCGACGGCCGAGGAGCTGCGCGTCGCCATGCACGAGGCCGCGAAGCCCGCGGAGATCGTCGTGATGGCCGCCGCGGTGGCCGACTTCCGCCCGGCGAACGTGTCGGGCGCCAAGATCAAGAAGTCCGATGACCAGCCGGACCCGGTCATCATGCTGGACCGCAACGCCGACATCCTCGCCGAGCTGGTCACCGATCGGGCGCCGGGCCAGATCGTGGTCGGGTTCGCCGCGGAGACCGGCGACGAGCACGGTTCCGTGCTCGACCACGCGCGGGCGAAACTCCGCCGCAAGGGCTGTGACCTGCTGGTCGTCAACGCCGTCGGCGACGGCAAGGCGTTCGAGGTCGAGGACAACGCAGGCTGGCTGCTCGCCTCGGACGGGACGGAACGCCCTATCCCATTCGGGTCGAAAGCGCAACTGGGTGTCGCAGTGTGGGATGCCGTTGTGGGCTTGCTCAAGCGTTGAGTGTGGCTTTAGCCGCGATAAGTACCCTGATGGGGTTAAAGAAGACGACGAAGAGGGATGTGACGAACGCCGTGACCGCGTCCAACAGCAGGTTGTTCACCTCGGAGTCGGTGACCGAGGGCCATCCCGACAAGATCTGTGACGCGATCAGCGACTCGATCCTCGACGGGCTGCTCGCGAAGGACCCGCGCAGCCGTGTCGCGGTCGAAACGCTGATCACCACGGGGCAGGTCCACGTCGCCGGCGAGGTGACGACCGAGGCCTACGCCGACATCCCGACGATCGTGCGCGATGTCATCCTCAAGATCGGCTACGACTCGTCGGCCAAGGGCTTCGACGGCAACTCGTGCGGCGTCAACGTCGCGATCGGCTCGCAGTCGCCGGACATCGCGCAGGGCGTCGACACCGCGTACGAGTCGCGGGTCGAAGCGGCCGAAGACGAGATCGCCCGCCAGGGCGCCGGTGACCAGGGCCTGATGTTCGGCTACGCCTGCTCGGACACGCCCGAGCTGATGCCGTTGCCGATCGCGCTGGCGCACCGCCTGTCGCAGCGGCTGACCCGGGTCCGCAAGGACGGCGTGCTGCCGTACCTGCGCCCGGACGGCAAGACCCAGGTGACCATCGAATACGCCGGTGACCAGCCCGTGCGCCTGGACACCGTGGTCGTGTCGACGCAGCACGCCGACGGGATCGACCTCGAGTCGATGCTCGGCGTCGACGTCCGCGAGCACGTCGTGGCCCCGGAGATCGCCGCGCTGGACATCGACACCTCGAACGTGCGGCTGCTGGTGAACCCGACCGGCCGCTTCGTCATCGGCGGTCCGATGGGTGACGCCGGGCTGACCGGGCGCAAGATCATCGTCGACACCTACGGCGGCATGGCCCGCCACGGTGGCGGCGCGTTCTCGGGCAAGGACCCGTCCAAGGTCGACCGCTCGGCCGCGTACGCGATGCGCTGGGTCGCCAAGAACGTCGTCGCGGCGGGGCTCGCTTCGCGCGTCGAAGTGCAGGTCGCGTACGCGATCGGCAAGGCGTCGCCGGTCGGTCTGTTCGTCGAGACGTTCGGTACCGAGACCGTCGACCCGACCAAGATCCAGCAGGCGATCTCGGAGGTGTTCGACCTCCGTCCGGCCGCGATCATCCGCGACCTCGACCTGCTGCGCCCGATCTACGCGCCGACCGCCGCGTACGGTCACTTCGGCCGCCCGGAGCTGCACCTCCCGTGGGAGAGCACCGCGCGCGCCGAGGCGCTGAAGGCCGCCGCCGGCGCCTGACACCCCGCTTGCCCGAAAGCCCCGCCCGGATCTCCCGGGCGGGGCTTTTGGGTCAGGCTGGCTCCGGGACTGTCGGGGGGTGCTGGTAAAGATCAGGGGGTGACCAGTCCGGAGACGCCGCCGCTGTGGGACCTCCCCGTGCCCTCACGCGCCCGGACGAAGCCGGTCGACAAGGCGAAGGCGGCCAAGGCCGCGGCCGCGGAACGCCGTGGCCAGCTCAAACCCGCCCCGGAGAACCCGGTGGCGCGGATCGTCGTCGACATCCCGCTGACCCATCTCGACCGGACCTTCGACTACCACGTCCCGGAGAAGTTCCACGAGACCGCGGTCGTCGGGTGCCGCGTACGGGTGAGGTTCGCCGGGCAGCTCGTCGACGGCTACATCGCCGAGCGCGCCGAGACGACGAGCCATGAGAAGAAGCTCGCGTTCATCGAGCGGGTGACGTCGAGCGAGCCGGTGCTGACGCCCGCCTTGTACGCGCTCACGCGCTCCGTCGCCGACCGGTACGGCGGCACGCTGGTGGACGTGTTGCGGCTCGCATTGCCGCCCCGGCACGGGAAAGTCGAGTCCGAGCCGCCGGGTGAGCCCGCGCCGGTGCCGCCCGCGCCGGACGTGTCCGCCTGGTCGCGCTATCAGCGTGGGCCCGCGTTCCTGGAGGCGCTGGCCGAGTCGAAGCCCGCGAACGCTGTCTGGCAGGCGTTGCCGGGGGAGGACTGGCCCGCGCGGCTCGCCGAGGCCGCCGCGGTCGCCGCCGCCGCGGGCAAGGGCGCGGTGCTGGTCGTGCCGGACCATCGCGATCTCAAACGCGTGCACGAGGCGTGCGTCGGTCTGCTGGGCGACGAAAGCGTGGCCGCGCTGATCGCCGGGCTCGGGCCCGCCGCCCGGTACCGGCGCTGGCTTTCGGTGCTGCGCGGGCAGGTCAAGGTCGTGGTCGGCACGCGCGCGGCGATGTTCGCGCCGGTCGCCGATCCCGGGCTGTTCGTCGTCTGGGACGACGGCGACGACATCCACTCCGAGCCGCACGCGCCGTATCCGCATGTCCGTGACGTGCTGATGGACCGCGCGCACACGGCCAAGGCGTCGCTGCTGGTCGCCGGGTTCGCGCGGACGGCCGAGGCGCAGTTCCTGGTCGAGTCCGGCTGGGCGCAGGCCGTTGTCGCCGATCGGCCCGGACTGCGCGCTGCCGCGCCCAGGGTGACCCCGGTCGGCGAGGATTTCGACGTCGCGCGGGACGAAGCCGCGAAGGCCGCGCGGTTGCCGTCGGTCGCTTTCGAGGCGGCTCGGCAGTCTTTGGCCGCGGGAGCGCCGGTTTTGGTCCAGGTGCCCAGGCGCGGATATGTGCCAGGGCTCGCGTGCGGGCAATGCCGGACGCCCGCGCACTGCCGCCGGTGCGCCGGTCCGTTGTCGCTGCCCGGCGGCTCGGAGGGCGGCATGCCGAAGCCGCCCGCGTGCCGGTGGTGCGGGGTCCCGGAGACCGGGTTCCGTTGTCCCGCTTGTGGTTCCGCGCGGCTGCGGGCGGTCGTCGTCGGGTCGAAACGGACCGCCGAGGAGCTGGGCCGGGCGTTTCCGGGCGTGCCGGTGCGGACGTCCGGCGCCCAGGAGGTGCTGGAGTCGGTGCCGGGCAAGCCCGCGCTGGTCGTGTGCACGCCGGGAGCCGAGCCGGTGGCCGAAGGCGGGTACGGCGCGGCGCTGTTGCTGGACGCGTGGGCGTTGCTGGGCCGTCAGGATCTGCGCGCGGGCGAAGAGACCTTGCGGCGCTGGATGACGGCCGCGTCCATGGTGCGGCCCGCGTCCGCGGGCGGGCGCGTGATCGTCGGCGCCGAAGCCGGATTGGCGGTCGTGCAGGCGCTGGTGCGCTGGGATCCGGCGTGGCACGCCGGCCTGGAATTGGCCGAACGCCGGGAACTCGGGTTCCCGCCCGCGATGCGGATGGCGAGCATCGAGGGCACCCCGGACGCGGTCGCGGCCGTGCTCGACGACCTGGCGTTGCCGGAATCCGGCGAAATACTGGGCCCGGTCCCGCTCGGCGAGATCGACGAGGAGGGCCGTTCGGACCGCGAGCGCGCGCTGGTGCGCGTCGCGCGCGTGCACGGCAAGGCGCTGGCGGCGTCGATCCACGCCGCCAGCGCCCGCCGGGACGCCAGGAAGGAGCCGGAGCCGATCCGGATCCAGCTCGACCCGCTCGCCTTGATCTAGCCGAGGACCGTGCCGAGGACGTCGCGGACGGCCGTGGCCGCGTCGGCCGGCTGGGGCAGGGTGTTCGTCGTCGCCTTTGTTCCGGTCGCGCCCGCTGCCGTGGTCACCAGCGCGACAACTTGGTCGGCGATCGCCTTGCGGCGGGCGACGAAGGCGTCGTCGGTGATGTCACCGGGCGCGGTCGCCGTGCCGAGGACCGGCGTGTGCAGGTGCCCGCCAGGCAGGTCGATGCCGAGGCCCACGCGGACGCGGTTGGACCGGTACATGGACTCGTTGGACAGATAGTTGCCGCCGCCACCTGAGGCCGCGATCTCGCCCGGCTTGGGTGCGTCGGTGCGGCAGACGGCCGTGCCCGTGCCCGGCTTGGTGCTGTCCGGCCACACGCAGAACGACTGGTTGAACTGCACCGGATAGGCGCCCGTGGTGCCGACCATCTGCTGGTACGGCAACGTCGTCTCGATGAACTGGTCGGCAGGCTGCGGCCAGCCGGGCGCGGCCGGGATCTGGCCGACGACGCTCACGTTGTTGTTGTCGGGGAACCCGCCACGCCAGGCGCCCGCCCAGCGTTCGACATCGAACCGGCCGGGACGGCCTTGGCTGACGGTCATGATCAGGTCGGGGCGGCGACGGGAGTCGGCCAGCGCCGTGCCGAACGCCTTCTCGACGATTCCGGTGTCGAAATAGCCCCAAACGACCGGGAACGAGACCGTTTGCACGATCGCCGGTCCGTCGGCGGTCTGCAGCAGCTTTCCGTCCAATTGCAGTGCCGAGGCGCCCGAAGGGTTGCCGATCCTGATGCCCGCGCCGTCGAGCGTGAACGGGTCGAACCCGCTCATCAGCACGCGCTTGACCTTCCCGCCGATCGGGAACCTGACGTCGTCGAGCCCGCGCGCGCCGAGGTCGAACTTGGTCATGATGTCCGCGCGGGCAGCCGGGTCGAGCTTGAACGACGGCGTCCACTGGCGCAGCGCCTTGCTCATCTGCAGGCGGGCCCAGTAGAGCGGGCGGTCGTCGTAGCGGTCGAGGGTGCCCAGATCGGGACGGCGGCCCTGCGCCCGGTCCACCGCGGTACGCCAAAGGTCGTTTCCGGCGGTTTCGGCCAGATGCTGCGCGGTCCAGCGCGAACGTGTGGCACAAAGACGCCTGCCGAAGTCAGCGACGAGGCGGTCGAAGCCCGCTTGGCGGACGAGTTCGGGCCCGACGGCCGGTCCACCGGCTGGGAGTGACGCGGTCAGGCGTAGCTCTTCGACGGTCAGCTGAACGGCCGGGTCCGAGCAGGACTTGGCCTGCGCGACGCCGGGCGCCGCGAGCAGCGGCACCGCGATGAGCAGGGGAACCAGTGCTTTCAAAGCTCTGCGTGGCGTGATCACGGCGAGAGTGTTTCGCAAGAGCCGACAGCCTTGTTAGGGCCACTCGTCTGCTTAGGCGCTTGAAGGGCCCCGTCAACAGGGGCAGACTGCCCCGCATGCCTGCGAACAGCTTCCGGCTTGTGGGTTCCGCCGCCGCCGTGCTCGTCCTGTCCGCCGCCTTCGCCGTGCCCGCGTCGGCCGCGCCACCCACCCCGCCCAAATCGCCGGAGGCCATCGGCTACTTCGGCGCCGTGTCCAGCATCGACGCCGACGCCAGCGCGATCGGCACCCAGGTGCTGCGCGAGGGCGGCAACGCCGTCGACGCGGCCGTGGCCACGGCCGCCGCGCTGGGCGTCACCGACCCGTTCTCCGCCGGGATCGGCGGCGGCGGGTTCCTCGTCTTCTACGACGCCCGCACCGGCCAGGTGCACACCCTCGACGGCCGCGAGACCGCGCCGTCGACGGCCGACGCGAACCTGTTCGTCGAAAACGGCACGGCGATCCCGTTCGCCGAAGCCGTGACCAGCGGTTTGTCCGTCGGTGTCCCGGGAACACCCGGCACCTGGCAGGACGCGCTGCGCAAGTGGGGCACCCGCTCGCTGTCGAAGACGCTGCGCCCGGCCATCGACCTCGCGCGCCGCGGCTTCACCGTCGACAAGACCTTCCACGACCAAGTGGCCAACAACGCGGCCCGATTCGCCGCCTTCCCGTCGACGAAGTCGCTCTACCTGCAGGGCGGGCAGCCGCCGGTCGAGGGCACGACCTTCCGCAACCCCGACCTCGCCGACACGTACGCGACCGTCGGGTCCCGTGGCACCGACGCGCTGTACCGGGGCCAGATCGGCGCGGACATCGTCAAGACCGTCCAGCAGCCGCCGGTCGACCCGGCGTCGACGCTCAAGGTCCGCCCCGGCAAGCTCTCCGCCGCCGATTTGGCCAAATACCGCACGATCGAGCGCGATCCGACGCACGCGCGCTACCGCGGGCTCGACGTCTACGGCATGCCCGCGCCGTCGTCCGGCGGGCTGACGGTCGCCGAATCGCTGAACATCCTGGAGAACTTCGACCTCAAGAACGCCTCCAAGACCGACTACTACCACTACTTCCTCGAGTCGACGCGGCTCGCGTTCGCCGACCGCAACCGCTGGATCGGCGACCCGGCGTTCGTCGACGTCCCGTCGAAGGAGCTGCTCAGCCAGTCGTTCGCGAACACCCGCGCCTGCCTGATCAACCCAGCCAAGGCGGGCACCAGCCCGGTCGCGCCCGCCGACCCGCGCAACCCGACCCCGTGCCAGGCGGGCACCACCGGCGCGCCGACACCGTACGAAGGTGAGAACACCACGCACCTGACCGTGGCCGACAAGTGGGGCAACGTCGTCGCGTACACGCTGACCATCGAGCAGGAGGGCGGCAGCGGCATCGTGGTGCCCGGCCGCGGCTTCCTGCTGAATAACGAGCTCACCGACTTCTCGTTCACCCCGGTGACGCCCGGTGTGCCCGACCCGAACCTGCCCGGCCCTGGCAAGCGGCCGCGTTCGTCGATGGCGCCGACCATCGTGCTCGACCACGGAAAGCCGTTCTTCGCGACCGGCTCGCCCGGCGGCGCGTCGATCATCACGACCGCGCTGGAGGTGCTGCTCGGCCGGATCGACCGTGGCCTGTCGCTGAAGGACGCCATCGCCGCGCCGCGCGCGTCGCAGCGGAACTCGGCGGCCGCCCAGGTCGAGCAGGCGTTCCTCGACCAGACGACGGAGGTCGCGGCGCTCGTCGCCCGAGGCCAGGGCTTCTCGTCCACACCCGCCGAGATCGGCGCCGCCACCGGCGTCGAATACCTCGGCCACGGCAAATGGCTGGCCGCCGCCGAACCCGTCCGCCGGGGCGCGGGTGCGGCTCGGGTGGTCTTCCCGGTTCGTTGAGTCGTGAGTGTTCCGGCCGGTTAGAACCGGCCGGAACACTCACGAGCGCGCGCCCTAGACTGGCCGGGATGTTCACCGATTCAGTGGTTGTCGCGGCGGAGGTGCGTGGGTAGTGCGCCTTGTGTTCGCCGGGACGCCCGAACCCGCCGTCCCTTCCCTGCGCGCGCTCATCGAGTCGCCGCGCCATGAGGTCGTCGCCGTCGTCACGCGCCCGGACGCCCGGTCCGGCCGCGGCCGGACCGTGAGCCGTTCGCCCATCGGCGCGCTCGCGGACGAGCACGGCATCGAAGTGCTCACCCCGGAAAAAGCGGGCGACCCCGCGTTCCTCGCCCGGCTGGCCGAGATCGCCCCGGACGCGTGCCCGGTCGTCGCGTACGGCGCGCTCCTGCCGCAGTCCGCGCTGGACATCCCGGCGCACGGCTGGGTCAATCTGCACTTCTCGCTGCTGCCCGCGTGGCGCGGTGCGGCGCCGGTGCAGGCCGCCGTGCGCGCGGGGGACGAGATCGTCGGCGCCGCGACCTTCCAGATCGTCAAGGCGCTCGACGCCGGGCCGGTGTTCGGCGTGGTGACCGAGCAGGTCATGCCGACCGACACCGCGGGCGACCTGCTGGAGCGGCTTTCCGTCTCGGGCGCCGCGCTGTTGAAGTCCACAATGGACGGTATCGAGGACGGCACGCTGCGCGCGGTGCCGCAGCCGGACGAGGGCGTCACCTACGCGCCGAAACTGAGCGTCGAGGACGCGCACATCTCGTTCAAGCTGCCGTGGGCGGCGGTCGACCGGCACATCCGCTCGGTCACGCCCGAGCCCGGCGCGTGGGCGGAGTTCCGCGGCGAGCGGCTGAAGATCGGCCCGGTCACCTACGCGGACGAGCTGGGCATCGGTCCCGGCGAGCTGCGGGTCGAACGCAAACGGGTGCTGGTCGGCACCGCGACCAAACCACTGCAGCTCGGTGAGGTGCAGGCTCAGGGCAAGAAACGCATGGCGGCCACGGACTGGGCGCGTGGATCACGGATCGAGCAAGGAGAGCGCCTCCAGTGAGTTATCAGGACCGCAGGCCGGGACGGCCGAGCAGGGGTAAACCGGCCCCGCGCAAGGACGGCCCGCGCCGCCCGCCGGTCGAGGACCCGGCCCGCCGCGCGGCGCTGGACGTGCTCTACGCCGTCCGCGAGCGCGACGCCTACGCCAACCTCGTGCTGCCCGACCTCCTGCGCGAACGCCGGATCTCCGGCCGCGACGCCGCGCTGGCCACCGAACTCGCCTACGGCACCTCGCGCGCGCAGGGCCTGCTCGACGACGTGATCGCCGCCTGCCTCGACCGCCCGCTGTCCAAAGTGGACGGCAAGGTGCTCGACGGGCTCCGGCTCGGCGCCTACCAGCTGCTGCGCACCCGCATCCCGACGCACGCGGCCGTCGGGTCCACTGTGGACTTGGTACGTGAGGACGTCGGCTCGCACATCGCCGGTTTCGTCAACGCGGTGCTGCGCACGGTGTCCGAAAAGGACGAGGCGGCCTGGGTCGAGCAGCTCGCGCCCGACGCCGAGAAGGACCCGATCGGCAGCTTCGCCTTCCATACCGCGCACCCGCGCTGGGTGGCCCGGTCGTTCGCGGAAGCGTTGGGGGACAAGGGCGCCGAGCTGAAGGCGGCACTCGAAGCCGACGACGCCCGCCCCGAGGTCCACCTGGTCGCCAGGCCCGGCGAGATCAGCGCCGACGAGCTCGCCGCCATCACCGGCGGCGAAGTCGCGCCCTACTCGCCCTACGGTGTCCACCTGCCGAGCGGCAGCGGCGACCTCGCCGATTCGGAGCCGATCCGCGAAAAGCTCGCCGCCGTGCAGGACGAGGGCAGCCAGCTCTGCGCGATCGCCGCGACCAAGGCCCCGCTCGAAGGATCCGACGAGCGCTGGCTCGACCTCTGCGCCGGCCCCGGCGGCAAGGCCGCGCTCATGGGCGCGCTCGCCGCGTTGCAGGGCGCCCGCGTCGACGCCGTCGAGATCGCGCCGCACCGCGCACGGCTCATCGAGCACGCGGTCAAGGACCTCCCGGTGACCGTGCACGTGGCCGACGGCCGCGAGTCCGGTCTCGAGCCCGGCTACGACCGCATCCTGGTCGACGCCCCGTGCAGCGGCCTCGGCGCGCTGCGCCGCCGCCCCGAGGCACGGTGGCGCCGTCAGCCGTCCGACGTCTCGGAACTGACCAAACTGCAGGCCGAGCTGATCACCGCGGCCATCGGCCTGCTGCGCCCGGGCGGCGTGCTGACGTACGTCGTCTGCTCACCGCACCTCGCCGAGACCGAAGGCGTCGTCGGCGAGACCGCACGCCGCAACAAGCTGGAAGTCCTGGACGCGCGCGAGCTGTTCCCCGGCGTCCCGCGGCTCGGCGACGGACCGTACGTCCAGCTCTGGCCGCACCGCCACGGCACGGACGCGATGTTCTGCGCGGTCCTGCGCAAGCCGTGACCCGCGTACTCGGCCTGATCGGCAGCTCGTGCGGCGGACTGGACACCCGGTTCGCCGCCGAGCTGGCGAAACCCGCGGCCGCGCTCGGCTGGCGGCTGGCGATCACGCTGACTCCGACGGCTTATCGGTGGCTCGAGGTCACAGGCGGCCTCGCTGAGCTTGAGACGCTGACGGACTTGCCGGTGCGGAGCGTTTCCCGGCTGCCGGGGGAGGCACGGCCGCATCCGGATCCCGACGTGTTCCTGTTCGCGCCCGCGACGGCCAATTCGGTCGCGAAACTCGCGCTCGGCATCGCGGACAACCAGGCGCTGACCGTGGTGGGCGACGTGCTCGGCTCGCCGCGCGTGACCATCGCGCTGGCCTACTCGATCCAGGACACGCGGGCGCTGCACCCGGCCTGGCAGGGACACCTCGACACGCTCGCGGGCGCGGGCGTCCGGCTGCGCAGGCTCGGCCGAGACTGGAGCGACGCGCTCACCTTGCTCCCTGAGGCTTAAGGGCTCACGACCCCGGCGGGATAAAGCGGGCTTTATCCCGGGCTTCGACCGGGGGCTCACGAACATTGCCGCCAATGAGGGCCTCCCACCCCCAGCCCACCTGTATGAAGGCTCCCCTCATACAAGCCGCGCTGGATGAAGGCTCCCTTCATGCAGCTATATGCGATGAAGGCTCCCTTCATACGCATCAGCTGTATGAGGGCTCCCTTCATACAGGCCGAGCCCACGGCCACGGTGAAGTTGGGGTCGTGAGCGTTCAGGGCCGTTAGAACCGTCAGGGCCTCGAAAGCCCGAAAGCCACTTTCGTCAGGTCTCACCTGACGAAAGTGGCTTTCGGGCTCGAGGTGTCAGCGCAGGCGCAGTGCCCGCTTCAGCGTGCCGAAGACGTCGGTCTGGTTGGTCAGGCCGACGATGTTCGCCGCCTGCGGGCCGTAACCCGCGATGCGGACCTGGGTGCCGGTGTGCTCCATCGAGGAACCCGGGAACGCGGTGGCGTAGTTGAGGGTCATGTTCGCGCCCTCGTTGGTGACCAGGGTCGCGGTCTGGCCGGGCGTGGCCTGGCCGTTGGGGACGATCTGGCTGGTGTGGCCGTGGTCGGCCGTCACCAGGACCAGCGTGTCCGGGTTGCTGCGGGCGAAGGCCATGCCCGCCGCGACCGCGGCGTCGAAGTCGATGGTCTCGCCGATCTGGCCGCAGGGGTCGGCGGCGTGGTCCTGCTTGTCGATGCTGGCGCCCTCGACCTGGAGGAAGAAGCCCTTGTCGGCGCGACGGTCGTTGAGCAGCTCCAGCGCCTTGCGGGTCTGGTCGGCGAGCTTGGGCTGGGTCTTGGGCAGCGCCGGGTTGGCGGTGCAGCGGCTCGGCGGGGTGCCGCCCTGCTTGGCGAGCGGGCCGCCCCAGTTGGTGGGCATGTTGCCGTCGGCGAACAGGCCGAGTACCGGCTTGCCCTTCTTCACGGCGCCGAGCTCGTCGGCGGTCTTCACGACCTGGTAACCGGCGGCCTTGGCCTGGTCGAGGGCGGTCTTGCCCTTGAACTTGCCCGCGGTGACCGTCTGGTTGAAGTATTTCGCGCCGCCGCCGAGGAGCACGTCCGGCCTGGTCTGCACGAGCTGCTCGGAGATCGAGCCGTCGCCGCCGTTCTCCTTGGCGTTGACCGCGCACTTGGCGGTCGTCTCGACCGGGCCCTTGCAGTCGCGGCTGACCACGTGGGCGCCGAGCACGGCCGGGGTGGCGTCCTGGACCTCGGCGGTGGTGACGTCGCCGGTGCGCAGGCCGGAGCGCTTGGCGAGCTCCAGGATGGTCGGCACGGGGTTGCCGTAGGCGTCGACCGAGATCGCGCCGTTGTAGGTCTTGACGCCGGTGGCCCAGCCGGTGCCGGACGCGGCCGAGTCGGTCACGTAGTCGGGCTTCGACGGGTTGTTCTTCTCGACGGCGTAGGTGGTGTAGTCACCGGTCAGCGGCAGCTCGTCCATGGCGAGACGGCCGGCGGCGCCGCGCTCGTAGTTGCGCGCCGCGGTGATCTCCTGGTGGCCCATGCCGTCACCGATGAACAGGATGACGTTGCGCGCGGCGCCGCCGCGGATCTCGCTCCGCACGTCCTGGGTGCGGTCGCCCGCGGACGCGACACGCATGTCGTCCGGCTGGGCGGAAGCGATCGGGGCCACGGCGACCAGCGAGGCGCCGAGTGCGCCGGCGGCCAGCCATTTCCGGCGGCCGGCGAGCAGCGAAGCCATCGAATCTCCTTTGTCGTTGGGGGGTGCCGGGCTATTAATCAGTGCGCATGTGTGCACTTGTGAGCCGAGAGGTGACGGGCTCATGGCCGTGGCGAGAACTCCGGGCGCCCGTTGTGTGTGCAAGCGCACTTCAGCCGGTTAGCGAGCGTTAGCCGTCGACTCCTACACTGCGTAGTCGTGGCACATCGACCGCTGATCGCACCGAGCATCCTGTCCGCCGACTTCGCCAGGCTCGGCGAAGAGATCCACGCCGCCAAGGGCGCCGACTGGGTGCACGTCGACGTGATGGACGCGCATTTCGTCCCGAACCTGACGCTCGGCCTGCCGGTCGTCGAATCGCTGCGGAAGGTCACCGAGACCCCGCTCGACTGCCACCTGATGATCGAGGACCCCGACCGCTGGGCGATCGGGTACGCCGAGGCGGGCGCCTACAACGTCACCGTGCACGCCGAGGCCGCGAAGGACCCGGTCAAGATCGCCAAGGACCTGCGCGCCGCCGGCGCCAAGGCCGGGCTGTCGGTCAAGCCGGGCACCAGGCTCGAAGACCACCTCGACACCCTCAAGCACTACGACACGCTGCTGGTCATGTCCGTCGAACCCGGCTTCGGCGGCCAGTCGTTCATCGCCGACGTGCTGGACAAGGTCCGCACGGCCAGGCGGCTCGTCGACACCGGGCACCTGAAGCTGGTCGTGGAGATCGACGGCGGCATCAACGCGGACACGATCGAGCAGGCCGCCGAAGCGGGCGTCGACTGTTTCGTCGCCGGATCGGCCGTCTACGGCGCGGCCGACCCCGCCAAGGCCATCGCCGCCCTGCGCGAGCAGGCCGCCCGAGCCGCGGAGCGGTGAACCCCGAGCCGATGCGGCGGGCGATCGCGCTGAGCGAGACCGCCCGCGGCACCACGAGCCCCAACCCGCCGGTCGGCGCGGTCATCCTCGACGCGCGCGGTGAGTTCGCGGGCGAAGGCGTCACGCAACCCCCTGGTGGCCCGCACGCCGAGGTGATGGCTCTGCGGCAAGCAGGGGAGAAGGCGCTCGGCGGAACTGCGTACGTCACGCTCGAACCATGCGTTCATCACGGCCGGACCCCGCCTTGTGCACAGGCGCTGCTCGACGCGGGCGTGTCGGCCGTGTACTACGCGGTGCCGGATCCGAACCCCGTGGCGGCGGGCGGGGCGAAGACGCTCGAAGCCGCCGGGGTCGAGACGCACGAGGGCCTGCTGCGCGAGGACGTGGAGCGCGGGCCGTTGCGCGCTTGGCTGCACTACGCGCGCACCGGACGCCCGCACGTGACCTGGAAGTACGCGTCGACCTTGGACGGCAGGGTGGCCGCGGCGGACGGCACCAGCCGCTGGATCTCCTCGCCGGAGTCGCGGGCCGAGGTGCACGGGATCCGGGCGACGCTGGACGCGATCGTGGTCGGCAGGGGCACGGTGCTGGCCGACGATCCGGCGCTCACCGCCCGTGCCGCCGATGGCTCGCTGCTGCCGCGCCAGCCCTTGCGGGTGGTCGTGGGCACTGGGGAAATTCCAGCGGGCGCGCGGGTGTTGGATGGCAGTGCGGAGACCGTGCACGTGCGGTCGCACGACCCCGGAGAGGTGCTCGCGCTGCTGACCGGACGGGGCGCCGTGGACGTGCTGCTGGAAGGCGGGCCCCGCCTGGCCGGCGCGTTCGCGGCCGCGAAGCGGATAGACCGGATCTTGGCCTATCTCGCGCCCGCGCTGCTGGGTTCCGGCCCGGTCGCGCTGGGTGACGCGGGCGTGGCGACCATCACCGGAATGCACCGGTGGGCCGTCGAGGGGGTCACCATGAGTGGAAGCGACGTGCGAGTGTCGGCGACACCCGTGCACTAAGGAGGCTTGAGTGTTCACCGGCATAGTCGAGGAGCTCGGCGAGATCACCGCGGTCGAGCAGCTGCCGAACGCGGCACGGATCACCGTGCGCGGGCCGCTGGTCACCAGCGACGCCGGGCACGGCGACTCGATCGCGGTGAACGGCGTCTGCCTGACCGTGGTCGAGGTCTCCGGTGGCGAGTTCACCGTCGACGTCGTGCACGAGACGCTGCAGCGGTCGAGCATCGCGAAGATCGCCGTCGGGGACCGGGTCAACCTGGAGCGCGCGATGGCCGCGGGCGGGCGGCTCGGCGGGCACATCATGCAGGGCCACGTGGACGGCACCGGCGTGTTCCTCTCGCGTGACGAGCAGGGACTGACCAAGTTCGCGCTGCCCGGCCAGCTGGCCAGGTACGTGGTCGAAAAGGGCTCGATCGCCGTCGACGGCGTGTCGCTGACCGTCGCCGCGATCGGCGACGGCGAGTTCGCCATCGCGCTGATCCCGACGACGCTCGAACTGACCACGCTGGGCCGTAAAGAGCCCGGTGACCTGGTGAACCTCGAGGTCGACGTGGTCGCGAAGTATGTGGAAAAGCTGACGTTGCCCTATTTGGGGGACAATGGCGGTCTGGCTGGAACTGAGGAGCGGGCGTGAGCGAGAAAACTGCTGAATGGACGCCGTGCGGCGCCGGGGCGAAGTTCGACGCCGACGCCATCGACGCGGCCATCGCCGACATCGCGGCCGGGCGGCCCGTGGTCGTCGTCGATGACGAGGACCGCGAGAACGAGGGCGACCTGATCTTCGCCGCCGAGAAGGCGACACCCGAGCTGCTGGCGTTCATGGTGCGCTACACCTCGGGCTACGTTTGTGTCTCGCTCACGGAGAGCGAGGCCGACCGGCTCGATCTGCCGCCGATGTACCACACGAACCAGGACCAGCGCGGCACCGCGTACAGCGTCACGGTCGACGCGTCCGAGGGCATCACCACGGGCATCTCGGCGGCGGACCGCGCGCACACGATCCGGCTGCTGGCCGACCCGGAGGCCGGTCCGAAGGACTTCCGCCGTCCCGGGCACGTCGTCCCGTTGCGTGCCAAGGAGGGTGGCGTGCTGCGCCGCCCCGGGCACACCGAAGCGGCCGTCGACCTGGCCAGGCTCGCCGGGCTGCACCCGGCCGGCGTGCTCTGCGAGATCGTGTCGCAAAAGGATGAAGGCGACATGGCGCGCCGCGACGAGCTCGAGGTGTTCGCCGCCGAGCACGACCTCCAGGTGATCACCATCGCCGACCTGATCGCCTACCGCAGGCGGACCGAGAAGCAGGTCGAGCGGGTCGCCGAGGCCCGGATCCCGTTGGCGGCAGGCACTTTCCGCGCCGTCGGCTACGACAGCCTGCTCGACGGCATCGAGCACATCGCGTTCGTCTACGGCGAGATCGGCAACGGCGAGGACATCCTCGTCCGCGTCCACTCCGAGTGCCTCACCGGCGACGTCTTCGGCTCGCTGCGCTGTGACTGCGGCCCGCAGCTCGACGCGGCGCTGCAGGCCGTGGCCGACGAAGGCCGCGGCGTCGTGCTGTACATCCGCGGCCACGAGGGCCGGGGCATCGGCCTGCTGCACAAGCTGCAGGCGTACCAGCTGCAGGACGCGGGCGCGGACACCGTCGACGCGAACCTGGCGCTCGGCGTGCCCGCCGACGCGCGTGACTACGGCACCGGCGCGCAGATCCTGTGCGACCTCGGCGTCCGGTCGATGCGGCTGCTGACCAACAACCCGACCAAGCGCGTCGGTCTCGAGGGCTACGGGCTGCGCGTGTCGGGCCGCGTCTCGCTGCCGATCTCGCCGAATCCGGAGAACCTGCGGTACCTGCGCACGAAGCGGGACCGGATGGGCCACGACCTGGCGCAGCTGGAACACTTCGACCAGGTCGGCGCGACCGAATTCGACGAGACGCGCACTGGCGGAGGAACCCTGTGAGTGGTGAAGGACGTCCCGAGGTCGAGCTCGACCTCAGCGACTGCCGCAACTTGAAGCTCGCCATCGTCTGCACGCGATGGCACGCGAAGATCACCGACGCGCTGCTGGACAACGCGCTGGCGGCCGCGCGGGAGGCGAAGCTCGAAGAGGAGCCGACCGTGGTCCGCTGCGCGGGCGCCGTCGAACTGCCCGTGGTCGCGCAGGCGCTGGCGCGCGACCACGACGCGGTCGTCGCGCTCGGCGTGGTCGTCCGCGGTGGCACCCCGCATTTCGAGTACGTGTGCGACGCGGTGACCGCCGGCCTGACCAGGGTCGCGCTCGACGAGAGCACGCCCGTCGGCAACGGCGTCCTCACCTGCGACACCGAAGAGCAGGCGCTCGACCGGTCCGGGCTGCCCGGCTCCAAGGAGAACAAGGGCCACGAGGCGACCGTGGCCGCGCTCGACACGGCGCACGTGCTGCGCAGCCTGCGTCAGCCGTGGACCGAAAAGGGTTTCGTGTGAGCGTGATGACCGCTTCGGAGCAGCAGGTCGTGTACCGCCCGCGCAAGGCACTGGTGATGTGCAGTGTGCTGGCGCTGGCCCTGCTGGCGGCGTTCACCACGGTCGGTGTGCTGCTGCGCGGTTCGAAGACGGGCGCGATCTTCCAGGCGTCCGACCAGGCCGCGATGATCGGCATCGGGATCCTGCTGGCGGCGGGCGCGATGCTGTTCGCCATGCCGCGTGTGCGGGCCGACGCCGAGGGCATCGAGGTCCGCAATGTGTTGCTGACCAAGCGTTTCCACTGGCACGAGGTGCTTTCGGTCAGTTTCCCGGACGGCGCTTCCTGGGCCAGGCTGGAACTGCCAGAGGACGAGTACTACTCGGTCATGGCGGTGCAGTCGGTGGACAGGTTGCATGCGGTCGAGGCCGTGCGGGCGCTGCGGAAACTGCACCGTGAGGCTTGGGAAGGCCACACCGGCACGATGTAGCGGTCGTACTTTGGACCGATCTGCGCCGCGCCGGGTTCTCGTACCATCAGCGCGTGACCGACCTGCTCCGCTCGACCTGGCACGAGCCGCGGCCGCCCGGCGCGCCGCGATGGCCGCGGCGCGACTGGGTGCTCGTGGCCGTGCTACTGGCGGCCACGGTGCTCGAAGGCCTGCTCCGGCCGGACCTGCCGTGGCGGGTGCTGTCCGTGGTCGTCGTCGCGGCGCTGGTGCCGACCTTGCTGTGGCGGCGGACCCAGCCGCTGCTGATGCTCGTGCTCGTGTTCGGCGCCTCGGCGGTGATCGAGGTGCTGACCGACGGCGTGGCGCCGGCGTCCTACGCGATGGCGTATCTGCTGATTCTGCCGTATTCGCTGGTCAGGTGGGGATCGGGCCGCGAGATCGTGCTCGGCGCCGCGGTGGTGTCCGGCAAGCTCGCGCTCACGGGCTTCCTGGGCCACACCAGCGCGGGCGACCTGTTCGGCGGCGTGGTCGTGCTGTTCGCGAGCTTCGCGCTCGCCGCCGCGTTCCGCTATCGGGCGGGCGCGCGCCGGCGGGAGTTCGACCAGATCAAGCTGCTGGAGCGGGAACGGCTCGCGCGGGATCTGCACGACACGGTCGCCCATCACGTGTCGGCGATGGCGATCCGCGCGCAGGCGGGTCTCGCGATCATGGAGTCGCGCCCGGAAGCCGCGGCCGAGGCGTTGCGCCTGATCGAGGCGGAGGCGGCGGCCGCGCTCGACGAGATGCGCGCCATGGTCCACGTGCTGCGCCGCGATCAGCCCGCCGAGCTGGCGCCCGGCCAGGGGCTCGCCGATCTCCCGAAACTCGCGAGCACGAGCAGGCCGGCGGTCGACGTGGTCATCTCGGCCGAGATCGGCGACGTGTCGCCGTCGGTCGGGAGCGCGCTCTACCGCCTGGCCCAGGAATCGGTCACCAACGCGCGCAAGCACGCCCGGCACGCCACGCGGATCGAGGTCACGGTCGCCGCCGATGACACCGCGGTCCATTTGCGCGTCAGCGACGACGGCGACGGCGGCCCCGCCCGGACGGCGCCCGGCTACGGCCTGCTCGGCATGATCGAGCGCGCGGACCTGCTCGGCGGTTCGTGCGAGGCGGGCCCGGAGCCCGGACGGGGCTGGACCGTGCGCGCGAGCCTGCCGCGCGCCGGTGCGCCGGCATGACCGTCCGGGTGATCGTCGCCGACGATCAGGAGATCGTGCGCACCGGGCTCACCATGATGCTCGACGCCCAGCCCGGGATCGAGGTCATCGGCCAGGCCGAGGACGGGCGCCAGGCCGTCGACCTCGCCGGTCGCCTGCGGCCGGACGTGTGCCTGTTCGACATCCGGATGCCGGTGCTGGACGGCATCGAAGCGACCCGCCTCCTGGCCGGTCCGGAGATCGCCGACCCTCTGGCCGTCGTCGTCATCACGACTTTCGATCTCGACGAGTACGTTTACGCCGCGCTTCGGGCGGGTGCTCGCGGGTTCCTTCTCAAGAACGCGGGCACGCAGCTGCTTTCGCAAGCCGTCCATGCCGCGGCGGCGGGTGATGCGCTTATCGCGCCTAGTGTCACCGCGCGGTTGTTAAACGCCTTCGCCAGCAGTGGGCGTGCTAAGCCGAAGCAACCCGTCGAACCGCTGACCGAGCGGGAAGAGCAGGTGCTGCGCACGGTCGCTCGCGGGCGGACCAACGCGGAGATCGCGGCCGAGCTGTACATCACGCTCAGCACGGTCAAGACGCACGTCGCCAGCCTGATGGCGAAGCTCGGCGCGCGCAACCGCGTCGAGATCGTCATGTGGGCCTACGAAACCGGCCGCGCCGGGTCGTGAGTGTTCCGGGCTCAGCCACCCTTGGCACGTGACAAGGGGCGCCCTTGCGACGCTCTGGGTGACAAGGGCCGCCCTTGTCACCCGGCCTCAACACTCACGACCCCCTCTCGGCCGAAAGTACGAGGGGGTGGCCGTGCTTCCGGCTTGCCGGGGCGGGGGCCGTTTTCCCGATGAGTCCAGGGCATCGCGTCGCCAGGATTGAGCCCACCAAAGCAGGACGGACGAAGGGCTCTTCCGGTGGCGACGAGAACCGCGGCGGCGAAGAAGAAGTCGGATTGGCGCATCCTCACGGGTTTGCTGCTGCTGTGCGCTTTCCCTATCGTGGCGGGCTCGACGCGCGTGGCGGAACTGTCGAGCAGCGCGCCGGTCACGCCGGAGAACGCCCGCTTCTTCGCGGTGCCGTTGCCGGTGATCGTGCACATCGTCGCGGCCAGTCTTTATTGCGTGGTGGGCGCTTTCCAGTTCGCGCCCGGGTTGCGCCGCCGCAGGCTGGGCCTGCACCGCGTCTCCGGGCGCGCGCTGGTTCCGCTGGGGCTGGCCGCGGCGCTCTCCGGGCTGTGGATGACGTTCTTCTACCCGTCGCCGCCGGGTGACGGGGCGCTGCTGTTCGCGTTCCGGATCTTCTTCGGTTCGGGGATGGTCGTCGCGCTCGTGCTCGGTACCGTCGCGGTGCTGCGGCGGGACATCCGGCGCCACCGCGGGTGGATGATCCGCGGTTACGCGATCGGGATGGGCGCGGGCACGCAGGTCTTCACGCACCTGCCTTGGGCCGTGGCGTTCGGGGCGCCGGGGGAGTTCACCCACGCGTTGCTTATGGCCGCGGGCTGGGTGATCAACCTCGCCGTGGCCGAGTGGGTCATCGGCCGGACCGCCAGACCGGCGGCCCTAGCGAGCCACGGGTGATCGTTCCCGGCCTCCGTCGAAGAACACGTCGGTCCACGGTTCGCACAGCGCGCGATATCGTTCGGCTTCCGGCTCGCCGCGCAGCCGGGCGAGCAACGCGACGATCAGCGCGTCGAGGTGCCTGCCTGCCGGGTCGACCGCGCTGGTGGCGACCAGTTTCTCGTCGCCGCGCAGGCGTACCGCCCCGAGCAGGTCCCGGGTGGTGAGCACGCCGTTGTGCAGTTCGGCCATGAGGCGGAAGTAGGTCCCGTCCGGGCTGCCCAGCCGGTCCAGTTCGGCGCAGTAGCGGTCGAGGGTGCGCCAGTCCCGCAGCGCGGCGAGGCCTTGGCAGGCGGTGCCCAGCGCGAGCCGGTACAGCTCCGCCGTGCTGAGCAGTTCGCCCGTCCGCCGGCTGTCGCTGGGCAGGTCTCGCAGTGTTTCGCAGAGCGACACGATCTGGTCGCGATCGAACACCGGCAGGCCGTCGCGAAGCGTGTAGTACCACCAACGGGGGTTGTCCGGGTCGTGGGCGCGGGCGAGGTCGAGCAACCGCAGGTTGCGGTGCAGTTTGTCCTTGGCTCTCGCGACCTCCGGGTGGTAGCCGTCGTGCTGGAACTCGACGCCCAGGCGGGCGAGTTCGACGCGGACGTCGTCCTCGCCCTCGACGACGGGGTACTCGTGGACCGGGCCCCGATACCGGATCGAGCTTTCGGCGTGGAAGACGCGGGGGACTCCTTCTTCCGCGACGCCGCGGTCGACGTCGAAGATCGTCGGAGTGAGCACGAGGCGGGCGAGGTTCGACGCGCCGGACCATGCGGACAACCGGGTCTTCAATTCCTCCGCCGCTCGCTCGCTGAGCCATTCGTCCGCGTCGAGAAAGACGATCCAGCCGGTCGAGACGTGGTCGATGGCGAAATTGCGGGCGGCGCCGAAGGAATCGGACCACGGAAAATGGACAAGCCGGGCATCGGGGTGGTTTTCCGCGATAGTCGTGGTTTCATCCGCCGAGCCGGTGTCCACGACCAGTATCTCGAAGTCATGACCGGTGATACTGGCCAGGCAGCGCGCGATGCAGCGTTCTTCGTTCTTGGCCAGCACGACGATCGAAATCTTGTCAGGCATGGTGATTCCCGTTCCACTGTGCGGGTGCCCGCCGAGGGGGCGGGCACCCGCGTCCGGTCAGTGTCCGCAAGCCTCCGGCTGGCCGATGTAGTACCAGTTGTTGCAGGTCCACGAATAGTGGTCGAAGACGTGGCAGCGGACGGTGCCGTTGTTGGCGGTGTAGGAGCGCAGGTAGTCGAAGCGCTGGATGTCCCCCAAGGGCCAGGAGCAGTGCTTGACGTGACTCTCCGCGCGGTAGTCGGGCGTCCAGCAGTCGTCCTGCGTGGTGGCGGGGCCTGCGCTCGCGGAGCCTGCCGAAAGCGCGAAGAACGAGCCGACGGCGAAAAGGGTGGCGCCCAGCGCGCCCACCTTTTCCCGAATTCGGCGACGGCCGCCGACCGTACCAATGGTCGCGGTGGTCTTTCCTTCAGAAGTGGTGAGTTCTGCTTCTAGTCCTTCAAGAAAGGCGGTGCGTTGTGAGTCCATAGTGGATTCCTCCAAGTTGGCTTGGAATTGATTTCGACTGGCTCAAATTAAGGTCGAAAAAGAAAGGTTGGCAAGGTGTTTCAAGACAGGGTGAAATCGGTCAGGATTCCCCGCTAGAATTTCTGCCGGTTTAGGTGCAATGTCGGGTTGTCAGAGGCAGACCGGCAAGGATGTCAAGCCCCGCAGCGTCGCGTCCGGCCGGTACACGGGCGCCGGCGCTGCGTCGTCCAGCCGTATGCCGGGGAACCTGCGCAGCAGTGACGCCAGCGCGATCCGCGCCTCGGTCCTCGCCAGCTGTGCGCCGAAACAGGCATGAATGCCGCCGCCGAAGCTCAGCACACCGCCCAGTGGCCTTCGCAGGTCCAGCAGGTCCGGGTCGGTGAAGCGCCGCGGATCGCGGTTGGCCGCGCCGAGTACCGGGTAGACGAGCGAACCCTTTTCGATGCGTCGGCCGCCGATCTCGAGGTCGTGCGCGGCCAGTTGAGGAGTGGAGAGCGGCACCGGCCCTTCGAAGCGCAGCAGTTCCTCGGCGGCGGTCTCGATCAAGGACAGGTCTTCACGCAGCAGCGCGAGCTGGTGCGGGTTCCGCAACAGGGCGTGCACGGCGTTGCCGATGTAGTGGACCGTGGTCTCGGTGCCCGCGATGAGCAGGATCAGGATCTGCAGGGTGAGTTCATCGTTGGTCAGTCCTCCCGTGGTGTCCGTGACGGCGAGCAGATCGGACAGCAGATCCGGGCGTGGCTCCTTGCGCCGCTGCTCGATCAGCTCGTCGAGGTAGTCGCTGAACGCCGCTGTGGCGGCGGCCGCTCTGCGCGCGATACCGACGGGGTCCGCGCTCGGCAGCGAATTGCCGATGATGGGCGTGATGTCGACAACCCACTCGTGCAGGGTTTCCCTCGCCGAGGCGGGCACCCCGACCAGTTCCATGATCACGGCGGTCGGGATGGGGTAGCAGAAGTCGGTGAGCAGATCGGCGTGCGGCGTCAGCCGGTCCAGCCGGTCGTCGACCAGCGACTGTATTCGCGGCCTGAGCGCCTCGATGGTCGGCTGCGTGAACGCTTTGCCGACCAAGGCGCGCAGCCGGGTGTGGTCCGGTGGGTTGGCAAAGGGCAACGAGGTGGCTAGCTTCCTTTCGAACGTCGCCAGCTGGGCGCGAACGTCGTCGGGCACCTGCCCCAGTAGGACGCTGCCGACCGGCGGCCGGATCAGCCGGGGATCGCGGAGGATCGCCTGGACGTCGGCGTGCCGGGTGCAGACCCAGCCGCCCAGTGACGCTTCGAAATGGACCGGTGAGTTCTCGCGCAGCTCACGGTAGAAGGGGTAGGGGTCTTGGACGAAGGCGGGATCCGTCGGATCGAAGCGAAGGGCCATAAGGGATGGTGACCAGCGGACCGGCCGGCGGTCAGTCGGTAGATCCCGCACCGTTACGACGTACCTGCCCGGTGTGTGCCGGCCCGGTGCGCCCGGGCAGGCATTATTGCGCGAATGCCTGCCGTCAGCTCGCGTACCGGCGTCGCAAGGAAGTGGCCGGGGCGGGCAACATCGTGCCCTGTCCGGACATGTTCATCGGACGGCACGAGGAAATCGCGGCCGTCGGCCGGTTGCTCGGCGGCTCCCGGCTGGTCACCGTCACCGGGCCCGCCGGGAGTGGGAAGACGCGGCTCGCCACGGAAGTCGCCCGCCGCAGGCGCGGACACGCCGGGGGAGTGTGGCTGATCGACCTCGCCGCGGTCTCGCGCGGTGCGCTGGTCGTGCTGGCGATCGCGAGCACGCTCGGCATCCGGGCGGAGAGCCCGGTGGCGCTCGCGGAGGCCTTGACCGGGCGAAAGGTGCTGCTGGTGCTGGACAACTGCGAGCACCTGCTCCCGGAGTGCGCCGCGGTCGCCGAGGAACTGCTCGCGCGTTGCGGCGGGCTGGTGATGCTGGCGACCAGCCGGGAAGCTCTGCGAGCGCGGGGTGAACGCGTCTTCCCGCTCGGAGAACTCACCTTGCCGGTCGGGACCGTCACGCGGCATCAGGCGGCCCGATCGGACGCCGTCCGGCTGTTCGTCGATCGGGCGTCCGCTGTGGACCCCGGGTTCCGCCTGACCGACGCCAACGCCGGCGCGGTCGTCGCGCTGTGCGAGCGGCTGGACGGCATGCCGCTGGCGATCGAGCTGGCCGCGAGGCGGGTCCGGGTGCTCGCGCCTGCCGATCTGCTGTCGTGCCTTGCGGAACGGCTGGACGTGCTGAGCGTCGGTGGCCGGACCTCGGCCTCGCGGCACCGCAGCTTGAACGCCGCGATCGGCTGGGACTACGACTCCCTGACCGCGGGGGAACAGGCCTTGTGGCGTCGTCTTTCCGTACTGGCAGGTCCCTTTCCGCTCGACCTGGCCAAGGTGGTGAGCGGGCTCGACGACGTGGTGGATGCGCTGGCGGGCCTGGAGGCCAAGTCGTTGCTGACGCCGGTGGACGTGGCGGGGGCGGTGTGGTTCCGCCAGCTGGAGTCGATTCGCGTTTTCGGGCGGGAACGGCTCACCGCGGCTGAACTCGCGTCGGCGGGCGACCGGCTCGCCGAGTGGATGCTCGCTCGCTTCGGGACCCACCTGCTCGATTTCTCCGTTCCGCCCTCCGTTCTGCGGGAGATCGGCAAGCACTGGCACAACCTGGTCGTCACCGTCGAATGGGCCGCCAGTACCGGTGACCCTCGGCACGCGCCGCTGGCCTGTGTGCTGGCCGCGCACTGGCTGGATCGCGGGATCAACGCGGCGGACACCCAGGACATGCTGGTCACCGCACTGCGAGGAGCACCGGCAGACCGGCCCGACTACGCCGCTCTGCTGGTGAGCGCGTTGTCCACGGTCACGAACGTCCGCGGTGAACTCGACGAGGCGCGGAGTCACGCGGATCGGGCGGTCGAGCTGGAGCGCACCCTGGATCGGCCGGCGAGGCTGGCGAGGGCTCTCGACGAGCAGGGCCACACGCGGTCCTGCGCCGGCGACCACAGTGGAGCGAAGCCGTGTTATCTGGAAAGCCTGGAACTGCTCCGCGCGCTAGGCGATCCGGTGGCGCTGCTCGGTTCGCTGAACAACCTCGCGTGGGCCGCGCTGAGCTGGAGTGAGCCGGCGCTGGCGGCTGAACTGCTCAGCGAGGCTCTTCCCTTGGCCGCTCGGCTGGGTTCGCCCAGCACGGTCACCTCTGTCGTCCACACCGCCGGAGTGCTCGCGCTGTTCGAGGGCGACACCGAGACCGCCGGTTCGCGGTTCGCGGATTCGCTGGCCGTCGACAGCGAAAATCCGCACCATGTGGCGTATACGGTCGACGGCCTTGGCATCGTCGCGGTGGAGCGCGGGGACGACAGGCGTGGACTACGCCTCCTCGCCTGTGCGGCGGCCATCAGGGAGCGGGCACACACGCCGAGCGAGCCGTTCTGGCAGGAGCGGGTGGACGCGGCCGTCGCCGCGGCGTCCACCAGGCTGCGTCCCCGGGACGTCGCGGCGGCGCGAACCGCGGGCCGGAAGGTGCCCTTGGAGCGGGCCGCGGAGGTCGCGCTGCACGGTGTCGCTCCGCCACCCGCGGAACGGCGGCTGAGCGCTCAGGAGCACACGATCGCCACCCTGGTCGCCGAAGGTTTCACCAATGACCGGATCGCTCGCAGGCTGCGGGTCTCCGAGCGGACCGTGACCACCCACCTGGAGCGGATCCGGGAGAAACTCGACGTCCGGTCTCGTGCGGAAGTGGCCGCCTGGGTCGCTCGAGAGGATCAAGCGCCGGTCAGATCGACGACGACAGGCGCGTGATCGGACGCGCCCTTGCCCTTGCGCTCGTTGCGGTCGACGTAAGCGTCAGTGACCGCGGAGGCGAATTTCCCGTTGGCGTACACCAGATCGATGCGCATGCCGTTGTTGTTCGGGAACGCGAGCGCCCGGTAGTCCCAGTAGGTGAACGGGCGGTCGTACTTCAGCGGCCGCGGGATGACGTCGGTGAGCCCGGCGTCGCGCAGCATCGCGAGAGCCTTGCGCTCGGGCTCGGTCACGTGCGTGGATTCGGCGAATTTGCCGATGTCCCAGACGTCTTCGTCGGACGGCGCGATGTTGAAGTCGCCGAGCACCGCGAAAGGCTCGTCGTTCGACTCCGCGACGACCGTGCCGCGCAACGCTTCGAGCCAGCGCAGCTTGTAGGCGTAGTGGTCGTGCTCGACATCGCGGCCGTTCGGCACGTAGACCGACCACACGCGGACCCCGCCGCACGTCGCGCCGATAGCGCGTGACTCCACCGCGTCTTCGTAAGTCGGCTCGTCGGTCAGGCCGCGCTGGACGTTCTCGATGCCGACCTTGGACAGGATCGCCACGCCGTTCCAGCGGCCGAGCCCGTAGGCGGCGACCTCGTAGCCGAGCGCCGAGACCTCGGCGAGCGGGAAGGCTTCGGTCGTGCATTTGAGCTCCTGCAGGCAAAGCACGTCCGGCGCCGCCGTTTCGAGCCAGGCGAGCAGCCGGGGAAGCCTTGCCCCGACGGAGTTCACGTTCCAGGTCGCGATACGCATGAGGGGGAGACTCTCACAGGGGGTCGTGCGCGTTGCGGGCGGCTAGAACCGCCCGCAACGCGCACGAGCCTTCAAACCCCGGCGGTCGTGCGGATCCAGCTACGGCTGGACGCGACGCTCGCGTAGTTGTTGGTGCCACGGGTGTTGCTGCCGCTCTGGTTCTGCACGGTCGAGGCGACGCCGACCTGCACGCCGTTCGACAGCTCGGGGCCGCCCGAGTCGCCCTTCCACGCCGAGCCGTTGATGCCGACGCTCTGGATCGCGCGGCCGCCGTAAGCGTCCGTCGACCGGCCGGTGACCTGCACGTTCGCCACCTTCAGGGCGGAGGCGGGCGGGCCGGTCGGGGTGGTGCGGCCCCAGCCGTAGAGCTGGTTGGTGGTGCCGCTGGCCGGGTCGCCGGTGCCGAGGGTGATGTAGGTGGTGGTGAACGCGCTCGCCAGGTGCAGCAAGGCGATGTCGCCGTTGGGCGAGATCTTCTTCTGGTCGACCGCGATCACGGTGCCGCCCTGGAGCTGGTTGCTGCCGACGCGCACGCGCATGCCGCTGCCGTCGGTGTCGAGGCAGTGCCGGGCGGTCATCACCCAGCGCGAGGCGATGATCGTGCCGGAGCAGTTGAACCCGTCCCAGTCACGGCCGGGGGTGTTGACGTAGATCTGGGCGCCCCAGCTCACCGTCGGCGCGGTGCCGCCGCCGACGATTCCGGGCTGTGCGCCCGCGTTCGCCGTGGCGCCCGCGGTGAGTGCCAGTGCGGCCGCTGCGATCGAAGCTGCGCCCAAGGTGCGGATACGGCTCACTTTTCCGTTTCCCTTCGCCAGAAGAACCTGCCAGGAGAACCTGGTGGAACACTGGGACGGAAAGTAACTATCCACTCACCCGGTAGGGAACCAACGGAAGTCGGGTTAGGGGAATTGCCCGACTTCCGTTGGTATATCAGCACTCAAGGTTGCCTTGTAGCCCGATCGACGGTCAGACTCCTGAGGTTGTCTTGATCCACGCGCGGTTGGCCGCCACGCTCGCGTAGTTCATCGTCCCCTTGGTGTTCGTGCCGTCCTGGTTCGACACGGTCGACGCGACGCCGACCTGCACGCCGTTCGCGACCTGCGGGCCGCCCGAGTCGCCCTTCCACGGCGAGCCGTTGACGCCGACGCTCTGGATCGCCTTGCCGCCCGCGTTGTCCTTCGAGGTGCCGGTCACCTTCACGTTCGCCACCTTGAGCGTCGGGGACAACGGGCCGTCCGGGTCGGTGAAGCCCCAGCCGTAGACCTGGTTCGTGCTGCCGACGGCCGGATCGGCGGTCGCGAGCTTGCTGAACGTCGTCGGCACGTCCTTGGTCAGGTGCAGCAGCGCGATGTCGCCGGTCGGGGACTTCTTGCGCTGGTCGACGTCCGCGGCCGTGCCGCCGCCGAGGGTGTTCGAGCCGATCCTCACCTGCATCGCGGTCGTGCTCGCGGCGACGCAGTGCGCGGCGGTCAGCACCCATCTGGCGCCGATGATCGTTCCGGAACACGAAAAGCCGTAGCCGCCGGGCAGTGCGACGAGCACCTGCGCGCCCCAGGGCGTGGCAGGCGCGTTGCCGCCGCCGACGATGTCGGTCTGCGCGACCGCGGCGGGCGCGAGGAGGGTCATGGCCAGCGCGGTGGCGGCGGCGGTGCGGAGCATGGCGGGGATTCCTTCCGGCCGGGTGGGGAGTCAGACGGACCGTAATCACCGGATCACCCGGCCGATACTGCCGAATGTCCAGACCAGGCGGGCCGAATGGCCGGATCGGCGTCCTAGGGCGGGTACGCGCAAAGCTGTCGGTGTCGGCCCATAGGCTGGTGGACGTGGCTGACCCGTCCACCTACCGTCCCTCGCCGGGGAGCATCCCGGACGCACCTGGCGTGTACAAGTTCCGCGACGCGACCAGGCGGGTCATCTACGTGGGCAAGGCGAAGAGCCTGCGTAGCCGCCTGAACTCGTACTTCGCCGATCTGTCCGGCCTGCACCCGCGCACGCGCCAGATGGTCACCACGGCCGCGGCCGTCGAGTGGACCGTGGTCGGCACCGAGGTCGAGGCGCTGCAGCTCGAGTACAACTGGATCAAGGAGTTCGACCCCCGGTTCAACGTCCGGTACCGCGACGACAAGTCGTACCCGGTGCTGGCGGTCACGGTGAGCGAGGAGTTCCCCCGGCTGCACGTCTACCGCGGCCCCCGCAAGAAGGGCGTCCGGTACTTCGGGCCGTACGCGCACGCGTGGGCGATCCGCGAGACGCTCGACCTGCTGCTGCGCGTGTTCCCGGCGCGCACCTGCTCCACCGGCGTCTTCCGGCGGCACGGCCAGATCGGCAGGCCGTGCCTGCTGGGCTACATCGAGAAGTGCTCCGCGCCGTGCGTCGGCCGGGTGAGCGCCGACGAGCACCGCGCGATCGTCGAGGACTTCTGCGACTTCCTCGCCGGCCGCACCGACGGCATGGTCCGGCGGCTCGAACGCGAGATGGCCGAGGCGTCCGGCGAGCTCGAGTTCGAGCGCGCCGCGCGGCTGCGTGACGATCTCGGCGCGCTGCGGCGGGCGATGGAGAAGCAGGCGGTCGTGCTCGGCGACGGCACGGACGCCGACGTCGTCGCCTTCGCGCACGACGAGCTCGAAGCGGCCGTGCAGGTGTTCCACGTGCGCGGCGGGCGTGTGCGCGGGCAGCGCGGCTGGGTGATCGACAAGGCCGAGGAGATGGACGTGCCCGCGCTCGTCGACCATTTCCTCACCCAGTTCTACGGCGAGCAGTCGGATCTGGCGCTGGCCGAGGGCGAGGCCGCGCCCGTGCCGCGTGAGGTGCTCGTGCCGGAGCTGCCCGACGACGCCGAAGCGCTGGGGGAGTGGCTCTCCGGGCTGCGCGGCTCGCGGGTCGCGCTGCGCGTGCCGCAGCGCGGTGACAAGCGCGCGCTGGCGGAAACGGTGCAGCGCAACGCCACCGAGGCGTTCCAGCAGCACAAGCTCAAGCGCGCGGGCGACCTCACCGCGCGGTCGGCCGCGCTGTCCGAGCTGCAGGAGCACCTGGCGCTCGACACGGCGCCGCTGCGCATCGAGTGCGTCGACATCAGCCACATCGCGGGCAGTGACGTGGTCGCGTCGCTGGTCGTGTTCGAGGACGGCATCGCGCGCAAGTCCGAGTACCGCCGGTTCGCGTTGCGAGAGGCGGCCGAAGAGGGCGATGTCGCGTCGATCGCCGAGGTCGTGCGGCGGCGTTTTTCGCGCTATCTCAAGGAAACAGCCGAGCCGGACAACCCGACACCGGGAATCGACCCGGAAACGGGCAAGCCGCGCAAGTTCGCGTATCCGCCGAACCTGCTCGTGGTCGACGGCGCCGGGCCGCAGGCGACGGCCGCCGCGGACGTGCTCGCGGAGCTCGGGATCACCGACGTCGCGGTGGTCGGCCTGGCCAAGCGGCTCGAGGAGGTCTGGCTGCCAGCCGACCCCGATCCGGTGATCCTGCCGCGAACCTCCGACGCGTTGTACCTCCTGCAGCGCGTCAGGGACGAAGCTCACCGTTTCGCCATCCGGTACCACCGGGAGAAACGGTCGAAACGGCTGCAAGTGTCCGTTTTGGACGGCGTGCCCGGACTCGGGCAGAGCCGCCGGACGGCGCTGATCAAGCACTTCGGCTCGGTCAGGAAACTGAAACAGGCCACTGTGGACGAGATCGCCGCGGTGCCGGGGGTCGGCAGGCGGACCGCGGAGACCGTGTTCGCCGCATTGGCAGTCAGCAAGGGTGAAGGGGAGTCGGGTTCATGAGTGGGGACATGGTGGAGCAAGAGCACAAGTCGGGGATGGAGGTCGCGGTCGTCAGCGGGCTGTCCGGCGCCGGGCGCAGCACGGCGGCCAAGTGCCTCGAGGACCTCGGCTGGTTCGTGGTCGACAACCTGCCGCCGGAGCTCATCGCCACGATGGTCGAGCTGGGCGCGCAGGCGCGCGGCGCGATCACCAAGGTCGCCGTCGTGATGGACGTGCGCTCGCGCGCGTTCACCGAGGACCTCTCGTCGGTGATCAAGGACCTCGACGCGCGCGGCTACAAGCCGAGGGTGCTGTTCCTGGAGGCGACGGACGCGGTGCTGGTGCGCCGGTTCGAGGCGGTCCGCCGCGGCCACCCGATGCAGGGCGACGGCAGGCTCGCCGACGGCATCACCGCCGAGCGCACGCTCCTCTCGCCGCTGCGCGAGGAAGCGGACCTCGTGCTGGACACGTCTTCGCTGTCCGTGCACGACCTGCGCGCCAAGATCGAGGACGCGTTCGGCTCGGAGTCCTCGACGCAGACCCGCGTCACCGTGCTCTCCTTCGGCTACAAGTACGGCCTGCCGATGGACGCCGACCTGGTGATGGACATCCGGTTCCTGCCGAACCCGTTCTGGATCCCGGAACTGCGCGAGCACACCGGCCTCGACACCGAGGTGCGCAACTACGTGCTCAGCCAGGAAGGCGCCGACGAGTTCCTCGACCGCTACCACCAGCTGCTGCGGCTGATCGGCGCGGGCTACAAGCGCGAGGGCAAGCGCTACCTGACCCTCGCCGTCGGCTGCACCGGCGGGAAGCACCGCAGCGTCGCGATCTCCGAAGAGCTCGCGAAGCGGCTGTCCACTGAGGACGGTATGGCAGTGAAGGTGGTGCACCGAGACCTTGGCCGCGAGTGAGGTAAACGCTGTCGCCCTCGGAGGGGGACACGGACTGCACGCGACGCTGACGGCGTTGCGGCGGGTCACCACCGCGGTCACCGCGATCGTCACGGTCGCCGACGACGGCGGCTCGTCCGGGCGGCTCCGGCGTGAGCTCGGCCTGCTGCCGCCCGGTGATCTGCGGCAGGCGTTCTCGGCGCTCGCCGCGCAGGACGGCGGCACGCTGTGGGCGGAGGTGTTCCAGCACCGCTTCGGCGGTGACGGCGCGCTCGCCGGCCACGCGGTCGGGAACCTGTTGCTGGCCGGGCTGTTCGAGGTGCTCGGCGACCCGGTCGCCGCGCTCGACGAGGTGCGCGGGCTGATCGGCGTGACCGGCCGGGTGCTGCCGATGTCGGCCGAACCGCTCGACATCCACGCCGAGGTCACCGGGCTCGACGCCGAGGACGACGCGGCGATTCGCCGGATCCGGGGCCAGGTCGCGGTCGCGACGACACCCGGTCAGGTGAAAAGGATCAGTTTGCACAACGCACGGCGGCCGGGTGAGCCGCCGAAGGCGTGCGCACAGGCGGTCGACGCGGTGCTGGACGCCGATGTGGTCTTCCTCGGTCCCGGATCGTGGTTCACCAGCGTATTGCCGCATTTGCTGGTGCCGGAACTGCACGACGCGCTGGTCCGCACGAAGGCCACGAAGGTGGTCATCCTCAATCTCATCCCCCAACCGGGTGAGACAGCGGGCTTCTCGCCCGAACAGCACCTGGACGTACTCTTCCAGCACGCTCCGGAACTCCGGGTGGACGCCGTGATCGCCGATCGCGATTCGGTGCCCACCCCGGCCCGGCTGCGCCGCGCGGCCGAAGCACTCGGTGCTCGTGCGCTCCTCTCCGACGTGGCCGACCTGGCCGTCGTGGGGCGTCATGATCCCGATGCGCTGGCGGCGTGCGTGCGGGAAGCTCTCGGTTTGAACAGCATGGAGGGGCAGTAATGGCGATGACCGCCGAGGTGAAGGACGAGCTCAGCCGCTTGGAGATCACCAAGATCGGGCCGCGCCGCGCGGAGGTCGCTTCGATGCTGCGGTTCGCCGGTGGCCTGCACATCGTCGGCGGCCGGGTGGTCGTCGAAGCCGAGCTCGACACCGGATCGGTGGCGCGGCGGCTGCGCAAGGAGATCCACGAGCTGTACGGCCACCATTCGGATGTGCACGTGATCTCGTCGTCCGGGCTGCGCAAGGGCACGCGCTATGTCGTGCGCGTCGTCAAGGACGGCGAAGGCCTGGCTCGGCAGACCGGGCTGATCGACCAGCGCGGCAGGCCCGTCCGAGGGCTGCCCGCCGCGGTCGTCTCCGGTGGCGTCGCCGACGCGGAAGCCGCGTGGCGTGGCGCTTTCCTCGCGCACGGCTCGCTGACCGAGCCCGGCCGGTCTTCCTCGCTGGAGGTCACCTGCCCCGGCCCGGAAGCGGCGCTCGCCCTGGTCGGCGCGGCGCGGCGGATGGGCATTCAGGCCAAATCGCGCGAGGTGCGCGGCGCGGACCGCGTGGTCGTGCGTGACGGCGACGCGATCGGCGCGCTGCTGACCAGGCTCGGCGCGCACAAGAGCGTGCTGAAGTGGGAAGAGCGCCGGATGCGCCGCGAGGTCAAGGCGACGGCCAACCGCCTCGCCAACTTCGACGACGCGAACCTGCGCCGCTCCGCCCGCGCGGCCGTCGCGGCGGCCGCCCGCGTCGAGCGCGCGATGGAGATCCTGGGCGACTCCGCGCCGAACCACCTGCTCGCGGCCGGCAAGCTCCGGTTGTCGAACCGCCATGCGTCGCTGGAGGAGCTCGGCCAGCTGTCCGACCCGCCGATGACCAAGGACGCGGTCGCGGGCCGGATCCGCCGTCTGCTGGCCATGGCCGACAAGCGCGCGAAAGAACAGGGCATCCCGGACACCGAGTCCGCCGTCACCCCCGACATGCTCGAGGACGACGAGGCGGACGCGTGATTTAGCGGGCTTTATCCCGGTCTGGGATAAAGCCCGCTAAATCCCGGTCTGAAGTTCGCCGAAGACCGCGTGCACAGCCGGGTTCCCGGTCACCGCGGCTTGGGCGAGCAGGTACGCGCCCGCGGTCCACGTGGTCCGTTCCTGGGGCCACAGCACGCGATCCTCGAACTGGTAGCCGGTCCAGAACGAACCGTCGGCGTGCCGCAGGCGCTCGACCTGGCCGAGCAGCGTGGTCGCTTCCGCGAGGCGGCCACGCGTGGCCAGCGTCAGCGCGAGTTCGCTGGTCTCGCCGCCGGTGACCCACGGCTGGTCGTGCACGCAGCGCACGCCCAGCCCCGGCACGACGAACCGGTCCCAGTCGGCGGCCAGCGCCGTTTCGGGCTGCACCGAGCCGAGAACCGGGTAATACCAGTCCATCGAATGCGGTTTCGGCTCGAACAGGCCGGGGCAGCTGATCGCGAGCCGGAGCCGGTCCGCCGTGTCGTCCCACGCGGGCCGGGGACGGCCCAGCGCGGCGGCGAGCGCGCTCGCGTGCCGCAGCGCGTGGTGGATGCTGCAGTTTCCGGTCAGCAGGGCGAGGTTCGAGCCCACACGCCACGTGATCTCGCCGGTCGGGCGCTGCAGCCGCCGCACGAAACCGATGGCGCGTTCGAGCGTCGGCCACAGTTGCGCGGCCAGCGTCTCGCCGTGCAGCCTGGTGTGCAGAGCGAGCCCGACGGCGATGTACGCGGTGAAGTTGGCGTCGAGTGCCCTGTCGGACGGGCTGGATTCTTGGTAACCCGCGAACCAGGAGCCGTCCGCGTTCTGGTTGGCCGCCAGCCAGATGTACGCCGCTTCGGCCTCAGCGTGGAACCCGGCGACGTCGAGTCCCATGGCGGCCTCGACGTGACACCACGGGTCGAGCGCTTTCCCTGTCTCCCAAGGGATCCCGCCGGTGGACCACTGGGTGGCCGCGATGGTCAGCGCGGTTTGCGAGCGTAGAGCACGAGGCTCTTGCCGAGCACCGGGTTCAACACGCGTTCGAGCAGTTTCACCCATCGGGGCCCCTTCATGATGTCCCACACCAGAAAGCGGTGATACGCCTCGGTGATCCTGTTCTCGCCCAGGCATTTCAGCCACCAGTACGGCGAATGCAACGCGTGCGCGTGATGCCCCGCGAACGGTTCGAGCCCGGCCTCACGCAAACGAGCGAGTAGCTCACGGCGCCGGTAAATCCGGATGTGGCCACCCTCGACCTGGTGGTATTCCTCGGAAAGCGCCCAGCAGATCCGTTCCGGCCACCAGCGTGGCACGGTCACCGCGAGCACCCCGCCCGGCGCGAGCACGCGCACCGCCTCGGCCAGCATCGCGCGGTCGGCGTGGACGTGTTCGAGCACCTCGGCGGCGATCACCCGGTCGAAGCCGCCATCGGGGAACGGCAGCGCCAGCCCGTTCGCGCGAACGGCCAGGCCATACGGCCCGCCGTCCCGAGTCAATTCGTCGAACTTGTCGCGCACATGCTTGACCTCGGCGTCGGCCACGTCGACCGCGACGACATCGGACCCGAGCCGCCACGCCGCGTAGGCGTGCCTGCCATCACCGCAGCCGAGATCGAGCACCCGGCCGCCCCGCCCGAACCGGCGGAAGTCCACGGTCAGCACGTCAGCTCCCGGTAGTGCCGGACGGTCTCACGGGCGGTGGCTTCCCAGCTCAGCGTGGCGGTCCTGGCGAGCCCTGCCGCGCCGAGCCGCGCCCGCAGGTCGCCGTCGGTCAGCACGCGCAGCAGTTCCTTCGCGAGCGCGTCGGAATCCGCGGGCGGCACGATCATCGCCGCGTCACCGACGACCTCGGGAATCGCGCCCGCCGAGGTGGTGACCAACGCCGTTCCGCACGCCATCGCTTCGGCGGCGGGCAGCGAAAACCCTTCGTACAGGCTCGGCACACACACGACTTCGGCACTGGCGATCAGCTCGGCGAGTGCGGTGTCGCTGAGCCCGCTGACGAACCGCACCCGCGGCCCGGCGGGCTTGCGCTTGCCGACTACGACAAGTTCCGCTTCCGGCAGCGAGTCCAGCGCCGCGAGCAGATGTTCCAGCCCCTTCAACGGTTCGTCCGCGCTCGCCGTGGTGACGATCCGCCCGGGCACCTTCGCGATTTCGGGGCGTGGCTTGAAAATCCGCGTGTCGGCGGCCAGTGGTACGACCTCTGCGACCACGCCCATGTGCTCGCGAATCGAGTCACGCGACGCTTCGGACACGGTCAAGATCTTCGGCAGCCTGCGCGCGACTCGGTGCTGCATGCCGACGAACCCGTACCAGCGCTCGACGCCTTCCCGCCCGGCGGCGAGCTTCAGCTCACGGTCGATGGCGATCGGGTGATGCACGGTCGCCAGCACCGGCAGCCCGGTCCCGAGCAGCCCGTACCCGAGGCTCTGGTTGTCATGCACGACGTCGAAATCCCGGCGTCTCAGGTACCAAGCCGCCCGCAACGAGAACGCCAGCGGCTCCCCGAACCCGCCCCGGCGCATCGCGGCGTACTCCAGCCAGTCCGGCAACGCCTTGAGTTCGCGTATTTTGGCTCGGCGAAAGGGATTCGGCTCGGCGAAGAGGTCGAGGCTTGGCAGTTTCGTCAGCGTGACACCCGGATCCAGCTCGGGATACGGCTGCCCCGCGATGACCTCGACGTGATGCCCGAGCGCGACCAGTTCCCGGCTCAGATGCCGGACGTAGACGCCTTGCCCGCCACAGCGGGGATTGCCGCGATAAGTCAGCAGCGCGATGCGGAGCGCGCTCACCGATCATCCCCATGCGGCCAGCTTCGCGCGGATCTTGGCGGTTTCGCCATGGTGCTCACCACGCACTTCGAGCGAGATCGGCAGCAGCGCGCGCAGTTCGGCCACCGCCGCGCCGGATTGGCCGTGCCTGTGCAGCGCGAGCGCGTAGGTGAACCAGATGTCGAGGAAGTCGGGATGCCGTTCACCTAACCTCGCCCGTTCCTGGCCGAGCAGCCGTCGATGCTCGTGAAGAGCGGGGGGGGGTGCGTCGATTTCGGTGCTCCAGAAGACGATGTTGTGTTCGATCTTGGCGACCAACTCGTGGTCCTTCCCGAGCGCTTCGATGGCGTCCGGGAGCAGTTCTCGTTCCTGGCGCAGCAGTTCCGGGCCATCGCCGCACTTGCCCTCGGCCACCGCGAGCAGGTGCCGTGCGTGGATGGTCTCCACATGTGCCGGTCCGAGCGCCTCGTGGGAATCCCTTGCCAGCTCGCGGAAAACCTCGCGTGCCTCGTCGAACCGGTTCAGCTCCCACAGCTGCCAGCCGAGGTTGTTCCGGATGCTCAGCGTTTCGGGATCGTCGGGCCCGAGTTCCCGTTCGGCGACGGGCAGGAGCTGCTGGAAACGGTCGATCGCCAAGGCCGGATCACCCGCCTTGCCGGTCCAGGTCGCGTGCCGGGCCCGGCAGATGATGGCCAATCGGTCATCCTCGCCGACCGAGTCGGCCACTCGCGCCGCCCAATGCGCCCAACGTTCCCGGTTCTCCACAGGCACGCCGAGTTCCCGGGTTTCCAGGCTGTGTACCGCATCGGCCTTGCGTCCCGCCATCCAGTACAACTCGGCTTCGTTGGCTATCGCGTAGCGCTGCGAAGGCAGGTCCTCCTCGGCCGCTTCGCCGATCGCGTGCAGCAGGACCGCGAGCGTCCCTTGGTAGTCGCCGACGCGCGTGATGTGGCCGATTCGGGCGCGCAGGCCGAGTAACTCGACATGTTCGTCCGGTGTGCCCGCACCGGGCCGCACCACGTTGTCTCGCTGCGTGAACAACTCGTCGCGCAAAATGGGTAAGCGGTCCGGGCCCCCGCTGCGCGCGCTCGCCGCGAGCAGCACGGCCACGGGCAGGGGCCCGAGTAGTTTGGTGAACCGCAGCAGCTCGAGCAGGTCGAACTCGGTCACCTCTTCCTCTTCCGCCACGGGCTCGGAGGTACCCCGGTCGGTGATCACCGGCGGGCCGATCGTGGGTGGTTCCACCTCTGCGGGCAGGCGCACTACCAGATTGTCGGGGAAGATCACGACCGAGCTGTGCGGCCACGGATCGACGGCCTCGATGGTGAGGATCAGTTGGATCCAGTCGAGTGAAGCGTCGTGCACAAGCTCGAGCAGTGAGTCGCGCAGCCGTTCGCGGTCGAATCGTGCCAGCCTGGCGATTCCGTCGATCGCGATCCGGATGGGCTCGTCACGGTCGAGCGCGCGTAACGGTTCCAGCACCGAGCGATCGAACGCGCTGAGATCCGGCCGGTTGACTTCGGTGAAGCCGGGAACGCTTCGGGCCAATTGCCGGGCCAGTTCCCCTGCCAGTTGTTCAACGGTCTGACCGGGTGTCGCGAACAGGACCGCGTCCAGGAAATCCAGCGGCACGGAGCGCCCGGCGACCGCGGGGCGCGCCAAAGCGGCGAGCAGTGAAGAAGCCTCCTGCCGGTCACCGAGAATTTGGACGCAGCGGGCGCCCCCGAGCACCTGGCTGACCACGTCGCGCAACTCACGCGTCGGGCGGTAACCCTCGGTAAGACGTTCGATCTCTTCAGCTGCCGGATTGCCGCGCAGTGGCTGCCAAGCCTCTGAAGCGTTACGGGCCAGCCAGAGGCCTTCGTCGCCCTTCGGTGTGAGCCAGGTGCCGTCGAACGCCAGATGCACGGCTGTCTGCGCCGGGCAGTGGCCGGAGATGACTCGTTTGAGATCAGGGCAGCGGAGTCGTTCACCCAGCTCCGGGTCGCCGGAGCGCAGGATCTTCGCCAGCGAGAGACTGAAGCAGCCGTTCGCGGCGGTGCGGTCATCAGAGGCCGTCAGCACCTCGAAGCGTTTGCCCGCCGCGCCGACGATGCGGGACCAGCGCTCGGCCGCCTGGACGGCCGCGATGCCCGCGTGGCAGGTGTCGAGCAGGATGACCAGGCCGTCGAGCAGGGAGTACCGGCTCAGCAGCTCCTTGATCCGCTGGGCGAGCAGGTAGGACTTGCGGCTGTCCGGCGGGTACTGGGCGTCGCGGGTGAGGAAGTAGAAGTCGTCGTTCGCGTAGTCGCCGTGGCCGACCAGCGCCAAGAACAGCGTCGACTCGGTGTCCGAGGCGCGCTCGAAGGCGTCGACGAGCGCGTCGTCGAGTTCGACCATCGTGGGGTCGATGAGGGTGCCGGTGTCCAGGGAAGGCACTGCGGGTACGCAGGCGCCGATCTCCGGGTCGAGCAGGGCTTCGGCGACTTCGTGCGCGGCTTTGGGCAGGAACGACAGCAGATTCAATGAATCGCATTGTGACGCGATCACCAAGGCCAGCCGCTCTCCCACGACGATCACGATACTGTGCGTCGTGGCCCGGATCGTGCTTGTACACGGAATTGCCCAAGAGCAGAAGTCGGCGGATACGCTCGAAGCCGAATGGCTGCCCAGCCTGGCGGGCGGGGTCCGCACCGCCGGATATCCCGAGGTCGCGGACCGGTTGTGGCGTGACGGGCCCGGCGACGCGCGGATGGCGTTCTATGGCGACGTCTTCGCCAAAACCGACCAGCAGGGTTCGGCCGACGAGCTCGACGACGAGGAGCTCGCCGCCGCGCTGGCCGCGGAGTGGCTGGCCAGGGCCGCCGAGGCCGGTGACGTGCTGGCTCAGCGGGAACTCGCGGGCCAGCCGGGGGAGCAACAGGGTGTCCGGGCGGCGGTGCGGCCGGTGCTCAACGCGCTCGTGCGGGTGAAGCCGTTCGCGCGGTTCGGGGTGGCGTTCGCCGAGCGGGTGATCGTCAGGGCGCTGCGGCAGGTCACGCTGTACCTCACCGACGACGGGATCCGCGAGCGCGCACAGGCCCGGGTCGCCGCGCTGATCGGGCCCGAGACCGAGGTGATCATCGGGCATTCGCTCGGCTCGGTCGTCGCGTACGAGGCGGCGCACCGGCTGGACCGGCCGCTGCCGCTGCTGGTCACGCTCGGTTCGCCGCTCGGGCTGCGCACCGTCGTGTACGAGCGCACGCGGCCGCAGCCGCCGCGGGTGCCGGGGAACGTCCGCCGGTGGGTCAATCTGGCCGACCGCGACGACCTGGTGGCCGCGCGGCCGGACCTCACCGCGTTGTTCCCCGGCGCCGACGGAGTGCTGGAGAGCGGCTACACCGTCGACAACGGCGCGAAGCCGCACGAGGCGACTTTCTACCTCACCAAGGCGCCGGTCGGGGCCGCCGTGGCGACCGCGGGTTCCCAGCCCGGCGGCCCGAAGACGTAACCGAGACGCGCTCGCCACGTGTGCGCCGCGCGGACGTCGCGCATGATCGAGCCGTACTCGTGGAAGCCGACCTTGAGCAGGTTGTAGGTCTTGATGTTCTTGGTGAGCCCGTAGGTCGGCCGCTTGCCCTCCGGGACGAAGCTGCGGAACATCCGGTCCCAGATGATCAGGATGCCGCCGTAGTTGGCGTCGAGGTATTCGGCGTCGCTGCCGTGGTGCACCCGGTGGTGCGACGGGGTGTTGAACACGTACTCGAACCAGCGCGGCAGCTTGCCGATCTTCTCGGTGTGCACGAAGAACTGGTACACGAGATCGATCGAAAGGCCGGTCAGGATCATCCACGGCGGAATGCCGGCGAACGCGAGGATCGACCAGAACGGCAGCTGGAAATAGGGCGTCCACTTCTGCCGCAGCGCGGTCGAGAAGTTGTAGTGCTCGCTCGAATGGTGCACCTGGTGCCCGGCCCACAGCAGCCGCACGCGGTGGCTCGCGCGGTGGTACGCGTAGAACACCAGCTCCTGCCCGAGCAGCATGATCACCCAGGTCCACCAGTCGCGGGGATCCCACTTGACCGGCGCGAACTCGTAGATCGCCGCGAAGACGAACAGCATGACCACGCGGAAGAACCCGTTCACCACCAGCGCGCCGGTGCCCATGGCCATCGAGGTCCTGGTGTCCTTCGCGCTGTAGCCCACCACGTTGTCGTCGTGCCCGAGCACGTGCACGGCCAGCACCTCGACGGCGACGAACAGCAGGAACACCGGCGTCGCGAACAGCACCGGGTCACGCAGATGGGCCAGGAACTCCGTCATGGGATCACCCCTTCGGATGTGACTCTACGGTAACTTACCCTAAGGTCATTTACTCCAGCGTAAGATAGCGCGGTGGCAGAGGCAAGGTCCGTCGGGACGAAAGGCATGCCCCGTTCCGAGCGGGAGGGGCTCATTCTCGGCGCGGCGACCGACGAGTTCGGCCGCAACGGCTACGCCGGAGCGTCCATGGTGGACATCGCGAAACTGGTCGGCGTCACGAAACCGCTGCTGTACCAGTACTTCGGCTCCAAGGACGGCCTGTACCTGGCCTGCCTGCACCGCGCGGGCGACCGGCTGACCCAGGGCGTCGCCGAGACGATGGCGGCGGGCGGCGAACCCGAGCAGATGCCGCTGGCGGTGCTCGGCGCGATCTTCCGCACCTTCGACCACGACCGCTACGCCTGGAAACTGTTGCGCGACAACAGCTTGCCGACGGTCGGCGAGATCGGCGACGCGGTACGCGACTATCGCGCGCAGCTGGACGCGTTCGCCTTGATCGGCGCGACGCAGCTCATGCACGCGCGCGGGCTCACCGAGAACCAGGACATCGAGGCCATCGCGCACGTGTGGACTGGGGTGGTCGACTCGCTCATCAGCTGGTGGATCGACCAGCCGGGCGAGGACGCCACGGCCATGACCGACCGCTGCGCCCGCATCATGAAGAACCTCTTCGGCTGGTAGTCGTGAGTGTTCCGGCCGGTTCTAACCGGCCGGAACACTCACGACCCCTTACGCCCCAAGCTCGAGGGCGGCTTCCGCGAGGATCTCTTCCTCGGTCACCGCGGGTGGCTTGCGCGGGGCGGTGCGCAAAGTGAGCAGGCTCGCCAGCAGCCCGGAGAACACGCACACGATGCCGACCGCCATCGCCGTCGCCGACGGCATGACGACCCGGATGATCTCCTCGGGACGCAGGTCCGCGAAGTCGGCCGAGCTCCAGATCGACACCGCGAACCCGGTGCCGACCAGGCCGCCGAGCAGCAGCACCGCGCCGATGCCGAGCAGTACTTCCAGCCGCATCAGGGAAAGCAGCCGTGACCCGGTGTCCTTGGTCAGCCCGTTGGCGCGCCCGTACAGCTTCGCGCAGCCGCCGAACAGCAGCAGCTGCACACTCGCCAGCAACGCCAGGCTCGCGTACACCAGCGCGGCCAGGTCGAACCGCACGCTGCCGATCGTCACCGGCCCGGCGGTCAGCGCGACCGTCGCGACCAGCGACAGCAGGAACAGCAGGACCCCGGGACCCACCAGCGTCTTGCCGGGCGCGAACACCAGCAGGAAGCGCAGGTGACGCCAGCCGTCACGCCAGGTGCGCAGGTGCGGCGGCCGGGACCGGCCGTCCGGCTTCAGCGTGGTCGGCACCTCGACGAGGTCGTAGCCCGCCAGCGCCGCGCGGACCACCAGCTCCGAGGCGAACTCCATGCCCGGCATGCAGAGGTCCAGCTCCCGGATGCGGTCGCGGTTGAAGCCGCGGAGTCCACAGTGGAAGTCACCGACGTCACGCAGCCCGAACAGCTTGCGGCCGAGCCAGCTCAGCACCGGGTTGCCCAGGTACTTGTGCAGCGCGGGCATGGCGCCGGGCGCGATGCCGCCGCGGAACCGGTTGCCCATGACCACGTCGTGGCCCGCGCGCAGCTTCTCGATGAACGGGCCGAGGTTGCCGAGGTCGTACGAGTCGTCGGCGTCGCCCATGATCACGTACTTGCCGCGTGCGTTCTCGATGCCCGCGATGAGCGCACCGCCGTAGCCGCGGATCGGCGCGTTGACCACCCGGGCGCCGCACTGCACCGCGATCTCCTGGGAGCCGTCGGTGCTGCCGTTGTCCGAGACCAGCACCTCGCCTTCGACGCCCAGCTCTTCGAGGCACTTGACGGCCTTGGTCACGCAGACGGCCAGCGTCTCCGCCTCGTTGAGGCAGGGCAGCAGCACGGTCACTTCGAGGTTCTGGTTCACACGTTCTCCAACTCAGGTGACTCCGCGCGCGCCGAGGCGCCGCGCAGCCGGTGGACCGCGAGCATCGCGCCTGCGGCCATCAGGGTGATCGAGGGGACGCCGTAGCGCGGTTCGTACATCGACGTCGCCACCGCGACGACCATCAGAGCGAGCCCGGTGCCGACCAGCAGGCCGGCGTCGAGCCCGTCACGCCAGCGGCCGCGGCGCGGGCGGAACACCAAAGCGGCCAGGCCCAGCAGCACGGCGATGCCGAGTGCGGTGTGCGGAGTCTGGACATGGCGTGAGTACCAAGCGAGGAAGTCGCGCAGCGCCGAAGGCTCCACTTGGGACTCGGACGGCTCGCTCGCGAAGCTCGCACCGTCGGCGAGCAACGGCTTGCAGCGGTCCTCCTTCGCCACCGTGTCGCGCAGATCGGACGGCATCAGCCACCACGACGACAGGCAGTTCATCGACGGCCCGTAGTTCTGCTGTCCGGGCAGCAGGTACTTGCCGAGGTCGGACAGCACCGAACCCGCGTAGTCGAGCGGCTGCTGCGTGATGACGGCCTTCGCGAACCCGCCGGGGATGTCGTCGCGTTCGGGGCCGTAGTCCTTCAGCACCGGGGAGACCCACAGGTACCAGTCGGGCCGCTCCGGCCGCTGGTCGAGCGGCTCGCGAGGGCACAGTGGACGCTGCTCGTCGGTGAGGTCCAGCTTCGAGCAGTCCGCGACGATCGCGGTGCGGGCGTAGAGGTAGCGGCCCTGCGCGGTGCTCAGCGCGAAGTGCCCGTTCGCCACCTTCGACCAGCTGAGATAGCCGAGCATCAGCACCAGCACGGTCAGCCCGAACGCCAGCACCTGCTTCAGTCCGGCACGCCGGATCACCAGATACACCAGCACCAGCGCGCAGATCCCAAGGCCGACCGTCCTGGTCAGCACGGCGCCGGTGAGCAACGCCCCGGCGCCTGCGCACATCAGCCAGGTCGGCCGGTCGTTCCACAGCAGCACGATGATCGACGCGGTGAGCAGCACAGTGAACAGCGCCTCACCGAGCAGGTAGTGCTCCAGGGTGATCTGGTGCCCGTCGAGCAGCGTCGGCGTCGCGCCGACCACCGCCATCCAGCCGGGCAGGCCGCGGCGGCGCAGGAACACGTAGAGGAGGACGGCGAGCCCGAGCCCGAGCAGGTGCTGCACGGCCGAAACGAGCGCGAGCGAGCCGAAAGGACGGAAAATCGCCAGGAAAAGGGGATAGCCGAGGGTGTTCGGCCCGTTTCCCGGAGCCAGCTGGCCACTGGCCTTCAGATAGGCGCCGCTGTCGCCCTGGAACCAGAACGCGGGGTAGTACGCGGCCATCGTCAGCACGCGCAGGACCAGGCCGGAAGCGAGCACGATGAGGAACGGCCAATGCCCCCGCAAGATCCCCTTCATGATGCGCGAACAATACAAGAAGCACGTCAGCCCCCTGGAAGCGAGTCCAGGGGGCTGACGTATCGGGGTTGGTCACGGCCGGGGTGACGGGTTCGCCCTCGCGTCACCCCGGCCGTCGATCAGGTGCCGGCGTTCGAGTTGCCGCGCAGCTTGACGCTGGCCGACGAGTTGGCCTTGATGGCCGTCTCGATCTGCGCCATGGTCGAGCTCGAGGTGATGCCGGGCACGGTCGCCGCCTTCAGCGCGTAGAGCGTGAAGGTGTACGGGTGGGTCGAGCCGCCGGGGCAGGGGCCGAAGAACTTCTGCGAGTTCGCCCCGCTGCCCATGGCCTTCTGCTTGGCGCCGGCCTGGTTCGGGACGTTGAAGCCCGCCCCGAGGCCTTCCGGCAGCCCCGTGGCCGACGCCGGGATGTCCCAGATCGCCCAGTGGAGCTTGTTGCCGCCGTTGGCGACGTCGGCGAAGACGATCGCGTAGCCCTTCGCGGCGGTCGTGCCGGGCCCGAAGGCGAGCGGCGGCGAGACGTCCTGACCGGCCACGCCGTCACCGGCGCAGGTGTACTTGGTCGGGATGGTCGCGTTGTCCTTGAACGCCGAGCTGGTCAGCGCGAAGTCGCCGGTGCCGGGGCCGGGGTCGGTCCCGCCCGGGAACTTCAGCCGCACCACCACGTTGTCGATGGTGCCGGGCGAGCCGCCGTTCTTGTCGTTGTTGGTCGAGGTCAGCCAGAGGCCGCCGTCCGGCGACTTGACGACGTCGCGGAGCCTGCCCCAGCGCCCGCCGAAGACGGACTTGACGGTGCCGACGCCGTTGCCCGCCGCGTTGATCTGCGTGACGTAGAGCTGGGAGCCGGTCACCGCGGCGATGTAGATCCAGTCGTTGACGATCGTGATGCCCGAGGGGCCGCCGGACGAGGTCGACCAGGTCTTCTTCGGCGCGATGGAGCCACCGCAGTCGCCGATGGTGCCTTCACAGCCGTCCCAGCCGTAGTTGCCGCCCTTCTGGATCAGGTTCAGCTCGTCCTGGCTGGACTCGCCGAACTCGGCCGCCCACAGCTGGCCGCGCGAGTCCCAGGCGATGCCCTGCGGGTTGCGGTGGCCGTAGCTCCACACGTAGCGCGCGTTGCCGCCGGTGGCGAAGAACGGGTTGTCCGAAGGCGCGGAGCCGTCGGCGTTCAGCCGCAGGATCTTGCCGTTGAGCGAGCTCTTGTTCTGCGCGTTGCCGCCGTTCTTGGCGTCGCCGACGGTGGCGTAGAGCTTGCCGTCCGGGCCGAACTTGAGCCGTCCGCCGTTGTGGTAGCGGTTCTTCGCGATCCCGGTGAGCACCGGGGTCGAGGTGGACGACAGGGTGGTGCCGTCGTAGGTCATCTTCACGATCCGGTTGTCGCCGGAAGCCGTGTGGTAGACGTAGATCGCGTGGTCGGCGGACCAGTTCGGCGAGATCGCCAGGCCCAGCAGGCCGCCTTCACCGGTCGTGGTGACCGCGCCGGGGACCTTGCCCAGCGTGGTCTTCTGGCCGGACGGGCTGATCTTGAGGATCTCGAAGCGGTCGCGCTCGGTCGCCAGCGCCGAGCCGTCCGGCAGGAAGTCCACGGCCCAGGCCAGGTCGACCTTGGCGATGTCCTTGTCGTACTCGGGCACGCCGCCCGCGCCGCCGGTGCCGCCGGTGGTCTTCACGGTCACCGCGTTGCTGGCCGCCGAGGTGTTGCCGTCGGGGTCGCGCGACTTGACGGTGAAGGTGTAGCTGGTGTTCGCGGCCAGGTCGGTCACCGTCGCGTCGAGGGTGCTCGTGCTCGCGACCTTGGTGGCGCCCTGGTAGACGTCGTAGCCGGCGACGGTGCCGCTGTTGTCGGTGGAGGCGTTCCACGCCAGCGAGACGCTGTTCGCCGTGACGCCGGTCGAGCGCAGGTTGCCCGGCACGGTCGGCGGCTCGGTGTCGTTGCTCGGCGGCGTCTTGAACTGCACGACGTTGCTCTGCTGCGAGGCGTTGCCCGCCGCGTCGAACGCGCCGACCGAGACGTCGTAGTCGGTGTTCGCGGTCAGGTTGTCGACGGTCGCGGACAGCGTGTTGCCGTCGACCACCTTGAGCGTGTTGCCGCCGCGGTTGATCTCGTACCGGGTGACCTTGACGTTGTCGGTGGCCGCCTCCCAGGTGAAGGTCGCCGCCGTCGGCTTGAGGTTGCTCATGGTCAGGTTCTTCGGCGCGGACGGCGGTTCGGTGTCCGCGGCGCCGGAGAAGTCGAGCGAGATCTTGTCCGCGTTCGGGCCGCCGTTGGCCGTGGTCGCGGTGGTCCGGATCTTGTTGACGCCCGCGGTCAGGCTGACCGTGAGGTCCTTGGTGACCCAGGTGGTCCACGCGCCGGTGCCGGGGAAGGACACGGTGCCCGCGTTGCCGCCGTCGACCGTGACCGCCAGCGGGCGGTCGACCGTGGTGCCGTTGGCGTAGCGGAAGGTCAGCTTGTACGAGCCCGCCTGCGCGGCGTTCACGGAGTATTCGACGTAGCTGCCCGTGACGTTGTCGAAGTTGACGAACCCGCTGCCGGTGTAGCCTGCGTGGTTCGACTCGACGACGCCCTGGCCGATCGTCGCTGATTCGGACTGGTAGTCGACGGGTGCGGCCGAAGCCGGGAGTGCGGGCGCGAGCGCGACCGCTGTCGCTGTCGCGGCCGCGCACGCCAGTAACGCGCGCCAGTGTGGACGGGGTGCCACGGAGGCCTCCTAAGTAGATATCCGGGGTACGACGGAGGGTGGAGCACCGGCGGATGCGGGTTATCAGCCCACACGTTTAGTTAAGAAAGTTTCCTTTCTATGGGACAGATCACACACCTTCGCGCGAGGTGTGTCAATACCGACGGAAAGCGCTTACTTATGGTGAGCGACTTTCGGCTGGATTCGGGCAGAACGTCACCGACCGGACCAGTCCGTCAGCCCGGTGGCCGCTTGACGCGCCCTCGTGTCAGTCAGCGATCCCCGCGCTGGCGATGACTTTCGTGATCTTCGCGCGCACCAGGTATTCCTCCGGAACGGCGTTTCGTTTCCCGTATTCCTCGGCGCGGCCCGTCCCCATGTACCGGCCACCGATATCTCTCGCCCACCGGTACATTTCCGCGAGATCCTCGTGCAGCGTCGCGATCGCGCTGAATTGGATGTAGGAAAACGGCGGTTTCTGATCATCGACGCACAGGGAAAGCCGCGGATCGCGCCGCAGGACCTTTCCTTTGAGCGATTCCTTGCCGGTGGTGAACACGAGCTCGTCGCCGTCGGGTGTCTCGTTCAGCAGGAACCAGATCGGCGTCACGTGCGGGCGCCCGTCCGCGCGCACGATCGCCAGCTTCCCCGTCCGCGTGCCCTCGCTGGCGAACTTCCACCACTCGTCCCGGCTCATCTCGCGCATGATCACGGACGCTACCGTGAGTTCCGCCCGTTCGCGCGTGGGTCACCCGAGCGGAGTGTCGGTGGCGGCGACTAACCTGGCCCGCTGTGCGAGACACCGAGCTGATCGTGGGTGACGAGGGCCTGGCCCGTCGCCTGAAGGCGCTCGCCTGCACAGCGCCGCTGCACGACCTCGACTCGCGCAAGGCGCTGCTGGACTGGGCGGACGCGACGGTCTACCAGATGGCCGAGATCGCGCTGCACACGATCGACCAGGTCACCATCGCGATGGACTTCGACACCGGCGCCGACCACCACGAGGTGATCCGCAGGCTGCAGCCGTTCATCGCGGCGCAGGCGCCCGGCCGCTCCGCCGCCGAGCACACCAGGGTCGCCAAGTGGGTGCTCGACAACCTGATCAACGTCGGCACGGCCGACCGCGGCTTCCGGCGGGTCTACGGCAGCGTCGACGCGCAAGGCCGCTACCAGCGCCGCGCGTTCGACTTCAAGCTCCTGGTCGAGCTGGCCGCGCCCGACGGCGAGGTCTACCTGCGCGCCAGCGACGAGGCGATCAACGTGCTGGTCGGCGCGCTGGACACCGACGTCGAGTCCGCGCAGATCGCCGCCGAGGTCAAGCTGGAGAACCTGATCCAGCGCGGCAGGCTCGCCGACGCGAAGCTCGCCGCCGAGCAGGCCCGCTACCGCACGGTCCAGTACGGCGAGACGCTGCGCGCGAAGCTCGACGCCACCCGCCGCGACGTGCGGGCCGTCGACTGGGACAAGGAGATGCCCGAGCTGCTCGACTCGGCGCTCACCCACATCGAAGCCCGGTTCCGCGCCGAGAACGCGATCCTGAAGAACATCACCACCGCCCGCGACGACGCCGAGGACCCCGACCGCAAGCGCCGGGCGGCCGAGCTGGTCGACATCGTCGGCGACTGCATCTCCCGGCACACCCAGCTCCAGTCGCGGCTGCAGGCGGCGGGCGCCACGTTCCGCGCCGAGCAGGACCGCCAGCAGTTCTCCGGTCCGCCGCAGCGCGCCACGATCGACCTGTTCGGCCAGCTGCTGGTGCCGACGCTGGAGCTGCCGATCGCCGACGCGGTCGCGCCGGTCGAGCGGTTCTTCCACGGCGCGTCCGGGCTGGACGTGCCGATCGTGCCGTCGCTGTCCTCGCTGGTCTCGCTGCTGCTGCGGCCGGCGCCCGAGCGTGACAAGACGGTCGGGGAGGTGCCCGAGCCCGAGCTCGTGCCGTCGGAGACACTGGACTACTACAGCGACGAGCAGTGGCGCCAGGCCGACGAGCTGCTCGACCTGCCCGAGGTGCCCCGGCGCCTGTCCGGCCTGATCGCGGCGGCCAGGGAGATCGACCCGCAGCTCGCGCGGCTCGTCGCGCTGCGGGCGCTGTACGCCTACAGCCCCGAAGTGGCGGCCGCGGTCCGCCAGGGCGACGATCGGGCCCTGATCGCCGTCGACGACGGCCAGGTGCTGGACGATCCGGAGTTCGGCGGCGCGGACCTGCTGCTCGCTTCGGCGTGGATCGAAAGGGAGGAAAGCGCGTGAGTGTCCTGGGAGACGCCGAATCGGCCGCGAGGCTGATCTCCTTCGGCATGCGCCCGAAGCAGCTGCCCGGGCGTGACGTCGTGTACGCCGACCTCGTGCGGCGCTATGGCGAGGACAGCGCGTTCAAGCAGCTCACGAACTCGGTCGCGGCCGGGCTCGGGCTGATGGTGCTCGACGTCAGCGCGATGTCGGGCGCGGTGCTCGCGGCCACCGACGAGTCGGTCTTCGAGATCAAGATGGACTCCTACGCGCGGCAGAGCAAGATCCGCGAGCGGCGCGAGACCGAGAAGGTGCTGCACGGCATCGTGCACCTGGCGACCGCGTCGCTCGGCTACCCGCGCCCCGACGACCTGGCGAACGACACCTATATCGGCCGGGTGACCGTCGAGCAGGTCGACGGCGTGGTCCGCGAGGCCTGCCGGATCCTGGACGAGCGCGCGGCCAAGGCGGAGCTGAACAACGACCCGCTGTCCGACGCCCCCGAGCTGGAGCAGGCGTGGCGCGCCTACGCGCGGCGCCCGGCCGCGGCGGCCACCAAGGACGGCAGGCTCGCTTCGGACACCACCCGCGGCATGGTCTCGCGGGCGCTGCGTTTCCTTGCCGAGCAAGGGTTCCTGGTGCAGGTCAACACCGAGCAGGGCGGCACGTACCGGACCACCCCGCGCTACCAGGTGCAGGTGCGCGAGCTCGCCGCCGACAGCGCGTTCGAGGAGCTGCTGGCGCTGAACGTGGTCTCGGTCGGCGACGGCGCCGGCACCCTTCGACCGTCCATTTCGGACACACTCTAGAGGCGGGCATGTACGAACTTTCGAGGGTCCGCCTGCATTCCATCGGCCCGGCCGGCGCCCGGTACCAGGACGTGCTGCTGGACTTCAGCGAGGTCGGCGAGATCGTCAAGGCGCCGACGCAGGACGCGTTGTTCAGCGCGGGCATCCACTCCGCCGAGCAGGGGCTGCCGCGGCGCCCGTCGCCGGCGAGCGTGCTGTTCCTGGAGAACGGCGGCGGCAAGTCCGTGCTGATCAAGCTGATCTTCTCGGTCATGCTGCCCGGCCGCCGCCAGGTGGTCGGCACGACCAACACGCGTGTGCTCGAGAAGTTCGTCAGCGCCAAGGACGTTTCGCACGTCGTGCTCGAATGGCAGCACACCGAGACCGGCGCGCGGATCATCACCGGCAAGGTCTCCGAGTGGCGCGGGCACGTCACGTCCTCGGACCCGGCGAACCTCATCGACTCGTGGTTCTGCTTCCACCCCAGCACTTCACTCGGCCTCGACACGCTGCCGCTGACCGTCGACGGCCGCCTGCTGACCATGTCCGCGTTCCAGGAGAAGCTGGTCGCCGCGCACATGGCCGAGCCGGAGCTCGAACTGGCCTGGACGCGGCGGCACCACGAATGGACCGAGCGGCTCGACGCGCTCGGCCTCGACACCGAGCTGTTCCGCTACCAGCGCGCGATGAACGCGGGCGAGGGCGAGGCGGCGGACGCCTTCGCGTTCACCAGCGACGAGGCGTTCGTCGAGTTCCTGCTCAAGGCCGTCATCGCCGAGGACGACCCGCGTGATCTCGCCGAGGTCGTGCAGACCTACGCGCACAACCTCAGCCAGCGCGGCGAACTGCTGGCCGAGCGTGACTTCGTCGCGGGCGCGCTCGACCTGCTGACACCGCTGTCCGAGGAGGAGGGCATCGCCGCCGCCTCGCGCAAGCTCGCAGGCAAGTCCCGCGCCGAGGCGCAGACGCTCGCGGGCGCCGTCACCGCGCGGCACCGGCTGGAGTCCGAGCGGCTCGACGGCCTCGAAGCGCACGTCAACGAGACGCGCGACGCCGAGAAGCTCGCCGAAGGGGATCACCGCAGGCTCGCCGCGGTGGTCACCGAGCTGCGCCGGGTCGTCGCGGACCTGCGGCTCGCGGCGGCGACCGAGGAACGCAAGCGCGTCGACGCCGAACTCGCCGAAGCCCGCGCGGCCGCCGAGGCTTGGCGTGAGACCGGCACGGTGCTCGCGCACGCCAACGCGGTCCGCAAGGCCGCCGACATCCGGGCGCTCGTGGGGGAGCGGGAGCAGACCGCGAAACCCGCGCTGGAGGCCAAGAACGCGGCGGCGGTCGCGTTGGCGCGTGGCTTGCTCGCGCTGGCCGCCGAAGCCGGTGACCAGGCGCAGACCGCGCAGGACCGCGCCGAACGTTCCCTCGCCGCGGCGGCGGAAGCGCAGGAGCAGCGCGACGAGGCGACGAGCACGGCGGCCAAGCACCGCGCCGAGCACGCGCAGCTGACCGCGCGGATCGACGAGGTGCGCGCCGAGGTCCGCCAGGCCGTCAAGGACGGGCTGCTGGCCGACGCCGCCGAGCTGGCGACGGCCGCGCAGCAGGCGAAGACGCGGTCGGAGAACGCGATCGGCGAGCTGTCGGCGCGCGAGGCCGACCTGGCGCACGCCGAAGAGGAGTACAGCGAGGCGCAGACCGAGCTGCATCGCGTGCAGCAGAAGGCTTCTTCCGCGCACGCGCGTGCCGAACGGACGGCGCAGGAGCTGGCCGTCGCGCATCGGCGCACCGACAGTCTCGCCGCGCACCCGCGCCTGCTCGAACTGCTCGGCGGCGAGAACGTCCAGCTGGAGACGGACACGCCCGCTTTACTGAAGCGGCTCAAGGAAGCGCGCGCCGAGGCCGAGCGCGAGCAGACGGCGTTGCGCATCGAGGAGTCGATCGACGAGCGCGCGCTCGGCGCGCTGGGCGACGGCGGTCTCCTGCCCGCGCCGCCCGAGGTCCAGTCCGCGCTGGAAGTGCTGGAGAAAGCCGGGATCACGGCCTGGTCCGGCTGGCGCTATCTGTCCACAATGGATGCTTCGGCCCGCGCGAGGGTGCTCGCCGACCTGCCGCATCTGGTCGGCGGCGTGCTGGTGAACGACGCCAAGCAGCTGCCGCGAGCCAAGGACGCACTCGCCGAGGCGAAGCTCCTGCCCCGGGTCGTGCTGCCGGTGTCGACGACCGCGGCGATGAAGGAAGAAGCCGCCATCCCCGGCGTCGAATTCCTGGTCACGCCGAACCCCGCGATGTACGACGAGGACGCGGCCGACGCCGAGCGCGAGGCGATCGCGGCCCGGAATTCGCGGCGGCAGAAGGCTTTGGAGGCGCTCGGCGCCGCGGTCGGCGACGACGCCGCGCTCGAGTGGAAGCTCACCACCTGGCGCGAGGACTACCCGCCCGGCGCGATCGCCACGCTCGCCGAGGAGGCCGAAGCGGCGGCGACCGAACTCGCCGAAGCCGAGACCGAGGTGACGGTCGCGGAGCGGTCGCTGCAGGACCTGTCCGCGCGCCGCGCCCGGCTGCGCGAGGCGGTTCCGTTGCTGCGCGGGGAATTGCGCTCCGGTGACGAGCGCGCCCGGGTCCTGACGGAGCTGGCCGCGCGGGCCGCCCGGATTCCACAGTGGACGGATGAGGCGGAGCGGTTCGCCGAGATCGCCTCGCGAGCCTCCGCCGAGGCCGAGATGGCCGCCGCGCGTGCCGCCAAGCTGCGCGACGAGGCCGCCGAGGAACAGCGCACGGCCGACGGGCACCGCCGCACGGCCAGCGGCGCCCGCGCCGAACTCGCCGAGGTGCCGGGCGGTGGCTCGGTGTCCGAGGACGACCCGGTGCCCGACGAGCCGATCGACGTGCTCCGCCGCACCTTCGTGTCGGCGAGCGACGCGTACGCCAAGGTCGAGGTCGGCAGCGACCTGCGCGCCGAGCTGGACCAGGCGGAAAGCGCGGAGTCCTCCGCGCGGGCCGCGCTCGAAGCGCTCGACCCGGCCATCCGCGACCGGTCCCGTCAGCTGCTGGAGACCGCCGACGGCTCCGACGCCGCGACGCGCGCCGCCGCGTACGCCAGGGCCGGCCGTGCGGTGGCGGCGCTGGAGAACGAGCAAAGCGAGATCATCGGCCAGGTCGCGACCAGGCGTGCCGAGCTGGACCAGCTCCCGAAGCAGCCCGCGTCGCTTGAGCACTACGGCCGCCCGCGCGACGTCGAGCACGGCCTCGAACTCATCGACGCGGCGGCCGAGGAAGCGGCCGGAGCCGCCCGCGTCTGGGAAGAAGCGCAGGCCAGGCGTTCCGAAGCTGAGCACGTCCTCGACTCGGCCACGTCTTCGGCGGCGGGGTTCAAGATGCTCGCCGAGTCGCTGGCGCACCTGCTCACCGACGACGAGCCGGAGTCGGTCTTCGACGGCGACGTCGAAACGGCGCAGGCCAAGTACTCGCGCTTGAACACCTCGCTCGCCGACGCCATGCGCGTGGTCGAAGAGGCCGAGCGGCGCGTCCGGTCGGCGGCCGACAACCTCGCGCAGTACGCGACCGACAAGCGCTTCGAAAAGCTCGCGAGCCCGGTCCGGCAGCAGATCATCTCGGTCAAGCGGGACGCGCTGCCCGGCAACGCGGCCGAGTGGGCCGTCGCGCTGCGCCCGCGTTTGCGTACCCTGACCGACGACCTCGCCCAGATCGACCGCCACCGGTCCGGCATCGTGGCCCGCCTGCAGGGCATGGTCGACGGCGCGTTGCGCATGCTCCGCTCGGCGCAGCGCCTCTCGCGGCTGCCCGAAGGCCTCGGCGACTGGTCCGGCCAGGAGTTCCTGCGCATCCGCTTCGCCGACCCCGAGGAGAACGTCCTCGCCGAAGCGCTCGGCGGCGTCGTCGACGAGGCCGCGGCGGGCAAGACGAGCGACGGCCGCGACGTCAAGCGCGACGGCATCTCGCTGGTGCTGCGCGGCGTCCAGGCCGCGGTGCCCAAGGGGTTCCGCGTCGACATGCTCAAGCCGGACTCGGTGCTGCGCACCGAACGCCAGCGCGTCTCGGAGATCCGCGACGTGTTCTCCGGCGGCCAGCAGCTGACCGCGGCGATCATCCTGTACTGCACCCTGGCCGCGCTGCGCGCCAACAACCGCGGTCGCATGCGCAACCGGCACTCGGGCGTGCTCTTCCTCGACAACCCGATCGGCCGCGCCTCGGCCGGGTACCTGCTGGAGCTGCAGCGGGTGGTGGCGAGCGCCTTGGGCGTGCAGCTGATCTATACGACGGGGTTGTTCGACGCGGGCGCTTTGTCGGAGTTCCCGCTGATCGTCCGCCTCCGCAACGACGCCGACCTCCGCGCGGGCCGCAAGTACCTGTCGGTCGACGCGACCATCCGCACGGCGCTCGACGAGCTCGAAGACCCGGACGGGACCTCCCGCATCTCCGCGACCAGGCTCTTCAGCAAGGACTCATGATCGCGGGTTGGCCGCGCCGCCCCGGGTGATTTTGCAGCCAAGCGGTGAAATCAGTCATTGTGGAAACCTTTGTCCCGGTTTCGGCGTCATGGTGGCGAGCACACGGGGTTTCCTGTGTGCGAGTTGTCGTTGATGGGGGAGTTACTGGGATGAAGGTGTGGGTGGCCGTGCTGGGCGCGGCCGGCCTGGCCGGTGCGGCGCGCTGGGTCGCCGGCCGGCTTTCGGCGGTGACGGTGTCGGGCGACAGCATGGAGCCCGCGCTGTCCGACGGTGACCGGGTGCTGGTGTGGCGGTCCGGGCTGTCGCGGCTGTCGGTCGGGGACATCGTTGTTGCCTGTGTGCCCGCGCTGTCGGACCGGTCATGGCTGATCAAACGCGTCGCGGCGCTGCCGGGCGACCCCGTTCCCGCCGCCGTGGCGAAGGCCGTCGAGGGTGACGAGACCGTGCCGCCCGACCGGCTGGTGCTGCTCAGCGACAACGCCGAAGGCAGCGTCGACTCGCGGCGCTTCGGATACGCCTACGGTGACCTCGTGCTCGGGCTCGTGGTGCGGCGGCTCAGTCCCGGCCGCTGACCGCCAGCGAGGTGCCGAGGCCGATCATGACCACGCCGCCGGTGCCACCGAGCAGTTCCAGCCGTTTCGGCGAGCGGGCGAACCAGGCCCGCGCGGTGCCCGCGACCAGCGCCCACGCGGAGTCCGACAGCAGCGCGATCACCGGCAGCGCGATGCCGAGCACGAGGATCTGCAGCGGCACCGACCCGGCCGGGTAGTCGACGAACTGGGGCAGGATCGCCGCCAGGAAGACGATCGACTTCGGGTTGGCGAAGCCGACGACGAACCCGTCGCGCATCAGCGTGAGCAGCCGCCCCGAAGACGCGCGAACCTCGGACGCGAAGACCTCGGTGAGCTTGCGTCGGTGCCGGATCGCCTGCACGCCGAGGTACACCAGGTACACCGCGCCTGCCAGCTTGATCGCGGTGAACACCGCGGCCGAGGACTGCACGATCGCGCCGAGCCCGAACGCCACCGCCACGACCTGCGCGTACACCCCGGTCGCGTTGCCGAGCACGGTCAGCAGCGCCTCGCGCCTGCCCGCCGTGAGCGCGCGGCTGATCGTGAACAGCACGCTCGGACCGGGCACGACGACCATGAGGAACGTCAGCGCCGCGAACGCCAGGAAGTGACCACCGGAGACCATGGCCGCGATGCTAACCGGCCACCGCCCGCGCCGCGGATACCAATAGCGCCCGATACGACCGGACCAAACGAGGTCGTGAGTGTTTAGGCCGGTTAGAACCGGCCAAACCACTCACGACCGGGCCCCTTCGCCCTGGTTGGGCCGCATGAACGGGGCGTTCGCAACGCTCAACGTAATGAACGGGGCGTTCATGTGGATCGACCGCCCGGCCCGGCGCCACACGAGCCCCCACGAGTCGCATCTGCCCCTACAGCAACTCCCGCCTCACGCGCGGGTGCGCGCATCGGGGGTCGTGAGCGTTGCGGGCGGTTAGAACCGCCCGCAACGCGCACGACCCAGGTCCCCCAGCGCAAGAGGTCGTGAGTGGTACGACCGGTTAGAACCGGCCGTACCCTCACGACGGGTTTTTGTCGGTGCCGGGTGGTACTAACGATGCGTGAGAATCGGGATCGAGCAGCGGCGGGCGAGGCTGGCCCGCCGCCATGGGCTCGCGGTCAAGGCCGCGACGGTCGAGCAGGCCACCGCGGGCCTGCTCGCGCTGCACGCGACGGACCCGGCGACGGTGCACCTCTCGGCCGCCGCCCGCGTGGCGGATCCCGACGTGGCCGAGCTGGAGCGGGCGCTCTACGACGACCGGACGCTGGTGCGGATACTCGGCATGCGCCGCACGATGTTCGTGCTGGACCGGGAGACCGCGGCGGTGGTCCAGGCGGCCTGCTCGGCGGATGTGGCGCGCACCGAGCGGCGCAAGCTCGTCCAGCACCTGGAGACGATCGGGCATCCGGAGAACGTGCCGAACGCGGGGGAGTGGCTCGCCGAGGTCGAGGAGTCGACGCTGAAAGCCTTGTCCGCCAGGGGCTCCGCGCTGGCGCAGCAGCTCACCGATGACGAGCCTCGGCTCAAGCAGCAGCTGCACATGGCCAAGGGCAAGCCGTACGCGGCGATCGGCAACGTCACCAGCCGCGTGCTGGCCCAGCTGGCCGTCGACGGGCGGATCGTCCGCGGCCGCCCGCGCGGGTCGTGGATCTCCCAGCAGTATCACTGGTCCACGCTCGAAGACTGGCTGCCCGGCGGGCTCCAAAAATGGGACGCGGATGCCGCGCGTGCCGAGCTGGCCCGCCGCTGGCTGTACGCGTTCGGCCCGGCGCCGATCGCCGACCTGCGCTGGTGGACCGGGTGGACGGCGGGCCAGACCAAGAAGGCGCTCGCGCTCGTCGAGCCCGTCGAGGTCGACCTCGACGGCACAACGGGCCTCCTGCTCGTCGACGATCTGGAGCCGGTGCCGGACCCCGGGCCGTGGATCGCGCTGCTGCCCGCGCTCGATCCGACGCCGATGGGCTGGGCCGAGCGCGAGTGGTACCTCGGCGAGCACAAGGCGGCGCTGTTCGACCGGTACGGCAACGTCGGCCCGACCATCTGGTGTGACGGACGTATCGCAGGCGGCTGGGCGCAGCGCCCGGACGGCGAAATCGCCACCCGTCTGCTGGTCGACGTGGGCAAGGCCGCCGGGCGGGCGATCGAGGCCGAAGCGGACCGGCTCGCCGGGTGGCTCGGGGACATCCGTTTCATCCCCAGGTTCCGCACTCCGCTGGAGAAGGAGCTGGCCCTGTGAACCACTGGCCGGGACAGGTCCGTTTTCGGGGTCGAAGCAGCAGGTCAAGTCCTTCTTGCTCGATCACGAACAGTCGGGTGTCCAACCGTCGTTGAAACAGCAGCCGCCGCCACACCTGAATCGATTCTTGACCGCAAGCTGTAGTGGTGCAAGTCTCTTCGGGGCGGTCAAGTACGCCCAGGCCAGCACGCTAGTGTTGCGGCCGAGAAGGCAAATCTTCGAGCTTCAAGAGGAGTGGCAGCAGTGACTGTGCGCGTAGGTGTGAACGGCTTCGGTCGGATCGGCCGCAACTTCTTCCGGGCCGTCAAGGCCGCAGGCCACGACATCGAGGTGGTCGCGTTCAACGACCTCGGTGACGTCAACACCATGGCCCACCTGCTGAAGTACGACTCCATCCTGGGCCGTTTCCCGGGTGAGGTCAGCGTCTCCGACGAGGGCATCGTCGTCGACGGCAAGACCATCAAGGCGCTCGCCGAGCGCGACCCGGCCAACCTCCCCTGGGGCGACCTGGGCGTGGACGTGGTCGTCGAGTCGACCGGCTTCTTCACCAAGGCCGACGCCGCCAAGGCGCACCTCGCCGGCGGCGCCAAGAAGGTCATCATCTCCGCGCCGGCCACGGGTGAGGACCTGACGGTCGTCCTGGGCGTCAACGACGACAAGTACGACGGCTCGCAGAACATCATCTCGAACGCCTCGTGCACCACGAACTGCCTCGGCCCGCTGGCCAAGGTCCTGAACGACGCCTTCGGCATCGAGCACGGCCTGATGACCACCATCCACGCGTACACCCAGGACCAGAACCTGCAGGACGCGCCGCACAAGGACCTGCGCCGCGCCCGCAACGCCGCGGTCAACATCGTGCCGTCGTCGACCGGCGCCGCGAAGGCCATCGGCCTGGTGCTCCCCGAGCTGCAGGGCAAGCTGGACGGTTTCGCCTTCCGCGTCCCGGTCCCGACCGGCTCGGCCACCGACCTCACGGTCAAGCTGAAGAAGACCGCCACGGTCGAGGAGATCAACGCCGCCTACCAGGCCGCCGCCGAAGGCGCGCTCAAGGGCATCCTGCGCTACAACACCGACCCGATCGTGTCGAGCGACATCGTCACCGACCCGGCGTCCTGCATCTACGACGCGCCGCTGACCAAGGTCATCGGCGACCAGGTCAAGGTCGTCGGCTGGTACGACAACGAGTGGGGCTACTCGAACCGCCTCGCGGACCTCATCGTCCTCGTCGGCAACAAGCTCTCCTGATCGATGACCGTCAAGAACCTCGATGACCTGCTGAGCGAGGGCGTTCAGGACCGGTACGTACTCGTGCGTTCCGACCTGAACGTCCCGCTCGACGGGGACACCATCACCGACGACGGCCGCGTCCGCGCGGCGCTGCCGACCATCGCCAAGCTCGCCGAGGCGGGCGCGAAGGTGGTCGTCACCGCGCACCTCGGCCGCCCCAAGGGCGAGCCCGACGCCAAGTTCTCGCTGGCCCCGGTCGCCAAGCGGCTCGCCGAGCTGCTCGGCTTCGAGGTCCCGCTCGCGGGCGACCTGGTCGGCGAGTCCGCCAAGTCGACCGTCGCGGGCCTGGCCGCCGGCAAGGTCGCGCTGCTGGAGAACGTCCGCTTCGACGCCCGCGAGACCAGCAAGGACGCCGATGAGCGTGCCGCGCTGGCCGGCGAGCTCGCCGCGCTCGTGCCCGGCGGCGCCTTCGTGTCCGACGGCTTCGGTGTCGTGCACCGCAAGCAGGCCTCGGTCTACGACATCGCGCGGGTGCTCCCGGTGTACGCGGGCGGCCTCGTGCTGGCCGAGCTCGACGTGCTCAAGAAGCTGACCGACGAGCTGGCCCGCCCGTACGTGGTCGTGCTCGGCGGCGCCAAGGTCTCGGACAAGCTGGGCGTCATCGCGAATCTGCTGACCAAGGTCGACCGCCTGCTCATCGGCGGCGGCATGGCGTACACCTTCCTCAAGGCCCAGGGCCACGAGGTCGGCCAGTCGCTGCTGCAGGCCGACCAGCTCGACCAGGTGCGCGGCTTCCTCGCCGAAGCCGAGAAGCGGGGCGTCGAGCTCGTGCTCCCCGTCGATGTCCTCGCCGCCACGGGCTTCGCGCCCGACGCGGAGCACGAGGTCGTGGACGCGACCGCCATCCCGGCCGACCGTCAGGGCCTCGACATCGGCCCGAAGAGCCGCGAGCTGTTCGCGGGCAAGCTGGCCGACGCGGCGACCGTGTTCTGGAACGGCCCGATGGGCGTGTTCGAGTTCGAGGCGTTCGCGGGTGGCACCCGTGCCGTCGCCGAGGCGCTCGTCGCGAGCGACGCGTTCACCGTCGTCGGCGGTGGTGACTCGGCCGCCGCGGTGCGCCAGCTCGGCCTGCCCGAGGACGGGTTCTCGCACATTTCGACCGGTGGCGGCGCCTCACTGGAATACCTCGAGGGCAAGGAACTGCCCGGAGTCTCGGTTCTGGACAACGCGGGAGAGAACTAAGTGGCACGCAAGGTGTTCATCGCGGGCAACTGGAAGATGAACCTGAACCACCTCGAAGCGATCGCGCTCGTGCAGAAGATCGCTTTCGCGCTGCCGGAGAAGTACTACGCGAAGGTGGACGTGGCGGTCCTGCCGCCGTTCACGGACATCCGCAGCGTGCAGACCCTCACCGACGGCGACAAGCTGCTGCTCACCTACGGCGCGCAGGACCTCTCCCCCCACGATTCGGGCGCGTACACCGGTGACATCTCGGGCCCGATGCTGGCGAAGCTGGGCTGCAGCTACGTCACCGTCGGCCACTCGGAGCGGCGCGAGTACCACCTCGAGAGCGACGAGCTGGTCAACAAGAAGGTCAAGGCCGCGCTGAAGCACGGCATCAAGCCGATCCTCTGCATCGGGGAGAAGCTCGAGGTCCGCGAGGCGGGCGAGCACATCTCGCACACCACCACCCAGCTGATCGAGGGCCTCAAGGGCCTCAAGGCCGAGCAGGTGCGCGACGTGGTCGTCGCCTACGAGCCGGTCTGGGCGATCGGCACCGGCAAGGTGGCGACCCCGGCCGACGCCGAAGAGGTCTGCAAGGCCATCCGCGCCACGCTCGCCGAGAAGTACGGCGACGAGGTCGCGACCGCGGTCCGCGTGCTGTACGGCGGCTCGGCCAAGTCCAACAACATCGGCGACCTGGTGGCCTGCGAGAACGTCGACGGCGCGCTCGTCGGAGGCGCTAGTCTCGACGGCGAAGAGTTCACCAAACTCTGCGCGCTCGCCGCTGGCGGGCCGCTGCCCTGATCGGGTCCACTACCGGGTAACCTGGGTATTCGGTCCGTCACACAGCGAGGATGAGATGAAGCTGTTCCTGCAAATCCTGTTGATCATTTCCAGCCTTCTGCTGGTGGGAGCCGTTTTGCTGCACCGTGGCCGTGGTGGCGGTCTCTCGTCGCTGTTCGGTGGCGGCATGCAGTCCAGCCTCTCCGGTTCGAGCGTTGCCGAGAAGAACCTCGACCGGATCACCCTGCTGCTCGGCGCGGTCTGGCTGATCAGCATCGTGGGTCTGGGTCTGCTGCTCAAGGTCTGATCTTGTTTCGGCGTGCCTGTGGGGGGCGCGCCGCCGATTCGGTAGGTGTGAGGATTCATGGTTGGCGGTAACGCGATTCGCGGCACCAGGGTTGGTGCCGGTCCGACGGGCGAATCGGAGCGTGGCGAGTCCGCGCCCCGGCGCCGGATCTCCTACTGGTGCGCGAACAGGCACGAGGCTCAGCCCTCGTTCGCCATCGACGCGGAGATTCCCGACGAGTGGGACTGCCCGCGCTGCGGGCTCCCCGGTGGCCAGGACGAGAAGAACCCGCCCGCCGCGCCGCGGACGGAGCCTTACAAGACCCACCTGGCGTACGTGAAGGAACGGCGCAGCGACGCCGACGGCGAGGCCATCCTCGCCGAGGCGCTCGAGCGCCTTCGCCAGCGACGCGAGATCTGAGGTAGGCACAGCTCCGAGGCCCCGAGTACTCCGGTACTCGGGGCCTTTGGCCTACCCGGACTTCCCCGAAAGCGCCGCCGCGCCCGGCGCCCCGGTGCCAGGATGACCGCGTGGAGTCCTACGTCGAGCGCCTGCCGCTGCCGGAACTGGCCGGCGTGGTGCGGACGGTCTGGATCCAGCGCACCGCGGGCGCCGCGTACGTGCAGCGGCACCTGCCCACGGGCGGCGTCGAGATCCACTTCCCGATCGGCGGCCACCCCCAGCTGGTCGGCCCGCTGACCCGCCCCGAGGTCGAGGTCATCCCGGCGCACACCACGATCGTGGGCGTGCGGTTCCACCCGGGGAGCGCGCCACGGCTCCCGACGACGCTCGACGACCTGGTCGATCAGCGCCTGGCGCTCGCCGACCTCTGGGGACGGCCGGTCGACCGGCTCGTCGAGACGATGGCGTTGGCGGGCACCCCCGAGCGCGCGCTCATGGTGCTGCAGGGCTACCTCGTGCATGAGTTCCGCAGCGTGGTCCGCGTGGATCCGCTGGTCGGCGAGGCGGTGAAGACGCTGATGCCGTGGCACCCGGTCAACATCGACGCGCTCGCCGGCCACCTCGCGCTGTCGGCGAGCCAGCTGCGCCGCCGCTGCCTGCAGACGGTCGGAGTGAGCCCCAAGGTGCTCCAGCGGACGTTGCGGTTTCAGGGTTTCCTCGCGCTGGCACAGGCGGGCGCGACCGCTTCGGGGCTGCGTGGCGCGGACGGGATGGCCGGGCTCGCGGTCGACGTGGGCTACGCCGACCAGGCGCACCTGAGCCGGGAATGCCTGCGCCTGAGCGGTGTCACCCCGCGTCAGCTGCTCGGCGGAGACCTGGACCGCTGCGCCTGCGGGCATGAGCATTCGGCTTCGTACCGGCCTTTCCTCGCGAGACGGAGCGCGACGCCGTTGCTCCTGCTCTGAGCGTGCGCGATTCGTTCAAGAACGGCCGCCGCGCTCTTCCTAGATTGAAGCGGTGATCCACTGCCGCTCTGTTTCCGACGTCGTCGCCGCCCTGCGGCCCGGCGTCGTGCCCCGTGGAGGCGGCCATTGCTTCGCGGGCCGGTCGTCGAACGGCATGGTGCTCGATATGTCCGGTCTGGACCGGATCAGCGTCGCCGCCGACGGGATCGCGACGATCGGCGCCGGTGCCCGGCTGGGCCAGGTGTACGCGGCGTTGCACGAGCACGGCCGGACGATTCCGGCAGGCTGCGGGGACACCGTCGGCATCGCGGGGCTCACCCTCGGCGGCGGAATCGGGCTGCTCGGCCGTGAACACGGGCTGACCTGCGATCGCCTGGTCGGCGCCCAGGTCGTGCTCGCTGACCGCCAGGTTGTCGAGTGCGACCGCGACCGCGAACCTGACTTGTTCTGGGCGTTGCGCGGTGCGGGCGGCTGCCAGTTCGGCGTGGTCACGGAGCTGCGGTTCGACACCGTGCCCGAGCCGACGACCACCCGTATCGAAGCGCGGCTTTCCGGGATCCCGTTCGGCGAGCTGATCTCGGCTTGGCAGGCGTGGGCGCCGGACGCGCCGGACGAACTCACGGTCAACCTCACCCTCGAGCCCGCCCAGGCCATCCTGTTCGGCGCTTCGACGCTCGACGAGGCGACGACCCGGGAGCTGGTGCGGGCGTTGACCGACAAGGTCGAGTTAAGCGCCGGTATGCCTTATCACCGCTTGAAAAGCAGCTTCGCCGATCCGCGCGACCTGCCCGTGCGCATCCGGTCGGAGTTCTTCTCGCAACCGCTGTCCGAACGCACGATTTCGTCGCTGCTGGCCCGGCTCGAGGGCAGGCTCACGTTCACCGCGATGGGCGGCGCCTACAACCGGGTCGCCGAGGACGCGACCGCGTTCGCCCACCGCGGCGAGCGGTTCCTGCTCGAACACGTCGCCGCGCCGGACGATCCGTGGATCGACCGGTCGTGGGCGGTCGCGCACGCCGATGGCTCCGGGCGGGTCTACCCGAACTTCCCCGATCTCGCCTTGGCCGACCCGGCCGCCGCGTACCACGCGGGCAACCACGCGCGGCTCGCCGCGATCAAGCAGGCCTACGACCCACACCGATTTTTCGATTTCCCTCAAGCGATCCAAGGAACGAAATGAGCAAAGTATTCAGCGCACACGCCGTCTCGGTCGACGGCTATCTCAGCGGCCGCACCCCTGACGGCGAAAAGGAGTTCGGGCGTGGGCTCGGTGACGCGCCGATGCTGTTCGACTGGTACTTCGACGGTGACACGCCGAGCCAGGTGTTCGACGGCTTCAAGCTGAGCAAGCAGAGCGTCGCGTTCTTCGACACCGCCGCCGCGCGGGTGGGCGCGATCGTCGTCGGGCACACCACCTATGAGCACTCCAGCCGGTTCGGCGGCGGCAGCCCGCACCCGGACGCGCCGATGGTCCTGGTCAGCCATGAGCCCGTGCCCGAGGTGGGCGAGGCGCAGGCGCTCGTCACAACCGGCATCGGGGACGCCATCGCCACGGCGCGGGAACTCGCGGGTGGCAAGGACGTCGGCCTGATGGGCGGCGGGGTCGTCACCTCGGCACTCGAGGCCGGTCTCGTCGACGAGGTGATCCTGCACCAGGTGCCGATCCTGCTGGGCGGTGGCCGCAGCTATTTCCAGGAGGTCGCGGAGCACGTGCGGCTGCGGCTGATCGAGGCCGTCCCGGCGCCCGGCGTGACCCACCTCCGCTACGAGGTGATCCGATGATCCTGGTCACCGGCGGGCTCGGCATGATCGGCGCCCACACCGCCCGCGCGCTCGTCGATCTCGGCCACGAGGTCGTCGTCACCTCGCACAGCCGGAGCACCGTCCCGTCGTTCCTCGAGGGCCGGGTCACCGTGGAATCCCTCGACGTCACCGACCGGGCCGCCTTCCTCTCGCTCGGGGAGCGGCACGAGATCACCGACATCGTGCACCTCGCGGGCAGCATCCCCAGCGAGGACCCGGTCGGTTACTTCCGCACCGACCTGACCGGCTTGCTCAACGCGCTCGACGCCGCGCGCGCGTGGGGCGTGCGCCGGTTCGCCGTCGCCAGCAGCCTCGGCGTGTACATCGGCAGGTCCGAGATCCCGTGGCACGAGGACCTCGCGCTGCCGACGGCGGACCTGCCGCACTTGATCATCGCGTTCAAGAAGGCCGTCGAGCCGCTGACCACGCATGGCCTGCAGGGCAGTGGTATCCAGCCGGTGCTGCTGCGGATCGGCACCATCTGGGGCCCGCTCGTCGACCCGGAGTCGCCGTTCTGCCATCTTCCGCCGCTGATCAACGCGGCGCTGCGTGGCGATGATCCCCAGCCGCTGCACGCCGACGACGGTGGCGACGCCTGTTACGCCCCCGACGCCGGGCGCGCGATCGCGCTCCTGATGTCGGCGGAAACCCTGTCGCACGTCGCCTACAACGTCTCCAGCGGCCGTCCGTTCACCAACCGCGAGTTCGGGGACGCGCTGGAGGCGCTCAAGCCGGGCCTGCGGGTCGGGCTCCTGCCCGGTCGGCGGAACGGTCCAGGCGAGGATCCCTACCTCGACATCTCCCGGCTCGCCCGCGACACTGGCTTCGCGCCGGAGTTCGACGTCGCCAAGGCGGTCGCCGATTACGCGGCCTGGCGCGCCGAAAACGCTCGCTGAACGCAGTGAAGGCCCGGCTCAAGAGCCGGGCCTTCACTGGTTTTCAGGATCAGCGGGCGAGCGGGTATCGGGCCCTGACTCGGAAGCCGCCGTCCTCGGTGTCGCAGGTTTCGAAGCTGCCCCCGAGCAAGCGGGCGCGCTCGGCCAGGCCGGTCAGGCCGTGGCCGCCGGATGGGAGATCGCCGCCGCTCCCGGCCGGCCGGGCGTTGCGGACCTCTACTTTGAGTGCGTCGTGGCCGCCTTGGATGCGGATGGTGGCGGTCGCGCCGGGTGCGTGCTTGTGGACGTTGGTGAGGCATTCCTGCACGGTCCGGTAGGCGGCCGCGGAGATCTGCCTCGGCAGGGTCTCCGGGACCTGCTCGACCGTGAGGTGCACGGACACGTCCGAGGCGCGGATCAGGCGGTCGAGCTCCTCGATGCCGTAGCGGGGACCGTCGTCGTCCGAGCCCGAGCGCAGCACGCCGACGAGCGAGCGGAGCTCCTCAAGTGTGCTCTTGCTCAGGTCCCGGATGACTTGCGCTGTCGCCAGCGAGCCCGGCTCGCTGGACTGGGACTGCAGCGCGCCAGCCTGCATCGCGATGAGGGTGATCTGGTGGGACACGACGTCGTGCATCTCGCGGGCGAGGCGTGCCCGTTCCTCGGCACGGACGGCGTCGGCGTGGAGCCGGTGTTCACGGTCGCGGCTGGCGGCGAGTTCGGCGAGCTTCTTCGACAGCTCGGTCCGCGCGCCGATGAGGAGGCCGATCGCGACCGGCATGCCCGCGACCAGCACGCCGTAGATGCCGTCGAGCACGTGTTCACGCCAGCTCAGCTTGGCGAAGTCCTCGAGCGGCCACTGGACGAACCGGCACATCCACACCAGGCCCGCGCCGACCCAGGTCTGCCAGTGTGTCTGCTTGCGCGTGGCCAGCATGCCCAGCGCGATCATCGCGGCGAGCTGTGACCAGCCCGCCAGGAAGCCGGGGACGGTCAGCAGCAGCGTGACGAACGGGAACCAGCGCCGCAGTGCCAGCGCCAGGCAGGCGGCGCCGGACAGGTAGATCGAGTACGGCTGCGCCTTGACGGGGATGACGAGCCACACATCGAGCACGGCGAACATGATCGAAACGACGTCGACGGTCAGCGCGAGCACGGCGGGCCTGCGCAGCAGCGCCGGCCTGTCGGTCGCGAGCTTGCTCTTCACTCGGTCGGTGACCCCCGCGCCGGGGCCACCGACCGAGATGCCGGGGATGGAGAGTCCCTCAGTGCTCATCGCTTGGACCTCACTCGTCTTGTGGACTTGGTGATGAGAGGTGCTTGGAGCCCGTTCGGGACGCGCATCCACGAACAAATGTGCGGATGCTAACGAGAAAGTGTGAGGGGGCGGTTAGTTTCACCCAGAGTTGGCAAATCGAGGCCTGACCTGCACCTGCTAGCCCATGTGGGTGAAGGACGTTTGCCTCCAAAAGACCGACCGTCCGGTCACTAAAGGTGACACACGTCATACCCTACCCACGCGTCATAACGGCCCCCGCCCGCCCCACACCCCCACCCGCCCCGCGTCCCTGGGCGGACGACACGCGTACCTCGATAGACGACACGCGTCCCCAGCCGGACGACACGCGTACCTGGATGGACGACACGCCCGGCCGCGGCGTCCCGCTCCGGCGTGTCGTCCGGCTGTGCACGGGTGCCGTCCATCCAGGGACGGCGCCGACGCCCAAGGCCCCGGGCTTGGAGGGGTGCCCGAACGTTCGACACGCGATGCCTGGCGGGGTGGGAAAGGTGAGGGCCGGTACGCGAGGGTTCGCGTACCGGCCCTGGGTGGCCGGGACCTGTCAGGACAGGGGTGGGCGGTAGACCTTGGTGAGCTTTCCGGCGGCCGTGCGGTCCAGCAGCCACAGGGTGCGGCGCTGGCCACGGGCTCCCGCGACCGGGATCTGGATCTCGCCGGCGCCCGCCAGCGCGAGCGCGACCGCGTCGGCCTTTTCGGCGCCGGCGGTCATGAGCCAGATCTCCTGGGAGCGGCGGAGCGCGGGCAGGGTGAGGGAGATCCGGGTGGGCGGCGGCTTGGGGCAGTTGCGGACCGCCACCACCGTCCGCTCGGTCTCGTACACCGCGGGCGACTCCGGGAAGACCGAGGCCGTGTGGCCCTCGCCGCCGAGGCCGAGCAGGGTGATGTCGAACGTCGGCACGTCGAAGTGGTCCTCCGGCCGCGCGTTGCGGGCGAGCACCTCGGCGTAGGCCGCGGCGGCGCCGTCCACGTCGTCGCCGAACTTGCCGTCGGACGCCTCGAGCGCGTGCACCCTGGCCGGGTCGAGCGGGACGTGGTCGAGCAGTGCCTCGCGGGCCTGCTTCTCGTTGCGCTCGTCGCTGTCGCGCGGGACGAAACGCTCGTCACCCCAGTAGATGTCGAGCTTGGACCAGTCGACGGCGTCGCGGGCGCGCGAGTCACGCAGTTCCCGCAGCACCGCGATGCCGGTGCCGCCGCCGGTGAGGACCAGCGACGCCCAGCCCTTGGCGGCCTGGACGTCGACGAGCCTGGTCACCAGCCGGGCGGCGACGGCCGCGGCGAGCAATTCGCCATTGCTGTAGACGACGACCTCGGTCTTGCTCATTTGGCCGCCGCCTTCTTCTTCGGCGCCGCCTTCGCTGGCTTGGCGACCGGCCCGCCGATCTTGCCCAGCCCGTGCAGCGACGCCTCGTACACCTCGTCCGGGTCGAGCCGCCGCAGCTCCTCGATGAGACAGTCCTGGTTGTTGCGCCGCGCCAGCGAGATCCGGCGCGTCGGCTGGCCCGGCTGGGTCAGCGTGCCGACCCGGCCGTCGGGGCGGTGCAGCTCGACCGGGCCGGACTCCCGGTCCAGCGTCACCGAGATGATGCCCTGCGCGCTGGAGCTCTTCACGCGCTTGACCGGCGCGTTCAGGTACTCCGCGAGCCAGCCGGCGAGCAGCTCGGTCGACGGCGAGTCGGCCTCGCCGGTCACCGTCGCGCCCACGACCTTCTCGTACGGCGGCAGGTCCAGCGCCGAGACGAGCTGCGCGCGCCAGTTGGTGAGCCGGGTCCACGCGAGGTCGGTGTCGCCCTCGACGTAGGACTTCGCCCGCGTGGTCAGCGCCTTGACCGGGTTCTTCTCGGCGGCCGAGTCGGTGATCCGGCGCTGCGCCAGCTGCCCGAGCGGGTCGTCGGCCGGAGCCTTCGGTCCCTCGCCGGGCCACCAGGTGACGATCGGCGCGTCCGGCAGCAGCAGCGGCACGACCGCGCTCTGGCCCTGGTTCGCCAGCGGCCCGTACAGCCGCAGGACGATGACCTCGCTCGCGCCGGCGTCGCCGCCGACGCGGATCTGTCCGTCGATGCGCGGCGCGGCCGTCTTCGAGCCCTTCGCCACCACGATCACCCGCGACGGGTGCTCGCGGCTGGCCTCGTTGGCGGCCTCGATCGCCTCTTCGAGCTTGTCGTCGTCGTCCGCGGCGATGACCAGGGTCAGCACCCGGCCGAGCGCGACGGCGCCACCACGCTCACGCAGCTCGACGAGCTTGGCGTTGACGTGCGAGGTCGTGGTGGATGGCAGGTCGATGATCACGGACGCCTCCAGGTGTGGCCGTTGCGTTCGAGCATCTCGTCCGCGGACGGCGGACCCCAGGAACCGGGCGGATAAGGCTCGGGTGCGCCTTCTTTCGCCCAGTTCTCCAGGATCGGGTCGAGGATCTCCCACGACAACTCGACCTCTTCGTTGACCGGGAACAGCGACGGCACACCGAGCAGCACGTCCAGGATCAGCCGCTCGTACGCCTCCGGCGAGGACTCGGTGAACGCGTGGCCGTACCCGAAGTCCATGGTGACGTCGCGGACCTCCATGGTCGTGCCCGGCACCTTCGAGCCGAACCGCAGCGTGATGCCCTCGTCCGGCTGCACGCGGATGACCAGCGCGTTCTGCCCGAGCTCCTCGGTCGACGTCGAGTCGAACGGCAGGTGCGGCGCGCGCTTGAACACGACCGCGATCTCGGTGACGCGACGGCCGAGCCGCTTGCCGGTGCGCAGGTAGAACGGCACGCCCGCCCAGCGGCGGTTCTGCACCTCCAGCGCCACGGCCGCGAACGTCTCGGTCTTCGAGTCCTTCGCGAAGCCCTCCTCCTGCAGCAGGCCGGGCACCTTCTTGCCGCCCTGCCAGCCGCCGGTGTACTGCCCGCGCGCGGTGTACTCGCTGAGCGGTTCCATCGGCTTGGTCGCCGCGAGGACCTTGACCTTCTCCGAGCGCAAAGACTTGGGCTCGAACGAAAGCGGCTCCTCCATCGCGGTGAACGCGAGCAGCTGCAGCAGGTGGTTCTGGATGACGTCGCGCGCCGCGCCGATGCCGTCGTAGTACCCCGCGCGGCCGCCGAGGCCGATGTCCTCGGCCATGGTGATCTGCACGTGGTCGACGTAGTTGGCGTTCCAGATCGGCTCGAACAGCTGGTTCGCGAAGCGCAGCGCCAGGATGTTCTGGACGGTCTCCTTGCCGAGGTAGTGGTCGATGCGGAACACCGACTCCTCGGGGAAGACCTCGTTGACGATCGCGTTGAGCTCTTTCGCGCTCTCCAGGTCGTGCCCGAACGGCTTCTCGATGACGACGCGGCGCCAGGTCTCTTCGTCCGCGTGCGCGAGGCCGGAGCGGGCGAGCTGCTTGACGACCACCGGGAACGCGCCCGGCGGGATCGACAGGTAGAACGCCGTGTTGCCGCCGGTGCCGCGCTCGGTGTTGAGGTCCTTGACCGTCTGCGCGAGCCGGTCGAAGGCGTCATCGTCGTCGAAGGTGCCCTGCACGAAGCGGATGCCCTCGGCGAGCCGGTTCCACACCGACTCCTTGAACGGCGTCCGCGCGTGCTCCTTCACCGAGTCGTGCACGAGTTCGCCGAAGTCCTGGTGCTCCCAGTCCCGGCGCGCGAAACCGACCAGCGAGAAGCCGGCGGGCAGCAGCCCGCGGTGCGCGAGGTCGTAGATCGCGGGCATCAGCTTCTTGCGGGCGAGGTCGCCCGTCACGCCGAAGATCACCAGGCTCGACGGCCCGGCGATACGCGGCAGCCGCTTGTCGCGGGGATCCCGCAGCGGGTTGACCCACTCGGTCACGCGTCCACCTCCTGTAGGGCACGGACCAGTTCCGCCAGGCCCGCGGCCCGGTCGGTCAGGTGCAGCCGCAGCACGGGACGGCCGTGCTCGGCGAGCACCTGCCCGTCGCCGAGCGCCTGCGCGTGCTGCAGCACGCCGAGCGTGTACGGCCGGTCCGGCACCTCGAGGTCGTGCTCGACCGCGCCGGTCAGCTGCAGGAAGACGCCGTTCTGGTGCCCGCCCTTGTGGTACTGCCCGGTCGAGTGCAGGAACCGCGGTCCCCAGCCGAACGTCGTCTGCAGCCCGGACCGCTTGGCGACCTCGGGCCGCAGCAGCGCCGCCGAAGCGTCGTCGAGCCGGTCGAGGTACGCCTGCACCGAGACGTAGCCGTTCTCCGGCGCGGACGCGAGGAACGCGCGCAGCACGTCGGCGAGTTTTCCTTCGGTGGCAACACCTTCGGAACCGAAGATCTGCACGGTTCCGTCCACATTGGACGGTTGTTCGCCGCCCTTGAGCGCGTCCGGGTTGTCCAGCAGCGCACGGGCGGCCTTCTTCGCGGCCTCGACGTCCGGCTGGTCGAACGGGTTGATCCCGAGCAGGCGCCCGGCGATCGCCGTCGCGTACTCCCACAGCAGGAACTGCCCGCCGAGCGAACCGGTGACCGAGATCTTCGCCGGTTCGATCGCACTGCCGATCGCGACCGCGGTGGCGTCGGACTTGGCGTCGGCGAACCCGGGCGCGCCGGGCCCTTCGACGACCACCGGCAGCAGACCGGTGCCGAGCTTGCCGGTCGACTCCGCGATCAGCTGCTCGGCCCAGTCACCGAAACCCTTGATACCGGAGCCCGTGTCGGCGAAGACGACCTTCTCGGCGCCTTCCGCGTGCGCCGCGCCGAGCGCCGCGGCCAGCTGGATCGCCGGGTTGTCGGCGGAGTCCGCGCTGAGCACGTCCGACGCGGCGGCCGCCTGGTCGAGCAGGCGCGCGATGTCCGCACCGGCCAGACCCGAAGGCACCAGGCCGAAAGCGGTCAGCGCCGAGTACCGCCCGCCGACGTTCGGGTCGGCCAGGAAGGTCTTGCGGTAGCCCTCTTCCTCGGCGAGCTTCGAGAACGGCGAGCCCGGGTCGGTGACGACCACGATCCGCCGCGCCGCGTCGATGCCCGACGCGGCGAACGCCTTCGCGAAGATCCGGCGGTGGCTGTCGGTCTCGACCGTGCCGCCGGACTTCGACGACACGACGAGCACCGTCCGCGACAGGTCGCCGGCGAGCGCGTCGGCGACCTGGCCGGGGTCGGTGGTGTCGAGCACGGTGAGCGCGACGTCGTCGGTCCCGGTGATCACCTCGGGCGCGAGCGACGAGCCGCCCATGCCCGCGAGCACCACCCGGTCGACGCCCTCGGCGTGCAGTTCCGCCCGCAGCGCCGCGATCTCACCGATCAGCGGCCGGGACGACTTGTGCAGCGTCGTCCACGACAGCCTGATCGCCGACTCGGACTCGGCGTCCGGCCCCCACAGCGTCGGGTCCTGCGCCGTCAGCTTCGAAGCGACCTGGTCGGCGACCAGCTTCTCCGCCAGCGGCGCGGCCTTTTCGGCCAATGCGGCATCGACGATCTCGACGCCCAGAGATTCCCCTGCCACCGGCGATCAGCCCTTAGCCTTCTCAAGCTGGCCGGTCACGGATTCCAGAAGCTCTTCCCAAGACTTCTCGAACTTCTCGACACCCTCGGTCTCCAAAACCTTGAAGACGTCTTCGATGTCGATACCGACCACTCGCAGCTTGTCAAAGACGATCTGCGCGTCCGGGCCCTTGCCGGTCACCGTGTCGCCGGTGATCTCGGCCTGCTCGGCGGTGGCGTCGAGGGTCTTCTCCGGCATGGTGTTGACCGTGCCGGCGACCACGAGCTGGTCGACGTACCGGGTGGGGGAGTAGTTCGGGTCCTTCACGCCGGTCGAGGCCCACAGCGGACGCTGCGCGTTGGCGCCTTCGGCCGCGAGCGCCTTCCAGCGGTCGGTGGCCGTGAGCTCCTCGAACGCCGCGTAGGCGAGCCGCGCGTTGGCGATGGCGGCCTCGCCGCGCAGCGCGGTCGCGGCCTCGGTGCCGATCGCGTCGAGCCGCTTGTCGATCTCGGTGTCCACACGGGACACGAAGAACGAGGCGACCGAGTGGATGCCGCGCAGGTCGTGGCCGTTGGCCTTCGCCTGCTCCAGACCGGCGAAGAACGCCTCGATGACCGCCTTGTAGCGCTCGACCGAGAAGATCAGCGTGACGTTGACGCTGATGCCCTCGGCGAGGGTGCGGGTGATCGCGGGCAGGCCCTCTTCGGTGGCCGGGATCTTGATCAGCACGTTCGGCCGGTCGACGGTCTTCCACAGGTCCTGCGCCTCGGCCACCGTCTTGTCGGTGTCCTTGGCCAGGCGCGGGTCCACCTCGATGGACACGCGGCCGTCGACGCCGTTCGTGGCGGTGTAGACGTCGCGGAACAGGTCCGCGGCGTTGCGCACGTCGGTGGTGGTCAGCTCGCGGACCGCCGCGTCGAGGCTCGCGCCGCGGGCGGCGAGCTCGCGGACCTGCGCGTCGTAGGCGTCGCCCTTGGCCAGCGCGTTCGCGAAGATCGTCGGGTTCGTGGTGACGCCGACGACGTGCTTGTCGCGCACGAGCGCGGCGAGGTTGCCGGAGTCGAGCCGCTCGCGCGACAGGTCGTCGAGCCAGATCGAGACACCGGCGTCGGACAGCTGGGCGAGCCGATTGGTGGTGCTCATGACTGTGTCATCCCCTTCGGATGGTCGTCAGGCGTTCTTGGCTTGGGCGATGGAGCGGCGCGCGGCGTCGGCGACGTTCTCCGGAGTGAAACCGAACTCACGGAACAGCGTGCCAGCGTCGGCTGACGCGCCAAAGTGCTCCAGCGAAACATTGGCACCTGCGTCACCCGTGAAGCGGTGCCACGACTGGGCGACACCGGCCTCGACGGACACACGGGCCTTCACCGCGGCCGGGAGCACCGACTCGCGGTACTCGGCGTCCTGCGCGTCGAACCATTCCTGGCAGGGCATGGAGACGACGCGGGCCTGGACGCCTTCCTCGGCGAGCGCCTTCTTCGCCGCGACGGCCAGCTGGACCTCGGAGCCGGTCGCGATGAAGATGACGTCCGGCGTGCCGTCCGAGTCGGCCAGGATGTAGCCACCCTTGGCGACGCCTTCCGCGCTGGTGCCCTCGAGCACCGGCACGTTCTGGCGGGTCAGCGCGATGCCGGACGGGTGCTTGACGTCCTCGATGACCGCCTTCCACGCGTACGCGGTCTCGTTGGCGTCCGCCGGGCGGACGACGTTGAGACCCGGGATCGCGCGCAGCGCGGAGAGCTGCTCGACCGGCTGGTGCGTCGGGCCGTCCTCGCCGAGCCCGATCGAGTCGTGCGTCCACACGTAGATCGTGGGCAGGCCCATCAGCGCGGCGAGCCGGACCGGCGGGCGCATGTAGTCGGAGAAGATGAGGAACGTCGCGCCGTAGGGACGGGTGCCGCCGTGCAGCGCGATGCCGTTGAGGATCGAGCCCATCGCGTGCTCGCGGATGCCGAAGTGCAGCGTCCGGCCGTACGGGCTGGTCTTCCACATGTCGGTCGCGGCCGACGGCGGGCCGAACGAGTCGGCGCCCTTCATGGTGGTGTTGTTGCTCTCCGCGAGGTCCGCGGAGCCGCCCCACAGCTCGGGCAGCACGTCGGCGAGCGAGTTCAGCACCTCACCGGACGCCTTGCGGGTGGCGACGCCCTTGGGGTCGACGTCCCAGCTCGGCAGGTTCGCGGCCCAGCCCTCGGGCAGCGAGCGGGTGGACAGGCGGTCGAACAGCGCCTTGCGCTCGGGGTTGGCGGCGGCCCAGGCGTCGAAGCGCTCCTGCCACTGCGCGTGCGCGACCTTGCCGCGGTCGAGCGCCTGGCGGGTGTGCGCGATGACCTCGTCGTCGACCTGGAAGTCCCGCTCCGGGTCGAAGCCCAGGATCTTCTTGACCCCGGCGACCTCTTCGGCGCCCAGCGCGGCGCCGTGCGCCTTGCCGGTGTTCATCTTCGTCGGCGCCGGGTAACCGATGACGGTCTTCAGCGCGATGAACGACGGGCGGGTCGTCTCGGCCTTCGCTGCGGCGATGGCGGCCTCGATCGCGACGACGTCCTCGCCGCCTTCGACGATCTGGGTGTGCCAGCCGTACGCCTCGTAGCGCTTGACGACGTCCTCGGACAACGCGATGTTCGTGTCGTCCTCGATCGAGATCTTGTTGTCGTCCCAGAAGACGATCAGGTTCCCGAGCTCCTGGCGGCCCGCGATCGAGGAGGCCTCGGCGGTGACGCCCTCTTCGATGTCGCCGTCGGAGGCGATGACGTAGACATGGTGGTCGAAAACACTCTCGCCGGCGGCGGCGTCCGGGTCGAACAGGCCGCGCTCACGCCGGGCGGCCATCGCCATGCCGACCGCGTTGGCCAGGCCCTGGCCGAGCGGGCCGGTGGTGGTCTCGACACCCTTGGTGTGGTGGTACTCGGGGTGGCCGGGGGTCAGCGAACCCCACTTGCGCAGCGACTTCAGGTCGTCGAGCTCCAGGCCGAACCCGGCCAGGTACAGCTCGATGTAGAGGGTCAGGCTGCTGTGCCCCGCGGACAGGACGAAGCGGTCGCGGCCGCTCCACTCCGGGTCGGCCGGGTCGTGGCGCATCGTGCGCTGGAAGAGGGTGTAGGCCAGCGGCGCGAGGCTCATCGCCGTGCCGGGGTGCCCGCTACCGCAGTTCTCGACGGCGTCCGCGGCGAGAACACGGGCCGTGTCGACGGCCCTGGTGTCCGTCGCGGTCCAGTCATCGGGCGTGACGCGCCGCAGGAGTGGGTTGTTCTCGCTGGTAGAGGCGGTTTCGGACACTGAACTCGAACTCCCCGTCATCTGGTCGGTACTACTGTTCTCAATCGATCCCGATGGGACGATATTCCTGCTGTGGGTAGTACGCATGATCTGCGCGCACCGTTCACGGTCAGCCTAGTGGTTGGGCTACCCGGTGGACCCGCCGCCGACACGCGCGGACCCGGGATGACGCAGTACCCCAAGCAACGCCGTGCGATCACCACGTCTAACATCGGTTCGGGCCTTGCGGATCCACCACGAGGCAACGGCCCGTCATCTGACGCAGGGAGTGAAATGTCGTTGGTGAACGCCGCGCACGGACGCGGTGAAACCAGCGCCGTGCATCCAACGGGCGAACGACCGCACGCTGGCCGGCGAACCATCCGCCAGGTGGCCGGCGCGTACGCCGCCCTTGCGAAGCCCCGCGTCATCGAGCTGCTGCTCGTCACGACCATCCCGGCGATGTTCCTGGCCGGGCGCGGTATCCCGTCGCCGTGGCTGGTGCTGGCGACGCTGGTCGGCGGCACGATGGCCGCGGGCAGCGCCAACGCGCTGAACTGCGTCATCGACGCCGACATCGACAAGGTGATGAACCGCACCAAGCGGCGGCCGCTGGTCCGCGACTCGGTGCCCCGCCGCGGCGCGCTGATCTTCGGCTTGACGCTCGGCGTCGCCTCGTTCGCCGTGCTCTATTTCACGGTGAACCTGCTCTCGGCGATCCTCGCGATCGCGACGATCCTGTTCTACATCTTCGTGTACACGCTGGTCTTGAAGCGCCGCACCTCGCAGAACGTGGTCTGGGGCGGCGCCGCGGGCTGCATGCCGGTCGTGATCGGCTGGGCCGCGGTGACCGAGACGGTGCAGTGGCCCGCCTTCGTCATGTTCGGCGTGATCTTCTTCTGGACCCCGCCGCACACCTGGGCGCTGGCCATGAAGTACCGCGAGGACTACGAGCGCGCCGGCGTCCCGATGCTCCCGGTGGTCGCGACCGCCGAGCACGTGGCCAAGCAGATCGTCATCTACTCGTGGGTGATGGTCGCCTGGACGCTCCTGCTGGCCCCGGCGACTTCGTGGCTGTACACGTCGTTCGCGCTCGTGGCCGGCGGCTGGTTCCTCTTCTACGCGCACTCGCTCTACGCCTCGGTGAAGCGTGGCGAGACCTACAAGCCGATGTCGTTGTTCCACCGGTCCAACACGTACCTGATGATCGTGTTCGTGGCGCTGGCCGTGGACTCGGCGATCGGGCTGCCGGTGCTGGGCCTGCCGTTCTGAGTCGGGTCGCGTTCTACGCCGACGTCGTCGAGTCGGGCACGGTCCTCGGGGCCGATCTGTTCTGGAGCCGCGAGGACGTCGCCGCGTTGTTCGGCGAAGGCTGCGTCAACGAGTGGCGGAAAACGTGCTTTGTCGACCATGGCCTGGTCGAGTTCCACTGGGATCGCTCGGCTTCGGATCGGCCGTGGTCGGGCGCGCATTTCTCGGTGCAGGCGCATCGGCTGAGCTTGGACGACGACTACGTGAACCCTGTGATCCAAGAGCGCTATGGGCGCTTGGGCGCGCCTATGTCCTATGTGGAACTGGCGGCCGAGTTGGACAAGCGCGGTGTGGTGATGGAGGAGCTGCCCAGCTCCGACTCCGACATGCGCGAGTTCTGGCAGCCCGATTCGTACACCGTCGTGTACGTCACGTCCGGCGAGTACTACTGCGCGGGGAAGCTCAAGGTCGGCGACGTCTACCGGGTCTCGAGCCCGTACTTCGCGTCGCCCGAGTCCAAGCAGAGCGCCGCCTATCGCCACCGCTCCGACGCCTAAGGGGTCGTGAGTGTTTTGACTGGTTAGAACCGGCCGGAACACTCACGACCCCTGGGTGATCAGGCGCGCTGGTATTCCTCCCAGGTGACCTTGGGGACGGCGGGGCCGTCGTCGGGGTCGCGGTGCGCGAGGCCGTTCATGCCCAGGTAGTAGTCACCGGACTGGTGCTGGGCGCCCGAGGACTGGTCCGGGTCGGCCAGCGCGATCGCGTGGATGTGGTAGCCCCAGTCCGCCTGGTCCGGCGTGCGCAGCCAGGCCGCGAAGCCCACGTTGCGCAGTGTGCGGACGATGTTCGTCCTGGTCGTGCCGCTCAGGTTGGCCGCGGCGATGTCCATCGCGCCGCCGCCGTCGTGCGTGCCCGCCGAAGCGCCGACGCCGCCCGGGTTGTACGAGCCCTGCGAGAGGGTGACCTGGAAGCCGAGCAGGCGCTCCGCCTCGACGAGCATCGCCTTGGTGCGGGTGTTCAGCGTCTGGCCGTGGTAGGTCAGGCGCGCGCCCGCGCTGACCGGGTTGGTCACCGTGTAGCGCGAGGCGCCGAGCTTCTCCAGCGAGGTCTTGCCAGGGAAGCCGGAGGCGTCGATTCCGGTGTAGCCCAAGGACTTCTGGTACTGCGAGTAGGCCGTGATGGTCGTCGTGCCGAAGTGACCGTCGACGTACTGCGAGTCCAGCAGGCCCTTCGCGTTCAGCGCCTGCTCGACCGCGAGGACGCTGTCCTTGGCGCCCGGCGTGATCGCGCTGTCAGCGCGGCGGGGGTCGATCTGGGCGGCCTTCAGCACCGCCTCCATGTTGACCGCGGGCAGCGCCACGGCCTGCAGCGGGGCCGCCACCGCGAACGACGTCGCCGCGGTCGCGGTCAGCAGGCCGACCTTCACCAGTAGTTTCGGCCACACCTTCATGTTCGGTTTCTCCTTGCTCGGCGTTGGTACGTTCGGCTCAGCGTGGCCACGGGCGATACAAGCGACGTACAAACGGCCGTCATGGGATCATGGGACCTGCCGCCGCCGGGGAATTCCGCGGCGGCCCGAGTCGTTGACCCTTCCCGGTGCCTTGTCCCCCGACCTTGAAAGTGGGCTGCAGTTGTCCGTGTCCCCGGAACGGGAACTAGACAGAACCGAAGAAATCGCCCGCGAACAGGCTTACGTCTCCACGGTGTACGACAAGCTCGACGCCGAGCGGAAGACCGCGCAGCGCAGGTTGACCGAAACGCTCCGGCTGACCGGCGGCACGCCGCAGGCCCGCACGGAGCGCGACGTCGCGACGACCTTGTACAGCGACAGGCTGGCCCAGCTCGGCTCCGTCGAGCAGGGGCTGGTCTTCGGCAGGCTGGACTTCACGCCGGACAGCGAGGAGGAGACCGCCTATATCGGGCGGCTCGGGCTGTTCGACGAGGACGACGACTACCGGCCGCTGCTGATCGACTGGCGCGCGCCGGTCGCGCGGCCGTTCTACCTGGCGACCGCCGCCTCGCCGGAAGGCGTGCGGCGGCGCCGTCACATCCGCTCGCTGAGCCGCAAGGTCACCGGGTTCGACGACGAGATCCTCGATCTGCACGCCGCAGACCAAGGGCAGGACCTCGGGCTGGCGGGGGAGGCGGCGCTGCTCGCCGCGCTCGAGCGCAAGCGCACCGGTGAGATGAGCGACATCGTCGCGACCATCCAGGCCGAGCAGGACCGCATCATCCGCTCGGGGCTCAACGGCGTCATGGTCGTCCAGGGCGGTCCCGGCACCGGCAAGACCGCGGTCGCGCTGCATCGCGCGGCATACCTGCTGTACACCTTCCGCCAGCAGCTCACCACGCGTGGCGTGCTGGTGGTCGGGCCGAACAGCACGTTCCTGCGCTACATCGGCCAGGTACTGCCGTCGCTGGGTGAGACGGGCGTGCTGCTGTCCACCGTCGGCCAGCTGTACCCGGGTGTCGAGGCCACGGGCGTCGACACCCGGGAGGCCGCCGAGGTCAAGGGGCGGCTCGTGATGGCCGAGGTGCTGGCCAACGCGGTCAAGGACCGCCAGCGGGTGCCCGAGCCGGTGCTGGAGATCGAATACGAGCGCGACATCCTGCGCCTCGACCGCAAGACCGCGTCCGACGCGCGTGCCAGGGCCCGCCGTTCGCGGCGCCCGCACAACCAGGCGCGGCGCGTCTTCCGGTCGGAGCTGCTCGACGCGCTCACCCGGCAGGCCGCGCGCAAGCTCGGCGCCGAACTGCTCGACCCGCGTGACATCGAGGACATGCGCGAGGAGCTGTCCGCCGACCGCGGTGTCGCGGCCGCGCTGGACTCACTGTGGCCGGAGCTGACCCCGGAAGGCCTGCTCGACGACCTGTTCGCCGACCGCGAACGGTTGCGCAGCGCGGCCGGGAAACTGCTCAGCGAAGCCGATCGCGCGCACCTGGAAAGCGGTCGCGACGCGAAGTGGACGCCAGCGGACGTCCCGTTGCTGGACGAGCTCGCCGAGCTGATCGGCGAGGACGACACCGAGGCGCGCGCCGAGGAAGCCCGCCGCGAGCGCGAGGACCGCGCGTACGCGGAGGGTGTGCTCGACATCCTGGAGCAGGACGAGGAGATCATCGACGAGGAACTGCTGCGGGTCAGCGACGTCCTCGACGCCGAGCTGTTCGCCGAGCGCCAGGAGCGCCGCAGCCAGCTGACCGCGGCGCAGCGCGCGGCGCTCGACCGGACGTGGACTTTCGGGCACGTGATCATCGACGAGGCGCAGGAACTGTCCGCGATGGACTGGCGGCTGCTGATGCGCCGCACCCCGAACCGGTCGATGACGCTGGTCGGCGACGTCGCGCAGACCGGGGCGCCCGGCGGCGCGCGGTCCTGGGGCGAGGTGCTCTCGCCGTACGTCGAGGACCGCTGGCGGCTGGAGGAGCTGACCGTCAACTACCGCACGCCCGCCGAGATCATGGCGGTCGCCGCTCGCGTGCTCGCCGAGGTCAACCCGGAGCTCGAAGCGCCGGTCTCGGTGCGAGAGACCGGTGTCGCGCCATGGCTGAAGCGCTTGTCGCCCAACGAGATGCTCGCCGAGCTGCCGTCGCTTGTGGACAAGGAGTTGTCCGCTGTGGACGGTGGAACGGTCGCCGTGCTCAGCCCGGCCGAGCGGATCGCGGACGTGCGCGCGGCGCTGGCGGACGTCGACGAGCGGGTGTCGGTGCTGACCGTCGAGACGGCCAAGGGGCTCGAGTTCGACTCGGTCGTGGTGCTGTCGCCGGACGAGGTCGTCGCGGAGTCGCCGAGGGGCCTGAACGACCTCTACGTGGCCCTGACCAGGGCGACCCAGCGCCTCGGCGTGGTACAGACAGGTGATCTTGTACCGGCATTACAACCGCTCGGATAATCTGCGCGGCATGCGCACATTCGCCAAGATCACGGTCGCCGTCGCGGGCGTCCTGGCCCTCGCCGCCTGCGGTGACAAGGGCCAGGACGTGGCCGCCCAGCCCACTCCGACCAAGACCCCCGCGCCGCCGAGCGTCGGCGTGCCCGCCGGTCAGGCCCCGAGCAAGGGCAAGGAGTGCACGGCCGAGGACATCAAGACGACCGGGAAGTTCGGCGAGGTGCCGACGATCACCATCCCCGACAGCTGCGACCCGCCGAAGAAGCTGCTCGCGGTCGACCTGACCAAGGGTGACGGCCCCGCCGCCAAGGCGGGCAGCCAGCTGGAGATGAACTACTCGCTCGTCACCTGGTCGGACAAGAAGAAGCTGGACAGCTCCTTCGACCGCGGCGAGACGTTCAAGCTGGTGCTCGGCCAGGGCCGGGTCATCAAGGGCTGGGACCAGGGCCTGGTCGGCATCAAGCAGGGCACCCGCCAGCTGCTGGTGATCCCGCCCGACCTCGGCTACGGCCAGGGCGGCCAGGGCATCCAGCCGAACGAGACGCTGGTCTTCGTCGTCGACGCGGTCAAGGTCGGCGACCCCACCGCCCCGTAAACCCTCGTCTGGGGTCGTGAGTGTTCCGGCCGGTTAGAACCGGTCTAAACACTCACGACCCACGAGCAGGCCGCGCTATGCACGGGGTGTACACACCTGGTGTATACACCCCGTGTACTCTGGTGGCATGTCGATCACCAACACGTTGCTCGGCCTGCTCGAAAGCGGGCCGAAATACGGCTACGACCTCAAGCGGCTCTACGACGAGCGCTTCCAGCAGGACCGCCCGCTGCACTACGGGCAGGTCTATTCGACGCTGTCCCGGCTGCTGCGCAACGGGCTCGTCGAGGAGAAGGGGATCGAGCCGGGCGACGGCCCCGACCGCAAGCGGTACGCCATCACCGACGCGGGCGTGACCAACGTCGAGGACTGGCTGAGCACCCCGGAGAACCCGTCGCTCTACCTGCAGAACACCTTGTACACCAAGGTCGTTCTCGCGCTGATGTCCGACCGAAGCGCCACCGACGTGCTCGACGCGCAGCGCGGCGCGCACCTGCGCGCGATGCGGGAGCTGACCGCCCGCAAGGCCGACGGTGATCTGGCCGATCAGCTCATCTGCGACCACGCGCTGTTCCACCTCGAGGCCGACCTGCGCTGGCTGGAGCTGACCGCGGCCAGGCTGACCGAGCTGGCGGGACGGTTGAAGTCATGACCGAGGCGCTACTGGCCGGCATCGGCCTGCACAAGTCGTTCGGGCAGACCAAGGCGCTCGACGGCGCCGGGATGGACCTGCGCGCGGGCGAGGTGGTCGCCGTGATGGGGCCGTCCGGATCCGGGAAGTCGACGCTGCTGCACTGTCTCGCCGGCATCATCCAGCCGGACGAGGGCGAGGTCCGGTACGCGGGCGAGCTGCTCTCGGCGATGGGGGATCGCGAGCGCAGTGCGTTGCGGCGCACCGAGTTCGGCTTCGTCTTCCAGTTCGGGCAGCTCGTTCCCGAGCTGACCTGCCTGGAGAACGTCGCGCTGCCGCTGCGGCTCGACGGGGTCAAGCGGCGGCCTGCCGAGGACCTCGCCCGCGAGTGGCTGGACAAGCTCGAAGTCGGGGACATCGCGGCCAAGCGGCCCGGTGAGGTGTCCGGCGGGCAGGGGCAGCGCGCCGCGGTCGCGCGGGCGCTCGTGACCGGGCCGAAGGTGGTGTTCGCCGACGAGCCGACCGGCGCGCTGGACTCGCTCAACGGCGAGCGGGTGATGCGCCTGCTGGTCGACGCGGCGAAGCAGACCGGCGCGGCCGTGCTGCTGGTCACCCACGAAGCGCGGGTGGCCGCCTACTCCGACCGGGAAATCGTGGTGCGGGACGGGAAATCGCGGCCGATCGGGCTCGCGGGAGCGGCCCGATGACCGCGCTGCCCCGCCATCGCCTCGGCCGGTGGGCCGGCGACCTGGCACTGGGGTTCCGGCTGGCCGTCGGGGGCGGCCGGACCTCCGGTACCGGGATCACCCGGCTGCTGCTCGGCACGATCGGCATCGGCATCGCGGTCACCGTGCTGCTCTTCGCGGCCTCGGCCGACCACGCGATTTCCGGGCGTGAGGCCAGAAAACTCGCCGGGGTGCCGGAAAGCACGCCGATCGCGGGCGTCGCGCCGCTCACGCTGCACGACGGGAGCACTTCCTTCCGGGGCCAGCGGATCTCGGTCCGCTATGTCCATCCCGGCGGGCCGACCTCGCCGACGCCGCCGGGCTTGGACCGGATCCCGGCACCGGGGGAGATGGTCCTTTCCCCGGCGCTCGCCGATTTGCTGCGCTCCGAAGACGGCTCGCTGCTGCGGCCGAGGTTCGCCGGGCCGGAGATCGGGACCATCGGTGTTCCCGGCCTGGTCAACCCGGACGACCTGCGCGCGTACGTCGGCGCCGACGCGTCGCTGATCGGGAAACCGGTGTACGCCTTCGGTTCCCCGTCGCCGCGGGACGGGCTCGACCCCGGCCTGCTCACGTTGCTGCTGATCGGGATCGTCTCCCTGCTCGCGCCGGTGTTCGTCTTCGTGGCGACGTCCGCGCGGGTGGCGGGCGCCGAGCGGGACCAGCGGCTCGCCGCGCTCCGGCTGGCTGGCTCGGATCTGCCGCAGGTGCGCCGGATCGCCGCCGCCGAGTCGCTGGTGACCGCGGCCTGCGGACTGGCGCTCGGCACCGGCGCGTTCCTGGCGCTGCGGCAGCTCACGCCGTCCGTGCGCGTCCGCGACGGGAGCCTGTTCGCCGCCGACATCGCGCCGCCGTGGCCGCTGGTGGCCGTGGTCGTGCTGGCGGTGCCCGCGTTGTCCGTGCTGAGCGCGCTCGCCGCGTTGCGGGGCACGGCGATCGAGCCGCTCGGTGTCGTCCGGCGCGCGAAGCCGGTGCGGCGCAGGCTGTGGTGGCGGCTGCTCCCGATCGTGCTGGGCGTGCTGCCGCTGGCCACGTTGTCTTTGCGGGACGGCTCGAAGCTGGTCACGGTCGCCGTCGCCACGGGTGTGGCCTGCCTGCTCATCGGCGTGCCCGCGATCCTGCCGTGGCTGCTGGAACGCGCGGTCGCCCGGTTCCACGGCGGACGGCCGCCGCTGCAGCTCGCGGTGCGGCGCCTGCAGCTCGACAGCGGGACCCCGGCGCGGGTCGTCGCCGGTCTCGCGGTGGTGCTCGCCGGTGCGATCGCGCTGCAGTCGCTGCTGACCGGGCAGGCCCAGGCACTCGACCCGGGCCCGCCGCCCGCGAGGACCACCACCGACCTCTCGCTGAACGCCGACGCGCAGGCGGGCCCGGCGGCGGTGGCCGCGCTCGCGAAGCTGCCGGGACTCGCCACGCCGTATCTCATCCGCCAGGTGCACCTGCGCGGCGCGGATCCGGGCCGGATGGAATCGGTCAGCATCGCCGACTGCGCCACCTGGCGCGCGGTGGCCGGGATCGAGGACTGCGTGGACGGCGCCGTCTACCAAGACCGGAGTGCCGGTTCGACGATCCACTCTGGACAGTCCTATGTGGCCACGTACTTCGACGAGCAGGAGCGCGAGGCGGGTACCTGGACGGTGCCCGCCATGGTGCCGTCGACCCGTCAGGGGTCCTACTCGTCCGTGATGGCGACACCCGGCGCCATGACCGGGCTGGACCTGAGCCAGGTCTGGGGATCGGCGACCGTGCGGGTGACCTCGGACGATCCGGATTTCGCCGAGCACGCGCGCAACGCGCTCGCGCCGTTCACCTGGCACACCTCGCTCTATCTGCCGACGCCGCTCCGTCAGCTTTCCCCGACGCAGCAGGCGTATCTCGCGATCCGCGCCGGTCTGCTGGCCGCGGCGGTGTTCACGTTGCTGCTGGCCGGGGTGAGCCTGCTGGTGCTCGGGCTGGAGCAGGTGCGCGAACGCAGCCGCACCATCGGGATGCTCGCCGCGACCGGGGTCCCGGTGCGGGTGCTGGCCCGGTCGATGGTGTGGCAGAACGCGATCCCGCTCGCGCTGGGCATCGTCATCGCGGTCGCGACCGGGCTCGGCCTGTCCGCGCTCGGCGCCAGGCTGACCGGCGCGGCGTTCACCGTGGACTGGCTCGCGGTCGGCGTGCTCAGCGCCTCGGCGGCCGCGCTCGTGCTGCTGGTGACGGCGGTGACCCTGCCGTCGCTGCGCGGCGCGGCCCGCCTGGCGTCGGTGCGGACCGAGTAGCCGCTAAGCCCGGTGCGCCCAGCGGTACAGGGTGGCTTCCCGGCCTTTCTCGACCACTCGCTCCGGCGGGCTGTCCGTGAGGTGATAGCCCGCCGCGCGAGCGACTCCCTGGCTGCCCGCGTTCGTCTCTTCGATGGTCAGCTCCAGGTCGTCGAAGCCGAGTTCCCTGGCGTACGCGGTCAGCACGCGCAGCGCCCGCGCGGCGAGTTTGCGCCCTCGGTAGGCGGATCCGACCGAGTAGCCGAGTTCCAGGCCCGGCGCGTCGCCGTCCTTGCCGTGGAACATCAGCACCTCACCGAGCGCCGTCCCGCCGTCTTCGGTGATCGCCAGGTGCAGCCGCTTGCCCTCGGCGCGGCCGCGGCGTGCCTTGGCCAGGTACGCCACGGCCGCCTGGTCGTCGAACGGGGACGCCAGCGGCGTGAAGCGGGCGACGGCCGGGTCGTCGAACAACGTGACCATCGTGGGCAGGTCGGCTTCGGTCCACTCGCGCAGGACCAGGTTCTCGCCGCTCAGCCTGACCTCGTCGGGAACCTTCACGGGATCAGCAGGAGCTTGCCAGTGGTGCGACGGCCCTGGAGGTCTTCGTGCGCGCGGGCGGCTTCGGTGAGCGGGTAGCGGCCGCCGATCCGGATCGAGAGCGAACCGTCCTGGATGGCCGAGAACAGCTCGGACGCGCGCCAGTCGAGTTCCTCGCGGGTGCGGGTGTAGTGCGCCGACGTCGGCCTGGTCAGGTAGAGCGAGCCGCCCGCGTTGAGGCGCTGCGGGTCGAGCGGCGGAACGGGACCGCTCGCGGCGCCGAACAAGACGAAGTAGCCGCGCACGCGCAGGCTGGCCAGGCTTCCGTCCACAGTGGACTTGCCGACCCCGTCGTACACGACGTGCACACCTTCGCCGCCGGTCAGTTTCTTGACCTCTTCGGCGAAATCGACCTGGTCGTAGCGGATCACCTCGTCCGCGCCCGCCTCGCGGGCCAGTTTTTCCTTCTCCTCGGTCGAAACCGTGCCGATCACGCGTGCGCCCTGCGCCTTCGCGAGCTGGGTGAGCAGCAGCCCGACACCGCCGGCGGCCGCGTGCACGAGTACCGAGTCGCCGACCTTCACCTCGTAGGTCGAGCGGACGAGATAGTGCGCGGTGATGCCCTGCAGCAGCGTCGCGGCGGCGACGTCCAGCGAGACGCCGTCCGGCACCTTGACCGCGACGTCGGCGGAGACCAGCACCTGCTGCGCGTAGCTGCCGAACGTGCCCTGCCAGGCGACCTGGTCGCCCGGCGCGAACTCGGTCACCTCGGCACCGACGGCGCTGACCGTGCCCGCGCCCTCCAGGCCCAGCCCGAACGGCGTCGGGATCGGGTAGATGCCCGCGCGGTGGTAGGTGTCGATGTAGTTGACGCCCGCCGCGGCCACGTCGACCAGGATCTCGCGCGGACCGGGTGCGCCGATCTCGACCTCGGCGACTTCGAGTACCTCCGGGCCGCCGGTCTGGCGTACCTGGATCGCTGTGGGCATGCGTCCTCCTCGTGAGCACTCGTTTTCCAGAAGTAACTGTGAAGCTAGTCGTCATGTTCCGCGGTCCGCCTACTGGGACGTTAAGCTCCGCCCGTGGCTGAAGAAACCGAAAAGACCATCGCCCCGACCGCCCGCCAGCTCGCGGCCGCCCGCGATTTCGTGGCGCAGCACGGGAAGCCGTCCAAGGCCGTGGTGGAGAACATCGGCAACGCGGGCGCGCGCGTCGTGCTCGTCGGCGCCGACGGCGCGATGGGCGACGTGATCGTCCCGGCCGTCGCGACCGGTGAGGCGCTCGTCGAGGCGGTCCAGGACCTGGAGCCCGCTGAGTGGGACGCCGCCACCATCAACGCCACCCGGATCGGCGCAGCTCACCGCCGCAAAATGGCCGGGCCGAGGGCCAAGCGTTGAACACCGTGTAACAAGCTGGCCCGTACGCTTGTATAAGTCACCCATACGAGTGTACGTTCCGCTCATGGCTGAGATGTCAACGTTCGGAGACCGGCGCACCGCGCTGGCCGATGCCGTCATCCGCATCGCCTCCACCCGCGGCCTCGAACAGGCGAGTGTCCGCGAGGTGGCCAACGAGGCTGGCGTCGCCATCGGCACCGTGCAGCACTATTTCTCCACCAAGGACGAAATGCTGTCGTTCGCCTTCACCCGCATCGTCGATCGGACGATGGAACGGGTGACGGCCGTCGAGCCCGAACCCGACGTGCGGGTCCGGCTCTCCAGGATCCTGCGCGAGCTGCTGCCGCTGGATGACGTCCGCCGTGCCGAGGCGACCGTCTACCTGGCGTTCTCGGCCCGCGCGGCGACCTCGCCCGCGCTCGCCGAAGTCCAGGCCGAGACGCTGAAACAGATCCGTGGCGGCTTCACCAAGATCTTCTCCGACGCGGGCGCGCCCGATCCGGAGACCGACGCGCTGCTCGTGCTCGGCATGGTCGACGGCCTCGGCCTCGGCGCGGTCAGCGCGCCGGGCGAGACCGGCAAACGGGCGCTCGAAAAAGCGCTCGAGACCTATCTGGACCGGCGATTCCCCGCTAGCTCGCCGTGACCCGCTTCGCCGCGAGACGCTCGGGCTTGGGCCAGCGCACATTGCTCGCCCACCCGAGCTTCTCGAACATCCAGATCACCCGCGCGGACACGTCGATCTGACCGCGCAGCACGCCGTGGCGGGCGCAGGTCGGGTCGGCGTGGTGGGAGTTGTGCCACGACTCGCCCATCGACAGGATCGCCAGCGGCCAGAAGTTCGCCGCCTTGTCGCGGCTGGCGAACGGGCGCTCGCCGAACAGGTGACAGATCGAGTTGACCGACCAGGTCACGTGGTGCAGGAACGCGATGCGCACCAGTCCCGCCCAGAAGAACGCGGTCACCACACCCCACAGCGACCAGGTCAGCAGGCCGCCGAGCAGTGCGGGCAGCGCCAGGCTCAGCGTGGTCCACAGCCAGAAGTAGCGGTTGACGACCTTGAGGTCATCGTCGGCCAGCAGATCCGGCGCGAAACGCTCATAGTTCGTCACCTCGCGCTTGAACATCCAGCCCATGTGCGAGTGCCAGAAGCCCTTGATAAGCGCCGAAGCGGACGTGCCGAACAGCCACGGCGAGTGCGGGTCGCCCTCGCGGTCGGCGAACGCGTGGTGACGCCGGTGGCTGGCCACCCAGAAGATCACCGACCCCTGCACGGCCATCCCGCCCGCGACGGCCAGCGCCACCCGCAACGGCCGTCCCGCCTTGAACGCGCCGTGGGTGAAGTAGCGGTGGTAGCCGACGGTCACGCCCAGCGTCCCGAGCGTGTAGAACACCGCGGCCAGCGCCAGGTCGACCCAGCCGAGCCCCCAGCCCCACATGATCGGCACGGCCGCGACCAGCGCGGCGAACGGGATCAGCAGGAACGCCTTCAGCACGATCATCTCGAGCGTCGAACGCTGTCCCTGCACTAGTGGCTTGGGATCGGACGCGGGCACGGCTGTCATAGGTGCACCTCGGGGTCAGGCGGGGGAATCGGGTGTTCAGTATGAAACACCCGGGGCAAGGGCAGCCTAAACTGTCCCGCCGGCCGACCGAGTTACGGAATGGTGGCGACCTCGGGTGCGGCAGGCGTATTCACCGTGACCGGCCCCCGGTCCCGCGCGGCGCACCACAGCGCGGCGGTCGCGATGATGACCAGCGCCGAGCCCAGCACATGGAACGACACGAGCGCCTCGGGCACCCCGAGCGCGTACTGCAGCGACCCGAGCCCGCCCTGCGCGACCGCGATCACCCAAACGAGTACGTAGCGCTGCCAGAGCGTCTTGGGCGTGTCCTGGCGCATCAGCTGCATGCCGAAGACGGCCAGGACGATCAGGTAGGCCACGAGCAGCCCGCCGTGCACCTGGACCAGCGTCTGGATCGGCGCGTCGAGCCGGTGCGTGTCGGGCCCGCCGCCGTGCGGTCCCGCCCCGGTGACGGTCGTGCCCGCGACGAGCACGGCCCACATCGTGACGACCAGCGCGGTGAGCGTCGCCTTCGGCGCGAGCCAGCGCGGTTCCTCGTCACCCTCGTTGAAGGCGTGCAAGAGCAGGACGGCCATCCAAACCAGGGGAGTGGAGACCAAGAAGTGGATCGCGACCGTCCACCACTCGAGCTTCGCGAGCACGGTCATGCCGCCGACGACGGCCTGCAGCACGACCCCGCCCGGCATCGCCCACGCGAGCTTGACGAGACGTGTCCGCCGCGGCTGGTCGATCTGCACCCGCCACGCGGTGATCACGCACAGCGCGGCGACCAGGATGACGACCCCGGTCAGCATCCGGTTGCTGAACTCGATCCACTGGTTCAGCGCGGCGTACTCGGGATGCGCCTCGGGCACGATGCTCCCGCCGACGCACTGCGGCCACGTCGGGCACCCGAGCCCCGACCCGGTGACCCGCACGACCGACCCGGTGACCCCGATCCCCCCTTGCGCCACCACGGCCGCGATGGCCACCGCGCGCTGCACGCGCCGCGAAGGAAGGGGCAAGCGAGCGACAAGGTTCCGGAGCACGCGCGAATAATACTCGTGAGCGTTGCGGGCGGTTCTAACCGGCGGCATCACTCACGACAGTTATCCACATCGACTTCATCCATCCACAGATTTCGCGAGGGCGGTTCCGGTGGCCGCCCAGAGCCGCAAGCTGGGTGAGTGCCTTCGAATCAACGCTGGTCCGAGCCGACCAGAATCCCACCCGACCAGCTCGGTGGCTGGCAATCTTTGCTGCGAGAACAGCATGGTGTCGTTTCGCTCGCGCAGTTGCGAAGCTACGGCCACAGTCATCACGACATCAAGGCGAACGTCGAGGCCGGCCGCTGGCAGCGGATACTTCCGCGCACTTATGCGACCTTCACCGGAGAGCCCGGCCAGTCGGCGAAAATGTTCGCCGCGATTTTGTATGGCGGAGCTCACTCAACGCTCAGTCACAGCACTGCCGCCGAGGAATGGGGGATGGCGCGGATCAAGGACGGACCGGTGGAAATCACCGTGCCGTACACCAGTTCCGCGACTTCGCAGCCGCCACTCGTCACAGTGCATCGGTCGCGTGCGTTGCGCCACATCACGTTGGCGACGAATCCGCCACGAACGCGGCGAACCGACACCATCGTCGATCTCGCTGTGGCGGCTGAGACGCCGCAGGCGGCGTTGTATCTCGTCGTCGACATGGTGAGCCGCCACGCCGTTTCGGTGCCGGAAATGCTCGCATGCGTGGAATGCCGTCCACCACGGCGCTATCGCTCAGCGATCGCTCAAGGTTTGGATCTCGTCCGGCGAGGCCTGATGTCGGCGCTGGAAGTCGAATACCAAGAGCGGGTGGAGGCAGCTCATGATCTCCCGGCGGGTGACCGGCAGACGCCGTTCGTGGTGGACGGCAAGACGCTTTGGGAGGACGTCACCTATGACGGTGCCGGTGCTCCGCTCACGGTGCGCCTCGACGGCAGAGCCACTCACAGCATGGCGGGCGTGGCTTTCCGCGACCGACGCCGTGACAATGCCGCGGAACTGGCTGGACGGTCGCGGCTCGTCTATGGCTGGCACGACGTGCACGGCGACCCATGCGGGGTGGCGCGCGAAGTGACCGAGGTGTTGGCCAGGTTCGGCTGGCGACCGATTCCAGGGGCTCGTGAGTGTTGCCGACGGTTAGAACCGTCGGCAACGCTCACGACCCCCACTACGTGAGGCGGGTGGTTTTGCTGGCGAGGGCGGCGGCGGCCGCGGCCCAGAGGGTGAGCACGAGCGCGGGTTGCCACGCGAAGGTTCCGTCGACCGTGGCCGCGTGTAGGCCTTGGGCGAGTGCGCCGGACGGGATGAGCTCCACGACGGCGGCCACCCCGGACGGCAGCGACGCGGGCGCGAGCAGGATGCCGCCCGCCAGCAGCAGCACGAACCAGACGATGTTCGCCAGCGCGAGCACCGCCTCGGCGCGCAAAGCCCCGCCGAGCAGAACGCCCAGCGCTCCGAAGCTCAGCGTTCCCAAGACCAGGAACACCACCGCACCGGCCACACCGGACGGCGACCAGCCCAGGAAAGCCGCGACGACGCCGAGAACCAGAGCCTGCAGCGCCACCACGACCAGAGCCGCGACAAGACGTCCCGCGACCAGAAGCCACCGAGGCAACGCGGTCGCCGAGAGACGCTTCAAAACCCCGTAACGCCGGTCGAAGCCGAGTGCGATCGCCTGGCCCGTGAACGCGGACGACATCACCGCCAGCGCCAAGATCCGCGGCGTCACCGAGTCCACACGGGACAGTCCGTCCTCGGCGGGCAGGATGTTCAGCAGGGACAGGCCAAGCAGAAGTGCCAGCGGGATCAGCAAAGTGAGCAGGATCTGCTCGCCGTGGCGTAGCGTCAGGCTCGCTTCGACGCGGGCGTGCGCGAGGAGCATGCGGCCGAGGCGGCCGCGGCCCGGCGCCGGCTTGAACGTTCCCGGCTCGAAGACCGTCATGAGCGCAGTTCCCGTCCGGTCAGCTCCAGGAAGACCTCTTCGAGCCCGCGCCTGCCGACGTGGAGCTCCTCCGCCAGCACGCCCTGCTGCGCGCACCAGGCCGTCACGGCCGACACGACCTGGGGGCTGACGTGGCCTTCGATCTCGTACGAGCCCGGTGACAGCTCGCGCACCAGGTACCCCTCCGGCAGCGCGGCCGCGAGCAGCTCGGTGTCCAGCCGTGACCTGGCCTTGAAGCGCAGTTGGCCGGTCTCTTCGGACGTCAGGTCGGCCGGCGAGCCGGACGCGATGACGCGGCCGTGGTCGACGATCACCACGTCGTCCGCCAGCGCCTCGGCCTCTTCCATCAGGTGGGTGGTCAGCAGCACGCTCACGCCGTCCGCGCGCAGCGCGCCGAGCAGGTCCCAGACCACGCGCCGCGCGGCGGGGTCCATGCCCGCGGTCGGCTCGTCGAGGAACACCAGCTCAGGCCTGCCGACGATGGCGCACGCCAGCGAAAGCCGCTGCTGTTGCCCGCCTGACAAGCGCTTAAACGGCGTCCGCCGCACTGAAGAAAGCCCGAGCACGTCAAGCAGCCAAGCCGGATCCAGCGGCGAAGCCGCGCAGGCCGCGACGAGCGACAGCATTTCCGAAGCGCGCACGCCGGGATAAGCGCCACCGCCCTGCGGCATGACGCCGATCCGCGGGCGCAGCGAAGCGCCTTCGCGCACCGGGTCGAGGCCGAGCACACGCACTTCGCCCTTGTCAGCCTTTAAGAAGCCTTCGCAGATCTCGACGGTCGTGGTCTTGCCCGCCCCGTTGGGACCGAGCAACGCCAGCAGCCGTCCACGCTCCATCCGCAGGTCGAGACCGTCGACGGCGGTGGTGGATCCGTATCGCTTCACCAGCCCGGTGATCTCGACGGCGGGGGTGCTCACGACAGGCAACGATACGGCTTAGGCCGCCACCGGCGTTTCCGGGGCGGACCGCTTGAACAGCATCGGCGCCAGGTGCCGCACGAGCAGCGCCGCCAGGATGATCACGACGATCCCGGCCAGGTACGCGAACGGCACCACGTACGTCCGCCCGGTGAACGTGCTCCCGGTGGTCGGCGTCAGGAACGGCAGCACCACGCTGACCACCATCGCCGCGTGCCGGAACCGCGAGGTCCCGGCGGCCGCGGCCAGCGGGATCACCGCCCACAGCAGCCACCACGGCTGCATCGCGATGTGCAGCATCATGAACGCGCCCATGGACACGCCGAGCCCGATGATCGGCCGGTAGCGCCAGCGGAAGCTGTCCCAGAGGAACTTGACGGTGATCGCCGCCGCGACCGCGTACCCGATCAGCCCGATGATCGAGACCAGCGAGTCCGTGTGGTTGCCGAGCCCCAGCGTGATGCCCAGTACACCGGACAGGCTCGCCAGCTCGTTGACCGGCGAGATCCACGACCGCACGATGCCCGGCGTGCCGAGCGCGCCGATCCAGCCGAAGCCGAGCCCGCTGCCCAGGCACAGCGCCACCGTGACCACGGCGAACACCGCCAGCATCAGCGCGGCCGCGCGCAGCAGGTCGGCGATCTTGCCGTGCCAGCGCCGCGCGATCATCACGCCGAAGAACGGCAGGCCGAGGAACGCGTTGATCTTGACCATCGCGCCGAGGGTGATCACCGCCGCGCCGAGCACGATGAACAGCAGCTCGCCCTTGGCCAGCGGCGGCGGGATGTCGCCCTTGACCCGGACCGGCAGCCTGCGGATGCCGATCTCCAGCCCGGCCATCATCAGCCCGATGCCCAGTGCCTCGTTGTGCGTGCCCGCGACCAGGTGGAAGATCACCAGCGGGTTCAGCGCGCCGAGCCACATCGCGGTCGCCGGCTGCACGCCGAACCGGGTCGCCAGCCGCGGCAGCGCCCACACGATCAGCGCCAGGCCGACCAGCTCCAGCGCGCGCTGCAGCAGCACGCCGGTCGCCACGTGGTTGCCCGCCAGCTCGTTGAGCCAGCCGCCGATCCGCAGGAACACCGGTCCGTACGGCGCGGGCGTCTGCTGCCACATGCCGGAGACATTGTTGGTGAACGGGTCCGCCTGGCCCAGTGCGATGGCCGGGCCGAGCGCGTAGGGGTCCATGCCGCGCCGCACGATCTCGCTTTGTGCCAAATACGAGTACACGTCGCGGGAGAACAGCGGCGGGATGAACAGCAGCGGCGCCACCCACATGGCCAGCGTGCGGGAGAGCTGACCGCGCGAGGCCAGCCGTTCGCGTGACGGCTTCGCGAACCGGCCGAGCAGCACCCACGCGAAGACCAGCAGGCCGACGCCGGTGAACGCGATCGCCAGCGACACCGTCGGGATGCGCGCGAACAGGCGCAGCACCGGGATGTCCATCACCGGGTTCGCGATCGGGGCCGCGCCCGCGCCGAGCGAGCCGAACGCCAGGAACAGCGTGCCGACCGTGCCGAGCCTGCGCACGACCGTGAGCGCGCGCGTCTCCTCGGCGTTCAGCGGAGCCGTGTCGTGCGGGCGCGGGGGCGTGACGGGGTCAGACACGGCCACCGCCGCCGTCTCGGCTGTTTCGTCCTGCACTGCCACGCCGGAAGGGTATCGACTCGCCCCCGCGGTGATACCGGTCACTGGGTTAGCACCCCGCCTTTGCTCTTCGAACGGAAATACGACACACTTGTGTTGTGAAAAAGACCGGCGCCGAGGAGCAGATGGGAACAGCCATGTCCCCGTCCGTGCCCGCGCAGGTCGGTGCTGAGGGCCGCACCCGGCACGAAGTCGCCAGGTTGCTGCTCGAGCAGGGTCCCATGAGCGCCGTCGTGGTCGCCGAGCACCTCGGCATCAGCCCCACGGCCGTGCGCCGTCACCTCGACACGCTGGTGGCCGACGGCCAGGCCGAGACCAAGGACGCGCCCCGCCGCGGCCCCCGCGGCCGTGGCCGCCCGGCCAAGCTCTTCCTGCTCACCGAGTCGGGCCGCGCCCGTTTCGGTCACGCCTACGACGACCTCGCCGTCTCCGCGATCCGGTTCCTGTCGGAGCACGCAGGCGAGGACGCCGTCCGCGCCTTCGCCGAGAGTCGCGTCGCCGCGCTCGTCGAGCCGCACCGCGAGGCCATTACCAGGGCCGAAGAGCCCACCGAGCGCGCGGAGGCGCTTGCCGCCGCGTTGACCAAGGAGGGCTACGCTGCCTCGACCCGCGAGGTCGGGCATGGCGAGCAGCTCTGCCAGCACCATTGCCCGGTCGCCCATGTCGCCGCGGAGTTCCCGCAGCTGTGCGAAGCCGAGACAGAGGCTTTCGCGAAGCTGCTCGGCACGCACGTGCAGCGGCTGGCGACCATCGCACACGGAGACAACGTGTGCACCACACACGTACCTGCCGCTAAGGCGGGTATTGCACAAGAAGCACGGATCCCGGATGGAGGGAAACCCGCATGACTGCCGCTGCCGAGCAGCGCACTCCCACCACGACGCCGCTGAGCCAGGAAGAGACCATCGAGTCCCTTGGCAAGTACGCGTTCGGCTGGAGCGACTCCGACGAGGCGGGCGCCAGCGCCCGTCGCGGACTCAACGAGGATGTCGTCGTCGACATCTCCGAGAAGAAGTCCGAGCCGGAGTGGATGCGCGAAGCGCGACTCAAGGCGCTCAAGCTCTTCGACCTGAAGCCGATGCCCAACTGGGGTGCGGACCTCTCCGGGATCGATTTCGACAACATCAAGTACTTCGTGCGGTCCAGTGAGAAGCAGGCGACCTCCTGGGAAGACCTGCCCGAGGACATCAAGAACACCTACGACAAGCTCGGCATCCCCGAGGCGGAGAAGCAGCGCCTCGTCGCCGGCGTCGCGGCCCAGTACGAGTCCGAGGTCGTCTACCACTCGATCCGCGAGGACCTCGAGAAGCAGGGCGTGCTCTTCCTCGACACGGACACCGCGCTCAAGGAGCAGCCGGAGCTGTTCCAGGAGTACTTCGGCTCCGTGATCCCGGCCGGTGACAACAAGTTCTCCGCGCTGAACACGGCCGTGTGGTCCGGCGGCTCGTTCATCTACGTGCCCAAGGGCGTCAAGGTGGACATCCCGCTGCAGGCCTACTTCCGGATCAACACCGAGAACATGGGCCAGTTCGAGCGGACCCTGATCATCGTCGACGAAGACGCCTACGTGCACTACGTCGAGGGCTGCACCGCGCCGATCTACCAGTCCGACTCGCTGCACTCGGCGGTCGTGGAGATCATCGTGAAGAAGGGCGCCCGCTGCCGCTACACGACCATCCAGAACTGGTCGAACAACGTCTACAACCTGGTCACCAAGCGCGCCAAGTGCGAAGAGGGCGCGACCATGGAGTGGATCGACGGCAACATCGGCTCCAAGGTGACCATGAAGTACCCGTCGGTGTTCCTCATGGGCGAGCACGCCAAGGGCGAGGTCCTCTCGGTCGCGTTCGCCGGCGAGGGCCAGCACCAGGACGCCGGCGCCAAGATGGAGCACCTCGCGCCGCACACCTCCTCGACCATCGTGTCGAAGTCGGTGGCGCGCGGCGGTGGCCGCACCTCGTACCGCGGCCTGGTCAAGGTCGCGAAGCGGGCGCACCACTCGCGCTCCAGCGTCGTCTGTGACGCGCTGCTGGTCGACACCATCTCGCGCTCGGACACGTACCCGTACGTGGACATCCGCAACGACGAGGTGTCGATGGGCCACGAGGCCACGGTCTCGAAGGTCAGCGAAGAGCAGCTGTTCTACCTGATGTCCCGCGGTCTCGACGAGGCCGAGGCCATGGCGATGATCGTGCGCGGGTTCGTCGAGCCCATCGCGCGCGAGCTGCCGATGGAGTACGCGCTCGAGCTGAACCGGCTGATCGAGCTTCAGATGGAAGGGTCAGTCGGCTAGTGGCTGAGAACAACGTTGCCGAAGCTCTGCGTGAGGGGGCCGTCATCCCGGCGGCCTCCCGCGCGGAGCGGTTCACCTCGTACGACGTGGAGGCCTTCGAGGCGCCGCGTGGCCGTGAGGAGAACTGGCGTTTCACCCCGATGAAGCGGCTGCGTGGCCTGCACGACGGCACCGCGGTCGCTTCCGGCGAAGCGACCGTCGAGATCGAGGCCGCCGAAGAGCTGGTCGTCGAGACCGTCGGCCGTGACGACTCGCGGCTCGGTGTCGCCGGTGTGCCGAGCGACCGGATCGCCGCGCAGGCGTACTCCGCGTTCGCCAAGGCCACCATCGTGACCGTGCCGAAGGAGACCAGCGCCGCCAAGCCCGCGGTGCTGCGCACCAACGGCCCCGGCGAGGGCAAGGTCGCCTACGGGCACCTGCAGGTGCGGGCGGAGGCCTTCTCCAAGGCCACCATCGTGCTCGACCACGTCGGCTCCGGCACCTACGCGGACAACGTCGAGTTCGTCATCGGCGACTCGGCGAACATCACCGTGGTCAGCGTCCAGGACTGGGCCGACGACGCGGTGCACGTGTCCGAGCAGCACCTCAAGCTCGGCCGCGACGCCAAGCTCAAGCACATCGTCATCACGCTCGGCGGTGACCTGGTCCGCGTCTCGCCGACCGCCACCTTCGCCGACCGCGGCGGCGACGTCGAGATGCTCGGGCTGTACTTCGCCGACTCCGGCCAGCACCAGGAGCACCGCCTCTTCGTCGACCACGCCGTGCCGAACTGCCGGTCCCGCGTGATGTACAAGGGCGCGCTGCAGGGCGACGACGCGCACACCGTGTGGGTCGGCGACGTGCTGATCCGCGCGGCCGCCGAGGCGACCGACACCTACGAGCTCAACCGCAACCTGGTGCTGACGCCGGGCGCGCGTGCCGACTCGATCCCCAACCTGGAGATCGAGACCGGTGAGATCGAAGGCGCCGGGCACGCGAGCGCCACGGGAAGGTTTGACGACGAGCAGTTGTTCTACCTTCAGTCGCGCGGAATCGGCGAGGAGGCCGCGCGGCGGCTGGTCGTGCGCGGGTTCTTCCACGAGATCCTGGTCAAGATCGACGTTCCCGAGGTGCGCGAGCGCCTGGAGGCCGCGATCGAAGCCGAGCTCGAAGCCGTTGGCGCCTGAGCGTCAGTCCACAACAGACTTTTAGGAAACAGAGATATGCCAACGCTGGAAATCAAGGACCTGCACGCCTCGGTCACCACCGAGGAGGGCCCCAAGGAGATCCTCAAGGGTGTCAACCTGACCATCAAGTCGGGCGAGACGCACGCGATCATGGGCCCCAACGGCTCCGGCAAGTCCACTTTGTCCTACGCCATCGCCGGTCACCCCAAGTACGAAGTCACCTCCGGCGAGGTCCTCCTCGACGGCGAGAACGTGCTCGAGATGAGCGTCGACGAGCGCGCCCGCGCGGGCGTCTTCCTCGCCATGCAGTACCCCGTCGAGGTGCCGGGCGTGTCCATGTCCAACTTCCTCCGCACCGCGGCCACCGCGGTCCGTGGCGAGGCCCCCAAGCTGCGCCACTGGGTCAAGGAGGTCAAGGACGAGATGAACAAGCTCGAGATCTCGCAGGAGTTCGCCGAGCGCTCGGTCAACGAGGGCTTCTCCGGCGGCGAGAAGAAGCGCCACGAGATCCTGCAGCTGGCGCTGCTCAAGCCGAAGATCGCCATCCTCGACGAGACCGACTCCGGGCTGGACGTCGACGCGCTGCGCGTCGTCTCCGAGGGCGTCAACGAGTTCAAGGCGAACAACGAAGCCGGCGTCATGCTGATCACGCACTACACCCGCATCCTGCGCCACATCACCCCCGACTTCGTGCACGTCTTCGCCGACGGCCGCATCGTCGAGTCCGGTGGCAAGGAGCTCGCCGACGAGCTCGAGGAGAACGGGTACGTGAAGTACACCGGCAAGGCCGAACCCGCCGCTGTCTGATCATTCTTCGCGACTACTACACCGAGAGGAGTTGGCCCGATGACCACCACCACGGCTAACTCTGTGCCGTTAGACGTAGCGGCCATCCGGGCCGACTTCCCCATCCTGTCCCGCACGGTGCGGGACGGGAAACCCTTGGTGTACTTGGATTCCGGAGCGACCTCCCAGAAACCGACGCAGGTGCTCGAGGCCGAGCGCCGGTTCCTGGAGACCTCCAACGCGGCCGTGCACCGCGGTGCGCACCAGCTCGCCGAAGAGGCCACCGACGCCTACGAGTACGGCCGCGCCCGTACCGCCGAGTTCGTCGGCGCCTCCCCGGACGAGCTGGTGTTCACCAAGAACGCCACCGAAGGCATCAACCTGGTGGCGTACGCGATGAGCAACGCCGCCACCGCCGGCCCCGAGGCTTCGCGTTTCGTGGTCGGCCCCGGTGACGAGATCGTCATCACCGAGATGGAGCACCACGCGAACCTCGTGCCGTGGCAGCAGTTGTGCCAGCGCACCGGCGCCACCCTGAAGTGGTTCGGCGTCACCGCGGACGGCCGTCTCGATCTGTCCAACCTGGACGAACTGATCACCGAGCGCACGAAGGTGGTCGCGTTCACGCACCAGTCCAATGTGCTCGGCACGATCAACCCGGTCAGGGTCTTGGTCGACGCCGCGCACAAGGTCGGCGCGCTCGTCGTGCTCGACGCGTGCCAGTCGGTGCCGCACTTCCCGGTGAACTTCCACGAGCTCGGCGTCGACTTCGCGGCCTTCGCAGGCCACAAGATGCTGGCCCCGTACGGCATCGGTGTCCTTTATGGACGCCGCGAGCTGCTCGAGGCCATGCCGCCGTTCCTGACCGGTGGCTCGATGATCGAGCTGGTCCGGATGGAGGGCACCACGTTCGCCGCGCCGCCGCAGCGGTTCGAGGCGGGCACCCCGATGACCTCCGAGGCGGTCGGCCTCGGAGCGGCCGTCGACTACCTTTCCGTGCTGGGCATGGAAAGGGTCGCCGCGCACGAGCACGTGCTCACCGAAGCCGCGCTCGCCGGGCTCGGCGAGATCCCCGGCGTCCGGGTCGTCGGCCCGACCGACATGAAAGACCGCGGCGGGCTGGTCTCGTTCGTCATCGACGGCGTGCACCCGCACGACTCCGGGCAGGTGCTGGACAGCCTCGGCATCGCCGTGCGCGTCGGGCACCACTGCGCCTGGCCGCTGCACCGCGCCTGCGGTGTCGCGTCCACCGTGCGCGCCTCGTTCTACGTCTACAACGAACTGTCCGAAGTGGACGCCCTGGTCCGGGGTGTTCGCGAGGCGCAGCGCTTTTTCGGGGTGGCGTAAGTGAACCTGGAGAGCATGTACCAGGAGATCATCCTGGACCACTACAAGAACCCGCACGGCCGCGGCCTGCGCGAGCCGTTCGACGCCGAGTCGTTCCAGGTCAACCCGACCTGTGGCGACGAGGTGACGCTGCGAGTGAAGGTCGACGACGGCAAGGTCGCGGACGTGTCCTACGACGGCCAGGGCTGTTCCATCAGCCAGGCCTCGACCTCGGTGCTGACCGAGCTCGTCGTCGGGCACACCGTCGAAGAGGCGTTCGCCACCATGGACGCGTTCGTCGAGCTGATGCAGGGCAGGGGACAGGTCGAGCCCGACGAGGACGTGCTGGAAGACGGCATCGCCTTCGCGGGCGTCGCGAAGTACCCGGCGCGCGTCAAGTGCGCGCTGCTCGGCTGGATGGCCTTCAAGGACGCGGTAGCCCGAACCGACAGTGGAGTTGAAACCGCATGAGTGAGACTGAGACCACTCCTGAACACCGCGAGGGGCGCACCGCCGCCGACCTGCCGGACCAGGTCGAGCCCGCGGTCGAGCTGGCCAAGCTCGAAGACGTCGAAGAGGCGTTGCGCGACGTCGTCGACCCCGAGCTGGGTATCAACGTCGTCGACCTCGGCCTGATCTACGACATCCGCGTCGAGCCGGACAACTCGGCGACCATCGACATGACGCTGACCTCGGCGGCCTGCCCGCTGACCGACGTCATCGAGGACCAGACCGCGGCCGCGCTGACCGGCGGCGGCTCCGGCGGCCTGGTGAGCGACTTCCGGATCAACTGGGTCTGGATGCCGCCGTGGGGGCCGGAGAAGATCACCGAGGACGGGCGCGAGCAGCTGCGGGCCCTGGGCTTCACGGTTTAGCTTTTTCGTATGAAGGGAGCCTTCATCCAGCCCGGCTGGATGAAGGCTCCCTTCATTTTCGCGGTCACTGCATCCGGTCGTGGATGGCGGCGTGGAAGAGCGGCTTGCTCGTGTCGATACCGCCGCCCTCCCAGCGCACCGCGTTCGTCTCCTCGGCGCCCTCCAAGCGGATCTCCAAGTAGGCCGGGACCGTGTCGCCGTCGGTCCAGTGCAGGTCGACCTCGGCGCCACCGGGGCCGTCGACGATGATCTTCTCCGTCGGCCAGTAGGTATCGCGAGTCGCGATGGCGGGAATCGGCTCCCAGTCCTCGTTCAGCAGCCGCACGTCATAGACGTGACCGGTGATCGAGCACTCCGAGATCGGTGCGACCGTGGCGAAGAACAGCCCGGACCCCTTGATGCCGTCGTGGGGACTGCCCGGGCCGTTCGCGGACAGCTCGATGTCCGTCCAGTCGCATTTCTTGACCGTCGTGTCCGCGGAGGCCACACCCGTGATGACGGCCGCGGCGCCGATGCCCGCGAGCAGCAGTGCGGTGAGTTTCGTCTTGATCCCCATGGTCTTCTCCCCAAGGTGTTGGTGCTTTACCTCTGGTGAGATGCCGCCGGAGCGCACAAAGTTGGGCCGAGTTCTGTGACCTAGTTCACGGCGGGCCCGATGGGTCCGACCTCGACGGGTATCTGGTCACTGACCGGGCCCATGCCCCACGGAACCTTGATCCACGTGCTCGATCCCGGCAGCCGGAACTCGGCGCGGGCCGGGGTCTGTGGCGCGGAGCCGTCCTTGTTGGTTTCGGCGGACCAGGTGAGGGATACCTCGGCCCAGTAGCCCGCCGAACCGGGCGGGTCGGGGGTGAGGGTGACGCGCTGCGGTGATCCCGTGCCATCGCCGAATTTACGAGGCAGCACCTTGCCGTCCGCCGTCACCAGCCGGAAGTCGGTCAGGTAGCCGTCGACGTCGCACGCCCGCGTCTTGGTGTGGAAGAACAGGCCGGCGCCCCAGCGGATGTCGTTGCCGTTGCCGCGTCCCGCCTCGTTGTGGTCCACCTTGATTTCTTCGGCCTTGCAGAGCTTGGGGTCGACCGGGGGCTTCGTCGAGGTCGGCGGCGGTGTGCTCGAACTCGAGCTCGGGGCGGCGGCGGACGAGGCGGGTGCGTCGCTTGTGGACGGTGGAGACGGCGGCGGGGTCTGTGCGGGCGCCGGGGTGTTCACCGCGGCCGTATTCGCCTTGGTGTCGCGCGGAACGAACCACCACACCGCAGCCGCCCCAGCGATCACGAGTGTCGCGCACAGCGAGATCACCAGTGCTCTCTTCGACCGCTTGCGCGGCAGATCGCCGCGCAGCTCGTCGGCGAGCGCGCGCATGGTCGGCCAGCGTTTCGCAGGGTCGGGCTGGAGTGCCTTCTTCACGACGTCGCCGAGTGGTTTCGGGATCGGCGGCGCGCCGGGGTCGCCGACGGTCGCGCCGGTGAGCAGCCGGTGGGCGAGCGCGCCGAGCCCGTAGACGTCGGTGCGCTCGTCGACGATGCCCGCCTGGCGTGCCTGTTCCGGCGCCATGTACCCGGGTGAACCCGCCATCTGCGTCAGGCCGGAGCCGTGCGCGAGCGCTTTCGCGAGGCCGAGATCCGCCAAGACCAGCCGGTCGCCCTGGAAGAGCACATTCGACGGTTTGAGGTCGCGGTGGACCACGTCCATCGCGTGCAGCACACAGACGGACTCGGCCACGTCGACGAGGATGGGCAACGCTTCCTCGGCGGGCATGGGCCCGTCGAGGCGATCTTCGAGGCTGCCGCCGTCGGCGAAGCTCGTGACGAAGTACGGCCTGCCGTCGGGCAGCTCTCCGATGTCGAGCACACGCAGGACACGCTCGGAGTCGGCTTGCCGCAACAGCCGTGCCTCGGCGAGAAACCGCTCGCGCACGTCGAGCCGCGAAGCCCAATTGTCCGCCAGCACCTTGATGGCCACCGGTGAACCCAGTTCGTCGTCACGCGCCAGCCACACCGACGCGAACGCGCCCGCCCCCAGCAGGCGCTCGACGGGATAGCGCCCGATCTGCTCGATGATGCACCCCCGGATAAGATCCCCCGGCTCGATGGTAAACGTTTCCGAGGGGGCACGGGATGGACGCCGACGTCGAGGCGCTGGCGGCCGAAGCCGCGACCGACCCGGCGGCGATGGACCGGCTGCTGCGCCGCATCGAACCGGAGGTCCTGCGTCGCTGTGGCCGATTCTTGCCGTGCCGCGAGGACGCCGAGGAAGCCTGCCAGGACGCGTTGCTCAAAGTCTCGGCCAACCTCGCCGGCTTCCAGTGGCGCAGCAAGTTCAGCACCTGGCTGCACACGATCGTGTCCAACAGCGCGCTCAGCACCTACCGCTCGTTGAAGCGCCGGTCGGAACGGCTCTCCGGAGATGAGGCACTCGAGCTGCGGCCTGATCCGCGCACCACCAGCGTCATCGCGGGCTCGCGGCTCGACCTGCTCGACGCGCTGGAGAAACTCGACGCGAGCAAACCGCAGGTGGTGCGGCCCTTCATCCTGCGTGACATCTCCCAGCTGACCTACGCCGAGATCGCTGAGGAACTGGATAGCCCGCTCGGCACGGTGAAGTCGCAGGTCCACGACGCGCGGCAGGCGATCCAGCAGCTGCTCGGCTGAGACCCGGGCGGGCAGCACGCGTTGGACTGCTCGAGCTGCTGTCATCGCTGTCCTGGTCGTGTCACGCGAGGCGGCGGTCGTTGGCCGATCGGTCAATGCCGAGGCCGTTGTCTTGGCGATTCGGCCACTTACTCGATCGGGTGAGGTGGCGCACGCTGCTCTGAACACTGACGAAGGGACCCGGTGTGGTGGAGCAGGTGGGAATCAGGCTGCGTAGCCGGCTCGTGCGCCGCAAGCCGCTCGAAGACCTGATGGCCGAACCCGAGCACGCGGGCGGGCTCAAGCGTTCGCTCGGCCTCGGGCACCTCACGATGATCAGCATCGGCGCGACGCTCGGCACCGGGATCTTCGTGGTGCTGGGCGAGGCGGTGCCCGTCGCGGGCCCGGCGATCGTGGTCTCCTTCATACTGGCCGGTATCACCGCCTTGTTCTCCGCACTGTCCTATGCGGAACTCGCGGGCATGATCCCGGCCTCCGGATCGTCCTATTCGTACACTTACGCCACGCTCGGCGAGCTCATCGCCTGGGTCTGCGGCTGGTGCCTGGTCCTCGAATACGGGGTGTCCGTCGCGGCCGTCGCCGTTGGCTGGGGCCAGTACCTCAACGAGCTTTTGCGGCTGCTGTTCGGGTTCGCGATCCCCGACGCGCTTAGCCAGCCGCCGGGCGCCGGCGGCGTGGTCAACGTGCCCGCGGTCGCGGTCGTGGTGCTCGCGATGGTCGTGCTGCTCGGCGGCGCGAAGGAGAGCGCGCGGGTCAACGCGATCATGGTCGCCATCAAGATCGGCGCGCTGCTGATGTTCTGCGCGGTCGCGTTCACCGCGTTGCGGGCCGGGAACCTCACCCCGTTCTTCCCGCTGGGGCTGGCCGGGATGAGCGCGGGCGGCGCGAAACTCTTCTTCTCCTACATCGGTTTCGACGCCGCTTCGACCGCGGGCGAGGAGGCGAAGAACCCGCAGCGGGACCTGCCGCGCGCCATCGTGCTCTCGCTGGTGATCATCACCGCGCTGTACTGCCTGGTCGCGCTCGCGGCCGTCGGCGCGATGCCGTGGGGCCGGTTCGAGGGCGCCGAAGCGGCGTTGAGCCAGGTGCTCTCGGACGCCACCGGCGGCGGCTCGATCTGGCCGCTGCTGCTCTCGGTCGGCGCGGTCGTGGCGACCTCCAGCGTGGTGCTCACGGTCCTGTATGGACAGACGAGGATCCTGTTCGCCATGTCGCGCGACGGATTGATGCCCGGTGTGTTCGCCAAGGTCAACCGCAAAGGCGTGCCGGCGTCGAACACCGTGCTGGTGTCGCTGTTCATCGCGGTGCTCGCCGCGTTCGTCCCGCTCGGCAGCCTGGCCGACGCGACCAGCATCGGCACGCTGTTCGCGTTCGGGTTGGTGAACCTCGCCGTGATCCTGCTGCGCCGGCGCAATCCGGACGCGCGGCGCACGTTCCGGGTGCCGTTCTCGCCGGTGACGCCGCTGCTCGGGGTCGGGTTCTGCGTGTACATGATGTTCAGCCTCGGCGCGATCACCTGGGTCGCGTTCGGGCTGTGGATGGTGGGCGGGCTGGCGCTGTACTTCGGCTACGGCATCAGGCGGTCACGGCTCAACGACCAGGCAGCGTGATCCCGGCCAGCGTTCTCAGCTGAAGCCAGAGCACGAGCCGTTCGTCGGGATCGGCCAGGTCGAACCCGAGCTGCTCCTGCATCTGGCGCAGCCGGTAGCGGCAGGTGTTCGGGTGCACGGCGAGCCGCTGCGCGGTGGCGGCCACGTCGCATGCCGAGTCGAGGTAGCAGAGCACGGTCCTGGCGTGTTCGGTGCCGTGGCGCTCGTCGTGGTCGACCAGCCGCTGCCACAGTCCCTGCCGCAGCCGGGTGTCGGTCGAGAGCACTGCTCTCAGGCGCAGCACGGCGACTTGGCCGCTGACGTCCTCGACCGCGGCGACTCCTGACTGAACGGTGACTCCTAAGGACAGGACGCGCAGCACCAAGTCGGCGTCCTCGCGGGACTGGACCGCGTCGGCGGGCGTCGCGACGACACCGCCGAGACCCGCGACGACGGGGACACGCAAAGACGAAAACGCTTGCGCGACGATGTCTTCGGCGATTTTGCGCTGATCGTCCTTGCCGGGGAGCAGCGCGTAGACCGTCCGTCCGATGAGGACACACGACTGGCGTCCATAGCGGGCTTCGCAGCGCAACGCGACGAGATCGAGCAACCTGAGCGTCGCCTGTTCGCGTCCCGGCCCGGTCTCCGAGCCGGTGATCGCGAAGGCCGCCACCCGGACGGGAACCTCTTCATCCACATCGGACGGACCGGCTTCACCTTCGAGCAGCCTCCGTAGCTGCCGTCCCTGTTGGCGGCGGGCGAGTTCCTCGGTGGCGCGGATCCGCAGCAGGTGCAGCGCGGCCGTCGCGGCCGATCCGCCGAGCACCTCTTCGGCGTTCGGCGCCAGCGAACCGCTGTCGACCACCCAGATCGAGCCCAGCGCCTCGCCGCCGGCGCGCACCGGCACGGCCAGCCTCGGGAGGCCGTCACCGAGCGCGGGGAAGTGCTTGACCTCGTTGCCGTGGAACAGGATCCGGTACTGCTCGGTGTTGGCCTCGCCGCCGGGCACCTGCCTGCCGAGAATGCCCTGCCTGCGGTCGTCGTCGACGTCCTGGCCGCGCAGCGTCGAGTAGGCGAGGATGCGCTGGTGCGGGTCCTCGATCGCGGTCGCCCCGCCTGCCGCGGCCGCGATCGCGTTGGCGAGCGCGAAAAGGTCCCCGAGCGCCGGTCCGGTCGCGCCGCCGGTCGCTCCGGTACTCAATGTCGACGAGATCAGCAGGTGGGCGCTGTGCCACGGCACCTCGTCGCCGACGACGAGCAGCCCGATCCCCGCCCGTTCGGCGGTGGCCGCGAGGTCGCCGACGGGCTCGCCGTAGTCCTTGACCACGACACCGGCGAACCCCGCCTTCGCGGCGTCGCGGATCACCGCCCGTGCCGCGCGCTGGGTGACGCCGACGGCCAGCAGCAGGCCGTCGCGGGTTTCGGGCAGCGGCGCCTGCGTGTCGAACAGGATCGCCTCACGCACTTCGCGATCCATGGCGGTGACCAGCCGGATCACCGCTTCGCCGAGCACGTCGACCAGCGCGGCGAGTGTGCTCGGCCGATCCGATTCGAGGGTCACGGTTGTTCACGGTACCCCGCATCGTTGGCCGGAACGCCAACGAGCGAGTACCGCTGTTGGCGGACCGGCCAGTTCGACGGGGTGGTGTCCTTGGCCAGACTCAGACGGGTGAACGCGGAAACGGTGGCTCAGCAAGCTGCGGCCTCGGCCGGTGTCCAGATCCGGCTGGTCGAGGACGTCGACGGGATCGCGCGGGTCGCTGGGTTCTTCGCGCAGGTCTGGCGAACGTCCGAGGAGCCATTGCCCGCCGAGACGTTGCGCAGCCTGGTGCACGCGGGCGGCTCGATCATCGGCGCTTACGCCGACGGCCGGCTCGCGGGTGCGGCGGTGGCCGTCTTCGAGCCACCTCGTGAGCGCGCGGTCTACTCCTTGCTGGCCGGGACGTCTTCGTCTGATCGTGGAGTCGGGTTCGCGTTGAAGCAGGCGCAGCGGGTTTGGGCGTTGCGTGAAGGCGCGCAGGTCATGTCGTGGACCTTCGACCCGCTGGTCGGCCGGAACGCCAGGTTCAACATGGCGAAGCTCGGCGCGGTCGGCACTGAGTACCTGGTCGACTTCTACGGCCCGATGAACGACGGCCTCAACGCCGGCGACGAAAGCGACCGCGTGACCGCCCGCTGGGACCTGTCCGCGGCCGCGCCCGCGCTCGAACACGATCGGGAAGGCGCGTTGTCCGACCTGACCGCGCCGGATGGCAAGCCGCTCACGGCGCACCGCGACGACCTGCTCTTCTGCCGCGTCCCCGCGGACATCGTGGAGCTGCGTGGCCGTGACCCGGAAGCCGCCATCGCTTGGCGCAAGGCGGTCCGCGATGTGTTCATCGGCGCGTTCGACCGCGGTTATCGCGTGGTCGGGATGTCCCGGGACGGCTGGTACACCCTCAGAGGAGCGGACTCGTGAAAATCGACCTGGTCGAACTGCTGCACGTCGAGATCCCGCTGGTCTCGCCGTTCCGGACCTCATTCGGCACGATGACGAGCAAGGACACGTTCCTGCTGCGTGTCGTCGCCGACGGTGCGGAGGGCTGGTCGGAGTTCGCGGCCGACCCGGAACCGTTGTACTGCTCGGAATTCGTGGCGGGTGCCGAGATCGTGCTCGCCACCTGCCTGGTGCCTAGTGTCGTCGCGCTGCCCGAGGTTTCCGCCTCTCGGGTGGGGCCGGCGATGGCTTTCGTCAAAGGGCATCACTTGGCGAAGGCGGCTCTCGAGACTGCCGTGCTGGACGCTGAGCTTCGTGCTTTCGGTATGACGATCGGCGGGTATCTCGGCGCGACCGCGTCGCGGGTTCCGGCTGGGGTTTCCGTTGGCATCAAAGCGTCTTTGCCTGAGCTGCTGGATGATGTCGAGCGGTATCTGAGCGAGGGTTACGTCCGGATCAAGCTCAAGATCGAGCCTGGCTGGGATGTCGCGCCGGTGCGTGCGGTTCGTGAGCGGTTCGGGTATGAGCTTCCGTTGCAAGTGGACGCGAATACGGCCTACTCGCTGGCGGACGCCGCACATCTGCGGCGGCTCGACGAGTTCGATCTGCTGCTGATCGAGCAGCCGCTGCCCGAGGACGACATGCGTGGGCACGCGGTGCTGGCCCAGCGGATGCGGACACCGATCTGCCTTGATGAGTCGATCACTTCGGCGCGGGACGCGGCCACGGCTCTCGCCATGGACGCTTGCCAGATCATCAACGTGAAGCCCGCACGGGTCGGTGGGTACCTGGAGGCTCGGCGGATCCATGATGTCGCGATGGCCAACGGGGTCGCGGTGTGGTGCGGCGGAATGCTGGAGACGGGGATCGGGCGTGCGCCGAATCTGGCTTTGGCGGCTTTGCCGGGGTTTGTGCTGCCGGGTGACCTTTCTGCTTCGAGCCGGTATTTCGCTGAAGACTTGACTGAGCCGTTCGTTGTCGAGGATGGGCATGTCCGGGTGCCTACCGGGGTGGGGATCGGGATTGAGCCGTTGCCTGATGCGGTGAAGCGGTTCACGACTTCTCGGCGGGTGCTGTACTCGCGCTAGCTCCCGAACACTTACGTTGGTGGTTCCTCCCGTCGGTCAGTTGATGTCGAACTCGTTCCCTTCAGGGTCCTTCATCCCGACCGCGTAATGGTCGATTCCTTCCTGGTACATGACAACAGTGATGGTCGCGCCCAAGCCCACCAGGCGGTCGGCTTCGGCGTCCACTCGCTTCTTCCGCGTCTGGATCGGGTCTGCCCGGTCGCCGCTGGCGTGGATGTCGATGTGCAGCCGGTTCTTCACCGTCTTCGCGTCCTGGACCGCATTGAACCAAATGGCTGGTCCTCCGCCCTGCGGGTCACTGATCCGATCCGCGCCGCCGGTCAACGCTTCTTCCGGCAGCCCCAGGTCGCGGTAATAGTCGTCCCAGGTAGCGAAACCGGCCGGGGGCGGGGCCAACTCGTAGCCCAGTGCTGCAGCCCAGAAGTTGGCTTGGCGGTTAGGATCGGCGCAGTCGATCACCAACTGATAGCGGACGGACATCGAGATTCCTTTCGTGGCGTTCAGGATGGAGACGTGGTTCGCGGACCTAGCTTGGCATCGGGGAGACCAGGGGCTCGCGGGTCTTGGAGTAGCTGCGCAAGGTGGTGGCTGAGGTCCAGATGTTCTCGCCGTCAGCTCCGACCTCGACCTTCCAGCGGCCGGAATGTTTGGCCAGGTGATGGCGGCGGCATTCGCATCGGCCGTTCTCGCTGTCGGTGGGGCCGTTGAGGTTCCAGGGCCGCAGGTGGTCGTAGTCGGTCTTGTCGGCTACGCGGTAGCAGGCCGGGAAGGTGCAGGTGTTGTCGCGTAGCTGGACGAATTCCTTGAGCGCCGCGCTGGGGCGGTACTTCTTCTCGGCCATCTTCTTGGGGTAGCCGCCGTCGTCGACCAGGACGCCGGTCCAGGTGGCCTTCAGGCTGAAGGCGATCTCGCGGAGCTGGTCGGCGGTGATGGCGCCGTAACCGCGGAGGGTGCCGGGGAGGTCGTCCAGGCCGAGGATGGTCGAGGCGTTGCCGGTGACGTAGACATGAGCGACGGTCTTGCTGGAGTACTTGCCCAGCAACAGGTCTCGCATGATGTCGGCCCGGAGTTCGTTCATGGTGCGGGGATCGCGTTTGCGGCGGAGTTCGCGGGCGATGGTGTCGATGCGGTCTTGGACCGCGTTGATGTTCTCGGCCGTGTCATGCCAGTGCTGGGTGGCCATTCCGTCGTAGTCGTTCTCCACGGACACCCGGCGATTCTTTTTCGCCGTGGCTCGGCGGTGGGCCGCGCCGTCGGGATCGATCGCGAGGATGGTGCGGCGCAGGAGATAGCCGAGCTGTTGCGGGTTCTTGAGCCAGGCCAGCTCGCTGATCGCAGCGTCGACGGCGCGGGCGGTCTCGTCGGACAAGCCCGTGGTGGCGCGGTCGATCATGTCGACGCGGGCGCGGTTGAGCCTGCCTTCCGCCAGTGCGGCGAAGGTGGCGGGTAGCAGGTGCAGCAGCTTGCGGGCCAGCGCGATGTCCCGGTCCGCGCGCACCGTGGAGATCTTGCGCTCGACCGCCAGGAGATCCACGGCCTCCCGTGGATCCTTGACCGCCTCGGCGAAGCCGTCGACGCTGCGCAGGTAGGCGGCTTCGGCCTGGGACCGGGCCTCGTCGGCTGCCGCGATCACGTCGAGGCGTTTGTCGGCGCTGAGTGGGGACAGGTCTGCCGTGAGCAGCGCCGAGGGCGGCTGACCTGTATAGGGGCTATGTCTTCGTTGTTCGTTCATATGTTCGAATATAGAGGCATGAGACACTGTCCGCCACAAAAATCTGTGCGCATGCCGCACAAAGGTGTGAAATCACCCGATGGAGTCACAGCTTCAGTGGGTACGCACGTCGTGGACCAAGGCGTCACGAGGTGGCGCGGGTGCCGCGCGGCGGAATGCCGTTCCGGTCGCGTTTCCCGTGCCCGGCGGGCAACCGGCGCACGAAGTGCTGATGAATGAGCGGGACGGGTTCGAACCGCGCATGAGTATGGGCGCGACCCTGCCCGCGGATGTGATGCTGCAAGAAGAAGACGGTCTGCTGCATGTGCAACTCTTGGCCTCCGCGCTAGGCCAGCCGTTTCGGCGATACCGACCGCCGCCGGTGCGGCTGGCGAAGGGCGAGTGGTTGCGCTGGCGGATCAACTACCGTTTCGTCGGATTCTGTGACGGCTCCTGGAGCTATCGGCTCGACACGCTCAACGTCGTCGCGGCCGCGACCGCGGGCGATCTCTTTCTCGGCAAGCCCACGCACCTGATCGACGAGCGTGTGCGGCTGGCCTGAACCGTCATCGGGGTGATCGTGTCCGCGGTCCATGCTGCCGGAAGACGACGAAGAGCAGCCGCAGGCCCACCAGCGCGCTGATCACCAGCAGGTTGTAGCCGAACGCCTGGTTGAGCGTGAGGTCGGCGGTCACGCGCGGCCCGCCGGTGCTCGTCAGCAGCAGCACCGCCATGAGTCCCGTCGCGGCTCCGACGAACGCGAGCAGGACCTCGTGCACGAGGCCGGTGATCACCTTGCGGTCGCGCTCGTCCGAGAACAGGCGGACGTTGAGCGAAAGCCTGCCTTCCTCGAGTGCGCTGCCGATGCGGTCCAGGCGGCGGGGGAGGCGGCGGATGACTGGGAGCAGGGTCATCAGCTCGTCGGAAACCGTGCGGCGCAGGGAATCCGGGCGCAGGCCCGCGCCGATCTGCGCGGTCGCGAAGGCGCGGGACTCGACGACGATGTCGAAGCCAGGCGAGAGGAGCGCGAGGGTGCCTTCCATGGTGGCGAGCGCCCGGAACACCGCCGCGACCGGGGCGGGCACGGCGAGCCTGAACTCGGCGACCACGCGGAACAGGTCGGTGAACATCTCGACGTCCGGGGCCTGGCCGTGGTGGAAGTGTTTGGCCACCAACGCGCCGAGCGCGCGCTCGAGGCGGCGCTCGTCGATCTCGTCGGGGCGGTCGACGATCTCGAGCAGGCCGTCGCGCAGGGCGGCGGCGTCGCCTCGGTCGAGTGCGAGCAGGAGGTTCTGGAGACCTCCGCGCAGGCTCGAGTCGATCCTGCCGACCGAGCCGAAGTCGAGGAGGCCGAGCCTGCCGTCGGCGAGCAGGAGCACGTTGCCGGGGTGGGGGTCCGCGTGGAACACGCCGTGCAGCATCACCTGGCGCAACAGGCAGTCCAAAAGGGACTTCGCCAGCGCTGAGCGCTTTTCGGCGGGAACGGTGTTCTTCGCGGCGGCGAGTGGGACGCCGTCGAGCCTGCGCATGACCAGGACGCGGTCGGTGGACAGTGCTTTGTGGACGGTGGGGAGGCCGATCTCGGCGGAGTCGTAGGCCGCCGACACGGCCGCGATGTTGCGGGCCTCGACGCGGAAGTCGAGCTCTTCGGCCAGCGCCTCGGCGAAACCTTCGGCGAGGTCGACGACGCCGAGCGCGCTGGCCCACTTCGCGCGCTGGTCGAGGGAGGCCGCGACGCGGCGGACGATGTCGAGGTCGCGGTCGACGATCTGCTGGACACCCGGCCGCTGGACCTTCACGACCACGTCCTCGCCTGAGCGCAGTTTCGCGCGGTAGACCTGGGCGATGGAGGCGGCCGCGAGCGGGATGGGGTCGAATTCGGCGAAGACCTCTTCGGGCGGCGCGCCGAGTTCGTCGCGCAGGAGCTGCTGGACCTCGGCCGCGGGCGCTTGGGCGACCTGATCCTGCAGTCTGCTCAATTCTTCGATGAATACCGGCGGCAGCAAATCAGGACGAGTCGACAGCAATTGCCCAAGTTTGACAAAGGTGACGCCGCTTTCCTCGAGAGCCTGACGCAGGGAACGGGCCAATTTCGCGTAACGCGCGGCGCCGGGATCGCGGCGGCCGGTCAGGTAGGGCCCGAGGCCGTGGCGGACCGCGATCCGGCTGATCTGCGAGTAGCGCCGCGCGCGGCCGATGCGGTTGCGGACCGACCGCAGACGGCCGAGCAGGCCGATGCCCTCACCGCTCGGCGCCGCGAACTCGGCGACGAAGAGGAACAGTAGTGTCGCGAGAAAAGCGCTGCCTGCAACGGGAATCAGCAACGCGGCGAAGAGTTTCGGGTTCCGGATGGCGTCCTGTGGCATCGCGGCCAGCACCCCGCCGGCGGTCAGCCAGCCGAAGCCGGCGCCGAGCAGCGCGCGCGACGCGCGGATGTGCACGCCGAGCACCCGCCGGGAAGCGACTACCAGCGGCCACAGCATCAGCAGGTAGGTCGGCAGGGTCAACAGCCCGAGCAGCAGCGAGGTCACCGCAAGATCAGACCACACGAATCTCCGCGCGGGCCCGGTACCCGAGGTGGGCTCGTCTCCCTCTCGAGGGTGAGTCCCCTACTTTCGGACGTGGCCGTCGTCGTGAACCGAGCCCTAACGTCGTCGAGCGCGGTTGCTTTCTTTCCCACATTCCGCCCAGGCAGTGAAAGGGAGAAAACAATGAACGGACGCGGGTTCGCGCGCGCCTTCGGGGTGGCCATGGCCATCGCGGCGCCGGTGCTGGTCTCCGCACCCGGCGCGGAAGCGGCGGTCACCACCACCATCTACCTCAACCCGGCGGGCCTGCCGGGGTACCAGGCGCAGCTCGACCAGTCCATCGCCAACTGGAACGCCGCGGTGCCGAACGTGAAGCTGGTGAAGCGCAGCACCGGCACCATCACCTTCCGCCAGGTCAGCGGCGGCGGCTCGTACACGAACACCAACGGCCACGGGCGCGGCACGATCGTGATCGACACCGTACAGGCGGGCCAGTACAGCCCGACCCGGATCATCGCGCACGAGATCGGGCACAACCTGGGCCTGCCGGACCACTACACCGGCCCCTGCTCGGAGCTCATGTCCGGCCACGGCCCCGGCACGTCGTGCCTGAACGCCAAGCCGGACGCGCGCGAAGCCGCGCAGGTGAAGCAGAACTTCATCAACGGCCTCGCCGCCGTCCAGGAGTTCAAGACCGTCTCTTAGTTCCCTCCCGGGAGTGAGGCGTCCGGTTCCCGTGTCTGCGACGATCATGGCGTGCGGATACTGGGGCCGGTGCTCGACCGGGCGACGTACCGCCGGTGGGTGTACTTCATCCTCGGCGGTGCGTTGCTGGTGCCGTATCTGCTGTTCGCGTCCGTGCTGGCGCCCTCGCTGCTGCCGATCGTCACGAGCTTCGGGTACGCGCTCCCGATCGGGGGCGGGCTGGCGCTCGTGGTGATGGCCGGGTCGTCGCTGATCCCCGCCGTGCGGGTGCTCGAAGGCGCCGCGATCCGGGAACTGCTCGACGATCCGGTGCCGGACGCGAGCTTCGGCAAGAACACCGGCCGGGCGCGCCTGGCCGCGATGTTCATGGCACACGTGCTCGTCGGCGGTGTCATCAGCCTGCTGAGCCTCACTTTGCCCGTGCTGCTGGCGTTTTCCATCGCAGGCCTGTTCACCGGCGAACTCTCGATCGGCACCGGGCCCGACACCACCAAAGTCCAAAAAGGATGGTCGGGCGCCTGGCTGCCCGCGCTGCTTTTCGTCTCGCTCATCGCGCTGATCTATCTCGTGTGGGCGGCGGGCGGCGCGCTCGCCAAGGCCGCGCGGCGGCTGTTCGACGTGACCGCCGCCGAACGGATCGCGCAGCTGGAACGCCGCGCCGGGCAGCTCGCCGAGCGCAACCGGCTCGCGCGTGAGCTGCACGATTCCGTCGGGCACGCGCTGAGCGTGGTCACCATCCAGGCAGGCGCCGCGCGGCGGACGCTGCGCACCGATCTCGAGTTCACCGAGAAGGCGTTGGAGGCCATCGAAGAGTCGGCACGGTCCGCGCTCGACGATCTCGATCACGTGCTCGGGCTGCTGCGGGAGGAAGCGCGGCAGACGCGGACGCCGCAGGCCGGGCTCGCGGAGCTGCCGTCGTTGCTGCAGGCCACCGGGCTCGCCGGGCTGGACGTCGAGGCCGATCTCCGTGGCGAGCTGACCGCGGTGCCGCCGGTGGTGTCGCGGGAGGCCTACCGGATCGTGCAGGAATGCCTGACCAATGTGCTGCGGCACGCCGGTAAGGTCCCGGTGGGGCTGGTCGTCGACGCCGCGCCTGGACGGCTGGAGATCACGGTCGGCAACCCGCTGGGCGCGGCCGAACCCGGTGCGCGGCGCTCCGGCGGCCGTGGGCTGCGGGGGATCGCGGAACGGGTCGAGGTGCTGCGCGGGGAGTTCACGGCCGGACGCGAAGGCGAGCGCTGGGAGGTGCGGGTGAGGCTGGCATGGTGAGCACGATCGGGGTGCTCCTGGTCGACGACGAGCAGCTGATCAGGGCCGGGCTGCGGGCGATCGTCGACTCCGAGCCGGATCTGGCGGTGGTCGGCGAGGCGGCCGACGGCGCCGAAGTGCCGGGCCTGGTGGCGAAACTGCGGCCGGACGTGGTGCTGATGGACGTCCGGATGGCCGATGTGGACGGCATCACCGCGACCGCGCATCTGCTGTCCGCCACCGAAAAACCGCCGAAGGTGATCGTGGTGACCACCTTCGAGAACGACGACTACGTCTACGACGCGCTGCGGGTCGGCGCGAGCGGGTTCGTGCTCAAGCGCGCGCGGGGCGAGGAGATCGTCGGCGCGATCAGGACCGTGCACGCGGGGGAGTCGCTGCTCTTCCCCGCGGCGATCCGGCGGCTGGCGGCGCGCAACGGGCAGGTGACCGGTGACGGGCTGGTCCGGGCGAACCTGACCGAGCGCGAGCGGGAAGTGCTCCGGCTGGTCGCGAGTGGACTGTCCAATGGGGAGATCGCGAGCGCGCTTTTCCTTGGCGTGCAAACGGTCAAGACCCATGTCGGCAACGTGCTCGCGAAGCTCGGCGCGCGCGATCGGACGCAGGCCGTGATCAAGGCCTACGAGTCGGGGTTCGTCAAGCCGGCTGAGTGAGGCGCCGGTCGCGCTGCTTGCCGATGCCGCGCATGACCTCGATGCGCTCGGCGCCCGGCCTGCCCAGCACCCAGCTCGACCCCGGCACGGCCTTGGCGCGCTTCTTCAGTGGCGCGAGCAGACGGGATACTTCGCGATACGAACCGATCGTGCGGCTGCCGCACACGAGCGTCGCCAGCGACACGGTCACCGGCATGCCCTCCGCCGACCACGGGGTGTCGAGCAGCGTGCCGGCCACGGTGCCGATCTCGTCGACGTCGCAGGCGACCAGGAAATCGTCGCCGCCGACGTGGCTCACGGTCATCCGGCGCATCCGCGAGGCCAGCTCGGTGAGCGTGCGGCCGAGCGCGCGGATCAGGTCGTCGCCCGCCGCGAACCCCATGGTGTCGTTGACCGTCTTGAACGAGTCGACGTCGAGCCAGGCCGCCACGAACGGCTCGCCCTGCGCGATGCGGCGGTCGACGTCGCGCGCCACCGTGTCGCTGCCGGGCAGCCGGGTGAGCGGGCTCAGCGCGGCGGCCTCCTCGACCTTGACCTCGGCGACCCCGCGCACGACCTCGGTCACCAGCACGACACCGAGGCAGCGGCCGGTGTCGTCGACCACGATCACGTCGTCGCCGGTGCGGCTCCAGTCGGCGTCGGTCACCAGCTCCAGGAACTCCAGCGCGCTCGCCTCGGCGTGAATCGTGTGCGGCGCGTCCGCGAGCCGCTCGGCTCCGCGCTTGGCGTGGAGCGCGTGACCGTACGGACCTGTTACGGCCAAAAGGAAACGGGTGCGGTTGATCGACCATTGTGGACGGTAGTGCTCGTCGACGCCGACGATGCCGGACGGCCCGTCGGCCGCCGCGAGCACCGCGCGCACGTCCTCACAGGTCGCCGTCGACGGCAGCGTGCTCGCCGGGCGCAGGAAGTCGCGGACGCGGGGCGCGGTGTGCGGGCCTGGCGCGAACCGCTGGTCGGGCTCGGGCATGGCCGAGCCGGTCAGTCCGGCGAGTTCGAGCTCGGGACCCGCCGGTGCGAAGAGATGGCCCTGTGCGATGCGGACGCCGAGTTTGCCGGCGGCGTCGAGCTGCTCCTCGGTCTCGATGCCGGTGGCGACGAGCCGGGTGTGCGTGCGGGAGGTGAAGTGCAGCAGCGCCTCGACCACGGCGATGGCCGACGGGTCGTCCGGCAGCCTGCGCAGCACGCTGCGGTCGAGTTTGAGCAGGTCGATCGGGGCGGTGGAGAGCAGGCCGAGCGGGAGGTCGCCCTGGCCGAGGCCGTCGAGCGCGAGGCGGAAGCCGAGCTCGCCGAGCCGCTGCATGCCGGCGAGCGCCTTGTCGGCCCGGAGATAGGAGAACGGCGGCCCGATCTCGAGCACCACCTCGCGGGTGCGCCTGCCCGCGGTGAGCAGCGCGTCCAGCAGCGGCTCGAACTCGTGCTTGGGCGCGGCGAGCGAGGGCGCGGTCAGGTTGATGTGCAGCGGAAGGAGCGTGTGGTGCTCGGCTTCCTGCTTGACCGCTTCGGCGGCCAGCGCGATGTCGGTCTCGGTGAGCCTGCCCTCGCGGCTGGCGGTGGCCAGCAGGCCGCGTGCCGTCCCCTTGTCGGGGCGTGCCAGCGCTTCCAGTGCGACGACGCCACCGGAATGCAGGCTGTACAGCGGCTGGAAGGTGAACCGGACCGTGTTCTCGACACTCGCGGCGATACCCACACTCCGATGGTCGCCGCTGCTGTGCGAATTGGAAATCAAAGTCGGCTGATGTTCATTTCGTTGGCACCGACGTTCACCCGATCAGCAGCTTCCGGACCGCCCAGGGGGCCATTCGGAAAAGTTCCGTCATCATTCCGGCGGTACCGGTCAGATCTTCGCGACCCGAAGTGAACGCCCGCTGGCTCTCGATCGGCAGCCGGAAGAACAATTCGAAGAACTCGGCAAGGCGCTCGGGCGGCATCCTGAGCAGCGCACGCAGGCCGTATCCGCGAAGCGCGTGGACGGCACGGGCGCGCGGTGACCAGATCGCGTCGCGCGCGGCACGCACGGCGGTCACCGGACCGACGCCGAGTCCGCGGGCGAGCGCCGAGGCGACCCGAGGGGCGAGCTGGAGCGAGGTCGCCAGGCTGTATCCGGTCGCCGGGTGGACGAGCCCGGCCGCGACGCCGAACGCGAGACCGCGCGGGCGCGGCAGGTCCAGCGGGATGCGCACGCGCTCCACCTCGTCCGGCACGGCGATCCCCGCCGCGGCCAGCCTGGCGTGCAGGCGTCCGGCGAGCACTTCGACCGGCAGGCCAGGGCGGCGCGCGAGGCAGGTCTCTTCGACGAGGACGCGGCCGTCGCCGAGGGGGAGCGCGTAGAGAAAGGTGCCGTTCGAGCCCCAGTCCATGAAGACGGTGGTGTCATCGGGGACCAGCCGGGAAGCCTCCTCGGCCGTCAGTTTCACGCCGTACGCGGTCTGCTCGGTGCAGCGGACCGGCCCGCCGGACAGCGCTCGGCGATGACTCGTCGCGTCGACGGCCACTCCGGTGGCGATCGGGCCGCCTTCGCGCAGGGTCACCGTCGCCCCGCGCGGGCCGACGGCCGCGCCCGTGACGTGCCCGATCCGGACATCCACCCTCTCGTCGGTGAGCGATTCACGCAGTGCGGCGTTGTCGACCACCAGGTAGCGCCGGTCGAGCCGGTGCTCGGTGGTCCCGTGGGCGAGGGTGACCGACGGGGACGCGGCCGCCGGGATGCCCGGGAACTCGTCGGCCCAGAGCCCGTAAGTGGCTTGCCAAGGCTTAAGAGGCTCAGGGTCGACAAGGGTGGTGGCCAGGCCCAGGCGCGCGCAGGCCGACGCCAGCGCCCAGCCCGCGGGTCCCGCTCCGGCGATCACGACATCAGGCACGCCGCCGATCGAATCATGCCCGCGAGGGATACGGTGATGCGCATGGCCGCACTCGACCCGCGTGATCATCGGCGCGACCCCGACGGCGAGACCGCCGGGTTCGCCGACCTGGCGGGCAGCCCGTCGCGCGCGGACCGGGACCGCATCGCCGTCTCGCCGTTCTTCGCCAGGCTCGGCGGGGTCACCCAGGTGGTCAGCGCGGGCGGCTCCGGCCTGCTGCACAACCGGCTGACGCACAGCATCAAGGTCGCCCAGGTCGCGCGTGCCATCGCCGAGCGGATCAACGCCTCGGCCGACGCCGACCTGGCGCAGAAGCTCGGCGGGCTCGACCCCGATGTCGTCGAGGCCGCGTCGCTCGCGCACGATCTCGGGCATCCGCCGTTCGGGCATCTGGGCGAGCGGACGCTGGACCGCATCGCGCGCAACCGGTTCGGGCTCGCCGACGGCTTCGAGGGCAACGCGCAGACGTTCCGGATCATCACCACCACCGACGTGCGCGGCCCGTCCGCCGCCGGGCTGGACCTGACGGCCGCCGTGCGCGCCGCGGTGCTGAAGTACCCGTGGGCGCGGCTGCACGTGCCGGTGCCGCATCCGTCCACGATGGAGGTTCCGCCGCGCGGCGCCGCCGAGCCGGACGACGCGCCGGGCACCGGGTCGAGCAAGTTCTCCGCCTATGTGACCGAGCTCGACGACTTCGCGCAGGCACGCGCGCCGTTCGCGGCCAGGGTCGAGTACTGGCAGCAGACGGTCGAGGCGTCCGTGATGGACACCGCCGACGACATCGCGTACGCCATCCACGACCTGCAGGACTTCCACCGCATCGGGGTGCTGCAGCACGCGACGGTGGCCGCCGAGCTCGGCGAGTGGGCCGAACATCGCAGCGAACTGTCCCGATTGGACGACGCGACCGTGTCCGAACGGAGCCGCCGCCCCGGGTTCTCGCTCGAACGGCTGCGCCGCCGCCTGCAGCTGAAGGACTCGTGGATCGTCGACGACGACGCGTTCGGCGAAGCAGTGGCACGAGTGCGCGAAGCGTTGGTGGAAGGCCTGCTCGGCAGTGCTTTCGACGGCTCGCTCGAGGCCGAGCAGGCGACGGCCGCGTTCTCCGCGCGGTGGACGTCGAGGCTCGTCGAAGGCGTTTCGCTGATCGCCTCACCGCCGCCGCGGTCGGGGCACGTCACGTTGAACACCGCGCAGTGGCACGAGGTCCAGGTGCTGAAGTTCGTGCATCGCCGGTTCGTGCTGCTGCGCCCCGATCTCGCGCTGCACCAGCGCGGGCAGGCGGCGCTGGTGTCCACTCTGGTCGACGCGCTCGAAGCGTGGCTCGGCGACCGCGACGAGGTCTTCCGATTGCCGCGCCGGTTGCACGACTTGGTGGAACTCGCCCATGGCGAATATCGCGAACTCGCCCGCACGGCCCCGGAATTGCTCGTCGGCGCGACCGGTGACCGGGTGGAAGGCGCCGACGCCGTGCGGGGGCTCGCGCGGGGCCGCGCGGTGGTCGACTTCGTGGCTTCGCTGACCGACAAGCAGGCGGTGACGCTGCTGGATGCGTTGTCGGGGCGGGCTTCCCAGCCTTGGTCGGACTCTTTCGTGCTCTGAACGGGCTAATCCCGTAAAAAACGTTCCTCCCACTGAGTGGGTGTCACTCTAACGGGTGCTGCCACCGTGAACGCCGTGTACCTAGGTTGATCCAGTCGGTAACCATCGGCATCAGTGAGCGTGAGTCGGGGCACGCGCCTGGAGAACCGGAGGCGTACGTGCGTCCAAGTCGTACGATTAGGGGAAGAACCACGGCCGGGGCAGCGGCGTTGATCGCCGCTCTGGGGCTGGTCACACCCGTGGCCGCGGCGGCGGAGACGGGCCTCGCGCCCGACGCGATCGCGGAGAACACCGCGCAGCAAATCGGTGCGCTGCAAGCGATGAAGAAGAACCTGACCGCGGCTGAGTCCAAAGTGGACAGCAAGCTGCTCGTTCAGCAGAAGATCCAGAAGCACGCGCTGTCCGCACAGGCGGTGCCGCAGCTTCAGTCTGGGGCCGAAATCTCTCCGGCGGGCACCACGCTCGTCGACATCCGGGTCGACAAGGTCTCGCAGGACCTGCTCGACACCCTGGTCAAACTCGGCGCCGGCGTCCGCGCGGTGTCCGAAAAGGTCGGAAGCATCCGTGCCGAGCTCTCACTCGACGCGGTGACGCAGATCAGCCAGCGGAGTGACGTCCGCCGGGTCGAGGTCGCTGACGGTGCGATGACCGCCTCGCAGCTCGCCAACCCCGGTGGTCCGAACCAGGCGAACCCGGGCAGTGTCCCGGAGTCCAAGGAAGACCTCTCGAAGCGGCTGACCGCCGAGATCCAGAAGGCCACCGCGGCCAAGTCGGCGCGCACCAGCGCCGACGCCGCCGCGGTCATCACCAGCGAGGGCGACCGGGCGCACAACGCCGACCTCGCCCGCCAGCAGTTCGGCATCTCGGGCATCGGCGTGAAGGTCTGCGCGCTGTCCGACGGTGTCAACTCGCTCGCCGCCTCACAGGCCAAGGGCGAACTCCCGGCGAACGTCGACGTCATCCCCGGCCAGGAGGGCTCGGGCGACGAAGGCACCGCGATGCTGGAGATCATCCACGACCTCGCGCCCAACGCGGCGCTCGGTTTCGCGACCGCGTTCAACTCCGACGCCAGCTTCGCGGACAACATCCGCAAGCTGCGCTTCGACGCGCACTGCGACATCATCGTGGACGACGTCCTGTACTTCAAGGAATCCCCGTTCCAGGACTGGATCATCGCGCAGGCCGTCAACGACGTGACCGCCGCCGGCGCGCTGTACTTCTCCTCGGCCGGTAACGAGGGCAGCGTCGCCAACGGCACCTCGGGTCACTGGGAAGGCGACTTCAACGACTCGCACAAGCCGATCGGCAAGTACGCGGGCACCGCGCACAACTTCGCGCCGGGCACCGGGCTGCAGATCTACAACCCGCTGTCGGACGCCTCGGGCTCCGGCGTCCCGGTGATCCTGCACTGGTCCGACCCGCTGGGTCACTCCAGCAACGACTACGACCTGTACCTGATCAACTCGGCGGGCAACGTCGTCAGCTTCAGCCAGAACAACCAGACCGGCACCGAGGATCCGTACGAGCGGGTCAACACCACCGGTGGCGCCGGCCTGCGCCTGGCGATCGTGAAGTTCTCCGGCGAGAACCGCTACCTGTCGCTGTCCGCGCTGCGTGGCCGGTTCAAGGACTCGGCCGACGGCCTCAAGGCGTACGCCACCCCCGGCGTGACCCTCGGTCACTCGGCCGCTCGGGCCGCCTTCAGCGTCGCGGCGGTGCCCGCGGCGAAGGCGTTCCCGCGTGCGCTGGAACCGGGCGACCCGGCGAACCCGGCGGGCCCGTACCCGGCCGCCTATGGACCGGGCAGCAAGGCGGAGCGGTTCAGCTCCGACGGCCCGCGCCGCGTGTTCTACCAGGCCGACGGCACGCCGATCACGCCTGGGAACGTGAGCGCGACCGGTGGTGAGGTGCGGCAGAAGCCCGAGATCGCGGCGGCGGACGGCGTGTCCACCAGCGTCGGCGGCTTCAACCCGTTCTACGGCACCTCGGCGGCGGCCCCGCACGCGGCGGCTATCGCGGCGCTCGTGCTGTCCGGCAACCCGGGCCTGCCGCCCGCGGAGGTCCGCAGCGCGCTGATCAACACCGCGGTCGACATCGAGGCTCCCGGCGTCGACAACCTGACCGGCGCGGGCGTCATCCTCGCCGACAAGGTGCTGCAGTACACCGGCGCCAGCCCCCAGCCGCGTGCCGTCGCGGCGAAGCCGACGGTCACCCCGACCGACGGTGGCGCGTTCCTCGACCCGGGCGACTCGGCCAAGGTGACGCTGCCGGTGACCAACGACGGTGACGGTGTCGCCTCGTCGGTCAGCGTGGTGCTGACCAGCCCGACCCCGGGTGTCACGGTGGCGCCGCGCGCGAAGAGCTACGGCACCATCAGCCCGGGACAGACCGGCGTCAACGACTTCACCCTCACCGTGCCCGCCACGCAGCAGCTGGGCGACCCGGTGGTGCTGAACGCGCGGGTGACCTTCGCCGGGTCGCTTTCGCCGACGACGCAGACCTTCTCGATCCCGGTCGGCCAGCCGTCGCCGGTCGCGAAGGACTTCGCCTACGCCGGCGCGCCGGTGGCGATCCCGGACAACAGCCCGCTCGGCGCCTCGGTGCCGATCACGGTGGCCGGGGTCGGCCGCGCGTCGAAGCTGACGCTTTCGGTCGACGGCACCGAGTGCAGCACCGACCAGAACTCGACGACGGTGGGCCTGAACCACTCGTACATCGGTGACCTGGTCGGCACGCTGACCTCGCCGTCGGGCAAGAAGGCCACGGTCTTCCAGCGCAACGGCGGTGGCGGCAACAACCTGTGCAAGGTCGTCTTCGCGGACGACGCGGCCCGCCCGTTCAGCTCGGTGGCCGCGGGCGACAACCCGTTCACCGGCACCTGGCGCGGCACCCAGCCGCTGTCCGGCCTGGTCGGGGTCGCCGACGGCACCTGGACCTTCGCCGTGGTCGACGCCGCGGGCGGCGACACCGGGTTCATCCGCTCGGTTTCCTTGCACGTCAACGGGTTCGTGACGCCGACAGAGGCGGGCGCGACCCAGCGCCCGGCCACCGGGCGTCCCGGCGGTGTGCACACCGGGCCGGTCAAGCCGCAGTAGCCGTACTGTGGGTTTGTGAAGGCGCGTGAAGTAGCAGGTGGCGGACTGGCCGTCGAGGTGTCCCCGGACAGGCTCGACGGCTGGTTCGCCCGCTTCGCGCGACGCAACTCCGGCGTCACCTCGACGGAGGTGCGGCCAACGGAAGTGATCGTGCGCGGAGGGAACGGGACAACGGCCGAGGTGGCCGTCCCGTTCCCTCCGCTTTCCGTTTCCGGGGTTTTCGAAGGCCTGCGGGTGGACGCGCTGGCCGAGCATCTCGCCGTGCCGCGGACCGTGGGGCTGCTGCTGGTGCGGCTCGGCGGGCACTCGCTCGGGCTTGCCCGTGCGGGGTCGATCGTGCTGTCCCGTACCGACCGGCATCTGGTGCACGGCCGGTCGGCGGCGGGCGGGTGGTCGCAGCAGCGGTTCGCGCGACGGCGGGAAGGCCAGGCACGCCAGGCTTTGCGTGCGGCGGCCGATGACGCCTACGAGGTGCTGGTTCCTCGTCTGTCCGAAATGGACGGTCTGGTTCTCGGCGGTGATCGTCGCGCTCTGGATGAGCTTCGCGAGGACAGACGACTCGCGCCGCTGTTCGCGCTCGCGGAATCCCGAGTGCTCGACATCCCCGAGCCTCGGCGGACGGTGCTGGACGACGCGGCCGAGTGGGTGCTGGGTGTGGTCATCGTGGTCAAGGGCCCGTGACGTCGTAAATACCGTCAGCGGCGAGGGCCGGTCGCCGGAGAATGTCCGGCATGACCGAAGCGACCATCATGCCCAGACCACTCAAGAACGTCCGTATTCTCCTGTGGTTCCAGGCGATTTCCAACATCCTCGCCGGTTTCCTGGTGATCATGCTCGCGCTCAACGCACTCGACCACGGTGACGAAGACGGCGCGCTGCCGCTGGTGATCGGCATCATCTCGCTGATCATCGCGGTGGTGCTCGCCGTCTGCGCGGTGATGATCTCGGGTCACGCGCCGTGGGTCCGCACCACGATCATGACGCTCGAGGGCATCACCTTGGTCGCCGGCGTGATCGGCTTGGTCAGCGGCGGCGCCGTCACCCTCCTGATCGGCATCGGCATCGCGATCGGCATCCTGTTCAGCCTCAGCAACCCCGCCGTGAAGGAGTGGTTCATCCCCTGAGCGGGGTCGTGAGTGGTATGGCCGGTTCTAACCGGCTGTGCCACTCACGAGTCCTTCCTCGCAGGCGCGCACGACGACCCTGGCGGTCGCGCGATCGGTCGAGCTCAGCAGCGAATCCTCGGAGACTTCCTTCCACCGCCCCAGCGCGTCCGGCCCGGCCTGCGCCCCGCTGAGCAGGAGTCGGGCCTCGTCGGCCAGCTCGGGCGTCAAGACCGTCCGCCCGGTGCGCAAAGAGGACAGTGCGCGCAGCGCCCGGAATTCGTGCGCACCAGCCAAAACCCGGTCCAGCTCGACGCCCAGCGCACCCGCGCCCGGCTGAAGTTCCCGCCGCAGCAACGCTTCCAGCGCCAGCAACGCCGTCCGCGACTTCAAAATCGGGGCGTGCTCGGTGAAACACTGCCCGATCGCGTCGCGCAGCTCGGTCAGCCCACTGCGTTGCTGGAACTGAGCGGACAGCTTCGGCGCCGTGTCACACCCCTGCCGCAGCAACGTCACCGCGAGGCGGACCCCGAACAACCCGAACCGGCGCACCAGCTCCGCGCGCACCTCGGGCTGGACCGGCGCCGGGCATTCCGGGCGGACGAACCGGTCGGCCGAGAGCAGCCACGGCTCCAGGTCCTCACGGCTGCAGCCCGCGAGCAACGCGAGCGCGTCGAACTGCGCCTCGTCGACCATCCGGCCCGCCGCCGCGGCCAGACCCGCGACCGCGATCAGATCGCAGACTTCGCCGATCTCCGGCTCACGGCGGCGACGGCGGGCGATCTGCCTGGCCGAGATGAGCGCGTCGACGCGGCCGCCGCCGAGTTCGTCGGCGTGCGACAGGACCGCGATCGTGTGCATGCCGCCGTCCATCGGGACGGTGTCCGCCGGGTGCCGCAGGAGGAACAGCACCGCGTCGGCGTCCTGGCTGGGCTCGTCGACCAGGATCAGGTCGCCCAGCCCGCGGCTCGGCCAGCTGACGATCGGCGACGTGACCGGCGCGCCGACGAGCGCGGACACCAATGTCGATTTACCGCTTCCTTCCGCGCCGGCTACCGCGATCCGCAGCGGCTCGGCGAAACGCGCGCATTGCGTCTGCAGCCAGCCGACCGCGCGCGGATTGTCCTGGTACACGTCGAGCGCCTGGTTGAGCAGCGCCCACGTCTTGTCCGCCACCGTCACGCGATGAGACCCCGCGGCCGTGCCATGCCCATGTCACGCACCCGCTTGCGCAGCGCGGCGAGCTCGTCCATGCCCGCCTTGATCTCCTGGGCGCGCTTGGTCCGCCTGGCGACGTCTTCGTCGATCACCTGCTTCAACGCACGCGCCGACTCGTTGATCTCGGCACGCTGCGCCGCCGCGAAAGCCGTGAAACGGTCACGCAGCGCGCGATGCAGCACCCGCGCCGTGTCCTTGCTTTCCTTGCCGTAGGTGAGGAAGAAATCGTCGACGTGCCGCTGCGCCGCCGTCTTCGCGCTGGCCTGGCGCCGCTTGAGCCGATGCCCGCGCTCCTCGAACACGCTCTTCGCGCCGAACGCCGCGCCCGCGCCGAGCGAGATCGGGTTGATCAGCGGGAAACCGGCCAGCGTCGTCGCGAGACCGAACATCAGCAGGCCGCTGTAGGACCCGCGCATGCCGACGAACAGCTTCTGCCCGATGCCGAACTTCTCGACGCTCGGCATCCGCAGGCCCAGGTCCTGCTCGGCGAGGTCGCCGACGGCGAGCGCGTCACGCAGCAGATCGGGCCGGTCCGGCGCGACCTGGCGGACGATCTTCTCGGCGATGTGGCCGAACCGGTCGAGCAGCCAGCCGAAGTTGGTCTCGGCGACCTCGGTGAGATGACCGCGCAGCCACTCCTCGAACCCGTCCCAGGTGCGGATCGGGTCCGCCGCGTCGAAGTACTCGTCGACCTCGCGCAGAATCCGCCTGGTCCGGTCGCGCAGGTCGAATTCGAGGTCGGACAACAGGTCCGAGACCTCGTCGGTCAGCATCGTCTGCCAGCGCGCGGAATCCCGGTTGAGGTCCTCCATGCGCTTGCCCGCGGCGTGCCAGCGCGCGACGGCGTCGCCGGTCTCCGGCTGCTGCGTCGCGGCGTATTCCTCGTGCAGTGGCGCGGCGACCTGTTCGACGGTGATCGCGGCCAGCGCGGCGGCCGAGCGCAGGGTCAGCAGCTGTGACTGGCCGAGCCAGTCCTGGTGCAGGCATTTGACGAGCTCGCCGAAGCCGGATTCGGCGTTGAGGTCGCGGTCGCCGGTCTTCGCGGCGACCAGCCGCAGTGTGGCGGAAACCGGGATCAGCGTCGCGGAAAGCCCCGCCCGCGCGAGCCGGGTCCGGTTACGCTCCGCGACTTCCCGCCAGTCCGGCACCAGGTCGATCTTCGTGAGCGCGATCGCCACCGTCGGACACAGCTGGGTCAGCTTGGTGAGCAGGTCGAGTTCTTGCGCGGTCAGCTCGTGCGTGCAGTCCGACACCATGAGCACCGCGTCCGCTCGCCAGATCTCGGCCAGCGTGTAATCGCCGCTGGCAGGGGTGTCGACGAGGACGAGGCCGGCGGCCAGAAGTTCCCTGGGGAGCCCGATTTGCGTGCGGACGACGGCGCCTCGCGCGCTCGCTGCCTGCTGATTCGCTTGCCGCGTCGCGGATTCCACCGGGACGCTCGCGCTGTCACCGGCTTCGATGGCTTTGCGCGTCTCGTCGAGCACGATCGTCGCCACGGGCTGGGCGGCGTGCTCGACGATCGCGGGCGCGAGCGTGGTGATGTCGTCGCCGACCGCGCAGACCGGCGCGTTGACCAGCGCGTTGATCAGCTGGCTCTTGCCCTGTCCCGGGCCGCCGACGACCAGGATGCGCAGTTTCGGGTCGAGCAGCGCGCTTCTTCGGTCCAGCAGGCGCTGCGCCAGATCCGCACGGCGATGCTCCGCGCAGACGCGGATGGTGTCGTCCACTAGGTGCAACCAGGCTGGTGCGTTCATCGCCAAGCAGTGTGCCCTGTTGCTCTCAGTAAATGAAGCGGGGCGGGTCCATCGACGTTGATGGACCCGCCCCGCTCACGCGGTCGTAAATCAGTGACCAAGGAGGTCAGTGGGCGCGTCGACCGCGTGCGGCAGGGCGTCGTGGGCGGGAGCGGCCACGTCACCGAGGGGGCTGTGCGAAACCGCGTCGGTCACGGTGTGCGTGACGTCGGCGTGGGGGAGCGGGTTGGCGACCGGCAGGTGCGGCAGCTCGACGGGCAGGTGCGGGACCTGGGGCAGGTCGACCGGCAGGTGCGGGACCTGCGGCAGGTCGGTGGGCAGGCCACCGCCGACACCCGGCACGCCCGGGACGGTCGGCAGGGTGCCGGCGTCGGGGATCGGGGCGTTGGCGATCTGGTCGGTCACCGTGTGGGTGCCCTCGTGGATCTGGTGCTCGACCTGGCCACCGGCCGGGGCGATGTGGTCCGCGCCGGGGACGCCGGTGCGGGTCAGGTACTCGCCGAGGGTGGTGGCGTCGTAGCCCGCGATGTCCGCGAAGGCGTCGCCGCCGCCCGCGACGTAGCTGGCGATGGTGCCCGCCGAGACCTTGTCCAGCGCGCCGTCGAGCTGACCGGCCGGGTCGGCGGGCAGGTCGAAGCGGGGGTCGGCCGGGACGGCCGGGATGGCGGGCACGGCCGGGACACCCGGGACCGCGGGGAGACCCGGAACGGCCGGGAGGCCGGGCACGGCGGGAACGGCCGGGATGCCGAAGTCGGCGAAGTTGCCGCCGGTCTCCAGGCCGAAGTCACCGGCCGGGTTGGTGATCGAGCCGCCGGCGGCGTACCCGGTGGTGTCGGCGACGAGGCTGCCCTCGTAGTCGCCGAGGGGCGAGGTGCCGTGCACGCCGCCGCCGAAGGAACCGGCATCGGGGGTGTCGATCTGGGGCAGCGAGCCCGCCTTGGCGACCGCGGTGAGCTGGTCGATGACCGAGCCGCTGTCGGTGCCGACGGGCAGGTTCACGCCGGCCGGGGCGTAGTCGAGGACCAGCGGGACGACCTCCTGGACATCCTGCGGGGTGACGTCGTGCAGGCCGGCGCCGGCGAGCGCGGCGGACGGGTCGGCGCCGAAGGCGGACCGGGCCACGTCGTCCGTGAGCAGGTTGAACACGAAGTCGTGCAGGGTGGTCGGCTGCTGAATCACCGGTGTATCTCCTTGGTCGTCTTTGAGCTTGACGCAACGTTAGGGATCTTGACCGGGGGTGGCATCGGGGAACGTCCCCGTATCGCTCCGGCCGGTGGGGGATTGCTCCGTTAGGGGATTAGGGGATTCACCCCCGGGGAATGACTTTGGTAGGAAGGGGAACCTTCTACTCGCCCATTCGGAGGATTCGCGCGTGCCCTATGTCGTCGGGATCGATCTCGGCCACACCCGCACCACCGCGGCGGTGTGCAGGCGCGCGCAGGGCACCTGGGGTGAGCCGGACGTCGTGGCCTTCGAAGGCGGCGCGCGCTGGTTCGAGTCCGTGCTGCACGTCGGGCGCGATGGGTCTTCGCTGATCGGGCAGGACGCGCTGCGCCGCGCGGTCGCGGAACCGGACGGCCTCGCCAGGGGCTTCATGAGCCGGGTCGGCGACGACGTCCCGATGCTCGTCGGCGGGGCGCGGTATCCGGCCGAGCTGCTGGCCGCGACGCTCGCTGGCTGGGTGGTCGACGAGGTCGCCGAGCTCGAAGGCGGACCGGCCGACCGGATCGTGCTGACCCACCCGCCCGGCTGGGGCCCGCATCGGCGCGCCGTGCTGCACGGGTCCTTGGAGGCGGCGGGCCTGCCCGGGGTCTTGCTGCTGCCGAGCCCGATCGCGGCCGCCGAAAGCCCGCTCGTGCGCGAGGCGGTCGGCGTCGGCTCGGTGCTCGCGGCCTGCCGTCTCGGCGGTGAGCACGTCGAATCGGCGATCCTGCGGCGGAATCCGGCGGGCTTTGAAATCCTGACGCATGTCGACGGTTCCGCCTCCGGTGCGGGCGCGCGGCTCGACGACCTGCTGTTCGACTATGTTCTCGAGACGGCCGGAGTCGAGGCCACCGAGACCGTCGGCCTGCGGGCCGCCTGCCGGGAGGCGAAGGAACGGTTGTCACTGGCACCGGAGGTTTCGGTTTCACTGGGCGCGCTCGGCGAGATGCCGCTGACCCGTGCGGAGTTCGAACATCTCGCGCGGCCGGTGCTGGCCACCGCGATCGAACGGCTGTGCCGCGTCGCCACCCCGGTGCCCGCCGCGGTCGCGCTGGTCGGCGGCAGCGCGCGCGTGCCGCTGGTCACCGATCTGGCGCAGGACAAGTTCGGCTGCCCGGTGATCGTCGACCCCGATCCCGGCACGGCCGTCTGCCGGGGCGCCGCGCTCGCCGCGCGGCCCCGGATGGCGCCGCAGCCGGAGTTCGTGCCGCCGCCCGTCCGTGAGGAGGTGGCCGTGTTCGACGACGAGCCCGAACCGCCGCCGCGCCCGCCGGTCGAGATCACGCCGCTCGAGCCGCCGAAGCGTTTCGTGCTGCCCGGCCGGAAATCCGGTGGCCGGGATGACTGAGCTGATCCTCGATGAACCGACCAGGCGGCTGTGCGCGGCGATCGCCGACGGCTCGCTCGCGCCGGTCCGCCTCGCGGTCGTCGCGCCGGGGGAGTACGGCAAGACCGCGTTGCTCGACCACCTCGGAAGTCTGTGCGACAGCACGAAAATCCGGCTCGTCGACGACGCGCATCTGCTCGGCGAGGACGAGTTGTCCGCGCTGGGCGAGCTGGCTTCCGATGAGAACATGGGCCTTGTCGTCGCGGCCAGGCCACGGCCACGCCCGGCGGGGCTGACCGAGCTGCTCGGCCGGATGCGCGGCCAGATCGTGCTGCGGCCGTTCGACCTGCGCCAGGTCGAGCAGGTGGTCGGCGCCGAGCGCGCGGCCGCCGTGCACGCGCGGACCGGCGGGGTGCCGGGCCTGGTGACGCGCCGGGACATCGCGGAGCTGGGGCACAGCCTCGATCACTCCGATCCGGCCACCCTGCGCCTGCTGACCGCGATCGAGGCCGGCGCCGATTTCGAGTTGCTCGCCGAGGATTTCGACGACGTCGCCGGGCAGATCGAACTGGCCAGGGCGACCGGGCTGCTGGGCCAGGACGGCACACTGCTGCCGGTCGCGGTCAGCGCGCTGCGGACGGTCGTGCCGGTCGAACAACGCGACGCCGTCCGCCGAAGACTGGCCGAGCTGAGCCTGCTGCGCGGTGGCCCGCTGCTGCCGATGGCCCGGAATTGGCTGGGCGAAGGGCTTTCCGGCACTTACTGCGCTGGGTTCTTCACCTCGGCCGCCGGTGAGGCGCTCGCCGCGGAACCGGCTTTGGCGGCACGGTTGTACAGCGCGGCCGTCGACGCGGGCACTCCGGCGGGGGAGATCGGCGCACGCTGGGCGGAGGCCGCGGCCCGCTCGGGCGACCTCGACACGGCGTTGCGCCTGGCTGACCAGACCGTCGCGAACCGCGAAGCCGAGGAACGCCGCGACGCCGCCGGTGTCGCGGCTGTCGCGCTGGCACACCGGGGAAGTCTCGACCGCAGCGCGGAATTGCACCGCTGGGCTCGCGCGGGCTCGTTCGCCGCTATCGGGTTCTTCGGCACCGGCAGGCTGACCGAGGCGCTCGCGCAGCTCGGCGGGTCCGATGAGGACGCTCCGCCCACCCTGCTCTCCGGTGCGATCGACGCCATGGCAAGGGGAATCGCCGAGTCGGTCACCGGATCACCCGCCGTCGCTTTGTCTACTTTGGTCTCCGCGGCCGAGCTGCTGGAGCCCGTTGGCGACTCGGTGCTGCTACCCGATACCCCGGCCGCGCTGGCCGCGATCGTCGCGCTCCACAGTGGAGAGTTGTCGATCGCCGAGCCGGTCCTGTCGAGGGCGCTCGCCTCCGGTTCCGGCGGGGTGATCCTCGCGGCGCGCCATCGGCTGCTGCTGGCGTGGATCGCGATGGTCCGCGGTGACCTGACGCTCGCCGAAGAACGCCTCGCCGCGGCGGGGTCTGCTTTGGAACCGCGTGACTGGCTCATGTCGGTCGCGCTGGAGGTCGGCCTCGCCCGCCGCCGCAGCGACCTCACCGCGTTGCGCCGGATCTGGGGCCAGGCCTGTGAAGCCGTCATCCGGCACCGCGTCGACCTGTTCACTTTGCTCGCGTTCGGCGAGTTCGAGGTCGCGGCGGCTCGGCTTGGCGACGAAGCCCGCATCGCGCCGCATTTGAAGCAGGCCAGGGATTTGGTGACCGCACTCGGCGACCCTCCACTGTGGTCGGCGCCGTTGCACTGGAGCGGCCTGCACGCGGCGATCCTCGCCGAGCATCCCGCCGAAGCCGAGCAGCACGTGGCCGCGCTCGGCGACTTCCCGCCCGCCTTGTCGGCCGCGGCCCGCAGCTGGCTCCGGGTCCTGCGCGGCGACGTCGACGCCGTGGAGGTCGAGGCGGCCGCGCGCGGCCTGCACGCGGCGGGCCTGTGGTGGGACGGCGCGCGCCTGGCTGGCCAGGCGGCCATCCGGACCTCGGACCGCAAGGCGATGGTGTCGCTGCTGGACTGCGCGCGTGCGCTGCGCGGCGATCCGGAGCCCGAGTCCACAGAGGACGCCGTCGCGCCGAAGCTGAGCGACCGGGAGGTCGAGGTCGCGGAGCTGGTGCTGGACGGCTTGACGTACAAGCAGGTCGGCGAGCGCTTGTTCATCTCGGCCAAGACGGTCGAGCACCACATGGCCCGCATGCGCCAGCGCCTCGGCGCTTCCACCCGCAGCGACCTGCTGTCCCACCTGCGCGAGCTGCTGACGCGCTGAGAAACCCGGGATAAAGCGGGCTTTACTCCGCAGCGGGATAAAGCCCGCTTTATCCCGGTCTCACGTCCACGGGGCGCTCGAAGAAGGACTCCAGCACCACGATCGTCTGCGTACCCGTGACGCCTTCGATCGCGAAGAGACGTCGCAGGGAGGCCTGGAGTTCCTCGGTCGTGGACGTGCGCACCTTCACCAGAAGCGACGCGGGGCCCGCGATCACGTGCGCCTCCACCACCTCGGGCAACTCCTCGAGTGCCGTTTTCGTGGGGGAGTCGCCCATCCACGCGTTGGCTTCGACGAGCACGAAGGCCATCACCCCGCGCCCCACGGCGGCCGGGTCGACGTCGACCGTCGTACGCCGGATCACGCCCTGCTCGCGCAGTTTCCGGACGCGCTCATGGGTGGCGCCCGCCGACAAGCCCACGGCCTGCCCGAGCGCCGCATACGCCTGGGTCGCGTCGCGCTGCAACTCGGCGAGCAGAGTGCGATCTACCTCATCCATCGCTTGACCATATCAGGTTCGGCAATGCACTCTGAGTACAGAACGCCATTCAGGGGAGAGTCATCATGGACATGGTCAAAGCCGACTTCCAGCTGCTCGACGAGCGCTTCGCCCGGATCAACGGCGACGAGTGGATGCAGCGGCTGCACACCGGCTGCCGCTGGACCGAAGGCCCGGTGTACTTCCCGGCCGGGCGCTACCTGGTGTTCAGCGACATCCCCAACGACCGCACCCTGCGCTGGGACGAGACGACCGGCCAGGTCGGCGTGTTCCGGCAGCCGTCGGGCTACGCGAACGGGCACACCGCCGACCGCCGCGGCAGGCTGATCAGCTGCGAGCAGGGCAACCGCCGCGTGACCCGCACCGAGCACGACGGCTCGATCACCGTCATCGCCGACGCTTGGAACGGCAAGAAATTCAACAGCCCCAACGATGTCGTCGAGCACTCCGACGGCTCGATCTGGTTCACCGACCCGAGCTACGGCATCGACAGCGACTACGAGGGCTACCAGGCGGAAAGCGAGATCGGCGCCTGCAACGTCTACCGTGCGGACCCCGACGGCTCCGTGACCCTGGTCGCCGACGACTTCAGCAGGCCGAACGGGCTCGCCTTCTCGGCGGACGAGAGCAAGCTGTACATCGCCGACACCCGGCAGGATCCCAGCCACATCAGGGTTTTCGACGTCAAGGGCGCGCGTCTTGCCGGCGGCGCGATCTTCGGGACCTGCGACAACGGGCGCTTCGACGGCGTGCGCGTCGACTCGAAGGGCGACGTGTGGGCGGCCGCGCACGATGGGCTGCACTGTTTCGCGCCCGATGGGACGTTGATCGGCAAGCTGCGGATGCCCGAGATCTGCTCGAACTTCACCTTTGGTGGAGCCCGGCGCAACGAGCTCTTCATCACCGCCTCGAGCTCGCTGTACACGCTGCGGGTGACGGTGAACGGCGCCCGGTATCCGTGAGACCGGACACCAACCGGAAAACCCGTGGACGCGGCCCCGTACACTGATCGTGTGGACATCCTCTTGGAGTAGCTCCGTGCCGGTCGCGGGCGATCGGCATGTCGAAGCTGTCCACCTCCACCCCCACTTCTGGGAGTTCCCTTGATCACGGCCACGGGCCTTGAGCTGCGTGCTGGCTCGCGCATCCTCCTGTCCGACACCACACTCCGCATCCAGCAGGGCGACCGCATCGGCCTCGTCGGCCGCAACGGCGCCGGCAAGACCACCTCGCTGAAGGTGCTCGCCGGCGAAGGCGAGCCGCACGCAGGCGAGGTCCGGCGCACCGGCGAACTCGGCTACCTGCCGCAGGATCCTCGCGAAGGTGATCTTTCGGTCACCGCGAAGGACCGCGTGCTCTCCGCGCGCGGGCTCGACGTCTTGGTGCGGGACATGGAAAAGGCGCAGACCGCCATGTCCGAGCTCGTCGACGAGGCGCAGCGGGACAAGGTCGTCCGCAAGTACAGCCGCCTCGAAGAGCGCTTCGCCGCGCTCGGCGGGTACGCGGCCGAGAGCGAGGCCGCGCGGATCTGCTCGAATCTCGGCCTCGCCGACCGGATTCTTTCGCAGACCTTGCAGACGCTCTCGGGTGGCCAGCGCCGCCGCGTGGAGCTGGCGCGGATCCTGTTCGCCGCGGCGGAAGCGGGCGCGGGCGGCAAGTCGGAGACGATCCTGCTGCTCGACGAGCCGACCAACCACCTCGACGCCGACTCCATCACCTGGCTGCGCGGGTTCCTCAAGTCGCATGACGGTGGCCTGGTCGTGATCAGCCACGACGTCGACCTGCTCGCCGATGTCGTCAACAAGGTCTGGTTCCTCGACGCCACGCGCGGGGAACTGGACAACTACAACATGTCCTGGCAGCGCTACCTCGACGCGCGCGCCACCGACGAGAAGCGCAGGCGCCGCGAGCGCGCCAACGCCGAAAAGAAGGCGTCGGCGTTGCAGCAGCAGGCCGCGAAGCTCGGCGCGAAGGCGACGAAGGCCGTGGCCGCGAAGAACATGGCGCGCCGGGCGAACCAGATGCTGGCGAACCTCGACGAGCAGCGCGTGGCCGACAAGGTCGCCCGTATCCGCTTCCCCGACCCGGCCCCGTGCGGGAAAACGCCGCTCACCGCCGAAGGCCTTTCGAAATCCTATGGTTCGTTGGAAATTTTCACCGGAGTCGATCTTGCGATCGACCGCGGTTCGAAGGTCGTCGTTCTGGGATTGAACGGCGCGGGCAAGACCACGCTCTTGCGGTTGCTCGGCGGAATGGAAACGCCCGATACCGGTGGCATCGTTCCGGGTCACGGTATGCGGTTGGGTTATTACGCACAGGAGCACGAAACGCTCGACCACGACGCGAGTGTGTGGGAGAACATCCGCCATGCCGCGCCCGACACCGGCGCGCAGGAATTGCGGAACCTGCTCGGCTCGTTCATGTTCACCGGCGAGCAGCTCGAGCAGCCCGCCGGGACGCTCTCCGGCGGCGAGAAGACCAGGCTCGCGCTCGCCGGTCTGGTCTCCAGCGCTGCCAACGTGTTGCTGCTCGACGAACCGACCAACAACCTCGATCCCGCCAGCCGCGAACAGGTTCTCGACGCGCTGCGGAGCTTCACCGGCGCCGTGGTGCTCGTCACGCACGACCCCGGTGCGGTGCAAGCACTCGAACCGGAGCGAGTGATCCTCTTGCCGGACGGCACCGAAGATCATTGGTCGGACGAATACCTCGAACTTGTCCAGCTTGCGTGATCGATACGGCCATTCGGGTGCTTGCCGATGCCGCCAGAAGCACTGGAATGGCCCAATGTGATCGCAATTCCGGCAGTTTTATGCCTGTCGTATGGCATTCCGGCGCTCAGTGTTCGATCATTGCCCCGGCAGGGGCTGATTGTGGCCCAGAACACTCTCAGGCGGAAGGCGGATCGACGTGGCCGATCTGAAGAAAGGCGCACGGATCACCGGCAACACTCGCGACAAACTGGCCGCTGACCTGAAGAAGAAGTACGAAAAAGGGTCAAGCATCCGGGCTCTCGCCGAGTCGACCGGCCGTTCCTACGGTTTCGTGCACCGCGTGCTCTCGGAGTCCGGCGTCCAGTTGCGTGGGCGAGGTGGCGCCACCCGGGTCAAGAAGAAGTAGCTGAGGCTGCTTGCGGGAGGGGAGCGGGGGGCTCTTCCATCTCGCGAAACACAAGCATGGCGCCCAGCAGCACGAGCGGGTAGACGAGGTACCCGTACCGTGTCGCAGGCGTGAGAAGTGTGAAGGCGCCGAGTCCGGCGGCGATGCGCAGCAATGCGTCCCAGCCGACCGCGGGGGGCCGGCGTACCAACCACACGAGGATCGCGGCAGCCGCCGCGGCGAGCAGCAGGAAGCTCATCGCCTTGCCTACTTGGCCTAGGTTGGCGATCAAATGCCCTGGCAGGGGGCTTGCCGCAGGCGAAGTCACCGCACCGAACCCGAACGGGAACCGGATCGTGTGCTCGATGAAGGCACGCGGGTCGACCAGGAACACGGGGACGTTCGCCACCGCCGTCACGGCCGTGAAGGTGCTCAAAAATGCGCCGAGTGACCGTTTTCCCAAGCGTTTGAGAACAAGGAACGCCAGCACCACGAGCGCCGGCGCGACGATCACCTTGGCACTGACCACAAGCGCGAGCACCAGTCCGGATAGGACAGGTTTGTCGCGCGCCGCGAGCGCGCAGGCCAGTATCAGCATCCCCGCGATCGCGAGGTCGGGACCGGCGACCGCCCACGTCAGTGCCGTCAGAGGGCAGGCGAGCGCCAGCTGGGCGGCGCGCACGGGGATCTTCGGCCACTTGAGCAGCCGAAGCGTTGCCAGCACACAAAGAACGGCTACCAGCGCGAACACCAGCCGCGCGTCGGTGAGCGCGTTGGTGAGCGGGGTGCCGCCGAACAACGCCCTCGGCAGGCCGAACAACGCCATCACCGGCTCGTAGGGCGTGTAGTCGTTGACCTCGGGCGCGCGGCCGAGCGCGGTGATGTCGACGTACGGCGTGCCGTGGTCGAGCAGCAGCCGCGCGGAGCGCTCGATCACCCACACCTCGGGCTGCGCCGCCCAGGAGACCGGCGTGATCAGCCAGTCCACGCCGGTGAGCCGCCGCACGACGAGCACGCCGAGCGGGATCACCATGGCGAACAAGCCGATCGAGCCGATCCCGACCCAGCGGGACCAAGCCTTTTCTTGCATAGGCTTCGCAAGCAGCCATCCCGTGTAGACGGCGGCGATGCCGTAGCCGACGGAGGCGAAATTTCCCCACACGCGATAGCCGTAGAACTCCGAAACGAGCGCGGTAGGTAAGGCGAAGGCAAAACAACCCAGGTAGAACGCGAGGTCGATGCCCAGCGCCCGGCGGTCCGTGCCGACGCCCGCGGTCAGCGTCCGCATGTCCCGTACCTCCGTGTTTTCGCCGTCAACCCGCTGACCAGCAGGTTACCGAGCGCGCCGGAACCAGGTCGCCTCGGTGCGGGAAAGAGGCGTACGGTTCGGGAAGATTTCGGTAGCGCCCCGCGTTGTCCAGGCAATATGCGGAAAAAAGCTAGAGCTTAGTAGAGATTTGGGGATGGTATGGACAACACCTGGTCGCTGATGTACTCGGCGATGAAGGAGAAGCCGAAGGCGCTGGCGCGCGGCACCACGCGCCGCGTCGCGCGCTTCGCCAAGCCGCACTGGCGCAGGCTCGCGGTGTTCCTGATCCTCACCGTGATCTCCGCGGTGCTCGCGGTCACCGCGCCGGTGCTGGCGGGCAAGGTCGTCGACGGGATCATCGCCGGGCACGACACCGGGCTGGTGATCGGCCTCGCGCTGGTGATCGCGGCGCTCGCGGTCGCCGACACCGGCCTGGGACTCGCCGAACGCTGGCAGTCGGCCCGGATCGGCGAGGGGCTGATCCTCGACCTGCGGCGCGCGGTGTTCGAGCACGTGCAGAAGATGCCGGTCGCGTTCTTCACCAGGACCCGCACCGGCGCGCTGGTCAGCAGGCTGAACAACGACGTGATCGGCGCGCAGCGCACCTTCACCGCGACGCTGTCCGGCCTGGTGACCAACGTGATCCAGCTGGCGCTCTCGCTCGCGGTGATGATGACGCTGTCGTGGCAGGTGACCGCGCTCGCGCTGGTGCTGCTGCCGGTCTTCGTGCTGCCCGCCCGACGGATGGGCCGCCGGATGGCCGCGCTGCAGCGGGAATCCGCGAACCTCAACGCGGGCATGACCACCCAGATGACCGAACGCTTCTCCGCACCGGGCGCGACACTGGTCAAGCTCTTCGGGCGCCCGGTCGCGGAAGCCGACGACTTCGCCGCGCGCGCCGGTCGCGTCCGCGACATCGGCGTGCGCACCGCGATGCTCACCCGCTGGTTCCTCAGCAGCTTGACACTGGTGTCCGCGCTGGCGCAGGCACTGGTGTACGGGCTCGGCGGCTGGCTCGCGCTGAAGGGTGAGCTCGCGCCGGGAACCGTTGTGGCGCTTGCCCTGCTGTTGACCCGGCTTTACTCCCCGCTCACCGCGCTGGCGAACGTCCGGGTGGACGTGATGACCGCGCTGGTGTCGTTCGAGCGCGTCTTCGAGGTGCTCGACCTCGACCCGATGATCAAGGAGAAGCCGGACCCGGTGCGCGTGCCCGCGGGCGGTGTCTCGGTCGAGTTCACCGACGTCCGGTTCGGTTACCCGTCGGCGGACAAGTACTCGCTCGCCTCGCTGGAGGACGTGTCCACCTTGGACCACCGCGGCGGCGAAGAGGTGCTGCACGGCATCAGCTTCCGCGCCGAGGCGGGCCAGCTGGTCGCGCTCGTCGGGTCGTCGGGAGCGGGCAAGTCGACGATCGGCTCGCTGCTGCCGCGGCTGTACGATGTGGACTCCGGCTCGGTCCGGCTGTCCGATGTGGATGTCCGCGACCTGAGCTTCGAGTCGCTCCGCGAGACCGTGGGCGTGGTGACCCAGGACGGCCACCTCTTCCACGACACCATCCGCGCGAACCTGGCCTACGCCCGCCCCGAAGCCACGCAAGCCGAGATCTGGGACGCGCTCGGCCGTGCACGGCTCGCCGACCTCATCCGCGGCCTGCCGGATGGCCTGGAAACCTTGGTGGGGGAGCGGGGTTACCGGTTGTCGGGAGGTGAGCGTCAGCGCCTGACGATCGCGCGCCTCCTGCTCGCGCAGCCCCGCGTGATCGTGCTCGACGAGGCCACGGCGCACCTCGACTCCGAGTCGGAAGCCGCTGTGGGCGAAGCGCTTTCGTCCGCTTTGGAGGGTCGGACCGCGCTGGTGATCGCGCACCGGCTGTCCACGATCCGCGCCGCCGACCAGATCCTGGTCCTGGAGCACGGTGAGATCGTCGAACGCGGCACCCACGACGAACTGCTCGCACTGGAAGGCCGGTACGCCGCGCTCTACCACACCCAGTTCGACGAGGAACCCGCCGCGGCCTAAGGGCTCGTGCGCGTTGCGGGCGGTTCTATTGAGGGGGAACGCAAAGGTGGCGTGACTGTCGGCTTGGGCTCGGGGGTCGTGAGTGGTACGGCCGGTTCTAACCGGCCTAAACACTCACGACCCCCGGGGGACCCGGCTCGCAGTCGGTGGGCTTGGGTCAGGGCCTCCCTCACCCGAACCCACCGAGTCAGGGCCTCCCTCACCCGAAATATCGGGTGAGGGAGGCCCTGACCACCTGCAACCGGGTGAGGAAGGCCCTCACCCAGCCGCATCGGGCACGCCACATTTGCCCTCCCCCTCAATAACCGGCCAAAACACTCACGACCCCCGGCGACGGGATCCCCTCGCGCCAGCCGGACACGGCTTGCGCGAGTGGTACCTCTGCTCCGTTGGACGCAGCAGAGGTACCACTCGCGCCGACACCCACCCTGATCCGAGCCTGGTCACGCAGCGAGGGCACCCCCGAGTGCTTACTACGCGCTCAAGGGCACCCTCGCTTCACAGAGCACCCACCTCGAACCCGGCCAAGGAAATCCGCGCCGCCAGCCCCGGAACACGCCATATCTGACCTGCCCTCAATAGCTTGGTGAGGGAGGCCCTCACTGCGCGGGCTCGGGTGAGGGAGGCCCTCACTGCGCGGGCTCGGGTGAGGGAGGCCCTCACTGCGCGGGCTCGGGTGAGGGAGGCCCTCACTGCGCGGGCTCGGGTGAGGGAGGCCCCCACCGCGCAGGCTCGGGTGAGGGAGGCCCTCACTGCGCGAGCCTGTATGAGGGGAGCCTTCATCCAGCCATGCGTGATGAGGGGAGCCTTCATACAGCGTGGGTCGGATGAAAGGAGCCTTCATACGGCGTGGGTGTGATGAAGGGAGCCCTCATACAACCCCGCGTGACCCAGGCCGATCCCAGGGTCGTGAGTGTTCCGGCCGGTTAGAACCGGCCGCAACACTCACGACCGCAGCGAGGCGAAGACCGCGTTCACGAGCGCCATCTTGCGCGGGTCGTCGCGCAGGAGCGGGCCCATCTGGTTCATCGTGTAGCCGAAGGCGATCCCGGCCTCGGGATCCGCGCCGCCGGTGGACCCGCCGAAACCGTCATGGCCGAACGCGCGCGGGTTGGGACCAAAGGCCTTCTCCTCGCTGCCGAGATAGAACCCGAGCGCCCACTCGTTGCCGAGGCCGCCGACGAGGTCGACTTCACGGCCTTGGCCCGTGCGCGCGGTTTCCACCGTCTGCGCAGACAAAAGCGAGCCGTCGAGCAGCGCGCCGTACAGCGAGGCGATCGCGCGGGCGGTGGCGTGGCCGTTGGCCGCGGGGATCTGGGCGGAGCGCCAGGCCGGGTCGTTCGCGTGGTGGCCTTCGATCCGGGGGTTGACCAGTGCGGCGAGCGCGACCGGGCCGGCGTTGGCGAAGGCCGTCGCGAGCGCGCTGGCGGCTTCGGAGGTCATCACCGGCTCGACCATCTCGGAGCAGCGTCCGTGCTCGGACGCGGGGAGTCCGATGTGGAAGTCGAGGCCGAGCGGGCCGGCGACGTTCTCCTGGAAGTACGTGCCGACCGGCTGGCCGGTGATCCGGCGGATGACCTCGCCGACCATGAAGCCGTACGACATCGCCTGGTAGCCGCTCGCGGTGCCCGGCTCGAAATGCGGGGCCTGGGCGGCCAGCAGCGCGGTCATCGCGTCCCAGTCGAGCACGGTCTCGAGGCCGATCGGATGGTCGAGGCCGACGCCGGTCACCCCGGAGCGGTGGGAAAGCAGCCACCGCACCGGGATGTCCTGCTTGCCCGCTGCCGCGAACTCCGGCCAGTAGCGGGCGACGGGCGCGTCGAGGTCCAGCAGCCCGCGCTCGGCGAGCTGGTGCGCGCAGACCGCGACCGCGCCCTTCGTGGTGGACCAGACGTTGGTCAGCGTGTCCGCCGCCCACGGCCTGGTCTTGTCCGCGTCCGCCCACCCCGCCCACAGGTCGACGACCGTCGCACCGTTATGGGTCACCGCGAACGCGGCGCCCAGTTCCCCCCTGGCGTGGAAGTTCTCCTCGAAGGCCCGGCGAACCGGCTCGAAGCCTGCCGCGCACTCGCCGTGTATCTGGACTGTGAGGGTCTGGTTCGCCATGGGGGCGCTCCCTTGGTCAGCGTTGACGCGAGGACACCGACTGGTCGGTATGTCGTAGCATGTGAGCCGTCGTGACCGAAGTCAAGGAGCACTACCAGCCGGAGCCGCGCGGCTACGCTAAGGCGGGAATCCTTGGTACGTAACGTGAAAGCAGTGAAGCGTTGGCGGCATCGCCGCCTTCGACGTTGGAGCTTCGCCACAGTGGCACGTCGACGCCTGCCGCCGTACCGAGGTCCAGCACGCGCGTCAGCACGAGGTTCCACAGGTAGGCGTTGACCACAGTGGACAGCGGCGCGGTGACCGGCGCCTCGGCGGGGTAGCTGGAGTCGCCGACCCTGATGCCGGTGTCGATCACGACCGTGCCCTCGGCGGCCAGCGTCGAGGACGAGCGCTTCGGCGCCGCCGCGATGCACGCGCGCGAGGTCACCGAGATCACCGACGCGCCGCGCTTCTTGGCGCTGATGGCCAGCTCGACCGGGTACGGGTTGACGCCCGAGGTGGAGAACACGACCAGCACGTCGCCGGGGCCCGGCGGCTTCTGGTCGAGCACCTCGTCGGCCAGCCCGCTGCGGCGCTCGGTGGCGGTGCTGTGCTGCGCGCCGTGCAGCGGCAGCAGCTCCGGGTGGTAGAGCGGGTACACGTTGGCCAGCCCGCCCGCGCGGTAGAAGGTCTCCGCGACCGCGGCCAGCGAGTGCCCGGCGCCCGCGCTGAACACCAGCGCGTCGGCGCGGATGGTGTCCAGGATCAGCCCGGCGGCCTCGTCGATCTGCTTCTCGTTCGTCCGTTGCGCTTCGGTCAGGATCTCCGAGGCTTGGTCCCACAGTTGAGTGGTGCTCACCACACCCGCCCTTCCAGTTGACGATCAGCGGCGAATCTATCGCGCGAGGACCGGGAATAGCGGGACAGAATGGCCGGGTTGGGCTGGTTGGACGCGCCGGTCCCAGCTGACGGGAGGAGTACACGGGTGAGTGACGGGCTTCCGGTGGTGACGGTCCGGCGGGCGGCCGGACCGGTGCGGGCGGTGGTACTGGTGCTGCACGGCGGCGCCGAGCGCGGGCTGAGCCCGACCAAGCCGTGGCGGCTGGCGTATCTGCGGATGGTGCCGCTGGCGAAGGCGGTGCACCGGGCGGCGCGCGGGCGCGGGGTCGAGGTCTGGCAGCTGCGCAACCGCGTCCGCGGCTGGAACGCCCCCGACCTCGATCCGGTCAAGGACGCCCGCTGGGCGCTGGAGCGGATCCACGCCGAGCACCCCGGGGTGCCGATCATCCTCATCGGCCACTCGATGGGCGGACGGGTGGCGTTCCGCGTCGCCGACGACCCGGCCGTGGTGGCCGTCTGCGGGCTCGCGCCGTGGACACCGGCGCGGGAGCCGGTAGGGGCGCTGGACGGGCGGACCGTGCTCATCGTGCACGGCACCAGCGACCGGATGACCGATCCGGCCGAGTCCTTCTTCTACGCGGGCCGCGCGCAGCCGGGCGCGACCAGGCTCGCCCGGTTCGAGGTGGCCGAGGAGGGGCACGCGATGCTGCGCCGGGCCGGGGTCTGGACCCGGCTGGTGGTGGCGTTCGTGCTCGACGTCGTATCGGGTGAATCCGGCGACGAGACATTGGCCTCGGCCTGGACCAAGCCGGCGGCGGAGCGGCTGCGAATCCCGGTGTGAACCGCCGGGCTGGAATACCATGGGGTATCGGCGGAATGAGGTTGGGAGGAACTGCCTTGACCACGTCGAGCGTTGACCGGAACGCGCGCCGGGAGTCCGAAGAGGACCGTTGGCCGGGACTGGCGGACGCGCCGCGTTCGCCGCTGCGCGCTCGCATCGCCGAGAGCCTGTTCCGCCGGGCCGTGCGCCCGCTGGACGTGCGCGTCGTCTTTCCCGGTGGCGAGGTGCTGGGCTCGGGTGGCGAAGGCGCGCCCGAGATGCGGCTGCACCGGCCGTCGGCGTTCTTCCACCGGCTCGGGGTGGACGCGAAGATCGGCTTCGGTGAGTCCTATATGGCCGGTGACTGGAGCTCCGACCGCCTGGCGGAGCTGCTCACCCCGTTCGCCGCGCGGATGGCGACGCTGATTCCGCCCGCGCTGCAACGGTTCCGCCGGTTCGTCGACCGGCGGCACCCGGCGAGTGAGCGGAACACCATCGAGGGCGCGCGGGCGAACATCCACCGCCACTACGACCTGTCCAACGACCTGTTCGCCACCTTCCTCGACGAAACGATGATGTACTCGTCGGCGTTGTTCGGCCCGGGCGACGACCTCTCCGCCGCACAGCACCGCAAGATCGACAGCGTGCTCGACTACGCGGGCGTGCGCGAGGGCAGCGACGTGCTCGAGATCGGCACCGGCTGGGGCGAGCTCGCCATCCGCGCTGCCCGGCGCGGCGCGCGGGTGACGTCGCTGACCATCTCGGAGGAGCAGCGGGCGCTGGCGACCCGCCGGATCGCCGAAGCGGGGCTGAGCGACCGCATCGACGTCCAGTTGTGCGACTACCGTCACTCCGAGGGCGAGTACGACGCCGTCGTGAGCGTCGAGATGATCGAGGCGGTCGGCGCCGATTACTGGCCGACGTTCTACGCCACGATCGGGCAGCGGCTACGGCCGGGCGGGCGGTTCGGGCTGCAGGCCATCACCATGAACCACGACCGGATGCTGGCGAGCGCGGCCTCCTACACCTGGGTGCACAAGTACATCTTCCCCGGCGGGCTGATCCCGTCGGTCGTCTCGATCGAGCAGGGACTGGCCGAACACGCTCAGCTCACCTCACAGGGACTGCGTGAGTTCGGGCAGGACTACGCGCGCACGCTGAAAATGTGGCGCGAGCGGTTCACCCAGCGGTGGGCCGAGGTCGCCGATCATGGCTTCGACGAGGTGTTCCGCCGCATGTGGGAGTTCTATCTCGCCTACTCGGAGGCCGGTTTTCGCTCCGGTTACCTCAAGGTGCACCAGTTTGGGTTCGTCCGATAACGGGCAAATACCCAACCTGTCGGGGTGCCGCGCGTCCTTACACAGAGGGCCTGCGGTTCACTGGGGGCCCCAGACGCCGATGAGAACGGGTGATGAGCGATGAGTTACGGCGGCAACGACGGCGGCTACCGGCCGCCCGCGAGGCCTCGCCAGTCCTCACCGCGGCCACGGCAGCACACCAGGATGATGCCGCTGCCGGGCCACTCCGACCGGAGCGACTACTACGACGACTCACCGGTACGCACGCCGCCACCGCCGCCTCCGCCCCGGCAGATGCCTCCTCAGGAGCAGCCGCCGATGGGCGGCCAGCGTCCGCCTCGGCGGCGTAAATGGGGCTTCGGGCGCGTGCTGCTCACGATCCTGCTCGTGTTCGTGGTGTTCCTCGCGGGTGTGTGGGTGTACCTCGAGTTCTCGATCAACCGCACCGACGCGGTACACGATTACTCGGGCCGGCCGGCGGCCGCTTCGGGCACCAACTGGCTCATCGTGGGCTCCGACAGCCGCGACGGCCTGACCGAGGCCGACATCGAGCGACTGTCCACAGGGGACAGCAAGGCGGCCGGTGGCGGCAAGCGCACCGACACGATCATGGTCGCGCACATCCCCGACAACTCCACCACGCCGACGCTGCTGAGCCTGCCGCGTGACTCACAGGTCAAGATTCCCGGCCACGGCACCAACAAGATCAACGCCGCGTTCTCACTCGGCGGCGCCCCGCTGCTGCTGGAGACCGTCGAAGGCGCGACCGGGCTGCGCATGGACCACTACGCCGAGATCGGCTTCGGCGGGTTCGCGAAGATCGTCGACGCGATCGGCGGCGTGAACATGTGCCTGGACAAGGAAATGGACGACACCATGACCGGGGTCAAGCTCCAGCCGGGGTGCCAGGACCTCGACGGCGCGCAGGCGCTCGGCTTCGTCCGGATGCGGCACAGCTCGGCGACCCCGCGCTCGGACCTCGACCGGGTGGCCAACCAGCGCAAGTTCATCGGCGCCATGGTCAGCGAGATCGCCAGCCCCGGCACGCTGCTCAACCCGTTCGACCTGTTCCCGCTGCTGGCCACCGCGCCGGACGCGCTGACCATCGACTCCGGCGACCACCTGCACAACCTGGTGGGCCTGGCGATGGCGATGCGCGGCATCTCCACCGGCGGCGTCGTCACCACCACCGTGCCGATCACGGACGCGTCCGCGGAGCGGTGGGACAAGGTCAAGTCCAAGGCGCTGTTCGACGCGATGCGCGACGACACGGCCATCCCGGACAACGTGATCGTGAATTAAGTGCTCGTGAATTAGCTGGCACGGCCAGGGTTTCCGCGGGACCATGCTCCGATGGAGCGACCCGCGGAAACCCTGCCCGGTCCGGACTTCGAACTGCGGCGCTGGCGAGCGTCCGACGCCGGGCTGGTGCACAGCGCGGTCAACAGCTCGCTGAGCCACCTCGAACCCTGGGTCGGCTGGGTCGCCAACGGCTACTCGATGGCCGACGGGACCGAGTTCGTCACCCGCGCCCGCGAGACCTGGGAAGCCGGGAAGACCTTCGACTACAAGATCCTCGTCGGCGGCGAGCTGGCGGGCGCGTGCGGGCTGATGACCCGGCGCGGGCACGGCGGCCTGGAGATCGGGTACTGGCTCACGCCCGGGCACACCGGCCGCGGCCTGATGACGCGGGTCAGCGCCGTGCTCGTCGACGAAGCGTTCCGCGTCGGCGCCACCCGGGTCGAGATCATGCACGACGAGAAGAACGTCCGCAGCGGCGCGATCCCGCGCAGGCTCGGGTTCACCGAGGTCGAGCGGCACGAGGCCGACGAACCCGGCGGCTGGGCCTGCAACGGCGTTCACATCGTGTGGCGGCTCACGAATCCTGGCGGTCCCGCAGCACCTTGAGCGCGGTGTCCGCGTGGATCGTGAAGTTCAGCTCGCTCTTGATGACCTCGAGGACCTTGCGGTCGGTGTCGATGACGAACGTGTGCCGTTTCGCGTGCAGCAGCGGGTTGAAGCGGCGCCAGACTCCGAACTTCTTGGCGACCTCACCGTCCTCATCGGACAGAAGCGGGTAGTCGAAGCCGTTGGCGTCGGAGAACATCCGCTGCTTCGCGACCGAGTCGGGGCTGATGCCGACCCGCTGCGCGCCGACCTCGGCGAACTCGGCGGCCAGGTCGCGGAAGTGGCAGCTCTCCGCCGTGCAGCCGCCGGTCATCGCGGCCGGGTAGAAGAACAGGACCACCGGCCCCTTCGTGAGGAACTCCGACAGTGTGCGCTCCTCACCCTGGTCGTCGAGCAGGGTGAAGTCCGGGGCGAGGTCTCCCTGGTCCATGGAGGTCCTTTCGGGGTCGACGGCGGTTCTCACCGGTATTCGGCGCCGCTGCCGCCCGGGATTGCCCCAACTTAGTCCGCGTGCCGCTCGATCAGCTCGTCGACCTCGTCCCCGGTGGCGGTCTCCGCGACGAACGCGCCGCGCGCGGCGAGGACGCCGAGCGACTTGAGCTTGGCGGCCTGCTCGTCGTGGCGGACGCCCTCGGCGCCGATGCGCAGGCCCAGTTCGCGGGCACGGGTGACGAGCTGGCCAAGGTGACGGTCGGCGGCGTCGCCGGGGGTGTCGGCGAGCGCGTCGATGACCGCGCCGGACAGGATCACGTGCTGCACCGGCAACCGGTGCTGCGGGATCAGTTCCAGGTCGGCGCTGCCGGTGACCGTCAGCACCAGCTTGGCGCCGAGGTCGGCGAGGACCGCGAACGAGTCGAGCACCTCGCCGCGGGTGTCGAGCACGGACTCGCGGTCCGTGCAGAGCCGCAGCGCCTGCGCGGGCAGGTTGTGGCGGTCCAGCTGCTCCTTGACGAGCAGCACCAGGTCGGGGTCGATGGCGAGCCGGTTCGGCAGCCGGATGCAGACGTCCGGCGCCGCCGGGCCGAATCTGGACCGCCAGCGCGAGGTCGCCGCGAGCGACTCGGCCAGCAGCCAGCGCCCGAGTGGGATGGTCATGCCGGTGGTCTGGGCGAGCGGGTAGAACTCGTCGGAGTCGAGCTCGCCGAGCTCGGGGTGGTTCCAGCGCAGGCCCGCGTTGACCGCGGCGAGTTCGTCGGGCTTGGCGAGCTTGACCGTCGGCTGGTAGATGAGCGAGAACTCGCCGTTCTCCAGCGCGCCCGCGATCACGGCGCCGAGCTGGTAGCGCGCCCGGTCACGGGCGTCGAGCTCGGGATCGAACAGCATCCACTGCGCCTTGCCCGCCTCTTTCGCGCGGTGCAGCGCGATTTCGGCCGCGCGCAGCAGCTCCTCCGGCCCGCCGTCGGTGACCGAGCGGACGACGATGCCCGCGCTCGCGCTGACGCCGATGCCGTGGCCGCCCAGGTAGATCGGCTCCGCGAGGTCCTCGAGCGCGCGCTCGACGAGCCCGATCACCTCGGTCGGCGCGATGTCGGCGCCGTGCAGCAGGATGCCGAAGCCGTCACCGGAGAGCCGGGAGACGAAGCCGTCGTGCACCGGCGTGAACACCGCGGACAGTTTGCTCGCGACCCCGCGCAGCACCTGGTCGCCGACGCCGGCGCCGAGCCCGTCGTTGATCACCTTGAAGCCGTCGATGTCCAGGTAGATCAGCGCGATCTGGCCGCCGGCCCTGGTGCCGAGCGCGGATTCGAGCTTCGTCTTGAAGCGCGACGCGTTGGGCAGGCCGGTCAGCGCGTCGTGGATGTTCTGGTGCCGCAGCGTTTCCTGCAGCAGGTGCACCTCGTTGGCGTCGGACACCATGAGCATCGGGTACTGCGCGCCGGGCGCGTCGCCGGGCAGGTAGGCGAGCGTGACGTCGGTCCAGAGCTGGCCGTCCTCGGCGTGCTGCAGCAGCACGCGCTCGCGGAACCGGGCGAGGGTGGGGGAGTTGAGGTCTTCGAGTCCGATGCGGAGCGTCGTGGCGTCGCGCTCGGTGGCGGCGAGGCCGCTGATCGTCCTGCCGCGCAACGATTCCGGCGCGCAGCCGAGCAGTTCGCCGAGCGCGTCGTTCGCCTCGACGATGACCCCGTCGCGGTCGGCGAGCGCGATGCCGGTCGGGGAGGCGGAGTACAGCGCCGCGAACCGCTGGAGCGCGGCGGACTGCGCGGCCTTGGCGCTGGCGAGCGCGTCGTTCGCGACTTTCAGCAGGATGCCTTCGAGCTCCTCCGGGGGAAGGGATACTCCTTTAGTGTCGGCCAACGCCGCCGCCCACTCGCGGGCGACGTCCACCAACCCTGGCGCGGCACCAGGTTCCGGCACACTCCACCTCTTCACACGGGGATTAACGCCAGGTCAAGGCATGTGCGGTCGGCACAAGCCCAATACTGGCGGAGAGTCATGCCACGCCATCATGTGCAATGGGGGGTGTCTACCGGCTGAAAGAGTGATCATCGCGCAGGAATTGACTACTCTGCGTGACGTGTCCCGAATGGGCTCTTCCAACCGTGTTAACGCTTGACCAAGTGCACCGGCAGACCGTCGACGGGCACCGGTAAGGATACATAGTCCCAGCGTGCGGTGTAAGCCGCGGGCACATGCCACTCGTAGTGGCGCAGCATCTCGTGGAGCAGCGCTTTCACTTCCAGCATCCCGAAATGCAGCCCGATGCACTTGTGCGCGCCGCCGCCGAACGGCATCCAGGCGAACCGGTGCGCCTTGTCCTCGCGGCGCGGCTCGGCGAAGCGTTCCGGGTCGAACTCGTGCGGGTTCGTCCAGTGCGCGGTGTCGAAATGGTTGGCCGTGGGCGAAACGCTGACCATCATGCCCCGGGGCAGGTGGAAGCCGAGCAGTTCGGTGTCCTTGACGGTCTGCCTGGCCATGGTCGGCACCGGCGGCACGAGCCGCAGTGACTCCTTGATGACCAGTTCGAGCGTCTGAAGGCTTTCGAGTGCTTCGATGTCCGGGATGCCGTCGCCGAGCCGCAGCGACTCCTCGCGGGCTTTTTCCTGCCAGTGCGGGTATTTCGCCAGGTAGTAGGCGGCGGTGGTGCTGGTGATGGTGCTCGTGTCGTGCGCGGCCATCATCAGGAAGATCATCTGGTTGACGACGTCCTCGTCGGTGTACCGCTCACCGTCCTCTGTGGACGCGTGGCACAGCGCGGAGAACAGGTCGCCGCCGTCGTGGCGGCGCTTGGCCGCGAGGTTGCGGCCGAAGTAGGCCTCCAGCGTCCTGCGTCCGCGCAGCCCGGCCGCCCAGCGCCCGCCTGGCACGGGGTAACGGACGATCGCCGTGCCAGCGCGGACGGCGTCCACGAACGCGCGGTTGATCGCGTCGGCGTCGTGGCCGCTGGGCATGTCCATGAACACGCGGCTCGCGATGTCGAGCGTGAGCTGCTTGAGCGCCCGGTAGAGCCGGGGGTGCGGATCGGCGGCGAGCGCGCGGACGCCGTCGCGGACCGTCGGGCCCATCTGCGCGACGTAGCCGGTGAGCCGGTCGCGGGTGAACGCCTGCTGCATGATCCGGCGATGCATGTGGTGCTCGGCGAAGTCCAGCAGCATCAGCCCGCGCGGGAAGAACTTGCCGATGAAGAACTGCCACGCCTCCTGGGAGAACGCCTTGTCCTTGTTGGTCAGCACGGCCTGCGTGGCGTCCGCGCCGCTGACCGTGATGATGCGGTTGCCGAACGCGCCCATCCAGGAGACGGGGCCGAACTCGGCGAAGCGCTGCAGGCCGAACTCCTGGCCGAACCGCATGAAGCTGAGCGAGTGCCCGATGACGGGCGCGCCGGGGTCGCCGAGTATCGGCTTGAGGCCCTCGGGGGCCGGCGCGAGTTCGCTGACCGGGCCGTGACTGGTGAGCCAGCGGCGGTCGACCGAGCGGGGCAAGGGCAGTGAGGTCAGCGGTGGTACCCGATCGAGCAGTTTGCCGACGGCACTCGTCATCTGCGCACCTCTCCTCGCCGAGAAGCCCAGCCTCCTACCATCCTCCTCTGTTGGCGCAACGTCAACAGCGCGTTCGATCAAGTCGTAGGCCACCCCGGCCACCCCGGGATAAAGCGGGCTTTATCCCGGGGTGGCATAAAGCCCGCTTTATCCCGGCTACGTCAGCTCGGCGCGGACGTGGTGCGCGGCCGCGACCAGGTTGCGCAGCGCGGGTTCGACCTCCGCGTAGCCCCGGGTCTTGAGGCCGCAGTCGGGGTTGACCCAGACCCGCTCGGGCGGCACGGCGCCGATCGCGGTCCGCAGGAGGCCGGTGACCTCGTCGATGGTCGGGACGCGCGGTGAGTGGATGTCGTAGACACCCGGCCCGACGCCGCGGCCGAAGCCGGCCGAGCTCAGGTCGGCGAGCACCTCCATCTTCGAGCGGGTGGCCTCGATGCTGGTCACGTCGGCGTCGAGGGCGTCGATCGCGGGCAGCACCTCGCCGAACTCCGAGTAGCACATGTGCGTGTGGATCTGGGTGGAGTCCGAGATGCCCGAGGTGGCGAGCCGGAACGAGTCGACCGCCCACGCGAAGTACGCCTCGTGCTCGGCCGCACGCAGGGGCAGCAGCTCACGCAGCGCGGGCTCGTCGACCTGGATGATCCGGATGCCCGCCGACTCCAGGTCGTGCACCTCGTCGCGGATGGCCAGCGCGACCTGGCGCGCGGTCTCGCCCAGCGGCTGGTCGTCGCGGACGAACGACCACGCGAGGATCGTCGCAGGGCCGGTGAGCATGCCCTTCACCGGCTTGCCGGTCAGCGCCTGGGCGTAGCGCGCCCACTCGACGGTCATCGGCGCCGGGCGCGAGACGTCGCCGTACAGGATCGGCGGCCGGACGCAGCGCGAGCCGTAGGACTGGACCCAGCCGAACTCCGTCGCGGCGAACCCGGTCAGCTGCTCGGCGAAGTACTGGACCATGTCGTTGCGCTCGGGCTCGCCGTGCACGAGCACGTCGAGGCCGAGATCTTCCTGCAGCCGCACCACTTTGTCGATCTCGGCGTGCATCGCGGCGCGGTAGTCGTCGTCGCCGAGCTTGCCCGCCCGGTGCGCGGCACGGGCCTTGCGGACCTCGGCGGTCTGGGGGAAGGAGCCGATGGTCGTGGACGGCAGCGCGGGCAGTCGCAGCGTCTTCTGCTGGGCGGCCGCGCGCTGGGCGTACGGCGGCCTCCGCGTGTGCTCGGGACGCAGCGCCCGCAACCGCGCGCGGACGCGGTCGTCGACCAGATCCTTCGCCGTGGCACGGCTTTTCGTGGCCGCGCGCGCTTGGGTGAGGTCGACGTCCTCGCGCAGCGCGCGCCCGATCAGCACGACCTCACCGACCTTCTGCCGCGCGAACGCCAGCCACTCGCTGACCCGGCCGAGGTCCTCGCGCTCGACGTCGTAGGGAACATGCAGCAGCGAACACGAAGTCGACACGCCGACCTGCCCGGCCGTCCCGAGCAGCGTCGCCGCCTTGCTCAGCGCGGCGTCGATGTCGACGCGCCAGATGTTGCGCCCGTCGACAACACCCGCGACGACTTCCTTGTCCCTGAGCGCACCTTCGGCCGCGACAGCGTCCACTTCGGACGGATCGGTCACCAGATCGACGGCCAGCGCCTCGATGGGCGAGCGCGCCAGCACTCCCAGCGCCTTACCCAGCTTGCCGAAGTATCCCGCGACCAGCACCTTCGGCCGCAGCGTCAGCCCGCCGAGCACGCGGTAGGCGTACGACAGCAGCTGAAGCTCCCGGTCCGTGCGGTCACCCGCGAAGGCGGGCTCGTCGAGCTGGACCCACTGCACGCCCGCTTGGTGCAGCTGGGCGAACAGCTCGGTGTAGGCGACGAGCAGCTGGTCCAGCAGCCGCAGCGGATCGAAGCCCTCGGTCGTCGGCTTGGAGAGCAGCAGGTAGGTGAGCGGGCCGACGAGCACCGGCCGGGTCTCGCTGTTCGCCTCGCGATACTCGTCGAGCGGCTTGGTGCCGCTGAGCGCGAAGCAGGTGTCCGGGCCCAGTTCGGGCACTAGGTAGTGGTAGTTGGTGTCGAACCACTTCGTCATCTCCAGCGCGGGCGCTTCCTGGACACCGCGCGCGGCGGCGAAGTAGGTGTCCAGCGGCGAAAGCCCGAGGTCGGTGAACCGCTTCGGCAGCGCGCCGAACAGCACGGTCGTGTCGAGCATCTGGTCGTAGAAGGAGAAGGTGTTCGACGGGACCGTGTCCAGCCCGGCCGCCCGCAGCTCGTCGACCGTGGTGGTGCGCAGCCTCGCGGCTGTTTCTTGGAGTGTGGTCTCGTCGATCCGGCCCGCCCAGTAGGCCTCGACGGCCTTCTTGAGTTCCCGGTCGGGACCGATCCGGGGGTAGCCCAGCACGGTCGTGCCGATGCGTGTGGTCACAGCTCTCTCCTCGCGAGCTCGTCGAAGGAGCCCGTGCGCGCGGAAAGACACCATGACGTGTCGTGCCCTCCCGCGAGGCCCGGACTCGCGCATGCCGTCGGCACACGCACCACGGGCAGGTCTTCGGACTCGTGGGCGTCACGCTCGGTCCTACTCGCCGTCGCTTCCCGGACTCGCGTCCAGTGCTTGACCTCTCGGTGACGGCTTTCGTTCCCACATACCGCTGCGGGGCAGTCCCGGATTCACACCGGGTTCCCTGTTGCCTCCCCTTGGCACGACTTGCCACGCCAAGGGGAACCAGTGGCGTAGCCGAGCGTAGCGGTTCTCGCCGCCTGGGTCTTGATCACTCCCAGTCCGTGGAAGGATCCGTCAGGTCCAGGGTCGTGAGTGTTGCGGCCGGTTCTAACCGGCGAAAACACTCACGACCCCCTCAGTCACCTCGCCCTGGCGGAGCACACGAGGTGATCAACCGCAGCCAATGGACGAATCTGGCCGCTCAACGTCCAGATTCCACCACTCGCGAAGATCAACTCATCCGCCGCGCCACAGTTGCCTTGCCTGCAAGTGGAACCGGCCGGAACACTCACGACCCTCGACCGTAGTGAGCTTCCAGCCGAGCCGACGTACGCGGACGGACGGGACCCGTACACAGATGGACGACACGCGTGCATGGACGGACGACACGCGTGCACAGATGGACGACACGTCACCAAAAACGAACGCCACGTTCGTCACGGTGACCATGGCGAACGTGGCGTTCGTTTCCGCGCCTGGCAGTTCACAGGGGGTCGTGCGCGTTGCGGGCGGTTGTTGAGGGGAAGGGCAAATGTGGCGTGCCCGATGCGGCTGGGTGAGGGCCTTCCTCACCCGGTTGCAGGTGGTCAGGGCCTCCCTCACCCGACATTTCGGGTGAGGGAGGCCCTGACTCGGTGGGTTCGGGTGAGGGAGGCCCTGACCCAAGCCCACCGACTGCGAGGCGGGTCCCTCGGGGGTCGTGAGTGTTTAGGCCGGTTAGAACCGGCCGTACCACTCACGACCCCCGAGCCCAAGCCGACAGTCACGCCACCTTTGCGTTCCCCCTCAATAGAACCGCCCGCAACGCTCACGAGTCCGTCAGGCTCAGTCCCAGTCGAGGGCGCCGCCCGACTGGTACTCGATGACGCGGGTCTCGAAGAAGTTCTTCTCCTTCTTCAGGTCCATCGCCTCGGACATCCAGGGGAAGGGGTTCTCCTCCTGGCCGAAGATCGGCGCGAGGCCGATCTGCTGGGCGCGGCGGTCGGTGATGAAGTGCATGTACTGCTCGCACAGCTCCGCCGAGAGGCCGAGCATGCCGCGGGGCATGGTGTCGCGGGCGTAGGCGACCTCGAGCTCGCAGGCCTCGGTGAGCATGTCGCGGATCTCGGCCTGGAACTCCGGGGTCCACAGGTGCGGGTTCTCGATCTTGATCTGGTTGATGCAGTCGATGCCGAAGTTCAGGTGGATCGACTCATCACGCAGGATGTACTGGTACTGCTCGGCGATGCCGATCATCTTGTTGCGGCGGCCCAGCGAGAGGATCTGGGCGAAGCCGGTGTAGAACCACATGCCCTCGAAGATCACGTAGAACGCGACGAGGTCACGCAGGAAGGCCTGGTCGGCCTCCGGGGTGCCGGTCTCGAAGTCCGGGTTCTCCAGGTTCTGGGTGTGCTTGAGCGCCCAGGCGTCCTTGGCGGAGATCGACGGGACCTCGCGGTACATGTTGAACAGCTCGCCCTCGACCAGGCCGAGGCTCTCGCAGATGTACTGGAAGGTGTGCGTGTGCACGGCCTCCTCGAACGCCTGGCGCAGCAGGTACTGGCGGCACTCGGGGTTGGTGATCTGGCGGTACACCGCGAGCACGATGTTGTTGGCCACCAAGGACTCCGCGGTCGCGAAGAAGCCGAGGTTGCGCTTGAGCATCTGGCGCTCGTCGTCGGTCAGGCCGTCCTTGGACTTCCAGAGCGCGATGTCCGCCTGCATGGCGACCTCGGTCGGCATCCAGTGGTTGTTGCAGCCGGCGAGGTACTTCTCCCAGGCCCAGGTGTACTTCATCGGCAGGAGCTGGTTGACGTCGGCGCGGGCGTTGATCATGCGCTTGTCGTCGACGTTGATGCGCGCGGCGCCGACCTCGATCTCGCCGAGGCCCGTCGCGTCGGCGAGCTGGGGGTCCACTGTGGTCATGAATAGGCTCCAGAAGGCGTTGAGGGTCGTGAGTGATGCCGACGGTTCTGACCGTCGGCATCACTCACGAGCAGTTGTTACTGGCAGGCTTCGCAGTCGGGGTCGTCGATGCGGCAGGCGGCGCCTTCGGCAGCCACGAAGTCCACATCGGACACCGCGGGCATCTCCTTCGGCTCCGCCTTCACCGCGGGGGCCGCGACCGGGACCACGGCGGGCGGAGCGGCGGCGGGGGCCGGGGTGGCCGAGACGGCGTTCAGCTTGCCGTCGGTGCCGCGCAGGGTCGACTTCTCGACGTGCGTGGCCGACTGGGCGCGCAGGTAGTAGGTCGTCTTGAGACCCTTGTGCCACGCGTAACGGTACAGCTCGTCGAGCTTGCGGCCGCTCGGCGCCGCGATGTAGAGGTTGAGCGACTGCGCCTGGTCGATCCACTTCTGGCGACGCGAGCCCGCGTCGATCAGCCAGCGGCTCTCCACCTCGAACGCGGTGGCGTACAAGGCCTTCAGGTCGTCGGGCACGCGGTCGATCTGGCCGAGGCTGCCGTCGAAGTACTTCAGGTCCGAGACCATGACCTCGTCCCAGAGCCCGCGCTCCTTGAGGCTCTTGACCAGGTGCGGGTTGACCACGGTGAAGTCGCCGGACATGTTCGACTTGACGAACAGGTTCTGGAACAGCGGCTCGATCGACTGCCCGACCCCGCAGATGTTGGAGATCGTCGCGGTCGGCGCGATCGCCATCACGTTGGAGTTGCGCATACCCACGGTCTTGACGCGCTCGCGCAGCGGCGCCCAGTCCAAAGTGGACGAGGTGTCGACGTCGAGCGCGTCACCCTGGCGGGCGTCGATGAGCAGCTGCAGCGAGTCGATCGGCAGGATGCCGCGGCTCCACAGCGAACCCTCGAAGGTCTGGTACTGGCCGCGCTCCTCGGCGAGGTCGGTCGACGCCGAGATCGCGTAGTAGGAGATGTGCTCCATGCTCTGGTCGGCGAACTGCACGGCCGCGTCGGACGAGAGCGGCAGGCCGAGCTCGAACAGCGCGTCCTGGAAGCCCATCAGGCCGAGGCCGATGGGGCGGTGGCGCAGGTTGGACCGGCGCGCTTCCGGGATCGTGTAGAAGTTGATGTCGATGACGTTGTCGAGCATGCGGACCGCGGTGCGCACGGTCTTCTCGAGACGCTGGGTGTCGAGGCCATCGGGCGTGACGTGCTTGAGCAGGTTGACCGAGCCCAGGTTGCAGACCGCGACCTCGTCGACGCTGGTGTTCAGCGTGATCTCGGTGCACAGGTTGGACGAGTGCACGACGCCGGTGTGCTGCTGCGGCGAGCGCAGGTTGCACGGGTCCTTGAAGGTGATCCACGGGTGGCCGGTCTCGAACAGCATGGTCAGCATCCGGCGCCACAGCTCCACGGCGCGGACCCGGCGGAAGACCTTCATCTCGCCGCGCTCGGCGGCGGCCTCGTACTCACGGTAGCGCTCGGCGAACGCGGTGCCGTAGAGGTCGTGCAGGTCGGGGGTCTCGTTCGGGGAGAACAGGGTCCACTGGGCGTCGGCCTCGACGCGGCGGAGGAACTCGTCGGGCACCCAGTTGGCGGTGTTCATGTCGTGGGTGCGGCGGCGGTCGTCACCGGTGTTCTTGCGCAGGTCGAGGAACTCCTCGATGTCCACGTGCCAGGTCTCGAGGTACGCGCAGGCCGCGCCCTTGCGCTTGCCGCCCTGGTTCACCGCGACCGCGGTGTCGTTGGCGATCTTGAGGAACGGCACGACACCCTGCGACTGGCCGTTGGTGCCCTTGATGTGCGCGCCGAGGCCGCGGACCGGGGTCCAGTCGTTGCCGAGGCCGCCGGAGTACTTGGCGAGCAGCGCGTTGTTCTTGTACGCCTGGAAGATCGAGTCCAGGTCGTCGTCCACAGTGGTCAGGAAGCAGGACGAGAGCTGCGGGCGCGTGGTGCCCGAGTTGAACAGCGTCGGCGTCGAAGCCATGAAGTGGAACGACGACAGCAGCTCGTAGAACTCGATCGCGCGGGCTTCGCGGTTGTCCTCGCGGATGGCCAGGCCCATGGCGACGCGCATGAAGAACGCCTGCGGCAGCTCGAACCGGACACCGTTGTGGTGCTGGAAGTACCGGTCGTACAGGGTCTGCAGGCCGAGGAAGCCGAAGTCGAGGTCGCGGTCGGGCTTGATGGCCGCGGTGATCTTGTCGAGGTCGAAGCTCAGCAGCTCGGCGTCGACCAGCTCCAGCTCGACGGCGCGGCGCAGGTAGTCGCGGAAGTACGGCGCGTACAGCGTCTCCATCTCGTCCTGGCTGGCCAGGCGCGGCGCGCCGGCGAGGTAGGACAGCGCTTCCGAGCGCAGCTTGTCGGCGAGCAGCCGGGCGCTGACGTAGGAGTAGTTCGGCTCCTGCTCGACCAGCACGCGGGCGGCCATGATCTGCGCGAGCGCGAGCTCGTCGGCGGAGATGCCGTCGTAGAGGTTGCGCTTGGCCTCGGCGAGCACGGCCTCGGCGTTGACGTCGTCGAGCCCGGCGACGGCCTCGCCCACGACGTGGGACACGCGCGCCCAGTCGAGCGGGCGGAGCTTGCCGTCGACGCCCTTGACGCTGATCGCCAGCTCGGCCGGGACCGGCGTGGTGGCCTTGCGGGCCTTCGCGCGCTCGTCGCGGTAGAGCACGTAGGCGCGGGCGACCTTGTGGTGCTCGCCGCGCATGAGCGAGAGCTCGACCATGTCCTGGATCTGCTCGATGTGCAGCGCGGTCTCGGGACCGGCGTGGCGCAGCAGCGCGGCCTCGACCTGCTGGGTCAGCTCGGACACGACGTGGTGGATGCGGGAGGACACGGCCGCGTCGCCGCCCTCGACCGCGAGGAACGCCTTCGTCATCGCCACGGAGATCTTGTTCGCGTCGAAGGGCGACACGCTGCCGTCACGCCGGATGACCCGCACCGAGGCGGGCGCGGAGTCCGGCGAAGAGGGTGGCCGCTGGTTCGTTTCCACTGACATGCGTGTCTCCAAAAGGGCGCGTTCGATCGGCACAGGGACCCGTCGGACCGTGTGCTGCTGCTACATCAAAGTGTTGGCCGGCCCCGCTCCTCAGCGGTCTCCCGTCGCTGGGCGCTGCCGGTCCACAGAGACTACATGTAGGGGTGGAAGCTCGCACGCGACCCAAGGGATGGCGTGTCGTTCTCACCCCGGCGGGTTACACGATCACACAGAGAAGCTGATCAGGCGGTCGTTCAGCCGCCGAAGCGCAGCGAGAAATCCCGAACGTGGAGGCTCAGTGCCGGTCGGTGACCGGCTAAGTAGCCGAGCGGCCCGTCCGGGTTGACCGACCAGTCCGCCGACGCCAGATGCGGACGCGCCTTCGCCCGGACCGGACTCCGCTTCAAGTCACCCTTGAGGGTTTGGACGACATCGAACGCGGCGGGCGCGGCGACCGGCAGCCCGAGCCGCGGGGTGAAGGCGGCGGTGGCGATCCAGCCGTCTTCGAGGGCCGCAGAGGCGGTGAAGGTCTTGCCGTGGGTGAAGGCGAGCGTGGCGAGATCCTTCGGGATGCCCCACAGCTCGCGCCCGCCCGCGAGTGAGATCTCGCTGTCGACCCAGATGTCGGTGATCGAGCTGGACACCCGGGGCCCGTGCACGGCGACCGTCGCCAGCAGCTCGTGATAGGAGAGCTGCCCCGGTGGCTGGTAGTCGACCCAGGCGGTGAAGACCTGCGCGCGGCCGCCGAGCAGCACCGGCTTGACGCCTTCGGGCAGTTCGGGCAGGCGATCGGCGGGCACCCGCCAGATCGACAGGTACGCCTGGCCCGCGAGGTTCCAGGGTTCGGGCGGGTACGTCATTCGCTCAGCCACGGCAAATAGGGTGGCAGATCCTTGTCGACGCGCATCCCGAACTCGGGCGGGCGCTTCTGCAGGAAGGACATGACGCCCTCGATCGCGTCCGGGCTCGTGCCGAGGCCGCCGATGAGCTTCGAGTCGAGCGCGTGCACCGGGAACGGGGTTTCGGCGCTGGCCATGCGATAGAGCAGCTGCCGGGTGACCGCCACCGACACCGGCGACGTGGTCGCGATGATCTCGCGCGCCAGCTCGTAGGCCTTATTAAGCACTTCGTCCGGTTCGTGGACGCTGTGCACGAGGCCTTTCTCAAGCGCTTCGTCAGCGGTGAAGACGCGGCCGCTGATCATCCAGTCGAGTGCGGTGCCCATGCCGACGAGCCGCGGCAGGAACCACGCGGACGCGCCCTCGGGGTAGATGCCTCGGCGGGTGAAGACGAAGCCGAACTTCGAGTCGGTCGACGCGAGCCGGTAGTCGCAAGGGAGCGTGATGGTGATGCCGCCGCCGACCGCGGCGCCCCGCAGCGCGGCGATGACCGGCTTGTTCATCGTGTAGACGCGCTTCGCGCAGCGCCCGGCCGGTTCCTGCCATTCGGGGTCCGGCCCGCGCGCCGGGTCGAAGTCGAAACCGCCCTGGCTGAGATCCGCGCCGACGCAGAAGTCCTTGCCCTCGCCGGTCAGCACCACGACCCGCACGTCCTCGTCCCGGTCGGCGCGGTCCATCGCGGCGCCGAGCTCGTCGGACATCCGGATCGTGTAGCCGTTGCGGGCTTCCGGGCGGTTGAGCGTGATCGTCGCGACGCGCTCGTCGACCGCGTAGGTGATCTCGGCATAGTCGGCCATGGTTCGACGTTAGGGCACGCCCCGCGCTACTGGCAAGGTGTCAATAGCGGTACCCGTTCGTGTGACAGGTGCGCGGCCGGGCCGGTACTACCGTCGACCCATGATCTTGCGGCGGCTCGGCGTGGTGGCATCGGTGCTGGCCATGGGCCTCGCCGGGGCTCCGGCGGAGGCCGCTTTCCCCGGCGCGGGACCGTTCCTGATCAAGGCGGGGGAGCGCTGTGCCGGCGGTCCGCATCCGCTCGACGGGTTCGCGACCGTGCAGGTGACGGCGTGCTCGGGCGGCCGGGCCCAGTGGTGGCGCTGGGACCCGGCCACCCGCGTGCTCCGCAACGCCGGCAGCGGCCAGTGTGCTCGCACTGCCGACGTCGCCAACCGGGGCACGATACTGCTGCTCGGCGGGTGTCCCGCCGAGCCTTGGGTGCACACGGGGCAGATCTCGTCCGGCGGTTTCGCGCCCTGGTGCTGGTCCGTCGCCGACAGCGGCCTCGTGCGCGTCCAGCTGTGCGCGGACGGGCAGCCGCGGCAGGTGTTCGGGATTCAGCGGTTGCCGTAGATCACCGCGGAGCTCGACGGTCCCGCGCAGTCGTACTCCCACGAGATCGAGCCGCAGCCGTCCGGCACGGCCCACACCTGGCGGGTGTCACTGGGGACCTTGGGCACGTGGATCGGCGCCTGGACCCCGTTGAAGAACAGGAACAGGTTCTCCATGTCCGCGTAGCCAGCGGACACCGAGAACCACACGTCACCGACGACCGACGAGATCGACCGCGTCTCGATCGTGCGATGGTGGTACTGCCGTTCCCCGCTCGCCTCGTAGGCGTGGTCGAGCGGTCCGGTCAGCACCTCCTCGTCTTCGATGTGCTGCACGTTCGCGTCACCGCCGAGCGCCCACGCGCGCTGGTCTTCGGCGCTCGCGTTCGGCATGACCGAGACGTGCACGTGTTTCGTGTGCGGGTTCGTCCCGTTGTAGGGAACCCAGCGCCACGGGTTGTTGCCGGGCCGCGAGTCGACGATCCGCCGGTTCCAGATCACGTACTTGATCCGCGGATCCCGCGACGCGACGAGCTTCTCGGCGAGCCAGTTCCCGTCGAGCCCGCCCGCCGGGTCGTGGGTGAAGTCCCGCGCGGTGACGATTCCGGGGCCGTACCAGGGATTGTGGTCGGAGTCCCTGCTGGCGTGCGCCGCGTCGCCGATGGAGCCGTCGGAGGCCTTGGAGCGCTGGGGCGCCAAGGTGTTGAGCTGTCCTAATAGGACATCGAGTGATCGGGCGACCCGCCAGCCCATGACTTCCTCCTCCGGCCATGACAATTCTTGATGGTCAAGGAGATCAGTTTCCGGCTCGGCGCGACACCGGCTTGAGGGCTCGGCTTGCCGCGCAAAAGGCCGCCCGAACGGGCAGCTCAGGCCGGGGCGGGCAGGTTTTGGCACAGCGTGCGCGGGAATTCCGCGGGTACCTCCGCGCAGCCCGCTTCTCGAGTGCTGGCAACCGTTTCCCAGCCGGCGGGAGCGGACCGCAGGAACAACCGGACCGGGTGTGCGTCCGACCGGCAGGTCGGTGCGCCGTCGAGTGCCGGACATTCGCCCGCGGCACGGTTGAAGTCGAGAACCAGCCACTGGCCGTCGCAGCCGCGCGTGGTCGTCATGGAGTCCGCGTGCCTGGTCGGCACGTCGAGGCTGAACGTGAACTGGGTGATCCAGGCCTGATCGCAGCGGTCGGCGGGCGGATGGCAGCCGAGGCGCGGGTGGCAGCGGCGGTAGTGATCGCCGTCGGCGGTCCACGGCGGGTTGAGCGAGTTGAACATCAGTACCCGGTCGCCCAGCGGTGCGGCGACGGTCAACGGGACCTCCGCGGGGGCGGTCGTGGGGCAGCCGCCGACGACGTTCGCCCGCGCCGAGGAGTACACCACGTTGGCGTAGATGATGTCCGGCCGTCCCGGTTCCTGGTCTTGGAGCAGTTCGATGTGCGGGTCGCGGGCACACAGGGAGTCGCCTGCCGGAAGGCTCACCTCGATCGCCGCGGTGCGTTCGCCGGTACGGTGCACGCCGACGACCTCCGCGGTGAAGGTCGTCCACTCGGGGGGTTCGCCACTGAACGCCACCACGACGGCGATCACCCCCGCCAGCGCGAGTGCGCCGAGCAGCCATTTCCGGTATTCCCCCATGGATCCGTCCTTATCTCTTGGTCTTGCGAAGCTTCGACTGCAAGGCGCGGCGCGCGACGACCCCGAGGCCTTCCACGACCTCGACGAGCACGGCGAGCTGATCCAGCGCGTCGAGTGCCGCGTGCGCGCCATCGGGATCGACGCCTTCGAACAGCTCCAACCCGATGAACCCGGCACAGATCGCGCGGGCGAGTCCGCCGACGTCGGTGGACCCCGACAGCGGCGAGCCGGCCAGCAACCTGGTCAGTGCCCGCTCGATCGGGGTGATCCACAGTCGCAGCGCCGCCGTCGTGGTCGCGGCCAGATCCGCGTCCGACTGAGCGGCGGCGAGCATGCGCGCCAGCACCCGGACGTTGCCGCGCGCGCGTTCCTCGGTGTGCAGCGCACGGCCGAGCGCGAGCAGTTGACGCAGGTCCGCGACCTGCTCGAGGCGGGCGGCGAACGGGGCGACCCGCGACTCGGTCTCGGCCAGGCAGGCGGCCTTGATCAGGTCGTTGACGCTGCCGAAGTGGTAGAAGACGAGTGCCTGGTTCACCCCGGCGGCGGCCGCGATGCTCCGTGCCGACGTGCCCGTCAGGCCGTGTTCGCGGATGGTCTCGATCGTGCCGTCGACAAGGCGCTGCCGGGTACTGGCCGTGCCGGACACCGTAGAGCCACCCATGCGCCCTCCTGGTTTTGAGCACTCGCTCAAAACGAAGCGTAGCTCAAGATTGAGCGACCGCTCAAGACTGGGTCGGGGATCGGGGCGTTCGGTATCGGTTCGCGACCTGTGCGAGGTCACATTTCACGGCCGTTCGGCGATACCTTCGGTAGGGGCTGCGGCGAAAGGGTGAGCAAGGTGAACAAGCAGACGGCGACACCGCCGGTCCTGCTCGCGCTGGCGAGGGAGCTGCTCGGCGCCACACTCGACCAGCAGCGGCTGCTGCGCGCGGTGCCCGGCGGCCTCGACGCGGCCATGCTGGCCGAGGTCGAGCGGACCTACCGGGACACGGCGGCCGAGATCCCGCAGTACCGCAGGCTCGTCGACCAGTGGAACCGGCAGGACCCGGCCGCCGAGGGGCTGGCCGATCTGTCCGAGGTCGTGGACCGGCTGTCGATCGAGTACAGCGAGGTGTTCGACCTCATCACCGCGCAGCGGGTGGATTCCTGACCGTCGCGAGTTGTGGCTCTCAGCTCGCTCACTGACTAACTGAGACGGCGGTGCCTCGGGTTGGTCGCGATGGCAGGACCTCGTCGCCGGTGGCAACTGCGGGTGCCTGCGACGATCGTGCATGTTCAGGCGAACCTGTCGTCGGTGAGTGCTGCAACCGAGGTGACGGTAAGCGTGCGTGACCTGCTCTATTCCCTTCGTCGACCTCCTCTCGGAGTGAAGTTATGCAAAACGTTGGTCATTTGCGCATGTTTAGGCTTGCACGGCTTTCAATGTGTTAGCGGGCTATGTTTGCTTGGTGTGCCCTTCAGCTCGTGTAATGCGTTCCGAATTGCGGTTGGCAAGGTGCCGTTTTCGCCATCGTGAAGGATCAACCCCTTGAGTATATCCGTGTATTCCGCGATCGTGTCAACGATACTGGCGACGTTCAGTTCGCGGCGACACCATGCGATGCGCCTTCGTGTCCTGAGGATGTCCCGATTGTCAGCTTCCTCGTAGGTTGCACGTTCGGCTGCCAGGCAGCCTTCCAGTAGTGGTAAAGCTTCATCGAAACGTCCATGGTCCATTAGTAACACTGATAGGTTCCAGGTTGCAATTCGGTGGATCGCATCTTCTGGCTCGCGTCGCATTTGGCAAACTGTGACAATATATCGTAATTCAATCTCGGCGCGGTCAATTTCGCCCATGGCGTGCTGTAGTAATGCGATTCGGCGACGAAGATGCAGGATGCGGTCCGAAAAGGGTGCAAACTCCTCTGAGTATTCGGAGAGTAGAGATTCGATTTTACCGAGCGCCTCTTCGTTTGAAATCTCACCGAGCATAAGTTGGAGGTTGACTATGCGTCGAGCTGCGAACAATTTGCGAGATGCGTCTTGTTCGTGTTTATTTTCTAGTAGTTTGCGGTATTCGTAGCATTTGTCGAGTGCGTCTCGTGGGCGCTCTAGGTCAATCAGCAATGAGGAAATGCTCCGTAGTACTGTCAGCAATGATTCGTGTCCAGGAGAATCTTGCTGGCGGTACTGCTCTTCCAGTTCGGTAAGTGCTTCTAGTGCGCCGTCGGCGTCGCCGTTTAGTCGCCGCGCGGTGGCGACCGCGGAAGCCAGTTGCAGGTATCGGGAATCGCGCGTTTGTGCGTCTTTCCATGGTATCGCAAAGAATTCAGATACCGCTTGATCTGCGCTCATCTCACCAATTTTGAGACGCATCTCTACAATGCGAGTTCGGGTTGCCGTAATGTCGTCATGATTGGCGGGGAATATAATCTCCTCGACCTGTAAGCATTTGCGGTAGACCTTGAGTGCGGCGCGGTTCCGGCCCAAAAGTTTAAGGCTTTGTGCATGGTTCCAAAGAGCTCGGCGGGTTCGCCAGTACGTAGCTCCAAAGCTTTGTTCGCAGAGTTCGGCGAGTACAGCTTCTTCCCTTTCTGTCGCCGCGTCTTTGTCTTGTGCTGCTAGCACGAAAGTAAGTTTTCGGCGGACGTCGAGTTCTAAAGTTGGGTCGCTGGTAGCGGTTAATGTGAGGTCGCTCAATAATTTTCGGAGTTCACCTTCGGCTTCGTCCCATTGTTTCGCCCAAGTATGTAGCTCGACGTGGTCCAAGCGTAGTCGTAAATTGTAAATACGAAGATCATCGGAATGGCCGCAGTTGCGAATTGCGTTCGAGTGTAGTTCGAATGCTTCCTTGAGTCGACCTTGTTCATGTAAACTGAAGCATAAGGAGCGTAGGGCTTGCCGGTAGCGGCCGGTTCTCTCCTGTCCTGTCGCTTGGAGTCGTTCGAGAATTGTCTTGTATTCTAGTTCTGCTTCAGTATGTCGTTCGAGTAAAGCTAACACGCGGGCGATCTCGACTTGCGCGGCTAACGGTGTCGCTTGTCGATTGTGTCCTTGAAGCATTTCGTCGAGATCAACGTCGACCCGTCCTTGGTTTATGAGCTCTCGGGTCAGCTTCATTGTCCACATGAGTGTGTAGTGGTTGGTTGGGCCGAGGAACCGCTCGCAGTCTTCGACTACTGTTCGAAGCAACGCCTCCGCTTCATCTTTGTGGTCTAGGCTAATTAGTAGATCAACAAGCTCGTCTTGAGATACGAGTGTGTAGGGATTCGCTGGGCCAAACAATATGGCGCGACGCTCCGCCACTCGGCGTATCTCTCGGAGGCTCGCTATTTTGCCATGAGTTTCTGCCAGGACGGTAGCCAGTTGGTGGTCGGTGATCAAGGTGTCAGGATGATCTGGGCCAAGCACGGTGACTTGTCGGCTCAAGACGTCCTCGTATTCCCTAGCTAGATCTGCAGCCGGCCGGGAGCTGGCGAGGAGCTCGCGATGGCGGGCTGCGAGCCGTACCGGATGGCTATCTGGCAGTGTGAGAGATCGATCCAAAAGCATCTGGCTATAGGTGGTCGCGCCGTCGAATGTGCTGGAGAACGACATGTACGCGTAACCCCGTAAGCCCTGGTGAAGTGCTTCAATAAGTACGCTCGAGTCATTGCTAGGTATCACGGAAACGAGGGTGGCCACGTGAGGCAAGATAAGCCTCCACCAGTCCCAATTCTGCGGTTCCTCAGGAGCGGGTGCGCCCGCCACAGTGATTAGACGTGCTGCTGCCCGCCAAGTGATTGCCTGTTCTGCGGCGGGCAGCTCCCGCAGGCGGCTCGCGGTTGCTTCAAGAACTAGCCGATGGCCGACCAAACAGGTGGACTGGGCACTGTCATCCGCGCTTGGACTGGTTCGGGTCACCGTCAGCATGTCGAGATCTACCAATGCCTCAAGTGCGCGGTCGAGCTGCTCTAGTGAGGGTAGGTAGGATTCGTCTTCGGCGATCAATTCAACGGGCAACGGCGCCGGGGCGAAGCACGAGATAAGCCGCATAAGCGGGCGTGCTTGAGCGATCCCCTGAGCTTCAAGTAGGTCGAGGCTCATCTCCCAGGTGCGTCCTACAAGGCCACGATGTAGCCGTTCGAGACGCTCGCTCTCATTTGGCCATGGCTGACCTTCATCGAGGAGTTCTGTGCCAAGGTTGCCGAGGGCCAGCCGATAGGCGTCGAATGTGGTAATACGAGCAGGTCGGCGTAACAGGCCTGCGCCCCGGGCTGTGCGACTGAGGTAGCTCCCAGCTGAACGAAGTGCAAGGGGAAGTCCCCCGAGACGTTCGGCTAGCGCATTTGCCTCTTCTTTGTCACCTGCGTGGCCAGCAAGGTCGACAAGGACATCTGCTGCGTCTTTTTCGCCTAGTACGCCCACATGGTGTCGCTCGGCCTGGCTGCCCCAGGTGGCCGGCGTTCCAACTCGTGAGGTGAGTATCGTTGTGCCTGACCTGCTCGGCCTGACCCAACCCGTGCCGTCGCCGGCGATTCTACCAGGTGAGGCGAGCACTTCCGGCACATCTGCATTGTCGACTATGAGCAGCCACGGTTGCTGCGCGCTATCGAGATGCCTCCATAACATGTCCATCGCGCTTGATCGTCCTGACCAAGCCTGCTCGATGTCACCCGCGGGTATCCCGATCTCACGAGCTACCTGACGCATACTGGCAACGAATCCGCCTCGCTCAGCTGCTGACACCCAGTAGACCGGGTGGCCAGACTCCTGGACTAGACGAGCAACCTCGAGCGCGATCGTGGTCTTGCCGCAGCCGCCGAGGCCGTGCAGTACCTGGAGCATCGGCCGCGGCTTGGCCACAAGAGTTGTTAGTCGGGAGACTATGGCGGCTCGGCCGCGGACTCGGGCAGGAAGGCTCCCTACTGGTGGCCGAATTGAGAATAGTCCAGGTTGGTGAGACCTAACTGTGTCTGGCTCCTGTCGAGGCTCATCATCCTGGGGCAGGGCGTCAGGTGGTTGCTCGGCATCCCTCGCGGCTTCCCAGACTTTCCGCCAGTGTGCGTTGGGTTGTATGCCACACGTTTGCAATAGAAACTGCGTCGTACGCCAGGAAGGGACAGTCTTCCCGCTTAGAGCGTTAGACACCGTCGAGGCGGCTAGCTGTGCGTCGCCTGCCAGGGTTCTCAGAACGGTGTAGTCGGCGTCGACCATCGCTCGACGCAGGCCTTCGGCCAACGCGCGCATTGCTGGAGGAGTGGCACGGTCCAACGGCTCAAGTCTATTGCCTGCCACCGACACCCCTTTGACTGTTCGTCGCCGAACGTCGAACGAACGGCGAACACGCCGTCAAATCAACGTCGTTCGCCGATCGTTCGCAGACTTCCCCGAACGCTGCGCGCCGGACCTATACCGGACCTATCGCAAACCGGATGAAGGATGTGACTGTCATGGGAATTCGTGACCTGCTTGACATCGTGGCGCAGCTGCTCACATGTCTGAACCTGAGTGTGAAGCTCGGCGAGGCAGCAGTGCGATTTCGGCGGAGTCGCCAGGAAAAACGAAACAAGGGGTGATCCTACCTGCGGTGCCTGTACGCAGGCACCGCAGGCAGCTGCGATAGATAGGGTAAGACTCTGCGTCTTAGTCAGTGGTCCGATGCAGTTCACCCATGGAGAGGGTCGGTCGCTTCAGCTGCGAGTTTGTACCAAGCTTCAGGAGGATTGCGAACATTGTTCGCGACCTTCGCTTGTGTCCGATGATCTACAGCACGTACGAAGCGATCAGGTGACCGAGCTGCCGGATCCCCGAGCCGCCCCTGAACTCGAACCGCACCTTGCCGAGCCCGCTGAACCACAGCTCCAGCTCCGCGTCGAGGTCGAACGTCCCGGCCGTCTCGATCGAGAACGCCTGGATCCGGCTGTACGGCAGGGAAGTGAAGTCCTTCTTCTTGCCGGTCATGCCCTGGACGTTCACCGCGATCAGCCGCTTGTTCGTGAAGACCACGAAGTCGCGGGCGCCCTTGAAGGCCGAGACGAGCTCCTCGCCGGGGATGATCAGCGGTGCGACGGTCGCAGCGATGGCGTCCGGCTTGCACGGCGACAGCTTGAAGACTGAGGCTTTCTCGAAGTCGATCACCTCGCCAGGGTACGGAGCAGAAACAATCATGCGCGCTTGATTTTTACTGCGGACGGTGCCAGTGTGGTCACCGACGCAAGGAGGCGGGTATGGCTGACCTCGGCGTGATCCTGGGTGATCTCGCGGCCGAAACACAGACGATCGACGACGTCGTGGCCGGGTTGCCCGCGTCGGACTGGGCCAGGGCGACACCGGCGCCGGGCTGGACGGTCGCGCATCAGGTCGCGCATCTGGCCTGGACCGATCAGAAGTCGCTGATCGCCGTGACCAGGCCAGGTGACTGGCAGTCCGAGATCGAAAAGGCGCTGACCACCGAGAACTTCGTCGACGTCGGCGCCGCCGAGGGCGCCGAGAAGCCGCCTCGCGTGCTGCTGGCCGAGTGGCGTGAAGGGCGCGCGCAGCTCGCGGACGCGCTGGCCGCGCTGCCGGAGGGGGAGAAGATCCCTTGGTACGGGCCGCCGATGCGGGCCGCGTCGATGGCGACCGCGCGGTTGATGGAGACCTGGGCGCACGGCCAGGACATCTTCGACACCTTCGGGCTCGAGCACCCCGCGACGCCCCGGCTGTGGCATGTCGCGCGGATCGGCACGCGGACGCGGGACTTCGCCTTCAAGCTGCACTCGCTCGCGCCGCCTGCCGAGGAATTCCGGGTCGAGCTCGCCGCGCCCGATGGCACCACCTGGGCTTTCGGGCCGGAGGACGCCGAGCAGCGGCTCACCGGCAGCGCGCTCGACTTCTGCCTGGTGGTGACGCAGCGGCTGCATCCGTCGGACAGCGACCTCGTCGCCAAGGGCGAGGGTGTCGAAGAATGGCTCACCATCGCACAGGCGTTCGCGGGCGCGCCGGGTGGCGGGCGTGAGCCGGGGCAGCGCGCATGACCGTGCGGATCGGCAACGCGTCCGGGTTCTACGGCGACCGGTTCTCCGCCGTGCGCGAGATGCTCACCGGCGGGCCGCTCGACTACCTGACCGGCGACTACCTGGCCGAGCTGACCATGCTCATCCTCGGCAGGGACCGGATGAAGGACCCCGCGCGCGGATACGCCAAGACGTTCCTGCGCCAGATGGAGGAAAACCTCGGGCTGGCCAAGGAAAAGGGCGTCAAGATCGTCGCCAACGCCGGTGGCTTGAACCCGGCAGGGCTGGCCGAAGCGCTGCGGGAGCTCGTCGCGAAGCTCGGGCTCGACGTCAGCATCGCGCATGTCGAGGGCGACGACCTCATCGGTCGCGGTGAGGAGTTCGGAAAACCGTTGACCGCCAACGCTTATCTCGGCGCGTGGGGGATCGCGGAATGCCTGAACGCCGGGGCCGATGTCGTGGTCACCGGCCGCGTCACCGACGCTTCGGTGATCGTCGGACCGGCCGCCGCGCACTACGGCTGGGCGCGTGACGACTACGACGCGCTCGCCGGCGCGGTCGTCGCGGGACACGTGATCGAATGCGGGGCCCAGGCCACCGGCGGGAACTACGCGTTCTTCACCGAGCACGAGATCGGCGTGCCCGGGTTCCCGATCGCCGAGCTCGAGGCCGACGGGTCGAGCGTGATCACCAAGCACGAGGGCACCGGCGGCGTGGTCAACGTCGGCACGGTCACCGCCCAGCTGCTGTACGAGATCACCGGCGCGCGCTACGCCGGACCCGACGTGACCACCCGGTTCGACACGCTGACGCTGACGCAGGACGGGCCCGACCGCGTCCGGATCACCGGCGCGAAAGGCGAGCCGCCACCGCCGACGCTCAAGGTCTGCCTCAACCGGCTCGGCGGCTTCCGCAACGAGACCACGTTCGTCCTCACCGGACTCGACATCGAGCGGAAAGCCTTGCTGGTCAGGGAACAACTCGAAGGCGCTTTGAAGGAGAAGCCGCCCGCCGAGATCCGCTGGACCCTCGCGCGCACCGATCACCCGGACGCCGACAGCGAGCAGCTCGCGAGCGCGCTGCTGCACTGCGCGGTCAAGGACGCCGACCCGAACATCGCCGGGCGGGCGTTCAGCGGCGCGGCCATCGAACTCGCGCTGGCGAGCTACCCCGGTTTCCACGTCACCGCGCCGCCTTCGGCCGCGTCGCCGTACGGGGTCTACGAAGCGGCCTTTGTGGACGCTCAGCAGGTACCGCACATCGCGGTGCTGCCCGATGGCTCCCGAGTGGACATCGCGCAGGCGTCCGAGACCCTCGAATTGTCCGAAGTGGATGAGCCGGAGTTGCCGGAGCCGCGGTTCGCCGGTGCGATGACACGGGTTCCGCTGGGACGCGTGATCGGCGCACGCAGTGGTGACAAGGGCGGCAACGCGAATCTCGGGGTCTGGGTGCGCTCGGAGGACGCCTGGAAGTGGCTGGCGCACCGGCTCACCGTGGCCGAGTTCCAGCTGCTGCTGCCGGAGACCGCGAGCCTGAAGGTCACCCGGCACCTGCTGCCGAACCTCTGGGCGATGAACTTCGTGGTCGAGGGCATCCTCGGCGAGGGCGTCGCGTCGCAGGCGCGGTTCGACCCGCAGGCCAAGGCGCTCGGCGAATGGCTGCGGTCCAGGGAAATCGACGTTCCGGAGAGCCTGCTGTGAAAGAGATCGTGCTGTGAAAGAGATCTTCGAGACTCCCGAACGGAATGAGCTGCGCAAGACCGTGCGGCGGTTCGTCGAGACCGAGGTGCTGCCGCATCTCGACGACTGGGAGCGCGAGGGCGAGCTGCCGCGCGACCTGCATCGCAAGGCGGGAGAGATCGGGCTGCTCGGGGTCGGCTTCCCCGAGGAGGTCGGCGGCGGGGACGGCAACTTCCTCGACGCCCTGGTCGTCGCCGAGGAGATGCACTACGCGGGCGGCTCGGGCGGGCTGTTCGCGTCGTTGTTCACCTGCGGGATCGCCGTGCCGCATATCGCCGCCGCCGGTGACCCGGTGCAGATCGAACGCTGGGTCCGGCCGACGCTGGAGGGCGCCAAGATCGGCTCGCTCGCGGTGACCGAGCCCGACGGCGGCTCGGACGTCGCGGGGATCCGCACCACGGCCGTGCGCGAGGGTGACGAGTACGTCATCAACGGCGCCAAGACGTTCATCACCTCGGGCTGCCGTGCCGATTTCGTGACCACGGTGGTCAGGACCGGCGACAAAGGCGCGCACGGGATCTCGCTGATCGTCGTCGAGCGTGGGACGCCCGGGTTCACTGTGACGCGGAAGCTGGAGAAGATGGGCTGGCTGTGCTCCGACACGGCCGAGCTGTCCTACGTGGACGTGCGGGTGCCGGTGGAGAACCTGGTCGGCGCCGAGAACAGCGGGTTCGCGCAGGTGGCCACCCAGTTCGTCACCGAGCGGGTCTCGCTGGCCATCCAGGGCTACGCGCACGCGCAGCGCGCGCTCGACCTCACGCTGGACTGGTGCCGGGCTCGGGAGACGTTCGGCCGCCCGCTGATCTCGCGGCAGCTGGTGCAGCACAAGCTGACCGAGATGGCGCGCAAGATCGACGTCGCGCGGACGTACACCCGTGATGTCGCGCTGCGGCACGTCGCGGGCGAAGAGGTCATCGCCGAGGCCTGCTTCGCGAAGAACACCGCCGTGGAGGCCGCCGAATGGGTGGTCAACGAGGCGGTCCAGCTGCACGGCGGGCTCGGCTACATGCGGGAGTCCGAAGTGGAACGGCACTACCGCGATGTCCGGATCCTCGGCATCGGCGGCGGCACCAACGAGATCTTGACCGGCCTGGCCGCCAAGCGATTGGGATACACGGCATGACTGCTATCAGGTCCACTGTGGACTCTCGGAGCGCGGAGTTCGCCGCGAACCGTGAGGCCATGCTCGGTAAGCTCGCGGAGATCGACGGCGAGCACGCGAAGGCCATCGCGGGCGGTGGCGAGAAATACGTCGAGCGGCATCGCAAACGCGGCAAACTCCTTGCCCGCGAACGCATCGAGCTGCTTATCGACGAGGACTCGCCGTTCCTCGAGCTGTCGCCGCTGGCGGCGTGGGGCTCGAACTACCAGGTGGGCGCGAGCGTGATCACCGGCATCGGCGTGGTCGAAGGCGTCGAATGCCTGATCTCGGCCAGCGACCCGACGGTCAAGGGCGGCGCGAGCAACCCGTGGACGGCCAAGAAGAGCTACCGCGCGGCCGACATCGCCGCGCAGAACCGGCTCCCGGTGATCAACCTGGTCGAGTCCGGCGGCGCGGATCTCCCCACGCAGAAGGAGATCTTCATCCCCGGCGGCCGGATCTTCCGCGACATCACGCGGTCGTCGGCGGCCAAGGTGCCGACCGTCGCGCTGGTGTTCGGCAACTCGACCGCGGGCGGCGCGTACCTGCCGGGCATGTCGGACTACGTCGTGATGGTCAAGGAACGCGCGAAGGTGTTCCTCGGCGGGCCGCCGCTGGTCAAGATGGCGACCGGCGAGGAGTCCGACGACGAATCCTTGGGTGGCGCGGAGATGCACGCGCGCACCTCGGGTCTCGCCGACTACCTCGCCCACGATGAGCAGGACGCGATCCGGCTCGGCCGCAGCATCATCAAGCGCCTGAACTGGCGCAAGCAGGGGCAGACCCCGGCGCTCGACTACGCCGAGCCGCTGTTCGACCCCGAGGATCTGCTCGGCATCGTGCCGACGGATCTCAAGGTGCCGTTCGACCCGCGCGAGGTGATCGCCAGGGTCGTCGACGGCTCCGACTTCGACGAGTTCAAGCCGCTGTACGGGTCGAGCCTGGCCACCGGCTGGGCGACCATCCACGGGTATCCGGTCGGCGTCCTCGCCAACGCGCAGGGCGTGCTGTTCGGCGAGGAGTCGCAGAAGGCGGCGCAGTTCATCCAGCTGGCCAACCAGATCGACACGCCGCTGGTGTTCCTGCACAACACGACCGGCTACATGGTCGGCAAGGAGTACGAGCAGAGCGGCATCATCAAGCACGGCGCGATGATGATCAACGCGGTGTCGAACTCGAAGGTGCCGCACCTGTCCGTCCTCATGGGAGCGTCGTACGGCGCCGGGCACTACGGGATGTGCGGCCGCGCCTTCGATCCCCGGTTCCTGTTCGCGTGGCCCAGCGCCAAGTCCGCGGTGATGGGCCCGGCTCAGCTCGCCGGCGTGCTGTCCATTGTGGCCAGGCAGGCGGCCGCGTCGCGGGGCCAGGAGTACAACGAGGAGCACGACGCCGCCATGCGAGCCATGGTCGAGGGCCAGATCGAAGCCGAGTCCATGCCGATGTTCCTGTCGGGGATGCTCTACGACGACGGCATCATCGACCCGCGTGACACCCGCACGGTGCTCGGGCTCAGCCTGTCCGTGATCCACAATGGACCAGTGAAGGGCGCCGACGGTTTCGGCGTCTTCCGGATGTGAGGGCGCAGTGATCCAGAACCTCTTGGTCGCCAACCGCGGCGAGATCGCGCGCCGCGTCTTCCGGACCTGCCGCGACGCCGGGATCGGCACGGTCGCCGTGTTCTCCGACGCCGACGCCGGGCTGCCGCACGCGAACGAGGCCGACACGGCCGTGCGCCTGCCGGGCAACGCGCCGTCCGAGACGTACCTGCGGTCGGACCTGCTGATCAAGGCGGCCGCCGACGCAGGCGCCGACGCGGTCCACCCCGGCTACGGGTTCCTGTCGGAGAACGCCGGGTTCGCCCGTGCCGTGCTCGACGCGGGCCTGACCTGGGTCGGCCCGCCGCCGGAGGCCATCGAGACGATGGGCTCCAAAGTGGAGTCCAAACGCCTGATGGCAGCCGCGGGCGTGCCCGTGCTGTCCGAATTGGACCCGGCCGAGGTCACCGAGCGCGATCTTCCCTTGCTGGTCAAGGCCTCCGCCGGGGGTGGCGGCCGCGGCATGCGCGTGGTCCGCGCGCTCGCCGAGCTGACCGAAGCCGTCGAGGGAGCGCGGGCCGAGGCCGGTTCCGCGTTCGGCGACTCGACCGTGTTCTGCGAGCCGTACCTGGAAGCCGGACGGCACATCGAGGTCCAGATCCTCGCGGACCAGCACGGCACCGTGTGGGCGCTGGGGGAGCGGGAATGCTCTATCCAGCGGCGGCACCAGAAGGTCGTCGAGGAAGCGCCATCCCCGCTTGTCGACCCGGCGATGCGGGAAGAGCTGTTCGACGCGGCACGCAAGGCGGCCAAGGCGATCGACTACGTCGGCGCCGGGACGGTCGAGTTCCTCGCCGGGCCGGACGGCCGCTTCTACTTCCTGGAGATGAACACCCGCCTGCAGGTTGAACACCCGGTGACCGAGTGCACCACCGGCGTGGACCTGGTCTCGCTGCAGCTGCAGGTCGCCGAAGGCCTGAAGCTCGCGGCCGACCCTCCACAGTCGACAGGTCACGCGATCGAAGTCCGGCTCTACGCCGAGGATCCGGCCGAAGGCTGGCAGCCGCAGAGCGGCACGCTGCACAGGTTCGCGGTGCCGGATGTCGACTTGGAGTTCGAGCACGGACCCGGGCTCCGGCTCGACTCGGGCTTCGTCGACGGCTCGGTGGTCGGCGTGCACTACGACCCCATGCTCGCCAAGGTCATCGCCTGGGCGCCGACCCGGAACGAGGCCGCACGCAGGCTCGCCAAGGCACTCGCGGGCGCCAAGATCCACGGCCTGGTCACCAACCGTGACCTGCTCGTGAACATCCTGCGGCACAACTCTTTCCTGGCCGGAGAGACCGACACGGCGTTCTTCGACCGGCACGGCCTGGACACGCTCGCCCAGCCGCTGAACAGTGACCCTAAACTGTCCGCGCTCGCCGCCGCGCTGGCGGACTCGGCGGCCAACCGGGCAGAGGCGAAGACACTCGGGCGATTGCCGAGCGGCTGGCGCAACGTGCGGTCGGCCTTGCAGCGCAAGCGGTTCGGTGACATCGAGATCGGCTACGCGCTCACCCGCGACGGGCTGCGCGCGGAAGGATTCGACGACGTCGCGCTCGTCAGTGCCGAGCCGGGCCGGGTCGTGCTCGACGTGGCCGGTGTGCGCCGGGTGTTCGAGGTCGCGAAGTACGGCGACACGGTCTACGTCGACTCCGCGCTCGGGCCGGTCACGCTGCGGGCCGAGCCGCGGTTCGCCGACCCGGACGCGGCGCTCGCCGCCGGGTCGCTGGTCGCGCCGATGCCGGGCACGGTCGTGCGCGTCGCGGTGTCCACAGGGGACGCGGTGAAGGCGGGCGACCCGTTGCTGTGGCTGGAAGCCATGAAGATGGAACACCGGATCTCCGCACCCGCCGACGGCGTGGTCAGTGCGTTGAGCGTCCAAACCGGACAGCAGGTAGAAGTGGGCACGGTTCTCGTAGTGGTCGAGGAGAAGCAATGACGATGAACTTCCATGAGCCGGTCGAGCGGGCCGAGCTTCGCAAGGCGGCGTTCGAGCTCGCCTCCAGCTTCGGCCACGAGTACTACCTCAAGCAGGCGCGCTCGGGCGGCAAGACGAACGAGCTGTGGGACGAGGCCGGGCGGCTCGGCTACCTCGGTGTCAACCTGCCCGAGGAGTACGGCGGCGGTGGCGCGGGCATCGCGGACCTCGCGGCGGTGCTCGAAGAGTTCGCCGCCGCGGGCGCGCCGCTGCTGCTCATGGTCGTCTCGCCCGCCATCTGCGGCACGGTGATCTCGCGGTTCGGCACGGAGAGCCAGAAGAAGCACTGGCTGCCGGGGATCGCCGACGGCACCACGAAGATGGTCTTCGCGATCACCGAGCCCGACGCGGGCTCGAACTCGCACAAGATCACCACCACCGCCCAGCGCGACGGCTCCGAGTGGGTCCTCAATGGACGGAAGGTCTACATCTCCGGGGTCGACGAGGCGGACGCCGTGCTGGTCGTCAGCCGCACCGAGGACGCCAAGACCGGCAAGCTCAAGCCCGCGCTGTTCATCGTGCCGACCGACAGCCCCGGCTTCGAGTACCGGCAGATCGAGATGGATCTCGTCTCGCCGGAGAAGCAGTTCTCGCTGTTCATCGACGACGTGCACCTGCCCGCCGAGGCGCTGGTCGGTGACGAGGACGCGGCCATCGCGCAGCTGTTCGCCGGGCTCAACCCCGAGCGGATCATGGGCGCGTCGTTCTCGCTCGGCATCGCCAGGTACGCGCTCGACAAGGGTGTGAACTACGCCAAGGAACGCCAAGTGTGGGGCGCCCCGATCGCCACGCACCAGGGGCTCGCGCATCCGCTCGCCGCGGTCAAGATCGAGCTGGAACTCGCGAAGCTGATGACGCAGAAGGCCGGTTCGCTCTACGACTCCGGCGACGACTTCAACGCAGGCGAGGCCGCGAACATGGCCAAGTACGCGGCCGCCGAGGTCGCGATCCACGCCGTCGACCAGGCCGTGCAGACCCACGGCGGCAACGGCCTCGCGTCCGAGTACGGGCTGGGGACGCTGGTCGGCGCGGTCCGGCTCGGCCGCATCGCGCCGGTGAGCCGCGAGATGGTGCTCAACTTCGTCGGCCAGCACAGCCTCGGCCTGCCCAAGTCCTACTGAGGAGACCGCTTTGACCACGCTCGCAGGCAAGACGCTCATCATGTCCGGCGGCAGCCGAGGGATCGGCGAGGCCATCGCGCTGCGCGCGGCCCGCGACGGCGCGAACGTCGTGCTGCTCGCCAAGACCACCGAGCCGCACCCGAAGCTGCCCGGCACGATCTACACCGCCGCCAAGGCCATCGAGGAGGCGGGTGGCCAGGCGCTGCCGATCGTCGGCGACGTCCGCGACGACGAGGGCGTCGCCGCCGCGGTCGCGAAGGCCGTCGAGCAGTTCGGCGGGCTCGACATCGTGGTGAACAACGCGAGCGCCATCGACCTGACGCCGACCGAACACGTCAGCATGAAGCGCTACGACCTCATGCAGGACATCAACGCGCGCGGCTCGTTCCTGCTGTCGAAGCTGGCGATCCCGCACCTGAAGAAGTCGGCGAACGCGCACATCCTGACGCTGTCGCCGCCGATCAGCCTCGACCCGAAGTGGTTCACCGCCGGGCACCTCGCGTACAGCATCGCGAAGTACTCGATGAGCCTGGTGACCGTCGGCCTCTCGGCGGAACTGGCAGGCGACGGCATCGCGGCGAACTCGCTGTGGCCGCGCACGACCATCGACACGGCGGCGATCCGCAACGTGGTCGGCGCCGAGCTGGCCGACCGGTCGCGGACGCCGGAGATCATGGCCGACGCCGCGCACGTGATCCTCACGAAACCCAGCCGCGAGGTCACCGGCCACTTCTTCATCGACGACGAGGTGCTCGCCGCCGAGGGCGTCACCGACTTCGCGAAGTACCGCCTCTGCGAGCGCGAAGAGGACCTGCAGAAGGACTTCTGGGTCGAATGATCCGCGAACCGCAGCAGGAACGCAGCCGGACCACGCGGCGGCGGCTGATCGAGGCCGCCGTCGAGTGCATCGGCGAGCTGGGCTGGACCGGCACGACGGTGGCGGTCATCGCCGAGCGCGCCGGGGTGTCCCGGGGAGCGGCACAGCATCATTTCCCCACCCGCGAGGACCTTCTGGTCGCGGCCGTCGAGCTCGTCGGCGAGGTCCAGCTGTCGGAACTCAGGTCGCAGGTGGCCGATCTGCCCGAGGGCCCGTCCCGTATCGAGACCGTGGCTTCGGTGTTGCTGAACCTTTACGCGGGCCCGATGTTCCGCGCGGCACTGCATCTCTGGGTGGCCGGGTCCACTGACCAGGCGCTGCGGGACACGCTCGTGCCGTTGGAGGCGCGGGTCGGCCGGGAAGCACACAGAGTGGCCGTTGACCTGCTGGGCGTCGACGAGTCCCACGACGGCGTCCGCGAAATGGTTCAGGCCACTCTGGATCTTGCCAGGGGCCTAGGCCTGGCTAATCTCCTTACGGACGACACGAAAAGACGTCAGCAGATCGTGCGCCAGTGGGCCCGCATGTTGGAACAGAACGTAGCCGGAACCACCTCGGTCTAGACAACGTCGTATTCTCGTTAACACTTTCGGCGCAGCGAGCGATAACTCGTTGTAAGTAGCTAGGTGAACGAGAAGGGTTCAGTCCGGTGTCCGGTTCAGCAGTCGAGCTTTCCCACCGTGCCATGGCGATGCTGAGGGCGGTGGCCGCACACCGAGCGCAGATGTCGTGCAGCTGCGAGCCCGACCTGTTCATCGACGGATTCGCCTGCTGCGACCAGATCACCGCGCACGACCTCGCCCGCGCCGGCTACATCAAGCCCGCCGACACCACGACCGTGTCCGGCCGCGTCCCCGCCGAGCTCACCGAAGCAGGCCGCGCCGCGCTGGCCGTCACCACCGCCGCCTGACCGAGCGGCTGGACCACACAAGGGTGGCCCTTGTAACCCTGAGCGTTACAAGGGCCACCCTTGTGCCTTTCCCGGCTAGCGGGAGCGGCGAAGCAGGGCGTAGAGCCCGCCCGAGATGACGAAGCCGACCAGGAACGTCAGGTCGCCGATCGCGGGCACCGCCTTGGGGATCGGCGCGGTGTAGAGCGTCTGGTTCGCGAAGAGCCCGATCGACACGACCAGCCCGGCCACGAACGCGATGAACCCCGGCCAGTTGCTGTGCCGCGGGTCCGCGAACAGCCCGCTGACGTCCTGGCCTCGCCGCAGGTATTGGTCGACGAGCAGCACGGCCAGCCACGGGCTCACCCAATAGGCGACCACGAGCAGGAAGCTCTCGTAGGCGTGCCCGGCGTCGGCGAGCCCGGCCCACGCGAGCGCGAAGCCGATGGCGCCGTAGCCGACCGAGACGACGGCGCGCCGCCAGTTCAACGGCAGCTTGATGCCGAGCGCGAGGAAGGACAGCGCGCCCGAGTACACGTTGATCACGTTCGCGGCGACCGCGCCGAGGGTGACCGAAAGCAGCGTCGCCGCGGCCAGGAAGGCGGGCAGGTGGTGGGTGAACGCCGTGGTCGGGTTCGCCTCGCCGCCTTCGCCGATGGTGGCCGACGCGGCGCCGACGATCATCAGGATGGTCGTCGACAGGAACAGGCCGAGCGAGGCGTACAGGCCGACGGCTCGTCTGTTCACAGTGGACGGAAGGTAGCGGGTGTAGTCGGCGGCGTACGGGTTCCAGCCCGCCGTGTAGCCGAACGCGGCGCCCAGCGTGAGCAGGAATCCGCCGATGCCACCGCCGCCCGCCGCGGCACTCGGCTCGGCCTTGACGAAGATGACGACCGAGGTCACCGCGAAGACGACCGCGAGCAGCACGAAAACGTACTTCTCGTAGGCCTGCACCAGATTGTGGCCGAAGAAGGCGATCACCACCTGCAGCGCGACCACCAGCACGAGGCAGCTCAGCACCGGCAGCCCGGTCAGCGAGTTCAGCGCGAACGCGCCGCTCACGCTGTTGACCGAGAACCAGCCGATCCCGGCCATCACCGACATCAGCGCCGCGGGCAGGATGTTCCCGCGATAGCCGAAGGCGATGCGGCCGAGCACCATCTGCGGGACACCGTGGTCCGGACCGCGGGCCGAGAGCACGGCGTGCGTGACCGAGCCGAGCGCGTTGCCGAGCACGACGGCCAGCACCGCCTGCCAGAAGGTGAGCCCGAAGACCGAAACGGCCAGCACGCCGACGAAGATCGTGGCGAACTCGAGGTTGGGGGAGGCCCAGGTCCAGAACAGCTGGCGGGGGGAGCCGTGCCGGTCGGCGGCATCGACCTGCTCGATTCCGCCCGGTTCGACGGCGACGATCTTTTCGCCGTATTCGGCCTCAGCCGGTGGGGTGGTCGACATTCGGCACATGATAGGTGACGAAGAGTACGGGAATAGCATGCCGCAGCAGGAATGTTATCGCTGGTGAGAGCTTCACGAACTGGTTGGGGGTTTTGCGGTGGTGGCAACAGAGGTCCGTCTGGTAAGGCGGCCGGATGGCAAACCGGTGCCGTCCGATTTCTCCATTGTGGACACGGATGTCCCGGTCGCCGGGCCCGGTCAGGTGCTCGTGCGCAACCACGTGCTGAGCGTGGATCCGTACATGCGGGGCCGGATGAGCACGGCCAAGAGCTATGCCGAGCCGTATGAGCTCGGTGTCGTGATGTACCAGGGCGGTGCCGTCGGCGAGGTGGTGGTTTCAAACCACCCGGAGTTCGCGGCCGGTGATTTCGTCCAGCATTGGGCCGGATGGCGTACCCATTCGGTGCTCGACGCGTCCGAAGCGACCAGTGTGGACGGTGACGCCGCGCCGTTGAGCGCCTATCTCGGCGTGCTGGGCATGCCGGGGCTGACCGCGTACTCGGGCCTGTTCGAGGTCGGCGGGTTCGCGCAGGGCGACACGGTGTTCGTGTCCGGCGCGGCGGGCGCCGTCGGCTCGGTCGCGGGCCAGCTCGCGAAACTGCGCGGCGCCAAGCGGGTCATCGGCAGCGCGGGCTCGGCCGAGAAGGTCCGCCATCTCGTCGAGGACCTGGGTTTCGACGCCGCGTTCAACTACAAGGACGCACCCGTGCTCGACCAGTTGGCCGAAGCCGCGCCGGACGGGATCGACCTGTACTTCGACAACGTCGGCGGCGATCACCTCGAAGCCGCGATCGAGACGATGAACCTGCACGGCCGGATCGTGTTGTGCGGCGCGATTTCGCAGTACAACTCGGCCGAGCCGGACGGGCTGCGCAACTACCGGATGATCACGGGCAAACGGCTGACCCTGCGGGGCGTGCTGGTGCTCGACCACTTCGGACTGCGGCCGCGGTTCCTCGACGAGGTCGGCCCGCTCGTGCGGTCGGGCAGGCTCAAGTACACCGAGACCTTTGTGGACGGTATCCGGAACGCGCCGCAGGCGTTCATCGACATGCTGGACGGCGCCAACACCGGCAAGATGATCGTCCGCCTCTGACGCCCCACCCACCCGGACGCGGAAAAAAATCCCAATGTGGCTTTCGTCAGCTTCGAGCTGACGAAAGCCACATTGGCGGCCAGAAAACTGACCAATGCCACATTGGGATTTTTTTAGCCGGGGTCAGCCGGTGTAGCCGGCGACGACCTTGGTGAAGTCGTACTTGCCCTGGGAGATGCCCGCGCAGTTGTTGCAGTCGCGGTTGGTCGCCCAGAAGGTGAAGCGCGCCAGGTGGTGACTGGTCGCGTAGTCCCTGATCGACTTGAAGTTCGCGACGCTGACGACCTCGCCCGCGTTGTCGGTCTTGCCGTTCATCGAGGACAGGCCGCTCTTGCGGTAGGCCGCGTCGTCGGACAGGCCGAACGTGGACTTGAGGTGGTTCTTCAGTCCGTCCACCGCGCTCTTGGTCTTGCCGACCATGTCGCCGCCGCTGGAGAAGTCGAACGGCATGACCGACCACGCGTCGATGTTCGCGCCGATCACCTTGGACTGGTTGACCAGCCGCTTGCCGGTCGCCGACAGGCCGTTGACCTCGGTCGGGATGGTGATGACCACGCGCAGGCCCGGGTTCTTGGCCTTGGTCAGCTTGACCGCGTTGAGGATCCGGTCCTGCACGGTGTTGTTCTCGAACTCGTCGGTGTTCTCGATGTCGAGGTCGATGGCCTTGAGCTTGTAGGCGTCGATGACCTTCTGGTACGCGCCGGCCAGCGCCGAGGCCGAGGTGCACTTGGCGCCGAGCTTGGTGCCCGACCAGCCGCCGAACGACGGCACCACGTCGCCGCCCTTGGCGCGGATGTTGTCGATCATCGTCTTGTCCGAGCCGGTGAGCGAGCGGCTGCCGTCCCACTTGGGGTTGCAGCCGCCGTCGGACAGCATGAACGCGAGCGTGAACGTCTTGACGCCGGTCGCGTCCATCGCCGCGGTGGGGCTCGTCTGTCCCTCCCACTGGTACAGATAGGGAGACGCGAGAATGGGGTCCGGTGCTGCCGAAGCCGACGGCGCGAGGCCGACGGTGGTGGCGATCGCGGCGGCAGCCGCACTCGCGACGGTCAGCAGACGGCGTGCTTTCTTCAACGGTCCTCCAAGGAAAGTAACGGCACGTCAGCGTCGACGTGCATCAGTTGGAAGCCCTCGTTGCTTGATCCGGCGGTATCAAACGAAGCGAGCGCCCTAACAGTGGACTGGACCAATATCTAATGTCAAGGCTCTTAACGAATGCGCTGACCGTACTAAAGGAGGTTCACTTAGCGCGTCCGGTTGCGTACCATGCGTGGGAGTTCCGGGTGGGCACGGTGCTTGGGAGACGTGCATGGCCGATGGGGTGGAACGACCGGCGAGCTTCGGGTCGGTGCTGGCCGTGCCCGAATTCCGGGCGATCTGGCTGGCCGAGCTGCAATCCGTCTTCGGCGACCAGCTGGCGCGCGTCGCGCTGTCGGTGCTGGTCTATACCCGTACCGGCTCGGCGGCCTGGCCCGCGCTGACGTACGCGCTGACCTATCTGCCCGACCTGATCGGCGGCCCGCTGCTGTCCGGGCTCGCGGATCGCTTTCCCCGCAAGGCGGTCATGGTCAACGCCGACGCCGGGCGCGCGGTGCTGGTCGGGCTGATGGCGATCCCGGGGCTGCCGCTGTGGCTGCTCGCGACGCTGCTCGTGCTGACGCAGCTGCTCAACGCGCCGTTCACCGCCGCGCAGGCGGCCATCATGCCGACGGTGCTCAGCGGCGACCTGTACGTCGCCGGGCAATCCATCCGGCAGATGACCGGCCAAACCGGACAGCTCGCGGGCTTCGCGCTCGGCGGCGCGGTCATCGCCGCCATCGGGCCGGGTAAAGGTCTTGCCGTGGACGCGGTGACGTTCGCGGTGTCCGCGCTGGTGATCCGCTTCGGGGTCCGGTCGCGCCCGGCGGCGGGAGCGAACGCCGACGGGACAAGGATTTCGCTGTTCGCGGGCCTGGTGGCGGGCGCGCGCACGATCTGGCGCGACTCCCGGCTGCGGTCGCTGGTGATGCTGGCGTGGCTCGCCGGTTTCGTCATCGTCCCGGAAGGACTGGCCGTCCCCTATGCCGCCGAGATCGGCGGAACGGCCGCCACTGCCGGATTGTTACTCGCCGCGCACCCCGCCGGGATCGTCGTCGGGGTGTTCCTGTTCGGCCGTCTGGTCGCACCCGGCACGCGGCAACGCCTGATCGGCGTACTGGCCGTCTTGGCCATCGTCCCGCTGGTCGGTTACGCATTGCGTCCGGGTCTGCTGCCCGCGATCGGCCTGCTGCTGGCGTCCGGTGCCTGTGCGGCGTATCAGGTCACCGCGGCCGCCACCTTCATGCGCCTGGTGCCGGACGCCGAACGCGGTCAGGCGTTCGGGCTGGCCGGATCAGGCCTGATCGCGGCACAGGGAGTCGGTTTGGTGGTGGGCGGTCTGCTGGCCGCCGTGCTGCGCTCACCCGCGCTCACGGTGGCTGTCGTCGCGGCCGTGGGAGTGCTCGTCGCGCTCCCGGTGGCGGCCGCTTGGCGACGAGCCCGCCGCACCTTTCCCTAGCTGCCTCTTTGACTCACTGTAATCGGCGGCGCTCACCAGTTCTGTCCACGCATGGCACTTCACCTCCTTTCATGGCTCACGGAGCGTTCCCGTGTACCGGTCTGGCAAGCCCCCGGATGACCGAGTGACAGTTGATATACGTTCGGCTACGTTGCTCGAATGGCGGGGAGCCAAAGGTCATGACCGCGCACGGACTCCGTGGCGGACAGGGGTTCACGGGACGGCTGATGCCGTTCCGCGTACGCCGATGGGCGCTGTGGGAGCTACCGGGCCGCGTGGTGCTGGGGTATGTCCTCGCCATCGACGTGCTGGCCGTGGTGGCGACCGGTTTCGCGTTCTCCTCGTCTCCAGTCGGTGTGGGCAACCTGCTGCCCTTCATGGTGCTGATGACTTGCAGCCTGGTCTATACCGAAATGTCCAGGCCGATCGAAAGAATCCGAGAACGTTATGCCGCTACGCCTCATATCGACCTGAACTCCGTCTGGATGTTCGCCGCCGTGGTGCTGCTGCACCCCGGCCTCGCCGCAGTCGTGATCAGCACCTCGTACTTCTACCGGTGGACGAGGGTCCAGCACAATCCCTTGCACCGCCGGATGTTCAGCACCGCCGCCGCGGTGGTCGCGGCCATTCTGGCGGATTGGTTCCTGGTGTCGACAGGCGGGCACGCCTTCGCCGAGGTCTGGCCGCACGACCTGGGCACCTTCCTGCGCCTGGTCGGCGCGGGCGCGATCTTCTTGGTGAGCAACACGATCCTGATCACGCTCGCGGTGTTCGGCACGACTCCCGAAGTGCGCTTGCGTGAGGCGATGGGCACCCCCGCCGACTACGCGCTCGAGTCGGCGACCATCGCGCTCGGCATCGTGCTCGCCTGGGCGCTCGTGGACTGGCCGGTCGCGCTGCTGCTCATCTTGGGGATCACGCTGGTGCTGCACCGGAGTGTGCTGATCAGGCAATTGCGAGACCAGGCCCGCGCCGACGCCAAAACGGGTCTGCTCAACGCTTCCTCGTGGGCCGAGGCCGCCGCTGTGGAGCTTTCCCGGCCACGGCGTCCCGGCGGGACCACGAGTGTGCTCATGCTGGACCTCGACCATTTCAAGCTGGTGAACGACCGGCATGGACATTTGGTCGGGGACAGTGTCTTGAGGGCGGTCGCGGACACCTTGCGCGCCGAGTTGCGGGCGGGCGATCTCGTCGGGCGCTTCGGCGGCGAAGAGTTCGTCGTGCTCTTGCCGGACACGAGCCGGTTCGACGCCTTGGCGATCGCGGAACGGATCCGGTGCCGGGTCGCGGCGACCACGGTTTCGGTCGCGGCGGGCGATCCGCACAAGGTGGGCGTGACGGTGTCGATCGGCGTCGCCGCGCACCCGCGCGACGCGGGCACTTTGGACGGGCTGATCAAGGTCACCGACAAAGCCTTGTACCAAGCCAAAACCGCGGGCCGCAACCGCACGGTCGGCTACGACAGGCACGAGCCGTCGATCCGCGAAGACGTCGCCTGAGCGGACCGGGATCAGTCCGAGACCGTGATGGCCGCCAGTTTTTCGTGCAGGTATTCGGAAGCGACGACCTCCGGGTAGGCCGTGTGGCCCAAGGGCGGTCCCAGTGAAGAGATCCGCGCGTCGTGATCGGTCTCGTAGAAGAAGATCAGCGAGACCAGGTCTTCGTCGGGGGCCGAGGCGTCGGGCGGGAGGACGCGGTGCCGGGTCGAGCGCCAGCGGTCGCCGGTCCAGCGGGCCATCAGGTCGCCGATGTTGACCGTGAAGGCGTCGGGGTCGAAGGGGGCGTCGACCCAGCGGCCGTCGGAGGTGTAGACCTGCAGTCCGCCGACGCCTGCCTGGCGGTCGAGGATGGTGACCGTGCCGAAGTCGGTGTGCGGGCCGATGCGGAACTGGTCGGGCTCCGGGGTGCCGACGTGGGTCATCGGCGGGTACCAGTTGATGTTGAACGTGTACGTCGGGTGTCCGGTGTGCCGGGTGAAATGGTCGGCAGGCAGGTCCAATGCGGCCGCGAAGATGGTCAGGAGCTCGTCGGAAAGCGCGCGCATCCGTCGCATGTAGCCGGTGGCCGCGTCGGCGAAGCCGGGCACTTCGGACGGCCAGACGTTGGGCTGGAACCAGAACGCGTCGATCTCGGGGACACCGACCTGGTCGGAGGCGCCGACCGAGTAGGACTCCTTGAGGTCCGGGGGAGTGGGCGTGCCCTCGGCGTACCCGTTCGCCTCGACGCCGGGCGGCAGCCAGCCCCGGCCGCCGACCGAGACGGCGTACGGCGCCTTGGTTTCGGCGGGCAGGCCGAAGAACGCCCGCGCGAGTTTCCTGGTCGTGGCGCGCTCTTCGGACGAGACACCGTGGCCGGTGATCATCAGGAACCCGGACTCACGCAGCGCTTCGTCGATCCTGGCGGCCACCTCCCGTTTGCCGTCGGCGCTTCCCTCGAACCACGGGGTCAGGTCGACCAGCGGAACGGCCTCGCTCACAGTTCCTCCCCGATGTCTTCGAACCACAGTTCCGGGCGCGTCTTGATGAACTCGGTCATCAGGCCGACGCACACCTCGTCCTCGAGCACGGTCACGCCGACGCCGTTCTCCGCGAGCCAGTCGTGGCCACCGTGGAACGTGCGCGCCTCGCCGATCAGCACCCGCGGGATCCCGAACTGCCGCACCAGGCCACTGCAGTACCAGCACGGCGAGAGCGTGGTGACCATGATCGTGTCGCGGTAGTGCGGCCGCCGCCCGGCGTCGCGGAACGCGGCCGTCTCCGCGTGCAGCGACGGATCGCCGTCCTGGACCCGCCGGTTGTGGCCGCGGCCGAGCAGCCTGCCGTCCAGGGTGAACAGCGCGGCGCCGATCGGGACGCCGCCTTCGGCCTTGCCGAGCAGCGCCTCCTCACGGGCGACGGCGAGCAGTGACTCGTTCATGGGTCCACTGTTAGTGCCCGCCCCTCGCTTTGGCAAGCCACGCCCCGGTCAGCGGCCGGACCTCCGTCCAGCCGAGTGCCAGATACAACGCCCTCCCGTCGTCGGTGGCCGCCAGCACGGCCGTCCTCGCGCCCGCGTCATGGGCGAACCCGCTCAGCGCGCCCATCACGACCCGGCCGAGCCCACGCCTGCGGTGCGCCTGCTCGGTCACCACCTGGTCGAGCACGGCGGCGTCGCCGGCGAGCCCGGTCTGCGCGCGTGCCGCGATCTCGCCGTCGGCGGCGTAGACGACAGCCTCGGCCCGGTCGCCGCCGTCCTTCACCTCCAGCCGGTAGCCGTCCGGCAAGGCGGCCTGTTCGACGTGGCCGAGTCCGATGGTCATGAGGTAGCCGGGCTCGTCGTTCGTCCAGCCGGGCATGAGCGTGGCCTGCACGTTCCCGAAGACCTTGAGCCACGTGCCCTGCTCGCTCAGCCCGGCCACCCTGGCCCGCACCAGATCCGGGTCGGCGGAGGGCAGGATGTACCGCACGCGGTGGTCGGGCAGGCCGACGTCGATGCGCCAGCCGTCGGGCTCCGTCACGGGGGCGCTGGTCTGCCGGGACGCCGCCCAGCCATGCACCCAGGCCCGCACCAGGTGATCTTCCATGAAGTCATCCTGACACGGGCCACCGACAACTTCAGGCGGTTAAATCGTCCAGCCGCCGGAGGAACGTGACGCGGTCGAACCCGGGGCCGTCGTAGTCCGGCTGGTAAGGCCTGCCGTCGAGTTCGGCGGGCCCGGGTTCCGCCACGAAGCCGATGCCGGTGTGGAACGCGTAGGACCCGGCGTTGCCTGCCGGTGTCACGGCGCGCACCACCGACCGTCCATTGCGGACACTGTAGGCGAAGAACCTCGTGTACAGGTGCTGGGCGATGCCGCGCCCGCGATAGTCCGGTGAGACGCCGGAAAAGTGGACGTAGCTCTCGCCGGGACGGCTTTGCGACAGGAACCCGATCAGGAAGGCGATCACCGTCCCGTCGTGCTCGACGAGCTCGCTGCCGCCGGTGAAATGCTGGAAGTAGAACCGCGGCAGCACCAGCGCGCGTTCCTTCCCGCCGGAGCCGGCCCACCAGCGGTCCATGGCGGCCAGCACGCGGGGGTGGTCGCCGGGCACCGGGTTCCGGATCAGCGCGCCGGCGACCGACGGCAGCTCATCGTCCATCCGGCCACGATAGGAGCGGGCACCGCGGGCGGGCGGCTTCTGAGTTGCTCAGGCGTCGACGCGCTCCGCCGCGCGCGCCCGTTTGGCGAGCACGCTGATCGACAGCAGCGCCACGATCGCGAGCACGATGATGTAGCCGGAGACCGACAGCGACGAGCCGGTGGATTCCAGCAGCAGCACCATGATGAACGGCGCGAGCCCGCCGCCGACCACCGCGCTGAGCTGGTAGCCGAGCGACGCGCCGGTGTAGCGCATCTCCGGCGTGAACAGCTCCGCGAACAGCGCCGCCTGCGGGCCGTACATGATGCTGAGGAACAGGCTGGCGACGAACGAGGCGACCACGAACCACAGCAGTGACTTCGTGTCGATCAGCAGGAACATCGGGATCGCCCAGAGCAGCAGGCCGGCCGCGCCGAAGGTGTAGATCCTGATCCGGCCGATCCGGTCGGACAGGCCCGCCGCCAGCGGGATGATGGCGAGCTGGCTGCAGCTGATGATCAGGGTCGCGGTGAGCACGGTCGTGCGGGACATGCCGAGTTCGCGGGTCGCGTAGTCGAGCGTCCCGGTGAGCAGGATGTAGAACGTCGCGGTGTTGACGGCGAACGAGCCGCCCGCGAGCAGGACCGTGCCGAGGTGCTCGCGCAGGATCTCGCGCAGCGGTGACCCTTTGCGCGCGGCCGCGGCCTCGGCCGCCTTGCGGAACTCCGGCGTCTCGTCGACGCGCTTGTGGATGTACCAGGCCAGCGCGAGCACCAGCACGCCGACGATGAACGGGATCCGCCAGGCCCAGGACAGGAAGTCCGCGGGCGGCGCGACCTTCGACGCGACCAGGAACACCGTGTTCGCGAGCACGACCCCGATCGGGACGCCGAGCTGGACGAGGCTGCCGTAGAGACCGCGCTTGCCCTCCGGGGCGTACTCGGTGGCGAGCAGCATCGCGCCGCCCCACTGCGCGCCGACCGCGATGCCCTGCACCAGCCGCAGCAGCACGAGGATCAGCGGCGCGGCGATGCCGATCGACGCGTAGGTCGGCAGCAGGCCGATGGCGGTGGTCGCCACGCCCATCAGCGCGATCGCCATGACCAGCACGGGTTTGCGGCCGCGGGAGTCGCCGAGGTTGCCCGCGATGATCCCGCCCAGCGGCCTGGCCAGGAACCCGACGGCGAAGGTGGCGAACGAGGCCAGCACCCCGGCCGCGGGATTGCCTGCCGGGAAGAAGGTCTTGCCGAACACGAGCGCGGCCGCGATACCGAAGACGAAGTAGTCGTACCACTCGACCGAGGCGGCGAGTGCGGCGGCGGTGGCGGCCCGGCGGCGCTGCCGGTCCGGGGTGGTCTGCGTGGCTGCCATGGGGATCACCCTTCAACGGGTCGGAGAGTCCCGCGAAGTTAGCAACCGCTTAGTATGTGGTCAACGTCTCATCCGGGTGAATCGATACCGACTGGACGGTATCCCCGGCTCCGAATACCTCGGCCGGCTCCGGGAAGAGCTTGGTGAGCACCGGGTAGGCGATGGCGGCGGTGACCAGCGTGACGACCAGGCTGAGGTCGACGCCGCCCGCGACGCCGCGCAGCGGGCCCGCGATCATCGGCGTGTTCGCGAAGAGCAGGCCGAGCACGGTGGCGGGGATCCAGGCGGCCATGGCGCGCCAGTTGACGCCGCGGTGGAACCAGTAGCGGCCGCCCTTGCGGCCTTCGTTGAACACCTGGAGGTCTTCGACGTCGTAGAAACCGCGCCGCTGCACGAAACCGATCATCATGATCACCATCCACGGCGAGGTGCAGAGCACGATCAGCGTGGCGAAGGCGTTGATGCTGGAGACCATGTCGAGCACGAAGTTGCCGACGAAGATGAAGACCACGCTGAGCGTGCCGATCAGCAGCGTCGCCCGCACCCGCGAGAGCCGGGGGAAGATCGAGCTGAAGTCGAGTCCCGTGCCGTACAGCGCGGTCGTGCCGGTGGAGAGGCCGCCGATCAGGGACACGGCGATCAGCGGGATCGCGTACCAGAGCGGGGAAATCGCGGTGAGCCCGGCGATGTAGTCGGCCGGATCGGCGACCAGCGTCGCGGTCGCGATGCCGAAGCCGAACGGCAGCAGCGTGGCCACCTGGGCGAGGAACGGGGCGGCCAGCAGGGAGCGGGTGCTGTAGCGCGCGGGGATGTAGCGCGCCCAGTCGCCGAGGAAGGCGCCGAAGGAGATCGGGTTGGCCAGCACGGTGAGCGCGGCGAGGATGAACGTCGGCCAGAACGTGCCGAGCGCGTACGTCCCGGTGCCGCCGAAGCCGGGGTCGAACCTGCCGCCGTACGCGAAGATCCCGAGCAGCATGATCGCCGTGCCGAGCACGACCGCTATCCGGTTGACCAGCAGCATGAACCGGTAGCCGTAGATACAGACCACGAGCGTGGCGATCGCGATCAGCCCGTACGCGACGCCGCGCAGCGCGGGGCCGCCGTCGAAGCCGAACAGGCGCTGCGCGGCGCCGGCGACCGCGTCGCCGCTGACCCAGACGGAGATCGCGAAGAAGGTGATCGCCGTCAGCAGCGAAAGGAACGAACCGACGCAGCGGCCGACGACGCCGAAGTGCGCGCCGGACGACACCGCGTTGTTGGTCCGCGTCCGCGGCCCGAACAACGCCATCGGCGCGAGCACGAGCGCGCCGACCAGGACCCCGGAGACGGTCGCGGCGACGGCTGCCCAGAAGCTGAGCCCGTAGGCGATCGGCAGCGTGCCCAGGATGATGGTGGCGAAGGTGTTCGCGCCGCCGAAGGCCAGCCGGAACAGGTCACGCGGGCGCGAGGTCTGCTCCCGCGGCGGGATCGGCGCGATCCCGTGCTGCTCGACCTCGGTGATCTTGTCGCTCACCGGTACCTCCTGGGGCGGGCTGGGGGTTGGTTCGCGTCACCGTAGCTTCGGGATGCCGCTGACCGGCATGGGATGTTCCGTCCCAATCGTCGTGCTGGCGAGGACGAAATGACCCGGCTGGTCGCGGGTGAAAACCGCTGGTCAGGCCCTGTTGCCAGGCTGTTGTCCGGCATTGTCAACAGCGAAGTGCTTCCCCGGGGCCTGCGGCCTGGGCATGATCCAGCTGGCCTTGTCTCCTCCGGAAGGTGAGTCAGCCAGCATGGGGTTACGCATCCAGTTCTCGGTCGCCGATCTGACCAGGGTCACGTTCGCCGGTGGGCCGGACCCGATGTGGGAGTCGTTGCTCAGCCTGCACGTGCTCCAGAGCCCGGACACCGATCGCCGGTTCACGGGTTGGCGGTCCCGGGTGTCCGTCGGGCCGTCGGTGCGTGGCCTGTTCCGGCTGGCGCCGCCCCGGGGTTATTCGCCGGACTTCCTCACCCCCGCCCAGGCCGCGGACGGGCTCGGGCCGGGGCTGGCCGCGCTGGTCGGCACCCCGCCGGACCGGCTCCGCCGTGACCTGTCCCTGCTGTCCGGGGCCGCCGCGTGGCCGGCGTGGGCACGCTCGCTCGCCACCGGTGACCGGCACGAGCTGCGTGACCTGGCCTCGGCGCTGGCGGGCTACCACGGCCAAGCGCTCCGGCCGCACTGGTCGGTCGTCGAGCGGAGCGTGCACGACGATATCGCCGCCAGCACCGAAGTCCTGCTCACCGACGGCACCGAGGGCCTGCTCAACAGCCTGCACCCGGCACTCACCTGGCGCGGCTCGGTGCTGAGCGTCGAGGGCGACCACGTGGACGGCGAGCTGCGGCTGAACGGGCGCGGGCTGCGCCTCATCCCGTCGTACTTCTGCCACCGCAACCCGACCGTGCTCGCCGACCCCGACCTGCCGCCCGTGCTGGTCTACCCCGTCCGGCGGCGGGCGGGCGGCGCGCCGGACGCGCCGCCCAAGGCCGAGGAGCCGCTGTCCGAGCTGATCGGCGCCACCCGTGCCGAAGCGCTGCGCGCGATCGTCGGCGGGTGCACCACGACCGAGCTCGCCAGGCGGCTGGGGCTGTCCAACTCGACCGCCAGCTACCACGCCTCGATCATGCGGGCCGCCGGTCTCATCACGACCGAGCGGACCGGTGTCGCGGTGCTGCACCGGCTCACCGCGCTGGGCTCCGACATCCTCCGGCATCGGCGCCCGCAGCCGGCTCAGGAGCCGCCCGCGTAGACGGACCGGGTCAGGTCGGTGATGCGGGTGACCGACTCCCGCCATGACACGGTCGTCGGCTCCAGGGTCAGCACGGCCACGATCGTCCGGTCGTCCTGGCCGACGGTTCCGGTGGTGTGCATGGCCCGGCTGTCCAGGTCGACGTCGCCGTCGGCCAGGTCCGGTTCCGCGGCGGCCCGCCCGTAGGCGCCTTCGCACTCCTCACCAGGCCCCGGCCGGTCGCCGAACTTGGACCAACCCTGCTTGACCGCCCATGGCCTCGGCAACGCGCTCGGGATGCCGAAGGACTGGTCGAAGCCGTCCGGGCTGCACTTGGTGGTCTGACGCAGGTTGCCCATGATGAAGTCGCGGTACTTCGGGTGGGCCGTGGTCAGGAGGTACTGGTAGATCTTGACCACGTCGGCCGCGCTGATCGCCGTGTAACCCCACATGCCCGCGACGGTCGGCGGCGCGGTCTCCCGCAGGCCGAGCCTGGCCACCATGCGGTCGATGATCGCGTTCCCGCCGTCGCGGACCCAGAACACGTTGGCCCCGTTGTTGTCGCTGGACCGCAGCATCGGCTCGAGCAGGGCGCGATCGTCGGCGGGGATCGCCTGGTCCGGCCCGCGGGACTCCAGGTAGTCCAGCGCGATGAGCAGCTTCACGACCGAGGCCGACCGGAACCTCTTGTGCTCGTCGCGCCCGGAGGATGTGCCCGTCACGCGGTCGAACACCAGGTAGCCGGCGGTCATCCCGTCCGGAAGGGCACTCGGCGCGGCCGCGGCGACGCCGCCGAGCGAGGCGGCCAGCGCGGTTCCGGCCAGCAGGAAGGACAAGCTTCGAACAATATTCATGTTAATCTCCCCAGAGTTGGCTTTCCGAAGATGCCTAGCATGTGATCGGGCCGGTTCAGAAGGTTTTCAATCCTGATCGAATAGCATGGGAATTCACCGGTTAATAATTGACAGACTTTTCTCGGATCATTAACGTCGCTCCGGTCGGGAGAACATCACTGGCGAGAAAGGTGCAATCAAGAAGATGGCCGTTCGTTCCCGGAAACTGTCGTTGTTCGCGCTGACACTCACCGGTCTGAGCATGACCGGTATCGCTTTCGCCGCGCCGGCGTCGGCGAGCCTGGCGGGGGAGGACCCCTACTGCAAGGCCGGTTACATTTGCCTCTACAGTGGCGAAAGCTTCAACTCCGGCCAGCGCTGGGACTACGACCCGAACTCCGGCTACCAAGACCTGCCTGACTATCTGCACGACAACGTGAACTCGTTCAAGTCGAGGGCGAAGGGTTGCTTCATCGCCTACACGGATAATGGCAAGGAAACCCGAGTGGTGAACGACGGTGACTACCAATCGGTCTACGGCCGCGGCCGGTTCGGCTCCATCATGGACGCCGTCGCCGGAAGCTGCTGAATTTCCATGAACTGGGGAGAGGAATACCCATGCGTCGACTGAAAGTCGCCGTCCTGGCCGCGCTGGCCATGACCGCGCTGATCGCCGCCCCGGCCGGGGCGACCAAATACGTCGTCCCGAGGCCCGCGTCCGTGAAGGCGATGGCCCCGCCCGCCAAGGTCGAGGGCGTCCAGGAAGCGGCCGAGCTCAACATCCAGTACCAGGTCCAGGAGACCGGCTACTGGTGCGGCCCGGCCGCGACCCGGATCGCGCTCTCGGCGCGGACCGGCGACCTGCCGAGCCAGCAGCAGCTCGCCAACGAGCTGCCGACGACCACCAACGGCACCGACTGGATCGGCCAGGTCACCCGGGTGCTCAGCGGCCGGGTCGGCTGGTACGAGACGAAGGAGATGCCCAACGACCCGCCGACGCAGGCGCAGCGGGACCTGTTGTGGCGCGACATCGTGCTCGACATCAACAACGGCTACGCGATCGTCGCGAACATCGTCGCCCCGCCGAACAACCACCCGCCGGGCTACCCGAACGAGACGATCTACCACTACTTCACGGTGATCGGCTACGACAGCTCGAACTGGTCGGTCAAGATCGCCGACCCGGCGAACTTCGGGGGCAACCAGCTCTACTGGCTCAGCTTCGACCAGCTGGCCAGCCTGATCCCGCCGAAGGGTTACTCGGCCTGAGTCGTGCGCGTTGCGGGCGGTTCTAACCGCCCGCAACGCGCACGACCCGCTCTCTGGTGACGGAGGGTGCTGGTGCCGGTACCCTCGTCCCCTAGCCGGAGGGGGTTGGGATGATCGACCAGCGGTCGGGGCGGAATCGGCGCTACGTCAACCACGACGAGGAGATGGCGCGCTGGGCGGCCGAGCTGGACGGTCTCACCGGGATCCAGCTGGTGGTCATCGAAGGCCAGGCCGGGGTCGGGAAGTCGGCGACGGCCACCGAGTTCACCTACCGGGTCGGGGACCGGTATCCCGACGGGTGCCTGGTCGGGGATTTGAGCGGCGCGCTGGGGCAGGACGGGGCCGAATCCGAGGTGCTGTACGGCTTTCTGCTCGGACTCGACGTGCCCACGGGGGAGATCCCCGATCGCCTGGACGCCCGGCGCGTGCTGTTCCAGAAGCTGACCAGGGGGCGCAGGCTGGCGATGATCCTCGACGGCGCCACGTCCGCGAGCCAGGTTCGGACGCTGCTGCCCGGCGAAGGGGATTCGCTCGTCGTGGTGACCGAGGGGCGTTCGCTCAGCGCGCTGGTCACCGACCACGATCCGATCTCCGCGAAGCTGAGCCCGCTCACGGCCGAAGCGGCGACGGACCTGCTGGCCCGGCTGGCCGGGGCGGAGCGGGTCGAGGCCGAGCCGGATGCCGTGGCCGAGGTAGTCAGGCTGTGCTGGTACCTGCCGATCGCGTTGTGCGTGGTCGGCGCGATGATGCGGCGGAACCGGTCGCGGACGTTCGCGACCATGGTCGAGCGGCTGCGGGACGAACGCCGTCGGCTGGACACGCTCTCGGGCGGCGAGCTTTCGGTCCGTGCGGTGTTCACCGCGGCACACCGTCAACTCGGTGAAGCGGCGCAGACCGTCTACCGGGCGTTCGGGCTGCGGCCTCGGACGAGTGCCATCAGCGTGGCCGCGCTCGCGGCGGTGCTGCGGCTGCCCGAGTACGAAATCGTCGAAGCGATGGATGAACTGCTGGAAGCTCATCTCGTCGAGCCGATTTCGGAGCGCCGGTTCCGCGTTCGCGAAGCGGTCCAGCTGCACGCCGAAGATCTGGACACCCGGTCCGAACAGGATCGTGACGCCGAAGTCGGGCGGCTGCTGGACTTCTATCACCAGCGGTCGGTGGACGCCGATCACCGGCTCGCGCCTGGGCGGCCGTGGCGCCGCAAGTTCTTTCCCGAGTTACGTCCCCGCTCCACATTCGACGATGAAGCTCAGGCGCGGGAATGGTTGCGTGACGAGCGGCTGAACCTGCGTGCCGCGATCGAATTCCTCGCCGAGGTGGGCGAAGCCGACCGGGTCGCCCAGTGGTGTGTGCTCTTGTGGCCCTTCTACGAGAAGGAAAAGCAGTACGTCGACGACCTGTTCGCGGTGCATCGGCTCGGGCTGAAGGCATGCCGGTCGTCCGAGGTCGGCGTGCGCAGCCTGCTGCACACGCAACTGGCGTTCGGCCACTACTGGCTGCGAGACCTCGACGAAGCGGTGGACGCCTTCCGGACCGGCCTGGAACTGGCCAAGGAAGCACGCGACGAAGAGCTTGAGGCGACCGCGGCGGAAGGGCTCGGCCTGGCCGAGCTCGCTCGCGGCAATGTCGAGCAGGCGGGGCTGCTCTTGGCGCGCAATCTTGAGATCGCGTCGGGTATCGCCGAGGAACGGCGGCTCGCGCTCGCGCGATTCCACCTCGCGAAAGCGGAGTCGCCCGAAACCGCGCTGGACTTGCTGCGGCTGGCCGCGTCCACCTTCCGGGAGAGGAACGAGGTGGAGAACGTGGCCAAAGTCGACTTGTGGACGGGAAAGAAGCTGCTGGACAAGGGCGACACCGAGGCAGCTCGTCCCGCCTTGGAGCGTGCTCTGGTCGTCATGTCCGAGCGTGGCCGTCACTTCGACGAGGCGGAGATCCAAGACGCGCTCGGTGATCTGGCCGCGAAGGTCGGCGAACCGCAGGCCGCGCTCGCTTGCTACGAAGCGACATTGAGCTGCTACGAACGCCTCGGGTTCGCGACGCTGGCGGAACGGATCGGAGCCAAGATCAGCGCTTTGCCACGGTGACTTCCGTGTCCGTGCCGGTGTGCAGCTGCCAGGTGCCGGTCAAGGAAGCGAGGGGCGAGCCTTCGGCGATGGCCTGGTAGGCGACCGACGCGAAGAGCGCGCCGTCCCCTTGGACCTCCAGGATCGTGCCGTGCTGATCGCCGAGCAGCCAGCTCCCGGGCGACTCGGGCGCGGTGGCGAGCGCGCACCCCGGCAGGCGGCGCAGCGTGTCGGCGATCCAGTGGACGGTGTCCTCGCCCAGGCCGCCGATGAGCACGTCGGCGAGTTCCAGCCAGCGGTGCCGTGGCTCGTGCACGGTGACGGCGAGATGGCAGCCGCGCGGCGCGTCGTCGCCGGAATGCAGGCGTTCCGCGGGAAAACGGGTCAGCCGGGCGGTGCGTTCGGCGTCGAGCCGGGCGAGCACGAGGTGGGAAGCCGTCCGGGTGAGGGGGCGGGCCGGGAGCGGCAACGGCGGGATCTCGGCCTCGGACGACGGCTCGGGCAGGTTCATGAGCCGGTACATCTCGGTGCGCAGCAAGGCGGCCGCCCGGCCGGGAACGGAGGTCGCTTGCGCGGTGATCGTCCGGTACTTCCCCGGATCATGGTCCTCGATCGCCGCGGCGACCCGCTGCGGGAGGTCGGCGTCCGTGGTGAGCCGGGGAGCAGCGGACAGCAGCTGTGCGATCGGCGAGTCCGGCGCCACGGTGTGCTCGGGCGCGGCGGCGAGCAGGACCGGAAGGCCCAGCGCCGCACCATAGAACGGGACCGAGCCGTGATCGCCGACGATCAGGTCGGCCGCGACGAGAGCCGCCCGCCAATCGTCCACATCGGACAGGACGGTCACGCCGGCGCGGGCGCACGAGGCCAGCCAGTGCCGTACTTGCCAGACCGAGTGGCGGTACCAGATGTTGGGGTGCAGTGCGACCGCGACCCGGTACTCGTCGACGGGGAGCGTCTCGGCGAGTCTTCGCGGCAGCTCGAGATGGCGGCCCAGCAACGAATCCGGGCCCCAGGTGGACGAGACGACGAGCAGTTTCGCCGAGCCGGGCACGCCGAGCGCGCGCCGGTAGCTCGGGCGCAGCGGCATGGCGGCCGTGAGCTGATCGAGGCAGAGGTCTCCGGCTATCAGCGCGTGGGGAACCGCCTCGGGGCAGGCGCGTTCGAGCCGGTGCAGTTGTTCGGTGTGGGAGAGCGCCAGTGTTGACGGGATGAGCTTGCCTTCGTGCAGAAGCCACTCCGCCGACAAACCGAAAACCGTTTTCCGTTTTCCGTTTTCCGTTTTCCGGGCCAGGTATTTATTATATCCCATTCCATGGGGAATGATCAACAAAGGCGACCGCAGAAGATGCAGGTCGCCGCCGTGGCTGGCGGACACGCACAGATCGAACTCGCGCTCGAGAGCCTGGTCCCACGCGATCCGCTTGACCCCGCGCGCGTCGAGGAACTCGGTGGTCCCGTGGTCGAACGCGGACGAGCCGGTGCTGGTGAAGTCGATGCCGATCCGGTCGTCGGCGCCGAGCAGGTTCAGCGCGTCGAACAGCCGGGTCGCGGCGGTCACGTTGTGGGCGATCGCGAGCACCGACCGGCTTGCCGGACGGGTCGACCACCTGCTGGTCCGGGGTGGTGCTGGGGCGGTCGACACAAGCGATCATGATAGCCGCCGGGAACGGTCACGACCCGAGGTAGGTGGCGGCGAGCGCGGCGGCCGTCTCGGCCAGTTTCCGGCGGAGCTCGGGTGGTTCGAGCACCTCGAGTCCCGCGCCGAAGCGGAGGAAGTCGGCGAGCGCGTGCTCGGCCGACTCGATCGGCACGGTCGCGCGCACCCAGCCGTCCGCGTCCGGCGCGCTCGCGGTGTCCTCAATGGACTTCACGGCCGCCGAGTTCATCATGTCCGGCAAGCGTTCCATCGAGAACGGCGAGAGCCGGATGACGGCTTCGGCCTGGAGTCGTCGCGCGTCGAAGTCGGCCAGCGAGGACTGCCAGTATGCGGCGAGGTCGAAGTTTTCGGTCCGCTCGAAGGTTTCGCCGAGCACTTCGAGTTCGAGTATCTGCGAGACCCGGTACGTGCGCGGGCTTCCCTTGCTCGCGGCGACGAGGTACCAGCGGCCCGCCTTGAGCACGAGGCCGTATGGATCCAGGACGCGCACGACGTCTTGCGGTGCTTTCCAGCGGTGGTAGAGCACGCGCACGCGCCGCGCGTCCCAGACGGCGCCCGCGGCGGCTTCGAGATGCGGGGTGCTGTCACCGTCGTGGTACCAGTTGGGTGCGTCGAGATGGAAGCGCTCCTGCAGCCGCCCGGCGCGGGCGCGCAGCTCGGGCGGCAGGGCGGCGGTGAGTTTGAGCCTGGACGCGGCGACCGCGTTGCCGAGTCCGAGCTCGGCGGCGGGGCCGGGCAGCCCGGTGAGGAAGAGGGAATCCGCCTCCTCGGCGGTGAGGCCGGTGAGCCTGGTCCGGTAGCCGTCGAGCAGCTGGTAGCCACCGGCGTGCCCGGCGTCGCCGTAGAGCGGGATCCCGGCGGCGTGCAGCGAGTCGACGTCGCGGTAGATGGTGCGGACCGACACCTCGAGCTCGGCGGCCAGCTGACGCGCGGTCATCCGGCCACGGGCCTGGAGCAGCAGCAGCAGTGAGACCAGCCGGGACGCGCGCATAGTGCGGGTATATCACCGCCGGTCCGCGAAACTCCCGCGAAAGTGTCGGTGGGGTTCTCTAGGGTCGGTGCCATGAGAACTGGGTGGAAGACTTTAGGTGTGCTGGCCGCGGCGGCGTCGCTCGTCGCGGGGGTGGCGAGCCCGGCGGGCGCCGATGGCCGGATCGGGTGGGCGGCGAGCTGGTCGGCGTCGGTGCAGGCGCCGGTGGCGGGGCTGCTCGGGCCCAACTGGTCGGAGGCGGGCTTCGCGGACCAGTCGGTGCGGCAGGTGGTCAGGGTGTCCACCGGCGGCGCCGCGGTGCGGTTGCGGCTGTCGACGGCGTACAACAAGGCGCCGGTGCGGCTGGCCGGGGCCACGGTCGGCAAGGCGGGTGCGGGTGCCGAGGTGCAGCCCGGCACGCTGCGGCCGGTGACGTTCGGGCATGCCGCCTCGGGCGTGTTCGCGCCGGGGAAGGAATGGCTGAGTGATCCGGTGCTCCTGCCGGTGGGGCCGCTGGACCGGCTGGCGGTGACGTTCTACTTCGCCGAGCCGACCGGGCCCGCGACGTTCCATGCCTTCGCGACGGCGACGAGTTACCGGGCGGCCGGTGATCACCGGTTCGACCGAGGCGCCGGCGCGTTCGGGGAGACCACGTCGTCCTGGTACTACCTGGCCGGGGTGGACGTGCTGGGCGCCGCGCGGCCGCACAGCGTGGTGGCGTTCGGTGACTCGATCACCGACGGCGCCGGCGCGACCCAGGACGCGGACAACCGGTATCCCGACGAGCTGGCCGAGCGGCTGGCGGCGGCGCGGCGGCCGGTCGGGGTGGCCAACGCGGGCATCGGCGGCAACCGGGTGCTGAACGACTCGGCCTGCTTCGGGGAGAAGGCGACCACGCGGTTCCAGCGGGACGCGCTGGATCAGCCCGGGGTGCGGACGGTCATCGTGCTGGAGGGGATCAACGACATCCAGTCCGGTGGCGCGGACTTCGAATGCTTCCTGCCGAATCCGGTGATCACCGCGCGGCAGCTGATCGACGGCCACCGCGCGCTGATCAAGGCAGGCCATCGGGCGGGTGTCCGCATGATCGGCGCGACGCTCCTGCCGTACAAGGGCTCGATGTTCTTCACAGAGGCGGGGGAGAAGGTGCGCGACGAGGTCAACGCCTGGATCCGCACCAGCGGTGAGTACGACTCGGTCATCGACCTGGAACGTGCCACCGCCGACCCGGCCGATGCCGACAAGATCAACCCGGTCTACGACAGCGGGGACGCCCTGCATCCCAACGACGCGGGCTACCAGGCCATGGCCGCCGCCGTGGACCTCGGGCGCCTGTAAGCGGTCGTGCTCGCCGGCTCGGCTTGGGCATGGGGGTCGTGAGTGTTCCGGCCGGTTCTAACCGGCGAAAACACTCACGACCCCTCTGTGCTTTCGGTGGCCGGAGCGCTCAAGAGCCGGGATTAGGCACGCCCGGCCACGCGGCCGAGGCGGAAGCCCAGCGCCATCCGTGAGGTGGTGCCGAACCGGTCGTGCAGCTCGGACACGATCGTGCGCACCGTCCTGCTGCTCATCCCCAGCCGGTTGGCGACCTGGTGGTCCGTCGCTCCCGCCACCAGCAGGTCCGCGACCTGCGACTGCCGTCCCGAGAGGTGGACGCCGTGTCCGGGAGCGTCGCCGAGCGGCCGCGACTCCGCCCAGAGCACCTCGAAGAACTGACCGCAGGGTCCGGCCACCGGCGGGCGCAGCACGAGCGCGCCTGCGTCCAGGCTCACCTCGTCGAGCGGCACGACCGCGTGCCGGGCGTCGAAGATCAGCATGTGCCGCAGCACTCCGTCGTACACCTTGATCTCGGTCTGCCGCCCTTTTTCGTGCTGCCGCACCAGTTCCCCGGCCGCGAGCCGCGAGTCGACCACCAGCCGCCTGCGTCCCGAGCCGAGGAACATCGACTCCAGCAGCGCCGGATCGTGGGTGCCCGCCCGGCCGCCGTTGGAAAGAATTCCGCACACGACTTTGGCCGTTTCACATAATCGGTCGATACGCCCGAGCACTTCGGAACGACCTGGCAGCACCTCCACGAATTCCATGGTCCGCGGTAATTGGCCATCGGCCAGTCGGTCGTTGAGCATTGCGAAACCACCACCGGCCATTCGAATAGCTTATTTGACATCTCAGCGATCCATTCTCAATAGCGATCGGTGGATGCGCCAGGGCCGTCCGGGGGATGGGATGCCCGCAATCGGGGCTTATCCGGCGGTGGCGGCTTCGGCCGGCAAACTCTCGGTAAGCCCGTCGCCGGTCAGCTGGCTCTCGACCAGCCGCCGGTACAGCGGACAGGTGGCGGTGAGTTCGTCGTGGGTGCCCTCCGCGGCGACCCTGCCCTCGTCGAGCACCAGTATCCGGTCGGCCCGGCGTACGGTGGCCAGCCGGTGCGCGATGACCAGCAGCGCGCATTCCCGGCCTGCCCGCTCCAGCGCGGTGGTCAGCGCGTGCTCGTTGATCTGGTCGAGATGCGCGGTCGGCTCGTCGAGTAGTAGCAGCTCAGGCCGGGTCAGGAGGGCCCTGGCGATGGCGACGCGCTGCCGTTCGCCTCCGGACAGCATGTTCCCGCGTTCGCCGACCTGGGTGGCCAGCCCGTCCGGCAGGCCGCTGACGAGTTCGGTGAGGTTGACCGTCTCCAGCACGCGCGCGAGTTCTTCGGCGCCGGCGTCCGGCACCGCGTAGACGAGGTTTTCGCGGAGCGTGCCATGCAGCACCGGCACGTTCTGGTCGACCAGTGCCAGCCGGGAACGGCAGTCGGCGAGCGACATTCCGGTCAGGTCGACGCCATTCAGCATGATCGTGCCGGAAAGGGGCTGATAAAAGTGCTCGGCCAGTGAGAAAATTGTCGACTTGCCCGCACCCGATTTTCCGACCAGTGCCACGCTCGTACGTGGTTCGATCCGGAACGAAACGCCGTCCAGCACCGGCCTGTTCCCATAGGAAAACCGGACGTCGCGAAATTCCAGCACCGGCGCGCAGCGCCGTGAAAGTACCGGTGAGCGGGCCGGTGCCTCGTTTTCGACGGGCAGCAGGGACGCCTCGTGCACCCGCTGCAGCGCGCCCATGCCGCGCTGGACGAGCCCGATTCCCTGCAGCAGGGAGATGAGCGGCACCACCAGGTAGGTCGCGTACAGCAGGAACGCCACCAGCGCGCCCAGCGAGGTCGCGTCCGCGGCCACCCGCGCCCCGCCGACGAGCAGCACCAGCAGCAGCGAGCCGCGGATGGCCAGTTCGACCGCTGGCGTCATCACCGAGGTCAGCCTGGCCGCGCGCACGCCGGCGGCGAACGCCGACTCGGCCCGCTCGCCGATCCGCCTTTCCTCCCGTGCCTCGGCCCGGTTCGCGCGCACCATCCGGATCGCGCCCAGCGCGCGCTCGAGGTCCGCGGTCATCTCGCCGACGCCGCGCTGGGTCAGCTCGCCCGCCGTGCGCAGCCTGCCGAGCAGCGCGATCACCACGACGGCGGCGACCGACACGGTCGCCGCCACCATGCCGAACAGCACGGGGTCGAGCAGCAGCATCAGCACCGCCGTGCCCAGCCCGGTCAGTCCGCCCGCGACGAGCTGGACCGACGCGGTCGACACCACGTCACGCAGCACGGTGGTGTCGACGCTGAGCCGGGAGATCAGGTCGCCGAGCCGGTGGTCCTCGTACGCGGGCAGCCGCAGCCGCAGCAGCCGCGCGATCAGCCGACGGCGCACACCCAGCACCACGCGTTCCCCCGACCGCTCCAGCAGGAACAGGCCGAGCCCGTCCACCGCGGCCTGGACGAGGAAGAGGCCTGCTATCCCCGCGACGAACCACCAGGAGAGCGGCGCCGTGCCCACCGAGTCGATCCCGTGCCGGACCAGCAGCGGCTGGAGCATGCCCAGCCCCGACGCGGACACGGTGAGCGCGATGGCCAGCGTCAGCGTCCCGCGATGGCCCGCGGTCAGCCGCAGCAGGTCCCGGAAACCCGCCCGATCACTCATCGGGCCCTGGCAGGCTCGACGGCGACGAGCTTGGCGAAATACCCGGCGGGCACCCCTTCGCCGACCGGCTGCCCGTCGACCTCGACCCAGGCGTGCGCGCCGAACGGCGGCCGCACCCGGACACCGGCGCACCAGGTCGGCCAGGTCCCGCGGAGCCTGCACAGCAGCACGACGGCGAGCGACCTGGGCAGGCAGCCTTTCGGGCCGAGACAGGCGAGGCTGACCGCGAGCACCGCCTCCCGCGCGGTCTCCGCCTGCTCGTGGGTGGCAGGCCTGGCGCCGTGGCGGAGCACGCCGAAGACCTGCCGGATCCGGTGCGGCGGCAGCAGCGCGACGAGCCTGGCCAGCGCGACCGCGAGCCGCGCGGCCGCCCGGCGCGCGAACGGCACGGACCGGGGCCTGCTGAGCGCGCTCGGGGTGGTCATGACGACGTCACCAGGCCCGCCGCGCGCAGCCCGTCCAGCAGCGCGGTCACGTCCTGCTCGGCACGTTCCCGGGATACGTCGTACTCCTCGATCAGCGCGCCGGCCGCCTGCTCGGGGTCACCGCCGTCGAGCAGTGCCCGCACCACGATCCGGCCACTCGGGTTGAGCTGGAAATAGCGGCCCTTGCGCTCGTCGAGCAGCACTGACCCGTACTCGGTGTCCACAATGGACACGTTGGAGCGGAGCGCGAGGCTCATTTCTCCTCCAGAGAGAGCGATGGCTTCGAGAGCGTGCGCAGCCAGACCTCGCAGCCGATGGTGGGATACAGGATGGCGTCGCGCAGTTCCGGTGTTTCGGGCCGCGATGCCAAGGCACACAAGCGATTCCGGTCGACGAGGCCGAGCTCGGCCAGCCGCGAGCCGGTCCACAGCTCGCGCAGGTCGCCCCGGACGGCCCGCAGCCCCGCCGCGGCGTCCATCGACGCCTGTGCCTTGCTGGTCCTGGCCAGGCACTCGGCAGGCACCACGCCGCGCATGGCCTCGGTGAGCACCGGCTTGTACGCCCACGGCGTCACGCGCTCGTCCGGCCTGATCGACAGGCACGCCTCGATCACCCGGTCGTCGAGGAAGGGCGACTGGATCGGCAGCCCGGCACGCGCGCTCATCTGCTCCCACTGCCGGATGATCCGCGTGCAGGACAGGATCTGCTCCAGATCGGCGTGCTCGCCCCTGGTCGCGCCGAGCGGCTCCGCCGTCCTCGCCGCGTCCAGCAGCGCCGCGGTCGCGAGTTCCTTCGCTTCCCGCGTCGCCCAGTCGAACAACCGGGGCGGAGCACCCCAGCCCAGTGCCGTGGTGACCGACGCTGCTTTCGGCGCGCCGACCTCGGCCGCGGCGTCGGCGAGCCAGCGGTGGTACGGCCGGGAATCGGCCAGCGCGCGGGCCATGCCGCCGAGCGGCCAGGTGAACAACGCGCGGAAGCCGCGCAGCCCGCCGAGCGCGAACAGCGGACGGCGCCGCAATAGCGCGTGGTAGTGCGCCTCGGAGCACCAGGCGACGTGATCGCCGCCGATGCCGGTCAGCCGGACCCGGCTGCCCTTGGCGGCCAGCGGGGCCAAGTCGCTCAGCAGCCTGGCCCTGTCCATCATGCCGATGGTCGGCTCGTCGAGCGGATCGTCGATGCCGAGCAGGCCCGCGTAGACCAGCGGCGACGCCGACACGTCCCACACCACGTGCTCGACCTCGGGCAGGTGCGCCGCCGCGCGTGCCGCCCACGCGAGGTCGTCGTCGGCCGGGTCGAGCCCCGGCCAGGTGCTCGCGACCACCTTCGCCGGACCCCGCGCGGCGAGGAAGGTCACCGAGGTCGAGTCCAGGCCGCCGGACAGGTCGCAGGCGACCACTCCACCGGACGCCGTGCGCGCGTCCACCGCCGCGGTGAGGGCCTCCCGCACCAGCGGCGCCCCCTCGGCGAGCGAGCGTTCCGGGCGCGGGGGCCGCCACCACCGCACCGTGCGGGCGGTACGGCCGTCCGGTGAGAGCACCAGCGCGCCGCCCGGTTCGATTCCGTGCACCCCGCGCCACATCGGCTTGTGCAGCAACGGATGCGGCACCGGGAACAGCAGGCGGACGGCGAGCATCCGCTCGTCGAGTTCAGCGTCCGCCGCGTGGGCGAGGAGGTCGGCGCGATCGGCCGCGACCACCACGTCGCCGATCCTGGTGTGGTGGACCAGCCGCAGCCCCGACGCGGTGCCCTGCACCCGGCAGTGCCCGTCCACCGAAGCCACCAAGTGGAAACTGCCGGGCAATCTCGCCGCCAGCCCGTCGAGCCCCGCGACGTCACGCAGCCGCGCGGCCTCGGTGGTCAGCTCCTTTTCGGTGACCGGGCAGCAGCCGATCACCGCCAGCCTGGTCCGGCCGGCCGAGGCGACGACGATGCCGTCGTCTCGCCACCGGCCGGTCAGCCACGGCCGTCCCGACGCGTGGGCGAGCGTCCGGGACCCTGGCGCGCAGAACCGCGGGGCCACGGCGAGCGTGGCTTCGTGGTCGGGAAAGACCACGAAGTACTCCTCGCCGTGACCCAGCGTGTCACCGACTTGACGCATCCGCGTCGACGGTCAGCGCGGTCAGTTCTTGCTCAGGATCAGCCGGTCGTTGCCCGAGAAGCCGAGCAGGCCGGTGACCTCGTCGAACTCGCCGGCTTCGATCAGCATGGGGGTCTCGTATTCCTTCATGGCACTCACCTCTCGCTTGATGTCCATTCGGTCTGGGCGTGCACGCGCCGTGACCGAACGTAACAAGAGGGGTGCCGCATCCCCAGCGAACGAGGCTTCCGGAACCGGCAACTGCCACAAGCGGCAGCCGAACTGCGAGCGGGTCGTGAGTGGTATGGCCGGTTAGAACCGGCCATACCACTCACGACTGTTTACGCGGGGAGGTTGATCAGCCCGGCCAGTGCGGCGCGGTGACGGCCCGCCGTGCCGAGCGCGAGTTCGTCGCTCTTGGCGCGCTTGAGGTAGAGGTGGGCCGGGTGCTCCCACGTCATGCCGATGCCACCGTGCAGCTGGATGGCCTCCTCGGCCGCCTTCACCGCGATGGGGGAGCAGCGTGCCTGTGCGACGGCGACCGCGACGTGGACGTCCTCGCTCGCCGTGGCGAGCGAGTCGGCCGCGTAGCGGGCGGCGGCGCGGGCGTTGACCACGGCCAGGTACAGGTCCGCCAGGCGGTGCTTCAAGGCCTGGAAGGACCCGACCGGGCGGCCGAACTGGTAGCGCGTCTTGAGGTACGCCACCGTCTCGTTCAGACACCACTCGGCCACGCCGAGCTGCTCGGAGGCCAGCAACCCGGCCGCTGTGGTCAGCGCGTGCTGCACGGCCGCCTCGGCGGAACCAGGCACCAGCCGCCCTGCGGCGCCCGAAAGCTCCACAGTGGACAGACGGCGGGTCAGGTCCAGTGAGGTCAGCTGGGTGACGGACACGGCCGAAGCCTCGACGGCGTACAGCGCGGGGCCGTCGGCGCCGACCGCGGGCACCAGGATGACCTCGGCCGCCGAGGCGTCGGCGACAGTGGTGACGCGGCCGGTCAGCGTGCCGTCGGTGGCCACGGACACCGTCGACGGGAAGTCCCCGCCCGGCGCCGTCGTCAGCGGGATGGCCAGCGCGGCGATCAGGTCGCCGGAAGCCAAGCGCCCCAACAACTCCGCGACGACAGAAGACGACGTATCCGCGCCCAGCAGCGCCGAGGTCGCAAGCACCGCGCTGCCGAGGAACGGGACGGGCGCGACGCTGCGCCCGAGCTCCTCCAGCACCACAGCGACCTCGCGGGCCGACGCGCCGTGCCCGCCGAGCTCCTCGGGGATCGCGAGGCCCGCGACGCCGAGGTCGGCGGCGAGCGTGCGCCACAGCTTCAGGTCGTACGGCTCGGCCGTCTCGGTCCTGGCGAGCACCGCGGCGGGCTCGGCCTGGGCCTTGAGCAGGTCGCGGACGGAGGCGCGGAGGTCCTCTTCGACTTCGGAATACAGCAGGTCGGTCATCGGGGGAGGTCCTTCCAGGCCACGTCCTTGTCGACGCGCGGTTCCGACGGCAAGCCCAGCACGCGTTCGGCGATGATGTTGCGCAGCACCTCCGAGGTGCCGCCCTCGATGGAGTTGCCCTTCGCGCGGAGATAGCGGTAGCCGGGGCCGCGGCCCGCGAAGTCGACCTTCTCCGGACGGCGCATCGTCCAGTCGTCGTAGGTGAGGCCTTCTTCGCCCATCAGCTCGATTTCCAGCCCGGAGACGGCCTGGTTCAGCTCCGAGAACGCGAGCTTCGCGACCGAGCCCTCGGGCCCTGGCGCGCCGGCGGCGAGCTGCTGGCGCAGGCGCGTGCCCACGAGGCGCAGCGTTTCACCCTCGACCCACAGCTTGAGAAGCCGGTCGTGCAGCTCGGGCGTGCGCAGTTCGGGACGGTCGCGCCAGGTCTGCGCGACCGGCGCGATCAGCCCGCCCTCACGCGGGATCTCCATGCCGCCGATGGCGACGCGCTCGTTCATGAGCGTGGTCTGCGCGACCTTCCAGCCCTCGCCGACCTCGCCGAGCCGGTGCGCGTCGGGGATGCGCACCTCGGTCAGGTAGACCTCGTTGAACTCGGCCTCGCCGGTGATCTGGCGCAGCGGCCGCACCTCGACACCGGGCGCGTGCATGTCGCAGATGAAGTACGTCATGCCCTGGTGCTTCGGCACGTCCGGGTCGGTGCGGGTGACCAGGATGGCGAACCGGGCCGCGTGCGCGCCCGAGGTCCACACCTTCTGGCCGGTGACGACCCAGTCGTCGCCGTCGCGCACCGCGCGGGTGCCCAGTGCCGCCAGGTCCGAACCCGCGCCGGGCTCGGAGAACAGCTGGCACCAGACCTCTTCGCCGGTCCACAGTGGACGCAGGAAGCGCTCGCGCTGCTCCTGGGTGCCGAAGCGCAGCACGGTCGGCGCGGCCATGCCGAGGCCGATGCCGATGCGGCGCGGGTTGTTGTCCGGCGCGCCTGCCGCTTTCAGCTCGGCGTCCACAATGGACTGCAACGCGCGCGGCGCGTCGAGCCCGCCGAGTCCGACGGGGAAGTGGACCCAGGCCAGGCCCGCGTCGAACCGCGCGTGCAGGAACGCGGAACGCTCGGTGGTCTTCGGGTCGTGTGCCGTGAGCAGGTCGCGGACGAGCCCGCGCACCGTCTCGGCGTCGACTGCTGTCGCGGTCATCGCTTGCCTTCCGTGCGGTACTTCTTGAGTTCGCGGTGCGCCAGCGAGCGCTTGTGCACCTCGTCGGGGCCGTCGGCGATGCGCAGCATGCGCGCGCCGGACCACAGCTCGGCCAGCGGGAAGTCCTGGCTGACGCCGCCGGCGCCGTGCGCCTGGATGGCCTTGTCGAGGATCCACTCGACGGTGGCCGGGGTCGAGATCTTGATCGCCTGGATCTCGGTGTGCGCGCCCTGGTTGCCCTTGACGTCCATCAGCCACGCGGTCTTGAGCACCAGCAGGCGCTGCAGCTCGATCTTGACGCGCGCCTCGGCGATCCAGTCCTGCACCACGCCCTGCTCGGCGATCGGCTTGCCGAACGTCTCGCGCGACAAAGTCCTGCGGCACATCAGTTCCAGCGCGCGCTCGGCCATGCCGATCAGGCGCATGCAGTGGTGGATGCGGCCGGGGCCGAGCCGCGCCTGCGCGATGGCGAACCCGTCGCCCTCACCCGCGATGAGGTTCTCCGCCGGGACGCGGCAGTCCTCGAAGACGACTTCGGCGTGCCCGCCGTGGTCGCCGTCGGTGTAGCCGAACACGTGCATGCCGCGCTTGACGGTCATGCCGGGCGTGCCGCGGGGGACCAGGATCATGCTCTGCTGCTTGTGCGGCGCGGCTTCCGGGTCGGTCTTGCCCATCACGATGAAGATCTGGCAGTTCGGGTTCATCGCACCCGAGATGAACCACTTGCGGCCGTTGATGACGTACTCGTCGCCGTCCTTGCGGATGCTGGTCGCGATGTTGCGCGCGTCCGACGAGGCGACGTCCGGCTCGGTCATCGCGAAGGCGGACCGGATCTCACCTTCCAGCAACGGTTGCAGCCACTGCTTGCGCTGCTGCTCGTTGCCGAACATGGACAGCACTTCCATGTTGCCAGTGTCCGGCGCGGCGCAGTTCAGCGCGGTCGGCGCGAGACGAGGGCTCATGCCGGTGATCTCCGCGAGCGGCGCGTACTGCAGGTTCGTCAGGCCGCCACCGTGCTCACCCGGGAGGAAGAAGTTCCACAGCCCGCGTTTGCGGGCTTCGGCCTTGAGGTCCTCGGTGATCTGGACCGTGGCCCACTCGTCCGAGCGCGCGGCGAGCTGCTCCTCGAAAACGGCTTCCGCCGGATACACATGGGAATCCATGAACTCGAGGAGCTGCGCCCGCAGCTCCTCGGTCTTGGCGTCGTAGGCGAAATCCATTTACTTCTCCTCTTTGAGAATGTCGTTGCCGTGCGTCACCAGCGGGACGACGCCGGCTCCGACGCCTTCGAACCCGGCACCGACGGTCTGGCCCTTGCTGAAGCGGAAGTAGATGCCTTCCAAGATCACCGCGAGCTTGAAGAACGCGAAGCCCACGTACCAGTTGAGCGCGGAGACGTCACGGCCCGAGCGCGCCGCGTACCGGGCGACCACCTCGTCGGTGCTCGGATAGCCGGGCGCCGACGTCGCGTCGGACACGAAGTCCAGGTTGATCGCGCTGCGCTCGGCGTAGGCCACCATCAGCGCGAGGTCGGTCAGCGGGTCGCCGAGCGTGGACATCTCCCAGTCCAGCACCGCGGTGACCCGGTCACCCGCGACGAGCGCGTTGTCGAGCCGGTAGTCGCCGTGGACGATCGACGGGGTCCCCGAGACCGGGATCGCCTTCGCGAGCCGCTCGTGCAGCAGCTCGATGCCGGGCAGGTCGCGGCTGCGCGAGCCGTCGAGCTGCTTCTTCCAGCGCCGCAGCTGCCGCTCCAGGAACCCTTCCGGGCGCCCGAACTCGCCGAGCCCGACCGAAGCCGGGTCGACGGCGTGCAGGTCGACGAGCGTGTCGACCAGCGCGTCCGCGATCGCCCGCGTCCGGCCGGCGCCGAGCGCCTCGAGCTCGGCGGCCGTGCGGTACGGCGTGCCCTCGACGAACTCCATGACGTAGAACGGCGCGCCCAGCACGTCTTTGTCCTCGCACAGCAGCAACGCCTCGGGCACCGGCACGTTCGTCGGGTGCAGGCCCGAGATCACCTTGAACTCGCGCGTCATGTCGTGCGCGGTGGGCAGCACGTGCCCGAGCGGCGGGCGGCGCACCACCCAGCGCGACGACCCGTCCGTCACGATGTAGGTGAGGTTGGACTTGCCGCCCTGCACGACCTCCGCGCCGAGCTCACCCTCGGCGAGTCCCGGGCGGTGCGCGCCGAGGTACGCGCGCAGCTTGCCCAGATCCAGACCCGGCGGGTCGGTTTCGCTCATCTGCCCCTCCTAAGCCGGTACAGACCGTAGGGTACCGACTGGTCGGTATGTCGTACAGGGCGACACTAGATCGTTCGGGTTTCCGCTGGTCAGACGATCAGGCGGGCGACGGTCTCGGCCACGCACGCGGGCTTGGCCTCGCCGTCGATCTCGATCGTCCAGCGCACGACCGCCTGCTTGCCGCCGGGCACGTCGGTCAGCTCGATCAGCTCGGCGCCCGCGCGGACCTTCGAGCCGACGCGGACCGGCTGCGGGAAGCGGACCTTGTTGAGCCCGTAGTTGATGCCCATCTTCAGCCCGTCGACCGAGTAGAGGTCCTTGGCGAACATCGGGATCAGCGACAGGGTCAGGTAGCCGTGCGCGATGGTCCCGCCGAACGGGCCCGCCGCGGCCTTCTCCTGGTCCAGGTGGATCCACTGGTGGTCGTCGGTCGCGTCGGCGAACAGCTGCACCCGCTCCTGGGTGATCGTGTGCCATTCGCTGTGGCCGAGCGACTCGCCGACCATCGAGGAGAACTCTTCGATGTCAGAGAACACGCGCATGGGCTCAGTCCTTCGGTCCGCCGGCGACATAGATGACCTGGCCGGAGATGAACCCGGCGCCCTCGCTGACCAGGAACGACGCGAGGTTCGCGATGTCGTCGGGGGTCCCGACGCGCTGCACGGGGATCTGCGACGCGGCGGCGGCCTTGAAGTCCTCGAAGGTCATGCCGACGCGCTCGGCGGTCGCCGCGGTCATGTCGGTGGCGATGAACCCCGGCGCGATCGCGTTGGCGGTGACGCCGAACTTGCCCAGCTCGATCGCGAGGGTCTTGGTGAAGCCCTGCAGACCGGCCTTGGCGGCGGAGTAGTTGACCTGGCCGCGGTTGCCCAGCGCCGAGGTGCTGGACAGGTTGACGATCCGGCCCCACTTCTCGGCGGTCATGTACTTCTGGACCGCGCGGGTCATCAGGAACGAGCCGCGCAGGTGCACGTTGATGACGGAATCCCACTCGAGATCGGTCATCTTGAACAGCATCGCGTCGCGCGTGATGCCGGCGTTGTTGATCAGCACGGTCGGCGCGCCGAGCTCCTCGGCGATCTTGGTGACCGCCGCTTCGACCTGCTCGGCGTCGCTGACGTCCAGCGTGGCGGCCGCGGCCCGGCCGCCCGCGGCCTGGATGTCCTCGGCGCCCTGCTTGACCCCGGCCTCGTCGAGGTCGAGCAGCCCGACGGCGAATCCGTCGGCGGCGAGCTTTTTCGCCACCGCCGAGCCGATGCCGCGGCCGGCGCCCGTGACGATCGCGACGCGGGAGGGGGACTCGGTCACAGCGGACCTCCTCATCGTTGAGAGAATCTGTTCACCCAGTAGACATGCTGAGCGGTCGCTTAGGAAGGTACCGTCAGCTCGCCTGGCGTGACTGTGGTGTGGGTCATATCCAGCCGAATGGGCGCTATCAAGGTCCCGATCGCGAGCAGGCCGGTCAGTGCCATCAGCCGTTCGACCAGGCCGAGCGGGATGAGTGTCCACCACGGCCCGGCGCCGGTCGCGGAGTAGGCGATGGCGCCGAGGATGACCGCGAACCAGAGCAGCGCGCCGACGGCGAGCGCCTGCGAGAGCCGCCGCCTGCCGGGGGAGCGCGGGAAGACGGTCCGCGCGGCCAGCAGCACGGCGATCGGCAGGCACACGAAGGCGACGACGCTCGCAACGCGGTGGACGGTGCCGCCCGCGCTCGGGCCGACCGCCCAGTTGTGCTTCGGGAAGATGATGATCAGCAGCAGCGCGCCGACCCACAGTCCACTGAAGACGGTGGCGGCCGAACGCGAAGGCAGTCTTCGCGCCCGGATCAAACCGGCGAAACCGGCGGCCGAGGCGAGCGCTATCACGACGACCGCGGTGTCGAAAAGCCATTTGTTGGGACCGAGCGCGTACTCGCTGATGGTGCGCCGGATCGGGCTGATCGCGTTGGACGGCGGCAGCACTTGCAGTAGCAGAACGATTACCGCGCCCGCGAAAAGTCCGAGCAGGGGTAACACCGAAGCGCGTTTCGCGACTTGACGAATCATAGGTTTTCCAGGGTAGCGCCGGTGAGTGGAAGGGACTGCGACTTGTGGCGGTGGTCCCGCACCCGCTCTCCGGCTAATGTCGCCAGGCTGGCGTGCGCGAGGTCACGTCGGCCAGGTTCAAGGAGGTCAGGCTGTGGGGAAATCACCAAGACGCAGGCAGCTGGGGTTCACGGCGGCGGCCGTGTCCCTGGCGGGTCTCGTCGTCGCGCTGCCGTCGTCGACGGCGAACGCCGCGGACAACGTGGTGCGCGCCGACCGCTCGGTGACGCGGTCGTGTTTCGGCTCTGTGCTGGGCAGGAACGCCAGCGGGGCCGACCAGCGTGAAGTGACGTCCACCGTGGACGGTCTGGTCCAGGCCAGGCTGAAGCCGTCCAACGGTCCCGAGGGGGACTGGGACATCGCCGTGTTCGACAAGGCGACCGGTGCGGTGGTCGCGGCTTCCGCCGCGCTGCGCACGCACGAGCTCGCCGAGAGTTTCGTGAAGAAGGGCCAGCAGCTCGTCGTGCAGGCTTGCCGGTACTCCGGCACCGCGCGCACCGCCGTGCTGGGCATCGACTTCCTCGCGCTCACCCCGCAGGGCACGCCGACCGGCGCCCCGCCCGCGGCACAGCGCGCCGAGATGGTCCGGGTCGAGACACCGGCCAAAAAGGACAAAGACCGGCTGATCCGCACCGGGCTGGACGTCACCGAGAAGGCCGACGCCACCAGCGTCGACGTGATCCTCGCCAACGACGCCGACCGGAAGACGTTGGCGGACAACGGTTTCAAGTCGACCGTGATCGAACCCGACCTGTCGGCGAAGTCCGTCGCCAACGCGCAGTCCGACCGTGAGGCCGCCGCGAAGTCCGCGGGCTCCACGCTGCCGTCCGGGCGCACGAGCTACCGCCACCTCTACGACTACCAGTACGAGATCAAGGAACTGGCCCGCAAGAACCCGGGCCTGGTCAACGCCTTCACCCTGCCGAACCCGACGTGGGAAGGCCGGGACGTCGTCGGCATCGAGATCGCGACCGACGTCGCGAACATCACCGACGGCAAGCCGGTCGAGTTCCTGATGGGTGTGCACCACGCCCGTGAGTGGCCTGCCGGTGAGCACGCGATGGAGTGGGCGTACGAACTGATCAACGGCTACCGGAACAACAACGCCGAGATCAAGGGCCTGGTCGGCAAGACGCGCAACATCGTCGTCCCGATCGTGAACCCGGACGGCTTCGAGATCTCCCGCGAGGCCGAGCCGAAGGGTGACTTCACCCGCTTCGACTACGAGATGAAGCGCAAGAACTGCAACGTCGCCGACTCCCCGAAGGAGTTCTCGACCGGTGTCTGCAAGGCGAACCCCGGCGGCCGTGAGCGCGGCACCGACCCGAACCGCAACTACGCGGGCTTCTGGGGCGGCGCGGGTGCTTCCACGCTGTGGCGCAGTGACACCTTCCGCGGCGCGGGCCCGTTCAGCGAGCCCGAGACGCAGAACGTGCGCTCGATCGTGTCCAGCCGCCAGGTGACCAACCTGATCACGCTGCACACCTTCTCGAACCTGGTGCTGCGCGTGCCGGGCGTCGCCGACGTCCGCCCGCCGCTCGACGAGCCCGTGTACAAGGCGCTCGGTGACAAGATGGCCTCGCGCAACGGGTACAAGAGCCAGCCGTCGTGGGCGCTGTACGACACCACCGGCAGCACCGAGGACTGGTCCTACTTCGCCACCGGCGGTTTCGGCTTCACCTTCGAGATCGGCAACGTCGAGTTCCACCCGCCGTTCCAGCAGGGTGTCGTCGCCGAGTACACCGGTGTCGCGCCCGCGGCGGGCGCGGGCAAGGGCGGTAACCGCCAGGCGTTCGTGGACATGCTGTCCAACGCGGCCGACCCGTCGGCGCACTCGACGCTGATCGGTTCGGCGCCGAAGGGCTACGAGCTCAAGCTGCACAAGACGTTCCAGACGCCGACCTCGCCGATCGTCCAGCCGGACGGTTCGACGAAGCCGCCGATCTACGTCAAGGACACGCTCGACTCGAAGTTCACCTCCACCGGTGGCCGCTTCGCGTGGGCCGTCAACCCGTCGACCCGCCCGTACGTGGCAGGCCGCTACGGCCGCGACCCGCAGGGCCCGGCGCAGACCGGTTTCGCGGTCACCAACCCGGCCGGTGTCCCGCCGATCAACACGGACTACCCGAATGACCCCAACGTGGAAAGCTTCAACTTCCACGTGGACGGGCTGCCCAAGGTGGACAACGGCAAGTTCTCGGTCAACGTCAACTGGGCGAGCCCGGACACCGACTGGGACCTGTACGTCTACGACGCGGCGGGCAACCTGGTGAGCTCGTCGGCCAACGGCGGCACCACCTCGGAGCACGCGGTCCTGTTCGACCCGCCCGCGGGTGACTACAAGGCCGTGCTGGTCAACTACGCGCAGGCCGACCCGGCCAAGACGGACGACTGGACCGGCGACGTCTCGTTCGCCTCACCGGTCCCGCCGACCTACGGGCCGAAGGAGGCGTACCAGCTCACCTGCACGTCGCGCAGCGGCAAGCTCGTGGGTATCGCCGACGTCTACGTCGACCGCGGCCAGACGGTCGATGTCGGCGAGGTCTGCACCCGCTCGGCCCGCGTGAGCAAGGAGCGCGGCATCCGCTAGCCGGACCGGGATAAAGCGGGCTTTACTCCGCGGGATAAAGCCCGCTTTATCTCGGCTTGGTCCACAAAGGACAGAGATCTGGGTGACAAGGGTGGCCCTTGTCACCCAGAGCGTTGCAAGGGCGGCCCTTGTCACGTGCCCAGGGTGGACGAGCCCGAGTGAGTGGAAGGATTTCTGCATCTAACGGAGCAAACCTTCCACTCGCGCCGCCAGAACCGGCCGGAACGCTCACGACCCCTGCTACCAAAGAACGGGACCGTGTACCCCCCTCGGGTACACGGGCCCGTTCTTGGCTTTTGACCGGCTACCTTTCTTCGCGCTCGCTGCCGAGGCGCACCGCCCAGCGCCAGCCCGAGTAGACGGCGACGGCCGAGCCGAAGATGGTGAGCAGCATCGCGAAGGCGACCATCCCGTCGAGGTGCGCCATGCTCAGCAGCACCAGTACCGCCCAGATCTGCACGCAGGTGAACGGGATGACCAGGCTGGCGGCGTAGACGCCCCGGCGCCAGCGGACCGGTTGTGGAGCGGGGAGAAACGGTTCCATAGGTCCCCTCCTCGAGGTTTCGGGTTCCAGGAAACCGCGAGGAGGGGGCCAGGTCTGCGTCACCTGACACACTCAGCGCGCGAGGCGCTGAAGTTCCGCCAAACGGTGGATGGTGACCTTGCGCCTGCCGGTGCTGATCAGGCCTTTTGCCCGGAGCTCACGCAAAACCCTGCCCCACGACTCGCGCGAGGTCGCGGCCGTCGACGCCAGCTCCTGCTGGGTGGCCGGGGTGTCGATCTCGATACCGTGGACGGTGTGCCTGCCGTGCTGGACGGCCATCTCCAGCAGCAGCGCGACCACCCGGCTCATGGTGGTGCCGCCCCCGCCGTAGTCCACCCACTTGATGCCCACGTCGCGCAGGCGTCCCGCCAGCACCACCGACAACGTCCAGCTGAGTTTCGGCTCCTTCTGGCACAGGGTGACGAAGCGCGGCCCGGACATGGTCAGCACCTCGACCGTGTCGAGCGCCTCGACGGTCGCCGAGCGGACGCCGTTCTCCATCGCGGCCATCTCGCCGATGACGTCGCCGGTGCTGCGCACGGCGACGACCACCTCGCGGCCGTCGGCCTCGCCCGCGCTCGAGGTGACCACTTTGACGTGCCCGGACAGCACGATCACCACATTGCTCGCCGACTCGCCCTGCCGGCACAGGAATTCACCGGTCGCGAAGGTGCGGCGGGTGGCTATCCGCTCGATCGCGCCTCGTTCCGCGGGCCCGAGCCTCGCCCAGAACCGGTCCGCACCCTCCATGGGTACTAAGACTGCGAGACCGGTGCGGTTCGCACAACTGTGATCACCCGCCTGCGAGACTAGAGTTATCCCCTGAGGCGGGGAGGGATGTTGCTTTTCGAAAGTGATAACCAGTATCGCACGATTGTCGTCGTCGACATCGCGAAGTTCACCGACCCGGCGCGCACCGGTTTCCATCAGCGCGCGATCCACGAAGGCCTTTACGACATTCTCCGCACGGCGTTCGACGAGGCCGCCGTCCATTGGAAGGAGGCACGCGCCGAAGATCGCGGCGACGGCGCGATCATACTGGTCAGGCCCGAATACCCCAAGCTGCTGCTGGCCGAGCGGCTGCCGGAACGGCTGCACGCGGGACTGCGGCGGCACAATGCGAAACACGCCGAGGAAGCGCGTTTTCAGCTAAGGGTCGCCTTACACGCGGGCGAGATTCACGAAAACGAGAACGGGCTTGTCAGTCCGGCACTCAATCTCGCCTGCCGTCTCGTCGACGCGCCCCGCGCGAAGTCGGCTTTGCGCGTCACCGGCGCAATGCTCGCGATCGTCGCTTCGGAAGGCTTTTTCGAAGATGTCGTCCGGCACGAACCCGGCGCGTACCCCGACGCCTATCGTGAGATCGACGTTTCGGTCAAGCAGACCGAGGTCCGTGCCTGGCTTCGCGTTCCCGGCACGACCGTCCCGGACGAGGACGAGCCGGAACCGCTTCCGGTCAATGGACTTTTCGACGTGGTGGAAGCACTTCTCGCCGTCCCGTTCATCGCGGACGAAGCGGGACGCCGCGAGCTGCTCGACGCGCTGCGGCCCGGCATCCGCGCCACCGTCCCCTATCACTCGCGCGCCAGGCTGCACGTGATCGCGATGGTCCGGACCTGTGAGGGGCACGACGACGGCCTCGCCGAACTCGTGACGGCGGTGCGAGGTCTCGAAGGGGACACGCCCGCGGTACGCCGTCTGGTGGATGTCGCACGCAGACGGTTGTCCAACGGGAACCACTGAGATATCCCAAGAGTCCGCCGAACAGCTGGAGGGGTCGTGGCAGTGGGAGTCGGGCCGGACCGGCACGGCTGGCGCGTGCTCGTCGACACCCTCGAGCAGGTGCCGGTGCTGCGCGATCCCGGCGGGCGGCGGCTCTGCCTCGACCTGCTCGACGATCATCTCGGCTTCGCGTTGCAGGTGCCCGAATCGAACGCGACCCGGCTGCACCTGTTCCACATCCTCGTCGCCTGCAAACGCCAGCATCCCCGCGCGCTCGGGATGCTGGCCAAGGTGCTCAACGACGTCGAACCCGGCTCGCCCGCGGTGCGCCGCGCGTGCCAGGCGCTCGACGACATGTCCGCGCTCGATCTCGTGCCCGAACGCGCGCGCGACGAACTGCTCGGCCTGATCTCGGGGATGTCCGAGGACCGGCTGGTCGACTTCGTGCACGCGGCGGTCGGCCCGGTCGCGGCGGAACTGGCGATCGACCACCAGCGGCCGGAGGAGGCGCTGGCGTTCCTCGAACAGGTCAACGCCCGCCCGGACGGCGTGCCGCCGCTGCTGGTGTTCGTCGAGTACCTCGCGCGGCATCTCGGCGATCAGCGGTGCGAGCAGCTGCGCGAATGGAACGACCGGCAGGCCAACCGGATCGGCATCACCGAGAAGATGCGCGCGCTGCGGATCGAGCACGCGGAACCGGTGCCGCGCGGCGGCGACCTGATGGCCTATCTGGTGATCAGGATGGAACGCGACCTGCTCGACGCCGACCGTTACACGCTCACCCATTGGCGCCAGGTCGATCTCGGCGGCTGGCATCCGTTGCGCGGTGACGGTTTCGCGGGCGACATGGACGCGATCCGGCGCCACGTGGCCGAGCTGATCGCGGAGGCCGAGACGGGCTGGGCGCAGGACGCGGCGAATGTGCGCGTCGAATTCCTGCTGCCGTTCGAACTGCTCAATCTGCCGGTGGACCAATGGGATCTCGAGTCCGGCAGCGGGCTGCCGCGCCCGATGGGCCTTTCGTACCAAGTGGTGGTCCGCAGTCTCGACCGGGCGCGCGCACCGCGCTGGCATCGCGAATGGCGGCGGCGATGGTCGCTGCTCAAGGAGATGCGCCCTGGCGCGGAGATGACCGACCATTGGCTGTGGAGCGAGGCGGCGAAACCACGTCAGCTGACCGGTCTCGAGGCGAGGCTCGCGATCGAGCGTGACGTGCTCTCGCTGGTGCTGCGGACGCGGCCTGCCGACTCCGAGCTGAGCGAGGTGCTCGTCGGGCTGCGCACGGGCATCCCGGTGATGGTGTGGTCGCGCGCGGACGGGCCGAGGTCCGCGTTCGAGGCCGCCGTCCGCGAGATGCAGGAGGACCTGGGCGCGCTGCCCGAACAGGCGCGCCGGTTGCGCAGCAGGGCGAGCCAGTCGGCCCGCCCGCGCAGTCATGTCGGGAACCGGGTCACCGTGCTGTGGGACGACCCGGAGCGCACCGTCGAGCCGCTGGACCCACCGGAGGCTCCGCACGAGGAGGGGACGGCGTCGTGAGCGGCGATCAGAAGCCGGCGTGGTGGATCTATGAGGGAACCGGCCTGCCGCGTGCCGAACGCGACCTGTCGGCCGTCCTGCCCGCGCCGCCCGGCTGGCGCAGCTTCGACGGCGGCCCGGCGCTGCCGGCGCCCGCCGAGCACGACGGCGAGTTCCACCGCAGGCTCGGCGTCGCCTCGCGGGTGAGTGGCATCAAGGCGACGCAGGACGAGCTGAACATGGTCAACGCCGCCATTTACCTGCGGCGGCCGCTGCTCGTCACCGGCCGTCCCGGCACCGGGAAATCCAGCCTGGCGTACAAGATCGCGCGGGAACTGCGGCTCGGGCCGGTGCTGCGCTGGCCGATCACCAGCCGCAGCGCCGCGCGGGACGGGCTGTGGGAGTACGACGCGATCGGCCGCGTCCAGGCGGCGGCGGGCGGTTCCGGCGAGGCGGGCATCGGCGACTTCGTGCAATTGGGCCCGCTGGGCACGGCGTTGCTGCCTTACGAACAGCCGCGCGTTTTGCTGATCGATGAACTTGACAAGTCCGACATCGATTTGCCGAACGATCTGCTCAACATTTTCGAGGACGGTGAATACGACGTGCCGCCGCTGGTGCGGGTGGCGGCGACCGAGCCGGAGGTCAGCGTCTTCACCGCCGACCGGGGCGAGCGGGCCACCGTGCGCGAAGGCCGCGTCCGCTGCCGCGCGTTCCCGATCATCGTCGTGACCAGCAACGGGGAGCGCGAATTCCCGCCTGCGTTCCTGCGCCGGTGCCTGCGCCTCGACATGCACGCGCCGGGTATCGAGCAGCTCGTCACCATGGTCTCCGCGCATTTTCCCGGCACCGAGGTGCAGCACGGAACGGAACTCGTCCGCGCCTTCGTCGACCGCAGCGCGCGGGAAGGCGGCCTGGCGGCGGATCAGTTGCTCAACGCGGTTTTCCTCGCCACTTCGGGCGCCTTCCAGCAAGATGAAAAGTGGGACCTGCTGCGCGATGCGCTGTGGCAGCGGCTGGGGGCCGCGGAAACGGACTAGCGGATGACGGACCGGCATGAGCGCCTGACCGCCGATCGCCTCGAACCGTCGGAAATCGCCGACGCGCTCTGGCTGGCGGACAGGATCGGCGAGGCGGAGCGTGCGCGCCACGCCGCCGAAGCGCGCGCGCTGCCGGACCTCCCCGCGCCCGCCGAGTTCACGCCGCCGGGGCCGCCGCCGGAATCGCTGCCGCGCCTGGAGTCTTGGGACGCCGAGGAGCCCGCCGCAAGCGGAAATGGCGTCGTGGCCATCGAAACGCCTGCTCACACCCAGGGCGCCGTGGTGCGGGAAGGCACGCGCTGGCCGCAGCGGTCGGGTTTGCCGCAGGAGCTGAAGATCGCGCGCGCGTTGCGGCCGATGATGCGGACCGAGCCGTCGGCGACCCGGACGACCGTCGACGAGGAGGCGACCGCGATCCGGGCGGCGGAAACGGGACTGTGGCTGCCCGCGCGCGTGCCGGCGCAGGAGCATCCGCACGACGTGGTGCTCGTCGTCGACGACAGCGCGTCGATGCGGATCTGGCGGCGGACGGCGTTCGAGTTCCGGACGCTGCTCGAACGCCAAGGCGCTTTCCGCGACGTGCGCCAGGTGCTGATGGACACCGACGCGCGGCGGCTCGCCGTTCGCGGCGGCGGCGGCGCGCACCGGCATGATCCCGGCCAGCTGGTCGATCCGACCGGGCGGCGGATCATCGTGGTGCTCACCGACGGCGTCGGCGAGTGCTGGCGCACCGGCGCCGTGCGCGAGCTGCTCGTGCGGTGGCGCCGGTCCTCACCGGTCGCGGTGGTGAACGTGCTGCCGCCGGAACTGTGGTCGTGGACGGGGATGCGGGTGCTGCCGAGCCTGGTGCGGCCGCCGTCCCGTGGCCCGGTCAAAGGCCCTGTGCAGGTGCCGGTGCTGGCGCTCGAGCCACGCTGGTTCACCCGCTGGGCGGAGCTGATGACCGGCGAGTCGTCCGCGCGCCTGCGGCTGCCGGTGCTCGCGCCGCCGCCCGCCGAGCCGGAGGAACCGCTTGGCGCGGAAGAGCTTTCGCCGTCGCGGCGGTTGCTGCGTTTCCGCACGACCGCCACCCCGGGAGCTTTCCGGCTGGCCGGGCTGCTGGCCGCGGCGCCGTTGACGATCGGCGTGATGAAAGCGGTGCAGGACACGCTGGCGCCGGAATCGGGGCAGGCGCAGCTCGCGGAGATCTTGCTGAGCCGGTTGTTGTTTCGGGTCAGCAACCGAAAATCGGGCGGTATGAGCGTGGAATACGATTTTCACCCCGGGCTGCGGCCGCAATTGCTGGCCACGGCCTCGCGTTCCGATACCGCCCGGGTATTGAGGGTCGTGGGGGATGTATTGGGGCCGAAGATCGAATCGGTCCGCAATCAGCGGCACGTGGTGGAGGACCCCGACAAGGCCACCCAGCCGGTGGTGTCCTCTGATAGTGAGCCGTTCTTGACTGTTCAACGTGACGTTCTGACAGCACTGTCCGGGCCATACGGGCGCAGGGCCAGTCGATTGGGTGAAGCCTTGGACGCATACCGGGAATCAAGTAACGCCGAAGCCGCAGATGCGAATGAAAAGCACGAAGGCGGTGCGGTATCTTCGCCCGGTCCAACCGAAGGTCTTAACCGATTCAGAACGACAGGGGACGCGGCTTTGACGGCGACGAGTTCCGAGCAGGTTTCACATTTCCGGTCGAGCGACCAGCCGAACGTGTGGGGCGGCGTGCCGCTGCGCAATGTCAATTTCACCGGCCGCGCGGAACTGCTGCGCTCTTTGCGTGATCGACTTTCCGATTCGACGCCGACCGCGGTCCTGCCTGGCGCGCTTCACGGTTTGGGCGGAATCGGGAAAACGCAGATCGCCGTCGAGTACGTGTACCGCTACGCCGCCGACTACGACCTGGTCTGGTGGATTTCGGCCGAGAACCCGCCGGACATCCGCAACTCGCTGGTCCAGCTGGCCAAGAAGCTGAAGCTGCCGGTGGAACAGTCCGCCGACACCGCCGTCCCCGCGGTGCTCGAGACGTTGCGGCTCGGTGAGCCGTATGGCCGCTGGCTGCTGGTGTTCGACAACGCCGACCGGCCCGAGGACGTGCGCGGCTTCTTCCCGTCGGGACTCGGGCACATCCTGGTGACCTCGCGCAACGCGCAATGGTCGAAGGCGGCGAGCCCGATCGAGGTCGAGGTTTTCCAGCGCGAGGAGAGCCGGGAACTGCTGCAACGCCGCAACGCGGACCTCAGCGACGACGAGGCCGACCAGCTCGCCGAAGTGCTCGGTGACCTCCCGCTGGCCGTCGAGCAGGCCGCGGCCTGGCGCGCGGAAACGGGGATGTCGACGGAGGAGTACTTGCGTTTGTTCGAGGACAAGCGCACCGAACTGCTGCAGTCGAATCCGCCGGTCGACTACCCGCTCGCGGTCGAAGCGGCTTGGAACGTCTCGCTGGACAGGCTGGCCAAGGAAAACCCCGGGGCGCTGGAGCTTCTCCAGGTGTGCGCTTTCTTCGCGCCGGAGCCGATCTCGCGCGCCCTGTTCAACGGCGTGCGCAACATCCCGCTGTCCGAGGCTTTGGAAAAGATACTGAGCGACCCGATCCTGGTGGGCAGGGCGATCCGCGAGATCAACCGGTACAGCCTGGCCAAGATCGACCACCGCAGCAACACCATCGGCCTGCACCGGCTGGTGCAAACCGTGCTCCGCAACAAGCTCACCCCTGACGAGCAGATACGCACCCGGCACTCGGCGCATCTGCTGCTGAGCAACAGCGACCCGAACGACCCGAACGACATCGAGAACTGGCAGCGCTACGGCGAGCTCCGCCCGCATGTGCGCGCGTGCGTGGCGATGGACTGCAGTGACGAGTGGGTCCGCCGGATGGCGATCAACGTCGTGGTCTACCTGTTCGCCGCGGGCGACCCGAAGGCCGCGCTCTCGATGTCGGAGGACATGGTCACGTACTGGACGGAGAAACTGGGCGAATCCCACCAGGACACCCTCGTGGTGTCGAGGTGGTACGCCCGCTCGCTGCGCGCGGTCGGCCGGTTCGACGAGGCGCGCCGGGTCGCCGAGCGGACGCTGGACCTGATGCGCGAGACACTCGGCCCCGCCCACGAGGAAACCTTGCTCACCGCGCACTCCGTCGCCTCGGACCTGCGCGCGAAGGGTGACTTCGCCGCGGCCCGTGACCTCAACAAGATCGCGTACGAGAGCGCGCGCAGCCGGTTCGGCGACGACGACCCCGACACCTTGGCCGCCGCCAACAACTACGCGCTCAGCCTCCGCCTGGTCGGCGACTTCGGCGCGGCGCTGAGTCTCGACATGGACACCTGGGAGCGCAAGCGTGACGTGCTCGGCCCGGAACACCGCAATACCTTGCTGACACTCGACAATCTGTCGGTCGATCTCCGGGAGAACGGCCAGTACGGCGACGCACGCAACCGGCAGGAGGAGACCGTCCACCGGCTGCGGGCCCGGGTCGGCCCGCAGCACGTCATGACACTGGGCGCGATCAAGAACCTCGCGGTGGCCCGGCGCAAGGCCGGTGACCACGCGGAGGGCATGCGGCTGTCGAAGGAGGCCTACGACGGTTTCCGGCGTAAGTACGGCGTGACCCACCCCGACGCCATGTCCGCCGCGATGAACTACTCGATCGACCTGCGCCAGGCCGGTGACAAGCAGGGCGCGCGCAAGCTCGGCACGGAGATCAACAAGCTGTACGTGGCCAGCTGGGGCCCGAAGCACCCGTTCAGCCTCGCGGGCGCGACGAACCTCGCGGTCACCCTGCGCCTGCTCGGCGAACTCGACGCGGCGCGCGCGCTCAACGAGTCCGCGCTCACCGACCTGCGCACGGTGCTGGGCGACGACCACCCGTTCACCCTGGTCTGCGCGACCAACCTCGCCAGCGACAAGGCGGCCGCCGGTGAGCTGGAGGCCGCGTACGAGCTGGACGTCGACACCAGGGAGCGGTCGACGAGGACACTCGGCGCCAACCACCCGTCGACCCTCGCGCTGCTGGTCAACCTGGCGCTGGACATGCGCGGCCTCGGCCGCCGCGCCGAAGCCGACGAGCTGCAGGCGGAGGCGGTGAACAAGCTGCGCGCCGTGCTGGGCGCCGAACACCCGGCGACGAACGACGCCACGGTCAACGTCCGCGCCAACTGCGACATCGACCCCATGCAGATCTGACTCGTGAGTGTTTTGGCCGGTTAGAACCGGCCGGAACACTCACGACAACCAAGTGGCGAGGCGCAGGGGATCGGGCGCCTCGCCGGACAGGTCCGTGATCGCGCGGTGCACCGCGCGGACCAGTTCCGGCGCCGACAGCAGCGCGGGGTTCGCGGTGGCGAGCGCCAGCCCGGCCCACAGCCCGGGTTCGGCGGGGTCCGCGGTGACTCTGGCCCGGAATTCGCGGGCGGCGGTGGTGTGCGCGTCGCCGACGAGCGCGAGGTCGGCCGGGGTGGTGCCGGGCAGCTCGGAGTTCGCGAGCTCGGGGGAGTCGCGGTAGACCGCGAACAGCTCGGGGTCGCCGAGCCGCACGCGCGTCAGCTCGGCCCGGATCGCGGGCCCCTGCCCGGGCCCCTGCCCGGGTCCGGGGCCGGCGCGCAAGGCCGGCTCCGGGAGACGCAGATGCGGCCTGCGGCGGTTGCCCAGCCACGCGCGGGCCAGCTCGCCGACGGTCGCGGGGTCCGCGAGCAGGTGCCGCAGCCGCCAGGTGAGCCGGTGATCGAGGTTGGCGCGCCTGGCGGCGGCCAGCAGGTCCTCGGGCACCGGTTCGCCTTGCCACTGCGCGAGCCTGCCCGCCGCGGTGGTGACGAACCGGCGGCCGAGCGGGGTCAGTTCGGGCAGGCCGCTCAGCGCGGCGGTCGCCTCGCTCGCCTGCTCCCGGCGGTAGGCGAACTCGAAATGGCTGAGCCGCGCGTCCGCGCCGGTGGCCACCGTGCGGTGGGTGCGGTAGAACGCGGTGACGCCGAGGTACGAGAAGACCCCGTGCAGGAGCCCGATCAGCGGTCTCGGGTCGTCACGCCATGGCGCGTAGAACCGGTCGCCGCCGGTGTCGGCGCCGACGAGGTCGAGCAGTTCGAGCAGGATCCCCAGTTTGCTGTGCTGGAACTCGTGGATCAGCGTCGCCGCGAAGCCGGTCGCGTCCGGGGGCAGGGAAAGCACGATGCAGCCGAAGGTGTCGCCGTGCGAGGCGCTGAACGAGTCGAGCCTGCCGGTCGCCGGGCGGGGGACGAGCGTGGTGAGGCCCGCCGAGATCTCGCCAGCCAGCGTGGGGTGGTGCTCGGTGAGCAGCCGCCAGGCCGCCGCGAGACCGGACTGCCACGCGCTGCTTTCCTCGGCGGAAACCCGTTGTGGTTCCAGGGGTTCGTCGAAACCGCGGTACGGATCGAGGTCGTCGAGCCAGACTTCGAGCGGGTTGGCGTCATCGCCGACCCGCAGCAGCCGCAGCGCGTGCCAGCCGAGGCCGTCGCCCGCCGGGTCCGGCGGCAGGCGGACGCTGCCCGCCGCGCCGCGCACGAGCACGCGCCCGCGCTCGCTGTGCACCTCCGCGATGTCCCATGGCCGTGCCCCGGAAAGCTCGGCCATGCCGAGTGTCGGCAGCACGACCACGCCGTGCGAAACCGGGACCCTGGCCCGGAAATCGAGCCCGGCGCGGATGGCGGCGGCCGTCGCGGTGAGGTGCAGGTAACCGAGGTCCGCCCACAGCGGGGTGTCGCTGGTGGCCGTGTTTCCCAGCCGCCGCAACGCTTTCGCCGCCCACAGGCCGAGCTGCGGGTTGGTGATGACGGCCTCGGCCGCGCCGGGATCGGCTTGCTGCGCTTCGGAAAGCAGCCACCACGCGGCTTCCAGCGTCGGCAGCGGGCCGAGTCCCGGCGCACGTGCCGACGCACGGTCCAACACCGCGCGCACCAGCGCGAGCTGACGGCTGCGATGCGTTTGCTTCAACCGCCCGGCGATCGCGGCGTTGCCCTCGCCCGCGGCCAGCGCGTCGAAGCTGACCAGCGACACACGATGGTTGCGCAGCATCGCGCGCCGTGGTCAGTTCTCCTTGGTGGCCTGGTTCTGCAGCACCACCGGGCGGCTGTGCTCTGTCCGGTCGGCCAGCAGCGCGACCGAGGCGAGCAGCACCGGATCCGCGCTGGTCCGCAGCTCCTTCAGCGAAAGCCCGCTCAGATCCACCACGTCCGTTTTCAGCTCGGCGTGCCGCATGAGCGCTCCTCCCTCGAAAACTTCCCGGGGCACAAGTAACGGGGCGCACTTGTGCGAACACCCCATCATGCAACAGGAAGACCGGTTTTGTGACCGGCCGCTCGGCGGATCGTTATCCCGCCTGGCCGCGCCGGTCGAAGACCACATCGCGGGCGGTGTCGAGCGCGGTGGCGATCGCGCCGGTGAGCACCGCGTCGGGACCGAGCTCGCCCGCGATGATCTCCGGATTGAGCGGGGTGATGTGGGTGAGCGCCTCGCGCATCGGCTCGGCGAGCAGATCGGCGTTGCCGCCCATGCCACCGGTGAGGACCACGACCTCGGGGTCGAGCACGGCGGCGACCGAGCAGACGACGAAGGCCAGCCGGTGCGCCTCGTCGCGGACGGCGGCGATGGCGCCGGGGTCGCCGTCGCGGGCGAGTTCGAAGACCTCCTTGGCCGTGGTGACCGGCAGGCCCTTGGCGACCGCGTCTTCGACGAACGGGCGCGCGGCGGCCGCGGACTCCAGCAGGCCCTGGCGGACGCCGTCGTGCTCGGAGACCGTGCGGTTGTCCGGCCAGCCGTAGGGCAGGTACGCGATCTCGCCCGCCGCGCCCTTCGCGCCGCGGAAGAGCTTGCCGTCGACCAGGATGCCCATGCCGACACCGGTGCCGACCGTGATGCAGACGAACACGTCGCGCCCGCGCGCGGCGCCCGCCGAGTGCTCGCCGACGGCGGAGAGGTTGGCGTCGTTCTCGACCACCAGGTTGGGGCCGAGCGCGACCTCGAGCTCGTTGAGCAGGCCCTTGCGCTCCCAGCCCGGCAGGTTGGGGGTGCGGTGCAGGGTCGCCGAGCGCGGGTCGGGCACACCGGGGCTGCCGACCACGGTCGCGACGATGTCCGCGTGCAGCAGCCCGGCCTGGTCGATCGCCTTGTCGGCGCTCTGGCGGACCTTCTTGATCAGCGCGTTCGCCGAGCGGGCGCGGTTGGGCTCGTCGAGCCTGGCGACGATCGTGCCGTTGAGGTCGGCGACGGCGAACCGGATCGCCTGGCGGCCGATGTCGATGCCGAGCACGTGCCCGGCCGCCGGGTTGACCTCGTACACCACGGCCGAGCGGCCGGGGCCGGAGAAGGTGCGGCCCGCGGTGCGGACCAGGCCACGCTGCTCGAGGTCGAGCAGCGCCTGGCCGACCGTGGGCTTGGACAGCCCGGTGTCGGTCGAGATCTGCGGGCGGGTGGCCTCGCCTCCGACGCGTAACCGCTCGAGCACGACCCGCTGATTGAGCTCACGCATGCTCGCGGGCGTGCCCACCTGCGGTGTCCTGCTGGATGTCATCGAATGTCCTTTTTCCGCCCGGTGTTGCCGCAACTTTACGCGGTAACCCTTCCAGTGCCGCTAGAAATATGTTAAGAAACTTTACTAACTATTGGATGGAGGCACCTCGTGAGTTCACCCACCCGATCGGGCGACACCGGAGCTGCGGCTTCGGGGTTGGAACGGAAGATCGGTCCGCTGCAGGCCACCGCGATCAACATGACCCAGATGTGCGGGATCGGCCCCTTCGTCACCATCCCGGCCATGGTCGCCACCATGGGCGGGCCGCAGGCGATGTTCGGGTGGATCATCGGTGCGATCATCGCGCTAGCCGACGGCCTGATCTGGGCCGAGCTCGGCGCGGCCATGCCGGGGGCCGGTGGCACGTACCTCTACCTGCGCGAGGCGTTCCAGTACCGCACCGGGCGGCTGATGCCGTTCCTGTTCGCGTGGAGCGCGGTGCTCTTCATCCCGCTGATCATGTCGACCGGCATCATCGGTCTCGTCCAGTACCTCGGCTACCTGGTGCCGGGACTGGCCGAGAACGGCCAGACCACGGGGCTGGGCAAGGCCGTCGGCATCGGCGTCATCCTGCTGATCGTGCTGGCGCTGTTCCGCAAGATCGGTGAGATCACCAAGCTGACCACGGTCCTGTTCACGATCATGCTGTTCGCCACGCTGGCGGTCATCGTCGCGGCGTTCTCGAACTTCAACGCCACGCAGGCCTTCGCCTTCACTCCCGGCGCGTTCGCGGGCGGCGGCGCGTTCTGGACCGGTCTCGGCGCAGGCCTGATCATCGCCATCTACGACTACCTCGGCTACAACACCTCGGCCTACCTCGGCGCCGAGGTCAAGGAGCCAGGCAAGACGCTGCCGAAGTCGATCATCCTGTCGATCCTCGGCATCATGAGCCTGTACTTCCTGCTGCAGGTCGGCGTGCTCGGCTCGATCCCGCTGGAGGAGCTCAAGACCGCCTCGTCCGTCGCGTCGACCGTGATGGAGAACGCGTGGGGCTCCGGGGTGTCCAAGGTGATCACCGTCGGCATCGTGATCGCGGCCGTCGGCTCGGTCTTCGCCGGTCTGCTCGGCGGCTCGCGGGTGCCCTACGAAGCCGCGCGCGACAAGGTGTTCCTGCCCGTCTTCGCCAAGCTGCACCCGAAGCTGAAGCTGCCGACGCTCGGCGTCATCACCATGGGCCTGATCACCGCGATCGGCTCGCTGTTCACGCTGACCGACGTGATCAACGCGGCGCTGGCCGTGCTGGTGATCATCCAGTCGGTCGCGCAGGTCGCCGCCATCATCGTGCTGCGGCGGCGCCAGCCGAACCTGAAGCGGCCGTACCGCCAGTTCCTCTACCCGGTCCCGACCATCATCGCGCTCGCGGGCTGGGTCTACATCTACTACTCGGCCACCACGCTGTCGATCTGGCTCTCGGTGGGCTGGATCGCGCTCGGGATCGTGGCCTTCCTCGGCTACGCCGCGACGGAGAAGGTCTGGCCGTTCGGTCCCAAGGAGATCCGCGAGGCGTTCGTGACCACGGAAAACGAAGGGGCCGCAGCATGACGAGACCGTCCATGGCCCGCCTGGCGGCCGGAGCCGCGCTGATCCTCTTGCCGGGGCTTTTCACGGTGGTGCAGCCTGCCGCCGCGCAGACCGACGACGAGGCCATCCAGCTCGCCGCCGCGCAGGGAAGCCAAGGTTCGTCCAAGATCGGGACCCAGGGCTGGGACGTGCTCACCACCGCGTCCGTGCCCGACGGCGGCGAGAAGGTCTCGGCGCCCGGGTACCCGACCAAGGGCTGGCTGCCGGTCAAGGTCGACGACGCCGGCGCGCCCGGCACCGAGCTGACCGCGCTGGTGCAGAACGGGAAATGCCCGGACGTCTACTACTCCGACAACATGCGCAAGTGTTTCGGGTACGTCGACAAGCTGGGCCCGGTCGTCACCAAGCCGTTCTCGGACCCGTGGTGGTACCGCACGGACTTCACCCCCGACTTCAAGCCGGGCCAGTTCGCGAAGCTGACCATCCCCGGCGTCGTCGGTGAGGGCGACGTCTGGGTCAACGGCAAGCAGATCGCGACCAAGGACCTCGTCTCCGGCGCGTTCGCCGGGCACACCTTCGACATCACGCCGCTCGTCCGGCCGGGCCGGAACACGCTGGCGATCAAGGTGTACCCGAACGACCCGCTGAAGATGTACACCCTGGACCAGGTCGACTGGGGCCAGATCCCGCCGGACAACAACACCGGCATCCAGTACCCGCCGGAGCTGCAGATCTCCAACGCGCTCAGCGGGGACAACGCGCACGTCAACCAGGACACCGCGGCCGACGGCAGCAAGTCGGCGCTGACCGCGAAGGTCGACGTCACCAACAACACGACCGCCGTGCAGACCGGCGACGTCACCGCGGTGATCACCCAGCCGGGCGGTCTCCCGATCGTCGTGCGGCAGCAGGTCACCGTCCCGGCCGGCAAGAAGCAGACGGTCACGTTCGGGCCGGACCGCTTCAGCGCGCTGAGGATCTCGCGGCCGAAGCTGTGGTGGCCGTACTCGATGGGCGACCAGCCGCTGTACGGGCTGACCACCGCGGTCTCACAGCGCGGCGTGCTGTCGACGTCGTCGAAGAGCAGCTTCGGCATCCGCTCGATCAGCTCGCGGCTGGTCGGCAAGTCGTCGCCCGCACCGGAAGGCGCGCGGAAGTTCGGCGTCAACGGCAAGGAGTTCGTCTTCCGTGGCGGCGGCTACGCGCCGGACCTGTTCCTGAAGTACGACAAGGCCGACGTCGCGCACCAGCTCTCGCTGATCAAGAGCCTGGGCCTCAACGGGCTGCGGCTCGAAGGCCACGACATGCCGCAGGACTTCTACGACCAGGCCGACCGGGCCGGTCTGCTGGTCATCGGCGGATTCCTGTGCTGTGACGCGTGGCAGCCCGAGGACGCGTCGAAGCTGAACGAGCGCGACTACCGGATCATGCACGACTCGGCGTACAGCATCGGCCAGCGCGAGCGGAACCACCCGAGCGTCTTCAACTACGGCTGGAGCGACAACGAGCCGATCCCGCGTCAGGAGAGCGAGACGCTGAAGGCGTTCAAGGAGTCGGACTTCAACGTCTCCCTCGTCGCTTCGGCGGAGTACAAGAGCACCCCGACGCTGGGCCAGGCCGGTGAGAAGGAAGGGCCGTACGACTGGGTCCCGCCGTCCTACTGGTACGACACCTCGCACTTCGACCCGGAGGACAGCAGCCGGACGAACGCGGGCGGCTCGTGGGGCTTCTCGAGCGAGGCCAGCGCGGGGCACACGGTGCCGACGCTCGACTCGATCAAGCGTTTCCTTTCCCCGGCGGAGCAGGAAAAGCTGTGGAAAGAGCCGGACTACAACCAGTACCACGCGAACTTCGAGACCGGGCACGGCGGCTACGCGTTCGGCACGCTGTACACATTGGACAACTCGATCAGCAACCGCTACGGCAAGTGGAACTCGCTCGAGTCCTACGTGCAGCTGGCGCAGATCGCGAACTACGAGAACACGCGCTCGCAGTTCGAGGCGTTCCTGCACCACTCGACGGACAAGGACAACCCGTCGACCGGCATCGTCTACTGGCAGCTGAACAAGGGCTGGCCGACGCTGCTGTGGTCGCTGTACAACAACGACGGTGACCAGGCGGGCGCGTTCTACGGCGCCAAGAAGGCCAACCGGCCGCTGCACGCGCTGTACGGCTACGACACCAACAGCGTCACGCTCGACAACCTGGGTGGCGCGACCGAATCCGGGATTTCGGTGCAGTCCAAGGTTTATGACGTCAACGGCAAGGTGCTCGACGACCAGACCGCCTCGGATCTGTCGCTGGGCAGCCAGGTCGTGCGCAACGACGTCATCAAGCCGAAGGTGCCCGCCGCGACCGTCCCGCCCGCCAAGGCGCAGGTGTTCTTCGTCGAGCTGCAGGTGAAGAAGAACGGCAAGCTGGTGGACCGCAACGTCTACTGGCTGTCGACGCAGCAGGACGTGGTCGACTGGGAGAAGACGCTCGGCCAGCCGCAGGCGACGCTGTCGCAGTACGCCAACCTGCAGGATCTGCAGAACCTGCCCAAGGCCACGGTCTCGGCGAAGGCGTCCACCACCGTCTCGCACGGCCAGGCGACGACGACCGTGACGATCACCAACACCACCGGCAAGCCCGCCGTCGGGTTCTTCCTGCGGGCCGATGTCCGCCGGGGCACCGCGGACGGCCGGGAACTGCCGGGCGACAACCAGGTGCGCAGCGCATCGTGGGACGACAACAACGCCACGTTGTGGCCGGGGCAATCGCAGACCCTGACGTCGACCTACCCCGTGTCCGAGCTGAACGGGGCGACTCCGGTGGTCAGCGTGACCGGCTTCAACACCGGCAGGCTGGTGGTCTGCGCGTGACACAGGAGCTCATTCTCGGGATCGACTTCGGCGGCACCAAGGTGGCACTGGGTCTGTCCGACCGCGCCGGGAACCTGCTGGCCACAAGCCGGATTTCCACGGACGCGGAGTGCGGTGCGGACCAGGTCGTGACCCGGGCGCTGGCCGCGGCGCGAGCACTGCTGGCCGAAGACGGCGCGGGCGCGAGCCCGGTCGCCGTCGGCGTGGTCAGCCCGGGGATCGTGCTGCCGGACCGCATCCTGCTGGCGCCGAACGTCCCCGGCTGGGAAAAGCTGCACCTGCACGACCTGGTCGCGGCGGAGTTCCCCGGGGTGCCGATCGCGACCGGCACGGACGCCAAGGCGGCCGCGCTGGCGGAATGGAAATGGGGGGCGTTGGCCGGCACCGATCCGGCGATGTTCCTGTCCCTCGGGACTGGGATCGCCGCGGCGGTCCTGGTGGGCGGCCGCGTGCTGCCGGGGGCCAATGGCGCTGCGGGCGAGATCGGCTACAACCTTCTCGCACCGCAGGACACCGAGGGTTTCACCAGCGGAGCGGCGCCGCTGGAGGAAGCCGTCGGTGGGCGTGGGCTGGGCGGCCGGGCGAGCGAGATGCTCGGCCGTCCGGTCACCGCCGGTGAGCTCTTCCGCCTCGCGCGCGACAACGCGCAGGCCAAGGAACTGGTCACCTCGGCGCTGGACGAGCTGTCGATGCACGTGGCGAACCTGGCGATCGCGATCGATCCCCAGCGCATCGCCGTCGGCGGCGGCCTGGTCCGCTCGGCGGACGTCATCCTGCCCGCGCTGCGCGAACGTCTCGCCTGCGCGGTGCCGTTCCCGCCCGAGCTCGTCTCGGCGAAGTTCGACCAAGACGCCGCCCTGCGCGGCGCGATCGCCCTCGCACAGGGCACCTGAGTCGCCCCGGGGGCGGGGCACCCTGACACCCCGCCCCCGGAGGCTCCCATCCGCATCACCCCGGCCCCGGTCCCGCGCCTCCCGCGGACCGGGGCTTCTTTCTTTCTCGCGGGCCGCTAGATCCCGTCTGGCGGGCGATCTGGCGCCTGGAGGGTGAAGCGAGAGGAGCCCAGGGTGAAGCTGCGGGTGGCGGTGATCATCGGGAGCACGCGGGAAGGCCGGGCGGGGGAGGACATCGGGCGGTGGTTCGCCGGGGTGGCCGGGCGGCGGGGTGAGCTCGAGGTCGACGTGGTCGATCTGGCGGGATTCGAGCTGCCGTGCCGGTACCCGCACGAGGCGACCGCGGAGATGAGCCGGTTCGCGGAGCGGGTCGGCGCGGCGGACGCGTTCGTGGTCGTGACGCCCGAGTACAACCGGAGCTTCCCCGCGTCGCTGAAGCAGGCGATCGACTGCGCGTACGACGAGTGGCGGGCGAAGCCGGTCGGGTTCGTGTCGTACGGCTACCGGTCCGAGGGGCTCTACGCGGTGGAGCAGCTGAGGTCGGTCTTCACCGAGCTGCACACGGTCACCCTGCGCGACGGCGTGGGCTTCAGCCTGCTCGAAACGGAGTTCGGCGAGCGGCACGGCCAAGCGGCCCGCGCGCTGCTCGACGAGCTCATCTGGTGGGGTCTCGCGCTGCGTGACGCCCGCATCGCACGACCCTACGTCTCTTGAAAGGAAAACACATGCTGGCCATCGAAACGTCGGGCCTGGTCAAGGTCTTCGGCGACAACCGGGCGGTCGACGGCGTCGATCTCGCGGTGCCCGCGGGCACCGTCTACGGGGTGCTCGGGCCCAACGGCGCGGGCAAGACGACCGCGGTCAAGATGCTCGCCACGCTGCTCCGGCCGGACGGCGGCCAGGCGCTGGTGTTCGGCAAGGACGTCGTCCGCGAGGCCGACGCCGTGCGCGGCAGGGTGAGCCTCACCGGGCAGTACGCCTCGGTCGACGAGGACCTGACCGGCACCGAGAACCTGGTGCTGCTCGCCAGGCTGCTCGGGCACCGCAAGCCCGCCGCGCGGGAACGGGCCGCGCAGCTGCTGGACGCGTTCGGGCTGACCGAGGCCGCGGGCAGGCAGGTCAAGAACTACTCGGGCGGCATGCGGCGGCGCATCGACATCGCCGCGAGCATCCTCAACACACCGGACCTGCTGTTCCTCGACGAGCCGACCACCGGCCTCGATCCGCGCAGCCGCAACCAGGTGTGGGACATCGTGCGCGCCGTCGTCGCGCAGGGCACCACCGTCCTGCTCACCACGCAGTACCTCGACGAGGCCGACCAGCTCGCCTCGCGGATCGCGGTCATCGATCGCGGCAAGGTGATCGCCGAGGGCACCAAGGGCGAGCTCAAGGCCTCGGTCGGCGTCGGCGCCGTCCACTTGCGACTGCGCGATCCCGGGCACCGGCCCGCCGCGGAAGTGTTGCTGGCCAAGACACTCGACGCCCAGGTCATCCTCGACGCCGACCCGCTGGCGCTCACCGCGCGGCTCGCGAGCGGGCTGAACTCGGCCGAGCAGTCCTCACGCGCGCTCGCCGAACTGGCGAACGCCGGCATCACCGTCGACACCTTCTCCCTCGGCCAGCCGAGCCTCGACGAGGTCTTCCTGGCCCTCACCGACCGTCCCGTGGAGGCAGCAGCATGACCACCGCAGTCCAGGAAAACGAGACACTCGCCGCACCCAAGCCGGAAGACCTGGCCGCCCTGCTGATCGCCAAGGAGCGGCCGCCGCGTCCGGGCGCGCTGTCCACTTCGGCCACCTTCGGCTGGCGCGCGGTGCTGAAGATCAAGCACGTGCCGGAGCAGCTGTTCGACGTCACCGCGTTCCCGCTGATGATGACGCTGATGTTCACCTACCTTTTCGGCGGCGCGCTGGCGGGCTCGACCGAGCAGTACTTGCAGTACCTGCTGCCGGGGATCATGTCGAGCAGCATCCTGATGATCACCATGTACACCGGCATCGCGGTGAACACCGACATCGCCAAGGGCGTGTTCGACCGGTTCCGCACGCTGCCGATCTGGCGCCCGTCCGCGATGGTCGGCTATCTGCTCGGCGACCTGCTGCGCTACTTCATCGCGTCCGTGGTGATCCTCGGCGTCGGCCTGGTGCTCGGCTACCGGCCGGCGGGCGGCGTGGCCGGGGTGGCGGCGGGCGTGCTGCTCCTGCTGGCGTTCTCGTTCGCGTTCTCGTGGATCTGGACGATGTTCGGGCTGCTGCTGCGCACCGAGAAGTCGGTGATGGGCGTGAGCATGCTGGTGCTGTTCCCGCTGACGTTCCTCAGCAACGTCTACGTCAGCCCGGCCACCATGCCCGGCTGGCTGCAGGCCTTCGTGAACGTCAACCCGGTCACGCACATCGTCGACGCGGTCCGCTCGCTCATGGACGGCAAGACCGACGGCGGCGAGATTCTCTGGGTGCTGATCGCGGGCGCGCTGCTGATCGCGGTCTTCGGCACGCTGACGATGCGCCTCTACAACCGCAAGTGAGCTGGTCCGGGATCCCCTGGCGCCGTCATAGGCGCCAGGGGATCTGCGCGGCGGGGGCGTAGCGGCAGGTCGAGCCGGTGGTGACGGAGTCACGCAGGTGCGCGGCCAGCGGCGGGTGGACCTCGCCGATCTTGCGCAGGGTGTCGCGGATGCGGGCGGTGACGGTCTTGCGGGCGCGCTCCGCCTCGTCGCCGAGGCGCCGGGTGCGGCCGCCGAGCCCGGCGGCCGCGCGCAGCTCGTGGAGCAGCGCGTCGCGCTCGGTGTCCAATTTGGACGCTCGCTCGTCTTCGCCCAGCTCGGTGGCTTCGTCGATCTCGGCGTCGAGCTGGTCGAGCCTGCGCTTGTACCGGGCTTTGGCCTCGTCGTCGAGCATCGCGTCGCCGCCGAGCCGCTTGGCCGCGACGACGACGTCACCACCGTCCGGGTTGAGCAGGCGAACGGCCGGTATCTCCGAACCTGGGCTGCTGAGCAGGAAATGCAGGTCCCGCAAGCCTTTCGCGTCCGGCAGATGCGCTGTGACCCCTTCGAAGCCCAGCCGCCACACCGCCTCTTCGCGGCGGAATTCGTTGGCGGACGGGGGAACGAAGGTGCGTGACCGCCCGACGCGAACCGGGATGTGCCGCATGCCGAGCGACTCCGCCTCGCGGGCGACCTCGTCGAACAACGCGGTGGCGGCCTCCGTCTCGCCCCGGCCGAGTAGCGCCTCGCCCAGGTAGGCCCGTGCTTCGACCGACCAGGTGCGGATCCGCATCCGGTCCGCGGAGCGGTAGGCGGCCGTGAGCGACCCGACGGCGTCGTCCCAGCGCCCGAGCGCGAGGTCGAGCACGCCGGCCCACAGGTCCATCGGGCCGCTGATGTCGCAGCCGTACAGGGAAACCAGCCACGCGCCGCTGAATTCGGCGAACTTCGGGCGTAGCCGCGCGCACCAGGCGAGATCGCCGGACAGTGCCGCCGCCTGTGCCTGGCAGCGCAGCCACAGCTGCCCGAGATCGAGTGGGTACGGCTCGTTCGCGGCGGCTTGCGCGTACAGCTCCCGCACCGCGACGGCGTCGCCGCGCTGGGCGGCCGTGATGGTCTCCAGCAGCCAGGACGCCGCGTATCCCTCCTCGCGCAGCCGGGGATGCAGCTCGGCCAGCTCCTCGAACCGGCCCTGCGCCAGCAACGACGTCCAGGTGAGGTGAGCCACCATGTCCCCGAAAAGGGCATGGTGGTGGCCGTAGGCTCGCACGACCTGATCGAGCAGCGTCGCGGCTTCGGCGAAGCGGCCCATCAGCGTCGCGATGATGCTCTGGTCGACCTTGGCGGCGAACTCCGACGCGGGCGTGGCCTGGCGCTCGGTCAGCCTGACGAAGACGTGGAACTGGTCGAGGAACCGGGGATCCCCCTGTTCCAGCAGCGCCACCCACTTCAGCGAGGCCGCGAAATGCTCCATCTCGAGGTCGCCCGTGCGCTGGCCGATGACCACCAGCTCGTCGGTGAGCTTCTCGCGCTCGGGCGCGTTGCCGGGCGCCCAGATCGCGTCGTGCCTGGCCCACAGGCTGAAGGCCAGCTTGTTGTCGTCCGCGTCGTCCCGCGCGAGCATCGCGACCCGCGCGGTGAGTTCCAGCGTCATCTGCTCGACGGTCAGTCCCTCGCCGCCACCGCACAGCAGCCGGTGCGCGTGACCCAGCACGTCGAGCTTGAGCTGCTCACGTTCGCCGGGGTTCGCCCATTTCGTCAGCGTGAGGCCGACACGCGCCAGCAGGTCGGGGTCCTCCAGCTCGCGGGCGAGCGTGAGCGCCTCGTCGAACCGCTGCCAGCTCTCCACCTGCTCACCCGAGCGCAGCAGCTCACCACCGAGGTCCAGCGCGAGCTTGGCGCGGCGCCCCGGATCGGCCACGATCTCCAGCGCCCGGCGGAAATGCCCGATCGTCTCCTCGGTGGCGAGCCTGGCCGCCGAGTCACGGGCGGCCGCGACGAGCAGATCGACCGCGCTCGTGGTGTCGACCTCCGCGCCCGCGAGGAAGCCATGCCGGGCCCTGTCCGCGGGGAAGACCCGCTCGGCCAGCGCGGGGGAGCGATCGAGCGCGCGGACGACCGCCGCGTGCCGCTGCCGCCGCTGGTCTTCGCCCAGTTCGCCGTAGAGCGACTCGCGGACCAGGTCGTGCGCGAAGCTGAACAGCCCGGCGCCGCGCACGGTCACCAGCCGCGCGGTGACCGCCTGGTCGAGCAGCCTGTCGACCTGCGGCACCGGCTCGGCGACGGTGGCCGCCAGCACCTGCCGGTGGAATTCGCGCCCGAGCACGGCCGCGCTCTCCAGCAGCCGCACGACCGGCTCCGGCAGCAGGGAAAGCCGGCGCCGCAACGCTTCGCGCACGCCGGGCGCGATCGCGCTGACCGACCCGCCGCTGTGCCACAGCCGGGCCGTCTGCTCGACGAAGAACGGGTTGCCGCCGGTGCGCGCGTGCACCTCGGCGACCAGCTCGCCGTCCGGCTGCGCGCCCGCCGTGCGCTCCATCAGCGCGGCGACCTCGCCGGCACCGAGGCCGGTCAACGTCACGGTGGTCGCCTTGGCCACCAGCGGCAGCATCAGCTCGCGCAGCGGATGATCCACCGCCTCGACCTCGACGTCCCGGTACGTGCCGATGAGCAGCAGCCGCTCGAACCAGGTGTGCTGCGCGGCGAACCCCAGGAGCTTGAGCGAGGCCTGGTCGGCCCAGTGCAGGTCGTCGAGCACGACCACCACCGGACGGCTCTGCGACACCGACACGAGCGCCGTGGTCACCGCGTCGTACAGCTCGAAGCCTTCGACCGCCTCGCCGCCCTCGCCGAGCAGCGCGGCCAGCGGACCGGTGTCCACCGCGGCCCATTCCTCCGGCGTCGCGGCCCGTTTCAGCGCGCGGATCACCTGCACCCACGGCCAATACCCCGGCGCGCTGCCGGAATCCCAGCAGGTGCCGCCGAGCACGAGCGCGCCCAGCCTGCGCGCCTCCTCGACGGCGCCGGTGACGAGCGTGGTCTTGCCGATGCCCGCCTCGCCGGTGACCAGCACGAGCCCGCCGTGGCTTTCGGCGGCACGGCCGATCTCCCCGCGGAGCACGCCCGCGGGGTGGTCTCGTCCGATCAGTGCGCCGGTCATGTCCGAATACTCCCAGACCGCACCGACAGTTCCGACGACCGACGTTCGTCGCATGCCGCGCGCACTAGGCTCGAAAACCGGTGATCACCCAGGACGAAGGGGCGTTTCGTGCGGGTTCTGTCGGTGTTGCTCACGGCTTTGCTGGCGTTGTTCGTGGCGGTCACGCCCGCCTTCGCGGGGTTCATCGAAGGCGACACCGACGATCCGGTGACACCGGCACCCGCGGTCTCCCGGCCGGACACCCCGAGCTGCAAGGTCACCCTCGCCGATCGGTTCCCATCCAACGCGCCGGACCGGTCGAACCAGCTGTTCTCCGGCACGCTGACGCCGCCGCCCGCGTGCCCCGGCCCGTGGGCGAAAGTCGTGCTGGATCAGACGATCACCGTCCAAGGCCGCCAGTACGACCGGTTCGGCGACCTGAAGATCGGCGACACCGAGGTCTACTGGGGCACCACCGAGGAGCCCAGCGGCGAGGGCAGGCGCGCGATCACCTACAAGTTCGACAAGGACCTCACGAACTACAGCGCGCTGCTGCGCACGCCGCAGCCGTTCCGCGGCGGGATCATCAACTACCAGACCGACGTCTACACCGGTAACTACCTGCAGACGGTCACGCTCACCTACTACCAGGCCGACCGGAAGCACCCCGCGCCCGAGGTGCCGGACCACGTCGCCGGGTTCGCCTCGCAGGAGGCCACGCCCGCGCAGGGCACCGTGCACTTCCCGCTGAAGGACCTGCCGCGCAACATCGTCCGCGCTTCGCTGGAGGTCACCCTCGAAGGCGGCGCCTGCGACGAGCAGTGGTTCGACGACGTGCCCGACGAAGTCTCCGCGAAGTACCCGTCGGCCGGTCTGTGCGGCCATGGCCCGTTCCGCGAGGCGACCGCGGCGCTGGACGGGACGCCGGTGGCCGGGGTGCACACGTTCCCGCACATCTACTCGGGCGGGATCGTGCCGACGCTGTGGCGGCCGCTGGTCGCCATCGACACGTTCAGCATGCGGCCAGAGACCGTCGACGTGACGCCGTTCGTGGGACGGCTCGTCGACGGCAAGACGCACGACCTGTCGTTCTCGGTCACCAACATCGGCGGGAACTGGCACGTGGTGCCGACGCTGTTCCTGTACACCGACAAGGGTTTGACGCAAACCAAGGGTGAGCTGACCTCGTCCGAGGTCGTGCCGGTCGCGGCGCAGAAGACGGTCGTGCGGGACATCTCCGGCGGCGTCAACGCGACCGTGACCGCGGACCGGCGCGACGTGACCGCGGGGTACGTCGACACCTCGGCCGGCCGGGTGTGGACGCGGGTCGAGCGGACCCGGTCCTACCGCAACAGCGACGACGTCACCGGCAACGGCCTCGTCCAGCACGTGGTCCAGACGGACTCCGGGCGGCAGACGTCCTCGGCCACCGTGAACGGGAAAACGCAGGCCTCCCGGCACTCCTGGTCGTACCCGATCACCGTGGACACCTCGGCCGCGAAGTACGTCGACGACCAGAACTTCGAGCTGTCCGGCGCGGTCGACATGACCCAGCGCCTGACCGACGAGGCAGGCGACGGACGGCACTGGCGGACGGTCGGCCACGCCGACGAGTGGTTGAACTCGTGGGGCATGTCGGCGCGCACCAACGGCGTCCAGACCGCGTCGGACGGGCACTCGCGCACCCGCTTCGCGGGCACCGACGACCTGGGCCGCCCCTGGTTCCACTACCTCGCCTCCAACCACGGCCTCATCACAGCCAACTGGCACCTCTGAGGCTCGTGATACCCCGAAAGTGGCTTTCGTCAGATCCCATGCCCCGAAAGCCACTTTTGTCAGATAACACCTGACGAAAGCCACTTTCGGGGTTCGGCTCCATCCGGGGCTAATGGCAGCAGTGGTGGGGGTGGGCGGGGGGTTCGCCGTCGGCGCAGGGGAGGAGGACCGGGCCGACCCCGGGGAGCGCGGCCGCGCGGGCGGCGGCGAGGAGGGCGTCGGCGGCCTGGCGGCCGTTCTCACCGGTGCGGGACATCCGGGCCGCGATCAGGCCGGCGACCAGTGGGGTCGAGAACGAGGTGCCGCTCCAGCGGGCCAGGCCGGTGAACTCGCGGCGTTCGCCGGCGTGCGGGGGTTCTTCGCAGACGAAGGTGCCGGTGGCGTAGGCGTTGACGAGCTGCTCGCCCGGCGCGTAGACGTCGACCCAGCCGCCGAAGTCGCTGAAGGACGCGCGGGTGCGCCAGTTGGCCGAGAGCGCGCCGACCGAGACCGCCCACGGGAAGGCCGCGGGCCAGAACGGGCCGCGGTCGCCGTCGTTGCCCGCCGCCGCGACGAGGACGACGCCTTTGTAGTGCCGCAGCCGGTTCTGGTAGAAGACCTCGAAGCCGAGCAGCGGCAGGTTGTCGCGCGTCCGGCCGCCCGCGGACAGGCTGATGACGTCGGGCATCTCGTTCAGGGTGGCGTCGAGTCCCTTGACGATCTCCGACTCGAACTGCGCGCCCGCGTTGCGCAGCCCGGCTTCGACGATCACCGTCGAACGCGGCGCCATGCAGCGGACCACGCCCGCGATGAACGTGCCGTGCCCCGCGTACGGCTGGATCAGGTTGCCGGGACCGAACGGGTTCTCGATGTCACCGGTGACACCGGAAAGCCAAGCATGCTCGGCGGGCGCGGAAGCCAGCAGCCCGGTGTCCACAACGGACACGACGATGCCGTCACCCGCGTCGCCGGGGCAGACACCGGGATCGGGCTTACATGCAGCGGTGACTTCCGGCTCCGTGGCCGGACAGCAATGCACGGGAGTGATCGACAGTACGTGATTCGGTGTCGCGACGCCGACGCCGAGCCGCGCGTCGACCTCCCGCATCATTTCGGGCACATCCGAGCCCTCGACCCACAGCAGCGTGACGCCGTTCATCATGTGGTCGACGGGTTCGCCGCCCACGATCGCCTGCAGCCTGGCCAGATCCTCGTCGCGCACCAGGCAGTGCTCTTCGTGGTACAGGTACTCGATTTCGTCCTTCTCCCGCCAGTCCGACGGCGCCGCGCCGACCCGCCGATTGCGCTCGGGGTCGCTGAGTTTCGCCAGTATCAGCTCGATCTGTGCTTCGAGCCTGGTGCGGCGCGGCCGCGGTTTCTCCTCGGAAGACACCGGCCCGGTTTACCATCCTTGATGTGACGGGGGAAGGCGGAACCGCCGGGCCTGCGCCGAACGGACCAGCCGAGCTGCTGACCCTCGCCGCGTCGCGCCCGCGCGAGGCGCTGACCCGCGCCCGCGCGCTGCTCGCCGCCTCGCCGGGCCGGGCGGACGCCTCCGTCTGCCGCCAGGTGATCGGCATCGTCCTGCGTGATTTCGGGGACATCGCCGAGTCGATCGGGCAGCTCCGCATCGCGTTGCGGCTCGCGCGCGGCGACCCCGACCGCGAGGCCGACGTGCTCGCGACCCTGGGCGCGACGCTCGTCTACGCCGGGCGCACCAAGCAGGGGCTCGACGCGCTCGGCGAGGCCGTCCGGCTCGCCGGTCCCGGTTTGGCCGGGCGGGTGCTCGTCCGCCGGGGTGTCGCGCTGCACCTGCTGGGACGCCCGCGCGAGGCGATGGACGACCTGCGCCCGGCTATCGCGCTGCTCGACGGCGACCCGATCTGGGCGGCCCGCGCGCTGACCACCCGGGCGTTCGCGCAGCTCGCGCTCGGCGCCACCGAGCGCGCGGACGCCGACATCGGCGCCGCCGCCCGGCTGCTCGCGGAGGCGGGCCAGGAGCTGGAATCGGCGTTCGCCCAGCACAATCGCGGGCTGGTGGCGTCCCGGTCGGGCAACCCGCCGCTCGCGTTGTCCTTCTTCGACGAGGCAGCCAGGCAGTACGCGCGGCTCGAAACGCCCGTGCCCGATCTCAGCCTCGACCGCTGCTCGGTGCTGCTCGCCGCCGGGCTGCCGCGTGACGCGCTCGACGAGGCCGTCTCGGCGATCAAGGTGATCGACGAGATCCGCGGCCAGGCCACCAAGAAGGCCGAACTGCTGCTCGCCGCCGCGACGGCCGCGCTCGCCGCCGGTGACCCCGAGGCCGCGGCCGAGCAGGCGCGCACGGCCTATCGCATGTTCGGCGCGCAGCAGCGGCCGTGGTGGCGGGCGGGCGCTCGGCTACTGGTGCTCCAGGCCCGGTTCGAGAGCGGCGAGGTGAGCGGCGGCCTGCTGCGCCAGGCCGAACTGACCGCGAAGGCGTTGGCGGACCTGGGATCCGAGCAGGCGTTGCGCGCGCATCTGCTGGCAGGCCGGATTGCGCTGGCCAGGAACAAGCGGGCGGTGGCCGAGCGGCATTTCGCGGCCGTCACCCCGGCCCGCCGCAGCGGCCCGGCACTGTCGCGTGTGGAGGGTTGGCTCGCCGAGGCACTGCGCGCGGAGGCCGCGGGCGACGCCCGCCGGATGCTCAGCGCCTGCCGGACCGGGCTCGACCTGGTCGACGGCTACCGGCTCACCCTCGGCGCCTCGGAACTGCGCGCGCACGCGACCGCCCACGGCGCCGAGCTCGCCGCGATGGCGCAGCGGTACGTCCTGCGCGCGCATCCGCCGCGCAGCCTGCTCGTGTGGAGCGAGCGCTGGCGGGCGGCCGCGCTGGCGGTGCCGAGGGTCGCGCCGCCGGACGATCCGGCGCTGCAGTCCGAGCTGACCGCGTTGCGCGAGGTCAGCAGCCTGGCCACGGCCGCCTCCCGCCGGGAACAGCGGCGGCTGGAGAACTCGATCCGCGCGAGGGTGTTGCGGACCCAGGGCGGCGGCGAGTTCGACGGGAACCGCCTCGACGTGCACGCGCTGCTCGACGCGCTCGGCCCGGCGCGGCTGCTCGAGATCGTCGACGTCGACGGCGAGCTGCACGTGCTGGTCTGCGGCGCGGGCGAGGTGCGCCGGTTCGCGGCGGGCCCGGTCGCCGAAGCCGGTCGTGAGGCCGATTTCGCCCGCCTCGGCCTGAAAACACTGGGCGCCAACCGCACGACGCGGCGCGTGGATCCGTCGCTCGGCATGGTCGAGTTCACCGGCGAGCGCCTCGAACGGCTGCTGCTCGGCGACGCGGCAGGCCACCTCGGCGACGGCCCGGTGATCGTGGTGCCGCCCGCCGCGCTGCACGCGATCCCGTGGGCGGTGCTGCCCGCGCTGCGGCACCGCGAGCTGAGCGTCGCGCCGTCCGCGAGCGTCTGGCTGCGCGCCAGGAACGCCGCCGCGCCGCGCCGCCGTGACGTCGTGCTGGTGCGCGGCCCCGGCCTGGAGACCGGGGGAGCCGAGGTGCCCGCGCTCGCCAAGGAGTACGACCACGTCGTCGAACTCGGGCAGGGCGCGGCCACCGCCGGCCGGGTGCTCGGCGCGCTCGACGGCGCCTGGCTCGCGCACATCGCGGCACACGGCACGTTCCGCGCGGACAGCCCGATGTTCTCCTCGCTGCGGATGGACGACGGCCCGCTGACCGTGCACGACTTCGAACGCCTCCGCCGCGCGCCGCACCGGCTCGTGCTCTCCAGCTGCGATTCCGGGCGGCTCGCCACCACCGGCGCCGACGAGCTGCTCGGGCTGACCAGCAGCCTGGTCCCGCTCGGCACGGCCGGGATCATCGCGAGCGTGGTCCCGGTCAACGACGCCGCCGTCGTCCCGCTGATGGTCGAGACGCACCGCCACCTGCGCCGGGGCGCCTCGCTCGCGGGCGCGCTGAACGCGGCCCGGCACGCGCTGCGCGACGATCAGCTGGTGACGGTGACTGGCTTGTCGTTCATAGCGTTGGGCGCTGGGTGAGACCGGGATAAAGCGGGCTTTATCCCGGGAAAAGCGTCCGGGATAAAGCCCGCTTTATCCCGGTCGCCTGATGCCGGAGTCGACCACCTTCACGGGCTTGTGGGGGAACCTGCGTTCGGCGTGCTCCTTCGCGGGCGACCCGGGGGTGACGTAGAGCGTCTCCACCTTGTCCTGCAAGGGTTTCAGCACGGTCGCCATGAACTCCTTGCGGTCCTCCAGATACGGCGACAGCACGTCCTCGCCCGCCGGGCACACCGCCATGCAGTACGCGGCCTTGTAGTTCGGCTTGAACGACAGGCTCTGCCACATCGAGGCGTTCTCCGAATCCGTGACCCGCGAACGGAACTCGGCCGCGTCGGAGCTGTCCGCGATCGTTTGGGCCCAGTCGGTGAAGCCGCCCATGAACTCGCGGTAGTTGTGCGTCGAGCAGGCGGCGAAGTCGAAGGCGCCGTCCTTCGAGATCGCGCCGATCGGGCAGGCGGCGACGCACAATTTGCATTCCAGGCACGGGTTGTAGTCCAGCTCGGCCCCGTAGGAGCTGACCTCCGCGTCGACCAGGAGCGTCGCCAGCAGGATGAAGTTGCCGAACTTCGGGTGGATCACGTTGCGGTGGATGCCCATCGCGCCGAGGCCCGCCGCCACCGCGACCGGTTTGTGCGCGACCACCCAGATGCGCCCTGGCCACCGGTCCATCTCCATCGGGAAGGTGGCCGACGGGTTCAGCGCGCGGTAGCCCGCGTCCTGCAGCGCGCGCACGATCGTGCGCGCGGCCTCGTTGATGATCTCGCCGCTGCGGTGGAACTCCTGGTTCGCGACGCTGCGCGCGGGCGTGCGGACGTTGTCGCGGTTCATCCGGACCACGAGCGAGATCAGCGACCGCGTGCCGGGCAGCGCGCCGAGTACGTGCGGCCGCTCGCTCGCCAGGTCCGGATGGTCGAGCGGGACGGCCGCCGCGTCGTCAGCGCCCGCCGCCAGGCAGAGTTCACGCAGCCAGGCCGCGTCGATCACCGGAGACGGCTTCTCGGCCGGTTTGGCCTGGACCGCGCGAACCGACGGGTGGTCGGCGAGCTTCTTGGGCAGGGTCACAGCAGTTCCAGGATGGTCGCGTTGGCCTGGCCGCCGCCTTCGCACATGGTCTGCAGGCCGTAGCGCGCGCCGCGCTGCTGCATCGCGGCCAGCAGGGTGCCCATCAGGCGGGTCCCGCTCGCGCCGAGCGGGTGGCCGAGCGCGATGGCGCCGCCGTTGACGTTGACCTTCGCCGGGTCGGCGCCGGTCTCCTGCAGCCAGGCCAGCACCACGCTCGCGAACGCCTCGTTGACCTCGAACAGGTCGATGTCCGCCAGCGTGAGGCCCGCGTTGCGCAGCACGCGCTCGGTCGCCGGGATGACGCCGGTCAGCATGAGCAGCGGGTCCGAGCCGGTGACGGCGAAACTGTGCAGCCTCGCACGCGGGCGCAGGCCCAGCTTCGCGGCCGTCTCGCTGGACGTGATCAGCATGGCCGACGCGCCGTCGTTGATCGGGCTGCTGTTGCCCGCGGTGACCGACCACTCGATCTGCGGGAACCGGCTGGCCATGGCCGGGTCGTGGAACGCCGGCTTGAGTCCACTGAGGACGTCCACTGTGGTGAACGGCCGCACGGACTCGTCCATGGTCACCCCGTTGATCGGCACGACCTGGCTCGCGAACCGGCCCTGGGCGTGCGCCAGCGCGGCCTTGTGGTGCGACTGGGCGGCGAACTCGTCCATCGCCTCGCGGCGCAGTGACCACTTGGCGGCGATGAGCTCGGCGCTGATCCCTTGCGGGACAAGGCCTTCCGGGTAGCGCTCGGCGATACCAGGCCCGAACGGGTCGGCGCCGGGCGGCACGTTCGACCACATCGGCACCCGGCTCATCGACTCGACGCCGCCCGCGATGACCACGTCGTACGCCCCGGACATGACGCCCTGCGCGGCGAAGTGCACGGCCTGCTGGCTGCTGCCGCACTGCCGGTCGATGGTGGTGGCGGGCACCGTCTCCGGGAAGCCCGCGGCCAGGACGGCCCAGCGGGTGGTGTTCTGCGCCTGCTCGCCGACCTGGTCGACGGCGCCGCCGATGACGTCGTCCACCAGCGCCGGGTCGACGCCGGTGCGCCGCACGAGCCGGTCGAGCACGTGGGCGAAGAGGTTCACCGGGTGCACGTCGTGGAGTGCGCCGCCCGGCTTGCCCTTGCCCATCGGCGTGCGGACGGCGTCCACGATGACCGCGTCACGCATGACTGCCTCCTGATACGAGTGAGTTGGAAAGTCCAACTCACTGTCGCACCACCTCGGTTGGAAATCAAGACTGACTCAGGTTAGAGTCGGGGGATGGCGAAACAAGCCAGGGAATGCTCGATCGCGAACGCGCTCGAGGTCATCGGTGAGCGCTGGAGCCTGCTCGCGCTGCGCGAGGTCTTCTTCGGCGTCCGCCGGTTCGACCAGATCGCGCAGAACACCGGGGCCAGCCGCGACATCCTCGCCACCCGGCTGCGCAAGCTCGTCGACGCCGGGCTCCTGGAGAAGAAGCAGTACGAGCTGCACCCGCCGCGCTTCGAGTACGTGCTCACCGACGCGGGCCGCTCGCTCAACCTGGTGCTGCTGCAGCTGATGCACTGGGGTGACCGGCATGTCACCGAGGGGCCGCCGCCCACGGTCTGGCGGCACGCCTGCGGCGAGATCCTCGAACCCAAGACCGTCTGCGCGCACTGCGACGCGCCGATCGAATCGGCCGACATGAGCCTGGTCCGCAGCTCGCTCGCGACAATCCACCCGAACGTAGCATCCGACCCCTAGGCTTGGAGCGCACCAAGCGCGTACCGAGGGGATGGCAGATGGCGGTCGAGGAATACGAACAAGACGGCGTGTGGGTGATCCACGCGCGGCCGGACGAGGAGACTCCCGGACGGCCGCCGCTCGTCTTCGTGCACGGCGGCCAGCACGCGTCGTGGAGCTTCGACCACCTGGTGCCGTTCTTCGCCGACCGCGGCTGGGAGTGCCTCGCCTTCGACTGGTTCAACCACGGCCGCTCCCGCAAGACCGACGCCGAGACCTTTCTCAAGCGGGGCATCGGCGACGTCACCACCGAGATCGCCATCGTCTCGTCGCTGGCGGACGGCCCGCCACTGCTGGTCGGCCACAGCATGGGCGCCGCCGCGTCCATGGCCTACGCGGCCGAGAACGCCGTCGCGGGCCTCGTACTGCTGACCCCCGTGCTGCCCGCCGGCATCGGCGAAAGCGAGACCTCGGAGGCGGGCGAGTTCCCGGTCGACATGGAGCAGCTGTTCCCGCCGCTGCCGCTGGCCCGCGCCCGCGAGCTGTTCTTCACCTCACTGGACGAGGTGTCGGCGCGCCGTTATACCCGGCTGCTGACCGCGGAGTCGCCGGTCGCGGTCAGGCAGGCGGCCGAAAGCTCACTCGAGGTCGACCTCGACGCGTTCGACGTGCCCTCGCTGGTGATCGCGGGCGGCAAGGACCGGATGTGCGCGCCCGCCTCGCAGGAGAAGCTGGCGACCGTGCTCGGGTCGGAGTACTTCGTGCTCGAGTCCGCCGGTCATGACGACGTGCTGCTGCACCACGCGGCCTGGCAGGTCGTCGCGGCCCGGATCCACGACTGGCTCGCCGACACCCTCTAGACCGGGATAAAGCGGGCTTTATCCCGCAGCGGAGTAAAGCCCGCTTTATCCCGGGGTGCTCAGCCGACCAGGTTCACCTGCTCCAGCAGCGCGGGGTCCAGGTCGTCCGGCGAGCCCGTGCCCGCGACGCGGTGGTCCTCGCCGAAGACGACGCACCGGTCCGCGATGCGGGGCAGGACGTCCAGGTCGTGCGTGGCGTGCACGATCGTCTTGCCCGCCGCCGCCAGCTGCTCGATCAGGTCGATGAGCCAGCGGCGGCTGCGGGGGTCGAGCGCGGCCGTCGGCTCGTCGAACAGGAGGATCTCGGGGTTCATCGCGAGCACGCTCGCGATCGCGACCTTCTTCTTCTGGCCGCCCGAAAGCTGGAACGGCGTCCGGTCGGCGAGGCCGGTGATCCCGAGCATCGCGAGGACGTCCGCGACCCGGCCTTCGGTCTCCGCCGGGGAAAGGCCGAGCTGGGCCGGTCCGAACGCGACTTCCTCGGTGACGGTGGGGGAGAAGACCTGGGCGTCGGAGTTCTGGAACACGAACCCCACCCGGCCGCGGAAGGCGGCCGAGAACTGCTCGTCCTCCAGCAGGTCTTCGGTCACCTCATGGCCGAAAGCCGTGTAGCGGCCCGAATCGGGGAAGAGCAGGCCGTCGAGGATCTTGAGCAGGGTCGACTTGCCGCAGCCGTTCGCGCCGAGCAGCGCCAGGCGCTCGCCCGCGTGGACTTCGAGGGAGACACCGTCGAGCGCGGTGAACCGGCCGAGGTAGGCGAAGCGCAGGTTTTCGCAGCGTAGCAACGGTTCAGCCACGGTAACCCCGCGAAACCATGGCCTGGTGGACCTCCTCGGCCAGGTACTGGGCCTTCCCGAGCACCGCCCCCGCCGACGCCGCGACGAACCGGCGTGCCGCGCGGTCGTGCCGCTGCCTGCCCACGGACCGGGCCTTGCGGGCCTCGTACATCTCCAGCACGACCGTGAGCAGATGGAACAGGTACCGGTACGCCATCCCGACGATCTGCACGAACATCCTCGGCACGCCCAGGCCCCGCAACCCCGCGAGCAGGCGTGGCCACGAGGTCGTGGAACTGAGCAGGACCACCAAAGACACCGAGACCGCTACCCGCAGCACGATGAGCGCCGCCGAGTTCAGGCCCTGCGCCGTGAAACCCTGCGGCCGTCCGTTCCAGTGCCACAGCGTCAGTACGATCCGGCCCGGCGTGACCAGGCTGAGCGTCGCGGGCAGGACCATGATCCCGGTGAAGATCGGCACGAACAGCCACACCCGCTTCAGCGACACCAGCACCGGCAAGCCGGACAACGCGCCGAGGCCGAGCGTCGCGAGATAAAACGCGCCGAGCAGCCATGGCGTGTGCGTGAAACCCACCGCTATAAGAAGGCCGAAGACGGTCACGATCTTCAGACGGGGGTCGAGGCGTTGCAGGAAACCGTTATGCCGCGCCAAGTCTTCCGAGAACAGCATCTGCCGAAGTAGGCTCGCGCCGCCCTTCAGCGTCTTCTCGACGAAGGAACCCTTGGCGCGCTTGCCGACGCAGCCGCACGGGCAGAGCGCGGGCTCGCGTTCGAGCAGCCAGGCGGGTGCGGTCACCGCCTGGTCCTGACCTTGCCGATGAGGAACACGGTCGTCCCGACCACGGCCACCCCGATCGCCGCGCACACCACGTACGCCAGCCACGGCGGCCCGCCGAAGCTGTAGCCGTCGAACAGGATCGCCGTCCAGACCCGGGAGCTTTCCGGCGCGTCCTCGCCGAACGCCTCGCCGGAGGCCAGCAGGCCCAGCGGCGTCAACACGACCAGCACCCCGATCGCGGCCCATCCCAGCGAGGGGCGCTTCAGTTCCGAGTCGTTGGCCCGCAGCAACGGCAGGTTCGCCCGTTGCAGGTACGCGACGACCCCGCCGCTCAGCGCGGCCTCCGCGAACCCGGCGACCAGCAGGTGCGCCAGCAGCATCGCGGGGATCGTCTGCGACAGGTGATACGGCGAATAGAGCGGCGCGCCCGCCGCGTCGTGGAACAGCGACGGCTGGATCCCGAGTTCGATCCCGGTCAGCACCGCGGCGACGGTGATGCCGACATACCCGCCGACCGCCGCCGCGAGCACGCGGCGCGGGCTGGTCAGCTCGGACTTCCCGGAGATCAGCTTGTACAGCCCGTACGCCACGAAAGGCATGGCCACGGCCATGTTCGCCACATTCGCGCCATACGCGAGCACCCCGCCGTCACCGAACAGCAAGGCCTGGAACAGCAGCGCGACCGCCACCGCGATCATCGCCGCCCATGGCCCGAGCACGATCGCGATCACCCCGGCACCGACCGCGTGCGCGGTGGTCCCGTCGGGGATCGGGATGTTGAACATCATCACCAGGAAGCTGACCGCGGAGAACATCGCCAGCGTCGGCACCTGCCGGGTCTTGACCACGGTCTTCACCTTGCGCACGGCCACCGCCAGCGCGGGCACCGCGACCGCGTAGCCCGCCGCGCAGGTCGCGGGGCTCAGATAGCCGTCAGGGATATGCACGTCACTCAGTGAACGCCGCATCCGCCACTGATTCAAGGGTCAACACATGATCAGATGCTCAGGTATCACATCGCGTCGTTGGCCTGGGCGGTCGTGGCGGCGAGCAGGTCTTCGCGGGCACGGGCGACCCGGGAGCGGATGGTGCCGACCGGGCAGCCGCAGACCTCGGACGCCTCCTCGTAGGACAGGCCGAGCACCTGCGTGAGGACCAGCACCTCGCGCCGGTCCCCGTCGAGCGCGTCGAGCAGGAGGCCGAGTTCGACCAGGTCCTCGAAGCCGGAGCCGCGCGGGGCCTGGCGCTCGGCGGCGGCCTCCCAGTCGGTGTGATCGGAGATCTTGGGCCGGGCGCCCGCGGCGCGGTACTGGTCGACCACCACGCGGCGGCCGATCGAGAGCAGCCAGGTGCGCGACGAGGACCGGCCCTCGAACCGGCGCAGGCTCTGGAACGCGCGCAGGTACGTCTCCTGCGTGAGGTCGTCGGCCGAGCGGGGCTCGGTGAGGTGGGCGAGGAACCGCCACACGTCCGCCTGCGTGGCCCGCACCCAGGCTTCGAGTGCTTTACGGTCGCCGCGGCCCGCCGCGATCGCCAATGCGGTGGTCCGTTCGTCTTCGCCTGTACCGGCCATGATCCGTGATCTTAGGGCAGCCACCTGAGCGCTTCTTAAGTTTTGGGACGCCTATCGGGGGAACCTCAGCGGAACCTCACCGGCCGCTCGATGGCGCCGCCCAGCAGGCAGAGCGCCGCTTCGCCGTGGGGCGGGCCGATGAGCTGGGCGCCGACCGGGAGGCCGTCGTCGTCGGTGCCCGCGGGCACGCTCAGCGCGGGGTGGCCGGTGGCCGAGGCGAGTGCGGTGAGCCGCGTGTAGGCCGATTCGATCGGCTCGGCGTGGCCGTTGACCGAGACGGTCGGCGCGTCCGTCCAGGTCGCGGTGACCGGTACCGTCGGTACCAGCAGTGCCGAAAGTCCTTGCCGCGAAAGGACTTCCTCGAGCTCGCGGCGGACGGCCGCTGCCACCCGCAGCGCACGCAGATAGTCCGTTGTGGACACCAGGCCGCCCTCGCGGATCAGCGCGGCCATGGGGCCGGTCAGGCCGTCCGGCTGGCCGGCGAGCGGCCCGGACCACAGCGCGGCGGCCTCGGCCAGCATGATCACCGAGGCCGCGGCCTGCGCGTGCGAGCGGGCCAGCGGCAGCGCGATGGTCACCAGGTCGGCGCCCGCCGACCGCAACCCGGCCGCGGCGTGCGCGAGCACCGCCGCGACGGCCGGGCTGACGTGGTGTTCCCACAGGTGACCCGGCCAGCCGACGCGCAGGCCGTCGACGTCTTCTGGCGCCGGGGTGACGGCCCCGCCGAGCACGCGGTACGCGGCCAGGCACTCGGCGGCCGTCCGCGCGAGCGGGCCGACGGTGTCGAGCGAGGGCGCGAGCGGGGTGACGCCGCGGCGTGAGACCGTGCCCGCCGTCGGGCGCAGGCCCGCCACCCCGCAGAGCGCGGCCGGGATGCGCAGCGAGCCAGCCGTGTCGGTGGCGAGCGCCAGCGCGGCGGTGCCGTCGGCGACCGAGACGGCCGCGCCGCCGCTGGCCCCGCCCGCGTTCCGGCGCGGGTCGAGCGGGTGCGCGCAGCCGGGAGTCGTGACGCCCCAAGCGAGTTCGCCGACCCGCGTCCGTCCGGTGAGGACGGCGCCCGCGCGCCGCAGCCTGGCCACCGCGCTCGCGTCTTCGACCGGCAGGCGATGGCCCAGTCCCGGGGTGCCGTTGCGGGTCCACTGGCCTTCGATGTCGATGGTGTCGCTGACCGAGTACCGCACCCCGCGCAGCTTCCGGACGACACCGTGGCCCGCCTCGTCATCGAAGGCCGGGTCGCCCAGCGGGGCTTCCCGTACTGCTTCGACGGCAGCCCAGTCCACAGTTGAGACATGGTAGTCCTGTGACCGGACCGCACACCCAGCGTGAAATGACAAGTCTTTTCAAGCAAGATCAAAATTCTTGCCCGGCTCCGGCTATAGTTAGTAAATTAGTCCCGGACGGGCGAGGACCTGCGTGACCATCCCGCGGCCCGGTCGTCCCTGAGTCGTGGGTGGGGCACGGCCAACCCCCAGTTTCAGGTGGTGTCCCACTCACGACGACGCGTACTGCGTGAACTCGATCCGCGCGACCGGCGGGCTCAGGTTCGCGTACAGCGAGCCGGTGAGCGCCTTCAGCAGGCGCCAGCCGAACGAGCCCGCGTCCGCCGTCCAGAGCGTCGGCACCGTGACGGTCACGTGCACCTCGTCCGCGAGCGTCCACAAGCGACACTGCAGCGCTTCGAGCGGGTTGGCGACCGCGATCAGCAGCGCGCACGCCTCGTCCACCGCCATCTTCAGGTCGGCGACGCCGTCCGGCCCGAAGCCGGCGCGGACGGCGACGCCCTCGGTCACCGTTCTGAGCAACGCCAGCTGCCGGGGTTCGGCGGGCAGCCGCACATCGACGGCGCCGTCGAGCAGCGCAGGCGGGCTCGGGTCCTGTGCTTGTCCGTTCCAGTGGGAGGCCATGGAAACGGAGTACCCAATCAGCGCGAGGCTGACACAGGCCACGCGGAAAGTGCCGCGCGGCTTTCGAACCGGCGTGGTTCCCCGGTCAGCGGATCGGTGAATTCCAGCGTCTTCGCGAGCAATTGCAGCGGGCTGGAGAAATCGTCGAGCGGCGTCTCGTGCAGCACCGGATAGAAGTCGTCGTTGACGATCGGCAGCCCGAGCCCGCTCATGTGCAGCCGCAGCTGATGGGTGCGCCCGGTGTGCGGGGTCAGCCGGTAACGCCCCAGGTCACCGCGGTGTTCCAGCAGCTCGATGTGGCTTTCCGCGTTGGGCTCGCCGGGCACCTCGTACGCGGTGATCACGCCGCGTTCCTTGACGATCCGGCTCCGCACGGTCGCAGGCAGCGGGACATTCGCGTCATACGCCGCGATCGCCTCGTATTCCTTGCGCACCGCGCGGTCCTTGAAAAGGTTTTGGTACGCGCCGCGATGCGCTGGCGTGATCACGAACATCACCAGCCCGGCGGTGACCCGGTCCAGCCGGTGCGCGGGACTCAGCGCCGGCAGATCGAGCGACCGCCGCAATCGCACGAGCGCGGTTTCCAGAATGTGCTGGCCACGCGGAATGGTCGCCAGGAAATGCGGTTTGTCGACCACCAGCAGGTGCTCGTCGCGGTGCACGATGCCGATGTCGAACGGCACCGGCACCTCGACCGGCAGGTCACGGTGGAACCAGATGAACGAGTTCGGCACGAACGGCGCGTCCGGGCCGAGCGGGCCGTCGAGCCCGACGATCCGGCCCAGCCGGAGCATCTCGTCGATCCGGCCGGGATCGAGCCGCGGCAGCCGCTCGACCAGGTGCTCGCGCAGGGTCAGCCAAGGACCCTCAGCCGGCATCTTCAGCCGTGCCGGGTCCAGGCCGTGCCGCTGCGGCAACGGCGGCTGGAGCTTGCGTCTCACCCTCGAACCCTAACCGGGCCACCCGCTTGCGCCGCACCGCCCACCATGCCAGGCCACAGGCCAGCCAGGCGAGCAGCGCTACGGCGATCGACGTGGTCAGCTGCTTGCCCAGCACCCAGGCCTCCACCGCGAGCACGCCCAGCCCGATCGCGACCAGCACCCGGTGCACGGCCGGGCGCAGCCGGAACGGCGCCGCGGCCTCCTCGGCGGGGAAACGCTTGCGCAGCCGCAGGGACGCCGTGATGATCACCGCGAGCGCCACGATCTCGGCGATCGACGCCGCCCCCGCCAGCGCCTCGATGCTGAACTCGCCGATCACCGGCGCGATCCCGATCAGGTACAGCCCGGTCAGCAGCCAGTACGGCGTCCCGTGGCGGTTCAGCGCGCCCGCCCGGCGCGGGAACCAGCCGTCGCCGATGGCCGCGAGCACCGGCCGGGTGGCGGCCATCATCAGCGCGTTGATGTGCCCGATCACCGAGACCACCGCGCCGCCGAGCACGAAGAACGCGAACCAGCCCGACGAGAGGATGTGCTTGGCCACCACGGTCATCGGCTGCCCGGCGGTCTCCGAGACCGGCAGGATCGCGACCGACGGCAGCGCCATCAGGAAGTACAGGATCGCGGCCGTCGCCGTGCCGCCGATGATGGCGAGCGGGATGTCGCGGCCGGGGCGTTTCATCTCGCGGCCCATCTCGGCGACGTAGGTGCCGCCGTTGGTCGCGAAGGTCAGCAGCGCCGCCGCGGCCAGCAGCTGGCCGACCCCGTTCGGCGCCACCTCGGTCACCGCGGACCAGCGGACCTGCTTCATCCCGGTGATGGCGTAGGCGAGGAACGCGACCAGCATGATCCCGGCGAGCACCAGCCCCAGCCGGTTGGAAAAGCTGATCTGGAACAGGTTCGCGACGAAGAACAGCGTCAGCAGGCCGAGCGCGAACGGCGCGACCGGCACCGAAGGCGAGAGCGCGTGGACGTACTCGGCCGCCGTCAGCGCCATCAGGCTCAGCTGGGTCGTGACGATCACCGCCAGCAGCATCGTCAGGTATCCGGCCGACGGCCCGATCAGCCGGGCCGCGTAGCTGTAGCGTGCCCCGGTCACCGGGAGCGCGCTGCCGACCGCCGCGTACGGGATCGAGCAGAGGATCACCGTCAGCGCCGCCATCAGGTACGCGACCGGCGCGCCGGTGCCGGTGATCGCGATGGCCGCGCCGGTCAGCGCGATCACCCCACCGCCGACGATCTGGTGGAACGAGATGCTCAGCGCCTGCGGCAGCGTGATCGTGCGCCGCAGGCCGGCGTCCACGGTGTCGGCCATGGTTCTCCTTCGGAAGTCGTAGGAGAAGGATCAACCGGTATCGGCCGGAAACGTACCCCTAGCGACTTGTGCCCTGGTTTATCCGTCACATCCGCGCTGCAGTGGCGCGCCCTCGGACCCGGTCAGCGTGACGACGTCCGGCCGGACGTTCCCGGCGCCGCTCACGTTGAGCGCGGTCAGCGCCGTGCACGCGATCTGGCTGAGGCCGAGCGCGGGGACGCCTTTCAGCGGGAACGGCAGCTTGACGTTCAGCGTGTCCGCCATCTCGTACCCGATCGAGCCGCTGTAGGCGGGCAGGAAGGTGACCATCCCACGTTTCGTGTCCTCGGCATTGGGGCCCTTGAACAGCAGCGCGAGCGAGTTCGCGAGCGAGTTGCGGCCGTCGGACGGCCGCGCGACCCCTTGGATGTGGCCGTCGACCACGAAGAAGAGCACCAGGTCAGCCGGGGTGGGCCCGGAGGTCGCCCCCCTGGGGACATAGGTCGGCGCCGGCCCCATCGGCACCGCGCCGGTCGCCTGGATGCCGCAGCCGGAGATCAGCAGCGCGAGTGCGAGGACGAGGCGTTTCACCGGTGCCTCCTCGGGAGCCGCAGCACGAACCTGGCGCCGGTGCCGGTGTTGGACGGCTCGATCACGCCGCCGTGCAGCTTCGCGTTCTCCTGCGCGATCGCCAGGCCGAGGCCGCTGCCCTCCGAGCGCGCGCGTGCGGTGTCGGCCTTGGTGAACCGGTCGAACACGTGCGGCAGGATCGACGGCTCGATGCCGGGCCCGTGGTCGGTGACCTCGATCCGGGCTTCCGAGGCGTCGCCGCGCAACGCGATCTCGACCGGCGGGCGGCCGTGGCGCAGCGCGTTGCCGACCAGGTTGGCGACGATCAGGTCGAGCCGCCGCCGGTCGACCCAGGCGGTGATGCCCTCGGGCAGGTCGAGCACGAGATCGGTGTCGGAGCGCCAGCCCCGCGCCTGGAGGGTGTCGCGGATCGCGGTCGCCAGGTCCCATTCGTCGGCGACGAGCTCGGCGCGGCCCGCGTCGAACCGGGAGATCTCGACCAGGTCCTGCACCAGCCTGGTCAGCCGCTTGGTCTCCTCGGAGACGAGCCTGGCCGCGACCGCGGTGTCCGGCGGCAGCTGCGCGGCGTCCTCGTCGAGCACGTCGGTGACCGCGTTCATCGCGGCCAGCGGGGTGCGCAGCTCATGCGAGACGTCGGCGACGAACCGCCGCGCGTCGGCCTCCATCCCGCGCAGCTCGCCGACCGTCCGCTCCAGCTCGGCCGCGGTGGTGTTGAACGTGCTGACCAGCTCGGACAGCTCGTCGGACCCCTTCGGCTCCAGCCGGACGTTCAGGTTGCCGTGCCCGAGCTCACGGGCGGCGGTGTTGAGCGCGCGCACCGGCCGGAGCACCTGGCGCGCGGCGAGCAGCGCGAGCGCGACGGCCAGCGGGAGCGCCAGCGCCGCGGTCTGCCACGCGCTGCTGGCCAGCTCGTCGATCGCGGTCTGCTGGTTGCTCAGCGGCACTCTCGCGTACGCCTCGATCCCGGTGTGGGTGGCGCCCTGCGTGCCGCGCTGCAACACGGGGACGCCGAGGTACACCGTGGCGTTGCCCGAGGAGTCGACCACGCGCTGGAACTGGGTGTGGTCGTCGGTGGCCACCTGCGCGCGCAGGTCGGCCGGAAGCTCCTCGATCGAGGGCCCGGAGCCGTAGCGCTGGTTCTGGTAGACGATGACGGCGTTGGTCTTGAGCCTCGAGGCGAAGGTGTTGAGCGTCGTCGTCGACGGCGGCACCTCCAGTAGCGGCAGGAAGGCCTTGACCTGGTCGGTGAGCTGTTCCATCCCGGGGTCCTGCGCCCCCTTGAGGATGCTGGTGCGCGCCGAGAGGTACATCGCGCCGGAGGCCGCGACCGCGCCGATGATGGTCATCACCGCGAACGCCGCCACCAGTCTCGGCCGCAGTCCCGAGACCCATTGCCTGATCGTGGTCACGACTTGCCGAACCGGTACCCGAAGCCGCGGACGGTCTGCACGTGCTCAGGGTGCGACGGCACGTCCTCGATCTTCGAGCGCAGGCGCTGCACACAGGCGTCGACCAGCCGTGAGTCGCCGAGGTAGTCGTGGTCCCACACGGCGGCCAGTATCTGCTGGCGGCTGTAGACCTGGCCGGGCGTGCGGGACAGTTCCAGCAGCAGCTTCAGCTCGGTCGGCGTCAGCGCCACCGGCTCGCCCGCCTTGGTCACCAGCAGCCCGGTCCGGTCGATCTCCAGGTCACCGTGCTTTTCGGTGGCCGGCTGGTCGGCGGGCGGCCGCTCGGCGACCGCGCGCCGCAGCACCGCGCGGATGCGCGCGTCGAGCACCCGGGGTTCGATCGGCTTGACCACGTAGTCGTCCGCGCCTGCCTCGAGCCCGGCCACGACGTCGAAGTCGTCACTGCGCGCGGTGAGCATGATGATCGGCACCTCGCCCGACGCCCGGATCCGGCGGCAGGTCTCGAACCCGTCGATCCCGGGCAGCATGAGGTCCAGCACGACGATGTCGGGCTGAGCGCTTTTCAAAGTCTCCAGCCCGAGTTCCCCGGATTCACTGGTATAGACCACATGCTGCTGACGGCGCAGGGCCAGTTCCAGCCCTTCCCGGATCGCCGGGTCGTCTTCGATCACCAAAACCACTGCCACAGCGGCCATTATTCGGATGTTCCGGCGAATTCGCGACTCAGCCCGATCTTGTAGCGAAACCATGACATTGCGCGGACGTGATCACGAACTCCGCCTTGCAGAGTCGTGGTCATGGTCCTCACCTTGGAAAACAGGAGCACGGCTTCCGCACCCAAACACGCCATCGCCACCCCCTCGGTCTCCCGTTCACTCGCGCTGCTCGGCGGCGCGGCCGGTTTCGCGGTCGCCTTCGCCGCCGCGTATCTGCTCTTCGTCCACACGGCGGGCGGTCAGCAGGTGGAGAACGGCGCGGTCCGCAACGCCCAGCTCGGACAGTCCACTTCGGACTGGTCACAGCCGCTGCGCCAGGTGGACATGATCGTGCTGCTGGGCGCGGCGAGCGTGTCGATCGTGCTGATCTCCTTGGTGCGCCGCCGTTTCTCACTCGGCGTCGCCGGACTGATCGCGCTGGCGGGCCCGGTGGTCGTCTCGCAGATCCTCAAGCTCTATGTGCTGGAACGCCCCGACCTCGGCGAGCATCGCGTGGCCTCGCACAACAGTTTCCCGAGCGGCCACGTGACGGCGGCCATGGCGGTCGTGGTCGCGCTGGCCATCGTGCTGCCCCGCCGCTTCCGCTCGTTCGTGCTGATCGCCGGTGGTTTCGGCGTCGCCTGGGTCGCGGCGGCGACGGTCTCGCTCGGCTGGCACCGGTTCAGCGACACGATCGGCGGCTGCCTGCTGGTGGCGGCCTTCGGTTTCGCCGTCGCGGCGGTCCTTTCGCGACGGCATCTCGCCCGAGTCGCGGTGACGCCCGCGGTGATCGCGGCCGTCGCCCCGCTGCTGTTCGTGCTCGCCGGGTACGCGGTGCTGAGCACGGCGACCTCGGGACCCGCGCAGTTCGTCGCGGCCATGGTGCTGGGTGCGGTGTCGGCGATCGCGCTGGCCGGGTTCCAGCTCTGGCAGCTGCGCCGCGTGGTCTTCGACATCCCGTGACGTGGTGCCGGTCGGGGGACCACGTCAGCCGCACGTCACAAGGGCAGCCCTTGTCACGCTCAGCGTTCCAAGGGTGGCCCTTGTAACGTGCGGTTTCAGCGGCCGCGGGTGGCTTGCTTGAGGTCCGCGCTCGACTTGTCCACCAGCGCGCGCATGGCCGACTCCGCGCCTTCGGGGTCGCGCGCCGCGATGGCGTCGTAGACCGCCTGGTGGCTCGGCACCGGGTCGTCCGCCTGGGTGGTGCCGTGCACAAGCTTGTCGCGCTCCGCCAGCCCGATCGCGATCACGCGCTCGATCTGCAGCAGGAAGTTGTTGTGCGTCGCGGCCAGCAGCAGGCGGTGGAACTCCAGGTCCGCCGCGACCATCGCGTCGAGGTCCGAGCTCGCCTCGCCCATCCGCTGCAGGGCTTCGGCCAAGGCTCGCAGGTCCGCGTCGTCGGCGCGCTCGGCGGCCATGCGGGCGGCCGCGGGTTCGACGACCGCGCGGACCTCGGTGAGCTCGTCGAAGAGGTCGGGGTCGGTGGCGGCGGCCGCCGCGGTCTGCCAGCGCATGACGTCGGCGTCGAGCATGTTCCAGCGGGTGCGGGGCTGGACGAAGGTGCCGCGTTTCTGGCGGGCGTCGATCATTCCCTTGGCGGTCAAGACCTTCAGCGCCTCGCGGAGCGCGGTGAGGCTGACGTCCAGTTCGGCGCGGAGCGCGGGCAGGTCGAGGACCGTGCCCTCGGCGAACTCGTTGGACAGGATCCGGCTGGCGAGCAGCTCGACGGTCTGGCCGTGCAGGCCTCGTGGCCGGTTCGGGATCACTCGCGTCCTTTCGGGTGAGGAGAACCGTCACGATAGTACGGACCTCGGTCATGGGTTTAGCTAATAAATTACTAATTAATCTTGACAGGCTGTGAGCCAGGTCGCAGTCTGGCCGCATGAACGAATCCGGCCTGACCCAACGGCGTAGTCCAGGCCTCACCCGACGGGGTTTCCTGCTCGGTGTGGGCTCGACCGCCCTGCTCAGCGGCTGTGCGACTTCGGCGACCTCGGGGCCGGTGAAGCAGGCGGCCGGCGCGGTGACCGTCCAGTCGAACCTGTCCTCCGCCCAGGCCAAGGTGGCCATCGAGGCGCTCGCGAAGGCCTTCAGCGACCGCGGCGGCGCGGCGGCCACGGTCAACACGGTCGCGTCCGAAGCCTTCCGGACGCAGCTGCCGAGCTACCTCACCTCGGCGACCCCGCCCGACACGTACACCTGGTACCCCGGCTCGATCCTCGCCGGCTACGCGCGCAAAGGCCTGCTGCTCGACGTCGGCGACGTCTGGCAGACCATGGGCTCCTACAGCGACACCTTCCGCAAGCTCAGCGGCGACGGCACCGGCAAGCTCGTCTTCGTGCCGACCACCTACTACTGGTGGGGTTTCTTCTACCGCAAGTCGAACTTCGCGAAGTGGGGCGTGCGGGCGCCGGCCAGCTGGAGCGAGTTCCTCGCGCTCTGCGAGACGCTGAAGGCCAAGGGCGTCGAGCCGATCGGCATCGGCGCGGGCGGGAACACGCCGTGGACCGCGTCGGCCTGGTTCGACTACCTCAACATCCGCGTCAACGGTGCGCAGTACCACCGGGATCTGCTGGCCGGGAAGAGCCGTTTCGACGACCCGCGCGTGGTCAAGGTCTTCGAGCAGTGGCGGACCGCGCTGCCGTACTTCGACTCGCGCGGCACCGCGATCGCGTTCCAGGACGCGACGACCTCGCTGCTGCAGGGCCGCACCGGCATGGTGCTGACCGGCACCTTCTTCACCGACGCCGCGCCCAAGGACGTGCTCGACGATCTCGACTTCTTCCAGTTCCCGGTGCTCGACCCCGCGGTCCCGGTGGCCGAGGAGGGCCCGACCGACGGCTTCTTCGCGAGTTCGAAGACGGCGCACCTCGACGCGACCAAGGAGTGGCTGAAGTACGTCGCCACCGCCGAGGCACAGGAGCTCTACATCAAGAACTCCTCGGGCACCGCGCTGCCGACGCATCCCGGCGCCAAGGACGCGGGCACACCGCTGGTCGCCAAAGGCCGGAAGATGCTGCAGGACGCCAAGGATCTGACCCAGTTCTTCAACCGGGACTCCAGCGACGCGCTGCAGCCGACGGCCGACGCGGCGCTGATCCGGTTCATCCAGAAGCCGCAGGAACTGACGTCGATCCTGACCGAATGGCAGGCGGCGGCGCAGAAGGTCTGGGCGGAGTGACGGCTCTGGCCACGCCCGTCCGCACCGCGGCCCCGGCACGGGCGAAGAAGCGCAAGGGCTTGCCGCCCGTGCTGCTCGCGTTCGTGCTGGTGCCGTTGGTCGTCGAGGGGTTCTGGGTCTTCTGGCCCGCTTTGCAAGGCTTCTACCTCTCGCTGACCAGCTGGGACGGCGTCTCGGCGCCCGAGTGGACGGGATTCGGCAACTACGCCGAGATGGCCGGCGACCCGACTTTCCGGACCGCGGCGCTGAACACGCTGATCTGGCTGGTGCTCTTCGGCGGGCTTTCGGCCGTCGGCGGTCTCGGATTGGCCATGTTCCTGCAGCGCGAGCGGCGCGGCGTCGGGTTCTACCGTGCCGCGCTGTTCACCCCGGTGGTGTTCTCGCTGGTGGCGACTTCGCTGATCTGGCAGGGGCTTTATCAACCCGATGGATTGATTAACAAGCTCCTGGGCGCTGTAGGGCTCGAGTCGTGGCAGCACGCTTGGCTCGCGGACTCGAACACCGCGCTCTACGCGGTACTCGTGCCCGCGTTGTGGCGGCAGCTCGGCTACGTGATGGTGCTTTATCTCGCCGGGCTCAAGGGGATCGACCCCGCGCTTTACGAAGCCGCGAAGCTCGACGGTGTGACGCGCTGGCAGCAGTTCCGGTATGTCACCTGGCCGCAGCTGCGCGGGGTCAACTCGGTGATCCTGTCGGTGATCGTGATCGACTCGCTGCGCTCGTTCGACGTGGTGTGGGCGATGACCAAGGGCGGGCCGTATCACTCATCGGAGCTGCTCAGCACGTACATGTACGCGACCGCGTTCCAGTCGCTGCGGCTCGGCTACGCCTCCGCGCTGGCCGTGGTGATCTTCGTGCTGGCGTTCGGCGTGATCGTCACGTACCTCGTCCGCGCCTTCAAGGAGGACACCGTATGAGCAAGCGGCGGACCTTCCTGTTCCACGCTGGCGCCGGGACGCTCTCGGTGCTGTGGCTGCTGCCGATCGCGTTGGTGCTGCTCACGAGCGTCCGGTCGTTCGAGGACGTCGCGTCCAACGGGCTCGGGAGCTTCCCGCGGTCGTTCACGCTGGCGCCGTTCGGCGAAGCGTGGAACGCGGGCGGCGAGTCCCGCGCGATGCTGAACAGCCTGATCGTCACCCTGCCGACGGTGTTCTTCGCGCTGGGGCTGAGCGCGGCCGCGGCGTTCGCGCTGAGCCGGTACGAGATCCCGTTCCGGCGGACGATCCTGCTGCTGATGCTCGGCGGGAACCTGCTGCCGCCGCAGATCCTGCTGGTCCCCGTGTCGAAACTGGCCGAGCTGCTCGGGATCTACGACACGCTGACCGCGCTGGTGATCGTGCAGGTCGGGTTCGGGCTGGGCTTCTACACCTTCGTGCTGCAGGGGTTCATGCGCACCATCCCCGGCGAGATCCAGCAGGCGGCGGTGATCGACGGCGCCGGTCCGGTGCGGATCTTCCTCTCGGTGATCCTGCCGCTGACCAGGCCTGCTCTGGCCGCGCTCGGCGCGCTGGCGTTCACCTGGACGTTCAACGACCTGCTGTGGGCGATCACCGTGCTGCGCACCGAAACCGTCATGCCGGTGACGCCCGCGCTGCTCGGCCTGCAGGGCCAGTACGTGTCGACGTGGAACGTGATCGCGGCCGGTTCGGTGATCGCCGCGATCCCGACCGTGGCAGTGTTCCTCCGGTTCCAGAAACACTTCATCTCCGGACTGGCCATAGGCGCGGTGAAATGACGACTTATCGCATGAAAACGACCTCCTACACGACCGCCGACCGTGACGGGTGGACCGAACTGGTCGCGTGGGGCCCGCACGGTGTCGAAGACGGGCCGTCCCCGTTCACGAACCAGGGCGAGATCCACTTCATGACCGCAGCGGACGCGGCGCCGATCGAGTACGCGACGAGCTGGCAGCGGCCTTTTTCCGGGGCCGATCTCGATGCGCCCGCTGTCGACAGGTTGCGGATCGAACCGAAGTACGAGGTCGTGCCGGGCACGGACGTGCTGCTGCGGTGGGTCGAGGTGACCAACACCGGTGACTCGGAGGTCGTGCTCGAGCGGCTGGGCTCGGCGGGGGTCTGCGTGCCGACCGGCAAGCCGCTGCTGACCTTCCTGTCGGGTCAATGGGCACGGGAATTCCAGCGGCGGCAAGTGGTTCTGCCCGCAGGCCGGTTCCAGATGGAGAGCCGGTTCGGCGTGCCCGGCCATGGTTACGCGCCTTGGCTGGCGGTGCAGGACGCCGAGGGCGGCCAGGCGTGGGGCGTGTCGCTGGCCTGGTCGGGGTCGTGGGAGATCGACGCGAGTGTCGAACCGGCTGGGATCACCCGGATCCGCGCGGGCAGGCTCGGGCCGGTCGTCGTCGGTCCTGGTGAGACGGTCGCCAGCCCTCGGCTCGCGCTGGCGTCCAGTGTGGACGGTCTGGACGGACTCGCTCGCGTCTGGCACGAGTACGAGCGCACCCTGAGCAGGCCTGTCGAGCGCAAGGTGCTCTACAACTCTTGGGAAGCAACGGGTTTCGACGTTCAGTTCGACCGCCAGCTGGCTCTGGCGAAGCGGGCGGCGGCGATCGGGGTCGAGCTGTTCGTGGTCGACGACGGCTGGTTCGTCGGGCGTGACGACGACACCGGGGGACTGGGTGACTGGGAACCGGCCGACCCGTCCTTCGGCGAGTTCGTCGAGGAGGTCCGCGCGCTCGGGCTGGATTTCGGACTGTGGGTCGAGCCCGAGTCGGTCAGCCCGAAATCCCGGCTGTACGCCGAGCATCCCGACTGGGTCTACCATCGCGACGGGCACGACCGGACGCTGATCCGCAACCAGCTGCTGCTCAATCTCGGCCGAGAGGACGTGTTCGAGTTCCTACGGTCCACTTTGGACCGGCTACTGGGGTCCTACGCGATCAGTTATCTCAAGTGGGACATGAACCGGCCCGCGACCGAGCGCGACCTGGCGCTCGACGGCGCGCACGTGGCCAACTACCACCGGCTGCTCGACCATGTGCGGGAGCGGTATCCGCACGTGACGGTCGAAGCGTGCGCGGGCGGCGGTGGCCGGACCGATCTGGCGACCATCGCGCGCGCGGACGTGGTGTGGCCCAGTGACAACACCGGCCCGCTCGACCGGCTCGCCATCCAGGACGGCTTCCTGCTCGCGCACGCACCACATCTGATGAGTTCGTGGGTGACCGACTCGCCCGGCTTCTTCGACCCGAGGCCGCGCTCGCTGCGGTTCCGGTTCGTGCTGGCCATGGCCGGGGTCCTCGGGATCGGCGCCGATCTGTCACGGTGGACCGACGAGCAGCTCGCCGAAGCTACGGTGCTTATCGCCCAGTACAAGGAAATTCGCTCGATCATCCACAGTGGACAGGTCTGTCGGTCGCCGAACGCTGTCCAATACAGTGGCGCCGACGGAACGGTTGTCGTGCTCGCCTGGAACACCGGCGAACTGACCGGAGCGCCGTTCGTTCCCGGCCGCTCTTCTCGCGTGCCGCTGACGGCGCTCGCGGCAGAATCCTATGTGGATGAATCCGGCAGGCGTTTTTCCGCTTCCCATTTGACTCATGCCGGGCTCGCGTTCGACTGGACACCGGAGTTCGACGCCGATTTCACCGTGCTGCACCCCGTCTCGTGACGAAAGGCTACAACGCCGTGGCTCGAAGAATCCTCACCGCACTGCTGACCGTCCTCTTAGGGCTGACCATGGCCGTCCCGGCGAACGCCGGTGACGACCAAGGCGCGCCCGAGTACTACGACAGCGGCCTCGCGCCGACCCCGTACATGGGCTGGAACACCTACTTCGCGATCGGCGCGCCCACCGAGGCATCGATCAAGTCCATCGCCGAGCACATCATCGCCTCCGGTCTGCGCGACGCCGGGTACAAGTACATCTGGATCGACGGCGGCTGGAACGCGCCGAATCCCCGTGACGCGCAAGGGAATCTGGTCGCCGACCCGGTGAAGTTCCCATCCGGACTGTCCTCTTTGGTCGGCTGGCTGCACGAGCGCGGCCTGCGGGCGGGCATCTACACCGACGCCGGGCCGTCCGACGGCAAGAACTGCGCGGCGGGCAGCGGCGGCGGCTACTACGAGAAGGACGCGAAGCAGTTCGCGCGCTGGAAGTTCGACGCCATCAAGATCGACTTCCTGTGCGGGATCGCGGCGAACCTCAAGCCGGCGCAGGCTTTCGCCGAGTTCAGCAAGGCCGTGCGCAAGGCGGGCCGCCCGATGCTGCTGAACCTGTGCAACCCGGTCACCGACGTGTGGGGTGTCCCGCACGGCCCCGACCAGGTCGCGGGCATCGCGTACACCTACGGCCCGACCAACGCCGACTCGTGGCGCACGGACACCGACGTCGCCTTCGGCACGCCGTACGAGGGCATCTGGCGCGACATGCTGCGCAACATGGACGACAACGCCGCGCATCCCGAGGCGAACGGCCCCGGGCACTACAACGACCCCGACTACCTCATTCCCATGCGCAAGACGGAAAAGGGCACCTACGAGCTCAACGAGGAGGAGTCGACCACGCAGTTCGTCATGTGGTCGGAGATGGCCTCCCCGCTGATCCTCGGCTCCGACCCGCGCACGCTCCCGGCTTCGATGATCGACACGCTCAAGAACCCCGAGATTCTCGCGGTCAACCAGGACCCGCTGGCCATCCAGGGTGTTCGGGTCGCGGACGGCGTGTACAGCAAAGTGCTGTCCGGCAAGGGAAAGCGCGCGGTCGTGCTGCTCAACCGCGGCGAGGCGCCCGCGTCGATGACCGTGAACTTCGCCGACGCCGGGCTCACCGGACAGGTGGCCGTCCGTGATCTGCGCGCACGTGCCGACCGTGGTGTCACGACCGGGTCGTACACCGCGACCGTGCCCGCGCACGGCACTGCGTTCGTCCAGCTCAAAGGCACGGACCTGGTGCCTGGCAACGATCTTGGCGGAACAGCCTCGGCGAGCCCCGCGATCGCCAGGGTCGACGACACGCACGCCGTGGCGTTCGTCCGTGATCAGCATGGTGAGCTGCAGCAGCAGGTGCTGAACGGGACCACGTGGTCCGGCAAATGGACCCCGGTCGGCGGCAAGATCCTCGGCCAGCCCGCGGTGTTCGCGAGTGGTGACCGGGTCGACGTCTTCGTGCGCGGCACCGACAACGCCGCCTACCAGCGGACTTCGTGGCGTGGCACCTGGGGACCGTGGGTGAACCTCGGCGGCAGGTTGACCGACTCGCCGTCGGTCGACTTCACCTCGCCGAACTCGTGGACGCTCGTGGCGCGCGGCTCGGACGGCAAGGTCTGGAAACGGACGGCCCAGAGCGGCTGGAGCAGCATCGGCGCGCCCAAGGACCAGCCGGTCTACGGGCGGCCGAGCGCGGCGGGCGGGCAGGTCGCGGTGCGTGCCGCGGACGACAGCGTGTGGACCTACTCGAACGGCGCGTGGGCGACGCTCGGCGGTGTGGTCAGCGGAAGCCCGACGCTGCTGGCGACGGAAGGCCGCGTCTACCTGTTCGCGCGGGCCAGTGATTACACGCTCTGGCAGATCAACCGGACCGGCGGCGCGTGGGGCACTTGGTTCAAGCGGACGGAGTTCGCGAGCAATAGCCTGGTGGGCGCGGTCGGCGCGACCGCGGGCGCGAACGGCTCCGCGTGGGTCGTGGTCCGCGGGCCGGACGACCGCGTGCACCAGGCGAAGCTCTAGGAGGCTGGTTTGTCGAGTGTGGTGGTGACGGGGGCGGCGTCGGGGATCGGCGCCGCGACCGTTCGGACGCTGGCTTCGGCCGGGCTCGGGGTCGTCGCGGTGGACGTCGCGCCGATGGACCTCGGCGTGCCGTCCGTCGTCGGCGACGTGACCTCGGAGCGGACCTGGCAGGAGGTGCTGGCGGTGGCCGGGGGAGTGACCGGCCTGGTGAGTAACGCCTACACGGCCGTGGTCAAGCCATTGCACGAGATGGACCGTCCTGAGTGGACACGCCAGCTGGAGGTCAACCTCACCGGCGCGTATCTCGGCGTCCGGGCGTGCTTGTCCTCGCTGATCGAGCGGCGCGGCTCGATCGTGCTGGTCTCGTCGGTGCACGCCAACTTCGGGCTGCCCGGTCATCCCGCCTACGCGGCGACCAAGGGTGGTCTGGTGGCGATGGCCAGGCAGCTCGCCGTCGAATACGCGCCGGAGGTACGGGTCAACGCGGTGCTGCCGGGCCCGGTGCTCACCCAGGCCTGGGACAGGGTGAGCACCGAGGACCGGGAGCGCAGCGCGGCCGCGACCCCGGCCGGGCGGCTCGGCGATCCGGCGGAGGTCGCCGAGGTGATCGCGTTCCTGCTGTCGGCGGCCGCCTCGTTCGTCACCGGCGCCGAAATCGTGGTCGACGGCGGCTGGTCGGCCGCCAAGGACTCCTCGTGAAAGGGAAAGCGTGAAGATCACCGGGATCGAAACGTTCCTCGTGGCGCCGCGGTGGCTGTTCCTCAAGGTCAGCACCGACGAAGGCGTCAGCGGCTGGGGCGAGCCGGTCGTCGAGGGCCGCGCGGGCAGCGTGCGCGCGGCCGTGCACGAACTGGCCGAGCTCGTCGTCGGCCAGGACCCGCTGCGCATCGAGGACCACTGGCAGGTGTTGCGGCGCGCGGGTTTCTACCGCGGCGGCCCGGTGCTGTCGAGCGCGTTGTCCGGGTTCGACCACGCGCTGTGGGACATCGCGGGCAAGGTCCGTGATGCCCCCGTCCACGAGCTGCTCGGCGGCCCGGTCCGCGACCGCGTCCGCGTCTACTCCTGGGTCGGCGGCGACCGCCCCTCGAACATCGCTGAGGCGGTGTCCGCCCAGGTCGAAGCCGGTTTCACAGCGGTCAAGATGAACGTCGCGGGCCCGTTGACCCCGATCGCCACCCCGGCCGAAGCCGCGGCGGCGGTGGCGCGTGCGGAGGAGGCCCGCGCGGTACTGGGCCCGGACCGCGACCTCGCGATCGACTTCCACGGCCGCGCGTCACCGGCCATGGCCCGGCGCCTGGTCCGCATGCTCGAAGACGTCCAGCCGATGTTCGTCGAGGAACCGGTCGTCCCGGAACTGCAAGGCAGCACGCTGGCTTCGGTGGTTTCGGCGTCGACCGTGCCGATCGCGGTCGGCGAGCGCTTGTACTCACGCTGGGACATCAAGCCCGCGCTGGACGCGGGCGTCGCCGTCGTCCAGCCGGATCCCGCGCACGCGGGCGGCATCTCGGAGCTGCGACGCATCGCGTCGCTCGCGGAGGTCTACGGCGCCCAGCTCGCCCCGCACTGTCCACTCGGGCCGATCGCGCTCGCGGCGAGCCTCCAGGTGGCCTTCGCGACCCCGAACTTCCTGATCCAGGAACAAAGCCTGCGCATGCACTACAACGTCGGCACGGAGCTGGTGCACTACCTCGCCGACACCGCGCCCTTCGATTTCGTCGACGGCCACGCGTCCCGCCCACTGGGCCCCGGCCTCGGCATCGAGATCGACGAAGCGGCCGTCCGCCGAGCCGCCGAGACCGGCCACGCCTGGCGCAACCCGGTCTGGCGCCACGACGACGGCAGCCTCGCCGAATGGTAGAGGTCCGCTGGCTGGACAACGGCATCCTGCGCCTGGGCTTCGTCCCGGCGCTGGGCGGCCGCTTGCTCTCGCTTATTTTCGACGGCAAAGAAGTGTTGTGGCGCAACGCTTCTTTGCTGGACGATTCGCTGCAGCCGATCGGCCATACGCCCAAGCCGGTATCGGGAACCATGGGCGATTGGGTCAACTACGGCGGCGACAAGACGTGGCCAGCACCGCAGGACGAGTGGTGCGGCCCACCGGACCCGATCCTGGACTCCGGCCCGTACACGGTGTCCGGCGAGCTGGTGCTGACCAGCGCTCCCGATCCTCGGACCGGGTTGCGGCTTTCGCGTCAGTTCACCCTGCTGCCGGACGCGTCGTCGTTCCACTTGCGACTGACGGCGGTGAACATCAGCCCACGCCCGGTGCGGTGGGCGTTGTGGAACGTGACCCAGCTGCCGCCCGGCGTTGTCCACGTGGGACTGGACGGCGAGGTGGTCGAGCTGATCGGGTCGGTGGAGCATCGGGACGGCGTGATTCCCGTTCAGTCCACTGTGGGCAAACTGGGTTTTCCCGGCAGCACGGGCTGGGTGACGCATTTCGGCCACGAGGTCAGCCTGACCCAGCGGTTCGCCGTGGACCTCGGCGCGGAGTATCCGGATTCCGGCTCTCCCTTGGAGGTCTGGCTCGAATCCCCGCAGCCGGAGCCGATCTCCTGGCTGGGCGGGCTCAACCCGCCCGACCACATCGTCGAATGCGAAGTGCTCGGCCCGATCACGACGCTCGCACCGGGCGAGCGGACCATGCTCGACATCGACTACGAACTCGCCAACCGCCATTCCGCGTAGCTACGCGCGGTTTGAGCGAGCTTCTCGCTGGTGGCCCTGTAGTGCCACAGCCCGGCGACGTAGACCGAGAAGGCGGTCACGGCATCGTCCGCGGCTGAAGTCCAGGGCGTCCGCGCTCGCGCCCAGGCCTCGGCCTCCGCAGGAGAATGTCCCGCGTGGATCAGCCGAATGACCATGAACGCCGAGTCGACCCAGGGCGCCCCGGAAGCGGGCCATCCCCAGTCGATGACGTGGACGTGGTGATCGTCATCGATGATGAACTGGTCCTCGTGCAGGTCGGTATGGACGAGCCGGTCACCGGTGACCGATTCGGCAGCCCGCTCTTCCCAGTGTGTCAGCTCGCGGACATCCCAGCCGGCGATGATGTCCGGGCGTTCCTCGGCGATCTTTTCCCACCAGTGTGGCTTCCAGCGGTCGCTCAGCGGTCGCACCTCCGGCACCGCGATCGCTGCCAGGCGGTTCAAAGTGGTCGCGACCAGTGATAGGTCGGCCGATGTCGGAGCGAGATCAGCCGGGCGGCCGGTGAGATGCTCGAACCCGACGACCAGCCACTCGCCGATGTCCTCTTGGAAACGCACGGCCGGGGCGATGCCATCGACGAATTGACCGGCTTCGGCTTCATTGCGAAGCCAGCGCATCTCGCGAGAAACACCTTTCACGGCTTTGACGAAAAGCGGAGGACTTCCGTCTTGATAGAGAGTCAGTGCGGCATCACAGCTCTGACCTTCCTGGGCGGCCGTCGTTCGGCTTACGGTTCCGTAGTGCTCCTGGATTCCGTCGCGAACCACTTCGGGAAGATCGGTCCAGCCGTATCTGCTCGCCATGCCACCCTTATTTGCCGTTCGAATCCGTGTTCTCGTTGCCATCCTTGCCTGACGCGCGGCACCCGTCGTCGCCGCTGCTGCAGTTGGCCGCGCGAGTCAACCACAGATCCGGATCGACCGCGAACCCGGCCGACGAGATGGCGTGCATGGCCCGAGCCATTTCCCCGCCTGGCTCGGGCTTTGCGCGTGGCGTCCCGCGGTCGTTCGGAACGTGGTGGATGAAGCGGCCCGCGACTCTCTGGCAGAACGCCGCGTACTCCTGGGTGTCCAGGATGAATGTGTGCCAGCCGATATCCACTTGGGGTGACGGTGAGAATGGCTCGCCTTGATCATTCGCGCAGACCCGCAGGAACGCCAGTGCTTGATCCATTATGCGCTCGGCGAGTTCGGGTGTGACGCCATGTTCGGTTGTTATCCGATCCGCCAGCCGGGTGAACAGGTTCTGTGCGATCAAAGTCCGGCCGGTCAACTTCTCGGCGGCAATGGTCATGACTCCCCCTACCTGGACACCATGGGAATGAAGTCTCTCCATGTAACCGCGCTCGATCTGGGGCGCGGAACCCCGTTCACTCGTTTGCGGCAGCCCTATGTCAGGGGAAAGTGCCAAAGATTTGGCTTAGTGCGGGGAAGGGTGAATGCGGCTTTCCCGCCAAATAAGTGCTAGGCCTGGTGGTGGGTGAGCAGGCGGGTGAGCAGCTGGGTCAAGGCGCGGCGATCCTCGGCCGCGAGCGGCTCCAGCAAGACGTCCTGCACGGTGTCCAGCGCCTGCTCGAGGCGGCGCAGCTGGCGGTCACCCGCCTCGGTCAGGGTGACCAGGTTGCGCCGCCGGTCGTCCGGATCCGGGGTCCGCTCGACGAAACCCTGCTCGGCCAGTTCGTTGATCGCGGCGACCACGTCGCTGCGGTCCATGCTGACGCGACGGCCGAGTTCGGCCTGGCTGGCGACGCCGAACTCGTGCAGCGCGACCAGGATGCGGTAGTGGTAGCCGCGCGCGCCCGCCTCGGCGAAGCCTTCGGAGGCCAGTCGGTGGGCGTGCACGGCCAGCTGGGTGAGCAGCCAGCTGGGCTTCGCGGCGAGGCGCGCCGGGGTCTCCTCCATGGCGGCACTGTACATCGTTGGCCCGACCAACTGTATAGTTGGCGACGCCAACAATCGAAGGGTGCTCATGACCACGTTGCTCGCCGACCGCATCGAGATCGCCGACCTGTTCTCCCGCCTCGCCCACCTGCTCGACGGCAAGCGCTGGGACGACGCGGCCACCGTTTTCACCACAGACGTCGCCCTGCATTCACCGCGCAACGGTGAACTGCGCGGCCTCGACACCGTCGTCGCGTTCATGCGGCAGGCCGAGGTCGCGGGGGAGTCCACCCAGCACATCACGTCCGACCTGCTGGTCGAGGTCGACGGCGACCAAGCAACCGCCTCGGCGAACTCGGTCGTCTACTTCTTCCGCGACGGTGAAGCGCCGCACCGGACCAGTGGCCTGCGCCTGGCCTGCACCGTCGTGCGGACCTCGGCGGGCTGGCGCCTGGCCGAGTCGTGGACCACGCTCGCCTGGATGCGGCAGAACTGACGCCTCAGGCGACCGGGAACTCTTCCCGGCCCACCACGCGCAGCAGGTCGAGGTACTCGCCGAACGAGGTCCCCGGCGGGGCGGTGAACACCTCGAGCCGCTGATCCTCGGACGGCGTCAGCAGGATCTCGCAGTCCAGCTCGAGCAGGCCGATCGTCGGATGCTTGACGTGCAGCCTGCCCTTGCGGCGCATGCCGACCTCGTGCAGCTCCCAGAGCCGGGTGAACTCGGGGCTGGCCGCGTGCAGCCGCTGGACCAGCTCCGCCGCGGCCGGGTCGTCGACGCGCCGGGCGACGGCCGCGCGCAGGTCGGCGACGTGCTGGCGGCTGTAGTACTCGTGCTCCTCGGCCGGGTAGGCCGCGCGGAGCACCGGGTCGGTGAACCAGCGCCAGAAGATGTTGCGGTCCTTCGGCCGGGTCGTGCAGACCGTGCCGAACAGGGCCTCGGCCAGCGCGTTCTGGGCGAGGACGTCACCGAGGTCGCTCAGGATCTGGGCCGGGGTGTCGCTCAGCCGGTCCAGCAGGAACTGCAGGCCGGGCCGGACGTGGTCGCCCGCCTGGCGGCCCGCCGGGGGACGGTGACCGGCCAGCAGGTACAGGTGGTCGCGCTCGTCGTCGTTCAGGCGCAGCGCACGCGCCATCGAACCCAGGAGCTGGGTCGACGGCTGCGGGCTGCGGGCCTGCTCGAGGCGCATGTAGTAGTCGGTGGACATGCCCGCGAGCAGTGCGACCTCCTCGCGGCGCAGGCCGGGGGTGCGGCGGCGGGGGCCGGGGGACAGGCCCACGTCGACGGGGCGCAGGCGCTCACGGGAGCGGCGCAGGAAGTCGGCGAGGTCGCGGCGGTTCATGGCCATGACCGTCTCAACCGAACCTGCGCTCCTGGCATTCCGGCGCTCCCTAGGATCGCCGATCCTAGGGAAACCGGTCCGTTTTTACGCGGCTCGCCCGCTGCCAGATTCGGTGGTGTCCACTTCGGAAACAGGGAGAACACCATGAAGGCAGTCAGGTTCGACAACTACGGCGGTCTCGACGTGCTGCGGATCGCCGAGGTCGAGCGCCCCGAACCCGGCGCGCACCAGGTGCTGGTCCAGGTCAAGGCGGCCGGGATCAACCCCGGCGAGGCCAAGATCCGCAACGGCGACCTGCACGCGATGTGGCCAGCCACCTTCCCGTCGGGCGAGGGCAGCGACCTCGCCGGGATCGTCGCGGCGATCGGCGAGGGCGTCGAAGGCTTCCAGGTCGGCGACGAGGTGTTCGGGTTCACCAACAAGCGCGGCAGCCACGCCGAGTTCGTGCTCGTCGAGGACGACGAGCTGCTCGCCAAGCCCGCGGACGTGCCGTGGACAGTCGCGGGCTCGCTGTTCGTCGCGGGTACGACGGCCGTCGCCGCCGTCCGCGCCGTGGACCTCGAGCAGGGCGATGTCGTCGTCGTGTCCGGCGCCGCGGGCGGTGTCGGGTCGATCGTCGTGCAGCTCGCGGTCGCCGCGGGCGCGACCGTGATCGGGCTCGCGAGCCCCGGCAACCACGCGTGGCTCAAGGAACTCGGCGTCATCCCGGTCGCGTACGGCGAAGGTGTCGCGGACCGGATCAAGGCCGAGGGCACGCCGGTCGCGTTCCTCGACAACTTCGGCGGTGGCTATGTCGACCTCGCGCTGGACCTCGGCATCGCGAAGGAGCGGATCAACACGATCATCGACTTCGCCGCCGCGGCGAAGCACGGCGTCAAGGCCGAGGGCAACGAGGCGGCCGCGACCACCGGGACGCTGGCCGAGCTGATCACGCTGATCCAGAAGGGCCTGCTGCAGATCACCGTCGCCGCGACCTACCCGCTCACCGAGGTCCGCGAGGCCTTCCGTGAGCTGGAGCGCGGGCACACTCACGGCAAGATCGTGCTGGAACCCTGAGCGTCGGCGAACACCGTCCCGTCGAAGGTGCCCGCGAGATAGGCGGCCCGGCACGCCGCGCGGCGCACCTTGCCGCTGGTCGTCTTCAGTACCAGCCCCGGTTTCCCGACGACGACGGCACGGCACAAGAGCTGGTGGTCTTCGTGGACCCGCGCGGACACCGCGTCCGCGATCTCCTCGATCTCGGCGGGGGAGACCCGGTCCCGGCGGGTCTCCACGAAGATCGCCACGCGCTCGTCCTCGTCGCCCGGCACGCCGAACGCGGCCAGCCCGCCGGGGCGGACCAGCGGATGGCAGTCGCGCACGCTCTCCTCGACGTCGATCGGGTAGACGCTGTGGCCGTGCGTGATGATCAGGTCCTTCAGCCGCGAGGTGACGTACAGCTCGCCGTCGTGGACGAACCCGAGATCACCGGTGCGCAGGAACTCGCCGTCCGGCCCACCGTCCACTCGCGCGCGGAACGTCGCCTCGGTCGCGGCCTCGTCGCCCCAGTAGCCGAGCGCCTTGCCCGGTGAGTCGACCCAGATCTCGCCGACCCGGTCCGGCGCGCACCGGCGCCGGGTCTCGGGGTCGACGATCAGCAGCCGCGCGCCCTCCTTGGTCACCCGGCCGCAGCCGATGTACTCGACGCCGTCCTCGCCGGGGCGCGGCAGCACGATGCCCTTCTCGAGCGCGGTCCGGTCCACCCACAGCCTGCTCTTGCCGCCCACGGTCACGCTGACCGTGTGCTCGGCCAGCCCGTACGCGGGACAGAACGTCTCCGGCCGCAGCCCGCTGACGGAGAAGGCGGCGAAGAAGTTGTCCACTGTGGACGGCCGGATCGGCTCGGCCGCGGACAGCACCGAGCGCAGCGTGCTCAGGTCCCACCGCTTCCGCTGCTCGGCGGTGGTCTTGCGGACGGCGAGCTCGAAGGCGAAGTTCGGCGCGGCCACATGCGTCGCGCCGACCCGGCTCATCACCTCGAACCAGACGGCGGGGCGCTGCAGGAAGGTCAGCGGCGCCATCAGCCAGCTGTGGCCGTTGCCCGCGAGGGTGCTGATGATCATGCTGATCAGCCCGAAGTCGTGGTACTGCGGCAGCCACGAGACGGCACGGGCCCCGTCGCCGAGCCCGAGGTCGCGCGCGTTCGCGAAGACCTCGTGCGCGAGGTTCCGGTGGGTCACGACCACGCCCTTCGGCGCCGACGTCGACCCCGAGGTGTACTGCAGCAACGCGGGCTCGTCGGGGCTCTCGGGCTCGTGCCAGTCGTGCGCGAGCACGCGCGCGGGCGCGATCGTGTCCGTCCGGTACCACTTGAGCTTCGGCCAGCGCGGGGTGTCGCGGCTCAGCATCGAGGTGACCGATCCGAGCGTGCGCGAGCGGTCGTAGGCCGTGTTCGTCAGCGCCACCCGCGCGCCGCAGCCGTCGATGACGTTGCCGAACCCGGCCAGATCGGGCTTGAGCCGGAACGGGCGCGGCGGATGGACGGGCACCGGGACGACCCCGGCGATCAGGCAGCCGGTCAGCGCGCTGAGGAAGTCCGGTGACGGCGGGTAGACCAGCGCCACGCGGTCACCGGGGGTGAGACCCCAGTCCCGCAGCGCGGCGGCGACGCCCTCGGCCGAGGCGGCCAGCCCGCCCGCGGTGATCGTCAGCTCGTCGTGCCCCTGGTCGTCCACGAAGGTGAACAGCGGCCGCGACGGCTGGTCCTCCACGAGGTCGTGGAAAGCCGTCAGCACTGTCACACCGGCTTCCGTTTCGGGCACGGTCAACTCTTAGGGGGTTTCCCGTCCCGATGCAAGCCTGCCGCTCTGAGCTCGCGGTATTCACGCAGGACCAGCACGATGATCAGCAGGTCGAGCGCGGCGAACACGGGGAGCGCGATCGAGTGCGTGTGGACGGCGCGCAGCACCTCGTACACCACGAACGCGCCCAGCACGATCGCGGCGACCGGGTACGCGCGCACGATCTTGCGCGCGAGCGCCCAGACGAGCACGAGCTTGATCAGTCCATGTGCGAGCAGGTAGACGATCGCGAAGGTCTTCGTGCCGCCGTCGGCGAACCCGTCGGCGGCCGCCTGCAGATGCCGGGCGAGTGTCCCGCGCGGATCGCCGAGCAGGTCACGCGTGATCACCGCGTGCGCGAAGCCGGTCACCACCGACGCGGGGATCACGGCGAGCACGAGCGCGCCGAGCAGCTGCGCCGCGCCGTCGAGTCCTTTGAGTGCGATCGCGACCCTGAACAGCTTCTCCGTACGGTCCGCCATGACCGCGAGCTTGCCCGAAAACCGGCCGTGACGCGCGGTGACCTACTTCGAGAGGGTGTTGCCGAGCCAGTTGACGTAGACCGGTGAGCGCCGCGCCTGGTCCCAGTAGCCGGTGGCCGCCGCGCCGGCGAGCTGCTCGCAGTAGCGCGCGACCGGGCTCTCGCTGTGCATCGCCAGCACGTGCCGCAGCTCGGTCTTGATGTCCTTGATCGGCAGCACCGCGATTCCCTTGGCGGCCATGGTGGTCGCCTGCACCAGCATCATCCCGAGCCCGCGTTCGAGCACGTCCCTGGCGTTGTACCCGCTGAGCCGGTACGCCACGTGCGGGGTGAACCCGGCCTGCTCGCACAGCCCGCGCAGGTACTCGCCGCAGCCGATCTCCAGATCGGCCGGCAGTATCCAGCTCTGACCGGCCAGATCGCCGAGGCAGACTTCGTCCTGATTGGACAGTGGGTTGGTGCTCGCCATCGCGACGAACACCGGCTCGGTGACCACGTCGCGCACGATCACGTCCGGCGGGCGGGGCAGCGGCAGGTTCGGATGCTCCAGCAGGGTCGCGAGCTCGAGCCCGCCGGAGGCGAGCAGGTCCATCGCGTCGTGGCCGCCGCGTTGCTGGCGCATGGTGATTTCGGAGTTCGTCGCCAGCTCGCGCAGGCGCTGGATCACCGGACCGGCGAGCGGCGTCGGATGCCCGGCGAAGCGGATCACCCGGGGCGCGCTGTCCCGATCAGCGGTGCGGAGCTGGGCCTCTTCGAGCAGTTTGTCCAGTGAGGGCAACAGAACCCGGGTGTGGTCGATCACCAGCTGGCCGAGCGCCGTCGGTCTCGCGCCTTGCTTGTCACGGAAGAACAGGGAACCGCCCAGCATCCGCTCGACCCGCTGTAGCTGATAGGTGAGCGCGGGCTGGGTCAGCCCGAGACTGGCAGCCGCTTTGGTGAGGCTTCCCGCGTCGCCGATGGCACGAATCATTCTGAGCTGACGGACCTCGAGCTCCATGTTCGGAAGCATACAAGTAAACCGTTTGGCACGAAACTACCCGGTAATGGGTACCGGTACGGGAAAAACGCGTCCGTGGAATGTGTGGCGCGCTACCGCGATATTCGGCGGATGTATTCGATTTCCCCGTCTTCGCAGGAGAAACGGTGTGCCGGATGGCGTTCGCGGTGGCCGTGCGCCCGCACGTGCACGCGGTGATAAGCGGTTCGCGGGAATGTCAGTTCGGTCATGGCCACGTCACGTCGAGCCGGTCGAGGCAGGCGTGCCTGCCGTTGTGGAAGTACCGGATCGGCCGGTTGAGCAACCGGTAGTCGGGATGGCGCGCCAGTTCCGCCAGCACCGTCTCGAATTCCAGGCGCGCGAGATGTGCACCGATACAGAAGTGGATGCCCGCGCCGAAACCCAGGTGGTGCACGGGTCCCCGGTCGAGGCGGAACTCGTCCGGCGCGGCGAACCGGCGTGGATCGCGGTTCGCCGCGCCGGTGAGCAGCACGACCCTGGCGCCGCTCGGGATGACCACGTCCGCGATGGTCACCTCCCGGGTGGTCACCCTGGTCCCGTGGTCGACCGGCGACCACAGCCTGAGTGTCTCCTCGATGGCGACGGGAATGAGGCGCCGGTCGCCGCGCAGCCTGCTCTGCAGATCGGGGCGCTCACCCAATTGCCACAACAGGTGTGACAGCGAGTTCATCGTTGTCTCGTGCCCGGCGACGGCGAAAGAGACGAGCATCGCGTGCAATTCGGATTCGGTGACCGGCCTGCCGTCGATCCGGGACCGGACGAGCGCGGAGAGGTAGTCCTCGCCCGGTTCGGCCTTGGCGCGCTTGATCTCGGCGCGGAACAACTCGGCGAACGGCGGCCAGAATCGTTCGGCCGGGCCGTCACTCGGCATTCGCGTCCAGCCGATCGCCGCGAGTTCGGCGATCCGCTCGCGCGCGTCCTCGGAGAAACCGACGGCGAGTGAGACGGCGGCGAGTGGCAGCGTCGCCGCCAATTCCGTGACTAGATCACCACCGCCGCGCCGCACCAGTGGTTCGACCACTCGCCGCACCAGTTTCGCGATGTCGTACTTCAGCCGCCGCACGGCGCCGATGGTGCACGGCGGCCGCATCAGCTCGCGGAACACGGCCTGTTCGGGAGGGTCGTAATCGAGCGGCGCGAAGCGTGGTGTGTCCGCGGTGCGCGGGAAGAGCACGCCCTCCGCGGAGCTGAACGTCCGGTGGTCCTTGAGCGCGGCCTCGACGTCGTCGTAGCGTGAGAGTATCCACATGCCACCGTGCGCCCGCGAGTACGCGACCCGCTGTCCTTCGCGGAGCGCGCGGTGCACGAGCACGGCCATGTCCGGGGTCAGTTCCCGGTCGTGGTGGTCGAAATCCTGGCTCAGCCGCGCGCTGGCGAGCTGTGTCGGGTGAGCGCCGGCCATCATCCGCCGATCTTCCCGAGCCCCGTGCGCCGGGGCAACCGCCGTTCGGATCAGCCGTGGACTGTCCACAAAGGAGGGTGGAAGCCACGCCGTCCCGGAGCCCGGTGAGCCCGCCCGTGGCTCGCCGGGCCCGGGACGGCGGTGGCGGGCAGGCGGACGCGACACCTGCCCGAGGTCACGCGCACGACGAAGCCACCCTTTCTTCAGGGTTCGAATAAATGGAATCCGCGCCGCTTGCGGTACCGGAAGATACTCAGGCACCCGCCCGCTCACAAGACCGCGCGGCACCCGGCGGGAGGTGCCGCCCAATGGGGCAGCACGCGTCCGAATCGGCTAACCGGCGGCGCCGTTTCCCGGGCTGTGGGCAGACCTGACCGGGCGAAGAGGTGACGGGACGGACACGACGGCGGCCATTGGGGTTCGCGCGGGTCACCGATGGTGATGCCGGGGGTGCGGGCGGCCGGGGCAAGGTGACCCCTAATGGAGGCATGGGAAAGCCGCAGACATGGGATGGTCCCTTGCCTGCGGCTTCGGTGGTGCGTCAGTGAGCCGCTTGTTCCCGGTGGGTGTCGGGCGCGGCGTGCTTCGGCTGGGGGATCGGCTGGGGGATCGGCTCGGTCACCGTGCGGTCGGCCTGGATCGGTTCGGAGACCTCGGCGGGCTCTTCCTCCTCGATCAGCACCTGCTTGCGTGCGGGCAGCATCGCGATCACGAGACCGAGCACCGCGAGGCCGAGGTGCAGCCAGTTGTCGGCGGTGTTCAGGTCGAGCGGGTTGCCCGCGGCGGACACGGGGTTCGAACTGAGCGCACCGGTGATCATCAGGCCCCAGACGAAGGCCGCGCCGTAGCCGAGCAGCAGCAGCCACCCGTAGAACCGCGCCAGCCCGGAGCCGGTGGCGAGCATGATGCCGACCAGCCCGGCCACCAGGTGCACGGTGTTGTGCAGCGGATTGATGGCGAAGCCCAGCAGGGTGGCGTGGTGGTGCCCGGCGAAGTCGCCGAACCCGGTGCGGGTGAAGCCGACGATGCCGGCCACGACGAAGGCGATCCCGGTCAGCCCCGCCAGGACCTGGACGGGCTGCAGTCCTTTCACCTTGATGCGGGCCTTGTTCGCGCGAGTCATCTCAGCGGTCCTCTCCTTCAGGTCAGGCCGTCTCGACCAGGGGTACCCAAAACGGACGCGGCCAAACCGGGGGCATTCCCGGCCCGGCTCACACACTTCGCGTCAGCGGAAAAGATCTTGGGCGAGAACGTATTTCGCGCGGTGAAGCCCGGCTCTTATTCGTGTCGTTCGGGCCACGGTGTTCCGGTCATCGGAGAGCGCTGAACGAACTCACTGTATGCCAAGGCTTGAGGGGGCCTGATGCAGTTCAAGAAAATGATCGTGCCGATCCTCGCTGTCGTCGCTGTGACGGGGACCGGCGCCACCACGGCGGCCGCGGCGAAAGCCGATCCCAACGCGGCGGTCGTGCGGCAGTCCACTCAGGACGCCAAGGACGTCCAGGCATATTGGACTCCCGAGCGGATGAGATCGGCGGTGCCGATGCCCGTTCCGGCGGCTTCGGCGAGCGCTTTGGCAAGCGCGCCAGCACAAACGTACAAGCTGCCCGCGATGTCCGCGCCCGGATTCGGCAAAGCCGTTTCGGCCGAGTTCGGCACGAACAGCGTGCAGGACATCACGCAGTCCGGGGTCTGGACCGCGCACGGGCAGATGCCGGCCAGCACGGTCGGCAAGCTGTACTTCACCACGCCCCAGGGCAACAGCGAATGCACGGCGTCGGTGATCGCCTCGAACAACCACAGCATGATCTGGACCGCCGGGCACTGCGCGAGTGACGGCGCGGGGCACTGGTACAGCAACTTCCAGTTCGTGCCCGACTATCACGACGGCGTGTGGCCGTACGGTTCGTGGGTGTGGAAGTCGGCTTCGACACCGACCGCCTACCTCAACGGCCGCAACTTCGACTACGACGTCGCGGCGATCTCGTTGTGGCCGTCGAACGGCCGCAAGGTCGCCGACGTGGTCGGCTGGCAGGGGTACAAGTTCAACTGGGGTTACAACTGGTTCGCCTACGAATTCGGCTACCCGTACGACACCCACCCCGCCCGCACCGGCATCAACGGCCAGCAGCTGCGGTACTGCGCGGCGGGTACCTGGCAGGCCGGTGGCCAGCAGGCGATCCACTGCGACCAGGGGCACGGCGCCAGTGGCGGGCCGTGGCTCGACGACCTGCAGTTCGCCCGCGGCTGGGGGTATCTGGTCGGCAACGTCAGCTATCACCCGTACGACTGGTCGGACGAGGAGCGCAGCCCGCACTTCGGTGACGCGGCCGTGAACGTCTACAACGCGCAGACCAACGTCTGATCGCTTTCGCAGGCGGCCGGGGACCGATTCCTGTCGGTCCCCGGCTCTACGATGTCGGCATGGATCCTGAACTCGTCAACCAGGCGTACGGCCGGTTCTTCGCGGGCGAGCCCGAGCGGCTCGACCCGGTCGGGCTGTTCGCGCGGGTCGCCACGTCCGTGCCCGCGTACCGGAAGTTCCTGGCCGAGCGCGGCATCGACCCGGCTTCGGTGCGCACGCTCGAGGACTTCCGGCGGCTGCCGTTGCTGGACAAGGATTCCTACCACCGCCGCTACCCGCTGCCCGAGCTGTGCCGCGACGGACGGCTGGACGGGTGCGACATGATCGCCGTGTCGTCGGGGTCCAGCGGCACGCCGACCATCTGGCCCCGCTCGCTGGCCGACGAGCTGGCCATCGCGCGGCGGTTCGAGCAGGTGTTCCGCGCCTTCGAGGCGGACCGCCGCAGCACGCTGGCCGTGGTGTGCTTCCCGCTCGGCACCTGGGTCGGCGGCCTGTTCACCACGGCGTGCGTCCGGCATCTCGCGGCGAAGGGCTTCCCGGTCACCGTGGTCGCGCCCGGCAACAACAAGGCCGAGATCCTCCGCGTCATCCCCGAGCTGGCGCCGCACTGCGAACAGCTGGTGCTGCTCGGCTATCCGCCGTTCCTCAAGGACGTGGTCGACAGCGGCGAGGGCTGGGACCGCTACGACGTCAAGCTCGTGCTGGCGGGCGAGGTGTTCAGCGAGCCGTGGCGTGACCTGATGGCCGAGCGGACGGGCCTGCGCGACCGCGAGCGCGACGTGGTTTCGCTCTACGGCACGGCGGACGCGGGCGTGCTCGGCACCGAGACGGCGCTTTCGGTGTCGATCCGGCGTTTCCTCGCCGACCGCCCGGAGCTGGCGCACGAGCTGTTCGGCGGCGTGCGCCTGCCGACGCTGGTGCAATACGACCCCGGCAGCCGGTTCTTCGAGGAGCAGGACGGAACGCTGCTGTTCACCGGCGACAACGGGATCCCGTTGATCCGCTACCACATCGCCGACGAGGGCGGCGTGGTGTCCTATTCGGACATGCTCGCTTTCTGTGCCAGGCATGGCTTCACCCCGACCCCCGGCCCGGAACTGCCGTTCGTGTACGTCTTCGGCCGCTCGTTGTTCACGGTCTCGTACTTCGGCGCGAACGTGTACCCCGAGAACGTGACGGTCGGCCTCGAGCAGCCGGGCATCAGCGACTGGGTCACCGGCAAGTTCGTACTGGAGACGGTCGAAGACGCCGCCCGCGACGTCCGCCTGCGCGTCACCGTCGAGCTGGCGCCCGGCCGCACCGGCGACCCGGCCGTGCTGGCCGAGTCGATCAGGACCCACGTGGCCAGGCTCAACAGCGAGTTCGCGCACTACGTCCCGGCGGACCGGCAGCTCCCCGAGGTGGTGATGAAAGAGGCAGGCGACCCCGAGTACTTCCCGGTCGGCGTCAAGCACCGCTACACGCGCTAGGACCGGGGGTCGTGAGTGTTGCGGCCGGTTCTAACCGGCCATACCACTCACGACCCCACGTCTCGGGCGAGCCGGTCAGGGCGACGTGGCTGAGGGGGAAATGCGTCGTTCAACGCCTCGAATCCTCCTCAGTCAAGCTGCTTGTCTTGGGCCGAGAGGTCGTGAGCGTTGCGGGCGGTTCTAACCGCCCGCAACGCTCACGACGCCACGACGTGGGTCGCGCGTGGGTCGCGTGAAGCCAGGGCCTGCCCCCGCCGCTGGCTGGGTTAGGCGCGTTGGCGGGCGGGGCGGATGACGATCTCGTTGACGTCGACCTCCGCGGGCTGGGAGATCGCGTAGGAGATGGCCTCGGCGATCGCGTCGGGCGGGATGGAGTCGGCGCGGTAGGTGCGCATGGCGGCCTGGGCGCCGGGGTCGGTGATGGAGTCGGCCAGCTCGGACTCGACGACGCCGGGAGACACGGTGGTGACCCGGATGCTCGGGTCGGCCTCCAGCCGCAGGCCCTCGGTGATCGCCCAAGCGGCGTACTTCGTCGCGCAGTAGACGGCGGCCGTCGGCACGACCTGGTGCGCGCCGACGGAGGCGATGGTCACGAAGTGGCCGCCGCCCTGCCGCTCGAAATGGGGGAGCGTCGCGGCGATGCCGTGCAGCAGGCCGCGGATGTTGACGTCGATCATCCGGTCCCACTCGTCGGCGAGCAGTGAGTCCAAACGGGACAGTGGCATCACACCCGCGTTGTTGACGATCACGTCGACGCGGCCGTGCGCGCTCACGGCGTTGTCGACGAACTCCGCGACGCTGGTGCGGTCGGTGACGTCGAGGCGAGCGACTTCGGCGGTGCCGCCCGCGTCGCGGATGACCGAGGCGAGCTTGGTGAGCCGGTCTTCGCGGCGGGCGCCGAGCACCACGTGGTGGCCCTCGCGGGCGAGGCGCAACGCGGTCGCCTCGCCGATGCCGCTGCTCGCGCCGGTGATCAGTACTACCTTGGTGTTCATGAAAACCCTTTCTTGGGCATGGTTGAGCCCCGCGGAAAATCCCGCGGTGTGATTCGGCTGTTAAGCGAGACTGCCGAGCAGCGAAAGCGTTTCTTCGGATGGGCTGCCCGGCTCGGCTTGGTAAACGACGAGCTGCTGGCCAGGCGCGCTGTTCACGGTCAGCGATTCGTAGGTCAGTGTCAATTCCCCGACCAACGGGTGACGAAAGCGTTTGCTTTCCTGGGTTTTCCGCTGAATGTCGTGACGCGCCCACAGTGTGCGGAACTCCGGGCTCTTGACCGACAGCTCGCCGACTGTCTCGATCAGCTCGGGATCGTCGTGGTCGATGCTCGCCGCCCGCAGCGCGCCGACGGTGGCGACCGCGACCCGATCCCACTCCGGATAGAACTCCCGCGCGTCGGGATCGAGGAAGACCAGGCGGATGAGGTCGTCGCTGTAGGCGTGGCCGGCGAACAGGGCCTCGCCGAGCGTGTTGGCCGCGAGCACGGTCAGATACCGGCCCAGCACCAACGCCGGGGTCCGTGGCCAGTTGTCCAGCATCTGGAGCAGGTTGGGGCTGACGCGCTCATGCCCGGCGGGACGATGCCGCGGCGTCACCGGGCGGGCGAGCCGGTGCAGGTGGGCGACCGCGTCGTCCGCCAGGCCCAGCACCCGCGCGAGCGCCTCGACCACCTGGACGGACGGGGTGCGCTCGCGGCCCTGCTCGAGCCGCACGTAGTAGTCCGTGCTGACCCCGGCGAGCATCGCGACCTCTTCGCGGCGCAGGCCTGCCACGCGGCGGTTGCCGCCCGGCGCCATGCCGTGGTCCTCCGGGCTGACCAGCTCGCGCCGGGCCCGCAGGAACTCGCCGAGCGTGTTCTCCCTGTCCATGAAACCCAGGCTAGGGCGTCCCGACGGGATCAGGGTGGCCGTGCTGCTCCCACCTTCGGTCGATCTTGGGCACCGAGGCGATCAGGCGCTGGGTGTACGGATGGGACGGTGCGGTGAGTATCCCGGCTGTCGTGCCCTCTTCGACCAGCTTTCCCTTGTGCAGCACGGCGACGCGGTCGGCGACGCGCTCGATCACCGCGAGGTCGTGGCTGATGAACAGGCACGCGAAGCCGAACTCGGCGCGCAGTGTGTCGAGCAGGTCGAGGATCGACGCCTGCACCGAGACGTCGAGTGCGCTGGTCGGCTCGTCCGCGATGAGCAGCGCGGGGCGCAGTGCCAGCGCGCGGGCGATGCCGACGCGCTGGCGCTGGCCGCCGGAGAGCTGGTGCGGGTAGCGGTCGCGCAGCGCCGGATCGAGCCGGACCGCGGTGAGCAGCTCGGTCACGCGGGCCGAGAAGTCGCCCTCGAAGCGGTGCAGGGCAAGGGGTTCCGTGATGCTCTTGCCGATGGTGGCCCGTGGGTTCAGCGACGACGCCGGGTCCTGGAAGACCACGCCGATGCGCTTGCGGACCTCCTTGAGCGCCCGGCGGCCCGCGCCCGCGATGTCGGTGCCGCCGACGCGCACCGAGCCCGCGGTGATCGGGAGCAGGCCGGTGATCGCGCCGGAGACCGTGCTCTTGCCCGACCCCGACTCGCCGACCAGGCCCACCACCTCGCCGGGCGCGATGCGCAGGCTGACCCCGTCGACCGCGCGGACCCCGTGCGACCGGGGGTAGGACACCGCCAGCTCGGTGATCTCGACCGCGTTGTCCACAGTGGACGAAGGAGCCTCGGCGGAGCCGGAACCCAGTGTCAGCACCGAATCCAGCAGATGCTTCGTGTACTCCGTCTTCGGCGCGGCGAACAGCTCCGCGACCGTGCCGCGTTCGACGATCTCGCCGTCGCGCATCACCACCACCCGGTCGGCCAGCGCCGAGACCACGCCCAGGTCGTGCGTGATCAGCAGGATCGCCTGGCCGAGCTTGCGCAGCAGCGCCAGAATGCCCGCCTGCACCGTCACGTCCAGCGCGGTGGTCGGCTCGTCCGCGATGACCAGCGCCGGGTCGTTGGCGATGGCCATCGCGATGACCACCCGCTGCAGCTGCCCACCGGAGAGCTCATGCGGATACGCCCGCATGATCCGGGGGACGTCGGTCAGCTCGACCTTCTCCAGCAGGGAACGCGCCCGGTCCTTCGCGGCGGCCATCGGCTCGCGGCGGTGCACCCTGATCGCCTCGACCAGCTGCGCCCCGACGCGGAACACCGGGTTCAGCGCGCTCATCGGCTCCTGGAACACCATGCCGATCTCGCCGCCGCGCACCGCGCGCAGCTCGGCGGGGGAGAGCCGGTACAGGTCACGCCCGCCCAGCAGCGCCGAGCCGGTGACGGTGGCCGACGAGGGCAGCAGGCCGAGCAGCGACATGGCGGTCACCGACTTGCCCGAACCCGATTCGCCGACCACCGCGACGACCTCGCCGCGCGCGACGTCGAAACTCACCTGCCTGGCCGCGTGCACCACGCGGCCGGGCAAGGTGAAGTCCACTGAGATGTCGCGCAGCGACAGGAGCGCGTCCATGGCCTACTTCGTCAGTCCGACCTGCAGGAAGTTCGGGTACGCCGGGAACCCGCCGATGACGAAGTTGCCGATCTTGGACCCGTGCAGGAACGAGTTGCGGGTGTAGATCAGCGGGACCACCGGGGAGTCCTGCATGATCAGGCGGTCGGCCTTCGCCCAGATCTTCCCGGCCTCCACCGGGTCGACCGTGCTTTGCGCCTGCGTGATGAGCTTGTCGACCTCGGGGTTCGAGTAGCGCGCGGTGTTGTAGCCGCCGTTCCCGATCTCCTTGGTGTCGAACAGCGGCTGGATATTGCCGGTGGCGCTGGGGAAGTCGGGCTGCCACGAACTCACCGTGAGGTCGTAGGTGCCCTCGTTGCCGGTGACCAGCGCCTCCCACGCCTCGGAGTCGACCACCCGCAGCTCGGTCTTGATCCCGGCCCGCAGCAGCGCGGCCTGCACCGCTTCGCCCTTCTTCTGGTAGTTGTTGCTGTTGTAGACGACGAAGTCCAGCGGGCCGATGCCGTCGGCGTGCCCGGCCTCGCGCAGCAGCTGCTTGGCCTTCTCGACGTCACCTCCCGGCGGTGCGGGATAGAGGTCGTACACCTCGCGCCCGGCGATGCCCTCGGTGATGAGCGTGGTGGCGATCCCGCCGGCGAGTTCCGCGCTGCCCGCCGACGCGATCTGGTACGACGCCTTGTCGACGGCGTACTGGAACGCCTGGCGGACCTTGGGATCGGCGAGCGCCGGGCGGCGCGTGTTCAGCGTGACATAGGCGAGCGCGCCCGACTTCGACGTCACCAGCCGCTGCTTCGCGGGCTGGTTGCCCTGGATCTGCGCGAGCTGCGCCGGCGCGACGAACGGCACGGAGAAGGCGAACTTGTCGTTGCCGGCGTCGGCGATCAGGCGCTGCGAGATGATGTCGGTCTGCTGCCCGAGCTGGATCACGATGTCGTCGGGCAGACCGGCCCGCGCCTCGTCGGTTCCCTTGTCCCAGAAGGTGTTCCGGCTCAGCTTGACCTCGACGCCCTTGGCGTAGGACGTCACCTGGTACGGCCCGGAGGCGATCGGCTTCTCGGTGTACGACGCGTCGGTGCCCTTGCCCTTCGGCACCGGCGCGAACGGCGGCGTGCTGGCGATCCAGGTCCAGTCGCCGTAGGGCTGGGTGAGCCGGAAGACGATGGTCTTCGGGTCGGGCACCTCGATGGACGCCAGTTCCGAGCCTTCGAACGGGCCCTTGTAAGCGTCCGCGCCCGCCAGCAGCTTCTTGTGATACGCCAGCCCGCCGGTGAACGCGGCGGCGAAGCTGCGTTCGATGCCGTACTTGATGTCCGCGGCGACGATCGGGGTGCCGTCGGCGTACTTGACGTTGTCCTTGAGCGTGAACGTCCACGTCTTGCCGCCGTCGCTCGGGCGGCCGGTGTCGGTGGCGAGGTCGGGGACCACGGTGGCGGGCTTGCCCTCCTCGATCTTCCAGGAGGTCAGCCTGCGGTGCACGAGCCCGAGCACGGTGATCGCCAGGTTCTGGCTCTTGGCCGGGTCCAGCTGCTGGACGCTCAGGTCGCTGAGGATGTAGAGCGTGCCGCCCTTGGCGACGTCGGCCGAGTTCGGCGCGGGCGCCGCCGGGTTCGCGTTGCACGCGGCCAGCAGGCCCCCGGTGCCGGTCAGCGCGGCCGCCGCGGTGACGCTTCTGAGAAATGTCCGCCGATCCATGTGGTGTTTCCCCTCTTCAGTGGACACGGGCTCGCGGGTCGAGCAGCCCGTAACAGACGTCGGCCAGGAAGTTGGCCACGATCACCAGCACCGCGGCGAACACGGTGATCCCCAGCAGCAGCGGCAGGTCCTTCAGCGAGACGGCGTCGATGAGCAGCCCGCCGAGCCCCGGCAGCGCGAACAGCCGCTCGGTGATCACCGCGCCGCCGAGCAGGCCGCCGAGGTCCATCGCGAACACGGTCACCACCGGGAGCGCCACGTTGCGCAGCGCGTGCTTGCCGATCACCGTGCGCTCGGCCAGCCCGATCGCGCGCGCCGTGCGGATGTGGTCCTCGCCGAGCACCTCGAGCATCTGGGTGCGGGTGAGCCTCGCGTAGACGGCGATGTGCACGGCCGCGAGCACCAGCCACGGCGTGATCAGGTGCCAGGCCCAGCCGACCGGGTCGTCGGCCAGCGCGACATACCCGCTCACCGGGACCATGTTGAAGGTGAAGCCGAAGATCAGGATGGCGAGCAGCCCGAGCAGGAACGTCGGCGCCGACACCCCGGCCAGTGTGAACGCCATGCTCAGCCGGTCCGGCAGTTTTCCCCGGCGCAGCGCGGAGAACACGCCGAGCGCGACGCCGCCGATCAGCCAGATCACCGCCGCGCCGAGCGCGAGCGAGACGGTCACCGGCATCCGGGCGGTGATCAGGTCGGTCACGGTCGCGTTCTGCAGGAACGAGTAGCCGAAGCACGGCGCGTCGCAGGTGATCGCCGTCGGGCCGGAGCCGAAGGTGCGCCCGGCGAAGATGCCGCCGAGGAAGTCGAGGTACTGCTGGATCCACGGCTTGTCGAAGCCCATGAAGCCGCGTGCCAGCGCGAGGCTTTCCGGCGTGCACGGCTTGCTGCACGACATGCGCGCCGGGTCCGACGGCAGCAGCGCGAACAGCGCGTAGGTGCACAGGCTGATCACCAGCAGCACGAACAGCATGCCGGCCAGCCGGCCTGCGAGGAAGCGGAGCACACGCACTAGCCGCGCACCCCGAATCGAGGATCGAGGGTGTCGCGCAGCGCGTCGCCGAGCACGTTGAACGCCAGCGTCGCCGCGAACAGCGCGAGGCCTGGGAAGAGCACGTAGGTCGGCTGGGTCTGCACCCAGCCGATCGCGTCGCCGATGGTCCGGCCCCAGCTCGGTGTCGGCGCGGTGATCCCGACGCCGAGGAACGACAGCGCCGCCTCGAGCCCGATGAGCTGCGGGATGCTGATGGTGGTGAGCACGATCGCGGGCGCCAGCAGGTTCGGCAGCAGCTCGTGCCGGAACACGTGCCACGGCCCGGCGCCGAGCACCCGCGCGGCCGAGACGAAGTCGCGGGTGCGCAGCGAGAGCGTCTGCGCGCGGATCACCCGCGCGGTCCTCGGCCAGTTGAACACCGCGATGAGCGCGACCAGCAGCACCGGCCGGGGCAGCGACGGCGGCGCGACGGCGCCGATGGCGATCATGAAGATCAGCGAGGGGAACCCGAGCAGCACGTCGATGGTCCGCATGACGATCCGGTCCCACCAGCCGCCGAGGTAGCCCGCGCTCGCGCCGAGTATCACGCCGAGCACCATCGCGACCGCCGTCGAGGCCAGCCCGATGAGGAACGAGGTGCGCGCGCCGTAGACGACGATGGCGAAAAGGTCACGCCCGGTGAGCGGTTCGACGCCGAACCAGTGGTCCCCGTCGAGCCCGCCGAGCGGCGCGGCCCCGGTGCTGCCGGGACCGGTCAGCAGCTCGGTGTGGAAGGTGTACGGATCCTGGCCCTCGAGCGCGGCGATCAGCGGCGCCGCGATCCCGGTGACGGCCAGCGCGGCGATGACGATCGCGCTGGTCAGCGCCCATCGGTCCCGCCTGAGGGTGCGCAGCAGCTCACTCGCCGAGCGGCGGCTCGCGGGCACCCCGATGGGCAGGTGGGACTCGGACACCGCGCCAATCTAGGGCGGTGAGTACCTGCCTGGGGGGAGGGCGCGTCGCTATTTCACCCCTTGAGACCAACGATCATCACGTTGTGTAATAGCACTTCGGCCGGTTGAGGAACGGGCGCGGGCGGGGAAGGATCGGACACCATGACGTTCATGTCGCCGATCGAGCAGCTCTACCGGGACATCGAACACCTCGCGGACGCTCTGGGCGCGGTCTGCGAGCGGGACAGGGTGATGCCGTGCCTAGCCGCCTTCTCCGAGGGGTTCGCCGGCACCGGGCTGGCGTTCCGCACGACCACGAAGGCCGGTGGCACCCCCGAGCTCAGCTACCGGTACACCGGCTTCGGCGGCCCGAGCCCCGATCCGTACCCGATCGCGCTGCGCCACGGGCTCTTGCCTGCGCCGGACGGCCTGGTCGACAAGGCGCACCAGGACATCGCGAGGCGGCTGCCCGTCGACCTGTGGGGTGCCGATTTCGGGACCACCACGGGGATCGAGAAGATCTACGCGACCTTCGGCGTCGGTGACGCGCAGCCGGTCCCGCGCATCGCCGCGCTGCCGTCCATGCCGATCGCGATCGACGCGGAGGCGGGGTTCTTCGCCCGGTACGGCCTCGGCGACGTGGGCCTGATGGCGGTCGACGTCCGCAGCCGCACGGTCAACCTGTACTTCCACCCGGCGCCGGGGACGCTCACGCCCGGGATCGTCGCGCGGATGCTCGGCGACCTGGAGCTGGCGATCCCGGCCGACGAGGCGGTGGTGCGGCGGTGCGCTGACGCGTTCTCGGTGTACTTCACCTTCAGCTGGGCTTCGCCGCGGATCGAGCGGGTGTGCTTCCCGCTGTTCGTTTCCGCGCGTGAACTCGCGCCGCTGACCCAGAACCCGATCTTGACGGCCTTCGCCGAGCACGCGCCGTTCGAGGCCGGGCCGCGGTACTTCGTGCACGCGGCCGCGATGACCCCGGTGGGCTACTACTTCAAGCTCGAGAACATCTACCGGTACTACGCGGGTGAGTTCTGGGACTCGATGGCCAAGGCGGTACCGCACTGGCGCGAGCCCGCGTTGAAGGACTCGTGAGTGCCCTGACCGGTTCTAACCGGCCGCAGCACTCACGACCCCAGTGAGGTGCGGACTGTTTCGAAGCAATCGTATTCGCGCTCGGGCAGCTTGCCGAGCTGACCGAGGACCTCGTCGTCGCCACCCTGGGCGGCGGCCGACTTGAGCAGCACGTCGCGGCCGCAGGGGTAGTCGGCGCCGCCCACGTACTTGGCCCAGTCGATCTCGTCGTGCATCGCGAAGAAACTCCCTAAGAGGCCAGTGGTTTTTCGGCGTCCAGCACATGCCCCAGTTCGTGACGCTCGGCGACCGACAGCGGGACGGTGGCGAAGTGGACCTCGCCGTTGGCGTCCGGGGCGGTGGTGATGGCCAAGGAGAGGCCGTCTTCGGATTCCGCGACGGCGACGCGGCCGCCGCACGACAACTCGACCACGGTGGCCGGGGGCGTGTCGCGCCATCCGAGCCAGCGGCTGACGAAGGCGAAGGCCATGATCGTCCCCTCTCCTGATCCGATGTGCCCTCAGAGTGCCCAGGAAACCCGGTGTTCACACGTTCAACCTTTCGCGGAAACAAGCGAACGGTGTTCGAGCGCTCCTACGGCGTCCAGCGCCAGCCGGTGAACTCCTCCGGATCCTCACCGTCGCGATAAGCCTTGGCCAGCAAGGCATCACGCTCGCGCAGCAGGTCACGCGGGTCGCCGCCGGTCCGGGTGAGCGCGTCGGCCGCGAGGTCGTACCTGCTCATCCGGTTGCGCGCGAGCAGGTCGAACGGCGTGGTCGTGGTGCCTTCTTCGAGGTAGCCGTGCACATGGAACCGGTCGGGCCGCGGCCTGCCGTGCAGCACCTCGTGCACCGCAGACGGATAGCCGTGGAACCCGAACACGACCGGCGTCCGCTCGCCGAAACACCGGGTGAACTCGTCCGGTGACAGCCCGTGCGGATGCCGGTCCGGCGGGCTCAACGCGAGCAGGTCCACCACGTTGACCACGCGCACCCGCAGCCGTCGCCGCAGCAGCGACGCGGCTGCCAGCGTCTCGACCGTCGGCGTGGTGCCCGCGCACGCCAGCACGACGTCCGGTTCGCCGCCGGTGCTCGCCCAGTCCCAGACACCCGCGCCCGCCCGGCAATGCGCGCGGGCGGCGTCCGCGCCGAGCCATTGGGGGCTCGGCTGCTTCCCGGCGATGACCACGTTGATCAGATCGGTCGTGCCGAGACAGTGCCGCATCGTCTCCAGCAGCGTGTTCGCGTCCGGCGGCAGGTAGATCCTGGCGACCGAGGCCCGCTTGGTGAGGACGTTGTTGATGAAACCGGGGCCCTGATGGCTGTAGCCGTTGTGCTCCTGCCGCCAGCCGTCGCTGGTGAGCAGGTAGTTGAGGCTGGAAACCGGTGCGCGCCACGGTGTCTCGCCGGACATCTTCAAGAACTTGGCGTACTGGTTGACCATGCTGTCCACAATGGACACGAAGGCCTCGTAGCAGGGGAACAGCCCGTGCCTGCCGGTCAGCAGGTATCCCTGCAGCCAGCCTTGGCACAGATGTTCGGACAGCACCTCCATCACCCGGCCGTCGACCGCGAGGTCCTCCGCGTAGCCGGGAACGCTCCGGGTGAACGCGCGCGGCGTCGCGTCGAGCAGCGCGCCGAGTTTGTTGGAGCGCAGCTCGTCCGGGCACACGACCCGGAAGTCACGGCGGGCCGCAGTGCGCAGCATCAGCTCGGCCAGCCAGCCGCCGAGCAGGTCGGTGGCGCTCGCGTCGGTCGCGCCCGGAGCGCCGACGGGAACGGCGAACCTCTCGATTTCGGGCAGGGGCAAGGGTTCGCGCAGCAGACCGCCGTTCGCCTGCGGCACGACGCCCATCCGCAGCGATCCGTGCGGCGGCACCGCCAGCAGGTCTTCGAACGGTGTGCCGTCGGCGTCGAAGAGTTCCTCGGGCCGGTAGGACCGCAGCCAGCGCTCCAGCAACTCCAGATCACCCGGGTCGACCGGCACCTGATGGGCGTTGAACGTGCCCTCGATCGGCTTGCCCTGAGGATCGACGGACGGCGCGCCCGCGCCCTTCTTGCTGCGCAGCACCAGCATCGGCGGGGTGGCCGTGCGCAGGTCGCGATGCGCGGCGTCCAGCGCTTCGGCGAGCACGGTGTCGGGATCGTCGACATCGCGGACGTCGACGATCCGCGGTGACCAGCCACAGCCGGTGAAGTAGTCGCGCAGTTCCTCACCGCTCATCGACTCGAAGATCGTCGGCGAGGAGATCTTGTAGCCGTTGAGATGCAGGATCGGCAGCACCGAGCCGCTGCGCGGGCCGCTGAACTTGGGTCCGTGCCACGCGGCGGCCGTCGGGCCGGTCTCGGCCTCACCGTCACCGATCACGCAGGCGACCATCAGCCCTGGATCGTCGAGCGCGGCGCCGAAAGCGGTCGCGAGCGCGTACCCGAGTTCACCGCCCTCGTGGATCACCCCTGGCACCTCGGGGGAGAGGTGACTCGGGAAGCCGCCCGGCCAGGAGAACCGTCTGACCAGCTCGGTCAGCCCGGCGCCGTCGACCGTGAGCGCGTCGTCGTATTCGGCGTGCGTGCCCTCCAGCCAGAGGTTGGCGTGGATGGCAGGCGCGCCGTGCCCCGGCCCGGTGACCAGCAGCGTCCGCTGCGCGGTCCGGCGGATCAACCCGTTGAGCCCGCTGTAGACCAGCGTGAGCCCGGGACAGGTGCCCCAGTGCCCGAGCGGGCGTGGCTTGAGATGCTCCGGCCGCAGCGGTTCGCGCAGCAGCACGTTGTCCTTGAGGTAGATCATCGCCACCGCGAGGTAGTCGCACGCGCGGCGATACCGGCGGAGCGTGTCGGCCGTGACCGAGGCGATCGCGGTCACCGGAGCAGTTCCTGGGCCTTGGTCTTGATGCCCTGCTTGACCAGGTGCCACGCGTTCGGGTCACCCTTGAGCACCGCCTCGGTTATCGACTTGAGCTGCTCGAACGTGGCGTGCGGCGGGATCGGCGGCACCTCGGGGTCGCAGTGGACGTCGATCACGGTCGGCACGCTCGCGTCGAGCGCCACCTCCCAGGCGGGCCCGAGCTGGTCGGGGTGCGTGACGGTGATGCCGTGCAGCCCGATCCCGGCCGCGAAGTCCGCATAGGACACCTCCGGCAGCACCTGGGACTCCTCGAACTTCGGGCCGCCGCCCATCGCGCGCAGCTCCCAGGTGACCTGGTTGAGGTCGTTGTTGTGGAACACGCAGATCACGCAGCGCGGGTCTTCCCACAGCTCGTGATAGCGCGAGATCGTCAGCAGCTCGGCGAGCCCGTTCATCTGCATCGCGCCGTCGCCGGTCAGCGCGATCGCCGGGCGGCCGGGGCAGGCGTACTTCGCGCCGATCGCGTACGGCACCGCCGCGCCCATGGTCGCCAGCGTGCCCGAGAGTGAGCCGCGCATCTGCCCGCGCATGCGCAGGTTACGGGCGTACCAGTTGGCGGCCGACCCCGAATCCGAGGTGACGATCGCGTCCTCGGGAACCCGCAGCGACAGCTCGTGCACCACGCGCATCGGGTTGACCGGCTCCGCTTCGAGCAGCGCCTGCCGCTCGACCGTCTCCCACCAGCGCTTCATGTCCGACTCGATCCGCTCACGCCACTTGCGGTCGTCTTGCCGCTCCAGCAACGGAATCAGCCGCTGCAAGGTGCTCTTCGCGTCGCCGAGCAGGTTCACCTCGGTGGGATAGCGCAGCCCGATGAACCGGGGATCGATGTCGATCTGCACCGCGCGTGCCTGGCCGAACTCGGGCAGGAACTGGGCGTACGGCATGTTCGAGCCGACGATCAGCAGGGTGTCGCAGTCTCGCATCAGCTCGTAGCTCGGCCGGGTGCCGAGCAAGCCGATCGAGCCGGTGACGTACGGCAGTTCGTCCGACAGGACATCCTTGCCCAGCAAAGCTTTCGCGACTCCGGCGCCGGTCAGCTCGGCCACCTCGCGCACCTCGGTCACCGCGTTGCGCGCGCCCTGGCCGATCAGCATCGCGACCTTGCGGCCCGCGTTGAGCACCTCGGCAGCGCGGGCGAGCTCGTCGCTCGGCGGGACCACACTGGCCCTCGGGTGGTCCGGCGGGCTGGACGGCACGTGCTTGAACTCGTGTTTCGGCGGGAGATAAGGGGATTCCTGCACATCGGCAGGGATGATCACGACGGTCGGCGCGTGCTGCGCGATCGCGGTCCGCATCGCGCGGTCGAGCGCGTTCGGCAGCTGCTCGGGCACGTTGACCTCGACCAGGTATTCGCTGGCCACGTCCTTGAACAGCGACTGGAGGTCGACTTCCTGCTGATAGCTGCCGCCCATCGCGCTGCGCGCGGTCTGCCCGACGATCGCGACCACCGGCACGTGGTCGAGCTTCGCGTCGTACAAGCCGTTGAGCAGGTGTATCGCGCCAGGCCCGGAGGTCGCCATGCACACTCCGGGCCTGGAGCCGAACTTGGCGAAGCCGACGGCGGCCAGTGCCGCCATCTCTTCGTGGCGCACCTGCACGAACCGCGGCTCGTTCTTGGCGGCGCCGAACGCGGTGACGAGCCCGTTGATCCCGTCACCGGGATAACCGAAGACCTGCTCGACACCCCATTCGCGCAACCTGGCCAGCACATGGTCCGCAACGGTTTCAGTCATGCACTGGTGAGTACCGCCGGTCAGCCGCGGCTAAACGTCGAGCGCGGCAGCTCGGGCGCGTCGGTGTCCAGCGGGACGTTCGGGCCGCGGACGAGTCCCAATTGGACGGTCTGCCGGTGCGTCATCGCCTCCAGCGCCCAGTCGACGGCCGTCCGCAAGCGGTTGCCGGGCATCGCGGCCAGGTGATAAGCGCGGGTGACGATCTTCGCGGGCAGCCCGGAAAGCGGGATGTGCAAGGGATTCGCCGCCGCCTCGCGGGCGCCGAGATCGACCACGAAGCCGAGATCATGATGGCGGTACCTGGCAGGCTCGCCGTAGCCGAGCGACGCGGCGACGTTGCGCCCGGCCAGTTTGCCCTGCCGTTCCGCGTGCTGGGCCGTCATGGCGGTGAGCTTGCCCGGCCGGGTCAGGTCGGGCACGGCCGCCGCGTCACCGCAGGCGAACACGTCCGGGTGACCCGGCACGGTGAGCTGGGCGTCGACCACCAGCCTGCCCTGCGCGGTCTCCAGCCTGAAGGCCTCGACCAGTGGATCCGGCCGGACACCGACGCACCAGGCCAGCGTGCGCGCGGGCACCGCGTCACCGGTGGTCAACGTGACGCCGTCCGCGCCCGCGTCACTGATCGAGGTCTTCATCCGCACGTCGACGCCGCGTTCGCGCAGCACCCGGTCGGCCGCCTTGCCGAGCCGTTCGTCCAGCTCGGGCAGCACGCGCGGGGCGATGTCGAGCAGCATCCAGCGGATCGCCTGGTCTTTCAGCTCGGGGTGCCTGGCAGCCAGCGCGGCGGTGAACGCGGGCCCCTGCGCGGCTACCTCGGTGCCGGTGTAGCCGGCGCCGACCACGACGAACGTGCAGCGCGCGTCGCGTTCCTTCGGGTCGTCCGTGGCCGCCGCGAGTTCGATCTGCCGGACGATGTGGTCACGCAGGTACAGCGCCTCCGGCAGGCCACGGAACCCGTGCGCGTATTCGGCCACCCCCGGGATCGGCAGCAGCTTGTTGACGCTGCCCGCCGCCAGCACCAGCCGGTCGTACCCGATCGTGTGCGCCCGGTCCTCGGTGTCGACATAGCCGACCTGTTTCGCTTGCAGGTCAACGGATTTCGCGGCGCCGAGCAGCAGGCGCACGCCGGGCAGGGTGGCGGGCAGCGACACCGACACGCGGCGCGGGTCGAGTATCCCGGCGGCGACCTCCGGCAGCAGTGGGAGATAAAGGAAATAGTCGGTCGGATTCAGGAGCACGATCTCGGCGGTGTCCGGCAGGGACTTGAGCAGTGTCTTCGCCGCGTTGTACCCGGCGAACCCACCTCCGATGATCACGACACGCATATGCGGTTCCTCCTGCGGCTGGTTCACATGGGAAGAGACCGGGTATCCCAGGAGACGGACGCGAAACGGTCTTGGGGTTGACCTGAGCCGCCAGAGCGGTACCGTCGTAGTCACTGGCCTTTGTTCAGACACGTGCTCCGGTCAGCCACCCTGCGGGGATCCCGCTGCGAGAGGAGCACGCGACATGAGCGCATTGTTCTTAGATCCCGATTACGCGGGCGGATTGTCCTGCACGCTCACCCGCCCCTCACCCGCTGTCACGGTGGTGACCGTGGTGGGTGAAATCGACTCCGCCACCATGCCCAGGCTCGCCGAGGTGCTGGACGACGCCTCGGCCATCACCAATCGGGTGATCCTGGATATGTCCAGGGCCGGCTTCCTCAGCTGTCACGCGCTGCGGGTGCTGCATCAGGCGCACGAGCGTCTCGACCTGGTGCTCGTGGCGGCTGGCCGGGTCATTCCGCGCACGCTCGCCGTGACCGGGATGGACGGCATGCTCGACGTCTACCCCGATCTGCCGTCCGCCATCCAGCGTTCGCACCGGCCTACGCCGACCATTTAGGCCCCCGTTCCGCCGGCCATCCGTGACCGGCGGAACGCGGGTGCTCAGTCCTTGGTGGGCCAGTCACCGGTCGCCTTCTTGTAGCCGACGGCACCGGCGCGATCGGTCGCGGCCTTCACCGCGCCGAAGATCGCGCCCTGCGCGGCCGCGGCGATGATCACCTGGCCCCAGCCGAAATCACGGTCGGTCGCGCTGGGCGCCTCCTCGTCGCCGCTGACCCGTTTCCAGATCTGCTTGAACGCCATGCTCGCGAGCACCCCGCCGAGTCCGCTCACGACCAGGCTCAACGGCTTGTACAGCAACGCGCTCATGACTTGCTCCTGCTCACGATGATCTTGAGGACGATCAGCAGCCCGACGAATCCGGCGAGCACCGGGATCTTGTTGCGCCGCACCACTTCCGCGCCTTCGCGGACCTTGCTCGCGGCGGGCTCGGGCAGCTTCGCCGTCGCCTGGTCGAGCTTCTCGTCGACGCTCTCCTTGACCCGGGTCTTCACGTCGAGCTTGTCGCCCAAGGCTTCCAGCGTCTCGGTGAGTTCCTGACGGGTCACCTCACGGTCCAATTTGGCTTCTTCGGCGTTCTTCGGGAAATCGCTCATGAGCGCACCCCTTGCTTGACGGTGGCGACGTCGTCACGGACGCCCTCGATGGCTTCCTGGGGCACCGGTGGCACGGCCTGCTGGACTTCCTTCTTGCCCACCAGCGCGGCCATCCCGGCGATCAGCAGCAGCGCCACGCCGATGATGACGGCCGCCAGCCAGCCGGGCACGACGAGCGCCAGCGCGAGCACCGCGGCGGCGACCAGCGTGGCCGCGCCGAACAACGCCATCAGCCCGGCGACGCCGAACAGCCCGGCGCCCAAGCCCATGCGCTTTCCCTTGCGCTGCAACTCGAACATGCCGATGCGCAGCTCGTCGCGGACGAGCCGCTTCAGCTCGTCCGACAGGTCCGACACGAGCTCGCCGACCGAACGGTCCCCAGGCGGGCGCTTGCGTGCTTCTTCGATCACTGATCACACCTCCCGATTCGAATGGGGTCCGGATACCCGCCCGCACACATCTTTAATCACAACCCGTGTCCGCGTTTGCCGATCGAGTCGCCGGGTAATCGGACTTCACCGACCACCGACAAGGAGGCGTGAATGAGCACGATCACCGAAATCGTCGAAGTCGACGTTCCGGTGTCCACCGCGTACAACCAGTGGACCCAGTTCGAAACCTTCCCTGAGTTCATGGAAGGCGTCGAGCGGATCGAGCAGCGGGACGCGACGCACACCCATTGGGTCACGAAGGTCGGCGGGGTCACCAGGGAGTTCGACGCCACCATCACCGAACAGCACCCGGACGAACGGGTGGCGTGGCATTCGGACGACGGTCCCGACCACGCGGGCGTGATCACGTTCCACCGGCTCGCGGACCAGAAGACCAGGGTGACCGCCCAGATGAAGATCGATCCGGACGGTTTCGTCGAGAACGTGGCTGACAAGCTCGGCATCCTCGGCCGCCGGATCAAGTCGGACATGCAGCGGTTCAAGGAGTTCATCGAGAAGCGCGGCCGGGAGACGGGCGCGTGGCGCGGTGACGTGGACCGCCCCGGCACCTGATCGGGTGGACAACGGCGGCGCGGCCTCCCCGGGGCCGCGCCGCCGTGTTTGCGCGCCCGGCGGCCCGGGTAGGCGGGTCCCATGAGCACAATCACCGTTCCGGACGTCGAACTGGCCAATGGCGCCACCATCCCGCAGCTCGGGCTGGGGGTCTTCCAGATCCCGCCGGACGACACGGCCGAGGTCGTGCGCCAGGCAGTGGAGGCCGGCTACCGCCATTTCGACACCGCGCAGATGTATCGCAATGAGGAAGGCGTCGGCGAAGGACTGAAGCAGTCCGGCATCGCCCGCGAGGACGTCTTCATCACCACGAAACTCGCCAACGACGCGCAGGGCTACGACAACGCGATCAACGCGCTCGAAGGCAGCCTGCAACGGCTCGGCACCGACTACGTGGACCTTTATCTGATCCACTGGCCGTTGCCGCACAAGGATCTCTACCCGGTGACGTGGACCGCCTTCACCGACATCCTCCGCGCGGAGAAGGCGCGCGCCATCGGCGTCTCGAACTTCCAGCCCGAGCACCTCGACCGGTTGCGTGAGCAGTCCAGCGTCGTGCCCGCCGTCAACCAGATCGAGCTGCATCCTCTGCTGCAGCAGCAGGAACTCCGCGCGTATCACCGCGCACACGGCATCGTGACCGAGGCGTGGAGCCCGCTCGCGCAGGGCGAGGTGCTCGGCGACCCGGTCATCGGCGAGATCGCCGCGAAGCACGGCAAGTCGGCGGCGCAGGTCGTGCTGCGCTGGCACATCCAGCTCGGCAACGTCGTCTTCCCCAAGTCCGCCAACGCCGACCGGCTCCGCGAGAACATCGACATCTTCGATTTCGAGCTGGACGACGCGGACCTGCGCTCGATCACCGGGCTCGACGCAGGTCACCGCACCGGCCCCGATCCGGACACCTTCGAGGGCTGAGACGCGTTTCTTCACGCCTCGACCTGGGTATCTCCGGAACAGACGCAGAAAGGAGCGCCCGCATGGACACGAACGCGTACCTGACGTTCCTGCTGATCGGGGTGGCGCTGGTCGCGGTGGACGGCCAGATCATCTATCGCAGCGGCCGCCGGTACCTGGAGAACTCCTACGGCGATCCCGAAGCGGGTGCTTCGATGACCCGTCTCGTGACCGTGTTGTTCCACCTGGCCGTGCTGGGCCTGCTGGCCTTGCTCTCGACCATCGACATGGGCGGCAGCGACCTGCCCGGCGTGGTCGGCAGGCTGGGCGTGCTCCTGCTCGTGCTGGCGATCGCGCACGGCATCACCCTCGCGATCCTCGCCCGCATCCGCGAGGAGCAGGTCGACGAGGCCGCCGTCACCGGCCGCCGCCAGCAGCGCGTCGAGCCGGAGCAGCAGGGCACCACGGTCACCCCGGTCCCGGGCCAGGAGGGCCGTTACCCCGCGGTCAGCCCGTCGCTCGACAACCGCCCGTAAGCCCGCCACGGGCACCCTCGACGGGGTGCCCGTGTCCGCTGATTGAAATCTCGCGAACCGGTGTAATAAGTACTTTGTCGTCGATCGTCTGTGCACGGAGGAGCAGAGTCCGATGTCTCGGCAGGAGATGCCTGTCCCGGCTTCGAGCATGGGGAACAACGCGGACCAGGTCGGAATCTTCCACTACGACGTCCTAGCGGAGAAGTGGACCTGGTCACCGGAGATCTTCGAGATGCATGGCAGGGTGCCGGGGGAGGTAGAACCCACCACGGAGCTGCTACGTCGTCATAGTCACCCCGGCGACACCACTCATCTGGCCGACGTGATCACCGCCGCGAAGGCGCCCTTCAGCAGCCAGCACCGCATCCGCGCCGCCGGCGGCCGCATCGTGTCCATAGTCGTAGTGGGCGAGCCCAACCGCGACGTGGATCGCGAAGTCCGCACGGTGCACGGCTATTTCATCAACCTGACCTCCAGCAAGGCCGCCGAGGCCGAGCAGCGCAACGACCTCGCCGACGAAGCCGCGGGCATGCGCTTCGCGATGGCCTCCCGCGCACCGATCGAGCAGGCCAAGGGCATGATCATGCTCGCATACGGCTGCAACGCCGCGGACGCGTTCCAGGTCCTGATCGACGCTTCCCAGCAGTCGAACACCAAGCTCCAGACCTTGGCCACGAACCTGGTCGCGGAGATGGAGACCGGAGTGGCTCAGCCCGCGTCGGCGCGAACCCACCTCGAAGCCGCTTTGCTGCGGCTCGGGCGGCGTGCGGGCTGACCTGGCCCTTGCGGCTTGCTCAGGGATTGGGTTTGTCGGGGTCGGATCTAGGGCGGTCCCGTATGGAAATTTCCGCTCGTGGGGTCGGGTGGTGTTTGTGGTCGCCGCGGAAATATCCATACGGACCGGGGCACTGTGGCCACAACTCCGCTTGGGCTCGCCAGAAACCTCGGCCGGTACTTGCTGCGCGCCTGGGCGTTGGGTCGGGCTGTCGTGGTCGTGGTGTGCGATGGCGGCAGGGAGGGTGGTCCGGCCGAGATCTTTTGAGCGTTCGGCCTGGGTATTTTGGTTGTTGTGTGGGATATTCGGCCGCTGAGTGGCCGAAAAGCCTGCAGAAGACCGGACGGGTTTCTGTGCCAGTGCCGGTGGGCCTGGGCGTAGCTTGAGTACGCGGCGGCGGCACTTCTGGTGCTTTAGGGCGCGGCTGCTGCGCCGGAAGCGAGTAAAGAGGATCTGCCTCGGCCGGGTGGGCTTCCCACGCCTGCGGCGGGGTTCAGGTTCGGGTGGTGTGCATGGTGTTGCGGCGGGGCGTGCGTGCGGGGTCGATGAACGCCGGTGGGATGAATTCGGGGTATCCGTCGCTGGCGATGCGGACTTCCCAGTCGCTGTTGTGGATCAGCCGGTGATGCTTGCCGCAGAGCAGCACGAGATTATCGATGCGGGTTTCCCCGTGGTGAGCCCAGAAAACGATGTGGTGAGCGGTGCATTGCTGTGGTGGTGCGTCGCAGCCGGGGAAGGCGCAGCCGCCATCGCGGATGGCCAGCGCGCGTCGTTGCGCCGGTGTCGCCAGGCGCTGAGCCCGGCCCACATCCAACGGCTCGCCATGAGACCCCAAGGTCACCGGGATAACTTTGCAGTCACAGGCGAGGAGGCGTGCTTCGGTGGCGCTGATATCCCCGACCAAATCCAGGCAGGCCCGCCCGATGCCGGTTTTGAGTTCGTCCAGGCCGAGGGTGACGACGACGTGCACGCTGTCTCCGGCTTGGGTGGGGATGTCGGGGTTGCCCATGCCGATGCGAACAAAGGTGGCGAACGCATCCCCCAGCCGCTCCCACTGCGACCGGGTGTCGCGGCCTTCTTCTTCGGTGGTGGGGCGGGGTTTGGCGAGTGGGTCGAGGGTGGCTTTGAGTCGGGCGATGGTGTCGGCGTCGGTTTTGATTTTTATGCCGTGGGTGCCGTCGCGGTGGGTGACGAAGCCGAGTTCGTGGCGGGGTTCGGCTGGGTCGGGGTCTTTGGGTTCGCGTCCGTCGGGGTCGAGCCGGTCGCGCAGGTTCTTCGCGGCGTGGCTGATCTGCCGGGGTCCTGCGGTGCGGGCGAGGTTGACCAGGATCTCTTCCCCGGTCTCGCGATCCTCGGCTGAGACCGTGGGTGGTAGTGCGCCCAACGCGGCGATGATCGGATCCAGCTGCGCCGCCCCGAGATCACCGGCCAGTGCTGCTGCGGCGGCATGTGGTGCCAGCGCCGGGATCCGCGTGCCGCCATCCTGGCGTGGGTTGAGCGCTCGGGCGCGATCGACGCGGGCTTTCGCCTCGGAGTGCTTGATCTGCACCCAGTCCACCAGCATCCCCGGCACCGTGGCGTAACCGGTCACCTCCTTCACACCCCGGGATTCGATTTCGGCCAGGATTTGTCCCTGCTCGGCCTCCAGGCGCCGTTTTTCTCGTTCGCGGGCGACGTAGGCGAGCAGCAGCGTGTCTTTGTCGCAGCGCCACCACTCGGGTGGTGCTGCGGCGTCGGGGTATTCGGTGCTGATCATGCATCCCACACTACCAGCGTCCAGAGTCATATGCCACTAGACACGCCGAGCTGGCCGACCCCACACCCAGGCGCGCAGCAAGTACCAGCTGGGGTTTCTGGTGAGCCACAACGAAAACTGACCACCGTGCCTCGGTCCGTATGGATATTTCCGCGGTGACCCCAAACACCACCCGACCCCGGAGCGGAAATGTCCATACGGGATGTCTTTAGATCCGACCCGGCACTCCAGGACAAGGTTCTATTGCGCGGAAAGCCAAACCCGAGTTTTGGCCATCCAATGGCCAAAACTCGGGTTTCGCGAAGGCAGGGCCACGTTCAGCCGACACCCCGTCCGATCCTCGAGTGCCCGGGCTGGAACCCGCCCGCGACACTCACGAGGGTGGGGGAACGGCGAGCAGGTCGACCACGGCACACAGGTTCGTCCCGTCCGCGAACGCATCGCGCTGGCGCTGGGCGCCGCCGCCCGACGCGCGGTGCCTGGCGAGGCCTTCTTCGGCGAATTCATGGTCGCCTGCCGCTTTGAGAGCGTCCGAGACGTGGGTGAACAGCTCGTCGAAGACCGCCGGGGCGGGTACGAGGTCGCCGTGCACGGGGTGCGGGATGCGGCCTTCGGCGCCGTCGCGGGACGCGCGCCAGAGGTGGCCGCGCAGGACTTCGTTCGGTAGCTCCGGCAAGGCTTCCTCGTCGTTGAGGGCGGTCTGGACCAGGCCGCGGGCCAAGACCGCGAGGAGGGCCGCGTCCTCGGGGACCGCGGCCACGTCGGTGACGCGGAACTCGATGGTCGGCTGCTTGTCGGAAAGCCTTACGTCCCAGTAGACCATGCCGCGGTCGAGGATCGCGCCGGCGCGCAGCCAGCCGTCGATGAGGCTCTCGTAGTGGTCGAGTGAGCTGAAGCGGGGCGGAGGACCGGCGGACGGCCAGCGCGTCCATTGCTGGTAGCGCCAGCTGCTGTACCCGGTGTCGGCGCCGTCGGTGATCGGGGAGTTGGCCAACAATGCCAAAAGCGCGGGCAGTCTTCGGCGGACCTGGTTGATGACGCGGACGCCTGCCTCTTTGTCGGGGATGGCGACGTGGACGTGGCAGCCGCAGGTGGCGCCGCTGTGGGCGGTGGCCCCGAAATGCTCGGCCATGCGCTGATACCGGGCGCCGGGGGTGATGCCGGGCGGTCCGGACTCGGGCAAGGGAGCGGTGCCGCTCGCGAGCAGGCGCAGCCCGCGTTTGGCGGCGGCTCCGGCCAGCTTGGCGCGTAACGACTTCAGCTGATCGAGGAGTTCGTCGGGGGAGTGGCAGATCGCGGTGGCCGATTCCGCCTGGGCGCGGGTGAGTTCTTTCTGGAGCTCGCCGTCGGGTTCGTCGGCGTCTTCGACGACTTCGCCGCCGCGCTCGGAAAGGTGACCCGCCGCGTCGACCACAAAGAATTCCTCTTCCACCCCGAATGTGAGTGGTTCGCTCATTCCTTGGGTCCTTTGCCCTTCTCCGGTTTACCCTTTTTCGGCGTCTTGCCTTCGTCCGTCCGTACCGGTGCGGCTTGGTCCTTTTGCTGCTGTTGTTGCTGAATGGCGGGCAATTCCGCGGTCGCCACCGCGGGAAGGGGAATGGGGACGTCCGGCGGGGTGGTGGTCGTGCCGGGATCGGCGATCTGCTGCGGGGGCGTCACCGGCCGAGGGGCCGAATCCGGGCTCTTGCCGACGGCGAAGGTCAGCGAGACCGCGGTGAGCAGCCCGAGCGCCGCCGCGACCCGGCCACGGCGCACGCCGCGCTGCTCGGGGATGCCGACCGGCCGGGTGAGCATGGCCGCGACCTGGGCGGCGGTCGGGCGCTTCTCCGGCTTCCTGGCGGTCATCCGCCGCAGCAGCGGGGACAGCTCGCCGGGCAGGTCCGGCGGGATCACCGGCTGCCGGTGCACCCGCGCGACCGCGGATTCGACCGCGGTGCCCGGATACTCGCGGTGCCCGGTCAGGCACTCGAGCAGCACCAGGCCGAGCGCGTAGATGTCGGCGGCCGGCCCGACCTCCTGGCTGAGCACCTGTTCGGGCGCCATGTACGCGGCCGTCCCGACGACCTCGCCGGTCTGCGTGATGGCGGTCGCGTCGACGAGATGCGCGATGCCGAAGTCGCCGAGCAGCGGCTCGTCCCCGGCGAGCAGGATGTTGCCTGGCTTGAGATCCCGGTGCGTGACGCCGTGCCGGTGGATGTACGCCAGCGCGTCGGCCAGCCGCACCGCGAGGGTGGTGACCTCGTCCGGGGTCAGCGTGCGCGCACGCAGGCGGGCGCCGAGCGTCGGGCCGTCGACGAGCCGCATGACCAGGTACGGCCTGCCGTCGTGGGTGCCGAAACCGGACAACGTGATCAGGCCGGGATGGTCGAGACCACGCAGGATGGCGGCCTCGCGGATCTGGCGGGTGGCGGTGCCCGGCAGGAACAGCTTCACCGCGACTTCCCGGTTCTCCAGCCGATCCCTGGCCTGGAACACCTGCGCGGTGGCGCCGGTGCCGATGAGCGGCCCCAGCTCGTAGCGGTTCGCGATCAGCCGTGGCTCCAGCCCGCGCTGGCCGGGCACCAGCTTGGTCAGCTCGAAGCTCGGCCAGGTGCTCGTCGAGTCATGCCCTTTGCCGCCCATCGCCAGCGCGCCCGGTCCTCTCGGTTCCATGGATTCCGGGCTACCCGCGTGGCCGCCCGGTCAAACGGCATTCGTGTCCAGGGACGCAGCCTATCGCCGCTGTACACCCCGGAAGGTCGTGACAAGGCCGAGGGCCGGCACCCCGATGGGATGCCGGCCCTCGGCCGCGTGGTGACCGGTCAGTACCAGTGCGCGCGGCCGCCGACCGTGGTGCCGGTGCGGCCCAGCAGTGCCAGGACGAGGCCCGCCACCACGAGAACGATTCCGATCGTCCAGATGATCGAGATCCCGGTGAGGAATCCGATGATCAAAAGAATGACTCCAAGAGTGATCACTTTACGAGTCCTTTTCCAGTGGGGACTGACTGCACCGGAATGCCCGCTTCCGCCGGAGTTCAAACCTTTCTTCACAGATCGAGATCCAGATGCCGGGTCGCCAAAGTATTGGCGAGTTCACTGAGTTTGACGTTGAGATCTTGCGAAGTGCGGCGCAGGATGTCGAATGCCTTTTCCGCGTCGACGCCCCGGCGGTTCATCAGGATCCCTTTCGCCTGCCCGATGACGTCACGGCTGTCGAGCGCCTTGCGCAGATGTTCGGCCTGCAGCTCGGCGCGGTCCAGCGCCCGCGTGTGCGCCAGCGCGAGCGAGGCGTGGGTGGCCAGCAGCAGCGCGACGTTCGCGTCCGACTGCGAGAAAGAGGCTTTACCCGAGGAAAAGATGTTGAGCGCACCGCCGAGCCGAGGTGGCTTCGCGTCGAGCGTGAGCGCGGTCGCCAGCGCCGAGTGATAGCCGCGCTCTGCGGCGGCGGGCCCGAACTGGGGCCAGCTGGCGGACGTGCCGAGGTCGCCGCTGTAGCCGACGGCGGGCCCCGGTTCGCGGGCCGCGTCCAGGCACGGGCCTTCGTCGAACTTGTACTGGAGCTGATCGAGTTCGCTCGCGGCGTGCTCGGTCTCCACCGGGGTGTGGAAGGTGCCGTCCGAGCCGCGCAGTGTCACGCTCACCAGGTCGGCGCTGGGCACGAACTGACCCGCGGCCACCACGATCCGTTCCAGCGCGCCCGCCACGGTCGTGGCGTCGAGCAGTGTCCTGGTGAGCTCCGCGAACCGGGCGGCCAGCGCGCCTTCGCGTTCGATGTCCATTCCTTCGGAGGTTCCCCGTCCGGCCGCGCGGCAAACCCTGTCCGGTGTCACCATGCGTGTCCGAGTCGTGACCGCGCTGGTTGTGGCGGGAACGCGGCGGCGCTATCGTGCCCTCAGCCGGGAGGAGACAGGTATGCCCACCGAGCCGGTTCCGCCGCTGGGCGACGAGGTGCTCATCCAGGTCAGCCGGGTGAACGCGGTCTGCGTGGTCGCGATCTTCGGGGAGGTCGACCTGGTCAGCGCGGGCACCGTGCGCCAGGCGCTCGTCGGAGAGCTCGAGCCTGCCCCCGACGGCCTGGTCGCCGACCTGTCCGGGGTCACCTTCTTCGGTTCAAGCGGGCTGAGCGCGCTGGTCGAGGCCGACGAACGTGCCAAGCAGCTCAGCGTGTCGTTCGCGACGGTCGCGGCGCGCCGCGAGGTGCTGGTGCCGCTGCGGGTGACCGGGCTGGACGAGCTGCTGGCGGTCCATCCGACCGTCGACGAAGCCGTGCGGGCCATCGCTACGCCGGACTAGCCGTCCCCAGCCGCCGCACGGCGGCGACGATCTCCGCGTTGGTCACGCCCTTGACGAGGTACTCGGCCGCGCCCAGCTGCTTCATCTCGCGCACCATGCCGAGGTCGCTGTAGGCGGAGAACGCCAGAATCCGCGTGCGCGGGGAGCGCAGCCGGATCTCCCGGGTGGCCCTGGGGCCGCCGCCACCCGGCATCCGGACGTCGAGCACGACGACCGCAGGGGTCAGCCGCTCGGTGAGCTCGATCGCCTCGTCGGTGTCGCCCGCGGTCGCGACCACGTCGAAGTCCGGCTCGGCCTCGAGCACGTCGCGCAGCGCCTCGCGGATCATCGGGTCGTCGTCGGAGACGAGCACTCTGAGCCGTTTCACGCGAGGCCTCCCGGAGCCGGCACCCAGAAGTCGACCGTGGTGCCCTCGCCGGGTGCGCCCCGGATGGTCCACCAGCCGTCCACGGCCTCGGCCCGCTCGCGCATCTCGATCAGCCCGAAATGTTCGCTCGCGGCAGCCGGTTCCCGGCCGGTCAAGCCGACGCCGTCATCGGTGACCAGCACCCGGATGCCGCCGTCTTCGGAGGTCAGCGTCAGCTCGACGCTGCTCGCGTCCGCGTGTTTGAGCACGTTCACCAGCGCCTCCTGGCAGATGCGGAAGATCGTGATGGCCGTTTCGGCCGACGGCTCGGCGGCCAGCGTGTGCCGCAGGCCGAACCGCGGGCCCGCCGGGCCGACCACCTCGTGCAGGTAGCCGGTCAGCGCCGTCACCAGCCCGTGCTGGTCGATGCCGGGCGGGCGCAGCCCGAACACCAGGTTGCGCAGCCTGCCGATGGCGCCGGTGACGGCCTCGTCGAGCCGGGCCAGCCGGGCGGCGTGCTCCGGCAGCTGAGCCGCGAGCAGCTGCAGCCGCATGCCGACGGCGACCATCGCCTGGATCGAGTCGTCGTGCACGTCCCACGCGATGCGGCGGCGTTCGCGTTCCTGCGCCTCGACCAGGTGCGCGAGCAGGCGGCGGCGCTCGCCGAGCGCGCTCTCGGCGCTGCGGCGCTCGGTGAGGTCGCGGGTGACCTTGCCGAAGCCGCGGAGTTCGCCGGTCTCGTCGAACAGCGCAGTGATGACGACGTTGGCCCAAAAACGGCTGCCGTCCTTGCGCAGGCGCCAGCCTTCGTCCTCGAGACGGCCTCGCGCGATGGCGGTTTCCAGTTCGCGGGCGGGTTTGCCGCTGTCTTCCGGCGGATAGAAGATCGAGAAGTGCTTGCCGATGATCTCGTCGGCCCGGTAGCCGTTGATGCGCTCGGCGCCCGCGTTCCAGCTGGCCACCCGCCCGCCGGGATCGAGCATGAAGATGCCGTAGTCGGACACGCCCTGCACGATCAGGCGGAACCGTTCCTCGCTCTCCCGGAGCGCGTTCTCGGCGTCGCGGCGTTCGGTGAGGTCGCGGGTGACCTTGCCGAAGCCCTGCAGCGCACCGGTTTCGTCGAACAGCGCGGTGATGATGACGTTGGCCCAGAAGCGGGTGCCGTCCTTGCGCAGTCGCCAGCCTTCGTCTTCGAGACGGCCCTCGGCGATGGCGGTTTCCAGCTCCCGGCCGGGTTTGTCGGCGGCGATGTCCTCGGGTGGATAGAAGGTCGAGAAGTGCCTGCCGATGATCTCGTCGGCCTGGTAGCCCTTGATGCGCTCGGCGCCCGCGTTCCAGGTGATGATGTGACCACGCGGGTCCAGCAGGAAGATGGCGTAGTCCACGACGTTCTGCACAAGCAGGTTCAGCGCTGCTTCGTGGCCGTCCGCTGGCATACCGTAGCTTGGCACGACCGCGGCCCGGTGGCAGCCCACGACGCGGTGATCAGGCCTCGGCCTCGGCGGGTACCAGGGCCGGAGTGAACTCACACCACACGACCTTCCCGTGTTCGGCGGGTGTGAAGCCCCAGCGGGCGCTCAGGTTCTCGACCAGCTTGAGACCCCAGCCGCCGTCGCTGCCGGACTTGCGGATCCGGGGCGGGCGCGTGGTGGCGTCGGCGACCTCGACCCGCACCTGCCAGGCGGTGCCGCTCAGCCGGAGCAGGTGCGTGCCGCCACCGTGCAGGAACGCGTTGGTGACCAGCTCGGAGGCGACGAGCACGACGTCCTCGTGTTCACCGGTGTAGCGCCAAGCCGCCAGCGTGTCGCGGACGAAGCCGCGGACGAGCACGGTCTGGTCGCCTGCCAGGCGCAGCTCCGCCTCTCGCGTGAGCGACCGGTTGTCCATGGTGACACTGTGCGACAGGGGAGTGCCCGCGCACGAGATGCGAAGGTCTCTCGTCATCTAGTGCATTTGCATCAGTCGACGAGGCCCTCGCGGCGCGCGATCGCCACCGCTTCGAGCTGCGAGCGGGCGCCGAGCTTCTCCAGCACGCGCTGGACGTGGTTGCGCGCGGTGTTCCTGGCGACGCCGAGCCGTTCGCTGATCTGCGCGGTGTCCGAGCCCTCGGAGAGCAGCACGAGGGTCTGCTGTTCGCGCGCGGTCAGCGCCGCGCCGGGCACCCGGCCGGTCAGCCGGTCGAGCACCCCGCCCAGCAGGCTCGGCGCGAACACCACCTCGCCGGCGGCGACCCGGCGTACGGCGGATTCGAGCTCGTCGAGCCGCGCCGACTTGAGCACCAGCCCGGCGCCGCCCGCTTCGGCGACCCTGGCGGCGACGGCCGCGCTCGCCTCGCCGGTCAGCACCAGCACCCGGGAACCGGCCGCTTCGAGCTCTCCGATGGCGGCGACGGCGTCACCGTCGGGGAGCCGCCGGTCCAGCACCACGACATCGGGGCGGCAGCGGGCGGTCTCGGTGAGCGCGGTCGCGATGGACTTGGCCCTGGCCACGATCTCCATGCCCGACTGCTCCAGCGCGAGCCCGATCGCCTCGGCCACCATGTCGTGGTCCTCGACGAGCACCACGCGGATCGGCATGCGGGTCATCCTAGCGAGGGACCAGGCGTCCGGCTGATCAGTCCGGAATGGACGGTCAGTGCGCGTCGACGGCCGCCTGCGCCGCGTCGTACACCGCCTGCGCGGCGTCGAACGCCCGCCCGGCTTCCGCCTTGGCCTTTTCGGCTTCGGCGAGCCGTTCGCGCAGCGCCGCGGCCGCCTCGGCGGCGCGGTCGGCCTTGCGCCTGGCACGCGTGAGTTCGGCGTGCGCCTTGTCGCGGGTCTTGCCCAGTTCCTCCGCCTCGCGCCGTCGCCGCTCGCGCTCCTGTTTCGCGGCGGGGTCCTCGGCTCGCGGCTTCTTGGGTGCCTTTTCCACCGGCTTCGGCACCAGCTTGAGCTTGGGCCGTTTGGGGAGCTTGACGGTCGCGGCGGTCAGCCAGTGATCGCCGGCGTCCGGTTGCAGCGCGGCGGTGAGGTTGCCTTCGGCGGCCGCTTCGGCGGCGTCCGGGTTGGCGACGACGGCTTCGAGTGTCGCTTCGACGTCCCTGGCCACCGGGTCGCTCAGCGACGGCCCGAGCCTGAGCGTGCGGGCGACCAGCTCGTGCCGCTGCCGGGTGAGCACGCGCAGTTCGGCGCCGTCGAGTTCGGCATGGGCCTTGCGGAGCCGCTCGCCGAGCGCGGCGAGTTCGTCCAGCGCCTCGGGATGGGCCCTGGCCAGCCAATTGACGACGGCGGCCGCGGCGGTCGGCTTGCGCAGCGCCCTGATCCGCTCGGCCAGATCGGGGTCGCCGCCGGTCTTCGCCTCGCGGGCGCGGGCGTTCCGCGCGGTGATGAACGCCGACGGCTCACCCGCGTACAGTTCCTCGACCACCGACTCGAACTCCATCGCCGTCAGCGAACCACATCGGCCTGTGGGAAGCCACACGGTTGATCTCGCACAGGCGGGGGTACCACGAGGGGCAGAGAGAGGGTGGTATCAGTGACGAGCATGGCGACTGTGGAGGCGGCCGCGAACCCGTTCGTCCATCCCGCGTTGTTCTATCGCGGGCCTCGGGAGTACCTGGCGGGAACGATCCCGTTCATACTCGACGGCCTGGCGCTCGGCGAGCCGGTCGCCGTTTCGGTGCCGGGACCCAATCTGGACCTCATCCGCGGCGGACTCGGTGACGCGGCGGGCGAGGTGCTGCTGCTGGACATGACCGAGGAAGGCCGCAACCCCGGCCGGATCATCCCCGGCGTGCTGCGGGCGTTCGCGGACCGGCACACCGGCACCCGGGTGCGGATCATCGGCGAGCCGATCTGGCCGGAGCGGTCCGAAAGCGAGTACCCGGCCTGCGCCGCGCACGAGGCGTTGATCAACCACGCGTTCGCCGGGCGGCGGGTGACGATCCTGTGCCCGTACGACGTGGACCGGCTCAAGCCACTCGTGCTCGACGACGCGCTGCGCACGCATCCCGTGGTCATCGACGTCTCCGGCGAGCACGAGAGCGGCCACTACGCGCCGGACGAGGTCATCTCGGGCTACAACGTGCCACTGCCCGAACCGGGTGAGGCCTTTTCGCTGGCGGTCGACTTGACCGGCTTGAAGGCGTTGCGCGTCTTCGCGGCCGAGCACGCGCGGCTCGCCGGGCTCGGGGAGGACCGCGTCGGCGACGTCGTGCTGGTGGCGAGCGAGCTCGCCGCGAACAGCATCGTGCACGCCCGCGACCGCGCGTCGATCCGGATCTGGCGTGAGGACAGGCACCTCGTGTGCGAATCCGCCGACCACGGCCATCTGGCCGACCCCTTGGCGGGCAAGCGGCCCGCCCGGCCCGGTCAACTGGGCGGGCGGGGCCTGTTGCTGGTCAACCAGCTCGCGGACCTGGTCCGCGTCTACTCGGTGCCGGGCAGCACGGTGATCAGGGCCTGGTTCCGCCGCTGACAGTTCCGCCGCTGACAACGGAAAGGAGTCCCATGGCAGCGCCCGTCAGCCAGCTGGAAAGGGAGCGCAAGTACGAACTCGGGGCGGGCGGCCAGGTGCCGATACTCGCCGGCGCCGGAGCCGTGGCGCGGCAAGAGGGTCCGGTCGAGCAGCTGCTGGACGCGACCTACTTCGACACCACGGACTACCGGCTGGCGCGCGCCGGTATCACCCTGCGCCGCCGCACCGGCGGCGACGACGCGGGCTGGCACCTCAAGCTGCCGGTCTCGTCCGACACCCGTGAAGAGCTCCACGTGCCCTTGCGCCGCAACAATCCCTCGAAGGTGCCGGGCAGGCTCGCCCGCCTGGTGACCGCGTACACCGCGGGCTCACGGCTGGTGCCGATCGCGCATCTCAAGACCGACCGGTTCTCGTACCGCCTGGCCGACGCGGACGGCCGCGTCCTCGCGACGCTCACCGACGACCACGTCACCGGCGAGGCAGGGGGAGCGGTCGCGCACATCGACAGCTGGCGGGAACTCGAGGTCGAACTCGAAGCGGACGCCGAACCCCGGCTGCTCGACGACCTCGACCGGGCGCTGGTGCCCTCGGGCGCGTCCGCGTCGAAGTACCCGTCCAAGATGCGGCGCCTCGTGGGCGAGCTGGTCCCGAAACGCAAGCCGGTCAAGGTGGGCAAGAACCCGGACGCGGGCACAGTCGTGCTCGCGTACCTGCGTGAGCAGTTCGACCACCTGCGCCGCAACGACATCGGCGTCCGCCGGGACGCCGACGACGCCGTCCACCAGATGCGGGTCGCGTCCCGCAGGCTTCGCGGCGCCTTCCGGACGTTCAAGAAGATCATCGACGTCCCCGAGTCTCTTGCCGCCGAGCTGAAGTGGCTGGCCGGTGAGCTGGGCCCGGCCAGGGACACCGAGGTCATGGCCGCGACGCTGAACAAGCAGCTCGACGGCCTGCCGCCGGAGTTCGTGCTCGGCCGGGTGCGGCAGCTGCTCGTCCGGCACTTCTCGCGTGAGGGCGAGGAAGCGCGGACGCGCGCGGTGGAAGCGTTGAACAGCAAGCGGTATCTCGCGCTGCTGTCCTCTTTGGACGACGTGCTGGACGCGCCGCCGCTGACGAAGCGGGCCCGTCGGCCCGCGCGCAAGGAGTTGCGCAAAGCCGTGCGCAAGGCGGGCTGCAAGCTCGCCCGCGCCGAGGCCGCGACGCATGGCGCGTCCGATCGCGATCCGTCCGATCTGGACGTCGCCCTGCACGAGACGCGCAAGAAGGCGAAGCGTGCGCGGTACGCCGCGGACGCGGTGAAGCCGGTGCTGGGCAAGAAGCTCGGCAAGTGGCGTAAGAAGGTCAAGGCGGTGCAGGGAACCTTGGGTGAGCACCAGGACACGGTCGTGACCCGGGAAACCCTGTACCGGCTGGGCATCGGCGCCTTCCGGGACGGCGACAACTCGTTCACGTACGGGCTCCTGCACGGCTGCAACACCGAACTCGCGCACGAAAAGCAACGCGAGTTCCGCGCCCAGTGGGCCAAACTCCCCGCCCTGCCCAAGAGCTAAGAGGTCGTGAGTGTTGCGGCCGGTCATTGGGCGGAAGCCAAATATGGCGTGTCGCGGGGCAGCTGGGTGAGGGCCTCCCTCACTCAGTCCGAGTGGGTGAGGGCGTCCCTCACCCGAATATTTGGGTGGGGGAGGCCCTGACTGCCCGGGTTGGGTGAGGGAGGCCCTGACTGCCCGGGTTGGGTGAGGGAGGCCCTGACTGCCCGGGTTGGGTGAGGGAGGCCCTGACTGCCCGGATTGGGTGAGGGCCTCCCTCACTCAATCCGGGTTACGCGGATGGTCGGGCGAGCCTGCCGAGTGGGGAGTCGTGAGTGTTTTCGCCGGTTAGAACCGGCCGCAACACTCACGATGCTTAGGCGTCGCCGGTGAGCTTGCCGCGCAGCTGGTCCAGTGTCTGCGACAGCAGGCGCGACACGTGCATCTGCGAGATGCCGATCTTGTCGGCGATCTGGGTCTGGGTCATGTTGCCGAAGAACCGCATCACCAGGATCGAGCGTTCACGCGCGGGCAGCTCCCGCAGCAGCGGCTGCAGTGCCTCGTGGTTCTCGACGTTGACCAGATCCAGGTCGTCCTCGCCGAGCGTGTCGGCGAGCGACATCGTCTCGGAGTCGCTGAAGATCGGCTTGTCCACCGAAAGCGTCTGGTAGGCGTTGCCCGCCAGCAGGCCTTCGCGCACTTCGTCGACGTCGAGGCCGAGGTGCTCGGCCAGCTCGGTCGGGGTCGGCGCGCGGCCGAGGCGTTGGGAAAGCGTGCTCGAGCCTTGGCTCAGCGAGAGGTGCAGCTCCTTGAGCCTGCGCGGGACGCGCACGGCCCAGCCGGTGTCGCGGAAGTGCCTGCGGACCTCGCCCATGATGGTGGGCACCGCGAAGGACAGGAAGTCGCTGCCGCGGTCGGGCTGGAACCGGTCGACCGCGTTGATCAGGCCGATCCTGGCCACCTGCAGCAGGTCCTCGCGCGGTTCGCCACGGCCGGTGAAGCGGTAGGCGATGTGCTCGGCGACCGGGAGGAACTCGGTGACGAGCTGGTGCCGGACCGCGTCACGGCGGGGGTCGTCGGCGTCGAGCGCGGCCAGTTCCTCGAGCAGTGGCACACAGTGGGCGTACTCGTCGCGACGCTGATGGGTCATTTCCCGGTCAGCGTTCACACCGCATCAGTCCCCGCGCGGACGACGAACTCGATGATCACCGCGGAACTGGCGCCGTCGCCGGGCTCGATGGCCGTCCAAGCCGATTCGGTCAGTGTGGTGAGCACGTGCCAGCCGAACGAGCTGGTGCTGGGGGCCTCGGTGTGCAGCGTCGTGGTGGAGACCGTGACGTGCAGGCCGCCGGGCACCGGGCGGAACCGGCACCTGAGGAAGGCGCCGAGGTCGGCCTGCTCGATCAGCTCCGCGCAGGCCTCGTCGACCGCCATTTTGGCGTCCGAGATGGCGTCGAGATGGAAATCCGCTCGCGCCGCCATGCCTTGCGCGAGCATGCGTACCAAGGACAGCTGACCAGCGTGCGCTGGGACTCGCAGTTCGACAACCTCGTCGAGTAGCTCGTCGATACCGTCGGGGGTCTTCTCATGCCTAGCCTCCATGCGGTGGCTATACCCAGTCATCGGAGGCCTGACACTTCCTGGCGAGGTTTATCTCGGGAATGTGCACAAAGGACACGGCGGGCGGTACGTGGTGTACTGACCTGGACGGACTCTCGGGAGGCAGCATGACCGGTCCCGGCTGGCGTGAACCGGTGCTCGCGACCCTCACCGACCGGCGGTTCTCGTCGGCGGGGTGGGTCTTCGAACGCAAGCTGGACGGCGTCCGCGCGATCTCCTCGCGCGACGGCGGCCTCCCCGTGCTCTGGTCGCGCAACAAGAAGGTCATGGACGGCGCGTATCCCGAGATCGTCGAGGCGCTCGCCGCGCAGGGCGGGCCCCGCTTCGTCGCCGACGGCGAGATCGTCGCGTTCGACGGCAGGCAGACCAGCTTCGCGAAGCTGCAGCCGCGGATCCACCTCACCGATCCCGAGCGCGCCGCCGCCACCGGGATCAAGGTCTACTACTACCTCTTCGACCTGCTGTACTTCGACAAGTACGACACCACCTCGCTGCCGCTGCGCCAGCGCAAGGCACTGCTCAAGGATGCCTTCGACTTCGAGGATCCGCTGCGGTACGCGAGCCACCGCAACGCCGACGGCGAGAAGTTCTTCGCCGAAGCCTGCGGCAAGGGCTGGGAAGGCGTCATCGCGAAACGCGCCGACTCGCCGTACCGCCCCGGACGGTCACCCGACTGGCTGAAGTTCAAATGCTCGTCCGGCCAGGAGTTCGTGCTCGGCGGCTTCACCGACCCGCAGGGCGCTCGCCGGGGTTTCGGCGCGCTGCTGCTGGGCTACTACCAGGATGGCGCGCTGCGGTACGCGGGCAAGGTCGGCACCGGCTTCGACGACCGGACACTGCGGTCGCTGCACGCCGAGCTCGAAGGACTCGAGCAGACCGGCTCGCCGTTCGCCGATCCGGTGCGCGAGAAGGGCGCGCACTGGGTGCGGCCCGAGCTGGTCGCGCAGATCGAGTTCGCCGAGTGGACCCCGGAGGGCAAGCTGCGGCACCCGCGGTACCTGGGGTTGCGCGCGGACAAGAAGCCGGCGGACGTGGTGCGGGAGCGCCCAGGGAGGTAACGATGGCCAGGCCGATCTGGAGTGGAGCGCTGAACTTCGGCCTGGTGACCGTGCCGGTCCAGCTCTACAGCGCGATCGAAGACCACACCGTGCACTTCCGGCAGTTCGAGCGCGACACCAGCGACCGCATCCGCTACAAGCGCGTCAACGAGCGCACCGGCAAGGAAGTCGACTACCAGGACATCGTCAAGGGTTACGAGCTCGAGGACGGCGGCTACGTGCTGATCGAGCCGGACGAACTGGACGACATCGCGCCGGGCCGGTCCAAGACGCTCGACATCGAGACCTTCGTCGAGCTGGCCGGGATCGACCCGATGTACTTCGACAAGACGTACTGGCTCGCGCCGTCCAAGGACGAGTTCGGCAAGGCGTACGGGCTGCTGGCCCAGGCCATGGCGAAGAGCGGCAAGGCGGGCGTCGCGAAGTTCGTCATGCGCGGCAAGGAGTACCTCGCGCTGGTCAGGGCCCAGGACGGGCTGCTGCTGCTCAACACCCTGCATTTCGCGGCCGACCTGCGCGACCCCGCCAAAGTCCTGCCCAAGAAGCCGGCCAAATCCAAGCCCAAGGGCAAGGAGCTGGACATGGCTGTCAGCCTCATCGACGCGATGACCGAGGACTGGCGGCCAGAGGACTACCGCGACGGCTACACCGCGCGCGTGCGCAAGCTGATCAAGGACAAGAAGGCGGGCCGGAAGGTCGAGCCGGAGGCGGCGCCGAGGGAGGCCACCGGCGTGGTCGACCTGTTCGACGCCCTTTCGCGCAGTGTGCGGGGCAGGAAGGGCGGATCCACGGATCTTTCGGACCTGACCAAGGCTGACCTGGACAAACTCGCCCGCGAGAAGGCTATAAAGGGCCGATCGAAGATGAGCCGCGCCGAGCTCGAACGAGTACTCGAGGCATCTTGACAACTTTTTCGCCGGGGGACGTTTGCGATCGGGCGTCTCTGGGCACCACCGGCTTGATGCCGACGGAAGCCGGGTGAGGGACCATGAACGACGAACAGCTCCGCGCCATGCTCGTTGGCGCGGTGGCCGCGGCCCGGCGCGGCGCCGACCAGGAGGCCGTGCTGCTGTGCGACTGCCTGACCACGGGGTCCGAGCAGCTGGCCCGTGACGGGATCCGCCAGCTGGCCATGGCCAACGTCGAGATGCTGCGGTCGCTCGTCGAGCTGCCGTCCGAGGGGATGCCGCTGTTCGTGATCGACGGCGAGGACGCCGACGGCGGCCGCATCTCGATCGACGAGTTCGAACCGGCGCAGCGCGCCGCCACGAGAGTCATGCTGGCCTACGCCCATGACCGCCCGGCCGACGCCGACCTGCAGCTCGACGTCGTCGCCACCATCCCGGGACCGGCCGAGATGCGGCTGGTCTTCGTCCACATCCTCTGCTGGACCCTCGAACTGCTCGACCTCTGCGGCGAGCGCGACCAGCCGGTGCCCGGCTGGCTCCGCCCCGTGGCCGCTTAAGCCTCGCTTGCACGAAGACCGGGCGCCCGTCGGGGGTGTGCCCGGCGCTGTGCACGCGAACCCGATGAAGCGGGCTCTGCACTGGACAGAGCCCGCTTCGTCACTTTCTCATCGTCCCAGCGCGCTCTGGAGCTCCTTCTTGGTCATGCTGGAGCGCCCCTTGATGTTGCGCTTCTTCGCCTCGTTGTAGAGCTGGTCCTTGGTCGGGCCGCCCGGCCCCTTGTGCGAGCGCTGGCCGCCGCGCTTCTGCGGTGACTTGTCGTTGAGCGACGACTTGCTCGCCGTCTTCGACTCACCCGACTGCGCGCGGTTCTTGTTCACCGTGCGCGCGGCGATCTCCTCGGCGCGGTCCTCGCTCGCCCCGCGCTTCTTCGTGGAGTCCTTGATGTGCTGGTACTGGCGTTCACGTTTGTCGCTCCAGGCCTGCTGAGGCACGGCTGCTCCCTTCCGACACGGGCTTTGATCATGGATTACCCGGTGCCGGAAGGGAGCAAACCTCTAGCCGCAGTGCTCGGACGGGCTGTCGTACTTCACGCCGCCCGCGGAGCCGCCCCACTTCACGCACTTGTTGCCCGCCGGCGCCTTGACCGGCCCGGCGAAGTACGAGAACGAGCCGGCGTCGGTGTTCCGTGCGGAACCCGCGACCTCCAGATAGGCCGAGGTCGCCGTGGGCGTGCCCGCGTTGGCCTTCTTCATGGTGCTCACGCAGTTGTTGCCGTTCGCCGCGTTGTAGGACAGGTACACGGTGCCCTCGGTGCCCAGCGGCGCGGAGTCGATGACGCCATAGCCGCTCCCGCAGGCGGGCGCGCCCAGCGCGGTGTCGGTGAGCGTGGAGAACCGGATGGTCTCGTTGGCGTTGTTCGCCGGACCGGCTTCGTACATCAGGCCGACCGAGCCGGTGCCGAGCTGCACCATGTCGGAGTACGCGGCGTCCTCGCCCCACACCAGCGTGCCCTCGGACTTGGACTGCCAGCTGCCGCCCTCGTCGAAGGACGAGCGCACGACCAGCTCCTTGCGACGGTCGCAAGTGGACGGTCCGGCGAACACGAGCCGGTTGTACGGGCCGCTCATCCGCATCACCGAGCCCTGCACGGTCGGCGTGACGAGGTCGTTCTCGAAGGTGAACTTCGTCGAGAACGACCCGCCGCCGTCCGAGCTGATGGCGTACGCCCGGTTTCGCGTGCCTTCGGCGAGGCACTTGTTGTCCTTGTTCGCGTCGTTGCGCGCGGCGGCGTAAACCCGGCCGTCCGCGAGCTCGATGACGCTGATCTCCTGCGGGTTCATCGCGGTCGTCGTGCTGGTGTCGCTGGCGCCGCGCTTCCAGGTGACGCCCTCGTCGTCGCTGTAGATGAGCGAGCCGGTGTCCTTGGTGCCGATCTCGTAGCTCATGCCCGCCACGATCCGCCCGGCGTGCGCGCCCTTGGTGAGCACGATGCCGTGCGACGGCCCGGTGGCCAGCCAGCCCGGCGCCGAGTCGAAGCCCAGCTCGGTGGTCAGCACCTTGGGCACGGTCCAGGTCTTGCCGTTGTCGTCACTGTGCTGCACCCGCGGGATCCGGCCGCAGGACGGGTTCTTGACGCACTCCATGGTGGAGAGCAGCACCACCCGCCCGGTGGACGGGACGACCACAGCGGTCGGGTTTCCCTTGGTGTCACCGAAACCTTCGATGACGATCTGCAGGCCGCTCCAGGTCTTGCCGTTGTCGGAGGATCTCTTCATCACCAGGTCGATGTCGCCGTGGTCGTTGCAGAAGCTGGCGCCGCCGTTGCGCCCCTCGGCGAACGCGAGCAGGTCGCCGTTCTTCGCCTTCACGACCGACGGGATGCGGAAACAGTCGTACCCCTCGCTATTCTGCTTGAACACCACTGTGTTGCCGACCGCCGCCTGTGCGGCGGGCGCCACAGCCGCGGTCATCGCCGCCGCCGCGACGAGCCCGGCCGCGAGGCCGAACGCTGTCCGCGTGAATTTCACCTTTTCACTCCTTTGTCGGGTGCGCTCAGCGTCGGACGGACTCGTACAAGAGCTGTACAACGTGCGTGCACTGGCGCTTGTACGCCTCTTGTACGACCGGCTGTGAAGCTCTTGGCACCTCGGAAATTCAAGGAGCGAGAAGTGAAGACAAGCATCAGAGCTGCCGTGGCGGCGACCGGTTTCGCCATGCTGGTGACGGGACTCGGTGTGGGGGCGCAGACGGCGCAGGCGGCGTCGAGCTACCCCGTTTCGACCACTGTGGACGGTCGCACGGTCAAGGACCCGAACGTCCCGGTCGGCAAGCAGCGCGTCTCGGACTTCTACACCTCGGGCACCATGGTGACGCTGGCCTGCCAGGACACCGGCCCCGAGGTCGGCGGCAGCACCATCTGGGACCTGACCACCGACGGTGTCTGGGTCGCCGACACCTACGTCAAGACCGGCTCGACCACGATGGTGGCGCCGAAGTGCTCGTTCCCGAAGTCGTTCCCCGCCAAGGCCGACCTGAACGGCCGCGCCAACAAGGGTGACGCGGCGACCGCGCCGGGCAGTGTCGCCGACAAGTACAAGGAAGGCGCGTCCGTCCCGGTCGTCTGCCAGGCCACCGCGGGCGACGAGATCTGGGACAAGACCTCCGACAACCTCTGGGTTCCGGACGAATACGTCAAGACGGGCACCGAGGGCTTCGTCTCCGGCCTGCCGCACTGCGACACCGACGGCCTCAAGCCGCCGTCCTCGACCAACCCGGCCGACCCGCGCGCCAACGAGGCGATCGCGTTCGCCAAGGCCCGTCTCGGCCACACCGACTGGAACAACCAGTGCGAGCTCTTCGTCGAGCGCGCCTTCGGCACCAGCGGCCGGTTCGCGACCGCGCTGACGCACTACCAGTGGCAGAAGAACAACGGCCGCATCCACCGTGGCACGCACGCCCCGGCTGGCACCGCGGTGTTCTTCACCAGCACCACCAGCGCCGGGCACATCATGCTGGCGCTCGGCGGCGGCACGGCCATCAGCACCGGGCCGTCGGTCTACCAGACCAGCAGCTACGAGTCCCGTAGCGACTACCTCGGCTGGGCCTACGTCCCGTCGAGCTGGTAATCACTGATCGCTCTGGGGGCCGGTGACCGCGAGGTCATCGGCCCCTTTTTCAGTACAGGAGAAGGAAAATGTCAGTAAGGAAGATCGCGCTCGCGGCGCTCGTCGCGGGCATCGGCCTGGCCGGGCTGGTGCCGGGTGCCTCGGCGGCACAGTCCTATTCGGTCAAGACCACTTTGGACGGTCGCACGGTCAAGGACCCGACCGTCCCGGTCGGCTCGCAGCGCGTGGCCGACAAGTATCCGGCGGGAAGCCAGGTCTCACTGGTGTGCCAGGACACCGGGCCGTCCTACGGCGGCAGCACCGTCTGGGACCTCACGTCCGACGGCTACTGGATTCCCGGCGCCTACGTCGAGACGGGCGGAGTCGCGCAGCCGCGGTGCGTGCTGCCGAAGTCGTTCCCCGCCAAGGCCGACCTGAACGGCCGCGTCCACAAGGGTGACGCCGCCACCGCGCCCGGTGCGGTCGCCGACAAGTACCTCGCGGGCGCGCCGGTGCCGGTCGTCTGCCAGGCCACCGCGGGCGGCACGATCTGGGATTACACGACCGACGCGCTGTGGGTGCCCGACCAGTACGTCGCGAACGCTTACGTCCCCGGCATTCCTCGCTGCGACACCGACGGCGAGTCGCCGTCCAACACCGGCGAGCACGGCCGCAACACCGGCCCGGCGGGCCCGACCACCGGCACGTCCGCCGAGAAGATCGCCCGCGTGATCGCGGCCGCGAAGTCCATGGTGGGCAAGGGTTACGACTACGCCTGGGGTGGCGGCGGCAAAGGCGGCCCGTCCTACGGCATCCACCACTACCCGGACAACGACCCCAGCCAGGGCGACGACTACAACCGCTTCGGCTTCGACTGCTCCGGCCTGACGCTGTACGCGTTCTGGAAGGGCGCGGGCGTCGACCTCGGCTACTGGACCGGCGAGCAGTACAACGCGGGCACGCGCGTCCCGGTCAGCCAGATGAAGGCGGGCGACCTGATCTTCTGGGGCGACGGCGACGACTCCGAGTCGACCACCCACGTCGCCCTCTACCTCGGCGGCAACCAGCTCCTCGAGTCGGCCCCGCCCCGCGACGGCAAGAGCGTCCACATCCGCTCCCTCTACGGCCAGTCGAGCTGGATGAACCACGTCATCCGCGTCTTCCCCTGAGGCCGGACCGGGATAAAGCGGGCTTTATCCCGGGGAAAGCACCCGGGATAAAGCCCGCTTTATCCCGGTAGGCTCGGGCTTGTGATCAGGACCGTCTTGGGGGACATTCCGGCCGACACGCTCGGCATCTGCAATGCGCACGACCATCTCTTCATGGCGACGCCCAAGCTGCCGGGGCAAGAGCTCGACGACCCCGACGCCGCGACCGCCGAACTCAAGGCGTTCGGGGCGCTCGGCGGGGGAGCCGTGGCGCAGTGGACGCCGCACGGGCTCGGGCGCCGGGCCGACGACCTGCCCTGGGTGTCCAAGGCGGCCGGGGTGCACGTGATCGCCGCGACCGGTCTTCATCAGGCCGAGTTCACGCCGCCGGACGTCGTCGCCCGGGTGAAAAATCAGCTCGGCGAGCTTTTCACCAGCGAGCTCACGCAGGGTATCGAGGGCACCGGCGTCAAGGCGGGCATGATCAAGGTCGCCGGTGGCTTCCACGGCCTCGACGAGCACGCCAGGGCGACCATGACCGCCGCCGCCGAGGCGCAGAAGGCCACCGGCTCGCCCATCGGTGTCCACTTGGAACTCGGCACGGGCGCGCTCGACGTGCTCGAGCTCCTCTGTGGACGGCTGGAAGTTCCACCCGATCGGGTGATTCTCGGGCACCTGAACCGGTCGCCCGACTTCCGGGTGCACCGCCAGGCCGCCGAGGCGGGCGCGTTCCTGGCCTTCGACGGCCCCAGCCGGGCCAACCACGCGACCGACTGGCGGCTGTTCGACGCCCTCATCGCGCTCGCCGAGGCCGGTCACGCGGGCCAGGTGCTGCTCGGCGGCGACACGACCACGGCCGCCGCGCGCGGCAACCCGGGGATGCCGCACCTGCTCAGGGTGATCAAACCGGGCCTGGAGAAAGAACTGGGCGAGGCCGCCGTGAAGGGTTTCTTCGTCGGCAACCCCGCCCGTGCGTTCGATTGGGCTACTGAGGACCGGGCTACTTAGGACCGAAGCCCTCCTGGCCGGGGCGGCGTCGCCGCAGGTAGCGCTCGATGTCGGCGGCGATCTTGTCGCCGCTGACATCCTCCGGGTTGACCTCGTTGTTCTCGTCCTCGCGCTCTTCGAGCGACCGGACGTACTCCGAGATCTCGTCGTCCTCCTCGGCCATCTCGCTGACCGTCCGCTGCCATTCCTCGGCCTGCTCGGGCAGCGCGCCGAGCGGGATCTCGACGTCGAGTACGTCCTCGAGCTTGTGCAGCAGCGCGAGCGTGGCCTTGGGTGAGGGCGGGTGCGAGACGTAGTGCGGCACCGCGGCCCAGACGGACACCGCGGGGATGCCCGCCTGTACGCAGAAGTCCTGCAGCACCCCGACGATGCCGGTCGGGCCCTGGTACCGGTTGCGCTCGAGGCCGAACCGCGCCGCGGCCTCGGCGTCGTAGGCCGTCCCGGTCACCGGGACAGGCCGGGTGTGCGCGGTGTCGGCCAGCAGCGCGCCGAGCGTGACCACGGTGGACACCTTCAGCTGCTCCATGTGCTCCAGCAGCTCGGCGCAGAACGCGCGCCACCGCATGTTGGGCTCGGGTCCCTGCACCAGCACGACGTCACGGTCGAGTGCCTCCGGGTGGCAGGTCGACAGCCGGGTCGTCGGCCAGTCCACTCTCCGGGTGACCCCGTCCACCATGCGGACTGTGGGCCGGCTCACCTGGAAGTCGTAGTAGTCGTCTGGCTCCAGCTCGGCCAGCGGCGTCGCATCCCAGTTGAGCTGCAGGTGCTCGACGGCTCTACTGGCCGCGTCACCAGCGTCGTTCCATCCTTCGAAGGCGATGATCATGATCGGGCCGGTGAAGTCTGGGCGCTCAGCGTCCTCGTTCTCGCGCTGCTGGGTCTCGTCGACGGGCTCACTCACTTGACCAGCCTACGACCAGGCCACCGTAAGCTGGTGGGCATGTCCAATCGTGTTTCGTCACCGCTTCTCGACGCACTGCGAACCCGTGTCGTGGTGGCCGACGGTGCGATGGGGACCGCACTGCAGGCCCACGACCTCTCGCTGGACGATTTCGCCGGGCTGGAGGGCTGCAACGAGATCCTCAACGTGACCCGGCCGGACGTCGTGAAGAGCGTGCATCGCGGCTATCTGGCGGCCGGCGCGGACGCGATCGAGACCAACACGTTCGGGGCGAACTACGCCAACCTCGCCGAATACGACATCCCGGAGCGGATCTTCGAGCTGTCGGTCGAGGGCGCCAGGCTTGCCCGCGAGGTCGCGGACGAGTTCTCCACGCCCGATCGTTCTCGGTTCGTGCTCGGTTCGGTCGGCCCCGGCACCAAGCTGCCGACCCTCGGGCACGCCCCTTTCGTCACGCTGCGTGACGCCTACCAAGAGGAAGTCCGCGGCCTGCTGGCCGGCGGCGTCGACGCGGTGATCGTCGAGACCACCCAGGACATTCTCCAGACCAAGGCCTCGATCATCGCCGCGCACCGCGCGATGGCCGCCGAAGGCCGCCGGGTCCCGATCATCGCCTCGATCACCGTCGAGACCACCGGCACCATGCTGCTCGGCACCGAGGTCAACGCCGCGCTCGCCGCGCTGGAGCCGCTCGGCATCGACCTGATCGGCCTCAACTGCGCCACCGGCCCGGCCGAGATGAGCGAACACCTGCGCCAGCTCTCCCGCCACGCCCGCGTCCCGCTCTCGGTGATGCCGAACGCCGGCCTGCCGGAGCTCGGGCCGAACGGCGCGGTCTACCCGCTCGGCCCGGAAGGCCTGGCCGAGGCGCTGTCCGGTTTCGTCCGCGAGTTCGGCGTCGGCCTGGTCGGCGGCTGTTGCGGCACCACCGACGAGCACATCCGCCAGCTGGTCGCGGCGGTCGCCGACCTCCAGCCCGCCGCGCGGCGCCCGCGCCCCGAGCCCGGCGTGTCCTCGCTGTACCAGGCGGTGCCGTTCCAGCAGGACGCCAGCGTGCTGATGATCGGCGAGCGCACCAACGCCAACGGCTCCAAGAAGTTCCGCGAGGCGATGCTCGACGGCCGCTTCGAGGACTGCGTCGAGATCGCCCGCGACCAGACCCGCGACGGCGCGCACATGCTCGACCTGTGCATCGACTACGTCGGCCGCGACGGTGTCGCCGACATGGCCGAGCTGGCCGGGCGCCTGGCGACCGCGTCGACGCTGCCGATCATGCTCGACTCCACCGAGCCCGCCGTCCTGCAGGCCGGGCTGGAGCAGCTCGGCGGCCGGTGCGCGGTCAACTCGGTCAACTACGAGGACGGCGCCGGGCCGGACTCGCGCTTCCAACGGATCATGCGGCTGGTGCGGGAGCACGGCGCCGCCGTGGTCGCGCTGTGCATCGACGAAGAGGGCCAGGCGCGGACCGCGGAGTGGAAGGTCCGGATCGCCAAGCGGCTCATCGAGGATCTCACCCAGAACTGGGACATGCGGGTCGAGGACATCATCGTCGACTGCCTGACTTTCCCGATCTCCACCGGACAGGAGGAGGTCCGCCGCGACGCGCTGGAGACCATCAACGCGATCCGCGAGCTCAAGAAGCTCTACCCGGACGTGCGGACCACGCTCGGCCTGTCCAATGTGTCCTTCGGCCTCAACCCGGCCGCCCGCCAGGTGCTGAACTCGGTGTTCCTGCACGAATGCGTGCAGGCCGGGCTGGACACCGCGATCGCGCACTCGTCGAAGATCCTGCCGATGGCGCGCATCCCGGACGACCAGCGCGCGGTCGCGCTCGACCTGGTCTACGACCGCCGCCGCGAGGGCTACGACCCGCTGCAGGAGCTGATGGCCCTGTTCGAGGGTGTCAGCGCCGCGTCGAGCAAGGCCTCACGCGCCGAAGAGCTGGCGCGGCTGCCGCTGTTCGAGCGGCTGGAGCGCCGGATCGTCGACGGCGAGCGCAACGGGCTCGACGCCGACCTCGGCGAGGCGCTCAAGGAGCGCCCGGCGCTGCAGATCATCAACGACACGCTGCTGTCCGGCATGAAGACCGTCGGCGAGCTGTTCGGGTCGGGTCAGATGCAGCTGCCGTTCGTGCTGCAGTCGGCCGAGGTGATGAAGGCCGCCGTCGCGTTCCTCGAACCGCACATGGAGAAGGAGGACGACAGCGGCAAGGGCCGCATCGTGCTCGCCACCGTGCGCGGCGACGTGCACGACATCGGCAAGAACCTGGTCGACATCATCCTCAGCAACAACGGCTACGAGGTGGTCAACCTCGGCATCAAGCAGCCGATCACCACGATCCTCGAAGCGGCCGAGGAGAACGACGTCGACGCGATCGGCATGTCCGGCCTGCTGGTGAAGTCCACGGTGATCATGAAGGAGAACCTCGAGGAGATGAACTCCCGGGGTGTTTCCGCGCGCTGGCCGGTGCTGCTGGGCGGCGCGGCGCTCACTCGGTCCTATGTGGAGAACGACCTCACCGAGATGTACCTCGGCGACGTCCGCTACGCCCGAGACGCGTTCGAGGGCCTGCGGCTGATGGACGCGATCATGGCGGCCAAGCGCGGTGAGTCGCCGATCATCGACGCCGAGGCGGAGGCCAAGCGCGCCGAGCGCAAGGCGCGCCGCGAGCGTTCGCTCCGCATCGCCGAAGCGCGGAAAGCCAAGCTGGAAGCCGAAGACCCGATCGAGGACCAGCCCGCCCGCTCGGACGTCGCGACCGACGTGCCGGTGCCGTCGCCGCCGTTCTGGGGCAACCGGGTGATCAAGGGCGTGCCGCTGGCCGACTACGCGTCGATGCTCGACGAGCGCGCGACGTTCATGGGCCAGTGGGGCCTCAAGGGCGCGCGCGGTGGCAGCGGACCGTCCTATGAGGACCTTGTCGAGTCCGAGGGCAGGCCGCGGCTGCGGTACTGGCTCGACCGGCTCGCCACCGACGGCCTGCTGCAGCACGCGGCGGTCGTCTACGGCTACTTCCCTTGCGTGGCCGAAGGAAACGACCTCGTCGTGCTGACGGAGCCGTCGCCGGACGCGCCCGAGCGCACCCGCTTCACCTTCCCCCGGCAGAAGCGCGACCGCCGTATGTGCCTGGCCGACTTCTACCGCCCGCGTGAGCTGGCGCTGGAGGCGGGCGAGGTCGACGTCGTCCCGTTCACGCTGGTGACCATGGGGCAGCCGATCGCCGACTACGCCAACGACCTGTTCGCAGCCAACTCCTACCGGGACTACCTGGAGGTGCACGGCCTCGGCGTGCAGCTCACCGAGGCGCTCGCGGAGTACTGGCACTGCCGGATCCGGCAGGAGCTGCGCTTCTCCAGCGGCGCCGCGGTGTCCGAAGAGGACCCCGAAGACGTCGAGGACTTCTTCAAGCTGGGTTACCGAGGCGCGCGGTTCTCGCTCGGGTACGGCGCCTGCCCCGACCTGGAAGACCGGGCGAAGATCGTCGAGCTGCTGGAGCCGGAGCGGATCGGCGTCAAGCTGTCCGAGGAGTTCCAGCTGCATCCCGAGCAGTCCACCGACGCGATCGTCTGCCACCACCCCGAAGCCAAGTACTTCAACACCTGAGTCGTTGAACACCAAGGAGAAAACGTGAGTGAATTGTCCGCCGTGCTGTGGGACATGGACGGCACGCTGGTCGATTCCGAGAAGCTTTGGGACGTGGCGCTGTACGAGTGCGCCGAATGGCTCGGCGGGACCATCTCGGAAGAGCAGCGCATGACGCTGGTCGGCTCCAACATGAACGACACCTCGAGCTACCTGCTCGAAGTGTGCGGCAAGCCCGTCACCCCGGAGGCGATCGCCGAGACAGGGGAGTGGATCCGTGACCGCACGGCCGGGCTTTTCGACGACGCGCTCCCGTGGCGTCCCGGTGCCCAAGAGGCGCTCGCGGCGGTGCGCGACGCGGGCATCCCGGCCGCGCTGGTCACCTCGACCGAGCGTTCGCTGACCGAACTCGCGCTGAACACGATCGGGCGTGAGTTCTTCGACGTGACGATCTGCGGTGACGAGGTCGGCGGTCTCAACAAGCCCCACCCGAAGCCGTATCTGCTCGCCGCGCAGCTCCTCGATGTCGACCCCGAGCTGTGCGTCGCCATCGAGGACTCGCCGCCCGGCGCCGAGTCGGCGGCCGCCGCGGGCTGCACGGTGCTGGTCATCCCGAACGACGTCCCGGTCGAGCAGGGCCCGCGCCGGATCTTCCGCGACTCCCTGGTCGGCGTGGACGTGCCGGAGCTGCGCAGGCTTTTGGGGTCCTGACGCCCATGTCGTTTTTTCGCCAGCGTGCGGGCCGAGGACCCGCGATGCTGGTGGGGTGCATGAGGACTTCGAGCGGTGCGTGCGGGCGGTCCAGTCGAAGGACGCCCGCTTCGACGGGTGGTTCTTCGGCGCGGTGCTGACGACCGGCATCTACTGCCGTCCCAGCTGCCCCGTGGTGCCGCCGAAGCCGGAGAACATGCGGTTCTACCCGAGCGCGGCCGCGGCCCAGCAGGCCGGGTTCCGGGCCTGTAAACGGTGCCGTCCCGACGCGAGCCCCGGCTCGCCCGAGTGGAACGTGCGCGCCGACCTGGTCGCCAGGGCGATGCGCCTGATCGCCGACGGTGTCGTCGACCGTGACGGCGTGCCAGGACTCGCGAGCAGGCTCGGCTACAGCGTGCGGCAGGTCGAGCGGCAGCTGATCGCCGAACTCGGCGCCGGCCCGCTGGCCCTGGCCAGGTCACAGCGCGCGCAGACGGCCCGGCTGCTCATCGAGACGACCACGCTGCCGATGAGCGACCTGGCGCTGGCGGCCGGGTTCTCCAGCATCCGGACGTTCAACGACACCGTCCGCGAGGTCTTCGCGCTCTCGCCGACCGAGCTGCGGCGCCGGACGAAAGCCCACGCCACGACCGGCACGATCGCGCTGCGGCTGCCGTTCCGCGCGCCCCTGTGCCCGGACAACCTCTTCGGGCACCTCGCCGCGACGGGTGTGCCGGGTGTCGAGGAATGGCGTGACGGCGCGTATCGCCGCACGCTGCGCCTGCCGCACGGGCATGGCGTGGTCGCGCTGCGGCCGTTGCCGGACCACATCGGCTGCCAGCTCACCCTGACCGACCTGCGCGACCTCTCGATGGCCATCAGCCGGTGCCGCTGGCTGCTCGACCTCGACGCCGACCCGGTCGCCGTCGACGAGCTGCTGTCCCGTGACCCGCTGCTCGCGCCGCTGGTGGCCAAGGAACCCGGCCGCCGGGTGCCGCGCACGGTCGACGGCGAGGAGTTCGCCGTGCGCGCCGTGCTCGGCCAGCAGGTGTCGACCGCCGCCGCCCGCACCCACGCCTCCCGGCTGGTCCAGGCGCACGGCGAGCCCATCGACGACCCGGACGGCGGCCTGACCCACCTCTTCCCGGACAGGGAAGCGCTCGGCGACCTGGATCCCGAGACGCTGGCGATGCCGAAATCGCGGCGCCGGACCCTGCTCGGCCTGATCGAGGCCATGGGTGATCTCGATCTCGGCGCGGGCGCCGACTGGGACCGCACGCGCGCCGCGCTGACCGAGTTGCCCGGTTTCGGCCCGTGGACGGTCGAGACGATCGCGATGCGCGCGCTCGGCGACCCGGACGCGTTCATCCCGAACGACCTCGGCGTGAAGCTCGCGGCCAAGGCGCTCGGCATCGAGAAGCTGAACGAGCACGCCGCTCGCTGGCGGCCGTGGCGCGCATACGCCGTGCAGCACCTCTGGGCGACCGGCGACCACCCGATCAACTACCTTCCCGCGTAAGGAGAAACACATGACCAGGACCCACGCGGTGCTCGACAGCCCGATCGGCAAGCTGACCTGCGTCGCGCAGGACGGCGCGTTGGCCGGGCTGTACATGGAGCAGCAGCGTCACCTGCCGAAGTTCGAGACCTTCGGGCCGGAAGAGCCCGGCAACGAGCTGTTCGCGCGTGTCGAAAGCCAACTCAAGGAGTACTTCGCGGGTCAGCGGCGTGAATTCGACCTGCCGATCACGTTCGCGGGCACCGAGTTCCAGCGTCGCGTGTGGACAGAACTCACCGAAATCCCATATGGCGAGACGATTTCCTACGGTGAGCTCGCCCAGCGGCTCGGCAACCCGAGCGCGTCACGGGCCGTCGGACTGGCCAACGGCAAGAACCCGATCAGCGTCATCGTGCCTTGTCACCGCGTCGTCGGCTCGACCGGTGACCTGACCGGGTACGGGGGCGGAATCGAGCGGAAGCGCTTTCTGCTGGACTTCGAACGCGGCCCGGTCGCGCTGTTCTAAGGGCGGGTCCAGCCGGTGGAATCGCGGATGGAAGGATCGAGGGCGTGAAGACCTTCGATGAGCTGTTCGCCGAGCTTGCCGAGCGCGCGCGTACCCGCCCCGACGGCTCCGGCACCGTCGCCGCGCTGGACGCGGGCGTGCACGCGCAGGGCAAGAAGGTGCTCGAAGAAGCGGGCGAAGTGTGGATCGCCGCCGAGCACGAATCCGACGAGCGGCTCGCCGAGGAGATCTCGCAGCTGCTGTACCGGCTCCAGGTGCTGATGCTGGGCCGTGGTCTGTCCATCGAGGACGTTTACCGCTACCTGTGAAAGAGGGAAGTCCGATGCTGCGTGTTGCCGTGCCGAACAAGGGAGCGCTCGCCGTTTCCGCTTCGGAGATGCTCGGTGAGGCGGGGTACCGGCAGCGCCATGAGGCTCGCGACCTGACCGTGCTCGACCCGCACAACGAGGTCGAGTTCTTCTACCTGCGGCCCAAGGACATCCCGATCTACGTCGGCTCCGGCGAGCTCGACCTCGGCATCACCGGCCGCGACCTGGCCATGGACTCCGGCGCCCCCGTCGACGAGACCCTTTCGCTCGGCTTCGGCGGCTCGACGTTCCGCTACGCCGCGCCCGCCGGCCGCGAGTGGAAGGTCGAGGACCTGCAGGGCAAGCGCCTCGCGACCTCCTACCCTCGTCTGGTCCGCAAGGACCTCGGAGCGCGCGGCATCGAGGCCGAGATCATCCGCCTCGACGGCGCGGTCGAGATCTCGATCCAGCTCGGCGTCGCCGACGCGGTCGCGGACGTGGTCGGCTCCGGCCGCACGCTCCGCCAGCACAACCTGGTCGCCTTCGGTGACGTCATCTGCCGCTCCGAGGGCGTCCTCGTCCACCGCGCGGGCCGCGAGCTGACCAAGGCGCAGGCCCAGCTGTCGGCGCGGCTGCAGGGCGTGGTCTTCGCGCAGCAGTACATGATGCTCGACTACGACTGCCCGCGTTCCCTGCTCGAAAAGGCCATCGCGGTCTCGCCGGGCCTGGAGTCCCCGACGGTCGCCCCGCTCGCGCACGAGGACTGGGTCGCCGTCCGCGCGATGGTCCCGCGCAAGCAGGTCAACCAGATCATGGACGAGCTCGCCGAGCTCGGCGCCAAGGCGGTACTGGCCTCGGACATCCGCTCCTGCCGCCTGTGAGTGTCCTCCCGGCGTTCGCCCCCATTTGGGTGATCACCGGGCTCGGGTACCTGCTGAGCCGCTTTTCGGTGCTCGGCGACCGCGCGGACCAGGTCCTGACCCGCTTCGCGTTCACCGTCGCCATGCCCGCGGTGGTCTTCAGCACCCTGACCAGCACGTCGTTCTCGGCTCTGGTCAATCCGGGACTGATCGCGTTCGTCGCGGGCACGGCGGCGGTGGGCATCACCGCCGCCGTGCTTTCGCGCTGGGTCTTCCGCCGCAAGCGCGGCGAAGGCGTCGTCACGGGCATGGCCGCTTGCTACACGAACGCGGGCAACCTCGGCATCCCCGTCGCGCTCCAGGTACTCGGCGGCTCGTCGTTCATCGTGTCGGTGCTGCTGATCCAGTCGCTCTGCATGATGCCCCTGATGCTCGGCCTGCTCGAGTCGGACGTCCCCCGCGGCGAAGGCTCCCGCCTGCGTGCGTTGCTCATGCTGCCCGTGCGGAACCCGGTCATCGCCGCCTCGCTGCTCGGCGTCCTGGTCGGCACGACCGGGCTGCACCTGCCCGACCTCCTGATGCAGCCGATCCACACACTCGGCAACGCCGGCGTGGCCACGGCCCTGCTGGCGCTGGGGATGTCCTTGAACCCCGGCAAATCCGCCGTCGCGGGCGAACCCCGCCGCGGTGAGCTGACGATGGTCGTGCTGCTGAAGGTGATCGCGCAGCCGTTGGTCGCTTTGGGTGTCGGGCTGGCTTTGGGACTGCCTCAGCCGGTCATGCTCGCGGCGGTCCTGTGCTCGGCTTTGCCCACGGCACAGAACATCTTCATCGCGACAAGCCAGTACGCGATCGACAGCCGCTTCACCCGCGACGCCGTGCTGATCACGACTTTGCTTTCCATGGCAACGCTTTCCATGGTCGCCGCGCTCCTGAGCTAGTCCTGCAGCGCGGTGGCGAGCCGAGCGGTGAGCTCCTCCGCGACGGCGCCCGCCGAATGCCGCAGTGCCTCGGACGGAATGGATTCCTCGGCGTCGAACCGAATCCGGACCCGTTGCTGCAACGGGAAAGTGATTGTTGTCGCGGACGGGTCGGGACGGCCCAGCCGGACGAGTCCGACCGGGTCCATGCCGATCGTGGGAGCGACCGAGTCCGCGAGGGGAAGGTCGATCCCGGTGAGTAGGCCGAGCATCCGGCCCAGGTGCTCGGTGAGGTCCGCCTCGTCGAGCACAGACCCGATTTGGTCGAGGGGAAGCTGGAACCAGCACGATCGTTGCCCGGATCGGTGGACCGCGACGCCGGTCCCTGTCGCCCGATCGGTGGAATTGGCCCACACCGCGGTGTCGGACGAGCTGACTTCGAGCCCTTCGGCCGGTGTGAAGAACCCTTGCTCCCGCCCGAGTGCCGGCAACGAAATCGTTTGGAGTTCCTTGACGCCATGCCGAAAGCCAGGAGTGACCGGCACGAGGTGAAGTTCGACGGTGGCGCCCTGTGGGTGGTAGTCCGCGGCGGTCAGTTCGGAACGCCAGATCACCGGAAGCGGCTCTGGCAGAGGCGTCCACGTCAGCGACGGCTCGGCATGCACCGCGCCCGGCCCTGTCTGCGGCGGGAGCACCGGAAGGGTGCCCAGTGGCGGCCGAATGTGCGCGGCCTGGCGGGTGAGCGCGCGGAGCAGGGACTCCGTGCCCGCGGGAGTCAGCGAAGTGATCGGGTAGCGGTCCGCCGCGCGGGGCTGCAGGAACAACGGGATCTCGTCGATTTCATGTCCGGGTAGCAGCACGGGCAGGATCTTCGCGGTCCATTTCGCGCGATCACCCTGCAGCAGGTCACGCAGGATCGCCGCTTCGGCCTGGCCGCCGCGATTCCGGTCATTCGGGCCGAACCCGTCGCCCATTCTCCGGTAGCCCGCCGACGCGACAACGATGACGTAGTCCATCTCCGGTATGTGCCGTGCCATCCACGCTTGCCAGTCCTGCCGGTCGACCCCCGCCCATACGTCTATTACGACATCAATTCCGTGCCGCGTGAGAAAAGTGGCGAAGTCGAGAACGTCGGCACAATGCCGGTCGTCGTCGTGGGTGTACGAGAGGAAAACCCGGGGGCTCTGCGGCACCCGAAGACGATAGCAATGGCCCGCGCGGAGTTGACAAATACCCGACAACTTGCCGATTCGGCTGCGCGCGCGTCCGCGATTGTGGAAGGGTTTCGTCTTCCTGTGATCATCTCCGAAAGGATCATGAACGTGCCGGAGCCGGGGGAGGCTCGCCGCGCGCCGAGGGTGTCCGTGTTCTACGCGACGGACAGCCCGGGCCATGAACGGCAAGTGCTGGAATTCGCCACCTTTCTGCGGAAAGGGGCCGGTGTCGACGCACGGCTCGACAAATGGGAGGAAACCGAGCGGCGTGACTGGGTGATCTGGCTTGGCGAGCAGCTGAAGGTCGCGGATTTCGTGCTGTTCATCGCCTCGCCCGAGCACAAGCGCCTCGCTGAGACCGGAGTGTCCGCCGAACACGGGCACGCGCATGTCGCCGCCGCTATGCTGAGGGACAGCGTCAGTGGGGATCTGCCCGGTCAGACCCGCCGGATCCTGCCGGTGCTGCTGCCGGGACACGGCACCGGCGAGATCCCGCACTTCCTGTTCCCGAACTCGACCACGAAGTACGTGATCCCCGAGTTCACCCTCGACGGCGTGGCGAGCCTGCTGCAGGCGCTGGCCGGACGGCCACGGCACGTGCTGCCGCCGCTGGGCGTGTTCAGGCCGCCGCCACCCGACGCGTTGTTCATCGCCAGTGCCGCGCCCGCCGCGCCCGCCGGACGCGTGCTGGCCGTCGGCGCCGAAACCGCGATCGGTGCGACCCACTACCTGGTGCACGCCGAGGACTTCGAGGAGGAACCGACACTCGACGGGGCGGCGGTGCTCCGCCGGGCGCGGGCCATGAACCTCGCCGATCCAGGCGAACACGTGTGGCTGCGGCAGCTCGAGATCAAGCACGAGAGCCCGGCGGCGACGGAAGCGTTCGAAGCTCTCAAGCGCGAGCACAAGCAACTCGTCGCCTTCGACGGCAGGCGCAAGGGGCTGCCGCGGGCACTGGGCCACGTCCCTGACGGGCACGTCACCACCCTGATCACCGCGTGGCCCGGACCAGCGGGCGCCACCTTGGCCGCTGACGTGCCGCGGCCCGGCGAAGCCGCCGACCCGATGTGGGCGTGCCGTCTCTTGTGGGGCTTGTCGGATCTCTGCGGCGCTGTGGCCGAGCTGCATCACCGCGGCGTCGCGCATCGCGCGCTCGGCCCGTCGGCGATCGTCCGCCGTGACGACGGCGGGCTCGCCCTGCGCGACCTCGGGCTCGCTGCCTGGCCGCAGCGGCCGGGCGAGGGCCCGGATCTCTGCCGCGCGCCGGAACAGGGCCGCAGGCACAACGCCGCCACCGGCCCGTGGACCGACGTCTACCGGCTCGCGGCGCTGGTGTATCACCTGGTGACCGGGTACCCGCCCGATCCGCCGCTGCCGATGCGGACCCAGGCGCCCTGGCTGGCGGAGCGCGTCGCCGCCATCGTGCACGCCGCGCTCGACCCCGCCCCGGCCGCGCGGCCGGGGCTTTCCGACCTGGCCGCGGCGCTGAAAGCCGCACAAGCGTTCATCGTCTGAGGAGTGTGCTGGGTGCATCGTGACGTCGTGCTGCCCGGAGCGATCTTCCTGGTGCCGGGAAGATCGCTCGACGACAACATCCGCCGCTACGCCCGCGATTATCTCGGCCTGCCTGCCGGGCTCGGGCAGATCATCACCGATCTCAACGCCCGCCGCGACGGCGTGCCCGCCACGATCACCCGCTCCAACCAGGGGCTGAGCTTCCGGCTCTACACTGACGCGTACACCGTCCTGCTCAACCCGAGCAAGAACGGCGACGGCTACTGGGTGTCGACCACCATCCCACTGCGGCTTTGGGACCACGAGCGCCTGTCGCACGGCTTCCTGCTGATCCGCACGCGATGGATCGCGGTGTCCGATATCAGGCAGATCCCGCCGGGTACCTCGTCGCGCTGGCCGGAAATGAACCGCGCATGGGACGAACTGGACATCGAGCACGCGGATCGGCGTGAAGTGCCCGCCCTCTCCCCGGCGCACACGCGGTTCCTCGACACCGTGGATCAGGTGATCACCGTGACCAACCGGGTCGAGGAGAACCGGAACAGGTCAGCGCCGGTGTATCCGTATCGCGCGGTCGAACCCGCGGGTGAGCGGAGGTACAGCGCGAAATCCGTCTACGTGTTCCGGGTGCTCGGTGACCGGCGGCCGGAACGGGCGGCCTTCGTCCAGATCCGGGGCGAATCCGAGCAGCGCGGCCGGGTGCTGCGTGCCGGCGACGACGGCGTGACGGTCGGGTTCGACGAGTCGGTTGCCTGGGATCGGCTCGCGCAGCAAGGAGTACTGGAAGAGAGTTCCACCAACATCGTCACGGTCAAGCGCCGTGAAGCCGTCGAGCTGCTGCGTACCCGGCGTGCGCGCAACCATCGTCTGCTGACCTCACTGGTCGACCAGCAGGTCACGCGGATCCGCGCCGATGCCCGGACACCGGGCGAGGCACTCGACGAAGATCAGCTCTCGGCGTTCCGGCACGCGCTGGCCGTCGAGGACCTGCTGGTGGTGCTGGGACCGCCGGGAACCGGCAAGACCAGGGTCATCAGCCAGATCGCCCGCGCGTGCGCGCTGGATCCGGCGGCGGGACCGGTGCTCGTCACCTCGCACACGAACCGCGCGGTGGACAACGTGCTGGGCAAGCTTCCCCGTGATGTCGTGGTCGTGCGGGTCGGCAACGAAGGCAGTGTCGGCGCCGAAGGCAAGCCGTTCCTGCTGGAGCAGTTCGTCGCGCAGGTACGCGGTGAGGCCGTTTCCACGGCGAACGCGGCCTTGCGGTCGTACGAAGGACTGCCGACCGCCCACCGCTGGCTCGGCGAACTCGGTATCCGCGTCGGCGGCCTTCGGATCGCGATCGAGACGGAATCCCTTGCCGCCGCTGAACTTCAGCGTGTGCGACTGGCCTGCGGTGGCTCCGCGGCCGCCGCGGTGACCAGGCTGACCGGCCAGATCGCGGCAAGCGGCCAAGTGCTGACGCGACGGCAGGGCAAGCTGTCCCGGTTGATCGAGCGCGATGCCAGGGCACGAGGGCGGCGGCTGTTCGGCCCGCTCACCGACGCACTGGCCACCGCGCGCGGCAAGCGGATCGTCAAGCGGCAGACCGAGGTCAACGAGCTGACAGCCGCGGGGGAAAGGCTGCGGGGCGCACTCGCCGAGGCGGAATCGGCGCTGGACGAGGTCACCGGGAACCTGCCGCCGGTCCAGGCGGCCCGGCAGGCGTTCCAGCAGGCCGTGGGTCACCGCGACCAAACCAAGAAGGCGGCTTTCCAAGCCGTGCGGGGAATTCAGGCCGCGGTCGGACGGGCAGGCTCGTTTCCGGCGGTGGTGGATGGTCCGGACAACGGCATGGTGTTCGGCAAGCTGGCAGAGCTGCATGCCGGGCTCGGCCCATGGCTGGCGATGCTGGAGCGTCGCGCGAAGTTGCTCGGCGAATGGCACAAGGAGGTCGCGGGCGCGACCGAGCAGCTCAGCACCGAGCTGGTCCGCTACGCCGATGTCGTCGGCGCCACGTGCATCGGATCCGCTACCAGCAAAGAGATCGCCGAGGTGCCTTTCGACCTGGTCATCGTCGACGAGGCCGGTCAGATCGCCACCCCCGACGTGCTGGTGCCCCTCGTCCGCGGCAGGCGGGCCGTGCTGGTCGGCGATCACCGCCAGCTGCCGCCCGTGGTCGACACCGAGCTGAACGCCGCGACCAAGACGGGCGATCCCGAGGTGCGCGACATGCTGATGATCAGCACGCTGGAGTCACTGGTCGGGAAGCTGCCACGGGACCACATCGTGCCGTTGACACGTCAGCGGCGGATGCCCCGGGAGATCGCGGACTTCATCTCGGAAGCGTTCTACGACGGCACCTTGAAGACGATGGTCACCAGGATCCACGACAGTTCGCTGTTCCGGAGCCCGCTGGCGTTCGTCGACACCTCCCAGCTGCCCGAGTCGCGGCGGCGGGAGCGGGCGGTGCCCGGCGGCGGGACGATCAACCAGGCGGAGGCGCACCTGCTGACCAGGCTCGCGGTCCACTACCAGCGACGTGGTGAGGAGTGGGCGCTGATCGTGCCCTACAAGGCACAGGTCAAGCTGATCAAGGAGTTGCTCGTCCGGGAGATCCCGGACAACGAGGTGGTCGACGCCAACGTCGGCTCCGTCGATGCGTTCCAAGGCGGGGAAAGGGACGTGATCCTCTACGGATTCACCCGCAGCAACGCGCTGCGCAAGGTCGGCTTCCTCGACGAACTCCGCCGCGCCAACGTCGCGTTCACCCGAGCCAAGCACCAGCTGGTACTGGTCGGCGACATGGACACCCTGAGCAAAGCGACCGACCTGAATTTCCGGCGGCTGGCGGAGTCGTTGCGCGATCACGTCTTGAGCCACGGTGACGTGTGCCATTACGCCGCTGTGCTGACCAGGCTGGAGGACGAGCACGCGTGAAGAAGAACGTGATGCCCTACCCGATCGAGCGCGCGCTCGAGGACGTCGTGTTCGGCAGGGGACTGGAGCCGGCCAGAGCCTGCCGCCTGTTCCTGCCGGTCTGGCAGGTCGAGGTGAAGTCGACCACCACCGAGGGGCGGCCGTACGAGCTGATCGACCGGTACCTGGAACGCGGGATCGCCGAAGGCGCACTGTCCACAGTGGCAGATCTCGCCCGGTTCTTCGGACTGGACGAGCCGGTGGTCGACCGCGCGGTGCGGTTCCTGGTCGCGATCGAGCACCTGCACGTGTCCGACGGCAGGCTGACGCTGACCGAACTCGGCGCCCGGTCCCATCGCGACCAGGTGAGTTACCGCGTCACCAAAGAGGATCGGCGCAAGCTTTACTTCGACGGATTCGGTTCGCGGCCGCTCAGCCGCCGGTACTACGACGCGGGCACGGTGACCTTCCTCGCCGGGCACGAAGTCGGAGAACACAGCCGTTTCCTGCCGCTGACCACGGTCACCGGCTTCCGGCGTGAGGCGCTGGCCGAACTGGCGGCGCTGCCCGACCGTGCGCACTACAACCTGCCCGTGCGGATCGACGGTCCGGAAAGTTTGGGGGAGGAGTGCGTCTTCCTGCCGGTCTACGTCGTGCGCGCGGTCGACTCTCGCGGCGCACGACTGCTGGTCTACAGCCAGGCCGGGGACGAAGCCGACCCAGACCTGGGCGCGATCGTCGAACGGACCGTCACGATCGCCGCGGCTCTCGACAACGAGGAGCGCGGAGCGCGGCCCGATGAAGAGGAGCGCAAGATCCTCTCGTGGCTGGAGAAGAAGGGCGTCGACGGTAAGCCCGTTCGTCAGCGCCATGGGTCATGGCAGGTCGTCCTGCCTTCTTCAGCCTTCGCGCCCGGCGGCTCTGTCCAGCTGAACAAGCTGGGGTCATTCGAGCTGTTCGACAGCGCGCTCGTTCATTTGTGGTGCGAGGATGAGCAGGTCAGGACGAAGGCGTTGCTGTCGAGACTGCAGGCTTACCTCGGGCCGTGGCTTCGTGGACGCGCGCGCGACGTCGAGGGCCGGATCAGCCGGATCGCGCGGCAGCTCGGCTTCGACGGGCTGGATGTGGCCGATGTCCAGGAAATGGCCGAACGAGCCGGAAACAGAACGCTGGTCGGTAAACTGCAGGCGCTGACGGCCGACGAAAAGGACAATTCCGGGGCAGTGTGACAGTCGCTGGCCACTTTTGTTCGAATGCTGTTTCACCTGCTCACCGGGGCTATGTTCTCCGGGCTATGACAACCTCATTCTCGATACCCCGCGAGCTTCACCTGGCGGATGTGAATCCCTTTCTGTCGATCACCGTGCTCGAATGTGTCGGCGACGATGTCGATGTCGCTTTCAAGGAGTTCCAGCGTTTTCTGCGGAAAACGGCGAACGACCGTGGCCGCGCGAACGCGGTGAACGTCTGGTCGGAACGGACCGTGGGCGCCAGGGAGGTCGTCGACGAGGTCGGTGTGCTCGGCGACTTCGGGTTCGACGGGCTCTTCTTCATCGCCAGGGAGCTGGTGCGCGTGCCGGGCTGGGCGAGCAAGGAGTCCGGGCTGGCCGACGTGTGCCAGCAGCTGATGATGGCGCTGCGCCGGAATCGGCTGGTAGCGGTGTACGGCGAGGTGCCGAGTTCCGAAAGGCTGCAGACCTGGGTGCGGCGGACCGGAACGTTCCGGTTCGTCTCGCAGCCGGTGCTGGCCGCCACGTTCAACGGCGACGCGCGGATGGTGTGGATGCGCGGGATGCACCGGCGGCGGTTGACCAAGCCGGACAGCAAAGCGCTCGGCGGGCAGCGGGTGCAGGACACCTTGGACGGTCTTGACGACAGCACATTCGCTTTGGCCGCCGCCAAGTTCTTCTACGAGCCGGTGGACGACAAGGCGTTGCTGCGTGAGGTGATCACGGTGAACCCGGCCAAGTCGACCATTTCCTGGAAACGGACCTCCGATTTCCCGATGTTCCTGGCCGCGGCGGGCGAAGCGTTGGACATGCTGGAATTGGGGCTGGTGAGCGAAGCCGAACCGGAGCCGCCGTTCGTGGAGCTCGCCATCCCGGAGACCGATCTCGGCAAGGTGCGGGACGCCTTCGAGATCTCGGTGGCGGACGTGGACGGGGAACAGGCTGACTCGGCCGAGTACGAGGAACTGGCCGAGCGGGCGGAGCTACTGCGCTCGGCGATAGTGGCGGTCCGCGAGGTCCCGGACTCGTCGGGCGTGCTCGTCGAAGTCGGACTCGACGGGGCGGTCGCGGGCACCCTGCTGCTCAAACCGATCAAGGTGGGCGACGGTGTCCAGCTGGACGTGCGCTACTCGGATGCGCCGAGCGCGGAACCGATCGCGAGGCGGATCAAGGAGGCCATCGGCGACGGCGACCTGCTGACCGTGCACTACCAATCCGGGCACGCGTTCAACAACCGCCAGGTGTTCCGCGAGAATCTCAAGTCCGACGCTTTCCCCAATCTCGTCTTCGAAGATTTCACCGGCTACCGCGTCACGAAGGAGAAGCCCGCGCTCGTAAAGGGAAAGTCACTCCATGACGTCATCGGCGAGCCCGGCGACGACTCGCTGTTCGCCTGGGTGGTCAAGACCTTCGACAAGGGCTGGCTCCTGTGCGACGACGGTGCTGGCGAGGTCGCTGACTTCCTCCACCTCGCCGAAGACGGCACGCTGACGGCGATCCACGTCAAGGCGGCCGGCAGCCACAGCCCCGATCGGCGCATCGCGGTCACCGCCTTCGAGGAAGTGGTGAGCCAGACGGTGAAGAACATCCGTCGCCTGCGCACCGACGACCTGCTCGCCCGGTTCGACGGCCCGCTACTCGCGACCCGCGCGGCATGGCATGACGGCGTGCGCGTCGCGGGCGCGGACTTCCTCGACGAGCTGAAGGTGCGTGTCCCCAGCGATCACACGAAGGTGATCATCGTCCAGCCGCACCTGCTGGCGTCCGTGCACGACACGGCTCGCGAAGCCGCGCGCCTGGGCAAGACGACCAGGGACTCGGCCAGCCTCGCGTTGCTCGACGATCTGCTGCACCGGACCCGGAAGAGCGTGGTCACCCTGTGGGCGGACCTGATGGTCATCGGCTCCGCCTGACAGTTGGGGTCGTGAGCGTTGCGGGCGGTTCTAACCGCCCGCAACGCTCACGAGCTTTTCAGTGCGGCGGCCTCGGGCGTTTGGGCATGAGGTCGTAAAGGCCTTTGCGGGCGCCGTTGTCGTTGGCGTTGCGGGCGTGGGAGACCTGGGTGATGAAGTCCTCGAAGACGAATTCCTCTTCGGCCGGGATCACCGCGGGCTGGGGGCGCTGGGCGTAATAGCCGTCGAGGGTTTCGGCGATCTCGCGGAAGGACACCGCCTGGATCGTCTCGGGGGCGTAGGTGGTCACCGGGACGCCATGCGCCGCGGCCTCGTTCATCACGACGCCGAGCGGGATGTGGGAGAGCATCGGGATGCCGAAGCCGTAGAGCTCCTGCAACGCGGCCGCCGCGTAGTGCGAGATCGGGCGGCGGTAGAGGCCGGGGACGATGCCGAAGTAGGCGATCGGGGGCCGGTTGACCGTCTGCTGGACGTAGTTGATCTGGTCGTTCAGCAGCCGCAGCGCGCGGATGCTGGTGCGGTCGGGCTGGACCGGGACCAGGATGCCGTGCGACGCGGCGAGCGCGTTGTTGGTCAGCACGTCGAGCGCGGGCGGGCAGTCGATGACGATGTGGTCGTAGTTCGCGAACTGGAGCACCCTGGCGAGCTGCCAGCCGGGGACGCGGAACTGGTCGAGCCTGCGGATGAGGTCGAACATGCCCGGCGAGGTCGGGATGACGTCGAAACAGCCGCCGCGGCCGACGTTGCTGCGGGGATGGGGCACGATCAGCTCTTCGACCGGGCCCTTCCAGATCTTGGTCAGCGCCTTCGCCAGGCTCGGGGCCTCGGCGGGCGCTTCGGCCAGGCCGAGCATCTCCGTGGTGGCGTGGCCCTGGGGGTCTAGGTCGATGAGCAGGACGCGCCGTCCGCGTTCGGCCAGCGCCGCCGCCGCGCCGACGCTGAGCGAGGTCTTGCCGACCCCGCCTTTCTGGTTGACCACCGAGGTGATCTGCATTCTGGGCGTGCTCCCTGGTTCGTGGTTGGCGCGAAGGGTATTCGATCTACGCTCAGCCCGCACGGGTTCGGACCAACAGCGCCTGCGCCCCCGTGCCGACCTGCCCTGACAGGTCGTGCAGCGTACTGGTCGCCGTGCCGAGGCCGTGCGCGCCGACGGTGGTCCGCGCGTCGAGGCCCACCCAGTCGCCCTCCGGGGCGCGGATCAGGTGCACCGTGAGGTCGGTGTTGATGAACCACCAGCGGCGCGGGTCGAGGAAGTTGGACACGCCGTTGCCGGAGTCGGCGAAGGTGAACAGCCGCTGCAGCGGGCTGATCTTCTCGCCGTCGACGAGCTGGACGCGCGGGCGGCCCCACACCGCGCACGCGCCCGGCTGGTCCGGACCACCGCGCACGGCACGCAGTTCCATCGCCTCGAGGTAGCCGCCGTGCCAGCCTTCCGGCCAGTGCGCCTCTGGCGCGTCTTCCGGCAGCGGCCGCAGTGGCTCGGCCAGGTTCGCGATGATCTCGGCGGTGTCCGAAGTGGAGATACGCCACGCCGACGCGCGCGCGACCGCGCGGCCGCCGTCGCGCAGCTCGGCCGAGAGCAGCTCGACCGACCGGCCAGGGCGGTCCAGACCAGCGCTGACGGTCAGCTCCGTCAGCGGCGCCGGGCCGAGGATCTCGACGGTCACCCGCGCGAGTTGCTTGCCCTGCCCGCCTTCGACGTTCTCCAGCGCGCGCACGAGCAGCGCCGACGGCGGCCCGAAGTGCTGGGCGTCGGGGGTCCACGGCCCGGCCGTGTGCGCGGTCGGCTGGAACCGGCCGTCGCCGACCGGCAGGAAGAACGCGTCGGCCATCAGTCCGCCCTGTCTATCGGGGTCTCTTCGCCCGCGTCCGGCTCCGGCCAGCCCGGATACTCCGGCGGCGTGCCGCCGAACGACGGGCAGCGCGCCTGGTGATCGCACCAGCCGCACAGCTTGCTCGGGTTGGGCCGGAAGTCGCCGGTCTTGCCCGCCTTGAGGATGGCCTGCCAGATCGCCTCCAGCGTCCGCTCGAAGCGCAGCAGCTCCGCCTCGTCCGGCGTGTACGCCAGCGACTGCCCGTCCGTGAGGTACATCAGCTTGAGCTGGCGCGGCACGATCCCGCGCAGCCGCCACAGCACCACCGCGTAGAACTTCATCTGGAACAAGGCCTTCGCCTCGCCGATCTCCCGCGGCGCGGCGCCGGTCTTGTAGTCGACCACCCGCAGCTCACCGGTCGGCGCGACGTCCACACGGTCGACGTAGCCGCGCAGCAGCACCCCGGAGCCCAGCTCGATCTCGACGTGCAGCTCGCACGCCTCCGGCTCGAACCGGGTCGGGTCCTCGAGGCCGAAGTAGCTGTCGATCAGCTTGAGCGCCGACTCCAGCCACTTGTCGACCTGCTCCGGCTTGTCGTCGGCGAACAGCTCGCTCCACTCGGGCCGCTCGGCCGACAGCTCCGCCCACGCCGGTTCGAGCAGCTCCTTCGCCCGCGCGGGCACCCGGTCGGGCATGGGTAGCGCGAACAGCTTCTCCAGCACCGAATGGACCAGCGTGCCGCGCAGCTGCGCCTTCGTCGGTATCTCGGGCAACCGGTCGACCGCGCGGAAGCGATACAGCAGCGGGCACTGCTTGAAGTCGCTGGCACGCGACGGCGACAGCGCCGGACGCCTGCGGGCGACCGGTTCCGCCGTCGGTTCACTCACCTCGGTGCTCTGCGACATGCCGCGAGCGTATCCCGGCCTACCGACAGGTTCGGGGACCGCAACACCTCACCCGATCGCGCCCATCGAGATCACTCGACTCCTACACGGCGGCCCGTAGGCTTCTGCCGTGGCAGCCACCAGTCAGCACGGCGCGGGTTCGCATCGGCGATCCGCGCTGGACGGCGGGCTGCTCCTGTTCCGGGTCGACGGCGTCCCCGTGCTGCTGGCGCCCTCGTGGTGGCTCGGCTCGCTGGTCGTCGTCGTGCTCTACGCGCCGCTGGTCGGCAGGCTGCTGCCCGGCGCGTCGATGGCGACGTCGTGGCTGCTCTCGGCGGCCTTCGCGATCCTGCTCGGGCTTTCGGTACTGGCACACGAGCTTGGCCACTGCCTCGTCGCGCTGCGGCTCGGCATCCCGGTCCGGCGGCTGCGGTTGTTCCTGCTCGGCGGCGTCTCGGAAGTCGCGCGCACGCCGCGCAAACCGGGCCAGGAGGGATTGGTCGCCGCGGCCGGTCCGATCGTCTCGCTCGCGCTCGGCGCGTTCTGCGCGGTGCTCATGCTGGCCGTCCCGTCCGGCGGCTCGGCGTGGCTGCTGGTCGCCGAATGCGCGGTCGCGAACTTCGCGGTCGGCGTGTTCAACCTGCTGCCCGGGCTGCCGCTCGATGGCGGCCGGATGCTGCGCGCCGGCGTCTGGGCGATCACCGGCAAACGCGCGAAGGGCACCCGGGCCGCGGTCGTGGGCGGCGGGCTGGTCGCGTTCGGGCTGATGGTCTGGGCGCTGTGGGGGCTCGCCGCGGGCAGCGAAGACCGCTGGCTGCGGCTCGGCGTGTGTGTCGTCACAGCGTGGTTCGTCGCGATGGGCGCGAGCGGTGAGCTCGCCGCCGAAAGCAGGCGCAGCTGGCCGGAAGGCCTCACGCTCGCCCAGCTGATCCGGCCCGTGCTCCAGCTGCCGGCGGAAAGCCCGGTCGCGGACGCGCTCGCCGCGTCGGCGGGGCGGGGTGTCGTGCTGGTGCGCGCGGACGGTGTCGCGGCCGGGTTGCTCGACGAAACGGCCGCTCAGCGGCTCGCGTCGGAAAGCCCGCTCTCGCCTGCCGAACTCGCGGCGGAGCCGATCCGCGCCGAGACGGTGCTGCTCGCGTCCGAGCCAGGCGAGGAGATCGCCGAGCGGGTGCGGGAAACCCCGGCCTGGCAGTTCCTGGTGGTCGACGACGAGGGCAGGCCCGCCGGTGTCCTGCGCCGCGAGGACCTGCGTGCCGCGATGTCGGGGCACTTGCCCGGCTGACTTGCCGACCTGCGACGATCAGGCGTCACGTTTCGTCGTTGGAGGTTCGAGTGTCGGTCAGTGGACCGTTTCAGGTGGGGGACCGGGTTCAGTTGACGGACCCGAAGGGGCGGCACTACACGATGGTGCTCGAACCCGGCGCGGAGTTCCACACCCACCGTGGCGCGCTGCTGCACGACGAGGTCATCGGGTTGCCGGAAGGGTCGATCGTGGTCTCCGGCGGCGGCACGTCGTACCTGGCGCTGCGCCCGCTGCTGCCCGACTACGTGCTGTCGATGCCGCGCGGCGCGCAGGTCATCTACCCGAAGGACGCCGCGCAGATCGTCATGTGGGGCGACATCTTCCCCGGCGCGCGCGTGCTCGAAGCCGGTGCCGGCTCAGGCGCGCTGACCTGCTCGCTGCTGCGCGCGGTCGGGCCGACCGGGACCGTCCAGTCGTACGAGATCCGCGACGACCACGCCGAGCACGCGGAGCGCAACGTCAAGCGGTTCTTCGGCAGCAAGCCGGACAACTGGTCGCTGACGGTCGACGACCTGTCGTCGCACGAGGGCCAGGTCGACCGGGTCGTGCTGGACATGCTCGCGCCGTGGGACCAGCTGCCGACCGTGGCGAAGAACCTGGTGCCTGGCGGTGTGCTGACCGTCTACGTCGCGACGGTGACCCAGCTTTCGCGGATCACCGAGGCATTGCGTGAGCAGCAGTGCTGGACCGAGCCGGACTCGTGGGAGACGCTCATGCGGCCGTGGCACGTCGTCGGCCTCGCCGTGCGCCCGGATCACCGGATGGTCGCGCACACCGCGTTCCTGCTCACCGCGCGCCGCCTCGCCGACGGTGTCGTCTCGCCGCGCGTGCAGCGCCGTCCCGCCAAGGGCGTGTCCTAGCCGGGAATGCACCACCGATCCGCTTTTTTGCGGATCGGGAAGTCGGTGTCCTTTTTGCCGCCCTTGGGGCTTTCCACGTGGATGGTGATGGTCGCGCGTTCCCCCGCGACCTTCACCGGCTGCACCATGGTCGCGGTGACGGTGCCCGCGGCGTCCCATTTGTCCTGAAGTTGTTGCATCGCAGCGGGACTCTGGGGTTCGCAGGCGAGTTTGCCGAACGCCGCCGAGTCGCCTTGGGTGATGGCGGCGGCGATCGCCTGCCCGGTCGCGACGAGCTCGCTCTCGACCAGCGACGGGCTGGTCAGCGTCGACGTGGGCACCGGGCGTGGCGGCGGTGGCGCCGCCGGCGCCGGTTCCGGCTCGCGGGGGCCGATCAGCAGCAGGCCGGCGACGACACCGGCCACGACGACACCGAGCAGGACGAGCCCCGCGTAGAGGCCCTTCCTGCCCGGTGACGGGGCTGGGCTCAGCTGTCCGCCAGGCCGTTGTAGCACCAGAGTCCGGCTTCCTTCTTCAGCTTGATCACGCCGTTGCGGGACTTGCCGTCGAAGCTCGCCTTGATCGGCGCTTTCGCGGAGTCGCCGGTCTCCACCGGCGCGCCGGTGGACTCGGCCTGCGCGGTCGGGTTCACCGGGAGGTCGTCCTTCTGGTTCGCGCTGCGGCACGCCGCGCTGCCCAGCGCCTTGCCGTCGTGCGCGTTGATGGCGGCGACGACACCGTCGGCCATCTCCTGCGCGCTCGGCTTGCCGCCGGGTGCCGGGCCCGCGGAGCCGGTCGGCTTCGAGCCGCTGGTGGCGGACGGCGATCCGGTCGCGGACGGCTTCTTCGAGCTGGAGTTGCCACCGGGGCCGGGAGCAGGCGAGGACGGGCCGGGCGTCTGGCTGGTGGCGACGTCGTTGGTCTTGCCGTCGTCGTTGTTCAGCCAGATGATCAGGCCCGCCGCGCCGCCGATGACGACGACCGCGGCGATGGCGAGCCCGACGATCAGGCCGGTCTTCTTCTTCGGCGGCTCGGGGTCGGTACCGAAACCACCCGGATAGCCGCCCGGCTGCTGGCCCCACTGGTCGCCGCCCTGCGGGAACTGCTGGGTGCCGCCGGGGTAACCACCCTGCTGGCCCCATTGCGGCTGTTCCTGGCCCCACTGGGGCTGCTGCGCGGGCTGTTGCTGCTGGCCCCACTGGTCGCCCTGCTGGCCCCATTGCTGCTGCTGGGGCGGCTGGGCGGGCGGGTAGCCGCCCTGCTGCGGCTGCTGGCCGCTCGGGGGGTAGCCGCCACCAGGCTGCTGCCCGTACGGTCCCGGCTGCTGCCCGTACGGACCTGGCTGCTGCGGCGGGTAGGTCATCAAAAGCTCCCTGACTGCTGGCGTGAAACACCTGGTCGGCCCCAAGCGGAACGTGGCCCGATGCTAACCACGGGCGCGCTCGCCCGCGCGGTTAGGTGCCACTGGTGCTGGGTATCACTGCTGCGACGCGCAGGGCGGCACGTCGGTTCCCGCACCGGCGGCGGAGTGTTCCGGTGGCCGGGTCCCGGCTGACGATCTCGCGAATCGTGCGCAATCTCGTCGCACGGACGGTAGTGATCGGAGGTGTTCTTCGTGCACCGTATTGGACTCTTGTGCTTGGGAAATCTCCGTGCTGTTGCAAGGTCGAAAGGGCGACGCGCCGATCCTGTGATGCGGAAAGGACTTTTATTGTCGGTGATCGCCGGTACCGTGGACTGAAAAGCACTCCGAGGAGGTGCCCGATGCACCATGACCTTCCCGGAGGTCGGCATGAAGATGCCGACCCTTCAGAAACGACTGGAGCTGGAATCACGTCGGACGAACAAGCGCGGCAGGTCCGTTTCCTCGAGGAGGAAGTGGCGCTGCTGCGTCGTAAGCTGACGGACTCGCCGAGGCAGAACCGCGTTCTCGAGCAGCGACTCGCCGAGGCGTCGGAACGTGTGAGCCAACTCACTGAGCGCAACACCAAGCTGGTCGAGACCCTCCGTGAGGCTCGAGGCCAGTTGCTCGCTCTCCGTGAGGAGGTGGACCGGCTCGCCCAGCCACCGAGTGGTTACGGCGTTTTCGTGGAAGCGTTCGAGGATGGCACGGTCGACGTGTTCACCGCCGGGCGCAGGATGCGGGTGTCGGTCTCACCCGCGGTCGAGGTCGAGTCACTGCAGCGTGGTCAGGCACTGCGTCTCAACGAGGCGCTGACCGTGGTGGAGGGCGGCGGCTTCGAGCGCACCGGCGAGGTGTGCGCGCTGCGCGAGGTGCTCGCCCCGGAGCAGGACGGCGGTCCCTACCGCGGTCTTGTCGTCGGGCACGCCGACGAAGAGCGTGTGGTCTTCCTGTCCGATCCACTGGCGGATCAGCCCCTCAAGCCGGGCGACTCGCTGCTGGTCGACTCGAAGGCGGGCTACGCCTATGAGCGGGTGCCCAAGGCCGAGGTCGAGGACCTCGTGCTCGAAGAGGTCCCCGACGTCCAGTACGAGGACATCGGTGGCCTGAGCAGGCAGATCGAGCAGATCCGCGACGCGGTGGAGCTGCCGTTCCTGCACGCCGACCTCTACCTGGAGTACCAGCTGCGGCCGCCGAAGGGCGTGCTGCTCTACGGTCCTCCCGGCTGCGGTAAGACCCTCATCGCCAAGGCCGTCGCCAACTCGCTGGCGAAGAAGGTCGCGGCGGCGAGGGGGGAGACCGGCAGCGCCGCGGAGGCGAAGTCGTACTTCCTCAACATCAAGGGTCCCGAGCTGCTCAACAAGTTCGTCGGCGAGACCGAGCGGCACATCCGCCTGATCTTCCAGCGGGCGCGGGAGAAGGCGTCCGAAGGGACGCCGGTGATCGTGTTCTTCGACGAGATGGACTCGATCTTCCGCACCCGGGGCAGCGGCGTGTCGTCCGATGTCGAGACGACGATCGTGCCGCAGCTGCTCTCGGAGATCGACGGTGTGGAGGGGCTGGAGAACGTCATCGTCATCGGCGCCTCCAACCGCGAGGACATGATCGACCCGGCGATCCTGCGGCCGGGCAGGCTCGACGTCAAGATCAAGATCGAGCGTCCCGACGCCGAAGGCGCCAAGGACATCTTCTCCAAGTACCTGCTCACCGGGTTGCCCATCCATCAAGACGATCTGGCCGAGTTCGGTGGCGACACCAAGGCCACGATCGACGCGATGATCCAGCACACCGTCGAGCGGATGTACGAGGAGACCGACGAGAACCGGTTCCTCGAGGTCACCTACGCCAACGGTGACAAGGAAGTCCTGTACTTCCGCGACTTCAACTCGGGCGCGATGATCCAGAACATCGTGGACCGGGCGAAGAAGTCGGCGATCAAGTCCGTGCTGGAGACCAACCAGCCCGGCCTGCGCGTGCAGCACCTGCTGGACGCGATCGTCGACGAGTTCGCGGAGAACGAGGACCTGCCCAACACCACCAACCCGGACGACTGGGCCCGTATCTCCGGCAAGAAGGGCGAGCGGATCGTCTACATCCGCACGCTCGTCACCGGCAAGAACACGGACTCCGGCCGGGCGATCGACACGGCCACGAACACCGGCCAGTACCTGTAAGACCCCGTACGAACGCCCCGTTCACAACGTTCAGCGTTGTGAACGGGGCGTTCATTACGTCTAGGGCGCGGCTTGGACACCGCAAGGGCGGCCCTTGTCACGCTAGAGGTGACAAGGGCCGCCCTTGTTTCCCTGCCGAACCCGACGAAAGGGACTCTGGCAGACATGTAGTCGGTGACCCGGCGCGTGCCCGGCGGGTCGTGAGTGATGCGGCCGGTTAGAACCGGTCTAAACACTCACGACCCTGTCTTGGGCGAAACGCCTGGGCGCGCGAGACCCGAGTTTGGGCCATCCAATGGCCCAAACTCGGGTCTCGCGAAGGTCAACGTGGCGTTGGTGCGTTCAGTCGACCTGAGGCGGCGGCGATCGCGGACCGAGCGGGGCTTGGGCCCTGCGACTTGGCGTACGCGGGTCGTGAGTGACGCGGCCGGTTCTAACCGGTCTGAACACTCACGAGGGGGTCGGGGCGGCGGCGCTTCAGGGTGAGGCGGCCGTGGGCGGCCAGGATGCCGAGGATGACCAGGAGCGCGCCGGCGGGCTGGTTCCAGGTCAGGGGCTCGTGGAGGATGGCGACGCCGAGCACGACGCCGACGACCGGGGTCAGGTAGGTGACGGCGGCGGCGTTCGTGGCGCCCCAGGCGACGATGATGCGGGCGTTCCAGATGTAGGCGACGCCCGTGCTGAGCATGCCGAGCGCGGCCATGCTGAGCACGACCGGCAGCGACAGGTGGACAGGCCCCGTGGCCACCAGCGGGCTGAGCGCGAGCATCATGAGCGTGCCGAGCGTGACCTGGCCGAAGGCGAGCACGGTCGGCTCGATGTGGCGCTTGCCGAGGAAGTGGCGCATGTACACGAAGGACGTGCCGTAGCAGGTCGCCGCGCCGAGGCAGGCGAGCTGGCCGAGCAGGTCCGCGGTGCCGAGACCGTTCCAGACGCCGACGATCGTGAGCACGCCCGCGAAACCGAAGCCGAGGCCGATCGTGGCGCCCCGGGTGAGGCGTTCCTGGCGCAGGATCACGCCGCCGATCAGGACGGTGAGCAGCGGCGTGGTCGCGTTGAAGATGCTGGCCAGTCCCGAGGAGATGCGGGTTTCGGCCCAGGCGAAGAGCTGGAACGGGATCACGCACATCAGCAGGCCCATGACGGCGAAATGTCCCCAGATGACCGGTTCGCGGGGCAGGCGCGGGCGCTGGATCACGACGATGAGGGCGAGCGCGAGCGCGCCGAACGCGAGGCGGGCGAGCGCGACCTGGCTGGGGGAGAGGCCGGTGAGGCCGACCTTGATGAAGAGGAAGCTCGCGCCCCACAGCGTCGCGAGCAGGCTGAATCGCAGCGCGATCCCGATGTTGCCGGTCATGGGGACAGTCAACGGGGCAAGGCACTTCCGATGCCAGCGGATTTCGGACAGGGGTGTCGAAGGTCTCCCCGGCGTGGCGTGCGGCGAGACGACCGTATAACGACCTATACTGCGGGGCATGACAGAGCAGAGGATGAGCGCGCCGATCACGTCCGCGGATGTGCTGGCGTGGCTGGAAAACGCCACGGAGGCGGTCCGGCGGGGTGAGCTGGACGCGGACTCGATCATCGGCTTGCTCGGCGAGTTCCGGCAGGCGTCGACGGCGTGCGCGAACGCGTCCGACTGGCTGCTGCTCGCCGCGCGCGAGGAGGGGGCGAGCCTGCGGCAGATCGCGCCCGTCTTCGGCAAGGGATACGTGCGGGCGCCTGCCGCGCGGCTGGAAAAACTGCACAGGCAGGTTCAGAATTCGGGCCAGTGGCTGGAAATTCTGCGCAGGCATGAGGGGTAGCGACGATCGGACTCGGCCGATCGAGTGAGCGTCATGGTCTAGACCATGCGTCCGGCGGATCGTTTGTTTGGTCACAAACGACTACCGCCGGAGGCGACCGTGACCCACCACGACCACGAACCGGAAATCCACGATCGAGGCCTGGCCTTCGACATGGCGACCATGCTCGACCGCAGGCGGGTGCTCGCGCTGTTCGGCGCGGCCGGGCTCGCGACCATCGCGGGCGGCGCCGCGCTCGCCGACGGCGGCACGACGGCGAGCGCGGCCGAAACCGCCTGCGCGGGCAAGGTTCCCGAGGAGATCGTCGGCCCGTTCCCCTCGGACGGCACCAACGGCCCGAACATCCTCACCAAGACCGGGGTCGTCCGCAGCGACATCCGGTCCAGCTTCGGCGGGCTGAGCGGCACCGCGGCCGGCGTGCCGGTGCGGATGGAGCTGACCATGCTCAAGGCCGGCACCTGCGCGCCGCTGACCGGCGCGGCCGTCTACGTCTGGCAGTGCGACAAGGACGGCAAGTACTCGATGTACGCCTCGGGCGTGCTCAACCAGAACTACCTGCGCGGCGTGCAGGCCGCGAGTTCCACCGGGCTCGTCACGTTCACGACGATCTTCCCCGGCGCGTATCCCGGCCGCTGGCCGCACATCCACTTCGAGGTCTACCGCACGGTCGCGGAGGCCACCGCCGCCGGCGACCCGATCGCCACCTCCCAGCTCGCCTTCCCCGCGGCCGAGTGCACGGCGGTCTACTCGACGGCGCCGTACGCGTCGAGCCTGCCGATCTTCCGGCGCACCTCGCTGTCGCAGGACATGGTGTTCCGTGACGGCTACTCGAAGCAGATGCCGGTGCTGACCGGCAGTCCGTCGGCCGGGTACACCGCGAAGCTGTCGATCAGCATCTAGGCGCATAGGGTGCGTGGGGTGTCCACTCCCACGCACCCACTGCCTCGGGTCGGCCTCGGCCTGGCCGCGCTCGGCCGCCCTGCGTACATCAACCTCGGCCGGACCGACCAGCTCCCGCCCGGACGCGACATCGAGGCCATGAAGGGCGCGACGCACGAGGTGCTCGACGCCGCTTATCAAGCCGGAGTCCGCTGGATCGACACGGCGCGGTCCTACGGGCTGGCCGAGGACTTCCTGGCCGAGTGGCTGACCGAGCGGCGCCCGGAAGACGTGACCGTGTCGAGCAAATGGGGCTACGCCTACGTCGGCGGGTGGCGGCTCGACGCCGAGGTGCACGAGGCGAAAGAGCATTCGCTCGACCGGTTCCGTGCACAGTGGACGGAAAGCCGCGAGCGGCTCGGCGGCGTGCTCGCGCTCTACCAAGTGCATTCGCTGACCGCGGACAGCCCGCTCTTCGGCGACCGGGCGCTGCTGGATGCGCTGGCGGCGCTGGCCGATGACGGCGTGCGTGTCGGTTTTTCCACGTCAGGGCCCGCGCAGGCCGACACGATCCGCCGCGCGTTCGAACTGACCGCGCAGGGACGGCCGGTGTTCACCTCCGTCCAATCCACCTGGAACCTGCTCGAACAATCGGCGGGCGACGCGCTCGCGGAAGCCGCCGAAGCCGGGAATTCCGTGCTGGTCAAGGAAACCCTCGCCAACGGCAGGCTCGTCGTCGAGCCGCCACCCGCCATCGCCGCGTTCGCGAGCGAGCGGAACGTCACGCCGGACGCGGTCGCCGTGGCGGCCGTGCTGGCGCAGCCGTGGGCGTCGACCGTGCTCGTCGGACCGGCGAGCACGGCCCAGCTCGCGTCGAATCTCGGCGGCGCCGGACTCGAGCTCGGCGCCGGGGATTTGGCGCTGCTGTGTGGTTTCCGTGAATCCGCCACGGACTATTGGGCGAGCCGATCCTCCCTGCGGTGGCACTGAATGACTCGACTAGTCTGCTCCGCATGCCTCGTCGGGGAGCGGCCGTAGTCGCCGCGGTCGCGCTGCTGGGATTGTCGGGTTGCGCCGACCGGCCGAACGATCTCGACACCTACTACGACGACCCGACCACCTCGGTGAAACCGCCGTCGCCGTCCGCCACGCCCGTCCCGCCGCCGCCCAGGCCGTCGGCTTCGGCCAGTGTCGAACGGCCCGTGTTGCTGACCGCCGCGGACCTCGCGGAGGAGGGCGTCGAGCGCGCCTCCGTCGGACCGGCGAAGGGCTGCCTGGCCGAGTTGCCCGACAACGTGATCGGCGAAGCCGCGTGGTGGTATCCGACTGGCGCCTCGCTGAACCAGCGTGTGGTCTCGTTCCCGCCGAAGGGCGCCGGAGCCGCGCTCAAGGCGGTCAAATGCGACGGCCAGCAGCACACCATCCCCGCCCAGCCCGGTGTCGACGCCCAGCGGGTCTGGTGCACCGGACCGACGTGCACGGTCCTGCTGGCGAAGGGCGCGACGCTGTCCGCCGTGCAGGTCACCGCGGGCTCGGCGGCGCGGGCGCTCGACGCGGCCAAGCGGCTCGCGCCGCTCGCGGCGGAGAAGCTCGATCAGGTGTAGCGGCGGAACCACTCCCTGATGCCCTGGCGGCCGTCCGGGATGAACGGGCTGTCCGGATCGTCGACCCAGGCCCGCAGCTCATCGAGCGGCATCCAGCGGCCGTCGACGATCTCTTCCGGCTGGTGCACCACCGGCCCGTCCCAGCGCACTTCGAAGGCGAAGTTGTGGCAGCGGATCGTCCCGTCCTGGTAGACGTCGACGAACAGCGGGACCGGGCTTACTCCTGAGATGCCGAGTTCTTCGGCGAGTTCACGGGTCGCGCACTCGGCCGGGGTCTCACCGGCCGCGACCACGCCGCCCGCCCAGCAGTCCCACGTACCGGGATAGACATCCTTGTCAGGGGCTCGCAAATGGACGTAGACGGCGGTTCCATCGCCCGAACGGACCAGCACCACGCCCGAGGCGTGCCACAGGCCTTCGGCCCGCATCACCCTCCTGGGTGCGCTTCCGACCACTGCTCCAGCGGGGTCATAGAGGGCAACGAGTTCGTCACTGGCAGACACGCGGCCATCATCGCAGTGGCTCAACCCGTAGGGTGTGTGCATGCGGCGGATCATGGGAACCGAAGTCGAGTACGGCATCTCGGTGCCGGGCGACGCGACGGCGAACCCGGTGTTGACCTCGACTCAAGTGGTGCTGGCCTACGCGGCCGCGGCGGACATACCGCGGGCGAGGCGCGCACGGTGGGACTACGAGGTGGAGTCGCCACTGCGCGACGCGCGTGGCTTCGACCTGGCGGGCCCCGGCGGGCCGGGCCACGACCCCGACGTCGAGGACCTGGGCGCGGCGAACGTCATCCTCACCAACGGCGCGCGGCTCTACGTCGACCACGCGCACCCCGAGTACTCGGCGCCCGAGGTCACCAACGCGCGCGACGCGGTGATCTGGGACAAGGCGGGCGAGCGGGTGATGGAGCTGGCCGCGATGAAGGCGGCCACCGTGCCAGGCCAGCCCCAGCTGCAGCTCTACAAGAACAACGTCGACGGCAAGGGCGCGAGCTACGGCACGCACGAGAACTACCTGATGGCGCGCTCGACCCCGTTCACGGCCGTGATCGCCGGGCTGACGCCGTTCTTCGTGTCGCGGCAGGTCGTCACCGGCTCCGGGCGCGTCGGCGTCGGCCCGCAGAGCGAGGAAGCGGGCTTCCAGCTCTCGCAGCGTTCGGACTACATCGAGGTCGAGGTCGGCCTGGAGACGACGCTCAAGCGCGGCATCATCAACACGCGCGACGAGCCGCACGCGGACGCGGACAAATACCGCAGGCTGCACGTCATCATCGGTGACGCGAACCTGTCGGAGTACTCGACGTACCTCAAGGTCGGCACGACCGCGCTGGTGCTCGACATGATCGAGTCGGGCATCCGGTTCGACGACCTGAAGCTGGACGAGCCGGTGCGCGCGGTGCACCAGATCAGCCACGACCCGACGCTCAAGGTGAAGGTCGCGCTGGCCAACGGGCGCAAGTACACCGGGCTGGACCTGCAGTTCGCCTACCACGAGATCGCCGCGGCGAACCTCGACCGTACCGGCGCCGACGAGGCGTCCAAAGAGGTCCTGCGGGTGTGGGGCGAGATCCTCGACGCGCTCGCCCGCGACCCGCAGGAGTGCGCGGACCGGCTGGACTGGCCCGCCAAGCTGCGGCTGCTGGAGGGCTACCGCGCCCGTGACCAGCTCGCCTGGGGCGCGCCGCGGCTGCGCCTGGTCGACCTGCAGTACTCGGACGTGCGCCTCGCCAAGGGCCTCTACAACCGCCTGGTGACCCGAGGGTCGATGAAGCGGCTGGTCACCGAGGAGGAGGTGCAGGCGGCCATCACCACCCCGCCGTCGGACACCCGCGCCTACTTCCGCGGCCGCGCGCTGGAGAAGTACGCGACCTCGATCGCGGCCGCTTCGTGGGATTCGGTCATCTTCGATGTCGGGCGTGAGTCGCTGGTGCGGATCCCGACCCTGGAGCCGCTGCGGGGCACGAAAGCGCACGTCGGGAAGCTGCTGGACGACGCGGCGACCGCTGAGGAGCTCGTCGAGGCGTTGACCGGGTCTGACTGACACGGCTCGGCTGTGGCGAAAATGTCATGACTGCTGGGTAGGCTAGGAAACGACGGCTACACCTGGAGGCGAAATGGCTCAGGAAAAGATCGAAAAGCATGGCGGCGGCGACTCCGACGAGGAGCTCGGCGCCGACGGTTCGGCCGGCCAGGAACGCCGCGAGAAGCTCGGCGAAGACGTGGACACGATCTTGGACGAGATCGACGACGTGCTGGAGGAGAACGCCGAGGACTTCGTGCGCGCGTACGTGCAAAAGGGTGGTCAGTAAGCCTCCTCCGCCCGTTTCACAGATTGGACCTGAGAGCACGTATGGGAAACACCGCTGGTAACCAGGGCTCCGCGCTGCCCGCTGCCTACTTTTCGTCGGCGACCTCGTCGTTCTCCGACTTCTTGCGCGCGCAGGCGCCCGAGCTGCTGCCCAGCGCGCGCCTGGCGCCGGGCATGCAGGCGCCGGAGGCCCCGCACGGCACCACGATCGTCGCGGTCACCTTCGCCGGTGGCGTGCTGATCGCCGGTGACCGCAGGGCGACCTCGGGCAACCTGATCGCCACCCGGGACATGGACAAGGTCTACGTCACCGACGAGTACTCCGCGGTCGGCATCGCGGGCACCGCGGGGCTGGCGCTGGAGATGGTCCGGCTGTACGCGGTCGAGCTGGCGCACTACGAGAAGATCGAGGGCGTCTCGCTCTCGCTCGACGGCAAGACGAACAAACTGTCCACGATGGTCAAGGCCAACCTCGAGATCGCGATGGCGGGCCTCGCGGTGCTGCCGCTGTTCGCCGGATACGACACCGAGGCCGAAGACCCCAAGCGGGCAGGCCGGATCGTGTCGTACGACGTGACCGGCGGCCGCTACGAGGAGCACGCCGGCTACCACGCGATCGGCTCGGGTTCGCTGTTCGCGAAGTCGTCGCTGAAGAAGTTGTTCGACCCCGACGCCGACGTCGAAGGCGCCACCAGGGTGGCGGTCGAGGCGTTGTACGACGCGGCCGACGACGACTCGGCGACCGGCGGGCCGGACCTGGTGCGGCGCATCTACCCGACGGTGGTCACCATCACCGCCGAGCACGGTGCGGTCGCGCTGCCGAAGGAGCAGGCCGCCGCGGTGGCCGAGGCCGTGGTGAACGGCCGCGCCGAAGCCGCACGCGGACGCTGACCCTGCCCTCTTCTTTGATCTCTAGAACGGAGCAACGACCGTGACGATGCCGCTGTACGCCTCTCCCGAGCAGTTGATGCGGGAGCGGTCCGAGCTCGCGCGCAAGGGAATCGCGAAGGGCCGCAGTGTTGTCGCGCTGAAATACCGCGGCGGGATCCTGTTCGTCGCGGAGAACACGTCGGCGACGCTGCACAAGGTGTCCGAGATCTACGACCACATCGGGTTCGCGGCCGTCGGCCGGTACAGCGAGTTCGAGAACCTGCGGGTGGCGGGCATCCGGCACGCGGACCTCAAGGGCTACCAGTACGACCGGCGTGACGTCAGCGCGCGTGCGCTGGCCAACGCCTACGCCGCGACGCTGGGCAGCATCTTCACCGAGCAGCTCAAGCCGTTCGAGGTGGAGATCTGCGTGGCCGAGGTCGGCGCCTCGTCGGCCGAAGACCAGCTCTACCGGCTGACCTACGACGGCTCGATCTTCGACGAGCCGCAGTTCGTGGTGATGGGCGGCCAGGCCGACACGATCTCCACGAAGCTCAAGGAGTCGTACGAGGCCGAGCTGGAGCTGGGCCCGGCGGTCGCCATCGCGGTGGCGGCGCTGCGCTCGACCACCACCAACGGCAAGACCGAGGCCGACCCGATCAAGCTGGAGGTCGCGGTGCTCGACCGCGACCGCCCGCGCCGCTCGTTCCGCAGGCTCACCGGCGCGGCGCTCGAGGCACTGCTGCCCGCCGTGCCCGAGGCGCCGAAGGACGAGGACGCCAAGGACGAGGACAAGCCCAAGGACTGACCGTCGGCTCAGGCTCCGGGTAAGTAAACAAGGGCGGCCCTTGTCACGCTAGAGGTGACAAGGGCCGCCCTTGTCACGTCTTCGATCGTGCTCACAACCGAATGACAACCGGGGTGCGTTACCCAGGTAGTGAGCGGGGCGCGGGGTGCGCCGCGCCTCACGCACGGGGGTGTCGATGAGAGCGAAGGTGCGCGCGCTGCTCGGGGTGCTGCTCATGGCGGCCGGCGGGTTCGCGTCGGCCTCGGTCGGGCAGGCCGAGGAGCCCGCGCCGTGTCCTGCGGCGACGGTGAGCGCGCAGTGGCAGGCGCAGCCGGAGGGGTCGGCGCCGGGGCCGCCGCGTAAGTACCGGATCCCGGTGACGGTCACCGCGCCCGCGGGGTGCACGGCGAACGGCACCGTCCGGTACCGCGTGGTCGACGGCAAGGCGCACGGGGTCTTCCCCGAGTTCAGCGCGGACAACGGCAGTGACTACGGCGCCGATCCGTCGATGCCGTTGATGGGTGAGCTGTCCTGGAAGGGCTCGCTGGAGACCCAGTACGTCGACGTCGCCGTGAACCAGGATTTCCTGCCCGAGCAGAACGAGGCGTTCTGGCTCGAGCTGTTCGAGCCGAGCGGGCTGGTCGTCGCCGAGGACCGGGTGCCGAACGCGGTGAACGACGACGACGGGAAGCCGCCGCCGGACGCCGTGGTGGTCGCGCCGGACGGGAAGATCTGCTGGAAGTACTGCGAGGTGCCGGTGTACGGGTTCGGCTTCGGTGGCGCACAGGCCGCCGCGAACGGCTCGCAGACGATGACCGTCCACTATCGGACGGTCGAGGGACCGGGCGGCCCGGTGGGGTACGTGCCGGTGCGGGACGCGGTGCTCACGCTGAGGGCGGGCCAGCCGTTGACGAAGGCGAAAGTGCAGCTGCTGCCGATCGATCGGGAGGTGAAGTTCGAGATCGAGTTCTTCGAACCCGCCGGCGGGAAACTCGGGATGCGGCGGACGGTGGTGACCATCAAGCCGTGGCGTTGACGGCTTCGGCTTCGGCCGTCGCGTTCGCCTGCCGGAACAGTTCGCGGGCTCTGGACCGGTGGGTGGCCGCGGCGGCCGTCCTTTCCTGACGGTCTGCCAGCTCGGCCAGGTCGCGGTGCAGCCGGGCCTCCTCGTAGGGGTCCGGCACGACCGTGCGCACGGACAGCGCCAGTTCGAGGTTTTCCTGTGCGGCGCCGAGGTTTCCGGTGCCGAGCCGGGCCCGGCCGAGCTGGCCGAGCGCGGAGGCCTCGCCGTGCCGGTCACCGACGTCGCGGCTGATCAGCAGCGCCTGTTCGAAGTCGGCGAGCGCGGCCGCGAAGTCCTCCAGTCCTAAGTGGACGAGTCCGGTGTGGAGCAGCGACTCCCATTCCTGCCAGCGGTCGCCGATCGAGCGGCTGCCCGCGAGTGCCTCGCCGAGGTGGGTGAGCGCGGCGGTGTGGTCGCCGAGCTCGAGATAGGCCTCGCCGAGTGTGTCCAAAGTGGCCGCTTCGAGCCTGGCGTTGCCGAGTTTGCGGAACGTGGTCAGCGCGTCGGTGAGCGGGGCGAGGCTTTCACCGGCGCGGCCCATCTGGATGTAGGTGTGGCCGAGGTTGCGCTGCGACAGCGCGCGGCCGAGGTGGTTCTCGGCGGTGGCGCAGCGGGCGACGGCGAGCTTGTGCGCGACGATCGCCTCGTCGAACCGGCGAAGCTCGGCGTAGGCGTTCGCGGTGTTGTTGTAGACGTGGCCTTCGCCGTCGAGGTCACCGGCCGCCTGCACGGTGCGCAGCGCCAAGGCGTTGGTGGCCAAGGCATCGGTGAGCCGCCTGGTCATGAAGTAGGACACGCCGAGCGCGCGCAGCATCTCGCTTTCGGCGAGCGGATCACCGAGTTCGGTGGCCGCGGCGGCGCCTTCGCGGCACAGCTCGACGCGTTCCTGCCAATGACCGGTGGTGTCGTAGAAGCTGGTCAGCAGGTAGGTGAGCTGCCAGGTCGCGGCGAGCCTGCCGCGCTCGCGCGCGTAGCGGACCACGGGCAGGAGGTTGTCGCGCTCGGCGTCGAGGAACGCGAGCGCGGCGTGCCGTTCCGGCTCGAACGGCAGGTCGGTGACTGGGTGTTCGGGTGCCGGGTCGACCAGGTCGCGGTTCGGGTCGATGGCCTTGTTGGCCGCCGCGGCGACGGAGAGGTACCAGTCGACGAGCCGGTCACCCGCGCCGGCGAGCGCGTCCGGTGACTCGTCGGCGGTCGCGCACTGGCGGGCGAATTCGCGGATCAGGTCGTGGAAACGGAAACGGTCCGTGCCCGCGGGTGTCATCAGATGCGCGGTGCTCAGCTCGGCCGCCGCCGACCGCGCGGCGGCCACCGGCATCGCGCACATCGCCGAGCCGAGCGAGGTGCTGAATGTCGCGCCCGGCGTGAGGCCCAGTCTGCGGAACAGGGTCATCTGGTCGGGGCTCAGCGGCTGGTAGGCGCTGGCGAGCACGGTGCGCACCGTGCGCGAATCGCCTTCCACGGCGAGGTTGTCGAGCCTGCCCGCACCCGCCAGTTCGGCGGCGAGCTGCGCGATCGACCGGCGCGGGTCGCCCGCGAGCCTGGCCGCGGCGATGCGCAGTGCCAGCGGCATCCCGCCGCACAGATGCGCGAGCCGCGCGGTCGGCCCCGGCTCGCGGGACACCCGTTCGGCGCCGAGCACGCGAGTCAGCAAGGCCATCGATTCCGCGTGGGAGAACGAATCCAGCGCGATCGGGTGCACCGCGTGCCTGCTGCCGAGCGCGGCGAGCGCCTGCCTGCTCGTGATCACCAGCAGCGCCTGGTCGGTGCCGGGGATCAGCGGCAGCACCTGGTCGACGTCGCCTGCGTTGTCGATCACGATGGCGCAGCGCCGGTCGTGCAGCAGCGAGCGGTAGAGCCCGGCGCGCTCGGTGAGGTCGCCGGGGATGCGCTCGTCGGGCAGATCGAGGCTGCGCAGCAGATGCGCGAGCGCGTCCGCCGCGGACATCGCGCGGCGCGGGTCGTGCCCACGCAGGTCGAGGAACAGCCTGCCGCCGGGGAACCGGCCCGCGATCCGGTGCGCCCATTGGACGGCGAGCGCGGTCTTGCCCATGCCCGCAGCGCCGGAGACGACGACGATCGGGCGCTCTGGCTCGTCGAGCAGCCGGTCCAGACCGGCCAATTCGGAGTCGCGGCCGGTGAAATGGCCGACCCTGGCCGGAATCTGCGCGGGGACCCCGGTGCTCGGCTGGCCGGGTTCGAGTTCGGGATCGCGGCGCAGGATCGCGGTGTGCAACGCGAGCAGCTCAGGTCCGGGATCGACACCCAGCTCCTCGGCGAGCCGTTGCCGGACGACACCGAACGCTTCCAGCGCGTCGGTGTAGCGCCCGCACCGGTACAGCGCGAGCATGTGCGCGGCGGCGAGGCGTTCGCGTGCCGGATACTCGGCCTGAAGCCGGGCGAGTTCCGGTGCGGCGTCCTCGTGGTTTCCCAGCCGGAGCTCGGCGTCCCAGAGATCCTCGATCGCCGACAGCCGCAGCTCGTGCAGCCGGTCGATCTCGCGGCGGCCCCAGCCGGCGAGCGCGGTGTCGGCGAAGGCGTCGCCACGCCAGAGTGTCATCGCCGAGCGCAGCGCGGAGACCGAACTCGCGAGCCCGGGGTCCTTTTTGGCCGCGCGGACACGGCGTTCGAACAGCAGCGCGTCGACCGTGTCCGGATCGGCCGCGAGCAGATAGCCGGGATTGCGGGTGTGCAGCACCTGGCCGAACCCGCAGGCGTCGAGCGCCTGCCGGATCCGCGCGACATGGCTGTGCAGTGTCTTGACGGCCGTGCGCGGCGGATCCTCGCCCCACAGCATGTCCACCAGCCTGCTGCTGGGCACGACACTGCCCGCGTGCAGCGCGAGCACGCCGAGCACCGCGCGCTGGCGTGCGCCGTGCAGCACGCAGGGCCCGGCGGGGCCGACCGCCTCGACCGGGCCGAGTACGCGCAGCTCGCTTCCCATGGTGGAGCGAGCGTATCCACGCGCGATCGGTGCGAAAACGGCCAACCGGACGACAACCGGTTCACAACCCGCCGAGCCGACGCTGGACCGGCAACCGAACCAAGGCGAAGGGGAGCCGATCATGCGACGACTTCAGCGGTGGTGGTCCACCGTATTCGTGGCCGCGCTCGCGGCGATGCTGCTGGGCACGGTCCCGGCGTCGGCGACGCCGTCGTACCGCGACGTGTTCATCCGGGACAACGCCGCCGACGTGGCGGGCGCGGAGCCCAGCGCGGGCGCCGTCTGGTCCAGCCCGGACATCTGGGTCTGCCCGCCGTGGGACGCGGGCTGCGCCGTCGACCACAACCCGATCGTCGGCCAGCTGAACTGGGTCCACGTCAAACTCAACCGCAAGCTGGGCGCCGAAACCGACGTCACCGGCACGCTCCGGCTGTACTACACGGCCATGGGCGGCGCGGCGAACTGGGGCGGCGACGCGGACCCGTTCGACGACTGGACCAAGATCACCGACGCGTTCGGCGTGATCGTGCCGCCGGGTGGCACCGAGCTGGTGCTGCCGTGGAACGGCGTGCCCGGCCCCGGCCACTACTGCCTGCTGGCCAGATGGGATTCCGCGGCCGACACGATGACCACGGCCGAGGGCGCCAACACGCTGACCAACACCCGCAATAACAACAACATCGGCTGGCACAACGTGAACACGGTCGAGCTGCCCCAACTGCAGCCGCAGCCGGAGCCGTTCATGATCGGCAACCCGTGGCGTGAAGGCGACTTCAAGACCAACCTGGTGCTCGCGGCGGACGGGAAACCCTTCGTGGGCCCGGGAAGGATCGTCGTCGACCTCGGCCCCGAGCTGGCGGCGCGGTGGAAGCAGGCCGGGCAGCGCGGTGTCGGCGTGCGGCCGGCGGGTGACACGACGGTGGAGATCGTGGACGGCAAGTTCGCCCGGATCGACGGCCTGGTGCTGAAGAGCCGCGAGCGGGTCCCGGCGAAGATCGTCTTCACCGCGGGCACGGCCGCGGCGGGCGGGCAGTTCGTGGTCCGCGTGAACCAGACGGACGGGCAAGGTGTCGACGTCGGCGGCGTCGAGTATCGCCTGACCGTCAAGTAAGAGGAGGGGACGTGAGGGTCTTCGCGGGCCGTGGGGCGCGGCTCGCGAAGACCCTCGCGGCATGCCCGGGATAAAGCGGGATAAAGCGGGCTTTATCCCGGGGAAAGCACCCGGGATAAAGCCCGCTTTATCCCGGGCCTCAGGGAGTTGAGGGGCCCGCAGCAGAGCCGGGGGAGTGGAAGTGCTGGTCCGCGAACACGAGCAAGTAGGGCAGCGTCGCGCGCGCGGTGTGCCAGGTGTGGTTGAAGCCCCGCTCGACGTGCACGACCGCTTCCTGCCCGCGGGCGTGCAGGGCGTCCGCGATGCGCTTGGCCGTCGTGACGTCCGTCGGCGCGCCCGAGCCGACCGCGAGCATCACCGCGACGGGGGCCGGGAAGTCCATGGTCGGCAGATACTGCCGGGGCGTGTCCGCGCGGATCGCCGCCTGGTCCCCGCCGAGCACGCTGATCGAGTTGTTCAAATCGTCGTACGGCAGCGCGATGATGAGCGTGCCGAACTGCTGGACGTGGTGCAGGCCGATGTTGAGCGCCGCGAAACCGCCGCCGGACATGCCGCCGAGCGCGCGGCCGCTGCGGTCGTTGACCGTGCGGTAGCGCTGGTCGATGGCCGGGACGACCGTGTTCGCCAGGTAGTTCTCCAGCTGCGGGCCGCCGGGGATGTTCAGGCCTTCCCAGTCCTGGCTGGGCTGCCCCGCGGTCATGTCGACACTGACCACGATCATCGGCGAGATCAGTTTCGCCTTGCCGAGCGAGTCGAGGCTGCCGGGCGCGTCGCCGGAGGTCAGCCAGTCGCGCGGGCCGCCGAACGGGTAGCCGTGCACCAGGTAGACGACCGGGTAGCGGCGGTTCGCGTTCTCGGGGTCGAAGTAGCCGGGCGGCAGCAGGACGAGGTTCTGGCCCGCGGGGATCTTGTTGGGCGGGTCGGCGAGCGTGACCGTCTCCGTGCGCGCCTCGCCCTTCTTCGGCGGGGTGCCCGGCGGGCTGACGCTGGCGCCGGGTACCGGGGTCGGCGCCTCGGGGTCGTTCTTGCCGTCGTCGAGGAAACGGCCGGCCGCGTTGAGGACGCCGCCGCCCTTCTGGAGCAGCTTGCCGAGGTCGTCGGGGGTGCGGACGTAGCCGACGTAGGTGTTGACCGCGGTGATCGCGGCGACCAGGAAGAACACGCCGGCGCCGGTCAGGCTCCAGCGGCGGGCGCGGCGGTTGCGCCACAGGCAGACGGCGACCGTCACCGCGGCGACCGTCCACGCCGCCGCGGTCAGCCAGATCAGGGGCGACTCGAGTGGCCCGAGCTGACGGGCGCGGTCGGTGATCTCGTTGGGCAGCACCGGGTCGGCGATCACGGGTGGCCCGCCTCCAGGCCCATCCGCTCGTTCAGGAACGGCAGCGAGTCGCGGAACGCGGTGCTCCAGGTGTCCCAGTCGTGCCCGCCGGGAACGACCATCGACTTCACCTGCATGCCCGCGCCCTCGGCGGCTTCGACCGCGTTCGGCATCTGGCTGGTGAACGGCTCGTCGTCGTCGCCGGCCGCGAAGACGCCCGCCGATTCGGGAAGTTTCTTGGTTTCCAGGATCTTCAGCGGATCCTGGCGGTCGTAGGCGGCTTCGTCACCGCCGAAGACCTCGTCGATCGCGGCTTCCCTGGTCTCGCGCATCGGCCGGTCCTCGCCGGAGAAGTCGAGGAACGTCGGGTACAGCTTCGGGTGCCGCACGGCGAGTTCGAACGCGCAGGTGCCGCCGTAGGACACGCCGGCGACCGCCCAGGAACGGGTGTTGCCGTCGACGCGCAGGTGCGCGTTGACCCACGCGGGCACGTCCTGGCTGAGATAGGTGTCGACGTTGCCGAGCGGGCTGTCCATGCAGAGCAGGTCTTCGTCGTCGACGCCGGTGTCGTCCGGCGCGATGATCACGGGCATGCGGCCGTTGTGCTCGGTGGCGTATTCGTCGAGCGCCTGGACCACTTCGCCCTCGTCGAACCAGTCGGAGACATCGCCCGGCACGCCGGACAGCAGCACCAGCACGGGCGGCTTGGCCGATCCGGCGCCGTACCCGGGCGGGAGGTAGACCTTCGCGTCCCGCGCGCGGAACGCGGAGCTGGCGGCGGGGATGCGCACGGTCGACACGGCGCCCGCGGCCAGCGAGGCCTGCTGGGTGCCGGTCAGTGGCACCGGCACCGCGGGCGCGCTGCTCTGCGCCGTCGCACACCCGGCGGCGAGCAGAACCGCCGCGGGTACGGCGAATCGCACCTTGGTCTTCACCCGCATCGAGAAACTCCACCCTGCGTCAGCTGCTCAGCGCCAGCCCCTTCCGATCACTCTATTCGGTGCCTATGAGTATTCAGTGAGGACGCCCGTCGATCAGCGCGCCGAGCCCGTCGATCACCCGGTCGAGTCCGAAAGCGTAAGCATGCTCGGCGTTGTAGGAAGACTGGTGCGCCGCACCGGCCGCCGACCCGATCCGCGCGGCCGTCGGATGGGCGTCGGCGTCGAAAACCCTGGTGAGCAAGGGTTCGTTGGCTGCCCACCATTCCTCGTCGTTGAGCAGGCCGTCGAGCTGGGAACTCTTCTGCTCGGCCGCGGCGCGCGAGGTGGCGTTCACGAACGAGAGCACGTAGGTCAGCGCGGCGTCGGTCTCGACCTCGTCGAGCGGCGTGCCGTCGAACGCCTGGAGCTCGTGGTCGTACTTCGCCATCAGGCCGGGACCGAGCGGCGGGCGGATGGTTGAGACGTTCGCCACCCACGGGTGCCGCTCGTACAGCGCGCGGTTCTCTTCGGCGACCGTGCGCACCCGCTCGCGCCACGGCTTTCCGGCGTGCGCGGCGCGGGGCATCCGCTGATAGACGAGGTCGAGCATCAGGTCGAGCAGCTCGGCCTTGCCGGGAACGTAGGTGTAGAGCGACATCGGCGCGACGCCGACCACTTCGGCGACCCGGCGCATGGTGACGGCCTCGATGCCGGTCTTGTCGGCCAGCTCGATGGCGGCCTCGACCACCTCGTCGACGGTCTTGCCCTGCTTCGGGCCGCGCGCGGCGGGCCGGTGTCCGGGGTCGCGCCAGAGCAGCTCGAGGGTGCGTGCGGGGTCACCGGCACTGCTGCGGTCGATCGGCATGGGCTCCATCCTTGCGCAGAAACCTCGTACTAGGTACTCTGTACAACGTACGAAGTTTTCGGTTAGCTCTTTTAGGGGACTTACTTGCAGGTCACAGCTTCGGCCATCTCATTGAACGTCGACGACGTACCGGCCTCGAGCGCGTTCTTGGCCGAGCACTTCGGCTTCCGTGAGCAGATGGCCGCGGAGGGGTTCGCCTCGCTGACGCGGGACGACGCGGCGATGGACGTCATCTTCCTGCGGCGGGGGATCGAGGTGCTCCCGGAAGGCTTTCGGGACCAGCACGCGGCCGGGCTCATCGTCGCGCTCGTCGTCAAGGGCATCGAAGACGAGGAGCGCAGGCTTCGCGACGAGGGCGTCGCCATCACGATGGCGCTGCGCGAAGAGCCGTGGGGCGAAAAGCTCTTCCAGGTCACCGACCCCAACGGCGTGGTCATCCAGCTGGTGGAGTGGGCTCAGTGAGTGCGGTAGATCGTCAGCGCGCTCGACCGTGACTTGAACCGGAACACGTTGCCGAGCGGGCCGACCTCGCCGTCGGTGGCGACGCGGCGGTTGCCGTTCAGCAGGTTGACCTCCAGCTCGGGCAGGTCGAGCTCGACGTAGACGTGGCTCGCGGACAGCGAGTTCGTCAGCATCGCGAGCACGAACCGCAGCCGCGAGTACGGCAGGTCGGCGCGCAGGTAGCGGACGTCGAGCAGGCCCGTGTCGAGCGCGGGCCGCCTCGACGGCGCCAGGCCCTTGGGCGCGTAGACGCCATTGCCGACGAAGAGCAGCCACACCTCGGCGTGCTTGCCGTTGAGCTCGACTTCCAGCGGCTTCGCGTGCCGCAGCGCGCGGACCATGGCGATCGCGGCCGATGGCCACTTCGGGAAGCGCTTCTGGAGCTTTTCGCGCAGCCGCACCATCTCCGGGTAGCCGCCGATGCTGGCCGTGTTGACGAACCAGCGCTGCTCGGTCTCGCCCGCGCAGTCGATCTCGACCTCGCCCAGGTCGATGCCGACGGCCGAGCCCGCCTCGGTCGCGGCGTCCGCGTCCGGCATGTCCTTGACGCCGACGTCGCGCGCGAAGTGGTTCAGCGTGCCCGCCGGGATCAGCGCGAGCGGCAGGTGGTAGTCGGCCGCGACGGCCGCGACCGCGGCCACCGTGCCGTCCCCGCCCGCGACGCCGAGCGCGCGGATGGAGTTGCCGCGCATGTGGATCTCCTGCACGAGCTGCTCACGCACGTCGAGCTTGGGGTCCGGGTAGATCAGCGTGGCCTTGGGCCAGGCGTAGCGGACGTCCTCGGTCGGGTCCTGGCCGTCGACCCCGGAGTGCGGGTTGACCAGCACGAGCATGTCCTCGCCGTCGACCATGAGCGGCGCGTCGGCGCTGTGCGCGGTCCTGGCCGGGATGTCCTCGTGCAGCGGCCACCAGTGCCGGGTGATCGCGGCGGCGCCGAGGCCGATCGCGATGCCGGCGCCGACGTCACTGGGCCAGTGCACCCCGGTGTGCACCCGCGAGTACGCCACCGCGGCCGCGACCGGCGCGACCGCCAGCCCCGCCTTCGGTGACTCCATGGCCACGGCGGTCACGAACGCGGCGGCCGAGGCCGAGTGCCCGGAAGGGAACGACGAGGACGTCGGCCGGTTGACCAGCCGCCGGTGCGCCGGCACGAGCTCGGCGGCGGGACGGCGGCGGGGGAAGATCGGCTTGCCGATGAGGTTCGCGGTGAGGCTCGCGCCCGCGATCGCCGCCACGCCCCGGAGCGCTCCACGGCGCGCCGGGCCCTTTTTTACGGCCAGCAGGATCGCGATGACCCACCAGAGGCGTGCTTTGTTGGCCGATTGAGACAGCTTCGTAAGAACGTCGTCCGCGCGTGTCGCGGGGATGGCCGCACTGGCCCTCATCAGCCGCTTGTCGGTGCGGCCGACCTTGCGGAAAGGGCGCATGAGCTGCTCGAACACGGTACTCAACTCCCGAAGCTGACGCGCTGAGGATCGCCCAAAGCGGGCGCGTTTTCACGAAGAGCAACGTATCCCACCGCGTGTCGCCGCCCGAACGGCGCACCGGAGGAGGGGGTGTTGCGCCTACTCTTGTGGAATGCAGCGGCGGATCTTTGGCATCGAGACCGAGTTCGGGGTCACGTGCACCTTTCACGGGCAGCGCAGGCTCTCGCCAGACGAGGTGGCGAGGTACCTGTTCAGGCGAGTGGTGTCCTGGGGGCGGTCTTCCAACGTCTTCCTGTCGAACGGCTCCCGGCTCTACCTCGACGTCGGCAGCCACCCCGAGTACGCCACGGCCGAGTGCGACGACCTGACCCAGCTCGTCACGCACGACAAGGCCGGTGAGCGGATCCTCGAGGACCTGCTCGTCGACGCCGAGCGCAGGCTCGCCGACGAGGGCATCGGCGGCGACATCTTCCTGTTCAAGAACAACACCGACTCCGCGGGCAACTCCTACGGCTGCCACGAGAACTACCTGGTCGGCCGGGCCGGTGAGTTCTCCAGGATCGCCGACGTGCTGCTGCCGTTCCTGGTCACGCGGCAGCTGATCTGCGGCGCCGGCAAGGTGCTGCAGACCCCGCGCGGCGCGGTGTACTGCCTCTCGCAGCGCGCCGAGCACATCTGGGAAGGCGTCTCGAGCGCGACCACCCGGTCCCGCCCGATCATCAACACCCGCGACGAGCCGCACGCCGACGCCGAGCGCTACCGCAGGCTCCACGTCATCGTCGGCGACTCGAACATGGCCGAGCCGACGACCCTGCTCAAGGTGGGCTCGGCGAACCTGGTGCTCGAGATGATCGAGCAGGGCGTCCAGTTCCGCGACTTCACGCTGGACAACCCGATCAGGGCCATCCGCGAGATCAGCCACGACCTCACCGGCCGCCGCCAGGTCCGGCTGGCGGGCGGGCGCGAGGCCTCGGCGCTCGACATCCAGCGCGAGTACTACGCCCGCGCCGTCCAGCACGTGAAGGACAACGGCTCCGGCGCGACCGCCGACAAGGTGATCGAGCTCTGGGGCCGCGCGCTCGACGCGGTCGAGCAGCAGGACTTCAGCAAGATCGACACCGAGATCGACTGGGCGATCAAGCACCGCCTCGTCGAGCGCTACCGCAACAAGCACGACCTCGACCTGTCGAGCCCGCGCATCGCCCAGCTCGACCTGGCGTACCACGACATCCGGCGCGGCCGGGGCGTGTTCGACCTGCTCCAGCGCAAGGGCCTGGTCCGCCGCATCACCGACGACGGCGAGATCGAGCTCGCCAAGGACACCCCGCCGCAGACGACCCGCGCCAAGCTGCGCGGCGACTTCATCGCGGCCGCGCAGGCGGCCGGGCGCGACTTCACGGTCGACTGGGTGCACCTCAAGCTGAACGACCAGGCGCAGCGGACCGTGCTGTGCAAGGACCCGTTCCGCTCGGTCGACGAGCGCGTCGAACGCCTCATCGGGTCCCTCTAAGGGCTCGTGAGTGGCGTGGCCGGTTAGAACCGGCCACGCCACTCACGACCCCGGCTTCACAGGCCGAAGCTGATCACGCGTTCGGGGTGGATCCGGATGATCGGCCCGCCGATGGGCGCCGCCGAGTCTTCGGGCGCCTCGATCGCCTCGGCGCGCCCGCGGATCTCGACCATCCGCACCCGCCACGGGTCGACCGACGCGATGTCGTCCACCACGAACGCGATGCGGTCGTTGCCCGCGAGGTTGCGGTACTTCCGGCTCGCGGCCATGTTGTAGCCGCCGATGTCGATGGTGCCGGTGGCCTTGTTGTACCCGAAGCCCACGGGGTTGTTCTGCAACGTCCCGTCGGGCCGCGCGGTCGCCAGCCTGCCGAGGCGCTGGGTGGCGAGATAGTCGAGCTCGGTTTCGCTGAGTGGCATGCCCCGACGCTAAAACCTCCAGATTGCTTGAGGTCAAGGGCGGGATAAAGCGGGCTTTATCCCGGGCGGGAGGATGTATCTCCAGGGCATGTGCAGCGAGGGGCGATGATGAGGGTGTTGACGCGGCTGGGGCTGGTGTTGGTGTTGCTGGCCGTCCCGCTCACCGGGTGTGATCCGGCGCCGGAACCGGCCGCGCCGGTATCGGGGGACCGGCCGGAGGCAGATCCGCGGCTCGCCGCCTTCTACGGGCAGCGGGTGAATTGGACCGACTGCGGGCGGTTGCGCTGCGGCCGGATAAAAGTGCCGGTCGACTACGCACGCCCGGACGCCGGGACGTTCAGCCTGCCGCTGGTGCTGGCGCCCGCGACGAGGCCGGACCGGCGGATCGGGACGATGGTGGCTGGCGCGGGCGGGCCGGGCCAGTCCGGGGTCGCCATGGTCAAGGATCTCGCCGAGACCTGGCCGTCCGCGGTGCGCGAGCGGTTCGACATCGTCGGGTTCGATCCCCGCGGGGTCGGCGGGAGCGAGCCGAAGCTCCGGTGCGAGGTCTCCGACGAACCGTCCGGTGCGGCGCTGCCGGGCCTGCCGCTGGTCGGGGCTTCGGTGGCCAAGGCCAAGCGATTCGCCAACGCGTGCCTGTCGGACACGGGCGAGCAGATCGTGCGTCACCTCGGCACCACGGAGGTGGTCGGCGACCTCGACGTACTGCGCGCGGTGACCGGTCAGGAGAAGCTGACCTACCTCGGTTACTCGTACGGGACCCGGATCGGCCAGCGGTACGCGGACCGGTTCCCCGGCCGGGTGCGCGCGATGGTGCTCGACGGCGTCGACAACGTGTACCTCGAGTGGGACGACGACGCGGTTCAGCAGGCCGAGGGTGAGCAGCAGGCGATACAGGCGTACGCGAAGGAATGCGCGGTGCGCACCCGCAAGCCCTGTCCTGGCAAGAACGAGCAGGAGATCCTCGCCGCCGTCAAGCGGGCGTTCGACGGGCCCGATGGCGAGGCCGTGCGTGCGGAGTTCGGCGAGAAGATCCTCTTTCCCGCCGACTGGGCCGACCTGTCGGAGTTGCTGATCGAACCGTCGCAGCAGGACGACTCCGGCGACGACGCCGAAGACACCGAGGACGACACCGAGGACGACACCGAGGACGCGGCGACCTCGGTCGTGAACTGCCTCGACCATCCGAGCCCCACCGACCTGTCCGCTTACGAACGCGCCGCCGAGCGGTTGCGGAAGGCCTCGTGGCTCGGCGACGGCGCCGAGCTGCTCGACTGCGCGTTCCTGCCCGCCGCGACCGCGCGGCCGTCGGTAGTGCGTGCCGAGGGCGCGCCCATCCTGCTGGTCGGGACCACGGTGGACGCCGCGACCCCGTACCGCTGGGCCGAGGCGTTGAGCAAGACACTGACGTCGGGGACCCTCCTGACCAATGTCGACGTCGGCCACTCCGTGTACGGCGGCGACTCGCCTTGTGTGGACGAGAACGTGAACCGCTACCTGATCGAGGTGAAGCCGCCCCCGGTGCCCGCGACGTGCTCGGCGAAGCCGGGAAAGTGAAACCACTGGCAATCGTTGGCGCGACCAACTAATGTTCGTTGGCATGACCAACGAAATCACGCCCTTTCACGTCACCGTCGACGACGCCGACATCGCCGACCTCAAGGAGCGGCTCGCCCGTACCCGCTGGCCCGAGCGCGAGACCGACCCGTCCCAGGGCGCGCAGCTCGACCGTGTCCAGGCGCTCGCCGAGTACTGGGCGGACGGCTACGACTTCGGGTTCGTCAAGCGGCTCAACGCCTTCCCGCAGTTCCGGACCGAGATCGGCGGGCTCGGGATCCACTTCCTGCATGTCCGCTCGGCGAACCCCGAGGCGCGCCCGCTGCTCGTCACGCACGGGTGGCCCGGCTCGGTCGTCGAGTTCCTCAAGGTTCTCGGGCCGCTCAGCGCGGACTTCCACGTCGTCGCGCCGTCGCTGCCCGGGTTCGGCTGGAGTGACAAGCCGAGCGAAACCGGCTGGGACGTCGATCGCATCGCGCGAGCCTGGGACGAACTCATGACCAGGCTCGGCTACGAGCGCTACGGCGCCCAGGGTGGCGACTGGGGCGCGACCGTCACCGCCAGCCTGGCCAGGCAGTTCCCCGAGAAGATCGTCGGCGCCCACTTCACCATGGCGGGCGTCAAGCTCGACGACACCACCTTCGACGACCCCACGCCGTTCGAGATCAAGGCGCTCGCCGACCTGACCAGGCATCGCACGACCGGCTCCGGCTACCGCGCGTTGCAGGACACCCGTCCGCAGACGCCGGGCTACGGCCTGACCGACTCGCCCGCCGGGCAGCTCGCCTGGATCGCCGAGAAGTTCTGGACCTGGACCGACCCGGACCATCCGCTCACCGACGAGGAGATCCTCGACGACATCTCGGTCTACTGGTTCACCGCGACCGCGGTCTCGTCGTCGCGGATCTGCTGGGAGAGCTCGGGTCTCGACGCCCGTGAGGTCGCCGTGCCGTCGGGGGTGACGATCTTCCCGCACGAGATCGTCCGGCCGTCGAAGCGCTGGGCTGAGAAGCGTTTCACCGACCTTCGCTGGTACGACGAAGTCCCGCGAGGGGGCCACTTCGCGGCTTACGAACAGCCTGAGCTCTTCGTAGAGCAGGTGCGCGCGTTCTTCAGTCTCCTGGCTTAACAAGACGTTCGGATGTGTCGCCGGGCGGGCGGCTCCGCAAGGATGCGGGGATGCGAAAGCTCTTGCTGCTGACCGCCCTCCTCCCGCTCCTGCTGCCGGGCACGGCGGGCGCCGCCGAAGACTGCGTTCCCGTTTGGCGGGACACGCCGTCCGGGGTCGACGCCCAGCTGCGCGGGCTCGACGTCGTCTCCGGCCGGGTCGTGTGGGCCAGTGGCAGCAAGGGGACCGTCCTGCGCACCACCGACGCGGGCAAGACGTGGCAGAAGGTCGGCCCGCCGGGTACCGAGGCCCTCGAGTTCCGGGACATCGAGGCGTTCGACGCCGAGCGCGCCGTCATCCTCTCGATCGGCAACGGCGGCGACTCGCGGATCTACCGGACCGAGGACGGTGGCAAGAACTGGCGGCTGAGCTTCCAGAACGCCGACGAGAAGGCGTTCTACGACTGCGTCTCGTTCTCTGACGACCGGCGGGGGTTGGCGCTGAGCGATCCGGTCGACGGCAAGTTCCGCGTTCTGTCCACTGAGGACGGTGGGCGGACCTGGGCGGTCAACCCCGGCGACGGGATGCCGGACGCGCTGCCCGGCGAATTCGCCTTCGCCGCCAGCGGGCAGTGCCTCACCACGTCCGGGCGGGACGCGTGGATCGCGACCGGCGGCGGCGCCAAGGCCAGGGTGCTGCGCTCCGGGGACGGCGGGCGGCACTGGCGTGCCTCGGACACGCCGATCCCGAGCGGTGAGGCGGCCGGTGTCTTCTCCGTCGTCTTCCGCGATCCGGGACACGGCGTGGCGATCGGCGGCGACTACAAGGTCCCGGCCACCTCGGGCGCGACCGCGCTGAGCTCCGACGGCGGCCGTACCTGGCGCACGCCGCCGCAGTCGCCCGCCGGCTACCGGTCCGGGCTGGCCTGGCGCGGGAACACGGTGCTCGCCGTCGGGCCGACCGGCAGCGACTACAGCCCGGACGGCGGCCGTCACTGGCGGCAGTTCGACACGGGCAGCTTCGACTCGGTCAGCTGCGCGCGTGGCGCGTGCTGGGCGTCCGGGGCGAAGGGCAGGGTCGGGGTTCTGGACCGCTAGGCCCGGAAAAGCCAGTACCTCCCGATCGGGCGGACGCGGGCGGGCTAGGGTGGTCGGGTGTCCACCGCCCGCGCCGAACGCCTGGTCAACCTGGTGCTCGCCCTGCTGTCCACGCGGCAGTACCTCAGCGCCGACCGGATCCGCGAGATCGTGCCCGGCTACTCCGACGCGCCCACCGACGAGGCGTTCTACCGCACCTTCGAGCGGGACAAGACCGAGCTGCGCGAGCTCGGGATTCCGTTGGAGTACGGCCGGAACTTCGTCTACGAGCAGGTCGAGGGCTACCGCATCGCGCGCCGCGACTACGAGCTCGGCGAGATCGAGCTGAGCCCGGACGAGGCGACCGCCGTCGGGCTGGCCGTGCGGCTGTGGGACTCGCCGGAGCTGACCGGGCAGGCGCAGGGCGCGCTCGTGAAGCTGCGCGCGGCCGGTGTCGAGATCGACGACCAGGCGCCGACCGTGGTGGAACCCAAGGTGCGCACCGAATCGGCGTTCGGCCCGCTGCTCGCGGCCGTGCAGAACGGCCAGGCCGTGCAGTTCGAGTACCGGCGCTCCGGCTCGCCCGAGTGGCTCATGCGGACCATCGAGCCGTGGGGCGTCGTGTCGTGGCGCTCGCGCTGGTACGTCGTCGGGCACGACCGCGACCGCGACGCCCCGCGCTGCTTCCGGCTGTCCAGGCTCAACGGCAAGGTCAAGACCGTCGGCAAGCCCGGCGTGGTCCGCCGCCCGGCCGACGTCAACCTGCTGCAGTTCGTCGCCGGGTCCAGCGGCGGCTCCGACGACCAGTCGCCCGTCGCGACCGCGCGCGTCTGGGTCGCGGACGGTCGCGCCGCCAACGTCCGCCGCCGCGGCCGGGTGGTCGGGCGCGACACCGCGGGCGGCACGGAGGGCGACGTCATCCAGATCAACCTGTACTTCCCGGAGAGCGCGGCCGACTGGATCGCCGCGCAGGGCCCCGACGCGCTCGTGCTCGAACCGGACGTGCTCGCCAAGGCCGTCCGCGAGCGGCTCGAGGCCGTGGTGCACGGAGGGGTCCGATGAACGACCGGATGCCGCGCCTGCTCGCGCTCGTCCCGTACCTGCTGGCCAGGCCGGGGATCAGCTTCGAAGAGGCCTCGCAGGACTTCGACATCACGCCCAAGCAGCTCCGCAAGGACCTGGAGCTGCTGTGGATGTGCGGCCTGCCCGGCTACGGGCCCGGCGACCTGATCGACCTGTCCTTCGAGGGCGAGACGATCACCGTCACCCACGACGCCGGGATGAACCGCCCGCTGCGGCTCACCGGCGGCGAGGCGACCGCGCTGCTGGTCGCGTTGCGCGCGCTCGCGGAGACGCCCGGCGTGCTCGACACCGACGCCGTGCGCCGCGCCATCGCCAAGATCGAGGCCGCCGCCGGGCGCGCGCAGCCCGCGGGCGTGGTCGTCGGCGGGGGAGTGCGCGAGGGCAAGCGGACCGCGCGCACCCGCGAGATCGTCCAGCAGGGCCTGCACGCCGGGAAGGCGCTGCGGATGCGGTACTACTCGGCCTCGCGCGACGAGATCAGCGAGCGCACGGTCGACCCGATGCGGATGCTGATCGTCGACGCCGTCGCCTACCTCGAAGCCTGGTGCCGCCGCGCCGAGGGCGTCCGGTTGTTCCGGCTCGACCGCGTCGAGCACGTCACCGTGCTGGACGAGCCCGCCCAGCCGCCGCCGGACGCCAGGCCGACCGACATCTCCGGCGGCGTCTACTCGACGCTGCCGCAGCAGCCGGAGGCCGTGCTCGTGCTCGCGCCCGACGCGCGCTGGGTGGCCGAGTACTACCCGTGCGAGGAGCTCGACGAGCTCGAAGGCGGGCGGCTGCGGGTGCAGATGCGCTACGGCGACGAGTCGTGGATGGTGCGGCTGGTGCTCGGGCTCGGCGGCGACGCGGTGGTCGAATATCCGGCGGAACTGGCGGCCGCTGTCCGTCAGCGAGCCGTCGACGCGCTGGCGCGGGCGCGTCACCTGGCGTCCGCTTCGAACCAGTAGGGTTACGGCGTGTCGTACGTCCCAAGCTTCGCGCTCCTCGCGGCCGGGCTGCTCGTGTTCGGGATCATCCTGGTTCGCACCCTTCGCACCTTGCGTCGGTTCAGCCGGACCGCGAGCATGGTCACTGCGCACACCCAAGATCGGGCGGGGATGATCCGCGCCCGCTCGGCGGCCTTGCGCGTGGCGATCGAAGACCGTCGACGCAAGCCTGAAAACAAGTAACATCGCATCCAGACGCAGATAGGAGGCCACCATGCTGAACGGATTGCAGCCGTGGCACTTGATCATCTTGGTTCTTGTCGTCGTGCTGCTGTTCGGCGCCAAGAGGCTTCCGGATGCCGCCAGGTCGATCGGCAAGTCGATGAAGATCTTCAAGGCCGAGACGAAGGACCTCCACGGCGAAAAGGACGCTGCCAAGGACTCCTCGGACGACGTCGTCGCCGCGGACACCAAGCAGATCCCGCCTGCCGCCAAGCCCGCCACCTCGGCCGACGACCAGGTCGCGGCACTGCAGAAGCAGCTCGACGAGCTGAAGAAGCAGCAGGCCGAGCAGAAGAACGCCAGCTGACGTAGTTGGTCTTCCAGCCGGTCGGGACCGTTCCCGGCCGGCTCTGACGAGAACGGATCGTCCAGTGGCGGATGCCGCCTCCGAGAAGGCCGAAGGCCGCTTCAGCAAGCGACGCAGGCGCAGCCGCCGGTTGAACCCCGACGGCACGATGACGCTCATCGAGCACATCTACGAGTTCCGCCGCCGTCTCGGCTACGCGCTGCTCGCGATCGTGGTAGGCGGCATCCTCGGCTTCATCTGGTTCCAGACGAAGGTGTTCGGGGTTTCGCTGGGCGACCTCATGAACGGCCCGTACTGCGGCATCGACTGGCATCGGCGGCTGGGCTCGACCGGCCCGAACGACTGCAAGCTGCTGCAGACCGTGCCGTTCGAAGCCTTCATGATCCAGCTGAAGGTCGGTGTCGCCGCCGGTGCGGTGCTGCTGTCGCCGGTGTGGCTGTACCAGATCTGGGCGTTCATCGCGCCGGGCCTGTATTCGAAGGAGCGCAAGCACGCGCTGACCTTCGTGGCGTTCGCGTCGGTGCTGTTCGCGGCGGGCGCGGTGCTGGCGTACATCCTCATCCCGCACGCGCTGCAGCTGCTGATGAACTTCGGTGGCGACCAGTTCGTCACCGCGCTGACCGGTGACAAGTACATCTCGTTCATCTTGTCGCTGCTGGTCATCTTCGGTGTCAGCTTCGAATTGCCGCTGTTCGTGGTGATGCTCAACCGCGTCGGCGTGGTCAAGTACCAGCAGCTCAAGAAGTGGCGCCGCGGCATCATCTTCGTGCTGTTCGTCTTCGCCGCGTTCGCGACGCCCGGCTCGGACCCGTTCTCGATGATCGGCCTGGCTGGCGCGCTGACCGTGCTGTTCGAGGTGTCGATCCAGATCGCTCGCTTCCACGACCGCAAGCTCGACAAGGCTCGTGACGCTGAGGGCTGGGACCAGCTCGCCGACGACGAGGCCGCGCCGTTCGAGTACACGCCGAGCACGGTCGACGACGACGCCGCAGACAAGCCCAAGGTCAAGCCCAGCACCGACGACATCACCTAGCTTGGGCATCCACGCGGCGCTGGCCGTCCACCCCGCCTCCGGGCACGGCGCGGCCGCCAGGATCATGGACGCGGTCGCGGCCCGGCTCCGCGCTCGAGTCGACCGTCTCGATGTTCTGGTCGCCAACACGGTTGCCGAATCTCGTGCACTCATGACGGGCTCGGCCGCCGAGGGACTCGACGTCCTCGTGGTGCTCGGCGGTGACGGCGCGGCGCACCAAGGCGTCCAGTTCTGCGCGGGCACCGACGTGGCTTTGGGCCTGGTCCCATCGGGGACCGGCAACGACTTCGCCCGCGCTTTGGGCGTGCCCAGCGATCCACTGGCGGCCGTTGACGCGCTTGACCTCACGGCCCGGCGCCGGATCGACCTGGGGCGCGTCGGCGACACCTGGTTCGCGACGGTGCTGTGCTCGGGTTTCGACGCTCTGGTCAACGAGCGCGCGAACAGCCTGCGCTGGCCTTCCGGGCCGCGGCGCTATGACGTCGCGATTCTGGCCGAGCTGGCCTCGTTCCGGGCGCGGCCGGTGCTGATCCGGACCGAGCACGAGACCTTGCAGCTCGACGCGACACTGGTCGCGGTCGGCAACACGCCGTTCTATGGCGGCGGCGTGCCGATCTGCCCCGGCGCGCGTCCCGACAGCGGGACGTTCGACGTCACGGTGGTCGGGAAACTCCCGCGCCGCCAGCTGCTGCGCATGCTGCCGAGCCTGCGCACCGGCAAGCACATCGACCACCCGGCCGTCCGCACGCTCAAGGCCGAGTCGGTCCACCTGGACGGCAACGCCTGGCCCGTCTACGCCGACGGCGAACCACTCGGCCACGTCCCCACCGACATCCGCTGCATCCCCGGCGCCCTGACCCTCGTCGGCATTTCCCCTGCTCAGGGGTGACAAGGGCGGCCCTTGTCACCCAGAGCGTTGCAAGGGCGCCCCTTGTCACGTGCCGTGGGCGAGCCCGAGCGAGTCGTGCGCGTTGCGGGCGGTTAGAACCGCCCGCAACGCGCACGAGCCCTTGGCCCGTTGGCTCGCCCAGAACCGGGCGTCGCGAGCGTTGTGAGCGCCTCGTTCACAACGCTGAACGTTGTGAACGAGGCGCTCATGCCTTCTGCTGCCGGGAATCGCCAGTTGAGCGCACCCCGGGGTCGTGAGTGTTTAGGCCGGTTAGAACCGGCCGGAACACTCACGACCCCAGCGCTCAGGCGAGGTGCTTTTTGAGGTCGTCCAAGACCTTCATCGCGCCGACGGGGCCTAGGCCGAGGAACCAGACCTCGTCGTTGACGGGGATCGCGTGGCCGGCCTTGACCGCGCCGAGCGCGGTCCAGAGGCCGCTGGACGTGACGGCCTTTTCGTCGGGGCTGGGGCCGGCGCCGTAGCTGGAGTAGAAGATCCAGTCGGCGTCGGCCTGGTCGATGCGCTCCTTGGAGATCTGCGCGGCGAGCTCGTTGATGTCCTGGTTGGCCGGGCGCGCCAGGCCGACGTCCTTCAGGATCACGCCGATGAACGACAGGTTGCCGTACAGCCGGATGTTGCCGGAGAGGAACCGCAGCAGCGAGATCTTGGGCGTGCCCTTGATGCCCTGCTTCACCTCGTTGACGCGCTTTTGGTAGTCGTTGAGGACCGTGTCGGCCTGCGTCTCCAGCCCGAGCGCGTCCGCGACCAGCAGCGTGTTCTCCTTCCACGGGAAGCCGGGGCGGATGCTGAACACCGTCGGCGCGATCGCCGAGAGCTGCGGGTACAGGTCGTTGGCGCGGAGCTTGCTGCCCAGGATCAGGTCCGGGTTGAGCTTGGTGATCGCCTCGAGGTTGAGGTTGTTGATCTCGCCGACGGTCTGGACCGTCTTCACACGGTCGGCCAGGTACGACGGGACGCCACTCTGGCCCGCGGTGGTCGCCATGCCGACCGGGGTGAGGCCGAGCGAGAGCACTGCGTCGAGTTCACCGCTGTCGAGCACGACCACCCGCGAGGGCTTCTTCTCAAGCTTTGTCTCGCCCAGCGAGTGCTTGACCGTGCGCGGGAAGACGCCGGGCGCGGCGTCCGATCCGAGCTTGGCTGTCTCGGCGTCGGCGGTGGCGAACAGACGGCCGCCCGTGGCGACCTCGGTGTCGCCGACGCCGGACGAACTCGGCTTCGCCGGCTGGCCGCACGCGGTCACGAGCAAGACCAACGCGACCGCGATTGTCCACTTAGGACGAGATAGCATCCGGTGTTTCCTTTCCTGCGGCGAAAGCTCGGTGCCTGCCGATCGGGACGACCATCGGGGTCGCCGAGACCGGGTCGGCGATGATCCGGCACGGCATGCCGAAGACCTCCTCGACCAGCTCGGCGGTGAGGATCTCGGCGGGCGCGCCCTCGGCGGCGATGCGGCCGTCCTTCATGGCGATGAGATGGTCGCCGTAGCGGGCGGCGAGATTGAGGTCGTGCAACACGATCACGATCGTGCGGCCGTCCGCGGCGTTGAGTTCGGCGAGCAGGTCGAGCACCTCGACCTGGTGCGCGATGTCGAGGAACGTGGTCGGCTCGTCGAGCAGCAGCAACGGGGTCTGCTGCGCGAGCGCCATCGCGATCCACACCCGCTGCCGCTGACCGCCCGACAGCTCGTCGACCGGGCGCGACGCGAGCTGGACGGTGTCGGTGGCGAGCATCGCGCGGGCGACGGCCGCGTCGTCCTCCTCGCTCCAGCGCCGGAACATGCCCTGGTGCGGATGCCGCCCGCGGCCGACGAGATCGGCGACCGTGATGCCCTCCGGCGCGGTCGGCGACTGCGGCAGCATGCCGAGCACGGTCGCGACGTCCTTACTGCGCAAGGTGGTGATGCCCTTGCCGTCGAGGAACACCGCGCCCGCCGTCGGGGTGAGCAGGCGGGCGAGACCGCGCAGCAGCGTCGACTTCCCGCACGCGTTGGTGCCGACGATCATGGTGACCTTGCCGTCGGGGATGCGGACCGAGAGGTCCTTGACCACCCGCAGCGGCCCGTAGCCGAGTTCGAGGTCTTCGGTGTGCAGCGTCGGTGTCACGGCTTTCCCCATCAGATCCGCCCGGCCCGGTTGGCCGTCGCGAGCAACCACAGCAGGTATGGCGCGCCGACCGCGCCGGTCACCACGCCGACCGGCAGCTGCGGCCCGAGCAGGTGCTGGGCCGTGAAATCGGCCAGCAGCACCACGAGCGCCCCGGTCAATGCCGCGGGCACGAGACCGCCGCGCGCGCCGGTCAGCCTGCTCGCGATCGGGTCGGCGACGAACGCGACGAACACCACGGGCCCGGCCGCCGCGGTGGCGAACGCGGCCAGCGCGACCGCGATCAGCAGCAACAGCAAGCGGGTCCGTTCGACACGCAGGCCAAGCCCGGCGGCGGTGTCGTCGCCCAGCTGCAGCCCGGTCAGCGCTCGGCTCGCCAGCAGCGCGGCGGGCACCAGCACCGCCAGCGCGACGGCGAGCGGCCCGACGTGCTCCCAGCTCCGGCCGTTGAGATTGCCGGTCAGCCACACCAGGGCCTGCTGCGCCAGCGTAGTGTCCGCCCAGGTCATGAGGTACGAGATGACACTGCTCAGCACCGCGCCCACGCCCACGCCGATCAGCACCAGCCGGTAGCCGCTCACCCCGCCCCGCCGCGCGAGCAGATAGATCGTCAGGCCCGCGAGCAGCGCTCCCGCCAGCGCGGCGGCCGACACGAGCGCACCCGACGCGCCGAACAGCACGATCGCGGTCACCGCGGCCGCGCTCGCGCCCTGCGTCACGCCGATGACGTCCGGGCTGGCGAGCGGATTACGCAGCAGGCGCTGGAAAAGCGCGCCGCCCATGCCGAACGCGATCCCGACCAGGAGCCCGGTCAGCGCGCGTGGCAGCCGCAACTCCAGCACGACATGCGCGCCGCGCCCGGAGCCGTCGCCGAGCAGGATGCCCGGTAGATCACCCAGCGGGACCTCGAAATCCCCGACGGCGAGCGCCGCCGCGAGGATCGCGGCGACCGCCAGTAGCAAAACCACTGAGACGGAACGGCTTCGGACGAAACCACGCCTTCGCACCGCCCGGATGACGCCGACGGTTTCGGCGAGCGCGCTCATACCGCCACCGGCTTCTTGCGGCGCACGAGCCAGACGAACACCGGCGCGCCCAGCAACGCCGTGATGATCCCGACCTGCACCTCCGCGGGCCGCGCGACCACCCGGCCGACGACATCCGACAAGAGCAGCAGCAACGGCGCGAGCAGCGCCGAGAACGGCAGCAGCCAGCGATGATCCGGCCCGGTGAGCATCCGCGCGACGTGCGGGACGGTCAGCCCGACGAACGCGATCGGCCCGGCGATCGCCGTCGCCGCTCCACAAAGGACGATCACGGCCAGCGCGCAGACGGCCCTGGCGAGCCCGACGTTCTGGCCCAGCGACCGCGCGACGTCCTCACCGAGCGCGAGCGCGTTCAGCATGCGGGCCGCGATCACCGTCAGCACTACGCCCGCGACGATGAACGGCACCGCGCCCGCGATGGTGGCCGCGTCGCGCCCGGTCAGCGAGCCGACCTGCCAGAACCGGTACTGGTCGAACGTGGTCGTGTCGGTCAGCAGCAGCGCGCTGGTCACCGAGGCCAGCGCGGCCGAGACCGCGGCTCCGGCGAGCGCGAGCTTGACCGGCGTCGCGCCCGCCCGTCCGAGCGAGCTGATCCCGTAGACGACCCCGCCCGCGACCGCCGCGCCCGCGAAGCCGAACCACACGTACCCGCCGACGCTGCTGATCCCGAACGTCCCGATGCCGAGCACGACGAACAACGCGGCGCCCGAGTTGACGCCGAGCAGCCCGGGATCGGCCAGCGGGTTGCGCGTGGCGCCCTGGATGACCGCGCCGGACAGGCCGAGCGCGACCCCGGCCAGCAGCCCGGCGAGCGTGCGGGGCAGGCGCAGCTCGCGCACGACGAGGTGATCGGGATTGGCCGCGTCGAAGTGGACCAGCGCGTCGAGCACGGTCGCGAAGGACAGCTCACGGGTGCCGACGGAGATGCTCAGCAGCGCGGCGAACACCACGGCCGCCGCCGCTACCAGCAGCCATGCCGTCAGCGGGGTCGCTCTGGCTCGCACAGGTCTTCTCGCTTGTCCACGGTGATCTAAGGTATGCCTACCCTATATCGCCGGTGGTCAGCCGCCTAAGCGGCCGGGTAGCCGCCCGCCCGCCAGACGTAGGAACGGAAGGTCGACGGGGACATCAGCTGCCGCGCCGGGACCGCGTGCCGGGTCTGCTCCGGCAGGAAGACGCCACCGCAGCGGTGGCAGTACCAGGCGCCGGCCCAGAGCTCCCGCGACTCCGGCGTGCCCTGCCGCAGATGGCGGTTCTTCTTGACGCGCGTGCCGTACAGCCCGGCGAACAGCGCGACCATCGCCAGCAGCAGGCCCGCCGGGGCGAACACGGTGATCGTCGAGATGATCGGCGACTCGGCCATCTCGGGGTGGTGGTCGCCGAGCACCAGGAAGCCGATGATCGTCATGAAGACGGCCGGGATGAGCAGCACCATCGCCAGCGCCAGGAAACAGCCGCCGCCCCGCAGCGGCGGGGTCGGGTCCAGCTCGCGGGCGAGCGCCGACATCGACGTGCCCCGGTAGTTGCCCTGCAGATAGGTGACATTCCCGTCGCCGTAGGAGACCGGGATCGCGCCGCCGACCACGCTGTGCGTGACCGAACCGCCCTGGTGGACCGCCGGGACGCTCTGCACCTGGTCGACCTGCGCGCACTGCGGACAAGCGATGTTCACGGCTCACCCTCTCCTTCCGTCCCGGTACGGCACTGAGACCCCGCGGGCCGCCGTCAGGTTCCCGCGTGCGAACTGTCGGTGCCATGTGGAACCCTGATCAGGTGGCCAATAGCCCTTCTCAATCACCGGCCGAGGCCTATGCGTCCTCACAGCGCCGCGGCAAGTACCCGCAGCTGACCCGCTTCGCGGCGGAGGCGTCGTTCGAGTTCGACGACTTCCAGGTCCGCGGTTGCGAGGCGCTGGAGGGCGGGCACGGCGTGCTCGTCTGCGCCCCGACCGGCGCCGGCAAGACCGTTGTCGGCGAGTTCGCGGTGCACCTGGCGCTCGCCGAAGGCCGCAAATGCTTCTACACCACGCCGATCAAGGCGTTGTCGAACCAGAAGTTCACCGACCTGGTCGGCCGCTACGGCGCGGACAAGGTCGGCCTGCTGACCGGCGACACCTCGATCAACGGCGGCGCCCAGGTGGTCGTGATGACCACCGAGGTGCTCCGCAACATGCTGTACGCGGGGTCCTCCACCGTCGACGAGCTCGCGTACGTGGTCATGGACGAGGTGCACTACCTCGCCGACCGGTTCCGCGGCCCGGTGTGGGAGGAGGTCATCCTGCACCTGCCCGAGCACGTCAAGGTGGTCGGCCTGTCCGCCACGGTCAGCAACGCCGAGGAGTTCGGCGAGTGGCTGGTCGAGGTGCGCGGCGACACCACGGTCGTGGTCGACGAGCATCGCCCGGTGCCGCTGTGGCAGCACATGCTGGTCGGCAACCAGCTGCTCGACCTGTTCGCGGGCCAGGAGCACGGCGAGACCGAGCTGCGGATGAACCCGACGCTGCTGCGCAAGGTTGAGGAGAACCACCGCTACCAGGGCGGACCGGGGCTGCGCGGGCCGCGTGGCCGCCGCAACCCGCCGCCGCGCGGGCCGCGGTTCCGCCCGCCGCAGCGGGCGGACATGGTCGAGCGGCTCGACCGGGCCGGGCTGCTGCCCGCGATCGACTTCATCTTCTCGCGCGCGGGCTGTGACGCGGCCGTCGGCCAGGTCGTGCGCTCCGGGCTGCGGCTCAACGGGCCGGACGAGGTCGAGCAGGTCCGCCGGATCGTCGCCGAGCGCACCGCCGGGCTGCCCGAGGGCGACCTCGAGGTGCTCGGGTACTGGGAGTGGCGCGACGCGCTGGAGCGGGGCGTCGCCGCGCACCACGCCGGGCTGCTGCCCGCGTTCAAGGAGACCGTCGAGCAGCTGTTCCTGCTGGGCCTGGTCAAGGTCGTCTTCGCGACCGAGACGCTCGCGCTGGGCATCAACATGCCCGCGCGCACGGTCGTGCTGGAGCGGCTGGTCAAGTACAACGGCGAGGCGCACGTCGACCTCACGCCGGGCGAGTACACCCAGCTCACCGGGCGGGCCGGGCGCCGGGGCATCGACGTCGAGGGCCACGCGGTCGTCGCGTGGCAGCCGGGTGTCGACCCGAAGCAGGTCGCCGGGCTCGCGTCCACGCGCACCTATCCGCTGCGCTCGTCGTTCCGGCCCGGCTACAACATGGCCGTCAACCTGGTCGCCCAGCTCGGCGCCGACGAGGCCCGTGACCTGCTGGAACTGTCGTTCGCGCAGTTCCAGGCCGACCGGTCGGTGGTCGGCACCGCGCGGCGGATCGACCGCAACCGGGAGGCGCTCGCCGGGTACAAGAAGGCCACCACCGGCGATTTCGACGAGCTGCTCGAGTACGTCGAGCTGCGCGCCAAGATCTCCGCGCGGGAGAAGACGCTGTCGCGGCAGAACACATCGAGCCGCCGCGCCGAAACCGCCGCCTCGCTGGAGAAACTCCGCAAGGGCGACGTGATCGCGGTACCGGCGGGCCGCCGGTCGGGGCTCGCCGTGGTCGTCGACCCCGGGCTCGACCCGATCCGCGAGCCGCGGCCCGTGGTGGTCACCGAGGACCGCTGGTCCGGCCCGCTGTCGGCGTCGGACTTCTCGTCGCCGGTCGAGCCGCTGGGGCACATCCGGCTGCCGAAGCACGTCGAACTGCGCTCGCCGAAGAGCCGCCGCGACATCGCGTCCAGCCTGCGCAACGCCGGGATTTCCTTGCCAGGCAGGGAAAAGCGGCGGTCCGGCGCGAACGAGGACGGCGAGCTGGCCGCGCTGCGCCGCGCGTTGCGCGCGCACCCGTGCCACGGGCTCGCCGAACGTGAGGCGAACCTGCGCTGGGTCGAGCGCTACCAGCGACTGTCCGCCGAGACCGAGCAGCTGGAGCGCAAGGTCGCCGCGACCACGCACTCGCTGGCGCGTGCCTTCGACCGGATCCGCGCGCTGCTGACCGAGCGCGGCTACCTCACGCCCGTGAAGAAGGCGGCCGACGGCGAGCACGTCACCGAGGACGGCAAGCGGCTCATGCGGCTCTACAGCGAGTCCGACCTGCTCGCCGCCGAGTGCATCCGCCACGGCGTGTGGGAGGGCCTCAAGCCGCCCGAGCTGGCCGCGGTCGTGTCGACGCTGGTCTTCGAGGCGCGCCGCGACATCGCGGGGGAGGCGCGGCTGCCGCAGGGCGCGGTTCCCGAAGCGTGGGACGAGATGATGCGGCTGTGGGCCGACATCGCCGACGATGAGCGGCGTCACAAGCTCGAACGCACCCGCGAGCCGGACGCCGGGTTCGCCTGGCCGGTGTACCGGTGGGCGCGCGGCGAGTCGCTGGAGAAGGTGCTCACCGCGGCCGAGGCGAACGGCCAGGAACTCTCCGCTGGCGACTTCGTGCGCTGGTCACGGCAGGTCATCGACCTGCTCGACCAGATCAAGGAGGTGCTCGGCAAGTCCGATCCGATCGGCGCCGCCGCGGCCGACGCGGTGCGCGCGCTGCGACGCGGCGTGGTCGCCGCGGGTGGTGCCTAGGCCGAATGGTGCGTGTGTGGGCTTGGACCTTGTGGTTGGATCGATCCGGTAATCCATGGTGACTTTGGCGGAGGCGAACAGATGAGCACGCCGTACGGCGGCAACGACCCGCAACAGTGGGGTCAGCAGCCCCAGCACGGGCAGGAGCCGAGTGGCGCGTACCCGCCGCCGCCGAGCGGGCCGCAGCAGCAGCCCGGCTATGGCCAGGACCCCGCTCAGCAGCAGCAACAGTGGGGCCAGCAGCCGCCCGCCTACGGTCAGCAGCCCGGCTACCCGCAGCAGCAACAGCCTCAGCAGTGGGCGCAGCCGGACCAGACCCAGCAGCAGTGGGCCCCGCAGCAGCAGCCGGGCCAGACGGGCGCGCACGACCCGCAGCAGTGGGCCCAGCAGCAGCCCGGGCAGACCGGCGCGCACGACCCGTCGCAATGGGCCCAGCAGCAGCCTGGCGGCGCGTACCCGCAGAGCGGGCCGCAGCAGATCCAGTACGGCCAGCCTGGTCAGTACGGCCAGCAGCCGGGGTACCCGGCCGCGCCGCCCGCCGCGGAGAAGAAGTCCAAGAAGGGCCTGTTCATCGGCATCGGCGCGGCGCTCGTCGTGGTCGCCGCCGTGCTGGTGCTCGGCTTCGTCGCGCCCGGGTTCTTCAACACCAAGGTGTTCGACAACAACGCCATGCAGAACGACGTGCAGAAGATCCTCACCGGCACGTACAAGCTCGAAGGCGTCACCAAGGTCTCCTGCCCCGCCGAGCAGGAGGTCAAGGACGGCGGCAGCTTCACCTGCACCGCCACCATCAACGGCAAGGACCAGAAGGTGCCCATCACGGTGAAGGGCACCGACGGCAACTACGAGGTCGGCATCCCCGCCAAGTAGTGACACGCGCTAAATGGATGGCCTGCCCGGTTTCGGGCAGGCCATCATGCGTTCCATGAGCGAGTACGAGATCCGGACGCTGGACCCCGCCGAGCACCGCGCCGCGGCCGACCTGTTCCGCGGCACGCTGCACCTCAAGGACCTCACCGACGAGGAGGCCGAGCGGGGCAGGGGGAGCTACCAGCCTGGACGGTCGATCGGCGCGTTCGACGGCGAACTGGTCGGCACGCTGCGCTCGCTCGATGCCGAGCTGACCGTGCCTGGCGGCCGCCGCGTCCCGCTCGCCGGGGTGACCAGTGTCGGCGTACGGTCCGATCGGACCAGGCGTGGCCTGATGACCGAACTCATGCGCGCGCAGTTCGCCGACTTCGCCGAACGCGGTGTGGTCGCCGCGACCCTCTACGCCTCCGAAGGCTTGATCTACAGCCGGTTCGGCTACGGGATCAGCACGCTCTCCAAGAGCTACTCGATCAACACCCGCCGCGCCCAGCTGCATGACGGCGTGCCCGCTAGCGGCGAGATCACCAGGTTGCCGCTCGAAACCGCGCTCGAACAGCTGCCGAAGCTGTACGAGGCGATGCCGCACACGCGCGCGGGCATGATGACGCGGACCTCCTACTGGTGGGCGGGGTTCGGGCAGATGTGCCGTCAGTCCGACGACCCGATGATCACCGTGGTCCACCGCGGCGAAGACGGGCCGGACGGGTTCGCGGTCTACTCCGTGCGCCGCCGGTGGCCGGACCCGGCCGTGCTCAGTATCGAAGCGCTGGAATACACGAACCCCGGCGCGTTCGCGGGGCTGTGGCGGTACCTGCTCGGTGTCGACCTGGTCGACGAGATCAGGACGCTGTTCCGGCCCGTCGACGAACCGGCCGAGCTGCTGCTCACCGACCCGCGCCAGTGCACGGTCACGCGGTACGAGGAGGAGTGCTGGACGCGCCTGGTCGACGTCGAAGCGGCGCTGGCGGCGCGCACCTACACCGGCCCGCCGCTCGTGCTCGAGGTGGTCGATGCCTTCCTTCCTGCCAATTCCGGCCGCTACCGGATCGGCGAGGACGGCGTCGCGCGTACTGACGAACCCGCCGCGCTGCGCCTGGACGTCGTCGCGCTCGCGATGCTGTACTTCGGCGCCAGGCAGGCGTCCGCGCTGGCGACCGCGGGGCGGGTCGAAGTGCTCGAACCGGGAGCGGCGGAAGCGGCGGACCTGCTGTTCAGTACGCGGGTGGCGGCCTGGTGCGGTACTTTCTTCTGACTTGGGCGATCTTGTCCGCCTTGTCTGCCAGGGAGGTTCCGGGTTGGTGCTGCGGACGGTCCTGACCGGGCTGTCGGGCGTGGTCCTGCTCACGGCCTGTTCCGGTGGCGATCCGGCGCCGGTGGTCACCACGACGACGGTCACGGCTCCGGCCTCCTCGCTGGCGTCGGTGCCGGTCGAGACGACACCGCGGACGAAGGTGTTCGACCACGTCGCGATGGAACGCTCGGTCAAGCAGATCCTCACCGAGTCGTACAAGGTCTCCGATGTCGCCGAGGTGACCTGCCCGGCGGACCTCGAAGTCAAGGACGGCCGGATCTTCGACTGCGAGGCGAGCGTCGGCGGTGCGCCGAAGCGGGTGCCGATCACGGTGAAGGGCACCGACGGCAACTACGAGGTCGGCGCTCCCGTGAAGTAAACGGGTGGGCGCGCCCGGATTTCCTTGGCAAGATCGGCTGTATGAGCGAGTACGTGGTGCGCGCGGTGGCCGAAGGCGAAGAGCGGGCGACCCGCGATGTACTGGGCCGCGCGTTGCATCGCCCGCCGGTCAGTGACGAGCACTGGGCGCGGATCGCTCCGGCGTGGACCGCCGAAGGCAAGTTCGCGGCCTTCGACGGCGACGAGCCGATCGGGGTGACCAGCTCGTTCACCACCGAGATGCTCGTGCCGGGCGGGCGCCGGTTGCCCTTCGCGGCGGTCGACGGCGTGGGCGTGCGCGCGGACTGGACGCGGCGCGGGGTGCTGACCGAGCTGATGGCCGCGCAGCTGACCGACTTCGTCGGCCGCGGGCAGGTGCTGGCCGGCTTGCACGCGAGCGAGGCCACGATCTACGGCCGATACGGTTATGGCGCGGCCGCGCGCGGGCAGATCTTCGCGATCGATCGCGCCAAGGTGCGCTGGCGCGCGGACGCGCCGCGGCCCGGCCGGGTCCGGCTGCTCGGTGACGCCGACGCGCTGACGATCGTGCCCGCTTTGTTCCGCTCGATCGGTTCGCTCAGGCCGGGCAACATCGCCAGGCCCGATCACTGGTGGCTCAACGACCACGACACACGCGTCCTCGACGGCCACCGGGTGGCCGTCCACTACGGCAGGGACGGCGCCGACGGGTTCGCCACGTTCGTCACCGCCACCGAGCGCGCGCCCGTGCTGGCCGAGTGGCGCACGACGATGCAGGTGCGCGAGCTGCACGCGGCGAATCCGGCCGCGCTGGCCGGGCTGTGGCGATTCCTGCTGAGCGTCGACCTGGTCCAGACCGCCTACGCGAACGTCAGGCCGATGGACGACACGCTGCCCGCGATGCTCGAAGACCCGCGCGCCTGCCGCACGACCGCCATCGAAGACGAACTCTGGCTGCGCCTGCTCGACGTGCCGGCCGCGTTGGACGCGCGCGCCTACGGCCAGGCCGAGCCGGTGGTCATCGAGGTCGCCGACCGTCACCTGATCGCGAACTCGGGCGCCTACCGCGTCACCCCGGACGGCGCGTCCCGCACCGACGCGCCCGCCGACGTCCGGCTGGACATCGAAACGCTCGGGATGCTGTACCTCGGTGGCTGGCGCCCGAGCCTGCTGGCCCGGGCGGGCCGGATCGAGGTCTTCGACGCCGAGGCGCCCGCCCGGCTGGACGCGCTCTTCCAGACGGCCGCCGAGCCGTGGTGCGGGACGCACTTCTGATGACGACGATCAAGCGACTGACCGCGGCCCAGCTCGCGGCCTCGGTGGACGGACTCGCCGCGTTGCTGGTCGACGCGGTCGAAGACGGCGCGTCGATCGGCTTCCTCGACCCGGCCGGGCACCTCGAGCTGGTCGCCTGGTGGCAGGACCTGGTGCCGGGAACCGAGGCCGGTCACGTGATCGTCTTCGCCGCCCGTGAGGACGACGAGATCGTCGGCACCGTCCAATTGCGACGCGCGACGCTCCCCAATGCCTTACACCGCGCGGAATTGTCGAAGCTCGTGGTGCACCGCAAGGCACGCGGCCGCGGGCTCGGCCGTGTCCTGCTGTCGACGGCCGAGCACGCCGCCCGCGACCTCGGCATCACGCTTCTGCTGCTGGACACCGAAACCGGCAGCCCAGCCGAGCGGCTCTACCGCGCCACCGGCTGGACCGAGGTCGCCACCGTCCCCGACTACGCCCGCGACCCGGCGGGCGTCATGAAGCCGACCACGTTCTTCCGCAAGACCCCGTAGCCGGGTCGTGAGTGTTCCGGCCGGTTAGAACCGGCCATACCACTCACGACGTCAGGCGCTGGGGAGGGCTTTCAGCAGGCGGGTGACCGAGGTGCCGAGGTTCCAGCGCTCGGCGAGTTCCGCGACCCGGTCCGGGTCGGCGGGAGCCGAGGGCACGGTGTCCGGACGGGACTGCTCGACCGGCGCGTCGACCGCGACGCGCACGACCGTCGGCGCGACCGCGAGGTAGTCCGCCGCGTCCTGCAGTTTGAGGCGCATCTTGAGCGGCAGGCGGCTGTCCTGGGTGTTCGCGGCCTCGACCAGCGCGGCGAGCGAGCCGAACTGGGTGATCAGCTTCGCGGCCGTCTTGTCGCCGATGCCCGCGACGCCGGGGAGCCCGTCGGAGGGGTCGCCGCGCAGCGCGGCCATGTCGGCGTAGAGCGGACCGGCCTGCTCGACCGGCACGCCGTAGCGCTCGGCGATCTCCGGCGGGCCGAGCACCTCGGCCTTCGCCCAGCCTTTGCCGACGTAGATGACCCGGGCGGTGGTCGGCTCCTCGCGCACGATCTGGAACAGGTCGCGGTCACCCGAGATGACCTCGACCGGGTCCTTCTTCTCGCGGTGCGCGAGCGCGCCGATGACGTCGTCGGCCTCGTAGCCAGCGGCCTCGGCGGTGGCCAGCCCGAACGCCTCCAGCAGGTCGAGGATGATCGGGACCTGCGGGGTCAGCGTGTCGGGCACCTCCTCCGAGCCGTCGGTGACGTCCTCGGCGACGCGCTGCGCCTTGTAGCTCGGCAGCAGGTCCGTGCGGAACTTCGGCCGCCAGTCCGCGTCGAGGCAGGCGACGAGCCGCGTCGGCCTGCGGTCGGTGAGGATGCGCGCGATCGTGTCGGTGAAGCCGCGCACGGCGTTGACGGGCGTGCCGTCCGGTGCGGTCATGGACTCCGGCAGCGCGTAGAACGAACGGAAGTACAGGCTCGCGGAGTCGAGCAGGGCGAGTGTCACGGTGGACAGCTTGCCACGAGTTTCGGGTGTTGACTGGGCGGCATGCCGCCGCTGATCGAGATGGCGACGGTCAGTCGGCCACGGCGTGCAGGATCGTCTTGAGCTGGAACGGCGTCATGCCGGGGTGTTTGCCCAGGACGCGCGCGACCAGGCCGGTCACGTGCGCGGCCGCGAAGCTGTTGCCGGTCGCGGTGACCGTGCCGCCGCCCGCCCACGGCACTTCGACCGCGATGCCGGGCGCGCCGAACTCGACCGGCGGGGAAGGGTTGTAGCGCAACACGAACGGCCCGGTCCCCTCACACGCGGCGACCGAGAACACCGACGCGAACTCGGCCGGGTAGCTCACCGCGGGCACGTTGTTGACCGCCGCGATCAGGACCGTGTTGCGGAAGTAGGCGCGGTCGGCGATCTCGTGCAGCGCGGCGAAATGCTCACGGCGCTTGGTGCTCAGGCTCAGGTTGATCACGCCGATGCCGTGGTCGAGCGCCCAGCGCAGGCCCGCGAGCAGCGCCACGCCGGTCCCGCTGAGCGTCGTGCTCAGCACCCGCACGCTGTACAGCGCCGCCTCCGGCGCCGCCCGGCGGATGATGCCAGCGCAGGCTGTGCCGTGGCCGAACAGGTCTTCGTGATCGCCGTCGAGCAGCACCGGCTTGCCATCGACGACTTCCACCGCGACGCCACCGGCGATCGGGCCGACCGCCGTGGTGTCGATCCCGCTGTCGACCACCGCGACCTTCACACCGGCCCCCGTGCTCGATCCCCACGCCCAGTCGCGGGTGATCTCGCCGGGCAGGCGCGTGGCCGGCGCGGCCGACGGCCGGTCGAACTGCCAGGACCACGCGGGCTTCATCGGTCGCGCCCTGCCGCGTAGCCGAGGAAGGTGCGCAGCAGCGCGTGCGCGGTCTCGCGTTCCTCCGCGCCGAGCCTGCTCAGCGCGGCGAGGTCGGCGGCGAGCGAAGCGGGTTCCGCGCGCCCGGCGGGTGCCTGCGCGGCGGCGGCCCTGAGCGCCCGCGCGAGATCGGTGCCGTCGACGGCGGTGGCGGCCGCGGTGAACAGCAGCCGCCCGAAGTCGGTGAACGCCCGCGTGGTCACCACCGACAACGCCGCCTGCCTGGCCAGCAGCGAGAGCGCCGACAGCGCCAGCCTGCCCGGCGCGGGATCGAGCAGTTCGAGCACGCCGAGTATCTCGTCGTCGGTGTCGAGCGGGACGGCCACGATCCCGCGCGGCACATAGCCGATCGCCTCGGCGACGTCGCGCGCGAACCGCGGGTCCTGGCTCACGTCGTCGAGCGCGACCGCCTGGCCGGAACTGACCGCCCAGCCCGCGATCCCGCGCCCGACCGGGATCCGCACCCCGGTGATGCGCTCGGCGCCAGGCCCGGTCGCCACCCGGAACACGAGCTCGCCGCCGTCGACGAGCGCGACCGAGCCCGCGGTCGCGCCGGTCAGGTGCTGCGCGGTCGCGACGACCGCCGCGAGCTGCTCGTCCAGCCCGACCGGGGCCAGCGACGGCCCGGTCTCGGCCGCCAGCACGGCCAGCGCGGTGAGCACCTCAGTCACGGACTCCGGCACCGTGGCCCCCTTCGATCTCCTTGAGCAGGTACGCCTCGACCTGTTCGCTCTTGCCTTTGACGGTGATCGCGCCGAGCCGCTCGGCGCGCGCGGACGCGGGCAGCCTGCCTCGGGTCGCCGCGCTGAGCACGACCCCGCCGGTCGGCGCCGTGCTTTCCAGCCTGGCGGCGAGGTTGACCGTGTCGCCGATGGCGGTGAAGTGCCGCATCGCCTCGCTGCCGATGTTGCCGACCAGCGCGGGACCGGTGTTGATGCCGACCCGGAACGCGGGCCAGCCGTCTTCGGCGATCTCGCCCGCCGCCTCCTGCAAAGCCAAACCCGCCCGTGCGGCACGTAAAGCGTGGTCGTACTGGCGGACCGGGGCGTTGAACAACGCGACCACCGCGTCGCCGACGAACTGGGTGATGGTCCCGCCCTCGGCGAGCACACACGGAACGACCGCGCCGTAATAGGTATTGAGCATCGTCACGACGTCCGACGGATCCGAACGCTCCGAAAAGGCAGTGAACCCGGCGAGATCGGCGATGAGCACGGTGACTTCGGCCGTCTCGCCGCCGAGCGCCGCCTGCGCCGGGTCGGCGATCAGCGCGCCCGCGACGTCGGGGGAAAGGTAGGAGCGGAACAGGCCGTCGAGATGCTGGTACAGCCGCGCGTTCTCGAGCGCGAGTGAGAGCTGCCCGGCGAGTGAGCGCAGCACGAATCGGTCGTGGGGCGAGAAAGTTCCCTGTGGCCGGTACACCTCGAGCACGCCGGACGCGTGGTCCTTCACGGTCAGCGGCAACACGATCAGGCCGCGCCCGTCCGGTTCGGCGGGCTCACGCGACGCGAGCACGCTCTGCGCGAGGTGCTCCTCGTCGAACTCCATCGCGCCCGCCGCGGTCTGCAACCGTCCATTGCGGACAATCCGGATCCGCACCTGGTCGCCGCCGAACGCGCCGCGCACCAGGTCCGCGATGGACGTGAGCAGCGGCGCTTCGGCGAGGCTCACCCGCGCCAGCAGGCCGACGTCCACGAGCGCGCCGAGGCGCCGTGTCTGCTCACGTTCGCGCGCGACGGCGACGGCGCCCTGTTCCAGCACCTCGGCCTGGCGTTCGGTGAGGCCGAATTCCGCGGCGAGGCGGGCGGTCACCCGGCCGGCCGCGGCGCTGTCGGGGGAGGCGAGCATCGTCTCGGTGAGCGCTTCCAGCGCGGCCGTGTGCTCGCGGCGGACGTCGTCGAGTGTCTGTTCGAGCGCGACGCTGTTGAACAGCCCGGAGCGGGATCCCTCGCGCTGATAGTGGATGTGCGCGCTGTACGCGACGAAGCCGAACGCGGTGAGCATCAGCAGATGCCATTCCCACCAGGACACCGCCCAGTTGCGCGCGTACGCCATCGCGATGAGTGATTCGGCGAGCAGGACGTACGAGGTGATGACGCTCAGCAGGATCGCGGCCGGGCGGCGGCGGTGGATCAGGAAGAATCGGAGCGCGGCGACCGCGTACAGCAGTGATCCGGCGGAAGCCACTAGCACGAGTGGCCCATGGGCTTCCGTCGCGGAATGCGTGTGGACGGCGATTCCCGCCCAGCCGGTCGCGGCCAGCAGGACGATCAAGGTGACGCGTGCGGCGGCCTGCGCGCGCAGCACGCGTTCCGCGCCGGTCTGCGAGAAGTCGATCGCCGACAACGCCGCCACGCCGCTGGCGACGAATAACCCGATCGGGGCGGACATCGCGAACCCGAGGTTCGTGCCGTGCACCAGCACGCCGGGGGTGGCGACCGCGTGCACCGCCAGGAACCCGGCCGCCGCCATGAACGCGAGCGAGACGAGCACCAGCCTGGCGTCCGACCGGGTCCGTGCCTGCTGGTTGATCCGCACCGCGAGCGCGAAGCCGACGGCCGCGACCCCGGCGACCAGCCACAGGTGGGAAAGGTGGTCCTCCCAGTGCAGATCGAACTCGGGACGGGCGATGAGCAGCCACAACCCGAGCATCGGCAGTGCCAGATGCAGCAACCACATGACGACCGGCAGGCCGGGTCGGGCGCTGGTGGACAGGTCGGCCTCCTTGAACAGTGTTGCGGTACGCACCGACAGTACGACGGAGCGTGCGAAAAAATACCTTCCGAGGGCGAACCTCGACCGATCTGAGGACGTAGATCAGGGAAACCGTCCTTCCGAAGGGTGCTCGCCCTATGTCCACCGCCGAGGTGATTCCCCTACGCCGGGTCCACCACCCGGTCGCCTCCTGGATTCCCGGCGCGGCGCCGCCCGCGTTCGGCGCGGATGCCGTCGCCCGGGTGACCGGTGAGGTCCGTGAACCGGTTTTCGTGATCTCCGGGCACGATCATGGTGTCGGCGCCGCGCTGGGTGGCGTGCTGACCGACAGCGGTGAGGGTTACCGGCTACTGGGAACCTTGCCGCCGCTGTACCCGGAGTGGCTCGGCGACCGGTCGTTCTGCGAAACGCACGGGGTGCGGTTCCCTTATGTCGCCGGGGAGATGGCGAACGGGATCGCCACCCCGGCGATGGTCATCGCGATGGCGCGCGCGGAGATGCTCGGGTTCTACGGCGCGGGCGGGCTCGCGCCGTCGAGGGTCGAGGCGGGTGTCGACGAGCTGGTCCGCGCGCTGGACGGGCTGCCCAACTGGGGTGTCAATCTGATCCACTCGCCGAACGAGAGCGCGATCGAGGACCGGGTCGCGGAGTTGCTGATCGAGCGCAGGGTGCCGATCGTGTCGGCGTCGGCGTTCATGGATCTCACCCCGGCCGTCGTGCGGTGCGCGGTGGCCGGGCTGCGGCTGGAGTCCGGCCAGGTCGTGCGGGCGCGGCGGGTGTTCGCGAAGGTGTCGCGGACCGAGGTCGCCGCGAAGTTCATGGCGCCAGCACCGGCTTCGCTGCTGCGGGTGCTGCTCGATCGTGGGCAGATCACGGCCGAGGAAGCCGCTTTGGCCGCACGGATCCCGGTCGCGGAGGACATCACGGTCGAGTCCGACAGTGGCGGGCACACCGACAACCGGCCGCTGATGGCCTTGCTGCCGACGATTCTTTCCCTGCGTGACGAGCTGGCCGGCGGCTATGAGCGGCCGGTCCGGGTCGGCGCGGCGGGCGGGCTCGGCACGCCAGAGGCGGTGGCGGCGGCGTTCGCGCTCGGCGCGGCCTATGTGGTCACCGGCTCGGTGAACCAGTCCTGTGTGGAGTCCGGGCTTTCCTTGGCGGCCAAGGAGATGCTGGCCAAGGCCGAAGTCGCCGACGTGATCATGGCGCCCGCGGCGGACATGTTCGAGCAGGGCGTGAAGCTGCAAGTGCTGCGGCGGGGCACGATGTTCGCGCCGCGCGCCGGTCAGCTCTACGAGATGTACCGGTCGTACGGGAGCTTTGACGAAATCCCTGCGGCCGCGCGCACCCGGCTGGAGCGCGACATCCTGCAGGCGACGGTCGAGGAGGCATGGGCGTCGACCGCGGCATTCTGGCGTGACCGTGATCCGTCCGAAGTGGACAAGGCGGAAGCGGATCCGAAACACAAGATGGCGCTTGTTTTCCGGTCCTACCTGGGCAAGGCGAGCCGGTGGGCGATCGACGGTGACGCCGCGCGCCGGTTCGACTATCAGATCTGGTGCGGCCCGGCGATGGGCGCGTTCAACCGGTGGACCGAGGGCACCTTCCTCGCCGAACCGGCCAGGCGCACGGTCGTCGAGGTCGCCTTGAACCTGCTGGAGGGTGCCGCCGTCGTCACGCGCGCGCACCAGCTTCGCACGTATGGAGTTCCCGTTCCCGCGCGGGCGTTCGCGTTCGCGCCGCGCCCACTGACCTGAGGTGACAAGATGTCCCAGCTGCCCATCGCTGTTGTCGGTGTCTCCGCGCTGCTACCCGGTTCGTCCGATGTGGACGGTTTCTGGCGGTCCGTGCTCGGTGGCCGTGACCTGATCAAGGACGTGCCGGAGTCGCACTGGCTCATCGAGGACTACTACGACCCCGACCCGTCGGCCCCGGACAAGACCTATGGGAAGCGTGGGGCTTTCCTGGATCCCGTCGACTTCGACCCGATGGCGTACGGCATCCCGCCGAACCAGCTCGAAGCGACCGACACCACGCAGCTGCTGAGCCTGATGGTCGCGGACCGGGTGCTCGCCGACGTCGGCGGTCAGTCCGAAATAGACCGCGACAAGGTCAGTGTCATACTGGGCACCGCGCCGCTCGAACTGCTCGCGACCATGGCCAGCCGCCTCCAGCGTCCCGTGTGGCTGAAGGCGTTGCGGGAGAACGGGATCCCGGAGTCGTCGGCGCAGGCGGTGTGCGATTCGATCGCCGGGAACTACGTGCCATGGCAGGAGGCGTCGTTCCCCGGCCTGCTGTCCAATGTGGTCGCCGGACGCATCGCGAACAAGTTCGACCTGCACGGGACGAACTGCACGACCGACGCGGCCTGCGCGAGCTCGCTGGCGGCGCTTTCGGCCGGTGTCAACGAACTCGCGCTCGGCCAGGCCGACATGGTGATCACCGGCGGCGTCGACACGCTCAACGACATCGTCATGTACATGTGCTTCTCGAAGACGCCCGCGCTGTCGCCGACCGGCGACTGCAAGCCGTTCTCCGACACCGCCGACGGCACGATCCTCGGCGAGGGCCTGGTCATGTTCGCCTTGAAGCGGCTGGCCGACGCCGAGCGTGACGGCGACAAGGTCTACGCGGTGCTGCGTGGCCTGGGCACCGCGTCCGACGGCCGCAGCACCGCGATCTACGCGCCGCTGGCCGACGGTCAGTCGCGGGCGCTGCGCCGGGCGTACGAGTCGGCGGGCTACGGCCCCGACACGGTCGAACTCGTCGAAGCGCACGGCACTGGCACGACCGCGGGTGACCTCGCGGAGTTCACGGCGCTGCGCACGGTGTTCGCCGAGAGCGGCCGCGCGGACAGCCAGTGGTGCGCGCTCGGCTCGGTGAAGTCGCAGATCGGCCACACGAAGTCCGCGGCGGGCGCGGCCGGGATGCTCAAGGCCGTGCTGGCGCTGCACCACAAAGTCCTGCCGCCCACGATCAAGGTCGACCGCCCGAACCCGAAGCTGGGGCTCGCCGAAAGCCCGCTGTACCTGAACACGCAGGCCCGCCCGTGGATCCGCGACACCAGTCATCCCCGCCGCGCCTCGGTGTCGAGTTTCGGGTTCGGCGGCAGCAACTTCCACCTGACGCTGGAGGAATACATGCCTGGGGAAGGTCACGCGCGGCCTGCTTGGCGCTCGCACACCGCGCCGTCCGAGCTGGTGCTGCTGAGTGCGGCGACGTCCAACGAGCTGCTGGCCAAGGCCGAGCGAGTCGACTCCTCGGTGCCGTTGGCCGATCTCGCCCGCGAATCGCAGAGCGAGTTCGTGCCGACCGACACCGCGCGACTGGCGGTCGTGGCGTCCTCTGTGGACGATCTCGCGTCGAAACTCAAGCAGGCTTGCGCTTTCGTGACGATGGCGCCGGAGAAGCCGTTCACCACCCCGACCGGCGTGATGTACGAGTTCGGCGTGGTCGCTTCGGGCCGGGTGGGGTTCCTGTTCTCCGGGCAGGGCAGCCAGTACGTCGGCATGGGCGGCGACCTGGCCATGGAGTTCCCCGCCGCGCGTGAGGTGTGGGACTCCGCGGCCGGTCTCGGCATCGGTGACCGTCCACTCCAGACTGTCGTGTTCCCCGTCCCGGTCTTCACGGACGAGGAACGCGACGCCCAGCAGGCAGCGCTGACCGCGACCGAGTGGGCCCAGCCCGCGCTCGCGGTCCAGTCACTGGCGCAGATCAGCCTCCTCGACGCGCTGAAGATCTCCCCGGACGCGGTCGCGGGCCACAGTTTCGGCGAGCTCGTCGCCCTGCACACGGCCGGCGCGTTCGACGCCGCGACCCTGGTCCGCCTGGCCCGCAAGCGCGGCGAGGCGATGCGTGACGCAGCCTCCGTCTCCGGCGCCATGCTCGCGGTCTCGGCTGGGTTTGATGTCGTCACACCGCTGCTGCCGGAAGGCGTGTGGGTCGCGAACCACAACGCCCCATCCCAGGTCGTCGTCTCGGGTTCTCTTGCTGGAATCGCTGCTGCAGAACGCAAGTTCGCCTCGGCAGGTCTCGACACCCGCCGTCTCGAAACGGCGACCGCGTTCCACTCGCCACTCGTGGCCCCGGCCGCGGACGTCCTGCGCTCCTATTTGGACTCGGTCGAGATCGCGACACCCCGCATTGACGTCTTCGCCAACACCGACGCCGGCATCTACCCGGTCACCGTCCCGGAGATCCGCGCGCGCATCGCCGACCACCTCGCCGCCCCGGTCCGTTTCGTCGACGAGATCGAGTCGATGTACGCGGCGGGCGTCCGCACCTTCGTCGAGGTCGGCGCGGGCGCGACGCTCACCGGCCTGGTCGGCAAGATCCTGTCCGGACGCCCGCACCTCGCGGTCAGCCTCGACCGCAAGGGCCGCCACGGCGTCACGGCGCTCTACGAGGCACTGGGCAGGCTCGCGGTCAACGGCATCACCGCCGACTTCGAAGCCCTCTGGGAGCACAACGCCCCGCCCGCCGAGGCCGACGTGAAGCCCCGCATGACCAAGAAGCTCTCAGGCGCCAACTACGGCAAGCCCTACCCACCCCCCGCTGCCGCCCGCATCCCCGCCCCCACCCCCGAAGAAGACGTACAAGGCCACTGCCTAGTAGTGGAGACCGCCCCCTCCGACCTAGAGCGCGTAATGCTCGACGTGGTCGCCGACAAAACCGGCTACCCGGTCGAGATGCTCAACCCAACCATGGACCTCGAGTCAGACCTGGGCATCGACTCCATCAAGCGCGTAGAGATCCTCTCGGCCGTGCGCCGAGCCACCCCGGACCTGCCCGAGGTCGACCCCGTCGAGCTGGGCAAGCTGCGCTCCTTGGGCGAGATCGTCGCCCGGCTGAGGGGTCGTGAGTGTTTAGGCCGGTTAGAACCGGCCGTACCACTCACGACCCCCTCCGACCTAGAGCGCGTAATGCTCGAGGTGGTGGCTGAGAAGACTGGGTACCCCGTGGAGATGCTCAGCCCGACCATGGACCTCGAGTCGGACCTGGGTATCGATTCGATCAAGCGCGTGGAGATCCTGTCGGCCGTGCGCCGTGCTACCCCCGACCTGCCCGAGGTCGATCCCGTCGAGTTGGGCAAGCTGCGCTCCTTGGGCGAGATCGTCGAGCGGCTAGGGGCTCGTGAGCGTTGCGGGCGGTTAGAACCGCCCGCAACGCTCACGACCCCGTCCGACCTGGAGCGCGTGATGCTCGAGGTGGTGGCCGACAAGACCGGCTACCCGGTGGAGATGCTCAGCCCCACCATGGATCTTGAGGCGGATCTGGGCATCGATTCGATCAAGCGCGTGGAGATCCTGTCGGCCGTGCGCCGCGCCACCCCCGACCTCCCCGAGGTCGACCCCGTCGAGTTGGGCAAGCTCCGTTCGCTAGGCGAGATCGTCGATCGGCTTAGGGGTCGTGAGCGTTGCGGGCGGTTAGAACCGCCCGCAACGCTCACGACCCCGTCCGACCTAGAGCGGGTGATGCTCGAGGTGGTTGCCGAGAAGACCGGCTACCCGGTGGAGATGCTCAGCCCGACCATGGACCTCGAGTCAGACCTGGGCATCGACTCCATCAAGCGCGTAGAGATTCTCTCGGCGGTGCGTCGGGCTACTCCCGACTTGCCCGAGGTGGATCCCGTCGAGTTGGGCAAGCTGCGCTCCTTGGGGGAGATTGTTGAGCGGCTTAGGGGTCGTGAGTGTTTAGGCCGGTTAGAACCGGCCGTACCACTCACGACCCCCTCCGACCTAGAGCGCGTCATGCTCGACGTGGTGGCCGACAAGACCGGCTACCCCGTGGAGATGCTCAGCCCCACCATGGATCTCGAGGCGGACCTGGGCATCGACTCGATCAAGCGGGTGGAGATTCTGTCGGCGGTGCGGCGGGCGATCCCGGATCTGCCTGAGGTGGATCCCGTTGAGTTGGGGAAGTTGTGTTCGCTGGGGGAGATTGTTGAGCGGCTTAGGGGTCGTGAGCGTTGCGGGCGGTTAGAACCGCCCGCAACGCTCACGAGCCTGGCTGATCTGGAGCGGGTGATGCTTGGGGTGGTGGCTGAGAAGACTGGGTATCCGGTGGAGATGCTCAACTCGGCCATGGATCTTGAGGCGGATTTGGGGATTGATTCGATCAAGCGGGTGGAGATTCTGTCGGCGGTGCGGCGGGCTGAGCCGGAGCTGCCGGAGGTGGATCCGGTGGAGTTGGGGAAGCTGCGTTCGCTGGGGGAGATTGTTGAGCGGCTGAGGGGTCGTGAGTGTTTGGGCCGGTTAGAACCGGTCGGAACACTCACGAGGGTTGAGGGGGCTATTGAGCCGGAGACTGATGTTGAGCGGCTGGTGTTGAAGGTTGTGGCCGAGAAGACCGGGTATGCCGTTGAGACGCTGGCCGGGTATATGGATCTCGCGGGGGACTTGGGGATCGACTCGGTTAAGCGGGTGGCGATCATGTCGGCCATTCAGGCCGGGAAGATCGAGCTGCCCGAGGTGGATCCTGTCGCGCTGAGTGGGCTGCGGTCGCTGGGGGACATCATCGACTGGCTGCGTGCGTCCGCCGACACGGCCATCGTCAGCAGGCCGAAGCCTGAGGATGGGCTGGCGCGGCGTGCGGTGCGGGTGGTTCCGGCGGAAGCTTCGGGGCTTGCGCTTTCCGGGCTGTGGGGCGGAAAGATCGTTGTCACCGGGGATGGCCGGGGTATCGCGGCGCATGTGGTCTCGCGGCTCAAAGCCCAAGGCGTGCAGGCCGAGGTCGGGGTGGCGGCCGAGGGGACGTACGGGCTCATCCACCTCGGCGGGCTGAGCGATGGCGACCCGGATGAGGTGCAGCGCGAGGCGTTCCGGGCCGCGCGGGTCGTCGCGGACGGGTGCCGGGTGTTCGTCACCGTTCAGGACACCGGGGGCGACTTCGGGCACGGTGGCTCGGAGCGCGCCTGGTACGGCGGGGTTGCCGGGCTGGCGCGGACCGCCGCGCGGGAGTGGCCGGATGCGTCGGTGAAGGCGATCGACTGTGAACGGGGGAGCCGGACTCCGTCGGCCGTCGCGGGTGCGATCGTCAAGGAGCTGCTGACCGGTGGGTCTACTGTGGACGTCGGGCTGCGTGCCGATGGGACGCGGGTGACCGTCGAAGCCACGGCCAGCACCGTGGAGGCCGGGAAGGGTGCGATCACCGAAGAGTCCGTGATCGTCGCGACCGGTGGTGCCCGTGGCGTGACGGCGGAGGCGCTCAAGGAACTCGCCAAGACATATCGGCCGCGGCTGGTCCTTTTGGGACGGACGCCGTTGACCGAGGAACCCGATTACCTCAACGGGATCAGTGACGAAGCCCAGTTGAAGCGGCTGGTCATGCAGCACACCGACCAGCCCACCCCGGCGAAGATCAACGAGCGGGTCAAGGCCGTGCTCGGCGCTCGGGAGATCCGGGCGACCTTGGACGCCATCCGCGCCGCGGGGTCCCAGGTGCGGTACCTGGACGTCGACGTGCGTGACAGGCGGGCGCTCGGTGAGGCGCTCGACGATGTGCGGGGACAGTGGGGGCCGATCACGGGGATCGTGCACGGGGCCGGAGTGCTGGCGGACAAACGGATCGCCGAGAAGACCGACGAGCAGTTCGATCGGGTCTACGGGACCAAAGTGGACGGGCTGAGGGCGTTGCTCGCCGTCACCGAACAGGATCCGCTGACCGTCCTTTGTGTCTTCTCGTCGATCTCCGCGCATGTAGGGAATCCGGGCCAGAGCGACTACGCGATGGCCAACGAGGTGCTCAACCAGGTCGCGTGTGCCGAGCAGGCGAAGCGGCCGGACTGCGTGGTGCGGTCGATCGCTTGGGGGCCGTGGGACGGCGGGATGGTCAGCCCGGCGCTGGCCGAGCACTTCGCGGCCCAAGGGGTGCCGCTGATCGAGGTCGGCCAGGGAGCGCGGGCCTTCGTCGCCGAGTTGACCGGGCGGCGCGAGCCTCATGTCGTGATCTCCGCCGGTGCGTTCGCGCCGGAACCGGCGACGAAAGGAGACGTCCGGCTTCCGCGGCGGTCCTTTCTGGACGATCACGCCATCGGAGGCTCGGCAGTGGTGCCGATGGCGATGGTGCTGGAATGGTTCGCTGCCACCGGAGCGCCGGTGATCAAGGATCTCAGCGTGCTGCGCAAGATCGCCCTCACCGGCGATGACACGGTCACCGTGCGCAAAGACGGCGAAACCCTTGAGATCGAGGGTAAGTACTACCGGGCGAAGGCGGCACGCATCACGCACAAGCCGTCGCAGCCGACTGTCCCTGATGGACTGAAGCCTGCCAAGGCCGACGTCTACGACGGGCACACGCTCTTCCATGGGCCGAGTTTTCAAGCCATCCAAGAGGTTCCGTGGCTCGGCACGGACGGCGGCACCGCGATTCTCGCCGGAGCACGGGAGCTGGGGTGGCCCGGCGGGATCTGGCACACCGACCCCGCGGTGATCGACGGCGGGTTGCAGCTCGCGCTGCTCTGGGCCGAACAGGTGCTCGGCGCGAGCCTGCCGATGGGGGTCGCCGAGTGCCGGACGTACCGGAAGGGGCTCGCCGACGGGCCGGTCCGGTGTGTTCTCACGGCACGTGCGGTGCACGCCGACGGTGCCGAGTGTGACCTCGTCTTCGTCGACGACAGCGGTGACGTGCGGGCCGAATTGGTCGGTGTTTCGCTGGTCAAGCGGCCGTAGGGGAGTGGGCATGCGCTTCGAACCGATCGCGATCGTCGGGCGGGGAGCCGTGCTGCCCGGCGCGCTCGGCCCGGACGCGTTCTGGGCGAACCTCGCGCACGGCCGCACCAGCCTCGGGCCCGCGCCCGAGGGCCGGTGGCGGGTGCCGCGGGAGCGGATGATGACCACGCCGGACGCGCCGGAGGACGGCACCTGGAGCGACATCGGCGGGTACGTCCGGGGCTTCGAGTTCGACCCGGCCGGGCTCGCGATCGACGTCCGCGGGCTCGATCCGCAGGTCGAGTGGGTGCTGCATGGTGTCAGGGCGGCGTTGCGCGAGGCCGGGCAAGAAGGCCCCGCGCCCAGGGCCGGGCTCGTGCTGGGCAACCTGTCCTTCCCGACCGCGGGAATGGCCGCGTACGCCGAGCAGGTCTGGCGCGGCGCCCCGCGCTCAGACGCCCGCAATCGGTTCATGTCCGGCCTGCCCGCGCACCTCGCGGCGCAGGCGCTCGGGCTCGGCGCCGGCGCGTTTTCGCTGGACGCGGCGTGCGCGTCCTCGCTCTACGCGATCAAGCTCGCCTGCGATCGGCTGCACGACCGCGGCGCCGACCTGATGGTGGCCGGTGCGGTCAACTGCGCCGATGACCTGTTCATCCATGTCGGGTTTTCGGCGCTGTCCGCGCTCAGCCGGACAGGGCAGAGCCGACCGTTCCACCGGGGAGCCGACGGGCTCGTCCCGGCCGAGGGCGCCGCTTTCGTCGCGCTGATGCGGCTTTCCGACGTGACCGACCAGGACGTGTTCGGCGTGATCCGCGGGGTCGGGCTGTCTAACGACGGGCGCGGCGCGGGGTTCCTCGTGCCCGCCGAGGAAGGCCAGCAGCGGGCGATGCGGCTCGCCTACGAGATGGCGGGGATCGCGCCGGAGACCGTGTCGCTGCTCGAATGTCACGCGACCGGCACGCCGGTCGGTGACGCCGTCGAGGTGCGGAGCGCGGCCAAGATCTTCGCTGACCACAAAGGACTGGCAGTGGGCTCGGCGAAGTCCAATGTGGGCCATTTGATCACCGCGGCGGGAGTGGCGGGGCTGCTCAAGGTGATCGGCGCGATGCGGGCCGGTGTCCGCCCGGCGACCCTGCACGCGGACAGCCCGATCGACGCGCTTGATGGCACCCCGTTGCGGCTGTTGCAGGAGGCTGAACCGTGGGACGGCCCGCGGCGTGCGGCGATCAGCGCGTTCGGGTTCGGCGGGAACAACGCCCACCTGGTCGTGGACAATGTGGACCTGTGCGGGGCGGTGGATCCGTTGCCGCCCAAGCGGTCCGAGCCGGTCGCGATCGTGGCGATCGGCGCGAGGGTTGGCAACGGCGAGAACAGCCACGACTTGCGCAAGGCCTTGTTCAGCGGTGCCGGTGACTCGGCTCGACGCGAGACCGTCGACGTCAAGCTCACGGGTCTGCGTGTCCCGCCGCTGGACTTGAAGCGGACTCTCGCCCAGCAGCTGCTGGTCCTGGAGGCCGCTCGTGAAGCCGTCGAAGGCTTGGAGCTGTCCCGTGAACGCACGATGGTGCTCGTCGGCATGGGCTGCGACCCCGAGGTCGCCCGCTACGGCGCACGCTGGCGCGCGGAGGACGGCGATGAGTTCACGCCGGTCCTCACCAGCGCGGGTGTCGTCGGGACCATGCCGAACATCGTCGCCAACCGGCTCAACTCCCACCTCGACCTCGCCGGTCCCAGCTTCACGGTGTCGGCAGAAGAGGCGTCGGGCCTCGTTGCGCTGGAGATCGCAGCACGTGCGATCGGCGCCGGTGAGGCGGACGCCGCCGTCGTCGGCGCGGTCGATCTGTCCCACGAGCCGGTACATAGGCAAGCCCTCAAAGATCTCGGGCTGGACAGGGAACCCGGCGACGCCGCGATCGTGCTCGTCCTCAAGAGACTGTCTGATGTAGACAAAAGTGACGTTATCGCGCTGCTGGACGACGTGACCAGTGAGAGCGATGATCTGGATTTCGATCCGGGAGAGCTGTTCGGCAACCCGCACGCCGCCAAAGGTCTGCTCGCCGTCGCCACGGCCGCGCTGGCACTGCGCCACCGGGCGATCCCGCGAGCCGGTGCGCCCGCGGACCCCGCGTTCGACGTGTGCGCGGCAGAGGTTGCCGTTAAACCTCTGGCGGGCAAGGAAAAGCGCGTGCTGGTCAAAGCGTGCACCTCTAGGCCGTGGGTCGCCGAGCACTCCGCCAAGCTCCGCGTCTACTCCGGCGCCGACAAGCGAGGCGTGATCCAAGCACTCGAAGCCGGTCGCGAGTCCGACACGGGCCCAGCCCGACTCGTACTCCTTGGTGACGAAGAACCGGCCAAGCACTGGCTCACCCACGGCGGCCCGAAACCCGAGGGCGTCGCCTTTCGCGAGACCCCGCTGACCGGTGAGATCGGGTTCGTCTTCACCGGCGGGATCTCCGCGTACCCCGGCATGGGCCGGGAGCTGTTGCTCGCGTTCCCCGACCTGATCGAGGAGATCGAGGCCAGGTCCGGTTCCGTGCGCGAGGCGGCGGCCTGGGCGTTCGACGGCCCGGACAGCGCGCCGCGCACCGTGCTCGACCAGATCTGGGGCACCGCGCTGCTCAGCCAGGTGCACGCCGCGATCAGCCGTGACCTGCTCGGACTCGAACCCAGCGCGGCGCTGGGCTACTCGGCGGGTGAGTCGAACGCGCTCGTCGCGCTCGGCGTCTGGACCGACATGCGCGCGCTGATCGCCGAGATGAACGCTTCCGGCATGTTCACGCGGGAGGTCGCGGGCGAGTTCGCGGCGATCCGCCGCGCGTGGGCGCGCGCCGGGATCGCGGGCACGCGCTGGAAGAACTACCTGGTCGGCATCGAACCCGACCTCGCGCGCAAGGCGCTCGACGGTGAGGTCGCCGCGCACCTGATCGCGATCAACTCGCCCGATTCCTGCCTCATCGGCGGCGACGTGCCCGCGTGCGAGCGGGTGCTCGCACGGCTCGATCCCTCGTACACACTGCCGATCCCGTACGAACTCGCCGTGCACACCCCGGAACTGGGCGAGGTGCGCGGGCAGTGGTGGCGGCTGCACAACCGGCCCGCCACGCCGCCGGACGGCGTCCGCTTCTACAGCTGCGCCACCACGGGTTCCTACCTCCCGACCGCGGAACGTGCTGCCGACGCGCTGACCGCGCAGGCCGTCGGGACCATGGATTTCGCCGGGACCGTCGAACGGGCCTGGGACGACGGCGTGCGGATCTTCATCGAGCACGGCCCGAAAACGCTGTGCACCGACTGGATCCGCCGGACCCTCGGCGACCGCGAGCACCTCGCCATCCCACTCGACGCGCAGGACGGCCGCAGTGTCCGGCAGCTGTCCCGGGTCGCGGCCGAACTCGTCGCGGCCGGAGTTTCCGTTGACAGTCAAGCACTTTTCGACCGGCTCGCCGCGTCGCTGCCCGCCGACCGCGAACCGGACCGCGTCGTCACGCTGCCCGCTCACCTCCCGGAGATCAAGGTGCCCGAGACCACCATGGCGCGTGCGCCACACCTACCATCCGTGTTGTCCATAGTGGACACAAAGGGTCCGCTGTTCGACCGGAAGCAGCTCGAACAGCTCGCCGTCGGCAAGATCTCGGAGCTGTTCGGCGAGCTGTTCGCCGCGCAGGACGGGTACGCCAGGCAGACCCGGATGCCGTCACCGCCCATGCTGCTGGCCGACCGGGTGATCGACATCGACGCCGTCGCAGGGTCGATGGGCACCGGCACCATCCGGACCGAGACCGACGTCGAGCCGGGCAGCTGGTATCTCGACAGCACCGGCCGCATGCCGCCGGGCATCCTGGTCGAGGCGGGCCAGGCCGACCTGCTGCTGATCAGCTGGCTCGGCGCCGACCTGCTCAACCGCGGCGAGCGCGTCTACCGCCTGCTCGGCTGCGAGCTGACTTTCCACGGCAGCCCGCCGAAGCCCGGCGAGAAGCTCGAGTACGAGATCCACATCGACGACCACGCCGAACTGGGCGGCGTCCGGCTGTTCTTCTTCCACTACGACTGCCACGTCGACGGCGAGCTGCGGCTGTCCGTCCGAAAAGGGCAAGCCGGGTTCTTCACCGATCAAGAGCTGGCGGCGAGCGCCGGGGTCATCTGGGACCCGGGCCGGGAAGAGCCGCCCGCCGGGCAGCTCGACCCGCCCGCGATCACCGGCGCGCCCCGCCGCTACGACGCCGATGCCATACGAGCGTTCGCCGAAGGCCGCCCGGCCGACTGCTTCGGCAAGGCCTGGGACATCACCCGGTCGCACAGCCGGACGCCCCGGATCGACGAAGGTGACCTGCTGTTCCTGCGTGAGGTCACCGACTTCGAGCCGGCGGGCGGACCGTGGCGCCGTGGCTACCTGCGCGCCGAGACTCCGATCACTCCGGACGACTGGTTCTTCGAGGGTCACTTCAAGAACGACCCGTGCATGCCGGGCACGCTGATGTTCCAGGGCTGCCTGCAAGCCATGGCGTTCTACCTCGCGGCGTGCGGCTTCACCCTCGGCAACGACGCGTGGCGGTTCGAGCCGGTGCCCGGCGCGGCCTACGACCTCCGGTGCCGCGGCCAGGTGACCCCTGCCAGCAAGAACCTCGCCTACGAGGTCTTCGTTACCGAACTTTCCGCCGGACCGAACCCGACCGTCTTCGCCGACGTACTTTGCACTGTGGATGGTGTGAAGGCGTTCCACGCCAAGCGGGTGGGCCTGCGGCTGGTGCCGGACTGGCCGCTCGAGCAGTGGCGTGACCGGCTGCTCGCCGAGACCGAGCCCGAGACCGGCCTGGTCGCCGAGGTGGACGGTGTCCGGTTCGGTTATGAATCGTTGCTTTCCTGTGCTTGGGGAAAACCGTCCGGTGCGTTCGGCGAGCTGTATTCCCGATTCGACGGGCATCGCCGGGTGGCCCGTTTGCCGGGACCGCCCTACCACTTCATGACGCGGATTACCGAAACCACCGGTAAATTGGGGGGTATGGAAGTCGGCAGTTCCGTCGTCGCCGACTACGAAGTGCCCGATCGGGTCTGGTATTTCGACGAGAACAAGGGCACGATGCCGCTCGCCGTGCTGATGGAGGTCGCGCTGCAACCCTGTGGCTGGCTCGCCTCCTTCGTGGGCTGCGCCGTGGAAATAGCCGACGATCTGCTCTTCCGAAATCTCGACGGTGAAGGCATAGTCTCCGGCTACATCACGCCAGAGACAAAGGTGATCCGCACACATGCCACTCTCCGGGACATCTCGGTGACCGGGACGATGATCATTGTTTCGTTCGCCGTCGAGTGTTTCGCCGATGACACGACCGTGTTCACCATGGACACCGTTTTCGGTTTCTTCCCGAAATCGGCCTTCGAGGACCAGCAGGGCCTGCGCGCGTCCGACGCGGAACGGGCCGCGATCGCCGCGCCGCCGGGGCCGGTGACCGACCTGACCACGCGCCCGGCGAAGTACTGCGCCGGGCCGCTGCGGCTCGCCGGTCCGATGCTGCTCATGCTCGACCGGGTCACCGGATACGACCCGGCCGGTGGTGAGGCGGGGCTCGGGCGGCTCACCGCGGAGAAGGACGTCGACGCGGGGGAGTGGTTCTTCAAGGCCCACTTCTTCCAGGACCCCGTCCAGCCCGGCTCGCTCGGCATCGAGGCGATGTACCAGCTCCTGCAGTTCTACTTGATCGAGCGCGGCGCCGGCGCGGGCATGACCGCGCCGAGGTTCGAGGTGCTGACCGGACAGCGGCCGCTGGTCTGGAAATACCGTGGCCAGGTCGTTCCCGCGCACGGCGTGATCGGCACCGAGCTGGAGATCACCGAGTTCGGCGGGAACCACGCCCGCGCGAAGGCCTGGCTGTGGGTCGACGGCAAGCGCATCTACAGCGCGGTCGACCTCGGTGTGCGGGTGGTCGAAGGTGAGCCCGCCGGTGAAGAGGTGCTCGACGTGCGCGCCGACACCTGGCTCGGTGACCACCGTCCGACGTGGACGGTCCCGGCGCTGCCGATGATGTCCGTCGTGGACCGTCTCGCGCCTGCCGAGGACGCGTTCGTGCTGGAGGACATCGAACTCCGGCGGTGGATTCCCGCGACCGGGCCGATCCGGCTCAAGTCCGAAAAGGACGGCGAGAAGTCGACAGTGCTGGCGTGGCGCGACGCGACCACTCCGGCGTTGTCCCGCTTCGAACCGGTGGCGACGGCGACCATCGGAACGCCCGGGTCTCGGCCGCAAACGCTTGCCCCGCTCGCGAACGTCGAAACGGTGACCGGCTTCTACGCCTCGGGGTCGCTGTTCCACGGTCCCGCCTTCCAGTACCTGAAGTCGTTGCGGCGCGGGTCGAACGGCGCGTCCGGCGTACTGGACGCGAGCCTGGGAAGTGTCCCCCGTGGACGGTTGAACCAGGGCCTGCTGGACGCGGCGACGCATGTCATCCCGCACGACAGCCTGTGGCAATGGGTAAGTTCGATTCCGAGCGGTCAGGTCGCGTATCCGTGCCGGATCAGCCGGTTCGAGCAGTTCGAGCCGCTGCCCGACAGCGGCGAGATCGAAGTCGAGGCCAGGTTCGCCGGGCTCGACGGCCGGTTCCCGATCATCGACCTGCAGCTGATCAGGGCGGGCCGGGTGCTGGTCGCGATGCGGCTGGTCGAAGTGCTCATGCCGACCGGATCCTTCGGCACCGCCGCGCCGGAGCACCGCCGCGCCTTCCTCCGCGATCGGACCTATGTGGACGGTCTCGGCCTCTCGCGCACCAAGGCGGGCAGCACCACGCTCACCCGGTCCGACGTCGAGCAGTGCGACTGGCTCGTCGGCACGGTCGCCCAGGTCTACGGCCTGCCGCCCGCCGCGCGCGGCCGTGACCACCTCGCGCAGATCGCCGTGCGCGACCACGTGGCACGCCAGGCGCGGGTGCACCCGTCCGCCGTCGACCTCAGTGAAGACCTGCTCGTCGCGCATGTGGCGGGCACCCCGTACCGCGTTGAGCTGGAGCAACGCCCCGAAGCCGTGACCGTCCGCAGTTGACCCATCCCCCGGAGGCTCCCGTGACCGAGCACATCCTCGCCGCGTTCCAGAGGCTGCGCGCCACCGATCCGGATCGTCGCCTGTTCAGTTTCGTCGACGAGAAAGGCCAGCCCGAGGCCAGCTTGACCGTGCGTGAACTCGGCGACGCGGCCGATCGCGTCGTGGAAGCGGTGCGGGAGTGGGGATTCCAGCCCGGCGACCGGGCGATCCTGGTCTACCCGCCCTCGCTCGACTTCGTCGGCGCGTTCCTCGGCTGCCTGGCGGCCGGGGTGCTGCCGGTGCCTGTCTACCCGCCGAACCCGTTCAAGCTCAAGAAGGACCTCGCCACCTTCACGGCCATTGTGGACAACTGCGGCGCCCGTGGCGTGCTCACCAACAGTTTCTACGACCGCTCGCGCACCGCGGGCACGGTGACCAGCTTCTTCAGCAAGGACGCGCCGAGCTGGCCGAGTCTCGGCTGGTACCGCACGGACAAGAAGAAGACCGTGTCCGGCCCGGTGACCTGGCACGATCCCGGCCTCGGTGATCCGGCGTTCCTGCAGTACACCTCCGGGTCGACCGCGACGCCCAAGGGCGTGATCCTGACCCACGGCAACCTCGCCCACGAGGTCACCGCGAACGCCGCCGATCTCGGGCTCGGCCCGGACACGCGCGGGGTGTTCTGGGTGCCGCAGTACCACGACCTCGGACTGATCAGCGTGATCTGCTCGACCATCGCGGGCAACGGGCGGACCACGCTGATGTCACCGATGACGTTCCTGCAGCGCCCGTCCGTCTGGTTCGACGTGATGGCGCGCGTCCGCGCCACGCACACCGCCGCGCCGAACTTCGCGTTCGAACTCGCGGTCCGCAAGACGACCCCGGCGCAGCGCGCGGCCTGGGACCTCGGCTCGCTGCGGGTGGTCATGTCGGCGGCCGAGCCGATCCGTCCCTCCACTGTGGACGCGTTCTTCACCGCGTTCGCGGACACCGGGCTCAAGCGCGAGGTCTTCTATCCCGCCTACGGGCTGGCGGAAACCTCGGTCAGTGTGTCGATGGGCGGACGCGCCGTGCTGACGGTCGACAAGTCCTCTTTGGAGAGTGGCAAGGTGGTCGCCGCGCCGGACGGTGTCACCTATCTCGGGTGCGGCCGGATCACCAAGCCGGGCGCGGTCCGGATCGTCGACCCCGCGACCGGTGTCCCGTGCCGGGAGGACGAAGTCGGCGAGATCTGGGTCGACTCGCCGACCAAGGGACTCGGCTACTGGGGCATGGAGTCCGGCGAGACGTTCCACGCCCGCGTCGACGGCGAGGACGGCGACTACCTGCGCACCGGCGACCTCGGTTTCTTCCACGAGGACGAACTGTTCATCACCGGGCGCCTCAAGGACCTGATCATCGTGCGTGGCCGCAACCTCTACCCGTCCGACATCGAGGACTGCGTCCGCGACGTGCACCCGCTCGTGCGCCCCGGCGGGGTCGCGGCGTTCGCCGTTGACCACGAGCAGGGCGAGCAGCTCGTGCTGTTCGTGGAGACCAAGCAGGAGAAGGTGACCGCGGCCGACGTCGACGGGATCGTCGAAGCGGTCCGGCGTCAGGTCTACGACGACCATCAGCTCGCGTGTCACGCGGTCGTGGTCGGCAAGGCGGGCACGGTGCGCAAGACGACCAGCGGCAAGGTGCGGCGGCTCGCCTGCAAGCAGGCTTTCGTCAGCGGGGAGATCACCTCCTCGCCCGCCACGATCCGGGTTTCGGTTCAGCAGAGTGTGGAGGCGTGATGCGGTTTTCGAACGGGGTCGGCGACCCGCGTCTACTCGAGGTCGACGCGGACTTCCAGGCGGTGCTCGACGGCCTGTCGCCGCTGGTCGACGCCGCCCGGATGACGCGCGCGCGGACGTTCCACAAGAACGCGACCACAGCGGCGGGCACGCTCAAGCTCAACGAGACGCTCGACCTGCCCGCGCATGATTTCCTGCGCCCGGGCCGGGAATTCGACGTGCTCGCCCGGTACAGCAACGGGGTCGAGAGCGACGACATCGCGCCGTCGATCCGCGGGATCACGCTCCGGCTGCGCGATCCCGGCACCGAGGAGGGCCTGCTCGACCTGTCGCTCAACACGGGCGAACTGTTCTTCCTGCGCACCGCGGACATGTTCCTGCGGTACTCCAACGGCGAGGCCGACGACATCGACCGCGAGGTGCCGGACTTCAAGCGGAACGGCTGGCGGCTTTACCGCTATGCCAGCACTTTCGCCGACTACCACTACTACTCGCAGGCGCCGACCGGCTATATCGCGGCGGACGGCACCCAGTACCTCGTGCGCTACCGGCTGCTGCCCGCGACCGGCGCGCCCGACACCGGGCACGTCGACTTCGAGGGCCGCGGCCTGCCGCCCGAGCCGCCGGCGGAGAACCCGCGTGACCCCGGCGACATCGACGACCCGAGGCCCAAGAACTTCCTGCACCTCGAACTGCGGGAGCGGATCCTCGAAGGCGGCCCGATCGGCGGGACCCTGCAGGTCCAGCTGCACCCGGTCACCGAGTCGGACGAGGAGAACGAACTCGCGCTCGACTGCATGCGGCCATGGGACCTGCCGTGGATCGACCTCGCGACCCTGCAGCTCGACTCGCTGGTCACCAACGCGAAGATCGAGGGCCTGCGCTTCAGCCCGGCGGTCGCGCCCGAGTCGCTCGGCAGTGTGCTCGCGACCTCGCCGTACGAGAACGCCTCGCTGAACCACTTGCGCGTGCTGCTGTACAGCCTCAGCGCGGCCGCGCGCCTGGAAGAACCGGCCGAGCCGGCGCCGAAGATGATCGGCTGCCCGTTCTCCGGTCACTCCACAGAGGACAGTCCTAAGCGGACCATCGCGGTGATCGGCGCCGGTCCTGCCGGGCTGAGCGCGGCGAGGGAACTGGAACGCGCCGGGCACCGCGCGATCGTGCTGGAGGCCCTGCCCGAGGTCGGTGGCAAATGCGAGTCGGTCGACATCGACGACCGCGCGTACGACCTCGGCGGGCATGTCTGCACCACCCAGTACGCCAACGTCGCCCAGCTCGCGGCCGAGCTCGGCATGCCGACCGAGGACACCACCCCGCACCGGGTCTACGACCTCGACGACGGCGAGGCGAAGCCGCAGAGCACGGCCTTCTTCCGGCGCGAGACGTTCGGCAAGTACGCGGAGCTGCGCGACCGGCTGTTCCCGCAGATCGCCGAACCGGGCCTCGCGCACTCGGCGCGGTCGCTGGCGCAGCCCGTCTCACAGTGGCTCACCGAGCAGGGCCTCGAGTCGCTGGCCGAGTCGCTCGGCATCGGCTACACCTCGGCAGGGTACGGCTACCTCGCCGGTGATCTGCCCGCGCTCTACTTCGTGAAGTACGCCGAGATGACCGGCCTGCTGTCGGCCAAGCCGGAGCTGCTCGGGCACACCGGCAGCTTCACCATCCTCGGCGGGTTCAAGGGCCTGTGGGAGAAGGTCGCCGCGCAGCTCAGCGATGTCCGTTGCGGGACAACGATTTCCGCGATCGACCGTGACCTCGACGCGGGGACCGGGGGCGTGCGGATCACGACCGACCAGGGCGTGGTGACGGCCGACGACCTCGTGCTGACCGTCCCGCTCGACCAGCTGCTGCCGGTGCTCGACGCGACCCCGGAGGAGCGCGACCTCGCCGGGCGCGTGCGCGTGATGGACTACTACACCACGGTCATCACCGCGACCGGCCTGCCCAGGTCCGCGTTCTACCTGGTCGATCAGCACACTCGGCCATCGGCCGCGCGCGGGCACGCCGTCGCGTTCCATCACCGCTATCCCGACCAGGACGTCTACGCCTGCTATTCCTATGGCGAGCCAGGGCTCGACGGCGACGACATCGTCATCAAGCTGCGCGAGAACGTCGAGCGCATGGGCGGCGAACTCGTCGAGGTGCACACCCAGCGGCGCTGGCGATTCCTGCCGCATTTCGGCAGCGAGGACATCCTCGACGGCGTGTACGACCGGATCGAGCACCTGCAGGGTCAGCGGCACACGTTCCACGCGGGCAGCCTGCCCGCCTATGAGCTGGTCGAGTGCACGGTCGCGTACAGCCGGAAACTCGTGCGCGAGCACTTCGACGGCGGCGACGACGTCTTCGGGCATTTCCTTGCCGCGCCTACGGAACAGCCGGTGCTGCTCAACCGGCCTGAGCCCACTGTGGACGCTCTGCGCGACTGGCTGATCGAGAACGTCGCCGCCGAGCTGCGGCTGCCCGCGGACCAGGTGGGCGCGACGGTCCGGCTGGACCGGTTCGCGCTGGAGTCCATGTCGGTCGCCGCGCTGCAGTCGGGGCTGTCGGACTGGCTCGGGTTCCGGATCCCGCACACGTTGTTCCTCGAGCACCCGACCATCGACTCGATCGCGCGGCACCTGGCGGTCAAGGAAGAACCCGCCGAGAGCACGACGACCACGAACTCCACCCTCCTGTTAGGACTGACCGCGGCGCGGCCGTTCTTCTGCGTCGGCGGCGCGCTCGGGGCGGCGTACTACCTGCTGCAGCTGGCCAGGGATGTCGGCTCGGCGCGGCCGTTCTACGGTGTGCGCGCACCCGGGTACGACGGCAGCGAGGACCCGCTCGACACGGTCGAGGAGCTGGCCGCGCGGTACATCGAGTCGATCAGGCTGGTCCAGCCGTACGGCCCGTACCTGCTCGGCGGGCACTCGTTCGGCGGCGTGGTCGCCTACGAGATGGGCCGCCAGCTGCGCGAGGCGGGCGAAGAGGTCACGCGGATCGTGCTGCTCGACTCGTACGTGCCGATCCCCGGCCAGCCGCTGCCGCCCGAGGACGACGCGGCCGCCATCGAAGAGCTGCTCACCATGAACCGGCTCGCGTTCAAGTCGGGCGGCCCTGCCGGCGTCGAGATCGACCCGGAACTGGCCGTGTCGGAACAGAAAGAGCGGCTCGGCCGGTTCCTCGGCGCGAACGGCTCACTGCCGGTCGAGGAGCACATCGGCAACATGCTCCGCGTGTACCAGGCGAACATCGAGGCCAACGTCAAGTACCAGCCCCGGCCGTCCGATCTCAAGGTCACGCTGCTCAAGGCCATGGACGGCTTCCCGCCGGTGATGAAGCCGCACCGCAACACCGCGCTCAAGCTCGACCTGCCCGCCAACGGCTGGGAAGAGGTCGAACTGGGCGAGCTGGACCTCGTCGAGATCCCCGGCGACCACTTCACCATGTTCGTCGAGCCCAACGACGAGAAGGTGGCCGCGGCCGTCCACACCGCACTGTCCGATGAGGAGCGCCGCAGCGCGAACACGTTGATCCAGGCCGAATCCGCCCGGTCGAAAGCCGAGACGACGATCGCGTTCAACCCGCTCGACCCGGCGTTCCTCAACGACCCGTACCCGTTCTACCGCGCGCTGCGGGAGAGCGCGCCGATCCACTACGAGGACACCGTCGGCGGCTGGATCTTCACGCGCTACGACGACGTGTCGAAGCTGCTGCGCAACCACGCGATCCTGCGGCCGCCGGTGACCGACTACCTGTTCGCCTCCGTGCCGCAGGTGATGCGCGACCGGATGGCGAACTTCGAGCGGCAGCTCGGGCTGATGCTGCCGTTCGCGAACCCGCCGTACCACACGCGGGTGCGCAGGCTGATGAGCAAGGCGTTCACCCCCAAGCTGATCGAGTCCTACCGGCCGCAGGTGGAGGCGGTCACCGACCGGCTGCTCGACCGGATCGAGGCCGACGGCGGCGGTGACCTGATGACCGCGATCGCCTACCCGCTGCCGTCCACGGTGATCATGGAGTTCATCGGCGTCCCCCGCGAGGACCACGCCAGGATGACGCACCTGTCCACCGAGATGATGCAGCTGCTCGGCGCCCAGTACGCGAAGGACGCGCCCGCCATCGCTTCGGCCGCGCACGTCGGGCTCAACGAGTTCAACGAGCGGCTGATCGAGATCATCGGCGAGCGGCGGCGGGAGCCGAAGGACGACCTGCTCTCGACCTTGGTCACCTTGACCGGTCCGGACGGGAAACTGACCGACGAGGAACTGATCCTCAATTGCATGGCGATGCTCAACGCGGGGCTGGAGACCACCGCGAATTACCTCGCCAATGGAACGTTTGCATTATTCGGTAATCCGGACCAGATGCGGTTGCTGCGGGAAAACCCGGGGCTCGCGCCGAACGCGGCCGAGGAATTGCTGCGCTATGACGGACCGGCCCCGATCATGACCCCGCAGCAGGCGGTCGAGGACGTGGTCATCGGCGGTCAGCTGATCAAGAAGGACCAGCTGCTGTACCCGGTCGTCGGCGCGGCCAACCGGGACCCGGCGCGGTTCCCCGACCCGGAGCGGCTTGACATCACCCGCGAGCCGAACGGGCAGCTCGGCTACGGCTTCGGGATCCACTTCTGCATCGGCGCCGCGCTGGCGCGGATCGAGGGGCAGACGTACTTCTCCAAGCTGGTCACCCGGTTCCCCAAGCTGCGGCTCGACCCGGACAAGCCCGCGCCGGTGTTCCGCGACGACCCGCTGCTGCGAGGGCTCGAAACGCTCCACGTCCGCGTCGACTGACGCCGCGACACGCCCGTACCCGCCAAGAATTTTCCGCCACGTCCAAATCGGACTTTTCACCCGGCCGCCCGCCTGGCCCGCGTACCAAAGCGCGCCAGGCGGGCGCCGGGTCGAGCACTTGCCCAACTGCGGTTTCCGTATCGACTGTGCGGTGCGCACAACGATTTCTTTGTGCGCGCCGCACAAAGGCCGGGTGCGCGGTTTTGCCGCCTTCGCATCCGCGATTATCGGATTCGGTGTCCCGATCAGCGGCTTCCGGGATGCACCGCCGCGCCGCGCGTTCTACGCTGACCGAACTTGACGGAGATCGTCGGTATTTCGCGGGCGGAATCGCGGCAAGGGTGTAGTGGGGGCGCGGGTGGCGGAGACGGGGCGCGGCGAGGTGAACGGGCCGGAGGAGGACCAGTCGTTCAACGGCCGCCTGATTTTGATAACGGTGTTTGGATTCGTGCTGCTCGTGCCGCCGCTGCTGTCGGTGTTCAACACCGGCGCCCAGGTCTTCGGGGTGCCGGTCATCTGGGCCTACCTGTTCGTGGTCTGGGCCGTCCTCATCGGACTGGCCGCCGCGCTCGCCGGACGCTCGGGATAGCGCGGTGCTGCAGACCTGGGTCGTGGTCACGGTGTCCGTCGCCTACCTCGCCGTGCTCTTCGCGGTCGCGTTCTACGGCGACCGCCGCGCCGACGCGGGCCGGAGCCTGATCAGCCGCGGCACCATCTACGCGCTCTCGCTCACCGTGTACGCGACCTCGTGGACGTACTACGGCAGCGTCGGCCGCGCGGCCACCAGCGGCGTCGGCTTCCTGACGACCTATCTCGGCCCGACGCTGATGTTCGGCCTCGGCTGGCTGGTGCTGCGCCGGATCATCCGGATCAGCAGGCGCAACCGGATCACCTCGCTCGCGGACTTCATCTCCGCGCGCTACGGCAAGAGCACCTGGCTCGGCGGGCTGGTCACGGTGATCGCGGTGCTCGGGGTCGTGCCGTACATCGCGCTGCAGCTCAAGGCGGTGTCGACCACCTTCGAGGTCATCCGCCGCCAGCCGGATACCACCCCGGCCGTCCCGTTCTTCCAGGACACCGCGCTCTACGTGGCACTGCTGCTGGCCGGGTTCGCCATCCTCTTCGGCACCCGGCATCTCGACGCGACCGAGCGGCACGAGGGCATGGTCGCGGCGATCGCGTTCGAGTCGGTCGTGAAACTGGTCGCGTTCGTCGCGGCGGGAGTCTTCGTGACTTTCGGGCTGTACGGCGGTTTCGGCGACCTTTTCACCCAGGCCGCGCACGCGAAGCTCACCACGCTGTTCTCGCTGGGCGGCACCACGGCGACGTGGACGTGGATGATCGTGCTCTCCGGGCTCGCGGTGCTGCTCCTGCCGAGGCAATGGCAGGTCGGCGTGGTCGAGAACGTCGACGAGGGGCATCTCAAGCGCGCGATCTGGATGTTCCCGCTGTACCTGCTGGTGATCAACATCTTCGTGCTGCCGATCGCGGCCGCCGGCCTGCTCAAGTTCGGCGGTTCGGTCAATCCGGACACGTTCGTGCTGGCGTTGCCGATGGCGTCGGCGCAGGAAGCGCTTACACTCCTGGTCTTCGTCGGCGGCCTGAGCGCGGCCACCGGCATGATCATCGTGGAGACGGTGGCGTTGAGCACCATGGTGTCGAACTCGCTGGTGGTGCCCATCCTGCTGCGCCGGTATCCGAGGCTGACCCGGCGTGGTGACCTCGCGGGCGTCACGCTCGCCGTGCGCCGCATCGCGATCGTGCTGGTGATGCTGCTCGGCTACGCCTACTTCCGGTTCGCGGGCCAGGGCACGGAACTGGTGTCGATCGGGCTCGTCTCGTTCGCCGGGGTCGCGCAGTTCGCGCCCGCGATCCTCGGTGGACTGTTCTGGAAGGGCGGCACCCGCAACGGCGCGCTCGCCGGGATGTCGGCCGGTTTCGCCGTATGGGCGTATACCTTGGCGCTGCCGACCTTCGCCGACGCCGGGCTGCTGCCGCGCTCGTTCCTGGCGCACGGGCCGTTCGGGATCGCCGCGCTGCGCCCGCAGGCGTTGTTCGGGCTCACCGGGATGGACCCGGTCGGGCACGCGATGTTCTGGAGCATGCTGGTCAACATCGGCGGCTATTTCGCGGTCTCGCTCGCGGGCCGCCCGCCCACCGCGGCCGAGCGGGCGCAGGCGGTGCTGTTCGTTGACGCGCTCGCCGACCCGGAGCGGCCGCGGATCTGGCGCGGCCGGGTGACCGTGGGGGAGCTGCGGACGCTGACCGAGCGTTTCGTCGGCGCCGACGGCGCGTTGGACAAGTATGCGCGTGACCGTGGCCTGGCCGTCGCCCCCGAGGCGGAGGCGGCCCCCGAACTGGTGCAGCACGCCGAGACCCTGCTCGCCGGGTCCGTCGGCGCGGCCTCGGCGCGCATCATGATCGCCTCGGTCGTCGGCGAGGAGCAGCTGCGCGTCGAAGAGGTCATGGAACTGCTCGACGAGGCGTCCCAGGTCGCCGCGCTCGAGGAGCGCCACCGGCTGGCCCGCGAGCTGCACGATTCCGTTTCACAGGCGCTGTTCTCGATGACGCTGCACACCCGCGCGGTCGAGCTCGCGGTGCAGAAGGAAGGCGGTGATCCGGGCGGCCCGGTCGCGCGCGGCCTGACCGAGCTGCGCGGCCTCACCCAGGGCGCGCTCGCCGAGATGCGCGCGGCCCTGTTCCAGCTCCGGCCCGACGCGCTGCACGAGGACGGGCTCGCCGAGGCGATCCGCAAACGGGCAGCCGCGATCGCCGTCCGCGAGAACATCCGGATCGAGGTGCACGCGCCGGAAGACCGCGTGCCGCTGTCCGAACGGGCCGAGGAGGAACTGTTCCGGGTCGTGCAGGAGGCCGTCCACAACAGCGTGAAGCACGCGGGCCCGAGCCGGGTCGATGTCACGCTGATCGCGGATGGCGGCACACTGGTCGTCGAGGTCACCGACGACGGCACGGGGTTCGACCCCGAGGAGCAGCATCCGGGGCACCTCGGCCTCGACGGTATGCGCGAGCGCACGAGACGGCTCGGCGGCAGGCTGACGATCGCCAGCTCACCCACCGGCTCGACCGTGCGGGCGGTCCTGCCGGGGGTCATCCAGAACGAGTACGAAACGTAGGAGAACCACCATGACCCAGACGGGCGGCTCGCCGCCGATCCGGGTGTTCCTCGTCGACGACCACGTGGTCGTCCGGCGCGGTATGCGCGCATTCTTCGACATGCTCGACGACATCGAGGTGCTCGGCGAGGCCCCGGACGGCCAGTCGGCACTCGACCAGCTCGCCGTCTCCGCCCACGACGACAAGCTGCCCGACGTCGTCCTGATGGACCTGCTCATGCCCCGCCTCGACGGCATCGCCGCCACCCGCGCGATCAAGAAGCTCTACCCGCACGTCGAAGTCGTGGCGCTGACCAGTTTCTCCGAGGCCGAGCGCGTCCACTCGGCACTCGAGGCCGGCGCGGCCGGGTACCTCCTCAAGGACGCCGAAGCCGACCAGGTGGTCGCCGCCGTCCGCGCCGCGAACCGCGGCCAGGTGCACCTGGATCCGGCCGTGGCCCGGAAACTGACGCGCTCGCTGGTCGCGCCGCAGCGGACGGCGACCGTCCTCACCCCGCGCGAACGCGAGATCCTGGTGCTGGTGGCGCAGGGGAAGTCGAACCGGGACATCGCGGACGCGCTGGTGATCAGTGAGCGGACGGCCCGGACCCACGTGAGCAATGTGCTCTCGAAGCTGGACCTGGCCTCGCGGACCCAAGCGGCTTTGTGGGCGGTCCGAGAAGGCCTGGTCGCCGGTCCCTAAGCCGGGCTGGACGGAACAAACGCCACTTCCGTGACGCTGAGCGTGACATGCGCCCCGTTCGTGCCGTCCGGGTTGGTGTGTTGCACGAGTGGTACCTCTGCTCCGCTAGATGCAGCTGAGTTACCACTCGTGCCCAAGCTGTCGGGTATGGCCACGCGAAACCCGAGTTTGGGCCATCCACTGGCCCAAACTCGGGTTTCGCGAAGATCAACTTCGTTGGGTGCAGCAGGGGAACCCCGTGTTCACGGCCCCGGCCAGGGGAGACCGGGGTCGTGAGTGTTTAGGCCGGTTCTAAACGGCCTAAACACTCACGACCGTCGCAGGGCGGCGACTCGGCGGGTGTAGGACTGGGTCGAGAGGTCGTCGTCGGTGACGCCGAGGTCGTGCAGGACGGCGCGGATCACCTTGAGTGCCGTGTCGACGTGCTCGGGTTCGACGAGCGTCTCCAGTTCGAGGAACGTCTGCCCGGCCAGGTCCGGGATCTCGGCCACGGTCGCGAGCAGGTCGTGGCCACGGTCGGTGAAGTGAAAGTTCTCGCAGTGCTTCCGGAAGGCGATCCGTTCCACGAGGCCGAGTCCGTGGAAGATCGTGCGCAACACCCCGGCGTCGCCCGCTTCGGTCTCGTGCTCGGGCTTCGCGTGCCGTGAAGGACCGGTCCTCGGCTCCTTGAAGGTGAGCAGGGTTCGCGTCGACTCGCCGGTGGTGACCGTGCGGACGCGGAGGTTGTAGTCGCCTTCCGTGAGCCGGTGGTCCGGCCAGTCGTAGTACGTGTCGGAGTAGGTGCAGCGCTCGACCTCCGCGCGGGCACTCAACGCGGCGCGGACCTCGTCCGGGTTCCGCAGTACCGCGGTCAGTTCGGCTTCGATCGGCATGGGTGCTCCCTCGGACCTTGGTGCAGCGCAGCATAAACGCGGTCGCGCAACGAGTTCGCCTCCGGATCCGAAAGCGTGCGCTCCAGGTGCCGGAGAACGATCTTGACCAGCATGTTCTTCTGCTCAGGTCGAGCGCCGAGCCGGTCGAGTGCTTGCGGGGGCAAGGCAGAGCACGGTGTCTCGCTGAGGATCTCGACCGACTCGACGCAGTCGGCGTCGTCGCCGAGCGCGGTGCGGACGCGGTCGCCGAGGTCCTCGGCGAGGTCGCCGGCGTCGACCGCGATGGACACGTCGCGCCGGATCGCGGGCATGGGGGAGACCGGGCGATAGGGCGCGAGGTCGGTCATCTGGCCGTCCGTGCGCAACAGCCGGATGTCGGGGATCTCCTTGAGCAGCATGAGAATCCGGTCAAGTCCCATGCCCATCGCGAGGCCGCTCCACGATCCGTCGAGGCCGGCGCGCGCGAGCACCGCCGGGTGCGCGAGACCGCATTCGAGGATCTCGATGCCGTTGGCGTCGACCTGGAGGCCGGAGGTCGTGTACGGGTGGGCGCGCGGTGACCGGAGGTCGGAAGCGCCGGGTACCAACGCTTCCAGCAACGCGGTGATCATGGCGGCGAGGTCGGGCTCGGTCAGTGTGCCGCGCCGCAGGCGCCACAGGTCGAGCTGGTGCGGGGTCCCGGTGTGCAGCCGGTCGACCGAGTCTCGCCGGTACACGATCCCGGGGCACACGAGCAGCACGTCATCGACCGGATGGGCGGCGAGTTCCCGCAGCGCGGCGGGGACGAGTGCGCTCGAGTGACTGCGCAGCATCCGATGCTCGTCGACATAGCGGGTATAGCGCGCATCGCGCGTGACGTCCGCGCCCGCGTAGCCGAGATTGTCGTAGTTGTCTTCGATCGTCACGACTCTCGGGCCGCGGCACCAACGGACTTCGCAGTCCCACAACGTACTCAAAGCGGTAACGGCGCGTTCGAGGACGAGCTGTACGGCGTGCGGTCCCTCGGCGGGATCGGTGAGATCACGCACGGCGAGGTCGCGGGAAAGTTGTTCCGGGGTAAGGCTTTGTGGCATGGCTGGCTCCTTGTTATGGCTGAGGGAAGGAAAAATCCCCTGGCCACCATCGGGAGTCAGCGGCGCGTCGAAGACCCGCTGGTGCCCGTACGGGACCAGGGGCCGCTAAATCGGCGCGTGTCAGTCATGGTGGAAACGGTAGCCGTGTCCGCGGTGCTCGATCAAGCGAGTTCCGCGCGCGATTCCAGGTAGCGCTGTTCCGGCAGGCTGAGCGTCTGGCTCGCGGCGAGCCGGTAGTACTTGCGGGCTTCTTCGTGGTCGCCCGCGAGGTCGAGCAGATGCGCGCGGACCGCCGACACGCGGTGATGGCCGGCGAGCGCGGAATCGGCCTCGGCGACGGACAGCTCCAGCAGCCCGTCGCCCGGCCCGTGGACCATGGCGAACGCGACGATCCGGTTGAGCGTGACCATGGGACCCGGGGTCAGCGCGGTCAGCAGGTCGTAGAGGCCGAGGATCTGGGGCCAGTCGGTGTCTTCGGCGCGCGGGGCCTCGTCATGCACGGCCGCGATCGCCGCCTGCAGCTGGTACGGGCCGATCGGCGCGTCCTGCAGCGTGCGGGTGATCAGCTCGACGCCTTCGACGATGGCCTCGCCGTCCCACAGCGTCCTGTCCTGCTCGGCGAGCGGCACGAGCGCGCCGTCGGCGCGGGTGCGGGCGGGGCGGCGGGCGTCGGTGAGCAGCATGAGCGCGAGCAGCCCGGCGACCTCACCGTCCTGGGGCAGCCGCTCGCGCAGCTGGCGGGTCAGCCGGATCGCCTCGGCGGTCAGCTCGACGCGGTGCAGGTCCTCGCCGGAGCTGGCGGTGTAGCCCTCGTTGAAGATCAGGTACAGCACGTGCAGCACCTGCTTCAGCCGTTCGGCGACCTCGTCGGCCGGTGGCAGGCGGAACTCGGTGCCGGTGGCCTTGATCCGCTGCTTCGCGCGGCTGATGCGCTGCCCGATCGTCGATTCCGGGACCAGGTACGCCCGCGCGATCTCGCCGGTGGTGAGGCCGCCGACCGCGCGCAGCGTCAGCGCGATCTGGGACGCGGGGGTGAGCGAGGGGTGGCAGCACAGCAACAGCAGGGTGAGGGTGTCGTCGACCGACGATCCGGGCTCGGGCGGCGGCTCGGCGGCGACGGTCTCTTCGCGACGGCGGCGGGCGGTCTCGTTGCGGTGGATCTCGGTCCGGCGCCGGGTAGCGACCGTGATCAGCCACCCTTTCGGGTTACCGGGCAGTCCTTCGTCGGCCCATTGGATCGAAGCCGCGAGCAAGGCCTCCTGCACCGCGTCCTCGCAGGTGCCGAACTCGCCGAAGCGGCGGGCGAGCACGCCGAGCACCTGCGGCGCGAGTTCGCGCAGCAGGTCCTCGATCGCCCGGCTCACTTCGCCCATTCGTCCAGCATGCTCATTTCGAACACGGGCCGGACCTCGACCTCGCTGAGCGCGGCGTCCGGGACCAGCGCGGCCAGCTCGACCGCGCGCTCGATCGTCGGCACGTCGACCAGGTAGTACCCGGCCAAGCACTCCTTGACCTCGGCGAACGGGCCGTCGGTGCTCATGATCTGCCCGTCGCGCACGGAGACGCGCTTCGCGTGCTCCTGCGGCACGAGGCCTTCGGAGTAGACGAGCTCACCGGACGCGGCGAGCTGCTCGGACAGCGCCCGGTGCGCCATGCCGAACTCCAGCTGCTGCTGTTCGCTCAGGGTTTCCCAGGCCGCGCGGGACTTCTCGTTGCTCAAGACCAGGATCAGGTACTTCACGGGCGCCTCCCAAAAGAATCTTTCACCCGGATGTCGAAACCGGATCGATGGCTTCTACACCGCTTACGAAAGAGGTACCGAAGCTTAGGAGATCATCATGACCCAGGACGAGACCCGCATCCGCGAGATCTTCGCCGCCCACGTCGCCGCGATGCGCGCCAAGGACGCCGACGCGCTCGTCGCCCGCTTCGCGCCGGACGCCGTGACCTTCACGCTGGCCCCGCCGCTGAGCAACTCCGGCGAGGCGGTCACGGACCCCGCGGGGGTGGGGGCGTGGCTCGCGGGCTTCACCGGCGAGATGGACTACGAGTTCCGTGACCTGGAGCTGGCGATCGGGGAGGACGTCGCGTTCGCCCACGGCCTCACCCGGCTTTCGGCGACGCCGCAGGGGGACACCGAGCAGTTCGACCTGTGGTTCCGCGTGACGGTCGGCCTGCGCAAGATCGACGGCGAGTGGCTGGTCACGCACGAGCACCAGTCGACGCCGTTCTACATGGACGGGTCGTTCCGGGCCGCCGTCGACCTCAAGCCCTGAGGGGTCGTGAGTGTTCCGGCCGGTTAGAACCGGCCGGAACACTCACGAGCCGGTGATGAGGCGGGTGGCGAGGTCGGGGCTGAAGGTCCCGGCCGGGATGCCCTTGCCGATGCCGCAGTCGCCGTCGGAATCGCCGGGCACCTTGGCCCAGACCAGCAGGTCCGCCCCGCCGCCGACCTGTGTCGGCGTGCCCAGCTTGCGGCCGGCCGGGTTGCACCACTCGCCGTTGGAGCCCTTGCCGTTGCGGCTGGTGTCGATCACGAACTGGGCCGGATGGCCGAGCGCGGCCGTCACCGACCGGCCGTACGCGGCCGAGTCCGCGGTGGTGTGGAAGTTCGACACGTTGATCGTGAAGCCACGGATCGAGCGCACGCCGACCGCGTCGAGCCGCTGCGCCATCGTCGCGGCCGGGATCCAGGTCGCGTTGCCGCCGTCCATGTACGCCCAGGTGTTCGGCGCCTTCTCGGCGAACTGGGTGGCGGCGTACCGCAGCAGGTCGAGACGCGTCTGGCGGTCGGCGGCGGGGAGGCAGTCGAGCTGGGCGAGCGCGTCGGGCTCGATGATCACGACCGCCGGCTTGCCGCCGATGCCCGCGGCGAAGTTCGAGATCCACGTCCGGTAGGCCTCGGGACTGCCCGCGCCGCCGCCGGAGTGGCCGCCGCAGTCGCGGCCGGGGACGTTGTACGCGACCAGGATCGGCAGCTTGTCCGCGACGTCGGCGGCGTAGGTGAACGCGTCGACCGACGTGCGGATGTCGCCGCTCCAGTTGCCGAACCACCGCGCGCCCGGCTTCGACGCGATCGCCGACTTGATCGAGGCCGCACGCGGGTCGCCCGCGTGGTCACGGACCCAGACGGCCGGGTTCGAGCCGGGGTCGACGTAGAAACCGTTGGTCTTCTCCAGCGGGTTGCCCGCCGCGAAGGCGGTCCCCGGTGCTTGCAGGCCGGTGATCAGGACGGCCGCGACGGCCAGTCGGGTCAGCGTTCGCATGCGCCGAGGGTGCGGGCCCGGCGTACACGAACCGTACAAAAGCGTCAGCGGCTGCGGGACTCGAGGATCGCCGCGCGCCGGGCGAGCCGGTGGCGCCTGCGGATCTCCGCCTCGGCGAACCGGCGCTTCTCCTCGGGCGTCTCGGGCAGCACCGGCGGGACGGAACGGGGCTTGCCGTCGCTGTCGATGGCGACCATCACCAGGTACGCGGTCGCGACGTGCACGGCGGGCACGGTCGCGTCCCAGCGGTCGGCCTCGACGCGCACGCCGACCTCCATCGAGGTGGCGCCCGCCCAGTTGACCTGGGCGCGCAGGTGGACCACGTCGCCGACCCGGACCGGGGTGAGGAAGAGCATCTCGTCCATGGACGCGGTCACCGCCGCACCGCCGGAATGCCGCGCGGCGACGACACCGGCCGCGTCGTCGACGAGCTTCATCATCACCCCGCCGTGCACGGTGCCCAGCAGGTTGGTGTCGGTGTTGGCCATGATGTGCGACAGGGTCAGCCTGGCGGCGTCGGTGGGTAGCCCGGAGTGGTTCACGAGGCTGACGGTAGCCGAGGCGTGTTTTACGCTGATACGGGGCAAATGCGGACTGTGTCACTCCCAGTGGGCACTCGGTGTCAACAGCTGCATACATGGGTTAGCATCCGCCCGTACTGGCCGCCGACCGCCGGGGAGAAGCAGTGCTGCGTATCCACTTCACCGAAGCGGACCTGTCCCGGATCGAGCTCGCGCCGTCCGCGGACCCGATGTGGGAACTGCTGCTGAGCTCGTACCGGCTGCGCAGGCCCGAAGGCGCGCCGGTGTTCGGGCGCTGGCGTGACAGCACCCGCGCGGTGCTGCCGCCGAACGGCCGCGCGCTGCTGGACCTGATCCCCTCGCACGGGTACTGCCCGGACTTCCTCACCCCGCCCGCCACGGTCGCCACGATCGACGAGGGCATCGACGCGCTCGCCGCCACGCCCGCCGAGGACGTCCGTGAGGACCTGGCGGAGCTCGCGAAGGACCACCGGCTGCCGCAGTGGGCCGATCGGGTGAGCGACGGCGACGTCCGCGTGCTCGGCACGGCCGTGCGTGACTACTTCCAGCGCGGGATCGCGCCGCACTGGAAGCACATCACCAAGGTTGTCGGCCGCGATCTGTCGCGGCGGAATGAGACGCTGCAGGTCGCCGGGCCGGGCAGGCTGCTCTCGACGCTGCACCCGGCGGCGCGCTGGCGTGCGCCGGTGCTGGAGGTCGAGTTCCCGGTCGACCAGGACCTGCACCTGAACGGCCGGGGGCTGCGGCTGATCCCGGCGTTCTTCTGCATGGGCATGCCGACCACGTACAAGAACCCGAAGCTGCCGCCGGTGCTGGTCTACTCGGTCGGCCACTGGACGGCGCTCGGCGCCAAGCGCGCGGAGGACACGGGCGCCGCGGTGCAGGCGCTGATCGGGGAGACCAGGGCCCGGATCCTGCGCACGCTCGCCGAGGAGGACCTCAACACCACCGACCTGGCGCGGCGGCTCAAGATCGCCCCGGCGACGGCGAGTGAGCACGCGTCCGTGCTCCGCCAGGCCGGGCTGATCGAGAGCAGGCACCGCGGCCGGTCGACCATGCATCGTGCCTCACCGCTGGGGCTGCAGCTGCTGCTGGGGCCCATGGCCCGGTGACCATTCGGCCCCGGCCGAACGTTGTTGACGGCCTGGCAATTCCGCTGGAAGGTGACGCATAGTCACCACCGCGGAGAGGAAGTACCCAGCGATGACGAATCCTTCCGAGGATTCCGGGCCACGCGTCCGTACCCTGCTCGCCGAGCACGACCCGATCTCCGGGCACTTCGTCGAGGGCGTGCTCAGCGCCGGTCAGGGCCTCTCGGTCGTCGCGGTGGTGGACAGTCACCGCCCGATCGCCGACTGGCCGCTCGGGCAGGCCGACGTGGTCGTGCTCGGGCTCGGGCACGGTGACTTCCTGCTCGGCGTGGTCCGTGAGCTCGCCGGGCGCGGCATCCCGGTGCTGGTGCTCGGGATGGACTGGACCCGGCGCGGGCTCGACAACGCGCTCGCCGCGGGCGCGTCCGGCTGCCTGGTGAAGAACACCGAACTCGACGGCGTGGTCAGCGGGGTGCACGCCGTCGCGGCCGGGAACCGGGTGCTGTCGCCGGAACTGCTCGAGCTGTACGTTCCGCGCGCGGAGTCATCGCCGCGCGCGGAGGTCGTGCTGAAGCTCAGCGACCGCGAGCGCGAAGTCTTGACGTTGCTCGGCCAAGGCATGTCGACGGCCGAGGCCGCGAAGCTGTGCGGCGTCTCGAACGCGACCATCAAAAGCCATGTCTCGCACGCGCTCACGAAACTCGGCGCGCGCAACCGGCTCGAAGCCGTGCTCATGATCAGGGACTCGTTCGTTCCCGCACGCCGTCCTGCCGTGTAAACGCGGATAGCCGATCGATAGTCGATCGGAAGTCGCGCTCCTTAGGTTTGCCGCAACTTGTCTCAGCGGCCTTGACCGAGGGAGCCGAACGTGAACCAGGCGAAGCAGGTCCTCGCGCCGGATGAGGTGGCACTGGTCACCCGGAAGTTCAACGCGACCGAGGTGCCGGTCGACACGCGATGTCTGCCGGATCTGCTCCGGGAGCAGGCCCGAATACGGCCGGACGCGGTCGCGATCCGGTACGAGGACGAGTCGCTGACCTTCCGCGAGCTGGTGGCGCGTGCGGAGGCGCTGGCAGGCGCCCTGCTGGAGTCCGGTGTGGACGGCAGTGCGGGCCTGTTCGCCGAGCCGTCGCTCGAGCTGCCGGTGGGCGCGTGGGGGATCCTGTTCGCCGGAGCCGCGTATCTGCCGCTTTCGCCGGAATATCCCGAAGAACGCCTGCGGTACATGATCGAGGACCATGGCGTCGGCGTGATCCTCACGCAGCCTGGGCTGGTCGCGCGCGCGACGGAACTCGCGCCGGGCGCGCGCGTGGTCACGTTCGAGGGCTCGGGGGAGCGGCGGGTTCCGGTGTCGGCCGACGACCTGGCGTACGTCATCTACACCTCCGGCAGCACGGGCAAGCCGAAGGGCGTGATGGTCGACCACCGCGCCATCGTCAACCAGATGCGCTGGCTGCAGCGCGTCCAGTGCCTGGACGAAAGCCGTGTCGTGCTGCAGAAGACGCCGATGAGCTTCGACGCCGCGCAGTGGGAGATCCTCGCGCCCTGCGTCGGCGCCCAGGTCGTCGTCGGCGGACCCGGCGCCTATCGCGACCCGGACAGGCTGCTCGCGCTGATCCGGCGTTACGACGTGACGACCATCCAATGTGTACCGACGCTGTTGCAGGCCTTAGTGGACACCGAGGAACTGTCCACTTGCGACTCACTGCGGCAGGTTTTCAGTGGTGGCGAGGCATTGTCGAAGGCGCTGGCGCTCGAATGCGTGACGGCGTTGCCGGACTGCGCGCTGGTCAACCTGTACGGCCCCACCGAATGCACGATCAACTCGTCCGCGCACACGGTCGATCGCGACGCGCTGGCCGAGGGGCCGCCGACGATCTCGATCGGCGCGCCCGTGGACAACACGCAGTACTACATCTTGGACGAGCGCCGGGAGCCGGTCGCCGTCGGCGAGGTCGGGGAGCTGTACGTCGGCGGGATCCAGCTCGCGCGCGGGTATCTGCGCCGGCCCGACCTGACCGGGGAACGGTTCATCGACAACCCGTTCCAGGCGGATTTCGGGTATTCCCGGCTCTATCGCACCGGCGATCTGGGGTACTGGAACGCGGACGGCACCGTGCAGTTCGTCGGCCGGACCGACAACCAGGTGAAACTGCGCGGGTTCCGGGTCGAGCTGGACGAGATCCGGCTCGCGATCGAGAACCACGAGTGGGTCAAGAACGCCGCGGTCGTGGTGAAGGACGGTGGCCGCTTCCAAGAGCTCATCGCGTTCATCGAGCTGAATCCCAAGGAGGCCGCGCTGATGGACCAGGGCAACCACGGCGCCCATCACCAGTCCAAGCAGAGCAAGCTGCAGATCAAGGCGCAGCTGGCGAACAGTGGTTGCCGCGACGCGGCTTCGCTGAGCGGCAAGCCGGTGGTCGACCTGCGCGGCTGGATGCCCACGCCGGAACAGCGCCGCCGTGTGTTCGCGCGCAAGACGTACCGCTTCTTCGAGGGCGGCACGTTCCTCAAAGCGGACATCCTGAAGTTGTTGGACTCACAGGTCGGCGGCGTCGACCCGCGTGCGGTCGGGGATCTCGATTTCGCCGAATTCGGGGAAATACTGCGGTATTTCGGCCAGTTCCAGAGCAACGAGCGGCTGCTGCCGAAGTACGGTTACGCGTCGCCGGGCTCGCTGTACGCGACGCAGATGTACTTCGAGCTGAACGCTTTCGGCCTGCGGCCCGGGTTCTACTACTACCAGCCGGTGCTGCACCAGCTGATCCTGATCGAGTCGGCGACCGTCCCGGCGGCCACGGTGAAGGTCCACTTCATCGGCAAGAAGCAGGCCATCGAGCCGGTGTACAAGAACAACATCCAAGAGGTGCTCGAGATCGAGGCCGGTCACATGGTCGGGCTGTTCGAGGAAATCTTGCCCGAGCACGGCTTCGACATGCGCGCGGCACCGCTCGCGCCCGAGGTCAAGTCCATTGTGGAATGCCCGGAGGAGGACTACTACCTCGGCGCCTTCGAGGTGATCCCGTATTCCGGGCCGCGCCCGGACGACGCGCTCGACGTCTACGTCCAGTCGCATCCGGGACGTGTCGCCGACCTGCCCGCCGGGCAGTACCGGTACGCCGACGGCGACCTGCATCGGGTGTCGGGCGAACTCGTGCTGAAGAAGCACGTGATCGCGATCAACCAGCAGGTCTACGAGCGGGCGAGCATCGGGATCTCGCTGGTGGCCAGGGGCGAGTCGTGGCGCAGCTACGTCGACCTCGGCCGGAAGCTGCACCACCTGCAGATGAACGAGCTCAACTTCGGCTTCATGTCCGCGGGCTACAGCTCGAAGACCGGCAACGACCTCCCGTCGGCACGACGGCTGGACGGCATTCTCGGCACCCGCAACCCGTCGTACTTCTCCGTCGGCGGGAAGGTCAGCGACGAGCAGGTCCGCGCGATGGGGATGAAAGAGGACGTGGTCCACATGAAGGGCCCGACCGAGCTGATCCGCGACGATCTCCTCACCTGCCTGCCCGACTACATGATGCCGAACCGGGTCGTCGTGCTGGATCGGCTCCCCTTGACGGTCAACGGGAAGATCGACTCGATCGCACTGTCCAACTGGGACATCGCCGACGTCGCGGACCGTCCGTTCGTGGCGCCCCGCTCGCTGACCGAGGCCAGGATCGCGGGTATCTGGACGAAGGTCATGCGCCGCGACACCGTCTCGGTGCTGGACGACTTCTTCGAGTCCGGTGGCAACTCGCTGATCGCGGTCGCGCTGGTGAACAAGATCAACAAGGAGTTCAGGACCATGCTGCCGCTGCAGGTGGTCTTCGAGGCGCCCACGGTGGAGAAGCTCGCCACGCTGGTCGACTGCGGCGACGGCCGGACCTGCTCACGCCTGGTCCGGCTGCGCTCGGAGGGGTCGGGCTCGCCGATCTTCTGCTGGCCAGGACTGGGTGGCTACGCGATGAATCTGCGCACGCTGGCCGGCAAGATCGACCGCCCGTTCCTGGGCGTGCAGGCGTACGGGATCAACGCGGGGGAGACCCCGTACCGCACGATCCGGGAGATGGCCGCGGCCGACGTCGAGGTCATCAGGCGTCTCCAGCCGTCCGGTCCGTACACGCTGTGGGGCTACTCGTTCGGCGCGCGCGTCGCGTTCGAATCCGCTTACCAGCTGGAGCTTGCGGGCGAGCAGGTCGACCATCTCTTCCTGCTCGCCCCGGGCGCGCCGCGCGTGCGCGCCGGTTCGGAGGCGTACCTGACGATCCTGTACTCGGTCTTCGCGGGGAGCATCACCGGGCCGCTGCTGGACGAATGCCTCCGCACGGTCGACGACGACGAGTCGTTCGTCGCGTTCATCAGCGCCCGCTTCGACGGCCTCGACCCGGACCTGGTCCGCCGGATCGTCCGGGTGGTGCGGCAGACGTACCAGTTCAAGTACGTCTTCAGCGAACTCGCCGAACGCCGGATCTCCGCCCCGGTCACGATCTTCAAGGCGCGCGGCGACGACTACTCGTTCATCGAGAACAGCTCGGGTTACTCCGCGGTCGCGCCCACGGTGATCGACGTCGACGCCGATCACTACAGCATGCTCAAGGACCCCGGCATCGACGCGCTCGTCAAGGCCATCGCAGGCCGCCTCACCCCGTGAAACCCACTGAAACCCACTGAAGGAGAAAGTCATGCCGCACGTCAGCATCAAGCACTTCCCGGCCCCGCTCACCAACGACCGCGAAGCGGCGCTGGTCTCGGCGGTCACCAAGGCGGTCACCGACGCCTTCGGCTGCGACGAAGGCGTCGTCTCGATCGCCGTCGAGGCGGTCTCGCCGGAGTCGTGGAACGACCGCGTCTACCTGCCGGAGATCGTTGCCCGCAAAGAGCTTCTCCGCAAGACCCCGAATTACTAGTCGTGAGTGGTATGGCCGGTTCTAACCGGCCATACCACTCACGACTAGTACACCCGGGAGGAGGGCTCGCGGTGCGCGTGTGAGTAGAGATCTTTCCACGGGAATCACCCCGTCGTGTGGACGAGGATGCCGACCGGTCGAATCTGGCCCAGTATCTGGGGTGCGTTCCGGTCCCTCACGTCGCACACTAGGGGAAGGACGCCCATGGACACCCCGGTCGCTTCGCTGGAGCTGGAAGTCATCCACCAAGCGGTCGAAAAGCACCTGGCGCGGTTCTTCAACGCCAAGGCCCGCGAACCCGCCGACGCCCACCTGACCGACCTGAGGATCCCGCAGACGCTCGGTGAGTTCGTGTTCGCGGGTGGCAAGCGCCTGCGGCCCGCGCTGTGCGTGCTCGGCTGGCAGTCGGCCGGTGGCTCCGGCGGGTTCGACGCGGTGATCGCGACCGCGGCCTCGCTCGAGCTGTTCCACGCCTTCGCGCTCATCCACGACGATGTCATGGATGAAAGTGACATCCGCCGTGGGCAGCCGACACTGCACCGGATCCTCGCCGGGCGGCACGCGGACCGGCCGGACCCCGACCGGCTGGGCGCCAACGCCGGGATCCTGTTCGGCGATCTCGCGCTGAGCTGGACCGACGAGATCCTGTACGGCGCGTCGCTCACCCCCGAGCAACGGCGGGCCGTCGCGCCGATCCTGTTCGCGATGCGCACCGAGGTGATGTACGGGCAGTATCTCGACCTGCTCGCGACCGGGCGCCCGACGACCGATCTCGGGCACGCGATGCTGATCGCGCGCCTGAAGACCGCCAAGTACACGATCGAGCGGCCGCTGCACCTCGGCGCCGCGCTGGCAGGCGGGGACAAGGCGCTGCTGCGCGGGCTCACCGCGTTCGCGATCCCGGTCGGCGAGGCGTTCCAGCTGCGCGACGACCTGCTGGGCGTCTACGGCGACCCCGGCGAGACCGGGAAGTCCACAGTGGATGATCTGCGGTCCGGCAAGCACACGGTGCTGATGGCACTCGCGCTCGCGCGCGCGGAACCGGCCGACAAAAGGCTTTTGCGGTTCCTGGTCGGTGATCCCGAGCTGACCGAAGTGGACGCGGCGCGGGTTCGTGCGGTGCTCGACGCGACCGGCGCCCGGTCCTCGGTCGAGCGGATGATCGCCACCCGGTGCCGCCGCGGCGAACGCGCGCTCACCGGACTGGACCTGCCGCCCGCGGTGACCGCCGCGTTGCGTGAGTTCGCGCGGCGGGCGGCGGTCCGCATCTCGTGAGTCCGGCGCCCGGGATAAAGCCCGCTTTATCCCGCGGAGTTAAGCCCGCTTTATCCCGGGTGTCAGGCGGCCACGAGCCGGCGCGGGCGCCGCAGCGCCAGGGTGAGGCTGCTCTGGCAGGCGGTGATCAGGCGGTCGGTCGCCGGGCTGTGGCCGTCACCGCAGCGGGGGCAGGCCATGGTGACCGTGCGGCCGAGCTGGTCGATCGCCACGGTCAGCCCGGCCGAGCAGGCACGGCACCATCGATGCCTGGTCACCTGGCTGACGTGCAGTGGTGACGCCACGCATTCGTGGATCCAGCGGCCGTGCACGTGGCAGGTGAGCCGGTCGTCCGGCGCGAGCCGCCCGGCGTCCTCGGCGCGGTCCTCCCAGGCCAGCCTGCCGGAAAGGGTCCATGGGTTCGTGGTCGTGGCGGTCATTGTGCTCCCCTTCCGTGGCCTCTTGTCCCTTCGTCGAATCAGCTGCCCCGGGATCGACACGGCCGACCAAGATCTTCGCGAAAAGTGTCACCTCGGGTGCGGACCTGTGGCGCGCGTGGTCCTTCTGGACAGCGGCCAGATTGGTCTAGACAATAAGGGTCACATCACACTGGAGGACCGCGATGAGGCGTTCCAGACTGCTCGTGACCCTTGCCGTGCTCATGCTGGCCGCCTTCGGGGCCCCGGCCGCGAGCGCCGCCAACCTGTTGACCAATCCCGGTTTCGAAAGCGGCTCGACCGCGGGGTGGACTTGTCCGGCCGGAACGGTGGTGAGCAGCCCGGTGAACTCCGGCAGCTACGCGCTCGCCGCCACCGCCGCCGGCTCGGACTACGCGCAGTGCGCGCAGACGGTGTCCGTCGTGCCGAACACCGCGTACACGGTTTCCGCCTGGGTACGGGGAAACCCGGTCTACCTCGGCATCACCGGCGGCCCGTCGACGTGGACGGCCGCGACCGGCTACACGAAGCTCTCGCTGTCGTTCACCACGACCGCGAACCAGACCTCGGCCCAGCTCTACCTGCACGGCTGGTACGGCGCGGGCACGTACAACGCCGACGACGTCACGCTCGACGGCCCGGGCGGCGGCACCCCGGGCGCGCCCAGCGCACCCGGCACGCCCTCGGTCGGCACGGTCACCGCGGACTCGATCGCGCTGAGCTGGCCGGCGGTCACCGGCGCCACCGGGTACCGGGTGTACGAGAACGGCGCGGTGAAGTCGACCGTCACCGGCACCTCGGCCACCCTGTCCGGGCTCGCCGTGTGCTCGTCGCACAGTTACTCGGTCTCCGCCTACAACGCGGCGGGGGAGTCGCCACGCAGCGCCGAAGCGAGCGCGACCACCTCCGGCTGCACGGACACCGGCCTGCCGAAACACGCGCTGATCGGCTACCTGCACGCCAGCTTCGCCAACGGCTCCGGCTACACGAAGATGGCGGACGTCCCGGCCGCGTGGGACATCATCAACCTCGCGTTCGGCGAGCCGACCTCGGTGACCTCGGGCGACATCCGGTTCACCCGCTGCCCGGTCGCGGAATGCCCGGCCGTGGAGAGCGACGCCGACTTCATCGCCGCCATCCGCGCCAAACAGGCGCAGGGCAAGAAGGTGCTGATCTCGATCGGCGGCCAGAACGGCCAGGTCCAGCTCTCGTCGACGGCCGCGCGGGACAAGTTCGTCAGCTCGGTCTCGGCGATCATCGACAAGTACGGTCTCAACGGCCTCGACGTCGACTTCGAGGGCCACTCTCTCGCGCTGAACTCCGGCGACACCGACTTCCGCAACCCCACCACCCCGGTGATCGTCAACCTGATCTCGGCGCTGAAGTCGCTGAAAGCCAAGTACGGCAGCGGTTTCGTGCTGACGATGGCGCCGGAGACGTTCTTCGTCCAGGTCGGCTACCAGTTCTACGGCGGGGTCGGCGGCGGCGACACCCGCACCGGCGCGTACCTGCCGGTCATCCACGCGCTGCGTGACGCGCTGACCGTGCTGCACGTCCAGGACTACAACTCCGGTCCGGTGATGGGCCTGGACCAGCAGTACCACTTCATGGGCGGCGCGGACTTCCACATCGCGATGACCGACATGCTCAAGGCCGGTTTCAGCGTGTCGACCACGGGCAACTTCTTCCCCGGCCTGCGCCCCGACCAGATCGCGATCGGCCTCCCGGCCGCGGTCAGCGCTGGCAACGGCTACACGGCGCCCGCCGCGGTGCAGTCGGCGCTGACCTGCCTCGTCAAGAACTCGGGCTGTGGGTCGTACACGCTGCGCGGCGGCGCTTCCCCGGCGCTGCGCGGGCTGATGACGTGGTCGATCAACTGGGACCGCTACTACAACTGGGAGTTCCAGAACTCGCACGAGCCGTTCCTGAACGGGCTCCCGTAAGCCGGGTCGTGAGTGTTCCGACCGGTTAGAACCGGCCGGAACACTCACGACAGGGAAGATGGCGTCATGCGAAAACTGATCTACGGCATGAACCTGAGCCTGGACGGCTACATCGCCGCGCCCGGCGACGACATCGGCTGGAGCGAGCCGAGCGACGAGCTGTTCGAGTGGTGGCTCGAGCGGGAGCAGGCGATCGGCACGTTCCTGTACGGGCGCGGGCTGTGGGAGACGATGAGCTCCTACTGGCCGACCGGCGATGAGCAGCCGGGCGCCACCGAGGCCGAGATCGCGTTCGCGCGGAACTGGCGGGACACGCCGAAGGTGGTGTTCTCGTCCACCGCGAGCGAGGTCGACTGGAACACCCGGGTGGTGACCGGCGACGCGGTCGCCGAGATCACCCGCCTCAAGGCCGGGGACGGCGGCCCGCTGCGGGTCGGCGGTGCGGCGCTGGGCGCGGCGGCCATGCGGGCCGGGCTGGTCGACGAGTACGAGATCGTCACCCACCCGGTGCTCGTGGGCGGGGGCAAACCGTTCTTCACCACGCTGGACGGCTGGGTGAACCTGGACCTGGTCGAGACGCGGGGTTTTCCGGGCGGGGTCGTCATGACCAGGTATGAGAAGCGGCCCGCGTGAACCGCTCCCGGCCCGGCCCGGCGGGGCGTTATTTCTGGCCTATGCGCTGGTCACAGCAGGTGTCACCCGACCGGTCACGATTCGCCGCGACGTCACCTGACTCGGGTTGTCGAGGCCATGCGGCTCTGCGACGATGCTTCCCCTGTCGCGACTAAGGAGCACTGTCATGGCTTCACGGCTCAACCCGTACATCGGCTTCGGCGGAAACGCGCGGGAGGCGATGGAGTTCTACAAGGAGGTCTTCGGCGGCACCCTGGTGCTGAACACCTTCGGCGACTTCGGTGACAAGGAGGCGCCGAACGCGAACAACATCATGCACGGCCAGCTCGAGACCGACAGCGGCTACACGATCATGGGCGCGGACTCCGGGCCCGCCGAAGAGTACAAGCCGAGCGACACGATCTCGGTCAGCCTCAGCGGCGACGACGCGGACGAGCTGCGTGGGTATTGGGAAAAGCTCTCCTCGGGCGGAACGGTCGCCGTGCCGCTGGAGAAGCAGATGTGGGGCGACGAGTTCGGCATGTGCGCCGACAGGTTCGGGATCACCTGGATGGTCAACATCGTGGCCGCGCAGCAGGCGTGACCCGCTGACCGCCCGGAGGCCTGATCTCGTTGGACGCCAACGGGATCAGGCCTTTTTTCAGCGATAGAAGGAGCCGCTCCACCTTTGGTGTAGGCGCACCAGGTGAACCTGGCCACAGTGGCGCGGACATGTGTGCGAAGCACCCGTGTCACTCGTTCGGCGGTGTTTACATGACCACCCCCGCCGGACGACGAAGGTGACACATGATCGGATTCGAAACAGACCTGCAGGACCTCAGGGACGCCAGCGGGCATCTCGGGGCCGCGGCCGACGCCGCCGAGCAGGCCCACGCCGGGGTGCGCAAGCTCGACGTCCCGACCGCGCCGGAGGGCGGCGGGATCTTCGACATCGGCGCCATGATGCCGGTGTACAACGTCTTCGGGCGCACGCTGGGCATGCCCGCGGTTTCCCAGGCCTTCGAGAAGCACCGCGAGCAGATCCTCGACCTGATCGGGCAGCTGCAGCGGAGCACCCGCGACACCAGCCACGCGCTGCTCACGGTCGCCGACATGTACGCGAAGGCCGAGGCCGACGCGCAGGCGAGCCTGCACCGGGCCGCGCAGGGCTAGGGGGACGATCATGGACGACGACTATTTCGGCGCGCTCGACGAAGACGTCGAGACCAAGGGCTGGGGCGCGGACTCCCGCAAGGACCGGGTCAAGCTCATGGAAGGCCTCGAAGGCGACATGCGCGAGGGCTGCGAAACGGCGCTCAACGCGTTGGAGCGCCTGCGGTTCTCCGACATCATGTTCGGCGTCGACGAGTGGTACGACAAGGCGCAGAAGGACATCGCGAATGTCTTCCACGAGTTCGACGACGCCGAGATCGAGAACGACGCCAAGGACAGCCTGCAGGGCATGATCAACGACCTCGACAAGGTCTGGCGCACGCTGCAGGACGACTCCAGGGCCGAGCTCGACCAGGCCGAGAAGCGCATGGAGTACTGGCGCGGCGAGGCGGCCAACACGGTGAAGGCCTACATCAAGGGCCTCGCCGACGCGTACACGCGGGTCGAATCGAAGATCACCGTGCTCGAGGCCGACGTGGTCGCCGCACGCGAGGCCATCGCGTCCGCGCGTGAAGACCTCTGCACGCTTGCCAAGGCTTACGACGAGCAGGCCGAGCAGTTCGTCAAGGACGCCGAAGAGGCCCATGACGCCAAGCTGTACAAGGTGTTCGCGGGTGCGTTCGCCGGCGCCATCGCGGGTCTGCTCACCGTCGCCACCGCGGGCGTCGCGGCGCCCGCGGGCGCCGCGATCTTCACCGCGGCCAACGGCGCGCTGGTCGCGGGCAACGCCGCCGGGTCGGCGATCGGCGCGGCCGTCGGGCTCATCGGCGAGCCGAGCGGCAAGAGCGGCATGGAGCTGCATTCGAACTTCATGAAGAGCGTCGGCAAGATCCGCGAGGCCGCGGCCGAGGCGGCGAGCACCCTCGCCGACCGCATCGGCAACGACATGAAGGACCTGCCGAGGATCCCGCCGCCGCCGGACGTCAGCCCCGGCGACACCTTCGACCCGTCGAAGTTCGAGACCGACCGCACGTCCAAGGAGACCGAGAAGCGGGTCCGCGACTCCAACACCGACATCTCGCCGGACGGCAGGACCCACAGCGGCCCGATGGAACTGGGGACGCTGGACTAGATGACGGAGAAGCGGAACCCCGCGCCGTCGGCGAAGCCGGATCGCGCGGCCATGGTGGCCGCGCTTTCCGCGCTTTCGGTGGACTCGGCGTCCCCGGACGGCGCGGTCGCCGTCTCGGTCAACACCGACGGGGTGATGACCAGCCTGCGGCTTTCGGACGCCATCCGGCGCATGTCGCCCGACGAGATCGCGGACCTCGTGGTGCGCACCTACGTTGACGCGCAACGGAAGTCGGCCGAACGCAGCGCCGAGCTGATGCGCCCGCTCGGCAACGCGGGCTACCTGGCCGACCGCCTGCGCTGGCGTCTGCAGTTCGAGCCGTCCACGCAGGCCGTCGAGCGCCCTGCGCCCGCTGAGAAGGCGATACTCCGGGACCGGTCGGCGGACGGCCCGCCGCGGCCGTCGAACAAGGCGCCCGAGACGGACGACGAGTGGTACGACAAGGGCGTGCGGTTCGACCCGGCGTGGTGAGGCGGTTGGTGCCGATTCGATATCCGAGGGTAACCACCCGAGGCGTTCCCGCGACTCCTTCACAGGTGGGTGTGAAAGGGTGGAGCCGATGAACTCTTCACGGGATTCGGACGAGGGCGCCGGGTGGTACAGCACGGCGCCGGGCAAGTGGAAGCTCGACGTCCCGCCCGGCGCGCGGCCGAATTCGTGGCTGCGGCCCAAGACGTTGTGGCAGTCCCGCAACGACATCATCGCCAAGTGGATCGACCCGGTCGACGCGGCGCGCAAGCGCTGGGTCGAGCTCGCCAAGCCGACCGGCGGTGACTTCGTCGTCGACCGCGGCACGGACGCCGAGTACTCGATGCTGGTCGTCGGCGACACCGGCGAGGGCGACGATTCGCAGTACGCGGTCGTGCCAGCGCTGCGTGCCCAGACCGGTGTCGACTTCGCCGTGATCTGCAGCGATGTCATCTATCCGACCGGCGACCTCGGTGACTACCACTACAAGTTCTTCCACCCGTACCGTGAGCTGGACTGGCCGTTTTACGCCATTCCCGGCAACCACGACTGGTACGACGGGCTGCGCGGGTTCATGCGGATCTTCTGCGGGCTCGAAGACGACGGCCAGCGGCTCGACTTCGGCTCGGGCCCGCGCGCGTGGTTCGCCAGGAAGCTGTGGCGGCGCAACGGCAAGGTGACCGCCGAGCAGCTCGACGAGGCCAAGCGACTGCGGTCGAAGCCGAGCCAGACGAGCAGGCAGCCCGCGCCGTACTTCGCGATCGACAAGGGCCCGGTCCGGTTCGTCTGCATCGACACCGGCATCGGCGGCCTGGTCGACGACGAGCAGCGCGCCTGGCTGGAGCGGGTCTCGCTGGAGAACGACCGCCCGAAGATCCTGCTCACCGGCAAGCCGATCTACGTCAACGGCCGGTACCGGCCCGGCGGCGTCGACGACATCGTGCGGAACCCGAAGGCGAACTACGTGCTCGCCATCGGCGGTGACACCCACAACTACCAGCGGTATCCGGTGCGGGTCGGCGACCGCGTGATCCAGTACGTGGTCAGCGGCGGCGGGGGCGCGTACCTGCACGCCACCCACTGGATCCCCGAGGTGGACGTCGCGGGCGTGACCGAGGAGCAGTTCAAGTGCTACCCGCTGCGCCGCGACTCGCTCGCCCGGTTCTCGCAGATCATCGACAGCAAGCTGCTGTTCGGGCTCGGCCTCGCGGTCGTCAAGCCAGGCCAGGCGGCCGCGTACTTCGAGCGCCACCGTGGCATCAACGCCCAGTCGAACCGGAAAAGCGACGCCAAACTCCGCCGTTCGCAGCGGCTGAAGGCACAGGCGCTCGGCCGGATCCGGTTCGGGCACCTGTTCCATCGCTACGGTTCCGAGCTTTTCGACTTCAACGACCCGCCGATGTTCAAGCACTTCCTGAGGCTGGACATCCGCGCGGACGGCCTGACCATGACCTGCGTCGGCGTGACCGGCAGCGCCGACACCGAGGGCACGCCGAGCGTCGAAGACAAGATCGAAGTTCCGTATGTCGCTTGGCGCGGCTGACAACGCGGCCACGTTGCCCGGATCGGCGTAGGGAAGACTGCTCGCATGGAAGAGCAGTTCACCAAGGGGCACTTGGTCACGCTGATGATCAGCTCGCTGATCGCCACCGGTTTCGGTGCGGGCTGGTGGTTTTCCGGCACCGCCGCCGTGAACGGCCCGAAGACCGTCCTCGTGGTGCTCGGCATCGTGGTCGTCGTGGCACTGGTGGCGTGGATCGTGGCCTTGGGCCGCCGGGGCGCCGATCTGCCCGCCGGCGGCGGGCGCGGTGACAGCCCGTTCGGCAAGCAGTACGGCATCTCGGTGCTGCTGATGGTCGTCGGGATCTTCGCGGGCGCGCGGGTGCTCAGCGGGGTGTTCGACCTGCCGCAAGCCGTCCCCGCCTGGGTGCTGCTGCTCGTCGGCCTGCACTTCCTGCCGTTCTCGCGGCTCTTCGGCACCCGCCGGTTCCTCGTGCTCGCGATCCTGCTGTGCGTGGTCGCGGTGGCCGCCGCCGTGCTGGGTGCCGCCGGTCAGGAATGGGCTTGGCGGACGGTGCCGGGCTTCGGGGGCGCGGTCGTGCTGTGGGGGACGGCCGTCGCGGGGCTGCGCTCGCGCTGAAAACCCGCTTGCCGCGCGCCGGTACGGTTTCGGGGTGTCCATTCGCGAGCTGGTGGTGCTGGGAACCGCGAGTCAGGTGCCGACGAGGCGGCGCAACCACAACGGCTACCTCCTGCGCTGGGGCGCCGAAGGCATCCTCTTCGACCCCGGCGAGGGCACACAGCGGCAGATGCTGCTGGCGGGCGTCGCCGCGACCGACCTCACCCGGATCTGCCTGACGCACTTCCACGGCGACCATTGCCTGGGCGTGCCGGGCATCATCCAGCGCCTCTCGCTCGACGGGGTCCGCCATCCGGTGCACGCGCACTTCCCGGCTTCGGGACGGCACTTCTTCGAGCGGCTGCGGCACGCGACCACGTTCTACGAGGTCGCGGAGCTGCGCGAGGAACCGGTGACCGGGGACGGGCCGATCGCGAACGGTGCTTTCGGGGTGCTCGAGGCGCGCTCGCTCAGCCATGGCGTGGAGGCGTTCGGGTACCGGCTGGTCGAACCCGACGGCAGGCAGATGCTGCCGGAACGGCTCCGCGAGCTGGGCGTGGCCGGGCCCGCCGTCGGCGAGCTGCAGCGGACCGGCGCGATCACGACCGGCGGGCGCACCGTCCGGCTGGAGGAAGTCAGCCTGCCGCGCAAGGGACAGCGGTTCGCGTTCGTGATGGACACCCGCCTGTGCGACGGCGTCTTCGCGCTCGCCGAGGGCGCCGACATGCTCGTGATCGAGTCGACCTTTCTCAGCGAGGACACCGCGCTGGCCGAGCAGGTCGGGCATCTCACCGCGGCGCAGGCGGGCCGGGTCGCGGCCGAGAGCGGGGTCCGGCTGCTGGTGCTCACGCACTTCTCGCAGCGATACCCGGACGCTTCGCGGTTCTACGAGGAGGCTCGGGCGGAATTCGACGGCGAGATCGTGGTCGCCGAAGACCTGATGCGCATCGCCGTCCCGAAGCGCCCGTCCGCATGAACGACCCCACGGTGTACTGATCACACGAACGTGGCACCGCGCGGCGGCTTGATCGGCTCTTGGCGACAATCGGAGCCGGAGGCGGTCATGAAACGGTCGGTCGAGCGGATCAGGCTGAGCACATCCGGGGTCGCGCCCGGCGAGCTGGTCGTCGTCACGGAGTTCACCCATCCCGTCAGGGGACGCGTCCGCTGTCCCGCCGCGCCGCTGCTCGCGTCCGGAGTGGACGGAGCACGCGTCGGCACGGTCCCGGACACGCCCGGCGACGCGACCTTGACCGCGGTGTCCTATGTGGACGCTGAAGGCGCGACCGGATTCGGGATAGCCACCAGGGATCCGGCCGCGGGGATCATCGCGGACGAGGTCGTGTCCCGCTGGGCCGCCGTGCTGCGGACCCGCCGCGTGCTGCTGGCCGACTACCAGCCAGGGTGCGGCGCCGAGTGCCCGCTGGTCGACCGGATGCGGTCGCGCCTGCGCGAGTTCATCGACCGGGGCGACGACGTGGTGCTGATCGCGAGACGCGGGCACGCCGTCGCCGCCACGCTCGCCGCCGGGACGCACCTCGTCGAAAGACCTGAAGACGTGAGGACGCTGCCCGCGTTCGATCCCGAGCGGGTCTCGTTCCTGGTCGCGCCCGGGATGCCGATCGAAGACGCCGCGCGGGTGCTCGCCGCGCTGCGGGCCCGGTTCCCCCGGCTGCGCGGGCATCACCCGGACGAATGGTGTTACGCCGCGTCCGATCAACGCGAAACCGTGCGCTCGGTCGCGGCGGCGAGTGACCTGCTGCTGCTCTGCGGGCCCGTGCACGACGTGCGGGGGCGGATCCTCACCGAGGTCGGGGAGATCCGGCCGGACTGGCTCGCGCGCGCCGCGACCGTCGGGATCGCGGGCGGGCCGTCCGCGCTGGTGGACGCGGTGCTCCGGGCGTTGTCCGGGCTCGGGCCGCTCAGCGTCGCCCGGCGCAAGGTGACCACGGAGATCAGGGCGTTCGCCGTGCGTTGAGCACGAGCGCCGCGCGCTGGCCGAGCAGCCGCGCGGACGGGTTCTTCTGGTGCGGGCGGACCTGGGCGCGCAGCGTGGCGAGCGCGGTGTCGGCGCGGCGTGAGCGCAGGTGCGGGTAATCGTCGAGGAACCGGTGCCAGGTGTCGCAGGCCTGGTCGAGCTGACCGGCGGCGAGCTGGAGTTCGGCCAGCCTGGCGAGGGTGATCGCGCGCGAGCGCCGCTCAGCGGCCGGGCGGTGGAAGATCGACGACTTCAACGCCCTGATCGCGGCCTGCCGGTCGCCGAGCGACGCGGCCACCGCCGCGTGCTGGTGCGCCAGCGAAGCCTCGTGGTAGCCGCCGATCGCGAGGTCGGCGGACTGCGCCGCGGCGAGCCGGTTTTCGGCGACGCCGAGCTGGGTGATGGCGGCCTGCCGGTCGCCTGCGGCGGCGCAGGCGACCGCGAGCTGCCCGTGCAGGAACGCGCGGGTGCGCGGAGACGCCGTCGGCGCGGCCGCCGCCACGGCCGCTTCGGCGAGGTGCACGGCGTTCCGGTGGTGCCCGAGCGCCCGGGCCTGCACGCTCAGCGCGCGCAACGCGACGGCGTACCCCGTGGCGTCGGCGGCCTGTGCGGCGAGCCGGGCGCTGGCCAGGTAATAGCTCTGAGCCGCGCCGTGCAGCTCGTCGTCGAAACACATGAAGCCGTTGAGATACGTGAGCAGGGACGCGGAACGCAGCAGTTCGTGCCGGACGGCCGGTGCGGCGTCGGCGCGCAGCCACGGCGCGATCGTGTACGCGAGATAGCCGGCCAGCGCGGTCCGGCCGCGGCCGCCGCCGAAGGTGACATCGGCGTCGGAGAACACCTCGATCATCGACGCGGCGGAGGCCGCCTCGGTCCGGCCGACGCGCCCGATCCCGTCCCGCTGAGCGGGGACCGCGAGCTCGGCCAGCGAGGGCACGTCGAGCTCGGCCAGGCGGTAGATCCGGTCCGGTTCGACCAGCAGCGACGGGGTGGCGGCCGCTCCGTTGCCGGTCATCCCGGTCAGCGCGACCGGGATCTCGCGCCCCAGCCTGCGGGTGAACGCCTCCGCGACCAGGTCCGGCACGGGGGAGCGCGGCCGTGACCCCGAGAGCCAGTGCGCGACCGAGGTGCGGTCGTAACTCAGGCGCAGGCCCGCTTCGCCGCCGATCGCGTTGACCGCGGCCGCCAGCGCCCCACCGGTCCACCCCGCCTCGGTGAGCAATGTGCGCAGCGGGTCATTGGGCCGGCGCCCCGTCATCCATTCCCTTTCGGATTCAACAGTGTGCCGATGTTCAACACATCCGGGCCGATGGACCAGACCACCGGCGGGTTCCGGCGGGCTAACTAGAAGGATGACGGACCGTTGGTGCGACGAGCATTACCCGATCGGGTGGTAGAAAATGGCACTCAGCGAAGTACTCGACGAACGGCACGCGACCGGCCTGCGAGGACTGTCCAGATCGGCCTTGAGACGCCTCGCCGCGGACTTGCGTGGCGAACGGGTGGATTCGACGATGGTCGAGCTCACCCTCGCGCTGCACCGGGTTTTCGACTCCAGCCGTGACGTACTGCTCTTCGACACGGCCGAGCAGGCGTCCGTCCACCGGATGCTCATCGACTCGCGCGACGGCCTGCCGGGGCATTCCACCGCGCTCTCGTACGCGGACGGCCTCGCCAAGGCGTTCGCACTGCGCGGCCACCGCGACCGGCGCGTGGTCGCGGTCGTCAGCGACGCCTCGCTGACCGGCGGCATGTGCTGGGAGGCGCTCAACAACATCGGCGGTGCCCCTGACCGCCGCGTGATCATCGTGCTCAACGACAGCGGCACGAGCTACGACCCGACCGACGGCGGCATCGTGCACCACCTCGCCCGGCTGCGGCGGCTGCGCGGGCGCAACGTCTTCGCCCAGCTCGGGCTCGCCTACATCGGCCCGGTCGACGGCCACGACCTCGGCGCGGTCGAACACTGCCTCGAGCGCGCGAAACGCTCGTGCCGCCCGGTGGTCGTGCACTTCAAGACCCCCGACGGCGCCGAGCGGCCCGTACGCCCGTGGGCGTCGGCGTTCGACGAGGAGCTGACCGAGATCGGCGCCGAGCGCCGCGAGGTCGTCTGCGTGACCACCGGCCCGGTCGACTCACTCACCCGCTTCACGCATCGCTTCCCGGCCCGGGTCTTCGGCGCCGGGATGGCCGAGCAGCACGCCGTCACCTCCGCCGCCGGGCTCGCGCTCGGTGGCCTGCGGCCGGTGGTGACCGTGCCCGCGTCCCTGCTCGGCCGGGCGTTCGACCAGGTCGTCACCGACGTCGCGCAGCGCGGGCTCGCCGTGACCTTCGTGCTCGACGGCGCGGCCGACACGGCGATACTGCCGATGGTGCCCTCACTCGGCCTCGCCGTGCCGCGCGACCGCGCCCGCCTGCGGTCCCTGCTGCGCGAGGCCATCGCGGTCAGCAGCGGGCCGACGGTACTCCGCTGCCCCGACACGACCGCCGACGTGCCCGCGGTGCGTTCGCTCGGCCGCTGCGACCTCCTCCGCTCGGACCTCGGTGCGCGCGTGCTCCTGCTGCCGATCGGCACCGCCGCCCCGGCCTGCCTCGCCGCCGCCGACGACCTCGCCGGGCGCGGCGTGCGGGTCACCGTCGCCGATCCGCGCTGGGTCTCCCCGCCCGATCCGGCGCTGCTCACGCTGGCGGGCGCGCACGACCTCGTGGTCGTGACGGGCCAGCCGGTGGAGGCCGGTTCGCTGGCGGCGTCGCTCGCGCATCCGAACGCCGTCGTCACCGGCGCCGCCGGGATCACCGCCGCCGTGCTCGGCTCACTTGCCGGGGGAGACGATCACGGGTGAGCCCTGCGGCACCGGGAGCACCTGCACCTTGCCCGCCTTGATCGCTTCGTTGACCGCCTGCTGCTGCTGGTAGGACTGGTAGCCGGGAATGCCGCCCGGGAAGCTCGCCGCCGCCTGCTTGTCGACCTCGGCCGCCTGCTGCCGCAGTTCGGCGGCCTGCTTGTCGGTGAGGCCCTGCACCAGTGCGGGCTGGATGCCGGGCTTCTGCAGCAGAACCGAGTTGATGGTGATCAGGTCGACACCCTGGGTCAGCGACTTGAGCACGGCGGGCAGCTGCTCGAGGACGTCGTGTTCCCACTGGGCTTTCGCGGCGGCGTCGGTGTACAGCTTCTGCCAGGGGTACTTGAGCGCCTCGTTGTCGGTCGCCCGGTCCAGCGCCGCACCGACGTAATTGCGCAGCAGCGATTTCCAGCCCTCCTTCATGGGCTGGCCGCCGTCGGTCGGCGCCGCGTCGTACTTGTAGGCGATGAGCTCGTGGAACATCTGCAGCTTGCCGCCTGGCCATTTCTTGCCGCTCGGGTCGGTGAACTCGTGGCAGTCGGTGTTGAGGGTGAACTTCACCGTGCCGGTCACCTTCACCTCCTGGGAGTCCTGGGTGGTGGAGGTCAGCGCGGCCGAGTCCATTCCGTCACCGTCGCCGAACGAGAAGTCACGCTGGCCGGTCGGGTAGTAGTAGTGGTCGTCGTTGACGTCGCTCACGTCGCGGTCGGTCTCGCATTCGACGAAATTGCGCGAGTCGAACGGCCCGCCGCCGTACTGCAGCGAGACCTCGCTCGAATTGGGATTCCCGATCGAGCACCCGGCGAGCGAAAGCGCGAAGAACGGCAGGACGAGCTGGCGGATCTTCATCGTTGTTCCCCCTGGATGACGCGGAGGCGGCACCGTCGCGCCCCACTGCCACGATTGCAGCACACCAGGTGAGCAGGGGTACCGCCGAAGGTCAGCACCTCGTGCCTTAAAGTCATGGCCAGGGGTTTCACATCATTTCCAGGGGGATTCGTCATGCCTGCACACCTGAAGAGACCGCACGTCCTCGTGCTGGCCGTGCTCGCCTTCGCCGTCGCGGGCTGCACGGCCGTCACCGGCCACGGGAGCAGGGAAGGCGGCGTCACGACCACCGGGCCGAACGCCGCCTCGGCCACCAGCACCGCGCCGACGACCACCGAGCGGCCGTACATGACGGTCACGCCGACGCTGGAGATCACCGGTGAGGCGGCGAAGCCCGGCACCAAGGTGAAGTTCGGCGAGCAGGCTGTGCTGCCGGTCTACAGCTACTACGCCAAGGGCCAGCTCGGCGTCACGCTCACCGTCGAGACGGTCAAGGCGTCCGATGAGGACGTCGAAGGCCTGCCGCTCAAGGACGAGGACAAGACCAAGCTGCGCGGGAAGTTCTTCTTCTTCGTGAAGCAGACACTGGTCAATGTGGACGGTGCGAACCTCTCGGAGCTCTACGTGCCCACGTTCACCCCGACGACCAGGAGCGGCGGCTGGCCAGGCCAGCTGTTCGGGATGGGGAACACGAGCGTCACCGGCTGCGAGGACGTCACGTCGCTGCCGAAGGACTTCACCGCCAAGGGCGCGAAGTTCGAGGCCTGCAAGCTCTACTTCGGAGTGTCGTCCGACCCGATCGCCTCGGTCGCCTACACCAAGGCGCCGTACGACACGGGCGCCACGAAGGCCGTCACCTGGAAGAAGTGACCGTCCTTTGAGGTCACCCCGGCCGGAGTGACCTCAAAGGACGGACGGCTACGGCGTGACCGGCGCGTTGGTCAGGCCTTTCACCGCACGGGTGACGGTGTTCGACGCGTACACGACGTTCGGCTGCTCCTTGCACTGTGACACCGAAGTGATCTTGATGGCGTACTCGCCGACGCCGCCGAGGTCGGACTTGTTGTCGCGCCAGACGTTCCCGCAGCCGTTGGGGTAGGCGGGAGTGGTGCCCGGGTTGTGCGTCTCGTAGCCGTTGGCGAACTTGCCCGGCGTGGTGAACGTGCCGGTGTTGCCTTCGATCGTGTACCCGATGCCCTTGACGTCGACCCAGGAATCGGCCGAGTTCTCGCCGGTGACGCCCTGGCCGTCGAAGGTGTTGCCCCGGATGAGGCCGTTGAATGTGCCTTCCTTGACGTCGATCGCCTCGGCCGCGATGTACGGGCCGAAGTGGTTGCCGATCACCTGGATCCGGTCGCCCTTGTCGACGCCGCCGGAGTTGCCGTGGCAGCCCCAGTTCGAGCCCGCCGAGCCGAGGTACACACCCTCGCCGTAGCCCGGCTGCACCAGACCGGTGTAGCTGATCTTGGAGTTGCGGATCAGGCTGTCCGAAGAGGACTTGCGGAAGTGCACGGCCTCCTCGTCGACGTGGTCGACCGTCACGCCGTCGATCACGGTGTGCGGCGAGTTGTCGGCGACGATGCCCTTTTTGGACTCTCGCACGGTGAAGCCGCTGAGGTTCCAGTACGGGGCGTTGTACAGCCAGAGCCCGTACCCGGAGTCCCAGCCCGCCGTCGGCGCCGGGCACTCGGGTGGGTCGCCAGCCGGGCCGTCGTTGATCAGGATCGCGCCGGAGCCGGTCAGGGAGATCGGCTTCGCCGCGGTGCCAGCCCGGCTGGTCTGGAAGGAACCGTGATAGGTGCCCGCCGCGAGCTTGATCGTCTGCCCCGGGTTCACCGCCGCGAGCGCCGCTTGCAGCTGCGCCGTCGTGGAGACGTTGATCGTGTCGCCGGGACTGGGGCTGCTGGTGGTCGTCGGGGTGGTCGTCGTCGTGCTCGTTGTCGTCGTGCTGGTCGGGGTGGTGGGTGTCGTCGTCGGCGTGCCGCCGCCGCACGGCGCGCCGTTGACCGAGCAGCCGCTCGGCAGGCCGAGCCCGGCGGCGTTGAAGCCGAACCCGGTGGTGCCACCGGGTTTGATCTTCCCGTTGGTCGAGGTGTTCGTGAACTTGTAGTGCTGCCCGGTCTTGGTCATGACCGAGCTCCACGAGTTGCTGACCGTGGTGCCGGACGGCAGGTCGAACTCGACCGTCCACGAGGTGCTCGCCGTGTCACCGGTGTTGGCCAGCGCGAACCGGCCGCCGTATCCGCTGTCCCACACCGAACTCTGGGTGAACGTCGCCGACACGCTCGGCGCCGCTTCGGCCGTCACCACGACGCCGAGGCCCGCCGCGGTGACCGCGGCCGCGCTCACCGCCCATAGCCGCTTCCTCATGAGGTGCCTCCGCAGGGGGTTCCGGCGAGCGCGCAGTTGGACGGCAGGCCGCGCCCGGCGGCGTTGAAGCCGAACGTGGTGGTGCCACCGGGTTTGATCTTGCCGTTGGTCGAGGTGTTCGTGAACTTGTAGTGCTGCCCGGTCTTGGTCAGCACCGAGCTCCACGAGTTGCTGACCGTGGTGCCCGAAGGCAGGTCGAACTCGACCGCCCAGGACGTGGTCGCGGTGGCGCAGGTGTTGGCGATGGTGAAGGAGCCGCCGTACCCGCTGTCCCACACCGACTTCTGGGTGAACGTCGCCTTCACACAGCCCGATGGCGGCTGGCTGGTCGTCGTGGTCGGACTCGTCGGGGTCGTGGGTGTCGTGGTGGTGCTCGTCGGGGTTGTCGTGGTGCTGGTCGGGGTCGTGCTGGTCGGTGGCTGGGTGCCGTCGACAGACTTCAGGAACAGCGAGGCCGCCGCGTCGGTCTTGGTGGCGTCGACGCCGTGGCCGCCGGTGTAGTCCTTCTGCTCGTTCTTCGCCCAGTCGGCGATCGGGGTGCCGCCGATGTCGAGGTGCTTGAACGCGGCGCCGTCCCAGCCGAACTGGTACACGCGGTGGTGATCGGCGTAGAAGTCGCCGAACGCGCCGCCCTCGGCGAGCTGCTTGGTCATGGTGTTGTTGAAGAAGACGTTGCGCGGGCCGGACGACCCCGACCACTTGATCGCCTTCTGCCCGGCGGCCCACCAGATCGGGAACCAGTTGGAGTCGTCGGGCCCGCCGCCGCCCTCTTCACCGCAGTTCGCCCGGCAGTTGCCGGACCGGTGCGCGTAGGGGACCTTGACGGTGTTGAGCTCGAACAGGTTGTTGCGTTCGTAGCCGCCGTGCAGGTTGAGGTCGGAGTCGAAGGAGTTGCCGATCACCACGTTGCCCGAGGCGCCCCACTGGAAGGTGAAGTGCCGCAACAGGGTCGAGGTGTTGCCCGCGTAGAGCGAGTCCCACACCCGCGAGCCGCGGAAGTAGCCGTTGCCGCCCTTGCCCTTGTTCCACGAACCGTTGAGCTCGTTGTTCACGATCTGCAGGTTCTTGGCCTCTTCGGTGACGATCGGGTGCGAGCCGGTCATGTCCGTGCGTACGCCGCGGACCCAGGAATTGGCCGCCCACTTGAACACGATGCCGTGCATCTCGGCGGCGGGCGCCATGTTGCCGTAGTTGTGCGTGGCCTCGGCGGGGTCCAGGCCCGGCATCTCCTGGGTGAAGCCGAGATCCTCGAAGCCGACGCCGAGCACCGGGTCGACCAGCGGGGCGGCCTTGGAGTCGTAGGCAGCGCCGTCGATCGGGGCCGAACCGTCCGAAATGGACGTCACGGGGACGTCGTACTCCAGCGGCTTGTCCAAGGTGATCGTGCGCGCCGAGGTGTCGAGCGCGGCGATGGTGAAGATCTGCTGGCGCATGTGCATGTTCAGCAGCGGATACGCCGTTCCGGTCGCGTTCTGCTGCTGGTAGAACTTGGTGCTGTTGGCCGCGCGGATGTTCACCAGGTTGCCCGCGGCGAGGTTGGTCAGCGCGCCGCTGCTCGCCAGATAGACGACCTTGTCGCCGGTCTTGGCGGCGTAGGCGGTGTCACCCGGCTTGCCGCGCAGCTTGAGGCCCGCCTTCCAGTGCACGTTGACCGTGCCCTCGAAGATGTCCTTGCGGTTGGCGGGCGCCGCGGCGTAGTCGCTCGCGTAGGACGGGTCGACGCCCCGTGACTGCACCCGGAACAGGCCGCGGCCCGGCCACAGCCAGCCGCCCTTGCCGGCGCCCGAGGTCATCCCGTCCTCGTCCCAGTCGGACCCGTCGGGGGTGAGCGCGTCGTAGAGCGTGTTCGCGTCGGGCTTGTAGACGAACTTGGTCGCGTCCTTGCCCGCGCCGCGCAGGATCAGATAGTCGGCGTCCACATGCAACTCGTGGGACACGTCCAGCCTGCCGGCCGGGAAGTTGATCAGGCTGAGCTTCGAGTAGCTCGCGCTGGGGGAGCAGGCCGACTTGATCGCGTCGATCGCGGCCTGGATGCCGTTGGTGTCGTCGACACCGTCATCTGGTCTGACGTTGTACTGGCCCGCCAGCTCGGCCGGGGTGATCTGACAGGCAGCGCTGGGGTTGACCTCGTTGGCGCCGGGTAGCGCGGAACCCCCGCGGAAACCGGCTTTACTCCAGTCGTAGAGCCCGGCGACCGGCGCGCGGCGATTGGCGGAACCGAGGTCCAGGCCGGTGAGCGCGCCTGGTCCTGGCGCCGCCTCGGCTGGTTCCTTGACCACTTCGACGGCGGCCACCGCGGCCAGAATCGTGAGCGATACCAACAAAAGGGCATGACGAGGGGTTTTCCGGGACACCCGAAACCTCCGGTACAGCAATGGCGGAAAGGTGTTGCGGCGTGTACACCTGGACCCTGTCTTTATAGGTCACCATGCTGGCGTGCGTCAACGAATGTGAATGGCGTCCATATATGTGAACAAACCTAGGCGGGATTACGCCTCGGTTTGAGCCGTCCGCCCGGCAACTTCGGGGCGGGCAAACGATCACCCGGATAGCCGTCGACACGGCCGAAACGAGCTGACCCGGCTTCCCATTCCTCGCGGAACCGCGCGATCTCGTCATGATCGCGGCCGACGAAGTTCCACCACATGACCAGCTCTTCGGCGAACGGCTCACCGCCGAGCACGATCACCCGGCTCGTTTCGTCGCCAGGATTGGCAAGGTAAAGGGAATTCGCCCCGATGCCCGCGTAGCCGAGTTCGGCGTGCGCGAGCGGTGTGCCTTCGAGTTCGACGGCGCCGGCGTCAACGAGAACACCGTGTTCGAACGCCGGGTCGACCTCGAGCGCCAGCTTCGCGCCTGGCTCCAGCACGAGTTCCGCGCCCAGCAACGGCGTGAAGGTCGGCACGGGAGAAGTGGCCCCGGCAAGCGATCCGAGAAAAACGCGCGCGGTCGCCCCCGCCAACTCGACCGGTTCAGGGACGAAATGCTGAAAGTCGCGAGGCGCGTCCCGGTGCGCGTCCGGCAGCGCGACCCACAGTTGCACGCCGTGCAACGTCGTGCTCGCGTCGGTCGACACCTCGGAGTGGCAGATCCCGTGCCCGCCGGTCATCAGGTTCAGCTCACCCGGCCGCACCATCGCGTGCACACCCAGGCTGTCGCGATGCTCGATCTCGCCGGTGAACAGCCAGCTCACCGTCTGCAACCCGGTATGCGGATGCGGCGCGACATCCATCCGCGCGTCCTCGGGCCCGTAATGGTCGGCGAAGCACCACGCGCCGATGAGCGACCGGTCGCGCTGCGGCAGCGTCCGCCGGACCTGCATCGCCCGCGGGCCCCCGAGCGGCACGTCGCGCGGGGTGAGCACCTCGACGGCCCGCCCCGGCTCGCTGCGGCAGGTCAACTCGGCGGGGCTGGTTTCGACGTTGCTCACCCGCCGATCATAAGGCCCTACCTGGTCACTTTCACTTTGGTGACACCGAACAGCCCCGCGAGCGGGACCTTCGCTTCGGCTTGCGCCGGGTCGACGCGGTAGCCGCCCTCGCGGACCAGGTCGAGCAGGCGCTCGGCCAGCGGCAGCACCATGTGGCGGCCCCAGCAGCGTTCGCTGAGGTGGCCGAACGGCAAGTAGCCGAGCTGGTGGTCGGGGTCGAGCGTGGCCCAGCGCTCCGGCCGGAACTCGTCGGGGTCGTCCCAGAGCGCGGGGTCGCGGTGGCTGAGCAACGGGAACATCAGGACGTCGTCCTTCGGCCCGATCCGGGCGTCGAGCGCGGGGAATTCCGGTGACGCGACCCGCAGCAGGTTCCACGAGACGGGCAGCAGCCGCAGCGTCTCGTGGATGATGTCGCGGTTCGACCACTGGTCGTCGAAGGGGGCGCCGAGCCAGATCGCGCTCGCGACCAGCTGCGAAACCGTGAAGCACACGGGAGCGGAAGCGCGCCGATAGAGCCCCATGGCGCGAAACTTGGCGTGGTAGCCCCGCGCCTCGGCGGCGATCTTCCCCAGGTTCGAGATCGGCGCGTCCGGCGAGGGCCATCCGGGCAGTGCCGAGCCCGCGGTCACGACGGCCCTGGTCAGCGCGGTGGTCCATTCCAGCCGCCGATCCATCAGCGCGAGCAGTCGCATCGGATCGCCGGGAAAGATGAGATCACGTAAATAGACATGTCCGACATGCGGCCATTCCCCGGACAGGTCGACCGGCCGTTCGTCGGTTTTCTTCAAGGCGATCCGCACATCCTGCCCGACCGCCCGCATGAGCCCGGTCGATTCCGGCCGGCTGATCGATTTGCCCTGCAGCGGCTTGAACGTCGGCCGCTCGAAATCATTGGCAGGCCTGCTGGCCATGATCGCGTCGATCAGGTGCGGATCGCCGATCCCCACCGTGTCGTGATCCAGCCGGAAAAGACCATCGCCGCGATGTTTTCGCAGCAATTCGTCAATTCTCGGTGCGAAGACGATGGTGCGGGCGATGCCGCCCGTGGTGGAAACCTGCATTTCAGGGCACTCCCAGCCGTGACCGGACCCCAGGTCGGCGGCGGCCTCGCGGGAGGTCGCCGCCGACCTGGGGTTTCTTAAGGAATTACCAGGTCAGCGCCTGTTCACCACCAGATGTACCAAGCGTAGGCCTTGAGGCTCTTCTCGGGCTTGAACTTCCGCATGAGTGCCTTCATAGCAATACCTCCGGGTGTATCTGGATGTTTTTCAAGGTCAGGCGACTCCGGGACGGTGGATCACACCAATGCGAGTGAAGCAATTGCATTCCCCCCGAATTTGCGCCTTGAAAAAAGTCAATCCCAGCCCGAGTTGAACGTCAATGTGACGTAGCTCACTTATCAATAAAATAGATTCCATGTATTTGGCGAACTCACCCGATGTTCCGCTGAAAGAGATTGCTGACAACTTCCTGACATATTCCTTACTGAATTTCCACCGGGTGATGATTTGTCAAGATGCTTGCGCGAGTGGTACCTCTGCTCCGTTAGATGCAGCGGAGTTCCCACTCGCGCGGGCACGGTCTCCTGATTCGAGCTGCGTTATTCGACCTGCCCGTCGCGCTCCGACGTCCGTTACGGGTGGTCGTGAGTGTTCCGGCCGGTTCTAACCGGCCTAAACACTCACGACCCCAACGGCTAGGCGGGTACGGGCTCGGGGGTGACCGGGGTCCGGTTGAGCAGCACCCGGAACTGGGCGATCACCACGAGCCCGGCCACGCCGTACAGGAGCGCGATGCCCCACGGCGGGACCAGGGCGCCCAGGGTGATGCAGCCGGCCGCGAGCATCTGGGCGACCCGGATGTTCAGGTTGTACACCGCCATATAGCGGGTACGGGCCTGGTCCGGGACCATGTTCGCCAGCATCGCCTGCTTGACCGGGACGTTCATCAGCTCGCCGACCGTGAACACCGCGCCCGCGATCAGCAGCACCCAGCCCGTGTTCGACACCGCCAGCACCATGTACCCGGCCGTGAACAGCCCGACGCCCGCGAACAGCCGGAACCTGTCCGAGAGCCGCCGGAACAGCAGGTGCGAGAACAGCGCGAGCACCACGACCAAGGCCGTGTTCTCCGCGCGCAGGACGCCCAAGATCTCGACGCCATTGGGCATGTCGTGCGCCAGCCGGACACCGACGTAGTTGACCAGCTGGAACTCGATCGCCATGATCAGCGTCGCCGCGACCATGAACCGGATGAACATCCCGTCACGCAGCACGAGCCGATAGCCTGCCGAGAACTCACGCAGGACCGAAGCGCGCGGCGCGGCCGGGTCACCGTCCGGTTTGGACTCCGCGATGAGGAAGTACGTCACCGCGAACACGCCCGCCGTGCACGCGGCCGCGCCGCCGAGCAGCAGCGTGAAGTGTCCATTGTAGAGGAATCCGCCGAGCAGGCCGCCGATGGCGAGCGCGAGGTTCGTCGCCCAGTAGTTCATCGTGTAGACCTGCTTGCGGTCCTCCGGCGTGGTGACGTCGACGATCATCGCGTCGTTCGCGGGCAGCGCGAGGCTGGCCGCGAACTTGTTGACCAAATAGCCCGCGTACACCAGCAGGGTCACGTTCGACGCGTCGGCGACGGCCATCACCGCGAAGCTGGCGAAGCCGCCGAATTCGGCCAGCAGCAAGGTGTTGCGGCGGCCACGGGTGTCGGAGATGTGGCCGCCGACGAGCATGCCGATCACGCCGAGCGAGACGACCGCGAACATCAGCACGCCCGCCACCGCGATGCCGAAGCGGAACGCCAGATAGATCGCCATGAACGAGGTGATCATCGAGTCGAGCAGCCGGTTGACGAACCCGACGCCGATGCGGATCCGCAACGTCGGATGCAGGCTCAGGAAGTTCATTCCGTCACCACCGTCACGAGTGACTTGATCAGTTCGAGTCGCGTCTCGGTCTCGGCTTCGTCCTTTCCGGACAACGTGACGTAGCCGTGGCGCGTCTTCGAGTCGACCGTCTCCGGGATGACGTCGCCCGGCGAGAACGGGAAGCTCAGTTCGGCCACGAAATCCAGGTCGCGGACCGCGTCGAGACCGTCGACCGACCGCAGAACGCCGGGCTTGAAGGAGAAGTAGTGCACGCGGGCCACGTCCGACCGGGTCTTCGGGTCCAGTGCCTCGCCCTTCAACGCCCTGAAGATGGCGCGCTCGATGTCGAAGCCGGTGGCCATCTCCACGAGCTGGGGAATGCGGTCACCGCCGAGCCGCGCCTGCGATTCGACGATTTTCGGGCCGCGCTTGGTCCAGATGACCTCGGTGTGGGCGGGGCCGTTCTGGTAGCCGGTGACGCGCAGCAGGTGCCTGGTCAGCGTGGCGATCGCCTTGGTCTGGGACGACTCGGCGACCGGGTGGACGTGACCAGCCTCGACCACCGACGGCGGCGGGCCGAGTATCTTGCGGGTGATGCCGATGATGTGGTGCTCACCGCGCACCGAGATGCTCTCGACGCTGAACTCGGGTCCGTCGAGGAACTCCTCGATCAGCACCGGGCCGGTGTAGTCGTAGGACTCCAGCAGCCTGCCCCAGTCCGCGAGCTGCGCGCGGTCGGTCAGCTTGAGCACGCCCCGGCTGCCCGCCAGGTCCGTCGGCTTGACGATGGCGGGCAGGCGGAAGTCGCCGATCATCGACTCGACGTCCTGCCAGCGCTGGGCGTAGGCGTACTGGACGCTGGAAAGTCCATGCGCGGTAAGGAGTTTCCGCATCTCGGCCTTGTCGTTGAGCAGGCGGATCGAGCGCGGCGGGTTGACCGCCTTGCCCAGCTCGTCCGCGATCTCGTACGCGGCGAGCATGCTGGTCTCCTGGCCGACGTGGTAGATCTGCTGGGCGCCGGAGTTCGCCGCGGCCTTCTCGATGGTCTCGGCGAACTCCTCCGCGTCCGTGAAGTCGGCGAGGATGAAGTCTTCGGCGAGGCCTTCGACTTCTTTGAGGTAGGCGGGGAAACCGGCAGGCCCGGTCGGCATGACCGAGGCCAGCGAGGGGTCCCAGATGGCACTGACGGCGAACCCCTCTTGCGTGGCCTTCTTCACGAAAGCCTTGTAGGGCATCACCATCACAAGTGGGGTGACCATGATCGTCTCCTTTAGACGGTAGCGAAGCGGCGTGGGTCGGCGGAATAGGTTTCGAGTGCGTCGTACTTCTGGCGGAGCTGTCGCTTGAGGACTTTCCCGGTGACACCGACCGGCACGCCTGCGTCGCTGATCTCCAGCACGCCGAGCCGCGGATGCCCCGCGGCGTCGAGTGCCTCGTTCGCGAGCAGGAGCAGCTTCTCGGCTTCGACGACCACGTCATCGCCGATGCTCACCAGCGCCACCGGGGTGACGGCGCCGTCGTGCTTGCCCGCCACGACCGAGGCGTCCACGACCTCGGGCACGCCGGAGAGGATGGCCTCCTCCATCGACACCGAGTAGCCGACACCGTGTGGCGTCTCGATCACGTCGGCGGAGCGGTCGACCAGGAAGTGGTCGCCGTTCTCGTCGCGGTAGGCGTTGTCGCCGGTGAGCCAGTACCCGGCGAGGCGGCTGCTGTAGGTGATGTCGGCGTTGGCCCAGTAGCCCGGGGTGATCGCCGGGCCGCGTGCGCCGAGCAGGCCGATCTCGTTGTCGGCCGCGATCGTGCCGTCGGCGCGCAGCACGACCACCTCGGCGACACCGACCGGTTTGCCCGCGCAGCGGTCGTTGCGTGCGGTGCTCAGGTTGCGGATCTTGAGCAGTACGCCCCAGCCGAGCTCGGTGGTGCCCAGCCGGTCGAGAAACACCGACGGCGGCTTGTGTGGACTGCGCAAACCGAGGATGTGCTTGATATGCGTCTCGTGCACGGCGTCCCCAATGGACACCCAGACGTTCACTGAGTCGACCGAACCCGGTTTGATCTCCAGCCCGGGAATCTCGGCGTAGGCGTGCGCGAACGACATCACCGCGCTCGGCTTCTGCTGGACGACGCAGTCGACGAGTTCCGCGGCGCAGCGGTCGAACGCGGCCACCGTGTTGGCGCCCGCCAGCACCGCGTACGCCGTGTACGCGATACAGCCGAGATGTGACTGGGGGAGCGAGGTCATGGTGACCGCACCCGGGAACTCCTTGTGGTCGACCAGCCGGAACTTCGGACCAGCCACAATGGACTGATGCGTGTGGACGGTCGGCTTCGGCTCGCCGGTCGTGCCCGACGAGTGCAGGATGACCACCGGATCCTCGTTCTTGTGTTGGAACCTGGCCTCGGACGGCAGATCGGCGGCCGGGGGAGCGGGCAGCGCCTCGGCCGTGACGATCCAGTTCAGCTCCGGCAGATCGACGAGCCGCGACTCGGTCGTGTACAGCCCGACCGGCGTGGTCTGCTCGATCAGCGACCGCGCGATGTCCGCCGGCGCGTTGCTGTTGATCAGCACCGCGATCGCGCCGATCTGCGCGAGCGCGTAGAAGTGCACCGAGTACGCGAACGAGTCGTCGAGGTAGACGGCGACGCGATCGCGCGGCACCACGCCCTGTGCGAGGTACCAGGCCGACCAGTTCTGCACCAGCCAGTCGAGCTTGAGCAGGCTGAACTCGCAGGTCTCCCAGCCGGGGCTGAGCGGGATCGGGCGTTCCGTGCGCAGGAACGGCAGCTCCGGATGCGGGCTGTAGGCGATCGCCGACCGCAGCAGGTTGCCGCCGCCGACGGCCGGGTCGGCGGCGAGTTCGGCCCGCCGCCGCGGCGACAGGGTGGTCTCACTCGAGAGTGCCATCGGACTACCTTTCCGACACGACGTGGACGGTGACCTCACCGGCGAACCACTCGGCGAGCGGCTCGGCCGGGCTGCCGAACGGGACGTCGAACAGCACCGAACCGGAGCGCTGCTCGCCGTCGGTCTGCGCCCCCAGCACGGCTCCGGGCTGCTGGGTGACGAACACGGCACGGGCTCCGGCGGGTGCGTTCGCGGCCACGGGCGCCATCGCGGGGTACCGGTCGTCCCGCTCCACCCAGGAAACCGGGGCGCTGGTGCTGGTCACGTCGACCAGCACACCGTGCGGGTGATCCAGATAGACCTGCCGGGCGCGACGGCGCGGCGCGGGGTAGTCGGCGGGCTGGCCGAGCGCGAGGTCCAGCATCACCGGCTCCAGCGGCTCGCCCGTCGCCAGGTGCCACAGGAACGTGATCCCGCCGCCGGGCACCCGGACCGCGACCTCCATCAGCACCGCGCGGCCCTCGGAGATGCGGAACTCCGCGTGCGCGATCCCGTCGCGGAAGTCCAAGCGCCGCAACACTTCCGCGTTCGCGGCGAACAGCAGGTCCTCGTCGCTCACGGCCAGCTCGGCCGGGCAGGTGTGGCCCATCTCGGTGAAGAACGACCCCGAGGACTCGTTGGTCTCCTTGGCCGTGACCGCGTTCCAGAACACCTTGCCGTGCTGCACCAGCGATTCGACCGAGAACTCCGGGCCGACGACCCGGCTCTCGATCAGCACGATCTCGTCGGCCGGATAGCCTGCGAGAACCTCGGCGAGCCGCTCGCCGTCGTCGACCTGGTAGACGCCCAGGCTGGAGAACCGGCCGATCGGCTTGACCACCACCGGGAAGCTGATCTCCGCCGGGTCGACGTCCGCGCGCTCGGCGGGCGTGACCACCCGCCAGTCCGGCGAGTACTCGGGTAAAGCCGTGCGCTGCAACAGCTTGTTCCGCGAGATCCGGCTCGCGCCCGAGCCCGCGCCCGGCAGCCCGAGCACGTCCGCGACCACCCCGGTCGGCTCGACGAACAGGTCGCCGATGCACATGGTGCCCTGGACGTCGTAGCGCCGCAGCAGCGGCTGGATACCCGGCATGACCGCGTCGACGGTCGCGTCCGGGACCTCGACGACGTCGGCCAGCTGGGACAGTGGATGGCTCGGATCCGCGCGTAACTCGGCGAGCCGCGCGGGGTCGGTGTGCGGGGTGACCACGAGCAGCGGCGCGTAGCCACGGCGCCGTGCCTCGGTGATGAGCCTGGCCTGCCGCGCGACGATCACGAGGTCGCCGAGGAACAGGAAAGCGGGTGCGCGCATGGGAAATCCCTCCAGAAACGACGAACGCCCCACCCGGGATTCCCGGATGGGGCGTTCTTGGTTGTATGCGGTTGTGTCAGCGAATGAGGACGTACCCGTCACCGGGCCGGTGATCCCGCGACCGCCGGACGTCGGCGGCCACGAACGTGCGTTGCAGCCAGCGATCCGTGCCGTCGTAGCGTGGCCGGAAGGCGGTGCGCCCGTGCACCGTCACCCGGTTGTCCACAATGGCCAGATCACCCGGCTCCAGCTTGGTGACCGAGGCGCCGGACGCGAACGCCTCGCCGAGCTCGGCGAGCGCCGCGGCGGCGCGCGGGGTCAGCGGGGTCGTCGCCGCGAGGTCGACCCGCATGTCCGGGTCGTCCTCCGCGCCGAAGAGCACCGCGTGCGGCGCGGTCGCGCCGTCACTTCCCCCGAACGACGGCGGTGGCTCCGTCACGAACTCCTCGTGGAACAAGGCTTCCCGCGTTTCCGTGCTGAGCAGCGGCAGGACCTCGCGGATGCACGCTGTGCGCAGCCCGGCGACCCGGTCGGGGTCGGCGCGCAGGCACAGCAGCATCACGAAGTCCGGCCGGTGCTCGTGGAACGCGTTCTCGTTGTGGAACGAGAGCAGCACCGAGCCCGAGTTGCCCTGCATCTCCTCCTGCCCTGGCACCGGCACCACGTTCTGCACCAGCGCGCCCGACTTCTCGGCCTTGAACGCGGCCGGGTCGCCGAGCCCGCAGGCGACCAGCACCAGCGAAGCCGCCGAGACCGTCGCCGAGCGCTCGACCGAGCCGAGCACCGACGGCGTCACGCCAGGCTCACCGATCGGCACCCCGCGCACGAGCAGCGCGCCGCGCGGCCCGGAATGCCTGCGGAACTCCCGCAGCGACCGGCGCAGCGCCAGCGGCAGCAGATCCCAGCCGCTCCTGGCCTGCGCGACCCAGCCGGGGTCGTCGACCTCGCCCGAACTCAGCGCGCGGGTCACCTGCTCGAACTCGGCCGTGTCGCCCGGTCTGAGGATGACCTCGGACGTGGGCGCGTGTGTGACCACTGACATCTGTGAATCCCCTAGTCACCTATGAGTGGAACGTCGAACGGGGCCACCGCGTACAGCACGGGCGCTTCCATCTGGAGAGCGAAGCCACCCGCCTCGGCCACGGCGGCGGCGAGGTCGATCAGGATCGGCGATGCGCCGCTGATCAGCGCGCGGACCTCGTAGAACAGGTCACCGAGCTGGTCCGGCCGCAGTGCCTCGCGGTTGAGCCGGTCGAGCTGCGCGACGATCAGGTCCGCCGCCCTGGTCAGGCTGTAGCCGGAAAGCTCGTAGCAGATCCGGAATCGCGAGAGCACCGCTTCCGCGCGTTGCCGGGCGTCGGCGGAGACCGGCAGTTCACGTCCCTCGACACCCGACTGTATGCCTAAATCAGCGACCGCCTTGGCGAGCTGGTTCGCCAGCCGGTTCCACGGCTCGGCGAGCCGCCGCCCGGCGACCTTGTCGAGGCCCTCGCGGCTGAAGTTGGTGCGCTGGTGCTCCGGGCAGCTGACCGCGAGATAGAACCGGATCAGGTCCCTCGGCACCTCTCGGAGCAGGTCCTTCGTGTACAGCACGTGCCCGAGGCTGGTCGAGAACTTGTCGTTCTCCAGCTCGTAGAACTCGTTGGAGATGATCGTGTCCGGCACCACGTACTTGCCCTCGTGCGCCAGGATCAGCGCCAGGTGCGTGAGGCCCCAGAAGTACACGTTGTCGAAGCCGATGAAGTAGATGACCTCGGCGTCGTGCTCCGCGCGCCACAGCTCGTGATCGTCTTCGTGCTTCTCGCCGAGCTGCTCGGCGGCGTACGCGGTGCAGTACATCACCGCCGGGATCCCCTCGACCCAGGCGTTGAGCACCTGGCCTTCGGTCTCCGGGAACGGCGCCGGGATGCCCCACGAGATCGGGTACGTGATCGGGAAGTCCGGCAACGGCTTCGCGAGCAGCTCGTCGACGAGCCCGATGGTGTGCGGGCGCAGCCGCTCGCGCTTCTCGGCGTAGTACGCGATCAGCCGCTCGCGGTACTCCTCCATCGGCAGCACCAGTATCTCGGCTTCCCGGTGCGTGACCACGTCCTCGGGGTCCACAGTGGACCGAGGCTGCAGCAGCTCGTCGAAGTTGTTCGGGTGCCCGCAGCTCTCGCACAGCCCGCCCCGGCTCTCCACCAGGCAGACCGGGCAATATCCGCAGACCAGGCCCTCGACGAGGAACTCGCCGTCGCGCTCCGAGTAGGGCAGCAGCACCTTCTTGAGCCGGAACTTCCCTGCCGCGTGCAGCGCGGTGACGAAGTCCAGCGACGAGGCGCGGTAGCGGTCGTCGTACGGCGCGAACCCGTCGAGCGAGATCCCCATGTCGACGAGGGTCTGCTTGATGTCGTGCCAGGACTGTCCACAAAGGTCTTCGGGGGTACGGCCTTTGCGCCGAGCACTCGCCAGTACGTACGTTTGGCTGTCATCGGTTCCACTCGAGAACACCACCGGACGGCCCAGCGCCCGCAGATAGCGCGCGTGCACGTCGGCCGCCATGAACGGGCCAGCCAGGTGCCCGACGTGCAGATCGCCGTTCGACGTCGGCGGGGTGTCGATGACGATCGCTGTGCGCTGGCTCACTTGTCACGCTCGGCGAACCGCTCGGTCATGTCTTTGTCCCACCAGACCGAGTACATCTGGAAGTCCTCGTCGCCGTCGTTGATCACCTGGTGATCGGTGTGCGGCGGGAAGTGCACCACGTCGCCCGGCACGAACTCGGTGCGCTCACCCTGCGATTCGAGGATCGCCTTGCCCGAGATCGCGATGAAGATCTCGTACTCGTGGTGGGCGTGCTTGACCGACGAGGTGCCGGGGCGGATCACGTTCCAGGCGCCTTCGAACGGCGCGTTGAGGGCGTCCCACGGGACCAGGCGCTGGGAATGGTTGTTGTCCGGCCCCAGCCGTTCCCGGTCGAGCTTGCGAATCTCCACTGTCCGTTTTCTCCCTCTAGTTGGCCGTTACCGAGGTGGAAGTCAGCGTGACCGCGCGGCCGGCGCGATCGGCGAGGATGTCGTGCGCGATATCGGATCCGCGCGCGGCGAGCATGCTCAGCAGCGAGTCGCCGATGCCGTGCGTGGCCTCGTTCACGCCCTGCAGGTAGCAGGCCGCGTCCGCCTGACCGGGGATCTTGAGCCGGTAGTCCCTGGTGACCTCGATCTTCTCCAGGCCCAGCGAGGCGGCCAGGTCACGCACCATCGTCGGCATCTCCCTGACGAACCCGGTGCCGAGCAGCACCAGGTCACAGCGGAGCTCCTCGACCGTGCCGGTCCGGCGGTCGGCCAGCTCGAGCACGACCTCGCCGCCCTCTTCGCGCGCCGAGGCGATGTCGGTCATCGTCTCGATGCGCAGCTTGCCCTTGCCGGTCATGCGGTCGAGGTACACCTGCTTGTACAGATCGTCCAAGGTGGACGCGGCCAGGCCGGAGTAGTTGCTGATGTGCATCTCGCGCAGGATCTGCTCGCGGGCGTCCGGTGGCGCGTCGAAGAAGTCGTCGACCGCGGAGGGGAAGTACAGCTCGTTCGTGAACTTGCTGTTCTCGTAGGTCTTCAACCCGATCGAGCGCATCACCAGCGTCCGGTGACAGCCGGGCAGGTCGTTGCCGACCGCGTCGAACATCTCCGCCGCGCTCTGCGCGCCGCCGATGACCACCACCCGGTACGGCACGTCGCCGGGCAGTCCGGCGATCCTCGGCAGGTACTGCGTGCTGTGAATGATCCGATCATCGGGCAGACCGGCGAAGACGGGCGGGATATACGGGTCCCGCCCGGCGCCGACGACCAAATAGCGGCTGCCGATCGTCGAACCGTCCGCGAGGTGGGTGACCCAGCCGGTCAGCGTGCCATCGGAGTCGCGCCGAGGCTCGATCTCCTGACACTCCCGCGCACATTCCAGCCGGACTTTTTCCAGCGAATTCGCCACCCACTGGTGATAATCGGACATCTCCACGCGATAGGGCCAGAAATTGCCCATGTTGATGAACTCGTTGAGTCTGCCGATCGAGTGAAGATAGTTGACGAACGAGAATTTGCTGCGCGGGTTGCGCAGGGTGACCAGGTCTTTCAGGAAGGAAACCTGGCTCTGCGCCTCCGGCAGCAGCATTCCCCGCTGCCAGGCGACCGTCTCGTTCCGCTCGATCACCAGCGATCGTTCGGAGAGGTCATCCGGTGCTAATTCCTCAATGGCTATGGCGAGGGCCAGGTTGGCAGGCCCTCCGCCGATGGCGAGCAGTTCGAGTGCACGATGAGTCATCCGCTCCCCAGTTTCAAATGGCTCCGCGAATCGGTGTTCGTCCCAGTGGGCAGGAACGATAGCAAGGAAATCGGCGGCTGCGTACATCTTGATCTCTGGGGCGGGCAGAATGGGCCGAACGCACCAATTCGTTAGGCCGCAAGGCGCGGCTGAATTGTTTCAGTTCTCTCTTGATCTTGTTGTTTTCCATGATCGATTCCCAGCAGGTGGCGAAGCAGGCCGCGGGCGAGCGTGTCGTTCTGCCGGAACGAGAGCGCGTTCACCCTCGGCCGCGCGAACGTCGCGAAGTGACTGACGTTCGTGTACGGGCCCAGCGCGTACCGCCCGTCCTGTGGTTCGCCCGCCCGGTCGAGAATCCGGAAGTCGTGGGGCGAAACGTGCAGCACGCCCGAACTGTGCTCGAATCCGTCCTCGTCGGACACCTGGTGCTCCATCGCGGCGCCGTCCTCGTACAGCCCGCGCAGCAACGGATCCGAGCAATCGCGCAGTGTCGAGCGTGGCAGCCTGGCCTCGACCAGTGTCTTCGCCTCGACCGTGTGCTCGGAGTTGTAGCCGCCGCCACGGAAAACGCCGCGCCGCTCGTCCGCCGTCACCCAGGTGCCCGCGCCGAGGAACCGGACGATCCCGGCGTTCGCGAGTGCCAGCAACTGTTCCAGTCGTTCACCGGGCGGTCCGCTGCCGACGTAGTCGAAGAAACCGGACCACCAGCCGCTCAGGTCCTCCACCTGACTGCGCGCGGTGAGCTTGCCGCCGGCGAGCACACTGGACATTTCACCGTGAACCGACCACAGTGCTTGGAACGCGCCGAGATCCGCGCTGTGCGTGGAGTCGCCGCGCCGCGTGACGTCGGCTTCGATGTGCTCGGCCAGGTGTTGTTGCAGCTGCTCGAAACCTTCGAACTCCAGGCCGCTCAACGGCCCGTCGAGCCCCTCGAAGTCGAGCCGGTCCTCGGGGTCGGGCACGCTCGTCTCGATCAGCCGCCGCATCTCGGGGCCGCCCCAGTCGAGTGCGGTGTAGACCTCCGCGAAGTCGGCCCACGAGACCGTGACGCGATCCGGGTGCGACCGGAACAGCTCGTGGTAGTGCCCCCAGCCGACCTCCTTCGCCATCGACGGCCAGAGGTGGGCGTAGAAGTCGAGGTCCTTCTGGAAGGTGAACCGGTTGTCGACGGTGTTCCCGTCGAAGAACCAGGGCAGCGGAGCGGGCGCGCCGCTGAGCCGGTAGCTCATCTTGGCGCGGTAGGGCACGCCGCGGCGCGAACCGACGTAGAGCACCGGCTCCTGTCCGGATTTCACATACCGCAGACCGTCCTCGGTGGATTCGTACCGGCCGCCGCGGCCTTCGGTCAGCAACGCCATCAGGTCGATGAACGCGAGCCCGAGCCCCCGCACGAGCACGGGCTCGCCCGGCGCGAGAGCCGACCAGTCGACGTCGACCGTGTACGCGGGCGGCACGTAGTGCAACCCGTGCCGCGCGGCGAAATCGGACAGTGCGCGCTCCTGCTTGTCCGGCTCGACCTCGAGGTGCCCGAGCGCCAGCACGACCGCGTCCGGGTAGAGGACACCGCCCTTGGCCAGCCGCAGCCGCTCACGCCCGTTCTCGAGCCGCTCGAGCCGGACGGCGGTCGTCGGGTGCACGGTGATCGTGACCCGCTCCGGTGCCTCGGCGACGATCTTTTCCAGCACCCAGGCCAGATACCGGCCCTGCGTGTTCCGGCTCGCGAAGGCCGACGGCTCGCAGCCGCCGTCGTGCGCGGCCGCCCACTCGGCGAGCGACGGCCCGGTCCGCAGCGGGCCGTCGAGCAGGCAGGTGTCGTCGGGGAACATGGTGACGTTCTCGGCGGTGGCGTTCATCCACATCAGCGACGACTGGTCCTCGCGCCACACCCGGCCCGCGCCGGGCGGGTACGGGTCGACCAGGTGGATGTGCAGTTCTCGGTCGGGCAAGAGCTCGCCGACATTGACCAGCAGCCGCTCGAGCACGCCGGTGCCACGCGGCCCGGCGCCGACGATGACGACCGTCAGCGGATCTGCAGATGGCATGACTTCTCCCCAGTCTGGTTTTCGTCGGGATTTGAGCACAGCTGTGCCGTGGGAAAAGCGTGACACCACGTGAATGGAGTTGTCAACCATTTCGGTCAAGATTGTTTCGCCGTTCTGCGGGCGCGAAAAAAGGCATGAGGGCAGCAAAGAATCGCTGTCCCCATGCCGTTTTGGTGTGGTGCTGCGGGTGGTTTTCTAGGCGGCTTTGGCCGCCACGATCGCGAACAGTTCGTCGAGGTCGTATTCGGCCCTGCCGGGGGTGCCGTAGCGGGTGAGCTTCCCCCGGCTCGCCCACTTCCGGATGGTGTTCTCGGTGACCCCCGCGGCCAGTGCGGCCAGGTCCGTCGGGACGGTGCGCCTCCGTGTGTTCATGACGTCTCCCTCGTTACGGCGTTCGCGGCCCCAGTGCTTCGTCCTCCGCGATGTGACCACTGTCCCCAGCGCGGCTTTGGGCCCGCTATCGGCCGTCTATCGGTCCGGGGAAAGCGCACCGGAAGCCCGTCGATACCGCGCGGGCGTCAACTGGTTTCAGCCCGGCCGGAACACCCCGGACCAGGCAAGACACCAGGGAGAACATCATGACCATCACCCGCAAGCTCGCCGCCACCGCAGCCGCCACCGCCATCGCCGGCCTCGCCTTCTTCTCGGCCTTCGCCCCCAGCGCCTCGGCCGACACCCACTGGAACACCGCCGGCGACCCGGTCTGCGCCGCCGACACCCACTGGAACGGCACCGAGTGCGTCGCCGACACCCACTGGGGCTCCGACGACACCCACTGGTGAACCCGCACCCCCCTGCCAGCCCCAAGCTCTCAGGTCCGCCCGCCGCGGCGACGAGCCGGTTCACCCCGATCCGAGCGGTGAATTCCCAGCCCGCCGCGGACGAATGAAACACTTGCCTTCCACTGGGGCCGTTACCGCCACGAGTCGCGGTACGGAAATCAGACGTCGATCTGCAGAATCGCCTGATCCTTGCCGATTTCGAAGAACCCGATCGTATAGCGTTCGCCGCTGCCCAGCCCCGTTCCGGAGCCGGTGTCGTAAACCGTCGCGGTGAATGTCCCGCCACCGAAACCCGTTTGCTCGAAAGTGACCGAACCCGGCTCGATCGCCTTGATCCGCAGTGTCGTGCCGCCCACCTCGGCCGGGGTCGTGACGCGGTCACCGGGCTTGACGTGCACCCGGCACTTCCCGTCCTTGCACGAGGCGAAGTTCCGGCCTTCGTCCGGCATGTCCGCGATGGTCGGCAGCGCCCTGCTCGGCTCAGCCACCGTGGTCGGCTGAGTTGCCGCACTCGATGACTGCGTCGGGGCGGTAGTGAGCGGTACCGGGCTGGCCTGCTTCGGCACGGAGCCGCACCCCGCCAGCGCGAGCACGAAAAGTCCGACCAGGAAACGGGGCGGTTTCATGCGTCGAGCGTAGGTCGATCACCCGGGACCGGTCCCGCCTCGCGCGCTCGCCGATACCTCGCCTACCGCGCCCACACCCCCGCCGTGACCTGCACGCGCGACTCTGGGTCGTGAGTGTTTAGACCGGTTAGAACCGGCCATACCACTCACGACCCCCGCGCGTGTCAGGCCTGCGCGGTCGGTGAGTGCGGTTTGCGGCGTTGAACGACCTGATTCCCACTCAGTCAAGCGACTTGACCAAGCCACATGAACGTGGCGTCTGTGACGCTGACCGTTACATACGCCACTTTCGTGCGATCAAGACCTGACTTCGCCCAAGGGCCTGCGAACCGTGGCCGAGCAAGCGTCACGCGCGGCCCGCATCCGGGATAAAGCCCGCTTTATCCCGCCCCGCGCAAGGGGGTCGTGAGTGTTTAGACCGGTTAGAACCGGCCGTACCACTCACGACCCCCACGAGCGGGCTCAGGTAGCGAGCGCCGGGGGAGTGGGAATGCCCGGGCAGGAGTCGTTCGAGGTCTTGCCGGTGTCGAAGAACTCTAAGGCCTTCTCCGCGCAAGGGATTCTCGACAGGGAGAGGTGCTGGTCGTCCTCGACCGTCAGGAGAGCACCGCCGATCTGCTTGCGCATGTCCCGCGCCCAGCCGATCGGGGTGACGGCCTCGTAGGTGTGCCCGACCAGTTGCAAGGGACTGGCGCCGCCGGTGAGCCGCCACGGCGTCGCGGGGAACGGCCAGCCGACGCACCGGCGATCGTACTTCCCGTGGCTCCCCGAGACGGGCAGTTTCGCGATCAGGTCGAGCCGGTCGCGCCAGATGGTGTCGAAGTCGCGGGAGCCGGTGGATTCGTTGCACTGCACCGCCGTTGCCTGGAACCGGGTGAATTCCCAGTCTTTCAGCGGAACGCCTCCGTCGTCGTCATCCGGCTCGAGTGGGATGCCGTCACGCAGCTTGACGAGCTTGGCGGCCGCCTTGGGCCAGTCGGCACGCAAGGAAATGAGTATGTAGTCGAGCCTGGTGCGGTCGATGGTCTGCTTGGCGCGCAGGTCGAGCAGTGCCTTGGTGACGTCCGGCGCGGTCGTGCCGAAGTGGTAGACGTCGTCGTTGCGGGCGAGCCAGGCCGAGAACTCGTGGAAGTGGGTCTCGTTCGCGGTCATCTGGCCGCGGTCGATCGCCATGAGGTCGAAGGCGGGCGCCATCACGGAGTCGAGCAGCATCTTGTCGACGTTCCCGTCGAAGAGCGTGCGGTAGTGCGCGCCGAGCGCGGTGCCCCAGGAAGTGCCGTAGTAGCCGATCTTCTTCTCGCCCAGCGCCTGCCGGATCCGGTCCATGTCACGGGCGATGTTCGAGGTGGTGAGATTGCGGACGAACTCGGGGTCGGCGGCGGCGCATTCGGCCTGCTTCCTGCCGTCGCGCTCGGCTTCGAAGCGGGCCTTCTCCTTCTCGCTGAGCGCCGGATCCGGCGGCGTGTAGTCACCGGGGCATTCGCCGTGGCCGACGCCGCGCGGAGAGAAGCCGATCAGGTCATGGTGGACGCCGAGTCCGGCCGCTTTCGATCGCAGCATCGACCGCGGCATGTCCAATCCGGACGCGCCGGGGCCGCCGGGGTTGAGCAGGATGACGCCGTCGCGGCGGCCGGTGGCCTTGATGCGGCTGACCGCGAGTTCGAAGGTGCGGCCATCGGGTTCGGCGTAGTCGACCGGGACGGTCACCATGACGCACTCGCTGAGGTCGTCGTCGGAGGCCCACTGGGGAGCGATTTCGCGGCATGGCCGCCACCGCAACGTTTCCGCTGACGCCACGCCCGGCGCGAACGGGAGGAGGACCAGGCCGGACAGCGCCAGGCCCAGGAACTTCTTGATCATCATGATCGTCACTGTGGCAGCGGAGCACGCGGCGAAGAGTCGGCCGATCGGCCGGGTGGCATGCCGATCGGCCGATTTTCGTTGGGATTGCGGGGATTCGTGCAATCCCGGGCGGATCAGCCGGGCTGTTCGCTGAGCAGGAAAACCCGGATCTCGCGGTGCGCGGCCCGGTCGGCGTAGCGGTCGTACGCGGGCCAGTACTCGGCGACCGCGTTCCACATGCGTTCGCGTTCGTCGCCTTCGAGGAGGCGGCCGGTGACCGGGATGGCGCGGCCCGCGATCGAGGCGGTCGCGCGCGGCTCGGCCAGCAGGTTCGCCGACCAGGCCGGGTGGTTCTCGCCACCCCAGTTGGAGCCGATCACGACATAGCCGCCGTCGCGCTCGACGTAAAGCAGGGGGACCTGGCGTGGCTCGCCGCTCTTGCGGCCGATCGTGGTGAGCAGCAGGGTGCGCAGGCCGACCGCGCTGCCGACGCCGAACCGGCCGCCGCTGATCCGGAGCAGCACCCGGTCGGCGGGAACCAGGGCCTTGCCGAGCACGGCGAACGCCTTGCTCTTGCCGAAACCGGCGAACACACCACGCAAACCTGTCATGCCGTGACCCTAGCGAAGATCGATGAGTGACTCTTTGTGTCCGTATGCGCGCGTTCGGCCTAGTGGGTCGTTACACTGTTACCGAGTGTGGACCGAACGGGAGGGCGGTCGCTCTGTGTCAAGATCAGAGCCAGCTGGGCATTGCGCGCTGGTGGCGGTGGACATCGCGTCATTCGGCGGCCGCGGCGACCATGTTCTGCGGTATGTCCGCAAGGCGCTTTACGGCTTGCTTTCGGATTGTTTCCAGCGGTGTGGCATACCGCTGGAAAAGTGTTATGTCGAAGATCGCGGCGACGGCGCCATCGTGGTGGTACCGGCCGGGACGCCCGAGTCCCTGCTGGCGTCTTCGCTGGTGGACTGGCTGAGAGCGGGGCTGCGCAAGCACAACGAGCTGTCCAGTGAGGTGGCGAGTATCCGGCTGCGGGTGGGGCTGCATTCGGGTGAGGTGCACAGCGACGAGCACGGCATTGTCGGCGCGGCGGTCAATCATGTCTTCCGGTTGCTGGAGGCGTCGCCTTTGCGCGCCGCGCTCGACAATTCCGATGCGCTGGTCGCGTTGATTGTCTCTGATCGTGTTTATCAAGATGTGCTCAAACACGCTCCCGATCTCGTTGATCCCCGCGAATTCGCGCAAATACCGGTCAAGGTCAAAGAGACTTCGACGACCGGCTGGATCCGGCTGCCGGGTGAACCGACGCCGCGTGAGCAGCCTCCCGCGTGCACCGGCCGGGTGCGGCCGCCGAGTTCGTTCGTCGGCAGGCAGGCCGAGGTCGAACACCTGCAGGGGCTGGTCCGCGGTTCCCGGCTGGTCACCCTGATCGGACCCGGCGGCACCGGGAAGACCCGCCTCGCGGTCGAGACGATGCACGCCTTGATCGACGGCGGCGACCCCGTGTGCGCGGACGGCGCGCATTTCATCGATCTCGCCGGCTACCAGGCCGGGGACGATCTGTGCCGGGCGTTGCTCACCGGCCTTCAGCTGGCGACACGCAGCTCGTCGGGGCCGCCCGCGTCGGGACCCGCGGCCGACGCGCTGGTCGCCAGCCTGGTGAAACAGCGGGTCCTGCTGCTGCTCGACAATTGCGAGCAACTGCTCGACGACGTCGCGCAGGTCGCCGAGACGCTGCTGACCAGGACCACGGACACCGTCCTGGTGACGACGAGCCGCGAGGCGCTCGGCATTGACGGCGAGACGACGTTCCCGGTCGGGCCGCTCGACGTCCCGCCCGACCACGAGGACGACCTGCTCGGCTATCCGGCGGTGCGCCTGTTCGTCGACCGGGCCCGCGCGGCGGATCCGGGGTTCACCCTGACCGCCGCGAACGGCCGCGAGATCGCGGGGATCTGCCGTGGGCTCGACGGGTTGCCACTCCCGATCGAACTGGCCGCCGCCCGCGTGCGCGCGCTCACGCCCGCCCAGATCTCGGCACTGCTGGCCGATCGGTTCCGGCTGCTGGCTTGCGGTTCGCGCACCACGCCGAGGCACCGGACGCTGGAGGCGGTCGTCGACTGGAGCTTTCACCTGCTGGACGAGCCCGCGCGGGCCGCGTTCGTCGCGCTGGCGGTGTTCCGCGGCGGGTTCCGGCTCGACGAGGCCACCGAACTCGGGTCCAGGCTGGGGATCGAGCCGGGTGCGATGGTCGAGCACGTCGTGCGCCTGGTGGACAAGTCGTTGCTGCAGGCCACTCCCGGCGAGGCGGGCGCGATGCGCTACCGGATGCTCGAGACGCTGCGCGAATACGGCATGGTGCGCCTCGAAAAGATCGGCCTGGCCCACGAAACCGCGGGTCATCACGCGGAGCTGTATCAGGATCTGGCGCGCAGGCTCGGCACGGCGCTGCATTCCGGCGCGCAGGGCGCGGCCATCAGCACGCTCGAACGGGAAGACGACAACCTCCGCGCCGCCTTCGAGTTCGCCTGCCGCAACGGGCGACACGAGATCGCGCTGCGCATGGTCGACGCGCTCGGCTGGTACCTGTGGATGCGCGGGGAGCGGGTGTTCGGCTGGCCAGGGCTGCTGCGCGCGCTCGACATCACGCCGGATCAGCAGGAGCCGCTGCTGCGGGCCCGCGCGCTCATCTGGACCTGCCATCTCGGCGCGGTCGGCGTCACCGAACCCGAGGCACGCGGGCACGGCGAGCAGGCAAAGGAGATCTTGGAACGGCTGGGGCTGACCGACGGGCCCGAGTACACGGTGTGCCTGTTCGTCGGCGCTTTCGCCTGCTACCGCGACAACGACCACACCGAGGGCGACAAGTGGGTCACCCACCCACTCCATCGAACTCGCCACGAGCCTGGGCGACGCGTGGCTGCTGGCCTGCGGGCACAACGTGAAGGGCCTCGGGCACGCCATGCGGGGCGAGTTCGAGCAGGCGGTGGACACGCTGACCACAAGCATCGGCCACTACCGGCGGTCCGGCGACGGCTGGGGCGAGCATCGCGCGCGGCTTTGGCTCAGCCGTACCTACGAGGGCATGGGCCAGGTCACCAGGGCCAGATGTGAGGGCGAGGCCGCGCGAAGCCTTGTCTGCTCGCTGGATCTCGGTGAGGCCGAGGCGCCGCTGCTCGGCTGGATCGCGCGTCTGCACCTCTGCGACGGTGACGAGACCACGGCCGCCCTCAGGATGGCGGAGCTGGAACGGACGCCGTGGTGGCGGAGCAATCCCGAAGCGGTCGCCTGGATGGCGGAATGCCAGGCACGTCAATGCGAGACCCAGGCCGAAGGGGCGGCCGCTGCCCGAAGGGGCGAACTTGCCGGGCGCGCTGCCGCCCTTTACGGCAAGGCGGCGGACGGGCTGGCGCGGGCGGGGCTCGCCGTTCACGCGGTGCGCAACCGCTGCCGCCAGGCGATTCAGCTCGCGCGTGGCGGATTTCCGTACCGCGAAACGCTTCTCGCCGCGGCCGAGGACGCCGCACGCCAAGGCGATCCGCGGGCGAGCGCGCTTGTGCGGGACGCGGCAGGCGTGATCGAGTCGTGCCATGACCGGTGATGAGATCGTGCTGGGCGCGTTGCCGAAGGGGATCACCCTCGCGAACGAGGGGATGCGCAAGACGGTGTGGAACGTGCTCGGCCACACCTACTACATGAAGGCGGCCAGCGAGTCGAGCTTCGCGTTCGAGACGTTCGATCCGCCGGGCACCGGGGTGCCGCCGCATGTGCATCCCGAACAGGACGAGCACATCTACGTGCTCGACGGCGTGTTCACGCTGTATCTCGACGGCCAGTGGGAGACCGCGGGGCCGGGTGACACCGTGCTGATGCCCCGGAATCTGCCGCATGCCTACTACAACCGCGGCGAGGTGCCGACCCGCGCGCTGTTCTGGGTGAGCCCGGCGGGCGAGCTCGCGCAGCTGTTCTCGAAACTGCACGATCTGGAGGATCCGGACGAGGTCGTGCGGCTCTCCGCGGCGCACGGCGTCGACTTCCTGCCGCCGGGCAGTGTCGAAGGGGCATGACCGCGGTGGGCTCGGTGTGACACCCTGAGCGTCGTCCGTAGACGACAGCGACGAGGGAACACCAAGCTCAGATGAGGCGAACGGGACTGCTCGGCCTGGTCACGCTGGCCGTGGTGCTGACGGGCTGCGCCACTCCGGCGCCGCCGTCACCCGCGTCCGCTCCGATCGCGCAGGTGCCGCCGTCGACCACCGGCTCCGTTCCGGCACCCGAGCCGACGCCGTCCGTCGAGGCCGCGCCGGCCGGGTGCGAGAAGGTCATCGCCGATCTGCCGATGCGGCGACGGCTGGCGCAGCTCGTGGTCGTCGGCGTCGACCCGTCGAACGCGCGTGCGGCGGCCGACCTGGTCCGCGCCGAGCAGGTCGGCGGCATCTTCATCGGCGGCAACGCGACCGCGCTGCTCCGCGACAACGCGCTGGGCGCCGTCCAGGAGGCCGCGACCGTGCCGGTGTCCGTCGCCGTCGACGAGGAAGGCGGCCGGGTGCAGCGCATCGACGCGCTCGACGGCGACATCCCGAGCGCGCGGAAGATGGCTCGGACGCTCAGCCCGGACGAGGTCAAGGCCGTCGGCGCGGAACGAGGCCGCGCGCTGCGGGCACGCGGCGTCACCGTCGACTACGCGCCGGACGTGGACGTCACCGAGCAGCCGGACGGCGCCGTCATCGGTGACCGCTCGTTCAGCCCCGACCCGGAAGTCGTCCGCGCTTACGCGTTCGCGTTCGCCGAGGGCCTGCGCGAGGCCGGGATCCAGCCGGTGTTCAAGCATTTCCCCGGCCACGGGCACGCCAGCGGCGACAGCCACCAGGGCGCGGTCGTCAGCCCGCCGCTCGCCACGCTGCGCCGCGACGACCTGGTCCCGTATCAGGCGATCGCCGAGTTCGACGGCGCCGCCGTGATGGTCGGCCACATCGCCGTGCCCGGCCTCACCGCGGGGAAGCCCGCGTCGCTGGCCGAGCCCGCGTATCGGCTGCTGCGCACGGACTACCACTTCGACGGCCCGGTGATCACCGACGATCTCGGCGCGATGCGGGCCATCAGCGCCCGCTACCCGCTGCCGACCGCGGTCGTCCAGGCGCTGGCCGCCGGCGCGGACCAGGCGCTGTGGTCATCGGGCGGGCACGTCGCGGAAGTGCTCGACCGGCTGGAGAAGGCCGCCGCGACCGGCGAACTGCCCGGTGATCGGATCCACGAAGCACTGCTCCGGGTGCTGACCGCGAAACAGGCTTGCTGAGGAGGCGCGGGTGCGCAGCGAAGAGTTCCAGCGGATGATCGACGCGCTCGCCGACGTCCAGCGCAGTGAAGCCAGCGAGTGGACGTCGTTCAGCGTGCGCGGCAAGCGCTTCGGGTACTACTGGCCGCGCACTCAGACGGTCGGGCTGAAGCAGACGATCTCCGAGCAGCTGGCCCTGATCGCCGAGCGGCCGGACGTGTTCGAGGAGCAGTTCACGGCAGGCGGGTTCGGCTGGGTGGTCGTCCAGCTGGACGGCATCGAGGCGGACGAGCTGTTCGAGCTGGTCTACGAGGCGTGGCGGTTGTCGGCGCCGGAAGAGCTGGTCGCCGAGGTGCCGCTGCCCTGGTGACCGCCTCCCTCATCGTCGTGAGCGGCCCGCCCGGAGCGGGCAAGACGACACTCGCCCACGCGCTCGCCCGCACCATCGGCTGCCCGGCCATCTGCCGCGACGAGATCAAGGAAGGCATGGCGCACGCGACGCCCGGTTTCGTGGCGGGGCCCGGCGACGAGCTGAGCGTCCGCACGCTGCCGGTCTTCTTCGGCGTGCTGCAGCAGCTGCTGGCCGCCGGGGTGACGACCGTGGCCGAGGCGGCTTTTCAAGACCATGTGTGGCGGCCCCGCTTGGAACCGCTGCGACGGCTCGCGCACCTTCGCATCGTGCACTGCGTCGTCGGCGCGGAGGTCGCGCTGGCGCGGCGGCTTCATCGCGGCGAACGCCCGGCGCACGGCGGTCCCGCGGTGAGCCCTGACGCTTTTCAGCGCGTGTCGGTGGACGCGCCGTGGCTCGAGGTCGATACGACCGATGGGTACGTACCGGGGCTGGACGTGATCGCGGCGTTCGCGCGGGCTCGGTGAACACCCTGCCGTGGGTGGCCGGGGGTCGTGAGTGTTCCGGCCGGTTCTAACCGGCCGGAACACTCACGACTAGGCCATCCCGGCGGTGAGCGAGCCTCGTGCGGCACGCCGTGCCGGGAGCAGCGCGGCGAGCGGCGCCGCCAGCACCGCGGCGCCGAGCAGCACGCCGAGCCTGCCCCACGGCAGCGTGAACAGCATCGGTTCGCCCGCGGACTTCGCCACCTCGGTGATCAGCCAGGCCGAGCCGATGCCGAGCAGCAGCCCGCACGACGCGCCGAGCATCGCGATGAACACCGACTCCGTGGCGAGCGTGGCGCCCAGTCCGCCCCTGGTCAGCCCGAGCGCGCGCAGCAGCGCCGACTCGCGCGTGCGTTCCAGCACGGACAGCGAGAGCGTGTTCGCGATACCGGCGAACGCGATCAGCACGGCCAGCGCGGTCAACGCCCACATCAGGTTCAGCGTGCTGCGTGTCCTCTCCGACGCCTGGGCCTTGAGTTCGCCGACGCTGGTCAGCTTGGCGAGCGGTGCGGCCTCGAGTGCCTTCTCCAACGCGGACCTGGCGCTCGGCGGGGCCTTCACCAGGATGCTGTCGTCGTGGGTCTGGGCGGTGTAGGCGATCGCGGGCATCTGGGCCAGGTCGACCAGGCCCAGGCCGAGGTCGATGCCGGGCGCGCTGACCGCGTCGTAGACGGCGACGACGCGCAACGGGACCGGGCCCGCCTGGATGGTCGAGCCGACGCCCAAGCCCGTGTACTTGGCGAGGTGACTGCTCACCGCCAGCTCACCGGGACCGAGCCGGTCGAGGGTGCCCGCGACGACGTGTGGCCGCAGGATGGCGCCCACGGCGTCGCCGCGCACCGCGGCCAGCTGCCAGGGGCCGTACCGGCCCAGTTCGCTGGAGAACGTGGTCCGGGGTGCGGCGGCCTTGACCCCGGGGACCGCGGCGAGCGTGTCCGCGAGCGTTGGCGGGAGCGGCTGCGTCGACACCGACGAGACGACGAAACCGGCGTTGAGCTGCTCGTCGAGGCCGCGGTTCTGGCCCGCCTCGACACCCGCCATCACCGTGGTCGTCAGCGAGACGACGGCGAGCCCGATGGTGAGCGCCGCGGCGCTGGCCGCGGTGCGCTTCGGGTTGCGGTCGGCGTTGAGCGCGGCCAGTTTCGCGGGCTGGCCGAGCACCGGGGCGAACGCCGCGCCCAGCGCGCGCATCACCGGGCCGACGAGCAGGGGACCGATCGCCAGCGTCGCGCCGAGCAGCGTGACCATGGCCGTGATCGAGAGCGCGATGCCCGCCTCCGCCTCGGTGCCGAACGAGAGCGCGACCGCGGAGACGGCGCCGGCCAGCAGCGCGGCCGCGAGCACCACCCTGGCCCTGCTGGTGCGGCCGGTCTTGCCTTCCACCGGGGTCCGCAGTGCCTCGATCGGCGGCACCCGGGTGGCAGACCACGCCGGGATCGCCGCAGCGAGCACCGTCACCAGCACGCCGAGCGACAAGGCCGCGACGACCGTCCGCGCCGTCACCGGGAGGTAGACGGGCGACTCGGGCGCGGCGATCGACTGCAGCGCGGCGGCCACGCCGAAGCCGCCGGCCAGACCGACGGCCGACGCGACCGCGCCGACCACCGCGGCCTCGGCGAGCACGCCGGTGAACACCTGCCGTTTCGCCGCGCCGACACAGCGGAGCAGTGCCGACTCGCGGGCGCGCTGGGTGACCAGGATGGTGAACGAGTTGGTGATCACCATCGCGGCCACGACCATCGCGAGCACCGCGAACATCGTGAAGAACTTGGCCAGCATCGCCGAGTCCGGCGCGGCCTGGGCGAGCAGCAGCCTGGCCGCCGCGTGCCCGGTGACCACCTCGACGCCCCGTCCGCCGATCGCGCGCTCGAGATCGGTGATGAGCCCTTCCACACCGACGCCGGGCTGCGCGCGGACGACGATCCGGCCGTATTCCTTGCCAGGGGCCAGCTGCTGGAGCGCTTCGGGCTGGAGGAGCATCGGGGAGGCGCCGATGCCCGCGTCCGTCGGGCGGCGGAATGTGCCGACAAGCGTGAAGACGTGCGACCCGCCGTTGGCGTCGAAGACGGTGACCGGCTGGCCGAGCGGGCGGTCGACGGAGTCCTCGGCCATCGCGATTTCGCTTGCGCTGGAAGGAAAACGGCCGTCAGCGAGGTCATAAGGGCGCAGTCGCTCGTCCGAGGTCAGCGCGGTGGCCGCCGAATCCTTCGGGTGGCCCGCCGTGTCGCGGATCGGCGCGCTGACCGTCATGCGGCCATCCGCCGCCGCGACACCGGGCACCTGGCGGACCTTGTCCAGCAGCCTGTCGTCGAGCGGCTGCTTGGTGCTGCTGATCGAGACGTCCACCCCGCGCGTGTCGGTGGCGACGGCCGCGCGCAGCCCGGCGCCGACCGCGTCGGAGAGCACGAACGACCCGGCCACGAACGCCACGCCGAGCGCGATGGCGACCGCCGAGAGCAGCAGCCGCAGCGGCCGGGCCTTCACCCCGGCGAGGACGGTGCGCAGCATCACGCCCCCAGGCCGGTGAGCGCCGACAGGACGGCGTCCGCGGTGGGGGAGGCGAGGTGGGTGGCGACGCGTCCGTCGGCCAGCAGGACGCCGTGGTCGGCATACGAGGCGGCGACCGGGTCGTGGGTCACCATCACCACCGTCTGGCCGAGATCGGTGACCGAGCTGCGCAGGAAGCCGAGCACCTCGGCGCCGGAGCGCGAATCGAGGCTGCCGGTCGGCTCGTCGGCGAAGACGACGTCCGGTTTGCCCATCAGCGCGCGGGCGCACGCGACCCGCTGCTGCTGGCCGCCCGAGAGCTCACCGGGCTTGTGGCACAGCCGCTGCCGCAGGCCGAGCGCGTCGACGACCGTGCCGAACCACGCCGGGTCGGCCTTGCGGCCCGCGAGCCGCAGGCCGAGCAGGATGTTGTCCTCGGCGGACATGGTCGGCAGCAGGTTGAACGACTGGAAGACGAACCCGACCCGCTCCTGCCGCAGCCTGGTCAGCGCGGCGTCGGACAGCCCGGTGAGCGTGGTCGGTCCGATTCGGACGGTCCCGGCGTCCACAGTGTCCAGTCCGGCGAGGCAGTGCATCAGTGTCGATTTCCCTGACCCGGACGGGCCCATGATCGCGGTGAAGCGGCGGGCGGCGAAGTCGAGCGTCACGTGGTCGAGCGCGCGCACCGCGGCGTCACCCCTGCCGTAGGTCTTCACGACGTTCGTCACGCCCGCCGCCGCGCTTGTGTTTCCATGCATGACAGGAGCATGGCGAAACACGTCTGAATGGTTCCTGAACGATCCTGAAGAACGTTTCAGGATGCCGGGCGCGCGTCTGCGAAGATCGCTCTCATGCGGGTGCTGGTGGTGGAGGACGAGATGCGGCTGGCCGAGACGCTCCAATGGGGACTCGAGGCCGACGGATACGCCGTCGACCTCGCCCATGACGGCGAGGAAGGGCTCGAACTGGCGCGGCTGTACCCGTATCAGGTGATCGTGCTGGACATCATGCTGCCGAAGCTCAACGGCTACCGCGTCTGCGCGGCGCTGCGGGAACTCGGGATCAGCACGCCGATCCTGATGCTCACCGCCAAGAACGGCGAGTACGACGAGGCTGAGGCGCTCGACACCGGCGCCGACGACTTCCTGAGCAAGCCGTTCTCCTACGTCGTGCTCGGCGCCCGCCTGCGCGCGCTCACCCGGCGCGGCGGGGCCGGGTCGTCCGCGACGCTCGCGTTCGGCGATCTGGTGCTCGACCCGGCGAAGCGGACGTGCCAGCGCGCCGGGCGCCCGGTCACGCTGACCACGAAGGAGTTCGCGGTGCTGGAATGCCTGCTGCGCCACGACGGTCAGGTCGCGGCGAAGAACGAGATCCTCGAGCAGGTCTGGGACATGGCGTTCCAGGGCGACCCGAACATCGTCGAGGTCTACGTGAGCGCGTTGCGGCGCAAGCTCGACGCGCCGTTCGGGCGGCACACGATCACGACCGTGCGCGGCGTCGGCTACCGGCTGGTGGCCGATGAGTAAGTGGTGGCCGGTGTCGGTGCGCCGCGGCACCGCGCTCGCGGCCGTGCTGCTGTCGGCGTCCGTGTTCGCGCTGGGCTGGTTCGGCATGCGGGAGTTCGTGCGGTTGCAGCTGAGCCACAGCGCCATCGCCAGCACCCAGCAGCAGCTGGACCGCATGGCAGACGCCTACCGGGTCGCCTCACTCGGCGCCGGCCCCACCGCGCTGACTTCGGCGGTCTCGTCGGGCAGTGCGCTGTTCGAGGTGATCAGCGACTCGGGGCGGCCAGTGGTCGCCAGCAAGGAACTGCGCCAGTGGGATCCACAGTGGACACCCTTGCCGCCCGCGCCCGCGTCCGCGCCGTCCGACTGGAAGATCTCCACGACCGCCACCCTGCGCCCCGGCAAGCATCCCGACTGGCGCGAGTACCGCACGTACACCGTGCTGGGGCGCGTCGTCGACGACGTCAGCGCCGACCTGATCGAACCGCTCGGCCGTGAGGCCACCGACCTGCACACCGGCCTGACCGGCGCGGGAGACGCGAAACCGCAGCGGCTCACGCTGTACCTGTTCGTCATACCGTGGGACACCCTCCGCATCGTCAGCACGCTCGACGACACGCTGACGTTCTTCGCGCCCCTCGCGGTGCTGCTGACCGGCTTGGTCGCCTGGTTCACGGCGGGCCGCGCACTCCGCCCGGTCGAGGCCATCCGCCGCGAGCTGGCCGAAGTCAGCGGCAGCCAGCTCGGCAGACGGGTGCCGGTGCCGCGGTCCCGCGACGAGATCGCCAAGCTGGCCGAGACGACCAACACGACCCTCGACCGGCTCGAACACGCCCATGACCAGCAAGAACGTTTCGTCGCGGACGCGAGCCACGAGTTGCGCAGCCCGCTCGCGAGCCTGCGTGCCGGGTTGGAGGTCGCGCTCGCCCATCCGGATCGCGCGGACTGGCCCGAGGTCGCCCAGCGGTCGCTGCTCGACGTTCAGCGCCTGCAACGCATCACGGCGGACCTGCTGCAACTGACGGCCGAGGTCCCGGCGCCCACCGGCCACGTCGACCTGGCCGACGTGGTGGCCGAGCAGATCGCCGAGCGCGCGCTCCAGCCCGGCCCGGTCTTCAGGTCCTATGTGGACGGACCGGCCGTGGTGCCCGGCGAGCCCGTGCAGCTGGAACGCTTGCTGCGCAACCTGCTCGACAACGCGGCCCGGCACGCGGAGTCCTCGATCACCGTGTCCGTGGGCGCTTCGGGCGGCGAAGTCGTGCTCGAAGTGCTCGACGACGGCCCGGGCATCGCCGTGGCCGACCGCGAGCGTGTCTTCGACCGCTTCGCCCGCCTCGACGACGCCCGCGCCCGCGACGCGGGTGGTTCCGGTCTCGGCCTGACGCTCGCCCGCGACATCGCGGTCCGGCACGGCGGATCGTTGCGCGTGGAGGACAGCCCCAGGGGCGCGCGCCTGGTGGCGCGGCTGCCCCGGTCAAGCTAGGGCGCCGCGCACGATCACCTCGAGCACCGGCCGCGGGTCCGGCGTGGTGCCCCCGGCGATGGCCTGCACGAAGAACCCCTGGCCACACGCCCCGAGCGCGGCGGCGGCGACCTGCGGGTCCGAGGCGCCGAGCCGGGTCAGCACCGGCACGACGAGGTCGGTCATCGCGGCGCCGCCGCGGGCGAGCGCCTGGCGCAGCGCGGGATCGTGGCTTGCCTCCAGCCGTAGCACCATCCGGGCGGTGGTGACGACCCGGTTGGGACCCAGCATGAACTCGAACAGCCGGGCCACCGCTTCGACCAGCTCGTCCGGCGTCGCGACGTCGAGCGCGGCGCCGACCGAGGGCGTCTCCTGGCGCACCATCCAGTCGACCACCCCGTCCAGCAGCGCCGCCCGCGTGCGGAAGTAGTTGGAGGTCGACCCCCTGGGCAGTTCCGCCCGCTCGTCGACCCGCACATGCGTGAGCGCGCGCAGGCCTTCCGTGCCGAGCAGGTCGACCGCCGCGCCGAGCGCGCGTTCCCTCTTCGAGATCACCCCGTCACTATAAACGTAGTGACACGACACTACGAACGTAGTACCGTGCGCTGATGACCGCAGCACTCGCGCTCATCACGCTGATCCTCAACGGCCTCGTGGGCGTCTTCCTGTTCGTGCGCTGGCGCGCCCGCGCCGCCGGCGGTCTGCCTCCGCTCGTGTACGTCCACATCGTCACGGCGCTGGTTTCGCTGGCCCTGTGGGTCGCGTATTTGGTCGGCGGGCGCCCGGCTTTGCTGGCGTGGGCGGTGTTCGCACTGCTCACGCTCGCCAACGCGCTGGGCGACACGCTCCTGGTCCGAGGCTGGCGCGCCCGCCACTCCGCGCCGCCCGGCACGCTGATCCGGCAGTACGCGCGTGCCGCCCGCGAGGTGCTGTCCGGCAAGCGGCCCGCCCCGATGATCCACGCGATACTCGCGCCGGTGGTGTACTTCTCGGTCCTGCTCGCCGCGCTGGGGGTCGGTTAGCCGCGCTCGCGGAACGCGCCGGGTGACATCCCCACTTCGCGGGCGAAGAACTTGCCGAAGTTGGTCGGCTCGGTGAACCCGAGCCGGTGCCCGACCGTGGCGACCGGCAGCGCGGTGTGCACGAGCAGGCGCTTGGCCTCCAGCGCGACACGCGCGTCGATCAACGCCTTCGCGGTCTGCCCGGTCGCCGCCAGGCACAGCCGGTTGAGGCTGCGAGCCGAATAGCCGACACGGGCGGCGTAATCGGCGGCCTGCCTTGTCGTGGGGAACGACCGCTCCAGCTCGCGCCGGAAGCGCTCGAACGTCTCGTCGTGCGAACCGGCCGGGCGCGCTTCCCGGTCGGTGATCGGCAGGCGCCTGACGCGCAACAGCAGCACGCCCAGCAGCTGGCGGAGCAGTTCCACCGTGACCGCTTGGGTTTCCGGATCCTCCGCGGCGCGCTCGTACTCGGCCTTCAGCTCCAGTACGGCCTGGCGGAGTCTGCTGTCCTCCTCGGCGGGGACGGTCCACACGACCGGCCCGAACGGGTCGGGCAGTGGCGCGAACCGGTCGAGCGGCGGCGGGAACGCGGCGGTGAACAGGACCATGACCGCGTTGACCTTGCCGCGAGGCGTGGCGGCCCTCGGCAGGCGCAGCACCCGGCCGGGGCTGACGTACAGCAGCGTGTTCGCCGTGCAGGGATGGTCGACGAAATCGACCATGGTCTTGCCCGCGCCGCCGGTGAACAGGACCAGCTGGTGGAAGTCCGTGCGATGCACAGCGTTGCGCAATTCCGCTGACAGACGGCTTCGCAGCGTGGCGTAGTCGAGCACCTCGATGCCGAGCCGGGGCCGCTCGGGGTTGGCGAACCCGAGCCGCAGGACCGAGGTGTGTCCACTTTTGACCATGACAGTTCCTGATCTTACCTCGTTTATCCGAGCGCGCGGGAGCAGATTGATCGGCATGGACAACAAGGAATTGGTACTCAAGGCGGCGGGCGAACTCTTCGGCGACAAGGACCCGTCGGCGGTCGACCGCTGGGTCGCCGCGAACTACCGCCAGCACAGCTCGCTGGCAGGCGACGGCCCCGAGGCGTTGCGCGGTCTCGTCGCGAACCTGCCCGACGGCTTCCGCTACGAGCTCGCCAGGGTCATCGCCGACGGCGACCTCGTCGCGCTGCACGGCACCTACCACGGTTTCGGCCCGGAGCCGCTGGTCGCCTTCGATCTCTTCCGTGTCGAGAACGGCAAGCTGGCCGAGCACTGGGACGCGCTGACCCCGGTCGTGACCAAGACCGCGAGCGGCCGTTCCCAGACCGACGGCGCCGCCGAGCCTGGCGCGGCCGGGCTGACCGAGCAGAGCCGGAAGGTGGTCACGGAATTCGCCGAGCGAATCCTCAAAGACGCTGACTACTCGGTGCTCACGGATTACATTTCGACCGAGACCTACCTGCAGCACAATCCCGAAGCCGCCGACGGACTGGACGGATTCGGCGCGGCTGCCGGAAAGTGGGCGGCGCACGGCAAGCACCTGGTCTACAAGACCGTGCACCGCGTCGTCGCGGAAGGCGATCTCGTACTGCTCCAGTCCGAAGGCGAATTCGGCGAGCCGGTCGCCTATTGGGACCTGTTCCGGGTCGACGACGGCAAGATCGTCGAACACTGGGACGTGATCGCGCCGATCCCCGCCACACTGCCGCACGACAACGGACTGTTCTGACACAGCTTGCGGCCGCGAACTCCCGCCGGGCCGATGGGTCGTGAGTGTTCCGGCCGGTTCTAACCGGCCAAAACACTCACGACCCCCTTGCACTGGGCGGGATAAAGCGGGCTTTATCCCGCCCGCGCACGCCTGACGGGCGCGGCGGTCGTGAGTGGTATGGCCGGTTCTAACCGGCCGCAGCACTCACGACTCTTTTAGTGGGCTTCGCGGGTGAGGAGGTCGCGGACGCGGGCTTGGAGGGGTTCGCGGTCGTAGGAGTTGACTTGCGCACCGGCCATGCGGACGGGGTCGCCGAAGAAGAAGTACTCGTACAAGGCCTCCCGCCCCGCGAAGCTCGAGACCGAGGCGTCGAGCGCCAGCTTGAACAGCCGCGCCCGGTCGCGGGCGGGCAGCGTCGCCGACTGCAGGTAGGTGTCGAGGTCCGCGCGGCCGTCGGTGTCGAAGTCCGCCTCGCTCGGCAACGCCATCAGGCCCGAGGCCGAGAACTTGCGGATGATCTCCGGCAGGCGCTGGGAAACTTTGGTGGGGTACCAGTTCCGGGCCGCGTTGAGGACGTCCCACTTGGGCAGGAAGACGCCGTCCGGGCTCGGTGAGCCGTCGGCCTCGGCCGCGCGCAGGACCGCTTTTTCCAGCTCCACATAGGAAATCAGCTCGGCGAGGTCCTGCTGGATGTGCTGGAAGCCGCCGATGCCGATGGCCGCGGCGATCTCGCTCGCGAGGCCGAGGTAGAACTCGGTCTTGGCCAGCGTGCGGGTGACCACCTGGTGGGTCATGAGCGCGCCCGCGCCGGTCTCGGCGTACCAGGCGTTGCAGAGTTCGGGGTGGCCGAGCAGGAACACGCGGTCGTTGGGGATGAAGACGTCGTCGAACACGACGACCGCGTCCATCTCCTCGTAGCGGGACGCGAGTGGCTCGTCGAAGTGGGAACCACCGTGGTCCAGGCGCGAGCGGCAGTAATACTTGAGGCCGGGCGCGTCGTTCGGGACCGCGAAGGCGTACGAATACGGCGTGTCCTCGGGGGTGCCGCGCAGGACCGTCGAGGGGAACACGAGCAGCTCGTCCGCGATCGGGGCGAGGGTGGCGAGCATGCGGGCACCGCGGACGACGATGCCGTCGGGGCGCTCTTCGACGACCTTCGCGGCGAGGTTGCCGCCGCCCTGCTGGCTGCCCGAGACCGCGCGGTTGACCTGCGGCGGGATCAGGGTGTGCGTGGCGAGCCAGTCGTTCTCGCGGGCGAGTTCGTAGTAGGCCTCGATGCGCTCGCCGAAGACGGGGTCGGCCTTGGCGAAGAAGGTCTTCGCGGTCGCCAGCGCGGTGAGCGAGGAGTTCATGTAGTCACCGGAGCGGCCGAGGAAACCGTTCGATTCCTGGGCCCACACGGAGAACGCGGCGCGGCGGCGTTTGAGGTCGTCCTCGCTGCGCGGCACCAGGAACGAGGTGCCGACGCGGTCGCCCGTGGTGGGCGAGGGGTAGGTGAGGACGTCGCGGTACGCCGGATCGTGCTGGAGGTCGAACAGCTTCGCGTAGGTCAGCGCGTTGTTGCGGAAGGCAGGGTGCTCGGCGACCTTCGCCGTCACCTTGTCGCCGTTGACGTACAGCTCGGGTGTCATCGCGTTGAGCTTGTCGAGGTACTGCTGTCCGGTGCGTGCTCCCATGGTGGGGACTCCTCGTGGTCAGAACAGGGACTCGTGGCCCTGTGCGGATTCGTGGATGGTGGTGAACTGCCCGTTGACGAAGCCGAGCGCGTCACCGGTGCGGTAGTCGTAGGCGGCGACGCGGCCGACGAACAGCGTGTGGTCGCCGCCGTCGTACGCGGCCCACGGCGTGCATTCGAACCAGCTCAGCACGCCGGCGAGCCGGGGCGCGTGCTCGCCTTCCTGCCAGACCGGCGCGCCTTCCGGCGTCGGCTGGCCCGCGAAGTTCATGGCCAGCGCCTGCTGTTCCGCGCCGAGGATGTTCACCGAAAAGGCGCAGTCCTGAAGGAAATCGTGGCTTTTCACGGTGCGCTGGATGGAAACCAGCACCAGCGGCGGGTCCATGGACACGGCGGTGAACGAGTTCACCGTGAGCCCGTGGCGTTTCACCGACCCGTTTTCGGTGGTCGCGTCGAACGTCACGACCGCGACGCCGGTGGCGAACCGGCCGAGGCTGCCGCGGAAGAACTGCGCGGCGGGCCGGTACAGCTTGGAGCCCGGGGAAAAGCCGGGTTCACGGGCGATCATCGGTGATTCCTCCTCGCTGGGGGAGGGGTGAATTTCTATAATAGAACACTGAGTTCAACTATCGAATCAGATCGTATACGATGGTTTCGTGCCCGCGCAACCACGAGGAGTCGCCTGATGACCGCATCCCAGACGCTCAGCCGCGGCATCCGCGTGCTCGAAGTGCTTGCGGACGCCCAGGAATCACTCACCGTCGACCAGATAGCCGAACGGCTGGCCGTGCATCGCTCGATCGCCTACCGGCTCATCCGCACGCTGGAGGACCACGGCCTGCTCGTCCGTGACGCGGCGGGAAAGTTCGAACTCGGCGCGCGCCTGGCCGCGCTCGCGGCGGGCGTCGCGCATGATCTGCAGGCGGCCGCGCTCCCCGAGCTGACGGCGGCCGCGAACGAGCTCGGCATGACGTGTTTCGTCGCCGTGCTCGACCACGACGAGTGCGTGACCCTGGTCAGCGTCGAGCCCCGGCACGCACTCGCGTCGGTCGCGCAGCGTCCGGGGTCGCGGCATCCGATCACCGCGGGTGCGCCGGGCCGGGCGATCCTCGCGCAGCTGCCGCCGGAGGAGCGGCCCGCCGCCGTGGCGGAGGTGGTCGCTCGCGGCTACGCGGACAGCCACGGCGAGGTGATCGAGAACCTGAGCGCGGTCGCGGTGCCGCTTCCCTTGCGCGGCAACGGTCCCGCCGCGCTCGCCGCCGTCTACCTGTCGAGCCCGCACGCGCCGTCGGAGATCGCGGCACGGCTGACGCGAGCGGCCAACGCCGTCCGTGAGGTGCTGGGGTTGGCGACCTGACGTGTGGTGACACCGAACAATGCAACGGCGATTCGTGCCGTCGCACCGTTTTTCGCAAGCCACGTCGTTCGGAGCGATCTCGCATAACCTGACTCCGGTCACGCGCATGCGCGCTGTTCGCCCCTGCCGCGCCGAGGAGGAGGTATGACGCAGTGACGAGCGCTGTCCGTGACGTCTCGTGTTGGGCGAGGCCCAACCTGGTGAGGGCTGCGGCCAGGTCCCTGAGCGGTAGCGACTTCTGGTTCTACAGCGGCACCGTGGGCGGAGCGTCCATCGAGGAGGTAGCGCACCGGAAGGCCGCCGCTGCTCGCGGTGTCACGCTGATGATCATGGTGTGGAGTGTCTTCGATGGGCATCCCTTGGTGACGCCGGATCCTGATGACTGGAGCGACGCGTCGAACCGATGGTGGTGGATAGCGTCCAAAGTCTTCTCTCAAGAGGCGTCCGGAACGGCGTATATCGTCATCGGCGACGAACAGCGGTCGATCAATACCTGGACGACGATCGAGTGTCCTACCTTGATCCAAAATCCCAAAGTCAGGGAAATCGTCCAGGTGCCTTGGCAAGAGGTGGGTGAGATTCCCGTGAGCGAGACAATATGGCGGCCTGGGTGGCCGGATCCATCGAAGAGCTGACGGAGGGTCTCGCATGACCAAGGAGCGTGTGCTCATTATTGGCGGCAGTCCTGACCTGCTCCGCAAGGCTGCCCGGAGCGGGCTCTCGATCACCTACTTTCAGAAGCCTGGTCATTTCGATCCCAGGTCGCTCAGGTTCTGCGACCAGGTGCATCTAATAGACTTTCAGAGAGTGCAATTGGCCGCGGCTCTCGCGAAATCTCTGCATTCAGTCGAGCCATTCGTGCGGGTCCTGACGCAAACCGAGTCGGCACTCCTCATTTCCGCGCACATCAGCGATCATTTGAATCTGACCAGTGGCGACTTGAACGTCGCGCGGACCCTGCATGACAAGCGGAAGCTGCGGAAGCTTCTGAACGACGCCAACCTGGGACCGGTCGGCTTCTCCTGCGGCGGATCGCTGCCGGAACTGGCTGAATTCGTCCGGCGGCATGGCCCTTCGGTGGTAAAACCTGCGATGGGTTCGGGCAGCCTTGGCTTCCGTCGGATTCTGTCGCCAGACGAATTGGCGGCCACGTGGGAGTGGATGGCCGAAGTCGGGATGAAGCATTTCATGATGGAAGAACTGCTCGTCGGGCCTGAGTACAGCGTGGAAACCTACAGTCGCGACGGTGAGCATACCGTCCTCGGGATCACCGAGAAGCATTTGACGGCGGAGGCGATTGAAATCGGCCATGTGTTTCCGGCCGCCTTGGGTACGGATGTCGAAGCGACCGTCGCTGAATTCGTAGCAGAAGTACTGGCGGCAGTCGGGTTGCGGGACGGGTTGACCCACACGGAGATCATCCTTACCAGCGGGGGGCCTCGGATCGTGGAGGCGCACAACCGTCGCGGTGGAGGTCGCATCAACGACCTTGTCAGTGTTGTTCGCGGTGTCGATATGGAATCTCTCTACTTCAGCCAGCCGTCCGCCCTTGTGGGCCTCGACCCCCCGTCTGGCGCTGCCGCGACGTGGTTCGTTCACGCCAGGCCAGGCCGGGTCGTTTCGATCTCGGGCCTTGATGCGGTTCGCGGCATGGATGGCGTCCTCGACGCTCGGCTCAAGGTCAGGCCGGGCGACCTCGTTCGGCCGCTCCAGTGGTCCGAGGATCGTTGTGGGCATGTGGTCGCCCATGGAAAGAGCGCACACGAGGCGAGACGGATCGCCCAGCGAGCCGCGGAGTCCATTGAAATCCAAACCGTGTCCGACAGTGCCGCGGTCGAGTTGACCTTGGCCGAACGGCTGGATGAGGTCGGCGAAATTCTCGATCCGTTCATGCGGGACTACCCGGCGCCGTAACCCTCACGAGTCCCTAAAACCGCAGCGGGCTGATGGCCTGCTCGGCTTCGCTGTCCGGCCCGAGCGGAATGCCCGAGCGGTCCCGCAGCAGCAGCGTCGCGATCAGCCCGACGATCGTCATGCCCGCCAGGTAGATCGCCACCGAGGTGGACGTGCCCGTCGCGTTGACCAGCGCGGTCGCGATCGTGGGCGCGAACGCGCCGCCGATGATCGCGCCCAGCGCGTACGAGATCGACACCCCGGAAAACCGGATCGAGGCGGGGAAAAGCTCGGTGTAGAACGCCGCCTGCGGCCCATACGTGAACCCGGTCCCCGCGCTGAGGATGATCAGGGCGAGTGCGAGCAGCCCGACGCTGCCGGTGTCGACGAGCGGGAACAACGCGAGCACGCCCGCGAGCTGCGCGACCCAGCCGATCAGGTAAGTGTTGCGGCGCCCGATCCGGTCCGACACCGCGCCCGCGGCCCACGTCGAAAGCAGCCAGGTGGCCGCGGAAGCCGTCACCGCCCACAGCACCGGGCCGCGGTCGAGCGCGAGGCCGCCGGGTTTGGTCGCGTAGTTCTGGATGTAGCCGCCGGTCGTCATGTAGCCCACCGCGCTGTTGCCCGCGAACACGAGCGCCGCGACCAGGACGAGCGGGGTGTGCTTGCGGAACAGCCGCAGGATCGGCGTCTTCGTCCGCTCGCGGCGCTCGGCGATCTCCTTGAACACCGGGCTTTCCTCGACGCGACGGCGGACCCAGTGTCCAATGAGGATCAAGCCGACGCTGAGCAGGAACGGGATTCGCCAGCCCCAGTCCAGGAACGCCTGCCCTGGCGCGAGCAGATTCACCAGCGCCAGCACGCCCGAAGCGAGCAGCAGGCCCAGCGGGACACCGATCTGCGGCGAGGCGCCGAACAGGCCCCGGCGGTGCTCCGGCGCGTGCTCGACGGCCATGAGCACCGCGCCGCCCCACTCGCCGCCCGCCGAGATGCCCTGCAGAATCCTGAGCAGTACCAACAGGATCGGCGCCGCGACGCCGATCTGCGCGAACGTCGGCAGCACGCCGATGAGCGCGGTCGCCGCGCCCATCAGTACCAGCGTGCACACCAGCACGCCGCGCCTGCCGTACCTGTCGCCGAAATGCCCGGCCAGGAACGCGCCGAGCGGCCGGAACAGGAAACTCACACCGACCGTCGCGAACGCGATGAGCGTGCTGTTCGCGCCGAGACCGGCGAAGAACAGCTTGGTGAAGACGAGGCCGGCCGCCGACGCGTAGACGAAGAAGTCGTACCACTCGACGGTGGTGCCGACGACGGTCGCGAACGCCACCCGGCGCCGGTCCGGGGGAGCCGCGACCGGCGTGGCCTGCACTGGATTCGACATGTGGACTCCTTCGTCTCCGGCCGAGCGGCCGCACGGATCGATCCCCCAGGAGCGGCGAGTGCCTACTTGCCACTGTGCCGCAGAATCATATACGTTATGAAATACGATGCAAGGGTCGCAGCGAGCGGAACCGGGAGCGATGGAGACCTTCGAAGCACTGGACCGGCCGGGCAAGATCATCGCCGTCCACCTCAGCTACGCCTCGCGCGCGGAGCAGCGCGGGCGCCGCCCCCAGGCGCCGTCGTACTTCTTCAAGCCGTCCAGCTCGATCGCGCCGACCGGCGGCTCGGTCGAACGGCCCGCGGGCACCGAACTGCTGGCGTTCGAGGGCGAGATCGCGCTGGTCATCGGCACTCCGGCGCGCTGGGTCCCGGTGGAACGGGCCTGGGATCACGTCGCCGCCGTCACCGCGGCCAACGACTTCGGCCTCTACGACCTGCGCGGCGCCGACAAGGGGTCCAACGTCCGCGCGAAGGGCGGCGACGGGTTCACCCCGCTCGGCCCGCAGCTGATCGACGCCAAAGAAGCCGACCCGGCCGGGCTGCGGGTCCGCACCTGGGTCAACGGCGACCTGCGGCAGGACGACACCACCGCCGGGCTGATCTTCCCGCTGGCCCAGCTCGTTTCCGACCTCTCCCAGCACTTCACGCTCGAACCCGGTGACGTCATCCTCACCGGCACGCCCGCCGGATCGACCGTGGTCGTGCCGGGTGACGTCGTCGAGGTCGAGGTCGACATCCCCGGCGGGCCGAGCACCGGACGCCTGGTCACCACGGTCACCCAAGGCGAAATCCCGTTCTCGGACGTCGGCGCCAAACCCGCGGTCGACGACGTCCAGCGCGCCGAAGCCTGGGGATCGCGCGAAGCCGCCGGGCTGCCGGACAAGGAAAACCCGTTCACCGACGAACTGCGCGAACTGCTGCGCCGCACGCCGGTCGCGGGCCTGTCCGCGCAGCTGCGCAAGCGCGGGCTGAACAACGTGATCATCGACGGGGTGCGTCCCAACCAGCCCGGCGCCAAGATCGTCGGCCCCGCGCGGACGCTGCGCTACCTGCCCAACCGCGAAGACCTCTTCAAGTCGCACGGCGGTGGCTTCAACGCCCAAAAGCGGCTGTTCGACGCCGCCGGGAACGGCGAGGTGATCGTCATCGAGGCGCGTGGCGAGCGCGACGCGGGCACGCTCGGCGACATCCTGGCGCTGCGGGCGCGGGCCAGGGGAGTGGCCGGGGTGGTCACCGACGGCGGGGTGCGCGACTTCGACACGGTCGCCGAAACCGGGCTGCCCGTGTTCTCGGCCGGGCCGCATCCGGCGGTGCTCGGGCGCAAGCACGTGCCGTGGGACACCGACGTCGCCATCGCCTGCGGTGGCGCGGCCGTGCTGCCCGGCGACATCATCGTCGGCGACTCCGACGGGGTGATCGTGATCCCGCCGCACCTGGCCCGCGAAGTCGCCGAGGCCGCGTTCGCCCAGGAGGAAGAGGACGCCTGGATCGCCGAGCAGGTCGCGCAAGGTCAGCCGATCGAGGGCCTCTTCCCACCGGACGCGGCGTGGCGTGAAAGGTATACGGCATGGCGGAAGAAGCAGTGAACAGCATCGTCGGCGACCGGGTCAGCAAGTCCGAGCTGGCCTACGACTGGCTCCGGCGCAAGATCGCGCGGCACGAGTACGGCCCCGGCTACCGGCTCGTGCTCGCCGAGATCGCCGCGGAGCTCGGCATGAGCGTGGTCCCGGTGCGCGAGGCGATCCGCAGGCTCGAAGCCGAGCGGCTGGTGACCTTCGAGCGCAACGTCGGCGCGCGCGTCGCGATGGTCGACGAGAACGAGTACCTGCACGCGATGCAGACGCTGGGCGTCACCGAGGGCATCGCGACCGCGCTCTCGGCGCCCGCGCTGACCGCGGCGAACCTCGGCAGGGCCCGCGTGATCAACGACCGGATGGTCGCGCTGCTCGACAGCTTCGACGCGCACACCTTCACCATGCTGAACCAGCAGTTCCACTCGGAGCTGTTCGAGTGCTGCCCCAATCCGCAGATCCTGGAACTCGTGCGGCAGGGCTGGACCCGGCTGTCCGGGCTGCGCGACTCGACGTTCACCTTCATCCCCGGCCGGGCCCGGCAGTCGGTCGAAGAGCACGAGCACATCCTGAGCTTGATCGAGGCGAAGGCCGATCCGCTGGAGATCGAACTCGCCGCGCGGAATCACCGCTGGGCCACCATGCGGGCCTTCCTGGAACGAACCGAGGAGAAACCTTGAGCACGAACGTCCCCGACGGCCTGCCGGACCGGATCCGGCACTACATCGACGGCGAGTTCACCGACTCGGCCGACGGCGCCACGTTCGGCGTGCTCGACCCGGTCACCAACGAGGACTACCTGCTGGCGGCGGCGGGAAAGAAGGCCGACATCGACCGCGCCGTCACCGCCGCGCGGCGCGCGTTCACCGAGGGACCCTGGCCGAAGCTGCTGCCGCGTGAGCGTTCCCGCGTGCTGCACCGCGTCGCCGACCTCGTCGAGTCGCGCGACGCCCGCCTGGCCGAACTGGAGAGTTTCGACTCGGGCCTGCCGATCTCACAGGCACTCGGCCAGGCCCGCCGCGCCGCCGAGAACTTCCGCTTCTTCGCCGACCTGATCGTCGCGCAGGCCGATGACGTCTACAAGGTGCCCGGCCGCCAGGTCAACTACGTCAACCGCAAGCCGATCGGCGTCGCGGGCCTGATCACGCCGTGGAACACGCCGTTCATGCTGGAGTCGTGGAAGCTCGCGCCCGCGCTCGCGACCGGCAACACCGTGGTGCTCAAGCCCGCCGAGTTCACGCCGCTCTCGGCGTCGCTGTGGGCCGGGATCTTCGAGGAAGCCGGTCTGCCGCAAGGGGTTTTCAACCTGGTCAACGGATTCGGCGAGGACGCGGGCGACGCGCTGGTCAAGCACCCGGACGTCCCGCTGATCTCGTTCACCGGCGAGAGCGCCACCGGCAGCCTGATCTTCGCCAACGCCGCGCCGTTCCTCAAAGGACTGTCGATGGAGCTGGGCGGCAAGTCGCCCGCCATCGTCTTCGCCGACGCCGACCTCGAAGCCGCGATCAACGCGACGATCTTCGGCGTCTTTTCGCTCAACGGTGAGCGCTGCACCGCCGGCAGCCGCATCCTGGTCGAGCGCGCGGTCTACGACGAGTTCGTCGAACGCTACGCCGCGCAGGCCGGACGCGTGGTCGTCGGCGACCCGCGCGACCCGAAGACCGAGGTCGGCGCGCTCGTGCACCCCGAGCACCACGCGAAGGTGATGAGCTACATCGAGGTCGGCAAGACCGAGGGCAGGCTCGTCGCGGGCGGCGGCCGCCCGGAAGGCTTCCCGACCGGCAACTACGTCGCGCCGACCGTGTTCGCCGACGTCAAACCGGACGCCAGGATCTTCCAGGAGGAGATCTTCGGGCCGGTCGTCGCGATCACCCCGTTCGACAGCGAGCAGGAGGCGCTCGCGCTCGCGAACAACACCAAGTACGGGCTCGCCGCCTATGTCTGGACCAACGACCTGAAGCGGGCGCACACGTTCGCGCAGTCGGTCGAGGCGGGCATGGTGTGGCTCAACTCCAACAACGTCCGCGACCTGCGCACCCCGTTCGGCGGAGTCAAGGCGTCCGGTCTCGGGCATGAGGGCGGCTACCGCTCGATCGACTTCTACACCGACCAGCAGGCGGTGCACATCAATCTGGGCGAGGCCCACAACCCCATCTTCGGCGCGCGCTGAGAGGACGTCTGTCATGAGTCTTGACCCGATCCCGACTCCTTCGTGCCCGCCGCCGGACATCCTGCGCTGCGCGTACATGGAACTCGTGGTGACCGATCTGGCGCGCTCGCGGGCGTTCTACGCCGACGTGCTCGGGCTCGCGGTGACCGAAGAAGATGACCAGGCCGTGTATCTGCGCAGCATGGACGAATTCATCCACCACAATCTCGTGCTGCGCCAAGGACCTGTCGCGGCGGTGGCCGCGTTCGCATACCGCGTGCGCTCGCCTGAAGACCTTGACAAGGCCGTCGCGTTCTACACGGAACTGGGCTGCCGCATCGAGCGTCGGCCTGAAGGCTTTAACAAAGGCATCGGCGATTCTGTGCGCGTCGAGGACCCGCTGGGCTTCCCGCAGGAGTTCTTCCACGACGTCGAGCACGTCGAACGGCTCGGCTGGCGCTATGACCTGCACGTGCCCGGCGCGCTGGTCCGGCTCGACCACTTCAACCAGGTCACCCCGGACGTGCCACGCGCGGTCAAGCACATGGAAGACCTCGCTTTCCGTGTCACCGAAGACATCCAGGACGAGCACGGCACCACGTACGCGGCGTGGATGCGCCGCAAGCCGACCGTGCACGACACCGCGATGACCGGCGGCGACGGCCCGCGCATGCACCACGTCGCGTTCGCCACCCACGAGAAGCACAACATCTTGTCCATTTGCGACAAACTCGGCGCGCTGCGGCTGTCCGACCGGATCGAGCGCGGCCCCGGCCGCCATGGCGTCTCGAACGCGTTCTACCTCTATCTGCGCGATCCCGACGGGCACCGCGTGGAGATCTACACGCAGGACTACTACACCGGCGACCCCGACAACCCGGTGGTGACCTGGGACGTCCACGACAACCAGCGCCGCGACTGGTGGGGCACCCCGGTCGTGCCGTCCTGGTACACCGAGGCTTCGCTCGTGCTCGACCTCGACGGCAAGCCCAAGCCGGTCGTCGCCCGCACCGACTCCAGCGAAATGGAAGTCACCATCGGCGCCGACGGCTTCTCCTACACCCGCAAAGGCGAGGCCATGCCGGAATACAAGCTGGGAAACCAGCTCTGATGCTCCCCGCGACCACGATCACCGCGATCGCCGACGAACTCGCCGCGGCCGAGCAGGCCCGTTCCGTCGTCCCGCTGCTGACCGGACGTTATCCGGAGATGACCATCGAGGACTCGTACGCGGTCCAGAACGAGTGGCGGCGGCGCGGCATCGAGGCGGGACGGCGGCCGGTCGGCCGCAAGATCGGCCTCACCTCGAAGGTCATGCAGGCCGCCACCGGCATCACCGAGCCCGACTACGGCGCGATCTTCGCCGACATGGTCTTCGAGAACGGCGCGGTCATCGAGCATTCGCGCTTCTCGAACGTCCGCGTCGAAGTCGAGCTGGCCTTTGTGCTGCGGTCCCCGTTGAAGGGGCCGGACGTCACGGTCTTCGACGTGCTCCGCGCGACCGAATACGTGGTGCCCGCGCTGGAGATCCTGTCTTCGCGCATCGAGCTGGCCGGTCGGACCATTGTGGACACCGTCAGCGACAACGCGGCCATGGGCGGCATGGTTCACGGCGGCACCCCGATCGCGGTCGACGCCGTCGACCTGCGCTGGGTGTCCGCGCTGCTGTACCGCAACGAGACGATCGAGGAGACCGGCGTCGCCGCGGCCGTGCTGAACCACCCGGCGACCGGCGTCGCCTGGCTGGCGAACAAGCTCGCCCAGCACGGCGATGGCCTCGCGGCGGGCGAAATCGTGCTCGCCGGCTCGTTCACCCGGCCGATGTGGGTGCACCCTGGCGACACCGTGCACGCCGACTACCGCGACCTGGGAGCGATCACATGCCGCTTCGTCTGACTTTCCGCGACGATCTGGCCGCGTCCTCGCGGGCGCTCGTCGGGATGTGGGTCTCGTCCGGCAGCCCGCTGGTCGCGGAGATCTGCGCGGGCGCGGGGCTGGACTGGCTGCTGATCGACGGCGAGCATTCCCCGATCGGCCTCGAGTCGGTGGTCTCCTTGCTGCAGGCGGTCTCGGGATATCCGGTGACACCGATGGTCAGGGCGCCGTCCGACGACAGCGTCATCCTGAAGCAGCTCCTGGACGCCGGCGCGCAAAACCTGTTGGTACCCATGGTCGATTCGGCCGACCAGGCCACGGCGGCGGTCCGCTCGGTGCGGTACCCGCCGGACGGTATTCGCGGCGTGGGCAGTGCTTTGGCACGCGCCGCGCGGTGGAACCGGGTCGACGGTTATCTGGCGCGCGCCAACGAGCTCGTGTCGCTGTTCGTGCAGATCGAGTCGGTCGCGGGCGTCGAAGCGGCGGCCTCGATCGCGGCGGTGGACGGGGTCGACGGCGTCTTCGTCGGCCCGTCCGACCTGGCGGCGTCGATGGGCTTGCTCGGTCAGCAGACCCACCCGGACGTGACGGCCGCGGTCCTGCGCACGTTCAAGGCGGTCTTGGCCGCCGGGAAACCCGTGGGTGTCAACGCTTTCGACCCCGCGCAGGCGCGGCTGTACCTGGACGCTGGCGCGACCTTCGTCCTGGTCGGCGCCGACGTCGCCCTCCTCGCCCGAGGCTCCGAAGCCCTCGCCGACCACTACCTCTCGTGAGTGCCGCGGCCGGTTCTAACCCAATGCTGGGCAGTTAAGGCTTGGCTTGCGTTGTCAAGCGACGCGTGAGCACGCGAAACCCGAGTTTTGGCCATCTACTGGCCCAAACTCGGGTTTC
>NZ_FNON01000012.1 GCF_900107045.1 Amycolatopsis xylanica
GTTTTACTGCTCTCAAAGGAACCTCAAAACGAGGTTCTATATATAAGCTCTACTGGCTTAGTTCACTAGCACACTGTTGAGTTCTCAAGCAACACGCTTGGGATCGCGCCGCAAGCGGCCTTATCCCTAGCGATAATTCCTAGCAGTTTTTGTGGGACCGCCCACTCCATCGCCTGAGGCGAGAGCTTGGTTCGCGAGTCCCGGTCGGCCGCCCGGTTTCCCTGGCGACTTGGAGAACTTTACACGCCCGATCGGGGCCCGAAACAGGGGGGTACCTTAACCGCGAAACCCCAGGTCAAGCCCCTGTTTCGGGCCGAAAGCCCGATCAGCCGCGCAGGCGGACCCCGGACAGGTTCCGCTTGCCCTTGCGCACGACGAGCCACTGCCCGTGCAGCGCCCCGTCCAGCGACGGCTTCCACTCCTCGTCGGTCACCTTCACGTTGTTCACGTACGCCCCGCCTTCCTTGACGGTGCGACGCGCGGCGCCCTTGCTGTCGACAAGCCCGCCGGCCAGCAGGAGATCCACGATCGTCGGCTCGTCCGACACCTTGACCTCGCCCGAAGGCACCTCGGCCAGCGCGGCTTCCAGCGTCCGCGCGTCCAGCTCGGCCAGCTCACCGCGGCCGAACAGCGCGCCCGAAGCCGCGATGACCTGCCGCGTGTTCTCCTCGCCGTGCACCAGCGTGGTGAACTCTTCGGCCAGCCGCTTCTGCGCGGCACGCAGGTGCGGCCGCTCGGCGGTGTCCTGCTCGAGCGCGGCGATCTCCTCCTGCGAGAGGAACGAGAACATCCGCAGGTACCGGATGACGTCGGCGTCGCCCACGTTCACGAAGTACTGGAACCACGCGTACGGCGAGGTCATCTCCGGGTCGAGCCACAGGTTCCCGCCGCCGGTCGACTTGCCGAACTTGCGGCCTTCCGCGTCGGTGACCAGCGGTGCGGTCAGCGCGTGCACGCTCTCGCTCTTGACCCGGCGGATCAGGTCGACGCCGCCGACGAGGTTCCCCCACTGGTCGGACCCGCCGACCTGCAGCTTGCAGCCGTGCTTCTCGTTCAGCTTCAGGTAGTCCTGCGACTGCAGCAGCAGGTAGCTGAACTCGGTGTACGACATGCCGTCGGTCTCGAGACGGCGCTTCACCGTCTCCCGGTTCAGCATCGTGTTGACCGGGAAGTGCTTGCCGACGTCACGCAGGAACTCGAGCACGCTCTGCGGCCCGGTCCAGTCCAGGTTGTTCTCGATGATCGCGCCGTTCGACGGCAGGTCGAAGTCCACGAACCGCTCGAGCTGCCCGCGGATGCGCTCGGCCCACTCCCCCACCACGTCGAGCGTGTTGAGCGTGCGCTCGCCGGTGTCGCGCGGGTCGCCGATCATGCCGGTGGCGCCGCCCGCCAGCGCGATCGGCCGGTGCCCGGCGCGCTGGAACCGCGCGAGCATCAGCAACGGGACGAGGTTGCCGGCGTGCAGGCTGGGCGCGGTCGGGTCGAAGCCGCAATAGAGAGTGATCGGTCCCTGGTCGAGATCGCGGCGCAGCGCGTCGATGTCGGTGGACTGCGCGATCAGGCCGCGCCAGGACAGCTCGTCAAGGATGTGTTCACTCACGCCTTAGATCCTCGCGCACCTGGTCAAGCCGAAATCGACCGGGTGCGGCGCTTTCCACCTCTGCGGTACGTGGAGACCGCGGGCGAGCCATCGATCCAGAACCGCCACGGCGTGTCCATCGCCATCGCGACGCCGACCCGCGGCCCCGACTTGATCTGGGACTCCGGAACCTCGTCACCGGTGTACAGCCGCACGGGCGACGCCGGATCGAGCAGATCGGCGCCGTCCTGTGCCTTGTCGAGCCGCAAGGCCGAGGTCAGGATCGCCGGGCCTTTCGCCAGTTCGATCGGTCCGCGCGCGGTCGGCCTTCGCTTGCGCACGATGTCCGCACCGGACACCACTTCACCGGCTCGCAGCAGCACGGCGCCCGCGTGCCCGTCGAAACTGCCGACGACGTTCGCGCAGAAGTGCATGCCGTAGACGAAGTAGACGTAGAGGAACCCGGCCGGTCCCCACATGACCGCGTTGCGTGGCGTCTTGCCTCGATAGCAGTGCGACGCCGGGTCGTCTTGGCCGCGATAAGCCTCGACCTCGACGAGCCGGACGGCGACCGTGCCGTCGGGGCCGGTCGACTCGATCACCGAGCCGAGCAGGAGTTTCGCCAGGTCAACGGGATCTATCGAGAGCTCTTCGCGGGTGAACAACCTCACCGGCACTGCCAGGCCGCTGGCTCGCGGTTGACCTGCCCGGCGACGGTGTTGTCGTCGCCGACCGCCGTGACGTAGCCGTAGTCCCGCTCACCCATGGCGAGCTGGTCCACCGTCGCTTCGGAGTGCCGCCACACGGCGGGCCGCTGGCTGGGGCCGGTCCCGGTGCCCGTGGAGCCGATGATCAGCCCCGACGAGTTGATGCCGACGGCGGTGGTCCCGTTGGGCAGCTCGACCGGGGAGGACCCGTCCCAGTACAACGCGTGGGCATTCCCCTCCATCGGCGCGTCCGCGACAGGCGTGCTTTCCGTCTGCTCCACGGGCGGAAGCGCGTAGCCGACGACCTTGCCGCCGCGGATCGCGGTGGCCCTGGCGCCGTGCAGCCCGTCCGGGGTCGCGAGCGGCCGCAGCTCGCCGTTCACCCACAGCGCCGGCCCGTTCTCGTGGTTGAGCAGGATCGTGCCGTCGTCGTCGAGGTCGACGGCGTCGTAGCGGTCGCCGATGTCGAGCACCGACGGCACGCCCGAACGCCAGACCACCCTGCGGAGGGTGGCCTTGTCGGACACCGTGCCGAGAATGTCGCCACGCGCGTTGATCGCGGTGGCGTGCGATTCGGAATAGCCGTCCGGCAGCGGGAGCAGGTCGAACTTGCCGTTCTTGAGTGCGTACGCCCGGTTGGCACGGGCCTGCTCGTCGAGCGCCACTCCCACGATCGTGCCAGCGCCGTTCATGTCGGTCACCGTGGCGCCGCTCAGCCCAGGCGGGCTGCCGACCACGGTCATCGCGCCCTTCGACCAGGTCACCACGCCGGACCGGTCGCCGAAGCCCGCGTAACCGTCGTGCCCGTCGGCACCGGTGACCTGCACGAGGACGTCACCGGTTCCCGACGGCTTCGGCAGCTGCCGAACGGTCCAAGCGCAGTTCGCGGCGGCAGCCGCCACGGGCAGCTCACCGACGACGATCGCCGGTCCGGCTCCGGAGGCGATGCTCAAGACCACCAGGCCCGTGGTCATCGCGACGGCCGAGCGGGTGATCACTGACTTGCGCATGGCGAAGAGGGTAACGGTCTCCACTGACGGGTGATCGCCTAACCGAGCCATTCACGGATGCTCGAAACCCGCTCGACCAGCCGCGTCCGCTGTTCGGCTACACGATCGGGTGAGGTTCCGCCGCGCGAGTTCCGCGACCGGACCGAGCCTTCGACGGTGAGAACCTCACGGACCTGCGAGGTCAGTGCGGGATTGATTTTCTCGAACTCCTCGTCGGTCAGCTCGTCGAGACCGACGCCGCGCGCCTCGGCGACCCGCACGCTCTCCCCCGCCGCCTCGTGCGCGACGCGGAACGGCACGCCCTGGCGGACCAGCCACTCGGCGATGTCGGTGGCCAGCGTGAACCCGGCAGGCGCCAGCTCGGCGAGCCGCTCGGTGTGGAAGGTCAGCGTGCCGAGCATCCCGGCGAGCGCGGGGAACAGCAGCTCCAGCTGGTCGACGGAGTCGAAGACCGGCTCCTTGTCCTCCTGCAGGTCCCGGTTGTACGCCAGCGGCTGCGCCTTCAAGGTCGCCAGCAGCCCCGTGAGGTTGCCGATGAGACGGCCGGCCTTGCCGCGGGTCAGCTCCGCGACGTCGGGGTTCTTCTTCTGCGGCATGATCGAGCTGCCGGTCGCCCAGGCGTCGTCCAGCGTCACGTAGCCGAATTCGGCGGTGTTCCAGATGATCACCTCTTCGGCGATCCGCGACAGGTTCACCGCGAGCATGGTCACCGCGAACGCGAACTCGGCGGCGAAATCACGCGAAGCGGTGCCGTCGATGGAGTTGTCGACGCTGGTGTCGAAGCCCAGCTCGGCGGCGACGGACTCGGGGTCGAGTCCGAGCGACGAACCGGCCAAAGCGCCTGAGCCATAAGGGGATTCCGCGGTGCGGATGTCCCAGTCACGCAGACGGCCGACGTCACGCAGCAGCGCCTGGCAGTGCGCCTGGAGGTGGTGCGCGAGCAGCACCGGCTGTGCGTGCTGCAGGTGGGTGCGGCCGGGCATGATCGCGTCCGGATAGCGCTGTGCTTGGGAGACAAGGGCTTCCACGACATCCAGGGTCCCGGCGATGATCCGGCGGGCGGCGTCGCGCAGGAACATGCGGAACAGCGTGGCGACCTGGTCGTTGCGCGACCGGCCCGCCCGCAGCTTGCCGCCGAGCTCGGTGCCGGCGCGCTCGATCAGGCCACGCTCCAGCGCGGTGTGGACGTCTTCGTCGGCGAGCACCGGGGTGAACGCGCCGGACTCGACGTCGGCGGCGAGCGTGTCGAGCGCGGCGAGCATGCCGACCAGCTCGTCGTCGGTGAGCAGCCCGGCCTTGCGCAGCACGCGGGCGTGCGCACGCGAGCCCGCGATGTCGTACGGCGCGAGCCGCCAGTCGAAGTGGGTCGACAGGCTCAACGCCGCCATGGCTTCGGCGGGACCGCTGGCGAATCGCCCGCCCCACAACTGGATGCCGCTCAAGGTGCTCCCTTTCAAGAAGTGTGTTCGGACCGGTTCGCCCACGCGGTGAACCGTTCGGCCAGATCCTTGCCGGTCAGCGGCTCTCTGGCGATGACCGCGACCGTGTCGTCGCCCGCGATCGAGCCGACGACCTCTTCGAGCGCCGCCCTGTCGATGGCGCTGGCCAGGAACTGCGCCGCGCCCGGCGGGGTGCGCAGTACCGTCAGGTTCCCCGACGAGTCCACGGACACGAGCAGTTCGGCGAGCAGGCGGGACAGTCGCGAGGTGCCGCCCTGGACACCGCGGACCGGGCTGCCGTCCTCCGGGATCACGTAGATCGGAGCGCCCGAGTCCGCGCCGCGCAGCTTGACCGCGCCGAGTTCGTCGAGGTCACGCGACAGCGTCGCCTGGGTGACCTCGACCCCTTCGGCGGCGAGTAGCTTCGCCAGTTCCGTCTGGCTCCGAATGGCCATCGTGGACACCAGCTCCGAGATCCGCGCCTGCCTGCCAGCCCTGGTCATCGTCGTTCTGCCTCCTGGAACAGCCAGACGAGCAGCGCCTTCTGGGCGTGCAGGCGATTTTCCGCCTCGTCCCACACGGCGCTGGCGGGCCCGTCGATGACCTCGTCGGTGATCTCCCAGCCGCGGTGCGCTGGCAGGCAGTGCAACACGATCGCGTCGTCGGCCGCGCGGGCCAGCAACGTGGAGTTGATCTGCAGCTGCCGGAACGGGCCGACCCGGTCGAGGCCGTCGTTCTCCTGGCCCATCGAGGTCCAGGTGTCGGTGACCAGCACGTCGGCGCCGTCGACCGCGGCGTGCGGGTCGGTGAAGGACGTGATGCTGCCGCCGGTCTCGGCCGCGCGCTTCTTCGCGTCCAAGGTCACGCCCTGGTCCGGCTGGAAACCCTCCGGCGAGACGACGCGGACGTGCATGCCCGCGGTCGCGCCGCCGAGCAGGAATGAGTGGGCCATGTTGTTCGCGCCGTCGCCGAGGTAGGTGACGGTGACCCCGGCCAGCTTGCCCTTGCGCTCGCGGATGGTCTGCAGGTCGGTGAGCACCTGGCAGGGGTGGAACTCGTCGGTCAGCGCGTTGATCACCGGGATCCGGCTGACCGAGGCCATCGCGTCCATGCGCTTCTGCGCGAACGTCCGCCAGACGACGGCGTCGACGTAGCGCGACAGGACGCGGGAGGTGTCCTCGATCGTCTCCTCGCGGCCGAGCTGCATGGCGCGGCCGTCGACGATGATCGGGTGCCCGCCGAGCTGATGGATGCCGACGTCGAAGGACAGCCGGGTGCGCGTCGAATTCTTCTCGAAGATCGCGGCGACCGACTTGCCCTTGAGCGCCTGCGAGCTGTGCGGCTCGGCCTTCAGCTTGTCGGCGAGGTCGAGGATGTCCGCCTGCTCCTGCGGGGATAGGTCGTCGTCACGGAGGAAGTGCCTGGGCATCAAAGGTCCTTTGTGGTGGTTTCGAGCGCGTCGAGGAAGCCGTCGGCCTGCTCGGCGGACAGGGTCAGCGGGGGCGCCAGCCGGATCGTGTCGGGTTGGATCGGGTTGACGAGGTACCCGGCCTCCTGCATCGCCTGCGCGACGGTGGCGGAGACGGGCTTGCGCAGGCCGATGCCGATCAGCAGCCCGGCGCCTCGGACGCCCGCGACGAACGGGAGCTGCTCGGCGCGGGCCGCGATGTCCTTGCCCAGCGCGGAAACGTGGTCGAGCAGATCGTCTTTGATGATGGTCTTGATGACCGCGAGCCCGGCCGCGCAGCACACCGGGTTGCCGCCGAAGGTGGTGCCGTGGTGGCCGGGCTTCATCAGGTCCGCCGCCGCGCCGACGCCGATGGTGGCGCCGAGCGGGAGCCCGCCGCCGAGGCCCTTGGCCAGCGTGAACACGTCGGGGACGATCCCGGCCTGCTGGAAGGCGAACCAGGTGCCGAGGCGCCCGATCCCGGTCTGGACCTCGTCGAGGATGAGCAGCGCGCCGTTGTCCTTGGTGATGTCGCGCGCGGCCTGCAGGAAGCCGTCCGGAGCCGGGATGACCCCGCCCTCGCCGAGGATCGGCTCGATGATGACGGCCGCGGTTTCGGTGTCCACGGCGGCTTTCAGCGCGTCGACGTCGCCGAACGGCAGATGCGTGACACCGGGCACCAGCGGCTTGAACGGGTCGCGCTTGCCGGGCTGGCCGGTGAGCGTCAGCGCGCCCATCGTGCGGCCGTGGAACGCGCCGTCGAACGCGATGATCTTGGTGCGGCCGGTGAGCCTGCTGATCTTCAGCGCCGCCTCGTTGGCCTCCGCGCCGGAGTTCACGAAGAGCACCTTGGCGTTGCCCGCGAGGCTAGCGACGTCGACCAGCGCCTCGGCGAGTTCGACCGCGACCGGGTTCACGTACAGGTTCGAGACGTGCCCGAACTTCGCGATCTGCTCGCTGACCGCCTTGACGACCGCGGGGTGCGCCTGGCCGAGCGCGTTGGTGGCGATGCCGCCCACCAGGTCCACATAGGACTTTCCGTCGGCGTCCCACACCAGCGCGCCCTCACCTCGGACGAGGGTCAGCTGCGGGGTTCCGTAGTTGTCCATCAGCGCGGACTTCCAGTGCGCCTGGCCGTCTACATTGGACTCGATCATGGCAGCTCATCCTCCGGAAAAACCATTGTCCCGATCCCCCTCGACGTGAACACTTCCAGCAGCACGGAATGGGCCAGCCGTCCGTCGATCACGTGGGCGCGGCTGACCCCGCCTCGGACCGCGCGGACACAGGCCTCCATTTTCGGGATCATGCCGCTGGCCAGCCCGGGGAGCAGCTGCTCCAGCCGGTCCACCCGGATCCGGTCGACGAGCGAGGACCGGTCGGGCCAGTTCGCGTACAGGCCTTCGACGTCGGTGAGCACGACGAGCTTCTCGGCGCCGAGCGCGGCGGCCAGCGCGCCTGCCGCGGTGTCGGCGTTGACGTTGTGGACGGTGCCGTCGATGTCGGGGGCCACGGTGGACACCACGGGGATCCGGCCTGCGTTGACGATGTCGAGCACCGCGTCCGGGTTGACCGTGGCGACCTCGCCGACCAGCCCGATGTCGACGGCCTCGCCGTTGACCGTGGCCTGCTTGCGCTCGGCGGTGAACAGCTGCGCGTCCTCGCCGGAGATGCCGACGGCGTACGGGCCGTGCTTGTTGATCAGCCCGACCAGCTCCCGGCTGACCTGGCCGACCAGGACCATCCGGACGATGTCCATCGTCTCCGGGGTGGTGACGCGCAGGCCGCCCTTGAACTCGCCTTCGATGCCGAGCCTGGTCAGCATCGAGGTGATCTGCGGGCCGCCGCCGTGCACCACGACCGGCTTCAGCCCGGCGAGCCGCAGGAAGACCATGTCCTCGGCGAACGCCTGCTTGAGCTCGTCGTCGATCATCGCGTTGCCGCCGTACTTCACGACGACCGTCGCGCCGTGGAACCGCTGCAGCCAGGGCAGCGCCTCGATCAGCACGCCCGCTTTTTCGGCGGCCAGCGCGAGCCGCTCGTCTGCGGGGATCAGTGATTCGGAAGGGCTCATGAGGAGTACGCGCTGTTCTCTTCGACGTAGCCGTGCGACAGGTCGGTGGTGAAGATGGTGGCCTCGTGCTCGCCGACGCCGAGGTCGATGACGATGTCGATGTGGCGGCCGGTCAGGTCGGCCTCGGAGCGGTCCTGCGCGGTGGTGCCGTTCGCGAACAGGGTCGCGCCGTTGATCGCGATCGACAGCGTCTCCGGGGCGATGTGCGCCTGCGCGCGGCCGAGCGCCATGGCGATCCGGCCCCAGTTCGGGTCCGAGCCGAAGAGCGCGGTCTTGACCAGGTTGTCCTCGGCGACCGTGCGGCCGACGGCGACGGCGTCCGCTTCGGACCGCGCGCCCTTGACCGTCAGGTCGACCTCCTTGGTCGCGCCCTCGGAGTCCGCGCGCAGCTGCATGACCAGGTCGTGGCTGACCTCGGTGAGCATGGCCACGAGGTCGGCGTCCGACGGCTCGACGCCGCTGGCGCCGGAGGCGAGCACGAGCACGGTGTCGTTGGTGGACGTGCCGCCGTCGACGTCGAGCCGGTCGAAGGTGACCTTCGTGGCCGCGCGCAGCGCGCTGTCGAGCGCGTCCTTGGTGACCACGGCGTCGGTGGTGAGCACGCTGAGCATGGTGGCGAGGTTCGGCGCGAGCATGCCGGCGCCCTTCGCGAAGCCGCCGACGCTCCAGCCGTCGCGGTGCGCCTTGAACGCCTGCTTGGGCTTGCTGTCGGTGGTCATCACGGCGGTCGCGGCGTTGAGGCTCGCCGCTTCGGAGGCTTCGAGCGCCTTGGCGGCGATGTCCACCCCGGACAGCACCGCGTCCATCGGCAGCCGCTCCCCGATCAGGCCGGTGGAGCAGACGGCGACCTCGATCGCGCCTGCCTCGAGCACCTCGGCGACCTTCTCCGCGGTGGCGTGCGTGTCCTGGAAGCCGAGCGGGCCGGTCGCCGCGTTGGCGCCGCCGGAGTTCAGCACGACCGCCTTGAGCCGCTGCTGCTTGAGCACCTCCTGCGACCAGAGCACGGGCGCGGCCTTGATGACGTTGCGGGTGAACACGCCGGCGGCCACGTCGAGAGGCCCGTCGTTGACTACGAGCGCGAGGTCGAGCGCACCCGCCTTGATCCCGGCGGCCACCCCCGCCGCGCGGAATCCCTGGGGACCGGTGACGGTCATGGTGCGACTCCTACCGTGGAAAGGCCGATGGTTTCTTCGAAGCCGAGTGCGATGTTCATGGACTGGATCGCGCCGCCCGCGGTCCCCTTGGTCAGGTTGTCGATGGCGGCGACCACGACGAGCCTGTTCGCGAGCGCGTCGACGGCGACCTGGAGCTGGACGTTGTTGGAGCCGAGCGTCGCGGCCGTGGTCGGCCACATGCCCTCGGGCAGCACCTGCACGAACGGCTCGCCGTCGTAGAACTTCTGATAGAGCTCGTAGACATCGGCGGCCCGGCGCAGCGGCGCGCTGGCGGTGGTCAGGATGCCGCGGGACATCGGCGCGAGCACGGGCGTGAACGACACGGTGACCGCTTCGCCCGCGATGGCGCCGAGGTTCTGCATGAGTTCCGGGGTGTGCCGGTGCGCTCCCCCGACGCCGTACGCGCTGGCCGAGCCCATGACCTCGGAGCCCAGCAGGTTCGGCTTGAGCGCCTTGCCCGCTCCGGACGTTCCGGTCACCGAAACCACGGTCACGTCCGGCTCGATGATCTTCTCGGCGAACGCGGGCGCCAGCGCGAGCGAGCCGCCGGTCGGGAAGCAGCCGGGCACCGCGATGCGCTTGGTGTTCTTCAGCTTCTCGCGCGCGCCGGGCAGCTCGGGCAGCCCGTACGGCCACTGGCCCGCGTGGTCGCCGCCGTACCAGCGCGCCCAGTCGCCGGCATCGGCCAGGCGGTGGTCGGCACCGAGGTCGACGACGAGCGTCTCCGGCCCGAGCTGCGCGGCGATCTCGGCCGAATGGCCGTGCGGCAGTGCGAGGAAGACGACATCGTGCCCGGCGAGTGTGTCCTTCGTGGTCTCCTGGAGCACGCGGCCCGCGAGCGGGACCAGGTGCGGCTGGTGCGCGGCGAGCTTCGTGCCCGCGCTGCTGGCCGCCGTGAGCGCGCCGATCTCGACCTCGGGGTGCGTCAGTAGCAGGCGCAGCAGCTCCCCGCCCGCGTACCCGCTCGCCCCGGCCACCGCGATCTTCACCGTCATACGAATGATTATGCATACCCATGCAAACTCAATCAAACCGGGGTCCGCCACCGAGAGTGCGCGCCCCGGACCGCAGACCACTCGGATGGAGGAACACCGGGAGCGTCCGGGTCTGGCATTAATGGGCTGATGGGGATAGGCGAGGTGTGGCAGGTAGGCGCGCTCGAAATGTCCGTCCAGCACTGCGATTCCGATTCGTGGCGCCTGGTCGTGGAAATCGGCCGCAATCCCGAACTCGCGGACAAATTGTCCCGCTCATTGGGGCTGCGTCCCATGCCGACTCAAAGAGGCATTCCCGCAGGTGGAAGCCCGATGCCCTGGGTGTTGTCCGGCCGTTCGGAGTCCGCGGTGCGTGAATACGCGGGAAAACTCCGTGCTCATATCGGTGCAACCGCCGATCCGCAAAATGTGGCCTGCACATTGGCGTCCAGCCGCCCCTTCGAATATCGCGCCTCGATCGTCGCCGAGGGCACCGGGAAACTGCTCGAGGAACTCACGGCGGTCGCGGACGGGCGCACGCCGGTGACCCGGGCGGCGTTCAGCCCGATCGCCTACCTGTTCACCAGCCGCGCCGCCGACCCGGCCCGCACGGTCGACCTGCTGAGCGCGCGCTACCCCGTGTTCGCCGAGACCGCGGCCGACCTGCGGTCGCGTGTGGACGACGACGTGTTCGTGCTCGAACTCGCGCTCGTGCGGTTGTTCGGGCATTGGGGCGTGCGGCCGGACGTCGTGGTTGGCAAGTCCGTCGGCGCGCTGGCCGCGGCGTACGTCGCGGGCGTGCTGACGCTCGGCGACGCGTGCGCGCTGGTGTCCGCCTACCGGGGCGGGATCTTCGACAAGGTGCTCGAGACGGTCACGCTGCGGCCGCCGGTCCTGCCGATCGTCATCGGCGGGGACGTCACGTCGCCGGAGTTCTGGGCGTCGCACATGGCCTCGCCGCCCCGGATGTTCGGCAGCATCTTCGCGCTCGCGGACGACGGGGTTTCGACGTTCGCCGAGGTCGGCGCGGACGGCGTGCTGTCCGAACTCGGGCAGGACTGCGTGCCCGCCGCCGAGTTCGCGCCGCTGGTGCGCGGCGGCCAGGAGTACCGGTCAGTGGTCAGCACGCTGGCGTGGCTGCACGAGCGCGGGGTCGCGGTCGACTGGCCCGCGTTCTTCGGCGAGTGCGAACCGGTCGACCTGCCGCCGAGGCCGTGGCGCCAGCCGATCGCCGTGCCCGCGCCGGACGGCCCGCTGCGGCTCGACGCGCCGACCAGGCAGGTCCGGCTGCACGACCGGCTCATCGCGGTCACGCGCAAGGAGTTCGACCTGCTGCGGCTGCTGTCGTCGCGCCGCGGCTGTGTCGTGCCGCGCAAGGAGATCATGCTGGAGGTGTGGGGCGACGAGACCGATCTCGGCCGCACGCTGGACACCCATGTGAACAGCCTGCGCCGCAAGCTCGGCTCCAGCGACTGGATCGTGACGGTCCGCGGGGTCGGCTTCCGCCTGGGCCAGGCCTGATTTGACATTCCTCTGACATGTTTCGACATGGTCCGCCAAAGACTTGCCGGAATTTGACGGACGACGCGTTGCCCGCACCCGTGACCGCGTGGAAATTTGAATTCACTGGGGTTTCCGAGCGGCAAGGGTGGGCGGATGCGAGTTGTCGTCGTTGGCGCGGGCCCAGCCGGTTTGATGCTGGCCGGTGAACTCCGGCTCGGCGGCGCCGAAGTCGTGGTGCTGGAGAAACTCCCGGAGCCGACCGGGGAATCGCGCGGGCTGAATTTGACCGCGCGGACCATGGAGGTTTTCGATCAGCGGGGCATTCTCCCGTTGTTCGGGAAACTCAAGACCTCTCCCGGTGGGCATTTCGGCGGGCTGCCGGTGGATTTCGGCGTGCTCGACGGCGCGCATCACGGCGCGTACGGCGTCACCCAGGCGCGCACCGAGGCCGTGCTCACCCAGTGGGCCACCTCGCTGGGTGCGGACATCCGGCGCGGCCAGGAAGTCGTCTGGCTCTCGGAAGCCGACGACGGCGTCGAGGTCGAGACCACCTCGGGCAAGCTGCGCGCGGAGTACGTCGTCGGCTGCGACGGCGGCCGCAGTCTCGTCCGGACACTCGCGGGCATCGGCTTCGAAGGCCGTGAGGCCACCCGTGAGCTGATGCTCGCCGACGTCGAAGGCTGCGCGCTCGAACCCCGGATGATCGGCCGGTCGCTGCCGCTGGGCATGGTGATCGTCGGCCCGATCAGCGAGGGCGTCGACCGCGTCATCCTCTGTGAACGCGGCGCGCCGCCGAGACGGCGGACCGAGCCGCCGAGCTTCGCCGAGTTCGCGCGGACCTGGCATCGGCTGACCGGCGAGGACATCTCCCACGGCCGTCCACAGTGGATCAGCGCGTTCGGCGACCCGGCCAAGCTGGCCACCACCTACCGCAAGGGCCGGATCCTGATCGCGGGCGACGCGGCGCACGTCCACCTGCCCGCCGGTGGCCAGGGCCTGAACGTCAGCGTGCAGGACGCGGTCAACCTCGGCTGGAAGCTCGCCGCGCAGGTCACCGGCTGGGCGCCGCCAGGGCTGCTCGACACCTACCACGCGGAACGGCACCCGGTCGGACAGCGGCTGCTGGTCAACTCGTCCGCGCAGGGCACGGTCCTGATGGGCGACGACACCATCCAGCCGGTGCGCGACGTCCTCACCGACCTGATCGCCCACGACGAGGTCACCCGGCATCTGGCGGGCATGGTCACCGGGCTGGACCTGCGCTACGACGTCGGCCCCGGCGAACATCCCCTGCTGGGTAAGCGCTTGCCGCGCGTGGAACTCGACGGCGCGCCGGACACGGCCGAGCTGCTGCACCCGGCGCGTGGCCTGTTGCTCGACCTCTCGGACGACGTCGAATTACGCCGGGCCGCGAGACCGTGGCGGGACCGGGTCGACGTTGTCACGGCGTCGGCGAAGGGCCTGCCCGCCAAGACCGAAGCCTTGCTCGTCCGGCCCGACGGCCATGTGGCCTGGGCCGGCGAAGAAGACCTGACCGCCGCACTGCGACGTTGGTTTGGAGAACCGCGATGAGGACACTGATCGTGGCGCGGATGGCGCCCGGCTCCGGCGAGGACGTCGCCGGCATCTTCGAGGAGTTCGACCGCACCGAGATGCCCGGCCTCATGGGCACCAAGCGCCGGGAGCTCTTCTCCTACCAGGGTTTGTACTTCCATCTGCAGGACTTCGAGGGCGACGGGCCGAAGTCGATCGAGCAGGCACGCGCGCATCCGCTGTTCGTGGCAGTGAGCGCCGACCTGAAGCCGCACATCACGCCGTTCGACCCGGACACCTGGCGCTCGCCTGCCGACGCGCTGGCCACCTCCTTCTATCACTGGGAGGCGCCGTGACCCGCCGGGTCGTGGTGACCGGGATGGGCGTGCTCGCGCCGGGCGGCGTCGGCGTCAAGCCGTTCTGGACGCTGCTCACCGACGGCCGCACGGCCACCCGCCGGATCTCGACGTTCGATCCGTCGCCGTTCCGCTCACAGGTCGCGGCCGAGGTCGACTTCGATCCGGGCGCGCACGGGCTCGGAGCGCAGGACGTCCGGCGGATGGACCGGATGACCCAGTTCGCGGTGGTGGCCGCCCGCGAGGCACTGGCCGACAGCGGGCTGTCCACTGTGGACCCCGAGCGCACCGGGGTGGCGCTCGGCACCGCGGTCGGCGCGACGATGACGCTCGACTCCGAATACCGGGCGGTCAGCGACGACGGCAAGCAGTGGCTGGTCGATCCGGAGTACGCGGCGCGCCATCTCTACGGTGCGTTCGCGCCGAGTTCGGCGGCCGCGGAGGTCGCGACGGCGCTCGGCGCGCAAGGACCGGCCGCGGTGGTGTCCACCGGCTGCACCTCGGGGATCGACTCGGTCGGGCACGCCTGGCAGCTGATCCGCGAGGGCTCGGCCGACGTGATGATCGCAGGTGCCGCCGACGCGCCGATCTCACCGATCACGGTCGCCTGCTTCGACGCGATCAAGGCGACCACCCCGCGCAACGACGAGCCCGAGCAGGCGTCGCGGCCGTTCGACCGCTCGCGCAACGGCTTCGTGCTCGGCGAGGGCGCGGCGGTGTTCATCCTGGAGGAAGCCGAACACGCGCGCCGCCGCATGGCCGACTGCTACGGCGAGATCACCGGCTACGCGAGCCGCAGCAACGCGTTCCACATGACCGGACTGCGGCCCGACGGCACCGAGATGGCCGCGGCGATCCGGCAGGCGCTCGACATCTCGAAGCTGGATCCGTCCGATGTGGACTATGTCAACGCGCATGGCTCCGGCACGCAGCAGAACGACGTGCACGAGACCGCGGCGGTCAAGCTGGCGCTCGGTGAGCACGCGTACCGGACGCCGATGAGCGGGATCAAGTCGATGGTCGGGCATTCGCTCGGCGCGATCGGCTCGATCGAGATCGCGGCCTGCCTGCTCGCGAGGCGCTACGGCATCGTGCCGCCGACCGCGAACCTGCACGAGCCCGATCCGCGCTGCGACCTGGACTACGTTCCGCTGACCGCGCGCGAACACCGAGTCGACACCGCGCTGACCGTCGGCAGCGGGTTCGGCGGGTTCCAGAGCGCGATGGTGCTCGCATGAAGACGATCGTGACCGGGCTGTCGGTCGCCGCGCCGAACGGGCTCGGCGTCGAGGACTACTGGTCGGCGACACTCGCCGGGCGTGGCGGGATCGGGCGGCTCACCCGGTTCGACCCGTCGCGGTACGCGGCGACGCTCGCGGGCGAGGTGACCGGGTTCGACGCGGCCGAGCACCTGCCGGGCAGGCTGCTCCCCCAGACCGATCCGATGACCAGGCTGTCACTGGCGAGTGCGGCCTGGGCGCTCGAAGACGCGGGTATCGAGGAGACCGGCGGCGGCGGGGTGGTCACCGCGAGCACCGGCGGCGGGTTCGAGTTCGGCCAGCGTGAACTGGGCAACCTGTGGAGCAAAGGGCCCAAGCACGTCAGCGCGTACCAGTCGTTCGCCTGGTTCTACGCGGTGAACTCCGGGCAGATCTCGATCCGCGAGGGGCTGCGCGGGCCGTCGAGTGTGCTCGTCTCGGACCAGGCGGGCGGGCTCGACGCGCTCGGCCACGCGCGCAGGCAGATCCGCGGCGGCACGCCGTTCGTGGTCTCCGGCGCGGTCGACGGCGCGCTCTGCCCGTGGGGGTGGGTGTCGCTGCTGGCGAGCGGGCGGGTGAGCACGTCGGCCGATCCCGAGCGCGCGTACCTGCCGTTCGACACCGGCGCGGCGGGTCACGTGCCCGGCGAGGGCGGCGCGATTCTCGTGCTGGAGAGCGAAGAAACGGCCGGTGAGCGCGGATATGGCGAGCTCGCCGGGTATGCGGCGACGTTCGGCGTGGACGCTTACCGGCGGGTGATCGAGCTGGCTTTGGCCGACGCCGGTGAGTCCACAGTGGACGTGGTGTTCGCCGACGCGGCGGCCGTGCCCGAGCTGGACCTGGCCGAGGCCGAGGCCATCACCGCCGTGCTCGGCACGGTGCCGGTGACCGCGCCCAAGACGATGACCGGGCGGCTCTACGCGGGCGGTGGCGCGCTCGACGTGGCGTCGGCGCTGCTGGCCATCCGCGATGGCGTCATCCCGCCGACGACCAATGTCACCAACGCGTACGACCTGGACCTGGTCACCATGCCGAGGCCCGCGCCCCTGCGCACCGCGCTGGTGCTCGCGCGCGGCCAAGGCGGTTTCAACTCGGCGATCCTGCTGCGACGAAAGGATTGAACAGTGCTCACCTTGGACGAGCTGCTGCTGATATTGACCGACTGCGCGGGCTCGCCGGAGCCGGTCAGCGGTGCGGTGATCGACGCCGAGTTCGCCGATCTCGGGTACGACTCGGTCGCGCTGATCGAGGCCACCGGACGGCTTTCGCGCGACCACGGCGTCGAACTCGACGACGACGCCACCGCGACCGCCCGTACCCCGCGCGCGCTGCTGGAGCTGATCAACCATGGCTAGGACCGCGCTCGTCACCGGCGCCACCAGCGGGATCGGCCTCGCCGTCGCCAAGCAGCTCGCCGAAGCCGGGCATCAGGTGTTCCTCTGCGCCCGCAACGACGTCTCGCCGACCGTCAAGCAGCTGCGCGCGGACGGCTTCGAGGTCGACGGGACCGAATGCGACGTCCGGTCCGAGACGGACGTCCAGGCGTTCGTGCAGGCAGCGGTCGACCGGTACGGCCCGGTGGACATCCTGGTCAACAACGCGGGCCGCAGTGGCGGCGGGGTCACCGCCGATCTGGTCGACGAGCTGTGGTTCGACGTGATCGACACCAACCTGCACGGGGTGTTCCGGATGACCCGCGCGGTGCTCAACACCGGCGGGCTGCGGCACCGGCCGTGGGGGCGGATCGTGAACATCGCGTCGACCGCGGGCAAGCAGGGCGTGGTGCTGGGCGCGCCGTATTCGGCGTCGAAGCACGCGGTCGTCGGGTTCACCAAGTCATTGGGCAACGAGCTGGGAAAGACGGGGATCACGGTCAACGCGGTCTGCCCTGGTTACGTCGAAACGCCGATGGCGCAGCGGGTCCGGCAGGGTTACGCGGCCGCGTGGGACATCAGCGAGGACGAGGTGCTCGACCGGTTCCAGGCCAAGATCCCGCTCGGCCGGTACAGCACCCCGGAGGAGGTCGCCGGCCTGGTCGGCTACCTCGTCTCGGACCCGGCCGGCTCGATCACCGCGCAGGCGCTGAACGTCTGCGGCGGCCTCGGCAACTTCTGAAGGAGAACGATGAACGTCGAACACGAGATCACCGTGGCCGCGCCCGCCGTCGACATCTATGCCTTCCTCGCCGATGTGACGCGGTGGCCGACCGTCTTCGAGCCGACCGTGCACGCCTCGGTGCTGGAACGGTCGGGGAACGTCGAGCGCATCCGGCTGTGGGCGACGGCCAACGGCTCGCCCAGGACGTGGACGTCGCGGCGCGTGCTCGATCCGGCGGGGCTGCGTGTCGAGTTCCGCCAGGAGGTTCCGCGAGCGCCGATCGCGTCCATGGGCGGCGCGTGGGTGATCGAGCCTTTGTCGGCGGGCAGCTCTCGGGTGCGGCTGCTGCACGACTACGAGGCCATCGACCAGTCCGGGATCGCGTGGATCGACCAGGCCGTGGATCGCAACAGCCACAAGGAACTCGCGGCGCTGAAGACGTTCGCCGAAGGCACGGTCGCGCCGGTGCACACGTTTGCGGACACCGTGCACATCAAGGGTTCCGCGGCGGACGTCTACGCGTTCATCAACGAGGCCGACCGCTGGCCGGAGCGGCTGCCGCACGTCGACCGGGTCGCGCTGACCGAGGACATCCCCGGGCTGCAGCTGCTGGAGATGGACACTCGCGCGCCCAACGGGTCGGTGCACACGACCTCGTCCGTGCGCGTCACCTTCCCGAAGCTGATCGTCTACAAGCAGACCCTGCTGCCCGCGCTGCTGTCCCTCCACACTGGACAGTGGCAGATCCGCGAGGTCGACGACGGGGTGCAGGTCACCTCGGAGCACTCCGTGTCCGTGCACGACCCGGCCACGCTCGACCAGGTGCGCGCCGCGCTGAGTGCCAATAGCCTGGCGACCCTGCGCCACGCGAAAGCATATGCCGAGAGCCAGGAGGAAGTCCTTGCCTGACACCGATGTCATCGTGGTCGGCGCCGGGCCGACCGGTCTGCTGCTGGCCGCAGAACTGCGGCTGGGCGGCGCCGAGGTCCTCGTGCTGGAGCGGCTGACCGAGCCGACGACGCAGTCGCGGGCGGGCGCGATCCACGCCAGGTCCGTCGAGATCTTCGACCAGCGCGGCAGGCTGGAACACCTGGGCGAGGTCGCCCGGGACGACCACGGGCACTTCGGCGGGCTCGACCTCGACCTCGGCCAGCTGCCGACCGTCCACCCGGGGCGGATGAAGATCGGCCAGGCTCGGGTGGAAGCCATGCTCACGGACTGGGTGACGGAACTCGGCGGGGAGATCCGGCGGGGTTACGAGGTGACCTCGCTCGAGCAGACCGAGTCCGAGGTGGTGGTCAACGGTTCGCTGACAGCGCGCTATGTCGTCGGGTGCGATGGCGAGCGCAGCAGTGTCCGCGCGCTGGCCGGGTTCGACTTCCTCGGCGTGGACGCCGAGCTGGAGCTGCTGCGTGCCGACGTGCGCGGCATCGAGGTGCCGTTCCGGTTCTTCCAGCGCTACCCCGCGGGTCTCGCGATCGCGTTGCCGATCGACGGCGGGCTCATCCGGCTCGTGGTGCACGAGTTCGGCAGGCCGCCGCAGACCCGGTCGGGTCCGGTGGAGTTCGCCGAGGTCGTCGCGGCGTACCAGCGTGTGACCGGCGAGGACGTCAGCGCGGGCGAGCCGGTATGGGTCGACGCGTTCGGCAACACCGCGCGGCAGGTGACGGAGTACCGGCGTGGCCGGGTGCTGCTGGCGGGCGACGCCGCGCACCACCTGATGCCGGTCGGCGCGCAGGCGATCAACCTGGGCCTGCAGGACGCGTTCAACCTCGGCTGGAAGCTCGCCGCCGAGGTCCGCGGCTCGGCGCCCGCCGGGCTGCTCGACAGCTACCACGCCGAGCGCCACCCGGTCGGCGCCCGCGTCAAGACGAACATCCAGGCGCAGGCCCAGCTGCTGCTCGGCGACGCCTCGGTCGACCCGCTGCGCGAGGTGTTCCGCGAGCTGATCACGCACGACACGGTGCGCGACCACCTCGCCGCCACGATCGCGGGCCTCGACGTCCGCTACGGCGAAAGCCCGCACCCGCTGGTCGGCGCGCGGCTGCCGTTCTCAGCGCTGACCACGGATTCGGGGCTGACGGACACCACGTCGCTGCTGCGCTCGGGCCGCGGCCTGCTGCTGAATCTGTCCGGCGAGCCGTGGACGGCGGCCGGGGTCGACGTCGTGTCCGCCAAGGTGGAACCGGGCAGCGTCTTGTCCGATGTGGACGGTGTGCTGGTGCGCCCGGACGGGCATGTCGCGTGGGTCGCGGGCACCGGCCCGCTGGAGGCGGCCGTGGAACGCTGGTTCGGCGTATGACGTTCCCGTTCCCGGACTGGCAGGGCGTCGGCGACCATCCGGAGCTGGCCAGGATGCGCCGGGAGGACCCGGTGCCGCTGGTGCCGATCGCCTCCGGCGGCACGGCGTACCTGGCGACCCGCTACCCCGACGTCCGCCGCGTCCTGATGGACCCGGTGTTCAGCAGGGCCGCCGCGGCCGCGCGGCAGGACGCGGCGGTGCTGACCCAGCTCAGCCGCCTGCCCCCGGTGCTGATGAACCTCGACCCACCCGACCACACCCGCATCCGCAAGCTGGTCGCCCGCGCCTTTTCAGCGGGGGCGGTGGAGAACCTGCGGCCGGCCGCCACCCGCATCGCCGCAGACCTGGTCGACGACCTGATCAAGGCCGGTCCTCCCGCCGATTTCCTGCACGACTTCGCCAGGCCGTTCCCGGCCCGCGTCATCTGCGCGCTGCTCGGAGTGTCCGATGTGGACCGTCACCGGCTGCGCTCGCTGATGGACATCACCCTGGCCACCACCGACCGCGCCGAGGTCGGCGCCGCGTTCGGCGAGATCATGGGCCTGATCGCCGACCTCGTCGCCACCAAGCGCGAGTCCCCGGCGGACGACCTCGTCTCGTCGCTCATCGCCGTCCGCGACGCCGGGGACCAGCTCAGCGAGCCCGAGCTGCTCTACACGGTGCTGAACCTCTGCACCGGCGGCTACGAGCCGGTCGCGGGCGCCCTGTCGAACTCCCTGCTCGCGCTCTCCCCCGCCCAGCTCGACCGGCTGACCGGCGACCTTTCCCTGCTGCCGGGCGCGCTCGAGGAACTGCTGCGGTACGTCCCGGTTTTCTGTTCCGCCAAGGAAAGGGTCGCGCTGGAGGACGTCGAACTGTCCGGCGTCCACATCCCGGCGGGCTCGACCGTCATCCCGGTGACCCCGTCGGCGAACCACGACGCCGCGCACATTCCGGACCCCGGCCACGTCGACCTCACGCGGACGAGCCCGCACCTGGCGTTCGGCCACGGCGTGCACCGCTGCGTCGCCATCCCGCTCGCGATGATGGAGCTGGAGATCGCCTACACGACGCTGCTCACCCGGCTGCCCGGCCTGCGCCCGACGTGTTCCGTGGCGGACCTCGTCTGGAAGACCGGCCTGGTGACGGTCGGCCCCACCAGCCTCCCCATCACCTGGCGAAGCTGACCCTCCTCAGGGTCGTGAGTGTCTAGACCGGTTATTGAGGGGAAGCGCAAAGGTGGCGTGATCGTGGGCTCGGCTTGGGCATGGGGGTCGTGAGTGTTCCGGCCGGCTCTAACCGGCCATACCACTCACGACCCCCCACTCGGCAGGCCCGCCCGACCATCCGCGTAACCCGGGTTGGGTGAGGGCCTCCCTCACCCAACCCGGGCAGTCAGGGCCTCCCCCACCCAGATATTCGGGTGAGGGAGGCCCTCACCCACTCGGGCTGAGTGAGGGAGGCCCTCACCCAGCTACCCCGCGACACGCCATGTTTGGCTTCCCCTCAATAGAACCGCCCGCAACACTCACGACCGCCTGGCGGCGGGCAGGTTCGGTGAGGTTGTCGCCGCGCGATCCGCGTGCCGGTTTGTATGGCCCTTGTATTTTCCGGTCGTACAAAGGCACGTCATGCGAGTCTTCCGATTCCTCCTCCCCGCGCTGGCGGTGACCGTCGCCGCGCTGTCCGCGCCCGCGACCGCCAACGCCGCCTACAGTGATCCCCTCACCACGACCACCAAGCAGAACTTGGTGTGGCACGCGACGCCCGCCTCGGCGCTGACCGCGCTGGACAACGCGCTGCCCAACGTCAGCCTCAACACCGTGGTCAACGACGCCAACTATCCGATGACCGGCTGCACCACCAAGGAAAAAGCCGCTCTCCCCAAGGCGCCGGCCGCCACCACGGCTCTGTGCTGGGACGCCGACCGGGCGGGCAGCGCGGCTTGGGTCCCGCAGGGCATCACCACCTCCGGCGACGCCGACAACGACGGCATGTGGGGCAACGACAAAATCCTCCTTTCCGGTTGGCATGGAACGGAAACGCTGAACCGCTACAACGACGCGCGCGTCATGGTCGTCAACTACAACAAGCCAGCCGCACCCGCTTTCCGCATGGCCTACCTGGCCGTGCCGAACAGCACCGGCACCGACTTCAGCGCGGCGAAGGCGCATATGGGCGGCATGGCCTGGTACGGCGACAAGATCTACGTGACCGCCGTCGGCAGCACCTCCACCGCGATCCGGGTGTTCAGCACCAAGCACATCCTGCAGATGACCGACAGCTCGGACAGCATCGGCAAGAATCCCAGCGGCTACAGCGCTTACGGCTACAAGTACGCGATGATGCAGATCGGCTACTACAGCTACGCGGGCGGCGCCTGCAGCATGTCCTCCGACACCGGCGTGCCGTGTTTCTCCTCCCTTTCCTTGGACCGCAGCACCTCCCCGGCCAGCCTGGTGACCACCGAGTACTTCTCCGACCAGAGCCTCCACGGCAGGCTCTTCCGCTACGACATGGGCTCGGACTACCTCCTCGACGCGAACTCGTCCGGCTCGGTGGCCGCGACCGAGGCCTACCGCAGCCAGGTGGGCAACATGCAGGGTGTGTTGGCGCACAACGGAAAGTGGTACGTGGCGCACAGCTCGGCCACCCAGGCGGGCCAGCTGTGGACGCAGACCAAGTCCTCGAGCAACTCGGCCACCTGCGGCTCCCCCTCGACCACGGCCTGCTGGGCCACGCACCCGGAGTCGCTCACCTACGACTGGTCCACCGGCCTCGTCTGGTCGCAGGCCGAGTGGTCGACCGCCGACTGCGCCGCAGCGAACCAGACCTGCGGCCGCGCGATCTTCGCCGTCCCGCTGACAGCCCTCCCCGCCTGAGGCCTGAGGCTTGGGGTCGTGAGTGGCACGGCCGGTTCTAACCGGCAATACCACTCACGACCCTGTCGGCCCGCGGCTTAGCCCGGATCACCTCCCAAGGCTTCGGGCCTGCGGCTGGGCGGAGTCGGGAGGTACTCCCCCTGATTCTCCGGATCACAGCCGACCCGAGGTAGCCGCGCGCGAATCCCGCCGGGTGTCCGCTCGAAGTAGTGAGCGATCGCCTCGACGCTTTCGCCTGCCAGCCAACGCTTTTCCAGCTCGGCGTCCTCGCCGGACGACCAGGACTGGCCTTGTTTGGCCGGCCGGTCGCCTGGTCTTCGGCGCGGCGGCGGCTTCGGTCTGCCCACGAAGTCGAAGAGGCTCTCCGCGAGCAGCTCCGCCACGGTGGACACGACCTGGGCTTGCAGATCGAGCCGTCCTTCGGCGACCGGATCGCCGTCGGCATCGGCGCCGCCGATGGTGATGGCGACCCACTGCGAGGGTTGGGTGTGGTCGTCGCTCGGCTGCGCGGCGACCTCGATGCGATAGGTGTTGGTGCCGACCCGGATCTCTGTCCGGTGCTCTTTGCTGATGTTCATGCCCGCGACGGTAGACCGGGGCACCGACAGTTTTGTCACTTTCCGCGCCCGACCTGCTGCTCTCCGAAATTGTCGGGGCCTCGGCGTACCGTGATTCCATCACATTCGGCGACGAGGGAGTGACGATGAGAGAGCATCAGTTCTGGCGGCTGATCCGCCAGTCGCAGCGGGGCACGCACACCGGGCCCGGTTTCCTGACCACGATGACGAAGAGCCGCCAGCAGGTGATCCGCCTGCGGCACAGCGTTGAATCGCTGCCCTTCTTCGAGATCGTGCGGTTCCACCACATCCTGCAGCGCATCCACCAGCGCGCCAACTCATGGGAGATGTGGACCGCGTTCGGGATCGTGCTCGGCAGCATGGACGACGAAAACTTCCGTGAAGCGGTGTCCTGGCTGATCCTGCAGGGCAGACGAAGATTCACCAGAGCCGTCGCTCAACCGGACCTGCTCGCGGAGCTGGAGTTCGACGAGGACGAGGTGATCGACGCCGAGCCGCTGGGCGGCATCATCTACGACATCCTCGTGCCGCTCGGCAATGGCGACGATGTCGACGAGACCATCGCCGAGGAGGCGATCTACGACGCCTTCGGCTTCGTCGGCAGCGAGCGGCCGGACGGCGAGCAGCTCTCGGAAGATCTGCCGAGCCTGGCCGCGAGGTTTCCCAAGCTCGTCGCGAAACACGTGGCTCCCGGGGCCGAAGCGCTGCCCGAAACCGCCGTCCTGGTGCCGAAACACTGGTGCCCCGACCTGGCGGACCAGATCGGGGCACCGTGATGGAGCGCTACTCACTCAATTCAGAAGCGAAGCAGCTGCGGGAGCAGGTCCTTCTTGGCGTCGGCGCCAGCCTTGGCCTTGTCCGACCGCTGGGTCGCGGCCGCCGCACCCTCGGGCACGGGCTGCGGGACCGGCTCGCACTGGGCGTCCGAGTGTCCCTGGCCGGGGGTGCGCTTCGGCAGCGTGCCGTTGGCCAGGTAGTCGGCGATCTTGTCGTCGACACACGCGACGCCGGAGAGCGAACCGGAGTGCGTGGTGCCACCGGGCGCGCTGATCAGGCTGGAGTTCGGGTAGCGCTTGCGCACCTCGAGGCTGCCGGGGTACGGCGTGGCCGCGTCGAGCTCCTCGTCGATCAGCAGGATGCCGGGCACCTTGCTGCCGTCGATCTCCACCGGCTTACCGGCCTTGGCTGGCCAGTAGAGGCACGGCGCGTTGAACCAGGCGTTGCCCCAGGTCTCGAACGGGGCGCGCAGGTAGGTGAGCCAGTTGTCGATCTTCCACTTGGTCCAGCTCTTCGGCCACTGCACGTCGGTGCACTGCACGGCCGCGTAGACGGCGAAGCCGTTGTCCGCGCCCTCGCCCTGCGCGTTCGAGTCGTCGTAGAGACCCTTCAGCGTCTGCCAGTCACCCTTGTGCACCCAGCCGTCGAAGGCCTCGGCCATGTCCTTCCAGCCGAACACGTAGTACCCGGCCTGCAGGAAGACGTCGGTCCACTCGTCGCCGCCGATGATGCCGCCAGCGGGGTTGGCGTAGAGCTTCTTCTGCTCGGCGTACCAGAGCTTCTCGACGTCCTTGCCGGTCTTGCCGAGGTGGTAGACGGAGTCATACTTGGCGACCCAGTCGAAGTAGATCTTGATGTTGCGGTCGAACGCGACATCCTGGTCGAGGTTCGCCTGGTACCAGACCTTGCGCGGGTCGACGTTGCCGTCGAGCACCATCCGCCGGACCTTCTGCGGGTACAGCGTGCTGTACACCTGGCCGAGGTAGGTGCCGTAGGAGAAGCCGTAGTAGTTGATCTTCTCCTCGCCCAGCGCCTTGCGCAGGTTGTCGACGTCCTTCGCGACGTCGACGGTCTTGATGTGCTCGAGCAGCGGGCCGTTCTTCTTGCAGGCCTCGGCGTAGCCCTTGGACCTGGCCAGCCAGGTCTTCTCCAGCTCACGCGTGGTCGGCACGTACTGCGGCCGGTTGTAGCTGAAGTAGTTGCCGTCGCAGGTCAGCGCCGGCTTGCTGGAGCCGACACCGCGCGGGTCGAAGCCGATCCAGTCGTAGTTGTCGCCCGCGCCGTTCGGCACCGCGGTACCGAGCGTGGACAGGCCGAGGCCCGAGCCACCGGGGCCGCCCGGGTTCACGACCATGATGCCCTGCGACTGCGGGGTCTTGTGCTTGACCCGCGAAACGGCGATCTGGATCTTCTCGCCGTTCGGCTTGGCGTGGTCGAGCGGCGTCTCGAGGAAACCGCACTCGGCGCCGGCCTTCTGCAGGCGGGCGCTCTCGCACTTGCCCCACTTGATGGGCGCCGGGGCGAACTCCGAAGCCGCGGGCGCCGCGCCCGCCATGGGGGCGATGGCCGCCCCGCTGACGAGGAGGCTCGCGGCCGCGACCGCGGCAGCAAATTTGTTCACGATGTTCCTTTTCGTCGACGTTCGTCCCGATTTCAGGGAAAATACCGAGTCTTGCCAACAACTTCGCCGACCGACACGGATTTCACCATCCGTCTTTCGTTGGTATTTCCTACACTCGTCAGCGATCTGATTCGGACAAACGTAGCGGGTCCGCCACCTGGCGTACTCGGCACCTACCCATCCGGTGGAGGTAAAAATGCAGGCCGCGCGGGACCTGGTCGACGCCGTCCGCACAGGGCTGGCGACGAGGGCGGATCCGGTGAAAGCGCCCGAGATGCGGGCGTACATGAAGTCCGACATGGACTTCCTCGGCGTCCAGAAACCGGCCAGGCGCGAGCTCACGAGAGAGATTTTCCGCGCACATCCGCTGCCCGATCGGGAATCGTTCACCGAAGCCGTGCTCACCTTGTGGCGCGACGCGAAGTACCGCGAAGAACGATATGTCGCGCTCGACCTCACCGGCGACAGGGCGTACGCGCGGTGGCTGGACTCGGAATCGCTGGGGCTCTACGACGAATTGATCGTCACGGGCGCCTGGTGGGACTACGTGGACGAGATCGCCGTCCGCCGGATCGGCCCGATACTGCGCGCGGAGCCGGAGGTGCTCAAGCCGCGGCTGCGGGACTGGGCGGCCGACGCCGACCGCTGGCGGCGCCGCACCGCGGTGATCTGCCAGATCGGCTCGAAGGACGCGACCGACACCTCACTGCTGTCCAAGACCATCGAGCTGAACGTGGCCGACAAGGACTTCTTCCTGCGCAAGGGCATCGGCTGGGCGCTGCGGGAGTACGCGAAAACAGACCCCGGGTGGGTGCGACAGTTCGTCACAGCCCACCCGGGGTTGTCGGGGCTATCCCAGCGCGAGGCGCTCAAACACCTCTAGGCACGCAGCTCCGCGCCGTACCGCTCGGCTGCGGCCGCCACAGCGGCGTCCTTGGCTTCGATGGCCTCTTCGACCTTCAGCGTGCGGTCCGGGGCCCGGAACCGCAGCTTGTAGGCCAGCGAGCGCTTGCCTTCGCCGATCTGCGAGCCGGTGTAGGTGTCGAACAGCTCGATGTTCTCGAGCAGGTCGCCCGCCGCACCACGCAGCGTCTCGGCGAGGTCGGCCGAGGGCACACCCGCGTCGACGACGAGCGCCACGTCGAGCAGCACCGGCGGGTACGCCGAGATCCGCGGCGCCGGGCGCGAGTCCGGCAGCGGGATGGCGTCGAGGTCGAGCTCCATGGCGACCGTCCGCTTCGGCAGGCCGAGCGCTTCGATCACCTTCGGGTGCAGCTCGCCCGCGTGCCCGACCGGCCAGTCGCCGACCAGCAGCTTGGCGCAGCGACCGGGGTGCCACGGCGGCAGGTCCGCAGCGGCCACGGTCAGCTCGATACCGGAGGCCGCCGCGATCGTGCGGGCGGCCTGGACCGCGTCCGCCCAGGTGGCGTCCTCGCCCTTGCCCCACCAGCCGGAGCGCAGGCGCTCGCCGGTGAGGACCGTGGCCACGTGCGTCGGCTGGAGCGGGACCGAGGCTTCGAGCAGCGCGAGCTGCTCGTCGGTCGGGCGCCGCTCGACGCCGAGGTCCGGCACCGGCAGCGGCTTGGCACCGGGCAGCACGACCTGGCCGATGTAGTACAGCGCGAGGTCCTTGAAACCACGGGAGACGTTGCGCTGCAGCGTCTCCAGCAGCCCCGGCAGCAAGGTGGTGGCCAGCTGGTCCTTGTCCGCTTCGAGGGGATTGCGCACCCGCACGGTGTGGCGGCGCACGTCGTCCTCGGCGAGGCCGAACGCGTCCCACACGGACTTGGAGATGAACGGGAACGGCTGCACCTCGACGTACCCGGCCTCGGCCAGCGCACGCGAGACGGCACGGCGGCGACGCTGGGTGTCGGTGAGTCCGCGACCGGCGGGCGCGGCGGGCAGCACCGACGGGATGCTGTCGTATCCCTCCAGGCGCAGCACCTCCTCGACCAGGTCGGCGGGCTGCAGCAGGTCACCACGCCAGCTCGGCGGCGCGGCGGTGACCAGCGCGGTCCCGTCGTCGCTCGCGTTCAGCTCGACCTTGCAGCCGATCTGGCCGAGCCTGCGCACGGTGACGCCGCGGTCGTAGTTCACCCCGGCCACGCGGTCCGGCAGGTTGATCGGCATGGTGATCGCGGGCAGCGGCTCCACGCCGCCCTCGTCGGTGCGGCCCGGCTGGATCGAGCCGTCGCCGTACTCGCGCAGCAGGCGCGCGGCACGCTCGACGGCGTGCGCGCACAGCTGCGGGTCGGTGTAGCGCTCGAACCGCTTGGCCGCCTCGGAGAACAGCTTGTGGCGGCGGGCGGTGCGGCTGATCGAAGCCGGGTCCCAGTGCGCCGCCTCGAGGAGCACGTCGGTGCTCTCCGGGGTGATCTCGGTGCTCGCGCCACCCATGGTGCCCGCCAGCGAGATCACGCCGCTGTCGTCGGCGATGATCACGTCGTCGGGGTCGAGCTCGCGGACCGCATCGTCCAAAGTGGTCAGTTTCTCGCCCGGCTTGGCCTTGCGCACCACCAGGTCGCCCTGGACGGCGCCGGTGTCGAAGGCGTGCAGCGGGTGCCCGACCTCGAGCATCACGTAGTTCGTGACGTCGACGGCCAGCGAGATCGACCGGATGCCGGACAGCATCAGCCTGCGCCGCATCCACCACGGTGTCGGCGCGCTCGCGTCGAGTCCGGTGACCCGGCGCAGCACGAACCGCTTGCAGCCGTCGGTGTCCTCGATGTGCACCGGCCAGGCGTCGCCCTCGGCGCCGGGCAGCTCGAAGCTGCCGGGGTCGCCGAACGGGACGTCCAGCGCGTTCGACAGCTCACGGGCCAGCCCGCGGATCGAAAGCGCGTAGCCGCGGTCCGGGGTCGGGGTGAGCTCGAGGACGGTGTCGCCGAGACCCATGAGGTCGCGGGCCTCGTCGCCGGGGCTCGCGGTGCCGGGCGGCAGCACGAGGATCCCGTTGTGCTCGTCGCCGAGGCCGAGTTCGCGGGCCGAGCAGATCATGCCGTCGCTGATCCGGCCGTAGGTCTTGCGCGAGGCGATCGCGAAGTCGCCGGGCAGCACCGCGCCGGGCAGCGCGACGACGACGAGGTCGCCCTCGGCGAAGTTGGTGGCGCCGCAGACGATGCCGCGGGTGCGGACGGCGGCGGGGTCGTCGCCCTCTTCGAGCTCGGGTGCGTGCTCCTCGCCGACCTCGACCCGGCAGAACCGGATCGGCTTCTTGAACTCGGTGAGCTCCTCGATCTCGGCGACCCTGCCGACCACGAGCGGGCCGGTGACCTGGCCGAGCGGCTGCACGTCGTCGACCTCGATGCCGATGCGGATGAAGGCGTCGACCAGCTCCTGCGGCTCGATCGCCTCACCAAGGCCGAGGTGCTCGGTCAGCCAGCTGACGGGGACTCGCACTACGCCTCCGTTCCGAAGGGAAGGGTGAAGCGGACGTCGCCCTCCACCATGTCGCGCATATCCGGGATTCCGTTGCGGAACTGCAGGGTGCGCTCGATGCCCATGCCGAAGGCGAACCCGGAGTACACCTCGGGGTCGACGCCGCAGGCACGCAGGACGTTGGGGTTGACCATGCCGCAGCCGCCCCACTCGACCCAGCCGGGGCCGCCCTTCTTCTCCTCGAACCACACGTCCACCTCGGCGGACGGCTCGGTGAACGGGAAGAAGTGCGGGCGCAGGCGGGTCTTGGAGTTCTCGCCGAACATCGCGCGGGCGAACGCGTCGAGCGTGCCCTTGAGGTGGGCCATGGTGATGCCCTTGTCCACCGCGAGGCCCTCGACCTGGTTGAAGACGGGGGTGTGCGAAGCGTCCAGTTCGTCGGTGCGATAGGTCCGGCCGGGGCATACGACGTACACCGGCAGATCGCGGTGCAGCAGGGTGCGCGCCTGCACAGGGGAGGTGTGGGTGCGCAGCAGCAGCCGCGAGTCCTCCTCGCCGGCGTAGAAGGTGTCCTGCAGCTGGCGGGCCGGGTGGTCCTTGCCGAAGTTCAGCGCGTCGAAGTTGAACCACTCGGCTTCGAGCTCGGGACCCTCGGCGACCTCGTAGCCCATGGCGATGAAGGCGTCGGCGATCTGCTCGGAGATCGTGGTGATCGGGTGCCGCGCGCCGCGGGCGACGCGGTCCCACGGAAGGGTGACGTCGACCGTCTCCTCACGCAGCACGCGCTCGTCCCGCTCGGCCTGCAGCACGGCCAGGCGCGCGTCGTAGGCGGCCTGGATGGCCTGGCGCGCCTCGTTGACGAGCTTGCCTGCTTCCGCCTTCTCCTTCTTGGGCAGCGCGCCGATCTCGCGGCGGGCCAGCAGCAGCGGCGACTGGTCACCCAGGTGCGCCGGTTTGACGGCGGCCAGCGCGTCGAGGTCGGTTGCCGCGGCGAAGTCCGTTTCGGCCTTCTTGATCGCAGCCCGCAGGGTTTCGGGCGAAAGGGCTTCGCCCGCGGTCGGGTTCTGCTGTTCGGTGGCTCCGGACATAACTCCTCGGCGTCCGTTGGTGACGGGATCGGCGGCCGCACGCGGCCAGGACGGCACGCGTGAGGGATGACAGCCGATTCTAGGTGATCGGCTCATGACACCGACCGGGAACCCTCGCCAGCGTCAGCGGGTGACGAAGGCGTCCTGAAGATCAACATCGGCGAACTCGCCCGCGACCGTGCCTTCGGCGGCGTACCGGTACAGCGCGGTCTGGTAGATACCGGACAACGTGCTCGTCAGTATCGACACGACCAGCAGCCAGCAGAAGGCCAGTCCGAGGCAGACGAACCAGGTGATGGCACCGCCGAGCAGCGTGCCGGGGAGCAGGAGCACGATCACCCCGGCGAGTGAGACCAGGAAACCGGCGAGGCCGATCCCGCCCTGCCCGGCGAGGTTCTCGCCCCAGGTGCGCTTGAACATCTCACCCGACCGCTTGGCCGACTCGCGCACGGTGCGGTTCTCCAGCATGAGCACCGGCAGGACCAGGTAGGTGACCAGACTCCAGGCCACATCGACGCCGCGGGCGATGAGCGTGCCGAGGAAGCCGAGCCGCTCCTCGATCACGCGCAGGATCATCGTCACGGTGGCGGTGATGATCGCCCAGCCCAGCAGGCGCAGCCAGTTCCGCCCGGCGGCGCGCAACCCGGCGCCCACGCTCGGGTCGCCGCCGCGCAGTGCCACGTCGGCCTGCGAGATGAGGGCGGCGTTGAAGAAGACTGTCACGAAGGCCGCCGCGACGTAGAACAGCGCGAGCAGTCCCCAGGAGCCCGGGGCCACCTTGACCTCGTTCATCAGGCCGTTCCGCGAGACGAAGAACGCGGGCACGAGGAACACGAGCGCGACGAGCAGCCCGGACACGCCCGCGAGCACGGGGAAGGTGGCGAGTTCCTTGCGCGAGCGCAGAACTCTCAGCGAAGCCTTGAACAGTGCGAACGATCGAGCCAGCCGGCCCATGGAAACCCCCAGAAAGTGACCACAGTGGACTCCGGGAGAATACTCGCTCAGCTTCGGCGTGCGGCCATCGCGCTGGCGTAGACGCAGACTGCGGCGGCGGTCGCCAGGTTCAGGCTTTCGGCCTTGCCGTAGAGCGGAATGCGGACCGCACTGTCGACGGCGCCGAGCACGTCATCGGACAGGCCGTGCGCCTCGTTGCCGAACACCCACGCGGTCGGCACGGCCAGGTCGATCGTGTCGAGCTGGTCGTCGGCGTACCCGTGCGCCGCGCGCGTGGTCAGCCCGGCTCCGGCGCAGGCGGCCAGCGCTTCGGGGATGTCGCGCACGCGCGCGATCGGCAGGTGGAACAGGCTGCCCGCGGCCGCGCGGACGCATTTGCCATTGTGCGGGTCGACGCTCTCGCCCGCGAGGATCACGGCGTCGGCGCCCGCGGCGTCGGCGACCCGGATCACGGTGCCCGCGTTGCCGGGGTCGGCCACGTCGACGAGTACGGCGACGAGCTTGGCGTCGGTGCCGAGCATCCCGGCGAGCGGCCGGTCGAGCAGCTCGCACACCGCGACGATGCCTTGCGGCGTAACGGTTTCCGAGAGCCCCTCGGCCGCGCGGTCGGTGATGGCGGACACTCGTATGCCGAGTTCGCGGGCATGCGCGACCAGCGCCGCGTGCTGGGTGGACGCCCGCTCCGCGACGAAGAGCTCGTGCACCTTGCCGTGTGCCAGCGCCGCTTCGACGGCGTTGGCGCCCTCGGCGAGGAACCGGCCGGTCTTGTCACGCTCGGCGCGGCGGGTCAGTTTGCGCGCAGCAACAACCCGGGGTGTCCGTTCGGTGAACGGATCGGCCCCGGGCTGTGTGCGCGCGTCTGAGGAGATCAGGCCGACTTCTTCTCTTCGGTGTTGACGTTCGCCTTGGCGAGCTCGGCGAGCGCCGAGAACGCGGCGGCGTCGTTCACCGCGAGGTCCGCGAGGATCTTGCGGTCGACCTCGACACCAGCGGCCTTGAGGCCCTGGATGAAGCGGTTGTAGGTCACGCCGTTCTCACGGGCGGCCGCGTTGATGCGGGTGATCCACAGCTGGCGGAAGTCACCCTTGCGGGCACGGCGGTCCCGGTAGGCGTAGTTGAGCGAGTGGAGCGTCTGCTCCTTGGCCTTGCGGTACAGCCGCGAACGCTGGCCGCGGTAACCGCTGGCCAGTTCGAGAGTTGCGCGACGCTTCTTCTGGGCGTTGACCGCCCTCTTGACGCGTGCCACGGGTCCATCCTGTCGATCTAGGGGGGCGGATCACACCCCGGGTGGTTAAAGGTACGAGCTGGAGAAGGTCTCAGAGACCCAGGAGGCGCTTCACGCGGCCGACGTCGGCCTTGTTGACCTCGGTCGTGCCCTCGAGACGACGCGTCAGCTCGCTGGACTTGACCTCCATCCGGTGGCGGCGGCCGGCCTTCTGGCGGCGCAGCTTGCCGGTACCCGTGATGCGGACCCGCTTGGACGTGCCCTTGTGCGTCTTCATCTTCGGCATGGGGGAGCTTTTCCTCTTTCAGGCGGCAGCACACCGGAGACCGGTGTGCTGCGACATGCGTTGCGTGCGGGGCGAAACCGTCAGGACTCGGCGACTTCTTCGTCCTTGGCCGGCTTGGCCTTCGGCTTGACGTTCTTGTGCGGCGCCAACACCATGATCATGTTGCGGCCGTCCTGCTTCGCCGACGACTCGACGAAACCGAGCTCGGTGACGTCGTCAGCCAGCTTCTGCAGCAGCCGGAAGCCCAGCTCGGGGCGCGACTGCTCGCGGCCACGGAACATGATGGTCACCTTGACCTTGTTCCCGGCGGCGAGGAAGCGGGACACGTGACCCTTTTTGGTCTCGTAGTCGTGCTGGTCGATCTTCGGCCGCAGCTTCTGCTCTTTGATGACGGTGAGCTGCTGGTTGCGGCGTGACTCGCGGGCCTTCTGCGCGCTCTCGTACTTGAACTTGCCGAAGTCCATGAGCTTGCATACCGGCGGGCGCGCCTGGGGCGCGACCTCGACGAGGTCGAGATCGTTCTCCTGTGCCAGCCGCAGTGCATCTTCGATCCGGACGATGCCGACCTGCTCGCCGGCGGGCCCGACGAGGCGGACCTCCGGTACCCGGATGCGGTCGTTGATGCGTGTCTCGGAGCTGATGGGGCCTCCTTGGTCCGAGGAATGATTCCTGTTACTCGACCTGGTGCCCACATACAGAAGGCCCCGTCATCAGGATGTCCTGACGCGCGGGGCCCACTCTTTTCCCGATCGCGGACGATCACAAGGATCGAACGCTTCGCCACCACGGCCTTGCGGCCGGTGTGGCGAGACCGGACCCGGACACCTGTCTTGCGGCGGTGACTCGGGTGGGAGCGGGGCTCCACTTGTCCGCCCCCGATTGCTCGGGAGCTGGTCGCAGGTGGAAGGGTACCAGACGTGTCAGATCAACCTTCACAGCAGCCCGAGTATTCCCAGGACATCCGCGGCCTGGAGGAGATTCCCAGCGTCGAGGTCATCAGCAGGGCGGCCGTGATGCTGTTGTCCGCCGCGGCCGAGCGCCTCGGTCTCGCCGACGCCGACCCGGACACCAGCCCGCACCGCGACCTCGACGAGGCCCGCCGTCTCATCACCGCGCTCGCGGGCCTGGTCACGGCCTCCGCAGAGTACCTGGGACTGCACGCCGGCCCGTTGCGCGACGGCCTGCAGTCGCTCCAGAAGGCGTTCCGCGAAGCCTCCGCCGTGCCCGACGCCCCTGGTCAGGGCCCCGGCGAGAAGTACACCGGCCCCGTCTACTGATCCACCCAAGGGCCGCCCTTGTCGCCCAGAGCGTGACAAGGGCGGCCCTTGTCACGTCGACATCCCGTCAGCTGTCATCTAAAATGTTAGATGTGAGTAGCTTACCCAGGCTGTCGCGCTCGCTCTTGCGCGATGAGGCCTACGAGACCCTGCGCCGCGCCATCATCGACGGCACGCTCGCGCCGGGCGCGAACCTGCGCGACGCCGACCTGGCGGACGAGCTCGGCCTGTCCCGCGCGCCGGTGCGCCAGGCGCTGACCAGGCTCGCGGCCGAGGGGCTCGTCGAGTCGAAGCCGCAGAGTTACACCCGGGTCGCGCAGGTCGTGACCGACGACGTCCGCGACGCGCTGCGCCTCGTCCGCGGCCTGCACGAGCTGGCGATCCGCGACGCGCTCCCCCGCATGGGCGAGCCGCAGCTCGCCGCGATGCGCGAAGCCAACGCCCGGTTCGCCCAGGCGATCGGCCGCGGCGACGTCGACGCCGCCATCGCCGCCGACGACCTGCTGCACGCCGTGCCCGTCGAGGCGTGCGGCAACCGCGCGCTCGCGGCCACCCTCGACCGCTACACCCCGCTGCTGCGCCGTCTCGAATACGCGCGCTTCGGCTCACTGCCCGCCCATAGGTCGGTGAAGCGCCACGACGAGCTCATCGACGCGATCGCCGCGCGGGACGCCGACGCAGCCATCCGCATCACCCGCACGATCTGGACCGAGCTGGAATCCCTGCTGGAGGACTGATGATCGACTTCGCCCGCTATCCCCTGCTGATCGGCCCCTCCCCTCTTCACGCGCTCGACCGGCTCACCACCCACCTCGGTGGCGCCCGTGTCTGGGCCAAGCGCGAGGACCTCAACTCCGGCCTGGCCTTCGGCGGCAACAAGACCCGAAAGCTCGAGTACCTGGTCGCGGACGCGCTCGCGCAAGGCGCCGACACGCTGATCTCGATCGGCGGCGTCCAGTCCAACCACACCCGCCAGGTCGCGGCCGCCGCCGCTCGCGCGGGCCTGAAGGCCGTGCTCGTCCAGGAAAGCTGGGTCGACTGGAACGACCCGCTCTATGACCGCGTCGGCAACATCCAGCTCTCACGGATCCTCGGCGCCGACATCCGGATGGTGGACGCCGGCTTCGGCATCAGCTTCAAGCAGAGCTGGGAAGACGCGATCAAGGAGATCGAAGCCGGCGGCGGCAAGCCGTACGCCATCCCGGCCGGTGGCTCCGACCACCGCCTCGGCGGCCTCGGCTTCGCCAACTGGATCGTCGAACTCGAGGCGCAGGAACGAGAACTCGGCGTCTTCTTCGACACGATCGTGGTCTGCTCGGTCACCGGCAGCACCCAGGCGGGCATGATCGCGGGCACCGCGCTGACCGGCAAGCCGCGCCGCGTGATCGGCATCGACGCCTCGGCCAAGCCCGCCGAGACCCGCGACCAGGTCACCCGCATCGCCCGCGCCACGGCCGCCTTGATCGGCGCTCCCGAGCCCGCCGAGACCGAACTCGACGAGCGCTACCATGCCGGGATCTACGGCATCCCCGACGAGTCCACAGTGGACGCCATCCACACGGCCGCCCGGCTCGAAGGCATGATCACCGACCCGGTGTACGAAGGAAAGTCCATGGCGGGCCTGATCGACCTCGTCACCCGCGGCGAGATCGCCAAGGACTCGAACGTGCTCTACGCCCACCTCGGCGGCCAGCCCGCGATCAATGGCTACACCTCAGTTCTGGGCCAGTAGATCCGGTGTGTGCTCGGCCAGCACGCGCAGGAAATCCGTCGCCGCCTGGCTGTGGTGGCCGCCGGGACGCCGGACGGCGAAGACGGGCACGCGCGCGTTCATGCTGGGCACGTCGATCACGCGCAGGCTGCCGATCCGCACCTCCTCCCTGATGTTGCTGATGGGCATGAACGCGATGCCGAGCCCGGCCTCCACCAGCCGTTTCTGGGCGGTGAGACTGTCGACCGCGGTGATCGAGGGGTTCACCAGCTGCCGTTCGAGCAGTGTGCGGAAAGACTCCGGGCGGCCGCGCTCGGACGGAAAGCCGAGCCACTTCTCGTCACGCAGCGGGCCGAGATCCGGCAATTCGGCCGCGGTGATCCGATGCGTGGCGGGCACCACCACGTACAGCTTCTCTTCGCCGAGCGGAATCGACTCCAGCGTGGCGTCGGCGCGGTAGCGCAGCCCGAGGTCCGCCTCGCCGCTGCGCACCAGCGCGCTCACCTCACGACTGGTCGCGGTGCGCAGGTCGACCGTGAGCGTGGACTTGGCCGTGAACGCGCGCAGCGCGTCGACGATGTGCGAGTCCGCGAGCGTGCCGACGATGGCCAGCCGGAGCGGCAGCGCGGCGGCCGACCGATCGCGGACGGCGCGCTCGCCGTCCCGGATCGCGGCGAGCGCGGCTTCGGCATGGGGCAACAAAGCGCGCCCCGCGTCGGTGAGCACCATTCGCCTGCCGACCCGCTCGAACAACGTCGCGTCGAGAGCGCGCTCCAGCTCGTGGATCCGCCTGCTGATCGCGGGCTGGGACCGGTCGAGCCGCCTGGCCGCCTCCGTGTAGCCGCCCACTTCGGCGATGCAGACGAAGGCCTCGATCTCGTCGAACGTCACTGCATCAGTATTCCTGATGCGTAGAGACAGCACTATGCATTTGCATGATGGAAGACGCGGGAGCACAGTGAACCGATGACCGATCAAGCGGCGAAAGCCACCCGGTTCCGTGCCCTGCACGAGCGACCAGAACCCTTGCTGCTCCCCAATCCCTGGGACGCCGGAACCGCCCGCCTGCTGGCCGGGCTCGGCTACGAGGCACTCGCCACCACGAGCCTCGGCGTGGCCAACACGGCGGGCCGCGCCCGCGCCAGCCGTCAGGAGATCCTGGACAACTGCCGCGTCATCAACGAGGCGACCCCGCTACCGGTGAACGCCGACCTCGAGAACTGCTTCGCCGACGATCCCGCCGAGGCCGCCCAGCTGATCGAGGTGGCCTGCGAGTACGGCGCGGTCGGAGCGTCCATTGAGGACCACACGGGCGACCATCGCACGCCGATCTACGACTTCGCCTTGTCCGTCGACCGGGTGCGCGCCGCGGTGGAAGTGGCGCGGAAGCTGCCGATCCCCTTCGTGCTGACCGCGCGGGCCGAGAACCACATCCACGGCGTCGACGACCTCGACGACACGATCAGGCGACTGCAGGCTTACGCCGACGCGGGCGCCGACGTGCTCTACGCGCCAGGGCTGCGCACGCTCGACGAGATGCGCGCCGTGGTCTCGTCGGTGAGCAAGCCCGTCAACGTGGTCATGGGGTTCGCGGATCCGTCGATCACGCTGGAGCAGCTGGGCGAGATCGGAGTGCGCCGGGTGAGCATCGGCGCCGCGCTGTCCAGGCTCGCCCTCAAGTCCTTTATGGACGGAGCAAGGCAGATGCGCGAAGGCGCGTTCGGCTTCGTGGCCGGGCTCCCGCCGATCGCGGAACTCCAGGCGGATTTCGAGGCCCGGTGAAAGCCGCAACCTGTCGACATATGGCGCTTGGAAACACGGCGCCATATGTCGACAGATTGCAACCAGGTCAGTCGCCGAGGACGGCGAGCACGTCGATCTCGACCAGCAGGCCTGCCGGGAGGCCGACGTAGACCGTGGTGCGGGCGGGGAACACCCCGGACACCAGGGTGTCGTAGACCTTGTTGAACTCGGCGAAGTGGTCGACGTCGGTGAGGTAGACGCGGACCATCAGCACGTCGTCGAAGCTGGAACCCGCGGCCTCGAGCACGGCGTTCAGGTTCGCGAAGGTCTGCTTGGTCTGCTCGGTGACCGTGTCGCCGACGATGGCGCCGGTGGCCGGGTCGAAGCCGACCTGACCGGCCACCTGCAGGATGTTGCCCTTGCGGACACCCTGCGAGAACGACGCGATCGGGGTCGGCGCGTTCTCGGTGGTGATCGCGGTCTTGCCCATTTACTTTCCCCTTTCCATGTTCCCCGTCCATCCACTGTGGACGGAAGCTTCGGCCGCGGCGGCGACCAGTTCCGGGACCAGGCCCATCAGGCCGTCGTAGTCGAGCAGCACCTTCGGCACCGACATGGACGCCGCGGCCAGCACCTCACCGCGCGCGCCGCGGATGGGGGCGGCGATGCAGTGGATGAAGTCCTCGTGCTCGGCGTTGTCGACCGCGTAACCACGGTCGGACACGTGCGCGAGCTCGACCAGGTAGTCGGCCGCGTTCGAGATCGTGTTCGGCGTGAGGCGGACGTAGTCGATGGCCTCGGCGACCTGGAGACGGCGCTCCGGAGGCATCGCGGCTACCAGCACCTTGCCGACGGCCGTGCAGTGCAGCGGGGCGCGCTTGCCGATGCGCGAATACATGCGCACCGAATGACGGCCCTCGTACTTGTCGATGTAGACCACCTCACCGTCCTCATAGGACGCTAGGTGGATCGTGTGTCCCGTGCGGGCATTGAGTTCCGACAGCGCGGGCTGCGAGGTCCGCCGGACGTCGCGGTCTTCGAGCGCCTGGTTGGCGAGGTCGAACAGGGCGCTGCCGAGCCGGTAGTACCGGGTGCCTTCGCGGCGCACGAAGTGATGCGACTCCAGCGTGCGCAGCAGGCGCAGCACGGTCGACTTGTGCACGCCGATCTCCTCGGCGAGGTCATCGAGCGTCTTCGGACCGGTCGCGAGCCCGGTGAGCACGGTCAGCGCGCGGTCGAGGCTTTGGCTCATGCTCCACCCAGCCTTGCGTCGGCCCAGCCTTGGTCATCGGCCGCCAGCAGCCGCGCGATGACCTCGTCGGGTAGTGGTTCACCCACGTCGTCGTGGGTGAGCAGGGTCGCCGCGGCCTGCAGATGGCCGCGACGCAGCCGGGTCAACGGGTCGTCGCCGCGCAGGGTCGCCGCCAGGAAACCGGCGGCGAACGCGTCGCCGGCGCCGACGGGCTCGACCACGTCGACCTTCAGCGCGGGTGAGAACAGGACCGTGTCGTCTTCGAGCAGGGTGACGCCGCGCTCTCCGTGCTTGACCACCAGCGTGCGCGGTGACGGCAGCAGCTCGCGCAGCCGGGCGGGATCGCCTGTCCCCCATACGCTTTCGGCTTCCTCGTCGCCCGTGAGCACGATGTCGGCCTGCGCCGCGAGCGAGCGCAGCACGCCAGGGTCACGGCCCGTCCAGAGCGCGGGCCGGAAGTTGACGTCGAACGAGACCAGTGTGCCGGGCTTCGGCTTCGCGAGGATCGCGCGCACCAGCTCGTGGCAGCTTTCCGACAGCGCCGGGGTGATTCCCGACAGGTGCACCGCGCGCACGCCGGTGAAGTCGATCTTCTCCAGCAGCTCGGGGCCCATGCCGGACGCCGCCGAGCCCGCGCGGTAGTAGCGGACCGGGCTGCCCGAGGCGCCGCTTTCCTTGATGTACAGGCCGGTCGGCCGGGTCGGGTCGACGTACACCCCGCTCACGTCGACGCCGGCGGCCGCGATCTCCGCGAGCAGCGCCCGCCCGAACGGGTCGTCACCGACGGCGCTCACCCAGGCGCTGGACAAGCCCAGCCCCGGCAGATGCGACGCCAGGTTCGACTCGGCGCCGCCGATCGTCCGCTTCCAAGTGCGCACCCGATCAGGTGGGCCACTCTCCGCGGGGACGAACAACGCCATCGACTCGCCGATGCACAGCACAGCGCTCGCCACTAACCATCTCCCCGCCGTCTAGCTCCCGTTGACCTGCAGCGCACCGGATGCTACACCTATGGCGCGCAACATACGCAACGTCCATTGCAACATACGCAACAGAGGTGACGGGGATGAATCAGCCTGCGGACGCTTGCACCCTGGACTCTGCCGCTTTGGCAGCGATCCGAGAAGAGCCTCTCGGCTGGAACTTCCGTGCGAGCGCGCCCGCGCTGGCCGGGCTGACGCTGGACAAGGCGGCCGGGCAACGGCTCGACCTCTTCGACGGCGGCTTCTTCGGCCCCTTCGTCGTGCTCGACGCCGAGGCGCTCGAGCACAACCTCACCACGATGGCGCGCTGGTGCGCTGCCCGTGGTGTGAAGCTCGCCCCGCACGGCAAGACGACCATGGCTCCGCAGCTCTACCAGCGGCAAGCCGAGCTCGGCTCCTGGGCGATCACCGCGGCCAACGCCGGGCAGGTGCGCGTCTACCGCGCGTTCGGGGTGTCCCGGATCCTGCTGGCGAACCAGCTGGTCGACCCCTCGGGCCTGCGCTGGGTGTCCGCGGAACTCGACCGCGACCCCGGCTTCGAGTTCAGCTGCTGGGTCGACTCGGTCCGTGGAGTCGAGCTGATGACCGAAGCGCTGAAGGGCGCGCGGCGCCAGGTCGACGTCATCCTCGAACTCGGCGCCGAGGGCGGCCGGACCGGCGCTCGCGACACCGAGACCGCGCTCGCCATTGCCGAGGCCGTGCACGCCAGCCCCGCGCTGCGCCTGATCGGCACCGGCGGCTACGAGGGCGCGCTCTCGCACGACACCGACGAGAAGGCGCTCGCGCTCATCCACTCCTATGTGGACGGACTACGCGAACTCGCGATCTCCTTGCACGCCAAGGGACTCATCACCGGCCAGGTGGTGGTGACCGCGGGTGGCAGCGCCTACTTCGACCAGGTCGCCGACGCGCTGACCAGCGGCTGGCCCGAGGGCGTCGACGTGCTCCCGGTGCTGCGCAGCGGCGCGTACCTGACCCACGACGACGGCTTCTACCGCGGCATCTCGCCGCTCGGCGAGCACCCGCGCATCTCCGACAGCGCGCCGTTCCGCCCGGCGCTGCGCGCGTGGGCTCAGGTCACGTCGAACCCCTCGAAGAACCTCGCGCTGCTGACGATCGGCAAGCGTGACGCGTCCTTCGACGAGGGCATGCCCGAACCGCAGCTCCTGCGCCAGGACGGCCGGATCAGCGAGCTGGCAGGCCACGAGGTCACCAAGCTCAACGACCAGCACGCGTTCCTCGCGCTGCCGGACGACTCGCCGGTCCGCGTCGGCGACTGGATCGGGCTCGGGCTTTCGCACCCGTGCACGGTGTTCGACAAGTGGCCGCTGATCCCCGTGGTCGAGGGCACCACGGTCATCGACTTCGTCAGGACGTACTTCTGATGGACATCGTCTTCCGAGGCGCCTTGGTCGCCGACGGCACCGGCGACCCGATCACCCGCCACGACGTCGGGGTCACCGATGGCCGGATCGCGAGCGTGGCCGAGGCCGGATCACTGGCTGGGAAACGCACGATCGACGCGGACGGGCTCGTGCTCGCGCCCGGGTTCATCGACATGCATTCCCACTCCGACCTGCAGGTGCTCGCCCAGCCGGATCACCTCGCGAAGGTTTCCCAGGGTGTCACGAGCGAAGTGCTCGGGCAGGACGGCCTGTCGTACGCGCCGGTCGACGACAGCACGCTCGAAGGCCTGCGCCAGCAGCTCGCCGGGTGGAACGACGACCCGGCCGGGTTCGACTGGAACTGGCGCTCGGTCGGCGAGTACCTCGACCGGCTCGACCAGGGCATCGCGGTCAACGCGGCGTACCTCGTCCCGCAGGGCTCGGTCCGGATGCTCGCCGTCGGCTGGGACGACCGTCCGGCCACCGACGCCGAGCTGACCAAAATGAAGGAGCTGGTCGCGCAGGGCCTGGCCGAGGGCGCGATGGGCATGTCCTCCGGCCTCACCTACACGCCGGGGATGTACGCGTCCACCGACGAACTGGTCGGCCTGTGCGAGGTCGTCGGCCAGAGCGGCGGCTTCTACAGCCCGCATCACCGCAGCTACGGCAAGGGCGCGCTGGAGGCGTTCGCCGAGATGGTCGACGTCTCGCGCCGCTCCGGCTGCCCGCTGCACCTCGCGCACGCGACGATGAACTTCTCGGTGAACAAAGGGAAAGCGGGCCTGCTGCTGGACCTGCTCGACGAGGCGCTCGACGACGGCTGCGACATCACGCTCGACACCTACCCGTACCTGCCCGGCGCGACGTACCTGTCCGCGCTGCTGCCCAGCTGGGCCACGGAAGGCGGACTGGAGCCGACACTGGCAAGGTTGTCCGATGTGGACACCCGAGAGCGGATCCGCGCCGAGATCGAGGAGACCGGCTCCGATGGCGCGCACGGCGTGCCGATCGACTGGGACAGCATCGAGATCAATGGCGTCCGCAACCAGCGCAACGATCACCTCGTCGGCCATTCGGTCGAAGTGTCCGCGAAGGCCGCCGGGATCGCACCGTCCACTTTGTACTTCGACACCCTGCTCGACGAGCGGCTCGGCACGAGCTGCTTGATGCACGTCGGGCACGAAGAGAACGTCCAGGCGATCATGCGCCACCGGACCCACACCGGCGGCAGTGACGGCCTGCTGGTGGGCAGCAGGCCGCACCCGCGTGCCTGGGGCACGTTCCCGCGTTACCTCGCGCGGTACGTGCGTGAGCTGGGTGTGCTCGGGCTTTCCGAGTGCGTCGCGCATCTCACCGGCCGCGCGGCGCGCCGGTTGCGCTTGTCCGACCGCGGGCTCGTCAGAGCGGGCTTCGCGGCCGATCTGGTGCTGTTCGATCCGGAGACCGTCCGGGACACGGCCACTTTCGACGACCCGAGGCAGCAGGCCGAAGGTATCCCCTACGTCTTCGTCAACGGCGTCGCCGCGATCGACGACGGCCGCCCCACTGGAGCACTCGCGGGGCATTCGTTAAGGAATCCCGGGAGGGATCAATGCTGAACTGGCTGCAACACTCCACCGGCGGGCTGCTCACGCTGGCCGCCGTCTCGATCGCGCTGCTGCTCTTCATGATCATCCGCTGGAAGGTCGAGCCCTTCATCGCGCTGATCGTGGTCGGCCTGCTCACCGCGCTGGCCGCGGGCGTGCCGGTCGGCACGCTCGTCGGCTCGGCGCAGAAGGCCTCGGACTCCTTGCTGGAAAAGGGTTTCGGCGGAATTCTCGGCCACATCACCGCGATCATCGGCCTCGGCACGCTGCTCGGGTCCATTTTGGAGAAGTCCGGCGGCGCCCGCGTGCTCACCACCGCGCTGCTGCGCGCGTTCGGTGAGAAGCGCGCACCGCTGGCGATGGGCATCGCCGGTCTGATCTTCGGTATCCCGGTCTTCTTCGACATCGGCATCTTCGTGCTCGCGCCGCTGGTCTACGTCGCCGCCAAGCAGGGCGGGAAGTCGCTCGTGCTGTACGCGCTGCCGTTGCTGGCCGGGCTTTCGGTGACGCACGCGTTCCTGCCGCCGCACCCCGGCCCGGTGGCCGCGGCAGGCCTGCTGCACGTGGAACTCGGCTGGATCATCCTGATGGGCGCGGTCTGCGCGATCCCGGCGTGGTTCATCGGCGGCGTGCTGTACTCGTCGTGGGTCGGCAAGCGCCTGCACATCGAGGTCCCGGAAGAGATGCTGGTCGCCGACGAGTCCGAAGAGGACGCGAACGCGCCGTCGCTCGGGCTGGTCGCCGCGATCATCGCGGTGCCGCTGGTGCTCATCCTGGCCGGCACGTTCGGCAGCATCTGGCTGCCGAAATCCAACAAGACGCTCACCGGGATCGCCGCGTTCATCGGCACCCCGGCCGTCGCGCTGACCATTTCGACGCTGCTCGCCTCGTGGCTGCTCGGCCTGCGCCGCGGGATGACGGGCAAGGATCTGAACGAACTCTCGGCGAAGGCACTGCGGCCGGTCGCGATGATCCTGCTCGTCGTCGGCGCCGGCGCTTTCTTCGGCGCGGTGCTCTCGGCCACCGGTATCGGCGGCGCGGTCGCCGGTTCACTGAAGAATGCCGGGCTGCCGGTCATTCTCGCCGCATATGTGATCAGCTGCGGGATGAGGATTGCACAAGGTTCGGCAACGGTCGCCATCGTCACCACCAGCGGCATCATCGCGCCGACCGTCGCGTCACTCGGATATTCCCAGGTACAGCTGGCTTTGCTGGTGGTCGCGATCTCCGCGGGCTCGATCATCGCCTCGCATGTCAACGACGGCGGATTCTGGATCGTTTCCCGGTACTTCAACATGTCCGTGCCGGAAACCCTGAAAACTTGGACGGTTTTGGAAACAGTCCTTTCCATTTCGGGTTTCGCCGTGGCAGCATTGCTGATGGCAGTGGTCTAAACCACGAAGCACACACTTACCGGGGAGTTACCATCATGACCGGTCTCAACCGTCGTACCTTCCTAGGCGCGGTAGGCGCCGCCGGAATCGCCAGTGTCGTCGGTGCCAGGGTCGCGGGCGCGACCGGGCCGCACAGCTACGGGAGTGGCGCCATCTACATCAGCAGCTACACCGACAACGGCGGCCACGGGCTCGATGTCGCGCACCGCACCGGCGCCGATCCCGCGCTCAAGGTGGACCGGACCATTTCCGGCGTGAACGCCGCTTCGTGGTTCGACATCAGCGCCGACAAGCGGACGCTGTTCGTCACGAACGAAGACGACAACAACGGCACCATCTCCTCGTTCAGCCTGGCCGACCCCGCGAAGCCGAAGCTGCTCAGCAAGAAGTCGACCAAGGGCAAGGGCCCCACGCACCTGGTCGTGCACAGCAGCCAGAAGTACGTGCTGGGCGCGAACTACACCAGCGGCGACGTCGTCGTGCTGCCGATCCTCGCGGGCGGCAAGCTCGGCGACGCCACCGACCTGGTCAAGCACAAGGGCGCCGAGCGGCCCGCGAACGCGCACCAGGTGGTCAACGACCCGACCGGCCGCTGGGTGCTGAGCGTCGACCTCGGCGCCGACTCCGTCTACGTCTATTCGCTCGACGTGTCCACCGGCAAGCTGAAGCTGAACCAGCAGCTCAAGCTCCCGTCGGGCGCCGGCCCCCGGCACCTGGTGTTCAGCAGGGACGGCAAGTACGCCTACATCCTCGGCGAGCTCCGCGCCGAGGTCACCGTCGCGGCGTGGGACGCGGCCGCCGGGAAGCTCACCCCCGGCCAGGTCGTCGCGGCCGTGCCGCCGGGCACCCCCGGTGACCAGTACCCCGGCGAGATCATCACCTCGTCCGACGGCAAGTTCGTCTACGCGTCGGTGCGCGGCTCGGACACGATCGCGAGCTTCTCGATCTCCGACGGCGGCAAGACGCTGAAGCTGATCAGCAACGTCAAGGTCGGCGGCACCTACCCGCGCCACATCACGCTCGACCCGTCCGAGCAGTGGTTCTACGTCTCGAGCGACAAGTCCGGCACCTTGAGCTGGCTCCCGCGTGACCCGGCGACCGGCCTGCCCGGCGCGGTCAAGGGCAAGCTGTCCATCCCCCAGGTGAACTCGGTGCGCTTCTTCTAAGGAGAGTTTTCGACATGAGAATCCGACGCACCCTCGCCGGGCTCGCCGTACTGGGGCTCGCCGCCGGCTGCGCCCCGACCCAGTCGGCTCCGGCCGCCGGAGGGGACGAGAAGACCGGCACCCTGCGGGTCTGGCTGTTCGACGAGGCCAACCGGGCGCCGAAGGAGGCGACGGTCAAGGAGGCCATCGCCGAGTTCAAGGCCGCGCACGCCGGCGTGGAGATCGACGTCCAGTGGATCCCGGTCGAGGGGCGTGCGGACAAGTTCTCCGGCGCCTTCAACGATCCGTCCAACGCGCCCGACGTCGCCGAGTACGGCAACACCGACGCCGCGAGCTACGTCGAGACCGGCGCGCTCACCGACCTGACCGGTGATCTGCAGAGCTGGAAGGAAGGCGCCGATCTGGTGCCGTCCGTGCTCGAGACGGCCAAGGTCGGCGGCAAGGCCTACGGTTTGCCGTGGTTCACCGGCGTCCGCGCGCTGTACTACCGCACCGACATCTTCACCGAGCTGGGCCTCACGCCGCCGAAGACGATGGCGGAGCTGGCCGAGACCGCGCGCAAGATCCGGGCCAAGAAGCCGGACCTGTACGGCATTTCCGTCGGTGGCAAGTACATCTACGCGATCATGCCGTACCTCTGGGCCGCCGGTGGCGAACTGGCCAAACAGGACGGTCCAAGGTGGACGTCCGCGTTGAACACCGAGGCGTCGAAGACCGGTATCACCAACTACGCGAGCCTGCTGAAGGCGGACATCTGCCCGCCGGAGCAGTGCGCGAACCTCACCGGGACGCAGAGCATCACGGCGTTCGCGGGCGGCAAAGCCGGGATGTCGATCGGCGGTGACTTCAACCGCAAGGCCGTCGAGGCCGGCGCGGTGAAGGGCAAGTACGCGGTGGTCCCGCTGCCGGGCACCACGGAAGGCAAGATCGCGCCGGCGTTCGCGGGCGGCAACCTGCTCGGCGTGTTCAACGCCAGCAAGCGGCGCGGCCTCGGCGTCGAGTTCATCCAGCTGCTCGGCGGGGCGAAGTACCAGGCGAAGATGTACCAGGGCATGGGCAACCTGCCCACGCTCGCCTCGGTGCAGCAGCAGGTTTCGCAGAGCGACCCGTTCCTCAAGCCGTTCGTCGAGACGGTGAAGGCGGGCACCAAGTTCGTGCCGGTCACGCCCTCGTGGGCGCGGATCGACGCGCAGAACATCCTGCCGACCGCGGTGCAGCAGATCGCGACCGGCGGCCAGCCGGTCGACACCGCGCTCAACGACGCGGCCGACAAGATGAACAAGGCGTTCGGGTCGTAGATGGCCACCGGACAACTGACGCGTCCCGCCCCCGTGACTCCTGAACGGAAAGCCGTCAGGAAGCGCGGGGACGGGCGCGCCGCCGCCTGGTATCTGGCACCCGCGGCGATTCTCTTGGGCGCGCTGCTGCTCTATCCGATCTACCAGCTCGTCCTGATCTCGTTCTACGACTACGGGCAGCCGCAGGCCGCCGGGCGCGCGCCGCTGAAGTTCCTCGGCTTCGCCAACTACCTGGACCTGTTCGAGAACGCGCAGTTCTGGACGGTGCTCGGCAAGACACTCGGCTTCGCGGGCACCTGCGTCGTCGGCAGCCTGGTGATCGGCACCGCGCTGGCCGTGCTCGCGACCCGGGTGCGCGCCTTCCCCCGGATGCTGCTCTTCCTGGCCGCGCTGGCGGCTTGGGCGACACCGGCGATGGCGGGCTCGTACGTCTGGCTGTTCCTGTTCGACGCCGATTTCGGCCTGGTGAACGAGATACTGGTCGGCATCGGCTTCGACGGCATGGCGCACCACTCGTGGACCTTCGGCACGGTCAGCACGTTCGGGCTGGTCGCGGCCGAGGTGATCTGGTGCTCGTTCCCGTTCGTCATGGTGACGATGTACGCGGGCATCCAGGCGATTCCCGCGGAGGTGCTGGAAGCGTCCTCTTTGGACGGCGCGTCGTGGTTCCGCACCACCAGGTCGGTGATCGTGCCGATGCTGCGGCCGCTGCTGATGATCGCGACCATCCAGTCGATCATCTGGGATTTCAAGGTGTTCACCCAGATCTACGTGATGACCAACGGCGGTGGCGTCGCCGGGCGCAACCTCGTGCTCAACGTCTACGCCTACCAGCAGGCGTTCGCAGGCTCGCAGTACGGGCTCGGCGCGGCGATCGGGGTCGTCATGACGCTGCTCCTGCTGTCGATCACCGGGCTGTACGTCCGGTCGCAACGCAGGAGCGACGCATGGCTCTAGTACGCAAGCCGGGCAGACTCGTCGCCGAGGTGGTGACGGTCGTGATCGCGGGCATCGTCGCATTCCCGATCTACTGGATGGTCCTGTCCGCGCTGAAGCCGGCGGGCGAGGTGCAGTCGGCGAACCCGAAGCCGTGGACGACCTCACCATCGTTCGAGAGCTTCAACCGGGTGCTGAACGTGTCCGGGTTCGGGCAGTTCTTCCTGAACAGCGTGCTCGTCGCGGTCGCCGTGGTGCTGCTGTCGCTGCTGATGTCCTTTTTGGCCGCGGTCGCGCTGACCCGGTTCAACTTCCGCGGCCGCACGGTGCTGCTGGTGATGCTGCTGGTCGCGCAGATGGTCCCGATCGAGGCGCTGACCATCCCGCTGTTCTTCCTGATGCGGTCGGTCGGCGACGTCGCGCCCGCGTTCGGGCTCAACGAACTGGGTTCGCTGGTGCTGGTGCACCTGGCGTTCAGCCTGCCGTTCGCGATCTGGATGCTGCGCGGCTTCGTCGCGGCCGTCCCGGTCGAGTTGGAGGAAGCGGCCAAATTGGACGGTGCGAGCCGGTTGCGGTTCACCTGGCAGATCCTGTTCCCGTTGGTGGCGCCGGGTCTCGTGGCGATCAGCGTGCTCGCGTTCATCCACGCGTGGAACGACTTCCTGTTCGCGAAGACGTTCATCATCTCCAAGACCGACAACCAGACGCTGCCGCAGGCGATCCTGGTCTTCTTCAAACCCGAGGACACCGATTGGGGCGCGGTGATGGCTTCGTCGACCTTGATGACGATTCCGGTGCTGATCTTCTTCGTGCTGGTGCAGCGCAGGCTGGTCTCCGGCATGGCCGGGGCGGTGAAGGGATGACGGGCTTCGACGGGCTCCTTCCCCGCCCGGTTTCCGTGACGCCCCAGCCTGGTTCGTGCCCATGGCCGACCGAAGTACAGGTACGCCGGGACTCGGACTTGCCCGCAGAGGGCTACCGGCTGGAGATCACGCCGTCGTCCGTGACGCTGGACGTCGCCGACGCGGCGGGCGAGTTCTACGGCCGTCAGACGTTGCGTCAGCTGGCCGGGCCGTCGTGGTTCCGGTCTGTCCCGGGTGGACCGTCCACTGTGCCCTGTGGTGTGGTGGTCGACCATCCCCGGTTCGCCTGGCGCGGATGCCTGCTCGACGTCGCCCGGCATTTCCGCACCAAGGCGGAGGTGCTGCGGTTCATCGACCTGCTGGCGGCGCACAAGCTGAACGTGCTGCACCTGCACCTGACCGACGACCAGGGCTGGCGCATCGAGATCCCGGAATTCCCCCGGCTCACCTCGGTCGGCGGGTGGCGCACCGGTTCGATGGTCGGCCGCCACGACGGTCCCGAGCGCGACGGCCGACCCCACGGCGGCTTTTATACTCTGGACGACCTCCGCGAGATCGTCGCCTACGCGGGTCTGCGGGCGGTGACGGTGGTCCCGGAGATCGACATCCCCGGCCACGCCCGCGCGGCCATCGCGGCCTACCCCGAGCTGGGCCCGGATCCCTCCGCGCAGTGGGAAGTCTGGACCTCGTGGGGCATCAGCACCTCGCTGCTGAACACCTCGGAGTCCACAGTGGACTTCTTCAAGGCGGTGTTCGACCAGCTCTTGGAGATCTTCCCGTCCGAGATGATCGGCATCGGCGGCGACGAGGTGCCCGGCGCGACCGCCGAGCACGGCCTCTTCGTCCGCAAGATCATCGCGCACCTCGAGTCCCGCGGCCGCCGCGCGCTCTGCTGGGACGAGGTGCTCGAGATCCCCGATCTGCCCAAGGTGACCATCAGCTCCTGGCGCAACTCGGAGGCGGGCGCCATCGCCGCCGCGGCCGGGCACGACGTGGTCATGTGCCCCGAGCAGCACGTCTACCTCGACCACCGCCAGTCCGATCACCCGGACGAACCGATCCCGGTCGGCTTCGTGCGCACGCTCGAAGACGTGTACGCCTACGATCCGGCGTTGCCCGGCATCCTCGGCACGCAGGCGCAGGTGTGGAGCGAGCACCTCGACACCGCCCGCCGCGTCGACTACGCGGCGTTCCCGAGGCTGAGCGCGTTCGCGGAGGTCGCCTGGAGCCCGGTCGAAGGCCGGGACTTCGCGGAGTTCCTGCCCCGCCTGCGTGATCACCACCTGCCGCGCTTGGACGCCCTCGGCGTCGAGTACCGCCCGCTGGACGGGCCGCACCCGTGGCAGACCCGCCCAGGCGTCCCCGGTCGCCCGATCTAGCCGGGGGTCGTGAGTGTTGCGACCGGTTCTAACCGGCCAAAACACTCACGACCCACTCCGTCACGCGGAGCCGATCGCGGCGAAGAACTGAAGCGCACGCCGGGCGACTCGGTCGGCCACCTCGGTCGCGGGAAAGTGTCCGACTTCGGCGAGCAGTTCGGCGCGGAGGTCGGTGGCGTGCGTGCCATGTCCGGTCATCAGGCTCACGGGCAGGAGCGGGTCGCGGTCACCCGACAGCACGAGTGTGGGAACGGTCAGCAGAGCCCAGCGATATTTTCCCGCCAGTACCAGCGGGATTTCGCGGCTGATCAGGTTCCGGTAGTACCTGACCGTGGCGCGGACACGGTCCGGCTCGCTGAACTGAGCCAGATACACCGCCTGGTCTTCGCTGGTCAGAGTGGCGGTCCGGTAGATCCAGCGGCGCAGCGCCCATCGGGGGATCGTGGACGCGGCCAGGCGTGGCCCGAGCAGGGGGAGACTGTTGGCGAGGATGTGCCACAGCCGAGGCCCGTGCCGCAATGTCCCGGGTATCGGCCTGAGAAACGGGTTCGCGGTGTTGAGCGCGATGTAGCGGGTGACACGGTCAGGATGGCGCAGCGCAAGCAGGTAGCCTGCCGCACCGCCCCAGTCATGCCCGATCAAGCCGAAGCGGCGCACGCCGAGCCGGTCGAGCAGGCCGAGGACATCATCGGCCATGACCCCGGGCTGGTATCCGTCCGGCGGCGCATCGGTCCACCCGAGTCCCCGCAGGTCCGGGCAGATCACCCGGTGATGACGGGCCAGCACGGGGATGACGTGCCGCCACTGCCACCAATGCTGCGGCCAGCCGTGCAGCAGGACAACAGGGTCGCCACGGCCGGCAAGCGCGACATGCGTGCGCAGCCCGCCGACGTCGAGGAACCGATGCTCGACGCCCGCCAGTTCGGGCATCGGGCGTCCGGTCATCGGAACCTCCTTGATCAGGGAGAATGAGTGCGGCCACGACAATAACAAACAGGCTGCCTGTTTTAAAGGCCTGGACCAGGAAGCAGTGATGGGACGCCAAGCCGAGAAATCCGAGACCACCCGCGCCGCCCTGATCTCCGCGGCACGCGAACTGTTCGCCGAGCACGGCTACGCGGCTGTCGGCACCACGGAGATCGTCACCAGGGCGAACAGCTCCCGCGGCGCGATGTATCACCATTTCAAGGACAAGCAGGAACTGTTCCGCGCCGTGTACGAACAGATCCAGCAGGAACTCATGGACGACGTGTCAGCGCACATGTCGCACACCGGCGACGGCGGGCCGCTCGCCGCGTTCGAAGCGGGCCTGCGCTCTTTCCTGCTCGCCTGCCTTCAGCCTGACAAAGCCCGTATCGGGCTGATCGACGCACCCGCCGTTCTCGGCTGGCGGCAATGGCGAGAATTGGATGAGCAGTACGCGCTCGGCATGGTGACAGCAGGCCTGCAACTGGGCGTCGACGCGGGCGTCCTGCGCACCGACGTGCCCGTCCGTTTCCTGGCCCACTTGGTTCTGGCCGCACTAGGCGAGGCAGGCCTGCTCATCGCCGGCGCCACCGACCCCGGCGCGGCGCGCCTCGAAGCCGAACGAGCCTTGCTCGCCCTCCTTGACGGACTCCGCACGGCCTGAGCGCCCGCACGATCACCACCTGCCACGGCCGGACGCGCTCGGCGTCGAGTACCGGAACGTCGGTTACCGTGATCGGGTGGGCGAAGACGAAATCGGAGTGGTGACCGCGCTCGTGCGCTCGTCGTTCCTGGTGAACGCGGTGTACGCGGAGTCGGGCCGCGAGCACGGCCTGACTCCGCAGCAGGGGCAGCTGCTGTGCGTGCTGATGGCGCGGCCGCAGGGCATGAGCGACCTGATCGCGACACTCGGCCTTGCCAAGTCGAGCCTCACCGGCCTGGTCGACCGCACCGAGCGCAACGGCCTCGTCCGCCGCGAACCCGACCCCTCGGACGCCCGCGCGGTCCGCGTCGCCCTCACCCCGCACGGCGCCAAGCTCGCCTCGGAGTTCTACGACGAGACTTGCCGCCGGATCGAGCAGTTGCCGGGCGGGTTGAGCGCCGCCGAGCGCGCCCTGCTGGCGAACTTGCTCGGGCGCATCGTGTCCGACAACAAGGTCCCCGTGGTGTTCTGACCCTCGCCCGACGCCTTGGGGTCGTGAGTGTTCAGGCCGGTTAGAACCGGCCGCATCACTCACGACCCGAGATCACGGCCCACTCCCAACCCCGGCCTTGCAGTTCGTACAACGAACTAATATGGTTCGTAGTACGAACTGATTCTCTCTGGGGAGCACGCATGACTTTGCCCAACGTCGTCTTCGGCTTCGGCGCGCACAGCGAAATCGCCGAGCAACCGGAACTGCTCCGCCTGACCGAGCAGGCCGACCGCGACGGACTCGACCTCTTTTCCTTGTCCGACCACCCTTACCTGGGCGCCCGTCTCGACGCGTACGCAGCGCTCGGCTTCATCCTCGGCCGCACCCGGCACCTCGGCGGCTTCGTCAACGTCACCAACCTGCCCACGCGGCCCGCACCGATGCTCGCCCGCACGGTCACCTCGCTCTCGACACTCTCCGGCGGCCGAGTCGTGCTCGGCATGGGCGCGGGCGGACTCTGGGACCGCATCGCCGACCTGGGCGTGCCACGACTCTCGGCCGCCGACGCGGTCGACGCCTTCGAGGAGGGCATCACGCTGGTCAGGCTCTTGTCCGGCGGCGGCGAGCCCGTCACCCACGAGGGCACCCATTACCGGGTCACCAAGATCGAGCCCGCCCCGGTCCCCGCGCCGCCGGTGTGGACCGGCTCGGTCGGCCCGAAGTCGCTGGCCGCCACCGGCCGCGTCGCCGACGGCTGGCTTCCCGGTCACGCCGCGGACTGGCTCAGCCCCCGCTACCGAGCGGGCAGGCCGATCATCGACGAAGCCGCCGCTTCCGCCGGCCGCGAGCCGAGCGACGTGCGCACGATCTTCAACTTCCCCGGTCACATCACCGACCGGCCGCTGCCCGCCACCCGTGACCAAGACGGCCGGTGGATCGGCGGTTCCGTCGACCAATGGATCGAGGAACTCACCGGCGCCGTACTCGAGCACGGCGCGTCGGGGTTCATGCTCTTCTCCCCCAGCGGTGGCACGCAGGACCTCACCTCGCTCCGCCGCTGGGGTGCGGAGATCGCCCCAGCCGTCCGCGAGGCCATCTCAGGGCGCACGGTATAGGTCGTTATACATCGATCGTGAGGGCTGCCGCCGCGAGGAGTGCGACGGCACCGCCGATGAGCATGACGATCGACGGCGAGGTCAGGTCGACCACGACGCCGCCGAGCAGGGCGCCCAGTGAAAGGGTCGCTTGGAATGAGGAAGTGAAGACGACGGTGGCCGCCTCACGGGCGTGCGGCGCCGATTTCGCGAACCAGGTTTGCGAGCAGACCGGGACCGCGCCGTACGCGAGTCCCCAGATGGCGAGCAGGATGACCGCACCCGCGCCGAATCTCCCCGCGAGGGGAAGCATCAGCGTGGCGGCCGCCACGGCGCAGGCGCTGACCGTGAACGCGACGCGCAGCCGCGCCATGCCCGCGACGAAGTTGCCCGCGATCCCCGCGATTCCATAGACCAGCAAGAACAGGGTGATCAGCTCCGGGCTCGCCCCGGTGACCTGGCGCAGAAACGGCGTCACATAGGTGTAGGTGCCGAAATGGGCGAGCACGATCAGGAACGTCACGAGCAGGCCGAGCCGGACGCGGGGCTCCCGGAGCAACTCACGAAGCACGGTCAGACTGGTCGTCTGCTCGGCGGGCAACGCGGGCAACACCAGCATCAGCGCGGCGAAGACGGCGAGCGCCAGCATCCCCATGACCGTGAAAGCCACTCGCCAGCCCGCGAGGTCGCCGATGAGAGTGCCCGCGGGCACGCCGAGCACCGAACCGAGCGGGACGGCCGAAAAGATCACCGCGGTCGCCATGCCGACCCGGTCCGGGCGCACCAGTCGGGCCGCCAGCCCGGAGCCGATCGACCAGAACGCGCCGATGACGAATCCGACGAGGACCCTGGAGACGATCATGACCCAGTAGGCCGGGGCGATCGCGGCGAGGAAGTCGGCTGCCGCCAACACGAGCATCAGCACGCACAGCATCACCCGGCGGTCGAACCGTCCAGTCGCGACAGTGACCGCGGGAGCGGCTACGGCGGCCAGCAGGCCGGGCATCGTCATCATCAACCCCGCCGTGCCTGCCGAGATTCCGAAGTTCGAGCCGATGGGCGTCAGCAGGCCGATGGGCAAGATTTCCGTGGTGACAAGGGAAAATATTCCCATCATCACCGAGACGACGGCGGCCTTCGGTCGGGTCGAGGTGAGCATGGGCCAAGTTCAGCAGCTCCGCCGGTGATCGTCTGGCGAGTTCACGACCTCACCGTGCGACGCGATATAAGGTGTTATACGCCGGTTGTGACGTAGGGTCCCGATCATGGGGAACGACGATCTTCAGCTGTCCCAGACCTTCGAATGGCGAGGCCGCTCAGTCGCCTGGGATCGGCTGGGGGCCGGAGAACCGGTGGTCATGTGCCACGGAACGCCCTGGTCCGCACAGCTGTGGGCGCCCTTCGCGCGTGCGCTCAGCCGGGAGTACTCCGTCTACCTGTGGGACATGCCGGGCTACGGTCAGTCGTCGAAGCATGCGGGACAGGCGGTCGATCTCGGCACGCAGGGCGAACTGCTGGCCGACCTGCTCGCGCAGTGGGAGCTGGGACGCCCACACGTGGTCGCCCACGACTACGGCGGCGCCGTGGCACTGCGCGCAAACCTGCTGCACGGTGCCGAATACGCCTCGCTCGCGCTGGTCGACGTCGTGGCACTGCGCCCGTGGGGTTCGGACTTCTTCCGGCTCGTCGCCGCGAATGCCGACGTCTTCGCGGCGCAGCCCGCGGTGGTGCACCGGGGTGCGCTGGAGTCGTACATCGCGACGGCCAGCCATCGTGGCCTCACGCGCGCGCAACTCGACACGTTGACCGAGCCGTGGCTGAGTGTCGACGGGCAGCGCGCATTCTACCAACAGATCGCGGAGGCCGACGTCCGCCACACCGACGAGGTGCAGGACCGCTATGCCGAACTCGACCTGCCGGTCAAGGTCATCTGGGGCGCCGAGGACACTTGGATTCCGGCGGACAGGGCGTCGAAGCTCGCCGAGGCAATCCCCGGCGCGGTACTGGACATCATCCCCGGGGCAGGCCACCTCATCCAGTACGACGCACCCGTCGAACTCGCGATTTCCCTGCACCGCTGGCTGACTCGCTTCTGACCGTCATACGTCGCGATTGTTGGCGCCGGGTCCGTCGAGATTCCAGGCGACGACGCGACGCGGGTGAATGCGCACGACATCGTTGCTGAAGCCATCCAGTAACGGAACGTCGGCGAGCAGCACCTCGACATCGCCGCGGATCTCGATACCGCGCCCGCGCTGACCACCCGGTCCGACCGGCTCTGAAGCCGTGTCATCGACGACGAGCGAGGCACGCGGATCGGCCTGGATGTTGCGGTACTTCTGCGAGCGACTCAACGCCGGACCGCCGATGTCGATCGTCCCGTCGTCGTTCACGAAGTAGGTGACCGGATGATTTTGCGGTGCACCCGCCGGGCCGATCGTGGCCAGCCTGCCCAGCGCCAGCGTCTTCAGGTACTCGCGTTCCGTCTCGGTGAAGATCATGCGTCCAGGCTCACACTTCGAGCTTGGTAGAGGTCAAGAACCTCACCGTGCGCGGTACCAGACCTCCGGCCTGCCGACCTGGCCGTAGCGGGGCTCGCGCTGCGCGAGTCCGTTGTCCGCCAGGTATTCCAGGTACCGGCGCGCGGTAACCCGGGAGGCGCCGATCGCGGCGGCCGCGGCTCCGGCCGACAAGCCGTCTTCGGCCGCGGCCAACGCCTCGGTGATCGCCGTCAACGTCGGCGCGCTCATGCCTTTCGGCAGCGACGACTGGTCCGAAGCACGCAGCGAACCCAGTGCGCGGTCGATCTCCGCCTGGCCTGCGACTTCGCCCGCTGAACTCCGGAACTCGGCATAGCGTTCGAGTTTTTCCTTCAGTGAAGCGAAAGTGAAGGGCTTCAGCAGATACTGGACCACGCCGACCGAGACCGCGGCCTTCACGACGGCGAGGTCGCGCGCCGAGGTCACCGCGATGACGTCGACCGGGAAACCGGCCGCGCGCAGCGAACGGCAGACCGCGAGGCCGTGGGTGTCGGGCAGATAGAAGTCCAGCAGCACCAGGTCGACGGGATTGCGCTCGACGAAACGCAACGCGTCCCCGCCCGAATGCACCACCCCGGCGACGCTGAACCCGGCGAGGCGTGAGACGTAGACCTTGTGCGCCTCGGCGGCGACCGGCTCGTCCTCGACGATCAGCACCTTGATCACAGCGGCAGCCTGACCGTGAAGACCGCGCCGGTGTCGGCGCCGATGTCGATCGTGCCGTGGTAGCGGCGGACCGCCTGGCCGACCAAGGCCAGGCCGACGCCGTGGCCCTCGGCCGGTTTCGTCGACCAGCCGCGGCGGAAGACGTCGACGCCCGGTGGCACGCCAGGACCGTCGTCGGAGACGCGCAGGAGCAGCTCGCCGTCGGAGGAACGGGCCGTGACGACCACCGACGAAGACGCGGCGTCGATGGCGTTGTCGATCAGATTGCCCAGGATGGTCACGAGATCGCGGGCGGCGATGGCGGTGTCTTCGATGGCGGTGTCCTCGGTGATGGTCAGCTCGATGCCGCGCTCGGCGGCCTCCGCCGCTTTGCCGAGCAGCAATGCCGCCAGCACGGGCTCCTCGACGGCGCCGACGACGCGGTCGGTCAGCTGCTGCGCCAGCTGGAGTTCGGCGGTGGCGAACTCGACCGCCTCGCGCGGTTTGCCGATCTCGACCAGGGAAACGACGGTGTGCAGCCGGTTCGCGGCCTCGTGCGCCTGGGAACGCAGCGCCTCCGCGAAACCGCGGACCGTGTTCAGCTCGCCGGTGAGCGTCTGCAACTCCGTGTGGTCGCGCAAGGTCACCACGGTGCCCATGCTCACCGGCGTCACGTTGATCACCAGCACGCGCGTGTCGGTCACGTGGATCTCGTCGGCGCGGCTGCTCATGAACGCCTCGGCCAGGCCGTCCGGCAGGCCGAGGTCGGCCACGGCGGAACCGGTCGGATCGGGGACGTCCAGCAGGTCGCGGGCACCGTCGTTGCACAGCAGGATGACGCCGTCACCGCCGACGAGCACGAGGCCTTCGCGCACCGCGTGCAGCACGGCCTCGTGATAGGAGAACATGTCGCGCAGCTCGGCGGGCGCGACGCCATGGGTCTGGCGCCGGACCCGCGCGCTCACCAGCAGGCTGCCGATGAGCCCGGCGACCAGCACCGAGCCGATGACCGCGGCGAGCGTCCACAGCCGCTCGCGCAGATCCGCGGAGATCGTGTCGACCGTGATGCCGACCGAGACCATCGCGACCACCTGGCCGCCGGACTTCACCGGCACGATCGTGCGCACCGACGGGCCGAGCGAACCCGTGTACGTCTCGGTGAACACACTGCCCTGCAACGCTTCCACGGTCGTGCCGATGTAATGCTGGCCGATCAGCGCCGGATTCGGGTGGGTGAAGCGGATGCCGTCACGGTTCATGATCGTGATGAAGTCGACCTCGGTGTCGGACCGCACCCGTTCCGCGAACGGCTGCAGCGTCGCCGACGGGTCCGGAGTGGACAGTGCGGCCTGCACGCTCGGCGCGTCGGCGACCGTGCGCGCGACGACGGTGACCTTGTCCCGCGCCTTGGCGTCGGTCGCGCTGTCCGCGTCGAGATAGGCCAGCAGGAAACCGGCCCCGGCGAGCACACCCACGATGGCGGCCTGGAGCACGAGCAACTGCCTGGCGAGACTCCACTGGCGTGGCTTCGTTGGCACCCGCACATACCAGCACAAGTCTTCAACCAGCTGTCACCGGCATGTACTCAATGAACACAACCGTGACCTGGCTCACCCGGGCACGCATAGTCTCCGCAATCCCTTTTACCCCCTGCTGGAGGCAATGGTGCCCACCGCCACCCGACGACGCGACAAAACGCACTACTTGTATTTAGCCGTGTTGGCCGCCGTGGTGCTCGGCGTCCTGGTCGGCTTCCTCGCACCCGGGTTCGCCAAGGACCTCAAGCCGCTCGGCACCGGGTTCGTGAACCTGATCAAGATGATGATCACCCCGATCATCTTCTGCACGATCGTGCTCGGCATCGGCTCGGTGGCCAAGGCCGCCAAGGTCGGCCGCGTCGGCCTGATGGCGCTCGGCTACTTCGTGCTCATGTCGACGTTCGCGCTCACCATCGGCCTGATCGTCGGCAACCTGCTCCACCCCGGCAGCGGGCTGCACCTCACCCCGTCCGACATCACCAAGGCGCACAATCAGGCCACCGGCGCGGCGAGCACCACCGACTTCCTGCTCGGCATCATCCCGACGAGCTTCGCGTCGGCGTTCACCAGCGGCCAGGTGCTGCAGACGCTGCTCGTCGCGCTGCTCACCGGCTTCGCGCTGCAGAAGCTCGGCGCGAAGGGCAAGCCGATCCTGAACGGGATCGAGCACATCCAGCGCCTGGTGTTCCGCATCCTCGCCATGGTCATGTGGGCCGCCCCGATCGGCGCGTTCGGCGCCATCGCGGCCGTCGTCGGTGAGACCGGCTGGGGCGCGCTGCGCAGCCTCGCGGTCATCATGATCGGCTTCTACCTGACCTGCCTGGTGTTCGTGTTCGGCGTGCTCGGCGCGGTGCTGTGGGTCGGCGCGCGGGTCAACATCTTCAGCCTGCTGAAGTACCTGGGCCGCGAGTTCCTGCTGATCCTGTCGACCTCGTCCTCGGAGTCGGCGCTGCCGAGGCTCATCGCGAAGATGGAGCACCTCGGGGTCAGCAAGCCGGTCACCGGCATCACCGTGCCGACCGGCTACTCGTTCAACCTCGACGGCACCGCGATCTACCTGACGATGGCCACGCTGTTCATCGCCACCGCGCAGGACAAGCCACTGTCACTGGGCGAGCAGATCTCGCTGCTGGTGTTCATGATCATCGCGTCCAAGGGCGCGGCGGGCGTCAGCGGCGCCGGCATCGCGACGCTGGCCGGTGGCCTGCAGTCGCACCGGCCGGAGCTGGTCGACGGCGTCGGCTTCATCCTCGGCATCGACCGGTTCATGTCGGAGGCCCGTGCGCTGACCAACTTCGCGGGCAACGCCGTCGCCACCGTGCTGATCGGGTCGTGGACCAAGGAGTTCGACCGCGACCAGGCGAGCCGCGTGTTCGCGGGCCAGGCACCCTTCGACGAGACCACCTTGCTCGACGAGCATTCCGAACCTCCCTCGGAACGCAAGGAAGAGCGGGAACCCGCGGCGGTCTGACCGCCGCCTGGTCGTCGGGCGGGGGTCCCCCGTTCCCGCCCGGCGACCGGGATAAAGCGGGCTTTATCCCGGTCTGGGATAAAGCCCGCTAAATCCCGTTCGTCAGATGAGCCACGAGTCCCCGGCGGCCACGCCCCATCATCAAGGCGTGGTTCGCCCGGAAGACAGGCCGGGCGACGCGGTCGAAGCGTCGCAGGATCCGCTTGTGCGCCACCACTTCCTGCACGATCTCGAGCCTGGTCGTCCCGCCGAGATCGGTGATCCGCCCGGCGAGGAACCCTTCTAGGTCACCGCTGAGGTCCACCCTGATCCGCCCGGCCGACTCGTCCTCGACGGCCCGCCGCAGGCGCAGGACCAGCTCGAACGGCAGCGTCGCCCGGCACACCAGCTCCGCGGTGTCGTCGTCGATCCGGCGTACCGAGCGGACGTCCGGCCACCAGTCCGGATACCCGGCCAGGTCGACGACGGCGCCGAACACGAGGTTCGGCGCCGCCGCCACCAGCCAGGTGCTCCGGAACCGGTAGGACCTCATGCCGAGGCCGACACCAGCTTCCGCCCGTCGGTGGTCACCACGTCGACTGAGGCGACCTGATCGGCGGGCACCAGCGCGGACCCGTCGAGCCCGGTGCCGTCCTTCTCACCCTTGGCCGAGACGACCCAGCTGCCGGCGATGATCGCCTCTCCCGCCTTCGACATGACGATGAGCTGGCATTTCTCACCAGCGTGCACGCCGTCGACCTTCGCGTGCACCCTGATCCAGCCCGCCGCCGGTGTCACCGTGGCGGCGAGTTTCACGCTGCCGTCCGTCCCGGCGAGCGTCTTCGTGCCGGGCACCGCCGAAGTCGTCGGGATCGCCACCGGCGGGTTCGTGCCCTCCGGCGCGGTCTGCCTGCCGACGAGCACGCCGCCGCCCAGCGCCACCACGACCAGCGCCGCCGCGCCGGCGAGCGCCAGGAACCGCTTCGGACGGCGCGGGGTGCCGGTCAGGGCCTCCTCCGCCGCCCGCACGCTGCGCAGCGTGCGCTGCAGCAGCAGGTCACCACCCTCGGGGGGACCGTCGAGGAACGCCTCCGGCGGTACCTCGTCCAGCTGTACGCGTAGTTCGTTCAGTTCATCCGCTTCGCGACGGCAGGCGTCGCAGGTGGCGAGATGGGCTTCGAACTCGCGGCTTTCGTTCTCGTCCAAAGCTCCGAGAACGTACGCGCCCAGCGGCGCGTGATCGTGATCAATCGCGCTCATCGCGCTGCCTCCGTTCCTTTGCCCTGCATCACGGCTCTGAGAGCCCGTAGTGCGTAATAGGACCGGGATTTCACCGTGCCAGCGGCGATGCCCAGTGATTGGGCCGCCTCCGTGACGGTGTGTCCCCGGTAGTACAACTCGACGAGCACTTCCCGGTGTTCCGGGGAAAGCCCGTCCATCGCGCCCAGCACGGTCATCGAATCGACCACACCCTGGGCGTGGTCCTTCGTGGTCGCGGGCGATTCGGCGGGCTCTTCGACCTCCTGGGGACGGGAAGCTCGCGCCCGCACCTTGTCGGTGATGATGTTCCGCGCCACGGTGAGCAGCCACCCGCGGACCGAGCCCTTGCCGTTCTCCAGGTCGTCGGCGTGTTTCCAAGCCCTGACCAATGTCTCCTGCACCACGTCCTCGGCGGCAGCCCGATCACCGGTCAGCCTGGTGGCGTACGCCAGCAGGCTTCTGCCGTGCTCCTCGTACAAGTGCCGGATCAGGTCTTCGCCCTTGGCCCGCTTGGGCCGCCAGCCTCCGATCGCCACTCGCGTCCTCTCGCCGCTGTTCTTGGTCGGCGAGGACAGTACTGCAACACGGACGCCGAAGGTTGCCGCACCAGCGAGAGATGCGCTCATCCGCGCCCCGCCTTCGAGCCGTCAGCGAAAGCGGTGCGCGTGACGAACACGGTCCGGGTACCGGTCATGGGGACCTCCTGGTGCTTCGAGGTCCGCCCTGCCGGCGCGACCTGATGACACCACCCACACGACCGGGTTGCCCGACCGGTTCAAATCGTTGACGAAAATTTCCCTCAGTGCGCCAGGATCTCCTTGAGGAACTGGCCGGTGTAGCTCTCCTCGGTGGCCGCGACCTGCTCCGGCGTGCCCTGCGCGACGAGCGTGCCGCCGCCGGAGCCACCCTCCGGACCCATGTCGATGATCCAGTCCGAGGTCTTGATGACGTCGAGGTTGTGCTCGATCACGATGACCGAGTTGCCCTTGTCGACCAGGCCGTTGATGACGCCGAGCAGCTTGCGGATGTCCTCGAAGTGCAGGCCGGTGGTCGGCTCGTCGAGGATGTAGACCGTCTTGCCGGTCGAGCGCTTCTGCAGCTCGCTGGCCAGCTTGACGCGCTGCGCCTCGCCGCCGGACAGGGTTGGCGCAGGCTGGCCGAGCCGCACGTAACCGAGCCCGACGTCGACCAGCGTCGCCAGGTGGCGGTGGATGGCCTTGATCGGCTCGAAGAACTCCGCGGCCTCCTCGATCGGCATGTCGAGGATGTCCGAGACCGTCTTGCCCTTGTAGTGGACTTCGAGGGTCTCGCGGTTGTACCGGGCGCCCTTGCAGACCTCACACGGGACGTAGACGTCCGGCAGGAAGTTCATCTCGATCTTGATCGTGCCGTCGCCCGCGCACGCCTCGCAGCGCCCGCCCTTGACGTTGAACGAGAACCGGCCCTGCTGGTAGCCGCGGACCTTCGCCTCGGTGGTGGACGCGAACAGCTTGCGCACGTGGTCCCACACGCCGGTGTAGGTGGCCGGGTTGGACCGCGGGGTCCGGCCGATCGGCGACTGGTCGACCCTGACGAGCTTGTCGACCTCGCCGAGGCCGTTGATCCGGGTGTGCCTGCCCGGCACCTGGCGCGCGCCGTTGAGCTTGTTCGCCAGCACGGTGGCCAGGATGTCGTTGACCAGCGTCGACTTGCCGGAGCCGGAGACGCCGGTGACCGAGACGAGGCAGCCGAGCGGGAAGCTCACGTCCAGCCCGCGCAGGTTGTGCTCGCGCGCGCCCACGACGGTCAGCTGGCGCTTCTTGTCGACCGGGCGCCGGATGGCGGGCACCTCGATCCTGTGCTTGCCCGCGAGGTAGAGCCCGGTCAGCGAGTCCTTGTTGCGCAACAGTTTCTTGTACGGTCCACTGTGGACGATGTGACCGCCGTGCTCACCCGCGCCGGGGCCGATGTCGACCACCCAGTCGCTCGATCGGATGGTGTCCTCGTCGTGCTCGACCACGATCAGCGTGTTGCCGAGGTCGCGCAGCCTGGTCAGCGTCTCGATCAGGCGGTGGTTGTCGCGCTGGTGCAGGCCGATCGACGGCTCGTCCAGCACGTACAGCACGCCGACCAGCCCGGAGCCGATCTGCGTCGCCAGCCGGATGCGCTGCGCCTCGCCGCCCGACAGCGTGCCGGACGCGCGGTCCAGCGAGAGGTAGGTGAGGCCGACGTCGAGCAGGAAGCGCAGGCGGGCCTGGATCTCCTTGAGCACCGCGCCCGCGATCATCTTCTCGCGGGTGCCGAGCACCAGCGAGTCGAGGAACTCCGAGGCCTCGGCGATGGACAGGGCACAGACCTCGGCGATCGAGTGGTCGCCCTTGGTGGCGTGCTCCAGCGTGACCGCGAGGATCTCCGGCTTGAGGCGAGTGCCCTGGCAGGCCGGGCACGGCACCTCGCGCATGTAGCCCTCGTACCGCTCGCGCATGTACTCGGACTCGGTCTGCTCCTGGCGCCGCTCCAGGAACGGGATGACGCCCTCGAAGTTCGCGTAGTACGAGCGCTGGCGGCCGTACCGGTTCTTGTAGCGGACGTGGACCTGCTCGTCGACACCGTGCAGCACGGCCTTCTGCGCCTTGGCTGGCAGCTTGCGCCACGGGGTGTCCATGCGGAAGCCGATGGTCTCCGACAGCGACTCGAGCAGGCGGATGAAGTACTCCGCGCTCTGGCCGCCCGCCCAGGGCGCGATGGCGCCCTCGCCGAGCGAGAGCTCGTCGTCCGGGACGACCAGCTCGGGGTCGACCTCCTTGCGGATGCCGAGGCCGGTGCACTCCGGGCAGGCGCCGTACGGCGAGTTGAAGGAGAACGAGCGGGGCTCGAGGTCCTCGATGGCCAGCGGGTGGCCGTTCGGGCAGGCGAGGTTCTCGGAGAAGCCGCGCTTGCGGTGCGGGTCGTTCTCGTCCAGGTCGACGAAGTCCAGCTCGACCAGGCCGTCGGCGAGCCGCAGCGCCGTCTCGACCGAGTCGGTGAGCCGCTGCCGCGAGCTCGCCTTGACGCTCAGCCGGTCGATCACGACGCCGATCTCGTGCTTTTCCTGCTTCTTCAGCTTCGGCGGGTCGGTCAGCGCATGGACCGTGCCGTCGACCAGCACGCGGGCGTACCCCTGCTGCTGCAGGTTCGCGAACAGGTCCGCGTACTCGCCCTTGCGGCCGCGCACGACCGGGGCGAGCACCTGGAACTTGATGCCCTCGTCCATCTCGAGCACCTGGTCGACGATCTGCTGCGGCGTCTGCTTGCTGATCAGCTCGCCGCACTTCGGGCAGTGCGCCTTGCCGGCGCGCGCGTAGAGAAGCCGCAGGTAGTCGTAGACCTCGGTGATGGTGCCCACCGTCGAGCGCGGGTTGCGCGAGGTGGACTTCTGGTCGATCGACACCGCGGGCGAGAGGCCCTCGATGAAGTCGACGTCCGGCTTGTCCATCTGACCCAGGAACTGGCGGGCGTAGGCCGACAGCGACTCGACGTAGCGGCGCTGCCCTTCGGCGAAGATGGTGTCGAACGCGAGGCTCGACTTGCCGGACCCGGACAGGCCGGTGAAAACGATGAGGCTGTCCCGGGGCAGGTCGAGGTCCACCCCACGGAGGTTGTGCTCGCGGGCGCCGCGAACAACAAGGCGATCAGCCACGCCAGGGTCCCTTCAAGAATCGGTCTTGGAGCGCTCATGCGGAGCGCCACCCCATGCTAGGACGGACCACCGACAGAAATCGGCGACGCGGTCTTCGCATGCCCCTCTACCAGGTCATCCACCGGTGGGGACGGGTGAGGCAACGCGAGCGGTGCAGCTTTTTGTTCCCTCGTGAGCAGGCGGTACGCCGGGCGTTCGACGAGCACCGTCAGCAGCCAGCCGGCCACGATCGCCGCGGCCAGCACGAGTACCAGTCTCTCCCACGGTGTCGCGCCGAGGTCGCGCAGGGCCCTGGCCAGCATGTAGCCGAGCTCCTGGTGCACCAGATACAACCCGAAAGAGATACCGGCCAGCCATTTGATCGGCCGGGCGAGTGGCCGCAGCCACGTCCAGTCAGGGCCTTTCGCCGCCGCGCACATCGCGAGGAGCATCACGCCGAACCCGGCCACCGAAGGCAGCCGCTGCGGGTCGATCGCGGTCGCGTAGTGCAGCGGGAACATGTGCAGGTCCTGCGCGACGACCGCGCTGGCCAGCAGGAGCCCGAGGTGCCAGGTCTTGAGCCGGTTCTTCGTCCACAGGTAGATGGCGATCCCGATGGCGAACGCGTGCACCCGGTGCAGCCCCAGCCCGAAGATCGCGGTGACCGCCCAGCTCGGCGTGTTCGTCGGGGTGAAGATCACGAACCGGATGAGCAGCGGAACGGCCAGCATCGCCCAGATCAGCGCGACCATGGTCTTGTCCGTCCGCCACTTGCGCGGGAAGAGCAGCGCGGCGGCGGTGAACGCCATGATCTGCACCGGCAGCGTCCAGTACGAGCCGTCGAGGTAGTTGAAGTCCGTCGACCAGCCCTGGATCATGAAGATGTTGGCGTACAGGTCGAGCCCATTGGGCAGGTACCACGGCGCGTCCGTGGTCGGCGACCCGATCGCCGGATCGAACAGGAACCCACTCAGCCCGCTGTGCAGCCGCTGCCCGCTGAACGCGGCCGCCGCGATCCGCATGGTCACGTAGGTGATCAGCACGGCGATCAGGTACCCGGGCAGCACTCGGCTCACCTTTTTGAACAGCCACCGCCCCGGCTTGTCCTTACGCAGCGTCGCGCACGCGAAGTACGCCGAGACGACCAGCAGGATCGCCGCGCCGAACTGCACGGGCACGGTGAACGGGTACCCCGCGAGCTCCGGATGCATGATCTTCGACTGGTGCGTGATGTGCCCGAGCACGACCGAGAGGACGGCGACCACCCTGATGACATCCCAACTGAGGCGCCGGGCTGTCGGCTTTGGGGAGTTCGCCACGTTCGTCCTGAGGGTGATCGGGGTCGGGGAACCCCGAGCGTACGTGGCCAACCTGTGACCAAGTTGTGCGGGTAGAACTGGTTGGAGTGAAACGACTACGGTGTGGCAGGTGAACTACACCGGCCACGTCGAGCCGGGCGGCCCAGCCGCCGTCCGCGCACTGCCCGAACTGACGATCACCAAGCTGTCGGTCGGCCCGATGGACAACAACGCGTACCTGCTGGTCTGCCTCCGCACCAACGAGGCGCTCCTGATCGACGCCGCCAATGACCCGGAGCGCATCTCCGACGTCATCGGCCACGGTCCCGACCGCCCCGCGCTGCGCACGGTCGTCACCACCCACCAGCACGGCGATCACTGGCAGGCACTGGGCGCGGTCGCCGGTGCGAACGGTGCGAACACCGCGGCGCACCCCCTCGACGCCTCGGTGCTCCCGATCCCGCCGGACTTCCTGGTCGAGCACGGCGACACGCTCAAGGTCGGCGAGTGCGACCTGGAGATCATCCACCTGCGCGGGCACACGCCCGGTTCGATCGCGCTGCTGTACCGGGACCCGACGGGCTCGCCGCACCTGTTCACGGGCGACTCCCTGTTCCCGGGTGGCGTGGGGCGGACCACCAATCCGGAGGATTTCGCGTCGCTGATCGGTGACGTTACGGAGCGGATCTTCGGGGTGCTGCCGGATGAGACCTGGGTCTATCCGGGGCATGGGGACGACACGACGCTGGGCGCGGAGCGGCCGCACTTGGACGAGTGGCGCGAACGCGGCTGGTAAGGACTCGTGAGTGTTCCGGCCGGTTAGAACCCAATGCCGGGTAGTTAAGGATCGGGCCGGTTGGTCAAGCCTGCCGCTCGGCGGCTGCCTCAGGGCCGGCTGAACGTTGCGAACGGGGCGTTCACAACACTGAACGACGCATACGCCCCGCTCACTACGTCCACCCCCACCCCGAAAAGCAGTCAAATACGACATAGCGGGGCAAAAGTCGGCGACTTGGGTGCCATGTAGACGTTGACCGGCTTGCGATCGGGCCACTGGCGGTGGCCCGGCCTTCGCGAACCCGAGTTTAGGCCACGCACTGGCCCAAACTCGGGTTTCGCGCGCCGATTGACAACGCAAGCCAAGCCTTAACTACCCGGCATTGGGTCAGAACCGCCCGCAACACTCACGAGCCCCTGGCCTGCGGTAGCTCAGATGCGATCGACTTGCGCGAGTGGTAACTCCGCTCCGTCAGATGCAGCAAAGTCACCACTCGCCCCGACACGCGCAAGCTCGCCCGGGCCAGGCCGCGCAGCGAGGGCGCCGCCGAGTGCTCAGACCCGTCAGCCGATCGGACTGTCCGAGACGCTTGTGACCGACTCGGTACTTAGCGCTTGCGTGGTGATATCTTCGCTTCTATCCGTTTCACCTCCGAGATGCTTTTGAACTACAGAAGCCTTGCGTTCAACTGTCAGCCCCGCCCACACGGGTAGCGGCGCGACGCCCCGACCAGCCATCCAATTGCGAAACGTCGAGTCGAATGGATCCAGTGCCTTCGCTTGAGTTTCTATTCAGCGGGCTGACTCAGCTGCCGAGCAACGGCTACACCGATCTCCTCTGGCGAGCCGTGCACCTCGACGATCTCCACACCAACGGTTTCAGCCATGGCCCCAATGCGCTCGGAAACTGCCATGTTGGTCACGAGGACAGGCTGCACCTGCCGAGGATCATCGCCTTGCTGGAGCCGATCGGCCGCCATGCTCTCAACCTGAGCGATCTGGCTGAAATGAGTGACACCTTGCCCCGACTTGACTTCTATGAGGTACGCACGTCCCGCTGGGTCTTCGACCACCAGATCAGGACCGATGACACCTTGTTCGCCTCGCCCTTCCGCAACTATCCAATTGTTTTCGCCAAGAGATATCGCGATCTCATGTGCAATGGCGTCTTCCGACATAGCTCCATCTCCCGATCGGTCCCCCGAATGTATGGCTAGTTCCACCGAATCGCCCCTCTGCGGGCATCAGTCACCGCCAAGAGCATCGCGACGAGCCCCACGGCGGCACCGACGAGCGCACCACCGACTGCACCAAATGGTTGCTCAAATACCGAGAGACTGACTACGAAGTACACCAAGGCGAAGAATGCACCGGATACCGGAAGCAGGGTGTCCCGACGCTTGAACTCACTGACCAACCCTGTCCTGCCATGCAGAAGCTCGCGATTTGAATCGCCGTCAAGCAGGCGGGCATCGGACAGCACCGGAGAGGAGCCATCGAATGCGCGTTTTACGGATCGCCAAACCGACTCAGCCGCAGAAAGAATGTTGCCGTTGATCGCCTCAACATTGATCTGAAGCTCATCATTACTGCTCTGATAGCAGATTATTCGATAGTCGGGGTGCTCATGAGCAAACGATACCACGCGCTCCCACTTTCGAGACTTGAAAATAGGACTGCGCTTCAGCACCTCACGATCATCATGCCCAAACTTCCCAACGAGGGCACGGTGAACGTGATCATCGTCAGTCATTTTATGACTCACTCGAATCTCGGCACGCATTTTTCCCCCGCTCCCTCCATAGCACTTCACCTACTACCTGGACGAGTGCCACATCCAATCTGTTACGCCGTCGACTGCAACAAAATGGACAAGGTCGAAAAAGAGCAAATCAGCTGCGGCTGTTCAGGAAACGCACGATCTACAAGCCGAGTAGCCGTCGCCTGGCGACTTCACCCGAGACGGAGGCTTGGCGGAAGGCTCACAGCGCGGGTCCACGCGAAGGTTTCGAGATCGGGGTTCGCACGTAGCAAGCGCCCTCGGAACACCGGCCGAGAAGCCGCAGCAACGCTTGACCGACTCGACCAACGCCACACCCGCCGCTCCTCAGGCCGCAACGAGCGAGCACAGGAGATCGATCCGATTCTTGTGATCAGCGGCATCGGCTCGGTACTTCGCCGCCCATGACTGCCAAAGCCCTTGCGTGAACCGGGCCGCATAGCCAGAGCCCAGTCCCGCGTCGATGTGCTGCAGCGCACCGAAAGCCCAATCCTGGTCGTATTGGAGATCCGTCCGAGGCAGATAGGTCTCCAAGTAAGCCGCGAGGACCTCGGCGTCCGCCGACGTGCCCAGGCAGGCGAAGGCGAAGCAGTAGCTCTGGCCCGCGAAGCAGACTGCGCTCTCCAGCAACAGTTCCGCGAGGCGGTCGCGGAACTGGCCGCGGCGGTCCACGCCGATCAGCCAGCCCGCGGTGATCCGCTCTCGCCAGCCACCAGCGAGCAGGGATGCGAGTTCGGCGTCGGTGATCAGCGTGGCCGCCTCCGCCAGATCGGCGAGGAACGTGGCGCGTTCCGGCTCGGGCAGCCCGGCGAAGTTTCCGTGCAGGAGCTTCAGGTAGCGACCGACGCCTTCGCCGTGAGTCACGTAGTCCATGCCCGCAGTATCTGCCGAAACCTTCCCTCACACCCGGGAAAACCTCAAAGTCAGCAGCAGGTGGCGCTGAACGTCTCCGAGTCGGCCTTGACCGTGTAGACCTCCCAGGGTTCCTTGCCGGGGCCGTGCACCCAGACCTTGTCCTGCACCGCGTAGCAACAGGTCGTGTTGTCTTCGGTCAGCGTGTCCAGCCCCTCGCCGGTGAGACGCGCGCTGGCGGCGCTGACCTGGTCGGTCGAGTCGACCTCGACGCCGAGGTGGTCCATGACCGTGGCCTGGCCAGGCTCGCCTTCGAGGAGAACGAGCTTGAGCGGGGGCTCGGCGATGGCGAAGTTCGCGTAGCCGGGCCGCAGTTTCGCGGGCTCGACGCCGAAGAGCTTCGAGTAGAAGTCGATCGAGCCCTGCAGGTCTCCCACGCGCAGCGCGAGCTGTACTCGGGACATGGTCTTCCTCCTTGAATAGATGGATGTCTAATTAGATTGCTCTCTACTTAGATGTCTGTCAAGATAGATACATGTCGAAGCAACTGCCGATCGCCGCGCTGGACGCCTGCTGTTCGCCACTGGCGCGCGACCCGTTGAGCGAAGAACAGGCCGTCGAACTCTCGCGGCTGTTCAAGGCGATGGCCGACCCGGTGCGGCTGCGGTTGCTGTCGATGATCGCCTCCCGCGAGGGTGGCGAGACCTGCGTCTGCGAGCTGACCGACGCGTTCGAGCTGAGCGGGCCGACCATCTCGCACCACTTGAAGGTGCTGCGGGAAGCCGGGCTGATCAGCGGGGAACGGCGTGGCACGTGGGTGTACTACCGGGTGCATCCGGAGGTGCTCGCCCGGCTGGCCGCGGTACTGGTGACCGCGTGACCGCCACTGTCACCAGGTTGTCCACAGTGGACCGGCTGCTGCCGGTGTGGATCGGCGCCGCGATGGCCGGCGGGCTGCTCGCCGGGCGTCTCGTCCCGGGACTCGGGGACGTTTTGGGCGCGGTGACGGTCGACGGGATCTCGCTGCCGATCGCACTGGGACTGCTGATGATGATGTACCCGGTGCTGGCGAAGGTCCGCTACGACCGCCTCGGCACGGTCACCCGCGACAAACGTCTGCTGTGGACGTCGCTGGCGCTGAACTGGATCGCGGGCCCGGCGTTGATGTTCGCGCTGGCTTGGCTGCTACTGCCCGACCTGCCCGAGTACCGCACCGGCCTGATCATCGTCGGGCTCGCCCGCTGCATCGCGATGGTCATCATCTGGAACGACCTGGCCTGCGGCGACCGCGAAGCGGCCGCCGTGCTCGTCGCACTCAATTCGGTGTTCCAGGTGCTCATGTTCGGCGTGCTCGGCTGGTTCTACCTCGCCGTACTGCCCGGCTGGCTCGGCCTGCCGCAAGCGGATCTCACCGTCTCCGGCTGGCAGATCGCGAAAAGCACCCTGATCTTCCTCGGAATCCCTTTGCTGGCGGGCTATCTGACTCGCCGATTCGGTGAACGTGCTCGCGGCCGAGAGTGGTACGAGACGGCCTTCCTGCCCCGCGTCGGCCCGGCCGCGCTCTACGGGCTGTTGTTCACCATCGTGCTCCTCTTCGCGCTGCAAGGCGCCCAGATCACCGACAGGCCCGTGGACGTAGCGCGGATCGCGCTGCCGCTGCTCGCCTACTTCGCGATCATGTGGGCAGGCGCCTATCTGCTCGGTACGGCGGCCGGGCTCGGCTACGCCCGCACCACCACGCTCGCCTTCACCGCCGCGGGCAACAACTTCGAACTCGCCATCGCCGTCGCTATCGCCACTTTCGGCGCCAGCAGCGGCCAAGCGCTCGCCGGCGTGGTCGGCCCGCTCATCGAAGTCCCCGTCCTCGTCGGACTCGTCTATGTCTCGCTGGCACTGCGAACCCGGAGTTCCCATGATTCCTGAAGTCCTGTTCGTCTGCGTCCACAACGCCGGCCGGTCGCAGATGGCCGCCGCGCTGCTGCACCATCACGCCCAAGGTCGTGTCCGCGTCCGGTCCGCCGGGTCCGCACCCGCCGAGTCCGTCAACCCGGCCGTCGTCGCGGTCATGGCCGAACTCGGCATCGACGTCTCGCGCGAACTGCCGAAACGCCTCACCAGCGACGCGGTCGAAGCCTCAGACGTCGTCATCACCATGGGCTGCGGGGACGCCTGCCCCGTCTTCCCTGGCAAGCGTTATCTCGACTGGCAGCTCGACGACCCCGCCGGGCAGGGCGTCGACGCCGTTCGGGCCATCCGGGATGACATCGACCAGCGCGTTCGGTCGCTTCTCGGCGAGCTATCGTCTATCGTCGATGAACGATAGAAGGAGGCCGGGGTGCTGGATAGAGAGTCCGCTCAGACCTACGCAGGCTGGTTTCGCGCGCTCGCGGACCCCACCCGCGTGCAGATCCTGAACCTGCTCGCCGCCGCCGGCGCGCCGATGACCGTCGGGCGGATCGTCGAGCAGGTCGAGGTCGGGCAGTCGACGGTCTCGGCGCACCTGAAGATCCTCACCGAAGCCGGGTTCGTGCTGGCCGAACCGCAGGGCACCGCCCGGCTGTACCAGGTCAATCAGCGGTGCGTCGCCGACTTCCCGTCCGCGGCCGACGCCGTCATGAGACGCTCGGCACCCCGCGCCGCCAACTCGGACCTCCGGATCGTCCCGGCGACCGACGAGCACGCCGACGCCATCCTCGCCATCTACCAAGCCGGGCTCGACACCGGTGAGGCCAGCTTCGAAACCACCGCGCCCGACTGGGCCACCTGGGACGCCACACGCCTGCCGTCGCATCGGTTCGTCGCGCTCGACGACGGCGATCGCGTGCTCGGCTGGGTCGCGGTCACCCCGGTGTCCTCGCGCTGCGTTTACGCCGGTGTCGTCGAGCACAGTGTCTATGTCGATCCCGGTGCGCACGGCCGCGGTGTCGGCATCGCGCTGTTGGACCGTCTCATCGCTTCGACCGAAGCCGATGGAATCTGGACCATCCAAAGTGGAATCTTCCCGGAGAACACCGCCAGCCGTGCGCTTCACCGGCGCGCCGGGTTCCGGGAGGTCGGTATCCGGCAGCGAATCGGCGCTCACCACGGGCGCTGGCGTGACGTCGTCCTCGTGGAACGCCGTAGCTGACGACTACTACTTTCCGCCTATACGACTCTCGACGATCTTCTGATGTCCGGGTCTCCCCTAGCGGCCAGTCTGGAAACACCACTTCGGACAGACGCCAAGGAGAATCCGATGCACGCCGTCCACCTACTCGCCACGCAGGCTCGGCCGGAGGCCTGGATCGCAGGCGGGCTGATCATCGCCGTCATCCTCGCCTTCGCGCTGCTGTTCCTCGGTGCGCTGATCAGCATTCTGGGCTCGCCGCTCAGCGGCGGGATGAAGCTGGTCTGGGTGATCTTCGCGTTCTGCGCCCCCTTCCTCGGCTCCCTGCTGTGGTTCATCGTCGGCAAGGGGAACGCCTACCGGCAGGTGCGGGCGTGAGCGCCGCGATCGTCGCCGCCGGGCTGGACAAGCGGTATCGCAACGGCGGCGGGGTCGAGAATCTCTCGTTCGCCGTGCGGCCGGGCGTGGTGACCGGGTTTCTCGGCCCTAATGGCGCTGGGAAGTCGACGGCCATCAAGCTGATGCTCGGGCTTGCGCATGGCGGTGGACAGACGACGTTCGGCGGGCGTACCTACGCACAACTGGACGATCCACTGAGGACAGTCGGGGTCTTCCTGGAGGCAGGCGCCGTGCATCCGGCGCGGACGGCGGCGGCCCATCTGCGGATGATCGCCGCCGGGGGCGGGCTGTCCGCGTCACGGGTGCACGAGGTCCTGGCCATCGTCGGGCTCGAATCGGTGGCGGACAAGGCCGCCGGTCAGTTCAGCCTCGGCATGAAGCAGCGTCTCGGGCTGGCCGCGGCGCTGCTCGGCGATCCCGAGTACCTGATACTCGACGAGCCCGCCAACGGGCTCGATCCCGAGGGGGTGCGGTGGATTCGGCGGTTCCTGCGCGGACTGGCCGCGGAGGGGCGGACGGTCTTCGCGTCCTCGCATCTGCTCGGGGAGATGTCCCAGCTCGCCGATGACCTGATCGTGATCGGGGACGGCAGGCTGCTTTCGGCCGGGCCGATGACGGAGTTCGTCGAACGGCATTCGTTCAGCGATGTCGTGGTGCGCACGGCGCAGGCCGCCGCGTTGCAGGTGGCGTTGACGCGCACCGGGCTGCGGGTCAGCCAGGAGCAGCCGGGCGAACTCGTGGTCGGGACCGCGGACACCGAGGTCGTCGCCGAGGTGGCGGCGCGCGCGGGTGTCGCGGTGCGGGAGCTGTTCGTGCGGCGGAGTGGGCTTGAAGAGGCGTTTTTGGCGGCGACCGCGGGCTCGGTCCGGCATCGGGGAGCGACTTCGTGAACAAGGCGTTGGCTTATGAATGGTTTCGGGTGCGGTCGCTGCGGTCGACGTGGGTGCTGCTGGTGAGCGCGGGGGTCGTGCAGTTCGCGTCCGGTCTCTATTGGGGGCTCAAACGGGATCTCGGTGACCTGGACGCGTTCGTGTCCTCGTTCGGGCTGACGGCTCGGCTGGGCGCGCTGCTGGTGGCCGCCGTCGGGGTGTGCGCGTTCGGGCTGGACTATCAGCACGGGACGATCGCGATCACGCGGCTGGTCGTGCGCGCGCCGGGGCGGATCGTCGCCGCGCGTGCGATGGTGACCGGCGGGCTCGGGCTGGCGGCCGGAGTGCTGATGGTCCTGCTTGCCGGGGCTGGGGTTCTGGCCGGTGGCGGGACGTTGCCGTCGGACGCCGCGCGTGCCGCGGTGGCGGCGGGCGGGGTCGTGCCGCTGACCGTCCTTTCCGGACTGGCCGGGGTGGCGCTCGGCGGGCTGCTGCGGCACACGGCGGCCGGTGTCGGCTTGTTCGCCGTCTGGGCGCTGGTCGCCGAGACCATCTTGGGCACGGTGGTGAAGGTGCCGCTCACCGCGTTGCCGTTCAACGGTACGGCCTTGCTGTCCACCGGCACACCGGGCTGGACCGGGGCGCTGGTGTTCGCCGCGCTGGTCGCGGTGGCGCTCACGGCGACGAAGTTCACCCTGGCTCGCCGTGACACCTGAGCGGCGGCATCGGCTCGACGGCCCTAGCCTGGGCACGGTGGAACGCGGGAAGCGGTGGCTCGCCTGGTGGGACGGCCGGGCGAGCCTGCTCGCGCTCGACGTGGCCGTCGCCGCCGCGGCCATCGCGTTCTCGCTGGCCAGCGGTGATCCGGCCGATCCGCACCCGGCTTTCCATGTCCCGGCCGTGATCGGCTCGGGCCTGGCGCTGCTCGCTCGCCGGCGGTGGCCGTTCGTCGTGCTGCTGATCTCGGCGGCCGCCCTGGCCGCCGACGTCACGTTGCTGCCGCTGATGATCGCGCTGTACTCCGTCGCGGCCAAACGCGGGATCAGCGTGCTCACCGGCATCGCGGCGCTGGTGACCCTGCTGACCACGGTCCTCCCCCAGCTGTTCCGAGGCCCGTTCGAGCCGACCGCCGCGGCCATCGCGCTCGCCATGATCGTGGTCGGCCCGGTGCTCGCCGGGCTGTGGATGCACCAGCGCGCCGCGCTGCTCGCGGTGCTGCGCGAGCGGGCGGAGGAGGCCGAACGCACGCGCACCCTCCTCGCCGACCAGGCCGTCTTCGCCGAGCGGCGCCGGATCGCGCGGGAGATGCACGACGTCGTCGCGCACCGGGTCACCGCGGTCGCGCTGCAGGCGGGCGCGCTGTCCGTGCTGGCCACGGACGAGCGAACCGAGCGGGCGGCCGAGACGATCCGGGCGGTCAGCGCCACCGCGCTCGAGGAGCTTCGCGACATCCTGCGTGTGCTGCGCGACGAGGACGCGGCGACGCCGACACGGTCCGGTGAGGGCGCGCTCGCCTCGCTCGAAGCACTGGTGGAAGAGGTCGTCGCGACCGGCGCGCTGGTCGAGCTGCGGATGCCGGACCCACTGCCGGACGTGCCGGACCAGGTCGGCCGCGCGGTGTATCGCGTGGTGCAGGAGTCGTTGACGAACGCCGCCAAGCACGCGCCGCACGCCGCCGTCGAAGTGCGACTGGCAACCGGAGACGGCAGGCTCGACGTCGAGGTGACCAACCGGCTCACCCCGCGCTCGGCAGGCGTCCCCGGTTCCGGCTACGGCCTGGTCGGCATGCGTGAGCGCGTCGAACTGACCGGCGGCGCACTGGAAGCGGGACGGGTCGGCGACCGGTTCCGGGTGCTCGCGCGGTTCCCGCTCGGAGAGGCGAAATGACGGTCAAGGTGCTCCTGCTCGAAGACGAGGAGCTGGTCCGCGGCGGCATCCGGATGATCCTCGAGTCCGCGGACGACATCGAGGTCGTCGCCGAGGACACCGACGGCGCGCGCGTGGTCGAGCTGACCGACCGCTACCGCCCGGACGTCGTGCTCACCGACGTCCAGATGCCCGAGGTGGACGGCATCGAGGTCACCCGGCGCCTCACCGCGCGCCCGTCGGCGCCCGCCGTGGTCATCCTGACGACGTTCGACGTCGACGAGTACGTCTACGCGGCGCTGCGGCACGGCGCGTCCGGGTTCCTGCTCAAGCACACCCCGCCCAAGGAGCTGATCAACGCGATCCGGGTGGTCGCGCGCGGCGAAGCGATGCTGTCGCCGCGCATCACCAAACGGCTGCTCGCGAACTTCGCGACCGGCGCCACCGGCGAACTCGCCCGTGCCAAGCTGGCCGAGCTGACACCTCGCGAGCGCGACGTCGCCGCCCACATCGGCCAAGGACTGAGCAACGGGGAGATCGCGAAAACGCTGCTGCTGAGCGAATCCACCGTGAAAGTCCACATCGGACACATCATGGCGAAGCTCGGGGCGGCGAACCGGACCCAGGTGGCCATTCTCGCGCATGACGGCGGCTTGGCCTGACGGACGATACGACATCCGGGTGAGCTCCGGAGACCGCGTACCTTGGGTGACGACAGCCACTGGTCGTCACGACGGGGAGGGTGCGTGAACCTGAGCAGGCACGCGATGAGGGTCGCCGACCAGGAGTCGGTGAAGCTGCTGGCCGCGGCGTTTCCGGCCCTGGATTCGTTCCGGCGCAGGGTGCTCACCGCGATGCTGGCACGCACCACGGGCGCCTGGCATCTGCTGGCGCATCGCCGCCTGCCCGACGAGACCAAGGCGGACGCGTTCGTCATCGGCCCCACGGGCGTGTTCGCCGTGATGATCGCCGAAAACCCGCCCGGCGAAGCCGCGTTCCAGTCGGTGATGCGGCACGCGGAGGAACGCTGCGCCGGTATCCGTGACTATCGGGGACAGGTTCTCCACGGCACGTCGATTCATTTCGTGCTTGTCGTGCCGGGCGCCGGGAACGGGCGGGAGCCACGCGGCCTCGGTCCATATTGGACGCTCGCGGAATCCGATCTGCGCAAGCTCTTCCAGCGTGACGCGGTGCATCTGACCCGGCGGCAGATAGAGATCATCGCCAAGCAGGCGGGCGAGCGGCTGGGCGAATACCTCCCGATGAAGATCGGCATGGCCAAACCCGACCGGGACACCGCTGGGCTGCTGGCCGAAGAAGACCTCACGGCGGACCAGATCAGCGCCGCGCAGCTGCGGCCGTTCGACGCCTGGCTCACGTTCCTGCATCCGCAGCAGCAGGCCATCGTGTCGCGCCACTACAACGGACCCGCCAGGATCAGCGGCCCCGCGGGCACCGGCAAGACCGTGGTCGCGCTCCACCGGCTCCGGCACTTGGCCAGGCGATCCACCGGCCCGCTGCTGTTCACCACGTTCGTGCGCACCCTGCCCGCCGTCAACGAGGCGTCGTTCCGCAGGCTGGCGCCGGAAGTCGCCGACCGCGTCGAGTTCATCCACCTGCATGCCTGGCTGCGGCGGCTGCTCGACGAACGCGGCAAGAGCGTGAAGGTCAACTCGGCACAGGTCACGACGGCTTTCAGCCTGGCGTGGTCGGCTCACCGCGAAGTGCTCGAGCCGCTGGAGCCGTCCGCGGACTATTGGCGCACCGAGATCGATCGCGTCATCAAGGGCCGGGGCATCACGACGCTGGACGACTACGTCAAAGCTCCCCGCAAGGGCCGGGTCCTGCGGCTCGGCCCCAACCAAAAGGAACTGGTCTGGCGGTTTTTCGAGGCATACCAAGAGAAACTGGCCGAGAAGAACCTGCACGACCACAACGACATGATCAGCATCGCGCTCGACGAACTCACCGCGCGCCCACTGCCCGAGCGCTACGCGGCCGTCGTGGTCGACGAGGTCCAGGACATCACGCTGCTGGGCCTGCGCCTGCTCAACCGGCTCGCGGGCGACGGGCCGAACCGCCTGCTGCTGGTCGGCGATGGCCAGCAGCAGGTCTATCCAGGCGGCTGGCGGCTGTCCGATGCCGGTATCCCCATCCAGGGCCGTGGCGAAGTGCTGCGCGTGAACTATCGCAACCGCACCGAGGTGCTCTCGTTCGCCCAGCGCTTCGACGCGACGAACGAGGTCGATGATCTCGACGGCGATCGGGGAATCGCGCTGCTCGACGCCGAGTCCGCCAACTCAGGCGGCGAAAGCCGGACGTGGCGCGGCTCTCTTGATGACCTCCGCGCCGAACTTCCCGCGCAGCTCAAGGGACTCACCGTCCCGCTCGGGCAGACGGCGCTGATCGTGTTCCATCGCCGCGCGCTCGTTCAGTGCACGAAGCTGGTGCGCGAAGCCGGGATTCCGTGGTTGCCGCTCGACGAGTACACGGGCGAGTCCGACGACAAGCTGAAGATCGGCACAGTGCACCGGGCCAAGGGTCTGGACTTCCAAGCCGTTTTCGTCGTCCAGTTTCCGCACCGCGAGCCGATCGGGAAAGCGGCGGAAGAGGAGTCGGCCGAGCTGCGTGGCCGTCAGTCACTGGTCGCGGCCACCCGCGCCCGCGACTTCCTGTGGTGGGGCACCGTCACCGACGGCTAGCCGAGACGGCGATTGACCTCCTCGGCGGAAAACAGGCCGGCATCGAACTCGTCACCTGAGGTCAGACCCAGCCATTCGAGCAGGTCGGCGTGTTCCTCGGCCTCCGGGTCGGCCAACGTCGCCTTCAGCCGCGCGTACCCCCAGTCGCCACCACAGTCTTCGGGCGGGCAGGCTCCCTTACCGCCCGTACAGAAAGCCCTGGTGCTGCTGAGACTGGCAGGCAGGACCTTCTCCAAGGTAATGCGGTGTTCCCAGTCGTCACCGAAATCGTAGGTGTACTCGAGATGCTCGCCGACATCGCTGATCACCTGGGACAGCCGCACGTTTCGTTCGTCGAAGTGGCCGAGCTCGGGATCGGGGAACCCGTACTCGCGCTCGCCGTCGGAGAAAACGTGCAGGTGCGAATCATCCCAACCCATCGCGGCCTGAACCACGTCATGGAGCCGATCGAGGCGGATGTCGGCGGACAACCGCAGGCGCCGCCACACCGGCGGCTTACTCACGCCGAGCAGCTGCACCTTGACCTGGTAGTCGGCCTGGACGCGATCGCGCCGCCCTGAGCCGCTCTCCAGCAGCTCGGTGAGCCTGGGCGCGGCCGGATGCGCAGAGTCTTCGAGTTGTGCCAGTACGTCATCCAGCTCGGCGCCGAGCTGCTCCCTCAGGAGCGCGGGCAACTCAGCGAGGCCTGTCGGGAAGGTATCCAGCACGACGGCCAGCGTGTCCGCGGTCGTCCATGCCAGGTCGGCGTCGGCAGGGTCGGCATCGTCCTGCTCGGCCAGCCAAATTCGGGCGTACGCACCGATACCATCCTTGGCCGCCCACTCTCGCCAGGCGGTCTCCGCCGCTTTGCCGCACCCACGGGCCAGGGTGAGGGCGGTGAGGCGTTCCTGGCCGGACACCACCTCCGCGGCGGCGAGCAGTTCATTGGCGGCCGCCGCCGGATCGCGGCGCTCCAGCCATGGGCGAGCCATCAGCATGACCACCTGGCTGGGGAGCGTGGTGAGTTCGCTGATCACGACAGTGACATCGGCGTCGGCGGGCGGGGCACTGATGCGGAACAAGAAGTCGGTGAGCCACCGGCCGAGCGGCGTCAGCTCGGCGATCTCCTTCCGTACGACCGCGATACCGAATTCACTCAGGTCCTGAGCCACGTAGAAGGCCGCCGTGCCGTCCTGCGAAGCACATTCCGGGCACGGGCATTCACTGTCTGGATCGCCGATCACCTCCGCGAGATCGGCACCCAGATCGCCGAGCGAAACAACACCGCCACGTTCATGGAGGGTCGCGAGCGCGATCAAGCTCTCAACGTCGTTCCCGGCGCTTTCACCCGAAAGCGAAAGGCACCTCAGTACACAGTCGAGCCAGATGGCGAGCGCGGTGTCATTGGCCTTCCCCAGCCACGGCCGCAAGGCAGGCCCAGGCATGACTTTCGCGCGAGAGACCTCGATGAACCCGGCAGCGGACGCCGCCGACCACACCATCATCAGCTCGCTGATGTCCAGCGCGCTACGCGGCTTGCGAGAGTGCGTCTTGATGCCTAGCAGATCGCAGGCCTCGATGGCGGCGGCTGGTTTCAGCACTCCCCGCGTGGTGACCTCTTTGCCTGTGCCGACCCATTCGGCCAGCGCCTGAGCGGTGACGAGCGCGGGGCAAGCACGGGCGGCTGATGCGAGCGATTCGAGTGCTGACTCCAGCTCGGACATCGCGCCAGCCTAGTCGTGAGTGTTCCGGCCGGTTCTAACCGGCCGTACCACTCACGACCTCGCCCGGCTGAGGGCGTCGAGCAGATCGAAATAGCCGTGGCTGGCTTCCCACAGCGCATCGGACACCGCCGTGAGCTTGCCCGGCGCCCACCTGCGGTCCTCGTAAGCCTTGGTACGCGCACGCAACGCGTTCAGGCTCACCTCGAGGTCCGCTTGAATGCGAGCGCGGAGTTCCTCGGGCGAGGGGGCATCGAGCCGGACGTCTTCGCCGCGCCCGTCGCTCAGCGCACGCAGGATGTCGTCGGCGAGTCCGGTTTCCCGGTCCCAGAACAACACGGGCCGGTCGATCTCGTGGTTCCACACGGGCGCGTGCGCGGAGCGCCACAGCACCCGCACCGGCACCTTCGCCACGCGCGTGAGGTTCGCCCAGTGGTCGGCGCCGTTCGGCCTGGTCAGCCAGGGCACGTCGGCGACGGGCAGGTCGACGACGACCGCGACGGTCGCATGGTCGACGTCGTCGCGCGGGGCGCCGACGAGCGTCCCCGCCGCCCACAGCTCGGTGACCGGCAGGGCGAACCCGGCCGCCGGTGATCCGGCGGCCTCCGCGAGGTCACGCAGGTGACGGATCGCGGTCGACCGCTTCATCGGCTTTCCAGGAAGCCGGTGACGGTCCTGCCGAACCCGGCCGGGTCGTCGAGCCACGGGCAGTGGGCGACGCCGGTCTGCAGCACGAGCGTCGAATTGGGGAACGCGTCGGCGAGCTCGGCCACGACACGCGGCGGGCTGTTCACGTCGAACTCCCCCGCCAGCACGAGGACCGGCGCGTCGAAAGCGGCCAGCATTTCGCGGGTGGCCTCGGGGTTGAAAGCCCCCTTGGCGCCGAAGAGGATCGCGGCACGCTCGTTGCGGTGGGTCTCGCCCCTGGCGTGATGGGCCTGCGTCGTGGCGTCCCAGCGGGCGTAGGTGAACGGGGCGAGCGCGTCCCAGTCGCTGTTCGTGGCGCCGCCCGCGTTGACCCGCTCGAAGGCCTCCGACGCGGCGCCGAACCAGGGTTCGCCGGAGCGGAGGCCGACCGCGGCGCGCCGGTCCCCCGGCGTGACCATGATGCCGAGCGCGTGGGTGCTCGGTGTCGCCAGCACGAGCTTGGCGACCCGCTCGGGGTACCGGGCCGCGTACAGCACGGCGAGGTTCGCGCCCGCGGAGTGCGCGAAGAGGTTCAGCCGGTCGAGGCCCAGGTGCTCACGCAGCGCTTCGACGTCGTCGACCTGGCGATCGCAGCGGTACGACGTCAGGCTGGACGGGATCGCCGACTCGCCGGTGCCGCGGGGGTCGAGCAGGATCAGCTGGAAGCGCTCCGACAGGCCGCCGAGGTCACCGAGGTAGTCGGCGTCCTGCATCGGGCCGCCCGGCAGGCAGACCAGCGGGTCGCCGTCGCCGAAGACGGTGAAGGCGAGGTTCGTTCCGTCGAACGCGGTGAAGGCGGGCACGGCGTCAGGACCGGGCGTTCTTTTCCTTGGCGCGCACCGTTTCCTTGCGGACCTCGGCCTGGGTGGCGCGCTCACGCTCCAGCCACTCGGGCTTTTCCGCCTTGAGCGCTTCGATCTGCTCGGTGGTGAGCGGGTCGGTGATGCCGGCGCGCGCGAGGCCACCGATGGAGATGCCCAGCTTGGCCGCCATCACCGGGCGCGGGTGCGGGCCGTTGCGGCGCAGGTCGCGCAGCCACTCGGGCGGGTCGGCCTGCAGCGCGTTCAGCTCGTCGCGGGAGACGACCCCCTCCTGGAACTCACCGGGGGTGGCTTCGAGGTACACACCCAGCTTCTTCGCCGCGGTCGCGGGCTTCATCGTCTGGGGCGTTTTCTGCGACGTCATGGCGTCCAGGGTAACGAGCGCCCGATCACGCCCGGTAATCTGGCCTCGTGACCGGCTCGGACGTACCTGCATCGTTCACCCTCGCGTACGTCCCCGGCGTGACGCCGGCCAAGTGGGTGCGGACCTGGGCCGAACGCCTGCCCGAGGTGCCGCTCCACCTCACCCAGGCCGGGCCAGCCGAGGCCGAGGGCCGGATCCGCGACCGCACGGCCGACGCGGCGCTCCTGCGGCTGCCGATCGACCGCGAGGGCCTGCACGCGATCCCGCTCTACACCGAGACGACCGTGGTCGTGGTGCCCAAGGACCATCTCGTGGCCGCCGCCGACGAGGTGTCCACCGAGGACCTGGCCGACGCCGTCGTGCTGCACCCCCTCGACGACACGCTCGCCTGGGAAAAGCTGCCCGGCCAGCCCGCGATCGAGCGTCCCGAAACGACAGCGGACGCCATCGAGCTGGTGGCGGCCGGGGTCGGGCTGCTGGTCGTCCCGCAGTCGCTCGCGCGGCTGCATCACCGCAAGGACCTCACCTACCGGCCCGTCACGGACGCGCCGGAGTCACGCGTCGCGTTGTCGTGGCTGGAGGACGAGACGTCCGACCTGATGGAGCAGTTCATCGGGATCGTGCGCGGGCGGACGGTCAACAGCACCCGGGGACGCCCCGCGCCTGAGAAGACACCGGCCAAGGCGAAGGCGAAGCGTCCTGGCAAGCCCGTAGCGAACAAGGGCCGTCAGCAGACGCCGAAGCGCGGGAAGCCGCGTCGCCGTTCTTAAGCCCTCTGAGCCGCGGAGGCGCTGAGCCACGGGAGTATCTCGCCGTCGCGGACGATCTCGCCGTAAGTGTCGGGGCGGTCTGAGAGTATGTAGTCGAGCAGGATCGAGGCCGCCTGCGCGGGCGTGCGGGCCTGGCTGAAGTCGTCGAACCACGGCCGTGACGTCGCCGTGTCGACGAGGCCGGGGCAGACGGCCGCGATCAGCGTGCCGTCGGCGAGGTCACGGTCGCGCCGCTCGCGGGCGACGGCCCGGATGGCTGCCACCTGGGCGACCTTCGACGGGATGTTGATCCAGTCGGGCCAGCCGAGCCCGGCGGCCGTGCCGTCGTGGATCGCGGTGCGCCACGCCTCGACGATGGCCTCGACCTCGTCGAGCGAGGGCGCGTCGAACAGCGGGTGCAGGCGCTCGTCGAGGTTGCCCAAGGTGCCGAGTGAGCTGGCGACGACGATCAGCCTGCCGCCCGGCCGCAGTGCCGGGGCGAACGACCTGAGCATCGCGTGGGTGGCGCCGTTCGAGACGGCGATGACCTCGTCGGCCTGCCCGGCCTGGGTCCGCTCGGGGCTCATCCGCGCGGTCGCGTTGGACACGACGACGTCGACCTCGCCGAGTTCCCGCGCGAGGCTGTCGATCGCCGCCGCGTCGGTGACGTCGAGTACCCGGCCTTCGACACGCGCGACGCCGTGGATGGAGGCGGCGGCTTCGGCGACGCGCCCGGCGTCGCGGCCGGTGAGCAGGACCAGGTCGTCAGGTGACCATCGGGCGGCGAGTTCCGCGACGAGCGCGTAGCCGATGCCCTGGTTGGCGCCGGTGACCAGTGCGATGCGTTTCATGCGGTCAACGCTAGGCAGGTGCCTTCCATGCGTCCAACGAGACTTCGGCATCTGTGGTATGCGTAAATGTCATGGACTTCACCGACGTGTCGCTGGCCGGGCTCCGCGTGGTGCGCGAGATCGCCGAGCGCCGCACGTTCAGCGCGGCGGCCGTCGCGCTGGGGTACACCCAGTCCGCCGTGTCCCGACAGGTCGCCGCCGTCGAACGGGCCGCGGGCGCGCCGATCTTCGAACGCCGCCGCGAAGGCGTGCGGCCCACCGCGGCCGGCCAGGTGGTGCTCCGGCACGCGGCGGCCGTGCTCGCCGAGATCGACGCCGCCGACCGCGAGCTGCGCGGCCTGCCCGACGCGACCGGCACGGTCCGGCTCGGCCTCTACCCCACCGCGGGCGCCGTCCTGCTCCCCCGCGCGCTGACGGTGCTGCGCCGCACCCATCCCGGTGTCACGGTCGTGAGCCGCACCGGCGGCACGCCCGTGCTCATCCGCGCACTGCGCGCGGGCACGCTCGACCTCGCGGTGCTCGGCTCGGCGCCCCCGTTCCGCGCACCGGACGCCGAAACCCCGGCGCTGACGGTCGAAACGCTGGCCGAGCGGAACCTGTGCGTGGCGGTGCCGTCGGCGCATCCTTTGGCGGCCAACGATTCTGTCGACATCGCAGCACTTCGGGGACAGCAGTGGATCGCCGGGCGCACGGCGGGCGACGAGCCGCAGCTCGGCGTCTGGCCCGGCGTCGACGAGCGACCGGACATCACGCACACCGCGCACGACTGGCTCACCAAACTGCACCTGGTGGCGGCCGGCTTCGGCTTCACGACCGTGCCGTCGGACCTCGCGGCCGTGGTGCCACCCGGCGTGCGCGTGCTCGCGGTGCGCGGCGGTCCCGAAGAACGGCGCCGCGCCGTGCTGGCCCATGTGCCGCAACGCTTGCCCGAGCCCACACTCCGTGTCATCGAGGCATTGCGGACAGCGGCGACGGCACCCGCGACCGTCCCGTTCTGAGGGACGCGCAAGGATCGGCGCATGGACTTACCCAGTGACTTACGCGCGCTCCTGCAGCGGCCCAGCCCGTGCTTCCTGGCGACCACGATGCCCGACGGGTCCCCGCACCTGACCGAGACCTGGGGCGACACCGACGGGAAGCACATCCTGATCAACAGCGTCCAGGGCTTCGTCAAGATCAGGAACATCGAGCGCGACCCCCGCGTGGCGCTGAACGTCGTCGACCCCGACAACCCTTTCCGCTACTACGCGATCCGCGGCCGGGTGCTGCGCATGACGACCGACGGCGCGCGCCAGCACATCGAAAAGCTGGCGCATCGCTACACGGGCGCGCCCTATTCCTGGTACGGCGGGCGCGATCAGGTCCGGCTGATCCTCACCATCCAGGCCGACCGGATCAGCTAGGCACGCCAGGTCTCGGTCACAGTGTCGATGTAGCCCTTGCCGTACCAGGTGAGGGAAACGCTCGTGCCCGAGACCTTGAGCGGCAACCCAGACGCGCCCAGTCGTCCTACAGAGCGTCGAGCTGATCAGTTACTCGTACCGCTGACCATGAATGAGAAAATCCGCCAGCTGATCCCCCGTGCGGGGTGGAAGTTCACCCACGCCGTCCAAGGCTGCCGCCATCGCGCACTCCAGATATGTCGCGACGGAGAGATTGTTCCAACGGCCGGCGTCCGCCCCCGCCTCGATGTCGCGCAGCTCCACGACCTGCGACAAGATCACCCGTTCCCAACCCCCAAGGCCGGTCACGAAGTCCGCGGATCGCCACACTTCGTCGAACTGCGGCACGTGCGAACTGAGCGCACCTGTCACCACTTCGACGAACGCCTCCTCGGACCAGGCTTCCCGATCCCAGTCATCACGCCCCAAAGCCCACAGAGCGCGCAGGTACTCCTCCAACGGCCGAGAGCAGTCGCCCACAGCGTCCATCACCTGTCTGTGGATATCGAGGTTCATGGCAGGTGGAGGTCGACGCGGACGGTGAGCAGCGAGGTCCCGAACTTGCGCACCATGCCGGCATGCTTCTGGTCGTCGAACGACGCGAGCCGCGCGTCGGCATCGTCGTCGTCGAGCACGACGGCGTTCGCGTCGGCCCAGCGGCCGTCGAGACGCACGCGGATCTTCGGCTCGGCGGCGATATTGGCGACATAACCGGCATAACGGCCCTGCTCGGCCACGATCCACAGCGTCGAGCCTTCGCGCTGGACGCCGACGATCGTGCGGCGCGGCTTGCCGGTCTTGCGGCCCTTGGTCTCGAGGAGGACGTGGCCCGGCAGCTTGCCGGCGAACGTCAGCGCCTTCAGCGGCGGGTTGATGACGTACTTCTGGAGCAGGCGGACGCGCTTACGCCGAGCTTCGGTCATGAATACACGCTACTGCTCTGTTCGGGGGGCTCACTCCGGTTTTCGGTGAATCGGCCGCGAGCGTGGCGGATGATCTGTGATTCCGGCCGCGAGGGGACGGAGCACACCAATGGGAAGACCGGATCAGCCGCGCGACAAGAAAGGCCGCTGGGTCGCGCGGGGCGGTGGAGCGGGCGCCGCGCTGGTCGCGCTGATCGTCGCGCTCCACAGCGGCGGCGGAGGCGGCGGGGCGGCCGTCGAATCGGCCGCGAGCCAAAGCCTGAAAGGCAAGTCCTCGAGCAAAGAGGCCGCGCGCAAGGGAAATCGCGCCGAAGCCTGGAAACGTCTCGGGCTCAAGAGTCTCAAGCAGACGGCCAAACGGGACCTCAAATGCGTGGCCGCTTCGTTCAGCGAAGTCCGGGACTTCTTCGCGCACAACCCGTGCCGCTCACTCGACCGCCTGCTGCTGGCCGTCGCCGATACGAGCGGCAACACGGTCGTGGTGTCGGTCGCCTGGGTGAAGATGGCCAAGACGGAGACGACCGGCAAGCTCAAGTGGATCATCGACATCCAGGGCTCCGGCGACATCTCACCGCTCGCGAGCAGCGCTCTCGGCCTGGCCGGGGTGGACTTCACCGGCCATCACTACGCCTCGCGCCAGAGCGGGCCGCTGCTCGTCGTCGCCGAGACGGCGCCCGGAGGCGGGCATCCCGGCACCGAGCTGCTCAACACCGTGGCCGAGGTGGCGGCGGAGTTCCCGGCGCCGTGATCGCGGCGTGCTAGGTTCACGCTCCCCGTGATCCGACGCGTGATGGTGTGGTGTGAGCGAGCGACCCGAAAAGCCTGCCCCGCAAGTGCTGTCGCAGCGCGCCATCCTGATCGGCGGGCTGCTCCTCGTCGTCATCGCGGTCGTGGTGACGTGGCTGCTGCTGAAGCTGAGCGTCGGCACCACGCAGCTCGACGCGATCCGCACCGGCGGGACGCTCGTGGTCGGCGCGGGCGGCGCGGTCGCGTTGCTGCTCACCGCGCGCAAGCAGCGGTCCACCGAGCTGGAGCTGCGGCAGAAGCACGAGGCGCACCTGCTCGCCGAGCAGATCGCGAACGACGCCCGCGAGGACGCGATCGAACGGCGGATCACCGACCTCTACATCAAGGCCGCCGACCAGCTCGGCTCGGACAAGGCGCCGGTCCGGCTCGCCGGGCTGCGCGCGCTGGAACGGCTCGCGCAGGGCAATCACGGGCAGCGTCAGACCATTGTGGACGTGATCTGCGCGTACCTGCGGATGCCGTCCTTGACGGACGAACAGGAACGCGAGGTGCGGCTCACCGCGCAGCGCATCCTGGTGACCCACCTCAGCCCGAGCGAGAACCCCGACAAGTTCTGGCCCGACACCGATCTCGACCTCTCCGGCGCCGTGCTGGACGGTTTCCGGCTGTCGCATTGCCGGGTGCGAGGCGGGTTCTTCACCAAGACCAAGTTCACCGGCACCGCCTGGTTCACGAACGTCGAGTTCACCGGCGACGCCTGGTTCACCAAGGCCGAGTTCGAGAGCGACGCGGGCTTCGAGAGCGCCGATTTCCAAGGTCGCGCCGGGTTCACCGACATCGCCTTCGCGGGCAAGGCCGGGTTCGGCAACACCCGGTTCGCGCACACCGCCAGGTTCGACCGCTGCACGTTCGGCGCCACCGCCAAGTTCGACAACTCGGTGTTCGTCAAAGGCGCGGGGTTCGTCGGCGTCGAGTTCGGCAAGGACGCGGGCTTCAGCGGGGCCCGGTTCACCCGGGCGCCCAGGTTCGACGGCTCGAGGTTCCGCGGACCGGCCCGGTTCACCGGGACGACCTTCGCGAGCGGCGCCCGGTTCCCGGATGTCACGTTCACCGGGAACCCGCCGCCCGAGGTGGCGCAGTTTCGGCCAGATGGCGCACAGTCATCTGACGACTAGGCCATCCCGGGGCGACCTAGCCCTTGACCAGGCCTACACCTAGACGCAATCATCGGACCTCTCGTCAGCCTACGAGAGGTCCGATGGCATGAGAAACCCTGTGCGGCGTGGCACGGCAAGGTCCGGTTTGCGGCTTTTACTGGCCGTCCTCATCCTGCTGACGAGCCTGGTCGGCACGGCGAACGCGGAGGTGCACCATCCGCGCCAGCAGTGGCTGCGCGACTCCACCGCGGGCCTGTTCCTGCACTGGGGGATGTTCACCGCGCCACGGCACCTGAACTGCGCGGAGTGGGAGCGCGACGTCACCGGCGGCGGCTGGACCCCCGAGTACTGGGTCGACGAGGCGACCAAGCTCGGCGCCTCGTACATCGTGCTCGCGACGTTCCACAGCAGGCTCGGCTACGCGAAGCCGTGGCCGTCGAAGATCCCCGGCAGCTGCGCCACTCAGCGCGACCTGCTCGGCGAGCTGATCAAGGCGGGCAACGCCAAGGGTGTCCACATCATCCTGTACATGACCGACGATCCGCAGTGGCACAAGGAAACCGGCATCGAGACGCTCGATTCGGCCGGCTACTCGGCCTACAAGGGCGAGCAGGTCGACCTGACCACGCGCCCAGGCTTCGGCAAGTACAGCTACGACCTGTTCTTCGAGGTCATGGAGCGCTACAGCGACCTGTCCGGGTTCTGGATCGACAACGACAACGAGTACTGGGAGCAGAACAAGCTCTACGAACAGATCCGAGCGAAGAGGCCGTCCTGGTTGCTGAGCAACAACAACGAGGACACGCCGATCATGGACACGGTCAGCAACGAGCAGAAGACCGGCATGACGCCGTCCTATGACTACCCGCAGGCCGCGTTCACCCCGATGCCCCGGCTCACCGAGGCCGACTACAAGCTGCCGACCACGGGCGACTGGTGGTACAGCGGCGGCGACTCGCCGGTCGACACGCGGCTCTCGACCGGGCGCTACATCACCAACGCGGGCTCGTCGATGAAGTCGCTGATGGCGGAAACCCCGATGGTGAACGGGAAGTTCCCGCCGCAGCAGGAGCAGTTCAACAACTTCATGGCGAGCTGGACCCCGCCGATCAAGTCCTCGCTGCAGGGCAAAGAGGGCGGCGGCTACATGTACGGCGGCATGCAGCCCGGGTTCTGGAACGACGGCGCACACGGCGTGATCACCGTCGAGCCCGGCGCGAAGACGCAGTACCTGCACGTGCTGACCAGGCCGCGGACGGACCAGGTTCGCTTGCGGGACAACGGTTACCAGGTCAAGCGGGTGAGCGACCAGCGCACCGGCGAGCGGCTGAGGTTCAGCCAGTCCGGCGGCTACCTGACGATCCTCGGCATCAAGAACTGGGACACCTACGACACCGTCTTCAAGGTGGAAACCTCGGGCCAGCAAGGGTTCTACCCGCAGTCGTCGATCAAGGCGACGGCTTCGGCCAGCAAGGCGGGCAACCCGGCGAGCAACCTCGTCGACGGCAGTTTCGAGAACTTCTGGGACTCCGACGCGCACACCCCGGTCTCGCTGACGCTGGACCTCGGACGGCGCAAGCCCGCCCGCTATCTCGCGGTGAACCAGCGTGAGGCGTCGCCGACCTACGCGCGGGAATCCTTTGGCCGCCCCGAGGATTCGGCGCGGATCATGGACTACCAGGTCTCGGTCAGCGACGACGGCAGGCACTGGGGCCGGCCGGTCAAGGTGTCGGCCATGCCGAGCGCGCGCGGTGTCCAGTTCATCGACATCGGCGACCAGCGAGCGCGGTTCATCAAACTCGACGTGCTGAACACCTGGAGCGGCCCGCAGGCGCCGCGCTTCGACAAGCAGCTCGCGATCGACGAGATCAAGGTCGGCTACGAGTACGCCGGTTCGTTCTTCCAGCCGCAGGTGCCGCTGGAAGCCGAGTCGTGGCACAACGACCGCGACGGCTCGGCGCACCTCGGCTGGTGCGACGCCTGCTCCGGCACGCTGCAGGTCACCGGGCTCGGCAACGGGCAGCGCAACGCGGTCACCTACGACGACGTCACCGTCGCCACGGCGGGCGACTACCGGCTCGAACTCGGCGCCACCGGCTCCGGCTCGCTCTCGGTGAGCGTCAACGGCGCAGCGCCGGTCGACGTGCAGGCGGCCGGGATCCCGGACGTCCCATCGCCGGTGGCGGTGTCGGTGCCGCTGAAGGCTGGTGCCAACAAGGTGACCGTGTTCAGCAAGGACCGCAACGGCCCCGGTCTGGACCGGATCGCGGTCGCGCCGTTGCCCCCGGCGTCGTACGTGCCGCGGACGACGCTGACCGTCAATCCGGCCGGCATCCAGTGGCTGCCCTCCGGCCAGCAGTCGATCAAGGTCAGCGCGAAGCTGCGCGTCGACGTCGACGACGCGCTCGACCAGGTCAAGCTGGCGCCGGTGCTCCCTGCGGGCTGGTCGCTGGCGGGCGCTCCGGCGACGGCGTCGACGCTGCGGCTGGGCCAGACGCTCGAAGCGACGTGGACGGTCACCTCGCCCGCCGGTCAGAACGTCACGGCGGCCGACATCCCGGTGACCGCGTCGTTCCTGAACCTCGGCAAGGCGTTGACCGCGTCCAAGCCGCTGCGCGTGGCTTTGCGCCCGGCCGACCGCGTGTTCATGCGCGAGGCGGAGGACTCGGCCAACGACATCGGCGACTCGGGCGTGACGAACTGCGGCCAGTGCTCCGGCGGCCAGAAGGTGCGCAACATCGGCGGTTCGCCGATCGCCTTCGCGCAGTTCGGCAACGTGACCGTGCCCGCGGCCGGGCAGTACACGCTGTACCTGGACTACACGGTGAACGGCCCCCGGTCGTACTTCGTGAGCGTCAACGGCGGCGCGCCCGCCGAGGTCAAGACGAACGGGCAGGGCAACACGACCCCGCAGACCTCGACGCTCACGGTGACGCTGAACGCGGGCGCCAACACGATCAAGCTGTTCAACGACACCGAAGGCGCTCCGGACCTCGACCGCATCTCAATCGGGTAGAAGGGCTCGTGAGCGTTGCGGGCGGTTAGAACCGCCCGCAACGCGCACGAGTCATTTCCGCACACAGACCTGTCGTTCGATGTCCCAGGTTCCGCCACTGCTCAGGCAGTTGGCGAACTCGAGCTGCCCATCGACCCACGCCTTGTGCCCGGCACAGACTTCGTACTTCTTCTCGTCGCCATCCCGGCATTGGTAGCCGAACATCGGCGGCTGCCGCGTCTGGCTCACCTGCTTGGAAATCGTCCGGGTCAACGCGGGTGCCGTCGCCGTGCTCGGTGGCGCGGGCACCGTGGAGGTGACCACGACGACCGTTGTCGGCGATGACGGGCTGCCGGGCGGTTCGGCCGTGACCGGTTTTCGGGGCGTCGTGCAGCCGGCGAGGAGCAGGACAAGCGCGAACCCCAGCACCAGCCTCATCGACTCCTCCTCGCCGTTGCTTGGAGAAGTCGTGAAGGCTTGACAAGGGTTACCGGGGGCCGAGAACCGTCACGCGAACGTGACTGCGTACCAGCAGACGTCGCCGGTGGGACCGGCCCCACCGGCGACGTCCGTTCAGTGGCAGTGCCGCTTGTAGTGGCCGGACGGCACGGCGTTGTTGGCGTCCTTCACCGCGTTCTTGAACGCGCTGTTGTACGTCGTGCCGGTGCCCGATCCGTAGATCACCCCGACCACGTTGTTGTCCGCGATCCTGACCAGCTGGCAGGACACCGTGACGCTGTACCTGGCCTCGGTTCCGGTCGTGCTCGCCGCGACGGCGCCCGCGGGCGCCAGCAGTGCCACGGTGGTGGCGAGCGCGACCAGGAAGCGCCTCACGGGCGCCACTCGATGCTGCTGGCGCCGCCGACGCCGAAGACGCAGGAGCCCGCCTGCAGGCGCTGGGTCGGGTTGCCCGCGATCGGGCGGATCCACTCCGAGTACTTGTCGGGCGCGCCGTTGCAGTCGGCGCGCAGGCGTACCTGGCCGCTGTAGACGCGGCACCAGGTGTAGGCGTACTTGCCCGTGGTGTGGATACGCGGGCATTCATAGCCCTGCGCCGCCGCTGCCTGCTGCGGCGCGAAGACGGCCAGGCTCAGGGCGACTGCCGCCGCCGAGCCGACGATCAGTGACTTCACGTTACCTCCCAGTGGTTCGAGTCGAGCGAACACCGCTCGACCCGAACCCTGCCGCCGGGTTCCGGCGCCAGGCAACGGAAAACGCCGTTCGGATCTGTTCGGAACAGTCCCGAACTGGGGTTATGCCGGTTCGACCAGCACCTCTTGATCGGCCTTGCCGGTGCACGGGGTTTGCACGGCTTCGGCACCGGGGCTGACTTCGGCGAAGCCGCCGAGGACGCCGACGCACAGACCGCTGTGCACAGGGCGTAACAGGAAGCCGCCCGGCACCGGGATGTCCACCGGATCAAGAAGGAACCGCTGATGCGCGGCGCCGGTGCAGTCGTGCGGGGACAGCAGCGCGCCGTCGCCGAGCGCCGCGTCGTCCACCGAGAGGCAGCCGATGCCGATCTGGGGGTGATGCCACTGGACCTCGTACACGCCGGTGCCGACCGCCACCAGTTTCGTGGCAGGCACGACATCCGCGCAGGGGCGCTGCACGGCGAGCGGGCGGTCGGTGCGGCCGTTGCGTTCCCTGCCCTCGCCGAAACACAGGTTCCGGTCGGGGATGTGGGCGGGCTTGAGGTGATAGAAGCCTGTCTCCAGCGGTCCCCGTTCGCCGAGCAGCAAGACCGTGGTGACGGCACCCGCCGCCACGAGCACCACCGCGGCCAGCAGCAGCGGCCACAGCCGGCGCCGCTCGCGCGATGGTGGCTCCGGCGCGGCGGCGTCCGGGCCCATGGCCAGCCGTTTCCTGGCGGCCACCCAGTTTTCGGGGTCGGCACCGCAGGCTTTCACGAACGTCTCGACGAGCTGCTCGCGCGGCAGTGTCGTCCGGCCGAGCGCGGTGGCCGTCGTGCTCGGCGGCAGCACGTCACCGGCGGCCGCGGCTTTTCCTTCCAGCTGGCGGTAAGTCAACCCCGACCAGAGCCGGAGCCGGTTCAACGCGGCGACGAACTCGGCCGGGGTGCTCGCTTCTTCAGGTCGTGGCTCTAGCGTCACCGGCACAGAATGCCAGCGCGCTCAGCCCCAGAGTGCCGAAACCCACTCGGGGTGGTCGATGAACGGGTTGCGGTTGTGCTGGTAGGTGTCGTAGATGACCTGGTTGCGCCGCTGCTCGAAGGCATCGGGCGGGTCCTGCCGGTTCCACTGCTTGAGCACCGAAACCCGGCCGATGGCGGGCGCGGAGCCGTTGTTGACGACGTCGTCGACTTCCAGGTCCGCGAAGCCGTCGCCGCCGTCGTAGCGCAGGGCCATGTAGAAGATCATCCGCGCGACATCGCCCTTGACGGCGTCGCGGGGCTCGAAGGAGTCGGCGTCGGTGTAGCTGCCGGGTGCTTCCGAAACCGGGCTGCCGCCCATGTCGAAGTCCTTGTTGCCACGGTCGGAGTTGACCGAGACGTCCTCGGGGCGCAGGTGGTGCAGGTCGGTGCCGGGACCGGTCGCGGTGCCGAAGTCGCCGTGCGACTTGGCCCAGACGTGCTCGCGGTTCCAGTCGTTGACGCCGCCGCCGTTGGTGCTCTTGCTCTGCGAACGGCCGCTGTAGACGAGGATGACGTTGTTCGGGTTCGCCGGGTCCTGGTCCGTCGCCTTCAGCGCGTCCCACACCTGGTCGTAGCTGATCTTGGTGTTGGTGCTGATGATCTGGTGCAACGCCGAACGCAGCGCGGGGCCGGTCTTGCCGAGCGCGTTCTGATAGTAGTCGTCCGTCGGGGCGCTGGTCGTGGTCGTCGGCGGCGCGGTGGTCGTGGAGCTGCTCGGCGGCGTGCCGGTGACCTGCGCGAACGCGGTCGTCGAGATGAGGCCCGCGTGCGAGAAGTACGCGGAGAGCTTGCCGGTCACGTCGAGGTGCTTGCCCATCAGGCCCGGGTTGCTCTGCAAGCCGTACTGGGCGCGGAAACCCGAGGTGATCTGGACGTAGAGGATCTTCGACGTGCTCGTCTCGGCCGCGGAGTCGGCAAGCGCGAGCGCGTAGTCGTTCGGGAAGCCGGAGCGGATCACGGTGCTGGTCGAGGTGGGCTGGCCGACGACATACCCGCGGACCGTGGCGCTCACGCCGGTCTGCTGGCCGATCGCCTGTCCGACGGTGAGCGAGGTGGCTGCGGTCGCGCTGGTGGTCAGCTGGAGCGTGACCACCACTCCGACCACGGTGGTCACTAGCAGGGACAACGGTTTCCAGCGACGAACCGGCATGAGCGGCTCCCTCTCCCCGTGTGACAGGTCGGGGTGAGAGTGCCACAGAAATTCACTCTATAGTGTTAACGATTTGAGGCGATCGAGGAACCAGCACGTGGCGAGCGGGCGTGCTCGACCAGTGCGCGGGCGGCCGGACCGCGTGGTCCTTCCGCACGCCAGGCGAGTGCGAGCGTGCCGCGCAGTCCCGGCTCGGTGATCGACATCGAATGCAGGTCGCGTCGGGTTTCCGCCAATGACGACGGCAGGATCGCCACGCCGAGCCCGCGCCCGGCGAGATCGGCGAGCACACCGGGATCGCTGGCCTCGAAAGCGATTCGCGGCTCGAACCCGGCCACCGCGGCGGCTTCGTCGAGCGCCGCGCGCATCCCGGTCCCCTTGGGCAGGCAGATGAGCGACCGGTCCCGCAAGTCCACGAGCGGAACGGCCGCGCGGTCCGCGAAGGAGTCGCTCCGGGCGACGGCGGCCACGATGGGCTCGTCGGTGACGATCGAGGTTTCCAGTCCTGGCACCGACCCGGTGACCGAACCGATCAGCGCGAGGTCGAGCGCACCGGCCAGCAGCGACGCGACGAGCACGTCGGAATTGGCTTCGGACAACGTGATCTCGACGGCCGGGTGGTTCTTGTGGAAGTCCGCGAGCAGATCGGGCAGATCACCCGCCCGGCACGAGGTCACCATGCCGACCGCGACCCGGCCGCGCAGCAGCCCGGTCAGCTCGTCGACCGCCTGCTTCGCGCCGGCGACGGCCTCCAGCGCGGCCCGCATGTACGGCAGGACCGCGGCGCCCGCCTCAGTGAGCGTGACCGTGCGGCCGGACCGATCGAACAGCGTCTCCCCCAATTCCCGTTCGAGACGGCGGATCTGCGCGCTCACCCCGGGCTGTGCGACGTGCACCTTCTCGGCCGCACGGGTGAAGTTCGCTTCCTCCGCGACCGCGACGAAGTACTCGAGCTGCCGAAGTTCCATAAGCACTGATTCTAGCGACCAGTCGATCCAGCTCTTGGACTTCTGGCTCGATCGGCCGCAGGCTGGAGCCATGACCAAGACAGCGAAGACCCCCGAAGACCTCGCCCGCCTGATCGTCGAGCGGGTCAACGCCGGGGACGCGGCGGGTATCGCCGACCTTTACGCCCCCGACGCCGTGCTGGCCTTCCCACCGGGCAAGGAGACCGTCGGCCGCGACGCGATCCGCGCGGTGTTCGAAGGCCTCATCGCCGCGAAGCCGGAGTTCAAGGTCGAGGAGCCGCTGCCGACCCTGTACTACGGCGACCTCGCCTTGACCTCGACCCGGCCTTCGGACGGCACGGGCGGCCGGGTGCAGGTCGCGCGCCGTCAGCCCGACGGCACCTGGCTCCGCGTCCTCGACCGCCCCGAGACCCACTGACCCGGCCTGCGAAGGCCCCGCGCCGCCCAAAGCGACACGGGGCCTCGGCGTCATCGCCTGCCGGAATCGCTTGTCGTCACGCGAAGCGGCTGGTCCCATGACTCGGCGTACGGTGCGACGACAACCGACTCCCTTTCGTCGACGAGTGACCATGGGGCCCGCACGATCGGGGCATAGTTGCCGCGCGGCGCGGTGGTGAAGGCGAACGTGCCTTGCTCGTCGGAGGTCGCCGAGGCGAGCACCTCACCGGTCTGCGGATCGGGGAGGTCGACCTGCACACCCTCGACGGGCTCGCCGGGGTCGACCTCACCGTTGCCGTTGAGGTCCTGATAGACGGTTCCGTGCGCGTTCGCGGTCAGCCCTGGCACGCGTGCTCGTTCGTAGATCGACGGCGTGTCACCGCTGTAATAGGGGTCGTCGCTGAAATCGCAGGCCACATAGACTGTCCCGTCTTCCAGCGCCGCCTGCGAAACAGTTCCACTGACCTCGAACGACTTCGTCTCGCCTGCGGCGACCGTCACGCCGGCCGCCGGAATGGCCAGGTCTCCCCAATACGCGGGGTCGTCCCAGTTCTTCAGGTGCGCTTGATGGCCGACGTGGTCGCAGCCCGCGTGGATGGTCCTCAGATCGGCCGTGCCACTGTTCGTCAACGTGATCGTCAAATGGGCCACGTCGCCCGGCTGGTAGGAGTCCTCGTGGAAGTCGGCCTTCGCGCTGAGGATTTCGGTCAGTGGCCGCACGGCACGCAGCCGCAGATCCTCGCTCTTGCCCGAGCCGTCAACGGCCACCTGGATCGTGCCGCCGACCCAACCTCCCGGTAATACGAGGTAATCGAGGCTGTACAGGCGCGCGGGAACCTCAGCGACGCTGAATCGCCCTTGCTCATCGGTGGTCGCCTCGATGGCCGGCGTGGCGCGGTCGCCGGTCAGCTTGAGGTGAGCGTCTTTGAGCACCTCTCCGGCACCGGCTTGCCCGTCCCGGTCGGCGTCGCCGTAGACCACTCCGCTCACGGTGCCCTTCGTGGCAGGCGACACGATCGGCACGGTCAGCACGACCTCGTTGTCAGCAGGCGTCACGTCACCCGGTGTGGTGACCGCCAGCTTGACCGTGGCGTCACCGCCACCCCATTTGTCAAGCTGGGCTTTGAGAACGAGTTCCTTCGTGGCACCGGGTGCGAGCGTCGCACCGGTATTCGGCGGGGCCGGGTTGAATTCCTTCCATTCGAACGACGGCAGGAACAACTTCGAACCGGAGACGAACGTGCTCCGCCCTTTCGCCGCGGTGGCGGTCTTGGTGCCCACATTGGTGACCGTGAGCTTGATCGGAACGGTCTGGCCGACGACGTATGAACCTTCGACTGAGGCGGTAACCCGCAGATCAGGTCCCTCGGCCGCCCAAGCGGGCATGGCGGAGACCCCACCGAAAGTCACAGCGAGAGCGAGCGCGGCGGAAAGCCGCCGCGAAGTGGGCGCAACCAAGTTAACTCCCCCATAGAGTGGCACCGCTTGTCCCCCGACGCAGTGTTTCATCAGCTTAAATGGGGATTGACCTGGCGCCAAGACGTCATCGGGAGGCAAGCTGATCGCGTCAGGACCAACAGCACGGTAGGAGACACCGATGACTGTGACCGACAAGCCCCTCTTCGGCGGCAAAGTCAGCCTCCGCCCCGCAGGCGCTTCCGACGCGGCCCGGTTCCAGGAGATACTGGGCCACCCCGAAGTCGCACGCTGGTGGGGCGACGCCGAGGAAGGTGTCGCGGAGCAGGTCGCCTACCTGCTCGACGCCGACGAAGACACGACCTGCTTCGCGATCGAAGCCGACGACGGGATCGCGGGCATCATCCTGGCCTTCGAGGAGGACGATCCGCAGTACCGGCACGCGGGCATCGACATCGCCGTGCACCCGGACTTCCAGGGCCGCGGCATCGGCGCCGACGCCATCCACACGCTCGCCGCCTTCCTGCTGGAGCAGCGCGGTCACCACCGGCTGGTGATCGACCCGGCCGCGTCGAACGAGGCCGCGATCCGGGTGTACAAGCGGCTGGGGTTCAAGCCGGTCGGCGTCATGCGGCGCTACGAGCGCGGGCCCGACGGGACCTGGCACGACGGCCTGCTGCTGGACCTGCTGGCGGGCGAACTGGTCTCCCCGTGATCTGGGGTCGTGAGTGGTACGGCCGGTTCTAACCGGCCAAAACACTCACGACGTCAAGCGGGCTGGAGGCGGGTGATGCGGCCGAGGTCGGCGCGGAGCAGGTCGTCGTAGTCGATCGCGAAATCCCCATTGGGCAAGGTTTCCTCAGCCTGGACCCCGACCACGCGGTCGGGCAGGAACGCGCGCAGCTTGTGCCGCATGCCGTCTTCGTAGCGGACCTCCTCACCCCAGTCTTCGGCGTCATCGGTGCCGAAGACCAGGTAATGGTCCGTCGCGACCGGCGTCCGGAGATCCGGCACGCCCCCGGTGTGACAATCCAGCGCGGGCAACACGATACGGTCCGGCTCCGACGGCCGGTACCACATCAGCAGCGGCTTGGCGCGGTGCGCGTCGGCGTTGTCGAAACAGCAGAGCGCGATCGAACGGCCGGGGAACACATCCGCGTAGAACTCGAGCAGCTCCGGCTTGAGCACCGGACGCTTGTGCGGGGCGACCCGGCTCAGCGCGGCGGGCACGCGCAGCGGGTCTTCGGCGAGGACGACCGTGTAGATGTCGTGCTCGAACACGGTCACCTCGTCGTCGGCGCCCATCCAGGCCATGCCGCCCGCCGCGGCGACCGGGCGGGTCGCCGCGGCCATCCGCGCCAGGATGTCGTCGTGCCGCCCGACCGGGATGAACTGGTCCGGCCGCATGCCCGAGGTGGACACGTGCAGCAGCATCGCGTTGGGGCCACCGGCCAGGTTCTCCGCGGTGTTCTGGTAACCGAGCACCTCGATGCGCCCATGCTCGGGGTGCTCACAGCGGCCGCCGTACAGGGTCGTCCCGCTGAACTCGGCCACGTCGCTCGAAACGCACATACCGCGCAGGCTAGTCACTCGCCGAGGCCGCGCCGAGCAGGTTCCGGATGCGCGCCGTCACCTTCGCGAACTCGGGTTCCGCGACCGTCCGCACGTAGTCCCGCTCGGCGGGCAGCTCCACCGGGATGATCTCCTCGATCGTGCCCGGCCGCGCGGTCATCACGACCACCCGGTCCGCGAGGTACACCGCCTCCGCGATCGAGTGCGTCACCAGCAGGACGGTCGTGCCCGTCTCCGCCCAGATCCGCCGCAGCTCGACGTTCATGTGCTCGCGCGTCAACGCGTCCAGCGCGCCGAACGGCTCGTCCATGAGCAGGACCGGGGGCTTGTGGAGCAAGGCGCGGCACAGCGCCACGCGTTGCTGCATGCCGCCGGACAGCTCGTGCGGGTAAGCGTCCTCGAAGCCGGTGAGGCCGGTCATCTCGATCAGCTCGTCCGTCCGGCGACGGGCCTCCGCCGCGGGCAGGCGGCGCATTTCCGCCTGCAACAAGATGTTCTTGCGCGCCGAGCGCCATTCCAGCAACGCCGCGCGCTGGAACACGTAGCCGATGTCGCGACGCGGGCCTTCGACCGGCGAACCCAGCAGCGACACCGTTCCGCTGGACGGCCGCAGCAGACCCGACACCAGTTTCAGCAGCGTCGACTTGCCGCAGCCGGACGGCCCGACGATGGACACGAACTCGCCAGGCCGCACCGAGAGCGAGACGTCGCGCAGCGCCGTGACGTCGGTTCGCTTGGTACGGAAGGAAACGCCGACGTCCGCCAACGACACCAGGTCCGCCACCCGGCTGGCCGTCATGCTCATCCCTTCACCGCGAAACTGGCGTCCCAGTACTTCGACGGCGCCTCGGCGGTCTTGATCAGGCCCGCGTCGGCGAAGACGGTGATCGTCTTCTTCCAGTCAGCCTCGTCGTTGACGCCCGGCGGCAGCGACTTGGTCGCGTCGGTGTGCAGCAGCTGGATGGTGGCGGTGAACTGGTCCGTGAGCACCTTCGCGGACGGCAGCTGCTCGGACGCGCCCGCCATCGCCTCGACCGCTCCGGGAACGTCGGCGCTCGCCGCCGTCCAGGCCTCGGTGGTCGCCGCGACCATGCGCCGCACGAGCTCCTTGCGGTCCGCGATCGTCTTGTCCTGCGCCACCAGGCCGTTGCTGAAGTAGCTCAGCCCGAAGTCGGCGTACTTCAGCGACGACACCGGCTTGCCCGCCTTCTCGGCGATCGTCGGGCCCTGGTCGGTCGCGTAGCCGAGCAGCGCGTCGGTCTTGCTCGCCAGCACCGCGGCGATCTTGCCCGCCGCGTCGGTGTTCTGCATGACGACGTCGCTCTCGCTCATCCCGTTGGCCTTCAAGAAGATCGGGAACGTCTTCGTCAGCGCGTCACCCGCGGTGGACGCGATGGTCTTGCCCTTGAGGTCGGCGGGCTTGGTGATGTTCTTGTCCGAGAAGAACTGCACCGAGGACGGCGTCTTCTGCAGGAACACGCCGACGCTCTTCACCGGCATGCCCTGCCCGACGCCGCCGAGCAGCGCGGAGGTGTCCGCCCAGCCGAAGTCGGTCTGCCCGCCGCCGGTCACCTGCACGGTCTTCTGCGAGCCCTGCCCTGCCTGGATGTTCAGGTCGATCTTGTGCTTGGCGAAGATGCCCTTCTTCTTGCCGTAGTAGAAAGGCGCGTGCTCGCCGTACGGGTACCAGTTCAGCGTGAGGGTCACCTTGTCCAGCCCGTCACCCGTGGACTCCTTCGCAGGTTCGACCGACGGCGCGCAGGCGGCGGTCAACGCCAGCAAGGCCACTATGAACACGCGGAGCTTCATCGGTCTTCCCTTCAGATGGTGGCGACGGCGCCGGAGTCCGAGCGGCGGCTCACGTGCCACGGCAGCACGAAGTACTCGAGCACCTCCACCAGCACGAACAGCACGACCCCGAGCAGCGACATGATGAACAGCCCGGCGAACAGCACGGGCGTGTCCAGGTTTCCGTTGGCCTGCAGGATGACGTAGCCGAGCCCGGCGTTGGCGCCGACGAACTCGCCGACCACCGCGCCGGTGACGGCGAGCGTCGCGGCGATCTTCAGCCCGGAGAACAAATACGGCAGGGAGGCGGGAAAGCGGATCTTGCGGAAGGTCTGCCCCCGCCCCGCCCCCATGGTGGCCGAGAGCTGCAGCATCTCCGGGTCGATCGACTTGAGCCCGGTGACCATCGAGATCACCACCGGGAAGAACGCCATCAGCACGGCCACGAAGATCTTCGGCGTGAGCCCGAACCCCAGCCAGACGACGAACAGCGGCGCGATGGCGATCTTCGGGATGACCTGTGCGAACAGCAGCAGCGGGTAGACCGTCTTCTCGACGGCGGGCGAGGAGACCATCAGCACGGCGGCCAGCACGCCGACCACGATCGCGATCCCGAAGCCCAGCACGGTCTCGTAGGTGGTCACCCAGGTGTGGAAGCCGAAGTAGCCGGGCTTGTCGAGGATGACACGGAGCGTGTCGCCCGGTGACGGAACGAGATAAGGCTTGACCAGCCCGGCCGCCGTGACCACCCACCAGAGCACGAAACAGGCCGCCAGCAGCGCCACCGGAGGCCAGCTCCGCTTGACGAACGCGCCGAACCGGCCCTGCCGCCCCGCGCTCGCGGGCGTGGCGGACTTCCGCCTGGTCAGATCGTCGATGCGGGCGACCATCGCGCTCCGTTTCCTCGAGGGCAACGCTGCCGAGAAAGCGCTTTCAGCGCCACCCTAGACACTGCGAAACAGACTGGTCAAGCACGACGCGTCGCGACCCGTCCCGCTCACCGGGAGCCCGGCGGCGCAGTCACAGAACCCGACGATCCGCCGCAAGTCAACCATTGTCTGACCTCCTGACGGGGTCTAGCATCACTCAATTGTTAGGGAACTTTCCTAACAATAACCTCCCATGTTTCCCCCGCCGCCGTGTGCCTGAGGAGGCGCGCTCGTGAAGTTCCGGCAGAGATTCTCCCGAACCCCGATCCGGTTACTGGCGGTGACCACGCTCGCCGTCGCCGTCTGCGGCGTCGCCGCCGTGCCGTCCGCCACCGGCCAGCCGGCCCCGGTCACGGCGCTGTCCGTGGCCGCGGACGCGGGCACCGCGACCCCCATCCCCGGTTACCTCATCCAGTCCTCTTCCAAGGTGAGCGACGACTCGGCGGTGACCAAGCCCGGGTTCCCGACGAGCGGCTGGGTGCCGGTCTCGTCCCGCTCGACGGTCTACGCGGGCCTGCTCGCCAACGGCAAGTACCCCGACCCGTTCTATTCGACCAACATGAAGAACGTCAACAAGGCGGACTTCTCGGTGCCGTGGTGGTACAAGGCCGATCTGAACGTGGACTCGACCGACAAGCGCACCTACCTCGACTTCTCGGGGGTGCTGTCCAGGGCGGACGTCTGGGTCAACGGCACGAAGGTGGCGGACTCGGCTCAGGTCAGGGGCGCCTACACCCGCCACGACCTCGACATCACGGCGCAGGTGAAGCAGGGCGCGAACGCGATCGCGCTGAAGATCTACCCGAACAACCCGAACGCCGACCTGACCATGGGCTGGATCGACTGGGCGCAGACCCCGCCGGACCAGAACATGGGCATCGTGCGTGACCTGCTGGTCCGCCGCAGCGGCCCGGTCGCGCTGCGCGGCGCGCACGTGAACACCAAGCTGGCCACGAACCTCGGGCACGCGGACCTGACCGCCAAGGTCGACGTCCGCAACGACTCGAGCGCCGCGGTCACCGCGACCGTGTCCGGCACCGTCGCCGGCGTCGCGATCAGCCAGAACGTCTCCTTGGCCGCCAAGGAGAAGAAGACCGTCACGTTCGGCTCGGTCGGCATCGACAACCCGGACGTCTGGTGGCCCGCCGGCATGGGCGGCCAGCACCTCTACGACCTGAAGCTGACCGCGAGCGTCGCGGGCGCGGCGTCGGACGTGGAGAACGAGCGCTTCGGCGTGCGGGACATCAAGGCCCCGATCAAGGACAAGGGCCGTCTGTACACGATCAACTTCCGCCCGCTGCTCGTGCTCGGCGGCGGTTACTCGCCCGACCTGTTCCTGCGCTGGGACCCGGTCATCGCCAAGGACCGGCTCAAGTACGTGCTCGACATGGGCATGAACACCGTGCGCCTGGAAGGCCACATCGAGCCGGACGAGTTCTTCGAGATGGCCGACGAGCTGGGCGTGCTGACCATGCCCGGCTGGGAATGCTGTGACAAGTGGGAAGGCGGCAGCGGCGGCGAGAACGGCCAGGCGTGGACCGCGGCCGACCACGTGACCGCGAAGCTCTCGATGACCGGCGAGGCCGAGCGCCTGCGCAACCACCCGAGCGTGATGTCCTTCCACATCGGCAGTGACTTCGCGCCGAACGGCACCATCGAGAAGGAGTACCTGGACGCGATCAACGCGGCCGACTTCTCCGTCCCGGTGATCCCGGCGGCGTCGGCGAAGTCCTCGCCGCAGCTGGGCAGCTCCGGCATGAAGATGAACGGCCCGTACGACTACGTGCCGCCGGTGTACTGGTACGACAAGGCGCACGCCGACTCCGGTGGCGCGTGGGGCTTCAACTCCGAGACCAGCGCGGGCGTCGACATCCCGACGATGGACACGCTGAACCGGATGATGTCGGCGAGCGAGCTCGACACCATGTGGAAGAGCCCGTCGACGGCGCAGTACCACCGCTCGCAGTCGTCCACCTTCGCCAACCTGAAGCTGTTCGGCAACGCGCTCAACGCCCGCTACGGCAACTCGTCGAGCCTGCAGGAATGGGTGAAGAAGGCGCAGCTGGCGCAGTACGAGAACATCCGCGCCGAGTACGAGTCGCACGCGCGGAACTTCACCGACTCGTCGAACCCCTCGACGGGCCTGATCTACTGGATGCTCAACAGCGGCTGGACCTCGCTGCACTGGCAGCTGTTCGACCGCTACATGGACCAGGGCGGCAGCTACTACGGCGCCAAGAAGGCCAACGAGCCGGTCCACATCCAGTACTCGTACGACACCAAGTCGGTCGTGGTGATCAACAAGAACCACGGCACCGCGAGCGGGCTCACCGCCTCGGTCAAGCTGTACAACACCGACGGCACCGAGAAGTTCAGCCAGACGGCGAACGTGTCGGTCCCCGGTGACGGCGGCAAGGCCACCGCGCTGACCATCCCGTCGGTCAGCGGGCTGTCCACCACGTACCTGGCGAAGCTGGTGCTCACCGACTCGTCCGGCGCCGAGGTCAGCCGCAACGTGTACTGGCTGTCGTCGGGCACCCAGGACGCGCTCAACTGGAGCGGCACCGACTGGTACTACACGCCGATGTCGTCGTCGGCGAACCTGACCGGCCTGAGCTCGCTGGCGCAGACCACGGTCTCCGCGAGCGCCAGCTCGACCACCTCCGGTGACACGACCACCACCAAGGTCACCCTGAAGAACACCGGCACCGGCAAGACGCCGGCGTTCTACCTGGACGCCCACGTGGTCGTGGGCAGCACCCCGGTGCTGCCGATCCAGTGGAACGACAACGCGGTCAGCCTGTGGCCCGGCGAGCAGACCACGCTCACCGCCACGTACCGCACGGCTGACCTCAAGGGCGGTTCCCCGTCCGTGCGTGTCACCGGCTACAACACCGCCACGCAGACGGTCCCGGCCGGTGGCGGCGGCGGTGGCGACCAGCAGGCGCCGACCGTGCCCGGTGGCCTGCAGAGCACCGGCGTGACCTCGTCCAGCGTCGCGCTGGCGTGGAACGCCTCGACCGACAACGTGGGCGTCACCGGGTACGACATCCAGGTGAACGGCGCGGACGCGGGCAGCACCTCGGGCACCACGTTCATCGCCACCGGTCTCGCGGCCAACACCGAATACAGCTTCAAGGTGCGCGCGAAGGACGCGGCGGGCAACGTGTCCGCGTACAGCGCGGAGGTCAAGGCGAAGACCAGCGGCGGCGGTGACCCCGGCACGCCGGTGGACTACCAGGCCGAGGACGCGACGATCGTGAACGGCGTCGTGGAGTCGAACCACGCCGGGTTCACCGGCAGCGGGTTCGTCAACTACGACAACGTGGTCGGCAGCTCGGTCGAGTGGACGGTCAACGCCGCGGCCGCCGGCACCGCGAACGTGGTGTTCCGGTTCGCGAACGGGACCACGGCCAACCGGCCGATGGACATCTCGGTCAACGGCACGGTGGTGTCCCCGGGGGTCTCGTTCCCCGGCACCGGCGCGTGGACGACCTGGGTGACCAAGACGGTCACGGTCCAGCTGACCGCGGGCGTCAACAAGATCAAGGCGGTGGCCACCACCGCCAACGGCGGCCCCAACGTCGACAAGATCACGGCGTAATCGGGGATAAAGCGGGCTTTATCCCGGGTGCTCTTTCCCGGGATAAAGCCCGCTTTATCCCGTAGTCGTCCAAACGAGACGCTGCTCCCGATCCGGATCGTCCACAGTAGACGAGACGTCGTCGAACAGCCTTGTGGTACGCGATTCCGGGGTGTACGCGGGCCAGCCGGGATTCCCGCTCGCGATGAAGCGGACCCACGCGGAGTGCATCTCCGTCGCGACGGCCTGCAGCCGGTCCCAATCGGGCTTACGGGCCCCGAAAAGGTACCGCCAGTTCACGTTCCGGACGTCGTCGAACATCAACGCCAGGTCGAGCCCGTGCGGCGCGCCCATTCCCTTGCCGAACGGCCTGATCCGCCAGTCCAGCCGGTACATCCACACGGGACGGTCCTGCGCCTCGGCGAACCGGATCGCCGGGATCCACCAGTCCCCCGCGGTGAACGCGTGCCGCTCGGCGAGTTCCGCGGGCCAGTCCGGCAGCAGCGCGCGATAAGCGGCCCGTGCCTTGGCCAGCTCCTCGGGATTCAGCACGGTCGAGCCGCTCCCGAGCAGCCGCGCGCCGCCCCTGGTCAGCATGTGGAACAGGTCCTGCTCGTCGTGGGTGGTCCCGATCAGCACCGGAACCTTGGCCTTCACCTCACCGGGACGCCGGGGCAGGACGGTCCCGTCGACGACCACCCGGTAGGTCACCATGGTGCCCGAGGCGAGCCCGACCCGTTGCTGCGCCGCGACAATCTCCTCGGCGGGCAGCTCACGCAGCTCGCCGCCCGCCTCGGCCTGGACGGCGTCCGCGATCTTCGCGGCCTCCTCCGGAGTGTCCACAACGGACCCGACGCCGGTGCCGCTCTGGATGATCGCCTGCCGGATCAGCCCGTCGACGGCGGGCACCGCGAGCAGCGTCCCGACCGTACGCCCGCCGTTCGACTGGCCGCCGAGCGTGACCCGGGCCGGGTCGCCGCCGAACGCGGAGATGTTGTCCCGCACCCATTCCAGCGCGCGGATCTGGTCCAAGGTGGACACGTTCACGTCCGCGATATCCGGCCGGTAGAGCATGCCGAGCACCCCGAGCCGATACGCGATGGTCACCACGACCACACCGTTGCGCGCGAACGCGCTCCCGTCGAACTGGTTCGGCGAGCCCATCACCCCGCCACCGCCGTGAATCCACACCAGCACCGGGTAGGGCCCGGGCGCGGCGGGCGCGTAGACGTTCAGGTAGAGACAGTCCTCACCGCCGACAAGCCCTTTCCCGGTGAGCGCGGGCTGCAACGCCATCGGCGGAAGCTCCAGCGCGTCCCGGACCCCCGCCCACGGCGTGACCGCCCGCGGGGCCCGGAACCGCAGCTCGCCGACGGGCGGCGCGGCGTACGGCAGGCCCAGGAAGAGCTGGACACCATCGCGTTCCACACCACGGACGATCCCGTCGGCGAGCTGTCGATCAACGAACGTCACTTACGATCCTGACGGCCAGGTCACCTGAGGCGACTTGTAGTACTTGATACCCAGCAGTTTCCACAATGGCCCCTGCTGCGCGAGCCGCTTGCTGAACGCCGTCCAGTTGTGCGTGCTCTGCGGCGACCACCCGAGCTCGGCGAGCCCGACCAGCCTCGGGAAGGTCATGACCTCGATGTCGCCCATGGTCTTGATCGTCTCGGTCCACAGTGGACCTTCGACGCCGGCGACAGCCGACTCCCCGACCCCGCTCAAGTAGGCGCCCGGGTTCCAGTCGTAAGCCTTCTTGACCTCGATCGTGCCTGCCCAGTCGTTACCGGGTGAGGTGCTGCTCGTGTACTTCATGTCCAGGTACGCGCGGTTCGCGGGCGACATCAGCACCTTGGTGCCGTTGTTCTTGACCGCGTTGGCCACCGCGGTGTTGCTGGTGTTGGTGTCCCAGAACTGCGCCACCGCGCCCGCGACCGGCGTCGCGTTCGCGATCTCGTGCCACCCGATCGGCTTCTTGCCGTGCTTGAGCACGATCTGCTGCACCCGGTTGATGAAGGTCTTGTAGTCGGCCGGTTGCGTCGACTTCGCCTCATCCCCGCCGATGTGCAGGTAGGGACCGGGCGTCAACGCCGCGAGCTGCCCGACCACGGCGTCCAGGAAGGTGTACGTGATCTCCTTCGAGGTGCACAGCGAGCTGAACCCGACATCGGTCCCGGTGTACAGCGGCCGCGCCTTGCCATCACAGTTCAGCTCGGCATAGGACGCCAGCGCGGCGTTGGTGTGTCCCGGCATGTCGATCTCGGGCACGACGGTGATGTACTTCGACTGCGCGTAGGCGACGATGTCGGCGTACTCGGCCTGTGTGTAGTACCCGCCGGCGCCGCCCCCGACCTGCGTACTGCCGCCGTAGGTGGCCAGCCGCTCCCAGCCGTTGATCATGATCCGCCAGCCCTGGTCATCGGCCAGGTGCAGGTGGAAGTAGTTCAGCTTGTACCGCGCGATCTCGTCGATGAACCGCTTCACCTGCGCGACCGTGAAGAAATGCCGCGCCACATCGAGCATCGCGCTCCGGTACCCGAACCGCGGCTGGTCGACGACCTTCCCGCCGGTCAGCTTCCACGGCCCCGCGGTCACGGTGCTCCCCTGCGCCTGCGGCGGGAAAAGCTGCAGCAACGTCTGCGCCCCGGCGTACAGCCCGGCCGCCTTGTTCGCCCGGACGGTCACCCCGTCAGCGGTCACGTCGAGCTGGTAGCCCTGGTCACCCACACTCGCGGGAGCCCCGGACAGCAGCAGCTGGATCCCGTCGGCGGCGGGCGGGGTGTGCACCGGAATGGCGTACCCGGTCGACTTCCGCAGCGTCGCGGCCAGCTGGTCCCCGATGCCCGGCACATCGGTCGAAATCGCGACGCTGGACGGCAGCGTGTAGGTCACCCCACTGGTCTGGACCGCGCTGGCAGGCGCCGGGACGATGCTGCTGAACGGAACGGGACCGGGAGCCGCTGCTGCCATGGTCCCGGACCCTAACGGCACCGAAGTGGCCAGCAGCAGCGCAGCGAGCACGAGCCGCACTCTGGACGAGCTCATAAAGATCCTCCATGGTTCAGGAAGCTTCCAAGGAGCGAGCTGGGGAGAGTGCGGCGTGCTGTCCCGAAGTCGCTGACCTGATTCAACCAGAGCGGGTAGCCCCGAACCAGGCGTCCGCCCCCTCCCCGTCGGACCGGGGTCGTGAGTGCTGCGGCCGGTTCTAACGGACCGGTACCTGGCGACCGACCACGCGAGTCTCGGCGCGAGTGGAAGGTTTGCTCCGTTAGATGCAGAAATTCTTCCACTCGCTCGGACTCATCCACCCTGGGCACGTGACAAGGGCCGCCCTTGCAACGCTGTGGGTGACAAAGGCCGCCCGTGTCACCCAGACCGGGGCCCGGCGCATGGGAAACGGAGCGTTGAACGCCTCGTTTCCCACACACCACCACACATAAGTCACTGTCGTTCCGCTGAGCGTGACACAAGCCCCGTTCATACCGACCAGCCAAGCCCAGGCCAGGCGTAGACCGCCAAAAACCGGCTGGCTCTAACCGGTCAAAGCACTCACGGCCCCTCTGCGGCGTCAACCAGCCCCTCGCCTGCGACGACCGAGAGCGACCATCTATCCTGCTCGCCGTTAGAGTGACAAGTCCTGTTGCTCTCGATTTGCGTTGTCGGGAGAACGGGAGCACTCGAGTGGCCGCCGTCCTTGATGCCGTGACCGGCTCACCCGCCCGGCCCCAGAAGCCCGCCCAGCGCCTCGACATCCAAGGCCTGCGTGCGCTCGCCGTCGGCCTGGTCGTCTTCTACCACCTCAGGCCCACCTGGCTCCCAGGCGGTTTCATCGGCGTCGACGTCTTCTTCGTCATCTCGGGCTTCCTCATCATCGGCACGCTAACCAGCGAGATCCGCCGTACCGGTCGCCTGGGCCTGCTCGAGTTCTACGCTCGCCGCCTTCGCCGCCTGGTGCCTGCCGCGACGGCCGTGCTGCTGGTCACCGTGGCCGCGACCGTGCTGCTGGCCCCGGTTTCCCGCTGGCCGGATGTGTTCCGCGAGGTCGTCTCGGCCGCGCTGAACGTTCAGAACTGGACGCTGGCGGTCCTGTCCTCGGACTACGCGCACGCCACCGCGACGGCTTCGCCGGTACAGCATTTCTGGTCGCTGGCGGTCGAGGAGCAGTTCTACCTCGTCATTCCGCTGATCCTGCTGACCAGCGCCGTGCTCGCGGCCCGGAAGAAGGCGAATCCGGCGCGCTGGGCGTTCGGCGCGGTCGTGCTCGTGAGCGTGGTGTCGTTCGCGTTCTCGGTGCTGTTCACGCCCGCTCACCACGGGGCCGCGTACTTCATCACGCCGACGCGGATGTGGGAACTCGGCATCGGCGGACTGGCGGCGATCGCGTTGCACCGGCTCCGCCTCGGCGGGCTCGCGCAGCTGCTGCTCGGCTGGATCGGCCTCGCGGCCGTCGTCGTCTCGGCCGTGACACTGACGACCGAGATGGCCTTTCCCGGCTGGATCGCCGCGATCCCGACCCTCGGCACGGTCGCGCTCCTGCTCGCGGGTGACGGGAACGAGCACACCTACGCCGAGATCACGCCCTACCTGAGCGTGCCGCCGCTGCGCTACATCGGCGACATCTCGTACAGCCTGTACCTCTGGCATTGGCCGGTCATCGTCTTCTTGCTGGAGCAGTCAGGGAATACCCATCTCAGCGCGTTCCAAGTAGTGGTCGCCTCCGCGCTGAGCTTCGCGCTCGCGGCGGCGTCCAAGCGCTTCATCGAAGACCCGTTCCGCAAGCCGAAACGACGGCGCGTCACCTATCTGCTCGGGGTGGCCATGGTGGCGACGAGCGTCATCGTGGCGACCGTTCCCTGGCACTTCGGGCAGGCCAAGCTGGACGACCTCGCCGCCCGCTCCGCGCTCACGAACAAGCACCCCGGCGCACTCGCCTTGTCCCCCGTCGAGCCGAGCCCGGTGCCGACCGGCGTCCCGATCGTTCCAGATCCCGCGATCGCCCGCGACGACTTCCCGCTGCTCGACCGCCCCGGCTGCGCCACCTACGACTTCGAGAACAAGCTGACCGGCTCGGCGTGTGGTTACGGCAACCCGAACGCGACGAAGACCGTCGTGCTGCTCGGTGACTCGCACGCGGCGATGTACAGCACCGCGCTCGCCGAGTACGTCGGCAAGCACACCGACTGGCGGCTCAAGGTCGTCGTCCGCAACGGCTGCCCGTTCACCGCGACCGCGCCGAGCGAGGCCGGGATCCCGCTGACCAACTGCGCCGACTTCAATCAGACGGCGCTGGAGTCGGTCGTCGCGCTGCGCCCGAACCTGGTGATCACGGCGGCCATGTCCCCGCAGTCCTATGTGGAGGACCTGGAGTGGACCTGGCCGTCGCGGTCGGTGCTGGTCGACGGCTACCGCACGGTGCTGACCAGGCTGAGCGAAGCGAACATCCCCGTCGCGGTCATCCGGGAGATCCCGCGGCCCTCGCTCAGCGTGCCCGCCTGCCTGCAGCGCAACCCCGATCGCGCCGCCTGCGACACCCGGCGGCAGGCCGCCTTCCCGTCCGAGGGCGACCCGCTGGCCGAAGCCGCGGACGGGCTCAGCGGGGTCAGGATCGTCGACATGACGAACTGGCTCTGCGACGGCACGTCGTGCCCCGCGGTGATCGGCAACGTCGTCGTCTACCGGGACAACCACCTCACCAACACCTACGTGCGCACGCTGAGCGGCCCGCTCGCGGCCGCGCTGGGGCTGTTCTGACCCGGGTGGACTGACCAGCGACAATGACGCGGTGGACATCGCGGCGTTGATCGTTGGGCTGGTAGTGGCCGTTCTCCTGGTCACCACGGTGGCCAGGAGACTCGACTGGCCGGAGCCGCTGTGCCTGATCGCGGTCGGCGTGGCGGTCTCGTACCTCCCGGGCGTGCCCGAGGTGCACCTGGTGCCCGAGGTCGTGCTGCTCGGGCTGCTGCCGCCCCTGCTCTACGCGACCGCGATCCAGACGTCGCTGGTCGACTTCCGGGCGAACCGGGGGCCGATCGCGCTGCTGAGCGTCGGGCTGGTCACGTTCACCACGCTGGTCGTCGGGTTCGTCGCGTGGCTGGTGATCCCGGGGCTGCCGCTGGCGGCCGGGTTCGCGATCGGGGCGGTCATCGCGCCGCCGGACGCGGTCGCGGCGACGGCCGTGGCGCGGCGGGTGGGGATGCCGCGCAAGATCGTGCGGCTGCTCGAGGGCGAGAGCCTGGTGAACGACGCGGCCGCGCTGGTGGCGTTGCGGACGGCCATCGCGGGCATCGCGGGTTCGGTGACGCTGTGGCAGATCGGGGGCGACTTCCTGCGCGCCGCCGGGGTGGGGATCCTGATCGGGCTGCTGGTCGGATTCGTCGCGGCGATGATCCGGACGCGGCTCGAGGATCCGGTGACCGACACGGCGCTTTCGCTCGCGGTGCCGTTCATCGCGTACCTGTCGGCCGAGGCGTTCCATGGTTCCGGGGTGCTGGCGGTGGTGCTCGCCGGGCTGATCCTCGGGCACAAGGCGCCGGAGATGCTGTCCGGCTCCTCGCGGCTGGCGAGCAGGCTGAACTGGCAGACCATCCAATTCCTGCTGGAAAACATGGTCTTCCTGCTGATCGGGTTGCAGGTCCGGCCGATCCTCGCCGAGGTCGCGCGCGGTGACCTCAGCGGCTGGCAGCTGACGGTGATCTGCTCGGCCATCCTGCTGGTGACGATCTTGACGCGCGCGGTGTGGATGTTCGGGATCGCGTCGGCGCGGCGGCTCTTCCGGCTCAAGGCCTGGCGGTGGTCGTACTCGGCGGTCGTCGCCTGGGCTGGCATGCGCGGTGTCGTCACGCTCGCGGCCGCGTTCGTGCTGCCCGACGACACGCCCCAGCGCGCCGTGCTGGTGCTGGCCGCGTTCGTCGTGGTGGCCGGAACGCTGGTGCTGCAAGGAAGTTCGCTCCCCTGGCTGGTGCGCAGGCTCAAGCTGCCCGCGCCCGACCCGGCCGAGGACGCGTTGCAGGAGGCCGCGCTCATCAACGCCATGTCCCACGCCGCGCTCGCGAAGCTGGAGGAGGTCAGGACGCCCGACGACCCGCCCGAGGTGCTCGACCGGCTGCGTGACCGGATGCGCCACCGCACCGACTCCGCGTGGGAACGCCTTGGCACCCAAGGTTCGCTCGAGGAGACGCCGAGCAGCGCCTACCGCCGGTTGCGGCTGGAGATGATGGAAGCCGAGCGCCAGTACTTCGTGGAGGCGCGCGACGCGGGCAAGGCCGACGACGAGGTGCTCCGCCGCGTGCTGGAGCGGCTCGACATCGAAGAGTCCATGTTGGACCGTGCCAAGGAGGAGGCTCCCTTGGCGGAGAACAGGGAACTCCGCACGCCGGCGGCCACCGCGGGCTCGTGCAAGCACCTGAGCCACGCCTGGCGCGAGGTCGATCCGACGTCTCAAGACCAGTGCGCGGCCTGCGTCGAGGAGGGCCTGAACTGGGTCCACCTGCGCATGTGCCTCAAGTGCGGCAACGTCGCCTGCTGTGACTCGTCCGTCGGTAAGCACGCGACCCGGCATTTCCAGGACACACTGCACCCGGTCATGCGCAGCTTCGAGCCCGGCGAGACGTGGCGATGGTGCTTCGTCGACAAACAGCTAGGCTAGGTGATCCTGGAATTCCGCGTGGCGGAACTGATACAGCGGCCCGACCGCGCGCAGCAGCCCGATCCGATGCGCATCGTCCAAAAAGGACATGAGGTCGCGCGGGAGCAGTCCTTCGCCAGCCAGTCTGTGGGTGGCGACGAGATAGGCGGGCCACGCGCGGTGGTCCCCGGTGAACACCGCGAGCAACCCCGCGGCGAGCCCGAAGATGACCGCCGCGATCGAACAGACCAGCACCGTGGCGGCCTCGAAACCGACTGAAGCCATCGCGCTCGCCTCGAACAACAAGCCTGCCGAGCCACCGCCCACCAGCACTCCGGCGGCGAACCGCACGACGGTGAGATTGCGGTCGCGGCGCCAGCTTTCCCAGGGTGTGCCGGATCTCTTGAGCTGACTCGGCGTCTCGGCCCACCTGATCACGCCGGTGGTGAGGCGGAACGCCACCCAGCCGACAAGGCCCACGAAGAACACGATCACGAGCCCGCTGAAAGCCAAACTCGTTCCCAGCTCGAAGGACTCCCGCAAGCCCAGGAGGAGCAAGCTGCCGATGACCATGATCTTCGAAGCGCCCCAAGCCGTCCCGAGCACCATCGCGACCAGACGGCCGATCCGCCCGCGCAGACGCAGATCGGCGAACCCGGGTTGGTCGTCCGGCCACCTCGCGGCGGAATCCCACACCGTGAACGTGACGACGGCCGCGACCAGACCGCCCGCGCCGAACCCGACGGTGAGGCCGAGCCAACGGCTGAACATGATGCCCTGCGGCCACCCGAACGCCAGCCCAATCACCGCACCGACCGACACCCCGAACGCGAGCCCGATCCGCAGCCGCGTCCGTCGGGTGACGGCCCCGGTGTACCGAGCGAGTTTCCACCACGCGAAGTCCCGTGTGCCGACGTCGCGGGTGAGGTAGGCGGCGAGATATCTCAGCCAGTTCTGCACCTGCTCGGGGTCGTGCCGATGGCGTGGCCGGAACAGGTCGTCGGGATTGTCGCTGGGCGTGCGGGTCGCGATGAGCGCGTCGACGAGATGGTCGAACAGGTGCGCGCGCAGGTCGTCACCGGAGGGGAACTCGGCGGTGTCGAGCAGAGTCGCGGGATCGGCGTCGGGAGTGAGGTATACGGCGCGGACCAGCCACAGGCCCAGCGCCGTGCGCGTGGTCAACGCCAGCGCCGAGCCGGGATCGCCGGCGCGCAGCTCCCTCAACACCAGCTCCCAGCTTGGACTGGGCACCGAGGGCAGGCATCGCCGGAGATACCCGGCCGCGGCGGCGGGCGTGAGCGGATCGGGTTCGACCACGAGAGCTGAGGTCACCACGTCGCCGACCGCGCGGACCGCGTCGGCGAACTCCTCGGTGCGGCTGGTGAGCACCAGCTGGTCGTCGCCGCCGAGTGAGCGGTTGAGCGCGGCGATGACGTCGGCGCGGGTGTGCTCGGGCAGTTCGTCGAGCCCGTCCAGCACTGGCAGGACCTGCGCGCGGACAGTAAGTTCGCCTGCCATGCCGGAGCCCAGTTCGGGGGCACGCAACGCCGGGTAGTCCTGGGCGAGGCGCGTGCTGATCCACTGATGCAGCCGGGGATGGGTCACGGTGTCCCAGCCCGCGACCGAGACGAGCACGGGCACCGGGTCCTCGGGCTTCCTGGTGGTCAGCAGCTGCCGCACCAGCTGCACGGCCAGCGTGGTCTTGCCGGTGCCCGCGGCGCCGAGGATGACGAGCCGCGGCCGTCGCAGCGCGCGGAACCGGTCGACCAGTTCCGCGATCTCGTCGCTGGCGGCGGTGAACAGCATGAGCGGCTCGGTGCTGATCCCCACCGGGTTGTCCATGATCTCGCCGCGTGCGGTGACCTGCCACTGGATCGGCATCGGATCCGGATCGTCCAGCGAGCGGAGCAGAGCCTCGTCGCGCCATTGCGCGGCGACGGCATCCGCGAGCACCTCCTTCGCGGCGTCCAGCCGCGAGGCCGGCGACGTCGCGGGCGCCGGCGGGCGCCGTAGCTGCCAGAACAGCGCGACCAGCGCGGGCACGGCGAAGACCACGGAGACGACCTGGGCCAGGTTCGCCGCGGTCTGCAGGCCGTTGTCACCCCGCCACGCCATGGCCACCACGGCCAGCCCGCCCGCCACGAGCAGCAGCCCCGCCGTCACGGCGACGCCACGCCGTCTCCCGCTGTCACGACTCGTCACAGGAACGGGACGCTGGCGGACCGGCCCGCGTTACTGACGGCTGGGTTAGCGTGGAGCCGTGACTACCGAGGTCGAATACCGCCAGCACCGCTTCGTCCCGCCGCCCGGCTCCACCGAGATCTTCCTGATCCGGCACGGTGAATCGGCGCCTGCCCGGCTCGACCTGCCGTTCGACATGGTCGAGGGCCAGGGCGACCCCGATCTGGCGCCCGAGGGCCGCGACCACGCCGAGCGCGTCGGCAAGCGGATGGCCGACGAGCGGCTCGACGCCCTCTACGTCACGTCGCTGCGCCGGACCGTGCAGACCGCGGCGCCGCTCGCCGCCGCGCTGGGCATGACGCCGAAGCTGGAGGCCCGGCTCACCGAGGTCCACCTCGGCGACTGGGAGGGCGGGCTGTTTCGCAAGCACACCAGCGAAAACCACCCCATCGCCCAGCAGCTGTGGGCGGAACAGCGCTGGGAGGTCATCCCGGGCGCCGAGAAGATGGACGCGTTCGCCGCGCGGTGCCGCGCCGGGATCGAGCGCATCCACGCCGAGCACCCGGATCAGCGCGTCGCCGCGTTCACGCACGGCGGGGTGATCGGCGAGGTGTTCCGCCAGGCCGCCAAGTCCGAGCCGTTCGCGTTCCTCGGCGCGGACAACGGGTCGATCTCACATCTGGTGGTGCTCGGGGACCTCTGGACCATCCGGCGGTTCAACGACACCGGGCATCTGCTGGCACCCCTGGGCTAGCCGGGATAAAGCCCGCTTTATCCCGGCTCCGCAGTGGTCAGCGCGCGCAGGTCACCGGCTGATCGCCGATGCTCTCACTCTCGCTGACGACCTGGTTGTCGACGAGGATGCGGCACCGCAGTTTGCCATTTTTCTTACCCTGCGCGGAAACGCTGTAGAACTCGGAGCCACCTTCGACCCCGGTGCGCTGGAACTTCTTCGACCACGGCGTCGCCGCTTCGCGCTCCTGCGCGATGGCGGCGCCCTGCGCGACGTAGGTGATGTTGCGCGCGCCGTGCTCACCGAAGAGCTCGTAGCTGACCGAGTGCGTGACGCTGCGCGCGACCGCGACCATCGGCTCGACCGCGGGCGGCTGCGGAGCCGGCCCGGCGTTGTGCCTGCCGTCCGGCATGAACTGCGCGGCCACCGCGATGGTCGCGGCGACGACGCCCAGCACCACCAGTGCGCTGCCGAGCGGCTTCAGGGAACCACGTTGTTCCGGCGCCAGTGCCGGAGGTGACGCGGCAGGACCACCCATCCTGTGCTCTTCTCCCGCTAGAGCGTGCTTCCGCTGAGCACGTCGCCTACTTTCTCGCGAAGACGTCACTCGGCGTTAGCCGCAATCGATAGAAATTTCAACATTCACCCTTTCGGGCAGCCGTGAGGGTCACCCATAGTAGTGAACCGGTAACCTTCTCTCTCTACTGCCCCGGATACCGGCCAGTGAAACATTCACCCTGCCGAGTTTTGCCGCTCAGCGAGAAAGTGCGCCACACCCACCGTGGATGAATACAGCGCGCGGTAGTGCGGATAGAAGTCGTCGTACACCGCACGGCGTTCCGCGTCGGGCTCGACCGTGGACCGCACCGGGTTCCACGCGGCGATGTCCGGCTCCAGCCCGACCGCCACCGCGGCGAGCAGCGCGTCGCCGAGCGCGGCGCCGATCGTCTCGACCGGCACCTGCTGGTCCATGCCCGTCACGTCGCTGACGATCTGTGTCCACAACCCGCCCTGCGTGCCGCCGCCGACCGCGACGAGCCGCCCGGCCCGCCCGCCGGAGGCGTCCATCGCCTCGAGGTTGTGCCGCACGCCGTACGCGATCCCTTCCAGCGCCGCGCGATACAGCTCCGCCCGCCCGTGCCCGAGGGTGAGCCCGGCGATGATGCCGCGCGCGTCTGGATCGAACAAGGGCGTCCGCTCCCCCGCGAAGTACGGCAGCGTCAGCAATCCGCGGCTGCCCGCGGGCACCCCGGCGGCCTCGCCGACGAGCGCGGCGTAGTCGGAGCCGACCAGCTTGCGCAGCCAGTCGGTGATCGATCCGGACGTCGCCATCCCCGCTGCCAGCGAGTACGTGCCGGGGAACGCGCCCTGCGTGGTCCAGAGCCCGGTGTGCGGCCGGGGATCGGCCAGCACCTGGATCAGGAACATCGTGGTGCCGTACATGACCATCGTGTCGCCGGGGTCGCGCACGCCGACCGAAGCCGCCTCGGCCCAGGCGTCGACGGTTCCCGCGGTGACCGGAAGCCCCTGGGGCAAACCGGTTTCCGAAGCGGCGGCCGCGCTGACCGTGCCGACCACCTCGGTCGGCCAGGCGAGCCGGGGCAGCTCGATGCCGGGCGCGACGCGCTCGGCCCAGTCATGGGCCCAGTCACCGGCACGCAGGTCGTACATCGGATCGCATTGGCTGGCGGAGTGATGATCGAGCACGTATTCCCCGGTCAGCCGGTGCACCAAGTACGAACTCGCCATCAGAAACAGTGATGTGCGGTCGAAAACGCCGGGTTCGTGCCGTGCGAGCCACCGCCACTTCGGCCCGACCGCCTGCGAGGACAGCGCCGTGCCCGCTCGGTCCACAATGGACTCCGCGCCGAATTCCGCGGTGAGCTCCGCGATTTCCCGGCCTGCCCGCGTGTCGACGCCGTAGAGGATCGCGGGCCGCAACGGCCTGCCGTCCGCGTCGGCGGGCAGCAGCACCGGCCCGATCCCGCTCACCGCGACACCGGCGAGCTTCCTGCCGTCGGCCGCGGCGACGAGTTCCCTGCTCAGCGCCAGGAAATCCGCCCACCACACGCGTTCGGCGTCGTGTTCGAACCACCCGGGACGTGGTGAGGAAGTCTCATGCGGCACGCTCGCGCGCGCCAGGATTTTGCCGCCGGCGTCGGCAAGAACGCCCTTGGAGCTGGAAGTCCCGATGTCGATGCCCAGCACCAGGCCCGGTTCAGCCACTCGACTTCTCCCCCGCCGGTCGTCTTGATCACATCGTAGTCACAGGGACACGAATCGGTGAATAAGCCGCATGGGTGGCCGGGTTATTCTCTCGCCGACGGCCCCGCGCGGGGCGAGGATGGGAGGTCGCGGTGGCGACCATCAGTGACGTGGCGGCGAGGGCGGGTGTGTCCACGGCCACCGTGTCCAGAGCGCTGAACGGGAAGTCCACTGTGGATCCCGAGCTCGCGGCCAGGGTCCAGGCCGCCGCGACGGAACTCGGCTACCACCCGAACAGCCTGGCCCGCAATCTGCGCCGCCAGGAGACGGCCGTGCTCGCGCTCATCATCGCGGACGTGGAGAACCCGTTCTTCACCGCGATCGCGCGCGGCTTCGAGGACATCGCGCAGACCGCGGGCTACTCGGTGGTGCTGTGCAACACCGACGAGAACGAAGAGAAGGAACGCCGCTATATCAACGTCGCGCTGCAGGAACGCGTCGCCGGTGTCGTGCTTTCGCCGAGCGGCCCGTCGACCGACGTCAAGTCACTGCGCGAACGCGGCACCCCGATCGTCGCGGTGGACCGGCCGCTGCCGGACGGCACCGGTGACCAGGTGCTCGTCGACAGCCGCCGCGCCGCGCACACCGCGGCCAAGCACCTGCTGGACAACGGCTACCGCCGCATCGCCTGCGTGACCGGCCCGCCCGGGATCCGCACGGCCGACGAGCGGCTCGCGGGCTACCAGGACGCGCTGCGCGAGGCCGGGCTGAGCAACGATCTGTTCCGCCGCGCCGAATACCGCGCGGGCGGCGCGCGCCAGCCCGCGCTCGAGCTGCTCGACGACCCGCGGCCGCCGGACGCGCTCATCGCGGCCAACAGCATGATCGCGCTCGACGTGCTGCAGGCGCTCGCCGAGCGGAAGCTGCGGCCGGGGCGCGACATCGGCGTGGTGACGTTCGATGATCCGACGTGGGCCAAGCTCATCGACCCGCCGCTGACCGTGATGGCCCAGCCCGCCTACGACATCGGCGCGATCGCCGCGCGGATGCTGCTGGACCGCATCGCCGACACCAGCCTGGCGCCCGCGTCGAGGATGCTGGAGGCCTCGCTGGTGCAGCGCGCGAGCTCCCGGCGGACGTGATCACTCGTCCGGGTGTCGTGGGAAAGCAACGCACTCCCAGCCCTGGACAACGTCTCGCGATGAGGTCAAACTGACTCATCTTCCCTACCCCGCGTGTTTGATTATGTGCTCTCTGTGTCGATCTCTGGTGAATTCACCCACAGATGGGGCACGAAACCGCACGAACCCGCACAACGGGGTTAGAGTGGATGGATGTCAGTCGCGCTCGAGAACGTACTCGCCAAGGCCGGTCTCAAAGTGGACGCAACCGAGTTCCTCACGCTCGTAGAGGACGCCGCCCGGAAACTGTCCCCGCCGAATCCCGACCCTTCGCGCTACTTCTCCGCCGACCAGCGTGCCGCACTGACCGACGTCGGCCTCGACCTCTCCCCCGCCGGCGAGAACGAGCCGGACGCCCGCGCCAAGACCGTCGCCGCGCACGCCGTGCTCGCCGAGTCCGCGCTCACCGTCCTCGAAGCCGCCCGCGCGCTGGGCGTCGACGACAGCCGGATCCGCCACCGCCTCAAGGAAGGCAGGCTCACCGGCTGGAAGGACCAGGGCTGGCGCCTGCCGTCCTGGCAGTTCACCGGCTCCGGCGTGCTGCCGGGCCTCGAAGTCGTGCTCGCGGCGCTACCCGAGGACCAGCCCGCCCTGGTCGTGGCCGCTTTCATGAGCACACCCCAGTCCGACCTGGTGATCAACTCCCAGCCGGCTACTCCGCGTCAATGGCTCCTTTCCGGTGGTGACCCTGAAGCGGTCGCGCGCCTGATCGCTACGCTCGGCACGCCCTTCTAGGCTGTAGCCCGAGCAAGATCACCGAGACAAGGACGGACGAACCCAAGCGAATGGCCCGGCTTCCCCTGCCGCCTGCGCGCGCTGTCCTGGTCAACGAGCTGCACCGCACCCAGGACGTGGTGCAGGTGCACCCGCAGACCAGGATGGTCAGGATCTTCACCGCGAACGGGCGTCACCCCCAGCAGTGGAACACGTTCCGCTACACCGGCCCGCTCCCCCACGGCCGGTTCGACCAGCAGCGCCCCGGCCGTGACGGCGGTCCCGTCACCGACCCCGGCAACGGCGTGCTGTACTTCGGGCTCTCCGTGCGCACCGCGATCGCCGAGGTCTTCCAGACCACGTCCACGGTCGACCGCAAGAGCCGGGGCCCCCGCCTGGTCATCGTCCGCCCGACCCGCACCCTCAACCTGCTCGACCTCTCCGGCCTCTGGCCGACCCGAGTCGGCGCCTCCCAGGAGATCTCCAGCGGCCCGAAGAAGATCACCCAAGCCTGGGCCCGCGCGATCCGCACGGCCTTCGGCGACCTCGACGGCCTCTGGTACCGCTCGTCCATGGACTCCGGCGACCCGGCCATGTGCCTCTGGGACCCGCCGGGCGGCGCGGCCCTGCCCGCGGCGCCGGACATCCTGCTCCCGCTGGACCACCCCGGGCTCGACGTCCCGCTCGGCCGCGTCTGCCAAGAGCTGAACTACACCCTGCTGAACTAAAGGGCGTCCGTTCGGGCGCATTCACGTCACCCCGGTAACGCAACCAAGACCACCCACGCTCTAGCTGAGGGACTGGCGGGCGGAGGGGCGGCAGTGGATCCGATCACGATCTTGACGGGGTTGGTCGCGGCGGGCGCCGCCGTCTCCAGGGAAATCCGGGAATGGATGGGCGGCACGCGCGACCGCATCGAAGTCGCGGCCAACAAGCAGGGCACCGTGCAACCGCTGAGGCACGACGGCACCGCGCTGAGGGCGCCCCAGATCACCACTTACGCGACCTACGCCATGCTCGTCGGCACCTTCCAGCCCGCCGACATCGTCGCGGCACGCAGGCTGAGCGACTTCGACCAGGCGCTGGTGCTGATTTGGCCGTCCGGCACCGACCCGGCGTACACCAGCATCGTGTTCACCTGCGACCTCAACGGCGTCTTCCAGGTGGAACTCGAAGGCGGCACCTACGAGGTGGCCGCCTACGTACTCGACCAAGACCGCGACGAGTTCCGCGGTACCGCGGCGATCAGCTACCTGAACCTGCCCTGGTCCTCACAGGTGGACCTGACCCTCGCCGTCGCGGCGAGCGAGACCGAGCACATTTCCCTGCTGTTGACGGACCAATTCGGTGAAACGGCGGCCGAACTCGTCCTGCCGGACGGCGTGTGTTTCCCGCTGGGGGACTACACGTTGATCGGCGCCGGCGAGAACTGCACCCTGGTCCTGCCCGATCCGTACATCGACGTGGGCCATGCCCAGATCCGGTTCGTCAACGGGTACTACTACGTCGAGGATTTGGGCTCGGTCAACGGAACGGCGGTCAACGGCCAGTTCGTGCACTCGCAGGCGCTCTACCACGGCGACTGGATCAAGCTGGTCGACTGGTACCTCCAGTTCCGCCTGCGCTGAACCTGTGGGGTCGTGAGTGACGCGGCCGGTTCTAACCGGCCTAAACACTCACGACCCCCAATCCTCACCCGAGATGCCGAGCCCACCACTCGAGCACGGCGTGGAACCGCTCCACCCGATGCCGAGGGTTCCCCGACCGCGTCAGCTCATGCCCCTCACCCGGGAACAGCAGCATCTCCGTCTCCACGCCCCGCGACTTCAGCGCGACGAACATCCGCTGCCCCTGCTCGAGCGGGCAGCGCCAGTCGTGCTCCGAGTGCACCACGCAGAACGGGATGTCGATCTGGTCCGCGTACGTCAGCGGACTGCGGGCGCGCTGGACCTCGGGGTCGGAGCCGACGTAGGCCTCGGCGAAGAACCAGCCGATGTCCGAGCTGCCGACGAAGGAGTCCCAGGCGTTGACCGCGCGCTCACTCCAGGCGGCGCGGAAGCGGGAGCCGTGGTGGGCGGCGAGCCAGCCGGTCATGTAGCCGCCGTAGGAACCGCCCATCACGCCGACGCGGGAGGCGTCGAGGTCCGGTGAGGCCAAGGCCGCGTCCAGGAAGGCCAGTAGATCGTCGGCGTCGACCGTGCCCATGGCGTGGACGATGGATTGGCCGTGGCTCTGGCCGTAGCTGGCCGAACCGCGCGGGTTCGCCAGCAGGACGGCGTAACCCGCGGCGGCGCAGACCTGGGCCTCGTCGAACAGGGACCATTCGTACGGGGCGAACGGTCCACCGTGGATCATCAGGATCACCGGGTGCGGGCCGTCGCCCTCCGGCTTGACGACCCAGCCGTGGACCGGGTAGCCGTCCGGTGCCACCGCGGTCAGCTCCTCCAGCGGACGTATGCCCTTGTCCCGCAGCGGTTTCGCGTAGTCGGTGAGCACACGGGGCGCTCCACCATCGAGTAGTACGACCTCACCGTAAGTGGAGGGTGTCGAGATCACGGCGGCCACTGTGGACCCGTCGACGGCGAAACCGCGGACGGCCGCGCGCTCGCCCGCGAGCACGCGGAGTTTCTCCGGCGGGGCCTCGGACGCGTCGCGCGGGACCGCCACGAGCTGGGCTTCGCCCCTGGTGCGGATGACGAAGTAGACCTCGTCGCCGACGATGACGGGCGGGCCTGCCGCCACGTCGCAGTCGACCGTCTCGATCTCGGTCACCAGGCGGGGTTCGGCGCCTTCGGCCTGCTGCACCCAGAGCGCGTCGTTGCGGGCGACGTCGTGGTTGCCGGGGAATTCGGCGCCGTAGAACCAGATCGCGCCGTCCGGGGCGACGGTGGGTTTCATCGCCGTCCCGGCGCTGCGCACCACCAAGCGCGGCTCGCCGCCGGAAGCGGGGATCGCGTACAGGTCGAGGCGTGCGGTGTCGACCTGACCCCAGTCGCGGGGCGCCGAGACGATCAGCGAAGTGCCGTCGGGGGTCCAGGCGGGGTCGTCGACGTCGACGGCTCCGTCGGTCAGTGTCGCCAGGTCACCGGAGACGGTGTCCACAACGAACAGTCTTTGTGGACGGTCGCGCAGGAAGCCGGTGTCGTCGAGCCGGTAGTGCAGGCTGGTGATCCGGCGGGGTGACTCGGCCTCGGCCTTCTCACCGTCGGCACGGGGAACCCCGTAGCGGCCCAGCTCGGGGACCCTTGCGGTGAAAGCGATCCGGCGGGAATCCGGGGCCCACACCGGCGCGCCCGCGCCGAGTGCGAGTGCGGTGACGCGCCGGGATTCGCCTCCGGCCGAAGGCATGACGTGGACCTGGGGCCGAGCGTCCGATCCGGACTCGGTGCGCAGGAACGCGACCCAGCGCCCATCCGGCGAAATGGCCGGGGCGGAGTCGCGTTCGCCCTGTGTCCACGCGCTTTCCGAGCCGTCGAGCCCGATGCGGCGGATACCGCCGCGATAACCGTCACTCTTCAGGTCCGGCCGGGAAACCGCGGTCAGCAGCAGGTCACCGCGCAGCGCGGGGGCGCCGGGGACCGTCAGGTATTGGATGTCTTCAGGACGCACAACGCCGACGGTACCCGATAGTTAGCGCTTCTAACTACCGAACGCCCACGCCGTTCTCTTCGGACCGCTCGTCACGCTTGGCCTTCGCCAGGCTGGCCACCGTGGTCACGGTCAACACGACGACGATCACGCCGAGGGAGACCCAGTTGTTGATGTCCAGCCAGTCCGGGACCACGTGGTACTCGTGCAGCGCGTGCAGGAACAGCTTCGCGCCGATGAAACCGAGGATGACCGCGAGCCCGTAGGACAGGTAGACCAGCTTGGTGACCAGACCGCCGAGCAGGAAGTACAGCTGGCGCAAGCCCATCAGCGCGAACGCGTTGGCGGTGAACACCAGGAAGGCCTCCTGGGTGATGCCGAAGATCGCCGGGATCGAGTCGACCGCGAAGAGCAGGTCCGCGCTGCCGATGGCGACGATGACCACGAACATCGGGGTGATGTAGCGCTTGCCTTCCTTCTTCACGAAGGACTTGTGGCCGTGGTAGTCGTCGGTCACCGGGAAGAGCTTGCGCACCCAGCGGGTGAGCGCGTTCTCGTGGTACTCCTCTTCCTCGTCCTTGCTGCGGACCATGCTGACGGCCGTCCACACGAGCACCGCGCCGAAGAGGAAGAACACCCAGACGAACTGCGCGATCAGCGCGGCGCCGATGGCGATGAAGGCGCTGCGCATGACGAGCGCGAGCAGTATCCCGATCAGCAGCACGCGGTGCTGGTGGATGACGGGCACCTTGAACGACGCCATGATGATCATGAAGATGAACAGGTTGTCCACGCTCAGCGAGTACTCCGTGATGTACCCGGTGATGAACTCGATCGCGGGCTGATGCCCGGCGAAGAACCAGAGCCCGGCGAAGAAGAGCAGCGCGCAGGAGATGTAGAAGACGACCCACTTGGCCGCTTCCTTGGTCGTCACCTCGTGTGGTTTGCGATCGACGATCACCAGGTCGACCGCGATGAGAGCCAGCAGCCCGACGACGGTGACGATCCATAGCCACAGGGGAACGAACATGAAACCCAACCTCCGGATAGCGCGCAGCAGCAACTAACCGGAGGTCTCTTCCGCCGGTGGAACACCGGCCGACGGTGCCGGGGGCCCGCGGGCGCACCGTGCTGACGACACCGCCGCGAAGGAATACTCCCCTCACAGCAGATCTATCTTGACTGATCGGTCGTATTAACGCCAGTCAAGGTAGCCCGCGTCACCGTTACGGGCGCGTAATGACCGTCACCGTGCACAGCGGGCCATCGAATATGTCGGATTCGTGTGAGTTCGGGAAGACACTCTCAGGAAACTTCACCTACCGTCACTGTCGTGCCCCGCATCCCGATCCCACGCACGCGAGCAGGCCGCTGGACCTCGCTCGCGCTGGCCGTCGCCGTGCTCGCCGCGGCCGGTCTGCTCTGGGCCACCAGTGGCCCGCCGCCGTCCAAGGTCGTCACGACCGACGCCATGATCCCGGTACCCGCCGCCCCGAACTCGCCGGACCGGATCTCGATCGACACCACTCTTTACCAGCCGGAGAACACCCCGGCGCCCGCTGTGCTCCTCGCGCACGGGTTCGGCGGGGACAAGAACAGCGTCGCCGCCGACGCGCGGGAACTGGCCGACCGCGGGTTCGTCGTGCTGACCTGGTCGGCGCGCGGGTTCGGCCGCTCCGGCGGCAAGATCACCCTCAACGACCCCGGCTACGAGGTCGCCGACGCGAGCAGGCTGATCGACTTCCTCGCGACGCGGCCCGAGGTGCAGAACGTCAACGGGGACCCGAAGGTCGCCGCGACCGGCGCGTCCTACGGCGGCGCGCTCTCGCTGCTGCTCGCGGGCACCGACAAGCGCGTCGACGCGATCGCCCCGGTGATCACCTACAACGACCTCGCGCAGGGCCTCGTCCCGAACGCGGCGACCACCGGCGCCGCCGCGGGCACCCCGGCCGCAGGCGCGTTCGCCGCGGGCGGCGTCTTCAAGAAGACGTGGGCCGGCATCTTCTTCTCGGCCGGTTCCGGGGCCGCGGCCTCGGGCAACCCCGGCGCCGACGCGCCCGAATCCGGCCAGCGGACCATGGAATCGGGCCAGGCCATCGGCGCCGCTCCCCCGTCCGTGCCCCAGCCGGGCGGCGGCCCCCGGCCGTCCGCCGATCCCTGCGGCCTGTTCACCTCGCAGGTCTGCCAGGCGTACACCGAACTCGCGACCACCGGCAAAGCCAGCCAGCAGACGCTCGACCTGCTGCGCCGCGTCTCGCCAGCCTCGGTGACGAACAAGATCACCGTGCCGACGCTGCTCGTCCAGGGTGAGAGCGACACGTTGTTCGGGCTCGACCAGTCCGACGCCACCGCGCGGCAGATCACCGCGGCGGGCGGCAAGGTCAAGACCATCTGGTACACCGGCGGGCACGACGGCGGCAAGCCCGGCCCGCAGCTGCGCGGCAAGATCGCCGACTTCCTCAAGTTCCATCTGACCGGCGAGGGCGCCGACCCCGGCACCAATTTCAGCTACGACGTCCAAGGCACCTTGCGCGCCAACGGAACCCCGTCGGTCCGCACGGTGGTCGCGCCGGCCTACCCGGCGACGGCCGAGCGCAGGCAGATCGCGCTCACCGGCCCGGAGCAGCCGATCGTGCACCCGGCTGGCGGCAACCCCGCGTCGGTCAGCGGGCTACCGGGGTTGAACAGCCTGTCGAGCAGTTCTTCCCGCGTGGCCGGGATGTTCGGCATCGACCCGCCGGGGCAGGCGGCGCAGTTCACGTCGGCGCCGATGGAGTCGCAGCTGCTCATCACGGGCGGTTCGACCGTCAAGCTCCGCGTCAACGGCCCGCCCGGCGAGGCCGTGCTGTTCGCCAAGCTGTACGACGTCACGGCGGACGGCCAGCGGACCTTGCCAGCCAACGCGATCTCCGCGTTCCGCGTGCCGTCACTGCCCGGCGAGGTGACCGTGACGCTGCCCGGCATCGTCCGGCCGATCGAGCCGGGGCACACCCTGCGGCTGGTCGTCAGCACCACCGACCAGGCGTATCTGTCCCCCGACGCGCCGTCCGTGTACCAGGTTTCGCTGGCGCCGGGCTCGACGCTGGGCGTGCCGGTCGTGCCGGGCACGCAGCTCGGCACCGGCTGGCCGACCGGGCAGCTGATCGGCATCGGCTCGACGGTGCTCGCGGCCATCGTCATCGCGGTCATCGCGGCGATCCGGCGCAAGCGCTCGCACGACATCGACCCCGAGCTGGCCACGACACCGCTGGTCATCGAGGGACTGACGAAGTCCTACCCCGGCGGGCTGACCGCGGTGAAGGATCTCTCGTTCCGCGTCGAGCCCGGCATGGTGCTCGGCCTGCTGGGGCCGAACGGCGCTGGCAAGACCACCACGCTGCGGATGCTGATGGGCCTGATCACCCCGACCGAGGGCTCGATCAGGGTGTTCGGTCACAAGATCGCGCCCGGCGCGCCGGTGCTGTCCCGCATCGGGTCCTTTGTGGAGGGTTCCGGCTTCCTGCCACACCTGTCCGGGCACTCGAACCTGGAGCTGTACTGGGCGGCCACCGGCCGTCCGCCGGAGAAGGCGCACTTCACCGAGGCGCTGGAGATCGCCGGGCTGGGCAGCGCCGTGCACCGCAAGGTCCGCACGTACAGCCAGGGCATGCGGCAGCGGCTCGCCATCGCGCAGGCGATGCTCGGCCTGCCGGAGCTCATGGTGCTCGACGAACCGACCAACGGGCTCGACCCGCCACAGATCCACCAGATGCGCGAGGTGCTGCAGCGCTACGCCGCGACCGGGCGCACCGTGGTGGTCTCGAGCCACCTGCTGGCCGAGGTCGAGCAGACCTGTTCGCACGTGGTCGTCATGCACCGCGGGCAGCTGGTCGCCTCCGGCGAGGTCGGCGACATCACCGCGGCGGGCGGCGAGGCCAGTTTCCGCGTCGACAAGCCGGAAACCGCGATGGAGGTACTGCGCGCCGCCGAAGGTGTCACCGACGTCGACGCCGAGGGTCAGGTCGTGCACGCCAACCTCGACGGCATGCCGCGCGCCGACGCGGTCGCCGCGCTGGTGCGTGCCGGGGTCGCGGTCGAGCAGGCCGGGCCGCGGCGCCGACTCGAAGACGCGTTCCTTCAGCTGGTGGGAGACAGCCAGTGAGCAACAACAACGGTGTCCACACCGACCCCGCCGCGCTGACCGAGCTGAGCGATGTCGCTTCGCACGAGCACGCGGAGGTCGGCCCGGACGGCGCCGTCGCGGGCTACCGCGCGGACCGGACGCTTCGCCTGGGTGTCGAGCTCAAGCGGCAGCTGAAACGGCGGCGCACCCAGCTGCTGCTGGGTTTCGTCGCGCTGCTGCCGTTCATACTGGTGATCGCGTTCGAGATCGGCTCGGCCAACCCGAACCGGCGCAGCGGCGGGTTCGTCGACCTGGCCACGGCCAGCGCGCCGAACTTCGTGGTGCTCGCGTTGTTCGTGGCGGGCGGGTTCCTGCTGCCGATGATCGTGGCGTTGTTCTTCGGCGACACGATCGCTTCGGAGTCCTCGTGGTCTTCGCTGAAGTACCTGCTGGCGATGCCGGTGCCCCGGCATCGGCTGCTGCGGCAGAAGGCGATCGTCTCGGGGCTGCTGTCGATCGCGGCGCTGGTGCTGCTGCCGCTGGTTTCGCTGGCCGTCGGCGTGATCTGGTACGGCGCAGGCGACGCGATCAGCCCGACCGGTGACTCGGTGACGTTCTCGCAGAGCCTGCTGGCGATGGTGTTCGCGACGCTGTACATCATCATCCAGCTGGCCTGGGTGGCCGGGCTGGCGCTGTTCCTGAGCGTTTCCACGGACGCGCCGCTGGGCGCGGTCGGTGGCGCGGTGATCGTCGCGATCGTTTCGCAGATCCTCGACCAGATCACCGCGCTGGAAGGATTGCGCGATTATTTGCCGACGCATTTCGGGTACGCGTGGATCGATTTGATCTCGACCGATATCGACTGGACGCAAATGGTCAACGGGATATTGTCGGCGGTCATCTACGGGACCGTGTTCTTCCTGCTGGCCGCGCGCCGCTTCGCCACCAAGGACGTGACGAGCTGAACCCCGGTGCGGCCGCGGGGTTTTCTCGCGGCCGCACCGGGAAATCACTTAGCCGGCATCGCAGAGCTGCCCGATGTACCAGGCGTTGATGGCGAGCGGCTTGAGCTTGTGGTCACCTGGCCGGACACACATCCGGTAGTCGCCCACGAGGTACTGGTGGACATTGATGACCACATCGGTGCGCGGCGGCGCATCGCAGTGGCCGTACCACGGGCCGTCGGCTTCCATGTGGAAACCGCAAATGAGCTGATTCGTGCTCGCCGACGCGGCAGAACCGGCTCCGACCATCGCCGTGGCCGCGATCGCGCCCACCATCAATCCACGGAACAATTTCATTGCTACTACCCCCAGTAGTAAGCACGCCGTTCCTGGCGTGACATATCCAGGTTAGAACCGTCCGCGAACTGATCGCCATGGTCCGATCGGGTCACGCTTGTCAAATCGGCGTCAAGCCGATCCCGGCCGCACGGCGTAATCTGAGCCGGTGATCCATACCGAAATCACCGGCGAGGTGGCGGTACTGCGCCTGCGGCACGGCAAGGCGAACACCATCGACACCGAGCTCTGCCGCGAGCTGGCCGACACGCTGGCCGAGGTCGAGCGGGGTGGTCAGCGCGCGGTCGTGCTGACCGGCGCCGGCGAGATGTTCTCGGCGGGCGTCGACCTGCTGCGCCTGCACGACGGCGGGCCGCGCTACATCACGGAGTTTCTCCCCGCGTTGTCGGACGCGTTCCTCGCGCTGTACGGGTTCCCACGCCCGGTGATCGCGGCCGTCAACGGGCACGCCATCGCGGGCGGCGCGGTGCTGGCCGCGGCCTGCGACCGGCGCGTGCTCAACGCCGCGCACGGCCGGATCGGGGTCACCGAGCTGCTCGTCGGCGTGCCGTTCCCGTTGTCGGCCATGGAGATCCTGCGCAGCGCGTTCGGCACGAGCGCGCTGTCCGAGCTGACATTGCTCGGCGAGACCTACGGGGGCGAGCACGCGCTGGCACGCGGGCTGGCCGACGAACTCGCCGAACCCGAGGAAGTCCTGCCGCGCGCGCTCGAACTGGCACATCAGCTCGCCACCATCCCGCCGAAGACGTTCGCGCACACCAAAGCGCAGATCCACCGGCCGTTCCACGAACGCATCGCCGAACACCGCACCGGCGACGACGCGCATGTCGAACAGCTGTGGTCGTCGCCGGAGTCACTGACGGCGATCAAGTCCTATGTAGACAAAGTGCTACGGCATTAGCTCCAACGCGCGGCCCAGTGTGGTGATGCGGTCTTCGAGCGTTTCGCCAGCCGGATACAGCCGGACGGTATTGACACCGGCATCCTGCCAGGCACGCAAACGCTTCCGTACCATGGTTTCGGTGCCGATCAACGTCGTCGCGAGCACCATCTCGTCCGGCACCGCGGCGGCGGCCTCGTCGCGGCGGCCGTCGACCCAGAGCTGTCGCACGCGGTCGGCGACCTCCGCGAAACCGAGCCTGGCGTAGGCGTCGTTGTAGAAGTTCTTGCCGGCGGAACCCATGCCGCCCAAGCTGAACGCGAGCCCCGGCTTGCGCTGGGCGACCATTTCTTCGACGTTGTCCCCGAACGCGACTTCGGCGCCCTGGCAGATGTCGATGCCGCTCATCTCGCGGCCCGCGCTCGCGGCGCCCTCCGCGAGAGGGTCGAGATACGCGCTAGCCGCCTCGGGCACGAAGCTGGTGCCGAGCCAGCCGTCGGCGACGGCGCCGGTCAGCTTGAGCATCGCGGGCGAAAGCGTCGCGAGGTAGATCGGGATGTCCGGGTTCGGCGGCTGGTTGAGCCGGATCGCCTTGCCGTCACCGCCGGGCAGCGGCAGCTCGAAATGCTTGCCCGCGTACGTGACGCGGCCGTCGGCGAAGACCTGCCGGATGATCTCGACCGTCTCGCGCGTGCGGCCGAGCGGATGCGCGAACGGCGTGCCGTGCAGGCCTTCGATCACCTGCGGGCCGGACGCGCCGAGGCCGAGCAGGAACCGGCCCTCGGTCATCCTGGCGAGGGTGAGCGCGGTCATCGCGACGAGCACCGGCGAGCGGCTGCCGATCTGGAGCACGCCGGAGCCGAGCAGCATCCGCTCGGTCTTCGCGGCGAGATAGCCGAGCGGGGACGCCGCGTCGCAGCCCCACGCCTCGGCCACCCAGCAGAGGTCGACGCCCATGCGCTCGGCCTCGACCACGTAGTCGACCAACTCTCGCCAGGGCGCGGCTTCGGCGCTGAGCTGGATGGCGACGCGCATCAGCCTTCCGCCAGCTTCTTGATGCCCTCGACGGTCGCGAGCATGTTGCCGCGGAACTCCTCGAGCCGTTTCGCCACGATCCGTTCTTCCTTGTCCGGCATCGCATCGATGGCGAAGCTGAGTCCCGACCGGGCGGGGCCCATCCGCGCCCATTGTTTGAGCAGCGTGCCTTCCCCATCGGGCGCGAGCTCGAAGCGCCACGACGAGGACGGCTGCTCGCCGATCCGGACATCCCACGCGAACAGCCGCTCCGGCTCGTAGGCGACGACCACGCAGGGCGTTTCCCACTGGCCGATCGCCGGATGCTCGTTGCGGCCGACGAATTTCGCGCCGAGCGCCGGGCCGCCATCGACCCAGCTCGCGCCCTGGAACTCCTTGGAGAACCTGGCGGGAAGGTCGATGTCGGTCAGCCAGCGCCAGACCTCCGCCGGTGGTGCGGCGACGTGAATTTCCACCTCGACGGTGGGACAGTCCGCGTACTTCATAGCCCCGAACGTACCGCGTGCCGGTCATCGGGAAGGGCCCTTTGTTCGCGTCTTTAGGCGGTTGTCGAGCCGAAGTGGGTCTGTGAATATCCGACGGATGCCCACGATCGGGTGATCTCGCAAAGGAGTGATGGTGGTCAAGAAACTCACGACGCTGCTCGCCGCATTGGCGGCAGCGGTCACCCTCGCGCCGGCGGCGACCGCCGCGCCCGCGCCGGGTGACATCGCGGAGGCACTCAAGCACATCCCGGGATTGACCGTCGTGTCGGAGGACCCCGCACCCGCCGGCTTCCGGTTCTTCCATCTGACCTTCACGCAGCCCGCGGACCACCGCGACCCGCGTGCGGGCACCTTCGAGCAGCGGTACACGCTGCTGCACCGCGACTTCGCCGCGCCGACCGTCGCGTACACCTCCGGCTACAACATGAACGACAGGGCGTCGCGTTCCGAGGTGACGCAGATCGTCAACGGCAACCAGCTTTCCATGGAGTACCGGTACTTCTCGCCGTCACGCCCGGCCAAGACGGATTGGGCGAAGCAGCTCACGATCTGGCAGGCGGCGGCCGACGAGCACCGCGCCGTCCAGGCGCTGAAGGCCATCTACCCCGGCAAATGGCTCGCGACCGGCGCCAGCAAGGGTGGCATGACCGCCACCTACTATCGCCGCTTCTTCCCGCACGACGTCGACGGCACGGTTCCTTACGTCGCACCGAACGACGTGATCAACGAGCACGACTCCTACAACAGGTTCCTGGCCCGCGTCGGCAACGACCCCGCCTGCCGCGCGGCGTTGAAGGCCGTCCAGCGCGACGTGCTCAAGCGCCGCGACGAGTTCGGCGCGCTCGCCGCCCGCGAAGCCGCGGAGAAGAAGTACACCTTCACCACGGTCGGCTCGATCGACATCGCGATCGAGCTGACGGTCATCGACTCGTACTGGGCGTTCTGGCAGTACCAAAAGCAGGCCGACTGCGCGACGGTCCCGGCGGCGGGCTCCCCCGCCCAGGTGATCTACGACTGGTACGACCGCGTGGAAAGCCTCGTCACGTACGCCGACCAGGCGCTCGAGGGCTACGTGCCGTACTACTACCAGGCCTCCGTCCAGCTCGGCAGTCCCGAGTCGTACGACAGTTACCTGCAGGACCTGATCCGCTACCCCGGCAAGAACGTCTCGTCGACCTTCGTGCCGAAGTCGATCAAAATGCCACCGTTCGACCACTTCGCCATGCCGGACATCGACTTCTGGGTCCGCACCCAGGGCGACCAGCTGCTCTACATCTACGGCGAGAACGACCCTTGGGGCGCCGAGCGTTTCGCGCCGTCACGTCACCGCGACACGGCCCTGTACACGGTCCCCGGCGGCAACCACGGCGCCAAGATCGCGCAACTCCCCGCAGCCCAGGCAGCCGACGCGACCGCCATGGTCCGCCGCTGGGCCGGGCTCCCGCCGGTCGCGGGCGCGCTGACCCAGGCGTCGCCGCCGGCCGGTTTCCCCGATTTCGACGCGGACCCGTTGGTGGTCCAGAAGCCCCGCCTCTGACCTTCGCGGCCGTGCTCTTCGCGGCGTAGGCTGCTCGGCGCCTTGAACCGAAAGGAGCCGAGCATGCCTCGCCCCGTCCACTTCGAAATCCACGCGACCGATCCCGAGCGTGCGGTCGAGTTCTACACCGCGGTGTTCGGCTGGAAGTTCGAGCGCTGGGGTGACGTGCCGTACTGGGTCATCGACACCGGCGAGGGCACCGGCATCAACGGCGGCCTCGTCCCCCGCCAAGGCCCGCCCCCGGCGGCCGACGCGCCCGTCCACGGCATGGTGAACACCATCGCCGTCGACGACCTCGACGCCGTCATCGCCACGGCCGAGTCCGCGGGCGGCACCGTGGCACTGCCCAAGCAGTACATGCCCACGGTCGGTCACCTCGCGTACTACAAGGACCCCGACGGCAACATCTTCGGCATCCTCCAGCCCGACCCGCCCGCTGACGCCTAACCAGGTCGTGAGTGTTTTCGCCGGTTAGAACCGGCCGGAACACTCACGACCCCTTACTTGAGGCCCGCGGCGTCCATCCCGCGCAGCTCCTTCTTCAGGTCCGAGACCTCGTCACGCAGCCTGGCCGCCAGTTCGAACTGCAGGTCGCGCGCGGCCTGCATCATCTGATCGGTCATCTGCTGGATGAGGTCGGCGAGTTCGGCGCGCGGCATGCCCGCCACGTCCTTGTCGACGAGCATGCCCGAGCTGCGGACGCGGTCGCCCTGCTCCGGCTTCTTGCCACGGGAGGTGTTCCGGCCCGAGCCGCCGACCGCGACCGTCTCGGTGTCCTCGGCTTCGAGGTACACGCGGTCGAGGATGTCGGCGATCTTCTTCCGCAGCGGCTGCGGGTCGACGCCGCGCTCGGTGTTGTACGCGACCTGCTTGGCACGACGCCGATCCGTCTCTTCGATGGCGTGGGCCATCGAGTCGGTGATCTTGTCGGCGTACATGTGCACTTCGCCGGACACGTTACGGGCGGCGCGGCCGATCGTCTGGATCAGCGAGGTGCCGCTGCGCAGGAAGCCTTCCTTGTCCGCGTCGAGGATCGCGACCAGCGACACCTCGGGCAGGTCGAGACCTTCACGCAGCAGGTTGATGCCGATGAGCACGTCGAAGTCACCCGCCCGTAGCTGCCGCAGCAGCTCGATGCGGCGCAGCGTGTCGACCTCCGAGTGCAGGTAGCGCACCCGGATGCCCAGCTCCAGCAGGTAGTCGGTGAGGTCCTCGGACATCTTCTTGGTCAGCGTGGTGACCAAGACGCGCTCGTCACGCTCCGCGCGCTCGCGGATCTCGTGCACCAGGTCGTCGATCTGGCCTTCGGTCGGCTTCACGACCACCTTGGGGTCGACCAGGCCGGTCGGGCGGATGACCTGTTCGACGAACTCGCCGCCCGCCTGCCCCATCTCGTACGGGCCGGGGGTGGCCGAGAGGTACACCGTCTGGCCGATGCGGTCGGAGAACTCCTCCCAGGTCAGCGGCCGGTTGTCCATCGCGCTCGGCAGCCGGAAGCCGAAGTCGACCAGGTTCCGCTTGCGGGACATGTCGCCCTCGAACATGGCGCCGATCTGCGGCACCGTCTGGTGCGACTCGTCGATGACCAGCAGGAAGTCGTCGGGGAAGTAGTCGATCAGGGTGGCGGGCGCGGTGCCGCCCTCGCGGCCGTCGATGTGCCGCGAGTAGTTCTCGATGCCCGAGCAGAACCCGACCTGGCGCATCATCTCGATGTCGTACGCGGTGCGCATGCGCAGCCGCTGCGCCTCCAGCAGCTTGCCCTGCTTCTCCAGCGTGGCCAGCCTTTCCTCCAGCTCGGCCTCGATGCCGCGGATGGCCTTCTCCATCCGCTCTGGGCCTGCGACGTAGTGCGTGGCCGGGAAGATCCGGACCTCGTCGACCTCCTTGACGATGTCGCCGGTCAGCGGGTGCAGGTAGTACAGCTTCTCGATCTCGTCGCCGAAGAACTCGACCCGGATCGCCAGCTCCTCGTACGCCGGGATGATCTCGACCGTGTCGCCGCGCGCGCGGAACGTGCCGCGCGCGAACGCGATGTCGTTACGCGTGTATTGGATGTCCACCAGCGCGCGCAGGAACACGTCCCTGTCCACCTGCGCGCCGACCGAGAGCCTGCTCGACCTGTCCAGATAGGACTGCGGCGTGCCGAGGCCGTAGATGCACGAGACACTCGCGACCACGATGACGTCGCGCCGGGACAGCAGGTTCATCGTCGCGGAGTGCCGCAGCCGCTCGACGTCGTCGTTGATCGACGAGTCCTTCTCGATGTACGTGTCCGTCTGCGCGATGTACGCCTCGGGCTGGTAGTAGTCGTAGTAGCTGACGAAGTACTCGACCGCGTTCTCCGGGAACAGCTCGCGCAGCTCGTTGGCCAGCTGGGCGGCCAGCGTCTTGTTCGGCGCCATCACCAGCGTCGGCCGCTGCAGCCGCTCGACCAGCCAGGCCGTGGTGGCCGACTTGCCCGTGCCGGTCGCGCCGAGCAGGACGACGTCCTTCTCGCCTGCCCTGATGCGCCGTTCGAGCTCGTCGATGGCCGCCGGCTGGTCACCGGCGGGCTGGTAGTCGCTCACGACCTTGAACCGGCCGCCCGAGCGCGGGATCTCGGAAACGGGCCGGTGCTCGGACTGGGCCAGTACTGGGTGTTCGGTTGCGAAAGCCACGAATCCAGACTACGACGCCCCACCGACAGTTTCAGTCCGCCTGCCGGTAGACGGCCACTTCCACCACGTTCTCGCCGTCGACCCGGAACACCAGCACGCCGTCGAGCGAGTCGTCGCCGAAGCACTCGACCAGCACTCGGTCGGGCCCGGTCGCGGTCGCCGAAACCCGGGTGACCTCGGTGAGCAAGGCCAGCACGTCGGGCTCTGCGTCCTCGGGCGGAGCGACGCAGTAGGCCAGCACGACCTCGCGCGGCGTGCGCGCGGGCGGTGACGCCAGCCCGGCATCCGCGAACAGGCGATTCAGCTGGTCAGCGGCCGAAACCGCACGCGGGAACCCGGCGAAGGCCGCGGTCTGCAGCACCACCTCGGTGACCTCGCCCGGCGCCAGGCCCGACGCGAGCCCGGTCTTGAGGTGCACGCTCAGCGGCGGCCCGGCCATGCCCGCCGCGACGATCGCGGCCAGCGTCGCGGCCTCGCGGATCCGCGGGTCGAGCCCTGGCCGCTCGTGGAGGTGGCCGTAGACCGTGCCGACGGCGAGCTCACCCAGCGCGGGGATCGTACGGAACAACGCGTCGAGCCGCTGCTCACCGCCTTCGACCAGCTCCGCGAAGTTGGCCCGGCCGCGCCGGTGCAGCTTCTCGACCTCGTCACCCATCGCTCCCCCTCAACAGGAACAGTCACACCCGGAACAGCAGTCACAGCCGTCGCAACAGGAACAGCAATCACAGTCACAGTTCGAACAGCAGTCGGAGCAGTCACATTTGTGGCAGAACCCCTCACGAGGCTGGCCTGTCCACGGGTCATGGAACTCCGACGCACAGCAATACTGACAGCTGCAGAACAACGCCGTCGCGACACCGCACCCGGCCAGCAGGCCGCGCTGAGGACCACGCGTCGGCTTCTTCGGCGAGTTCGGGTCGACCGGTGCCTGGTGGCCGTGCACGTCACCGAAGGCGTTCTGCACCGCGTGCTTCAACTCGTGCACGAGCAGCGCGTGGACCAGCGCCTGGTCCTCGAATTCCGCCTCCTTCAGCGCGAGGCGGACGCCCAGCACGGCGTCGTCGCACAGCCGTCGCGCTTCGGCCAGATCGGTGCCGGTGACCAAGAGCGGGTTCCAGGCGCCCGCTTCCTTGTCCTCATTCAGGTCTTGCACCGCGTCGAGCAGGTGCGCGGCGCGGCCGAACAGCTTGCCAGCCTCGGTCAGCGGCGCGATGTTGCCGGGCCTGCCCGCGAGCACCGCGGTCTGGGCGAACGCCGCGGCTGTCGCCAGCTCGGTCGGCTCGGTGGCGAGCAGCGCCGAATCGCCCAGGTGGACGGCTCGTTCGACCTCGTACTGGCGGTCGACGGCCTCGGTCAGCACCGCGGTGTCGAAGCCGATCCGGGAGCCGGTCCGGGTGCCCTGTTCGGCCCAGCGCTTCGCGACGCGCTTGCCCGCCTTGGCGACCGTGGCGCGGCGGAACATCCCGTCGCGGTCTTCGACGTGGTCACCGACCTTCGCCGACGCCAGCACCAGCGAAACCGCCGCGGCCAGCTGCGCGCCGGAGCCCTTCGCGACCGAGGTGGACCGCATGGCCCGCAACGGGCACGGACCGGCCTGGCGACGGCGGTCGAGCCGCACGGTCTGCGCCTCGACGAGCGCCGAGATCACCAGCCCGTCGTAGTTGGTGACGACCCTGGCCAGCTGGCCGTGCTCGTCGCGCAGCGCGAGGCAGAGCCCGCAAAGGTGCGCGAGCCAGTCCGAGTGCAGGCTGGCGGACAGGCGGTGACGGCAGGGTCTGATGATCCCGAACATTCGCGTGGTCCCCTCGTGAAGATCTGCGCGCACCTTATCCGTGTCAGCGCCGGAAAAGGTCACGTTCGTAGCAAAATGAGCGCATGCATCCGCCGAAGCTCGAGACCTTCGACCTCGCCGCCAAGACCAACGTCGATCCGAAGGGGATAGTGCGCGAGGTCGAGGAGTACCGGCTGACCGAGTCCGGTTTGTACATGGCCAGGCCGGTGCCCGGCAGGCCACAGTTCCACTACCTGGAATCGTGGATACTGCCCGGACTGTCGTTGCGGGTCAACGACTTCTGGTTCAGCCCCGGCCACGAGCGCGACCAGGACTTCTACCTCGACGTGGTGACCGTGACCGTCGACGGCGACGTCTGGCGGGTCAAGGACCTCTACATCGACCTGGTGCTGAAGGAAAAGCAGCGGCTCGACGTCATCGACACCGACGAGCTGATCGCCGCCGTGAAGCTCGGCCTGATCAGCGATGACGAGGCCGAGCACGCGCTCACCTCGACCTACGCCGCCGTCGATGGCCTGGCCGCCAACGGTTACGAGCTGGGCCGCTGGCTGTCCACTATGGAACTCAGCTGGCGCCGTCACTGAGGAAGGCCCTGATCCCGGCGAGCAGGATGGCGAGCCCGTCCTCGAACCGCGCGTCCGTGTCCATCTCCGGATAGCGCTCGTCCCGCTCGCCGGGCATCGGGTACACCGCCTGCTCCTCGATCGTGAACCCGATGACGTAGCTGTACAGCGTGAACAGCGCGCGCTCCGCCTTGCCCGCGTCGAACCCGGCTTCGGCGAACTGCTGGACGGGCGTAGCGTTTGGCAGCTGTTCCTCGGTGAAGAAGGTGCCTGAGAAGACCTTCGCGCCGTCGCGGTACTCGAGCATCATCTGGCGCAGCACATAGGACCGGGTGCGCAGGAACTCCTCCCAGTCCCCGTTCTCCATGCGCACCGGCCGGTCCGCGGTGTAGTCGCGGTACATCTGGGTGGCCATCTCGTCGAGCAGTTCCTGCTTGTTCTTCATATGCCAGTAGAGCGCCGGCGCCTTGACGCCCAGCTCCTGGCCGATCAGGCGCAGGGTGAGGCCGTTCAGCCCCACCTCGTTCAGCAGCTTCAGCCCGGCCCGCGCCAGATCCTGCCTCGTCAAACCCATGCTTGACACCTTAACACCATTAAGGGCATCATCGAATTTAACAACGTTAAGGAGCAAAGTCATGGGCACGGATGTGATCGTGGCGGGGGCCGGCCCCGCGGGACTGATGCTGGCGGCCGAACTGACGCTGGCGGGCGCCGAAGTAGTGGTGGTGGACCGCGCGCCCGAGCGGAGCGGGCAGTCGCGGGCCTTGAACCTGCAACCGCGCTCGGTGGAGGTCTTCGCGCTGCGTGGCCTGCTCGAGCCGGTGCTCGACCGGGCGCAGGCGAAGGTCAGGGACGGCCACTTCTTCGGGCAGACACTGAGTTACACCGAACTGGACACCGACCACCCGTACCAGCTCGTCATCCCGCAGGCGGACACCGAGCTGATCCTCGAGGCGCGGCTCGCCGAGCTGGGTGTGAAGGTGCGCTTCGGGCAGGAACTCACCGCGCTCGAGCAGGACGAGGACGGTGTCTCGGCCACGGTGAACGGCGAGGTCATCCGCGCCAAGTACCTGGTCGGCTGCGATGGCGGACGCAGCGCCGTCCGCAAGCTGGCCGGCATCGGCTTCCCCGGCACCGATGGGCATGGCTGGGGCGTCGTGGCCGACGTCGTGGTGGCCACCGGCGATCCCAGCGTCCGCTCGGACTGGAGCTCGATGCGTGACGTGCTGCCCAAGCGCTCCGCGAGCGAGAACGGCTTCGGCGGCATGATCCCGCTGGGCCGGCCTGGGCTGTACCGGCTGGTCTTCGGCGATCTGACCAGCCCGCTCCCCGACCGCGCCGCGCCGATCACCGACGAGGAGTTCCAGGCGGGCCTGCGCCGTTTCTATGGCTCGCTCGAGGTCTCGGAAGTCCGGTGGAGATCCCGTTTCACCGACGCCGCCCGGCAGGCCGAGCGCTATCGGGCCGGCCGGGTCCTGCTGGCCGGGGACGCCGCGCACATCCATTTCCCGGTCGGCGGCCAGGGCCTGAACCTCGGCATCCAGGACGCGATGAACCTCGGCTGGAAACTCGCGGCCGTCCTCAAGGGTCACAGCACGATCAGTCTGCTCGACACGTACGAGTCCGAGCGCCACCCGGTCGCCGCCCGCGTACTCGACACCACCCGGACCCACAGCCTGCTCGCCCAACCCGAAAACGCGGGCGCGCGGCGGCTCTTCGCCGACCTGGCCGTGCTGCCCGCAGCCAATCACCACCTGGCGAACATGGTGTCCGGTTTGGACATCCGGTACCCGATGACCGGGTCACCCCATCGGCTGCTGGGCACCCGCTTCCGCGGCCTGCGCCTACCCGAGGGACAAGGGCTCCTGCTCAGCGACGACCCCCGCAACCGCGACCTGGCCCGCCACTGGGAACCACGCCTCACGGTGGCACCCGACATCTCGACGCTCCCCTCCCCCTACGGCGCCGGGGTCCTCGTCCGCCCCGACGGCTACATCTGCTGGGTCGAAGGCGACGAGCCGCTCAAGCACGCCCTCCACACCTGGTTCGGCGCCCCCTGACACCCCGCCCGCCTCCCCCACGCCCCTGCCCTCGCTCAAGGGGAACGAGGTGCGGGGAGGTGGGACACGGGGTACGTGGGTGGGGGACACGACGTGCTCGGGTGGGGGACACGGGGTGTCTGAGCGTTCGACACGGCGAGTCGGCGAGGGCCCGAGCTTGCTCCGCCGTGTCCCCCACCCACGCACCCCGTGTCCCCCACCCGGGCACCTCGTGTCCCACGCCCGGGCATCGCGTGTCCCACGCCGTGGCGGGCGACGTGCCGACTCCCTGGGTACGCGTGTCGTCCACCCAGGCACGCGTGCCGTCCCGCTAGGTACGCGTGTCGTCCATCCATGAACGCGCGTCGTCCGGCTAGGTACGCGTGTCGTCCGCCCGGGTACGCGCGTCGTCCATCCAGGCACGCGCGTCGTCCATCCAGGCACGCGCGTCGTCCATCCAGGCACGCGCGTCGTCCATCCAGGCACGCGCGTCGTCCGGCTGGGTACGCGCGTCGTCCATCCAGGGACGGGTGGCGGCTGGGTGGTGGAGCTGGCGATGCGGGGGTGGGTGCAGGGGATGTGGTGGAGGGGTGGGTCCACCGATTGGTTGATCGGGGGTGCCGGGGTGGTGGAGGTGGAGTGTGGCCGGGGAGGCGATACGGGAGGGCGGTGATTCGCGCGAAGGTTGCGGGGTGCGAATGAAAGGGGGTCCTGGGGTGCCGGTCATTGAGGTGCGGGGGCTGCACAAGCGTTATGGGGACAAGGTCGCTGTCGAGGATGTTTCGTTCAGCGTTGAGCGAGGGGAGATTTTCGGGATTCTCGGTCCCAATGGGGCGGGGAAGACGACCACGGTCGAGTGTGTCGAGGGGTTGCGGAAGCCGGACCGGGGTGAGATTTCCGTGCTGGGGCTGGATCCTCAGCGGGACAAGGCCGAGTTGCGGCAGCGGGTCGGAGTGCAGCTTCAGGAGGGTCAACTGCCTGATCGGCTGAGGGTCTTCGAAGCGCTCGAGCTGTACGCCTCGTTCTATCGCAAGCCTGCTGACTTGGAGCAGCTGGTCTCCACGCTGGGCCTGACCGAGAAACGGGACACCGCCTACAAAAAGCTATCCGGCGGGCAGAAGCAACGGCTCTCCATCGCGCTGGCTTTGGTGGGGAGTCCTGAGATCGCCGTGCTGGATGAGCTCACCACGGGTCTTGATCCGCAGGCGAGGCGGGATACCTGGGATCTCATCGAGGCCGTGCGGGCTAGTGGGGTGACCATCCTGCTCGTCACGCACTTCATGGAGGAAGCGGAACGGCTTTGTGACCGGCTTGCCGTTATCGATGGTGGACGGGTTGTCGCCGTTGACACGCCGGGTGGGCTGGTGGCCGGGGTCAATGATGAGCAGCGGATTCGGTTCCGGCCGTCGCGACCTGTTTCGGAGGAGTTGTTCGCCGCGCTGCCGGAGGTTCGGAAGGTCGAGCGGCAAGGGGAGGTCCTGGTGGTGACCGGGAGCGGGAATGTGCTGCACGCCGTGACGTCCGTGCTGGCTCGGCACCAGGTGATCGCTGGGGAGTTGCGGGTTGAGCACGCGAATCTCGACGATGCGTTCGTCGCGCTCACCGGCCGGAAACTGGACTAGGGGGAACGATATGTCCGCGCTTGCGAAATTGACCGCCACCGAGGCGAAACTGCTGCTGCGGGATCCGGGTGGGCCGATCAGCATTCTGGGGATCCCGCTCGGGTTGCTCGTGGTTTTCGGGATCATGCCGGGGAACGACACGCCCAAACCCGAATACGGTGGCAGCTCGGCGCTTTCCGCTGTGATCGCGCCGATGGCCGTGGCGCTGCTGCTGGGGATGCTGGGGTTGATGTTCCTGCCGATGGCGATGGCGACGCATCGGGAAAAGGGGGTGCTCAAACGGCTTTCCGCGAGTCCGGTCGCGCCTAGCCGGCTGCTGGCCGCTCAACTGCTGGTCACCGTCGGGGCCGCGATCGCGGTGATCGTGATCGTGGTGGTGGTCGGGCGGATCGCGCTGGGGCTGGGGATGCCGTCGAGTCCGGTCAACGCGTTGATCAGCGTTGTGCTGGGAGGTGCGTCGCTGTTCTCGATCGGGCTCGTGGTCGCCGCGGTCGTGCCGACCGGGCGGGCCGGGGCCGGGATCGGGTATGCCACGTTCTTCCCGATGCTCGCGCTCGGCGGGGTCTGGGTTCCGAAGGACCAGCTGCCGGGCGCGCTGCAGACCGTGGCCGACATCCTGCCGCTCGGGGCCGCGCTGACGTCGCTGCGCGATGCCTGGACCGGGAATGGGCTGCACGTGCTTCCCCTCGTGTCGATGACCGTGATCACCGTGGTGTGCACGGCGCTCGCCGCCCGGTTGTTCCGATGGGAGTGACGCTGGAGCGCGCGGACACCAGGCTCGCCGTGGCGCCGGTGTTCACGATCGCCGGTGCCATGGGGGTGCTGCTGCTCGTCTTGTCCGGGCGCTATGGGTTCTTCGGTGACGAGCTCTACTTCCTCGCCGCCGGTCGGCATCTGGCCTGGGGGTACGCCGACCAGCCGCCACTGCTTCCGTTGCTCGCGCGGCTGCTGGACACCGGTTCGCCGGTCGTGCTGCGACTGCCCGCGACGCTGGCGATGGCGGCGGGCGTGGTGTTCGCCGCGCTCATCGCCCGTGAACTCGGGGGCGGGCGGAAAGCCCAAATACTGACCGCGGGCGCGTTCGCCGTCTGCACGCAGATGCTCGGCACCGGGCACTACCTGGCCACGTCGACCATCGACCCGTTCCTGTGGACGGTCATCCTCTGGCTGATCGTCCGCTGGATCCGGACGCGGGACGACAACCTGCTGCTATGGCTCGGCGTCGTCACCGGGCTCGCGCTGAACACGAAGTTCCTCATCGGCACGTTCTGGACGCTCGCGGTGGTCGCGCTGCTCGCCCTCGGGCCGCGGGACCTGCTCAAGCGGCCGAAACTGTGGGCCGGCGCGGGAATCGCGGCGGTCATGATCGCGCCGACACTGATCTGGCAGGCGGCCAACGGGTGGCCGCAGCTCGAGATGGGCGAGGCGATCTCGGCGGAGGTCGGCAGCCTTTGGGGCGGCAGGCTGGTGTTCCTGCCGTCGGCGCTCCTGCTCGCCGGGCTTCCGGTCGGCGCCGTGCTGCTGCTCTATGGACTGTGGCGGCTGCTGCGGTCGGCGCGGTGGCGTGAATACCGCTTCCTCGGCTGGACGACCGTGGGACTCGTCCTGCTGTTCTTCGCGGTCAACGGGCGTGCCTACTACGTCGCCGGGATGCTGCCGCTCTCCTGGGCGGTAGCGGCCGTGGAACTCGAAAGCGGCCGGGCGTCGCGATGGTGGCGCTGGATCGCGACGTGGCCGGTCTACGTACTCAGCTTCCTGGTCATGCTGCCCGGAGCGCTGCCGATCTGGCCGCAAAGCTGGCTGGCCGACCCGGACCTGCCGAGGCCGGTCTTTTCGTCCGCGGAAATCGGCTGGCCGGAGTTCACGGACTCGGTCGCGGCGACGTACCGGACGCTCCCGCCGGGCACCGCGATCGTCACCCGGTTCTACTGGTACTCGGCCGCGCTCGATTACTACGGCCGCGACCGGCTGCCCGAGCCGTCGAGCGGCAGCCGCGGGTACTGGACACTCACCAGCCCGCCGGACACGGCCGACACCGTGCTCTACGTCGGGGAACCCCAGGAGGCGCTCAGGCAGCACTTCACCGAGGTCAGGGCGCTCGGCCGGACCGGAGGCGCGCAGGACGAACCGATGTGGCTCGCCACCGGCAGGAAAGGGCCGTGGTCCGAGGTCTGGCCCGCGTTCCGTAACCTAGGGCTCTGACTGTGTCGGGCGCCACAGCGGGTAAACGCACCCGGTCGTGGTATGAGCCACGCCCGTAGGGTGCAGTGGGACGTCCTCGACCACGTACAGCTGGGAGTTTGCATGACCGCCGCCACCGCGGCCGCCGAATCCGAGGAGACCGAGACCGCCGAGTTCGCGAGGCGGCCGGTGTTCATCATGGCAGCCGCGACAGGACTGGTCCTGCTACTGGTCTCGGGCCGCTATGGCTACTTCGGCGACGAGCTGTACTTCTGGGCCGCGGGGAAACACCTCGACTGGGGTTACGCCGACCAGCCCCCGGTGCTGCCGCTCCTCGCGGCGCTGATGGACGCGATCGCACCGGGGTCGCTGGTGGTGTTCCGGCTGCCCGCCGTGCTCGCGGTCGCGGCCACCGTGGTGTTCACCGCGCTGATCGCCCGCGAGATGGGCGGCGGGCGCAAGGCCCAGCTGCTCGCGGGCGGGGCGGCCGCGATCTGCGGGCAGTTCGTCGGCAGTGGCCACTACCTGGCCACGTCGACGATCGACCCGTTCCTGTGGACGGTCATCCTCTGGCTGATCGTCCGCTGGATCCGGACCCGCGACGACAATCTGCTGATCTGGCTCGGCGTCGCCACCGCGGTGACGCTGAACGTCAAGTTCCTGATCGCCGGGTTCTGGGTGGTCGCGGGTGTCGCGGTGCTCGCGTTCGGCCCGCGCGAGATCTTCACCAGGCCGAAGCTGTGGATCGGTGGCGCGATCGCGGCGGTGTCGATCCTGCCGACGCTGCTCTGGCAGTCCGCGAACGACTGGCCGCAGCTCGGCATGAGCGAGGCGATCTCCAAGGAGGTCAACGGCGGCTGGGGCGGCCGTGCCGGGTTCATTCCCGGCGCGCTGACCGGCGCGGGCCTCGCGATCGGCGCGTTCCTGGTGCTGTTCGGGCTCGCGACGCTGCTGTTCACCCGTGAGCAGCGGCCGTACCGGTTCCTCGGCTGGACGGTCGTCGGCCTGACGATCGTGTTCATCGTGGCGAACGGCCGGTACTACTACATCTCCGGCATGTACCCGATCTGCTGGGCGGCCGCCGCGGTGTACATCGGCAAGCACCGCCCGGCGCTGTGGTGGCGCTGGATCCCGACCTGGCCGGTCTTCGTGCTTTCGGCGGTGTACACGCTGCCGTACGTCGTGCCGCTGCAGCCGATCCACTGGATCGCGGAAAACAGGAGCACGCTGCGTCCCGCGTACTCGCACGAGGAGATCGGCTGGCCGCAGATGGCCGACTCGGTTTCCCAGGCGTACCAAAGCCTTCCGCCGGATCTGCGCGCGCACACGTCGATCGTCACGACCGGCTATTGGCAGGCGGGCGCACTCAACCGCTACGGCCCCGAGCGCGGGCTACCGCCCGCCTACAGCGCGAGCCGTGGGTTCTGGTACTTCGGCGAGCCGCCGGAGACCGCCACCAACGTGCTCTTCGTCGGCTATGAGCCGCAACGGCTGGCCGCGCACTTCAAGGGCGCGAACATCGTGCTGCGGATCAACAACCACCTGGGCGTCAAGAACTCCAGCCAGAACATGCCGGTGTGGCTGCTCAACGACCGCACTCAGCCATGGTCGGTGATCTGGCCGCTGGTCAAGGACTTGAAGGCTTGATCATGGACCTGTGGCCGCCAGAGCGAGTGACCCATCTGTGGTGGCCATGGCGGACCAACATCGACCAGTTGCTGCCGTACATCCTGCTGGTCATCGCGACGGCCGTCAGCCTCAGCCGTCCGCACACCTGGCCGGGGCTGCCGGTCACCCTCACCCTGCTCGCGGCCACGGTGCTCTGGCTGACGCTGACCGTGACGTGGCCGCCGAAACGCCTGCGCGACAACGGTTTCGCCATCGCGGTGTCCTATGTGGGCACCCTGGTGCTGGCGACGCTGCTGATCACCAGGGAACCGCTGTTCCTCATCTTCATGATCAGTGGGTTCTTCCAGGCTCTCCGGCTGCGCCCGCTGCCGGTGGCCGTGGCGGGCATCTTCGCCACTTCGTTCCTGATCAACACGATGCCCGCGGGCGGGCCTGCCATCGCCCTCACGCAGGAACCGGCGTTGTGGATCCCGATCATCGTGGTCCAGACGGCCGCTGTCAGCGTCGGCACGCTCATCTCGGCCAAGATCTCCAAGCAGAACAGCCAGCTGCGCCAGACGAACGACGAACTCGAAGCCGCGCAGGAAGAGAACGCGGGCCTGCACCGGCAGCTGCTGAGCCAGGCGCGTGAAGCCGGGGTGCTCGACGAGCGCCAGCGGCTCAGCGAGGAAATCCACGACACGCTCGCGCAGGGGTTCACCGGCATCATCACCCAGCTCGAAGCCGCCAGGCAGGCGCGTGACAACGCGGCGGAATGGCAGCGGCACCTGGACAACGCGACCGCGCTCGCCAGGGAGAACCTCGCGGAAGCCCGGCGCACCGTGCACGCGCTGCGGCCACAGCAGCTGAACGAGGCCACGCTCCCCGAGGCGCTCGACCAGGTGTCGGCCCAATGGTCCGAGCGCGCATCGGTGCCGGTTCAGTTCACCACCACGGGCACCGCGCGGCCGTTGCATCCGGAGATCGAGGCGACCCTGCTGAGGATCACGCAGGAGGCGCTGACCAACGTCGCGAAGCATGCGAACGCCGGACGCGTTGGCGTCACCCTGTCCTATATGGAGGATCAGGTGACCCTCGACGTGCGTGACGACGGCGTCGGGTTCGCCGAGGTGACCTGGGGCTATGGCTTGACCGGGATGCGGCAACGCGCGCAACGGCTTTCGGGGACACTGGACATCGAGTCCGAACCAGGGGGCGGCACCGCCGTGTCCGCGACCGTGCCCGCGATCTCAGGAGCGTCGTGACCATCACCATCCTGATCACCGACGATCACCCGATCGTCCGCGACGGCCTGCGCGGCATCTTCACGGGTGAGCCGGACTTCGAGGTGCTCGGCGAGGCCGCGAACGGCCACGAGGCCGTGACGCTCGCCGAAAGCCTGCGTCCCGACGTGGTGCTGATGGACCTGCGCATGCCGGGCCACGACGGCGTGTCGGCCATCCGCGAGCTGACGAAACGCAAGAACCCGGCCCGAATCCTGGTGCTGACCACCTACGACACCGACTCCGACGTCCTGCCCGCGATCGAGGCGGGCGCGACCGGCTACCTGCTCAAGGACTCGCCGCGCGAGGAGCTCTTCCGTGGCGTTCGCGCGGCGGCACGCGGCGAGGCCGTGCTCTCCCCCGCGGTCGCCAGCCGCATCATGGGCCAGATGCGCGCGCCGGCGCAGGAACCGTTGAGCCAGCGCGAAATCGAGGTGCTGGCGTTGATCGCGCGCGGGTCGACCAACAAGGAAGCGGCCAAGAAGCTGTTCATCAGCGAGGCCACGGTGAAGACCCACCTGCTGCACGCCTACGCCAAGCTCGGCGTCAAAGACCGCGCCGCGGCCGTGGCGACGGCCTTCGAGCGCGGCCTCCTACGAGGATAAAGCGGGCTTTATCCCGGGTGCTTTTCCCGGGATAAAGCCCGCTTTATCCCGGTCCTAAAAAACCTGCACCCTGACCGGGCGCCCCGGGTCGGCGCTCAGGTGCACGCCGTTCTCGGCACGCGGGAATCCCGCGTCCGCAAACGCTTTCGTCACCTGATCATCCACAGTGGACAAGGTCAGCTCAAGGTCGATGACGTCGGGCGCCGACCGGCCGGGCACCGAAGTCGGGCCGACATGCTCGGCTTTCAAGAGCTTCTCCCCCGCCGCCAGCTTCAGCCGCGCGATCGCACGCGCCGCCTGGGCAGGCCAGGTTTCGTCGTACGGCACGGTCTTCGGCGAGTCGGCCTCGCGCGCCCGGTGCAGGCGCACATTCGCTTCGAACGGCACCAGCCGGTCGGCCCACAGCGCGTCGACGTCGGCGAGCACGATGTCCGACGCGCCGCCGTTGTCCAGCCAGACGTCGGCCGCCGCGCGGCGCTGCTCCGGGGTCGCCTGCGCGGCGATGCGGGCGCGCGCGTCGGACTCCGGCATGCCCCGCGACTCGATCAGCCTGCGCACCCGGGTCTCGACGGGCGCGTCGACCACGATGACCAGGTGATAGTTCGGCGCGAACCCGTTCTCGACCAGCAGCGGGATGTCGTGCACGACGATCGCGTCCGGCGCGGCGCCGGTCATCAGCTCCGCGGTGCGGGCGCCGACCCTCGGATGCACGATCGCGTTCAGCCGTTTGCGTGACTCGTCGTCGGCGAACGCCTTCGCCGCGAGCGCCGGCCGGTTGAGGCTGCCATCCTCCGAAAGCACCTCGGCACCGAATGCCGCGACGATCTCGGCGAGTCCTTCGGTGCCGGGTTCGACCACCTCGCGGGCCAGTTTGTCGGAGTCGATGATCACCGCCCCGTGCTCGGCCAGGCGCCCGGCGACCGTCGATTTACCTGCACCGATCCCGCCGGTGAGTCCCACGCGCAGCATGCGTCAGACCCTAATGCACGCTCCCCGCTGCACAGCGGCCGCCGTTAAGCAAGATCATCGGTCGGCGTGACAGAACTGATATGGGTGACACGCCGGTCGCGTTCCACGCTTGGATACTCGCTTTGCGTACGGTGCGAAGCGGAGTGGTCGCCCACACGGAGGAATGGATGGCAACCAGTAAGCACGTCGGGAGGCACCGGCTGGGCACGCCGGGGCTGGTGCACTGTGTCGCACACCGTGCGGTGTCACTGGCGCTGGAGGAGTATCGGCGCACCTGGTTCAGCGCCATGATGGTCCCCGCCAAGCACAGCCTCGCCGGGCTGCGCCGCAAGGCCCGCGAAGCCGCCCTCGAGCGCATCTGGATCCCCGCCACCACCTGAGGCTGGCGTCGCCTGTGGACGGTCGGGGATGAACCCGGCCGGTCAAACGCGTTCCCTTAACGGCCGCAATATCGTATCTTCTGTCGCAACACGGCGCCCGGAGGGGGATGCGGCAGATGGCGACCCGACATGGCACCGCCCGGCCCTCTCAGCAGGTCCACCGCGCGAAGTTCCTCGACGCGGCGCTGAAACTCCTCGTCGAGAACGGGGTCGCCGGGCTGACCGTCCGCGCGGTCGCGGAGCTCGCCGGCTCCACCACTATCGCCGTCTACACGCGGTTCGGCGGCCGGGCCGGCGTGCTCGACGCCCTGTACGAGCGCGTGTTCGAGCTGCTTTCCGAAGCACTCGACGCCATTCCGCCACCCACGGACGACCCCCGCGAGGACCTGATGGTCTGCGCGCTGGCGTATCGCGACTTCGGGCTGGAGAGCCCGGCACGCTACGCGTTCATGTTCGAACGCCCGGTTCCGGATTTCGATCCCGACCCGGCACTGCGCGTGACCGTGCTGCGCGAATCGTTCAGCGTCCTGCTCAAGCGCGTCGAACGCGCCTGCCCGCCGGGCGCCGACGCGGTGCGCCTCGCGTATCTGCTGTGGACGACCATGCACGGCCTGGTCAGCGTCGAACTCGTGCAGCAGCTGCGCGGCCCGCTGCCCGGCTGGTTCCTGCAGCCGACCCCGGAAGCCAACGAGCCCGTCTACCGCGAGGGCATCCTCGCCATGATCAACGGTCTCGGCCTGTAGCCAAAGAAAAACGGCCCCGAGTCCGATGTGGACTCGGGGCCGTTTCGCTAGCTACCTAGCGGTGAAGCTCACGCACCACCGGAGAGCTTCTCGCGGAGCGCCGCGAGCTGCTCGTCGGAGGCGAGGGTGCCGCCGCTCTTCGCCTCGGCCGGGGCCGAGGTGTAGGACTGCTCGCCACCGTCGCCGGAGGTGACACCGGTCGCCGCGTCGGCAGCGGCCTCCGCGTCGGCCTCGGCGGCCTTGACGACCTGCTTCATGTGGGCCTCGTAGCGGGTGTGGGCCTCGGCGTACTGACGCTCCCACTCCTCACGCTGCTTGTCGAAGCCTTCCTGCCACTCCTGGGTGTCCGGGTCGAAGCCTTCGGGGTAGATGTAGTTGCCCTCGGCGTCGTACTCGGCGGCCATGCCGTACTGGGTCGGGTCGAACTCGGCGTCCGGCGTGACACCCTCGTTGGCCTGCTTCAGCGACAGCGAGATGCGACGACGCTCGAGGTCGATGTCGATGACCTTGACCATGACGTCGCCGTTGACCTGGACGACCTGCTCCGGGATCTCGACGTGGCGCTCGGCCAGCTCGGAGATGTGGACCAGGCCCTCGATGCCCTCTTCGACGCGGACGAACGCACCGAACGGAACCAGCTTGGTGACCTTGCCCGGCACGATCTGGCCGATCGCGTGGGTGCGGGCGAACTGACGCCACGGGTCTTCCTGGGTCGCCTTCAGCGACAGGGAGACGCGCTCGCGGTCCATGTCGACGTCGAGGACCTCGACCGTGACCTCCTGGCCGACCTCGACGACCTCGGACGGGTGGTCGATGTGCTTCCAGGACAGCTCGGAGACGTGCACCAGGCCGTCGACGCCACCCAGGTCCACGAAGGCACCGAAGTTGACGATCGAGGAGACGACACCCTTGCGGACCTGGCCCTTGGCGAGCGCGTTGAGGAACTCGCTGCGGACCTCGGACTGGGTCTGCTCCAGGTAGGCGCGGCGGGACAGGACCACGTTGTTGCGGTTCTTGTCCAGCTCGATGATCTTCGCTTCGAGCTCGCGGCCGACGTACGGCTGCAGGTCGCGGACACGGCGCATCTCGACCAGCGAGGCCGGGAGGAAGCCGCGGAGGCCGATGTCCAGGATGAGACCACCCTTGACGACCTCGATGACGGTGCCCTTGACGGGCTCGTCCTTCTCCTTGAGCTCTTCGATCGTGCCCCAGGCGCGCTCGTACTGCGCACGCTTCTTGGACAGGATCAGGCGCCCTTCCTTGTCCTCCTTCTGGAGAACGAGGGCTTCCACCTCGTCACCGACCTTGACCACTTCGGCCGGGTCGACATCGTGCTTGATGGACAGTTCGCGCGAGGGGATGACGCCCTCGGTCTTGTAGCCGATGTCGAGCAGCACCTCGTCGCGATCGACCTTGACGATGGTGCCCTCAACGATGTCGCCATCGTTGAAGTACTTGATCGTCTTGTCGATGGCGGCGAGGAAGTCTTCCTCCGACCCGATGTCGTTCACGGCGACCTGAGGGGTACCGGACGAAGTCGGGGCAGTGGCGGTGTCGATGGTCATTAGGCGGGTTGCTCCGGTGATGGATGGATTAGTGGGTGTGCAGTTGTTGGGCACGGCGGGAACCGGCATAGGCGACTGCGAACGACCTCGAAAAGACCGCGAACATCACCGCAAACGGTGCGCGGCCCGAACCCGATCAACGAAACACGTCTGAGGGATAGGCAGCGCGAACCCACTGCGCTAACAGATATCCTACGCGGCCCCCTGTAGGGGACACAATCAGGGTCCGCTCGCGGGATCTTGACCGCCGCTAGGCTCCGCGTATAGGCCCCGACCTGCGAGAAGGATATCCCGTTGAGCGTCTCACCCGCCCCAGCCCCCGACGACCGCCACGCGCGCGCGGAAGAGCGTCTCGGCACCATGGGCACCTCGTACCGCGCGGTCGGCACCCGCGAGGCGACCGCGGCGAACCTCGCCTGGTGGGACGCGGACGCCGACGACTACCAGGCCACCCACGGCGAGTTCCTCGGCGACGCCGAGTTCGTCTGGTGCCCGGAGGGTGTCCGCGAGGCTGACGCCGGACTGCTCGGCCCGGTCGCGGACAAGCGGGTGCTCGAGGTCGGCTGCGGGCAGGCGGCGTGCGCGCGCTGGCTGGCCCAGCAGGGCGCGCGGGTCGTCGGGATGGACCTGTCCGGCGGCATGCTGCGCCACGCCCGCGAGGGCAACCGGCGCACCGGCCTCGACGTGCCGCTGCTGCAGGCGACCGCCGAGCGGCTGCCGATCGCGACGGCGAGCATGGACCTGGCCTGTTCGGCGTTCGGCGCGGTGCCATTCGTGACTTCGATCGACGCGGTGTTCACCGAGGTTTCGCGCGTTCTTCGCCCAGGCGGGGCCTGGGTCTTCTCGGTGACGCACCCGATGCGCTGGATCTTCCCTGACGATCCCGGGCCGACCGGGCTGACCGCGACGCAGCCGTATTTCGACCGCACGCCTTACGTTGAGGTCGGCGAGGACGGCGAGGCGACCTACGTCGAGTATCACCGGACGCTCGGCGACTACGTCCGCGCGCTGGCGGGCGCCGGGCTGACGCTGGAAGACCTGATCGAACCGGAATGGCCGGAGGGTCACACGCGGACCTGGGGACAGTGGAGTCCGTTGCGGGGCAAGCTTTTCCCCGGCACCGCGATCTTCCGCACGCGCAAGCCGTGAGCCACGAAGAGCGGCTGGGCGAAGCCGTGCTCCGCAGGCACGACTACGGCCCAGGCTCGGTCGAGCGGCTGTGGTCGGCCGCCGAGGTCTGGCAGTTGTTCCCGCCGGACAAGACCACCGACATGGACGCGCACCTGCGCGCGTGGTGCGACCGTATGGCGAAACTGGCGCCGCCCGCCGACTCCGCGTGCATGGTCAACTGGCCGAGCCACGACGCGCACGCCATCCGCGCCTTCCTCGACCACGGTTTCGTGCCGATCTCGATCCTCGCGACGCGCACCTCACCGCCCGGCGAGGTCGTCACGGTCGACGGCGTCACGATCCGCCGGGCACGCGAAGCGGATTTCGAGGCCGTGCTCGGCATGGCGATCTCCACGTTCGACTACACCGGGCTGGTGTCCTCGCCGAAGCGCCCGGAGACCGAGGAACTGCTCCGCCCGCAGCTGAAGCGTCAATTCGAGGGCGATCAGCTCGTCTGGATCGCCGAGCGCGGCGGCGAGGTGATCGCCGCGGCGGAATGCGGCTGGGTCGAGTCCGAACCGGATTCGTGGGCGGCGGAACTGCTGCCACACGGCCGCTGGGGCTATGTGAACAACGTCGTGACCGCGCCCGGCGCGCGCGGCGGCGGGCTCGGGCAGGCGCTGATGTCCTTGGTGCACAACGAGTTCCACCACGCGGGCGCCGTCGGGACCTACCTGTACTACAACCCGCCGAACCCGCTCGCGTCCGTTTTCTGGCCGCGGCAGGGTTACCGTCCCCTGTGGACGATTTGGGAGGTCCGTCCCGCGTCGGCGATTCGGTGACCCGGAAGTGTGACGCGCACCCCCTCGGCTTGATCAACCCCCAGCACAGGGCTACCTTTTGAACTGACCAGTCAGTTTAAATACGGGAGTCACCGTGCAGGTTCGAGCCGACCGGGTGTCCGTCGAAGGACCCCACGGCACGCTGTTACCACCCACCTCGCTGACCGTCTCGGACGGCGAACTCGCCCTCGTGCACGGCGAACCCGGGGTGGGCGTGACCGCGTTCGGCCTCGCGCTCGCGGGCCGGATCAAGCCCGCCACCGGGACCGTCACCGTCGACGAGCCCGCCAAGCTTCAGGACCTGGTCGCGATCGTCGACGCGCCGGGCGTCACCGAGCCCGACGACGCGCTGCCGTTGCGGGTCGTCGTCGGCGAGGAGCTCGCGCTCGCGCACAAGCCGGCGGGCAAGGCCGATGTGCTGGCCTGGCTGACCGAGCACGACGTCGCCCCGCTGGCGAACGTGCGCTTCGAGAACATCGAGCCCGCCACGCGGACCCGGCTGCTGACCACGCTGGCCGCGAGCCGCCGCGGGATCCGCATGCTGGTGCTCGACCAGCCCGAGCGCCACACCTCCGACCTCGGCGCGTGGATGGCGCTGGCGCGGGAGAACGCCGCCGCCGGCCTCGCCGTGGTCGTGCTGACCACCACTCCCCTGATCGCGCTGGGCGTCGAGCCCGCGCGTGTCGGGCAACTGGACCAACCCTCGCCGCAGGTGTGCCGCGAGGTCGAAGGAGAGCAGGAATGACCGCCATCCGGATCGCGCTGAACGAGCTTCGCAGGCTCTCCGCCGGGAAGCTGCCGAAGCTCGCGATGCTCGCGCTCGTGCTGGTCCCGCTGCTGTACGCGTCCTTCTACCTGTACGCGAACTTCGACCCGTACTCGCGGCTGGACAAGCTGCCCGCCGCGGTCGTGGTCAACGACCAGGGCTCCGACGGCCGCAACGTCGGCCGCGAGGTGGCCGACGAGCTGCTCAAGTCGGGCACGTTCCAGTGGCACGAGGTGTCGGCCGACGAGGCCAAGGCCGGCGTGCGCGATGACAAGTACTCGTTCGCGATCGGCATCCCGGCCGGGTTCTCGCAGGCGCTGCTCGGCGTCGGGACGTTCCAGCCACAGCAGGCGACGGTCACGCTGACCACCAACGACGCCAACAACTATCTGTCCGGCACGATCGCCAAGCAGGTCGCCGAGCAGGTACGCAAGACGATCGCGGAGAAGGTCGGCAGCGAGGCGGCCGACCGGTTCCTGGTCGGGTTCTCCACCATCTACGGCAAGATCGCCGAAGCCGCTTCGGGCGCGAACAAGCTCGCCGACGGGCTCGGCCAGCTGAAATCCGGCCAGGCACAGCTTTCCGACGGCGCCAACCAGCTCGCGTCCGGGTTGGGTCAGCTTTCGCCGGGCCTGAACACGTTGCGGGACAAGACAAAGGACCTGCCTTCGCAGGCGAGCAAGCTCGCCGACGGCGCGTCGCAGGTCGCCGCGGGCAACGCGAAGATCGCGTCGACCGCCTCCGCGGTGGCGAGTGCTTCGGCCGATCTGCAGAGCAACCTCAACAGCGTCAACGGCTCGCTCGCGCAGAAGCTGCGCGCCGACGGGCTGCCCGAGGCGCAGGTGCAGCAGGTGCTGTCCGCGCTGGGCACGCTGCGCGCGCCGCTCGACTCCGCGAACACCAAGATCCAGGACGCCAACTCCCAGGTCTCCCAGCTCGCCAGCGGGTCCAAGCAGGTCGCCGACGGCGCCGCGCAGCTGTCCGCCGCCTCGCCGCAGCTCGCCTCCGGTATCGCCCAAGCCGCCGACGCGGGCAACCAGCTGAGCGCAGGCGCGACCAAGCTGGCGGACGGCGAGAAGACGGCGGTCACCGCGACCAACCAGCTCGCGGACGGGTCGGCTCAGCTGCGCGACGGTCTCAACGAGGGCCTCAAGCAGATCCCCAACCCCGACGACCCGACCCGCAGCGCGACCGCCAACACGATCGCCGACCCGGTCGCGATCAACTCGGCCTCGGCGGCCTCGGCCGGGACGTACGGCGCCGGGCTGGCCCCGTTCTTCATCTCGCTGGCGACCTGGATCGGCGCGTTCGTGCTGTTCCTGCTGCTCCGCCCGCTCGCCACGCGGGCGCTGACCGCGGGAGCGTCACCGTTCCGCGTCGCGCTGGGCGGCTGGCTGTCCTCGGCCGTGCTCGGCATCGCGCAGGTGATCGTCCTGTTCGGCGCGGTGACCTGGCTGGTCGGCATCCACATCGCGCACCCGCTCGGCGCGATCGGGTTCGCCATCCTGGTGTCGCTGACGTTCACCGCCGTGGTGCACGCGCTCAACGCGTTCTTCGGCGCGGTCGGCAAGTTCCTCGGCCTGGTGCTGCTGGTTCTCCAGCTGGTCAGCGCGGGCGGCACGTTCCCGTGGCAGACCATCCCCGACGCGCTGTACCCGCTGCACATCGTGCTGCCGATGGGCTACGCGATCGACGGCTTCCGCCACCTGATGTACACCGGCGCGTCGACCAAGATCCTCGGTGACATCGCGGTGCTGCTGACCTACCTGGTCGGCGCGCTGCTGGTGTCGACGCTCGCGGCCCGCAAGCGTCGCGTGTGGACGGTGTCGGCGCTGAAACCGGAGCTGTCGCTGTGAGTCCGCGCCGGGAGGCCACGAAGCAGAAGCTTTTCGAAGCCACGCTCCGCTTGGCCTCCACCCGCGGACTGGTCGGCCTGACGGTCGACGACATCGCCGCCGAAGCCGGAGTCGCCAAGGGCACGGTGTACTACAACTTCGGCAGCAAGGACGGGCTGGTCGACGCCCTGCTCAGGTACGGCGTCGGCCTGCTGTCGGACCGGCTGCGCGCGGCCGTTTCCGACGACGACCCGCTCGAGGTCCTCGAGTCCCAGGTCGACGCGGCGCTGGAGTTCATCGCCGAGTACCCGGGTTTCTCGCAGATCCTGGTCTCGGAGATGTGGCGGACGCCCGGCCAGTGGCACGAAACCCTGACGCTCCTGCGCGAGGAGATCATCTCGATCGTGAAGGAGCAGCTCCAGCGCATCGACGACGCGGGCAGGCTGCCGCCCGGGGTCCGCATCCCGACGGCGGCCGCCGGGCTGTTCGGCACGATGCTCGTGGTCGCGCTGGACTGGCAGGTGTTCCAGCCGCAGCGCACGCGCGCGGACGTGCGCGACTCCGTGATGATCCTCGTGCGCGGTATGGGGTCGTGAGTGGCGCGGCCGGTTCTAACCGGCCGTACCACTCACGAGGCCTCAGTTCTGGAGATACTTGGCGATCATTTCGGCGGTAGCCGCCATACCATTCTTCGTCGGGTAGAAGGCCTTCGCGTCTTGTGGCCTGTCGTCCTTGCCGTTGACCCACGCCGCGTCGCCGGGCGCGCACACCGAATGGCCTTGTGACTGGCCGGCGATGTCCACGAAAGACGCGTCGCCATTGGCGGCAGCGTCCTTGAGCGCTTCGTTCAGCTGCTGCATGACCAGGCGCATCCAGACGTAGTCGCCGTCGGCGAACGGCAGGATTTCCGGGCAGGTCCGGTTCGCGGGGAAGATCCGGGGATAGCCGACGACCACCACGTGGGCGCCCGACGAGCGTTCATGGATGCCGCCCAGCACGGTCTCGACGCGGGGCTCGATCTGCGCGATCGCCGCCAGCGCGGTGTCAACACCACCGTTCTGGTGCTTCTTCTCGCAAGGATTGCCGGTCGGATCCTGCGCGCGCAGCTTCGGGCAATCCGTGAACAGGCTGCTCATCAGGCCGTAGTCGATACCGCCGATGCTGAGCGTCACCAGGTCGGTGGCGGGCTTCAGCGCATCGAACTGTGGGTTGTTGGTCCCGTCGAACGGCACGCTCTGTGGCCGGGTCATATACGTGGTGTCCGCGTACAGGCAGCTCACATCGGTGAACGAGGCCACTCCCAGCTTCTTCGCCAGTAGCGACGGATAGTTCGCGTTCGACCGGCCGCAGCCCGTCGGATTGTCCAACTGGACTGGGATGAATGGCCCGGACGCGTAGCCGTCACCGAGTGCCACGTAGTTGTGGAACTCCGGAGCGCCCGACGCGGTGGCCGACGACGCGAGCAAAACGCCCACGATCAGCACAGGCGGTAGTAGCCGTCTTATGCGCATTGTTCTTCACCCTCCCCGGATAGACCGTTTTTGAACCCTTCCGACGTTAGTCAGGACGAATCCACCCGAGCGATTTTTCACTCAGTTGTGGGACGAGGCCTGCGCCGAAAGTCCACCCCCGCCTCCACCTTCGGGAGGACCCCGCCCCGGATTCCAGCCGCTAGCGTCGCCTCCATCGCCACAAGGGAGGGACTTCGCATGGGGGCCAGGGGAATCGGGCTGCTGACCGGGGTGCTGCTGCTGTGCGGCGCACCGGCCGTGGTGGCCGCCGGCGCGCCGTTGAGCGGGGACGTGGTCTTCCTGCCCAACCTCGACGACGACCAGCACCGCTGCCAGGTCGACCCGGCCGATCTCGACCGGCCCGGCCCCGAAGCGGACGTCCGGCTCGCGGCCTGCAACGACGCCGCCGACGACCAGGTCAACGGCGCGCGCGACGAACTGGATCTGGCCAGGGTGCAGGTAGGCCGGGTCGGCGGCACGGCCGGTCAGGTCACTGTGGACGGTCAGGCGCGGGTGTTCGTCAAGCGGAATGGGGGATTTTCACCGGACACGCGGTTGTCCGGCGCGGAGCTGCGCCACGGCGTGGAACTGGGGGTGGAGGGGCGCGACATCGTGCGTGATCCAGCGCGCTGGGACGGCTGGGTGACCGTCAAGCTGACCGTGGACGGAAAGCTCAAGGCCAGTCACCGCATGCGTGTCGCGCCCCTTCTGTTACAGAACGATCTGCAGCGGGCGACCACCGTGTTCGCCGCCCGTCCGGGGCAGGGACCGGGCTGGCCGGACGCCGTCCCGTTGCCGCAGGGCTTCCCCGAAGGCTGGGACGAGTTCAGCACTCCCCTGCGCGAGGAAGCCAAGACGAAGTTCATCACCGGCACCGCCCAGTGGTGGAAAGACGTGTGGTGGCAAGACCTTTTCGAACCGGCGAGCGCGAGTATGCCGACACGGCACGGAACGCAGACCATGCGGGTGGCGATCCGCTCGGCGAACGTGTTCGACATGGGGTCCGGCCCCACGCCGCGACCGGCGGGCAGGCTGCTGTTCCGGGACTTCCGAGGGCCGGACGTGGCGGTCGTGCAGGAGTACACAGTGGAGAGTCGTTACTTCGGCAAGGATCTGATCAACGCGACCGGCAACATCGAAACCGTGCCGCCCTACCCTGGCTTCCCGCAAGGTCGTCTCGTCTATGGCAGCGGCGCCTCTCGCCAGCCCGACCCGGCGTTCATCAAGATGCTGACCGCGCAAGGCAGGCAGCCGCCGATCGTGCTCGACACGACGTGGCTGGCCGTCGGTCACGTCGACGAACCCCTGCACGTGGTGCGCGCGAACAACTCCCGCGGCTGGACACTGGTCGTCGCCGACCCCCGGCTCGCCGTCGGCCTGCTGAAGCAGGTCCCACCGCCGACGAAGCTGCTGGAGAACACGGCCGCCGGGCACAAGCCGACCGCCGCCGAGCTGCTCGCCGACCAGAAGTTCCTGACCGGCAACGAAACCGCCGCCCGTCACATCGACGACATGGTCCGCGTCATGCTCACCGAGACCGGGCTGCGGCCGGACGAGCTGCTCCACGTGCCCGTGCTTTTCCAGGAGCTGCAGACCTTTCCCTTGTTCGTCGCCTTCACGCCCGGCATCCCGAACGGCCTCTCGGTGAACGAGCACCTGTTCCTGCCGCCCGACCCGCACGGCCCGGTCGTGCGCGGCAGGGACGTGTTCAAGGAAGTGACCGAGCGGGCGCTGGCCGCGAACCAGGTCCGGGTGCGCTGGGTCGACGACTTCAGCTGGGCACATCAGGGCGGCGGCGAGGTCCACTGCACCACCAATGCCTGGCGCGACGTCGGCTGATCGGTGGTCGTGGACCTAGTGGAACCACGCGCCGAACATCGAGCTGCGCGTGGTTCCATTCATGCGTTCGCCGAGATCGATTGCTTGTCCTTCGGTCAGCAGGCAGATGTAGTCGGCGACCGCTCGCGCACAACAGGTCTCATCACCGTTCTCCCTGGCGTCCTGGTACAGCTCGCGCAGCATCACCGGCACTTTGTGACTGTGAGGATCGCGGTCAAGGCAGTCATAAAGCTCATCGAAAAGATTACCGATCACCTTCTTCTGGCCTTCTTGCACCATGGCCAACGCGGGCCTGTCGATCACGTAGAACCAGGTGAGTTCTTTGAGGGCCTCGACGAGGTACTGCGCACTCCTGTCAACCACGACATACGGTGGCTGCTCGTCGTACTGCGCCGCGTCGACCAACTCTGTGAGGTTCGCGGATGTGACTCCGTTGAGCCAGGCCCGGTTCTCGCGGGTTTCCCAGAATCGGGTTCGGTCTTGCCCGTTGAGTCCTGTCAGAACGGCATTCAACGCTTCGCCGAAGGCATCCTTTGAGAAACCGTGGTGATTCTTGGCCAGCCTCTCCGCGCCGTGCTCACGCAACGCATCGGCGTCTCGCGCGAGGTCATGCAGTGGTATCAGCCCCGCGCGAAAATAGTCCTCGATGTCATGGGTGGCATACGTGATGTCATCCGCCCAGTCCATGAGCACCGCGTTCGCGCAGCGCACATGCGGGTTCTTTCCTTGCCGGGCCCAGGCGAAGTCTTTGGCTTCGCTCTCGTACGAACCCCACTTCGCACCGCGGGAACGATCCGTCCAGTAAGGCTCGTCTCGTGGCTTGTCAGCCCTCGTCCGTGGGTATTTGAGGATCGCGCTCAAACTCGCCCGAGTCAAATTCAACCCTGGGTGCTCCTTACGCCGCCGAGCTAGCTTGGTCACAAGGCGGAACGACTGCGCATTTCCCTCGAACCCCTCTGGCACCCCTGCTTTGCCCAGCCTCTTGTCGAGGACGTCCTCCGCGATGTGGCCAAAGGGCGGGTGCCCGATGTCGTGAGCAAGCCCGGCCGTCTCGACCACGTCAGGGTGGACACCGTGGGCCTTGGCCTTCTTCCGCGAGAGGACCACGAGATGCTGCGCGATCCGGCGTCCCAGTTGCGCGACTTTGAGGCTGTGCGTGAGCCGGTTGTGCAGCACTCGCTGCTCACTGACCGCCGCAACCTGAGTCACTCCAGCCAGCCGACGAAATGCGGACGAGTAGAGCACGCGGTCACGATCACGTTCGAACGGGCCGCGAAAGTCCTCTTTGGCGTCATCGCCGTAATATCGCTCTTTCCGGCTTTTCGAACCCATGGTCATCCCCTCCGGCTGGTATCAGGCCTAGTCGCCCGAGGTTGGTCGACCGTTAAAGCGTTGAACACCGTTCATCCGAATGGCTCAAGGCGCTTAACCACAACGCCTGAAGGACGTTAGTAAGCCGAGACATTCAGCAGGGTCTGTTGCGATCTGATTTCTCCTGTGCTCTCGGCTGCCGTCTAAGCTGAGCACCGTGGACGAGGCGGCAGTTTCCCTTGAGCGGCTGCTCACCGTGCTCGGCGGCGGAGTGTTGGAGGCGTACAGCCTGCCCAAGGGCTTGGCCGTGCGGGTCACTGGCGTGCAGGTCTACGACCCTGCGGACCAGCAAACTTGGCGTGGTCAGCTGGTCCTCGGAGTCGGGGTTGGACCTCAGGACGCCGGCGACCTGATCCGCCAGGCAGGCGCGGCAATGGCCGCAGGAGTTGTGCTGCGCGGCGGGGACGCCTCACTGCGCGAGGTCGCGGCGGAGGCGGGGGTCGCCGTGCTGGTCAGGACGGCGTGGGTCACCTGGTCGCAGTTGGTCGGGCTGATCAGGGCCGGGCTCGCGAGCGCGGGGCTCCAGGTCGACGACGAGCTGGAGAGTGTGCCGCTCGGGGATCTGACCGCGTTCGCCAACGCGGTGGGGAACGCGGCGGGCGGGGCGGTGACGATCGAGGACATGCAGTCGCGGGTGCTCGCGTTCTCGCGGACCGATGAGTCGGTCGATGAGATCCGGCGGCAGACGATTCTCGGGCAGCGTATGTCGCCGGAACGGGTGGAAGCGTTGCGGGAGAACGGGTTCTTCCGGGCGCTGTGGACCTCGGGTGACGTCGTGCACCGGCAAGCCGTAGGAGACTCGCCCGAGCGGCTGGCGATCGCGATCAAGGCCGGTGGTGAGATCTTCGGGTCGATCTGGGTCGCCGCGGCCGGGCGGGACCTGCCCGCGAGCGTGCCCGACACACTGCGCGCGGCGGCCAGGGCCGCCGTGCCACACATGATCCATCGCCAGACTCGTGAGGGCGGCGAGCCGTTCTTGATCGAGGAGTCCGCTCGGGCGTTGTTGAACGGGCACGTGTCAGCCGAGGTGTTCGCGTTACGGTCGTCGCTGAGACTGGACACACGCTGTGCCGTACTGCTCTTCTACCAACCGGAAGCGATACCGGCACGCGGGTTGCTGAACCTGATCAGCCTGGAGTGCGCCGCGTTCCGGCGGCCGTCGGTCGCGTTCGCGGAGGGACGGCGGATCTACGTGCTGCTCGCCGAGCTGGCAAGCGACGACGAAGCGATGCGCATCGCACGGCGGCTGTCCGAGCAGCTCGAGGTGAAGATCGGGGTCGGCGACGTCGTCGACGGGCTCGCCGAGGCGCCGGCGTCGCGTGACGCCGCTTCGCTGGCGCATCGGGTGCTGCTCGGGCGCGAAGAATCCGTCGCCCGGCTGCGGGACGTCGCCAGCGCCGCGACCTTGGCGCTGATGCTCGACGAGATCGGCAGCAGGGAGTACGTCGTGCTGACGCCCGTCGCGCTGCTCGCCGGATACGACTCCGAGCACGACAGTGACCTGCTCGGCAGCCTGCGCGCGTACCTCGATCACTTCGGTGACGTGCCCGCAGCCGCGAAGGCGCTGGGCCTGCACGCGAACAGCCTCCGGTACCGGATTCGCCGGATCGAGGAGGTCTCCGGGCTCGACATCCACGACCCCGAACAGCGACTGGTGGCGGAGCTGCAACTTCGGTTGTGGACGTAAAGCCCGGCAAGGATTGGCCGAATGCAACACCATCGCGTAAATTTGCTGTCGCTTTCGCACAGAGACGGCACCACCCGTCACCCGCGATCCTGCTAGTCGACGGGTCTGACGGAGAGGGAGACAGCGGGTGTCGCAGGGGAAAGTGCCGGCCATTTGTGCGCCGAGACCACAGGAGTCCGCCGACGTTGTACTCGCGCACTAATGGGTCGAGCACCACGGCGGCGAGTTGGCCATCTCTACCTCGCCACGCCGGATTCCTTTGCCCTCACGACGAAGACCGCACCGGCGGCGAGCCACGATGCTTCTCGGGTCGGAATCGCTGAGAGGAGCACGCGGGTGCAGCGAGTCGAGCGCCGGAACCTGGCCGTTCAAGCAGCGGTGAAGCAAGGACTACTGGACCAGGACGACGCGCCGCTGGCCGCGTTCGTCGACCTCGCCGGGATCGCGGAGAGCGTCTCGGCGCTACGGTCGGCGTGGCCCGACGAGCTCCAGGTGCGGCACGCGTTCGCGGCCAAGGCCAATCCGATCGTGCCGGTGCTGCGTGAGCTGCGCAAGCTCGGGATGAGCTGCGAGGTCGCGAGCGCGGGCGAGCTGGCGCAAGCGCGCGCGGCCGGGTTCCGCGGCGCGGAGCTGGTCTTCGACTCCCCCGCCAAGTCGCGGCGTGAGCTGGAGCAAGCGCTTGCGGAAGGCGTCGCGATCAACATCGACAACTTCCAGGAGCTGGCGCGGGTCGACGACATCCTGAGCCTGCGATCGTCCACTTCGGACATCGGCATCCGGATCAACCCGCAGACCGGCAGCGGCTCGATCGAGGCGCTCAGCACGGCTTCGCGCACGTCGAAGTTCGGGATCGCGCTGGACGACGAGGGCAACCGCACGACGCTGCTCGAGGCCTACCTCGCGCGGCCGTGGCTGCGCTGGATGCACGTCCACGTCGGCTCGCAGGGCGTGCCGCTGCGGCTGACCGCGCGGGGTGTCGCGCGGGTGGTGGAGTTCGCCGAGGAGATCAACGCGCGGGCAGGCGTCCGGCAGGTGACCGGGATCGACGTCGGCGGCGGGCTCTCGGTGAACTTCGGCGGTGACGACGACTCGCCGCGCTTCCACGACCACGTCGCCGAGCTGATGGCCGCCGCGCCCGCGCTGTTCCGCGGCGGGTATCAGGTGGTCACGGAGTTCGGCAGGTCGCTGCTGGCGAAAAACGGGTTCATCGCCGCGCGCGTCGAGTACACCAAGTCCGCTGGCGGACGGCGGATCGCGATCACGCATGCCGGTTCGCAGGTGGCCATGCGGACGACCATGGTGCCCGAGCAGTGGCCGCTGCGGGTGGCCGCGTACGACCAGCTCGGCAGGCCGAGGCTGGGCACGCCGGTCAAGCAGGACATCGCCGGTCCGTGCTGTTTCGCGGGCGACCTCGTCGCCGGCGGCCGGGGGCTGCCGCTGCTGGAGCAGGGCGACATTGTGACGTTGCTCGATACCGGCGCGTATTACTTCTCCGCGCCCTACCGTTACAACAGCCTGCCCGAGCCCGCCGTCCACGGTTTCGACCTGACCGAGGACGGTGACGTGGCGTTCACGCTGCTCCGGCGGGCGGAGACGGTCGAGGAACTGATCGGCCGCTGACCGGGGAGAGGTTCGCGGATGCGGGGCTGGAACATCGGGCTGATCGTGCTCGGGCAGAGCAGCCAGTCGCTGGTGTTCGGCGGGATCTCGCTGTTCCTGCCCCTGATCAGGGCCGACCTCGGGCTGACGTTCAGCCAGGCAGGCAACCTCGCCGCCGTGTCGATGCTGGTCTACGCGCTGATGCAGGTGCCGTCGGGCTGGCTGACCGACCGGTTCGACCCGAAACGGCTGTTCTGTGCCGGGCTACTCGGCACGAACGCGATGTCGCTGTTGTTCTCGGTGATCGGGTCTTACGGCTGGCTGCTGGTCGTCCAGGTGCTGTCGGGGTTCTTCCGCGCGCTGATCTTCGCGCCGGGCATGGTGCTGATCCGCGACCAGTTCCCGCCGAACCGCCGCGCGACCGCGATGGGGCTGTACGTCGCGGGCGGGTTCTCGTCGAGTGTGCTGCTCAACGCGCTGGGCCCGCTGCTCGTCGGGCCGCTCGGCTGGCAGGGGCTGTTCGTGCTGTTCGGCGGTATCGGGCTGGCGTGCGTCGCGCTGTACTCCCGCGTCGGCGTGTCACCGCATCGGGAGCCGGGCGCGCATCCGCGGGCGGCGGAGATCCGGCGGCTGTTCCGGCATCCGGCGCTGTGGCTGGTCGGGGTGATCCAGTTCGTCCGGCTTTCGCTGGTGCAGGGCTTCACGTTCTGGCTGCCGAGTTATCTGGTCTCGGAGAAGGGCCAGACGCTGGCGTTCGCGGGCGCCGTCGCGGCGGCGGGCGCGTTGCTGACGGCGCCGTCGAACCTGCTCGGCGGCTGGCTTTCGGATCGGCTGCACCGGCCGCTCGCGGTGATCGCGGTTTCGCTGACGATGCTCGGGCTGTCGCTGGCGATGCTGCCGCTGGTCGACGGGCTTGTGCCGCTGGTGTTGCTGGTGGGGGTGAACGCGTTGTTCATCCAGCTGTACTTCGGGCCGCTGTTCAGCGTCGGGCTGACGTATCTGGGGCAGCGGACGGCCGGGTTCAGCTCGGGGTTCGGGAACTCGTGCGCGAACCTGGGCGGGTTCGCGTTCACCGCGGTGCTCGGCGGGCTGAAGGACTCGACGGGCTCGTTCACGACCGGGTTCTCGATCCTGGCCGGGCTGGCGGCCGTGGCGCTGGTGGCCGTCTTCCTGCTCAGGAAGACAACGCCGCTGGAAGAGGTTGTCTTGGAAACGGGATAAAGCGGGCTTTATATCGGGGAAAAGCACCCCGATATAAAGCCCGCTTTATCCCGTTTGGACTCAGTGGGCGGCCGAGTTCCAGGAGTGGCCGAAGCCGACGCTCACCTCGAGCGGGACCGCGAGTTCGTAGGCTGAGCCCATTTCCTTGCGTACCAGTGCTTCGGCGGCTTCGCGCTCGCCATCGGCGACCTCGAGGACGAGTTCGTCGTGGACCTGGAGCATGACGCGGGTGCGCAGGTCCGACGCGGCCAAGGCCTTGTGGACGTTGAGCATGGCGACCTTGATGATGTCGGCCGCGCTGCCCTGGATCGGGGCGTTGAGCGCCATCCGCTCGGCCATCTCGCGGCGCTGGCGGTTGTCGGAGTTGAGGTCCGGCAGGTACCGGCGGCGGCCGAAGATGGTCTCGGTGTAGCCGACCTTGGCCGCGTCGATGACCACGGACTGGAGGTAGTCGCGCACGCCGCCGAAGCGAGCGAAGTACGCCTCCATCTGCTCCTTGGCCTCGTCGTTCGAGATCTTGAGCTGCTGCGCGAGGCCGTACGCCGAGAGCCCGTACGCCAAGCCGTACGACATGGCCTTGACCCGGTACCGCAGCTCGGGCGTGACCTCCTCCGGCGGCAGCGAGAACGCGCGCGACGCGACGAAGGTGTGCAGGTCCTCGCCGGTGTTGAAGGCCTCGATCAGGCCCTCGTCCTTGGACAGGTGCGCCATGATCCGCATTTCGATCTGGCTGTAGTCGGCGGTCATCAGCTCGGTGAAACCGTCGCCGACCACGAACGCCTCGCGGATGCGGCGGCCTTCCTCGGTGCGGACCGGGATGTTCTGCAGGTTCGGGTCCACAGAGGACAGACGACCGGTCGCGGCGATGGTCTGCTGCAGCGTGGTGTGGATGCGGCCGTCGTCGCCGACGGCCTTGAGCAGGCCCTCGACCGTGACGCGCAGCCTGGTGGCGTCCCGGTGCTCCAGCAGGAACTCCAGGAACGGGTGCCCGGTCTTCTCGAACAGGCCCTGCAACGCGTCCGCGTCCGTGGTGTAGCCGGTCTTGGTGCGCTTGGTCTTCGGCATGTCGAGCTCGTCGAACAGCACGACCTGCAGCTGCTTCGGCGAGCCGAGGTTGATCTGCTTGCCGATGACCTTGTACGCCTCGTCCGCCGCCTGGCGGACCCGGTTCGCGTAGTGCTCCTCCAGCTCGGTGAGCTGCTCGACGTTCACCGCGATGCCCGCGGCCTCGAGGTCGGTGATGACCTCCAGCAGCGGCAGTTCGATGTCGGCGAGCAGCTCGCGGCCGCCGATGTCGTCGAGCTCCTTGCGCAGCGCGGCCGACAGCTCGGCGATCGCGCGCGCCCTGACCAGCTCGGCGTCGACGAGCTTGGCGTCCGCGTCCTCGGCGCCGCCGTCGAGCAGCGAGAGCTGGCCGTCGCCACCGTCGGATTCCGCGCGCAGCTCACGCTGCAGGTAGCGGAGCACCAGGTCGTCCAGCTCGAACGAGCGCTGGCCGGGGCGCACCAGGTACGCGGCCAGCTCGGTGTCCATGCTCAGGCCCGCGAACTTCCAGCCGCGCGCGAGCATCCCGTGCAGCGCGACCTTCATCGAGTGGCCGACCTTCGGCACGGCCGGGTTCGCCAGCCAGTCGGCCAGCGCCTTGTCGTCCGCGGCGTCCATTGTGGACACCGTGAGGTGCGCGCCCTGGCCGTCCGGCGCGGCGAACGCGATCGCCTGGACGTCCGAGAGCACCGAGGCGCCGGTGGTGCGGAACGCGAGGCCGACCGGGTCACCGCCGGCGGCGTGCTTGGCCAGCCAGCCCGCGAGCGCGCCGGGCGCCAGCGCGGCGCCCGCGACGTCGAAACCTTCCTCCGCCTCGGGTTCCGCGCTCGACAGCGTGGCGAACAGCCTGTCCCGCAGCACGCGGAACTCGAGCTCGTCGAACAGCCGGTGCACCGCGTCGCGGTCCCACGGACGCAGCTCCAGCTCCTGCGGCGTGAGCTCCAGCTCGACGTCGCGGATCAGCTCGGTGAGCTGGCGGTTCAGCTGCACGCTCGACAGGTGCTCGCGCAGCGCGTCGCCGACCTTGCCCTTGACCTCGTCGACCCGGTCGATCAGGTCACCGAGCGAGCCGAACTGCTTGATCCACTTGGCCGCGGTCTTCTCCCCCACCCCGGGGATGCCGGGCAGGTTGTCCGACGGGTCGCCACGCAGCGCCGCGAAGTCGGGGTACTGCGCCGGGGTGAGGCCGTACTTCTCCTCGACGGTCACGGGGTCGTAGCGCGTCATCTCCGACACGCCCTTCTTCGGGTACAGCACGGTGACCTGGTCGTTGACCAGCTGCAGCGCGTCACGGTCGCCGGTACAGATGAGCACGCTGTAGTCGTCCGCGACCGCCTGCGTGGTCAGCGTGGCGATGACATCGTCGGCCTCGAAGTTCTCCTTGGTCAGCGCCGGGATGCCGAGCACCGCCAGCACGTCCTGGATCAGCGCGACCTGGCCCTTGAAGTCGTCGGGCGTGGCGGACCGGCCCGCCTTGTATTCGGCGTACGTCTCCGACCGGAAGGTCTTGCGCGAGAGGTCGAACGCGACCGCGAGGTGCGTCGGCTGCTCGTCGCGCAGCAGGTTGATGAGCATGGAGGTGAACCCGAAGACCGCGTTCGTGACCTGGCCGGTCGAGGTGCGGAAGCGGTCGGCGGGCACCGCGAAGAACGCGCGGTAGGCCATCGAATGACCGTCGATGAGCAGCAGCTTCGGCCGCTCAAGGGTGTCCGCGCCGGATGTGACACTGGCAACTGATTGGGTTTCACTCGGGCTCACGAGGCCGAGTCTAGAGTCAGGGTCCGACACTCTTACGTGTCGCATCGGTAAGGAGTCAACGCGTGACGGAACAAATCGACCTGGCGAAGCTGGAACGGATGTCCGGGATCGATCCCGCGGTCGCCGGCCAGCAGCTGAACGAGAAGGTCGGGATGAAGCTGGTGGAGGCCTCGCCCGCGCGCGTCGTCGGCACCATGCCGGTCGAAGGCAACCTCCAGCCGTACGGGCTGCTGCACGGCGGCGCCAACGCGGTGCTCGCGGAGGCGCTCGGCTCGACGCTGGCCGCGATCAACGCCGGTGAGGGCCGCGCCGCGATGGGGCTCGAGCTGTCCTGCACGCACCACCGCGCCGTGCGCTCCGGCGTCGTCACCGGTGTCGCGACGCCGCTGCACGTCGGCAGGGGCACGATCACCACGGACATCGTCATCACCGACGACCAGGGCCGCCGCACCTGCACCGCCCGCCTGACCTGCGTCGTCAGGGACAAGCCGCCGGGCGCCTGATGGATCTCGACCTGGCGCAGGTGCGCGCCTTCCTGGTCACCGCGGACCAGCGGCATTTCAGCCGCGCCGCGGAGGCGCTGTTCCTCACCCAGCAGGCGCTGTCCAAGCGGATCCGCAAGCTGGAGGACGCGCTGGCCGTCTCGCTCTTCCTGCGCACCAACCGCACGGTCGAGCTGACCGAGGACGGCGCACGGTTCCTCCCGCACGCGCGTGAGCTGATCCGGGTCGCCGACGCCGCGGTCGCCGCGATGGGCTCCGAGGAACAGCCGGTCCGCCTCGACATCATCGACAACCGCCTGTCGCCGATGTTCATGCTGCGCCGCTTCGCCGAGCAGGAGCCGGGGCTGCGCATCGAGCGCAGCACCAGGCAGGGCCTCGAGCATTCACTCGATCCGCTGATCCGCGGCGAGATCGACCTCGCGTTCGGCCGGGTGCACGACCTCGGCCGCCCGCTGCCGGACGAGCTGGAGCATCGGCTCGTCCGGCTGGAACCGCTGGTCGCGCTGCTCGCGCCCGAGCACCCGCTCGCGGGCAACGACGTGCTGAAACTGACCGATCTGCGCGAGGACGGCATCTGGCTGCCGGGGCTCAAGGGCCCGGTCGAGTGGATGTCCTATCTACGGCGTCTCTGCGACGAGTTCGGGGTGCCGATCGACGATTCGGGCGTGAGCTTCGACCTGCGGCACACGCTGGAGCAGACGCGTTATGGCAAGCAACGCGTCACGCTCGCGGGCGCCGACATGGAGCTCGCGCCCGACCTCAACCTGCGGGTGCTGCCGTTCGAGCCGTCCCCACTGTTCCCGTGGTCTTTGTTGTGGCGTAAGGAAAAGCCACCTCCCGCGCTACGCAAACTGCTGGCGATCGCCGGGCGCACCAGCCGCGCGGAAGGCTGGTGCGACCACGATCCCGCGCGCAGCTGGCTGCCTAAAGGTGACGCTGGAACCACTCGGTGAGCAGCTTGTCGACGGCGCCGGCGGACGCCGTGGGAGCACCGGCCTCGTCGTAGACCTCGTGCGCCAAACCCGGTACGAGCACCAGCTCGGCGTCGGTGAGCGCGCTGTGCAGCGCGGCCGCCGGTTCGGTGATGGAGATGTCGTCGTCCTCGCCGATGACCAGCAGCAGGTCGTGCTTGAACTCCCCCGCGCGCCGGACGAAGTCGTACCGGTCGGCGACCGCGCGTGAGGCCTCCGTCCAGGTGTACGTGACCTCGAACCGCCGCTCGTTCGCGGCGACCACCGGCGGCAGCTGGGTGACCGGGTTGACCAGCGCGCCCGCCGCGATGTCGACCTCGGCCCGCGTGAGCACCTCGTACGCGACCGCGCCGCCCGCCGAGCCGCCGACCACACCGACCGGACCGTCCGAGATGGACAGTCGCTTACGCAGTTCTTCCACTGCCGCAGGGAATTCCGCGGCTGCCTGCTCGGTGACCGGCTCGACGACATTGAGCACGTTGTCCTCGCTCGCGAGCCGGAAGAACTCGGCGAAACCGCCTTCGAGCTGACGCTTGCCGAACATCGGCAGATCGAAGTGCACCTTCCACGCGTGCAGCTCCCCCATCGGCAGCGCGGACGCCATTTGCTCGGCACTGCCCGGCATCAGGTGCCAGGTGACGACCAGTGGCGCCGCACCCTCCGCCGGGCCCAGAGCCACGAACGGGACGCCTGCCGCGGTGCCTTCGATGCGCTTGTCCATGGGAACTCCCCATCTCCGTGGGGCTCCCGATATGCCGGAACCCCGTCTGAGACAAGCAAACCGCTCAGACGGGGTTCCGGTCCAACAGCCTTTCAGGCGCCGATGACAACCAGTGGTTGTGATGGCACCTTCGCACTGGGGTCGCGCGGTGATTTAGCCGACGCCCAGGTAGGCCTCCTTGATGCTGTTGTCGGCCAGCAGCTCCTTGCCGGTGCCGGACTTCGTGATCTGCCCGGTCTCCAGCACGTACGCGCGGTGCGCGCGCGAGAGCGCCTGCTGCGCGTTCTGCTCCACCAGCAGCACCGTGGTGCCCTGCTTGTTGATCTCCGTGATGATCCGGAAGATCTGCTGGATGAACTGCGGCGCGAGGCCCATTGACGGCTCGTCGAGCAGCAGCAGCTTCGGCTTGGCCATCAGCGCGCGGCCGATCGCCAGCATCTGCTGCTCACCACCGGACATGGTGCCGCCGAACTGGTCCTTGCGCTCGGCCAAGCGCGGGAACAGCTCGAAGACACGGTCCAGGTCGGGCCCGAGGTTGTTCCTGTCCTTGCGGGCGTACGCCCCCATGTCCAGGTTCTCCATGACCGTCATGCCGGGGAAGATCCCCCGGCCTTCCGGCGCCTGCGAGATGCCGCGCACCACCCGGAGGTCGGCGCGCAGCTTCGTGATGTCCTCGCCGGCGAAGGTGATCTTGCCGTTCGACACCGGGCGGATGCCGGAGATGGCCCGCATGGTGGTCGACTTGCCTGCGCCGTTCGCGCCGATCAGCGTGACGATCTCGCCCTCGTTGACCGTGATCGTCAGCCCGGACACGGCCTGGATCCGTCCATAGTGGACGGAAACATCCTGTAACTCAAGCAACGTCATCGTCGGGCACTCCCAAATATGCGGCGATCACAGCGGGGTTCTCCCTGATCTCGGCCGGCACTCCTTCGGCGATCTTCTTGCCGAACTCCAACACCACGATACGGTCCGTCACGCCCATGACGAGCTTCATGTCGTGTTCGATCAGCAGGACGGTGTACCCGTCGTCGCGGATCGTCCTGATCAACCCCATGAGCTCTTCCTTCTCGGCGGGGTTGAAGCCGGCGGCAGGCTCGTCGAGGCAGAGGAGCTTGGGCTCGGTCGCCAGCGCGCGGGCGATCTCCAGGCGGCGCTGGTAGCCGTAGGGAAGGTTCTTCGCCTTCTCCGCGGCGCGGTCGGCGATGCCGACGAACTCCAGCAGCGCCATCGCCCTGTCGACGGCTTCCTTCTCCTCTTTGTGATGCTTCGGCAGGCGCAGCAGCGCGCCGACCACACTCGTGCTGTGCCGCGCGTCCGCGCCGACCACCACGTTCTCCAGCGCGGTCATCTCCGCGAAGAGCCGGATGTTCTGGAACGTGCGCGCGATGCCGAGCTGGGTGATCTTGTGCCGCGCGGCCTTGCCGAGCGGCTTGTCCTCCAGCAGCACCCGGCCCGACGTGGGCCGGTAGACACCGGTCATCGCGTTGAAGCAGGTCGTCTTGCCGGCGCCGTTCGGGCCGATCAGGCCGAGGATCTCGCCCCGCTTGATCGAGAACGACACGTGGTCGAGCGCGACCAGGCCGCCGAACTGGACGGTCAGCTCGTCCAGCTCCAGCAGCGTCTGGCCCATGTCGACCGAGATCTCACGGTCGGGTGCGACGACCTCGGCGACTTCGGCGAAGTGCTCGGCTCGCTCTTCCGCGGACATCTGCTCGACTTCGGCCACCAGGCCGCCTTCGATCGGCGCGTCGGCGCCACCAGGCTGCGTCATACCGTGCCCTTCGCAGTCGGTTCCGGGGTGAGCGCACTGTCACCGCTGATCTGTTCACCCTTGCCGAGCAGGCGCTGGTACGCCTGACGGCCCCTCGCCAGCAGCCGCTGGCGAGCACCGAGGAGACCCTGGGGCCGAAAGATCATCAGCACGATGAGCGCGATACCGAAGATCAGGTAGTTGTACTCGGCGATCTGAACGAACCGCAGCGGCATGTACGCCACCACGACCGCGCCGAGCAGCACACCGACCTTGTTGCCCGCGCCGCCGAGCACGACGGCCGCGAGGAACAGCATCGACGTCACGACGTCGAACGACTGGTTGTTCACGAAGCCCAGCTTGCCCGCGTACAACGCGCCGGAGAGCCCGCCGATCGCGGCGCCGATGACGAACGCCCAGATCTTGAACTTGTAGGTGGCCACACCCATGATCTCCGCGGCGTCCTCGTCCTCGCGGATGGCCACCCAGGCGCGGCCGACGCGGCTGCGCTCCAGGTTCCCGACGAACAGGAGCACCACGATGATCAGGGTCACCGTGAGCACGTACCACCAGCTCGCGGTCGGCAGGAACGACTTGCCAGCCGCGTCCGTGGCGACCCGCTCGAAGCCGGACTGGCCACGCAGCGGCGTGACGTTGTCGGCGATCAGGCGGATCATCTCGCCGAAACCGAGGGTCACGATGGCGAGATAGTCGCCTCGCAGTCTCAGTGTCGGTGTGCCGAGGATGATGCCGAAGATCATGGTGATCACCATGGCCAGCGGCAGCGTCCACAGGTACGGCAGCTTGGTCAGCGTCGAGTTCGGGCTGGTGAACAGCGCCGCGACGTAGGCGCCGACGGCGAAGAAGCCGACGTAACCGAGGTCGAGCAGACCGGCCTGGCCGACCACGACGTTCAGGCCGACCGCCACCAGCGCGTAGCGGGCGACGTCGAACATGGCCGTCGGGAAGTCCGTGCCGGTGGTCGCGATCAGCGGCGGGTTGAGCCACGGCAACGCGTAGACGAAGAGCACCAGCGGAATCAGGCACGCCCATTGAGCGGGACGGCTCAGGTTGTTCCAGCGCTCGCGAATCGACGGCTTCGCGGGAATCGTTTGAGTACTCACACCCGCGCCTTTCCTAAAGACTCACCGAGAATACCGGTCGGCCGGAGCATGAGGACCAGGATGAGCACGACGAACGCGACGACATCCTTCCACTCCCCGCCGAACAGCGTCTGGCCGTAGTTCTCGATGACACCGAGCAACAGACCGCCGAGCAGCGCGCCGCGCAGGTTGCCGATCCCGCCGAGCACCGCGGCCGCGAAGGCCTTGATGCCGAGCAGGAAGCCACCGTTGTAGATCGCGCCCTGCGGGATCTTCATCATGTAGAACAAGGCGGCGGCGCCGGCGAGCAGGCCGCCGACCACGAACGTCACCACGATGACGCGTTCCTTGTTGACACCCATCAGCGTGGCCGTGTCCGGGTCCTGCGCCACCGCGCGGATGCCGCGGCCGACCTTGGTCTTGTTGACGAAGTAGTCGGCGAGCAGCCACAGCAGGATCGACGCGGCGACGATGATGACGTCGAGCGAGGTCACGGTCGCACCGAAGATCTCGAACAGCGGCTCCGGCTTCAGCAGGCGGATCTGGCGCTGTGCGTTGAGGCCGAAGATCAGCTTCAGAATCTGCTGGATGGCGAACGAAGCGCCGATCGCGGTGATCAGGAAGACCAGCTTCGGCGCGTTGCGGTTACGCAGTGGCCGGTAGGCGACCCGTTCGAGCGTCACCGCGGTCGCGCCCGAGAAGACGACCGCGACGATGAGCGCGAGGCCGAGGTACAGGATCAGCTCGGCGACCCCGAGATCCGGGTTCGTGCCCGGCCGGAAGCCCAGCACGTAGAAAGTCAGCCAGGTCGCGAAGGTTCCGACGATGAACACTTCGGAGTGGGCGAAGTTGATGAGTTTGAGGACACCGTAGACGAGGGTGTAGCCAAGGGCGATCAGCGCGTAGATGCCGCCCTGTGTAAGCCCTCCGACGGTGTTGTTCCAGAACTGCTGGAAGAACGCGTCCACGTTGAAGTGGATCCATTGTTCGCCAGCCGTGTGGAACGGAGTCAGCGTGGGGTGCACGGTTTCTCGTTCTCCAGGTACGGCTCAGGCATGCACACAGAGGCGGTCGGCCCCCGTGTGCATGCCCGAGTCACCCGCGCAAGCGGGCAAGGTTACTAGTTGATCTGACCGTTGTTGACGATCTTGCCGTTCTCGACCTTGTAGCTCCACACCGGAGTTTCGGAGAGCTCGCCCTTGTCGTTCCACTTGAACTTCTTGGTCAGGCCCTGACCGTCGTAGTTCTTCACGAAGTCGAGCAGGCCCGCGCGGTCCTTGATGCCCTTGTCGATGCCCTTGAGCAGGATGGTCGCGACGTCGTAACCCTCGGGCGAGTAGGTGCCCGGGTCGCGGCCTTCGGTGCTCTTGTAAGCGGCGGTGAAGTCCTTGAAGTTGTCCTCAGGGACACAGGGGCAGGTGAAGTACGCCTTGGCGGCGGCGGAACCGGCGCCCTTGACGAACTCGTCGTCCTTCACACCGTCGGGGCCGACGAACTTGGCGGTGACACCCTTGTCGTCCAGCTGCTGCGCGAGCGGCGAGGCCTCGGGGTAGTAACCACCGTAGAAGATGGCGTCCGGCTTCTCGGTGACCATCTTGTTGACGACCGCGGAGAAGTCGGTCTGCGCCGTCTTCACCTTGTCGGAGCAGGTGGCCTTTTCCTTGAGCGCGTCACGGACCTGCTGCGCGAGGCCGCTGCCGTACTCGGAGTCGTCCTCGATGACACAGACCTTGTTGGCCTTGAGCGTCTGGGTGAGGAACTTGGCGGCGGCGGGACCCTGCACGCCGTCGTTACCCATGCCGCGGAAGAAGGTCTTCCAGCCGTTCTCGGTCAGGTGCACGTTCGTGGCCGACGGGGTGATGTGCACCAGGCCCGCCTGCTCGAACAGGTTGCCGGTGGCCTTCGACTCACCGGAGAAGGGCAGGCCGACGACGCCGATGATGCTGGCCTCGGAGATGACCTGGGTGACCACACCGGGCGCCTTGTCAGGCTTGCCTTCGGTGTCGAACTGCTTGAAGGCGACCTGGCAGCCAGCGTTCGCCTTGTTGTGCTGCTTGATGGCGAGGTCGACACCGTAGAGGATGTTCTGCCCCAGCGCGGCGCTGCCACCGTTGATGGTGCCGGCGTAGGCGAGGGTGACACCCGAGCAGACGGCCTTGCCGTCGCCTGCGGGGTTCGCGGCGTCCGCGGCCTGCTTGGGGGCCTCAGCAGCCGACGTGCTCGCGTTGTTCGAGCTGCCCGTGTCACGCGCCGAACAGGCGGACAAGGCAAGCGATGCGGCCGCCGCCAGCACGATGATCCTCGTGAGTCGTGCTCTTGACACTCGTTCCTCCAAATACAGACTGGCCGCTGTCGCAGCGGCAGTCCCAGCTCGGGACCCGACTGGGCGCTGAACGTAGCCGCCCGGCGGTGGGTTGCACAGAGTTACCCAGGGTCTTGTATCCACATCGTGACGGTCGTCATGAGTAAGTACGGATACTTAACACCCTATTGTCGGGTTGCAACAATAGGGTGATAACGATGGGTAACTATGCCCGAGTGGGCAGTCGGAGGGGCTGAAAGATCAGCCGATGCTGTCGACGACCGCCTCGGCGACCGCCTTCATGGTCGTCCGCCGGTCCATCGCGGTCCGCTGGATCCACCGGAAAGCCTCGGGTTCGGTCAGTCCTTGGCCGGTCATCAGCAGTCCCTTGGCCCGGTCGATGACCTTCCGCGTCTCCAGCCGATCGGTCAAACCGGCCACCTCGGACTCGAGAGCCTGAAGTTCAGCGAATCGGGAAACGGCCAACTCGATAGCGGGAACAAGGTCACGCTTCGCGAACGGCTTGACAAGGTAGGCCATGGTCCCCGCGTCCCGCGCGCGCTCCACCAGATCACGCTGGCTGAACGCGGTCAGTATGACTACGGGGGCCACCCGGTCACCCGTGATCTTGGCCGCGGCCTCGATCCCGTCGAGCTTCGGCATCTTGACGTCGAGGATCACCAGATCGGGCTTGAGCTCGGCGGCCAGCTTGATGGCCTGCTCACCATCACCGGCCTCGCCGACCACCTGGTAGCCCTCCTCGCGGAGCATCTCCACGAGATCGAGCCGGATGAGCGCTTCGTCCTCCGCGACGAGCACCCGACGTTGCGGCACGGTGGCAACACCGTTGGCCTCGGCAGCCTGGTCGGTCACCGGGGTCCTCCTGAGGGCTCGAGGGGATGTGACACGCGGTTTCCCGCGAACCAAAAGCCTACCGGGAACGATCCAGTCAGCCAGATGGCGTTCACCACGTGAGTGACGCCGCCCACCTGGGGTTGACCGGTAACCCGCTTGCGGAGGGTCACGGGCCCTCCCGTAGAGTTCTGACGTCGCGCCCCCGTAGCCCAATCGGCAGAGGCAACGGTCTCAAAAACCGTCCAGTGTGCGTTCGAGTCGCACCGGGGGCACATACAGCATCTACACAAGCACCGTCTGCTCTCGGAGCAGGCACTTCTTGTGTAGTTGTCATGAACTCGGTAATCCTCTCCGCCGCGTCGGCGATTTCAGGCAGATGGTCGGCGGGCAACCGGATCGCGATGGTCACGTGGTCGCCGTCGCCGTGCAGCCTGACTTCGAGCTGAGTGATCTCGATCAGTGTACGGAGCAGCGGTTCAGGCGCGCTGGCCAAGTTGAGCTTCAGGTAGGGCAGAGCATCCAAGAGCGCGGTGTCGTCGAGGCTTGGTCGGCCAGGTTCTGATTCGTCAGCCGCGTCGAGTTCAGCGATAGACCCCGCTGCAGCTGACTTGTCGAATTCCAGCTCGTTGTAGGCACTGCGGAGCGCTCTGGTGAACGGGTCGGCGGGGTCGCCGTCCGCAGCTTGGCGAAGCAGGGAGTCCTGCCGGCGGGTGATGTCCGCCAACGTCCGCTGGAGCCGTTCCCGCTCCGTCTGTCGTCCACGGCTGGCGCGGTCATCGATTCCAGCTATATCGGCCGCCAGGATCGCGTGACGGTCGGTGCCGAACACACGCTCGGCGAAGAATCGACCCACCGCGTCCAGGATGGCGTCCTCACGGAGGAAGGTCGCCTTCGGATGTTCCGCGAACTTGTCCTCGCGTCCGCGGTTGTTGTTGCGGGGCCAGCAGATGTAGTACGGCGCATCGTGTCGGTAGTTGCCGAACATCCGGCGGCCGCAGGTGCAGAACATCACGCCCCTGAGCACGTAAGTGCGTTGAGTTCCAGGGCGGGTATTTCGATCGTTGCCGTCGCGAGAGCCTCGCTTCGCTTTACTCCGCGCGTTCAGCTCGTCGTACATTGTCTTGGGAATCAGCGGCTCGTGCGCGGGTTCGAGCGACCACACCCACTTGATCGGGTCGTTGACCTTCCCGTTGCGAGAGCGGCGCGCGCGTCGATTGAACATCTGGTAGCCAGTGTATTTGGGGTTCCGAAGGATCTCGTAGACGCTGGTTTTGCCCCAAGCGCCTCGCGCTCGCACCTTTCCCGGCGGCTCAGGAGGCGGGTACTTCGTCGGGTCCGCGTTGAGACGTTCGGCGATGGTGTCGTAGCCGAGTCCTTCGTGAAAGCGCCACAGCGCGATCTGAGTGACCGTCTCGGCGCGAACTCCGTCCGGTTCGAGCCGGGTCTTGGTGAGCCCCTTTGCCGCCTTGGACGGGTTGGGGTGCCTGTACGACTTCGCCTTATAGCCGTAGCAGGGCTTTCCGATGTTCCAGCCCTCGCGGACGTGCGTGCACAGCCCGCCCCAAGACTGCTCGAGCGTGTTGAGAACCTCGTACTCGGCAACCGACTGATTGATCCGTCGTTGCAATATTCGCTGCGCTCGGCTTCCCGAAAGCGTGATCGGTTCATTCGACGCAAACAGCGGCACCTCGCACTGTTCCAGCGCGCGCTCGATCGACAAGCCTTCGAACGCTCGGCGCGCGACGCGGGCGATGCCCTCGCAGATCACCACGTCGAACCGGCGCCCGGGACGGGTTGCTTCGTCGAGCAGGTCGGCGACTCCACCGTCCCGGGCGATCGGGATGTCGAAGCGCTCGTAGTTGCTGCCCCTCCCCCGTGCGTCAAGCTCCATCCGCCCGGACTCGACGTCGTAGAAGTGGGCGACGATCACCCAAGCCTCGGGTATGGCCACCTTACAGTTCCCAAGCTGCCGCATGAGGGACTGCCGCGGATCTTGTTGATCCTCTGTGGAGGTACGCCCCAGGAACGCGACGCGCACCTCGTCGCGCAGCAATGCCGTGGACATGCCCAGCGGTGAAACGGCGTAGTCGGAAAGACCGGACGGCCCGGAAATCGGGACTGATCTGGTAACGCTTGGCAATGTCGCCGGGCGAGCGAAATCCTCATCGGAGGCTGTCATGCTGGTTTGTCGTCCTCTGCAGCTTGCGCGGCCCAGCGGAGAAGATCAACGATCACAGCTGCGAGTCGACCTCGGAGCCGCTCGGCTTCCGCACCATGAACGTGAGTAACACAACCAGAATACGTGCGGCTGCGCCCACGATTGCATTTTTGAGCGTACCACCAGGTCGGCGCATCAGAATCAGTCTGCAAGTCAGCCACAGTCTCATCCAACTCAGCACGAGAAGCCGAAACGGCTGCATCCTTCCGAGCGAATGGCTTTCCTGGGACTGACACGTGGCCCACCGTCCTCCGCACTCGCATTCTCACGCGACAACGGGAGGAGCAAGCACTAGTCATCAACAGCAACGATCTCCGTCAACCACAACGAGACCTGCCCCTGGAACGACGAGACTCGTCCGTCTCGCGAAATCTCGTCGTTCTCGTGCCAGTCTCGACGAAGTCTCGCTGGAGCGAGACCGACGGAGCACAGCTCAACACGAGCTCGCCTGAGACATGCGCCCTGCGCCGGAGTTTGATTCACTTCAGAGCACAGCAGACCGGTCGCGGACGCCACCACGCCGCGTCCTGCGCAAGTGGCGGAAGAGCGGCCAAATCCCCAACTCAGACGGCGCAGCTATCGCCAGCGCTGCGTAATCAGGCTGGCAATGCAGCACGTAATCGCACAATTCCCCTTAAGAACGAAGGCTCGAACCAACAATCCTCCGGTTAATTGTCCGGCCTAGTCCTGGGTCGCCCTCAGTCCATCTAGCTGGAATGTTTGCATTCGCTCACGCTCTGAATCGGGGTCAATCGGCGTCATTCGGCGGGGTTTATGAACCATAAATGCACCCTCGATGATGATCATGAACGCGCAGCGAATCTGCGCTGGCATCCAGTCGGCGTCGTCCGGGTTCGTTCGACGTAGACCAGCGCGGCGCCGACGCCGAGTGCGACGAACCCGAAGAACCAGTACCCGATCTCGAAGAACCAGTTGCCGAAGCCGATCGTCACCACGCTCGCGGCCGAGAGGGCGGTGGGTGACAGGGGCTGGCCGCGCTGCACCCGCTTCATCGCGCGGTTCCCGTGCACTGAGCTCGACCAGATTTGCGTGCAGGAACAGCTTCCGGCTCGATGACGCCCCGAATCCTCATGTGCCGCAGCGCGCGGGCAACGGTGAGATCGGTGCGGATCACACGGCGGCGAACCGCCCGCAGGATATCCCCGACGCAGCCGCGGTGTTCCAGCGACGTGACTCGGTTCTCCAGGTCGGCCGGCCGCTCGGGATCGGACCCGCGCTTAGCGACCAGTGCTGTCGGTCAGCTCCCTACGGACCAGATCGGCGAACCGCTCGTTGCGCACTGCCTCCCCGAGCGGCACTCCGGCGGCCCGCTCGGCGTCGATGGCCCGCTGGATCACCGGTAGCAGTTCGCGGACGACCAGCTTTTCCGCAGCCTCCGCGTTCCAGATTATCTTTAGAATTCGGTCGCACTCTTTCTGTGCCACTTTGTTGTTCGGCGGCAGTTTCACCGAACCGACCAGTTTCTGCCGGATCATCGCCATTAGATGATATTGGGTGGGTCGATAGCCACGATTGATGCGCTGGTTTCGGATCATCCATTCCAATCGGTACCAGGTCGCCGCAGCTGTGTAGTATAGGATCGGCGGCTGGCCGGTGACGAACAGCTCAGTGCCGCGCGCCTTGATCAGCTCCTGGTAGTGGCCTACGCGAGACGGCTCGTTCAGGAACATCGCCAGGTACGCGCGGCTGAGTTGGGCACGGCTTATGACGCGGGTCTTCTCCACATCCTTCCGTTCGCTGTACTGCTTCGCGCGACGTTCATAGAACAGCTGGTGTGGCTTGTCCCAGCCGAGCGTGAAGAAGTCCTCCAGCTCCTTGTGGAAGTCCTCCCGTGCGGCCAAGTCCTCGTCGCTGACGGGGGTCTGTTGGTTGGTTGCCGCCACAATACCCTGGATCACGTCCTCGTCCATCGAGTGAACGATGTGGACGCTGACGAAAACCTGGTTGGTAAGCTGATCGCGTTCGTGGAACAACACATGACAAGTTTGGCAGCCATTCACGATCTGAAAATCGTCCAACACGAAATCATCACCAACTCGGTCCAGTTTTCGGGTCACGATGGTAATGCCGTTGTTCATCACAGCGAACCGCTGCCGCTTGACCGAATCTCGCAGGGTGTCTCGAATACCGCTGTTGACCCTGTTGTAGCCCTGAAAAGCACGCACGTTGCTCTCAAACAGGTTCTCGCGCAGCTTTCCCGAGCCGTCCTCCAATATCGTGCGGACCAGCTCCGGTGCGGCGATCAGTCCCACAAAAGACTGTTCAACACCGGGGGCCGCCGGCACCGCGAACTGTTTCGGCACCGGCAGGGTGACTCGGATGGTGCTAGTCGCCTGTTGGTACAGCGTGCGCAGCTCCCGCCAGTTCACGCAGCGCACGTCGGTCGTATCGAATCGGTTGATCTTGTCCAGGTGCTTCTCGGCCGACCGCGCCTTGCGGTTGACCATATCCGAGATCTGATCACCGGTAGTCACATAGTGGACGTGCAGTTGCGGTAGTTGGCCGGCCAGCCGGGCCGAGTTCTCGAACACGATGTCCAGGCAGTCGCGCAGGCTGGTCACGTCGGCTGATATGTCGTACGGGACCACGCCAGACCCACATAAGTGACCAAGATTGTCCGCAAGATCCGAAATCACTTTGGTCTCGAACTTACTGCTGGTCTTGGCCTGGATGATCACAAACTGCACCTGAGGCCGCCTGCGGTTCATCGCCGTCCGCACGTCCATCGGGTCCCGGTACAGGTCTCCGTCGATCAGGACCGCGTACGCATCGATGCCGAGATCGTTGCCACCGCCGATACGATACTCGTCCGGATTGAAGGAATCGTTGTAGTACGAACTGAGCACGCAGTAGGTGGCGAATGCCTCGAACGCCTCGAATTCCGATAGTTCGGTCAGGTCGTGGTCGGCCTGGAAGCCCTTGACCAGGCTCTCAATCACCTTCTCCACGGCTGGTTCACTCCTTGCACGGGCATCAGCTCTGCCGAGCGCGGGCGACGACTTCTTCGACGGTCAGCGGGCTCGACGGGTGGTAGCTCAGGCAGATCGGGGTGCGGATCTTCTGGAACGCCAAACTCTCGGCGACGGCGTAGAACTGGCCGGCGCCCAAGCGGGAGATGTCCGGCACCGAACTGGATTTCGCGGCTGCCATTTCCTTGGCCGCCGCGATCTGCGGCGGACTGTTGAGGAAACCGAAGAACTGAGTGGCGGCGTTGCCGGAAATCCGGTTGTGGATACCGCGCGGCGCCTGCGTGGCGAACACCAGGCCGAGCCCGTACTTGCGGGCCTGCGAGGCCAACGCGAGGGTGCTGTACGTGCTTGCGGTCAGTGAACCGGACGGGGCGATGGTCTGCGCCTCGTCCATGACCAGCAGGCCGCCAAGTGGCCGGTCACCGGCGGGATGCCGCTTAATCCAGGCGAACAGGGCCATCTGGAGTTGGTTGACGAAACTCTGCCGTTGTTCCTCGGCGGGCAGGCCGATCAGGCTGATCACCGAGATTCGGGCACGTTTCCCGGCTGATGGGGTGAGCAGTACGCCGGGCTCCACCGGCTCACCAACGCCGCCGAACAACGGATCGTTGATCATGGCCGCGCGCAAGGTCTGCGCCATGTCCGCAGCCATTTCGGCCGCTTTGGCCAGGGGCGTGACGTCATCGGGCAGGTCACCGAGCAGATCCAGGAAATGGCTGAGCCCGCCGCCGGTGCTGTGCACGAAGTACTGCAACGCCTGATTAAGCACCGCGCGTGACCGCTCGGCCTTCGCGGTTGGGCCGTCGGCGCGGGCACGTGGCGCCAGCGCTGCGACGGCCGTCTCAATGGCCTGGCGGAACTCGTCCGGGTCGTCGGCGACCGCAGCGAAGTCGGGCAGTGGGCGGAACGTCAACGGCCGGCCGGTTTCCCTGCGGGGCGTCCAGACCACGACGTCGGTATTGCGCAGGTAGTCCTCGGCGTGGGCCGCGTCCTCGGGTCTCCAGGCGTCCGGTGGCCGCGGCCATGCGTCGCCGAGTCTGGCCAGGTCATTGTTGGGGTCGAGCACGATGGCGGATACGCCGCGCAGCGCACATTCCTCGACCAGTCGGCGGATCAACACCGTTTTGCCCGACCCGGACCCTGCGAAGATCGCCGTGTGCTTCCGTAATGATTCCAACGCGATCGTCACCGCCGCGCCGGTGTCCATCCGATCGCCTAGGTGCAGCGTCAGCGGGTCCATGGTCACAGGGTCTGCCGTCGCCAGATCCGGTGTATTCGTGGCTGACTTGGTCGTATCCAGGTCGGCCATCGGCCGGGACAGGCCGGAGGGTTGCGGCGCTGGAGTCGGCCCGGGTTCGGGGTGTGACGGCTCGGCGTCCTCAGGTGGGTCGCCGAACACCGCGCGCAGCAACGCGGTGTGGCTGGCCGGACGGCGGCTGAGCAACCACGCGTTGAACTGGGCCGGCGGCTGGGTCGCGGCCAGTCGCTCCACCGCCGCGAACGTCCGGAGGTCGGTCTCCAGAGTCTCTCTCGTCAGCCGGATCACGACCCCGCCCGCCGCCTCGAATTCCTGGACCTTCTCTCGGGTCTTGCGGCCGTTCGACCAATCGCCAGTGCGCAGCAGGTAGACCTTGCGTTTCGGAGCGGCCGGGTCCAGCCCGGTGGTATTCAGGACTCGGTCGATCCGGTTGATCACCGCTCTCCCGTCTGTCCACCCGATCGCCCGGAACGACCAATAGATCTTGTCCTCGGTGCCCTCGTCCACGATCTGTCGCAGTTCGGCATGCAGCGCCGGATTGCCCGCGGCCATCGTTTCCGTTGGTATCTCGTACTCGCGAAATTCTTCGCCCTGTTCAGCGACCCACCGATTCAAAGCGGGGGACAGGAGGTCAGGTATGCGCTGATCCTCCTGGTACGGGTCGAGCGCCTTGGCGACCTCTGCGATCACGCTGGCATCCTCGGCCAGAGCAGCCAAGCTCCGGTCAATCTCGGTGAGCGTGCCGCGATCGACCGGCACCAGCGCGGGCCCCGGTCGTGGCGCGGGTGCGTCGGCGTTGCTCACCTCTGCGAGGCTGGTCAACTCGATGACCTCGTTCGCGTTCAGGCACGCCTGGATGTGGGCGTCGACCCTGAGAATGAGGCCACGCGCAGTGAACCGGACCGCGTCGGCGAACGCCTGTGGTCGTACCGGCCAACTCGGATAGGGCGGGGTGAAGCCGACCTCTTCGAATTTGAGCGCGAATCGTTTTTCGATGAGTGTCTGCCCTATCGCCGCAGTCGGGATGGTGTCCAGCTGCTCGGCACGACGGAACCGTTGCCCGACGGAGCTCGGCGAATAGTCCCTGATGTCCTGCCAGACCGAATCCATGCAGGCGACCAGAACCAATGACCGACGGGTGGCTTCGCGTAGCTCCATCAGCCCACTGCCGACATCCTCGAACAGCCGCTGCCTGGGCAACCCCATCGAGTCAGGCACGACCTCGGATGTGGCGCTGTCGGTTCCTCGCTCCGACTGTTTGATCAGCGTGTCGATTTGGTCCAGTGCGATCACGCTTGGCCCGGTGAGCGCGATCAGCTTGAACAGTTCGCTGACCGTTTCGTGCGGTTTTCGAGGGTCGGCGCGAAGGCCCCATTCGGCCCGTTCGCCGACCGCTGACTCGCTCTCCGAGGACAGGTAGGCAACGCCGACATCCCTCGTCTTCGGCGAATTGCTGGCCAGAGTCAAGGCTCGAAGGGTCTGGCCGCATTCGAACGCGAGCCGTCGATCAATCCGGTCCAGCGCCTCGATCAGGTCATCAAGCCCGGACCGGGTCAGTTTGTCCAGTCCCACGAGTTGTCGGTGTATGGGGTCTGGGAGATTGAGTTTCCGGGACAGTCGCGTTCGCAGGATGGCGCCCTGCTCGAGGCCGTCCTTACCGAGTTGGAACAGGCCGTCGAGCACATCGTGCACGACCTTCTGCCAGAAGGACCGTTCGTGCCGTAGGTCAAGCGCGAAGAAATAGCCGCCCGCCGCACTGACCCGCGACCGTACGGTAGCGACGAGGTGGGTCTTGCCCGAACCAGGCCGGCCTGTGACAACCACGCCGATCGGACTGTCCGTTTCGTTGGCATCGGCGGTGGCGAAGCCGGCCATGACCGTCTGTAATGCCCGATCGTTGAGACCGTCGATGTGCGCCTCGGGCACCTTCCACACGCTTTCCCTGACAGGCGCCCAGTTGATCTTGACGAGCTCGGTCAGTGCGTCGTGTTCGATCTCCTTCATGACTGTTCGATCGATAGGAGATGCACGTCCTCGCCGCCGGTGCGCAGCGCGGCTGCCCGGTCCTCCGCGGTGAGTGTTTTCTGGTTGAACTCGGGATTGAGCCGCACTTTCGGCTCGAGGGCCAGCTGAAGAAGTGTGGCATCAAGGTCAGAACGCGGCACGTCGGCGAAGGCGGGCCGTAGCCGGGCCAGACTGACCCAGGCGCCGGGGGTGGTAGCCAGTTCGGCGTATGCGGTGCGGATTCGATCTGCGAGGTCAACGGCTGGGGCCGTCGGCTTGTCGTCCAGGACGAAGATGTCCGCGACGCGCAGGTCGGATCGCATCAAGAAAGCGGCAAACCGCCGGGTCAGCGCATATTGCAGCCGGGTTGCTTTGGGCGCGCCCTGCGGGGTGATGCTTCCCAGTTCGTCCCCACAGCGCCGCCAACCCGCGTCGGTCAGTTCGTGCATCCACGCCCGGTATCGGCCGACCTGCCACGCCTTGATGTAACCCAACTCGACCAGGTGTTCCCGCACACCTTTCTCGATCTTGATACCCATTTCACTGGTGAGGTCGGCGTTGGACGCGTCCCGGATCATGGCCATCAGCGCGAGTAACGCGGATCGTTCCGGCAGGGTCAGGTCCGAGTCCGCCATGGGTCCGAACGTACCTGGATACCGGCATGACGGGGAGAGTCGTCGCCGGAATGACGCAATGACCCCCATGGCTAGTGACCGGCGGCTAGCACGCCGATTCTGCCGAGTTCGACGACGAGCCATACGCCACCCTCACGGCGCACCTCCGGGCTCGCTGACTCACGGGCTCGCCGGAGCGATCAACGATCACGCCAAACCGGTGACGGTGCAGGTCATCCCCAGGGCGGTAGTCTCACTGCGTGCCTAGCGACACCAGTGCCGCCAATGACAACGGCGCAGAACGCGCCTCCGCCACCGAGGCGCGTGGCGATCAACCAGCGTCACGACAGCACAACATCCACATCGGCGGGGACGTCCGCGGCGGCAACATCATCGTTGGCGGCAACAACAACATCGTCGTAGAGATTGCCATGTTCGTTGGGGTCGCCCTGGGCTCCGGGATCATCGGCAACGCCGCCTACGACACGCTCAAGCTGAGCGTGAAGAAGCTGGTCCGCCGCTCCCAGAACGGCACTCCCCATCTCGGACACGAACGGGAGCTTCTCGCGCGCGCAGCTGTCCAAAAGCGATGCGCCGAGGTCGATTTCCCAGCTCCCGATCTCGACGCACCGTGTGACGTTCAATGGGACACGGGGCCTACCGGCTACACCTATCGCCTGACATTCCGCCACGTTGTTGCAAAAGTCTTGATCCCGAAAGGCCCTCTCGAAGGACAGGACCTCGAGGTCACTCTCCAGTCCCACGCCGACAGCTACGACCTCGCACAAGCGCGACTGGAAGTTGAACAAGCTCGGCGTCGTCGCCAGGGCCGCTCCAAGACCTGACCGCTATCGCCAGCGGGGCCGAGCCGACGGCGAATCCGGGACGGCCGACTTGCTGGCTCGTTGGACACCCGGCGCACGCTACGACGACGCAGGCGAAGAACTGGAGCGACCGCTGGCAGCCACCCTAATACTTCACCGGTTGCTGTACTGTTCGAGCCGTGCTGACGTGTGAAACCCGTGGCGCCGCGCTCGCCAGGCTCGGCCGAGCCCTCGCGGACCCGACCCGCTGCAAGATCCTGGTCGCGCTGCTCGACGGGGTGAGCTACCCCGGCCAGCTCGCCGAGCAGCTCGGACTGAGCCGTTCGAACGTGTCCAACCACCTGGCCTGCCTGCGCGGCTGCGGACTCGTCGTCGCCACCTACGAAGGCCGCCAGGTCCGCTACACCCTCGCCGACGCCCACCTCGCCCGCGCGCTGCGCGAACTCGTGCAAGTCGTGCTCGCGGTCGACACCGATGAGCCGTGCGTCGACGACGCGCCCGTCACCAGGACGATCCGGTGAGCGAGCCCGTCGAACTCCCGCTCGCCAGGTGCGCCGACGGCTGCTGCCCAGCGCCCGCACCCTCCGCGAGCCCGGAACGGCGCGCGGCGCTCGCCCGCCGGGTACGGCTGTTCGTCGCGGCGACCATCACCTACAACATCATCGAAGCGATCGTCGCGCTCTCCGCGGGCACGATCGCCTCCTCCCCCGCCCTGATCGGCTTCGGCCTGGACTCGGTCATCGAAGTCGCCTCCGCGACCGCCGTCGCCTGGCAATTCTCCGGCAAAGACCTCGAAGCCCGCGAACGGACCGCGCTCAAAGTCATCGCGCTGTCGTTCTTCGCACTGGCCGCGTACGTCACCGTCGAATCCGCGCGCACGTTGTTCGGCGCCGACCCCGCCGAGCACTCGACCGTCGGGATCGCGCTCGCGGCGGTTTCCCTTGTCGTGATGCCGTTCCTGTCCTACGCCCAGCGCCGCGCCGGCCGTGAACTCGGCTCGGCCAGCGCGGTCGCCGACTCCAAGCAGACCCTGCTCTGCACCTACCTGTCCGGAGTCCTGCTCGTCGGACTGCTGCTCAACAGCCTCTTCGGCTGGTACTGGGCCGACCCGCTCGTCGCACTCGTCATCGCCGCCGTCGCCGTCAAGGAAGGCCGTGAAGCATGGCGCGGCGACCACTGCTGCTGAATTCCGTCACAGGCTCGACTTGGTGGGACCTGCTGCTCGGCATCATCGGCGCGCTGCTGGTGACGTGGATCGTCCTGGTCGTAGCGCTCGTGATCGTCCGACCGCAGGGCGCCCTCCTGCGGGAAGCGCTCCGAATACTGCCGGACGTACTGAGACTGGTACGCCGCCTCGCCGCCGACAAAGCCCTGCCACGCAAGGTCCGGATCCAACTCGGCATGCTGCTGGCCTACCTCGCCCTGCCGATCGACCTGATCCCGGACTTCATCCCCGTCCTCGGCTACGCCGACGACGCGATCCTCGTCATCGCCGTCCTCCGCAGCGTCATCCGCCACTCCGGACTCGGCGCCGTCCGCTCGCACTGGCCAGGCACCGACGACGGCTTCGCCACGCTGGCCCGGCTGACCGGCCTGTCTCGCCGTGCGAACAAGCCCGACCAATGATCATCAAGCCATTCGCCTTGCATCCGGTACCCAGGTACAGGCTTACGGTGATGCCATGAACACAGACGCACAGACTTGGGTCCCGCGCGCATGCACGCTGCCGACGGAGGAGCACCCGCTACGTATGGCGGAGTTCGACGAACTGTTCACCACGCTGCGCGGCATTGCCCGCAAAGGATCAACGCGACTGCGCATCGAACTCGAACCAGCGCCGCAGGTAGCCGAGAAAGCCGCGGGCTTGGCCATGCGCGAGATCGGCTGCTGTTCCTTCTTCACCTTCACCCTGACAGCCGCGACCGGCGAGCTGCAGCTCGACATCACGGTCCCGGCCACTCAGGCCCCCATACTGGACGCGCTGCACACTCGTGCCACGACGGCGGCGGGATCACCAACGTGACCAGCCTGCGCAGCAGCCAACTCGCCGACGCGGCCGGAGTGAACCTGCAAACGCTGCGCTACTACGAACACCGAGGCCTACTCACCGAACCCGAACGAACGCTCGGCGGACACCGTCTCTATCCACCGGAAGCGGTCACCGTGCTCCGGGTGATCAAAGCGGCGCAGCGCCTCGGCTTCACCCTCGAGGAGATCGCGGATCTACTCGACATCGGCCGCCACCGGCATGGCAGACGCCCGCCGGGCCGTGTGCAGGCGCTCGCCACCGCCAAGCTGGCCGACGTCGAAGCCAAGATCGCCGACCTCAGCGTCATCCGCGACACGCTGCACGCCGCGCTCAACGCCGGATGCGACGACCTGATCGCTTGCTCGCATGCACCGACCTGCCCGATCCCGTTCTCCGACATCGCCGGACATGACCGCGGGCTATCGTCCCGATCATGACGATCGCTCGTTCGCTGGTGCTGTTCGCGCTCGCCGCCCTGGCCGAGATCGGCGGTGCCTGGCTGGTCTGGCAAGGCGTACGGGAACACCGCGGCCTGCTCTGGATCGCCGCGGGAGTCATCGCGCTCGGTGCCTACGGCTTCGTCGCGACATTCCAGCCGGACCCGAACTTCGGCCGGATCCTCGCCGCATACGGCGGCATCTTCATCGCCGGATCCCTCGCTTGGGGCATGATCGCCGACGGCTACCGACCCGACCGGTTCGACATCATCGGCGCGCTGATCTGCCTCGCCGGAGTCGGCCTGATCATGTACGCGCCGCGCGGCTGAACACGTCTTGCCCGCACACAAGATCGTCCGCGCGACGAGAATTTCCTTGCCCACAAGCAACCGACGATCCCGGCCACAACCGCCGGAACCTCGACGGCGATCGCGAGGTCGAGGTCCGCCGACACGATGATTGATTAGCCAGGAAGCGATCACCTCAAAATCGGCTGGAGATGCTCCACCAGGGCAGGAAGTGTCTTCACCAGCTTCGCCCCTCCAGAACGGCTGCGCCAGGCGCGGGCGAGGTAGTCGGCTGCCTTGTTTTCGCAGGCGACCACGTCGGCGTAGGCACTTGCGCAGGCGAGATAGAGCAGGTCGTTGAGGTCGTGGCCGTGCCAGACGTCGCCGGCGTTGCGAAGTCGAGCGTGCGTGGCCTCATACACGGTCCCGACATAGGGCGTTGCCAGGAGATCCTGCTCCGCTTCCTCGGTGTGCCAGGCTTCGAACCGCTCCAGCGGCATACCAGCAGCCAAAGCTGCCTCGATCACGTCATCCCGCATGTCGACTATCAAGCGCGTACGGATCACGGTGCGCGAATTCTCGCGAGCAGCGGTGTTCCTCTTCAGCTCGACGGCTAACTCGTGCAGTGATTTGGCCCAGCGGTCGGCGAGTTCGTCAGCTTGGCCCCGTTCGATCGGCTCGTCGTCGAGCACACTGGAGTACATCGCCGTAACCCAGGTGACACGGCGATGGAGTTCCGCGAACTCGGGCGGCACCGTGCCGCCCGTCGGCGGCGAGGCGTCCGTGCCGAACAGAGCTCCAGGTTCAAGGGTGAATACCGCTGGCCGTGCTTCCTCGCTGGTCTGCTGCCCTGCCTGCCGAACTCTGAACATCGCGCGCAGTTCGTCTTGGCGCACGCGGATCGGGGATCGCATTTGCCATCCGCGGCACAGTTCGAGCATCAGCGGCACGAGCGTGTTCCGGTACCGCGATCGCGCTGAGGCGATCTCGGTCAGGTGCGCCCCCGACAGCGGCAACAGGATGCGCTGATCGCGCGCCCAACGGCACACAGTCTCCGCCGCCGCACGCTCGGGCGCGGTCAGCTTGTCGGGGGTGTGTACGTACTGGGCGAGCTTGATCCACTGATTTTGGTCCAGGTAAACGCACAGCCGGTCACCTCGACGGTGGTCATCGTCTGGAAATCCGCCGATCTCGACCTCGACCTGATCTCCGTGCACCAGGTTGAGGATGAGCACGCGATCGACGAAGTCGTAGGTAGCACTTAGGAATGTCCGATAGGGATCGGAGGTTCCTGGGCTCGACAGCTGGATACGCTGACCGTCGAGGCGAACGAGCTCTACCGTCTCGTGCTCGAAGTCCTGCACCATCCGCGCCCAAGAGTGCACCAAGTAGGACACACCGCCCTTCGAAGATCAGCGTAGGTGTCTATCCTGGCACGAATGGCTGGACCGAAGCGTCACCATTTTGTTCCGCGCGCCTTTCTCGAGCGTTTCGGCTGCGACGGCAAAGTGGCCGTGCGCTGGCGCACCAGGAGCAAACTGGTAGTCACCAGTGCACTGAACGTCGCCGTCGAGTCGGGCTTCTATACAACCGAGACCCCTGACGGGGGCCACTCGACCGAAGTCGAAGAGTGGCTCGCCGGTATTGATGGTCCGGCGGATGCAGCGATCAAGGCGGTGATCGAAGGCGAGGCGCCTCCACGCGTAGGCTCAGCTGAGCGCGAGATTCTCGCCGTCTACATGGCAATACAGGCGAACCGTACGCCCGAAACTCGGGAACGCCTCCGCTTCCCTGTCGAAGTGATCAAATACGCTGGTGCCCGTGCCATCGACACAGCACTCGTGGCGGAGTATCTGGAGAAAGTCCACCTGGGATTCTCAGCCAGTGCGGGAGAAGTTCGCGGTGCTTTGACGATGATCCAAGTGTCGCAGCAGATGGGGCATCTCACCAGGAACGAGGAAGTAACGTTGCCGATGAGGTCGGTGGACAAGAGCATGTCGGCATTGCTGAACAGGCACTGGAGCCTCGAAATCGCCCGTAAACCGCGCCTGCTCACATCGGACGCGCCGCTCGTAATGTGGAGCAAGCCCACCCCCGCGAGCCGCTACCGTGGCATCGGCCTAACAAACGCGGAAGAAATCCGGTTCCCGATCGGCGCCGGTCACCAGCTCGTTCTTGGTAACCAGCCACGGCCACCATCCATCCGGATCGAACCCGATCGTGTGAGACGGTGCAATGACGATGTCGCGGCCGGTTGCCACAAGTTCATCGTTGGGCATCCCCGTCGCCCGAAGCAGATGCACGAGATCCAGCTGGCGGCGAAGCGACCGACCATTCGGTTCAACGAAGCCCCCGGATATCGCACCGGACTCGACGGGGAGGACGAGTTCATCGGGGATATCCTCCATTACTGGATACAACGGGCGGCGCCCGCCGCGCCCCGAGGGAGACAGCGGCACCACCGGCAATAGCTCCGTCGCCTGCACTTTCGCGATGCCTGTCAGGCCGGATGTTCAGCGATGGTTTCCTAGCAAGCACAGGCATCTGACCGTAGCGACGACGAGACACGTGGCGGCGATCAAGGTCTCGGTATTCACACGGTCAGGGGTTTCGGCGGGGGTTTGATAGCCGGGCATGCCCATGCCGATGCCCACAGCAGGGAGTCCGGCGGCGGCATAGCGGCGGTTGTCCGAGGGCATGGCTCCGGCTCGGAGTGGGACGCCCGTGTCGCGGCCGGCATGGTCGAGAGCAGCAAGCAAGTCCTCGGCGGGGCCACCTGCTTGGACGGCGGCGAAACCGTCAAGCTGGGCGGCGCCGTCGAGGTTGATGACGTATGTGCCGGGCGCAACTTCGGGAGCGTGGTGGGCGGAACCGCGGGCTCCGGCTTCTTCGGCGTCGAGGAAGGTGACGGCCAGTCCGACGTCGGGTAGGTCGGTCGCGAGGATGCGGGCGGCTTCGAGGATGGCGGCGACGCCGGAGGCGTTGTCGGCCGCGGCGGGCAGGCGTTGGACGGGGTCGTCGCCGACGCCGTCGTAGTGCGCGGTCAGCAGCACGGAGATCCCGGCGGTCGCGGGCTCGCGGAAGACGCCGTGGACGTTGGAGCCGGTGACGGTGATGCTGCGCAGCGGCATGGACGCGGTGACCCGAGCGGCGCCGGTCTCCGCTGCTCCAGTCAGCTGGCGGTGGAGATCGGTGCGTAGAGCGATCACGGGAAGCTCGCCTGCCGGCGGTCCAGCGATCATCTTGGGCATCCATCCCGCGTCGTCGGTTCCGCGTGGCACCAACAGCCCCGCCGCTCCCCCACGCACGGCGCGCGTCATCGCGTTCGACTCGACGGCATTGGCGAGAATCCACCGCCCGGGTTCGTGATTGGCGCCGTCGAGCGCGAGGGCGCCGTCGAGCGCCAAGGACTGGTCAGTTGAGGTGAGATGTTCGACGAAGTCGCGCCGGTGGACGAGCCGCTGGGTCGTGGAGCCGTCGGTCCATGCGAACTCGGGTGTCTCGTAGAGCTCGCGGACGCCGTGGACGGTGAACTCGTCGGTGGTGACGGCCGCGCCGATCTCCCGCAGCTGGCCGGCGAGCCAGTCGCGGGCGGCGCGGCCGCCGGGGGTACCGACCCGGCGGCCGGTGAACGCGTCGCACGCGAGTGTGTCGACGGTGCTGTGGAGCCGGTCGACGGAGATCTCGGCGAGCGCCGGGTCGGCGGGCAGGGAGGTCATCCGCAGCAGCTCGCGCCGTCGGCGATGGCGTCGGCTTTGGCGGTCGGGTCGCAGCAGCTATCCGCGGCGGTGGCGGCTTCGGGGGTGCCGCAACAGGTTGTCGTGGTGGCCGTGGCGGTCGCGGTGCCGCAGCAGCCGCTGGTGGCGGCGAGGGTGAACGCTTCGGCCCGGTCTCCGGCGAAGCCGCCGGGCGTCTCGTTGCTCATAGGACTGTTCCTTCCAGGCTCTATATAGATGGATATCTAAGTAACGGCTACCTTGCACGCTGATTAGGCGACTGTCAAGATAGACAGATGTCAAATCAGAAGACGGTGCTGGACGTGGAAGACGTGACGGTCGGCGGGGGTTGCTGCGCGCCGCTGGTCGCGGCGCCGTTGAACGCCGAGCAGGCCGTTGACCTGAGCAAGGCGTTCAAAGCTCTCGGTGACCCGGTCCGACTACGACTATTGTCGCTGATCACCTCGGCCGAGAGCGAGACCTGCGTCTGCGACTTGAGCGCGGCGTTTGATCTGACAGGGCCCACGATCTCCCACCACCTCAAAGTGCTGCGCGAGGCGGGCCTGATCGACAGCGAGCGGCGCGGAACCTGGGTCTACTACTGGCCCCGCCCGGAGAACCTGAGCCGTCTGTCGACGCTGCTGGCGACGCCGCGCCTGGCCCCGGCCTAGCCGAGCAGCCGGGCCACAACGTGGCGAGCATCGCGGCCGACGCCGCGCAGCGACGCCGAGGCCAGGCTGCGCTGCCACTCCAGGCCGACGTAGCCGAGCCCGCGGTGTGTTCGCGAAATACCGCCGGAGTGCAGAGGTGTGCCATCGGAGGCGAGGGTGCCCAGGTCGCGGAGGTAGGGCAGGTCGGGGCGGTAACCGGTGGCCAGGATGATCGCGTCGATCTTCTCGACTTGGCCGTCGGGCCAGGTGACCTTGTCATCCTCGAGCGTGGTGAACATCGGGCGCCGGTCGGGGCGGCCGGCGGTGAGCGCGGCGCGGTAGATGCCGGTGTCGAGCACGGGCGCGGTGACGTGATTGGGCAGCCAGCGGCCGATCGGCGCGATATCGAGCCCGGTGACGGTGAACCAGAAGTGCACGTCGCGGCCGAGCGGGCGTTGCGGGACGAAGCTGACCGGTGTGCGGCTGGCGAGACTGACCTCGGCGTGGGCGGCGAGTTCGGTGGCGACCTGGACGGCGGAGTTTCCGGCGCCGACGACGATGACGCGCTGCCCGGCGAAGACAGCGGGGTCGCGGTAGTCGGTGACGTGCAGGACTGTGCCGGTGAACGTCTCGAGCCCGGGAAGGTCGGGACGGTGCGGGCGGCCGAAGCCGCCGGTGGCGGCGATGACGATCGGCGCGGTGAACGTCTCCTGGTCCGTGCGCACGGTGAATGTGTCGCTGCGGGTGACGGTGGTGACGCGGTGGCCGGTGCGCAGGTCGGCGTCGAGGTGGGCGGCGTAGGTGCGCAGGTAGTCGACGACTTCGTCGCGGTGCGGGTAGTGGTCGGGGTCGCCGGGGAACGACATGCCGGGCAATGCGCTGTAGCGGGCGGGCGAGAAGAGGGTGAGGCTGTCGTAATAGTGCGGCCAGGATCCGACGGGGTTCGCTCCGGCTTCGAGCACCAGCGGGGTGATGCCGCGGGCGTTGAGCGCGTGGGTGGCGGCGAGGCCGGATTGGCCCGCGCCGATGACGATGGCGTCGACGTTGTTCATGGGCACCTCGAAGAGACCGTCACCCTGACAGGGCAACGGGTTGGCGGGTGGGTGGGGTTAGTTCTGGTCGGCGGCGCGGCGTTCGAGGAAGACGGTGTCGCGCCAGACGCCGTGGTGCTGGGCGATGCGTTCGCGCACGCCGAGGGTGCGGAATCCGGCGGCGTGGTGCAGGGCGAGGCTGGCGCGGTTCTCCGGGAAGATCGCGGTCTGCAAGGTCCACAGTCCACCGGCGTCGGCGGCGGTGACTTGCTTGTGCAGCAACACTTTCCCGACACCTCGGCCACGGAAGGTGTCGCCGACGTAGACGGAGGTTTCCGCGACGCCGCGGTAGCAGTCGCGTGTGGACACCGGCGTCGCGGCGGCCCAGCCGGCGACCTCGCCGTCGATCTCGGCGATCCAGCGGTGTTCGGGCAGCCATTTGCTGTCGAGGGTTTGCCGTTGCGGGACTTCGGTTTCGAAGGTGGCGTCGCCGGTGGCGATGCCTTCGGCGTAGATGCGGCGCACGGCTGGCCAGTCCTGGGTGGTCATGGCGCGGACGGTGACGTCGGCGGGCAGGTCGGCCGGGCAGCAGCCGCGGGGCGCGAGCACGCCCATGACGGCGTCGGCGGCGTGCGGCAGGCCGGTGCAGCAGGCGGCGTTGACCGTGATCAGGGTGGTCGTGCCTTCCTTTTTCAGCAGCACGAAGCCGACGTCGGCGAGTTTGCGCACGTGATGCGAGCAGGTGGACTGGCTGATCCCGAGCTGCTCGGTCAGCTCCCCCACCGTGACCGGCTTGGTCGCGACCGCGACCGCGTGCAGCAGCCGCACGCGGGTGGGCTCGGCCAGGCAGGCGAACCAGTCCGCATAGGTCGTGGCCTCGTCCGCCCCCAGCGTCGGGGACACCGTCGTCGTCATGCGGCCCATTATCGACACAGATCGATGGTTGCGTCAATCGATCCAGGTCGATACAGTCGCCATCGTTGATTTGATGAATGTCTATACAGGGAGCGTGTGATGGACGAGTTGCCAGCGGTTGTGGTCGGAGCAGGCCCCGTCGGACTGGCCGCGGCGGCCCAGCTGGTCGAGCGCGGGCTCACCCCGCTCGTGCTGGAGGCCGGGCCGCAGGCGGGTGCCGCGGTCGCACAGTGGAACCACGTGCGGTTGTTCTCGCAATGGTCCGAACTCGTCGATCCCGCCGCCGAACGGCTGCTCGCGCCGACCGGCTGGCAGCGCCCCGAGCCGACGGCCTACCCCACCGGCGCCGAATGGGCGCGGGACTACCTGCGTCCGCTCGCCGCAGTCCTCGGGGACAAGGTTCGCTTCAGCGCCCGCGTCACCGGGGTCGCCCGGCGCGGACGCGACCTCGTCGTCGACGCCGGACGCGACACCGAGCCAGTCACCGTGCACGTCGTCACCGACCATGGCGAGGAACGGATCACCGCGCGGGCGGTGATCGACGCCTCCGGCACTTGGGGTTCGCCGAACCCGCTGGGCGGCGATGGCCTGCCCGCGCTCGGCGAGATCGCGTCCAGCGACCGGATCTCCTACCGCGTACCGGATCTCGCCGACCCGGCCGTGCGCGAGCGCTACTCGGGCAAGCGGATCGCGGTCGCCGGGAGCGGGCATTCGGCGTTGACGGCGCTGGTCGCGCTCGCCGATGTCCCGGACGTGAAGATCGTGTGGCTGCTGCGCCGCGGCGCGACCGGCACGGTGTTCGGCGGCGGCGACGCCGACCAGCTGCCCGCGCGCGGAGCACTCGGCCTGCGGGCGAAGGCCGCGGCCGAGGCGGGCTTCGTCGAAACCGTGACCGGGTTCCGCACTGCGGCCGTGCAGCCCGACGGCGATGGTCGTCTGGTACTCGAGTCGTTCGACGGCCACAAGCTCGACCCAGTCGACGAGATCGTGGTGCTGACGGGATTCCGACCCGACCTGTCCTGGCTGTCGGAGGTCCGGCTCGACCTGGACCCGGTGCTGCAGGCGCCGCGCGCGCTCGCGCCGCTGATCGACCCGAACGTGCACTCCTGTGGCACCGTCTACCCGCACGGCGTCAAGGAACTCACCCAGCCCGAGCCGGGCGTGTTCGTGGTCGGGATGAAGAGCTACGGCCGCGCGCCGACGTTCCTGGCGATGACCGGCTACGAGCAGGTCCGCAGCGTCGTCGCCGCGCTCGCCGGTGACCACGAGGCCGCCGGGCGCGTCGAACTCACGCTGCCCGAAACCGGGGTCTGCGGCGGCGCCGGGGTGTTCGACGAGCCCGCGCAGGACACCGGCGGCTGCTGCGGCCCCGCCGAAGTCACGCTGACCGCACCGTCGGCCGCACGCTGACTTGGTGGATCAGGCGGCGGTCACCCGGCCGCGGGCCGCGCTGCGGCGCGTGCTGATTGTCTTGTGTATCACCGAGATCACCAGCTGGGGCGTGCTCTACTACGCCTTCCCGGTGCTCGCGCCGACGATCAGCGCGAGCACCGGCTGGCCGGCGGGCACCCTCACGGCGGCCTTCTCCGCCAGCCTGCTCGTATCCGCGCTCGTCGGGATCCCGGTCGGCCGGTGGCTGGACCGATGGGGGCCGCGGGTGGTGATGACCGCCGGGTCGGTGCTGGCGGTGCCCGCGGTGCTCATGATCGCGCGGGCGAGCTCGCCCGGGTGGTTCTTCGCGGGCTGGGTCGTGGCCGGGGTGGCGATGGCGGCGGTGCTGTACCGGCCGGCGTTCGCCGCGCTGACCCGCTGGTGGGGGCCCCGGCGGGTGGTGGCGCTGACCGCGGTGACGTTGATCGCCGGGCTGGCGAGCACGGTGTTCGCGCCACTGACCGCCCTGCTGGTCGCCCACATGGATTGGCGACACACGTATCTCGTGCTCGCCGCGGTGCTGGCCGTCGTCACGATTCCCTTGCACGCCCTCGGGTTACGCGGCGAGTGGCCGCACCCGCTGCCCGAGCACGACACCGTCGTGACCGACCACGCGCCAGACGTTATCGCACGCAGCCGTCCGTTCGTGCTGCTGGCGGTGTCGATGAGCCTGGCCGCGTTCGCCGTCTACGCCGTGGTAGTCAACCTGGTGCCGCTGCTGACCGGGCGCGGGATGTCCACCGGCACCGCGGCGCTCGCGCTCGGGCTCGGCGGCGCCGGGCAGGTCTGCGGACGGCTCGGCTACGCCCGGCTCACCGCGGCGACGTCCGTGCGGCCCCGCACGCTGATCGTGCTGCTGTTCGCCGCCGCCGGAATCCTCGTGCTCGGGCTGCTCCCCGGACCGGCGGTGCTGCTCGTCGCGGTGTCCGTCCTGGTCGGCGCGAGCCGCGGGATCTTCACGCTGCTGGAGGCGACCGCGATCAGCGACCGCTGGGGATCAGTCCACTACGGACGGCTCAACGGCCTGCTGTCCGCGCCCGTGACCGTGGCGGCGGCACTGGCGCCGTGGGCTGGGACTGCGCTCGCCGGATACCTGGGCGGGTATCCGGCGGTGTTCGCGGTCCTGGCCGTCATCGCGGGTCTCGCCGGGGCGCTGGCGATGGCCACGATTCCGGGCAGGGGCTAGCTGTCGAGCAGCTCCGCGACCAGTCCACGCACGCGGCGGTCGATGTCGTCGCGGATCGGGCGCACCGCATCGAGACCCTGCCCGGCCGGGTCCTCGAGGTCCCAGTCGAGGTACCGCTTGCCGGGGAAGATCGGGCAAGTGTCGCCACAGCCCATGGTGATGACCACATCGGACGCATGAACGTCCTCCGTGGACAGTTTCGTCGGCACCTCGGCGGTGATGTCCAAGCCCCACTCGGCCACGGCCGCCGCGGCGGCCGGGTTCACCTTCTCCGCGGGCTCAGAGCCCGCCGAGCGCACGGCGATACGGCCCATCGAATAGTGCTGCAGCAACGCGGCGGCCATCTGGGAGCGGCCGGCGTTGTGCACGCAGACGAACAGCACTTCGGGAACGCTGGTCACGTCGATTCCTCCAAGAATCCAGGGGTCAGTCGGTCAATTCGTCGAGCAGATGGCGGACACGGCGGTCGATGTCGTCGCGGATGGGACGGACAGCCTCGATCGGCTTGCCGGTCGGGTCGGCGACGTCCCAGTCGAGGTAGCGCTTGCCGGGGTAGACCGGGCAAGCGTCACCGCAGCCCATGGTGACCACCACATCGGCGGTGCGCACCACCTCGTCGGTCAGCGGTTTAGGGAAGGCGGAGGTCAGCGGGACACCCAGCTCGTACAGCGCGCCGACGATCTCGTCCGGGATGCGGCCCGAGGGCTGGGACCCGGCCGAGCGGACGGTGACGCGGCCGAACGCGTGGTGGTCGAGCAGCGCGGCAGCCATCTGGGAGCGGCCGACATTGTGCACGCAGATGAACAGCACCTGCGGGACCGTGACGTGCGTCAGACCTTGGGACTTGCCCAGGTCAGTGAGCCGGTCCTGGGCGAATCGCGCGGTCAGCGTCGCCAGGTGGGTCTTGATCGATGCGTGCTCGTCGAGCAGCGCGTAGGTCTCGCGCACGTACTGTTCGACGGTCTCGCGGCCGAAGACACCGTGGAACTTGTCGGCCAGCTCGTCGACGATCCGATCCAGTTGCAGCGCCACCTCGCGCGCGGGCAGGCCATCGGTGGTGTTGACCATGATCTTCTCCTGACGAGCGACTGCATCGAAGTCTACCAATGCAATTCAATCGCCCTGGATCGATGTTTGTCAATGCAGCGGGTACGCTCGTGTGGTAGACGTCAACCTAGGCCAGCGAGGAGGACACATGGCGAGCACCAAACCGGTCCCGGTGACCTTGATGCTGTCCAAGCCCGCCGACGTCGTCGGCGACGCCGAAGCCGAGCAGGCCGCCAAGCTGTTCAAGGCGCTCGCGGACCCGGTGCGGATCAAGCTGCTCTCCCTCGTACGCGGCACCGCGGGCGGCGAAGCCTGCTTCTGCGACCTCGCCGAAGAGTTCGACATGCCGCAACCCTCGCTCAGCCACCACCTGCGCGTACTGGTCACCGCCGGGATCCTCGACCGGGAACGACGCGGAACCTGGAGCTGGTACCGCGTACTGCCCGGCCCGCTCGAAGCCCTCGAAAGCCTGCTGAAGCCCGGTGGACCGCTCGCGGACCGGCCCGCGGACAGTAAGGCGACGCCGGGCAACCGCTGCTAGCGCGGTCAGCTACCCCCAAGCCACCGTTGCAAAGCAAGTTTGAGGGCGACACCTGCGGCTTCTTGGCCGATCTTGCCGGCAACGCTACCGACCTTTTTCATCGCCGCCATCAAACGGCTGTCTTCTTCGACCGCGTCCGGCCCTGCCTCCCGCGCGGCCTCGGCCGCAGCAATCAGTTCGAGCTTGTCGTCCTCGCTCGCACCGCGGATACCTTCCAGAAAACGCGTCAGACTTTCTGTGTCACCAGGTATCACCTGGACCTCGTAGTGCACGGCAGTTTGGTTGTTGCCCACATAGGCGTTCTCTGCGTTGACGATCGTCTGGAAGACGGCACTGACCTGCTCACGTTCCGCCACCGCTTGCACGTTCGCCTCATCGAGTCGGGGAGCTACTTTCTCGAGCTCGAGTGCGAGGTCCAAGATCCGGTTGCGCACCGCGTCGATCACGCTGATAACGCGGCCAACGGAGACAACGCGGCGCGCGGATGCGAGGTACATACCTTCGATCAATGTGACTTCACCGCGATCGATCTGGCTGTTCACCCAGGCGATGGCGTTTCCTGACCAGGGAGCCTCCAACTTGTCCTGGTCGGATTTGATGAGAGCTTCGAGTTCAGCGATCGGCTGGCGAAACTCGAAGCGGAACATCTTCGCGAAGTCTTCGGGGAACAACGACTCGGGCAACAGCATATTTGTCGCGCTGGCGCCGTAAGGACCGTTCAGGTTCGCGTACACGTGGGCGATATCTGGACCACGGTAGCGCGGGATCGCCTCACCGGCCGCGTACCCGTCACGTTCCTTTTTCACCCACTCCGCGAGGTCATCGACGTCGCCCCGCACAGCGAGCACTTGTACGGCGCGAAGCAGTTGGGACACAGGCTTCTCGCCATCCATCGCATCAGCGACGATCTGCTGCAGTTGGCCCATGACAACCTACCTCCTTGATCCTCTTAGGAGTCTACGTCGCAACACCGACAAGGCAGCGCGCCGTGAACCGGCCGGGCTACTTCCATGCCCCCGCCGTGCCCTGTTGGATCGTGATTCGTGGGCGAAACGATTCAGCACTGCCGAACGACATATCGGCATGTGGCCCAACGTGATCACCGGTCTGTTCGCGCTCGCAGGCGTCACCATCGGCGTTGCGCTGGAGCCGATCAAGTCCTTGATCGGCTCTCGGGCGCGCACACGTCAGATCCGAGGCGAGCATTGCGCGAAGCTCATCAGCGCTGTAACGACGACCAAATACGGCGTCATCTCATTGAACGCAGCGGGGCGCGCTCGAAACGCGGGACAGCCTCGACCACAGAATGACCAAGTCAACGGCTGGATCGACCTCATGAACAAAGCCCGCTCGGAAGGTCGCGAGACGTCTGCCTTGCTGTACCTCTACGGCCCAACGGAGTTGGCCAACGAGGCGCGCAAGGTTCAAGCAGCGGAGGAAACCCTCTACTTCCTGCTCGATGATCAAGGTGCATCCGCTGATCCCACGATCGTCCCTCAGCGCCTCCACAACGCCAGCGAAGCACTCGACTCAACGGTTCGAGATTTCGCTACTCTGGCACGGCGATTCACCCGATGACCCGCCACAGTCGCCGCCCGACCTCATCTCGGACACACCTATGGAACGAAGTTTGGTTCTATGGGTTCCTGGCGTTCGTCGGCGGCCTGCTGCTCTTGGCGCTCGGCATCGCACTCAAGAAAGACTCTGGCTGGCGGGCCGCCTGGGGCCAGTGGGTAGGCGGGCTCGGCAGCATCGTCGCCGCAGGCACGGCGGTCTGGATCGCGGTCGAGGGGTGGCGACGGAGCGACGAGCAACGCCGCGCCGACCAAGAACGCGAACTCGCGAGCAAGTTCGCCGTATGGATCCAGTGGAATGGGGCCGATCTGGAGGTCGCCTACTACAACAGTGGGGCCACGCCGGTCTTCGACGTCGTTGTACGACCCGTCATCGGCAGCATCAACATTGGACCGCCCTTCGGCTTGAGAAACCTAGGCCCGACACAGCAAACGCAGGTTGTCACGGAGCTAAGCGAGGCCTTCCGCGGTTTTCTGCGGATCGCGCTCGACGAGATACAGGCCAGCGAGTCAGCCCATCCTCGGAGCGAGCCCGCCTACCCTTCGCCGTACCTGACGAGACGGCTAGAGCTCGTGAACAACGTCGGCGTGCACCTGAAGTTTCGCGACGCAAGCGGAATCAACTGGATTCGACACGCGGACGGGCGGTTGGTCCAGGCCAAGTAGCCGAGCCTTCGTCGGGCGCCGGTGCGGGCAGCCTAGCTACCCGCACCTCGCAACCCAACGCGCTCGACCAGATCAATCGCGTGTAGCCGACTTTTCCTCGGTGAAGAATTTCTTGGCCCACAAGCAGACGTAGACGAGCGCGACGAGCACCGGCACCTCGATCAGCGGCCCGACCACACCCGCGAGCGCCTGTCCGGAGGTCACCCCGAACACGCCGATCGCGACCGCGATGGCGAGTTCGAAGTTGTTGCCCGCCGCGGTGAACGCCAGCGTGGTGGAGCGTTCGTAGCCGAGTCCGACGCGCTTGCCGAACCAGAATGACAGGCCCCACATCAGTCCGAAGTAGGCCAGCAGCGGCAGCGCGATCCGGATGACGTCGACCGGCTGCGAGGTGATCGTCCCGCCTTGCAAGGCGAAGAGGATGACGATGGTGAACAGCAGTCCATAGAGCGCGAACGGCCCGATCTTCGGCAGCAGCTTGTTCTCGTACCAGTCACGCCCCTTCGCGCGCTCGCCGAAGGTGCGGGTCAGGTATCCGGCGAGCAGCGGGATGCCGAGGAAGATCAGCACGTACTTGGCGATGTCCCAGCCGGACACGTGCAACTCGGACTGCGACAGGCCGAGCCAGCCGGGAAGGACCTGCAGGTAGAACCAGCCCAGCGCACCGAACGCGATGATCTGGAACACCGAGTTCAGCGCGACGAGAATCGCGGCGGCTTCGCGGTCGCCGCAGGCGAGGTCGTTCCATATGAGCACCATCGCGATGCAGCGGGCGAGGCCGACGATGATCAGCCCGGTGCGGTATTCGGGCAGGTCGGGCAGCAGCAGCCAGGCCAGCGCGAACATCAGCGTGGGGCCGAGCACCCAGTTGAGCAGGATCGACGAGACCAGCAACTTCTTGTCGCCGGTGACGGAGTCGAGCTTGTCGTAGCGGACCTTCGCCAGCACCGGGTACATCATCAGCAGCAGGCCGAGCGCGATCGGCAGCGACACCGAGCCGATCTTCACCGAGTCCAGAGCGGTGTTCAGGCCCGGAATCAGCCGTCCCAGCCCGAGGCCGATGCCCATGGCGAGCAGGATCCACACGGGGAGGAACCGGTCCAAGGTGGACAGCTTGCCCATCACGGCCGGTTCGTGCTGTTCCCCGGCGCGCTCGGCGACAGACTCGCTCATGACCACCTGCCTCTTGCTGGATTGAAGTTTGCCGATTCAGACAGTAGCAGGCGGGCCGCCTCGAACGCGAGATCCAGCTCAGCGGCTGTGGTCCAGACCTCCCGGCTCATGCCGCGGCTCTCCGTGCGATCTCGGCGTCGACGGTCTTCGCGGTCCGCGCGGCGCCGACGAGGGTGGCCGAGGCGGCGCCGGTCCAGTCGCCGTAGCCGAGCGGGTAGATCCGGTTGTCGCCGCGGGCGTGGGCGCCGTCGAGCGCGAGGTGCCCGTCCTGGTCGCGCAGGCGCAGCGGCGCGAGGTGGGCCAGGGCGGGGCGGAAGCCGGTGCACCAGATGATCACGTCGGCGGTTTCGGTGCGGCCGTCGGCCCAGGCGGGGCCGTGTTCGGTGAGGTGGGTGAACATCGGCTCGGCGTGCAGGACGCCGCGGTCGCGGGCCTCGCGCACCGGCGGCACGGCTACGATGTCGCCGAGGCCGGCGACACCCGAGCTCTCCTCCCCTGTCTGGCGGGCGAGGAAGTACTTCGAGGCGACCCCGAAGAGGACGCGGCCGTCGACGTCGTCGGGCAGTAGCCGGGGCTGGCGGGTGGTGACCCAGCGGGTGTCGGCGACGGTGGAGGCCTCGGCGAGGATCTGCGCGGCGGAGTTGCCGCCGCCGACCACGACGACCCGCTGCCCTCGGAATTCCTCGGGGCCGTGGTAGCCGACGGTGTGCAGCTGACGTCCGGCGAAGTCGCGCTGCCCGGGGTAGTGCGGCAGATATGGACGGGACCAGGTGCCGGTCGCGCTGATCACGATCCGCGCCGCGAACCGTTGGTCCTGCTCGGTTTCGACAGTCAGTCGAGTGTCGCCATTGTGGACGGTCGTGACGCGGGCCGGGCGGATCACCGGCAGGTCGTAGCGGGCTTCGTAGGCGCGCAGGTAGTCGACGACGTGCGACGCCGTCGGGTACGGCTCGCCCGGTTGCGGTGGCATGCCCCGGCCGGGCAGCGAGCTGTACTGGGCCGGGGGAGAACAGCCGCAGCGAGGGCCACCCGTGCCGCCAGGCGCCGCCGGGCGAGTCCTGGGCATCGAGGATGACGAAGTCCAGGCCAGCGCGGCGCAGGTAGAACCCGGCCGCGAGCCCGGCCTGTCCCCCGCCGATCACCACCACGTCCACGTCACGGGTCGGCGGGTTCGCGGTCGAAGATGTAGCCATAGCCGCGCAGGGTACGGATGTAGACGGGGCGGTTGCGGTCGACCTCGATCTTGCGGCGCAACCGCAGGATGTGCACGTCGACGGTTTTCTGGTCGCCGCGGAAAGGATCCGCCCATAGCTGGCGCAGCAAGGTCACGCGCGGGATCGCGCGCCCGGCGTTAAGCATCAGGATCTCGAGCAGCTCGAACTCCTTGAGCGGCAAGTCCACCCAATGCCCGCGCGGGCCCTCGATCAGCTTCCGCAGCACGCCCTCGCTACGGCTTGTTCTCGCCGCCCGGTCGGTGACACTGGCCTGGAAGATCTTGCCGGCGGTACCTCCACTCCGCTGGACGCGGGGGATGGCGTCAGAAGATCTGCCGCGCATCCTTGGCGATCGATGGCTCACTATTCAGCAACATGCGCAAGCGGACAGATTGCAGCGTGGACAGCTGGATTCGATGTTCGATGAGCAGTGCGTTCCATGTCCCGACGTCCGATGCCGCCTGTTCGAGTACGTCAAGAACCGTCGCCCCGGCTTCAGTCCGAGCAACGAGCCGCTCAATGAGGAACGGCCACCGCAGTGCGATCATGGCCAGCTTGGCCACAACGATTGGTTCGACCTGTCGGTACGTACCGAACAGCAGAAAGGAGTAAAAACGATACAGGTTAAGGTAGCGCTTAATCTCGCGAGGGTTGTCCAGCTGAACTGACGCGGCAAGGCTGGCGATCGCATCGAAGGCCTCTTCGGCGGTAAGTACGTCACCCAGCACCCGGAGGACGGCCGCATCTATCGCAGGGCGGCCGAGTTCGGGATGTGTATCGAACAGTCTCTCGGCGGAGTCGAACAGGGACGTGCTGTTGGGCCGCTGCGCGCGAAGCGCCTCCTCGGCCGCACAGACCAGATCCTCGGCAGGAACTACGGACTTCGCAGATGGCATGGGACTCCTGAGAGAAGGAGACCTGCTGCTTGGTGTAGCTGCCGCCATGGGCTCTGGTGCGCGGCGAATTCGCTCGTCTCCGACCAGTGCACGAAGGTATTGATCCATTGTTTCGTCAGAGTCGAGGGTGGGCAATCCGACTGGCAACTGGATGATCTTCTCGAGGAATCGCCAGCCAAACTGCTCATTCTTGCTGTGGTTCTCCAGCCGTTCTCCGACCTCACGATATGCCACGTCGATATGGGCAGCGATCACGTGCGGCTCGATAGCCAGAACAAACATGCAGTTCTCAAGTTGGCCAGCAAGGAAGATATTGAGCGCCTCGATCACTTCGACGACAACGGCTGGTGAACACCGGTCGAGGTCGTCGATGAAAACCACCAAGGGCTGATCCGGCCTGGCAACGAGACCTAAAACATCGGCAATGTCACGATTGGCGCAAGCGAACGAACCGGTCTGGGCTCTATAATTGTAGTCGCTCAGCGCATCACCCAGCAGCGTGCCACCCGTTTCCCAGGTACCCCGCGCGATCTGACCCGGGGTCGGCTGACTGACTGCCTGGCCGAACGTGCGAGCTGCCGGCGCCAGGAGGAAACGTGCAGTACTGACCAAGCCACCGCCAGCCAGCACTGCAAAGGAGGCGACGGCGCTCCAGCGGAAGATTCCGTCAGCGAAGTGAAATAGGGATGCCAAGGCAGCGAAGGCGAGGATCAGTACGGCTACGAAAAAGGCAGGCACAAGCTTTTGGAGAATTAGTCGATAGGCTCGCCGGCGCACCGCGAGGACGTCCAGGCGCCTCAGGTTGAGGCGCAGCCAGAACCGCTCCCTCTCGCCAGTGGCCATGCGGCTGGTCACCTGCTCGATGATCGAATCAGCGAGGCCAGCCCATACTTGTTCGCTTTTCTGGTACATCCATGGGTTGAACCACACCGTGGGCCGCCAGCGACCGGTTTCCCCAGCAGCCTCATGCGTAATCTCAGGGGACGCAGCCTTGGTGAGGTTCCTGAGAACCTCGGCGTTTGATACCGATTCCGACGCCGCAGGCGCAGCACCTCGTCTGCGGCGCCAGCGCAACAAAGCCGGAACCGTAGGAGAGAGCTCGATGCGGCGGAGCCGTCCCTCGGCGTCGATGTCATCCAAGTCAGCCTGGATCATCCGCATCAGGGATGTCTTCCCAGCGCCCCAGTCGCCTCGCAGGGCCACGACCAACGGGGGGCGTGATTGAGGATGCCGGATGAACTCAGCGAGGGCGGTGGCGTACCGGCTGCGGCCCAACTGGTCCTCGATGGTCCAGAAATCTCGGACTAGTCGTGACCGCGGCTGTCGGTTGGCTGCCGAGCGCCGCAATTCGAGCAAAAGGTGGGTAGACAGACCCGGGTCATCGACAACCTCCTCGGCAAAAAGCTGCGCAGCATCCTCCCAGTCGGCGGTGACAACCCGCTGGTAGCCGCCGTCGATCGGTGCGAGCCACCCAGTGCGCACGAGTTCTGTCAGCAGCTGCTCAAGATATTCAGGCGACGCATCATTGGCCAGGACCTCTACATGCTGAGAAGTTATGGTTTCATCGGCACCAAGGAGAGTGAGTCGACCCAAGAGCCTGCGCGCTGGCAACAAACTCGGGCGTTGTCGACTTGGAGGCCTAAGGCGTTGTGGTCCAAAAGGTGGAGGTGCCTGGGAGGTCACCGGCCCCAGATCTGACGCTATCGAACTGGTCAACTCCTCGTCGTGAACGACCCGAACCTGCAGGGCCTGAGGGCCGCGCGCAGCGTCGCGCATTTCGAACTCCACTCGCTGCCCCTCTGCGAGCGAGCGAAATCCGCGCCCCTCGAGTTCGCTGTAGTGGACAAAAACATCGGAATCAGAATCATCAGGAGTTATGAAACCGAATCCTTTTTCCGCGTTGAACCACTTCACGACACCACTAGCCATAGCTACCCAGTCGCCCAGACACTGAACAGTGTTACATGGCGTAACCGAACCGAGATGGACTACCACGAACGCCCACCGGCGACGGCGATGCTCTCACAAGCTGACGCAAACTGTCCTGCTGAGAGAGTTAACCACCAAAGCAACGAGCGATGGCAGAACGGCACGCCACCAGCGCTAGGAGGTCAAGGCAGTTGCTATCTCGGTCGCCATCCGCGTACTAAACACTGAGGAATACGATAGACCCCGCAGCAACTACCCGTCCGGTCGGTGGCGGCCAACCCATCGACATATTCTCCGGGTTTCACCAGAACGCATGGTCGCCCTCACGGGCGGCAGGTCCGCAGATTGCGCACGCCTGGAGTTCCCAGCTGACTTGGCGGGTGGCCGCCCGAGAACGAGGTCCGCTTATGTCACGCGACGCGAGCGGCTTCATAGCAGCGCTGCCGCTCCCGGATCCACATCGACGCGTCGTCCAGTGCGTGGTACTCGTTTCGAAGGCGCCGACCCAAGCCGTAAAACCCTACACTCGGTGCCCCGCTCTCCTTTGAGACGACGAGCGCACTCCACATCGGTTCACCCTGACGGACAGCCCGCGTCGAGACCTGATCGAGGAAGTGGCCAAGGTGATCAGGCCGGACGCCGACTCGCCTGCCGAGCGGCGCATACTGGATCAGTCCTTCACCGGACGCGACGCCATAGAGGATGTCGGCAATGCGGTCGACACGGTCCATCTCGAATGTTTCCGGCATTGGTATCCCAACATCGTCGGCGGTGGTCTCGTGGTCCTGGAAGGAGTCGTCGATGCAGTCAGAACCGTTACGTGTCACCCGGGTGCGACCGGACTTTTTTCCCGGTCCGTACAGCGAGAGCCCCAGATCGGACAAGTCGACAGCCGACACCACGAACGGCGCGATTCACACCACGACGCCCTGACCCGGGGACCGGGTTGACCTTCCCCGACACGGAAATGCTTATTGCACATACAGACGTCGAACCCTTTGAGATGGTGAAGACCTCGCTAAGCGCGGCTCAAACAGGCGTTCTCAACGATGCTCGGTATCGCAAGTCCAGAAGCTTGTGCACCAGCTCGCTAGTTTCCTCGTCGAGGTCCACGTCCAGGTCCGCCGCGAGACCTGCAAGTTTGTCAGCGGTCTCCTTGACTCCAGCGAGGTTGCCAGCTTGGTGCTCCACACGAAGCAGGTCTCGGTAAAGTATCTCGCTGGCGGGGTCCGCTTGAAGCCCTCGCGCAAGGGCTTTCCTTGCCGCAGCGAGACTTCCGGTCTTCTGAGATGCGTCCGCGATGGCGTGGGCGACGTCGACGATCGCGTCGGTCATCTCGCGTTGGATCCATGAACTCCACACGTATCGGCCGTGGGGGATGCTGCTGAATGGCATTCCGGTGACCAAGCTGAGGGCCTGCTTGAGGTAGGGCAATCCGTCGGCAGGTGCCTGGCTGAGTCCTTCCTGAACCAGACTTTCAAAGCGATGCCAGTCGCAGCGCACCGACTCTGAAAGCCGGTAGCCGCCACGCTTGATGTCGACGTTGGGCAGGTAGAGCTCGCCGTCGTGGTCGCGGCCGAGCCAGGTGCGCAGCCGTGAAATGTAGCCCTGGCGGGTTGAGGCGGACCACGGTTGGGCACCGGTGCCCATCTGGCGGGAGATTTCGTCGGCGGTGACGCCGGAGTGCAGGGCAAGGAACGCGGCGAGTTCGGTGAGCCTGTTGAACTTCTTCGCCTCGACATGGTCCGGGTCGACGTTGGCCAAGACGACTGGACCGAGGACTCGCACCTCGGGGACGTCGGAGCACGCCTGCTCGATCTCACTGTCTTCGGGCTCGACTTCGAGTTCGTCGGGATCGAGCGGAACTGGAAGAGCGTCGGGCTCAGGTGGGATGTTGCGGAAGTTCTCGACCGGCACGTTGATGGCGTTGTCCGCGGAGGCGAGCGCGGCGACCAGTTCGCGGTCCTGCGCTGGGCTCAGCCGTTGCAGGTCGACCTCGAGCCCGAGCGGCTCGATCCGCGTGCGCTTCGTGCCGAGGTCGAAGTGCCAGGCGCCGGGCAGGTCGTCTGCAACTTCTGCGGCGGTGATGACCGCGGCCAAGCTCGACGTGGGGCGGTCGAAGGAGACGAGGTTGCAGAGCCGGTCTTGCTGGCTGCGGTTGAAGGGCGCGGCGGAGAGGATGATCTCCGGGCTCCAGGTGTCTTCGGCGAGGCCGAGTCCGCGAGCCTGGTCGATCGAACAGGTATCCGCGGCCTGAAGACCTTCGCGGACGTCCTGTGCGCGGCGTTCGAAGGTGTCGAGGGCGTCGTCGATGGTGGCGGCGTAGCGGAGGCGGCCGGGGTTGTGGGCGGCGGTGGTTTGGCCGAAGCCGATGAGGGTGGCGACGAGGTGGTCGGCCCAGCTGGAAGCGGCGAGGTCCCAGGCCATGGCCAGCAGGACGGCTTCCATGTCGTCGGTGTTACCGGTCAGCGTGATGGCGCCGACTTGTTCGAGGTTGAGCAGGATGAGGTTGCGGTGCTGGTCGTGTCCTAGCGAGATGAGCGCTGGGTAGGGAGGGGGGACGGTACGCAGGAAATCCAGATCCACCGCTTCGGCCGCGGGATCGAACGCCCACGCGCCTGGTGCTTCTCGGAGTGCGACGAGCGGCGACGGGGGCTTGCCGGGTTCTTGAGGATGCAGGACCACGCCGCTAGCGCCGACGGTCACGGCCCGGATCGCGGGGAGCGCCTGGCCTGCTTGGTGAACGTGATGAGCGAGCGTGCGCAAGGTGGTATCGAGGTCGTCGACGGTGGCCGGTTGCTCGGCCACGCGAAGGGCGGTTTCGAAGTCACCGGGGAGGTTCGTGTGGATCCGGTGTCCTGGACGGCGACGGCGCTGGGCGCGCATGCGGCGGGTACCAAGGGTGGCGAGAAGGCCCGCGGCGAGCAGACCGCCGACGCTGAACCCGATCAACGACATCGGGCTGCCGTCATCGACTTCGGCAGCTGGAGCGCGGTGTGCCGTCGGCGCAGCAGGAACGGGTGTGGCTGACCGACTGGGAGCTGCTGGGATCGGGTTGGACTCGGATGGTGAGTCTGGTTTCGCCGGCTGGTCCTGCGCGACGGGCGTTGGTGCGGCGCAGCTCGGAATCAGCGGTGGAGTGCCACCGGCGATCGGGTCTGCGTTTGTCCGCGAGGCTGACTGGGATGCCGAGCCGCCCGCTGGGCGCGGGCCAGTGCTGGGGAGCCGCAGGACGGTTCCCGGGTAGATGTGGTTCGGAGTGGTGAGCGGTGCTCCGCCGGGTTGTTGGCGGCCCTTGTTCAGCGCGAAGATCTCCGGGTAGCGGCGAGCGTCGCCGAGATGGTCACGGGCGATCTTCGACAGTGTGTCGCCTTGGCGGACACAGACCTCATCGCACGCTTCGTTCTCCGGCAGGAGCAGTTTCCAGCCTGGTTTGATCAGTCCGACGTCACGGAGGGCGGCGCCGTCGGGTTGGCGACGGTCTTTGTTGAGGTCGAAGATCTCGCGGTAGCGGTTTTCGTCGCCGAGCTGGTCGGCGGCGATGCTCATCAGGGACTCACCCGGCGCCACCGTGTGCGTTGACGGCTTCGGCGCTTTTGAGGTCGCTGGTTCCGCAGGCGCTGCTCCGGTGGGTGACGCGGTCGTGGGTGGCGTCGTGCTGAGCAGGTGGCTGGCTGACGTGTGCGGGATGGTTTCGGCGGCGGTGGCGGTGCTGGCAAGCAGTGTCAGCAGGAGTCCGGCGACGAGTTTCTGGGCCCAGCCGAAGCCGCGGACCCGCGGGACAGAGACACCGCGCAGGGCTGCGATCGCTTCGAGGAGCACCGCGACGACGAGTTGCAGCCAGGCGATCAGGCCGATGAGGACAAGCAAGCCGAGGAACACGTGCCCGCTGTCGCGTTCGGTGAACCAGTCCAGTAGCTCTTGCCCGGTTGGGAGGTGGTCCGGCAGGAATGTGGAGCGCAATGTCCACAACAGAAAAGGAGGCACCGCGATCAAGGCGATCAGCGTGAGTGACGCGGTGCCCGTGCGGGCGAGTTTGGTGGCTGGTCGCATGGGTTCACCCGGCCGAGATGAGGTTGGCGGTGCCGTGGCCGTGGATGGTGATCTCCGCGATGCCGATCATGCCCAGGAAAACGGTGGCTTTGGTGATCGTCGTCTCGACCTCGATGCGGGTTCCCTGCACGGACACGGTCCCGGTCGCGCCGGTCGCGGTGATGTAGGCGCGGGCTTGGGTGGCGGCGAGTTCGGGGTTGACGTCGGCGTCCCGGCCGCTGGCCAGGGACTGCACTCGGAGGGCTTGGCCGGCCGCGCGGGCGGCTTCCTCGGCGACCGCGGTGGCCTGCGAATGTGCTTGGGCTTTGCGGCTGCCGTCGACCACGCCACCGATTGCGATCGCCAGTGCGACGCTGAGGCCGATCAGCCAGACCGACGCCGACCCGCGGTCACCGCCAAGGTCTCGCCACGAGCGCGCGGGCGTCATTGCCGGGCTCCGTGACGGTCGATCGGTGAGCGGAACTCGGCGCGGGTGGTTCGGGATCCGCTCATTCCTGGGATGAGCAGGTCGTTGTAGCCGACTTCGCAGGTGATGGTGGCGATGACGTAGCCGGTCTCGCCGAGCGGCTTGGCGAAGTCGTGGGCATCGACGTCGATCTGCAGACCTGAGCAGGACAGGTGCTGCTGGGCGAGGACGTCTCTCGCGCGTTGCCGTGCGGCTGCAGCCGCAGTTTCGCCGTCGTGGGCAAGCGATGCGGATCGGGCGGCCGAGCGGGCGGCTTCGGCGATGGCGGATTCGGCGGTCTGGATTCGCATGGCCACGATCGCGAGTCCGAAGAGGACGATGAGCGCGGCAGCGCCGATGGCGACCTCGATGTTCATGTCGCCCCGGTCGCTATGGCGGAGGTCGTGAAGGCGGGTGGTCATGACGTGAGCTGTTCGATCGGCGCGGACGCAGTCTGGCTGACCGGGAATCGCAGGAACGGCACGAAGGACGCGGCGTCCGCGCTGACGGTCACGGTGACGTTTCGGCCGTCGCTGGAGGCTCGGGCGGCGACGTTGGTGAGCCAGCCGAGCGTCACGCGGCTGGTGTAGTCGCGGGCCCGGGTTTCCGCGGCCGCGGTGTCGACCGGCGGCAACCTCGCCGCGTTGACGCCGTCGCGGGCCGCTTCCAGGGCGACGTTGCTGCCGAGGAACACCGCGACGGCCTGGAACACGGCCCAGGCGATGAACAGCAGCGCGCTGAAGGCGTAGGCCGCGGTGAGGTTCTCGTCGCCGCGTTCGCCGTGCAGCGCGGCGAGGCGGTTCATTGGCCGCCGATCAGCGGTAGTTTGCCGTTAACGAACGCCGTGACCGCGGCGGCGATGAGGGTGGCGACGGTGACGCCGAGGACGGCGTAGAACACCTTGGTGATGTTCTCGTCGCCGCGTTCGCTCTCGCGTGCGAACTGCGCGCGGCGCTCGTGAAGGACCTGGCCGAGGGCCAGCATGGCGAGGTAGAGCCTCGTGATGAGCATGATCTTCTCCTTATCCGCCGAGCAGGGTGTAGATGCAGGGAAAGGCCAGGAAGCCGATGAAGGCCAGGCCCATGACGGCGACCGGCATGTCCATGCGGTCGGATCGGATCGATGACCCGGCCTTCTGTGCAGCGAGTTGCTGCTGAGCCAGCGAGGATGCCTTGGCACGCAGGGTGTCCACGATGCTCGCTCCGCCTTGCCCGGCGTTGGTGATGATGTGGCCAAGGTCTTTGAGCTCACGCACGCCCATGGATTCCGCGAGCCGGGTCGCGGTGCCGTCGAGTGGCCGCGCGGCCTGGCCCGGTTCGAACTTCTCGTGCGTCCGCAGCGAGCTCAGCTGGACTGCCACATACGGCGCAGGCGCCGTCGGGGCAAGGCTTGTTCCGGGCGCGGTATACCGGTCCAGGCTGCCTTGCCCCGCCAGGTAGGCAGTGAGAAACCCGAGCACGGACTGGCCGATAGGCCCGGTGAGCTCAGCCGTCTCCGGATAGGCGAGGTCCGCGGAGCCCAACGTGGCAGGGCAAGCCACCGGAGACGGCAATGCCGCTGCCACATACGCGCCGGGCTCGGCAGGTGACTCCAGCATGCTGACCTGGACGCAGACGAGCTTCGCGATCCGCTTGCCCTCGGGCTGCTGGGTGAGCAGGTTGACCGCGACCACCACCGACCAGACGCCAGTCGAGGGCGAGGTCGCCGTGAGCGTGGCGAGGTCGACCGGCACCTGGCTGCCGACCGCGCGCTGGGATTTCATGCCCGGTGGGTAGAAGGTCTCCAGGCTCGCGGGATCATCGCGGCTGACCGACAGCCACGCCCGCACGTACATCTCCGCCCACCCGCGCGGATCCCGCTCCGAACGCTCATCCGCCGATGGCGCCGCCGACGGTGTCGGCCGCAGCAGGATCAACGCGAGAAGCGTCACCAGCGGACTCGCCAGCACCACACTCCACGCGGCAAGCCGCCCGCCCCTGCGCGCGACTGAACGCAACGCGGGCTCCACGTCGGCGTCCGGCACCAGCCGCGACAACGGACGAGACCCGGTCTCGCTGGTCTCGCCGCGAGAGCGTCGACGCCGCATCAGGTCTCGTCCTCGATGCTGGCCCCCAGACCAAGCACCAGGTGCAAACGCCGCCGCAGTTGCACCTCAGTTCGGCTGGCGAAGGCCTCCATGGCATCACAAGCCGGGAAGCCGACCTCATCGAGGAACAGTCGAATCTCGGTGTACAGCTCGCGGTCGACCAGCGAGACCGCCAGGCGCGCGGCCAACGCTCGTGCTCGGATGCGAGCGCGAGCGATCGCCTCCTCGTCGGGGTCGAGTGCGATGCGGGAACCGGTCACGAGCGCTCCAACCGTCGGTGCGGACTGCAGTTGTCCAAGACATGCAGCCCGCACCTGCGTTTGATTCGTGCCGATCAGCTCGCCCACGCCCGGCCCACACCTGGGAAATCCAGCGCGGCGGAGGCAAGCTGCTCGACGGCCCGCTGGCGGTGACGGGTGATCGTCGGCTGACTCAGGCCCAGCAGCACGCCGACTTGGCGATCCGTGGCCACACCATCGCGCCCAATCTGATCTCCGAAGTAGCGAGCGGTCAGGATCGCTGTGGCTTCCTCGTCCAGCCGCTGCTGCTCCACCGCCCACGAAAGCAGCTCCAGCAGCTCCTCGGAGGCGTCCAGTTCTGCCGGCTGGTCGCTGACCTGACCGGGGAACGCCTCGTTGTCCATGCTGACCACCTCGGCAGCGGTCTGACCTAGGTCGACCCCGAAAGACCGGAGTGCGGCACGCTGCGTCTCACGCGTCAGATTCGCGGCGACGTGGTTCCGGCGCCGGAGCGGGTAGCAGCAGACCATCTCCCACAGGTGCCCGATCACTCCGGCCTGGATATCTCGGTTGCTCTCGGAGGCCGAGACCCCGGATCCCGTCACACCTCGACGAGCCCCCGACGTGAACGTCGCAGCTCGGGTGGCACGAATGACACAGCCGACCACGCCCGGAACAGCGGGAATCATCGCGTTGACGACCAGTTCGGCAGCCAGATGCCCGTCGTCGTCCTGGACGGCGGCGCGGCACAACAAGCTGTGCAGGACCACGTCGTGACGCGGGTAGTCGTTCCCTCGCAGCACATCGACGAGCCGGTCATGGCTGGTGATCCCAGCCAAAGCCGGATCCTGTTGCGACCAAACGCTCAAGGCGGTGTTGAACCGGGCGATCGAACGCGGGCGGGCGAACTGGGTCTGAAGCGCCGACAGCGGGCTGGATGCAGACATTGGCTGAGGCCTTTCGAGTGGCGGCATGATCGCCACGAGCCTCGAAAACAGGCCTCGCCCTTTTGCTTGGCCAAATCCTTGCCCCGGGTGAAGGGCAAGGGAATCTTCACCCAGATGACGTACACGAACGCCGATCCAGCGCCCTCTTGTACGAGTCGCGCTCCACGAAGCAGTGGCCTGTCGCCCACAGACAAGGTGACAGGCCACTGCTTTAGGCACAGTCAAGTGCAAGGTTGGTGACCGGTCAGTGAATCTGCCCGCCTTCGCGCCATTTTCGAAGGATGCGACGGCCGTAGTTGTGAGTCCCGACCACCCGGTCAAGCTCAGCCCCACTCGGTGAACGCCCCTTGGCGCGCTCGGCCGCGTAATAAGCCCACATCCGTTCCTCGGCAGTCGTCTCGTTCCCCGTCAAGGACTCGCTCGGTACGACGGCAAGCCGCACTACCCCCGAAGGTTCAACCTCCGCGACTTCCTCGGCGTGCAGGTCGGCACGATGGCGTTTCAGCGCTCGGTTCAGCAGCTCGACCGCGAGCAGGAGCGCGAGCGGAGGGCACGCCGCAACCGCGATGGCGAAAACGGACAGAGCGGGCGCCGCGGCGACATTCGCACACAGCGAGAGCACGATGCCGAACACGAACGCCAACCAGGCCGCCCACCGGCCGCTCCCCCTGCGGCCAGATCTCCACAGCTCGACCGTGGCCGTCGTGAGCAACCCGTCCACGATCAACGGCCAGATCGCCGCCGTCGTCTCGTCCGAACCAAACTTCAACGCGAACACTCGACCGTGTCGATAAGAGGCGTAGGCCGCACCAAGCGCCACCAGCGCCGTGCACGCGCACTGGATCCACAAGGCACGATCCCGATGAGCCCGGCTGACCGGCTCGATCGCCCCGCGATCTCCAACCTCATCAATCGATGAACGTTCGTGAAGTGAGGCGCTCATCCAGCACCACCGCCCTGACCACGGCGACGTCGCTTGATCTTCAGAACAGCGGATACTGCCAGCTCACCGCGGGTGCGGCCTCGTGTAGATGCTGTACGAGCCGCTCCGGGGGCACCACGCTTGACCAGGCATTTCGCCGTTCCCAACATCCACGTTCGCGATCTTTGGGCATCGTTTTGGGCATGACCCCGGCGCACCGTTCCCGTTATGGCTGGTCAACGCGGTGCCGGACGGAAGCGCGGGAACATCGAAGAACGCGGTGGAGCGCTCCGCGTCCGTCTCTATGCGGGCATCGACCCGGTCACCAGCAAGCAGGTCTACCTTCGCGCCACGATCGACGGCACGGGCGACAAGTCTTGGCGTACGGCGGAAGACAAGCTCGCCGAGTTCCGGACGCAGGTACTCAAGCAGCGCTCTGCCGGTTCGTCCGTGACTCTCTCCTATGCGCTGGACGAGTGGCTGCGCGTCAGTGAGTTAGAGGAGAGCACCCGGAACAGCTATGAGGGCTACATAGCCCGGACCATCGTTCCGGCGCTCGGACACCGGCCGGTGAAGAAGATCGACGCCCGCATGCTGGAGAGCCTCTATACAGAGTTGCGTCGCTGCCGGGTTCGCTGTGATGGCAAGCCGTTCATCGAGAAGCACAAGTCAGCCGTCGAGGACCACGACTGCAAGGCTGTCGGATGTAAGGCGCATGCCTGCCGTCCTATGGCCGCGTCCACGGTTCGGCAGATCCACGGGCATTCTGAGCGGCACGCTGGGCACGGCTGAGCGCTGGGACTAGATTCCCAGCAATCCCGCCCGCGTCGCACGTCGGCCGAGGCCCAAGCCGCCTGAGCCGGACCCGCCGACGCAGGCCGAGGCTGCCAAGCTGGTTGACGAGGCGTTCCGGATGGATGAGGAATGAGGACTGGGTGCGCGGGCGCGAGAAGGACACAAAGACTAACCAGATCCGGCGCGTCGCGCTCGACACAGAAACTCTTGTCTTGCTCAAGGAGCACCGCGAACGAGTCAAGGCACGTGTGGAAGCGCTCGGCCGACCGTTCACCGACGACCTGTTCGTCTTCTCCGGCAGCCCCTCGAAGAGCGCAGTCCGCTGAGAGATGGCTGGGCAGCCTGGCGACGCAAGCGGCAGTGCTGGCGCGACTCGTGTCAAGCCGAGTAGCCAACGTGGCGTGATGCATCCACCTTAGTGACGCAGGCTCAAGCCATTACGACGTAGCCTGCTTACGCTGTGAAGACGATGCCCACACAGCCTGCTTTGCCAGTACTGATAGGAGCAGTCATGCCGGACGGACGGAAGCCCTCGTTTGATCTGACAGAGCTATCGGGCTATCCGGAACGTGAAGCGAAAGAGCGCTGCGAGTCTGAGGGCTTCACCGTTCAATTGCTTGACCTCGGCCAATCGTCGACCGCAAGCCTCGATTACAGGCCCGGCCGAATCCGACTACTCACCAGGCATGGAAAAGTAGTAGAGGCACGTCAAGGTTAACAACATAACCGGTTATACAAACCAACGTGGCTCCTTGTCGATTATCCAACAAGGAGCCACGTTTGCGTTAGCGGGTCATCGGTGTTACGTCAAGGGCATCTACGACAGCTTCAATACTGTTGCGGAAAACTCAGAGCCTTGGCATTTCCATTGCGCCAGGACTACAAGAAGCTTGGCTGTCGATATATCCAGCAACGATTATTCCGGTAGCAATGACGGCGGCACCACGAACGGTGAAGCTTGCTCCGCCACTATCTCCTTCCCCAGCACTACCGTGATAGTCGATGGACGAGTTTTCTGTCATATAGCCAGGCCCTGTGCCACCATCGGAACCATTGATGAATGAGTCAGTAGCGGCAACACGGGTAGGGCAGACTTCCCCACTGTACGCACCGCTGTCGCACACATACTCGCCAATAAATGGGTCGCTCCTGTCGTTTACCGGGTATCCAAACCCACTCTTCGTCGCAGATGAATTCCCCCACCGGTCGGTGCTGAAGCAGGTCTCCTTGGCGATCGCGGCGATGAGCAGGTCGAAGGCGCGACCGAAGAGCTTGCGCGGAGGGATACGCGCAGCCATACGTTCATTGCTCATCTCCAGCGCGCTCGGCAGCGGGATCTCGTTGGTACAGAACACGACCATGTCCGCGCCGAGCAGGTCGACGGGCTTGAGGTCTGGATCAAAGATCGGCCTGGTGATCGGGTCGCGGCTTAGCCGCTGGAGCCGGTTCTCCCTCACCGCGCCGTGTCCGGCACGTCGGCGTGCCCTGCCCGGAACCTGCTGGGGCATCACGCGCCTGATCAACGTTCCCGTGCTCGTCGTCACCGCGATCACGATCACCGCGCTGCTGCTCGCCGTCGACACCACCGAAGCCAAGGACGGGTAGCCGCACAGAAGCATGCCAGCGGCGAGCAGACCGGCGCCCGTGAAGTCCACTTCGGACTGTGCGGTTGGTGTTCGCTTCGGGAGGGCGAAGATCGCGCCCGCGAGCACCGCCAAGCCGATGACCAGTCCGAACACGCCGAGCGCGCGATCAGCAGTTCGGCGCCGGGGGGGAGGCGAGGCCGCAGCACGCGGACGCGGCGGTTTCAAGCCGCCCGAATGGAGCGTCTCGCCCAGATCGCGCCCAGGCGAGAAACAGCGCCCGCCAGAACGCGGCCTGGCTCAGTTCGGGCCGCTGCCGGTTTCCGGTGCACCATGCGGAACCACGACCTGCGCGTGTTTCGCGGGCGCGGGAACGACCGGCTTGGCCGGCGCGGACGGAGGGGTACCGAGCACGGTGAACCCGATCTTGCCAGGGATCGGTGTCCCCTTACACGTCAACGTCGCGATGTACCGGCCCGGCGTCGTGGTCACCGTGGTCGTGCCGCTCATCCGGCTGAAGTTCCCGCCCTCGGTGAACAGCAATGGCGCGGCGAACCCGGGTGAGGTCACGGGTCCCGACGGGCCGCCGGGGCAGCCGCTCATCGAGCAGGGGTTTTTACCGGCGGATGAGGCCGAGGTCCGTCGCGGTGGCTACCGCGGCGGTGCGTGAGTCGACGCCGAGTTTGGTGTAGCAGCGGGCCAGATGCGATTTCACCGTGCCTTCGGTGAGGTGCAGGCGTGCGGCTATCGCCCGGTTGGACAGGCCGTCGGCGACGAGGGTGAGTACTTCGATTTCCCGTCGGGTCAGCGCCATGTCGGGCATGCGCATCCGGTGCAGTAGCCGGTCGGCGACGGCGGGTGCCAGTGTGGTGCGCCCGGCGGCCGCGGTGCGCACGGCGGCCGCGAGGTCTTCGGGAAGGGCGTCCTTGAGCAGGTAGCCGGTGGCGCCCGCCTCGATGGCCGGCAGCGTGTCGGCGTCGGTGTCGTAGGTGGTGACGATCAGGACCCTGGGCGCGCCGGGGTGTGCGGTGATCGCCGCGGTGGCTTCGGCTCCGGTCATCCCGGCGCCGAACTGCAGGTCCATCAGTACGACGTCGATGTCGCCCTGTGCGGCTCGTGCCACCGCGTCCTCGGCGGTGGCGGCCTCGGCGACCACGACGAGTCCGGGTTCGGTCTCGAGCACGGCGCGCAGGCCCGCGCGCACCACGGGGTGGTCGTCGGCCAAAAGAAGACGGATGGGCATGTCGGTCACGGGCGGGCCTCGGGTTGGGTGTCGTCGGATTGCGGCAGGGGAAGCCGAGCGGCCAGCGCGGTGCCGTGGCCGGGAGCCGACTCGATGCTGAGGGAGCCGCCCAGTGCGCGGGCGCGGGTGCGCATGGCCGCCAGCCCGAATCCGCCTTCGCCGGGATCGGGAGTGGGCAGCCTTTCGGGGTCGAAGCCGGTTCCGTCGTCGACGACGTCGAGCGCGATCTCGTCACCGAGGTAGCTCAGGGTGATCTCGGCGGTGGCGGCGCCCGCGTGGCGGACGGTGTTCGCGAGGGCGGCCTGGGCAATGCGAAGGAGAGCCACCTCATGGGCTGTCGGCAGCGGCACCGGGTCGCCGGTGGAGTGGAAGCGCGCGGTGATCCGGTGGCGGGTGCTGGTGGTGGCGCACAGGCGTTCCAGTGCACCTGCCAGCGTGGTGTCGTCGAGGGCGGGCGGGGTGTGGGCGGCGACGAAGCGGCGGGCTTCGGCGAGGTTGTCCACGGCGGACTGGCGAGCCTGATCCACGTAGCGGGCGGCGTTTCCCGCAGTGTCGGGCAAGGACCGCTCGGCGGCGCGCAGCAGCAGCTGGATGCTGGACAGGCCCTGGGCGAGGGTGTCGTGGATCTCCCGGGCCAGCCGTTCCCGTTCGGCCAGTACCCCGGCGGTGTGCTGGGCCTCGGCCAGGTCGGCACGGGTCGCGGTGAGCTCCTCGATCAGGCGTCGGCGTTGCTCGCTCTCCTGGTACAGGGCCTGATAGCCCCAGACCACGGCGACCGCGACGGCCGCGCCGAGTGCCGGGCCGATCGCGGCGACCGGGCTGAAGACCCCCTGGTGCGCGGCGAACGCGGTGATCGCGGCCAGCGCCGTGGCGGTCACCGCGATCAGGCCCGCTCGGCGCGGCAGCAGGTGGAGCTGGAGAAAGTACAGGGGGAAAGCGACCCACACCCCGTCAGCGGTCAGCACCACCAGTACCAGCCACACAGCGCTGACAGCACTCAGCCACCTCGCGGCCACCCGCCAGGACGCGCGGACGCGGGGCAGCAGCGGTCCGGCCGCGTACACGACCCCGCACAGCACCGCCACGACGACGACCGCCGCGGCCCGAGGCTGTCCCCCGGCCACGGCCCTGGCCGCCGCCAGTACGAGCAGGGCGACGAGCAGCAGGTGCAGGCACCAGGTCAGCACCCGGCTGGTCGGTGTCAGAGCAGGAGCGGCGGCGTTCACAGTGCGTCCAGACTACGCAGCGTCAGCGGGACTCCACCTCTATCGAAAGGTGGAACCGGCGAGCCACCTTCCGGCTCGTGAAGTGCCATCCCCGGCCAGATGCCGCCACTGGGCACCGACGGCGATTGTGGAGACATCCCTGATACGCCACCGGAAAGGATCGATCGAGGCCGTGTTCGTCGCCTGGAGAGACCTGAAATACGCCAAGGGGCGCTTCGCCCTGATGGGAACCGTCATCGTGCTGATCACCCTGCTGGTCGGCCTGCTGTCCGGGCTGACCGCCGGGCTCGGCAGGCAGAACATCTCCGCCATCACCGGCCTGCCGGCCGACCGGATCGCCTTCGCCGCTCCCAGCGGGGAGCAGCGTTTGTCGTATGCCAACTCGACCGTCACCGAGACGCAGTGGCGGCAGTGGGCCGCCACCCCGGGGGTGACCAGCGCCGAACCGCTGGGCGTCACCACCACGAAGGCGACCGCGGGCGATCGGAGCATCGGCGTCTCGGCCTTCGGCGTCCTGGCCGGGTCCGTCCTCGCCCCGGACAGCGGCAAGCTCACCGAGCACACGGTCGTGCTGTCCACCGCCGCCGCCGACGACCTGGGCGTCCAGCCCGGAAACAGCCTCGTACTGGCCGGACGACAGCTGACCGTAGCCGCCGTGTCCGGTGACGCCTCCTTCAGCCACACCCCGGTCGTCTGGACCACCCTCGACGTCTGGCAGGCGACCGCGCCCCCCGGCAGCATCGGCAGCGGCGGCCCGACCGCGACGGTGATCGCCTTGACCACCACCTCCGCCACCGCCATCACCGCCACCGATCAAGCCGCCGGCACCAGGACGGTCACCAAGGACGACTCACTGTCCGCGATCGGCTCCTACACCTCCGAGAACGGCTCCCTGCAGCTGATGCGCGTCTTCCTGTTCGCCATCTCCGCGCTCGTCATCGGCGCCTTCTTCACCGTCTGGACCATCCAACGCAGCGGTGACATCGCCGTGCTGAAGGCATTGGGCGCCACCACGACCGGGCTGCTCAAGGACGCACTCGGCCAGGCTGTCGTGCTACTCGTCGGCGGGACCCTGATCGGCACCGGCCTCGCCGCCGCACTGGGCGCCGCACTCACCGGCTCGGCGATCCCTTTCGTCCTCACACCCGCCACTGTGCTCCTCTCGGCCGCCGTGATGATCCTGCTCGGCGCGCTAGGAGCCGCACTCGCCATCCGCCGCATCACCTCCGTCGACCCGCTGACCGCACTGGGGAGCGCCCGATGAGCCTCAACCTGACCGGCATCACCCTCACCTACCCCGACGGCGACGCCCGCCTCACCGCACTCGACCAGGTCACCCTGGACGTCCCCCGCGGCAGCATCACCGCCGTGGCCGGCCCGTCCGGCTCCGGCAAATCCAGCCTGCTCGCCGTCGCCGCCACCCTCATCACCCCCGACCACGGCACCGTCACCATCGACGGCACCACGACCACCGGCATGACCCGCGGTGAACTCACCGACCTACGCCGCGACAAGATCGGCATCGTCTTCCAGCAGCCCAACCTGCTGCCCGCCCTCACCGCCGCCGAACAGCTTCAGGCCATGGCCCACCTCGACGGCCGCTCCCCCGCCAAGGCCCGTGCCCGTGCGCTGGAACTGCTCGACGCCGTCGGCCTGGCACCGCAAGCAGGGCGCCGCCCGCATCAGCTCTCCGGCGGCCAGCGCCAGCGCGTGAACGTCGCCCGCGCCCTCATGAACGACCCCACCGTCCTGCTGGTCGACGAACCCACCAGCGCGCTCGACCACGAACGCGGAGCCGCCGTCGTCGAGCTCATCACCCGCCTCACCCACCGACAGGCCACCGCCACCGTCCTGGTCACCCACGACCGCACCCACCTCACCGCCGTCGACCAGATCGCCGAAGTCCACGACGGGCGCCTGCGCCTTCC
>NZ_FNON01000014.1 GCF_900107045.1 Amycolatopsis xylanica
CGTGTCTCAGTCCCAGTGTGGCCGGTCACCCTCTCAGGCCGGCTACCCGTCGTCGCCTTGGTAGGCCATTACCCCACCAACAAGCTGATAGGCCGCGGGCTCATCCTGTACCGCCGGAGCTTTCCACCACACACCATGCGATGCGCAGTCATATCCGGTATTAGACCTCGTTTCCAAGGCTTATCCCAAAGTACAGGGCAGATTGCCCACGTGTTACTCACCCGTTCGCCACTAATCCACCCGAAGGCTTCATCGTTCGACTTGCATGTGTTAAGCACGCCGCCAGCGTTCGTCCTGAGCCAGGATCAAACTCTCCAACAATGTCTTCGAATTCAATCGAGGCAATTTACTGCTCTCAAAGGAACCTCAATACGAGGTTCTATATAAGCTCTACTGGCTTAGTTCACTAGCACACTGTTGAGTTCTCAAGCAACACACTGAATTGCTTCAAGCGATATTCATCTAAACTTTGGTCGAGCCATGCCCGTACCTACTATGTTAGTAGGGAGTGGGCGGCCGCTCGTGGGCCGACGCTGAACATTACCCGGTCCGATCCGCGGTGTCAAACTCCCGCTCGGCCCTGGCGCCTCCGGTCCTGCTCGGGGCTTGCGGCCCCGCCGGCCCGGTGTTCCTGGCGACTTGGAGAACTTTACATCCCTGGAGAACCCCCGAAAACAGGGGGGTCACTTAACGCCATCGCCGCAGGTCAGACCGTAGGCGTCAAGTCATCCGATGGTGGGAAGGTAGCTCGGGGCCCGCCGGGCGTTCGCCGCGCGTTCATAAGCGGCGCCCAGCGAGAGCACTCGAGCATCCGCCCACTGCCCGGCCATGAACGAGATCCCCACCGGGAGCTCGCCGACGAATCCGGACGGCACCGTCACCGCCGGGTAGCCGGCGACCGCCGCGGGAGTGGACGACGGGATCACGTCGTTGTCGCCCGTGGCGCAATCGGTCTTCCACGCGGGCGGATTGGTCGGGGCGGCGATGGCGTCGAGCCGGTACTGGGCGACGACCTCGTCGATCGAGCGTTTCGCCAGGTCGGTGAGCTCGGCACGCTGCGCGAGGTAGCCGGGGTCCGTGGGACCGGGTGCGACCAGCGCCTGCTCGAACAGCTCCTGCCCGGCGAAACAGGTCTGTTCCAGCGGGTCGGACCGGTTGTAGGCAATCAGCGCGGCGAGGTCGCGCGGGACACCGGGACGCCCGGCGAGGTACTTGTCGATGTCCCGGTGGAACTCCGTGAGCAACGCCGGAAACTCCAGCTCGGCGAGCCGTGCCTGGTAGGGCAGGTCGACCTCGACGACCGTCGCTCCCCTGCGCTTGAGCACCTCGGCCGCGCGGGACATGACCGCGTCGACATCCGGGCCCAGCACCGGCAACCGCCACAGGCCGATGCGTGCTCCGCGTAACGCGTCCGGTCTCAGAAGTGCGGCGTAATCACGCGGTTGGGTGACCGGGTACCGCCAGGTCGCGGGGTCGGCGTGATCCCGGCCTTGCAGTGCCGAAAGGGTGATCGCGACGTCCACGACCGACCTCGCCATCGGGCCCGCGGTGTCCTGTTCCGCGGAGATGGGCACCACGCCCGTGCGGCTGACCAGGCCCAGGCTCGGCTTGTGGCCGACCGTCCCGGTCATGCCCGCGGGGCAGACGACCGAGCCGTCGGTCTCACTGCCGATCGCGACCTGGGAAAGCGACGCGGCGACGGCCGCGGCGGAACCGGCCGACGAACCGCACGGGTTCCGGTCCAGCACATACGGGTTGTGCGTCTGCCCGCCGACGCCTGACCAGCCCGAAGTCGGCTTCGCGGCGCGGAAGTTGGCCCATTCGGACAGGTTGGCCTTGCCGAGGACGACCGCGCCCGCCGCACGCAGGCGCTTGACCAGCTCCGCGTCGGCCGGTGGCTTGGTCCGCAGCGCGCGGGAGCCTGCGGTCGTGTCCATCGATCGGGTGTTGATGTTGTCCTTGAGCAGGACCGGGATGCCGTCGAGCGGACCGCGCAGCCGTCCGGCGCGGCGCCTCGCGTCGCTCTCGGCCGCCTCCGCGCGCACGGCCGGGTTCACCACGAGGACCGCGCGGACTTTCGGGTCGATCGATCGGATGCGATCGACATAAGCCGAGGTCAAGCGAACTGAGTCGAGCTTGCCGCGGGCCATTCGGGCCTGGAGGTCCGGGATGGTCGCCGCATCGAGGTCGAAGCCGAGGCCACTCGCGGAAGCGGGTGCCATGCTCACGAACGAAAGAAGGGCGACGAGCAGTGCGACCTTTCGCAATTCCCGTCGCCCTCCTTGTCAGAGAACCGGTAGCAGTGTGCGCAACTCGTAGGGAGTCACGGCGCTGCGATAGTTGTCCCACTCAACCCGCTTGTTGCGCAAGAAGAAGTCGTAAACATGCTCGCCGAGCGCCTCGGGCAGCAGCTCCGACTTCTCCATCTCCGACAGCGCCTCGCCCAGGTTCTGCGGTAGCTGGGAGTAACCGGCGGCGCGGCGCTCGGCGTCCGAGAGCTGCCAGATGTTGTCCTCGGCGGGCGGCGGGAGCTCGTAGCCCTTCTCGATCCCCTTGAGCCCGGCGGCGAGGATCACCGAGTACGCGAGGTACGGGTTGCACGCCGAATCCAGCGTGCGGATCTCCACTCGGCGCGAGGACGCCTTGCCGGGCGAGTACATCGGCACCCGGACGAGCGCGGAGCGGTTCGCCCGGCCCCACGACACGGTCGTCGGCGCTTCACCGCCGCTGATCAGGCGTTTGTACGAGTTCACCCACTGATTGGTGACCGCGGATATCTCTTTGGCGTGGGTCAGCAGGCCAGCGACGAACGCCTTACCTGTTTCGGAAAGCTCGTAGGGATCCTCGGCGTCGTAGAACGCGTTGCGGTCGCCCTCGAACAGGCTGACGTGGGTGTGCATCCCCGAGCCAGGCTGATCGGTGAACGGCTTGGGCATGAACGTCGCGCGCACGCCTTGGGTGAGCGCGACCTCCTTGACGACGTAACGGAACGTCATCACGTTGTCGGCCATGGTCAGCGCGTCGGCGTACCGGAGGTCGATCTCCTGCTGCCCCGGCGCGCCCTCGTGGTGGCTGAACTCCACCGAGATGCCCATCGCTTCGAGCGTCTCGATCGCGTGGCGCCGGAAGTGCGTCGCGGTGGCGTGGCTGGCCTGGTCGAAGTAACCACCGTTGTCGGCAGGCTCGGGCTCGGAGCCGTCGTCGGGCAGGTTCGAGAGCAGGAAGAACTCGATCTCGGGGTGGACGTAGCAGGTGAAACCGGCCTCGGCGGCCTTCGAGAGCTGGCGGCGGAGCACGTGCCGCGGGTCGGCCCAGGACGGCGAGCCGTCCGGCATCGTGATGTCACAGAACATGCGCGCCGAATAGGGGCCGCCTTCGGGGGTCTCCCAAGGCAGCACCTGGAAGGTCGCCGGGTCCGGCTTGGCGACCATGTCCGATTCGTAGACCCGTGCGAAGCCTTCGATGGCGGAGCCGTCGAAGCCGATCCCCTCGGTGAAGGCGCCCTCGAGTTCAGCGGGTGCGACCGCCACTGACTTGAGGAAACCGAGCACGTCGGTGAACCAAAGACGGACAAATCGGATGTCGCGCTCTTCCAAAGTGCGCAGCACGAACTCCTGCTGGCGATCCATGGCCGCACCCTAGAGGGCACTTGTTAACGGCATGTTTCACGACACTCCGACGGCCACTGACGTGTTCGGTTTCCTAATCGAAATGGAGGCCGCCGAGCCGAGAATCGCCAGGCCGGCGGCGATGTACCAGGCAACGGCGTAGTCACCGAAATGATCGCGGATGACACCGGCGCCGAACGCCGCGATCGCCGCGCCGAGCTGATGCGACGCGAAGACCCAGCCGAACACGATGGGTCCCGCCTCCCCGAATTGGCGGACGCAGAGCGCCACCGTCGGCGGCACGGTCGCCACCCAGTCGAGACCGTAGAAGACGATGAACGCCCAGGTGCTCATCTCGACGGAGTCGCTGAGCAGCTGCGGCAGCAGCGCGAGCGAAATGCCGCGAAGCGCGTAATAAACGCCGAGAAGGATGCGCGGGTCGACGCGGTCGGTCAGCCAGCCGGACGCGATGGTGCCGACCACGTCGAAGATCCCGACCAGCGCGAGCAGGCCTGCCGCGGTCGTCTGCGGCATGCCGTGGTCGTGCGCCGCGGGCACGAAGTGCGTGCTGACCAGGCCGTTGGTGGTCGCGCCGCAGATCGCGAAGCCGATGGCGAGCAGCCAGAACGTCCTGGTGCGCGCGGCCGAGACCAGCACGGTCAGCGCGCGTTTGGCCGTTCCGGTGCGCCGCTCGGGCGCTTCGGCGGGTTCGTCCACACCGTAGGGGCCGATGCCGAGCTCGGAGGGGTGATCGCGGATCGCGAGCAGCACCACCGGGACCACGGCCAGCGCGGCGATCGCGATGACGAGCGACGCCGTGCGCCAGCCTTCGCTGATCGCGAGCTTCGCGACGATCGGCAGGAAGATCAGCTGCCCGGTGGCGCCCGCGGCGGTCAGGATGCCGGTGACGGTGCCCCGGCTGCGCACGAACCAGCGTGCGGCGACGGTCGCCGCGAAGCTCATCGCCATCGAGCCAGTGCCGACGCCGACCAGCACGCCCCAGCAGAGGATCAGCTGCCAGCTGGCGGTCATGAACACGGTGCCGCCCGCTCCGATCGCGACGACGAACAACGCGGTCGCGGCGACTCGGCGCATGCCGAACCGCTCCATGAGCGCGGCGGCGAACGGTGAGAACAGGCCGTAGAGCACGAGGTTGACCGAGACGGCGGACGCGATCGTCGCGCGTGACCAGCCGAATTCCTCGTGGAGCGGATCGATGAGTACACCGGGCGCGGCGCGGAAGCCCGCGGCGGCGAGCAGGGCGAAGAAGGCGGCGCCCGCGATGATCCACGCTCGGTGGACCTTGGGGCGCGAAGTGGTCAGCTGCACGGCACAAAGTCTCGTTCGGCGCGAAACCCGGCGAAAGTGGCCGGAGGGCCACTATGCGCAAGGATCCGGCCACAAGTCTAGGCTCGTGGCCATGTTGCGCCGCACTTTTGGGCCGGTATTCCTGCTGGTCGCCTGCTTCTTAAGCGGTTGCTCCGCGACCTTCGATACCAGTGGCCCGCTGCCCGACGGAACTCAGCTGGTGAGGGAGTCGGCCGCGGCGTTGAAGGGGCAGCGTGCCGTCCGGTTCGTGCTCGGCGTCAGCGGCGAGATCCCCGGGTTCGGCGTGCGGAAGATCGACGGCGAGGTCGCGGCGGACGGTTCCGCGCGCGGGCACGCCGACCTGCAGGTGTCCGATCAGCGGCAGCAGCTCGACTACGTGCTTTCCGCCGATGGGCTGAAGGTGACCGATCGAGCCGGTGTCCAGACCGAGAAGCCCGCCGTGTACCGGCCGGACGCGGTCGTCGGGCGCCTGCGCGCGTTGCTCACGAGCGCGACGGACCTGCGGACGGAAGGCCGGGAGAGCCCGGGCGGGGCGCTCTCGTACCGGATCGGCGGGAAGGTCCCGCGCGCGGCGATCTCGGCGCTGATCCCCGGTATCCAGGCCGACGTGACCGCGAAGATCTGGGTCGCGGACACGCCGTCACACGATCTCACCCGGATGTGGATCCAGGTGCCCGAGGTCGCGGCGCACGAGGGCCCCGTGATGCTCGAACTCGGGCTGACCTGGCGTTAGCAGCGAATGCCGTCGGCTGGCAGCGTCCGGTCGATCAGGTAAGCCGACGCCGCTTTGTCCACGCACGGGTTGCCCTGCAGGTAGACCGTGTGCTGGGCGCCTTCGAACGTGAGCAGGCGGCCGCCCAGCGCCTTCGCGAGGTTCACGCCGGCCTGGTACGGCGTCGCCGGGTCGTTGGTCGTGGAGATGACGAGCGTCGGGGCGAGGCCCTCGGGCTTGGGTGTGTGCGGCTGCGAGGTCGCGGGCACCGGCCAGGCCGCGCAGATGTCGAGTTCGGTCATGTCCGGAGTGCCGCCGTCGAGGATCGGCGCGCCCTGGAGCATGCGCTGGTGCGCGGAATCGATTTTCGCGCGATCGGTGACGCGGGGGCTGTCGACGCAGCGCACGGCGTAGTAGACGTCGATGATCCCGGCGTAGGTGCCGTCCTGGCCGCGGTCGTAGTACGAATCGGCGAGCTGCATCAGGTTCTGGCCGTTGTTGCGGGTCAGGTTGGCGAGGCCTTCGTTGAGGAAGCCCCACGCGGCCTGGCTGTAGAGCGCCGCGAGGGTGCCGGTGATGGCGTCCTCGAACGAGAGCTTGCGGGCGCCGACCTGGACCGGCTTCGTGATCAGCGGTTTGACCAGGTCCTGGAACGCCTTCGTCGCGCCTGCCGCGTCCTTGCCGAGCGCGCAGTCCGGCCGGGTCACGCAGGTCTTGGCGAACTCGTTGAAGGTGTTCTGGAAGCCGGCCATCTGCAATACGAGTGATTCGGCGGTGTCCTGGGCCGGGTCGACGGCGCCGTCGAGCACCATCGCGCGCACCTTGGCCGGGTAGGCCTCGGCGTAGGCGGAACCGATCTGCGTTCCGTACGAGTAGCCCAGGTAGGTGAGCTTCTCGTCGCCGAGCGCGGCGCGCAGGATGTCGAGATCGCGCACGACGTCGCGGGTGCCGACGTTGGCGAGCATGTCCTTGCCGTGTTCGGTCCGCTCGGCGCACTTGTCCGCGTACGCCTTCGCGTCGGCGAGCTGTTTGGCCTGGCCCGCGGGCGAATTGTCACTTTCGGAGTCCTCGGCGCGGTCGGCGTCGCGCTCCGCGTCGGTCAGGCATTTGACGCGGGGCTCGCTCGCGCCGACGCCGCGCGGGTCGAAGCCGACCAGGTCGAAGCGCTGGACGATGTCCGACTCGGGCGCGCGCTGGACGTGCCCGGCGGCCGAGCGCACGCCGGACGCGCCGGGGCCGCCGGGGTCGGTGACGAGCGAGCCGATCCGCTGGTCCGGTTTGGTGGCCTGGTGCCGGAGCACGGCGATCTTGATGACGTCGCCGTCCGGTTTCGCGTAGTCGAGCGGCACGCTCAGGTGCGCGCATTCGAACTTCTTGTCCTTGAGCACCTTCTCCGCGGACGCGTCGCCGCCCGCGAACGCCGCGCATTCGCCCCACGCGAGCTTCTGCGTCGTGAACTTCTCGAGCGCCTTGGCGTCCGGCGCGGGCGTGGGGGCGCCCGGCGCCTGCTGCGCGTTCGGCGTGCCCACCTGCGCACTCGTGCAGGCCGTCAGCAGCAGGCAGACGACGGCGGACGCGAGGACAAGACGAGGAGTGATCACGCGCAGATCATCCCAGCCGATCCGTGCGATCCGGGCTAATTCCCCGAACAGCGCGTGCCCTCCGGCGGCAGGGTGCCGTTGACCAGGTAGTCCGTCCCGGCCTTGTCTACGCACGACACACCCTGCAGGAAGACCGTGTGCTGGGTGCCCTCGAAGGTCAGCAGGCCGCCCTTGAGGCCCTTGGCCAGGTTGACCCCGGCGGCGTACGGCGTCGCCGGGTCGTTCGTGGTCGAGATGACCAGCGTCGGGGCGAGCCCGTCGACCTTCGGCTGGTGCGGCTGCATGGTGTTCGGCACCGGCCAGAACGCGCACGCGTCGCGCGCGGCCGACTCAGGGCGGCCGTCGTCGAGGAACGGCGCGACCTTCACGTACTCGCGCTGTGCCTTGAGGATGGTCTCCGGATCGGTGACGCGCGGGTCGTCGACGCAGCGCACGGCCGTGAAGACGTCCTGGGTCGCCTGGTATTTGCCCTGGTCGTCGCGTTCGTTGTACATGTCGGCGAGCTTCATGAGCGTCTCGCCGCGCTGGAGCTTGAGTTCGTTGAGCGCCGAGTTGAGCGGTTCCCAGTAGTCCTTCCCGTAGAGCGCCTGGATCGTGCCGATCGTCGCATCCTCGTACGACAGTTTCCGGCCGTCGGCGACGGGCACGTGGAAATCGATCAGCGGGCGGGTGAGGTCCTGGTAGGCCTTCGTCGCGTTCGCGGGGTCCTTCCCGAGCGCGCAGTCCTGGCGCGCGGCGCACCACTTCGCGAACTCGTCGAACGCCTTGCCGAAGCCGCGACCCTGGCTGACGAGCGATTCGACGGCGTCCTGCTCGGGGTCGACGGCACCGTCCAGCACCAGCGCTCGGACGTTGGCCGGGAACGTCTCGGCGTACGTGGAACCGATCCGCGTGCCGTACGAGTAGCCCAGATAGGTGAGTTTCTGGTCGCCGAGCACCGACCGGAGGATGTCCATGTCCTTCGCGACGTCGCGGGTGCCGACGTTGGCGAGCATGGCGGTGCCCTTGTCGGTGCGCTGGGCGCACTTCGCGGCGAAGTCCTTCTCCTCGGCTTCCTGCTTGGCCACACCTTCGGGTGAACCGTCAGCCTCGAGGTCGTCGGCGCGCTCCGCGTCGCGTTCGGTGTCGGTCAGGCATTTGACCTGCGGTTCGCTGGCGCCGACGCCGCGCGGGTCGAACCCGACGAAGTCGAAGCGCTCGGCGAGCTCGCCCTTGGTCCTGCTCGCCAGGCCGGCCGCGGCCGTCATGCCGGACGCGCCGGGCCCGCCGGGGTTGATGACCAAGGAACCGAGGCGATTGTCCGTTTTAGTGGCTTTGCGGCGCAGGAGGCCGAGCCGGATCTTGTCGCCATCGGGTTTGGCGTAGTCAAGTGGCACCGAAAGGTGGGCGCACTGGGCGCCCTTCACCCGGAATGCGGCCTTCGCTTCACTCGAAGTCGCGTAAGGTGCGCAGTCGCCCCAGGTCACGCTCTGCCCGTAGAAGGCGTCGAGCCCGGGCGGCACCGGCCCGACCGGGCCATGCGACTCGGTCTCCGGCGCGGGCGGTGTGGTCGGAGTGCCCGGCGAACACGCGCTGAGCGCCAGCGCGGACAGCGCGACGGCGACTCGGCGGGAACGGGACCTGGTGCGGGTGGGTATGGGCACGGTTTGATCGTGCCATCCGGTCGCGGAACCAAAACGCACCACCACTGCGTTGTGGGAACGGGTCGGTCGGCCGGTGAGCGAGAGCACAGACAGGAGACCAGGGGTGGCAGCACTGATCAGCCGGGTTGGCAAGCGGCTGCGCCGGATCATTCAGCGGCCGGGCAGCATCGAGCTGACCCGCTACGAACCGCTGGTTCCGGCGATCGAGAAGCTCGAAGAGGAGCTCAAGAAGCTTTCGGACGCGGAACTGACCGAACGCGCGGGTGAGCTGCGCGAAGGCGGGAAGTCCGGGGACGACGAGCTGATCGAGATCTGCGCGCTGGGCCGTGAGGCGGCGAGGCGGGCACTCGACGAGCGCGCGTTCGACGTGCAGCTGCTCGGCGCGATCGGCCTGCTGACCGGGCATGTGGTCCAGATGGACACCGGTGAGGGCAAGACGCTCGCCGGCGCGCTGGCCGCCGCCGGCTACGCGCTGCGCGGCAAGCGGGTGCACGTGGTCACCGTCAACGACTACCTCGCCCGTCGTGACGCCGAGTGGATGAAGCCGATCTACGACCTGCTCGGGGTCTCGGTCGGCTGGATCGAGCCGTCGCACTCGCGTGAGGAGCGCAAGGAGGCCTACTCCGCCGAGGTCACCTACGGCGCGGTCGCCGAGATCGGCTTCGACGTGCTGCGCGACCGGCTGGTCACGAACGTGGACGACCTGGTCCAGCGCGAGCCCGAGATCGCGATCGTCGACGAGGCGGACTCCGTGCTGGTCGACGAGGCGCGCGTGCCGCTGGTGATGGCCGGGTCGATCGACCACACCGACGCCGACGAAGAGGTCGCCAACATCGTGCGGCGGCTGCGGCTGGGCCTGCACTACGAGACCGACTCCGACGGGCGCAACGCCTGGCTGACCAAGGCGGGCGCCTCGGTCGTCGAGAAGGCGCTCGGCGGCGACATCAACCTGTACGACGAGACCGGCTCCGACCGGCTGCCCGCGGTGAACGTCGCGCTGCACGCGCACGCGCTGCTCACCCGCGACGTCGACTACATCGTGCGTGACGGCAAGGTCCAGCTGATCAACGCCGCGCGTGGCCGTGTCGCCGAGCTGCAGCGCTGGCCGGACGGCCTGCAGGCGGCCGTCGAGGCGAAGGAGCAGGTCGCGGCGACCGACCGGGGCGAGATCCTCGACTCGATCACCGTGCAGGCGCTGCTCGCGCGCTACCCCAGCGTCGCGGGCATGACCGGTACCGCGGTCGCGGTCGCCGAGCAGCTGCGCGAGTTCTACAAGCTGGAAGTGGCGGTCATCCCGCCGAACACGGAGAACATCCGCGAGGACCAGCCGGACCGGATCTTCGCCTCGCCGTCGCAGAAACTGCGCGCGATCGAGGAGGAGATCCGCAAGGTGCACGAGACGGGCCGCCCGATCCTGGTCGGCACGCAGGACGTCGCGGAGTCCGAGGAGCTGGCGGAGAAGCTGGCCAAGGTCGATCTCGAATGCGTGGTGCTCAACGCGCGCAACGACGCTCAGGAAGCGTCGATCATCGCGGACGCGGGCAAGAAGGGCGCCGTGACCGTGTCGACCCAGATGGCCGGTCGCGGTACCGACATCCGGCTGGGCGGCAAGGACGGCGCCGGGCGCGAGGAGGTCGCCGAGCTGGGCGGGCTGCACGTGATCGGTACGGCGCGGTACCCGTCGAGCAGGCTCGACGGGCAGCTTCGCGGCCGGTCGGGGCGGCAGGGTGACCCGGGCAGCGCGGTGTTCTTCGCGAGCCTGAACGACGAGCTCGTGCTGTCGAACGCGCCGGACATCCCCGAGGGCATCGACACCGACGAGAACGGCGAGATCACCGCGGACGCGGCGCACCGGCAGATCGATCACGCGCAGCGCGTCGCCGAGGGTGTCGACCTGGAGATCCACCGGAACACCTGGCGCTACACGCGGCTGATCGAGCGGCAGCGCGGGGATCTGCTCAAGCACCGCGACGAGGTGCTGCGGACGGCGCTGGCGGCCGAGGGGCTGGAGGCGGACGAGCCGGAGAAGTTCAAGGAGCTCGCGGAGAAGGTCGACGATCCCGCCAAGGTCGAGCAGATCTGCCGCGAGGTGCTGCTGTACCACATCGACCAGCTGTGGTCGGACCATCTCGCGTACCTGACCGACGTGCGCGAGAGCATCCACCTGCGCGCGCTGGCGCGGGAGACGCCACTCGACGAGTTCCACCGCGCGGCGATCCCGGAGTTCCACAAGATCATCCCGGAGGCGGCGGCGCGCGCGGCCAAGACGCTGGTCGAGGCCGAGATCACCGACGACGGCATCGATCTGGCCGACGCGGGTGTGCGGCGGGCGAACACGACGTGGACGTACCTGGTCCACGACAACCCGTTCGACTCCGACTTCGAGCAGACGCTGAAGAAGGTCCGCTCGATGATCAAGCGCAAGTAGGGTTTTGGGGTTTCACGACAGGGGCGTCCGCTGAGCGGGCGCCCCTGTTCTGTGTCGGCTCCGTGCCGGCTCCGTGTCGGCGCGGAGAGCTTGGGCACGTCCGGTCGTGCGGATGCCCGCGGTTGAGCGAGAATGTGCGCATGTCGCAGCTGCGCATCGCCTTGGCCCAGGTCAACACCACCGTCGGGGACATCACCGGCAACGCGGAACTCACCGTCGAGTGGACGCGCAAAGCCGCGGAAGCCGGCGCGCATCTGGTGGTCTTTCCCGAGATGTCGCTGACCGGGTATCCGGTCGAGGATCTGTCTCTGCGCAAGACTTTCGCCGAGGCGTCCAAGAACGCGCTCGAGGCGCTCGCCACGCGGCTCGACGACGCCGGCTGTGGCGAAGTGCTGACCTACGTCGGCTATCTGGACCTCGACGAGGCCGGTGTGCGCGACGCGGCGGCGGCGCTGTACCGCGGCGAGGTGGTCGCGCGGCAGTTCAAGCACCACCTGCCGAACTACGGGGTGTTCGACGAGCACCGGTACTTCAAGCCGGGCGAGACGCTGGATGTCGTGCGGTACCACGGGCTCGACATCGGCATGGTCATCTGCGAGGACATCTGGCAGGACGGCGGGCCGGTGTCGGCGCTGGGGAAGGCGGGCGTCGACCTGGTGGTCGCGCCGAACGCCTCGCCGTACGAGCGCGCGAAGGACGACATCCGGCTGCCGCTGATCGCGCGGCGGGCCGCCGAGGCCGGTGCGCCGCTGGTGTACACGAACCAGGTGGGCGGGCAGGACGATCTCGTGTTCGACGGCGACTCGCTGGTGGTCGGCGCGGACGGGACGCTGCTGGCGCGGGCGCCGCAGTTCGTCGAGCACTTACTCGTGCTCGACATGGACCTGACCGCGGGCGGGCACGCGGGTGACGGTGACCTCGCCGGGCTGCACGTGCGGCGCAAGGTGCTGAGCGAAGAGCCGATTCCGGCTTACGAAGCCTCGAAAGAGCCTGTGATCAGTGAGCCGCTCTCGGATGAGGCCGAGGTGTGGTCGGCGCTGGTCGTGGGCCTGCGCGACTACGTGCACAAGAACGGGTTCCAGTCGGTGATCTTCGGGTTCTCCGGCGGGATCGACTCGGCCGTGGTGGCGGCGCTGGCGGCGGACGCGCTGGGCGGGGACAACGTGTACGGCGTCTCGATGCCGTCGAAGTACTCGTCGGAGCACTCGAAGTCGGACGCTTCCGATCTGGCGCGGCGGATCGGCGCGCACTTCCGCGAGGAGTCGGTCGCGGACATGGTCGACGCCTATGTTTCGCAGCTGGGGCTGACCGGGCTGGCCGAGGAGAACATCCAGGCGCGCACGCGCGGGATGCTGCTGATGGCACTGTCCAATTCGGACGGTCATCTGGTGCTGGCGACCGGCAACAAGACCGAGCTCGCGGTCGGCTACTCGACGATCTACGGCGACGCGGTCGGCGGGTTCGCGCCGATCAAGGACGTCTTCAAGACCCACGTGTGGCAGCTCGCGCGCTGGCGCAACGCGGAGGCCGAGAAGCACGGCGAAACGCCGCCGATCCCGGAGAACTCGATCACCAAGCCGCCGTCGGCCGAGCTGCGGCCCGGACAGGTCGACACCGACTCGCTGCCGGACTACGCGTTGCTCGACGACATCCTCGACGACTATGTCGAGGGCGACCGCGGATACGCCGACCTGATCGCGGCCGGGTTCGATCCCGAGACGATCGACCGGGTGGTGCGGATGGTCGACCGGGCGGAATACAAGCGCCGCCAGTACCCGCCGGGCACCAAGATCACGTTCAAGGCTTTCGGCCGGGATCGGCGGCTGCCGATCACGAACGCTTGGCGCGAAGGCGAAAACTGACGCTCGCGGTCTTCAGGAAGGCATGAAGGGAACATTCATGCCTTCCTGAAGCTCCCCCGAGATCCACGGTACGGCGGGGGTACGACAAAAACGGGGTGGCTCAGGTGAGCACGATCGGGGAGCCGGTGGCGCTTTCCATCACCGCGACCAGCCCCGGTTCGTGATTGGGCCGGACGAGCAGTTCGAGTCCCAGCGCCTGCAGCGCGCGATGCACGCGTGCGGGCTGCGGATGGACGCCGGTGAAGGCGAGCAACGGGATCTCCGGCAGCGGCCGGCTGGTCGGATGCGGCGTGCCGCCCCAGTCGATCAGGAACGGGATCAGCCCGCCGCCTTTGCCCGACCCGGTGAGCCGCCACGACAGCAGCTCACCGTCCGCGGTGCGGCGTGACATCGCGCGCGCCTCGCCCGGGTCGAATCCCCGTGCCCGCGCGGTCGCGATGACCTGGTCGATCTCGGGCGTCCGGACGGACCAGGCGACCAGCTTCGGCCCGGTGAGCGCGTCTATCCCGAATGGACGCGGGCGCTCGGGATCCGGCTGCGCCGGGTCGGGCCCGACGATCTCGAGATACGCGCGGCCGCCGAGCGCGACCAGATAGTTCGCCGTGCCGAGTCCGACATGGCTGCCGCCGGGCACCGGGGCGACGCCGGTCAGCTCGGTGACGCGGATGACCGCGTCCGCGAGATCCGGGCCTGCGTAGACCAGGTGGTCGAGCGGCATCGTGTCCGGCGTCGTCATGGTCTCGCGCCCACCGCCGTGATCGCGTTGACGACACCGGCGCCGTAGAACGTGTTGCCGATACGCGCCGGTTCGCAGACCGCGTCGGGCTTGCCGTCGCCGTTCGGGTCGTACAGCGCCGGGCACGGCATCGGTGTCGCGCCGGACAGGAGCGCGCGCTTGACCCGCTCCGCGCCCCACCACGGATGCGTGCTCGCGATCAGCGCGGCGACACCCGCCGCGTGCGGCGCGGCCATCGACGTGCCGCTCGCGGTCCGGTACTGCCCGCCCGGCCAGGTCGACCAGACCCGCACGCCCGGCGCGGACACCGTGATCTTCGTGGCCGAGTAGTTGGAGAAACTGGCCTTCGCGAGCTTCTCGTCGAGCGCGCCGGTGCCGACGACACCCGGCAGCTCGTGCGGAAGACGGATGCAGCTCGGATCGATCGGCCTGCTCGCCGGCGTGCTGTCGACCGGGCTCTCGGTGTCGACGGTCCGCTTGTCGAGGTTGATGCCCGCGTTGCCGCCGGACGCGACGACGAGGACGTCCTTTCGCTGCGCGTAGGCGACCGCGCGGCCGACCGCGAGTTTGATGGCGGCCTGATCGATCTGGTTGTCGCACGCGTAGTACCAGGGCAGCGTGCGGTAGCTGTTGCTCGCGACGCTGAACCCGTGTTCGGCGGCCCAGACGAATCCGCAGACCACGGCTTCGGGCGCCTCGTGGTCATCGGTCTCGGCGAGCTTCACCGCGGCCAGCCGGACACCCGGCGCGATGCCGACGACACCGGCGCCGTTCCGCGCGGCCGCGATGGTGCCGGAGACGTGCGTGCCGTGCCCGTCCAGCGTCGGCCGCCAGGCGTTGACGCTGCGATCCGCCCAGCCGGACAGGCACGAAATCGAGTTACGGCGGTCGAAAGCACCCGAAAGGTCAGGATGGGTGTCGTCCACGCCCGTGTCGAGCACCCCGACGACGACCCTCTTGCTGCCCTGAGTGACCTCGTGGGCCTTGTCGAGACCGAGCGCGGGCGCGTCCCACGCGGTGCCCTCGGCAGGCGGGACCGCGGTCGACCCGGGGCCCGTGTACTTCACGTCTGTGCGCGGCCGGAAGAACTCGACGGGGATCTTCGCCGTGCGCGTCGCGCCGACGGCGTCGATGCCGGGCACATGCCGCACATTCGCCGCGAAATCGTCCTTGGCCGAGTACGCCACCACGACGCCCACCTGCGGATACGACGACACGACGGTGCCACCGGCCTGCCGGACGGCGCGTTCGGCCCGCCAGGTCCGCAGCCGGTTCGCGCCGGTCACCACGACGAACGGGGTGACGAGCGTGCCGGGCGCCTCGGCGACCGCCGGCTCACTGGTGAGGGCGACCTCCTGCTCGGCGGGCGCGGCGCCCGCCGGTGACGGCACCGCCAATCCCGCTCCGAGTAGCGACACCACGACGGCGGCGCGCAGCGTTCCGCTGACCCTGTGACCCACGAAGACCCCTCCCAGAAAACAGCATTTCGTTCAGAGAGAACCTACTGAGTTCACCGGTCACCGGTAGCCGCCGTTGGTCGTAAGCAACCGTCGCACGGCCATGGGCGAATGGCCACTGTGCTCGCGCATCGTGCGCGTGAGATGGGCCTGGTCGGCGAACCCGAGCTCGGCGGCCAGCTCCGCGAGCGCGGTGTCCCCGCCCTCGAGCCGCTCCAGCGCGCGGCCGACGCGCACGCGATTGCGATACCTGGTCAGCGAAACCCCGGTCACCCGCGAGAACGCCCGGCTCAGCCGGAACGGCGAGACCCCGAAGTACTCGGCGAGCGGCACCAGCCCCGACGCGGCCGGATGATCCGCTAGGACCGCTTCACGCACCGAGGCGACCAAAGCCGCGTCCGCGTGCTCCTTCGGTTCGGTGCCGAGCGCGAGAACGAGCAAGTGGACCAAGTGCTCCGCGAGCGCGTAATCCACGTCCGCCGTCGCTCGCAGAAGACGCCGATGGACCAGCTCGACACGCGCGTCGACGTAGATGGCGTGGCCGGTCGGCTGCTCCCCCGCGATCGATCGCCACAACTCGGGTGTGAATTCCAGCGACGTGCACACATCGCCGCCGTCCGGATGCGCGAACTGCTCCTCGACGTCCGGCGTGCTGAAGTAGGCCGCCGTCGTGTCGACATCCGCGGCGCGTCCGTCGGCGCGGCGGCGGAACCGGCCGCGACGGGCGAGCACCACGCCGTGACGGCCGCCGGGTTCCGGCGCCGACCAGCGCGTGTGGTCGTCATGGCAGGTCACCGTCGAGACGGAGAATCCGGGTCGGCGTGCGATTTCGACGGCCGTGCGCATGGCGCGCAAGCTATCCCGGGGGTCCGACAGTTTCGCGGGCCGCAAAGATCTTCAATACTTCGCCGGGCGGGCTGGGCAGGCTGATGCCACCTCGACCGAGAAGGAGCGGCCCGATGCCCACCTCGACCACGATCACCCTCGACTGCGCCGACGCGGGGAAACTCGCCGATTTCTATCAGCGGCTGACCGGCTGGAAGCTCGACGGCACGACCCTGAGCAACGGCTCGATCGACATCGGCTTCCAGGAGCTCGACGGCTACCAAGGCCCCGGCTGGCCGGGCGCCAAGCACTTCCATTTCGATTTCACGGTCGACGATCTCACCGAAGCGACCGAACACGCACTCGCGCTCGGCGCGGCGAAGCCCGAATTCCAGCCTGGCGGTACCGAATGGGTCGTGCTCACCGATCCCGACGGCCACCCGTTCTGTCTCGTAGCCTGAGGCCATGGACGTTCTGGGATTCGCGATGTTCGGCACGGCGATCGGCTCGTGCGGGATCGCGTGGGGCGAGCGCGGGATCGTCGGCGTCTGGCTGCCGGAAAGCAGCGAGGCCAAGACCCGCGCCCGCCTCGCCGGGCTCGGCGCGCCCGAAGCGGAACCCCCGGACTCGGTCCGCAAGGCGATCGCCGACATTGTCGACTTGTTGAACGGAACGCCGAACGACCTCGCGGACATCGTCGTCGACCTCGACGGGGTGCCGGAGTTCCATCAGAAGGTCTACGAGATCGCCCGGAAGATCCCGCCGGGCAAGACGCTGACCTACGGCGACATCGCGCACGAACTCGGGATGCCGGGTTCGGCGCAGGCCGTCGGCCAGGCGCTGGGTCGCAATCCCGTGCCGATCGTCGTCCCGTGCCACCGCGTCCTCGCCGCGGGCGGCAAGGACGGCGGCTTCTCCGCGCCGGGCGGGGTCAGCACGAAACGGCGGATGCTCGTGATCGAGGGCGCGCTGGCCGACGAGCCGACGCTGTTCTAGCCCGTCTCTAGCCCCGTCTCTAGCTCGCCGCGTCCGCCGGGCTCCACGGCTTCATCCACGGCGTCTCCGGCCAGTTCTCGGCCGCGGCCAGCAGCGGCATCGCGGTCGCGCCGTCGATGTGCTCGCGGACCAGGTCCGCGTGCCCGGCGTGGCGCGCGGTCTCCTGGATCAGGTGCAGCAGGACCCAGCGCACCGACCAGGCCTCGACGTCCGGCGGGAACCACGGCACGCCCTTCGGTACCGGAACCGCCTGGCCGAGGTCCTCGATGCCCGCGATGACCTCCTCGGTGCGCCGCGCGACCTCCTCGTAGCGCGCGAGGACGCCTTCGAGCGTTTCGTCCTCGAGCAGGCGGAACCCGTTCGCGTAGTCGTCCTGCGAATTCGCGCCCGGCTCGCTCGGTTTCTGAAGCACGATGTCGATCCAGCCGTCCTCGACGGTCGCGACGTGCTTGATGAGACCGCCGACGCTCAGCGTGCTCGCGGTCGGTGTCGCGCGTGCCTGCTCGTCGGTCAGCCCGTAGGCCGCGGTCCGGATGACGAGCCGCTGCTGCGCGACGAACTGCAACAAGCCGTCGCGCTCATCGGCGACCGGCCTGACGTTTCCTGCCATGTGCTTCCTCCCAGACGTGGTGAGGAGCATCTTGGCATCAGCCGCCCGCGAAATCCGCCGATCGGCCATGCGCGCTGACCATGTGCCGGTCACGGAAGAGGTAGGCGGCGCCGATCCCGAGCAGCACGGCCCGCAGCACCATCTGCAGCCTGGTCACGATCCCGACGTACTGGCCGCCGCCGAGCGACTCCAGCAGCAGCACCCCGAGCCACGTCCCGAGCACGAGCAGCAGTCCGATGAACGCCGACGCACGCCACCCCGGCGGCCACCACAACGCCAGCGAGGCCTCGCCGACCACGAATACGAGATTCGTGAGCAGCGTCACCCAGGGGCTCTGGGGGAACAGCGCGCCCGCGACCACGGTGACCCCGAGCAGCGCGACCGTCGCCGCGGTGAGCCTGGCCAGCCAGTGCAGCGGCGACAGCCGCATCAGCGGCAGCCCCGAGACGATGAGCGCGCCGCCCGCGACGACCTGCACGTACTTGAACAGCGGAGCGAACCGCTGACCGTCCAGGTACAGGTTCTCCACCCTGATGTGGATCGGCGACAGCCCGGTGGGCAGGAAGAACTCCAGCACCCAGGCGACATAGCCCAGCATCCCGATGCCGAGCAGGGTCACCGCCAACACCCGAGCCGATTGCACGTGCACAATCTAGGCGTGCGGACGTACGAACGGGAATAGCACGGTCTGCCGAATCGACGCGCCGGTCAGCATCATCAGCAAACGGTCGATCCCCAGGCCGAGCCCGCCCGTCGGGGGCATGCCGTGCTCGAGCGCCAGCAGGAAGTCCTCGTCCAGCTCCATCGCCTCGACATCGCCGCTGGCCGCGCGCAGTGACTGTGCCTCCAGCCGCCGCCGCTGCTCCAGCGGATCCGTGAGCTCGGTGTAGGCCGTGCCGACCTCCGAGCCGAACGCGATCAGGTCCCACCGCTCGGCGAGCCTCGGGTCGACCCGGTGCTGGCGGGTGAGCGGGGAGACGTCGGTCGGATAGTCGGTGTAGAAGGTCGGCATCACGGTCGACGGCTCGACGAGGTGCTCGTGCGCCTTCAGTACCAGGTCACCGTGGCCGGCGTCGTCCGAGACGGCGATCCCGTGCGCGCGGCACAGCTCACGCAGCTTCTCGACGGACGTGCCCGAGTCGATCCGCTCACCGAGCTTCGCCGAGACGGCCTCGTGCACCGGGATGACCGGCCAGTCACCCGAGATGTCGTATTCGACGAGCCTGCCGTCCGGCCCGGGCCGCCGCACCACCTGCGCGCCGTACGCGGCTTCGGCGGCGTGCTGGATGAGCTCGCGGGTCAGCGTGCGCATCGTGTCGTAGTCGGCGTACGCCTGATACGCCTCGAGCATCGTGAACTCGGGGTTGTGCGTGGCGTCGACGCCCTCGTTGCGGAAGTTGCGGTTGAGCTCGAACACCCGCTCCACCCCGGCGACGCACAGCCGCTTGAGGTACAGCTCCGGCGCGATGCGCAGGTACATCCGCATGTCGTAGGCGTTGATGTGGGTGACGAACGGCCGCGCGTTCGCCCCGCCGTGCACCGTCTGCAGCATCGGCGTCTCGACCTCGAGGTAGTCGCGGTGGTGCAGCCGCTCGCGCACCGCGCGCACGACCGTCGACCGCAGCCGCAGCATGTTCGTCGAGTCCGGATTGACCACCAGGTCGAGGTAGCGCTGGCGGACGCGGGTCTCCGGGTCGGTGAGCCCCTTGCGCTTGTCCGGCAGCGGGTGCAGGCATTTCGCGGTCACGGTCCACTCGTCGACGAGAACGGACAGTTCGCCGCGCTTCGAGGTGACGACCTGGCCGCTGACCCCGACGTGGTCGCCGAGGTCGATCCCGGCGCGCCAATCGGTGAGATCCAGCGTGGACGCGTCGAGCATCAGCTGGAGCTCGCCGGAGAAGTCACGGACCTCGGCGAAGGCGAGCCCGCCGTGGTTGCGCAGCGCGATCACCCGGCCCGCGACACGCACGCGATGCCCGGTCAGGGTGTCCGGGGGCAGCCCGGCGAACTTCTTGACGACGTCGCCGAGCAGGTCCTCGCGCGCGAAGCCCGCCGGATACGGATCGCGGCCCGAGTCGCGCAGCTTGCCGAGCTTGTCGATGCGGACGCGGACCTGCTCGGGCCGCCGCGTCTGCTTGGGCGCGAGCCGCGCGGCGTCCTCGTCGATCTGCTTCGCCTGCGCGACGAAGTCGTCGGTGACCGTCTCCAGCCGCAGCGCGCGCGACGCTCCCGTCGGCACGAAGCCTTCGAGCGCGCCCGCGACGATGCTGACCCTGACCAGGCGCCGTGCCGAGGAGTAGCACAGGAACCGGGGCTCCCAGAACGGCCCGTACTTCGCGTTCGAGCGGTACAGCGACTCGAGCTGGAAGAACCGCGAGGCGACGCTGAGCACCGAACGCCACAGCCGCAGGATCGGGCCGGCGCCGATGCGCTCGCCCTCGGCGAACACCGCGCGGAACATCGCGAAGTTGAGCGAGATCTGCTGCGCGCCGAGGTGGGAGCTCGCCTCGACGACGGCGGCGATCATGTACTCGTTGAGCCCGTTCTCGGCGTCGCGGTCGCGGCGCATGAGGTCGAGCGAGAGCCCGCGGCGGCCCCAGGGCACGAACGACAGCAGCCCGCGCAGGTCGCCCTTGGCGTCGTAGGCCTCGACCATCACGCTGCGGCCGTCGCTCGGGTCGCCGAGGCGCCCGAGCGCCATCGAGAAGCCGCGTTCGGTCTCGGCGCCGCGCCAATGCTGGGCCCTGGCGAGCAGCTCGGCCATCTCGTCTTCGGGGATCTCGCCGTGGCGGCGGACCTGCGTGGTGTAGCCGGCGCGCTCGATGCGCTTCACGGCCTGGCGCATCGAGCGGCGCTCCGGCCCGGCCAACGAGAAGTCACGGACGTCGAGGATCGCCTCGTCGCCGATCTCGAGCGCGCGCAGCCCGGCGTCGGTGTACACCTTCGCGCCGCGCTCGCTCGCGCCGAGCACGCCGGGCGTCCAGCCGTAGGTGTAGGTCTCGGCGAGCCAGGCCTGGACCGCCTCCGGCCAGGCTTCGGGGTCGCCGATCGGGTCGGCGCTGGCCACGCTCGTGCCCGCGAGCACGCGATAGGTGACCGCGGCGCGCCCGGACGGCGCGAAGACGACGCTCTTGTCCCGCCGCGTGGCGAAATAGCCGAGCGAGTCGCCCTCGCCGTGCTCGGCGAGGAGCCTGCGGACGTGGAGTTCTTCCTGGTCGGTGCGCAGGCGGCGGCTGCGCACCCCGCGGAACAACGCGTACAGCGCTGCCGCGGCGACCAGGGTCGCCGCCACGTCGAGCAGCCCGTCGAGCCACGCGGGCCCGGTGTGGGTGCCCCGGAAGCGGATCAGCTCGCCGGTCGTGTGGTTGAAGACCCAGGCCAGCCGCTCGAAGGTGTTCTCGAGCCTGCCGGGGAACGCCTCGGTCAGCGCCCAGCCGATCAGCATGACCCCGGCCAGCCCGCCGAGCAGCACGGTCACGCCGTCGCGCCACGCGGTCGGCGCGAGCCGGGCCGGGAACGCCGGGCGGATCAGCAGCAGGAACGCGATCAGCGCGAGCGAGACGAGGTCGGCCAGCGTGAGCACCCAGAGGATGCCGGGGATGTGCCGGATCTGCCTGGCCGAGAGCACCAGCTCCGGCGTCAGGTACACGACCACCTGCATCCCGATCGTGTACAGCAGGCTGCCGACCTGGAACAGGATGAACGTGTAGAGCGCCGCGGTCTTGCGGCGGCGCAGCGCGGCGCCGAGCACGAACAGCAGGACCACGATGATCAGGCTGGGGCTCGCCGGGATGCCGAACACCCAGAACGCCGTCTGGACGTTCGTGCCCAGCTTGCCCTTGATGCCGCCCGCCAGCAGGTACAGCAGTGAGAACACCGCGCCGAGCTGGACGACGGTGGCGACGACGCCTCCGGCCTTGCGCTTCCACTGCGGCACGTCCGCCACGCGTTCGCGTGGAGTTGCCCTCGGGTGACCCATCCTGACCTTTCGCGACTTTTCCGAGCAAGTCATGTGCTACGACGTCAGTGAACCCTCACGGGTTGTCCCCCGGCGTCATCCAGAAGTCTTATTCGGTGGCTACATCGTTCCCCGGACGGATGAGCGGGTGTGCGCTGGGTACCCCTTCGCAGGTGACGGACTGCACAACTCCAGCGTGTGAAGCTGGTCGCACGGTATTGGGACCCTCTTCCGCGCGTGTCACGCTTTGTGCGTTCACAAGCTCCACGACCCAGGGACCTCGGGACCCGAGGCCTTGAGGGAAGGACGGTCGACGACGATGTCAGCCACCAGCGATTCCGGCCCGGAGGTAGCGGCGCCGTACGGGACAGGCCCTTCTGGCCAGGCGGCCAAGCCGGTCAAGAAGGTCCGCATCCATCATCTGCGTGAGCTCAAGGAGCGCGGCGAGCCGTGGCCGATGCTCACCGCCTACGACATGTACACCGCCGAGCTGTTCGACGAGGCCGGTATCCCCGTGCTGCTCGTCGGCGACTCGGCCGCGAACAACGTGTTCGGCTACGACACCTCGCTGCCGGTGACCGTGGACGAGCTGCTGCCTTTGGTCCGCGGCGTGACGCGTTCGGTCAAGCGGGCGCTGGTCGTGGCCGACCTGCCGTTCGGCTCGTACCAGCTCTCGCCGGAGCAGGCGCTGGCCACGTCGGTGCGGTTCATGAAGGAAGGCCGCGCGCACGCGGTGAAGCTCGAAGGCGGCCGCCGGTTCGCCGCGCACGTCGAGGCGCTGACCTCGGCGGGCGTGCCGGTGATGGGACACATCGGATTCACCCCGCAGAGTGAGCACAATCTGGGCGGGTACCGCGTGCAGGGGCGCGGCGAAGCGGCCGAGGTGCTGCTCGCCGACGCGCTGGCGCTGCAGGAGGCGGGCGCGTTCGCGGTCGTCATGGAGATGGTGCCCGCGGAGGCGGCCAAGCGGGTCACGCACGAGCTGAAGATCCCGACGGTCGGCATCGGCGCCGGGCCGGACTGCGACGCGCAGGTGCTCGTCTGGCAGGACATGGCCGGGCTGCGGCGCGGCAAGGCGCCGCGGTTCGTGAAGCGGTACGCGGATGTCGCCGGGGTGCTCTCCCAGGCGGCGACGGCGTTCGCCGACGAGGTCCGCCGCGGCGAGTTCCCCGCCTCGGAGCACGCGTTCCACTGAGTCACCGGACAACCACGCCGCGCCCGAGACATCCGATGTCTCGGGCGCGGTTGTGTGTATCCCAATGATCGCCGCGTATGTTCATGTATATGAACAACAATCATGTCCTTGACGGCATTCGAGGCGTGATTTAGCGTTTAGTCCACCGCCGCCACGGGATCGAGCACCGAAGAAACCTCGAAGAGGAGGAATCTTGCTGCGTTTTCGTGAGCGAGCTCAGGTCACCCGGCCGAGCGCCGGCATGTCGCCCGCGTGGCTGACATCCCCGGCGGGCGCGGTGGTGACCGTCGGCGCACGGAGCCGGCAAGAGACTTTTCTTCGCAATGCCCATCCGAGTTCGCCTTACCTGGGGAAAGCCAGTGCGCGCAACGAAATCCGCGCCGCGGGCGAGGCTACGGGCACGGGTGGTGATTTCGCGCGCGCTGCCGAGGTGACGGCGCGTTAGGCGCGAACCAGAGACGGGGGCCCGCTCAGCCCGGCGGCGGGGGCGGGCCCCCACCTTTTGCCCATTTTCCCCATGCGGCCAGTGGGAATACAGTGTCTCTTATGGACTTGTACCCACCGATCCGGCCGTATGCCGCGGGGATGCTGGACGTGGGTGACGGGCACCGGGTGTACGTCGAGACGGCCGGGAACCGTGAGGGCAAACCCGTGGTGGTGCTGCACGGCGGCCCCGGCAGCGGGATCGCGGCACTGTCGCGGCAGCATTTCGATCCGGCCGCCTACCGGATCATCCTGTTCGACCAGCGTGGCGCCGGGCGGAGCACGCCGAGCATCGCCGACATGGACGCCGATCTGTCCGCGAACACGTTGTGGCACTTGGTCGACGACATGGAGAAGATCCGCGAGGGCCTCGGCGTCGAGCAGTGGCAGCTGTTCGGTGGTTCGTGGGGCGCGACGCTCGCGCTCGCCTACGCCGAGACGCATCCGCACCGGGTGAGTGAGATCGTGCTGCGCGGGGTGTTCACCGCGCGGCAGCGGGAACTGGACTGGATTTACCGTGCCGGCGCGGGGAATCTGTTCCCCGCGGAGTGGGCGAACTACCTCGCGCCGCTCGGCGGCGCCCACGCCGATCCGCTGTCCGGTTACCGGGAACTCGTGTTCCATCCGGACGCCGGTGTGGCCGAGGGTGCGGCCGTCGCGTGGAGCGCCTGGGAGGGCGCCATCGTCTCGGTGGTGCCGCAGCCGGGTTTCCTGGACAGCTACAGCGACCCGAAGTTCGCGGTGCCGTTCGCGCGGATCGCGTTGCACTACTTCTCACACGGCGCCTGGCTCGATCCCGGGCAGCTCATCCGCGATGCGGGGAAGCTCGCCGGGATTCCCGGGGTGATCGTGCAAGGCCGGTACGACGTGGTGTGCCCGCCGGTGACCGCGTACGAGCTGCACCAGGCTTGGCCGGGCTCACAGCTCGAAATCGTCGAAAGCGCGGGACACGCGGTGACCGATCCGGGAGTGCTTGGCCGTTTGCGGGCGGCGACGGATTCTTTCCGCCCTTAGGCCTGCGTTTTCCTGACACGCTGCGGGGAAACATCAGACCTGCAGCGCCAGCCATAGCTCCGCGCGGAAGCCAGGTGAGTCGAGACCGCGGCCGGTGAGTTCTTCGACCTTGCGCATCCGGTTGCGCAAGGTGTGCCGGTGGACGCCCAATTGGTTCGCGGCGAGGTCCCAATGGCCATGGTGTTCGAGCCAGCAGCGCAACGACGTGATCAGATCACCACGCCCGGTCTCGTCGTGCAGGCGCAGCGGAGCCAGCAAGGTTTCCGCAAACGCTTGCGCCACCGCGGGATCGACCAGCTCGACCACTCCGCGCGCGGCGTGATCGGCGAAGCGCACCACCGGCGCGCGTTTCGCTTGCGCGGCGCGCGACGCTTGCTCGGCTTGGCGCAGTCCACTGGCGAAGTCCTCAAGGGACACTGGTACCGAAACGCCCGTGTGCAAGCCCGTTGCCTTCGCGAGGACCCAGGATTCAGTGTCCGCTGAACAGAGAATCACCACGAACGGTCCTGACTCCGCGAAGAACGGTCGCTCCGGCAGGTCTTCGAACTCCGCCTCGAGCGCGTCGAAGAGCGTCCGCCGCGCGGCCGGGGTCCCGGTCACCGCGAGCACCGACCACGGGGGCACGGGCGCGCCGCCCCACAGTGTCCGCATCGATCGCACGGCCGATTCGGGTTTGTCCGCCAGCAGGTCGAGCAGCACGGAACGCAGCCGGCGCACCGCCCCGCCGTGCGCCCGATTCTGTTCCAGCGCAAGGGAAAGCAACGAGACCGCGGTGTTCACTATGTACCGGTCGGCGGCGTCCAGCGCCCCCTTCCCCACGGCGAGGTAGCCGCGCGCACCGGTGTCGAGGGTCTGCACGACCACCTCGTGTTCCCCGATCCGCGCGACCCGCGCCCCCGCCTTCAACCGGCGCAGCTCGCCTGCCAGCCCCGGCGCGAATCCGCGCGCCGACGCGGGCGCCGCCTCGACGACGGCTCCGCCCGCGTCGAGCAGCAAAGCCCACCCGTCGACGAGCCGCGCCAGCCGCCGCACGACCGCGCCGGGCCCGCCGCGCCCGACCGCGGCACGCGTGAGTTCCTGCTGCCCGCGTCCGGTGCGGACGACCGACGCGTAGTCGTCGGCGGCGACCGCCCGCGAAACCGCGCGCGTGATCGCGATGAACGGCGTGCGCCGCGGAACCTCGAGCACCGGCAAGCCGACTTCGGCGGCCGTCGCGACCAACGCGGCGGGAATCGACAGATGACTCAGCCCGACCCCGAACCCCAAGCCGGCGACCCGCGCTTCGACCAGTCGTCGGACGTATGCCCCGGAAGTGTGCTCATCGAGCGCCAGGCCGGTGGTCAGCAAAAGCTCCCCGCCTTCCAGGAAGGCGTTCGGATCGGTCAGTTCGGTCGGGTGCACCCACCCGATGGCCCGATCCAGTGCCCCCTCCCCCGCCCGCACCACCAGCCCGAGCGAACCGGCCAGCTCGCGAAGCGTTAGCGCCATAACGTCTAATTATACGCTTCAAACTGTCCAAAACGTCCACCTGACCTCGGGCGCGCTCGGTCTCATGCTGAGTGAGTACTCGCCCGAGCGAATCGTGCGCACTTCATTCCCAGCCCGGCCCGCGGGTGTATCGGCCGGAGAGGTCGAGCGCGCACCGGCAACCACAGGAGTCCACCGTGACCGAGCACCAGCGCGTACTGCGCACCGAGATCCCCGGCCCCGCGTCGCGTGCGCTGCAGGAGCGGCGCGGTGCCGTCGTGGCGGGCGGCGTGAGTTCCGTGCTCCCCGTCTATGTGAAGTCGGCGGACGGCGGCCTGCTCACCGATGTCGACGGCAACGTGCTGATCGACTTCGGTTCGGGTATCGCGGTGACCAACGTCGGCCACAATGTGCCCGCCGTGGTGGACCGCGTCCGCGAGCAGGTCGCGAACTTCACCCACACGTGTTTCATGATCGCGCCGTACGAGGGCTATGTGGAGGTCTGCGAAGCCCTCGCCGAGCTGACGCCGGGCGACCACGCGAAGAAGTCGGTGCTGTTCAACTCCGGCGCCGAGGCCGTCGAGAACGCGGTGAAGATCGCCCGCGTCGCGACCGGGCGCCAGGCGGTCGTCGTGTTCGACCACGCGTATCACGGCCGCACGAACCTCACGATGGCGCTGACCGCGAAGTCCATTCCGTACAAGCACGGCTTCGGGCCGTTCGCGCCCGAGGTCTACCGGGTGCCGGGCTCGTACCCGTTCCGCGACGGCCTCGGCGGCGCCGAAGCCGCCGCGATCGCGATCGACCGGATCGAGAAGCAGATCGGCGGCGACCAGGTGGCCGCGGTCGTCATCGAACCGATCCAGGGTGAGGGTGGCTTCATCGAGCCCGCGCCGGGCTTCCTGCCCGCGCTGTCCGAATGGTGCGAGGCGAACGGCGTCGTCTTCGTCGCCGACGAGGTGCAGACCGGTTTCTGCCGCACGGGTGACTGGTTCGCGTCCTCGCGTGAGAACGTCGTGCCGGACTTGATCGCGACCGCCAAGGGCATCGCGGCCGGGCTTCCGCTCGCCGCGGTGACCGGGCGCGCGGAGCTGCTCGACGCCGTCCCGCCGGGCGGGCTCGGCGGCACCTACGGCGGCAACCCCGTCGCGTGCGCGGCGGCGATCGGGTCGATCGAGACCATGCGCGCCCAGGATCTGGCCGCCGGAGCGCGCCGGATCGAAGAGACGGTCGTGCCGCGCCTGCGCGCGCTCGCGGAGAAGACCGGCGTCATCGGCGACGTCCGGGGCCGCGGCGCGATGCTCGCCGCGGAGTTCGTCAAGCCGGGCACGACCGAGCCCGACGCCGCGCTCACCGGCCGCATCGCGAAGGCCTGCCACGCCGCCGGCGTGGTCGTGCTGACCTGCGGCACCTACGGCAACATCGTGCGGCTGCTGCCGCCGCTGTCCCTGTCCGACGCGCTGCTCGACGAGGGCCTCTCGGTCCTGGAGCAGGCAGTCATCGAGGAGTCGTCCAAGTGAGCACCCCCTTTTGGGTCGCAGGCAAGCCGGTGACGAGCACGCGGACCGCGTCCGTCCGCCACTCGTTCGACGGCAGCGAAGCCGGTTCGCACTACGTGCCGTCCGCTTCGGACATCGAGGCCGCGGTCCAGGCCGCGCACGACGTCCAGCACGAGTTCGCGACGCTGCCCGCGCACGTCCGCGCCGGCGCGTTGGACCACGTGTCCCGCGCGTTGGGTGAGCGGGCCGAAGAGCTCGCGCAGCTCATCACCGCCGAGTCGGGCAAGCCGCTCAAGTGGGCCCGCGGCGAGGTCGGCCGTGCGGTTTCGACGTTCCGCTGGGCGGCCGAGGAGGCCCGCCGCTTCTCCGGTGACCTGCAGCGGCTCGACACCGACGCGGGCGGCACCGGACGGCTCGCGCTCATCCGCCGGGTGCCGAAGGGCCCGGTGCTCGGCATCACCCCGTTCAACTTCCCGCTGAACCTGGTCGCGCACAAGGTCGCCCCGGCGATCGCGGTCGGCGCGCCGATCGTGCTCAAGCCCGCGCCCGCGACGCCGCTGACCGCGCTGGCGCTCGGTGAGATCCTCGCGGACGCGGGGCTGCCCGCCGGCAGCTGGTCGATCCTGCCGACCGGCAATGAGGAGGCCGCGAAGCTCGTCGCCGATCCGCGATTGCCGGTCGTTTCGTTCACCGGCAGCGTCCCGGTCGGCTGGGGCATCCGCGACAGCGTGCCGCGCAAGCACGTCGCGCTCGAGCTCGGCGGCAACGCGGCCGTGCTCGTCTGCCCCGACTGGGCCGACCTGGAGTTCGCGGCCCAGCGGATCGCCACCTTCGCGATGTACCAGGCCGGGCAGTCGTGCATTTCGGTTCAGCGCGTCTACGCGCACACCGATGTCTACGACGAGCTGTCAGCTCGCGTGCTCGAGCAGGTACGGGCACTGCGCACCGGCGACCCGCGCGCCGACGCGACCGACGTGGGCCCACTGGTCAACACGGCCGCCGCCGAGCGCGTCGAATCGTGGGTCGCCGCCGCGGTGAACGCCGGAGCCGAGCTGCTCACCGGCGGTGGCCGGGACGGGGCGACGGTCGAGCCGACCGTGCTCGCCGGCGCTCCGGAGGACGCGGACGTGATGGCCGAAGAGGTCTTCGGCCCGGTCGTTTCGCTCAGCCGGGTCGATTCGGTGGACGAAGGCGTACGGCTGATCAACGCGTCGCGCTTCGGCTTGCAGGCGGGGGTGTTCACGCGAGACCTGCCAACCGCGTTCGACGTCTCCGCCAAACTGCAGGTCGGTGGGGTGCTCGTCGGTGACGTGCCGAGTTTCCGTGCCGACCAGATGCCGTACGGCGGGGTCAAGGACTCCGGCGTCGGCCGCGAGGGGCCCGCGTCGGCGATGGCCGACTTCACCGAGGAGCGCGTCACCGTGCTCACCGGGCTGACGCTCTAGCCCGGTCCGGACCGGCAACGCCTCCAGCGCGCGGAGATTGCTCCGGCGCTGCCAGCGGACGGCACCGGTCAGGCCCAGCCGAGGCGCGCGCTCCAGCAACACGCGGAGCGCGGCCTCGGCTTCCATCTTCGCCAGCATCGCGCCGAGGCAGTAGTGCGCACCGCCCGCGAACGTCAAATGGTCCTTTCGCGCACGCGTGATGTCGAACCGGTGCGGATCCTCGAAGACCAGCGGGTCGCGGTTGGCCGCCGCGCGCACGATGACGACCTCACTGTCCTTTTTGATCAGCTTCCCGCCGATTTCGACGTCCTCGTGGGCCACCCGCAGCGAAAGATGGGTCGACGGCTCGAAGCGAAGTACCTCGTCGATCACGTTCGGCACCAGGTCCCGGTCGGCCAGCAGCATTTCCCACTGGTCGCGATTGTTCAACAAGGTGACGACCGCGTTGCCGATCAGGTTCGCGGTCGTCTCGAACCCGGCGAGGAACAGCGTCTCACCGTTGACGACCGCTTCCTCCGCCGTGATCTCACCGGCATCTTCCGCGCGGACCAGCGCGGTCATGATGTCGTCGCGCGGGTCTTCGCGGCGGCGGTCGAGCAGTTCGCGGAGCAGGGCGTGCAACTCGACGCGGGCGGCTTCGTACTCGCGCAGCTGGGCGATCGAGCGGACTCCGTCGCACGCCAGCGCGATGACATTGCCGTGCTCTTGGAGACGCGCCAATTCGTCATGCGCGTCGTCGTCGATGCCGAGCAGGTCGGCGATCACCCGCAGCGGCAACGGCTGCGCGAAGTCGGCCAGCAGATCGAAGTCGTCGCCCGCTTCGTCGAGCAATCGGTTCGCGATCCGCTCGACGCGCTCGGTGTAGGCCTTCATCAGTTTCGGGCGGAAATACGGCGCGATCAGCCGCCGCAGCCGGTTGTGGTCCGGCGCGTCCTTGAGCAGCAGCGAGTCCCCGAGGTTCTGCAGCGCGAGCCTGCTCACGTCGCTCTTGCCGGTCAGCTCACCGTCGGCCTTGCGGACGCCGAACCGAGGATCCTTCAGCAACTGGGCGCTCAGCTCATGCGAAAGGACCGCGTGGATACCGGCCGGGCTGCGGTAGACCGGACCTTTCGCGCGCATGCGCTCATAGGCCGAGTACGGGTCTTCGGAGCGCTCCCGCAGCAGAACCTGCAGGAGTGGGTCACCGGAGCGTGCCAAGGTCCACGCCGCGGCCTTTTGGACGTTGAGGCGGACTTTGCGGACCAGGTTGCTGTGCATGCCGTCCACACGGGACTCTCGCGAGGACGGTTCAAGCGTGTGCCCCAGGTCACCCGAAGGAGCGCGAAAGCTCCTCGTGCGCTTCGACGAGCGAGGGTCCGTACCAGGTCAGATACCGGCCGGACACCAGTACGGACGGCAGTCCGGGGAACGCCTCAGGACCATCCGTGTGAGTGAAGACGTACGGCTCGTCGGGCAGGACGACGAGGTCGGCGCCTTGTTCGTTGAGCTCGTCGAGCGGCGGGCGCGGATAGCGCTCGGGGTGCCCTTCGTACACGTTGCCGATGCCGAGCCTGCGCAGGACATCGCCGCCGAACGTGTCGCGGCCCAGCACGATCCACGGCTTGCGCCAGACCGGGATCACCGCCCGCGCGCGGATCGGCCGGGTCTCACGCCAGACCTCCTCGGCCGCGACCAGCCACTCCGGTTCGTCCAGGTCCAGTGCCTGGGTCAGGATCCGCCGCAACGAGCCGAGCGCGGCCGGGACGGTGACGGCCGCCTCCATCACCCACACCGGGAAACCGTTGGCGCGCAGCCGTTCCACGTCTTCGAGCCGGTTCTCCTCCGAGTTCGCGAGCACCAGGTCCGGTGCCAGCGCGAGCACCTCGTCGATCTTCGGGTACTTCGAACCGCCGACCCTCGGGACGTCCAAAGTGGACGGGTGGGTGCAGTATGCGGTCGCGCCGACGAGCCTGCCCGGCGCGCTGACCTCGACGGCCTCGGTCAGCGACGGCACCAGGGAGACGACGCGTGCCGCCGGGCCGGTCAACGGCACGGGCTCGCCGAGGTCGTCGATCATGCGGCCTCGAACTCGACCTTGCGCTTGTCGACGTCGACCGAGATCAGGCGCACGGCGATCCGTTCGCCGACGGTGAGCCGCGCACCCGCGCACTTCGCCATCACGGTCGGGTCCTCGACGAGGATCTCGGCCTTGTTCTCCTCGGCCCGCAGCACGACGGCCTGGAACTCGCCGCCGATGTGCTCGGCGAGCACCCACGCTTCGACCTGGTCGATGCACGCCCGTTCGACGCGGGCGGCCAGTGTGTCGGAGGCGGTCATCTGCTCCGGCACCTCCGACAGCGCCTCGCGCACCCAGTCCGGCACCGGGCGGTCCGCTTGGACGGCCAGGCAGATTTCGGTGGCGAAGCGGTCGACCAGCCGCCGAATCGGCGCGGTCACGTGCGCGTACGGTCCGCCGATGCCGGCGTGCGTGGTCAATTCGGGCAGCGAACCGTCGAACGCGGTGTACCCGGCGCCGCGCAGCAGGCGCGTCGTGTCCGCGTAGAGCGCCATCGAGCGCGGGTCGCCGGGATCGAGTTTCGACAGGAACACGGACACGCTGGTCTGTTCCGGCCATTCGATCCCCAGCGCGTGCGCGGACCGCCTGAGCCAGGCGACGGCTTCTTCTTCGGGGGCAGGCAACGTGCGGAGCACGCCGACCCGGGCTTCGATCATGATCTGCGCCGCGGCCATGCCGGTGAGCAGCGAGATTTCGGCGTTCCAGGCGTCGATGTCGTTGCGCGGGCGGCGCGCGAGCGCCCAGCCCCCGTCGGCGTCTCCGCTGATCTCCTGCTCGGGCAGCTGCAATTCGACCGCGCCACGCCGCACGGCGAGCTCGCGGCGCAGCCTGCCGAGATCCGGCAACGCGGCGATCGACGGATGCGGCCTGCCCGCGTTGATCTCGGCCTGCACGGTCTCGTAGTCGAACTGCGCGGTGGACCGGACCAGCGCACGGCGCACATGGGTGGTGACCGGCAGGCCGCTGGCGTCCGTGTCGATAGTCCAGAGCACCGCGGGCCTGGTTTCCCCTGGCAGCAGGCTCGCGGCGCCTTCGGACAGCACCGGCGGGTGCAGTGGGACGTTGCCGTCCGGCAGATAGAGCGTCTGGCCGCGGCGACGGGCTTCGCGGTCGATCGGGCCATCAGGCCTGACGAACGTCGCGAGGTCCGCGATCGCGTAGTGCACGCGGAACCCGGTCGCGGTCCGCTCGAGGAAGATCGCCTGGTCGAGATCCTTCGCCCCGGGTGGGTCGATGGTCACGAAGGGCAGACCGGTGGCGTCTTCCCGTTCCGCCGGCTCGATCGGATCGCCGACCGCGGCTTCGGCCTCGGCGAGGACATCGGGACTGAACGACTCAGGCAGCACGAACTCGGCGCGCAGGCGACCGAAGTCACCCCCGGCCGTATGGGTGCGGATCACCAGGGGGGCCACTCGACAACCCTAACCCGAGACCGGAGGGTTGATCGCCCGTTCGGGTGCGGGCCAGTCGGGTGTACGTTGCGAGGGCCAATAATGAAAACCGGAATCATCTTCGGAAAGGTGCTCGCTGTGAAGATCGCGTTCGTCGGCAAGGGCGGCAGCGGCAAGACCACGCTGGCGTCGCTGTTCACCGGCTATCTCGCCGACGCGGCCCGCCCCGTGCTCGCGATCGACGCGGACATCAACCAGCATCTGGCGGTCGCGCTCGGCGCGAGCCAGGACGAGGCCCACGCGCTGCCGACGCTCGGTGAGCACATGGGCCTGATCAAGGAGTACCTGCGCGGCGACAACCCGCGCATCACCGACACGGCGTCGATGATCAAGACCACCCCGCCGGGCCGCGGTTCACGGCTGGTCCGGCCGTTCGACGACAACCCGATCTCCGCCGCCTGCTTCCGCTCGGTCGGCGGCATCCGGCTCGCGGTGACGGGCCAGTTCGAGGAGTCCGACCTCGGCGTGGCCTGCTACCACTCGAAGGTCGGCGCGGCGGAGCTGCTGCTCAACCACATGATCGACGGCGACGGCGAGTACGTGGTGATGGACATGACCGCGGGCGCCGACGCTTTCGCTTCCGGGCTGTTCACGCGGTTCGACGTGACGTTCCTGGTGTGCGAGCCGACGCTGCGCAGCGTCGGCGTCTACCGGCAATACGCGGACTACGCGCGTGACTTCGGGGTGCGGCTCGTGGTCGTCGGCAACAAGGTCACCGACGCCGAGGACGTGGAATTCCTGAGCACCGAGGTCGGGCCGGACCTGCTCGGCTGGATGCAGGCTTCCGGACACGTCCGCGCCGCCGAGCGGGGCCGCGCCCGGCCGATCGGCGAACTCGAGGTGCACAACCTGGCGACGCTGGCGTCGATGCTGTCCACTGTGGATTCCGTGGACCGGGACTGGGCCCGGTACCAGCGTCAGGGCGTCGAATTCCACCTGCGCAACGCCGCCGCGTGGGGCAGCGACCGCGCGGGCTCGGACCTGGCGGCCCAGGTCGACCCCGACTTCGTGTTTGGTCCAGCGCTCACTTCTTAGCCGCACGGCGCAGTCGCGTGATCATCACCACGAACAGCGGAATGAGGCCGAGCCCAGCCAAAGCCGATGTGACGTGCTCGATCTCGGAGAAATGCACGACGAAGAACACCGCCGCACTCAGTTCAAGCACGACGCCTAGTACGAAGAGCGCCTTCTCCCACCCCGCCACGGTTTCCCACCTTCTTCTCGACTGCCCGGCCCGCTGGACTGCGACCCGGAGGTCCGTGCCGGAGGTCCGGCACGGACCTCCGGCCTAGATCACTGACCGCTGCACCACGGGACACCCGTGTAGGTCAGGTACAGCGAGACGCCGTTGGAGTTCGAGCAGAACTGGATGGCGCTGGCACCGATCCAAAGAATCCCCGAAACCACGCCGGCGGGCACCGCGCCGGGCGAAGAGATGACGCCCGCACCGGCGAGCACGGCCGCGACGGCGGCAGCCCCCGCGCCCGCGTTGATCACGCTGACGAGCTTGTTCGTCCAATAGGAGTCCAAGTCCACCTCGATGCCCCACCAGTGGAACGACAGGCCGTTGGAACCGTCCATCGTCCGCGTTGACAGCGCGTCCGGATTCGACGAGCGGACCGCGAGGGACGCGTCCGACACGAGCTCGCCGGCCATGATCATCGCGTTCACTCGCTGGACCGACGCGGCGATCTTGGTGTACATCGACGACCCGACCGCCCGCACCACTCTGTCCGGCGCGACGAGCTGGAAGGTGCCATCTGCCTGCCGATGCACGTACGGCGTGAGCGCTTCGACCGCTTTGGTCAACTCGGCCGACTGGCCGGTCCGCACCGACGACTGCGCCACGATCGCGGACCCCTGCGGTGCCGCCTCGGCCGTGATCGGCACGGCGAGCCCGATCATTGCCGCGAATACCGCGGTGGTAGCCACACACTTGACTGCTTTCATGGAGAAACCCCTTTATGTCGATCATCTCTTCGCGCGTTTACACGGCGAGATGCTTCTCCCGACGAAAGGAAATCCGACGATATTCGCAGGCTCCCTTACGATGACCCCATGAACGCTAGCTACTTCGCAATCAGCCGTCCCCACCCGTTGGGATAGTTTCGAGTAATCCGGCACGAGATGGCGACCAGGTGTGCGCGGTCGCGTGCTGCGAATTTCGTAAGCAGGTTCCGTATGTGGTATTTCGCGGTATTACCGGTGATGAACAGTCGCTCGGCGATCTCGGCGTTCGACAAACCCGCCGAAACCAGGTTCAGCACATCGACCTCCCGCGCGGTGAGGTTACCCGGCACACAGAACGTGTTGCCGGCCAGCGACGCCAGCAAATCCCCGCCGAGCGCCGGTGCCAGCCAGCACCCACCGTCGAGCACCGTGCGCATGGCTGCGACCATGTCGCGACGCCGATCGACCGCGCGCACGACTCCACGTATGCCCACTTCGGCCAATCCAGGCAATGAATCGGCCTGAAATCGGTCGTCCGTGACCGCGACCGCCGCGCAGGAGAGCGGTGGTGGCGAATCCGTCAAACCGACGTCGAGGAAGATCACATCGGGCCAACCGGTCCGGTCGGCCGCGACCAGATCGGCGACGGTGACGACGACCCGCGGGGCCGCGCAGTCCGGCTCGCTGCCGACCATCCGGGCCAACGCGCCCAGCCGCCGTTCATCCCGGACGGCGATCAGCACACGGATTAGTGAAACCCCGAAATCCACTGACATCCCCTGTTCGCCACCCTCGGACAAGAAGTGAGTAGATCTTTCGCCGTCATGAAGCCCCCGGAAACGGCAGATACCACCTCAACAGCAGAAGGATAGGAAACAGCTAGGTTTCGTCGCCAACTCGCGCTCTCCCGGTATCCGCCCGCCAGGATAGCAAGATTCGCGACCTCTGCACGCACTTCATCCCTGTCGGCAAATATTTCAAGCCAGCCTGAAACCGCACCAATTGACGTCATTTCAGGACGTAAGAGTCTTTTTCGGGACACAGTGTCGATCGTTCAACGCGGAATATCCGGGCATTGCGCGATACGGCACCTGGTGGCCGAACCAGTCCGGCCACCAGGCCCCGCCATCGTCAACTGTGGTTCGCTAGTCGTCCCAGGCGGAGTCGTCGGCATCGGCCTTGCGGGTGCGCTCGCGGGCGATCTGCAGCGCGCGGCGGGCGGTGGCCTCGTCCGGATATGGGCCGAGCAGGTCGATGCCGCGGCCGCGGTCGTGGTGTTCGACCTGGTTGGTGCGGGTGTTGAAGTACCAGCCCTGGTCCGGGTTCGGATCGTTGTCGCTAGGCATGACAAGAGCGTGACACCGATTGGACTCGCTGTCACGCTGAACGGCCCTGAGGGATTCGGGACGGACGGTCTGATCGACCCCGACTACCTTGCAACTCATGAGCGCCGAGCTGACAGAGAACGTCAGCAATGCGGCCGTCGCGGTGATTTCGCGGCGACCGGGTCTTGGCGAAGGGATGAACGTGCTCGATGTCGCGTGCGGGCATGGCCGATCAGCAACGACGGCATGGTCCGCCCGCGGACTTCAAGCCGGTTTCCACACGGCAGGCGGACCGGGGGGGGGCGAACCGCTGACCGCGGAGCATGGCCGCATGATCGTGGTCGCAGAGCTCTAGAAGACCTGGACGATGAAGTCGTCGAAGCGATGGATGCCCTTCGCACCGTCGACCTTCGCGAGCGCGCGTTGCAGCTGATACACGTGGTCGACGGTGAGTTCCAGCGGCGGCTCGTCCGGTTGGTAGGTCGTCCCGCGCGGGTAGTCCTTGCCCGGTTCAGCGGTCATTTCGATATGACAGCCCAGCACGTGCGTCACCTGCCGTGTCGCGCAGAACTCGGCCAGCCGGTCGACGGTCGCGACGAACGCGGGCCAGTCGCGGACGTACAACCGGCCCGGATAGAGCGAATCGCCGGTGAAGAGCAGCCCGGTATCGCGGTCGAAGAACACCGTGGCCGCGGATTCGTGGCCAGGCCCCGGGATCACGTCGACGATCCGTCCGCCCAGGTCAAGCTCCGCCAGTCCGGACGGCCAATCCGGGAAACCGTAATACGCGACGACCTCGTCCAGCCCTGGCCCGACGACGACCGTGTTGTCACGGCCGTCGAACTGACCGTCACCGGCGACATGATCGCCGTGCCCGTGCGTGTGCGCCACGACCAGGCCATAGCCCGGTTCCGGATGGACGGCCGCGATCAGCTCGTCGACGACCCGGCGCAGCGGGAAGTACTCCGGCTCCGGCGTCGCGCCCGTGTCGAGCAGCAACGCGCGGTCTTCGCCGAGCAGCAGGAACAGGAACGGGGCTTCGTAGTGCACCGATTTGTTCTGCCGCAGGATGAAGGTTCGTTCGTCGTGCGTGTGCACCTGGATTTCCGGTGCCGTGTCGTGCTTGGGCGACGGCCAGCCGGCGTGCCAGGTGACGTCCATGGCTATTTACGGTAGCGGTACGGGATCTCCGTCGGGTCGCCCGTCGGACCGAACTCGCCGCCCTCGACGGGCGCGTCCGGCTCGGCCATCTCGTCGAACCAGCCACGATCCGGCCGGATGCCCGACGGCGGCGTCGGCGGCGAATCGTGCTCGGGCGGCACCGGCCGCGGAGGCGGCGGCACCACCGGCGGGGTGTGGCCGGGCGCGGCTTGACCGGGCGCGGCTTGACCGGGCGGCGACACCTTCGTCGGCGGCGCGACCTGCTGCTGCGGCGACGTGACCTGCGGCTGAGGCTGAATGGGCGGCTGCTGCTGAACCGGCGGCGCGGGCTGCGGCGGTGCCGGTGGAGGCGGCGAGGGTGGCGTCGGCTGCGGCAACGGCGACGCGGGCTGCGAACGCGTCGCGGAAGAAGACGGCTGTGGCAACGGCGGCAAAGCCGGCGCGGCCTGTGTCACCGGCGGCTGCGCAACGGATGGCTGAGCAACTGACTGCGCCGCAGCCGTCGGCGTACCCCGCGGCGGCGTGGGCGGCGCCGGAGTGACCGCATGCGTCGCCACCGGGGCCGAAGTCGTCGTCGGTGTGCCCCGTGGCGGTGTGGACGGCGCCGGAGTGGCCGCCTGTGTCGCCGGAGCCGCGTGCGCGCCGGACGCCTGCGCGGGCGGAGCCATCGGGGTGGATTGCCCCGTCTGCGCGGACTGCGCCGGGGAAACGGGCGGAGGCGGAGGCACCGGCTTCGCGACCGCTTGCGGCGGCAACGGCGGAACCGGCGTCTGCGCGGGTTGAGGAGTGACCGTCCGCCACACCGGCGCCGGGCCGATGTTCATCGGCGCGGGCGCGCGCGGCGGCTCACCCGTCGACGGCGGACGCACCGGCTGCTGCTGTTGGGGCTGCTGGACCGGCGGCGCTTGCCGCGCCTGCGAGGGCTTCGGGATCGGGTCGAGGCACGACACGAGCACCGTCGTCGACTGCGGATCCTCGACCTTGCGGCCGCTGCGCTCGCGGTAGACCATCTCGCCTTCGGTGTCGATCTCGACGATGTACCCGGCCTCGGCGAGCTGCTCCTCGTCCAGGTCGACGAGGTTTTCGTACCGCGACGGCACCACCTTGTAGATCGGCCAGTTCAGCCGCGCGTGCTCCTGGTGGAACTGCGCGAGCAGCGCCGCCATCTGCTGCTGCCACGGCAGCGACATGCCCTCGGCGATCGACCGCGGGATCACCACGTAGCCGGCGTCGACGCCGGGGTAGCCACGGCTCAGCTGGTCGGCGAGCGGTGTGCTGGACGCTGGCCGGCCCGCGTGCCGGGGCAGGCCGGAGGACCCGAACAGGTCCCTCGGGTCGTCCTCGGGCTTGCCCGGAGACGACTTGCGCTTCCCGAATCGCTTGGCCACGTTTCCGATGCTAGACGCCGGGCCGGACTGCCTGCCCGACGAGTTCCTTCTCGTCGAAGGAAAACGCCCGGGTGTGTACCGGCACGCCGGTCTGCTGCGCTTCGACGATCTTGTTCTCGCCGAGGTACATCATCACGTGGTGGATGGTCGCCGGGTTCGACGGGTCGTTGGCCAAGAACAGCAGGTCACCGGGCTGCGCCTCACGCACGGGGATCATCGCCCCGGCGTGGTACTGGTCCTTCGACACCCGCGGCAGGATGATCCCGGCCGACTCGTACGCCCGCAGCATCAGGCCCGAGCAGTCGTAGGAATTGGGCCCCGTCGCACCCCACACGTAGGGCTTGCCCTGCTCACCGAGAGCGAACTGGATGGCCTGCCCGGCGGCTTGGCTGGCGGGCACCAGCGCGCCCATGCCCTGGCCGCAGCCACTCACGTTGACGACCGCACCGAGGCCCTCCACCAGCGCGGCGGCCATCGGCTCCCACTTGTGGTACCGGTCGGGGAACCCCGACCGCTCGACGGCCTGTGCGGCGTCGCCCGGCCGCTTGTTCTGCCAGTCCGGGACGGCGAGCAGCACGTCGTAGAACTTGTTGACCTCGTATTCGACATTCGTGACCTGCGCGACGGTGCCCCAGCCCATCGACGGGCGCATCTGGAAGATGCCCAGTGAGTCGCGGTCGCCGTAGGTGAGGTTGTGCAGCCCGGACTCGGTCATGCCCGCCTGGATCGCCACCTGCCACGCGCGGGGCGCGAGTTCGCGCTGCTTGCCGATACTGATGATCGCGGTGACGATGCTCCGCTGCTCGTCGTCGAGCTTGGCCGCGTCGACCGAACCCTGGTCGCCCGTTCCGGGCTGGGTCGGGCCGAGCGAAGCGTCACAGCTGACGTTCATGACTCGCTGCGCCTGCGCCGCCTGCTGCTGGTCGGTGACGACTTTCACGACCGTGCCGACGGTCAGGACCGCCGCCAGGCCGATGCCCGCCAGTACCGTCGCCACCACTCCGACGCGCATGGCGATCAGCTCGCCTTGTCGTATTCCGAAACCCGCCACCCCGCGTTGGTCACGACCAGGGTGATGCTGAGTTTCGGACCATCGGTGGGGACCGTGACCAGCACTGAGCTGGTGAACGAGTTGACGACCTGCGGCTCACCGGTGACCTGGTTCCCCGCGACGCTCTCGACCGGCACGGTCGTCAGCTTCGCGGCGAAGAACTCCTCGGTCGTGAACGCCCGCATCCCTTCGAGCCACTGCTCCTGGGTGGTGCCCGCCGGATGCCGCACCCACGCGGTGGCCCACTCCTTCGCGACGCGGATCGCGTCCGCGTTCGGCGCGGACGGGGTCGGCGTGGTCTGCGAACCCGAAAGCCGCGTCTGCGGCGGCGGGGTGGTCGTCGTGGCGGGGGGCGGGGCGCCGGGTCCGCTGCCGGGGTGGGACGACGTCGTCCGGGTCGTGGACGGCTGGATCGCGGTCAGCGTCGGGTTGGGCTTGTCGATGACCTTCGGCAGCACGATGCCGAGGGTCGTCAGCAGCGCGGCGACCACGATGAGCGTGCCGACCAGATGCTTCGGCGAGCGCAGCGGGAAGCCCCAGAGTCTCCGGTAGACCGCGGCCCGGCCGCGGTTGGTGCGAATGGGCATCGGCTACCTGCCCATCAGGTGATCGGTGTCGCGAACGTCCTCGCGCACCTCGATACCGCGAGACGGCCGGTACAGCACGAACACCGGTTTGCCCGCGACGACCTCGGGGTCGACGCGCCTCGGCTGCGGGATCGGCGACGTCCGCACCGGCGAGTTGTACTCGGGCGAGGTGAAGTCGGCCTGCCCGCCACCGGCGGACAGCCTCGAGGGCACCACCACCGGCTCGGGTTCGTCGCTCCACCGGCGGTCGAACACCGGCGACGTGTCGACGCGGCGGCTCGCCCGTACCGGCTTACGCCCGTTCGGCGGGTAAATGAAGTCGCCCGGTTCGTTCCCGCCGGGCCCGTAATTGCTGAACACCCCGGCGCCACCGCCGCCAGCGGGCAGCGCCGGACGCTCCCCGCTGCCGTCGATCGCACCGGGCCACGACGCGCCGGACCAAGCCGCGGCAGGCCGCGCACCCGGCGAGTCGAGCCGCTGCGAGCTGGCGAAGATCGTCGCTTCCGGCCGGAAACGTCCGCCGCCGGAAATCGCGCCGATCGGGCCACGCGCGTCGCCGTCGACGACGTCATCGGTGTCGCGGATGTTCTGCCAGAACTCGTCCTGCGGGGTCGGCCCCTGGTTCTTGCGGAACCTGGAGAAGATCCCGCCGCGCGGTGAAGGAACCGCCGCGCCGACCATGCTGACCGACATCTCGACCATCTGCCACAGCCGGCGCACGGGCCTGCCGACCATGAACAGAAGAACGGTGACCATGCCGGCCATCACCATCTGCGTCAGCATCGACAGCGAATTCCCCGCATCGAAGATGGCCTGCAGCAGAAGCGCGTGCACACCGGCGAGCACGGACAGCACCACGAGGTTGAACGCGACCGCGCCCGCGACCTTCAGAACCCGGCGAAGGATGTCCGGGTGCAGCAACGCGATCAAGCCGACAAGCGGCGCGGTCAGCGTGAAGAGCCGGATGAGCACCTGTGCCAGAAGGACCGAGGCCTTCGCAAGCAGCTGGAACAGCGAGTAGACCAAGCTCTGCCCGAGCGCGAGGAAACCAGACCCGGTGCGACTGCCGTCCTCACCGGTGAAGTACCCGGTCGCCGGACCGAGCTTGGTGGAAATGTCCTTGTACGAAGCCTTCTTCGCGTCGATGACCTGCTGGTTGGCGTCCGATCCGTCCCGCAGCTGCGCCCACGTGAAGGCCTGCGCGTCGAGGAGCGGACCGCTGAACTGCTCGGCCTGCGGTGAAGTCGGTGAGCCGAACTCGCCACGCTGCCAGTTCTTGTAGACGACCTCGTTGTGCAGGTTCGTCGGCAGCACCTCCCGCAGCACCCTGTTCGAAGACTCGTCCACGAATCCGGCCTGGATGTTGGTCGTGGTTTGGACGATCGCCTTGTCGATCGGGTCGTAGTAGCGCAACAACGCCAGCGACGACGCCGCCAGCCACACCCCGGCCAACGCGTAGAGCGCCTTTTTGCTGACCGCCGCCAGGTCGCCACGCCAGATGTTGCGGAACATCATGATCGACAGAATCAGCGCGACGAGTCCGAACAACTGCGCGTAGATGTTGTTGTAGACCTTCTCGGCCCCGGCCTTGACGGCGTTGTAGATCGGGTTCAGCAACCCGCCTTCGAGCACGGTGTAGTGCAGCGAGTTGGTCGCACCGACGATGTTCTTGCCGATGTTGAACAGCTGGCCGCCTGCCCAGGTGTCGATCGCCGAGTTCGGCGAGTTCAACCCCGCCAGCGGACCACAATTCGTCTGGAAGGTGTCCCACACCATGCCGGCGTAGCCGTACGCGAGGTAAGGGCTGCCGGCCTCGCCGTGCCCATCGGCCGGGTCGAGCGCGCCGACCATGCCGGAGCCTGGGCGTTCCGGGTTCGGCGCCTCGCCGCACTGCGCCGCCATCGCGGGCGGCGCGGTCATGGTCAGCTGCAGCCCGAGGATGCCGGCGACCATGAGCACGGTCGCCAGCTTGGTCGGCCGGGTCCGCCCGGTCGGCCCGTGCTTCAGCCGCTTGCGCAGCTTGTGCCAGCCGGCCGCGCACGCGAGCACGGCCGCCAGGGTCAGCAGCGTCATGCCGCGTCCCTGCCGGTTCCACCCTTGCCGGCGCGAGCGTGCTGTCCGCCGCCGTTCTCTGCCGCTGGCTTGTCGACGGTGTTGTTCATACCGCCCAGCAACTGCTCCTCGGTCAACCCGACCTCCAACTCGGCGGCCAGCTCGAGATCGGGCTCGAGCTCGTCGTCTTCGGGGGGAACAGGAACGTACGGCTTGGTCTCGTCCGTGGGAACGAGCGCCGTGCCCGGCTGCGGCCTGGACTCCGCGGACGACGACCCCGGGGTCGTGTCCATGGCGCCGCGCAGGTGTTCCAGATGGGGACCGGAGAAGTCGACGCGGATCCGCTCGACACCGCCCGCGCCGTCGCCGAAGACGAACTGACGGGGTTCGGTGTCGCGCTCGAGTCCGCGCTGACCGCCTGGACGTCGGCCGAGTGCGGCGATGACCTGCTCGTAGCCGACCCCGACGGGGACCTTGAGCAGGCGCAGCGCGTCGGCCTGGGCGTCGTCGTCGTCGAGACGGCCCACGAAGACCGAGTCGAGCAGCGCGACGAAACCTTGGATCTTGAGGAAGTCGGCCGGGATCTGCGAGGACAGCAGCACGCGGACGTTCCACTTGCGCGAGTCACGCGCGAAGCGGTTCATCAGCACGCGACCGGTCGGGACCTCGGAGAGGAAGAACGCCTCGTCGATCCAGACGCCCTTGCGCAGTTCCTTCGGCTTCTCGTAGACCGAACGCTGGGTCAGCCAGGCCGCGAGGTTCAGCATCTCGACGCCGAGCGATTCCGCGTCGGTCCAGTATTCGCGCGGCACGCCGTCCTTGGGCAGCGTCAGGCCCGCCATGGTGAGCACCGTCATCCGGTCGTCCCGCGTCTCCGCGTACGGGTCCGCGTCGGTCTCCGGGATGAGCAGCGCCATGCGCTCGCGCATTTCGTCCAAGAAGTCCGCGACGACGACCGCGTGCTCGTGGTGCTCGCTGGAGTCACGGCGCAGCGCGTCGATGACCTGCCCGGGGTCGGCGTCGAAGCGCCCGCCGACCGCACGGACCGCACGCAGGAGCACGATCCGAGTCTGGGCCATCCGCGAGACCTCGTACGGGAGCACACCGGTCAGTACGTCAAGTACGAGACGCCTGCGCGTGGCACCCGCGAGCGCCTTCTCACGGCGCCACGACCGCTCCGGGTCGTCCTCGTCCATGAAGTGCTCGAGCAGCGGTTCGGCGACCACGCGATATGGGTTGAGGATGCCGGGCTGGGCGTTGAGCAAATTAATAGGACGCGCGTACGGGCGGATCTCCGGCAAATCGCACAGCCGCGACAGCGGGCCGGACGGGTCGAGGATCGTCCAGTGCGCGCCGGCGCGCAGCGTCTTGTAGACGATGCCGCCGCCGAGGAACGACTTACCGCCACCGAGCCCAGCGACCATCGCCGTCAGGCCGGAGCCGTCGCGGATCTCCTGCGCCATCCACGGGTCCCACGCCACCGGGCGCCGGGTCGCGGTGCAGGTCTCCCCGAGCAGGATGCCGCGGCGGTCGCCGACCTCCGCGGTCGCGGTGGGCACCGCGGACGACGCCCACACGACACTTCCGCGCCGCATGTACGCGGCCGACGCGAGCGGCTCGCCCGGGATGAACTCGCGGGCCATCGCGTATTGCGCTTCGGGGTGCTCGATCGCGATCTTCGGCTTGTACAGGTCCAGCAGCTGCTGGGCCAGCTTGAGCGCGTCGCGCTCGGTCGGGCCGGACACCGCGAGCCGCCACCAGGACCGCACGCGGGTGGCGAGCGCGGTGAAGCCCGACGTCATCTCGTCGTCGATCTCCAGCACCCGCCCGGCCTGGCGCGCCAGCGATTGCGGCGGCTCGAGCTCGTGCTCGTCGGTGTAGTGCTTGACCTGCGAGCGCACCTTGTTCATCTGGCGCTGCAGCTCACCGGCGACCTCTTCGGGCCGCCGGACGTAGATCCGCGCCGAAACCTCGACCGAGGCCGGGAGCCGGTCGGCGTGCTGGATCCACGGATCGTCGACCTCGGGGATCTGCAATCCGTGCATCTGCCCGACCGTGAGCACCGCGAGATGCCGCGAAACACCGGCGTTGGACCCCGTGCGGCCGCGAACGGTCACCGTGGGCGCGTACGGGTCGGCGTGGAAGTCGGCCGCGTCGGTGAAGCTGGCGAGGTCCTCCGGCTCCCAGGCCGCGCCGGGCACGGCGGGCATGTTGCGGGGCGCGGGCAGGCCCAGCGAGCACGAACGGTGCATCAGCCAGGACATCTCGTCGGCGTGCGCGGGCCTGCCCTCGAGACCGGCCGAGCCGATCACCTGGTCGAGGTGCTCGACCTCGGAGTCCAGCGCGGTCAGCTCCGCGTCGACCGCCTCCGGCAGGATCTTGCGCAGCACCGGCGCGGCGCGCTCGACCGCTCGGTCCACCATCCGGCGCGTTTGGACCTGAACGCCGAGGTAGACCTCTTTTTCGGCCATCGAGCGGCCCATGAGCTGCTGCTGCTCACCGATGAGGTAGTCGTCGAAGCTCAGCGCGCCCGGGATGTCCTGCGGCCGGTTGACGGCGTTGTGGACGTGCGCTTCGGCCCACATGCGGATCGGATAGGGCCGGTTCGTCACCCGCAGGTGCAGCCAGCGGCCCTGCAGCTCGGCGTACTGGCCCGCGATCGCGGCGATCAGGTCGCGGCGCTGCGAGTCCGAGCGGAACGACCAGCGCTGCGGCGCGAGCCGGTACCACGCGTACACCTCATAACCGGTGCGTAACAGGTGCCCGTCGATGCTTCGCGCGGCGATCGACGGGGTATAGGTAGGTATCGCCTGTTCGCCGGGCAGGCGCCTGCCCTTGCGACCGGCCTGCTTGGCCTGCGCGGAACGGACCTGCTGCGGGGTCTGCCACCCGTTGTGCAGGTCTTGTTCACGTTTACCTCGGCTTCCGCCGCGACCGAACAACGACTACCTCCCGGCCGGAGCGTTGCTGCGGCTCCGGCGCGCTCGTGGTGTGCCCTGCGCTCCGTGGTGCGTGGGTCCCCCGAGGAGACCATCCCCGGCGGAACCCTTCCCTTTATAACTGTGCTGGCGTGCGCGCCGCTTGCGGCGCTTGTGCTTGGGCAGCGGGCGCTCGGCCCGGACCCGGACGCGGCTGGCGCTGACCGCGCCGCCGGTCCCCGTGGTGCGTTCACGCGGGGCGCCGAGCTCGCGGGCCCACATGGCGGCCACGGCGCCGAGCGGGCGCTCGTGGCTGATCTTGGCGGTGATGAACCTGGTGATCACGATTGTGATGACGAAGCCCCAGGCTGTCGAGAAGAACCCGAAGCTGATGCCCGCCCATCGCTGCACGGTGAGCACGACCAGGAAGATGGGTATGCCGATGAGCCACGCCACGTAGCGGGCGCGCCAGGGGAAGGTCGCTTTGGGAGGGCCCAGCCAGACGGCGTCGACCCGATAGACCTCGTCATCTGTCCGGATGCGCACTGCCGGCGCCTCAGCCGGTGAAGAGGCCAGCGATCCACTGGCCCACGTTGACCCCGGCACCACTGACGGCGAGCCCGATGATCGCGAGCGCGATCACCACACCGGCGAGGCGGCGCATGACACCCGCGTTGTCGCCCTTGCCGCCGCCCAGCCAGAGCAGGAGGAGCGCGACGGCGAGTAGCACCAGGGGAATGATGTTGTCGATCAGCCAGCTGCGGACGTTGCCGGTCCCCAGCTCGCCGGCGGCCAGCGTCTCGAAGGTGGTCAAGGTGGTCATCGCTTACTCCCGGTGCGCGGAGCTTGGTCGCTTGGTCGCGATCTGCCGGTGGGCCCCGCTTGGTTCTTCATGGTGCTTCGGACACATCATGGCGTCACGAGGCGTAGTGGTCAAAGCGCTCTCTGTAGATATGTCGATCTGGGCCCGGCTCTCGGCTCGACCGGGATGTCCGCACTCCATCATCACGGCAAGGGCCCTCAGGATTAACCCCCATCGCCCGGATTTCGCAGTGCGTGGAGGAACTCACCCACAAGGGAGCGTTTTGGTCACTGTGGGTAGAGGGTTTTCTGGCGAGATGAAGCCGCGAACAGTGTGACATGCCCTGTTCGGCCGCAATCGGCGAGTCCGCTGTGTAAGCGCGCCCAGGACCAGTCGCCTCGCAGGTGATCAACGGTCCGTGACAATGACGGCTCATTCGAGACGCTCGGTGACCCGAACGGCGGGTTTTCGGGGCGTTCGGATGTACCGGCGGCTGGGACTGCCCCCTGACCGTGTGAGCGACCTATCAACACGGACGGCGGGTTGCGCGCGGCGGTTTTGAAGCGTTCAGCGTTTCAAAAACGGGCCTCGCGGCGGTTAGCCGCGTCCGGCACCCGCGGCGAACACGCCCGACGGGAACGCGCCCGCCGAGACCGCGGTCCGGCTGAGTTCGCGGCCGAGGTCGTGGAGCCGTTCCGTCTTGTCGGCGCCCAGGTGCGTCCACGGGCCGATCGCGGCCTGGTTCGTGACGCGTTCGATATCGGCGCGGAGTTCGTGTCCCTTGCCGGTGAGCTCACCCTCGGTGTCCATGAGCCCGCGTTCGCCGAGCGCGGCCACCTCGGCGTCCCACTGTTCGTCGGACCAGCCCCGGGTCAGCCGGGCGGCCGCCGCCTGGAAGCCCTTGCCCGTCGCCGTGTGCGTCACGAGCGCGCCGAGCCCGCTGAGGCCGTGCTCGATCAGCGCGGCGATGTGCCCGTCGCCGCGGAATTCACGCAGCAGGGTGATCGCGTGCCACAGCGCGAGGTGCGGTTCGGCGGGATACGGCAGATCGGCGTGCGCCGCGTACAGCGGACGGCCTTCCGGGGTGCAGCCGCCGGCGGCTTCGCGGGCGAGCTCGGCGGCTTCGGCCACCTCGGCGGAAGCCACGACCTCGTCGCCGAGCAGGCGGCGCAGCACGGTGTCGGCGGCTTCCAGCCGGGCGGCGAGCACCTCGGCCGGCGTCGCCAGCGTCCACGCGCGCGGGATGTGGCGCGCGACGAGTTCGGGATTGAAGTTGTAGAAGGTGGCCGCGACGCCGCCCGCGCCGATGGCGCCGAAAGCGGCCGATCGGCCGGCGAAATAGCACATCCGGCCCGGTCGCAGGCCCGTGGCGGTCAGTTTGTCCTCGGTCTCGGGCGCGAAGTAGATCATCGCGTGCAAGGGATCGAGTACTCGGTGCAGCCGGAAAGCGACGTCGCCCATACGGCTGACCCTACCCCGGGGTAGCCACGCCGGGGGTGACCGTTCGGGCAGGAAAGCGGACGAGTTGGCATGTAAGCCGGATCCTGTCCTCACGGCGAACCGTGATGAGCGGTCATCCATCTCGGCCTGCCGTCGCCGGCAGGCTCTAGCGGCCTACCCGCAGACTCGGACGGGCCGTCCTCGAACGCCTGCGCAGGAGCTCGCGCTCCCTCTTGGCCTTGCTCCGGGTGGGGTTTACCTAGCCGCCCCGGTCACCCGGGGCGCTGGTGGTCTCTTACACCACCGTTTCACCCTTACCCCCGTCCGGAGACGGGGGCGGTCTGTTTTCTGTGGCACTGTCCCGCGGGTCACCCCGGGTTGCCGTTAGCAACCACCCTGCCCTGCGGAGTCCGGACTTTCCTCGAGACGGTTTCCCGTCACGCGACCGCACTGCCAACTCGTCCGCCGGGAAATGTTACCGGTTGGACAGGTCGCGTTCGTGCCGCCGTCCCGCGCGGCCTCGTCCCGTGTCACCCGGTCGGAGACGCGGGAAGCCCGTTCAGGTTCTCGCTCCCGTCCGGGCCGACCGCGAACCAGGTGAGGCTGACGCCTTGCCCGGTCCATTTCCCCGGCGACGCGGTCGCGTTGCGATACAGCGGCCAGCCGCCGAGTGTCACCTGCCAGGTGCCATCCGCCCGCGGGATGGTGCCCACCAATCGCGGATCGATGCCGACCGCCACCGGCGTGCCCGCCGTCAGCACGGGCGGCCAGGTCCTGGTGCACGCGTCGACACAGGCCGACATCGACGGTCTCGCGCTGTCCCGGTCGTAGCGGTAGAGCACGGCGCCGTCGCCGTCCACGACGGCGTTGCCCAGTGTCGGCAGCCGCACGGCGGCGATCCGCGCGGGTGCGGACGGCGCCGGCTTCGCGGCCGGTGGCGGCACCTGCGGGGTCGCGGAGAGCTGCTCGGTCACCGGCGCCTGGACCGCCCGGCCGCCGACCACGATCGGCGCGACCGGGTCATCCCCCCGCCACCACATCAGTGCGCCTGCGATGAGCACCGCCGCCAGCAGGGCGATGACGGGTTTGGCCTGACGCACGGCTGTTCTCCCTTTCGACGCGGGAAACGGGATTCTGCTCGGCGATTTCGGCAGTCCAGCTGAGCATCGCGGCGGGGCTGTTGAGGCAGACGACGCCGACGAGGCGGCCGTCGCGCACGAACCCGGTCACGGATCGGTCGCCGGATTCCGGCGGGCTCAGTTCCACGGTGTCGGTGCCGAGCGCGGGCATGCCCGCGACCTGGATCCGCACCCCGTGCTGTTCGGAAGAGAACCGCGGGACCGGCGCGAACGGCCGCGCCGCGCGGGGCCCGGCCAGCAGGCTCTCGGCGGCGGCGCAGCCCATCTCGACCGCGTTGAGCCAATGCTCGACGCGCTGCGGCGCGCTCCCGAACCGCAGGTTGGGCCACTGTGCCACGTCGCCGGCGGCGACCACGCTGTCGGTGCCGACGACGTGGCAGGTGGGGCCGCAGGCCAGGCCGTCCGCGATGGGCAGCCCGGCACCACGCAGCCAGGACACCGACGGGACGGTCCCGACGGCGATGACGGCACAGGAGACGTCGAGCAGATTGCCGTCGACGAGCTGGATGCCGAGGCTCCGCCGCTCGGGCAGCCAGCGGCGGATCGACGTGCCGAGCGCGAGCCGGACCCCGTGGTCGGCGTGCAGGGAGGTGAGCCGTCTGCCGACCTCGGGGCCGAGCACGTCCCCGAGCAACGTCGGCGCCTGGCCGACGATGACCGCCTCCCGGCCGAGCTCGCGCACGGTCGACGCGATCTCGCAGCCGAGGAAACCGCCGCCGATCACCGCGACCGGGCCCTCGCTGGCGGCCAGCCCGTGGCGCAGCGCCATCGCGTCGGCCAGTGTCCGGACCACGAAAACGCACGGATGGTCATACGGCGCGCTGGGCAGGCGCCGGGATTCGACGCCCGTGGCGATGACGAGGCCGTCGTAGCGCACCTCTTCGGCGCCCGGCAGGTGCACGACGCGGCGCCGGGGCTGCAGATGCACGGCGGTGGTGTTGAACCGCCACACGGCGTCGACGTCACCAGGCGCGGCCAGGCGGACGTCGGGCGGGGTCGCGGTGCCCGCGATGAGCTGCCTGGACAGCGCCGGCCGGTGATAGGGCATGTCGGGCTCGGAGCCGATGATCATCAGCCTGCCGCCGAAGCCCAGCTCCCGCAGGCGTTCCGCGGCACGGAGCCCGGCCGGGCCCGCACCCACGATGACGATTTGCTCGGTGTGGTCGGTCACGGTGTGGCTCCCTCGAGTCGGATGGCACGCATCGGGCAGGCTCTGGCCGCGGCCCGCACTCGCGGGGTCTGCGCGGATTCGGGTTGCCGCAGGTACAGCAGCCGCCGGTCGTCCTGCAACTGGAAGACCTCCGGGGCTTCGGCCTGGCACATCCCGTAGCGGTGGCAACGGTGACCGTCGACGCTGACCAGGACGACGCCGCTGCCCGAGGGCACCGCCAGGGTGACCGGATCCGCTTGGAGCAGGCCGAGTCCGACCAATTTCGCCACCGGAAGGAAGCGCAGGACCGTCAGCAGGACCGCGGGGACCGAAACGGTGATCCCGCCGAGCCACACCACCGCCAGATGACCGTTGGCGATCGCCCCGAACCACGAATGGATCATCAGCAGGCCGACGGCCGCGTACCCGCTCTGATGCAGTCGCCGCCAGCCCCGGTCCGCGAGGCCCCGCCGGACACCGGCGGCGATCGCGATGGCGACGCAGAGTTCGAAACCGATGATCGCGCAGGCGTGCCGCGCGTATCCGCCGTCCGCGAAGGGGATGAGCAGTTTCAGCACGGTCAGCGTGTCGTCGTCGAGGAAGAGGAAGGCCAGCGCGTGCAGCATCCCGCTCGCGAGGGTGAAGGCCGCGAGCATCAGGTGCCCGCTGCGCAGTGCGTGGTGCCCGGTGACCCGGCGGATCCAGCCGGTCGCGGTCAACACTCCCCAGACCAGGGTGAGACACAGGGTCACGTAGGCGACCCGGCCCGAAAGCGTGGCTATGTCACAGACTCCGCTGTCGTGCGCGGACGGCACGGCGGCGAGCAGGTACGGCCGCATCGGCGTCACTTCCCGCTCGGGGCGCCGAGCAGGCGGATCAGGCGGAACGTGGCCGCGCCCGCGACGACCGACAGCACGGCGGCGAGCACGAAGTCGGCGCCGCCGAGCGCGTTGCCACCCCGCGCGGCGGTCAGCACCAGGGAACCGGGTTCGGCGACTCCGGTGCTCTCCAGCAGGTTCAGCTGGCGCAGCATGGTTTCGACCACGGTCTGCGCGAACGCGCGCACCGTGTCGTCGAGGGTCGCGGCGCGCACCTGCGACGCGAGTTCGAAGAGGGTGCCGTGCGCCGCGCGCAGCCGGTTGACGTAAACGCGGTCGAACCGCTGACCCGGGTCGCTCGTCCGGATCTCGTCCGTCCACGCCTGTTGTTCCCGGGTGACGGTGTCCGGCAGGGCCACCGCGAGCCTGCCTGCCAGCGACCGCGCGACCGGATCGAGACGGTCGTAGTCGCGGACGATCTCCGCGCCGACTTCGCGTACCCGGACAGTGTTCCCGTGCTGCTGCGCCAGGACGCTCGCCTGGCCTTCCCATATGCCCGCGCGATGAACGGCGACCAGCAGATCCCGGTCCGCCGACCGTAGTTCCATCGCGTCCGCCCGACTGAATTCCGCTAACGCGGCGCAAGCCAGCGTCAACGCAATGCCCATGCCCATGACCACGCCCTTTGCCACGGATCGGAACAGCATTGCCGATGTCCCTTCGCATAATGACTCGTAAAAGGAGGTACGCGGCCCCGCACTAGCCGGTTCAGGACTTAACGGCCGTAACAAATGTGATCTGCATCACATCAAATAGTACTCATGAGTTAAATTTTGTGGACAGCGGCAACATATAGCCCGCGCCGATCTTCTGCGCTACGCTCGCGGCACCCATTCTCTCACCTCGCGGGAGGTCGCGGCCTTATGGAAGCAGTGAGTGGCAGAGGGTGGCGGTTCAGTCGGGAGCACCCCCAGTACAACCCCGACGATCCCAAGGAAGAGCTCATGTCCTTGCTGTACAAGGACTTTCGTGACCGACTGTTCGCGCAGGTCCTCCGGTTGACGAATAATGACCGGCAGTGGACAGAGGACGTTGTGCAGGAAACTTTTATCCGCGCATGGCAGCATTCCGACGATCTGAACCGCGAACCCGGAATGTTACGCGGTTGGTTACTGACCGTTGCGCGCAGAATAGTGATCGACGGCTGGCGAAACCGTTCGGTTCGACCCCGCGAAGTAGAACTCGAATCACCGGACACTGCCGAGACATCGGACGAAACGGATCGCACATTGGCCGCGATGGTCGTCGCGGACGCGTTGCGCCACCTCGATCACAAACACCAGTCGGTCGTATTCGAGACCTATTTCGCCGGCCGCACGGTACGCGAGGCGGCGATTATCCTGGGGCTGCCGGAGGGGACCGTCAAGTCGCGGTTGTACAACGCGATGCGGACGCTGCGCCGGGCGCTGGGGGAGCTGGGTTCACGATGAGGATTCGGAGGCCGGGCCACCGTGGATTGGCCGCGTACAGCCTCGGCGTGCTGGACGCCGAGGCCGCGCGCGCGTTCGAAGCGCATTTGAGACGGTGTCCGGCCTGCCGTCGCGAACTCGGCGGGCTGCGCGCGGTCGTCAGCGCGCTCGGCCAAGCCGAAGGACTGGGCTATCTACCGCCGGGCAACGGCCCTGGCGCGCGCACCGCGCCCGCGCGCAAGCAGAACACCCTGCGCGTCCGGTGCCGCTGGCTCCCACTGCTCGTGGCCAACCTGCTGTTCTGCCTGGCGACGATGCGCATCTCTGCCCCTGCCCCAGTAGCGAACGGTGTGGCCGTCACGTCGCGCGACGGTGAAAGGGTTGTCCCGCTTTCAGTTACCATCGAGTAGTCTGCCGCAAGCCGACACGAAGGTCTCTACGGTGCGTACCGAAGCAAATTCCGAGAGCCCCTACGGCGGACCTTCGGTACCGAAGCGTCCAGCCGGCGCCCCGCGTTTCGGGCGCGACGACGAGTTCAACGCCCTGGCCGCCATGTACGACGGCGCCACCCACGGCCGAGCCGGCAGCGCGGTGCTGGTAGGCGAGTTCGGCATGGGCAAGACGGCGCTGCTCGAAGCGCTCTCGGAGTACGCGAGGCGCACGGCCTTCGCGGTGGTGATCGCGAAGGGTTCCGGGCTCGAGACCCATCTCAGCGGCGGCGTGACCAGGCAGTTGTCGGACGGGCTCACACGCGCCCTGGGCGGCGCGCCGCTCAAATCCCCGCTGGAGGAACGGCCGCGCACCGAACATGACCAAACGGCTGCGCTGGAAGGTTTTCTCCACCTGGTGCGCGAGGTGGCCGGGCGCGGCCCGCTGCTGCTGGCCGTCGACGACATCCATCTCGCCGACGCCTGGTCGATGCGCTGCCTCGCCTACATCCGCTACCGGGTGACCGAGTACCCGGTGCTGATCGTGCTGACTTCCATTCTGGGTCAGACATTGACCGGCGAGGTGTCACTTCTGGAACTCGCGGGCTGCTCCCCCACCATTATCAAGCTCGCCGGCCTCGGTGTCGAAGAAACCGCGCGCCTGATCGCCTCGAAATCCATGACCTTCACCGGAAAGGCCGTGGACTGCCGCGAAGCCACCGGCGGAAATCCTTTTCTTCTCAACAACCTCCTCGCCCGGCTGGCCCCCGGCGCCGATGTCCACACGGTCGGCTCCCCGGCGGTCGGCGAGGTCCTGCGGGCCAGGCTGCGGGTGTATCCCGCGGCCGCCCAGCTCGTGCGCGCGGTGGCGATCTTGGGCGAGGACGCCGGTTTCGACCGCATCGCCGCGCTCGCCGGCGTCGACGAACGCGTCGCGGTCGAAGGCGTGGACACCCTCGTCCGGCTGCGGCTGCTCACCAACACCGGAGTACCGGCGTTCACCTACTCGTTCGTAAGACATTCCGTCCTGCAAGACATCCCGCTGGCGACGCGCGCGGTGAGCCATGCGCGCGCCGCGAAGTTGCTCGCCGACGCCGATGTCCCCGGCAAGCGCGTCGCCGCGCATTTGCTGGAGGCGCACACGATCAGTACGCCCTGGGGAATCGATATCTTGCGGAACACGGCTTGGGCGGCCGTGTTCGAAGGTGAAGAAGAGCTGGCCGTCCGCTGCCTGAAGCGCGCGCTCACCGAGCGGATGTCCCCGGGCAAGCGGGTCGCCACCACATTGCAGCTTTCCCACGCCGAATACCGGATCGACCCTGGCACGGCGATGGCCCGCGTACGCGAAGCCGTCGGCTACATCGACACGCATCGCATCGCCACCCACACGGCGATGATGATGCTCCTGTGCCTGTGCAGCGGCACCGACAACCAGCTCGCCGTGTCCGCCGCCAGCTTGATCACGGCCAGGGTGAGTTCCGGCGGCCCGGAGGCCACCTGGCCGTTGCAATGCATGATCTATCTGGCCGAGACGGGGAACAGTCTCACCCCCGCTCCCTTGTTCAGCGAAGACTGGACACCCGGCCCCGACGCCGAGCCGGAACTGCGGCGCACCCACGCCGCGCTGCTGGCGCTCGAGGTGCTCCGCCGAGGCGAATCCGCGGCCGAGGCGGTACGGCATCTCAGCGACGCGTTGTCCGACGATCAGGGCCAGCTCTTCGAGCAGCCGTACTTCTTCACGCTGGTGACGGCCACGCTCGCCGACGAGCCCGCGCTCACCGATCGGCTTTGCCGCCTGCTCGACAGCACCGACGAGCCCTTCGACTATCACCTGCGCAAGGGCTCGATGGCGGCGCTCGCCAGGGGAATCGCGCTGCAGAGCGAAGGCAAGCTCCTGCGCGCGAGCGTCTACTACGAGTCACTGCTGCGCCTGTTCGACGAACGCCGAGCCACCAGCGCCTGCCCGATCGCGGTGCTCGCGGTCGCGCATCTCGCCGAGGTCTACACCGACCTCGGCAGGCCCGACGAGGCCGAAACGCTGCTAGACGGCATCGATTTCGACGGCACCGAGCAGCTCTTCCAGCACAATTACCTACTGTACGCGCGCGGCAAGCTGCGCGTGGCCACCGGTGACACCCAAGCCGGGCTGGAAGACCTGCTCGACTGCGGACGCCGCCTCGAACGGCACGGCCTGGCGTTCCCGTCCTTCGCCGCATGGCGCCCGCTCGCCGTCCGCGCGGCGCTGATACTCGACCGGACCGAGCTGGCGGTCATGCTCGCCGACGCCGACACCACCGCGGCGGACCGATGGGACACACCCCGCGCCCGAGGGAGCGCCATGGCGGCTTTGGCACTCACTCGCGAGGACGAGGAAGCGGAACGGCTCTTACACAAGGCCGCCGAGCTGCTCGAAACCTCACCCGCGCGACTTCAGCTCGCGACCACGCTGGCCGAGCTCGGCGCGGCACGGGCTCGACGCGGGCACACCGAACAGGCGGCCGCGGATCTGAGGCGCGCGGTGGAGCTCAGCACCCATTGCGGCGCCCGTCCGCTCACTCGCCGCGCGAGCGAAGAGCTGCACACCATCCAGATGACCACGAAGGACACGGCACACGGCCTGACCCGGCAAGAGGGCCGGATCGCCATGATGGCCGCGCGCGGCCTCACCAATCGCGAGATCGCCGAAACCCTGCATCTCACCCGCCGCACGGTCGAGCTGCACCTCTCCGGCGCCTACCGCAAACTCGGCATCACCGGCCGCGCCGAGCTGGCCGCCGCGCTGACCGCTTAGCCTTCGCCTGTGACTTGGGCGGCGGTGGGCAGCTTCGCGCTGTTGGTGATCGTGCTCGCCTTCGCCATGATCCGCCCGCGCGGCTTGCCGGAAGCGGTCGCCGCCGTACCCGCGGCCTGCATCGTGCTGGCATTGGGCCTGGTGTCGCCCGCAGCTGCCGGACAACGAGCCCTGGAAATCCTGCCGACGCTGGGCTTCCTCGCCGCGATCCTGTTGCTTTCGTACCTCGCGAGCGTCGACGGCGTGTTCACCTGGCTCGGCGAACGGCTGGCCACCGCCTGCCATGGAAAGCCGAAACGCCTCCTCGTGCTCACTTTCGCCGCGGCGTCCGGTGTAACGGCGATCCTCAGTCTCGACGCGACGGTGGTACTGCTGACGCCCGTGGTGTTCGCCACCGCGACGAGCCTCCGGCTACCAGCCAAACCGCACGTCTACGCCTGCACCCACCTCGCGAATTCCGCCTCGACGTTGCTGCCGGTATCGAACCTGACCAACCTGCTCGCGTTTTCAGCGTCGGGGCTGACCTTCGCCGGCTTCACCGCTCTCATGGCGCTGCCCTGGCTGGTGTCGATCGGCATAGAACTGCTGGTGTTCTTGCGATTCTTCGCCGCCGACCTGACCGGCAAATCGGACACGATCCCGCAGCCGGCCACCAGCACACCCAGGTTCGCGCTCGCCGTGTTGGCGCTGACCCTCGTGGGATTCGGCCTCGGGCCCCTCATCCAGGTAGAACCCGTCTGGATCGCCACGACGGCTGCCGCGGTACTCGCCGTCCGCGCGCTGGCAACCCGCACAGTACGGCCGCTCAACCTCGTCACCGAGGCCTCGCCGCTGCTGTGCCTCTTCGTACTCGGGCTCTCGATCGTCGTCGAAGCCGTCTCCGAGCACCTCCTCGGCGGCGTGCTCCGCGCGATTCTGCCGAACTCCCCTGGGCTTGCCGAACTCCTGCTGACCGCGGGCATAGCAGCCGTATTGGCGAACCTGGTCAACAACCTGCCGGCGACGCTGATCCTGCTGTCCGTCCTCGGCCGCCATCCCGATCCGGGTGTGCTGCTCGCGGTGCTCCTGGGTGTCAACATCGGACCGAACGCGACCTACCTCGGCTCGCTCGCGACGCTGCTCTGGCGCCGGGTGCTCGCGGGCGCCGGTGTGACACCCGCGTTGCGCGATTTCCTGCGGCTCGGAGCCTGGACCGTCCCCCTGTCCTTGGTGGGCGCCGTCCTCGCGCTGTGGTGCGGCCTCGCACTCACGTGACACGATGACCGGTCATGAAGGTCCTGGTCTGGCTGAGCGAAGGCACCTGGCCATCCTGCGTCGACGCGGTGCGCGCGTTGGAGACGCCCGCGCAGCTCACCCTGCTGCACGTCATCGACACGGATATCGAGGAGGCGATGCACGGCGCGTACACCGGACTCCTCTCCCGCCACGGCCATGACCCCGCACGCGATCTCGAGGTTTTGACCGGTGCCGCCGAACAAGCGCTGCTGGACGACGCCGCATCCCGCCTCGGCCGGCCATGTCGGACAGCCGTACGACGAGGCCATCCAGAACACGAGGTGGTCGCCGCCTGCGCCGACGTGGACCTGCTCGTCTGCGCCCGCGACCACGCAGGCCCCGGCCCGAAAAGCCTCGGCCGCCACACCAGGTTCGTCGTCGACCATGCCCCCTGCGCGGTCCTGCTGGTTTGGCCATGACCTGCGCGAGCCGTCCACCCGGCCGGCTCCAGCGGACCTAGGCCAAGTGCGAGATGTCGTTCACCAGACGGACGGAAGCGTTGCCATCCGGATAGAACTCCACGATCGATAGCGAAGCCAAGTCGAGGTGCAGCCGGAAAAGCAGCGACGGCCCGGCATCAAGCCCCATCCGCAGCAGTGTCTTGATCGGGGTCACGTGGCTGACCACGATCAACGTGCGCCCGCCGTAGCGGGCGATGAGCTCGTCACGAGCCTTCCGCACGCGGCGGTGCACGGTGTCGAAGCTTTCACCACCGGGAGCCGGTATCGAACTGTCGCTCAACCAGGCACGGTGCAGGTCCGGGTCACGCTCGGCCGCCTCGGCGAACGTGAGGCCCTCCCACTCCCCGAAATCGGTCTCCACGAGGCCCTGATGTGTCTCGACCCGCCCGCCCAGCGCATCGGCGACGGCCTCCGCGGTCTGCCGGGTACGGGTCAGCGGGGAAGAGACGATCGGAGCGACCTCATCCCCCGTCACGAGCCCCTTCATCCCCGCCAGCCGCTTGGCCGCCGCGGCCACCTGGGCCTGCCCGAGCTCGGTCAGTGGCACGTCACCACGACCGGAATACCTGCGGTCCACGGACATCGCCGTCTGGCCATGTCGCAGCAGGAAGAGCTTCGTCGGCGTCCCGGTGGCACCCGTCCATCCGGTCGGCGATTGCCGGTTGGGCTCCGATGAGCGAGCGGGCTCCGACGTCCGGACTACCGCGGGCTGCTCGACGACATCCCCGTCCATGGCCTGGTTGGCCAGGCGATCGGCGTAGGAGTTCTCAGCGCGCGGTATCCACTCGAAGCGAACCTTGGCGAACCCGGCCGCCAACTCGCGAGCCTCCTGCGCGAGCGGCTGGAGCGCCGGGTGCTTGATCTTCCAGCGCCCGGACATCTGCTCCACCACGAGCTTCGAGTCCATCCGGACATCCACAGTGGACGCCCCGAGCTCGGCCGCCGCCTTGAGCCCGGCGACCAGGCCGGAGTACTCGGCGACGTTGTTCGTCGTGATCCCCAGCGAGTCGAGCCGTTCGGCGAGCACCTCGCCGGTCGCCGCATCCTTGACGACGGCACCGTAGCCGGCGGGACCCGGGTTTCCCCGCGAACCACCGTCGGCTTCGATGATCACCTTCACAGACCGGACTCCAAGGTCCGAACGAGGATCGCGCCGCAGTTCTCACACTGGATCACGGTGTCGTCGGCCGCGGCTTTGATCTCGTTGATGGTGTTGCGGTCCATTTCAAGCTGGCAGGCACCGCACTTGCGGGCCCGCAGCAAGGCCGCACCGATGCCCTTGTGTTCCCGTACCCGCTCGTAGAGCTTGAGCAGGTCCTCAGGGAACCGCGGCACCAGCTTCGCGCGGTCTTCGTCACGGCGCGCCTGCGTGGTGTCGAGGTCGGCGAACGCCTCGTCACGGCGCCTGATGGCGTCCGCTGCTTCCTGCTCGGCCTTGTCGACCTCGGCGCCGGTGCGCTGCGCGTCGAGTTCGAGCGCCTCGCGGCGTTCCATCAGCTCGAGCACATCGTCCTCCAGCGCGGTTTGGCGGCGCTGGAGGGTCTGGAGCTCGTGCTCGATGTCGGCCATCTGCTTGGCGGCCACGGTGCCGGACTCCAGCAGCTTGCGGTCACGATCCTCTCGAGCGCGCACGGAGTCGACTTCGCGTTCCTGCCTGGCGACCTCCCGGTCGAGGTCGGACACGGCGGTCTGCACGGCAACGAGCGCGTCACGGCGTGCACGCGCGGTCTTCTCGGCCTGCTCGATCTCTGCCAGCTCAGGCAGGGTTCGACGGCGATGCGCGGTCCGCGAAAGCTCCGCGTCCACCTTGGCAAGCTCGAGCAGTTGACGCTGCACGGCGGATTCGGCCTTCACAGTGCTCCCTAGTTCTCTGCCCTGATGTTCCAGGGGTCGGTACGCCGCGTGGAGACGTGAACGTCGACGGTACCGGGGAAGGCAACGCGGATCACGCCCGAGGCTTGCTCGCACCACGGCCACTCGCTCGCCCAGTGCGTGACACTGACCAGGGCGGGGCCGCCATCGGCGAGATGTTCTCCGGCCGCATGATGCCGGAGATCGGCGGTCACATAAGCGTCGACCCCGGATGCGGTCGCTTGCTTGAGGTAGCTGTCACCCGCTCCGCCCGACACGGCGACGGTCTTGATGGGCCGTGCGGCGTCGCCCGCACCGAACACCCCTGGCTCGGTCTTCGGCAATGAACGACCCACGCGTGCGACGAACTCCGCGAACGGCTCGGCTTCGGCGAGCTCGCCGATGCGTCCGATCCCGGTGACTCCGTCCGCGTTGGCGTCGAGCGGCCTGAGCACGCGCAGCCCCAGCGCCTCGGCGAGCGCGTCGGACACCCCGGGCCGCGCGGAGTCGGCATTGGTGTGCGCGCAGTACAGGGCGATCCCCGCACGGATCATGCGGTGCACGAGCCTGCCTTTGGTGGTGTCCGCCGCCACGCCGTGCACCCCGCGCAGCATCAGCGGGTGGTGCGCGACGATCAGCCGCGCGCCGAGTTCGACCGCCTCGTCAACGGTCTCGTCGACCGGATCGACACACACCAGCACGCGGTCAACAGGATCGGCGGGATCACCGCAGACAAGTCCGATGGCGTCCCAGGACTCGGCCAGCTCAGGCGGGTACGCCTGCTCCAGAGCGGTGATGACTTCGGCGACTGCGGGCATGGGCCGATCTTCGCATGTAGCCTCCGAGGTCATGCGCGTTCGGTCTTGGGTCGCCTGTGTTCTGCTGTCCACCAGTGGCCTCGCGGTCGCCGCGATGCCCGCCGCGGCGGCAACACCATCGTCGTCCTCACTTTGGCCCCTGACTGATCTGGCGGCCCAGCGGGTGCAGATCGCGGACAAGGTCGCCGCGGCCAAGTTCGGCACCACACAGCCGATCGACGATCCCGTCCGCGAGCAGCAGATCCTGAACGACGTCGCGGCCAAGGCGGCCGGACTCGGGCTCGACCCGGCCACGACGGTGCGCTTCTTCCGCGACCAGATCGAAGCGAACAAGGTCGTGCAACGCGGTCTGTACGCACGCTGGACAGCGCATCCGGAAGAGCAGCCCACGGTGCGCCCCGATCTGGCGACCGAGGTCCGGCCGATCATCGACCGGCTCAACGCCGGGCTGCTCGACCAATTCGCCGCCACAGTGGCCGTTCGAGCCAGTCACACCTGCGATCTCCGGCTGGTCATCACCACGCGAGTAGTCGACTTGCGGAGGCACCTGGACCGCCTCCATCAGCGTGCGCTGGTGGAGGCGGTCCAGTCCGTGTGCGGCTAGAAAGGCCAACGGGCGGTCTCGCCAGCCTCGATCAACGGAATCATCCTGAAGGCCTGGTCGGTCAGGCCGCCGAAGGTGTACCGGTTCGGAGCCCCGACCGGCGTGTGGCCGTATCGGTACCCGGCGAGGTTCCAGGTGTAGATCGGAACCGAGCTCGGAAGACTGGTGCTGACATCACCGTAAGCGTCCTGCTCATCGGTGACGATCACCACGCGGTCGTTGGAGACGGCAAGCAGGAAAAGTTCGATCTTGACGTCGCGCGGGTATCCGGCGCCACCTTCATAAGTGGTCGTCCGAACAGCGGTGTTGAACTTGGCCATCCCCCAAACCCATCTTGCTTGCGAGGAACGCGAACAGATGCACTCGAGTAATAGTCGGCGAAAGTGATGTCAAATGCTCTTCCGCATTGAGCTACCTGGCCTGCTAAGACCTGGACGGGATTTGAACCCGCAACCCTTTGATCCCGAAGTAACCCTCACCTGCGCACCGAGTGCGCCTGCCGGCGCTCTCCCGAGAAATTAGTCGCCCACGGCTCGGTTTCATTAGGAGTGAAGTAGCCGTGAGTTTCGCTGCGGGAGTGCCCCTCAAGGCTAACAGCGCGGCATCCTTCAACCGAACCGATTTACGATCGCAGCACGATGAGACAGACTGACGCCATGCTTCATGTCTGCTTCGTCTGCTCCGGCAACATCTGCCGCTCGCCCATGGCCGCTCTCGTTGTCAAGGAGCATCTGCGCCGTGAAGGCTTGTCCGTGCGCGTCAGCAGCGCCGGTACCGGTCCGTGGCACGCAGGCGAGCCTGCCGACTCCCGTGCTCAGGCGACGCTGCGCGCCTACGGTTACCCGACGTCGCACATCGCAGCCGAAGTCGACGACGACCATCTGGAAGCCGATCTCCTGCTCGCCGCGGACGCTGGTCACCTGCGGTTTCTTCGGAGCCGCGTCGCGGATCCGTCAAAGGTGCGACTCCTGCGCGACTTCGACCCGGAGGCGCCTGAAGGAGCAGAGGTGCCGGATCCGTACTACGGCGCGGACGGCGGCTTCACGGATGTACTGGCCATGATCGAGCGTACCGTTCCAGGTCTGTTGAAGTGGGTGCGAGAGCAGGGATGACGGCCAAAGAGGCAGCCGAGCAGCTCCTCGGCTGCCGAGTTGACGACATCCAGCCCCTGTCCTCAGGCGTTTATGCGGTGACCAGCGCGGACAGGCGCTTCATGATCAAGCGTAGCCAAGGTGTGGCGGAATCCGCCGGCCTGCGCTGGTTGAGCGAGCACGGCGACGTGGCGGTTCCGCGCGTGCACGGCTCCGACGACGAATGGCTGGTCACGGACTTTGTCGTGACAGGACCGCCCACGTTCGAGGCCGCGGACGCGTTCGGCAGAGGCCTGGCCGCCCTGCATCTGCGCGGCGCGGACGCGTTCGGTGCCGCGCCGCCTGGTGGTCCGGCAGAGGCCACTATCGGACTCGCGCCGCTGCGGAACGATCCTTGCGACGATTGGCCGACGTTCTACCTGCGTCACGGCATCGAGCCCTACGTCAAAACGTGCGTTGACCAGGGACTGTTGACCTTCCAGCAGGCAAACGTATTCGACTTGGCAGGCGCGGCGCTACCTGAGCTCTGCGGCAGCGCAGAGCAGCCGGCTCGGCTACACGGCGATCTCTGGAACGGCAACCTGCTTTGGGGAATGGGCGGTCAGGTGTGGCTGATCGATCCCGCCGCGCACGGCGGCCATCGCGAGACGGATCTCGCGATGCTGCGCCTTTTCGGCGCACCGCTACTGGACCACATCCTTGGCGCGTACGCCGAGGCCGCCGAAAACGCTGGAACACCGCTACAGGCGGACTGGCAAGGCAGAACCGACGTGCACCAGCTCTTTCCGCTGCTGGTTCATGCTGCCCTCTTTGGTGGTGGCTACATGGCTGAGGCGTTCTCATCGGCCCAGCGTGTGTTAGCACTTTAGTCGCTTCGTGCTCCCGCCCGAAGCGACTCCCAGCAACGCGTCGCCCTGACTTCTGGACGCCTACAGCGCATTTTCGGGCCATTTGGTCATTTTCGCGCGAATACGAGCATCTTTGCTACTTTCGTTCCGTTGATTTTTCGTGCCGTAAGCACGCGTGGTTAACGTGGCAGCGTGACCTCCAGGCAAGCAGTTTCAGTGCAGCAGCTGTCAGATGACCAGCTGACTGCCGCCATGCTTGCATCCGAAGAGGCTTTGAACCGCGAGTACGCTCGGATAGTGGATCTGGTCGGCGAATTCGACAAACGTGCGCTCGCGCCGACGAAGGGCAGCCGCAACACATCCGTATTCCTCGTGAGCGCACTTCGCCTGTCCTATAAGGAGGCGCGAGCCAGAGTCGCACAGGCGAAACTGGCGATGCCAGTCGCGAAGACTGCCATGGCTTCAGGAAAGATCAATCGAGAACATCTGCAGGAGATCGAGCACGTCATGTCCCAGGCACCGGAGTCGCTGCCCGATGCCGAACGCACAGCGGACGAGGACTCGCTGGTCGCTCTGGCTCAGCAGGCAAGTCCGTTCACGGTGCGCAAGATCGGGGTCCGCCTCAGGTCGTATTGGAACGTTGAAACCAAGGACCCGAAAGCTCGGGAACAGGATCTGGCTCGTCCCAAGCGAACGTTCCACTACAACATGACTTCCGATGGAGCGATGAAGTTCTCGGGCGTCTTGGATCCAGAGACTTCGACGCTGGTGGCAAGCGTTCTCACTCCGCTTTCGAAGCCGGACCCTGCCGATGAGATCGGCAAACCTGATCGGCGCACGAAGGACGAAAGACAAGGAGACGCGGTGGCGGCGGTGTTCGATCTAGCCGCTCGGGCTCCCGATCTGCCGATCAACGCCAGCGAACGCACCACGATGACCGTGACCGTAGGACTCGATGAACTCGAACGGCGCGCAGGCATCGCGATGCTCGACGGCTACCAGGCCGTCAGCGTGTCCCAGCTTCTCAAGATGTGCTGCGACGCGCGGGTGGTACCGGCAGTGCTGGGAACGGCAGGCGAGGTCCTGCACCTGGGTCAGCCCGCTGAACTCGCCTCCCCAGCTCAGCGGGCGGCCCTCGCGATCCGAGACCGTGGTTGCAGCCGCCCCGGGTGTACGAGAGGCCCGAAATGGTGCACGCCTCAGCAGATGACGCGGTGGATCGCCGAGCATGGACCGGTCGAGCTCAAGGATCTCGGCCTGATCTGCGAACGCGATCGGCATCTACTCCATCACACAGACTGGGAGATCCAGGCGGGCGAGTCCCGGATCGAGTGGGTGCCACCGGCCTGGCTGGATCCCGAGCGAACGCCGATCAGCAATACCGCCCACGACCCGCCTCGTCACAGCGCGGCCTAGAGGTCGACATGCCGATACGACGATTCGCGGGTGACCATCCGAACGACCCGCTTGGTCTCTTCAAGGACCTAGCTGCCGCGCCTGACCAGGCACGGCCTACCGTGGAGGTGTGCGGTTGAAGTTCCTGCTCCGGCCTGGGTGGCTGGCGTTGACGCTGGTGGTGTTCGCGTTCGCCGGCTCATGCTTCACCCTGCTCGCACCCTGGCAATTCAGCAGGAACACCGAGCGCGAGACGCAGAACGCTGCCCTCCAGGCGTCGTTCGTAGGAGCCCCGAAGCCCCTCGGAGAGCTGCTACCCGGCGGAGCAGCACCCGACGAACGGACGCAGTGGCACCTCGCGACCGTAACGGGCTCGTATTTGCCGGACGCCGAGGTCATCGCACGACTACGGACCGTGCAGGGCGAAGCCGCATTCGAGGTGCTCACGCCGTTCAGGCAGGCGGACGGCGCGGTGATCCTGATCGACCGCGGGTACGTCAGGCCGAACGCCAAGTCGCGAGTGCCGGACTACGCGGCACCCCCGAGTGGCACGGTGAATCTGGTCACGCGCATCCGCGTGGACGAGAACGACCCGAAGAGCCGAGACGCGTTCGCAGACGCCTCCACCGACGGGAAGCTGCACAGCTACGTCGTCGACTCGCGAGTTGTGGGCAGGGCGACGAAGCTTGAGATCAGGCCGGGCTACTACCAACTCGACAACGGTCAGCCCGGCGTTCTCGATGCGTTGCCGCTGCCCCAGACCGACGCAGGCCCCTTCTTCTCTTACGCGTTGCAGTGGATCGCGTTCGGAGCGATGGCGTTGTTCGGGTGGGCGTACTTCACGATTCGCGAGCTCAAACCGGGCGGCGCTTTGACCGGTGACAAGCAACGGCGCAAGTCCGTCGCCGAGATCCTCGCTGAGGACGAGTCAGCGCCTGCGTCGCAGTCCGAGAAGGCCGGCCAGAACCACTGAGCTCGCGGCGGCGAGCCATCCGACGACGCGAGAAAGCTCCACGGCGCGCGTCACATGCCCCGCGTCCGGGTTCCGGCCAACGCCCAGGACTGGCAGTTCCTCAATGCCGTGCGGATAGATCGTGCGGCCGCCGACGCGGATTTCGAGCGCTCCCGCGAACGCGGCCTCGACACGGCCGGCGTTGGGGCTGGGGTGGGCAATCGTGTCGCGACGCCACGCCTTCCACGCACCTTGGGCGGACCCGCCCACGACAGGGGCTCCCGCCACAGTCAACGCCGCGGCGACACGCGTGGGGACCAGGTGAGCAGCCTCATCCACACGCGCGACGAACCACCGGTACCGAGGTGAGCGGCCACGGGCCTGGCGACGGAGCAGGCTGACCGCTCGGGAGCCGAGCAGGCCTGGAGCGCCAGCTAAGGCACCCCAGAACAAAGGAGCGACGACGACGTCGGAGGTGTTCTCGGCCAGCGATTCGACCGACGCACGCGAGAGGGCGATCGTGTCCAGGTCGTCAGCAACCCTCGGGTCGAGGCTGGCGAGCGTGTGACGGGCCGCGGGCAGTTTGCCGTCTTCGAGGTCACGGGCCATCGCGGTGCCATGGGTAGCGAGGTCGGCCGCGCCCAGGACTGCCCAGGTCGCGATCGCTGTGCCTGTTGCTTGCGCCACAGGGCTGCGGCGGCCCAACCGCTCGGTCAGCACGCCGACCAGGACCGCTGAACCCGCCAAGGCGCCAGCGTGGAGCACCCCCGCGAGCGGGTGGTCCGAGTTCAGGCGGGCCGCCAGGGCCTGGGAAGCCTTGGCGAATGCGCTCGCCGGACGGCCATGCCGAGGCGTTCCGAGCACACCGTCCGCGGCCACGCCCAGCATCAGCCCGATCGCGCGCCCCGCGGTCACCCTGCCCCCTGTGTTTCCTGACAGCCCATCAGTGGGGCAGGCTACCCGGATGACTGTGTTCGTCGTGATGGGTGTGTCAGGTTCCGGGAAGACAACGCTCGGCAGGAAGCTCGCCGACGCGCTCGAGGTCCCCTACGCCGAGGCTGATGAGTTCCACTCACCCGAGAACATCGCCAAGATGAGTTCGGGAACCCCGCTCACCGACGAGGATCGCTGGCCCTGGCTGCGGTCGATTGCCGCTTGGATCCACGACCATGAGCAGCAGGGTGGGGTTGTCACCTCGTCGGCGCTCAAACGCGCCTATCGTGATCTGCTTCGCGACGGCAATGACGACGTTCAGTTCGTGCATCTGGATGGCAGCAGGGAGTTGATCGCGGAGCGTCTCGCGCACCGCAGCGGGCATTTCATGCCGCCGTCGCTTTTGGACTCCCAGTTCGCCGACCTCGAAGCGCTCGAAGCCGGCGAACCGGGATGGATCATGAATGCCGCGGATCGCCCGGACGAGATACTCGCGGCGGTACTGCAGAGGATCAAACTCGCTGAGTAGCCGCTCGGAGCCGAACCTTCGACGCCTCGTCGGCGCCGATGGTGTCGAGTCCGAACAGCGCGGCGCCGACCACCGGTGCGACGTCGACGATCTTGACGACGGCCTTCGGCGCCACCTTGAGACACCGTCGTTCGATGTCAGTGATCACCGAGGCCGCGACGCCGGTCAGCACCCCGCCGCCCAGCACGATCTGCGGGGCTGACTCCGTCAGTTCGAGACGGCGAAGGATCACCCCGACGAGCAGGCTGACCTCCTCGACGAATCGGTCGACGACCTCCTGCGCCACCGCGTCACCGGCTGAAGCGATCCGGAACAGCAGCGGGCACAACTCGTGGATCGAGTCGCTGTGGATCTCCTCGAAGTGCAACCCCTGCACGACCTCCAGCACGGTCGAGGCACCGTAGTGCGTCTTGACCGCGTCGGTCAGCGCGGTGGCCGGGCCCCGGCCGTCCTCGGCTCGGATCGCCCACCACAGGGCTTCTTCGCCAAGGCGGTAGCCACCTCCCCAGTCGCCGGAGATCTTGCCCAGCGCGGGGAAGCCGGCTTCGCGACCGTCCCGGCCGATGCCGACGCCGTTGATGCCCGCACCGCAGACCACGGCCACCCCGATGCCGTCGGACGTGCCTGCCCGCAGCAGAGCGAGCGTGTCGTTGGCGAGGGTCAGGGACTCCGACCAGCCTCGAGCGGCCAATGCCTTGGCGAGGGCTTCCTCTTCACGGGGAAAGTCGAGCCCAGCCAGGTAGGCCGACGTGTGCACCGCGAACGGCCTGGTCGTTGATTTGCCCGCGGCCTCGAGGGCTTGGAGTACCAAGCCCTCGAGCGCCGTGACACAGCCTTCGACCCCGACGTTCTGCGGGGACGCACCCGGACCACGTGAGCTGCCGAGCACGGTGCCGGCAGCGTCGACCACTAGGACGTCGGTCTTGCTGTTGCCGCCATCGATGGCGATCACGACGTCTTGGGGTGCGGTCATGCGGTAGCCCACGGTAGAAGGTGCTGGTTCTCCTTGACCAGGCTGTCGGCTAGCTGGTCGGCGTAGTCGTATTGGCCGACCAGCGGGTGCGCGAGCAGCGCGTCCGCGACACGGTCGCGGCCTCCCTTGAGCGCCGCCTCCAATGCCAGGTTCTCGTACGCAGTGACGTGCGAGATGAGTCCGGCGAACAGTGGCTCGACCGGGCGCGCCGCGAGTGGCTTGGCACCGGTTCCATCCACGGAGGAGAGCGCCTCGATGACCGCGTCGTCGGGCAGGAACGGCAGGATGCCGTTGTTGGCCACATTGACGACGTGCTCTTCAGCAGGGCCGCCGCCGGTGAGCGCGTGCACGAGCTGGACGGCCGCCTCGGAGTAGTACGCGCCACCACGCTTCTCGAGCGCCTCGGGCTTGGTGACGACCTCCGGGTCGGCGTACACCTTGAGGAGCTCTTCCTCGACGTCGCTGACCACGTCGGCCCGCGGCCGCTCGGTGCGCTGTTGCTCGACGATCTTGTCGTGGGAGTAGAAGTACTTCAGGTAGTACGACGGCACGACGTTCATCCGGCGCATCCAGCCCAGCGGGACGCTGACGTGCTCCGCGATGTACTCGCCGTGCTGTCCGAGCAGCTCGGGCAGGCGGTCGACGCCGTCGACGTAGACGCCGCGTTCCCAGCTGAGGTGGTTCAGCCCGGTGTGCTCCAGGCGGACGTCGTTGGCGCCGACACCCAGCAGCTGCGCGAACGTCCGCTGCAGGTGGATGGCCACGTTGCAGAGGCCTACCGCGCGGTGGCCTTCGCGCAGGAGTGCCCTGGTGACGATGCCCACCGGGTTGGTGAAGTTGACTATCCAGGTGTCGTCACCCGCGACTTTCCTTACCCGCTCGGCGATGTCGAGCACCACGGGCACGGTCCGCAACGCCTTCGCGAGGCCGCCCGCACCGGTCGTTTCCTGGCCAACGCAACCGCAGGCGTGTGGGAAGGTCTCGTCCGAACGACGTGCCTTCTGACCGCCGACGCGCAGCTGGATCAGGACGGCCGACGCGCCGTCGACTCCCTCCTCCAGGTTGTTGGTCGTGCGGATCCGTGCCGGGTGCCCGGCGTGGTCGAGCAGGCGCTGCCCGAATTCGCCCACGATGTCGACCCGGTAGGTGTCCGGGTCGATCAGCACGATCTCGTCGACGTCCAGCGTGGTGCGCCGTCCGGCGATTCCGTCGATCAGCTCGGGCGTGTAGGTCGAGCCGCCACCGACAACCGCTAACTTCATCCCTTAACCCCTGTGAATGTAATGCCCTTGACGAAGGACTTCTGCGCGAAAGCGAACAGAATGAGAACCGGGGTCATGCACAGCGCCGTTGCCGCCATGGTCAGGTTCCATTCGACGTGGTGCATGCCGCGGAACGACGCCAGCGCGAGGGACATCGTCCAGTTCTCGCGGCTGTCGCCCGTGTAGAGGAGCGGACCGAAGTAGTCGTTCCAGGTGAACAGGAAGCAGAACATCGCGGTGGCCGCGATACCCGGCTTCGCCATCGGGATGAGCACCTTGGTCATCGCCTGGAACTCACTGCACCCGTCGATCTTCGCCGCTTCCAGGTAGTCCTTCGGAATGGTGAGGAAGAACTGCCGGAGCAGGAAGATGGAAAACGCGTCGAACAAGAAATACGGCACGACGAGCGGGGCCAGCGTGCCGGTCAGGCCCAGCCGCACCCACAGGTCGTACAATGGGACCACGACGACCTGTGGCGGCAGCATCATGGCCGCCACGACGAGCATGAAGAAGATCGTGTTGCCCCGCCAGCGCAGTTTCGCGAGTCCGTAGGCCGCCGGGATCGACGAAACGAGCACGCCGATCGTGGCCAGCCCCGAGTAGACGAAACTGTTGAAGAAGTAGGTCAGCAGATCCGACTGCTGGAAGACCTTGACGAAGTTCTCGAAGTGCCATTCGCTCGGCCACAGGCTCGAGGACATCGCCTGGTCGCTCTTCATCACCGCGGTCAGCACGACGAACAGCACCGGGGCCGTGAAGATGACCGCGAGTGCGATACCCGTGCTGTGGGTGGCGATGGAGAAGAGCCGCTTGTCCCAGTCCCGCCGTCGTTGCACGATCGGCTTGCGGGGAACCGGGCGGCGTTTCGTTTCGCTCAGCGTGATCATCAGCCCTCCTCCGCCGTCGATGCCTTACGGATCTGCCGGACCAGGATCGCGGTGAACGCGAACGAAACGATGAACAGCAGTACCGCCATCGCCGCCGCGTATCCCATGTTGAAGTACCGGAAGCCCTGCACGTAGAGCCAAACCGGATAGGTCAGCGTCGAGTTCTGGGGCGCACCGATGTATCTGGTGTTGCCCGCGACGTCGGCGGCGCCGGACGCGACCGAGCCCGCCACGATCGCCTGGGTGAAGAACTGCAGCGCGAAAATGATCGAGTTGACGATGCCGAACAGCAGCACCGGCGAGATCGACGGCAACGTGATGTGCCAGAACCGCCGGACCGGGCCACAGCCGTCGAGTTCCGCCGCTTCGTACTGCTCCTGCGGGACGTCGAGCAGCGCGGCGAGAATGATGATCATCAGCTCGCCGGAGCCCCACATGACGAGCAGGGTCAGCGCCGGCTTCGACATCGCCGGGTCGTTGAACCACAGTCCGCCGTCGACACCGACCAGCCTCAGGAACCGGTTGACCGGGCCGAACTCGGGGTTGAACAGGAAGACGAACGCGAGCGTCGCCGCCGCGGGCGGGGCGAGTGCGGGCAGGTAGCACAGGGTGCGGATGAGGCCGATGCCCCGCTTGAGCCGCGAGATCACCGAAGCCACACCGAGCGCGAAGACCACCCTGACCACCGTGAGCACGATGACCAGCCAGAGTGTGTTGTACGCGGCCTTGCCGACCAGCGGTTCGCTGGTGAACATCCGCACGTAGTTGTCGAACCCGATCCACTCTGGCGGATTGATCAGGTCGTACCGGGTGAACGAGTAGTAGACCGTGGCGATCAGCGGGTAGCCGAAGAAGATGGCGAATCCGATGAACGCCGGGGCCATGAAGCCGAGGAATGTCCACTTGCGGCGGGAGCGGCCCCCCGCCCGTGCCTTTCCAGACACGGGCGAGGAGCTTGTCGCCTTCGGACTCAACGTCGCGGTCACTACGATCAGCCGCCGCCGCGCTTCTGGGCCAGCTCGTCGTTGATCTGCGCGTCGACCTTCTTCAGGCCCGCTTCCAGATCCGGCTCGTTGCCGGCCTGCCAGCGCTCCGCGAAGTCGTTGACGGCCTTGAGGTGCGCGTCACCGATGTTCGTGGACGGGTTGGGCAGCAGCTTGCCGCTGCTGAACATGTCCAGGAACTTCTGGAACTGCGGGGTGACCTTCAGACCAGGGTCGTGCAGCGATTCGTTGGTGCTCGGCAGGTTCTTGAGCCCGTTGGACAGCTCGACCAGGGTCGGGGTGTCCAGCGACATCTGCTTGACGAGCTCCCAGGAAGCGCCGGGGTTCTTGACGCCCTTGGGGATCGCGATGATGGTGCCCGTGGTGAAGGCACCGCCGTAGCGCTGCTCCTTCTTGCTGTCGAGCACGGGCGGGGGCGCGGTGTCGAACTTGAGGTCCGGCGCCTGGTCGCGGATGAAGGCCTCACGGTATTCACCGTCGTAGGTCATCGCGATCTTGCCCTTTTGGAACGCGTTGTCGGCCGAGTACTCGTCACCGAGGCCTGCCTTGAATTGCTCCAGCTTGTCGTGGCCGTAGAAGTCGATGAGCTTCTTCTGGAAGTTGAACATCTCCTTCCACTCCGGGCTGGCGGCCAGGTTGGACTTGCCGTCCTTGTCGAGCCAGGTGGCGCCGAAGTTCGGGGCCCAGATCTGCGCCTGGTTCTCGTAGAACGGCATGTTCGGCAGGAAACCCGCGACCTTGATCGAACCGTCCGGGTTGAACTGCGTCAGCTTCTTCGTGTACTCGAACAGCTCGGTGGTGGTCTCCGGGGCCTTGCTGAGCCCGGCGGCCTTGAGCATGTCGGTGTTGACGTAGAAGCCGTAGACGTCGGCGAGCATCGGCATCGCGCACCGCTTGCCACCGAACTCGGTGTAGCTGCGCACCGCGTCCGGGATGGTGTTGATGTCGATCTTGTCGCGCTCGATGTAGGGCTTCAGGTCGATGAAGCTGCCGGTCGAGCACCAGGCGCCGAGGTTGTCGGTGAAGAACGAGATGGCGACGTCGGGCGGGTTGCCGCCGCGGATCGAGGACGTCAGCTTGTCGTCGTCCTGGTTGCCCTCGTGCTTGATCTCGATGTTCGGGAACTTGGCCTTGAGGTTGTTGAGCCCCTTGGTCACGATGTCGAACTCGCGCGAGGTGAACTTGCTGTAGACGGTCAGCGTGAGCTTGTCGTCCTTGTTGGGCGCGGCCGCGGCGGTGCCGTCCTTCGCCGCGCCGCCACCGCCCGCTCCGCCGCAGGCGGTGAGCATCGCGGCGGACGCCGCCACGCTGGCGAATATCAGGGCGCGCCGGGGGCGGCCACTTCCTCTGACCCGGGTCATGGAGCGCATGAGCCTCCTCCTAGTCGGTTATGCCGGGGGACTGTGGAGCTGTTCTCGAACTCGGGATCGCGACGGCGGCGCCGGGTGATCCCTCCGCGGTCCTGCGTGACCCGAGTAGCGATGAGGTCGTCGCGGAAACCAGGCCGAACACGTCCTCGCGCACGGTGGCGAGGGCGGACTGAAGCGCACCGGCGCGGACGGCGTTGCCCTGTACGGAGGCGAGGCCGACGGGAGTGCGGGGAAGAACGAGTTCGTGGAGCCGGACGGCGACGTGTTCGGCGAACACGTCGCCGCCCGCGCGGCTGACGTCGCCGCAGAGCAGGACGACTTCGGGGTCGACGACGCTGACCACGCTGGCGACGCCGCCGGCGACGCGGCGCGCGAGGTCGTCGAGGAAGCCGTCGGCACCGGTTTCGCGGGCGTTGGCGACGGCGTCCCAGCCGGTTTCGCCGGGCACCCCGTGCGCCTTGGCGAGGCGTACAATCGCGGGTGAGTCCACGAGTTCGCCGAAGCGGGCGCCGGAGCGGGTGATTCCCTCCTCGGTTTGGGCCGACGCGGGATCCGGTACGCGCATCCAGTCGATTTCGCCGCCGCCGCCGGTGGCGCCACGCAAGAGATGCCTGCCGACGACGACCGCGCCACCGACGCCTTCGCTGAGCCAGACGAGGACGAAGTCCCGGAGATCGACGGCCCGGCCTTCGGTCATCTCCTCGATGGCGACGAGGTTCACGTCGTTCTCGATGGTGACGTCGATGTTCAACTCGGTGCTGAGCCGGGTCGGGACGTCGAAGCCGAGCCAGCCGGGGATGTGGGGGGCGGATCCTATGTGGCCCGTGCGCGGGTCGCAGGCTCCTTGGGCGCCGATGACGACGTGGCGCAGGTCGGCGCGCTGCAGGCCGGCGGCCTTCGCGACGCGGTCGAGGGCGGCGCCGAAAGAACCGACCACGTCGGCGCCGGCGTGCACGGGGAGTTGGACGCGGTGCTCCGCGAGGACCGCGCCCGTGATGTCGGCGACGACGAAGTCGGCGACGTGCGGGGTGAGGTCGATCGCCGCGACGTGGGCGAGTGAGCCGTTGACGGTCCAGAGCTGTGCTCGGGGACCTCGGCCGCCGCCGCGGACGCCCGCTTTGACGACCACGCCTTCGTTTTCGAGGCGGGCGAGCAGCTGGGCGGTGGCGGGCTTGGAGAGGCCGATCGCGTATTCGAGTTCCGAGCGCGTCGAGGGCCCCACCCTCAGCAGGGCGTCGATGGCGGCGCGGTCGTTCATCTCGCGCAGCATCCGGGGGCTTCCGGCTCTCACTCTGTACTCCGACTTTATTAGGAAACTTTACAGACGATTTGCGGGACTGTAGTGAGCGCCACCACAGCCGTCAACACCGGTTTGAAACAGACAGATAACGCTTCGCGGCCCGCTGGACGGCACACGCCTGGTAGGTGAAGATTTTTCACCGGGGAACCGTTTACCGAGCAGAATCGGTCACACTCGGGCGGCTGACCTGCGCAACGTTGGGAACTTTCCCGCTCGGCGGCTCAGCTCGTGAAGGACATACGGTCACCTAAAACGAAGGACGCCTCCCCTAGCCATGTGGCGTAGGGAAGGCGTCCTTCCGAACTAACGTCGCTCAGGCCTCGGCGTGCGCCCAGGCGTCGAGCATGACGCGGGCGATCGAGGAATTGCCCGGCATGATCATCGAAGCACGGCCGCCCGCGATGGGGGTCGGGACCGCCTGCCCAGTGCGTTCCTGGGAGTTCGCGAACGCGGCGCGGACCTCGTCGCGCGAGACCCACAGCGCTTCCTCGATCTCACCCTCGGCCGGAGTGAGCGGGGCCGCCATGTCGGCGCGGGCGGTGAAGCCCAGCATGATCGAGCGCGGGAACGGCCACGGCTGGCTCCCGAGGTAGCGGATGGCCGAGACTTCGGCGCCCACCTCCTCGCGGATCTCCCGCTCGACACAGCCTTCGAGTGACTCACCCGCTTCGACGAAGCCCGCGAGCACCGAGTACCGCCCCGGCGGCCAGATCGGCTGGCGCGCCAGCAGCACGTGCGAGCCGTTGACGCCGGAGTCGTCATGCACGAGGCAGATCACCGCCGGGTCGGTGCGCGGGTACTCCTCGCGCTCGCACGAGGTGCACTTGCTCGCCCAGCCCAGCTGGATGAGCTCCGTCTTGGCGCCGCAGCGCGTGCAGAACCGCGCCTGGCGATGCCAGTTCCGCAGCGCCTGCGCGGTCGTGAACAGGCCCGCGGACGTGTCGTCGAGCAGGTCGCCGTAGCCGCGCAGGTCGACCCACGCTTCGCCGTCGACGACCGGGACCTCCTCGAGCACGCCCCAGCTGCCTGCCAGCTTCTGGATCTCGGGCTCGCCTTGCCATTCGCCTCGGGTCGCCCAGTAGTCGACGTCCTGCCACTCCCCCAGGAACACCGCGTCGTCCGGCGGTGTGTCGCCGAAGTCGAGTGCCTTGCGGGTCGCCAGTGTCGCCTCGGCGAGGCGGACCGGCGACCGGCTCCGGTCGTCGAGCAGCATCACGCGAGCCTTGGGCCACCGTGCGCGCAGCCGATCGGGGTTGCCACGCAAGGCCTCCTGGCGATCCACGGTGGACCGGGACAGGGTCGGCAGAGCGGCGAGCTGGAACGGAACGGTCATACGGCGGGGTCACCCACGGTCACGTCACCTACGGCGGTCAGCTTCTCCGCGAGCAGGTCCGCGTCGCCGACGATCACGCCGGTGAACCGCTTGGGCCCGAAGTACCCCAGCGCCGCCTTCTCCACGTCTTCGCCGGTCACCTGGGCGAGCCGCGTCGGGTGCTCGGCGAGCCATTCGAGACCGAGCCCGTTCGACACCAGCGCGGTGAGCTGGCGCGCCAGCCCGGCCTGAGAGGACGTCGAGGTCACGAGCGAGCCGATCGCGTACTGGCGCACCGATTCGACCTCGTCCTTGGTCGGCGGCACCAGCGCGAGCCTGCCCAGCTCGTAGCGGGTCTCCAGCAACGCGGCCGCGGTCGCGGGGCTGGCGGTGTCGGCGTCGATGTTGACCGTCGCCGTCTGGTCGGTGAACTCGAAGCCCGAGTGCGCGCTGTAGGTGTATCCCTTGTCCTCACGCAGGTTTTCGACCAGCCGCGAGGAGAAGTAGCCGCCGAAGGCCAGGTTCGCGAGCTGCAGCGCGGCGTAACCCGGGTCCGTGCGCGGCAGCGCCTGCGCGGACAGCCGGATCTGCGACTGCACGGCGCCCGGCCGCGGCACCAGCAGCACCGGGCCGCCGGTCAGCTCCGGCAGCGCGGGCAGCCGGACGGCCGAAGCATCGGAAACCCAGCCGGACAACGCCTTTTCGATGTCCGCGACCACCTGCTGCGGGTCGACGTCGCCGACGATCACCAGCGCCGAGCCGCGCGGCAGTACGGACGCGGTGTGCAGCGCGCGGACCTCTTCGGCGGTCACCTCGGCGACATCGGTCGCCTCCGGGGTTTCGAAGGTCGCCGGGTGGTTGCCGTAGCGGTGCTTCTGCAGTGCCTCGCGGGCGATCGTGCGCGGCTGCGTCCTGGCGATGCTGATCCGCTCGATCAGCCGCTCCTTCTCGCGCGCCACTTCGGCGTCCGCATAGGACGCGCCGGTGAGCGAGTCGGCGACCACGTCGAGCAGCGTCGGCAGGCCACTGGACAGCGCGTTGCCGGAGATGATCAGGCGCTCCGGGTCGACGCCGGAGGAGATGTCGCCGCCGATGAGCGCGAGCTCGGTGTCGATGCCGACGCGGTCGCGCCGCACGGTGCCGGTGAACAGCGTCTCGGCGAGCACCTCGGCGCGCGCCGGGTGCATGCGGTCCTCACCGGCGAACGGGATCCACAGGCGGAACTCGATCAGCGGGACGTTCGCCTTGCGCACGGCCAGCACCCGCAGCCCGTTGCCGAGCACCGTGTCCACATGGGACAGATCGGCGGCGGCACGCTGCTCGCCGAGCGGCGGCAGCGGCCGGGGGCCCTGCTCGGTCCGGCCGATCTCCTCCGCCGTGCGATGTGTTGCTGCGGTCACGATCACTTGCCTCCCTCGGGCTTGACCACCAGTACCGCGCGCGAGTCCGGGCGCAACGCCTTGGCCGCGGCCGAGACGTCCTCCGCGGTGACCGCGGCCATCCGGTCGGCCAGCGTCGACACCAGTGCGGCGTCGGAATAGAGCAGTTCGAACGAGCCGAAGCCGAGCGTGCGCGAGAGCAGCTGGTCGTGCTCCTGGTGCAGGCCCGCGGCCCAGCGGGCGGTCACCCTGGTGAGCTCCTGGGCGTCCGGCGGGGTCGAGGCGAGCTTCTCCAGCTCCTCGTCCAGCGCGCCGAGCACGCGCTCGGTGGTGACGTCCGGCGGGTGGATCGCGGTGACGGTGAACGTGTCCGGGTCACGCGCCTCGAACGGGCCGAACAGGCCGGCGCCCGCGTTGAGGTCGACGACCAGCGGCTCGCGGTGGACCAGGCGCTGCTGCAGCCGTGAGCCGTCGCCGTCGGTCAGCACGCCCGCGAGCACGAGGTTGGCGAGGTAGCCGTCGAGGTCGTTGATCGGGTCCGGCATGCGGTAGCCGACACCGAGCGCCGGCAGCGGGGCGTGCGGGTCGATGTGCTCGCCGCGCAGCTCGCCGACCGGGTGCGGCTCGAAGAACGAGGGCCGGTCGGGGCGCGGGCGGAACTGCACGTCGCCGAAGTGCTTCTCGATGAGCTCACGCGCGCGGTCGACCGTGAAGTCGCCCCCGACCGTCAGCACCGCGTTGGACGGCGCGTAGTAGGTGTCGAAGAACGCGGCGCAATCGTCCAGTGTGGCCTGTTCGAGGTCCTCGAACCCGCCGTATCCGTTGTGCGCGTTGGGGAACGTCGAGTACAGCACCGGCGGGAGCAGGATCCACGGGAACCCGCCGTACGGCCGGTTCAGCACGTTGAGGCGGATCTCCTCCTTGACCACGTCGATCTGGTTGGCCAGGTTCTCCTGCGTCAGCTTGGGCGCGCGCATGCGGTCGGCTTCGAGGAACAGCGCGCGCTCGAGTGCCGCGGCGGGCAGTATCTCGTAGTAGTCCGTGTAGTCCGGGTGCGTGGAGCCGTTGAACGAGCCGCCGCTGGACTGCACGTGACGGAAATGCGCGAGTTTCTCGAGGCTTTCGCTGCCCTGGAACATCAAATGCTCGAACAGGTGCGCGAAGCCGGTTCGCCCTTCCGGTTCGGACCGGAAGCCCACGTCGTAGTGGACGCTGACCGCGACGACCGGAGCGGTGTCATCCGGCGCCAGCACCACGCGCAAGCCGTTGTCGAGGGTGAACCTAGTGAGTTCAGGAACCGCCATGGCCTCACCCTACGGGTTTCTCAGCCTTCGAGGCGACGCCCCCGGCGCGACCCGGCGAACGTTCCCACGAGCGCGGCGGTGAATTCACTCACCCGCCGCAGTGACCCCACTCCGCCGTACCAGTACGGCTTCGGCGGCGACTTCAGAGCGTTGAACGCGTTCACCCAATCGTCGACTTCACCGAGGGTCAGCGCGTACGGTAGCGCGCGAGAGAACACCAGGTCGCGGGCCAGTTTGGGGACGCCTTTCGCGCGCGTGGCGTGCAGCTGGCCCTGAAGCCCGAGCAGGCGGCGGCGCAGCTGCCTGCCCCGTTCGGTGCGCGCCGGGACGAACCGGGCGGCGAACGCGGTGAGCCCGCCCGCGACGGCGACGGCCACGCCGACCTGCGCGTAGCCGATCGTGAACGCGAGCACGGCCGTCAGGAACAGGCCGTAGCAAGCGACTCGGAGGCCACGACGGGGCAACGCGCCGCGGCGCCGGAGCCAGCGGCGGCCGATGACGTCGTCGCGCAGGACCGTTCGCACCGTCGCGATGCCCACTCGCTCGGCTCTGAGCTCGGACAACGTGCGAGTGTCACCGGGCAGTACGAGTTCGAACACCGCACGTTCGAAGTCGGTGAGGTGCTCGTCCGGCAGGTTGCGGCGGGTCAATCGCCAGTCGGTGAGGCCGTCTTCCTCGCTCTCCTCGACCCAGAGGTAGTTGCGGACGGCGAGATCGAGCACGGTCGCGGCGAGGTCGACCTCGTCGGCGCGTCCGGACAGGACGGTGCCGACGTGGCCGGGCAGCACGCCGTCCGGGGACGCGAACACGGCGTCCGCGTCGTCGCCGGACACGACTTCGACGGGCAGCGGCTCCGCCGGCTCGGCGTCGCGGCGCCGGGTGAGCCACAGCCACGCGCCGCCGATGACGGCGAGCATCGCGAACAGGATCCAGCCGAGCACGACGGGCGTGGTGACCACGAACGCGCCAGCGAGTGTCTTCGACGGGGCGAATTCGGCGTTCGCGGGCACCGAGCCGTTCGGCAATTCGACGGCGATGTCCATCGGCTGCCCGGCCGCCAGGTTCTGCTGGCTGAACCTGGTGAGTCCGATGTGGTCGATCTGCGCGGCCCCGCAATGCCGGTCCGCGGAGCCGAGTGAGCAGCTGACCGCCTTCGCGATCTGCGGCGCCGCGAAGGACGCGCGGACCAGTGCCAGCTTCGTGTCCCAGCCGCCGGCGAGACGCCAGCTCACGTGCAGCACGTCGTGGTCGTCGTCGACCGCACCGTCCACTTTGTACCGGAGGATCGAGGTGCCGCCGCGCAGTGTCGCGGTGAACCGGTCGTCGGTCTGCTCGGTGGTCCCGGCGCCTTCGAGGCTGACGTCGCGGATTCCGTATACGCGGTCACGGTTACGCGCGGCCGGCACACGCAGATCGATCTTGCGGACCATGGTCGTGCCCGCGGGGACCGAAACGGCTTCGACCACCGACAGCGTGCCGTCGCGTTCGACCTTGAGCTGAATCTCCGCGCTGTTCGGCAGGTTCGGCAGCGGCGGCTCGTCCGCCCATGCTGAACCTGCCTGAACCAGCAGGAAAACCGCCGCGAGGAGCGCGCCCCTCACGCCGGGGCGGGCTGCAGCGAACGCAAATGGCCCGATTCCGCCAGCAAGCCGTCCAAAGCCGTCAAGAACGCCGGGAAATGCGTGGCGAAGCGACGCAGATCGCGCTCTTGATCCAGTCCGCCGAACCAGTACAGCCCGGCGGAACCGTCCGCCGACGGGTCCAGCGACGCGAACGTCCGCAGCCAGCGCTCGCTGTCGCCGAGCACGACCGCGAACGGCAGCGAGCGCGAGAACACCAATTCGCGATCCGCGGGCGGGATGTCCTCGACCTTGACGTTGTGCAGGTAGTCCAGCAGCCCGCGCACGTTGCTCACGAGCAGGCGCCCGCGCGGGGTCCGCGACGGCAGCCAGCCCGCGCCGAGCACCAGCGCGATCCCGGCGACGGCCAGCGCGACACCGAGCAGCGCGTGCCCGATGCTGAACGCCAGCGCGATCGTCGCGGCGAGCCCGGCGCCGAACAGGCCGACGCCGACCCAGGTCAGCAGGCCCCGGCCGCTGTCGGGGCGGCGCGCGAACCAGCCCTTGCGCACCACGTCGGTGTACATCGCGTCGCTGACCTTGCGCAGGTCCAGCGAGCCGCGCGAGCGGATCTCGGACAGCAGCACGGTGTCCGTGCCGTCGGGCAGCAGCGCTTCGAAGATCGCGCGCTCGAAGTCGTGCAGGTTCTCGTCGGCGGGGTTGCGGCGGCTGAGCTGCCAGTCGACCGTGCCGGAGCCGCTCGGCACCTCCGCGATCCACAGGTAGTTGCGCACCGCGAGGTCGACGACCGTGGCGCTGATGTCGACCACGTCGACTGTCTCGTCGACGACCGTGCCGACCTGGCCGGGCAGCACGCCGTCCGGCGATACGAAGGTGACATGCCCGCCGTCACGCTGCAGCACGTCGACCGGGCCGGACCCGCCCGCCAGCGCGTCGGCGTCCCGTTTGCGCAGGCGCCACACGAGCAGCGCGCCCGCGAGCAGCAGGAGCGCGAGCAGGCCGAAGCCGATGCCGACCGCCGTGGTCAGCGCGAACGCGCCAGCGGCTCCGGAGATCGCTTCGAACCGCGCGTTCGCGGGCACGGAACCCGCGGGCAGCCCGACGGACAGGTCCACCCGGTCGCCCTGCTTGAGGTCGTCGTGCTCGACCCGCACGATGCCGGTGTGGTCGACCTCGGCGAGCGTGCACTGCTGATCCGAGCCGATCGGCCCGGCGAAACAGTTGACGAGGGAGAGCTCGCGCACGGGCGCGATAACCGAGGCGGTGACCCTGGCGATGGGCTCCGACCAGCCACTCGCGAGCTGCCAGCGCAGCTGCTGCCCGCCGTCGAGGTCGGCGACCGCGCCGTCCACTGTGTACCGGACGGTCGACTCGCCCGCCGGGTAGGTGATGGTGACCTTGTCGGCGTCCTGGCTGAAGGTCGCCGGGCCCTCGGCCTTGATCTCGGGGACGCTGAAGACGCGATCCTGGTCACCGGTCGCGGGCACGCGCAGCGGGATCACCCGGACGAGCTGTTTGCCGCCGGGGATCTTCACCTTGTCGGTTACGTTCAGCTTGCCGTCGCGCCCGACTTTGAGCTCCAGATCGCTGGTCGGGCCGTCCGGCTGCGACTCGGCGACCCGCCCGGCGACGCCGTTCGGCGGCCGCGGGATCGTGATGTCCGGCTGGTCGGGCACGGAAGGACCGCCGGACGGCGGGATATCGAAGTCCGGCTGGGCCGGGAACATCACGGCGGCGGCGGTCAATACCGCGGCCGGCCCCCATTTCGTCAACACAGCCACACACCCTAGATCAATCCATTTATGCTGGCGGCCCAGAAGACGAAACCCGCCAACTGGGTGAAGACCTGCCTTTTGACGGAGCAAGACCACTGGGGGTTCCCTCTCGATGACCCAACCGCCGCACGGCCCGCCGGATCCACGTCACCGGCCGGGCCAGGGACCGACGGGCGGACGGCCGCTGCCCCCGCCCGGCTCCCGACCCCTGCCGCCGCCCGGTGCGCGGCCGATGCCGCCTGCCCGCCCGCCGATGGGACCGCCGCCTGGCGGGCACCAGCCGGGACCGCCTCCCGGTGGACGGCCGCCAGGTGGTCAGCCACCGATGCCCCCGATGGCTCCGATGCCGCCGCAAGGCCCGCCGCCCGCGCAGCGGCCGCCGATGGGACCGCCGTCATGGCCGCAGACGGGCGGGCAGCCGTTGCCGCCGCCCATGGCCGCGCCGATGCCGCCGCCCGCCCCGTTCAACCCGGGCATGCAGGCGCCGTTCGGGCAGCCCGCGTTCGGGCCTCGGTTCGGGCCCGGGTACGCGCCCGCGAAGAAGTCGAACACCGGCATGGTGGTCGGGATCCTCGCGGTGGGCGTGTTCGTGGTCGTCGGCGGGCTGATCGCGACGTTCGCGCTGGCCGGTGGCGGGAAACGACACCACGTGGCCGACGCCGGATACAGCACACGCCCGACGATCACCTCGAGCGAGACCACGTCGACGACGACCAGCACCTCGACGACGACGTCACGGTCGACCGGCAGCACGAGCACCACGCGGTCCACGAGCACGACGACGAGTGCGTCTTCGGCACCGAAGGCGCCGCGCAAGCTCGCCGACAACGCGTTGTTCAGCAAGTCCGACGGCGGGCTGCCGAACATCCGGTGCGGGCTCAACCGGTGGGCGAACAACCCGAGCGCGGCGGAGTCGTTCTTCGACAGCGCGGCGAAATGCACGGCCGAGTCGTGGAAGTACGCGCTGGCCTATGTGGACCTGCCGTTCAACTTCCCGGACATCAAGTATCCGTCCGGCAGTTCGTGGTCCAGCCCGTGCGGCGGGGTCAGCCAGGGGTCGGCGGCGGCGTTCTACTGTCCGACCAACCAGACGCTGTACATGCCGTACGAGGGTCTGCAGGTGAAGGACTTCGGCAACCGGCCCGGCGTCTACCTCGCGGTGTTCGCGCACGAATACGGGCACCACATCCAGCAGATCACCGGCATCATGCCCGCGATGAACGAGAAGCGGTACGACGCGGGCGCCGACTCGGCGGAGGGCCTGGAGTACTCACGGCGGCTGGAACTGCAGGCGCAGTGCTTCTCCGGGATGTTCCTCGGTTCCACTGTGGACCGAGGTGGCGACATCAACCGCACGATGTACAACGACGCGTGGCGCACCCAGCAGCGCGGCGATCACGGCAAGGGTCCGCGTGACCACGGCAGTGACGCGCATTCGTCGGGCTGGTGGCAGACCGGCGCGCTGAAGAACCGCAACGTGCAGTGCAACACCTGGGCGTCCCCGTCGGGGGACGTGTCCTGAGGTGACGCCCGCGCGTATCGCGGATTCGCGATACGCGCGGGCGACGCGGTCACTGGGGTGGCGCGAACGGGCTTTCCGCGACCGGGGGTTCCTGGGTCGGCCGCTGCTGGGCCGGAGGCTGCTGTTCGGTGAGGGACTGCTGTTCGGTGCGGAGCTGTTCGGTGAGGGCCTGCTGTTCGGTGCGGAGCTGCTCGGCCGGCGCGGGTGCGGCCGGGTGTGACTGGGTCGCCGGGTCCGGGTTGACGTAGGTGGTCTGTGGGACCGGCATCCCGGAGATCGGCATCATCGGCTCGGGCGCGTGCCCCGCGCGGGCCAGTTCACGACGGCGGCGTTCGGCGAGGATCGCGCTCAGGTAGGCCCAGACCGGGACACCCTGCGGCACTCCCGCGCCGAGGCGGGCGCCGACCTGCTGCGCGAGGCTCCAGCCGAGCGCGTGAGCGGCTTCGGGACGCAGGTCGTGGTACCGGGCGAGATATTGGCGGATCGACAGCGCCAAGTCGTTCGGCAGGCCGGAAAGGTCCAGCTGAGACGCCCATTGGGCCAGCTGCGGTGGCATGTGGACGGGCGTGGCGGCGGCCACGTCCGGCACGCGTTCGCGGATCACGACGGTGCCCGCCAGGTAGTCGCCCACCCGTTTCCCGTCGCGGGAGAAGGCCGAGACGAGGATCGCGACCACGCCGAAGAATCCCAGCATCCAGAAGTCGACCAGCGCGCCGCACAGGCCGCGGGTGAGCGCCTGGCGGAACCGGATCGCGCCGCCGTCGGCGCGGACGACGCGCAGGCCGAGCGCCATCTTGCCGAGCGTCTTGCCCCGCGTGAGGGTCTCGAACAGCACCGGGTAGCCGACCAGCACGAGCACGGTCGAGACCAGCATCACCGCGCCGAGCAGCGATTCGTCGCCCGAGGACGTCATCACCAGCACGAGGAACACGACCAGCAGCGTCAACGCCTGGAGCAGCACGTCGAGGAGCATCGCGGCGCCCCGGCTGGCCAGTCTGGCGACCCGCAGGTCCAGCACCACGGCCTCGCCCGTGACGAGATCCGTCTCTTCTTTCACGAGGTCAACAGTAAGGTGTGCGAAGACCGGGTGGACACCGAATACGAACGTTGCTCACGACACACGAAAGCGACATTCACGGCAGCGCGCCCGGTGTGGTTTTGGGGGATGAGGAGCGGTTCATGGACGTGGATGTCTTCGTCGCGGCGCATCGGCCGGACTGGGACCGGCTGAGTCAGCTGACCCGTCGCGCGAACCGGCTGCGTGGCGCGGAGGCCGACGAGCTCGTCTCGCTCTACCAGCGCGCGGCCACGCATCTGTCGATCATCCGTTCCGTCGCGCCGGACCCGGCGCTGGTCTCCCACCTGTCCGGGGTCGTCGCCCGCGCGCGGTCGGCGGTGACCGGGACGAGCTCGCCCGCGTGGCGTGAGTTCGGGCTGTTCTTCACGCGCCGGTTCCCGGCGACGGTGTACCTGAGCAGGCGCTGGTGGGTGCCGACGGCGGTGCTGTCGCTGGCGATCGCGACCGTGCTCGCCGCGTGGATCGCGAACGACCCCGAGGTGCGCACAGCGATCGCGCCGCCCGAACTCGTCAAGGAGATGACCGAACCCGGCGGGCAGTACGAGACGTACTACTCGACCGGGCCCGCCTCTTCGTTCGCGTTCCACGTGTGGACGAACAACGCGTGGGTGGCGGCGGTGTGCCTGTTCTTCGGGGTGGTGTTCGGCCTCCCGGTGATCGGCGCATTGTGGCAGAACATCCAGGTGCTGGCCGTCGGTGGCGGGCTGATGAACTCGGTCGGGCGCGGCGACGTCTTCCTGGGCCTGATCATGCCGCACGGCCTGCTCGAGCTGACCGCGGTCTTCGTGGCGGCGGGCACCGGGCTGAAGCTGGGCTGGACGGTGATCAGCCCCGGCAGGCGTTCGCGGGCGGCGGCGCTGGCCGAGCAGGGCCGGTCGGTGGTGGTGATGGCGCTCGGGCTCGCGTGCGTGCTGTTCGTGTCCGGCGCGATCGAGGGGTTCGTGACCCCGTCCGGGCTGCCGACCTGGGCCCGGATCGGGATCGGCGCGGTGGTTGAGGTCCTGTTCCTGGCGTACGTGTTCGTGGTCGGCCGCCGCGCGGCGCGCGACGGCGAGACCGGCGACGTCGACGCGCGCGACGCGGGTGACGCGTTGCCCGAGACCGGCTGACACGCATTCGCGATTCGTGAGTCCGGATAGTCGACTCAGCAGAGACAGGTGCCTTCGAAGACGATCGTGTTGCTGTCGTCGAGGCTCGCGCTGCCGGTGAACCGGATCTCGAACTCGCCGGGCTCGGCGAGCTTGATCTTCGGGCTGGTCGCGATGCCGTCGGCGCCGCTGGTGGCCGTCGCGGTCTCGCCGCCGCCTTCGAACGCGAGGTAGTTCTTAGCGCGTGCGGACCGGACATAGAAGTTCACCGGGACGCCGGCCGCGGGCTGCCCGTTCTCGCCGATCACCTTGACCACGAACGGCACGCCGACGGGCTGGGCCGCGCCCAGGCGCTGGTCGTTGCCGGAGATGATCGCGAGCGTGCGGCCGCCCGCCGCCCACGTGTTCGCGATGCCCGTGAGCGAGCAAACCTCCTGGTAGAGCCGCGCGCCGGCGCCGGTGCCGTCCGCGGTCAAGCAGCGCGCGGTCGCGACGTTGCCGAGCACGACGAGGCCCGGCGCGCCCGCCTGGCGCTTCCACTGCTGGTAGCGGTTCTTGTCGGCGCAGGCGGCCATGGTGACGCCGATGCCGTCGACCGGGCTGACCGCGGCCAGGCAGTTCCCGCTCGCCACGTTCTTGAACTGGAGCAGATCCTTCGCGTACGTCCATTGCGCCTTGGCGTCTTTGGCGTCCGCGAGCACCGGCTTGCCGTCGACATCGGCGAGCGAGACGGCGCCGCCGCCGTCCGCGAGGTACAGCGGTGCCCCGGCGGGCTGCGCCGAGGCGGGCGCCGGACTGAGCACCAGTGCGCAGGCGACCAGCGCCAGGACCCGCTTCACCTTGTTGAACTGGGCGACGTTCATCTTGTTGAACATTGCAGCAGGGCAGCGATCGCACCAGCGGCCCCACTCCAAGGTGTGAGGCCGGGTTCCCCGGAGGGTGAGCGCCTGACTAGAGCTTCCCGGCCGCCTTCAACGCCAAATACCGATCCGCGAGCGCGGGCGGCAGATCCTCGGGCGTCGCGTCGACGACCTGAATGTCATGGCGGCCGAGGCGAGCGGTCACCTGGCGTCGCTCGGCGAGCGTCTTCTCCGCGGCCGCGGCGTCGTAGACGGCTTCCGCGTCGCCACGGGCACGCGCCATCTCGGCGACGCGCGGATCCGCGACGGACGCGATGACCACCTGGTGACGTGAGGTCAGCGAGGTCAGGACCGGCAGCAGTCCTTCCTCCATCGGCGCCGCGTCGAGCCCGGTCAGCAGCACGACGAGCGAGCGGCGCCGGGTCCGCCTCAGCACCTCGGCGACCATCCCGCGCGAATCGGTCTCGACCAGCGACGGCTCGATCGGCGCCATCGCGTTGACCAGTGACGGCAGCAACTCCCCCGCTGAAGAGCCGGTCACGGCCGCGCGCACCTGCCGGTCGTAGCAGAGCAGGTCGACCCGGTCGCCCGCCTTCGACGCCAGCACGGCCAGCAGCAGCGCGGCGTCCATGGCCGCGTCGAGCCGGGGCGCGTCGCCGACCCGGCCGGCCGACACGCGGCCGGTGTCGAGCACGAGCACGACATGGCGGTCACGTTCCGGGCGCCAGGTCCGGACCATCACGTCCGACGCGCGCGCGGTGGCGCGCCAGTCGATGGACCGCACGTCGTCGCCGATCACGTATTCGCGCAGTGAGTCGAACTCGGTGCCCTGCCCGCGGATCAGCATCGCGTTGCGGCCGTCGAGCTGCTGCAGGCGTGCCAGCCGCGACGGCAGGTGCTTGCGGCTGTGGAACGGCGGCAGCACGCGCACGGACCACGGCACCACATGCGAACCCTGGCGCGCGGCGAGCCCGAGCGGGCCGAGCGAACGCACGGTCACCCGATGCGCGGGCCGGTCGCCGCGCCGCGTCGGGGTCAGCCGGGTGACGAACCGGCGGCGTTCACCGGACGGCAGCTCGAGCACGTGCCGGTCCTCGTGCGCGCCCGCGCTCGGCGGCCACGCGTCGCGCAGCGCCCCGCGCACGCGGCGGCCGTGGTTGGCGACGGTGAGCGTGACCTCGGCCGTCTCACCGAGCCGGACGGACGACGCGCCCGACCGAATGAACCGCAACTCGCGAACACTGCCCGCCAGCGCGAGATCGACGGCCACGCCCAGCGCCAGAGTCCCCAGAACCGCCCAGACACCCAGCCAGGAAGGCAGGACGAAGCCGACCACCAGCGCGCCCAGCGCCGCCAGCAGCCCGAGTCGTCCGGTGAGCGCCATCAGCGCGGGACGGGCACGGACGCGAGCACGCGGTCCAGCACACCGTCGGCCGTGGCGCCTTCGAGCTCGGCTTCCGGGCGCAGGTCGAGCCGGTGCCGCAGCGCGGGCCTGGCCAGCGCCTTGACGTCGTCCGGCGTCGCGTAGTCGCGACCGGCGAGCCATGCCCACGCCCTGGTCGCCGCCAGCAGCGCGGTCGCGCCACGCGGGGAGACGCCGATGCGGATCGACGGCGTCGACCGGGTCGCGCGGCAGATGTCGACGATGTAGCCGATCACCTCCGGCCGGACGGTCACCGCGCCGACCGCCTGCCGCGCGGCGGCGAGGTGCTCGGGCCCGGCGACCGGCTTGATCCCGGCCGCGCCGAGGTCGCGCGGGTCGAAGCCCTGCGAGTGCCGGACGAGGATGCCGAACTCGTCCTCACGGGACGGCGCCGGCATCGTCAGCTTGAGCAGGAACCGGTCCAGCTGCGCCTCCGGCAGCGAGTACGTGCCTTCGTACTCGACCGGGTTCTGCGTCGCGATGACGATGAACGGGTCCGGCAGCGGCCGCGACCGGCCGTCCAGCGAGACCTGCCGCTCCTCCATCGCCTCCAGCAGCGCCGACTGCGTCTTCGGCGGCGTCCGGTTGATCTCGTCGGCGAGCAGCAGGTTGGTGAAGACGGGGCCCTCGCGGAACGAGAACTCGCCGCTGTGCGCGTCGTAGACGATCGAGCCGGTGACGTCACCCGGCATCAGGTCGGGCGTGAACTGGATGCGCTTGGTCTCCAGGCTCAGCGCGGACGCGAGCGCGCGCACGAGCAGCGTCTTCCCGACGCCGGGCACGCCTTCGATGAGCACGTGGCCCCGGCACAGCAGCGCCAGGATCAGGCCGGTCACCGCCGCGTCGTTACCGACGACGGCCCTGCCGACCTCGCCCTTCAGCGCGATGAGCGCTTCACGCGCCTGCGCGGTCGATACTTGCGTGCTGGTCACTTACTCCCCCACTTTCCGTTCCAGTTCGTCGAGCGCGCCGGCCAGCCGGACCATCGTCTGGTCGTCGGTGACCGGCGTGCCATAGAGCACCGCGCCGATTTCGGCCTCCTGACGGCCGGTGCGCTGCGCGACGGAAGCCACCACGGCCGCCGCCTCGGCGTCGACCGGCAGTCCGAGCAGCGGTTTGAGCCGCGCGCGGCTGGCCTCGCGCAGTGTCTCCGCGGCGTGGTCGGCCGCGCCGGACCGGCGGTAGAGCCGGGCGCGGCCTTCGGTCGTCTCGGCCGCGCGGACCACGATCGGCAGCGGCTCGGTGACCACCGGGCCCAGCCGCCGCGCGCGCCACAGCGCGATCAGCACGGCCGCGAATCCGAGTTCGATGACGGCGAACTTCCAGCCGTCGGGGACCAGTTCGTAGAACGTCTTCTTCGCGGCGGCGTCGATGTCCGACGGCGACGGGATGTACCAGACGAGCTTCGAACGCGTCCCGAGCAGGCGCATCATCAGCGCCGCGTTGCCTTCTTCGGCGAGCCGCTCGTTCGTGACCGGCGCGGCCGAGCCGACCAGCGTGGTCGTGCCCCGCTCGGTCCGTATCTGCGCGAGCGAGTCCTGGTAGCACAGCGTCACGTCCGGCCCGGTCGCCCGATACCGGATCCCGCCGACCCGCGCCGACCCGGCGGCGACGGCCGCTTCGAGCTTGCAGCCGGGCTCGTGCACGCCGACTTCGCCGGGCCCCATCGCCTCGACCGACGGCGCCACGCGGGCGACGTCCTGCGCGGGCGAGAGCAGCACGACGTCACCGGCGCGTCCGGCGAGCTGTCCGAGACGGCCGGGGTCGATCATCTCGGGCAGGACGACGAACAACGTCGATTCACCGTTGAGCGCGGCGTCCGCGTCGTCCGCCGTGTGGACCGTTTCGATCTCCACGCCGCGGTCTTCGAGCAGTTTGGCCAGCGCGTGTGAGCCTTTGGGCTGATACGACGCCGGGTCGAGGAAGTCGCGGTTCGGCTGCCCGCCGGCCAGCGTCAGCACCGCGCCCGCGACGAGCACGAACGCGACGAACGCCAGCGGCCAGCGCGCCTTCAGCCAGATACCGCGCGCGTCGGGCGAGACGGAGGTGCTCATCCGGCCGCCATCGCGACCGGTTTGGCCTTCTGGATCCGCTGATCGAGATCGGTCAGCTCGCGATAGCCCGCTTCGGTGGCCGTTCGGTCGCCGTAGTGGACGTCGTCGAACAAACGCGCACCCTGATAGAGGCCGGCGGCGAGCTCGGGAAGCAGACGCCCCGCGTCGGCGGCGGCTTCGTCCGCGGTGCGGCCCGACCGTTCTTCGAGCAGCGCGCGTTCTTCGAGCGCGCGCACGATCGCGCGGAAACGCTCACGCACGGCGTCCGCGAAATCGCCACGCCCCGCCGCTTCTTCGGCGGCCTTGCGATGTTCCGCCGCCGACCGGGACCGGCCGCCGTCGAACACGAGCCGGTCCGCGCTCGCCGCACGCCGGATCTTGCCGCTGCGCACGCGCACGGCCACGACGGCGCCGATGAGGATCACGACGATCGCCACCAGGCCGAACACGCCACCCGGCACGATGCTTTCCACGTTGCCGAGGAACTCGCCGAGCCGTTCGGCCAGCCAGCGCAACGCCTCGTCGAACCACGAGGGCTTCGCCGCCTGGTAACGCTGGTCGGTCAGCTCCTCCTGGGCAGCGCGGCGCGCGTCGTCCCGGCCGATGACGACCGGGATGTCCATTCTCACCACTGCTGGGGCGGCGCGGGCGGGTTCTGCGGAGCCGTTCCGGCCGCTCGCGCCAAGTCGATGTCCATACCTTCCTGCCGCATTCGCAGGTCGACGTAGATCAGCACGATCACCAATGCGGAGAACGGCGCGATCAGCGTGTCCACCACCACGGAGCCCGCCGCCTGGATGATCAGGTCGCCGGTCGTCGGGACGTGCGGGGCCGACACCCCGAAGAGACGGCCGAGCGTGCCGCCGGCGCCGAGGTCGAACGGCAGCTGGATGATGAAGCTCAGCACCCAGCTGATCAGGTACGCGACGATCAGGAAGCCCAGTACCCGCCCGAAGGCCTTGCTGACCAGGCGCCCGGAGCGGCGCAGCGACTCCATGATCGTGCTGCGCTCGAGGATCAGCGCGGCCGAGGCCAGCGCGAAGAACGTCCCCGGGACCACTACGCCGACCACGCACAGCAGGAGGCCGACGAAGCACATCAGGCCGTAGAGCAGGCCCACGACCACCAGTTGCGGGATCCGTGGACCGACCTCCGACACGGCCTCCTTGACAGAGACCGGCCTGCCCAGCACCGCCTTGCCCGCGATGGTCGTCAGGTAGCCCTGCAGGATCGCGTGCATGAGAACGGTGATGAGCAGCACGATCGCCAATGACCCGATCGTCGGGCCCAGGATCCTCCACGCCTGGTCGGCGCGCTGCTGGTCGGTCGCGGCCGGGCCGAGCTGCTCGATCTCGACGAGGTTGTCCGCGAGCAGGAACGCGGTGCCGAAGTTCAGCACCGCGCTGATCACCGCGATGATCGCCGACACGCCGAGCACCTGGCCCGGGTAGCGGCGGATGATGGTGATCGCGCCGTCGAGGATCTCGCCGAGGTTCAGCGGGCGCAGCGGCACGACACCGGGCTTGCCGTAGCCCTGCGGGTTCCACTGAGGCGGGAGCGGCAGGCCGGGCGCCGGTGCGTAACCGGGCTGCGGCGCGGGTGCGGACGGCGGCACGAAGCCACCGGCGGGCTGCTCGGGCGCGGACGGGGGCACGAAACCGCCAGACGGCTGCTCAGGAGCTGAGGGCGGCACGAAGCCGCCGGACGGCTGCTCGGGTGCGGCGTCTGCGGGCTGCTCGGGCGTGACATCGGCGGGCTGCTCGGACTTCGCGGGCTGGATGAAACCGCTCGGTTCGTGGCGCGGTATCCCCTGGCTCGGTGTCGGCGCGTCCGGTTCTTCTGGCACGGACTTTCCACCGGTATCACTCATCGAAGCCCCTAGCCCCTCAGACAATGCTTGCGCACACTCTTGCAGAGCGCTGACCAGCGAGCCACCACAGGCCCGACCTGACAGACACTTAACTCGGGTGAGGCTAGTTATGCTGGACCGTGCCGGCAGCCCCGGCCCGTGTCCACCGAGACCCCCACGGGACCGCATCGATGACGCAACCGCCCCACGGCACCTGGCCGCCTTCTGGCGCGGTCCAGCCGCCACCGGCGCCCGGCCGTCAGCAAGGCGGGCCCTGGTTCCAGGGGCCCCCGCCACCGCCGCAGAAGAAGTCGCCGCTGGCGATCGTGGTGATCGCGCTGAGCGCGGTCGCCGTGCTCGTGCTCGGGATGGTGGCGATCGTCGCGCTCAACCGCGACGACAACGGCAACGTGGCCGCGGCCGGGTTCAGCAGCAGCGCCGCGCCGACCCCGCCGCCGCAGAAGCCGCCGCCCACGACGCTGTCGTCGACGGCCAGCCCGTCCGCGCCGGTCAGCAAGCCGAGCCCGACGCAGCAGCCCGAGCAGCAGAAGATCCTCAAGCTCGCCGACCACCCGATCCTGCAGGACCCGGCGGCCGGGCTGAAGAACCGCGTCTGCACCCTGCCCGCGTGGCAGAGCAACCAGAACGCGGCCGAGCAGTTCTTCACCGCCGCCAGCCGCTGCCTCGACGCGGCCTGGGGCCCGTTCCTCGAGTACTACCACCTGCCGTTCTCGCCGCCCGCGCTGCACTTCCCGACCGGGCCCAGCTTCGACACCGAATGCGGCACCATCCAGGTCGGCATCGCGACGGCCGCGTACTACTGCGAGAACAACCTCTACGTGCCGTTCCGCGGTCTCCAGACCGACCAGTACGGCAACAACCCCGGCGTCTACCTGGCGCTGTTCGCGCACGAGTACGGCCACCACGTGCAAGAGGTCGCCGGGCTGATGGACGCGGCGTGGCAGAAGATCTACGAGGTCGGCCCCAACAGCCCGGCCGGGCTCGAGATGTCCCGGCGCAAGGAGCTGCAGGCGCAGTGCTTCTCGGGGATGTTCCTGGGCGCGCACGTCGACCAGGGCGGCTCGCTGACCAAGGACATGTTCGACAAGGCCTGGAACGACCAGGAGACCCGGGGCGACAACACCTCGGGCAGCCGGGACCACGGCACGAACGCCCACTACGCCGCGTGGTGGCGGGCGGGTGCGAAGAGTGACCGGATCGTCGACTGCAACACGTTCTCGGCACCCGCGTCAGCCGTCTCCTGACGAAACCCCGAAAGTGGCTTTCGTCAGGTGCGATCTGACAAAAGTGGCTTTCGGGTAATGGGACCTGCCGAAAGTGGCTTTCGGGCTTCAGCGGGGCGTCAGGGGCGGGCGGGGGTCCGCTGCAACAGGTAGACGAAGCCCGCGCCCGCGGCGCAGCTCAGGGTGAGCAGGGCCAGGCCCGCGGGCCGCGCGAGGTCGTTGGCGCCGGTGACGAACTCGGCCGGGTCGACGGTGAGGTTGCCCGTGTGCTCGTCCGGCAGCAGGACCTTGACCTTCTCGCCCTGGTTGTGGCCGCACGCGGTGAGTGTGGCGTCGAGGGTGTGGCCGCCCTGCGGGATGCGCACGGCCTCGTGCGGCGCCGGCCCGGTGCACGGGGCGGGCCCGGTGACCTCGGCCTCGACGACGACGCCTTTGGCCTCGCCGGTCAGCGCGAACAGGCCGGGCCCCGCGAACCACGAGGCGATGACCACGAAGAGCGCGAGGGCGCCTGCGACGGCGAAGGGTGTCCAACGCGGCACGACCGCGTTTCTGAGTGGTTCCGATCGCCGCACATCAGCCATGGTTCCAGATGGCAGCGGCAAAACACAGCCGGGCCGGTCACCGCTCGATCTTGTCGGCGAACGTCACCTTCTTGACGTAAAGCAGCCGGTCACCGTGCTCGATGGCGTCGGCCTGCGGCGCGTCGACCCGGTAGAGCTCGCCGTCGCGGACCACGCCGAGGACGATGTCCGACAGGTGCCGCGGCGACCCTCCGACCTCGCCAGGCTCGACCGGGCGCTCGGCGATCGCGAGCCCGGACTCCGGGGTGAGCAGGTCCTCGACCATGTCGACGACCAGCGGCGTCGAGGTCGCCATGCCGAGCAGGCGGCCTGCGGTCTCGCTGGACACCACGACCTGGTTCGCGCCCGACTGCTTCAGCAGGTGGACGTTCTCGGCCTCGCGCACCGAGGCCACGATGTGCGAGTTCGGCGCGATCTCCCGCGCGGTGAGCGTGACCAGCACCGCCGTGTCGTCCCGGTTCGGCGCGACGACCACGGCCCGCGCGCGCTGCACGCCCGCGACCCGGAGCACGTCGGACCGGGTGGCGGAGCCGTGCACGGTGACCAGGCCGAGCGCGCTCGCCGCGTCGAGCGCCTGCTGGTCGGTGTCGACGACCACGATGTGGTTCGGTGGCAGGCTCTCGTCGCCCAGCAGCGTGTTCACCGCGGACCGGCCCTTGGTGCCGAACCCGACGACCACCACGTGGTCCTCCACCTTCGACCTCCACTTCTGGATCTTGAACGCCTGCCGCGACCGTTCGGTCAGCACCTCGAGTGTCGTGCCGACCAGCACGATGAGGAACAGCACGCGCAATGGGGTGATGACGAGGACGTTGACCAGCCGCGCCGTCTCGGTGGCCGGCGCGATGTCACCGTAGCCGGTGGTCGAGAGCGAGACCGTCGAGTAGTACAGGCAGTCGAGGAAGCTGAGCCCGTCGCCGTTGGCGTCGCGGTAGCCGTCACGGTCGAGGTAGACGATCAGCACCGTCGCCAGCAGCGCCAGCAGCGCGCCGATGATGCGCTTGACGATCGACCGCAACGGGCTGACCGCCGTCTCCGGCATCCTGATCACGCCGACGAGTTCATGATCTGGCCGATGATCAGCATCACTCACGCCGCGCATGCTATCCGAACCGCACGATTCGTACAGCGCCGATCGCCGGTCGGAATTGCATGATCAGATGTCATGTCGCCGACGGCGGATGTGCTTTGCTCTGAGGCATGTCTTCACAGCGTCCCGCGGCGTTCCTGGCCGCTTTCCTCGGTCTCGCCGGCGTCATGCATTTCGCGCGTCCCAAGTTCTTCGACACGATGGTGCCGAAGGAGCTGCCCGGCTCACCCCGGCAGTGGACGCACGCGTCCGGCGTGGTCGAACTGGCGGTCGCGACGTCGATCGCGCTGCCGAAGACGCGCGAGCTGGGCGGGCTCGCCGCGGCGCTGATGTTCCTCGGTGTCTTCCCCGCCAACGTCAAGCAGGCCTTGGACGCCAAGGGCAAGGAGCGCGCCGTCGCCTACGCGCGGCTGCCGGTGCAGTGGCCGCTCATCGCGTGGGCGCTTAAGGTCCGCGACAACGCCTAATCCTCGGCCGTGGGGACGCCGCGCAGCAGCTCGCGCAGGCCTTCGGCGTCCAAAAGGTCCTCCGGCCAGACCGTACGGTCGTGCTTCACGTAATGGAACGCCGCGCGCACCTGTGACGGGTCGACGCCACGCAAAGCCGCCCACGCCAGCCGATACGCGGTGAGCTGCACCGCCAGCGGCCGCAGCTTCTCGCCGTCGGGCACCGCACCGGTCTTCCAGTCGACGACCGTCCAGGTGCCGTCCGGCTCCTGGAACACCGCGTCCATCCGGCCGCGCACGGTCACCCCGTCGAGATCGGTCGAGAACGGGACCTCGACGTCGACCGGCATCCGCGCCGCCCACGCGCTCGCCTCGAACGCCTCCTGCAGCGCGATGAGCTCGCCGTCGTCGGCCTCGTCCGCGTCCGCCGCGCCCGGCAGGTCGTCGATCTCGAACAGCCGCCCGCCGCCGAACCGGTGCTCCAGCCAGCCGTGGAACGCCGTGCCGCGGCGCGCGAACGTGTTGGGCGCCAGCGGAAGTGGCCGCCGCAGTCGCCGCGCGAGACCTTCCGCGTCCGACGCGAGCTCGACGAGCTGGCTCACCGAGAGGTGATCGGGCAGCGTCACCTGCTGCACGTTCGCCACCGCGCGCGCCCGCTCCGCGAGCAGCACCTGCGTATCGGTGATCCAGCCGTCGGGGTCGTCCTCGTCCTCGGCGGGCGCGTCGGGGTCGTCCGGGTCCTCGGCGTCGGACATCGCGGCCAGCACGAGTTCGACGCCGTTGGCCACCGGCTCGCGCCGCACGCCGAGCGGGTCGACCGGCCACACCACCTTGCGTGAGTCGGTGACCAACGGGTTCTCGTCGTCGGGGTCGGGCTCGTCCGCCCATTCCACGATCTCGCCGACGGACGTTTCCTCGAGCACGCCGAGGATCTCCGTCAGGAACGTCGACGGTCCCTTCGGCCGGGCGCTCGTCTCGTTCCACCAATGCCCGGACACCAGCAACGCCCGCTCAGACCGGGTCAGCGCGACGTAACAGAGCCGCCGCTCTTCCTCGGCCTCCCGCTCGGCGAAGCCTTCCTCGTGCAGTTCAAGGCCTTCGAGCACTTCCTTGCGGTCGTACCCGTCGGCGACGCGTAGCTCGGGCAGGTCCTGCGCGTCACCACGCAGCGCCGCGGGCAGCGCGGTGACCGTACGCAGCCAGGACGACGACCGCCGCTTGCTCGGGAACGTGTCCTGCACCAGATGCGGCACGGCCACGATCTCCCATTCGAGCCCCTTGGCCGAGTGCCCGGTGAGCACCTGCACCCGGTCCGGCACGACCTCGACCTCACCGGGCGTGAGCCCGTCCTCCGCGTGCGCGGCGGTGTTCAGATAGTCCACAAAGGACAACAGGGTCGCCGTCGGCGAGGCCTCCGCGTAGTCGGTGACGACGTCGGCGAACGCGTCCAGGTGCACCCGCCCCGCGGCGCCGGGCCTGGCCAGCGACTCGACGTCCAGCAGCAGCGTCCGTTCCACGTCCGCGACGAGTTCGGGCAGCGACTGGTCGAGACGGCGCCGCAGCATCGACAGTTCCTGGGCGATGCGCTGGATCCGCCGGAACCCGTCGGGCGAGTACTGCCCGGGATGACCGGGATCGTCGATCGCGTCGACCAGCCCGGCCTGCTCCGCGCGCTCGGTGTAGAGCACGACCTCGTCCTTCGCGGCCTGCTGACCGGGATTGGACAGCTGGTTCGCGCGCCGCCACAACGCGGCCAGGTCAGCCGCCGCGATCCGCCAGCGCGCACCCGTCAGCAGCCGGGCGGCCGCCGTGCCCGCGAGCGGGTCCGCGAGCACGCGCAACGTGCTGACCAGGTCCGCGACCTCGGGTTCGTCGAGCAGCCCGCCGAGGCCGACCACCTCGACCGGCAGCCCGCGTGCCCGCAGCTCGGCCGCGATCGGCGCCATGTCGGCGCGGCGGCGCACGAGCACCGCGGCCGTCGGTGGCGTGCCGTGCTCGTCCTGGTGCGCGTACCAGCGCTGGGCGAGCGCGTCGGCGACCCACACGCGTTCGGCGCGCACGTCCTTGAGCAACGCGCACGCGATGTCCGCGGGCGGAGCGCCGTCCCGCGCGCGCAGCCGTTCGACGCCGAGTCCCTTGGCGCGCAACGGTTCCGAGATCGCGTTGGCGAGCGTGAGGATCGCGGCCGGGTTGCGGAAACTGGTCAGCAGCCCGTATTCGTGCGCGGGCAGCAGCTTCCCGTCGACGCGCGGGAAGTCCGTGGTGAAGCGCGGCAGGTTGGCCGCGCTCGCGCCGCGCCAGCCGTAGATCGCCTGCGCCGGGTCGCCGACCGCGGTCACCGGCAGCGGCGGCCGCTCCCCCATCCCGAACAGCGACCGCAGCAGCACGCGCTGCGCGTGCCCGGTGTCCTGGTACTCGTCGAGCAGCACCGCGCCGTACCGGTCACGCTCACCCGTCACGACCTCGGGATGACTCGACGCGAGCTGCGCGGCCAGCGACATCTGGTCGGCGAAGTCGAGCGCGCCCTCCGCGCGCTTGCGGTGGTGATAGCCCTCGACCAGCGGCAGCAGTTCGAGCCGGAACCGTTGGGCGGCAATGATCTCCGCCAGCTTCTGCGGCAACGCGGCCCGCTGCCCCTTGGCGCGCGGCGCGTTCTCGATGACCTGGCACAGCCAACGCGTGTAATCGCCGAGCTGATCGAGCTCGACCAGGTGCTCGCCCAGTTCCCCGGCCAGCGCGAGCACCTGGGCGGTCACCGACGACGGCACCCGGTCGGTGTCCAGGTCATGGTCCCAAGTGGACACCACGCGATGCGCCAGCTGCCACGACGCGGTCTCCGACAGAAGCCGGACACCAGGTTGCACCGGCAGCCGGAGCCCGTGCTCGCCGAGCAGCCGCCCCGCGTAGGCGTGATACGTGAGGACGGTCGGCTCACCGGCGAGCACGGCGGCCTGCCGCGCGCCACTGGGATCGATCCGCTCCAGAAGTCCTGATCCAGCAAGCCTTTTCAGCCGAGCACGCACCCGCTCGGCGAGCTGCCGCGCGGCCTTGCGGGTGAACGTCAGGCCGAGCACGCGCTCGGGTGTGACGATCCCGTTGGCCACCAGCCAGACCACCCGCGCGGCCATCGTCTCGGTCTTGCCCGCGCCGGCGCCCGCGACGACCAGCGCGGGCTCGACCGGTGCGGCGATCACGTCCGACTGCTCGGGCGTCGGCCGGTGCAGGCCGAGCGCTTCGGCGATGTCGGCGGGTGAGACCCACCCCGTGGTGCGCACTACTCGGTCACCTGCCGCCCCTCGGGACGCAGCGGGCACGAACCGCGCGCCGGGCACCGGTCGCAGTCGGAGTTCTCGTTGGCCTCGTACGCGGGACCGGCCGCGTCGGCCGCCGCCTTGTGCACGAGCTCCAGCCACTGGCCGCCGCCCTCGGGCGTCATCGGCGGCTGGTCCCGTTGCGTGGAGCCGGTTTTGTTGTTGGCCTTGGCCACGTAGACGAGCTTCGCGCCACCCGGCTCGGTCTTGCCGTCGAACGCGCCGAGCAGCACGGCCAGCTGATACGCGGCGAGCTGCGGATGCAGTTCGGCGTCCGCGGCCGTCACCGGGACCTTGCCGGTCTTGATGTCGACGATCACCGGGCGTCCCTCGGCGTCCACCTCGACCCGGTCGACCCGGCCGCGCAGCAGCACCCGCGTCTCGCCATCCCCTTGGGGCAGCTCGACTTCGATGTCCTGCTCGACACCGGCTTCCTTCAGCTCGGCGCGGCTTTGGCGCAACCAGGCGATGAAGTTGCGCAGCATCTGCTCGACGCGGCGGCGTTCGCGGCGGGAGAACCAGGGCGCGCCGGCGTCCACTTTGGCCCATGCCTCGTCGAGCGCGACCTTGAGCTGCTCGTCGTCGAGCCCACCGGCGGCGGCCTGCGCGAGCCCGTGCACCAGGGTGCCGGTGACGGCCGCGAGCTGCGCGGGATCGCTGCCGCCATGCCGTTCGATGAGCCACCGCAACGGACACCGAGTCAGGATGTCCACAGTGGACGGCGAGATCTTGACCAGATCGCCTGGGCCGTGCAACGGCTGGTCGGTCGACGGTTCGGCGAGCCCGTACCAGGTACCCGGGTGCGCTCCTGGCACCCCGGCGGCGGCGAGTTTCGCCAGCTGGCGCGCGGCACGGTCACGCCGCACCGGCTCCGACGCCTCATCGCAGACGACCCGGCGCAGCTCGCCGACCAGCTCGGCCAGCACCAGTGAACGGCCGGGCGGCTTGGTGCGCATGTCCTTCGACTCGTCGCCCGCCTCTTCCAGCTCGTCGAGGAACCGGGACGGCTGCTCGTCTTCCCCGGCGACCGCACTCACCAGCAGCGTCCGCCTGGCACGGCTCGCCGCGACGTAGAACAAGCGCCGCTCTTCGGCGAGGATCGGCGCGATCATCGACGCCTTGTCGTCCACTCCGGACAGCAGGTCGACGAGTCTTTCCACGCCCAGCAGGGATCCGCGCAGCCGCAGGTCCGGCCAGCTGCCCTCCTGGACACCGGCGACGGACACGACCGTCCATTCGCGACCGGCCGCGCCGTGCGCGGTCAGCAGCGACACACCTTCGCCTCGCGCCGCGCGCGGGGCGAGGCTGTCACCCGCGATGTGTTGCGAGCCAAGGTATTCCGCGAACGCCGCCACGCTCGACTTCGGCAGCCTGTCGGCATACCGCCCGGCCGCGTCGAACAGCGCGACGATCGCGTCGAGGTCCCGGTCCGCCTGCATGCCGAGCGAGCCGCCGCGTTCCGTGAGCCGCGTCAGGCGGGACTCCAGCCCGCTCGCCTGCCACAGCTCCCACAGCACCTGTTCGACACCGGCACCCGAGCGCACCGACTGGTGCGCCGCGTGCAACAGCCCGCCGACGCGGCGGACCGGGATCGCCTCCGCATCGCCGAGCCCGGCCAGGATGTCGTTGCCCCGCAACACTTCCACCAGCAGGTCATCGCTCGACCGCTGACCGCCGCCCGCGGTCTCCAGCCGCCGCAGGCCGCGCCGCAGCCGCCGCAACGCGAGCGGGTCCGCGCCGCCCAGCGGCGACGAGAGCAGCAGCTCGGCGAGGTCGACGTCCAGCAGTTCCGGGTTGGCCGCGAGCCGCAACGCGATCAGCAGCGGCCGGACCGCGGGCTGCTTCGCGAGCGGCAGCTCTTCCATCGCCGAGCCGACCGGCACCCCCGCAGCGCGTAAAGCGCGTTGCAGGACAAGGAAAGTACGCGCGGGTGACCGGACGAGCACGGCCATCTCCGACCACGGCACCCCGTCGATGAGATGCGCGCGCCGCAGCTGGTCGGCGATCCAGCTCGCCTCGGCGGCGGGCGTCGGCATGAGCCTGATCTTGACCTGGCCGGGCAGCGCGCCGGGCTTCGTCGTGAAACGGCGATGCCTGCCGACGCCGGTCAGCGTGCCGGTGAGCCGCGAGACGGCGGCGTGCACGTTGCCGCCGAGCCGGTGGCTGGTCATCAGCCGGACGGTGCGGTCCCCGCTCTGGTCGTCCATGGTCAGCAGCGACGGATCCGCGCCGCGGAAAGAGAAGACGGACTGGTCGGGGTCGCCCGCGACGACGAACTCGCCCGCGGTGGAACCGACCGTGCGCAGCAGCCGGAACTGCAGCGGGTCGAGATGCTGGGCGTCGTCGACGAACAGGTGCCGCACGCGGGCCTGCTCGCGTTCCATCAGCTCGTGGTCGTCTTCGAGCGCGACCAGCGCCGAAGCGACCAGCTCGGCGGCGTCCATCGCGGGCGCGCTGGGCAGGCCGAGCGCGTTGCCGCCACCGGCGGAGAGCAGGGTGACCTCTTCGTACTGGCGCCAGAACTTCCCGGCGGCCACCCACTCGCCGCGCTGCTGCTGGCGGCCGAGCTTGATCAGGTCTTCCGGCCCGAGCCCGCGCTCGGCGGCACGCAGCAGCAGGTCACGCAGCTCCTCGGCGAACCCGGGCACGGCCAGCGCGGGCCGCAGCGGCTCCGGCCAGTCCGGCGCGCCGTTCTCGAGGTCGCCGACGAGCAGTTCACGCACGACGACGTCCTGCTCGGCGCCGGACAGCAGCCGCGGCGTCGGCAGCCCGTCGGCCTGCGCCTGCTGCCGCAGCAACGCGAACGCGTACGAGTGCACGGTGCGCACGATCGGCTCGCGGATGGTGTGCTCGGTGGTCACCATCCGCGTGATCTGCGCGCGCAACGACTCCGCCGCGCGCCGCGACGCCGTCAGCAGCAGCAGGCTCTCCGGATCGGCGCCATCCGCGATCCGCGCGGCGGCCGCCGCCGCGAGCAACGTGGTCTTGCCGGTGCCCGGCCCGCCCAGCACCCGCTTGTACCCGTCGGGCCCGGCCAGCACCCGGCGCGCCTGGTCGTCCCAGACGAGCTCACGACGCGCACCGGCGGGCACGCGGACGAGCCGCGCCCCCGCCTGAACCGTCGATCCGCGCATCCTTGGATGGAACCATGCCCACCCGCCCGGCCCGCGCGCGCCACACGGCAAAGTGTGAATATGGACGACGAGCTGCACGAACGCGTGCGCACGGTCATCTTGTCCGTCCCCGCGGGCAAAGTGGCCACCTACGGTGACATCGCCGACGCCTCAGGCGCGCCTTCACCTCGCCTGATCGGCCGGATCCTCGCCGAGGACGGCCACGACCTGCCGTGGCACCGCATCCTCCGCGCGAACGGGACCCCCGCGCCGCATCTGGCCCACGAGCAGCTGGAACTGCTCCGCGCTGAAGGCGTGTTGGCAAACGACCAGCGCGTGGACCTGCGGGTTTACCGATGGAAGACAGAAGAGCCTGAAGGCGGGCTCTGGTAGGGGGTCGTGAGTGTTCCAGCCGGTTCTAACCGGCCGGAACACTCACGACCCCAACGCTGAGGCGAGGAGTTTCACTAAGGCTCCGAGGCGCTGGCGGTCCGGTTGGAGGGTCGGAATTCCCAGCTCGACCAGCGGCGCCGCGGTGACCGGGCCGACGCACGCGCAGACGACGTCACCGCGCAGGGCGTCCACAAGCGCATCCAACCGGCCCGAATCGCGCGCCAGGGTGAGCAGGTTCTTCGCCGCCGGAGCGCTGGTGAACGCCAATGCGCCCACCTCGCCCGCGAGAACGCCGTCGAGCAGCCGATGCGCGGGCGAAAGGTCCTCCGGCCAGAGCCAGCGGTACGGCTGGGCCTCGATGACCGAGGCGCCCGCGTCCAGCAGCTGCCCGGTGAACTCCGGCAGCGGGGCGCCGTGCAGCTGGACCGCCACCCGCGCGCCGGACACGCCGGTGGCGATCAGGCCCGAGAACAGCTCGGCGTTCGTCTCGGACGGGGCCGACCACTGCTCGGTCAGGCCGCGGCCGCGCACCGCGCCGACCGCCTTCGGGCCGCGCGCGAAGATCCGGGAGCGGCCCAGCACCGGGACCAGGTCCATCCCCCAGCCGTCCGCCGCGCCGGTCCAGCCGCGGAAGCCCGCGCCGGTCGTGATGGCCGTGAAGTCGACGCCGGCCAGCACTTCGACGGTGGCGGCGCGCAACAGCGCGTCATCGGGCAGGGGGACGATGCGGATGGTCGGGGCGTGCCGGACCGTCGCGCCCTTGCGTTCGAGGGCGGCGATGAACTCGTCCGCCCGGCGCTCGGCGGTGATGCCGATCGTGACCCCGGTGAGCTCAGCCATACAACGCGCCCATCTCCCTGATCGCCCGCGCGACCTCGTCCCGTAACTCGGCGGGCTCCAACACTCGCAGATGCCCGCCGAAGCGCAGCAGCTCACCCAGCGCGGGCTCGCCTTTCTCGACCGGCAGGTCGACGAGCAGCCAGCCATCCGCGTCCGGCTCCCGCGAAGCCCGCGCCTCGCGGACCGCGCGTTCGCCGACCGCACCGCAGTAGAACCCGGCCAGCGCCTGCGCGCGCGGTGACATGTGGACCAGTGCGACGCGCGGGAACATCCGGCGCTCGAACTGCTCGGACCATTCTCGCCAGGTCGAGGCCAGGTCGAAGTCGGCAGGACGCTCGAACGGGTCCAGTTCTTCGACCTCGCGGATCCGTGACACGCGATACATGCGGTCGCTGCCCTCGCAGCGGCCCGCGAGGTACCAATTGCCCGCCTTGAGGATCAAGCCCAGCGGCATCACTGTGCGATCGACGACGCGCTGGCCCCACTTCTCGTAGCGGATGCGCAAAAGTTTGCTCTGCCAGACGGCTTCGGCGATCTCCGCCAGATGCGGCAGGCTTTCGATGCCGCGATGCCAGCCCGGAACGTCCAGGTAGAAACGCTCGGCGACCTTGCCTGCCCGGCTGCGCAACTCCGCGGGCAGCGCCGCGTAGAGCTTGAGCTGGGCGGCCGCGAGGACCGTGCCGAGGCCCAATTCGGCCGCCGCGACCGGCAGACCGGCCAGCGAAAGCGATTGCGCCTCCTCCTCGGTCATCCCGGTCAGGCGCGTGCGATAGCCGTCGACGAGCTGGTAGCCGCCGGTGCGGCCGCGGTCGGCGTAGACCGGCACACCGGAGGCGGACAGCGCGTCGATGTCGCGATAGATCGTGCGGACGGACACCTCGAGCTCCGCCGCCAGCTCGTCGGCGGTCATCCGGCCGCGGTTCTGCAACAGCAGAAGAACCGAAAGCAGCCTGCTCGCTCGCATGGGCTCATTCTGGCAGTAAAACCTGACACAAGCTGACAGGTATGCCCGGCACAGTGATCCGCATGAACACTTTCACCCCGAAGAACTGGGACGAAAAGATCGTCAGCGGGACCGAAGGCGCGCCGCGGGTGGCGCACGCGCATGTCACGTTCGCCTACACGGGCGTCATCGAAGGCGAATCCGTGTGCGACTACCTGCTCTTCTATCCCGGCGAAGGCTTCGACGGCCGCGGCACCACCTCGCCAGGCCTCGAGCGCATCGAAGGCTCAGTGGACGGTCGCAAAGGCAGCTTCGTCATCCGGCACGAGGTAGGTTTCGACCTCGAAGGCGTCCACGGCAGCTGGACGGTCGTGCCCGGCTCCGGCACCGGCGAGCTCGCCGGGCTGAGCGGCGGCGGCGAGGCGTCCGGCTCGATGGGGTCGCAGACGATGTCCTACACGTTCGAGTACTCGCTGTAGGTCGTGTTTCTCGGATCTGGTGCGTGAGAGTCCTAGGGAGTCATCGAAGTGCTGGAAGTGGATCGCGCGCAGGTGATGGCGTACCGGATCGCGGTGCAGGGCCTGCACCGCGAGGAGAAGGACGCGGCGAAGCTGGCCGTGTTCGACCTCGGCGTGCAGGACAGCAGCCGCGACACGGCGGTGCACGCGCTCGTCGCGCGGCTCGCGGCGCCGATCACCGGCGAGGCGTTCACTCAGGACGAGCGGTTCGCGCTGGTGTGGTCGCACCGCGGCGCCCAGCACTTCCATCGCCGCGAGGACCTGCCCGAGCTGACGCGGTCGCTCGTGCCGATCGACGAGGCCGACGCGATGGCCCGCATGGGCTGGAACCGCAAGATGGTCGAGGCGGCGGCGATCCCGGCCGTGGAGACGCTGTTCATCGCCGCCCGCGCGATGCGCAAGGCCATCCCGAAGCCCACGTCGAAAGGCGACGCGAGCACGGCCGTCACCAAGCTGATCCCGGAAGGCCTCACCTACTACTGCCGTGGCTGCCAGGTCGTGCACATCCTGGAGCAGCTGTTCCGCGTCTCCTCACTGCACGGCGGCATCCGCCTGGAGCCGGACGCGACACCCGCCGTGCTCGCGCCGCTCGAAGGCCGCAAGCCGGTCAGCACCAAACCGGACCTCGCGGCGGCGACCGCCGTCGTGCGCCGGTACCTGCACGTCAACGGGCCGGGCACGCGCGGGGACGCGGCCGGGTTCGCCGGGACGACCGCGGGCACGGTCAAGCACACCTGGCCGGACGACCTGGCCGAGGTCCGGGTGGAGGGCAAGCCCGCGTTCCTGCCCCAGGAACGGGTTTCCGAGCTGGAGAACCCTCCGGAGCCGGACCTCGTGCGGCTGCTGCCGTCCTGGGACCCGCTGCTGCAGGCCCGCGACCGCGCGATCCTGGTGCCGGATCGCGCGCGGCAGAAAGAGGTCTGGCGGATGCTCGGCAACCCCGGCGTCGTGCTGGCCGACGGCGAGATCGCGGGCATCTGGCGTGCGAAGGCGGTAGGGCGGAAGCGTCTCGACTTCGACATCAGTCCTTTTGAGGCACTCCCGCCCGCCGCACGCGCCGCCGCGGGTGACGAGGCCGAGCGGATCGCGACCGCCCGCGGTTTCGCGGAGGTGCGAGTCACCTGGTCGTGAGTGTTTAGGCCGGTTAGAACCGGCCGGAACACTCACGACCCCCAGTACCACAAGTCAAGCAAGTTGACTGAGGTGGATTAGAGGCGTTGAACGCCCCATTTCCTCCTCAGTCAACTTGCCTGACCTCGCAAGCAGATGGCTAGCCGCGGCGAACGGAAGAATCTGGCCGCACAATGTCCAGATTCGTCCACTCGCGAACATCAACTCGCCCACCAGACCACGCCACGTCTGACTTTCCAGCCAAGAGAACCGGCCGAAACACTCACGACCCGAACCTAAAAGGCGGTCAGCCCGTCCGGCGTCCCCAGGCCGGTCGGCGCGTCATACCCGGGCTTCGCGACGCACAAGTAGTCGCCACCGCATTTGGCGCCGTCCAGCCGCGGGTCGTTGTTGCCGGTCACAACGTCGAAGAAGCCCGTGCGGCCGTAGAGGTCGCCCGGCTTGCCGAGATGCCCGGTCCGGCCGTAGAGCCCGGCGACGAACGGCGCCGACGCGCTGGTGCCGTCGACGGTGATCCAGCCGCCCACGTCGGTGCTGTAGAGCGCGAGCGTCTCCGCGACCGCGGCGACATCCGCCACGGTCCGCTTGCCGCAGTTCTTGTCCTTCTGCCACCGCGGTTTCGCGACATACGCCGAGCAAGCGCTGCCGCTGCCCTGCCACACGGTCTCGGACCAGCCGCGAGGCGAGCCTTCGTCACGCGCGAGCGTGGTCCCGCCGACGGCCACGACCGAACTCAGCACCGCCGGGAAGCTCGCCGCGGTGAACCCGTTGTCGCCAGAAGCCGCGACGATCGTCGCGCCCTCGTGCACGTAGCTCTTCCCGAGCGCGATCGCGGCGCCGGTTTCCCGGGCGCCGTAGCTGTTCGACACGACCTTCGCGCCGAGGCGCACTGCCGTCTCCTCGGTCGCCGCCATGTTGTCCAGCCGCGGGTCGTCCGCCTCGACCACCAAGATCCGGCAAGCCGGGCAGGCCGCCGACACCATCGAGACGTCCAAGGTCGACTCGATCGCCCAGCCGATCTCGAAGGCGGGCAGTGGCCCGGCGTCGCCGCGCTGGTTGACCTTGCGGAAGCAGCCGTTCGCGGTCGTGCACGCGGGCAGGCCGAACTGCGCGCGATAGGTGTTGAGATCCGACTCCAGATTCGGCGCGTCGTACGCGATCGAGATCGCGACCACCGTGTCGGCGCCCGCGCCGGCGGGAAGCCGGTACGCCGCCGCGAGATCGGAGGCTCCCCAGCCGGACGGCACGTCGGCGAGACCGCGCACGGCAGGCTTGTACGAGGTCAAGCAGCGCACGTAACCCGGCTTGTCGTCGGGACACGCCGCACGCGGGCCCGGCGCGGCCGTCGCCGTGCCCGCCACCGCCGACAGCCCCGCGATCGCCGTGAGGACCGCGCAAAGAACACGTTTCATGATTCCCCCTGGTTTCAGCGCACGACCTGGAACGCGCGCGTGATCGTTTCGGTGATGGCGCCGCCCGCCGCGTCCCGCGCGGTCACCCGGAGCGTGACGAACCCGCCCGCGAAGCCCGGGAAACTCGCGGTGAAAGCGGCGCGGAACTTCCCGTCGCCCTGCCCGGTCGTGGCCGCGTCCGCCCAGGTCGCCCCGTCGTCGAGGGAGAACTGTGCGGTCACGTCCGTGATCGGGCTCGCGGCGGCCTGCTGCAGATGCCCGACCGTGAGGTCGACGTATTGCGGTCCGCCGAAGGTGAATCCGCTCGGGGTCAGCTCCCCGACCGAATAGCCCAGCGTCAGCAACGGTTCCACCGCGCATGCCCGGTCCTGCGTGCCTCGGGCGCAGACGAACGCGCCAGGCAGCGTCGCGCCGTCGACGTGCTGCGACTTCCACGTCCATTCGGTGTGCGAGGCCGTGGAGAGCCGGTACATCGGCCCGGTGCGGCTCGCGTCGAGGCTGAGCTTGAACGTCGACGGCTTCGGGTCCACGGCCTGATCGATCGTCACACCCGCCGAACTCCCCGGGCCACCTTCGGCGATCGTCGCGCCGTCCTGAGTCAGCACGTACTTGCCCGTGATGGTGTCCCGCGGCTCGCCGAAGAAGCCGGAGCCGGTGTGCCCGAGCTGGTTGTCGCCGAACGGGATGATGTCGACCTTCAGCTGGTCGCCCTTGCGCAGCGCGGGCGGGACCGTTCGCACCGAGCTGTCATCGGGCGCGACGAGACTGGCCGCGCCGGTCGGATGCAATGGGTACTTGTTCCAGTCCTCGGTGACCGTTTGACCCGCGGTGTAGTAATGGCTCCGCTCATCCACGATGCCGCGCTCATTCGGATAGCCGCCCGACGATTCCTGGTACTTGGCGAGAAAGCCGAACCAGCGCAGATCGGGCGCCGCCGAGACGTATTCGGTCTGCCTGGCCGGGAGCACGATCGTCTGGGTCGGCCCGCCACCGCCCTCCTTCTGGAAGGCGAACGTCGGCGCGCGCAGCCGCAGGCCGACCGTCTGGTAGTCCGAGTAATACGTGGCCTTGACGGTCGTGAAGTCCTTGTCCGTGACGACATAACGCTGCTGCGGGATGTACCCGTGCGTCGGTTTCATCAGGTAGTACTCGTACGCGGGACCCGGCGGCGAGACGAGCCTGGTCTGCGCGTAGCTCTGCAGCTCGCCGATCTTGACCGGCTTCAGCGAGGGCGAGACCCACACCGGGACGCCCGGCGAGGTGTCCATGCCCAACGACGAGCCTGGGCCGATCTTCGCCGCGCGCCGGTAGAAGAAGCCGTTGTTGGACAGCAGCGACGGCCGGGGCGTCACCCATTCGACCTTGCTGGTCGCCTTCGACGCGTCCATCCGGACGGTCAGGTCCCTGGCGACGGTGAACTCGGGCTGGGCGACGACGTAGTCCCCGGTTTCGTTGTTCTCAGGGTCGCTGGTGAAGTGGATCGCCAGCGCGCTGTAGTGGCCTTCGGGCACGCTGAACCGCACTTCGCCGTTCTCGAAACGGCCGCGCTCTTCGTTGTAGTCGAGCAGATCGGCGTTGTCGACGTTGTAGAGGAACACCGAAGTGCCGTTCGCGGGCTTGCCATCCGGACCGTTCGCGGCGAACGTGAGCGTCCGCATCACCGAAGCCGGCTTCGCCTTGGGCTCCGCCGCACCAGGCAGGCGCAGCGCGCCCGCCGCGAACAGGCCTTGCCCGCCGAAACTGCCGCGTGCCTTGTCTTCGGCGTATTGCTTGGCCAGCGCGGTGCCGAACGCCTTGGCCGCGTCGGCGTCCATGCTCGCCCGGCCTTCGACCGGCACGCGCCCGTCTCGCTCGGCCTTGGCCAGCGCGTGGACGTCGAACAGCTTCATGTCCAGGCCGTTCCCGAGATACGGCAACGCGGTCGCCGGGATCTCGAACGACTTCCCGCCGAGCTTGAGATGCACGAACGAGCGGGCGATGCCCCGCTCGGCCACCGGTCTGACCTCGGTGAACTCGGTCCCGTCCGGCGCGGTGTGGATCACCACCCGGTCGCCGGTGACCAGCAGGACGGTGTCCGAGGTCGGTATGTCGGATTGAGCGACCGCGGGCTGCGCCACGCACATGGCGGCACCCGCGATGATCACGGAAAGAACGGACAACTGCTTACGCACTCAAACCTCCCAGTGTGAGTCAGCAACAAGACTCACGTTTGGCGCACTAAGAGCGTTGCTTGACAACGAGAATTGGCCCGTTCGGCCCAGACCGTTCCGGACGGCCGCTAGGACAGCACCTTGTAAGCGCGCGTGATCGTCTCCGCGATCGCCGCACCGGCCGCGTCGGAAGCGATCACCTTCAGCGATACGTAACCGCCGTCGAAGCCGGGGAACGACGCCGCGAAGGCCGCGGTGAACCTGCCGTCGCCGCGCGCGGTGGTCGTCGCGTCCTGCCAGGTCGCCCCGTCGTCGAGCGAGAACTGGACGGTCGCGCCCGTGATCGGGCTCGCCGCGGCCGACTGCAGGTGCCCGACGGTCAGCTCGAGGCTCTGCGGACCGTTCTGCGCCCGGCCGCCGACACCGAGCCCGCCGACCGCGTACCCCAGCGTCAGCAACGGTTCCGCCGCGCACGCGCGGCTCGGCGGCTGCCCCTTCGGGAAGGTGCAGACGAGCGACCCGGGCAGCGTCGCGCCCTCGACGTGCTTCGACGGCCACGTCCATTCGGTACGGGTCTCCGTGGAAAGCGCGTAGTTCGGGCCAAATCGATAGGCATCGAGTTCGAACTTGAGTGTCGACGGCGTGGGATCGAGATTCTGTTCGAGCCGCAGATCGGAGCCGCGCGCGGCGTTCCCTTCGACGATCGTCGTGCCGTCGCGCGTCAGCCGGTACGACCCGCCGATCCCATCGCGGGACTCGCCGTGGAAGCCCATCCCGGTGTGCCCGGGCTGGTTGTCGCTGAACGGCGTGAGCGCGAGCCGGAGCAGGTCGCCGTCCCTGGTCACCGGCGCGACCGTGAAGTTCGAGCTGTCGTCGACCAGGCTGAACGCGCCCGCCGGGTGCAACGGGAACTTGTTCCAGTCCTCGGTCAGCGTCTGCCCGGCGCGGTAGTGGTGCCAGGACTCGCGCTGCCCGCCGTACCAGGCCTCGAATCCGCCGGCGCCGGTCACGCTGTACTTGGCGAGCCCGCCGAACCAGCCGAGATCGGTCCCCGTCGAAACGTATTCGGTCTGTTTCCTCGGCAGCGTGATCGGGTGGCTGCCCCCGCTGCCGCTCTCCTGGAACGAGTACATCCCGGCGCGCTGCCGGATCCCGGTCAGGCCGAATTCCGAGTAGTAAGCGGCATTCACGGTCGCGAGTTCACTCGCCTTGACCACGTATCGCTGCTGCGGAATGACCCCGATGGCGGCCTTCTGCAGCTGATACTCGTACGGCACACCAGGCGCGGGCGCGGAGATCAACCGGGTGTGCGGATACGTCTGGAGCTCCCCGACGCGCACGGGCCGCGCGCTCGGCGCGACCCAGATCGGCGCCGGCCCCGCGCTCACGTCGACGACCTGGCTCGTGCCGACCTTCGCGGCCCGGCGGAGGTAGAACCCGTTGTCGGCCAGCAGCGACGGCCGCGGTGTCACCCAGTCGACCTTGCTGGTCGCGCGCGGCGCGTCGACGCGAACGGTCGTATCGGCATCGACGGCGAATTCGGGATGGCTCACGAATCGGACGCCGGTGACGTTGTTGTCGGCGTCAGTGCTGATGAACAGGCCCAAGGCGCTGTAGTGCCCGTCAGGCGCGCTGAACTTCGCGGTGCCGCCCTCGAAGTAGTTGACCTGCTCGTCGAAGTCGAGCAGCCCGGCGTTGTCGACGTTGTAGAGGAACGCGACACCCTCGTTCGCGGGCTTGCCGTCGGGCCCCTGCGCGTCGAGGGAGACCGTTCGCATCGGAGACCTGACCGCGACGCGTTTCGGCGCCTTGCCTGCGAACAGGCCCTGCCCGCCGAAGCTCCCACGCGCGCGGTCCTCGGCGTACTGCTTCGCGAGCGCCTTGCCGAACTCCTTGGCGGCCTGGCCATCGGTCACCTTGGGCCGCGCGTGGATGTCGAAGTCGGCGAGGTTCAGGCCGCGGCCGAGATACGGCAGCGCGGTCGCGGGCACCTCGAACGCCCTGCCCCCGAGCCGCAGGTGGACGAGCGTGGCGGCGACCCCCTTGGCGGCCGCGGGCCGCACCTCGACGAGTTCCCTGCCGTCTGGCGCCGTGCGGAGGACGACCTCGTCACCGGTCGGCAGCAGGACCGTGTCCGAGGCCTCGCCGGGATCCGCGATCGCCGTCGAGGCCGCGACCACGGCGATCCCCACGGTGAGCAGGGACAAAAGTTTTCGCACTGGCTCCTCCGATGGTGAGTAGGCACCGATATATAGGCCTGGGGCCTGTAATTGGTTGCCTCTCGATCGGAAGTTGCGCCGTTCGGCCTAGGCGACCTGAGCCTGCCGGACCGAGTGATACCGCCGCAGGACCACATCCGCGATCAGTTCATGGTCGCCCAGCGGCTCGGCGATCACCGCCGCGCCGGATTCGGCGACGCGACGCTGGAACAACCCGGGCGCCAGCAACCACGAAGCCACCGCGACGCGACCGGGCAGTCCGGCGACGACTTCGGCCACTGACGGCGACGCCGTCGCGGCGAACCCGACTCGAACCGGCACACCGAGCCGCACGGCCAACGCGTGCGCGGCCGCGTCGACGTCGGCGAGCGCACGCGGATCGCTGGAGCCCGCCGCGGCGAGCACGACCGCGTCGCCTGGCTCGTACCCGGCTTCGAGCAGCCGGGCACGCAGTACCTCGATCAGCTCCGGCGCGGGCCCGAACGACCGCGCGACGGTCACCTCCGGATGCCCGCTCGCCTCGACCTGGGCGGGCACATCGGTCCGCACGTGATACCCGGCCGCGAGGAACGCCGGCACGACCACGGCGGGCCCGCGCACCTCGCGCAGCACGGCCGTCACGTCGGGGGCTCGCACGTCGGCGTACGCCACCCGCACCTCGACGCCGTGCGCGCGCACGCGGGCGGCGAGCCGTTCGGTCATCTCGGCACCGGCCGGATCGCGCGTGCCGTGCGCGGCGAGGACGATCATCGCGCCCCCTCGACGGCCAGCCGGTAACCCCGCTTCACCACGGTCTGCACCACTTTCCCCTCTCCCAGCGAAGTCCTGAGCCGCCCGATGGCCGTCTCGACCGCGTGTTCCTCGCCGCCGGACGGCAGCGCCGAGGTCAGCTCACGCCGGGAGATGACCCGGCCCGGCTCGGCGGCGAGCACCCGCAGCAACGCCATCGGAGCTGGCGCCACATCACACCACTGACCGTCCACAATGGCCGCTTGACCGCGCAGCTCGATACACCGGCCCGCGACACGCAGCCGCGGCGACCGGGCTTCCAAGGCTTGCGAAACCGTCCGAGCCAGCGCGCCGATCCTCGCGCGCTCCGGCTGAACGGTCGGAATGCCCAGTGCCGCCAGCGGAGCGGCGGTGATCGGGCCGACGCAGGCGACGACGATCCGCCGGGTCAGCGCGTCGACCACGCCCGGCAGCCGCGCGGTCCGCTTCGCGAAGGCCAGCATGCTCGCCGCGGCGGGCGCGCTGGTGAACGGCATCGCGTCGATCGAACCGTCGAGCACCCCGTCGAGCAGCTTGTCCAGCGGCCCGGGATCGGCGGGCCCGACCCAGCGGTAGACCGGGATCTCGATCACCTCGGCGCCCGCGTCACGCAGCGAGTCCACGAAGTACCGCAACGGTTCCCCGTGCAGCTGGACCGCGATGCGCTGACCGTCCACACCGGACGCGAGCAGATGCTGCAGCAGCTCGGCGTTGCTCTCTGACGCGGGCGAGTAGTCCTCGGACAGCCCGGCCGCGCGGATGGCCCCCTTGGCCTTGGGGCCCCGCGCGAGCACCGACGCCTTGCCGAGCCGGTCGAGCAGCGCCTCGCCGATGCCCCAGCCTTCCGCCGCCTCGATCCAGCCGCGGAACCCGATGCCGGTCGTCGCGACCACGGCGTCGAGCCGCTCATCGAGCAGGCGTGCGGTCGCGGCGTGCAGCTCGGTGTCGTCCGACAGCGGCACGATCCGGATCGCCGGTCCATAACGGACGGTCGCACCCTTGCGCACCAGCAGCGCGCCGAGCTCGTCAGCCCGGCGCGCCGCGGTGATGCCGACCGAGAACCCGGCCAGTGGCAGCACCTCGGTCATGGCGACCCCACGTGCACCACACCGTTGACGACGCGCACGGGATAGGTCCGCACGGACACGCCGTCCTCGTCGAGGCAACGCCCGGTCACGAGGTCGAACCGCTGCTTGTAGATCGGCGACGCGACCACGGGGACGCCGGAACTGTCGCCCACGATCCCGCGTGACAGCACGGCCGCGCCGCTGAACGGATCCACATTGGACAGTCCGAAGAACTCCTTGCCGGTACGGAAGATCGCCACCTGCGCGCCGTCGGCCAGCAGCGCGGCGACGCCGGCGCCGGTGGGCACCTCGCCCACCGGGCACACGGCGACCCACGATCGCTCCGCGGACGCGGTCATCGTCCCACCACCTCGGGAATCCCCAGCATGACCGGCACCTTCTGCTCCCGCTCGGTGCGGAACGAGATGCTCGGGTCCGGCACACCGGGCGCGTTGACGAACGAGCTGAACCTGGCCAGCTTCTCGGGGTCTTCGAGCACACCGCGCCACTCGTCGGCGTAAGTGCCGACGTGCTCGGCCATCGCCGCGTCCAGCTCCGCGCAAATGCCCAGGCTGTCGTCGACGATCACCGCGCGCAGGTGGTCGAGCCCGCCTTCCAGCTCCTCGATCCACGGCGCCGTGCGCTGCAGCCGGTCGGCCGTGCGGATGTAGAACATCAGGAACCGGTCGATCGTCCGAATGAGCGTCTCACTGTCCACATCAGACACAATGAGGTCGGCGTGCCTCGGCGTGGTGCCACCGTTGCCGCCCACGTAAAGGTTCCAGCCCTTCTCGGTGGCGATCACGCCGAAGTCCTTGCTGCGAGCCTCCGCGCATTCACGCGCACAGCCCGAGACCGCGGACTTGAGCTTGTGCGGCGACCGCAGGCCGCGGTACCGCAGCTCCAGCTCGATCGCCAGCCCGACGCTGTCCTGCACGCCATACCGGCACCACGTGGACCCGACACAGGATTTGACCGTGCGCAACGCTTTCCCATACGCGTGGCCGGATTCGAACCCGGCGTCCACCAGCCGCCGCCAGATCCGCGGGAGCTGGTCGACGGTCGCGCCGAACAGGTCGATCCGCTGGCCGCCGGTGATCTTCGTGTACAGCCCGAAATCACGCGCGACCTCACCGATCACGATCAGCTTCTCCGGCGTGATCTCGCCGCCCGGGATCCGCGGCACCACCGAGTACGTGCCGTTGCGCTGCATGTTCGCCAGGTACCGGTCGTTGGTGTCCTGCAATCCGGCCTGCTCGCCGCCGAGGATGTGCCCGTTGCCCAGCGACGCGAGGATCGACGCCACCGCGGGCTTGCAGATCGCGCAGCCGTCACCCTTGCCATGCTTGCGGATCAGCTCACTGAACCGGTCGATCCTGGTCGCGCGCACGATCTCGAACAGCTCGGCGCGCGACTGCGTGAAGTGCTCGCACAGCGCCTTCGACTGCTCGACACCGCACGCGGTCAGCAGCTTGCCCAGCAGCGGCACGCACGACCCGCACGCGGTACCCGCCCTGGTGCACGCCTTGACCTTGGCGACCGAGTCGCAGCCCTCGCCGATCGCGTGCGTGATCGCGCCCTTGGTCACCGCGTTGCAGGAACAGATCTGCGCCGCGTCCGGCAGCGCGTCGACGCCGATCGCCGAACCCGAGGACGGTGCGTTCGAGATGATCGAAGCCGGGTCGGCGGGCAGCCGCTCACCGACGAGCGCGCGCAAGGTGTTGTACTCGCTCGCGTCGCCGACCAGCACGCCGCCGAGCAGCGTCTTGGTGTCGTCGGAGACCACGAGCTTCTTGTAGGTCCCGCCGACCGCGTCGTTGACGACGACCTCGAGCGCACCCTCGGTCACCGCGTGCGCGTCGCCGAAGCTCGCCACGTCGACGCCCATCAGCTTCAGCTTGGTGGAGGTGTCCGGGTCGGGGAAGGTCGCCTCACGGCCGGTGAGCTGCGCGGCGACCACCTCGGCCATCGCGTACCCGGGCGCAACGATGCCGTAGACCTTGCCTTCGACGGCCGCGCATTCGCCGATGGCGTAGATGTTTTCGTCGCTCGTGCGGCAGCTCCGGTCGACGAGGATGCCGCCGCGCTGGCCGACGTCCAAACCGGACTCACGCGCTAGGTCGTCACGCGGTCGGATACCGGCGGAGAACACCACGAGGTCGAGGTCCAGCTCGGTGCCGTTGCCCAGCCTGGCGAACAGGCGGTCGCCGTCGGCCTCGATCGCGTCGGTCGACGTTCCCGTGTGGACGGTCACGTCGAGCCCGGTGATCAGCCGCCGCAACAGCGCGCCACCACCCTCGTCGACCTGCAGCGGCATCAGGCGCGGTCCCATCTCGACCACGTGCGGCGACAAGCCCATGTCCCGCAACGCCTTCGCCGCCTCCAAGCCGAGCAGGCCACCGCCGACGACCATCGCGGCGCGGCGACCGCGCCCGGGACGGGCGGCCCGTTCCCGGATCGCGTCGAGGTCCTCGATGGTCCGGTAGACGAACACGCCGGGCAGATCGTGACCCTTGACCGGCGGCACGAACGGCCGCGAGCCGGTCGCCAGCACCAGCGCGTCGTACCGCTGCTCGAACCCGGCCGCGGTGACGACCGTCTTACGCTCACGGTCGACCCGGGCCACCGGGTCGCCGAGCCGGAGTTCGACGCGCTCGTCGCCCTCGTAGCCTGCGCCGGGCATCGCGAGCTTGGCCGCGTCCCAGCCGTCCACATAGGACGTCAGGGCGACCCGGTCGTAGGCGGGGCGCCGTTCCTCGCCCAGCACGACCACCCGCCAAGCACCGGCCAGGTCGTCCGCGCGCACCGCTTCGACGAGCCGGTGCGCGACCATGCCATGTCCCGCGACCACCAGCGTCCGCATCTAGACCTCCGCTCCGGCGAGTGCCAGTCCCCGTGTGCTCGTGACGGTCGCGGGCTGCTTGCGGAGGTAGACCGCCCAGGTCACCACGAAACAGACCCCGTAGAAGGCCAGGAAGCCGATGAACGCGGGTACCCCACTTTTGGCGGCCGCGAACGATTCACGGAACGCCAGGTTGATGAACAACCCACCCAGCGCGCCGACCGCGCCGGCGAGTCCGATGAGCGCGCCGGACAGCTTGCGCGCCTTGAGAAGTTCCGTGGTCTCGTCGGCGCCTGCCTCGATCGCGACCTTCGCCTTGGCACGGAAGATGGCCGGGATCATCTTGTACGTCGAGCCGTTGCCGATGCCCGTCAGTACGAAAAGGACGATGAACGCGATCGTGAACAGCGCCAGCGACTTGGCGTTCGAAGCGATGATCAGCACGACCGTCGCCGAGCCCATCAGCGCGAAGGTGCCGAAGGTGACCTTGCCGCCGCCGAACCGGTCGGACAGCCAGCCGCCGATCGGGCGGGACAGCGAGCCCAGCAGCGGCCCGAGGAACGTCACCGCGACCGCCTGCAGCGGCGTGCGGCCGAACTGGTTCTGCAGCACCAGGCCGAACGCGAAGCTGTAGCCGATGAACGAGCCGAAGGTGCCGATGTAGAGGAACGACATCACCAGCGAGTGCGGGTCCTTGATCACTTCGCGCATGGCCTTCGTGTCACCGCGCACGGTCGCCAGGTTGTCCATGTACAGCCACGCGAAGACGGCCGCGATCACCACGAGCGGGATGTAGATGTAGAGCACCAGCCGGGGCTGCGCGGCGCCGGCGGTGCCGATCACCAGCAGGCCGACCAGCTGGACCGCGGCCACGCCGAGGTTGCCGCCGCCCGCGTTGAGGCCGAGTGCCCAGCCCTTGCGCTTCTCGGGGAAGAAGGTGTTGATGTTCGTCATCGACGACGCGAAGTTGCCGCCGCCGACACCGCCGAGCGCGGCGACGATCATCAGCGTGCCCAGCGAGACGCCGGGTTCCAGCACGATCGCCGCGAGAATAGTTGGAATGAGCAGCAAAACCGCGCTGATGACCGTCCAATTGCGACCGCCGAACCGCGCGACCGCGAAGGTGTACGGCAGCCGCATCAGCGCGCCGACCGCGGTCGGCGTCGACACCAGCAGGAACTTGTCGGCGGCGCTGAACCCGTAGTCCTTGCCCATGAACAGGACCATGACCGACCACAGTGTCCACACCGAGAAGCCGATGTGCTCCGCCAGGATGGAGAACCAGAGGTTCCGGCTGGCCACCTTCTTGCCGGTGGACTCCCAGAATTCCTCGTTCTCTGGTTCCCAGTGCTCGATCCAGTGCGAGCCGGTCCTGCTGCCCATTCCACTCTCCTTCGTCGTCACCGGGAAACTCACTGGGCGAAACTCATTGGGCGCCGAGCCACTCGGCGATGCCACGGACCGCGTCGCCGCAGCCACCGCAGCCGGTGGTCGCCCGCGTCGCGGTCGCCAGCTCGGCGACCGAACAGGCGCCGGACTTCCACGCCTCGACGAGCCTGCCCTTGGTCACCGTGTTGCAGCGGCACACCACGGCCGCCGCCGGCAGGTCGGCCGGGCTCGACGCGGGCGTCGAGACACCGGGCAATGCTCGTCCCAAAAGGACGCTGAGCCGATCGGCCGGAACCGGGGTGCCCCGGTCGTAGAGCTGGGTGATGCTCGCGGCCGCGTCGGGGATGCCGAGCATGATCGCGCCGGCCACCTTGTCCTTACGCACCACGAGTTTCGCGTACCGCCCGCCCGAGGGATCGGCGAAGCAGAGCACCTCGGAGGTCTGGTCACTGACTTCGGCGCCGACGTCACCGAGCGACGCGAGGTCGATGTCCCGCGCTTTCAAGCGGGTCACGACCGAAGTGCCGCGGTAGCGAGCACGCATGTCGGTGCCGGTCAGCAGATCGGCCAGCGTTTCGGCCTGCTCCCACGCGGGCTGTACCAGTCCCGAGATCGTGCCGGGGTGCTGCGCGCAGTCACCGATCGCGTGGATCCGTCCGTCACTGGTGCGCAGCGCGTCGTCGACCAGCACGCCACGGTCGACCTGAAGCCCGGCCTCGACGGCCAGCGTGGTGTCCGCGCGGACACCGGCGGAGACCACGACCAGATCAGCCGGGACGTGGCTGCCGTCATCGAGTTTCAACCCGTCGCCGGGCAGATACCGGGCCGCGCCGGCGCCGAGCCGGAAGTCGATGCCGAGCTTTTCCAGCGAGCGCACCAGAACCTGGCTCGCACCGGTGTCGAGCTGGCGTTCCATGATCGTCGGCAGCGGATGCACGACCGTGACGAAGTTGCCCCGGCCGGCGAGCCCTCGAGCGGCTTCGAGGCCGAGCAGGCCGCCACCGAGCACGGCCACGGGTGCGCCGAACTTGGCCGCCTCGAGGATGCGGTCGCAGTCGTCGAGCGTGCGGAACGCGACGACGTCCTTGCCGAGTTCCAGGCCCTCGACCGGCGGCAGCCACGGCCTGCTGCCCGTCGCCAGCACGAGCACGTCGTAGTCCACCGTGGAATCGTCGGCGAGCACGACGTGGCGCGCGGTGCGGTCGATGCTCGTCACGCGGGTGCCGACACGGAGGTCGACACCGGTCTTGCCAGCCCAGCCTTCGTCGTGCAGGCGAACGGTTTCCGGGCGCATCGTCCCGGCGACGACCGCCGAAAGCAGCACCCGGTTGTACGCGTGGTGCGGTTCCTCACCGAGCACGGTCAGCGTGACCCGCGTGCCTTCGGGATCGCGGCGGCGGATCTCGTCGGCCAGCCGCGCACCCGCCATGCCGTAGCCGAGAATGACGACCTTGCGTGGACTCATGCCGGATCCTCCTCGTCACGGGACAGGGAAACCGCGCACACCTTGAACTCGGGCATCCGGCTGATCGGATCGAGTGCCGGGTTGGTGATCAGGTTCGCCCGCTGCGCGCCGGGGAAGTGGAACGGCAGGAACACCACATCCGGCCGCATCGAAGCGACCGCGCGCACCCGAGCGCGCGTCTCGCCGCGCCGCGACTTCACCAGCGCCCACTCCCCCTCGACGAGCCCGGCCCGCGCGGCGGTGTCCGGGTGCACTTCGACGAACACCTCGGGCACGGCCCTGGTCAGCTCGTCGACCAGGCGGGTCTGCGCACCGGATTGGTAGTGCTGCAGCACACGGCCGGTCGTGGCCTGCAGGGGAAACTCGTCGTCGGTCCGCTCGGCCGGGCCGGAGTGGTCGACGGCGACGAACCGCGCGAGCCCGTCGGCGTGCGCGAACCGGTCGAGGAACATCCGGGGCGTGCCAGGATGCCCGACGTCCGGCACGGGCCAGTACAACGCCTCGCCGGCACGCAGGCGCTCGTAGCTGACCCCGGAGTAATCCGCGAGGCCACCCCGCGAAGCCTCGCGGAGCTCGGTGAACACCGTCTCGGCGTCCGTGGGAAACCGGCCGTCGGGCTGCCCGAGCAGCTTGGCGAGCCCCGCGATCACGTCGAGGTCCGTGCGCACGCCCGCCGGCGGGGTGACGGCACGCTTGCGCAGCAGCACACGGCCTTCGAGATTGGTCATCGTGCCGTCTTCTTCGGCCCACTGGGTCACCGGGAGCACGACGTCGGCGAGCGCTGCCGTCTCCGACAGCACGAGGTCCGCGACGACGAGCAGATCCAGTGAAGCGAGCCGGTCGGCGACGTGCGCGGCACGCGGCGCGGACACGACCAGGTTGCTGCCGAAGACCATCAGCGCCTGGGGTCCGCTTTCGGTACCCAGCGCGTCGAGAAGCTCATAGGCCGACCGGCCGGGGCCCGGCAGCGAATCCGCGGGCACACCCCACACACCGGCGACGTGGTCGCGCGCGGCCGGGTCGTCGATCTTGCGGTAGCCGGGCAGCTGATCGGCCTTCTGGCCGTGCTCACGCCCGCCTTGGCCGTTGCCCTGGCCGGTGATGCAGCCGAAGCCGGAACCCTTTCGGCCCGGCAGGCCCAATGCCAGTGCCAGATTGATCCACGCGGTGACCATGTCGGCGCCGCGCGCGTGCTGTTCGGTACCCCGTGCGGTGAGGATGTACGCGTTGCGTGCGGCCGCGAGCCGGGCGGCGACCCGGCGCTGGTCGGTCGCGGACACCCCGGTGACGCGTTCGGCCCGTTCCGGCCACCACCGCGCGACGACCCGCCACATGTCTTCGAAACCCGAGGTCCGTGAGTCCACATAGGATTGGTCCAGATGGCCATCCGCGACGACCGCGTGCAGGATTCCCAACGCCAGCGCGAGATCCGTGCCAGGAGCCGGTGCCAGGTGCAGGCCCGCCAGCTCGGCGGTCGGCGTGCGGCGCGGGTCGACGACGATGAGCTCGCCGCCGCGCAGGTGCTGGACGAACGGCGGCATCGTCTCGGCCGGGTTCGCGCCGATGAGCAGCACGGCGTCGGCTTCGGCGAGATCCGTGACAGGGAACGGCATTCCGCGATCGAGCCCGAACGCCCGGGTGCCCGCCGCCGCGGCCGAGGACATGCAGAACCGGCCGTTGTAGTCGATCTGCGAGGTGCCGAGCGCGACCCTGGCGAATTTCCCCAGCAGGTAGGACTTCTCGTTGGTCAGCCCGCCGCCGCCGAACACGGCCACCGAATCCGCGCCGGACGTTTCCCGAAGCCGGGTGAGCCTGCGCGCGATCAGGCCGAGCGCGTCGTCCCAGCTCGAGGGCACCAGCTCGCCGTCCACCCGCACGAGCGGTGTGGTCAACCTGGCCGGTGAGTTCAGGAGCGCCCCGGAAGTCCAGCCCTTCTGGCACAGCCCGCCCGCGTTGGTCGGGAATTGGCGGGGCTGGACGTCGCCACCGCGCAAACTCATCCCGCACTGCAGCGCGCAGTATGGGCAGTGCGTATCCACCGAGGTGGTGGGCGGGGCGGTCGTGGTCACGGGCGTGACGCTAAGCAGCGCGTGTTACCTGGAAATGCCCTTATGTTTCAGGGAGTTGACATTGCCTGCCGCCGGAGAGCCTCACATCGTGAGAAACAGCGTGCCGGATGTCACACGAGTTCGCTGACCTCACGCGCCGCCGCACGCAGTCCGTCCAGCGCCGCACGTGTCGACCTGGGGTTCAACGCGTGCGCGGCGAGCCGGAACAAGATCGCCCGCAACAGCAGCTGTGGCCATTCGGGCAGATGCGCCCAGCGATGCAACAACTGGATGTCGGCGCCGCCCCACGCGATCGCGTCGACGGCGACCACGGCCGCACCCCACTCGGCAGGCCGGTAATAAGGGACGAAATCCACGATTCCGGGCGCCGCCTTGCCCGAGTAGACGACGCTGGCGAGCAGATCCCCGTGGACCACTTGGTCCGGCAGCTTGACCGGACGGCGCGCGCCGGCGAGCACTTCGAACCAGCGGCCACCCCTGGTCTCTTCCAGCGGCACTTCCAGCTCGCCCCACGCGACCCGGTCGGCGATGCCCTCGGGGTCGTCACGCGTAGCCAGGAAGGACGGGCGCGAGAGCCGCGCCGTCGCCTGATGCAGTTTGACGGCCGCGAGCACGGTCTCGTCCGCGCGGTGCTCGGGCGTGCCGGGCACGTACTTGTTCGCGGCCCAGCCCGCGACGATCCAGCGTCCGTCCGACGCGCGCACCGGCCGCGCGATCCGCAGGCCCGGCGCGTCGATCTGCTCCAGCGCCCGCGCCGACCACACGGCACGGCTCTTGTCGGCCACGGGTTTCACCACGATGTCGCCACACCGCCAGACCGTCCCGCCCGGCAACGGCTCCAGCTCGGCCGGATGAGCGCCGAACGCCGAGCAGACATGCTCAGGGGGACTTTGATGCCTGACGACCACGGCCACACACGTTACCTCGCGGGCGGCTCCACGAAAGAGAACGAACCTGCGTCCTTTTCGACCTTTCTTGCCTGTTCACGGAGGATCCGCTCGAAGAATCCGGCCGCGGGCGCCACGAGATCGGGTGTAACGACGAAGACCTGGCGCGACGGCGCGGTCGCTCCGAGTGAGCGCAGCACGACCCCGGTAGGCACGGCCGCCGCCGCGAGCGCGGGCACCAGCGTCACGCCGAGCCCGGCCGCCACGAAGCCGAGCTTCGCCATCCACTCGTTCGCCCGGATCCCCGCCCTCGGCAGGAACCCGATCTCGACCGCGGCCGTGGCGAGCGCCGATCCCTCGCGCACGCCGCCGATCCAGTGCTCGTCGACGAGTTCCGCGAGACTCAGTTCCGCCCGATCGGCCATCGGATGCCCGGCGGGCAACGCGACCAGCAGCGGATCGTTCAACAATGGCCGCCAAGCCGGTCCCACCGGATGATCGCTGCTCACGATCGCGAGATCGATGTCCCCGGCCGCGAGCCCGTCGAGCAGGTCCTTGCTCCGGCCTTCGCTGAGCGAGATCTCGACCTCGGGCCGCGCCGCGCGAAAACGACCGAGTGCGGCGGGCACCAGCACGGCATTGGCCGTCGGGAACGATCCGACGCGCAACCCGCCCCCGTTGCCGGCGCGAATGGCCGCCATCTCGGCTTCCGCGGTGCCCAGCCGTTCCAGCACCTCTTCCGCACGGCGGCACAGCAGCTCGCCGGCGGCGGTCAGCCGCACGCCACGCGGCAACCGCTCGAACAACGGCAGCCCGGCCGACTGCTCCAGCGCGGCGAGCCTGCGCGAAACGGCCGACTGCGTGTAGTTCAGCTCGGCCGCCGCGGCCGTGAACGACCCCAGCCTGGCGACGGCACTGAGCAGGCGCAGCGAATCAATGTCGAACACTTGAGTAAACCTACTGATGTACGTGGCCCGCTGAGCCCGACAAGATGCCCGCATGAACATCACCAGGGCCGGCTGGATCCAGCTGGCCTCACTGTGGGGAGCGGCCATCCTCGTGCTCGTGACGGCGGGCTGGCTGCTGTTGCTCGCCGGATTCTTCGGCACACCGCTGCTGGCGGCGCCGGTGCCCTTCGTGCTGGTCGGCACGGCATACGGGCTCGGCTCGGCCACCCAGTCCGCGTCGCGCCTGACCGAAGACCACGGCACCCGTCTGCTGTGGGCCTGTGTGGTCGGCCTCGTCGGACTGGCGGGCACGTTCTTCGTGTTCGCCGCCTTCGACGCCGCCGGCATCGAACACCTGCCGTGGGTGGCGATCATCCTGTGCGGACTGCCTTATCCGCTGGTCGCGGGCATCCTCGCGACGCCATGGGCGTTCCGCGCGGGCGCCGCCGTGCTCACGGTCGCGCTGATCGTGCTCGGCGTATGGCTTCCGGCGAGCCGCGACAAGCCCGCGTCGACGGGCGAGCGGTTCGCCGAGATGGTCCACGACGTCTTCATCCCGCACAAGACCAAGCAGCTCAAGCTCGACTTCCGCGACTGATTCGACAAAGGCCTAATTCGACAAAGGGCTGATCCAACAAGGGACTGATTCAACAAGGGGCTCATACGACAAGGGCACGTTTGAAATGTTCAACAATTCAAACGTGCCCTTGTATTTTTTGGGCGGAAGCCAAACATGGCGGGTCTGGGCGGCTGGGTGAGGGGATCCCTCACGCCAGCCTGAAAAAGCGTGCGCGAGTGGTGCCTCTGCTCCGCTAGACGCAGCAGAGGTACCACTCGCGCAAACACAGTCCCCTGATCCGAGCCTCATCACGCAGCGAGGGGACCCCCGAGTGCTTACTACGCACTCGACGGCACCCTCACTTCACAGCGCACCCACATCGAACTCGGCCAAGGAAATCCACACCGGCCAGCCCCGGAACACGCCATGTTCGACCTTCCCCTGAACAGAACTAGAGGATCAGTACGTCGGCAGGCTCTGGTCGATCTGCCTGGCCCAGGCGAGCACACCACCACCGAGGTGGGTCGCGTCCTTGAACCCGGCCTTGTGCAGCGCGGCCAGCGCCTCCGCCGAGCGCGCGCCCGACTTGCAGTGCAGCACGATCGGCTTGTCCTGCGGCAGCTCCGCGAACGCCTCACCCGAGAGGATCCGGTCCTTCGGGATGAGCGTCGCGCCCTTGATGTTCACGATCTCGTACTCGTGCGGCTCACGGACGTCGATCAGCGCGAAGTTGTCGCCGTTGTCGAACTTGGCCTTGAGCTCGGCGGGCGTGATCGTGCTGCCCGCGGCGGCGTTGGCCGCCTCGTCGGACACCACACCGCAGAACGCGTCGTAGTCGATCAGCTCGGTGATCTTCGGGGTCTCCGGGTCCTTGCGGATCTTGACCTCGCGGTACTTCATCTCCAGCGCGTCGTAGCTGATCAGCCGCCCGAGCAGCGGCTCACCGATGCCGGTGATGAGCTTGATCGCCTCGTTCACCATGATCGAGCCGATCGACGCGCACAGCACGCCCAGCACGCCGCCCTCGGCGCACGACGGGACCATGCCGGGCGGCGGCGGCTCGGGGTAGAGGTCGCGGTAGTTGAGGCCCTTGCCGTTCGGCGCGTCTTCCCAGAACACGCTGACCTGGCCCTCGAACCGGAAGATCGAGCCCCACACGTACGGCTTGCCCAGCAGCACCGCGGCGTCGTTCACCAGGTACCGGGTGGCGAAGTTGTCGGTGCCGTCGACGATCAGGTCGTAGTCGCGGAAGATCTCCAGCGCGTTCGAGCTGTCGAGCCGGTCGGTGTGCAGGTACACCTTGACGAACGGGTTGACCTCGGCGATCGACTCCTGCGCCGAAGCGGCCTTGAGCTTGCCGATGTCGGACTGGCCGTGGATCACCTGGCGGTGCAGGTTCGATTCGTCGACCTCGTCGAAGTCGACGATGCCGAGCGTGCCGACACCGGCGGCGGCCAGGTACAGCAGCGCCGGGCTGCCCAGCCCGCCCGCGCCGATGACCAGGACCTTCGCGTTCTTCAGCCGTTTCTGCCCGGTCACCCCGACGTCGGGAATGATCAGGTGACGGCTGTAGCGAGCCACCTCTTCCTTGGTGAGCTCGGCGGCCGGCTCAACGAGCGGCGGCAGCTTGCCAGACATCCGGGTCCTCCATCTCGCGCGTTATCGCGTTCGCATCCCAGTATGTCTAACGCGCGCAGGCAACCACTACTTCCCGACGTCCACCCTGTGGGATCTAGCCGCCGGGTTTGCCGGACGGGTTGGGCCACGCGTTGGGCTTGCAGACCTTGCCGTCCGCGGGCACCTTGCCCTTGTCGCCACCGGGGATGTTGTTCAGCTTCTCGACGTAGTCGTTCGCGACGCCGAAGGACTGCTGCATCATCACCGGCGCGAGCCCGCCGTTTTCGTTGCAGCCGACGTGCTTGCCGCCGAGCGCGTGGCCGACCTCGTGGTTGATCGCGTACGCGCGATAGCCGCTCAGGTCGTTCTCCCACGCCTTCGCGCCGCGGATCCACCTGGCCACGTTGATGATCACCCGGCCGGCGCTGCTGCGGTAGCAGGAGGCCTCGAACTTGATCTGGTAACCGCACAGGTCGGCACGATGCGAGGTGTTCGGGCTGGTCAGGCTGACCTTGAAGCTGGGGTTCGGGAAGTTCGCGTCCACCCGCTGCAGGGTGTACTTGCCGGTGCCCACCCAGCTCTGCGAGCTGGACAGGGTGTTCTGCACCGACGAGGCGAAGCTGTCGTCACCCTGGTAGGTCGCCGGGTCCAGGCCGTCTTCCGCCTCGATCGTGTAGGTGAACAGCGCGCCGCCGGTCCCCTTTTTCTCCGGGGGCGGCCCCGTGAGCGGGATGGCGTGCCAGGTGCCCTTGCCGCTCTCGGTGATCGGGTTGCCGTCGGGCAGCTCGGCCGTGTCCACCTTGAGGTCGATCGGCGTAGGCGGGTTCTCGACCAGCACGTCGCCGCCATTGCCGTCCCCAGAGCCGTCGCCCGACCCGGTCGCGGCGCCCGAGGTCTGCCCGGCCGCCTCACTGACGGGCTCGGCCGGTCCGCTGGCGGTCCGGAACACCACGAGCACGGTCAGCACGACCAGGATCGGCACCGCGTACATGCGCCAGCCGTAGACCTTGCCGAGCTTGGAGAGCTTGCCCTTGTCAGCGGGCTTCTTCTTCGGCGGCGCCGACTTGGGCTCCCAGGCCGCGGCCAGCGGCTGCGCGGACGTGCGGCGGGAACCGGGTTGATAGCGCTCCTCGGTGACCCGCGACGTGCTCGCGCGCTGGCTCGGCCGGTACTGACCGGTGTGCGGTGCCCGGCGCTGAGCGGACGGATACTGAGCCCGCCGCTCGTCGCCTCGCGCATCCTGCGTCACCCGGTCCACGCACCAAGAGTGCCATAACCAAACCGTGATGCTTCGAGCGACTGGCGGAATACCGATGGAATGATATTCACTCGAATGGGCTACCAAGTCCCGTTTTCGACACTTTCCCACATCCCCAGGACGGCTCTCGCTACGGCAACCGGGCGTTCCATCTGCGCCACATGGCCGGTGCGGGGAAGAACGAGTAACCGGGCATGGGGCAGCGCCTCGGCCGTCCGTACCGCGCGTTTGGCGGAGATCACTCTGTCGTGGATCCCCCAGACGACGAGCGTGGGAGCGGTCACAGTGCGCGCGACCGACCACAGCGACGCCTCGCCGCGGGCGGTCCAGGTCCGGAAGATCCCGAACGTGCTGCGCGCGAGCGCGGGTGTCGCCCACTTGAACCCGGCGCGCTCGCTGTGTTCGGCCGCGAGTTCGTCAAGCCGGCTTTCGGCGAAGGCGTCCGGCTCGGCGTAGCAGAGCTTGATCACCTGCTTGGCCCGCTCGCGTGGCCCGAGCGCGGCGAGCTGCTTGCGAACCCGGCTGCCGACGAGCGGCAGATACGCGAGCGCCATCCGCGGGTCGGAAAGCCGACGCGGGTCCGGGCGGCGATCCGGCATCGCGGGCGAGATGAGGGTGAGCGTCCGCACCAGCTCCGGCCGCCGCGCGGCGAGCAGCAGCGCGACCGCGCCGCCCATCGAATTGCCGAGTAGGTGCACCGGCTTGCCGCCCTGCTCCTCCACGTACTTCCCGAGGATCTCCGCGTGCGCGTCGAGGCTGAAGTCGAACCCGGGCTCAGGCTCGGAGAACCCGAATCCCGGCAGGTCGACAGCGGTGCCGCCGGCGAACGGCGAGAGCTGCGCCGCGAGATCCGTCCAGTTGGTCGACGAGCCGCCGAGCCCGTGCACGTAGACGGCGGTCGTGTCCGCCGGGCCCTCCGTGCGCCGGACCGCGAGGCCCAGCTCGACCGTCCGCGGGTAGGGCGGGCGGGCCCCGTCGAGCGGCGGCAGCGGGGTGTTCGACAGCGGAACGTGGGTCAGCGGCGAACGGGTGACACGCGGGCTGGAAACTGTACGAGACACCAGACCAGGATGCCTCACCCTTGGCGGTGAAGGTGTACCGGCGAGTAATGTCGAGTGAGCTTCTGGTGGCGGTGACCCCGCCACCAGCGGAGGGGCCGCTCGACGTGGAGGAAGCATGACGGAGATGGCGCGTTTGCAGCAACGAGGGGTCCGCCTGCCCCGTACCGAACGCCGCGCTCAACTGCTGGCGGCAGCGCAACGCGTCTTCGCCGCCAACGGGTACCACGCGGCGGCGATGGACGAGATCGCCGAAGAGGCAGGCGTCAGCAAGCCGGTGCTCTACCAGCACTTCCCCGGCAAGCTCGACCTCTACATCGCGCTGCTCGAGAGCCACGTGGACGAGCTGGTCCGCCGGGTCAAGGAGGCGCTCGAGTCCACCACGGACAACAAGCAGCGCGTCCCGGCGACGGTCGGCGCGTTCTTCGACTTCGTCAACGGCGACGCCGGCGCGTTCCGTATGGTCTTCGAATCCGACCTGCGCGGCGAGCCCGCGGTCCAGGAGGCGGTCGACAGGGCCACCTCGGCCAGCGTCGACGCGATCACCGACACGATCACCGCCGACGCTGGCCTCGACGAGGACAAGGCCCGCCTGCTCGCGGTCGGCCTGGTCGGCCTGAGCCAGGTCAGCGCCCGCTTCTGGCTGGCGCACCACCAGTCGATGAGCCGCGAGGAAGCGGTCGCACTGACGGCCAACCTGGCCTGGCGCGGCATCGGCGGCGGGTTCCCCCTGCAGCACCAGGACTGAGCTCCCGGGAAAAGCCCGAAAGTGGCTTTCGTCAGGTCTTATCTGACGAAAGCCACTTTCGGGCTTTCACACGAGCGTCAGGCCGAGGCCCGGCGCGGCTCGGCACAGGCGCGGGTCAGGGCGCCGATGCGGGCGGCGACCTCGTCGGCGCGTTCTTGGGGGAGCATGTGGCCGGCGCCCGGGTACAGCGCGAAATCGGCCTGGGGCAGCTCGTCGGCGATGACCCTGGCGTGCGCGACCGGGCAGAGGCGATCCTTCTCCCCCGCCAGCACGACCGCCGGGACGTGCCTGAGCGCGGCGAGCGCAACGCGGCGGTCGTGCTGGGATATCGCGTCCTGAAAGCCCCCTACGCTCGCAGGATGCGCGCAGAGCAGCTGCTCCGCGACCGAGTGGACGTCCTCGCGGCGCGGATGGTCACCGAACACCAGCAGCCGCGCGCCCGGCCGGACCATCGACGGCGGCAAAGGCAACGCGTCGGCGCGCCGCCGCGACAGCATCTTCGCCAGCTTGCGCTCGAACCGCGCGGCGCCGCGACCGGCGACGCCAGGCAGGCCTAGCGTGATCCGGTCCATCTGCCCCGAGGACGTCGCCACGAATGCGACGCCCACGACGCGTTTGGTCACCAGGTCCGGGTGCCGCTCGGCCAGTTCCATGATCGTCATGCCACCCATGGAATGCCCGGCCAGCACGACCGGCCCCTCCGTGCGCGCGGCGATCAGCTCGGCGAGGTCGTCGGCTAGCTGCGGGATCGTCGCGGTGCCCGCCGTCGCCGGGGCCGAGCCGCCGTGCCCGCGCAGGTCGTAGCGCAGCACGCGCACCGACGGGTCCAGCCGCTCGACGACCGAATCCCAGGTCCGGTGATCCTGGGTCCAGCCGTGCACGAGCACCAGCGTCAGCGCGGAGTCCATCGGGCCTGACGTCCTGACGTGCAGCGCGGTGCCGTCGGCGGTGACGAAGCGGTGCGCGCGTGCCGGATCACGGCGCGTCTCGACCGTGGTCATCGGAGGAGGAAGGACTTGCGCCAGAAGTACATTCCCGGCTTGCCGACGAGACCGGACTCCTGCAGGAACGGCATGATCTTGCCGCCGGCCCAGTGGATGGTGTCCTGCCAGTGCTCGTTGTTCAGCGCGGCTTCGACACCATCACGCGGCCTGATGCCGACGGCCTTGTACACGCCGGGGTTGATGAACGCCCGCGTCACGAAGTACGAGATCAGCGCGATGATGAACTGCTGGTAGACGATCTCCTTCTTGGACAGCTTCGCCATCCCGCGGGTGACCTCTTCGCGGGCGAACGTGACGTGCCGCGCCTCTTCGAGCACGTGGATCCGGTTCACCATCCGCACCAGCGGCTGGATGTCCGGGTCGTTCATCTGCTCGCGCTGCAAACGGTCCAAGACCTCTTCGGCGACCAGGATCGCGCCGTAGCGTGCGGGTCCGTAGCTGATGGTCGGCATGAGCTTGGCGAGCCGGCGCAGCCACGGGACCGGGCCGTACGCGGGGCAGCCGATGCGCGCGGCCATCCGCGCGAACATGGTCGAGTGGCGGCACTCGTCCGCGACCTCGGTCAGCGCGTATTGCGCGTGCGCGCTCGTCGGGTCCTGCTCGTAGACCTCCTTGAGCAGCATCTGCATCAGCAGGATCTCGAACCAGAGCCCGGTCGTGGCCACGCTCGCGACCTCGTGCTTGCCGAGCTCGATGCGCTGCTCCGGCGTGAGCTTGTCCCACAGTTCGGTGCCGTAGAGCGAGGACCGGTGTTCCGGGATGAAGCGCTTGCCCTCGACGAGCGGCGCGGCCCAGTCGAGGTCGACATCGGGGTCGTAGAACTTGGTCGCCGAAGACTTGAGCAGCCGTTCGGCGGTCTTCTCCCGGTCGGGTTCCCTGAGCGTCCGCGTCATCGCGTCGTCCTCCCAAATGCGTGTAACTTGAGGTAACAGTTACCTCTGGTAGCATGACTCCCGTGATCGAACGTGTCAAGCGCAACAGCAAGCAGGCCAGCAAGCGCCCCGCGAGCGACGAGGAGACCGGCGACGCCCGCCGCGACCGCTGGCGCAAGCACCGCATCGCACGCCGTGCGGAGTTCGTGGAAGCTGCCCTGCGCGCGCTCGACAAGCACGGCCCCGAGCTGGGCATGGAGGACGTCGCGGCGGAAGCCGGCGTCACGAAACCGGTGCTGTACAGGCATTTCGACGACAAGGCCGACCTGTACGTGGCACTCGGCCAGCGCGGCACGGAGATCCTGTTCCAGCGCCTGATCCCGGCCATCAACGCCGAGCTCGCGCCGGTGCCCCGCATCCGGATGGCGCTCGACGCGTTCTTCACCGTGATCGAGGAGCACCCGAACCTGTACCGCTTGCTCGCGCGCGGCTCGTTCCTGGACAAGCCGGTCGACGCGGACATCGTCGCCGAGGACAAAGAGGTCATCGCGACCGCGCTCACCGCGCTGCTCGGCGACTACATGCGCATGTTCAACATGGACTCCGGCGCCGCGGAGCCGTGGGCGCACGGCATCGTCGGCATGGTCCAGAACACCGGGGAATGGTGGCTGGACCGGCGATCCATGGGCCGCGACAGCGTGGTCGAGTACCTCACCCAGATCATCTGGGCCGCCATCGACGGCCTCACCCGGCAGCAGGGCATCGTGATCGACCCGAACCTGCCGCTCGAAGAGAACAAGGTCATCCAGATGAGCAAGGCTCGTGACACCAACGCGGAGGCCCAATGAGCGAGCACGACGAAGACGGCTATTCCGGCGCGGCGGTGCTCGTGCTCGACGGCGCCGAATACGCGGTGGAAGTGGAGCTGCGCGGCCATTTCCAGCCGATCGACGGCTTCTACCGCTGGTACGGCCGCATCAAGGCCGACGACCGCATCGCCGAGATCGCGGGCGGCAAGAAGAAGCCAGCCGAGATCCGGATCCCGGAAGGCTCGGCGTTCGGCGAGATCTCGGACCCCGACCCGTGGGGCCGCTACCGGATCATGGGCACGAGCACCCCGCCGTTCCACGTCCCGACCTCACTCGCCGAACTCGAAGACGCCTAGGCGAACCCGCTGGGGTCGTGAGTGATCCGGCCGGTTCTAACCGGCATCGCCACTCACGACCACCCGCCCACGGCGATCACGAGCGAACGGGGAGCCGGGCAGTGGTCACAGCCTGAGCCGACCATGTGGCGTTTGGGCCGTCAGATGGCCCAGACGCCACATCGTCAGCCCGTGGCCGTTGGTCGACCGGGGTCGTGGATGGTCCTATTGACTGGAAAGTCAAACGTGGCGCGGCCTGGCGAGCGAGTTGATCTTCGCGAATGGACGAATCTGGACGTTGTGCGGCCAGATCCTTCCGTTCGCCGCGGCTAGCCATCTGCGGGCAAGGTCAGGCTGATTGACTGAGGAGGAAATAGGTCGTTCAACGCCTCAAATCCCCCTCAGTCAACTTGCTTGACTTGTGGGCCCGGGGGTCGTGAGTGTTCTGGCCGGTTCTAACCGGCATCGCCACTCACGACCTCGGGCGGTTCAGCTGGCGAGTTGCGGGTAAAGGACCGAGACGTCCTGGGACAGGCCCGCCTTGACCTGGCGCGTCAGGTCGTCCGCGAGCACTTCGTGCGCGCCGGACTCGACGCCGTCCAGCGCCTGCTTCGCGACCGACTCCGGCGAGGACTTCGGCGCGTCGATGTGCGCGGCCATGTCGGTGTCGATGTACCCGACGTGCAGGCCCGTCACCCCGATGCCCTTCGGCTTCAAGGCCAGGCGCAGCGAGTTCGACATCGACCACACCGCGGCCTTCGACGCGCTGTAGCCGTCGGTCAGCCCGACCCACGACAGCACCGAGTGCACGTTGAGCACGTGCCCGCCGCCGTTGCGCTCGATGATCGGCGCGAACGCGCGGACCAGGTGCAGCACGCCGTAGAAGTTGGTCTCGAACTCCGCGCGCACGTCGTCGACCGGGCCATCGAGGAACGACGCCGAGTTGGACACGCCCGCGTTGTTCACCAGCACGGTCACGTCCTGGGCCTGCTCGGCGACCGCCGCCACCGAGGCGGGATCCGTGACCTCCAGCGCGAGCGGCACCACGCGCGGGTCGTTGCTCGGCTTAGGCGAGCGCGCGGTGGCGTAGACCTTCTTCGCTCCCCTGGCCAGCAGGTCGTCGACCAGCGCTTTTCCCAGTCCTCGGCCGCCGCCGGTGACCAAAACGGTGGCGCCCTGGATCGCGGTCATGAGCTTCTCCTCAGCTAGGAAACAGATCGGTTTCCTCCAAGGTAAACCGATCTGTTTCCAAGCGCAAGGTTTCGCCGTATGCTCAGGTCATGACCAAGACACCGACCCGTGACCGGCTGCTCGACACCGCCGCGGAGTTCTTCTACCGGGATGGCGTGCACATCGGGATCGACGCGTTGTGCAAGGCGGCCGGCGTGTCGAAGCGGTCGATGTACCAGCTGTTCGACACCAAGGACGAGGTGATGGCGGCCAGCCTCGACCGCATCGCGGGCGACTACGAGGCCAAGCTGCTGCCGCCTGCCGACGACGGCCGTTCGCACTACGACCGCGTCCTTTACGTGTTCGAGCAGCTCGACGAAGCGTCGGCGACGGACACCTACCGAGGCTGCCCGTTCGTGAGCACGGCCTTCGAGCTCAAAGACCCCGAGCACCCGGCGAGCGTCGTCGCGCGACGCCACAAGCAGAGCCTCACCGACTTCTTCCGCGCCGAGGCCGAGCTGGCGGGCATCACCGATCCCGACCTGCTCGCGATCCAGCTGACCATGGTGTTCGACGGCGCGGGCGCGCGCGTGGTCGTCCGCGCGGAACCGTTGCGCGGACTGGCGAAGGCGACGGCGACGGCGGTGTTAGCCGCGTCGGGCTGGCACGGGAGCGGGCAGTAGGAACTTCGGCCAGTTCGACAGGTGGTGCAGCGCCCATTCGAGCGGGCCGCGGCCGATCCACTTGCGCCAGGCCATCGCGGCGAGGATCGCCACCGCCGAGAACTCGAGGAAGTGCGCCATGCTGTACACGCCCTCCTCGCCTTCGTGCCACAACAGCGAAATCGCGACGAAGTGCAGGACGTACGCGCTCAGCACGCGCCCGCCGAGATCGGCCAGCGGCCGCACCGCGCGGGTGAACCTGGCGGCGACCAGCTGGCAGCCGCCGATCACCGCGGCCGCGATCCCGATCGAGATGACGAAGTCGAACGGCGTGTAGGAGGCGCCGGTCGGCAGCAGCTCCCACGCGAGCGTGGTGGTCGGCGGGGTGCCGTGGATCCAGGTCTGGTTGAGCGAGAACAGCTGCTCGGGGGTCATGCCGTAGTGCGCGGCCTCGTCGCCGAGCGAGCGGTAGATCGCGTTCATCCCGCCCAGCAGGTCGGTCGCGATCCACGAGACGAGGTACCCGAGCGCGGCCACCGCGACCCCGCCGAAGAAGAGACGGCGGCACACTCGCGCCGACCCGAGGTCCAAGCGGCCCAGCGCCATCCCGGCGAAGATGTAGGTCATCAGGTTCAGCGCGGGAAAGGTCCCGGTGATCAGCAGGATGACCGAGCCGCGCAGGAAGGCGGCCGACGAGCCGAAGTCTTCGAGCGAGAGATCCGGCGGCAGGAAGGTCAGGCCGCGCGGCTCGATCTGCGCCCGGATCAGGAACGAGATGAACGGGAAGAGCGCCGCGGCCACCACGGCCGCGCTGGCCAGCACTTTCGCGCCGAAACGCAGCCAGGGAATCGCGAAAAGGAAGCAGACGCCGTAATAGGCGAGGATGACCAGATAACCGGTGTCGAGGTTCGTGAGCCAAAGCCCCAGTGCGACCAGCAGCGGGGCGCGCGTGCCGAGCCGCAGCATGACGCTGGTTCTCGCCCGGCCGGTCTTCGGGTTCCGTCCGCCCGACATCAGCGAGATCGAAACACCGGCCAGCACGGCGAACAACGCGGCCGAATGGCCTTCGAAGACCCGGAAGAAACTCGCGTAGCCACCCGCGGCCGGATCAGGCCCGACGTGCACGGCGTACATGCCGAGCACGGCCAAGCCGCGCGCGACATCGATTCCGGTCAGCCGGACTGTCTTCTGGGGAACCGGGGCGAGTGGCGTGTCGTGCACGCCCGTCGCGCGATCGGCCAAGACGGTTACGTCGTCCACCTCGTCTCTCGGTCAGCTCCACTGAAAACCATTCCCCGGAAGGGTGGTGCGTGAAACTGAGAGAGACCTGAATCCCAGCAGGGCACGACCTGTGATTTACGTCAGCGCCCCGAAAACCGCTGGTACACGGGATAGAAATGACCAAGAGAACCCGGACGGCCGCCCGGATTCGCGATGTCGGAGCGCGGCCCCGTCAGCGCGAATCCGGCGAGCGCGCGCTTAAGAACCGACGGCGAAGCCGACCTTGCGGACGTCGACGGGGGCGATCTCGATGTAGGCGATGCGCTCGGCGGGCACGATGTACTTGCGGCCCTTCTCGTCATCGATACGGAAGATCCCGTCGCTGGACTTCAGCGCGTCGGCGACCAGCTTCTCGACCTCGTCGGGAGACTGGCTGCTGGAGACCACGAGCTCCCGCGGAGTCTCCTTGATGCCGATCTTGACCTCCACGTGTGACCTCCGCTTATTCGAGTGGCGTACCAGGACCAGGCTAGCCGAGTCCGAGCACCTGCATCCGCTTGGTGTGTCCCTGCTGCAACCGCCGGAACAGCCCCGCGATTCCCGCCAGATCACCGGATCCGGAGATGATCAGCTCGGCGAGCCCGTCGCGCTCGGCCACCACGTACTGGGCCTGGGTCAGCGCCTCGCCCAGCAGCCGCCTGCCCCACAGCGCGAGCTTGTCGCGCTCGCGCCTGTCCGCCTCGATGCCCGCGGCGACCTCGCGCTCGGCGAACGCGGAGTGCCCGGTGTCGGCGAGCACGCTGAGCACCAGGTCCTTGGTGTCCGGGTCGAGCCAGTGCGCGATCTCGCGGTAGAGGTCGGCGGCGAGCCCGTCGCCGACGTAGGCCTTCACCAGTGACTCGAGCCACGAGTTCGGCGCGGTCGACCGGTGGAAGTTGTCGATGTGGCCGATGAACGGCTGCATCGCGCTCTCGATGGCGACGCCGTACCCGGCCAGATGCTTCTTCAGCAGGTCGTAGTGCCCGATTTCGGCGGCGGCCATCGACGCCAGCGCGGCTCGTCCGGACAAATCGGGCGCGGTGCGCGCGTCCTCGGCCATCCTGTCGAACGCGGAGAGCTCGCCATAAGCCAGCACGCCGAGCAGGTCGACGACGCCTTCGTTGATTTCTCGTGCCTCGGTCACGTCCGAGAGGGTATCGGGCGTGGCCAGAGATGGATCCCACTCGAGGTTCGGCGCGCCTACGACTGTCGCAAAAGGCCTGACCAGGTACACTGCGTGGGTATTTGACTAAAGTACCCGCTCCTCGACGGCCAGGCTCCTACGCACCTCGTAGCCGGGCCGCGACCTTCGAAAAGCCGTCGTGAGCTGCGGAGACAATGTGCGTGCACGCCTCGATAAGGCATTCCCGCGAACCAAGAACCGGTGCGGTCGAGTGTCGAGTAGTGACCAGGCAGTGCGCGCTGGCATGAGAGAGGCTGATCACCCTGACCGCACAATCAACCGACCCGGTGGCGCTCGAGCACAGTGAGAGCGGACCGGCCATGCTCGACACCTCGCACCCGCTGCAGGCCGGTGCCCCCGTCGAGCCCGAAGCCCCGACCTTCGAGTCCTTCGGCGTCAAGCCGGAGATCGTCAAGGCGCTCGCCGAGGCGGGCATCGAGCGCACCTTCGCCATCCAGGCGCTGACGCTGCCGCTGGCCATGGCGGGCGACGACCTCATCGGCCAGGCACGCACCGGCATGGGCAAGACGCTCGGCTTCGGCGTCCCGCTGCTGCACCGCGTCGAGACCCCCGGCGACGGCACCCCGCAGGTGCTGGTCGTCGTGCCGACCCGTGAGCTCTGCGTCCAGGTCACCAACGACCTCAAGGGCGCCAGCAAGCACCTCGGCATCCGCACGCTCGCCATCTACGGCGGCCGCCCGTACGAGTCGCAGATCGAGGCGCTGCGCAAGGGCGTCGACGTCGTGATCGGCACCCCCGGCCGCCTGCTCGACCTGGCCGAGCAGCAGCACCTGGTGCTCGGCAAGATCCGCGGCCTGGTCCTCGACGAGGCCGACGAGATGCTCGACCTGGGCTTCCTGCCCGACATCGAGCGCATCCTGCGGATGGTGCCGGAGAAGCGCCAGACCATGCTCTTCTCGGCGACCATGCCGGGCCCGATCATCACGCTGGCCCGCACCTTCCTCACGCAGCCGACGCACATCCGCGCGGAGGAGAACGACGCGGGCGCGGTCCACGAGCGCACCACCCAGTTCGTCTACCGGGCGCACTCGATGGACAAGCCCGAGCTGATCGCCCGCGCGCTGCAGGCCGAGGGCCGTGGCCTGTCGATGATCTTCACCCGCACCAAGCGCACCGCGCAGAAGGTGGCCGACGAGCTGGTCGAGCGCGGGTTCGCCGCGGCGGCCGTGCACGGCGACCTCGGCCAGGGCGCCCGTGAGCAGGCGCTGCGCGCGTTCCGCTCCGGCAAGGTGGACGTGCTGGTCGCCACCGACGTCGCCGCCCGCGGCATCGACGTCGACGACGTGACCCACGTGATCAACTACCAGACGCCGGAGGACGAGAAGACCTACGTCCACCGCATCGGCCGCACCGGCCGCGCGGGCAAGACCGGTGTCGCGATCACCCTTGTCGACTGGGACGAGGAGCCGCGCTGGAAGATGATCTCGGACACGCTCGGCCTCGACAAGCCGGAGCCGGTCGAGACGTACTCGTCGTCGAAGCACCTGTTCGAGGACCTGGGCATCCCCGAGGGCACCACCGGCCGCCTGCCGCTGGGCCAGCGCACCCGCGCGGGCCTCGGCGCCGAGGCCGAAGAGGACTTCGGCGGCAAGAAGCGTGGCCGCGGCCGCCGCTCCGGCCCGGCCTCGGCCTCAGCCGACGAGGACGCGCCTCGCAAGCGCACGCGGGCCCCGCGCAAGCGCACCCGTGGTGGCGCGGACGCTGCTGCCGCGATCGAGGCGGCCGACGCCGCCGCGAAGACCAGCGAAGGCGAGACCGAGTCCGGCGAGGCGAAGACGCGCACGCGTCGCCGCACGCGCAGCGCCGCTGCCAAGCCCGCCGCCGAGGCATCCGGCCCGGCCGCCGCCGAAAAGGAGACCGGCGAGACCGGTGAGCGTCCCGCTCGCCGGCGCCGTCGCCGCCGTCCCGCGGGCGCCGGATCAAACAGCACCGAAACACCCGCTTCGGCAGAGTAGTTTTATGCGCACTTCCGGCTGAGACCCTCAGCCGGAAGTGCGGCGAAACAGCTGGTGCGCGGGGAGACGGCGTGAGCGAGCCCTTTGCGGGTGGCAACGAAGGCGGGAAGCATCGGCACGACCTGCCGGTGCTGGACTACGGCATCGAAGACGTGCTCGCCAACCAAGGCGCGCTGCGCGCGGCGCCCAAACACGCGGTCAAGGCGCGCAAGTCGCCGTGGAACCGCAAGCGGGACCGGCTGATCGCGCTGGGCATCGCCGTGGCCGTGCTGGTCGCGGCGCTGCTCAATTGGCTCACCAGCGACAACCGGGCGACGAGCTCGACAACGGCCCCGCCGCCCGCCGGGCTGTCCGAGGCGCCGCAGGCGGTGCCCGGCTCGCTGACCGAGATCTGGAGCGCGCCCAGTTCCGCCACGCCCGTGCCGATCGGCGAGGGCAACTCGGTGGTCACCGCGGACGGCGGCGAGGTCGACGGGCGTGACCCGCAGACCGGTGAGATCCGCTGGCACTACGCGCGTGACCTGCCGTTGTGCACGGCCGCGCTGGCCGGCGCGCGGGTGAACGCCGTGTACCGCAAGGACACCGGCTGCAGCGAGGTCACCCAGCTCGACCCCGGCACCGGGCGCCGCACCGCGCAGCGCAACGGCGACGCCGAGCTCGGCACCCAGCTGCTGGTCGACGGCAACCACACCACCACGACCGGCAAGAAGCTGCTCAACGTCTGGCGCGAAGACCTCGTCAAGAGCATGGAGTACGGCGAGGTCCCGGCCATCGTGAACCCGCAGCGGCAGCCGCGCACCGGGTGCACCTACGGCTCGACGGCGGTGGGCAGCGGCAAGGTCGGCGTGATCGAGCGCTGCGCCGGCGACCCGGCCGACCGGTTCACCGTCTTCAAGGACACCGGCGACGACGCGGACGCGCCCAAGGTCGTGTTCAGCTCGGTGCTGGCTGGCCGGTCGGCGAAGGTGGTCGCGATGACCGGCGACTTCGCGGCGATCGCGTTGCCTGAGCAGAAACTGCTGGTCATCTATGGCGCGGACGGCAACCAGCGCTCCGCGTACCCGTTGCAGCTCCCCGATGCCGACCTGGCGCAGGACCCGCCGGGTGGCGCGATGATCACCTCGCGCACCCAGGACGGGATCTATTGGTTCACCGGTTCCAAGACCATGGCGCTGTCCGCCGAGGACCTCACCCCGCGCTGGACACTGGACAACGCGACAGGCCCCGGCGTCCTCTTCGCCGGTCAGCTGGTGGTGCCGATCAAGGGCGGGCTCGCCGTGCTCAATGAGACCGACGGGTCCACCATCCGGACCGTCGGCGTCGACCGCCGCGGCTACCCCGGCCCGGTGCGGCTGTCGTCCGCCGGTCCCGTGCTGCTGGAGCAGCGTGGCAACACCCTGGCGGCGCTGCGCTGATGTTCACCAGTCCCTACGGGCCGATCGCCCACCTCAGCACGCCGCCCGGTGACGCCATCGCGTTGCTCGTGCCCGGTTACACGGGCTCGAAAGAAGACTTCACGCCACTGCTGGACGGCTTCGCGGCCGCCGGCTTCCAGGCCATCGCGATCGACCTGCCCGGCCAGTACGAGTCGCCGGGCCCCGACGACGAGGCCGCGTACTCCCCGCGAGCGCTCGGCACGATCGTCGCGTCGATGATCGCGGGCTTCGACCAGCCGGTGTTCCTGCTCGGCCATTCCTACGGCGGCTTGGTCGCGCGCGGCGCCGTTCTCGCGGGCGCCAAGGTGGCCGGGCTGACGCTGATGGACACCGGCCCCGGCCCGCTCACCAGCATCGCGCGCCTGGAAGCGTTGGCACTGGGCGAAACCCAGCTCCGCGCGAACGACGTCGAAGGCGCGTACGCCATCCGCGACCGCGTGCAGTCCCGGTTCCCCGGCTGGGTCGCGCTCGACGAGGAGCTGAAAGCCTTCTACCGCAAGCGTTTCCTCGCGACGAACCCCGCTTGCCTGCTCGGCATGGGCCACTGGTTGCGCACCGAGCCCGACCTCGTCGACGAGCTGACGCTCGCGCTCGGGAAGACGCCGAGCGTGGTCATCACCGGCGAGCACGACGACGCCTGGTCCGTCGTGGAGCAGCAGGAAATGGCGCGGCGCTTGAATGTCCCGTTCCTGAAGGTCGCCGGCGCGGCGCACTCCCCCAACACCGAGAACCCGGCCGAGCTGCTCGCTCAGCTCATCCCGCTCTGGCGCACCTGGCTCAAGCTCACGTGACAAGGGTCGCCCTTGCAACGCTCTGGGTAACAAGGGCCGCCCTTGTCACTCAAACCGCCGCCTGAGCCGCCCTTGTCACCCACACCGCCGCCCGATGAGTGCGGAACAGGGCGGTCAAGCCCTCGGCGACGCGCTGCCCTTTCGCGAAAGGAGGAATCTGGACGTCCAGCGGCCAGATTCCTCCTTTCGCAACCGACTCCCTCTGGGAAGCGGAACGAACGGGACTTTTGTGTCGCTCAGCGTTCCGAACGTGGCGCTTGTGCGTTCAGCCGACCCAAAAGCGCCGGCGGGCCGCCGACCGAGCGCGGCCGAGGCCGAACGGGGTCGTGAGTGATGCGGCCGGTTCTAACCGGTCAGAACACTCACGACCACCAGAAGAGCCAGACCGCGGCCACGGTGATCACGAGCACCGACAACGCGGCCGCCGCCGCGGGCGCGCCGCGGTGGCGGTCGGCGTAGCGCTGGGCCAGTAAGGCGAGCCCGGCCGCGATCAGGTGGCCGAACAGCGAAAACGCGCCGGGGCCGTTGATCTCGGTGAACAGGCTGAGCGCGCCCGTGCAGGCGACGCCGAGCGCGAGCACGACGAGGCCCGCCGCGACCGAGCCGCTCAGTCCGCGCCACCAGCGGCCGGTGGGGCGCGAGGGCTTGTCGCCGGGTTCGGGTGCGGACAGCGGCGTCGTGGCCGTTTCGGATTCCGTCACCAGCGCGTCCTCTCCTTGTGCCCGGTCATGGCGCGAGCAGGTCCCATGGCTGCGAAGCGGGGGCGGCCTGCTGGCCCGCGGCGCAGCTGGGCCGGAAATCGCACCATGAGCAGTGCTTTCCGGTTCGGGCGGGGAACAGCTCTTCCGCGTCGCCACCGGCTGCCAGGGTATCCGTCGCGGCACGCAGGTCCTCGGCGGACTCCTCGGCGCGCTTGAGCTGGCGCTGCAGGCTCTCCGTGCTGTGCTCGGCCGTGGCGACCGTGCCGGACGGCAGATGGTGCAGCTCGACCTGATGGCACGGTTTGCGCAGGGTGCGCGAAGCGGCGACCGCGTACAGCGCCAGCGCCTGCGAATAGCGGGCGTCGTCGTCATCCGGCGGGCGGCGGCCGGTCTTGTAGTCGACGATCACGAGCTCGCCGTCGCGCAGGTCGATGCGGTCGGCGCGACCTTCGATGATCATCGTCGGCTGGGCGCCCGGCTTGCCGCTGACCGGCGCGGACACCCAGCGCTCGACGCCGATCGGGTCCTCGCTGAGATCGTGGCGCTCGACGTACTCGGTGACCCAGCCCTTGGCGCGGGCACGGTACCGGGCGGCCTGCTCGGGGTCGGCGAAGCCGTTGTCCTTCCACTGCTCGGTGACCAGCACGGCGGCCCGCTGCGGCGAACGCTTGGCGGCGGGCAGGTCGAACAGCGCGCGCAACGCGTTGTGCACCACGGCGCCCAGCGTGCTGTGCGCCCACGCGCCGGTGCGCTGCGGCTGCGGGCGGTCCAGATACGTCATCCGGTACCGGCGGCGGCAGTCCTCGAAGGTGCCGAGCTTGGCGGGTGTCACCTTCACGAGTTTGCGGGGCTGTTCGACTCCGAAATCGAACCCGAGTTGGTCCATGCCGCCAACGCTACGCACACCCACCGACACTTTCGGGAACTAGGTCCCCGCGATGAACCCCTTGACCGAGTTGGCGATCAGCTCGACCGCGATCGCCGCCAGCAGCAGACCGGCGATCTTCGCCACCAGCGTGATCCCGCTTTCCTTGATCAGCCGGATCACCACGCCGGAATAGCGCATGCAGAGATAAATGAAGAAGTGCACGACCAGGATCGAAAGGCCCAGCGCCACATACGCGCCGACGTGCCCGTCCGCCTGCCGCACGAACACGATGGTCGCCGCGATCGCACCGGGGCCTGCCAGCAGCGGCGTCCCGAGCGGCACGAGCGCGACGTTCACGTCGTCACCAGCGGCTTCGGACTCTCCGCCGCTGCCGCCCGTCAGTAGCTGCAAAGCGATGAGCAGCAACAGCAGGCCGCCCGCGCCCTGCAGCGCCGGGATGCCGATGCCGAGATACGACAGGATCGCCTGTCCCGCCACGGCGAACAGCGAGATCACCAGCAGCGAGACCAGCACCGCCTGCCGTGCCGCGCGCGCACGGGTCGCAACCGGTTTGCGGCCGACCAGGCTCAGGAACACCGGCACCGTGCCGGGCGGGTCCATGATGACGATCAGAGTGATCGTCGCGCTCATGAACAGCTTCGCGTCGAAGAAATCGGTGATCGTCATGGTCAGCCCACCACAACAGAAGAGCCGGTCGCCCGCGAGACGAGTTCCTCGTAGACAACCGGATCGGTGGTCTCGGCGCCGATCTTGGTCGGCTTGTTGGTGCCGTGGTAATCGCTCGAACCCGTCACCAGCAGGCCGAGCTCCGCGGCGAGGCCACGCAGTTCGGCGCGCGTCGGCGCGTCGTGGTCGGGGTGGTCGATCTCGACGCCGGTGAGCCCGCGCGCGGCGAGCCCGGCGAGCGTCTCCGGGCGGATGACCGCGCCGCGCGACCGCGCGAACGGATGCGCGATGACCGTGACGCCACCGGCGGCGGCGATCATGTCGATCGCGAGCTCGATCGGGGTGTCCTCGCGGCCGACGTAGTAGCCGCTGCCCTTGGCGAGGTAGCTGTCGAAGGCGTGGCTGACCGACTCGACCAGCCCGGCGCGCATCAGCGCCTGCGCGAGGTGCGGGCGCCCGCCCGCGGCGTCCGGCGGGAGCCGGTCCATCACGTCGTCGGGGTCGACGGGCAAGCCGTCGGCCGCCATCTTCTCCGCCATCCGGCGCAGCCGGGTGCGGCGCTCCTCGCGCAGCCGTGACTGCTCCAGGACGAGCGCGGATGAAGCAGGATCGAAGAGGTAGGCGAGCAGGTGAACGCTGATCTGCCGCCCGGTCACCGGGTCGGCCGAGACGGTGGACAGCTCGGCGCCGGGCACCAGCGTCAGGCCCGGCGGGACCGCCTTCGCGGCCTCCGCCCAGCCTGCGGTGGTGTCATGGTCGGTGAGCGCGACGACGTCGAGCCCTGCCCTGACGGCGGCCGAGATCAGCCCCGCGGGGCTGTCCGTGCCGTCGGACTCGGTGGAGTGGGCGTGCAGATCGATGCGCATTACGACCATTGTGGACGATGCGGTAGGTCACAGCGACCCCGGGACCAGCGGCTTAACCCACTGCTTTCTTGCCGCGGGCGGCACGCTGCGCCTTGATCATCGAGAACCGCTCCTGCTGCTTCTGCTTGTCGCCGAAGACCAGCTCGGAGATGGTGTCGTAGAACTCCTCCGGGCGCGGCAGGTAGTCGATGCGGTTGAGCGCCTGGATCTGGCCCGCCGACTCGACGATCATGGTGCCGTACCCCATCATGCGGCCGGTCGCCGTGCGCTCGTAGGTGAGGTCGGTGACCTTGGTGATGGGCATCATCAGCACCTTGGTGGTGAACACCCCGGTGGTCATGACGAACCGTTTGTCCGTCACCACCAGCCGTTCGACCCACCACTCCATCACCACGTAGGCGAACCGCAGGATCACCAGCAGCGCGACGTACCAGAGGATGTTCTGCACCAGCCACATCGAAGGCGGCAAGAGGTAGGACACCAGCACGCAGATCGCCAGCAGCGCGGCGGCCTCGAAGGTGTCCCACAGCAGCACAGCCCAGTGACGGCGGATCCGGATGACCCGCCGTTCAGTGTCGAGTAGGTACTCGTCTGGATCGCGAGGGGCGAACATCAGCCCAGACTATCCGCAGATACCTAGCTGAAGACGCCGCTGACGAAGCTGATCACCGATTCGGCCGCACTGCGGAGGAAGCCGATGATGTTGTTGACAAGGCCTGCCGCCTGTCCAGGCTGGGCGATCACGAAGAAGAGAACCAACGCGACACCAGCGAATACCGCGAGCTTTTTCGCGTTCACAACGATCAGTCCCGTCTGTTAAGCCGACAACCCGAAAACCTAGCTGCTCACTTTGTACCGCACCGCGCTCGAACACGGGAGGAATGTCCCGCGCTTGGGTCAGCGGCTGCGTCAAAGCGTACCTCACGGCTACTCTCCGTGTACAGGACAGTACTTGTCAGTACGTCATCTGGATAAGCTCGTTCTATGACGTCCCCGCCATCCGGCACCGTGCGCTGCGTCGGCGGCATCCTGCTCGACCCGGCGCGCGGATTACTGCTGATCAAACGCGCGAACGAGCCGGGGCGCGGGCTGTGGTCCGTGCCGGGCGGCCGCGTCGAACCCGGCGAATCGGACACGGAAGCCGTGGTCAGGGAGCTGCGCGAGGAAACCGGGCTCGACGTGATCCCCCGCACACTCGTCGGCACGGTCACGCGTGGTCCATACGAGATCCACGACTACGCCTGCGAGGTGACCGGCGGGCTGCTCCGAGCAGGTGACGACGCCAGCGACGCGCGCTGGTTCACCCGCGAAGAGCTGGCGGAGTTTGATGATCGGGGAGCCCTCGCGGACCGCCTGCTGGTCACGTTGCGCGACTGGGACGCCCTGCCCGCGCCCGCCACCCGACCCGCTTAAACCCTTCGTGTCAGGCCCATGACACGGCGTGACGAAGGCGCTCAGCCCAGCCAGGTCATGCGCTGGCCGTGCGGGGCCGTCCGTGCCAACGCACGCGCGTTCACCCGACCATCCGGCCAGGAAACCAGCCCCAGGGTGCACAGCGCGCCGGCGCCTTCGAACGCCAGATCGTCGCGGCCGGGAAGCACGTACTTGAGCGCGCCCTCATAAGCCTCTTCGCTCACCCACCACAGTGGGCGAGTGCCCGCGAGCGCGGCGAGCGCGTCGATGAACTCTTCGCGTCGATCCGGGAAATAGGTCAGGACGTGGCTGGTGATCACCACGAGCGGCGCGTCGGCGGGCAGCCGGTCGACGGCCGCGCCGAGGTCGTCGATGGCGTCGCCGGTGATGAGCTCCGGCTTGTACTTGCGCTGCGCGGCGGCCGCGGAGCGCAGCAGCCGGATGCGGTCCGGCTGGTCGGCCCACACGCACGCCTCGAGCCAGGCGAGCTCTTCCTCGTCGTCGGCGTCGACCGGCGCGCGGTCCAGGCCGACCGAGGCGAGCACCGTCAGCTTCTTGGGCAGCTTCGGCAGCACCGCGCCCGGCGCGAGGTCGAGCGCGCAGTGCAGGCCGACCGCGGCCTTGGCCGGGCCCGCGGTCAGCTGCTCGCCGCCGTCGGCCTGGTAGCGGTAGGAGAACTTGTCGAGCCCGAGCAGGAGCCCGGCGCTGCAGCCGACCTCCAGCAGCGCGATCTTGCCGCCCGCCTCCTTCGCCGCCTGCGCGACCGCCGGGTACAGCAGCGCCGCCCTGCGGACCTCGTTGGTCTGCGTGTAGCGCGACGCGATGATCGCGCGGGCCTTGTCCTCACGGCTGAGCAGGAACTCGCGGAAGAGCGGCCAGGTCTCGCTGTCGACGCCGTCGAAGCCGCCGAGCGAGGGGTAGTAGCGCGAGAGGGGGTGGATGGGGTCGGCCTGGATCAGCCGGTGCGCGGTGGCCATCAGCAGCGTGCCGCGTGCCTCGCCGTCACGCGCGGAGGTCAGCAGGCCCGCGATCTCGTCGTCCTCGGCCGCCTGAGTCGCGAGGTGCTCGTACAGCGGCGAGACGACGCCGCCCGCCTCCTTCACCGCGAACGAGCGGATCGCCTCTTTGATCTGGTCGAGCCCCATCCGGTCCCCCTACGCGTGCGGAATCGGACGGCCAGGCTGTTCGCCGCCCCTGGCATCACCATAGGACCGCTTCGGCACCATGACCTTGCGACGGAAGACACACACGATCGTGCCGTCCTGCTTGTAGCCGCGCGTCTCGACGTAGACGACGCCGCGGTCGTCCTTGGACTTCGACGGCGTCTTGTCGAGCACCTCGGTCTCGCCGTAGATGGTGTCGCCGTGGAAGGTCGGCTTCACGTGCTTGAGCGATTCGACCTCGAGGTTCGCGATCGCCTTACCTGACACATCCGGCACGGACATGCCAAGGAGCAACGAATAAATGTAGTTCCCGACCACGACGTTCTTGCCGAAGTCCGTGGTCTCTTCGGCGTAGTGCGCGTCCATGTGCAGCGGGTGGTGGTTCATGGTGAGCAGGCAGAAGAGGTGGTCGTCGTACTCGGTGACCGTCTTGCCGGGCCAGTGCTTGTAGACGGCACCGACCTCGAACTCCTCGAAATATCGCCCGAACTGCACCAAAACCTCCAAGGCGGGGTAACGCCGCGAGAGCCTGCGGCGACAGCCACTTATGTTGAGGAGTACCCTCAACCATTGGTGTTCGCCCGTCAACGCGAGCATCACCACTTCAGGCCTTAGGAGGTGAGGAACACAGATGAGTAGTGGCGATAGTCCGCTCCCTAGTAGTCCCAGCGTTCCCACCACCTCGGCCGGTCTCCCCGGTTTCTGACCCCGGCTTCCCGGGAACGCTGGTTAGTGCCGGTCCGGCCGGCACGTCGTCTGTGCGCATGACCGGGAGGTCGTGCGCGTCGGTGCACGACACAGCCAGGAGATCCCATGCCTGCGATTCCTTCACTCGGCGGTCTGCGAGGCCGCGGCAACGGGCGCGCCAAGAGCGTGCCCGCGGAGCGGCCGATCCCCGTGCCCTTGTCGGCTTACGTCGTCGACTGCGCGGTGTACGTGGACGGCAAGCGCCTACCCGGGCGCTGGACGCACGCCGAAGCCATCAAAGAGGTGCGCAAGCGCCGTGACGGCTTCGTGTGGATCGGGCTGCACGAGCCGGACGCCGAGCAGATCCAGGGTGTCGCCGAGACGTTCGGGCTGCACGAGCTGGCCGTCGAGGACGCGCTCGAGGCGCATCAGCGGCCGAAGCTGGAGCGCTACGACGACACGTTGTTCATGGTGCTCAAGACCGTGCGCTACGTCGAGCACGAGTCGCCGACCACGGCGAACGAGATCGTCGAGACCGGTGAGCTGATGGCGTTCCTCGGCCGCGACTTCGTCATCACCGTGCGCCACGGGAACCACTCCGGGCTGGCGAGGCTGCGCCGCGAGATGGACGAGGAGCCCGAGCGACTTTCGCTGGGCCCGGCCGCCGTGCTGCACGCGATCGCCGACCACGTGGTCGACCACTACCTCGATGTCACCGAAAGCATCGAGCAGGACATCGACGAGATGGAGACGCAGGTCTTCGCGCCGCGGTCGCAGGTCAGCGCCGAGCAGATCTACTTCATGAAGCGCGAGGTGCTCGAACTGCGCCGCGCGGTGATGCCGCTCAAGACACCGCTGCAGCGGCTCGCCGAGGGGTACAGCAGGCTGATCCCCGACGAGGTGCGCTCGTACTTCCGCGACGTCGACGACCACCTCACCACGGTTTCGGAGCGGGTGGTCAGCTTCGACGAGCTGCTGACCACATTGGTCGACGCGACACTGGCGAAGATCACGCTCCAGCAGAACACCGACATGCGCAAGATCACCGCGTGGGCGGCGATCATCGCGGTGCCGACGGCGCTCGCGGGCATTTACGGGATGAACTTCGACTACATGCCGGAGCTGCATTGGCAGTTCGGCTATCCGCTGGTGGTGACCATCATTTTGGGCATCTGCCTGCTGCTCTACCGAATATTCCGAAAGAACCAGTGGCTCTAACTGTTCTTTCCACCCGGTCGAGTTACAGGAGTTCCGCCATGCCGAAGATTCTGCTCAACCTCAAGTTCTGGGCGCTCGCCATCGGTGTCGTCTGGATCGTCGTCATCACCGCCGTGATCATGAAGGACCCCGCGTTCGCGCACGGCGTGAAGTGACGCGCATGCCCTTATCCTGGGCCTATGGTCAAAGCACTGGTCGTCGCCGACGAGGTCGACGAGCGACTGTGGACGGATGCCGTCCGCGGTTTCTCGGTCGACCTCGTCATCGGCGCCGGTGATCTGCCGTTCAAGTACCTGGAGTTCCTGGCGAGCGCGCTGGACCGGCCGTGCGTGTTCGTGCCGGGCAATCATGATCCGGACCTGAGCGGCTTCACCCGCTACGGCGGACTGTCCATGAAGGACGGTTTCCCGGCCGAATGGCCCGGCCCGCAAGGCGGGATCAACGCCGACGGCCGGGTCGTGGACATCGCGGGCCTGCGGATCGCCGGGCTCGGCGGGTCGATCAGGTACAACGACGGGCCGAACCAGTGGACGCAGCGCCAGCAGGCGCGCCGGGCGAGGAAACTGGTGCGGCGCGCGGACTGGAAGCGCCGCCGCGACGGCCGCGCGGTCGACATCCTGCTCACGCATTCGCCGCCGCTGCATCTCGGCGACCGTGACGATCCGCCGCATCGCGGCTTCGACTGCCTGCACCGCACGATCGCCCGGCTGCGCCCGAAATGGTTGCTGCACGGGCACATCCACCCGCACGGCGAGGCCGTGCCCGATCGCGTGGCCGGCTCGACGCGGCTGCGCAACGTCGTCGGCCACCAGGTGATGGAGTTCTCGGTATGAACAGGGACACCGGTTTTCCCCGCGCGGACGCCGAAGCCGACTTCCTGCGGGCCCGCCGCCGCCAGGTGCTGTCCCGGCTCGCGAAGTGGCTGCGCGGCGAACCCGACGACGTCAACATCATGTTGCCGTTCAAGGAGGTCGTCGACGCGCTGGGTTATGTCAGCGAACGCCGGATCGGCACCCGGGTGATCACCTTGGACTCGATCGTCGGCAGTGTGGACCGAGGGCGTGACTTCGACCGCCGGTTCCGGCCGACTTCGGGCCGGGTGCGTGAGCGCTGGGAACGGCTCGCGCTCGCGGCGCGGCGTGGTGAGTCGATCCCGCCGATCCAGGTGTACCGGATCGGCGATCTGCACTTCATCATCGACGGCCACCACCGGGTGTCGGTGGCGCACGCGATGGGGGTGCCGACCATCGAGGCCGACGTCGTCGAGGTGCGGACCAAATTGGACCCGAGCGGCATCCGCTACCGGGGCGATCTGATCGTCAAGGACTACCGCAGGCTGTTCCTGGAACGGGTGCCGCTGACTGGCCAGTCGCGTGCTTCGGTCGTGTTCAGTGACGCTTGGGACTACTCGCGGCTCGGTGAGCACGTCGAGGCGTGGGGTTTCCGGCTGATGCAGGACGAAGGTGTCTTCTCGGACCGCGCGACCATCGCGAAACGGTGGTACGAAGAGGAATACGAGCCGGTCGTCGCGATGATGCGGCAGGCGGACCTGATCGGTGACCGGACCGAGGCCGAGGCCTACCTCTGGGTCGCGTGCGAGCGGTACCGCTTGATCCGCACCCACCGCTGGGACGACGAGGTGATCGAAGCGGTCCGCTCGCGTAAACGCTGACGGGATAAAGCGGGCTTTATCCCGGTCTGGCATAAAGCCCGCTTTATCCCGGACTGGCTAGACGTGCACGACGGTCGGCGCGCCTTCGAGCTTGGGCGCGCCCGGCTTGAGCAGCAGCCCGGTGAGCACGGCTCCGGCGACGAAGATCGCGCCCGCCCAGGTGAACGCGGTCGTGTAGCTGTGCACCGCGGCCTCGGCCGCCAGCTGCTGGGTGGGCACCTTGCCCTCGATGAACGAGGTCGCGGCGTTCGCGGCCAATGTGGACAGCAGCGCGGTGCCGATCGAGCCGCCGATCTGCTGCATCGTGTTGACCGCGGCCGAAGCGACACCGGCGTCGTGCTCGTCGACACCGAGCACCGCGACGTTCATCGCGGGCGCCATCGACAGGCCGATGCCGACGCCCATCACCATCAGCGGCAGCAGCACGCTGCCCGCGTAGGTGCTGGTCGTGTCGATCCCGCTGAGCCAGAAAAGCCCGGCGGCGGCGATCAGCATGCCGGTCGGCACCAGCGGCCTCGGGCCGAAGCGCGGCAGCAGGATGGTGGTCGCGGACGTCGCCGCGATCATCAGCGTGGCGACCATCGGCAGGAAGGCGACGCCGCTTTCGATCGGGCTGAACCGCAGGTTCTGCTGCACGTAGAAGGTCAGGAACAGGAAGATCGCGAACATCCCGATGGCCAGCAGGAACATGGCCAGGAACGAGCCGCCGCGGTTGCGGTCGAGCAGCACGCGCATCGGCAGCAGCGGGTGTTCCGCGCGCTGCTGGATCGCGACGAACGCGGTCAGCAGCACCAGACCGGCGACGAGGAAGCCCCAGACCGAGGCGGACGACCACGAGTCGCTCTGTGCGTTTGAGAAGCCGTAGACCAGGGCGAACAGGCCCGCGGACGCGGTGATCGTGCCCGGGATGTCGAGCTTCGGGCGCTTCTCGGCCGGCTGCGGCTTAAGAAGCACAGCAGCGCCTGCGAAGGCGATCACCGCGAAGACGATGTTGACGAACATGCACCAGCGCCAGTCGAGGTACTCGGTGAGCACCCCGCCGAGCAGCAGGCCGATCGCCGCTCCCCCGCCACCGATCGCGCCGAACACCCCGAACGCGCGGCCGCGTTCCTTCGGGTCGGTGAAGGTGGTCGTCAGCAGCGAAAGCGCGGCGGGCGCGAGCAGCGCGCCGAAGACACCCTGGGCCGCTCGCGCGATCAGGAGCATTTCGATGCCGTTCGCGGCGCCGCCGATGGCGGACACGATGCCGAAGCCGGCCAGCCCGACCATCAGCGCGTTCTTGCGGCCGAACAGGTCGGCGACGCGGCCGCCGAGCAGCAGCAGGCTGCCGAACGCGAGCGCGTACGCGGTGACGACCCACTGGCGCGCGTCGTCGCCGAAGCCGAGGCTGTGCTGCGCCGACGGCAGCGCGATGTTCACCACGGTGGCGTCGAGCACGACCATCAGCTGGGCGATGCCGATCACGGCCAGGATCGCCCAGCGGCGGGCGTGATGCGGATTTTCCGAGTTTTGGGCAGGTGGTACGGCAACAGCCGTGGCTGAGTCAGGCATTGATGTCCCTTATGTGGAGTAAGCGTCTCCCCTTATGCCGACCAACGTACACGCTAAGCGGAGAAGGTGTCTCTACTTTGCTAGACTGAGAACCATGACACGGGACACAGCTCCCGTCGCACGGACGCGGCCGCTGCGGCGAGACGCCGAGCTCAACCGCCGCCGGATCATCACCTCGGCCCGCGTGGTCTTCGGCCAGCGCGGCCTCGACGCCACCCTCGACGACATCGCCCATCACGCCGGACTCGGCGTCGGCACCGTCTACCGGCGCTTCCCGAGCAAGGAACACCTGGTCGAGGCCATGTTCGCCGAGCGGCTCGAAGAGGTCCGCCTGGTCGCCGAGGAGGCGCTGCTCAACCCGGACCCCTGGGACGGCTTCGCGAACTTCGTCTGGACGATCGTGGGACTGCAGGCCGAGGACCGGGGCCTGCGCGAGGTGATGCTGTCCAACGCCTTCGGCCACGCGCAGGTCGCGGAGGCGAAGGAGCGGATGATCCCGGTCTGCACCGAACTCGTCGAGCGCGCGAAGGCCAGCGGCAAGCTGCGCGCGGACTTCGCGCCGACCGACCTGCCGCTGATCACCCTGATGATCGGCTCGGTCGCCGAGTACACCCAGCTGGCCGAGCCCGGCCTGTGGAAGCGCAGTCTCGGCCTGCTGCTCGACGGCCTGCGCGGCGCGCCCGGCGCGCCGTCCGAACTCGCGCACGAGCCGCTCGACACCGAGGCACTCGACAACGCGATGTGCTCCTGGCGCAAACGCGGCTCGTGAGTGTTGCAGCCGGTTCCAACCACCCGATATTTGGTCACCTACACCCGGTTCCGGGGTGGAAACAAGGGCCGCCTTTGTCACGCTAGAGGTGACAAGGGGCGCCCTTGTCACCCTCCGGTGCGACCCGGCACGTCCGTTCGTTGCCGGGCGGGTGGTAAACGGGGCGTTGACCTGGAGGTCGTGAGTGGCGCGGCCGGTTAGAACGGGCCGCGGCACTCACGAGCCTTTCGGCCGAGCGGAACCGGTCATTCAGCTGAGGTGACGCGGTTCGCCACCAGGCCACGCTGGACGGATGCGTAGTGGACTAGTGGCGTTCGCGGCCGTCGTGCTGGCACTGACGGCGGCCTGCGGCGGGCGGACCTGGCAGGTCCGCATGGAGGTCGATGGCCCGGCGCCCGCGAAGGTGGTGTCGAGCTTCGCGGGTGAGACGGCGCATCCGGAACTCGTCGAGCGGCAACTCCCCTGGCACGTCGAGAACTCCGTCGGCACCGGCTTCAGCAACATCGGCGTCCGCGGTGGCGCGCCCGGCACCGTCTGCCGGGTCTTCGTCGACGGCAAGCTCGTCAGCGAGCGTGCCGTCGACGCGACCGGGGCGGCCGACTGCGCCGCGGGCACCCAGGAATGAGGTCAGTCCGACTCGGGGATCGCCACCCAGAGGACCAGGTACAGGATGAACTGCGGCCCGGGGAGCAGGCAGGACAGCAGCGCGAGCAGGCGGACCGTGCCCGGCTTCATGCCGAAACGGCGGGCGATCCCCGCGCAGACGCCGCCGAACACGCGGCCGTGGCGAGGTCGGGTGAGCCTGGTGGTGGTCGTCGTGGTCATTTCGAACTCCTTGTCGGTTGGTAACACCGACTTTGCCCGTTCCGGCACCCTCCCGGCATCAGGCTCCACACCGATCTTTTCCCCTAGGGGTCCGCCGGTGCTGCGCGGCGGCGGGTTTCTGCGTACCGTCGTAATCGATGTCCACCTTGTGGGGAATCTCTTTCGACGCCGCTCCGATATCCGGCCTAGTGGTCGAGTTCGTCAAGACCGCGCGCCTGTTCCGGGATCGAGGCGCCCGCGTATGCCTCGACCTCGGATACGACATCAAAGCGGACAAGAACGCGTTCTTCCGGCCGTACACGGACGAACGCGACCACTTGCCGGACTGGGTGCGCCTCGGCCGGGTCGACGGCATCGAGCGGCTGGACGGGTACACCGCCGACTTCGTCGCCGAGATACTTCAAGGCGTGGTTCAAGGCGGAAACAAGCTGCCGCAGAAGGCGGAAACACTGTCTGAGCAGCTGAAAGATCTGCTGCTGGCGACCTGGTCCAAGATGGACGTGACGTCCGTGATCGTCGAAAACGGGACGTTGCCCGAGAACGTCATCTACACGAAAGCGCTCTATCTGGCCATCGACGAGTACGGCAGGCGGAACAGGCTCGGCCCGTTCGTGTTGTGGCGTGACCACGATCTGATGTGGCAGAGCGAACCCGGCACCGGCAAATACGGAGAGTTCCCTTATCCCGGCGCCATTCGGCCGCGCGAATCCCCGTTCATCCACTATGTGGTCCAACATCAGGATGCTTTGGACCACATGCTGGACTGGGTGCCGGGGCTGCCGAACATTTCCGTGCTGCCCAACACGTTCAGTCACATTCCGCACTCCGGAAACCCGCGTTTCCGGCAGGCGTACGGCATTCCGGGGAACGCCTCGCTCCTCGCCCGCTGCACGCGGATCATCCCCCAGAAACGGATCGACCGGGATCTCCATCTCCTCGCCGCGTTGACAGACCGGGTCGACGCGTACCTCTTCGTGGCGGGCGACATCGGCGAAGCGCCCGATGAGTACGCGAAGCTGACCAGGCTGGCCACAGAACTCGGCGTGAGCGAACGCGTCGTCTTCGGCGGCAAGCTCGCTCCCCGCGAGACGGTCTCTCCGACCGGCTTCTCCGTGCGTGACCTGCTGGCGCACGCGGACATCGTCTCGTTCCTCACCTCCTACGACTACGAGAGCTACGGCAACCCGATCGGTGAGGCCATCGCGTCGGGTGTCCCGTACCTCACTTCGCGGTACGAGTTGTACGACACCGTGTACGGCTCACTCGGCTTCCGCGCGCCCGTACTCGACATCACCACCCACGACCTGCCCACCGAGGCCTTCGTGGCCGAAGTGGCGGACCTGTTGCTGGACGAAAGGAAGCGTGGCCAGATGGCGGAGTTCAACCACCGGCTCGGCGAGCGGCACTTCGGCCGTGACCGCGCGGAGGAGGCACTGGCCGCGCTGCTGCCCGCCCCGATGGGCGAGCGGACCAGGATGAGCGTGGTCATCCCGGTGTTCAACGAGGCGGCGAACCTGCCGTCGGCGCTGGCGTCGCTCTACGACCAGCGCGACTCCGGCGGCATGCCGCTCGACCGCGCGCTCTACGAGATCGTGCTGGTGGACAACAACTCCACCGACGACACCGCCGAGGTGGTGCGCGCGTTCACCGCCGCGCATCCGGACCTCGCCGTCCACCTCATCCCCGAGCCGGAGCAGGGGCCCGCGTGCGCGCGGAAGACCGGGATGGACTTCGCGGCCGCGCGCAGTCGGGGGCGCGAGGACGGCGCCCGGTTCTACCTCGTCGGCGCCGACGCCGACTGCCGTGTCGCGCCCGATTGGCTCGGTGAGCTGTTCGCGACCATGGAATCGAGCAAGGCCGCGATCGGCGTCTGCGACTACTATTACGCGGCGGAGCACTTCACACATCGGCCCCGGCTCTGGACCGAGATCCAGAAGACGTTGCGCTGCCGTCAAGTCACCTTCTCCCTGTTCGGCGGTTTCCCCGACGGCAAGGGATTCGCGGTCGACCGGGACGTCTACGAGCAGGTCGGCGGGATCGAGATCTTCTATCAGCTCTCGGGCGGCCGGTTCGTCAACCATCTCTCGGACGACTGGGATTTCGGGATCAAGGTGCGCGCGTCCGGCGAGGACATCGTGTACGCGCCGAAGTCGCGCGTGGAGATCAACCCTCGCCGGGTCAACCACGCGATCGAGGAGGTGATCACCGGGCGCGCCTATGGCTCGGACGGGGTGATCGTCATGCGTGACATCCGGGTGGCGGACCCGGTGGTCGATCTGGAAGGCGATCTCACCGAGGCGGAAGCCTTGCAGGCGTGGGAATTCTCGATCAAGGACTTCACACCGAAGAACGTGATCCTGCCGGTGCTGCTCACCCCGTCACTGCTCGACGACGCGCAGGTGATCGAGTTCTTCGGGCCGTCGCTGGCGAAACGGCTCGCCCGGCGGATCGCGGAGATCACCGAGGAGATGCGGATCGTCGACTTCACGCCGATCCACGCCTACAAGACGCCCTCGTTCCGGCTGTACTTCGAGTTCGCCGACGAGATCTTCGCGCGGCTGCGCGCGACCGTCGGCGAGGACATCGGTTATCCACCACCGTTGCCGCCTTGCCTGGCCGAGGTTCCGGCGGAACGATTCGCCGAGTTCGTCCACTACTACTGCGAGGACAGGGAATCCGGCGAAGCGCACAATTATTTCGGAAACGGCGGGGTGTTCTGAATGGACTATGTGGAAGCGCTTACTTCATTACGCGACACTGACTCCGGCCATCCGGTTCCCGAGGTGCTGGCGGCGCTCACCGCGCCGGCCAACCGGCATCTGCTCGAGTACGTCACCGAGGATCCGTTCGGCGCGCATGTCTTTCCCGGCAACGAGACGTACTCGACCGAGGATTTCCTCGACGATCTCGGCAAACAGCTCGCCGACACCGCGCCGATCCATCTTTGGTCCTACATCCCGACCTGCGCGTATCGCTGCCGGTTCTGCCAATACCCGGTCGTGCTGGTGAAAGGCGCGGTCGCGGATGACAAAGCGACGCAATGGGTCGACTGGAACATCCGGGAAGCGGAGCTCTGGCTCAAGCGGGTGCCGAACCTGCGCGACGCGCCGGTCGGCGAGTTCAACGTCTTCGGCGGCACACCCTCGCTGCTGCCCGCCGACGCGATCCGGCGGCTGCTCGACTTCTATCGCGAGAACTTCGGGTTCACCGAGGACACCACGATCCGTTTCGAAGGCGACCCGAGCACGTTCACGCCCGAGAAGCTCGAACTGCTGCGCTCGCTGGGCTGCACGAAGCTGTCGAGCGGGGTGCAATCGTTCGACGACGAGGTGCTGCGGCAGTGCGGGCGTGAACACAGCTCGCGCATGTGCGTCGACTTCCTGCGCAACGCGAAGACGTTCGGCTTCGACTGGTACAGCATCGACCTTATGTACGGGCTGCTCGACCAGACCGTCGACAGCGTCCGCCACGATCTCGACATCGTGCTCGAGCACGAGCCGCCCGCGATCGTCTGCACGAAGCTGCACCTGAAGTCGTACGCCGACACCCGTACGGGCGTCGCCGGTGTGCAGCCCGCGGCCTGGCAGCTGCCGGACTATCGCGACAGGCTCGTCGACCAGGGGCATCGCTGGCCGCCACTCGGCGAGCAGTACCAAATGCGAGCACTGCTCACGGATGGCTTACAGGCGGCGGGTTATCGCGAGTATCCGACGATGTACTTCGCGCGCGGCGCCGAGCCGGAGAAGTGGAAGGCCATCATGGTCGACCAGGACAAGCAGGAGGCCGAGGTGGCGATCGGGCTCGGCGGCAGTTCGAGCTGCCGGGAGTCCGAAGCCATCACCGACGTGCACTGGCAGCGGTACTCCGAGGCCGTCGAAGCAGGCCAGATCCCGCTCGGCTCGGCCACGCGGTTCTCGCCGGAGGCGCAGGAGTCGCGTGCGATCAAGATGGCGCTGACGACACTCGCGCCGGTCCGGGATTCGGTGCACCGCGCGCGGTTCGGGCGCTCGCTGTTCGAGGAGCCGTGGCTTTCGCGGTTCCGTTCGCTGGCCGACCGCGGACTGCTCGTGGTCGAGCCCGATCAGATCTCGTTGACCACCAACGGGAAAACGCTCGTCGAGGCGATCATCAACACCGAGCTGTAAGAGGGTCGTGAGTGTTTAGGCCGGTTAGAACCGGCCGGAACACTCACGACCTAGCGGGAGACGACCTGGCCGAGCACCGTGCGGAAGACCTCGGGGTCGACCGCGGCGGGCCGCTCGGCCAGCCAGTCGCCGACCTCGATGACGAACTGCTCCGGCGTCATCAGCAGATCGGCGTCGGCCGTCACGACACCGGCCCGGTTGGGGTAGATGAGCAGCGCGCCGGTGACCTCGACGCCCGGGAGCAGGCGTTTGTACTCGGCGATCGCCTCCGGCAGCGAGCTGGAGCCGCCGCGGAACCGGTTCCCGTTGCGGTACAAGGACTCTTCGTCCATCTCGTAGTGCCCGGGCGGCCAGGACTTCGACTGGACGAGCACCAGCCGCTTGCCGACGAGCACGGCGTGGTCGATGTCGGCGAACACCGAGCCAGGCAAGGCGAGGCTGTGGAAGATCCGTACTTCGGGCAGCTGGGTGAAATACCGTCTCAGCAGCTCGGCCGTGCGGCGCTCGCCGATCTGGTCCGCGTCGACGCCCACCTTGCCGAACTCGGTGGCGTGGCCGAACTCGGCGGAGATGACGCGCTCGGCGCGCACGTCGGCGACGTAGCCGCGCGCCAGCCACGCGGCGCTCCCGGCGACCACGACGACCAGCAGGACCCAGACACCCCAGGCCATCGGCACGAACAGCAGCAGCACGCCCGCCACCACGATCAGCCACGGCGCGTGCCCGTGGCCTTCGCGCGGGGCGCGCCGCGACGCGGGCCTGGCGACCAGGTCCCACCACGGGATGACGTCGGGGTCCAGCACCACCGGGGGCGGCTCGAAGCCGGGATCGGCGCCGAACTCACGCCGCCGCGTGCGGACCGGCCCGCGTGGCCTCGGCGGGGCGATGACGTCGCCGGGCGCGCGGTCGTAGGCGGCGCGTTTGGCCGGGTCCGACAACGTTCCGTAAGCCTCTTGGAGCAGCCGGAAGGTACCGGCGGTGCCCCCGGCGTCGGGGTGCATCGACTTGGCCAGCGCCCGGTACGCGGACTTGATTTCCGCTGGTGAGGCCGTTTTCGCCAGCCCGAGCAGCTCGTAGTAGTCGAACCCCTGCACGGCGTGAGCCTACGCGTCGTTGACATGTGACCTTTTGGTCACCTATTCTCGGAGCGTGTCCGACGACGACTTGGTGTTCAAGGCCCTGGCCGACCCCACCCGTCGCCACCTGCTTGACCAGCTCTTCGAGCGCGACGGCCGCACGCTCACCGAGCTGGAGTCGGAACTGGAGATGACCCGTTTCGGCGTCATGAAGCACCTGCGCCTGCTGGAGGAGGCGGGCCTGGTGACCACGCGCAAAGAGGGCCGGGAGAAGCGGCACTTCCTGAACCCGGTGCCGATCCGGCTGATCCACGACCGGTGGATCGACAAGTACACGGAGCACCACGTCTCGGT
>NZ_FNON01000006.1:0-384743 GCF_900107045.1 Amycolatopsis xylanica
GCTCACCGGCCAGCCGGTGGGCTTTCGGGCGCCGGCCGCGTTCGAGGGCCAGACGCTGGGCTCGGTCGGCCCGGTAGCGGCGAGGCCGGCCAGTGATCGTGGCGCCGGGCCTGGAGCACCGCGGCCCACCACCTCGGCGCACTTCCCGTGAAATCGTCGAGGGTGACCTACCCAGGACTCTCGCAATCACATCCTGGGTAAGTCCCTGATCCAGACCGTTCTGGATCTTTTCCCGTTCCTCGCACGTCAACCGGGGTCCTGGCATGACGATCTCCTATCAGCCACCACTACTTGCAACAACCGATTGAGACCAAGTGGCTTTCGGGTGATCGCATCTGACGAAAGCCACTTTCGGGGTTTCGTCAGGGGTGGGGGGCGACGCTGGGCCAGGGGAGGGTGAGCTCGCCCAGGCGCCAGCGTGAGGGGCGGCCCTGGACCGGCCAGCCGCGCTGGGTGAGGAGGTGGACGGTGTGGACCCAGCGGGCGCGGGGGCCGAAGGCCTGGTGGGGCGCGGCCGTGGCCCAGCAGGTGTCCAAGGTGGACATGAGGTCGTGGACGCGCTCGCCGGGCACGTTCCGGTGGATCAGGATCTTGGGCAGGCGTTCGGCCACTGTGGACGGTCGGTCCAGAGTGGAAACCTTGCAGGACAACGTCAACGTGAGCGGGCCTGCGGCGGAAACCGTGACCCAGGTGCAGAGGCGGCCGATCTCGTCGCAGGTGCCTTCGACCAACAGGCCGCCGGGGGCGATGCGGTCCAGCATCAGCTGCCACGCCTGCGCGACCTCGGTCTCGTCGTACTGCCGCAGCACGTTGAACGCGCGCACCAGCGCGGGCCGCGTCCCGGCCAGCTCGAAGCCGCCGCGCCGGAACTCCAGCAGCGGACCGGCTGCGGACTGGGCGACGGCGACCCGTTCGGCGTCGAGTTCGAGGCCGAGCACGCGGACGTCAGGGCGGACCGTCCGCAGGCGGCGGGCCATTTCGACCGTCGTCACCGGGGAGGCGCCATAGCCGAGGTCGACGACCAGCGGAGGGGCAGGCGCGCGCAGCAGGCCGACGACGGCGGGGTCCGCCGTCAGCCAGCGGTCGACGCGGCGGAGCCGGTTCGGGTTGGTCGTGCCGCGGGTCGGCGCCCCGATCAGGCGTTCTCGGCCAGCCACTTCGCGGTGAACTCGGCTTCGCGGTGGAGCAGCTTGGTGACCTGTTCGGCGATCACGCCTTCGAGCTTCGAGCCGATCAGCGGGATGCGGACGACGACCTCGCCGAGGTTCGCCAGCACGGTCTTGTCGCCTTCGCGCTTGAGTGACGTGCGCGCGGTGATCTCGCCGGGCACGCCGCTGACGACGGCCGTCGCGGTGCCGGTGTAGCCCTCGCCCTCGCGGGTCCAGGTCTGGGTGCGCTCGACCATCAGGTCGCCCTTGTGGATCACCCGGACCGCCTGCGGCAGCCGGTCGGCGGAGATGCCCTGCCGCAGCTTGAAGCTGACCCCGTCGCCGGACGGCGTGAAGCTCAGCAGCTCGGCGTGCTCCCCGCCGATTTCCGCGAGGCGCGCGCGGATGGCGTCCTCAGTGGACGTGGCGGCCAGCACCGCTTCGACGTCCGGTGAGAACAAAGCGCGGTGCTCGATACGGGATCCCATGCCCCGGACAGTACCGTTTCCTGCCGTGACCCCTACCCAGACGACGCTGACCGACCACACCACGCTCCGGCTCGGCGGCCCGGCGCGCGCCTTCGCCGAGGCGACGTCGGCCGACGCGCTGGTCTCACTCGTCGCGCGCGCCGACGCGGCCGGTGAGCAGGTGCTCCTGCTCGGCGGCGGGTCCAACCTGGTCGTCGGCGACGCCGGGTTCGACGGCACCGTGATCAAGATCTCGACCTCCGGTTGGAAGCGTGACGGTGACTTCGTCGACGTCGCGGCTGGCCAGAACTGGGACGAGTTCGTCGAGTCCATGGTCACCGAGGGCCTCGGCGGCGTCGAATGCCTGTCCGGCATCCCCGGCTCGGTCGGCGCGACGCCGATCCAGAACGTCGGCGCCTACGGCTGCGAGATCAGCGAGACGCTGGTGTCGATCGAGTTCTACGACCGCGCCGCGCGCGAGGTCCGCACGATGTCCGCCGCCGACCTCGGCTTCGCCTACCGCACGAGCGTGCTCAAGGGCACCGACGCTGGCGTCGTGCTCAGCGTCCGGTTCGCGCTCACGCCGGACGGCCTCTCGGTGCCCGTCCGCTACGCCGAACTGGCCCGCACGCTGGGCGTCGAGATCGGCGAGCGGGTGCCGGTCGCGCAAGCCCGTGAGGCCGTGCTCGGACTGCGCCGCGGCAAGGGCATGGTCCTCGAACCGGCCGACCACGACACCTGGAGCGCCGGCTCCTTCTTCACCAACCCGATCATCCCGGCCGACCGAGTTGACCTTGTTCGGGCCCAAATCACCGAGGTCGTCGGCGACGTCCGTATCCCCGAGTATCCGGCCGACAACGGGGTGAAGCTGTCGGCGGCCTGGCTCATCGAGCGCGCCGGGTTCGTCAAGGGCCACCAGGGGCCAGGCGGCCGCGTCTCCCTGTCCACGAAGCACACCCTGGCCCTCACCAACCGCGGCGGCGCCTCGACGAAAGACCTGCTCACGCTGGCCGCCGAAGTTCGCGATGGCGTTCTCAAGCGCTTCGGCGTGGAGCTTCACCCCGAGCCGCTCCTCATCAACTGCCACGTCTAGGGGCAACCCACGCGGGGTAAACACGTCTTAAAGCACAGTGGGGGAGAAGTAACGTCGAACCGCGGTAAAGCGCTGTTAGGCGTTGACGGGGTGGCAATGGGAGGTTGACGGTGTTGGAACGGCGCACGGTGTTCAAGGCTGCCCTGGCCGCGGGGGCTTCGATGCTGCTCGCTGCCTGCTCCAGCACTGAGAGCGGCAACGCCACTTCGGTCGACGGCAAGCCCGCCGAGGACGCGCCGAAGGCCAAGATCACCGCCGAGCCCGCCGTCGATGCCAAGGACGCGCCGGTCGCCAAGCCGATCGTGGTCAAGGTCACCGAGGGCAAGCTGACCGAGGTCAAGGTCACCGGCGAGGGTGACAAGGCGGTCAAGGGCGAGCTGGCCGCCGACGGGCTGAGCTGGACCAGCTCCGAGCCGCTCGGCTACGGCAAGACCTACACCTACGCGGCCAAGGCCATGGGCACCGACAACAAGCCTGCCGAGCTCAAGGGCACCTTCACCACGCTCAAGCCCGCCAAAGAGGTCCGCGCCACGCTGAATCCCGCCGACAACGTCACGGTCGGCGTCGCGATGCCGATCAGCGTGAAGTTCGCATCCGCGGTGAAGAACAAGGCCGACGTCGAGAAGGCGCTCAAGGTCAAGACCGACAAGGACATCGAAGGCTCGTGGGGCTGGCTGTCCGAGACCCAGGTGGACTTCCGGCCCAAGGAGTACTGGCCCGCCAACATCGAGGTCAGCGTCGAGGCGAAACTGCTCGGCGTCGACCTCGGCGGCGGCGCGTACGGCAAGGCCGACGTCACCACCAAGTTCAAGATCGGCCGCAACCAGGTCGTCAAGATCAACACCCCCGACCACCGGATGCACGTTTACCGGGGCGGCGCGGAGTACAAGAGCTACCCCTGCGCCAACGGCCTGGACGCCGAGGTCGACCGAAACACCCCCAACGGCACCTTCATCGTGATGGAGAAGAAGCCGCAGGCGGTGTTCGACAACGCGCGCTACGGCTACACGAACGTCAACAAGAAGTGGGCCTGCCGGATCTCCAACAACGGCGAGTTCATCCACGAGAACCAGGACAACGCGTCCGCCATCGGCAAGACCAACAACTCGCACGGCTGCGTGAACCTGCTCGAAGCCGACGCGAAGGACTACTTCGACTCGGCGATCGTCGGTGACCCGGTGGAGATCAAGGGCTCGCGGCTGCCCGGCCCGACCAAATCGGACGTCAAGGACTGGCTGTACGACTGGCCGACCTGGAAGTCCTTCTCCGCGGTCAAGTGAACACCGAGGTCAGCGCGAACGGGGTCCGGCTCGCGGTCCGCGTCGAAGGCGCCGAGAACGCGCCCGCGATCGTTTTCGTGCACGGCTGGGCCCAGTCGTCGCAGGCTTGGCAGCCGCAGCTGACCGATGAGTCGCTGCGGAAGTATCGCCTGGTCGCGGTCGATTTACGCGGCCACGGCGCCTCGGACGTCCCCGCTGACGGGTACGGCGATTCGCAGGTGTGGGCCGATGAGCTCGCCGCCGTGCTCGACTTCGCCGCCGCACCCGCGATCGTGGTCGGCTGGTCCTACGGCGGGCTCGTCATCGCGGACTACCTGCGCGCGCACGGAACCGCACGGTTGAGCGGGATCGTGCTCGTCGGCGCGATCACCGAAATCGGCAGGGGACGGCCCGGCGGGAGCATCGGCCCGGCCATGGCGGCCGCGCTGCCCGCCGCGTTATCGGACGATCCGGACATCGCGGTCCCGGCGCTGGTCGAATTTTCTCGCGCGCAGGCTACGAAAGTAGTACCGGGCGCACTCGGGCAGGCTTTACTCGGCGCGAGCCTCTCGACGCCGCCACTGGTCAGGAAAGCCCTGTTCAAGCGGGATGTCGGCAGCGAGGACGTGCTCGCGGCCATCGACGTCCCGACCCTGATCGTGCATGGCACGGATGATCGGGTCGTCAACTTCTCGGCAGCGGAATACGCGGCCGGGAAGATTCCGGGTGCTGTTACGCGTTGGTTATCGGATGTGGGGCATCTGCCGTTCGCCGAAGCGAGGCCGGAGTTTTCCGGCGCGCTACGGCAGTTCGCCGACGACGTGACCGCTTAAGCACTCAGGAGTACTTGGTGAGCTTCTCCCTGCATGGGATTCGTCGTGCGCCGCGCCGGGTGGCCGTGATGTCAGTGCACACATCGCCGCTAGAGCAGCCCGGCACCGGTGATGCCGGCGGCATGAACGTGTACATCAGCGAGACGGCGCAGGAGATGGCCGCGCGCGGGGTCGGGGTCGAGGTGTTCACCAGGGCGACCTCGTCCGACCAGCCGCCGGTGGCCGAACTCGCGCCAGGCGTGCTCGTCCGGCACATCCCCGCCGGGCCGTTCGAGCCGCTCGGCCGGGACGAGCTACCCGCGCAGCTGTGCGCGTTCACCTCGGGTGTGCTGCGGACCGAGGCGTTCCACGAGCCCGGCTACTACGACCTGATCCACTCGCACTACTGGCTCTCCGGCCAGGTCGGCTGGCTCGCGCGCGACCGATGGGGCGTGCCGCTGGTGCACACGGCGCACACGCTCGCCAAGGTCAAGAACGCCGCGCTCGCCGATGGTGACACCCCCGAACCGCGCACCCGCGTGATCGGCGAGGAGCAGGTGGTCGAGGAGGCCGACAGCCTCATCGCGAACACCGCCGTCGAGGCACGCCAGCTCATCGAGCTTTACGACGCCGACCCGCGCGAGGTGCACACCGTCGCGCCCGGTGTCGACTTGAAACGTTTCACGCCCGGCTCCAAGACCGCCGCCCGCGAGGCGCTCGGGTTGCCGCAGGACGCGGTGATCATGGCGTTCGCGGGCCGTATCCAGCCGCTGAAGGCGCCGGACGTGCTGCTCTACGCCGCCGCCGAGCTGCTGCGGCAGCGTCCAGAGCTGGCGTCGCGGCTGGTCGTGCTGATCGTCGGCGGGCCGTCGGGCACCGGGCTGGAGCAGCCGCAGGCCCTGCGTGAGCTGGCCGTGTCGCTGGGAATCGAGCGGCAGACCTGGTTCATGCCGCCGCAGCCGGGCCAGTCGCTGGTCAACGTCTACCGCGCCGCGGACGTGGTCGCGGTGCCGAGCTACAACGAGTCGTTCGGCCTGGTCGCGCTGGAGGCACAGGCCTGCGGGACGCCGGTGGTCGCCGCCGAGGTCGGCGGGCTGCCGGTCGCGGTCGTGCACGGCGTGTCCGGCCTGCTCGTCCCCTCGCACGCCGGTCCGGACTGGGCGTCCGCGCTGGCGAACGTGGCGTTGCGGCCCGATCGGCACGCGGAACTTTCGACCAACGCGGTGACGCACGCGCGTCGCTTTTCGTGGCAGCGCACCACGGATGCTTTGCTGGACACCTACACGCAGGCGACGAGCGCGTTCCAGCGTGCTCTGGAGGTGGCGGTGTGAGTGTCGGCTCGATCATCGAGTCCGCTTTGGACAATGCGGAGCTGAAGTACGAAAAACGGGGTGACAGCGGGTTTTTCGTCACCCTGCCCGGCACGAAGAAGCTGCAGACCAACGCCTGGCTGATCGTCGGCGCGCACGCGCTGGCCGTGGAGGCATTCGTCTGCCGCCGTCCCGACGAGGCGCACGAAGAGGTCTACCGATTTCTGTTGCGGCGCAACGCGAAACTGTACGGGGTTCACTACACATTGGACTCCAGCGGCGACATCTACCTGGTCGGCCGGTTCGGCTTGGACACCGTTTCCGAGGAGGAGCTGGACAAGATACTCGGGCAGGTGCTCGAAGCCGCGGACGGTGATTTCAACACCCTGCTGGAAATCGGCTTCGCGACTTCGATCAAGCGCGAGTGGGATTGGCGCGTCTCGCGTGGTGAATCATTGGCGAACCTGCAGGCGTTCAAGCACCTGATCGAGCCCGCCTCGCACGAGCCTGGCTCCTTGACCAACTCGTGATTTCGCATATGCAACGCACCTGAGCACTTCGCCCGTCTCACCGGCCATGACTGGAGGGAGACAGGCGATGAAGTTCTCGGCTAGACGGTGGTTGGTGCTGGTCGCGGCCGGTTTGGCGGTGGCGGGCTGCGGCTCGAACGACTCCGGGACGAGTTCGACGAGTTTTTCCGGCGAGGCCGCGCAGGCGCCGGCGCAACCGCAGCAGGGCTCGGGCTCGGCGAAGGACAGCGCGGGCTCGTCGCAAGGCAAGCCGGGCCAGCAGGGCAAGGGCGCGGGCGTGCCCGTGGGGCAGGCGGGCGTCCAAGACCGCAAGCTCGTGAAGACCGCGAAGCTCTCGCTGGCCGCGAACGACGTGCCGGCGATCGTCGACTCGGTGCGCCAGGTCGCGGTCGGCGCCGGCGGCTACACCGGCCAGGAGCGCAGCGACAAGAACTCGGCGACGGTCAGCCTCGCGGTGCCGAGCGACAAGCTCGACGTGACGCTGTCGGACCTCTCCAAGCTCGGCGAGGTCACCAGCCGCGAGCAGAACACGCAGGACGTGACCGAGCAGGTCGTGGACGTCGAGTCCCGTATCGCGACCCAGAAGGCCAGCGTCGAGCGCGTCCGCGCGCTGCTGGCGAAGGCGAACTCGGTCGGCGAGATCACCTCGGTCGAGGCCGAGCTGACTACTCGTGAAGCCGAGCTCGAGTCGATGCAGCGCAGGCAGCAGGCGCTCGCGGGCAGCGTCGCCATGTCGACGATCTCGGTGAGCGTCGCGCAGAAGGGCACGCCACCGGCAAAGCCGGAGGAGCGCTCAGGCTTCTTCGGAGGCCTTGCGAACGGCTGGGACGCGTTCCTGACCTTCGGCGGCGGCGTGCTGACCGTGCTGGGCGCACTGGGGCCGTTCCTGCTGTTCATCGGCGTCCCGGCGCTCGCGCTGGTCTGGTGGCTGCGCAAGCGTCGCCCCGCTCGCGTCCCGGTCACCCCCGAACCGATGCCCGCCGAGTGACCCAGGTCGTGAGTGTTTTGGCCGGTTAGAACCGGCCACGCCACTCACGAGTCCTGAACTGGGGAAAGGCGGAGCGGCTTGAGGGAGGGGGGAGTCGCGATCTCAAGCCGCCCCGCTGAAGTTCCCGCCACTTGTGGACCCGGTGACGAGGGGGGTGCCAACGGGGCCGGCGGGGCCGCGACTCGGCAGGGGGGAGACGAGTCGCGGTCACGGTCCGCGTCCGGTCGGGGAGTGCGTGGAATCCGACCGAGCGGGACGGTAGTCAACCTGTCAGATGTCCACCTGTAATCACAAGACTACTCGTTACTCCATTCGAGTGAACTTCCCCAGATGGGCTAACGTAATGCAGTCCAAATGGGCGGTATTCAGGCTTGTTGACGAGTATTCTGTTCTGTGGGTGACGTGTTACCGTCGAGTAACACACTCTCGGTAGGACTTATCGGGGTAACTGGTCCGCCCGTCCCGCGCGAGCACATCTCTGGCAGGCTTGCGCCCATGGTCGAACTTGGGACGTTGGTGCTGCTGCGTCACGGGCAGAGCACGTGGAACGCGGAGAATCTGTTCACCGGCTGGGTCGACGTGCCGCTCTCGGAGCAGGGCGAGGCCGAGGCACGTCGCGGCGGTGCGCTGCTGAAGGACTCGGGCCTGCTGCCCGACATCGTGCACACCTCGCTGATGCGCCGCGCGATCTCGACGGCGAACCTCGCGCTCGACGCCGCCGACCGGCACTGGATCCCGGTCAAGCGGGACTGGCGGCTCAACGAGCGCCACTACGGCGCGCTCCAGGGCAAGAACAAGAAGGAGACCCTGGACCAGTACGGCGAGGAGCAGTTCATGCTCTGGCGCCGGTCGTACGACACCCCGCCGCCGCCCATCGACCCGGACGACGAGTTCAGCCAGGCGCACGACCCGCGCTACGCCGACCTCGGCGACAAGGCCCCGCTGACCGAGTGCCTCAAGGACGTCGTCGAGCGGTTGCTGCCGTACTGGGAGTCCGAGATCGTGCCGGACCTGCGCGCGGGCAAGACCGTGCTCGTCGCCGCGCACGGCAACTCGCTGCGCGCGCTCGTCAAGCACCTCGACGGGATCTCCGACGCCGACATCGCGGGACTGAACATCCCGACCGGCATCCCGCTGCGTTACGACCTGACCGACGACCTCAAGCCGGTCACCCCCGGCGGCCTCTACCTCGACCCGGAAGCGGCCAAGGAAGCCGCTGCCGCGGTCGCCAACCAGGGCCGCTAGTACCCGGAACCCGGTAAAAGCCCGAAAGCCACTTTCGTCAGATGACACCTGACGAAAGTGGCTTTCGGGCTTTTACCGCGTCCGGGCTAGAGGATGCCGACCTCGCGGGCGCGGGCGCCAGCCTGGAAACGGGAAGTCGCGCCGAGCGCGTCCATGAGCTCGGCGACGCGGCGGCGGTACGTGCGCAGGCCGAGGCCGAGGGTGCGTGCGGCCGTTTCGTCCTTGCAGCCAGAGGAAAGCAGGTCCAAGATCTGCGGCGCCTGCAGGCGCAGTTCGGCGAAATCGGCGTCATAGACGGAAAGTTCGGTCGCGCCGCGCCAAGCCGCTTCGAACAGCGACACGATTCCCTGGACCAGCTCCGGCTTGGAAATCACGCTATAGGACTGAGAACCGGCTTCCTTGTCACCCGCGAGTATCGCGATGCGAGAGTCCAAAATGATCGTTTCGTTGACCTCGCTGGTCGTGATCCGGATCTGCACACCGAGGCGTTCCGCGTGCCGGAGCTCGCGCGCCGAGTCGAGCAGCACGCCGGGCCGGTAGACCTTCCTGATCCGCTTGCCGCCGGTCGATTGGATCTCGCCCGGCCGCGAGGCCGCCCAGGTGTGCAGGTCGTTCGCCGCGCACGAGATCTCGTCCGCGCGCGCGAAAAGATGCGCCGTCCTGGCGAACAGCTCCTGCTCGCCGCGTACCACCACTACGTCGTCCACGCCGCCAGTGTCCGCAACCCGGCAGCAAGTTGCCAAACGCTGCGCCGAAAAAAGACCGAAGCGAAGCTGAATCCATGACCAACGCAGCAGCTTCCGGCACCTGGAAACTCGGCCAGTTCACCGTCAACCGGCTCGGTTTCGGCGCGATGCGCCTGATGTTCCGCGACCGCGACTCCGCGATCGCCGTACTCCGGCGTGCCGTCGAACTCGGGGTGAACCACATCGACACGGCCGCCTTCTACTTCCACGGACACCTCTCCGCCAACGAGCTCATCAACGCCGCGCTCCGGCCCTACCGGGACGATCTCGTCATCACCACCAAGGTCGGGCCCGGCCGCGACCCGTCCGGCACGTTCCTGCCGTTCGCGACGCCCGAGCAGCTCAAGGGCCAGGTCGAGGAGAACCTCCGCCAGCTCGGCCGCGAGCACATGGACGTCGTCAACCTGCGTCTCGGCGAGGCACTCGAGCGCGGCACCGGCTCGCTCGCCGACTGGTTCGGCACGCTGGCGGAACTCCGCGAAGCGGGCATGATCCGGGAACTCGGCATCTCGAACGTCGGCCCCGAACACCTCGACGAGGCGCTGAAGATCGCGCCGGTCGTCTGTGTGCAGAACCAGTACGGCTTCGACACCCGGCGTGAGGACGACGCGCTCATCGAAACCTGTGCGCGTCACGACATCGCCTTCGTCCCGTTCTTCGCCGTCGCCAACTCCACCGAAAACGCCGCCGTCGACGAGCTCGCGGCCAAGTACGGCGTGACGCCCGCGCAGATCCGGCTCGCCTGGACTCTCCACAAGGGACCGAACGTCCTCGCCATCCCCGGAACGGGTGACCTGGCGCACCTGGAACAGAACATCGCGGCCGGTTCGCTCCGGCTGGCGGCCGAGGACCTCGATAGCCTCTGAAGTGCGTGAAGAAGCCGGTAAGAGGCAACGAAATGAACGGAGCCTGAACCGGCGCCGAACTTGTTCCCCGCAGGTGTCACGGCCGTCACGAGAACGCATCCAGTACTAGGCCAATGGGCTACCTCCGCGCTTACCATCCTCTCGTGACCGTGCCCGTCTCATTCGCACTGGCCATCGGTGCTTTGGTGGTCGGAGTCGCCATCGGCTTCCTCGTCGCCCGCACCCGGACCCAGCGGGCCGAGCGGAAGCCCGAGGGCCCGACCGTCGCCGAGCTGCTGATGCGGCTCGTGCGCTCCTCCAACAACGGTGTCGTCGTGCTCAACAGGTTCGGCGACATGGTGCTGCACAACCCGCGTGCCTACGAGCTCGGCCTGGTGCGGGTCAGCCAGGCCGACCCGAGGGCACGCCAAGCGGCCGAACAGGTCGTCGAGACCGACGAGCCGATGGAAATCGACCTTTCCCCGCTCGAAGCGCGTGGCCGCCAGCCGGAGGCCGTGCTCGGCATCGTGCGCCCGCTCGGCGACGGTTTCACCATCGTCGAGGCGGTCGACCACTCCGAGGCGGTCCGGCTGGAGGCCACCCGCCGCGATTTCGTCGCCAACGTCTCGCACGAGCTCAAGACCCCGGTCGGCGCGATCGCGCTGCTCACCGAGGCCGTGCTCGACGCGGCCGAGGACGTCGACGAGGTGCGCCGGTTCGGCTCCAAGATCCTGCGCGAGTCGACCAGGCTCGGCCAGCTGGTGACCGAGCTGATCGCGCTGTCCCGGCTGCAGGGCGCCGAGCGGCTGCCCGACCTGAACGTGGTCGAGGTCGACGCCGTGGTGCGCGAAGCGCTCGGGCGGACATCGTTGTCAGCCGAGTCCGCCGAGATCTCGGTGACCACCGACGCGGCCAGCGGCCTGCTGGTCGAGGGCGACCGGACGCTGCTGGTCACCGCGCTGTCGAACCTGCTCGAGAACGCCATCGCGTACTCGACGCCTGGCAGCCCGGTGTCGATCAGCAGGCGACTGGCCGATGGCAACGTCGAGATCGCCGTCACCGACCGCGGCATCGGGATCGCCGAGGACGAGCAGCAACGCGTCTTCGAACGCTTCTACCGCGCCGACAAGGCCCGTTCGCGCGCCACCGGCGGGACAGGTCTCGGTCTGGCGATCGTCAAGCACGTGGCGGCCAATCACGGCGGATCGGTGGGACTCTGGAGTAGTCCGGGCACCGGATCGACGTTCACCCTGCGGATCCCCGCGCACATCTCGCCGGAACCGGCCACCGGCAAGCAGATCCCGCCCGCACCGCGGCAGGAGAAGACCCCCGAGCGGACACCCCGGCTCGTGGTGACCGGGCAAGAAGCCCCCGACCATGGAGGAAAGCTGTGACGAGGGTACTCATCGTCGAGGACGAGGAGTCGTTCGCCGACCCGCTCGCCTTCCTGCTGCGCAAGGAGGGCTTCACCGCCGCCGTCGCCGGAACGGGACAGCAGGCGCTGGAGGAGTTCGACCGCAACGGCGCCGACATCGTGCTGCTCGACCTCATGCTGCCCGGGATGAGCGGCACCGACGTGTGCAAGCAGCTGCGCCAGCGCTCGGCCGTCCCCGTGATTATGGTCACTGCCCGCGACAGTGAGATCGACAAGGTGGTCGGCCTCGAACTGGGCGCCGACGACTACGTCACCAAGCCCTACTCGGCCCGTGAGCTCATCGCCCGCGTCCGCGCGGTGCTGCGCCGCGGCGGCGAGCCCGGCGCGGACGGCGAACTGGCCCCGCTGGTGCTGTCGGCCGGGCCGGTCCGGATGGACGTCGAACGGCACGTCGTCACTGTTGACGGGGCTGAGGTCTCGCTCCCGCTCAAGGAGTTCGACCTCCTCGAGTACCTGCTCCGCAACGTGGGCCGGGTGCTCACCCGCGGGCAGCTCATCGACCGGGTCTGGGGCGCCGATTACGTGGGCGACACCAAGACCCTCGACGTGCACGTCAAGCGGCTGCGGTCCAAGATCGAACCCGATCCCGGCTCACCCCGTCACCTCGTCACCGTCCGCGGACTTGGTTACAAGTTCGAGACCTGAGATGAAGAACGGGTACCGTAGCCCCCTGTGCGCCTAGGGGTCCTCGACGTCGGATCGAACACCGTCCACCTGTTGGTGGTCGATGCGCATCGTGGTGCGCACCCGACGCCGATGCACTCCGAGAAGGCGGTGCTGCGCCTGGCGGAGCAGATCACCAAGACCGGTGAGCTCAGCAAGGCGGGCGCGGACGACCTGGTCAACGCGGTCGAATCGGCCAAAGCGGCGGCCGTGCGGCTGGGGTGTGAGGACGTCATGGCGTTCGCCACCTCGGCCGTGCGCGAGGCCAAGAACTCGGCGAAGGTGCTGGCCAAGGTGGCCGAGCAGACCGGGGTCGAGCTCAAGGTGCTCTCGGGCGCCGACGAGTCGCGGCTGACGTTCCTCGCGGTGCGCCGGTGGTTCGGCTGGTCGGCTGGCAAGCTGCTGGTGCTCGACATCGGCGGCGGCTCGCTGGAAGTCGCGATGGGCATGGACGAGGAGCCGGAGCTGGCGGTCTCGTTGCCGCTCGGCGCCGGGCGCACCACGCGCACCCGGTTCCGGCACGACCCGCCGTCACGCTCCGAGCTCATCGACACCACCGCGTGGCTCGACGATCAGCTCGGTGACCTGGCGAACCGCGTCACCAGGCTGGGCACCCCCGATCGGGTGGTCGCGACGTCGAAGACGTTCCGGTCGCTCGCCAGGCTGACCGGCGCCGCGCCGTCGGCGGCGGGGCCGAGGGCGAAGCGGGTGCTGACCGATACCGCGTTGCGCCAGCTCATCGCCTTTATCTCGCGGATGTCGGCGCACGACCTGGCGTACCTCGAAGGGGTCAGCGCCAGCCGATCCCATCAGCTGGTCGCCGGTGCGCTGGTGGCGCAGGCGACGATGAAGGCGTTGTCACTCTCCGAACTCGAAATCTGTCCTTGGGCGCTGCGGGAGGGTGTCATCCTTCGACGACTGGATCTCGCGAACGGCGCGGACGAAACTTCGAACACGGATCGTGGCGGTTCGTCGCGTAAATGGACCGGTGGCAGCAGCACACTGGACTTGGACAGTCAGACACGGGCACGGTGAAGGGGATGGCAGAGGAAAGCGGGAGCGAGCAGCCACAGAAGACGGTGGCCGAACTGCTCGCCCAACACGGTGCGAAGCCCGAAGGCGGGCGTCGGCGTCGGCGGCGTGCCGCCGACGAGGACGACGCGGTCGAGACGCCGGAGCCAGGTGGCTCACGGCGCAAGCCGACCGCGGGTGACACCGGACCACAGGCGATCATCGACCGGGTCGCGGGTGGTGGCGCGCAGTCACCGCCGCCGGCGCCCCCGCAGGCGCCGGGCCGTCGTGCGCAGCCGGAGCAGCCTGCCCCGCCGCCGCGCCAGCGGCAGGACTCCGGGCCGTTCCGGGTCAAGCCGCCGGTGCACCAGGACTCCGGGCAGCTACCCCGTCCGCAGGACTCGGCCCAGTTGCCGCGCCCGCAGGACTCCGCGCAGCTCCCGCGCCCGCAGATGCCGCCGCCCCCGGTGGCGCCGCCGCCGGTGCCGCCGCATCCGCAGGACTCCGGGCAGCTCCCGCTGCCGCCGCGTGGCCGTGGGCCGCGCCAAGCACCACCCGCCCCCGCACCGCCGCCGCCCGTCTCGCAGGAGGAGACCCGGCGCCGGATCACCCCGGCCCGCCCGCGCGGCGCCCAGCCGCCGCCGTTACCCGCCGACACCGGCGCGCTTTCGTCGCGGCTGGACGGCCTCGACGCCGAGCCGGACATCGCGCCGCCCCCGCCGCCCGGTCCCGGTGGGATGGGCAGCGGGACGTTCCAGTCACCGCAGGCCCCGCCCCGGCGGCCGCGGCGGCAGCCTGCCCGGCAGCAGCCGAAGCCCGAGGACTACACCGAGCAGATCCCGACGATCATCGACGACATCCCGCCCGCCGCTCCGCCGGTGCCTCCGGCTCCGCCGGCAGCGGCGGCGCCACCCGCGCCGGTCGGGGACGAGCCGCCCGCCGGGCTGGCCAGCTGGCGCAAGAAGCGCAAAGCGGTCGCGATGGACGACACCGAGGTCGGCGTCATGCCCGCGGTGCCGCTCGACCAGGAGCCGCAGCTGGACACGTCGCTGCTCGACGGTGGCCCGCCGACCCAGTACTCGGCGCCGCCGTCGTTCGCGCCGCAGCGCGCGATGCCGCGTGAGGACCCGTTCGACGACGAGCCGCCGCTCGGCCTGAACGCGCCGCCCGGCCGTCTGGACGACCAGTACGACTACGACGACGACCCGCTCGTCGACGACTACGAGGACGAGTACGACAACGAGCCCGTCGCCGAGGAGGAAGAGCCGCCGCCCGCCGAGGAGGAAGGCTCTCCTGGCAAGCAGTGGCTCGCGCTGGCGTGGCAGCTCGCGGCCGGTGTCCTCGGTGGCGCCGCCGTCTGGCTCGGCTTCAACTGGCTGTGGGTGAAGCTGCCCGCCGCCGCGTTGATCGCCGCGCTGCTGGTGGTCGTCGGGCTGGTCTGGATCGTGCGGAAGATCCGCCGCGCCGAGGACCTGCAGACCACCGTGCTCGCGGTGCTGGTCGGCCTGGTCGTGACCGTGTCACCCGCGGCGCTGCTCCTGCTGTCCAGATAGGACCATGACCGCGTGACTGAACCATCGCGGGTACCGGTCGGGCTGTCGACGGCTTCGGTGTGGCCGGTGCGCGCCGGCACGGCGTTCGAGCTGGCCGCCGACCTCGGCTACGACGGGGTCGAGGTGATGGTCTGGGCCGACCCGGTCAGCCAGGACGTCTCCGCGCTGCGCCGCTGGTCGCGGCGGACGGGCGTGCCGGTGCTCTCGGTGCACTCGCCGTCGCTGCTGATCACGCAGCGGATCTGGTCGCCGGACCCGGTGATCCGGTTGCGGCGCACCGTGGACGCCGCCGTCGATCTCGGCGCGCGCACGGTCGTCGTGCACCCGCCGTTCCGCTGGCAGCGCCGCTACGGCGACGCGTTCGGCGACCTGGTCGACGAGCTGGAGGACGCCAGCGGCATCGAGATCGCCGTCGAGAACATGTTCAAGGTGCGCCCGCCCGGCGGCTCGCGGACCTCGCGGGTGTCCGCGTTCCGGCCGTCGATCGACCCGACGGACGTCGGGTTCCGGCACTACACGCTCGACCTTTCGCACACGGCCGCCGCGGGCATGGACGCGCTGGCGCTGGCCGAGCGGATGGGCGAGGGCCTCACGCACGTCCACCTCGCCGACGGGACCGGCATCCCCAAGGACGAGCACCTGGTGCCGGGCCGTGGCGGCCAGCCGTGCGCGGAGCTGCTCGAAAAGCTGGTCAGCAACGGTTTCAGCGGGCAGATCGTGTTGGAGATCAACACCAGGCACGCGACCGGGCAGGCGCAGCGCGCGGCCGAACTGGCCGAGTCGCTGCTGTTCGCACGCCTCCACCTGGGACAGTGAGAAGTTCACCCGTTTCATGACACTGTCGCGGGTGCCTCCATTTCGCGCATGTGAACACGTAAAGTCCCGTGCGTGAGCCCGCTGCGATCGTCGCTATCCGAAACCCGAATGAAACGATTCGTAGCCGGGCGCAGAGCACCCGGTAGCCGGGTGGCTATCCTCAGCGAGCGCGCGAGCACCCCCGCGCGCTACCTGGTGGAGGGGGGCGCGACCGTGCGTCAGCACGTGCCTTGCGTAGATCGTCTTCGGTGCTCGTCCGCGCTGGTCAGCGTTAGGTGAGCCCGCTCGACGACACCGCCACGTCCTTCGACGTGGCGAATACGGTGCGGTCGATGGGTGACGGGACGTTCACCGCCGACCTCAAGCTCGAATGGTCCATCGGCGGCCACCCGCATGGTGGCTTCCTCATGGCCTTGCTCGCCAAGGCCGCGCTCGCGGTGCTCCAAGAGCGCGGTGAGCCGCCTGCCGACCCGCTCGCGGTGAGCGCGGAGTTCCTGCGCCCGCCCGCGATCGGCCCGGTGCTGCTGCGCACGGACGTGCGCAAGGTGGGCAGGCGCGCGACCGTGGTCGCGGTCGGACTGGAACAGCGCGGCCGCAGCTGCGTCGAGGCCAGGGTGACCGCGGGCCGGTTGCCGATGCGCCGTCCGGAATGGACCGAACTGCCCGCGATGCCGGTCGAGCCGCCCGCCAGCGCGATCGCGATCGCGGGCGACACCGCCGAGGGCACCTTCAACCTGGCCAAGGGCTGCGATGTGCGCCTCGACCCGGCCACCGTGGGGTACCTGGCCGGTCGCACCGGCGACCCGCCCAGGATCAAGCTGTGGGTCCGGCCTCGCCACGGACTGGCCGACCCGTACTTCGCGCTGGTCGCCGGTGACGTGAACCCGCCCGTCGTGTTCAACCTAGGCCGGTTCGGCTGGGCGCCGAGCGTGCAGCTGACCGCGCTGCTGCGCACGCGCCCGGCGCCGGGCTGGCTGCGGGTGATCGTGGACTGCCGCTCGGTGCACGAGTCCTGGTTCGACTCGGACGCGCTGGTGATCGACTCGCAGGGCCGCCTGGTCGCCCAGGCCCGTCAGCTGGGACTGGCACCCGCGCCGGGAGCCTGAGCCCGCGTGTTTGGATGGTCGGCATGAGCGTTATCGCGTTGCTGGGTGCCGGAAAAATCGGAGAGGCGTTGCTCTCGGGGCTGCTGCACGGCGGCACGAGCGCCGATGACCTGCTGTTCACCGAGCGATATCCGGCACGGGCCGCCGAGCTGACCGAGAAGTACGGCGTGCACGGCGTGACCGTGCCCGAGGCGGCCAAGCGTGCCGACGTGCTGATCGTCGCCGTGAAGCCGCAGGACATCGACCCCGTGCTCGACGAGCTCGCGCCGCTGCTCGGGCCTGACTCGCTGGTCGTCTCGCTGTGCGCCGGGCTGCCGACCGCGTTGTACGAGCGTCGGCTGGCTTCGGGCGTCCCGGTCGTGCGCGTGATGCCGAACACGCCGATGCTGGTCGGCGAGGCGATGAGCGCGATGTCACCCGGCAAGCACGCGACGGCCGCCCACCTGACGGTCGTCCGCGAGCTGCTGGAGCACGTCGGCAAGGTCGTCGAGGTGCCGGAGTCGCAGCAGGACGCGGTGACCGCGCTCTCGGGTTCCGGGCCCGCGTACTTCTTCTTCCTGGTCGAGGCCATGATCGACGCCGGCATCCTGCTCGGCCTGCCGCGCGCGTTGTCCGAGAGCCTGATCGTCCAGTCGGCCGTCGGCGCCGGGAAGATGCTCGCCGAGTCCGGCGAACACCCGGTCATCCTGCGCGAGGCGGTCACCTCCCCGGCCGGCACGACCATCAACGCCATCCGCGAGCTGGAGAAACACGGCGTCCGCGCCGCACTACTGGCGGCCATCGAAGCCGCCCGCGACCGCTCGGTCGAGCTGGGCAAGGCCCACGAAACCCCCTGACCAGCCCGGGAAAAAAATCCCAATGTGGCTTTCGTCAGGTTCCGGCCAGCCAATGTGGCGTTGGTCAGGTCAAAGCTGACCAACGCCACATTGGGATTTTTTTTCCCTGGTCGAGGTGGCATTCGGGGGACCCGAGAGAAATTGGCTAGTGCAAATGGGGCAGGTCAGGGGCCCATACCGGTGACTGGCGTCGCATTAGTCCCACGAGTCCCGCTACTCTCACGAGAGCACGTGCGTGTCGGTACCGCCGGTGGGGAAGCCGCGCGGCGCGACACGTGTCGAAGGATCGGTGAATCATGCCGCCGAACAAGAAGGAGGACGTGCCCGCGGTCGGGCAGGTCCAGTTTTTGACGGTCGCCGAGGTGGCCACGCTCATGCGGGTCTCCAAGATGACCGTTTACCGCCTCGTGCACTCGGGTGAGCTGCCGGCCGTTCGGGTCGGCAAGTCGTTCAGAGTGCCGGAGAAAGCAGTGCACACTTACCTCGAAGGGGCATACTTCGACGTAGGTTGAGTGAGCGGCGGGCCCGAAGCCGGGCCCGCCGACTCAGTCCTGGACAGGCGCGGGTAACCTGGTAGACCGCTCGTGCCTGTGCGCTCCAACCGTTGGACGCTGCGCCGGGCAGCGTGACCGACGACGACCTAAGGAGCGCCCGTGGGCTCTGTGATCAAGAAGCGCCGCAAGCGCATGTCGAAGAAGAAGCACCGCAAGTTGCTTCGCCGCACTCGGGTTCAGCGCAGGAAGGCCGGTAAGTAGCCTTCGGCTGCGAGACAGCTCGGGTATGGCCCGTCCAGCACTTGGACGGGCCATTCTCTGTTTGTGGGCACCCCTGCCCCCATTCGAGTGACGTCACGAAACGTTTGCCAGGTGGGCGAGTTAATAGCATGTAAGACGCCTCTGGGCCATGCCTAATGAGCGGTAACATCCTGAGGGCGTCGGCGCGATGCTTCCAGTGAGTGCAGGTTCGCGCACCTCGGGTGACTGAGCCCGTGAAGATCGAAAAAAGCCCTAATCGCCGTAGGGAGACTCATGCCGTCCAACATCGTGCTCGTGACCGGGGTCGGTGGGGAGCTGGGCGGAAAACTGCTGGCCAGGCTCGGTAACAACCCCGACTTCGAGCGGGTGATCGGCGTGGACACCACACCGCCGGCGAAATCCGTGCTGCAGCGAATGGGACACGCCGAATTCGTGCGTGCGGACATTCGAAACCCACTGATCGCGAAGGTCATCAGCAGCGCCAAGGTCGACACGGTCGTGCACGCGTCGACGACCGCGCATCCGGCGGGCCCCAGCCGCCGGACGGCGATCAAGGAAGTCAACGTCATCGGCACCATGCGCCTGCTGGCCGCGTGCCAGCGCTCGCCGCTGGTGCGCAAGCTGGTGGTCAAGTCCACCGCGGCCGTGTACGGCGCGAGCTCGCGCTCGCAGGCCGTGTTCACCGAGGATTCAGAGCTCATCCCGGCGGACTCCAGCGGCTACGCCAAGGACGCCGTGGAGATGGAAGGTTACGTACGGGGTTTATCCCGGCGCAGACCGGATATCACCGTCACCATGGCCCGCTTCATCAATCTCATCGGGCCCGAGGTCGACACCGTGCTGGCGAGGTACTTCGCCTTGCCGGTGGTCCCGACGGTGTTCGGCTTCGACGCCCGCATCCAGCTCCTGCACTCGGCGGACGCGCTGTCCGTGCTCGAGCTGGCGACCGTGCACGACAAGCCCGGCGTGTTCAACGTCGGCTCGGACGGCGTGATGACGCTGTCGCAGATGATCCGCCGCGCAGGCAGGCTCGAGCTGCCGATGCCGCGCGGAGTATTGCCGTCGATCGGGAAGGTGCTGCGCGGCGCTCGCGTCGTCGACTTCTCGGCCGACCAGGTACGGCTGCTGAACTTCGGGCGGGTCGTGGACACCACGCGGCTCAAGAAGGAGTTCGGCTACACCCCGCGCTGGACGACGCGCGAGGCATTCGATGACTACATCCAGGGCCGGGGCATCAGGCCCGTCCTGGACGGGGGCCTGCTGGCGGGACTGGCGGGCAAAGTGATGACCGCGGCGGCGACCGGTCAGTCGGCCGCGCGGTGAAACCCGAGCGAGACCCGCACAAGGAAAGCGAGGCGGACAACGTGAGCAGTGCCGAAGCACAGGTCATCCCGCTGCACGGACCGGGGAGAGAGAAGCCGAGGGACACCGTCGAGGTGCCCGCGGAGAAGCTCGCCGAAGCGGATGAGACTGAACGGCTGCTCCAAGCCCCGGTCGTCAACTTCCCGGCACCGGCCGCCGCGCCGGTGCGGCAGCCGGACGTTTCCGAGCTGCCCGAGGCGCTGGCGGAGGCGATCGCGTTCGTGCGCAGCAGGCTGACGGGCAGTTACACCGTCGACGAGTTCGGCTTCGACGCCGAGCTCACCGAGACCCTCATGCTCCCGCCTTTGCGTGCGCTGTACCAAAAATGGTTCCGCGTAACGACTTACGGCGTGCACAACCTGCCCGTCGACGGCGGCGCGCTGCTCGTGTCCAACCACTCGGGCACCTTGCCGATCGACGCGCTGATGACCGCGGTCGCCGTACACGACGAGCACCCGAAGCACCGCCACATGCGCGGCCTCGGCGCCGACCTCGTCTTCAAAGTGCCCTTCATCGGATCGTTCGCCCGCCGCATCGGCCAGACACTGGCCTGCAACGCCGACGCCGAGCGCCTGCTCTCCAAGGGCGAGCTGGTCGGCGTGTGGCCGGAAGGCTTCAAGGGCATCGGCAAGCCGTTCTCGGCCCGCTACAAGCTGCAGCGCTTCGGACGCGGTGGTTTCGTGTCGGCCGCGCTGCGCACCGGCGTGCCGATCATCCCGGTGTCGGTGGTCGGCGCCGAGGAGATCTACCCGAAGATCGGGGACGTGAAGGTGCTCGCGCGCATGCTCGGGCTGCCGTACTTCCCGATCACGCCACTGTTCCCGCTCTTCGGCCCGCTCGGTGCGATCCCGCTGCCGACGAAGTGGACCATCGAGTTCGGCGAGCCGATCCAGACCGACTCGTACTACCCGGGCGCCGAAGAGGACCCGATGCTCGTGTTCAACCTGACCGACCAGGTCCGCGAGTCGATCCAGCAGACGCTCTACCGCCGCCTCTCCCAGCGCCAGGGCATCTTCCGCGGCTGACGCACCCCGTACGAAAGCCCGAAAGCCACTTTCGTCAGATGCGATCTGACGAAAGTGGCTTTCGGGCTTTGACGAGGTCGGCCTAGCGGCGGCGGTAGGCGAGGCCCGCGGCGACCGCGCCCGCGACCGCGCCGGCGCCGAGCACCGAGGGCACGCCGATCTTGGCGGCCTTGCGGCCGGTGCGGAAGTCGCGGATCTCCCAGCCTCGGGCGCGGGCGACGTCGCGCAGGCCCGCGTCGGGGTTGACCGCGACCGCGGTGCCGACCGCCGAGAGCATCGGGACGTCGTTCTGGGAGTCCGAGTAGGCCGTGCAGCGGCGCAGGTTCAGACCTTCGCGGGAAGCGAGCGCGCGGACGGCGTGTGCCTTCGCACGGCCGTGCAGGAGGTCGCCGACGAGGCGTCCCGTGTAGACACCGTTCTCGGTCTCGGCGACCGTGCCGAGCGCGCCGGTGAGGCCGAGGCGGCGCGAGATGATGGCCGCGAGTTCGATCGGGGTCGCGGTGACGAGCCACACGCGCTGGCCGGCGTCGAGGTGCATCTGGGCGAGCGCGCGGGTGCCGGACCAGATCTTGTCGGCCATCAGCTCGTCGTAGATCTCTTCGCTGATCTCGGTCAGCTCGGCGACCGTTCGTCCGGCCACAAAGGACAGTGCCTGCTCGCGGTGGGTCTTGATGTCTTCCTTGTTCTCGCGGCCGCCGACGCGGAATTTCACCTGCTGCCACATGAAACCGGCGAGATCGGCGGTCGTGAAGAACTTGCGCGCGGCGAGGCCGCGGGCGAAGTAGAAGATCGACGCGCCCATCATCATGGTGTTGTCGACGTCGAAGAAGGCGGCGGCCGTCAGGTCCGGTGGCGCCGGCGGGGTGGGCGGCAGCGCCAGTTCGGCGGCTTCCATCGCGACGGCGGCGTCAGCCGACGCCTCGCCAGCGAGAGTGGCGAGCCGTTCGAGTTCCTGACTCTTGTCCTTGCCACGCCAAGATGACACGCACACCGCCTCAGGTCGGAAGAACCGGTCCTGTGCACAGAGTAGCGACCACGGAACCAGGCTCGCGTCAAGCCTAGGGAATGATGATAGGTGGCAAGCCCGGCAACAAGGGTGGCAGCGAGATCAACGGCGGCTGACTTGTCGTCGGTATCGGCAGAGGTGGCAGCTGCGTCGGCAGGATCGGCGGCGGGACCACCGGCGGCGGCTTCACCGCGCTGCCGGACGGCGGCGGCCCGGCGCTGGTCGGCCGCGACACCCCCGGCGACGGCGAGCTGGTCGACGTCAGCATCGAGGTCGGCACGGTCGGCGTCTGCTCGGGCTCGTTGGGGTTGGGCGGTGGCTTCGACGGCGCCTGCTCGCAGACACCGGTCGAGGGCAGCATGCCGAGTTCGTCGGCCAGGCCGGTGGTGATCTGGTAGCAGTTCAGCCGCCCGGAAAGATCCGTCGCCCGCTGCTCGATCTTCATCAGCGTCGGATCGGCGGCGGCGAGCCTGCCCGTGTGCTGACGCGCCCAGTCCCGCAGCTGCGTCAGCAGGACCTGTCCGCCGTTGGCCGTCGCGAACGCGGTCAGCTGCGTGACGCCTTGGCGTGCTTCGCTCTCGAAGTCGGCCAGGCCCTCGCGGAAGGCGGGGGTGGTGGGATCGACCCGGGACAGCTCGTTGAGCCGGTTGGTGGCGAACTCGAGGTGCTTTTCGGCCTTCTCCTGCTCGCCGAAGGTGAGCCCGAGTTCGGCCTGCTCGCCTGCGAGCTTCATCGAGTAGAGCGCGTCGCCCGGCAAGGCGTCCTTCGACATGACCATGCTCAGCCCGCCGAGCGCGATCCCGACGGTCGCGGCGGCGACGAGCACGCGGGTCATCACGCGCGGCGCGTGCACCGGCTCCGGTTCCTCGTCGGGAGGCGCGAGCCGTCCGACGATCTCCGCGCGGATGCGGGCCTTGGTCTCCTCGTCCGGCGTGCCCGCCGCGCCGAGCGAGCGGAGGCCGCCGATCAGCGCGAGTTCGGCGCCGAAATCACCGGCTTCGGAGGGGTCGTCGAGGGCGCGAGCGAACCTTTCGCTCTCCTCGCGCTCACGTCTCAAGTCCCGCACTCCGACTCCATCACCGGCACAGTCGGAATGAGAACGATCCGGAGTCCCCCGGAGTTACGGCTACTCCAAAGTAGGTAAAACGGGCTAACGAATGCCGTTGGGCAGCAGCTGGGCGAGCCTGCGGACGGCCCGGTGCTGCAACGCCTTGATGGCGCCTTCGTTGCGGCGCATGATCTGCGCGGTCTCGGCGACCGACAGGCCCTGCATGAAACGCAGGATGATGCATTCGCGCTGGTCATCGCCCAGTTCGGCGACGCATTTGAGCAGCTCGGTCCGCGTCGCGCGGGTGATCGCCTCCTGCTCGGGACCCGGCTGGCCTCCCGCGGTCGGCTCGGTGACCTCGTCGGTCACGACCTCGAGCCGAAAGCGGCTGGACTTCACGTGGTCCAGGATCAGGTTGCGCGCGATGGTGACGAACCAGGCGCCGACGTCACGGCCTTGGTAGCTGACCGAGGTGATGCGCCGCAGTGCGCGCAGGAACGTCTCGCTGGTGACGTCCTCGGCCAGGTCGCGGTCGCCGAGCCGAAAGAGGACATAGCGGTAGACCACGTCGACGTAGCGGTCGTAGAGCAGGCCGAACGCGCCGGAGTCGCCCTTCTGGGCGGCCGTGACGAGCTCCCAGGCCTCGGTCTTCGCGAGTTCCGGATCCTTCTTGGGAGTGGCCTTGGCAGCAGAACGCCTGATGATGTGCCCGGCCACCAGTGCGGCGGGTCCACGCATCGCGGCGACTTGCAGGCTCATCTCGAGGCACCTCCGGCGGGCTCGCCACTGTAGTCAACGCCCCCGAATCCCCGCAGGGAGTCTTGACCTGTGCGGACTGCTTCGTCAACAGCGGTCAAGGTGACTCCCTTCGGCGACCCTGCGTGAGCAATGACACGCGGGTCCGTTTCGGCAGCATACGTGTTGTTACCGGGAAGTAGGTAGTGGTGTCCAGGTTGCGGAGGTGCGACGAAGCCCGCGTATCCCCATGACGGGGGAGGAGATGACAAACTGGCAACGGTCCTCCACGCCTAACCACGGGAGTCGATTTGAGCGTCTCGCAGCTGCTTGCCCACGCCGGGGACAACTGGCCGGACGATGTCGCGCTCATCGAGACGGGCACCGGCGGCACGCTCACCTGGGCACAGTTCGACGCGGCCGCGAACGGGCTGGCGGCACGGCTGATCGCGGCGGGCGTCGAGCCGGGTGACCGGGTCGCGCTGCGGCTGCCGACCTCACCGGATTTCGCGGTCTCGTTCTTCGCCGCGCTGCGCGCTGGCGCGATCGTCGTGCCCATCTCGCCGCAGGCGCCCGGCCCGGAGCTGCTCCAGCTGCTGGCGCACAGCGGCGCGAAGCTGGTCGTCGAGCGCGAGCCATTTGACGGACTGCCCGACGAAGTCTCGTCCGTCGCGCCCGGCGTCGAGCCGGGTGAGCCGGTCGATCTCGGCCGCACCGGCGAGGACATCGCGGTCATCTCGTACACCTCGGGGACCACCGGCCCGCCACGCGGCGTGATGCTGTCGCACCGCGCGCTGCGCGCGAACGTCGACCAGGTGCTGCAGGCCGGGCCGGGCACGCTGGAGTGGGCCGACCGGATCCTGATCACCATCCCGCTGTTCCACGTCTACGGGCTGGGCCCCGGCCTGCTGACGGCCGTCGCGGTCGGCGCGACCGTGGTGTTCGCCGAGCGCTTCGAGGCGCAGCGCACGCTCGCGGACTGCGCGACGCACCGCGTGACCGCGATCGCCGGCGTCCCGACCATGTACGGCGAGTTCGCCGCGCTGCCCGCCGAGGACCTCGCGACCGGGCTGGCGACCGTCCGCAGGCTCACCTCGGGCGCCGCGCCGCTGCACCCGAAGGTGCTCGCCGCGATCCGCCAGGCGACCGGGCTGGGCGTGTTCGAGGGCTACGGGCTCACCGAATGCGCGCCGGTGGTGACGTCCACGCTGGTCACCGGCTACCCGAAGCCGGGGTCGGTCGGCAGGCCGCTGCCGGGCATCGAACTGCGGCTGGTCGACAGCGACGGCAAGCCCGAGCTGCCCGAAGACGAGGACGATCCGTTCGAAGACGGCTCCGGCACCGGGCTGGTGGCGGTCCGCGGCGCGAACCTGTTCTCCGGGTACTGGCCGGACGGCGACCACGGGCCGGACGAGGAGGGCTGGTTCCGCACCGGCGACGTCGGCTACCTCGACACCGACGGCGACCTGCACCTGGTCGACCGCGCGAACGACCTGATCATCGTCAACGGCTTCAACGTCTACCCGACCGAGGTCGAGAACATCATCAACGAGCTGCCGGAGGTCACCGAGGCCGCCGTGGTCGGCGTCGTCGACGAGCGCACGGGCGAGGCGGTCAAGGCCGTCGTCGTGCCCGCGCCCGGCGCCGCGCTGTCCGAGCAGCAGGTGATCGAGCACTGCGCGGCCAAGGTCGCCGGGTACAAGGTGCCGAGGATCGTCGAGTTCGTCGACGAACTGCCGCACTCGTCGACCGGGAAGCTGCGCCGCGTCAAGCTACGCTGAAACCATGTCGCACCAGGTGACGGTGATGAGCCGGGAAGGCTGTTCCGCCTGCGTCAAGGCGGAGGAGGACGTCGCGCGGATCTGCGCCGAGCTCGGCGTGGAGTGGACGACCGCCGACGTCGACAGCGACCCGGAATGGCGTGCCGAGTACGGCGACCGGGTCCCGGTGATCCTGGTCGACGGCGATGAGCACAGCTACTGGTCGGTGGATGAGCTGCGGCTTCGCAAGACACTCGTAAGCGAGCCGTAAGGCGCTCTGGCCAACCGGGACGGCACTCCGCTCCGAAGATGGGAGTGTGAGTGAGCTGAAGACCAAGACCCGGCTCTTGCCGATCCCGCTCGGCGCGCTGGCCGGCGTGCTGGCGGCGGTCGCCGCGTTGGCCGCCGGGCACCTGGTGGCGGCCTTCGTCGGGCTGAACGCCTCGCCGTACCTCGCGGTCGGCAACGCGGCGATCGACCTGACCCCGCTGCCGGTGAAGACCTGGGCCGTCGACACGTTCGGCACCGCCGACAAGGCCGTGCTGCTGACCGGGATGGCGCTGGTGATGCTGCTGGCCGCCTGCCTGGCGGGCGTGCTCTCCCGGCGCAAGCCGCTGGCCGGGCAGATCATCGTCGGGCTGTTCGGCGTCGCGGGCATCGCGGCCGTGATGAGCAGGCCAGACCTGGGGCAGCTGGCGATCCTCGCGCCGTTCGTGAGCGTTCTTGTCGGTGTCGTGGTGTTCACTTGGCTGCATCGGATCTTGCTGCCGCAGACCTACGCCGAGCCGGTCGAAGGCACGACCCGAAGGAAGTTCCTGATCACCGGGGCCGGAGTCGCGGTCGGCGCCGGGGTCGCGGGCCTGGCCGGGCAGTCGATCGGGGCTTCGAAGGACGCCGAGGGTTCGCGCGCGACCGTCGGCAGGCTCGTCGCCGCGCGCACCGCGCCGCCGATCCCGGCGGACGCGGACTTCGCCAAGTTCGGCACGCCGCGGTTCCTGACGGTGGCGCCGGAGAAGTTCTACAAGATCGACACCGCACTGGTGGTGCCGCAGGTACGCATCGAGGATTGGAGCCTGAAGATCCACGGGATGGTGGATCGGGAGATCACCTTCTCCTACTCGGACATCCGTAACCGGCCGCTCGTGGAGCGGGTGGTCACGCTGACCTGCGTGTCCAACGAGGTCGGCGGGGACCTGATCTCCACCGGCAAGTTCATCGGCGTCGACCTGGCCGACCTGCTCAACGAGGCGGGCGTGAAGCCCGGCGCCGAGCAGCTGTTTTCGACCAGCGTCGACGGCTGGACCGCGGGCACGCCCGTGCCGATCGTGCTGGACCCGAACCGCGGCGCGATGCTCGCCATCGGCATGAACGACGAGCCGTTGACGGTCGAGCACGGCTTCCCGGCGCGGCTCGTGGTGCCGGGGTTGTACGGGTACGTGTCGGCCACGAAATGGGTCACCGACCTGGAGCTGACCACCTGGGCCGGCCGCCAGGCGTACTGGCTCAAGCGTGGCTGGGGCCAGTTCGGTCCGATCAAGACGGAGTCGCGGATCGACAGCCCGAGCGGGTTCGCCCAGGTGGGCACCGGTCCGCTGCGCGTGTCCGGCATCGCGTGGGCGCAGCACACCGGCATCGAGCGCGTCGAGGTCAGGCTCAACCAGGGGCCGTGGCAGCAGGCCATGCTCTCGGCCGAGGTGACCAAGGACGCCTGGCGCATGTGGTGGCTCGACGTGGACGTCCCGAAGGGGACGCATCAGCTGTTCGTCCGTGCGACCGACCAGACCGGCTACACGCAGACGGAAGCGCGGGCCGACGTCGTCCCCGACGGCGCCACCGGCTGGCATTCCGTCTCCCTCGACGCGCGCTAGGCGTCGTGAGTGTTTTGACCGGTTAGAACCGGCCGTATCACTCACGACCAATCCCTTCTCGGGCCTGTGGCGAATACCTCCTGTCCTGTGAGATTTCCCCTTCCCCGGCTGGAGTGATGCGCAGTGAAGAATGTTCGTGGCGTGGTCGGAATCGCGCTCGGGTCCGCTTTCGCGTTGAGTGCCTGCAGCATGGGTGGTAACGCGTCGAATTCCGCACCCGCCCCGGCGCCGCCGCCCGCTGCGGCGCCCGCGTCGGCCTCGTCGGCGGCCGCCTCGGGCAGCGACGGCGTCACGACCAACGCCGACGTGTTCGGCCCCGCCTGCTCCAAGCTGCCCACCGGCAACGCCCCAGGCAGCCTCGACTCGATGGGCCCGCAGCCCGTCGGCAGCGCGGCCGGCACGAACCCGCTCCTCAAGAAGCTGGTCGCGGCCGTCACCGCCGCCAACCTGGTCGACCCGCTCAACTCGGCTCCCGGCATCACGGTGTTCGCACCGGCCGACGACGCGTTCAAGGCATTGGGTGACGCGAAGTTCACGGAATTGGCGAACAATCCGGAGAAGCTCGCGCCCATTCTCAAATACCACGTCGCGAGCAAGCGTTATGACGCGAAAGGCCTCGCGGACGAGGTTTCCATCGACACTTTGAACACCGAAGGCGGCCCGCTGAAAATCGAAGGTTCCGGTGAGAACATCACCGTCAACGGGAACCCGATCCTCTGCGGCAACATCCCGACCAAGAACGCGACGGTCTTCGTGATCGGCAAGGTCCTCACCCCCGGCACCAACAAGTCCTGACGCCAGGCCCTCAGGGGTCGTGAGTGGTATGACCGGTTCTAACCGGCCGCGCCACTCACGACCCCTGCGTGGCGTTCGTCATGCCGCCGACCTGTGACTTTGTGCCTGCGTTCACAAGTGGCTACCGTAGACGCGTCGGCCCCGTGCGGCGCCCGGATCGAACCGGAAGACGCTCGCCGGGTCAAGAGTCAGTTTTTGCGTTTTCGGTGAGGAGAACCGCGTGGTGTCACAGCGAGGCCGGCGCAACGGGGCCGCGGTGGCCGCCGGCACGCCGGACGCGGACAACGCGCCGACCGCCGAGATGCCCGCGGTGACCGTCGAAGCGGACCCGGTGCGCGCCCGCTCGATCCCCGAGGCCGCCGTCGCCAGGCTGGCCGTCTACCTGCGGGTTCTCTCCGGGATGTCGGACCAGGGCGCGACCACGGTCGCCAGTGAGGAGCTGTCCGCTGCCGCCGGGGTCAACTCCGCCAAGCTGCGCAAGGACCTCTCGTACCTCGGCTCGTACGGCACGCGCGGCGTCGGCTACGAGGTCAGCGTCCTCATCGAGGAGATCGAGCGGATACTCGGGCTGACCCGCAAGCACAAGGTCGCCGTGGTCGGTATCGGTAACCTCGGCCACGCGCTGGCCAACTACGGCGGGTTCCCCGGCCGCGGCTTCCCGGTCGAGGCGCTGTTCGACCTGGACCCCGACCTGATCGGCATCCCGGTCGGCGGCATCCCGGTCTCCCACCTCGAAGACATCGCCTCGGTGTGCAAGGAGCGCGAGATCTCCATCGGCGTCATCGCCACCCCGCCGACCGCGGCGCAGTCCGTCTGCGACCGCTTGGTCGCGGGCGGCGTGCAGTGCATCCTCAACTTCGCCCCAGTCGTGCTTCAAGTGCCATCGCATATAGAGGTACGCAAGGTCGACCTGGCCGTCGAGTTGCAGATCCTGTCCTTCCACGTGGCACGGCGGGCCGACGCGGAACTCGGAGCGAACGGAACCGGGAACGGGTACGTGATCCAGACATGAGCATTCTTGCTGTCGGCCTGTCCCACCGCAGCGCCGAACTCACCACACTCGAACGCGCCGCGATCGCGCCGCACAACCAGGGCAAGGTGCTGCACCAGCTGCAGCAGGCGCCGCACGTCAGCGAGGTCATGCTCGTCTCGACCTGCAACCGCACCGAGGTCTACGCGGTCGTCGAAACCTTCCACGGCGGCCTCAACGACGTCACGGACGTGCTGGCCGCGCAGGCCGGGATGGACCAGACCGACCTCTACGACAGCCTGTACGTGCACTACGCGGGCGCCGCGGTCGAGCACGTGTTCAATGTCGCGTCCGGACTGGACTCGATGGTCGTCGGCGAGACCCAGATCCTCGGCCAGGTGCGGTCGTCCTATGCGGACGCTCGCGAGGCCGGCACCGTCGGCCGGACGCTGCACGAGCTGATCCAGACCACGCTGCGCGTCGGCAAGCGGGTCCACACCGAGACCGGACTTGACGCACTAGGTGCCTCGGTCGTCTCCGAATCCTTGGCCGCCGCCGGTGATCTGACCGGTGCGCACGCGCTGATCGTCGGCGCCGGTTCGATGGGCGCGCTGTCCGGTTCGCACCTGCGCAAGGCGGGCGTCGGCGCGATCACGGTCGTCAACCGCACCCAGGTCAACGCCGAACGCCTCGCCGCGTCGATCACCGAGCACGGCGTGCCGGCGAGCGCGATGCCGATGAGCGAGCTCGCCGCCGCCGTCGCGAAGGCCGATGTCGTCGTCGCGTGCACCGGAGCGCAGGACGCGGTGGTGACCCTCGAGCACCTCGCGACGCGCACCAAGCCGGTCGTCATCTGCGACCTCGGGCTCCCGCGCGACGTGGACCCGGCCGTGACGAGTGTCGCTGGTGTGACGCTGGTCGACCTCGAGACCGTCCAGCGCCGCATGCGCGAGGCAGGCACCCCGACCACGGAGAAGCAGAAGGCCCGCGCCGCCGGGATCGTGCTCGACGAGGTGCGCGAGTACCTCGCCGGTCAGCGCAGCGCCGAGGTCACCCCGACGGTCACCGCGCTGCGGCGCCGTGCGGCCGAGGTGGTCGACGCCGAACTGCTCCGCCTGGACAACCGCCTGCCCGGCATGGACGTCGCGGTACGCGAAGAAGTGGGCCGCACGGTGCGCCGCGTGGTCGACAAGCTGCTCCACGCGCCGACCGTGCGGGTCAAGCAGCTGGCCGCCGAGACGGCCGACACCGATTACGCCAACGCGCTGCGCGAGCTGTTCTGTCTCGACCCGCAGGCCCCGGCCGCGGTCGCCAGCCCCACAGCAACTCCGGAAGAAGACAAGTGAGCCGAGTAATCAAGATCGGGACGCGCGGGAGCAAGCTCGCACTCGCGCAGACCGGAACGGTCGCCGACGCCTTGCGCGCGACCGGCGCCGAAGTCGAACTCGTCACCGTGACCACGCCCGGTGACGTCTCGAGCGCGCCGATTCCCACGATCGGGGTCGGGGTGTTCACCTCCGCGCTGCGCGACGCGCTGCTGGCGGGCGACGTCGACGTGATCGTCCACTCCTACAAGGACTTGCCGACCGCGCCGCACGAGGGCATTTCGCTCGCCGCCGTGCCGCCGCGCGAGGACCCGCGTGACGCGCTGATCGCCCGTGACGGCCTCACTCTCGGTGAGCTGCCGCCGGGTTCCAAAGTGGGCACCGGGTCCCCTCGGCGCACCGCGCAGCTGCAGGCGCTGGGCCTCGGTTTGGAAATCGTGCCGATTCGCGGCAACATTGACACCCGCATGGGCAAGGTCTCGAGCGGCGAGCTGGATGCCGTGGTCCTCGCCCGTGCCGGACTGGTGCGGATCGGCCGCGGCGACGCGATCACCGAGACGCTCGACCCGATCCAGATGCTTCCCGCGCCGGCGCAGGGTGCGCTGGCGGTCGAATGCCGGTCGGCCGATGTGGACACCGAGCACCTGCTTCGGTCCACATTGGACGATGAAACGACCAGGGTGGCCGTTGCCGCCGAGCGCTCGCTGCTGGCGGCGCTCGAGGCGGGCTGCAGTGCCCCGGTCGGAGCTTTGGCGGAAGTCGTCGAGGACCTGGACGCCGAGGGCGCGGTCATCGAACGGATTTCGCTGCGCGGCACCGCTGCCGCCGAGTTCGAGGGTGGAGCGGTGGACATGCTGCGAGCCTCCGCGCTCGCGGAAAAGACTGAAGCGGTAGAGCTCGGCCGGACACTGGCCGCCGAGCTGCTGGACCTGGGAGCCGGAGCGCTCTCGGGACCTGGTCGCACCACCCAGTAAGACGCTGAAAGATCCGGCCGGGATGGACTACGGCCGCTTACGAGGAGAAACGCAAACGATGACCCCCGCGCGTAAGACCACAGGGCGTGTCGCCTTCGTGGGCTCGGGCCCTGGTGACGCCGGTCTGCTGACCGTCCGCGCCCAGGAGCTGCTCGCCAAGGCCGAGGTCGTGGTGACCGACCCGGACGTACCCGCCGGTGTGCTGGCCTTCGCCAGCGCCGAGGCCGAGGTCCGCCCGGCCGTCGGTGAGCCGGCCGAGGTCGCGAAGGACCTGACCAACGAGGCCAAGGCAGGCCGTCTGGTGCTCCGGCTCATCGCCGGTGACCCGCTGACCCAGCCCGCCGTGGTCGCCGAGGTGCAGGCCGTGTCCCGCACCAGCGCGGTCTTCGACATCATCCCGGGCGTCTCGCCCGGCGCGGCCGTCCCGGCCTACGCCGGTGTCGCGCTCGGCGGTACGCACGTCGAGGTCGACGTGCGTGAGGAGATCGACTGGGCCGCGCTGGCCAAGTCGGCTGGCCCGATCGTGCTGAACGCCACCTCGAGCCACCTGGCCGAGGCCGCGTCGCAGCTGGTCGAGCACGGGCTGCCGTCGTCGACCCCGGTCGCGGTGACCTCCAACGGCACCATCAACACCCAGCGCACCCTCGACACCACGCTGCAGTCGGTGTCGCAGGACGCCGGTGAGCTCGTCGGCCCGCTGATCGTCACCATCGGCCAGGCGGCCGGGCAGCGCTCCAAGCTGTCGTGGTGGGAGTCGCGCGCGCTGTACGGCTGGAAGGTGCTGGTGCCTCGCACCAAGGAGCAGGCTGGCGAGATGGCCGAGCGGCTTCGCGGCCACGGCGCCACGTCGCACGAGGTGCCGACCATCTCGGTCGAGCCGCCGCGCAGCCCGGCCCAGATGGAGCGCTCGGTCAAGGGCCTCGTCGACGGCCGGTACCAGTGGATCGTCTTCACCTCCACCAACGCGGTCCGCGCGGTGTGGGAGAAGTTCGAGGAGTTCGGCCTCGACGCGCGTGCGTTCTCCGGTGTGAAGATCGCCTGCGTCGGCGAGTCGACCGCGGCCAAGGTGCGCTCGTTCGGCATCATCCCCGAGCTCGTGCCGACCGGTGAGCAGTCCTCCGAGGGCCTGCTGGCCGAGTTCCCGCCGTACGACGACGTGCTGGACCCGGTCGACCGCGTGCTGCTGCCGCGCGCCGACATCGCCACCGAGACCCTGTCGGCCGGTCTGCGTGACCGCGGCTGGGAGATCGACGACGTGACGGCCTACCGGACCGTCCGTGCGGCTCCGCCGCCGGCCGAGACCCGCGAGATGATCAAGACCGGCGGTTTCGACGCGGTCTGCTTCACCTCGTCCTCGACCGTGCGGAACCTCGTCGGCATCGCCGGCAAGCCGCACACCCGCACGCTGGTCGCGTGCATCGGCCCGAAGACCGCGGAGACCGCGGTCGAGTTCGGGCTCCGCGTGGACGTCCAGCCCGAGAAGGCCGACATCCCGCACCTGGTGGACGCGCTGGCGGAGCACGCCGCGCGCCTGCGTGCCGAGGGTGCGCTGCCGCCGCCGCGCAAGGCGAAGCGCGCTCGTCGTAGCTGAATTTGATTCGCAAAAAGGCCGCCTTTTCCGAGGCGGCCTTTTTGCGTTTCAGTGCTGGCTGAAATCTGTTCCTGAGTCGTCGGAGGTGTCGCTAACCTGGCCTCTTCCTGGTGAAACACATCAGGAATCGTCACTGGGGAGTGATTGTGAAACCCATTTCTCGTGCTGCCCGTATTACCGCCGCGACCGGTGCGGCGGCGTTCGGATTACTCGGTCTCGCGGGCACCGCGTCCGCGACGCAGGAGGCGGTGACCCCGTTCTCGGTCTGCAGCCCGGCCGGGTGTGACGCGCAGCGCGTCGACGGCACCGTGGAGTACCTCTCCGGCCAGAACCGGGCGCGGATCGTGGTGAAGCTGACCGACACCACGCCACCGGAGCGGTTCATGGTGGGCAAACTCGAGCTGACCGGCTGGCTGGGCAGCCAGAACTGGACGCTGCAGTCCAACGGCCAGTCGAAGGAGTTTGTGCTGACCTCTGAGGAGATCGCGCCTGTCTCGCTGGCTGTCTCCGCCTGCACCAACCCGCCGTCACAGTGCAACAAGGTGAGCGTGCCGGTTCGCTGAGTGAGGGCCCCTTCCACCAAGCCCGGCTTGGTGGAAGGGGCTCACCCGGGCAGGCGTAACCTTGGGGGAGTGTTCCCAGAACATCGTCCCCGCAGACTCCGTGTAACCCCGGCCATGCGCAGGCTGGTGGGGGAAACCACGTTGAGGCCCCGTCAGCTGATCCTGCCGATGTTCGTGGCCGAGGGCGCGACCGAACCGCGCCCGATCGCGAGCATGCCGGGTGTCGTCCAGCACACCCGTGACTCACTCCGCAAAGCCGCCGTCGCCGCCGTCCGTGGCGGGGTCGGCGGTCTGATGATCTTCGGTGTCCCCGAAAAGCACGACGCCACCGGCTCCGGCGGCATCGACGAGAACGGCATCCTCAACGTCGCGCTGCGCGACCTGCGTGCCGAGCTCGGCGACGAGACCGTGCTGATGGCCGACACCTGTCTCGACGAGTTCACCGACCACGGCCACTGCGGCGTGCTCGACGTCGACGGCAAGGTCGACAACGACGCCACGCTGAGCGTGTACGCCGAGATGGCCGTCGCGCAGGCCGAAGCTGGCGCGCACATGGTCGGCCCGAGCGGCATGATGGACGGCCAGGTCGGCGTCATCCGCCGCGCGCTCGACCAGACCGGGCACACCGACGTCGGCATCCTCGCGTACTCCGCGAAGTACGCGAGCGCGTTCTTCGGGCCGTTCCGCGAGGCGGTGAACTCGCAGCTCAAGGGCGACCGCAAGACGTACCAGCAGGACACGGGCAACGCGCGCGAGGCGCTGCGCGAGATCGAGCTGGACATCGCCGAGGGCGCCGACATGGTCATGGTCAAGCCCGCACTGTCCTATTTGGACGTCATCAGGTCCGCCGCCGACCTGTCGTCGGTTCCCGTTGCGGCGTACAACATCTCGGGCGAGTACGCGATGGTCGAGGCCGCCGCGGCCAACGGCTGGCTCGACCGTGAGCGCACGATCCTCGAGGTGCTCACCTCGATCCGCCGCGCGGGCGCCGACGTCATCCTCAGCTACTGGGCCGCCGAAGCCACCGCCTGGCTCAACGACTGACCCCGAAAGTCTTGGGGGGTAAGGGGTTTCGGGGTTCGTTACCGCCGGATGGCGGAATCACCTCTTCCGGTGGGAGGTCGCCGGGTTCGTTGACAGCAACGATAACGATCATCACTCTCGGTTAAGTGCCTCTCAGACCTCGAACCAAACCACAGAGCATCGAAATTCCCGAGCAGGCGCGCACGCGGGTCGACGTCGACACGCTGATCGGCTTCGCGGCGGACGTCTTCGTCGCGTACGGCGTCGGGCCGTTGCAGGCCAGATGTGCCGCCGAGGCGCTGTGCTACGGCGACCTCGTCGGCCAGCCGGAGCACGGGATCACCAACCTCTTCCGCACCTACCTGCCGATGCTCGAGCAGGGACTCATCGCGCCCGACCCGGAGCCGCTGGTCATCGCCGACCGGGGCGCCGCCGCGCTGATCGACTACCGGCACGGGCTCGGCCTGTGGGCCGTCAGCCACGCCATGGACCGGGCGGTCGCCAGGGCCTCGCGCAACGGCGTCGGCCTCGTCTCGCTGCGTGGGGTGAGCCCGTTCGGCCGCGCCGGTTTCCATGCGGCCCGCGCACTTTCCCAGGGCATGATCGGCATGGTCATGGCCACCGGCAGCGTGCGCGAGGGAGTCAATCCGCTGGGCGTCGCGGCGCCGGCGGGCGCGTATCCGTCGTTCGTGTTCGACCTCGACTCGACCGCGCAGGCTGGCGGGCTGACGTTGATGGTGGAGGTGTTCGCCGGTCTGCTGTCGGGGGTCGACGACCACGACCACGACACCGGGCTGATGGCGCTGGCCATCGCGCCGACCGCGTTGCGCAGCGCCGACGGGTTCTACCGGGCCGCGAGCGCGTTGTTCGGCAGCGTGCTGGGCTGGGAGAGCGACGTGCCGATCCGGTATCCGGGCTGGCCGGAGGCCGAACACGCCGAGCAGTGCCGGGCGCTGGGGGTGCCGCTCGACGGGCGGACGCATCGTGATCTCGCCACGCTGGCCGGTCGGCTCGGACTCAGGCCGCCAACGACCAATTAAGCTGCCCGGGTGAGTGACGAGACGCCGACCGAGGTGAAGGTCTCCTTCTGGCTGTGGGTCGCCGCGGCGGTGTTCATGGTCGCGGCGTACCTGAGCCTGTTCATCCTCCGCCAGCACTTCATCGACGAGCAGGTGAAGAACAACGTCGACCCCAAGGCGACGGCCGACAAGATCGCCAGCGGGGCGACGTACTTCCTGCTGGCCATGCTGATCGGCGCGATCGTCATGGGCTGCTTGTTCGTGCTGTTCGCCTGGAAGGCACGCGAGGGCACCCGGTCGGCGCGCACAGTGCTGACCGGCCTGCTGATCGCGACCGTGCTGTTCCTGATCTTCATCAAGCTCAACGGCCTCGCGTTCCTGTTCGGGCCGCTGTTCGGGCTGATCGCGTTGCTGCTGATGTACCTGCCGAAGGTGCAGCCGTACTTCCCGAAGGTCGGCCGCCAGCTGCCATGAGCGACGAAGACCGATACCGCGAGCAGGCCGTCAGCTGGCTTGCGCTGATCTGGGGACCTGTCTTCGCGCTCGTCGGCTACCTGACCGAGCTGATCGGAGGCGGCCCGAGGCATGGGCTGACCTGGATCGGTGTCGGGCTCGGCCTGGCGCTCATCACGCTGCCGTGGGCGTACGCGCGGCGGCGATACCTGACCGTGCGCGTCACCAGGCTCGAACTGTGGCAAGGCCGCGAAGCGTTGCCGCTCGGCCAGATCAAGGAACTCGACGACGTCGGCACGCCGGTCGGCGCGCGGGTGCTCGGCGGCGGCTGGACGGTGCCGCGCAAGTACGACGAGTTGCCGATCCGGCTCGAGGACGGCACCGTGGTGCTGGCATGGGCCAAGGACGTCGAGGCATTGCGTGACGCGCTCAACGAAGTGAGGGGCTCCTCGTGATCGACCTTCCCCAGCCGACCGGGTCCGACCTCTGGCAGCCGCCCGACGAGCTGGCGCCGCTGCACCGGCCGGTGCGCGCGCTGGTCGCGCTCGGCGAGGTCATCGTCGCGGCCGTGCTCATCTGGCTCGGCTTCGTGTGCTGGGGTCACGCGCACACGGACCTGACGGTGATCAGCGCCGACGGCGCCCGCCTGGTGTCCACCCGCTGGTTCGGCAACTGGCTCGCCGGCGCGCTCGGGCTCGGCATTTTGTCCGTGTTGTTGCTGGTTGACGCCGTTCGCCAGCTCTCACTCGCCATCCGCGCCAAGCACCGCAAGCCCAAGCAGCCAGCTCACAGCTGACTCACAGGAAACCCCTAGGAAACCGACAGCGGGCGGGTCGACTGTTGCGCCCGTGAAACGTCGGACTTTGATTGTCAACGGGGTGCTCGTCGTCTTGCTCGGGGCGGCGGGTTTCGGGATATATCAGGCATTCACCCCGGCCACGAACACCGCGCAAGCACAGACCCGCAGCTCTCCGGTTCAGCGCGGCACGGTCACCGAGACCGTCTCCGCCGCGGGCACGATCGCGAGCGGGTACAGCGGTTCGGCGAACTTCGGCACCTCCGGCAAGGTCACCTCCATCAGCGTCTCGGTCGGCGACGTGGTCAGCACCGGCCAGCGGCTCGCGACCGTCGACGGCACGACCGCGACCAAGCAGCTGCAGGTCGCGAAGGCCAACCTCGCGGTGGCGAACGAGAACCTCAGCAACGCCGACACCGCCAACGGGCAGAGCACGACCGCCTTGCAGGCCAAGGTCGACCAGGCCCAGCTGGACGTCGAGACCGCGCAGAACGCCGTCAACGCCACGGTGCTCACCTCGCCGGGCTCCGGCACGGTCACCGCGATCAACGGGACCGTCGGGCAGCAGGTCGGCTCGTCCTCCGGAAGCGGTGGCCAGCAGCAGTCGGCTTCGGGCAGTGGCTCCGGTTCGGGCAACAACAGCCAGTCGTCCAGCAGCGCTTCGTCGAGCAGCAGTGCGTTCATCACGATCACCGACATGACGAACCTGGTGGTCAACACCTCCGTCGCGGAGATCGACGCCTCGAAGGTCAAGGCCGGGCAGAAGGCGACCGTGACCATCAACGCGCTGCCGAACGCGCCCGTGCAGGCCACGGTCAGCAAGATCGACCTGACCCCGACAGCCAGCGGCAACGTCGTCGCGTACGGCACCCAGCTGACGCTCGCCAGCCCGCCTGACGGCCTGCGGCCCGGCCAGTCCGCGAGTGTCGTGATCACCGTCGCCGAGGCCGATGACGTGCTGAGCGTGCCAGCCGCCGCCGTGACGACGGCCGGGAACGCGAGCACAGTCGTGGTCGAGGACGCCGCAGGGCAGACGTCGACCAAGACCATCCAGATCGGCGTGCGCGGTGAGTCCACTGTGGAGGTCAAGTCCGGGCTGAACGAGGGCGACCGGGTCGTCGTGACCGCAGCATCGCCCGGTACCACGAACAACGGGCGCACCGGCGGATTCGGTGGCACAGGCGGATTCGGCGGCAATGGTGGCCAACGTACGGGCGGCACCGGCGGGTTGCCGGGTGGAACCGGTGGCCGAGGATGAGGCCGGTCATCGCGGTTTCGGGGCTGCGTAAGACATATGGCTCGGGTGACACGGCCGTCCACGCGCTGCGCGGCGTCGATCTCGATGTGATGCCGGGCGAATACGTGGCCATCATGGGCGCGTCAGGTTCAGGTAAGTCGACGCTGCTGAACATGCTGGGCTGCCTCGACGTGCCGACCGCGGGGGAGTACGAACTCGACGGCTTCCCGGTCAGCGAACTCAACGAACGCCAGCTTTCCTTGCTGCGCAACAGGAAGATCGGCTTCATCTTCCAGTCGTTCAACCTGGTGCCGCGCACTTCCGCACTGTCCAATGTGGAACTCCCGCTGATCTACGCGGGACTGCGGCGTGCCGCGCGGCGCGAACGTGCGCTGGCCGCGCTGGAGATGGTCGGGTTGTCCGATCGCGCGAAACACCTGCCCAGTGAGCTTTCCGGCGGTCAGCAGCAACGCGTCGCGGTCGCCCGCGCGCTGGTCACCGGACCCGCGATGCTGCTCGCCGACGAGCCGACCGGCAACCTCGACCGGGCCAGCACCGCCGAGGTGCTCGGCGTGTTCGACCGGCTCAACGCGCTGGGCCGCACGGTCGTGGTCATCACGCACGAGGACGAGGTCGCCGCGCACGCGCACCGGGTGATCCGGGTCAGCGACGGGGTCATCGTCTCCGACCTGCTGGCAGGCGTCGCGTGAACCTACTGGAGATCCTGCGCTTCGCGGTCCGCGGGCTGACCGCGAACAAGCTGCGCTCGGCGCTGACCACGCTCGGCATCACGATCGGCGTCGCCGCGGTGATCCTGCTGGTCGCGGTCGGCAACGGCGCGTCCGCGTCGATCACGGCGAGCATCCAAGGGCTCGGCACCAACGTGCTCAACGTCTCGCCTGCGCGCGGGCAGGGCTCGGCGGCGCGGCCGTTGACCACCCAGGACGCGCACGCGCTGGTCGACCCGGTCGGCGCGCCGGACGTCAAGGCCGCATCGCCGGTCGTCAGCACGTCCGCGACCGCGACCTTCGGGCAGACGACCTACGACCTGCCGTCGGTCACCGGCACCGAACCGGCGTACTTCACCACGACGAACCGGGCCGTCGCCGACGGCGCGCTGTTCACCGCCGAGGACGTGACGGCCGCGCGCAAGGTGGTCGTGCTCGGGCCGACCGCGGCCCAGTCGATCTTCGGCACGGCCGAGCCGGTGGGGCAGCGGGTGCTGCTCAACAGCATCCAGTTCACCGTGATCGGCGTGCTGCAGGCGAAGGGCGCGACCGGGCTGCAGAACGCGGACGACGTCGCCATCGCGCCGCTCACGGCCGTGCAGAACTCGCTGACCGGCTACGGGAACCTGAACCAGATCGCGGTGCAGGCGACCACGGCCGACTCGGTCTCGCTCGCGCAGGCCGAGGTGACCGCGATCCTCAACGCCCGCCACGGCGTGGTCGCTGGTCGGAACCCGGACTTCCAGATCCAGAACTCGGAGCAGCTGCTGGCGACCCGGACTTCGGCGACGGAGACGTTCACGGTGCTGCTGGCCGCGGTGGCCGCGATCTCGCTGCTCGTGGGCGGGATCGGGGTCACCAACATCATGCTGGTCACGGTCACCGAGCGGATCCGCGAGATCGGCATCCGCAAGGCGATCGGGGCGCCGAAGTCGGCGATACTCGGCCAGTTCCTCGCCGAGGCGACCATGCTCAGTCTGTTCGGCGGACTGCTCGGCGTCGCGATCGGCGTGCTCGGCAGCCGGTTCACCATCGCCGGGATCACCCCGGTCGTGGTGCCGTCCTCGATCGTGCTCGCGTTCGCGGTTTCCGCGCTCATCGGGCTGTTCTTCGGTAGTTATCCCGCGAATCGGGCTGCTTCCCTGCGGCCGATCGACGCTCTCAGGCACGAGTAGGAGCCATGACCCAACCCACTCCGGAAGAAATCGTCGCCAGCCCGGCCGTCACCGGTGACCTGGACAAGGAGATGAAGGCGGTGGCCAAGCCGGTCGGCAAGGTCACGCTCATCCTCGGCGGGATCCTCGTCGTCGCGGTCGCGTTCGGCGGCGGGGCCTGGACGCACTCCGCGCTGGCCGGTTCGTCGACGCCCTCTCGTACCGGCCAGGCCCGGCCCAGCGGTCAGCCGCAGGCTCCCGGTGGTCAAGGGCGCCAGGGCGGCTTCGGCCGGGGCGGCACGGCGGGCACCATCGAACGCGTCGACGGCTCGACCATCTACGTGAAGACCATGCAGGGCACGGAGGTCGCGGTGTCCACTTCGGACTCGACGACCGTGAACGTGACCCAGCCGGGCAAGGTCACCGACCTGAAGACGGGCGCGACCGTGCTCGTCCAGGGCCAGGCGGGCGCGGACGGCAAGGTCGCGGCGCAGTCCATCACCCAGCAGCCCGCCCGCTCCGGAGGCTGAGCGGGTTTGCGAGACTGGCCGGGTGACTTCTGAAGTCGATCAGTCCAAGGCATGGTTCGAGCGGGCGAAGGCTGCCACGCCTGGCGGGGTCAACTCCCCGGTCAGGGCGTTCAACTCGGTCGGCGGCACGCCCCGGTTCATGGTGCGCGGCCAGGGCCCGTACCTGTGGGACGCCGACGGCGCCCGCTACGTCGACCTGGTGTCCTCGTGGGGCCCGATGATCCTGGGCCACGCGCACCCCGACGTCGTCGCGGCGACGCAGGCCGCGGCGAACTCGGGGCTCTCGTTCGGCACGCCGACCATCGGCGAGGTCGAGCTGGCCGAGGAGCTGATCTCGCGGGTGCGGCCCGTCGAGCGGGTCCGGCTGGTCAACTCCGGCACCGAGGCCACGATGAGCGCGATCCGGCTGGCGCGCGGGTTCACCGGCCGGCCGAAGATCATCAAGTTCGCCGGCTGTTACCACGGTCACGTCGACGCGCTGCTCGCCGAAGCCGGTTCGGGACTGGCCACGCTGGGCCTGCCGACTTCGCCGGGCGTCACCGGCGCGCAGGCGTCGGACACGATCGTGCTGCCGTACAACGACCTCGCCGCCGTGCGGAAGTCGTTCGAGGACAACAAGGGCGAGATCGCCGCGGTCATCACCGAGGCGGCGGCTGGCAACATGGGCGCCGTCGCGCCGATCGACGGTTTCAACGCGGGCCTGCGTGAGATCACGCGCGAGAACGACGCGCTGCTGATCATGGACGAGGTGATGACCGGCTTCCGCGTCTCGCGCGCCGGCTGGTTCGACATCGACGGTGTCGCGGGCGACCTCTACACCTTCGGCAAGGTCATGTCGGGCGGGCTGCCCGCCGCGGCGTTCGGCGGTCGCGCCGACGTCATGGCGAAGCTCGCGCCGTCCGGGCCGGTTTATCAAGCGGGCACGCTGTCTGGGAACCCTGTCGCCGTCGCGGCCGGGCTCGCGACTCTGCGGGCGGCCGGTCCCGAGGTCTACGCGAAGCTGAACGAGAACGCTTCGCGACTCGGAGATCTCTTCGGCAGCGCGCTCACCGAGGCCGGTGTCACGCACCGAGTCCAGTACGCGGGCAACCTGGTGAGTGTGTTCTTCACCGAGTCCGAGGTCATCGACTACGACGGCGCGAAGGCCGCGGAGACCTGGCGTTTCCCGGCGTTCTTCCACGCGCTGCTCGACGCGGGCGTCTACGCGCCTCCGAGCGCTTACGAAGCGTGGTTCGTCAACGCCGCGTTGGACGACGAAGGGTTCGAAGTGATCGAAAACGCACTGCCCGCCGCCGCCCGCGCGGCCGCCGCGGCGGTGAAGCCATGACGACCGTCGTCCACATGCTTCGCCACGGCGAGGTCCACAACCCCGAGAAGATCCTCTACGGCCGCCTGCCCGGTTTCCGGCTTTCCGAGCGCGGCCAGCGGCAGGCGCTGACGGTCGCGGAGGCCGTCGCGGGCCACGACATCGTGCACGTCGTCGCGTCCCCGCTGCAGCGCGCGCAGGAGACCGCCGCGCCGATCGCGGGCGCGCACCGGCTCGACGTCGCGACCGACGAGCGGCTGATCGAGGCCGACAACCAGTTCGAGGGCAAGCGGGTCGCGGTCGGCGACGGCGCGCTCCGCCAGCCCCAGCACTGGAGCAAGCTCCGCGACCCGTTCACCCCGTCCTGGGGCGAGCCGTACCTCGAGATCGCGCACCGCATGCTCGGCGCGGTCTACCGCGCGCGTGCCGCGGCCGACGGCCACGAGGCGCTCTGCGTGTCGCACCAGCTCCCGATCTGGACGTTGCGTCGGTTCCTGGAGGCCAAGCGCCTCTGGCACGACCCGCGCAAGCGCCAGTGCTCGCTGGCCTCGTTGACCTCGCTGGTCTTCGAGGGCGAAGAGCTGGTCCGCATCGTCTACAGCGAGCCCGCGGGCACGACCGACCCGAAGGTGACCGGCGCATGAAACGCGTCCTGGTGCTCGTCCTGTTCCTGCTCGCCGGCTGCAGCGCCGGCAAGGACGCGGTCTCCCAGGGCAGCAGCTTCTCGTTCGTCGCGCCCGGCGGCAAGGTCGACATCACCTATCCGGTCGCCGAGCGCCAGACCGCGCCGGCGCTGTCCGCCGACGACCTGATGAACGAGGGCAAGCAGCTCTCCACCAAGGACTTCGCGGGCAAGGTGGTCGTGCTCAACCTGTGGGGGCAGTGGTGTGGCCCTTGCCGCAGTGAAGCCCCTGAGCTTGAGAAGGCTTATCAGGAGACGAAGGCTTCCGGCGTGCAGATGCTCGGCATCGACGTTAAGGACCCGGACCGGTCGGCGGCCCAGGACTTCATGCGCGACCGCGGCCTGACGTACCCGTCCCTCTACGACCCGGCCGGACGTTCGCTGCTGCAGCTCTCCGGTTACCCGCGCAACGTGATCCCGTCGACGATCGTGCTGGACAAGCAGCACCGGGTCGCCGCCGTCTACCTGCGCGAACTCCTGGCCTCGGACATCACCCCCCTGCTCCGCACCCTCGCCGCCGAGTAGCTCGTTTTTGCCCGAAAGTGGCTTTCGTCAGGTCGCATCTGACGAAAGCGACTTTCGGGTGATGCCATCTGACGAAAGCCACTTTCGGGGTTCGGCGGCCAGGTGGGACCCGGGCGGTTCACAGGAAGCTCACTCTTTAGGCTGGTCAGGGTGAGCAACCTGACCGAGCTGGCGATGAGCGGACCGTTGCTGCTCGCCGCCGGGGTGGCGCTGCTCGCCGGGATGGTGTCGTTCGCCTCGCCGTGCGTGGTTCCGCTGGTGCCGGGGTACCTCGCGTACCTCGCCGCGCTGGTCGGGGCCGACGCACCCGCCGTGAGCGCGGAAGAGGAGCGCAAGCGGGGCCGGTACGCAGTGGTCGGCGCGGCCGGGTTGTTCGTGCTCGGGTTCACCGTCGTCTTCGTGGGGACCATGGGGACGCTGGTCTGGCTCGCGGACGTCCTGCTGGTCAACGAGGATGTGCTGCAGCGGGTCGGCGGGGTTGTGACCATCGCCATGGCGCTGGTGTTCCTCGGCTGGATTCCCTGGCTGCAGAAGGAAGTGCGCTCGCACAAGGTGCCGCGCGGCGGGCTGTGGGGCGCGCCCGTGCTGGGTGCCGTTTTCGGGCTAGGGTGGACGCCCTGTCTGGGGCCGACGTTGTCCGGGGTGTTCTCGATCGCCACGGCGACCGGGGGGACGGCGGTGCGCGGGGTCGCGCTGGCGCTGGTCTACTGCGTGGGGCTCGGGGTGCCGTTCCTGCTGATCGCGTTCGGGGCACGCTGGGCCGTGCGGGCCACCGACTGGGTGCGGCGGCACGGCCGTCATGTGCAGATCTTCGGCGGGGTGCTGCTGCTGATCGTCGGCGTGCTGCTGGTGACCGGGCTGTGGGGCGAGCTGATCGGTGTGCTGAGGAATTCCGTTGTCTCCAACACGAAGTTGCCACTGTGACCACGACTGAAGAGCGGCCTGCCTACTCGGCGCCGAAGCTCGCGTTCCTCCGCAACGCCTGGCGTGGGCTCACGTCGATGCGTACCGCGCTGGTGCTGCTGTTCCTGCTCGCGCTCGCCGCGCTGCCCGGCGCGTTGCTGCCGCAGCGCACGCTCAACGCGCCCAAGACCGAGGCGTACATCACCGCGCACGGCTGGTGGGGTGCGCTGCTCGACCGCGCGCAGTTCTTCGAGGTGTACGGCAGCGTCTGGTTTTCGGCGATCTACCTGCTGCTGATGATCTCGCTCGTCGGTTGCCTCACCCCGCGCAGCTTCGAGTACGTGAAGTCGATGCGCGCGAAGCCGGTGCTGACGCCGCGCAATCTCGCGCGGATGCCGCACTACACGCGCTTCGTCACCGAGCGCACGCCGGACGAGGTGTTCGCCGACAGCCGGAAACGCTTGGGGCGCTGGCGGATCGCGCAGCACGACGACAGTCTTTCGGCCGAGAAGGGCTATCTGCGTGAGACCGGGAACCTGGTCTTCCACTTCGGGATGCTCGGGCTGATCGTGTTCTTCGCGCTGGGCAAGATGTTCGGCTACGACGGCCAGGTCATCGTGCAGGCCAACGGGAAAGACCAGTTCTGCAACTCCGGCATCTATGCCTACGACGCCTTCAACGCCGGCCTTCGTGTCGACGGGACCCAGCTGAATCCCTTCTGTGTCAGGGTGAACGACTTCACCGCGAAGTACACCGACATCGGCCAGCCGATCCAGTATTCGGCCAATGTGGAGTATCAGACCGCGGACGACCTGAGCACCTGGAAGCCGTACCGCCTCGAGGTCAACTCGCCGCTGCGCACCGGCGGCGAACGGCTCTACCTGCTCGGGTACGGCTACTCGCCGACGTTCACCGTCACCTACCCCGACGGCACCAGCCGCACGCAGACCATCCAGTGGCGGCCGGTGAACGAGCAGACCAAGCTGTCCGAGGGCGCGACGAAGTTCGACCCGCCCGGCATCACCGACCCGGCCGTCCGCCGCACCAAGCAGCTCGCGATCACCGGCCTGCTCGCGCCGACCGCGTTCCTGCACGGCAACGTGCTCACCTCGGCCAGGCCGGAGCTGGACAAGCCCGCCGTCGCCATCGACGTGCTGCGCGGCGACATCGGCACCGACAACGGCAAGGGCCAGTCGATCTTCGAGGTCGACCAGTCGCTGATCAACGACGGCAGGCTCAAGAAGGTCGCGCGCAAGAACCTCGAGGTCGGCCAGGACGTGGTGCTCGACGACGGCACGAAGATCCGCTTCGACGGCGCCCGGCCGTGGGTCTCACTGCAGGTCTCGCACGACCCGACCCAGGGCTACGTGCTCGTCTGCGCGATCGCCATGCTGCTCGGTCTCGGGGCGTCTTTGCTGGTCAAGCGGCGGCGGGTGTGGGTACGGGCGACACCGGGCGGCGAGGGCGAGGCAGGTACCGTGGTCGAGGTCGCCGGGCTCGCCCGCACCGACCAAGCGGGCTATGGCGAGGAGTTCACCCGGATCACCCGGGAGTTGGGTAAGGGGACCTGAGCATGCCGATCAACGAGACGCTGTCCCAGTACAGCGACTGGTCGTACACCACGGCGGCGGCGATTTACGTGCTGGCGCTGGTGTTCTTCCTCATCGAGCAGTCGTTCGGCGCCAAGGGCCGGGCCGCGGCCGAGCGGGCGAAGCAGAAGGTGCTGGTCGGCGCGGGTGGACCCGCCGTCACCGAGACCCCCGGCGTGATCACCACGCCGCCCCAGACCGGCCGCGCGGAGCGGATCGGCCGGATGGGCGCCGCGCTGCTCGTGCTCGGCGCGCTGCTGCACCTGACCGCGATCGTGCTGCGCGGGCTCGCGACGCACCGCGCGCCGTGGGGCAATATGTACGAGTACGGCATGGCGACGATGTTCGTCGCGGTCGTCACCTGGCTCGTGGTGATCAAGAAGTTCCCGGTGCGCCACCTCTCGGGGTTCATGCTGCTGCCGGTCGTGATCCTGATGTTCGTCAACGGCACGATGCTGTACACGATCGCCGCGCCGGTCCAGCCCGCGCTGCAGTCGTACTGGCTGGTCATCCACGTCTCGGCGGCCATCCTGTCCTCCGGCGCGTTCCTGGTGCCCGGTGTGGCCAGCGTGCTGTACCTGTTCAAGACCGCGAACGACAAGAACCCGGCCAAGTTCCCCAAGTTCGGCCCGAAGCTGCCCGACGCCGACGTGCTCGACCGGATCGCGTACCGGACGACCATCATCTGCTTCCCGATCTTCACCTTCGGCGTGCTCTGCGGCGCGGTGTGGGCCGAGGCCGCGTGGGGCCGATTCTGGGGCTGGGACCCCAAGGAGACCGTCGCCTTCATCGCCTGGGTCATCTACGCCGCCTACCTGCACTCGCGGGCGACCGCGGGCTGGCGTGGCACGCGCGCCGCGGTGATCAACGTGATCGGCTTCTCCGCGACCGTGTTCAACCTGTTCTTCGTCAACCTGGTCACGGCGGGCCTGCACTCGTACGCCGGGGTCGGCTGATGATCCACCTCACGCCCGGCTACCGTGCGTGGGTACGGCGTTCAAGGTAAGCGGGAGGAACACACCGGTGACCGGACCCAGCGAAGAACCGACCAACGGGCCCGTCGAACCGGCCGAAACCAGCTCGGCGGAGCCGATCTTCTCCGAGGAGCGGACCGATTCCACGCCGCACCCGAACTCGGGCGGCTACCAGGTCAACCCCAACAACTCAGGCCCGCACCAGGTGAACCCGGCTACGTCGGGACCGCACCAGGTCAACCCGAACGTTTCGGGGCCCTACCAGGTGAACCCCAACGTCTCCGGCCCGTACCCGGTGCCGCAGTACGACCAGAACCTGCCGCCGCTGCACCCGCAGCAGCAGCCCCAGTACCAGCAGCAGCCCGGTCAGCTGCCCCAGCCGCAGCACGGACGGCACGCACTCAACGGTGGCGCCGACCTGTCCACCGCGCACCTGGTCAAGCAGGTCAAGCGCCGCCCGCAGTCGGGCTGGCGCAAGGCGGTCTACGTCGGCTCCGGCAAGCTGATCAACCCGGGTGAGAGCCCGGCGGACACGAAGCGGCGCGAGCTGATCGGCCGGGTCAACCAGCCGCTGCGTGGCTGCTACAAGATCGCGATGCTGAGCCTCAAGGGCGGTGTCGGCAAGACCACGACCACCACCACGCTCGGCTCGACGTTCGCCTCGCTGCGCGGTGACCGGGTCGTCGCCGTCGACGCGAACCCCGACCGCGGCACGCTGTCGCAGAAGATCCCGATCGAGACCACCGCGACCGTGCGGCACCTGCTGCGCGACGCGGACCGGATCACCCGCTACAGCGACGTCCGCTCGTACACCTCGCAGGGCTCCAGCAGGCTCGAGATCCTGGCCAGCGAGCAGGACCCGGCCGTGTCGGAGGCGTTCTCCGAGGAGGACTACCGGCGCACGGTCAACCTGCTCGAGCACTTCTACAACATCGTGCTCACCGACTGCGGCACCGGCTTGATGCACTCGGCGATGAAGGGCGTCCTCGACGTCGCGGACTCGCTGGTGATCGTCTCGTCCGGTTCGGTGGACGGCGCGCGCAGCGCTTCGGCGACGCTGGACTGGCTGGAGGCGCACGGCTACGGCGAGCTGGTCAAGCGTTCCGTCGCGGTCATCAACTCGGTGCGCCCCAAGGGCGGCTCGGTCGACCTGGACAAGCTCTCCGCGCACTTCGGCGCGCGGGTGCGGGCGGTGTGCCGCATCCCGTTCGACCCGCACCTCGAAGAGGGCGCGGAGATCGAGCTGGACCGGCTGAACCCGGACACCCGGCTCGGGCTGCTGGAACTGGCCGCGACCGTCGCGGACGGCTTCGCGGGACCCCAGCAGCAGTATCGCTAAGCCGGGATAAAGCCCGCTTTACTCCGCGCCGGAGTAAAGCCCGCTTTATCCCGGGGTGAGGCTCAGCCTTCGTCGTCCCCGCGCTTGCGCTGCTGCTCACCGAGCTTGCGCAGGAAGTCGGGGTCGTCGTCGGGTGCGATCGTGCGTGGCCTGCTGGCCACCCCGACCCGCTCGGCGCCGAAGGCTCGCCACAGCAAGACGGCGACGGTGACAGCACCGATCAACGCGAGCAGGAAGAACACCATTTCGCCCGCTCCCTTCCGTATACCCCCGAGGGTAACCCAGGAAAGCCACAAAGGGCCGCGAGCGTGGCCGCCCAGACGGCCCCTGGCGGCACCGCGGGATTGCCCAAGTACAAACCCGGTACTAGGGCAATCCCGCGGCACCGCCAGGAACCGTCTGGGTATGCACTCACTCAAGAGCCGAACAGCGCGGCTCAGATCTTGCGGGTGGGCTCGCTCGCGTCGGTGGTGAGCTCGGCAAGGAGCTCGTTGACCTCGGACTCGCGGAACCTCCGGTGGCCCCCAGGGGTCCGGATGGAGCCGATACGACCGGCGGTCGCCCACCGGGTCACGGTCTTCGGGTCGACTCGGAACAACGCGGCGACTTCGCCCGGCGTGAGGAGTCGTCCTCCCATGGTCGCGGTCATTTTCCGCCTCCTTAACGACTTCGCTGCTATACCGGGGGCAGAACAGGCGCTCGCCTGCCTTCGCCGGGGTGCTAACACGGCAATCGTTGCATCTCACCCGTCAGGTACTCGAACGGTTGTCCAAGAGTAAAGAGCCCTTAAAGGATAAATCGGTCATGTCGTGAGCTTTGACACGGCCCATAGGGTGGGTCGGTGGATTCCCTGGATCGGAAGATCATCGCGGCGCTGCGGGTCAACGGACGAGCGACTTATGCCGACCTCGGCAGATCCGTGGGACTGTCCGCGTCGTCGGTGCACGAGCGGGTCGGGAAGCTCGAGGCCGCGGGCGTCATCACCGGGTATCACGCGGTCGTGAACCCCAGCGCCGTCGGGCTCGGCGTGACCGCGCTGGTCGGCATCCAGCCGACCGACACGGCCGAGGACGACGACGTCGCCGAGGCGCTCAGCCAGCTCGACGAGGTCGAAAGCTGCTACGCCGTCGCGGGCGACGAGGCCTTCGTGGTCAAGGTGCGGGTGTCGACCGTGGACGATCTGGAGCGCGCGCTCAGCAGGCTGCGCCGGATCGCCGGTGTCGCACGCACGCGCACGACGGTCGTGCTGTCCACCCGCTTCGAGGGCAGGGCGAACAACGCCAGCCTCGACAGCCCGAGCGTCAACAGCGGCGCGTAACCTGCTGGTTCGTGAGCACAGATCACCTGTACCGCGACCTGACTCTGTACATAGCCGCCCGCTTCGCGCTGGTCGCCGTCATCGCCGCGCCGCTGGCACTGGCGAATGTGCCGGTGCTGGTCGCGCTGGTGGTCGGGATCGTCGCCGGGCTGCCGCTGGGGATACTGCTGCTCCGGCCGCTCAACGCGCGGGTGACCGCCGGGCTGGCCAAGCGCAACGAGAAGCGCGCCGCCGAGCGCGCGAAGCTACGCGCGCAGCTGCGAGGTGAGTCGTGAGGCTCAACCGCCGCAGCTGGGTCCGTGAGGCCGTCCGGATCATCGAGGCCGACGCCAACCGCAGCGCCGACACGCACCTGCACGTCTTCCCGCTGCCGCCGGACTGGGGCATCGACCTGTACCTGAAGGACGAGTCCGTCCACCCGACCGGCTCGCTCAAGCACCGGCTGGCCCGCTCGTTGCTGCTCTACGGCCTGGTCAACGGGATGATCGGGCCGGAGACCGTGCTCATCGAGGCCTCCAGCGGCTCGACGGCGGTGTCCGAGGCCTACTTCGCGCGGATGCTCGGGCTGAGGTTCGTCACCGTGGTGCCGCGCAAGACCAGTCCCGAGAAGGTCGCGCTCATCGAGTTCTACGGCGGGGAGTGTCACTTCGTCGACACCCCGGCCGCGATGTACACCGAGGCCGAGCGCCTCGCGTCCGAGTGCAACGGGCATTACCTCGACCAGTTCACCTACGCCGAGCGCGCGACGGACTGGCGCGGCAACAACAACATCGCCGAGTCGGTCTACGCGCAGATGGTGTCCGAGCGGCACCCGATCCCGTCGTGGATCGTCGTCGGCGCCGGCACCGGCGGCACCAGCGCGACGTTCGGCCGGTACGTCCGCTACCGCAGGCACACCACGAAGATCGCCGTGGTCGACCCGGAGAACTCGTCGTTCTACGGCGCGTGGGAGACCGGCGCGCTCGACTACGCCACCGGGATGCCGTCGCGGATCGAGGGCATCGGACGGCCGCGCTGCGAACCGTCGTTCATCCCGACCGTGATCGACGAGATGATCCAGGTGCCCGACGCCGGTTCGCTGGCGGCCATCAGGCTGCTGCGCCAGCGCACCGGGCACTGGGCGGGCGGGTCGACGGGCACCAACCTGTACGGGGCCTTCCAGCTCATCTCGCGCATGCTCGACGAGGGCCAGGCGGGCAGTGTGGTGACGCTGCTGTGCGACGGCGGCGAGCGGTACGCCAACACGTACTACAACGACGAGTGGCTGACCGAGCAGAACCTCGACATCGCGCCCTACCAGGCGAAGTTCGAGAAGTTCCTGACGAGCGGGACGTTCTCAGCCGACGAATAGGCCGACGCTCGTGAGGATCGCCCAAGCGAGCATGGCGAACCCGGTGTCCCGCAGCGCCGGAATCAGCGCGCGGCCCTGCGCGTCCGAGCGGATCGCCTGGACGGACTTGATCAGCAGCGGCGCGCTGAGCAGCGCGAGCAGCGTGACCGGGTACGAGAACCACAGCGCGATGGTCATCACGTAGGGGACGGCCACCAGCGCCAGGTAAAGGCGGCGGGTGCCCTGGTCGCCGAGACGGGTGGCCAGCGTCCGCTTGCCCGCTTCGATGTCGGTGGGGATGTCGCGCAGGTTGTTGGCCACCAGCACGCCGGTCGAGAAGCTGCCGACCGCGACCGCGCAGGCGAGCGCGGCCCAGCTGAGCCGCCCGGCCTGGACGTAGACCGTGCCGAGCACGCCCGCCAGCCCGAAGAAGACGAACACGGCGATCTCGCCGAAGCCGTAGTAGCCGTACGGCTTCTTTCCGCCGGTGTAGAACCAGGCGCCGAGGATGCTGGCGCCGCCGATGACGAGCAGGAGCCAGCGGCCGGTCAGCACCACCGTGAGCAGGCCGAGCACGCCGGAGAGCGCGAGCGAGCCGAGCGCGGCGGCCAGCACCGCCTTCGGCTTGGCCTTGCCGGAGCCGACCAGGCGCAGCGGCCCGACGCGGTTGTCGTCGGTGCCGCGGACGCCGTCGGAGTAGTCGTTGGCGTAGTTGACGCCGATGATCAGCGCGAGCGCGACGAACAACGCGAGCAGCGAGCGCCACCAGGAGAACGCGTCCAGCGCCGCGGCGGCGCCGACCCCGGCGACCACGGGGGCCACGGCGTTCGGCAACGTCCGCGGGCGCGCCCCTTCGATCCACTCACTCACTGTCGCCATGGCGACATTCTTGCAAGATCAGCGAGAAGGCTAGGCGGTGGTCTCCGAGTTCACGGACCAGGTGAGCGTGCCGCTGTTCGGCAGCGCGGGCGGGACGGTGATCAGGAAGCTGAGCGCGGCTACGGCGGCGATGATTCGAGTGCGCATCACCCGAGTGGAGTCCGATCTTGGTTAATTGTCAACCAAATGCCGTCATTTTCCCGACGATAGTAGTGATCTGAGCACGGCGGCCCTGTCGATCTTGCCCGGTCCGCGCAGTGGCAGCTCGTCGACGAACTCGAACCGCTTGGGCACGGCCGCCGGACCGGCCGCCTTGCGCACGGCGGCGCGCAGCCATTCGATCGACGGCTCGCCGTCGGCGACGATGACCGCGACCACAGTCTCGCCCCATCGATGGTGCGGGACGCCGACCACGCAGGCGTCTTTGACGCCGAACTGGCTGATCAGGACCCGTTCGACGGCCGTGGCGGGCACCTTGACGCCGCCGGTGTTGATCATGTCGTCGACCCGCCCGAGCACTTCGAGCCTGCCGTCCTCGTCGATCCGGCCCCGGTCGGAGGTCTCGAACCAGCCGTCAGCGAAGCACTCGGCGGTCAGCTCAGGCTGGAGGCGGTAGCCGTGCGCGAGGGTGTCGCCGGAGATGCGGATGCGCTGGTTGTCGCCGAACTCGAAGCCGACGCAGTGGAGTGGGCGGCCGTCGTAGAAGCATCCGCTCGCGGTCTCGCTCATGCCGTAGGCGCCGACGACGCCCAACCCGGCACGTGTTGCCCGCTCGCGCACCTCGGGATGCAGGGGAGCGCCGCCGATGATGATCTTTTCGAAGGTCTTGAGCGCTTCCAGCGCCGGACCGCCCTTGTCGAGCACGTCGACGAGCTGGGTGGGCACGAGCGCGGTGTAGAACGCGTCGCCGTCCATCTTCTCGGCCCCTGACGCGAAGTCGCCGTCGTGCAGGATCGGCTCGAGGCCCGCGACGATGGACCGGGTGATGACCTGGAGGCCGCCGATGTAGTGCGGCGGGGTCGCCAGCAGCCACGGTCCGTGCGGGCCGATCGCCTCGTAGGTCGCGTTGGCGGAGGCCAGCAGTGCCTCGGCCGAGAGCAGGACGCCTTTGGGCGCGCCCGTCGAGCCGGAGGTGGCGATGATCACGGCCGTGTCCGGCTCGACCGGCTGGTCGGGCGCCATCGCGTCGCGCAGCGCCTTGGCGCCCGGGTCCTTGGCGTTGAGCGGCAGAACCGGCTGACCGCCCGCCAGCGCGTGCCTGAGGGCGTCCGTGAGCTCACAGACGCCCTCAGGACTGCCGTCCAGCCAGACTTCGCGGATCTTGGGGGTCACGGCGGGCTCAGTAGTAGTACGGGTAGCTGGACCAGTCGGGGTCGCGCTTCTGCAGGAAGGAGTCGCGGCCTTCGACGGCTTCGTCGGTCATGTAGGCGAGGCGGGTGGTCTCGCCAGCGAAGAGCTGCTGGCCGACGAGGCCGTCGTCGATCAGGTTGAAGGCGTACTTGAGCATGCGGTTCGCGGTCGGGGACTTGCCGTTGATCTCCCAGGCCCATTCGAGGGCGGTGGCCTCCAGCTCGGCGTGGGGGATCGTGGCGTTGACGGCGCCCATGGCCTCCATCTGGGCCGCGGTGTAGGAGCGGCCGAGGAAGAAGATCTCGCGGGCGAACTTCTGGCCGACCTGGCGGGCGAGGTACGCCGAGCCGTAGCCGCCGTCGAACGAGCCGACGTCCGCGTCGGTCTGCTTGAAGCGCGCGTGCTCCTCGGAGGCGAGCGTGAGGTCGCACACCACGTGGAGCGAGTGGCCGCCGCCCGCGGCCCAGCCCGGCACCACCGCTATCACCACTTTCGGCATGAAGCGGATGAGGCGCTGGACCTCGAGGATGTGCAGCCTGCCCGCCCGCGCGGGGTCCACCGTGTCGGAGGTCTCGCCGTCCGCGTACTGATAGCCGGACCTTCCGCGAATACGCTGGTCACCACCGGAGCAGAACGCCCAGCCGCCGTCCTTGGCGGAGGGGCCGTTGCCGGTGAGCAGGACACACCCGACGTCCGAGCTCATCCGCGCGTGGTCGAGCGCGCGGTACAGCTCGTCCACGGTGTGCGGACGGAAGGCGTTGCGGACCTCCGGACGGTCGAACGCGACGCGCACGACCCGCTTGCCTGAGCGAACCTCAGAGGAGCGGTGATACGTGATGTCGGTGAAGTCGAAACCCTCGATCGGGGTCCACAAGGCCGGGTCGAACAGCTCGGAAACCTGGGCGTCATCCACGTTTGGGAGAATAGGTGGCCATGAGTACTGACGAGACACCAGGAGACTGCCGGTGAATCCTTCCACCGCGCAGGCCAGGGTCATCGTCGATGAACTGGTACGCAACACGGTGTCCCACGTGGTGCTTTGCCCGGGATCCCGTAACGCGCCGCTCTCGATCGCGCTCTACGACGCGGCCGCGTCCGGCCGGGTGCAGGTCCACGTGCGGATCGACGAGCGCAGCGCCGGGTTCCTCGCACTCGGCATCGCGGCCAGGACCGGCCGTCCCGTCGCGCTGCTGTGCACCTCCGGCACCGCCGCCGCCAACTTTCACCCGGCCGTGCTCGAAGCCGACCGCGCCGGTGTGCCACTGATCGTGCTGACCGCCGATCGCCCGCCCGAGCTGCGCTCCGCAGGCGCCAGCCAGGTCATCAACCAGGCGCGTCTCTACGGCGACGCGATCCGGTACTTCGACGAGCTCGCCGTCGCCGAGCGCCGCGCCGGGCAGAACTCGTACTGGCGCAGCCAGATCTGCCGGGCGTGGAACGCCGCTTATGGCGAGTGGCGCAGCGGGCCCGTTCACCTGAACATCCCGTTCCGCGAGCCGCTGGTCCCGGACTTCGACTCGGATGGCGCTGTCGCGCTGGAGTGGTACGAATCACTCGAAGGCCGCCCCGGCGGCGCCAGATGGACCGAGCTGCCCGACTTCGGCGCGCTGCCGTCGTTCGTGGTCCCGTCCGCCCGCTGTGGGCTGGTCATCGCGTGCGACACCGGGGTGCAGGCGGCCAGTGAATGGGCCGAGCAGCACGGCTGGCCGGTGGTCTCGGAGACCGGGGGCATCGGGCTGGCGGGCGCGACCGCGATCTCGTCGGGCGCCTGGCTGCTGGGCGTCGAGGAGTTCATCCGCGAGCACAAGCCTGAGCAGGTGCTCTGCCTCGGCCGTCCGACCGTGTTCCGGCAGGTCCAAGCCGTGCTGTCCGATCCGGACGTCGAGGTGCTGCTCGTCCGTCCCGACTCCGACTGGCCCGCGCCCGCGCACAACGTCCGCCAGGTCGGGCAGTGGTTCGCCGAGCCGACCAAGCCCGCCGATCCGGAGTGGCTCGCGCACTGGCAGCGTGCCGACGCCGCCGCGCACGCCGCCGTCACCGAGGCGCTGGCGAGCGAACCGTGGCCGAGCGGGCTGCGGCTCGCTTCCGAACTCGTCGACGCGCTGCCGCCGGACTCGCTGCTGGTGGTCGGCTCGTCCAACCCGACCCGCGATATCGCGCTCGCCGGGCGGCTGCGCCCCGACGTGCTCGTGCACCGCAACCGCGGGGTCGCCGGCATCGACGGGACGGTGTCGACCGCGATCGGCGCCGCGACCGTCCACCGTGGCCACTCGTACGCGCTGATCGGGGACCTGACGTTCCTGCACGACACGAACGGCCTGCTCACCGGACCCGCCGAGCAGCGGCCCGACCTGACGATCGTGGTGCTCAACGACGACGGCGGCGGCATCTTCTCGCTGCTCGAGCAGGGCGCGCCCGAGCACAGTGCCAGCTTCGAGCGGGTGTTCGGCACGCCGCACGGCGCGGACCTCGGCGCGCTGTGCGCCGGGTATCACGTGCCGCACATCGTCGCCGAGACGCTGACCGAGTTCCGTGCCGCGCTGCGGCCAGAGCCCGGCCTGCGGGTGGTCGAGGTGCGGGTCGACCGCACCAGGCACCGCGACCTGCACGCCCGCGTGCGCGCGGCGGTGAAGTCGGCCGTCGCCGGTTCTTGATCCTGCTTCTTGAACCACTGTCAAAAGTTTTTGGTCATATTCCCACGTGGCAAGACCAACCTTTCGGCTGTTTCTCGACCATGAATCCCCCGATACGTTCAGCGCGCTCATCAGACTTCGGGAGGAATTGGTCATGCGGAAGAGAACTCGTGCCGGATTGGGCGCGGTGGCCGGAGGTGTCGCGGTCGCCCTGTTCGCATCCACGGCCGGTGCGGCGCCGGGACCTGGTGCGCCGGGTGTAGGCGATCCCTACTACCCGGGCGCCGGCAACGGCGGCTACGACGTCGCGCATTACGACATTCGGCTCACTTACCAGCCGTCGACGGACCTGCTCAACGGCACCACGACGATTATCGCGACGACCACGCAGGAATTGTCCAGTTTCAACCTCGATTTCGGACTCAAGGTCAAATCGGTCCGGGTGAACAATGTGCCCGCGCAGTTCACAAATGACACGGCCGACGGCGAGCTGATCGTCAAGCCCGCCAAGCCGCTCGCCAAGGGGCAGCCCATCACGGTCGCCGTCGCCTACGCCGACACGCCGTCCAAGGTGGTCATCGACGGCATCGCCAACGGCTGGAAGAAGACCCCGACCGGCGCGCTCGCCGTCGACGAGCCGCAGAGCGCCGCCTGGTGGTACCCGTCGAACGACCACCCGACCGACAAGGCGACCTTCGACGTCTCGGTCGAGGTCCCGAACGACGTGGTCGCGCTGTCGAACGGCTCGCTCGTGCGCACCGAGCGCAACCGCGCGGGCTGGACCCGCTGGTACTGGCGCAGCACCCAGCCGCAGGCGACCTACCTGACCTCGCTGGAGGTCGGCAAGTACGACGTCAACCTGCAGACCACGCCCGACGGCAAGCCGTTCATCACCGGCTACGGCAACGACCTCGGCGCCTCGCTCGACGCGGCCAAGGCCAGCGTGGAGCGCACCCCGGAGATCAACGAGTTCCTGGCGAGCAAGTTCGGGCCGTACCCGTTCGAAGCCCAGGGCGGGGTCGTGACCAGCGGGATCAACTTCTCGCTCGAGAACCAGACCCGGCCGGTCTACGGCGCGCGCAACTTCGCCAAGGGCGCGAACACCTCGCTCATCGCGCACGAGAACGCCCACCAGTGGTTCGGTGACTCGGTCGCGCTCGGCAAGTGGAGCGACATCTGGCTGAACGAGGGCTTCGCCTCGTACGCCCAGTTCCTGTGGTCAGAGGAGCAGGGTGAGGGCACCGCCGACGAGCTGGCGCAGTTCACCTACGACTCGATCCCGGCCGACGACCCGTTCTGGACGGTCCTGCCCGCCAACCCGGGCGCGGACAAGCAGTTCGACGACGCCGTCTACGACCGTGGCGCCCTCGCGCTGCACGCGCTGCGTAAGGCCGTCGGCGACGACTCGTTCTTCAAGATCCTCCAGACCTGGACGACCGTGAAGAAGGGCAAGACCGCGGTGATCCCGGAGTTCGTCGCGCTGGCGGAGAAGGTGTCCGGCAAGCCGCTGTACGACCTGTTCCAGACCTGGCTGTACACCCCGGCCAAGCCCGCCGTCGGCCCGAACGGCCAGACCACGGCTGCGGTCGCGGCGCGGGCCGTCGTGCACGAGCCGAAGTCGTACCAGCAGATCCACGAGACCCATCGCCTGCTGGCGGAGGAGCACCACCAGCACTGAGACGCGCTGCCCCGGCATGGTGCCCGCACCATGCCGGGGCACGCCGGTGTCACCCGCTGGGTACGCTCGCGGCGTGACTGCGAAAGGCGAGCGGGCTAGGCGCATCGGGTGGCGTGCCACCGTCGGTGTCGCTTCGCTGCTCACCCTGATGTGCCTCGCACTGCTGTTCGCCGCGATCCGCAACGACAACGCCATCGAAGGCCAGCTCGGCCAGGCCGAAGCGACAGTCGAGTCCGTCGCCTTCGACCGCACGATCATCCGCTACGACACACCGGACGGAATCGTCCACAGCCCCGCCAACGGTGTGCTCTACCCGAGCGGCCTCGCCGTGGGCGCGCGCGTCCGCATCGAGTACGACGCGGGTGATCCCGAACTCACCAGGGTCGCGGGCCGCACGTTCACCACGACGCTGGTGCCGCTGGGCATCACGATCCTCATCACCTGGCTGATCGCGACACCGGTGCTGTGGTGGATCCGGCGCCAGAACAAGCGCCAGGTCAGAGCAGCGCAGCCGTCTCCTGCCACCAGCTGAGCACCTCATCGGCCACGCTCGGCGTGGCCACCAGCACCCCGTCCGCCGGCAGCGCGGTGTCCTCACCATGCCGGTCCAGCACGACGGCCCCGGCCTCGATCGCCAGCGCGACGGAACCGGCGACATCCCATTCGCTGTAGCTGTGCAGCACGGCGGCGGTGGCGTGGCCGAGCGCCACCTGCGCGATCGAAAGCGCGGCCGACCCCAGCACCCGCACCCCCGCGTGAGCGGCCGCGGCCCGCTGGATGAACTCGCCCATCCCCGGCCAGGGCCCTGTCCTCGTCAGTTCGGTGCACACGATCGCGCCCGCCGGACTCGGCCGATCCATGAGCTTGATCGGCTTCCCATTCGCCCGTGCGCCGCGCCCGCGAGCCGCCGCGTAGATCTGCGCCCGGTAAGGATCGGCGACGACTCCGACGACCGGCCCCGAGGCATCGATCAACGCGAGGCTGTACGCACACCACGGAACCCCGGCGACGTAGTTCGCGGTCCCGTCGACCGGATCGACCACCCACCGGTATTCGGCGATATCAGCGCCATGGTCGGCCCCGAACTCCTCACCGACCACCGGAATCCCGGGGAATTCGGCGGCCAGCACCCGCCGGGTGTGCCGCTCGAGAATGCGATCGGTATCGGTGACCCAGTCGAACGGTGAGTCCTTGGTGTCGGGGTGCGCGCCGCGCCCGGCGGTCGCCGTGATGACATCGGTGGCGTCGTTGGCCAGTCGTCCGGCGACCTCGAGCGCCCTCGACAGCAGCCCAGGTTCGACGGGCTGCGGGGGCCTGGAGGACAAGAGGGTCATGCTTCTTTAGTGTGGGCTGCCCTGGTTTCCGGGACACGACCTTGAGATGACAAGTGGTGGGCTGTCTGTGGTTTTCCACCCCGACCTCGGGTATTGGCGACCCGGCCCGCCCGGTTGACCCGCGTTCGGGACCGGCAAAGACGCGTACGCGAGCGGCAAAGACGCGTACGGGACCGGCAAAGACGCGTGCGGGACCGGCAAAGACGCGTGCGGGAGCGGCAAAGACGCGTGGGTGGGCGTGCGCAGCCGGACGACACGCGTACCTGGATGGACGGCACGCGTGCGCGGATGGACGACACGCGTGCCTGGATGGACGACACGCGTACCTGGGTGTTCGAGATCGGGTGCCTGGGTGTGGGACATGGGGTGCCGCGGTGTGGGACACGGGGTGCCTGGGTGTGGGGCACGGCGTGTGTGGGTGGGGGACACGGGGTGCGTGGGTGTGGGTGGGTGGTGGGGGAGGTGTTCGGCGGTCGTTGGTTTGGGGGTTACGGGGGGTTTGGGGGCGGGTGGCAGGGTGAGGGCGTGCGAGTCGCCATAGTCACCGAAAGTTTCCTGCCCCAGGTGAACGGCGTGACCAACTCCGTTCTCCGTGTGGTCGAGCACCTGCGGGAGCGGGCGCACGACGTGCTGATCATCGCGCCGGGACCGGGGCCGTCCGAGTATCGGGGTGCGCCGGTGGTGCGGATCCCGGCGCTGGACTTCCCTGGCGTGCATTCGCTGCCGATCGGGGTGCCGACCCGGACCGTGCTGACCGCGATGGCCGGGTTCCGGCCAGACGTGGTGCACCTGGCCTCGCCGTTCGTGGTGGGCGCGCGAGGGCTGGCGGCCGCGCGGCGGTTGCGGGTGCCTTCGATCGCGGTCTACCAGACGGACATCGCCGGGTTCGCGGCCGCTTACGGGTTCGGGATCGCGGCGCGGGCGGCTTGGCGGTGGGTACGGCGGCTGCACAGCCGGGCCGATCGGACGCTGGCGCCGTCGAGCGACTCGGTGGAGCAGCTCAGGGCGCACGGGGTGCCGCGGGTGCATCGGTGGGCGCGGGGTGTCGACATCGACAAGTTCTCGCCGTCGCACGCTTCGGAGGCTTTCCGCCGGGAGCTGGCGCCCAATGGGGAGCTGCTGGTCGGGTTCGTCGGGCGGCTCGCGCCCGAGAAGGAGGTCGACCGGCTGACCGCGTTGGCCGGGCTGGACGGTGTCCGGCTGGTCGTGGTCGGCGATGGCCCGGAGCTGCAGTCGTTGCGGGAGCGGATTCCCGGCGCCGCCTTCCTCGGCGCCCGGTATGGGGATGAGCTCTCGGAGGCTTACGCGAGCCTGGACGTCTTCGTGCACACCGGTCCACATGAGACGTTCTGCCAGGCGATCCAGGAGGCCATGGCCTCCGGTTTGCCGGTGCTGGCGCCGGCCGCGGGCGGCCCCAAGGATCTCGTGCTGCCTGGGCGGACCGGGTTCCTGCTGCCCGCCGACCGGGATGCCTTCGCGGGCGCGTTGGTGGACAAGGTGAACGACCTCCGGGATCCGGCGTTGCGCGCACGGCTCGGCGAACGGGCACGCAAGGTCGTGCTCTCCCGTACCTGGCCTGCCGTGTGCCACGAACTCGTCGGCCACTACGAAGCGGTGACTGGGCGTGCGGCCAAGGCGGCCTAGGTGCACATCGTCCAGCTCGCCAACTTCTACGGACCGAGGTCCGGCGGGCTGAAGACGGCCCTGCATCACCTCGGCGCCGGGTATGTCGCGAGTGGACACCAGGTGACGCTGGTCGTGCCAGGCCGCCGGTACGCCGACGAGCTGCTGCCGAGCGGAGTGCGGCGGTTTTCCTTGCCCGCCTTGCAAATTCCGGGAACCGGCGGCTACCGGGCGGTCGACCCGCATCGGGTGCGGAACATCCTGCGCAGGCTCGAACCGGACCGCCTCGAGGTTTCGGATCGGCTGACGCTGCGCGGCATGGGCGTGTGGGCGCGCGACCACGGCGTGCCCAGCGTGGTCATCTCCCATGAGCGGCTGGACCGGTTACTCGAGCAGTTCCTGCTGCCGCACCAGCTGGCCCGCAGGGTCGCCGACGCCGCGAACCGGCGGATGGCCGGCAGCTATGACACGGTCGTCTGCACGACTTCCTTCGCCAGAGCCGAATTCGACCGGATCGCGGCGCCCAACGTCCAGCGCGTGCCGCTCGGCGTCGACCTCGCGACCTTCACTCCCGCCAGACGCGACGGCTCGTGGCGCCACGAGCTCGCGGGCACCGCCGACGCCCTGTTGGTCCACTGTGGACGACTCTCGCCCGAGAAACATGTGGAACGCAGCGTGGACACAGTCGCCGAGCTGACCGACGCCGGAGCCAACGTCCGGTTGGTGGTCGCGGGCGACGGGCCTCGAAGACGCGCGCTGGAACGCCGGGCCCGCGGACTTCCCGTGACCTTCCTGGGGTTCCTGTCCGGCCGCAACGAGGTCGCCCGGTTACTGGCCAGCGCGGATGTTTCACTGGCTCCGGGACCCCATGAGACCTTCGGGCTCGCCGCATTGGAGGCACTCGCTTCCGGGACGCCGGTGGTCGTCTCGGCGTCGTCGGCGCTGCGGGAGATCGTCCGGCCGGAGTGCGGCGCCGCCGTCGACGATCACGCACCCGCCTTCGCCGACGCGGTCACCGGCCTGCTCGACAGTCCCGAGGACTCGCGCCGGGCCGCGGCCCGGGCGCGGGCCGAGCAGTTCGCCTGGCCCATCGCCGTTCGAGGCATGCTCGCCGCGCTCGGCTGAGCTGCCGACCGTGCGCCAACAGCCTGCCCAGTCAGCGGTTTTGCAGGTCAAGGTCGCTTTGCCGGTCCTATACTCGTTTAATGAAACTGGGGGAAAGAGCGGTACGCCCGAGACGGCGGCCGTCGGAGGAACCGCAGGCCATTGATGGCCAGACCCGCCGCCTGCGGACGATCAGCCGTCGTGCCTATGGCCTCGCGGTGGTGTGCGCCGGGATGGTGATCGGCGGCTGCATCGGCCTCGTCGCCATGAATTCGGCCGCGGAGACCTTGCTGGCCAACGGAACCCGCGTGCCCGGGATGGTGGTGACCACGCACAACCCGGTCAGGGGCACACCTTCGATGGTGGTCGAGTACATCACCGGAGGGAGGCGCCACCGCGCTGAGATCCAGCGGGACTCCGGCCGCGACTACGTCCCGTTCGAGCAAGTCACCGTGGTTTACGACCCGGCGGAGTCCGGGCGGGTCCGGACCCTCGACGAGGCGAACGACACCGGCTCCAGGGTCGTCCTCGGCATGGCGCTGCTGGTCGCGCTCGTCTGTGTGCCCTTCTATCTGGCCGGCGGGGCGGCCTGGCGGCGACGGCACCGTGCGGTGCTGGAGACCGGCTGGCGGGAGGCCTCGGTGACGGTGGTCCCCGACTACCCGGTCCGCAGGAACCGGAACTCGCCGGATCTCTACGTGAGTTACGAGGATGGTTCGACCGCCAGGCTGCGTGGCGTGCCCTCGCTCCGTGGAGCGACCAGGATGCGGCATGAACCAGGTACGCCTGCCTGGGTCGGCGGCACCGGGGAGAACATGGTCGTGGTGTTCGAGCGAGGACGGTGGCTCAGAGCGCCCTACATCGTGCCTGTCCGCGTGCGGCCGCTGGCGAAATACGCGTTCCTCGGCTGAGACTCCGCACGAGGTTCACTGCTGTGCGGGGAGGAAGACCGCTGCGCCTAGGCCGATGAGTCCGATGGCGGCCAAGGTGGCCATCGCGGCGGTGTAGGAGCCGGGGCCGGGTGCGGCGACGAGGATCGTGCCCGCGATGGCCGTGCCCAGTGAGGATCCGAGGTTGGAGACGCAGCGGGAGAGCCCGGAAATCTCCCCCTGTTCCTCTTCGCCGAAGCTGGATTGCACGACGTTGACCGACGGGGTCAGCATGACGCCCAGTCCCACCCCGATCATGAGGAGCCCGGGAGTGAAGGCCCACGGACCCGAGGTGTCGCTGACCATGGCCAGCAGCACGCCGATGCCGGCGATGGCCAGTACGAAGCCGACCGTGATGAGGGTCTTCTGAGCACGGCGTTTCGCCAGCCGTTCGGCGGCGAGTGACGACACGAGCAGGCCCAGCGTGGCCGCCGTGAAGATCACTCCGGTCTCGATCGCGTTGTACCCGCGCACCACCTGGAGGTACGCGGCCACGGTGAACGAGGTTCCCATGAGCAGCAGCCACTGGATGTTCTGCGTGGCGAGTCCGAGGTTGGCCAGGCGAACGCGGAACACACTCGGTGCCAGCAAAGGCTCGCCGCCCGCCTTCTCCTTGGCACTGGCCGACCGGAAGAACCAGAGCAGGACGAGCGCGCCGAGCACGATCAGGCCGAGTGCCAGCGCGATGCTGTTGTCGGCCATCAGGATTCCCGTGACGAGGAGGATCAGTCCCGCAGCCGACAGTACGACTCCGCCGATGTCGAACGCGCGGGTCCGGTCCGGTGGGATGGGATCGGTGATCCGGCGGCTGAGCAGGATGATCAGCGCGATCACCAGTGCCTGGAACACGAAGGCCGCACGCCAGCTGAACACCGAGGTGATGAGCCCGCCGATCAGCGGCCCGGCCGCGGCGCCAACGCCACCCATCGCCATGATGACCCCGAACGCGCGGGCGCGTGCGGTCACCTCGGGGAACAGCACGGTCGCGAGGATGTAGACCGGCGGGATCAGCATGGCCGTGCCGATGCCTTCGAGTATCGAATTGCCGAGAATCAGCGCGCCCAGGCCCGGCGAGACCGCGCTGAGCACGGCACCGGCGCCGTACACGACCAGGCCTGTCCTGAAACAGCGCTTGCGGCCGTACCGCTCGGTCAGCGTGCCGCCGGGAATCATGAACGCGGCCATGATCAGCAGGAAAATGGTGATCGTGACCTGCACGCCCTGCACCGAGGTGTGCAGATCGGCGCTGATGTCGTTGATCATCACGTTCATGTTGGAGCCCGCGAAGCTGCAGATGAACTGCGCCAGCGCGAGCGGGATGAGCACCATTCGCGCTGTCGTGGGCTCAGCTCTCATGCCCAAAGCGTTCACTCCCGGTGAGGACGCCCGCATCACCCGCTGTGGATGACGCGGTTCGTCCCCTGGCGCGCCAGAGTTCTTCCCAAGCACGGAAAACAAGGGGAGACGGCATGGCGACGCTGACGGTGTGGCGGTTCGACACGGCGGGCGGCGCGCGTGCCGCGCTGGAGTTGCTGGACTCGCTCATGGGCCAGCACCTCGTGCAGGTGGACGACGCGGCACTGGTGACATGGCCGAGAGGACGGGAAAGCCCACGGACGGAGCAAGTGCGCGGCGCGGATGGATCCGGCCGAAGCCTGGCACTCGGCGGCAGTTTCTGGGGCCTGCTGTTCGGGCTGGTCTTCTTCGTGCCGCTGCTGGGCATCGCTGTCGGCGCCGGAGCGGGTGCGATGGCGGGCTCGCACCTGGCCGGTGCCGGCATCGATGACCGGTTCGTCGACGAGGTGCGGAAGAAGGTGACCCCGGGGACGTCCGCCTTGTTCGTGCTGTCTTCGCACGCCGTCGTGGAGACCGCAGTGGGGCGGCTCCGCGCGGTCGGCGCCGAGCTGGTGTCGACCAGCCTCTCACCGGACGAGGAGGCCCGGCTCCGGAAGGTGTTCGCCGGAGACCGCGGCTGATGGCCGTCAAGACGTTCGCTGTGGTGTTTTCAATCATCGCCTACACCTCCAAGCTACGCCGGGTCGCACGGGTGTTCGATCACTCGATGGGGTGGAGCCTGACAGCGAGCGGACTCTCAACCAGGCCGGTCTACGCTTCGGCTATGTCACGAGCGAGTCTGGACAAGGATCCGCACGAAGTCGCCGCCATGTTCGACGACGTCGCGTCCGGTTACGACCGGGCGAACTCGTTCATGACCTTCGGGTTCGACCGCCGGTGGCGCAACACCACCGCGCGCGTGCTCGACGCCAAGCGCGGCGAGAAGGTGCTCGACCTGGCCGCGGGCACCGGCGTCTCGACCGTCGAGTACACCCGCAACGGCGCGTGGTGCCTCGCGGCGGACTTCTCGTTCGGGATGCTGAAGGCGGGCAAGCACCGCAAGGTGCCGATGGTCGCCGCCGACGCGCTGAACCTCCCGTTCGCCGACGCGAGCTTCGACGTCGCGACCATCACGCTCGGGATCCGCAACTTCGTCGACACCAAGGCCGCGCTCGCCGAGATCGCCCGCGTGGTCAGGCCGGGCGGGCGCCTGGTGATCTGCGAAGTGTCGACGCCCACATTCGCGCCGCTGCGGTTCGTATACCGCAAGTTCATGCTCCGCGCGATGACCTGGGTCGGCCGCCGCTTCTCCAGCAACCCCGAGGCCTACGCCTACCTGGCCGAATCGATGCTGGAATGGCCGGCGCAGCGCCAGTTCGCGGAGATCATCGAGTCGGCTGGCTGGTCCGATGTGGAGTGGATGAATCTCACTTTCGGTGTCGTAGCCGTCCACCGCGCGAAGAAGCCCGACGTAGACTCCGAATCATGAGCAAGCGGAACCCCGACCACGACGCCGAAGTCATCGTCGTCGGCGCAGGCCCGGCCGGTTCGACCGCCGCGACGTACCTCGCGCGCGCCGGGGTGGACGTCTTGCTCCTCGAAAAGACGAGCTTCCCGCGCGAGAAGGTCTGCGGCGACGGCCTCACCCCGCGTGGCGTGAAGCAGCTCATCGACCTCGGCATCGACACCAGCCAGGACGCGGGCTGGGTGCACAGCCGCGGCCTGCGGATCCTCACCGGTGACCAGACGCTCGAGTTCGACTGGCCGGACCTGACCAGCTACCCGCCGTACGGGGTTTCCCGCACCCGCCAGGACTTCGACGACCTGCTCGCGAAGACCGCGGTCAAGGCGGGCGCGCGGCTGTACGAGAAGACCACGGTCACCGGCGCGATCACCGACCACACCGGCCGGGTCGTCGGCGTCGAGGCCAAGGTCGGCCCCGAGAAGACGCCGGTCAGCTACCGGGCGCCGCTGGTGCTCGCCTGCGACGGCGTGTCCGCGCGGCTCGCGCTGTCCGTCGGCATCGAGAAGAACGACAAGCGCCCGATGGGTGTCGCGGTGCGCCGGTACTACAAGAGCCCGCGCCACGACGACCCGTTCATCGAGGGCCACCTCGAGCTGTGGGACAAGTCCGACCCGCGCAACCCGAAGCTGCTTCCCGGCTACGGCTGGGCGTTCCCGCTCGGTGACGGCACCGTGAACGTCGGCCTCGGCATGCTCTCGACCTCGGCTTCCTTCCGCAGCACCGACTACCGCGCGCTGCTGCGGCAGTGGCTCGACGGGACCCCGGAGGAATGGGGCTACCGCGAGGAGAACGCGATCGGCAAGGTCGGCGGCGCCGGTCTGCCGATGGGGTTCAACCGCACCCCGCACTACCGGAACGGCCTGCTGCTGCTCGGCGACGCCGGCGGCATGGTCAGCCCGTTCAACGGTGAGGGCATCTCGGCCGCGATGGAGTCGGCGCAGCTGGCTTCGGAGTGTGTCGTGCAGGCGCTCGCCCGGCGGGAGGGACCGTCGCGTGAACGTGCACTGGAGGGTTACCCACTGGCCGTCGCGGAGCTGATGGGCGGGTACTACCGGCTCGGGAACGTCTTCGCGAAGCTGATCGGCAAGCCGAAGGTGATGCGGGCCGCGACGAAGTACGGGCTGCGGATCAACAGCATCCTTCCCCTGGTCTACAAGGGGCTTTCCGGTTGCTACGACGCCAAGGGCGGGGACGGCGTCGACCGTCTCATCGCCGCGCTCGCGCGGGTCACGCCCTCGCCTCGCTGAGGCTCGGCTCGAACGAAACAAAGGCCACTTTTGTAACCGTCAGCGTTGCGAAAGTGGCCTTTGTGCAGTTGTCGGGCGCCCAGGGCGCGGGCTGGGTGGCAAGGCGGCCCTTGTCACCCAGAGCGTTGCAAGGGCGCCCCTTGTCACGTGCCGAGGGCGGTCGCTAGGTAGCGGCGCAGGTGATGTGAACGCCCCTTTCGCAACGTTCAAGGTTGTGAAAGGGGCGCTCATGCGCTTCGGATAAGGAGTCGCCCGCGGCGAAATGGTGGGTGGGATAGATCACAGTACGACCGTTATGTCGGGTCTGGAAACGATCATCGCTGGTCCGCGCCGTGTGAGCCCCGGGAAGTTAGGTAAGCCTTATACCACGGGGGCTAGGGACAAGACTGTGAGTCACGTCCTACACTCGGCCCATGCTTTGTGAATCGCTTCACAACTTTGACGGGTCGCTTGTGAAGATTTTCACAAGCAAGCACGGCCCGTAAGGGTGCCCTAACCCTCAGACGTGTGATCCAGGTCCCTTAGGGTGCCGTCCGAGGGCTGTCTCAACCAAGCCCAACTCGATCCCGCAGCGGCGCGGAAAGGATGGCGAAACCCGTGCTGATGTTGGCCGCCACCGAGCAGGTGGCACAGGCTCCTACCCAGCCTGGCCTGAAGATGTATCTCCCGTTGGTCTTCCTCTTCGTGATGGCACTCGGCTTCGCCGTGCTGTCGGTGCTCCTGGGCCCGCTGGTCGGCCCGAGCCGGTACAACAAGGCCAAACTCTCGGCCTACGAATGCGGGATCGAACCCTCGCCGCAGCCCATCGCGGGTGGCGGCCGGATGCCCGTCGCGTACTACATCACCGCGATGCTGTTCATCCTGTTCGACATCGAAATGGTCTTCCTCTACCCGTTCGCGGTGAGCGCGGACGCTCTCGGCATGTTCGGCCTGGTGGAGATCGTGCTGTTCATCGTGACCGTCGGGTTCGCGTACGCCTATGTGTGGCGGCGCGGCGGGCTGGATTGGAACTAGAGCCATGGGTCTGGAAGAGAAACTCCCCAACGGAATCCTGCTGGCCAGCCTCGAAGGGCTGGTCAACTGGGCGCGCAAGAACTCGCTGTGGCCCGCGACCTTCGGCCTTGCCTGCTGCGCCATCGAGATGATGACGGTCGGCGGCTCGCGCTACGACATCGCCCGCTTCGGCATGGAGCGCTTCAGCGCGACTCCGCGCCAGGCCGACCTGATGATCGTCGCCGGTCGCGTGACCCAGAAGATGGCTCCCGTCCTGCGCCAGATCTACGACCAGATGGCCGAGCCGCGCTGGGTGCTGGCGATGGGCGTCTGCGCCTCGTCCGGCGGGATGTTCAACAACTACGCCGTGGTGCAGGGCGTCGACCACATCGTGCCGGTCGACATGTACCTCCCCGGCTGCCCGCCGCGCCCGGAAATGCTGCTCGACGCGATCCTCAAGCTGCACGCCAAGATCCAGGACGAGCCGATCAACGCCCGACGGGCCGCGATCCGCGAGGCCAGTGGCGCGCGCACCGAGCTGATCGCCTCGTCCATCAAGTACGCGAAGAAGTGAGCGACGTGCCCGAAACCCCAGAAGTCGGCGGGGAGCAGTCCAGCGCCGACCGTCCCGAAGGCGGCCTCGAACCGACCGGCGCTCGCCCGGCCGAGCCGGTGGTCACCGGTAAAGAACGCTTCGGCATGTTCGGTGTCTCCGGGACCGGTGACACCTCTGGCTACGGCGGCGTCCGGCTCCCGGCCTACGCGCCCGCGCCTGCCGAGCGCCCGTACGGCGGCTGGTTCGACGAGTTCGCCGACGAGTTCTACGCGGCGCTGGCCGACAACAAGATCCCGGCCGAAGCCATCCAGCAGACCACGGTCGACCGCGGCGAGATCACCTTCTACGTCGCCCGCGAGCACCTGGTCGCCATCTGCCGGACGCTGCGCGACGACGGCGGCCTGCGCTTCGAGCTGTGCAGCTCGGTCTCCGGCGTCGACTACGGCGTCGACATCCCGCAGCGCCTCCACGCGGTGTACCACCTGACCTCGATGACCTACCGCCGCCGCATCCGGCTCGAGGTCACCATGGACATCGAGGACCCGCATGTGCCGTCGATCGTCGAGGTCTACCCGACGGCGGACTGGCAGGAGCGCGAGGCCTGGGACATGTTCGGCATCGTCTTCGACGGCCACCCGGCGCTGACCCGCATCCTCATGCCGGACGACTGGGACGGTCACCCCCAGCGCAAGGACTACCCGCTCGGCGGGATCCCGGTCGAATACAAGGGCGCGGAGATCCCGCCGCCGGACCAGCGGAGGTCTTACTCGTGAGCACCGAAAACCTGGCCGACGTCACGACGGGCACGGACACGAGCCCCGAAGGTTCCGACAGCACCGGGTACGCCGATTCGCGTGAGACCACCGAAGGGCGCGTCTACAGCGTCTCCGGCGGTGACTGGGACGACGTCGTCGCCGACGCCCAGCACGACGAGCGCATGGTCATCAACATGGGCCCGCAGCACCCGTCGACGCACGGCGTGCTCCGGCTCGTGCTGGAGATGGAGGGCGAGACCGTCACCCAGCTCCGCTCGGTCATCGGCTACCTGCACACCGGGATCGAGAAGAACTGCGAGTACCGCACCTGGACCCAGGGCGTCACCTTCGTGACGCGCATGGACTACCTGGCGCCGCTGTCGACCGAGATGGCGTACTGCCTCGCGGTCGAGAAGCTGCTCGGCATCCAGGCCCCGCCGCGTGCGGAGCTGCTGCGGGTGATGCTGCTGGAGATCAACCGCATCGGCTCGCACCTGGTCTACATCGCCACCGGCGGTATGGAGCTCGGCGCGACCACCGCCATGACGCTCGGCTTCCGTGAGCGCGAAGAGGTGCTGCACCTGCTGGAGCACCTGACCGGCCTGCGGATGAACCACGCGTTCATCCGCCCCGGCGGCCTCGCGCAGGACATGCCAGCCGACTACCACGAGAAGGTCACCGAGTTCGTCAAGACGATGGACTCGCGGCTTCCGTTGTACGACAAGCTGTTCACCGGCCAGCCGATCTGGCGCAACCGGCTCAAGGGCGTCGGCTACCTGCCCGTCGACGCCTGCCTGGCGCTCGGTGTCACCGGCCCGGTGCTGCGCAGCGCTGGCCTGCCGTGGGACCTGCGCAAGACCGAGCCGTACTCGCGCTACGACGAGTTCGAGTTCGACATCCCGACCTCGAACGACGCCGACTGCTGGGCGCGGTACCTGATCCGCGTCGAGGAGATGCACCAGAGCCTGCGGATCATCAAGCAGGCGCTGAAGATGCTCGAGCCCGGCCCGGTCATGGTCGAGGACAAGAAGATCGCCTGGCCCGCGCAGCTGTCGGTCGGCAGCGACGGCATGGGCAACTCGCTGGAGCACGTCCGCAAGATCATGGGCCAGTCCATGGAGTCGCTCATCCACCACTTCAAGCTGGTGACCGAGGGCTTCAAGGTGCCGCCGGGCCAGGTCTACGTGCCGGTCGAGTCGCCGCGCGGCGAGCTGGGCGCGCACCTGGTGTCCGACGGTGGCACGCGGCCGCTGCGGGTGCACGTGCGCGAACCAAGCTTCGTGAACCTGCAGTCGATGCCCGCGATGGCCGAAGGCGGGCTGGTGGCCGACGTGATCGCCGCCATCGCCTCGATTGACCCCGTCATGGGGGGAGTGGACCGATGACCCAAGCTCCGGAAGTCATTTTCGACGAGGACATCGTCGCGAAGGCCGAGAACCTGATCGCGCGCTACCCGCAGTCGCGGTCGGCGCTGCTGCCGATGCTGCACCTGGTGCAGTCGGTGCAGGGGTACGTCAGCCAGGAGGGGATTTCCTTCTGTGCCACGCAACTCGGCCTCTCCGACGCCGAGGTCAGCGCGGTCGCGACGTTCTACACCATGTACAAGCGCCGCCCGTGCGGCGAGCACCTGGTGAGCGTCTGCACCAACACGCTGTGCGCGGCCATGGGCGGCGACGCGATCTACAAGAAGCTCCAGACGCACCTCGGGTCCGAGGAGAAGCCGTTGGGGCACAACGAGACCGCGGGCGAGCCCAACACGCCGGGCTCGATCACGCTGGAGCACGCCGAGTGCCTCGCGGCCTGCGACCTCGCCCCGGTGATCCAGGTCAACTACGAGTACTTCGACAACCAGACCGAGGACAAGGCCGTCGCGCTGGTCGACGCGTTGCAGGCTGGCAAGAAGCCGCAGCCGACGCGTGGCGCGCCGCTGACCGACTTCAAGGGTGCCGAACTGCAGCTCGCCGGGTTCTTCCCGGACGACCCGGTCCAGTACCGCGCGGACATCGACGGTCCTTCGCAGGCCGTCGAAACGCTGCGCGGCGCGCAGGTCGCGCAGGAGCGCGGCTGGACCGCTCCGGTCATGGACGACGTTCCGCTGCCTGAGGTGGAGAAGAAGTAATGGCTGATCCCATCACGCCGGTGCTGACCAAGCGCTGGCTCTCTCCCAAGTCCTGGACGATCCAGTCCTACGAAGCGCTGGAGGGCTACACGGCCGTCCGCAAGGCGCTCAAGGGCACTCCCGAGCAGCTCGTGCAGCTGGTCAAGGACTCCGGCCTGCGTGGCCGTGGTGGCGCCGGCTTCCCGGCCGGCATCAAGTGGTCCTTCATGCCGCCGAACGAGGACAAGCCGCACTACCTGGTGATCAACGCCGACGAGGGCGAGCCGGGTACCTGCAAGGACATCCCGCTGATGATGGCGGACCCGCACTCGCTGATCGAGGGCTGCATCATCGCCTCGTACGCGATGCGCTCGCACCACTGCTTCATCTACGTCCGAGGCGAGGCGCTGCACTGCATCCGGCGCTTGAACGCGGCCGTGCGCGAGGCCTACGACGCCGGGTACCTCGGCATCGACATCCTCAAGTCCGGCTTCGACCTGGACATCACGGTCCACGCGGGCGCCGGCGCGTACATCTGCGGTGAAGAGACCGCGCTGCTCGACTCGCTGGAAGGCCGTCGCGGCCAGCCGCGGCTCAAGCCGCCGTTCCCCGCGGCCGCCGGCCTCTACGCCGCGCCGACCACGGTCAACAACGTCGAGACCATCGCCAGCGCGCCGTTCATCGTCAACGGCGGCTCGGACTGGTTCCGCCAGATGGGCCGCGAGAAGTCGCCAGGCCCCAAGATCTACTCGATCTCGGGACACGTCGAGAAGCCCGGCCAGTACGAGTGCCCGCTCGGCACCACGCTGCGCGAGCTGCTCGACATGGCAGGTGGCATGAAGGACGGCATCCCGCTGAAGTTCTGGACGCCGGGTGGCTCGTCGACGCCGATGTTCACCGCCGAGCACCTCGATGTCCCGCTGGACTTCGAAGGCGCGGCGGAAGCCGGTTCCATGCTCGGCACGACGGCCGTGCAGGTGTTCAACGAGACGGTTTCCGTGCCGTGGGCCGTGATGAAGTGGACGCAGTTCTACGAGCACGAGTCCTGCGGCAAGTGCACCCCGTGCCGTGAGGGCACGTACTGGCTGGCGCAGATCCTGGAGCGGATGGTCGACGGCAAGGGCACCGAGGAGGACATCGACACCCTCCTCGACGTCTGCGACAACATCCTCGGCCGCTCGTTCTGCGCGCTCGGTGACGGCGCCGTCTCGCCGATCACCAGTGGCATCAAGTACTTCCGCGACGAGTTCCTGGCGTTGTGCGAGACGAACAAGCGCGAACTGGTTGGGGCAGAAGCATGACGATGGCGCCAGAAGAGCCGAAGACCGAGACGCCGGTCCCCGAGGGCCACGTCAAGCTGGTCATCGACGGCGAAGAGGTCATCGCGCCCAAGGGCGAGCTGCTGATCCGCACGGCCGAGCGCCTCGGCACGGTCATCCCCCGGTTCTGCGACCACCCGCTGCTCGACCCGGCTGGCGCCTGCCGCCAGTGCCTGGTCGAGGTCGAGATGGGTGGCCGTCCGATGCCGAAGCCGCAGGCCTCGTGCACCATGACGGTCGCCGACGGCATGGTCGTGAAGACCCAGCTGACCTCGGCCGTCGCCGACAAGGCGCAGCAGGGCGTGATGGAGCTGCTGCTCATCAACCACCCGCTCGACTGCCCGATCTGCGACAAGGGCGGTGAGTGCCCGCTGCAGAACCAGGCGCTGGCACACGGCCGCGCCGAGTCGCGGTTCGTCGACACCAAGCGGACGTTCCAGAAGCCGCTGCCCATCTCGTCGCAGGTGCTGCTGGACCGGGAACGCTGCGTGCTCTGCCAGCGCTGCACCCGGTTCTCGCGCGAGATCGCCGGTGACCCGTTCATCGAGCTGCTCGAGCGCGGCGCGCACCAGCAGATCGGCACCGCCGAGACCGCTGACGTGCTGGACCTGGCTTCCCGTACGACTTCCGGCCAGCCGTTCCAGTCGTACTTCTCCGGCAACGTCATCCAGATCTGCCCGGTCGGCGCGCTGACCAGCGCGGCGTACCGGTTCCGCTCGCGGCCGTTCGACCTGGTGTCCTCGCCGAGCGTGTGTGAGCACTGCTCTTCGGGGTGCGCCGAGCGGACCGACTTCCGCCGCGGCAAGGTCACCCGCAAGCTCGCCGGTGACGACCCGCAGGTCAACGAGGAATGGCTGTGCGACAAGGGCCGGTTCGCGTTCCGGTACGCGCAGGCCGCCGACCGGATCCGCCGCCCGCAGGTGCGCAACCAGGAGACCGGCAAGCTCGAAGAGGCCTCGTGGACGGACGCGCTGCGCGCGGCCGCCGCCGGTCTGCTGAAGGCCCGTGACGGCAAGGGCGTCGGCGTGCTGCCCGGCGGCCGCCTGACCGTCGAGGACGCGTACGCGTACTCGAAGTTCGCGCGGATCGCTTTGCGCACCAACGACATCGACTACCGCGCGCGTGCGCACTCCGCGGAGGAGCTCGACTTCCTCAGCTCGCGGATCATCGGCACCACGCCGGTCGACGGGGTCACCTTCGCCGGGATCGAGAAGTCGCGCACCGTGCTGTGCGTGGCCTTCGAGCCCGAGGACGAGGCGCCGATCGTGTTCCTGCGGCTGCGCAAGGCGGCTCGCAAGAACCGCACCCGCGTCGTCCACTTGGGACAGTGGACGACCTCGTCTGTCGAGAAGACCTTCGGCGAGCTGCTGGCCTGCGTGCCGGGCGGCGAGGCCGCGGCGCTCGACGGGATCGCCCAGCACGCGCAGGACCTCGACCAGGCGCTCTCCGGCGACGGTGCGGTGATCCTGGTCGGCGAGCGTGCCGCCGAGGTGCCCGGGCTGTTCTCCGCGGTGCACCGGCTGGCCGAGCGCACCGGCGCCAAGGTCGCGTGGATCCCGCGTCGTGCGGGTGAGCGCGGCGCGCTGGAGGCGGGCGCCGTGCCGACGCCGCTGAGCGAGGACGTCGCGAAGGCCTGGGGTGCGACGCTTCCGGCCGAAGCGGGCCGCGACCTCAACGGCATCATCGCCGCCGCGGCCGACGGCCAGCTCGACGGCCTGCTCGTCGGCGGGGTCGACCCCTATGACCTGCCGGACCCCGAGCAGGCCTTGGTCGCGCTGGAAGCCGCGTTCGTCGTCAGCCTCGAACTACGCCCGAGCGCGGTCACCGAGGTCGCCGACGTGATCCTCCCGATCGCCCCGGCGGTCGAGAAGGCGGGCACCTACCTGAACTGGGAAGGCCGCGAGCGCCCGTTCGACGTCACCCTCGAAGGCACCGGCGCGCTGTCGGACTGCCGGGTCCTCGACACTCTCGCGGTCGAGATGGACGCCGACATCTTCACGCAGACGCCCGCCGCCTCGTTCGCTGACTTCGCGAAGGTCCGCGCCGGGATCAAGCCCACCAACTCCCCGGTGGTGCTGGACGGCGTGGCTCCGGCCGCTTCGGCGGGCGCGGGACAGGCCGTGCTGAGCACCTGGAAGCAGTTGCTGGGCAACGGTTCGCTCCAGGTCGACGAGCCGCACCTCAAGGGCACGCAGCGGCCGGCGGTCGCGCGGGTCTCCGAGGCGACGGCGAAGGGGCTTGGCGGCAGCGTCAAGGTTTCGACCGAGCGCGGCGCGATCACGCTGCCGCTGGTGGTCGCGGATCTGCCGGACGGCGTCGTCTGGCTCCCGTCCGATTCGGACGGTTCCGAGGTCCGCCGGACGCTCGGCGCCGGACACGGCTCCGTCGTGAGCATCACGGGAGGTGAAGCGTGACCGGAATGTTCCTCGCCCAGGCGCCGGATCACCTGACAAGGGCCCAGCTGCTGGCGAACGATCCGTGGTGGCTGACGCTGATCAAGGCCGTCATCATCCTGCTGATCGGCCCGATCCTGACGATCCTGCTGATCGTCTGGGAGCGCAAGGCGGTCGGCCGGATGCAGAACCGGCCGGGCCCCAACCGGGTCGGCCCGAACGGCTACCTGCAGTCATTGGCCGACGCGATCAAGCTCCCGTTCAAGGAGCAGATCATCCCGGACACGGCCGACCGCAAGGTGTACTTCCTCGCGCCGGTCATCTGCGTGGTGCCTTCGCTCATCGCGCTCTCGGCCATCCCGTTCGGCCCCGAGGTGTCGATCTTCGGCCACCGCACGGTGCTGCAGCTGATGGAACTCCCGGTCGGCGTGCTGGTGATCCTCGCCTGCTCCTCGATCGGCGTGTACGGGATCGTGCTGGCGGGCTGGGCATCCGGCTCGCCGTATCCGCTGCTCGGCGGGCTCCGCTCGGCCGCGCAGGTCATCTCGTACGAGATCGCGATGGGTCTGTCGATCGTCGCGGTCATCCTGTACTCGGGCTCGATGGCCACCGGTGACATCGTCAACGCGCAGGCACACGGCTGGTACTTCTACATCCTGCCGGTCAGTTTCGTGATCTACGCGATCTCGATGGTCGGCGAGACCAACCGCGCGCCGTTCGACCTCCCCGAGGCCGAATCCGAGCTGGTCGGCGGTTTCCACACCGAGTACAGCTCGATGAAGTTCGCGATGTTCTTCCTCGCCGAGTACGTGAACATGGTGATCGTCTCGTCGTTCGCGGTGACGCTGTTCCTCGGCGGCTACCTGTTCCCGTTCGTCGGCGCGGACCACGCGCTCAACCAGGGCTGGTTGCCGCTGATCTGGTTCGGCGCCAAGTTGTTCCTGCTGCTGTTCGGGTTCATCTGGCTGCGCGGCACGCTGCCGCGGCTGCGCTACGACCAGTTCATGCGGCTGGGCTGGAAGGTCCTCGTCCCGCTGAACCTGGTCTGGATCCTCGCGGTCACCGCGATCCGCGCGGTCAACCGCTCCGGTGGCTGGGGCACACCGTCGATTCTGATCGCCATCTTCGTGGCGGTGGTCTTCGTCATCGTGCTTTCGATGCTCTTGCCTGCCAGGGTGGCACCGGACGACGACTACGTGCCGATCACCGGCGGCGGATTCCCGTTGCCACCACTGGATCTCGAGATCCCGGACGAGACACCGCGGCAGAAGGCCGCCGCCAAGGCGCTCAAGAAGGCTGCCAAGCGCAAGCCCGCCGAGGTCTCGGCAGTGAAGGAAGAGGCGGACAATGGGGTTTCTTGATCCCGTAAAGGGTTTCGGCGTCACCTTCGCCATGATGTTCAAGAAGGTGGCCACCGAGGAGTACCCGGAGGCAGGCGCCCCGGCGGCACCGCGGTACCACGGCAGGCACCAGCTGAACCGGCACCCGGACGGGCTGGAGAAGTGTGTCGGCTGCGAGCTGTGCGCGTGGGCCTGCCCGGCGGACGCGATCTTCGTCGAAGGCGGCGACAACACCGAAGAGGCGCGGTACTCGCCCGGTGAGCGGTACGGCAAGGACTACCAGATCAACTACCTGCGCTGCATCGGCTGCGGGTTGTGCGTCGAGGCCTGCCCGACCCGGTCACTGACGATGATCAACTTCTACGAGCTCGCCGACGACGACCGCCAGCGGCTCATCTACACCAAGGAAGACCTGCTCGCTCCGTTGCTTTCGGGTATGGAGCAGCCGCCGCACCCGATGCGGCTCGGCGAGAACGAGCAGGACTACTACGTGAACGGCCCCGAGCTGGCTCTCAAGCAGGAGGCTGGACAGTGATCGCCGCTTTCCTGGCACAGGCGCCCGCCGTCGACGCCACCGTCTCCGGTGCCGAGGCCGCCGCGTTCTGGGTGCTCGGCCCGCTCGCGCTGCTCGGCGCGCTGGGCATGATCTTCTCCCGCAACGCCGTGCACTCGGCGCTGTGGCTGGTGCTGACCATGCTCTCGCTCGGTCTGCTCTACATGATCCAGCAGGCGCCGTTCCTCGGCTTCACGCAGATCATCGTGTACACCGGCGCGATCATGATGCTGTTCCTGTTCGTGCTGATGCTGGTCGGCAAGGAAGCCTCCGACTCGGTCGTCGAAGTGCTCAGGGGACAGCGGCTCGCCGCCGCGGTGCTCGGCATCGGCCTGGCGGGCCTGCTGGCCGCCGGCCTCACCCGCGCGCTCGCGAACGTCACCCCGGCTCCGCTGCTCGACCCGGCGTCGCCGCAGGGCGGTGGCCCGGCCGGGCTCGGGAAGCTGATCTTCACCGACTACCTGTTCCCGTTCGAGCTGACCTCGGCGCTGCTGATCACCGCCGCGATCGGCGCGATGGTGCTCGCGTTCACCGACCGGCACGGCAAGGGCGGCAAGCTCAACCAGAAGGAACTGGTGGTGCTGCGCTTCACCGGCGAGCACGACCGGCCGTCGCCGCTGCCCGGCCCCGGTGTCTTCGCCACGGCCAACTCGGTCGCCACCCCGGCGCTGCTGCCGGACGGCTCGGTCGCCCCGGAATCGCTGTCGGCGCTCATCGAGTCCACCGCGGCCACCCGGCTCGAGGCCGAGCGCAAGCAGGTCGCCGGTGACGAACCCAAGGCGGACGCGCACGCGCTCGTCGGCAAAGAAGGGGACGGCAAGTGACCCCCACGTACTACCTGCTGCTTTCGGCGCTGCTGTTCTCGATCGGCTGCGTCGGCGTGCTCGTGCGGCGCAACGCGATCGTCGTGTTCATGTGCATCGAGCTCATGCTCAACGCGGTGAACCTCTCGCTGGTGACGTTCTCCCGGATCAACGGCGGGCTCGACGGCCAGATCATGGCGTTCTTCGTGATGGTCGTCGCGGCCGCCGAGGTCGTGGTCGGACTGGCGATCATCATGTCGATCTTCCGCACCCGGCGCTCGGCCTCGGTCGACGACACCAACCTGCTGAAGTACTAGGGGCGTGTGTAAACAGTGACCGCATCATCGTGGCTGTTGGTGGCCTTCCCCGCCCTCGGCGCGCTCATCCTGCTGGCCGGAGGCAAGCGGACCAACGCTTGGGGCCACCTGCTCGGCTGTGCCACCGTTTCGCTGTCCTTCGTGTACGGCGTCCTGCTGTACTTCACGGCCGACACCGCGTCCACTGTGGACACGAAGTTGTTCTCGTGGATCCCGGTGACCCAGCTGCAGGTCGACTTCGGACTGCGGGTCGACGCGCTGTCGTTGACCTTCGTGCTGCTGATCACCGGCGTCGGCTCGCTGATCCACTTCTACTCGATCGGCTACATGGCCGAGGACGACGGGCGGCGCCGGTTCTTCGGCTACCTGAACCTCTTCGTCGCCTCGATGCTGATCCTGGTGCTGGGCAACAGCTTCGTGACGCTGTACCTCGGCTGGGAAGGCGTGGGTCTCGCCTCGTACCTGCTCATCGGCTGGTACCAGGACCGCCCGTCCGCCGCGACCGCGGCCAAGAAGGCGTTCCTGATGAACCGCGTCGGTGACGTCGGGCTGGCGCTGGCGATCTTCCTGATGTTCAAGTATGTCGGCAGCACCGGGTACGCGGAGGTCTTCGCCGCGGTGGACAAGATCCCGCCGGGCGCGGTGACCGCGATCGCGATCCTGCTCCTGCTGGGCGCCTGCGGTAAGTCCGGCCAGTTCCCGCTGCAGGCCTGGCTGCCGGACGCGATGGAAGGCCCGACCCCGGTCTCGGCACTGATCCACGCGGCGACGATGGTCACCGCGGGCGTCTACCTGGTGGCCCGGTCCAACGCGATCTTCAACGCCACCGAGGACGGCAGGCTGATCGTCACCTTGGTCGGTGCGGTCACGCTGCTCATCGGCGCGATCATCGGCTGCGCGTACGACGACATCAAGAAGGTGCTCGCGTACTCGACCGTCAGCCAGATCGGTTACATGATGCTGGCGGTCGGCCTCGGGCCGTTCGGCTACGCGCTCGGCATCATGCACCTGGTGGCGCACGGCTTCTTCAAGGCCGGGCTGTTCCTCGGCGCCGGTTCGGTCATGCACGCCATGAACGACGAAGTCGACATGCGGAAGTTCGGCGGCCTGCGCAAGCACATGCCGACCACCTTCTGGACCTTCACGCTCGGCTACCTCGCGCTGATCGGTTTCCCGCTGCTGTCCGGTTTCTGGACCAAGGACGCGATCATCGAGGCCGCGCTCGCCGGAGAAGGCTGGCGTGGCTGGGTGTTCGGCGGCGCGTCGATCGTCGCCGCCGGGCTGACCGCCTTCTACATGACGCGCCTGATGCTCATGACCTTCTTCGGCAAGGAACGCTGGAAGGACATCAAGAGCACCGACGGCCGGGACTTCCACCCGCACGAGTCGCCCAAGGTGATGGCCGTCCCGATGATCATCCTGGCGATCGGCTCGGTCGGCGCAGGCGCGGTCTTCGCACTGGGCGACCGGTTCGCGCACTGGCTCACCCCGGTGGTCGGCGAGCTGAAGGAGGAGCACGGCCCGCTGCCCGCGATCGCGGTCACCGCCGTCACGCTGCTGTTCGTCGCGGTCGGCGTGCTGGCCGCGTGGGCGTTCGTCGGCCGCAAGGAGGTTCCGCTCGAGAAGCCGGAGCGGGTGTCCTTCCCGGTCCGCGCGGCTCGTAAGGACCTGTACGGCAACGTGCTCAACGAGACGCTGGTCGCCCGCCCCAGCACCTGGCTCGCCAGGGCGATGGTGTTCGTGGACAACAAGGGTGTCGACGGCGCGGTCAACGGTCTCGCCGCCTCACTCGGCGGCGGCTCGGGCAGGCTGCGCAGGCTCCAGACCGGGTTCGTCCGCTCCTACGCGCTGTCCATGCTCGGCGGTGCGTTCGTGCTCGTCGCCGCTCTCCTGCTGGTGAGGTTCTCATGACTTGGCTCTTGGCACTCATCCTGCTGCCCCTGGTGGGCGCGCTCGTCGTGGCGGGGATGAAGAACAACGACAAGCTCGCGACCGTCACCGCGCTCGCACTGTCCCTTGTGGAGCTGGCACTGATCGTGCCGCTGTGGGCTTCGTACTCGCCTTCGGGCGCGCGGATCCAGCAGGCGTCCACAATGGACTGGATTCCGAACTTCGGCATCCACGTCTCGTTCGGCATGGACGGCATCGCGCTGGTGATGATCGCGGTCATCGCCTTCCTGGTGCCGATCGTGGTGGCGGGCCTCGGTTTCTTCGACAAGCTCCCGGCCGGTCGCAGTGCCGGCGGGTTCCTGTCGCTGATCCTGCTGCAGGAGGCGCTGACCATCGGCGTCTTCGCGGCGACCGACGTGTTCCTGTTCTACGTGCTGTTCGAGATCATGCTGATCCCGATGTACTTCCTCATCGGCGGCTACGGCGGCGCGAACCGCCAGTACGCGGCGGTGAAGTTCTTCCTCTACTCGTTCCTCGGCGGCCTGATCATGCTGGCCTCGGCGATCGGGGCGTACTCGCTGGCCTCCGACAAGCTCGGCAAGGGCACGTTCGACTGGGCCACGCTGGTCACCGTCGTCCGTGACGCGCCGACCGGCACGCAGATCTGGCTGTTCCTCGGCTTCTTCCTCGCGTTCGCGATCAAGGCGCCGCTGGTGCCGTTCCACACCTGGCTGCCGGACGCGGCGGGGCAGGCGCCGATCGGCGTCGCCGTGCTGCTGGTCGGCGTGCTGGACAAGGTCGGCACGTTCGGGTTCCTGCGCTACTGCCTCCCGATGTTCCCGGAGGCGTCGAAGCAGCTCGCTCCGCTGGTGCTGGTCCTGGCCGTGCTCGGTGTCGTCTACGGCTCTACCCTGGCGGCCGGGCAGTCCGACATGAAGCGGTTCATCGCCTACGTGTCGATCGCCCACTTCGGGTTCATCGCGCTGGGCATCTTCAGCTTCAACGAGCAGGCCGTGGTCGGCTCGGTGTCGTACATGCTGAACCACAGCCTGGCGACCGGGATGCTCATCGTGGTGATCGGCATGATCATCGTGCGCGGTGGCTCCACCCGGATCTCCGACTACGGCGGCATGGCCAAGGTGACCCCGCTGCTCGGCGGGATGCTGCTGATCGCCGGTCTGTCCACGCTGTCGCTGCCCGGCACGAACTCGTTCATCAGTGAGTTCCTGGTGCTGCTGGGCTCGTTCATCACGCAGCCGGTGTACGCGATCATCGCGACCGTCGGCATGGTGCTCGCCGCCGCGTACGTGCTCTGGTTCTACCAGCGGATCATGCAGGGCCCGGTCCGCGGTGACGCCTTGATCGGCGTCGGTGGTGGTCCCGGCACGGCGATCGCGCCGGAGCTGGGCGCCCGCAAGTCCATCAAGGACCTCGGTACCAGGGAGATCGCCATCCTGGTGCCGATGGTCGTGCTGATCATCGGCCTCGGCTTCTACCCGAAGCCGGTGCTGGACACGATCACCCCGTCGGTGCAGGCGACGTTGTCGTCCGTGCAGGGAGGCAAGTAAACCGTGTTCGACATTCTCCTCGCACAGGCGCCGGAGCAGATCCCGACGCCGCAGGTGAACTACGCGGCGGTCACGCCGATGCTGATCATCCTGGGCGCCGCGTGCGTCAGCGTGCTGTTCGAAGCCTTCGTGCCCAAGCACATGCGGTGGTCGTTCCAGCTGCTCATCAGCCTCGGCGGCATCGTCGCGGCAGGCGCGGCGCTGGCCATCTACGCGACCTCGGACGACCAGGTCAAGGCGGGTACCACCACGTTCGCCCGCGCCATCTCGGTCGACCGGCCGTCCCTGTTCCTCTGGGGCACGCTGCTCGCGCTCGGCTTCATGTCGGTGTTGCTGATCGCCGAGCGCGCGGTCGAGCCGGGCGGCGCGTTCGTCGCGCAGGCCGCCATCCGGCCGGGCACGGTCCAGGACCGCGCCCAGGTCGGCTCGACCGGCATGCAGACCGAGGTCTTCCCGCTGACGCTCTTCGCGCTCGGCGGCATGATGGCCTTCTGCGCCGCCAACGACCTGCTGACCATGTTCATCGCGCTGGAAGTGCTCAGCCTCCCGCTGTACCTGATGTGCGGCCTCGCCCGCCGTCGCCGCCTCCTCTCCCAGGAGTCGGCGGTCAAGTACTTCCTGCTCGGCGCCTTCTCGTCGGCCTTCTTCCTCTACGGCCTCGCGCTGCTCTACGGCTACGCGGGCTCGATCAAGCTCTCCGACATCGCCGCCGCGGCCGCCGGTTCCGACCGCTCGGACACGCTGCTGTTCGCCGGCATGGGCCTGCTCGTGGTCGGCCTGCTGTTCAAGGGTTCGGTCGGCCCGTTCCACACCTGGACCCCGGACGTCTACCAGGGGTCGCCGACGCCGGTCACGGCGTTCATGGCGGCCTGCACCAAGGTGGCCGCGTTCGGCGGGATCCTCCGGGTGCTCACGGTCGGCTTCGAGTCGACCAGCTGGGAATGGCGAGGCGTCCTCTGGGGCGTCGCGATCGTCTCGATGGCACTCGGCGCGATCCTCGGCCTCACCCAGACCGACGTGAAGCGCATGATCGCCTACTCGTCCATCGCGCACGCGGGCTTCCTGCTCATCGGCGCCATCGCGATGACCGACAAGGGCCTCGAGGGCACGCTGTTCTACCTGCTCTCCTACGGCTTCACCACGGTCGCGGCCTTCGGCGTGATCTCACTGGTCCGCGACTCGTCGGGCGAGGCGACGCACCTGTCCGCGTGGGCCGGTCTCGCCAAACGCTCGCCACTGTTGGCGGCGGTGTTCACGTTCTTGCTGCTCGCCTTGGCCGGTATCCCGCTGACCAGCGGTTTCGTCGGCAAGTTCGTGGTCTTCTCGGCGGCGCTGTCCGATGGCATGGCCCCGCTGGTGGTCATCGCCCTGATCGCCTCGGCGGTGGCGGCGTTCTTCTACCTCCGGGTCATCGTGCTCATGTACTTCTCGGAGCCCGCGGCCGACGGCCCGGCCGTGACCCTGCCGGGCACCTTCACCACGATCGCCATCACGGTCGGCGTCGTGGTCACCCTGGTGCTGGGCCTGGCGCCGGCGTTCGCCCTGAACTGGGCGGGCTCGGGCGGCTTCGCCTTCTAACCTCGGCCTCGTGAGTGGTACGGCCGGTTCTAACCGGCCGCGTCACTCACGACCTCGGGTCTGTACGAAAGCCCCGTTTGTCACGCTCACGGTGACAAACGGGGCTTTTGTGTGGTGGGGGCGTCGTGAGCGTTGCGGGCGGTTAGAACCGCCCGCAACGCTCACGAGCTCTACGGGGTGGGGGAGCAGGCGGTGCGGCCGATGATGACCTCGCCGTCGATGCCCGAGTCGGGCTTGAACCTGATGTGGATCATGTTCAACGCGATGCTGCCGTCGCCGGGCAGGTTCTGCTCGTTGAAGGTGGCTTCGGCGAGCACGGTGCTGGTGCCGGACTTCTTGAGCGGCGCCACGTAGTTGGCGGGCAGCGGCGACGGCAGGGTCGGCAGGCCGGTGGCGCCGCTGTAGGTGAAGCCCGCGTTCGTGCCTGCCTGGGTGCCCGTGCAGTTCACCTTGTAGTTCTTGATGATGATCCGCGGACCCTTGAGCGAGACGAGCGCGGACAGCTCGAAGTCCTTGCCGGTGGAGACCGATTCGGTCTTCGTGGTCTCGGTTTCCGGGTCGACCACCGTGGTCTTGCAGGTCGACGTCCCACCACCGAAGATCACGCCGGTCTTGCTGACCTTCGCGGCGGTCGCGGTGACCGCGCCGTTGACGTCGCACCGCGCCTGCGGGGGCACCTTGATCGTGGTGCCGCCCTTGGTGAACTCGGCCCTGCCGTTCAGCGCGATGCCTTCCTCGGTTGCCAGCGCGGGCGTGGCGCCGACCAGCGTGATGGTCAGAATGACCACGCCGCCGAGTCCTAGCCTTCTCAAGCTGCTCATCTCGGTCCTCCTCGAGCGGGATACAGCTGGGTGAGGAAGATCGTTTAATTCTCAGATAACGACTGGTAGTGGCGTCACACCTTCGTGACGAGTGATCACCCGTCCGTGAAAATATCCGATCGCGTATCCAGATACACAGCTGTATCTTGATGGCATGCCGACTTACCGCGTCCTCGTGAAGGGCAAGTTCGATCACCCCGACGAGCCGACCAAGGCCCGCCTGCGCGCCGACGTCGCCGGGTTCCAGAGCCTGGCGTTCACCGAGGAGGGCTCGTTCTTCTTCACCGAGGCGCTCGGCAGTTTCACCTTCCGCTGCTCGGTCGAGGTCGCCGCGGGGCCGTCGGCCGAGCACGACGCGATCGCCGAGGCGGAGTTCAAGACGTTGGACGTGCTGGAGCGCCAGGACTACCCGTTCCGGGACATCCAGTCGTCCGCCACCTGCATGGACGACATCAAGATCCGCCGTCGCAAATAGTGTCGCTCGCCCTATTTCCGCCGAAGTGCCGGTCTTCTCTCGTGGTGCTCGTTAGGATCCCGTCCGTTAGGGGGATCGATGGATCACGAGGCAAAGCTGGCGCAGGCCGTCAAGGAGTTCGAGGAACAGGCGGCCAAAGCCGGTGAGCTCAAGGACAAGATCGCGCAGCTCAAAGGGAACGCGCGCAATCCGGACGGCTCGATCACGGTCACGGTGGCACCTTCCGGGGCGGTACTGGGTTTGCAACTGACGCCGCTCGCACTGCGACGCAGTCACACCCAGCTGCAGCAGGAGCTGCTGGCGACGATCAGAGCGGCGACACAACAGGCGGCCGGCCTGCTGTCCGAAACGGTCAACCCGTTGCTGGGAGCCAAATCCGCGGAATTCCGCGATGCGCTCAACGCGCACGCGCCGCAGCTCGCGCTCGGCCCGACCCTGCCTCCGCCGCCGAACACCCTGCCGCCGCCGAACGCGCCGCAGGCCCCGCCGGTGCCGATCCGCACTCCACGCCGCGGTCCGGCGGAGGAGGAGCGCGAGGAGATGCCGTCGTCGTTCCTCGAGTCGAATCCGCGTCCACAGCGGAACCCGGCACGTCCGGCGCCCGTCACACGCCAGGACGACGAGGACTTTTTCAGCGATCCACTCAGGGGGTAAGTGGTGGCCGACCAGCAGATCGCGGTCGAAATCCTGCAGGCGCACAGCCGTGGATCGGAGGATCTGGCAGGAAGCTTCGGCTCACTGGCCGGTCTTCTCGAGCAGGCCCGGGTCAGCGATGACTGTTTCGGGCCGATCGGGGAACTGCTGGCCTTCAAGTACTTCGAAGGTCTGCAGGAATGCCAGGACCTGGCGACCCAGGCCCAGCACTTCCTCGAAGAGACCTCGCACAAGGTGATCACGGCCGCCAAGATGTACGGCGACGCCGACGTCGCGGCCGAAACCACCATGAAGAAGACCGGCGAAGGCCTGGACAAGGTCGGCGCCGGTCCCGGCACGCTCAACGACGTCAATCACGCCGGCGACGCGAACCGCAAGGGCTACCTGAATCAGTACGGCAGCTATGGCAGTTCGGCATGGAGCACGGTCAGCGACGCGAAAGAAGCGGCGCGCACCCAGTCGCCGCCGGACGTTGCGATCTCCGCGGTCAACTCGCGGATGGAAGCCCTGCAGTCGGTGATGAACCCCGGCAAGGCGTTCATCGAGAACGGCCTCGGCTTCTTGATCTCGATCGTGATCAGCCCGCTGATCGAGTTCATCATCGAACCCGCGATCGGCGACCCGGCCCAGATGCGCAGCACCGCCGAGGGCTGGGACAAGGTCGCCGACTGGGTCGAGAAGGCGGGTCAGCGCGAACAAGAGCGGGCCGACGGCACCAAGGACGGCTGGGCCGGCAACGCCGGTGACGCCTTCCGAGCACAGATGACCGAGTTCGGCGAAGGCGCCCAAGCCTTCGCGAACGACATTCGTGGCGTGAAGCAGATTCTGGAGATGGCCGCGGATCTCTTCGACATGTTCGTCGAGATCGTGGTCGACATCATCCAGGAACTCGTCATCAGCCTGATCATCGAATGGCTGGCCGCGTTGGCGATGTCCTGGTGCACCGCCGGTGCCTCGGTCATCGCCGCAGAGGCCACCACCGGTGTCACGGTCGCCAGGACAGGTGGCAAGCTGACGTGGGAGGTCAAGAAGCTGCTGGGCAGGCTCAAGCCGATGATCGACAGGCTGGAAAAGCTGCTCAAGCAACTGCGCAACGGCCCACTGAAGAAAGTCATGGAGCGCACGGAAAAGATGCGCGATGGCAGCTGGCTCGAGAAGAAGCTCGTGAAACAGTTCGACAAGAGCCCGATCGGCAGGATCGCCACCAAGGGTCACACCGACGAGGCCGCCCGTAAGTCGGTCGACGCGTTGAACGATGCCGCGGCACGGCATGCCAGGGAAGGCACGGACGAAACGGCGGAAGCGCTGCGCAAGGCGCGAGTCAGACTGGCGGAAGCCGGAGACTCCAGGACGGGCAACCGGTTCGCCGACGGCCGGGATCTGAGTCCCGGTTCGGATTCGCTCGGCGTCAGTCTCTTCGAGCAGGGGATCAAGACGGTCACCGGAGTGAGTGGCAGCCGCACCTTCGGCGATGCCGCGTTGAAGGCGACGATGGGCGTGGTGCCCGGCGAGGCGGTCGAGCAGGGCGTGAAGTACGGCTACAGCAAGGCCGAAGACCCGTCCACCGAGGACGAGCGGCGGGAGGCGACCGACCGTGGCTTCACCTACGAGTGACACCGACGTCTTCATTCAAGTGGGTGCGGCGTCGGTGGCCAAAGATGTCGTGCCGGATTTGCTGTGGGCCGCGTACGGCGGTGGTACCCAGTTCGATGTCAAAGGCCGTCAGAAGGACGGTAAGCCGAAGAACTCCCTGCTGCGCAAAGGAGTCAACGCGGCCGTGGGGACCGCGCTGTTCCTGTCGACGGCGGACGACTCGGTCGACTCGGCCGGCAACCCCGCGCCGCCCAAGCTCGTCGTCTTCGGGAAGCAGGCCGACTGTCTCGCGTGCCGCTACGTGGACTGCCTGATCACGGAGACACTCGACAATCAGATCTGGGTACTCGCCCCGCGCGGGCTCGTACTGGTCGCGTGGCGGCCTGACGAAGGTGAACACAGTCCGCCTAAGGGAAGTTCCCTGCTGGGTAAGGCACTTTGGGTGGGTAAAGCAGTCGCGGAAGCGGGCGTCGATACCGTCAAGATACTGAGCGGCCGTGAGATCGAGTCCCGCGACAAGTGGGCACACGGCAGGTTCGAGGCCAAGGTCGAGGTGCCGATCGCCGATATCGCGGGGATCGGCCGGGAGATCAGGGACCGGAGGCCGTGCGTCCGGCTTTCCCTGCGGGACGGGTCCGGATTCGACTTCTTCTTCGCGCCCGAGCAACCGGAAGTGCATGACTGGATGATCGCGTTGGCCAGGAGCGGTAGATGAAGCCCAAGGCGGAGTTCGTCCCGGCGCCGCTGCCCGCGCGCCCGTCACTCACGGATGATCTCCAGCGGTCGTGGATCCGGCAGGGTGAGCGACTGCTGCTGTGCCACGACCCGATCTTCGGGCGGTGCGGTGCCAGGATCGGTGCCGAAGTCCGTGTCCCGCACACGCCCGTTGGCTGGACTCCGGAACTCGTACTGGGTGACTGTCCCTGGCCGGAACCGGCCGGTGCCCCCGACCCTGTTGGGGACTGGGCTGACGATCCGGGGCTGTCCTCCTGGGTGAATGCTGTGAACCCGGAGCAGGACGCCGTCCGGATCGCGGACAACCTCGCGAGCGGCTGGGGTGCGGCGAGCATCGTGGTCACCAGTCAGCGAATCGCGGTCGTCTACGCGACGGAGCACCTTGCCGCGCCACCGGCGCCGCTCCCGGTGACCTCGGCGTGGGAGACGAGCGTCGACCGGCTCGTGGGCGCGGGAATGCCATTCATCGGGCGGAGCGTTCCGCCGCCGAGAGTCGTCCAGTTCGACTTCCGGGATGGTTCGCAGCTGCTGATCCATGATCGAGAAGGGCGGATCAGGCGGGACCTGCTCGTGCCCTTCGGTTTGACCTATAACGGGTAGAGGACATGCAGGAGACTCCAGGGCCCGCGCTGCGGGCCGCTTCCGTGCTGCCGGAGCCGGTGCTCTGGGCGGGGTATTTCCTCCGCGTGCACTACGACATCCGCGGCCTCGACCGGACCGGTGAGCCCAAGAAGTCGTTGCTGAGCCGGGGCACGGACGCGGCGCTCGACGTGGCGAACCTGTTCTTGGACGACGACCCCAATCCCAAGGATCCGCCGCCTCAGGTGATCGTGTTCGGACCGGGACCGGATTGCCTGGCGCACCGGCATGCCAAGGCGGGTGGTGTCCTGTGGGCGTTGACCCGGAGCCGTCTGGCCTTTGTGGACTCGCGGGAGACCACCCCGCCGGAGCCTGAGCCGACGTCGTTGGTCGGCAAGGCGTGGAAGTTCGGCAAGGACGTGGTCAACATCGTCAGCGGCACGGAAGCGCCTCGCGAGTGGTTCGTGAAGTCCGAGCTTCCCGCGGCGATGATCGGCGGGTTCGCGATGGGACCGCGTGGTCCTAGATTGTCCCTTGTGGACGGTTCCGGGTTCGACTTCGTCATGGCCGAACCCGAGGCGGCCGACTGGCTGCTCGCGAAGACCAGGGGGTGAATCCGATGGGACTGCTGGACTCGCTCGCACCCGATCTCCTGCTGCGCAAGAAGCGCGACTCGGAGATGGAGGAGGACCTCCGCAAGCATTGGCTGCGGCCCGGTGAAGGGCTTCTGCTGTGGCACGCTCCCATTCCCGGCTACACAGGCGGGCGCATCGGTGACGAGCTGCGGTTGCCGCACGTCCCTGTGCGGCAGGTTCCCGAGCACCGGTTCGGAAAGTGTGACTGGCCGAAGCCGCACGAGCTGACGACCGGGCCGGGCTTCGATGGGATCGACTGGGCCGACGATCAGGCGTTCTCGTATTGGTTCGAGGCGCGGCAAGGTGAGCAGGACGCGGTCTGGTTCGCCGATCACTTCACCGACGGCTGGGGTGCGGCGAAGGTGGTGCTCAGCGATCAGCGGATCGCGGTGGTCTACCACTCCGCGCAGCTTCGCGAGTCAGGACAATCGTTGCTCACCACCGCTCTAGAGTTGCCCGCTGGGCGGCTCGCGGACGTAGGGATGCCGTTCGCAGGGCGGTCGGTGCCGCCGCCGCGGGTGATCCGGCTCGGGTTCGCCGATGGTTCGGCGCTGTACCTCCGCGATGACCTCACCCGGCTGCGGGTGGAGCGCGCCTGGCAGTTGATGCGGGGATGAACATGGTGCTTGACGACAGCCAGGAACTCGGTCCGGCGTTGAAGACGAGGACCGTGCTCGGCGACGGTTTCCTGTGGGCGATCGAGGGTGCTTGCGACGGCGTCATCAACTATGACGTGCGTGGGCTCAGCGACGAAGGGGTCGTGCTCGATCCGTTGCTGGCCAGGGGTGCCAAGGCGGTCGGGCGCGGCGTCGCCGGATTCGCGGAGGGGCTGGTCGATGCCGCGCTCGGCGGAGAGGACGGGGGCGACGGCAAGCCGTTCAAGGTGCAGCCGGACTTCGTGGTCTTCGGCAAGTCGTTGGACTGTCTCGCGATCCGCTATCTCGACGCTTTCAAGAGCGGCACCTGGGCGCTCACCCCGCGCGGGCTGGTGCAGGTCGGCTTCCGGGATCTGCCGGTCGAGCCGAAGCCCGAGCCGCCGAAGGAACCCGAGAAAGAGGCGCCGAAGTCCCTGCTGGGCAAGGCGATCAAGTTCGGCAAGGCGGTGAAGGATTTCGTGGCGACCGACGCGGTCCCGGATTTCCAGCCGCCCGATCCGAAGCCGATGGTCGGCGCCGGGGTCACGGGCGAGATCCCGGCGGCGCACATCGCCGGGTTCGAGGTCGCGTCGCGACGCTGGAAGGTCAGCTGGAACTCGTGTTTCCGGCTGAACTTCGTTGATGGGTCTGGCTGGGACATGTTCATCCTCCGGGGAGACCGTGAAGCCCACGAATGGATGCTGGCGATGACCACGGCGAGCGTGCGCCGATGACCGTCAACGTCCAGCTGTTGCCGGGTGGCGTGCCGATGCCCAACGGGCTGCCGAAGCGCTACTCGGCCAAAGAAGACAAGAACGTGCACAAGTTCGTCGAGCAGGAGCTGCGCAAGGTGTGGCTGCAGCCGGGGGAGAAGCTGCTGTTCGGCCAAGTGCCCACGCTCGGCTTCCTCGGCGCGAGGATCGGGCAGGAGCGTCACGTGCCGTACCGGCCCACCAGGCCGGTGCCGGAACTGACGCTGAAGCCCGTTCGCCTGCGTCAGCCGACCGAGTTCGTGTTCAGGGACACGGACTGGACGGACGAGCCGGTCCTCTCCTATTGGGCGCACGCCGAGCATCCCGACCAGATCGCGGTCCGGCTGGCTGATCACCTCAGCGACGGTTCCGGCGCGGGCAGGCTCGTCTGGACGGATCGCAGGCTGGCGGTGACCGTCTTCAGCAAGTGGCTCGTCGAGCAGCCGGACAAGAAAGCGCTGATCACCACCGTGTGCGATCTCGGGCCCGGCCTGGTCACCGCGATCTCGATGCCGTTCACCGGGATGAGCTTCCCCGCCGTGCGCGTGGTCCGGCTCGATTTCGCCGACCGGTCGACGCTGCTGATCAGGGATGACCACGCCAAGCACAAGGTGGAGATGGCATGGCAGCGACTCGGTCACTGAGGGTGACGAGGGGGACTGTCGCGTTCATCACCGTTTCCGCAGGACAGCACGTCAACAGGTGACCAGGGGTTGCCATTACGCTGGAGAAGACCCCGACCCGGAGTTTGAGAGAGCGGAGCCGACGTGTCCATTCAGGGCGGCACCATCGAGGACCTGCGCGCGACCGTCGGCCTGTCGATCGCCGACGAGCCGCTGCTGCGAGCCATCGCTGGCGGCCTTGGCGACGTCGAGGCCCTGCTGCGCGAGGTCGTGCGCAGTGAGGTCAAGGCCGTCAACGACGCGGCTACCCACCTGGTCGAGGCCGGTGGCAAACGTTTTCGTCCCATGTTCACGCTGCTCGCGTCGCAGTTCGGGGTGAAGCAGGACGACCACGTCATCATCGCGGCCGCGGCCGTCGAGCTGGTGCACCTCGCGACGCTGTACCACGACGACGTGATGGACGAGGCGACCATGCGGCGCGGCGCGGTCAGCGTCAACGCGCGCTGGGACAACACCATCGCCATCCTGACCGGGGACTTCCTGTTCGCGCACGCCTCGCGGCTGGTCGCGGACCTCGGCACCGACGCGGCGCGGATCATCGCCGAGACGTTCGGCGAGCTGGTCACCGGGCAGATGCGGGAGACCGTCGGGCCCGTCGACGGCGAGGACCCGGTCGAGCACTACCTGACGGTGATCGCGCAGAAGACCGGTTCGCTGATCGCCACCGCCGGCCGGTTCGGCGGCATGATGTCCGGCGCACCTGACGGATACATCGACGCTTTGCGGCGCTTCGGCGACATCATCGGGACCGCGTTCCAGATCTCCGACGACATCATCGACATCGCCTCGCCGTCCGACGAGTCGGGCAAGGTGCAGGGCACCGACCTGCGCGAAGGCGTCAGCACGCTGCCGATGCTCTACGCGCTCGCCGACCCGTCGACCGACCCACGGCTGCTGGAGCTGCTGCAGGGCCCGATCGAGGACGACGATCTCGTCGCCGAGGCGCTCGAGCTGCTGCGCTCGTCCGCGGGACTGGAGCAGGCAAGGGCCACTCTTTCCGACTACGCTCGTCGGGCGCGTGCCGAGCTGGCCGCACTGCCCGCTTCGCCAGCCCGCGACGCGTGCGAGTCGGTCGCCGACTACCTGGTCGCGCGAACGCGGTAGGGAGGCCGGAGTGTCGATTTTCGGGCAGGTTTGGCTGTGGAGCCTGCTGGCCTTCATCGTGGGGGCGCTGCTCACCTGGCTGGTGCTGGTGTTGCCGGCCCGCAAGCGCATTCGTGAGCTGGAAGCCACGCTGACCGCGGTGCACGCCGAGCGGGCCTCGGCGCGCCAGGAGCCCGCGGCGGAGCAGCCCGCGACGCTGGTGGAGACGCCCGCGGTCGAGCGGCAGCCCTGGGAGCCGCAGGCCGTCGCGCAGCAGGACCAGTGGCAGCCCGAGGACGAGCCGGAGCTGACGCGCCAGCTGGACTCGCAGGAGCTGACACGGCAGCTGGAGCCGGAGCCCCGGCTCTGGGAGCCGGAACCCGTCGCGCAGGAGCAGTGGGAGCCCGAGCCGGTCGCTCAGGTCGCCGAGGCCTGGGAGCCCGAGCAGGAGTCGGAGCCCGAGCAAGAGGCTTGGGAGCCGGAGCGGACCGAGGTCCGTTCGGTGCTCGAGGAGCAGCCGCCGACCGAGTACATGCACATCTCCGAGGCCGACGACGAGCCGGAAGGCTCGCTGTTCCAGAAGCCGTCGGCGCCGGAGCCGGACTGGTTCGACCGCGAGCCGCTGCCCGAGCGCTCCGCGTTCGAAGAGGCGCCGCGCTTCGGCGGCATCGAGCCCGCCGACGAGACGACCGCGTTCGACAGCGTGGAGAGCGGCGAGCTGCCGGTCGAGCCGGAAGAGACCGCGATGGAGACCACCCAGCTGCTGCCGAAACGCCAGCGCGGCGAGTCGATCAGGGGCGGCTTCGAGCCGCCTCGGCCGATCCAGCCGTCGATGCGCGCGGTCGAGCGGCGTGAGCCGTCCTCGTCGGAGACCACGGGCATCCACAGCGGCTCGCTGTTCGAGCCGACCGTGCAGCCCAACCACGTCGCGCCCGAGCCGCCGCCCGCGCGGCACCAGGCCGTCGACCAGTCGGTGCCGCCCGGCCCGTTCGGTCCCGGCTCGGCGATGCCGCGTCCCGGTGGCGCGCCGCCGTCGGAGGACTTCGCGGTCAAGGCCAGCGTGACGGCGCTGCGGTACTGCACGGACGAGTCGCCGCAGTTCCCGCGCATGGTCGCCGAGGTCTGGTTCCGCACCGCGGCGGACGCCGAGCGAGTGGGCTTCCGGCCGCTTACCTGACCTGGGCGTTGAGCCGGGCGGCTTGCCGGGTCAGGTGAGCGCGTTCGGCCAGGTTGGCGGCTTTTTCGGCGGCCTCGGCGTAAAGCCGGGCCGCCGTTTTCACGTCGCCGTCGCGCTCGTGGAGATACGCCGCCACCGCCGTGTGCCGGGGCAGCGAGTCGTCGACTGCGGCCAGCGCCGTCAGGCCAGCGCGCGGACCGTCGGCCTCGCCGACCGCGACCGCGCGGTTGAGCCGGACGATCGGGCTGTCGGTCAGCTTCGCGAGCTCGTCGTACCACTCGACGATCTGCACCCAGTCGGTCTCTTCGGCCGTCTGCGCGTCCGCGTGCAGCGCCGCGATGGCGGCCTGTGCCTGGAACTCGCCCAGCCGGTCGCGGGCGAGCGCCGCTTGCAGGATGTCGACGCCCTCGGCGATCGACCGGGTGTCCCACCGGCCGCGATCCTGCTCGGCGAGCGGCACCAGGCTGCCGTCCGGCGCGGTCCGCGCGGCGCGCCTGGCGTGGTGGAGCAGCATCAGGGCGAGCAGCCCGGCCACCTCGGGGTGATCGAACTCGGCCGCGAGCCTGCGGGTGAGCCGGATCGCCTCGGCGGCCAGGTCGACGTCGCCGGAGTAGCCCTCGTTGAACACGAGATAGAGCACGCGCAGCACGGTCGCGACGTCGCCGGGCTGGTCGAACCGCACCCCCGAGATGGTGCGCTTGGCACGGCTGATGCGTTGCGCCATGGTCGGTTCCGGCACCAGGTACGCCTCGGCGATCTGCCGGGTGGTCAGGCCGCCGACGGCGCGCAGCGTGAGCGCGACCGCCGACGACGGGGTCAGTGACGGGTGGGCGCAGAGGAAGTAGAGCTGCAGGGTGTCGTCCACGGCGGGCGCGGGCTCCGGCGCGGGTTCCTCGTCGACGAGGTCCTCGCGACGGCGGCGAGCGGCGTTCGCCTTGGTCGCGTCGAGGAACTTGCGCCAGGACACCGTGATCAGCCAGCCCTTGGGATCGCGCGGCGGCTCGGACGGCCAGACGCGGACCGCCTCGAGCAGCGCGTCCTGGACGGCGTCCTCGGCCGCCGCGAAATCGGCGCCGCGGCGGACGAGGATGCCAAGGACGTTCGGCGTGAGTTCGCGCAGCAGCAGCTCGTCCACCGGCGCTTACTCCGTGATCGTGGGCTGCTCGCCGTAGAACGGGCGCAGTTCGAGCCATTCGTGGATCGGCTTCCCGCCCGCTCCCGGCGCCGCCGACAGCTCGCCGGCCAGTTCGAGCGCGCGTTCCCAGCTGTCGACGTCGATGATCATCCAGCCCGCGATGAGATCCTTGGTCTCGGCGAACGGGCCGTCGGTGACGGGCGGCCGGCCTTCGCCGTCGTAGCGGACCCAGGTGCCCTCGGGCGCGAGTGCCTGTTCGCTGACGAACTCGCCGGTCTCCACGAGCCGGTCCGCGAAGTCGCGCATGTACTGGATGTGCGCCGAGATCTCCTCGGGCGTCCACTGGTCCATGGGCGCGTCGTTGACCGAGGCCGGAGCGCCGCGGTAGTGCTTGAGCAGCAGGTACTTAGCCATTGTTCTCCTCCGCGAGCGCGATGATGACGCCTTCGGGACCGCGGAGATAACCCATCAGGCAGACGCCCGGGATCTGCACGATCTCACCGATGAGCTCGGCGCCGAGCGCGCGCAGCCTGGTCACCGTTGCGTCGATGTCGTCGACGGCGAACAGGAGACGGCGCAGTCCCAGCGTGTTCATCGGTGCGTTCGGATCGCTCGCGGCGGCCTTCGGCGAGTGGTAGCTCATCAGCTCCAGCTTGCTGTGGCCGTCCGGGGTCCGGACCATCGCGATGTCGACCTTCATGTCCTTGAGGCCGACGATCCGTTCCGCCCATTCACTTTCGACCGTCATCCTGCCCTCGAGCTCCAGGCCGAGTTCGAGGAAGAATTCGACCGCGGCGTCGAGGTCTTCGAAGACGATGCCGACGTTGTCCATGCGCTTGACCGTCACGCGGCCAGGGTAGTTGCTCTCGTTCATGATGATCTCCGTTTCAGGCTTCCTGGCGGGCCATGAGCTCTTCGATGGCCGTCGGCAACGTGGTTTCGAAGTCGATCAGCTTGACCCAGGTCGGCTTCACGACGACGCGGACCATGCCGTCGTAGAGCGCGCGCACGCCTTTTTCCCACTCGGCGCGCTGCTCGGGGGTCATCTCGTAGGTGCCGTTCCAGCGCATGTACTCCTCGGGGATGCCGTCGACCTCGTCCAGCTCGGCCTCGCCCCGGATGAGCAGGACCTTGGGCGGGTGCGACTCGGTGTCGATGGTGAGCGCGACGGCCGGGTTGCGGCGCAGCGCGGGCAGCTTCCGGGCGTTCTTCGCGGTGCACATGACGATCTCCGTGCCGTTCCAGTAGATCCCGATCGGGATCGAGCGCGGAGTGCCGTCGAGCGCGACGAACGCCAGCCTGGCGAGGTCACGGGCCAGCAGTTCCTTGCTGTACGGGCGGCTCAGGATTTCGTCGATCCGGCTCTGCTCCATGGTGGTCTCCTCGGTGCCTCTTGGTCGGGACACCGCAGGGACGAAGCTGGGTTCTCGGACTCGACATCCGACTCATGTGACCTGGGTCACACCCGCGAAGGAGGTCCCGAAAGCCCGAAAGCCACTTTCGTCAGATGCGATCTGACGAAAGTGGCTTTCGGGCTAACGCGAGTATTGGTTTAGACCACTGTCCAGGTGTCTTTGCCGGTGAGGAGCTGCTGCAGGTTGGGGGCCTTGGCCTGGGTGGCCGCCTCGACCTGGGCGCGGGCCTGGTCGTCGTAGGTGGGGCGGTCGACCTGGCGCAGGATGCCGATCGGGGTGTGGTTGAGGTTCTGGTCCCCGATGCGGGACAGCGCGAACGCGTAGGCCGGGTCGACGATCGTCGGGTCGTGCACGACGAGGTTCTCCTCGCCGATGTTGGCGACCTTGCCGACCTCCAGCCCGCCCCAGCCGCCGCGGGTGACGCCGTATTCCTGCTCCGGGCCGAAGCGGATCGGCTCGCCCGCCCTGAGCGGGATGAGCCGCTGGGCGGCCTCGTCCTTGTCCTTGAGCACGTCGAACGCGCCGTCGTTGAAGATCGGGCAGTTCTGGTAGATCTCGACCAGCGCCGAGCCACGGTGCGCGGCCGCCGCCTGGAGCACCTCGGTCAGGCCCGCGCGGTCGGAGTCCAGCGCGCGGCCGACGAACGAGGCCTCGGCGCCGATCGCCAGCGACAGCGGGTTGAACGGGGTGTCGACCGAGCCATAGGGGGTCGACTTGGTGACCGTGCCCTGGTCCGAGGTCGGCGAGTACTGGCCCTTGGTGAGGCCGTAGATCCGGTTGTTGAACAGCAGGATCTTCAGGTTCACGTTGCGGCGCAGCGCGTGGATCAGGTGGTTGCCGCCGATGGACAGCGCGTCGCCGTCACCGGTGACGACCCACACCGAGAGGTCGGGCCTGGTGGTGGCGAGACCGGTCGCGATCGACGGCGCGCGGCCGTGGATCGAGTGCATGCCGTAGGTGTTCAGGTAGTACGGGAACCGCGACGAGCAGCCGATGCCCGAGATGAACACGATGTTCTCGCGCTTGAGCCCGAGCGTCGGCAGGAACGACTGGACGGCGTTGAGCACGACGTAGTCGCCGCAGCCGGGACACCAGCGGACCTCCTGGTCCGACTTGTAGTCCTTGGCCTTCTGCGGCTCTTCGGTGGTGGGGACAAGGTCCAGGCCGCCTAGCACGGGCAACCCCAGATCGATCGCGGTCACTTCGCAGCCTCCGTGATGATGTCGGTGAACACGCCCTGCAGCTCTTCGGCTTTGAAGGCCATGCCGGCGACTTTGGTGTGACTGTGGACGTCGACGAGGTACTTGGCCCTCAACAACATCGCCAGCTGACCCAGGTTCATTTCCGGAATCACGACAGTGTCGTAAGACCGCAACACATCACCGAGGTTCGCCGGGAACGGGTTGAGGTGGCGCAGGTGCGCCTGGGCGATCGGCAGGCCGTTCTTGCGCACGCGGCGGCACGCGGCGCCGATCGGGCCGTACGAGGAGCCCCAGCCCAGCGCCAGCACCCTGGCCTTGCCGCCGGACGGGTCGTCGACCACCACGTTCGGCACGTCGATGCCGTCGATCTTGGCCTGGCGGATCCGGACCATCTTCTCGTGGTTGTCCGGGTCGTAGGAGATGTGCCCGGTCTTGTCGGCCTTCTCCAGGCCGCCGATCCGGTGCTGCAGCCCCGGCGTGCCCGGCACGGCCCATGCCCGCGCGAGCGTCTCGGGGTCGCGCAGGTACGGCCAGAACTCGCCGGACCCGTCGGTGGCGTTGGGCTCCTGGGCGAACTCGACGCGCAGGTCGGGCAGGTCCTCGACGTTCGGGACCAGCCACGGCTCCGAGCCGTTCGCGATCGCGCCGTCGGACAGCAGCATCACCGGCGTGCGGTACTTCAGCGCGATGCGGGTCGCCTCGACGGCGGCGTCGAAGCAGTCGGCGGGCGAGAGCGGCGCGACGATCGGGACCGGGGACTCGCCGTTGCGGCCGAACATGGCCTGCAGCAGGTCGGCCTGCTCGGTCTTGGTCGGCAGGCCGGTCGACGGCCCGCCGCGCTGCACGTCGATCACGACCAGCGGCAGCTCGGTCATCACACCGAGGCCGACGGCTTCGGACTTCAGCGCGACACCGGGACCCGAGGTCGAGGTGATGCCCAGCGCGCCGCCGTAGGAAGCGCCGAGCGCGGCGCCGATGCCGGCGATCTCGTCCTCGGCCTGGAAGGTGAGGATGTTGAAGTTCTTGTGCTTCGACAGCTCGTGCAGGATGTCCGAAGCCGGGGTGATCGGGTACGTGCCGAGGAAGATCTGCAGCCCGGACTGCTGCCCGGCGGCGATCAGGCCGTAGGCGAGCGCGGTGTTGCCGGTGATCTGGCGGTAGGTGCCCTGGTTGAGCTTCGCGGGCGCGACCTGGAACGTGGTCGCGAACGACTCGGTGGTCTCGCCGTAGTTCCAGCCCGCGCGGAAGGCCAGGATGTTCGCCTCGGCGATGTCCGGCTTCTTCGCGAACTTCTCGCGCAGGAAGCGCTCGGTGCCCTCGGTCGGCCGGTGGTACATCCACGACAGCAGGCCCAGCGCGAACATGTTCTTCGCGCGCTCGGCGTCCTTCTTCGACAGCCCGGTCTCTTCGAGCGCGGCGCGGGTGATGGTCGCCATCGCGATCTTGTGCACCTGGAACGACTCGAGCGAGTCGTCGGTCAGCGGGTCGACGTCGTAGCCGACCTTCACCAGGTTGCGCTTGTTGAACTCGTCGGTGTTCACAATGATCGTCCCACCGTGCGGGACGTCCTTGAGGTTCGCCTTGAGCGCGGCGGGGTTCATCGCGACGAGCACGTCGGGGCGGTCACCCGGCGTCAGGATGTCGTAATCGGCGAAGTGCACCTGGAACGAGGAGACACCGGGGATGGTGCCCTGTGGTGCGCGGATCTCCGCGGGGAAGTTCGGCATCGTGGACAGGTCGTTGCCGAAGGCCGCGGCCTCCGAGGTGAACCTGTCACCCGTGAGCTGCATACCGTCACCGGAGTCACCCGCGAAGCGGATCACCACCCGATCCAGTTTGCTGATCTCCGTGTGCCGGGTGGGAGACAGTGACGCAGGTGCTGATCCGTTGCCATTGCCGTTCGCAGTGGTGCTCATGGGTCAGGGAATCCCTCTCTCCCGACTGGCGCTTCCCGTCCGCGGCGATGTCGGCTGGATCACCACGTAACTACACCACGAGGTTAGCTCGTGATTTTCTCTGTGGCTGCTGGGTGTGCCCCCTAAGCCACTACGCGGTACCCCTGACTGCTCACCGCTGAGCAGGAAACCGGGTATGTGTAACTCATGGTAACGGGTAAATGCTTCGGTCGGGCTGTGACCCCTGTCTCCGGCTGGTCCGTCAGTGTTCGCGGATCCGGGCTTTGACCACGGCCAGTCGCTCCGCGAACGCCGCCGATTCGAGCGACGCTATCTGCGGGGTGATCTCAGCGTCGACGGCGTCCGCATGCTGGGAAAGCGTACGCGTGAGTCCTAGTGTCCTCTTGGTGGCGAGCACGAGTTCGCGTGGAGCCTCGGTTGACGGCTTCGCGAACGCCAAAACGGCTTCCAGCAGGTCGGAATGATCTCCATCGACGATTTTCAGCGCGAGACCGGCCTCGACGGCCTCGGTGGCGGTCAGGCTCTGGCCGAACAAGGTCATCGCGGCGGTGCGTTGATAGCCGACCAAATGCTGGGACATCCAGGTCATCCCGCCACCCGGGTGCAGGCCCAGTTCGAGGAACCGCGGGATGAACTTGGCGCGCGGCCCGACGATGCGCACGTCCGCGGCGAGCGCCAGGTTCAGCCCGGCGCCGACGGCCGCGCCGCCGACCGCCGCGATGGTCGGCAGGGTGCACCGGGCGACGGATAAGAAGCCGTCATAAATTGCCCGCAAACCCGCTTCTTTAGCCGCACCTAAGGCACTGAGATCCGCGCCGGCGCAGAACGCGGGCGGGGTGCCGGTGACGACCAGCGCGTGGACGTTCTCGTCCCGTTCGGCGTCGGCGACGGCTGCGGCGAGCTGTGCGGACAGGTCGAGGGTGAGCGCGTTGCGGCTGTCCGGCGCGTCGATCGTGACGACGGCGACCTTGCCTTCGCGGCTGCTGCGGATCATTCCGGGTTCCTATCAGGTGTCGGCGGGCGCTCCAACAGCCGCGAGAGCACGACCGTCGACACCGTGCGGTCGATGATCTCCAGCCCGCGCAGCCGTTCCAGCGCGGTCTCCAGGTGATGGATGTCGGCGGCGCGCAGGTGGACGATCGCGTCGGCCGCGCCGGAGACCGTGTACGCGGCGACCACCTCCGGCAGCGGTTCGAGCCGGGCCCTGATCCGCGCGGGCGCGATGTTGCCCTGGCAGTGCACCTCGACGAACGCCTCGGTGCCCCAGCCCAGCGCCTCGGGGTCGACGACCGCGGTGAAACCGCGCAGCACGCCCGTTTCGAGCAGTCTGTCCACCCTCCGTTTGACCGCGGGCGCGGACAGGCCGACGACTTTGCCGATGTCGGCGTAGCTGGAACGCGCGTTGGCCACCAGGCACGAAATGATTCGCTGGTCGATGGTGTTCACACGCAATGTTTAGCAGGTATATGCGCAGCAAACAGCGATTGATTGCGGATTAGGTGAGCCTTACCCTTCAGTCATGCAGGTAGCCGTGCCGCAGGACCAGACGCGAGTGCCCACGACCCGTCGATACCTCATGTGCCCGCCCAGCTTCTTCGCTGTCGAGTACGTCATCAACCCCTGGATGGACCCGTCGCAGCCGGTCAGCGTCGAGCTGGCGGTTCAGCAGTGGACCGAGCTGCGCGACACCTACCGCCGCCTCGGCCACACCGTCGAGGAGATCGAAGCCCAGCCCGGGCTGCCCGACATGGTTTTCGCCGCCAACTCCGGCACGGTCGTCGACGGCCGGGTGCTCGGCTCGCGTTTCCGCGCGCCGCAGCGTGCCGCCGAGGCCGAGCACTTCCGCCGCTGGTTCGTCGAACACGGCTACCGCGACATCACCATGCCCGAGAAGATCAACGAAGCCGAAGGTGACTTCGCCTGGACGGGCAAGCTCCTGCTCGCGGGCACCGGCTTCCGCACAGACCCGGCCGCGCACGCCGAGGCGCAGGAAGCCCTCGGCGTGCCGGTCGTTTCACTTCGCCTGATCGACCCGAAGTTCTACCACCTGGACACGGCGCTGTTCGTGCTCTCGGAGGCCACGGACGCGGCGCCCGCGCAGGTCGTCTACTACCCGCAGGCGTTCTCGCCCGGCTCGCAGCGCGTGCTGACCAAGCTGTTCCCGGACGCCGTGCAGGCGACCGAGGCCGACGCGCTGTGCTTCGGGCTCAACGGTGTCTCGGACGGGCGGAACGTCGTGCTCCCGGTCGAGGCGACCGAGCTCGGCGCGCGGCTGGCCGAGCGCGGGTACGAGCCCGTCTACGTGGACATTTCCGAGCTTCGCAAGGCCGGTGGCGGCCCGAAGTGCTGCACCATGGAGATCCGCAAGTAGCTGGTCTTTGAAAGTTTTAGTAATTAGCTGGCAAGGCGCCGTAACTGTTCGGCGGTCGAACGCGATTAATCGTGAACTAGTCCGTTCGGCTGGTCGAGAGAGGTGCGGATGCCAGCTACCGTCGTAAACCTCACCGTGCACGGGATCGGCAGGCCGGAGCGCCCGCTCGATCCCGGCGAGAACGAGAAGTGGGTGACCGTCGAGCAGTTCGAGCAACTGCTCGACGCGGCGGCCGGGATCGACAACGTCCACCTGACCTTCGACGACGGCAACGCCTCCGACGTCGAGATCGCGCTGCCCCGGCTGCTCGAGCGCCGCCTCAAGGCCGAGTTCTTCCCGGTCGCCGGCGAGATCGGCGCGCGGGGCCGCATCGACAGGGCAGGTGTGCGCGAACTCGTCGCGGCCGGCATGTCGGTCGGCTCGCACGGCTGGTCGCACCGCGACCTGCGCCGCCTCGACGACAAGCACCTCTCGCAGGAGCTGACCGACGCGTCGAAGTACCTCTCGGAGCTGACCCGCCGCCCGGTCAAGCGCGTCGCGCTGCCGTTCGGCTCGTACGACCGCCGCGTCCTCGACCGCCTCCGCAAGGCGGGCGCGACCCGCGTCTACACCGGCGACGGCGGTACGGCCCGCGCGTTCACCTGGCTCCAGCCGCGCACGAGCGTCCCGCACGACCTCGACCGTCGGTGGATCGACGACACCTTCGCGGGCGCACCCGGCCTGTACCGCCAGGCGACCCGCGCGGCCGCGCGCCTGGTCCGCCTCGCCCGCATCTGACCCCGGGGACCGACCAAACCCCGAAAGTGGCTTTCGTCAGATGCGATCTGACGAAAGTGGCTTTCGGGGTATCGGACCTGACGAAAGCCACTTTCGGGGCTCTGGGGCATGGGCGAGGTTTGGGCGGGTTCGGCTCCCGGTGGGCGGGAGGTTACGGAGCGTGGGAAAAAAACAACCCCCATTCGTCGGTTGAATTGACGGACGGTGTGGGTGCATTGTGTTCCGCATCACGAAGTAAGGAAACCTTCCTAACAAAGGGGTGCTTGATGCGGAAGCTGATCCTGCTCGCGTCGATGGCGTTGGCCGCAGGGCTCGCGCCGGCCGCGATCGCTTCGGCCGCCACCACCGAAAGCGCTTCCGACGTTCAGATCCAGGCGGGCCCCACCGCGCAGCAGTTGCTGGCGAAGGTGGCGAGCTGCAAGCAGATCTCGAACGGCAAGTACAAGACCGACGACGAGACCGGCAAGACGGTCGCCGTCTGCGACGCGGGCCAGGCCGTGTTCTGGAAGGCCGACATGGACATCGACTGCGATGGCCAGGTCACCACGAAGTGCAACAAGAACACCGACCCCTGGTTCCAGCCGGACACCGCCTTCCACCGCTCCGACGGCAAGCCGCTGGTCGCCGACCAGACCCCGTACATCGTGGTGCCGAGCGTGAGCAGCACCTGGAACTACCAGTCCTCCGGCCTCAAGGGCGCGGGCTCGTGCGCGGTCATCTACAACAACAAGGTGCTGTACACGGTCATCGGTGACACCGGCCCGACCGGGATCATCGGCGAGGCCTCGTACGCCACCGCGGTCGGCCTCGGCATCAACCCGAACCCGGCCAACGGCGGCACCGACTCCGGCGTCACCTACATCTGCTTCAAGAACTCCAAGGTTTCCCCGATCGAGAGCAAGAGTGCGGCGACCTCCACCGGCGAGAACCTCGCCACGAAGTTCGTCAACAGCTGATCGGGGACGGCTTAGCGGGCTTTGCCCGGCGTGCGGCGCGCCGGGCAAGGCCCGCTTTGTCTTTGCTTGGCTAGGCGCACGTCCCACCCAGCCTCGCCCGGAAGCGCGGCCTTCGCCCGGCCTGGCCTTTGTATGAAGGCTCCCCTCATCCAGCTTCGCGTATGAAGGGAGCCTTCATCCAGCTATTCGTGATGAAGGGAGCCTTCATACAGCTCGCTTTGGATGAGGGGAGCCTTCATACAGCCTGAGCTGGGTGAGGGAGGCCTTCACCCAGCTCGCTGGACACCTTGCCCGTTCACCCGCGACACCCGCGACCCGCCTACCCAGGCGGGATAAAGCCCGCTTTATCCCGCCTGGGGCAAAGGGGTCGTGAGCGTTGCGGGCGGTTCTATTTGGGCGGAAGGTCAAACGTGGCGTGTCTGGTTTGCTCGGCCGCGGCCGGGGTGGCTGTGTGAGAAATGCGTCGTTGAACGACGCAAAACCCGCACAGTCAACCCGCTTGACCGCCCAGGCCCAGGTATGGGCTGACGGAGTTGCTTTTGGGCCATCAGGTGTCCCAAAAGCAACTCCGTCGGGCCTGCGGCCGCTGATTCTCAGCAAGGCCGAGACGACTCGCGGCCTGCAACGCCGGAGTCGCACCTACGCGACGCTCAGGCCCACCACGCCAACTTTGGCGTGTCCGCTCAATAACGGCCTAAACACTCACGACTCACTTAGCCCCGGTGAGGGAGGCCCTCACCGCACAGCGCACCCAAGCCCGGGCGCCCTCATCGAGCTTGGCCGAGAAAGCTCGCACCGGCCCAGAACACGCCACGTTGGGGGTTGCCACCCAGGAACCGGCCGCGGCACTCACGAGCCTTTGAGCTTGTAGACGTGGTAGGTCGACTCGGCCGCGAAGGTGTCCACGAGCTTGCCCGCATCGACGGGCACCGTCCGGTCTTCGAACAGGACCTCCGCCTGCGTCGCCTGCATGCCCGAGGGCAGCGTCAGCGTGTGCGGGCCGGGCGCGCTGCCGCGGGCGTTCATCGCGAAGATGTAGTAAGCCCCGTCCAGCGACTTGAACATCGTGTCGAGATCGGGCGAGAACTGGTACTTGATGGACTGCGTGTTCAGCACCGGCGCCAGCGACTTCACGCGGCGATTGATCTCGATGACCGCGGGCCGGATCTGGGCGCCGCACGCGTCGCGGAGTACGTGCTGGCTGATGCACGGGCCGCCGAAGTTGTGGTTGAAGTAGATGACGCCCCGCGCCTCGTGGATGAGCGAGTTCATTACCGCTCCCGACAGCTGGTCGGGCGCGATCGGGACCGAGAACTGGGCGAACGGGAGGCCGGTCTCGATGAACGCGTAGATCGGCTGGAGCTTGCCGTCCATCGCGTCGAGGCCGCGGATGCGGTCCATCGTGAAGCCGTACGAGGCGGAGCGCTGGCAGACTTCCACTGGTGTGTGGGACTTTTCGCACATGCCGGGGTCGGTGTACCAGTATGTGTCCATTGAGGACACATCGGTGTAGTCGAGGAACCTGGCGGCCAGCGGGTCCTTGATGAAGAACTCCATGCCGAAGCCGAAGTTCGCGTAGCGCACCCGGCCGTCGTTCTGGGGTAGGCGGTCGCGCAACGTCTTCAGGACCGTGTACCCGCACAAAGCCTGCTCGGGCACGCAGATCGGGCCCTCGCTGGGGAAGTTGCCGGTCCAGGGCGCGTCACCCTCATGACCCCAGAGATCGACCTCGTCCGTCAACAGCCAGCCGACCGTTTCCGGGCCGTAGCCTTTGAGCTGGGTGCTCGGCATCGCGAACATCCCGGCGTCGCGGACCAAAGAGATGTCACTGGACGCCGTGAGCTCGAAGTAGGTGTTGAGGCCCGCTTCCTTGTCGAGCGCGGTGTCGGCGGGAGTGGTCACCGCCTCGTACCAGACGCCGATCGGGAAGAAGTTCGGGTCGGTCCAGCCCGCGCTGACCATCGCCGGGAAGGCCTTGTAGAAATCCGGGCCTGCCCAAGGGACCCGGGGGAGCGAGCCCGGGGCGACCACGGAGCTGGTGGCCGGGCCCGACGGCGTGGTGGCTGTGCCGGTGAGACTGTCGGACCGGTACATCACGAAGGTCGCCGCGAGCACGGCGACGGTCACGAACACGGCCAGCACGTGGTGACGCTGCCACCCTCCCCCTGATGCCCTCATGCGTGGTCGGTGGCCTCCGCCAAGTGCATGAGCTCCGCCGCCTGCGACCGCCACGAGAAGCCGCGGACGGAATCCCGCAGCCGCTCCGGCGTCTGCAAGCCACCCTCGGCGAGGCTGGTGTGGATCGCGTCGACGAACGTCCCATGATCGGTCGCCACCCGCACTCTGTCCGTATAGGACTCGAGCTGGGCGAAGCCGGTACTGACGACGGGAAGCCCGAGCGCCAGGTACTCCTTCAGCTTGATCGGGTTGGAATGTTGTATCCATTCATTGTCCAACCAGGGCATGATCGCCACGTCGAATCCGGAACCGTAGTCTGGAATCGTCGCGTAGGACCGGAACCCCAGCCAGTACACGTTCGGGTGTTTATCGAATCGTTCCATCGCGTGCGTGGAGTCGCCGATCAGCACCAAAGAGGCGTCCGGCAGTTCCGCGGCGATGCGCTCCAGCAGGTCGAAGTCGACGAGGAAGTCGTCGAGCGCGCCGAAGAAACCGATACGCGGCCCCGGAATGGAGGCCAGATCCTCCGGCAATTCCGTGCGGGGACGGAAATGGTCGATATCCACGCCGTGATCGAGGAAATGCGCGCGGTCACCGGTGTGGTCGTGTTCCGAGTCGAGCAGGACGTTGCTGACATAGGTGACGACATCGGCGTTGCCGAGCAGCCCGCGTTCGAGTTCTTCGATGACCTCGCGGTCGGCCTCCGGGAAATCGGCGTGCCGGTCGGACCGGTTGAACACCAGCGAATGCCGTTTCATCGGGCGGACGACGTCCCACGCGGTCGGGATGGTCACCATGATCACCGGATCGGACAGCCGCAGCGCCGCGGCCACCACGCGCACCTGCGCGCGGATCAGGACGGCGTTGACCTTGCGCAGGAACGGCGAGCCGTAGAACGGCAGCGGCAGCGGCGACATCACGTGGAAGTTCGGCAGCTCCGGCAGCGGCTTGCGCACCAGCATCGCCACGCTGCGGAGCTTGCGCAGGATCCGCCTGGTCACCTGGGTGCTGCGGCCCGGCGTCGGCATCCGCATGCCGATGCTGTTGATCACCAGCACCCGCCGCTTCTCGGCGATCGAGCGCATCAGCTGGAAGTCGGAGTGCGCCTGGTTGTGATACCACCAGTCCTGCGCCGAAAAGCAGATGTACCCGCGCTCGGCGGTCTGCTCCGGCCACCGCCGCATCGGCAGCAGCTGTCGCAGCGCGAGCCGGTGTTTGGCGCCGCCGTCACGCCCGCGCACGACCGCGCGCAGCAGCTCGTTCGCGAACACGGCGAACCACATGGCGACGGCCGCGGGCAGCCCGTCGCGCTCGCGCCGCAGGCGCACGCGGTTGGTCGCCGACAGCGCCCACAGCGTCGGCGACGTCGACTGCTCGCCACCGATGTGCACGGCGACCGCCGCGGGCTCGTTGCGCACGGCGAAACCGTGGTCGCCCGCGCGCAGGTGGTAGTCGGTCTCCTCGGAGTAGAGGAAGTAGCGCTCCTCCAGCATGCCGATGGCCGCGCGGCACTCGGCCGAGATGAGCCAGGCCGCGCCGGTCGCCCAGTCGACAGTGCCCGAGCGTTGGTAACGCGATTTGTCGACGATCAGCTCGCCGAGCGGGGCGATCCGGCCGGAACGGGTACCGCCGAGCAGGGTCTCGCCGAGCGCGCGCAACGTCGTCGGACGCCTGCGCAGTGACAACTGGGTTTCGCCCGCTTCGTCGACCAGCAGCGGGACCGCGATGCCGGTGCCCGGCGTCGCCAGCCGGTCCCGCAACGCCTTGACCGAGCCAGGACGCAGCCGGACGTCGGGATTGAGCACGAGCACGTCGTGCCCCTCGGCGGCGGCGAACCCCGCGTTGACGCCCGCGCCGAAGCCGCCGTTCGAGCGCAGCGCGATGATCTGGGCGAGCGGCGCGGTGGCGGCGACGAGTTCGAGCGTCCGGTCCGTGGAGGCGTTGTCCGCCACGATGATCCGAGCCGAGTCGTCGTCGCCGAGCTCGGTCAGCACCGACCGCAGGCAGTCTTCGATGATCGCTTCGCTGTGATACGTCACGATCACGACGGCGAGCGGAGTGGCCATGGTCGATCAAACCCCCGGTTTGGACGAGATCCGCCGCCGGACGGCGCCGGCGAGCAGGCGCAGCGCGAACGGCGCGTCTTCGAGCAGGTATCGGCGCGCGAGCCGCTTGGGCTCCAGCGCGAGGCGGTGCAGCCACTCGGCGCCCATGCGCTGCATGGCCGATGGCGCACGGGTGAACTCACCGGCCGCCATCGGGATGCCCGCGCCGCAGCCGATGTACCAGCTGTCGGGAAGCGCGGCGCGCAGTGCCTTGATGGTGTGCTCCTGCTTGGGGAAGCCCAGTCCGACGAGCACGAGGTCGGGTTTCGCTTCGACGACCAGCTCGGCCACGGCCGCGAGGCCGCCGGGAGTCTTCTCGAAGCCGAACTCCGGTGACTGCGTGCCAGCGACGATCAGGCCTTCGTAGCGCTCGGTGAGCGCCTTCGCCGCGGCTTCGGGGACGCCGGGCTGGCCGCCGAGCAGATAAATCGACCGGCCCTCGCGGGCGGCGGCCTCGGCGAGCGAGAACACCAGCGAAGCGCCGGTGACGCGTTCCGGCAGCGGCTCACCGGCGATCCGGCCCGCCCACACGACGGGCATGCCGTCGGCGACCACGACGTCGGCCTCGGCGACGAGCTCGGCGAGCCGCCGGTCACGGGTCGCGGCCCTGACAATGTCCACATTGGCCGTGACGATCCAGCCGCCCTTGCGCACTCGCCAGGACTGTTCCACCATTCGGACCAGTTCGGCCTCACGCAAGGAAAAGATGTCGACCGCACCCACACGCACGGTGCGTCTCGGTCTGAGTGGGTCCAATCGGGTGGCTGGCTCGGTACTCATCTGGGCTATACCTCGGCAAGCGGGGAGGAGGAGCACCGGGTTCGCTGGGGTGCCAGCGCGGTGGCGAACCATGCCGTTCGCGATCGAAGAGTCGGTAATGGGACAGGATTCGTTACAGGGCAACAATTTACGTGCCATTAATGAATTCAGTGCAGCGGAACCGGCGACGCCGCGTCCGCGACCAGTAGCGACGGCTGGGCGGATCCGTCCGCCGGCACCGCGTAGATGGACGGCTTCTGACCTGGCTGTGAAGCCTTGCCGTACGCCAGCCTGCCGTCGTCGAGCCAGGCGGCCTGATCGTCGATCCCGGTCGTCCCGGGTAAAGCCATTTCCTTGCCTGTGCCCAGATCCAGCACAGCCAATTCCCATGGTCCGAGCCTGCTGGTGCGTTTTTTGTACGCGATTCGGGTGCCATCAGGGGAAAGCGACGGGCATTCGGCCGTCTGGCGAACATCGGTCAACGTCTTGGCGACCAGATCACCCTTCATGAGCCAGGTGCGGTTCTGCGAGGCCATGGTCGCGTAGAAGGTCCGGTCGTCCGCCGCGACGGTGACACCCCAGAAGTTCCGGTCGGCGATGGTGAATTCCTGACCGGCCACGGTCGCGGTGAACGTCTCGAGCGTGTCGACCACCTGGCCGGTGCGCAGGTCGAGGATGCCGGTCCTGGTGGAGAACCCGCCGGGCACGGTGTACGAGTCGCCGCTGACGAAGGTCGTCCACGAGATGATCTGCCCGGAGGCCGAGACACGGGCCCGGTTGGGGATACCGGCCAGCCCGATGGTGCGCAGCTCCTTGCCGGACGCGTCCAGCACGGCCGCCTCATAGGTCGGGCCGAGCCCGGCCAGCCGCAGGCAGACGGTGACGCCGCCTGCCACATAGATCCGCTGGCAGCGCAGCGCGGTCGCACCGCGCGGTCCGCCCGGCGCGTCCTGGCGCACCTTCTCGACGTGGTCCTGGCCGTCCTTCATGTCGACGAAGAGCAGGTCGCCGCTGACCGGCGCGGACGCGCCCGCGGTTTCGGCGTTCCGGTCCGCCGCGGTCGCGACCACGTAGACACCGCCCGCCGCCAGCACGACGACGATCGCCGCGACCCCGAGCAGCACGCGGTGCGCCTGTAGCCAGGTTTTCACGAGGTGACCTTTCGGCCGAGCAGCATGGCCGCCACGGCCAGCGCGAGCAGGAAGGCGCCGAAGACGAGCCACAGCGCCGATTTCATGGTGAGCACGGTGAGCATGACGCCGAACAGCACCGAGGAGATCAGGCGGGCCACGGCCTGGCCGGTCTGCACGACGGCGAGCCCGCTCGCCCGCAGCTCCGGCGGGACCAGCGGGCCCGCGTAGGCCATCAGCACGCCGTCGGTCGCCGCGTAGAAACACCCGTGCAGCAGCAAAGCGGCCACGAGCATCACCACGCCACCGCCGCCCGTGACCAACACCACATAAACGCCGAGCAGCAGCACATGACCGGCATAAAACACCTGCCAGCGGCCAAAACGGTCCGCCAGCCAGCCCATCGGGACGGCGGCGCTGAGGAAGACCAGCGCGGTCCCCATCGGCATCAGCGGGAGGTAATCGAACGGCACGCCGGTCGATTTCTGCAGCACCACGAAGACGAAAGCGTCGCTGAGCGTGACGAGACCGAGCGCGGCCGCGGCCAGCGTCATCCGCCGGACCTGCCGGTCTTTGAGCAGGCGCACACAAGCCTTCAACGAGACCGGCGCCGAGCCGGGTACGGGCGCGGTCTTCTTCGGCTCACGCACGAAGGTGACGAGCACGATCAGCCCGATCAGGCCGAACAGGAAGCTCACCATGAACACCGGCGTCGACTCGTTGCCGAGGTCACGCAGGATCCAGAAGGTGACCAGCGGCCCGATCAGCGCGCCGACCGTGTCCATCGACCGGTGCACACCGAACGCGCGGCCGAGCCGTTCCGGCTTGGTGGCCTGCGTGATCAGCGCGTCACGCGGCGCTGTGCGCAGGCCTTTGCCCGCGCGGTCGGCCGCGAGCACGCCGCCGATGCCGAGCCCGGAAGCACCCGCCGCCGGGAAGATCAGTTTCGTCACCGTTGATGTGGCGTAGCCCACGAACGCGACCAGTTTCGGGCGCTGCAGCTTGTCCGCGACGTACCCGCCGATGAGCCGCAGCAACGCAGTCGCGCCGTTGTAAAGCCCGTCTAACAGTCCAAATTGGACATAACCCAGCTGGAGGGTGTAGAGCAGGTAGATCGGCAGGAACGCGGTGATCATCTCGGCCGAGATGTCGGTGAGCAGGCTGACCGTGCCCAGCGCGAACACCACCGGCGGGATCTTGCCTCGGTCGGTGGAGGGAAGCCCGGCGTCGGGCACAGAGCGTGATGACAGGTACATCCACGGGGCCTCTCCGGCGTACTCTCTTCCGCAGAGTGCGCACCTGGCCGGTTAGTCGTGATGGGCTAGCCGAGCGTTAACAGCTGACTCGTCACCTGCTGTAACAGTTGAGTCGGGGCACCGATTGAATCGCTGACACAGACGTGCCGGCCCTCTGCCTGCACGCCATGGGATCGGGGACATTGCATGGACTTCTGGATGACGATCCGCGTCCTCCTCAAGCGCTGGTACATCGCGCTTCCGGTGTTCGCGGTGTCGTTGGGCCTTGCGGTCGCGGTGTTCCTGAGTGTTTCGCCGCAGTACGAGTCCACCGGCACGATCGTGCTCACCGCGCCGTCGTCCGGCGCCAAGGTGGCCGTCGGCGAGGCGAAGCCGGCGGAGAAGATCAACCCGCTGCTCGCGTTCGACGGCAGTTTGACGACCAGTGCGCAAATCGTTATCGAGACGCTGAAGGACCCGGCGACGCAGAAGCAGTTCGAGACGATCGACGGCGCGCCAGCCGCGTACGAGGCTGGCAACGGGCAGCTCAACGGGCCGTTCATCGTCGTCGTGGCGACGGCGGCCAGTCCCGCGTCCGCGAAGAAGGCCGCCACCAGCGTGCTGGATCTCGCGCGCAAGGAGCTCGCCGCGCGGCAGCAGGCGTTGCAGGCGCCCGAATCGACCTATATCCGGGCCGATTCCGTGGTGATGCCCGCGGACGGCAAGGTCAAGATCGGCGGCAAGGTGCGCTACGCCGCCGTCGCGCTGGTGCTCGGCCTGGTCGCGGGCCTGACCGCCGCGTACGGCTTCGAGAGCTACAAGAACTACAAGAAAACCCACCCCGGCAAGGAAAAGGCGGCGAAGGCGGACAAGCAGGAGCCCGCGCCCAAGCAGCCGGAAGCGCCGAAGGCGGTCAAACAGCCCGAACCGTCCTGGCCGAAGGCGGCCGAGCCGTCGCCGAAGTCCGACGAGACCACGCGCATCCTGACGCCGGTCGCCAAGCCGACGCCCAGTCCACGCACGCGCGATTCCCGCTAGGCCCGTTCCGATGACCGTCCGTGACGAGGACCTCGGATTCCTGCTGGCGAAGGGCCCGCGTCGCCGCCGTGACGGCACGACGATGGTCTGCGTCTACTCCGTGGTCACGCTGATCGTGCCCGCGCGGCTGGTGATCTCGGGTGTGTCGATGTCGATCACGCCCGCCACGGTGGTCGGCCTTTTCCTGGGCCTGGTGTGGTTCTGTTCGCAGCTGGTCACCACGCTCAACGCGGCCAAGGGTCGCAACGTGGCGCGGACGGCACTGTTCGTGTTCATCGTGACCCAGCTCGCCACGTACGGTTACGCCACGCGCAACTATCTGCCCGAGGACGAGCTCAACTCGGCCGATCGCACGCTCGTCACGATCCTGGGCGTCACGCTCGCCGCGCTCGCGGTGGTCGACGGGGTGCGCGGGGTCGCCAGGGTCGAGCTGGTCGCGAAATGCGTGCTGGTGGCGACCACGGCGGTCGCGATGATCGGCATCCTGCAGTTCCTGCTCAACCTCGACCTGACGCAGTACATGGTGATTCCCGGGCTGCACCCGGTCACCTCGGACGGGTTCGTGCTCGAGCGCGCGGCGTTCCGCAGACCGGCGGGCACCACCGGTCATCCGATCGAATTCGGCGTGGTGTGCGCGGTCGCGCTGCCGATCGCCGCGCACTTCGCGTTCACCGCGCAGGACAAGGGCGAATCGGCCAGGCGCTGGTGGATCTGCCTCGGCATCGTCGCGACCGGCGCGATGGTCTCGCTCTCGCGCTCGGCGATACTCGGCCTCGCGCTCGCCTCGCTGGTGCTGCTGATCGGCTGGCCCGGCAAGCGCCGGATCAGGGCCTTCTTCGTCGGGCTCGCGTTCCTGGTCCTGATGCGGTTCATGGTGCCGGGCCTGGTCGGCACGCTCTACGGCCTGTTCGCCGAGATCGGCACGGACACGTCCATCAGCGGGCGCACCGACGACTACGCGACGTCCAGTGTGTACATCGCCCAGCATCCGCTGCTCGGCCGCGGGCTCGGCACGTATCTGCCGAACAAGTACGGCCCGCTCGACAACCAGTACCTGGGAACGTTGGTACAGAACGGTTTCATCGGCCTGTTCGCGCTGATCGCGATCTTCGTGCTCGGCGCGTACGCCGCGTTGCGCGCGCGGACCATGACCCGCGACCCGCACATCCGCGACCTCGGGCTGACGCTGGTGGCCTCGATCTCCGTGCTCGCGCTCGGCGCCGCCACCTTCGACCTGCTCGCCTTCTCGATGGCCACCGGGCTCGCCTTCCTGCTGTGCGGGCTGGCCGGCGCGTTGCTGCGCTCGACGCGGGCCGAACAGGTCGCCGCCGGAATCGACCCGCCGACCGTGCGAGTCGTGCTCACCCGCGCCATGCGGCTGAAGATGGGGAGCCTGCAGAAATGACGACCGGAGTCAGACCCACCCTGCTCAGCAGGCTCGACGACCTCGCGCCGCGCATCGCGGCCGCCGCGATCGTGGTCAGCCTGGTGGTCGCGGGCGGGTACGCGATCTTCCTCGGTGACGCGCTGCGCTACCTCGACGAGCAGGTCTACGTCCGGCTCACCCAGTCCATGGCCGAAGGCGTCGGTTTCAGCGCCGACGGCGTCCAAGCGACCGCGTACCGGCCGCCGGGGTACCCGTTCCTGCTGCTGCCCGTCTATTGGCTGACCGGCGGCAGCGTGCTCGCGATGCGCCTGATCGGCGTGCTCGCGCTCGCCGGCTGTGTCTGGCTCTCGTACCGGATCGGGCGCCGCATCGGCTCGCCCGCGATCGGCGCGGTGGCTTCGGTGGTCATGGCGTGCTACCCGCTGGGCATCTACACGGCGACGGCGTTGTACCCGCAGATCCCGGCGCTGTTCCTGCTGCTGGCGAACATCGAGTTCGGCCTCCGCGCAGCCGAGAGCACGGGACGCGCGCGGGCTGGTTTTGTTGCGGTGTCAGGGATCGCGGGCGGCCTGCTGGCGGTGACCGTGCCGAACTTCGCGGTGTCGGTCTTCATCGTGGTGCTCTGGCTCGCTTGGCGAAACCGGCGCGCGGCGTGGAAGGTCGCCGCCGCGATCCTGGTCGTGGTCGCGGTGATCCCCGGGCTCTGGTGCGTGCGCAACGCGGTTCAGTTGCATGCTTTCGTGCCGGTGTCGACCAACGACGGGATCAATCTGCTGCTGGGCAACAGCGAGCACACGACCGCGGGCAGCGGCACCAGCGTCGACATCTCCCGCTACGACCAGGAAGCCAAGAACCGGCACCTGGACGAGGTCGGGATCAACAAGTTCTACAGCGACAGCGCGATCGCCTGGATCAAGGCGCATCCCGGCGACGCGGCGGTGCTGTACGCGAAGAAGGTCGCGAACAACTTCGCCTACTCCAGCGAGATGGCGACTTCGGGGCAGGGCAACCGGACCGCCGACCTGCTTCTCGCGGTGACCTACTATCCGATTCTTCTGCTGGCCTTGTGGCGGGTCTTCTTCTGGCGGCGGCTGTCGCCGGAAGAGAAACTCGCCGCGGGCTTGATCGTGCTGAACCTGTTGCTGCTGGCCGTGTTCTTCACGCGGCTGCGGTTCCGGGTGCCGCTGGATGGCCTGACGATCCTGCTCGCTTCGGCCGCCTTCGTCCAGATCTTGCGTGCTCGGGTTAAGGAGCCTTCGTGACCACTAAAGAGTCTTCCAAGGTACGAAGAGCCCTGGGCCTGAGCCTGCTCAATACCGTGGTCGGCAGGCTCGGCACCTTCCTGACCGGCATCGTGCTGGCCCGGCTGCTGGCCCCTGAGGACTTCGGCGTCTACGCGGTCGCGCTGGTCGCGCTGACCGCGATGCTGTCGCTGAACGAGCTGGGCGTGAGCATCGCGATCGTCCGCTGGCCCGGCGACCCGAAGCGCATCGCCCCGACGGTCACGACGATCTCGGTGCTGTCGAGTGTCCTGCTGTATGCGGCATGTTTCGTTACGGCGCCGGTGTTTTCCGCCGCCATGGGCGCGCCAGAGGCGACCGGCGTGGTGCGGCTGCTGTGCGCCACGGTGGTCGTCGACGGCATCACGGCCGCCGCCGTCCAGCTCGCGAACCGTGAGTTCAAGCAGGGTTCGCGCTTGGTCGTCGACTCGCTGAACCTGGTGCTGACGACCGCGGTGACGGTCGGCATGGCGGTCGCGGGCAACGGCGCCTGGAGCTTGGCGGTCGGCCAGCTGACCGGGAACGTGCTGTCCGGCGTGATGCTCTGCTATCTGGTGCGCATGTGGCCTCGGTTCGGGTTCGACCGATCGCTGGCCCGTGAGCTGCTCGTGTTCGGGCTGCCACTGGCCGGCGGAAGCCTACTGGTGTTCGCGATGCTGAACATCCACTACATCGTCACGGGCCGCATGCTCGGCGCGATCGCACTCGGGTTTTTCCTGCAGGCGTTCAACCTGTCGAGCTGGCCGGTGAACATGTTCTCGATGGTCGTCCGCCGGGTCTCGCTCCCCGCTTTCGCCGCACTGCAAGACGATCGCGAGGCGCGCGAGGCAACTTTCGCACGGTTCACGTCTCTGCTGGCGGTGTTCACGTTGCCGGTGTGCGTGCTGCTCGGATTGCTCGCGCTGCCGCTGGTGTCCACTTTGTACGGTCACAAGTGGGCGGCTTCGGCCGCGGCGCTGCAGTGGCTCGCGGTGCTCGCTCTGGTGCGGGTGGCTTGTGAGCTGGCCTACGACTACCTGGTCGCGCTCGGACGGTCGCGGACGACGATGTGGCTGCAGGGCGGCTGGCTGGCGGCCCTGGCTGTGGCTCTGCCGGTCGGTGCCCACTTCGGCGGGATCGAGGGGGTCGCGGTGGCGCATGCGGCCGTGGCCTTGCTGGTCGCGCTGCCTGCCTTCGCTGTGGCCGTCGGACGGACCGGGGTGCACCTGGCTTCGCTGGTGCGGCCGTTGGTTCGGCCGGTGCTGGGGAGCGCTGCCATGGTCGCGGTGCTTCTGTTGCTGCGCTTGGCCTTCGCGCCTTCGGCGCTCCTGCTGGTCGTGGGCGGGCTGGCTTGCGCGCTGGTCTACGCCCCCTTCGTCTGGCCACTCCGCGCGGAGCTCCGCCACCTGGGCTGAGAGTCGTGAGTGTTTAGACCGGTTAGAACCGGCCGTACCACTCACGACCCCTGCTGACCTGCGGGAACACATGCGCGCACGGGCCGGGGCGCGGTCTGGGTGACAAGGGTGGCCCTTGTCACCCAGAGCGTTGCAAGGGCGGCCCTTGTCACGTGCCAAGGTGAGCCCGAGCGAGTGGAAGGATTTCTGCGTCCAACGGAGCAAAGCTTCCACTCGCGCCGAGGCTCGGGCGCGGCAGCAGACCCAAAGACGCATAGGGGAGATAAAGGGAAACCGAGCCCGGTGAAGCGATGCCCGCACTATCGTGGAACGCGTGAAGATCAAACCAGCGTTGCTGTTCGTCGCGGGCGTGGCCGCGGTGGCTGTGGTCGGCGTGGGTGGAGCCGTGCTCACCGGGTTTCCGGCGGGCTTGCAAGGCCACCAGTACGCGATCCCCGCGTGTGACCAGTTGCCGAGCCGGGCTCAGGTGACACAGGCGATCGCTGACCACGCGCGCTTGTACGACCAGCTCGTGCAGGCGGGTAGCGGGGTCGAGGTCGTCGCCGGCAGGCCGTGCCCCGATCCCGACAAGTCGGTCGTGGCCGTGAGGGTGATCAGCAGTGGCGAAGAGTCCGCGGCCAACGACATCCTCGGGAAGGCCACCGGCTTCGGAGTGCCCGCGACGATCGAGACGCGCTAGAAGTCGTCGAGCATTCGGGCGCCGTTGTTGGCGGTGAGCAGGTCCAAGGCGGGAGCCGGGGTGCCTGTCATGAGGCCTGCCGCGCGCAACGTAACTGAGGAGACTCCGGCGTACCAGGGGCCGAGGGCGCGGGCGTGCATGACGACCGTGCCGGAGCCGCCGGGCTCGCAGCGGACCTGGTCTCCATCGATGATCAGGCGGTGACGGCCCGCGTGCCAGGGCGCGTGTGGGTCTACGATCTCCAGCTCGGCCGCGACGCCGTCGGACAAGGACAAAGCCGCAGGCCAGCCACGGGCGGCTATCGCCGACTGGAAGTCGACCACGCGCAGGTACCAGGGCTCGGTCGTCGTGCTGAAAGCCGTGGGGAGTACTAGGGCGAGCATCGAGGGGTCCGTCAGGCGCAGGCGGACCGTTTGCATCAGGCCGGACCACGAGCCGAGCGAACGCAGGAGCGCGGTCGCGGTCGCCGGGTCGCCGGCGATGAGCTCGCGGGCGTAGATGACGCGGTCGGGGAGGCGTTGCAGGTCGAGGTAGCCCGTGAGGGAGTCGCCCGTGTAGGCCAGCGTGGCAAAGTCGTTGTCCAGCAGGTCTTCGCGGGTGCGGTCGAGCAGGCCGTCGACGGCCGTTGAGCGGTAGCAGGCCGTCATGGCGTCGAACGCCGATTTGTCGACCGGGGCCAAAATCACCGGGGAGGCCGGGAGCGCGCGGAAGGCGTCGACCGGGATCTCCGCGTGCTCGATGACGCCGGACTGCTCCCAACCACGCCCCCGGTAAAGGGACGGGACCGTGGTGAACAAAGTGGACAGTGGCTGGCCGTCTTCGCGCATCCGCACGAGCGCCGCGTCGAGGAGGCCGCTTGCGACGCCTTTGCCTCGGGCGTGGGGGTCGACGGCGACCGTGGCCAGGCCGCCCATCGGGACGACCCGGCCGCCGAAGTACTGACCGAAGCGGCGAATCCGGAGGTAGCCGTAGACGGCGTCCTCTTCCGCCACTAGGCGGCGCTCGTCCGAGGCGGGCCAGGCCGTGGGGCGAGGGCCGCTGCTGCCGAAGGCGATTCGGCGCAGTCGCCAGACTGCGTCGAGGTCGTCGTCGCGGGCTTCGCGGATGATCACGGGGCGAGGTCCGGGTAGCTGTTGCCGCAGTCCTCGCATTTCAGCGAGTCGTTCAGCCGGAAGCCGCACTCGCAGACCCAGCCCTTGTGTCGCGCGGGATTGCCCGCGACGAAGGAGTGCGCCGGCACGTCGCGGGTGATGACCGAGCCCGCGGCCGCGAAGGCGTACGAGCCGATCTCCGTGCCGCAGACGACCACCGTGCCCGCGCCGAGTGAGGCGCCGCGACGGACCACAGTGGACACCAGCTCGTCCGGGCCCTTGCGGATGTGGGCGCGGGGGCGGAGGTCGTTGGTGAACAACACGTTCGGGCCGAGGAAAACCTCGTCCTCGCAGGTCACGCCGCTGAAGACCAGGGTGCCGTTCTTGACCGTCACGCGGTCGCCCAGCACCGCTCCGTCCTCGACGAACGCGCCGTCGCAGATGTTGCAGTCGCGGCCGACCTTCGCGCCGGGCAGCACGTGCGCGAACGCCCAGACGCGGGTGCCGTCGCCGACCTCGTCGCTTTCGCAGAGGCCGTTGGGGTGGACACGGACTCCGGTCATCGGATCGCCTTCTTCAGCGTCTCGACCACGTACTCCTGCTGAGCCTGCGTGATCTCCGGGAACAGCGGCAGCGACAGTAGCTCGCCCGCGACGCGTTCGGCGACCGGGAACGCGCCGATGCCCTGACCGAGTGAGCTGAACGCGCCGTTCAGGTGGACCGGGGTGGGGTAGTGGATGCCCGCGCCGATGCCCGCCGCGTGCAGCTCGCCCAGCACGCGATCGCGGTCCGCGACGCGGACGACGTAGAGGTGCCAGACCGGCTCGTTGCCGTCGAGCACGACCGGGGTGCGCACCTCGGGCACCTCGCTGAGCAGCGCGGTGTACCGGGACGCGGCCTCGCGGCGTGCGGTGTTCCAGGCTTCGAGGCGACGCAGTTTCGCCGACAGGACGACCGCCTGCAGCGTGTCCAAGCGGCTGTTGAACCCCAAGGTCGGGTGTTCGTACTTACGCGGCGAGCCGTGCGCGCCGAGCAACCGGACCTGGGCGGCCAGCTCCGCGGAGCCGGTCAGCACCGCGCCCGCATCCCCATACGCGCCAAGGTTCTTACCCGGGTAGAAGCTCGTCGCGGCGATGTCGCCGAGCCCGCCGGCGGTGACGCCGTGCCGCCGCGCGCCCTGGGCCTGCGCGGCGTCTTCGAGCACTGGAACGCCCAGGTCTCGCAGCTTCTCGACCGGCGCGGTCTGGCCGTAGAGGTGCACCGGGATGAGCGCTTTGGTCTTCGGGCCGATGCGCACCTGGTCGACGTCGATCAGCAGCGTGTCCTCGACGCAGTCGACGAGCACCGGGGTCGCGCCGGTGCGCGCCACGGCCTCGGCGGTCGCGATGAAAGTGTTGGCGGGCACCACACATTCGTCGCCGGGCCCGACGCCGAGCGCGCGCAGCGCGAGCTCCAAGGCGTCCGTGCCGTTGGCGACGCCGACGCAGTGCTCGACCCCGGAGAACGCGGCGAACTCGGACTCGAACGCCGAGACCTGCGGGCCGCCGACGAACGCGGTCGTCTTCAGCACCTCGGCCCAGCCAACGGCCACCTCGTCGGCCACCTGCTCCTGCTGTGCCGCCAGATCGACCAGCGGTACTGAGGTCATCTCAACTCTCCTTCGAGGAACGCTGAGCCAGCACCGGGGTGGCGTTGGCGTCGTCGGTACGGGCGGTGCCGCGGAACTGCTGGATCTTGCGCTGGACCTTGTAGCCGAACAGCCCGGCCGCGCTGCGTGCGCTGTCGGCGGCCAGCCGGGGCCGCGGCGTCGGCTGCGCGAGCGCCGCCGCGTACACCCGCTCGAGGAACTTGGCCGCGCCACGCAGGCTGAACCGGTCGACCACCAGCTCGCGGGCGAACCCGCCGAGTTCGGCGCGCCGCTCCGGCGAGTCGACCAGCGTGTCGAGCGCCTCGCGCAGCGCGGTGACGCCCGAGCCGCGCGAACCCGGACCCTGGCCGTACCAGCCCGCCTGCAGGAAGGTGCTGGCCGTCGCAGGCGTCAAAAGCTCGCTGTAGCCCTGTTCGCCGACCACGACGAGCGGCTTGCCGAACGACATGCCGCGCAGCGCCGAGCCACCCATCCCGATCAGGATGTCCGCCGCCGCGTAGGCGGGCCGCGGGTCGGAGACCTCGCCGGTGAGCGTGACGACCTCGTACCCGGCCGCGTCGTTGGCGCGGGCCGCGCGCGCGGCGACCTCGTCGCGGCTGCGCCCGTCGCCGACGATCGCGAGCCGCAGCTTGCGCCCGGCGCTGGCCAGCTGACCGGCGGCGTCGCAGGCCGCGAGCAGGCCTTCGAGCTTCAGCTCCGGCACCAGGCGGCAGACCATCGCGACCAGCGTGACGTCGTCGTCGAACCCGTGCTCGGCGCGGAACGCCGACCCGTCGACGCCGGGGTGGTCGCCGTCGGTGTCCACCGGCGGCTCCAGCAGCGAGACCCGGGTGTGCCCGGCGGCGACGGCCGCCTCGCGGATCTGCTCGGTGCCGACCAGCAGCGGGACCGTGCGCGGGAAGAACGGCACGACCGACATCGACAGCACCGTGCCGACCAGCGCGCCGCGCCCGAGCCCGGTGGCCGCGAGGCCTTCCAGCACCGGCGGCCATTCGTAGCCGTGCACCAGGTCGATGTCCCGGTCGGCGATGATCTCGGCGATCCGCCGCGACACGCCGCGCGACGGACGGCGCCGCTCGGCCGGGATTTCGTGGTGCGTGAGCCCCAGCTCGTGGACATAGTCGACCAGCGGGCCTGGCTCGGAGATCACGTCGACGGAGTGCCCCAGATCGCGGACGGCGCCCGCCAGCTGCAGCGCGTTGAGCTGCGAGCCGCCGATCTCCATCGCGTGCGGGTAAACCAGGATTCTCATCGGGGCTCCACCCTCAGCAGCAACGCTTCTTCGGCTTCGGTCACCGGACCGCCTCGGGTCAGCAGCTCGCCGACCTTCAGCCCGCCGGTCTGCAACGCGACGATCGGGTCGGCGCCGACCGCGGACGGCAGGATCCCCATATGCCCGGGATCCGGCGCCGACGGCGGCCAGACCGCCTGGTCGTCGCGTTCGATGTCACCCCAGAACTGGATCAGCACCGCACCCGGGTGCTCCTCGCGGATTCGCTTGACCGCAACGGAATCGAGCACTGGCTCAGGCCCAGGCGAGAGCGCGACGATGACAGCGTCGAGGCGACCCGAAGGCGCGCCGTCGAGGCTCGCGGCGGTCGTGACCTGCCCGCCCAAAGCCGTGATGCCCTGCTCGATGTCCGACGCGAACACGTTGTCGCACAACAGAAGCACGCGACTCCCGAGCACGGGCACGCCCGCGTCGAGCAACTGCTTCACGGCCATCACGCCCGAATACGCGAACACGCCGATCGCCGGATGATGCTCATTCGGGCCAGCGACGGGGATTCCACCAGCGTGACACGCGTCGAGATCGACTTCGCCGGGCCGCAGCTCCCAGGGCTCGTACATCAGGCTGATCGCGGAACCCGGGCGCAGCCACGAGATCGTCTCGGCATCGAGCGGCCGCAGATGCCCGCTGTTGGTCACCACGTCCGCGCCGTCGAACAACGCGGCGTCCTTGACCCGGCTGAACCGCACCCGCACACCCGCACGCGTGGCCAGCCGGATGATCGCGTCCTCGGCGTCCTGCGCGGAGCCGTACCGGCTGTCCTTCGACAGCGCACGAACCTCGACGGCGCCCGCCATCGCGGCCAGCAACGGCGTCACGGCATACGCGCCGGTCGCCGCTTCGGTCACCACGACCCGGCCGCTGAGATCGAGCCCCATCCGCTCGACCGCCTCGGCGCACAACGCCAGCAGGCGATCCGGATTTCCCCCCGCGCTCATCAGACCGTGGCCGGTTCGAGCGCCGCCGCGAGCACGTCCACGATGCGCACCTGGTCCGCGTCGGTCAGCTCATGGTGCAGCGGAAGGATCAGCGACCGGTTGGTCAGCCGCTCGGTCGACGGCAGCGCGACATGCGGGTGGCCCGCGTACGCCGGTTCGAGGTGCGAGGCCATGATCCCGCGGCGCGCGGAAATGCCTTCGGCCGCCAGCCGCGTGAGCACGTCGTTGCGCTCGACGGGCACATCGTCGTCGAGCAACACCCAGAACGCCTGGAAATTCGTTGTCCCGTAAGCGGGATCCCGCACCGCGCGAACGCCGGGCACCTTCGCCAGCAGCTCGTGATAGCGCGCCGCGAGCGCACGCCGCTGCTCGACGAGCGCGGGCAGCTTCCGCAGCTGGACCAGGCCGATCGCGGCCTGGATGTCGGTCATCCGGTAGTTGAACCCGGTTTCGAGGTACTGCTCGACGATGGCCTTGCCCGCGGCCGCGTGCCGGTCCGCCGCCGAGACGCTCATGCCGTGCTCACGCAGCCTGCGCAGCCGCGCGGCGAGGTCGGCGTCGTCGGTGGTGATCATGCCGCCCTCGCCCGTGGTGAGCAGCTTGCGCGGGTGGAACGACCACGCGGCCAGCGCGCCGGCGCCGACCGGCCGGTCACGGTAGGTCGCGCCCGCCGCGCAGGCCGCGTCCTCGAGCACCGGGATGTCGCCGCAGGCGGCGCGGATCGCGTCGACGTCGGCGGGCAGTCCGCCCTGGTGGACGGCCATGACGACCTTGGTACGCGTGCTGAGCACCGCGGCGACCGTCTCGGCCGTCAGGTTGCCGGTGACCACGTCGACATCGGCGAACACCGGCGTCGCGCCGCAGTAGCGAACGGCGTTCGCGCTCGCGATGAAGCTGAACGAGGGCACCACCACCTCGTCGCCCGGCCCGACGCCGAGCACGTACAAGCCCAGGTGCAGCGCGGTGGTGCAGGACGAGACGGCGACCCCGTGCGCGGAGCCGGTGTGCGCGGCGAACGCCTGCTCGAACTCGGCCACGCGGGGGCCCTGCGCCACCCAGCCGGAGCGGACCGCCTCCGCGACCGCCTCGGCCTCTTCCTCACCCAAGAACGGCCGCATAACCGGAATCAAGTCGGCTCCCCTTTTGTCGTTTGCTCGAATACGGAATCGGTGCCACGACGGCCGTTGTTACGAGTCCTTCAGCCCGAGCAACCCGGCGAGCTTGCCCGCGCGGGCCGACCACGAGTGCGCACGCGCGACCCCACGGCGCACCGACACCGCCGCGGGGTCACGCGCCTCTTTGGCCGCTGCCAGCACCGCCTCGGCGAATGCGGCAGGACTATCGGCCAATCGGATTTCGTCGGTTTCGTCGGCGAGCCGTTTGCTCGCCGGTAGCTCGCTGCTCACCACCGGTTTCCCGGCGGCGAGGTACTCCAGCGTCTTCAATGGGAAGGACGCGCGGTTGAACGCCGAGTCCGCGTACGGGGTGAGCCCGACGTCGAACCTGGCGAGATACGGCAGCAGGTCGTCGAACGGCACCGCGCCGACGTAGTGCACGTTTTCCCTGGCCAGCAAGGAATCCACGCGAGACGGATGCCAGCCGGGGTCGCGTGGGCCGACCAGCAGCAGGCCGATCCCGGTGTCCGCGACGGCTTCCAGCAGCGCCAGGTCGATCCGGTCGGACAGCTGGCCGGACAGTCCCGCGACCGGAGCCGGGAAACCGTCCGGCAACACCGCCGGTTCGACCTCGGCGAGGTAGGCGTCCGGTGCGCAGCCGTTGGGGAACAGCATCGGCTCCGGCCCGAGCCCGCGCCAGCGCGCGGCCAGTTCCGGGCCGACCGCCAGCACGAGATCCGCGCGCCGCAACGACTTCCGCTCCTCGCGGGCGACACGGTCGCGGTCGAGCCGCATCAGCTCGGCGCCGGCGACCCAGTCGTCCGTGCCATAGAGAACGTCCATAGTGGACGAACCCCAGCGGCCGAGCACGTCGTGCGGTGAGCACGCCAGCACCGCGCGCGGCCGCCTGCGCAGCCGCCACAGCGCCCAGCTCAGCTGGGCCCGGACCAGCGGCCAGGTCGTCGACCGGATGCCGGGCCTGGTCAGGCCAGGCAACGCGACCGGCGTGAGCCGCTGGATCCCGGCGGTGACCTCTCGCAGCACCGGCCGCCACTGGCGCCCGGCCGAGGCCGCGACCCCGCGATAGCGATCGGGGGTCGCGGGGGACACCGGCGGGTCGACCCACAGGATGTCCGCGTACTCCAGCAACGCCTCCGCCAGCTGGCGTTCGGAGCCCTTGACCCCGTCCCACGTCACCCCCGAGACGACGACCACCAGCCGCCGTCCCGGGGTACCCGCATCCGTCATGCGCTCGGCGAGAACACGACGTCGACCCAGTAGTTGCCGCCTCGGTAGGTCGAGGTCGGGAAGCCAGGCCCCACCTTGTACACCCCGTTCGGCGTGTCGCCTCCGGTCGCCGGCGCGCTCAGCGGTGCGCTGCTCACCCCGGTCTGCTCGAAGTAGAACGCGTCCGCCGAGTAATGCCCGTTGGGCGCGGTGTACGAAGCGATGTAGTTCTGCCCGGCCGTGATGGCCACCGGTGAGGAGAACGTCAGCGTCTGCCAGCCCGACGCCGTTTCACCGGTGAACGTGCCGGTCGCCAGCTGCGTGCCGTCGGTCGTCCACAGTGAACCGGTGTGCGTGCCGGTGTTGCCCGTTCCCTTGTAGAACTTGACGCCGGTGACCGTGCCGTTGACCGAGGAACTGAACCGGACACCCAGTTCGAGCGAGGTCGTTTCGTCGGCCGACAGGATCGTCGGTGTCGTCGCCGCGCTGAACAGTGTGCAAGGACAGGTCTGGGTCGTGGCGGTGGTGAAGGTCCACGTCGACGCGGCAGGCATCGGGTTCCCGTTCGCGTCGGCGATCTTCATGCTCGCCGCGTACGTCGTCCCGGCCACCAGCCTGGCCGCCGGAGTCCACGTGACCGTCTTCTGGTCGGCGGACAGTGCGAGCGAGCCGGCTAGCTTCGCCGATCCCGGGTCGGACAGCGAGAACTGCGCGCTGGTGAGGTCCACCGGTTCGCTGAACGTCGTGCTGACCGTGCCCGCCAGCGGCGTGCCGGTGGCGCCCGGCGCCGGAGTGCGCGCCGTGACCGTCGGCGGCGTGGTGTCGCCGTTGAGCCCGTTCTGGTAGATCACGTCGACCCAGTAGTTGCTGGCCCGGTAGGTCGAGGTCGGGAACCCGCCGCCGACGGCCGCCTTGTAGACGCCGTTGCCGCCGTCCACACCGTCCGCCAGGCCATGGATCGCCTGGTACGACTTCTCCGTGTCGAACCCGCCGTTGTCACCGGCCGGATGCCCGTTCGGTGCGTAGTAGGACACCACGTAGGTCGTGTTGGCCTGCACGTTGACCGGGGTGCTGAAGGTCAGCGTCTGCCAGCCGATCGTGGACTCGCCGGTGAACGTCCCGGTCGCGAGCCTCGTCCCGGTCGACGACCAGAGCGAGCCGGTATGCGTGCCGGTGTTGCCCGTTCCCTTGTAGAACCGGACGCCGAGCACCTGGCCCTTGGCGTCGAACCGCACCTTGGTGCCGAGTTCGAGTGCCGCGGAGTCGTACGGGTCGGCCGGGTTCGCCGGATGCGTGAAGTCGTCCCAGATCGTGCACGGACAGGCCGCCGGTCGCGGCGAGCCGGTCTTGAACGTCCAGGTGACCGTGTTCGCCTGGTTACCGGAGGCGTCCGAGGCGTGCATCGTCGCCGTGTACGTCGTGCCCGGGTCCAAAGTGGAACTCGGGGTGAACGTCACCTTGCCGCCGGTCACCGAGATCGACCCGGCTTCCGACCCGCCGGAGTAGGTCAGCGAGAACGACACCGAACCCGGCGCGATGTTCTCGTCATAGGTGACCGAGACCGGCGAACTCAGGCCGACCGAACTCTCACCGGTCGCCGGCGAGGTCGAGAGCATCACCGGCGCGCGGGTGTCCGGACCCGGGTCGAGCGCCCAGACCACGTCCACCCAGTAGTTGGTGTCCGAATAGGACTGGTTCGGGAACCCGGACGAGCCGAAGCGGAAAACGCCGTTCGGGCCGTCGGTGCCGCTCTTCAACGCGGTGAGCGGATCCAGGGACGCGCTCTTGTCGGTGAAGTAGGCGAGATCGGACGCGTAGTGCCCGGTCGGCGCGTAGTACGACGCGATGTACGTGGTGCCGGCCGTGACCGCGACCGAGGTCGGCAGCGCGAGTGTCTGCCAGCCGTTCGTGGTCTCACCGACGAAGGTGCCGGTGCCGAGCAGCTGCCCGCCTGCCGTCCACAGTGAACCGGTGTGCGTGCCGGTGTTGTTCGCGCCCTTGTAGAACTTGATGCCGCGGACGTAGCCGTCCGAGCTGGCGCGGAACTTCACGCCGACCTCGACCGGGCCGTTGTCGGCCGTCGAGGTGGTGCCGGGCACCGTCTGGTCGGTCCAGATGCTGCACGGGCAGGTCCTGGCGTTGACCGTGATCTGGGCCGACACCGCGGCGGACAGGTTCGCCGAGTCGTCGACCGCGCGCGCCTTCATCACCGGGGTGCCCGCGGTGGCGGGCACGAAGGTGTAGCTCCAGCTGGTGCTGCCCGCGTTCCACGTCGCCGAGTGCCAGGTGACGCCGTTGTCGGTCGACACCTCCACGCCCGCGACCTGGCCCGCGCCGTTGTCGATGACCGTGCCGGTGAACGTGTAGTTGTTGCCGACCGTGGTCGGCGGCGCGTTGGTGATCGCGACCGTCGGCGCGAGCGTGTCGAGGCTCGCGGTCGCCGCGGTCAGCCCTGCCTGCAGCGTGCCAGGCTGGACGCCCATGTCGGCCAGCAGGTTCACGGTCGCCTGCTTGATCCGGACGTCGGAGGTCGGGCCGCTGCCGTTCTCGCCCTCGAACGCGTGCTTGTCGTCGAGGCCCCAGGCCCACTGCACGGTGCCCGCGCCGAACACGAGCGCGCCGCTGGGCTGGTAGCGGTAGTAGGTGAGCGCGTGCGTCTTCGTGCCCGTGCCGTAGAGGTCACCATAGTTCTTGAGCACGTAGTTGCCCTCGGTGATGTTCACCGTGGTGCGCGAGAGCTGGGCGACGCCCGGCGGCTGGAAGCCGTTGTCCTCCACGGTGTCCCACTCGTAGCCGAGCGTGCCCTGCGCGAAGGTGTAGACGTTGCCCGGCGCCATGGTGGCCAGCGGGGTGTTGCGCCAGAGCCGCATCTTCCCGTACGCCGACGGCACGCTCATCGAGTCGGTGCGGCGGCCGTTGACCGTGAAGATCTGGCCGAGCAGCGAGTTCTCCGGCTTTCCACCGTCGGACGGCGGGCTGAAGCGCGGGTCACGCCAGGTGCCGGTCCAGGCCGGGTTCGGGTCGATCTTGGCGTTGGCCTTGGTCTCCTTGTAACAGACCACCGTGCGCCAGTCGTTTGTGGACTGTCCCATGCTGGGTTCCCAGCGGGTCTTCCAGAAGATCTCGTTGCCGGTGAAGAACGCCATGTTGACGCCCGCGGCGCGGGCCGCTTCGACGTTGTTGCGCTGCTCCGCCGACCAGTACTCGTCGTGGCCGACCGCCATGAACACCTTGTGGTTGGTGATCAGGTTGCCGCGCCGCGCCGAGTCGACATCGGTGGTGTAGCTCAGGTCGTAGCCGTTGGCCTCGAGGAACTTCAGCATCGGGACTTCGGCGTTGAAGATGTAGTTGTCGTCGCCCTGGCCGTAGAGCGGGCGGTTGTAGCTCACCTTGTACGCGGAGCCCTGGGCGCCGGGGCCGGTGCCGGTGTAGAGGCTGTTGCCACCCTGTCCTGAGTAGACGGTGCCGTTCGGCGCGCGCCCGGTCTGTCCGCCATAGGCGTTATAGGCCTGCCAGGTCGAATCCGACGTCTGGAACAGGATCTTCGAGGTGCTGGTGTCGTCGCGGATGACGAACGCGATCTCGTTCTCGCCGCCGGTGTCGTCACGGCGCAGAACGGCGTAGTAGAGCCCGGAGACGGCCGTCGACGGCACGTTCCAGGTGACGGACGGCGCCCAGTTGCCACAGTCGACGAGGCCGGTGGACGGCTCGGACTGGCAGGCGGGCTGCACCTGTGCACCGGTTCGTGTCAGCGTCTGCTGGAATCGCGCGCCGGCGTTGTTGTAGTAACCCAGGCGGAAGATGTCGATGTGGTAGTTGACCGCGTTGGTGTTCACCTTGAACGTGACGGTGCCACCGGGCGCCGAGCTGATGTCGGTGGTGAACCCGTGGATGGTGTCATCGAACGACTCGACCATCCAGTTCGGCGTGCCGGGCTGGGTGTTCTCGCACGCGACCTTGTTGGTGACGGGCGCGGTACACGGAGCAGCGGCCGCGGGGGTCGCTAGTAGCGTCGAAGCCGGAACCGCCATGAGTAGGCCGGCCACCACCCCCATGGTCGCGGAGAGAGCGGTCCCCCTGGCGGTCCGGCCGCGTCTTAATCTGGGCAGCCGGAATGGGAACGATAGCATCACAATTGCTCCAGTCACCGTATTCGGTTCCCGCATCTGGTCGGTTGCGAAATCGACGGTGACCGCGCTCTCGTTACAGAATTCCTGCCCCAGCGGGTTTTTCAACTGCCACAGTTCGGTAACACACTAATTCGCACATGCGTCTTCACGCATTGTTCTCGTTACCGCCAACCTGTGAATTCCCACAGCCGGGTTGTTGCGCACCAGCCGCCGATCAGGTGACGTTCCGCGGCGCCAGCACCGGTGACTCAGGGTCGAGCACCTCGACACGCAGATCGATCGACGCCTTGTCCACACAGCTGCCCGTTCGGGCATCCCAGATCCAGTGGTGGCGCGGGCATTCGATCTTGCCGTCGCCGATCTCGGCGAACGTCAGGTCCTCGCCCGCGTGCGGACAGAAACGCTGGATGCGCAGGCCGTCACGTTCGATCGTTTCGGTGTTCTGCCGCTCACGGAGCATCTGCATGGTTTGCGCCGGGTGGTTTCCGTAACGGAGCAGGCCCATGAATGTGAGATCGAATACATCGGGTTCGCGATGCAGTCCGAGGCGCATCGAAAGCAGTGCCTCTTCCCAACCGGTCTTACCGTCGACGATCAGGCGGAGCACCCTCGGTGACACCAGCAGTGTGTACGCGGGGTCATACGGTTCTTCACCCTCGATGACGAAGTGCTCGGCCAGCTTGCCCAGCCGGACGTCCCAGTTGTCCGTGCCCGCGATGAGCCGGATGTCCTTGCTGTAGTCGCCCAGGAACCGCTTGTTCCACTGCTGCAGGGTGCCGAAGTACTTCTCGATCTCTTCCATCGTGACCCGCGGCTCGGGGCCGGCGTAGAACGCTTCCCACTCGTTACGCCGCCGCTCGCGGTACGCGTCGAGGTCTTCGTCCAGTTTGGACTCCGGACCCCGATGGGCAACCGCTTTGCCCGAGTCGATCTCGATGTGGTCACCCGGCCCGATCCGGATGACCTCGGCCTCCGGGCAGGCCTCGGTGAACCCGTCGGCCACCTGGTCCCAGACCGGGAAGATGGTGGCGTCACGGTCGTTGTACGCCGCGAGTTCGGGGTCGAGGAAGCAGGCGGGACCCGCCGACGGCAGGAACGCCTTGGCCCCGGTCAGCTTGACCTTGCGGTACAGCGTGTCCATGAGGTCGTCGCGCACACCGGCGACCTTCTCGGCCATCACCCGCGCGGGGTAGTCGTAGCAGTTCGGGTACCACATGGCGCCCGAGAACTGGGCCGCCAGCAGGTCGATCTCCGAGGGCAGCTCGGACATCGGAGTGTTGCAGTCGTTGAGATCGAGGAAGCGGTAGCCGCCGATGTCGAGCAGCAGCCCGCTGTCCTCTTTGTGACTGGTGTCCAGGTAGATCGTCGCGGTGAAGCCCTCGGCGAGCTCGTAGGACTCCTTGTGGTCGAGCGCGACCACGTTCTCGAAGCCCAGCGCCTTGAACTGCTTCACCATGATCTTCGAGCGATACTTCGCCACCAGGACAGTGATGTCGCGGGGGAGCTGGTCCAGCAGCTTCTCGTCGAAGTGGTCCTCGTGCGCGTGCGACACGTAGAGATAGTCGAACCCGCCGCCGACCACGTCCGGCAGCAGCGCGCGGTTGTCCGGGTACGGGAACCAGGACTGCAGGAACGCCGGGTAGAACCACGGGTCCATCAGCAGCCTGGTGCCCGCGTGCTCGACGACGAACCCGGCGTGACCGAGATAGCGGATGCTGGACATGCTCTGTGTTCCCCGATCACTCATGCGTTCGCGGTGCTCTTCGCCCACCAGTCGACCAGGCCGCGCAGGCCCTCGTCGAGCCCGATCTCCGGCTGCCAGCCGAGATCGCGGGCGGCGGCGGAGATGTCCGCGAGCCTGCGCGTCACCCCGCCCATCTTGCGCTCCGGGCCGTGCTCCGGCTCCAGGTCGGAGCCCATCGCCGCGAGCAGCGCGAGCGCCAGCTCACGCAGGCTGGTCTCCTGGGCGCTGGCGATGTTGTACACCGTGTCGGTGACGTCGGCCCGCGCCGCGAGCAGGTTCGCCCGCGCGATGTCGTGGACGTGCACGAAGTCCATGGTCTGCGCGCCGTCACCGAAGATCAGCGGGGCCTCGCCGCGCGCGACGCGCTCCATCCAGCGGATGAGCACCTCGGTGTACAGCCCGTGCACGTCCATCCGCGGTCCGTAGACGTTGAAGTACCGCAGCGCGACGTAGTCGAGGCCGTACATGGCGTGGAAGCTGCGCAGCATGCCCTCGTTGAACGCCTTGGCGGCGCCGTAGAAGGTGTCGTTGTTGTACGGGTGGTGGCGCTCGGTGGTCGGGAAGACCTCCGCGAGGCCGTACACCGACGCGGTCGAGGAGGTCACGACCTTCTTGACGCCCTTGGCCGCGGCGGCCTCGTAGACGGTGAACGAACCGTCCACCAGGGACTCGAGCGCCAGCCTCGGCTGCTCGGCGCACTGGGTGATCCGCAGCGCGGCGAGGTGGAAGACGACGTCCTTGCCGTCGGTGAGCTCGTGCACCAGGCCGGGGTCGTTGATGTCGCCCTCGACCAGCCGGACGCGGTCACCCGCCGCCTCGACGGCCTCGGCGAGGTTCTCCCGGCGGCCGCGCACCAGGTTGTCCAGCACCACGATCTCGGCCGCGCCCGCGGCGGCGAGCTGGTCGACCACCGCCGAGCCGATGGTCCCGGCCCCGCCGGTGACCAGGAATCGCTGTCCTTCGATCGGCTGCGCCGCGGTCACACTCGCTCCTCTTGTTTGACGTCAACGAAGACTCCACCACGGCGCAGGCTTTCCGACGCCGCTTCCAGCAACGCGAGCACTCGCAGCCCGGAGTGGCCGTCCGTGAGCGGCCGCCGATCCTGGGTGATCGACTCCGCGAACTCGGCCATCACCGCGCGCAGTGCCTCGCGTTCACCGAGCGCGGGCGCGACCATGTCGCCGACCCGGTACGACACGATCGTCCGCGCCCGCTTCTCCTCGGTGAGTTCCCCGGCGGGCGACCTGTCGACGCCTCTGTCGTAAATGGACAGTCGCTGGCTCGGGTTGAGGTCGTCCCAGACGACCGTCTTCGCCGATCCGCCGATGACCATCGTCCGGATCTTGGTGGGGGAAAGCCAGTTCGCGTGCACGTGAGCCATGCCACCATGGCTCAGCCGCAGCGTGAGGTGCGCCACACAGGCCTTTCCGGCGCCGATCGGGTCGGAGCCGTGCGCGGCCACCTCGGTGACGTGGATGTCCGGCGGCAGGATCGCGTCGAAGATCGACAGGTCGTGCGGGGCGAGGTCCCACAGCACGTCCACGTCGGGCTGCACGAGCCCGAGGTTGATGCGCACCGAGTCGAGGTACTGGATGGTGCCGAGCTCGCCGCCGGCGATGATCTCGGCCAGGTGCCGCACGGCGGGCGTGTAGCAGAAGGTGTGGTCCAGCATCAGCTTCAAGCCACGGGAATCCGCGGCCTCGACCAGTTTGCGGCCGTCCGCGTAGTTGGCGGCCAACGGCTTTTCGACGAGTACGTGCTTGCCCGCTTCGAGCGCGGCCATCGCCACCGGCAAATGGGTGGCGGCGGGTGTCGCGATGGCGACGGCGTGCACCGCCGGATCGGCGAGCACTTCTTCGAGTGAGTCGGATACCCGGACGGTCGAATAGCCGCCGAGCACCCGGCGCGCGCGTTCGGCGTCGAGGTCACACAGATATTCGAGTCTCAGTCCGGAAGTTGCTTGCGCGTTCCGGACCAGGTTGGGTCCCCAGTAACCGGCGCCGATAACGGCAAGCCCGATGGCGGCAGACAAAACGATCCCCGTTTTCCCGGGCACGAACGGCCACGACGACCGTTGATTCGCGGAGCCACCGCCCGCTGTTACAACTCACCCAACTACTTGCTCCGTTGGTGGGTGTAACGACCCACGCCGAATGGGCGAATCATGATTAGCCGCGGCCGCCCACGCCACGCCTGAAGCGAGGATCCGCAATGACGACGAAGCCCTTCCTCCGGCGCACCAGCGCCATCGCCGGCTTGGCTCTCCTCACCGGGGCCGGGTCGGTGCTCACCGCAGTACCCGCGCTCGCCGACCCGCTCCCCGAGGTCGCGTTGAGCGTTTCGCAGTCCGTAGTTCATCCCGGCGACACCTTCACGGTCACCGAGACGATCAACAACATCAACGATTTCACCGTGCTGCACCCGGCGGCCGTGCTGGTGACCTTGCCGGACGCGCTGCAGACCTACACCACGCTGCAGGGCTGCTCGGGTTCGGTCGCGGGCTCGTGCGTCCCGACCACCGGCGGGTACAAGTTCGTGCTCGCCGAGGCGATGGACCAGCACACCGGCGGCGTCACGACGTTCACCTTCAAGGTCGCCGACAACGCGCCCGACCTCACCGAGACGCTGCGCGGCCAGCTGGTCGGCAGCAACTACGGGTCGGAGCCGGTGACCGGGCCGACGATCACGATCGACGCGAGCGCGGACGCGGCCGTCTCGGTCAACGTCACCCCGCACCCCGGTCTGCTCAGCGGCCGGTTCGACTTCGCGGTGAAGGTGACCAACGGCGGCCCCGGCGTGATCCGTAACGCCAAGATCACGACGACGTTGCCACTCGGCCTCTCCGCCACCGCCAGTGGCGCCTGCGCGCCCAGCGCCGGCAAGGCCGTCTGCACGTTCAACGGGGTGGCGAACGGCAGCAGCTCGACCGCGAACTTCTCGGTCCCGTTCGGACTGTTGACGGTCGGCCTGCCGTTCGAGTTCAAGACCTCGCGGACCTCGTCGGACTCGCGTGACCCGAACCCGGCCAACGATTCGGTGACGACGACCTGCACGGTGGTCACCCCGCTGCTGGTGAACTGCTACCAGGGCGGCGGCGGCGCCGCCAAGGTCGCGGCTTCGGTCATGCAGAGCTTCGCGAACCTCAAGGTGGTCGCGAAGAACCTGAAGCCCGCTGCCCGCCGCTAAAGCACTTCGGTCAGATCCTTGACCGCCGCGACCTCGGCGGCATGGATCTCCCGGAGCCGCGAACCGAGGTCGGTAAAGATCCCGTTCACCTGTTCATCGGTGAACGGGATCTCTGCGTCGTAGTGCCCACGCACCCGCCACAGCTCGGCGCCGGCCTCGGCGGCCGCCTCGACCCCTTCGTCACCACCGCGCACGCCCTTGGTCACGGCGGCGGTGAGGTCCCGCATCCACCCGAACTCGGTGACATGCTTGGGCAACGCGGCTTCGGCGAGCTCATCCCATTGGGTCGCGATGGCCCGCCACTGCTCGGCCTGCTCGGTGAGCGCTTCGTTGTCCAGCAACGCGCCCGCCTCGGTGAGCGAGTCGGCGAAGAGGTCCCGTGAGTGCCCGCCGGTCATGCCCGCGGTGGTGACGCCTTCCCAGATGGTCAGCAGCGAGCTGACCAGTCCGCGCCGGGTGGCGAAGACCGTCGGCCAGCCCTTGGGCCCGCGCTCGTCGGTCATCGACTTGGCCCAGCGGTCCCAGGTGGGCAGCGCGAACGAGGTCGAGCTGCCGGAAAGCCTTTGCACGCAATCATTCAGGCCGGCGCGCACGGCCTTCTCGAGGTCTTCGACCGGGCCAGGTCCGATGTTGACGAGCAGGTTCTTGTACGACCCGACGCGGGCGCGGGCGGCGTCGAACCGGGCGCGCTCGACGGTCAACGGCTTGAGGTTGCGATCGTCGACGAGGACCCTGCCGTCCTCTTCGCCGTACGCGACCACGAAGTGCCCGCCGTGGCCGTTGAGCTTCTCCGGCAGGTGCCGGTAGCCGAGAGTCTGCTGATCCGGCAGCACGATGACGGGCTCGTTCTCCTTCAGCGCGGCCGAAAGCCGTTTCGCCGCACCACGTTTCCCGCCGGTCGTGTGGACGTTCGCCTTGAGTCCCAGTCTGTCTATTGTGGACTCAAGCCAGGTCTTGGGGTATTGCCACTGGTTCCGGAACGCGACGACCAGCGTCGCGTCCACCTCTCGCGCGAACTCGAACAGGATGTACCCGGCCCCGATCCCGCCGGACACGGCGAACACCAGCGCCTCGCTGACCTCGGCTCCCCGCGCGGCCAGCACGTTGGCGACAGCCGCCGCGTCAGCCTGCCGGCCACCTCTGAGCTGGTACTCGCTCTCCATACCCAGACATTTTGCCACGCCCAAGTCAAGAACTCGTGAGCGTCAACCCGCCCAAATACCCGGGGTCGTGAGTGTTTTGGCCGGTTAGAACCGGCCGGAACACTCACGAGCCCGGATCAGAAGTCCTTGATCAGTGAGACCCGGCCGTGGAGGGGATCGCTTACGTAGACCCATTTCGTCTTCTGGTCGACGGCGATGTCGCCGGGGTTGATGCCGAGCGGCAGCTCGCCCGCCAGCGCGCCGGACAGGCCGTCGAGCTTGACGATGCCGTTCGGGCCGCCGTTGGTGTAGATCGTGTGGGAGCCCTCGTGCACCGCGACCGAGGACGCCTCGCTGCGCAGCAGGATCGTCTTGCGCTCGGTCTTGGTGTTGCTGTCGACGAGCGACATGTGGTGGATGCCGGAGTTCGCCACGTAGATCGTGCCGCTCGCGCGGTGCACCGCGACACCGACCGGTTTACTGCCGACCGGCACGCTCGCGATGAAGGCGTTGGTGACCGCGTCGAACACCTCGACGCCGTCGGTGGCCGGGCTCGCGAACGAGACCAGCTTGCGGCCCGAGTCGACGGCGATCCCGGCGAGCGACGGTACCCGGCCGGGTACCTGGGTGAGCTGGGTGGCGCTGACCCCGTCGATCACCGAGACCGCGCCGGTGGTGCGGCTGCCCGCGTAGACCTTGTTCGCCGCCTCGTCGACGCCGACGGACGCCGTGCCGTCGCCCGTGCTGATCGTGCTGATCACCACGTTGTTGCCCGCGTCGACCACGGCGACCGTCCCGTTGGCCGGGTTGGCGACGTAGACCCGGTTGGTCGTGCTGTCCACGGCGATGCCCGCCGGGCTGCCGCCGATCGGGATGATGGCCGAGACGGTCGCGTTGCGTGAGTCGATCACGGTGATCGCGCCGGTCGACGGATCGCTCACATAGGCGTACCCGGTGGCCGGGTTGACCGCGATCGCCGTCGGCTCGCCACCCACGTCGATGCTGATGACCTGCGACGCTTGGGCAGGCGCGGCCAGCAGCGCGGTACCCGTGAGCAGCGCGGCAAACATCCGAAGCATCGACGCCTCACCTGTGGTCGGTGGTTCACTGATTGCGGATCGTCACCGTTGGACCCTAACCCCGGACCTCGCGCGACAGCGGGTGAAGGAACTTCAGATCCCCCGATCGCGTTGTTTCCGGTGGGTAACCCACGGATCGCGAGAGAGGAGCGGCCGAGAGTGCACAAGCATCAGAACGGACTCAAAACCGTGCTCCTGCTCGGCGTGCTGAGCGCGATGATCATCGGCGTCAGCTCGCTTTTCGGCCGGGGCGCGCTGATCATCGGCCTGATCGTCGCGCTGGGTTTCAACGCCTTCGCGTACTTCAGCTCGGACAAGCTGGCGCTGCGCGCCATGCACGCGAGGCCGGTTTCCGAGGCCGAGCAGCCCGCGATGTACCGGATCGTCCGCGAGCTCGCGACCACCGCCCGCCAGCCAATGCCCCGCCTCTACATCAGTCCCACGCAGGCCCCGAACGCCTTCGCGACCGGCCGCGACCCGCGGCATGCCGCGGTCTGCTGCACCAGCGGGATTCTCGACCTGCTCGACGAGCGTGAGCTGCGCGCGGTGCTCGGGCACGAGCTGTCCCACGTCTACAACCGCGACATCCTGATCTCCTGCGTCGCGGGCGCGATGGCCAGCGTGATCAGTGTCATCGCCAATATCGCGATGTTCACCGGGATCTTCGGCGGCAACCGTGACGGCGAGAATCCGTTCGTCGCGATCCTGCTCGTGCTGGTCGGCCCGATCGCCGCCGGAATCATCAAAATGGGGGTCAGTCGTTCGCGTGAATATCAGGCCGACGCCTCCGGCGCCGAACTCACCGGCGATCCACTCGGCCTCGCTTCCGCACTGCGTAAATTGGAACTCGGCACCCGCGCCGCGCCCTTGGTCGCCGAGCCGGCGCTGATCTCGCAGTCGCATTTGATGATCGCGAACCCGTTCCGGCCCGGCGAGTCACTTTCGCGGATGTTCGCCACTCATCCGCCGATGGCCGAGCGCATCAAGCGGCTCGAGGAAATGGCGCGCCACCGGAGCTGACCCTTCTTTCACGGCTACCGAAGCGGTTTGGTTCACCGCCGCCGAGAACATCCCGACCAGCGAAAACCTCGTCACGGATGGCGTAGAGGCCGCCGCTCGATCGGCGGTATTCGGGCCGCGGCGGCGACAGGCACCTTGGGTTCATCCCCAGCAGACCCTGTCGCAGAGAAAGGTCCCCACCCGACGTGGAATACAGTCTCATCCGCCGGATGGCCGCGGAACTGGCAGGCACGACCCTCTTGTGTGGCTTCGGTATCGGCGCGGCGGTGGCCGTCAGCGCGGCGAAGACCGGCGGCCCAGGACTATTGATAGTCGCACTCGCGCACGGTTTGGCGCTCGCCATCGCCATTTACGCTTTCGGTTCCGTTTCCGGCGCGCATTGCAATCCGACGGTCACGATCGCCTTGGCGTCTCGCGGCAGATTCCCGTGGCGCGAAGTGCCCGCCTATTTCGTCGCGCAAATAGCAGGCGGCCTGCTCGGCGCGTCGCTCATTTACGCGTCCTACGGCGGCGCCGCGATCGACGCCGGACTCGGCGCGACCACCTACAGCGGCAACTTCGGGCACGCGCTCGTCGCCGAGGCGCTCGGCGCGGCCATCCTGGTCACCGCGGTCTTCGCGCTAGCCGTGGCGCCGACCGCGCCCAAGGGCCTGTTCGGACTCGGCATCGGCCTCGCGCTCGCCACCCAGATCATGGCGTTCGGCCCGGCCAGCGGTGCTTCGGTGAACTTCGCCCGCACGTTCGGTCCTGACGCGGTGCTCTCGCTGGCCGGCGGCACGGTCGCCTGGGGCCAGCTGCTGGTCTACCTGGTCGGCCCGATCGTCGGCGGGCTCGTCGCGGCGTTCGTCGCCGACCGCGTCGGCTCGGCGGCAACCGTCGAGGAACCCGAAGTATTCCCGGCTCCCATGGTCTGAGAAGCAGGGCCGGTCCGGCGAAAACGGGAGTTCACTGGGCCCATGGCTTCTTCGGAACTCCATTTCGGTGCGGCGATCGACGGCGCCGGGTACCACCCGGCGGCCTGGCGGGCCTCCGGTGTCGAGCCCGCCGCGCTCTTCACCGCGGCCCACTATCTGACCTATGCGCGGCTCGCCGAGTCCGCGAAGCTGGACTTCGTCACCCTGGACGACTCGCTCGGCGTGCAGCCGGGCGGGTCGTCCGCTGTGCGTGGCCGGTTGGACGCGCTGCTGACGTTCGCCGCGCTCGGGCCGGTCACCCGGTCGATCGGCCTCGTGCCGACCGTCACGACCACGCACACCGAGCCGTTCCACGTCTCGACCGCGGTCGCCACGCTCGACCACGTCAGCCAGGGCCGGGCAGGCGTGCTGGCGGTGCCGTCCCGCACCGAGGCCGAGGTCAAGCACTTCGGCAGGCGCAAGCTGCCGTCGGCTTCGGCAGCGCAGGTCGAGAACACCGAGGTCATCGACGTCATCGCCCGGCTGTGGGACAGCTGGGAGGACGACGCGATCATCCGCGACGAGCCGACCGGCCGGTTCATCGACCGCGACAAGCTGCACTACGTCGACTTCGAAGGCACCTTCTTCAGCGTGAAGGGCCCGTCGATCACGCCGCGGCCGCCGCAGGGGCACCCCGTGGTCGCGACCTATGGCGAAAACGCGGATCTGCTCATCGAGGGAAAGGTGCTCGCGACCGTCTCCGTGCTGCTCGGCGAGACCGAGCAGCACGCGCTTGATCGTCGACAGCAGCTCGATTCCTTGCACGGCACGGAGTTCCGGCCACCCGGCCGTGACTTCGTCGGCACTCCCGCAGCGCTCGCCGCCGCGCTGCGGGAGTGGTCGGCGGACGTCGACGGCTTCCTGATCCGGCCCGCCGTGCTGCCGGACGACCTGGAGCTGTTCGCGAACGAGACCGTGCTCGAGCTGCGGCGCGCCGGCCTCATCCGCGAGGACTACACCGGCACCACGCTGCGCGACCACCTCGGCCTGGCCAAGCCGGCCAACCAGTACCAGGGAGTCTGAGATGCCCAAGCAGATCAAGCTCGCCGCCCACTTTCCCGGTGTCAACAACACCACCGTGTGGAGCGATCCGCGGTCGGGCAGCCAGATCGACTTCGCTTCGTTCGAGCACATGGCCCGCACCGCCGAGCGTGGCAAGTTCGACTTCATCTTCCTGGCCGAGGGCCTGCGCCTGCGTGAGCACGCTGGCAAGATCCTCGACTCGGACGTGGTCGGCAGGCCGAACACCACCACGGTGCTCGCCGCCTTGTCCGCGGTGACCAGCAGGCTCGGGCTCGCAGGCACGCTGTCGTCGACGTTCAACGAGCCGTACGAGGTCGCCCGCCAGGTGTCCACTTTGGACCACCTGTCCGGTGGCCGCGCGGCATGGAACGTGGTGACCTCGCCGGACGCGTTCACCGGCCAGAACTTCCGGCGCGGTGGTTTTCTCAAGCGTGAGGACCGTTATCAGCGCGCGGAGGAGTTCCTGACCACCGTCCGCGAGCTGTGGGACAGCTGGGCGCCGGACGCGCTGGTCGGCGACAAGCAGCAGGGCGTCTTCGTGCGCGAGGTCGGCCGATTCGTCCACAGTGGACCGCAGTTCGACATCGAGGGGGAGTTCACCCTGCCGCGCACGCCGCAGGGGCAGCCGATCGTCATCCAGGCTGGCGACTCCGACGAGGGGCGCGAGTTCGCGGCCAAGTCCGCCGACGTCATCTTCTCGCGGCACGGCACGCTCGAAGACGGCCAGGCGTTCTTCACCGACGTCAAACGCCGCCTCGCCGCTTACGGGCGCTCACACGAAGACCTGCTGATCATGCCCGCGGCGACCTTCGTGCTCGGCGACACCGAGGAGGAGGCGCACGAGTACGCCCGCGAGATCCGCTACCAGCAGGTCCGCCCGGCGACCGCGATTCAGTTCCTCGAGCAGGTCTGGCGCCGCGACCTCAGCGAATACGACGCCGACGGGCCGTTGCCGGAGGTCGACCCCGATCCCGACGCCGAGCCGCTGACCTGGGGCCGGGTGCAACTCCACCAGGACAACGTGGAGACCGCGCGCAAGTGGCGCGCGCTCGCGGAGGAGAAGAAGCTCTCCATCCGCGAGCTCGTCATCGAGGCCACGACGCGCCAGCAGTTCATCGGCACGCCGCAGCAGGTCGCGCACACGGTCAACGACTACGTGCAGTCCGACGCTTCGGACGGATTCGTGCTCGTGCCGCATCTGACGCCGGGTGGGCTCGACGAGTTCGCCGACAAGGTCGTCCCGCACCTGCAGGAGCTAGGCGTTTTCCGTACCGACTACACCGGGAGCACCCTGCGCGAGCACCTCTTCAGCCGGTAGCGCCCGCCGTACGGGCAACGTTCATCAGGTATTCGCCGTAGCCGGACTTCGCGAGCTTGCTGCCCAGCGCGAAGCACTGGTCGGCGTCGATGAAGCCCATACGCAGCGCGACTTCCTCGAGACACGCGATGCGCACGCCGGTGCGGTGTTCGAGCACCTGGACGAAGGTGCCCGCCTCCAGCAGCGAGTCGTGCGTGCCGGTGTCGAGCCAGGCGAAACCGCGGCCGAGGTCGACCAGCGCTGCACGGCCTTCGCGCAGGTAGGTCATGTTGACGTCGGTGATCTCGAGCTCGCCGCGCGGTGACGGCTTGAGCGAGCGTGCGATGTCGACGACCTGGTTGTCGTAGAAGTACAGGCCGGTGATCGCCTTGTTGGAGCGCGGTTTCGCGGGCTTCTCCTCGATGGAGAGCAGCTTGCCGTCCGCGTCGACCTCGCCGACGCCGTAGCGCTCCGGGTCCTTGACCGGGTAGCCGAACAGCACGCAGCCGTCCATTGTGGACACGGCGTTTTGCAGCCTGCTGGAGAAACCCTGGCCGTAGAAGATGTTGTCGCCGAGCACGAGCGCGACCTCGTCGTCACCGATGAAGTCGGCGCCGATGATGAACGCCTCGGCCAGCCCGTTCGGCGCGGCCTGCTCCGCGTACGAGAGCTTGAGGCCGAACTGGCTGCCGTCGCCGAGCAGCTTCTCGAAGTTCGGCAGGTCGGCCGGGGTCGAGATGATCAGGATCTCGCGGATCCCGGCGAACATCAGCACCGAGATCGGGTAGTAGATCATCGGCTTGTCGTAGACCGGGAGTAGCTGCTTCGAGATCGCCTGGGTGATCGGGTGAAGGCGCGTCCCGCTGCCCCCGGCCAGAACGATCCCCTTCATCTGCGACTCCTTCTGTCGTCTCCCCTTGGCTTGTTCACCCTACCGGGTCTCATTTACATACATACTGTTTGTATGTAACCATGGACGACATGACGAACCAAGAGATCCGGCTGAGCCAGGGCACTCTGCGCTATCGGGACGAGGGGGAGGGGCCGCCGGTCGTGTTCGTGCACGGCCTGCTGGTCGACTCCGGGCTGTGGCGTGCGGTGATCCCGGACGTCGTGGCCGCCGGTTTCCGCTGCCTGGCCCCGGATTGGCCGCTCGGCGCGCACCGGGTGCCGCTGCACGCCGACGCGGATCTGACGCCGCCCGGTGTGGCCAGGCTGATCGCGGAATTCCTGGCGGAGCTGGACTTGCGCGAGGTCACGGTCGTCGCGAACGACACCGGGGGAGCGCTCACCCAGATCCTGATGGCGAACCATCCCGAGCGTGTCGGCCGCGTCGTGCTCACGCCGTCGGACGCGTTCGAGGCGTTCTTCCCGCCGCTGTTCAGCTCGTTGCCCAAACTGGCCTGGGTGCCGGGCAGCATGTGGCTGCTCACGCGGGCGGTGCGGTTCAAGGCGGTCCAGCGGCTGCCGATCGCGTTCGGCCTGGTGGCGAAGCGGCCGATCCCGGCCGACGTGGTCGAGGGCTATCTCCGCCCGTCACGGGAGAACCGGCTGATCAGGCGTGACCTCGGCAAGTTCCTGCGCGGCGTGCACCGGCGCCACACGCTGGCCGCCGCGGTCGAATTCCCGCGCTTCCGCAAGCCGGTGCTGCTCGCGTGGGCGCGGGAGGACCGCGTCTTCAAGCTGTCGTCCGCGTACCGGATCGCCGAGCTACTGCCGGACGCGCGCGTCGTCGAGATCGAGGACTCGTGGACGTTCGTCCCGGAAGACCAGCCCGCGGCCTTGGCGAAGCACCTGATCTCGTTCATGGCAGATTAGGAGCCGATGCGACGAACCCAGGAAGACCGGTCGAACAGCACGAAGGCGGCCTTGGTGGCGGCCGCGCGTGAACTGTTCGCCACGCGTGGCTACGCGGCCGTGCCCGCCGACGAGATCGTGCGCGCGGCAGGCGTGACCCGCGGCGCGCTCTATCACCACTACGGCGACAAGCAGGGCTTGTTCCGCGCGGTCTTCGAGGAGGTCGAGCGCGAGGTCACGGCCGAGGTCGACGCGGCCATGGCCGGCGCGCCCGACCTCGCGAGCGGCATGGTGATCGCGCTCGGCGCCTTCCTGGACGCCTGCGGCCGCGAGGAGGTGCGCCGGATCTCGCTGACCGACGCGCCCGCCGTGCTCGGCTGGACCGAGTGGCGCGCGATCGAGGCCGAACACGGCCTCGGCCTGGTCACCGAGGTCCTGTCGGGCGCGGTCGAGGCCGGCTCGTTGCCGCCACTCCCGGTCGACGTGCTCGCGCAGCTCGTGCTGAGCGCCGTGACCGAAGCGGCGCTGCTCATCGCCAACGCCGAGGACCCCGTGGCCACCCGAGCCGCCTCCGAACTCGCCCTCATGGCTTGGTTTCGCGGCCTAACCCCGGGATAAAGCGGGCTTAACTCCACCCCGGGATAAAGCGGGCTTTATCCCGGTCGTCACATATCGATCCGCCGTCTCGTCCTGAGCATCATGTTCGCTGCCTACGTCACAGTCACGATCCTCGCCGCGGTGTTCACCGGTGCCGCCGCCGTCATCTACCTGATCGGCCACGAGTACCCCAAGGCCCAGGCGGACATGAAGGGCATACCCCGGAAGTGGGTACCGGTGCTGGGCCTGCTGCTGGCAGCGGGCACCGCCGGGCTGCTGGCCGGATTCGCCGTGCAGCTGCTGGGAACCCTCGCCGCCGCCTGCCTCGTGCTGTACTTCATCGGCGCGATCATCGCCCACCTGCGGGTGGGCTCGCGCGACATCGTCGGCGGCATCGTGTTCCTCGCCGTCGCGGCGGCGTCGCTGACTCTGGGCCTGCTCTCCTAGGCGGGGCCTTTCGCGAAGTACGCCGTGCAGACGCCCTCGCTGTTGTACTCGCTCGCGATTTCGAGGACGTTCTTGCCGTTGTCCACCGGCAGCAGCGTCGAGCTGTAGTTGGGGCAGTAGTTGTTGTAGACCCCGCTGATCTTGAGCGGCGCGGCGATCTCGTACCACGGCCCGGAGCCGAAATTGTCGTTCGCCAGCAGCGTCGCGCCGTTGCCGGGTAGCGGATCGCCGTCGGCGTCGACGTAGATCTGGCCGACCATCAGGATGCGTGTGCCGTTCACCCCGCCGGGGAACAGCGTGATCGTCTGCGCGTGCTGGAAGTGGTTGCCCTGCGCGGTCTGGACCCTGGTGCCGGGGTCGGCCGGGTCGCCCCAGTTGGCGCCGTCGGCCGAGATCTTGAAGTACGGGTCGCAGTAGCGGTCGCCGTAGTTGCAGATCTCGTAGGCGAAGTAGTACCGGCCGTCGGGCAGTCGCCGGATGATCGGCATCCCCGGCCGCACCCGGTGCGGCAGGATCGCCATCGTCCGCTGCTTGGTGCCCCAGTTGAGGCCGTCGGTCGACGAGACGCGGTTCATCACCTGGCTGTACTGCGGCGCTTCGCTCTCGTCGGCGTAGTGCAGCCACAGCGTGCCTGCCGCGTCGACGGTGAACTCCGGCTCCCAGATGCCGTCGGTGTTGTGCGAGCCTGCGGGCTCGGCCAGGAACGACCAGGTGCGGCCGGAGTCGCGGCTGGCCCAGACCTTGAGCTTGACGCGACGGTCGAACCCGCCGTTGTGCCCGTAGCTCGCCGCCCACAGCAGCGTGCCGGCGCGGAGCCTGCCGACCATCTGCGGCAGCTCGTAGAGCGTCCCGCAGCACATCCCGTCGACGCCGTCGCGGTCGTGGATCTCGCTGATCTTGTGGAAGGACTCGCCCTCGTCCGTGCTCTCCATGATCGTCGTGTAGTTGTCGACGGTCGAGGACGTGGTGAGCGACGCGATGATGCGGTTGCGCCCGGCCTGCGAGTGGCTGAGCCGGACGAGCCTCGCGTAGGTGCCGAAGCCGGGAACGAGTTGCTTGCGTTCCTGCGCGTGCGCTACCGGCGTCAGCAGCGAAGCGCCGACGATCAGCGAAACCAGCAGCGAAATGCCGCGTCTCATGGGGGACCTTTCTTCGGCGGAAACGGCGCGATTAGACCACTGCCGCAAGCCGGTTTCGCGCGGCCTTTCCACGGTGTGACCCGCGGTAGCCGTGCCTGATCGCCGTGCTGGCCGGACGCTGTCGCCCGATCCGGTTCTCCGGACCCGCGGGGCCGGAGAAGAAGGTGAGCAAAGATCGACTTCGGGCCACTTCCGGGTGTATTAAGCGACCCGGAGTGGTGAAGCTCTTGTTGATCAAGAAGCTCGGCGTGGCGCTCCGGGTCCCGGCAAGGGATCGACGTCGGTGGCGTGCATCGGCTTGCCGCACACCGAGCAGGTCGGCTCCACATGGCTGACCTCGCCGCACGCGTGGTGCCGGAAGAGGACAGGCGGCCCGGCCTCGCCAGCGGTCCACCGATCACCCCAGCGCGCCATGGTCAGCAGCAGGTCGCACAGCTCGGAGCCTTTGGTGGTGAGCACGTATTCGTGGCGCGGCGGGCGGCTGGAGTACTCGCGGCGCTCCAGCACCTCGCACTCGACCAGCCATTTCAGCCGCTCGGTCAGCACCTTGCGCGAGATGCCGAGGTCCTGCTGGATCTGCTCGAAGCGCGAGATGCCCACGAAGACGTCCCGCAGGATCAGCGGCGACCACGGCTCGCCGATCACGTCGAGCGTGCGAGCGATCGAGCAAGCCATCTCGCCGAACTGGGTGCGCTGCATGAGACCGATCTTAGCTCAAGGGGTTCCCTTAAGGAACTGACATCTGCTAGCTTTAAGTTCCCTCAAGGAACTGACTAAGGAGACCGAGATGCCCCGCACGCTCACCACCACCGAACGCGAAGACTTCCTGGCCGAGCCCCGCATCGGAGTGCTGAGCGTGGAGGGCGACGGCGACCGCCCTCCCCTGACGGTGCCGGTTTGGTACGCCTACGAGCCCGGCGGCGACCTCACCTTCTTCACTGGCACGCAGGGGCGGACCGCGCGCAAGACCCGGTTGCTGGAAGACGCGGGCAAGCTGAGCTTCTGCGTGCAGCAGGCCGAATTCCCGTACAAGTACGTCACGGTCGAGTGCTCGGTACTTAAGGCGGACCGCGAGCCGCGCGTCGAAGACGTCCTCGCGATCACGAGCCGCTACCTGCCCGAAGGCCACGCCCAGGGCTTCGCCGACGGCGAGACCGCCGACCCCACGGGCACCTTCGTGCTGTTCACCGCCCGCCCGGACCGCTGGCTGAGCGCCGACTTCGGCTCGGAGTGAGCGGTCAGGCGAGCATGCCCGCAAGCAGCCAGTCGAGCGCGCGGTCGAAGTCCCGGTCGCGCAGCTCGGCCATGCTCTGGCTGTGTTTTTGTTCCACCACCCCGCTCCGCACACTCACCCACGGAACCTCGGCGACGCTTGCGGCCACGTCGTCGACGAACTCGTCGACCGTGCGGCCCGTCTTCCGGCCGTACTCCAGCCAGCGGCTCTCGTTCGTCGCGAACCCATAGACGTACTGGAAGACGGCCGACAGCGCGGAGGCCTGGTCGGCCTTCGAAAGCGGAGACCTGGCGATGATGGCCTGGGCATGCTGGGTGAAGCGCATGCTGTTCGGCCCGATGTTCAAATAGTCGCCATAGCAACGGATCGCCCACGGATGGCCGACCATGGTCCGCCGCCAAGCCTGCGCGAGCGCACGCAGTCCGGCTTGCCAGTCGTCATCGGCTTCCGGCAGCTCGATCTCACCCGCCACCGTGTCCAGCGCGAGTTCGAGCAGGTCGTCTTTGTTGGCGACATACCAGTACATCGACATCGGCGTGACGTTCAGCTCGGTGGCCAGCGCTCGCATCGAGACGTCACCTTGCGCGTCGAGCAGGCGGACCGCCGTCGCGACGATCTTGTCCCGGTCGAGGCCGCTATCGCGTGACTTGCGGCCCTTTCCTGAGGTGAGCCACACGCTCCCGACCATGACGCCCCTTTCGAAAAAGACTTCTACACTGTACAGGAGTGTTGTACGGTGTAGAAGAACTGGAGGGGTACTCATGTCCATGCCGAACATCTCCATCGTCTGCTCGGGTTTGTCGTTCGCCTGGCCGGATGGCACACCCGTGTTCGACGACCTGTCGCTGGTCATCGGCACCGGCCGCACCGGCCTGGTCGGCGTGAACGGCTCGGGCAAGTCCACCCTCCTGCGCCTGATCACCGGAGCGCTCACGCCGCGCGCTGGCTCGGTCAAGGTCTCGGGCGACCTGGGCTACCTGCCCCAGAACGTCGCACTGGCCGCGCATGTCCGTGTCGACGAGGCGCTCGGCATCGCGCCGGTCAGGGCGGCATTGCGAGCGATCGAGTCCGGCGACGCGAGCGAGCCGAACTTCGCCGCGGTCGGCGAGGACTGGGACGTCGAGGAGCGCGCCCGCGCCACCCTGGACCGCCTCGGCCTCGAGCACGTCACGCTGGATCGCCACATCGGCGAGCTGTCAGGCGGCGAGTCGGTGCTGCTCACCATGGCGGCCCAATTCCTCCGCCGCCCCGACGTGCTCCTGCTCGACGAACCGACCAACAACCTCGACCTTTCCGCCCGCCGCAGGTTCTACGAGGCGGTCGCGTCCTGGAACGCGGCCATGGTGATCGTCAGCCACGACCGCGAGCTTCTCGACCAGGTCGACCAGATCGGCGACCTCCGAGCGGGCGAGGTCCGTTGGTACGGCGGCAATCTCACCGAGTACCAGGAGGCAGTGGCGGTCGAGCAGGAGGCGGCCGAGCGCATGGTCCGCGTAGCCGAGTCCGACGTCCGCCGCCAGCGACGCGAGCTGGCCGAGGCCAGGGTCAAGCTCGACCGCGGGGCCCGCTTCGGCCAGCACAAGTTCGACACCAAGCGCGAGCCCAAGGTCATCATGATGGCCCGCAAGCGCGAGGCCCAGGTGTCCGCAGGCAAGTACCGCACGATGCACCAGGAAAAGCTCAAGGAAGCCGCGCAACGCCTGGCCGAAGCCGAAGAAGCGGTCCGCGAAGACAACGAGATCCGCGTCGACCTCCCCGAAACCGCGGTCCCGCCGACCCGCGGCGTACTCAAACTCTCATCGGTCCAGCTTCGCTACGGAGCCCACGCGACCTTCGAGATCCGAGGTCCCGAACGCATCGCACTGACCGGCCGAAACGGAGCGGGCAAGAGCACTCTCCTGCGCACCATCGCGGGCGAGCTAAAGCCGCTCTCCGGCGACCTGACCGTCACGGTCCCGCTGCGCTACCTCCCGCAGCGCCTGGACCTGCTCGACAACACCCTGACGGTCGCCCAGAACATCGCCACCTTCGCCCCGAACGCGACCGACAACACGATCCGAGCCCACCTGGCCCGCTTCCTCTTCCGAGGCAGGCGCGCCGACCAACCGGCCGAGACGCTCTCCGGCGGCGAACGTTTCCGCGCCACCCTCGCGGCCCTGCTCTTGGCCGAGCCCGCACCCCAGCTGCTCCTGCTCGACGAGCCGACCAACAACCTCGATCTGGCCAGCGTCCGCCAGCTCACCCAAGCCCTGAAGTCCTACCAGGGCGCCCTGCTGGTGGTCAGCCACGACCTCGCGTTCCTGCGCGACCTGGGCCTCACCCGCTGGCTCACCCTGGACGGCGAACTCAAGGAGGCCGCCCCACTGCTCGCGTCGTGAGTGTTCCGGCCGGTTAGAACCGGCCATATTTGGTGATCTACGCGGGTCGTGCTCGTCGGGATCCGCACGAACGGGGCTTTTGTCGCGCTCACGGTGACAAAAGCCCCGTTCGTACCATGCACGGCGAGGGCCGGGCTGCCGGAGTTTGTGCTGGAGGTGACAAGGGTGGCCCTTGTTACCTCCAGCGTGACAAGGGCCACCCTTGTTTCGCCAGCGCACCAGGCAAAAGGTGCATTGTGGGACGTATTTTGGCTCGTGAGGTGTGATCGGGTGTGCGAGGGGAAGGTTTGCTGCATCTAACGCAGCAAACCTTCCCCTCGCGCCAGGCGGCGCCGCGAATTCCGCCGTAGGTGACCAAATACGGGTCGGCCAGAACCGGTCGCGCCACTCACGACCCCTGAGCTGCCGCCCGGACCATGCCACTTTGGCTTCCACTCGGGTGGCCGGAGGGAGCATTCACGGCTTGTCGGTGTACTTGATCGCGGTCAGCGTGATCACGGTGTCCGGCGCCACCTTGGTCCCGGCGGCGGGCGACTGTCCCGTCTGCACCCAGTTGCTGTCGACGACCAGCGCCCGGCCAAGGCCCTTCCCATCGACCTCACGCAGGTTGTAGAGCCCGGCCGCCTGCATGGTGTCCTGCGCTTGCTGATGATTCATGCCGGCCACATCGGGCACGGTGATCAACGCCTCCCGCGCACTGGTCGACCGCGGAGCACTCTCCGTCGTCGAGCCGCCCGGCGGCGTCTGCCCGCTCGGCGTACCGCACCCGGCGAGCAACGCGCACCCGATCAGCGCGGCCCAGCCGTTTCGAGACCTTCTCTTCGCTGCCATGGGTATCCCGCCCTGAGTCCCGGCGAAGCGTTCTGGAAGGGATCAGGTACCCGACCAGGGACGTTGCGAAACCGCATCGCCACGTAACGACACGAAGGTGGCAGCCGAGTGATCGGGGAGTCGAGCCCTTTCAGTCAGCGGGGAGGCCACCATGCGCTCGCACCGAATCGCTTTGTGTCTTTGTGCCCTCACTACGACCACAGTGGTGGCCTGTGCCACATCCCAACAGCAACCGGAGAAACTTGCGGTACCCGCCGCACCGGTGACCTCATCGTCCACATCCGCACCACCGACTTCGAGCTCGAGTTCGTCCCAGCCGAAGCCTGCACCGAAGACCAATCCAGCGTCTGGGAATCTCCTCAAGCAGGTCGGTGAGACACTCACGCTGTATTCGCGGAACGCGAGCGCGGACGGCCCCGGCGCCGTGAAGATCACGGTGAACAAGATTTCCAGAGGCAAGCCCGCGTACGACAAGACGCCCACGGTCCGAGTCGCGATGACCGTTGTGACGGGAAATGATCAAGAAACCAACGTTGAGGCTTCGCAGTTCGTCTGCGGCGTGATGAGCAGCATCGACCCCGACAGCGGCGAACAGCTGTCCGGCCGCGGCGGGATGATGATCGAGGGCAGGCCGCCGACCGTGCTCGGCAAGGACAAGACCTACACGTGCACCTTCGACGCCGAAGGTCTACACGATCACGGCTGGCTCGTGCTGGGCAACGGCGCCAGTGTCCACGTCGACTACCCCTATGACGTGCGGTGAAGCGGGGGCCGCCCGCGCACGGGCGGCCCTACCCGATCAGCGGTAGTTCGTGAACTGCAGCGCGATCTCGAAGTCCTTGCCCTTGAGCAGCGCGATGACGTCCTGCAGTTGGTCCTTCTTCTTGCCGGAGACCCGCAGCTGGTCGCCCTGGATCTGGGCCTGGACACCCTTGGGGCCTTCGTCGCGGATGAACTTGGCGATCTGCTTCGCCTTGTCCGAGGCGATGCCCTGGATGATCTTGCCGCCGATCTTGTAGATCTTGCCGGACAGCGCGGGCTCGTCGGCCTCGAACGCCTTCAGCGAGATGCTGCGCTTGATCAGCTTCTCCTTGAAGACCTCGACCGCCGCCAGCGCCCGCTCCTCGGTCTCCGACTCGATCGCGATGGCCTCCTCGCCGGACCAGTCGATCTTGGTGCCGGTTCCGCGGAAGTCGAACCGCGTCGTCAGCTCCTTGGCCGCCTGGTTCAGCGCGTTGTCCACCTCCTGGCGGTCGACCTTGCTCACCACGTCGAAAGAGGGATCCGCCACGTGTTCTCACACCTCGTACTCGCAACTTATCAGGGCTTTCCACCCTAGCCCCTCCCCGGTTGACGACCCCGCCACGCGGTTGGGTACTCTTCTCGACGGCTGGTCCGCCAGCCAACGGCGAGTTGCCCGAGCGGCCAAAGGGATCTGACTGTAAATCAGACGGCACTGCCTTCGGGGGTTCGAATCCCTCACTCGCCACACCAGCCAGACCGGCCCGGTGACCTGCGAAAACAGGTCGCCGGGCCGGTCTCGTTTTGTCCGGCTTCAGCCGATCCGGGTGCTCGCGGGCACGGGCGCCGGGCGCGGCTGCGTCCCGGGTCGTCGCGGAGCCACCTGCCGAGTGTCGCGCGCCACATCGCTGGATTCGCTGCCGCCCACGCGAAGGGGGACAGGCACTCCGGCTTGGCCGCCGCGACGAGCTAGCGCTTCGTCGAGCGGCGCTGGGACAGGGCGGTCATCGCCGCCACCGCACCCGCGAGCAGGCCGGCGCCCACGATGTACGGGCCGAAGACGAGTGCGATGCCCGCGCCGATGTTGGCATCCGGTTCGTCGGCGGTCGCCTGCTGGCTGATGGAGCCCCAGGAGAGCACGAGTGCGCCGAAGGTGATGGTCGCGGCTGCCACGATCGTCCATGCCTTGACGGTGCTGTTCACGTCTGCCACCTCCTCTTTCGAGGCTAAGGGATCACGTACTGACCGGCAGGCTGAGCGGTCGGTGAAAAAACTTCCGGAAAGCTTTGAACCGGTCTCTGGACGCATGCGTGTGGATGGTGTCGGTCGCCGCGGAGAGCGCGGGGCCATCCCACAGCAGAAGGAGAAAGCCCCATGTCCCGCAACCGAATCGCCGCCGCCGTCGCTTTCAGCGCACTGGGGCTGACCGTGCTCAGCGCCTGCTCCGGTGGTCCGGCCGAGACCACGAACGCGGCGCCGGTCGCGGTGCAGCAGGTCGCCAAGGAGACCTCGGTGAAGCTGACGGCTACCGACGTCGCCGGTGTCGGCAACGTGTTGACCGAACAGGGCGGATTCACGTTGTACCGCTTTGATAAGGACACGGCGAACCCGCCGAAGTCCAACTGCGAGAACGAATGCGCCAAGACCTGGCCGCCGCTGCTCGTCGGTGAAGCGGCACCGGAACTGTCCGGTGTGGACGCCAAGCTGGTCGGCAAGGTGAAGCGGTCCGACGGCACCGAGCAGGTCACCGTCAAGGGCTGGGCCGTCTACCGGTTCGCCAAGGACACCAAGCCGGGCGAGGCCAAGGGCCAGGGCGTCGGCAACACCTGGTTCGCCGTGACCCCGCAGGGTGGCAAGGCCGGGCAGGCCGCCGCGCCGGCACCCGCGCCCGCCCCGGAGAAGGAGACCACCAAGCTCTCGGCGTCCGAGATTTCGGGGCTGGGCAAGGTACTCACCGACCAGAACGGCATGACCCTCTACCTGTTCGAGAAGGACAGCAAGAAGCCCTCGAAGGCCACCTGCAACGGTGACTGCGCCAAGACCTGGCCGCCGCTGCTGGTCCAGGGCAAGGTCGAACTGCAGGGTGTCGACCCCAAGATCGTCGGTTCGGTGAAGCGTGCGGACGGCAGCGAGCAGGTCACGGTCGGCGGCTGGGCCGTCTACCGCTACTCGAAGGACACCAAGCCGGGCGAGGCCAACGGCAACGGTGTCGGTGGTACCTGGTTCGCGATCGAGCCCGCCGGCTGCAAGGTCGGCACCGCCCCGGCGGCTGCCCCGCAGCAGCCCGCCGCCGCTCCGGCGGACAACGGCGGCTACGGCTACTGATCGCAACCCGCCAAAAGGAAGCGCTCCGCTGAACTGTGCCAGCAGTTCGGCGGGGCGTTTCTCATGTGCCCAGGTAACGCAGCACGGCCAGCACCCGTCGGCTGAAGCCCGTGCTGTGCGAGAGTTCCAGCTTGTCGAAGATCGCGTTCACATGCTTTTCCACCGCGCTCTGCGAGATGTGCAGCAGTGTCGCGATGCTCGAGTTCATGTGTCCCTCAGCCATTTTCTCCAATACTTCGCGTTCTCGTGTCGTGAGCTTGCCCAGCGGATCGGTGTGCGAGGTCCTCGCCAGCAGACGTCGCACGACCTCAGGATCGAACGCGGCGCCACCCGCGCCGACCCGGTCCAGCGCGTCGAGGAACTCGCCGACCTGGGAGACACGATCTTTCAGCAGGTACCCGACTCGCTCGCTCTCCCCGGTCACCAACTCGGCGGCATAACGCTTTTCGACGTACTGGGAGAGCACCAGCACTCCGATGCCCGGCCAGCGGCGCCGGATTTCCAACGCCGCACGCAAGCCCTCGTCGGTGTGCGTCGGCGGCATGCGGACATCGGTGATGACCACGTCCGGCTGGTACGCGGCCGCCACCGAAACGAGCGCCTCCCCGTCGGCCACCGAGGCGACGACGTCGTGTCCTTCTTCGGCGAGCAGCCGCACCAGCCCTTCGCGCAGCAGCGTGGAGTCTTCGGCGAGGATCAGCCGCACGGCAACACCGCCTCGACGACGGTCGGGCCGCCGGCCGGACTGTCCACAGTGAACTCACCGTCGACGGCACCGACCCGGCGAGCCAGCCCGTACAGCCCGCTTCCCGAAGTCATCGCGCCGCCTCGGCCGTCGTCGGTGATCCGGACGTGCACCCGGTCACCCGCCCGGTACACCCCGATCTCGACCTTGGTCGCGGCCGCGTGCTTGACCGTGTTCGTGACCGCCTCCGACGCGACGAAGTAGGCGACCCGTTCGATGGCCTGCGTCACCTCCCCGGTGAGGTCGTAGTTCAGCTGGACCGGCATGCCGCAGCGCTCGGCGAGCGCTTCGAGCGCGGTGTGCAGGCCTCCTTCGTCCAGCGCGATCGGATACACCCGCCACGCCACGTCGCGCAGATCGATCAGGCTCAGCTGGGATTCCACATGGGCCTGGCGCAGCAGGTCGGCCGCGTGCGCCGGATCGGTGGCGCGCCGTGCCCTGCCCAGCAGCAGGCCCAGCGCGACCAGCCGCTGCTGGACGCCGTCGTGCAGATCCCGCTCGATCCGGCGGCGTTCGTTGGTGAGCGCGTCCACGACGAGCATCCGGCTCATCCTGAGTTCCCTGATCCTGCGGTTCTGCAGCTCCGCCTCGGTCGGCGCGAAGAAGTACCTGGCCAGCCTGCGTTCCAGCGCCGCGACACCGGCAAGGCCTTGCACCGCCAAGAAGAACAGCAGCAGGCCGAACAGCACGACGGCGACCGGGTGCTCGTACCAGTCCGCGGGTCTGCTGCCGCCCGGGCCCTTTCCGCTCAGGTATTGCCCGGCGAGGATGACCGCTGAAGCCGCTCCGTAAAGGATGAGCGCGAAGATGCCGATCCCCAGCAGCCCGGCGGTGGACCGGGCGGCCAGGTACAGCATCGAGCGGCTGTCGGTGGTGTCGGAAGCGGGCTCCTCATTGAGGAAACGCGCGAGGCGCCGTTGCTCGAGCCTGGCCAGATCAGCCGCGTTCGTCCTCAGCGACTCCCGGCCGTCATAGGTCAGGAGCATCGGCGCGCCGAGCACGAGGAAGCACAACTCGACGACGGCGGTGACCCCGCCGAGCGCGAGGCCACCGGTCGCGAGCAGTGCGCGGCGGGGCATGGATTCCTTCATACCCGCAGGTTAGCCGGGGTGATCAGGCGGCGTATTGCGGTTTTCCACAGTCTTTTCTGTGGTGTTCCGCAGTGTGTGCGAACGGTCCTCTTCGTAGCTTCGAGTGCATGGACACCATCGCATCGCCCGGCGGCCTCGCCGGCTGGGCCGTCGGTCTCATGGACTCGCTCGGCGGCCCAGGCGCCGCACTGATCGTCGGGCTCGACAACCTCTTCCCGCCCATTCCCAGCGAACTCGTACTACCGCTCGCCGGTTTTTCCGCGAGCCAAGGCATTTTCACCTTGTCCGGCGCACTCGCGTGGACCACGCTCGGTTCGGTCGCTGGCGCGATCATCGTTTACGCACTCGGTCTGCTACTCGGCCGCGAGCGCACCCGAGCGCTGGTCGCGCGAATACCGTTGGTCAAGGCTGCCGATTTCGACCGCACCGAGGCCTGGTTCGCCCGGCATGGCACCAAAGCCGTGTTCTTCGGCAGAATGGTGCCGATCTTCCGTAGTCTCATCTCGCTGCCCGCGGGGATAGAACGCATGCGCTTCACCAAGTTCCTGGCGCTGACCACGCTCGGCAGCCTGTGCTGGAACACGGTGTTCGTCGTCGCGGGCTATCTGCTGGGACAGAACTGGCACCTGGTGGACGACTACGCCTCGTACTTCCAGTACGCCGTGATCGGCGCGGTCGTGCTCGCCGTCGCGCTCTTCGCGACCGCACGATTGCGGGCCCGTGCATGAGACAGCGGGCTTTACCCCGAGGGATAAAGCCCGCCGAATCAGACCGCTAGGCGGCGACAGGGACCGAAGCCGGCGCCAGCGCGAGTTCCAGCACCTCGCGAACGTTGGCCACGGCGTGCACGTCCAGCTGGGACAGGACCTCAGCGGGAACGTCGTCGAGGTCGGGCTCGTTACGCTGCGGGATGATCACCGTCTTCATCCCGGCCCGGTGGGCGGCGAGCAGCTTCTGCTTGACCCCGCCGATCGGCAGCACCCGCCCGGTCAGCGACACCTCACCGGTCATCGCGACGTCCGAGCGCACGACCCTGCCGGAGAGCAGCGAAGCCAGCGCCGTGACCATCGTGATGCCAGCCGAAGGACCGTCCTTCGGCACCGCGCCCGCCGGGACGTGCAGGTGAATGCCACGCTCCTTGAGGTCGGCGACCGGCAGTTCGAGCTCCGCGCCGTGCGAGCGCAGGTAGGAGAGGGCGATCTGCGCCGACTCCTTCATCACGTCGCCGAGCTGACCGGTCAGCGTGAGCCCGGTCGCGCCGGACTCGGGGTCCGCCAGCGAAGCCTCGATGTAGAGGACGTCGCCGCCCGCGCCGGTGACTGCCAGCCCGGTCGAGACCCCGGGGATCGCCGTCCGCTGGGTGGTGGCGGGCAGCGAGGACTCCGGCAGGTGCCTGGGCCTGCCGAGGTAGCCGTCCAGGTCGGCGGCGTCGACGGTGACCGGCAGTTCGGCCTCGTCCAGCGCGACCTTCGTGGCGACCTTGCGGAGGATCTTCGCGATGGTCCGGTTCGCGTCGCGGACACCCGCCTCACGGGTGTATTCGCCCGCGACCCGGCTCAGCGCCGCGTCCGTCACCACGACCTCGCCCGGTGCCAGCCCGGCGCGTTCCAGCTCGCGGGGGAGCAGGTGGTCGCGGCCGATGGTGACCTTCTCGTGCTCGGTGTAGCCGTCGAGGGTGACCAGCTCCATCCGGTCGAGCAGCGGGCCGGGGATGGTCTCCAGCGCGTTGGCCGTCGCCAGGAACACCACGTCCGAAAGGTCGAGCTCGACCTCGAGGTAGTGGTCGCGGAAGGTGTGGTTCTGCTCGGGGTCCAGCACTTCGAGCAACGCGGCCGTCGGGTCGCCGCGGTAGTCGGCGCCGACCTTGTCGACCTCGTCCAGCAGGATGACCGGGTTCATCGAACCGGCCTCCTTGAGCGCGCGAACGAGACGGCCGGGCAGCGCGCCGACGTAGGTGCGCCGGTGCCCGCGGATCTCCGCCTCGTCACGGATGCCGCCGAGCGCGACCCTGACGAACTCGCGGCCCATCGCCTTCGCGACGGAGGCGCCGAGCGAGGTCTTGCCGACGCCAGGAGGGCCGACCAGCGCGAGCACGGCCCCGTTGCGGCGGCCGCCGACCTCGGACTCGGCGCGGCGCTTGCGCACGGCCAAGTACTCGATGATGCGTTCCTTCACGTCGTCGAGGCCCGCGTGGTCGGCGTCGAGCACCGCACGCGCGCCGGCGATGTCGTGGACGTCCGTGGTGCGACTGTTCCACGGGATCTCCAGCACGGTGTCCAGCCAGGTGCGGATCCAGCCGCCCTCCGGCGACTGGTCGGAGGTCCGCTCCAGTTTGTCCACTTCGGACAGTGCGGCCTTGCGGACGTGCTCCGGCAGGTCGGCGGCCTCGACGCGGGCACGGTAGTCCGTGTCCTCGGCGGTGCCGTCGAGTTCGCCGAGCTCCTTGCGGATCGCCTCCAGCTGGCGCTTCAGCAGGAATTCCTTCTGCTGCTTCTCCATGCCTTCGGAGACGTCCTTGCGGATGGTCTCGGTCACCTCGAGCTCGGCCAGGTGCTCGCGGCTCCAGTCCAGCGCCTTCTCCAGCCGGGCGGCGACGTCGAGCGTGGTGAGCAGTTCGAGCTTCTGCTCGGTGCTCAGGTACGGCGCGTTGCCGGACAGGTCCGCGATGGCGGACGGGTCCTCGACCTGCTGGACGGCGTCGATCAGCTGCCAGCCGCCGCGCTGCTGCAGTATCGAGATCACGACGGCCTTGTACTCGGCGGCCAGCTTCACCGCGCGCTCGCCGCTCAGCTCGGTCGCGTCGTCGGCATGCACCCAGCGCGCCGCGCCGGGCCCGTCGGCGATCCGGCCGACGGCCGCGCGCTTGGTGGCGCGCAGCAGCACGGCGGTCTTGCCGCCAGGGACCCGCCCGATGCGCTCGACCGTCGCGATCGCGCCGAACTCGGCGTACTCGCCGTGCAGGCGGGGGACCAGCAGTACCTCGCCCTTGGTGTTCGACCGGATGCCGGGGAACGAAGGGGTACCTGCCTGTGCGGACTCGACCGCGGCGCGCGTCTCGGAGTCCGAGAGGTCCAGCGGGATGATCATGCCGGGCAGTGCGACGTCGTCGTCGAGGGGTAGAACGGGCAGGAGGCGGTTTTCACTCATCAGGCACTCCTCAGTAGTTGAGTCTGACTAGCTCAACTTTCCGAAGGTCCTGTTTGTTTCCAAAAGAGTGTTCGCTGCTAGCGATCAGCTTGAGCGGGGTTTCTCGGCCACGGCGCACCAGGCGAAGTGCCTGGTCTGGGCCTCGATCGCGTTCGGCTCGGCGACCGGGCGCCAGTCCGGGAGCGAGGTCATCCCCGGTTCGAGCAGTGGCCAGCCGCCGAACCAGGGCAGGATCTCCTCGTCGGTCCGCATCCAGGCCGGGTTGCTCGTGTCCTTGTACGCGTCGACGAACCGGCGGACCTCCGCCGCCCGGTCGGGCGGGGCGCTGTCCTTGCAGGCCGCGTGGGTCAGGCCGATCCAGCTGCCCGGCGCGAGCTTGTCGCGGTACTGGGCGATCAGGCCCTCGGGGTCGTCGTCGGGGCCGACGAAATGCATCACCGTGATCATCAGGACGCAGACGGGCTCGTCCCAGTTGATCAGGCGGCGGACCGTCGGGTCGCCGAACACCTGGTTCGGCTTGCGGATGTCCTGCTGCGCGATGCCAGCCCACTCGGTGGCCTCGTCCTGCTCCAAGATCAGCGTCGAATGCGCGACCGCGACCGGCTCGTAGTCGACGTAGACGACCTTCGCGCCACCGCCGGGGAGCCGGTCGCCGACGATCTCGTGCACGTTGCCGACCGTCGGCACGCCGGAGCCCAGGTCCACGAACTGGCGGATGCCCGCGTCCAGCGCCGCACGCACCACGCGGCCCATGAACGCCCGGTTCTGCCGGGAGATCGGCTTGATCAGCGGCCACAGCTGCTCCACCCGCCGCCCGAACTCGCGGTCGACGGCCCAGTTCTGGGTCCCGCCGAGATACCAGTCGTAAACCCTGGCCGCCGACGGCTTCGTGGTGTCCACGCCCTCCGGCGTCTTCGGTGCGGTGTCGCGGTGGTCTGACATGGCGGACAGCGTAGTGGCGCCGAATCCCCTGTCAGGCAACGATTACCGAACAGCGGGCCGCCGCTGCCAGAAGGTCCAGAGCGGGCGATAACCCTGCGCGTACCAGAACGGCGTCGACTGCGGGCTCGCCAGCGCGTGGTGCAGGAGCATGACTTCCGCGCCCGCTTCTTCCAGCACCTGGTGCGCGTGGTTGGCCAGCGCGGTGCCGACACCGGACGACCGGGCGGGCTCCGCGACAGCCAGCGACGACAGATAGCCGACGCGCGCCGCGTTCACGCACGAGGAGATCCAGAAAGCCTGATCCGGCAACTGCACCCGGACCATGCCGAGCGGCTGGCCGTACAACTCGGCGATCCACATGGTCGGCTCGCCGGAGAGCTGCGCGCGCAGTTCCTCGGTGACCATCTCTTCCGCGCCTGCGCGCATCGTGGTCATGCCGAACTGCGCGTCGTAGCGCTGCAGTTCGAGCTGCAGGTGCACGGCGGTCGGCAGGTCGCCGAGTTCGGCCGGCCGGATGCGGACGCCGGGAGTGGTGACCGGTCCGGTCGTCGCGAGGCGTTCGGCGGGCCGGACGGCGATCCCGACCACCGGGGCGAAACCGTGCTGCAGCAGTTCCGCGGAGCCGATCGTGTCGCGGCTCGGCCTGGCGATCACCGCGGCGGTTTCGATGTCACTCTTTCGAGCGACATTTGCGAGATGCACTTCCCACTGATCAAGGAGCGCGGAGATGGCCGCGACCGGTTCCGGGCCCGCCAGTTTGAGTTCCAGCCGGTGCTCGGTAAGCGCTTGCCAAGATGATCGTGGCGAGTCTTCCGGCACGGAGCGACACGTCGCGAGACCGGAGCCCGCGGAGTCGCCGACACTCACCGTGATCAACTCGGGATCGCCGACAAGCTGCACGTCATCGGCGTTGAGGACGGGGATTTCGGGGAGCAGCGAGTCCACCTTGGTGACCCTCGACGCGTGCTCCGCGTCTATCACATCGGCTTTCATGAGGCAATTGAAGTCCGTGCGGAACCCGAAGCCAAGCCCCTAGAGAACACCCCTACGGATGATTCGCCGTGGCTACGGCGAGCCACCGTCGTAACGCGAATAACGCTCCAATTTCACTCCCTGGTCCACGCAGGTCAGCGCAGCTGGCCCATTGTTAACCCTGGGGTGATCTCATACTGTCTCGAAAGGGACTTGAGTACGCCCTCCGGGGTACAGTATTGCCCTCGTTAGGAGGTCGCATGCCGGACTTGAACGGCAGGCCTGATCCGACCGGCGTCACCTCGGTCGCTTCGGGCAGCAGGGGTGGCGCCGTCACATCAGGTTCCGGAGCTCCAGGACCGGCCGCGGCCGGTCCTGCGCCAACTGCACCGATGTCGGAAGCACGCACGGACGAACTGCGCTTTCGCGTCTACACCGCCGCGGTACTGACCTTCGGGATCGCCGCGGCCATCGCCGTCGGCACCTGGCTGCCCTTCAAGGGCGACGCGAGCCTGCTGTGGATCGGCGCGGTGCTCGCGCTCGCGTTCCTGCTCGCCGAACAGCTCGGCATCAACGTCGACGTCCGCAGCGGCATTTCCTGGACCATCTCGTTCACCGAGATCCCACTGGTCATCGGTTTCTTCATCGCGCCATTCGAAGTCGTGCTGGCGGCGCATGTCGTCGCTGGCATCGGCACACTGCTGGCGCGCAAGGTCGCGGGCCGCGTCCTCTACAACGCGGGCGCCTTCCTGCTCGAGATCACCGGCGCCTTCGCGGTCGCTGGGCTGGTCAAGCAGGCCATGGGCAATCCGGCGCTCATGCCTTGGCCCGCCGCGCTCGCGGGCACGCTGACCGCGCCGCTGGTGAGCACGCTGCTCGCGCTCGCCGCCGTCCGCGTGCTGCGCCGCCGGATGCGGGTCAGCACCGCGCTGCGGCTCACCGGCCGCATCCTGGTCGTCGGTTTCGTGAACGCTTCGGTCGGTTTGTCCGGCTACTTGGTCATTTCCGGAACCCCGGAAGCCTGGCCGCTCGTGCTCGCGGTCTTCCTCGGTCTCACCGCTTTGTATTGGGCGTACTCGGATCTGCTGCGCGAGCAGCGCGATATGGAAGCGCTGTCCGACGTGAGCCTGATGGTCGCGCGTTCCGGTCAGCAGGCCGCCGCGCGCCCGGCGAGCCGGTCGGACGACCTCGTCGGCGGGGTCGACGTCCGCGAGTGGGCGACGATCGCCGAACGCATCAAGGACCAGCTCGCCGCAGGCCGGGTCGTGCTGCGCCTGCGGCTCGAGCCGACCGACGCCATGCGCGTCGTCGTCGCGGGCGACGCGCTGCCGGTCAGCGACGCCGCCAGCGACGACCCACTGCTGCGCCTGCCCGGCGCGCACGTCCGGCATTTCCGGATCACCGAAGCGAATCCCGACGTCCGCGCGGCACTGCTCGACCGCGGCGCGCAGGAAGCACTCGTCGTGCCGCTGCGCAGCGCGAACCAGCTGCTCGGCGTCGTCGAGGCGCACGACCGGCTCTCGCGCTGGCGTGGTTTCGGCAAGTACGACGTGCAGCTGCTCGGCACGATGGCGAGCCACCTGGCCACCTCGCTCGACAACCGGCGCCTGCTGGCCACCCTGCGGCACGACGCCTACCACGATCCGCTGACCGGCCACCTCAACCGCCTCGGCTTCCGGCACGTCGCCCGCGAGCCGTTGCGCGAGTTCCCGAACTCGGTCGTGCTGCGCATCGATCTCGACATCTTCTCCACGGTCAGCGACGCGCTCGGGTACACCTGGGCCGACCGCATGCTGGTCGCCGCGGGCCGCCGTCTCAAGGACGCGCTCGGCCCCGACGTCCCGCTCGCGCGGCTCGAAGGCGCCTCGTTCGCGGCGCTGCTGGTCGACGTCGCACCCGAGAACGCGCACCAGGCCGCCGAGCGACTGCGTGACGATCTTTCCGCGCCGTACCCGGTCGACCGGCTGCTGGTCGAGGCCAACGCGATGGTCGGCTACGCGGCGCCGGAGGAGACGGGCGAGCTGATGGACATCGACGTGCTGCTGCAGCGCGCCGACGTCGCCGTCCGTGCCACCAAGGGCGGCGAAGAGGTCCGTGGCTACGCGCCGAGCATGGGCCAGATCTTCATGCGCCGGTTCCAGATGGTCACCCAGTTCCGCCAGTCGCTGGAGGACGGCCAGGTCTCGGTGCACTACCAGCCGAAGATCTCGCTGCCGAACCGCCAGGTGGCCGGCGTCGAGGCGCTCGTGCGCTGGGTGCACCCGGAGTTCGGCAGGCTCGGCCCCGACGAGTTCGTGCCCGCGATCGAGGCGGCAGGCCTGATCGGCGTGCTGACGGAGTTCGTGCTCGAAGAGTCGCTGAAGCGCGTGCGCAAGTGGCTCGACGAGGGCCTGCGCATCTCGGCCGCGGTCAACATCTCCGTGCGCAACCTGGCAGACGAGGAGTTCCCGGCCAAGGTCGCCGCGGCGCTGGAGCGCTTCGACGTGCCGCCGTCGCTGGTGACGTTCGAGCTGACCGAGTCGGGCGTCATGTCCGACCCGCAGAAGGCGCTGCCGATCCTGCGCGAGCTGTCGGCGCTGGGCGTCGAACTCGCGGTCGACGACTTCGGCACCGGTTACTCGTCGCTGGCGTACCTGCGGCAACTGCCGGTCGACCAGGTGAAGATCGACAAGAGCTTCGTGCTCGGCATGGGGACCGACCTCGGCGACCTCGCCGTGGTGCGCTCGATCGTCGAACTCGGTCACTCACTCGGCCTGACGGTCGTCGCGGAGGGCGTCGAAGAGGACGTCGCGCGCGACCAGCTCGAGGCGATGGGTTGTGACGTGGCTCAGGGCTACCTGATCTCCCGTCCGCTGCCCGAGGACCGCTTGGAGGCTTGGCTGCAGGCTCGCACGGCCCGCTCACTCGGCAGGCACCAGGAGACGGTTCTGACCCTTCTGACCTGAGGTTTCTCGAATGGGTACCCCCCTGCAGAAGGGCCTTGAGGGCTTGTGTAATCTTTACAGCGCAACAAGTCGAGAACAGGCCCCTTTAGCTCAGTCGGCAGAGCGTCTCCATGGTAAGGAGAAGGTCTACGGTTCGATTCCGTAAAGGGGCTCGGTGATCTGGCCGCGATACGCACGCGTGTCGCGGCTTGGGTCATGTACAGGGCGGTGTAGCTCAGTTGGCAGAGCAAACGACTCATAATCGTTGTGTCGCCGGTTCAAGTCCGGCCATCGCTACGCTGGGTAGGACCTTACGGCCCCGCCCTTCTCCACAGTGATCATCGGACCGCTGTGAACTGCTTTGATCTTTAGAGAAAAGGAAATGCTGTGGCTTCCACTGACGTGCGACCCAAGATCACGCTGGCGTGCGAAGAGTGCAAGCACCGCAACTACATCACCAAGAAGAACCGGCGCAACGACCCGGACCGCTTGGAGATGAAGAAGTTCTGCCCGAACTGCGGTACGCACCGGACTCACAAAGAGACCCGCTGACGTAAGCGGTTCTTCCACGCTTCGCATGAGCCGCCCCGGTTTCGACCGGGGCGGCTTTTTGCCGTGAGGTGACGTACCGGCCCAGCGCGCACCGCTTGCGGGCACGTCGCGGCGGGTAGTCTCGCCGGGTGGCCTTGGATCAATCATTCGTCGGGCGGAGTTACCCGCCGACCAGCACGTACGAAGTCAGCCGGGAGAAGATCAAGGAGTTCGCGGACGCCATCGGCGACGCCAACCCGATCTACCGCGACCCCGAAGCGGCCAAGGCGGCCGGGTATCCCGATGTGATCGCCCCGCCGACCTTCCTCACCACGATCAACCTGGCCGCGATCAACGTGGTCGTCTCCGACCCCGAGCTCGGGCTCGACTACTCGCGGATGGTGCACGGCGACCAGTCGTTCAACCACGTGCGCCCGGTCCACGCCGGTGATGTGCTGTCACTGACCGTCTACGTCGACGACATCATGGACCGCGCGGGCAACGACTTCATCACCCTGCGCGCCGACATCGCGGCCGAGGGCGGTGACCTCGTCTGCACGACTCGTGCCCAGCTCGTGGTCCGGAGGGAAGAAGCGTGAGCGTCGAGGTCGGAACCCAGCTGCCGCCGGTGACCGTGCACGTCACGCGTGAGCAGCTCGTGCGCTACGCCGGCGCGTCCGGTGACTTCAACCCGATCCACTGGAACGAGCGGTTCGCCAAGGAGGTCGGCCTGCCGGACGTCATCTCGCACGGCATGCTCACCATGGCGCTCGCCGGCCGGATCGTCACCGACTGGCTGGGCGACCCCGGCAAGCTGCTGGAGTACTACGTCCGGTTCACCAGGCCGGTCGTCGTGCCCGATGACGCCGAGGGTGCGCTCGTCGAGTTCACCGCGAAGGTCGCCGAGGTCCGCGACAACGGCACCGCCAGGGTCGACATCACCGCCAAGTTCGACGGCAAGACCGTGCTCGGCAAGGCGCAGACCGTGGTCCGCCTCTAGTCGAGCAGCTTCAGCACCACATCGGCCATTCCCTGCTCACCCCGCGCGTTGGGGTGCAGGGAGATGGCCTTGGCCGCGGGCACGACCGGTTCGATCCAGCGCGTGTCCGCGGCCGTGCAGAGGTCATGGCCCTTGCTGGGCGTCGCCGTGTCGGCGAAGCCCGCGTCATGGGACTTCGCCTGGTCCGCGAGCATGTCGTTCATCTTCCCGAGCGCCTCGCGGAAGTACGCCACATCGCCTGAGCCGACCGGGAGTGCCGGCCAGCAGCCGTCCCCGTCCGGCAGCACCGTCGGGTAGCCCACGACGATCACGCGGGCTTTGGGGGCCTTCTCATGGATCTTGTCGAGCACTTGGCCGATACGCGGAGCCGTCGCGTCGATGCCCTCGGCGAGCTGGTCGTGTCCGCCGGCGGTCAGCCGGTCGCGGCAGGGCGAGGTGTTCGGGTTCGTGGTCGCGCAGGTGCTGCCGATGCCGATGAAGCCGACGTCGTTGCCGCCGATACCGAGCGTCACCAGCGTGGTGTCCTTATTCAGCGCGGTGAGCTGCGGGGGATTGGTGCCGTTGCGGGTCGCCTGGCTGCCCGCCATGTGGTCGGTGGTCGCGCCGCTGCAGCTCACGTCGACGAACTCGGCGGGATTGATCTTCGCCGAGACCAGATGCGGGTAGTTGTTGGCCGAGCGATCGCAGCCCGCGGGCGTGCCCGCGGCGGCGCCCGTCTTCGGTGAGGACGTGTAGGAGTCACCGAGCGCGACGTACCGGCCGGTGCCGCCGCCGGTGGCCGGACCGTCCGGCGGAGCGTCCGAGGATCCGTGCTTCGACTTGTAGTAGCCGAAGCCGAGCACCGCCGCGGCGATCACCACGATCAGCAGGCAGCCTCCGCCGCTCTTCTTCCCCACGCGTTCGTTTCTACGCGAACTCGGCCGCGCCCGCGTCGACGCACCGGGTGACGACCGGCTGTGATCGCGATCACTTTTCGCCCTCTCGGCATCTTCACTGGCGCGCCGGGGAAGGAAGTCTGAAAAATGTGGCTTTCAGGCCGGTGAGCTGCTGTAAGGCGGGCTAGTGGGGCGCGGTTGCGAAGGCCACTTCGGGTTGCCGTAGACTTCTGGTCTGGAACGCACTACGGTCATCCCCGCCAGGATGGTGGGGACGGTGAAATGCGTCCTCGGGACCGCTAGGGTGGGTCCCAAAGGGGTGTAGCTCAATTGGCAGAGCAGCGGTCTCCAAAACCGCAGGTTGCAGGTTCAAGTCCTGTCACCCCTGCGTCAACCACGTGGTGAAGCGGAGGAGTGGTCGTGAGCGACAGCGACACCAGCGGCGAGAAGGACACGGAGCAGGAGCCCAAGGCTTCGCGTCCGACCACCGCCGCTGAGCGGCGTGAGCGCCGCGCCTCCGCGCGCCCGTCGGGCAAGTCCGGGGATGCCAAGGCACCCAAGGACAAGAGCGCCGACGCGAAGGACCGGCCCACTCCGAAGCGTGACCGCAAGGAGAAGAAGTCCTCCCCGCTGAGCCGCCTCATGCGGTTCGCCCGCGAGGTCTGGGCGGAGCTGCGCAAGGTCATCTGGCCGACGCGCAAGCAGATGGTCACCTACACGACCGTCGTCCTGGTCTTCGTCATCTTCATGGTGGCGCTGGTCAGTGGTTTGGACTTGTTGTTCGCTAAGGGCGTGTTCTGGCTGTTCGGCTGAGTGCGCCCGCGGCGTCGACGCGGGCCCCTGCCCGGGGCGAACACGGCATAGCGATCAAGGTTGAGAGGACGGAACGTGACCTCCGAGAACGGCACAGCAGCCGGTCAGGATCTGACCGAGCTTTCCGACGAGCAGGTGCACTCGGCCCTCGGCGACGAGGACTCCGCACACACTGAGCCCGTCGAGGTGGCCGCGGAGGACGCCGACGTCGCCGAGGAAGCCGCTGACGAAGCGGTCGCCGAACCCGCTCCCGCCTCCGACGACCCGGTCGCGCAGCTGCGCGCCGAGCTCAACGCGGCGCCGGGCGAGTGGTACGTCGTGCACTCGTACGCCGGTTACGAGAACAAGGTCAAGACCAACCTCGAGACCCGTACGCAGACCCTGGACGTCGAGGACTACATCTTCCAGATCGAGGTGCCGACCGAAGAGGTCACCGAGATCAAGAACGGCCAGCGCAAGCAGGTGCAGCGCAAGGTGCTGCCCGGCTACATCCTGGTCCGGATGGACCTCAACGACGCCTCGTGGAGCGCGGTGCGCAACACCCCCGGCGTCACCGGGTTCGTGGGCGCCACCTCGCGGCCGTCGCCGCTCACCGTGGACGAGGTGCTGAAGTTCCTCGCCCCGCAGGTCGAGAAGACCGCGCCGGCCAAGCCCGGCAAGGGCGACACCACCTCGGCGGAGGCGCAGCTCGGCGGCGGGACCGTCGAGGTCGACTTCGAGGTCGGCGAGTCGGTCACCGTCATGGACGGCCCGTTCGCCACGCTGCCCGCGACGATCTCCGAGGTCAACGCCGACGGGCAGAAGCTGAAGGTCCTGGTTTCGATCTTCGGCCGGGAGACGCCGGTCGAGCTGTCGTTCAACCAGGTCTCCAAGATCTGACGGCCGCGAGACGGCCGGCAGTCCCCGGGCACTGGCAGGTGTGCGGGGGACTCAAGTCAGTTAAGAAGGACACACAGAAATGCCACCCAAGAAGAAGAAGCTTGCGGCGATCATCAAGCTGCAGATCAAGGCGGGTGCGGCCAACCCCGCGCCGCCGGTCGGCCCCGCGCTGGGTCAGCACGGCGTCAACATCATGGAGTTCTGCAAGGCCTACAACGCCGCGACCGAGTCGCAGCGCGGGGACGTCGTCCCGGTCGAGATCTCCGTGTACGAAGACCGGTCGTTCGACTTCAAGCTGAAGACCCCGCCCGCCGCCAAGCTGCTGCTCAAGGCCGCCGGCGTCGAGAAGGGCTCCGGCGAGCCGCACAAGACCAAGGTCGCCAAGGTCACCTGGGACCAGGTCCGCGAGATCGCCACCACGAAGAAGACCGACCTGAACGCCAACGACATCGACCAGGCCGCGAAGATCATCGCCGGCACTGCTCGCTCGATGGGCATCACGGTCGTCGACTGACGTTTCGTCACCAGCACCACGTGGGAGAGCCAAGTGCTGGCTCACACACCACACTGATCCAGTTTCGATAGTTAAGGGACAGAAGCAATGCCTAAGCACAGCAAGGCCTACCGCACGGCCGCCGAGCTGGTCGACCGCGAGCGGCTGTACGCCCCGCTCGAGGCCGCCAAGCTGGCCAAGGAGACCTCCAAGACCAAGATGGACGCCACCGTTGAGGTCGCCATGCGCCTCGGTGTCGACCCTCGTAAGGCCGACCAGATGGTCCGCGGCACCGTGAACCTGCCGCACGGCACCGGTAAGACCGCCCGCGTCATCGTTTTCGCCGTTGGTGACAAGGCCGCCGAGGCCGAAGCCGCCGGCGCCGACGCGGTCGGCACCGACGAACTGATCGAGCGCATCCAGGGTGGCTGGCTCGACTTCGACGCCGCGATCGCGACGCCGGACCAGATGGCCAAGGTCGGTCGTATCGCCCGCATCCTCGGCCCGCGTGGCCTGATGCCGAACCCGAAGACCGGCACCGTGACCCCCGCGGTCGCGAAGGCCGTCTCGGACATCAAGGGCGGTAAGATCAACTTCCGCGTGGACAAGCAGGCCAACCTGCACCTCGTGATCGGCAAGGCCTCGTTCGACACCGAGAAGCTGGTGGAGAACTACGCGGCCGCGCTGGACGAGGTCCTGCGTGCCAAGCCGTCCTCCGCGAAGGGCAAGTACCTCAAGAAGGTCACCTTCGCCACGACGATGGGCCCGGGCATCCCGGTCGACCCGATGCGCACGCGCAACCTGCTTTCCGAGGACGCGTAAGTTAGAGACATCGTTAGAGACATCACTGAAAAAGGGCGGCCCCGCTTCCGGCGGGGCCGCCCTTTTTCGTGTGAGATAAAGGGATGCCGACCTTCGCTTCGTTCGACGGGCTCCAGCTCAACTTCACCCAGTGGGACGGCGACGGCTCTCGCCGCCGCCCCGTGGTGCTGCAGCACGGTTTCGCCGCCGACACGAACGCGAACTGGATGGGACCGGGCGTCGTCGCCGCGCTCACCGCGGCGGGCTTCACGGTGATCTCGCTCGACGCCCGCGGCCACGGGCGTTCGGAGAAGCCACACGAGGAGTCGCGCTACAGCGACGACACGATGGCTCACGACGTCTCGGCGCTGCTCGATTTCCTTGAGCTGGACGAGGTTTCGCTCGTCGGCTACTCGATGGGCGCGATCATCGCGCTGGGTGTCACCGCGGTGGACAAGCGCGTGCGGTGCCTGGCGACCGGCGGAGTCGGCTCGGGGATCGTCGACTTCGGCGGCGTCGACACGCGCGTGGTCACGCCCGAGCAGATCAGCGCCGCCTTGCTGACCGACGAGCCGCATTCGCTGCCGCCCGCCAGCGCGGCCTTCCGGGTGCTGGCCGACATGCTGGGCGCCGACCGTCAGGCGCTGGCCGCCGTCGCGCGGGCGGCGCGGCCGACGCAGATGGATCTGACCGCGATCACGGTGCCGACGCTGGTCCTCGCGGGTGACCAGGACCCGCTGGCCGCCGAGCCCGAGCGGCTGGCGGCGGCGATCGCGGGCGCCCGGCTGATCCGGGTGCCGGGGGACCACCTGGCGGCGATCATGTCGCCGGAGTTCTCGAGGGCTTTGGTCGATTTCCTGGTGGCCCAGGACGTCTAGTTGGTCGGGCTGGTCGTCGGAGCCGGAGCCGGGCAGACCTTGGGACCCGGCGTGTGACCGGTGATCAGCCACTGACCCTTTTGGACCTGGCTGACCATGAAATCGCCCAATGCCGGGCCGCCGGAGATGCTGTAAGCGCAGGAGCTGACGGGGATGCTGGGCTCCGGCTTCCAGCCTGATCGCTGCGAGATCGACTCCGCGTAGGAGTCCGCCTTGCCAGGCTGCAGCTCGGCGTGGAGTCCTTCGACAGCGCGGGCGCAGTCAGGGAAGCCCAGGTCGTTCGCGAACTGCTGCTGCGTGCGTTCGTCGAACAGACCGCAGACGTAGTCGACCATGCTCTTCTTGCCGGGGCCGTGCTGCGCGATTCCGCTGTACACCCGGCGAACGGACTCATAGGGCGAGGCGGTCGTGAGGATCTGGTTCGTTTTGTAAGTTCCGCCACCTTCGGCGGCGACCTCCGCGGAGGTCTTGCCGTCGTCGTTGGGGAAGAAGTGGTTGTACGCCCAGGTGGCGGCGATGCCGAGCAGGAGGATCGCGATCACCCAGGCCAGCACCTTCTTGCCCAGCCAAGTGGCCCACTTCGGCGCCTTCATCTTGCGTGGCGGCGCGGGCACGAGCTCGCCGGGCGGGCCCTGCTGCCAGGACGGTTGTGGCTGAGCGGGCACGACGCCGCCGCCTTGGCGCTGGGCTTCGGTGAACTTCAGGTAGTCCTGGAACTGTTGGAACTGCTGGAATTGCCGCAGCTGCTCCTCGTCGAGGGGTTGCGGTGAGCTCGGGGTGCTCGGCTGGAGCTCCTGGCCCGGCTGGTCGTCTCCACGCTGTTCCGCCACCCGTACATGATGCCCGTTCCAGGGCCCGCTTACCCGTTAAAGGGGGGCCGAAACAGGGCTGATCTGCGGTGACGTATGCTGGTCAACGGTTCTACCGAAGACCGCTGGTTTTCTTCCGCGCTTCCTGGCGTGGAGAACGAAGGTCCCGTTGCCACGGGCGGCCCGCGCAGGAGGAACGAGGCTAGCACCCACGTGTGCATTTCGACGCCCCGCGCCTGTCTGCGCTGGGGCGTTTTCGTCGTTTCGGGGCTCCTTCAGGCCAGTGATCACTAGCCAAGAGAGGAGGCGACCATGGCGAAGCCCGACAAGGTGGCGGCCGTCGCCGAGATCGCGGAGAACTTCCGCACCAGCTCGGCAACCGTTGTCACGCAGTACTCCGGTCTTTCCGTGGCCCAGCTTTCCAAGCTGCGTCTTGCTCTCGGCACCAGCGCCAACTACCAGGTCGCGAAGAACACCCTCGTCAAGCGTGCCGCCACGGACGCCGGCGTCGAGGGCCTCGAGGACCTGTTCGTCGGCCCGACCGCCATCGCCTTCGTCACCGGCGAAGCGGTCGACGCCGCGAAGGCGCTTCGCGACTTCGCGAAGGACAACAACGCGCTTGTCATCAAGGGCGGCTACATGGATGGCCGCGCCCTCACTGTCGAAGAGATCACCCAGATCGCCGATCTCGACAGCCGTGAGGTCCTGCTGGCCAAGGCCGCCGGTGCGTTCAAGGCGAAGCTTTCCCAGGCCGCGGCGCTGTTCCAGGCGCCAGCTGCCCAGGTCGCCCGCCTGGCCGCCGCGCTGGAAGACAAGCGCAAGGACGAGTCCGGCGATGCACCCGCCGAAGCACCTGCCGAGAGCTGAACACCCCACCACCCCGAACTCTTTTAGTTCGTTTTCAGAGAGGAAGCCATCATGGCTAAGCTGAGCACCGCCGAGCTGATCGACGCCTTCAAGGAGCTGACGCTGCTTGAGCTGTCCGACTTCGTCAAGGAGTTCGAGACCACCTTCGACGTGACCGCCGCCGCGCCGGTCGCCGTCGCCGCCGCCGGCCCCGCCGGTGCCGCCCCGGCCGCCGCCGAGGAGCAGGACGAGTTCGACGTCGTCCTCGAGTCCGCCGGTGACAAGAAGATCCAGGTCATCAAGGTCGTCCGCGAGGTCGTCTCCGGTCTGGGCCTGAAGGAGGCCAAGGACCTCGTCGAGGCCGCCCCCAAGGCGCTGCTCGAGAAGGTCGACAAGGAGGCCGCCGAGGCCGCCAAGGAGAAGCTCGAGGCCGCCGGCGCCAAGATCGCCATCAAGTGATTTCAGCCGCCTAGGCGGACTGGCTCCACTTCTGAAAAGGGTGGGCACTCATCACGAGTGCCCACCCTTTTTGTTTCGTGTCGCTCGAGGTTCGACGATGTGGTGTTTGGGCCGTCAGATGGCCCAAACACCACATCGTCATCAGTACTGCCACTCCCAGCCGCCGCCGGGTGCGCTCATACCGCTAGGGATCAGCGCCAGCACGCCATTGGCTTCCGGAACGTCCAATGCGAGCTGCCCCGAGTACTTCGAGTTCGGCGCCCAATTTGCCGGGAGTTGGCGTTGGGACGTCGCCTTGCAAGTGGACGCCTGTGCTGGCGTCGTTATGCCCGAGGCACTGACCTGTTGAAATGCGAACGGGTTGATTGTGGCGCCTAGCTGTGCGATATCCCCTGCGGCCAGTTTGCCGGTCGCGACCCTGATATCCAGCACGAGAGTGTGCAGCCCGGCTGGTCGTGTCATGTACTGATCGCATTTCGGATCGACGACGATCTTGTCGATCGAGAAGGTGACGATTCGGGCAGTCCCATCCTCGCCGCTGAACCCGGCGTCCTCGCCGATCTTCTTCGAAAGCCGTCCTTGTGCGTTAACTCCCGGTTGTGCTGCGGATTCAGAGGATGGTGTGGCGACTGCCGTCGTTGCCGAGGTTGCTGTGGGGACAGGTGGATCGGCCGGTTCGGTTCTCTCTGTTTGCGCACATCCGCCGACAAGCGATCCGGCTACAGCCAGTGCGAAGAGGATCGCGGCGGTGCGTTGTTCGGTGCGCAGTGGCATGCCTACCTCCGGTCATCGGTGCTTTCTGACTCGGCGGCAGACGCGGCGCTGTTACGGCCAGTCACCAAATTGTGGTCTTTGAAGCCGTGCGTGTTGCAAAAGTCCCTTTTGGAAGGCTGTACGTGGCGAAAGAGGTGGTCGCGAGGTGACGGCGACCTGGCGCATTTTCTGCGGGAATGGGTGACGTGCACTACGGTGCTGCGGGTGTCCGGTCACGGCCGGATGACGATCACCTTGGGGGTGGTCAGGGGACAAAACTGGTGAGTAACCTGTGCCCACTCCACTCGTTGAGCCTGGTTGACGGTCTGACACCGGGACCTACGGTGCGAGAAGTGCGGCGGTTCGATGCGGAACAGCTCCTGGAGGTGCGATGGGTGCCGAGGTGGTCGTCGAAGGTCTGACCAAGTCCTTCGGTAAGCAGGCCATCTGGCGGGACGTCACACTGACGCTCCCCCCTGGTGAGGTGTCGGCGATGCTCGGGCCGTCGGGTACCGGCAAGTCGGTGTTCCTCAAGTCGATGATCGGGCTGCTGAAGCCCGACCGCGGGCGCTGCGTGATCAACGGGGTCGACATCGTCACCTGCTCCGAGCACAAGCTTTACGAGATCCGGAAGCTCTTCGGGGTGCTCTTCCAGGATGGTGCCCTCTTCGGGTCCATGAACCTGTACGACAACGTGGCGTTCCCGCTGCGGGAGCACACGAAGAAGTCCGAGACCGAGATCCGCCGGATCGTCCAGGAAAAGCTGGAGATGACCGGTCTCGCCGGTGCGGACAAGAAACTTCCCGGTGAGATCTCCGGCGGTATGCGCAAGCGCGCCGGGCTGGCCAGGGCGCTGGTGCTGGATCCGCAGATCATCCTGGTCGACGAGCCGGACTCGGGGCTCGACCCGGTTCGCACCGCGTACATCTCGCAGCTGCTGATCGATCTCAACACGCAGATCGACGCGACGATCCTGATCGTCTCGCACAACATCAACCTGGCGCGGACCGTGCCGGACAACCTGGGCATGCTGTTCCGCAAGGAGCTGGTGATGTTCGGGCCGCGCGAGGTGCTGCTGACCAGTGATGAACCGGTGGTCGAGCAGTTCCTGAACGGGCGCAAGCGCGGGCCGATCGGGATGTCCGAGGAAAAGGACACCGCGACCATGGCCCGCGAGGAGGCCGAGGCCGCGGCCGGGCACCACGACGGTTCGCCCGATGAGGACGTGCGCGGGGTCATCCCGCAGATGCAGCCCAGCCCCGGCCTGCCGGAGCGTTCCGGTGAGCGGCGACGCAAGGACCGGGTCATGCGGATCCTGCACACCCTGCCGCCCGCCGCGCAGGAAGGGATCATCGAATCCCTCAGCCCGGAGGACCAGCAGCGCTACGGCGTGCACCCGCACATGCTCGTGAAGTCGACTCCCCGGCCGACCCCGAGCCCCGGCCCGGTGCCCAGCCAGCACCAAGGCCAGCTGCCCGCCGATCAGGTCGCCCAGTTCCCCGGGCAGCAAAGACCAGGTCAGCATCGGATGCGACCAGCTGATCCAGGGCAGGGACAAGGATGAGTTCATCGGCCACCAAGGCCAAGATCCCCGGTCTAGGCATGCTGAAAGAGACCGGGAATCTGTTCGCTCTCGGGCTCGACATCATTCGCGGGATCTTTCAGCGGCCGTTCCAGCTGCGTGAGTTCATCCAGCAGGCCTGGTTCATCGCCAGCGTCACGATCTTGCCGACGGCGCTGGTCGCCATCCCGTTCGGCGCGGTCATCTCGCTGCAGTTCGGTTCGCTCGCGCGGCAGCTCGGCGCGCAGTCGTACACCGGTGCCGGATCGGTGCTCGCCACTGTCCAGCAGGCGAGCCCGCTGGTGACCGCGCTGCTCGTCGCTGGCGCCGGTGGCAGTGCCATCTGCGCGGACATCGGCGCGCGGACCATTCGCGAAGAGATCGACGCGATGGAGGTGCTCGGGGTCTCGGCCGTGCAGCGGCTGATCGTTCCACGGACGCTCGCGATGATGCTGGTCGCGCTGCTGCTCAACGGCATGGTCAGCGTCATCGGCGTGCTCGGCGGCTACTTCTTCAACGTGGTGCTGCAGGGCGGGACGCCCGGCGCCTACCTGGCGAGCTTCTCGGCGCTCGCGCAGCTGCCCGACCTGTGGGTCGGTGAGTTCAAGGCGCTGATCTTCGGTTTCATCGCCGCGGTCGTGGCCTCCTACCGGGGGCTGAACCCGTCCGGCGGGCCGAAGGGGGTGGGTGACGCGGTGAACCAGTCCGTGGTCATCACCTTCCTGATGCTGTTCGTGGTCAACTTCGTGATCACGCTGATCTACCTGCAGATCGTTCCTGGAAAGCTGGACTAGCCCCATGAGTTCCTTCACCCAGGGCGCGAAGCGGATCGCGAACCGCCCACTACAGACCCTCGACACGCTCGGCGACCAGATGTCGTTCTACGGGCGCGCGCTCGCGTGGACGCCCCGCGCCATCCGCCGGTACACCAAGGAGATCCTGCGGCTGCTGGCCGAGGTGAGCTTCGGGTCCGGCTCGCTGGCGGTCATCGGCGGCACGGTCGGCGTGATGGTCGGCCTGACGCTGTTCACCGGTGTGCTGGTCGGCCTGCAGGGCTACTCGGCCCTGAACTCGATCGGCACCTCGGCCTTCACCGGCTTCCTGACCGCCTTCTTCAACACCCGCGAGATCGCGCCGCTGGTCGCAGGCCTCGCGCTGTCCGCGACCGTCGGCGCCGGGTTCACCGCCCAGCTCGGCGCCATGCGGATCTCCGAGGAGATCGACGCGCTCGAGGTCATGGGTGTGCCGAGCCTGCCGTACCTGGTGACCACCCGGATCATCGCCGGGTTCGTCGCGGTCATCCCGCTGTACGTGATCGGTCTGCTGAGTTCGTATCTGGCGTCACGGTTGGTCGTTATCTACATCTACAACCAGTCGGCCGGAACCTACGACCATTACTTCGACCTGTTCTTACCACCGCAAGACGTGCTCTATTCGTTCATAAAAGTGCTGATCTTCAGTGTGCTGATCATCTTGTCGCACTGTTACTTCGGCTACCGGGCCAGCGGCGGCCCGGCTGGCGTCGGCGTGGCGGTCGGCAAGGCCGTCCGGCTCAGCATTGTCACGGTCTCGATCGTGAACTTCTTCATCGGTTTCGCCATTTGGGGAACCGACGTGACGGTAAGGATCGCTGGATGAGCGGGATCGCAACGATCAAGCGGCGCCTATTGGGCCTCGCGCTGATCGTCGTGCTCGTCGGAGGCGTCGCGCTCAGCATCGCCCTGTACGACAAGGCGTTCACCAAGGTGGTGAGCGTGAAGCTGCTGGCCGACCGGATCGGGAACCAGCTGATCACCCAGTCCGATGTCAAGGTGCGCGGGCTGATCGTCGGCTCGGTCAAGAACATCGACGCCACCCCCGAGGGCGCCGAGCTGACGCTCGCGCTCGACCCGGACCACGCCCAGCTCATCCCCGAGAACGTCTCCGCGCGGTTCCTGCCGAAGACGCTGTTCGGTGAGCGGTTCGTCTCGCTGGAGATCCCGGAGCAGCCGTCGGCGCGCACCCTGCACGACGGCGACGTCATCCCGCAGGACCGCACCTCCAACGCGGTCGAGCTGGAACAGGCCTTCTCCCACCTACTACCCGTGCTGCAGGCCGTCCAGCCGCAGAAGCTCTCCGCGACGCTGACCGCGATCTCGACCGCGCTGCAGGACAGGGGCAAGCCGCTCGGCGAGACGCTTTCGCAGCTCGGGCAGTACATCGGTGACCTGAACCCGCATCTGCTGCCCGACCTGCAGCACGATCTCCAGGCGTTCACGAAGTTCACCGACAACGTCAACAAGGTGGCGCCGGACCTGGTGTCCAGCCTCGACAACCTGAGCACCACGACCAGGACGATCGTGGACCAGCAGTCGAACCTCTCGAACCTGTACGCGAGCATGACCAAGGCGTCGGTCGACCTGCAGGCGTTCCTGGAGGCCAACTCCGACAACATCATCCGGCTCGCCGACACGGCGCGGCCGACCGCGGAGCTGCTCGCCAAGTACGCGCCCGAGTACCCCTGCGTGATCGGGCAGATGGCCGACCTCGTGCCCAAGATCGACAAGGCGCTCGGCAAGGGCACCGATCACCCCGGTTTGCACGCGACCATCGAGATCACCAACACCCGAGGGCCGTACATCGCGGGCAGGGACGAGCCCGAGTTTCTCGACAAGCGCGGACCGCGTTGCTACGCCATGAAGAACCCGCCAGCCAACTTCCCGCAGCATCCGCCGGACGGCCCGATCAAGGACGGCAGCGTCTCGCCGCCCGCCGCGAAGACCATCGACGACGGGCTCAACCCGAGCAACTTCATCGCCGACGCCGGTGGCTACAACGGCAACGGCGCCGCGGGCGGAAACCCGGCCAACACCGCCGGTGAGCAGGGCTTCCTCGCCCAGCTGCTCGGCCCGCAGATCGGCATGGACGCCGCGGCCGTGCCCGGCTGGGCCACGCTGCTCGTCGGCCCGCTCTACCGGGGCGCGGAGGTGACGGTCAAATGAGGGGACTGCTCGCACCGCTCGTCAAACTGAGCATCTTCATCCTGGTCACCGTGCTGTTCACCACCGTGCTGGGCATCAGCATCGCGAACATCAACACGACCAGCACCAACAGCTACAAGGCGCGCTTCTCCGACGCGACGCTGCTGCTGGCCAACGACGACGTCCGCATCGCGGGCGTCAGGGTCGGCCAGGTCAAGGATGTGAAGATCGTCGACAAGCGCCAGGCCGAGGTCGAGTTCGAGGTCGACGCGGGCCGCAGGCTGCCCGCCGGGGTCACCGCGCAGATCAAGTTCCGCAACCTGGTCGGCCAGCGCTACGTCTCGCTCGGCGAGGGCACCGACGACTCGGGCAAGATGCTCGAGCCCGGCGGCAGCATCCCGATCGACCGGACGACACCCGCATTGGACCTGACCGAGCTGTTCAACGGCTTCAAGCCGCTGTTCGTCGCGCTCAACCCGGAGGACGTCAACAAGCTGTCCTACGAGGTCATCCAGGTGCTGCAGGGCGAAGGCGGCACGATCGACAGCCTCTTGGCGCACACGGCGTCGCTGACCACCGCGATCGCCAACAAGGACCAGGTGATCGGCCAGGTCATCGACAACCTCAACAGCACGCTGGAGACGGTCAACGCGCACAGCCCACAGCTGTCGGATCTGATCGTCAAGGTCCAGCAGCTGGTCTCGGGGCTGGCGCAGGACCGCAAGCCGATCGGCGACGCGATCGACTCGCTCGGCAAGCTCGCCGACACCACGGCCGGGCTGCTGGAGAAGGGTCGTCAGCCGCTCAAGGACGACCTCGCCGCGCTCGGCACGCTGACCAAGAACCTCAACGACAACGAGCCGGTCGTCGAGCACTTCATCCAGTTCCTGCCCCAGAAGGTCGCGGCGCTGTCCCGCACGGCCGACTACGGCTCCTGGTTCAACTTCTACCTCTGTGAGGCGAAGGGCAGTGTGGCCTTGCCCCCGTTGATCAACGAGCCGATCGACCTGCCGATCATGCCCGCGACCAGGGCCAGGTGTGGCGCATGAAGTCGTTCCAGAAGCGCAACCCGGTGCCGATCGCGCTGGTCGGCATCACCGTGCTGGTGCTCGGCCTGATCGCGGCGCTGAACTCCGAGGACCTCCCGGTGATCGGCGGCGGCACGACCTACAGCGCGGACTTCAGCGAGGCGTCGGGCATCCAGAAGGACAACGACGTGCGCGTCGCAGGCGTGAAGGTCGGCAAGGTCTCCGACGTCGAGCTCGACGGTGACAAGGTCAAGATCTCGTTCAAGGTCAGCGACGCCTGGATCGGCGACAAGACCAGCGCGGCCATCAAGATCAAGACGGTGCTCGGCCAGAAGTACCTGGCGCTCGACCCACAGGGCACCAAGCCGATGGACCCCGGCGTGACCATCCCGCGCGAGCGCACGATGGCGCCGTACGACGTGCTCGACGCGTTCCGCGATCTCTCGTCGACGGTCGACAACATCGACACCAAGCAGCTCGCGAAGAGCTTCGACGTCATCTCGGACACCTTCAAGGACACGCCGGACAACGTGAAGGGCGCGCTCAACGGCCTTTCGAAGCTGTCCGACACGATCGCCTCACGTGACCAGAAGCTGGCGAACCTGCTGGCCAACACCCGCCAGGTCAGCCAGACGCTGGTCGACCGCGACGCCGAGGTGCAGAAGCTGCTCGACGACGGCAACCTGCTGCTGAACGAGGTCGCCAAGCGCAAGCAGGCGATCAGCAACCTGCTCGAGGGCACCAAGAACCTCGCCGCGCAGCTGCAGGGCCTGGTCGACGACAACGACAAGCAGCTCGACCCGGTGCTCACCCAGCTCGACCAGCTGACCTCGATGCTGCAGCGCAACCAGGACTCGCTGGCGCAGGGCATCGCGAAGTTCGCGCCGTTCATCCGGGTGTTCACCAACACGGTCGGCAACGGCCGCTGGTTCGACAACTACATCTGCGGCCTGCTGCTGCCGTCGATCGGCCCGATCAACGAAGAGGGGTGCTACGAGAAATGATGAGCACCCGACTGGGACAGACGCTCACCCGCGGCTTCACGCTCGCCGTGGTGCTGGCGCTGGTCGTCGCCACCGCGCTGTGGTGGACGCTCAAGGACGCCGGCCGCAACCACCTGACCGCCTACTTCGCCACCGCCGTCGGCCTCTACGAGGGCAACAGCGTGCGGATGCTCGGCGTCGACATGGGCAAGGTGACCAAGGTCGAGCCGATCGGCAACCAGGTCAAGGTCGAGCTGGAGTACGACAGCTCGGTCCCGGTGCCCGCCGACGCGCAGGCGCTGATCGTGGCCCCGTCGCTGGTCAGCGACCGGTACGTGCAGCTCGCGCCCGCGTACAAGGGTGGCGCCAAGATCGCCGACCGGGCGACCATCCCGCTCAACCGGACCTCGGTGCCGCTGGAGGTCGACGACCTCTACGCCAGCCTCGCGCGGGTCACCGAGTCGCTCGGTCCCAACGGCGCCAACAAGAACGGCTCGCTCTCGGACCTGCTGAACACCGTCGCCAAGAACTTCGACGGCAACGGCCAGGCGCTCAACGAGACGATCACCAAGCTCGGCCAGGCGTCCGGGACCCTCGCTGGCAACAAGGACGACCTGTTCAAGACCATCCAGAACCTCGCGGGCTTCTCGCAGACGCTGGCCGACAGCGACGGCCAGGTGCGCAAGTTCGAGCAGCAGCTCGCCGATGTCAGCGGATTCTTGGCGGGGGAGAAGGAAAACCTCGCCGAGACGGTCAAGCAGCTGAGCATCACGCTGGAGTCGGTCAGCGACTTCATCGAGCGCAACCGCGACCGGCTCAAGTCCAATGTGGACAAGCTGGCCAGTGTGACCAAGACGCTGGTCGACCAGCGCGGCGCGCTCGCGGAGATCCTCGACGTGGCGCCGGTCGGCCTCGGCAACGTGGTCAACAGCTACAACGCCGCGTCCGGCACGCTCGACGCGCGCGCCAACCTCAACGAGCTCACCCAGCCGCCGCTGGTGATGATCTGCAACCTGATCAAGCAGACGCCGAAGGCGCTCGACCTGATCGGCGACACCTGCAAGTCGATCGCCGGGGTGCTCGACGGCGCGGTGCCGCTGCCGTCGATCGCTCAGGTGATCGCGGCGTCGAACAACGGCACTATCCCGGAGCTGCCGCTGCCGCTCACCGGCGCGCCGCGCACCACGGGAGGAAAGTGATGCGTACCAAGGCTTTCCTCGCGGTGACCGCGGTGGCGTTCACCGTCAGCGGGTGCGGGTTCAGCGGGATCTACGACATCCCGCTGCCCGGTGGCGCCGAGCTCGGCGATCACCCGTACACGGTCAAGGTCCAGTTCCGCGACGTGCTCGACCTCGTGCCGCAGGCCGGGGTCAAGGTCAACGAGGTCCCGGTCGGCCGGGTCGAGTCCGTCGGGCTGGCCAAGGACGGCTGGAACGCCGAGGTGACCGTGCGGGTCAACGGCGACGTCAAACTGCCGGCCAACGCGCTGGCGAACATCCGGCAGTCGAGCCTGCTCGGCGAGAAGTTCGTGGAGCTCGCCGCGCCTTCGGGTGGCCAGGGCTCGCTCGCGGACGGCGCGACCATCCCGCTCGCGCGCACCAACCGCAACGTCGAGGTCGAGGAGATACTGGGCTCGCTCTCGCTGCTGCTCAACGGCGGCGGGGTCGACCAGCTCAACACGATCACCAAGGAACTCAACAACGCCACCGAGGGCCGCGAGCCGGACATCAAGGCGCTGCTGAACAACGCCGACGAGCTGGTGTCCAGTTTGGACCAGCAGTCCGGCAACATCACCAAGGCGCTCGACGGGCTGAACCGGCTGTCGGCGACGCTCAACGCGCAGAAGGACACCGCGGTCAAGGCGATCGACAACCTCGGGCCCGGACTCGGCGTGCTCGAACAGCAGCGTGGCCAGCTGGTCACCATGCTCAGCGCGCTCAACAACCTGTCCGGCGTCGCGACCGAGACGATCAACAAGAGCAAGGAAGACCTCGTCGCCGACCTCAAGGCGCTGCTGCCGACGTTGCAGAAGCTCGGCGAAGCGGGCTCGAACCTTCCGAAGGCGCTTGAGCTCTTGCTGACCTTCCCGTTCGCGGACAGCGCTTACGACGCGGTCAAGGGCGACTACTTCAACCTGTACGCGAAGGTCGACCTGAACCTGAACGAGATCCTGCAGAACCTGGGCCGCAGCAGGCAGAACCCGCTCGACGGCATCCTCCCGGTGCCGGGGCTGACCGGTGGCGTCCAGGGCGTGCCGGCGAACCAGCCGCCGCCGCTGCCGATCCCCGGCTTGTTCGGCGGGAGCCAGCAGGCGCCGACCGGCGGCACGGGCGCGAGCCCGCAGCAGACCGGTCCCGGCGGGATCTTCAACCTTCTGTCCGGGGGGATCTGATGCTGCTGCGCAGGACGAAACTGCAGCTGGTCGCGTTCGCGATCATCTCCGTGGTCTTCATCGTGTACGCGCTGATCCGGTTCGCCGGGCTCGGCCAGGTCTTCGGCGACAGCGGATACACGGTCAAGCTGCAGCTCAACGAATCCGGCGGGATCTTCCAGAACGCCGAAGTCACCTACCGCGGCTACAACATCGGCCGGGTCGGCGAGATGCGGCTGACCAAGACCGGTCTCGAAGCCGATCTGAACATCGACCCGAGCGCGCCGCAGGTGCCGAGTGACCTCGAAGCCGTGATCGCGAACCGGTCCGCGGTCGGCGAGCAGTTCGTCGACCTGCGGCCCAAGAGCGAGGCCGGCCCGTTCCTCAAGGGTGGCTCGGTGATCACCGCCGACCGCACCAAGACCCCGGTCAGCACCGAGCGCGTCATCGGCGATCTCGACTCGCTGGCGGCGTCCGTGCCGACCGACGCGCTGCGCAAGGTGGTCGACGAGTCGTACAACGCCTTCCAGGGCACCGGGCCGGCGTTGCAGCAGCTGCTCGACGCGGCACGCAGCTTCACCGGCACCGCGCAGGACTACCTGCCGCAGACCGTGCAGCTGCTCGACGCGGGCAGCAAGGTGATCGACACGCAGAACGCCGAAGCAGGCAATCTCGCGTCGTTCAGCAAGAGCCTCAACGAGCTGACCGGCCAGCTGAAGTCCTCGGACGGCGACCTCCGCAAGCTGATCGGTATCACGCCGCGCGTCGCGAACCAGATCAGCGAGGTGCTCGCCGAATCCGGGCCGGGACTCGGCGCGCTGACGGCGAACCTGCTCACCACCTCGAACCTGGTGGTCACCAGGCTCGACGGCATCGAGCAGGGCCTGGTCACCTATCCGCTGCTCGCCGGTGGCGCGCAGACGGTGGCGCCGGGCGACGGCACCGCGCACCTCGGGCTGGCGCTGAACCTGTTCAACCCGCCCTCGTGCACCAAGGGCTACCTGCCGTACAACCAGTTCCGCACGGCCACGGAGACCGCTCCGCGCGAGCCGAAGACCGACGCGTACTGTGCCGAACCCAAGGGCAGCCCGATCGACGTGCGCGGCGCGCAGAACGCGCCGTTCAACGGGGTCCCGGTGATCCCGTCGCAGGCGGAGGTCAACGCCAACAAGGGCAGGAGCGCACAGGAGCTCGCGGACGCGCGCATGAAGGCGATCCCCGGCATCGCGGGCAGCCCCGGTGTCACACTGCTGAGCCTGCCTCAGCTCATGGGGCTTTGACAGTGGTTACCTACTCTGGAGTGTTATGAGTTCGGACGAGTCGTCGGTGGACACCCTCGAGCCGGTGGAGGAGCCCGCCGAGACCGGGCCGGAGCGGCCTCAGCCGCGCTGGCTGCTACTCGGGTCGGCCGCGTTCGCGCTCGCCGCGCTGCTGGCCGCCGCCGTGTTCGGCGTCCTGTGGTGGGTGCACTCCAGCGGTGACGACGCCGACCTGGCGACCGCGCGCGAAGAGGTCGTCACGGCCGGCCGTGCCGCGATCAAGGCGTACACCGAGGTCGACTTCGAGAACCTGGACGCGTTCTTCGCCAAGCAGAAGGACCTGTCCGACCAGGGCATGAAGGAGCAGCTCGCGAAGAGCGAGCCGACCTACCGCAAGGCGCTGGCCGAAGCCAAGACCAAGGTCACCACCACCGTCCAGGACATCGGCGTCGAGGAGCTCGACAACCACCAGGGCAAGGCGAAGTTCCTCGCCGCGGTCACCCTGGAGGTCAAGCAGGGTGACAAGACGGTGCCCAAGGCCATCCGGATCGAGGTCCAGATGACCAGGGACCCCGCCGACAACGCCTGGAAGCTGTCCGGCATCGGCGACGTGCCGCTCGTCGCCGCCGGCCAGTAGCCCCACCCCGGAACGGAGCTTGTGTTGCCCCCCTCTCGCCGTAAGCCAGCCGCGACCCCGCCGGTGCGCAAACCCCGCGTGGCCGGGCTGCGCAGGCCCGCCGGTGCGCCGGAGCCCGAGGCCACGGAGATCACGGAGATCACCGACGCCGAGTCGACCCAGGTGATGGAGCCGGTGAAGCCGAGGCCTGCGCCCCGCCCGTCGCCCGCGCCGAGGCCGTCGCCCAAGCCCGTGGCGCCTGCCGTCGAAGAGGTCGCGGACGAGCCCGAGGTCGTCGAGGACGCCACGGTCACCGAGGTGCCCGAGGTCGATGAGGTGCCCGAGGCGCCTGAGGTGGCTGAGCTGGCTGAGGTGGCTGAGATCCCCGAAGCCAAGCCGAAGCCGAGCCCGCGCGCGAAGACCCGCGACGAAGGCACGCCCAAGCCGTCCAGCCTCGACGAGGCCGAGACCGAGGTCGTCGAGGATCCGGCGCCGTCCAAGCCGGGCCCCAGCAAAGAGCTGCTGATGTCGATCGCGCTGATCGTGGTCGGCGTGCTGCTCGCGGGCGCGGCGGTGCTGTTCCGCATTCAGGACTCCGAGGTCTCCTCGGCCACCGGCAACACCGCGCTGCTCGACGTCGCGCGCACCGCGCAGGTCAAGGACCAGGTGTCGAAGGCGGCGGAGGCGTTGTTCTCCTACGACTTCAACAACATCGCCAAGACCGAGAACGCCGCCAAGGACCTGCTGGTCACCGATGGCGTCCGCGACAAGTACACCAAGCTCATGGGCGAGGTGAAGCGCCTCGCGCCGCAGCAGAAGATGGTCGTCACCTGCACGGTCACCCGCTCGGCCGTGATCATGCTCAACGGCGACCTGGCCAAGGTGATGGTCTTCATCGACCAGTCGTCGACGCGCACCGACACCAAGGCGACCACCGCGGGCAGCGCCCAGCTCCACCTGAACGCCCAGCTCCAGGGCGACAAGTGGAAGATCACCGACATGGACACCTACGTCGCGCCGCAGGCCCAGACGCCGCCCGCCGCGTCGCCGTCCGCGAGCCCGCCGCCGTCCAAGTAGCCTTCTGCCGCGTGGCGGAACTCTTCACGTCGGACGACCTCGACGCGTTCGGCATGATCGTGGCGGGCGAGGATCACCGCGAGCGGGGCGAGCAGCTCGTCCGGATCGTGGACGAAAACCTGCTCTCCGATCCGTCGGACGCCGGGTACGCGTTGGCGCTGGCCGCGGAGAAATTCGAGTCGGCGGGCGACCTCGAGCGCGCGCTGGAGCTGTCCGAGCGCGCGGTGGAGGAGAGCAAGCGGCCAGGCACGCTCGACCCGAACGGGGGCCTGGTCCAGGTCGGCGACTACCTGTGGAAGCTGGGCCGCACCGAAGAGGCGATGGCCCACTTCGAGTCGCTGCGGCCCCTGCTGGCCGTCGACTCGTCGGTCGGTCACCGGTTGCCGGACACGATGGAAGAGCTCGGGCTCGCCGAACTGGCCGTCGAGTGGATCACCGAGGCGCTGCCCGACGCGATCAGCCGGAATCCGGAGCTGAGCCCCCACCACGCGTCCGGGACGTTGCTGCGAGTCCGCGCGCGGATACGTGAGGACCTCGGGCTCGGCCCTGACAGGTTCGACGCGCTCGCCGAGAAGGTCGGGTCCCCGGAGCCCGCGGAGTACAGCGGCTCCGCCCTGTTGTTCTGGCCGCGTGCCGAGTTCGAACGCCTGGTGCTGCTCTGGCCCGCCCTCAGCGAGGAGTTCGGCCGGACCTGGGACGAACACCGGGCCATGGTCGAACGCGAGATGCAGCTGGGCGCGACCGAGGAACCCGGCCCGTTCGCCGTGCTGCCCGGCGAGGTCCGCGAGCTCATCGACTTGGCCGGGCCTGACGAGTACGCGCCGGACTTCATCGACGACTACGAGGCCGACCTGACCGACGGCCGCGTCGAAATCGCCTGGCCGCCCGGCCGGAACGACGCCTGCTGGTGTGGCTCGGGCGCCAAGTACAAGAAGTGCTGCCTGCCGCGTTCCCGCTGAACGGGGTCTCTGTGGACGCTGGTCCGCATGAACGCCACGTTCGCAACGCTGAGCGACACAAAAGCCCCGTTCATTTCGTCCCGGCATCGGGGGATCGTCGCTGGTTGGGGTCGTGAGTGGTGCGGCCGGTTAGAACCGGCCGGAACACTCACGACCCTCAGCTGACAAGACAAGCAGCTTGACTGAGGAGGATTTGAGGCGTTGAACGACGCATTTCCCCCTCGTGCACCTCGTCCTCGCACGCGCGCGCCGGCACTCAAGCCTGATCACGCAGCGAGGGACCCCAAGTGCTTACTAAGCACCTAACGGACCACTCACGACTCTTAAGAGCTCGGTAACACTTTCGGGGGAACCTTCGCGAGGTCTCGTACGTCTTTGGAGGAGGCGAGAGGAGCGCGATGGGGGATCCGTTCCAGGGCGCGGTCAGCTGGGATAAGCGCGGGGACGACTGGATCGGGGTCTTCCACCCCGGTTACGTCGACCTGCTGCGCACGCACGTCGACGGCCTGCGCAAGCTCGCGCTCAGACGCCTCGCGGAGCATTCCGATGGCAAGGAGCTCGGCCCGCTCGACAAACGGCTCGACGCCGTGCTCTGGGGCAGGCGGATGGGGGAGAACGTCCTCGCCGCGTCCGAGCTGGAGATGCTGATCCCGGCCGCGAACCGGTTCGCCACGCTGCTGGCCAAGCTGCCCGAGAACGGCGGGGTGGTCGAACTGGACGGCTGGCACGACCGGTTCCTGTGGGGCACGGTCGCGCTGGACCTCTGCGTGGCGATCCAGGCGTGGCTGTTCAGCTGGTCGCTGGGCGAGCTCGTCGACGGGATGCCGTGCCCCGACGAGCCGACGCGGGACATGTGGCAGGCGCAGTACGACTGGCTCCGGCAGGAGATCGTCGTGCCGCTGCAGCCCGCGTGACCTGAAGGTGGACATTCTGCGCGGTTTCGGAGGTCAGCGGCCCCGCTCTGTGGTGGACTTGCCGTCGTGAAGATCCGTCTTGCCGCGTTGCTGGCCGCCACCGTGGTGGCGGGATGTTCGACGCCCCCGGGACCGCCTCCCGGCAAGCCAGCGCCCAAGCTGCCCGCCGAGGCCATCGCCTACGACGGACTCAAGTCGACGAACCGCAAGTTCCCGTTCCACAACAACTGTGACGGGCTCACCCCCGAGCTGCTGAGCAGCGTCGGCATGGGCGAGGCGCGCGTGGTGCCGCCCGGGCCGTCCGGGCCCGGCTTCTGCGCGATCAAGGGCAGCGACCGGATGCTCGAAGAGATGTGGGTGCAGGAGAAGCCGACGCCCAACACCTCGGAGCCCCGGTACTTCCCGATCGTCTGGCGCGGTGCGGGCCAGGCTCAGTACCTCCGGCGGATGATCTTCGCGGACCGCTACTACGCGACGGAGACCATCGACTTCTACGGCGGGCAGCCCGGCTGCTACCTGACGGTCGACACCGGCTCGCCCAGCGCGCTGCAGTTCCGCGGGATCCTGCCCAAGGAGACCGCGGAGACCTACCCGGAGCTCAACTACACGATGACCGGCTACAAGGTCGACCGCGCGGGCACGGACAAGTTCATGGCCGACGCCTGCCCGATAGTCGAGAAGGTCGCGCTGGCCGCGCTCGGCGGCATCGACCCGGACGGCGGCTCACTCGCAAGCGACTAGACCTCGTGAGTGTTTACGCCGGTTAGAACCGGCCGTACCACTCACGACCTAGGCGAGGTCGCGGCGCGAGGCTGCAGGACCCGGCCGAGCCGAGCGGCTTCGCGCGCGTAGCTGCTTGATCTACGTGAACGCCACTTTCGCAACGTTGAGCTTTGTGAACGCCTCGTTCACTACCTTCAGGGCGGCTCGTGAGCGTTGCGGGCGGTTAGAACCGTCCGCAACGCGCACGACTCCTTAGGCGAGGTCGCGCCGCGAGACGCGGTAGCCGGCGAAGCCGAGCAGCCCGATCCATACGAGGAGCGAGACGATCGACGGCACCGGGCCGTCGATCGCCGACAACGTGGCGAGCGACGCCGCCGGTGTCGACGGGTCGAACCAGGCGAAGACCTTCGGCGCGAGGCCGGAGATGGTCAGCATCGCGGGCACGGTCGCGAAGTAGATGGCGAGCGCGCCCGCCGCGTTCGGGACCAGCATGGCGACCGTCAGCGCCACGAGCATGGTCAGCAGCGACCCGAGGAAGCACACCCCGATCACCCAGCCGATGCGGTAGCTCAGCAGGTAGACCACGCCGGAGTTGGCCGCGGCGACCGGCGAGAGGGTGAGCGTGAGCACGGTCTGCAAGATCGCGCAGAACATCCAGAGCAGGAACACGACCGTGGCCTGCGCCAGGAAGTAGCGCCCGCGTGACGGCTGCGCGAGCAGCGTCGGCTGGGCCGCGCGGTGCTGCCATTCGCCCGCGATCAGCTTGATCAGCGCCGCGTGGATGATCACGTGCCCGATCCGCAGCAGGTAGAACGTCGGCGTGATCTGGTCGCTCGCCGAGGCCATCGACGACGCGCTGTCCAAGCTGAGGAACAGCAGCACGTTCGCGCCGATCACCACCAGCGGGCCGACGATCAGCAGGATCCGGTCGGACAGGGTGCCGCTGAGCTTGCGGAACTCCACCAGCACGAGCTTCGCGAACGGCGTGCGCTGCATCGCGCGCGGGAAGCTCATCGGTGGCTGCGGCGGCGCCATGGCAGCCGGGTGATAGCCGGGCGCGGTCATCGGTGGTTGCTCCCGGAAAGTCGGAAGAAGAGCTCTTCGAGGTTCTGCTGGTGGTCGGTGATGCCGTGCACCTGGACGCCCGCCTTGAACGCGATGTCCGACACGACCTGGCTCGGCGCGTCGGCCAGTATCTGCCCGTCCGGGCTCGGCTGGATGCGGATGCCCGCACGCTGCAGCGCGCCCGCGAGCGCCGCCATGTCGGGGCCGCGCACGAGTGAGCGATGCGACGAGAGCAGCTCGCGGATCGGGCCGTCCGCGACGATCCGGCCGTTGCCGATCATCACGATCCGGTCGGCCGTCTGGTCCACTTCGGACAGCACGTGGCTGGACAGCAGCACCGTGCCACCGCGGGCGGCGTGGCCGCGCAGCAGCTCACGCACGGCCCTGATGCCGACCGGGTCGAGGCCGTTGATCGGCTCGTCGAGCATCAGCACCGGCGGGTTCGCCATCAGCGCGTGCGCCAGCCCGAGCCGCTGCCGCATGCCCAGGCTGTACTGCCCGATCTTCTTGCCGCCCGCGTCACCGAGCCCGACCTGCCCGAGCACCTCGTCGACGCGGCCGGTGGGCACGCCCATCAGCAGCGCCGCGTTGCGCAGGTGGGAGCCGCCGGTGCGGCCGGGGTGGACGGCGGTCGCGTCCAGCAGCACGCCGGCGATGTGCGCGGGGTTCGGCCAGTCCCGGAACGCCTTCCCGGCGATCTGGCTGCCACCGCGCGTCGGCGGGGTCAGCCCGGTGATCATCCGCAGGGTCGTCGACTTGCCCGCGCCGTTGGGCCCGAGAAACGCCGTGACGGTGCCCGGCTGCAGGTCGAACGACACGTTGTCGACCACCGTCCGGCCCGAATAGACCTTCGTCAGGCCACGCACACTCAGCACACGGCGGATCGTAACGACGATCGCTGTCCGAACGCTGCCGAAACGCGAAGATCCATACTGCCGGGGGTCCGCCGCCCCGCCGTGGCATCACACGAAAGCCCCGTTCGTCACGCTCAAGGTGACAAACGGGGCTTTTGTGTGGTGGTGCCCGGGGGTCGTGAGCGTTGCGGGCGGTTAGAACGAACCGGTACTCGACGACCTACCCGAGACGTTGCCTTGGCCGGCGCGTACGGACGGGGCGTTTGTCACGCTCAGCGGAACGAAAGTGGCTTATGTGTGCTGGTTAAGGCGTTGAACGCCTATTTCCCGCTCACCCGGCCGCGGTCTGGGTGACAAGGGCGGCCCTTGTCACCCAGAGCGTGACAAGGGTCCCCCTTGTCACGTGCCACGGCGGACGAGTTCGAGCGAGTGGAAGAATTTCTGCACTCAACGGAGCAAACCTTCCACTCGCGCGAGACTCGGGCGGTAGGTAGCCAAGTACCCGTCCGCTACCCCCGCCCGCAGCGCTCACGACCTCTGACCTGGCGAAACGTCGGCCGAGTCTGGAGCGCGGAGCGGGCGAGGGGAGCCCCTGCTGCGTCTGACGCAGCAAACCTTCCACTCGCGCCGCCCGCCGACGCGGAGCCGCAGCCGTGTCGGCGGGCGGCCGGAACCTGCCCGCAACGCTCACGAGCCCGGCGTCAACGGGGGGTCCATCCTTCTCGTGAGCTGCGCAAGCACCGCCTGCTGGGACCCGCCGAACCCCTGGTCACGCAGAGCGAACTCCGGTAAGACGCTGAGCCAACCGGTCGGATGGAGGCGTGGCATCTTGACTGGAACGCCCGCTGGGTTCACGCTTACTGACAACAGCGAGCCCTTGCGGGAGGGACGAGCTGCGGAGGCATACCTGAAGACGACACGGACAAGGCTGGGCCCCATCGGGAGCGCCCCCTGGACAGAGTGCGTCTTACGGGCTAGACTGCTTCTTTGCGCTGCCCTCTTTCAGGCTGCCCGGAGCCGGTAGTTAGAGTAGTGGGCACACGGCACCCTTGACAGTCCGTTATAGCTGTTGCTATCGCGGCTGCTCACCGCACATTTGTCCCCGGAAGGACGCATCTTGGCAGTCTCTCCCGCGAACCAGGCCACTGCTGCGACCACCACGGCTACGGCGTCAACGGGAATTCCAGGAGCACCCAAGCGGGTCTCGTTCGCGAAGATCCGCGAGCCCCTGAGCACCCCCAACCTGCTTGACGTGCAGATCCGTTCATTCGAATGGTTCACCGGCGACGAGGCGTGGTTCGAACGCCGCGTCGAGGAAGGTGAAGAGAACCCCGTCGGCGGTCTCGAAGAAGTCCTCAACGAGATCTCCCCGATCGAGGACTTCTCCGGTTCCATGTCCCTGTCCTTCTCCGACCCGCGCTTCGACGAGGTCAAGGCCTCCGTCGAGGAGTGCAAGGACAAGGACATGACGTACGCGGCACCGCTGTTCGTCACCGCCGAGTTCGTGAACAACAACACTGGCGAGATCAAGAGCCAGACGGTCTTCATGGGTGACTTCCCGGTGATGACCGACAAGGGCACCTTCGTGATCAACGGCACCGAGCGTGTCGTCGTCTCGCAGCTGGTTCGCTCGCCCGGTGTGTACTTCGACACCGCCGTCGACAAGACGACCGACAAGGACGTCTTCTCCGTCAAGGTGATCCCGAGCCGGGGTGCCTGGCTCGAGTTCGACGTCGACAAGCGCGACACCGTCGGTGTCCGTATCGACCGCAAGCGCCGCCAGCCGGTCACCGTGCTGCTGAAGGCGCTGGGCTGGACGACCGAGGCGATCCGTGAGCGCTTCTCCTTCTCGGAGACGCTGATGGCCACCCTCGAGAAGGACCACACCGCCGGCACCGACGAGGCGCTGCTCGACATCTACCGCAAGCTGCGTCCGGGCGAACCCCCCACCAAGGAGAGCGCGCAGACCCTCCTGGAGAACCTGTTCTTCAAGACCAAGCGCTACGACCTCGCGAAGGTCGGCCGGTACAAGGTCAACAAGAAGCTGGGCCAGGTCAGCCCGTACGACACGGGCACGCTGACCGAAGAGGACATCGTCACCACCATCGAGTACCTGGTCCGGCTGCACGCCGGCGAGGACAAGATGACGATCAACGGCCAGGAGATCCCGGTCGAGGTCGACGACATCGACCACTTCGGCAACCGCCGCCTGCGCACCGTCGGCGAGCTGATCCAGAACCAGATCCGGGTCGGCCTGTCCCGCATGGAGCGCGTCGTGCGTGAGCGCATGACGACCCAGGACGTCGAGGCGATCACGCCGCAGACGCTGATCAACATCCGTCCCGTCGTGGCCGCGATCAAGGAGTTCTTCGGAACCTCCCAGCTGTCGCAGTTCATGGACCAGAACAACCCGCTGTCGGGCCTGACCCACAAGCGCCGCCTCTCGGCGCTCGGCCCCGGTGGTCTGTCCCGTGAGCGCGCCGGCATGGAGGTCCGTGACGTCCACCCGTCGCACTACGGCCGCATGTGCCCGATCGAGACCCCGGAAGGCCCGAACATCGGCCTGATCGGCTCGCTCTGCTCCTACGCGCGGGTCAACCCGTTCGGCTTCATCGAGACCCCGTACCGCAAGGTCGTCGACGGCCAGGTCACCGACCAGGTCGACTACCTCACCGCGGACGAGGAAGACCGCTTCGTGAAGGCGCAGGCCAACGCGCCGATCACCGACGACGGTCACTTCGTCGAGCCCCGCGTGCTCGTCCGTAAGAAGGGCGGCGAGGTCGAGCTGATCGACCCGATGGACGTGGACTACATGGACGTCTCGCCGCGCCAGATGGTGTCGGTCGCGACGGCGATGATCCCGTTCCTCGAGCACGACGACGCGAACCGCGCGCTGATGGGCGCGAACATGCAGCGCCAGGCCGTGCCCCTGCTGCGCAACCAGGCGCCGCTGGTCGGCACCGGCGTGGAGCTCCGCGCCGCGGTCGACGCCGGTGACGTGCTGGTCGCCGAGCAGGCCGGTGTGGTGGAGGAGCTCTCCGCCGACCTCGTGACGATCATGCACGACGACGGCACCCGGAAGAGCTACGGACTGTACAAGTTCCGCCGCTCCAACCACGGCACCTGCTTCAACCACCGCCCGATCGTCAGCGAGGGCGACCGGGTCGAGCAGGGTCAGGTCATCGCCGACGGCCCGTCCACCGAGAACGGTGAGATGGCGCTCGGCAAGAACCTGCTCGTCGCGGTCATGCCGTGGGAGGGCCACAACTACGAGGACGCGATCATCCTCTCGGAGCGCCTGGTGCAGGACGACGTGCTCACGTCGATCCACATCGAGGAGCACGAGATCGACGCCCGCGACACCAAGCTGGGCGCCGAGGAGATCACCCGGGACATCCCGAACGTCTCCGAGGAGGTGCTCGCCGACCTCGACGAGCGCGGCATCATCCGGATCGGCGCCGAGGTCCGCGACGGCGACATCCTGGTCGGCAAGGTCACGCCCAAGGGCGAGACCGAGCTGACCCCGGAGGAGCGCCTGCTCCGCGCGATCTTCGGTGAGAAGGCCCGTGAGGTCCGCGACACCTCGCTGAAGGTGCCGCACGGCGAGACCGGCAAGGTCATCGGCATCCGCGTGTTCTCGCGCGAGGACGACGACGAGCTGCCCCCTGGCGTCAACGAGCTGGTCCGCGTGTACGTGGCCCAGAAGCGGAAGATCCAGCCGGGTGACAAGCTCGCGGGCCGTCACGGCAACAAGGGTGTCATCGGCAAGATCCTGCCCGCCGAGGACATGCCGTTCATGGAGGACGGCACCCCGGTCGACATCATCCTGAACACCCACGGTGTCCCGCGTCGTATGAACATCGGCCAGGTGCTGGAACTGCACCTCGGCTGGCTGGCGTCGCAGGGGTGGAAGATCGAGGGCCAGCCCGACTGGGCGAAGAACCTCAACCAGGAGCTCTACGACGTCGACCCCGGCACGAACACCGCCACCCCGGTGTTCGACGGCGCCAAGGAAGAGGAGCTCACCGGGCTGCTCGGCGTCACCAAGCCGAACCGCGACGGCGAGCGCATGGTCAAGGAGAACGGCAAGGCGACGCTGCTCGACGGGCGTTCCGGCGAGCCGTTCCCGTACCCGGTCTCGGTCGGCTACATGTACATCCTGAAGCTGCACCACCTGGTCGACGACAAGATCCACGCCCGCTCCACCGGTCCGTACTCGATGATCACCCAGCAGCCGCTCGGTGGTAAGGCGCAGTTCGGTGGCCAGCGCTTCGGTGAGATGGAGTGCTGGGCGATGCAGGCGTACGGCGCCGCCTACACGCTGCAGGAGCTGCTGACGATCAAGTCGGACGACGTGGTCGGCCGCGTCAAGGTCTACGAAGCCATCGTCAAGGGGGAGAACATCCCCGAGCCGGGCATCCCGGAGTCGTTCAAGGTGCTCCTGAAGGAGCTCCAGTCGCTGTGCCTCAACGTCGAGGTGCTCTCCAGCGACGGCTCGTCGATCGAGATGCGTGACTCCGACGACGAAGACCTCGAGCGTGCCGCCGCGAACCTGGGCATCAACCTGTCCCGCAACGAGTCGCCCTCGGTGGACGACGTCGTGCACTGATCAGCGCGGAGGCGGGAGCTCTGAAAGGGGCTCCCGCCTCGGCCGCCAACCCCTCTAGTCGAATCAACCCCAAGGGGATGCAAAGACGTGCTGGACGTCAATTTCTTCGATGAGCTCCGGATCGGTCTTGCCACCGCTGACGACATCCGCCAGTGGTCCTTCGGTGAAGTGAAGAAGCCGGAAACCATCAACTACCGCACGCTCAAGCCGGAGAAGGACGGGCTCTTCTGCGAGAAGATCTTCGGTCCGACCCGTGACTGGGAGTGCTACTGCGGTAAGTACAAGCGTGTCCGCTTCAAGGGCATCATCTGCGAGCGCTGTGGCGTCGAGGTCACTCGCGCCAAGGTGCGCCGTGAGCGGATGGGCCACATCGAGCTGGCCGCTCCCGTCACCCACATCTGGTACTTCAAGGGTGTTCCTTCGCGACTGGGCTACCTGCTCGACCTCGCGCCCAAGGACCTCGAGAAGATCATCTACTTCGCTGCTTACGTCATCACCGGCGTGAACACCGAGCTGCGCCACAACGACCTGCCGACCCTCGAGAACGAGATCGGCGTCGAGCGCAAGAACCTCGAAACCAAGCGTGACGCGGACATCGAGGCCCGCGCGCAGAAGCTCGAGGCCGACCTCGCCGAGCTGGAGGCCGAGGGCGCCAAGTCCGACGTCCGCCGCAAGGTCAAGGAGGGCGGCGAGCGCGAGATGCGTCAGCTGCGTGACCGCGCCGGTCGCGAGCTGGACCGTCTCGAGGAGGTCTGGACGACCTTCACCAAGCTCGACACCCGCCAGCTGATCGCCGACGAGCTGCTCTACCGCGAGCTCATCGACCGGTACGGCGAGTACTTCACCGGCGGCATGGGCGCCGAGGCCATCCAGAAGCTGGCCGCGGAGTTCGACGTCGCCGCGGAGGCCGAGAGCCTGCGCGACACCATCCGCAACGGCAAGGGGCAGAAGAAGCTCCGCGCGCTGAAGCGGCTCAAGGTCGTCGCCGCGTTCCAGGCCACCGGCAACGACCCGCGTGGCATGGTGCTCGACGCCGTCCCGGTGATCCCGCCGGACCTGCGTCCGATGGTCCAGCTCGACGGTGGCCGGTTCGCCACCTCGGACCTGAACGACCTGTACCGCCGCGTGATCAACCGCAACAACCGCCTCAAGCGGCTGATCGACCTCGGCGCGCCCGAGATCATCGTCAACAACGAGAAGCGGATGCTGCAGGAGGCCGTCGACGCGCTGTTCGACAACGGCCGCCGCGGCCGCCCGGTCACCGGTCCCGGTAACCGCCCGCTGAAGTCGCTGTCCGACCTGCTCAAGGGTAAGCAGGGCCGGTTCCGCCAGAACCTGCTCGGCAAGCGTGTCGACTACTCCGGCCGTTCGGTCATCATCGTCGGCCCGCAGCTGAAGCTGCACCAGTGCGGTCTGCCGAAGGACATGGCGCTCGAGCTGTTCAAGCCGTTCGTCATGAAGCGGCTGGTCGACCTGAACCACGCGCAGAACATCAAGTCCGCCAAGCGGATGGTGGAGCGCTCGCGCCCGCAGGTGTGGGACGTGCTCGAAGAGGTCATCACCGGCCACCCGGTGATGCTGAACCGTGCGCCGACCCTGCACCGCCTCGGTATCCAGGCCTTCGAGCCGCAGCTGGTCGAAGGCAAGGCCATCCAGCTGCACCCGCTGGTCTGTGAGGCGTTCAACGCGGACTTCGACGGTGACCAGATGGCCGTGCACCTCCCGCTGTCGGCGGAGGCGCAGTCCGAGGCCCGCATCCTGATGCTCTCGGCGAACAACATCCTGTCGCCCGCGTCGGGCCGCCCGCTCGCCATGCCGCGTCTGGACATGGTGACCGGTCTGTTCCACCTGACCCGGCTCGTCGAGGACGCCGAGGGCGCAGGCAAGGCGTTCTCGTCGCCCGCCGAGGCCATCATGGCGTTCGACCGCAAGGCGATCGGCCTCCACGCTCCGATCAAGATCCGGATCAAGGACCGTCAGCCCGCGAAGGCCGACGAGGCCAAGCTCGCCGAGAACGGCTGGGCTCCCGGTCAGCCTTGGCTGGCCGAGACCACCCTGGGCCGCGTGCTGTTCAACGAGCTGCTCCCGGCGGACTACCCGTTCATCAACGAGCTGATGCCGAAGAAGCGTCAGGCCGTGATCGTGAACGACCTCGCCGAGCGCTACTCGATGACCCAGGTCGCGCACACCCTCGACCGCCTGAAGGACGCCGGTTTCTACTGGGCGACCCGCTCGGGCGTCACGGTCGCCATTTCCGACGTGCTCGTCCCGGAGGGCAAGAAGGCCATCCTCGACGAGTACGAAGGCAAGGCCGACCAGGTCGAGAAGCGCTACCAGCGCGGTCAGCTCTCGCACGCCGAGCGCAACAACGAGCTCGTCAAGGTCTGGACCCAGGCCACCGAAGAGGTCGCCGGGATCATGGAGACGGCCCTGCCGGCCGACAACCCGATCTCGATCATCGTGAAGTCGGGCGCGGCGGGCAACATGACGCAGATCCGGTCGCTGGCCGGTATGCGTGGCCTGGTGTCGAACCCGAAGGGTGAGTACATCCCGCGTCCGATCAAGGCCAACTTCCGTGAAGGCCTGTCGGTGGCGGAGTACTTCATCGCGACGCACGGTGCCCGTAAGGGTCTGGCGGACACGGCGCTCCGTACCGCCGACTCGGGTTACCTGACCCGTCGTCTGGTCGACGTCTCGCAGGACGTCATCGTCCGCGAGACCAACTGCGGCACCACCCGCGGTATCCAGATGAAGGTCGGCGACCTGCAGTCCGACGGCCGCGTCCTGCGCGACCAGCACATCGAGACCAGCATCTACGCCCGCAACCTGGCCACCGACGCCGTTGACGCCAACGGCAACGTGGTGCTGAACGCGGGCGACGACCTGGGCGACCCGGCGATCGAGAAGCTGCTCTCCAGCGGCATCGCGCGCGTCAAGGTCCGCTCGGTGCTGACCTGTGAGTCGGTCGTCGGTATCTGCGCGACCTGCTACGGCCGCTCGATGGCGACCGGTCAGCTCGTCGACGTCGGCGAGGCCGTGGGTATCGTCGCGGCCCAGTCGATCGGTGAGCCCGGCACGCAGCTGACGATGCGTACGTTCCACCAGGGTGGTGTCGCCGGTGACGACATCACGACCGGTCTTCCCCGTGTCACCGAGCTTTTCGAGGCTCGCGTGCCGAAGGGCAAGGCGCCGATCGCCGACGTCGATGGCCGCGTGCGCATCGAGGAGAGCGAGCGGTTCTGGAAGATCACGCTGATCCCGGACGACGGCGGCGAAGAGATCATCTTCGACAAGCTGTCCAAGCGTCAGCGGCTCGCGAACACCCCGAACGGCCCGCTGGGCGACGGCGACCACGTCTCGGTCGGCCAGCAGCTGCTCGAAGGCACCCCGGACCCGCACGAGGTCCTGCGTGTCATGGGTCCCCGCGAGGCGCAGATGCACCTGGTGGACGAGGTCCAGAAGGTGTACCGGGCGCAGGGTGTGTCGATCCACGACAAGCACATCGAGGTCATCGTCCGGCAGATGCTCCGCCGGGTCACGATCATCGACTCCGGTGCCACGGACTTCCTCCCGGGCGAGCTGCCCGAGCGGACCAAGTTCGAGGCGACGAACCGCGCCGCGGTCGCCGAAGGTGGCGAGCCCGCTTCGGGTCGTCCGGTGCTGATGGGTATCACGAAGGCCTCGCTGACCACGGACTCGTGGCTGTCGGCGGCGTCGTTCCAGGAGACCACCCGAGTCCTGACCGACGCGGCCATCAACGGCCGCTCGGACAAGCTCGTCGGCCTCAAGGAGAACGTGATCATCGGTAAGCTGATCCCGGCCGGTACGGGCATCAACAAGTACCGCAACATCCAGGTCCAGCCGACCGAGGAGGCGCGGGTCGCCGCTTACGCGATCCCGTCCTACGACGACGGCTACTACACCCCGGACGTGTTCGGTACGGGTACCGGTGCCGCGGTGCCGCTGGACGACTACGACTTCGGCCGCGACTTCCGCTAAGCCGAGTAGTCCCGCGAAAAGCCCCCGACCTCCCTTGGTCGGGGGCTTTTCCTTTGGGGGCCGTGTCGTCCATCCAGGTACGCGTGTCGTCCGTCTGTGCACGCGTGCCGTCCATCCGGGTACGCCTCGACCGCTGGAAGACTGGGCTCGTGCGTGAGCTTTTCGAGGTCGGCCCGGACAGCTTGGAGCGATTCCTCTCGCGTTGGCACGGCCCGGCGGACCGGGAACGTGCCGTCGTCGAGCACGACTTGCCGCGGCCCCTGCGTGAGTGGTTCGAGCTGACCTCCTGTTGGACGGCGTTGGACGACACACAGAACGTCGTGTTGAAAACACCGCGGCTCGAGGACGGGAAGTTGGTCTTCTGGCTGGAGAACCAGGGCGTCTGGGCGTGGGCCGTCGATCCGGTCGGTGACGATCCGCCTGTCCACGATCGCGAAAACGCGGTCGGCGTGCCCTGGCAGCCGACGGGCGTGCCGCTGTCGACGTTTCTGCTGCACGTCGCGGTCTTCGAGGCGATCATGGGCTCGGCCAACGCGGCCAACGTTTTCGGGCTCTCCGAGGTGCGGGAGATCTTGGCGCCGCTTCGGACGTTGCCTGCGGCGGATTGGCGTTGGCCAGCCGAGGGCTACCGGCTGTACGCGGGCGACAGCACGCTCGCGTTCGCCGGGCCCGAGGAAGCATGGGTGGCCAGCCAGGGGTCGTGAGTGTTCCGGCCGGTTATTGGGCAGAAAGTCAAAGGTGGCGTCTCGTGCGCTCGGCCACGTCCGGGGTGGCTGTGGTGGAAATGCGTCGTTGAACGCCTCAAAACCCGCACAGTCAACCTGCTTGTCCAGTGACTGAGGGGGCGTTCGGGACGGGGTGAGTGCGATTTGCAGCGTTGAACGACGCAAACGGCGCTCACCCAGGTACGGAGCCCAGGTACGAGGGAGCCCTCACCCCCGGATCCGAGCGAAGTAGGCCCTCGCCCAAGCCGCATCACACCCCTGACACTGGCGAGGCAGCCTAGAAGGGGTCGTGAGTGTTCCGGCCGGTTAGAACCGGCCGTACCACTCACGAGTCCTTCGGAGGTGTGGAGGCCCGCTTCGGTTGCTTAGCATCGGTAACCATGGGGAACCCGGTGCGCACGCGGTCGATGGTCACCTTGTTCGCGTGTGTCGCGCTGATGAACACCGGCATGGCCGGGGCGACGACCACCGCGACGTTGATCGTCGCGAAGGCGAACGGGCCTGGGTGGAGTGGGGTGCCGAGTACCGCGAGTGTGCTCGGGACCGCGCTGGGGGCGTTCGCGTCCGGGTTCGTGCTCGCCAGGGTGGGGCGCCGGTTCGCGTTGTCGCTCGGGTACGCGCTGGCGAGCCTCGGGGCCGTGGTGGCGTTCGCCGGGGCGGTCATGAGTTCGCTCGTCACGCTGGTCGCGGGGATTCTGCTGCTGGGGATCGGGCAGGGTGGCGCACAGCTTTCCCGTTACCTGGCAGCGGATCTGTACCCGCCGGAGCGGCGGGGGTTCGCACTGTCCACTGTGGTCTGGGGCGGGACGGTCGGTGCGCTGGCCGGGCCCTCGCTGATCGCGCCTGCCGCGCGGATGGCTGGGTGGCTGGGGTTGCCGGCGTTGTCGGGGCCGCTCGTGGTGACCGGGGTGGCCGCCGGGGCCGCTTGGGTCGCGTCGGTGACGTTGCCGAGGGTCGACGGCGCGACCCAAGCGGCCGCGCAGGTCGAGATCAGGACGGTGTTGCGGCGGCCGGTGGTGCTGCGGCCGTTGCTGGCGATGATCGTCGCGCAGCTGGTGATGGTCGCCGTCATGGTGATGACGCCGCTGCAGATCCAGGATCACGACCATGGGCTGGACGTGGTCGGCTGGGTGGTGAGCGCGCACATGATCGGGATGTTCGCGCTGGCGCCGCTGTCGGGGCGGATCGCGGACCGGTTCGGTGGGCGGGTGACCATCGCGGCCGGGCTGGGTGCGCTGGCGCTGGCCACGGCGACCGCCATCGCGGCGCCGACCGCGCATACGACCGGGTTGCCGTTCGCGCTCTTCCTGCTCGGGTACGGGTGGAACCTCTGCTTTGTCGGCGGGAGCAGCCTGTTGAGCCGGGACCTGCCCGTCGACGAACGCGTGAAGGTGCAGGGTTCGGTGGACGCCTTGGTGTGGGGCGCGTCGGCGATCGCGAGTCTTTCGGCGGGGCAGCTCTACGTCGGGGGCGGGTTTGTTCTGGTCTCCGTAGCCGGTGGGACACTCGCTGTCCTCGCGCTCGCGCTGCTCACCTGCGTTCCGGCGTTTCGCGAGGTGGAACGGGTCGAATGTGGGTAGTTCTGCCGTGGCGACCCATGCGCGGGCGAACATAACTTCGCGCCGTGACAGACGCGGTTCCGTTCACGGACAACTTCTCCGATCTCTCGAACTCCGAGGGATACCAGTTCGAATTCCGGTGCGAGCGCTGCGGAAACGGCTACCGCTCGGCCTTCCGGCGCGACGCGATCGAGACCGGGCGTGGCGTGCTGCGCAGTATCGGCTCGCTGTTCGGCGGCAAGGTCCAGGATCTCAGCTACGCCGCGGATCGCTGGCGCTACAACCAGGCGACCAACTCGGCCGCCAAGGACAAGGCGTTGCGCGCCGCGGTCGAGGAGATCACGCCGAGCTTCCGGCAGTGCCGCGGGTGTAGTGACTGGATGTGCTCGACCCAGTGCTGGAACGACGAGATCGGCCAGTGCCTGCGGTGCTCGCCGAGCGTCGCGGAGGAGGTCTCGCGCGCGCAGGCGTCCGCGCAGCGCGACCAGATCTGGGAGAAGGCCCGCGAGAAGGACTGGACCTCGGGCATCGATCTCGACACCCGCGCCAAGGTCAGCTGCCCGTCGTGCGGGTCGAAGGCCGACGGCGGCAAGTTCTGCTCGTCGTGTGGAGGCTCGCTGGCGCCCATCGCGAAATGCGGTGGCTGCGGCAACGAGGGCAACAAGCCCGGCGCGATCTTCTGCAACGAGTGCGGCTCGAAGCTCTGACGACCGGGATAAAGCGGGCTTTACGCCGAAGTGGCGTAAAGCCCGCTTTATCCCGTTACTTCACGGGGAAGTCGAAGAACGTGGCCGGGTAGGGCTCGCCGACGAGTGTGTAGTGCCACCACTCCTCTGGCAGGTTCTTGAAGCCGACCAGTGCGTCGCGCAGGATGTCGCGGTTGATCCTGGCCTGACCGGTGATGCGCGGGTCGTCGGTGTGCGCCAGCGTGTCGAAGCAGTCGAAGCCGGTGCCCATGTCGACCATGTTGTCGGGGAAGCGGCTCTCGGTGAAGCAGGACCGCAGCGGCTCGCCGGGGATGTACGGGCGCTGCCAGCGCGGCGGGAGCTTCACGAGCGTGAGGTCGAGAGTGCTGCCTCGCGAGTGGCCGGACTTCTCGGCGATGTAGCCGTCTTCGAAGAGACGTGACTTCTCGACGCGGGGGTAGAACTCGGGCTTCATCTTCTCGTCGGCCAGGTCCTTGGCCCAGCGGACGAAGTGGTCGACCGCGCGCTGCGGCCGGTAACAGTCGTAGACCTTGAGGCTGTAACCCTGGCGCAGCACGCGCTTCTGCGCCTCGTGCAGCGCGAGCGCCGCCGGGCGGGTCAGGATGCAGGTCGGGCGCAGGTAGCCGTCGACCCGGCGGCCGACGAAGTTGTGCTGACCCGCGTAGCGCATCTCCTGGATGATCGTCGGATCTATGTCGCGCAGATGGACGAAACCGGTCGGCAGCGGTGATGCCGATGCCGGCGCGGCTGTCAAGCCGAATCCCAAGGTCAGTACCAGAGCGCCGATTCGGCGGCCAAGTTCCCCAATTCTCATCACAAAAGCATAACGCCTCAGGTGGCCCAACGGGGCCTGGTTGACTCGACGTAACGGTCTAGACCAAGCGGATCGCACATACTGGGAAGTACTAACCCGTTCGGCGTAGCGAACCCGCGCAAATGCGTCCAGTCAGTGGGAAAGTCACCGCACTGGGTGGCGTCTCATTCTTTGATCACAAGATTGACACTTACATCCGACCACACGAGTATTTCGCACATGTCCGCTTTCGCCTCACTGGTCTGGCGTCGCCACGTCGATCTGTGCCACCAGGCCAGCGCGCTCTGTATGACTTTCTGATTCCTCTCTCTTAGTCGCCCTCGCCGCACCGGCTGACGGGTTTCCTTTACGTGCCAACGGTTCGCCGTGGCACCTCGCGCTTTCCCCCGTGCCCGAAATCGGGGGAGAGGTGTGCCTATTCCTGGCGCCTTTCGAAAGAAACAGGGAGTAAGAATGCTATCCAGCTCGCCCAAGTGGCGAAAAGTGGCGATAGGCGCCATGGCGGCGGCACTCGCCGTCAGCGCCGTCACTTACACGGGGTCGAATACCAGTGCCTACGCCGACGTCCAGGTGCTGACCGACGCCAAGACGGCGTCCGACGGCAAGCAGTACTGGGTGCAGAACCACCTGGTCAAGAAGGACGTCGCCGCGGCGACGACCTCGGCGGCCGGTGGCACCAAGAAGAAGTGGCTGCTCGTCTGGGCTGGCGACGAGAACATCGCCGACACGCTCGTCAAGGACATCAAGAACCTGCCGGGTTCGCTCGGCGGCGGCCTTAACAAGCTCAAGAATGCCTTGCCTGGCCCCGATTTCCTGGCCGTCATCGACGCGACGCAGGGTTCGCCGACGTACGGCAAGGTCGTCAACACGGCCACGGTCGGCCCGCTCGTCGAGAACGAGCCGCACCACATGCAGTACGTGTGGCACAAGGGCGACACGATCTACGCCGGCGCGCTGTTCGCCGCGGCGACGTACGCCTTCGACGTCTCGGCGCTGCCGCAGCTGCGGCTGAAGGGCGTCAGCCTGCCGACGTCGACGCTCGGCGGCTCGGTCCCCGACGCCTACTGGGTGCTGAAGGACGGCACCGCGTACGGCACGTACATGGGCGGCCCGGTCGTGCCAGGCCCGTACATCTACGAGAACGGGCAGCTCGTGCTCGGCAACGGCTTCGCGGGCAGCCCCGGCGAGGTCGTCCGCTTCGACCAGAACGCGAACGTGCTCTCGCAGTCACCGGCGGCGACCCCGCAGGGCGACAACAAGAAGCTGTGCGACAACCTCCCGCAGCTGGGCAACGCGACCTGCGCCAACCCGCACGGCATCCAGGCCCGTGAGGACCTCAACACGCTGGTGACCAGCGACTACGCCGAGCCGAGGAACATCATCCTCGACCCGGTCAAGCAGCCGTCGCCGTACCTGCGCCGCCCGACCGTGCGGACCTGGGACATCTCCGACCGCAACCACCCGAAGCTCAGGGCGGTCTCGTACCTGCAGGACGGCCCGCGTGCCGACCCTGCCGACCCGCTGCACGCCGAGAGTCGTGCGGTCATGGAGACCACGGTGACCAACCTGCCTGGTCACAAGGGCGCGTTCGCCCAGACCATGCAGGGCGGCGCGGTGTTCTACACGCCGGACATCACCGCGGCCGAGCCGCACTGGACCGAGGTGTTCGACGACGGTGCCGCGAACAAGGCGATCTACCCGAACAACGACTCCAACGGTGGCAGCTCCAACGGTGGCTGGATCCAGACCAGCCCGGACGACAAGTACCTCTACCGGGCCATCCAGGGCCGCCAGAAGGGCGCGCTCGGCCCTGACGACCCCGGCACCACCGGTGGCGTCTACGTGCTGGACATCCAGAAGCTCGTGGCCGCGGGCACGAACTTCAAGGGCCGGATCGACAGCAAGGAGAAGGCGCAGCAGGGCGGCGGGGACGACCTCCCGTTCGTCGTCGGCGCGGCGCCGATCAACCCCGGCACCCCGGGTGCGGGCCCGCACTGGGGCGCGTACGACAACTTCGTGCTCGGCGAAGACGGTTTCTACCACGAGACCGACAAGCCGCAGCACCTCGCGGTTTCGAACTACTTCGTCGCGAGGTCCGGTTTGGACGGTGACCACAAGGTCAACCTGCTGAACCTGGGCGAGGACGGGAAGATCTCGGTCGACCAGAACTTCCGTGACGAGTTCACCGGCCAGGTCGGGATCAACTTCAACCGCAAGTCCTGGCCGCACGGGGACTTCGGCAACGCCAAGCCGCACAGCGAACTCTTCGTCGTGGCGGACGCGGACCTCAAGTAGTGACCGGGATAAAGCGGGCTTTATCCCGCTGCGGCGTAAAGCCCGCTTTATCCCATCAACCCCAGGGAAAGGCTCCCGATGGATCACCATGATGTGGTGGCGACCGGCTCGTCCACTGTGGACATCGCGGCGTTGCTGCTGCGGCTGGTCTTGTTGCTGGCCACCGCGTTCCTCGCGGGCACCGGGCTGTTGCGGCCGCTGGTCGGGGAGCTGAGCCGCAAGGTCTGGATCACCGTCGGTGCGCTCGGCGTGCTGTCCGCCGCGCTGGCCGTGGTCTCCGCGCTGACGGTCGACGTGAACGTGCTCGCGCTCGTGGTGCACGTCGTACTCGCACTGGCGGTGCCGGTGCTGCTGCGCCGGCCATCGGCGGGACGCTGGGCTTCCGTCGCGCTCATCGTCTTGGTCGTGCTCGAGACCTCGCTCGGCGCTTCGGGCATCGACTTCGCCGTCGACACCGTTTACGTCGCGGGCGCGGCGATCTGGTTCGGCGTCACCCTGCTCTCCGGCGCCGAATGGCGCACCACCAACTTCCGCCGAGGTCCGCTTTCGCTGACCATCGGCGGGCTGCTCGTGCTCGCGGGCGTCGTCCAGCTCGCGCTCTCCGGCATCGGGTTCGACCGCAGGCTCTACGGAACGCTCTTCGGCGTGGCGCTCATCGTGATCATCGTGCTGCCCATCGCGGTCACCACTGCGGCCGGGTTCCTGCTCAAACACGGCGAAAGCCGCGTCTACCGCTACGGCGTCGCGGGCGTCGCGCTCGGGTTCGTCGCGTGGAGCGCGCTCGCCGCGGTCCCGCAGCCCGTGCCGCTCCCGATTCCCGGCGTCCCGCTGCTGGCGCACGCCGAGGGTTCGCCGGTGCTGGTCAGCCCGCAACGGCCGGGCCGCAACATCGTGCACCTCCCGGCGAGCGCGGGCGACGACGTGTCGGTCGGCGTCCAGGGTGGCCTGATCGGCAAGGCCTTCCCTCGGCCCGGCGCCGAGGGGATCTGGGCCGACGTCGATCTGCCGCAAGGCCGCTCCGACCTGGTCATCCGCAAGGGTGACCGCGAGACGACGATCGAGGTCGACGCCGGTCAGGACGCGGGGCCGGTGATCAGCGACGCCGACGCGCCCGAGTGCGCGGGCGCCGCGTTCGGCGGGCTCATCGCGAACCGGAGCGACGTGCTCACGAGCTGCCCGGCCGACGGCCTGTCCGCCGAGGACAGTGACGCGCTCGTCAAGCTGGTCAACTTCCTGGCGGGCCGCAAGCCGTCCGGGATCACGCTGGTGGAGGACAAGTCGCCACGCGGGATCGCCGCGGCCAAGGTCGTGCGCGACACCGCGGCCAAGTCCGGCCTCCCGGTGCAGCCCGACGCCGGTCCGAACACCGCACTCTTGGTCACCGCCGGCTGGGCGGACGGCTACGTCGCGATGACTCGGGCCGCCGAGTCCCAGCGGCTCAAGCCCACCCACCAGTACGGCCTCTATCTCGCGCCGTGGCTGTTCAACGGGCCGATCGTGAACTCGGTCGCGAGCTCCTCGCTGCCGCTTCGCTTCGATCCCCGCGAACAGCTGGCGGTGACCTACGCCGTCGCCGTGCACAACGCGTTCGGCGGCGAAAGCCCGACGGTCGCCGGCTTCCACAGCTGGCTCGGCGGCCAGAACCAGACCGCGCGAGGCGAAGTGCAGATGTTCGCCGCCGCTCAGGTCAACGCGATGCCCATGTATCCGAATGAGCCGCATGCTCCCGGAATGGTGATGAATCGCGATTACGCCGGTCAATGGGTGCCGAACGGAACCATTGTGCCGGTGAGCAACGTCCTCCGTTAACCCCACGATAAGGAGAATAGAAAATGAAGCGAATCGCGGCCCGTGTGCTGCTCCCGCTCGCCATCGCGGCCGGACTGTCCGGCCTCGCGGGCGGCGTCGCCAGCGCCGCCGAGGTGACCGCGCAGGACGCACCGTCGATCTGGCTGCTGCCGGGTCTCGACGTCGGCGCGCTGCTCGGCCCCGCCGTGCAGCTGCCGACCGAGCTGCTCAAGCCGGTCTTCGGCATCATCACGCCGATCTCTTAAGCAACAACAAAAAACCGCTCTCGCACGGGCCGGTGCGAGAGCGGTTTTCGTGTGCCTTAGGAGGGCAGCAGGCGCCCGGGGACGTTCTGCAGCGCCTGGATCAGGCCGAGCACCGGGACGCCGAGCGGCGCGAACGTCCAGATGTTGTTGAGCTGGCTGGTGTCCGGCTCGTCGACGACCGTGGGTCCGTCGGCGAACGCGGGCGCGCCCGCGCCGAGCAGCGCGACCCCGGTGAGCGCGCAGGCGGCGATCGAACGGGCGAGGGTCTTCTTCATGAATCGGCCCTTTCTTCAAAGTGGGAAAACCTACCGGAAAGAGCATGGCAGAAAAGACAAGCACCGACCGGGTGATTCCATTTCCTGGGAATGGTCTTCCGGTAATACCCGGCGCGCCGAATAATTCGAGCATGGTGTTCGTCAGGCTGGGTATCGGTGTGGTCGTGCTGGGTTTGCTCGTCGGCGGCTTCCTGTTGCTGACCGGACGGGACGAGGCGCCGCCACAGCCCGCCGCCGTCCAAGTGGTCGGGGAGCCGAGCGCCGCGCCGGCGCCACAGGTGGTCGAGCAACAAGCACCGCAGCCGCAGCCGAAACCCCAGCAGGGCAAGGGAAAGTACGCCGTCGTCTATGAACTCGGCGGCGAGGGCACCGCGACCGTGGTCTACGACGAGAACGGCCGAGGGCTGGTGCACCAGGAACTCAACGTCCAGCTGCCGTGGCGCAAGGAACTCACGTGGGCCGATTCCGGCGCGCCGCCCAGCGTTCAGGTGCTGGGGCAGGGGAGCGGGCAGGTGGAGTGCAAGGTCTCGATCAACGGCACGGTCGTGCTGACGCACAAGGGAGAAGTGGCTTCGTGTGCCGGGAAGCTCGCCCCTTCCTGAGCGCGGGCGGGGTAGCTCAGATGAGGGATTTCCGAAACCAGTGCTCGGCGTACTGGTCGGCGTTGTGGGGCGGGGTTTCGGTGTAGCCGTGCCTGGCGTACATCGCGCGGGCTTCGGTCAGGTCGGAGCGGGTGTCCAACCGGATCGTCGTCGCGCCGAGCGCCCGCGCGGCGTCCTCGGCGGCCGCCAGCAGCTGGGAGCCGCCGCCTTCGCGGCGCGAGTGGGGCTGGACGAACATCTTGGTCAGCTCGGCCAAGCCGGGCGTGACGACGCGGACACCGACACAGCCCGCGATCTTGCCGTTGTTCCTGGCCAGCAGGAACACGCCGGTCGGCGGCTCGAGCCCGGTCAGCGGGGCCACGGCCAGCGAGGCCTCGAGCTCGTCGTCCGTCACCGGCCTGCCGTAATAGCGGCTGGCGATCTCGACCATGTAGTCACGCATGACCAGCGTCACGTCGATGTCGTCGATCGGGGCCGGGGTGATCGTCCACATCGTCATACCGGCCATCGTCTCCGCGCTGTCCAGCCGTTTTCGCGTCCACTGGGGACCGTGGGTTCTTGGCCAACAGTCACTTACCCGGGTGAACGACCGGTTCGCGGGGATACCGTGAGTGTTCTCGCAGGGGGTGACGGTGTCCATCGTGGTTCCGAGTAGGTAGCGTGATTCGGCGCAAGGGGAATCGCGAGAGGCGAGGGAGGGCGTTATGAGTAGCGCCGAAGAACGGCAGGGCGAAGGCCAGGCCGAGGAGAAGCGCGGCTCACACGCCGCGCCGGACGGGGCCCCCAGGCATCCGTTGATCGACCTGTCCCGCGACCCCCACCCGGGCCGCGCGGACCACGCCAAGCCCGACGAGGACTGACTCTTTTCATGCGCGCTTCCGGATTCGCGCCGACAGGGCTCCGCCCTGGCGTCGCGAATCCGGGCGGCCTGGCGGCCGCGAAGAGAGGCGCGCACCGTGAAGACTCTCAGGCGCCAGGGCGCCTTCGAGTCCGATGAGGTCAGGGCCTGGTCAGGGGCCCGCTCGGGCTGGGTAGGTCCCTGAAGCCCGAAAGCCACTCTTGGCAGGTCTTGAAAGCCCGAAAGCCACTTTCGTCAGATCGCATCTGACGAAAGTGGCTTTCGGGCTTTCAAGGGGCCGGTGCCGGGCTGGCGGGAATAGGTACCGGTCGGTAGGTGTTGGTATGGGGGTCGCATGCGGGGCCGTCGACCGGCCCGCGGAGCGGCTCTCGTGGTGTTCGAGGCCTGCTGAGACGGTGGAAACCACCCCCGATGGGGAGTGCCGAACCGCGGCGGGTATCTTTGGAGACCGTGCCCGGCAGGTGTCGGGCCGCTCTGCGTGCCTATCGGCATCGGCAGGCTGCTGAACGCATCCCGTCGAACGCCCTGGCGAAGCGGGGTTCGACGGAAAATCCCTTCGGGAAGTTACCGGTCGCCAGACCGTGACGCGGGCCGACACGCCCGACCGCGGGGGCCGGTGAGACTACGAACAAAGCAAGATCGCGAACAGAAAGCTGGTCCATTGCCCACGATCCAGCAGCTGGTCCGTAAGGGCCGCCAGGACAAGGCTGCCAAGCAGAAGACCGCGGCCCTCAAGGGGAGCCCGCAGCGGCGTGGCGTGTGCACTCGCGTGTACACCACGACCCCCAAGAAGCCGAACTCGGCGCTTCGCAAGGTCGCTCGTGTGAAGCTGACCAGCGGCATCGAGGTCACCGCCTACATCCCCGGCGAGGGACACAACCTGCAGGAGCACTCGATGGTGCTCGTGCGTGGTGGTCGTGTGAAGGACCTTCCGGGTGTCCGTTACAAGATCATCCGCGGTTCTCTCGACACCCAGGGTGTTAAGAACCGTAAGCAGGCGCGCAGCCGGTACGGCGCGAAGAAGGAGAAGAGCTAATGCCCCGCAAGGGTCCGGCCCCGAAGCGGCCGCTGATCTCTGACCCCGTCTACGCATCCCCGCTGGTCACCCAGCTGGTGAACAAGGTGCTGAAGGACGGCAAGCGGTCCCTCGCCGAGCGCATCGTGTACGGCGCTCTCGAAGGTGCTCGCGAGAAGACCGGCACCGACCCGGTCGTCACGCTGAAGCGCGCCCTCGACAACGTGAAGCCCACCATCGAGGTGAAGAGCCGCCGCGTCGGTGGCGCCACCTACCAGGTGCCGATCGAGGTCAAGCCCGGCCGCTCGACCACCCTTGCGCTGCGTTGGCTGGTGTCCTTCTCGCAGGCCCGCCGCGAGAAGACGATGATCGAGCGTCTGCAGAACGAGCTGCTCGATGCGAGCAACGGCCTCGGGGCCAGCGTCAAGCGCCGCGAGGACACCCACAAGATGGCCGAGTCCAACAAGGCCTTCGCGCACTACCGCTGGTAACAACCGCCCGGGACATCGCCGGGCCCCAAGTTTGAGAACAGGGGAACACTCTCGTGGCACGTGACGTGCTGACCGACCTGAACAAGGTCCGCAACATCGGCATCATGGCGCACATCGACGCCGGTAAGACCACAACCACTGAGCGGATCCTGTTCTACACCGGGGTCAACTACAAGATCGGCGAAGTCCACGACGGCGCCGCGACGATGGACTGGATGGAGGAGGAGCAGAAGCGGGGTATCACCATCACCTCGGCTGCCACCACCACCTTCTGGGCCGACCACCAGATCAACATCATCGACACCCCCGGGCACGTCGACTTCACCGTCGAGGTGGAGCGGTCCCTGCGGGTGCTCGATGGCGCCGTCGCCGTCTTCGACGGCAAGGAGGGCGTCGAGCCGCAGTCGGAGCAGGTCTGGCGTCAGGCCGACAAGTACGAGGTTCCTCGTATCTGCTTCGTCAACAAGATGGACAAGCTCGGTGCGGACTTCTACTACACCGTGAAGACCATCGTCGAGCGTCTCGGCGCCAAGCCGCTGGTCATCCAGCTGCCGATCGGTGCCGAGAACGCCTTCGAGGGCGTCGTCGACCTGGTCCGCATGAAGGCGCTGACCTGGCGTGGCGAGGTCCAGAAGGGCGAGGACTACAGCATCGAGGAGATCCCCGCGGATCTCGCCGAGCTGGCGGCCGAGTACCGGGAGAAGCTGGTCGAGGCCATCGCCGAGACCGACGACGACCTGATGGAGAAGTTCCTCGGTGGCGAGGAGCTGACGGAGGCCGAGATCAAGGCCGGCATCCGCAAGCTCACCATCGCCCGCGAGGCCTACCCGGTCCTGACCGGTTCCGCGTTCAAGAACAAGGGCGTCCAGCCCATGCTCGACGCGGTCATCGACTACCTGCCGTCGCCGCTCGACGTCCCCGCGGTGGAGGGCATCCTCCCCAACGGCGAGACCCAGCTGCGCCAGCCGAACACCGATGAGCCGTTCGCGGCGCTGGCGTTCAAGATCGCCGCGCACCCGTTCTTCGGCAAGCTGACCTACATCCGGGTCTACTCGGGCAAGATCGCCAAGGGCTCCCAGGTCGTCAACGCGACCAAGGAGCGCAAGGAGCGCATCGGCGGCCTGTTCCAGATGCACTCCAACAAGGAGAACCCGGTCGAAGAGGGCCAGGCAGGGCACATCTACGCCGTGCAGGGCCTCAAGGACACCACGACCGGTGACACCCTGGCCGACCCGCAGAACCCGATCGTCCTCGAGTCGATGACGTTCCCGGCGCCGGTCATCCGCGTCGCGATCGAGCCGAAGACCAAGGCCGACCAGGAGAAGCTGTCGCTGGCGATCCAGAAGCTGGCCGAAGAGGACCCCACGTTCCAGGTCAACCTGGACGAGGAGACCGGCCAGACGATCATCGCCGGTATGGGTGAGCTGCACCTCGAGGTGCTGGTGAACCGGATGAAGTCCGACTACAAGGTCGAGGCGAACATCGGTAAGCCGCAGGTCGCCTACCGCGAGACGGTGCGCAAGACGGTCGAGAAGCTCGACTACGTGCACAAGAAGCAGACCGGTGGTTCGGGTCAGTTCGCGAAGGTCATCGTCAAGCTCGAGCCGCTCGAGACCACCGATGGCGCGCTGTACGAGTTCGAGAACAAGGTCACCGGTGGCCGCGTTCCGCGTGAGTACATCCCGTCGGTCGACGCCGGTGCCCAGGACGCCATGCAGTACGGCGTGCTGGCGGGCTACCCGCTGGTGGGGCTGAAGTTCACCCTGCTCGACGGTGCCTACCACGAGGTCGACTCCTCGGAAATGGCCTTCAAGGTCGCCGGCTCCATGGCGATGAAGGAAGCCGCCAAGAAGGCGGGCCCCGTCATCCTGGAGCCGCTCATGGCGGTCGAGGTCACCACGCCCGAGGACTACATGGGCGACGTGATCGGCGACCTGAACTCCCGCCGTGGCCAGATCCAGGCCATGGAGGAGCGCGCGGGCACCCGTGTCGTCAAGGCACTGGTCCCGCTGTCGGAGATGTTCGGTTACGTAGGCGACCTGCGGTCCCGTACCCAGGGTCGTGCGAACTACTCCATGGTGTTCGACTCCTACGCCGAGGTTCCCGCGAACGTCGCGAAGGAAATCATCGCGAAGGCGACTGGGGAATAGTTCCCGGCCGCACGCGGGCATTGAGGTACTACTCCTGAACGTCCGCAGCACCAGATAGACAACAGTCTCCGTCCGACAGCCACGTTGGCCGGTGAATTAAGCAAAACAGTCCAGGAGGACATTCCAGTGGCGAAGGCGAAATTCGAGCGGACCAAGCCGCACGTCAACATCGGGACCATTGGTCACGTCGACCACGGTAAGACCACTCTGACCGCGGCGATCACCAAGGTTCTGCACGACAAGTACCCCGAGCTGAACACCGCTTCGGCGTTCGACCAGATCGACAACGCGCCGGAAGAGAAGCAGCGCGGCATCACGATCAATATCTCGCACGTCGAGTACCAGACCGAGAAGCGTCACTACGCCCACGTGGACGCCCCCGGTCACGCTGACTACATCAAGAACATGATCACCGGTGCCGCCCAGATGGACGGTGCGATCCTGGTCGTGGCCGCCACCGACGGCCCGATGCCGCAGACCCGTGAGCACGTGCTGCTCGCGAAGCAGGTCGGCGTGCCCTACATCGTCGTCGCGCTGAACAAGGCCGACATGGTCGACGACGACGAGATCCTGGAGCTCGTCGAGCTCGAGGTCCGCGAGCTGCTGTCCTCCCAGGACTTCCCTGGTGACGACGCTCCGGTCGTCAAGGTCTCGGGCCTCAAGGCTCTCGAGGGTGACGAGAAGTGGGGCCAGACGGTCCTCGAGCTGATGGAAGCCGTCGACGAGAACGTGCCGGACCCGGTGCGTGAGCTCGACAAGCCGTTCCTGATGCCGATCGAAGACGTGTTCACCATCACCGGTCGTGGCACCGTGGTGACCGGTCGCATCGAGCGCGGCCAGATCAACGTCAACGAAGAGGTCGAGATCGTCGGCATCAAGGAGAAGTCGACGAAGACGACTGTCACCGGTGTCGAGATGTTCCGCAAGCTGCTCGACCAGGGCCAGGCGGGCGACAACGTCGGCCTCCTCGTCCGCGGTATCAAGCGCGAGGACGTCGAGCGCGGCCAGGTCGTCGTGAAGCCGGGTACCACCACCCCGCACACCGACTTCAAGGCTTCGGTCTACATCCTGTCGAAGGACGAGGGTGGCCGTCACACCCCGTTCTTCAACAACTACCGTCCGCAGTTCTACTTCCGCACGACGGACGTCACCGGTGTTGTGACGCTTCCCGAGGGCACCGAGATGGTCATGCCGGGTGACAACACCGACATCACCGTCGCGCTGATCCAGCCGGTCGCCATGGACGTGAACCTGCGCTTCGCCATCCGTGAGGGTGGCCGCACCGTGGGTGCGGGTCAGGTCACCGAAATCGTCAAGTGATTTAACGCCAGGAGCCGGGGAGCGGGCTTATACCCACCCCGGCTCTTGGCCGTCAAATCACATGTGCGACACTATTCGGGTTGCTCGTCGAAGGGGCGGCCGAACCTGTTTCAGGTTCCGGCCGCTCCTTCACGAGAAGCCATGGTCCGCGTAGCTCTCTGAGCGGCGGGCAAGGGAAGTTTACGGCGCAAGCCCAATGAACGACCCCCTCACGTTGAGGAAGACCAGGCAAGACAACGATCCCGCGGGATCCGTCTGTGCGTCGGGCGCGACACGCCCGACCGCGTGGACCGGGGACAGGGCCGTTGAACTGCAGAAATCCCCTCTTCGACGGGGATTTTGATGAGATTAACGGCACGAGACGACAAGGAACGAGCAGCCACCATGGCGGGACAAAAGATCCGCATCCGGCTCAAGGCCTACGACCACGAGGCGATCGACACCTCGGCGCGCAAGATCGTTGAGACGGTCACTCGCACCGGCGCCCGTGTTGTCGGGCCGGTGCCGCTGCCCACCGAGAAGAACGTTTACTGCGTGATCCGCTCGCCGCACAAGTACAAGGACTCGCGCGAGCACTTCGAGATGCGCACGCACAAGCGTCTGATCGACATCCTCGACCCCACGCCGAAGACGGTTGACGCGCTCATGCGCATCGACCTCCCGGCGAGCGTCGACGTCAACATCCAGTAAGCGTTGGGCGAGCGGCGGAGATAAGAGACATCATGTCTGACAGGCAAGTGAAGGGCATCCTGGGCACCAAGCTCGGCATGACCCAGGTCTTCGACGAGAACAACCGGATCATCCCGGTGACCGTCGTACAGGCCGGACCCAACGTGGTCACTCAGGTACGTACCAAGGAAACGGACGGCTACACCGCCGTCCAGCTGGCGTTCGGCGCCGTTGACCCGCGCAAGGTCAACAAGCCCGAGACGGGCCACTTCAACAAGGCCGGTGTTACGCCGCGGCGCTACCTCGCCGAGCTGCGCACGACCGACGCGGAGACCTACGAGATCGGCCAGGAGATCACCGCTGAGGTGTTCGCCGCTGGCGCCGAGGTCGACGTGACCGGCACCAGCAAGGGCAAGGGCTACGCCGGTGTCATGAAGCGCCACGGCTTCAAGGGCCAGGGCGCTTCCCACGGTGCGCAGGCCGTGCACCGCCGTCCCGGTTCCATCGGTGGCTGCGCCACCCCCGGCCGCGTCTTCAAGGGCGTTCGCATGGCCGGCCGCATGGGCCAGGACAAGGTCACCACGCAGGGCCTCACCGTGCACGCCGTGCGTGCCGAAGACGGCCTGCTCCTCATCAAGGGCGCCGTCCCCGGCCCCAAGGGCGGCGTCGTGTTCGTCCGCAACGCCGTGAAGGGTGGTGTCACCGAATGAGCACGCTCGAGCTGAAGACCCCGGCCGGCGCCGCGGAAGGTTCCGTGGAGCTGCCCGCCGAGATCTTCGACGTGCAGGCCAACGTGGCCCTCATGCACCAGGTGGTCATCGGCCAGCTGGCCGCGGCCCGCCAGGGCACGCACTCCACGAAGACCCGTGGCGAGGTCTCCGGTGGTGGCAAGAAGCCGTACCGCCAGAAGGGCACCGGCCGCGCCCGCCAGGGTTCGACCCGTGCGCCGCAGTTCGTCGGTGGTGGCGTCGTCCACGGCCCGCAGCCGCGTGACTACAGCCAGCGGACCCCGAAGAAGATGAAGGCCGCCGCCCTGCGTGGCGCCCTCTCCGACCGGGTGCGCAACGGCCAGCTGCACATCGTGACCGAGCTGGTGACCGGCGACAAGCCGTCCACCAAGTCGGCCAAGACCGCCATCAAGGCCATCACTCAGGCCAAGCGCGTCCTCGTGGTCCTGCACCGCGACGACGACCTGAGCTGGCGTTCGGCCCAGAACCTGGCCGAACTTCACCTGATCACGCCGGACCAGCTCAACACCTATGACGTGCTGGTCAACGACGACGTGGTGTTCACCAAGGCCGCTTACGACGTTTTCGTCGCCGGTCCCGCCAGGGGCAAGAGCGCGAAGGCCGTCGCACGGTCGAGCGAGCTCGAAGGGAGTGACGAGCAGTGAGTGCGATCGCCATTCCTGACTACCACGACATCTTGCTCGCGCCGGTGATCTCCGAGAAGTCCTACGGGCTGCTCGAGGACCACAAGTACACGTTCGTCGTGCGCCCCGACGCCAACAAGACCCAGATCAAGATCGCGGTCGAGAAGGTGTTCGGCGTCAAGGTCGTCAGCGTGAACACGTTGAACCGCAACGGAAAGCGCAAGCGGACCCGCACCGGTTTCGGTAAGCGCAAGGACACCAAGCGCGCTGTCGTGACTCTTTCGGCTGAGAGCAAGCCGATCGAGATCTTCGGCGGACCCGCGGCGTAAAGGACTGAGCTGACATGGGTATCCGTAAGTACAAGCCGACGACGCCGGGCCGTCGTGGCTCCAGCGTCTCCGACTTCGCCGAGATCACTCGGTCGACCCCGGAGAAGTCGCTGCTGCGCCCGCTGAGCAAGACCGGCGGCCGTAACGCGTCCGGCAAGATCACCACCCGGCACAAGGGTGGCGGCCACAAGCGCGCGTACCGGCTGATCGACTTCCGCCGGAACGACAAGGACGGCGTTCCCGCCAAGGTCGCGCACATCGAGTACGACCCCAACCGGTCCGCTCGTATCGCGCTCCTGCACTACGCCGACGGCGAGAAGCGCTACATCATCGCGCCGGAGAAGCTGAAGCAGGGTGACACGGTCGAGAACGGCCCCCGCGCCGACATCAAGCCGGGCAACAACCTGCCGCTGCGCAACATCCCCGTCGGTACCGTGATCCACGCGATCGAGCTCCGCCCCGGTGGCGGCGCGAAGATCGCCCGGTCCGCCGGTGTGAAGGTGCAGCTCGTCGCCAAGGACGGTCCGTACGCCCAGCTGCGTCTCCCCTCGGGCGAGATCCGCAACGTGGACGTCCGCAACCGCGCCACCATCGGCGAGGTCGGCAACTCCGAGCACTCGAACATCAACTGGGGCAAGGCCGGCCGTAACCGCTGGCGCGGCAAGCGCCCCACGGTCCGTGGTGTCGTCATGAACCCGGTCGACCACCCGCATGGTGGTGGTGAGGGTAAGACCTCCGGTGGTCGCCACCCGGTCAACCCGAACGGTAAGCCCGAGGGCCGCACCCGTCGCCGCAAGGCTTCGGACGCTCTCATCGTCCGCCGCCGTCGCACCGGCAAGAACAAGCGCTGAGCAGGGAGGTAGAAGCACATGCCACGTAGCCTGAAAAAGGGCCCCTTCGTGGACGACCACCTGCTCAAGAAGGTGGACGTTCTCAACGAGTCGGGCAAGAAGACCGTCATCAAGACCTGGTCGCGTCGTTCCACGATCATCCCGGATTTCCTGGGTCACACGATCGCGGTGCACGACGGCCGTAAGCACGTCCCGGTGTTCGTCACCGAGGCGATGGTGGGTCACAAGCTGGGCGAGTTCGCCCCGACCCGCACCTTCAAGGGTCACATCAAGGACGACCGGAAGTCGCGCCGCCGCTGAGCGGGCACGAGAGAACAAGGAACTAGCGATGAACGCCCAGAACGACGTGGCCGAGGCTCTGCCTGTGGCTTACGCGCGGGCTCGCTTTGTCCGCGACTCGCCTACCAAGGTGCGTCGGGTCATCGAGCTCATCAAGGGACGTAGCGCCGCCGACGCCTTGGCCGTGCTCCGTTTCGCCCCCCAGGCGGCGAGCGAGCCGGTCGCGAAGGTGCTCGCGAGCGCCGTGGCCAACGCCGAGAACAACCTCCAGCTGGACCCGGACACCCTCTGGGTCAAGAACGCGTACGCCGACGAGGGCCCGACCCTCAAGCGCATCCGCCCGCGGGCCCAGGGCCGCGCGTACCGGATCCGCAAGCGGACGAGCCACATCACCGTCGAGGTGGAGAGCCGTCCCAAGGCAGCGCCGAAGGCACAGCAGGGCAAGAAGAAGGCAGGTGGCCGGTAGTGGGCCAGAAGATCAACCCGCACGGCTTCCGCCTGGGTATCACCACGGACTGGAAGTCCCGCTGGTACGCCGACAAGCAGTACGCGGAGTACGTGGCCGAGGACGTCAAGATCCGGAAGCTGCTGTCCACGGGCATGGAGCGCGCCGGCATCTCCAAGGTCGAGATCGAGCGCACCCGTGACCGCGTCCGCGTCGACATCCACACCGCCCGTCCGGGCATCGTCATCGGCCGCCGCGGCGCCGAGGCCGACCGGATCCGTGGCGCGCTGGAGAAGCTGACCTCCAAGCAGGTCCAGCTGAACATCCTCGAGGTCAAGAACCCCGAGGCCGACGCCCAGCTGGTCGCGCAGGGTGTGGCGGAGCAGCTGTCGAACCGCGTGGCGTTCCGCCGCGCGATGCGCAAGGCGCTCCAGACCTCCATGCGCTCGCCGCAGGTCAAGGGCATCCGCGTGCAGTGCGGCGGTCGTCTCGGCGGTGCCGAGATGTCCCGCTCCGAGCACTACCGCGATGGCCGCGTCCCGCTGCACACGCTGCGCGCCGACATCGACTACGGCTTCTTCGAGGCCAAGACGACGTTCGGTCGCATCGGCGTGAAGGTGTGGATCTACAAGGGCGAGATCGTCGGCGGGCTCAAGGCGAAGGAAGCGCGTGACGCTGCCGCCGCCGCCGAGCGCGCCCCGCGCCGCGACCGCGGTGACCGTCCCGCCCGCCCGCGTCGTTCCGGCGCGTCGGGCACCACCCCCACCTCGACCGAGGCCGGCCGGGCCGCGGCGCAGGAAGCACAGGCCCCCGTGGCCACCGCTTCGGCGCCCGAGTCGACTGAAAAGACGGAGGGCTGACGTGCTTATCCCACGCAGGGTCAAGCACCGGAAGCAGCACTCCCCGAAGCGCGCGGGCGCTGCCAAGGGCGGCACCAGGGTGAGCTTCGGCGAGTACGGCATCCAGGCGCTTGAGCACAGCTACGTGACCAACCGCCAGATCGAGTCCGCTCGTATCGCCATGACCCGTCACATCAAGCGTGGCGGCAAGGTGTGGACGACGATCTACCCGGACCGTCCCCTCACCAAGAAGCCCGCGGAAACCCGCATGGGTTCCGGTAAGGGTTCGCCCGAGTGGTGGATCGCCAACGTCAAGCCGGGCCGCGTCATGTTCGAGATCTCTTTCCCGAACGAGGAGACGGCTCGCGAGGCGCTGCGCCGCGCGATCCACAAACTGCCCATGAAGTGCCGAATCGTGACCCGTGAAGGTGGTGAGTTCTGATGGCGAGCAAGGCTGGTGCCGCTGTGGCGTCAGAGCTTCGTGAGCTCACCGCTGAAGAGCTCGTGCTGCGTCTGAAGGAATACAAGGAGGAGCTGTTCAACCTCCGCTTCCAGATGGCGACCGGGCAGCTGGACAACAACCGGCGCCTGCGCACGGTGCGTACGGACATCGCGCGGATCTACACCGTCATGCGTGAGCGTGAACTCGGCCTGTCTGTTTCCCCCGATGCCGAGAGTGAAGGTGTGGCATGAGCGAGGAGCTCAACACCGAGGCCGCGGGCCGCAACGACCGTAAGGTCCGCGAGGGCTACGTCGTCTCGGACAAGATGAACAAGACGATCGTGGTCGAGCTCGAGGACCGCAAGAAGCACCGCCGTTACTCCAAGGTTCTGCGCAGCACCAGCAAGGTCAAGGTGCACGACGAGAACAACGAAGCCGGCGTCGGCGACCGGGTCACCCTGATGGAGACCCGTCCGCTTTCGGCCAGCAAGCGTTGGCGTCTGGTGCAGATCGTGGAGAAGGCCAAGTAAGTAGGGCTCTTCCGAGAGTCCCTTAGTTCCGCAAGGCTCGCCCCCTCGGGGGCGAGAACCGGCGCGACATACAGGAGTAGACGTGATCCAGCAGGAGTCGCGGCTTCGGGTAGCCGATAACACGGGTGCGAAGGAAATCCTCTGCATCCGCGTTCTCGGTGGCTCTGGGCGGCGCTACGCGGGTATCGGCGACATCATCGTCGCCACCGTGAAGGACGCCATCCCGGCTGCCGGGGTGAAGAAGGGCGACGTCGTCAAGGCGGTCATCGTCCGCACGCGTAAGGAGCGTCGTCGTCCGGACGGTTCCTACATCCGCTTCGACGAGAACGCCGCTGTGCTCATCAAGAACGACAATGAGCCCCGTGGCACCCGCATCTTCGGCCCGGTGGGCCGCGAGCTGCGCGACCGAAAGTTCATGAAGATCATTTCGCTCGCGCCGGAGGTGTTGTAGAGCATGAAGGTGAAGAAGGGCGACACGGTCGTCGTCATCGCCGGCAAGGACAAGGGCGCCAAGGGCAAGGTCATTCAGGCCTACCCCGAGCGCGACCGGGTGCTCGTCGAAGGCGTGAACCGGATCAAGAAGCACACCCGGATCACCCAGACCCAGCGTGGTGCGCAGTCCGGTGGCATCGTCACCCAGGAAGCCCCCATCCACGTGTCGAACGTGCAGGTCGTCGATTCCGACGGCAAGCCGACCCGGGTGGGCTACCGCATCGGCGAGGACGGCAAGAAGGTCCGTGTCTCGCGCAGGAACGGTAAGGACATCTGATGACCACCGCAGAGAAGACGCTGCCGCGCCTCAAGGTCCGGTACCGCGAAGAGATCAAGGGTCAGCTGCAGGCGGAGTTCGACTTCGCGAACGTGCACCAGATCCCTGGCGTGGTCAAGGTTGTCGTCAACATGGGTGTCGGCGACGCCGCCCGTGACAGCAAGCTGATCGACGGCGCCATCAAGGACCTGACCGCGATCACGGGCCAGAAGCCCGAGGTCCGCAAGGCCCGCAAGTCCATCGCGCAGTTCAAGCTGCGTGAGGGTCAGCCGATCGGCGCGCGCGTCACGCTGCGCGGCGACCGCATGTGGGAGTTCCTGGACCGGCTGCTGACCATCTCGCTGCCGCGTATCCGTGACTTCCGCGGTCTTTCGGCCAAGCAGTTCGACGGCAACGGCAACTACACCTTCGGTCTCAACGAGCAGACGATGTTCCACGAGATCAACCCGGACGCCGTCGACCGCCCGCGCGGTATGGACGTCACCGTTGTCACCACCGCCAACACCGACGACGAGGGCCGGGCGCTGCTGCGCAAGCTCGGCTTCCCGTTCAAGGAGAACTGAGCCGATGGCCAAGAAAGCACTGGTCCACAAGGCCTCGAAGAAGCCGAAGTTCGCCGTCCGTGCGTACACCCGCTGCCAGCGTTGCGGCAGGCCGCACTCGGTGTTCCGCAAGTTCGGGCTCTGCCGTATCTGCCTTCGCGAGATGGCACACGCGGGCGAACTCCCCGGCGTTCGCAAGTCCAGCTGGTAAGAGGCTTTTTCTAAACTCCCAATTCGCCACAGGCCCCGCCGGCTTCGGCCGGCGGGGAACCAGGCGAGAAAGGTTGACAGGTCACCATGACGATGACCGACCCCATCGCAGACTTCTTGACTCGTCTGCGTAACGCGAACTCGGCGTACCACGACGAGGTCGTGCTTCCCCACTCCAAGCTCAAGGCGAACATCGCCGAGATCCTCAAGCGTGAGGGTTACATCGCGGGCTACCGCGACGAGCCGGGCGAGAAGCACAAGAACCTGATCGTCGAGCTCAAGTACGGCCCCAACCGTGAGCGCAGCATCGCCGGTCTCCGGCGCGTGTCCAAGCCCGGCCTGCGGGTCTACGCAAAATCGACCGAACTGCCGTCCGTTCTGGGTGGCCTCGGCGTCGCGATCATCTCGACGTCGAACGGCCTTCAGACCGACCGTCAGGCCAAGCGCAACAGCGTGGGCGGCGAAGTCCTCGCCTACGTCTGGTAAGGAAGGGGGCACAGACATGTCACGCATCGGAAAGCTGCCGGTCGCCGTCCCCTCCGGGGTCGAGGTGACCATCGATGGTCAGCAGATCAAGGTCAAGGGGCCCAAGGGCACCCTGGAGCACACCATCGCCGAGCCCATCACCGTCGAGCGCGACGAAGATGGCGCACTGCTGGTGAAGCGTCCGAACGACGAGCGCACGAGCAAGGCACTGCACGGCCTCACCCGTACCCTGATCGACAACCTGGTTGTCGGTGTCACCAAGGGGTACGAGAAGAAGCTCGAGATCCACGGCGTCGGTTACCGTGTCGCGGCCAAGGGCTCGGACCTCGAGTTCGCTCTCGGCTACAGCCACCCGGTCAAGATCGAGGCCCCGGAGGGCATCACCTTCAAGGTGGACACCCCCACCCGGTTCTCGGTCTCGGGTATCGACAAGCAGAAGGTCGGCCAGATCGCCGCGGTCATCCGCAAGCTGCGTCGCCCGGACCCGTACAAGGGCAAGGGCCTGCGCTACGAGGGTGAAAAGATCCGCCGCAAGGTCGGAAAGACGGGTAAGTGATCATGAGCGACACGACTACTACCAAGCGCAAGCCGGTCGGCAAGGACATCTCGACCCGGCGTCGCGTGGCGAAGGCCCGTCGGCACTTCCGTCTTCGCAAGAAGATCAGCGGCACGGACCAGCGTCCGCGGCTGTCGGTCAAGCGGTCCTCGCGCCACATCGCGGTTCAGCTGATCGACGACCTGACCGGTCACACCCTGGCGTCGGCGTCCACCCTCGAGGCGGATGTCCGTGCGCTGGACGGCGACAAGAAGGCCAAGTCCGCCAAGGTCGGCGAGCTGATCGCGGCTCGCGCCAAGAGCGCTGGCGTCTCCTCCGTGGTGTTCGACCGTGGTGGCAACGCCTACCACGGCCGGATCGCCGCGCTGGCCGACGCCGCCCGCGAAGCGGGGTTGGAATTCTGATGCAGCAGCTTGTTAACGGAAGGAAAGCCTGATGCCGGGACGTACACGGCAATTCGGCGGCGGACAGGGCGGACCCGGCGGGCAGGGCGGCAACGACCGCAATGAACGCCGCGGTGGCGGCCGGGATCGTCGCGACAGCGGCCGTGGCGGGGCCGGCCAGGAGAAGACCCCGCACCTTGAGAAGGTCGTGGCGATCAACCGTGTCGCCAAGGTCGTCAAGGGTGGCCGCCGGTTCAGCTTCACCGCCCTCGTCGTCGTCGGTGACGGCGACGGCCAGGTCGGCGTCGGCTACGGCAAGGCCAAGGAAGTTCCCGCGGCCATCGCCAAGGGCGTCGAGGAGGCGAAGAAGAACTTCTTCCGCGTTCCTCGCGTCGCCGGCACCATCCCGCACCCCATCCAGGGTGAGGAAGCCGCCGGTGTGGTGCTCCTGCGTCCGGCCAGCGCCGGTACCGGTGTCATCGCCGGTGGCCCGGTCCGCGCGGTGCTGGAGTGCGCCGGTGTCCACGACGTGCTGTCGAAGTCGCTCGGCTCCGACAACGCGATCAACATCGTGCACGCCACCGTCGCGGCCCTGAAGGGCCTGCAGCGTCCCGAAGAGGTCGCGGCCCGCCGCGGTCTTCCGCTCGAGGACGTCGCTCCGGCCCGGATGCTGCGTCAGCGCGCAGGCCAGGGGGTCTGACATGGCACAGGTCAAGGTCACCCAGGTCAAGAGCACCATCGGCACGAAGCACGCTCACCGCGAGTCGATGCGCACCCTCGGGCTGCGCAAGATCCGCCAGAGCGTCGTGCGTGAAGACACCCCCGAGGTTCGCGGCCTGATCCACACGGTCCGCCACCTCGTGGAGGTCGAGGAGGTCAAGGCATGACGGCCATCAAGATCCACCACCTGCGCCCGGCCCCGGGCGCCAAGACCGAGAAGACTCGTGTCGGCCGTGGTGAAGGCTCGAAGGGCAAGACGGCCGGTCGCGGCACCAAGGGCACCAAGGCCCGCAAGAACGTGCCCGCCGGCTTCGAGGGTGGGCAGATGCCCATCCACATGCGGCTCCCGAAGCTTCGCGGCTTCAAGAACCGCTTCCGCACCGAGTACCAGCCGGTGAACGTGGGCGACATCGCCCGCGTCTTCCCGGACGGTGGCAAGGTCGGCACCGAGGAGCTCGTGGCGAACGGTCTCGTCCGCAAGGGCAAGCTCGTCAAGGTCCTCGGCAACGGTGAGGTCAACGGCGTCAAGCTCGACGTCACCGCCGACGGTTTCTCCGGCTCCGCCAAGGCGAAGCTCGAAGCCGCCGGTGGCTCCGCCACCGCGCTGTAGGTTTTACGCCGCGAAGGCCCCGCACTCCCTCGGGAGTGCGGGGCCTTTCGCTTGCTCGGGGGTCGTGAGTGTTTTCGCCGGTTAGAACCGGCCGTACCACTCACGACCCCCGAGAACGGCCGGATTACTTCCGCTCGCGGTGGCTGACCGCCTCCGTGCAAGGGTCAGGCCGGTTGACTGAGTGGGAAATGGGTCGTTCAACGCCGCAAATCCACCTCAGTCAACTTGCTTGACTTGTGGGCGCTGGGGGTCGTGAGCGTTGCGGACGGTTCTAACCGCCCGCAACGCTCACGACCCCCAGCGCCCCCGCCCGCCCAAAGCCCGCTCGATAGCGCGGGGTCGTGAGTGTTCCGGCCGTGCACCAGGCAGCCGAGTCAGGGCCTCCCTCACCCAACCCAAGGTGGTGAGGGCCTCCCTCACCCAGATATGCGGGTGAAGGAGGCCCTCACTGCACGTTTTGGGTGAGGGCCTCCCTCACCCAAGCCAGGCCACACGCGTGGTGCGGGCGAACCCACCGAGAACGGGGTCGTGAGTGTTTTCGCCGGTTAGAACCGGCGATACCACTCACGACCCCCAGCGGGAGGCGGGCTGGCAGGATTCGGCCCCATGGCGAAGAAGAAGCTCATTCTCGTGCTCGGGGTGGTGGCCGCCGCGGTGGCCGTGGCCGCGACGTTCCTGCCGCAGCTGGTCACCCACGTCAGCCTGAGCGGCCGTACGTCCCTCGACCTGACCGCCACCGGCTGGTGGCTCGAAGCCGTCGATCCGGAAGCGCCGGGGACGAAGAGACCGGGCCAAGGCTCGCTGAACGGCCTCGCGCCCGTGGTGGCTGCGCTGCTGCTGTTGCTGGGCGGCCTCAGGGGCGCCAGGGGACCGGTGGTCGCGGGCACGGCATTCTTGGGCGGGTATCTGCTCACTCTGGGTTTACAAGCCTTCAATTCGAACGGCACCACGCCAGGGCTCGGCTTCTGGCTGGCCGTCGGAGCCTTTCTGATCGGCTTCGCCGCCTGCCTGGCGAGTTACGCCGGGAGCGAACAGGCCCAGGGCCAGACGGTCGAACCGGAGGTCCCGATGATCGACACCAAAGGTGGCGACATGCCCTTTTAAGCCTGACCTGAAATCCGTCCCGACCTACCTGAGTAGGTAAAAGCCGCACACATTGCGGGCACGGTCCGTGAAGCTGTTAGAGTCGGCGACACGCTTCGGGACGAGTGTGCCCCGAAGCGTTCCTGGCTTGCCTGCCAGTGAGCTTGTGTTCCCGCCGGACGCAGTGCCGGCTAAGCCGTTCGTCGGTTCGATGGCCGACGACGCCGAGGAGGTCCCCCGCGTGCTCAGCGCCTTCCGCTCGGCTCTCGCGACGCCGGATCTGCGTAAGAAGATCCTGTTCACGCTGATGGTCGTGGCTATTTACCGGATCGGTGCGGTCACCCCGGCTCCCGGGGTCTCCTATCCCAACGTGCAGGCCTGCCAGAACGCGGTACAGGAACAGGGCGTCTACTCGCTGCTGAACCTGTTCAGCGGCGGCGCGCTGCTGCAGTTGTCGATCTTCTCGACCGGCATCATGCCGTACATCACCGCGAGCATCATCATCCAGCTGCTCACCGTGGTCATTCCCCGGTTCGAGGAGCTGAAGAAGGAAGGCCAGGCAGGCCAGTCCAAGCTGACGCAGTACACCCGGTACCTGACGGTCGCGCTGGCGATCCTGCAGGCCACCGGCGTCGTCGCGCTGGCCGACCGCGGTGCGCTGTTCCAGGACTGCAAGGACCCGGTCATCCCGGACAACAGCATCTGGACGCTGGCGATCATCGTCATCACCATGACCGCGGGCACCGCCGTCATGATGTGGCTGGGTGAGCTCATCACCGAGCGCGGCGTCGGCAACGGCATGTCCGTCCTGATCTTCCTGAACATCGCGGCCCGCATCCCGCAGGAGGGCATGAACATCCTGCAGTCCTCCGGTGGTGTGGTGTTCGCGCTGATCCTGGTGTTCGGCCTCGTCATCATCGCGAGCGTCATCTTCATCGAGCAGGGCCAGCGCCGGATCCCGGTGCAGTACGCCAAGCGCATGATCGGCCGCCGCATGTACGGCGGTACCTCGACCTACCTGCCGATCAAGGTGAACCAGGCCGGTGTCATCCCGGTCATCTTCGCCTCGTCGCTGCTGTACCTGCCCGACCTGATCAGCCGCCTCGTCGGCGACCCGAACAGCAACTCCGGGTGGCAGGTCTTCCTCAAGAACTACGTGGTCAACCAGTCCAGCTGGGTCCACGTGCTGCTGTACTTCTCGCTGATCATCTTCTTCACGTACTTCTACATCACGATCACGTTCAACGTGGACGAGCGTGCGGAGGAGATGAAGAAGTTCGGTGGCTTCATCCCGGGCATCCGCCCCGGCCGCCCGACGGCGGAGTACCTGAGCTTCGTGCTCGGCCGGATCACCCTGCCCGGCTCGCTGTACCTGGGCATCATCGCGATCCTCCCGAACTTCTTCCTCTCGATCACCGGCCCGTCGAACAACCAGAACTTCCCGTTCGGTGGCACGGCCGTGCTGATCATGGTCGGCGTCGGCCTCGACACCGTTAAGCAGATCGAGAGCCAGCTGATGCAGCGGAACTACGAAGGGTTCTTGAAGTGACCCGACTGGTTCTCGTTGGCCCGCCCGGCGCGGGCAAAGGCACCCAAGCGGTGGCGCTCTCCGAGCAGCTCCGCATCCCGCACATCTCCACCGGCGACCTGTTCCGCGCGCACGTCGGCAACCAGACGCCGCTCGGCCAGGAGGCCAAGCGGTACCTGGACTCCGGCGAGCTCGTGCCGGACACGGTCACCAACGAGATGGTCAGGGAGCGGCTCGCGGAGCCGGACGCCAAGTCCGGCTTCCTGCTCGACGGCTTCCCCCGCAACACCAAGCAGGCCGAGGTGCTCGGGCAGATCCTGTCCGACGCCGACCTGGCGCTCGACGCGGTCATCCAGCTGGATGTCGCCGAGGACGTCGTGGTCGAGCGCCTGCTCTCGCGTGGCCGCGGCGACGACACCGAGGACGTCATCCGGCGCCGTCAGCAGATCTACGCGTCGGAGACGGCGCCCCTGCTGGAGTACTACGCCGACAAGCTGATCACCGTGGACGGCGTCGGCGAAGTCGACGAGATCTCCTCGCGGGTGCTGGAAGCTCTGCGCGAACGCCAGTGAATCTCGGAGGATTGCGTGTTCTGCAGTTTTTCCGTCGTGGGCGCATGATCGAAGTCAAGACCCACGGCGAACTCGAGGCGATGCGCGCGGCGGGACTGGTCGTCGCGCGCACACTCGCGCTGGTCACCGAGGCCGCGAAACCCGGTGTCAGCACCGCCGAGCTCGACGAGATCGCCGAGCAGACCATCCGTGACGCCGGCGCCATCCCGTCCTTCAAGGGCTACCACGGTTTCCCCGCGTCCATCTGCGCCTCGGTCAACGAGCAGATCGTCCACGGCATCCCGTCCAAGACCCAGGTGCTCGCCGACGGCGACCTCATCTCGGTCGACTGCGGTGCCATCCTCGACGGCTGGCACGGCGACTCCGCGGTGACACTGGCCATCGGCGCGGTCTCCGACGCCGACCTCGCCCTGTCCGCGGCCACCCAGGCCGCGATGTGGGCGGGCGTCGAAGCGGTGACCCCGGGCGGCAGGCTCACCGACATCTCCCACGCCATCCAGACCGCGGCCGAAAAGGTCGGCGAGGCGGACGGCGTCGAGTACGGGATGATCCTCGAGTACGGCGGCCACGGCATCGGCCGCCAGATGCACATGGACCCGTTCCTCCCGAACGTCGGCAAGCCCGGCAAGGGCCCCCGCCTCAAGGTCGGCATGGCGCTGGCGATCGAGCCGATGCTCACCGGCGGCGGCGGCGAGACCCGCGAACTCGACGACGGCTGGACGGTCGTCACGGTCGACGGCTCGCGCGCGGCCCACTGGGAGCACACGGTCGCGATCACCGAAGACGGCCCCTGGGTCCTCACCGCCCCCGAAGGTTCCTGAGCACGCCAACCGCCCGAGAGTAGAATTCCTTCTAGCAGTCGGCTGGAAGGAGCGTGGGAGGATGAGCTTCGATCACATCGACCACGCCAAGCTCCGGGAGATATGCCTGAGGTACGGCGTCGCCGGGCTCGCGGTGTTCGGTTCTGTGGCTCGGAACGAAGACACGCCTTCGAGTGACATCGACCTGATCTATGAGTTGAGTCCCGGTGTGGAGCTGGGCTGGGAGATCGAGGACCTGGCGCACGAGCTCGCCGAGTTCTTCGGACGACCGGTCGATCTGGTTTCGAAGAGGGCCCTGCATCCGCTACTGCGCGAGGACGTGCTGACGGAATCGAAGCCGGTCTATGCGGCGTGATCGCCTGTTCGTCACCGAGATGATCGACGCCGCGGAACAAGCGCGGTCCTTGGTCACCGGAATCACGCTGGATGAACTCGAAAGCGACCGGCAACGTCGTGATGCGCTGCTCTGGAACTTCACCGTCCTGGGTGAGGCTTCGGTGAAGGTGTCGGACGAGCTGAAAGCCGAGCATCCCGAAGTGGCCTGGCGCAGGCCTGCCGATACACGCAACCGGATCGTGCACGGGTACTGGTCGATCGATCTGGAGATCCTCTACACGACCGCGACCAACCGGCTCGGTGATCTGATCAAGGGGCTTCGTGCCGTGCTGGACGATCTCAGCGACTAGGGCGTTGTGTGCGCTTGCGTGCGCGTTTAGCACAGGCGGACCCCGCTGGGAAGCTGCGACACGAGTTGCGTACACTATCAAGTCGGCAGACTCGTGTCGCCCTGTTCCAGCGCGCTCGTGAATTCTCACGCACATTGGACCTGGGGTGGAGTGTGTCGAAGCCAAGCACTCGAAGCTCGAAGTAGTCACACAGTGTAGCGACAGGAAATGCGGAGGATATGGGCAAGAAAGACGGGGCCATCGAGGTCGAAGGCCGCGTAGTCGAGCCGCTCCCCAACGCGATGTTCCGCGTCGAGTTGGAAAACGGTCACAAGGTCCTCGCGCACATCAGCGGCAAGATGCGGCAGCACTACATCCGCATCCTGCCCGAGGACAGGGTCGTCGTAGAGCTTTCGCCCTACGACCTTACGCGTGGTCGCATTGTCTACCGCTACAAGTGATCACGAAGAGTAGAGCACAAGCAGGAGAGCAGGAGACGTGAAGGTTCAGCCGAGCGTCAAGAAGATCTGCGACAAGTGCAAGGTGATCCGCCGTCACGGCCGGATCATGGTGATCTGCGAAAACCTGCGGCACAAGCAGCGGCAGGGCTGATCGCCCGCACTCGTAACAGAGTGGATTGACGGCTACACAAACCTCCCCGTACCTGCCGGGCCATGCACATGGTCCGGCTTCACCCCCGGACTTCAGGCCGGGGCCAGGGCACCGACCGCGCAAGCGGGCGGACGACAGAGCGAGTCGGCCCTGGAACCGGACGGGGAGCAGACCTGAAGAGACGAATCGATAAGGAGCACCAGCGCCAATGGCACGACTCGCTGGCGTAGACCTCCCCCGCGAAAAGCGGTTGGAGATCGCGCTGACCTACATCTACGGCATCGGCCGTACCCGTTCCAAGCAGCTCATCGCGGCTGCGGAACTGAACGCGGACACCCGCGTCAAGGACCTCAGTGATGAGGACCTCCGCAAGCTCGGGGTCCACATCGAAGAGAACTTCAAGGTCGAGGGTGACCTTCGCCGCGAGGTGAACGCCGACATCCGTCGGAAGATCGAGATCGGGTGCTACGAGGGCCTTCGCTGGCGTCGCGGACTTCCCGTCCGTGGTCAGCGCACGAAGACCAACGCCCGTACCCGCAAGGGTCCGAAGAAGACGGTCGCCGGCAAGAAGAAGGCTGGCAAGAAGTGAGCGTCCAGGGGAAGAAGGTCGTGCACATGGGTGGCTCTCGCCGCCGCAGCACGGCTTGCGTTTCACCCAAGGCGCTCTATGCCCGCCCGATGGCCCTTCGCCAGCTGTACACCGACGCGGGTTCTGTCATCCGCAACGGTCAGCGCGAAGCACAGGCCGCTCACCAGCAAAACGCGCGCTAACAGGAGATCACCCAGAAAATGCCACCGAAGACTCGTTCCGGCGCTGGGACCAAGAAGGTCCGGCGCAAGGAAAAGAAGAACATCGCGCACGGTCACGCGCACATCAAGAGCACCTTCAACAACACCATCGTCTCGATCACGGACCCGACCGGTGCCGTGATCGCGTGGGCGTCGAGTGGTCACGTGGGCTTCAAGGGCTCGCGTAAGTCCACCCCGTTCGCCGCGCAGATGGCCGCCGAGAACGCCGCCCGCAAGGCCGCGGAGCACGGCATGAAGAAGGTCGACGTGTTCGTGAAGGGTCCCGGCTCCGGCCGCGAGACCGCGATCCGTTCGCTGCAGGCAGCCGGCCTCGAGGTCGGCACCATCCAGGACGTGACCCCGCAGCCCCACAACGGCTGCCGCCCGCCCAAGCGGCGCCGGGTCTGAGGAACGGGGAGGAGTAAGAAAAAATGGCTCGTTACACAGGCCCCGCTACGCGTATTTCCCGTCGCCTCAAGGTTGACCTTGTGGGTGGCGACCAGGCGTTCGAGCGTCGTCCTTACCCGCCCGGCCAGCACGGCCGTGGCCGGATCAAGGAGTCCGAGTACCTGCTGCAGCTCCAGGAGAAGCAGAAGGCTCGCTACACCTACGGCGTGCTCGAGCGTCAGTTCGTCCGGTACTACAAGGAAGCCGTCCGGCGTCCTGGCAAGACCGGTGAGAACCTGCTGCAGATCCTCGAGGCCCGCCTCGACAACGTGATCTACCGCGCCGGCATCGCCCGCACCCGCCGTCAGGCGCGTCAGCTGGTGAGCCACGGCCACTTCCTGGTCAACGGCGTCAAGGTCAACGTGCCTTCGTACCAGGTGACCAAGTGGGACATCATCGACGTGCGGCCGAAGTCGTTCGCGATGCTGCCCTTCGTCGCCGCCAAGGAGTCCTTCGGCGAGCGCCCCATCCCGGCGTGGCTGCAGGTCGTCTCGTCCAACCTCCGCGTGCTGGTCCACCAGCTGCCGGAGCGCGCGCAGATCGACGTTCCGGTTCAGGAACAGCTGATCGTCGAGCTCTACTCGAAGTAATCCGGCCCCGGCTGGATACGGGCGGCGGCGCCCACAGTGCGCCGCCGCTTCGCCATCCCTTTCGGCGTCATATGGCGGTCGCCGTTTGGAAAGGAAATAGGAAGAAATGCTGATTTCGCAGCGACCGGCTCTCGGTGAAGAGACGGTCAACGAGACCCGCTCCCGGTTCACCATCGAGCCGCTGGAGCCCGGCTTCGGTTACACCCTCGGCAACTCGCTGCGGCGCACGCTGCTGTCGTCCATTCCCGGCGCGGCGGTCACGAGCATCCGCATCGACGGCGTGCTGCACGAGTTCACCACCGTTCCCGGGGTGAAGGAAGACGTCACCGACATCATCCTGAACCTCAAGGAGCTCGTGGTCTCCTCGGAAGAGGACGAGCCGGTCACCATGTACCTGCGCAAGCAGGGCCCTGGTGAGGTCACCGCCGCCGACATCGTGCCCCCGGCTGGTGTCACCGTGCACAACCCGGATCTGCACATCGCGTCGCTGAACGGCAAGGGCAAGCTCGAGATCGAGCTCGTCGTCGAGCGCGGCCGCGGTTACGTTCCGGCCCTGCAGAACAAGCAGGCGGGCGCGGAGATCGGCCGGATCCCGGTCGACTCGATCTACTCGCCGGTGCTGAAGGTGACGTACAAGGTCGAGGCGACTCGTGTCGAGCAGCGCACCGACTTCGACAAGCTGATCCTGGACGTCGAGACCAAGCCGTCGATCACGCCGCGCGACGCGGTCGCGTCGGCCGGTAAGACGCTGGTGGAGCTGTTCGGTCTCGCCCGCGAGCTGAACGTCGACGCCGAGGGCATCGAGATCGGCCCCTCCCCGCAGGAGGCGGACACCATCGCGGCCTACGCGATGCCGATCGAGGACCTGGACCTCACCGTCCGGTCGTACAACTGCCTCAAGCGCGAAGGCATCCACACCGTCGGCGAACTGGTCTCGCGCAGCGAGGCCGACCTGCTCGACATCCGCAACTTCGGTGCGAAGTCGATCGACGAGGTCAAGCTCAAGCTCGTCGGCCTCGGCCTCGCGCTCAAGGACAGCCCGCCCGGGTTCGACCCGACGGCGGCCGCGGCCAGCTACGACGGAGAAGGCTGGTCCGAGGGCGTCGACGGTCTCACGGACGGCATTTCCGACAACGGCCACGACGATGGCCAGGACTACGCAGAGACGGAGCAGCTGTAGGCCGGGTAGGTCTTTGGCTGTACTGAACTAGGAGAACCGATGCCCACGCCCACCAAAGGCGCCCGTCTCGGCGGGTCGTCCGCCCACGAGCGGCTGATCCTGGCCAACCTGGCCACGCAGCTGTTCGAGCACGGCAAGATCACCACGACCGAGGCCAAGGCCCGGCGGGTGCGTCCGCTGGCCGAGAAGCTGATCACGAAGGCGAAGCGGGGCGACCTGCACAACCGCCGTCAGATCATGCGTGTCGTCCGCGACAAGACGGTCGTGCACAAGCTGGTCGCCGAGATCGGCCCGCACTTCGCCGAGCGTGCGGGTGGCTACACCCGTATCACCAAGACGATGCCGCGCAAGGGCGACAACGCCCCCATGGCGGTCATCGAACTGGTCCAGGAGAAGACGGTCACCTCGGAGGCCGAGAAGGCCCGCGGCACCAAGTTCGCGAAGGACGCCCCGAAGGCCGCTGAGGTCGTCGAGACTCCTGCCGAAGAGACCCCCGAGGTCGTCGAGGCTTCCGCCGAGACCACCGAAGAGGCTCCGGCCGCTGACGAGGCTGCCGAGACCGAAGAAGCCAAGAAGGACTAATTGGCCGCAAGCACGCCGGACGAGCCCGCTTCTCCCCACGGGGAGGGCGGGCTCGTTCGTATCCGCCTGGACATCGCCTACGACGGCACGGACTTCGCAGGCTGGGCCCGTCAGCCAGGTCTGCGCACAGTCCAAGGCCTCGTCGAAGACGCACTCTCGAAGCAGCCGCCCGGCCTGTCCGTGCCACGGTCCGTGGTCGTCGCCGGCCGCACGGACGCCGGCGTGCACGCGTCCGGTCAGGTCATCCACTTCGACGTGGTGCCTGGTCAGCGTGGCCGGATCGAGGTCGACTCACTCGGCATTCCCGACTTGGAGCGGATGTGCTTCCGCTGGAACCGCTACCTGCCCGGTGACGTGCGTGTGCTGGCCGCCCAGGTCGCCCCTGACGGCTTCGACGCCCGCTTCTCGGCCGTACGCAGGCACTACCGTTACCGGGTCTCAGACGCTCCCTGGGGCGTGGATCCGTTGCGGCGCAATCACACGCTGGCCTGGAACCGCCCGCTCTCCGTCTCCCGGATGAACGAGGCCTCCGCCGCTTTGCTGGGCTTGCAGGACTTCGCCGCTTACTGCAAGGCCCGCGAGGTCGGCACGACCATCCGCGAACTCCAGCGCCTGGAGTGGACTCGCACCGGCCCCCACGCGCTTGAGGTCCACGTCTCCGCCGACGCCTTCTGCCACTCGATGGTCCGCAGCCTGGTCGGGGCCCTGCTCATGGTCGGCGACGGCCGCCGCCCGATCGACTGGCCCGAGGCCGTCCTCGCCAGCCGCACCCGCGACTCGGCCGTCGCCCCGGCCCACGGCCTGACCTTGGAAGCCGTCGACTACCCACCCGACGCCGAACTCGCCCAGCGTGCCGCCCAGACCAGGGCCACCCGCTCGCCCCAGCCCTGACCCAGCGAAAAAAATCCCAATGTGGCTTTCGTCAGCTTTGATCTGACGAAAGCCACATTGGGAAGCTGAAAACCGACCAATGCCGCATTGGGATTTTTTTCCCAGGCCAAGGGCCTAGTCCCCGCGCCGCACCGGACCCAGGATCTGCTGCTCCTTGCCGGTCGTGACCAGGCGAAGCGGCCGCCACAGGTTCAGGCCGAGCGCGATGACCTGGTCGTCCTTCAGCGTGGTCAGCTGCCGCATCATCTGCGGCGGCAGGCGCCAGAGCCGGGCCGCCAGTTCGGCCTGGCCTGCGGGGAGACGCTGCATCAGCACCAGGTCGGCCGCGTTCGCGGTCGCGCCCGCCTGCGGGTGCAGGTAGGGCAGCACGTAGATCGTGGTCTGCCACGGCGAACGCGGCGGGAACAGGTCCTGCGGCGTCGGGCCGCCGTCGGTGACCACGAGCAGCGGCGCGTCCTCGGACGGGCGCGGCAGGTCGACCGGCGACAGCCGCCTGATCTGCACGAGCGGCGGACGCCCCGGCTGCTGCGTGCCCGCCGCCTTCTGGAGCACCTGCCAGGCCGCGGGACGGCCGGTGGCCACGACCACCCAGGCGCCGACGGCCATCGCGCGCATCGCGACCTGGCGGGCCAGGTAGAGACCGCCGACCAGGACGATGCGGGTCGGGGTCGAGCGCAGCGCCGAGATCGTCAGCGGCTCGCCCTTGAGGCCGGAGCCCAGCACGATGCCGCCGCGGTCGCCGGACGGGCTGATCGCGTCGAGCATCGCCGGGTCGACCGTGAACTCGGGCGCGACACCCGCGGCCCCGCCCGCGTCGCGAAGTCGTGAACTCATGCCGTTCCTCCGATCGGCAGCGTCGCGTTGAAGCCGGCGATCTGCAAGCCGCGCAACGGCGTCAGCGAGACCCCGAGCCGGTCCGAGATGCCACGCAGCCGCTGGTCCGCCTCGTCGAGCTCACGCGGGTTGCGTGCGCTCAGCCGCACGACACCGCGCAGGCCGACCTTGCCCTCGTCCGACGCGGGCGAGATCGACATGGCCACGGTCGCCGACAACGCACGCACGCTGGTGAGCGCGTTGAGACTGCTGGTGATCTTGCCCCGCGGCCAGTTCGAGATCGCGTAGCTCGCGTGCCCGATGCCCGCCGCGGTGAGACCGGTCCAGCTCTCGTTCATGCTGACCTTCTGCGGCGAACCGGCGACGGCCGTGAGCTCGGCGGCCGAGATGCTGGCGCGCAGCAGCTCGTCCGGGTCGAGCGGACGCGTCGGGACACCTTGGGACTCCAGCGCGTTGCGGACGCGCGACAGCGCGCCGATCAGCGCGCGGTGCGCGCCGACCGTGCCGCCGCCCCGTTCACGCACGGCCGCGGCGCAGCGGCGCGGGTCGAGCCGGATGGCCACCCAGGTGGTGCGCCTGGCCGCCGCGGGCAGCGGGCCGAGCACCTCCATGTACGAGCTGAGCGCGGGCGAGTCCGACGGAAGCGCCGCGCTGCCCGGGTAGCAGTGCCAGATGGTCTGGATGGAGTCGAGCACCACACCGCGGTCTTCGAGGCACGGCGCGAGCGCGGCCAGCGGCAGGCTCGGCGCGCCGCCTGCCTGCGTGATCAGCGCGGGCGCTGGCTCGACGAGCAGTACCGCGGTCCACGTCCCGTCGTTCCACGCGAGGCCGACCTGCTGCCGCTCGTGGTCGACGCTGTGCGCCACGACCAGGTCCGGCACCGTCAGACGCAGCAGGTTGACCCGCGCGTCGTCCGGCCCGGTGACCGTGGCGTCCTCGGCCGCGATGCTCTCGAGCGAGCTCGGCGGCAACGGGGTCGCCACCCGGTCGTGTGAGCGGAAGGTGTAGCGCGCGGTAAGTCCAACCCTTTGGGTGAACCAGCCGCCGCCGAACCGGAGGAAGCCGATCACCAGCGCGACCGCGACGATGCCGATGCTGACGTACTTCAGGTCCATGTCGATCGCGAGCAGGATCAGCCCGATCGCGAAGCCGACCTCCAGCACGACCAGGTTCGCCACCGGCAGCGGGCCGAGGCTCGCGTGCCCGCTCCGCCGCCGGGTCGGCGGCGCCACGTGCACCGCGGGCGCCGGCGGGGGAGTCGCGGGCGGCTGCTGACCGGAAGGCGGCTGGCCACCACCGGGCGGAGGACCGCCAGGCGGAGGTCCACCAGGCCCACCAGGGCCTTGGGGACCGCCGGGGCCGCCAGGTCCACCCGGACCGCCAGGTCCGCGCGGAGGGCCGGGAGGCGGCCCACCGGGGCCGCCCTGCTTGGGCGGAGGGCCACCGAGCGGTGCGCCTGGACCGCCGGGTCCGCCTGGTCTGCCCGGCCGCGGTGGCGGCATGGGCGGCCGCCCCTGGGGCGGCGGGCCCGGTGGCCCTGGCGGACGCGGAGGAGTGTTGACGGACATCCGCTCGTTCTCTTCCCCTCGTGCTTACTGGTACCGGAAAGCCGGTCCCGGGGTGCCCGACCCTAGCTTGAGTTGGTAGAAACCCCACACCAGACGGTCCCCGTACGGCTATCCTGCGGAACCGTACCGCGACTGGGAGAGCTGTAGGTCGAGAATGCCATCAACACCCACGACGAAGTCTCAAGTCCAGGCTTATCAGTTCGTTCTGCGCCGTATGCAGTCCGCGCTGGTCCGCCGGGACGCCGTGATGCTGAACGACCCGATGCGCACGCATTCCCGTGCCACGGTCGTCGGCTTCTTTCTGGGCATGATCGGCATGATCGGTTTCGTGGTCTGGGGCCTGCTCAGCCCGGCGCCCTCGGTGCCGGAGGCAGGCAAGATCGTCATCGGCGAGCAGTCGGGCACCGTGTACGTGGTCATGGGGAATCCCAAGAAGCTTTACCCCACGTTCAACATGGCGTCCGCGCGATTGCTGCTGATGGCACAGGGCGGCGCGAGTGGTGGCAAGCCCTCACCGGCGACGGTCGTCGGCGACGACCAGCTGCGCGACGTGCCGCGCGGCAGGCTGACCGGTATCCCGGACGGCCCCCAGCTGCTGCCGAGCGCGTCACAGCGGATTTCCAACGACTGGGCGGTCTGCGACGAAATCGGCATCGACCGTTCACTTCCCGGCGAGCTCAGCGGGAAAAACGAGACGTCCGTTTACGCCGGTGTCCCGAAATTGGGTCGTGAGCTGGCTAACAATGAGGCGTTGCTCGCCAAGAGCGCGCTCGGCAAGACCTATCTCGTTTACCGGCTGGCCGGCAGCGTGAATCAGCGCAACGCGAATACGGTGCGTGCCGAGATCGATCCGAAGAACAGCGGCCCGGTGAACACCGCTCTCGAATTGGGTGGCACGACGCCTCGATTCATCTCGGAGGGGATGCTGAACGCGATCCCCGAGGTGCCGATGCTCACCAAGCCGTTCATCGAGGGCGCCGACACCGCGCCCCCGTTCGCGATGAACAACCTCAAGATCGGCGATGTCTTCTCGACCCAGCCCGCCGGCGCGCCGATGGAGTACTGGGTCATCACCAGGACCGGTATCCAGCACGTCTCGCCGGTCGTCGCGAACATCCTCCGCGGCTCGAGCAACAGCATCCAGAGCCTGGGGTTCGACAAGATCCAGAACGTCAAGCAGCTCAAGCCGACCGACGATGGCGCACTGCAGGTTCAGGACTACCCGCAGACCAAGGTCGCCCCACTCGATCCGGCCAAGCAGTCCGAGGTCGCCTGCCTCGGCTGGAACATCACCGGTGAGGGCAACGGCCGCGACGTGCACACCTCGGTCTATGTGGACAACAAGCTCCCGGCGCCGAAGAACGACTCGATCGAGCTGGGCACGCCCAGCGCGGACCGTGGCCTGGTCAACCGCTTCTACATGAAGCCGGGTTTCGCCGCGGCCGTCCGTTCGGTGGTCATCAAGGAGCAGTTCGACCGGGGTCCCATCCAGCTCGTCTCCGACCGCGGCCTGCGCTACGGGGTTCCGGACGTCAAGACCGCCGAAGGCCTCGGCCTCGACAACCTGCAGCCCGCGCCGGAAGCGATCCTCGCGCTGCTGCCGTCCGGCGCGTCGTTGAACACCCAGGACGTGCTCGCGACCTACGACACGGTGCCGATCGACAAGGCCGCGAAGAACTACCCGACCGCGCGTCCGTCCTCGGCAGCCGCTCCGCCGCCGGGCAAGTGAATCCGGAACCGGCGGCGGGCGACCGCCGTCGGATCGGGGACGAGCGGAGGACTTTGTGGCTGGGATCAATGTCAGCGCGGATGTGATCGTCGACTACGCCAAGAAGGTCGACGACAACGCCGCCGAACTGCACGCGGCCGCCGAGCCACTCGGCGCCGAGGACGTGGCGCCGGAGGCGTTCGGCGATCTCGGCACCGAGATCGGGCTCGGCGAGTCCTACGCGCGCGCCTCGGAAGCGTTGCGGGGCCAGCTCATCGCGGGCTCCGAGGCGCTGAAGTCGGCGGGCGAGGCGCTGCACACGGTCGTCGCCAAGCACGCGGGCGGCGACGAGGAAGCGGCCGAGATGATCGCGCGGGTGAACCGATGACGGCGACGCTGGGCCTCGAGTATCTGAGCATGCTGGCCGAGCAGCTCGGCGTGAACGACCCGGTCAAGGACTACCTGAACCCGGTCGTCGGCAAGTGGGAGCAGCTCGGCGCCGAAGCGGCGAAGTGGCGCACGGCCGCTGCCGCGGCCGGCCGGGTTTCCGACGAGCTCGCGACGGATCTCGGCAAGCTCGACACCGCCTGGTCCGGGAAGGACGCCGACGCGTTCGTCGTCTACATCGAGCAGATCAACATCGCGGGCGCCGACGTCGAAGACGCGATGAACGCGATGGCGACCGCGCTCGACGACGTCGCCGGCGCGGTCAAGGAGATCGCGGACGAGCTGAACGAGCTGCTGGTCGACACGGCCGAGCTGACTTCGGAGACGGCCCTGCTCCCGGTCGGCGGCGACAAGCGTGCGCGCGCTCAGCTGGTTGAGGCCCAAGAGTCCGCCAAGGCGCTTTATGAGGCCGCCAGGGACGTCCTGGAGGCCTTCGGACGCTTCTGTGACGGCGTGGACGGTCCTGACGCGGCGACGCGGACCATCGAGATCTCACACCGCTACCCGGAGAAGCGCTTCAAGCTGCACGACATCATCGACGCGGCGGCAGCCGACGCCGAGTCGACCACGGCTTCGTCAGCTGCACCGGATTCCCAGCAGCAGCACCAAGATTCCACCGACGGCAACCTGGCCCCGGTGGCAGGTGTCGCGGCGGGCGCGGTCGTCGGCGGCGGGATGGGCATGATGATGCCGCCGATGATGGGCGGGATGGCGGCGGGCGGCGGTGGCGGCCAGACGCACAAACCCAAGCAGCGTCAGCAAACCAAGCCCGCCGAGCTCTTCGGCGAGCCGGAGCAGGTGGTCCCGCCGGTCATCGGCGAGACCGAGAAACCCGCGCCTGCCAAGAAAACCGAGGCACCCAAGGACCCGAAGGCCTAGAAACGGGATAAAGCGGGCTTTATCCCACACCGGGATAAAGCCCGCTTTATCGCGTTTTTCAGGAGTTCTCGGAGCGGTTGCGCCGCACCGTGTGGACCACGAAGAGCGTGATCAGCAGCGCGACCAGGCCACCGCCCGCGCCCGCCAGAGCGACCACCATCGGCTTCCAGTTCGCGTTGTTGGCGGGCGGCAGGTCGGCGGGGAAGCGGACCGGGACCGGCGCCTTGACGCCACGCTCCGACGGCAGGCTCGACGTGAGCGCCGCCATCGGGTTGATCACGCCGTAGCCGACGAAGTTGTCACGGCCACCGGGCGCGGCCGGGTGCTGCGCGGTCTCCGTGATCCGCTTCATCACCCCGCGAGCGTCCAGATCGGGATACATCTGGCGGACGAGCGCCACCACACCGGCGACGTACGGCGCCGCGAAGCTGGTGCCCTGGATCTGGGACGGCTCGTTGCCGCCCTCGATGGTCAGGTTCGCCAGACCGTCCGATTCGGGAGCCGGGTCCAGCGAGATGATCTCCGTGCCAGGCGCGGCGACCGTGACCCAGGGACCGAAGACACTGAACGGGGCCACGCTGCCGTCCTTGTGGATGGCACCGACCGAGATCACGTCGTTGGAGAACCACGGCGGGGTGACGATGGACGTCGGCTTTTCGGGGTTCGGCTGGTCGTTCTGCTTGCAGTTGTCGCCCGTGTTCCCGGCGGCGGCCACCACGACGACGTTCTTGACCTCGACGGCGTACTTCACCGCGGCCTGCAGCTGCTTTTCGCCCTCGCCCATGGCAGCGGCCGCGGGGCGGCAGTTGTCGACGGACAGGTTCATCACCTTGACGCCCGGCGCGTTGGCGGCGCGCACCACGGCCTGAGCCAGGCTCTTCAGCGTGCCTGCCGAACCCTCTTCACCTTGCTGGCGCCCGGTGTTCTTCTGGTTGGGCTGAGTGTCGCCGTGGAACGACTGGCCACCGGTGTCGCCGCCGGAGTTCTCGCCGCTCGGCGTCTCCGTCTTCGACTGGCCGCCACCGGGCGTTTCCGAGGATGACGACGAGGTCGCCGACGAGGTTTTGTCCTGCTTCTTGTAGTTCTGGCTCGACTGCCTGATCGACAGGATCCTGGCGGCGGGCGCCACCCCGATGAACCCGATGCCGGTGTTCTTCGGATTCGCGGCGATGATGCCGGCGACCTCGGTGCCGTGGCCGTCGCAGTCCTTCAGGCCCTTGTCCTCGGTGATGACGTAGTCGCCGCCGCCTTCGACTCGGTCCTGGAAGTACCGGTGCGCGCGGACGCCGGTGTCGATGACCGCGACCTTGATGCCCTCGCCTGCCTCGGCTTTCGTCTTCGCCTGGACGATCTTGTGCAGCTCTTCGATCTGCAGGTACTGCTGGCCCCACGGCTTGTTCACGAGCTCGATGTTCACGCCGAGGTTCTTCGAGACGCACTGGTTCTTCGGCTCGTAGGACTCCGGCGGCTTGCCCGAGTCCTCAGGCACCTGCACGGACACCGGCGGGGGCGCCCACGAAGGCACGTCGCTCTGCGCCTGACTCGGCGTCGGAGTCGGCGACGGTGTCGTCGACTCCTGTGCCCACGCGGGCAACGAGCCCGCCGGGCTCAGCACCCCGATCCCGGCGGCGAGCAGCAGGCTGGCCGTGCGCTTTCCCCAGTTCATGCCAACACTCACTTGAAGTTGATGTGCCGCAGCGTGGCGTAGAGGTCCATCACGCCGAGCGCGAGCGGGACGACCGTGGCGATGCAGATGGCTTCGATGATCTCGACCGTACGCCGCATCGGCGGCGAGAACCGCTGGTTCGGGAACACGACGCCGACCACGAGCGAGCCGGCGGCGACGATCACCAGCACGCCGAACACCCACAGCAGGCGGCCCATCGGGCTCTGCGCCCACATCCAGCCGAACAGGATGCCCGCGCCGGAGATCATGCCGGTGGTCAGCAGCGCGATGGCCTGGCTGCCGTTGGCGTACGACCTGGCGCGCAGCAGCAGCACCAGCGTCGCGACCACGCCGAGGATCAGCCCGAAGACGCTCGGCGAGGTGGCCGCGATGACGGCGGACAGCGCGGTCGCGATGCCGCAGCCGATCAGCAGGCCGGTCATGTAGTTGTGCGCGACGATCGTCTTCTGCTCGATCGACCGGAAGTCGGGGAAGCCGGAGTCTTCCTTCAGCTCCTCCGCGGTGCTCGGCACGTGCGGCAGCGGCAGCTTCGCGAGCCAGATGGTCGCGCGCGGCAGGATCGAGATGCAGGCCAGCGCGATCGCGGCGGTGCCAGCGGCGATACCGGCCGCCGGGTGCGCGACCAGCGTGGCGAACAGGAACGCGGCCGCGCCGAAGCCCGCGGCGGTGGCGGCGGCGATGAACGTGGTCACGCCGCGCCCGATGATCATGATGCAGACGGCGGCCACGATGACCACCAACGTCGAGCCCAGCAACAGGTTCGCGCGCATGGACAAGCCGGGCACGATGTAGAAGCCGCTGACGAAGGCCATCGGGAGGCCGCCGGCCGCGGCGATCAGCACGCCGGTCGACTCGGCTTGGTAAGCCTTCGCGAGTGTCGCGCCGATCGCGACGCAGGCGATCGCGGCGACACCGGCGGCGATCGCGGAGATCAGCGCGTTGCCGCCGAAGAGCGAACCGCCGAAGAACAACGCCATCGCGGCCGCGAACAGGCCGACGCCGCCCGCGATGTGCCCGAAGCGCTGCGCCGTCTCCTTGGTCCACGGCCGGAAGCTGTCCGGCGACGACTCGGCGATCGCGTCGACCACGTCGTCGTAGAGCGGGGGCGGCGGGTTCTCGTTGCGCTTGCGCAGCTGCAGCAGCTCACCGTCGATGACGCCGAGCGACGCGAGCGTGCGCGCCGGGTCGAGCGGGGCGTCGCCGAGCTTGGCCAGCGCCCAGCCGCCGTGCCTGGCGCCACCGTCCGCGGTGGCCTCCTTGGCCATTTCCAGCAGCATCGGCAGCAGATCGGCCACCGCGACGTCGGCGGGCAGTGCCACGTCGATCCGGGTGCGTGGTGCGACCACCGTCACCCTGCTGAAAACAGTCGTGCCCGTTGCCACTGCTAGCCCCCTGCCTGGAGTGAACGCTCGCGGTCACCGACAGGTCCCCGCAGCTGCATCTTGCCTTCGCTGGCCAAGAAGGTACCTGCCGGGTCCGCTGACCGTGGGATAACGCCCTGGTTCGGCCGAACGGCCCAATTCTGTCGGTGTGCGGTCCTAGTATTAGCGCACCGGCCACCGCCGTGGTGCCGGTTCGCACCAACCCGACCGGGTTGGGCGGTCTTGACCGTACCGGCGCCGGTGGTTCGCTACCGTGTGGTTCACCCGGGGCAGCGCTGCTGGCCGGGCCTGGGACATCGCCGAGTTGAAGAGGGGTTCTTTCGGTGAGCACGCTGCAGTTCAAGCGGTCGCCGCGGCTGGCCGCGCCACGCCCACCCGGTGGCGAGGTGCACCTGGAGCCGCCGCCCGAGGTGCCCCGGACGATCCCCGGAAGCGTCGTGATGAAGATGCTGCCGGTGGTGATGATCGTCGCTTCCGTCGGCATGATGGTGGTGATGTTCACCCTCGGTGGACGCAGCCCGATGATGCTCATGATGGGCGGCATGATGGTCATGGGCACCGTCGGCATGATGGCGGGCGGTGGCGGCAAGGGCGGTGGCGCCAAAAAGGCCGAGATGAACGAGGACCGCAAGGACTACCTGCGCTACCTCGGCCAGATGCGTGACCGCGCCCGTGAGGCGATGGTCGACCAGCGCGCCGCGCTCGAGTGGGTGCACCCCGACCCGCAGATGCTGTGGTCGCTCGCCACCAGCCGACGCATGTGGGAGCGCCGCGGCAACGACCAGGACTTTCTCCACCTGCGCGTCGGCCGCAGCTCGCACCGGCTCGCCACCCGGCTCGTCCCGCCGCAGACCGGCCCGGTCGACGAGCTGGAGCCGATCGCCACCCTCGCGCTGCGCCGGTTCGTCCGCGCGCACTCGATCGTGCCCGACCTGCCCACCCAGATCACCCTGCGCGGGTTCGCCGCGGTCAGCATGTCCGGCGAGCGCCAGCTCGTGCGCGGCCTGACCCGCGCCATGCTCGCCCAGCTGGTCACCTTCCACTCCGCGGACGACGTGCTGATCGCCGTCGCCACCGCGGGCCGTGCGAAGGAGGAGTGGGAGTGGGCGAAGTGGCTGCCCCACGTCCAGCACCCCACGCTGTCGGACGGCATCGGCCAGCTGCGGATGATGGCCGGTTCGCTGGCCCAGATCGAAAACTGGCTCGACGAGGAGCTGCGTGACCGCCAGCGCTTCTCGCGCAACGCCACGCCCGCGCCGGACCAGCCGCATGTCGTGATCATCATCGACGACGCGGAGGTCACCCGCGAGGAGCAGATCATCCTCGAAGAGGGCCTGGTCGGAGTCACGCTGATCGACCTCTCCGACTCCACCGGCAACCTCGCCGCCCGCCGCGGCCTGCGCCTGGTCGTCGAGCCGGAACGCCTCGGCGCGCGCAGCGCGGGCGGCGTCGAATGGTTCGGCAGGCCGGACACGCTCAGCCTGGTCGAGATGGAGGCGCTCGCCCGCCGCATCTCGCCGTACCGGGTCGGCTCCGGCGCAGGCGCCGAGGCCAACGAGGACGAGCCGCTGCTGTCCAACCCGTCGCTGCTCGAACTGCTGGGCATCCCGGGCGACCCGATGACCTTCGACGTGCAGCAGGCGTGGCGGCCGAGGCCGATCCGCGACCGCTACCGCGTCCCGTTCGGCGTCGGCGAGTACGGCCAGCCGGTCGAGCTGGACATCAAGGAGGCCGCGGCGGAGGGCATGGGCCCGCACGGCCTGTGCATCGGCGCGACCGGTTCCGGTAAGTCGGAGTTCCTCCGCACGCTGGTGCTGGGCATGCTCGCCACGCACTCGTCGAGCACGCTCAACTTCGTGCTCGTCGACTTCAAGGGTGGTGCGACGTTCCTCGGCCTGGACTCCGCGCCGCACGTGTCCGCGGTCATCACCAACCTCGCGGACGAGGTCACGCTGGTCGACCGCATGAAGGACGCGCTGGCCGGTGAGATGAACCGCCGCCAGGAAGCGTTGAAGAACGGCGGTAACTTCAAGAACGTCTGGGAGTACGAGAAGGCCCGCGAGAACGGCGCCGACCTCGACCCGCTGCCCGCGCTGTTCATCGTCTGTGACGAGTTCTCCGAGCTGCTGGCCGCGAAGCCGGACTTCATCGACCTGTTCGTCGCCATCGGCCGTCTGGGCCGGTCGCTCCAGATGCACATGCTGCTCGCGTCGCAGCGGCTCGAGGAGGGCAAGCTGCGTGGTCTCGACTCGCACCTGTCCTACCGGATCGGCCTGAAGACCTTCTCGGCGGCGGAGTCCCGCGCGGCCATCGGCGTGCCCGACGCGTTCGAGCTGCCGTCGGTCCCCGGTGGCGGTTACCTCAAGTTCGACACCTCGTCGCTGGTGCGGTTCAAGGCCTCGTACGTCTCCGGCCCATACCGCCCGTCCGGCATCAAGGTCGCCACGCCGGGGTCGGCCGTGGTCCGCGCCGACAAGCGCCCGCAGCTGTTCGTGCCCGACTTCATCGAGCTCCCCAAGGAGCCGGAGCCGGTCATCGAAGAGGTCGCCGCGCCGCAGAAGGAGTCGGAAGAGGCGGTCGAGCCGAGCGAGCTCGACGTCATCGTCTCGCGCCTGGTCGGCCAGGGGCCGCCCGCGCACGAGGTGTGGCTGCCGCCGCTCAAGGAGCCCAGCTCGCTGGACACCTTGCTCCCCAACCTGAACCCCACCGAGGATCGCGGCCTTTCGCCGGTCGGCTTCTTCGGCAACGGCAGGCTGCAGATCCCGATGGGGATCGTCGACCGGCCGTACGAGCAGCGGCGTGACCCGCTGTGGGCCGACTTCTCCGGCGCCACCGGGCACGGCGTGCTCGTCGGCGGACCGCAGTCGGGCAAGTCGACCATGCTCCGCACGCTGATCATGTCGATGGCGCTCACGCACACCCCTGAGGAAGTGCAGTTCTACTGCGTCGACCTCGGTGGTGGCACGCTCGCCGGTCTGCAGGGCCTGCCGCACGTCGGTGGCGTCGCGGTGGCCAGGCGCGAGCCGGACAAGGCCCGCCGCATCGTGGCCGAGCTGACCACGCTGCTGACCGAGCGCGAAGGCCGGTTCGGCGCGCTGGGCATCGACTCGATGGCCGAGTTCCGCAACCGCAAGCGCCGCGGCGAGATCCCGCCGGAGACCGACCCGTTCGGTGACGCGTTCCTGGTGGTCGACGGCTGGAAGGCGCTGCGCGAGGACTTCGAGGAGCTCGAGCAGCAGATCACCAAGCTGGCCACCCAGGGTCTGACCTTCGGTGTGCACGTGATGATCGCCGCCAACCGCTGGGCGGACATCCGCCCGGCGATCAAGGACATGCTCGGCACCCGGTTCGAGCTGCGCCTCGGTGACCCGAGCGAGTCGGACATCGACCGCCGCGTCGCGGTCAACGTGCCAGCCGGTCGTCCCGGCCGCGGTCTGACCAGGGACAAGCTGCACATGCTCACCGCGCTGCCCCGGGTCGACGGGTCGAGCGACGCCGAGGACGTCGGTGCCGGCGTCGCCGACGCGGTGGCGAAGATCGCCGCCGCCTGGCGTGGCCGCCCCGCGCCGCAGGTCCGCCTGCTGCCGGAGGAGATCTCCTACGAGGAAGTGCTCTCGATCGACAAGCGCCGCGACTCGCGCCTGATCCCGATCGGGGTCAACGAGGACGAGCTCGCCCCGGTGTACCTCGACTTCGACCAGGACCCGCACTTCTACGCGTTCGCCGACGGCGAGTCCGGCAAGACGAACCTGCTGCGCCAGATCGTCCGCGGCATCACCGAGCGGTACACGCCGAAGGAAGCCGTCATCATCCTGGTGGACTTCCGGCGCACCATGCTCGGCTTCATCGAGGGCGAGCAGCTGCTCGGCTACGCGGTGCAGGCCGCGCAGCTCGACGCGATGATGCAGGACGTCGCGAACTCGATGAGGAAGCGGCTGCCCGGCCCGGACGTCACGCAGGAACAGCTCAAGACCCGGTCCTGGTGGAAGGGTCCCGACCTGTTCGTCATCGTCGACGACTACGACTTGGTGGTCACGTCCACGAACAACCCGCTCAAGCCGGTCTCCGACTTCCTCGCCCAGGCGAAGGACGTCGGCCTGCACATCGTCGCCGTCCGGCGTACCGGTGGCGCGAGCCGCGCGATGTTCGACCCGATCCTCGGCAAGCTCAAGGAGATCGCGGCGCCGGGCATGGTCATGAACGGTTCCCGCGACGAAGGCATGCTGATCGGCACGACCAAGCCCGGACCCATGCCGCCCGGCCGTGGTTTCATCCACAGCCGTAAGTTCGGCAAGCAGCTCATGCAGGTGTCGTGGATCGCGCCTGAATGAGCGAATGACAATGACTAAATGCGCGCTCAAGTTTTCGGGTCGACAGGGCTCCGCCCTGGCGCCCCGAAAACTTCCGGCCTGGCGGCCGGGAAAGAGGCGCGCACCGTGAAGACTCTCAGGCCCTAGGGGGCCTTCGAGTCCGTTGGGTTAGGTTCCTGGTGACGCTCGCTGTGATTATTGAGGGGGCCCGGCCTTGACGTTACGAGTCGCTGTCGACTTCGGGACGTCGAGCACCTGCGTTGTCGCTTCGGTCAACGGGCGTGATCCCCAGGTCGTGGTGATCGACGGGCAGCCGTTGATGTCGTCCGCGGTGTTCGCCGCCGCGGACGGCACGCTGTTCGTCGGCCAGGAGGCCGAGCGGCAGGCCGCCGTCGACCCCTCGCGCTACGAGCCGAACCCGAAGCGCCGGATCGACGAGGGCGAGCTGCTGCTCGGCGATTCGGTGCTGCTGGTCACCGACGTGGTGCACGCCGTACTGCGCCGCGCGGTGACCGAGGCCAAGGTGCTCGCGGGTGGCGCCGACGTCAGCCTGCTCGTGCTCACCCACCCCGCGGACTGGGGCGCCATCCGGACCAGGCTGCTGCGCCAGGCCGCCGGCGGGCTGGCGAACGAGGTCGCGCTGGTGCCGGAGCCGGTCGCGGCCGCGGTGTTCCACGCCGCGACGTTCGCGCCGTCGGATCTCCAGTCGGAGCGGACCGTCGAGTTCAGCGGTCAGCCGGGGCAGACGATCGCGGTGCTCGACCTCGGCGGCGGCACCGTCGACGTCAGTGTCGTGCGCAGAGCGCCGTCCGCCGGGCCCGCCGGCAGGCGTGGTGGGTTCCAGGTGCTGGCGACCCGAGGCGACCCCAGCTTCGGTGGCGCCGACATCGACCAGGCGCTGCTCGAACACGTCGGCTCGCTGGTGTCGGCGACCGATCCGCAGGCTTGGCGGCAGCTCGTCGAAGGCCGTGAGATGGCCGACCGCCGGCGCCGCCGCGTGCTGCGCCAGGACGTCCGCGGCGCCAAGGAGACGTTGTCCCGGCACGCGTACACCGACGTGCCGATGCCGCCGCCGTTCGCGGACGCGCACGTGACCAGGGAAGACCTGGAGCGGCTGATCGCCGCGCCGCTGGGCCGCGCCGTCGAGCTCACCCGTGCGGCCGTCGACGACGCCGGACTGCGCCCGCAGCAGCTCAGCGCGATCTTCCTGGTCGGCGGCTCCAGCCGGATCCCGATGATCTCGCGCCTGGTGCACGAGCGCACCGGCGTCGTGCCGACCACGCTCGACCAGCCGGAGACGGTGGTCGCCCGTGGCGCGCTGCGTGCCGTGCTGATCGATCCCGACCGCACCGGCGCGCTGCCCGGTTCCGCGGTCTCCGGCGGGCCGAGCGGCCCGCGTCAGATCGACGAGCGCACGGAGATCGTCCGGCCTGGCGAACCACCCCGTCGTCCCTACCCGGCCGCACCCCAGCCCGCCTACAGCCAGGTGCAGGCGCCACCGCGGCCGATGCCGCAGCAGGCGCCGCCGGTGCTCCAGCCGTCGGCGAACTGGAACCAGCCCGCGAAACCCAAGCGCAAGCTGCCCTGGGTGATCGGGGGAGTGGTGCTGCTGGTCGCCGCCGCGGTCGCGACCCTGCTGGTCGTGCTGAACGGCGGCGGTGAGGAGGGCAAGCAGTACGCGGCGTACGACTACCGCTTCTACGCGCCGGCCGATTGGGTGCAGACGAGCGACAGCGTGGCCAAGAGCCAGGTCGTGCTGCGGCCCGGTGATCTCCAGAACGGGGACGACCTCATCTCCGTCCAGGAATTCAAGATGACCTACGACGCGACCGCCGACCGCCAGCGGCTGGTCACCGAACTGCGGACCATGGTCGAGAACAGCTCCAGCCATGGCGAGTTCGCCGCGGACAAGTCGTTCGGGGGCAAGACCGTCATCTACTACCAGGAGACCAAGGCCGCCGCGCGGCTCGACTGGTACGTCGCCACGCAGGGCATGCGCCGTGTCCACGTCGCCTGCCAGTACGCGGTCGAGTCGGTGCGGCCTCGGGTACAGGCCGCCTGCGAGCAGGTCGTCCGGACGCTGGTGATCGGCTGATGAGCGAGCAGACCGGGTCCGATCTCACCAGGGCGGCGGAGAACGCCATCACCTACGCGCGCCGGGTCGCGGGCACCGCGCGCGCCCAGCGTGAACGTCATCGCGAAGAGAACAAGGAACTGATCAAGGAGTTCGGCAAGCGCCGTCTCGCCGGTTCCGCGACCAAGCCGACTCCGCCCGCCGTGAGTGAAGCCGCTCAGCGGTTCCGATTCGCGACTGGGAATCCGGTCCCCGAATTCCCGAGCGCGAACGAATTGGTTCCGCCGAGACCGCCTCGCCCGCCGAAACCGCCACGATCGAGTGACGACGACGAGGACTTTTCGCAAGCGCGAATCATGATCCGCGGCGACTGACCGCAGTGCACTGTAGACGCAAGGAACCGGTAAAACCCCTGGTAGGGATAGGTGCTGCGAGCGAATACGCGATTTCCGCGCGTGCGCTGATCCACCTTTGGATGAGCGGTTCCCAGTCCGAGCATTAGCGCAAGCAACTACTTGGGAACAAGCGAGGACAACGTGGAACCAACCATGGCAGGGTCTCCGTCATAGGCACGTACCAAACGAGAACGACCGAGTACGGGCACACCACACTTACGAAGGGGGCTAGTCCCAGATGGCTACTCAGGGTTTCAAGGGAACTCCGCAAGAATTCACCGAGGCGGAGAAGAAGGTCACCGAAGTCCGCGTCTCGATGGACAAGAACCTCTCGCAGCTGCGCGACAACATCGAGAACACCCGCGCCGGGTGGTCGGGTCTTGCCGCTGACGCCTTCGCGAACGTCATGGAGCGCTTCGACCGCGACGGCCGCACGCTGAACGAGTCGCTGCAGCGGATCGCCACCCTGCTCGAAGAGGCCGGCTCCAAGTACGAGCGCTCGGAAGCTCAGAACGACGAGCTGGTCAAGGCGCTGCACAAGGGCTTCGGCTCCGCGCTCGAGGGCAACTGATCTTCGCTTCACACTTGCTAGTCCCTGAATACTCAAAGACTTTCTTTACACACCTGGGAGGGTGACATGCCTGACGGCATCGTTGTTGATTACGCCACCATCCACGCTGCGGCTGACGACTGCCAGAAGACCGGCGGTGAGCTGCAGGCGCAGTTCGACCAGCTCAAGCAGGACCTCGCCCCGCTGATCAACAGCTGGGAAGGTGCCGCTCGCGAGGCCTACGGCGCCGCGCAGAAGGCCTGGGACGACTCGTTCGAGGACCTGAAGCAGGTTCTGGCGCAGATCGCCGCCGTGCTGCCGCAGCTGGCCGACGGTTACCAGGGCACCGAGTCGGGCGTCGAGCAGCTGTTCTGATCTCGCTCGCACACACGAATCACGGTGGGCCAAGCGCTTCGGCGCTCAGGCCCACCGTTTTCGTTTGCCCGAAAGAAAAAGGCTCGTGCGCGTTGCGGGCGGTTAGAACCGCCCGCAACGCGCACGAGCCTTTTCGGGCTTAGTGCGGGGCGCCGACCTCGTACTCGGGCTTTTCGTTGAGCACGCGCACGGTCACGGTCTTCTGCTGGCCGCTGACGTCGACCTTGCAGTCGAACGTCGTCCCGTTCTTGACGGCCTGGCCGCTGGGGCAGCTCGCGTTCTTGATGTCGTGCTCGCCGTAGTTCTCGGTCAGCACCTTGGAAACCCCGTCCTGCAAGGACTTCTGGTCCAGCGTGTCACCCGCGAACGCGCCGAGCAGCCACGCCGTGACGCCGGCAGCGGCCAGCACGGCCACGCCGATGCCGCCGAAGACGAGCGGCTTCTTGGAGCGCTCCTTCTTCGGCACGAGCACTTCCTCGAACGCGCCGAGCCCGCCGTACTGGGTCGGCTGGAAGCCGCCGCCGAACTGGCCCTGCTGCTGCGGAGCCTGCTGCTGCGGTTGCTGTTGCTGCTGCTGCCACGGTCCGCCGTACGGGCCGGTCTGCGGCTGGGCGGCGGGGTTCTGCTGCCATTGCCCGGTGTACGACCCGGTCTGCTGCGGGCCGTCGGGCGCCTGCTGCCACTGACCCGAGTGCGGGCCGGTGGCCGCCTGCGGGTCCTGGGGCTGCCACCACTGCTGGGGCTGCTGTTCGGGCGGCTGGGTCATCGCGGGTCCCCCGGAATCGATCGGCTGGTCATCCGCCCTGCACCTCGCCGAGCCGCTTGTAGAAGTCGTCCACCGCGGCGTCGTCGGGCAGCACGGTCACGTCGGCGGGGTCCGGGATCTTCGGAAAGTCCTGAGGGCTGGCCGGGCCGAGGAAGCGGAAGTCGTACTTCAGCTCCATCTTGTGCCCGCCCCCTTCGAACTTCGCTTCCATGCTGATGGTGCTGAGCTTGCCGTCGGCGTCGACGACGAACTTGGTGGGGATTATCTGCTTGCGCAGCTCGGGGCCGATCATGTCCAGCGCGGACGGCGGCAGCACCTCCACCCGCGAGGTGAGGAACGCGTCGAGCGTCACATCGACGCTGACCTCGGTCTTGCCGTCCGGGGTGCTGCGCGCGCCCTTGACGGCCCGCTTGTCGGCGCGGACCGAGCGGGTGATCGTGTCGGCCATCTTGCAGGCGGTGATCACCCCGGAGTACGCGCACAGCGGGCCGAGGTTCGCCGGCTTCGGCATCGACACCCACGCGGTCGGGGCGAGGCTCTTGTAGACCGGCCCGAGGTGCATGTACTCGACCTGGCCCTCGGCCGGGATGAACGTGTCGAGCGACTCGTCGGGGTTCTTCTCCGACCGGTTGCGGCTGACCCGGCTCTCGGGGGAGCCCTGGCGCGAGGCGGTGATGATGTTGTGCAGCCACTTGTCATCGAGCCTGATGTAGGCGTCGTGCGAGGTCTTCGTGTTCGGGCGGTCGAGGGAGGCGTCGAGCTTGTCCATCGCGCCCGCGAACTTCGCGTTCACGTAGGCCGTGGCGTCCTCACCCTTGGGCAGCGCCGTGCCCGCCTTCGCCTGGCCGCAGCCGGCCGCCGCGAGCAGGAGCACCGAGCCGAGCGCTAGATAAGTCGTTGGCCGTCGTTTCATCCTGTTCCCCATGTTGAGCGCGGTCCCCGCGTGGATCGTCTCATTCTCGCCGGAGGCGCTCGCCCGGGTACCCGGAACGCCCCGATCGGGCCGTGTCGGGAGTGTGCCGATCGACAGGCCGGGCGTAAGATGCCCGGGCATACCGACCCCCCGCTTCGTCTGTCGATCGGCGAGCGGGTATCTTCATATGTCGTTGTGCGTTGCGGCGAGCAATCGTTAGGCACGCACAGAACCCACACGCAATGTTGACGACGAGGTAGACCCTTGCCCACGTACAGCCCCAAGCCCGGCGACGTCACTCGTGCCTGGCACGTGATCGACGCCGAGGATGTCGTGCTCGGCCGGCTCGCGACTGAGGTCGCCACGCTGCTGCGCGGCAAGCACAAGCCGACCTACGCCCCGCACGTGGACACCGGTGACTTCGTCATCATCGTCAACGCCGAGAAGGTCGCGCTCACCGGCAACAAGCGCGAGCAGAAGTTCGCGTACCGCCACTCCGGTTACCCGGGCGGCCTCAGCAAGCGCTCCTTCGGCGAGCTGCTCGACACCAAGCCCGAGCGGCTGGTCGAGAAGGTCGTCAAGGGCATGCTGCCGAAGAACAAGCTCGGTCGCGCGATGGGGAAGAAGCTGAAGGTCTACTCGGGCCCGCAGCACCCCCACGGCGCGCAGCAGCCGCAGACCCGTGAGATCAACAAGATCGCGCAGGTCGTCAAGTGAGTGAGGAAGTTTCTGTGACCAGCACCGAGACCGAGACTCTCGCCGAGGGCACGACCGAGTCGTTCGACGGCGTCGTGACCAGCGAGACCCCGGCCGCCCCGAAGCCGTCCCGCGCGGCCGGTGGCACCGCCCAGACCGTCGGCCGCCGCAAGGAGGCGGTCGTCCGCGTCCGCGTCGTGCCCGGCACCGGTGAGTTCAAGCTCAACGGCCGCTCGCTCGAGTCGTACTTCCCGAACAAGGTCCACCAGCAGCTCATCCGCGAGCCGCTCGTGACCGTCGAGAAGCCGGACTCGTTCGACATCTTCGCCCGCCTGCACGGTGGCGGCATCTCCGGCCAGGCCGGTGCGCTGCGTCTCGCGATCGCCCGCGCGCTCGTCGAGGTCGACGCCGATGACCGCCCGGTCCTCAAGAAGGCCGGCTTCCTCAAGCGCGACGCGCGTGCCGTCGAGCGCAAGAAGTACGGCCTGAAGAAGGCCCGCAAGGCTCCGCAGTACAGCAAGCGCTGATCTTCATCGCGCTTTGCCGCTTTACCGGAAGCGCTCATCCGTACTCGGGTGGGCGCTTCCGTTGTTTTCCGGGTGCTTCTGGTAGCCCCGATGTGTCTCCCCACCCCCATGCTTGTGTAGGTCGTACAAGGAGGTCGACGGATGGCTCGCCTGTTCGGTACTGACGGTGTCCGTGGGCTCGCGAATGACGAGCTGACCCCGGAGCTGGCGCTGTCGCTGGCGGCCAGTGCCGCCCGCGTGCTCGTCGCGCACGACAGCTCCCACCGCCCGGTCGCGGTCGTCGGCCGTGACCCGCGCGCCAGCGGCGAGATGCTGGAGGCCGCGGTCGTCGCGGGCCTCGCGTCCGCCGGCGCCGACGTGCGCCGGGTCGGCGTGATGCCGACCCCCGCGGTCGCCTACCTGGTCGGCGCGCTGAACGCCGACATCGGCGTGATGATCTCCGCCTCGCACAACCCGATGCCCGACAACGGCATCAAGTTCTTCGCCGCTGGCGGGCACAAGCTGGCCGACGACCTCGAGGACGAGATCGAAGCGGGCCTCACCGCGCCCGACACGCGCCCCATCGGTGCCGCGGTCGGCCGCGTGTCCGACGTCGAGGACGCGCTCGACCGCTACATCCAGCACCTGCTGGTGGCCACCCCGCACACGCTCGAAGGCATCAAGGTCGTCGTCGACTGCGCGAACGGCGCGTCGGCGACCGCCGCGCCCGAGGTCTACCGCGCCGCCGGCGCCGAGGTCATCGCCATCAACGCGAGCCCCGACGGCCTCAACATCAACGCCGCCTGCGGCTCCAACCACCCGGAGCAGCTGTTCAAGGCCGTCGTCGAGCACGGCGCCGACCTGGGCATCGCCCACGACGGCGACGCCGACCGCTGTGTCGCGGTCGACGCGGCAGGCGAGCTCATCGACGGCGACCAGATCATGGCCGTGCTCGCGCTCGCGCTCGCCGAGTCCGGCGAGCTGACCAACGACACGCTGGTCGCGACCGTGATGAGCAACCTCGGCCTGCACCTGGCGATGAAGGCGCACGGCATCACCGTCGTCACCACCGCGGTCGGCGACCGCTACGTGCTCGAAGAGCTCCGCGCCAGCGGCTTCGCGCTCGGCGGCGAGCAGTCCGGTCACGTCGTGCTGCCCGAGTACGCCACCACCGGCGACGGCCTGCTCACCGCGCTGCGCCTGATGGCCAGGATGGCCTCGACCGGCAAGTCGCTGGCCGACCTGGCTGGCGTCATGCACCGGCTGCCGCAGGTGCTGGTCAACGTCAAGGTCGCCGACAAGGCCGCGGTCGCCGACTCCAGCGCGGTCCGCGACGCCGTCGGCGCCGTCGAGGCCGAGCTCGGCGACGAGGGCCGGGTGCTGCTGCGCCCGTCCGGCACCGAGCAGCTGGTCCGCGTCATGGTCGAAGCACCTGCGCAGGACACCGCGCAGGCCGCTGCCGACCGGCTGGCGGGCGTGGTCTCGGCCGTCTCCTGACCCGGCCGCCCCGTTTGGGTCGAAGCTTGTGCGCGTGCCCTCTCACCTGGGTACTTTGTATGTGCATCCGGTCGTGTTTCTTGGGCCCGTGTTCGCGATAGCCGAGCCCAGGCGGCCCCTGGCGGCACCGCGGGAGCGCCCGAGTAACCCGTTACGAGGGCGCTCCCGCGGCACCGCCAGGGACCACCTGGATCTCGACTCTCATCGAACGAGGCCCAAGAAACACGACCAGGCGACGGCACCGAATGGCGCTCGCCTGCGTCATAGCGTCAACGCACGCAGACCTCGGGACAAAAAAGGGGGAATCATGGCCGGTGGCCAGAAAGTCGATCCCGGCAAGATCAACGCCGTCGGATCGGCGTACAACACCGAGGGCGGTGACCTGGTCTCCGCGGGCTCGAAGATCGAAACCGGCGTCTCGATGGGGCAGGTCGGTAAGGCTTGGTCGCCGGTCGCCGCCCAGTACAGCGACGCGATCAAGAAGTACCGCGACTCGGTCACCACCTACGGCCAGAAGTCCACCGACCTCGGCGGCAAGCTCACGAGCGCGGCCGGCCACTACGAAAAGGGCGAGCAGGTCAACGCCGACGCCATGGCTTCGAAGGGCAGCTGACCATGAGCAAGAACCCCTTTTACGGCAAGGCGCAGGCGGCGGCCGCCAATGCCAGGTTCACTCCGCAGGAGCTCGACGACATGCGGAAGGGCCTGGACGACCCGAACGTCTCGCAAGAGAACAAGAAGAACTTCCTCTACGCGCTGTCCGACGCCGGTCGCCTGAACGACAGTGAGGTCGCCAAGTACTCCCAGCAGACCGGGGCGAACCCGGTCGACGTCATGATGGGTGGCCGGGACCTCAACAAGAACCTCAACAACGCGTCCAAGAGCCTGGGCGCGGCCGAGGAGGACCGGCGCAACGCCGTCGTCAAGCAGCAGAAGGGCGCCGTCGACGGCGCCCAGAAGTCGCTCGACCAGGGCGGCTTCCACTCCTCCGACGAGATCATCGACCAGGCCGAGAAGTCGATGGTCCTGTTCGACGACTTCTACCCCCGGTTCCAGAAGGCCGGCGGCCAGACGCCCGGCGGCACGGGCGACGCGCCCCCGCCGAAGAACCGCCAGGTCGTCACGGCGAACACCGGCCAGAACAAGGCCGCGACCCCGGCCGGTGGCGGCGGTGGCTACAAGGCCTCCGGCATCGACCCGCGTGGCCTGCGGATGGGGCTCGACGAGTTCCGGGGTATCGCCTTCACCGCGTTCCACACGGACGCCACGATGCTGACCACCGCGGGCAAGACGGTCGCCGAGTCCAAAGAGGCGATGGACAAGTCGTGGGCCGCGAACACCGCCGACTGGAGCGGCGACGCGAAGTCGGCCGCGCAGAACGCGAACAACGCGATGGTCAAGGCCTCCGGTGACCTGCACCAGGCGCTGAAGACCGCGCCGGAGAACATCACCTACACGATCGACGAAGCGATCCAGCAGAACGTCATCAACTACGCGCACTGCATCCTGGATCTCTACGGCGACGGCAAGATGGCCAACCTCACCGCGCCGCAGATCGACGGCTTCATCGACGCCAAGGAGAAGCTGCCGGACGCGATCAAGCAGCTCGAGGCGAAGATCAAGGAGATCGACGACAAGAGCTGGTGGGACGACTTCGTCGACCTGCTGTCGAACCCGATCACCGCGGTGCTGACGATCATCAACCCGATCGGCGCACTGATCGGCTACAACCTCGCTGACTCGATCACCGAGGACAACATCAAGGAAGAGTGCGAGAAGTACAAGGGCATCCTCAAGGAGGCCCAGGACAAGCTCAAGCAGTTCTGCGATGACTACACGACCAAGGCGAACTCGGTCCACGAGCAGGGCCAGACCTTCGTCTCCGGTATCCAGGACAACTACACCGCGCTGATCGACTCGCTGAACAAGGGCCTCGACCCGGACCCGTTCGCGTCGGTCGGCAAGGAGGGCGAGACCAAGCCCGTCGACAAGCCCGGCGTCGATACCGGCGGCAAGGACAAGGGCAAGATCGACACCGGTGGCGGTGGCGGTGGCTCCACGGGTGGCGGTGGTTCGACCGGTGGTGGCGGCTCCATCACGCCGCCCGAGGCGAAGCCGCCGGAGGCGACGAAGCCGGAAGAGGGCAAGAACCCCATCACCGGCAAGGAACTGGAGATCGACCCGGACACGGGCAAGCCGTATCCGATCGACCCCAAGACCGGCGAAGCCATCAAGGAATACGGCGACGACCAGGACACGATGACCGTCCAAAAGGGCGAGAACACCATCGCGATGTCCGAGCCCGACAAGACCGGCAAGATGGAGATCTCGGTCGACGACGGTCAGGGCCACAAGAAGGAATACAAGCTCGACTTCGACGACGACAAGGGTCAGGAGAAGGGCCCCGACGGCAAGGCGATCCCCGCGACGGACCAGCAGGGCTTCGGCCCGCAGGGCGCGCAGGCGCAGCAGGGCCAGGACGGCAAGCCCGGCCCCGACGGGTCGTACAAGCCCGGCCCGGACGGCAAGATCCACATCAAGGACGGCAACCTCGACATCACCGCCGAGCGTCCCGACGGCCCGAACGGGCCGACCGTGGTCACGGTCGACGACGGCAACGGCGAGCCGACCAAGTACACCCTCGACGAGAAGGACGGCGACAAGGCCGACCTCGGCGCGGGCGACCACAAGGGTGACAAGGCCGACCTGAAGACCGACGACATCAAGCCGGGCGAGGGCCGCGAGCCAGCGGACCGCCCGACCGAGGGCGGCGCCGGGATCGAGCACGACAAGGACGCCGTGCCGGTCGAGGACAGGGACCCGGCGCCGGACAACCCGGACCCGGGTATGACGCCCGGTCAGGAGGGCGGCTTCACCACGCCCGGTGGCCTTGACCTCGAGGGTGACATCGGTGGCACAGAGCCCGTCGACGCGCCCGCCGAGGACGGCGTCGCCGTGGCCGGTGGAACCGGCGAGGCGACCGTGGCGGCCGGTTCGGACTCGGCCGCCGGGTTCTCCTCCGGTGGGCTCGGCGAGGGCATCTCGCTGGACGGCGGCATGCAGACGGGCAGCGACGCGTCGTTCGCCTCGTCCGACTCGGGCCTCGGCATGGCGCCCGGCGGCAACGACCCCGGTCACCCCGCTGCCGCGGCGGCGGCCGGTGCGCCCGCGGGCGGCGGCATGGGTCAGATGGGCGGCATGGGCGGGATGATGGGTGGCATGGGCGGCGCGCCCGGTGGCGGCGCGGGCGACACGCAGCGCCAGTCGAGCCAGTACCGCGTCGACGGTGCCATCTTCGAGACCAGCGGCGCCAAGGGCCGGATCAGCGGATCGCTCGATGACGACGGCGACCGTTCGATCAGCTACGAGCGCTGAGCGGACAAGGGGAGATCATGACTAGCGGAGTCGACCCGCAGCTGGCCGAGCGGCTGGCGCAGACCAACGCGAACGTGCGCGCCAACTCCGAGGAGATCGGGGACCGCGTGCGCGCCAAGTCCCGCGAGATCACCGAAGAGCAGGAACGCATGCGTGAGGCGGCCGAGCGGCACAGCGCCGAGCTGGACCGCCAGGTCGAGGCGAAGAAGGAAGCTGCCAAGAACCAGTGGAACGCTCGCAGCGAGCAGGACCACACGATGCGTTTCGGTGATGCCGAGGAGGAGCACCACGCTCCGCCGCCGCCTCAGCCGGCGCCGTACGCCATGCCGGAGCCGCCCGTCGCGGCCGCTCCGCCCGCCGAAGCCCGGCGCGGCCGTCACGCACGACGGCCCGTCGACGACGAGGACGACTTCTCGACGACGAACTGGCTGGACTGACGCGAAAGGCCCCCTTGCTCCGCAAGGGGGCCTTTTCGTAAGGGGGCCTGTTCGTAGTGGGGCTCAGTCCGCGAAGGCTTCGATCGTCGCCTTCTTGACGTCGGCCTCGAGGAGTGGGCGGAACTTGTCGGTGCCCGTCAAGTGGGTCAGGAAGAACGCGGTGAACAGCGCGCGGACCAGAACCTGGGTGCGGCGCTGAGGTTTGCCGTCGAGCAGCAGCTGGCTCCAGTGCTTGCCCTCGGTGACCGCCAGGTGCGACGACTTCCCGATCAGGCGCAGCTGGGCCTCGCCGCCCCAGGCCTTCGCGATGGCCGCGGCATTGCCCGCGGCTGGCGCGACCAGATCGTCGGCGACGGCCAGGTGCAGACCAGGCGCGGTGATCTTCTTCGCGGCTTCCGTCGCAGGTGGAAACGTTTGCGCAGCCGCGAACGTGGCGACCGCTTTGACGCGGTGATCCGACCCGGCGAGCACCGAAGCGCCGCCGCCGATCGAGTGCCCGGCGAGCCCGAGCCGATCCGGATCGACGCTGATGCCATCCGGGCCGAGCCGGACACCGGTGACCACGTCGAGCGTGGCGATCAGGTCGGCCGCGAGCAGCCGGGGCGACGGAAACGGCCCGCCCTGCGTCGCGGGCGCCGCGGCCACGATGCCCCAGCTCGCGAGGTGACTCAGCAGCTGCCGGTACCGCCACGGCGGCTGCAGCCACCCGTGCCCGAACGCGACCGCGGGCAGCCCGAGCCCCGCCGTCGGCGTGTAGACGACCCCCGGCAGGCCGACGAGTGCGAGGTTGCCCCGAAGCACCTCATGCGGCCCGTGATGCGACAGCTCCGCGAGCAATTCCTTCGCCTTCGCCATGGCCGTGACCTTACTGCCCCTGCTCACCGCCCACCTTCCCGCCGCCCACCCCGCCCCGGGAAAAAAACCCAATGTGGCTTTCGTCAGCTTCGAGCTGACGAAAGCCACATTGGCGGCCTGAAAACTGACCAATGCCGCATTGGGATTTTTTCCGGCCGGGTAGTACCAGTGGGGGCGGTGGTCGGGTGCCGGGCGAGTGTGGCCTGGGTCTCTCGTTACCCTGATGGGCGTGTGCGGAATCGTGGGATATGTCGGACACCGGCCTGCGCTGGACGTGGTGCTCGGTGGGCTTCGGCGGATGGAATACCGGGGCTATGACTCGGCGGGCGTCGCCGTGCTGGACGGCGCGGGCAAGCTGACCGTCGAGCGCAAGGCGGGCAGGCTGGCCAACCTCGAAGCGCGGCTCGACGAGGTCGGGCGCGAAGCGTTCGCCGGGACCGCCGGGATGGGGCACACCCGCTGGGCGACCCATGGCGCGCCGGTCGACCGTAACTCCCACCCGCACCGGGACGCCACCGGTCAGGTCGCCGTGGTGCACAACGGGATCATCGAGAACTTTGCCGTGCTGCGCGGCGAGCTCGAGGCCGACGGCGTCGAGATGAGCAGCGACACCGACAGCGAGACCGCCGCCCACCTGGTCGCCCGCGCCTTCACGGACGGCGAGACCAAGGGTGACTTCGCCGCCAGTGTCCGCGCCGTCTGCCGACGCCTCGAGGGTGCGTTCACGCTGGTCGTCACGCACGCCGACGAGCCGGACACGATCGTCGCGGCGCGCCGGTCGTCGCCGCTGGTCGTCGGGGTCGGCGAGGGTGAGCACTTCGTCGCTTCGGACGTCTCCGCCTTCATCGAGCACACCCGCGAGGCCGTCGAGCTGGGCCAGGACCAGGTCGTCGTGATCACCCGCGACGGCTACGAGGTCACCGACTTCCACGGCGAGCCAGCGCAGGCCAAGCCGTTCACCGTCGACTGGGATCTGAGCGCCGCGGAAAAGGGCGGCCACGAGTACTTCATGCTCAAGGAGATCGAGGAGCAGCCGGAGGCGCTGGCGAACACGCTGCGCGGGCACTTCGACGGCGGCCGGATCATCCTCGACGAGCAGCGCATCTCCGACCAGGACCTGCGTGACGTCGACAAGGTCTTCGTGATCGCCTGTGGTTCGGCGTACCACTCTGGCCTGGTCGCCAAGTACGCGATCGAGCACTGGACCCGGCTCCCGGTCGAGGTCGAGCTGGCCAGCGAGTTCCGCTACCGCGACCCGGTGCTGGACCGCGCGACGCTGGTCGTCGCCGTCTCGCAGTCCGGCGAGACCGCCGACACCCTCGAAGCCGTCCGCCACGCCCGCGAGCAGAAGGCGCGCGTGCTGGCCGTCTGCAACACCAACGGCGCGCAGATCCCGCGTGAGTCGGACGCGGTGCTCTACACCCACGCCGGCCCCGAGATCGGGGTCGCCTCGACGAAGGCGTTCCTCGCGCAGATCGCGGCGAACTACCTGGTCGGCCTGGCGCTGGCGCAGGCGCGCGGCACCAAGTACCCCGACGAGGTCGCCCGCGAGTTCGCCGAGCTGGAGGCCATGCCCGCCGCCGTCCAGAAGGTACTGTCCACTGTGGACCAGGTGCGGGAGCTCGGCCGCCGCATCGCCGACTCGAAGGCGGTGCTGTTCCTCGGCCGCCACGTCGGCTTCCCGGTCGCGCTCGAAGGCGCGCTGAAGCTCAAGGAACTCGCGTACATGCACGCCGAGGGCTTCGCGGCGGGCGAGCTCAAGCACGGCCCGATCGCGCTGATCGAAGAGGGCCTGCCGGTCGTCGTCGTGATGCCGTCGCCGAAGGGCCGCGCGGTGCTGCACTCCAAGCTGGTCTCCAACATCAGCGAGATCCAGGCCCGTGGCGCGCGCACGATCGTCATCGCCGAAGAGGGCGACGAGACGGTCCGCCCGTTCGCCGACGAGCTGATCGAGATCCCCGCGGTGCCGACGCTGCTGCAGCCGCTGGTCGCCACCGTGCCGCTGCAGGTGCTCTCCGCCGAGATCGCCCGCGCTCGCGGGTACGACGTCGACAAGCCGCGTAACCTGGCGAAGTCGGTCACGGTCGAGTAGTCCTCCGGGAGGCGCCGCGTGCAGGGAATCTGGACCACGGAACGGATTCGCGCGGCGGAGCGCAAGCTGCTGGCGGTCACGCCGGACGGCGCGCTCATGCGCAAGGCGGCCTTCGGGCTGTCCGTGCACGCGGCCAAGATGCTCGGCGCGCCAAGTGGCCGCCGGGTGACCCTCCTGGTCGGTTCCGGTGACAACGGCGGTGACGCGTTGTGGGCCGGGTTCTTCCTGCGCAAGCGGAACGTCGCGGTCACGGCCGTGCTGCTGAACCCGGACAAGGCGCATCCGCAAGGCTTGGCAGCGCTCAAACGTGCGGGCGGCCGCGTGGTCCCGGTCGCGGACAGTCCACAGTGGATCCGCAAGGCCGATCTCGTCATCGACGGCATCGTCGGGATCTCGGCACGCGGCTCGCTGCGCCCGGACGCGGCTTCGCTGCTCGAGCACATCAAGGCGCCGGTGCTGGCCGTCGACCTGCCCAGCGGCGTCGACCCGGACACCGGAGCGATCGACGGCCCGGCGATCACCGCCGACCGCACCGTCACGTTCGGCGCGCGCAAACCCGTGCACGCGCTCGCGCCCGCCGCGTGCGGCGAGGTCTTCCTCGTCGACCTCGGGCTCGACCTCGAAGACCCCGATCTCGTGCGGCTCGAGGCCGAAGACGTCGCCGCCTGCTGGCCGATCCCCGGTCCGTCCGACGACAAGTACACGCTGGGCGTCACGGGTGTCGCCGCCGGTTCGGCCGTCTACCCCGGCGCGGCGGTGCTCTCCGCCGGCGCCGCCGTCTACGCGACCTCGGGCATGGTCCGGTACGCCGGACCGGCCGCCGACCTGGTGCGCTCGCGCTGGCCGGAGATCATCGCGACCGGCTCGGTCACCGACGCGGGCCGCGTGCAGTCCTGGGTCGTCGGCCCAGGGATCGGCACCGGTCACGAAGGCCGTGAGGTGCTCGCCACCGTGCTCGGCGCCGGCGTCCCGGTCTGCGCCGACGCCGACGCGACCACGCTCATCGCGCAGCACTCCGACGTGCTCGACGCCCGCGACCCCGACACCCCGCTGGTGCTGACCCCGCACGACCGCGAGTTCGCCCGCCTCATGGGCTCCGAACCCGGCAAAGACCGTGTCGCCGCCGCCCGTGCCTGCGCTCGCCGCTACGACGCGGTCGTCCTGCTCAAAGGCCATTGCACGGTCGTCGCGGCGCCGGACGGCCGCGCGATGGTCAACACCCCGCGTGGTTCCTGGCTCGCCACACCGGGGTCCGGCGATGTCCTTTCCGGACTGATCGGCGCGGTGCTCGCCGCCGGGGTGGACCCCTGGCTCGCGAGCGGCGCGGCCGCCTACGTCCATTCGCTCGCGGGCGAGCTGGCCGCTGCTGGCGCGCCCACTTCGTCTTCCGGCATTCTCGGCGCCATCAGCGATGCACTGCGCACCCTGCACTGGAGGAAATCGTGACCACACTGGACAACCGCCCGAACACCGCACTGCTCGTCGTCGACGTCCAAAACGACGTCGTGGCCGGCGCCCATGAGCGCGACTCGGTCGTCGCCAACATCGCCGGGCTCGTCGAGCAGGCGCGGCGCGAGCAGGTCCCGGTCGTCTGGGTCCAGCACTCCGACGAGGGACTGGTGCGCGGCAGCGAGGGCTGGAAGCTCGTCCCCGAGCTGAACCCCGCCGACACCGAGCCGCTCGTCGAGAAGCACTACGGCGACTCCTTCGAGGACACCTCGCTGGAGAACGTGCTCGCCGATCTCGGCGTCGGCAGCCTCATCGTCGCGGGCGCGGAGACCGACGCCTGCATCCGCTCGACGCTGCACGGCGCGTTCGTCCGCGGCTACGACACCAAGCTGGTCAGCGACGCCCACACGGCGGGCGACAAGACCTCCTGGGGTGCACCGCCGGTCGAGCAGGTCATCGCGCACACGAACCTGTACTGGACCTACCAGTCGGCGCCGGGCCGGACCGCCGGAACGGTCGAAGCCAAGAACGTACAGTTCGGCAGATGAGAAGTTATCGGGTTTTGCGTTAACAACGGTGCGATTATCTGGTAGAAAGCAGCTGTGACCGCCGACACCGTGACCGCACCCGCGGTGTCGCATGTCTAAAACCCGGCCGACCGACGCGGTCGTCGAGCAGCGCCGCCAGGGCATCCTCGACTACGTCGTGGAGCACCGCGAAGCCCGCATCGACGACCTGACCAGCAGGTTCGGCGTCAGCCTGATGACCATGCACCGGGATCTCGACGATCTCGCCGAGCGCCGCCTGCTGCGCAAGCAGCGTGGCAAGGTCTCCGCGCTTGCCACCGAAACCGGGACGAGCCAGCAGGAGATCGAGGCGCTCGGCGAGGCCGCGGCCCGCCAGGTGCGGCCGGGGCAGACGGTGTTCATCGACGACTCGACCACGCTGTTGCCACTGGTCAGGCGACTGATCGACGTTGACGGGCTGACGATCCTCACCAACTCGCTGCAGGTCGCGCGGCTGGCCACGCATGCCGACGTCGTGCTGCTCGGCGGCCGCTACACCGCGGAGTTCGACTCCTGTGCCGGTCCGGACGTGCTCGAAGCGCTGGACCGCACGCGCGCCGACCTGGCGTTCGTCTCGGTCACCGCGGTCGCCGTCGGCAGGCTTTTCCACCCCGTGCGCGACTACGCCGAGCTGAAGAAGGCCGCTCTGCGCACCGCGAACCGCAACGTCCTGGTCGTCGACCACACCAAGTTCGGCCGTACCGCGACCTACGCGCACGGCCTGGTCGAGGACTACGACCTGCTCATCACCAGCGAAGCCACCCCCACTGAAGAGGTCGAGGCCGCGCTGAACGCCGGCACCGCGATCGAGCTGGTCGAGTGCGACCCGGAGGGGCCCGAATATGACATCTAGGACGCTGGTCGCCGGGGTCGACTCCTCCACCCAGTCCACCAAGGTCGTCGTCTGCGACGCCGAGACGGGCGCGGTCGTGCGCACCGGCCGCGCAGCGCACCCCGACGGCACCGAGGTCGACCCCAACGCCTGGTGGGACGCGTTCACGACGGCTTCCGAAGGACTGCTCGACGGGGTCGCGGCGATCGGCATCGCCGGTCAGCAGCACGGCATGGTCACACTCGACGAGGACGGCGAGATCGTCCGGCCCGCGTTGCTGTGGAACGACACCCGGTCCGCGCAGGCGGGCGCCGATCTCACCGCCGAGCTGGGCGCGGAGACATGGGCCACTGCCGTCGGCTCGGTGCCGGTCGCGAGCTTCACGGTCGCCAAGCTGCGCTGGCTCGCCGAGCACGAACCCGAGCACGCTGCCCGCGTCGCGCGAGTGGTGCTGCCGCACGACTGGCTCACCTGGCGGCTGACCGGCGAGCTGATCACCGACCGCGGCGACGCTTCCGGCACCGGCTACTTCTCACCGGCTGAAAGCGCTTACCGTACTGACCTGCTCAAGCACGCCTTCGGTCGTACGCCTGAGCTTCCCCGGGTGCTCGGCCCCGCCGAAACGGCCGGTCAGCACAACGGAATGCTCGTGTCGGCTGGCACGGGCGACAACATGGCCGCCGCGCTCGCGCTCGAGCTCGCACCCGGCGATGTCGTCGTCTCGCTCGGCACCAGCGGCACGGTGTTCGGCGTCGCCGAGACCGCCGCGGCCGACGCGAGTGGCGAGGTCGCCGGGTTCGCCGACGCGACCGGCCGCTTCCTCCCACTCGCCTGCACGCTCAACGCGGCGCGCGTGCTCACCTCGACCGCCACACTCCTCGGTGTCGACCAGAACGGCTTCGACGAACTCGCGCTCGCCGCGGCGCCCGGTGCGGGCGGTCTCACCTTCCTGTCCTATTTGGACGGCGAACGCACGCCGAACCTCCCTGACGCCAAGGGATCCCTGTCCGGCATGACCCGCGACAACATGACGCCGCAGAACCTCGCGCGTGCCGCGGTCGAGGGCATGCTGAGCGGGCTCGCCGCCGGAATGGACGCCGTGCGCGCGCAGGGCGTCAGCGTCGGGCGGGTACTGCTGATCGGCGGCGCGGCACGGTCCGCCGCCGTCCAGGCGGTCGCGCCGATCGTCTTCGGTGTGCCCGTCGAAATCCCCGAAGCGGCCGAATACGTCGCGGCCGGTGCCGCGCGCCAGGCCGCTTGGGCACTGTCTTCCAGCCCGGAACCTCCGATCTGGCAAGGAAAAACCAGGCTCACGCTGGACGAGCCGACCGACGCGGAGCTCGCGGAGGGCATCCGGGTCCAGCATCGTCACTACGAGGCACGCGCAGTGCAGCACGGCGTGCCCGCGAAAACGCGAGAGGACTGAACCGATGGCCAGCATCACCTACGACAAGGCGACCCGGCAGTACCCGGGCTCCGACAAGCCCGCGGTCGACGCGCTGGAGCTGCAGATCCCGGACGGCGAGTTCCTCGTGCTCGTCGGCCCGTCCGGCTGTGGCAAGTCGACCAGCCTGCGCATGCTCGCCGGCCTCGAGGACATCGACGGTGGCTCGATCTGGATCGGTGACCGCGACGTCACGCAGCTGCCGCCGCGCTCGCGCGACATCGCGATGGTGTTCCAGAACTACGCGCTGTACCCGCACATGACCGTCGGCCAGAACATGGGCTTCGCGCTGAAGATCGCGGGCCGCCCGGCCTCGGAGATCAAGCAGAAGGTGCTCGACGCGGCCAAGCTGCTCGACATCGAGCAGTACCTCGACCGCAAGCCGAAGGCGCTCTCCGGTGGTCAGCGCCAGCGTGTCGCCATGGGCCGCGCGATCGTGCGTGAGCCGCAGGTGTTCCTGATGGACGAGCCACTGTCCAACTTGGACGCGAAGCTGCGCGTGTCGACCCGTACCCAGATCGCCGCGCTGCAGCGCCGTCTCGGCGTCACCACCGTGTACGTCACGCACGACCAGGTCGAGGCCATGACCATGGGCGACCGCGTCGCGGTGCTCGACGGCGGCATCCTGCAGCAGTGCGACACCCCGCGCGCGCTGTACGACCGGCCTGCCAACGCCTTCGTCGCCGGTTTCATCGGCTCGCCCGCGATGAACCTGGTCACCGCCAAGCTGACCGCGGACGGCGCCGAGCTCGGCGGCGCCCGCATCCCGCTGGACCGCGAGATCGTCGCGAAGGCCGACGGCGACACGGTCACGCTGGGCTTCCGCCCTGAGTCGCTGGAGGTCACCACGCTGGCCGACGGCACGCTGCCGGTCAAGGTCGACCTGGTCGAGGAGCTCGGCTCGGACGCCTTCGTCTACGGCAAGCTGGCCGAGACCGACGCCGAAGGCACGAAGTCGAACATCGTCGCCCGTGTCGACCCGCGCACCCCGCCCACGATGGGCGACACGCTGCACCTGCGGGTCCGCCCGAACGAGTTGCACGTGTTCTCCGCCACAAGCGGGGCACGCATCTCGTAGGTACCGGCTATGTAAGACTCGAAGTCGACATGACTACGAGTTTCGCGCGAGCCGAGGTCACCATCGACCTCGACGCGATCAGGCACAACCTCGCCCTGCTCGCCGCCCACGCGGCGAGCACGGGCGCGGCCACCATGGCCATCGTGAAGGCCGACGCGTACGGCCACGGCGCGGTGCCGGTGGCCCGCGCTGCGGTCGAAGCAGGCGCGCACTGGCTGGGCACCTGCTCGGCCGGTGAGGCGTTGGCGTTGCGGCGCGCGGGAATCACCGTGCCGCTGTTCAGCTGGCTGGACACCGCCGACGCCGACTTCGAGTCGGCCGTCGCCGAGGGCGTCGACCTCGGGGTGAGCTCGCTCGCCGAGCTGGAGCGGGTGGCCCCGCTCGGCGCCCGCGTGCATCTCAAGATCGACACAGGCTTGTCCCGCAACGGATGCCCGCCCGCCGAGTGGCCGGACCTCGTGCGCGCGGCGGCCGCGTCGAAGGCCGAAGTCGTGGCCATCTGGTCACATTTCGCGTGCGCCGACGAGCCGGGGCACCCGTCGATCGAGCTGCAGGCGAAGCGTTTCCAAGTGGCGTATGACATCGCGCTCGAAGCCGGGCTGAACCCGTTGCGGCACATAGCGAATTCGGCGGCGTTGTTGACCAGGCCCGACCTGCACTTCGACATCGTGCGGCCAGGCATCGCGATGTACGGGCTCAATCCCGTTACGCAGCAAGAAGATCTTCGTCCGGCGATGACGTTCCGGTCCAGTGTGGTGAGCCTCAAGCGGGTGGCCGCCGGTGAGTCTGTCTCTTATGGACACACGTGGACCGCCTCGCAGGACACGAATCTCGCACTCGTCCCGGCGGGTTATGCCGATGGCGTGCCTCGGCTGCTGTCCGGCCGGATGGACGTCTGGCTGGACGGGAAACGCCGGCCGGTCGTCGGCCGGGTGTGCATGGATCAGCTCATGGTCGACTGCGGTAACGACACGCCCGCGGTCGGTAGTGAGGTGCTTTTGTTTGGCACCGGCGAAAAAGGGGAACCGACAGCACGGGAATGGGCGGACACGCTCGGCACCATCGACTACGAAATCGTGACCTCGATGTATCGCCCGAGAGTGACTCGCAGGTATCTGGGGGTGCGGTGAATGTCTCCTTCACGTCGACTGCTCGCGATTGCCGGGGGAGTGGGGGCGGTGGCCACCGGCACAGCGGCGGTCATCGCCGTCGCCGCTCAGCAGCGCAGGCACAGTGAGGATCCATTCGTGGACGAGCCATTGGGGGAGCTGAAGCCGGACCGGGTGTCCACGGTCGCGGCCGACGACGGGACGCGACTGTCCGTCGAGGAGATCGACCCGGAGGACGGCGGGAAGCCCGCGCTCACCGTGGTCGGTGTGCACGGTTTCGCACTGTCGCGCAAAAGCTGGCATTTCCAGCGCCGCGACCTCGCGTCGTTGCGTCTGCCTCGCGTCCGTCAGGTCTATTACGACCACCGCGGCCACGGCCAGTCCGGCCAGGCGACGCAGGAACACAGCACCATCGAGCAGCTCGCCCACGACCTGCACGGCGTGATCCGCGCGGTCGCGCCGGACGGGCCGCTGGTGCTGATGGGCCACTCGATGGGCGGCATGGTCATCATGGAGCTGGCCTCGGAGTACCCGGAGCTGTTCGACGACCGCGTCGAAGGTGTCGCGCTCATCGCGACCGCCGCGGGCGAGGTCGGCGCCCGTGGTCTCCCGCGCTCGCTGCTGTCGAAGTACAACCCGCTCACGCGTGGCGTCGGTGGCCTCGCAGGCTGGCAGCCCGGGCTGGTCGAGTTCGTGCGCGCGGCCGGTGGCCAGCTGACCAGGCAGGCCGTGCGGCGGCTCGCGTTCGGCAGCCGTGACGTCAGCTCGCGCCTGGTCGATTTCATGCTCGAGATGCTCGACGTGACGCCGGTTCGGGGGCTGGTGAACTTCGTCGACACACTGGGCAGTCACAATCGGTACGCGGCGCTCGCCGGTCTCAAGCACGCACACGTGCTCGTGGTCGGCGGCGACTCAGACCGGTTCACCCCGTTCTCGCACGCCGAGCGCATCGCCTCGGAGCTGCCGGACGCCGAGCTGGTCCGAGTCCGCGGCGCGGGTCACATGGTGCAGCTCGAACAGCCAGAGCTGGTGAACAGCCACCTGATCGACCTGCTGCAGCGGTGCGCGGGCGTGGACGGTGAGACCTCATCACAAAGGACCTGGTTTTGGCAGCGCTGAAGTTCCCCACCCCGGACGACACGATGGAGTTCGGCCGAGTGCTCGGCCGCGCACTGCGCGCGGGCGACCTCGTCCTGCTGGCGGGCCCGCTCGGCGCGGGCAAGACGACACTGACCCGCGGCATCGCCGACGGCCTCGGCGTCTCCGGCCGCGTCAGCTCGCCCACGTTCGTCCTCGCCCGCGTCCACCCGGCTGGCGCTTCGGGCGTCTCGCTCGTGCACGTCGACGCGTACCGCCTCGGCGGTGACCTGACGCAGCTGGACGACCTCGACCTCGACACCGACCTCGAGCGCTCGGCGATCGTGGTCGAGTGGGGCGAGGGCGCGGCCGAGCGCCTCTCCGACGACTACCTGGTCGTCCGCCTCTCCCGCGCCGACGACGACGTCCGCACGGTCACCCTCGAACCCCACGGCACCTGGACCACCCGAGTCCCCCTCCCCGCGTAAAAAAATCCCAATGCGGCTTTGGTCAGTTTTCAGGCCGCCAATGTGGCATTCGTCAGACCACAGCTGACGAATGCCACATTGGGATTTTTTTCTCGCGGTCAGGGGCGGCGGGGGACCACGGCACGGGCGACGCCCAGCTCGACCAGGTCTTGGGGGCGTAGGCGGAGCTGGGAGGCGATCGCCGGGGCCTGGGCCGGGTCGAGCTTGAGGATCGCCGCGGCCGCCTCGGGTGAGGTGACCGAGAAGTAGGCGTCCGGCGTGATCCAGGTGGACCCCGGCGCCGCGAACGCCAGCGCGCCGCCGGACCCGCCTTCCCCGATGACCAGCGACGTGATCGGCACCTTGGCCAGCGCGACCGCCTCGAAGAGCGACGCGATCGCGGGCCCGGCACCGTCACGCTCGGCCGCCGCGTCGTTGGCGGCGCCCGGGGTGTCGATCAGTGTCAGCACCGGGATCCCGAGCCGGTCGGCCAGCCGGATCAGCCGCGCGGCCGTGCGGAAGCCCGCCGGGGTCGTCGCCGTCCCGCACTGGGCCGCGTACGCGATCGCCCGCCCGCGCCAGCCGAACCCGCACAGCACGCCCTCGTCGACGCCACCGGCCCGGTCCCCGCGGATCTCCGCACGCCAGCCGAAGTACGCGTCCAGGTAAGCCCCGGCCCGCGGCCGCGAAGCCGAGCGCGCGGCCTGAACCGCGTCCCACCCGCTCGAAGGCAGGTCGGCGGAGCCCAAAGCAGCGGGCGGCTCCGCGGCCGCACCGGGCGACGACAGCAGCCGCAACCACCGCCCCAGCGCCTCGGGCAGCTCGGAAGGCGCCACGATCTGGTCGACCTGGCCCCACGCCAGCTTCGCCTCGGCGGTGTAAGCCTCAGCGGGCGCGTCGGCGGGCCGGACCCGCGAGCCGCCGAAGCCGACCTGGGCGCCAGGAGCGGCCAGCACGACGTCCGCGCCCGCGCCGAGCGTCGCCCAGCCGCCGCCGGTGGTCGGGTCGAGCAGGACCGAGATCTGCGGAATCCCAGCGGCCCGCGTCAGCGCGATCTCGCGGGCGACGCGCTGCAGCTGCGTCAGCGCGCGCATGCCCTGCTGCATCCGGCTGCCACCGGTCGCGACCAGCGAGACCACCGGAACGCCCAGCTCACGGGCCCGGTGGAAGGCGTACTCGATCCGATCACCGGTGCGCCGCCCGAGTGAGCCGCCGAGGAACTTGAACTCGAACGCGATCACCACCGCGTCGACGCCGCCGATACGCGCCGTGCCGACACGCACCGACTCCGACGCGCCGCTGCGCGCGACGGCCGCGCGGACCGCTTCGCCGTAACCGGGCCAGCCGATCGGGCCGTCCTCCGGCTCTGGCGACATGTCGACTTGGAAGTCGGCGAAACCGAGTAGCTCAAGCATGGAGTGCCCGCTTCATGACCTTGCCCATGTCGTTGCGCGGCAGCTCGGTCAGATACCGGACCACCCGAGGTCGTTTGTGCGGCGACAGCAGCCGCGCGACGTGCGAAGCGAGCTCCTCCAGCGGAGGTTCCGCGCCGGACGGCACCACCCAGGCCACGATCCGCTCGCCGAGATCGGGATCCGGCTCACCCGTCACCGCGACCTCCGCGACCCCGGGATGCTCCAGCAGCGCGTTCTCGATCTCGCCCGCGCCGATCTTGTAGCCGCCGCTCTTGATCAGGTCGGTCGCCTTGCGGCCGACGATCTTCACGTACCCGTCCGCGTCACGCGTGGCCATGTCACCGGTGCGGAACCAGCCGTCTTCGAACGCCTCGGCCGTCGCGTCCGGGCGGTTGAGGTACTCGGTGAACAGGTTCGGCCCGCGCACCTGGATCTCGCCCAGTTCGGCGTCACCCACAAGACGGAGTTCGACACCGGGCAGCGGCACCCCGACCGTCCCCGGCTTGCGCTCGCCGTCGGCGCGGACGCTGGTGTTCATCAGCGTCTCGGTCATCCCGTACCGCTCGACCACCTGCTGCCCGGTCGCCTCGGTGATCAGCTCGTGGTCGTGCACCGGCAACGCGGCGGACCCCGACACCAGCAGCCGCGCGCCCCGCAACGCGTCGGCCAGCGCGGTGTTCGAAGCGACCTCACCGGCGATCCGGTGGTACATCGTCGGCACGCCGAACATCATGGTCGCGCCGCCGGCCAGCTCCCGCGCGATGCCCTCGGTCGTGAACCGCCCGAGATGCCGCACGGAGCCGCCACGCCGCAGCGGTCCGAGTATCCCCAGTATCAGCCCGTGCACGTGGAACAGCGGCAGCGCGTGCACCAGCACGTCGTCGGCGGTCCACTGCCAGGCGTCCTCGAGCGCGTCGAGTGTCGACGTGATCGCCCGGCGGGGGAGCACGACGCCCTTCGGCGGGCCGGTCGTCCCGGAGGTGTAGACGATCAGCGCGGGCGCCTCGTCATCGGCTTCCGCGGGCAGTTCGCGCAGGTCACCGGTCAGGTCGATGTCCACACGCGGCACCGCCGCGAGCCCGTCGGGCAGCGTCACGCCCGGCTCGACCAGCACGATCGACGGCTCGCTGTCGGCCAGGATGTGCCCGAGCTCGCGCTCGCCGATCTTCGGGTTCAGCGGCACCGCGGGCACCCCGGCCAGCAGCGCGGCGACCACGGCCACACTGGTGTGCAGGGTCGGCGTCGCCCACACCGCGACCCGGTCTCCCGGCAGCTCCGCCGCGATCGCGCCCGCCACCCCGGCGAGCCGTTCGTAGGTCAGCGCTCGGTCTCCGAAGCGGATCGCTTCCTTGCCGGACGGGTTCGTCAACGCGGGGAACAACCGATCGACCTCCTCTGCGTCTAGCCGAGTGAAACGGTATCTACCACAGGTCGTAGGCTGGGACACCGTGCTGGTACTGGCCCTGGACACCTCGACACCCGCGATCACGGCAGGCGTCGTGCAGCTCGACGACACCCGGCTCGAGGTGCTCGCCGAGCAGGTGACGCTGAACGCCCGCGCCCATGGCGAGCTTCTCACCCCTCATCTGCTCGAGGCGGTCAACGCCGCAGACATCACACTCGCTCAGCTCGACGCGATCGTCGTCGGCGTCGGGCCCGGTCCGTTCACCGGCCTGCGTGCCGGGATGGCGACCGCGGCCGCGCTGGGGCACGCGCTCGGCATCCCCGTGCACCCCGTCTGCGGGCTCGACGCCATCGCCATCCAGGCGGAGCACGGCGCCCCGCTGCTGGTCGCGACCGATGCGCGCCGCCGTGAGGTCTACTGGGCCGCGTACGACGCCGAAGCCCGCCGCGTCGACGGCCCGCACGTCGACAAGCCCGCCGAGCTGAAGCCCGAGGCCAAGACGGCCGCCGGTGAAGGCGCCGAGCTGTACGCGGACGTGCTCGGCCTCGAGGTCATCGGGCCGCGCTTCCCGTCGCCCGCCGGGCTGGTCGCCGCCGCTCGCGACAGCTTCGGCAAGGAGCCCGAGCCGCTGACCCCGCTGTACCTCCGCCGCCCCGACGCCGTCGAGCCGACCGCGCGCAAGCGGGTGACCGCGTGAGGCTGGAAGCCTTACGACGCAAGGACATTCCTCGTTGCGTCGAGATCGAAGCCGTGCTGTTCGCCGGCGACGACCCGTGGAGCGCCCGCGCGTTCCACGCGGAGCTCGACGCGGGCGGCTACTACCTCGTCGCCCGCGACGACGAGGACACGCTGATCGGATACGCCGGGCTCGCCGTCGTCGGCCGCAAGCTCGGCGAGTTCGAGGCGAGCGTGCACACCATCGGCGTCGATCCCGATCACCAGGGGAAAGGCGCGGGAAAAGCGCTGCTCGGCGCGTTGCTCGCGCGCGCGGACGAACTGTTCGCACCTGTGTTCCTGGAAGTGCGCACTGACAATCAGCAGGCGATCGGGCTGTACGAGGCCAACGGCTTCGCCAGGATCGGCCTGCGCAAACGGTATTACCAGCCGTCCGGCGCGGACGCCTACACGATGATGCGTCCCGCGCGGACCGAGGAGGTGGCAGGCTGATGCCCAAGATCATCATGGGGATCGAGAGCTCCTGCGATGAGACAGGGGTCGGTCTCGTCCGGCTGCACGACGACGGCGCGGTCGAGCTGCTCGCCGACGAGGTCGCGTCCAGTGTGGACCAGCACGCCCGGTTCGGTGGCGTGGTGCCGGAAATCGCCAGCCGCGCGCATATGGAGGCGATGGTCCCGACCGCGGACCGCGCGTTCGAGAAGGCCGGGCTCAAACTGTCCGATGTGGACGCCATCGCGGTGACCGCGGGGCCGGGCCTGTCCGGCGCGCTGCTGGTCGGCGTCTCGGCGGCCAAGGCCTACGCGGCGGCGCTGGGTGTGCCGCTCTACGGCGTCAACCACCTCGCCGGGCACATCGCGGTCGACACGCTGCAGCACGGCCCGTTGCCGACGCCGTGCCTCGGGCTGCTCGTTTCCGGTGGCCACACGCAGCTGCTGCGCATCGACGACATCGCCTCGTCGATCACCGAGCTCGGGTCCACTGTGGACGACGCGGCCGGTGAGGCCTACGACAAGGTCGCCCGTGTGCTCGGCCTGCCGTATCCCGGTGGCCCGCCGATCGACAAGGCCGCCAAGGAAGGCGACCCGAAGGCGATCGCGTTCCCGCGCGGGATGACCGGACCGCGTGACGCGAAGTTCGACTTTTCCTTCTCCGGCTTGAAAACCGCGGTCGCTCGCTGGATCGAGGCCGCCGAGCGTCGTGGCGACGACATCCCGGTCAACGACGTCGCCGCGTCGTTCCAGGAGGCCGTCGCGGACGTGCTGACCGCGAAGGCGGTGAAGGCCGCCAAGGAACTCGGGATCGACACGATGGTGATTTCCGGTGGCGTGGCGGCGAATTCACGGCTGTCCGGCCTGGCGGCCGAGCGCTGTGAAGCCGCCGGCATCACGTTGCGTGTGCCGCGGCCGCGGCTGTGCACGGACAACGGCGCGATGATCGCGGCGCTCGGCGCGCACGTCGTCGCCGCCGGACGGCCACCGTCCTCTTTGGACTTGTCAGCCAACCCGGCGCTGCCGGTCAGCGTGGTGTCGTTCTGAGAAGGTGCCCAGCAGGGCTTCCATCGCCAGCACGGCTTTGGCGGCGGCATCGCCCGCGCCGTAAGGGTTCGAGCTGGGCGCGGCCACGAGCGTGCCCGCCAGCAGGCGCCTGGCCGTCGACACGATGAGCTCGGTGTCGGTGCCGACCAGCCACGCGTGCCCGGCGTCGACCGCCTCGCGGCGCTCGGTGCTCTCGCGCAGCACGAGCACCGGCGTGCCGAACGTCGGCGCTTCTTCTTGGATACCACCGGAATCGGTCAGCACCAGCGCCGCCAGCCTCAGCGCGCGGACGAGATCGGGATAGCCGAGCGGGCCGGTGACCGTCACCCGCTCCAAGCCCGCGAGCCCGGCCTCGACCTGCGCGCGCACTGATGGGTTCGGATGCACCGGGAACAGGACCTGCACGTCTTCGTGCTCGCGCACGATCCGGCGGACGGCCGCGAGCGTGCGCTCCAGCGGTTCACCCCAGGACTCCCGTCGATGCGAAGTGACCAGCACCAGCCGTTCCCCGGCCTCGGCGACCTCCATCTCCAGCAGCGCGAGCGCGCTGTTGGCGGCGGGCAGATCACGCGCCGCGATGGCGCGCACCGCGTCGACCACGGTGTTCCCGGTGACCACGATCCGCGGCGACGGCACGCCCTCGTCGCGCAGCGCCTCGGCGGCCTGCCGGGTCGGCGCCAGGTGCAGCGCGGCGATCCGCGACACCATTTGCCGGTTTCCCTCTTCGGGAAACGGTGATTCGAGGTCATTCGTGCGCAAACCGGCTTCCAGGTGCACTACCGGGATGCCACGCCAGAACGCGGCGAGCGCGCCCGCGAGCGCCGTGGTGGTGTCGCCCTGGACGACGACCGCGGCCGGGCGGTGACGGTCCAAGGTCCGGTCGATGGCCGGGAGCAGCCCCGAAACCAGCTCGGCCTGCCCGCCCGACGCGCGCGGCGGCAGGTCCAGCCAGGCGTCGATGGCCACGCCGAACGGCATCAGCGCCTGCTCGACCATGCCCTCGTGCTGGCCACTGTGCACCAGCAGGGACCGCAGCACCGGATGATCGCCGAGCGCCCGCGCCACCGGAGCCAGCTTGATCGCCTCGGGACGCGTCCCAATGAGCAGCAATACGTCCACGTCAGCGAACTCCTCGGCCATGACTCAGTATGTCTGGAAAACGTGCCGAATGGCTGCCGTCGGGCAGTGAATACCCGACGGCAGCCCGAATCAATCAGCTCGCCCGATGCCGGGCCATGCGCTGAGTGCGCCGGTAGGAGGCGAAGACGGCGACCGCGCCGAGCACCAGCAGCAGCACGCCGACCGCGATCCACCAGCCGACATCGGCGCCGGTCGCGGCGAGCGCGCCGACCCCACCGCCCGCGGTGCCGACACCGGCACCTGGCACTTTGTACATTTCGGACCCTCGCTTACGCGGTCGCGCGGCGGCGGTTCCGGGTGATCCTGGTGCCGATCGGCACCGCGATCGCCCCGAGCACACCGAACGCGATCCACAGGCCCGCGCCGGACGCCAGCGGCATCGGCAGGCCCGCCGGGCCGCAGGTCGCGGACGAGACGATCACGTCACCGGAGCCGAGCGGCTGCAGCGCGGCGCCGAGCAGTTTCACGTGCAGCGCGTTGACCGTGAGGCTGCCGTCCTTGTTCTTGATCTGCTCGTTGAGGATGACCGTGGCGACGTTGATGTCACCGAGGCCGACCTTGAGCGTGGTGTTGGCCGCCGGGGTCACCGGGATTTCGCCGAGGCTGCCGAGATCGGCCTTGGCGAAGGTGCTGGAGCCCTGTACGCCCTTCTGGGTCGCGCTGCACTTGGCCTCGATCAGCTTGACGCCGACCTTGCCGAGCGCGCCTTCGAGCAGCGGCAGCCGGACGTCGGCCGTGCTGGCCTTCGACGACACGGCGCCGGATTCCGCGTCCCGCTTGGCCTCGGTGTTGATCGCGCCCGCGACCAGGATGCCCGGCAGGTCCACCTTGGCCAGGCTCATCTTCTCGGGGCCTGCCGTGCTGGCCGCCGAGAACGGGCCTGCCTGCACGGCGTCGGCGCCGAGCAGCTTCACATCCGCTTTGACGCCGTACGCGGAGCCGTCGCCGGCGGCCGCCGAAGCGGGCACGGCACCGGCTAGTACGACGCCCGCGACCACGGCGCCGAGCAGCCCGGCCCGGCGCAAGAGGTGCGTCTTCTTCAACTGGTCCTCCGGAATAGGGGAATAGGAAAGTCACGGCCGGTGCCGGGCGTTTTTACGCTGGGTGTATCCCGGCAAGGAGTTCTTCGGCTCGTGATCCGACTATCGCCACTGAAGAGCGAAATAGCACGGAAAACATCGTTAACCACCCGCAAGAGTGGTCTTTCGCGTTATCACCTGATCGGCCGAGCAAGTAGCGCGCCGTTCCTGCCGAAAGCGTCAAGGTAGTGAGGCGATCGGGCGCCCGTTATTCATCGACCAGTGAGGAAATCATTGTGGCGGTAGCTGACGCCCCTGTGGGCCGTTTTCCGATGCGCCTGAGCGTGTTCGCACTGGTCGCAGCCGGTGTGGTGCTCGTGCTGATCGAGCGTGCCTACCGGGTTTTCGAAGTCCACCTGTCAGGTTTGATACTGAGCGTCATCACCTCATCGGGTACCGAAGTCGTGGGTGATCGCGAAACTGTCTACTTTGGGTTGTCGGGCGATACTCCACTCGGGTTGAGAATGACGCCGGAGTGCTCGTCGGTCTTTATGCTTTTGCCCCTATTGCTGGTGACCGCGGTGATGGTGTGGTTCCGGCCACAAAACTCTAGAACATTGTTCACGTCACTCGCCATTGCCGCCGTCGCCGTTGTCATCGTCAATCAACTCCGCGTACTCGCGATCGTCGGACTGGTGAACTGGCTCGGCGTCGACACCGGCTACTACTGGGGCCACACGCTGCTCGGCTCGCTGGTCAGCGTCCTCGGCGGCGCGGCAACGCTCGTGCTGTTCGTCTGGCTCTCGACCAGGCGGCGCGCATGAGCCTGAAGGTCCTGCTGGCGATCACCCAGGCGTTCGCGCTGACGATGAGCGTCGCGTTCATCGTCTACGTGGTCGTGATCATCGTCCCATACCTGCGCCGCAAACCCGCGCCCGTCGGCGACCCCAGCGCGTTCACCTGGCATTTCTTCGTGCCCTGCCGCGACGAGCAGACGGTCATCCGCGAGACGATCACCTACCTGCGCACCACGTTCCCGGCCGCGCACATCTGGGTCATCGACGACGATTCCGAGGACCGCACCGCCCGCGTCGTGCGCGCGCTGTGGCGACGGCGTGGCGCGCCGGACAAGTTCCTCCACCTGGTGCCACGCAAGCGCCCAGAAGCCCGCACGGGCAAGGGGGACGCGCTCAACGCGGCTTACCAAGAACTCAACGTCTGGCTCGGCGACGGAAGGCGTGACAACGCCGTGGTGATCGTCGTCGACGCCGACGGCAGGCCCGCCGCGAACTGCCTCGAGGTTTGCGCGGCCGCGCATCTCTTCGGCGACGAGACGATCGGCGCGGTCCAGCTCGACGTCTGGATGAGCAATGTGGACACCCCGCCGCGGCGCCGATTCTGGCTGTCGCGTGCGTTCGGCCTGAAACTGGCCCAGTTGCAGGACTTGGAGTTCCGCACGGCGATCGCGGCCATCCAGACCTCGCGCGGGTTCACCGGCACGATCTCCATGGGCGGCAACGGCCAGTTCACCCGGCTCACCGCGCTCGACTCGATCGCGGGCGAGAACGAGCAGCCGTGGCGCGGCTCGCTGCTGGAGGACTTCGAACTCGGCGTCCACCTGCTCACCGAAGGCTGGCGCACCGGTTACACGCCGGATTCCCATGTGGCACAAGAAGGTCTGTACAGCCTGCGCCGGTTCCTGGTGCAGCGCACGCGCTGGGGCCAGGGCACCATGCAGTGCGCGCGGTACCTGCGCCGGATCTGGGATTCGCCGCACGTGAGCACCCTCGGCGCGGCCGAGATGATGTACTACCTCGCGCAGCCGTGGATGCAGCTGCTCGGCTCGCTGTTGTACCCGATCCCGTTCATCGTGCTGCTGATCAGCACGGCCGGTGATCCGGCGCAGGTGTGGACCTGGTTCGCCGACGGCGCCTGGATCCTGTTCGCGATCTACGGCTCGTTCGGCCTGCTGCCGTTCCTCGTCTGGGGCCCGATCTACCAGATGAAATGCTTGCGCAGCAAGAACATCCTGCGCGGCATCGGCATGGGCTTCGCCTACGCGGCGTACATCTACACGTTCTACGTCACGTCATGGCGCGCGCTTTTCCGCCTGCTGCGCGGCCGCAACGGCTGGGCCAAGACCCGCCGCAACACCGAGCAAGCGCAGGGCGTCAAGGTCGCGCTGGACTCGTGAGTGGATAAAGCGGGCTTTATATCGGGTGCTTTCCCCGATATAAAGCCCGCTTTATCCCGTCTTAGAACGCGGGCAGGAGCCGCACGTCGTCCGCCTTCACGAACGCGATGCGATGCCCGAACTGGATCTGCACGTACTTCGTCTTCCCCTTGACCACGACATGGTTCGCCGCGTCGAAGGTGGTCGCCCAGTAGTACTCCGAGCCGACAACGCCGGCGACCGAGTACTTCTGGCCCGCCGCGAGCGTGTACGGGAACGGCACGACATCCTGCGGCGTGATCCCGGCCGGGTACGCCGTGGCTTCCGGATAAGCCCTGCCGTAGACCGGAATCGTGGCCAGCCCGGCCTTCGGCGTGGCGACCAGCCCGAGCGACGGCGACACCGTGCGCGCGCCACGCGGGTTGAGGAACCAGCCCTTCTGCCCGAGGTACCAGATAGCTGTCCAGTCACCCTGGCGGTCGGCCACCGCGTACTTCTGCCCGGTGGTCACCCGGCTCCCGGTGTCCGAGACGCCCATGGTGGTGTTCGAGCCGTCCGGGTGCAGGCCGACGTCCTTGAGCAGCGGAGCGTCCGCGCGCGGCTCGGTGCGCAGGATCACCGCGCCGGAACCCCTTACCGGACAAGGAACCCCGGCCTTCTCGCAGCCGGTGAACGCGGGCTGGTTCGTCGCGAAGTCCGGCGTGATCGTCACCAGCGACGAACCCGGCAGCCCGAACCCCTTGAGCGGCGCGCCGAGCAGATCGAAGTAGTGCGACCAGTCCCAGTAGGGACCCGGGTCCCAGTGCATGCCCGGGATCGTGGCCGGCGTGGTGCCGGGCACGTTGTCGTGCCCGATGATGTGCGCCCGGTCGAGCGGCACGTCGTACTTGTCGGCCAGGTAGCGCACCAGCTTCGACGAAGCGCGGTACATCGCCTCGGTGTACCAGGTGCCCTTGGCCGCGAAGCCCTCGTGCTCGATGCCGATCGACTTCGAGTTGATGTACCAGTTGCCCGCCTGCCACGCGACGTCCTTGGTCGCCACGTGCTGCGCGATCTGGCCGTCGCTGGAGCGGATCGTGTAGTGCCAGCTCACGTACGTCGGGTCCTGGACCAGCTTCATCGCCGTGTCCCAGTAGCCCTCGGTGTCGTGGATGACGATGTGCGTGACCTTCTGGCTCTCCGGCCGGTTCGCCTTGTCATGGTTGCCGTAGTCGTTCTTCGGCAGCTCTTGGTAAGGCGCGGGCACCGAAAGGCACGAGACCCGGCGAGGGCATTCGACCCCGGCGGGCGCCTTGTCCTTCGGCTTCACCCCGGGCGTCGCCTTGAGCTGGACGTACTGGCCGTCGTCGGTGGTACGCGCGACCCCGGTCGCCATGGTCTCGAAGACCTCGTCGGCGAACGCGTCGTTGTTCTCACCCGCGTACTTCGCGACGGCGTCGTACCAGTCGGCCGGCGCGGTGGACCGGTTCCGCTGGTAGCTCGCCAGCAGCGCGGCCCCGCCCCGGATGTTCTGCGTGACGTCGGACCGCAGCGTCTCCACGCTCTGGCCGACCAGCTTCGCGGCCTCGTCGATCGTCTGCAGCCCAGCGGGCGGCGCGGCGGTCGTCGGCGCGTGCGGCGTCAGCGCGGGCCTGGCGTCGTCACCGCGGGCGTCCTCGGTGCCTTCGTCATGATGCGTGCCTGGCCGGCCTGCCGTGCGCAGGTCGGTGAGGTGCATCGGGCCATAACCGGCGCCGGTGCTGGGCGTGCCTGCGTTCGTGTCCCACCGCGATTCCAGGTAGGAGACGCCCAGCAGCACGCTCTCGGGCACCCCGAACTCCTGCGCGGCGTCGGCGTAAACCTGCTGCCGTGTCGGAGCCGCCATCGCGGCGGGCGCGGCGAGTAATCCTGCGGCGAGTACCGCGCTGGTGAGCACGGCGAATGATCTGCGGACCAAGGTGAAACCCCCAAGCTCTAGTCGGGCGGACAAAACCTAACAACAACCTCACGTCGCCGGTAAGGCCCGACCGTGGGTTCGGCCCCGGCCGTACCATCGTCGGCGGATGTAGTGAGCGCCACTTTCGCAACCTTGAGCGTTGCGAAAGTGGCGCTGATGCTCCGCGGACCAAAGCGGCCGGTCAGGCCGGGGATGCCCGGGTGGGTGGACCCTGGTTGCGAAGCTGGCACTCTCATGGCTAGAGTGCTAATCGCACGGCACCGACAGCCCCGGCACCCGCGACGGCGGGGGTGGTAGGAGTCGTTATCAACCTGCCAACGCTTTCGACGACCCGTGGAGGTCAACCCGGTGAGCGTCAACATCAAGCCGCTCGAGGACAAGATCGTTGTCCAGACGAGCGAAGCCGAGGAGACGACCGCTTCCGGTCTCGTTATCCCCGACACCGCGAAGGAAAAGCCCCAGGAGGGCAAGGTTCTGGCCGTGGGCCCGGGCCGCATCGACGACAAGGGCAACCGCGTCCCGCTCGACGTGAACGTCGGCGACGTCGTCATCTACTCCAAGTACGGCGGCACCGAGGTCAAGTACAACGGTGAGGACTACTTGATCCTGTCCGCCCGCGACGTGCTGGCCGTCATCAACTGACGTCCCGCTCCAAGCGCATGACGCCCCGGGCCCCGCTTAAGCCGGGGTGCGGGGCGTTTGCGCTTTCATAAGCCCTGAAAGGTCAAAAGTGGCTAAGCAGATCAGTTTCGACGAGGACGCTCGTCGCGCGCTGGAGCGCGGGGTGAACAAGCTCGCCGACGCGGTCAAGGTCACCCTCGGCCCGCGCGGTCGCCACGTGGTGCTGGACAAGAAGTTCGGTGGCCCCACCATCACCCTCGACGGCGTCACGGTCGCCCGTGAGATCGACCTCGAGGACCCGTTCGAGAACCTGGGCGCGCAGCTCGCCAAGAGCGTCGCGACCAAGACCAACGACGTCGCCGGTGACGGCACCACCACGGCCACCGTGCTGGCGCAGTCCCTGGTGAAGGTCGGCCTGCGCAACGTCGCGGCCGGCGCGAACCCGACCTCGATCGGCCGTGGCATCGAAGCCGCCGCGGACAAGGTCGTCGAGGTGCTCAAGGCCAAGGCCACCCCGGTCAAGGGCCGCGACAACATCGCCCAGGTCGGCACCGTCACCTCGCGTGATGCCGCCATCGGCGCGCTGCTCGGCGAGGCCGTCGAGCGGGTCGGCGAAGACGGCGTGATCACCATCGAGGAGTCGTCGACGCTGGCGACCGAGCTCGTGATCACCGAGGGCGTGCAGTTCGACAAGGGTTTCCTGTCGGCGCACTTCGCGACCAACCCCGAGGAGCAGAAGGCGATCCTCGAGGACGCCCTCATCCTGCTGCACCGCGAGAAGATCTCGGCGCTGGCCGACCTGCTCCCGGTGCTGGAGAAGGTCGTCGAGGCCAAGAAGCCGCTGCTGATCATCGCCGAGGACGTCGACGGCGAGGCGCTGTCCACCCTCGTGGTGAACTCGCTGCGCAAGACGATCACCGCGGTCGCCGTCAAGGCGCCGTTCTTCGGTGACCGCCGCAAGGCGTTCCTGGACGACCTCGCGGTCGTCACCGGCGGCCGGGTCATCTCGACCGAGATCGGCGAGAAGCTGGCCGACACCCCGCTGTCCGCGCTGGGCACCGCGCGTCGCATCGTCATCACCAAGGACGAGACGACCATCGTCGACGGCGGCGGCACCAAGGCCGACGCCGACGCCCGCATCGCGCAGATCCGCAAGGAGATCGAGAACACCGACTCCGACTGGGACCGCGAGAAGCTGCAGGAGCGGCTGGCGAAGCTCGGCGGTGGCGTCGCGGTGATCCGCGTCGGCGCGGCGACCGAGACCGAGCTGAACGAGCGCAAGCACCGCATCGAGGACGCCGTGGCTTCGACCAAGGCGGCCGTCGAAGAGGGCATCGTCCCCGGCGGCGGCTCGGCACTGGTGCACGCGGTCAAGGAGCTCGAGGGCGACCTCGGCCTGACCGGCGACGAGGCGACCGGTGTCCGCATCGTGCGTGACGCGCTGACCGCGCCGCTGTTCTGGATCGCGACCAACGCGGGCCACGAAGGCGCCGTCATCGTCAACAAGGTCAAGGAGCAGGGCTGGGGGCACGGCTTCAACGCCGCCACCGGTGAGCTCGTCGACCTGCTGGCGGCCGGCATCGTCGACCCGGTGAAGGTCACCCGCTCCGCGGTGGCCAACGCCTCGTCCATCGCCCGGCTGGTGCTGACGACGGAGAGCTCCGTCGTCGAGAAGCCCGCCGAGGACGCGGGCGCCGGTGGCCACGGCCACGGGCACGCCCACTAGGTAAAGAACGCGCGAGGCCCCCTTCCCAAGCTTGGGAAGGGGGCCTTCGCTTTGGGCTCGTGAGTGTTTTGGCCGGTTCTAACCGGCCGCAGCACTCACGACCCCTTCAGGCGTTTTGGCCGCCGTCGATGGTGATCGTGGTGCCCGAGATGTGGCGGCCGCCGGGCCCGGCCAGGTGCGCGACCGTGGCCGCGATGTCCTCCGCGGCGCCGTAGTGGCCCAACGCGCTCAGCGCGCGCTGGTCGTCGGCGTGCGGGCTCGACGCCGGGTTCATGTCGGTGTCCGTCGAACCGGGCTGCACCAGCACCGCGGTGATGCCTCGGGAGCCGAGATCCCTGGCGAGGCCGCGGGTCAGGCCGTCCAGCGCCGCCTTGCTCGCCGAGTAGAGGGTCAGCCCTGGCCGGGCGACGCGGTCGGCCAGGTTGCTGCCGATCGAGATGATCCGGCCCCCGTCCGGCATATGCGGCAACGCGGCCTGCGTGCCGACGAGCACCGCGCGCACGTGGATCGCCAGCACCCGGTCGATCTCCTCGGCGGTGATCTCCTCGATCGGCCCGGCGCTGAACACGCCCGCGTTGTGCACGACGACGTCCAGCTTGCCCAAAGCGGCGGCCGCCGCGTCGACCGCGGTGCGCACCGAGCGTGCGTCCGCGCTGTCGGCCTGGAACGCGAAAGCCTTACGCCCCAACGCTTCTATCCGCCCGACGATCCCGGCCGCGGCGTCGGCGCCCGCCACGTAGGTCAACGCGATGTCGGCGCCCTCCGCCGCGAGCCGGACCGCGATCGCCGCGCCGATGCCCCGGCTGCCACCGGTCACGAACGCGGTCTTTCCCTCGAGCTGCATCTGTGCCCCCAATTTTGTAGTGGTCATTACAGAATTACCGCCGGGGTAGCATCGGGGTCAAGTCATTCTGTGTCGATCGCTAAAGAAAGTTGCCCATGTCACGAGGACGCCCCAGGGCCTTCGACCGCGAGGCCGCGTTGAAGTCGGCCATGCACGTCTTCTGGGAGCGTGGCTACGAAGGCACCTCGATCACCGAGCTGACCGAGGCCATGGGCATCAACTCGCCCAGCCTGTACGCCGCGTTCGGCGGCAAGGAGGCACTCTTTCGTGAGGCCGTGACGCTGTACGGGACCACTGCGGGTAGCCGTACCGAACGGGCGCTGGTCGACCAGCCGACCGCGCGGGCGTCGATCGAGGCGATGCTGCGTGACAACATCCACGAATACCGCGCCGATGATCACCCCAGCGGGTGCATGGTCATCCTGTCCGCGACCAACTACACGGCCGCCAGCAAGCCGGTGCACGACCACCTCGCCGACCTGAGGCGGGACGTGGCGAACGAGATCCGCAAGCGCGTCGCGCGCGGCGTCGACGACGGCGAGCTGCCCCCGGAGACCGACGCCGCCGCGCTCGGCACCTTCTACACGGTGGTGCTCAACGGCCTGTCCATCCTCGCCCGCGACGGCGCGAGCTTCGGCGAACTGTCCGGAGTGGTCGACGTCGCCATGGCGAACTGGCCGCCGGAGCGAAAAAAAGACTGAAGGGCGGCACCCCCGCAGGTGCCACCCTTCAGCCGTGGACGTCGGCCCGTCAGCCGCCGGCCATGCTCAATGCCCGTTTGTCCTGCTTGATGATGTTTTCCCGTTCGGACTCCGACAACCCGCCCCAGATCCCATAGGGCTCGTGGACCGCCAGCGCGTGCTTCCGGCACATCTCCAGCACCGGGCAAGCGAGGCAGACCGCCTTCGCTCTGGCTTCCCGCCTGGCCCTCGCCGGTCCGCGCTCGCCGTCCGGGTGGAAGAAGGACGCGCTGTCCATCCCCCGGCACGAGCCCTCCAGCTGCCAGTCCCAAATATCGGCGTTGGGACCAGGGAGCCTGCGCGTGTCTGCCATCTTGACCGCCTCCGTCGGCTCTGCTACTCCATTCGGTGCAACGGCCGTAACGTTAGAAGCGCGCCAATACTTGTTCAAGGGCTGTCGCCCGATTGTGAGCGGTGGGGCAGGCTCCGGTTGCCGCCTGTGCACATCGCCTGGATATTGGGACGGGTGGGATCCGGGTCGAACTCTGATGAACCCACCCTGCCGGTCGCCTCGGTCGCGCGCCGGCTCGGGGTCGCCCCGTCCACCCTCCGAACTTGGGACCGCCGCTACGGAGTAGGCCCGAGCAGGCACACCGACGGCCGTCACCGCCGCTACGGCACCTCCGACATAGGCAGGCTCGAACTCATGCAGCGCGCGCTGCTGCGCGGCGCCTCGACCGCCGAAGCGGCGCGGTACGCGCTCGAACAGATGCCGAAATCCGTGCTCACCCGAACGGACCAGCCGATGCCCTCGCCGGGCAGCGCGCTGAAGATCGAGACCCCCGAGGGCGCCGTCGTGCTGCCCGCCGAGGACAGCGACGAGCGCGACGGCCCGTCCCGGCTCGCGCGCAGGCTGAGCACAGCCGCGCTGGCCATGGACGTCGGCGCGGTGCAGCGCATGCTCGCCGAGACGATCGCCGAACTCGGGGTCGCCGCCGCCTGGGAAGGCGTGATCGAACCCGTGCTGAGCGCGCTGGGCGCGCGCTGGCGCGGCGCGTCCGGAGGCGCGGGCGCCGAGGTCGAGTACCTGCTCGCCGAGTGCGTCTACGCCGCGCTCGTGCGCGCGACCCCGGTGCTCGCCGCGCCGCGCAACCATCGACCGGTGCTGCTCACCTGTGTGCCGGACGAGCGCGACACCATGCCGATGTACGCGCTCGCCGCGTGTCTCGCCGCCCGCACGCTCGGCGCCCAGCTCTTCGGCGTGCCGCTCCCGGCCGACGTGCTCGCGGTCGCCGTGCGCCGGAGCTCGCCCGCCGCCGTCGTGCTCTGGGCCCAGCGCAAGGGCATCGCCGATCCCCGGCTGTTCGCCCGCATCTCGCGCGGCGGCTCGCGCGGCAGGCTGTTCGCGGCGGGCCCCGGCTGGGACCGCGCGTCGCTGCCCGGCAACGTCGAGCACCTCGACGACGTCGCGGCCGCCGCTGACCGCGTCGAATACGTTCTTGTCGGTACCGGGCGCTAAAAAGGACGGGTGCCTGACCTGAGAGCGGCCGCGTTCGGCGACGCGCCCGTGTTCGACCTGCCGCCGCCCGAGACGCCGCTCGACCGGCTCCTCACCGCGATCGTGCTCGGCGCCCGCGGCCGGTACGCCGCGGCCGCGACCCTGCTCGACGGCTTGAGGCGTGCCGAGGATCCGGTGATCGCGTCGCTGGCGCTGAGCACGCTCGCCTCGCATCGGCGGCAGCTCGGCGGGCACGACGCCGCGCGCGGGCTCGACGGGGCGGCCTTCGCGCTGGCCATGCGGGCCACCGAGGGCTCGGAGGACCCGGACGGGCTCGACGCCGCCGGAGCGCGCGTCGACGCGTTGCTGGGGCTCGCGGCGGACAATCTGGGCGCCGGACGGCTGACCGCCGCTCGGCGGTCGCTCGACCGGGCGCTGAAGGTCCCGACCGGGTGGCGCGGCCGCCTCCGCGCGGAGTGGGTCACCGCGGAGCTGGCACTCGCGTCAGGGCGGCCGGATGACGCGATCGAACCCGCCGAAAGAGCTAACGCGCTTTCCGCCGAACAGCGATCGCGGAGACACTTTGTCAAGTCGCGGCTGGTGCTGGCCGCTACGCTGTCCGCTGGCGATTCGACGGGGAGGGAACGCGCGAATGAACTGGTCACCGCCGCCTTGAGCGATGCGGAAGAATGCGAACTACATTCACTTATTTGGCCCGCGTGTCTGATCGCGGCGGGCATCGAGGGGCAACTTCGCGAGAAGTATCGATTCAGGAGCGAACAGGTGTTGCACGCAGTGTTACTGCGCGCAGATCCTGTCGGTAGGCGGATCGCGAGGCAATCGCCATGGGTGCCGGTCTGACCCCCGTTGGCCCTGATGGCGGGCCCATTCCGGCATCCGGGCTAAGAAACTTTCAAAAAAGCCACCGGATCGTGTCAAGGTCAGGGCTAAAGCGTCCGATAGGGGATATGGAATGTCACCCGGCTGCAGGAAGGAAACCCCGTGACGACGGTCTTGATCTGCGACGACCGACGCAGTGTCCGCGAAGGGCTAACTCGCGTGATGTCTGCTGTTCCAGGGGTCAGTCGCATCGACTGCGTAGCGCACGGTGACGAGCTGCTGGCCAGGTATTCCCGTCAGCCGGTCGACGTCGTGCTGGTCGGGACCCAGCGTGCGGTGCCGACCGGGGTCGAAGCCACCAGGCGTCTCGTCTCCGCGAACCCCCAGGCGAACGTGATCGTGTTCGGCGCGCCCGACGACGCGGGCAGCATCGCCGCCGCGATCGCCGGCGGCGCCCGCGGCTACCTCCGCTGGGACGCGTCCCGGCCGGAACTGGTCGCGGCGCTGGCGCACACACTGGCGAGCACCTCGGTGCCCGCGCCCCGGCAGCCCTCGGACCCCGGAGTCCAGCTCACCGAGCGCGAACTCCAGGTGCTGCGCGGGATGAGCCAGGGCAAGAGCAACGGCCAGATCGGCCGCGAGCTCTACCTCTCGGAAGACACGGTGAAGACGCACGCCCGCCGCTTGTTCCGCAAGCTGGGTGTCCGTGACCGCGCTCAGGCCGTCGCGCACGGCTTCCGCCGCGGCCTGGTTTCGTGATTCCGGCCGACCAAGTAAGTAAGTACTGAGCACTGTCTGCTGCACCCGGGTGACAGATTGCGGGCCAGGGGGATTCAACCCTGGCCCGCGTTGTGTTTTGGGTCACACGCGGCTAGATTTTCCGCCTTCCGGGTATCCACGGACTCTCGATCGGCCTCTTCCGCCTGAGCGGCGTACCCCCTTTTCTCGCTGCTCGTTTGAAAGTGCGGGGGACCGAGCGAGAGGCTGTGATGTCCGCCTGCTGACGGCGGGCGCGCCGGTATGGACCGTTGGACGAGGTCGCCGGCGCCGGAAGGTACGGTTACCACCACCGGTGTGGGTTGGTTCTTCGCCGACACCGGACTATTTGCACGCCTACACGTAACGCTGGGACTGTTGTCTGCGATGGCCAATGTGGGGGATGGACTGGATGAGCCGGTCGCCGCTGCTGTCGAGGGTGATCCCCAGGCAGTGGAGCGGCTGCTGGCGTCTATCCGTCCTCTCGTAGTGCGGTACTGCCGCGCGCGAGTTGGCAGGCAGGAGCGTTCGTTCGCTTCGGCAGACGACGTTGCCCAGGAGGTGTGTCTCGCGGTGCTCACGGCATTGCCCTCGTATCGTGATCAAGGCCGCCCATTCCTGGCGTTCGTCTATGGCATCGCCCAGCACAAGGTCGCGGACGCGCATCGCGCCGCGGCCCGTAACAGGGCGGAGCCCGTCGCCGAAGTACCCGACGAGGTCGAGAACGGTGTCGGGCCCGAGCAGCGCGCGCTCCAAGGCGAGTTGAACGAGCGGATGTCGACACTGCTCCGAGTGTTGCCGGACAAGCAACGGGAGATCGTGGTGCTGCGGGTCGTGGTCGGGCTGTCCGCCGAAGAGACCGCCGACGCCGTGGGCTCCACGCCCGGCGCCGTCCGCGTCGCCCAGCACCGTGCCCTCGCGCGATTGCGCAAGGTACTGGCCGCCGAGGAGGTGATCTGAGTGACCGATCGCGAAAATCGCCATGACTGGTCGTACGGTTCCGAGCCCGAGTTCGATCTGCCGCCGTTCCCGCTGGGGATGACGGCGTCCGAAGCCGAGTTCGCCGCCGATCTGTCGGCGGTGCAGGCCGATGACGCATTGCTCGACGCGTTGGGCGGCTCCGATCCCAAGGTCGCCGACGGTCTAGGTGACCAGGAACTCAACGCGCTGCTGCTCGCGTGGCGCCGCGACATCGACAGCGAACCGCTCGCGGACCTGGTCGACACCGACACCGCGATCACCACCGTCAAGACCGCTGCGCTGGCCAAGAAGTACGGGCAGCGCGGCGCGAGACGCAGAACACTCGTCCCGGTGGCCGCCGCGGCCGCCGTGCTCGCCATCCTGTTCACCGGCACCGGGCTCGCCGCCAAGGACGCCCGTCCCGGCGACACCCTCTGGGGCCTTACGAAGGTCCTGTACGCGGATCACGCGCGGTCCGTCGAGGCCGCCGCTGCCGCCAGGCTCGACCTCGAGCGGGCCAACCTCGCGCTCGCGGGTGGCAGGCTCGACGACGCACGCAAGGCGCTCGACGACGCGAAGGCCGCGTTGCGCCAGGTCTCGCCTGACGACAACCTCGACCAGCTCATGGAGCAGCACCGGCAGCTGAGCGCTCAGCTGGCCAACCCGACCGGCTCCAACCCGCCGCCTGCGACCACGACGTCCGGCTCCGGCTCGCCGAGCTCGGTCACGTCGATCCCGCCGTCGCCGTCCACCTCGGTGATCCCGCCCGGCACCGGTGGCGGCACCACGCAGCCGACGCCGACCCCCACGTCCAGCCCGAGCCCGACGCCGACGCCGACCACGTCGACGACGCAGTCCGGCACGGCGAACGTGCCGGGCACGAGCCCGCGCTACGAGATCCCCGACTCGTCGGACACCTCGACCACCACGTCCTCCGCCAAGCCGTAACCCATCCCCAGAACGAACAATGGCCCCCAGCGCCTAGGGCGCGAGGGGCCATCGTTTTTCCGGCTGGTGGAAAGTCAGTACGCGCTTTCGTTCGCGGTCACGCCGTCGGCGAAGCCGCGGCAGTAGTCCCAGCTCATGTAGTCGCCCGGATTCGGGTCGAACGCGGGCTCGTGCGGGCGCATGCGCCCGTCCTGCAGCAGCTGCTCCAGGCTGGCGCGTAGCAGATGCCAGTCGTGGTAGTGAGGTTCGTCGCAGTCGCCGCAGTCCACGACGATCCCGCGCACGCCACGGGGTTCCAATAGCGCCTGGTAGACGGCCAGGTCCGACAGGTCCGCGAGCAGCTCGGTGCGCTCGTCGGGGCTGATCGGCTCTTCCAGCTGGTCTTCGGCGTCGGTGAACGCTTTGGCCGGGTCGTTCGGGTCATCCTCGAACGGGTCTGGGGGCAACGCATCGTGCGGCACGACCTGCACGCTACCGGGCGGCCACCCGGCCGGGGCATGCGCCCGGCCCGGATATCATCGAGGGAAGCCACCGCGCTGTGCCCCACCTCCGCCAAGGAAGGCCCCTCACCTGTCATGACCAGCGAGAGCATTGCAGCCGCCCCGAGCAAGTTCGCGATGCTCGGCCTCACCTTCGACGATGTACTGCTGCTCCCCGCCGAATCCGACGTCGTGCCCAGCGGGGTCGACACCAGCACCCGGCTGTCCAGGAACGTGACACTGCGGATCCCGCTCGTCTCGGCCGCCATGGACACGGTCACCGAGGCCAGGATGGCCATCGCCATGGCCCGTCAGGGCGGCATGGGCGTGCTCCAGCGCAACCTGCCGATCGACGTGCAGGCCACCGCCGTCGAGATCGTCAAGCGGTCCGAAGCGGGCATGGTGACCGACCCGGTCACCTGCTCCCCGGAGGACACCCTCGCCGAGGTCGACGCGCTGTGCGCCCGGTTCCGCATCTCCGGCGTGCCGGTGACGGACGCGGCGGGCACGCTGGTGGGCATCATCACCAACCGCGACATGCGGTTCGAGGTCGACCACAGCCGCCCGGTCAGCGAGGTGATGACCAAGCTGCCGCTGATCACCGCGCAGGTCGGCGTCACCGCGGACGCGGCGCTCGGCCTGCTGCGCCGCCACAAGATCGAGAAGCTCCCGATCGTCGACGGCGCGGGCAAGCTGCGCGGCCTGATCACCGTCAAGGACTTCGTCAAGACCGAGCAGTACCCCAACGCCACCAAGGACCCCGACGGCCGCCTGGTCGTCGGCGCGGCGGTCGGCGTCGGCACGGACGGCCACCAGCGCGCGATGGCGCTGGCGGACGCGGGCGTCGACGTGCTGATGGTCGACACGGCGCACGGTCACTCCCGCGCGGTCATCGAGACCGTCTCGCTGCTCAAGAAGGAGCTGGGCGACACCGTCGACGTCGTCGGCGGCAACGTCGCGACGCGCGCGGGCGCGCAGGCGCTGGTGGACGCGGGCGCGGACGGTGTCAAGGTCGGCGTCGGCCCCGGCTCGATCTGCACCACGCGGATCGTGGCGGGCGTGGGTGTGCCGCAGATCTCGGCGATCTACGAAGCCGACCTCGCGTGCCGCCCGGCGGGCATCCCGGTCATCGGCGACGGCGGCATCCAGTACTCGGGTGACATCGCCAAGGCCATCGCGGCGGGCGCGTCGACGGTCATGCTCGGCAGCCTCCTCGCGGGCACGGCCGAGTCGCCCGGCGCGCTGATCCTGGTCAACGGCAAGCAGTTCAAGACCTACCGCGGCATGGGCTCGCTCGGCGCGATGCAGTCACGCGGCGAGGCCAAGTCGTACTCCAAGGACCGCTACGCCCAGGACGACGTGCTGTCCGAGGACAAGCTGGTCCCGGAAGGCATCGAAGGCCGCATCCCGTTCCGCGGCCCGCTCGCCAACGTCGTGCACCAGCTCATCGGCGGCCTGCGTTCCGGCATGGGCTACGCGGGCGCGCAGACCATCGCCGAGCTGCAGGAGGCGCAGCTGGTCCGCATCACCGCGGCAGGCCTGAAGGAAAGCCACCCGCACGACATCACCATGACGGTCGAGGCGCCGAACTACACGTCCCGTTAGTCCGCCCTTTCGGGCACTGCGCACGCCCTCCGGATCCTGAAGGCTTGGCCTGACCGGATCTTGGAGGGCGTTTCGCATGGCATTTTCCCGACAGGCGCTGGTGACCGTGGTCGCGGCCGCCACTTTGGCACTCGGCGGCAGCGCCGCGGCGACGGCCGTCGCGGGCGACCCCGCGATGGCCGACGCGAACGCGGCGACGTCCTCGCCGGGCGAGGTCTGGAAGAAGACCACGCTGTACTTCGGCACCGGCAAGCCAGACGGTTCGGAGGTCACCCCGGCGGAGTTCCAGGTGTTCTCGGACAAGGAGATCACCGGCGCCTTCCCCGACGGCTTCACCCGCGTGGCCGCCGACGGCCAGTTCAAGGGCGCGAACGGCGAGATCGTGCGTGAGCACTCGTACCTGGTGATCCTGCTGTACCCGCTGAACGACCGGAAGGCGAACCGGGAGATCGAGGACATCCGCGCGGACTACAAGAAGGAGTTCCAGCAGGAGTCCGTCCTGCGCACCGACACCGTGGAAAAGGTCTCCTTCTAGGGCAGCCACAGGACGTCGAGAACGTCGACGCGCCGCTGCTCGTCGAGCACCAGGTAGGTGATGATCCCCACGCCGTCGCCGAACAGCAGCTGACGAAGCGCTCCGTCGGGCTTCGTTTCGACGTAGGGCCTGCCGTTCCACGGTGCCAGTTCCAGCACGGTCATGGCTTCGGCAAGCATCGGCAACGCGTGCTCGGGCAGAGCGCGGATCTGATCGACGGCCTGGGGATCGACCTCGAGGTGAAAAGCCATGTGGTGCTAGAGCCCCAGCTCGGCCTTGAGGCTGCTCCATGACCGGCTGTCCGCGGGCGGTTCACCGGTGCGGCGGCCGCGTTCGGCCTGCTGGATCAGGTGCCGATGGCCGGCGGGGTCGGCCTGGGTCATCCGCGCGATCGTCCGCCAGTTTTCGAGAGTCGCCTGGAGCTGCTCGAGACTCAGCGTTTCCGCGGCGGTCTTGAGCGCTGCTTGGTAGGCGAGATCGAACTCGCCGGCCTCTTCCGGGAGCAGCGCTGCACGGATCGCGCGGGGTGAATCGAACCGGAGCGGATTCGGCTGCTGCGGAGGCTGCGCGGCTGCTGCGGTCATAACCACACGATAGTCCTCTATTCGCCGAATAAGCGCCCCCGTGCGTCGGCAACCCACACGGACTAGCGACAATGTGGGTGACAGCTGTTGGCGGCGAGGAGGGACTTCACGTGCGGGATCTGGTCGAGATCGGCATGGGGCGCACCGCACGGCGGGCGTATGACCTCGATGACGTGGAGATCGTGCCGTCGCGGCGCACCCGGTCCTCGGCCGTGGTGTCGACCGCGTGGAAGATCGACGCGTACAACTTCGAGCTGCCGCTGGTCACCCACCCGACGGACGCGATCGTGTCGCCGGGCACCGCGGTCGCCGTCGGCGAGCTGGGCGGGCTCGGCGTGATCAACGCCGAAGGTCTCTGGGCGCGCCACGCCAACGTCGAAGACGCGATGTTCCGACTGGTCAGGGCGGCCGAGGATGTCGACGACCCGACCGCGCTCGTGCGCGTGCTGCAGGAGCTGCACGCCGCGCCGATCCGGCTCGACCTGATCACCGAGGCCATCAAGACCATCCGCGAGTCCGGCGTGACGGTCGCCGCGCGGGTGAGCCCGCAGCACGCCGCCGAGCTGACGCCGGACCTGCTCAAGGCGGGTGTCGAGATCCTCGTCGTGCAGGGCACCATCGTCTCCGCCGAGCACGTGCAGCGTGACGCCGAGCCGCTGAACCTCAAGGAGTTCATCGGCCGCCTCGACGTCCCGGTGATCGCGGGCGGCGTCGGCGACTACCGCACGGCCATGCACCTCATGCGCACCGGCGCGGCTGGCGTCATCGTCGGCCACGGCTACACGCCCGGCGTCACCAGCACCGACCGCGTGCTCGGCATCGGCGTCCCGATGGCGACCGCGATCATCGACGCCGCCGCCGCGCGCCGCGACTACCTCGACGAGACCGGCGGCCGCTACGTCCACGTGCTCGCCGACGGCGGCATGAGCGTCTCCGGCGACATCGCGAAGGCCATCGCCTGCGGCGCCGACGCGGTCATGCTCGGCGCCCCGCTCGCCGCCGCCTCCGACGCGCCCGGCCAGGGCCTCTACTGGACCGCGGCCGCCGCGCACCCGTCGCTCCCGCGCTCCCGCGTGGCCGCTGGCCCCGACTACGCGGTCGACCTCAAGACGCTCCTGTTCGGCCCGTCCTCCGACGCCGAGGGCGTGGTCAACCTCTTCGGCGCCCTGCGCCGCGCGATGGCCAAGACCGGCTACTCGGACCTCAAGGAGTTCCAGCGCGTGGGCCTCACGGTCCGCCGCTGACCCCCCGGCCAAGCCAAAAAAATCCCAATGTGGCTTTCGTCAGCTTCGAGCTGACGAAAGCCACATTGGCTGGCTGAAAACTGACCAATGCCACATTGGGATTTTTTCCCAGGTCAGGGGGCTGTCGAGGCTTGGGCCGCTCGCTCGATTTCGGCTCGTCGGGCGGCCCAGTAGGTCGCGTCCTGTTCCGGCCGGGTGTTCGTGGCGATCGCGCCGTCGAGGTGTTCGCGCAGGATGTCGGCGTGGCCGGCGTGGCGGTTGGTCTCCGTGAGTATGTGGACCATGACGTTGAACAGCTTCACATCGGGGCGGGGCCACCAGGGGACGTGACCGGGCGCGTCGATGGCGAGCGCCGCGATCGTCGCATCGGAATGTGCGCAGACGCGCTGGTAGCGGCCGATGATGTCCTCGCGCGACTCGTCTTCGGTCGCCCACATGTCGGTGCCGCGCTGCTCGAGGTCGTCCCACCGGAGAACGGGCTCGGGGAACGGCCGGTCGAAGACCTCCCCGAAGTACCAGGCTTCTGACACGGCCAGGTGCTTGATCAGCCCGAGCAGGTTGGTTCCGGTCGAGGTCAGCGGCCGGCGGATGTCGTACTCGGAAAGCCCGTCGAGCTTCCGGACCATCTCCTCACGGATCTCTCGCAGATCACTGTGCAGGTATTCCTTCGCGAAATCGTCGATCATGACCACCAGCATGCAGGTGACCGGCGGGTAACTTACCTCTGGTCAGTTAGCGTGTCCGGAGTTACAGTCGAGGTGTGACTGCTGGTAACACCACCACCGAAGAAGATTTCGACGTCATCGTCGTGGGCTCCGGCTTCGGCGGGAGCGTCGCCGCGCTCAGGCTGACCGAGAAGGGCTACCGGGTCGCGGTCATCGAGGCCGGGCGCCGGTTCGCCGACGACGAGTTCGCCAAGACCTCGTGGGACCTCAAGCGCTACCTGTGGGCCCCGCAGCTCGGCTGCTACGGGATCCAGCGCATCCACATGCTCAAGGACGTCATGGTGCTGGCGGGCGCGGGCGTCGGCGGCGGCTCGCTGGTGTACGCGAACACGCTGTACCGGCCGCTCAAGCCGTTCTACAACGACCGCCAGTGGTCGCACATCACCGACTGGGAGTCGGAACTCGCACCGCACTACGACCAGGCGAGCCGCATGCTCGGCGTGGTCACCAACCCGACGATCACCCCGTCCGACGAGGTCATGCGCGACGTCGCCAAGGACATGGGTGTCGCCGACTCGTTCCACCCGACCCCGGTCGGCGTCTACTTCGGCAAGCCAGGCGAGAACGCGAAGGACCCGTTCTTCGGCGGCGCCGGGCCCGAGCGCACCGGCTGCACCGAATGCGGCGCCTGCATGACCGGCTGCCGCGTCGGCGCCAAGAACACACTGGTCAAGAACTATCTCTACCTGGCTGAGCAGGCGGGCGCGCAGGTCATCCCGCTCACCACGGTCACCGCGATCCGGCCCAAGGGCGACGGTTTCGAGGTCGACCTCCGCCGCACCGGGAAGCGGACCAAGAGCACGCTCACCGCTGGCCAGGTCGTGCTCGCCGCCGGCACCTGGGGCACGCAGAACCTGCTCCACAAGATGAAGGACACCGGCACGCTGCCGAAGCTGTCGCGCAGGCTCGGCGAGCTGACCCGCACCAACTCCGAGGCGATCATCGGCGCCGCGCGCACCCAGGTCGACGAGAACCGGAACTTCAGCAAGGGCGTCGCGATCACCTCGTCGATCCACCCCGACGAGACCACGCACATCGAGCCCGTCCGCTACGGCAAGGGCAGCAACGCGATGAGCCTGCTGCAGACCATCGCCACCGACGGCGCCGCGAAGAAACCGCGCTGGCGCCAGGCGGTCGACTTCATGGTCAAACACCCCATCCAGACGGTGAAGCTGCTCAACGGCTACCGCTGGAGCGAGCGGACCGTGATCCTGCTGGTGATGCAGAGCCTCGACAACTCGATCACCACCTACACCAAGCGAGGCCTCTTCGGCCGCCGCAAGTACACGTCCAAGCAGGGCCACGGCGAGCCGAACCCGAGCTTCATCCCGGCAGGCCACGAGGCGAACGTCCTGACCGCGCAACGCATCGGCGGCATGCCGGGCGGCACGTGGGGCGAGATCTTCGACATCCCGCTGACCGCGCACTTCATCGGCGGCGCCCCGATCGGCACCGACGCCTCCAGCGGCGTGATCGACCCGTATCACCGGGTCTTCGGCTACCCCGGACTGTCCGTTGTGGACGGCGCGGCCATCACCGCGAACCTGGGCGTCAACCCGTCGCTGACCATCACCGCGCAGGCGGAGCGCGCGTTTTCCTTCTGGCCCAACAAGGGCGAGCAGGACGCGCGGCCCGCCCAAGGCGAGTCGTACGCCCGTCTCGCGCCGATCGCGCCCAAGAACCCCGCGGTGCCGTCAGACGCTCCGGCCGCGCTTCGCTGACGTCCGACTTTCGTAAGACGGTTTCGGCTGGTCCGCAGCCCGGTGAAGTGCTGTGCTGATGTGATGACTTACGACTTCACCGGACTGCGCGCGGTGTTCATCAACGCCACGCTCAAACGATCGCCCGACCCGAGCAACACCGACGGGTTGATCGAAATCAGCAAGGGCATCATGGAGAAACACGGCGTCGGCGTCACCGTGCTGCGGGCGGCCGACCACGATATCGCGACCGGTGTCTGGCCGGACATGACCGAACACGGCGCGGCCACGGACGAGTGGCCGTCGCTGTACTCGAAGATCATGGACGCGCAGATACTGGTGCTGTGCGGGCCGATTTGGCTCGGTGACAACAGCTCCGTGATGAAGCGCGTCATCGAACGCCTTTATGCCTGCTCCTCGCTGCTGAACGACGACGGCCAGTACGCCTTCTACGGCCGGGTCGGCGGCTGCCTGATCACCGGCAACGAGGACGGCGTCAAGCACTGCGCGATGAACGTACTCTACAGCCTGCAGCACCTCGGCTACACGATCTCGCCGCAGGCCGACGCCGGCTGGATCGGCGAGGCGGGCCCCGGGCCGTCCTATTTGGACCCGGGCTCCGGCGGGCCAGAGAACGACTTCACGAACCGCAACACCACGTTCATGACCTGGAACCTGCTGCACCTGGCCGCGATGCTCAAGGCGGCGGGCGGCATCCCCGCGCACGGCAACCAGCGCGCGGCGTGGGACGCGGGCTGCCGCTTCGATTTCGAGAACCCCGAATACCGCTGACCTCGGCCGGGTGAAGCACGCAACCTTTCGGGCGGCCGGTACGTCTTGGGCATATGAGCTTGGACAGAAGGTCGTTCCTGCGGGTCGTGGGGGTGTCGGCGGCGGGGGCCGTCGCAGCGGCCTGCAGCACGCCGGAGTCCGGGCCGGCGGCGCCGACGTCAGGGGTGACGGCGGCGCCGAGCAGTAGCAAGGTCGTTCCGGCCGGGCCGCCCGACTGGGCGGCGTTGAAGGGGCGCTTGTCCGGAGGGTTGGTTCTGCCTGGCGAATCGGGGTTCGACCAGGTGAAACGGGGATTCAACACGCTGTACGACGGGCGCAAGCCCGCCGCCGTCGCCCAGTGCGCCAAGCCGGACGACGTGCGGGCCTGCGTCGAGGCGGCGGCCGGTCGGGTGCCGGTCGCCGCACGCGCCGGCGGGCACAGCTACGCGGGGTATTCGACGCCGGACGGGGGTCTGGTCGTCGATCTGGCGAAGATGTCGCAAGTGGACGTTCAAGGTGACCGCGTGGTCATCGGGGCAGGGGCGAAGCTCAAGGACGTCTACGCGGCGGTGGGGAAAGCGGGCCGGTGCCTGCCGGCGGGCTCGTGCCCGAGTGTGGGGATCGCCGGGCTGACGCTCGGCGGCGGGCTCGGCGTGCTGGCCAGGAAATATGGGCTGACCTGCGATCATCTCGTGTCGGCTCAGGTCGTCACGGCCGACGGGCAGCTGCGGACGGCAAGCGCCGAATCGGAGCCGGACCTGTTCTGGGCACTGCGGGGTGGCGGTGGTGGCAACTTCGGGATCGTCACCTCGTTCACCTTCCGCACCGATCCGGCGCCCGCCGTCACGGTCTTCTCGCTGCATTTCCCGGACGGCACGGCGGGGGTCGTGCTCGGGCCGTGGCAGGAGTGGATCGCGGGCGCGCCGCCGGAGCTGTGGTCGAACTTCGTGCTCGGCGGCGGGTCGAGGGTCCGCGTCGGCGGCACCTTCCTCGGCAGCGCCGCTCAGCTGGGGCAGCTGCTCGACGACTTCGTCGCGCAGACCGGCACCCGGCAGACCTCGCGGCTGGTGAAGCCGATGGACTACCTCGGCGCCATGAAGTACTTCTCGGGCAGCGAGAGCAGGCAGACGTTCGTCGCCGCGTCGCGTGTCATCGGTGAACCGTTGGCAGAGCCCAAAAAACTCGTCGAACTCGCCAAGTACCCGGCGATCGACCTGCTCATCGACTCGCTCGGCGGCGAGGTCGCCAAGCTCGCGCCGACGGACACGGCGTTCTGGCACCGCAAGGCGCTCGCGACCGTCCAGGTGTACTCGCAGGCCACGGCCCAGAACCACGACGAAGCGCAGAAGAACGTCAACGCCGTTGTCCAGGGGCTGGCCGGGATCGGCGCCTCGGGCGCCTACGTGAACTACATCGATCCCGGCCTGCCGGACTGGATGACCGCTTACTACGGCGACAACGTGCGCAAGCTGCGCGAAGTCGCGAAGAAGTACGACCCGGACAAGGTCTTCGGCTTCGCGCAGGCGATCACGCCTGCTTAGAGGTCGATGCCGGTGAAGACCGTCACCCGCTCCTCGGTGAGGTCGTGCATCGCCGCGAGCACACCCTCACGGCCGACGCCGGAGCCCTTGACGCCGCCGTACGGCATCTGGTCGGCCCGGTACGACGGGACGTCCCCGATGATCACCCCGCCGACCTCGAGCTCGGTCGACGCGTAGAACGCCAGGTGCACATCGCGGGTGAAAACCCCGGCCTGCAGCCCGTACGCGGAGTCGTTGACGGCCGCGAACGCCTCATCCACGCCGTCCACAATGGACACCGCGAGCACCGGCCCGAAGATCTCCTCCGACCACGCCTTCACCGAAGCGGGCACCTCGGTCAGCAGCGTCGGCTCGACGGTCGCGCCGTCGCGCTTGCCGCCGGTGAGCACCTTCGCGCCAGCGGCGACGGCCTCGTCGACCCACTCGATGATCCGCTCGGCGGCCGCCTCGTCGACGACAGGGCCGACGTCCACGTTGGTGTCATACGGGTCGCCGGTCTGCTGTGCCTGCACGGCTTCCAGCAGCGCGGGCACGAATTCATCGGCCACCGCGCTCTCGACGATCACCCGTTGCACCGCGATGCACGACTGGCCTGCCTGGTAGTTGCCGAAGGTCGCGATGCGATGCGCGGCGCCTTCGACGTCCGGCCAATCGCGCAGGACCACGGCCGCCGCGTTGCCGCCGAGTTCGAGCACCACATGCTTGCGGGGCGCCGCGTCCGCCAGCGACCAGCCGACCGGCCCGGACCCGGTGAACGAGACGACGGGTAGCCGAGGATCGGCGACCAGCGCGGACGTCTCGGCGTTTCCCAAGGGCAGCACGGAAAAAGCGCCCTCGGGCAGCTCGGTCTCCGCCAGGATCTCGCCGAGGATCAACGCGGACAACGGCGTGCGCGGCGCGGGTTTGACGATGATCGGCGCGCCGACGGCCAGCGACGGCGCGACCTTGTGCGCCACCAGGTTCAGCGGGAAGTTGAACGGCGCGATCCCCAGCACCGGCCCGCGCGGGATCCGCCGCGTGATCGCCATCCGGCCCTCACCGGCCGCGTCGGTGTCGAGCCGCTGGATGTCACCGGTGAACCGGCGCGCCTCCTCGGCGGCGATCCGGAACACCGAGACCGCCCGCCGCACCTCGGCTTCCGCCCATTTGAACGGTTTGCCGTTTTCGGCCGTGATCACCTCGGCGAGCTCTTCGGACCGCTCCCGCAACCGCCGTGAGACATGATCGAGCGCCCCGGCCCGCAGATGCGCGGCCGACCGGCGGAACTCCTTCGCGACCGAAACCGCGGCCGCGACCGCTCTCTCGACCTGCTCCGGCCCCGGGACCGCGACGGTCGCGACCTCGCTGCCGTCGAACGGGTGATTCACGACGATCGTGCTGGCGCCCTGCTCCGGGCGCCCGGCGATCCAGGCTGGCCGCGGTTCCGGGGTGATCATGTCCATGCGTACCAAGGTATTCCGGCCGGGTCTCGCCAGTGTGAACACCCACCCGGTCGGGTGCATGGTCGTGAGTGTTCCGGCCGGTTCTAACCGGCCGGAACACTCACGACTACCTAGAACTTGATCGCGACCTTGAGCGCTTCGCGGTTCGCCATCGCCTGGTACCCGGCGGGTACGTCTTCGATGCCGATCGTGCGGTCGAACACCTTGCCCGGCTGGTACTTGCCGTCGAGCACGTCGCCCATCAGCTCCGGGATGTAGTGCCGCGCCGGCGCGACGCCACCGGTGATCGTGATGTTGTTGCGGAAGACGTACGGGCCGATCGGGCCCTCTTCGTACTGGGGCACGCCGACGCGGCTGATCGTGCCGCCCGCGCGGACCGAGCCGACGCCCATCTCGAACGCGGGCTTCGTGCCGACGCACTCGAGCACCGCGTGGGTGCCCTGGCCGCCGGTGAGCTCGCGGACGCGGGCGATGCCTTCCTCGCCGCGCTCGGAGACGACGTCCGTCGCGCCGAACTCGCGGCCGAGGTTGGTGCGCGCCTCGTGGCGGCCCATCAGGACGATGCGCTCGGCGCCGAGACGCTTCGCCGCGAGTACCGCCGAGAGGCCGACCGCGCCGTCGCCGACGACCGTGACCGTCGTGCGCTCGTTGACGCCCGCCGTCACCGCGGCGTGGTGGCCGGTCGAGAAGACGTCGGAGAGGGTGAGCATCGAAGCGAGCAGGTCCTCGTCCTCGGTGTGCGGCAGCTTGACGAGCGTGCCGTCGGCCTGCGGGACGCGGACGGCCTCGCCCTGGCCGCCGTCGACGTGCTTCGACCCCCAGAAACCGCCGTTGCGGCACGAGGTGTGCAGGCCTTCTCGGCAGAACTCGCAGGTGTTGTCGGAGTAGACGAACGGCGCGACGACCAGGTCGCCCTTCTTGACGGTGCCGACCTCGGACCCGGCTTCCTCGACGATGCCGAGGAACTCGTGGCCGATCCGCTTGCCGCGGTCGGTGGCGGGCATGTCCGAGTAGGGCCACAGGTCGCTGCCGCAGATACAGGAGCGCACGACGCGCACCACGGCGTCGGTCGGGGCCTCGACCTTGGGGTCGGGCACCTCTTCGACGCGCACGTCGCCGGCACCGTAGATGACTGTCGCTCGCATGGGGCTCCTTTCGTGGTGGGTCCTCTTAAGTGGAGTCCCGGCGGGAGTGATTCATTCCTACCCCAGCATGTGTCGCCGCACACGACCGCGCGACCCGAAGCGGAACCTACTGTCACCTCGGTGGGCACCCGGCCAAACCCCGTGCGGGCGTGGCGCGGCTCACCTGGGACGATGGACCCACAGCGTGCCGTTGTCTAGGAGGTAGTAGGTGCCCAGTCCCACCGGTCCGGTACTCGTCGTGGACTTCGGGGCGCAGTACGCCCAGCTGATCGCCAGGCGCGTGCGCGAGGCCCAGGTCTACTCCGAGGTCGTGCCGCACACCGCGAGCGTCGACGAGATCCTCGCCAAGAACCCGTCCGCCATCATCCTCTCCGGCGGGCCGTCCAGTGTGTACGAAGAGGGCGCGCCCAGCATGGACGCGGCGCTGGTCAAGGCCGGTGTGCCGGTCTTCGGCATCTGCTACGGCTTCCAGCTGCTGGCCCGCGCGCTCGGCGGCGACGTCGAGGCGACCGGCGCCCGCGAGTACGGCCGCACGCAGGTCCAGGTCGCAGGCGACGGCGGCACCCTGCACCACGAGCTGCCCGGCAGCCACCCCACCTGGATGAGCCACGGCGACAGCGTCACCAAGGCCCCCGAGGGCTACACGGTCACCGCGACCTCCGAGGGCGCGCCCGTCGCCGGGTTCGAGAACCTCGAGGCGCGTATCGCGGGCGTCCAGTACCACCCCGAGGTGCACCACTCGCCGTACGGCCAGGAGGTGCTGCGCCGCTTCCTGCACGACGTGGCCGGTATCCGTCCACAGTGGACGACCTCGTCGATCGTCGAGGAGCAGGTCGCCCGGATCCGCGAGCAGGTCGGCGACGGCCGCGCGATCTGCGGGCTGTCCGGCGGCGTCGACTCCGCGGTCGCGGCCGCGCTGGTCCAGCGCGCCATCGGCGACAGGCTGACCTGCGTGTTCGTCGACCACGGGCTGCTGCGGGCCGGTGAGCGCGGGCAGGTCGAGCGTGACTACGTCGCGGCGACCGGCGTCAAGCTGGTGACCGTCGACGCGCGCGAGCGGTTCCTCGACGCGCTGGCCGGGGTCACCGATCCCGAGACCAAGCGCAAGATCATCGGCCGCGAGTTCATCCGCGTGTTCGAGCAGGCCGAGCGGGACCTCAAGGCCGAGGGCGACTACAAGTTCCTCGTGCAGGGCACGCTGTACCCGGACGTCGTCGAGTCCGGCGGCGGCGAGGGCACCGCGAACATCAAGAGCCACCACAACGTCGGCGGCCTGCCGGACGACCTGCAGTTCGAGCTGGTCGAGCCGCTGCGGCTGCTGTTCAAGGACGAGGTGCGCCGCGTCGGCACCGAGCTCGGGCTGCCCGAGGTGATCGTGCAGCGCCAGCCGTTCCCCGGCCCCGGCCTGGGCATCCGGATCATCGGCGAGGTCAACGCCTCCCGGCTGGAGACCCTGCGCGCGGCCGACGCGATCGCCCGCGAGGAGCTGACGGCCGCCGGTCTCGACGGCGAGATCTGGCAGTGCCCGGTGGTGCTGCTCGCCGACGTCCGCAGCGTCGGCGTCCAGGGCGACGGCCGCACCTACGGCCACCCGATCGTCCTGCGCCCGGTGTCCAGTGAGGACGCCATGACCGCGGACTGGACGCGCCTGCCGTACGAGGTGCTGGAGCGGATCTCGACCCGGATCACCAACGAGGTGGCGGAGGTCAACCGGGTGGTGCTCGACGTGACGAGCAAGCCGCCGGGCACCATCGAGTGGGAGTAGGACCGAAAGAAAGGCCCCCGGGTGAGGGAACCCGGGGGCCTTTCCGTTTTGAGTGGCGTCAGTGCGGCTACCGCTTGGGCCGCAGCGACGCGCCCAGCAGCACCAGCCCGACGAACACCGCCACCCCGGCGATCAGCCAGCGGAAGTCGAAGTTCGGCAGCCAGGACGAGCCGTCACCGAGCACGAACCCGGAGACCATCAGCGTCAGCAGCCCGAAGACGAAGGCGACCAGGTCCAGCCCGCGGCGTGGCTTCTTCTCGACCTGCGGCTCGTCGTACGTGTACTCGTTCTCAGCCACGGGACACCTCCACGTCACCGGCACCGTTGTCGACTTCCAGGTGGATCTGCAGCCCGCCGGCCCCGTCGGTGCCGTTGTCGGAACCGGTGATCGCCCGCTGGCCGACGCCCTGGGCGTGCTTGGTCAGGCAGTCGCTGCGGCCCGCGTTGGACTTACAGCTGTAGGTCACGTCCGCCGTCGCGGGCAGCAGCACGGTGGTGTTGCCCGCGCCGTTGCTGACCTTGACCGTCACCGGGTGATCGGCGGTCAGGTTGCGGAAGTCGAGATCGATGTTGCCAGCCGAGTGCTGGTACACCGACTTGAGTTCGGCCGCCGTGGTCGGCGAATCGGTGAGGTCGCCGTAGCCGCCCTGGTACTGGTTGAACGGGACGACCGTGATGGCCATGCCGACGATCGACAGCGGAATGGCGAGGCCGATCAGGCCGCGGCCACCGCCGACGAACGAGCCGATGAGCAGCCCGAGGCCGACCACGCCGAGCGTCAGCCCGATGATGTGCTGCAGCGAGAAGTAGCTCTCACCGCTCATGTTCAGCGCGACCCCGGTGCCTGCGGTCAGCAGCGCGACGCCGAAGGTGATCAGGCCGACCTTGGTCTTCGGGCGCGGCTGGCGGACTGGCGGCTGAACGGGCGGCGGCGCGTGCTCGACGACCGGCCTCGGCTCGGGCAGGTCCCAGCCTTTCGGCTCGGCGGCCAGCGGGTCCCACGAGGCAGGCGCGGCGGCGCTGGTCGGCATCGCGGTGGTGGTGTCCGACATGGAGAACGACGCTTCGGCGCCGGCGGGCACCGGGCCGGTCCACGCGGCGGGGCGGTTGAACTGGCCGCGGTTGCGGTGCAGCAGGTAGAGCGCGGCGATCGCCAGCGCGTAGCCGAGAATCCCGCTGCCGCCGAACCAGTCGCCGCTGAGCGACCAGCCCGTGGTCGGGAACAGCGCGATGATCAGCACCACGGTGAACCCGGTCGAGGTCGTGCTGTAGCCGCGCCCGATCATGCTCTCGAACGCGGAGACCTGGTCGCGCTCGTCCGGGAAGAACAGCCAGCCGAGCAGGTAGAGCACCAGGCCGACGCCGCCGAACACGGTCGTGGCGACCAGCGCCACCCGCACGACCACCGGGTCGAGGCCGTAGCGGTTGCCGATACCGGCTGCCACGCCCGCGATCTTGCGGCCTTCGACCGGCCTGCGTGGTCTGCTGGCCACGAAGTCTTTGACTGTCTCTTCGAAGCCGACGTGCGGCTTCTGTGTCTGCGTCTCGCCACTCATGGTGAAAATGATGCGTCACTGGTGCGGGCCCCCACATCGGGGAACGACCCTGAGTTGTCCCTGACCAGCCGATCGGGGGTCCATCGGTGGGGCTGGCACGACCGACCCTGAAATGCCTGGATCGGGGGCTTCCCTGATGAATCCGGGCGCACGCCGTGTGACCATGGGTGACGTGGAACAGCAGGAGATCCAGCCAGAGGCGCCGGCCGCGGTCATGGTCGGGCCCGACGGGCAGCCCAAGATGTACCGGCGCCGGTCCGGCCGCGCGCTGGCCGGTGTCGCGGGCGGGCTCGCCGATCATCTCGGCGCCAAGGTGCTGTGGGTGCGGCTCGGGTTCGCGATCTTCGCGGCGCTCGGCGGCATGGGCCTGCTGGCGTACGGCCTGCTCTGGGTGTTCGCGCCGCAGGAGACCGAAGAGAGCGCCGCCCGGCACGAGCAGCCGCCCAAGGAACGCCAGCAGGCGTTCGGGCTGATGGCGCTCGGCGCCGGCCTGACGGTCGCGGGCGGCACGGTGACCGGCGCGATCAGCGGCTGGGTCGCGGTGCCGCTGGCGCTGGCGCTGATCGGTGCGGCGGTCGTCTGGCGTGAGGCCGACGAGTCGCAGCGGCGGCGGTGGCGTGACGGCGCCAAGGACGGTTTCGTCGGCGCGCTGTTCGGTGGCGGTGGCTGGTCGGCCGCGGTCCGGATCCTCGCGGGCGTCGCGCTGGTGATGACCGGTATCGGCGTCGTCGTGCTGCGCGACAGCAGCTTCGACCAGGTCCAGTTCGCGCTGATCGCGGTGATCGCGACGCTGATCGGCGTCGCGGTGCTGACGATCCCGTTCTGGCTGCGGATGGTCCGTGACCTGTCCGACGAGCGCAAGGCGCGCATCCGCACCGACGAGCGCGCCGAGATCGCCGCGCACCTGCACGACTCCGTGTTGCAAACGCTTGCGCTGATCCAGAAGCAGGCCGACTCGCCCCGCGAGGTCGCCAGGCTCGCGCGTGGTCAAGAGCGTGAGCTCAGGGCCTGGCTCTACGGTCCGTCCGGCTACGGCAAGCCCGCCGAGTCCGCGCCGAACGGCCGGTTCTCCGAGGCGCTCGCGGCCGCGTGCGGCGAGGTCGAAGACACGTTCGCCATCTCGGTGCAGCAGGTCGTCGTCGGTGAGGCCGATCTCGACGAGCCGCTGATCGCGCTGGTGCAGGCGGCGCGCGAGTCGATCGTCAACGCGGCCAAGCACGCGGGTGTCGAAGAGGTTAGTGTTTATGCCGAGGTCGAGCCGACCGCGGTGACGGTGTTCGTGCGTGACCGGGGCAAGGGCTTCGACCCCGATGTCGTGCCGGAGGACCGGCATGGCGTCGCCGACTCGATCCGGGGCAGGATGGAGCGCAACGGCGGCAGCTGCCGGATCAAGACAGCGCCCGGCGAAGGCACCGAGGTACAGCTGGAAATGCCGATGAAGGCGACTAGGGGAGCAGCGTGACGGAGAGCCAGCAGACGCGGGAACCGGTCAAGGTATTCCTGGTCGACGACCACGCGCTGTTCCGCGCCGGGGTGCGCACCGAGCTCGACTCGATCACCGACGAGATCCAGGTGGTCGGCGAGGCCGGTTCCGTCGCCGAGGCGGTGGCGGGCATCGTCCGCACCAACCCGCAGGTCGTCCTTCTCGACGTCCACATGCCCGACGGCGGTGGCGCCGAGGTGCTCAAGCGGGTCCGTCCCGAGCTGCCGGACGTCGTCTTCCTCGCGCTCTCGGTCTCCGACGCGGCCGAGGACGTCATCGCGGTCATCCGTGCGGGCGCCCGCGGCTACGTCACCAAGACCATCTCGTCGAAGGAACTCGTGCGCGCGGTCGTCCGGGTGTCCGACGGCGACGCCGTGTTCTCACCGCGCCTGGCCGGCTTCGTGCTGGACGCGTTCGCCGACCGTCCCGGCTCGGCCCCGATCAGCGACCCGGACCTCGACCTGCTCACGCCCCGCGAGCGCGACGTGCTGCGCCTGCTCGCGCGTGGCTACGCGTACAAGGAGATCGCGTCCGAGCTGTTCATCTCGGTGAAGACGGTCGAGACCCACGTCTCGAGTGTCCTGCGCAAAACGCAGCTCTCGAACCGCTACGAGCTGTCTCGCTGGGCCTCGGACCGGCGTCTCGTCTAAACCGAGAACTGGGTGATCTTGTGCGGGGTCACCCGCACGATCATCCGCAGCTTCTCCTCGGCCTCCTCGGGTGGATCCTGCCCGAGGTACTTGTGGGAAAGCTTGGCGGGCAAGGTCTTTTCGGGATCCTCGATCAGCTCGGCGGTCCCGCGGATGTCCACCGACCGATACGGATTGTCCTTGTCGGACACGGTCAGGCTGATCCGCGGGTCCCGCCGCAGATTCCGCACCTTCCGCCGATCGGCGAGCGACGAGAACACCACGGCGTCCCCATCCGTCCCGATCCACACCAGCGACGTATGCGGCGACCCATCCGCATCCAGCGTGGCCACAGTCGCGAAGTTCTTGCCGTCCAACAACTTTTGCGTCGTCTCGTCAAACCCCATACCACCCAGAACCCACCCACCCCCCCAATCCCTTCCCGATCTTGGGAAAAAAATCCCAATGTGGCATTGGTCAGGTTTCAGGCCGCCAATGTGGCTTTCGTCAGGTCAAAGCTGACGAAAGCCACATTGGGATTTTTTCAGCTCAGTCGGTGGCTGCGGCGACCGCGAGGGGTGGGGTGGCAGGGGCGGCGGCCGGGCGGCGGCGGACCCTGGTCAGCGCGACTCCGGCCAGCACGACGACCATGCCCGCGATCACGCGGGGGTTCAGCGTCTCGCCGAGGAAGAGCGAGCCCAGCAGCACCGAGACCACCGGCAGCAGGTAGCCGACGATCGACGCGGCCACGGCGCCTTCCGACTCCAGCAGCTGGTAGTTGAGCTTGAACGCGATCCCGGTCGAGCCGGCGCCCAGGATCACCACCGCGATGACCGCGATCGGCGACAGGTGGATCGGCGTCAGCCCGCCCACCGGCACCGCGAACAGCATCATCCCGCTCGCCACCAGCATCTGCGCCGCCGCGACCACGACCGGCGAGACGCCCGTGCCCGACAGGTACTTGCCTTCGTAGACGAACGCCAGCGCGTAGCTCGCCGCGGCCACCAGGCACGCCACCGCACCCCAGCTGAGCAGGCCGGACGCGTTCCACGGCGCGAAGATCAACAGGATCCCGGCCAGCCCGATGGCCAGCCCGAACGCCCGCGCCCCGCCGAGCCTGCCGCCCGCGCCGAACAGCGGCGCGATCAGCACCACCCAGAGCGGCGTGGTCGAGTTCAGCACGCCGGTGATCCCGGAGTCGACCGTCTGCTCACCGATCGCGAACAGCAGGAACGGCAACGCGTTGTGGAAGAACGCCGCGAAGCCGATCAGCAGCCAGAACCGCCGCTGGCGCGGCAGCCGGTCCTTGGCCAGGTAAACCAGGCCGAGCAGTACCAGCGCGCCGAGCACGAGACGCGCGAGCACCAGCTGCACCGGCGACATGGCCTGCAGCCCGAACTTGATCCAGAAAAAGCTGGAACCCCACATCAACGCCAGTGCGGCCATGCGCAGCAGCGCCTTACCTTCACCCACCCAGTCCTCCTCGTATTCACCCAAAGCTTGCGGCCACGAAGGAGTAAGGACAAGCGAAAATAACTGCATCGACCCTTAAGTAAACCTGTAAGATCGTGCCCATGTTGGACGTCCGCCGCCTGCAGGTATTACGCGCTGTGATCACCAGCGGGTCGATCACGGCCGCCGCGCGCAATCTCGGCTACACGCCGTCCGCGATCAGCCAGCAGCTGTCCACTTTGGAACGCGAAGCGGGCACCGAGCTGTTCGAGCGCGTCGGCCGCGGCATCCGCCCGACTCCGGCCGGGACACTGCTGTCCGAGCACGCCGAGGTGCTCAGCGGCCAGCTCGCCAAGGCCGAGGCCGCGCTCACCGAGCTGAAGAACGGCCGCACCGGCAGGCTCGCCATCCGCTACTTCGCCACCGCGGGCGCCGCGCTCGTCCCGCCAGCCGTCGCGGCCATCCGCGCCGAGTACCCGGGCATCGAGCTCGACCTCAAGCTCACCGAGCCCAACGACCCGATGCCCGAGGTCGAGTCCGGCCGCGCGGACATCGCGATCGTCGTGCTGCCGCGCACCGATCCGGTCGCCAAGGGCATCGAGCTCGTCCACCTGCTCGACGACCCGTACCGCGCCGTGCTGCCCAAGCACCACCCGCTCACCCGCAAGCGCGTGCTCGAACTCACCGACCTCGCCGAGGAACCCTGGGTCGGCGTCGACGCGGTGCCCGGCGCCTGCCGCCAGCTGCTGATGGAAGCCTGTGCCGCGGCCGGTTTCTCGCCCAACATCGCCGTCGACGCCGACGATTACCAGACGGCACAAGGATTCGTGGCCGCCGGGCTCGGTGTCACGCTGGTGCCGGAACTCGGCCTCGGCTCCCCGCATCCCGGCGTCGCCATCCGCAAGGTGCGCCATCCGGGGCCGTATCGGGCGATCCACGCCGCGGTCGCCGCGCACGCTATGGGCCAGCCGGCCGTCGAACGGCTGCTGTCGGCCATGCGGCTCGCTTCGGCGAACGCCGCTTAGCCCGATGGACGAGGTCGCGTTCACGCAGGCCGCCGAGCGGCATCGCCGCGAGCTGCGCGTGCACTGCTACCGGATGCTCGGCTCGTTCGACGACGCCGAGGACCTCGTCCAGGAGACGTTTTTGCGTGCCTGGAAGGGAATCAACGGCTTCGAAGGTCGCTCGACCTTCCGCGCCTGGCTGTACCGGATCGCCACCAACGCCTGCCTCGACGCGCTCGACGGCCGCGCCCGCCGTGTGCTCCCGAACGACCTGGCGCCGCCGTCGACGCCCGACGCCGGCGAACCGGTGCGCACCGATATCCCTTGGCTGCAACCGTTTCCCGACCTCGCCGCGCCCCGCGAGTCCCAGCCGGACGCCCAGTTCGTCGCCAAGGAGACGATCGAACTGGCGTTCCTGGCCGCGATCCAGTATTTGCCGCCCCGGCAGCGTGCCGTGCTGATCCTGCGTGACGTGCTCGGCTGGTCGGCCAAGCAGACCGCCGACCTGCTGGACGGCACCGTCGCCTCCGCCAACAGCGCGTTGCAGCGCGCCAGGTCGACGCTCAAGGAGCGGTTGCCCGAGCGCAGGCTGGACTGGTCCGCCGAACCCACCGAGCAGGACATGGCCGTGCTGCGGCGCTACATGACCGCCGTGGAACGCGCCGACGTCGCCGCGGTGTCCGAGCTGCTGGCCGAGGACGTCCGCACGACCATGCCGCCGTACCCGATGTGGTTCGAGGGCCGCGAAGCCGTCATCGGCGCGCTCGCCGCCGGCTGGGACACCACGGCGCCGCACTACGTCGGCAAGCTCCGCATGGTGCCCACTCGCGCGAACGGTCAGCTCGCGGTGGCCGCGTACGTCCAGCTGCCCGGCGAGACGGCTTATCAAGCCTTCGCGATCGGCGTGCTGGTGATCTCCGACGGCCACATCGCCGAGATCACCGCGTTCCACGACCCAGGACTGTTCCCGGCGTTCGGGCTGGACACCGAGCTTCGATGAGTTTTCCGGCGAGTGGCCGTCTCAACGTCCAGGAGTACCGAAACCCTGGAGGAAGACCATGAGCAAGCTGCTGTATTCGGCCGCGATGTCGCTGGACGGGTTCATCGCGGGCGCGGGCGGTGACATGTCCTGGCTGAACGACCATCCCGGCGAGAACCCGATCGTGGCCGAGCTGATCGAGAAGACGGGCTCGCTGCTCATCGGCGCCAGGACCCAGTTCGGCGATGACCCGAACCGGGACACGCCCAACGAGGGCCCGTTCGGCGGCGCCTGGCACGGTCAGCAGTTCGTGCTCACGCACAACCCGCCGTCGGCACCGGTGCCGGACACGACGTTCTGCACTGACCTCGAAACCGCGGTGGCGGCGGCGAAAGCGGCCGCCGGTGACAAGTACGTCAACGTGCTCGGCGCGAACGTCGCGAAGCAGTGCCTCGACGCCGGGCTGCTCGACGAGATCGCCGTGACGATCGTGCCCGCGCTGCTCGGCGACGGTGTGCGGCTGTTCGAGCACCTCGGCGGCACCAACATCAAGCTCGAACACGTCAGCCGCGGTCTCGCGCCCAACGCCACGAACATCTGGCTGCGGATCGCCTAGACGAAGAAGAGCTCGGCGATCAGCACGCCGACCAGGATCGCGACGGCCACGGCCACCGCCGGGATCAGCCACTTCGGCTTGGCCGAAGCCGGTTTCGGCGGCTGTGGCGGCGCGGCCGGTCGCGGCTGGAACGCCTGCTGCGGAGGAACCGGCTGCTGGATCGCGGTCGGTGCGGCGGTGCCCGGTGGGGGCGTGGCGGGCATGGTCGGCATCGCGGGTGCCGTCGGCGGCACGAACGCGGTCTTGGTGTCGCCGTGGCTGATCGCGTTGAGCGCGCGGACCGTGTCGTTCATCGTCGGCCGGGTGACCGGGTCCTGCCGCAGCATCTTGCCCAGCGCGCCGGACAGCGGCCCGGCGTTGTCGATCGACGGCGGTCCGCCCTGGCCGTTCTCGCCGTACGGCGGCACGCCTTCGACGGCCGTGTACAGCGTCGCGCCCAGCGAGTAGACGTCCGAGGCGGGCGTCGCGGGCAGCCCGCGTGCCACCTCGGGCGCGCGGTATGCGGGCGTCGGGCCGCCGCCGGTGATGCCGATGTCGGTGAGCTTGACGCCGCCGTCGTCGGCGAGCAGCACCGTGCCCGGTTCGAGCGTGCGGTGGATGATGTTCGCCGCGTGCAGCGTGGCCAGCGTCGATCCGAGCTGGATGCCCAGGCCGGCGGCCTGCTCCGGGGTGAGCCTGCCGTGCTCGGCCAGGAACTGCGCCATGCTGCGCGACGGGATGTACTCCATCACGATCCACACGTCGTCGTTCTCGTGGAACACGTCGTGCACCGTGATCGCGCACTTGTGCTCGATCTTGGCGGCGTTGCGGCCTTCGAGGAAGGCCTGTTCCCGCGCCTGCGCCGCCTGTTCCGGCGTGAGGCCGGACGGGATGAGCAGGCGTTTCATCGCGACAGTCCGGTGCAGCCGCAGATCGAGCGCCAGCCACACGATGCCCGCGCGGCCACGCCCGATCGGCTGATCAAGGCGATAGCGCTCGCCGACAACGGACCCTTCGGTACTCACCAACGTGCGATACCTATCCGCCGGTCGGGGTCGTTGTGGGTGAATCGCTGGACGACTTCGTCGTGGTCGGCGACGACTTGGTACTGGTCGGCGTCGACTTGGTCGTCGTCGGCGGGGTCGACTTGCTGGAAGTCGTCTCCGGCGGCGTCGACTTGGACGAGGTCGACTTCTTCGTCGTCGTCTCCGTCGGAGTCGTGCTCTCCTCCGTCGGAGGCGTGTCCGTGGTCGACGGCGACGACTTCGTGGACGCGGGCGCCGAAGTGCTCGGCTTGGTGTCGGTCGTCGCGGTGCTGCTGCGCGGGCTGAACACCCAGATGCCCATGGCGATGAGCCCGACCAGCACGATGCCGCCGATGATGGCGGGCTTCTTCCACGCGCCCGGCTTCTCTTCGTCGTCCTTCGCGGCCGGTTCCGCCGCCGGACGCCGAGGCGGCGGTGGCGCGGGCACCGGTTCGTCGTCGAAGCCGTCGTCGTAATCGTCGTAGTCCGCCACCGGGACCGCGCGCGTGGCGTTGGGGCCTGGCGGCGGGCCGGCGGGCGGCAGCGCCGTCGTCCGGTCGAAACCGGAGTCGTAGGCGGCGTTGTCGTAGTCGTCCTGCGGGTACGCGCCGCCGTCGTCGTAGTCGTACTGGTCGTCGTAGAACCCGCCCTGGCGCGGCGGCTCCTGCTGGTCGAGCAGCGTGCCGGAGTGCCCGTTCTCGCCCTCGAACAGCTGCGTCGAGCCGGGCGCCGGACCACCGAGCACACCGGCGACCGGCGCCAGGTGCGTCGCGTCGGCGGGCCCGCCGAGCGGCGTCTCGCCGCGGGCGACGGCCGCGAGCAGCTCCTCGCACTCTTCGGCGGTCGGCCGGTGGTGGACGTCAGGGTGCAGCAGCACGGCCAGGACGCTCGCGAGCGGCCCCGACTGGCGCGGCGGGTCGATCTGCCCGGCCGCGACCTTGTGCAGCAGGCTCAGCGTGTTCTCGCTGAGCCCGAACGGCGGCTGGCCCTCGCAAGCCGCGTACAGCGTCGAACCGAGTGAGAAGACGTCCGCTTCCGGTCCAGGCTCGCCACCGATGGCCACCTCGGGCGCCAGATAGGCGGGGGTGCCCGCGATCATCCCGGTCTTGGTGACCGTGACGTCGTCGGTGGCGCGGGAGATGCCGAAGTCGGTGATCTTCACGATCCCGTTGCCGCCGAGCAGGATGTTGCCTGGCTTGATGTCGCGGTGCACGATGCCGACCGCGTGCGCCTCTTTCAGCGCGGCCGCGATCTGCGCGCCGATCCTGGCGACCTCGGTCGGCTGCAGCGTGCCCTGCTCCTGCAGCACCTGCGCGAGGCTCGTCGACGGCAGGTACTCCATGATCAGGCAGGGCTGGCCGAACTCGTCGGTGACGACGTCGAACACGGTGATCGCGTTCGGATGATGCAGCCTGGCGGCGATCCGGCCTTCGCGCATGGTGCGCTGGCGGGCGTCCTCGGCGTCGTGGTGCTCGAGGCCTGGCTGAAGGAGCAGCTGCTTGACCGCGACCGTTCTGGCGAGAACCTCGTCGTGTGCTTGCCAGACGGCGCCCATGGCGCCGGTGCCGATCCGCCGCACTATGCGGTACCGATCGGCGACCAGGCGACCCTCGTCGCTCACGCGACCTCCTTCAGGCTCCGTCTCGCTGCGGGTTCGGTTCCCGCAGAGGGCAAGCGGCGACCGTGGTGGCGCGCCACACGTCCAGGAGCGTAGGCACATCTTGTGGTCAGTGTGTCGGCTTTGCCGAGACCGACTCGTGACAAGGCTAAGCGCTCACTCTGCGCACACACATCCGGCACGCATTGAGAGGCGACCTTGATCACATCTGCTGGGCCGAAAGCAGCTTCACTTCGGAGATGAGCCCGCCCGCAGTCTCGGCCATCCGCAGCAGCTGGGTGACCCGCAGCCGCCCGCCGTCCGGCTCGCGCATGGTGACGACCGCGATCACCGAACCATCGGGCTGAACCGTGGCTTCCAGCACCTTCAGCGCGTCCATCGAGCTCCACGCGCGGACCAGGTCGCCCGGCTCGGAGCCGGCGAGCAGCGGATCCAGCAGTGACAGCGCGCCTGCCGGGTTGAAGTCGATCATCTCGTAGAACTTCTTGACGATGTCGAGTTTCTGCGCGGGCGCGCCTGCCACGGCGACCTGCGGCTTCGCCGCGTCGGGCGCGCCGCCGGTACGGTCCGTGGTCGCGGCGGGCGTTTCGGCGGCCTGCACGACGGCGGGCGAACCGGCGCCCGGCTTGGCCTGCCTGGGCGCGCCGGAGGCGCCCTGGCCGCCGGACACCGGGTCCGGCACGGCGAAGCCGCCGAGCGCGGCGGCGCCAGCCGGTTCGACGACGGTGGGCACGTTCTGCTGCTGGCGGTGACCGGCGAGCGAGGCCGCGGCGATCACGGAGCCGGTGACGAGCGAGGCGGCGACCAGCAGCCCGCCGAGCTTGGCCCGCCTGGCGAGCCTGCTCTCGGTCTGCTGCTCGGGTTCGAGTTCTTCGGGCTGCGGCTCCGGCTCGTCCTGGGCGCGGGGCGGCACGAACTTCTGCGGCTCGCGGAAGACCTGCTCGAGGTACTCGCGGTCGACACGGGTGTCATTGAGGAAGTCGGCCGGGATGACGTCCTCGATGCGAATGGTGTCGACGGTGTCGGATCGGACCGGCTCGCGCCGGGTTCCTTGCCGATCGTGCACGGGTTTCCTCGCGCTTTCTGAGCCGGTCTCGCTCTGCTGTCCGGGATTCGGCCGGTTCGGCCGTTCGGTGTAACTCGGTCGTCTTGGTGGACGCGCCGAACCACTGACATCAGGTAACCCTGGGAAACGGGGGCTAGCCAGCCCCGGTCGCCGGAATGCGTTCGTGGAACGACGAACGGCACTCTATGTCACCCACCCGGACCAGGAAAAACCGCTTAGCGCACTGCACGTGCACGGTAATTGGGCAGCTGCACGTGCAGATGCTGTTACCGACCGTCGCTCTCGATCTTGGCGTCATCACTGAATGTCAGCGTGCGCGTTTCGAGCGTCTTGCTGCCATCCTTATGGGTGACCTCGACGGTATTGACGGTTACTCCGCGATTCTGGTCAATGCTGATCTTCTTCACTTCGAAATACGCGACATCGGCGTATTTCTGCGCCAGCGCCTGCGGGCCTTGGTCACGCAGCCTGCCGGTGGTCACCGAGGACGCCGCGTTCGGGTCGTCGGCGACGGTGTTGAAGAACTTCTCCGTGTTGTCGCCCATCGCCTGGCTGTCCGGCGGGAACGAGTACCAGGGCGCGGTGGTCGGGGTGACCCGCGGCGCCGGGGTGATCGGCGGCTTCTGGGGCGTGCTCGGCGCCGGGGCGCCGGTGGTCACCGGGCCACTGCCGCCCGAAGGCGCGGCGGGCGGCATCATCCCGCCGTCACGCGGAGCGCCCGCGTTCACGGGCTTGTGGTCCCCGGTCGAGGCCTGGTTCTTGCCGCCGCCACCGGACGGCTTGGCGGCGGGGGTCGTCGGCGCCGGCGCGGTCTTCTGCTCGTCGCTGACCGACGGCTGCCCGCCGCGGTATCCGGGCCAGCCCTGGTTGGAGGCCTGGTTCTCGGTCGGGCTGCCGACCAGCAGCGAACCGGCGAACAGCAGCGCGACGACCACGCCACCGGAGGAGATGGTGGCGAACCAGGCTGCTTTCTTCCAGGTCTTCGGCGGGGTGACCGACGCGGGCACGGAGCCGAGGTCGAAGGTGCCGAGCCCGTCGGGCGCCGGCGCGAGGTAGACGCGGACGTCGTCGTCCTCTTCTTCGCGGCGCGGCGGGCGCACCGGCTGGGTCATCTTGACCTTGGTGCGGCGGCTGGCCTGGTCTTCGGCCGGCTTGGGCGGCGCGACCACCGGGGTCTCGGCCGTCCGTTCTTCCGCGCGGGGCTGGGGCAGCGGCGCGGCCGGGCGGCGCAGCGGGCGCGGCACCGGTGGCCGCGGCACGGGCAGCTCGCCGCGGATGGGGAGAAAGCCGTAGTCCGTCTTGACCGGCCTGGTCTGCCGCTCGGCGCGGGGGAGCGAGCCGCTCACCGAGGGATAGAAGGGATTGTCTTCGTGACGCTCGTGCCGCCCGTGGTCCGGATGTGCGGAGACCGCGGGAGTCCAGGTCCCCGCGCCGTTACGCCGATGCCGCCCCCGTGCGTCCAGAGGATCGCCGAAGGAGTCCGCCCCGATGCTCATGCTGGATCGACCCCCCTCACTCTGCGCCCTGACGCGGTTACCGTCAGACTTAAGCCGAACGGACCAAACGAGCGGGCATCGGAACGAGCGGGATAACGCGCTGAGTACCGAGCAAATGCACGCGCACGCGACGGTAGACGCGCCGGGCCGTTGGCCGGGCGCGTCTCGCGGGCATCGCCCGACCCAGACGCGAGGGTCCACACGCCATTCAGACTAAAAGCTGAATGGGCCATTCGTCTCGTTAGTTGTGCAAGTTGCAGATCTTTCACTCTGACGGGCGCGGCTAAATGGGCGGCGCTTACTCAGAGAGATGATATGCGGCTCCAAACGATCCGTTTTGTCCGGATTTCCGCGATTTTCCGCAGTTTGCGATTACCCGCCGCTGCGGTAACGGGCCTGAGTCGACTGCAGTGACTTGGTCGCCACGGCGCCACTGCCTGCCGCCAAGATGATCGCGAGGATGTCCATCCCCGTGCCGCCGGCGGTGAACAGCCACGCGACGAGCGAGACGGCGGTGGTGCCGCCCGCGATCGCCCAGCGGCTCTTCACGTACTGGGCGATCGGCGCGCCGCCCGCCCGCTTGTTCGCCGCGTTGTTGAGCATCGCGAGATAACCGAGGTGCCCGAGCGTCGCCAGCACACCGGCGATGGCGACCAGGATGGCGATCAAATTAATCATGTCACCAGTCTGCCTGGACGGTGTCCGGTTCGTCCTAGGGGTTCACCCTGATTTGGCCGACCGTGCCCGCGAAGTTATGCGCGCCGCGTTCGCGACGCTCGACGCCGCGAACGGGCGTTCGCACCGGGTGGCTAGCGACCGAGGCGGCCGCGGCCCAGGTTGAGCAGTGCCATCGCGAGCTGGCGGCCGTCGGGGCCGAGTTCGCGGTAGCGGGCGAGCACGTCCATCTCGCGGTTGTAGACGATCCGCGTCCCGCCAGCGGCCATCCTGGCGGCGCCGATGGTCTTCGAGACCTCGACGCGGCGCTTGATGAGGCGGAGGATCTCGGCGTCCAGCCAGTCGATCTCCTGGCGGAGTGCGTCGATCTCCTCCGCGGTGTGTTCGGCGTCCGGCGTTTCCTGCGTCTGAGTGTTCATCGAGACCTCTCTTCGGTCCTGATCATCCTCGAAACCCTGAGCAGACAAAAGCCCCGGGTCCGAGGACTCCGGGGCTTCGGGTGATTCGCTGGGAGGCACTACGCGATCACGGGAGCCGGAGTCCGGGTCCCGTAAAAAAATCGCTCAGCGTGGTGCCGCATGTGATCAGTATGGCACAGCGGCGGCCCGGCGTTCCCGTGAGCCTCGGACGCGTGCGTGCACCGCCAGGCTCACTGCCAGCCAAAACATCGGCGCGATCGGCCAGAAGTACGGCACATCCGAAGTAGCCCACCTGATCAGGAAGATCACGGAGAGCACCACCGCGAAGGCGGCGTGGACGCGCAGCGCGGGATGCGCGCCGAAGCGGCGCCCCGGCGGCGCGGGCCGGGGGAGGTCGGCGGTGAGCGCGGTCAGCTCGTCGGTGTACTTCGTCAGATAGACCGCGGAGAGCCGTTCCTCCATTTCTTCCATGGTCAGTCTGCCCTCGGCGACCGCGGCCTGTACGAGGGTGGCGACGCGCTCGCGATCGGTGTCGGCGGCGCGGAGTCGATGCGGGATCCGGGTTTCCATAAGACGATCGTCCGCGCGCGAAGTCGATCGCGCGTCGGCCCCGAAGCGGCATCGGAAGCTACGTCCGGTGCGGTAGCCGCGAATCTTGTCGGACGCGCCGAGTAGCGTGGACTCCTGATGGACACCCTCTTCGATCTGCAACCCGAAACCCCGCGGCGGCACGCCGAGCTGCTCGACGACCTCAACGGCGCTCAGCGTGAGGCGGTGACGCACCACGGTGCGCCGCTGCTCGTCGTCGCGGGCGCAGGCTCCGGTAAGACCCGGGTGCTGACCAGGCGCATCGCGTACCTGCTGGCGGAGCGCCATGTGCATCCAGGGCAGATCCTCGCGATCACGTTCACCAACAAGGCCGCGGCGGAGATGCGGGACCGGGTGAACGAAATGGTCGGCAGGCGGGCCAACGCCATGTGGGTGTCGACCTTCCACTCCATGTGCGTGCGGATCCTGCGCCGTGAGGCCAAGACGCTCGACCTGACGTCGAACTTCTCCATCTACGACTCCGACGACACGAAGCGCCTCATCACGCTCGTGGCGCGGGATCTCGACATCGACCCCAAGCGCTATCCGGCGCGCACGCTCGCGATCCACATCTCGAACCTCAAGAACGAGCTGATCGACGCGGACGGCGCGGCTTCGCAGGCCGCCAACGATCTCGAGCGCCGCGTCGCCGAGGTGTACGCGGAGTACCAGCGCCGCCTGATCCAGGCCAAGGCGATGGACTTCGACGACCTGATCATGCGCACGGTCGAGCTGCTGCAGGTCTTCCCCGATGTCGCCGAGTACTACCGGCGCCGGTTCCGGCACGTCATGGTCGACGAGTACCAGGACACCAACCACGCGCAGTACACGCTGGTCCGTGAGCTGGTCGGGATCGAGACGACCGAGTCGGGCGTGCCGCCGGCCGAGCTGTGCGTGGTGGGTGACGCGGACCAGTCCATCTATGCCTTCCGCGGCGCCACCATCCGGAACATCGAAGAGTTCGAGCGCGACTTCACCGACGCGCGCACCATCCTGCTGGAGCAGAACTACCGCTCCACGCAGACGATCCTGTCCGCCGCGAACGCGGTCATCGCGCGTAACCCGAACCGGCGTGACAAGCGGCTGTGGACCGATTCCGGCGACGGCGAGAAGATCGTCGGCTACGTCGCGGACAATGACCACGACGAGGCCGCTTTCGTCGCGGGCGAGATCGACGCGCTCGCGGACAAGGGCGTCGCGAACTACTCGGACGTGGCGGTGTTCTACCGCACCAACAACCAGTCGCGGGTGTTCGAAGAGATCTTCATCAGGCTCGGCCTGCCGTACAAGGTCGTCGGTGGCGTGCGGTTCTACGAGCGCCGCGAGGTCAAGGACATGCTGGCGTACCTGAGGGTGCTGGCGAACCCGGAAGACACGGTGAGCCTGCGGCGCGTCCTCAACGTGCCCAAGCGCGGCATCGGCGACCGTGCCGAGGCCGTGGTCGCCACCTACGCCGAGCGCGAGCGGATCTCGTTCGCGCAGGCGTTGCGCGTGGCCGCGACCGGCGACATGCCGTTGATGAACCCGCGCTCCGGCAAGGCGATCACCGGGTTCGTCGAGCTGCTCGACGGACTCCGCGAGCTGGTCGACGACGGCCAGGAGGTCGCGGACGTGCTCGAGTCGGTACTCGACCGCACCGGTTACCGCACGGAGCTCGAAGAGTCCGACGACCCCCAGGACGCCTCCCGCGTCGAGAACCTGACCGAACTCGTCACCGTGGCAAGAGAATTCACCGAGTTCACGGTCGAGGTCGCCGCCGCGATCGCGAACGACGAGAACGCCGAGCTGGTCGAAGACGACGACGCCGGAGTGCCCGCCCCCGGGTCGCTCCCGGCCTTCCTGGAGCGCGTTTCACTGGTGGCGGACGCGGATTCCATCCCCGACCCCGACGGCGGCGACGACGCGGACGACGCCGGCGTGGTCACGCTGATGACCGTGCACACCGCGAAGGGCCTCGAATACCCGGTCGTGTTCTGCACCGGCTGGGAGGACGGGATCTTCCCGCACATGCGGGCCTTGGGTGACCCGACCGAGCTGGCGGAGGAGCGCCGCCTCGCGTACGTGGCCATCACCCGCGCCCGCGAGCGGCTCTATCTCTCGCGCGCGATGACGCGCTCCGCGTGGGGCCAGCCGATGAACAACCCGGCCTCCCGGTTCTTCGACGAGATCCCGGCCGAGCTGATCGACTGGCGCCGCGAGGAGCCGGTCTCGCGTGCCTTCGGCGGCACCGGCAACTTCGGTTCCCCGCGCGTGGCGACCACGTGGGGCAGCAAGCAGCGCTCGGAGTCCACGGGCTTCGGCGCGGCGCCCAACAAGAACTGGAAGGACACGGTCGCGCTCAAGCTGGAGGTCGGCGACCGCGTCAGCCACGACAAGTACGGCCTCGGCACGGTGCTCTCCTGCGACGGCACCGGCCCGCGTGCCACGGCCACCATCGACTTCGGTGGCTCCGGCAAGGTCCGGCTGATGCTCATCGGCTCCGTCCCGATGGTCAAGCTCTAAAACTCGCGTTGGGTCGTGAGTGATGCGGCCGGTTCTAACCGGCCAAAACACTCACGACCCCCGAGGGTCGGCACGCCCGACGGCCCTCCAGGTACGCGCGCCGACCGCTGAGGTCTTTTGCCGGGTTTGGCTGAGGAAGCAAGGGCGGCCCTTGTCACGCTAGAGGTGACAAGGGCCGCCCTTGTCACGTCCAGCTCGACCCCATCTGCCCGACCCTCGCCACGTGGGTTACGAACGGGGCTTTTGTTGCTGTGAGCGTGACAAAAGTGGCGTTCGTGCGGATCCCGGCGAGCATGCCTCCGCGTAGGACGCGGCACTCGCGACCCCAAAAGTGTCGGACCCCCTTGATACCTTGCGATCACCTGGTACGAGGGAGGGTTTTCAGTGGCAGAGGTGGCATTGCGGCCGATCGAGGACGCCGACCTCGACGCGATTTTCGAGCAGATGCGTGACCCCGAGTCGGTCCGGATGGCCGCGTTCACGGCCAAGGATCCCGACGACCGCGCGGCGTTCGACGCGCACATGGCGAAGATACGCAGCGCGCCAGGCGTCACCAACCGCGCGGTGACGCTCGACGGCCGTCTCGTCGGCACCATCGCGGCCTTCGTCATCGAGGGCGACACCGAGCTCACCTACTGGATCGACCGCTCGGTCTGGGGCCAGGGCGTCGCGGGCCGGGCGCTGGCCCTGCTGCTTGACCTCGTCCCCGTCCGGCCGTTGCACGCTCGGGCGGCCAGCGACAACGTTGGCTCGCTCAGGGTCCTGCAGAAGGCGGGCTTCGCGGTCGTCGGCACCGACGTCGGGTACGCGAACGCCAGGGGCGCCGAAATCGAGGAGACCATCCTGCGGCTGGACTGAGTTCCGGAAACTGTCGGACCCGCCGACTAGAATTCGAACAGAAGTTCGAATCATGGGGTACGCTGGGCAGGTCGGCGGCCCCTGGGAATCGGGGAGGGGTAACCGATGCGGGTGACGACGGGTTTCGGGGGATCGAGGCCGGGGTATATCAACGTCAGTGACGGGAAATGGGTCGGAGCGCGGGCGGGGGCTCGTGGTCCAGCTAGGACGTCGGGCTCGCCGCCTGGCGTGCGTAGACCGGGATGCAGGGGCCGGAAAACGCCGCACGCCGCGCCCTGGATGACGGGGCGCGGCGAGACGGCGAATATCGGAACGGCCAGGAACCTCTTACGTGAGGTTGATGCCCCGCGCGGAAAGCCACGGCAGCGGGTTGATCTTCTTGGTGCCGTTCTGCCAGACCTCGAAGTGCAGGTGCGGGCCGGTGGACTGGCCGCGGTTGCCGATCTCGGCGATCTGGTCGCCGCAGCCGACCTTCTGGCCCGCGCGTACCGAGAAGCTGTTCATGTGACCGTAGACGGTGACGGTGCCGTCGTCGTGCTGGATGCGCACCCACAGGCCGAAACCGCTGGCCGGGCCCGCTTCGATGACGGTGCCGGCGGCGGCGGCGTAGATCGGGGTGCCGATCGAGTTGGCGATGTCGACGCCGAGGTGGCTCGTGCCCCAGCGGGCGCCGAAACCTGAGGTGAAGGTGCCCTTGGCGGGCAGGCAGGTCTTGGGCTTGGCGGCCTCTTCGGCGGCCTTGCGGGCGGCGGCTTCACGCTTCTCGCGGGCCTGGGTGACCTGCTCGCTGTCGGCCAGCTTCTGCGCTTCGGCGGAGGGGTCGCTCAGGTGCGACGCCGGAAGCAGTTCGGGTGCGCCGCCGGTGGCCGCGCCGCCGAGCCCGAAGGCCGCGCTCGCGTCGGTGGCGTTCGCCAGCGGGGTGACCGCGGCGTCGGAATCAGTGGCACCGGCCGAGTTCAGCGTCTGGCCGGCCGCGGCTGCGGCGAAAGCGCCACAGGCGACAGCGGCAACGACGACACGACCGCGCAGAGCTGAGGAGGGAGGAGCAAGCCGGTGGGAACCCCGGACGCGAACGACGGCACCGTTCAGTGCGCCTTTCACAACCGGGGAAGGAGCTTGGCCGCCGGGGGAGCGGTGTGAAGCCAAGACGGGGCCTTCCGTGTTCGGGGAGTCAGGTTGGTCCAGAACACCGGGCGGGGGATCCCGGCTGAGCGACCTCGGGGGTGGTTGCTCGCTGTCCTTTTCGTGACCTGACTGTAATGGGGTTCGGGGGACAGTAACCAAGGGGCACCGTTCTGGGCAACATCTGCCCCGCGTGTCGGCTGAACGTGGAACGGCGTGCCGTGCTTGGACCAGTGGCTATTACGCAAAGTTGGGAGGGGGTTACATCGACTGGTGTGACTTACGTAACAGGGGTTCCCCTAGGGGCAACCGTATGAACGGACGGTTTGTGATGTCCGGGAGGCGAATAACCGGTTGCGTGGCGCGCCTTGCGGCACCCATGCCTGCCTCCGCGCGCGCGAGCGCGCGTACGCGGGTGTCCACACACCTGTGCGCATCCGAACGCCGCCGCGTCGCCGCACTGGGAAAGCCGGGCGACGCGTCGAGGTGCGTGGCGCGGCGTAGCCGTCCGGGTGCTTGCTAGCGTCTCCAGCCGATGCCGACCTCTGAAGCCGCTCAAGCCGAAGCCGCCGTGTCCACCCAGCCGAGGCCGGGAGCGCTGACCGTCGCGCTCGCGCTGTCCGCGGCCGCCACGGCCGCACTGGTGCTCGGCGCGCTGCTCCCCGTGGTGACCGGCGTGAGCGCCGGGTTCTCCGCCGGGCCGATGCTGATCATCCTGGCGCTGCTGCCGTTCGTGGCCGCTCTCGTCTTCACCTTCGAGCGCCGGTACGGCCTGGCCGCCGGGGTACTGCTCGGCGCCGCCGCGCTCGCACCCGGCCGCCTCGCGCTGGACATGCAGGTGCTCGCCGGCTCCCAGGACATCGTGCGGCCCGAGTACTACCTGCCGGGCCGGTACGACGATCCGCCGGTCGGCGTCGGCTTCTGGGTGCTGCAGGCCGGGTTCCTGCTGACCATCGCCGCCGGGTACACCGCCAACCGGGTCGCGCAGGACGAGGCCGACGCGCTCGGCGCGATCCCGGCCCGGCGCTGGTGGCAGCTGCTCGCGCCGTTCCCGGCGATCTGGGCGGCCGTCGGCCTGGTGATGCCGCCGGTCGGCTCGGCCAACGTCTTCCTCTTGTCCCACTCGGCGTTCGAGTCGCCCGCCTTCGTGCTCGCCGGTTACCTGTTGCTCGGCGTCGGCGTCATCGTGGCCGCTTCGGTCGCGCTGACGCTGGTGCCCGAGGTCGGCGCGGGCGTGCTCGTCGGGCTCGCCGCCGGGCTGCTCGGCGTGGTCGTGCCCAGCGTGGTGTCCGGGCTGGTGGTCGACAAGCTTTCGCTGAGCGCGGGCCCGGTGCTCGTGCTCGTCGCCGCCTTCGGGCTGCTGGCTACGGCTCTGCTGCTCGCGCTCACCTTCCGCAAGGCGGGCGAGCTGCCATCCGAGGCGAAGGTGCCCGGACTGTCGCTGTGGCGCCGGGTGACCGGCGCGCTGGGCGTGCTCACCGCCGCGCTGGCCGTCGCGGGCTGCCTGGCGCCCGTGGTTGTCGCCGAAGCCGGGTTCACCGCGGCGCACAGCCCGGTCCGCTGGCTGCTGCTCATCGCGGGCGTGCTGACCGGAGTGCTCGCGCTGGTGCCGGTCGCGCGGCCCGCGCTTTCGGTGGCCTGGGCCGGAGTCGTGCTCACCGGCGCGGCCGTGCTCGCCACGCCGGTCGCGGCGACACAGGTGGCCGGCGCGTTCACCATCGGGCCTGGCGTCGTGCTGACCAGCCTCGCGATGTTCGCCGCCGCGGCGACGGCCGTCGCCTCCGTCGTCACCGGCGTCGTCGAGCGTGAAGAGGCCGAGGAGCTCGACAGGCCCGCGCTCGGACCGGCGCTGGCCGTCCCGCTGGCGCTGGCCGGGGTGCTCGCCGTGCTCACGTTCGCGATCCCGGTCGTCAGTGCGCCCGATTACGTCGCACCCGGTCTCTTCGCGAGCTTCGATGTCTCCTCGTGGGGTCTGCTCGCCGGACTGGCCGCCGTGGTGGGCGCCGTCGCGTTCGCGGTGCGCAGCAGGCCTGCCAAGGGCGCGGTGCTGCTGCTCGGCGCCGCCGCCGTCGTCGTGCTGCGCGTGGCCGAGTTGCCGTTCCTCAGCGGCAAGATCGAGGGCGCGCACGCCGGCCTCGGTTTCTGGTTCGGGCTTCTCTGTCTCATCGGGCTGATCGTCGCGGCCGGTCTCTCGGCGCGGAGCGCGAAGTGATCCGTGTCGTGCTGGTCGAGTTCGGCGAACCCTGTGTGGAATTGGCCCGGCTGCTGCGTGACGCGGGCGTCGAGGTCGTCTACACCGGCGAACTGACCACTGTGGACCAGATCGTCCGGACCGCCGAACAGGAGGATCCGGACGTACTGGGTGTCGCGGTCGGCGCGGGGCGGCGACTTGACGGACTGGCCGAGTCGATCGGCGCTGTGCGGCTGTTCACGATCGGGTCACCCGAAGGCGCCGAAACCCGCTTCGAAACGGCGGAAGAGGCCGTGAAGTGGGTGGACTCACACCGGTAAACCGCGTCTCGTGACCGAGTTCACCAGGTGCGGAGTCCCCTGCTTCTCCGCAGGTCGCTAACCTCATCTGGTCCGACAGCAGCAGCGGTTCGGGTAGCCCGGACCAACACAGTGGCGTGTCGTCAGGAGACTGGAGTAGTGGACCTCTACGAGTACCAGGCGAGGGATCTCTTCGCCGCCCATGGTGTACCGGTTCTGCCGGGTGCCGTGGCCAACACCCCCGAAGAAGCCAAGGCTGCCGCGGAGCAGATCGGCAACCAGGTCGTCGTCAAGGCCCAGGTGAAGACCGGTGGCCGTGGCAAGGCGGGCGGCGTCAAGCTCGCCCAGACCCCCGATGAGGCCGCCGAGAAGGCGGAAGCCATCCTCGGCCTCGACATCAAGGGCCACATCGTGCACCGCGTGCTGGTGGCGGAGGCCTCGGACATCGCGTCCGAGTACTACTTCTCCTTCCTGCTTGACCGTGCCAACCGGACCTTCCTCGCGATGGCGTCCGCCGAGGGCGGCGTCGAGATCGAGCAGCTCGCCGTCGAGCGCCCCGAGGCGCTCGCCAAGATCCCCGTCGACGCGATCGCCGGTGTGGACAAGGCGAAGGCGCTGGAGATCCTGACCGCGGGCAAGTTCCCGGCCGAGATCATCGACGAGGCCGCCGACGTCGTCGTCAAGCTCTGGGAGACCTTCGTCTCCGAGGACGCGACGCTGGTCGAGGTCAACCCGCTGGTCCGCGACCCGCAGGACAAGATCATCGCCCTCGACGGCAAGGTCACCTTGGACGAGAACGCCGGCTTCCGGCACCCCGACCACGAGGCCCTCGTCGACAAGCAGGCCGAGAACCCCCTCGAGGCGAAGGCCAAGGCCTCGGACCTCAACTACGTCAAGCTCGATGGCCAGGTCGGCATCATCGGCAACGGCGCGGGGCTCGTCATGTCCACTTTGGACGTTGTCGCCTACGCGGGTGAGAAGCACGGCGGCGTCAAGCCTGCCAACTTCCTCGACATCGGTGGCGGCGCCTCGGCGCAGGTCATGGCGGCCGGTCTGGACGTCATCCTCAACGACACCGACGTCAAGAGCGTCTTCGTGAACGTCTTCGGTGGCATCACCGCGTGCGACGCGGTCGCCAACGGCATCGTCGAAGCGCTGAAGATCCTCGGCGACGAGGCGACCAAGCCGCTGGTGGTCCGGCTCGACGGCAACAACGTCGAAGAAGGCCGCCGCATTCTGGCGGAGGCCAACCACCCGTTGGTGACCGTCGTGGACACCATGGACAACGCGGCCGACAAGGCCGCCGAGCTCGCTGCGGCAGGTGCGTGACATGTCGATCTTCCTGACCGAGAACAGCAAGGTCATCGTCCAGGGCCTCACCGGCTCCGAGGGCATGAAGCACGCCACGAAGATGCTGAAGTCCGGCACCAACATCGTGGGTGGCGTCAACGCCCGCAAGGCGGGCACGACCGTCACCATCGAGGGCAAGGACCTCAAGGTCTTCGGCACCGTCGAAGAGGCCATCAAGGAGACCGGCGCCGACGTGTCGGTCGTCTTCGTGCCGCCGAAGTTCGCCAAGGACGCGGTCGTCGAGGCCATCGACGCCGAGATCGGCCTCGCCGTGGTCATCACCGAGGGCATCCCGGTGCACGACTCGGCCTACTTCTGGGCGCACGCGGTCGCCAAGGGCAACAAGACCCGCATCATCGGGCCGAACTGCCCCGGCGTGATCAGCCCCGGCAAGTCGAACGCGGGCATCATCCCGGCCGACATCTCGGGCCCCGGCAAGATCGGCCTCGTGTCGAAGTCGGGCACGCTGACCTACCAGATGATGTACGAGCTGCGCGAGATCGGTTTCTCGACGGCCGTCGGCATCGGTGGCGACCCGGTCATCGGCACCACGCACATCGACGCGCTCGCCGCGTTCCAGGATGACCCCGAGACCGAGGTCATCGTGATGATCGGTGAGATCGGTGGCGACGCGGAAGAGCGCGCGGCCGACTACATCAAGGCCAACGTGACCAAGCCGGTCGTCGGCTACGTCGCGGGCTTCACCGCGCCGGAGGGCAAGACCATGGGTCACGCCGGCGCGATCGTCTCGGGTTCGTCCGGCACCGCCGCCGCCAAGAAGGAGGCCCTCGAGGCCGCCGGCGTCAAGGTGGGCAAGACCCCGAGCGAGACCGCCGAGCTGGCGCGCGAGATCTACAAGGCTCTGCACGCCTGATCCAGGCTGACTGAAAAGGGCCGGACACCTCTCCTGGTGTCCGGCCCTTTTATGCCCGAGCAAGTGGCTAAGCAACTTAGCCACTTTGCTACGCTGGACGCATGGTTGATTCCGAGAAACTCGAAGCGCACCTGGCCGGGATGCAGCGTCAGATGTCGGACATGCAGTGCGACGCCACCACCGCGCGAGTGCTGGCGGTGGCGGCGGATCGCGATGTGTCCGAGTGCCGGGGGACGCTGGCCGCGCACACCCGTGTGCTCAGCGACCTCAGCCAGACGCAGGCCGAGCACCTCAAGGAGACGCGCGCCTTCGAGACGAAGATGAGCATCTTCGAGGCCCGGTCGCGGTCCGCCCAGCTCGAGACGACGCTCTACCAGGCGGACGTCCGCGCCCAGCTCGCCAAGATCGACCAGGGCATGGCCGAACTCGCCGCCCTCCTGCGCACGGTCATCGGCAAACAAGGGTCGTGAGTGTTCGGGCCGGTTAGAACCGGCCATGCCACTCACGACCCCAGGGTGGGCGGGGACACGGGGCGGGGTTGGGAAAGGGCTCACTTGGCGGGGTGGGGTTTTGTACGGTGGAAAGTGCAACCGATCGGGTGAACGCGGCGTCTTACACCCGAAACCGCGGGTGACCGCGGGTGCGCTAGCGTTTCCCCACATCACAGGCGCCTCGTTTGTCCCGGGTGTACCGCCTGCTCCCGGGGCGCCGGTCTTCAATGACAGGAGTGAGCTCGGATGACCTTCCCCAGCGGTGGGCCTGGCTACCCCCAACAGGGTGGCGCCCAGCCCCACCAGCCCGCACCGAACACGGGCGGATTCCCTCCTCAGGCGCCGCCGCCCTCGGCACCCGCCTCGGCGGAGAACCCGGTGAACCTCGGTCTGCTGCTCGCGTTGGCGGTCGCCCTTCTCGGCCTGGTCCAGTACTTCATCGGCTTCTCGGACGAGGCCACCGGTGTGGACTCGATGACGAGGTACCTGCTCGTCGGTGGTCTGCTCGCCGGGCTGTACGCGCTGCCCAAGGCGCCGAGGGTTCTCCCGTTCGCGGCCCTGTTCAGCGTGATAGGCGCGCTGGGAACGCTGGACCTGGTCATCCAGGTCCCCTCCGACCGGACCATGCCGGGCATCATCACGGTGATCCTGATCCTCGGCATCCTGCAGATGCTGATCGCGGTCGCGGCGCTGCTGTTCGAGCACGGTGTCCTCAAGCTGCCGGCGCCGAAGCCCGCCGCGCCGCAGGGCCCGTACGGCCAGCCCTACGGTCAGCAGTTCGGTCACCAGCCGCCGCAGTTCCAGCAGGGCCCGCCGCAGCAGCAACAGCACCAGCCGCCGACCGGCGCGCAGCCGCAGCAGCCGTCGTCCGGCCCGCAGGGCACGCAGTTCAACCCGCCGGTCGCGCCGCCGTCGGGCCCCGGCTCCGGCGCCACCACCTACGCGCCGCAGCAGGGTCAGTTCTTCTCCTCCGAGCCGACCCAGGCCACCCCGCCGCCGTCCTCGCCCGGCACCCCGCCCGGCGGATTCGGCGAGCCCAAGTAAGGCCCTGAACTGGGAAGACCACCCGCGGTGACGCTCTGTGTCACCGCGGGTGTTTTCTTTTCCGGATTGACCCGTCCGAGTGGGCGTGCTCTCACATCCGCCTGGCCGGGCGGCGTGTCTCACCCGGTCGGCGCAACCCGGGTGTCAGTGTGCCGATCATGGCGGAACTGCTCACCCCCGAGGCCGATGAGTGGTCCGACGTCGACGAGCCCGTCGCCGAACCGTCGCCGTCGGCGCGGCTGCGGGTGCTGCTCTTCGCCGCGCTCGCCCCGCTCATCACCGGCTACGCGCTGGTCGCGACGCTGCTCGCGCTGATCACCGTCACCGCCGAGCGCGCGCGGTTCACCGTGATCGGCGTGGTGCTCTCCGCCGGACCGGGCTGGCTCGCCTCGTACCAGGTCCCGATCGACATCGGCGGCAAACCGCTCGGCGTGCTGCCGCTGCTGCCGACCATCGGGCTCGCCGTGCTCAACGCGCGCACCGCGGGCGGCGCCGCGCAACGGCTCGGGCTCCGCTCGCCGCGTGAGGCCGTGCCGGTCGTCGTGGTGATCGGGTTCGCGCACGCGACGTTCGGTGTGCTCATCGCCTTGATCGCCGACGGCAAGCAGATCGGGGTCAACGCGTTCACCGCGTTCGCCGTTCCCGGGTTGTTCGCCGCCGTGGCCGCGATCGCCGGGCTGGCCAAACGCTGCGGGATGGTCGAAGCCGTCGCCGAGTACGTCGATCCACTGGCGCTGCGCGGCCTGCGAGCGGGCGCGCTGGGGATGGCCGCGCTGCTCGCCGCGGGCGCGGTGACGTGCACGCTCAGTCTCGCGCTGTCCTGGTCCACTGTGGACGATCTGTTCGAGCCCGCGTTCGGCAGCAGTCTCGGGCTGTTCCTGCTCTCGCTCGGCTACCTGCCGAACGCGATCGTGGCCGCGCTGTCGTTCGCGTCCGGGCCCGGTTTCTCGTTCGGCGCCGTGACGGTGACGCCGTTCGGTTTCAACGGCGGCGCGGTGCCCGGCGTGCCGCTGCTCGGCGGGATCCCCGAGCACCACGCGGTGTGGTGGCCGGTGCTGATGCTGCTGCCCGCCGCGGCGGGCGCGCTCGTCGGCTGGTCGGTGCGCAAGATCGACGACGACCCGGTCGCCCGGCTGCGCACGGTCGGCGTCGCGGGCGCGATCGTCGGCTTCGGCTGCGTCGTGCTGGGGACGCTGGCGGGCGGGCGGCTCGGGCACGGGCCGTTCGATCCGGTGAGCGTGCCGGTCGGGATCGCCTCGGTGGTCGCGTTCGCCTGGATCGTGATCCCGGGCTGCTTCGTCGCGTTCTTCGCCGGTCCGCATTCGCCGCCCGCCGCGCCCAGCGAGGTCATGGGTGTCGAGACGGAGGAGACGGCCGAGGAGACCGTCGAAGCCACTGACGAACTCGAAGAGTCAGAAGAGCTTGAGAAGCCCGAAGAGGCCGAAGACGTCGACGAGACCGAGACGCCTGAGGTGCCCGAGGAACCTGAGGTGCCTGAGGCACTCGAAGAACCAGAAGAGCCCGAAGAGTCTGACGCACCCGAAGCATCTGAAGCGCCCGAAGCCGACGAAGCACCCAGCGAGCCGGAGCCTGCCGAGGCCGTCGCCGCCGTGACGGAAACCACTGAAGAATCCGAGCCCGCACCGGCCGATCAAGATCAACAGCCGGACCGTTAGAGTGCGTGTGACCTGGTGAATCGCCGCGCGCCCGAGTGCGCGCGGCCCCGGCAAGGAGATTGTCCTGGCTAGTCGGTTGGACCTGCCCTCGCCGGTGAAGATCGTGGTGCTGGCCTCCGGTTCCGGCACCCTGCTGCAGGCGCTGCTCGACGCCGTCGCCGCCAATGACTATCCCGCCAAGGTGGTCGCGGTCGGCGCCGACCGCACCGGGATCGAGGCGCTCGCCAGGGCCGAGCGCGCGCACGTGCCGTCGTTCACCGTGCGGGTCGCCGACCACCCTGACCGCGACGCGTGGGACAAGGCGCTCACCGAGGCGGTCGCCGCGTACTCGCCGGATCTGGTCGTCTCGGCCGGGTTCATGAAGATACTCGGCGCCGAGTTCCTCGCCAGGTTCCCGAACCGCGTGATCAACACGCACCCAGCACTACTGCCCGCGTTCCCCGGCATGCACGCGGTCGCCGACGCGCTCGAACTCGGCGTCAAGGTCACCGGCTCGACCGTGCACTTCGTGGACTCCGGTGTGGACACCGGCCCGATCATCGCCCAGGAGGCGGTGCTCGTGGAGCCCGAGGACGACGAAGCCGTGCTGCACGAACGCATCAAGGCCGTGGAACGCAGGCTGCTGGTGGAAACGATCGCAAAGCTCGGCCGCCGCGGCTGCGCTGTCGAAGGACGAAAGGTGATTTTCTCGTGAGCACTGGACTGCGCCCTGTTCGGCGTGCGCTGATCGGCGTCTCGGACAAAGCCGGCCTGCTGGAGCTCGCGACCGGGCTGCACGCCGCGGGCGTCGAGATCGTCTCGACCGGCGGCACCGCGAAGGTCATCGCCGACGCGGGCGTGCCGGTCACCCCGGTCGAAGAGGTCACCGGGTTCCCCGAGTCGCTCGACGGCCGCGTGAAGACGCTGCACCCGCGCGTGCACGCCGGGCTGCTGGCCGACATGGACCGGCCGGAGCACGTCGAGCAGCTCAAGCAGCTCGACATCGCGCCGTTCGACCTGCTCGTGGTCAACCTGTACCCGTTCACCCAGACCGTCGCCTCGGGCGCGAGCCCTGAGGACTGCGTCGAGAACATCGACATCGGCGGCCCCGCGATGGTCCGCGCGGCCGCGAAGAACCACGGCTCGGTGGCCGTCGTCGTCGACCCGGCGCGCTACGAGTGGGTGCTCGACCGCGTGAAGAGCGGCGGCTTCGAACTCGCCGACCGCAAGCGGCTCGCGGCGCAGGCGTACGCGCACACCGCCGCGTACGACACGGCCGTCGCGTCCTGGTTCGCCAGCGCGTACGCGCCCGCCGACGACTCCGGCTTCCCCGACTTCCTCGGCGGGACCTGGGAGCGCGGCGACGTACTGCGCTACGGCGAGAACCCGCACCAGAAGGCCGCGCTGTACAAGAACATCCACGGCGGCCTCGCGCACGCGGAGCAGCTGCACGGCAAAGCCATGTCGTACAACAACTACGTCGACACCGACGCCGCACGCCGCGCCGCGTACGACTTCAGCGAGCCAGCGGTGGCGATCATCAAGCACGCCAACCCGTGCGGTATCGCGGTCGGCGCGGACATCGCCGAGGCGCACCGCAAGGCGCACGCCTGTGACCCGGTTTCGGCCTACGGCGGCGTGATCGCCACGAACCGGCCGGTGACGCTGGCCGCGGCCGAGCAGATCGCCGAGATCTTCACCGAGGTCGTGCTCGCGCCCGACTTCGACGCCGACGCGCTGGAAGTGTTGTCCCGCAAGAAGAACATCCGCCTGCTGAAGCTGGCGGACGCGGCGGGCCTCGGCATCGAGCTGCGGCCGATCTCCGGCGGTGTGCTGCTGCAGACCAGCGACCAGATCGACGCGCCAGGGGACAGCCCGGCCAACTGGACGCTCGCCTGCGGCACGGCCGCCGACGAGAAGACGCTGGCCGACCTCGAGTTCGCGTGGCGCTCGGTGCGCGCGGTGAAGTCCAACGCGATCCTGCTCGCCGACGACGGCGCCACCGTCGGCGTCGGCATGGGCCAGGTCAACCGGGTCGACTCGTCGCGCCTCGCGGTGCAGCGCGCCGGTGACCGCGCCAAGGGCTCGGTCGCGGCCTCGGACGCGTTCTTCCCGTTCCCCGACGGTCTCGAGGTGCTCCTCGAAGCCGGCGTCCGCGCCGTCGTGCAGCCTGGTGGTTCGGTGCGCGACGATGTGGTGATCGCCGCGGCGGAGGCCGCCGGGGTGACCCTGTACCTGACCGGGACGCGTCACTTCGCGCACTGAGATTCGAAACTGGGGGAACAGTGTCGTATCCGCCGCAGCAACAACCGGGCTGGGGTCCGCCTCAGCAGCAGCCCTGGCCCGGTTACGGCTACCAGCAGCAGCGTCCGCCCAAGAAGAAGCGGACGGGGCTGTGGATCTCGCTGTCCATTGTGTTCGTGCTGCTGGCGGCCGGCATTCCGCTGGGGCTGTTCGCCAAGGACTACTTCGCCTCGGTGGGTGTCGCGGCGAACTCGCCGTCGCCGCGCGGCGAATGCATGGTCAAGACCGAAGGGCTGCTGGAGCGGCTTTACACGCCCACGCCGACCGGGCCGTCCGAAGAGGCGTCCGTCGGCATTGGGGAGAACGCTGGCAAGCGCTACGGCTGCAGCTGGCGGCCGATGAAGAGCGAGCACATCCACGATCGCCAGCTGTCGGTCATCGTGTTCAAGTACCCCAGGCCGGAACTGGCGCAGGGTGACTTCAAGCTCAAGGTGAGCCCGTACAAGAAGCAGCTGACGATTCCCGGGATCGGCGACGACTCGATCCTGGAATCACTCGACACCGACAGTTCGTTCAGCGGCGCCGAGCTGATGTTCGTTCGTGGCACGTACTACGTCGACATCATCTACAAGGGCTGGGACAAGACGTTCTTCAGCACCGAGCCGATCCCCTCGGACGAGTCGGTGGCCGCGGTGAAGGATGTCGCGAACGATCTGCTGATCGAACGCGTCAGGTGAGCTTGGCGAGCAGCTCCTTGGTCAGGTCGGTGGCGGCGCGGATGGCGTCGGCCTCGTCGCACCCGGACTTGCCGAAGAAGCCCTTGTCGAAGCCCGCGTAGCCGACGGACGCGGTGGAGTTACCCGCCCTGACGATGATCTGCGCGCGGGTGGTGTCGCCGCCGTCGACCGAGATCATCGCCTGGTCGCCGAGGCCGGGAAGCGGCTTCGACCGGCTGGCGTACCCCCTGGTCAGCTCGGCCCAGTGCTCGTCCGCCTTCGCGGGCGTTGGCGAGTGGCGCGCGGAGACGTAGAAGTTGCGGTCACGGTTGTCGGCGGTGCCCTGCAACGTGAAGTAGGTGCATTCGACGAAGCGGGTGCCGTCGCTGCCCATGCCGTCGGTGCCTCGGGCGGCGTTGGTGGCGTCGATCCGCTGAAGCAGGGCCGGAGTGAACGCACAGGCGCCTTCCACCGGCGCGTTCGCCGCCGGCACGCCGCCCGGGATGTTGAGATCGATCAGCCGCCACGTCACGACCCCGGCGGCCAGCAGCGTCACGAAGGACGCGCCGATGATCGCGAAGACCAGGCCGACGCGGCTTTTGCGGCGCGGCGGGTAGTAGTACGGCTGCCCGTATTGCTGCATGTTCGTGCCCCCATTCTGCTGCCGCAGTATGGCATTGTCGCTGGTATGAAGGCGCTCGAAAGAGCCAAAAGCGCGGTGCGGCTGATCCGGGATCCGTTCACCGGTTACCCGGAGCTGTACCGCCGATTCGGGCCGGTCAGCGAGATCGGGCCGTATGTGAACCTGCTCGGACCGGAGGCGAACAAGTTCGTCTTCGCCAACGCCGAGCTGTTCAGCTGGCGTGGCGCGTTCGAGCCGCTCATCCCGGTCGACGGCGAGACGGCGCTGATCGTCAGCGACGGCGAGGACCACCAGCGCAGGCGACGGCTCGTCACGCCCGCCTTCAGCCGCGCGCGGATCGCCGGCTACGAGAAGACGATGGCCGCGCACGCCGATCGGGTGATCGACACCTGGCGCCCGGGTTCGGTCGTCGACGTCTACCCCGAGTTCCGGACCGCGATCCGGCGCGCCACGATCGAGGTCCTGTTCGGACCGGTGCTCGCGGCCGACGAACCGGCGCTCGGCCGCGACCTCCAGATCGCGCTCGACCTGCTCGACCAGAGCCCGCTTCTGCAGCAGGCGCAACGGTTCCTGCCGTCGTACCGGCGAGCCGTCGCGGCCCGCGCGCGCGTCGAGGCGAAGGTGCGGGCGGAGATGGCGCGCGACCGTTCGAGCGACGACGTGCTCGGCGCGCTGCTGGGTTCCGGACTGTCCGATGTGGAGATCGTCGATCAGGTGATCTCGCTGATCGCGGCCGGGTACGAGACAACGAGCGCGGCGATGGCGTGGGCGGTGCGCGCGTCGCTGATGCATCCAGGTGAGTCCTCTTTGGACGATCTGGTGTCGGAGACGTTGCGGCTGTATCCGCCCGCGGTGATCAGCCTGCGCAAGACCGTGCGGGAGTTCACTTACGAGGGACATCGCGTGCGTGCCGGGCGATTCGTGGTTTACAGCCCGTTCGTGACGCATCGGCTCGAAGAGGTCTGGCCGGATCCGCTGCGCTTCGACCCGAGCCGCTGGGAGACGCGGAAACCGGGGCCGCACGAGTACCTGCCGTTCGGCGGTGGCCCGCATCGGTGCGTCGGCTCGCATTTCGCTCTCACAGAGCTGCGGGCGATGCTCGCGCGGCTGCGGCTGCGTACTTCGCTGGAGTTGCTGGACGACGCGTTCAAGCCGACCTCGCTGGCCGCGATGCGGCCCCGCGACGGCGTGCGCGTGCGGGTGCTCGCGGTCAGCTGATCAGGTGCGCGATCAGGTCTTCCTGGTGGTCGTAGGGGACTTCTTCGGGCAGTAGCGCGGCGGCGGCGTCGAGGTCGCCGGCGCGGACGAGCGCGTGGATCTCGTGGGCGAGCGGGGTCACGTCGGTGATGGCGACCGTCCACTCGTCGGCGTAGCGGCGCGCGGCCTCGCCGGAAAGGCCCAGCTGCAGCGAGCGGAAGTCACGCGGCCCGAGCCGGAGCGTGCGCTCGGGGTCCCATTGGACGCGCGCGGGTGCTTGCCGGAGCCGGCGTTTCCAGGTGGCGGCGTCGGTGTGCAGTGCCCGGTCGTAGTGGGACAGGCAGGCATTGCGCAGTGCCCATTCGAAGCCCTCGCGGGTGATTTCGACGGCGAGCACGGTCTCCTGGCCTTCCTTGGTGCCCCAGCCGCAGCGGTACATCATCCAGAGGAACGACGGCTTGATCCAGGTCATCCGGTCGCGCTTCCACTCCGGCGGGAAGCGGTTGTCGCGCGCCGCGGGCAGGCCGAGGTGCGGGCCGTACGCCTGGTAGACGGTGACCGTGGTGGCCGTCTGCTTCGCGCGGATCTGATATTTCGGGTTTTCCATGGCGCTCAGCTTGACGGGGATCGAGTGTCACGCGCCACTGAATTTACCTCAAGACTCCCTATCTTCCGGAAGATAGGGTACTTTGAGGAATATGGATCAGGAGTTGTACTCGGTTGAGCAGGTCGCCGATCGGCTCGGCCTGCATGTGCGCACGGTGCGCAACTACGTGCGCGACGGTCGGCTCAAGGCCGTGCGCATCGGCAAGCAGTACCGGATCGCCCGTGAGGATCTCGAGGCGCTGACCGGCGGGGTCGTCCCGGCGACGCCGCGTGAGTCGGCCGTCCGGAGCCGCCGGGTCGAGGTGACGACGATCGTCCAGGTCGACGCGATCGACCGGGATGGCGCGAGCCGGGTGGTGCTCGGGCTCAACGCGTCGCTGCAGGGGCGTGAGCCGGGTGGGCCGCCGGTGCGCATCGAGTCCGCCTATGACGAAGAGCGCGCGAGTTTGAAGGTGATCGTGCTGGCCAGTCCGCTCGACACCGCGAAGTTGCTGGAAATAGCCGACATGCTGATGGGGTGAGCGATGAACATCTACAAGAGCGAGGCGGGCCGCCTGCTGCTCGAAGGCAAGTACCGCGAGGCGCTGAAGTCCTGGCCGGTCGAGCACGAGACGCTGACCGTCCCGACGCGCGAGGGTGACACCTTCGTCGTCGCGAGTGGCCCGGCGGGCGCGCCGCCGGTCGTGGCGCTGCACGGTTCGATGGCGAACACGGTGCGGTGGCTGGGTTCGGTGAGCGAATGGACGCGGGACCATCGTGTCTATGCCGTCGACATCATCGGCGAGCCTGGGCTGAGCGCGCCTTCGCGGCCACCGATGGACTCCGATGCGTATGCGCTCTGGCTCTCGGATGTGGTGCGGGAGCTGGGAATCGAGCGTGCGGCGGTGGTCGGGGAGTCGCTCGGCGGCTGGATGGCGCTCGACTTCGCGACCCGGCGGCCGGAGCAGGTGACGAGCCTGGTCTTGCTGACCCCCGGCGGGGTCGGACGGCAGAAGATGGCGGTGTTGTTCAAGGCGTTGTTCTGGCGGATGTTCGGTGAGTGGGGGCAGCGGCGTGCGCTGTCGACCGCGATCGGCACCGAGCTGGACCCGGTGGCGGCGAGCTACGTCTTGGCCATCTCGAAGAACTTCAACCCGCGGAAGAAGCCGCTGCCGGTGTTCCCGGACGAGGCGTTGCGCGGCCTGAAGATGCCGATGCTGGTCGTGGTCGGCGCCAGGGACGAGATGCTCGACACCACGCAGACGGCTTTGCGGCTGGGCGCGGCCGTGCCGCACGCGCGGATCGAGGTGCTGCCGTCTGCCGGGCACCTGCTGCCGGACCAGACGAAGGTGATCAGCGAGTTCTTGGCGGCCGTCGATGCTTGAGGTCGCTGCCGAGGGGCCGGTGCTCGGGTCCTATCGCGACGCCGTGGATCTGGTCGGCGAGGCGTTGAGCGCGGACACGAACGTGGTCGTCATCCCGGTCTCGCGGCTGGACGCCGAGTTCTTCCGGCTGGAGACGCGGATCGCGGGCGAGTTCCTGCAGAAGCTGCTCGACTACCGGCTGCGCGTGGTCATCGTCGGGGACATCTCGGAGCACCTGGCGGCTTCGGACGCGCTGCGGGCTTTCGTCTACGAGTCGAACAAGGGGCGTCAGGTGCGGTTCACCTCCTCCTTTGAGACTTTGGAGCAGGATTGGCTGGCGGACGCACACTAAGTCTCAATCGAGTGTTCAAAGATACGATTGAGTCTCATGAGTCAGGACATTCGAGACTTCGTAACCCCGTCATGTGAGCTGCTGGCGTTCGGTGAGCCGACGCATCAAGGGGCCGCCTTCCGGCGGCTTCGCAACGAGCTGTTCGCCCAGCTCGCGGACCACGGCTTCCGGTCGATCGCGCTGGAGACCGACCGCGTGGCCGCGTACCTCGTGGACGACTACGTCCGAGAGGGCATCGGATCCCTCGACAAGGTGATGAGCGAAGGCTTTTCGCACAACTTCGGTGAGCTGGAAGACAATCGGCTCTTGGTCGCTTGGATGCGCGAGTACAACGAGGGGCGCCCGGCGGAAGAACGCTTGGCGTTCCACGGTTTCGACGCCGCGACGGAGAATTTCAGCGCGCCCAGCCCGCTCGGTTATCTCGAATACGCCCGTGACTACCTGGGGCTCGACGTCGACTTCGCGGGCCTCGCGGGCGACGACGAGCAGTGGAGCCGCACCGAAGCGATCATGGACCCGGCCATGTCGATCGGCGACACCGTGCCTGCCCGCGAACTCCGGGTGCTCGCCGACGACATGCTCACCACGCTCTACTGGCGCGGCCCTGAACTGATCGAAACGACTTCCCGCGCGGAGTGGTTCAGGGCCGAGGCGCACCTCACCACCGGTCTCGATCTGCTGCGCTATCACAAGCAGGCGGCGGCGAAACTCGAAGTCAACGCCCGGGTGTCACGGCTGATGGCGACCCGTGACGCGTTCATGGCCCAGAACCTGTTCGCCATCAGGCGGGCCGAGACGGGCAGGGGCACGACCTTCGTCTTCGCGAACAACGCGCACCTGCAACGAAATCTCGGCCGCTGGGCGTTGGGCGGCCGGGACTTCACGTGGGCGCCCGCCGGTTCGATCGTGAGTTCGCTGGTGGGCGGGCAGTACGTCGTCGTGCTCGGAAGCCTGGGACGGAACGCCGATATCGGGTTGGGTGAGCCTGAGGCGGACACCTTCGAGGGTGCGCTTCAACGCGATATCAAGACCTGGGCCCTGGTGCGGCCTGAGGTTTCCGGCCGCAAGCGGACCGATATCGAGGCACGCCAAGGGTATTTCCCGCTCGAGCAGGAGACGATCGACGGAGCTGACGCGTTGCTGCACATCAACGACGGCTCGGCATAAGAAAAGGAGTCGTGAGTGTTGCGGCCGGTTAGAACCGGCCGCATTTGGTGATCTACGCGGGTCGTGCTCGTCGGGATCCGCACGAACGGGGCTTTTGTCGCGCTCACGGTGACAAAAGTCCCGTTCGTAACATGCGCGGCGAGGGCCAGGCTGCCGGAGTTTGTGCTGGAGGTGACAAGGGTGGCCCTTGTCACCTCCAGTGTGGCAAGGGCGACCCTTGTTTCGCCAGCGAAACCGGCAAAAGGTACATCGTGGGGCGTATTTCGGCTTGTGAGGTGTGATCGGGTGTGCGAGGGGAAGGTTTGCTGCATCTAACGCAGCAAACCTTCCCCTCGCACCAGGTAGCGCCGCGAATTCCGCCGTAGGTGACTAAATACGGGTCGGCCAGAACCGGCCGGAACACTCACGAGGTCCTATTCGGTCCAGCGGGCGGCCTTGCCGCCCGAGCTGCCCACGATCAGGCCGTTCGAGCTGATCGCGGTCGCGAACGAGATCGTGCCAGGGCCCGCGTCGTCCAGGGTGCCGAGATCCGTCACGCTGGTCGGCGTCGTCCACCGTGCCGGGTTGGAGCGGTGCTGCTCGTTTTCCGAGGCGCCGACGATGACACCGGCGTCGTTGATCGCCCGTGCATCGCTGTTGTACCGGAAGCTGTTCGGCAGCCTGCCGAGTTCGGTGACGGTGCCGTCGGTGTTCCACCGGATGGCGAAGACGCCAAAATCGTGGTCGAGGGAAGCCTGCAGGGTGCCGACGATCGTGTTGTCGTTGTTGATGCCGTTGGCCACCGAGTAGTAGCCGTTACGCACGTTGGGCAGCGCGACGACCTTGCCGTCCGGGTCCCAGCGGAGTGCCTGGGTGCGGCCTTCGGCGTCGTCGCCGGAGCCCGCGACCGTGCCGTCGGAGGAGATCCCGGTCGCGATGCTGGTGTGGCCGCCTGGCAGGGTGCCGAGGTCGGTCACCTCGCCCTCGGCGGTCCAGCGCACCGCGTGGCCGCCGTAGACGTAGTCGTACGTGGCGCACCAGCCTGCCATTTCGCCGCGCTCGCTGATCGCCTTGGCTTCGCAGAAGTCGAAGCCGGGCAGTGAAGCGAGTTCGGTGATCTCGCCTTCCGGCGTCCACAGGATCGCGCGCCGGTGGTCCGCGTTCGACGAGGAGCCGACGATCGCGCCGACGGCGTTGATGCCGTACGCGCGGCTGCCGGTGTCACCCTCGAGGGTGCCGAGGTCGTTGACCGAGCCGTCCGGGTCCCAGCGGACCGCGTGCGAGGTGTCGTCGACGTTCGACCAGCCGACGGCCACTCCGTCGTCGTTGACGCCCCAGGCGCCCGCGCCGGAAGCACCGTCGAGCGCGGGCAGTTCTTCGATGGACGGGTCGGCGAAAGCCGCCATCGGGGTGAGGGTTCCGAGCACGAGCGCGGACCCGACGACAAAAGACAGTCTTCGCAGGTTAAACATGGTTTTTCCTTAAATCCCCAGCCGCGGCCGACACCGCGATTCGGCGCGAGCATAACAACCTTGATCACGGCTCGCGCCGGACTTTCGTCGCAGGTCACAGTCGGCTTGACAGCACTCGGCCGCATCGTGTGTACTGGATTTGTCGAACAAGTGTTCGAGGTGCGATTCGCCGCCTTCCCCGCGGTGACCGTAGCGCCGACGGAGCACGCCTTTTCGCGGGGGCGTGCGCCGTGGCGCTGGTCCGAAGGGAGCGGGTGCGGGGTGTCGGCGGGAGTGGCGCGGCTGGCTTCGTTGCCAGGGGTGAGCACGGCCAGCGGAGTGGCGTCCGCTGCCGAGCACGCGCGATCGACGGGCGGGGTTCTCAGGGTGCATCCCGCCTTCGCCGATCTGCTGCCGTCGGCGGGACTGAGGCGCGGGAGCACCGTCGCGGTGCTGGGCTCGGTCTCCCTGCTGCTCGCGTTGCTGGCGGAGGCCACGGCGGCCGGGTCGTGGGCCGCGGTGGTGGGCGTGCCCACGCTCGGCCTGGCCGCCGCGGAAGAGCTCGGCGTCGAGGTGGGCAGGCTCGCTCTCATTCCCCGCCCCGGCGTCGAGTTCCCCGCGGTGACGGCCGCGCTGCTGGACGGGGTCGATCTGGTGGCGGTCGGGGCCGCCGGGGTGAACGCGCAGGTGGCCAGGCGGCTGTCCGCGCGGGCACGGCATCGGGACGCCGTGCTGCTCGCGCTGGGCCACTGGCCCGGCGCCGAGGTGGAGCTTCGCTGCGAACCGGGCCGCTGGTCCGGGCTCGAAGCGGGGTATGGGCACCTGCGTGCTCGTGGAGTCGTGGTCCACGCCCGGGGAAGGGGTGCGGCGGCACGGCCCATGAGCACGCGGGTGCTCTTGCCTGGTCCGGCGGGAAGCGTTGCCCAGCAAGAACACAACGTGCATGCGATCTTCTCCGCGGAGGTCGGGTGAACGGCAAGCGCATGCTGGTCCTCTGGTGCCCGGACTGGCCGGCGGTGGCGGCGGGCGCCGCCGAAGGACACTCACCTCATCTGCCCGCCGCGGTTTTTTGCGCCAATCGGGTGGTCGCGTGCACGGCGGTCGCCAGGTCGGCGGGTGTCCGCCGCGGCATGCGGCGGCGTGAGGCGCAGGCCAGGTGCCCGGAGCTGGGCGTGTTCGGCGAGGACGACGGGCGTGACGCGCGGCTGTTCGAGCCGGTCGCGGCCGCTGTCGAGGAGCTGGTCGTCGGCGTCGAGGTGGTGCGGCCCGGGCTGGTCGCGGTGCCGGTGGACGGCGCCGCCGGTTACTTCGGCGGCGAGTATCAGCTGGTCGAGAAGCTGGTCGATCACGTGTCCGGCGCGGCGGGGGTGGAATGCCAGGTCGGCGTCGCGGACGGGTTGTTCGCCGCGACGCTGGCGGCGCACCGGTCGGCGCTGGTCGAGCGGGGCGCGGCCGCGGCTTTCCTGGCCCCGCTGGGCATCCACGAGCTCGACCAGCCAGGCGCGGAGCGGGCCGAGCTCGTGGACCTGCTCAAACGGCTCGGCCTGCGCACGCTCGGCACGTTCGCCGCGCTGGCCGAGCGGGACGTGATCACCCGGTTCGGCAGCGCGGGCCTGCTCGCGTACCGGCTGGCGGCAGGCCGGTCGGATCGGCCGCCGTCGCGGCGCAAGCCACCGCCGGAATTGGCCGTCACCAAGACTTTCGAACCACCGCTCGACCGGGTGGACGCCGCCGCCTTCATCGCGAAGCCGCTCGGCGAACGGTTCCACGCCGGGTTGGCGAGCCGGGGACTGGCCTGCACGCGGATCGGCATCTACGCGCTCACCGAGCGCGGCGAGGAGTTCGGCCGGGTCTGGCGGTGCGCGGAACCCCTTACCCCGCAAGGAATCGCGGACCGGGTGCGCTGGCAGTTCGAGGGCTGGCTCAAGGCACGCGACCGCCCGACTTCCGGCGTGGTGCGGCTGCGGCTCGAACCGGAAGAGACCGTCGAAGGCCGCTCGCTGCAGCTCGGGCTGCTGGGCACCGAACACGCGCTCGCCGCCGACAAGGCGGCCAGGGCGTTGGTCCGGGTGCAGGGCCTGCTCGGCCCGGAGAGCGTCTTCACCGGGTTGCTCGACGGCGGCCGGGGGCCCGCCGAGCGGGTTCGCCTGGTGCCGTGGGGCGACCCGCGTGCCGAGACCGCGCCGGAGGGCACGACGTGGCCTGGCCGGTTGCCGTCGCCTTCGCCGTCGATCGTGCTCGACCGGCCGGTCCGGGCGAGTGTCGTCGACGCGGACGGCCGCGAGGTCGCCATCGGCGCCAGAAGACGGGTCACCGCGCCGCCGCGCCAGGTCAGCCTCGACGGCGGCGAACCGAAGCTGGTGCTCGACTGGGCCGGCCCGTGGCTGGTGGACGGCCAGTGGTGGGCGCGCGACGGCCGAGGCGTCGCCGCGCGCATCCAGGTGCTGCTGGAAGACGACACCGCGCTGCTGCTGGCGCGGATGGGCGGAGACCGTCCAGTGTGGACAATCGAAGGGATGTACGACTGATGGCCGAGGAAGAGGACTACAACCAGCAGCTGCTGGAGTGGCTCGACATCGATCTGGCGACGCTCATCCCGGCGCAGCGCGTGCCGCAGGAAAACCTACGAGGCTGACGTGGGCTGGAACAACCCGCCGATGCGCTGGGCGGAGCTCAACCGGGCACTCACCGGCGACCCGCCCGGCGACGGCAACGACAGCCCGGCGTGGGGCCGCAAGCGCGAGGGCTACCTGCGCCCCGGCGAACTCGGCCTGCGTGGCGAAGACGACGCCGGCACCGGAAAGCGGGTGCCGTACGCCGAGTTGCACTGCCATTCCAACTTCAGCTTCCTCGACGGCGCGAGCCACCCCGAGGAGCTGGTCGAGGAGGCGGCGAGGCTCGGGCTCGACGCCATCGCGCTCACCGACCACGACGGCATGTACGGCGTGGTCCGCTTCGCCGAAGCGGCACGCGAACTCGGCGTGCGCACGGTGTACGGCACCGAGCTGAGTTTCGGGCTTTCCCAGCCGCAGAACGGGATCGCCGATCCCGAAGGCGAGCATCTCCTGCTGCTCGCGCGCCAGACCGACGGCTACGCGAGCCTGTGCCGGGCGATCACCGCGGGCCAGTTGCGCGGGCACGACGTGGAGCTGCCCAAGGCCCAGCGCGCGGAGAAAGGCCGCCCGGTCTACCGGCTCGAAGAGGTCGCCGAGGAGGTGCGCGGCCAGTGCGCGGTGCTCACCGGCTGCCGCAAGGGCGCGGTGCGCAAGGCGTTGCTCACTCAGGGCGCGCACGCGGCGGCCATGCGCCTGCAGGAGCTGGTCGACCTGTTCGGCGCCGACAACGTGTACGTCGAACTCACCGACCACGGTCAGCCGCTCGACAGCACGCACAACGACATCCTGTACGAGATGGCCAGGGAGTTCCGCCTGCCGACGGTCGCCACCACCGCCGCCCACTACGCGCGGCCGGAGCGCGGCAGGCTCGCCGCGGCGATGGCCGCGATCAGGGCCAGGCGCAGCCTCGACGACATGGAAGGCTGGCTGCCCGCGTCCGGGATGGCCTTCCTGCGGTCCGGCGAAGAGATGGACGAGATCTTCCGGGACCGGTATCCCGGCTCCGTGCAGCGCGCGGCGTTGCTGGGCACCGAATGCGCCTTCGATCTCAAGCTGGTGGCGCCGAAGCTGCCGCCGTTCGACGTGCCGGAGTGGCACAGCGAAGCGACGTTCCTGCGTGAGCTGACCTATATCGGCGCGCTGCGGAAGTTCGGTCCCCGCGCGGACCGGCCGGACGCTTACGAGCAGCTCGACCACGAACTGCGGATCATCGAAGACCTGGGTTTCCCCGGCTACTTCCTGATCGTGCACGACATCGTCGACTTCTGCCGCCGCAGCAACATCCTTTGCCAGGGAAGGGGATCCGCCGCAAACTCCGCGGTCTGTTACGCGCTGGGCATCACCAACGTCGACGCGGTGAAGGAAGGCCTGCTGTTCGAGCGGTTCCTCGCGCCGGACCGGGACGGCTACCCGGACATCGACGTCGACATCGAGTCCGACCGCCGCGAGGAGGCCATCCAGTACGTCTTCGAGAAGCACGGCAGGCTCCGGACCGCGCAGGTGGCGAACGTGATCACGTACCGCTCGCGCTCCGCGGTCCGCGACGCGGCGCGCGCGTTCGGCTTCCCGACCGGGCAGCAGGACGCGTGGAGCAAGCAGATCGACCGCTGGGGTTCCTTGCGGGAGACCGAAAAGGACCACGATCACGACATCCCGGACGAGGTGGTCGCGCTGGCGAACGCGCTCGAGGACTTCCCGCGTCACCTCGGCATCCACTCGGGTGGCATGGTCATCTGCGACCGGCCGGTCAGCGAGATCTGCCCGATCGAGTGGGCCAGGATGGAGAATCGCAGTGTCTTGCAATGGGAAAAGGACGACTGCGCGAACGTCGGGCTGGTGAAGTTCGACCTGCTCGGCCTCGGCATGCTGTCCGCGCTGCACTACATGCTCGACCTCGTCGAGGAGCACAAGGGCGTGAAGGTCGACCTCGCCCAGCTCGACATCGGGGACGAAAAAGTCTACGACATGCTTTGTGAGGCCGACGCGATCGGCGTCTTCCAGGTGGAGAGCCGGGCTCAGCTGGCGACCCTGCCCCGGCTGAAACCCCGGTGTTTCTACGAACTCGCGGTCGAGGTCGCGCTGATCAGGCCCGGCCCGATCCAGGGCGGGTCCGTGCACCCGTACATCCGGCGCAAGACCGGGGCGGAGACCTGGACCTATGATCATCCGTTGCTGCGCAAGGCTTTGCACAAGACGTGCGGGGTGCCGCTGTTCCAGGAGCAGATGATGCAGATCGCGCTCGACGTCGCGAACTTCACCGCGGCCGAGGCCGATCAGCTCCGGCACGCGATGGGGTCCAAGCGGTCGGAGAAGCGGATGGAACGGCTGCGGAAAAGGTTCCTCGAGGGCGCCGTGAAGAACGGTGTCGAGCTGGAACTCGCGGAGAAGATCTTCTTGAAGCTCAAGGCTTTTTCGAACTTCGGCTTCCCGGAGAGTCACGCGCTGAGCTTCGCGCACCTCGTCTTTTCGAGCGCGTACTTCAAGCTGTATCACCCGGACGCGTTCTGCGCGGCGTTGCTGCGCGCTCAGCCGATGGGGTTCTACTCGCCGCAGTCGCTGGTCGCCGACGCGCGGCGGCATGGGGTGACCGTGCTCGGCCCCGATGTCAACGCCAGCCTCCCGCACGCCACCCTCGAAGGCGCCGGGACCGTCCGATTAGGACTGGCCAGCATCCGGACGATCGGGCAGGCGCTGGCCGAGCGCATCTCCGAAGAACGGAAGCAGGGGCCGTATCAGGACATGACCGACGTCGCCAGGCGTGTCCGGCTGACCACTCCGCAGGTGGAGGCCTTGGCGACAGCAGGCGCGTTCGGTTGCTTCCTCGAAGACCGGCGGCAAGCGCTCTGGGCGGCGGGTCCCGCCGCCGAAGAGCGCGCGGAAAAGCTGCCAGGAAGCCAAATCGAGGCTCCGTCACTGCCCGGAATGGACGGTCTCGACCTGGCTATCGCGGACGTCTGGGCGACCGGCGTGTCCCCGGACAGCTTTCCCACGCAGTTCATCCGCGAGCGGCTCGACGCGCTCGGCGTGGTGCCAGCGAGCAAGCTCAAGGACTGCGAGCACGGTCAGCGGGTGCTCGTCGGCGGCGCGGTGACGCATCGCCAGCGTCCGGCGACCGCGGGCGGTATCACCTTTCTCAACCTCGAAGACGAGACGGGAATGATCAACGTGATCTGCACACTCGGCCTTTGGCGGCGCTATCACCGGATCGCCAGGAACAGCGGCGCGCTGCTCGTGCGCGGTGTGGTGGAAAAGAACGAAGGCGTGGTCAACATCCTGGCCGATCGGCTGCAGAATCTGCCCATGCGCATCCGGTCGAAGTCACGGGATTTTCGTTAGCAACAGGTTGGCACAGTGTGAGAGAAAAGTGCTGACCTGACAGCAACGCGTGGAAGTCATACGTACGTCAATGGGGTACGGGCTAACCTGGAAAAGGTTCCGCTGCGGAAATCAGACCGCGTACTTCAACCGAATTCCACGGGAGAACGAGTCCATGTCGATCCACGAAGATCTGCTGCCGCGCGCCCTTTTTGCCTCGAACTCCGACCTGGGCAGTGTGGGTGACCTGCTGTTCCAGGCGGCCGAGCAGCATGAAGGCAAAGGCCTTCTTCATGCCACGACGGGCCAGTTTGTCCGTTATTCGGAATTGCGTGACGAAGCGCTTCGGATGCTGGGCGGGTTGCGTGAACTCGGTGTCGTTCCCGGGCAAGTGGTCGCGCTGCTGCCTGAGCGCGGTGAGGATTTCATCCCCGCATTGTGGGCGTGTTTCCTCGGTGGGTTCATTGCCTGCGCACCGGCGCCGATTACCGATTCGCTGAACGAACGGGTGGCGCGGCTCAACCAGCTCGACGAACTGCTGGATCGGCCGTTCTTCGTGACCGATGATCTCGCGCTGACCACGCGCGCCGCGGAAAGCGGATTACTGGTCGCCGGAATCGAGCAGGCGCGGCTGCTGGGCGCCACCGTCGCGCCGCACGAGGTCCGGCCGTACCGGCCGTCGCCGTCGGAGGTGGCGCTGACCATGCTGACCTCCGGTTCGACCGGCGTGGCCAAGGCGGTCCAGCTGACGCACGCGAACCTGCTGGCCGCGCTGGCCGCGAAGATCGAAGCGCTGACGTTGACCGCCGGCGACGTCATGCTCAACTGGGTCTCGTTCGACCATGTCGCGGCCACCATCGAGACGCACCTGCTGCCGCTGGCGGCGGGCGCGGTCCAGGTGCACGTGCCGCCGTCGCACGTGCTGGCCGATCCGCTGGAGTTCCCCCGGCTGATCAGCGAACACCGGGTGACCATCACCTTCACTCCCAACTTCCTGCTCGGCCTGGTCAACGCCGAACTCGACCGGCTGAGCGAGCCGCTGGACGTGGACCTGTCCGCCGTCCGCCACGTCATCTCCGGCGGTGAGGCGAATCCGGTCAGCACCGGCGTCGGCTTCCTCGACCGTCTCGCGCCATACGGCCTGCACGGCAGGGCGCTGTGGCCAGCGTTCGGGATGACCGAGACCTGCGCCGGATCCATCTACAACAAGGAATTCCCCATCGCCGACGCCGGCGCGGAGTTCGCCGCCGTCGGGCGGCCGGTGCGTGGCCTGGACATCCGCATCGCCGACGACGGCGAAGTGCAGCTGCGCGGGCCGATGATCACGCCGGGCTATCGCGGCAACCCCGTGGCGAACGCGGCCGCCTTCACCGAGGACGGCTGGTTCCGCACCGGCGACCTCGGCAGCCTGCGTGACGGACGGCTGACGCTGGCAGGCCGCAACAAGGACTCCATCGTCGTCAACGGCGTCAACTACTTCAGCCACGACCTCGAAGCGGTGATCACCGCGATGCCGGGCGTCGAGCCGTCGTTCGTCGCGGCCTTCGCGATCCGGCCGCCCGGTAGTGACACCGAAGAGCTGGTCGTCGCCTTCACCGCCGCTCCGGAGGTCGCGGCCGACGAGGCCGCGTTGTACCGGGTCGTGACGGCGGTACGCGACCGCACCGCGCTGCACTGGGGTTTCCGCCCGGCGCTGGTGCTGCCGCTGCCGGCGGCGGAGTTTCCCAAGACCAGCCTCGGCAAGATCCAGCGCCCGCTCATGCGCCGTACCCTCGAATCCGGCGGTTACGCCGAGCACGAGTCCGCGGTGACCGACCTCGTGCGCCGGAAGCTGGGCGGCTACACCGCGCCGGAGGGGCCGACCGAGGAGCTCCTCGCCGAGCTTTACGGTCAGGTCTTCGGTCTCGACCCCGCCACGGTCAGCGCGACCGCGAGTTTCTTCGATCTCGGCGGCACTTCCGTCGACGTGCTGCGGCTGCGGCGGCTGGTCGAGCAGCGGCTGCCCGGCACCGAGGTGACCGTGCCGCAGCTGTTCGGCGCGCCGACCGTGCGCCTGCTGGCCACGCGTGTCGACGCGGCGGGCGACCTGCCCTACGACCCGATCGTCCCGCTGCAGACCAGTGGCTCGGGGACGCCGTTGTTCTGCGTGCACCCGGCAGGCGCCGAAGTGCTCGTCTTCGTCGCGCTGGCCAAGCACTTCACCGGCGAGCGGCCGTTCTACGCCTTGCGGTTCCGCGGTTTCGGCGCGGACGAGGAGCCGTTCGGCAGCTGGGACGAGATGGTCGACTGCTACGTGGACGCGATCCGCCGCACCCAGCCGGAGGGGCCCTACGCACTGACCGGCTATTCGCTCGGCGGCGCGATCGCCTTCGACGTGGCGAAGCGGCTGGAGGCGGCCGGAGAACGCGTCGACTTCTACTGCAGCATCGACCTCCCGCCGCACATCCCGGACATCGACGTCTTCGATTTCGCTTGCACGGCAACAAATCTCGCGCTCTTCGTCGGCCTGACGAACGTCGAGCAGCTGGAAACGCTGCCGCCGGTGCTGCGGGGCATGTCCCAGGAAGATCAGCTGGCTCACCTGATCGGCCTCGCCAGCCCGGCCAGGCTCGCCGAACTCGATCTCGACCTGGCCCAGTTCAGCGAGTGGGTGCACATCGCCCACGCGCTGGTCACGGCCGCGAAGACCTACGAACCCACCGGCACGGTCGAGGAGGTCACCGTGCTGTACGCGTCGCCGTTGCGGTGGACCGAGGAGGACTGGACCGCGCGCATGCGGCGCTGGGATGAGCATTCGCGGACGCCGGTGCGTTATCACCCGGTGCCCGGCGAGCACCACACGCTGCTCGGCCCGGAGTTCGTAGCCGCGGTCCACGAGGTGCTCAGCGGCGAACTGAAGCGAGCACTCGGTGAGGACTGAGACTTGGGGCCCTGCCGAGGGGCGCACCTTGCTGGCATTGCACGGTTTTCCCCAGGAGGCGGCCAGGTGGGACGGCCTGGCCCGGCTGCTCGCCTCCCGGGGTGTCCGGGTGATCGCGTTCGACCAGCGTGGTTATGGTGCGCGGCCGCCGTTGGACACCTATGGCCTGGACGCTTTCGTCGGCGACGCGCTGGCCGTCGCCGACGCCCGCGGGCTGGACCGGTTCGACGTCGCCGGGTTCGGCGTCGGCGCGATGCAGGCCTGGACGCTCGCGAGCAGGCATCCGGAGCGGGTCCGGTCGCTGACCACCATCCGCTATCCGCACCCCGCCGCGCTCGCGCACGGTCTGCGCACCGATCCGGCGCAGGCGGCCGCCTGGGCGAAACTCGACCGCTTCACCCCGCCGGAGCCCGCGGCCCGTGCCTTGCTCGCGGACGGTGCGCGCGGCTTGCGTGAGTTCCTTCGCGAGTCCGGAATGGACTCCGCGCTGATCGCGCGTACCGTCGCGAGACTCGGCTCGGTCGAAGCGCTTTCCGGTGCGCTGGCTTGGAATTCGGTGACCTTGGACGAGCTGGCGGCGGTACCGAAGACCACCGTTCCGACGCTGTTCTTCCACTCAGCCGGGCCCGCGCTGACCACGAGCACGGCCTCGCGGTGCGCGGACTGGGTCACCGGGCCGTTCCGCGCGGTCGGGCTGGCCGGGGCCGGGCATTGGATATTGGAGACGTGCCCGGAACGGCTGCTCGAGCCTCTCCTGGCCCGGTTAGGCGTGGGCGTCTTCGTCGACGACCCGCTTGACCTCGGCCAGCGTCCGGCGTAGCTCGGGGAGCCCGATCGAGCCGAGCGCCAGCCGAAGTGCTTGCGGCACAGCGGATGTGGTGGCGAACGGCTCGGCGGTGGAGACGGAGATCCGCTGACGTGCCAGCGTCGCCGCGACGCGGTCCGCGCGGGCGCTTTCCGCCAGCGGGAGCCAGGCGAAGTAGGACGCCGGGTGGCCGACGAGTCCAGTGAGGACTTCGCGGGCGATGGCCTGTCGCGTGGCCGCGTCTTCGCGCTTCCGGGCTTCGAGACTGTCGGCGGTGCCGTCGTCGAGCCAGCGGCAGGCGATCGTGGTGGTGAGTGCCGGGGTGTTCCAGGTGGTCGCCCGTATCGCCCGTTCGATGCCCGTGACCAGTGCTTCGGGCGCCGCGACGAAGCCGACGCGCAGGCCCGTGGCGACGCTTTTGGACAGGCTGGAAACGTAGATCGTGGTCTCCGGCGCCAGCGCCGCGAGCGGTGGCGGGCAGTTCTCGGCCAGGAAGGCGTAGGCGGCGTCTTCGATGATGAGCAGGTCATGGTGGCGTGCGATCGCCACCAACCGCTTGCGTACGCGCGTCGGCAGAACCCAGCCCAGTGGGTTGTGCAGCGTCGGCATCGCGTAGATCGCGCGGACCGGTCGTTGGGCGCAAAGTCGTTCGAGTGCTTCGAGATCCGGGCCGTGCGGAGTGACCGGGAGCGGCGCCAACTCCAGTCCGAGCGCGTGTGCGAGCACCTTGAAACCCGGGTAGGTGAGCGCGTCCACCGCCACGATGTCCCCGTGCTGGAGCGTGGCCATGACTGTCGCCGCGAGTCCGTGTTGGGCTCCGCTGACGACGAGGACCTGGTCGGCGCTCACGGTCAGGCTGCGACGCCGGAGGTGCCGTGCGATCGAGGCCCTGTCGACGGCGCGGCCGCGATGGGGTTGGTAGTGCAGGAGCGCGTCGAGGTCGCCGGCGGTCGCCAGTTCGCGCAGTGCTTGGCGTAAGAGGTCCGCCTGGCCGGGCACCGACGGGTAGTTGAAGCTGAGGTCGACGGCGTCGACCGCCAGCGCGCGCTGGTCGATCCCTTGACCGGGTGGCACCGCCAGGTCGCGGACGAACGTGCCCCGGCCCTGTTCGCCGCTGACCAGGCCCATCGCCTCGAGTTCGGCGTAGACGCGGGTCGCGGTCACCAGCGCGATGCCTTCGCGCGCGGCGAGTTCGCGGTGGGTGGGCAGGCGGGTTCCGGCTGGCCAGCGTCCTGAACGGAGGTCGGCCGCGAGGGCGTCGACCACGTGCTTGTACCGGGGTATCCGTGCCACGGTCCCGGATTGTATCCATGACAATTATTCGACTGTCATGGATTCGGTTTCTAGGCTCTTCCCCATGCATATCGCGATCTTGACCTTCGAGGGCTACAACGAACTCGACTCGCTCATCGCGCTCGGTGTCCTCAACCGAGTCAAACTGCCGGGCTGGCGAGTGTCGATCGCCTGCCCCGCGCCGACGGTCCGCTCGATGAACGGCGTGGTGATCTCGTCGATGGCGACGCTGGAAGAGGCCTGCGCGGCGGACGCCGTGATCGTGGGCAGCGGGGCGCGAACCCGCGAGGTCGTGGAGGATCCCGCGATCATGTCCGTGCTGCGGGAGCTCGACCCGTCGCGGCAGCTGCTCGCCGCGCAGTGTTCCGGGACGCTCGTGCTGGCCAAGCTCGGCCTGCTCGACGGTGTGCCCGCGTGCACCGACCTCACGACCAAGCCGTGGGTCATCGCGGCCGGGGTCGAAGTGCTGAACCAGCCCTTGTACGCCAAGGGAAACGTCGCCACCGCCGGCGGCTGCCTCGCCTCGCACTACCTGGCCGCCTGGGTCATCGGCCACCTGGCCGGGCCCGAAGCCGCCGTGGACGCGATTCATTACGTCGCGCCGGTGGGGGAGAAGGAGGAGTACGTCGCACGCGCCATGGGAAATGTGGCACCTTTTCTCCCAGTAGGACATAATCTGTCCTAGATGGTCCTTAACGTTGGCCTCAGCAGCCAACCGAAAAGGAGCCAGACGATGCCGATTCCCCAGGGCTACCACACCGTCACCCCGTGGATCATCACTCCCGACAGCCGCAAGGCGATGGCGTTCGCCGCGCAGGCGTTCGACGCCGAGGAGATCGCGGTGGTGGCGATGCCCGACGGGTCGGTCGGGCACGCGGAGATGCGCATCGGCGACTCGGTGGTGATGTTCTTCGACTCGCGCCCCGAGTGGCAGGACTCGCCCGCGTACCTGCGGCTGTACGTCGAGGACAGCGACGCCACGTTCAAGAAGGCACTCGAAGCGGGCGCCACCGCCGTCACGGAGATGACCGAGCTGTTCTTCGGTGACAAGGTCGGCCGGGTCCGTGATCCGTTCGGCAACGTCTGGTGGATCCAGGAGCGGCTGGAGGAGCTTGACGAAGCGGAAGCCATGCGCCGCATGACAATGCCGCGCTACGCCGCCGCGATGGACTACGTGACGAGCGCGAAGATCATGCCCACTCGCTAGTGTGGGGTGAGCGACGCGGAGATGAGCAAGGTGGAGCGATCCGCCCGCTCCGGGGCAACCCCGGGGCGCACCATGGCACCCGCGCACGGCACCCCACGCCGATGGGGCACGCTCCGCGGACGACGCGGCGCGGTCGAACGGAGAACGAGGTCATCTCCGCGTCGCGTCGTCGTGGAGGGGGTTTCCGGTGCTCGATCCGGTGTGGCGGTGGCCGGTCGCGCGCTGGGAGACGTTCACGGACTGCGCGCGGGCGCTGGACCTGACGGAAGGCGAGCTGAGCTGGTTCGCCGACGCGCGCACGTGGAACAGGCGCGCGGACGCACCGTTGCGGCACTACACGTATCGCTGGATTCCGACGGCGAGCGGCGGGATCCGGCTGCTCGAACGGCCGAAGCCGCGGCTCGCCGAGCTGCAACGACGGGTGGTCCGCCATGTCGTGAACGCGTTGCCGGTGCATGACGCCGCGCATGGTTTCCGCGCGGGCAGGTCGGCGCTGACCTGCGCCGCGCCGCACGCGGGTCAGGCGCTGGTCGTGCGCATGGACCTCGAGGGGTTCTTCCCGTCGGTGTCCGCGCGCCGGGTCCGGTCGCTGCTCCTGCTCGCGGGCTACCCGGAAGCCGTCGCGCTCGCGCTGGCGGGAGTGCTCACCACGGCCGCGCCGGTCGACGTCATCACCGGCGCGCCCGACGGCACGCGCGACGCGTCCCGCGTGCGGCTGCTGAACAATCTCGCCCGCACACACCTGCCGCAGGGCGCGCCGTCGTCGCCGTCGGTGGCGAACGCGGTCACCCATCATCTCGACCGCAGGCTCGCCGGGCTCGCGCGCGTGCTCGGCGCCACGTACACCCGCTACGCCGACGATCTCGCCTTCTCGGGACCCGCTGAGCTGCCGTTGCACCGGCTGCTGCCGGGTGTCCGCGAGATCGTGCGCGCCGAGGGATTTCGCTTGCGTGACAACAAGACTTCGGTCGCCGCGGCGCAGCACCGGCAACGTGTCGCCGGCCTGGTCGTCAACTCCGCGCCCGCCGCGGCACGCGCGGACTACGACGACTTGCGGGCCTTGCTGCACAACTGCGCCCGCACCTGCCCGGCGGCCCAAAACCGTTACGGACACCCGGATTTCCGCGCGTATCTGCTCGGCCGCATCGGCTGGATCGGCACCGGGCATCCCGCGCGGGCCGCCCGGCTACGCGCCCTGTTCGACCGCGTCGAGTGGCCGGATACGCTGCCGGGGTGATCGAAACGGGCGAGGACTACCGCGACGCCGTCATGCCGGGAGCGCGGTGGGAGAAGCGGCAGTTCGTCCGCTGCGACTTCAGCGAGGCCGACCTGCGCGGCCTGCGCACCCAGGGCTGCACCTTCGACGAGTGCGACTTCACCAAGGTGGATCTGGGCGATTCCGTGCACACCTCGTCGGCGTTCCGCTCGTGCACCTTCGACCGGACGGTGCTCGCGGACACCACCTGGTCGGGCTGCTCACTGCTCGGATCGTCCTTTGTGGACTGCCGAATGCGCCCGATCTCCTTGACGGACTGCGACTTCTCGCTCGCCTCACTCAGCCGAGCCCGCCTCGGCAAGGTCGTGCTGTCCGGCCTGCGCTTCCGCGAGGCCAACCTCCTCGAAGCCGACCTCTCCGAAACCGACCTCACGGCGGCCGACCTGCGCGGCGCCCGCCTCCAAGGCGCCAACTTCACCGGCGCCGACCTCCGCTCGGCCAAGCTCGACGCCCACGGCCTGGTCCAGGGCACCTTCACCGGCGCGACCGTAGACCTCGACACCGCCGTCGCCTACGCCGCCGCCCACGGCCTAGTAGTCGCCTGAAGCCCGAAAGCCACTTTCGTCAGGTCTAAAAGCCCGAAAGGGGCTTTCGTCAGATCTAACCTGACGAAAGCCCCTTTCGGGCTTTTTTGCTCAGTCGACCGGGGGCTCGCCCGGTTCCAGCTCGATCAGGTCGCCCTCGGCCAGCAGGGTTTCGATCGAGGCAGGCAGCAGGTACGCCGACCCGCCACCAGGCTGGTTGAACCACGGGATCGCGACGCCGGCCAGCGCCTCGATCGGCCGCTGCACCCGGTACACGTGGTACGGCCGGTTGACCCACTCCGGCACCAGCGAGCGCTCCTCGAACGGCGTCCCGGCGGCGTACGTCAGGTTGCCGTTCGGGCCGCCGAAGCGGTCGAGCTCGCTGCCCGCAGGCAACTCGCGCAGTTCCTTGCCGCGGAACAGCGTCAACGGCGGCTCGCCCGCCATCGGGCCGATCGGCCACTGCTGGTTCGACGACGGCGCGGCCGCGCGAGCGGGCTCCTGCCTGGGCGGCACCGGCGCGGGCGCCGGAGGCGGCGGAACCGGGACCGCGACGGTAGGCGCGGGTGCGGCGGCCAATGGAGGCGGTTCCCGGCGCGGCGGCGCGGGCGGGACAGGTGCCGCGGCGGGCGGCGGAGGCGGCGGGATCGGCGCGCCCTGACCACGCTGCGGCAACGGCGGGGGCGGCGCCGACGCGGCCAGCGGCGGCGCCGCGATGGTCGGCGGGCCACCACGCGGGTCCTCCGCGAGCGTCGCCTGCGGGTCGAAGTCGTCCTGCTCCGGGGGAGCCGCGGCGGGCACACCCGTCGCCTGCTCCGGCGTCAACGTCGCCATGACCGGCGCGGGCGGCTCCTCGGCGACCGGCTCCGGTTCGGGCTCGGGTTCCGGCTCCGGCGGCGCGGCGAAGGCCTGGCCGTCCGGGTCGAGCAGCAGCTTGCCGAGCATGAACGCGGCCGCGTCCTCGGCGTCGCCGAACACGGCCGGGTTGGTCAGCTCACCGTCGTACCAGCCGACGCGCCAGCCAGACTCGACCTCTTCGACGCTCCAGCCGTGGTCGGCCGGCTCGCCGATGCGGTACGCCTCCTCGGGCACGTTCAGCTCGCCCAGCTTCGCCTGCAGCTGGTTCAGCACCGGCTCACGCGGTTCGGGCTCCGGTTCCGGCTCGGGTTCGGGCTCCGGCTCGGGTTCCGGCTCGTGCACGACCGGGACCACGGGCGCCGGTTCGGGCACCGGCGGCGGCGCGAACGCGGTCGGGTGCTCGACACCGGGCTCGGTGCCGTTCGCGCCCATCCCGGCAGGCACCTCTTCGGTGATCTCCTCCGGGCTCTCCTCGATCAGCTGAGCGGCCGGCTCCGGCTGGTGGAACTGCTCGTCCTCGTCCTCGTCGAAGTCGTCGACGAACGGATCGTGGATCTGGGTCTGGTCGAACTCGTCCTCGAACGGCGGGTGCTCGGCCGCGACGGGCGCCGGGGGCTCCGGCTCGGCCACCGGCGGCGCGGGCGGGGGCGCCACCGGGGGAGCGGGCGGCGCCGCGGGCGGCGGCGGCGCGCTGGCCTGCGGCGGGACCTGGGCGGGCCGCGGCGGCTGGAGGTACGCGGCGGCCGCCTGCAGCGTCGCCTCGTCGGCGTCGGGCAGCGTGAACCCGGTGCCCCTGATGTGCTCGACCAGGTCGGGCTCGGGGGACACCCCGTACTCACGCAGGTAGAAGTTGACGGCGGCCGGCCAGATCCACTGCCCGTCGCTGTGGAACGCCACCGGCACGGTCGCCTCCGGCGTCTGGGCCAGCCGGTCGACGTCGTACCCGCGCTCGGACACCACGAGCGGCGCGGCGTCGAGGTAGTCAAGCAGCCTGTCCTGCTCCTCGACCTCGAGGTCGGGCCGGTTGATCACCGGACGCCCGGCCGGGCCGATGGTGTCGAAGATCCGCGCGATGCGGAACCGGGGGCCGCCTTCCGGCTGCAGCCCCGACATGCGGCGGATGAGCCACTCGGGGACGTTCTCCTCCGAGCGCGGGAACATCCGCAGCTCGTCCGAGTAGGCCTGCGGCGGCGGCGCGAGGTGCCAGCGCGGCTCGTCGCGGTTGTACTCCAGGTTGTAGCTCGACGGGTGGTCCAGCTGGTACTTGGCGTTGAACCAGGTACCGCGGCCGTCCCGGTACATCCCGGCACGGAGCTTGCCGAACAGCGTCGCGATGTCGTGGGTGGCGACCCACTCGACCGCGGAGCCGTCCTCGGTGATGATCTCGCCGGTCATCTCGTGGTACCTGCCGACGGCTCGGTACTCCGCGGTGACCCGGCGCCAGTCGCGCGGGGCGGCTCGCAGCAGGGCAAGGCCGATCTGCTTGACCAGTGTGTCCTGCTCGGTCGCGTTCAGCTGGGTCGTCGGTTGTGCCACGTGAACATTTTGACTGTTCAACGGCCGCTGTGCACCCCGCATGTGAGGTTTGCGGCCTTGAACACCTTGCGAAATGCCTTGACCAGGGCAAATGTGTCCACACTGAACCCGTCGGAGACGGCTTTGCCAGAATGGGCGCCGTGACGGCGATCGTTCTGGACGGCAAGGCCACCAAAAACGCCATCTTCGCGGAGCTCGAGCCCCGCGTCGCGGCTCTCGCTGCCCGGGGGGTGACACCCGGTCTCGGCACCGTCCTTGTGGGTGACGACCCGGGCTCGCACTCCTACGTGAAGATGAAGCACGCGGACAGCGCGAAGATCGGCATCAACTCGATCCGCCGCGACCTGCCTGCCGACATCACGCAGGAGAAGCTCGAAGCCGTCATCGACGAGCTCAACGCCGACCCGGCGTGCCACGGCTACATCGTGCAGCTCCCGCTGCCGAAACACCTGGACGCGGGCCCGATCCTGGAGCGCATCGCGCCGCAGAAGGACGCCGACGGGCTCGCGCCGGGCAGCCTCGGCCGCCTGGTGCTCGGCCAGCCAGGGCCGCTGCCGTGCACGCCGTACGGGATCATCGAACTGCTGCGCCGCCACGACGTCCCGCTCAGCGGCGCGAACGTCACGGTCGTCGGCCGCGGGATCACCGTGGGTCGCACGATGGGCCTGCTGCTCACCCGGCGGAGTGAAAACTCGACGGTCACCCTGTGCCACACCGGTACCCGCGACCTCGCGGCCGAGGTGAAGCGCGCGGACATCGTCATCGCCGCCGCCGGCGTGCCGGGGATCATCACCCCGGACATGGTCAAGCCCGGCGCTGCCGTGCTCGACGTCGGTGTGTCCCGAGTGGACGGCAAGCTCGCCGGCGACGTCGCACCCGGCGTCGAAGAGGTCGCGGGCTGGCTCTCGCCGAACCCCGGCGGGGTCGGGCCGATGACACGGGCGATGCTCGTCAGCAATGTCGTCGAAGCCGCTGAGCGATCGCTCGCGTGAGTGTCGTGACGCCCAAGCGCACCCGGCTGACGCAGCTGCCGTTCGCGGTGGTGATGCTGATCGTCGCCGTCGCGGCGCTGCGGATCGGGCAGTACCACTGGCGCCAGGGCGCGGCGCTGATCGGCGCCGCGCTGCTGGTCGGCGCGGTATTGCGGGCGGTGCTGTCCGATGAGCAGGCCGGGCTGCTGGCGATCAGGGGCAAGGCCGTCGACTTCCTGACCTACGCCGGCCTTGCCACCCTGATGCTGTTCGTGACCTTCACGATCACCGGCGGACCGCTCGACTAGGCGAGCGCGAGCTGCTGGCGCTCCTCGCGCTTGTCCAGCCCGCCGGAGACCACGGCGATGCTGAGCCCGAACACGGCCAGCAGCGCGCCGACCCAGTTCGGCGCGACCAGGCCGAGGCCGCCCGCGATCACCAGGCCGCCGAGGTAGGCGCCGATCGAGTTGGCGATGTTGAACGCCGACTGCACGGCCGCGCTGACCAGCGACGGCGTGCCGCCCGCCTTCTCCATGATCCGCGCCTGCATCATCGGGCCGATCATGAAGCCGGCGAGGCCGACGAAGAAGATCGTGATCGCCGCGCCGACCTTGCCCTGCGCGGTGATCGTGAAGATACCGAGCACCGCGGCCAGCGCGAGCAGCGAGACGTACAGGCTCGGCATGAGGCGCTTGTCGGCGAGGCGGCCGCCGACGTAGTTGCCGATGGTCATGCCGACACCGGCGAGCGAGAGCAGCACCGTCACGTGGCCGGGGGAGTAGCCGGCGATGTCGGTGAGCATCGGCGCGATGTAGGACAGGCAGGCGAACACGCCGCCCAGGCCGAACGTGACGATCGCCAGCGCCAGCCACACCTGCGGGCGACGGAACGCGCCGAGCTCGCCGCGCAGCGACGGGTTCTCCGGGCGGCCCTGGTGCGGGACGAGCTTGGCGATCGCGACCATGGCGACCACGCCGATCAGCGAGACCACCAGGAACGTCGCGCGCCAGCCGACGCGCTGGCCGAGCAGGGTGCCCAGCGGCACGCCGACGACGTTGGCCAGCGTCAGGCCCATGAACATCATGGACACGGCCTTGGCGCGGTTGCCCTTCTCGACCAGGCTCGACGCGACGACCGCGCCCGCGCCGAAGAACGCGCCGTGCGGCAGTCCGGCGAGGAAGCGGAACGCGACCCCGAACTCCTGGTTCGGCGAGAGCGCGAACAGGACGTTGCCCAGGGTGAACAGGCCCATCATGCCCAGGAGCATGGTCTTGCGCGGCAGCCGGACGGCGGCCGCGGTGAGCAGCGGTGCGCCGACCACGACGCCGAGCGCGTAGCCGGAGATGAGATAGCCCGCCGAGGGGATGGACACTCCGAAGTCGGCGGCCGCCTGCGGCAGCACGCCCATCATGACGAACTCGGTGGTGCCGATGCCGAAGGCGGCGATGGCGAGCGCGAGCAGCGCGATGGGCACGGCTCTCCTTCCAGGTACTGAATCGATACAGTTCACGAGCATGAATAAAGACAGTCAGCGTGGCCCCCGACGTCGCTGAGCTGTCCTGCGGTTAGTTCAACCTATGAGGGGATGTTTTGTCATCCCGATATCGCGTGAGGCTGCCCACTCGGCTGGTGATCGACGGCGGGCGCGGCGAGGATCGCGTCGAGTAGCCCGGGAAACGCGAGGTCAAGATCGTTGCGCCGCAACGAATTGAATCTTGTGGTGCCCTGTTGCCTGCCCTGGATGACGCCCGCTTCGCGCAGCGTGCGCAGGTGATGGGTGAGTGTGGACTTGGTCACCGCCACGTCGAATCCACTGCACGAGATCTCGCCGTCCCGCTCGGCGAGCTGTCGCACCATCTTGAGCCGGACCGGGTCGGCCAGCGCCTGCAGGACGGCTTCGATGGGTGCGCTCATGGCATCCATAGTACGACACCCATCGAAATTGTCGGACCCTCGTAGTACGGTGTCCTTCGTAGTACGACAGCCATCAAACATTCTTTAGTGAACACGGGGGATCCGATGCCAGCTCCACCACGCACCGCGGTACTAGCCTTGGGCACCTTCGCGGTCGGCACCAGCGGGTACGTCGTCGCCGGGCTTCTGCCCGCGCTGGTGACGGAGCTCGCCGTGTCCCCGTCGACGGCCGCCCAGCTGGTCACGGCCTTCGCCATCGCGTACGCCGTCGGTTCCCCGCTGTTCGCGGCCGCCACCGGGCGCTGGGAGCGGCGCCGTCTCCTGGTCGTCGCGCTCGGCGTCACGGCGCTCGGCAACGCGCTGGCCGCCGTTGTGTCCGGCTTCGAGCCGTTGCTGGCGGCTCGGGTGGTGACCGCGATCGGCGCGGCCGTGTTCACGCCGGCGGCCAGCGCCGTGGCGGCCGAGCTCACCGCGCCGGAGCACCGCGGCCGTGCGGTCGCGCTGGTGTTCGGCGGGCTGACGATCGCGACCATCCTCGGCGTCCCGCTGGGCAGCCTGCTGTCGCAGCACTTCGGCTACCGCGTGGTGTTCGCGCTGGTCGCGGCTTTCTCGCTGCTGGGAGCGGTGGCCGTCGGCCTGGTGCTGCCCAAGGTCGCCCCGCCGCCACCGGTCCGCCTGGCCGAGCGGTTCACCGCGGCCGCCGATCCCCGCGTCCTCGCGATGATGGGCGCGACGGTGCTCGGCTGCCTCGCCGCCTTCAGCGTGTACACCTTCATCGCGCCGGTGCTGGCGGAGACCACGGGCGTGCACGGCACGGCCGTCAGCTTGCTCCTGTTCTGCTACGGCATCGGCGGCGCGATCGGCAACTGGCTCGGCGGCCGCGTCACCGACCGCTGGGGCTCCCGCCGCCCCCTCCTCACGATCTTCGCCGCCACCACCCTCGTGCTCGCCACCCTCCCGTTGGCCTCGTCCACGATCACCGGCGCCGCGGTGATCCTCTTCCTCTGGGGCCTCTGCACCTGGTCGGTCAACCCGCCCATCCAAAGCCGCCTGATCGAACTCTCGCCCCGCCAAACCGGCCTCGTCCTGTCCCTCAACGCCTCCGCCATCTACCTCGGCGTAGGACTCTCCGGCCTGGTCGGCGGCGCCGTCCTCCACACCGCGGGCCCCCGCCTCCTCCCCGAGATGTCCGCCCTCCTCACCGCCCTCGCCCTCGCCGTAGTCCTCCTAGGCTTCCGCCGCACCCCCACCCCCACCCCCGACCTAGAACCCACCCCCGCCTAACCCACCCCGTGTCCCACGTTGAGACACCGCGTGTTCCACGCTCGGGCACCGCGTGTCGTCCGCCTGCGCACGCGTGTCGTCCATCCACGTACGCGTGTCGTCCGTCTGTGCACGCGTGCCGTCCGTCCACGTACGCGTGTCGTCCGTCCACGTACGCGTGTCGTCCAGTCGCGTACGCATGTCGTCCGTCCACGCTCGCGTCCCGACCGTCGAGGCCCGCGTCCCGACCCCTCACGCATGCTCGAGTTTGCCTTTCCCGCACGGGTGTTTGCCGTTCCCGTACGCATGTTCGCCCTTCGCGCGCGCGAATTGGCCGCTCCCGTACGCGAGTTGCCTTAGACTGGAGCCATGACGATCAACCTTGGAGGCCCTGAGCCTCGGCTCTGGTGAGCCCGTCGATCCGGGTCCGCGGTCGAGCGGAACTCAAGGCGTCCCGGCGCCAACGCAAGCATTCCTGCTGGGGACATCTGGTCGCGGCTCCGCTGTGGCCGCTGCATGGCGTCAACCTCGGCACACTGCTGCGGACCTGCGATGCCGTCGGCGCGTGCCTCGCGGTGCCCCGGCACCCCTGGGTGCCGGACGCGTTGCGCAAGGGGAACACCTTGCGCCAGCCCGCTTGTGTGCACTGGGTCGGTGATCCGCTCGGCTGGCTCGCCAGGGAGCGGGCGGCGGGCAGCTCGGTCGTCGGCGTCGAACTCGCCGAGGGGGCGATGCGACTCGCGGATCTGCCCGCCGCGCGGCGGCGGACGGTCGCGGTGCTCGGGCATGAGCAGTCCGGGATCCCGGACGAGGCCGTCGCACTGCTGGACGTCGCCGTCGAGATTCCCATGGTGGGCAGCGGTTCGAGCCTCAACGTCGCGGTCGCGGGCAGCCTGGTGCTGTACAAGCTCGCCGGGTTGCTGTGACCGCTACTTCTTGGCGCCTGCGGCTTCGACTTCGCAGTCGGGGCCGGGTACGACGAGACCTTCGTGGCCGTCGGTGAAGCGGACCAGATACGGGGGCGAGCCGTTCGCGCCGCGGACTTCGATGATCTCGCCGCGCTGGCCGCCCGCGCCCACGGTACGGCCGTGGACGTGGATTTCGTCTCCGACTGTCGCATGCATGGCGTACCTCCGACATCCCAGGTTAGGAGCAGGCGGCTGCGTCGTACAGGGGGCGATCGGGGAGAAATCGCTAGGGTGGCCGGATGACCAAGGTGCTCGACGAGGTGAACGGAGTCTGCGGCAAACTCGTGCTGCGCCAGGACGGCGCCGATTTCGAGGTGATCGCCAACGGCGTCTTCCTGATGGACACCCGCAACGGCGAGTCGGAGCGGCTGCTCGTCTCCGTCGCCGCGGACATGGTGCCCGGCAAGGCGAGGATGCTGATCGGCGGGCTCGGCGTCGGCTACTCACTGCGCGCGGCACTGGATCATCCCGGAGTCGGCGAGATCGTCGTCGTGGAACGGGAGCGCTCGGTCATCGAATGGAATCGCAGTGGCCCTTTGCGCGAGGTCCATCGTGACGCGCTCGCCGACGACCGTGTCACCGTCGTCGAGAGTGACCTCGTGAAGTGGTTGCACCGCACCGAAGAGCGTTTCGACGCCTTGTGCCTCGACATCGACAATGGTCCACAATGGACCGTGAGCAAAGGTAACGCGGCGCTCTACAGTGACGCGGGTCTCGACATGCTTTCCGCGCGGCTGCGCCCCGGCGGTGCCGTAGCGGTTTGGAGCGCCGAGTCCGACCCCGCGTTCACTCGCCGCCTCCGTTCCCGCTTCAGTGAGGTGCGGGTGTTGAAAATCCCGGTACCCAAAGGTGAACCGGATGTCATCTGGCTGGCCCGCCGATGACGCTCACCGAAGCCGTCCACAACAACGCGCGCTGGTGCGACCTCGTCTGCCGCGCCAACGCCAACCCTGGCGAATTCACTTCGCTCGCCTGGACGGCGAAGTCGCGCACCCCGCTGTATTACCCCGACGCCGTCACGTTGGACCCGGCCGCCACCGCCGCCGACGTCCTGCCCGGCATCGACGTCTCCTCCGGCTGTTCGATCAAAGACAGCTTCGCGACCCTGGATCTCGAAGGCTTTGAAGTCCTCTTCACCGCGACCTGGATCACCTGCCGTCCCAGCCCGGGGCCTTCGGCCTGGACCGTCGTCCGTGACCCGGAAGCCTTGCGCACAGCGAATTTCGGCCTGGAGGTCTTCCCGGTCGACGACTCGGTGTTCGTCCTCGGCGACCTCGATGGCGACCACTGGCGCGGCGGCGCGATCGTCAACCTCAGCGGCGAGGTCGCCGGCCTGTCCAACCTCTTCACCACGGGCGATCTCGGCGAAGCCTGGTCCGGTGTGACCGCCGCGATCGCCACGCGGTTCCCGGAGCGGCCGATCGTCGGCTACGAACACGGCGACGACCTGACTGCGGCTTGGGCAGCCGGGTTCAAGCCGTTGGGGGACTTGCGGGTCTGGCTCAAGCCGTAGGTCCCGGTCACCGGCAACTTCGAGGCCTCAACGGCTTTTGTGGCACTATCGAGGCTGCCGATCCATGGGGGACGGCATCAACTCCTGGGGGAGTACATGTTTCGTCGTGCACTGACCGTTGTCGCCGTCGTAGCGGGCATCGGATCCGCGCTGGCGCCCGCCGCGCTCGCGGAGAGCAGTCCGGAGACCGTCGACTTCGTCGCCGAAGAGGGTGCCTACCCGTTCGGCGGACAGAGCGGGCACTGGGTCGCCGGGCCCGACCACGAGGTGATGATCCGCGAACACGACAACGTCCTCAAAGTCGACGCGGACGCGAACAACGGGTTCGATTACTTCGCGCTCGAGTTCACCGGTCCGGACGGTGCGGCGCTGCAACCCGGCGCTTACGACCACGCGGGTGGCGCGCACATCCTCGCCATTTCAGCGGGTCTTGGCTGTACCGACGACTACTCCGCCTTCACCATCTCGCGCATCGAGCGCGACGGCGGTCAGCTCGTCGCGCTCGACGCCACCTTCGAGCAGCGGTGTAGCGGACCTGACCACCCGGCGTTCCGCGGCTCGGTGCACTTCGAGCGATAAATGAATCGACTCCCGGTTTCGGATCACCCAAGATCAGGGCGATCCGAAACCGGGAGGTCATCATGCATCGCGACTACGACGCCGAGGCGTCCTTTTGAGCCGATCGCCAAGCGCCGCAGGGGGTTCCCTCTAGCGAGACGAAGGTCAAGCGTGGCGATCGCGTCATCGGCGACGGCAAGGAGCTGATCGAAAAGCTCGGCGGCAAGGACCCGTGCCCGTGTGGATCCGGGCGGCGGTTTCGGCAAGTGCTGCCGCGCCGGTGGCCGGTTCGACGACACGCTCGGGCATTACTACTTCAGAGACTGAGCGCCTTCTTAAGCGTTGTGATCGCCTGGGTGATCGCGGCCTCGGCGGCGTGAGTCTCGCGCAGCGCGTTCAGCATCACGAAGTCGTGGATGATGCCCTGGTAGCGCACCGCCGTCACCGCGACACCCGCTTGGCGCAGCTTCGCGGCGTACGCCTCGCCCTCGTCACGCAACACGTCGGCCTCGCCGGTGATGACGAGGGCGGGCGGCAGTCCGGTGAGTTCTTCGAGGCTCGCGCGCAGCGGTGACGCGGTGATTTCCGCGCGCTGCGCCGGGTCCGTCGTGTACTGGTCCCAGAACCACTTCATGCCCTCGCGTCCGAGGAAGTAGCCCTCGGCGAAGCGAAGGTATGACTCGGTGTCGAAATTCGCGTCGGTCACCGGGTAGAAGAGCACCTGCTGGCGGAAGGTCACATCGCCGTGCTGCTTGGCGAGCAGGGTGACGGCCGCGGTCATGTTGCCGCCGACGGAGTCGCCGGCGATGGCGATGCGCGTGGTGTCGAAGCCGTGCTCGGCGCCGTGCTCGGCCACCCACTTCGCCGCGGCGTAGTTCTCCTCGATCGCCACGGGGTAGCGGGCCTCCGGGGACAGGCTGTACTCGGGGAAGACCACCGCGGCCCCGGTGCCCACGGCGAGTTCGCGGACGAGCCGGTCGTGCGTGTGCGCGTTGCCGAAGACCCAGCCCGCGCCGTGCAGGTACACGATGACCGGCAACGGCCCGGTCGCGTTCTCCGGGCGGAAGATCCGGACCTTCGGGCCGCCGGGAACGGTCAGGTCCTCGATGGAGACGGCCGGTTTCGTGATCTCACCCGACTGGACCTCGTCGACCGCCTTGCGGCCTTCGGACGGATCCAGCTCGAACAGGTACGGCGGGTTGTCGGTGGCCTCGGCGAAGGCCTGCGCGGCGGGTTCCAGGGCGAGGTTGTGGGGGTTGGCGGTCATCTCGATCTCCTCGGGTGCCGTTGAGCTGTCTCCCATAAGCTAGCGAGCAACTAAGTTGTGCACAACTAAACTGTGCATGATGAGATGTAGCGCACTTAGATTGCGGGTCGGAGTAGCTGTGGCCACAATGGACGATGTGGAAGAGACGCCCCTGCTCGAAGACCAGATGTGCTTCTCGCTGTACGCCGCCTCGCGTGCGGTGACCGCGCTGTACCGGCCGCTGCTCAAAGAGCTGGAGATCACCTATCCGCAGTACCTCGTCATGCTCACCCTCTGGGAGCACGGCGACCGCGGCGTCACCGAGATCGGCGACGCGCTCAGTCTGGACTCCGGCACGCTTTCACCGTTGCTCAAGCGGCTTGAAAAGCTCGGGCTCGTGCGTCGCGAGCGTCGCAGTGACGACGAGCGCTCAGTGCGTGTGACGCTTACTGAAGAGGGCGATGCGCTGCGCGCGAAGGCGACTCATGTGCCTGGCGTCGTCAGCGAAGCGATGGGACTTCCCCCAGTGCGTTTCGCTCAGCTGCAAGCCACGCTGCGCGAGCTGACCCGTTCGGTGAACGCATACCGTCAGACGCTTTAAGACAGCGGTCGCCGTCCCGCGAAGCCCAGGTCGAGCCGGTGATACCAAGCGAGCTCGGTGTCACCTTCGAGCCAGCACAGCAGCACCGGCACGCCGTCGAGGTCCGCGGGGAAGTCGACCAGCAGGGGCGCGAAGCCCTTGAGCTCCGCCCCCGTGCGCTGGACGGTGGTCATCAGTTCGTCGAGCCTGGCCTGCGCACCCTTGAGCTCGGGCAGCCCGCCGAGTTCGGTCGGGGTGCCACCGGGGTTCAGCGAGGCGGCCAGCTCGGCGGCGTCCGCGCGGACGGCCACCAGCTCGTCGAGCACCGGGCGCAGGCGGACGAGCTCGGCGCGCGCCTCTGGCACCGTGAACAAACCCATGGCCGTAATCGTAATTAGCGAACGGGCAGGCTCAGAGACCCGCTCACGCCGTCGCGCGCGACATGGATCGTCCAGCAGCCCGGCTTGGGGAAGACGAAGCCGGTTCCCCACTCCTCGCCAGGGTGGTTGAAGGTCGAGCCGCCATGGCCCTCGGGGCCCCAGGTCGGTGTGACCGACTGGAAGTTCGGCCCGGTCGCGCTGAAGCGGGCCGGTCCGGTGCCGGTGATCCGCCAGACGATCTTGCTCTCGACGCCCGCGATCACCCCCTCGTCGCCGGTGAAGAACAACGCGTAGATCGTGCCGCCCGCCGACGTCGCCTGTACCCCGTGGCCGTCGGCGTAGGCGGGCGGATGCGCGCAGTCGGCCTGCGCTGTGACCTGCGTCGGCGCTGCCGCGCACCCCGAGAGCAGCACCAGGACGACCCCGATCCCGAGAGATCTCATCCCCCTACGATCCCGCCCGGTGATGTCGCACACAATGGCCTGCTGAGAGACTTGATGCTGACCACTTCTAGAACCATTCAGGTCCGTTTAGCAGTACGCTTGTACCGCTACCCAGAGGCTTAAGAAGACGCGAAGATCCGCGCGAGAGGAGCACCGTCGCTCATGGCCAAGATCAAGGTCCAGGGCACCGTCGTCGAGCTTGACGGCGATGAGATGACCCGCATTATCTGGCAGTTCATCAAGGACAAGCTGATCCACCCGTACCTGGACGTCAACCTGGACTACTACGACCTGGGCATCGAGGAGCGCGACCGCACCGACGACCAGGTCACCATCGACTCCGCGAACGCCATCAAGAAGCACGGCGTCGGCGTCAAGTGCGCGACGATCACCCCGGACGAGGCGCGGGTCGAGGAATTCGGCCTGAAGAAGATGTGGCTCTCGCCCAACGGGACGATCCGCAACATCCTCGGCGGTGTCATCTTCCGCGAGCCGATCGTCATCCAGAACATCCCGCGCCTGGTGCCGGGCTGGACCAAGCCGATCATCATCGGCCGTCACGCGCACGGCGACCAGTACAAGGCGACCAACTTCAAGGTCCCCGGCGCCGGCACGCTGACCATGACCTACACGCCGGAGGACGGCTCCGCGCCGGTCGAGTTCGAGGTCGCCAAGTTCCCCGAGGCCGGTGGCGTCGCGATGGGGATGTACAACTTCCGCAAGTCGATCGAGGACTTCGCGCGCGCTTCGCTGCAGTACGGCCTCGACCGTGAGTACCCGGTCTACATGTCGACCAAGAACACCATCCTCAAGGCCTACGACGGCATGTTCAAGGACGTGTTCGAGGAGATCTTCCAGGCCGAGTTCAAGGCCGACTTCGACGCCAAGGGCATCACCTACGAGCACCGCCTGATCGACGACATGGTCGCCGCGGCGATGAAGTGGGAGGGCGGCTACGTCTGGGCGTGCAAGAACTACGACGGTGACGTCCAGTCCGACACGGTCGCGCAGGGCTTCGGCTCGCTCGGCCTGATGACCTCGGTGCTGCGCACCCCGGACGGCCGGACGGTCGAGGCCGAGGCCGCGCACGGCACGGTGACCAGGCACTACCGCCAGCACCAGCAGGGCAAGCCGACCTCGACCAACCCGATCGCGTCGATCTACGCGTGGACCCGTGGCCTCGAGCACCGCGGCAAGCTGGACTCCAACTCGGAGCTCATCGGCTTCGCGAACAAGCTGGAGCAGGTCGTCGTCGAGACCGTCGAGAGCGGCAAGATGACCAAGGACCTCGCGCTGCTGGTCGGCCCTGACCAGGCTTGGCAGACCACCGAGGAGTTCCTCGCGACCCTCGACGAGAACCTGGCCAAGAAGATCGCCGGCTGATTTTTCACCTGATAGACCGTGATGGCCTCCTTCGTTCGCGAAGGGGGCCATCACTTTTAGTAGTTGGGCGGTCACGCCATTGGCGCTGTCGGGTGGTTGATCGCGCCAGAGCTGTCCGCCGGGCCCACTGTGTGTCTACCCTGGTCGAGGACAAGTTCCGTCCTGAGGAGCACAGGTGTTCTTGGGCATTCCGAAGAAGATGCTGATCGTCATCGCCGTGCTGGCCGGTGTCCTGATCGTCTACGTGCTGGGCTCCGACAAGCAGTCCGCGGCGAGTTCGCCCACGGGGTGCAAAGTGATCGTCACCGCGGACGTGCTCAACGCGCGCGACGCGCCTGCCGTGAACGGCGGCATCGTCGGCAAGTACAACAAGGACGCGAAGATCGACGCGCTCCCGATCGTGCAGAACGGCTACCGCAAGATCGCCGAGGGCAAGTGGGTGTCCGCCGACTTCGTCAAGCCGCTCGAAGGCTCCGCGAACTGCGGCTGACCTGCTGATCTTCAAAAGTTGTCGGTGTGCCCTGCTAGACATCGGGGCATGGAAACCCGGTTCCTGACCCTCGCGGACGGACGCCGGCTCGCCTATCTCGACCAAGGCGGGCCAGGGCGGCCGTTGCTCGCGCTGCACGGCATCTGCGGACGCGGGCGGATGTTCGCCGGCCTCGCCCGGCGGCTCGGCCCGCGGTGGCGCGTCGTCGCACCGGACCAGCGTGGACACGGCTGGTCGGACGCGGCTTCCTGCTACTCGCGTGAGGGTTTCGTGTCCGACGCCGCGGAAATGATCGAGCGACTGGGCATGGGCCCGTGTCCGGTGCTCGGGCATTCGCTAGGCGGCGTCAACGCCTTCCAGCTCGCCTCCTGGCGCCCCGAGCTGGTCACGGCGATCGTGGTCGAGGACATCGGCGCCAGGCCTCAGCCCGGACCCGCGGACTGGATGTACGAGCTCCCTGTCAGATTCGACGCCTTCCGCGACCTGCGGCGGGCACTCGGCGAAGCCATGGCCGGTCAAGAGGATTACTTCCTCGAGAACGCCGCCGAGTTCGAAGACGGCTGGGGATTCCGGTGGCGCGCCGCCGAAATCGAGTCCGCGGGCCGGAGCCTGGGTGGTGACTGGTGGCCGGACTGGCTCGGGTCCGGCTGCCCGGCGCTGCTGATCCACGGCGGGCGCAGCGAGGTGCTGTCCGCCGCCGAGGCACGGGAGATGGTCCAGTCGCGGCCGGGTACGCGGCTGGCCACCTTCCCGGAGGCCGGGCACACACCGCACCGGGTGGAGCCGGAGCGCTACGCGAAGGAGGTGGGCGCTTGGCTGGACATGCTCACAACTTCACAGTGAGCCCTTCCGCGGAAGATCGCCGCGAAGTACGAGGCCGCGCTCGCGGAGAAGCTGACCGGCTGACGGGCCTGAGCGGACTTGTCGGACCCTGCCGGTAGCCTCGCTGGCGTGCTGACGGTCTCCAGTGTGAATGTCAACGGCCTGCGCGCCGCCGCCAAGAAAGGCTTCGTCGAGTGGCTCGCCGCCACCGAGGCGGATGTCGTCTGCTGCCAGGAGGTGCGTGCCGAGCTCGGCGAACTTCCGTCGGAGGTCGCCGCGCCCGAGGGCTGGCACGTCGCGCACGCGGCGTCGGCGGTCAAGGGGCGCAATGGCGTCATGGTGTTCAGCCGGATCGAGCCCGAGCTGGTGCGGATCGGCTTCGGCGAGGCCGAGTTCGAGGACAGCGGCCGGTATGTCGAGGTCCACCTGCCGGGCGTGATCGTCGCGAGCCTGTACCTGCCCAGCGGCGATGTCGGTACCCCGCGCCAGGAGGAGAAGGAACGCTTCATGGCGGCGTTCCTGCCCTACCTCGTCGAGCTGCGAGGCAAGGCGGAGGCGGCGGGCTCCGAGGTGCTGGTGGTCGGTGACTGGAACATCGCGCACGCCGAGGTCGACCTGAAGAACTGGAAGACCAACCGCAAGAACTCCGGCTTCCTGCCGGAGGAGCGCGCGTGGCTGGACCGGGTCTACGGCGAGGCCGGGTACGTCGACGTCCAGCGCAGGCTCGCCCCGGAAGGCCCCGGCCCGTACACCTGGTGGTCCTACCGCGGCAAGGCATTCGACAACGACGCGGGCTGGCGTATCGACCTGCAGGTGGCCACCCCCGGGCTGGCCGAGCGGGCGAAGCTCGCGGTGGTCGAGCGTGCCGAGACCTACGCGCAGCGGTGGTCAGACCATGCGCCGGTCACGGTGACCTACTCCGACTGAGCGAAGTGACTGGGGCGGACCGTGGACACCAACGAGGCCAACCGGATCGAGACGACCAACTCCGAGCGGTATCAGCTCTCGCTCGCGCAGGGCTGGCACTTCCGCGCGGACGCGCCGGATCTGCTCGAGCGGTGGCGGGTGCTGCCGTTCAGCCAGCACGGTGACAAGCGGCTCGCGTTCGGCATGCTGGCCGGCGCGTACCAGGGCATGCCGTTCACGACGTTCGACTTCCACCGGCGGCCGACCGTGACGAGCGTGCACACCCGGTGGACGAACAAGAAGATCAACGAGCTCGACACGATCACCATCGACTCGGTGTGGGTGATCACGCTGCCCGTGGCGATGCCGAACTTCCAGATCGTGTCCAGTGTGGACTCGGCGTTCGAGACCGACGCCTACCCCGAGCCCGCGACGGCCGACCGGAAGTTCAACCGGTGGTACAAGCTGATCGACACCGACCCGAATCTCGCCGTGCACGTCCTGACGCCGCAGGTGATGGGCACCATGCGTCAGCTCAAACTGCACACCTGGTCGCTCGTGGGGAACGAGCTCGTCTACGTCGAGCACCCGATCTTCGGCCGGACCAAGCCGGACGACGTGCTGGCGGTGCTGGGGAAACTCCTGTCGCTGGTTTCCTTGCTGCCACTACATCTCGGGCAGCAACAGGCCCCGCCGCCGCCGCAAGTCCAGCAAGCGCCGCAAGCCCAGCAGTTCCACCAAGGGCAGCAGCCACCGCGACCACAGCAGTGGCAGCAGCCTCAGCCACAGCAGCACGGCTACCCGGCGCAGAACCCGCAGGCGTACCCGCCGCCCGCTTACCCGCCCGGCTATCCGCAGCCTGGCCAGTACGCCCAACCGGGGCAGCCCGGGCACTACGGCCAGCCGGGCCAACCTGGGCCGCCCGGGCAGTACGGGCCGCCGCGAGGGTACTGAGGCGAGCAGGAATTCAGGGCTCGTGCGCGTTGCGGGCGGTTGGAACCGCCCGCAACGCGCACGACCTTGTTTAGTAGCCGAAGGCGGTGCAGGTGCCCGTCGCGGTCTTCGACGGGTCGCTGATCGACGTGGCGGTCAGCTTGACGCGGGCGGTGAGGTCACCGCCTTGGCTTCGCTTGGCCAGCGCGCCGACCTTGACGTGCTGGCCGAACTTGGCCGTCGCGAGGGCGTTCGGGAGGCGGACCTCCCAGCCCTTCGCGTCGGTGGACGCGGTCAGCCGGTAGGTGTCGGTGTCGTACGGGGCCTCGGCGCCCTGCGGTGATCCGCTGTTCAGCAGCGTGAAGTCGCAGGAAGCCAGGCCGCCCTCGCCGAACGCGGGTGGTGCGGGCCAGAGCGTGGTCCCGCGTTCCTGGGTGCCTGAGCCGTCCAGTGAGGCGACCGTGACCGTGTAGGTGAGCACGCCCCGGCTGTCCTTGGCGACATTGGTGATCAGGAAGCGGAGCCGGTTCGCCGTGTCGGTGTACTCGTACGGACTGGCCGCGCCGGTGCCCGCCTTGAACGCGGCGTCGTTGAGCTGGCGGTAGTCGCCGATGGTGATCTTGACCGGGGTGCCGTCGGGCTTCTTGTAGTCGGTGATGCCGATGTCGCCGGGGTTGGCGTCGATGACCCACTCGAAGGGCGCGTTGTCCGCGTTCTTCGTCTTGGTGATCAGCACGCCGGAATCCGGGTTGAAGGAGTCCGCGCCGAGCCGGTCGACGACCTCGACCGTGTAATTGTCGTAGCCGCCGCCGTCACAGAACGGGTCCTTCGCGCGGTCGCACTTCGGGGACTTGTCGCCGCCGGTGAGCTTGATGTTGAGGCCGCTGTAGGTGCCGGGCAGCGGCGCCGCCACACGGGCGGTGATACGGGCGGTGACCGGGCCGGTGGTCGCCAGCTTGTTGCGGTCGAGCTGGAGGATGGCGGCCGGGTCGACGATGCCGAGCTTCATCTTGTTGCGGATCATGTGCTGGGAGCCCATCGAACTGCCCTGGGTGGCCGGGATCTGCCACCGGGTGTGCGGGCCGCCGGGGCCGTTGAACGTGCCGCGCGAAAGCATTTCCCACGGTCCGCTGTAGTCGCGTGACGGTGGGGTGGCGAACGGGTTGTTGTAGTTGTCGGCGATGCCGAGGATGTGGCTGAACTCGTGCGCGTAGGTGGACTGACCTGAGCTTTCGGCCTGGGTCGAGCTGCCGCTTTGCGCGTTCGGCCAGATGCTCGCGGCGGACTTCCACGAGGTCCAGGGGACGTAGCGGGTGGCGGCGTAGTTGGGGAGGTTGTGGTTAGGCGGGCCGAAGGTGTCCGGCACGTTTTCCTTGCTGCCGAACTTCATCTCGCCGAATTCCTGCCACGTCGAGCTCTCGTCCTGACCTGCTGAGAGGTAGAAGATGAAGTCGAACTGGTTCGCGCCGCCGCCGACTTCGGCGCGCCATGCGTTGCCCGCGTCGGTGCGGAGGTTGCGGTTGCAGTTGGCGTCCGGCGGGCACGCGTTGGGCTGGAACTCCATGCCGTATTCGAAGGACTTGCCGGGCATCCGGTAGGGGCCGAACGCGGTCAGCTGCACGCCGAACCGGCCGAGCGAGTCCTCCATCCAGTACTCGTTGATCGTGTGCCCGTGGTTGAGCGCACCGGGTTTGTTGAGGAAGTCCTGGTAGTACTTGGCGACGTTCGCCCTCGGGATGTTGCTCGCGGCGACACCGGGGTTGCCGAAGACGGTCGAGTTCGGCGGCTGGGTCACCACGAAGTTCTGGTCGGGGTAGTCGGCGAGGACGACGGCGCCCTTGAAGGTCCGTTTGGTCGGTTTGAGTGACGGATCGGCCCAGTTCGTGCCTGGCACCTTGTGATAGTCGGCCCAGGTCATGTCGTCCTGGTTCTGCCAGGTGGCGGCGTCGATCGGGGCGGGCCAGCCTCGGGTGAGCGGCTGGGCCGAAGCGGTGCCGGTGCCTAGCCCGGTCAGCAGGACGGCGGCGGCGAGTAGGGCAAACGCTTCTCTTAAGCGCATCTGCGGCTCCTCACATCTTCGGGGCCGTCGTGGGTGACGGCCCCGAAGATCACGGTAAGGAGGAGTTTCCGAGTCTCGCGCAGGCTCTAACCGCTTGCCCCACAACGAAAGTCGGTCATGCCGGACGTGTGGGGCAGGTGGTGCTCCCGGGATGACGCGGGAATCATCCCGGGAGCCGGACACCCGCGGGTCAGCAGGACAGGTTGCCGCCCGGGGTGGTGCCGAGGATCTGCACGAAACGTTGGTAGGCGTCGATCCGGCTCTGCACCTGGCCGGGGTTTCCGCCGTTGCATTCCAGGCTGCCGTTGATGCTGCGGATGGTCTCGCCGAAGCCGCGGCTGTTGACCATCGCGTTGTGCGGGGTCATCGTGCCGGGACCGTTCTGTGTCATCCAGTACCAGAGGCCGGTCTTCCACGCGACGGCCGAGTCGCGCTCGACCTGCCACGGGTCACCGAGCAGGTTGATGCCGAGCGCGTCGCCCGCCGCCTTGTAGTTGAAGTTCCAGCTGAGCTGGATCGGGCCTCGGCCGTAGTAAGCGGCCTGGCCGGCGGGGCAACCGTAAGACTGGCTGTAGTCGCAGTAGTGCGGGTAGTTCGACGTGTTCTGCTCGACGATGTACACCAGGCCACCGGTCTCGTGGTTGACGTTGGCGAGGAACGCCGCCGCCTCCTGCTTCTTGATCGTGTCGCTGCCGGTCTGCGCGAAGGCCGGGTACGCGCTCATCGCCGCGGTGAGACCCGCGTAGCTGTAGAAGGAATTGCGGCTCGGGAACATCTGGTTGAACTGGGCCTCGCTCACCACGAACCCGCCGGGGTTGGTGGGCGGAGTGGTCGGCGGGGTGCCGCCGCAGGTGTACGGGTCCCAGAACCAGGTGCTGATCACCGGGTCGTAGCCGGGATTGTCGTGCTCGGCGATGTAGTAGTTGCCGTCGGTGTACTTGACGATATTGCCTGTCACATAAGACTTTCCGGCGACCCAGGCCGGGTAGTCACAGCTTCCGCCGCCACCGGGAGGGGTGGAGCCGCCGCTGCACGAGCCCTGGTCGGCCCAGACGTCGACGGTGCCGGGGATCTCGCCTTGCGTCCACCATTTCGCGGACCAGTTGTGACTGTTGTAGGAGGCCGTCATGCCGCCGGTGTAGACCTGCCCCGAACTCCAGGCCGCCACACAGCTCGCGGCGGACGCGGAGGACATCGGGAGTACCACGGCGAGTGTCGTGGCGGCGGCGAAAGCCATCAAGGACGCGAAGACACGCTGTATCGACACCAGAGCACTCCTTTGTGCGGCAATTGGTCCATACCACGTTAGGTATAGACCAATTTTGGGCAGGAGCGGCTCAGGTGTCGGGTTTCCGCCAGTGAGGGAGTCCGTTCGCGGCTACCAGGTGACCGGAAGCGCTTTCAGTGCGCGCACCGGCGTGCCTTCGTTCCAGCGCAGCTCGGATTCGTCGACGGCCAATGCCAGATCGGGGAAGCGGGTCACCACGGCGGCGAGTGCCGTGCGCAGTTCCAGCCGGGCGAGGTGTGCGCCGAGACAGAAATGCGTGCCGTGGCCGAAGCCCAGCTGTACGGCACGGTCGGTGCGTTCGATGTTCAGCTCCGCCGGGTCGGTGAACACGCGCGGGTCGACGTTCGCGGCGCCGGTCAGCGCGATCACCGCTTCGCCCTTCTTGATGAGCCTGCCATCGAGTTCGACGTCCTCTGTGGCCACTCGCGGCAGCGTGCTCGTCGTAAGTCGCGTGTAGCGCATCAATTCCTCGACCGCTTGCGGCATCAGTTCGGGCTTCGCGCCCACCAGCGCGAGCTGGTCCGGGTTGCGCAGCAGCGCGACGATCGAATTGCCGAGCTGATTGACCGTCGTTTCGTGGCCCGCGATGAGCAGCATCTGCAAATTGGCCAGCAGTTCGACCTCGGTCAGCTCGGGCGCGGCGGCGAGCACCGAGGTCAGATCCGAGCCGGGGTTCGCCCGCTTTTCGGCGACGAGGCCGCTCAGGTACTCGCGGATGTCGGTCACGGCGGCGGCGATCTCCTCCGGGGTGTACGCCGTCGACGCCATCAGCTTGCGCGACCAGGCGCCGATGCGGGCGTGGTCGGCGCCGGGCATGCCGAGCAGGTCGCAGATGACCGTGATGGGCAGCGGCGCGACGAACGCGGGCACCAGGTCCGCCGGTCTGTCGCCCGCCTGGACGGCGTCGAGCAGGTCGTCGACGATCTGCTGGACCCTCGGCGCCATCGCCTCCACCATCCGCGGGCTGAACGCCGTCGCGATGAGGCGGCGAAGCTGGGCGTGCCGCGGCGGGTCGATGCTGGTCAGCACATCGGGGTCGGCCGCGCTCCGCACGATGACCGGCGCGCCGGGCCCCACCGCGGCCGCGCGGCTGAAGCGCTGATCCGAGAGCGTTTTGCGGCAGGCGTCGTGACCCAGCGCCAGCCAGATGGGTGACCCGGCGAGCTCGGCGCTGACCACGGTGGCGTCGGCCAGCAGCTTGGCACCTTCCGTCTCCTGGTGGTCACTGTGCGGAGTGGTGAACGGGAACGACACCATGGCGGTCTCCTGTGCGTGAAGTCGGACAGCCAGATTCGGCCCTGTCGCAGGTCAGGGGCAAGCCGCCGTCCCGGTCGCGGTGCGTACCCGGCTGGTCGCTATTCTGGGCGTCCCAGTGCGGCGGGACCCCCTGGTCTTGACACACTGGGTAGCTTTTTCAGCATCGACGCGAAGAGGATCCCTCTTCCGGGTGAAGGCCTTCGGGCGAGCCGTTACGTTGCGGGAGGGCACTCCGGTGCACAACCCAGTTCATCTGCTCATGCGATCCGCCCTGCGCGCGGTCAGTGGAGCGGCACTCGCCGCCGGGCTGCTCGTGCTGGGCGCGGGCGCGGCGAACGCGCAGGGCGCGGCCGCCGTCGAGTCCAATTCCGTCGCGTTCGGACTGCTCGGCCCGGTCGGTCTCATCGCCGTCGCGCTGGGGATCGTCGGCATGGGGCTCGGGGTGCTGCGCCAGCGCCGCAAGGCGCGCGCCGAGGCACAGGCGCAGGCCGCCACCGGCATGGCGGAGGCCGTGCTGGCCGACGAGCCGCCCTCTCGCGCGCCGCTCGCGGGCTGAGGCTGTTTTATTCCCATGTGAGGCCAACATCCCTCACAGCGAAAACTCTTACTAGGACTTACTCCACGTCCGTAGGCTCGCGTCATGGCTGACCGCGTGTTGATCACCCCGCCCGAGCCGAAGCCGACTCCCTCCGCGATGCGACGGGCACTACGCCGCGCCTCGGACGGGGTGGCCTTGGACGTCACCGAGGCCGCCGTGCTGCTGCACGCCCGTGGTGACGACCTCGAGCAACTCCTGGCCGCCGCGGCGAAGGTCCGCGACGCGCACCTCGCCGACCAGGGCCGCAGCGGCATCGTCACGTACAGCAGCAGCGTGTTCATCCCGCTGACCAAGCTGTGCCGGGACCGATGTCATTACTGCACCTTCGTCACCGTCCCCGGCAAGCTCCACTCGATGTACCTCGAACGCGACGAGGTGCTGGAGATCGCCCGTGCCGGCGCCGCCGCCGGGTGCAAGGAGGCGCTGTTCACGCTGGGGGACCGGCCGGAGGACCGGTGGCCCCAGGCGCGTGAGTGGCTCGACGCGCGCGGGTACGACTCCACTTTGGACTACCTGCGCTCCTGCGCGATCGCGGTGCTCGAGGAGACCGGCCTGCTGCCGCACCTGAACCCCGGCGTGATGAGCTGGGAGGAGCAGCAGCGGCTCAAGCCCGTCGCGGCGAGCATGGGGATGATGCTGGAGACCACCGCGACGCGGCTTTGGTCCGAAAAGGGCGGTCCGCACTACGGCAGCCCCGACAAGGAGCCCGCCGTCCGGCTGCGCGTGCTCGACGACGCCGGCCGCGTCGGCGTCCCGTTCACCACCGGCATCCTGCTCGGCATCGGCGAGACGCTGACCGAGCGCGCCGAGTCGCTGCACGCGATCCGCCAGCGCGCCAGGCAGTTCCGCCACATCCAGGAGATCATCGTCCAGAACTTCCGCGCGAAGCCGGACACGGCGATGCGCGACACCCCGGACGCCGACCTCCACGATCTCGCCGCGACGGTCGCGGTCGGACGGTTGCTGATGCCGCCCGGCGTCAGCGTCCAGGCGCCGCCGAACCTCGTCGGCGACGAGCACGCGCTGCTGCTGCGCGCCGGGATCGACGACTGGGGCGGCGTCTCGCCGGTCACCCCCGACCACGTCAATCCCGAGCGCCCGTGGCCCGCTGTCGACGCGCTGCGCGCGCTGACCGCCGAGGCCGGTTTCGAACTGCGCGAGCGGCTCGCGGTGTACCCCAAGTACGTCAAGGCCGCCGAGAAGTGGCTCGACATCCGGCTCGACCCGCACATCTCCGCGCTGGCCGACGCGGACGGCCTCGCGAACGAGTCCGCGCCCGTGGTCGGCCACCGCTGGCAGGAGCCGGACGGCGGGCTGGAGACCATCGGCCGGGCCGACCTCAACACCTCGATCGACACCGAGGGCCGCACCTCCGACCGGCGTGGCGACTTCGACAGCGTCTACGGCGACTGGGACATCCTCAAGACCCAGGTCCCGTCGGCCGAGCGGCTCGACACCGACGTCCGAGAGGGCCTGCGCCTCGCCGAGAACTACCCCGGCGCGCTGCTGGAGCCCGCGCACGCGAGTGCCGCGATGGCGTTGCTGACCGCCGACGGCGCCGCGCTCGAGACGATGACCAAGCTCGCCGACGACCTGCGCGCCGACGTGGTCGGCGACGACATCACCTACGTCGTCAACCGGAACATCAACTTCTCCAACGTCTGCTACGTCGGCTGCCGGTTCTGCGCGTTCGCCCAGCGTGAGCGCGACGCCGACGCGTTCCGGCTGTCCGTCGAGGAGGTCGCGGCGCGTGCCGTCGAGGCCGCGGCGGCCGGCGCGACCGAGGTCTGCATGCAGGGCGGCATCGACCCGAAGCTGCCGGTCAGCTACTACGCCGACATCGTCCGCGCGATCAAGGCGGCGGTGCCGGACATGCACGTCCACGCGTTCTCGCCGATGGAGATCGTGTCCGCCGCGTCGAAGGCGGGCGTCAGCGTCGAGGAGTGGCTGACCGAGCTGCGCGACGCCGGGCTCGGCTCGATCCCCGGCACGGCGGCGGAGATCCTCGACGACGAGGTCCGCTGGGTGCTCACCAAGGGCAAGCTGCCCGCGCAGACCTGGATCGACGTGGTGTCGACCGCGCACCGGCTCGGCATCCAGTCCTCGTCGACCATGATGTACGGCCACGTCGACCACCCCGGCCACTGGCTCGGGCACTTCCGGGTGCTCGGCCGGATCGCGGTCGAGACCGGCGGCTTCACCGAGTTCGTCGGCCTGCCGTTCGTGCACCACAACGCGCCGATCTACCTGGCCGGTGTGGCGCGGCCCGGCCCGACCGTGCGTGACAACCGCGCGGTGCACGCGTTCGCGCGGCTCGCGCTGAACGGCCGTATCGACAACGTCCAGTGCTCCTGGGTCAAGCTCGGCGACGAGGGCACCGCGCAGGTGCTGCGCGGCGGCGCGAACGACATCGGCGGCACGTTGATGGAGGAGACCATCTCGCGGATGGCCGGTTCGGAGCACGGCTCCTCGCGGACCGCGGCCGAGCTGGACCACCTGGCCTCGCTCGCGGGCCGTCCCTCGCGCCAGCGCACCACCACCTACGGGCGAACTCTGGTCGCGGGCTGAGGTACGGGATAAAGCGGGCTTAACTCCACCAAGGAGTAAAGCCCGCTTTATCCCGCTTTCTAGGCACCGCGGGCGTGCGCGTGGCACGATCGTCGGCGTGACCAGCAGCCCCGACGCGGCGAGACTCAGCGATCTCGCGCGCTTGCGCCGCGTCCGGGATCGGATCGACCGCGAGTACGCGCAGCCGCTCGACGTCGAGGCGCTGGCGCGCGGTGTGCACATGTCCGCCGGGCATCTCAGCCGCGAGTTCAAGCGCGCGTACGGCGAAGCGCCGTACTCCTACCTGATGACCCGGCGCATCGAGCGGGCGATGGCGTTGCTGCGCCGTGGTGACCTCAGCGTCACCGAGGTCTGCTTCGAGGTCGGCTGCTCGTCGCTGGGCACCTTCAGCACCCGCTTCACCGAGCTGGTCGGCGTGCCGCCCAGCACCTACCGTGACCAGGCCGCGAGCGCGACGGAAGGCATGCCCGCGTGCGTGGCCAAGCAGGTGACCAGACCGATCAGGAATCGAGAAGCGCGGTCTTCGGGGCGCACTTAGTGTGATCGCCATGGACATCACCATCAACGCCAGCTTCCTTCCGCAGAACGACCCCGACGCCGCGCTGGGCTTCTACCGCGACATCCTCGGCTTCGAGGTCCGCAACGACGTCGACTACAAGGGACTGCACTGGATCACGGTCGGCCCGGCCGGTCAGCCGGACACCAACATCGTGCTGTTCCCGCCGGAGGCCACCCCCGGGCTCACCGACGACGAGCGCAAGACCATCACCGAGATGATGGCCAAGGGCACGTACGGCAGCCTCAGCCTCGCCACCAAGAACGTCGACGACGTCTTCGACCAGGTGCAGGCGGCGGGCGCCGAAGTCGTCCAGGAGCCGGTCGACCAGCCGTACGGCGTGCGCGACTGCGCCTTCCGCGACCCGGCGGGCAACCTGATCCGCATCCAGCAGCAGCCGTAACCAGCCGCTCACGACCGATGGAGAAACGATGAGCAAGCCCGTCGCAGACAGCCACGATCTCATCCGGGTGCTGGGCGCGCGTGTGAACAACCTCAAGGACGTCAGCGTCGAGCTGCCCAAGCGCAGGCTGACGGTGTTCACGGGTGTTTCCGGCTCCGGCAAGAGCTCGCTGGTGTTCAGCACGATCGCGGCGGAGTCGCAGCGGCTGATCAACGAGACCTACAGCTCGTTCGTCCAGGGGTTCATGCCGTCACTGGCCAGGCCCGAGGTCGACGTGCTGGAGGGGCTGACCACGGCGATCATCGTCGACCAGCAGCGGATGGGGGCCAACCCGCATTCGACGGTCGGCACCGCCACCGACGCCAACGCGATGCTGCGCATCCTCTTCAGCAGGATCGGCAAGCCGCACATCGGTTCACCGCAAGCGTTTTCGTTCAACGTCGCGTCCATCAGCGGCGCGGGCGCGGTCACCATCGAGAAGGCCGGGCAGAAGGTCAAGGAGCGCCGGAGCTTCAGCATCACCGGTGGCATGTGCCCGCGTTGCGAGGGCCGGGGCCGGGTCAACGACATCGACCTGACCCAGATCTACGACGAGACCAAGTCGCTCAACGAGGGCGCGATCACCATCCCGGGGATCAGCATGGAGGGCTGGTACGGCCGCATCTTCCGCGGCAGCGGCTTCTTCGACCCCGACAAGCCGATCGCGAAGTTCACCAAGAAGCAGCTGAACGACCTGCTGTACAAGGAACCGACCAAGATCAAGGTCGAAGGCATCAACCTGACCTACCAGGGCCTGGTACCGCAGATCCAGAAGTCGTTCCTGTCCAAGGATGTCGAGGCGATGCAGCCGCACATCCGCGCGTTCGTGGAGCGGGTGGTCACGTTCACCATCTGCCCCGAATGCGACGGCACGCGGCTGTCCGAGCTGGCGCGCTCGTCGAAGATCAAGCGCATCAACATCGCCGACGCCTGCGCGATGCAGATCAGCGATCTCGCCGACTGGGTGCGCGGCCTCAAGGAGCCGTCGGTGGCGCCGCTGCTGGCGAACCTGACGGCCACGCTCGACTCGTTCGTCGAGATCGGCCTCGGCTACCTCAGCCTCGACCGCCCGGCGGGCACCCTCTCGGGCGGCGAGGCGCAGCGCACCAAGATGATCCGGCACCTCGGATCGGCGCTCACCGATGTCACCTACGTCTTCGACGAGCCGACCATCGGGCTGCACCCGCACGACATCCAGCGCATGAACAACCTGCTGATCCAGTTGCGGGACAAGGGGAACACCGTGCTCGTCGTCGAGCACAAGCCGGAGGCGATCGCGATCGCCGACCACGTGGTCGACCTCGGCCCGCGCGCGGGCACCAAGGGCGGCGAGGTGGTCTTCGAGGGCACGGTCGACGGGCTGCGGTCCAGCGGCACGCTCACCGGGCGGCACCTGGACGACCGCGCTTCGCTCAAGCCGGAAGTCCGGGAATCCAGTGAAGTGCTGCAGATCCGCGGCGCGGACACGCACAACCTCCAAAACGTCGACGTCGACATCCCGCTCGGCGTGCTGGTCGTGGTGACCGGCGTGGCGGGTTCGGGCAAGAGCTCGCTCATCCACGGCTCGGTCGCCGGGCTGGACGGCGTCATCGCGGTCGACCAGGGCGCGATCAGGGGGTCACGGCGCAGCAACCCGGCGACGTACACCGGCATGCTCGAGCCGATCCGCAAGGCGTTCGCGAAGGTCAACGGCGTCAAGCCGGCGCTGTTCAGCTCCAACTCCGAGGGCGCCTGCCCGACCTGCAACGGCAACGGCGTCATCTACACCGACCTCGGCGTGATGGCCACCGTCGCCACGCTCTGCGAGGAGTGCGAGGGCAAGCGGTTCCAGGCCGAGGTGCTGGAGTACAAGCTGGGCGGCAAGGACATCAGCGAGGTGCTCGCCATGTCGGTCACCGAGGCGAGCGAGTTCTTCGCGGCCGGTGAGGCGAAAACCCCGGCGGCACACAAGATCTTGACCCACCTGTCCGATGTCGGGCTCGGCTACATCAGCCTCGGGCAGCCGCTCACCACGCTGTCCGGCGGCGAGCGGCAGCGGCTCAAGCTCGCCACGCACATGGGCGAGAAGGGCGGCATCTACGTGCTCGACGAGCCGACAACCGGCCTGCACCTGGCCGACGTCGAGCACCTGCTCGGCCTGCTCGACCGGCTCGTCGACGCGGGCAAGTCGGTGATCGTGATCGAGCACCACCAGGCGGTCATGGCGCACGCGGACTGGATCATCGACCTCGGGCCTGGCGCGGGCCATGACGGCGGCAAGGTCGTCTTCGAGGGCACGCCCGCCGACCTCGTCGCGAAGCGCTCGACACTCACCGGTGAGCACTTGGCGGCTTACGTCGGGTGACAAGTACGTAGTGGTCCCTGATTGTTTCCCGTGGTGATCAACGGGCAGTGTCGGGAGACATGCAGAACGCGTTCCCCCGAGCACTGGACGCCGCGATCACCTCGAGTGGGCTGAGCCTGGAACGGGTCCGCCACCGCCTCGCCGAACGCGGCGTGCGCGTCAGCGTCGCGACGTTGAGCTACTGGCGCAACGGAAGAAGCCGCCCGGAGCGCAGGGACTCACTGCGCGCCGTGCGGATCTTCGAGGAGCTGTTCGAGCTGCCGCCCGGTGCGCTCACCGTGTTGCTCGGCCCGCGCCGCCCCCGGGGCAGATGGGGCGGCGCGAGCCGGCGGTCACTGGGTGTTGCTGGTGACCCAGGACTTGTAGTACGACACGTCGACGTAGATCGACGGGCCGGTGGCGCAGGTGCTGGAGTTGTTCCCGGCCCTGCTGGTGGCGCCGATCAGCTCCCAGGTCCCGTTGACCTGCTTGACCTGCGGGCCACCGGAGTCACCGTAGCAGGCGCCCTTGTTGCCACCGGGGTTGTTGGTGCAGATCTCGCTGGCGCCGCTGATGCCGAGGCACTTGTTGTCCGCGACGATCGAGGTGTCGAGCTGCTGCAGGGTCACCGGCGACCCACAGGCGCCCGCGGGTGCGCAGGTCTGACCCCAGCCGATGATCCGGGTGGCCTGGCCGACCGGGCCGGATGAGTCCGAGATCGCGACCGGGGCCTGCGGCACCGAGGTGGCGAGCTTGAGCAGCGCGAGGTCGGCGCTCGGGTGGGCGATGCGGCTGCTCACCCTGGCGACCGTGCCGCCGCTGGTCCGGTTCGTGGTGCCGACCCGCACCTGGGCAGGCTGCCCGCAGTGCTTGGCGGTGACGACCCAGTTGGCCTTGACTAGCGAGCCACCGCACGAGTGACCGCCACTGGCGGACTGCAGTGAAGCCATGAACGAGTAGACCTGGGTCGCGTTCCCGCCGCCGACGATGTCGGTCTGGGCGGCGGCTGGCGCGGTCAGCGAAAGTGCCGCAGCCGCCGTGACGGCGAGGCCGGCGAGCAGGGACCTTGCTTTCATCATGTGCTCCTTCAGTGAGGAGTGAACCGGTCATCCTGCACGTTAGGAACGCTTGCGGTTGGTGAATAACCTACGGAAGTATGGGCGGTTTAACCGTTTAGTACTTTTGTCGGCTAGGGGGAGCCTGGGGTCACCCGGTCGTGGATAAGTAGGGGGTAACTTTTCGGTTTTCGTCTGTTTTGGCTGATTGGACTGCAGTAGCTTGCTGCGCTATGTCGACCAATCCCGGCCCTGAGAACTGGGGCCAGCAGCAACCGCAGCAGCCTCCTCCAGGTGGCGGTTTCCCCGCCGCGCCTCCGCCGCCGCCGCCCCACGCGCCCGCCGCGCAGGGCCCGGTGCCCAAGTCACTCGACACCTCGGTCAAGATCTGGTTCGTCGCGGCCGGTCTCGCCGTGCTGAACGTCATCATCAGCATCGTGACCAACAGCTCGATCAACGCCGAGCTGGTCGCCCGCGGCCTCCCATCCGGTGGTTCGAACGTCGGCGGCATCGTCTTCAACCTGGTGCTGATCGGCCTCTGGGTCTTCTTCGTTCTGCAGATGAAGGCAGGCCAGAACTGGGCCAGGATCACGCTGACCGTCGTCGGCGGCATCGTCCTGCTCTTCAGCTTGATCGGCCTGCTCGCGCTTGGCATCTTCTTCGCGATCGGCTTCTTCGGCGCGCTCTACGGCTTGCTCTCGCTGGTGAACATCGCGCTGCTCGTCGGCGCGATCTACTTCCAGTTCAGGCCTGACGCCAACGCGTTTTTCGTGCGACGCTGAACCAGAGCGCGACCAGCAGCACATAGAGGGTCACCGCGAGACCGGTGACCACCGCGGACCCGGTGCGGGCGGCAAGCGCGCTCGCACCGGTGACGCATGTCCCGAGCGGGAACGTGAAAGCCCACCAGGACAACGAGAATTCCGGTCGTTCCTTAACGGTGACCGCGATCGCGAGCGCCAGCCACACCATCGCGAACCCGAACGTCGGCACGCTGTAGAGCAAGCCGAACGCCCGGGCCGCGTTGCCGTACGGCGCCGGGGCCACTTCGCCGAGCACGAGCGCCGCGGTCGTCGACTGGCCGAGCGGGCCGAGCACGATCCACAGCGTCGGCGACGGCAGGCCGCCGCGCATCACGCGGCCCCAGATCAGCGGCAGCAGCGCGACCGTCGCGAAGAGACTGATGCCGAAGAAGCCGTAGCAAGCCAAGACGAGCGCGAGTTTTCCTTGCCCGTCAGGTAAATGCGCGGCCAGCGCGGCGCCGGTCGTCGCGGACACCATCGGCGGGACGACCGGCAGCAGCCAGGTGGGGGAGACCTCGCTCGCGTCGATCCGGCCGGTGATCATCCGATACGGCACCGTCACCGTCGTGAAGAGCCCGAGCGCGGTTCCGGCCGTCCACAGTGTCCAGTCGATGGCCAGACCCGTTGTGCCGCCGATGAAGTTGAGCGCACCGGCGCCGATGGTCAGCAACGCCATCGGCGGCGCGCCCCAGAAATGCTCGAGTGGCGCCGGGCCCGACTTGACGAGTTTCCAGCAGAGCACGAGCAGCCAGGCGGCCGCACAGGCCCAGATCACCGCGGCGACCGGCTTCAGGCCGTGCACAGGGAGGGTGACCGCCGCGTTCGCGACGATGCTCGTGCCCATGACCGAGGTGAACCATTTCGGAGCCAGGCGGGCGGGCGCGGATTTGAGCATGACTTCACGATCGTGGGTTCCGCGCCCACTCGGTAGGGACCGATCCGCGATGAACTCATAAGCTTTGCCTATGGCTCTACCGACGAGGGTGGCCGACCTGACCGGCTTCGACCTGCTGCTTTCCATCGCCAAGCTGGGCAGCATCGGGCTGGCGGCGCGGGCACACGGCATCTCGCAGCCCGCCGCGAGCTCACGGCTGCGGCAGCTGGAGACCCAGGTCGGCGTGCCGCTGGTGGACCGGTCGCCGCGTGGCTCCCGGCTCACGAACGCGGGCGCGCTGGTCGTCGACTGGGCCAGGCCGGTGGTCGACGCGGCCGCCGATCTGGAGGCGGGCATCGCCGCGCTGCGCGCGGAACGCGATACCCAGCTGCGGGTCGCGGCGAGCCTGACGGTCGCGGAGTACCTGATGCCGAAGTGGCTGGCGGCGCTGCCCGCCGGGAGCGCGGTCGCGCTGAGCTCCGGGAACTCCGCCGAGGTGGCCGAGCTGGTGCTCGACGGCAAGGTCGACCTGGGCTTCACGGAGGGCCCGGATCTGCGCGGCGGGCTCGAAGCGCACAGCGTCGGCCGCGACAAGCTGCGGCTGGTCGTCGCGCCCGGTCATCGGTGGGCGCGACGCCGGATCAACGTCGCCGAGCTGGCCGCGACCCCGTTGATCAGCCGCGAACGCGGATCCGGCACCCGGCGCGCGCTCGAGCTGGCGGTCCGGCCGCTCGACCTGGCCGCGCCGCTGCTGGAGCTGTCCTCGACAACGGCGATCAAGGCCGCGGTGATCGAGGGGATCGGCCCTGCGGTGCTGAGCGCGCACACGGTCGCGGCCGAGCTGGCGGCCGGGACGCTGGTCGGCGTGGACGTCGCGGGCGCCGACCTCGGGCGTGAGCTGCGGGTCGTCTGGCGGGCCGGTCGTTCGCCGCGTGGGCTCGCGGCCGACCTCGCTGCCATCGCGGTCAGGGGTTCCTGACAGAATTGACCCCGTGTCTGAAGACGTGACTACGAAGCTGCGGGTGCTGTCCGGGATCCAGCCGACCGGGGACTCGTTCCACCTCGGCAACTACCTCGGCGCCGTCCGGCAGTGGGTGGCGCTGCAGGACACGCATGAGACCTACTACTGCGTGGTCGACCTGCACGCGATCACCGTCGAGCAGGACCCGAAGGTGCTGCGGCACCGCACGCGGCTCTCGGCGGCGCAGCTGCTCGCGCTGGGCGTCGACCCGGACCGCAGCGCGCTGTTCGTGCAGAGCCACGTGCCCGAGCACGCGCAGCTCGGCTGGGTGCTCGAATGCCAGACCGGCTTCGGCGAGGCCAGCCGGATGACGCAGTTCAAGGACAAGGCGTCGAAGCAGGGCACCGACCGCGCCAGCGTCGGGCTGTTCACCTACCCGGTGCTGCAGGCCGCGGACATCCTGCTCTACCAGGCCAACGCGGTGCCGGTCGGCGAGGACCAGCGCCAGCACCTGGAGCTGACGCGTGATCTGGCGCAGCGGTTCAACAAGCGGCTCGGCAAGACGTTCACCGTGCCGGAGCCGTACATCGTCAAGGGCACCGCGAAGATCTATGACCTGCAAGACCCGACGTCGAAGATGAGCAAGTCGGCGTCCACCGGCAACGGGCTGATCGAGCTGCTGGAAGACCCGAAGCGCTCGGCGAAGAAGATCCGGTCGGCGGTCACCGACACCGGCCGCGAGGTCGTCTTCGACGCGGAGAACAAGGCTGGGGTCGCGAACCTGCTGACCATCTACTCGGCGCTGACGTCGCGGACGATCGCCGAGCTCGAAGCCGCTTACGAGGGCAAGGGCTACGGCGACCTGAAGAAGGACCTCGCCGAGGTGCTCGTCGACTTCGTGACGCCGTTCCAGGCGCAGGTTCAGTCCTATATGGACGATGTGGCCGAATTGGACAAGGTGCTCGCGCGCGGCGCCGAGCGGGCACGCGAGGTGGCCTCGCGGACGCTGGCGGCGGCGTACGACCGGATCGGTTTCCTGCCGCCCAGCTGACCAGCGCGGGGGCGTTCGCTGGTTTACCGTTTGTAGGTGGCTGAAAGCGAAGAGAAACTACTGCCCCGGCTGCGGCGCAAGTACGCGTGGCTCGATCACCTGATCCGCGCGAACGACGCGTTCACCGAACGCTACGGCAATCACTACGCCGCGGCGATCACGTACTTCAGTGTGCTGTCGCTGTTCCCGTTGCTGATGGTGGGTTTCTCGATCGCGGGCATGGTGCTGCAGGGTGACCCCGCCGCGCTCGACCAGTTGCGCCAGGGGATCACGAAGTCGGCGCCTGCCGGGCTCGGGGACTTCCTGAACCAGATCGTCACGACCGCGTTGCAGGCCGGCGCTGGCACCGGGATCTTCGGCCTGGTGCTCGGGTTGTACTCGGGCATCGGCTGGATGACGAACCTGCGCGACGCGTTGACGGCGCAGTGGGGTCAGGAGAAGCAGGCGCTGCCGCTGATCTCGACGACGTTGAAGGATCTGCTGCGGCTGGTCGGCCTCGGGCTGGCGCTGGCGTTCTCGTTCGGCATCACCGCCGCGGGCAGCGGCGTCGGCCGTCTGCTGCTGCGGCTGGTCGGGCTGGAGAACGAGGGCTGGGCGGTGTTCCTGCTGCGGCTGGCGACGATCCTGCTCGGGCTCGCCGGGAACATGCTCGTGTTCACGTGGGTGATCGCGCGGCTGCCGCGCGAGAAGGTCAGCTTCCGCAGCGCGCTGAAGGGTGCGGCGATCGCGGCCGTCGGCTTCGAGGTGCTGAAGCAGGTCACCACGGTCTACCTGGGCTTCGTGAGCTCGTCGCCGAGCACCGTGCTGTTCGGGCCGATCCTGGGTCTGCTGTTCTTCGCGAACCTGGTTTCGCGGTTCCTGCTGTTCGTCACCGCTTGGACGGCCACGGCTCCGGAGAACGAGGTCAAGGTAGTGCGGCCACCGGACCCGGTCGTTTTGCGGCCCAACGTGACCGTGGAGCGTCGACCGAGCTTCGGGGTGCCCGCAGCCGCATTCGGGGCCGGAGCGCTTGTCGGCTACCTCAGGGGCCGTAAAGGGTCGTGAGCGTTCCGGCCGGTTCTAACCGGTCGGAACGCTCACGAGCCCTGAGCTGCGGCTTTCCTGCGGAAGTGGCCGATGGTGAAGCCCGCGACGATGATCAGGGCGACCACGAGGGTGAGGATCCAGCCGACGACGCCGAAGCGGTCCTCCGGCGCGGCGACGGCCGCGTTCGGGGTCGAGTTGTCCTGCGGGTCGGGGATGGCCTTGCCGTTGGTGCCCGCCTTGTAGACGATCTGGCCGACCGGCTCGGCCTTCGACGCTTCGAGCGCGAAGCCGTAGTCGAGCAGCTTCGACGCCTGGTCGACGATGCGCGTCGGCCGCTGCTCGCCGCGCATGGTCACCACGGCGATGCGCTTGCCGTTGCGCGCCGCGCCGCCGACGTAGGTGTGCCGCGCGTCGTCGGTGAAGCCGGTCTTACCGCCGAGGAAGCCGGGGTAGACGCCGAGCAGCTTGTTGTCGTTGTACACCGGGAACGACGGCTTGTCGCCCATCGCCGGCCACTGGAATTCCTTGGTGCCAACGGCTTTCGCGAACTCCGGCTGCTTCATCGCGTAGTGGAAGACGACGCTCAGGTCATAGGCCGAGGTCGACATGCCCGCCGCGTCGAGCCCGGACGGCGAGGCCGCGCGGGTGTCGGTCGCGCCGATCTTGGCGGCGAGCGCGTTCATCTTCCCGAGCGTCGCGTCGACGCCTCCGAGCGCGGTCGCGAAGGTGTGCGCGACGTCGTTGCCGGAGTGCATCAGCAGGCCGTGCAGCAGCTGGTCCACTGTGTACTTGCCGCCCGCGACGATGCCGACGCAGGTGCATTCCTGCTCGGCGTCCTCTTTGGTCGGTGAAATCACCTGTTCGGGTTTGAGCTCGGTGACCACCACGAGCGCGAGCAGCGTCTTGATGAGCGAAGCCGGGCGCTGGCGCGCGTGCGGGTTCTTCGCGGCGAGCACGGCGCCGGTGTCGAGGTCCTGCAGCACCCAGGACGCCGAGGTGACGTCCGGCGGGTTGAGCGCGTTCTTCGGGACGACGGTGTCGCACTCCGCCATCCGCGGGCCGCCCTGCGGCGTCGCGGGCACCGGAAGCGGGGCAGGGGCCTGCTTTCCCGGCAACGGCTTCTCGGAGGTGTCGATGGGCGGCGGCGGGGTTTCCCGGTTCGAGCAGCCGGACGCGGGTGCGTTCGCCGTCGTCGACGGCGGAGCCGCCAAAACCGGTGAAGCCGTCAGCAAAAGCGACATCACGGCAGGAACGAGAACCTTGAGCGACCGGGTAACTGCGGAGTGCACCCTCGGAATATAGCTGCGGCGCGTAGCGCCTCCGTTGAGGGTGGTGGTGGGGAGGGGCAGGCGGTACCTGCGGTGGGAGAGTTGCATACTCGGGGGCATGTCTCGTCGCGTCTCGCTGTTTCTGCTGGCCTTCGGCGTCTGGTCGTGGATCATCTGGATCACGTTCGTGAAGAACCTGTGGGCAGGCGATCGGTCCTGGGCCGCCGACGGTTCCCCGACCGCGTTCTTCATCGTGCACTTCGTGCTCGCCGTGGTGTCGTTCGCGCTCGGCTCGATCATTGGGGTGATCGGATGGCGGGGATTCCGGCGGCAAAAAACGAACAATGGGTGAGCATTACCCCATATGGGGGACAGTGCTGAGTCCTTCGAATGCCTAACGTTCTCGCCATCAGGTTTGTTCAGGGCATGTCGCGCCGAACCGCGCCCTGCCCGTTCACTGGAGGTGGAATGTCCCCCATCCGTCGATGGCTGCTCCCGGCGGCCACCGTGCTCGCGCTGACCGCGAGCATGGCGCCGAGCGCGAGCGCCGCCGCACCGGCCGCGCCCACGTGCGACACGACCAGCGAAGCCTTCAACTACGTGGTCATCTACAACCCGCACACCCCGCAGTTCCTGGTCGACAAGGAACTGAAGGCCAAGTGCGGCACGAGGGTCTCGTACTACCCCGAGATCGGGGTCGCGGTCGCGTCGTCGCGCAACGCCGACTTCCAGGCCAAGGTCGGCGAGTTCCGCGCCTACTCCGGTAACCGCGAGGTGCGTTTCCCGCCCGCTTCGGCGGCAGCGGCCCAGCGCCGGGAGATCATCGCGGAGCGCGAGAGTGAGGAGACCCGTGAGGTCGTCGCGGCCGCGGACGTGAGCGCTCAGCAGTGGGACATGCGCGCCATCCACGCGCCCGAGGCCAACAAGATCAACCCGGGCAGCAAGAACGTCACGGTCGGCGTCCTCGACTCCGGCATCGACATCAAGCACCCGGCGCTGACCAACGCCGTCGACGCGAAGCAGTCGGCCAACTGCAACTCCGGCGCGCCCGACACCACCCCGGACTCGTGGCTTCCGACGGCCTCGGACCACGGCACGCACGTGGCTGGCACCATCGCGGGCAAGGACGACGCGGCCAAGTTCACCGGCGTCGCGCCCGGCGTCAAGCTCGCCTCGGTGAAGGTGGTGAACGACGACGGCAACATCCTCCCGGAGGCCGCCGTCTGTGGCTTCATGTGGGCCGCGAAGCACCGCATGGAGGTCACCAACAACTCCTACTACATCGACCCCGGCGAGTTCTACTGCCCGAAGCAGGCCGGTGACGCCGCCGCTTACGAGGCCGTCCGCCGCGCCGTCACATACTCGAACAACCGCGGCGTGCTCAACGTCGCGGCCGCGGGCAACGACGGCTTCGACGTCACCAAGCAGACCGTCGACAAGATCCGGCACCACAAGCTCGACTCGAGCTGCGGCATCCTGCCCAAGGCGATCGACGGCGTCGTGACCGTGTCCGCGGTCGGCTACGCGGGCACCAAGTCCTCGTACAGCAACTTCGGCGCGGGCCAGACCGATGTCACCGCCCCCGGCGGTGACCGCGCCCAGCTGCCCCCGGCAGGCCAGGGTGCGGGCTGCCCGCTCTCGTCGGTCTTCGGCGGCGTCTACGGCACCAAGTGCGGCACTTCGATGGCATCCCCGCATGCCGCCGGTGTCGCGGCGCTGCTGGCGAGCAAGTACCGCTTCGCTCCGCCGGCGCTGCTGACCTGGCTGCTTGAGCGTCAGGCCGACCCGGTCGCTTGCTCGGACGCGATCTGCACGGGGCCGGCGAACAACAACTCGTACTACGGCCACGGCCTGGTGAACGCCCTGGACGCGGTGAAGTAACCCTGCTCTGACGATGGCCCCCTTGGGAACCTTGGTGTTCCGAAGGGGGCCTTTGTCGTTGCTGGGCTTGGGTGAGGGCCTCCCTGACTCGGCTATGTGGGTGAGGGCCTCCCTGACTCGGGTGGGTCGGGTGAAGGAGGCCCTGACTCGGCTATGTGGGTGAGGGCCTCCCTGAC
>NZ_FNON01000006.1:384753-578041 GCF_900107045.1 Amycolatopsis xylanica
CCCTGACTCGGCTATGTGGGTGAGGGCCTCCCTGACTCGGGTGGGTCGGGTGAAGGAGGCCCTGACTCGGCTATGTGGGTGAGGGCCTCCCTGACTCGGGTGGGTCGGGTGAGGGAGGCCCTGACTCGGCTATGTGGGTGAGGGCCTCCCTGACTCGGGTGGGTCGGGTGAGGGGAGCCCTGACCCGACTATCTGGGTGAGGGCCTCCCTGACTCGAGTGAGTTGGGTGAGGGGAGCCCTGACCCGACTATCTGGGTGAGGGCCTCCCTCACCCGGAGCGACTGGGTGGGGGAGGCCCTCACCCAGAGCTCAGGCCGCCCCGAGGCGAACGTCCGGCCGTACCCGGGAAGCGGCGACGGCGTAGGCGGCTTTCAGTTCGGCGAGCACTCCGGCCGGGTCCGTCCCGAGTCTGCTCGGCACTGTCTGCACGACGGTGATCCCAGCCGCGGCATAGCGGTTGTTCCGGGTGAGGGTTCGTGCGTAACCCTCACGGTAGAAATGGAACTCGAACGAATCGATTTCCCAGGCCAGTCCGATGTCGTCCCACCAAGCGTCCGGGCAGCCGACGTAGTGGCCCGCTTGGCTGTGCAATGGGACGTTCCAATGGCTCGGCGGGACGGGAAGCCGGTGGCTCAGTGCCTTGGCTCGGGCTTCGGCGATAGACCGGATGTTCGCCCATTCCTTGAGCAGGCGGCGAGGAATCGCCGTACCGCGCGTGGTTCCGATGTCGAGTTCGGCCAAAAGCGCCTCGGGTGCGCAACGGCCTCGCTGAATGGCTTCGATCAGGAGCTTTTGGATTGGGTCGACCGAACGGAGGCCGCGAACCGCGTCCGTGGTCGCGCGGACCAGCGGTGAAAGCAGCAGTTTGTTGCGAACGATCGGGGTCGGTGCTCGGCGAGTTCGTTCGACGGTGAGATAGTCGACGCTTCTGACCTTGATTTCGTGCGGATTGAGCACGTGAATACCCATGTCGTCGGGTAACTCGTCCGGGCTGAGACCGTGACGGCGGCAGGCCTCCACTCCGGTGAGCATGGCATCCGGTCCCGTGTAGAGCAGGGCACCGGTCGCGCGCTGGTCTTGGGTTGGTTTGCCGTTGTGCCGGAGAATGATTCCTGGCAGCAGTATTTGCCATGGCCCGCCGGGCAGGCACCTGTCGTAAATCGTCGAGCTGTGGATTCCGGCTTCTTCGAGGTCGGCGGCCCTGACCACGCCGAGTCTGCTGCGTTCTCGAAGTAGTTCAGGATGGCCTTCCCATCTCCCCCTATTGGTCATGCCCACCATCGTGACCATGACGAACGCCGATCCACCACCCCCTTCAGGGCAACCTGTGGATAACTCGCCTTTTCCAATGACCCTGTGGATAACCCCGCCCGAAAACACGAAAAGGCCCCTTCGACAAGCTAGGCTTGCCGAAGGGGCCCTTCGCGAAAAACGTCAGACGCGCTTGAAAAGCAGGGCGCGCTTCACTTCCTGAATTGCCTTGGTGACCTGGATTCCACGGGGGCAGGCGTCCGTGCAGTTGAAGGTGGTGCGGCAGCGCCACACACCCTCGGAGTCGTTCAGGATGTCCAGCCGCTCTTCGGCGCCCTCGTCGCGGGAGTCGAAGATGAAGCGGTGGGCGTTGACGATCGCCGCCGGGCCGAAGTACGAGCCGTCGTTCCAGTAGACCGGGCAGGACGAGGTGCAGCAGGCGCAGAGGATGCACTTGGTGGTGTCGTCGAAGCGGTCGCGGTCGGCCTGGGACTGGATGCGCTCGCGGGTGGGCTCGTTGCCGTAGGCGATGAGGTACGGCTTGACCGACCGATACGCCTCGAAGAACGGGTCCATGTCGACGTAGAGGTCCTTCAACGTCGTCAGGCCCTTGATCGGGGCGATGGTGATGACCGTCTGCTTGCCGTCCTTGGAGAGCAGGTCCTTCATGAGGACCTTGCACGCCAGGCGGTTGATGCCGTTGATCTGCATCGCGTCGGAGCCGCACACGCCGTGGGCGCAGGACCGGCGGAACGAGAACGTGCCGTCGATGTAGTCCTTGACGTAGAAGAGCAGGTTGAGCAGCCGGTCGGTGCGCTGCGCGGGGACGTCGTAGGACTCCCAGTGGGGCTCTTCGTCGATCTCCGGGTTGAACCTGAGGATCTTCAGCGTGACCGTGATCGGGGTGTGGTCGGTCTCGGACGACGCGGGAGCTTCGGTTGCCGTGGTCATCAGTACTTACGCTCCATCGGTTCGTACCGGGTGAAGGTGACCGGCTTGTAGTCGAGCCGGATGTCGGCGGAGAGGCCCTCGCCCTGCTTGTAGGCCATGGTGTGGCGCATGAAGTTCGTGTCGTCGCGGTTCGGGTAGTCCTCGCGGGCGTGGCCGCCGCGGGACTCCTTGCGCGCCAGCGCGCCGACGACCAGTACCTCGGCCAGCTCCAGGAGGAAGCCGAGCTCGGCGGCCTCGAGAAGGTCGGTGTTGTACCGCTTTCCCTTGTCCGCCACCGTGATGCGCGAGTAGCGCTGCTTCAGGGCCTGCACGTCGGTGAGTGCCTGCTTGAGCGTCTCCTCGGTGCGGTACACCGAAGCGTGCGAGTCCATCGTGCGCTGGAGCTCGGTGCGGATGTCGGCCACCCGCTCCTCGCCGTGCTCGCTCAGCAGCAGGGCCAGCTGCTCTTCGACGACGACGGCCGGGTTCTCCGGCAGCTCGACGAAGTCGTGCGCCAGCGCGTACTCGGCGGCCGCGATGCCGGCGCGGCGGCCGAACACGTTGATGTCGAGCAGCGAGTTGGTGCCGAGGCGGTTGGAGCCGTGCACCGAAACACAGGCGACCTCGCCCGCGGCGAACAGGCCGGGGATGACGTGTTCGTTGTCGCGCAAGGCTTCGCCGTGGACGTTGGTCGGGATGCCGCCCATCACGTAGTGACAGGTCGGGAACACCGGCACGGGCTCCTTGACCGGGTCGACGCCCAGGTAGGTCCGGGAGAACTCCATGATGTCCGGGAGCTTCGCGTTCAGCGTCTCCTCGGGGATGTGCGTGACATCCAGCACCACGTAGTCCTTGTTCGGGCCGCAACCGCGGCCCTGCAGCACTTCCTGCACCATCGACCGCGCCACGATGTCACGCGGCGCGAGGTCCTTGATGGTCGGCGCGTAGCGCTCCATGAACCGCTCGCCGGAGGCGTTGCGCAGGATCCCGCCCTCGCCGCGGACGGCTTCGGAGATCAGGATGCCCAGGCCCGCGAGGCCGGTCGGGTGGAACTGGAAGAACTCCATGTCCTCCAGCGGGAGGCCCTTGCGGAAGATGATGCCGAGGCCGTCACCGGTGAGGGTGTGCGCGTTCGACGTCGTCTTGAAGATCTTGCCCGCGCCGCCGGTCGCGAACACGATCGACTTGGCCTGGAAGATGTGCAGTTCGCCGGTCGCCAGCTCGTAGGCGACGACGCCCGACGCGATCGGGTCGCCGTTCTCGTCCGGGGTCAGCACCAGGTCGAGCACGTAGAACTCGTTGAAGAACTCGGTGCCGTGCTTGACGCAGTTCTGGTACAGCGTCTGGAGGATCATGTGCCCGGTGCGGTCCGCGGCGTAGCAGGCGCGACGGACCGCGGCCTTGCCGTGGTCACGGGTGTGGCCGCCGAAGCGGCGCTGGTCGATCTTGCCCTCGGGCGTGCGGTTGAACGGCAGGCCCATCTTCTCGAGGTCGAGCACCGCGTCGATGGCCTCTTTCGCCATGATCTCGGCGGCGTCCTGGTCGACCAGGTAGTCGCCACCCTTGATCGTGTCGAAGGTGTGCCACTCCCAGTTGTCCTCTTCGACGTTCGCGAGCGCGGCGCACATGCCGCCCTGCGCCGCACCGGTGTGCGACCGCGTCGGGTAGAGCTTGGTGAGAACCGCGGTGCGGGCGCGCTGGCCGGACTCGATGGCCGCGCGCATCCCGGCGCCACCGGCGCCGACGATCACCACGTCGTACTTGTGGAACTGCATGTCAATTGCTCCGTGGTGGTGGGTCAGCTGGCCGGGATGTTCGGGTCGAACGTGAAGATCACCATGGTGCCGACGGCCAGGATGAGCGCCATCGAGACGTAGAGCACGATCTTCAGCCAGAACCGGGTGCTGTCCTTGCGGGCGTAGTCGTCGATGATCGTGCGGAGGCCGTTGCCACCGTGGATCTCGGCGAGCCAGAGCATCGACAGGTCCCAGAACTGCCAGAACGGGGACGCCCAGCGCCCGGCGACGAAGCCCCAGTTGATCCGGTGCACGCCGCCGTCGAGGATGTTCATGATCAGCAGGTGGCCGAGCACCAGGATGATCAGCGCGAGACCGGAGATGCGCATGAACAGCCAGCTGTAGAGCTCGAAGTTGCTGCGGCGCGCGTTCGGGCGCTTCGGGGCGCGCGGCTTCGCGAGTGCGAGGTCGGCCATGATCAGTTACCCCCGAAGAGCGTCTCGACGGTGCGCTTCAACATGAAGAACGCGCCGGGCAGCATGACCGCGACCCAGATCACGGCGATGGTCCACAGCATGGGCTTCTGGTACTTCGGGCCCTTTTCCCAGAAGTCGACCAGCATGACCCTGATGCCGTTCAGCGCGTGGTAGAGCACCGCGCCGACGAGGCCCACCTCGAGGAGGTTGACGATCGGGGTCTTGTAGGTCTCGATGACCTGGTCGTAGGTGTTCGGCGACACGCGCACCAGCGCGGTGTCGAGCACGTGCACGAACAGGAAGAAGAACGTGAGCACGCCGGTGATGCGGTGCAGCACCCAGGACCACATACCGGGGTCGCCCCGGTAGAAGGTTCCTTTACGGCGTGAGGCACCCGCCCGATCGCTCGCGCCCGCCTCCGTGGCGGTGCTAGCCGTGGTGGACATCGGTGAACGGCCTCCAACGTCATGGCTTGAGCCCGAAGCGATGACATCGAGCTTTTATGGATAAACGGATGCTAGACCCGCAGTGTCCGACCGGCTCAACCTCGGGTTCCTCTCTGTGATGGACGAGACAGCGCCCGCGTCAGGTCCGGGTGGCCGAGAACGCCGACGAACGGGCCTTGAGCCATCGAACATCAGACCTTTACCGTGTCGTGCACCTGTGTGCGTGTAGCGCTCAGTGCTGCGAAGATGCCCCGAAAAACGGACATTCGGCCAAATGGGCTGTTGGATGTTGTTGGTTATTGACTGATTGTGCGAGATATCATACGTTTTGGTCTTGTTAGTCATCCGATCTATCGGCTTGAGTTCACGATGGAGTGACCGATGCCCGAGCAGCACGATGGGTTCCCTCGACGCGAGCTGCTCGGCGGTGCGCTCGCCGGGATCGCGCTGACCGCGCTGCCCGCCACGGCGAACGCCGAGGTCGAAGCCGCCGCGGAGTGCTTTGTGGACAGCCACATGAGCACCGACCGGGAGTGGGAACGTTTTCTCGCCGGTCAGGACCCGGTTTGGCAGCGCATGCCGCGCACTTGGTACGAGGGCCCCTTCCTGGGCAACGGCTTCGTCGGCGCGCAGGTCTACCGCGAGCTGAACGCGGTGAAGTTCACCGTCGACCACAGCGAATCGCAGGACCACCGGCCCGCGAACGGCAACGAGTGGGGTGTCGCCCGGCTCCCGATCGGGAAAGTGCTGCTCAAGCCGGTGGGCACGATCACGGGCGCCGACCTCCGGCTCGATCTCTGGAACGCGGAATTGACCGGTCGGGTGACCACCGACAAGGGGACGCTCGACGTCCGCGCGTTCGTGCACGGCCAGAAGGACGTGCTCGCCATCGAGGTCAGGCCGAGCGCGGGGGAGCGCGCGTTCGAACTGACCTTCGTGCCGCTTCCAGCGGTCAGCCCGCGCATCATCAGGGAGAACCCGCCCGCGGGGTTCGAGCCGAACCCCGCGTGGATCACGCATGCCGAGGGCGAGCTGAACTTCGTCACGCAGCCGCTGTTCGCGGGCGGCCAGACGGCGACCGCGTACCGGATCAGACGCTCCGCGCGCGGCCGTGAGCTGCTGCTTTCCACCGCGCACAGCTTTCCGGGCACCGAGGCGGAAGCGCGGGTGCGCGACGCGGTGCGCTGGTCGTCCGGTGTGGACGCACTGCGTCCCGGCCACCGGAACTGGTGGCACGCGTTCTACCGCAAGAGCTTCCTTTCGCTTCCGGACGCGAAGCTGCAGAGCTTCTACTGGATCCAGCTGTACAAGCTGGCGTCCGCCGCGCGCGCCGAGGCGCCGATCATGGCCACCACCGGGCCATGGCTGGAGCCGACGCCGTGGCCGTCCGTTTGGTACAACCTCAACGCTCAGCTCGAATACTGGCCGGTGCACGGGTCCAACCACCTCGAACTCGACCCGATCCCGCGCTCGATCCGCGAGAACCAGCAGACGCTGATCGACGGCCTGCGGCCCGAGTACCGCGCCGATTCGATGGGCCTGCGCCGCAGCGCCGACGCGCGGTTCGCCGACGCCGGGTACGTCGGCGTGCCGAACCCGAACTCCGACGCCGAGATCGGCGACCTGCCCTGGCTGCTGCACAACGCCTGGCTGTCTTATCGGCACACGATGGACGTCTCGATCCTGCGCGACGTCGTGTTCCCCGTGCTGCGCAAGGCGATGAACTACTACCTGCACTTCCTCGCGCCCGGCGCGGACGGCCGCCTGCACCTGCCGCCGACGTTCTCGCCGGAGTACGGCCGCGCGCCGGACTGCAACTACGACCTCGCGCTGATCCGCTGGAGCTGCCAGACGCTGCTCGACTCGGCCAAGACGCTGGGCATCACCGACCTGCTCGCCCCGAAGTGGCGCGAGGTGCTCGACAAGCTCGTCGACTACCCGGTCGACGAGCACGGCCTGATGGTCGGCACCGGCGTCCCGTTCGCCAAGTCGCACCGGCACTACTCGCACATATTGGCCGCGTATCCGCTGTATCTGATCAATGTGGACAGTCCGGCCGAGGCCGGCCTGATCGCGAAGTCGCTGGCGCACTGGATCAGCTTCGAGGGCGCGCTGCGCGGCTTCAGCTTCACGGGCGCGTCCTCACTGTCGGCGGCGCTGGGCAGGGGAGACGACGCGCTGAAGCATCTGCGCGAGTTCGTCGCGCGGTTCGCCCAGCCCAACACGATGTACTACGAGGCAGGGCCCGTCATCGAGACGCCGCTCTCGGCCGCGCAGTCCGTGCACGACATGCTGTGCCAGAGCTGGGGCGACACCATCCGGATCTTTCCCGCGGTGCCGGCTGCCTGGCGGGACCTCACCCTGCACGATTTCCGCACGCAGGGCGCTTTCCTCGTGAGCGCCGTGCGCAAGGCGGGCGTGACGACGTTCGTGCGGGTGCGCAGTCTCGCCGGGCAGCCTCTCAAGCTGCGGACCGGCATCGTTGGCGCGCTGGAGGTCCGCGGTGCGCGCCGGTGGAAGCAACTTCCCGACGGTATGGTCGAAATCGAACTCCCGCGTGGTGGCGAGGCGCTCGTGCACGCGCGTGGACACCGGCCTGACACGACCATCGCGCCGGTGCCGATCAGTGAGCCGTCGCAGCCGTGGGGCCTGCCCGCGCTGGCGCCCGGCGGTCAGCTGGTGCCGGTCGATCTGTCCACTGTGGTCAACTCGGACGGCGTTACCAGTGAGTTCTACCTCGGTGACGGTGACTTCGACGGCTCCGGCAACACCTACCCGGCGGCCCAGCTGCCGCAGACCGGACAGGTCACCGACGACGGTGTGCCGTTCCTGTTCGTCAACGGCAGCGAGGGCACGCCCAACAACGTCGTCGGCGCTGCCACGATCCCGGTGCCGCAAGGGAAATACACGACGTTGCACGTGCTCGGCGCCGCCGACACCGCCAATAGCAACGGCAAGATCACGGTGACCTATGTAGACGGTGTGGTCGAAATCCCGCTGCGGCTCACCGCTTGGCGCAGTGCCGCCGCGTTCGGCGAGAGCGAAGCCGTCACCACCAATCTGATGCACGCCAAGACGGGCATCCAGAACGTCAAGCTCGCGATCTTCCACCAGAAGATCCCGCTCGACCCGGCGCGCGAGATCGCGTCGATCGCACTCCCCGCCGCCACCACACCACGGCCGCATCTGTTCGCGGTCACCCTGGAGAAGGGGAAGTCATGACAGGTTTCGACCGTAGGAAAGCGCTTACATTGGGGGCGGGCGCACTCGGCGCGCTGGCATTGGGTGTCTCGCCGGCACAGGCGGCGAGCTGGCAGTTGCGCTGGAGTCCCACGCCGGCGAAGGACGGGCTGAACGCCTTCGAGGGCCTGGAGGATGACCGCTCGCACTCGCACCCGGGCGTCAAGCACATCTACACCGAAGGCGATCACTGGCGTTTCGACATGCACACCCAGGACCGCGATGGCTCCGACCGCCAGCGCAACGAGTGCAAGGGCATGCGGGGTGACGGCAAGACGTACCCGATCCTGAAGGACACCACCTGGCGCATCCAGTACCAGGCGTTCTGGCCGTCGGAGCTGACGGCGACGACTTCGTTCACGCACATCGCGCAGATGAAGGTCTCCGACGTCGGCCCGCCGCTGTTCACGCTGACCCCGCGTGCGAAGGGGCCCAAGGGCGGCGTGCTGACCATCGACGGCGACTCGGGCGGCGGCCGCGATCTCGCGGACTACGCGCCGTTGCAGAACAAGTGGATCGACGTGCTGTTCGAGCTGAAGGCGTCGCATTCCGGTTACCTGCGGGTGCAGATCAAGAACGGCTCGACCGTGGTCCACGACAGCAGGAAGAATGCGGACCTGTGGCGTGACAAGAACTATCTCAAGCCCAAGTGGGGCGTCTATCGCAGCATCAAGAGCTCCGGACTGAAGAACTGCTACCAGCTCATCCGCAACTACCAGAGTTACCAACTCGTTTAAGGGTGGCGAACTTGAAGAGACTGGCGAAGAGATTCGGTGCCGCCGTGTCCGCGGCGGCGATGGTGTTCACCGTTCCCGTGCTCGCGGCGCCGGTGGCGGAGGCACTGCCGGACGGGCTCGCGCTGACCCCGCCGATGGGGTTCAACAACTGGAACACCACCGGCTGCAAGATCGACGAGAAGATGATCCGCGACATGGCGGACATCTTCGTCGACAAAGGACTGAAGGCCGCGGGCTACCAGTACGTCAACGTGGACGACTGCTGGGCCGAGCCGCAGCGCAACGCCGAGGGCAAGCTGGAGGGCAACAAGCTCACCTTCCCCAGCGGCATGAAGGCGCTGGGCGACTACATCCACTCGAAGGGCCTCAAGTTCGGCATCTACACCAGCGCGGGCACGGTCACCTGCGCGAAGACCATGCCGGGTGGGCTCGACCACGAGGACGTCGACGCGCAAACGTTTGCGGACTGGGGTGTCGACTACCTCAAGTACGACAACTGCAACAACCAGGGCCGTCCGGCGCTGGAGCGCTACACGAAGATGCGTGACGCGCTCAAGAAGACCGGGCGCCAGATCGTCTACTCGCTGTGCGAGTGGGGCGACAACAAGCCGTGGGAATGGGGCAAGGACGTCGGCCACCTGTGGCGCACGACCGGTGACATCAAGGACAACTGGTCCTCGATGCTCAACATCGTCAAGAAGAACGCGCCGCTCGCGCCGTACGGCGGGCCGGGGCACTGGAACGACCCCGACATGCTGGAGATCGGCAACGGCGGCATGTCCACTGTGGAGTACGAGTCGCACATGTCGCTGTGGTCGATCATGGCGGCGCCGCTGCTGATCGGCTCCGATCTGCGCAAGGTGAGCAAGGAGAACTTCGAGGTACTGCTGAACCAAGAGGTGATCGCGATCGACCAGGACGCGAAGGGCGTCCAGGGCGCCGTGCTGTCCCAAAAGGACGGTCACTGGGTCTTCGCGAAGCCGCTGGCCAACGGTGACGTGGCGGTGGCGTTGTTCAACGAGAACACCACCAGCGCGACCATCGGGACCAACGTCGCCGCGCTCGGCCTGCCGCGGTCGCCCGGCTACAGCGTGCGTGACCTGTGGAAGCACAAGACGTATCAGAGCGCCGGGCAGATCTCCGCGCTCGTGCCGCCGCACGGCACCGCGATGTTCCGCATCAAGGCGGGCGGGGACTGGCCGCGCCACGAGCCGCTGGTCGGCGCGGGTCTCGAGTTCGCCGCCACGGTCAGTGGCGTGCCCGGCGACCTCGTCCCGGCAGGGAAGCCGTTCGAAGCCACGGTTTCGGTCACCAACCACGCCCGTCTCCCGATCTTCGCGCCCAAGGTCTCGCTGACCGCGCCCGCGGGCTGGAAGATCGAGCAGCTCTCGCGTCCTCGCAAGTGGATACTCGGCGCCGACGAGTCGGCGACCGGACGTTGGCGGATCACGCCACCAGCCGGTTCCGAGGGCACGGTGACGGCGCTGCACAGCGAGACGCGGTACGACACGCTGGGCTTCGGCCGGATCGAGCAGTCCGGTGACTCCCCGGTGACCGTGCCCGCGGCACCGCCGGCCGGGGCGGCCTACGCGAGTGATTTGCGCTGGTACGCCGAGAAGAACGGCTACGGCAACATCGAGCGTGACATGTCCAACGGCGGCATCCCCGACAAGGACGGCAAGCCGCTGACCATCAACGGCGTCCGCTACGCCAAGGGCCTGGGCGCGCACGCGCCGAGTGAGCTGGTCTTCTACACCGGCGGCCGCTGCACGGCGTTCAGCACCGACGTCGGCATCGACGACGAGAAGGAACCGGCGAACCTGCGCGGCTCGGCGACCTTCGAGGTCTATTCCGACGGCAAGAAGACGGCCGGTTCCGGGCTGCTGACCTATCTGGACCCGGCGTCACACTTGACAGCGGACATCACCGGCGCCCAGTACGTGAAGCTCGTGGTCACCGACGGTGGCGACGGCAACTCCTACGACCGGGGCGACTGGGCGGGCGCGCGGTTCACCTGCCAGTAGTCCCTGACCAGGCCCTACGTCGCTTTACCCCGAAAGTGGCTTTCGTCAGATGAGACCTGACGAAAGTCACTTTCGGGCTAGTGGGGGCAGCCGGTCGCCGGGGGTCTCGGCGAGGAGGGAGCATCGCTGATCGCACGGTGTGTGACCGGTGCTACACAGTCGTCGGTCCGGTCGGTGGCTGCGACGGCGCGGGCGAAGCCACCCGATTGCCGGGTACTGCGTAAAGGGGAAACCGGATACCGTCGCCGCATGGGGAAGAAAATTGTATCTGTTTTCGCTTCGATGGCCGCATTTCTGGGGATAATGGTTTTCGGTGCGGGCGCCGCACATGCCGATGCCGTGTGCTACAACACCGGCATCGCGGGTGACGGGCACTCCGCGTGGACCACGTGCAACTACGTGAACAACCGGCCGAAGTACTACATCGTGATGAAGGCCTGCGGCCCGGGCAGCTGCAGTGATCAGGCGTCGAATGTCGTCAACGTCGGTCAGCAGGCGGTCATTCGCAGCTCCGGTTATCTGGCCGGTAATATGACCATCATCGCCGTCTGGTAATTGCCCTGATCGGTTTACCTCTTACGGCTCCTGACCGATCGGTCGGGAGCCGTAAGTATTGTCACGGTATGTGATCAGCTCGTCGCTCGGGCGGTGCGTGAGTAAACATTTGGGTTACGTAGCGTGCCTTTCCTATGGCGTCTTCCCACCATGCGGGTACGGTTCGCCAGTCGAACCGCGCATCCCTGCGCGGATTCGTTCTCGAACATCCGCTGAAACGGCGGGGAGGGAGACACACCTTGCTTCGCATGCGTGGAACCGCGCTGGCGGCGGTGGCCATGGCCGGTCTGCTGACGCTCTCGGCTTGCAGCGGTTCGGACACAGGCAGCGGCTCGACGCCGGCGCCCGGCAACGGCAGCGGCGCCCCGGCGTCGGTCAAGGTCGGGCTGGCCTATGACATCGGTGGCCGCGGCGACCAGTCGTTCAACGACTCGGCGGCGCGCGGCCTGGACAAGGCCAAGGCCGAGTCCGGTATCGAGGTCAAGGAGCTGGAAGCGGCGGCGGGTGAGACCGACGCGCAGAAGGAAGACCGGCTGCGCACACTGGCCGAGCAGGGCTACAACCCGATCATCGCGATCGGCTTCGCCTACCAGGGCGCTGTCGGCAAGGTCGCCAAGGACAACCCGAACGTCAAGTTCGCGATCGTCGACGACTTCACGCCCGGCACGGACGACGGCGCGAACATCGCGAACCTGACCTTCGCCGAGAACGAGGGCTCGTTCCTGGTCGGCGTCGCCGCGGCGCTGAAGAGCAAGACCGGCAACGTGGGCTTCATCGGCGGTGTGAACACCCCGCTGATCCAGAAGTTCGAGGTCGGCTTCGCCGCCGGTGCCAAGGCCGCCAAGCCGGGCATCACCGTGCAGTCGAAGTACCTGACCCAGCCGCCGGACTTCACCGGCTTCAACGACCCCGCCAAGGGTGAGACCGCCGCGAACGGCCAGTTCGACCAGGGCGCCGACGTGGTCTACGCCGCGGCCGGTGGCTCGGGCAGCGGTGTCTTCAAGGCCGCCAAGGCCAAGAACAAGCTGGGTATCGGCGTCGACTCCGACCAGTACAACCTGCCGGCGCTGGCCGACGTCAAGGACGTGATCATCACCTCGATGATCAAGAAGGTCGACCTGGCCGTCTACGACTTCATCAAGTCGGTCAAGGACGGCAAGTTCCAGGCGGGCAACAAGGTCTACGACCTGAAGGCGGGCGGTGTCGAGTACGCCACGAGCGGCGGCAAGATCGACGACATCAAGACCCAGCTCGAGGACTACAAGACGAAGATCACGTCGGGCGAGATCAAGGTCCCCGCGACCAAGTAACTTCTCCGCCTTTTAAGATCTGGTAGTACAGATGGGCCCGAAGCGGCTAACCCGCTTCGGGCCCGTCACCGTTCGTGAGGAGCGTGCACGATCAGCGAGGATTCAGCCGCACCACGGCACCCCAGTTACGCCGTTGAACTCAAGGGCATCACCAAACGGTTCCCCGGCGTCGTCGCCAACTCCGACATCAACGTCGGCGTGCGGGGCGGCACAGTGCATGCTCTCGTCGGTGAGAACGGCGCGGGCAAGTCGACACTGATGAAGACCCTGTACGGGATGCACCGTCCCGACGAGGGCACCATCACCATCGACGGCGCCGAAGTGACCTTCCACAACCCGGCCGACGCGATCGCCGCCGGGATCGGCATGGTCCACCAGCACTTCATGCTGGCCGACAATTTCACCGTACTGGAAAACGTGGTGCTCGGCACCGAGCCCAAAACCGGCATGTCGCTGGACTTCAAGGCCGCCCGCGCGAAGATCAAGGAGATCTCCGCGCGCTACGGCCTCGGCGTCGACCCGGACAGTCTCGTCGACAACCTCGGGGTGGGTGAGCGGCAGCGGGTCGAGATCCTCAAAGTGCTCTACCGCGGCGCCCGCATCCTGATCCTGGACGAGCCGACCGCCGTGCTCGTGCCGCAGGAAGTCGACGAACTCTTCGGCAATCTGCGCGATCTCAAGGCCGAAGGCCTGACGATCCTGTTCATCTCGCACAAGCTCGACGAGGTGCTTTCGGTCGCCGACGACATCACGGTCATCCGGCGCGGCACTACCGTCGCGAGTGTCGAGCCGGGCGAGGTCACCGCGCGTCAGCTCGCCGAGCTCATGGTCGGCAGCGCGCTGCCGGTGCCGGAGCTGCGCGAGTCGACCGTGACCACCACCCCGGTGCTCGAGGTTTCGGGACTGAGCGTGACCGGCTCCGACGGCCGGACCGTGCTGTCGGACATGTCGTTCACCATCCACGCGGGCGAGGTGCTCGGCATCGCGGGTGTCGAGGGCAACGGGCAGGCCGAGCTGGTCGAGGCGCTGATGGGCATCCGCCCGCTCGCCGGCGGCCGGGTTTCCTTGCAGGGCAAGGATCTCGCCAAGGAGTCCACTCGGGACCGCCGCGACGCCGGGATGGCGTACGTGCCGGAGGACCGGCACCGCCAGGGCCTGCTGCTGGAGGGCACGCTCTGGGAGAACCGCATCCTCGGGCACCAGACGAAGGCGCCGAGCGTCAAGGCGGGCGGGCTGCTGCTCGACCGCAAGGGCGCGCGCGAGGACACCGAGCGCATCGTCAAGGACTACGACGTGCGCACGCCGGGCATCGAGGTCGCCATCGCGTCGCTGTCCGGCGGCAACCAGCAGAAACTGATCATCGGCCGCGAGATGAGCGGGAACCCGGTGCTGCTGCTCGCCTCCCACCCCACACGCGGGGTGGACGTCGGCGCGCAGGCCGCCATCTGGGAGCACATCCGCCGCGCCCGCGCCGAGCACCTCGCGGTGCTCATGATCTCCGCCGACCTCGACGAGCTGATCGGCATGTCCGACCGGCTCGCGGTCATCCTGCGCGGCAAGCTCGTCGCCGAATACGACCCGAAGTCGGTCACGCCAGAGGAGCTCGGCTCCGCGATGACCGGCGCGGGCGAGGGAGTGTCCTGATGGGACGATTTTCAGTCCGCTCGATCTCGCTGGGACTGGCGGCGCCGGTCGCGGCGCTGGTCTTCGCGCTGCTGGTGTGCTCGCTGATCCTCGCCGGGACCGGGCACCCGCCGATCGACGTGCTCGACCAGATGGTCAAGTCGGTGCAGCGGCCGCGCACGCTGGTCAACTCGATCAACAGCGCGACCACCTACTACCTGTCCGCGGTCGCGGTCGCCATCGGCTTCCGCATGCGGCTGTTCAACATCGGCGTCGACGGCCAGTACCGGCTCGCGGCCATGCTGGCGGCGGCGTTCGCCGGCTCGTCGTTCCTGTCCGGGATGCCGTCGTTCGTGCGGATCCTGCTGACCCTGATCGCCGCCATGGCGGTCGGCGCGATCTGGGCGGGCATCGCCGGGTTCCTCAAGGTGACGCGGGGCGTCAGCGAGGTCATCTCGACCATCATGCTGAACGCGATCTCCACCGCGATCGTGGCGTACCTGCTCAACGCGGACCGGCTGGCCGTGAAGGTGGCCGGGAGCAACAACATCGGCACCGCGACGATCACCGAGGGCGGGCGCGTGCCCGGCTTCGCCTACACCGGGTCGTCGTCGAAGATCTTCGGCCTGATCATCCTGGCCGCGCTGGTCGGGTTCCTCTACTGGTTCATGCTCAACCGGACCCGGTTCGGCTTCGACCTGAAGGCGACCGGCCTGTCCGAGTCCGCCGCGGTCGCCAGCGGCGTGAACGTCAAGAAGATGGTGCTGGCGAGCATGCTGATCTCCGGCGCGATCGCCGGGCTGGTCGGCATGCCGCAGCTGCTCGGCTCGTCGTACTCGTACGCGCTGGACTTCCCGGCGGGGCTGGGCTTCACCGGTATCGCGATCGCGCTGCTCGGCCGGAACCACCCGGTGGGCATGGCGTTCGCCGCGTTCCTGTGGGGCGTGCTCGACCAGAGCTCGAACGTGCTCGACATTTCCGGTGTGCCCAAGGAGATCGTGGTGATCATGCAGGGGATCATCGTGCTTTCGGTGGTCATCGCCTACGAGCTCGTGCGCCGCTACCGGCTCAAGCTCGAACAGCGTGACGTCGGACGCGCGCTCGGCACGACCAAGACCGCGGCGGAGGTGTCGGCATGAGCGCCGGTGGACTGAGCGCGGGCGTCGAGGTCGCACCCGCGGGTGCGAAGCGGCGGCTGTCGCCGATGATCTATCTGTACCTCGCGGTCGCCGCGCTCGCGGTGGTGTCGCTGGTCCGGGTGCTCACCGGGGCGAACGACCTCACCTCGAGCGGCACGGTCGCGGCGGCGCTGACCGCCGCCGTGCCGATCGCGCTCGCCGGTCTCGGCGGGCTGTGGTCCGAGCGCGCCGGTGTGGTCAACATCGGTCTCGAAGGCATGATGGTGCTCGGCACCTGGGGCGCCGGTTTCGCCGGCTACCAGTGGGGTCCGTGGGTCGGCGTGCTGGCAGGCGTCGCGCTCGGCGCGGTCGGCGGGCTGATCCATGCGGTCGCGACCGTGACCTTCGGCGTCGACCACATCATCTCCGGTGTGGCGATCACGCTGGTGGCTCCCGGCCTGACGTTGTTTCTCGCGAAGCTCTACTTCGCGAAGGCGCCGGGTGGCGGGCAGAAGCAGTCGCCGCCGGTGGCCGATGTCCAGAAGGTGTCCATCCCGGGGTTGTCCTCGCTGCTCGGTGACCTGGAGCAGAAGCACTGGTTCCTGGTGTCCGATGTGGCCGGTCTGCTGCGCGGGCTGACCACCGGGCTTTCGCTGCTGACGCTCCTCGCCGTGCTGCTGCTCGTGGGCACCGCGTACGTGCTGTGGAAGACGCCGTTCGGCCTGCGGCTGCGGTCCTGCGGCGAGGCGCCGCACGCGGCGGAGTCGCTGGGCGTCAACGTGATCAAGTACAAGTACTCGGCGATCATCGCGTCCGGCGCGTTCGCGGGTCTCGGCGGCGCGATCCTCGCGGTCAGCTCTGGGCAGTTCCGCGACGGCCAGACCGGTGGCCGTGGTTACATCGGCCTCGCGTCGATGATCTTCGGCAACTGGCGGCCGGGTGGCCTGGCCGCGGGTGCCGGGCTCTTCGGTTACACGGACGCGATGCAGTTGCGTGGCGAGGAATCCGTGCACGCGCTGCTGTTGCTGCTCGGCCTCGCGCTGCTCGTGCTGGCGTTCATCCAGTTGCGCGCCAAGCGGTTCGCGGTCGCTTCGGTGGCCGTGGTGCTCGGCGCCGCGTTCATCCTGTGGTTCGCGACGACGGACAAGGCGCCGCCGGAGCTGGTCACGGCCGCCCCGTACGTGGTGACGCTGCTGGTGCTTTCCCTTGCGGCGCAACGACTTCGGGTTCCGAAGTACGTCGGCCAGATCTTCCGCCGCGGTGAGGGCTGATGAACATCGATTGGGACGCGCTGCGCACTCGCGCCGTCGAGGCGGCGGCGAGCGCGTATGCGCCCTACTCGGGCCTGCACGTCGGTGTCGCCGGGATCGTGGACGACGGACGGCTCGTGCTGGGCTGCAACGTCGAGAACGCGTCGTACGGGCTCGGGTTGTGCGCCGAGTGCACGATGGCCGGGCAGCTGCGGCTGTCCGGTGGCGGCAGGCTGGTCGCGGTGGCCTGCCGCAGCGGCGCCGGTGATCTGCTGATGCCGTGTGGACGGTGCCGCCAGGTGCTGTACGAACTCGGTGGCCCGGAGTGCCTTGTGGACACTCCGAGCGGGATTTTGCCGATGTCATCGGTGCTTCCGGACGCCTTTGGACCGGAGCACCTGCCCGCTTAGAGTGTTCCTATGAGCGAAACCTTCACCGCTGTCGACGTAATCCGTACGAAGCGGGACGGCGGCAGGCTCAGCGACGAGCAGATCGCCTGGGTCATCGACGCCTACACCCGCGGGGTGGTCGCCGAGGAGCAGATGTCGGCGCTGGCGATGGCGATCTTCCTGCGTGGCATGGATTCCGGGGAGATCGCCCGCTGGACCGGCGCGATGATCGACTCGGGGGAGCGGCTGGCGTTGCACGTCAGCCGTCCCACGGTCGACAAGCACTCGACCGGCGGCGTCGGCGACAAGATCACGCTGCCGCTGGCCCCGCTGGTCGCGGCCTGCGGCGCCGCCGTGCCTCAGCTCTCGGGTCGCGGCCTCGGCCACACCGGCGGCACCCTGGACAAACTCGAGTCCATCCCCGGCTGGCGCGCCGCACTGTCCACATCGGAAATCGTGCGCCAGCTCGACTCGGTCGGCGCGGTCGTCTGCGCGGCCACCGAAGGCCTCGCGCCCGCCGACCGCAAGCTCTACGCGCTGCGCGACGTGACGTCCACAGTGGAATCGATCCCGCTGATCGCCTCCTCGATCATGAGCAAGAAGATCGCCGAAGGCGCCTCCGGCCTGGTGCTCGACGTCAAGGTCGGCTCCGGCGCGTTCATGAAGAACCTCGACCAGGCCCGCGCTTTGGCCTCCCAGCTGGTCGAAATCGGCGTCGCGCACGGCGTCGCCACCTCGGCGTTGATCACGGACATGAGCACCCCGCTGGGTTCGGCCGTCGGCAACGCGGTCGAGGTCGCCGAGTCGGTGGAGGTCCTGCGCGGCCGCGGCCCCGCCGACGTCGTCGAGCTGACGGTGGCACTGGCCCGCGAGATGCTCGCGCTCGCCGGTCTGTCCGATGTGGACCCAGCGGCGGTACTCGCCTCCGGCAAGGCCTACGACGTGTGGTGCGCGATGATCTCGGCCCAAGGCGGAGACCCTTCCGCCCCGCTGCCTCGGCCTCGCCACATCGAGGTGGTCAAGGCCCCCAGCTCCGGAGTCTTGGCTTCCTTGGACGCCTACTCGGTCGGTGTCGCCGCCTGGCGCCTGGGCGCGGGCCGGGCCCGCAAGGAAGACCCGGTCCAGGCTGCCGCGGGCATCCTCTGCCTCGCGAAGCCCGGCGCCCCCGTCTCAGCGGGCGACCCGGTGCTGGAGCTCCACACGGACACGCCTGAGGCGGTTCCAGCGGCCCTGGCTGCCCTCGACGGCGCGTTCACCATCGCGGACGAGGCCCCCGAGGCTACGCCGCTGGTCCTGGAAACCCTGCGCGGCTGAACGCCCCTTAACCACCAGATCCCAGCCCCCGCCACTCCCAGGGGGCCGGCCCCACGTCCAGCTTATCGGTGACCCTGGGGCGGGAGGGTGACCAAGATCAACTTGAGGTGGGTTGTCCACAGTCGGGGCGGGGTGTGGACAGGGTGACGTTGTTGATCTTGGGTGGGCTTTTTTGTCGGGGGTGGGCGGTAGCGTGGATTCGGGGGCTGCTCAGGACGGGGGCGGGGGTGTTGTGCAGGGTTTTCGGCCGCTGAGTGGCCGAAAACCCCGCACAAAGAGGGTCGACGCTCCGCGAGCTGGGATGGGGTTCGACGATGTGGCGTTTGGGCCATGAGATGGCCCAAACGCCACATCGTGGGCTCAAAACCTGGGCTAAGTGACCGAAACCCGCGCAAGCGCTGCTGACGGAGTTGCTTTTGGGACACCTGGCGGCCCAAAAGCCACTCCGTGGGCTCGAAACCTGAGATTCCCAAGGTGGGCGACCCCGAGCGGCGGGCAGGGGCTGGCGTGCGCGTTTCGGGCCGCCCAGCGTCCCCAAACGCGCACGCCAGCCCAAAGCCCCAAGCCCCCAAATACGAAGGTGCCCTCCCCCGGGTTGGTAGGGGAGGGCACCTTACGAAACGTGAGCCTACTACTCGCCCGAGTCGTCCGTGACTTCGCCGTTGGTCTTGGCCTTGGCGTCCACGGTGGCCTTGGGCGCGCGGCCGTTGCGGGCGGCGCGGCGGGGCTGGCGGGGGGCCGGGGGCGGCGGGGCGAGCTGGGGAGCGGCCGGGCCGCCGCCGAGCATGAGCTCCGCGAAGGTGGCCATGGCCTCGTCGAGCTGGCCGCCGATGCGGCGCTCCGACTCCTCGTTGCTCTTGCGGACCAGCGAGGTGACCGAGTCGGTGTCCGGCTGCTTCGACAGGGTGCCCTCGACCTTGGAGAGGCCGCTCTTGATGGAACCGTCGAGGTCGCCGAGCTGGGAGGTGAAGCCGTCTTCGACCTTGTCGAGGCGGTTGGCCAGCTCGTCGAGGCGGAGGGTGACCTTCTCGAGGCGGTCACCGAGGCCGTCGAGGCGCTCGGAGGCGTCGATCATCTCGCCGGTCTCGGTGAGGGCGGTCTTGAGTGCCTCGGTGTTGGCGCCGATGCGCTCCTTGGTGTTGCGGTCGAGCTCGTCGACCTTCGAGCGGAGCTCGGCGTCGGTGGAGTCGATGCGCTCGCGCAGCGTGGACTCGGTGAGCTCGATGCGCTCGCGGACCGGGCCGGTGACGAGCGCCGGGAGGGCCTCGACCTTGGCGTCCTGCTTGTCGAGGTGCGCGCCGACCTCGTCGATGCGGCGGTGGATGTTCTGGAGCTTGTCCTCCAGGCCGTCCATGCGGCCCGCGACGCCTTCGAAGCGGGCGGCCATGCCGTCGAGGCGGCCGTCGAGCTGGGCGAAGGGCTTGGCCAGCTTGTCGACGATGCTCTCGACCGCGCGTGCGATGTCCGAGAGCGCGTTGTCCTGGGCCTCGAGCCGCGTCATGGCCTCGTCGAGGCGCTCGGCCAGCACGCTGACCTCGGTGCGGTCGGGCAGTTCGGAGAGTCGCTTCCGCACCGCCCCGAGCGAGTCGACCGGCGCGAGACGGGCGTAGATGTCGTCGAGCGCGTCGAAGATCTGCTGTTGCTCGCTCTCACGAACTTCGGCCGCGCGCACCAGCATGTTGCGCATCCGGTCGAATGACGGGGCGGCAATGTTGTTGTCAGTGGTCACTGCGGTGTCCTTCGTCGGGCGGGGAAATGGGAAGGGACTGGACTGAAGCTTATCTTTTGGAGAATTGCCGTACGTATGGCCCCCGTGAAGCCTGTCTACCCCCGTTGGCCGATTCAGTCCATGATCGACAAAGCTGAGGGTTAAGTTCAGCTCGAGGCTTGCGTCCATGTAGGGGAATGTCTTCGTGAGTAAGGTTGCTCTATGCGGTCTAAAACCCCTGTGACGACCGAAAACATTCGCCGCATGCCCAAGGTGCTGCTGCATGATCACCTCGACGGCGGGCTCCGTCCGGGTACCGTGATCGAACTCGCCGACGCGATCGGGTATAAGGCCCTCCCATCCGGGGACTCCGCAGCGCTCCGAAGGTGGTTCACCGACGCCGCGGACGCCGGCTCGCTCGTCTCGTACCTCGAGACATTCGCCCATACGTGTGGCGTGTTACAGAGCGAAGACGCGCTGGTCAGGGTAGCCGCAGAGGCGGTGGAGGATCTCGCGGAAGACGGCATCGTCCATGCTGAGGTGCGGTATGCGCCCGAACTCTTTCGCGAAGGGGGACTATCACTCGAAGGGGTGATAGAGGCTGTTTCGGCCGGTTTTGCTGACGGTGAGCGACGAGCCGCACGTCAGGGCAGGCGAATTCGCGTACGCTCCGTGCTTTGCGCGATGAGGCAGCACGAAAGCGCACGCGAAATCGCGGCTCTCGTGGTGCGTTACCGCGATGCCGGAGTCGCCGGGTTCGACATCGCCGGACCCGAAGCCGGTTACCCACCGTCGCGTTTTCTGGAGTCTTTTCAATTTCTTGGCGCGAATAATGCACATTTCACTATTCATGCCGGGGAAGCGGCGGGCGTGGACTCGATCGCGGAAGCGATTCATGTATGTGGCGCGAAGCGAATCGGTCACGGAGTGCGCCTGGCCGACGACATCGCGGTGACCGGCGACCGGGTCCACTTGGGACGGTTGGCCGAGCATGTCAGGGCCGCCGGAATCCCTTTGGAGCTCTGCCCTTCGTCCAACGTGCAGACCGGCGCGGCGCCGTCGATCGCGGCGCACCCGTTCGGCCTGCTGGCCCGCGAGGGCTTCCGGGTGACGGTCAACACGGACAACCGCCTGATGAGTGGCTGCACGCTGACGAGCGAATTCGCCGCGCTTTCCGAAGCCTTCGGCTACACCCTCGACGACCTGCGCCGATTCACCCTGAACGCGGCCGAATCCGCGTTTCTCGATCCCGATGAGCGCCGCGAACTCCTCGGCCTTCTGTCGGAGTGACGCCCCTTGTGATGCTTAGCGTTGCGAAGTAAAGTTCAGGATGTAGGAACTAAATCCTATATTCTGGGACGGTGATCGCGATGACGCTGGTGACGGCCACGGCGAGCAAACGACGGTGGGTCATCCTCGCGCTCGGCCTGGCCGCGCAGACCGCGTCGTGCGCTTTCCTTTACGGCATCCCGTTCCTGGTTCCCGCTCTGCGGGACACCGAGCACCTCACGCTCGCGCAGGCGGGCACCGTCGTCGCCGCTCCGAGCGCCGGCCTGCTGTTCACGCTCATCGCCTGGGGCGCGCTGGCCGACCGCTACGGCGAGCGCCTGATCATGGCCATCGGGCTCGGCGTCTCGGGGCTCATCCTGCTGAGCACTGTCTTCGCACACGATCTGGCGCTGCTGTTCACCCTGTTCCTGCTGGCGGGCGCCAGCACCGCGAGCGTCAACGCGGCGAGCGGCCGCGCGGTCATGGGCTGGTTCGGACCGGAAGAACGTGGCTTCGCCATGGGCATCCGGCAGATGGCGCAGCCGCTCGGGGTCGGCGTCGCGGCGCTCGGGCTGCCGCCGCTGGCCGCGCACCACGGCTTCCAGGCCGCCATGCTGCTGCCTGCCGGACTGGCGATCGTGGTCGCGGTGCTCGTCGCGCTCTTCGTCGTCGACCCGCCGCGCCCGCCACGGCACGAGCGCGCGAAAACCCCGTCGCCGTACCGGAAACCCGCGTTGTGGCGCGTGCATGGTGCAAGTTCCCTATTGGTCGTCCCGCAGTTCGCGGTCTCCGCGTTCGCGCCGGTGTACCTGGTCGCCGTGCGGCACTGGAGCCCGCTCGCGGCAGGCTGGTTCCTCGCGGCCGTCGCGGTGCTCGGCGCCGCGGGCAGGCTCGTGTCCGGCCGCTGGTCCGATCGCGTCGGCAGCAGGCTGCGCCCCATGCGCCAGCTGGCCGTCGCGAGCGCCGCTGTGATGCTGCTGGTCGCGCTCGGCGACCGGACGTGGCCGTGGCTGGTGGTGCTCGCGCTCGTGCTCGCCGCGGTGATCACCGTGAGCGACAACGGGTTGGGCTTCACCGCGTCCGCCGAACTCGCCGGCATCGACTGGGCGGGCCGCGCTATGGGCGCGCAGAACACCACCCAGAACATCGCAGCCGCGCTGACTCCGCCGCTGCTGGGACTGGTCATCGGGGACACGCGCTACGCGCTCGCGTTCGCCGTCGCGGCGGTGTTCCCGTTGCTCGCGATCGGCCTGATTCCCGTACGGGCAGAACGCTTTACCTAGGATTAAGGACGTCTCACCCACACGAGGGTTGCTTGATCGTGAAGGATCCCACGATGGGGCTTACCTGACGGCGTGCTGGGCATCTTCCCTAAGGACACAGGGAGGAAGCAGATGATTACTCGCACCATCACCGTCCTGGCCACCACGGCGCTGGCCGCCACCGCGCTGAGCGCCGGGACCGCCACCGCGATGCCGACCGATTTCCACTGCACGGCAGGCGATCTCGACACGAACCTGGTCTACGGGGGCGCGGGCGCCGGTCAGCGTTACGCGGCGGTCCAGTTCACCGCGAAGCCCGGCGTCACGTGCACGCTGCCCGGTTCGCTACCGCTGGACCTGGTCGGCGCGCACGATGTGCTGATCGACAACCAGGCTCGCGACGACGCCCCGAACGTCCGGGTGTCGGAGGGTTCGCCCGCCTACATCCCGCTGCACTGGAGCGCCATCGACGAGCAGCAGCAGACGCCGCTGGCGCTGACGTTCACCGCGCCGCAGGAGTACAACCCGCGCGGTGACTACAGCGACCCGCACGTCACGCTGCCGTGGACGTTCGGTGGCGTCGACGCCGCGCCGGAGAACCACACCATCGACGCGGGTGCGGTCACTCCGGGCGTCGCGCCTGTCGGTTAAGCGTCCTTAAGAACGCGGAGGGTGTTGAGGCCGGCGAGCTTCTCGCAGTCGGCCTCACTCCACCCGCGCTCCAGCAGCGCGGCGAACAGCACCGGGTAGGTGGAGGTGTCTTCCAGCCCGACCGGCAGCTTGCCGACACCGTCGTAGTCACCGCCGAGTCCGATGTGGTCGACGCCGGCCACCTCGCGCGCGTGCTCGATGTGCGCGACTACGTCGGCGACGGTCGCCTCGGGCTTGGGCGGGCCGTCCCACGCGGCGGCGAAACGCTTGCGGGCGCCCACATTCCGGTACTCCTCGCCCGCCGCCTCCATGGCGGCGCGCAGGTCGTTCTCCCACGTATAGACGGCTGGTGAGACGAACGCGGGCACGAACGTCACCATCGAGACGCCGCCGTTGCCTGCCAGCCGCGCGAGCACGTCGTCCGGCACGTTGCGCGGGTGCGCGTTGACCGCGACGCACGACGAGTGGCTGAAGATGACCGGCTTCGTGCTGATGTCGAGCGCGTCGCGCATCGTGCTCGGCGCGACGTGGGACAGGTCGACCAGCATGCCGATCTTGTTCATCTCGGCGACCACCTCGCGGCCGAACTCCGAGAGCCCGCCGTGCTCCGGCTCATCGGTGGCCGAGTCGGCCCAGGTGGTGTTGAAGTTGTGCGTCAGCGTCATGTACCGGACACCGAGACGGCGCAGACTCCGCAGCACGCCAAGGGATTCCGCGATCGCGTGCCCGCCCTCGGCGCCCAGCAGCGAGGCGATCCGCCCGCTCGCGCGCGCGGCCAGCACGTCCTCGGCCGTCTCGGCCAGCGCGAGCCGGTCGGGGTAGCGCTCGATGAGCTGGTGCACGACCTCGATCTGCTCCAGCACCGCGGTGACGGCGCTGTGGCCCTCGAACTCGCACGGCACGTAGACCGACCAGAACTGCATGCCGAGCTTGCCCTCGGTCAGCTTCACGAAGTCGGTGTGGAGGTGCGGCTGCCGGACGGTGAGATCCGTGCCGGCGACCGCCGCCACCGGGTTGGGCCCGGAAGTGTCCCGAAGCTCCCACGGCAGGTCGTTGTGACCGTCCGCGAGCAGCATCGAGTCGAGCATGGCCGTCGCGCGCGCAAGATCCCCGGAAGTCATCCGGGGATCCTACGATTTCGCGCTCAGCCGACGTTGAGACGGTCCTCGAAGGACTCGACGAGCTTGCGCCACTCCGCCTGCTCCGCGTCGAACGGCGCACTCGGCTTGAGCTTGCCCGGCTCGGGCTTGAGGATGAAGCTGAACAGGAAGCTCAAGCCCTCCGAGGAGGCCAGCGCCTCGGAAACGCTCTCGTCGCCCGCCCAGTCCGCGGCGTCCGAGAGCAGTTCGACGGCCAGCTCCAGCTGGGTCGGGTCGATCGCTTCGACGCCCGCGGCGATGTCGTCGTCGAGGCCGGTGAGCACGTAGGTGTTCTCGGTGTCGACCTCGACCTCGAGCTCACCGCCGGTGGCCTTGGCGAGCACCTCGTCCCAAGTGGACACTTCGGCGAGGTCGGTGCCGGCGAGCGACGCGCCGTCGGCGAGCTTGCGCTCCAGCGCCTTCGCCGAGGTGAACACGTCGATCTCGCCGTCGGAGCCCAGGAAGATCGGCTCGTCGTCGAGGTAGCAGCGCAGGGTGTAGTACTCGTTGCCGCCGGTGATGATCTTGATCGGGTCGATGCCGACCTCGGCCCAGAAGCCGACGGGACCCTCGTCCTCGGCCTCTTCTTCGTCGTCGGCGTCGGAGTCCAGCTCGCCTTCGGCGGCGGCCGCCTCGGCCTCGGCCGACTCGGCGAGGAACGCGGAGAGGTCCTCGGCGGTCTGCTCCAGCACCTTCTCGTCGACGTCCGGCACGGTGACCAGGCTGTCGACGGCGTCGAGCACGATGTCCCACTTCTCGGACACGGTCTCCGACAGCGCGGTCCACAGCTTCTCGCCGTCACGGCCGCTGAACGGCAGCGTGCCCTGGTCGAGCAGGGAGAACGCCTCGTTGCCGTCGAGCACCTCGTGCACGTCGTCGAGCTCGCAGACGTCCGCGAGCGAGCGCACGATGCCGATGATCTCGGCCAGCTCGGCGATGGTCCACGAGTCGGGCTCGCCCGCGGCCAGCTCGGGCACGCCGACCAGGTCGTACGAGTGGTCGTCGTCCGGGATCAGCTCCGGGACGTTCAGGCCGGGCACGACGTCCCACGCGGGGTGGTCGGTGAGGTCGTGCTGCTCGGCCGTGCGCACGAACGCGGCTAGATGCGCGGCGTCCGGGAACGCGAACAGGTCTTCCTCATCGCCGAGGAAGGCTTCCCATTCCTCGCCGTCCTCCCGCCAGCGCGGAGCCCACAGGGTGACCAGGTCGCCCTGCGGAAGCCCGAGTTCGATCGGGATGATGTCCTGTGCCATTCCTGTCCTCCGGAATTACCGCCAGTGTGCGCGCAGGCTTGGAGGTTCCCCCGAACGGTGCGCGGTAGCAGAAGCCTACGGGTTTCGCGTTTCGCCCGCGATCGCCCCTCGCCAAGTGGCGACCATCGGATGGCACCATAGGTCATCTGATGACACTCACAGACGCTCTTCCCGCAGATCCGGACCCCGACTCGCTGTTCGAGGCCTTCTCTTCGTGGACGGCCGAGCGCGGGCTCGAGCTGTACCCCGCGCAGGAAGAGGCCCTGATCGAGGTGGTCTCAGGCGCCAACGTGATCCTCTCGACCCCGACCGGCTCGGGCAAGAGCCTCGTCGCGGTCGGCGCCCACTTCACCGCAATGGCGCAAGGCAAACGCAGCTTTTACACCGCGCCCATCAAGGCGCTGGTGTCGGAGAAGTTCTTCCAGCTGATCGACACCTTCGGCGCCGAGAACGTCGGCATGATGACCGGCGACTCCAGCGTGAACGCCGACGCGCCGATCATCTGCTGCACCGCTGAAATCCTGGCGAACATCGCGTTGCGGTTCGGCGCGGACGCCCCGGTCGGGCAGGTGGTGGCCGACGAGTTCCACTTCTACTCCGAGCCCGACCGCGGCTGGGCCTGGCAGGTCCCGCTGCTCGAGCTCAAGAACGCGCAGTTCGTGCTGATGTCGGCCACGCTGGGCGACGTCTCGTACTTCGAGAAGGACCTGACGCGGCGCACCGGGCGCCCGACGTCCGTGGTCACCTCGGCGCAGCGGCCGGTGCCGCTGACCTACCGCTACGCGCTCACGCCGCTGCACGAGACGATGAGCGAGCTGCTCAACGGCGGCCAGGCGCCGGTGTACGTCGTCCACTTCTCGCAGGCGGCCGCGATCGAGCGCGCGCAGACGCTGATGAGCATCAACGTCACGACGAAGGCCGAGAAGGAGGCCATCGCCGAGATGCTCGGCGACTTCCGGTTCACCGCCGGGTTCGGCAAGACGCTCTCGCGGCTCGTGCGGCACGGCATCGGCGTGCACCACGCCGGCATGCTGCCGAAGTACCGGCGCCTGGTCGAGCAGCTCGCGCAGGCCGGGCTCCTGAAGGTGATCTGCGGGACCGACACGCTCGGCGTGGGCATCAACGTGCCTATCCGCACGGTGGTCTTCTCAGCGCTTACGAAGTACGACGGAGTCCGTCAGCGGCATCTCAAGGCGCGAGAGTTCCACCAGATCGCGGGGCGCGCTGGACGGGCGGGGTTCGATACCGACGGGTACGTCGTCGTAGAGGCGCCCGACCACGTCATCGAGAACGCGAAGGCGCTTGAGAAGGCGGGTGACGACCCGAAGAAGAAGCGGAAGATCACCCGTAAGAAGGCACCTGAAGGCTTTGTCAACTGGACAGAGAGCACCTTCGAGCGGCTCGTCGCCGCCGAGCCGGAGCCGTTGACGTCGAGCTTCCGCGTGACGCACTCGATGCTGCTCAACGTGATCTCGCGGCCTGGCAACGCTTTCGAGTCGATGCGGCACCTGCTGGAGGACAACCACGAGGACCGCGCTTCGCAGCGCAGGCTCATCCGGCGGGCGATCGCGATCTATCGCGCGCTGCTCGCCGCCGGCGTGGTCGAGCGGCTCCCCGAGCCCGACGCGGAAGGCCGAATCGTGCGGCTGACCGTCGACCTGCAGTTCGACTTCGCGCTGAACCAGCCGCTCTCGCCGCTGGCACTGGCCGCGATCGACCTGCTCGACATCGAGTCGCCGAGCTACGCGCTCGACGTCGTGTCCATTGTGGAATCCATTGTGGACGATCCGCGACCGGTGCTGTCACAGCAGCAGTTCAAGGCGCGCGGCGAGGCCGTCCAGTCGATGAAGGCCGAGGGCATCGAGTACGACGAGCGCATGACGCTGCTCGAGAACGTCACGTACCCGAAGCCGCTCGAGGAGCTGCTGCAGGTCGCGTACGCCGGTTACCGGCAGGGTCACCCGTGGGTCGACGACTACCAGCTTTCGCCGAAGTCGGTCGTGCGCGACATGTACGAGCGCGCGCTGAACTTCGTGGAGTTCATCAATTTCTATCAGCTGGCCCGCTCGGAAGGCCTGGTGCTGCGGTACTTGACCGACGCGTTCGACACCCTGCGCCACACGGTCCCCGACGACGCGAAGACCGAGGCGCTGCAGGATCTCATCGAGTGGCTCGGCGAGATGGTCCGTCAGATCGACTCCAGCCTGCTCGACGAGTGGGAGTCACTGCGCAACCCAGACGAGGACGAGGGCCCGCACGCCCCTGCGCTGCCGGACGGTCCGCCGCCAGTCACCCGCAACGAGCGCGCGTTCCGGGTGCTCGTGCGCAACCAGCTCTTCCGCCGCGTCGAACTCGCCGCCCGCCGCAACTACTACGAACTCGGCCAGCTCGACGGCGCTTCCGGCTGGCACGCCGAGGAGTGGGAAGACGCGATCGAGGACTACTACGACCAGCACGAGACGCTCGGCATCGGCCCGGACGCGCGTGGGCCGGCGCTGCTGATCATCGAGAAGGAGCCGGGGCTCTGGAAGGTCCGCCAGATCTTCGACGACCCGGCGGGAGACCATGACTGGGGCATCAGCGCCGAGGTCGACCTCGCGGCCTCCGACGAAGAGGGCGCGGCGGTCGTACGCGTCATCGACGTCAACCAGCTCTAAAGGGCTCGTGAGCGTTGCGGGCGGTTCTAACCGCCCGCAACGCTCACGAGTACTCTTCTGCTGGCCAGCGGTTTGTGCTGGTCAGACACTGGGGAGTGCCTAATGCGGGTATTGATGGCTGGTTTAGTGCTGCTCGCGATCGCCGGTTGTGACGCGCCCGGACAGTCCGCGGGTGGGGTGGTGCAGCTATCGCCGACACAGCCGTCGTCCCCGCCGCCCGTCACCCATCGGGTCGGCGGCGCCGGTTCGCTGGTCGAGGCAGTGACGAAGGCGGTGCTGGCCAAGTCGACGTATCACTTCGTCGTGGTGCCCAGCGACGGCCTGCTCAAGCCTTCGGAGGGTGACGCGCGGGTCCTGCGGCTGGCAGAACCGGTCAAATCCGTTGTGGACGGTCTGGAATTGGCAAGCACGGTGCGTACTCCGCTGCAGCAGGGGCGACCCCTTGACGAGTTGAGGCTGGTCACCGCGCAGGGGGAGTCGTACGCGAAGCTGCCTGCTGAGTTCGAAAAGCAAAAGGGCAAGCCGTGGCTTCCATTGCCACGGAACCTCGACTCGGAACTCAACAACAATCTGCTGGAAGTGCACGACAGCCTGGCTCAGGCCGTCACGCCGACCAACTACCACCTGCCGATCATCGCTGCTGGTGGCTTCATCCACGCGACAGCGGTGGAGGGGCAGTGCGTTCGGCACAGCGTCACAGTGGATCTCAAGCAGGCTGCTGAGAAGGTGGAGAGCGTCTACCTCAAGGAGGAGATGCAGTACGCGCTGGGCTCAGGTGGCAAGACCGTCGAGTACGAGCTGCTGGTTTGCCGCGGTGACGAACTGGCCCAGCTGAAGATGATCGTCCCCGTCATGAGCACCGGCAAGGTCAGCACCACCGAGATCCGCTTCAGCGACTGGGGCAAGCCGGTGACCATCGCCGCTCCGCCCGACGCAGAGACCTTCGGCCGCTAGCCGCTGGGGTCGTGAGTGTTCCGGCCGGTTCTAACCGGCCGGAACACTCACGAGCCCGGGTCTCGGGGGTAACCCTGAGGAGAAGACCGGGGGTTTACCCCATGGTCCGGTCCGCTTCGTCAGGCCAAGGTTATGGCCATGGGGATCACGAGGCGGGGAGCACTGAGGGGGGCGGTGGGTGCGATGGTCGCCGTGGGGACGGCGGGCATCGGCACAGCGGCGGCGTCAGGACGCCTGGAACGGATCAAGATCCCGACCAGGGCCGGGGTGTTCGACGCCGTCGCCGCCGGGCCGGAACGGGGGCGGAAAGTCTTGCTGCTGCACGGCTTTCCGGAGTTCGGCATCGAATGGGAGGCACAGCTGCGAGCGCTCGCGGGGGCGGGCTATCGCGCTGTGGCGCCCGATCAGCGTGGGTACTCGCGCGGGGTGCGGCCAGCCGGGATCGAGCATTACCAGCTCGATCATCAGGTGCGGGACGTGCGGGGGATCGCGGACTCACTCGGCTGGGGGCGGTTCGATCTGGTCGGGCACGACTGGGGCGCGGCGGTCGCCTGGGTGGCGGCCGCGCGCCACGGGGGCCGGGTGCGGTCGCTGACCGCGGTGTCCGTGCCGCATCTCGGCGCGTTCGAGAAGGCGTTGCGGGAAGATCCTGAGCAGCAGAAACGGTCGGCCTACATGGCGGGGTTCAGGGAGCCGACGCCGATACCGGAGAACAAGCTGCTGGCGAAGCCGTTGGTCATTCCGGGCGTGCCGGAGGCTCATCTGAACGAGTACAACGCGCGATTGCGTGAACCCGGAGCGTTGACCGCCGCGCTCGATTGGTATCGGGCAAACGATTTCACGGGGTACCCCGATCGGGTGGCCGTGCCGACGTTGTTCCTCGCCAGTGAGGATCCGGCGGTGGCGCCGTCGGGGATCGAGGACACGAAGAATTGGGTGACCGGGCCTTATCGGCTCGAAAAACTGGCCTCGGGCGGGCATTTCCTGCCGGAGGTGGCCGCACCCGCGGTCTCGGAGCTGTTGATCACACATCTGCGGGGTGTCCGATGAGGATTGTCTCAAGGAAAGTCCGGTAATCTGCGGTTATGTCGAATGTGCGGGATCGGGTTGTCTCGTGGGTGGGACGCAAATACCTTGCCAGGAAGCAAAAGTCGGGTTTCGATCTGTCGAAGATCTCGTTTCTTCCCGAGCGCGCGCTCATGCCGTTGCGCCGGAACGGGCTCGACCCGGTCGCGGAACTGGGGGCGACCCGCGCGGTCGAGCCGATCAGCAAGGTGCCGCTGCCGTTCGGTTTCAACGCCTGGCTTGTCAGCGGGTACACCGAATCGAAGGCCGTGCTCAGCGCGACCGCAGACTTCAGCAATGACTTCACCAACCTCGTCGGCAACGCGGGGGTGACCGAGGACCAGAATCCCGGTGGACTCGGCTTCGCGGACCCGCCGGTGCACACCCGGCTGCGGAAACTGCTGACGCCGGAATTCACCATGCGCAGGCTGGGCAGGCTCACCCCGCGCATTCACGCGATCGTCGAAGAGCAGCTCGACGCGATGGCGAAGGCGGACGGCCCGGTCGACCTGATGCAGGCGTTCGCGTTCCCGATCCCGTCGCTGACGATCTGCGAACTGCTCGGCGTCCCTTATGAGGACCGCGAGGATTTCCAGCGGCTGAGCACAGCGCGCTTCGATCTGTTCGGTGGCGCCGGCGCGTCGCTCGGCGCGATTTCGGAGTCGCTGACGTATCTGCGCGAGATCGTGAAGAAGCAGCGCGCCGACCCGGGTGACGGCCTGCTCGGCATGCTGGTGAAGGAACACGGCGACGAGATTTCCGACGAGGAGCTGGCCGGGCTCGCCGACGGCGTGCTGACCGGTGGCCTGGAGACGACAGCAAGCATGGTCGCGCTCGGCGCGATCGTCCTGCTGAGTGATCCCGAGCAGTTCCGGCGCGTGCACGATGACGACGAGGCGATCGCCCCGTTCGTCGAGGAGCTCCTGCGCTACCTGACCGTGGTGCAGATGGCGTTCCCGCGCTTCGCCCGTGAGGACGTCGAAGTGGCGGGCGTGCAGATCAAGAAGGGCGACATCGTGCTGGTGTCGCTGTCCGGGGCCAACCGGGACGCCTCGCTGGGGTCTTCGATGGAGACCTTCGACCCGGACCGCCCCGCGTCACCGCACTTGGCGTTCGGCTGGGGCGTGCACCGCTGCATCGGCGCCGAGCTGGCCCGCATGGAGCTGCGGGCGGCCTACCCCGCGCTGGTGCGCCGCTTCCCGGGCATGAAGCTGGCCGTCGAGCCGGATGCGTTGGCGTATCGGCAGCTTTCGATCGTCTACGGCGTCGACACGTTGCCCGTGCATTTGGGCTGAGGCCCGGGATAAAGCGGGCTTTATCCCGGGAAAAGCACCCGGGATAAAGCCCGCTTTATCGTCACTCGACGAGGGACAGGGCTTGGCTGGGGCAGATGTGCACGGCGTCGCGTGCGTGGTCCGCCGCCTCACCTTCGGGTTCTGACACGAGGACGATGACCGTGCCGTCGTCCTCGGTCTGGTCGAACACCTCCGGGTCGGTCAGCACGCACTGACCGGCTCCGACGCAGCGCCCCGTGTCGGCGATGATCTTCATGGAACTCTCCTACTTGCAGGTGACGGGCAGTGCGTACAGCCCGAAGATAGCCGCGTCGTCCTTGAACGGCAGCTCCGTTTCGGGGACCGCGATCTTCAGATCCGGGATCCGCTTGAAGAGCGTGTCGATGACGATCTGCAGCTCCATCCGCGCGAGGTTCTGGCCGAGGCACTGGTGCGCCCCGAAACCGAACGCCACGTGGTGCCGCGCGCCGCGGTCGATGTCGAGCTCGTCGGGGTTCTCGAACGCCGCCGGGTCGCGGTTGGCCGAGTAGCCGAGCGCGAGGATGCCCTCGTCCTTCTTGATCGTCACGCCGCCGATTTCGACGTCCGCGACGGCGACGCGTGCCGTCGCCGCGTCGACGATCGTGAAGTAGCGCAACAGTTCCTCGATCGCGACCAGCGTCTTGCCGGGGTCTGCCTTGACGATCGCGAGCTGCTCGGGATTGCGCAGCAGCGCCAGCGTGCTGAGCGAGATCATGTTCGCCGTGGTCTCGTGCCCCGCGAGCAGCAGCAGGAACGAGAGGCTCACCAGCTTGCCGTGGTGGTACGTGCCTTCCTCGCGCAGCTTGAGGATCTGCCTGCCGAGCAGGTCGCCCTCGGACGGCGCGGCCTCCTTGGCCGTGACCAGCTCGTCGAGGTAGTCGACGACGCCGTCGAACGCCGCGCGCCGCTCCAGCGGGGTGGCGGTGCGGCTGAGCATGCTGGCCGTGCGCACCTGGAAGAACTCGTGGTCCTCATAAGGGACGCCGAGTAGCTCACAGATCACCAAGGACGGCACCGGCAGCGAAAGCTCCGCCACCAGGTCGACCTCGCCGTCCGCGGCGAGCAGCGCGTCGATGCGCTCGTCGACGATCTCCTGAATGCGCGGGCGCAACGCCTCCATGCGCCGCACGGTGAACTCGCCGAGCACCGCGCGCCTGGCCGGGCCGTGTTCCGGCGCGTCCATCGACAGCATGGTCTTCTCGAAGTCCGGATTCTGGTTCTGGCGCTGGCCCTTGATCAGCATCGGGAAATTCGGGTTGGTGCGGTCCGCGCTGAATCGCGGGTCGGACAGCGCGGCGCGGACGTCCTCGTGGCGGGTGATCGCCCACGCCCAGGTGCCGTCCGGCAGGCTGACCTTCGAAATCGGTTCCGACTCGCGGATCTCCTTGTATTCCTTCGGCGGCGAGAACGGGCATTCCCTGGCAAGCGGGAACGTCAAATCCTCGGTCTCCATTACCCCTGTCATTGCTCTCTCCCCACTAATTCACCACGTGACCGGCAGTTCATGCAGGCCGTAAATAGTTGTCTCCGTCTTGTACGGAAGTTCGGCGGCGGGTACTGCGAGCCGCAATCCCGGAATGCGCCGGAAGAGCGTGTCGAAGATGATCTGAAGCTCCAGCCTGGCCAGGTTCGCGCCCAGGCATTGGTGAATACCGAAGCCGAACGCGACGTGATGCCGTGCGCTGCGTTCGATGTCGAACTCATCCGGATCAACGAACGCTTCGGCGTCCCGGTTCCCGGAAATCGTCAATGCGATGACGCCTTCACCCGCTCGGATCAATTGCCCGCCGATTTCGACATCGTCGATGGCGACGCGCAGTCCGGCGGCCTCGGCGATCGTCAGGAATCGCAGCAATTCTTCGATGGCGCCCAGCGTTTTACTCGGGTCTTCGACGATTTTCTTCAGCTGATCGGGATGTTCCAGCAAAGTCAGGACGCCGAGTGAGGTCATGTTCGCCGTCGTCTCGTGCCCGGCGACCAGCAACAGGAACGCGAGTTCTTTGAGGTCCTGGTGCCGGACGCCACCGCCCGCGCGCTGCTTGAGGATCAGCCTGCCCAGCAGGTCGTCGGTCGGCTCGGCTTCCTTGGCGGTGACCAGCTCGTCGAGGAACGTCAGCAGCTCGCCGAACGCGGCCTGCCGCTCGGCCAGCACCTTGTCGCGGCTGAGCATCGCGTACGTGCGCGACTCGAAGAACTCGTGATCGTGATACGGCACGCCGAGCAGTTCGCAGATCACCAGTGAGGGCACCGGAAGCGCGAGCGACTTGACCAGATCCGCCGGCTTCGGGCCGTCGAGGATCGCGTCGATCCGCTCGTCGACGATCTGCTGGACTCGCGGCGCCATGGCCTTCACCCGGCGGATGGTGAACTCGCTGAGCACCTCGCGGCGCTTCTCGCCGTGCTCGGGCGCGTCCATGTCGATGAGTGAGGACCGGAAACCTGGGATGATCTTCTGGTCCTTGATGATCCGGGGGAAACCGGGCGCGTGGCGGTCGGAGCTGAACCGCGGATCGGTCAGCAGCTGCCGGATGTCCTCGAGGCGGGACACCGCCCAGATGGTCATCCCGGACGCCAGCCGGACCTTCGTGACGGGCTCCTCCGCGCGCAGCCGCTGGTACTCGGCGGGCGGACCGAACGGGCAAACCCGCTCCATCGGCCAGGCGAGTGTCGGCGAGCCGGCCACGTCGGTCATTCCCATCCCATCCGGACAAAGCGCCTATGTGGAAGGTTTGTTTCCGCTTACGTGTCCCAAGGTACCGAAGTGGAGGGTTTCCGTCCACCTAAATTCACCGGATGCCGTCAACTTCCAACCTGTACTCGGTAAACCGTTGCTCATGCGAGAATCGGCCACCGGTTTCACGCGAAAGGCAAGTGACATGAAGGCCGAATCTGGGGCGCCCTTGCGGGCAGACGCGCGCCGTAACCGTGACCAGATCATCGCCGCGGCCAAGACGATCTTCGTCGAACAGGGCCCTGACGCGCCGATGGAGGACATCGCGCGCGCGGCGGCGGTCGGCGTCGGGACGCTCTACCGGCGGTTCCCCGACCGGGAGACGTTGATCAGGGAGGTCGCGCGGGACAACTTCGCGCGCGTGCTCACCGAGGCGCGCGCGGCACTCGCGGAGGAGCCGACGGCGTGGGACGCGCTGGTCCGCTTCTTGCGCTTCTCGCAGGAGCTGCGGCTGTCCGTGCAGCTCGCGATGCTCTCGCCGCAGGCGGAGGCCGCGATCGCCTGCGACCCGCTCACCGGCGAGTTCCGGCGCGCGCTGCTGGGCGAGCTGGAGACGGTGGTCAAGAACGCGCAGGCCGAGGGGGCGCTGCGGCCGGACGTCGGCGCGGGCGACGTCGCGCTGGTCTTCACGTTGCTGCTGCGGCAGCTGCCGAACAAGCTGGACAACATCGAGTCGGCGGCCGAGCGGGTGATGGGGCTGATGCTCGACGGCCTGCGCGCCCAGCCCGGCAGCGAACTGCCGGGCCGGGTGCTGACCGGCGAGGACCTGTTGCCGTAGTTACGGGGTAGGGGAGCAGGCGGCGTGCCCGACCGTGACCGAGCCGGTGATCTTCGAAGCGGGCAGGAAGTTGATCCGCAGCATGGTGAGCGCGATGCTGCCGTCGCCGGGCTTGTCGTGGATGTTGAACACCGCGTTGGCCAGCACGGTGCCGTCGGGCTTCTTGAGTGGCACGGTGTGCTTCTCCGGGACGGGGTTCGGAAGCGCGGGGATCCCGGACAGGCCGCCGTAGCTCCAGCCCGCGTTCGTCTGGGTCTGGGTGGCGTCGCAGGTGACCTTGTAGGTCGCGATCTTGACGCGCGGGCCCTTCTCGCTGACCAGTGCGGACAGGTCGAAGTTCTTGCCCTCGGCCTTGGAGGACGTGGTCGTGGCGTCGGTGTTCGGGTCGGTCACCGTGGTGGTGCACGACGAGGTGCCGCCGCCGAAGGTGATCCCCGTCTTGCTGACCGGCGCGGCGGCCTTGGTCGTGGGGCCGTCGACATCGCATTTGCCCTGGACGGGCACCTTGATGTTCGTGCCGCCCTTGGTGAAGTCGGCCGAGCCGAGGTGCGCGATGCCTGCCGGGGTATCCGCGAGCGCAGGCGCGGCGCTGAAGATCAACATCATGACCGTGAGTGCTGGAAGGGTGCGTTTAAGGTCCATGAACGGGTTATCGGCATCTACCGGGTAGCACGTTGCGTCACCGGACGATAACCACCCGTTAGTGTGACCGACGGGATAAAGCGGGCTTTATGCCGCTCTGGGATAAAGCCCGCTTTATCGCGTTTTAGACGCCGAGGGGGTGCCAGACCGTCTTGGCTTCGAGGTAACGGCGCAGGCGCGAGATGTCCGGGGTGTCCGTCCAGTCGGGCTCGGCGTCGGGGACCGTCAGGACGCGCTTGACCGTGTTCGCGGCCTCGCGGGCCAGGTCGGCGCGCGCCGAGGGCTCGGCGCCGGTCGGGTCGAGCGCGTTGACGTCGCCGTGCGAGGCCAGCCAGGAGCCGAGTTCCGAAGCGCGCCCGGTGAGGATGTTCGCCACGCCGCCCGGCAGGTCGGACGTCGCGAGCACCTCGGACAGTGTGATCGCGGGCAGCGGGCGGTCGGCGCTGGACACGACGACGGCCGTCGAACCGGTGGCGAGCACCGGCGCGAGCACGCTGACCAGGCCGAGCAGCGACGACTGCTGCGGCGCGAGCACGCCGACCACGCCGGTCGGTTCCGGGACGGTGAAAGAGAAGTACGGGCCCGCGACGGGGTTCGCCGCGCCGAGCACGGTCGCGATCTTGTCCGTCCAGCCCGCGTACCAGACCCAGCGGTCGATCGCGGTGTCCACAAGGGACTGTGCCTTCTTCGCGGCGACGCCCTCGGACGCGGCCACCTCGGACACGAACTGCTCGCGACGGCCTTCGAGCATCTCGGCCACCCGGTACAGGACCTGGCCGCGGTTGTACGCGGTCGCGGCCGACCAGCCGCCGAAAGCCTTGCGTGCGGCCACAACGGCGTCGCGAACGTCCTTTCGGGACGCGTGCGCCGCGTTGGCCAGGAACTTGCCCTTGGTGTCGGTGACCGGATACACCCGGCCGGACTCCGAACGCGGGAACTTGCCGCCGATGTAGAGCTTGTACGTCTTCGCGACGGAGATGCGATCAGACATTGAGGTAGGCCTCCAAGCCGGTGCGCCCGCCCTCGCGGCCGAATCCCGATTCCTGGTAACCGCCGAACGGCGCGGCGGGGTCGAAACGGTTGAACGTGTTGGCCCAGACGACCCCGGCACGCAGCTGGTTCGCCATCCACAGGATGCGCGAGCCCTTCTCGGTCCAGATGCCCGCGGACAGCCCGTACGGCGTGTTGTTCGCCTTGGTGACCGCCTCGTCCGGGGTGCGGAAGGTCAGCACCGAGAGCACCGGGCCGAAGATCTCCTCGCGCGCGATGCGCATCGACTGCTGCACGTCCGAGAAAACCGTGGGAGCGAAGAAGAATCCGCGTTCCGGCACCGGGCACGGGCTGGTCCAGCGGTGCGCGCCCTCGGTGTCGCCCGACTCGACCAGCCCCTTGATCTTGCTGAGCTGCTCGGCCGAGTTGATCGCGCCGATGTCGGTGTTCTTGTCCAGCGGGTCGCCGAGGCGCAGCGTCGAGACGCGGTACTTGAGTTTTTCCATCACCTCTTCGGCGACGGATTCCTGGACCAGCAACCGCGAACCGGCGCAGCAGACGTGGCCCTGGTTGAAGAAGATGCCGTTGACGATGCCCTCGACCGCCTGGTCGAGCGGCGCGTCGTCGAACACCACGTTCGCCGCTTTGCCGCCCAGCTCCAGCGTGAGCTTCTTCGACGTGCCCGCGACCTGACGCTGGATCAGCTTGCCGACATCGGTCGAACCGGTGAAGGCGATCTTGTTGACATCACCATGTTCCACAATGGACTGTCCGATGTCGCCCGCGCCGGGCAGGATGTTGACCACGCCGGGCGGAAGTTCGGCCTGCTGGCAGATCTCCGCGAACACGAGCGCGGTCAGCGGCGTGGTCTCGGCGGGCTTGAGCACGACCGTGTTGCCGGTGGCCAGCGCGGGCGCGATCTTCCACGCCAGCATCAGGAGCGGGAAGTTCCAGGGGATGATCTGGCCCGCGACACCGAGTGGTTGCGGGTTGGGGCCGAGGCCCGCGTAGTCGAGCTTGTCCGCCCAGCCCGCGTGATAGAAGAAGTGCGCGGCGGCCGTCGGGACGTCCGAGTCACGCGATTCCTTGATGGGCTTGCCGTTGTCGAGGCTCTCCAGCACCGCCAGCTCGCGCGAGCGTTCCTGGATCAGCCGCGCGATGCGGAAGAGGTACTTCGCGCGCTCGCTGCCCGGCATCTTCGACCAGACGTTGGTGTACGCCTTGCGTGCCGCCTTGACCGCGGTGTCCACATCGGACACCGACGCGGTGCCGACCTCGGCCAGCACCTCTTCGGTCGCCGGGTTGATCGTCTTGAGCGGCTCACCGTTGCCGTCGACGAACTCGCCGTTGATGAACGGCCGGTAGTTCGGCTTGAGGTTCGCGATGTCGCGCGATTCGGGCGCGGGCGCGTACTCGAAAATACCCATCAGTCCACCGTCACATAGTCGGGACCGCTGTAGTGGCCGTCAGCCTGGGTGCGGCGCTGCAGCAGGAGGTCGTTGAGGAGGCTGGAGGCGCCGAAGCGGAACAGGTGCGGCGACAGCCACTCCTCGCCGGCGACCTCGTGCACCGCGACCAGGTACTTGATGGCGTCCTTCGTGGTGCGGATGCCGCCCGCGGGCTTCACGCCGCGCAGTTCGCCGGTGGTCTCGCGCCAGTCGCGCACGGCCTGCAGCATCACGTGCGTGACCGGCAGCGTCGCGGCGGGGGAGACCTTGCCGGTCGAGGTCTTGATGAAGTCGCCACCGGCCAGCAGCGCCAGCCACGACGCGCGGCGCACGTTGTCGTACGTCGCGAGCTCACCGGTCTCGAGGATGACCTTGAGGTGCGCGTCGCCGCAGGCGGCCTTGATGGCCTGGATCTCCTCGAAGACCTGCCCGTAGCGGCCTTCGAGGAAAGCGCCGCGGTCGATCACCATGTCGACCTCGTCGGCGCCGGCGTCGACGGCGATCTTGACGTCGGCGAGCTTGATCTCGCGGCTGGTGCGCCCGGCCGGGAACCCGGTCGCCACGCTGGCGACGTTGATCCCGGTGCCCGCGAGCGACTCGACGGCGGTCGCCACCAGGTCGGGGTACACGCAGACGGCCGCGACCTTCGGCGTGCCGGGGCGCTCGGGGTCGGGGCGTTTCGCCTTCGCCGTGAGCGCGCGGACCTTGCCGTGGGTGTCGGCGCCCTCGAGGGTGGTCAGGTCGACCATCGAGATGGCGGTGTCGATCGCCCAGAGCTTCGCGGCCTTTTTGATACTGCGCGTGCCGAGGCCCGCCGCGCGCTGTTCGACGCCGACCTGGTCGACGCCGGGCAGCCCGTGCAGGAACCGGCGCAGGCTCGCCTCGTCGCGAGTCGCGTCCGCCAGTGGTGCCGGGGTGGCCGGCGCGGCGGACGTTGCCGTCGTAGCTGTCATGCACCCGAGTCTAGGGTGTGACAGAACCGGCATCCTTTGTCACACAGGGTCGTGAGTGTTCCGGCCGGTTCTAACCGGCCGGAACACTCACGACCCCTGCTACAAGACCGGAATCAGCGGCTGGGCCGCGACCTTCGCGGCGGGCGGGATCTGCGGGTTCGGGCAGAACTCGTTGATCATCGGCAGCTGCCGCTTGAGCGCCACGTCACTCGACGCGGTGACGTCGATCGTGGCCAGCGTGGAGATCTGCTTGCCTGCGCCATCGTGGAAGCTGAGCGTGTTGAAGCCGGGCAGGTCGCCGCCGTGGCCCCAGATGCTGACCGCCTTGCCGCACAGGTTCGCGGGCAGGTCGAACTTCATCAGGCCGAGGCCGTAGGAGAGCTCGCCGCTGACGGGCACCGTGGTCTTCATCTCCTTGAGCATGTCCGCGCTGAAGAGCTTGGCGCCGAGCAGCGCGCCGAAGAACCGGTTCAGGTCGGCGCCGCTGGAGACGACGTCGCCCGCGCCGGAGTAGCGCGTGTAGTTGTACGTCGTGACGTCCGTCAGGCCGTGCGGCGCCGGGTAGAGCTGCTCGTAGCCGCGAGCGGCCGGGGCGAGCAGGAACGGGAAGTCGAGCGGCAGCGAGGTGTCTCGCAGGTGCAGCGGGCCGGTGACGCGCTTGGCCAGCACCTGGGCGAGCGGCTGGTGGGTGATCTTCTCGACCAACAGGCCGAGGATGTTGAAGCCGGTGTTCGAGTAGGACCAGCTGGTGCCCGGCTTGAACAGCAGCGGCTGCTGCGTGCTCAGCCTGATCTGCTGCTCGGGGCTGAAGTGCTCGAAGCGCTCGGTGTCGATCTCGGGCAGTGATCCCCAGCCCTGCTCCGGCGTCAGGTCGCGCGGGACGCCGCTGGTGTGGTTCAGCAGCTGGCGGACGGTGATCGGCTCCGGGTAGGGCAGCAAGCCGGGCAGGTACTGCTGGATCGGCTGGTCCAGCCCGATCTTCTTGGCGTCGGCGAGCTGCAGCACGAGCGTCGCGGTGAAGACCTTCGACACGCTCGCGACCCGCCAGCGGCCGGACGCGTTCGGCTTGCCTGGCCGGTTGACGTCGGCGACACCGCTGACCCCGCGGAAGTCGTCGGCGACCGCGACCATGCCGGGCGCGCCCGCGGCGACGGCCGCGTCCATGGCGGCCTGGCGCGCGTCGGGCGCGGCCGAAGCCGGTACGGCGGTGAAGAGAAGTGTTGCGGCACAAGCGATGGACATGATCGTCCGGCGCATGGTCGGATCCCCCTTGGTCGAAATGAAACCCCCGGAGACCGACGTTACCGAAACCGGCTAGCCGTCGAGTTCTTTGACCTCGGTTTTGCGCCGTTTGCGCGTCACCACTACGCCGCCCCAGAACGCCAGGCCGGTGATCTTCACCGTGGGCGCGGTCGGCGGCGCCGGCGGGGTGCCCGCCTTGTCGTCGAGGTAGAACGAGCCCATGAAGCCGATTCCGGTCACGTCGACGTTGATGTCGTCCGGCACGGTGATCTGGATACCGCCCATGATCGCGACGGCCGAGATGGTGGACTGCTTCTCGGCGAACCGGGCGTTGCGCAGGTCGATTTCGGCGCCGCCCCAGAACGCGAAGCTGTTGTGGTTCGGCGGGAGCACCCAGCTGCCCTTGCGGACCGCGCCGGACATGACGCCGACCGAGACGGCCGACCCCGGGTGGCCGCCGATGCGGTTGTCCGGGAAGCCGAGCGCGCGCGTGGTGGCCGGTTCGATCGCCGCAGAGCCGACCGGCAGATCGGCCGTGACCGGCTTCAGCTCACCGAGCGTCTTCGCCGCGTAGACGGTGCTGAGGCGCTCTTCCAGCTCGTTGATCGTGATCCGTCCCTCGGCCAGCGCGCCGTGCAACACCTGCGCGACCCGCTCGCGATCGGCATCGGAGGCGCGCATCTGGTCGGACTGCTGGGACTCGGTCACGCCGGGGAGTGTAGAGGCAATTCCGGCCCCGCACGGCGCACTCCCGCGGATTGGCCGGGGCGGCCGAAGTCGTGTCGTCCATCGAGGTACGCGTGTCGTCCAACTGTGTACGCGTGTCGTCCGTTTACGTACGGGCGGGGCGGCTTCGGCCCGGGGTCGCCTGTACGCGGATGGACGGCATTCGTGCACAGACGGACGACACGCGTGCATGGATGGACGACACACCCATCTGAACTAGGGTGAGCGTTTATGGACGTGCTCGTCGTTGACCACCCGCTGGCGAAGGCCAGGCTCTCCACCATGCGTGACGCCCGCACGGACAGTGCCGCGTTCCGCGCCGCGCTGCACGAGCTTTCGATGATGCTCGTGTACGAGGCCACCCGTGACGCGCCGGTGCGCACCGAGCGCATCCACACGCCGGTGGCGCGGACCGACGGGTACAAGCTGGCCAGCCCGCCGCTGCTGGTCCCGGTGCTCCGCGCCGGGCTCGGCATGGCCGACCAGGCGCACAAGCTGATCCCGGACGCGCAGATGGGCTTCGTCGGCCTCGCCCGCGACGAGGAGACGCTGCAGCCGGTCCCGTACCTGGAGTCGCTGCCCGAGTCGCTCGCCGACCGGCCGGTGCTGGTGCTCGACCCGATGCTGGCCACCGGCGGCTCGATGGAGTACACGATCCGCCTGCTCACCGATCGCGGCGCCACCGACGTGACCGCGATCTGCGCGCTCGCCGCGCCAGAGGGCATCGCGCACCTGGAGAAGACCGGCCTGCCCGTCCGCGTGGTCACGGCCAGCATCGACGAGCGGCTCAACGACTCCGGCTTCATCGTGCCGGGACTGGGCGACGCCGGGGACAGGCAGTACGGCGCGGTCTGAACCGGTGGCAGAGAGACAGCCGCCGCTGCTGCGGTGGCCATGGATCGCCGCGGCCGCCGGTCTCGTCGCGCTGCTGACCGCGGGACTCGTCTGGTTCCTGCTCGGCTGGACCGACTCGCCCGATCCCGAGAAGGTCAAGGCGAAACTGGACGCGGTGCGCACGGCGTTCAGCATCGGGATCGGCGCGGGCGGCGTGTTCGCGCTCTGGCTGGCCGCCCGGCGCCAGCGGACGACCGAGCTCCAGGTCCGCGAGACCGCCAGGATCGCCGCGGAGACCAAGGCGCACGCCGAACGCGTCGCCGAAGTGACCGAACGCGATCTCGAAGAGCGCCGGGTGACCGAGCTCTACACCAAGGCGGTCGAACAGCTCGGCAGCGACAAGGCGCCGGTCCGGCTCGGTGGTCTCTACGCGCTGGAACGCCTCGGCCAGGCGAACCCGTCGCACCGGCAGACGATCATGAACGTCTTCTGCGCGTACCTGCGCATGCCGTTCACGATGTCCGGCGAAGCCAAGACGGAGACCGCCGCCCGTCGAGCGTTGCGCGACCGCGAGCCCTCGCCGAGGGCATGGGGACTCAGGCCGCCCGCCGAACGGGCCGAGGTCGTCGTCGAGGACGAACTCCAGGTCAGGATGACCGCGCAGCAGCTCATCGAGAACCACCTGCACGCGGATTCGCCGGTGTTCTGGGCTGACATGCGCCTGGATCTCCAGCGGGCGACCCTGGTCAACTTCACACTGCAGGAGTGCACGCTCCGCGCCGGGCAGTTCAGCTACGCGAGGTTCGTCGGCGCGACCCACATCGCGCGCACCACCTTCGAGATCAGCGCGTGGTTCTACGGCTGCGAGTTCACCGCTCTCGCCGACTTCAGCGGCTCGGACTTCGCCGAGGGCGGCGTGTTCTCGTGGACGCACTTCGCCTGGCTGGCGCACTTCTCGGGGAGCAAATCGCGGGGCCTCGGCTTCATCGGCGCGGTGTTCGACGGCGAACTGCGCTTCGCCGACGTCGACCATCCGCGGATCAACTTCGAGCGGTCTCGCATGCCCAAGCTGCCCGATTTCGGTGCGCAGCCGGTGAATCTCGATGGCGCCCTGGTGTCCGAGGAACCTGCCACGCTCCCCGCGGACAACCACGTCGAGTCGAGGGACGGCGAGATCGTCTTCGGCTACACGGGTGAACCGGCGCGATACGGCACACCCGCGCCCTAGCGACGCAACATCCTGGGGCGAGCCGGCCACTGACCGGTGTGACTTCCGAAGCGAGATCGGGCACGCCGGTGGACGACTCCGAGTTGTGGCAGCGCTCGACCCAGGGGGACGAGGGCGCTTTCACGCAGCTCTTCGAGCGGCACGTCTCGTCGGTGTGGAACCACTGCTACCGCTTGACGGGCTCGTGGGCGCAGGCGGAAGACCTGACTTCGGGCACTTTTCTGACCGCCTGGCGCCGGAAGAAGGAAGTCACGCTGGTCCGCGAAAGCGCGCTGCCTTGGCTGTACACGGTGGCCGCCAACCTCGCGCGCACTGAGCATCGCGGCTCCGCGCGGCGGTTACGCCTGCTGAAGCGGATCCCTGAGCCGGTGCACGTGCCGGACCACGCTGAAGCCGTCGCCGAGCAGGTCGACGGCGAGGAGCGGATGCGGCTGATCGCGGGCGCGGTCCGCGCGCTGCCGAAGTCGCAACGCCGGGTCGTCGAGCTGTGCCTGCTCGGCGAGCTGCCCGCCGCGGACGCCGCGGAAGTGCTGGGGGTTTCGGAGGTCACCGTGCGCTCGCATTTGTCGCGCGCCCGTGCCCAGCTGCGGAAAGCGTTGGAGGAAAGCGCATGAACGACCTCGAGCTGCCCCCACGGCGCGAGCTGCCGCCGGAACTCCGCGCGAAGATGCTGACCGACCTCCGGCGCGGAATGCTCGACGAGCGCCGGTCCCGCGTCAAGCCACTGGCCGCCGTGGCCGCCGCCGTGCTGCTGTTCGGCGGGGTCGCCGCCGGCGTCCACGCGCTGAGGGATGAGCCAGAGCCGGTGTCACCGGCGATCCCGCCGGGACTGCATCTCGACAAGCCCTTGGCCGAGCGGACACTCGACCGCTGCTGGAACGCGCTGCGCGCGGAGAAGAAGACGGGGTCGTATCCGAAACGCTCGTTGTGGGTTCCGGTGTTCACGAAGACGGACATGGGGGTCACGGTCGTGGCGGCGCGGGCGAACGGGAAGCCGCTGTTCTGCGAAGCCTCGTCGATCTCGGTCACCCTGTCCGATCCGAATGCCGAGCTCAAGGCCCCCGCGATCGCGCTCTACACCAAGGGGAGAGTGGCCGCGGGGGTGGCGGATCCCGCGTGGGTAAAGGTCAAGCTCGGCCTCGGGCCGAAGGAGCGTCCCGGCGTGGAAACGATCGGCGAGGCAGAGCTCGGGGACGGGCTTTTCGTCATCTTTTCGGGCGCTCGTCTGGAGAACCATGCGGCGTCGCTGCGCATGTGGCGCACCGAGCCTGCGGAGGGCCCCAAGCTCGAGGTCTCGCTGCCCCCGCCGATGACCAGCGTGGCCGACCACCTCACCCGGGCCGATAGGACTTCCGCCGACGGCAGGTTCCTCGGCGACTGCCTGAGAGACGCCGGAGCGGACATGCCGGACGCGGACACGTTCGAACCGGGCGCGAAGATGACGCTGAAGATACCCACGCCGGCCAACCCGTCGGCGAGCATTCTCAACCTGATGGTCGGCCGGAACGACAGCTGGTTCCTCGCCTGCACCACGCAGCCCGACGGGCCGCTGTGGAACAAGCCGATGGAGATCGCCGACCGGCCGGTCACGGCGAGATTCCTCGGGCCGTCGAGCAGCACGGAGAGCACCCACCCGGCAGAGTGCGTCGGCGGGGTCGTGCCGCGTGAAGCGGCCGGCGTGACGGTCACGATGCCAGGCTTTCCCGCCGTCCCGGCGGAGGTCGCCAACGGCACCTTCGTCGCCGCGCTCTCCGAGGAGATGCAGGCTGTCGCGCAGATCGGCTCGATGACGTTCAAGGTCACCGATGCAGCTGGCGGCGTTCTCTACGAGGGTCCCGCACTTTGAAGCGTTTCCGGCCTGGGGGTCGTGAGCGTTGCGGGCGGTTCTAACCGCCCGCAACGCTCACGAGACGTTCACGCTCCGAAGACCTCGGGCTTGAGCCAGCCGCGGGCGTTGGCGCGCAGCGCGTCCGCGTAGCCGCGTTCGGGCTCGAACTCCGGCGGCAGGTTGCCGTTGAGCTCGAGGGTGACCAGGCCGTGCACGATGCCCCAGCAGCCGACCGCGATCGAGGTGGGCGGGACGTCGATGAACACACCCGCGTCGACGCCGATCTGGACGATCACCGCGAGCGCGTTGGCGGCGTCGGCGGCCAGGCGGACCGCTTCCTCGTTCGGCTCGAAGCCGGGCACCGACTTCGTGAACATGATCGGGTACAGGTGCGGGTCGGCTAGCGCGCTGGCCCGGTACGCCAAACCGAGCTGGACGAGGTCCTCGATCGGGTCACCCGTGCGGGGGACGGCGGCGAGGCGCCGTCCGAAACGCCGGAATCCCTCGATGTAGAGCGCGCTGACCAGATCCGGTTTGCTGCCGAAGAGCGAGTACACCGCGGTGGTCGACGTGTCGACGTCGGCGGCGAGTTTCCGCAGGCTCAGCGCCTTGGGGCCCTCGGTGGAAAGAAGCACGCCAGCGCGGTCGAGTAGCTTGACTCGCAAGGCTTCGTCGTGGGTCTTGGGGCGAGGCATGGCGGGAGTCTATCGCGGACGCTGTTACGGAACAGGACTTTCCTATTTGACCTGGAGCGCACTCCAGGTCGTACCGTCAGGGCATGAGCTACTCGATTGCGGAAGCCGCTCGCCGTAGCGGGTTGTCGATCGACACCCTGAGGTACTACGAGCGCATCAAGCTGCTGGATCCGCCCGCGCGGGACACGGCGGGCAGGCGTGCGTACTCCGACGCCGACCTCACGTGGCTCGAGTTCCTGACCAAGCTGCGTACCACCGGCATGCCGATCAAGAGCATGCGTGAGTACGCCTCACTGCGTCACCGTGGCACGGCCAGCGCGGGCCGTCGCAAGGCACTGCTGGTCGAACAGCGGCAGGCGGTCGCCTCGCGGATCGCCGAACTCCAGTCGTGCATGGAGATTCTCAACTACAAGATCGACAACTACGACCAGATCGAGCGCAAGCACCGCGACGTGCTGGGGCTCGAGCCTGTGGTGGAGGGATTGTCAGCGTGATCAAGAAGAAGCTGGGCGCGCTCGAGGTCAGCGCACAGGGGCTCGGCTGCATGGGGATGAGCCAGGCGTACGGGGTGCGCGACAACGACGACGAGTCGATCGCCACCATCCACCGCGCGCTGGAACTGGGCGTCACGCTGCTGGACACGGCGAACGTGTACGCCGACGGGGTCAACGAGGAACTGGTCGGCCGGGCCATCGCGGACCGGCGTGACCAGGTGGTGCTGGCGACGAAGTTCGGGATCACCTGGACCGACGAGGGCATGAAGGCACGCGGGGGCGCCGCCTACGTGAAGCAGTGCTGCGAGGACTCGCTGCGGCGCCTCGGCGTCGACCACATCGACCTCTACTACCAGCACCGCGTCGACCCCGAGACCATCGAGGAGACCTGGGGCGCGCTGGCCGAGCTCGCCGCCGAGGGCAAGATCCGGTACGCCGGGATCTCCGAGGCCTCGGTGGAGTCGATCCGGCGTGCGCACGCGGTGTTCCCGGTGACGGCGCTGCAGAGCGAGTGGTCGCTGTGGACCCGCGGCATCGAGGACGAGGTGCTGGGTGTCTGCCGTGAGCTGGGCATCGGGATCGTCCCGTTCTCGCCGCTGGGGCGCGGGTTCCTGACCGGGAACGTCACCTCGGTCGCCGACCTGCCCGCCGACGACATGCGCCGCAACCTGCCGCGCTTCGCCGAGGGGAACTTCGAGCGGAACATGGCGATCGTCGAGGCGCTGCGCGAGCTCGCCGCCGAGCGGGAGGTCACGGCCGGGCAGCTCGCGCTGGCCTGGGTTTCCAGCCACGGCGACGACGTCGTGCCGATTCCGGGCACCAAGCGCCGCAAATATCTCGAAGAGAACGTCGCCGCCGCAGGCATCGAACTGTCGGAGGCGGACATCAAGGCCATCGAAGACGCGGCGCCGCTGTCCGCGGTCGCCGGGGAGCGCTACCCCGAGTCGATCGCCCGCGCCTCCGGGAAGTAGGGAACCGTTTTGCTGGGGTCATTGGACGCCGGGGCCCTGGGCCTCGGCTGCATGGGCATGAGTGAGTTCTACGGCGAGGCCGACGAGACCGAGTCGATCGCCACCATCCACCGCGCGCTGGAGCTCGGGGTCCGGCTGCTGGACACCGCCGACATGTACGGCGTCGGCGCCAACGAGGAACTCGTCGGCCGCGCCATCGCGGACCGGCGCGACCAGGTCGTGCTGGCGACCAAGTTCGGCATCCGGCGCGATCCCGCGGACCCCACGGTCCGTGGCGTGCGCGGAGACGCGGCCTACGTGCGTGAGGCGGCCGAGGCGTCGCTGAAGCGGCTCGGCGTCGACCACATCGACCTCTACTACCAGCACCGGGTGGACCCGTCGACGCCGATCGAGGAGACCGTCGGCGCGATGGCTTCCTTGGTGGAGCAGGGAAAGGTGCGCCACCTCGGACTTTCCGAGGCCTCGGCCGAGACGATCAGGCGCGCGCACGCGGTGCACCCGATCACGGCCGTCCAGTCGGAATGGTCGCTGTGGTCTCGCGACATCGAGGCCGAGGTCGTGCCGGCCTGTCGTGAGCTGGGCATCGGGATCGTGCCGTATTCGCCGTTGGGGCGCGGGTTCCTGACCGGGCGTTTCCAGTCGCAGGCCGATTTCGCCGAGGGGGATTTCCGGCTGACGACCCAGCCGCGGCTGGCCGAGGGGAACTTCGAGAAGAACCTCGCCATCGTCGAGGCCTTGCGCGCGCTGGCGGCGGATCGTGGGGTCACCGCCGGGCAGCTGGCGCTGGCCTGGGTGCTGGCGCAGGGTTCCGACGTGGTGCCGATCCCGGGCACCAAGCGGCGGAAATACCTGGAGGAGAACGTCGCGGCGACCGGCATCGTGCTCAGCTCCGACGACGTGGCCGCCATCGAGGCCGCCTTCCCCGCCGACGCCGTGGCGGGCGAACGTTACCCCGAAGCGGCCATGAAGACGGTCAACCGCTGAGTGAGGTCGTGAGTGTTCCGGCCGGTTCTAACCGGTCTAAACACTCACGACCCATTTCGCTGAGCGGGACGCCGCGTTAGGCCGAATCGCCCAAGAACCTGACTGGTCTGAACCTTTCCGCCAAAGGAGGGGGTTAATTTCGCACTGACGCTGTCAGGATGAACGGCGTGCATGAAGTGGCAGACCCGTCCGGGCTCGCGCGCTTACTGCTGGTCGAAGACGATCGTGAGCTGGCCACGATCCTCGCGGGCATGTTCGCGGGCGAGGGGTTCAGCATCGATCTCGCCCACGACGGGCAGCGTGGCCTGCATCTCGGCCTGACCGGCCGGTACAACGTCATGGTCATCGACAGGAGGCTGCCAGGCGCGGACGGGCTCCGCCTGGTGTCGAGCCTGCGGCGCAAGGCGGTCACCACCCGCATCCTCGTGCTCAGCGCGCTCGGCGAGGTCCGCGACCGCATCGCCGGGCTCGAGGCGGGCGCCGACGACTACCTCGTGAAGCCGTTCGAGATGGACGAGCTGCTCGCGCGGATACGGGCGCTGTGCCGCAGGCATCTCGACGGGGCCGAATGCCTGCCGCTGGGCACCGCCGAACTCGATCTGCGGCGCCGTGAGGTCGTGCTGCCGCGGGGCAAGCGGGTTCCGCTGTCCGGCAGGGAATTCGAGCTGCTGCGCACGCTCGCGCAGCGCCCGGCCACGATCCACGCCAGGGACGCGTTGCGTACCAAGGTGTTCGCGGACACCACCGGAGAGTCCGTTGTGGACACTTATGTCTACTACCTGCGCCGCAAGCTCGGCCGCGGCGTGGTGCGGACCGTGCACGGGCTCGGCTACCAGATCGGCGCGCTGTGAACCGTGATCCCGAGTCGCGGATGCTCCGCCGGACGCGACGGGTGCTGACGGTGCAGATCTGGGCGGTCAGCTCGCTGCTGGTCGCCGTGCTCGGCGCGCTGGCGTGGATCGTGGTGCTCGACGGCCAGCACGAGACCGCCGAGCACACGATCGGCTGGTCGATCGGGCGCGGCGTCGGCGAGACCCCGCCCGGCTGCGTCTGGCTGTTCACCGAAGAGGGCCGCGCGCCGGCGGGCACGGCGCCGGCCGGAATGCCGCTGACCGGATCGTGGAACGCGGTGGCCGCCACCAGGAATCCCGTCGACGAACGGGTTTCCATGAACGGCACCGTCTACACCGTCCGCACCGAGATCAGGGACGGCCGGGTGGTGCAGGCCTTTTTCGACGAGCACTACCAAATCGCCGATCGCGAGCATCTGCTCACCGCGTTCCTCCTGGTCGAGGTGCTGGTGGTGGTGATCTCCGCGCTGGTCGGGCATTTCTTCGCTGGCCGCGCGATCCGGCCGCTCGGGGAGGCGCTGCGCAGGCAGCGCACGTTCGTCGCGGACGCCAGCCACGAGCTGCGCGCGCCGCTGACCAGGCTGCACACCCGCGCCCAGCTGCTGGCCAGGCGCGACCCCGATCCCGAGCTGGATCAGCTGGTCAAAGGCACCCGCGAACTCGGCGAAGTCGTCGAGGATTTGTTGCTTTCCGCGCAGCTGCAGGCGTCGAAGCCGCCGCTCGAACCGGTCGAAATGGGCTTGCTGGCCGAAGAAGCCGTCGCGGGCGAGGCGCCTCGCGCACGCGAGCGCGGGCTGCGGATCGAGCTGCATCGCGACGAGCGGCCGTATCTGGTCCGCGGCGTGCAGACGGCACTGCGGCGCGTGCTGACCGCGTTGCTGGACAACGCGATCGGCCACACCCCGCCGGGCGGGCTGATCGAGGTCCGGCTCGGCTTCACCGACGGCAGGCACGTGGAGATCAGCGTGCGCGACACCGGTGTCGGCTTCGAGCAGTCCGACGCGGAGCGGTTGTTCGAGCGGTTCGCGCGTGGCGAGCACGGCGACGGCAGGCGGTTCGGGCTCGGCCTCGCGCTGGTCCGCGAGGTCGTCGCCGGGCACGGCGGCACCATCTCGGCGCAGGGCGTGCCCGGAGACGGCGCCACCTTCACCCTCAGGCTTCGGTCACCAGGGGCTTGACGGCACCCGCCACAGCGTCGACGGCGACCTGGCGCTGCTCGTGGGTGAGCATCGAGCGGATGGTAACCGTTCCGGCGGCCCAGTCCTCCTGACCGACGATGACGACCACACGCGCGCCCGCCTTCTCAGCCCTTGTCAGCTCCTTGCCGAGCTTGCGCGGCTCCAGCGGCGTCGACGTGCGCAGCCCGGCTTGCCGCAGCTTCCGCGCGACAGTGCGCGCAGCGTCGGCTAACTCTTCGCTGACCGGCACGACCACCACGTCGACCTCGGCGCGCGGCTGCGGCAGCAGGTCGTGCGTGCGCAGGAAATCCAGGAGCGTGACGTCGCCGAGCGCGAACCCGAAGCCGGGAATCGGCTGCTCGGTGAACAGGTGCGACAGCGTGTCGAACGCGCCGCCGCCGAGCAGTGCGCGGCGATTCTCCGGCGAGGTGTCGTACACCTCGAACACCGTCGAGGTGTAGTACGGCAGGCCGCGCACGATCAGCGGGTCGTAGCGGACGAGTCCGGTGTCGAGCACCTTGCCCACAGTGGACGCCGCCTTGACCTCGTCGGGCAGCTCGTCGAACAACGCGGGCCCCGCGGTCAGCGTCTCGCTGAGCTTCTCGAACTGCTTGTCCGCGAGGCCGATCTCTTCGGCGGCCTGCGCGAGTTTCTCCTGCTCCGTCACTTCCCAGCGGTCGATCAGCGCGAGCACGAGCGGCAGATGCGGCAGCGAGATGCCGACGATGTCCGTGAGCGCGGACGCCAGCAGGTTCCGGTCGTTGACGCGGATGGTGAACAGGTCCTTCGTGGCGCCGAGCGCGGCCAGCAGATCGTGGATCAGCTCGAAGATCTCGATCTCGCGCGCGACACCCGCCGCGCCGAAGATCTCGACGTCGAGCTGCCAGTGCTCGCGCATGCGGCCGCGCTGCGGGCGCTCGTAGCGAAAGCAGGTCCCCTGGCTGTACCAGCGAACCGGGAACTGCAGCGACTTCGCGCTCGCCGCGACCGCGCGCGCCATCGACGGCGTCAGCTCGGGGCGCAGCGCGAGCTTGTTGCCGCCCTTGTCGGTCAGGGTGAACAGCTGCTGGTCCGACTCCCGTTCGTAGAGCTGCACCGGTTCGAGTGACGGGCCGTCGTAGCGGGCATAGCCGTAGCGCTCGACGACGTCGTGCAGCAGCCCGAACACCCGCGCGCGGACCGAGGCTTCGGCCGGGAGCAGGTCACGGGCGCCCTTGTAGGGCTCGCTAGACAGGAACTCAGGCACGCTTCGCAGCGTATCGGCTTCCTACCAGCACCGATACGCAAGCGCCCACCGCGCAGATGACACTCGTGATGACGAAAATCTCGCTGTACTCGGTGCGCAAGGCCTCCTTGACGGCGGCGGTGTACGCGCCGAGCGCCTGCTGGAACGCCTGCTCGTCCGGGAAAAGGAACGGGATCGGCGTGTTCAGCCCCTCGGTGAGACTGTGGAACCGGTGCAGGCCCCATGCCGAAAGCGCGGCCACCCCGACGAGCATCCCGGTCATCCGCGCGACGACCACGCCCGCGGACGCGACCCCGTGCTGATCGGGCGGCACGACCTTGAGCGCGGCCGCGGACAGCGGCGCGATCACCAGGCCGAGCCCGAGGCCGACGATCGCCAGGTCGGTGTCGAGCCGGGGGAGCCCGAGCGGGTAGCTCGCGTTCAGCACGTCGACCGACCAGCCCGAGATCAGCAGGTACCCGCCCGCCGCGATGAGCAGGCCGGCCGCGGCGACCCAGCGGTCACCGAACCGGGCCGCGAGCATGCCGCCCGCGACGGCGCCGACCGGCAGCGCGATGAGGAAACGCAGGAGCAGCAGCACACTGCCCTGGTCGTCCTTGCTCAGCAGGGTCTGCGCGAACAGGTCGACGTCGACGAGCGTGACCATCAGCGCGGCGCCGGCGGCGACGCTCGCGCCGAGCACCGCGAAGAACCGCTTGTCCTGGATGTCGAGCAGGCGCGTCTTGGCTCGGCGCTCCCAGAGCACGAACGCGGCGAGCGCGACGGCCGCGCCCGCGAGCGTCGGCCAGCCCCAGGCGGGCAGCACGTGCTCACGCGGGTTCGGGTTGTAGAGGCCGACCACGGCCAGGCCCAGCGCGACGGCCAGCAGCGAGCCGCCGGTGACGTCTATTTTGGACCGCTTGCCGTGCGTGTTCGGCACCGCGAACTGCACCGCGGCCATCGCCAGCAGCGCCAGCGGGACGTTCACCCAGAACACGCCACGCCAGCCCGCCGCGGCGGCCAGCCCGATGCCGTAAAGCGGCCCGAGCACGCTGCCGAGTTCCTGCGCGGCGCCGACCGCGCCGAGGATGGTGGTGCGCCGGTGCTCGGCCCAGAGGTCGGCGGCGAGCGCCATGGTCACCGGCAGCAGCGCGCCGCTCGCGGTGCCCTGGACGAGCCTGCCGATGGTCAGCAGCGGCACGTCACCGGCGAGCGCGGTGACGGCGGACCCGACCAGGAACCCGCCGAGGCACAGCTGCAGCAGCAGTTTCCGGCCGAACCGGTCGGAGGCCTGGGACAGCAGCGGCATCGCGGCCACGTAGCCGAGCAGGTAGCCGGTGACGATCGGGGTGACCTGCTCCAGCCGGTTCACCGGCACTTTCAGGTCGTCGATGATCTGCCGCAGTATCCCGATGACCACATAGGTGTCGAGCGCGCCGAGCAGGACCGCGAGGCCACCCGCTCCGATCGCGACGTGGCGACGGTTCACGCCGGCGGGGTGACCGTGACCGGCTTGTCCACATCGGACAGTGTCACGTCCACGCTGGAGTTGCTCGGCAGCACCGCGGTCGCCTTGACCGGCAGGTGTTTCCCGGCCTCGGCGAGCCAGAAGCTGACGAACGCGTCATCGGGCGCGCCGGGCAGCAGCTGACCCAGCACGTCCTTGGTCACCTTGCCGCTGACCTTGTACGCGGGCGTGCCGTTGACGTCCTCTTTGGCCTCGGTCTTGGGATTCTGGATGCTGGTGAGCACCTTCGCGATGCCGCGGTTCGGGTCGAGCACGGCCGACGGGTCGTAGATCGAGGCGCCGAGCGCGATCGGCACCTTCTGGTACGAGCCGGTCGGGCCCTTGATGTAGAGCGTCTCACCGGCGAGCGTGAACTCCACCTCGGTCAGCTGCCCGAACATCGAAAGCTTCCCGGTGCCCTTCGCACCGCCCTTGGAGCCACCCTCCTTGGTGAGGTCGCCGTCGAGCGACTGCACGGTCAGCCCGGCGATGTCGCCGTTGACCTTCAAGGTGAAGTGCGCGCTCTTGACCGCGCCGATCGCCTGCGCGGCGTCCGCGATCAACGGCCCCGCATCCGGCAGCTTCTCCTTGGCGGTGCCGCTGTCGCTGGAACAGCCGGTGACCAGCGCCGCGGTGACCGCGAGCGCCCCGAGCAGGGTTCGGCGCTTGAACATATTCAGCATCGTAGAACGCGCGCACCGGTTACCGTGGGACGCAGGGGTGAATTGTGAACAGTCAAGGGGAGAGATCAGGCCGCGCTTGGGTCGAGTTCGACGAACGAGCCCGTCGCGACGGCACGGAGCTGGGCAGTCTCGGCCGCGCGCTGGTGCCGTACGAGTTGCTCGACATGGTCTGCAAGGCGTCGTACCGAGACGGGTACATCCGCGAGAAGGCGGTCGCGCGCATGGAGGCGGCCGGGCGTGCCGAGTTGCTGCCCGCGTTGGCGTTGCGCGCGGCGGACTGGGTGCCTCAGGTACGCATCGCCGCCATGCGGGCGCTGGTGGAGAGCCTGCGTGCGGATCTGCTGACCACGGTTCCCGCGTTGCTGCCGGTCGCCGTTGCCGTCGGCGGGCGGTACCACGGACGCTGGCTGCTGGGCAATCTCGAAGACTTCGTACGGAACGGATCGCCGGAGCTGGTGGCCGCGTGTATGCGCGTCCCGGACGTGAAAGCCCGCCAAGCCGTCTCGGCGATCGTCTCGAAGCGACGGTCTGTCGAGGAACTGGTGGACACCGCGCTGACCGATCGGGACACGCTGATCCGGCTGCAGTGCGCCAAGGACGCGGTGCGCCGGTCGCCGGACGCGGCGGCGATCCTGTTGCGGCGCGGGGCTTCCGGTGTTCGCGCGGTGGCGCTTCGTGCGCTTGCTGATCGCGTCGACGTGCTCGAGGCCGCTCTCGATGACCGAAACGCTCTCGTGCGGCTGATCGCGCAGTACCTGTTGACACGTGCGGGTGGCGACCCCGTGGCGCGCTATCGGGATCTGGTCACGGCCGGGGATCCGCCGTCGGTCGGCGCGCTGGCCGGGCTCGCCGACGTCGGCACGCCCGAGGACAGTTCGCTGGTGCTGCCGTGGCTCGCGCATCCGCTTCCGCGTGGACGCGCGGAGGTCGTCCGTGCGCTGCGGCGGTTCCGCAAGGTCGATGTGCCGACGCTGGTGCCGTTGCTGACCGATTCTCCGGCGGTCAGCCGCCAGGTGGTCGCCGCGCTGACCGACCACGCCGCCTTGGTCGACGAGGACTGGTTGTGGTCGCTGATCGACTCCGACGTGGCGCCGTACGTCCGGATCGGCGCGCTGCGGCTGTTGCGCGAGCGGGGTTCGTGGGAGCAGGCGATCACCGACCTGCGCGTGGCGGTCACCCGCGACGACGACCTGGCCCGCGTCGCCCGCGAAAGCCTCGCCCACGGCTACGGCGAGCGCCTCGCCTATCTCCAGCCACGCCCGGCCCAACGGGCTCGCCTGGACGCACTGCTCGACCGCGCGTCCCCCGAGCTGGCGGGTTACCTGAGGCCTTGGTTGTCGTGAGTGTTTTGGCCGGTTAGAACCGGCCGTACCACTCACGACCTCAGAGCGGCGGAAAGGGCGAGCAGGGGCTGGACGTCGGTCTCGATGTCGCCGCCGCCGGGAAGCACCAGGTGCGCGCGGTGGTCGGTTTCCTCGCCGGAGGCGTGGCGGGCGAGTGCCGAGCGGAGTTCGGCCGCGGCGCCGTCCGGGTTGGCCGTGGCCAAGGTCGTGAGATCGCCTTCGAGGTAGGGGCTGAGCTGGACGAGCCCGTCGCGGATCTCGATCACGCGCCGATAGAAGCGCCGGTGCGCGCCGCGCGGGCGTGGACCGGAGTTCAGCACGATGTTCGGGTAGGCCTCGACCAGCACCGTCCACAAGGGACTCAAGCGTTCGTACTGGATGCGGTGGCTGCGACGGCGGCGCAGCGCGTCGATCCGCGCGCGCACGCCGGGATAGGTGATGCCGGACAGGAAAAGCAGTGCGCCGACGATCACCAGGATGATGCCCAGCGTCAACAGGATCTGCACGGTCGGGCCGAACACCCACGCGATGATGATGTACAGCGCGCGTACGCCGGCGCCCAGCGCGAGCGAGGCCATCCCGGCGCCCGCGATGCGCAGGCCGACCGAGAGGTTGCGGTCGGCCGTGCGCTGGTAGCGCAGCATCCAGCGGAAACACGCGACCAGCCCGTAGAACATGTACAGCCCGGCGCCGAGGTAGAACACCGCGAAGCTGGCGATGTGCACGTTGTCCTTGTTGAGCGACTGGCCGCGGATCTCGGCGGGCATGGCGGCCAGCGAGACCGTCAGCAGCACGAGCACCGCGCCCAGCGGGATCAGCTCGACGGCCACCCGGCGGTAACGCTGCGGGCCCAAAGCCGAGCCGAGGAAGAAGATCAAGAGCGCGCAGAGGCCCGTGGTCAGCACGACATTGCTGACGAGCCTGCTCACGCCGTTGCCCGCGAAGCCGTCGATCCAGTCGTCGACGACCTTCTGCTGGGTCAGGAAAGAGCCAAGGAAACAGGCGATCGTGATCATCACGGCCCACGCGGGCAGACTGCGCGGGGTCCGTTTGATCTGGTAGATCCGCCACCCGAGAGCGACGGCGAACAGCACCATGCCAACGACGTTGATGGGACTGAAAAGGCTCACAGCCACCCTTGATGGTCGCCGAGTGTGCCCTGGATTCGGCGGAGATCATGGTCCTGGGCACGCTGCGGAATCGTGTAGTTCAAGACCGCGGCCCATTCGAGGATGATCGTGGCGACGGTCTCGGCTTCCCATTCGTGGGCCTCATCGTAGGAGGTCCGGCGCAATGCGCGGCCGATGGCGTCGCTGTCGATGTCCGGTGGCAGTCCCGGCAGGAAGTCGCCGGGTTCGGCGTCACCGCCGGGATGATGATCGGCGAGGATGTGCCCCAGCTCGTGCAGGATGATGTGATCCTGGTGCGATTTGGTGGTTTCCTGCTGGTAGAAGATGTAGTCGGCGCTCGGCGTGGCGATCCAGCAGCCGAACGGCCCCGGCACCTCGAGCGGATAAGGCATCAGCCGGATCGGCTTGCCACGCTGCTCGCCGAGGCGTGCGCAGAGCTGGACTACATCGAGCGGCGGCTCGATGTCGAGCTGTTTGAGCAGCCTGCGGCACCGCTTGCGAAGCTGCCGTTCGTTCATGGCTCTTCGGTCTTGTGCCGTTCGGCGCGCTCGTACCGTTCGACGAGGTCGAGCAGGTCCATCACCTGGCGCCTGCCCTCGGGGGAGAGCTCCTGCGCCCGCATCGCCATCAGCTTCGCCTCGCCGCGCGCGGGCTCCGGCTCGGCCTGCACCCCGTCGAAGAAGTACGTGACCGGCACGCCGAACAGCTTCGCCAGCGCCTCGACATAGTGGATCTTCGGGTTGATGCGCTTGCCCGTCGCCAGCTGCTGGATGTACGCCGACGACATCGCCGGGCCGCCCGCCGCCTCGATGGCCGAGGACATCTCGCGGTAGCTGTGCGGGGCTTCCCCGTTCGCGCGCGCCGCGTCGATCAGGGCGCTCAGCTTCGTGGCGAACGTCTGCTCGTCGGTCACGTCCGCCTCCTTCCCTCAGTAGCCGCAGTGTAACGCGGAGCCATCCGTACACGTATGTTGACAGATTTCGTATGCAGTGGTTTACGGTGTGGTGACTCGCCGCCCTCGGCGGGCGCAACCCCTGCTCGACCCCGCATTCCGCACCCTGGGGGTGCGCGGAAGCAACATCAGGGGGTGTTCCCCTCGTGCGCGGCCGGGTGGATGTAGTACGCTCTTGGTGTCGAGGTTGATCGTCTTCAGACGAACCCTTGACCATCGGCCTGTTGCCGGAGGTCGACCCCCAGGGCTTCCGGTGACAGGCCCCCTTATTTTCCGGGGTCTGTTAGGGCATCAGCCCAGCTCCGAGCGTCGCACCCAGTTCCCAGCAGGCCGCAAGATCATCCTTCGACGGCTCCCCGGTGACGAGCACGGGCGCCGCCGCCTTTTCCCAACCCAGTCCAGTTGTAATGGATTCGATCCCCCGCACGGTCCCCGACAGGTCACTGTTGCCGTGCACGTAGAAGCCGAACGGCCTCCCCCGCGTCGCGTCCAGGCAGGGGTAGTAGACGGTGTCGAAGAACACCTTGGCCGCGCCGCTCATGTACCCGAGGTTCGCGGGCGTGCCGAGCAGGATCCCGTCGGCGGCGAGCACATCGCTCACGGTCGCGCCCAGCGCGGGCCTGCGCACGACGTCGACACCCTCGATCTCGGGATCGGTCGCGCCGGAGACGACGGCCTCGAACATCGCCTGCGTCGACGGCGAAGGCGTGTGATGCACGATCAGCAAAGTGGGCACGATCGGGGAGCCTGCCCGCCCTTCCGATCACACGCAAGATGGGTAATGAGGGAAGACCGGAAGTGTGCCCGCGCGAGTGGTAACTCCACTGCATCTAACGGAGCAGAGGTACCACTCGCGCAAGCTTTTCAGGCTAGAGCGAGGGGATCCCGACCCGCGCAGATAAGTGCGCATGGAGCACCACCCGGGAAGTGCTCGGCAAACGCTTGCGCCGCAAGGGCGACCCAGACTCCACCTGACATGGAAGGCCAAGGTGGCGCGCAGGCGCGGGATTTAGCGGGCTTTATCCCGGCTTGGGGCGTGAGTGTTTCGCGAGTGGAGGAATCTGGCCGTTCAATGGCCAGATTCCTCCACTCGCTTCACGTCCGGCTCCGGCCTGACTCGGCGGGTGCGACGATCCTCAGGCGAAGAGGGCCTCGACGTCGGCGCGCAAGGCCGCCAGACGCTTGGCCGCCGCATCCCGAGCTTCGGCAAGCTCGCCCGTCACGGGTTCCTTCACCTGAAGGTAGGCCTTCAGCTTCGGCTCGGTGCCCGAAGGTCGGATGACCACTCGAACGCCCTCGCCGAGCAGCCGCAACCCATCCGTCTCCGGCAGCAGGTCCGTCAACGTCACGTCGACCCCACCCAAGGCGGCGGGCGGCGCGGCGCGCAGGCCCGCCATCAACTGGCCGCGGACCGAAAGATCCGTGACGCGCAAGGAAACCTGGTCCGTCAGGTGCACCCCGTGCTGGACGTAAAGCTCGTCCAGCACCTCCGGCAAGGTCCGGCCCGCCGCCTTCAAGCTTGCCGCGTAACCCGCCGCCAGCACCGCCGCCGCGATTCCGTCCTTGTCACGCACGAACGCGGGGTTCACGCAAAGGCCCAGCGCCTCTTCGTAGGCGAAGACCAGGCCTTCGCCGGCGCGGGCGAGCCACTTGAAGCCGGTCAGCGTCTCCTTGTAGCGGGCGCCGTGTGCTGCCGCGATCTCGCCGAGCATCGACGACGAGACGATCGTGGTGGCCACCAAGGGATCCGGAGCCTCCACAGTGGACAGAATATGCGAGCCGAGCAGCACGCCCGTTTCGTCGCCACGCAGCATCCGCCAGGTGTCGCCGACCCGGACACCCAGCGCGCAGCGGTCGGCGTCGGGGTCGAGCGCGATGGCGAGGTCGGCGTCCACTTCGGACGCTAGCGCCAGCAGAAGGTCCGTGGCGCCAGGCTCTTCCGGGTTGGGGAAGGACACCGTGGGGAAGTCGGGGTCGGGTGTGGACTGGGCGTCGACGAGCGTCAGGTCCGTGAAACCGGCGCGCTCGAAGGCCTTGCGCAGGGTTTCCGCGCCGACGCCGTGCAACGCGGTCGCGACGACCTTGAGCGAGCGCTCGGGGCCGCGCGGCAGCGACGAAACCCGGTCCAGGTAAGCGTCGACCAGGTCGACGGTCACCGCGCCCGCGGACCGGGGCACCGACACCGCGCCGGGTGTGGCTTCGATCGCGCGCTCGATCTCGCCGTCCGACGGCGGGACGATCTGCGCGCCGGAAGCGTCGTAGAGCTTGTATCCGTTGTCGGCCGGTGGGTTGTGCGAGGCGGTGATCTGCACGCCAGCGACCGCGCCGAGTTCCCGGACCGCGAACGCCAGCACCGGCGTCGGGAGCGGACCGGGCAGTGTCTTCACGGCGAAACCGGCCGCGGACAGCACTTCCGCGACGGCCGTGGCGAACGCTTCGGAGCCGTGACGGGCGTCACGGCCGACGACGACCGTGCCACCGGAATGACCGTGCGCCTGCAGCCAGGTCGCGACGCCGGCGGTGGTGCGCGTGACCACGGCGACGTTCATGCCGTTCGGGCCCGCACGAACGGGGCCGCGCAGGCCTGCCGTGCCGAATTCGAGTGGTCCGGACATGCGGTCGGCGAGGTCCTCCAGCGCCGCGGCCTCGCCGCCCATCGCGCGGGCGAGCACGGCCTGCAGCTCGGCGCGGGAGTCGGCGTCGGCGTCGTCGGCGATCCAGCGAAAGGCCTTGTCGCGCAGCGCTGGCGTTAATGCGGTGGTCACCGGCTCAGCGTACGGGGTACGTTGTAAAGGGTGAAATTGTTGTTCACCTCTCTGGGGTCACACGGTCATACCTATCCCTTACTCCCGCTCGCCGTCGCCGCCCGCAAAGCCGGGCATGAGGTCATTTTCGCGACAGGTGAAGCACTTCTGCCGGGCCTGCGCAAGGCCGGACTGGACACCGCCCCCGTCACCATCGACATCTCCAGCGGATTCGCCGCCGTCGTCGGCGACGGCCCCATGCCACCGCCCGAAGACGAGCTGCCCGGCATCGTCGCCAAGGTCTTCGGCGACGCGTTACCGAGGCTGGCCGTCGAAAAACTGAAGCCGGTACTCGAAGCCGAACAGCCTGATCTCGTCGTCTACGAATCCGGCAATCCCGGCGGCGGGTTCGCCGCCAAGCTGGCCGGGATTCCCGCCGTGGCACACGGTTTCGGCCGGGTTTCCGTCGGCGACCTCACCGACAGCATCTCGAAGCCGCTGGTGGCGTACGCCGCCGAACTCGGCATCGAGCTGGCCTCGCCGCTCATGATCGGCGACCCGTACATCGACATCTGCCCGGAATCGGTGCAGGCGCCCGATTTCATGGCCGGCAACGAGCGCATCCCGCTCCGCCCGGTCGGCTGGAACGAACCCGGCGAGCTGCCGGGGATCGTCGATGAGGACGAGCCGTTGGTCTACCTGACCCTCGGTACCGCGTTCGGCAACGTCGACGTGCTCAAGGGCGCGATCGAGGGCCTCGCCAAGCTGCCGGTCAACGTGCTCGTCGCGGCGGGCCCCTCCGTCGACGTCGACGCGCTCGGCGGTGTGCCGCCGAACGTCCACCTGGCGGCGTGGGTGCCGCAGGCCGACCTGCTGCCGCACGTCGCGCTCGTCGTCCACCACGGCGGCAGCGGCACCACGCTGGGCACGTTCGGCGCCGGTCGCCCGCAGCTCGTCATCCCGCAGGGCGCCGACCAGTTCACCAACGCCGAAGCGGTGCTCGCCGCGGGCGTCGGAACGCGGTTGCTGCCGGACGAGTTCACCGCCGAGGCCGTCTACACCCAGGCCAAAGCCTTGCTGGCGGACGAAACCATCCACGCGGCCGCGAAGCGTCTCGCCGAAGAGGTCGCGTCGATGCCGTCACCCGAGGACGTCGCGGCTCAGCTCCCGGCTTACGCCCGCTAACGCAAAACGGGATTTAGCGGGCTTTATCCCGGGAAAGCATCCGGGATAAAGCCCGCTAAATTCCAGCTAGGCCCGCGCGACCAGATCGCGCAGCAGGGTCCCCATGCGGGTCGCCGAAGCACGGCCCGCCTCGAGCACCTCTTCGTGGTTCAGCGGCTCCCCGGTGATCCCCGCGGCCAGGTTCGTCACCAGCGAAAGCCCGAACACCTCGACGCCCGCGGCCCGCGCCGCGATCGCCTCGAGCACGGTCGACATGCCGACCAGGTCCGCGCCCATCGTGCGGAGCATGCGGATCTCGGCCGGGGTCTCGAAGTGCGGGCCGGGCAGCCCGGCGTAGACACCCTCGGCCAGCGTCGGGTCGATCTCCTGGGCGAGCGCGCGCAGGCGCGGCGAGTACAGGTCCGTCAGGTCGACGAAGTTCGCGCCGACGATCGGGGAGCGCGCGGTCAGGTTCAGGTGATCCGAGATCAGCACCGGCTGACCGACCGAGAAACCCTCACGCAGCCCACCGGCCGCGTTGGTCAGCAGCACGGTCTTCGCGCCTGCCGCGGCGGCGGTGCGCACGTTGTGCACCACCGGGTCCATGCCCTTGCCCTCGTACAGGTGCGTGCGGCCGAGCAGCACCAGCGCGTGCTTGTCGCCGATCTTCACCGACCGCGCGGTGCCGCCGTGGCCGACGGCGCCCGGCGTGACGAACCCCGGCAGCTCGCCGAGCGGGATCTCCGCGGTCGGCTCGCCGATGACGTCGGCGGCGGGGCGCCAGCCGGAGCCCAGCACCACCGCGATGTCGTGTTGGGCGACGCCGGTCCGTTCGGCGATGACGGCGGCGGCTTCGTTCTCACTCATGAACCGCAGCGTATCCGGGCTCGCTGCGTGACCGTTCCCGTACAGCCAGGAACACGAGCAGCCCGATGGGGGACAGGAAGATCGTCAGCAACAGGATCAGGCTCACGAGTACCGGGTGGATGCCCCGCTCGCGGCCCTGCAGGTACATCCACCTGCCGATGAACAGGTCGAACGCGACCACATGCGCCCAGATGGCGGCCGCGCCGTACGGCTGGGCCAGAAACGCCTGCAGCGCACCGAGATCCGGCCTGGACACGACCGTCCACAGTTCACCGAAGTGCGGCACCACGAACCAGAAGTACGAGATCAGCGGCAGCGTGGTCACCCACGGCGAGGCGACGAGTTTGCGCGTCCACCCCCAGGAGGGCGCGAGGATCATCACCGCCCAGAACGGCGCCGCCAGGTAGAAGGCCAAGTCGAACATCACGCCGCCACCAGATCACGGTCGTCGGCCGGGGTCGAGACGGCCCACAGGCCGCCGATCACCGCGAGCCCGGTGAGGCCGGCCAGCGCCAGCCAGGTCAGCCCGTCCGGGTGAATCAGCGACTGGCCGCGCAGCGCCTGCCAGGTCACCAGCCCGGTCAGCCCGGCGTAGAACCCCGATGCGACGAACACCAGCCGCAGCCTGGCGACGTCCGAACGCAGCCGCGGGATCCGGGTGGCCAGCACGCCGAGCAGCAGCACGAACAGCGGCAGCGCCTGCAGCGCGTGCATGCCGACGAAGTGCGGGATCCGCAGGTCGCCGCCGGTGGAACTCCAGCCGGTGATCGGCATGATCGGCCCGCCGTCCTCGACGCCGACGCTGTGCGCGCCGATGAACGTCGGCGCGGCGCCGCTCTTCATGGTCGCCATCTGCCGCGCGGTCGGGCTGGTCATCAGCTGGCCGAGGCCCAGCCCGATCACCGAGATCAGCCCGCCGAGCCGGATCGCCCACCGCGACGCCGCGTCGGCGATCTTCGCCCGGAACATCAGCGCGGTCAGGATCAGCGTGAACACCCACAGCACGGCGATCGACGAGCCCATGATCACCCAGAGCGTCGCGTCGAAGCTGTTGGCCACGTTGAAGTGCATGGCGTGCCCCCGCACGGCCTGCACGAGCAGCAACGCGTACTCGAGGAACAGGATCGCGACGATCCCGGTCGACAGCCGGTTCGCCCACTTCCGCTTGGGCAGAAGCGAAACCATCCATCCCCAGGTCAGCCCGTAGATACCGATCGAGACCGCGAACTTGAACGGCTTGAGCCAGATGGGCGCGCCGATCAGCACCCGGTCGTCGAACAGCAGGCCGCCGATGCTCACGACGGTCATCACCGCCATCGCCGCGGCCAGGACCATCATCGGCCGATGCCAGGTCGCCGTGCGTCGCAGCAGGTCACGCGCTGTGGACATGTCGTGTCTCCCCAAACGAATATAGATAGTGAAGCTCTCCGTTATGGGAAGCTATACTATCCATCCTGAGGATGTCCACAGAAAAGGTGAAAAGCTCCATGCGCATGGCCGAGCTCAGCAGCGTGTCCGGCGTCCCGGTCGCGACGATCAAGTACTACCTGCGCGAAGGCCTGCTCCAGCCCGGCGAGCGCACCAGCCCCAACCAGGCGCGGTACGGCGAAGCCCACGTCCGGCGGCTCAAGCTGGTCCGCGCGCTGATCGACGTCGGCGGCCTGTCGATCGCCGCCGTGCAGGAGACCCTCGGCGCGATCGACGACCAGGTGTCCACGCACTCCGCGCTGGGTTTCGCGCAGAAGGGCATCGCCATGCCCGACGTCGCCGTCGACGAGGAGACGCGGGCCTGGGCGCTGAGCCGGTTCGAAGGCGTCGCGAAGGAGCAGGGCTGGGACCTCTGTACCGACGATCCGGCCATCGAGGTCCTCATCAGCGTGATGGGCGCGTTCCGCGACCTCGGCCACGAGAACCTGCTCGACGGCCTGCCCCAGTACGCGAGCGCGTCGCGGCAGATCGCGGAACAGGACCTGGCCAGCCTGGCCGGGATGAAGTCGGTCGAGCAGATCGTGGAGAGCGCGGCCGTCGGCACCGTGCTCGGCGACACGCTCCTGATGGCACTACGCCGGATCGCCCAGCAGGAGGTCTCTCACCGCGTCTACGGCGACTAAGCCTTCGGTGAGAACGTCTGCATGATCTTGTCGAACAGCTCAGTCCGCCCGGCCTGCTCCTGCTCGACCGGCACGGTCACCGACACCACCCAGAGGCTGTTGTTCTGCCGGAACACGTGCGCGAACGTCGTCCGCGTCGCCTTGGGCGTGTCGGGCGACGGCTCCCGCTCGGTGATGAACTTGCCGCCTGCGGGCTCCTGCGTGCGGAAGGTGAGCACCAGGTCGTGCTCGCTGAGCGCGCGCCGGTCGATCGGGCCGGGGATCGGCCAGGTCTGGCGCAGCCAGTTGATGAACGCGTCGAGCTGCGGGTACTTGGCGTAGTAGTCGACGAACCGCTGGACGTTGACCGTGCGGGTGCCGTCCGGCGCGACGAACTGGACGATGGTGTTCTGCGCCAGCTTGCTGGTGAGCGACTGCGTGACGAACCGGGCCCAGCCTTCGGGCGCCTTGATGGTGAACGCCCCGCCCCCGGTGCCCTTGTTGGGGCTGGCCTCGCCGTCCTGCTCGACCAGGTTCAGCGGCCGCGGCGGGATCCCGGTGTCGGTCACCGTCGACGTCGGCGCGCTGCGCGGCGGGGCGATCGACTTGCCGCCGACCGTCCTGGCCAGCGCGAACCCGCCGCCCGCCGCGAGCAGGAACAGCAGGATCGCGGCGAGGGTGAGCGCGAGCCCGGCCGCCAGGCCACGGCCTTTGACCGGCGGCGGGGCGGCCGCGAGCGGCGGCGCGGGCTCCTTCAGGAACGGCAGCGGCCCGGGGTCGGAGGCCAGCGCCGAGCTCGTGTCCTCGGCCTTCTTCGGGGTGACCTTGATGACCTGCGTGTCCGTCGGCGCCGGCTGCGCGGAGGTCTTCTTGCCGTCCGGGGTGTGGAAGAGCTCGGCAGGGAAGGTGTCGAGCGGGCTCTTCGGCTGCATCGGGTGCAGGCGCTGGCGGACCTCGCGCAGGGAAAGGCGCGCGGTTGGCTCCTTGTCCATCAGCCCGATGATGATTTCGGCCAGCGGCCCGTCGGACGGCTTCGGCACATCGCCATTGACGACCTTGCCGACCGTCTCCAGCGGGTCCCCGTCGGCGTCGTAGGGCGGGCTGCCCTCGACCGCGGCGAACAGCGTCGCGCCGAGGCCCCACAGGTCGGCGCCGCCGGTCACCGCGCCACCGGAGGCCACCTCCGGTGCGATGTACGCGGGCGAGCCCAGCATGATGCCGGTCTTCGTCATGGTCGACTCGGACACGTTGCGCGCGATGCCGAAGTCGGTGAGCTTGATGCGGCCGTCCTCGGCGATCAGCACGTTGCCCGGTTTGACGTCACGGTGCGTGATCCCGGCGGCGTGCGCGGCCTGCAGCGCGGCGGCGACGGCGCTGCCGACGGCGGCCGCCTGTTCGACGCTCAGCGGGCCGTGGTCGCGCAGCAGCTCCGAAAGGCTGCGCGAGGGCAGCAGCTCCATCACCACGAACGGATCGCCGTTCTCACTGGCGATGTCGTGCAGGATGATCACGTTCGGGTGCGAGAGCACGGCGATCGCGCGTGCCTCACGCAGCGTCCGCTCCCGGAGCTCGTCGACCTGGGCGGCCGGAACCCCATGCGGCATCTTCATTTCCTTGACCGCGACCGGCCGGTGCAGGAACTCGTCGTAGGCGGACCAGACGGTGCCCATGGACCCGGAACCCAGCACCGAGCGCAGCCGGTAACGCCCGGCAACGACGCGAGGCTGTTCGCTGGAGGTCGACACCCCCTGATTGTGTCGTATGCGGAGTTGACGGACTCAGCCAAGGTCATACCCCTAAATCAGCGGGCGCGACGAGGCTCACAGGTGAGGGTGCGACCCCTGCGAACTACCATCGGCAGGTATGACCAATGTCGGTGAGGCCGAACCCGGTGAGCTCTCGCTCGCCGCCGAATTCGGCGGCGCGAGCCGGGCGCAGTGGCAGGAGCTCGTCGCCGGTGTGCTGCGGAAAAGCGGCGCGCTACCCGAAGACTTCGCAGGTGCTCCCGAAAGCAGACTGGTCACCCGGACGTATGACGGCCTGGAGATCCAGCCGCTGTACACGGCCGAAGACGCGGCTCCGCCCGCCGGTTTCCCCGGCTTGCCGCCGTTCGTGCGCGGCGCGAAGCCGGAAGGCGCGGTCCGCACCGGCTGGGACGTCCGCGCGCTGCACGCCGACCCCGACCCGGCCGCCGCGAACAAGGCGGTGCTCGCCGATCTCGAAGGCGGCGTGACCTCGTTGTGGCTGCGAGTACCGCCGGCCTCGCTGGCCGACGTGCTGAACGGCGTCTACCTGGAACTGGCGCCGGTCGTGCTTGAGCCAGGCGCCGATTTCGAAGCGGCCGCGGTCGCGCTGACCGAGGTGCTGGCCGAGAAGGAGATCCCCGCCAGCGAGGCGAGCGGCAACGTCGGCGCCGACCCGATCGGGCTGCGCGCGCGTACCGGCGAGGCCTTCGACATCGCGCCGGCCGCCGAGCTCGCCGTACGACTGACCGGCAAATACCCGAACCTGCGGACGCTCGTCGTGGACGGCCTGCCGTTCCACGAGGCGGGCGGCTCCGACGCACAGGAACTCGGCGCGGCGATCGCGGCAGGCGTCGCGTACCTGCGTGCGCTCACCGACGCCGGGCTGAGCGTCGAAGCGGCCGCTTCGCAGCTGGAGTTCCGGCTCGCCGCGAGCGCCGACCAGTTCCTGACGATCGCGAAGTTCCGCGCCGCGCGGCGGCTGTGGGCGCGGGTGACCGAGGTGTCCGGCGCCGCCGGGATCGGCATGCGCCAGCACGCGGTCACGTCGCCGTCGATGCTGACCCAGCGTGACCCGTGGGTGAACATGCTCCGCACGACCGTCGCCTGTTTCGGCGCCGGGGTCGGCGGGGCCGACGCGATCACCGTGCTGCCGTTCGACGGCGCGATCGGGCTCCCGGACGCGTTCTCGCGGCGCATCGCACGCAACACCCAGGCGATCCTGCTGGAGGAGTCGAAGCTCGCCGGGGTGATCGACCCGGCTGGCGGGTCCTGGTACGTCGAGAACCTGACCGATCAGCTCGCGCACGCGGCCTGGCGTGAGTTCACCGAGATCGAGCGTGAGGGCGGGATCTCGGCGGTGCTGGGCTCCGGCTCGCTGGCCGGGCGGCTGGCCACGACCTGGGCCAAGCGGTCCCAGCGGATCGCCACTCGCAAGGACCCGATCACCGGGGTCAGCGAGTTCCCGAACCTGGCCGAGAAGCCGGTCGTCCGCGCTCAGTCCACTATGGACGTCCAAAATGGTGGGTTGCCGCGCGTTCGCTACGCGCAGGAGTTCGAGGCGCTGCGCGACGCGGCGGACGCCTACCTCGCCGAGCATGGCACGCGGCCGCAGGTGTTCCTGGCGACGCTCGGGCCGGTCGCCGCGCACACCGCGCGCGCCGGGTTCGCCGCCAACCTGTTCCAGGCTGGCGGGCTCGAGGCGGTCAACCCTGGCGCGGTCGACGACGTTGTGGCCGCGTTCAAGGCGAGCGGCGCGAAGGTGGCTTGCCTGTGCGGCAGCAACACTTCGTACGCCGAAGAGGCCGCGTCAGTGGCTACCGCGCTGAAGGACGCGGGCGCCGCCGCCGTCCTGCTGGCGGGCAAGGGTGACTACGCCGACGTCACCGGTTACGTCTTCGCCGGGTGCGACGCACTCGAGGCCTTGACCGCGCTCCACGCGACTCTGGGAGTCACTCGATGAGCATTCCCGACTTTTCCGACGTCGAGCTGGGCACGCCAGAGCCCGCCGGTGCCGCGGCCTGGACCGACGCGCTGCACGCGAGCACCGGCAAGGGCCCGGACGCGCTGGCATGGGAGACCCCGGAGGGCATCGGCATCAAGCCGGTGTACACGGCCGACGATCTGTCCGATGTGGACTTCCTGGGCACCTATCCCGGTATCGCGCCGTACCTGCGCGGGCCGTACCCGACGATGTACGTCAACCAGCCGTGGACCATCCGCCAGTACGCCGGGTTCTCCACCGCGGAGGAGTCCAACGCCTTCTATCGCCGCAACCTCGCGGCAGGCCAAAAAGGACTGTCGGTAGCGTTCGACCTCGCCACGCACCGCGGCTACGACTCCGATCACCCGCGCGTCGCCGGTGACGTCGGCATGGCGGGTGTCGCGATCGACTCGATCTACGACATGCGCCAGCTCTTCGACGGCATCCCGCTGGACAAGATGAGCGTCTCCATGACGATGAACGGCGCGGTTCTGCCGGTCCTCGCTTTGTATGTCGTCGCGGCGGAGGAACAGGGCGTCAAGCCCGAACAGCTGGCCGGGACCATTCAGAACGACATCCTGAAAGAGTTCATGGTCCGCAACACCTACATCTACCCGCCGCAGCCGTCGATGCGGATCATCTCCGACATCTTCGGCTTCACCTCGCAGCACATGCCGAAGTACAACTCCATCTCCATCTCCGGCTACCACATGCAGGAAGCCGGGGCGACCGCCGATCTGGAGCTGGCGTACACGCTGGCCGACGGCGTCGAGTACATCCGCGCGGGCGTCGACGCCGGGATGGACGTGGACAAGTTCGCGCCGCGGCTGTCGTTCTTCTGGGCCATCGGGATGAACTTCTACATGGAGGTCGCGAAGATGCGCGCGGCCCGGCTGCTGTGGGCCAAGCTCGTCAAGCAGTTCGACCCGAAGAGCACGAAGTCGCTGTCACTGCGCACGCATTCGCAGACCTCCGGCTGGTCGCTGACCGCGCAGGACGTCTACAACAACGTGGTGCGCACCTGTGTCGAGGCGATGGCCGCGACCCAGGGGCACACGCAGTCGTTGCACACCAACGCACTGGACGAGGCGCTGGCGCTGCCGACCGACTTCTCCGCGCGGATCGCGCGCAACACGCAGCTCCTGCTGCAGCAGGAATCCGGCACCACGCGGGTCATCGACCCGTGGGGCGGCAGCGCGTTTATCGAGAAGCTGACCTACGACCTCGCGCGCAAGGCGTGGGCGCACATCACTGAGGTCGAGTCCGCGGGCGGCATGGCGCGCGCGATCGACGCGGGCATCCCGAAGCTGCGTATCGAAGAGGCCGCCGCGCGCACGCAGGCGCGGATCGACTCCGGGCGTCAGCCGGTTATCGGGGTCAACAAGTACCTCGTAAGCGACGACGAGGCCATCGACGTTCTCAAGGTCGACAACGCAGGTGTCCGCACACAGCAGCTTGAGAAGCTGCGAAGGCTGCGCGAAGAGCGCGACGAAGAAGCGACCCAGGACGCCTTGCGAAGGCTTACGGCGGGCGCTGAGAGCGATGGCAACTTGCTAGCGCTTGCCATCGACGCCGCACGTGCGAAGGCGACAGTCGGCGAGATCTCCGACGCGCTTGAGAAGCCTTGGGGGCGCCACTCCGGCCAGATTCGTACGATCTCGGGTGTGTATCGCGACGAGGTCGGCAAGTCCCAGAACGTCGAGCAGGCGCGCTCGCTGGTCGAGGAGTTCGCCGCCGAGGAGGGCCGCCGTCCGCGCATCCTGGTCGCCAAGATGGGCCAGGACGGGCACGACCGCGGCCAGAAGGTGATCGCGACGGCGTTCGCGGACATCGGCTTCGACGTCGACGTCGGCCCGCTGTTCTCGACGCCGGGCGAGGTCGCGCGCCAGGCCGTCGAGGCGGACGTGCACGTGGTCGGCGTGTCCTCGCTGGCGGCGGGGCACCTTTCGCTGGTGCCCGCGCTGCGGCACGAGCTCGCCGAGCTGGACCGCTCCGACATCATGGTCGTGGTCGGCGGGGTCATCCCGCCGCAGGACTACGAGGAGCTGCGGGCGGCGGGCGCGGCGGCGATCTTCGGGCCGGGCACGGTCATCGCGGACGCGGCCATCGACCTGCTCGGCCAGCTCAAGGAGCACTGACCGTTGCCGCGCAAGGTCGACGTCGCCGCGTACGCCAAAGGGGTGCTCGCGGGCGACCGCGGGACGCTGTCCAAGGCGATCACGCTGGTCGAGTCCAATCGGGACGATCACCGCGCGCAGGCGCAGGAGCTGCTGGTCGAGCTGCTGCCGCATGCCGGTGGCGCGTGGCGGATCGGTATCACGGGCGTGCCCGGTGTCGGTAAGTCGACATTCATCGACCAGCTCGGCACCGACCTGACGACCGCCGGGCATCGCGTCGCGGTGCTGGCGGTCGACCCGTCGTCGACGCGCACGGGCGGCTCGATCCTCGGTGACAAGACGCGGATGGCGCGGCTGGCGGTCGACCCGTCGGCGTTCATCCGGCCTTCGCCCACGTCAGGCACGCTGGGCGGCGTCGCGCGCGCGACCCGCGAGACGATGGTCCTGATGGAGGCGGCAGGCTACGACATCGTTCTGGTCGAAACGGTCGGGGTTGGACAGTCCGAGGTCACCGTGGCGAACATGGTCGACTGCTTTCTCTTCCTGACGCTGGCGCGCACCGGCGATCAGTTGCAGGGCATCAAGAAGGGCGTGCTGGAGCTCGCGGACGTCATCGCGGTCAACAAGGCGGACGGCGAGCACGAGCGCGACGCCAAGCGGGCCGGGCGTGAGCTGGCTGGCGCGCTGCGGATGATCTACGGCCCCGACGCGCTCTGGACGCCGCCGGTGCTCACCTGCAGCGCGCTGACGAACGTCGGACTTGACACTGTTTGGGACCAAATCGGCAGGCACCGCGAGACGCTCGCCGAGGCCGGTCAGCTGGACGAACTGCGGCGGCGCCAACAGGTCGACTGGACTTGGGCGATGGTGCGGGAGCAACTGCTGGGCCGCCTTTCGGCGCATCCTGGCGTCCGTGCGGTGGTACCCGAGGTCGAGCAGGCTGTGCGCGATGGCCGGTTGACCGCTACTTTGGCGGCGCAGCGGATCTTGGCTGCCTTTTCGTCGGAAGGAGGGGAATGAGCACGAAATTGCGAATCTTTTTCGTGTCCTGCGTGCTGGCGGTATCGGCGTTCGGCGTTTCACCGGCACTCGCCACTGGTACCCCGGTCGCGGCATCCGTGCACGTCACGGCGCCCGCGCAGGTCGGTCCCGGTCCAGTCCTGGACCCGGCGACCACCAGTGAGGCCGACAGCCAGAAGACGAAGAACAAGCTGATCGCGGGTGGCGCCGCGGTGGTGTTGCTGCTCGTCGTGATCTGGGGAAGGCGGGCCAGGTCCAAGAAGTCGACCTAGGCGCCAAACGGTCGAAAGGTAATCGGCAATCGGTTACGCCGAATTCCCTCAAGCCGTTCAACGCAGATCCACTACCGGCCGTCTAGGGCCCCTCCGCTCAGTGCGCATGTCGCCGCCTGCATGGTGCACCCTTGTCTGCAAATGCGTATGACAGACATCACTGAGCCATCGGCAACTCGCGTTGCGGGAGGAGGTGCGGCGTGACCGTTCTCGATTCCAGGCCGGACATTCCAGGCGACCCCGGGGGTCACGTGGCACCCGGTGCGTTGATCACCGAAGCCGGAGTCAGCATGGCACCTGTGCAGGATCTGGGTGCGGGACGTGGGCCGTACTGGCTCGACGACTGGCTGCGGGCGAACGCGGGCGACGTGCTCGCGTGGCGCCGCCACATCCACACCCACCCCGAGCTCTCGCGCTGCGAGTACGGCACGACCGAGCTCGTGATGAAGGTGCTGCGCGAAGTCGGCCTCAAGCCGTGGGTGCTCCCCGGCGGCACCGGCGTCGTCTGCGACATCGGCAAGGGCGACCGCTGCGTCGCGCTGCGCGCCGACATGGACGCGCTGCCGCTGACCGAGGCCACCGGGCTGTCGTACGCATCCGTGAACGACGGCGTCGCGCACGCCTGCGGCCACGACGCCCACACGGCGATCCTGATGGGCGCGGCCCGCGCGCTGGCCGACGCCCCCGAGCTGCCCGGCCGCATCCGGTTTATCTTCCAGCCCGCCGAAGAGGTCATGCCCGGCGGAGCGCTGGACATGATCGCGGCTGGCGCGCTGGAAGGCGTCGAGCGCATCTTCGGCCTGCACTGCGACCCCCGCGTCCCGGTCGGCCTGGTCGGCACCCGCGTCGGCGCGCTGACCTCGGCCGCCGACCTGATCGAGCTGCGCCTGACCTCGCCGGGCGGCCACACCTCCCGTCCCCACCTGACGGCCGACCTGGTCCACGCGCTCGGCACGGTCATCACGTCGCTGCCGTCGGTCCTCTCGCGCCGCGTCGACCCCCGGTCCGGCACCGTCCTGGTCTGGGGCGCCGTCCACGCGGGCCAGGCGGCCAACGCCGTGCCCCAGGACGGTCTCCTGCGCGGCACCCTCCGCACCGCCGACCACGAGGTCTGGACGGCGCTGGAGCCCCTGGTCGCCTCCTCGGTCGAGTCCCTGCTCGCCCCGACCGGCGTCGGCTTCTCGCTCGACTACCGCCGCGGCGTCCCCCCGGTCGTCTCCGACCCCGAGAGCACGTCCCTCCTGCGCGCCGGCGTCGAAGCCGCCCTGGGCGAACACGCGTTGACATCGACCGAGCAATCCTCAGGCGGCGAAGACTTCGGCTGGTACCTCGAGCACACCCAGGGCGCCTTCGCCCGCCTGGGCGTCTGGTCCGGCGAGGGCCCCCAGCACGACATCCACCAACCCACCTTCACCCTCGACGAGCGCGCCCTCCTCGCCGGAACCCGAGTCCTGGTCCACACCGCCCTAACCTCCCTCGCCTAATCTTTGCCCTTCCCGTACGCGTCTTTGCTCCTCCCATACGCGTGATGACCGCTCCCGCACGCGTCTTTGCCGCTGGTGATCAACCGAGTTATCCACAGGTAGCTCGGTTATCCACAGGTTGACGAAAACCCCTCTTCCCCTCGTCACTGAACGTCGCTCATGATCGAGGGCGTGATGAATCTAGGGGGAAGACATGGAGCCGCTTTACGCGGCGAAGTCGTCAAGGCGCTGGGCGAACGTGGCCTTCGTGAGGCATTGGCTTCGGGAGTACTCGAACAGGTTTTCCGCGGAGTGCTGATTCATTCCGCGGATTCACTCAAATTGGGTACGCGGGCGCACGCGGCACTACTGGCGGTTGACGAATCCGCAGTGCTGTCCGGACCGACAGCACTCGCTCTACATGGGCTTTCGGCCGCGGAGGGGCTGCCAGTGCATATCACCGTGCCCTACTCGAGCGGGGTGAGATCCAAGGCGGGCCTGGTGGTACATCACCAGGACTTCGAGCCATCCGACGTCACTGAAATCGACGACCTGCGGGTGTTCGAGCTCGATTTATCGCTAGCTGAGTCCCTTTGCGGAAAAGACAGCCGGACAGCGTTCGCCTGCTTGGATGAGGCGCTTCACGATCTGTCACCGAAGCGGGCTCAGGCTCTGCGCCAGGCGGTCTTCGTCAGGCTGAGCGGACGGCGAGATCGGCGAGGTGTCCACAGGGCACGCATGCTTGCCCACCTTGCGACCGGGAAGGCTGACTCTCCACCGGAGAGCTTTCTGCGACTCGTCGTGGTCGAGGCAGGCTTCCCCGTGCCCGAAGCTCAGTTCGAGATCCGGACCATCGACGGGCGGAGCCTGTATCGGCTCGACCTCGCCTGGCCCGCGGTCAGGATCGGCCTGGAGTACGACGGGTTCGCCGCGCACGAGGACCGCGCCGAGTACGACGCGGAGCGGGACGCTCGGATGGCGGGTCGAGGCTGGATCATGATCCGGGCGTCGGCGGCCGACCTCCGTGACCCGACGCGGTTGCTCGCGGAGCTACGGCAGGCGTTCGAGCGCCGTTCGGGGAGCGCAAAGACGCGTGCGGGAAATGCAAACATGCGTACGGGAAGGGCAAAGACTCGGGAGGAGGGTTAGCCGGTGATGCCTTGGCAGGGGCGGGTGCGGAGGGCGTCCACGTAGTCGACGGGGGCGCCGGCGGCTTCGGCCGCGTCGGCGAGGACGCCGAGGTAGCGGGCTGAGGGTAGGCCGCCTTCGTAGGCGTCGAGGACGTAGAGCCAGGCGAGGACCGAGCCGTCCATGGTCTGGACGCGGAGGCGGATCTTGTTGTGCATGCCCAGCTCGCCGCCTTCCCAGCGGTCGAGGCGGTCCTCGTCCAGGGAGATGACGTCGTAGAGGACGACGAAGACGCGGGAACCCGGGTCTTCGACGATGGTGGCGAGCGCGCCTTCCCAGCCGAGGTCTTCGCCTCCGAAGGTCAGTCTCCAGCCTTCGAGCCAGCCGGTGCCGGCCATCGGGGAATGCGGGGCGCGCTCCAGCATCTGGGCGGGCTCCATGTTGGATCCGTAAGCGGCATACAACGGCACGCCGCACAGCCTAGCGACACATCCCTCACCCGATAGGACGCACTCGCCGAGTCCACCTAGGCTGAGCGTGTCGAACCGGCACAGGACCGGCGCGGACCGGCCAAGGAGGAGGAATCAGGTGACCAGGATCGTGATCATGGGCGGAGGCCCGGCGGGTTACGAAGCGGCTCTGGTCGCCGCGCAGCATGGCGCGGACGTGACCATCGTCGAGCGTGACGGGCTCGGGGGCGCCTGCGTGCTGTACGACTGCGTGCCGTCCAAGACCTTCATCGCCTCCTCCGGTGCCCGCGCGAACATGCACGGCCTCGCTGAGCTGGGCATTCACACCGACCTGGCCGACACCAGCGTCGACTTGCCGACCGTTCACGGCCGCGTCAAGGGCCTCGCGCTCGCGCAGTCGGCGGACATCCGGGCCCGCGTGCAGCGCGAGGGCGTGCGCGTCCTCACCGGCCAGGCGCGCTTCTGCGACGAGGAGCCGGGGCTCGCCACGCACAAGGTCGCCGTCGAGACCTCGGACGGCGAGACCGAGGTGCTCGACGCCGACGTCGCGCTCATCTCGACCGGCGCGACCCCGCGCGTGTTGCCCGGCGCCGTGCCGGACGGCGAGCGCATCCTCGACTGGCGCCAGCTCTACGACCTGACCGAGCTGCCCGAGCACCTCGCCGTCATCGGCTCCGGTGTCACCGGCGCCGAGTTCGCCTCGGCCTACACCGAGATGGGCGTGAAGGTCACCGTCGTCTCCAGCCGCGACCGCGTGCTCCCGCACGAGGACGCCGACGCCGCCGCGGTGCTCGAAGAGGTCTTCTCCCAGCGCGGCACCACCGTCGCGAAGCACGCGCGCGCGGAAAAGGTCGAGCGCACCGAAAAGGGCGTCAAGGTGCACCTCGCCGACGGCCGCGTGATCGAGGCCAGCCACGCGCTGATGACCGTCGGCTCGATCCCGAACACCGCCGACATCGGCCTGGACAAGGTCGGCATCGAGCCTGGCCCCGGCGGCTTCATCACCGTCGACCGCGTTTCGCGCACCAGCGTCTCCGGCATCTACGCGGCAGGCGACTGCACCGGCGTGCTCATGCTCGCCTCCGTGGCCAGCATGCAGGGCCGCATCGCCATGTGGCACGCGCTCGGCGAGGGCGTCGCCCCGATCAAGCTGAAGACCGTCGCCGCGAACGTCTTCACCCACCCGGAGATCGCCACCGTCGGCATCAGCCAGCAGGCGATCGACTCCGGCGAGGTGCCCGCCAGGACGATCATGCTCCCGCTCGCGACCAACGCCCGCGCGAAGATGGAGGGTCTCCGGCACGGCTTCGTGAAGCTGTTCTGCCGCCCCGCCACCGGCGTGGTCGTCGGCGGTGTGGTCGTGGCGCCCACGGCGAGCGAGCTCATCCTTCCCATCGCGCTCGCCGTGCAGAACCAGCTCACAGTGGAACATCTGGCACTGACATTTTCGGTGTACCCGTCGCTGTCGGGGTCGATCACCGAGGCGGGCCGCCAGCTCATGCGCCACGACGATCTCGACTGAGGCAACCCGGCCACGGGCCACGACGTCTAGAACGTGTCTGGGAAGCACGTTCTAGGGGTTGAAGTGATCAAGAAGGCCGTTCTGGTCGCCGCGTTCGCCGGTCTCGCCGCAGTCGTCAGCCCGGTCGCCGGGCACGCGCAGCCGGAGATCGCGGGCAATGTCCAGCTCAACGCCGACACGGCCGTGCTGCACGGCCTCAAGGGCACCTATCAGGGCGATGGCACCGACATCGCGCTCGGTGGGTGCGTGGCGGCGGGCACGGACGGCCTGAGCGCGCCCAAGACGGCGCGGTTCGCCTCGCCGGTGCTCACCTTCGATCACTACGACTTCGGCCCGCTGATCGGCGTTCCCGGCAACGTCACCGCCGAAGCCAAGCTGAAGCCGGGCACCAAGCCCGGCCGGTATCCGCTCGTCCTCGAATGCGAAGGAAAGTCTTACCGCGCAACGTTTTCCGTCACCAAGGGGCAGGTGGCCAAGGTGCCGTCCGGCTCCGCTCGGGCCGGTGACGGCAGCATGGCCACGTACTGATCCTTGGGGGAAAGATGCGCATTAGGAACGTCTCGGTGGCCGCGGCCGGTTTCCTGGCTTTGACCGCGGGCACGGCCGCGGCGGCCGAGCCGACCACCACCCCGAGCAGCACGCCGCCCGCGGTTTCGGCGGGGATGAAACTGTCCACCCACCACGGCTTGCCCGGTGCGAAGCTGAGCATTCGGGCGACCTGCGTCAATGGCGGCCAGGTCTCCTATTTCCGGTCGCCCGCGCTGGAGGTCACTCGCGTCGGCAAGGTCGAGGGCACCCCGCCGTTCATCGACGTGGTCGACAACACCGCCACGGTGCTCGACGTCGAACCCGGTCGCTACAAGGTGGAGCTGGTCTGCGTGTTCGCGCCGCATTCCTCGCAGGTGGGCGCGACAGCCTGGTTCACCGTCGACTCCACGGAAAAGCCCGCCGATCCGGCGAAGCCCGCTGTCCCGGTCAAGCCCGCGAAGCAGGTCACGAAGGTGCCGTCGGGTGCGCCGCAGACCGGCGGCGGAGGCGCCGCCGCCTGAACGATCATCGCCACAGAGCCGCCGTCGGGAGCATTCCCGGCGGCGGTTTTTCGTGCGGTGTTCCCGCGTCGGAAGTTCGCAACCTGACCGTGATCTGGCGACGCAACCCGCGGTTTGGCCAGGCGTCTCTAGGGTGTCGGAACAAGGGAAACCGCTGGGGGAACAGCAAGGGCCCAATTCGACGAATTCCAATTTCCCTTTTGAAGAAACCTGGGGTTATCAATGCGTATCAAGAACATTGCCGTGGCCGGAATCGCGGCCGGTTTCCTCGCGCTGACGGCGGGTACGGCCTTCGCCACGACGGACCACGCGGCACCGCCCGCCGTCGGCAAGGCCACCATTTGGATGTCCACCCACAAGGCCGAGCCCGGCCAGGACGGGATCCTCCTCGACGCCGCGTGCTTGGGCGGTCACCTGTCCTTCATCCAGTCGAAGGCGCTGGCGATCACCGGAGTCGGCCAGACCGGCGATGTCGTGCACCACCGTGTTCGGGTGCTCGATGTCGACCCCGGCCGGTACTCGGTGGACGTGACCTGCGCTTTTCCCGGCGAGCAGCCCAAGGTCGCGGTGAGCACCACGTTCCGGGTGCTGCCGAAGTCCGAGAAGCCCGAGCCGGAGCCCACCAAGCCTGCCGAGACCAAGAAGCCGGTCGTGCAGGCCAAGGCGCCCGTGAAGCAGGTCGTGAAGGTGCCGACGGGCGCGCCGCAGACCGGTGGTGGCGCGACCGCCTGACAATCACATGAAATGAGAACCGCCGACGGGATGGGTCCCCGTCGGCGGTTTTCTTTTTGTTCGCCGGAAACCTTTGAGACTTCTTCGTTATCCGGCGGCGCAACCCGGCCGGCACTCAGGCGTCTTTAAGGATGTAAGAGCGAGGCGGACAAAGAACTCGCGAAATACCAAAAGCAATTCTTTCTGGGGGATAATCATGCGTAAGTCCATTGTCGCCGCGGGTCTCGCCGCCGGTTTCGCGTTGCTCGGCCCGGCCGCCGCCTTCGCCGCGGACACTCCGGACACCCCGGCCGCACCCGAGACGGCCGCCGACCACGCGCCGGACAAGGAACACCGGCCGTACGTGCTGCCGACCGCCAAAACCGTCCACCCCGGTGACAAGTTCACCCTCACCGGCCACTGCTACACCGAGCACCCGTCGGGCTACTGGGCCGACGAGGCCGCCTTCAAGTTGGTCGTCCGCCACGTCGGCCCCGGCAGGCCGGGCGGCACCGCGCAGACCGTCGAAGTCACCTGGCAGGTGCTGGACAACGCCAAGCCGGGCACCTACGTCGCCAGCGTGCTCTGCGATGGGGACGAGCCCTCCGCCGAGATCAAGGTCGTGCCCAAGGACAAGGTGAAGCCCGCGCCGCCGAAGGAAACGCCGAAGAAGGAAGCGGTCAAGCAGGTCGCGAAGGTGCCGGCCGGTGCGCCGCAGACCGGTGGTTCCGACGATCCGGCCGACTACACCACGCTCATCGCGGCCGTCGGCGCCGGCGTGCTCGTCGCCGGTGGCGCGGGCATCGCCGTCCACCGCCGTCGTGGCGCCAAGCAGTAACACCGGATATCTGGGGGAAAGACAATGAAATTGATTCAAAGCACGGTCGCCGGTCTCGTCATGGCCGGTTCGGCGCTGGCACTCGGGGGAGTGGCGCAGGCGAGCTCGATGTTCTACATCTCGGTCGCCGGCGAGGACGTGAAGCCCGGTCAGGAGATCACGATCGGCGCCGGTTGCTACCAGAACCACATGGAAGATCTGCACTTCTCGTCACCGCTGTTCGAGGGCGAGCTGCAGGTGGTCGGGTGGGACAACGTGACGGTACTGACCGGCCATGCGACCGTGCCCGCGGACGCGAAGGCGGGTAGTTACCCGATTTCGTTCACGTGTGACGGCAAGAAGGTACCCGGCACCTTCACCGTGACCACCCCCAAGCAAGCGGCCCCGAAGAAGGAAACGGTCGCCAAGCAGGTGCCGAAGAAGGAAGCGCCGAAGCAGGCGACCACGCCCGTCACGAAGGCCGAGGCGCCGCAGCCGGAGGTGGCGGCCAAACCGGCCGCCAAGCCGGTCGAACAGGCACCCGCCGGCGCGGCGCAGACCGGTGGCCACGACGACCCGGCCGACTACACGGCGGCCTTCGCGGTCACCGGCGCGTCGATTCTGGCGGCGGGCGGGGCCGGATTCGTGTTCTACCGCCGCCGCTTGGCGAAGAAGTGATCATCGGCGTCGGCGAGTACCAAAGCCGCCAGCGGGTTCCCCGCTGGCGGCTTTTTCCATCGCGACCGTTTCGTGATTTTGGCGGAACAACCATGACGCCGGTGGCGGCGTCCTAGGTGGTGTCGGGGGACAAGGGGAATCCACAGCACATTTCTCCAGGGGACGGATATGAGAACAAAGATCATCGCCGGAACGGCGGCCTGTCTGCTTTCGCTCACCGCCGGTACCGCGTTTGCCACGGATACCACGCAACCACCCGCGGGACCGGAAAATTCGGCCTCGGCGAAGGTATGGGTCAGTCAGCGTGCCGGGCTGCCCGGCGCCATCGTGCAGGTGCACGGCACCTGCACCGATTCACATTTATACGCGTTCGGCTCGTCCGCGATGGAAATCCGGTATCAGCGGCCTTCCGTCAATGGCGTCCACAACTATGTCGGCTACGTGAAGGACGTCGAACCGGGCGTATACAAGGTCTGGTTGAACTGCCACCTGCCTGGAACGGAGCCGAAGTTCGTCAGGGCCAGCACGACTTTCCGGGTGCTGCCGAAGAGCAGCAGCACGCCGACGACGCCTTCGAAGAAGCCTGAACCGGCCAAGCAAGTTGTGAAGGTGCCGAAGGGCGCGCCACAAACCGGCGGCGGCGCCGCGTAAGCAGGGAAAAACAGGCCATCGGCGGGTAACCGCCGGTGGCCTTTTTTTATTTCGAGCGAGACGCAACCGTGGGCAACAGTGAGCGTCTTTATGGGTGTCGAAACAAGTTCGGCACTCAAATAATTCTGGGGATGATCATGCGTAAATCATTTGTCGCCGCCGGTCTCGCCGCTGGTTTCCTGTTCCTCGGCGCGGGCGCCGCGGGAGCCACAGAAGCACCCACCAGTGAAACGCCGAAGCCGGCGCCCGCTCCTTCGGGTTCACTCTGGCTCGGCTCGCACGCGGGGCAGCCCGGCGGTTATGTGACCGTGGACGGCATCTGCCGGGACTCGGTGCTGTACCGCTTCGGCTCCGAGGCCATGGGCATCGTGCGGCAGCGTCCCGCGACCGACGGGGTCATGCACTACATGGGCTACATCCACAAGGACGCCAAGCCCGGTACCTACAAAGTCGTCCTGATCTGCTTCTCGAAGGAGACCAAGAAGGCCACGACGGTCGCCACCGAGCAGTTCAAGGTCCTGCCCAAGGGCGCCGAACCCGTGAAGGACAAGGACCCCGTGCCGTTCAAGAAGGCCGTCAAGCAGGTCGTCAAGGTCCCGGCGGGTGCGCCGCAGACCGGCGGCGGTGGCGCCGCGCGGTGACTTCTTCGTTATCCGGCGACGCAACCCGCCCGGGGCTCAGGCGTCTTTAAGGGTGTAAGAGCGAGACGGGGGTCTCGCGAAGAAATGTGAATCTTTCGAAAACAAGCCACAGGCTAATTCTTCTCAGGGGATAATCATGCGTAAGTCCATTGTCGCCGCCGGTCTCGCCGCGGGTTTCGCGTTGCTCGGCCCGGCCGCCGCTTTCGCGGCCGAGGCGCCCACGACCGACAAGACCACCACGCCCACCACCACCGAGCAGGCGCCCACGCCGGAGGAGCACGCCGGCGTGCCCAAGGCGTACCTGAAGGTACTGCCGAAGGCCGCGAAGCCGGGGCAGAAGGTGACGGTCAGCGTCGGCTGTGACACTGAGCTGAACCTGGGCTCGCCCGCGCTCGACATCGGCCGCACGCACCCGGTCGGGCCGCAGCATGACCCGAGCATCGCGCCTGAGCAGCAGGCCAGCGCGGTCGTGAAGGACGTCAAGCCCGGCACTTACACCGTCGCCTACGAATGTGGCAGGGGCACCGTGATCAAGACGAAGTTCACCGTGCTGCCCGCCGACAAGGCCAAGGAGCCCGCCAAGCAGGTCACCAAGGTCCCGGCAGGCGCGCCGCAGACCGGTGGCTCGGACGGCCCGGCCGACTACACCGCGCTCGTGGTCGGCCTGACCGGCGCCGGTGTGCTCGCGGCCGCCGGTGGCGTCGGCTACGCGGCCTACCGCCGTCGCGGCGCCAAGAACTGATCGAAGGCAACCGTTCAGTCCCCGGCGGCGTCAGCATGACGTGGGGGAGTGAATGCAGGGGGCGGGCCCGCCCCGGGAGACCGGGGCGGCCCGTATTCACTACACACAGACGGATTTCGAGGGACAGGACATGAAGAACTTCTTTCGGGGCAAGCGAGGACTTCTCACGCTGGCCCTCGTCATATTCGGCGCGCTCACGTTCACGCTGAGCGGCTGCGCTGGGGAGACGCAGTCGCCGCAGCCCGCGGCCGGGCAGCAGCAGGACCAGCAGGCCGTGCCGGAGGACGGGGGCGGCGCGACCGGGCTGGCGAAGTCGGAGCCGGTCTCGGTGGACGTGCCCAAGATCGGCGCGAAGTCGACGCTGGTGCCGCTCGGGCTCAACGCGGACAACACCGTCGAGGTGCCGCCGGTGACGCAGCCGATGCAGGCCGGGTGGTACAAGAACGGGCCGACGCCCGGTGAGATCGGGCCAGCGGTGATACTCGGGCACGTCGACGGCAACAAGCAGCCCGGCATCTTCTACAAGCTCAAGGAACTCGCGCCAGGTGACAAGATTTCCGTTGCCAGGAAAGACGGTTCGACCGTGGAGTTCGTGGTGACGAAGGTCGACCAGATCGCGAAGGACACGTTCCCGACCGAGGCCGTCTACGGCGACACCGAGGACGCGCAGCTGCGGCTCATCACCTGCGGTGGCGCCTTCGACAAGGCCGCGCACAGCTACAAGGACAACATCATCGTCTACGCGAAACTGGCCTGACGACATAAAGCGGGCTTTATCCCAGAACGGGATAAAGCCCGCTTTATCCCGTTTTATTCGGAGTCGACCCAGTCGAAGGTCTTGGTGACGGCCTTCTTCCAGTTCTTGTACTCGGTTTCGCGGCGGGTCTCGTCCATCGACGGGTCCCACTGCTTGTCCTGCGCCCAGTTGGTGCGGATGTCGTCCTCGCTCGCCCAGAACCCGACGGCGAGGCCCGCGGCGTACGCGGCGCCGAGCGCGGTGGTCTCGTTGACCACCGGCCGGATCACCGGCACACCGAGGATGTCGGCCTGGAACTGCATGAGCAGCTCGTTGACGACCATGCCGCCGTCGACCTTGAGCGACTTCAGCGGGACGCCGGAGTCGGCGTTCATCGCGTCGATCACCTCACGCGACTGGAAGGCCGTGGCCTCCAGGACCGCGCGGGCCAGGTGACCCTTGTTGACGAACCGGGTGAGCCCGACGATCGCGCCGCGCGCGTCCGAGCGCCAGTACGGCGCGAACAGGCCGGAGAACGCGGGCACGAAGTACGCGCCGCCGTTGTCCTCGACACTGCGGGCGTGCTCCTCGATCTCGGCGGCGGTGCCGATGAGGCCGAGGTTGTCGCGCAGCCACTGCACCAGCGAGCCGGTGACGGCGACCGAGCCTTCGAGCGCGTAGATCGTGTCGTTGGTCCCGATCTTGTAGCAGACGGTGGTGAGCAGCCCGTTCTGCGACATGACCTTGTCGGTGCCGGTGTTCAGCAGCATGAAGTTGCCGGTGCCGTAGGTGTTCTTGGCTTCGCCCGGCGAAAGACAGGCCTGCCCGAACGTCGCGGCCTGCTGGTCGCCGAGGATGCCCGCGATCGGCACGCCGGCCAGCGCGCCCTTCTCGCGGACCTTGCCGTACTCCTCGGACGACGACCGGATCTCCGGCAGCATCGACAGCGGGATGGTCATCTCGCCCGCGATCTCGGCGTCCCACGAAAGGGTGTCGAGGTCCATCAGCATGGTGCGCGACGCGTTGGTCGGGTCGGTGACGTGGATGCCGCCGTCGACCCCGCCGGTCATGTTCCACAGGACCCAGGTGTCCATGTTGCCGAACAGCAGGTCGCCTGCCTCGGCCTTCTCACGGGCGCCGTCGACGTTGTCCAGGATCCACTTGATCTTCGGGCCCGAGAAGTAGGTCGCCAGCGGCAGGCCGACCTTCTGGCGGTAGCGCTCCTGCCCGCCGCCGAGCGCGCCCAGCTCGTTGACGATCTTGTCGGTGCGGGTGTCCTGCCACACGATCGCGTTGTAGACCGGCTTGCCCGTGGTCTTGTCCCACACCAGCGTGGTCTCGCGCTGGTTGGTGATGCCGACCGCGACGATGTCACTGGCGCTCAGGTCGGCCTTCGCGAGCGCGCCCGCGGCGACGGCGCGCGTGTTCTCCCAGATCTCTTCCGCGTTGTGCTCGACCCAGCCCGCCTTGGGGAAGATCTGCTCGTGCTCACGCTGGTCGGAGGCGACCACCCGCCCGGAGTGGTCGAAGATCATGGCCCTCGTCGACGTGGTGCCCTGGTCGATCGCGGCTACATACGACGTCATGCGCTAGCTCCTAGGTCAGGTTGTGGACGGCGAGGTACAGGAGAGCGGCGACAGCGCCGCCGACGAGCGGGCCGACGACGGGGATCCACGAGTAACCCCAGTTCGCGTTGGCCTTGTTCTTGATCGGCAGCACGAACGCGTACGCGATACGCGGGCCGAGGTCACGCGCCGGGTTGATGGCGTATCCGGTCGGGCCACCGAGCGAGGCGCCGATCACCAGCACCACGAACGAGACGCCCGCGTAGCCGAGCGCGGAGTTGCCGAAGGTCGGCACTCCGGCGTCGCCAGCCTTGAAGCTCGGGCTGAGCAGGATCCACGCCACGAGCACGAAGGTACCGATGATCTCGGTGACCAGGTTCCACGCCGTGTTGGCGATCTGCGGGCCGGTGGAGAAGATGCCCAGCGTGTTCTCCGGTTCGGGGTGGTCGTCGAACTGGAGCTTGTACGTCGCCCAGCAGAGGATCGCGCCGAGGATCGCGCCGACCATTTGTCCCGCGACGTAGAAGGGGACATCGGACCATTCGGTCTTGTCGGCGATCGCGAGCCCGAGCGTGACGGCCGGGTTGAGGTGCGCGCCACTCGGGTTGGCGATGCTGGCGCCGGTGAACACCGCGAAGGCCCAGCCGAGGTTGATGAACAGGAATCCGGCGTTGTGGCCGTTGTTCTTACGCAGGACGTGGTTCGCGACCACGCCGTTGCCGAGCAGGATCAGGGTCGCCGTCCCTAACAGCTCCCAGACGAATATGGCCCCAGCACTCACTCTTCGGCCCTCCACTTTGGACGATATGCGCGGGGCCGACGATCGCGTTGCGGCGCCATTGCCGACCCACGTCCGAGGCACGTTACCGGTGCGTACCGGTTAGTCAAAGGCACCAGTTGCCCCAATCTGTTCAAGCTCACAGCAAGATCAGGGAGTGCTGCGCCACATGCGCGGCCAGGTGGGGATGCGCCTCGAAGAGAACATGCGATGCTGGAGGCCCGAAACACCCGAGGAGGAGTGTCACGTGGCTGAGTCGCAGGCGAACCCGGCGCGGCTGGGCCCGCTCAAGCGGGAAGAAGACTGGCAGCGGCTGGGCAAGGAGACCTTCGACCTGGTCGTCATCGGCGGCGGGGTGGTCGGCGCCGGTGTCGCGCTCGACGCGGCGACGCGCGGGCTGCGGGTCGCGCTGGTCGAGGCGCGCGACCTGGCGTCCGGCACGTCGAGCCGGTCGAGCAAGCTGTTCCACGGTGGCCTGCGCTACCTGGAGCAGCTCGAGTTCGGCCTGGTCAGGGAGGCGCTGAAGGAGCGCGAGCTGATGCTCACGACGCTCGCGCCGCACCTGGTCAAACCGGTGAGCTTCCTGTACCCGCTGACCAAGCGCGTCTGGGAACGGCCGTACACCGCGGCCGGGCTGTTCCTGTACGACTCCATGGGCGGCGCGCGGTCCGTGCCAGGTCAGAAGCACCTGACCCGCGCCGGCGCGCTACGGATGGTGCCCGCGCTGAAGCGCAACGCGCTCATCGGCGGCATCCGCTACTACGACGCGCAGGCCGACGACGCGCGGCACACCATGACCGTCGCGCGCACGGCGGCGCACTACGGCGCCATCGTGCGGACGTCCACCCAGGTCGTCGGCTTCCTGCGGGAGGCGGACCGGATCTCCGGCGTGCGCGTGCGCGACGTCGAGGACGGGCGCGAGACCGAGATCCAGGCCAGCGCGGTGATCAACTGCACCGGCGTGTGGACCGACGAGCTGCAGCGGCTCTCCGGCGGGCGCGGGCGGTTCCGCGTGCGGGCGAGCAAGGGCGTGCACATCGTCGTCCCGCGTGACCGGATCGTCTCGGAGTCCGGGCTGATCCTGCGCACCGAGAAGTCCGTGCTGTTCGTGATCCCGTGGGGAAATCACTGGATCGTGGGAACCACCGACACCGACTGGAACCTCGATCTGGCGCACCCGGCGGCCACGAAGCACGACATCGACTACATCCTCGAGCACGTCAACACCGTGCTCGCGACGCCGCTGACGCACGACGACATCGAGGGCGTCTACGCCGGGCTCCGGCCGCTGCTGGCTGGCGAAAGCGAAGAGACGTCGAAGCTCTCGCGTGAGCACGCGGTCGCGCGGGTCGCGCCGGGCCTGGTCGCGATCGCGGGCGGCAAGTACACGACGTACCGGGTGATGGCGGCCGACGCCGTCGACGCGGCCGCGGTCGACCTGCCGGGCAGGCCGCAGTCGTCGATCACCGAGAAGGTGCCGCTGCTCGGCGCCGACGGGTACCACGCGCTGGTCAACCAGGCCGATCACGTCGCGGCGCAGCACGGGCTGCACCCGTACCGCGTGCGGCACCTGCTCAACCGCTACGGCTCGATGGTGCACGAGGTGCTCGCGCTGGCCGATGGCCGTCCGGAGCTGCTCAAGCCGATCGAGCACGCGCCGGACTACCTGGGCGTCGAGGTCGTCTACGCGGCGGCTTACGAGGGTGCGCTGCACCTGGAGGACGTGCTGGCGCGGCGTACGCGTATCTCGATCGAGTACCCGCACCGTGGGCGTGAATGCGCCGAGCAGGTCGCGCGGCTGATGGGCGAGGTGCTGGGCTGGCCGGAGGAGACCGTCAAGCGCGAGATCGAGGTCTACAACGCGCGGGTCGACGCCGAGGTCGAGTCCCAGTCCCAGCCGAACGACGAGGCGGCGGACGCCCTGCGCTCAGCCGCCCCCGAGGCCCGGGGCGGCCTCACGGAGCCGGTCAGCTAAAGCCCGAAAGTGGCTTTCGTCAGGTGTGATCCCCCGAAAGTGGCTTTCGTCAGATAAGACCTGACGAAAGCCACTTTCGGGGTTTCAGGGGCGCTTGGTCCAGCGGATGAGGCGGGCGCCGGTGGGGGCTAGGTCGGGTTCGGGGCCGATGAGGGTGAAGCCGCACCGCTTGGCCACGGCACCTGAGGCGGCGTTGGACTCCTCGTAGCGGTAGGCGACTTCGCGCAGGTCCAGCCCGCCGAAACCGAAGCGCAGCGCGGCTTCGAGCGCGACCGTGGCGACGCCTTTTCCGCGGGCGGCCGCGGAAACCCAGACCGCCGCTTCGGCGAGGCCCGCGTCCAGGTCCAGGTCCTTCAACCCGACCTCACCCAGCAAAGCGCCTGTCGTCGGCTCCGCGATGGCCCACGAGCAGCGCTCGTCGCCCGCCCACTGCGCGGTCCGCAGCGCGACGTACTCCGTCGCCTCGTCGAGCGTGCGCAGGCGGTAGTTCAGCACGTAGCGCCGGTGCACCGGGTCGGCGAAGCCCTCGATGAGCGCGGGGCGGTCGTCCATGAGCCGGTCCGCCCTGAGCTGCCGGAGGTAGTACGTGCCCGCGTTGATCTCGACCGGTTCCACGCAGCGACCTTAGCGGCGGCCGGGGCTGAGCAGGAGCACGACGACCGGGATCAGGAACACCACGAACCAGCCTGCGCCGCGGGTCAGCACGATGACCCCGATCGCCAGCACGGCCGCGATCGGCACCACGCCGACGTTCCTCCAGCGTGCGGGAGCCGCCGAGACGGGTTCGGCGACGGCGCCGCGGACCAGCACGCTCGGGCGCGGAGACGGCAGGTCGTCGAACAGGGGCTCCAGCTCGGCGACGGTCTTGGCCTGGGTGATCTTCGCGGAACGGGTGCCGAACTCGTCGATGTCGAGACGCCCGGTGCGCACGTGCTCGCCAAGCACGTCCATGGCGTCCTGGCGCTCAGCGTCGCTGAGTCGCATCTTCGATCGGTCCGTGCTCACGTCGAGATCCTAGGGTTCAGTGCCCCAGTTCCCTACGTCGCTCGCGGCGCTCGTCACGAAGCTCACCGCGCCGCTCGTGCCGGTCATGGCGGAGCTCACGGTGCCGGTCGCGCTGGCGCTTCTGGTCCTGCTCCCAGTCGGCGCCCCAGACCGCCTTGCCGAAGCCGGTCGCGGCCATCGGGATGAAGAACGTCCACCACGCGCCGACGGTCACCGTCAGCACGATCGCCGCGACGAACAGCACCGGGATGATGCCCGCGACGAGCCGCTGGTTCAGCGGCCGGTCCGTCCACGCGATCGGCTGACCCGGCTGCGCGACGGGCTGGACGGCCGTCGCGGGCGGCGGCGCGGGTGCGGGCTGCTGGTCCCCCAGCCGCGGGTGCGGCTGGGGGAGATCCTCGAAGATCGCGGCGAGGTCGCCCCGCGTCTTGGCCGTGGTGACCTGAGCCGAGCGCTCGCCGTACTCGTCCAGGTCGATCCGGCCGACACTCATGTGTTCGCCCAGCGCCTGGAGTGCGGCCTCGCGTTCGGGGTCGCTGATGCGCAGCTGCGGCGACGGGACTTCGTTCACCAGCTCAGTGTAGGAGCTTTTCAGTCCTTCAGTTCCAAAAGCACGGTCCCTTGGGTCACCGCGGCGCCGACTTCGACGGAGAGTCCGGTCACGGTGCCCGCTTTGTGTGCGGTGACCGGGTTTTCCATCTTCATCGCCTCGAGCACGACGACCAGTTCGCCCGCTTCGACCTGCTGGCCCTCTTCGACGGCGACCTTGACGATGGTGCCCTGCATCGGCGCGGCGACCGCGTCGCCGCTGACCGCGGCCTTGGTGCCGCCCGCGCGCTTGCGCGGCTTCGCCTTGACCGCCGAGCCGCCGCCGGAGCCTTCGACGTTCAGCGTGCCGGGCAGCGAGACCTCGAGACGGCGTCCGCCGACCTCGACGACCACGTTCTGGCGCGGCGCCTCCTCTTCGGCGTCGGCCGAGCCGGTGGCGGTGAACGGCGGGATCTGGTTGTCGAACTCGGTCTCGATCCAGCGGGTGTGCACGCTGAACCCGTTCTCGTCACCGATGAACGCCGGGTCGTCGACGATCGCGCGGTGGAACGGGATGACCGTCGCCATGCCCTCGGCGACGAGCTCGTCCAGCGCGCGGCGGCTGCGCTCCAGCGCGTTCTGCCGGTCGGAGCCGGTGACGATCAGCTTCGCGAGCATCGAGTCGAACTGGCCGCCGATGACCGTGCCGCTCTCGACACCGGAGTCGACGCGCACGCCGGGCCCGGACGGCGCGACCCACTTCGTCACGGTGCCGGGTGCGGGCAGGAAGCCGCGGCCAGCGTCCTCGCCGTTGATGCGGAACTCGATCGAGTGGCCGCGCGGCTCGGGATCTTCGGTATAGGTCAGCTTTTCGCCGCGCGCGATGCGGAACATCTCGCGCACGAGGTCGATTCCCGTGGTCTCCTCGGAAACCGGGTGTTCCACTTGCAGCCGGGTGTTCACCTCGAGGAAGGAGATCGTGCCGTCGACGGCGACGAGGTATTCGACCGTGCCTGCGCCGTAGTAACCCGCCTCCTTGCAAATCGCCTTGGCGGAGGAGTGAATCCGCTCGCGCTGCTCGGCCGTGAGGAACGGCGCCGGTGCTTCTTCGACGAGTTTCTGGTGGCGGCGCTGCAAAGAACAGTCGCGGGTGCCGACGACGATGACGTTTCCGTGCTGGTCCGCGACGACCTGTGCTTCGACGTGGCGCGGCTTGTCGAGATAGCGCTCGACGAAGCATTCACCGCGGCCGAACGCGGCGACGGCCTCGCGCACGGCGGATTCGAACAGCTCGGGGATTTCTTCCTTGGTGCGCGCCACTTTCAGGCCGCGCCCGCCGCCGCCGAACGCGGCCTTGATGGCGACCGGGAGCCCGTGCTCCTCGGCGAAGGCGATGATCTCGTCCGGCCCGTTGACCGGATCCTTGGTGCCGGGCACCAGCGGCGCGCCCGCGCGCAGCGCGATGTGCCGCGCGGTGACCTTGTCGCCGAGGTCGCGAATGGACTGCGGGCTCGGGCCTATCCAGGTGATGCCCGCGTCGATGACGGCCTGCGCGAAGTCCGCGTTTTCGGAGAGGAAGCCGTAGCCGGGGTGCAGCGCGTCGGCGCCGGAGCGCTTGGCGGCGTCGAGGATCTTGTCGAAGACGAGGTAGCTCTCGGCGGCGGTCGTGCCGCCCAGCGCGAAGGCCTCGTCGGCGAGCCGGACGTGTGGCGCGTCGCGGTCGGGGTCCGCGTACACGGCGACGCTGCCGAGGCCCGCGTCCTTCGCGGCCCTGATGACCCGGATCGCGATCTCGCCGCGGTTGGCGACGAGCACCTTGGTCACCGGTCCGCCTACCTGCTCGCTCACGCCGTTCCTCCTCGAGTCGTCACCGCTGACCGCCAGCACTTTACCGATGAGTAGCCCTCATTGGAGTGAGAGACAGACCACCCGGCCGTCCCTGTATAGCAGGGGCTTCCTAGTGGCGGAGTCCTTCAGGAAGCGGTGAATCCAGCATGATGAGGTCATAGTGCTGACGCGCGTGGAGTTTCGGTAGATGCTCGGTGGACACGCGGACCCAGTGCTGGTTCTCGCCGCAGCATTCGACCAGCTGATCGAGCGTGGAAAACGCGACCAGTGCGATGCTGCCGTCCGGGGTGTTGCGCAGCTCGATCGACGCTTCGGCCGAGGTGCCAGCTTCGCCGGGAACGGGCGTGCCGGTCGGCAGGAACAGGACTGGGGGAAGGCTGGGGTTCGTCACACTGACAACATAGACGTGCACGCTGAGCGAGATCGCTTACGCTCTGGTTCATGGAGAAACTCGGGTCGCGTGCGCCCCGCTCGGTGCTGGTCACCGCGGCGGTCGCGATGGTGGTGGTCGTCGGCACGCTCGTCGCCGTCGTCGCACTGCGCCCGCGCGCCGACCAGGCGGAGCCCGCGTCGCCGAGCGCGGGGCCGAGGCTGACCGGCACCGCCGACCCGACCGTGTGCGGGCAGGCGCCGTGCCAGACCATCGCCACGCAGGTGGTCAACGGCGGGAAGGTGACGTTGCTGGCAGGCCCGGACAGCGGCGTGGCGAGACTCGACGTCGACGTGCCGCCGTCGGACACGATCGTCGACCTCACGATCACCGAGCAGGGCGTGAAGCTCAGCCAGGATTCGCTGCGCTGCCTCGGCGGCGCGGTCCCCGCGTGTCTCGTGCGCGGGCCGGTGACCGGCGGCCAGATAGGCGAAGTGGTGGCGAACCGCGGCTCGAACTGGGAGATCGCGAGCCAGGCGTACCTGTCGGACGCGAACTACATCGGGCTGGCCGACGTGTCGGGCAGCGAAGCGCCCGAGGTGACGGTGGTCCGCCACGACTGCCCGACCGTCGCGCAGGACACCCCGAAATGCGCGGCCGCGCCCGTGGTGGCGGAGGTGTTCGACCTGGGCGGCCGCTCGATCGGCTGCACCAAGCGCAGATACACCTCACCCTCCCAAATGCGCGGCTACCCCACGATCCGGCTGTCCACTTCGGACCTAGGCTCCTGCAGCTAAAAAAATCCCAATGTGGCATTGGTCAGTTTTCAGCACGCCAATGTGGCTTTCGTCAGACGGAATCTGACGAAAGCCACATTGGGATTTTTTCAGCTGGGTCAGGCGGGGGCCGGGACGGCGCGGGTGCCTGGGTCGGTGGAGCGGGGGGTGTCGGTCGGCGCGTTGAGGATCTCGTCGTCGAGGAGGCCTTCGCTGCGGGCGACGATGGTCGGGACGACGATCTGGCCTGCCACGTTGGTGGCCGTGCGGATCATGTCCATGATCGGGTTGACCGAGTAGATCAGCGCGATGCCGACCGCGACCTGCTTGGCGTCGAGGCCGATCACCGAGGTGGTCAGGGTGAGCGCGGTCAGCCAGCCGGTGGTGCCCGCGGTGGCCAGCGCGCCGACCACGGCGACCACGATGATCAGCAGGTACTGCCCGATGTTGAGCGACACACCCGAGATGTTCGCGATGAAGATCGCGCCGATGGCGGGGAAAACGGCCGCGCAACCGTCCATTTTGGTCGCACTGCCGAGCGGCGTGGCGAACGAGGCGTAGCCGGGGTCGACGCCCAGGTTCACCGCGGACTGCCGGGTCAGCGGCAGCGTCGCGGCGGAGGACTGCGACGCGAACGCGAACTGGATCGCGGTGCCCGCCTTCGCGAAGAACTTGAGCGGGTTCACCTTCGCCACGAACTGCAGCAGGATCGGGTAGACCACGAACAGCACCAGCAAGCAGCCGACGTACACCGCGACCGTGGCCGACAGCAGGGGCTTGAACAGCGCGTCGCCGTAGTTCGCGACCGCCGCGCCGATCAGGCCGATGATGCCGATCGGGGCGAGCCGGACGACCCAGCCGAGGTAGCGCTGGATGATCTCGAAGGCGCTGGTGGTGAAGTCGACGAACGTCTTCGCCTTGTCGCCGAGGCTGTACGCGGCCGCGCCGATGATCACGGCGAGGAACAGCACCTGCAGCGTCTCGCCCTCCGAGAAAGCGGTGAAGAAGTTCTTCGGGATCAGGCCGTCGATGAACGCGTCCCACGAACCCCAGTGCGCCTGGCTCTTCGCGGCTTTTTCGGCGTTCTTGGCGGTGGCCGCGACACCGGCGCCGAGTCCGCCGCTGCCGGGGTTGGCGATCAGCCCGACGACGATCCCGATGACCGACGCGATGAACGAGGTGATGGCGAACCAGAGGAAGGTCTTGCCGCCCAGCCTGGCCGCGGTACGGCCGCCGCCGAGGCCGCGCAGGCTGTTGATGCCGACGACGATCGCCGTGAAGACCAGCGGGATCACCGCGATCTGCAGCAGCGTGGTGAACACGTCGCCGATGCGGCTCAGCGTCTCGGTCAGCCCGTCCGCGCCGGTGCTGCGGGCGAGTACGCCGAGTAGGGCGCCGACGACGAGTGAGCCGAGTACGACTCCGGCGAACACCTTGGGTTTGGTGTAGGTCCGTATGAAGGACACGAGGCCGCTCCGGTGATTGAAAGTTTCCTGTAGAGCCGGACGTGAAGAACGTTCGGCGTTGCGGGACTCTTCCGGATCACCCGATCGTGTGGGAGGGCTCTCAGGATGTGGGAGAACGCCACAGGTCGACGACGCTCACGCCGACCTCGGCGAGCAGCTTCCGGGTCAGCGGCAGGCTGATCCCGATCACACTCGACGGGTCGCCGTCGATGCCTTCGACGAACCAGCCGCCCATCCCGTCCAGCGTGAAGGAACCGGCGACCACGAGCGGCTCGCCGGTCGCGATGTAGGCGTCGAGTTCGGCGGGACTCGGGTCGGCGAACCGCACGGTCGTGGTGTGGCTGCCGGAGGTCTCCTTGGACCGTTCGCCGCCGTCGAGGCGGATGATCGCGTGGCCGGTCAGCAATTCACCGGATCGGCCGGCCATTTCGGCCCAGCGGGCTCGCGCGACCTCCGGCGTGCCCGGTTTCCCGACCAGCGCGCCGCCGATCGAGAGCATCGAGTCGCACGCGACGATCACGGCGTCGGAGTGGGTGCCGCGCACGGTTTCGACCACCGCTTCGGCCTTCGCCATGGCGAGCGCGGTGACCGTCTCGGCGGGCGTCGGGTCGGTCAGCGCCGCGGCGATCGCGTCTTCGTCGACGCCGGAGACCACGACGCTCGGGTCGATCCCGGCCGCGCGGAGCACGGCGAGCCTGGCGGGGGACTGGGAAGCGAGAACGAAGCGCACACGCAGAAGGTAGCCGAGGCGATCCGGTGATTCATTCACCGGATGACGAGCGGTCCCGCTCATCGGTGCCGTTACTTAATCGTGACTAACATCACTCGACCGTGGGGTTAGTTTGTTGTGACGCGCAACATATCCGTTTTAGGTACTTCGGAGGAACCAATGTCGCCCCGCCTCCGCGTCAGACGGTCTGTTCGGACGACGCACACCGCTGTGCTCGCCGGTGTTCTCCTCACCGGCACGGTCTTGGCTCCCGCCGCGTCGGCGAGCTACGGGCCCCTCTACAAGAACCCGCATCTCCCGGTTTCCGTGCGAGTCAACGATTTGCTGAAGCGGATGAGCCTGGACGACAAGATCGGGCAGATGGTGCAGGCCGAGCGCGGCGCGGTCACCCCCGCTCAGGCCGCCGACCTCAAGCTCGGCTCGATCCTCTCCGGCGGCGGCTCGGTGCCGGCGTCCAACACCCCGACCGGCTGGGCCGACATGGTCGACGCCTACCAGAAGGCGGCCGTCGGCACCCAGCTCGGCATCCCGACGATCTACGGCGTCGATGCCGTGCACGGGCACAACAACGTATACGGCGCAACGATTTTCCCGCACAACATCGGGCTCGGCGCCACCGGCGACCCGGACCTGGTCGAGCGGATCGGCCGTGCCACCGCCGAAGAGGTCGCGGGCACCGGGCCGCAGTGGGACTTCGCCCCGTGCCTGTGCGTCGCGCGGGACGACCGCTGGGGCCGCACCTACGAATCGTTCGGCGAGCACCCCGACGACGCCGTCGACAACTCGTCCGCCATCACCGGCCTGCAGGGACGGCGTTTGGGCGAGCGCAAGGGATCCGTGCTCGCCACCGCCAAGCACTTCATCGGTGACGGCGGCACGCTCGACGGTGTCGACCAGGGCAACACGGTGATCAGCGAAGCCGAGCTGCGCAAGATCCACCTGCCGCCGTTCAAGGCCGCCATCAAACGCGGCGTCGGCTCGGTGATGATCTCGTTCTCCAGCTTCCAGGGCACACGCATGCACGCCCAGCAGTACCTGATCACCGACGTGCTGAAGAAGGAACTGCGGTTCGACGGCTTCGTGATCTCGGACTACAACGCGATCAACCAGATCGACGGCCAGGAAGGCTTCACGCACGACGAGGTGCGGCTCTCGGTCAACGCGGGCATCGACATGTTCATGGTCCCCTGGGACGCGCCGCAGTTCATCACCTTCCTCAAGGACGAGGTCGCCGCCGGGCACGTCACGCTCGACCGGATCAACGACGCGAACAAGCGGATCCTCGCGAAGAAGTTCGAACTCGGCCTGTTCGAGCACCCCTACACCGACCGGTCGTTCCAGAAGACGTTTGGCAGCAAGGAACATCGGGACCTCGCCCGCGAGGCGGTCCGCGAATCCCAGGTGCTGCTCAAGAACGACGGCGTGCTGCCGCTGGACAAGAAGAACAACAAGATCTTCGTCGCGGGCAAGAACGCCAACGACATCGGCAACCAGAGCGGCGGCTGGACGCTGACCTGGCAAGGCCAGAGCGGCCCGGTCATCCCGGGCACGACCATCCTCGACGGCATCAAGTCCGGGGCCGGGAAGGGAACCACGGTGACCTATGACCGTGCGGGTAACGGAATCGACGCCAGTTACAAGGTCGCGGTCGCCGTGGTGGGCGAAACGCCTTACGCCGAAGGACAAGGCGACCGGCCCAAGGGTCTCGGCCTCGACGCCGAGGACCTCGCCACCATCGCCAAGCTGAAGGCGACCGGTGTGCCGGTGGTGGTCGTGCTGGTGTCCGGACGGCCGCTGGACATCGCAGAGCAACTGCCCGGGTTCAACGGTCTCGTCGAGGCCTGGCTGCCGGGCAGTGAAGGCGCGGGCGTCTCGGACGTGCTGTTCGGCGACCACAAGCCGACCGGCAAGCTGACGGTCAGCTGGCCGTCCAGCTTCGCGCAGGAGCCCATCAATGTCGGAGACGGAAAGAAGGCGCTCTTCCCGTACGGCTACGGGCTCACCTACCGCCGCTGATCTCTCTCCCGCGGCAGAAGGGCTTCTCCCATCCGGATCCCGCTCCTGGATGGGAGAAGCCCTTCACTCTTGGGTCGTGAGTGTTGCGGCCGGTTCTAACCGGCGAAAACACTCACGACCTCTTTTAAGCCGCGACCTCGACCGGGGCCGCGGTGGTGCGCGGGGTGGTCTTGCGCATCGCGAGCGCGGCGAAGATGCCCAGCAGCAGCACCGCGATCGGCAGGACGAAGGTCTCCTTCGCCGCTGTGGTCAGTGCGGCCTGCGGGGCCACGTGATCCGCCATGGCCGCGGAGATCCTGGCCTGCAGCAGCACGCCGATGGCCGCGCTGCCGATCACGCCGCCGACCTGACGGGCCGTGTTGAAGATGCCCGAGGCCGTGCCCGCCAGGCGCGGCTCGACCGAGCTCATCGTCACGTTGCTCATCGGCGCGAAGATGAACCCGATGCCGATGCCGCACACCAGCAGTGCGGGCACGAGTGCCCACGGGTTGGTCGTGACCGTGGCCTGCAGCGCGAAGACGCCCAGGCCCGCCGCCAAGCCCGCGAGGCCGATCATCACCAGGTACTTGCCGTTGAACTTGTCCGAGGCGCGGCCGACGAACGCGCCGACCACACCCGCCAGCAACGACATCGGCGCGGTGAGCAGGCCGGCCTTGGTCGGTGACAGCTCCAGCACCGACTGGATGTAGATGACCATCGGCAGGAACATTCCGGTCATCGCGAAGCCGACCGTCACCGAGGTGAGTGTGCCCGCCGAGAAATTGCGGTTGGCGAAGACCTGCAACGGAAGCAGCGGCTCGCGGCGGTTGAAGTGTTGCCACAGCACGAAAGCCGCCATCAGCAGCACGCCCGCGCCGATGATCTCGAAGACCGTGATCGGGCCGGTCACCTTGCCCCAGTCGTACTGCTGGCCGTTCTGGAGCCCGAAGACCAGGCAGAAGAGCCCCGCTCCCGAAAGCAGGATTCCCAGCAGATCAAAGGAATGCGAGTGCTTGGGCTGCCAGTCGGGTACCTGGATCATGGTCAGCACCAAGGCGAGCAGGCCGACCGGCAGGTTGACGAAGAAGATCCATTCCCAGCCGAGGTGATCGACCAGCACGCCGCCGAGCAGCGGGCCGACGATGGTCGCCACGCCGGCGACCGCGCTCCACAAACCCATGGCAGGGCCCCGTTTCGCGGGCGGGAACAGGTGCGTGATGAACGCCAACGTCTGCGGCGTCATCAGCGCCGCGCCGAGGCCCTGCACGGCGCGCGCCGCGATGAGCATCTCGACCGTGCCGGACAGGCCGCACCACAGCGAGGCGCCGGTGAAGACGATCAGCCCGGCCATGAAGACGCGCTTCGGGCCGAAGCGGTCGCCGAGACGGCTGGTGAACAGCATGGGGACCGCGTAGGTCAGCAGGTACACGCTGACCACCCAGACCACGGCGTTGAGGCCGGCGTTCAGTTCTCTCAACATCGCGGGGATCGCGATGGACACGATGGTCGTGTCCAGCAGGATCATGAAGAAACCCAGGCACAGCGCGGAAAGCGCGGCCCATGGGTTAACCGGTTTTGTCATTTTTCTCGTCTTTCACTATGGCCAGGTGGTGGCCCGACTCGTCAGGCCAGGGCATGCGCCCGGATTCCAGGTCTTCGATGAGCTGCTGGGTGAAGTCCAGTTCGGACTTCCGCTGGTGGTGCGAGTACGCGTAGTCGATCCAGTACATGGGCGGCAGGTTGTCCGCGGTGACCTGCTCGATGACGACCTGGTCGGCGGCGAGCCGCGCACGCAGGTTCATCACCCGCATCTTGAGCTGCTCGACGGCTTCCTCGGGGGTCAGTTCGCCGAGCGCGGACAGCGCGACCGGGAACTCCGGGTACTCGTCCGCCGGGGTGGCGACCATCTGATGCACCTGCGCGGTGAACACGTCGCGTCCGTGTTCGGTCATGCCGTAGACGGTGCGCTCCGGGCGCCTGCCCTGGCGCTGGGTGTCGACGACCTCGATCAGTCCTTGGCCGTCGAGCCGCTCGACCGTGTGATACAGCGAGCCGGGGCGCAGTTTCACCCGATAGTCGACTCGGCGGTACCGCATGATCTGCGTCATTTCGTACGGGTGCATCGGGCGCTCGTGCAGCAGTTCGAGGATGGCCATGGCCAACGGGGTCAGCGGCTGCTTGGGCGCGCCCATGATCATTACTCCTAGCGGATGAGTCCGGCTCGTTTATTCCACGTGGACTATACGACCTCGACTAGTAGTCGCCTAGACCGCTTTACGTGACGACGAATCTCTGACTAAAGTCAGAGGATGGATCCGGCCACGGTGGAGCGGGTGCGGCGGTTCAACCGGACCGTCACCCAGCGGATCGGCGCGCTCGACGACGCCTACCTCGCGCGCGGGCGCTCGCTCGGGCAGTCCCGGCTGCTCTGGGAGATCGGGACCGGCGCGAGCGAACTGCGGTCGCTGCGCTCGCGGCTGGACTTGGATTCCGGTTACCTGAGCCGTCTTTTGCGTGCGCTGCAAGCGGAAGGCCTCGTCACCGTCGAGACCGACGACACCGACGCGCGGGTGCGCACCGCCAGCCTCACCCCTGCCGGGCTGGCCGAACTCGCCGAGCTGGACCGGCTCTCCGACGGGCTTGCCGAGTCGATTTTGGGGCCACTCAACGAAAAACAGCGCGAGCGGCTGGTCTCGGCCATGGGTGAGGTCGAGCGGCTGCTGGTCGCGTCCATGGTCGACGTCGCCGTGCTCGATCCGCGCCATCCCGACGCCCGCTACTGCGTCCGCGCCTACTTCGCCGACTTGGCCGCGCGCTTCGACTTCGACCCGGAGCAGAGCATCTCCGCCGACGACGAGGAACTCACCGAGCCGTCCGGCCTGCTACTGGTCGCCGCGCTGCACGGCGACCCGGTCGGCTGTGTCGCGCTCAAGTTCCGCGAAGACCACGCCGAGGTGAAGCGGATGTGGGTCTCGTCAGCGGTGCGGGGATTGGGACTCGGCCGCCGTCTGCTCACCGAGGTCGAGCAGCGCGCGGCCGAGCGCGGCGTGCGCACGCTCCGGCTGGAGACCAACCACACCCTGATCGAAGCGATCGGGCTCTACCGCGCGGCGGGGTATCGCGAGGTGGAGGCGTTCAACGAAGAGCACTACGCCCATCACTGGTTCGAAAAGACGCTCTGAAGGGACACCCGCATGGACAAGCTTCGCGAGCGGTTCGCGACGTTGACCACCGCACATCTGGCCGACGCGTGCGTGCGCGCCGATGTCCCGGTGCGCTGCGTGTCGCTGCACGCCGTCGAGCCGGGCACCCGCCTGCTGGGGCCGGTCGCCCCGGCGCGGCACACCGGGAGCGTCGACACCTTCCTCGAGGCGTTCGAGGAGTGCTCGCCGGGCGACGTGCTGGTGGTGGACAACGGCGGCCGCGTCGACGAAGCCTGTGTCGGCGACCTGGTCGCGCTGGAGGCGCAGACCGCGGGCGTGACCGGGATCGTGATCTGGGGCCTGCACCGCGACACCGCCGACATCCGCGCGATCGGGCTGCCGGTGTTCAGCATGGGCTCGATCCCGACCGGCCCGCTGTCGGTCACCCCACGCCCCGAAGGCGCGCTGGAGTCGGCGAGGGTCGGCGAGTGGACGGTCACCCGCGACCACTTCGTGCTCGGCGACGACGACGGCGTGCTCTTCGTGCCGCGCGAGCGTGTCGAGGAGCTTTTCGGCCTGGCGGAAGGCATCCGCGACACCGAACACCGCCAAGCCGAGATCATCGGGGCGGGCGTTTCACTGCGCGAGCAGGTCCGTTTCGACGCCTATCTGGCCAGGCGCGAGGAAAACCCGGCGCTGACCTTCCGCGAGCATCTGCGCGCGGTCGGCGGCGCCATCGAGGAGTAGCTCAGCGCGGCAGGGCGGAGGCGCGCCACGCGCCTTCGCCGGGATGCAGCGGGCGGCGGACCGCCATCGAGCGATCGCCCCACCACGAGGTGCGTGCGGGTTTCTCGCGTGGCACGGCGGCCCAGGTCGAGGCGGCCGCGGCGACCACGGCGGTCAGCGCGGCCAGCTCGAACTCGTCCGGGTTGCCGCGCACGACGCGCAGCAGTGGTTCGGTCATGAGCACCTCACAGCGGGATGTTGCCGTGCTTCTTGGGCGGCAGTGCTTCGCGCTTGTCACGCAGCAGCGTCAGCGCGCGGGCGACGTGGCCGCGGGTGTGCGCCGGCACGATCACCGAGTCGACGTAGCCGCGCTCGGCGGCGGCGTACGGGTTGAGCAGCGTGTCCTCGTACTCCTGGATGAGCTCGGCACGCAGCGCGTCGACGTCCTTGCCCTCCTGCGCGGCGTTGGCGAGCGTCTTGCGGTGCACGATGTTCGCCGCGCCCTGCGCGCCCATGACCGCGACCTGCGCGGTCGGCCACGCCAGGTTCAGGTCGGCGCCGAGGTGCTTCGAGCCCATCACGTCATACGCGCCGCCGTACGCCTTGCGCGTGATGACGGTGACCAGCGGGACGGTCGCTTCGGCGTAGGCGTAGATCAGCTTCGCGCCGCGGCGGATGATGCCGTTCCACTCCTGGTCGGTGCCGGGCAGGAAGCCGGGCACGTCGACGAAGGTCAGCACCGGCACGTTGAACGCGTCGCAGGTGCGCACGAACCGCGCTGCCTTCTCGGAGGCGTCGATGTCGAGGCAGCCGGCGAACTGCGTCGGCTGGTTCGCGACGATGCCGACCGCGTGCCCGTCGACGCGGCCGAAGCCGACCAGGATGTTCGGCGCGAACAGCTCGTGCACCTCGAGGAACTCGCCGTCGTCGACGACGCGGGTGATCACCTCGTGCATGTCGTACGGCTGGTTCGGCGAGTCGGGGATGATCGTGTCGAGCTCGCGGTCGGAGTCGGTGACGTCGTCGAAGAAGCCGCCGGGCGGTTCCGTCGAGTCGAAGACCGGCGGCTCGGAAAGGTTGTTGGACGGCAGGAACGACAGCAGTTCCTTGACGTACGCGATCGCGTCCTCGTCGTTGTCGCCCAGGTAGTGCGCGACACCGGACTTGGTGTTGTGCGTGCGGCCGCCGCCCAGCTCCTCGAACGTGACGTCTTCGCCGGTCACGGTCTTCACGACGTCAGGGCCGGTGATGAACATCTGCGAGGTCTTGTCGACCATCACCACGAAGTCGGTCAGCGCGGGGGAGTAGACGTGCCCGCCCGCGTTCGCGCCCATGATCAGCGAAATCTGCGGGACGACGCCAGACGCCTTGACGTTGCGGGTGAAGATCTCGCCGTACAGGCCGAGCGAGACGACGCCTTCCTGGATGCGCGCGCCGCCGCCCTCGTTGATGCCGATGATCGGGCGGCCGGTCTTGATCGCCAGGTCCATCACCTTGACGATCTTCTCGCCGTATACCTCGCCGAGCGACCCGCCGAAGACGGTCACGTCCTGGCTGAAGACGCACACCGGGCGGCCGTCGACCGTGCCGTAGCCGGTCACCACGCCGTCGCCGTACGGCCGGTTCTTCTCCTGGCCGAAGTTGGTCGAGCGGTGCCTGGCGAGCTCGTCGAGTTCGACGAAGGAGCCCTCGTCCAGCAGCAGTTCGATGCGCTCGCGCGCCGTTTTCTTGCCCTTGGCGTGCTGTTTCTCCACCGCGCGAGCCCCGCCCGCGTGCACTGCCTCGTCGTAACGGCGATAGAGGTCCGCGAGCTTGCCTGCCGTGGTGTGGATGTCAGGCTGCTCGTCACCGAGTGGCTGCGTCGCACTGCTCATGACCGGGCAGCTTAGCCACGTTGCGGCCCTGTCGCGTGCCGCGTCGCGAACCTCACAACTCACGAGTAACTTGATCGGTATGGGGATCCAGCTTTCCGAGGCCGTCCGTGCGCTGGTCGACGGCCCGAACTACGCGACGCTGTGCACGATCAACGCCGACGGCGGTCCGCAGAGTTCGGCCATGTGGGTCGGGCTCGATGGCGATGACCTGGTGTTCTCGACGGTCGCGGGCAGGCTGAAGGACCGCAACATCCGCCGTGACCCCCGGGTCAGCGTGACGATCATGGAGCGCGCGAACCCGGAGAACTACACCGAGATCCGGGGCCGCGCGACGATCACCGAAGAGGGTGGCCGCGAGCTCGACGACAAGCTCTCGTGGAAGTACGACGGCAAGCCCGCCGGCCACGACGCGCCCGGCGCGGTCCGGGTCGTCGTCCGCGTCGTGCCCGAGAAGGTCACCGGCCACGTGTCCTGAAGCCCGGGATAAAGCGGGCTTTATCCCGGTCCGGCATAAAGCCCGCTTTATCCCCGGGCTTTGACCAGGCCGGACTCGTAGGCGACGATCACCAGCTGGGCGCGGTCGCGTGAGCGCAGCTTGGCCAGCAGGTGCCCGACGTGGGTCTTCACCGTGGCCAGGCTGACGTGCAGGGATTCCGCGATTTCGGTGTTGGACATGCCTTTCGCGATGAGTTCGAGCACGTCCTTTTCGCGGCTGGTCACGCCGTCGAGCCCCGGTGTCGGGCCGGACGCCGGTTCGGGGCGGCGCGAGAACTCCGCGATCAGCCGCCGGGTGATCGACGGCGCGAGCAGGCCGTCGCCCGCGGCGATCACCCCGATGGCGGACAGGAGTTCAGCCGGTGGGGTGTCCTTGAGCAGGAAGCCGCTCGCGCCCGCCCGCAGCGCGGCGTAGACGTACGCGTCGAGGTCGAAGGTGGTCAGTATCAGCACCTTGACGTCGGACGTCTCCGGGTTTCCGCAGATCAGGCGGGTCGCTTCGAGGCCGTCCATCTCGGGCATCCGGATGTCCATCAACACCACGTCCGGCCGCTCGGAGCGCGCCAGTTTCACGGCCTCGACGCCGTCCGCGGCCTCGCCGACCACGGTCAGCCCCGGCACGCTGTCCACCAGCACGCGGAAGCTGCCGCGCAGCAGCGCCTGGTCGTCGGCGATCAGCACGCGGGTCATCGGGCGGCCTCATAGGGGAGCCTGGCGAAGACCCGAAAGCCACTTTCGGGAGAAGGGCCCGCCTCGAACTCGCCGTCGTAGACCATCACGCGCTCCCGCATGCCGATCAGGCCGTGCCCGGGCGGGCCGGGCAGCCTGGCCGAGCCGGTGTCGGCCACCTCGATCGTGACGGACTCGCCGTCGGCGGCGACGGTGACCCGCGCGCTCGCCGGTGCCGCGTGCTTCACCACGTTGGTCAACGCCTCCTGCACGATCCGGTACACCGAAAGCCCCACCCCGTCGGGAAGATCGTCCACCCCGGTCGCGGTCAGCTCCACCTGGACCCCGGCCATCGCCGCCCGCTCGGCCAGCCCGTCGAGACTGGTCGCGTCCGGCGCCGGGCCGAGTTCGGGCGCGTCCTCACCGGACCGCAGCACACCGAGCATGCGGCGCATCTCGGCGAGCGCGTCGCGGCTCGTGGTCTCGATGACACGCAACGCGTCGCGCGCCTCCTCTGGCTGCTCGGCGGCGACGTGGTTACCGACGGCGGCCTTGACCGCGATCAGGCTCATACTGTGCGCCACGACGTCGTGCATCTCCCTGGCGATGCGCAGGCGTTCCTCCGAAACCGCTTGCCGCGCATAGGATTCCGCCGCTTCGGCGGCGAACTCGCGCCGTTCGAGCGACGCTCGTCCGGTTGTCCAGGCGAGAGTCAGGACCGCGGCCCCGAAGGTGATCGTGGCGAGTGTCGACAGTGACGTGAACACGAGGCTGGTCGCGACGACTTCGGCGATCGCGACGCCCAGCGCCGTCAGCGACCGGCGGCGGGTGAGCGTGGCCGCGAGCGGATAGAGCGCGAACGCCATCGCGACACTGGCGAGCCCGGAGATCGGGCCGCCGACCAGGATCGCCGGGAACGGGACCACCAGGCTGAAGCCGAACGCGAAGCGCGGCCACAGCCGCCGGGTCACGACCGGGACGACCACCGCGAAGGCCAGCACCCAGGCCACCCAGCGCGGCACGGACACCGGGAAATCCCAGGTCCGCGCCCCGGTGTTCCCGGCGGTGGCCACCAGCAGCGCCGCGGCCGCGACCAGGTCGAACGCGATCAGCCAGCCTCGGCCGAGCCGTCCGGCGAGCCACGGTGGCATGGGTTCTGCGGTCACGTCCCGAACGGTAGCCGGGTGACGCGGCCCGCGCGTCGGTCTCGCGTCCGTCATCCCCGGGTAGGAGAAGGGGGCGCGGCCCGTCCCGATACCCTGAGGTATGACCCGGCTGGAAACGCGGGAGCTCGCCTACTTCGTCGCCGTGGCCGAAGAACTCCACTTCGGTCGCGCCGCTCAGCGCCTGGGAATGGCCCAGCCGCCGCTGTCCAGGGCGATCCGCCAGCTCGAACGCCGCTTGGGCGTGATCCTGTTGGAACGCAGCAGCCGCAAGGTTTCCCTGACCCCGGCGGGCGAAGTGCTGCTCGTCGAAGGGCGTGCGGTGCTCGCGTCGGTCGAAGCCGCCGCGCGCCGGGCAAAGCGCGCCGGGCAAAGTGAACGGCGCCTCCTGCTGGTCATGAGGCCGGGCGCCGATTTCGGTCTGCTGCCCAGGATTCTCGCCGCGTACGAACAGGAAGCGGGCGCGCTGCCGGTCGAGGTCGTCTACAACGGACACGAGGGCGAGGCGATGGTGCGTGACGGCAGCGCCGACGTCGCGTTGCTGAGCCCGCACCACGACCTTGCCGGGCTCGACTCCGAAGACCTGATCGCCGAGGATCAGACCGTGGTCATCGCCTGGTCGGAGCAGGCCCGTTCGCAGGCCGTCGCCGCGCTGGTCGGCGCCGCGCTACGGGTCGCGGCCAGGGAAATGATCGTCACTTAGCCGCGTAGCGCGCCTTGAGTTCTTCGGTGCGTTCGGCCGGCCACGGGCAGATGATCTCGCCGTGCGTGGCCGCGAAGAACAGGTCGAGGTGGGTGTGCCAAGCCGCGAGGACCGTGGGCCGCTGCTCCTCGGTGACGTGAGTCTGGGTGACTTCGACGCGCGTGCCGTCCAAGCTGTCGTGAGTGAATTCCCAGCGCACGACCCCGTCGCCTGACCGGTATTCGAGCACGCGCGGCTTCTCGGCGGTGACGACCTCGTCCGCGGGCACGTACTGATTCGTTGCCCGCAGCGGCGCCTTGCCGCCGGGTTCGACCGGTTCGCCCTCGGTCAGGAGCTCCCACACCTCGTCGAGCGTCTTCCAGACCAGGTCGCGCCGGAACCGCACGACACCGTCGACGACCTCGCCCTCGTCGAGCCCGAATTCGGCGACATACGCGGCCATCGGCTCCAGCCACTTGGCAGGCGGCTCGGAGGTGCCGCCGTCGAGCCGCGCTTCGAGCGCGGCGAGGCAGACGTCCCAGCCGGTCGCGTTGCGGCCTGCCGCCAGCGCCGCGATCGCCGGTTCACCCCGGCCGAAGGTGTGCGTGAACAGCAGCCGCGAGCCGTCACCGTCCGGCGTGATCTCCCAGCGCAGCACGTCTTCGTTCCAGGTGAAGGCGAACAGCCGCGGCGGATCGCAGTCGAGGATCTCGCCGACGGTGCTCACGTCGTCGAAGGCGAATTCGATGGGCGCGCCCGGTTTGAGCTCGGCCTTCACCGCAGCGGGGAACCAGTGCTTGAGCTCGGCCGGGTCGGTGATCGCGCGCCAGACCTTCTCCGGTGGGTGCGCCAGCTTCCGTTCCAGGCGCAGCATCGGCCGCTCTTCGACGGTGTGCAGGGTGGCGCGCTCCACTGGGATGACCTCCTCGTCGGTGCCGTGGCGGTAATATACCCAGCGAGGCATATACGGTGTCAAGCGTGACGCATGGCGGCGACCGCTTCGGCCAGTTCGGGGTCCGCGGCCGCCTTGTCGAGCGCGCCGCGCAGCGTGTCCTGGTAGGTCGGCTCCGCCTTGGCCTGCCGCTCGCGGCCGTCCTCGGTGATCAGCGAGTAGACGCCCCGGCGGTCGTTCTCGCAGAGATCGCGCACGGTCAGCCCGGCCTCTTCGAGTCGCGCGACCATCCGGCTGACTGAGCTCTGGTTGAGCCCGATCGCGCCCGCGAGGTCCTGCATCCGCAGGCAGCCGCCCTCGGCGACGGTCAGATGGCTGAGCGCGCGGTACTCGGAAAGGCCGAGGCCGTGCTTGCGCTGCAACGCTTTCGCGAGCTCTTGCTCGACCCGGCTGTGCAGCGCGACGACGCGGCCCCAGCTCTGCTCGTCGGTCACGGCGGCCTCCTTGGACGGTGCTTGACACCAGATTACATGCAGTGCCAATATCTGCTTGTACATACATATATCTGGTGGGAGAGAAAAGCTCATGACCGACGACCGCAAGTTCCTGTTCCTCCTGGGCAGCGCCCGCACCGGCGGCAACACCGAGACCCTCACCCGCGAGGCCGCCCGTCCCGTCGAAGCGACCCAGCGCTGGCTGCGCCTGACCGACCTGCCACTGCCGCGCTTCCAGGACGCCCGTCACGACGGCCGCCGCTACCTGACCCCGTCCGGCAACGAGCAGGAGCTGCTCGACGCGACCCTCGAAGCCACCGACATCGTGATCTCCTCGCCGGTCTACTGGTACTCCGTGTCGGCGGACGTGAAGCTCTACCTGGACTACTGGTCGGGCTGGCTGTACGTGCCCGGCGTCGACTTCAAGGCCCGCATGCGCGGCAAGACCCTGTGGGGCGTCAGCGTTCTCTCCGAGGGACCCGAGCAGGCGGAGCCGGTCGTCGGCACTTTGCGGCGGTCCGCGGAGTACCTCGGCATGAACTGGGGCGGTGTCCTGCTGGGCAACGGCAGCCGTCCCGACGACATCCTCAAGGACTCGTCCGCGCTAACCGCGGCGGAGACCTTCTTCGCCAAGGAGTTCGCGACCGTGTAAAGGGTCGTGAGTGTTGCGGGCGGTTCTAGCGGACCGGTACTTGGCTACCTGTCGCCCGAGTGTCGGTGCGAGTGGAAGGTTTGCTCCGTTGGGTGCAGAAATTCTTCCACTCGCGCGGCTCGTCCACCGTGGCACGTGACAGGGGCGCCCTTGCCACGCTCTGGGTGACAAGGGCCGCCCTTGTCACCGGCCGGAACACTCACGACCCCCGGACATCGCGCTACCTTGGAGGCATGGCCTCGGGGTGGAAGACGTTCTGGGTGGTCGATGCGGTGGTCGGCCTGGTGGGCGCCGGCTACGTGACGTTCGAGCTGGCCCGGTCGCCGGGGCCGATCGGGTTCTGGCCGGCCGCCGTGGGGTACGGGGCGTGTCTCGTCGTGGCTGGGTTGCTCGCGCTCTGCTACTTCTCCATGCGCGAAACAGCGCGGGAGAAGTCACGCGGCGAGCGCTGACGTCTTAGACGCTGCGCAGCACCGAGACGACCGTGCCGAGGATCGTGGCCTCGTCGCCGTCGATCACGTCGTACGCCGGGTTGCGGGGCTCCAGGTAGACGTGGCCGTTGCGGCGGCGGTAGACCTTGACCGTGGCCTCGCCGTCGATCATGGCGGCGACGATCTGGCCGGAGTGGGCCTCGGACTGCTGACGGACCACGACGATGTCGCCGTCGCAGATCGCCGCGTCGATCATCGACTCACCGCGGACGCGGAGGCCGAACACGGTGCCGCGACCGGTGAGGCCCCGGGGCAGCGTGAGCATGTCGTCGGTGTGCTCCTCGGCCGTGATGGGCGTTCCCGCCGCGATGTCACCGACCACGGGCACGCTCACCGAGTCCGCGTCCGGCTCGCGGGTGGATGGTTCGAGGAACGCGCGCACGTCGATCGGGCGGGACATCGTGGTGCTGCGCCGCAAGAAACCCTTGTCCTCCAGCGCCGCCAGGTGCTTGGACACCGAGGACGAGGACTTCAGGCCGACCGCCTCGCCGATTTCGCGGCTGCTCGGCGAATATCCGTGCCGGACCACCCAATCCCGGATCGTCACCAGGATCTTCTGCTGGCGCAGCGGCAAAGCCGAAGCGTCGAGGTGATCGAATGCGTCGACATCGTGGTAGGCGGTCACGTTCGGAATGGTAGAGGTAACCACCGACAATTCCGCGCGGCACCCGTGCGACGCGCGAGTCGTCACGCCGGGCCCCGGTCTGGGTGACGCGGGCGGCCCTTGTCACCCAGAGCGTTGCAAGGGCGGCCCTTGTCACGTGCCAAGGGTGGACGAGCCCGAGCGAGTGGAAGAATTTCTGCATCTAACGGAGCAAACCTTCCACTCGTGCCGAGACTCGCGTGGCAGGTCGACAAATACCGGTCCGCTAGAACCGGCCGGAACACTCACGACCCCCACGGGACTGCCGCCAGCACCGGGGCAGTCGCGGGCTAGTTCGCGGGGCGGCCCGCGCCCGCGTAGTCGTCGCCTTTTCGGTGGTACGTATGGATTTGGATGGCCTGGCCCTCGGTCGGCGCGTTGATCATCAGCCCATTGCCGAGATACAGGCCGACGTGGTGGATGTTCGTGGCCGGGTTGCCGTAGAACACGAGATCGCCGAGCCGGGGCTCCTCCGTGATCGGCACCTGCCGCGTCGCGCGGAACTGGCTGTCGGCCGTGCGCGGCAACGCGACGCCCGCGCTGTCGTAGGACGCTTTCGTCAGGCCCGAGCAGTCGAAGCCGGGCGCGCCCGCCTCAGGACCGTTGCCGCCCCAGACATACGGCAGCCCCAGCTGGCCGAGCGCGAAGCGGACGGCGTGTGTGGACGGGGTGCTCGCGCGGTCCGGGTCCATCGACAGCGCCGCGAACATCTGCGCGTTGCCCAGCACCTGCTGGCGGAAAAGCTCCGAGCTCCGGTACGCGGCGATCGCCTTCCACCAGCCCGCGCCGCCGCCGAGCGCGGCGTTGTTCGCGCAGAGCGCGCGGCCCGCGACGATCGAGGCGTCGCGGACGTTCTCGATGTTCGGTTTCGCCGTGCCCGGTACCTGGTGGCTGAATTTCTTCCACTGGGCCGGGGAAATGCGCAACGGGCCCGCCGTGTCGCCCGTTCGCGAAGTGCTGGCGATGCCCGCCAATGTCACCCAGGAGAGTTTGCAATTCGGCTGCTCGTCACGCAGCACCAATTCGCCGGTCGCGAAGCCGGTGAGCGATTCGGCGGGGAGATCCAGGGGCCCGGACAGGCTGTGCGCCCAGTCGTTCAGTCCGTTGTGGACGGGCTCTTGTGCCGTGACGGGCGCGGTTTCCTCCAAAACCGACGGGCCCGCGCCGCCGCCGATCGTGCTCGGCGTGGTGCTCGCCGGGGCGGGCGCGGACGCCACGACCGGCTGCCGCGCCGGTTCGTCGGTGAGCAACCACCCGCAGGTGACCAATCCGGCCACCAAGGGCAACGCCACCAAGCCACGCGTCGCGGCGCCACGCGCCCATCGTTGTTCGCGGGTAACGGGCTTTGTCACGGCGTCCAGGTTAGGAGAGCTCACCTCTGTCCAACGACCGAAGACGCGACACGTTAGGGGGACTCTCATATTGTGGGCGAATGAGTGAAATCGACGCCGCCAGGTTGCGCACGGGACTAGCAGGCCGGTTCGCCGGGATCGAGGTCGTCACGACCACCGGATCGACCAATGCCGACCTGCGCGAAGCCGCCGTGAAGGGCGCGCCGGACCGCACCGTGCTGATCGCCGAGGAGCAGACGGCGGGCGTCGGGCGGCGGGCGCGGCACTGGAATTCGCCCAAGGGCACCGGGATCTACGTCAGCGTGCTGCTGCGCCCCGGCGTGCCGTTCGCCGCGCTGGGCTCACTTTCCGTGGTCGCCGGGCTCGCGGTGCGCGAGGCCGCCACCCGTGCGGGTGTCACGGCCGCGCTCAAGTGGCCCAACGATGTCCTGATCGGCAGCGCCAAATGCGCGGGCATCCTGTCCGAGGCCGTCGCGGGGGAGCAGCCGACGGTCGTGCTCGGCATCGGGCTGAACGTGCTGCCGCTCGGCGAGGAGATCACGCCTGCGCCCGGCGGGCTTGCCCCGACCTCGCTCGCCGAGAACGGCGCGACGACCACCGACCGCACCGAGCTCGCCGGGTGGCTGCTGACCGCGTTCGCCGAGCGCGAGGCGTTGTGGCGGGCGGCGTCGGGTGACCTCGCGGGCGCGGGCCTGCTCGACGAGTACCGGCTCCACTGTGCCACTTTGGGGCAGAATGTCCGGATTTTGCTGCCGAACGGCGACGAGCTCACCGGACTCGCGAACGGGATCGACGACTCCGGTCAGCTGGAGCTGCTGCTCGACAGTGGCGAGCGGCACACCGTGTTCGCGGGCGATGTCGTGCACGTTCGGCAGAGTTAGGCTCTGGGGCGTGTTTCTCGGATCCGACACGCGATAGCCGCGCCCAGGCGGCCCCTGACGGCACCGTGGGATCACCCGAGTACAACCCGGTACGAGGGCGATCCCACGGCGCCGCCAGGAGCCACCTGGATCACGACTCTCATCGTGCCGGATCCGAGAAACACGCCCTCAACCACCAAAGCTGAGTACGGTGATCCTGCCAGCGCCGTAAAGAATCCGGGAGCGTCCGCCGTGGCCTATCCAGACGACCAGCTCAGCGCGAACGAGCACGTCGTAGTACACAGTCACCCGCACTTCAAGATGCTCGTCTGGCCGACGCTGGCGCTGCTCGTCACGGTCGCCGCGGGCGTCTGGCTGGCGCTGCTCGCGAAGGACAGCGCGGCGCCGTGGGACATGGTCTCGCTGATCGCCATCGGCGTGGTCGCGCTGGTGCTGATCGTGTGGCTGTTCCTGGTGCCGTTCATGCGCTGGCGCACCACGCACTTCATCGTCACCACCGACCGGATCATCGCGCGCGAGGGCGTCATCAAGCGCACCGGCATCGACATCCCGCTCGGCCGGATCAACAGCGTCCGGTTCGAGCACGGGCTGCTGGACCGGGTGTTCGGCTGCGGCACGCTGATCATCGAGTCGGCCTCGGACGAGCCGCTGACCTTCGACGACATCCCCAAGGTCGAGCGCGTGCACACGGTCATCTACCGCGAGGTCAACGACAACCCGTACGACGACTACAACCCGGCCGGCCAGCAGCAGCCCCCGCCGCCGCAGGGCGGGCACCCGCCGCGCGGGACCCGGCGCTGATGGGCGCGCGCGAACTCGGGCTGCCCGCCAAGACGCCGGCCGAAGGTTTCCCTGATCGGGTGACCATCTGGGAGGTCGGGCCGCGCGACGGGCTGCAGAACGAGAAGGAGATCGTCCCGGTCGAGGTGAAGCTGGAGTTCCTCGACCGGCTCGCCGACGCCGGGCTGACCACGCTCGAGGCGACCAGTTTCGTGCACCCCAAGTGGGTTCCGCAGCTGGCCGACGCCGAGCAGCTGCTCGAAGGCCTCAAGCAGCGCGACGGCGTGCGCTACCCGGTGCTGGTGCCGAACGAGCGCGGCCTCGACCGCGCGTTCGCCGCGGGCGTCAAGCACATCGCGATCTTCGCGAGCGCGACCGAGACCTTCGCTCAGCGCAACCTGAACTCGACGCTCGACACCCAGTTCGGCATGTTCGAACCGGTCGTTTCCCGTGCCACCGAAGGAGATATCGAGGTACGCGGGTACCTGTCGATGTGCTTCGGCGACCCGTGGGAGGGCCCGGTGCCCGCGTCCCAGGTCGTCGCCGCGGGCAAGCGGCTGCTGGACATGGGCTGCTCGCAGCTCTCGCTCGGCGACACGATCGGCGTCGCGACGGCAGGTCAGGTCGAGGCCGTGCTCGGCGGGTTCACCGCCGCCGGTGTCCCGATGAGCGCGCTGGCCGTGCATTTCCACGACACCTACGGCCAGGCGCTCGCGAACACCTTGGTGGCGCTGCGCTGCGGTGTGTCCACTGTGGATTCCTCGGCAGGCGGCCTCGGCGGCTGCCCGTACGCGGAGTCGGCGACCGGGAACCTCGCGACCGAGGACCTGGTCTGGACGCTCGATGGCCTGGGCATCGAGCACGGCGCCGATCTCGACAAGCTCGTCGAGACCAGCGCGTGGATGGCGGGCAAGCTGGGGCGGCCGAGTGCTTCACGGGTGGTCAACGCATTAGCGAGGTGACAACGCCGCACGGCGTCTCCGTCGACGGGGGAACGGACAGCCTTCCTGAAGCGTCCACTCCCCGTGGGGAGGCGCTGATGTCCACAACGGAGGAACCGAAGACCGGTCCGATCCGGATACCCGCGCTCGGCGCGAAACGGACCGATCGCGTCAGCGTGGTGGCGTTGTTCCGGGTGAACATGTTCCCGCTCGGGCACCTGCCCGTGCCGGTCTCGAAGCCAGCCGAGCAGCTGGCCGCGCCCGAGGACGACTTCATCGTCGGCCTGCGTTTCCCGCCCGGCGATCACCCCGAACCGGTCGACACCGTCTCCGTGCTGGACAACGCGCCGGTCCGCGAGCTGCCCGCGCAGCCGAGTGAGCCGTCGGCCGAGGTGACCGACGGCCACAGCCCGTTCGGCTCGCTCGACGAAAAGTCCTGGTCACGGCGTTATCTGGGCGGCATGCGTGGTGACATTCCCGAGTACGCCTGGCCGCCGGGCGCGCTCTTCCCCGAAGGCGGGACCGAGCCGGGCGAGGCCGTCACGCTGCCGGTGGACACCGTCATCGACCGCTTCGGCGATGGCCTCGGCCGGATCTTCGCGCCGGAGGGAACGCCGCTCGCGGAGCGCGCTTTGCCGTCGTCGCCCGCGTACCGGCGCTATCGGGTCACGCGCGCGCTGCCGGTGTGGCGGACGGTCACGGCGCCGTGGTTCGGCCAGCCCGGCGGCGGCACGCGGTATCGCGCGACGTACTCGGCCGGTGAGCTGATCACGCTCGGATACCTGGAGGCACTGTGAACGCCGAGTCGATCCCGCGCTGGCTGGCGGCCGTCGGCGTCCCGCCCGAGGTCGTGTCGATCGGCGTCGAGGCCGACAACTCGTGGAACCTCCTGCGCGTCGACGACGCCTGGGAGGTGTTCTGGCGCGAGCAGGGCAACCGCTACGACTGGGCCCGCTTCACCAGCGAACAGGTGGCGTGTCATTACCTGTTCGGGCGGCTGACGTGGGCCCAGGTCGCGAGCGGCGCCGTCGTGCTCAAGGACGGGATTTAGCGGGCTTTATGCCACTCCGGGATAAAGCCCGCTAAATCCCGTCGTGGCATAAAGCCCGCTTTATCCCGTTCAGCCTTGGAGGATCGCCAGGGCGGCGTCGTGGAGGTGGCCGTTGGTGGCGAGGGCGTTGCCGCCGTCGAAGCGTGCCTCGCCCTTGAGGTCGGAGAAGCGCCCGCCGGCCTCGGTGACCAGCACCTGGGCCGCGGCGACGTCCCACGGGTTGACGATCGCCTCGGCGGCGACGTCCAGCGCGCCCTCCGCGACCAGGCAGTAGTGCCAGAAGTCGCCGAGCCCGCGGTTCTCCCAGCAGGCCTCGGTCAGCGCCAGGTAGCGCTCGCGTGAGTGGTACTGCGTCCACGAGTTCAGGTCCGTCGTCGACAGGTACGCGTCCTCCAGCGAGGACACCCCCGAGACCGACAGCCGCCGCTCGCCTGCCGAGTCGCGCGAGAAGGCGCCGTCGCCCGAGGCGGCCCACCAGCGGCGGCCGAGCAGCGGCGCGCTGATCATGCCGACGACCGGGGTACCGTCCTCGACGAGCGCGATCAGGGTCGCCCACACGGGTACACCGCGGAGGAAGTTCTTGGTGCCGTCGATCGGGTCGATGACCCACGCGCGGCCCTCGGCGCCCGCGGTGCCGCCGCGCTCCTCGCCCGCGACGACGTCGCCGGGGCGCTCGGCCGACAGCACGCCGCGGAGTGCGTCTTCGACGGCGGTGTCGGCGTCGGTCACCGGGGTTCGGTCCGGTTTGCGCTCGAAGGTCAGGTCGAGCGCGCGGAAGCGCGCGGTGGTGATCGCGTCGGCCGCGTCGGCGAGCCGGGTGGCAAGAGTGAGATCGTTCGCGTAGCCAGGCACGATGACGATGGTTTCACGCCCATCCGCCGTAGAGTTGGCCAGGTGAGCATGGTGCTACTTGCCGAGGACGACCCGGCCATCGCCGACCCGCTGTCCCGCGCGCTGCAGCGGGAGGGCTACGAGGTCGAAGTCGTCGCCGACGGACCGTCCGCTTTGGAGGCGACCGCCGAGCAGCGCGTCGACCTTCTCGTGCTGGACCTCGGGCTGCCCGGGATGGATGGGCTGGAGGTGTGCCGGAGACTGCGCGCCAGCGGCACCGAGCTGCCCGTGCTGATGCTCACCGCGCGCACCGACGAGGTCGACTTCGTGGTCGGGCTCGACGCGGGCGCCGACGACTACGTCGCCAAGCCGTTCCGGCTGGCCGAGCTGCTCGCCCGGATCCGCGCGCTGCTGCGCCGCCGGGTGCCCGAGGTGCTCGAGTCCGGCGGGATCCGGATGGACCTCGGCGCCAGGCTGGTCACGGTCGACGGCCGCGAGGTGCAGCTGGCGAACAAGGAGTTCGAGCTGCTGCGCGTGCTGATGACGCGGGCCGGTCAGGTGGTCAGCCGCGACGAGATCCTCGCCGAGGTGTGGAACGACCTGGAGTCCAAGACCTCCAAGACACTCGACATGCACATGTCGTGGCTGCGCCGGAAGCTCGCGATCGCCACCGAGGACGCGGGCGGCAAGCAGGCGGACGGCGAGCGCAAGATCGCCACCGTCCGCGGCGTCGGCTTCCGGTTCAACGCCGAATAAGCCGTGCGCCGCCGCATCCTGCTGGCCATCCTGCTGGCCGTCGCCGTGACGGGCGCCGCGCTGGGCATCCCGCTCGGCGTGGTCGCCTGGCAGCTCGTCGAGACACTGCAGCGGGAGAGCCTCGCCGCGTCGGTGCGGCGGGTGGCCACCGTGCTCGACGACCAGCTGACCGCCCAGGAAGGCACCATCGACCTGGCATCAGCCAAGCTCGCCGCGCCGTCGGACAGCCTCATGGTCGTCAAGCTGCAAAGGGAGAAGGAACTGCGCACCGGCGTCGACCCGGGTGCCGAGCAGATCTCCGAGTCCGCGCCCATCGCCCACGAGGGCTCGGTCACGCTGTCGATCCCCGCCCAGCCGATGCGGACCAGGCAGGGGCAGGTGGTGCTGCTGGTGGTCTTGATCGTGACGCTTTCGGTCGGCACCGGCACGGTGGTCGCGACGGTCACCGCGCGCAAGCTCGCGAAGCCGCTGCGGCACGTCGCCGAGCGCGCGGCGAAACTCGGCGGCGGCGACTTCCGTCCCGACCCGAGCCGGTACGGGGTCGGCGAGCTGGACATGGTCGCCGAGGCGCTCGACACCTCCGGCACCGCGCTCGCCCAGATCGTGCAGCGCGAACGCCAGCTCGTCGGTGACGTCTCCCATCAGCTCCGCAGCAGGCTGACGGCGTTGCAGCTGCGGCTGGAGCCGCTCACCGTGCACCCGGATCCGGACGTCGTCGACGAGTCGCGTGCCGCGCAGGAACAGGCCGACCGGCTCGCCGAGGCACTCGAGGAGCTGCTCGCCGCCGCCCGCGCGGCCAGCGAGGTCGGCGCCGAACCGGTCGAACTCGCCGCGGCGATGCCGGAGATCTGCCAGGAATGGCGCCAGCTGCTGCGCGCCGAGGGCCGCAACCTGCGGGTCCGGGTCGCCGACGGGCTGATGGCCCGGGTGACACCGGGCCGCCTGCGCGAGGTCATCGGCGTGCTGCTGGACAACGCGCTGCGCCACGGCGCGGGCACGGTCACCATCGCGGCCAGGCGTGGTGACGCCGAGGGCACCGTGGTGGTCGAGGTCAGCGACACGGGCTTGGGCGTGCCCGACGAGCTCGCGCCGCACGTGTTCGAGCGCGGGTTCTCCGGCGGCGGCTCGACCGGGGTGGGGCTGGCGCTGGCCAGGGCCCTGGTGGAGGCCGACGGCGGCAGGCTGGAACTGTCCAGCAGCAGACCTGCCGTTTTCAGCCTATTCCTGCGGGTGCCGCGCCCCGGCGACGTGCCGGAGGTGCGCTGGCCTGCGGAAAGGGTTCCGCGCTGACGGTGGCGTGATAGTTCCGCACGAGTACTCGGCACCAAGGTCTGCCCGATCGGGCACAACGCGCGTGGCCGGTGCCACTTAACGTTTGTGTGTGCATTTGTGGACATGCGGTTATCAGCCACCGAGGGGTCCGGTGGCCGGTGCGAGGACCGGACTGGGGAAAGTCACCGTCTCCGTGCTGCTCTCGTTCGACGGTGAGCTCGTCGCCATCTGGCATGGCGGCCGCGACCGCCCCGACCCGCTCGACACGCTGCTCAAGGGCCTGTTCGTCAGCGGGCTGGACACCGCCGCGCCCGTGGTGCGCGCCGGGACCGGCACCCGCTTCCGTCAGACCGATCTGGATTTCCGGCCACCGGACACCAAAGTCTCGATTGGACGGTGCGAAGTGGACTCGTCGGCGCACGGCCTCGAGCTGAAGGGCGTGCTCGGCTATCGGCTCGAAGTGACCGCGACCTGGAACGGCCGCGTGCAGCGGGAAAACCCGGCTTCGGCCGAGCAGTGGGCCCAGTTCTTCGGCGACCCGCTCGCCTCGCTCGGCGGCTTGGTGATGGGCCGGTTTCCGGTCGAGCTCATGACTCGATGAGCTCGACCACCGGCACGGTCAACGTGAGGACGAAGGCGGCACGTGCTGGCATGCCGAGACTCGTCCACAGCCGGGTCGGGTCCTGGTCGGCGATCCGCACGGAAACCCGGCCGGGGAACCCGTCCGGCAGCAGATCGGCCGGCAGGAACTCGGTGCCGATGACCACGCAGAGCGCCCGCTGCAGCAGCAGGTGCTCCTCGTGGACCTTGCCGGCGCGCGCGGTGACCAGATAGGTCAGCACGCAGTGTTTGCCGGGCTGCGCGCCGCTCTCCCCAGCGTCGCGCAGCCCGAACAGGAAGAGATCGACACTCTGGATGTCCGCCTCTGTCTGCCATGTCGGCTTCGGTGCGTCCAGCCTGACCGCCGTGCCCGCGGGCAGATGCCCGCCGATGAGCCTGCACAGCGCGTCGTCGACCTGAGTGATCAAGGGAATCAGATCAGCCCTTCGCGCAGCGCGTACGCCACGGCGTGCGAGCGGTTGCGCAGCTGGAACCGGTTGGTCACGTCGTGCAGGATGCTCTTGACCGTCCGCTGGGAGTAGCAAAGCTCATCGGCGATCTCCTGCGTCGAAAGCCCGGAAGCGACCAGCCGGATCACTTCGGTCTCCCGCTTGCTCATCCCGCCGATGTGCAGGCCTCGCGGCTGCAGCACCTGGCGCTGGAGCTTGGACACCCGGTTCAGCAGGCGGCCGAGCATGTCCGGCGGCAGCGCGCCCTCACCGGCCGCCGCGGCCTTGATGAGCCGGACGAGCACCTCCGGGCCCGCCTCGGCGCGGCGGGCGACCGCGCAGACACCGTGCTCGATGGCGCTGAGGATCTCGTTGTCGTCGACCTCGCCCGCCACCAGGACGATGCGGGTGAAACCCTGGTGGTGCAAGGAAGACAGCAGCTTGGTCATCGCGTCGTCGAGCCGGTCGGTGACCAGCAGGGCGACCGTCGACGCGTCGGCCGACTCGCCGTCGACCAGCCGGACGTCGTCGCGGGAGCGCAGTGCCATGCACACCCCGCTGTGGAGAATCGGGTCCGTCGCACGAACTACAACGGGCGTCCTGTTCGTGTCTAGCATTTCGGTACTTCCCCTCTGTCACGCGAGGTCCCCCCACGCGCATACCGCTACTGTGCCCGCCCGGGTGTCCCGGACACATGGGACCGGTGTCCCGGACTTGCCCGAAAAGCCGCCTGATGGACTCTGTACCCGGGGCCGTAAATCAGTTGCGCTCTCGGCGAAATCACTTACCGAGACCGGCTTCACGGGCCCTGATGATGGCCTCGGCGCGGTCGGCGACGCGGAGTTTGCTGAACACGCTGGAGATGTGGTTGCGCACTGTCTTGGGGCTCAGCGACAGCGCTTGGGCGATCGCCGAATTGCTCTGCCCCGACGCGATCAGCGCGAGCACCTCCCGTTCGCGGCCGGTGAGTTCGGGGAACACCGGATCGGCGCTGGGCTGGGCATTGTTGAAGAAACCGAGCACACGCGTCGCGATGTCCGGGCCGAAGATCGCCTCGCGGCGGGCGACCGCCTGTACGGCCCTGATGATCTCGTCCGGCTCGGCGTCCTTGAGCAGATAGCCGCGCGCGCCTGCCCGCATGGCGGCGAACACGGACTCGCTGTCGTCGGACATGGTCAGCATGAGCACACCAGCTTCCGGGCATTCGGCGACGATCCGCCTGGTCGCCTCGACCCCGCTGATGTCGGGCAGGTGCAGGTCCATCACCACGACATCGGGTTTCAGCGCCGTCGCGGCGCTGACCGCGCTCGCCCCGCTGGCCGCCTCGCCGACCACCTCGATGGTCGGCTCCGAGGTCAGCAGCGTGCAGACGCCGAACCGGAACAGCGGGTGATCGTCGACCACCATCACTCTCAGCGACTCGTCGCTCACTTGCTGTCTCCCGGAAGTGGCAACGTCGCTCGGATACGGGTTCCGCCTGAAGTCATCTTCTCCGCCTTGAACTCACCGCCGAGCTCGGTGGCCCGCTCGCGCATCGAGCCGAGCCCGATCCCGCCACCGCCGTGCTCCCGGATACCGACACCGTCATCGATCACTTCCAAGAGCAACTCGGACCCCGCCTGGATACGTACCGTGCAGTTGTTGGCCCGTGCGTGCCTCGTGACATTGGTGAGCGACTCACAGATGATCCGGTACGCGGCGACGTCGACCGCGGGCGGCATGGGCGGGAGTTCCTGCGGGGTCTCCAGCGTGATCGCCATGCCGTGGCCGTCGACGCTGCCGATGTACTCCTCGACCGCGCCGAGCAGGCCGAGGCTCTCCAAAGCGGGCGGGCGCAGGTCGTGCGCGAGACGGCGGATCTCGGTGATCGCGCCGCTCAGCGTCTGCTGCAGGCGCTCGAGCAGCGGCTCCGCGGTCGTGCCGGCCGGCAGGCTGCGGCGGCCGGCGTGCAGGCCGAGCGTGACCGCGGCGAGCGTCGGGCCGACGCCGTCGTGCAGCTCGCGGAGCAAGCGGCGGCGTTCCTCCTCGCGCGCCGAGACCAGGCGGTCGCGGCTGCGGGTGAGGTCGGCGGTCAGCCGCGCGGTGTGCACCACGGTCCCGGCGTGCAGCGCGACCTCGGCGAGCACCGAGCGCTCCTTGCGGCCGAGCACCTCGCGCTGGCCGCGGCGGGCGATCACCAGCTGCCCGACCAGCTCGCCCTGGTAGGTCAGCGGGAGCCGATGGGACTCGGCGGTCGGCTCCCCGAAACTCGCGGCTTTTTCACTGCCGCGTGCGCGATCGAGTTCGATGGCCACATAGGACAATCGCAGCTGCGTGCCGATCGTTTCGACCATCGCGTCGAGCTGCTGGGCGGGCGCGCGCACCCCTTCGAGCCGCTTCGCCAGCGACGACACCACGTGATACGGGTCGGTCCGCTCGCCGAACAGCCGCCGGTTGATGATCGACTGCAGCCACGCGCGCAGCGGCTGGACGGCGATCGCGATGGCCGCGGCGGCGATCGCCTGCTGCCACAGCCGGTCCATCGGCGGGAACGCCTGGCTCAGCACGGTGACGACGCCGATGTAGAGCCCCACCAGCCCGACGCTGAGCGTGCCGTAGACCAGCGAGCGCGACAGCACCACGTCGATGTTGAGCGCCTTGTGCCGCAGGATCGCCACGGTCACGGCGAGCGGGATCGGCAGGAACGTCAGCGTCTGGTACTGGATCGGGAACGGCGGGCTGCCGAAGATCGCGGCGGGCAGTATCCACACGAACAGGTAGATGAGCGCACCGCCCGCCACCGCGGCCGCCGCCCAGCGCATCCGGCGGCGCACGAGTGGGTCGCGGGTGCGGACGTACCTGGTCACCAGCGTGACCACGATCAGCGCCGGGTAGATCGCCACCGCGGGCAGCGCGGGCGACCCGGCGACCGCGAGTTTCGCCAGCGGGTTGTCCAGTGCGATCAGCGCGAACGCGGCGACGAGCGCGTAGCAGGCGATCGAGCCCGCGTAGCCCGCGATCACCGCGCGGCGGTAGTGGCGGTAGGACGAGGTTTCCGGGAACGCGAGCGCGAAGTGCAGGATCCCGCCCCAGAGCAGCGCGAAGGTCAGCTGGCCTCCCCACCAGCGCCAGAACTGCGTGCCCGCGACCAGGTCGAGCGCCTGGAGCTGGAAGTAGCCGGACCAGGCCAGCGTCGCCGCCCCGATCGACGAGGGCAGTATCGCCGCGTGTGCGGCCTGGTCCCTCGGCCTGACCAGGAAGATCACCAGGGCCGTGCCCAGCAGGACGACGTTGACCAGCAGCGACGGCCAGCCGCGCACGACGCTCGCCAGCACCGGGTACTCGCGCAGTGTCACGTCGATCGACTGGGCGCGGCCGTCGCGGATGATGTCGTAGCGCAACACCTGGCCTGCTTCGACGGAAGGGCCGCCGATGCCGTGGCTGGCCGCGTCCTCGGGTTTCCTGCCGTCGATCGCGACGATCCGGTCGCCGACCTTCAGCGGGGTGTCGGCGACGATCGCCTGGACGGTGACGGCTTCGGTCGAGGTGACCGAGTCGCCGACGTTGATCTTGGTCCCGTCGGAGGGCGCCGCCGCGCGCCAGGCGATCCCGGCCACCGCGATGGCGAGGAACGCCAGCGAGAGCAGCATGACGGCGACGGAGTCGCGCGGCCATCTGCCCCCTGAATCGAACACGTGCCGAAGTCTCTCGCAGCCCCACTCTTTCGCCAAACGGGCTAACGGTGTCGTGAGTGCCCCCGACGGCTAGAACCCAATGCCCCCCGCTGGGGCGGTTGAACGTTGTGAACGGGGCGTTCACAACGTTGAGCGACGCATACGCCCCGCTCATTGCGTCCACACTCACCCGAAAAAGCGGGCAAATAAGACATCGCCTGACAAATTTGACGACTTGCGTACTTTGTGGACGTTGACTTGCTGCGGACGGACCGCTGGCGGTGGCCCGGCCTTCGCGAAACCCGAGTTTGGGCCATCCAATGGCCCAAACTCGGGTTTCGTGTGCTCAGGCGCCAGAACCGGTCGTACCACTCACGAGCGAGTCGTGTCAGCTACGGGCGCAGCGGCGTGACGTCGGCTTCCGGCTCCTCGTCGCGGCGGCGCTTGCCGAGTTCGTCGGGGAACACCCAGCGCTTGAAGCCCCAGAACCGGAAGACCATCGCGAGCAGCATGCCGATGATCGACCCGCTGGCGAAGTCCGCGAACTCCTGCACGAACCGGGTGACATGCGGGACCTCCAGGTCCAGCACGTACCGCGACACGTACAGCGGGATCAGGTTGACCACCACGGCGGTCCCGCTGACCAGGAAGAACAACGCGGCCTCATGGTGCCGCTCGCGGCCGCCGCGGGTGCGGAAGGACCATTCGCGGTTGAGGATGTAGGACACGATGGTCGCGATGATGATCGCGATCGCCTTCGCGGTGGTCGGTTTCGAGTACAGCACGCTGAGCTTCAGCAGGTACCAAATGCCGTTGTCGACCACGAACGTCGTGCCGCCGACGATGCCGAACTTCAGCAGTTCGCGATGCTTGATGAGCACACGGCGCAGTGGTTCGGGCGTGTGCGCGAGCACGGTTTCGACGACGGCCACGAATCGCAGTCTACGTATCGCCGGTTACGCGTTCACAGACCTGTGCACCAGGAGGAAAACCCAGTGGTGACGGTCACGGCGCAGGTCAGGCGGCTTTCCCGCCCCAATGTCCGGTTCGCCCCCCCGGTCCGAACCCCGAAAGTGACTTTCGTCAGATGCGATCTGACGAAAGTGGCTTTCGGGCTATCGCACCTGACGAACGCCCCTTTCGGGGTTTCGGCTGGGTCAGGCGGCTTTTTCGTCGGCGAGGCCCGGGACCGGGCGGTTGCCGCCGCGGACGACGCGGGGACGGGCGTCGGCTTCGGGGAAGGCCCACTTGCGCAGGGCCCAGAAGCGGAAGACCGTGCCGAGCAGGGTGCCGAGGATCATGCCGCAGACGAAGTCGGAGGTCTCCTGGAAGACCAGGGTGACGTTCGGCGTGTGGATGTGGAACAGGTTGCGCGCCAGGAACAGCGGCAGCGCGTTCAGGCCGAGCGAGATCGCGCTGATGATGAAGAACAGCGCGGCCTCGTGCCGGTTTTCGCGGCCGCCTCGGGTGTCGAAGGCGAATTCGCGGGACGCGACGTAGGAAAAGATCGTCGCGACCAGTACGCCGATCGCCAGTGCGATGGTCGGCTTGTCCGTGAGGATGGTCAGTTTCAGCGCATAGTTGATCACCGTGGTGATCGCGAAGCTGATTCCCCCGACAATCGCGAAACGAAGAAGTTCGCGGTGCTTGGTCAGCTGCGCCCGCAGGCTCGGCATGCGCCAGAAGCTACTCCCGTCAGAACGGCAGCTTGATACCGGGGAGTACCTCGCGACCTGTTTCCCCAGGTGGAGACGGCTCTGGCGTCGGCGGAGCGCTGGTGGTCGGCTCCTGCTTGCTCTCCGTCGTCGGCTCCTCGGAAGGCTTCGTCGACTCAGGGGTCTTCGTCTTGGAAGGCTTCTTCGTCGGTGAGGGCGAAGGCGTCGGCGTCAATGTCGCTTCCGAAGGCGGAGTCGGGCCGTCGCACAGACGGCCGTGGCAGTCGAAGTACAACGTCTGCGAAGCCGAGGCCACGCCGAGTTGCGCGGAGACGGTGACGCCCTGCTCCCGCGGCGGGCGGCGGTCCAGCGCGAGCCAGAGGTCCAGGTGCTCGTTCGGCTTGAGCGAGTCCTTGCTCACGCAGGAGGTGCCGTCGGCGATCGGGGCGCACTTGGCGCGCCAGTTGCCGAGGATCAGCTGGCCGGGGTAGTCGAACGTGACGGTGACCGGCTTGGTGGTCGGCCCGGTGTTGCGCACCGAGACGTGCACGACCGGGTGCCGCACCCACGGCAGTGCCGAGTCCCACGCGCTGCTGACCTTGAGCGCGAGCGCGTCCGGCGGCGGCTTGACGTCCACCTTGACCTGGACCTCGACCTGCATCTCGGTGCCCGCGCTGACCGAGCCGGTGAGCGTGCCGGTCTTCGCGGTCTCGTCGGCGACCAGCCGGAACGTGAGGACCGCCGTCTGGCCCGGCTCGAGCCCGGTGCCCGTCTTGCAGACGACCGTGCCGGTGCCGCCGGGGCACGCGACGGCGATCGGGCCGGGCTGCTCCTGCGCGAAGCTCTGCGGGGCGTTGCCGCCGCCGGCGGGCACGGCCGTGACACCGGGCGGGAGCTTCAGCTCGGCCTGCACCGGCTCGGACTTCGTGCCGCCGTCGTTCTTGACGGTGATCGGCATGCTCACCGGGCCGGAGCCCGGCTGCAGCTGAACGGCTTGCGCGGGCCCGGCCGCGATGACCTTCGCGGGCTGCGGCGGAGGCGGGGGCTCCGGCGTCGGCGTGGGGGTTTCCGACGGCGCGGGCGGAGCGGGTGTCGGGGTCGGCGTCGGAGACGGTTGCGGTGCGGGCGGTGGCGCCGGCGGGTTCGGCGTAGGCACTGCCGGTTTCGGGGGAGGCGGAGGCGGCGGAGGTGGTGGCGTCGCCGGGGCCACGGCGGCGGGTTTCTGCACCGCCGCCGGGATCTCCTGCGTGCCGCCACCCGCGGCGAGTGCCACCGCGACGGCGGCGGCGACGGCCACCCCGGACGCGGCGACGCTGGCGAACTGACGTGGTCCGGCCGCCGCGGCGCCCGCGGCGCCACCCGCGCCACCGGAACCCGCGGCCGCGGCCGCGCCGAAGACGGCGCCTGCCGTCGCGGCGCTCGCCTTGGCGGCGCCGACCGCCGCGAGGTACCCGAGCACCCCGCCACCCAGCACCATCGGCGCGATGATGAGGCGCAGGCCGCCGTTGACGTCGGCGAGCTCGGCCGCGAGGTACCGGCAGCGCTCGCATTCGTCGAGGTGGGTCTCGACCTGGTTCTTCTCCCGTTTGGACAGTCCGTCGCGGGTCCACGCGCCCAGCCGCTCGGCGGTCGCGCGGCAGCGCTCCGCGGACGTCTCGGCCAGGTGGACCTGCAGATAGGCCTGCCGCAGGCCCTCACGCGCGCGGTAAGCCAGCGCGGAGACGCCGTTCGCGGTCAGACCGAGCAACGGCGCGACCTCGGCGGGGGACTGCTGCTCGATCTCGGTGTGCCACAGCACGGCCTGCCAGCGCTCCGGCAGCCGCGCGAACGCCTTCGCGGCCATCGTGCGTTCGAGCCCGGCGACCGCGGTGTCGGAGAACGGGACGGTCAGCGCCTCGCCGACGGCGCCGCCGACGTCGGTCATGTCCTCGGTGAGGTCGACGCGCTTGTCCTTGCGCGTCTTGTCGTACGCGGTGTGACGCAGCGCGGTCAGCAGATAGGCACGGAAGGCTGAATCGGGACCCTTTCCGGCACGCAAAGTGTCGAGGACCTTGGCGAACGCCTCCGACACGAGATCGTCGGCCTCGGCACCCGACCGCGCGAGCTGGCGCGCCAGGTTGTGCGCCGCGCCGGCGTGCCGTTCGTACAGCGTCCCGTAGGCGGCGATCTGGCCGTGACGCACGGATTCGATGAGCTCGGCATCGCTCTTGCTGCTGAGATCCGCGGGGACGGTGGACACGGCACTCCTTGTTCTGGACTTGACGCAGCGCTCAGTGTGACGGACGGGGCGGCCGTCGTCACGGAAAGGGGCGGCCGATGACCCGGAGGATGCAAAAATTTCACCCACCCCCGGGGGTGAGCTTGCGCAAAACGCGAAAAAGCTTCCTTCGAAATCACCGTCACGTGTGCCCGCCGGTCGCGTCCCCTCGTCGGAAGATCAAACGAGAGGGCGTAGCCAGTGGATGTGCCGGCTCTGTTCGGAAACGGCGAACCCGCGTCGTCACCCGGCGATGTGGACACTCCGCTTCGGACACTGCGAGCGCGTTGGCGCGCTGCCAGTATGGCCGCGGGCTGGCGGTTTCCGAGCGATTGGGCGTTGCCAGAGGTCGACGCCGTCTGCGCGGCGCTGCTGCGTGGCGGCCGCGCCGAGGTGGCGCTCGCCGGTCTCGGCCGGGCGAGGGCGGCCGCGGGCGCCGGGCTCGCGGAAACCCTCAACGACCTGGCGGCGCTGCACGCGGTGCTCGCCGAACCCGACGCCGTCGACGGCTTCGTCGCACCGGACCCGGACGCCACCCCGGCGCGCCTGCTCCGGCTCACGGCGCTGGCGTGGGCGGACGTCGCGACCGATCAGATCGCGCACACCGAGGTCACCGACCCGCTGACCGGCCTGCCGACCGCCGCGTACCTGCGCACCCGGCTCGGCGAGGTCTACCGGCAGGCCGAGCGCGACGAGCGCGCGGCGGCCGAGGAGCACCTGCTGCTCGTGGTCTCGATGGACTTCTCCGGCGTCGCGGGCTGGTCGCGGCTGACCGGCATGATCCTGGTCGCCGACGCCATCCGCGCGGTGTTCGACGGCGGCGAGAGCGTCGCCTCGCTCGGGCCGTCGACCGCGGCGGCGCTGGTCCCGCGTGACGGCCGCATCGCCTCGCGCGGCGTGCTGCTGCGGCGTGAGCTGAACGAACGGCTCTCCGTCGACGCGCAGCTGCGCGACATCGAACCGGCGCGGATTTCGATCGTGCGGCTGCCTCCGTCGCACCACGGCGCCTGTGAGCTGCTCGGAAAGCATTCCCGTAGCTAAAACGCCTGGTCAGGACTCGTGAGCGTTGCGGGCGGTTCTAACCGCCCGCAACGCTCACGAGCTCTGAGCTGGGGCTTCCTGACCGGGGAAGTGCCCGCCATGATTTCCTGATGGGGTGACCCGGACCGTTCCCGCCGCCGCTGACGGCGAAGCTTCGGCCAGCCCTTCCCAGGATCGCCTCGCCCTGCGCAGGTCGATCGCGCGCCTGTTCCACCGCCCGAAGTCGATCTTCATCTTGGCGCTGGCGCCGCTGGTCGCGATCGGGGTCGGCTTCTGGGGCTGGCAGCACGACTGGGTTCTCGGCGTGGACAGCGCGGTCTACCGCGCCGGCGCGCTCACCTTGCTCCACGGCGACCCGCTCTACGACGCGAACACGCTGATCCCGGAGCCGTGGTGGGCGCTGCTGCCGTTCACCTACCCGCCGTCCGCCGCGGCCTTCTTCATCCCGCTGGCGTTCTTCCCGACCCAGGTCGCCTGGGGCCTGCTGACCGCGGTCTCGCTGGCCGCGCTGGCGCTGGTCATCCGGATCGCGATCGGCGCGCTGCCGCGCCCCGCCGAGGACGGCCCGCGCTGGTGGGCCTCGCCCGCTCGCTCGACGCTGGCGTTCTTCCTGGTCTTCTTCGCGCTCGAGCCGGTCTGGCGGACGATCTTCCTCGGTCAGATCAACATCATCCTGATGGCGTTGATCATGCTCGACATCCTGGTGATCGGCGCCCGCGGTTCGCGCTGGGGCGGCGTGCTGGTCGGCATCGCGGCCGCCATCAAGCTGACCCCGCTGGTCTTCATCGGGCACCTGTTCGTCACCGGCCGCCGGATGGACGCGGTGCGCGCGTTCGCGACGTTCATCGTGATCCAGGGCGCGATGTTCCTGATCAACGCGCACGACGCGGCCCGCTACTGGACGGTCACGCTGCCCGACACCGGCCGCATCGGCCCGGTGCACTGGGCGGGCAACCAGTCGCTGAACGCGCTGCTCAACCGGGCCTCCGACCTCGCGCCCTGGGCGTCGAAGGCGGCGATGGGCATCGGCATCGTGCTGGCCATCCCGGCGCTGTGGCTGATGCTCAAGTTCCACAAGAAGGGCCAGGCGCTGGCCGCGCTGCTGGTCACCGCGTTCTGGATCCTGCTTATCTCGCCGGTCTCGTGGTCGCATCACTGGGTCTGGGTGGTCCCGCTGATCGTGCTGCTGGTCTCGCGCCTGCCGCAGACGTCACCGGCGAAGGCGTGGAAGCGCTGGCTGGGTACGGCCGCGGTGTTCTACGTCTTCGTGAGCTGCGTGCTGCTGCTGTTGCCCAACGGCCGCAACGTCGAGCTGCACTGGAAGGTGTGGCAGAACATCCTCGGCAGCGCGTACATCCTGATGCCGCTCGTGCTGTTCGCCGCGATCACGCTGCGGTGGGGGCTCCAGAAACGGCGGGCGAGTGCTGCCGAAGCCGGCTAAGGCGCTCGTCGCCGGGCTCGTCGCGGCGACGCTCGCGGTCGGGATCGTCGCCTGGCTGGCCGGGTGGCACCTGGGCGCGGACAGCGCTGTGTACCGGGCGGGCGCGCTGACCATGCTGAAGGGCGAGCAGCTTTACAGCGACCGCATGCTGACCACGCTGCCGTCGTGGGTGAACCTGCCGTTCACGTACCCGCCAGCCGCCGCGCTGCTGTTCCTCCCGCTGGTCGCCATCCCGCCGGGGCTGATCTGGGGTGTTGTCGCGGCGCTCTCGGTGCTTTCGCTGGCCGTGGTCATCCGCGTGTTCGGCGTCCGGACGCTTTGGCTGCCCGCCGCCGTGGTCGGCGCCCTGGCGCTGGAGCCGGTGTGGAAGACGCTGTTCCTCGGGCAGATCAACCTGATCCTGATGGCCGTCATCGTGGTCGACGTGCTGGTGGTGTGCCGCCGCGGCTCGCGCTGGGGCGGCGTGCTGGTCGGTGTCGCAGCGGCCGTGAAGCTGACGCCGCTGATCTTCATCCCGCACCTGTTCCTGACCGGGCGCCGCGCGGACGCGGTCCGCGCGCTGGGCACGTTCGTGGCGCTGCAGGGCCTGATGTTCGTGGTGATCCCGTCGGACGCGGCCAAGTACTGGTCGGTCATGGGCGACCCCGGCCGGGTCGGTGCGGTGCACTGGATCTTCGACCAGTCGCTGAACGGCATGGTCAGCCGCGCCTCGCACCTCGCGCCCTGGTCGCTGACCGTGGCACTGGCCATCGGCGCCGTGCTGGCCGTGCCCGCCGTCTGGCTGGTGTGGCGGCTGCACACGCGGGGCGACGACTACGGCGCGTTGCTGGTGACGGCGTTCTACGCGCTGCTGCTGTCGCCCGTTTCGTGGACGCATCACTGGGTGTGGTCGGTGCCGCTGGTCGTGCTGCTCGTCACGCGCGGGCACCGGCTGGCCGGGTTCGCGGTCGCGGCGCTGTTCGCGAGTTGTGTGGTGATGCTGGTGCCGAACGGCGGCGACCACGAATTCCGTTGGGGCATCGGGCTTTCCGTGCTCGGGAACGCGTACGTGCTGGCAGCGGCTCTCGTGCTCGTGGTGCTCGCCGCCCGCGAAGTCCGGCTCCTGCGCAGCGCGCCTCTACCCGCTAAGTAGTCTTTAACCCGCTATGGACAAACACACGGGTCTTCCGATCGTCGGCATGGTGGGCGGCGGCCAGCTCGCCAGGATGACGCACCAGGCCGCCATCTCGCTCGGCCAGTCGCTGCACGTCATGGCGGCGGGCGAGAACGAGTCCGCCGGGCTGGTCGCGGGCAAGGTCGTCCAGGGGCACCACACGGACCTCGACGCGCTGCGAGCGTTCGCCAAGGAAGTGGACGTGGTGACCTTCGACCACGAGCACGTCCCGTGGGAGCACATGTACCAGCTCGCGCAGGAGGGCCACACGCTCCGGCCGGGCCCCGAGGCGCTGGCGTTCGCGCAGAACAAGCTGGTCATGCGCGAGATGATGGCCGGAATGGACATCGCGGGCCCCGCGTTCGCCGAAGTGTCCTCTGTGGAGGACGTGGCCGCGTTCGCCGAGGCGCACTCGTGGCCGGTCGTGCTCAAGGCGGCCGAGGGCGGCTACGACGGCCGTGGCGTCTGGATGCTCGACACCGCGCAGCACGCGCGCGAGGTCGTCCCCGAGCTGCTGGCCGCGGGCACCCCGCTGCTCGTCGAGTCCAAAGTGGACATGAAGCGCGAGCTGTCGGCGCTGGTCGCCCGCTCGCCGTTCGGCCAGGGCGCCGCGTGGCCGGTGGTCGAGACCGTGCAGAGCGGCGGCATCAACACCGAGGTGCTCGCGCCCGCGCCGGGCCTGGGCGAAGGCCTCACGCAGCTGGCGCAGGATTTGGCGCTGCGGATCGCTTCCCAGCTCAATGTCGTCGGCCTGCTGGCGGTCGAGCTGTTCGAGACCGCCGACGGCCTGCTGGTCAACGAGCTCGCGATGCGCCCGCACAACTCGGGCCACTGGACCATGGACGGCGCGAGGACCTCGCAGTTCGAGCAGCACCTGCGTGCCGTGCTCGACTACCCGCTCGGCGCCACCGAACTGCTCAAGCCCGCCTGCGTGATGGGCAACGTGCTCGGCGCGGACGAGAAGCCGTCGATGGGGCCCGACGAGCGCGTCCACCACCTCTTCGCACGCTACCCGGACGCGCGGGTTCACTTGTACGGCAAGGAAGAACGCCCCGGCCGCAAACTCGGTCACGTCACTTTCCTCGGTGACCGCATGGAAGAGCTGCGCGACCGCGCGCTGCTGTCCGCACACTGGCTGTCCCACGCCGTCTGGCTGGACGGCTACGAGATCCACTAGGAGAACGTTATGGCGCCGCAGGTGGGCGTGATCATGGGCAGCGACTCGGACTGGCCCGTGCTGGAGGCGGCCGGTCAGGCGCTCGACGAGTTCGGCGTCTCCTACGAGGTCGGCGTCTACTCGGCGCACCGCACCCCGCAGCGGATGCTCGACTACGCGACGTCGGCCGTCACCCGCGGCCTCAAAGTGATCATCGCGGGCGCCGGCGGCGCCGCGCACCTGCCCGGCATGGTCGCCTCGGCCACGCCGCTGCCGGTCATCGGCGTCCCGGTCCCGCTGAAGTACCTGGACGGGATGGACTCGCTGCTGTCGATCGTCCAGATGCCCGCCGGTGTCCCGGTCGCGACCGTGTCCGTCGGCGGCGCCCGTAACGCGGGCCTGCTGGCCGTGCGCATGCTCGCCGCGTTCGACGAGGACCTGCGCAAGAAGATGACCCGCTTCCAGGCCGACCTCGAGAAGCTCGTCCTCGACAAGGACGCCGCCCTGCGATCCAAAGTCCAAGGCTGAGCTCAGCCGCAGCTCACCGTCTTCGGCACGCCGGACGTGGTCGCCGGGATGACGGGTGTGAGCTGGAGCCGGTTGTTGCTTTCGTCGGCCTCCTTGACCGCGTTCCCAGGATCGACCGAGATGGTGATCCTGGGATGGCTGCCGACGGGGACCGGCAAGGTGACAGTGGTCGGCGGCTGAGGTGATGGGCCCGCGTTCACCGTGCGGGACAGGCTGAACGCGGTCGTTTCGTTCACGACCGTGGCTCCGATGCCCGTGACGGGACTGGCGCCTGTCGGGGTCAGCCGGAAGGTGACCTTCAGCTGACCCGGGCTGTATTCGCATTTCAAAGCCGCTTTGTCGACGGTCAAATCGAGGGGCGGGGTCTTCACCGTCCCGATCAGCACGATGCGTACTTCGGCGGTGGACGGCAAGGTGCGGACCACGAGTGTCTCGGTGACCGTCGTGTCCGTGCTCACCGGTGTGAAACTCACTGCCAACGCGCATTTCTGAGCAGGCTGCAGTGTCTTGTTCGCGCAGTCGCCGGTTACCTTGAATCTCGTCTTCTCCGCGCTCGACTCGATATCGATGAGCTGAACCGATGTCTCCCCAGAGTTCTTGATCGTGACTTTGCCGGGGCAGCCTGCCTGCGTGCAGGCCAACCCGGATGGACTGGCTTCGAGCAGGCTTTTCCCTTGCGTAGTCGGCGTGGTCGACCGGCCGAGTATCGGGATGGACGGCGGCAGCGGCAAGAGCGCCGAGTCGGTGGCTTTACCCACGATGACGCCGGTCAAGCAGGTGGCCGATACCGCGACGATGGCGACCATTCCCGCGAATGCCACGCGGAGGTGACGCCGGGGGCCGACGGTGCCGACAAAAGGCGGAATGGCGGCGCCGACAGCCGCGCCCGCCAGTTGAACGCCGACGGGTGCATTGGTCTTCGTCACCAGCAAGGTCAGCGCCAGCACGAGTGTCGAACCGATCATCGCGGCGAGCACCTCGAGCGCGGTGTTCGGCTTCGGGGCGGGCTTCTCCTTCTTGGCCATGCCACTCACCTGATCTCGTCCTTGTCTGGCGGTCCTCTTTTCCAGTCGGCTCGATCAAGGTGTTCGTTTCGATTCTCAGGAAACGACTATCAAAGCTGCTGCCTGAGTTCTCGTTTGAGAATCTTGCCCGCCGCGGAAACCGGGATCTCGTCAACAAAGCGGAGTTCGCGAATCCGCTTGTAGGGCAGCACTTTCTCGTTGACGTCGGCGAGGATCCGCTCGGCGGTGGTGTCGGTAGCCTTGACGACGAAGGCGACCGGCAGCTCGCCGACGTCGGCCTGCGGCCGCCCGACCACGGCGGCCGCGGTGACGGCCGGGTGCGCGATCAGCAGCTCCTCCAGCTCGCGCGGATAGACGTTGTAACCCTTGTACAGCAGCATGTCCTTCTTGCGGTCCACAATGGACAGGTAGCCGTCGTCGTCGAGCACGCCGATGTCGCCGGTGTGCAGCCAGCCGTCGACGAGCGCGGCCGCGGTCTCCTCCGGCCGGTTCAGGTACCCGGCCATCACCTGCGGCCCGCGCAGGCAGACCTCGCCTTCGGTGTTGGGCGGCAACGGTTCCTCGCCGCCTTCGACCGCGACCACCTTGACCTCGGTGTCGAACAGCGGCGTCCCGACCGAGCCGACCTTGCGCAGTCCCGACCGGTACGGCGGCGAGATCACGCCGCCCATCGTGACCTCGGTCAGCCCGTAGCCTTCCGCGATCGGGACGCCGGGCAGCCGCTTCTGCAACGCCTTGATCATCTCGTGTGGCAGCGGCGCCGCGCCGGAGCTGAGCACCTGGACTGACGAAAGGTCACGGGTGTGGAAGTCGGGGCAGGTCAGCAGCGCGGCGAACAACGCGGGCGCGCCCGCGATCGTGTGCACGCGCAGGCGCTCGGCGTCGGCGCAGTACGCGGGCGGGTCGAAGCGGTCGTGCAGGTGGATGCTGATGCCGGTCAGCACGGGGATGTTCAGGCCGCCGATCGTTCCCATCGCGTGGAACCACGGCGTCAGGTTGATCGCCACGCCGGTGCCGAGCCGCGTCGGCCACTCTTCCGGGTCACCGACTTGATCGAGTATCGGATTGCCGTCTTCGTCGACCGCGGGAAGCGAGCCGGTCTGCAGCGCCGCGCACTGCAGCGTGTTGACGACGACGTTGCGATGCGGCAGCCGCACGCCCTTCGAGCGCCCGGTGGTGCCACCCGTGTAGGACAGGTGCGCGAGGTCCCGATAGGGGTCGATCGGCACGTCAGGCCGCGTTTCGGGCTGGCCGTCATGGAACGCCTCGAAGCTCAGCTGGTCCTCGCTCACCGGCGAGACGACGATGACGCGCCGTACCCGAGTCCGGTCGCGAACGGCTTCCACAGTCCGCGAAAACGGCCCGAAGGTGACCACCGCGACGGCGCCGCAGTCGGCGAGCTGGAAGGCCAGATCGTCGGCGGGCAGCAGCGGGTTGGCAGGGCTGAATGTGGCTCCGGCCAGCAGGGTTCCGTAGTACGCGACGGGGTACGCGAGACAGTTCGGCAGATGGATCGCGACGACGTCGCCATGGCCGATCCCGTCGGCGAGCAGCGCGTTGGCGAACCGGCAGGCGGCCCGGTAGGTCTCGGTGAAGCTCAGGCTTCGGTCACCGTGCGCGAACGCCGTCCGGTCGCCGAAGCGGCGCGCGGCTCCGGCCGCCAGCGACCCGACGGGCGCCTCCGGGTAGTCGAGTGAGCGGGGAAACTCCGAGGGCGAGACCGTGAGATCCATCACTCGAACCTACGAAAACTGGGGTGCGGAGCACAAGAACTGGGGTGGACGCCACAGCCCACGTCAGTGAACGGGCGCTAACATCGAGAGGTTGGGAAATCCTTGCTCGAGAGAGGTGACGCAGGTGTCTGAAGGCCCCGGGCTGTACGAACTGGCCGAGGAGCACGAGGAGCTGCGTGCTGCCGTACGCGCACTCGCCGAGAAGGAGATCCTCCCGTACGCCGCCGAGGTGGACGAGCAGGAGCGGTACCCGGCGGAGGCCAACGCCGCGCTGGTGAAGGCCGGCTTCAACGCCGTCCACATCCCCGACGAGTACGAGGGCCAGGGCGCCGACGCGATCGCCGCCTGCATCGTCATCGAAGAAGTGGCCAGGGTGGACGCTTCGGCCTCGCTCATCCCCGCGGTCAACAAGCTCGGCACCCAGCCGATCATCCTGTCCGCCTCGGACCAGCTCAAGAAGCTCGTCCTCCCGTCGATCGCCTCCGGCGAGGCCTCGGCCTCCTACGCGCTGTCCGAGCGCGAAGCCGGTTCCGACACGGCGTCGATGCGCTGCCGCGCCCGCCTCGAAGGCTCCACCTGGGTCCTCAACGGCACCAAGTGCTGGATCACCAACGCGGGCGAGTCCTCCTGGTACACGGTCATGGCCGTCACCGACCCCAATGCCGAGAAGAAGGCCAACGGCATCTCGGCGTTCGTCGTGCACAAGGACGACCCGGGCTTCTCGGTCGGCCCCAAGGAACGCAAACTCGGCATCAAGGGCTCGCCCACCCGCGAGATCTACTTCGAGAACTGCGTCATCCCCGAGGACCGCATCATCGGCGAGCCCGGCACGGGCCTCAAGACCGCGCTCCGCACGCTCGACCACACCCGCCCCACCATCGGCGCGCAGGCGCTGGGCATCGCGCAGGGCGCGCTGGACGCGTCGATCGCCTACGTCAAGGACCGCAAGCAGTTCGGCAAGGCCATCGCCGACTTCCAGGGCATCCAGTTCATGCTCGCCGACATGGGCACCAAGATCGAGGCCGCCCGCCACCTCGTCTACGCCTCGGCCGCTGCGACCGAGCGCGGCGACAAGCGCGCCGGCTTCATGGCCTCGGCCGCGAAGGCGTACGCGTCGGACATCTCCATGCAGGTGACCACGGACGCCGTCCAGCTCTTCGGCGGCGCGGGCTACACCCGCGACTTCCCGGTCGAGCGCATGATGCGCGACGCCAAGATCACCCAGATCTACGAAGGCACCAACCAGATCCAGAAGGTCGTGATGGCCCGCGCCCTGCTCAGGGGCTGAGTTTCCCCAGGGGTCGTGAGTGGTACGGCCGGTTCTAACCGGCCTAAACACTCACGACCCTTTTTCATGCACTGGTCATGCCCGGGGGTCGTGCGCGTTGCGGGCGGTTCTAACCGCCCGCAACGCGCACGACGCCTGAGGCGTTGGGCTGGTTGGAGCAGTCGATCGGCGAGGGTCACTCGGCCGGGTGAGACTGCAGTGATGGCTGACATGGCATCGCGTGCTGAGAAGAGTGACGTCGCCCAGGTGCTGGGCCGGGTCGGGATGGGCTGCTTCGGGTTCGTGCACCTGGTCATCGCCTACATCGCCGTCAAGGTGGCGTTCGGTGAGACCGGGCAATCCGCCGACCAGAAGGGAGCGCTGGCCGAAGTCGGGTCGAGCACGTTCGGGGGCGTCCTGCTCTGGGCGCTCGCGGTCGGACTGCTGGCCTTCGCGGGTTGGCAAGGCCTCATGGTCGCGAACGGCTATCACTGGGTCACCGACAAGGGCAGACAGGTGCGTAAGCGCATCGGGTCCGGCGTGCGGGGCGTGGTGGCGGTCGGGATCGGGATCTCGGCGGTGCAGCTGGCGATCGGCAGCGGGTCGAGCTCGTCGACCGGGCAGTCGCAGGGGCTGACGGCGAAGGTGCTGTCGTGGTCGGCCGGGCCGTTCCTGGTGGTGCTGGCCGGGGGCGTGGTGATCGGGGTGGCGGTGGCCGCCGCGGTCAAGGCGATCAAGAAGAGCTTCATGGAGGATCTCGAAACCAACCGCGATTGGGTCGAGAAGCTGGGGATGACCGGGTACCTGGCGAAGGCCGTCGTGTACGCGATCGTGGGTGTGCTGCTGATCATCGCCGGGTTCAACGCCGACGCGAACAAGGCGGGCGGGCTGGATGTCGCGCTGAAGACGCTCGCGGCTCAGCCGTTCGGAAGTGTGCTGCTCACGGTGGTCGCGCTGGGGTTCGCGGCCTTTGGCGCGTACTGCTTCGTGGCGGCCAAGGAGCATCGGAGTTGATCCTGTCGGGTTCCTGTCGATACCCGTGGATAGCTGTCGGAAACGGCGGAAAACCTCTTAGCGTGGGCCCGGTAAGTTGATTCTTCACTGATCGGGGACAGCCTGATGTTCGCTCGCGTCAAAGATGTCACGCTACTGCTGGGCCGGATCGGGGTCGCGGTCGTCTTCCTCGCGCACGGTCTGCAGAAATGGGACAACGGCATCCAAGGGACCGCCGGCTTCTTCGGCAAGATGGGCATTCCGCTGCCGGAGGTCGCCGCCGTGTTCGCGATGACCGTGGAGATTCTGGGCTCCATCGCCTTCATCGTCGGGTTCGCGCTGCCGCTGGTCGCGATCGGCTACGTGGTCGTGTCCGTCGGCGCGCTGCTGTCCGTCCACATCGACAACGGCCTGACCGGGCAGGGTGGCTACGAGCTGGTGTTCGTGCTCGCGCTCGCCGGGCTGGCGCTCGGGTTCAACGGCGGCCGGATTTCCTTGGACCACCTGCTTTTCTGGAGCAAGCGCGAACGGCGCGAGCTGCAGCCCGCCTAAGCGAGCAGGTCGACCGTCGTGCGCTCCGCCGCGCGGCGGTCGGCCAGCTTCTCGGGGTTCGCGTTGCTGACGTGCACGAGGTGGGCGCCGACCGAGAGCGGCGCCAGCAAGCCGTCGAGCACGCCGTCCGGGAACGTCCACTCCACTGTGGACAGCACTCGGTCGGCTGAGGTGATACCGAGTTTCGCGGCCCTGGAACGGGCTTCGGCGATTACCTCGTCCACTGTGGACGACAACAGCGCCGGTGAGTCGCCGGGAATCGGGAACAGCGGCGAGAAGTCGTCGCCGTACATCTTCACGTCGGCCAGGAAGTTCAGGCCGCCGGTGACGCCCATGCCCATGCCGAACGGGTCCATCGCGACGATGGGGGTCAGCGAAGCCGATGAGGTCTCGCCGGGTGCCACGAACGTGACGCCGGGGGCCTCCGTGACCACCTGGGCGCCGCACCACCAGGCGCCGAGCAGCACCCCGGCCGTCTGCCAGTGCGCTGGCAGACGCACGCCGACCTCGTCGCCCGCTTCCACGTCCGCCTCTTCGACCAGCCAGTTCGCCGTCTTGGCCGCCCAGTTGACCGTGGTGGCGACGGACAGCTCGATGCGGCTGCCGGTGGCGTCGTCGTAGTGCGTGATCAGCGGACGCGCGGGCGAGGCCAGCAGTGGACGCAGGAGGTGCTCGGTGAGGCTCACGAACACCACACTAATTGACGCAGGGGACCGAGGGAGTCGCTGCCGCGGGTGCGCCACCGCCACCGGTGGGCGCGGTGCGGCCGACCAGGCCGAGCAGGAACTTGCGGACCGCGGCCGGGTCGACCTCGACGATGCTCTGCTGGCCGTCTTCGCTGCGGCCGTTGGCGTTGACCACGGGAATCGTCTCGAAGGCGATGCTGCCCGACGCGATGCTCTTGACCTGCTGGGCGAAGTCGAGCAGGTCCAGACCTTCGTCGAGGACGATCGACTTGTGGATCGCCTCGATCAGGTTGCCCATGGTCGACGGGCTGGCCAGCGTGCCTGCCGACAGCACCTGGTTGATCGCCGAGGACAGGAACGCCTGCTGCCGCACGATGCGGTCCAGGTCGCCACGCGGCAGGTTCTTCCGCTGGCGCACAAAGGAAAGCGCCTCGCCGCCGGACACCTTCTGCTCGCCGCGGCGGAAGTTGGCGCCCGAGTCGGCGTCCGAGGTCGAGTGGTTCAGGCAGACGGTCACGCCGCCGAGCGCCTCGGTGAGCAGGTAGAAGCCCAGCAGGTTGACCTCGGCGTAGTGGTCGACGCGGACCTGGGTGAAGTCCTGCACGGTCTGGACCAGTACGCGGCGGCCCTCCTGATCGGAGTCGCGCTCGATCTTCTCGCGGTCCTTCTCGCCCTCGCCGCGCCGCGCGGAGGCGAACTTCTCCTTGGCGACGCCGTACGCCGAGTTGATCTTCGTCTTGCCTCGCCCCGGCACCTCGACCCAGGTGTCGCGCGGGATCGAGACGACCGACGGCTTGCCGCCGTTCTTCGGGATACGCAGCAGGATGATCGTGTCCGTGCTGACGCCGGGGTTCTCCTCGGTGCGCAGCTGCTTCAGCATGCGCAACGGCAGCTGATGGCCCTGCTGGTCCGTCCGCGCGTCGCTGCCGACCAGCAGGATGTCGTTCGCGCCGTCGTCGGCGGGCGGCGCGGCCGGGTCGTCCGGCTTGCTCAGCGCGTTCGTCGTCGGGAGGTTGTTCTGGACCTGCTCGGTCGCGACGTACGCGTACCCGCTCGAGGCCAGCGCGACCACCGAGAGCAGGGCCAGCCCGATCTTCCCGGCCAGCCGGAGCGGGTGCCCGCGACGAGCCTTGGGCTCCTCGGGTGCGGCTTCGGGCTCGCCCTCGGCTTCTTCGGCTGCTTCGGGTTCCGGGGTGGGGGCGTCCTCGTTCTTCGGACGAGGGTAGGGCGTCGGCTTCGGACGCTCCTCCCCGTCTAGTTCACGCAAGGCACGCCACCCGCGGTGATCGGCTTCTGTTCGGGCGTCGGCGAGGCCGAACTCGAAGCCGAAGACGGCGTCGAACTCGGCTTCGGCGCCGAGCTGCTGGTGGGCGGCGCCGACGCCGTCGCGGTCGTCACGCCCTTGAAGTCCTTGCCGAGCAGCACTCGCGCGTGCCCCTTGGCGACGTCACGGTCCGGCTCCAGCTCGACCGACTCGCCGAGCACCTGCTTCACCAGCTCCACCGAGGCCTCGTCGCCCGGCGCGAACCGGACGACCGTGGTGGCGCGCGGCGCGAGCTTGGTGTTCTCGCCGAGCTGGAAACCCTTCTCCGACAGCGCCTGCCGCGTCTGCTCGCCGAGCCCGGTGCCGGTGCCGTCGAACAGGTCGATCGTCACGGCTTCGGCGCCCGCGAGCTTCGCGCCGGGCTTCTCCTCCGGAGCGTTGGGGTCGTGGACGAGCTTGGCCACCGCGGCCCGCACCTCGACCGGGTCGACGCGCAGCACGTCCGCGCCGCCGATGACGGCGTTACCCTGGGTCGGGATCGTGTGGAACTCGATGTTCCCGCCGGTCAGCCCGCGCATCTGCTCGGCGAACTCGAACAGGTCCCAGCCCGCCGAGAGCACGACGGACTTCTTCACCGCGTCGACCAGCTCGGAGATCTTGAACGGGTTCGCCAGCACCGAGCCGGACAGCACCTTGTTCGCCAGCCCGGACAGGAACGCCTGCTGCCGGACGATGCGGTCGAGGTCGCCGTTGGGCAGCCCGTGCCGCTGGCGCACGAACGCGAGCGCCTGCGCGCCTTCGATGGACTGCCTGCCTGCCGGAAGGTCCACTCCGGACAGTCGTTCCTTCACCGGCGCGTTGAGGCAGACGTCGATGCCGCCGATGGCCTTCGTCACCTCGTAGAAGCTGGCGAGGTTGACCTCGGCGTAGCGGTCGATCATGCCGGGCTTGCCGATGAACGTCTCCAGCGTCTGGATGAGGTTCTTGCGCCCGGCGATCTTGGCCTTGCCGTCGACGTCCTTGAGATCCGAATTCCCTTGTTGCTGCAGGGTTTTCGAGGTGTCGTTGTAGGCGTACACGTACGCGCTGTTGAGCCGGTGCTTGCCGAAGCCACCGCTGATCTCGACCCACGAGTCACGCGGGAACGAGATCGCGATCGCGCGCCTGCCGTCCTGCGGGATGTGCACCAGGATCATCGTGTCGGTCTGGCGCTCGCCGTCGGAGATGCCACCGTGCAGCATGTCGAGCACCTCGCGCGACAGCGGGTTGCCCTGCGCGTCGGTGCGGCTGTCCTGGCCGACCAGGAGGATGTCGATCGCGCCGTCGAGCGGCTTCGCGTGGAGCTGGTTGTTCTCGAAGACGTCGGTGGTGGCCAGTCCCTCGTTCGGGTCACCGATGAACTGCCAGCCGTACCAGGTGACGGTGAGTACCGCGACGGACACGAGTGTCACCAGTGTCTTCCCGCCACGGCGCGCCAAGGTGCCCGCACCATGGTCACGACGGCGACGAGGTGCGGGGATAGGTTTCGGTGGCCACTCGGTCACGCTCGGTCCTCCCCGCCGACAAACCCCTGGGCATGAGCTTGCCCCCGGGTCCAGATTACCGACCTGATGTAAGGCGTCCGTACGACGGGAGTGCGGCGACAGCGGCCGTGGAACACTGGGCGAGGCGGCACGACGTTGCGAAGGGAACGGAACATGCGGGTACTGGTCACCGGCGGCGCGGGATTCATCGGTTCGCATTATGTGCGACAGGTGCTGACCGGCGCATATCCAAGCCTCTCCGGTGCCGAGGTCGTGGTGCTCGACAAGCTGACCTACGCGGGCAGCGAGGAGAACCTCGCGCCGGTCGCCGACGACCCCAGGCTGCGCTTCGTGCGCGGCGACATCTGCGACCCGGTGGTGGTCGCCGAGGTGATGACCGGGGTCGACCTGGTCGTGCACTTCGCCGCGGAGTCCCATGTGGACCGTTCCATCCTCGGGTCGGCCGACTTCGTGCTGACCAACGTGCTCGGCACGCAAACCCTGCTGCAGGCCGCCCTTTCGGCGAACGTGGGCAAGTTCGTCCACGTCTCGACCGACGAGGTGTACGGCTCCATCGCGGAAGGCTCGTGGTCGGAAGATCACATACTGGAGCCGAATTCGCCTTACTCGGCGTCGAAGGCGTCCTCGGATCTGCTGGCTCGGTCGTTCTTCCGCACCCATGGGCTGCCGGTGTGCATCACGCGGTGCTCGAACAACTACGGGCCGTACCAGTTCCCCGAGAAGGTCATCCCGCTGTTCGTCACCAACCTGCTCGACGGCCGGAACGTGCCGCTGTACGGCGACGGCCTCAACGTGCGTGACTGGCTGCACGTGGACGACCACTGCCGCGGCATCCAGCTGGTCGCCGACGGCGGGCGTCCCGGCGAGATCTACAACATCGGCGGCGGCACCGAGCTGAGCAACCGCGAGCTGACCGAGCGGCTGCTGGCCGCCGTCGGCGCTGGCTGGGAGCGGGTCGAGCCGGTCGAGGACCGCAAGGGCCACGACCGGCGCTACTCGGTCGACATCACCAAGATCAACAAAGAGCTCGGCTACACGCCTCTGAAGACCTTCGAGGACGGACTGGCCGAGACCGTCCGCTGGTACACCGAGAACCGGCCCTGGTGGGAGCGGCTCAAGGACCGCGCCGCGCTGACGGGAAAGTGAGTCTTAGTTGCTGACAGTTCTGGTGCCCGGCGGGTCGGGACAGCTCGGGACCGACCTCGCCGCGCTGGCGAACGGCGACGTCAAGGTGACGGCCATGGGGTCGAAGGACCTCGATCTCACCCGGACCGGTGACGTCATCCGCGTGGTGACCGAGTTCGCGGACGCGGCGAAGGACGCCGGGCACCGGCCCGTGGTCATCAACGCCGGCGCGTACACGGCGGTCGACAAGGCCGAGACCGAGGAGGAGCGCGCCTTCGCGGTCAACGCCGACGGCCCGCGCGTGCTCGCGGCCGCCTGCTCGGCACGCCGGGTGCCGCTGGTGCACGTCTCGACGGACTACGTCTTCCCCGGCGACGCCTCGCGGCCGTACGAGGTCACCGACCCGATCGGGCCACGCAGCGCCTACGGCCGGACGAAGGCGGCCGGCGAGGACGCTGTGCTCGGCTCGGGCGCGCGGGCGTGGATCGTGCGCACCGGCTGGGTGTACGGGAAGACCGGGCATAACTTCGTGCGCACCATGGTGCGCCTGGAGGGCGAGCGCGACACGGTGTCCGTTGTGGACGATCAGCGCGGCGCGCCGACGTCTTCGGCCGACCTGGCGGCCGGGCTGCTGGAACTGGCGGGCCGGATCGTCGAGGGTGAGGCACCGGCGGGCCGCGTCCTGCACTGCACGGGTGCGGGGGAGACGACCTGGTTCGGCTTCGCGCGGGCGATCTTCGAGGCGATCGGCGCGGATCCCGAGCGGGTGAAGCCGTGCACCAGCGCGGACTTCCCGAGCCCGGTCGCGCGGCCGGCGTACTCGGTGCTGTCGAACGCCTCGTGGGCCGAGGCCGGGCTGACGCCGCTGCGGCACTGGCAGGAGGCGTTGGCCGCCTACTTCCAGGGCTCGTGAGTTCCGTTCATCGGTAACCGGTGGAACCGTGCTGTGCGAATTGAATGCGCCATCGGCTGGGTGGCGAATTTGGCGTTGACTTGTCAAGTGGTTGATCGACATTGACCGGAAGTTGCCGCTCGTTCAGGGCTTTTCAGGCTTTTGGCCCAACTTGGCGGCAACTTTCCGGCGAGATCGGCAAATGACTTGAAGGGCTGTGGCCGAAGTCGGTAGCGTCAAGATCACTCGGGCTTCGCCTTGAGTGCACGCAGGGGGAAGTTTCGACGCGATAGTGGTACCTAATGGTGGCGTGTTTATTCCGTGTGCCATGGGCTCATGAGGAGAGGGTGGGGAATTGTGAATTGGAGTATTTCGGGAGAGAGAACGAGACGTTTGATCGTTGCCGCCGTGGTGGGCGCCGCGACGGTCGCGGCGATGCCGGGCGTCGCCGCGGCCGAAGGAGTGGATGCCCTCAATCAGGGTAAATACTGTGCGATGCTGGTCGACAAGGCTCCGGAGGGAAAGGTCTCGCCGGTTCTGGCGGAGATCTGTTCGGATACGTCGGCTGCGGATGTGGATGCCAGGATTGTGGCCGAATCGGCCAGGATTGCCGCCAGTCGGGGTGTTGAAGCGGCGGCTCCGATTCCGATCATGTACTGGTATGAAAACATCCACTATAATCTCGATTCTCCGGGTGGTTTCACTACGATCTACGGGAATTCCGGATCATGTGACTCATCGGGCTATCGAGTTGAGCCATCTTCCTGGTGGAAGGCGCGGCTGTCTTCGCTCTTGGGTAATAACGACTGCTATGCCGCCAAGGTGCACAATCGTGCTTTGAGCTCGGCTGAGACATTCGGTCTCACTTATGGCGGCAGCGGCTGGTGGCTCGGCGGATACAGTGACAATGTGGGGCTTGTTCAGGCCTACAACGGCTGATCATTCGTAAGCAGGCCCGGTCCGCCGGCGGACCGGGCCTGCGCGGGGCCTCACGGCCGGGTTTGTGTGTCAGTCACGAAGGCCGACTTCAGCCACACCTTGTAGTGAATGGTCGCGGGTGTGTCGACCGGGCCACCGATGGCGTCCTCGTCCGAGCTCAGGCCCACGGACTCGGTCGCGAGCAGATAGCCGGTCTCAGGGTCGACCAGCAGATACTGACGTTGCTTCGGGAACCAGCCCCCAGGTTTTTCCACGGGTGTTGAGATGGCGATCGCCGCACGGCCTGCGCGGTCGGTTGTCGCTCCCTCGACGGTCACATCCGGCAGTGAAGCGAGAACGTGCAGCAGTGCCGCTCCGGTAGCCGGATCGTCCAGCCGATCCGTCCAGATTTTCGCCGCGGTCTCGAACCAGTCGCCGGTCGTCCGCCCCTTTCCTTCCTCAAGTAGCCGCGCCGTCAGCTCTTCGGTGGTTGCCTTCCCCATGTCGGCCACGGCTGGATGAGGCTGCGAAGTGAACGGAGCGTCGATTCTCGATGGGCCCCCGGCTGCAGCCGGTTCGCGACCTTGCTCGACGCGAAGGATGCGGCCTTTGCCATCCGGGTTCAGCCATACCTCTTGGTGGTATTCCGCAAGACCCGCATCGATGAATCGCATGGCGGTGGTCACAGATGTGCCAAAAGCCCACTCTCGGAGCTTGGTGTAGAAAACCTGGCCATGCCCGCCCGGTGGGGGCTGCTTCCCAGCGCGGTCGGCCAGGCCGGTGAGCACCGTGAACGGCGAGCCTCCGGAGGCAGGCTGGATGGTGAGGAGTGGCGGTGTGGCGATCGGCGTCGAAGATGGGCCGAACTTATTCGCCACCACAACCGAGCTTGAAACCGCGACGACAGTGAGGCTTGCGGCGACCAGAACGCGCCGTCGCGTGAAGCGCGGCTGGTCGATGATCTCGGATGCATGCTCCCACGGTGGACGTTGGGCGCGAGGCGGGACGTTCTGGGGGAAATCCAGCGCCGCAAGTCGGCGCAGCGTGTCGTCGACGTGTCGCTTCATTGGCTTCCGTCCTTTGCGGAGGAGTGCGTGCTCGCTGCGAGGTCGCGGCCGTCGTGGAGCCTGCTGTCGAGCTTGGTCACCGCGTCGGCGAACCGGTTGCGTGCACGATGCAACCGGACCGCGAAGGCCACCGCCGAACAACCGGCGACCCGAGCGGCGTCACGTCCGGACAGGCCATCCCATTCGGTCAGCATCAGGGCTTCGCGTTCCTTGTCGGTCAACGTGGCCAGCGCCGTCAGCAAGGTGGTCCGCTCGACCACCGCGGCGCCGGGGTCCAGGGCGGCGTGTTCGCCACAGCGCGCCAGCTCGGCGGCGATGACATCCTGATGATCACGGCGTCGTCGCTGGTTGGCGATGGTGTTGCGGGCGGTCACGAGTAACCACGGCAGCGCGGGATCCGGCAGCTGCTTGCGTTTGCGCCAGGCGATGAGGAAGGTCTCATCGGTCGCGTCGTGAGCGTCGTCCGGTGGGACCCGGCGCAAGGAGTAGGCGAGAACTCGCGGATAGAGGGCTTCGTAAAGCTTGGTGAAACCCTCTTGGTCGACCCCCATGGACGGTTGTCCTCCCGGTCCGACGGCTGCTGTCACTGAGTACTGTCGCGGGCGTCGCCGATTCTTACATCGGGATCGGGGTCAGGTGAGGATGTCGATGAGGGAGTCGCCGCGGTCGGTGCGCCGGAGCCGGACGTGGCGGCCGTGGCGTTCGCGGACGATCAGGCCCGCCATCTCCAGCTGACCACAGTGGTAGGTCGCGGTGCTCGCGCTGCAGTTGAGCACCGAGGCGATCTCGCCCATGGTGGCCGGGCGGCCGACCCGGCGCAGGATCAGCGCGCGCATCTCGCCGACGATCAAGGTCAGCGGATCGCCCGCGGCAGGCGGTTTCCGGCTTTCCCACAACAGGCCCATGCCCGGCATCGGGTAGCCGATCCACGCGACGTCCGGCTGCTCGAAGCTGAAGATCGACGCGCTGCTGCCGGAGATCACCGGGATGAGCAGCAGCCGCCGCCCGTTCAGCGAGAACTTCTCGGGGTCGACGTCGGGCACGTACAGGCTCGTGCCTTCGAAGCGGTAGCGCGAGTTGATGCCCGCGAGCAGCACGTCCAGCGTGCCGCCGACGACCGCGGTGCCGACGCGTTCCGTCTCGCGTTTGAGCAGCGGGTCCGCGCGCTGCCAGATGGGGGCGAAGGCCGTCCAGACCGCCTCCAGCACCCGGACGTAGGAGGCGATCCAGTGGCGTGGGTGGTCGACCACCGGCCGCCATTGCGGCGGCACGGCGCCGTCGAAATCGCTGGTCAGGTCGTCGAGGAGGACGTCGGGGGACAGGTCGGCGACCTGTTCGAGGTAGGTGGCGATGTCGGGGACCGAGCGGGCCGTGGTGTCCGGGGTCAGGCAGTACGGGACGCCCGAGTGGTCCGGCGCGAACAGCGGGCTGAGCACGTCGATGCTGTCGCTGGGCGCGTTGGCTCTGATGTGCGCCCGCCAGTCGGCAGGGATGCCCTGGGGACGGCCGCCGAGCGCGTCGGCGGTGAGGGAGAGCAGGGTGGCGCCGGGCTGGCTGACCACGGACACACCGAGCGATTCGACCGGACCGAGGTCCAGTTCGCTGAAGCCACGCATCTCGTGCCCTTCGTGAATCGCCGCCCTCGTTTTCAAGTTTATCGAAAAGGTGGCGCCGGGGCAGTGGCCGAGACAGGCTTCAGGTAGCCGCCACCGCGGTTACCTGGGGGTAGGTAATGGGCGTTTCCGCTGCGGCGGGAGCGCCCATTATCGATTGGCGGCCCGCTGATACGCCTTGATCGTCCGCTCGGCCGTGTGCCGCCAGGTGAAGCCGGCCGCGTGCGTGCGCCTCGCCGCCGAGGTCGTCACCACGTGCGGGTCGGACACGGCCGTGCGCAGCGCCTCGGCGAGCGCGTCGACGTCGTCGTAGGGCACCAGGCCCGCGCAGTCGCCGGAGACCTCGCGCAGCACCGGGATGTCCGTGCAGACCACCGGCACGTCACAGGCCATCGCCTCGAGGATCGGCAGGCCGAAGCCCTCGTCCCTGGACGGCAGCACGAGCGCGGACGCGCCGGCGACCACCGAGCGCAAGTCCACTTCGGACAGATAGCCGAGATGGGTCGACCGGTCGGTCAGCGGGAACGGGCCGGGGCCGACGAAGACGAGATGGGGCAGTTCCGGGTCGGCGTCGTGGGCGCGATGCAGCCAGTCCAAGCCCTTGCGCGGCCCGGAAGCGCCGACGAAGAGCAGGTACTCCTTGGGCAGCTTCAGGCGTTCGCGGCGCTCGTCGCTCGGCGGGCGCGCGGTGAACCAGGCCGGGTCGACACCGAGCGGGGTGACCTCGATCTTGCCGCGGTCGACGTCGAGGCGTTCCGCGACGATGTCGGCCACGGCCGCGGTCGGCGTGCAGATGATGTCCGCGCTCTTCGCGCCGCGGCGGACGAGTTCGGGCAGCTCGTGGTCACTGGGCGAGAGTTCGCCTGGCACGTCGAGGAAAGCGAGGTCGTGGATGGTCAGCACGCCTGCCGCGCGCAGGCGGCCCGGTAGTACGAAATTGGTGCCGTGCACGACATCCGTCACTCCGGCGAACAGCTCGACCGGCGGGAACTGGGACCGCACCCAGGCCTTGCGGAGCAACCGCGCGGCGACGGGGATGCCGCGTGCCTGAGTGCCGTGTGGCAGCGCGTGGCGCAGCTTTCGCCAGCCGCGCAGGGTGAACGCGACCGCGCGAATGTCCACATCGGACGAGGAGGCGAGTTCCTCGGCGAGCGAGGCGGTGTACCGCCCGACGCCGGTGCGGGCGCCGAGCAGGGGAGTGCCGTCCAGCAGCACGCGCAACGCCCGGTCAGCCACGGCGGATCCTCTGCTTCGCGACCTTGAGTACCCGGCCGCCGACCCGGCGGGCCAGCTCCTTCGGGCCGCCGTCGGCCAGGTACTCCTTGATCAGCGCGACGTCGCGGCGTAAGAACTCCTTGCCGCGTAACGGTTCCGTGGTGACCAGATCGGCCGAACCCGGCAGCCGGTCGGCGGCGGGGCGCGGGTCACGGCAGAACTCGACGAGCGGCTTCAGCGCGGTCGGCCAGGCGTACCGCTGAGCCACCTCGCCGATCCGCTCGACGCAGCCCTTGGCGAACTCGGTGTCGTACAAGGAAAGTTCCAGCGCGTCCGCCAGCGCGTCGACGTCCTCGGCTGGCACGACCACTCCGAGCCGCTCCTCGCGGACGAGGTCCGCGAACGCGTCGCCGTCGGTGGTGACGATCGGCAGCCCGGCCCACAGGTAGTCGAGCACCCTGGTGCGGAAGGCGAACGTGGTCTCGACGTGCTCGAAGTGTGTGGTGACGCCGCAGTCGGCGTCGAGCAGCCAGTTCTGGCGGTCCTCGAACGGCACCCAGTGCTCGTTGAAGAAGACGTGCTTCCCGGTCAGGCCCAGCGAATCCGACAGCGCGATGGTGCGCGCGCCGATGTCCATTTCGGCCACTTCGGGGTTCGGGTGCTTCATGCCGAGGAACACCAGCCGGACGTCGCCGCGGCGCTGCCGCAGCTTCTCCATCGCGCGGACCAGCGTCAACGGGTCGAACCAGCTGTAGACCCCGCCGGCCCACAGCACGACGTGGTCGGTCTCGGAGATGCCGTCGACCGTCGCGCGCAGGCCCGGCCCGGTGCGGACGGGCGCTTCGGGCGAGAGTCCGAAGGGGACGACCGCGAGCAGCGACTGCGTGGTCGGGTCCGCGTCGTAGAGGCGCGGCGAGAGCCTGCCGAGCGCGGCGAGGTGCCCGAGCCAGAAGTGCCGCTGCCGCTCGGACGCGCAGAGGAAGAAGTCGCCGCGCTCGAGTTGCGCGTCCAGCACCTTGGTGACGCCGATCAGGTCGAGCGCGCGCTTGTCGTCGGCGACGCCCTTGCCCTGTTCCAGCAGCTCCAGGTGCATCGGGTCGTACAGGTCGGCGACCACGATCTTGGCCGAGTGCTGCTTCTTCAGCGTCGGCGCGAGTTCGAGCACGTGACCCTGCAGGATCACGATGTCGGCCCACTCGATGGGCGCGGTCAGCTCGGTGCGCTTGGCCGCGCTCACCCGGAACGGCGCGGGCGGCGGCGACACCAGGGGGTTCGTGGTGACCAGGTGGACGTCGTGCTCGGCGCCGAGTGCGGCCGCGACGTTCCAGGCGCGGATCGCCGGGCCCGCCATCCGCTCGGTCAGCGCGTCGCCGGTGATCACGAGTACCTTGCGGCGCTCGCCGAAAACGCCTTCGATGCCGAACGCCTCGACCAGGATCTCGTGCGCCGCCAGATAGCGCGGCAACGGATAGGCGGGCTCCAAAGCCTTGCGCAGCAACGGGATCAGGTCGGCGTCGGTGCGGACGCGGGCGGCCTGCTCGACCGCGCGTGACTCGGCCAGCGACGGCAGCAGCTCGACGAACTGGTCGATCGCCAGCATGCCAGCGAGCGTGGTGCGCGGGATCGCCACCGGGTCCGTTTCGAGCGGCTGTCCTTTTTGGAGGTCCAGCTGGGTGGCGTCCAGGTCGCCGCGCGCGGTCGCCCGCCGGACGGCGAGTGCGAGCGCGGCGGGCAGCACCTTGGCCAGCGTCTCGTCGGAGAGGTTCTTGTACAGCGCCGCCAAAGCGTTGCGCTCCAGCAGGAAGGTCTCACGGCCGGAGTCCGGCGCATCCACAGTGGACATCGTGGCGTGATGCCGGTGATAGGTCAGCGACTCCGGCACGTACCGGACACGCCAGCCACGCAGGTTCAGCCGCCAGCCGAAGTCGACGTCCTCGTAGAACATGAAGAACCGCTCGTCGAACCCGCCCAGTTCGGCGAACACGCCGGCGCGGACGAACATGGCCGAGCCGGTGGCGAACAGGACGTCCTTGGCCACCTCGTGCTCGGCGGCGGGCACGTCCGCCAGCGGGCTGCCCGCGTGGCGCTTGTAGCCCATGCCGAACCAGGTCAGGCCGCCGTCGACGAAGTCGGTGCCGGTGCCGTCCCAGTCGAGCACCTTGCTCGCGACCGCGCCGACCGTCGGCTGCGCCCGCAGCTCGGCGACGGCCGCGCTGACCCAGCCGGGCGCGGGCTTGGCGTCGTTGTTGAGGAAGGCGAGGACGCTGCCTTCGGCGTGCTTCGCGCCGAGGTTGCAGCCACCGGCGAACCCGAGGTTCTCCGCCGAGTCGATCACCTTGACCTGCGGGAACGCCGCGCGGATGCGGCCGGCTTCGTCGCTGCCGGGGGTGTTGTCGACGCAGATGAGCTCTAGGCGCGGATAGTCCGGTTCGGTGCTGAGCGCGCGCAGGCAGGTCAAGGTGTCCTCGGCGCCGCGGTAGTTCACCACGATCACCGAGACCAGTGGCTGTGTCTCCCCCTGCGCCAAAGCGTGCTCCTTCTGCCGGTGTTAGGAAGGTTAACCGCCTGCCCAGGCGTCCCAAACCTCGCCTCGGTCGAGTGTTGCACCCGCCGCAATCTCGCGCCGGGCCCGCAGCGTCGCCGGCAGCCTGGTCAAGATCGCCGCGAGGACCCTCAGGCGGAGCGTGAGACGGAAGTTCGGCGCCTCGGGTTCCCCTCGGAACGGGAGCACGGCGGTCAGCGCGGTGAACTTCACGAGCTGCTTGACCGCGACGGCCGCCGGGGCGCAGCGCAGCAGCAAGAGCAGGCGGTTTCGCTCGTTCCAGAGGTGGAAACGGGGCGAACCGGGCGCGGTGCTCGCGCCGTGCAGGTGCTTGACCCTGGCCTCGGCGACCTGCCGGATGTCCCAACCCGCGAGGCGCAGCCGCCACGCCGTGTCGGTGTCTTCGTAGTAGCAGAAGAACTCGGCGGGGACGCCGCCGATCTCGCGCAGCACGTCCGTCCGGAGCAGGACGGCGCCGCCGCAGAAGCCGAAGACGTCCGGCGCCGGTTCGGTGAGGTCCGCGCCGTGGCCGTCGGCGGTGAGCCGGACGCCGAGCGACTGCGGCGAGCCGTCGGCGTGCTCCAGCCGTGAGCCCGCGGCGGCCGCCTCCGGTGCCTTCGCGAGTTCGTCCTCCAGTGCGGCGAGCCAGCCCGGCACCGGTTCGGCGTCGTCGTTCAGCCAGGCGATGAACGGGGTGTCCACAATAGACAGTGCGGCCGCCAGTGCGCCCGCGTAGCCCTTGTTGCTGCTCAGCCGTAGTGTCCGTGGCTTCGACGGGTGCTCGGCGAGTAGTCGCGCGGTGCCGTCGGACGAGCCGTTGTCGATCACCAGTGTCCTGTGTGGACGATCCTGGGTGGCGACCGCGTCGAGGCAGGCCGCGAGGTGGCCGAGACCGCGCCAGGTGACGATCACGACAGTGCTGACCTCGGGACTTCCCACGCCGAGCACAATACGGGCGTGCCCGAACTCGTCGTCATCGCGGAGCAGCTGCTCGCGCCCGTGCCAGGTGGCACCGGGCGCTACACGCGTGAGCTGCTGCGCGCGCTGGCCGAGACCGCGCCGCCCGGCTGGTCGGTGTCGAGCGTGGTCGCGCGGCACCCGGACGTCAGCGCCGCGCGGGTCGACGGCGTCGACGGGCCGCACCGGCTGCCGCTGCCGCCGCGCGCGCTGATCGGCGCCTGGCAGCTGGGAATGCCCTGGTGGCGAGGTGACGCCGTGCACGCTCCGACGCCGCTCGCGCCCGCACGGCCCAAGCGCGGCCGGACGCTTTCGGTGACCGTCCACGACACGGTGCCGTGGACCCACCCCGAGACGCTCACCCCACGCGGGGTGGCCTGGCACCAGGCGATGATCGCGCGGGCCGCGCGCCGGGCGTCCGCGCTGGTCGTCCCCACCCAGGCGGTCGCCCGCGACCTGGCGGCCCGCGTCTCACTCGACGCTCCCGTCCGGGTCGCCGGGCACGGCGTGACCGAGTGGCCGCTGGCGACCGGGATGGACCTGCCCAAACGCTACGTGCTGGCCATCGGCACCATCGAGCCGCGCAAAGGCATCGACGTGCTGATCGAGGCGATGAGCCGGTTCGACGCGCCGCCGCTGCTGCTGGCCGGGCAGCAGGGCTGGGGCGGTGTCGACCCCGAGCGGCTGGCCGCGGAGCACGGCGTCAAGCTCCGCGTGCTCGGCAAGCTTTCCGACGCCGAGCTGGGCGAAGTGCTGTGGCGGGCGAGCGCGCTGGCCGCGCCGAGCCTCGCCGAGGGTTTCGGGCTCCCGGTGCTGGAGGCGATGGCCGCGGGCGTCCCGGTGGTCCATTCCGACGCACCCGCGTTGGTCGAGGTCGCGGGCGGAGCCGGCCGCGTCTCGCCGAGGGGAGACGCCGCCGCGCTGGCGTTCGCGCTGGCAGAGGTGCTGGAGACGCCGTGGCTGGCCAGGGAGATGTGCGTGCGCGGGCTGAAGCGGGCGGGCGAGTTCTCCTGGAAGCGTGCCGCGCTCGCGGTATGGGACATCCACCAGATTCATGGTTCTTGAGTTGGCTGTCGGTGATCGGTCGTACTCTGCTGGTGTGCCGCACGAACCCCGCGTCCTGATCGATGCGACCGCAGTCCCCGCGGACCGGGGTGGCGTCGGTCGTTACGTGGATTCGCTCGTGGCGGCACTCGACGCGGACGGCGCCCGCCTCACCGTGGTGTGCCAGCCCCGTGACCTGGACTTATACGACCAGATCGCGCCCAACACGCGTATCGTGCCCGCTTCGCAGGCCACCTCGACCCGCACCGCCAGGCTCACCTGGGAGCAGACGACCCTGCCCCGCCTGATCCGCAGGCTCGGCGTCGACGTCGTTCATTCGCCGCACTACACGCTCCCGGTGGCCAACCCGGTCGCCTCGGTCGTCACCCTCCACGACGCCACCTTCTTCACCGACGCGGTGCTCCACTCGTCGGTCAAGGCCCGCTTCTTCCGGGCGTGGACCGCGGCGGCCCTGCGCCGGGCCTCGCTCTGCATCGTGCCCAGCGTCGCGACGGCCGACGAGCTGGCGAAGGTCGCCCGCGCCAAGGCCTCCGCGCTCGAGATCATCCAGCACGGCGTCGACGTCGAACGCTTCCATCCACCCTCCCCGGAGGAGGTCGCGGCGGCCCGCGCCGCCATTGGCCTCGGCTCGACGCCTTACGTGGCGTTCCTGGGCGCTTTGGAGCCCCGCAAGAACGTCCCGGCGCTGATCCGGGGCTTCGCCCGCGCGGTCGCCTCACGCCCGTCCCCGCCCGCACTGGTGCTCGCCGGGCAACCGGGCTGGGACTCCCAGGTCGAGAAGGCACTGGACGCGGTGCCGCACCGGTTCCGGGTGATTCGCGCCGGTTACCTGCCGTTCGGGACCTTGGCCGGTTTCCTCGGCGGGGCCGAGCTCGTGGCATACCCGAGCCTGGGCGAGGGCTTCGGGCTGCCGGTGCTCGAGGCGATGGCCTGCGGAGCCTGCGTGCTCACCACCCGCCGGCTCTCACTGCCCGAGGTCGGCGGCGAGGCGGTGGCGTACTGCGGCGTCGGCGCGGGCGACGTCGCGGCCGCGATCTCGGAGCTGCTCGACGACCCATCCCGGCGCGCGGTGCTCGCGGAAGCGGCGCAGCTGCGCGCGAAGGAGTTCTCGTGGGCGACTTCGGCGGAACGGCATCGCGAGGCTTATGAGAAGGCTTGGGGGCGGCATCTCAGCCGATTGGGTTGAGGTGATTTGGTGGGGGGATTTGGTATACTGGGTGGTGCGAGGCTCCTGTGGGGCCGAGTATGTAAGCCCGTGACGCGACCGGACGGTCGTCTTGCGGGCTTTTCGCTTTCACTGCTGCCACGCCACAAGCGCCACTTTCGGAAGCAAAGTGCTCGTGGGTTGGCGGGCGGATTTGGTATGATCGGTGCTGCGAGGTCCCCGTGGGGCCGAGTATGAGAGCCCGTGACGCGTCCGGACGGTCGTCTTGCGGGCTTTTCGCCTGTTCAGGGGCGGATGATCGTGGTGACCAAGGGTGCGATCCGGCGCCGCCATTCCCCGCCTGCCCCATGACACCAGGCGATCGCGTCCGATAGCCACAGCAGTGGTTCCGCGGTCGAGTCGAGATGCTCGTAGGTCATTTCCGTTGCGGATGGCCGATTTCCCAGAGCTCTGCGCAACGTTTGCTTGTCGTGCGCGTTTCGGTCGTCCCGGGTATCGAGCACGAGACGATGTGCTCGAAGGCCGAGAAGATCCGTGACCGCACTGAACAGGCATGCCTGGCGAGCAGATTCTTCGGTTTTGCGGGTGCAGGTGGCCGAGTACAACCGCGCGCACACCGGCATCGCTTTCATCCGGTCCGCCAGCTGCCGTCTTCTCGGTGGTTTTTCCTTCCTGAAGTGCAGTTCGCGCTCGCCAGGGAGGAGAAGATGCTGGAGTTCCTTGCGCGTGGGCACAAGTTTGGCCGGTTCGACCACTGTCACGCAGATCAGATAGTGGTCGTCGCGGACCGACTCGTCGATGAATCCATGGACTGGCACCTGATCATTTTCGCGGAGAGGTCCGACAATCCGCGTTCGGGTGTTGACTCAGAGTAGTCATGTGACCGTGGCATTCGTGCTCAGCTCGATGGGGTGAGTCCCGTGCCGGAGCGTGACCGGTGGACAATGGCCGGGTGACTGAGGATTCCCGCTATGGTGACCGGCTCGCCGTCGTGACCGTTACGTACTTCCCCGGCGAGACGCTCGAGCGGTTCCTGGACACGCTCGAAAAGGCGACCGACCGCGAGGTGCGGGTCGTCGTCGCGGACAACGCGTCGACCGATGGCGCGCCCGAGAAGGCCGCGCAGCGGGAGAACGTCACGTTGCTCAGCCTTGGCGAGAACCTCGGGTACGGCACGGCCGCGAACCGCGGGATCGCCGCGCTCGACGACAGTTACGGCTGGGTGGCCGTGGTGAACCCGGATCTGGAGTGGGAGCCGGGGTCGCTCGACGCGCTGGTCGAGGTCGCGCAGCGGTGGCCGAGGGGCGGGGCGTTCGGGCCGCTGATCCACGATCAGGATGGCACCGTCTACCCGTCGGCGCGGCTGCTGCCGTCACTCGGCCGGGGGATCGGGCATGCCGTGTTCGGCAAGGTCTGGCCGGGGAACCCGTGGACGCGGGAGTACCGGCAGGAGAACGCCACGCCGACCGAGCGGACCGCGGGCTGGCTTTCCGGGTCGTGCCAGCTGTTCCGGCGTGAGGCGTTCGAGTCGGTGAACGGGTTCGACACCCGCTACTTCATGTACTTCGAAGACGTCGACCTGGGCGATCGGCTGGCGCGCAAGGGCTGGCTGAACGTCTACGCGCCGTCGTCCAGCGTGATGCACATCGGCGGGCACGCGACCAAGCAGGCTTCCGCGAAGATGCTGGCCGCGCACCATGTCAGCGCCTACCGCTACCTCGCGGACCGGCACCAGGGCCTGCTCTGGAAGCCGGTGCTCGCGGTCATCAAGGCGGGCCTGAAGCTGCGCCTGAAGGTCGCCACCCGCAAAGAGTCGTGAGTGTTCCGGCCGGTTAGAACCGGCCATACCACTCACGACCCCCTTTGAGCTGCGGCGGGATAAAGCCCGCTTTATCCCGGGTTAGATCCCGTCGAGGCGGCGGGAGAGGTCTGAGACGCCGGTCGTCTGGGTCGTGGTGGGGATCAGGCCGGTGACCTGCTCCTCCTGCGGCTCCTGGGCGGGCTCCGGGCGGCGGGCGGCCGGGAGCGGGACCGTCATCGGCTTGGTGCGGGGCGTGGGCTTGGCCAGCGGGGCCGTGGCCTGCGGGCGGCGCTCGACCTCGAGGCGCTTGGTGGGCTGCTGCCTGGCCAGGTGGTGATCGTTGTCCTCGATCATCGACGCGGGCAGCTGCGTGGTGGTGTCCGGGTCGTCCGCGCGGTCGATCTCGGCGACCACGGATCTCGGGATCTGCTGGGTGTTGGAGGAGTCCATCGGCGACGTCGCGTTGTCCGGCGTGACGACGAATGCTCCCCGAGCGCGCGCACGCGCCAGCAGGGCGTCCGCACGATCGCGGGGGTCCATCCCCTTGGCCTCCCGACTCGACCCGAGGCCCTCTGGGAAGAGGGCCGCCTGTGTGCAATCTAGGGTAGGCCCTCGGAGCGTCCGCCGTCAGTGTTTCCCGCGGCTTGTCGCCGAGTGGGGCGTGATAAAGGAGGAACGGTTGTCCGAGCTGGGTGTCGATGCGGTCGTGCTGGTCGGTGGCAAGGGAACCCGGCTGCGGCCGCTGACCTTGTCGGCGCCGAAGCCGATGCTGCCGACGGCGGGCACGCCGTTCCTGTCCCACCTGCTTTCCCGGATCAAGGCCGCCGGCATCACCCATGTGGTGCTCGGCACGTCGTACCGGGCCGAGGTGTTCCAGGAATACTTCGGCGACGGCTCGGCGCTGGGCCTCGAGATCGAGTACGTGGTCGAGGACGTGCCGCTGGACACCGCGGGCGCCATCCGCAATGTCTACGACCGGCTGCGCGCCAACGACGCGGTGATCTTCAACGGCGACATCCTGTCCGGCGCCGACCTCGGCGCGCTGGTCGGCACGCACCGTGAGTCGGGCGCTGACGTGACATTGCACCTGCAGCGGGTCGAAGACCCCAGCCGGTTCGGTTCGGTGCCCACCGACGAAACCGGGCGGGTGCTGGAGTTCCTGGAGAAGACGCCGAATCCGCCGACCGACCAGATCAACGCCGGGTGCTACGTGTTCCGGCGCTCGGTGATCGAGTCCATTCCGGTCGGGCGACCGGTTTCGGTGGAACGGGAGACCTTCCCGCGGTTGCTGGCTTCGGGCGCGCACGTGCACGGGTTCGTCGACTCGTCGTACTGGCTGGACGTCGGCACCCCCGAGGCGTTCGTGCTGGGCTCGTCCGACCTCGTGCGCGGCCTCGCGCCGACGTCGGCGCTGCCCGGCCCGGTCGGTGAGGCGCTGCTGATCGACGGCGCCAAGGTGGCCGACGACGCCGTGCTGACCGGCGGCTCGACGATCGGCGCTGGCGCCATCGTCGGCGCCGGCGCAAGGGTCTCCGGGTCGGTGGTCTTCGACGGCGCGTCGATCGCGGACGGCGCCGTCGTCGAGCGGTCGGTGCTGGGCGCCGGGGCCAAGGTCGGCGCCGGCGCGGTGCTGCGTGGCGTGGTGCTGGGTGACGGCGCCTCGGTCGGCGCAGGCTGTGAGCTGCTCGACGGCGCCCGCGTCTGGCCGGGATTCGAGCTGCCGGACGGATCCGTCCGCTTTTGGAGCGACGCGTAGCCATGCGCTGGCGGCCGTCGTTCGAACTGGACCTGGCGAGGGTCCTGGCGCCGCTGCGCCGGGGCGCGGCCTCGCCGAACCTGGTTCGCGACGCCGCGGGCACCTGGTGGTACGCGACGAACACCCGCGACGGCGGCAGCACACTCGCACTGCGCCGCCGCCCCGACGGCGAGATCGAGGCCGCGGCCTGGGGCCCCGGCGCGGACCGCCTGCTCGACGGGGTGCCCGCGTTGCTGGGCGCCGACGACGATCCGCGTGACTTCGTCGCGCATCACGACGTCATCGCGCAGGCGCGGCGCGGCATGCCCGGCCTGCGGCTCGGCTCGACCGGGCGGGTCTGGGACAGCCTGGTGCTCGCCATCCTGGAGCAGAAGGTGGCGGGCAAGGAGGCCATCCGGTCGTGGAAGGAGCTCTGCCGCTGGTTCGGCGAGCCCGCGCCCGGCCCCGGCCCGGCGGGACTGCGGGTACCGCCCAGCCCGAAGGCCGTTCTCTCCATTGTGGACTGGAAATGGCATCGGGCCGGCGTCGACAGCACCCGGCGCGGCACGCTGATCCGCGCCGCGCGGGTCGCCAATGGACTGGAGCGGGCCGCCGAACTGCGTGGCGTGGAAGGAAGAACCCTGCTGCGGAAGGTGCCCGGCATCGGCGTCTGGACGGCGGCCGAGGTCGCGCAGCGGGCCTGGGGTGACCCGGACGCGGTCAGCTTCGGCGACTACAACATCCCGAGCCTGGTCGGGCACGCCCTGCTCGGCACCGAGTTGGATGACCGCGGCATGCACGCCGTGCTCGCCCCGTACGCGCCGCAACGCCAGCGCGCCATCCGCTACCTCATGGCCGCCGGCGTCTCCGCGCCGCGCCGTGGTCCGCGAATCGAACTGCGCGACTACCGCGCGATGTGACACATAGGGTTCGCGAGCGTCGCACAGGTTGAACGTTGTGAACGGGGCGTTCGCAACGTTGAGCGACGCATACGCCCCGCTCACTACGTGTGTGGACGTTGGCTGGCTTGTGATCGGGCCGCTGGCTGTGGCCGGGTTTCGCGTGCTCACGCGTCGACTGACAACGCAAGCCAAGCCTTAACTGCCCGGCATTGGGTTCTATTGAGGGGAAAGCCAAAGGTGGCGTGTTCTGGCCCGGTCGGCGTGGGCTTCTTCGGCCAAGTTCGCTGGGTCGGGCGGCGTGGTTTGCGCGAGTGGGCGAGGGAGGCGAAGTGCTCGTGCGCGTTGCGGGCGGTTAGAACCGCCCGCAACGCGCACGACTCTGATCGGCTACCAGCCTTGGGGCGGCGGGGGCGGCTGCTGCGGGTACTGGGGACCGGGCGGCTGCTGCGGTGGGTACCCAGGCTGCTGCGGGTACTGCTGCTGCGGGTACCCGGGCTGTTGCGGATATCCCGGCTGCTGCGGGTAGCCCTGGGGTGGGTAGCCCTGCTGCGGATACTGGCCGGGGTACTGCTGCGGCGGATACTTCGGCTTGTTGTTGTTCTTCAGCACCAGTACGAGCGCGACGGCGCCGCCCGCGAGCACCGCCAGCAGGATCACAAGTTCAAGCAGCCCGATCATGCCTCTCCTGCCACCCGGTTCAGGATCATCGTAGGCGAAGAGCCGTCAGTGCGCGGGACGCTCACGGAGTCCGAGCGCCTTGATCGGCGTCACGTTGCCTTCCAGCGCGGCGCTGACGATCGCGAGCGCCTCGCCCTGGCTGAGCCCGAGCTTGCGGGTGATGCTCGCGTAGTCCGCCGCGGCCTGCTGCGCACGTTGCCTGCCCTGGTCGCCGGAAGCCCCGACGAAACTGCCCGCCCGTCCGCGGGTTTCGATGAGCCCGGCCTCTTCGAGCTCGCGGTAGGCGCGGGCGATCGTGTTCGGCGCGATGCCGAGATCGGCGGCGAGCTTGCGCACGGTCGGCAGTTTCGTGCCGACCGGCAGCGTGCGGTCGTTGATCTGCTGCGCGAGCGAAGACCGGACTTGCTCGTACGGCGGGACCGGTGAGGTGTTGTCCACGCTGACGATCATGAAGCCGCCTTTCGGTCCTTTGTGGATGATGAAGAAGTGACGGCTGCGAGTTGGTCGGGTGAGGGCAGTTTACGGAAGTAGCGGTCTTGGATCAGCGCGGCCGCGTAGGGCACCAGGCTCAGTGCCACGTATGCACCCGCGGCGAGCCGTAGTGGTGTGGCGATTTGGGAGTTGAAGACGAGAAGCCCGCCGAGCGCCGCCACCCATGGAGAGACGTAGCGGTGGATGTCCTCGGTCCGAAGTAGGTCGTCCACGGCCAGGGACGCGGCATCTTCGGCGAGTGCGGGCCTGCGCAGCGTGCGGATGAGGATCGAGCCGTAGATCAGGGCGCACAGAACCACGGCACCGGTGAACAGCAACGAGGTTCGCAGCTGGTCTCCATCAGACGACCGCATCGTCAGCACGATGCCCAGCGCTAGCCCGCCGGGGAAGGTGACGGTCAGTGTCACCAAGAACCAGCCGCCGAGGATTTGCGGTATGGAGCGTGCCGATGTGCTGGCCGCCCGCCGTGGAAGGACCTTGGCGAGCTCCTGTTCCATACGGGAAAAGGCATACCAGCGAGCCCAGGGGAGCAGCACTGCGAGAGCTCCGCCCAGCGCTGCTCCGGCACCCTGGACCCTGGTCGCCCACTCCGTGTTCAGCGTGCTGAGGAGCACCATTCCGGCCATGAGCGCGACCGAACACAGCAAATTGAGAACCTGCTGTGAAGCTTTCTGGTCGACGGATCTGACCAGCCTGGGGGACAGCCGGGCGGTCAGCAGCCAGTTGGGGATGGAGACGGGTGCGCCGCGTGCGGTCAGCCAGGTCGCCGCCCGGCCGACTTCGAGCCAGGTGGGTTCGATCAGCCTGGCCGGTGTGCCAGGTTGTGCCGATGGTGGTCCGGTGAAGTCGGCGACGGTCATTTCTCCCCCTCGGATGTATCAGACCTTGTGTCATCAATGTGACACAAGGTCTGATACAAAGTCAAGGGGTTACCAGCCTTGCGGCGGCGGGCCCTGCTGACCGGGGTTGGGGTAGGGCTGCGTGCCCGGCTGCGGCGGGTACGGCTGCTGGCCCTGCGGGAACGCGGGCTGCGGGAACCCGCCGGACGGCGGCTGCGGCTGTCCCCAAGCGGGCTGCGCGGGCGGCGGGAAGCCCGGCTGGGCGGGCGGGAATCCCGGTTGCTGCGGCGGCGGAAAGCCTTGCTGCGGCGGCGGGAAGCCCTGGTCGAAACCCTGCTGCTGCGGCGGCGGGAAACCGGCCTGCGGGGGTGGCTGCGGGAAGTTCGGGTTGGCCGGAGGGAAGCTCTGCTGGGGGAAGCCCTGCTTCTTCTTCTCCTGGTTGACCTTGACCACGAAGTAGATGATGACGCCCAGGACGATCAGTCCCAGAATGATCAGGACCACCCAGCCTGATCCGTCACCGCTGCCACTGGTGTGGACCCGCACGCGCGCGGGAGACGGCCCCATGAACGACGACATCGAAGTACCCCTCTGTCTGATGCCGTCACCCTAACCGGCCATGACCGCCGAATGGACCAGTTCGGTCAAATCCTCCGATCCGTCAGGCAAACCGGTGACGGGCCACCATTGCAAATCATCCGATTCGTCACTGAGGACCGGTTTTGCGCCTTCCGGGGCACGGATCGCGAAGCGTACGTCGAAATGTCGCGTCGGCACGCCGAGTGAGCAGGTGATCGGATGAACGTCGAGATGGACCGGCACCGGGTCGAGCACCAGGCCGTCCATTCCGGACTCCTCACGGGCCTCGCGCAGCGCCGCGGCGGCCAGTGAGACGTCCTCCGGCTCGCAGTGGCCGCCGAGCTGCAGCCAGCGGCCGACTCTCGGGTGCAGGGTGAGCAGCACGTTCGACCCGGACGCGTCGAGCACGACCGCTGACGCGGTCAGGTGACCGGCTTCGCACGAGCGCGCGCACGCGTCCTCGCGGGCGGCGAGGAAACCGAGGAAGGCCTGGCGCAGCGACTCCTGGCCGGGCAGCGACGGCCGCCATTTGTCCAAAGTGGAGACCGCGTCCTGGTGCAGCGTCACAGTTCCAGCAGCCCTTCGCCCGCCGGGCGCACCGGCCTGGGGCCGGGGAGCACGGCCGGGTGACCGATCGCGACCGCGCCGAGCGGGGCCCAGTCTTCGCCCAGTCCCAGCGTTTCGCGCACGAGGTCCGCGGCGAAGATGGTCGACCCGATCCAGCAGGAGCCCAGCCCCTCGGCGGCCAGCGCGACCAGCAGGCCCTGCACGGCCGCGCCGCCCGCCACGGTGAACATGGTCCGCTCGCAGGCCAGCCTGCGCTCGTCCGGATACGCGTGCGCGCCGTCCGGCACCAGGAACGGGACCACCACTTCCGGCGCGTTGAACAGGATGTCGCCGCGGCTGAGCCGCTTCGCGACCTGCTCCTCGGTGAACCCGTCGGCGACCAGGTCCGCCCGCCACGACTCGCGCATCGCGGTCAGCAGCTTCGTGCGGACGTCGTCGCTGCGCAGCCACACGAACCGCACCGGCCGCGTGTGATGCGGCGCGGGCGCGGTCAACCCGGCGGCGACGGCGCGGCGCAGCACCTCGGGGTCGACGGGCTCGTCGGTGAACTGCCGCACCGAGCGCCGCAGCGGCACGGCCTCGCGGAGGCCCTGCGCGATGGCCTCGTTCGTGCCGAGGCGGAACAGGTCCTCGTCGACCGGCCTGATCAGCTTGCGCGCGTTCGAACCGTCGTCGACCAGCTGCAGCCCGCGGATCACGGCGACCGGGGTGCCGCCGAGCTTGCCCTTGACCAGATCCGCGGCCGCGGCCAGCTCGTCGGCGACGGCGACCTCGGTCACCGCCAGCTCGTTGCCCTGGCCGTCGATCTCGCCGGCGTAGGCGTGCAGCACGCGGACGCCGGACGCGCCGATGGCCGCGTCGATCTGCCCGATCCGCCAGGCCCGGCCCATGGTGTCGGTGATGACCACCGCGACCTCGACGCCGAGCCGCTCGCGCAGCCCGTTGCGCAGCGCCAGCGCGGACGCGTCGGGGTCCGACGGCAGCAGCGCCACCTCGCCCGCCGCCACGTTCGAGTTGTCGACGCCGGACGCCGCCTGCACGATGCCGAGCCGGTTCTCGGTGATCTTCGTCTGCCGGAACTGCGCGACGACCCGGACGGCCTCCTCGTCGACGAGCTTGCGCCGCGCGGCTTCCTTGGCCTCCGGATCGGCCGGGACGGTGATCAGCCGTCCCTCTATTTTGGACACCACCTTCGAGGTGACGACCACGACGTCGCCGGAGCGCAGCCAGCGCGCGGCGTTCGCGATCGCGCCGGTCAGGTCGTCGCCGGGGCGGAACTCCGGCAGCCCGCCGACCGGCAGGATCTCCAGCTTGGCCGCGGCGTGATCAGGCAAGGTCGGCTCCCGCGAGTGCGAGCGCGGTCCGCGCCATGGCGGCCGTCGCGTCCACATCGGACATCAGCAGTGGCACCGCGCGCACCTCGACACCAGGCACGTCGACGGTCTCGCCCTCGGCGACCAGCCAGCCGTCGAGCACGCCCTCGGCCTTGCGCGAGCCGTAGTGACGGCCGACCGCCTTGGCGGAGGTCTCGACGCCGATCGCCGTCAAGCAGGCGTCGGCCATGCCGCGCAACGGTTTCCCGCCGATGATGGGCGAGATGCCGACGACGCCCGCCTTGGTCTCGCGCAGCGCGTCGCGCACGCCCGGCACGGCGAGCACGGTGCCGACGGAGACCACCGGATTCGACGGCGCGAACAGCACCGCGTCGGCTTCGGCGATCGCCTCGAGCACGCCTGGTCCCGGCTTCGCCTCGTCCGCGCCGACCGGCACGATCGAGTGCGCCACCGGCTCGGCGCGGTAGCGCACCCACCACTCCTGGAAGTGGATCGCCTTCTGCTGCTCCGGGTTCTCGGGGTCGTCGATGACGACATGGGTCTCGACGCGGTCGTCGGACATCGGCAGCAGCCGCACGCCGGGCTGCCAGCGGTCGCAGAGCGCCTCGGTCACCGCGGACAGCGGATAACCGGCACGCAGCATCCGCGAGCGGATCAGGTGCGTCGCGATGTCCTTGTCGCCCAGGCCGAACCAGCTCGGCTCGGCGCCGTACGCGGCCAGTTCCTCTTTGACCGTCCAGGTTTCGCCCGCGTGTCCCCAGCCGCGCGCGGTGTCGATGCCACCGCCGAGCGTGTACATGCAGGTGTCCAGGTCGGGACAGATCCGCAGGCCGTGCATCCACACGTCGTCGCCGGTGTTGACCAGCGCGGTGACCTCGGCATCGGGAACGGCGGCCTTGAGGCCTAGCAGGAATCGAGCCCCGCCGACCCCGCCTACTACTACGACAACCTTCACGGGACCGATCCTAGGCTGGGATCCAATACCGATACCGGTGGTGCTCGGAAAAGCCCAGCCGGGCGTAGAGCGAGAGCGCGGCGGCGTTGGTCACCGAGACCTGCAGCACACACCGGGCGGCGCCATGCCCGGCTCCCCATGCGCCGATCGCGTTCATCAGCGTGACGGCGTGGCCCTGGCGGCGGTGCGGCGGCCGGACGGCGAGCCTGCCGACGAGCAGGATGCCCTCGGCGACCGCGCCGCGGACGGCGGCGAAGTCGCCGAGCATGCCGAAACCGACCTTGCCCGTGGCCAGGACGTGCCGCTGGGCGGGCGACGGGTCGGCGGAGCCGGTGGTCAGTTCCCACCAAGCGGGAGCCGGCTCGTCGAGCACGAGCGTGGTGTCGCCGTCGCCCAGCGGCCCGGTCAGCACGGTCACTTCGTGCCCGTTCGCGTACTCGATGTCCGGTTTCCAGCCCTCGGCGGCCAGCGCGTCTTCGATGTCGCTGTCCTTGATCGCGTGCACACGGGGCTCGATGTGCCGCGAGTGGGCGAAGTCACAGACCCGGCGGAGTGCCTGCCCGATCGGGACGCCGGGGTCGCCGACGGCGAGCGCGCTGTTGGCCCGTCCGGTGAAACCGCCTGCCCAGCGCAGCCGCCACTGGCCGAGAGATTCGCTGATCAGCGGGTCCCAGGCGGCAGTGCAGGCGACTTCGAGCGTTTCGGCGGCGTTCACGGTTAGATTGTGGCAAGGACGTTCGGGAGGAACCGATGAGCATCGCGCGCAAGGACGATCGGCACAACGAAGATCTGGTCAAGGAGATCTCGGCCGGGTTCAATCGTGCGGTCGGCGCGAAGCAGGGGGACGAGGACCAGGCTGACAAGCCTAAACCTCGTTTCGTCGTCACCGGTGACAGCCGCGTGGCGCCGCCCAGGAAGCGTCGCGCGCAGTCCGAATAAACGCTGTTAACCCGACGGCGGATAAGGGTGGCCTCACCAGCCGAAGGCCGGTGAGACCGCGTAATGTCGCCGACGCGGCATGTGAACTTGGCCAGACGAAAAAGCAGGAGTGTCCCGTGACCTACGTGATCGCCGAGCCCTGCGTCGACGTGTTCGACAAGGCGTGCATCGACGAGTGCCCCGTCGACTGCATCTATGAGGGCGAGCGGATGCTCTACATCCATCCCGACGAGTGTGTCGACTGCGGCGCCTGCGAGCCGGTCTGCCCGGTCGAGGCCATCTACTACGAGGACGACGTCCCCGACCAGTGGGCCGACTACACCAAGGCGAACGTCGACTTCTTCAACGAGCTCGGCTCCCCGGGTGGCGCGTCCAAGGTCGGCAAGACCGCGCACGACCCCGCCTTCGTCAAGGCGCTGCCCCCGCAGGGCGAATGATCTCTCTCCCTGATTTTCCGTGGGATTCGCTCGCGGAGTACAAGGCCACCGCGAGCGCCCACCCCGGCGGGCTCGTCGACCTCTCGGTCGGCACGCCCGTCGACCCGGTGCCGCGGAGCATCCAGGACGCGCTGGCTTCGGTCTCGGAGATCCCCGGCTACCCGACCACGCACGGCACGCCCGCGCTGCGGGAAGCCGCGGTCGAGGCGCTGCGGCGCCGTCATGGCATCGAGGGCGTCTCCGCCGACGCCGTGCTGCCCACGATCGGCTCGAAGGAGCTGGTCGCGTGGCTGCCTCGGCTGCTCGGGTTCGGCCAGGGCGACCTGGTCGTGATCCCCGAGGTCGCGTATCCGACGTACGAGGTCGGCGTGCTGCTGGCCGGTGCTTCGCTGCTGCGCGCTGACAGTCTCGTGGCCTTGGGGCCGCAGAAGCCGGCGATGATCTGGCTGAACTCGCCGTCCAATCCGACCGGCAGGGTGCTCGGGGTCGAGCATCTGCGCAAGGTCGTGTCCTGGGCGCAGGAACGCGGCGTCATCGTCGTGTCCGACGAGTGTTACCTGTCTTTGGGCTGGGAGAGCGAGCCCGTTTCGCTGCTGCACCCGTCCGTCCACGGTGGACGGCTGGACGGGCTGCTGGCGGTGCATTCGCTGTCGAAGTCCGCGAACCTGGCCAGTTACCGCGCCGGGTTCGTCACCGGTGACCCCGCGCTGGTCGCGCGGTTGCTGGAGGTGCGCAAGCACGCCGGGATGATCGTGCCCCGGCCGGTGCAGGAGGCCATGGTCGCCGCGCTGACCGACGACGCGGCGCTCACCGAGCAGCGCGGCCGGTACGAACGCCGTCGCGTGGTGCTGCGGAAGGCGTTGCAGGACAGCGGTTTCCGGGTCGACCACTCCGAGGCCGGGCTGTACCTGTGGTCCACTCGGGACGAAGACGCGTGGAAGACGATCTCGTGGCTCGCCGAACGGGGCATCATCGCCGCGCCCGGCACGTTCTACGGGCCGACCGGGCGTGACCACGTGCGGATCGCGCTGACCGCGACCGACGAGCGCATCGCCGCGGCCGCGGAGCGCCTGACCTCCTGAGTCCTAGGTCGCCTGGCCCGCCAGGCCTCGGTGGAGCAGGTTGGTGAGGGTGTCGATGGCCTCGTCGTCGTCGAGCGCGCGGCCGGAGCCGTCGCCGCCCGCGGCGAGCCAGGTGTAGGCGAACTGGTCGAGCAGGCTCGCGATCGCGGAGACCAGCAGGTCGGTCGGGCCTGCCGGGGTGAGGCCCGCTTGCGGGATATAGGCGAGATGGTCGCGCATGTGGTCGCTGCCCTCGGTCACGAGCCGCTGCAGCCGGCGCGCGAAGTCCTCGTTGACCAGTGCCGCCTGGCGCAGCGCGACCAGTTCCGTGCGGTGCTCGCGGTAGAAGTGCCAGTGCTGCGCCACATGCCAGCGGATCGCCGCGCGGTCGGTGAAGTCGGGACTGTGCGTGTCATCGCCGGCGACATACTCGTCGCCTTGCGTGAACATGTCCGTGAGCAGCGCTTCGAGCAGCTCTTCCTTGCCTGAGAAGTGGTTGTAGAACGATCCCGCCGCGCGGCCCGCTTCGGCGGTGATGTCCGTGATCTTCGTGTTCAGGTAGCCACGCGTGGCGAAGACCCGCTTGGCCGCTTCCTTGAGCGCCAGCTCGGTTTCGGCGGCCTTCTCCTTGCGATTCATCCACCCCTCCTTGACAAGGGACGCTAGCAGTGGTCAAACTGAATCTCAATTCAGTGAATGGAGATTCAGTCATGAGGGTACTCATCGCGGGTGGCGGACCGACCGGGCTGACCTTGGCCATCGACCTGGCCAGGCGTGGCGTCGAAGTCCGCATCGTCGACCAGGCGGCCGCGCACCTGGCGGGCTCGCGCGGCGACGGCATCCAGCCGCGCACGCTGGAGGTCTTCGAAGACCTCGGTGTGCTCGACGCGGTGCTCGCGGCGGGCGCGAACCAGTCTGAGATGCGGGCCTACGCGAATGGCGAGCTCGTCGCCGTCAGGCGGATGAGCGAGCTCAAGGAGCCGACGCCGGACCAGCCGTACCCGAACCCGTGGGTGCTGGCGCAGAACGACACCGAGGCGATCCTGCGCGCGCGGCTCGCGGAGTTCGGTGTGCGCGTTGAGCTGAACACCGGGGTCATCGGGTTCTCGCAGGACTCGGATGGCGTCGACGTGACGCTGCCGGGTGAGACCGTCCGCGTCGACTACCTGGTGGGTGCGGACGGCGGGCGCAGCTTCGTGCGCAAGACGCTGGGGATCGCTTTCGAGGGCACGACCGACGAGTCGATCCGGATGCTGCTCGGCGATGTGAAGGTCGACGGCCTCGACCATGACTACGGCTATTGGTTCTCGAGCGGCGCCATGCACGACGGGATCGCGCTGACCCCGTTGCCGGGCGGCGACTACTTCCAGTTCGGTGCGCCGCTCGTAGACGCGGAGCCGTCGCTGGAGCAGTTGCAAGCGTTGCTGGACAAGCATTCCGGACGCTCGCTGCGGATGCACGACCTGGCTTGGTCGACGATCTGGCGCCCTAATGTCCGGCTCGCGGCTCGGTTCCGTGTCGGCCGGATCTTCCTCGCGGGCGATGCTGCGCACGTTCACCCGCCGACCGGCGGCCAGGGCCTGAACACGGGTGTCCAGGACGCCTACAACCTGGGCTGGAAGCTGGCCGACGGTTCGCCCGAGCTGCTGGACAGCTACGAGGCCGAGCGCCGGGCCGTCGCGGCCGAGGTGCTCGGCCTGTCTACCGGACTGCTCCAGAAGCACGTCGACGGCGAGGACGACGCGTTCAAGCGCGACGAGTCGACGCACCAGCTCGGCGTCGGTTACCGGGGTGGGCCGCTCGCCTCGGACACCCGCCCGGCTCCCGGCCCGCTGACCTCGGGCGACCGTGCGCCCGACGCCCCGCTGACCGACGCCAACGGCAAGCGCGTGCGCTTGTTCGACCTCTTTCGCGGGCCCCATGCGACCGACCTGGTGGTCTCATCCGGCCGGGTCCTGGTCGGCGACGCGGAGTTCACCGACTTCGGTGGTCACGCCCTGTCCGCTTACGGAACCGGCCGCTTCCACATCCGCCCCGACGGCTACGTGGGCGCCGTGGCCCCCTGAGCAAAGCCCGAAAGTGGCTTTCGTCAGGTCTCATCTGACGAAAGTGGCTTTCGGGCTTTCGTCAGCCGGGGGTCAGGGGTGAGGCGGTGAGGGTGGGGGCGGCGGCGGTGTCGACCTGGGCCCAGACGGCTGGCCAGGCGGCGCGGGCCTGGGTGCGGCGGGTGAGTTCGCGCTCGGCGATGCGGCCCGCGATGAAGGCGGCCTGGGGGGTGAGGGTGTCGAGCGCGGCGCGCATGCGGTCGGCCGCGACCACGGCGTCCTGGTGGTCGCCGAGGACGGTCTGGAGGTCCTTGGTCGCGCTGATCAGCTTCTTGATCTTGGCCGCCTGCTTCTTCTTGGCCGCGGACTGGGCCAGCTCGGCGGCGTACCGCAAACGTTTGCCATGGATGCGGAGCGCGTGGAGGTCGTCGTCGGGCGGATCGAGCGGGAGCTTGCCGACGGCTTTCGCGAGCTTGCGGTAGGGCTTGTCGAGGCTGATCACCGCGCGCGGCGACTCCACATCGGACACAGCGACGGGGGACGACGGGTCGGTGACCAGCCGAGCGGCGCTCACCAGCAAAGCGGCGTAACGGGGTGTGCCGAGCAGGCGGGTCAGCTTTCGCTTGGCGACACCGCGCTCGGCCACGAACTTCGACACCAGCTCACGCCCGGCCAGCTGGTCGCGGGCCTCGAATTCGGCGACGACCTCGCGCAGGTGCTCGATGAGGACGTCGTAGTCGCGGACCTCGCCGAGCGACTGGCCGAGCCAGCCGAGTTCGGCGCGCACGGTCTCGGCTTCGGGCCCGAGCAGGCCGCCGGACAGTTTCAGCGTGCTGCGCATGCGCCGCAGCGCGACCCGCATCTGGTGCAGATCCTCGGGGTCGGCGCCACTGCGGGTGCCGGGTTCGCGGGCGATGAGTTCGCGGATCTGGGTGTCGAGCTGGGCGCGGAGATGGTCGACCGGCGGATCGCCGGGACCGGGTTGCGCCGGGTGATCGCCGAGACCGAGTTCGGCAGGCGTCGTCGTCTTGGGCAGGCGGCGGGCCCGCTTCTTCGCGGGCAACGTTTCGGCGGTCACCACATGAATACTAGGTGAACCCAGCGCGAGGCCTAGATCAAAACCGGAGCCGCGGCGACGAGGCGCCGCGGCTCCGGGGAAAGCTAGTTGGCGTGCAGCGCCGCGTTCAGCTCGATGCCGACGCCGGTGCGCGGCACGACCTCGACCGCGCCCGTCGCCGAGTTGCGGCGGAAGACCGCGCCCGAGATCCCGGACAGTTCACGGGCCTTGACGACCTTGCCGTCGACGTGGACCTTCGTGCCGGCCGTGACGTACAGGCCCGCTTCGACCACCGAGTCGTCGCCGAGCGAGATGCCGATGCCGCCGTTGGCGCCGATCAGGCAGCGCTCGCCGATCGAGATGGTCTCCTTGCCGCCGCCGGACAGCGTGCCCATGATCGACGCGCCGCCGCCGACGTCGGTGCCGTCACCGACGACGACACCGGCCGAGATGCGGCCTTCGACCATCGAGGCGCCGAGCGTGCCTGCGTTGAAGTTGACGAAGCCCTCGTGCATGACCGTGGTGCCGCTGGCGAGGTGCGCGCCGAGGCGGGCGCGGTCGGCGTCGGCGATGCGGACACCCGAAGGGAGGACGTAGTCGACCATGCGGGGGAACTTGTCGACACCGTAGACGGTGACCGCGCCACGCGCGCGCAGGCGCAGGCGGGTCGACTCGAAGCCCTCGACCGGGCACGGGCCGTGGTTGGTCCAGACGACGTTGGCCAGCAGGCCGAAGATGCCGTCCAGGTTCTGCCCGTGCGGCTGGACCAGCCGGTGCGAGAGCAAGTGGAGGCGCAGGTAGACGTCGTGCGCGTCCGCGGGCGCGTCGGCGAGGCTGCCGATGGTCACGCGCACCGCGACGACCTCGACCCCGCGGTCGGTGTCCGGGCCGAGCAGCGCCACGGCCGCGTCGCCGAGTATCTCGGCCGCTTCTTCGGCGGACAGGCGCTCGACACCGGAGGTGCCGGCCTCGGTCAGCTTGGGCTGCGGGAACCAGGTGTCCAGCACGGTGCCGTCGGGGGTGACGGTGGCCAGTCCGACGCCGCGCGCGCCGGTCGTTTCTGCGTTGCTCACGGTGGACAGGCTAACCCGTGGTGGCCTGCCTGTTCACCGTGGTCTTGACCGACTCGAGCGAGTTCGCCATGTCCACCAGCGCCTGCGTGCAGGCCCCGCCGGGAGCCGAGGCGGTCTTGCACGAGCTGGTGCGGAACACCTTCACGGCCGCGTCGACGGCGTCGGCGGCCGGTCCAGCCTCGGGGACGCGTTTGCGGACGGTGCCGGTGGTGTTGCCCACCTCGGTGACGTACTTCTCACAGCCCTTCGGCGCCTCGGTCTTCGGCGCGAGGAAGCACTGGTCGACGCTGAGCGCGGTGAGCTTGGTCGGCAGCGCGTCGGGGCCCGGTTCCGGCGCGGGCGCCTTCGGCTTCGGCCCGGCCTCCCGGCCACACGCGGTCAGCAGGAACAGCAGGGCGATCACGGCGAAGGTCTTGCGCACGCATGCCACGGTAGCCCCGGTCCAGTGACCAGATAGCGTGCGGGGCATGCCTGAGCTGGATCTGCACGCCGACCCCGTCGAGATCACCGCCACGCTGGTGGACATCTTCAGCGAATCCGGCCAGGAGGCCGCCATCGCCGAGGTCGTGCAGGCCGCGCTCGAGAAGCAGGCGCCGCACCTCGAGGTCGTCCGCAACGGTGACGCCGTGCTCGCACGCACCTCGCTGGGCAAGCCGTCGCGGGTGATCTTCGCCGGGCACCTGGACACGGTCCCGGTCAACCAGAACCTCCCGCTGCGCCGCGAGGGTTCCGGCGAGGACGAGATACTGCACGGCCTCGGCACCGTCGACATGAAGGGCGGCGACGCCGTCTTCCTGCACCTCGCCGCGTCCGTGCTGGACCCCCGGCACGACCTGACTTTCATCTTCTACGACAACGAAGAGGTCGAGGCGACGAAGAACGGCCTCGGCCGCATCGAGCGCGAACTGCCCGAGTGGCTGCGGGCCGACCTCGCGATCGTCGGCGAGCCGTCCAACGCGGTGATCGAGGCCGGGTGCCAGGGCACCATGCGGATCGACCTGCGCACCTCCGGCGCGCGTGCGCACACCGCGCGCGCGTGGATGGGCTCGAACGCCATCCACGCCTTGGCGGAACCGTTGCGGCGCTTGGCTTCTTACGAGGCGCGAGTGGTCGACATCGACGGCCTGACGTATCGCGAAGGCTTGCAGGCGACCAAGATCTCGGGTGGTGTCGCCGGGAACGTCGTGCCGGACGAGGCCGTGCTGACGATCAACCACCGGTTCGCGCCGGACCGCTCGCCCGAGCAGGCCGAGCAGCACCTGCGCGAGGTGTTCGACGGTTTCAATGTGTCCGTTGTGGACCTTTCGCCCGGCGCGCTGCCCGGGCTGGGCGCGCCTGCGGCCGCCGAGCTGGTCGCGGCGGCCGGTGGCGAGGCGGTGGCGAAGCTGGGCTGGACCGACGTCGCCCGGTTCGCGGCGATGGGGATGCCCGCGGTCAACTTCGGGCCCGGTGACCCGACGCTGGCCCACACCCGCCAGGAGAACGTGCGCGCGGGCGAGATCCGCCAGGTCACCCAGGTGCTGAAGGCCTTCCTCAAGGACTCGTGAGTGATGCGGCCGGTTCTAACCGGCCTAAACACTCACGACTCCTGTTCAGCGCCCAGCTTGAGCAGGCCTTCGCGCAGGAGATCCGCGGCTTCGGACAGCCGTCCCTGCGACATCAGCAGCGTGCCTGCGTGGTCGAGCGACCGGACCAGCACGTCGCGCGCGTCCAGCCGGGTCGCCAGGTCGATCGCCTGGGACAGCTCCGCTTCGGCCGACGACGCGTCGCCGCGCGAGACCGCCAGCGCGCCGAGCTGGTAGCGGACGGCGGCCGCCAGCGGGTCGTCGCAGTCGACCTCGATCTCCGACAGGAACGCCAGCGCCTCGTCCAGCCTGCCCTCCCGCCTGCTCACCTCCGCGAGTTCGAGCGTGATCGCGCGGGTGTCGCCCGGCTCGGTCGCCTCGCGCGCCGCGAGCAGGTCGGCGAGCGCCCCTGACGGCCGGACCCGCGCGCGGACCAGCAGGCAGCGGGCGATCGACGGCCGCAGCGCGCGCTCGTGCAGCAGGTCGTGGGCGATCGCCACGGCCGAGGCGGCGTCGGTGAAGTGCTCGTCCGCCAGCAACGACCGGCACAGATCGAGCTGATACGCGATGAGCTCCGACAGCACGTCGTCACGCCCGCGCGCGAGCCGGAGCGCGTCGTCGGCGAACGGCGCCGCCTGCGCCAGGTTCCCCAGCCGCAGATGGCCGTCGGCGAGATGCGCGCGCAAAGTCAAGAGCAGCAACGGATGCGGGTAGCCGTCACGCATCAGGTCGTCGTGACACGTCTGCAGCAGATGCATCGCGTAGTGCGGCTCGCCCCAGTCGGTCAGCACGGCCGCGCGCAGCGGCACCACCAGTCCGCGATACGGCGGCACATCCGAGGTGAACGCGCTTTCGGCGGCCGTGACCAGCTTCGCGCGCGCGTCACCCGAGGCGAACCGGGCCAGCCAGAGCCAGGCCAGGCCCGCTTGGCGGCGCCTGCCCATGCGCTCGGCGCGGCGGGCGATGCGGCGCAGGCGGACCGAAGCGTCGACGCCGTCGAGGAGGTCACTCGCGGCCAAGGCCAGGTCGAGATCGAGGCGGACCACGTCACGCGGGGAGGTTCCGCCGAGCAGCTCGTCAGCGTCGATGCCGAGCTGCTCGGCGAAGTGCCGGAGCGCGTCGCCGGACGGCGTGCGCGCTCCGGTCTCCACAGAGGACACGTAGGCGGCCGTGTAGTGCGGTTCCGCCAGCGCCCGCTGCGTCAGGCCGCGTTCCGCACGCAGCCTGCGCAGTCGCGCGCCGACCTCCTCCGCCGTCACGCCACCTCCGTAGGGACTAGACCGTGATGGTCCAGCTGCTCAGCACACCCGTGTCCTGCGAGTATGCGTCATAAACCACCAGAGTCCAGGTACCCGCGGCCACTTCGTTCGTCACGGCCACCGAGTAGGTGCGCGTGCCGAACTGCGTGCATGGGGAGAACCCGGTCGGCTTGACCGAGTAGACGGTGCCGTCCGGCGCCTTCAGCTGGATCCGCAGATCCTCCGAGCAGGTGTGCGAAGCGGTGATCGAGAGCTTCACCGGGGACACCGCGTTGCCCGAGGCGGTCGACGACACGGGGGAGTTGACCGTGCCGAAGTCGTTGATCGGGAAGTCGGTGTCGTTGGTGAACGTCCGCGTGCCCGAGGTGCCCACGGTCAGCGTGTACGTCGCCGAGTGATCGGCGTCGGCGCCGTCCGCGTTCACCGTGATCGTGCTGGTGCCGTTCGGGGTGGACGCCGAGGTGGCGATGGTCAGCGTCGACGAGCCACCCGACTGGATGGTCGCCGGGCTGAACGACGCCGTCGCGCCGGCGGGCAGGCCCGATGCGCTGAGCGAAACCGACTGCGCCGAGCCCGAGGTCACGCTGGTGGACAAGGAAACCTGAGCGGACTGTCCGGGTTGGACGGTGCCGGAGGTCGGTGAGAGCGAGACCGAGTAGTCGTTGCCGACGGGCGCGCCGACGGCCAGCTTCCAGAGCGCGTAAGCGATCGCGTCGCTGTTGCGGTCCATCGGCACGTCCGCGACGGCGGCGGTGGTGTCGCACGCGCGGTGGTAGCAGGAGTCGTACGGCTGACCGGCCGTGCCGCCCCACTTCTGGGCCTGTGCGGAGGTCTTGATGTCGCCCGCGCCGGTGGCGAGGCCGCCGACCGGGATGCCGACCGACTTGAACGAGGCGTGGTCGGAGCGGCCGTCGCCCTCGCTGTCGCCCTCGGTCTGGATGCCGATCGAGGAGAAGTACTCGTCGAAGATGGCCTTGATCGAGGCGACGTCGTCATAGACGAAGTGACCCCAGTTCTTCGACGCGATCATGTCGAAGTTCAGGTAGGTCTTGATCTTCGCGCGTTCGGCCGAGGACAGGCTGTTCACGTAGAACTTCGAGCCGCGAAGGCCCGACTCCTCGTCGGCCCACCAGCCGAAGCGCACGCGCTTGGCCATCGACGGGTTGGTCCTGGCCAGCGTCAGCGCGACCTCGAGGTCGGCCGCCGAGCCGGAACCGTTGTCGTTGATGCCGGGACCGGCGCTCACACTGTCCAAATGGGACCCGAGCATGATGACCTGGTTCGCGTCGCCCTGCGGCCATTCCGCGATCAGGTTCTGGCTCTGCCCGGCGCAGCTGGTGCAGGTCTGCCGGGTGACGGTGTACCCGGCCTCCTTCAGCTTACCCTCCACATAGGACACTGAAGCCGCGTAGCCACCGCCGGAGGCGGCGCGGTTGCCGCCGTTCTGGTTCGCGATCGTCTGCAGGGCGTTCAGGTGCGCCTTGACGTTCGCGAGCGAGATGTCCGGCGCCGCGTTGGTCGTCGCCTCGGCAGGCACGGTGACCGCGCCGAAGACGAGTGCGAGCCCGGCGAAGGCCGTCACGCTCGCGCGCAGCCGTAAACCGAGTTTCATGGGTTTTCCTTCCAGGAAAAGGGCCCCGGGTGGGATCGCCACCCGGGGCCGTCTCAAGAGGACTCGACTTCGGGGGTGACTAGACCGTGATGGTCCAGCTGTCGAGCGTTCCGGTGTCCTGCGAGTAGGCGTCGTAGACCACGAGGGTCCAGGTGCCCGCGGCGACCTCGTTGGTGACCGCGACCGAGTAGGTGCGGGTGCCGAACTGGGTGCACGGGGAGAACCCGGTCGGCTTGACCGAGTAGACGCTGCCGTCCGGCGCCTTCAGCTGGATGCGAAGGTCCTCGGCGCAGGTGTGCGAAGCGGTGATCGAGAGCTTCACCGGCGAGACCGCGTTGCCCGATGCGGTCGACGACACGGGGGAGTTGACCGTGCCGAAGTCGTTGATCGGGTAGTCGGTGCCGTTGGTGAACGTGCGCGTCCCGGTGGTGCCGACGCTCAGCGTGTACTGCGTGGTGTGGTCGACGTTCGCGCCGTCACCGGTGACGGTGATGGTGCTGGTGCCGTTCGGCGTCGAGGCCGAGGTGGCGATGGTCAGCGTCGACTGGCCGCCGGACTGGATGGTGGCCGGGTTGAACGTCGCGGTGGCGCCCGCGGGCAGGCCCGAGGCGGAGAGCGCGACGGACTGGGCGTTGCCGGAGGTGACCGAGGTGCTGATCGTGGTGGTGGCCGAACCGCCCGCCGTCACGGTGCCCGAGTTCGGGGTGGCCGCGATGGAGAAGTCGTTCTGCGCGGGACCGCCACAGGAGGTGGGCTCACCGGCGGCAGCGGTGACGCTGACGGCTTCCCACGCGGCCTTGGTGGTGTTGAACTCGGTGCAGCTGTTGGGGAACAGCGCGATGGCGGCTTCCAGCGTCGCCTTGCGGGCGGCCTTGTGGTTCCAGCTGGAGGTCTTCTTCAGCAGGCCGTTGTAGAAGATCTTCGCGGCCGACTGGATGCCGATACCGGTGATCGAGGTGTTGTTGCAGGTCGGGCTGGCCGGCTTGCCGGACGGCGCCGTGCCCTCGGCGAGCAGGTAGAACCAGTGGTTCTGCGGGCCCGCGGCGGCGTGCACCTCGGTGCTGGGGATCGAGGAGGTGTAGCAGTTCGGGTGACCCGAGACCTTGTTCGGCTGGTACATGTAGCGGATCGGGCCGCTGCCGACGAGGTTCAGCAGCTCGCCGACCTCGTAGTCCGGGGTGTCCTTCGGGTTGTTCGCGTAGTGCTCGGTGATGGCGCCGAAGATGTCACCGGTGGACTCGTTGAGGCCGCCGTTCTCGTTGCCGGAGCCCGCGCCACCCGGGGTGAACTGGAAGATGCCGTGGCCGAACTCGTGGCCGACGACGTCCATGTTGGTTGCCTGGCGCTGGTTGTCCTGCGAGTGTCCGAAGTGGGTCGAGGAGCCGTTCCAGTACGCGTTGACGTCATTGAGGCCGACGTAGGCGGGGAAGCCGCCGCCGTTGCCGTTGATACCGTTGCGGCCCAGCCAGGCGCTGAGCATCTTCCACTCGGTCTGGACCGAGAAAAGCGTGTCGACACAGGCGGTTTCGAGGTCGGTGCCGGAGCCGTTGCCCCAGTTGTCGTCCGGTCCGGTGTAGACGGAACCGTTCTCCTTGGCACAGCTGATGCCGCTGCGCGTCGGGTCCTTCAGCGAGTAGGTGCCGCCGGAGTTCGTCGTGTCGATGGTGACGTTGCCGACGTAGTAGCTGTTGCCGACGCCCTGGATGGTCGCCGTGCCCTGCGCGACCTTGGCCGACCGCGGCGCGAAGTCGTTGTCCGCCTTGACATCGTCACGCGTGTCGAGGACCGTGCCGGTGGCGCCGTCGACGAAGACGTGGAGGTTGCTCGGCGTCGCTTCCTTCTTGCCCGCGACGACGACCTCGTAGGCGAGCTTCGGGGTGGCGCCTGCCAGCACGACCAGCTTCGGCGAGGCGACACTGTCCACCTTGGACAGCTGGCCGCGCGCGATCTGGGTCGCCTTGTCGGCGGTCACCGCCGGGCTGGTGTTCACGGAGATCGGGGCGGTCTCGGCTGCGGCGGTGCCGCGGACCCGGCCCGCGCCGTCGGCCACGACCACGGCGTCGCCGCCGATGACCGGCAGGCCGCGGTAGGTGCGCTCGTAGGAGGCGTAGAAGAGGCCGGCGCCACCGGGGGTGACCCCGAGGCGGCGGAACGCCTCGTCGGCGCCCTTGCTCAGCTGGTCGACACCGGCCGCGGCGGCCTGGTCGGCGGCGCTGGCAGCGGCGAGTTCGGGGCTCGCCTGCTGTGCGGTGACGGTCGCGCCTGCCGGGGTCACCGGCACCGCGAGTGAAAGGGCCAGGCCGGCGATGGCCGCCAGGCCTGTACGAAGCCCTCGCTGAGGAGTCATCTGTTTCCTTCCAGGGAGGCAGAACCGTGCTTTTTCCGGCACGACGAAGTAGGGATGGGGCGCCATCGACCGGACGGGGATCACGGTGTGCGGGGACCAGACGTGTCCGCGCGCATAACTGCTGTTATGACGCCGGACACACCTGAGTAAAGAATCTGTGTGGTAGACCGTCAATGCGCCGAATGGCCTAGCGGAGCCTTACCTGCCCCTTAACTTGCGTACACATTCCCTTGAACACCAAGGGTTTTGCGGCCGACATGCACGCATCGCTACTTTCGTATGGTTTTATCCAACTACATCCGAATCGCTGTCCACCGCGGCCAGCACGCCCCGCCGGTAGGCGTGCACGGCGTCGGAGAGCAATCCCTGTGCGCGCAACACGTCTCCCAGATGGAGAGACGTGTTGACAAGCGAGCTGCGCAGCGAGGCGCGTTCCTGTTCGTCGGCGGCGAGCCGCAGAAGCGTTGTGGCGCGGGGAAGATCGTCTCGCGCGTGCGCGATCAGCCCCAGCAGCCGGTGCACCTCGCCGACCGCCTCCACGTCGGGCGCGTCGTCGAGTAGCGGGCGGACGTCCTCGATCAGTGCCTCGGCCTCGTCGAGCGCGCCCTGGCGGCGCCGGACCTCGGCGAGCTCGATCGTCGCGCCGAGGATGCCCTCGCGGGAACCGGCGGCGGCCAGCAGGTCGCGCGCGGCCGTCAGCTCGGCGCGCGCCTCGGGTAGTCGATCCATGCGGCGCAAGAGAAAGCCCCGCGCCCAGCGGCAGCGGGCGGCGTCGCGGTCGTACCCGAGCGAGGTGAACAGGCGCAGCGCCTCACCGAGGTCCTCGTCGGCGCGGTCACCCAGCCCGACCGCCTGCCAGAGCTGGGCGGCCTGACGGTGGTAGCGCGCGATGAAGTCGGGACGGGACGCCAGCGCCGCGGCCAGCCTGCCGTCCTCGGCCGCGCGCCGGGCGCGGCGCAGGCCACCCATTTCGACCAACGGGTGGATCAGCGCGCTGAGCAGTGCGAGCTCCGCGTCCGGGTCGACCGGGGTGGCCGCGCGGACCTCGGCGAGTGCCGCCTCGGCGTGCGCGACCGCCGCCCCGGCGGCGCCGAGCAGGTACTCGCAGGTGACCCAGCGATGGGTGATCATCGCCCTCAGCCACGCGGGCGCGCTCGCGCCGAGCCGGGCGGCATGCTCGAAGGCGGCCTTGGAACCCTCGATGTCGTAGGCCTGCCAGAGCACCTCGGCGCGGCAGAATCGGGCGTAGCACTCGACATCAGGCAGTTTGTAGGCGATCGCACGCTTCGCGGCGTTGCCGAAAATCGTGTCAGCGTCGGCGACGCGGCCTTGCTGGAGCGCGCGGTAGGCGTCGGCCAGTTCCGTCCACAATGCCTCGGCGACACCGGGCGGCCTGCCGAAGCGGAGCTCGTCGACCGTCAGCCCGAGCCGTCGCGCGAGGTAATCGAGAACCTCGTCCGAAGGCGGCCGCGTTCCGGTCTCGACCTTCGCGAGGAAGCCCCGGTCGTATCTCGGCCCGGCCAGCTCCCGCTGGGTCCAGCCGCGTGCGGTGCGTAACCGGCGAATGCGCGCGCCCAGCGATTCTCCGGTCATCGACACACGGTAGATCACTTCACGGGCGAGGGCAGCACCGTTGGTAACTCACAAGATCATCGGATCAGGCGTGCGAAACGGACATATTGACGTGCGCATGCGACAGTGGTTAAGTCCTCAGCCGAAATAGGAAACTTTCTTAACTATTAATAGGGAAGTACGCCCATGCTTCGTACCCGATTTCGGTCCATTGGGGTGATTTCCTCGCTCCTCGTAGGCGGTTTGGCGGTCGCCGTCGCGCCCGCGGCGGCGGCCACGGCAGGCGAGGTGCGAGTCGACCAGGTCGGCTATGGCATCACCGAAGCGAAGTACGCCTATCTGATCGGCGCCTCCGGCAGCTCGTCGTTCACGGTCGTGAACGACAAGGGCGTCAAGGTGCTGACCGGCAAGACCGGGAGCAGCCTCGGTTCCTGGAGCACCAAGTACAAGGCCGTCTACCAGCTCGACCTGAGCGCGCTGAAGACACCGGGCAAGTACAAGGTCGAGGTGACCGGGACGAACAAGGCGACCTCACCGCTGTTCCGCGTCGACACCACGGGCAACCTGTTCGACCCGCTGGTCCGCGCGAACAACGAGTTCTTCCAGTCGCAGCGGGACGGCAAGAACGTCATCCCCGGCAGGCTGGGCCGCAAGCCATCGCACCTCGACGACGCCAACGGCGCCGTCTACGCCGAGCCGAAGTTCGGCGGCGCGGAGGGCGACGAGATCCTCGAGCCGCTGAAGGCCACCGGCGCCAAGCGTGACGTCGAAGGCGGCTGGGCGGACGCTGGCGACTACGTGAAGTTCACCTCGAACTCGGCGTATTCGTTGGCGGAGATGGGTTTCGTGCTGCGTGAGAAGTACGACCCCGCGCTCGCCGAAGAGGTCTGCTTCGGCCTCAAGTGGCTCGACAAGATGTGGGACGAGCAGTCGAAGACGCTCTACGCCCAGGTCGGCATCGGCACCGGCAGCGAGAAGTTCGGCTTCCTCGGCGACCACGACGTGTGGCGGCTGCCGGAGGCCGACGACGCGCTGAACGTCAAGCCGGGCGACGCCAAGTACTACGTGAAGTACCGCCCGGTGTTCGCGGCCAACGCCGCGGGCGCGCAGATCAGCCCGAACCTGGCCGGCCGCGTGGCCGCCGCGTTCGCGCTCGGCGCGCAGGTCCAGGCCGACCGTGATCCGGCGAAGGCGAAGAAGTACTTCGCCGAGGCCGCGTCGATCTTCGCGCAGGCGAAGACCACCAACGTCGGCGAGCTGGTCTCCGCGTTCCCGCACGCCTACTACCCCGAGGACTCCTGGCACGACGACATGGAGCTTGGCGCGACCCAGCTCGCGCTGGCGGCGAAGAAGCTCGGCGACAGCAAGGCCGACGACTACGCGCGCACCGCGACCCAGTGGGCCAAGGAGTACATCGCGGGTGGCGACAAGTCGACGCTGAACCTCTACGACACCAGCGCGCTCGCGCACGCCGACCTCGCCGGGATCCTCAAGGGCGGGCTGTCCGGCGCCAAGGTGACCGAAAAGGACCTCGTCGCCGACCTGCGCCGTCAGCTCGACTCCGGTGTCGCGGTCGCGGCGAAGAGCCCGTTCCGGACGGCGGTGGAGATCACCACCTTCGACGCGGCCAGCAAGAGCTACGGCTTCGCCGCGACCGCCCGGCTCTACAAGCGGGTGACCGGCGACTCGAAGTACGACGCTTTCGGTGTGCAGCAACGGAACTTCACGCTCGGCGCGAACGCGTGGGGTGTCTCGCTGGTCGTCGGCATCGGGACCACGTGGCCGCAGTGCCCGCACCACCAGATCGCCAACCTGATCCCGGACAAGCTGCTCTACGGCGCGGTCGTCAACGGTCCTAACGGCACTGAGCTCTTCTCGAACGAGCCGCTGCCCGAGGGCTCGAAGGCCTGCACCAAGCCTTACGAGAAGTTCGACAGCAAGGCCTCGCGGTACATGGACTCGGTCATCGCGTGGCAGACGAACGAGCCGGCCATCGACTTCACGTCGACCGCGCTCCTCGCCTTCTCGCTCGCCGGACGCAACTAGCAGGTCGTGAGTGTTCCGGGCGGTTCTAACCGTCCGGAACACTCACGAGCCCTACTCTGGCCTGGTGAGTGATCAGACAGCAGACCGCTACCCGGAGAACCCGCCGGAGCGGCACAAGGGCCCCGTCGTGCAGAGGCGTGAGCAGCGCGACGAAGGCACCACCGACCAGCGCCTGCTCGACACGCGTGGCCCGAGCGACTGGGTGCACACCGACCCGTGGCGGGTGCTGCGCATCCAGGCCGAGTTCGTCGAGGGCTTCGGCGCGCTGGCCGAGGTCCCGCGCGCGGTGACCGTGTTCGGCTCGGCGCGTACCCCGCGTGACCACCCGGAGTACGAGCTCGGCCGCAAGATCGGCGCGGCGCTGGCCAACGAGGGCTTCGCGGCCATCACCGGCGGCGGCCCCGGCGCGATGGAGGCGGTGAACCGCGGTGCGGCCGAGGCGGGCGGCATGTCCATCGGGCTCGGCATCGAATTGCCGTTCGAGCAGGGCCTGAACCGCTGGGTCGACCTGGGCGTCAACTTCCGCTACTTCTTCGTGCGCAAGACGATGTTCATCAAGTACTCGCAGGCGTTCATCTGCCTGCCGGGTGGCTTCGGCACCCTCGACGAGCTGTTCGAGGCGCTGACGCTGGTGCAGACCAAGAAGGTCACCAAGTTCCCGGTCGTGCTGTTCGGCAGCGAGTACTGGGGCGGGCTCTACGACTGGGTCGCCAAGACGCTGCTGGCCGAGGGCAAGATCAGCGAGAAGGACCTCGACCTGCTGCACATCACCGACGACATCGACGACGCCGTCCGCGTGGTCAAGGAGTCCTTCCAGGCATGGGAAGACTCGCACTGATGCGCCGGATCTGCGTGTTCTGCGGCTCGCAGATGGGCAACGCGCCCGAGTACGCCGCCGCCGCGGCGGCGCTCGGCACGCTGCTGGCGTCGCGGGGCATCGGCCTGGTCTACGGCGGCGCGAGCGTCGGCACCATGGGTGTGGTCGCGGACGCCGCGCTGGCCGCGGGCGGCGAGGTGATCGGCGTGATCCCCGAGGCACTCAGCTCGGTCGAGATCTCGCACGCCGGGCTGAGCGAGCTGCACGTCGTCGCGGACATGCACGAACGCAAGGCCAAGATGGCGGCGCTGGCCGACGGCTTCCTCGCGCTGCCCGGCGGCGCCGGCACGCTCGAGGAGCTGTTCGAGATCTGGACCTGGGCCCAGCTCGGCCTGCACGCGAAACCACTCGGCCTGGTCGACGTCGCGGGCTACTACGCGCCACTGCGCACCTTCGTCGACCACATGGTCACCGAAGGCTTCCTCCGCCCGGCCCACCGCGACTTCATCCTGGTCGACCCCGACCCCGCGGTCCTGCTGGACGCCTTCGCCACCTACAAGCCCCCGGCCAAACCCACCTGGTCCCGCTGACCCGCTGAAAAAAATCCCAATGTGGCATTCGTCAGGTTCGAGCTGACGAAAGCCACATTGGCGGCCTGAAAACTGACCAAAGCCACATTGGGATTTTTTTCCTGTACCAGGGCTTCAGGCGGCGTCTTGGTTGGGGCGTTTGTGGTATTTGTCCACGTACTCCTGGTTCGAGAGGGTCAGGATCGTGTACATGATCTCGTCGGTGACGGCGCGGCGGATCGCGGGCGAGGCGTCCATGCCGTCGTAGCGGGCGAAGTCCATGGGCTCGCCGAAGCGGACCGTGACGCGGGCGCGGCGGGGGATGCGCTCGCCTCGCGGCTGCAAACCTTCGGTGCCCGTGATGCCGACCGGGACCACCAGCGCGCCCGTGGCCAGCGCCAGCGCGCCGACGCCGGTGTGGCCGCGGTGGAGGCGGCCGTCGAGCGAGCGGGTGCCTTCGGGGTAGATGCCGAACGCGCCGCCGGCGTCGAGGACCTTGCGGGCGGCTTCGAGCGCGGCGAGACCGGCCTGCGCGTTGCCGCGCTCGACCGGGACGTAGCCGAGGCCGGTCAGGAACGCGGCCATCGCGCGGCCCTTGAGGCCGGTGCCGGTGAAGTATTCAGCCTTGCCGAGGAAGCTGACCGGCCGCGGCGCGGTGAGCGCGATGACGCCGGTGTCGAGTGCCGCGCGGTGGTTCGCGGCGAAGATCACCGGCCCGGTGAGCGGGATGTTCTCGGCGCCGATGACGGTGGGCCGGTAGATCGTCCGAGCCAGCGGTGCCAGCGCGAATCGGACCAAGGCTTGCAGCAAAACTCCTCCTGGGACGGTTACTGACGACCAGCATGGCACGATCACTACTCATGAGTTGGTTCGAGCGGCGTACCTGGCAGGACCCAGACTGGACACTCGACGAGATTCTGGCCGCGAAGAGTGACCGGACGGTTTCGGTGGTGCTACCGGCGCTCGACGAGGAGCAGACGGTCGGCGCGGTCGTCGAGTCCGTCCACCCACTGCTGGGGTCCATTGTGGACGAACTGGTGGTCGTCGACTCCGGCAGCACCGACGCCACCGCGAAGCTGGCCGAGGCGGCGGGCGCGCGCGTGGTGCACCGCGAGGACGTGCTGCCCGACCTCGCCCCGGTGCCCGGCAAGGGCGAGGTGCTCTGGCGCTCGCTCGCGGCCACCACCGGCGACCTGGTCGTCTTCCTCGATTCCGACCTCGTCGAGCCCGACCCGCTGTTCGTACCGACCCTGCTCGGCCCGCTCCTCACCGCCGACGGCGTGCACCTGGTCAAGGGCTTCTACCGCCGCCCGCTGCGGCTGGAGAGCAGCGGCGGCGGCCGCGTCACCGAACTGCTCGCGCGCCCGGTGCTTTCGGCGCTGCGTCCCGCGTTGTCCGGTTTGGTCCAGCCGCTCGGCGGCGAATACGCGGCGACCAGGGAATTCCTCGAATCCGTGCCGTTCGCGGCCGGATACGGCGTCGAAATCGGGCTACTGCTCGACTGTGAGGCGAATTACGGGCTCGACGCGCTCGCCCAGGTCAACCTCGGCGTCCGCAAGCACCGCAACCGCTCACTGCTGCAACTCGGCGTGATGGCACGCCAGATCCTCGGCACCGCGCTGAACCGCTGCGGCATCGAGTCCGACGACCCCGCCCAGCTGACCCAGTTCGTGCAGGTCTCCGGCGAGTGGCTGCCCGACGTCACCGACGTGCTGGTCGCCGACCGGCCGCCGATGCGTCAGGTTCTCGCCGGAGACTGCAGACCGTCCTAGGGCGTGCGCTGCCAGACAACGGCACGCCGTACGCCTGCCGCCACGCTTGTGACAACGGCGGTCGGCACGACGGCGGCACGCGCTCTCGATCTCTTCCCCATGATCACTCCCCGTAGCCGACTCCGACCTGAGGGGTTCACGCGGCCGCCGCCGATTCGGTTGCCTCCCCGCGTGACTACGCGGGGCGCTGCCAGATGACCGGCTTGCCGCCTTCGTCGAGCGGGCCCTTCGTGACAATGCCCGCGACGACGTTGTCCCTGGTCACCGCGGTGGCCAAGCCCTTGGTGAAGCCACGGGGGAGCAGCAGCCCGCTCGCGGGTTCACCGCCGGTCCAGACAGCGGGCGCGCCGTACGGCTCGGCGGAGTATCGCGAACCGATGATCACGTTGGTGCCGCTGTGCCCGGTCGCGCTGCCACTGCCTGCCAGCTGCTCCGGCTCGCGGGTGGGGCCCGCTCGCCAGAGGAAGCCGTGGCTGCCCGGCTCGGACAACGCGGCAGCGGTGCCGACGACCTGGCTGTTCTGGATCGCGTTCACGTGCGGCGTGCTGTGCCCTGGCGGTGTCACGATCTCCTCGATGCCGTTGCTGCTCCAGACGAACGCGCCTTCGTCGCTGTTGAACAGCACCTCGCCGCCTGAGTCGATGTCCGCCGGGAACTCGCCTCGGCGAGTGGGCGGCAGGATCGTCGGCTCGCCTTGCGTCGGTGGGTAGATGATCGTCGCGGACCGCGCCGGGTCGGCGTGGTAGAGCCAGCCAAGCACAAGCCCGTTGTTGGCGATGGCGACAGCCGAGACGCCGGTGTAGCCCTCTGGCACCGGCAGTTCATGGAAACCGTTGGCGTCCAAAGTGAAGCCGCCGACGTGACCATCGTCGGTGAGCGCGTCGCCGACCACGGTTCCGGCGTAGTTCTGGTCCGCGACGGTGGCGAAGTCGTACCCGGCGGGCACTCCGCGCACCGTGGGTATGCCGTTCTGCCAGGTCACGACCTTGGATGTGCCGTCGATGGAGAAGTGGCCGGCGTATCCGCCCTTGCCGTCAGCGCCGGCGAGGAAACCCGTCGCGTTCGCGTGTCCCCTCGGCATCGGCAGGAAGGTGGGCTGCCAGCCCGCCTCAGTGGTCGCTCCGGCGGTGACGGTGCCCGCCGCCGTGCCTGCGATGACGGCGGCGAGCACCACGCCAGTCCGCACCATGGATCCGATTCGCATGAAATCCCCTATATAGGTTCCGGTTCACCTGCTACACGCCACAGTGGACGGTCAGGTTGCCTTTCGGCGGAAGAACTACGGTGTGCGCTGCCAGACGACCGGCACGCCGCCTTCGTCGCTCGGGCCCGGATTCGCGGTACCCGCGATCACGCCGTCATCACCGATCGCGTAGGCGGTGGCACCCTTGTACCCGCCGAGCCGCGGCAGGTCGCCTGCCTGGCTCGTGCCCTGCCAGGTCGTCGGCAGTCCGTACGGCCCCTTGGGGTCGGGCAGTTGGCCGACGATCAGGCCGGTCTTGTCGATCGCGCGGATTTTGGCGCTGTTCGGCAGCTCCATCGGAGTGCTCGGCGTCCGCCAGACGAAGCCTCGGCCACCGGGCTCGGCGGTGGAGGACGCCGAACCGACGACCACTCCGTTCCTGATCGAGGACGCGTACGGGGAGCTGAACCCGGCCGGGTCGGCGAGTTTCTCGGTCACCCCCGCACGCCAGAGGGACGGGCCGGTTTTCCAGTCGTTGAACAGGATGGTGCCGTCGTCGTCCAGGTCGGTCGCGCGGGTATCCGGCCCGTCCGGGATCACGATCGGCGCGGACCCGAGTGCCTGCCACAGCACGGTCGCCCGTTTGCCCTCGTCACCGACCGTGGCGAGTACGTCGCCGCGGTCGTTGATCGCGACGCCGCGGACGGTGCCGGAGTAGCCGTCGGGCGCGGTGAGCCGGTGGTAGCCGTGCGAGTCCAAGGTGAACGTGTGCGACTCGCCGGTTACGGAGTCGTGTGCGGTGAGCAGTACGACCTCTGAGCTGTTCTCGTCACGGATGTACGGCGACTTGTGCCCGGCAGGTACCCCGCGCACCGTCGGCCGCCAGTCCGTCCAGGTCACGACATCGAGGTCGTCGTCGCCTGCCGCGAACATGCCCGCGTAGCCGCCCCTGCCCGCGGCGGCGAACAGGTAGCCCATCGAGTTCTCGTAGCCGTCAGGCAGCTGGAGCCGCACCGGATGCCAGCTCGCTTGCGTGGTCGCTCCGGCGGGCATGACGCTCGCCGCGACGGCGGCGGCGATGGCCGCCAGCACGGTTCCGGCGCGCAGCAGCGGTTTCAATCGCATGAATTACTCCCCACAAGTAGCCCAGACCTGTGAGCTTCACGCGGCCGTCGCCGGTTTGGTTGCCTCCCTGCGGACAATTCGTCCTTCGTCGAGGTAGAGCACCTCGTCGAAGCCCGCCAGGTGCTCGGGCCGATGGGTCGCGAGGACGACCGTCCCGGTCGCTTGGGCGAGCACGGCCGCCAGCACCGCGTCCCCGTGCGCGGTGTCGAGGCCTTCGACGGGCTCGTCCAGCACGAGCACCGGCGGCGCGGCGAGTACGGCCCTGGCGAGGATGAGCCGTTGCCGCTGCCCACCGGAGAGCGCGTCGCCGTCCGGGCCCGCGTCACGGTCCAGGTCGACGTCGAGGTCCGTGACCTCGCAAGCCGAGCGCAGGTCGTCTTCGGTCGCATTGGGCCGCGCGAGCAGCAGGTTCTCGCGGACGGTGGTGTGGAAGACGTGCGCGTCCGCGAGCGCGCCGGAGATGAGCGGCGGCAGATCGCGGTCCTCCAGCGGGTGGCCGTCGACGGTGAGCCAGCCGGTCGGATCGGTGAGGCCGAGCAGGGTGTGCAGGAGCGTGCTCTTGCCAGAGCCGCTGGGACCGACCAGGCCGACGCGCTTGCCCGGCGGCAGGTCGAGGTCGACGTCCACCAGCGCGGGCGCGCGGCCGGGGTACTGGACGCTGACCTTTTCGAGGCGGAAATGGCCTGTGGTGACAGGTTTCGCGGCACGCGGTGCGGGTCGCCCGGCCAGCAGTGTCCGGATACGAGTGGCCGATTCGCGGACCTCGACCCAGCGCTGGGCGGCCGCGGTGAGCGGAAGCACCACCTCGAAAGCCGTGATCGTGCCCAGCGTCACCGCGGCGGTCACCGGCGCGGACGCGCCGGCCAGCAAGCACACGGCGACCGCGGTGCCCAGCTGCGTGAGGATTCCCAGCGCTGAAAGGAAACTGTTCCTGGCGCTCACCGTCCGGTCGCGCCGGGCGAGCGCCTCGACTACCTCGTGCGCGGCGGCCAGCGCGGGTGCGTGCGCGTCATAGGCGATGAGTTCGCGCCTTCCGGTGATCAGCTCGACCGTGTGATTCGCGAGATCTGTGCGGCGCGCGGGAGTTCGCATGGCGCACAACGGAAGCACGACACCAGCGACGAGCAGCCCGCCCAGCAGCGCGAGTGCGCTGCCGATGCTCGCGAACGACGTCGCGGCGACGGCGGTGACCCCGACAAGCCCCGCGACCGCGGCCGGAAGCAGGCAGCGAAGCACGGCATCCTGCGCCGCGTCCACATCGGACACTAGCCGGTCGACGAGATCACCGCTCGAATACCTCTGCGGCACAAGGGATCGGTAGACGCGGGTGCGGAGCACGCTCACGTATCGGAGCACCACCTCGTGCCCGGTGAGGCGTTCGGCATATCGGAGACCGCCGCGGAGCAGAGCGAGCGTCCGCACGGCGACGATCGCCACCGTCAACGCGGCGAGCGGTGGTTGTTCGGCGGCGCGCAGGAGCAGCCAGGCTGCGGTGGCCATGAGCGCGAGCCCGGCCAGTTCGGCGCCCGCGGCGATGAGGGCCGCGCGGATGAGCCGCGTGAGGTTCATACGTGCTCCAGTGTCTTGACCTCGATCACGCGATCCGCGAGCGCGGCCATCGCGGGGCGGTGGGCGACGAGGATCGCGGTCCTGCCTTCGAGCAGGCGCCGCGTCGCCGCCAGCACCGTCGCCTCGGTTCCGGCGTCGAGCCGGGCGGTCGGTTCGTCGAGCAGCAGGAGACCGGCGTCGGTGCGGGCCCAAGCGCGGGCGATGCCGATGCGCTGGCGCTGGCCAGAAGACAACCCCGTGCCGACTTCGCCGATCTCCGGCAACGCGGTGACGACGTCGTCGAGCGCGGCCGCCCGCGCGGCGTCCCCGGCAGGCCTGCCGAAGCCGATGTTGTGCGTGACGCTGCCGGTGAACAGCGTCGGCCGCTGCGGCACCCAGGCGATCTCCGCACGCCACGCGGCCAGGTCCAGCTCGCGCAGATCGACGCCGTCGATCAGCACCCTGCCGTGCGTCGGCTCGACGAAACCCAAGAGCAGGGCCAAAAGTGTGCTCTTGCCCGAACCGCTCGGTCCCATCAGCGCGACGTGCTCGCCAGGCTCGATCCGGAGATCCAATCCGGACAACACCGGCGTATCTCCATAGTGGACGGTCACGTTGTCCAGCACCACACCGGGAACCCCACGACGCCGGCGTATTCCCGGCCGGGTGACCATGGCGGGCGCGAGGGCTTCGGTCTCGCGGATGGCCGCGAGACCTTCCGCGCCCGCGTGGAACTTCGCACCGGCCGCGCGCAGCGGCAGGTAGGCCTCCGGCGCCAGTATCAGGATCAGCAGCGCCGTGTGCGCGGTCATCCCGCCTTCCAGCAGCCGGAAACCGATCGGTACCGCGACCAGCGCCACCGACAGCGTCGCGAGCAGTTCCAGCACCAGCGCGGACAGGAACGCCACCCGCAGCGTCCGCATGGTCGCGTCGACGTGCGCGTCGGCCATCGCGCGGACAGTCCGCGCCTGCGCCTCGGCGCGACCGAACACCTTCAGCGTGGTCAAACCCCTGACGACGTCCAGGAAATGGCCGCCGAGCTTGGCTAGCAGCCGCCACTGCCGCGCGGTCTTCGCCTTCGTATGCGCGCCGACGAGGATCGCGAAGACCGGGATCAGCGGCACGGTCGCGGTGACGATCAGCGCCGAGGCCAGATCGGCCGTGAACAGCCGGACGATCACCGCCACCGGCACTACGACGGCCGTCACGAGCGCCGGGAGATAGCCGGTGAGATACGGGTCCGCCGCGTCGACGCCCTTGGTCGCCAGCGTCGCCGCCTCACCGGCACGGTCCGTTTCGGCCGACAGAATCCGCTTGCGCAGCAAGGACTTCGTGCGGGCGGCGAACCGCCCGACGACCGCGCCCTGCACACCCGCGAGCACTGCACGTGCCGCGATCACGACGACCAGGAGCCAGCTGAAACCGCTGGTCAGCAGCGTTGCGAGCAGGTCGGCCTGCGCCAGGATCACGCTCGCCGTGAGCACGCCGAACCCTGCCAGCACCGCGTAGTAAGACCGCATGACGTCCCCTCAGAAGTGCAGCGGCGAACGCTGGTCGACCCGGCCACGGTTGGCGCGCCACGTCACCCACTGCACCGCGATCATCAGCACGATCGACGGCACACCGAACGCGGTGAGCAGCTTGAACGTCTCCGCCGACGTGGCGGCCTGGTCAACGGTCAGTGTGTCCACTGTGGACGTGTAGACCACCGGGAACCGGAGCAGTCCGACCAAGGCCACCGGCGCCGCCGCGAGCACCATCGCCGCGGCCAGCGCCACGCGGTACCGCCGCGCGCGCAGCCCGGCGAACACCACGGCCAGCGCCGCGAACGCCACCGCCACGACCGGGATCCCGCGCCACGTCGCGCCTTCGAGTTCGACCAGCCCCCACAGCGTCGCGACCACCAGGAACGCCAGCACCGGCGCGACCAGCGAGGTCGCCAGCCTGCGCGCCCGCCCGACCAGGTCTTCCGGGGCGCGCACGGTCAGGAAAACCGCGCCCTGCAACGCGAACAGCGCGACGAACCCGGCTCCCCACAGCACCGCGTACGGCGTGAACAACCCGAGCACGTCACCGGACGGCACCCCGCGCACCAGGTTCCCGAGGAACAGGCCCCACGAAACGGCCGTCACCAGCGCGCCCACGCCGATCCCGAAACTCCAGAGCGCGCCCCGGGTCCCGGGGTTCCTGCCACGCAGCTGCACCGACGCCGTGAACGTCACCAAGCCCAGCAGCAGCGTCACCACCAGCACGTACGCGCCCGAGAACACGCGGCCCTCCAGATGCGGGAACGCGCCGAACAGCACACCGACCGCCGCGACCAGCCACACCTCGTTGGCCAGGAAGAACGGCCCCAGCGAGCCGAGCACGCGCCGCTGGTCGCCGCCGAAGCCGCGCAGCAGCATCCCGATGCCGTAGTCATACCCGGCCAGCGCGAAGTAGGCCGCGATCAGCAGGCCCAGCACACCCCACCACAACGTCACCATGATCAGACCCCGCTCAGCACGGGCAGCGCGACGGGCCGCGGCGCGTCGACTTCGGGGCCACGCTTGGCGACCCTGGCCATCAGCACCCAGTCGGCGATCGCGAGCACAGCGAACAGGGCTGTAAAGGCCACGAACGAGAACAGGATCTCGCCGCCGCTCACGTTCGCGATGGCGTCGGCGGTGCGCAGCTTCCCGTAGACCAGCCACGGCTGGCGGCCGAACTCCCGCACCAGCCACCCGGCGATCGCGGCCAGGAACGGCAGCGGGATCGCCAGCACCATCAGGTACAGCAGCGGCCTGACCTTGGTGATCCGGTCGCGGTGCAGCAGCGCCGTGCCGAGCAGCGCGGCCAGCAGGCAGGCGAAACCGATCATGATCATGAAACCGAGCGAAGCGCCGACTTCGGGCCCTTGCTTGAACTTGTCCGGCTGGTATCCGCTGATCAGGCCGAACTGCGCGAAGCCCTGGTTGATCACCAGCAGGCTGCCGAGCAGCGCGGCGAGCACGCCGATCCGCATCGAGCGCCGGAAGAACTCGACCTCGGTGGTGCGCTTGATGAAGTGGTACGCGCTGACCCCGACGACGAAGAACCCGCCGGTCATCACGGCCGCGCCGATCAGGTGCGGCAGCGCGGCGGCGAGCGCCGGGTTCGCCAGCAGCGCGCCGAAGTCGTCGAGCTTCAGCACACCGTTCTCGGTGTGCGTGCCGACCGGGTTCTGCAGGAACGAGTTCGCCACCATGATGAACAGCGCCGAGGCGTAGGCGGTCAGCGTGACCAGCCAGATCAGCGCCAGGTGCACCCACTTGTTCAGCTTCGAGAAGCCGAAGATCCAGAGGCCGAGGAAGGTCGACTCGGCGAAGAACGCGACCAGCGTCTCGATGGCCAGCGGTGCGCCGAACACGTCGCCTGCAAATGCAGACAGTCCGGTCCAGGTGAGCCCGAACTGGAATTCCATCACGATGCCGGTGGCGATTCCCAGTGCGTAGTTGATCACATAGAGCTTGCCCCAGAATCGGGTCATTCGGAGTAATTCGGGTTTCCGCCCGAACGCGGAGCGTGTCTGCATCACGGCGACGACCGTCACGAGGCCGAGGGTGAGCAGCACGAACAGGAAGTGGAACGAGGTGGTGGTCGCGAACTGGGCTCTCGCGATCGGCAGTGGGTCCATGGCGGCGACTCTATATGTAGTTCGGCTACATGTAGGCGGCAAACGCAACAAATCAGGGACGATTCAGGGGTGACTCAGGGTCGATGCCAGGGGCGTCGATGAGTAGAGTGCCTATCTATGAAGGCGGACGTCCTGCGCGGACACCTCGACGCACTACTGCTGGCCGTCCTCGACGGCCGCAAACTCCACGGTTACGCGATCATCGAGTCGCTCCAGCTGCGCAGCGACGGCGCGCTCGACCTGCCGACCGGCACCGTGTACCCGGCGCTGCGGCGCCTGGAGCGGGCCGGTTACCTCGCCAGTGAGTGGGACGTCGTGTCCGGCCGCAAGCGCCGCACCTACAAGCTCACCCGCTCCGGCCAGCGCGCGCTCGCGACCGAACGCCAGGAGTGGCAGGAGTTCACGAACGTCATCGGCGGTGTACTCGGGGGACAGGCATGGGCGTGATCGACGGCTACCTCGCCGAGCTCGACGGCAGGTTGCGCGGACCGCGCGCGGCCAAGGCGGACCTGCTCGACGAAGCACGCGACGGCCTCTGCGACTCCGCCGCCGCGTACCGCGAAGGAGGCTGGAATGAAGAAGAAGCCCAACGCCGCGCCGTCGCCGAGTTCGGCCCCGCGGCCGTCGTGGCCCGTGACTACCAGGCCGAACTCGGCATGCACACCGGCGTCCGCACGCTCTGGAAGGTGGTGCTGGGGGTCCCGCTGATGCAGCTGACCTGGGACGTCGTCCGGATGCTGACCTTCGGCGCGTGGACGCGGCTGTCCACGCCGACGCCCGGTTGGTACAAGTACGCGGCCCAGTTCACCCACGGCTCGGCGTACATCGTCGCAATCGTGGGACTGCTCGCGCTGGCCGGCACGCGGTGGCTGTCCCGCCGCGCGGACGGCGGGCAGATCGCCAAGCTGACCTCCGGGCTGCTCGTGGCGGCGGTCGGGCTGAACCTGCTCTCGGTGGCGGTGATGGTCGGCGCCACCGGGGTGGTCGACGTGAACCGGCTGTTCCTCAGTGTGCCGTGCGGGATACTGACCGTGGTCTGGGTGGTCGTCAGCGTCCGGCTCGTCGTGCTCGCGCGACGTTCCTGGGAGACGTGTGCCACGATCGTCGCGTGACGACCGCGCTGATCTACCTCGTAGTCATGCTGCTGGTGGCCGCCGTGGTGTTCCTGCTCGCCGCGGTGGTCTTCGGCAGGGGTGAGGAGCTCGCCCCGCTGGCGCCCGGCAGTTCGCCGACGCGGCTGCCCGCCGAAGACATCACCGGCGACGACATCGACCAGGTCCGCTTCCAGCTCGTGCTGCGCGGCTACAAGATGACCGAGGTCGACTGGGTCATCCGCCGCCTCGGTGTCGAGATCGACGGGCTGCGCGCGCGGGTCGCCGAGCTCGAAGCCCAGCAGAAGGTGTCGCCTCTTGAGTGACGTCGTGCTGTCGGTCGAGGTCAACGCCCCGGCCGGGACGACCTGGCTCGCGCTGACCGACTGGGCCCGCCAGAGCGAGTGGATGCTCGGCACCGACGTGCGGGTGATCGAGGGCAACGGCCGCGCGGTCGGCACGAAGCTCGCCGCCTTCACCGGGCTGGCCGGCATCGGGTTCACCGACACCATGGAGATCACCACCTGGGAGCCGCCCGTCCGGTGCGTGGTGCGGCATCTCGGCTCGATCGTCAAGGGCACCGGGGTGTTCCAGGTGACCAGCAACGGCCCGCACCGCTCCACGTTCGTCTGGGCGGAGCATCTGTCGTTGCCGTTCGGGCTGGTCGGCAGGCTCGGCTGGCCGTTGGTGAAACCCGCGATGGTGCTGGGCGTGCGGCACTCGCTGCAGCGGTTCGCGCGGTTCGCGGAGTCGTATTCGTTGGGAGAGCGATGAGTTCGCTGGTCGGCGCCGATGGGGTCGCGCGCTGTTCGTGGGGTAATTCGACGCCGGACTACGCCGAGTACCACGACACCGAATGGGGAGTCCCGCTCCGCGGGCGCGACGCGCTGTACGAGCGGTTGTGCCTGGAGTCGTTCCAGTCGGGACTTTCCTGGATCACCATCCTGCGCAAGCGGGAAAGCTTCCGCGCGGCTTTCCTCGGCTTCGACCCCGAGAAGGTGGCGGAGTTCGGCGAGGACGACGTCGAGCGGCTGATGCAGGACGCGTCGATCGTCCGCAACCGCGCGAAGATCCTCGCCGCGATCAAGAACGCCCGCGCGATCGACTCGCTGGACGTGCCGCTGGACGACCTGCTGTGGTCGTTCGCGCCCGCCAAGCACCAGCGGCCGCGCACGATGGCCGACGTCCCGGCGATCACGGACGAGTCCAAGGCGATGGCCAAGGAACTCAAGAAGCGCGGCTTCGCGTTCCTAGGCCCGACCACCTGCTACGCGCTGATGCAGGCTACCGGCATGGTCGACGACCACGTGACCGGCTGCTTCCGAGCCAAGACGGGATAAAGCGGGCTTTATGCCGGTCCGGCATAAAGCCCGCTTTATCCCGGGGCGCTACTTGCCCTGGAACGCCGGGCGGCGCTTGGTGACGAACGCCTCAACCGCCTCGGCGTGGTCCGCCGTCGCGCCGAGCGCGGACTGCGCGGCGTCCTCGGCCTCGAGCGCCTCCTCCAAAGTGGACTCGGCGGCTGTGGCCAGCACGCTCTTGATCTTCGCGTAGGCGACCGTCGGACCGGCCGCGAGCCGCGCCGCGACCGCCTGGGCCCGCGCCGCGAGCTCCTCGTCGGGGACGACCTCGCCGACCAGGCCGAGCGTCAGCGCCTCCGCCGAGTCGACCGTGCGGGCCAGCAGCATCAGCTCGGCCGCGCGGCCGAGCCCGATCAGCCGCTGCAGTGTCCAGGACGCGCCGGAGTCCGGGCCGAGGCCGACGTTCGCGAACGCCATGAGGAAGTTGGCCGACGTCGCCGCGATACGCAGATCGCTCGCGTACGCGAACGCCGCGCCCGCGCCCGCCGCCGGGCCGTTGATCGCGGCGATGACCGGCTTGGGCATGCCGACGATGGTCTTCACGATCGGGTTGTAGTGCTCCTTGACCGTGTGCAGCGGCGCCGGGTCACCCGCCTGCAGCAGCCCGACGTGCTCCTTCAGGTCCTGTCCCGCGCAGAACGCCTTGCCTGCCCCGGTGAGCACGACCGCGCGGACCTCCGGGTCGTCCGCGGCCTCGCGCAGCGCGGCCAGCAGCAGTTCCTTCAACTCGACGGTCATCGAGTTGTACGCCTTCGGCCTGTTGAGCGTCAGCGTGCGGACCCCTTCGGCGTCGGCGGTCAGCAGGACGTCGGATGTGGTCACAGATTCTCCTCGGGCGAAATACGTCATTACGCCTGGAGTCTTACAGCCCGCCGGGCCGCATACCAGCACCGATACGGCGGCAAAAGATCGGTCCGCGTTCGCGCTCGGTCGCTGATGAGGGACAATGGACGCTAGGACCCGGCTGGCTTTGACGAGCGCGACCCGGGCGCGCCGGTTAAGACGGAGGGAGCACGCTATGGCGGCCATGAAGCCCCGGACCGGAGATGGTCCCCTCGAAGTGACTAAGGAGGGGCGGGGCCTCGTGATGCGCGTCCCACTCGAGGGTGGCGGGCGACTTGTCGTCGAGCTTTCGGCAGAAGAGGCGAAGGACCTAGGAGTGGCCTTGCAAGAGGTCACCGGCTGAGCCGAACCTCCTGCTCGAGCCACATTTCCGCGCCCCGGTTTCCGCGCTGCTCAGCGCTGGAGGCCGGGGTCGCGGTCACTCTTTTGGAGATCACGCACCGTGCGCATCCCGATACCCCCCGTCCCCCATCCGCTGATCGACATCGAGATCGCCGACACGCACCGTCGCGGTGCCCCGCTCGCGATCCTGGTGTCCACCCCCGAGGACCACGAGGATGGCACGCCAGCGGAGCCGTTCGAACTGGAGGGGGTGACCTCCAGCGGCCGCGCCGGTGAGGTGCGCACCATCCCGGCCGGATCGGGCCCACGCTGGCTGGCGGGCATCGGCGACGGCGAGCCCAAGCAGTACCGCAAGGCGGGCGCCGCGCTCGCCCGCGAGGCCGAGTCGTATCTCGCCGACCGTGGTGGGCACGCGTTCCAGATCGAACTTCCCGAAGAGGCCGACGGCGACGACGTCGCCGAGCTGATGATGGGCGCGCTGCTGGGCGGCTACCGCTACAGCGTCAGCGCCGACCGCTCGAAGCCCGCGCTGCGCACGCTGCGCGTGCTCACCAGGTACGAGCGCGCCGTGCCCGCGTACCAGGAGATCGCGGCGCGCGTGCGTGAGCTCGCAGGCGCGGCCGCGCTGGCCCGCGACCTGGCGAACACCCCGTCGAACGTCAAGAACCCGGCCTGGCTGGCCGAAATCGCGCGGAAGACCGCGGTGCCCGGCCTGACGGTCACCATCCGCGACGAGAAATGGCTCGCCGAACAGGGCTTCGGCGGCGTGCTCGCGGTCGGCGGCGGCTCTGCCAGCCCGCCGCGCCTGATCGAGCTCGAGTACCGCCCGCGCGGCGCGGCCAAGCACCTGCTGCTCGTCGGCAAGGGCATCACGTTCGACACCGGCGGCATATCCATCAAGAGCGCCGACGGCATGCACCTGATGCGCACGGACATGGCGGGCGGCGGCGCGGTCATCGCCGCGGCCCGCGCGATCGCCGCGCTCAAGCTCCCGGTGCGGGTCACCGCGCTGGTGCCGGCCGCGGAGAACCACGTGTCCGGCTCGTCGTACCGGCCCGGCGACGTCGTCCGGCACTTCAACGGCGTGACCACCGAGGTCGGCAACACCGACGCCGAGGGCCGCATGGTGCTCGCGGACGCGCTCGCGTACGGCATCAAGCGCTTCAAGCCGGACGCTGTCATCGATGTCGCGACGCTGACCGGTGCGATGAAGGTCTCACTCGGCCTCCGCACCGGCGGCCTCTTCGCCACCGACGACGCGCTCGCCGACCGCGTCCGCGAAGCCGGCGAACGTGCCGGCGAGGCGTGGTGGCGCATGCCGCTGCTCGAAGCGCACGCCGAGACCATCCGCGGCGAGCTGGCCGACATCCGCCAGGCGGTGCCCGGACCTGGCGGCATCACCGCGGCACTCTTCCTGCGCGAGTTCGTCGGCGACACCCCGTGGGTCCACCTCGACATCGCGGGCCCCGCCCGCGCGGACAAGACCTACGACGACGTCGTACCCGGCGCCTCGGGCTTCGCCGCCCGGACCCTGGTCGAACTGGCCTCCGCCTACCGCTGACCTCGGGAAACCGGCCACCGTTAGCCCGAAAGTGACTTTCGTCAGATGCGATCTGACGAAAGTGGCTTTCGGGCTATGAGACCTGCCAAGAGTCACTTGGTCTCAATCGGTTGTTGCAAGTAGTGGTGGCTGATAGGAGATCGTCATGCCAGGACCCCGGTTGACGTGCGAGGAACGGGAAAAGATCCAGAACGGTCTGGATCAGGGACTTACCCAGGATGTGATTGCGAGAGTCCTGGGTAGGTCACCCTCGACGATTTCACGGGAAGTGCGCCGAGGTGGTGGGCCGCGGTGCTCCAGGCCCGGCGCCACGATCACTGGCCGGCCTCGCCGCTACCGGGCCGACCGAGCCCAGCGTCTGGCCCTCGAACGCGGCCGGCGCCCGAAAGCCCACCGGCTGGCCGGTGAGCTGGCGGCGGTGGTGACCGGTCTGCTGGAAGCGGACTGGTCAC
>NZ_FNON01000016.1 GCF_900107045.1 Amycolatopsis xylanica
CAACCGACGCCACCAAAGCCTCGGCGGCCAGACACCCCGCCAACGCTACAACGACCGCGGCAAAGCCATCCCCACCGGCGGCCGCAGCGCCCCCAGCGGGACCACCACGCGGCCCGTCTCCGCCACCGGCGTGATCGCCTTCTCCGGCTGCTCCATCGTCCTGGGACGCGCCTGGAAACAGCACACAGCCACCGTCTACTGGCAAGGCGACCGCGTCACCATCATGATCGGCGACACGGTCGTCCGCCAGCTCACCCTCGACAGATCAGTACGCTATCAACCACTGACCAGCCAGAAACTGTCCGGAAAGTCCTGACACACATCTGTCTGCGAGGTCCTGAAACAGGACAACCGGTTAGAACCGGCCGTGCCACTCACGACTCCTAGGCGTGGACGACGCGCAGGTGCGAGGTCAGGCGGCCGTCGTCGTGCAGGATGTGGAAGTAGAGCGAGGGCGGCGCGTCCAGGTCGATCGGGCCGCCGTCCTCCCAGCCGCGGTCGCCGTTCGGCTCGAACGGCAGCAGCGAGGTCGACACCACGCCCGGCGCGATCAGCAGCGGAAGCCCGGCGAAGGTCGTGGTCGCCGCCGTGTGCACGTGACCGCACAGCAGGGCGGCCACCCGCGAATGGCGGGCAAGGACCTGGGCGAGCCGGGACTCGTCGAACTGGCGGATCCGGTCGACCTGCGGCACGGCCAGGTCGACCGGCGGGTGGTGGAAGCAGACGAACGCGGGCTTCCAGGTATCGGTGGTCGTGAGCACTTCGTCAAGCCAGGCAAGGGATTCGTCGGCGATGAACCCGTTCGGGCGACCGGGAATGCTCGAGTCCAGCGAAACGTAGAGCGCGCCGGGTGTGCTCATCACCTGGTTGACCGGCGCGTCAGCGGCGGGCTCGCCGAGCAGGCCGGCCCGGTACTCGGGCCGCTTGTCGTGGTTGCCGGGGCAGGTGATCGTCATGTGCGGCGACTTCAGCAGGGCCGCGACCTGCGCGTACTCCTCGGGAGCGCCGTTGTCGGCGAGGTCCCCGGTGACCACAACGGCGTCCACATGGGACAGTCCGTTGACGTAGGACAGCACGCGGGCCGCGCGCTCCCGGCTGCGTTGCCCGTCGTCGATATGGATGTCGCTCAGGTGCGCTATCGCGATCATCGTTGCCTGCCTTCCTCGAAATACCCCAGTGACTTCACCCAGTTCTGCACCAGCACCTGGCATGCCTCGTTGAGGTCACCCGTGCGCAGTGCCGCCGCGATCTGGCGATGCTCATCAATACTCTGCCGCGAGCGCTCGATGCCACCGAAATACAGCACGTCATAGCGCTTCAAGAGTGGTTTGGTCTGATCGATCAGCCGCAGCAGGTGCGGGTTCACCGTGCGGGACAGCAACATCGCGTGCCAGCGATCGTCCCATGCGGACAGTTCGGCGCCCTCGGCCAGCGCGGCGGACATGCCGTCGGCGATCTCGTCGAGCGGATCGGCCAGCGTCTGCAGGTCGTGCACCGGTGTCCAGCGGACCGCCAGTGACTCGAGCTCGGCGACCAGCGGGTACAGCTGCCGCGCCTCGCCGAGGTCGAGCGGCGGCACGAGGAAACCGCGGCCGAGTTCCGAGATCAGCAGGCCGCGATCGGCCAGGCCGACCAGCGCCTCGCGCAGCGGCGTGCGGCTGACGCCGAGTTCCTTCGCGAGGTGGACCTCGTTGACGCGCCCGGCCAGTCTCCCGTCGAGCACGCGGGCGGTGATCTGCGCGAAGAGCTCCTGGCGCAGCGGAGAACGTTGCATACAGTTGGACGATACTGTATGCAGTTGGTATGCAGCCAGCCGACGTTCAGCGCGCCCGTGCCGAAACCCCGGGCTGCGCCCAGGTGACCCATCTCAACAACGCCGGAGCCTCCCTTCCGCCTTCGATCGTGACCGAGACCGTCGTCGACCACCTGCGAGCCGAGTCGCTGATCGGCGGCTACGAGGCGGCGGCGCGCGAGGATGCCCGCATCGCGGCCGTCTACACCTCGATCGCGCGGCTCATCAACGCCGACGCCGAGGACATCGCGCTGAGCGACAGCGCGACCCGCTCCTGGCAGGCGGTGTTCTACGCGTTCGGGTTCACCGCCGGCGACAAGATCCTGACCTGCAAATCCGAGTACGCCAGCAACGCCATCGCCTACCTCCAGATCGCGCACCGCACCGGCGCCGTGGTCGAGGTGGTCGACGACGACGAGACCGGCCAGCTCGACGTCGCCGACCTGCGCCGCCGCGTCGACTCCAGCGTCAAGCTCATCTCGACCACCCACGTGCCCACCCAGGGCGGCCTGGTCAACCCGGCCGAGGAGATCGGCGCGGTCGCCCGCGAAGCCGGGATCCCGTTCCTGCTCGACGCCTGCCAGTCCGCTGGCCAGCTCGACCTCGACGTCCAGCGCCTCCAGTGCGACGCGCTGAGCGTCACCGGCCGCAAGTACCTGCGCGGTCCCCGAGGCACCGGCTTCGGCTACATGCACCCCCGCCTGCGCGAGCGCGTCGAGCCCGCGATGCTCGACCTGCACTCCGCCTCGTGGACGGCGCCCAACGAGTACCAAGTGGACCTGACCGCCAAGCGGTTCGAGACCTGGGAACGCGACTACGCGGCCCTGCTCGGCCTCGGCGCCGCCGTCGACTACGCGCTCGGCTGGGGCATGCCCGCCATCGAAAAGCGCGTCACCGAGCTCGCCGCCGACCTGCGCTCCCGGCTGGCCGACCTCCCCGGTGTGACCGTCCATGACCAAGGCGCCCGCAAGTGCGGCATTGTCACGTTCAGCGTCGCGGGCATCCCGGCCGAGAAGGTCAAGGCCCACCTCGCCGAGTCGAAGATCAACACTTCCGTCTCGGCGCGCACCTCGGCGCAGTACGACTTCACCGCCCGGAACCTGCCCGACATGATCCGGGCGTCCGTCCACTACTTCAACACGGACGAGGAACTCCAGCTTCTGGTCACCGAACTCGAAAAGCTCACGACTCTTTAAGAAGCTCTCGCGCGATTACGAGCTTCTGGATCTCGCTGGTCCCTTCGTAGATCCGGAAAAGCCGGGCGTCGCGGTAGATCCGCTCTACCGCGACCCCGCGCATGTACCCCATGCCGCCGTGCACCTGGACGGCACGGTCCGCCACGCGCCCGAGCATCTCGGTGCAGAAGAGCTTCGCCGAGGACGGCCCGAGTTTGCGGTCCTCGCCGGAGTCGTAGGCGTCCGCGGCGGCGAGCACCATCGCGCGGCCCGCGGCCAGCTCGGCGTGGGATTCGGCCAGAAGTGCCTGTACGAGCTGGTATTCGCCGATCGGCCGTCCGCCTTGGCGGGTGGTGCGCGCGTACGCGACCGCCTCGGCCAGTGCGCGCTCCGCCATGCCGACGCAGATGGCCGCGATGTGCAGGCGACCGCGCGACAGGGAGGCCATCGCGATCCGGAACCCGTCGTTCTCGACGCCGATGAGCGCGTTGAACGGCACGGCCACGTCGTCGAAAACGACCTCGGAGGTCCAGGCGCCGCCTTGGCCCATCTTCGCGTCGTGCGGGCCGACGGTCACGCCGGGCGAGTCGGATGGGACCAGAAGGCAGGAAATACCCTTACCGCCCACCGAATCCGGCTCGGTCCTGGCGAAGACGACGAAGACGTCGGCGAGCGGGGCGTTGGTGATGAACCGCTTGGTGCCGTTGAGGACGTAGCGTTCGCCGTCCGAGATCGCCTTGCTGACCAGGCCGCTCGGGTCGGAGCCTGCCTCGGTCTCGGTCAGCGCGAACGAGGCGATCGCCTCGCCCGCCGCGAGCCGGGGCAGCCAGGCGGCCTTCTGCGCGTCGGTGCCGTAGTTGACGATCGCCTGGCCCGCGATGCCGTTGTTCGTGCCGAACAGGGACCGGAAGGCCGGGGTCGTGTAGCCCAGCTCGATGGCGAGGCGGACGTCTTCGGCCATGCGCAGGCCGAGGCCGCCGAACTCCTCCGGCAGCGCCCAGCCGAAGAGGCCGAGCCCGGCCGCCTTCTCGCGGACCGAGGCCGGGATTTCGTCCGATTCGTCGATCTCCGTCTCGCGCGGCACGACCTCGCGGCGCACGAACTCCCGCACCGCCGCCAGTACCTGCCCGAAGTCGTCAGCATCCATAGTTCGACGTTAGCGCGTGTCTCGTGGATCTTGCGCGCGATAGCCGAGCCCAGGCGGCCCCTGGCTCTCGACTCTCATCGCACAAGATCCACGAGACGCGCGCTAATCTGAAACCGTGGACCTACGGCAAGTGGAGTACTTCGTCGCCGTAGTCGACCACGGAGGGGTGACCAAGGCCGCGGAGGCGCTCTTCCTGGCCCAGCCCTCACTTTCGCAGGCCGTCCGCCAGCTCGAACGCGAGCTCGGGGCCGAACTGTTCGACCGCACCGGACGGCATCTCGTGCTGACCGCGGCGGGCCGGTCCTTTCTGGAACCCGCGCGGCGGATCCTCGAGGACGCCGAGCGGGCGCGCGGCGCGGTGAGCGCGGTCAGCGGGCTGACCGGCGGGCGGCTCGACATCGCCGCGCTGGCCGGGTTGACCACCGATCCGCTGCCCGAGCTGGCCGGGCGTTTCCACCGCAGGCATCCTGGCGTGCTGCTCAACATCGTCGATCCCGGTGGACCCGCCGCGGTCGCCGCGTCGGTCCGGCACGGACAGTGCGATCTGGGATTGACCGAGTTGCCGGTGCACGGGGAGTCACTGCGCACGCTCCCGCTCGGTGACCAGGAGATCGTGCTCGCGCTGCCGCCCTCGCTCGCCGAAGGGCTGGCCGATCCCGTGCCGCTCGACGCCGTCGCCGACATCCCGCTGGTGATGGAGCTGGTCGACGCGACCACCCGCACCCAGCTCGACGACGTGCTCGATGGCACGGCGGGCCGGATCGCCGTCGAATGCGCGCACCGGCAGACCGTGTGGCACCTGGTCGAACACGGCGCGGGCGCGACGTTCCTGCCGCGCCGGGTGGCCGAGCGCGAGCTACAGAACGTAGAGATCCGCGGGACGGCGCCGCCGGTCAAGCGCACGATCGGGTTGATCTTCCGCGAGGGCCCGCTGTCGCCAGCGGCGGAGGCTTTCCTTTCAGCGGCAACGCCATAGGTAGCGCCTATCGGGCTTTTCGCCCACGTGTCTTTGACGGGGAGGCACTTCATCGGCGTTAATGGATCACGTGAGTACCTTTCTCGACATCGCCGTGACCGACCCGCACCGCACCGCGGTCATCGATCCCGAGGGCCGAGAGGTCACCTTCAGCACGCTGGCCGCCAGAGTGAACCAGCTGACGCACGCGCTGCGCGCGCTCGGGCTGGCGCCGGGCGACGGCGTCACCGCCATCGTCCACAATGGAATCCCGTTCTTCGAGCTGGCGCTGGCCGCCTGGCAGAGCGGGCTGTACTTCACCCCGGTCAACTACCGCTCGTCCGCCGACGAGATCGGCTACATCGTGGGCAACAGCGGCGCCAAGGTCGTCGTCGCGGAAGCCGCCATCGCCGAGACCTGCACGGCGCGACTTGACGAGCTGGGTGTGTCGCCCGCCCACCGGTTCGCGATCGGCGGCGCGCCCGGCTGGGAGGACTACGCCGACTTCGGCGCGGACGAACCGACCGGCACGCCCGAAGACCTGACCATGGGCCAGAGCATGCTCTACACCTCGGGCACCACCGGCCGCCCGAAAGGCGTGCGCCGTCCGCTGCCCGGAGGCCCGCCGGTGGTGCCCGCGGTCGCGCTGGCGTCGCTGGAGCGCATGAACGTCCATCCCGGCACCGGTGTCCACCTGGTCACCTGCCCGCTCTACCACGCAGCGCCCGGTGCGTTCTCGACCAACAGCCTGCATCTCGGGCACACGCTCGTCGTGATGGCGAAGTTCGACGCCGAGGAGACACTGCGGCTGATCGAGCGGCACGGTGTCACCGAAACCCACCTGGTGCCGACGATGTTCCATCGCATGCTGCAGCTGCCGGACGAGGTGCGCGGCCGCTACGACACGTCGAGCCTGCGCAGCGTCATGCACGGCGCCGCCCCGTGCCCGCGCGGGGTCAAGGAGCGGATGATCGAGTGGTTCGGACCGGTCGTCTACGAGTACTACGGCGCCTCGGAAGGCATGGTCACCGTCGTTGACTCCAAGGAATGGCTGACCGAACCGGGCACCGTCGGCAGGCCGCTGCCCGGGGTGACGGTCAAGGTCGTCGACGAGCACGGCGAACCCGTGCCCGCGGGCGAGGCCGGCACGCTCTACTACAGCTCCGCGCAGACGAAGTTCAGCTATCACAACGATCCCGAAAAGACCGCCGCCAACCGCGACGGTGAGTTCATCACCGTCGGCGATATCGGTTACGTCGACGCGGCGGGCCGCGTGTTCCTCTGCGACCGCCGCACCGACCTGATCCTGACCGGGGGCGTCAACGTCTACCCGGCGGAAATCGAGGGCAGATTGCTAGAGCATCCCGAGGTCGCCGACGCCGCCGTGATCGGCGAGCCCGATCCCGAATGGGGCCAGCGCGTGGTCGCCATCATCCAGCCGCGGCCGGGCGTACTGCCCGGCGACGACCTGGCCGAGCGCCTCGCCGCGCACTGCCGCGAGAAGCTCGCCGGGTTCAAGACCCCGCGCCGGTTCGAGTTCCGCGACCGGCTGCCGCGCACCGAGTCCGGCAAGATGCTGCGGCGCTCACTGCGCTCCCCCTCCTGACGCCGTGGAGCTGCGGCAGGTCGAGTACTTCCTCGCGGCGGTGGACCACGGCGGGATCACCCCGGCCGCGGCAGCGTTGCGGGTCGCGCAACCTTCGGTGTCGCAAGGCATCCGGGCGCTGGAGCGCGAACTCGGCGTGCTGCTGTTCGACCGGATCGGCCGCACGCTGGTGGTGACTTCGGCGGGCACCGCGTTCATCGGGCCCGCCAGGCGCCTGCTGCGCGGTGTCGCCGCCGCGGAGGGGTTCTTCACCGACGCGGGCGGTGTCCCGCGTGGCAGGCTCGACATCCACGCCTGGCCGTTCGTCACCGCGCATCCGGTGGCGGAGCTGGTCGGCGGGTTCCGGCAACGGTTCCCCCAGGTTTCCGTGCGCATCAACGAACTCTCCGACGAGCAGGCGGCCGCGTCGCTGATCCGCAAAGGACACTGCGAGCTGGTGTTCTGCTACCTGCCCGCGACCGCGCGCGGGCTGCCTGCCGTCGAACTCGGCAGTCACGAGTACTGGCTCGCGTTCCCGCCGGGCACCGCGGTCCCCGACGCCGATCCGCTGCCCTTGTCGGATCTGCCCGACATCAGCTGGGTCGGGGTGCCGAAAGGCAGCTCCCAGCGCACGCTGGTGGAACAGGCATTGCGCACGGCCGGGGCACGCACCCGGATGTCCTCGGTGCTGCAGAACCGCCAGGCCATCCCGGGATTCGTGCTGTCCGGCGTCGGCGCGGGCTGGCTCGAAAGCTCGGTCGCGCGGCGCCTGGCGGGACAGGGCGCGGTGGTCCGCGCGGTCGACCCGCCGATCAGGCGCGCCTACGGCATGATCTACGACCCGGCCCGCCTTTCCCCGGCAGGCAAGGCTTTCGTGGACCTGGTGACGGGATAAAGCGGGCTTTATGTCAGAACGGGATAAAGCCCGCTTTATCCCGTTCTTCAGACCAGGGCCGTGTCCCTGAGCCCGCTGAGCAGCATCCCGAAGCCACGCTCGGCCTCGTCGACCGCACTCGGGTAAAGCTCCGCGGCGGACTGGCCGCCGAGCACGCGCGTGAGGTTGCAGCAGACCAGCGCGTACTGGACGGCGATGACCTGCGCGGCCGCGAGCTTGGCGGTGAACGCGTCGAGCACCTCGGTGAACGCGCAGGCGAGCGCGGTCTCGGTGCGCTTGCCGTGGTCGATCAGGCGCAGCTTCAACGTCGGCGAGCCCATCACCAGGTGCTGGAACGCGAGGTAGCCGTCCTCGTCGTTGAGCCCGGTCGCGGGCTCGCGCTCCGCGAGGCCACGCAGGAAATGCCGCCGCAGCGCGGCGACCGGGGACTCGCCGGGCTCCCGGTCGCGCACCTGGCTCGCTGGCTGCTCGAACAGGCCCTCGACCCGGTACAGGACGAGATCTTCCTTGGTCGCGAAGTAGTTGAAGACCGTCATCTTCGACACCTCCGCCGCGACGGCGACCTCCGCGACGGAAACATGGTCGAAGCCGCGATCGACGAACAACGCGATCGCGGCTTCGGAGATCGCGCGGCGCGTCTGCAGCTTCCTGCGCTCGCGCGAACCCAAAGGCTCGCTCATTTCGCTTACCCTACAGCGCTTTGAGCGGCTCCTCGACGCAGTCCGCCACGAACCTGAGGAACCCGCCCGCGGTGCCGCCGTCGCAGACGCGGTGATCGAACGCCAGCGTCAGCTCGCACACCTTCCGCACGCCCAGCTGCCCGCCGACCACCCACGGCCGGTCGATGATCCGGCCGATGCCGAGGATCGCCGCCTCGGGGTGGTTGATGATCGCGGCCGAGCCGTCGACGCCGAACACGCCGTAGTTGTTGATCGTGAACGTGCCGCCGGTGAGCTCGGCGGGCGTCAGGCTCCCTTGCCTGGCCGCGTTCGTGCGCTCGGCGATCGCCTCGGACAATTCGGGCGTCGCCAGTGCCTGCGCGTCGCGCACGACCGGCACGACCAGGCCGCGGTCGGTCTGCGCGGCGAAGCCGAGGTGCACGTCGTCGAGCACGACGATCTCGTCGCCGTCGACGCGCGAGTTCAGCTCGGGGAACTTGCGCAGGCCGAGCACGGCGAACCGGGCGATCAGCGCGAGCAGGCTGACCGGCTTGAGCGCGGCGCGCGCCTCCATCAGGCGCGTCGCGTCGACGTCCACCCAGACGGTCGCTTCCGGGATCTCGCGGCGTGACTGCGTGAGCTTGTCGGCGACGGTCTTTCGGATGCCCTTCAACGGGATCCGGCGCTCACCGGTCTTCGCGGCGACCGGTTTCGCGGTGGCCCGTTCGACGTCGACGCGGCGGACGATGCCGTGCGGCCCGCTGCCGTCGATCCGGGTCAGGTCGAGCCCGCGTTCCTTGGCGAGCTGCCGCACGAGCGGCGAGATCACGCCCGGCTTCGGCGCGCGTGCGGTGACCGGCGCGACGCTCACGCGGGCGCGGCGGTTTCGCCGTTTCGTCGCCGATGTCCCGTAACCGATGAGGACGTTGCCGCTGTCCTCTTCGGACTTCTTGGCGTCGCTCACGGAGATCAGCGGGGTCCCGACGGCCAGCGACTGACCGGGCTGGCCGTGCAGTGTGCTGATCACGCCCGCGAACGGCGACGGCACCTCGACCGAGGCCTTGGCCGTCTCGACCTCCACCACCGGCTGGTCGACGGTGATGGTGTCGCCGACGTCGACCAGCCAGTTGACGATCAACGCCTCGGTCAGGCCTTCTCCGAGGTCGGGCAGGAGGAAATCAGGCACCGCACACCTCGTCATCCCATTGGAGCCTGGCCATCGTGTCGAGGATGCGGTCGACGCTCGGCAGGTGGTGTTCTTCCAGTTTCGGCGCGGGGTAAGGGATGTCGAGCCCGGTGACCCGCAGGATCGGCGCGTGCAGGTGGTGGAAGCACCGCTCGGTCAGCCGCGCGGCGACCTCGGCGCCGTACCCGCAGAACCCGGACGCCTCGTGCACCACGACCGCGCGCCCGGTCTTGCGCACCGACGCGGCGACGGTCTCGTCATCGAACGGCGAGAGGCTGCGCAGGTCGACGACCTCGACGTCCCAGCCCTCCTCGATCGCCGCTTCGGCGGTCTCCAGCGCGGTCGTGACCATCGGCCCGTACGCGATCAGCGTGACGTCCTTGCCCGTGCGGCGGACGACCGCGCGGTCCATCGGCGCGCCGGCGCGGTCGAGCGCGACCTCGCCCTTGGCCCAGTAGCGGCGCTTCGGCTCCAGGAAGATCACCGGGTCCGGGCTGTCGATCGCGTCGCGCAGCAGGTGATACGCGTCGGCCGGGGTGCCCGGCGTGACGACGCGCAGGCCGGGGGTGTGCGTGTAGTAGGCTTCGGAGGAGTCGCAGTGGTGCTCGACGCCGCCGATCCCGCCGCCATAAGGAATCCTGATGACGACCGGCAGCTCGACCTTGCCCTGTGTCCGGTTGCGCATCTTGGCCAGGTGACTGGTGATCTGCTCGAACGCGGGATAGGCGAAGGCGTCGAACTGCATCTCGACGACCGGGCGCAGGCCGTTCATCGCCATCCCGATCGCGGTGCCGACGATGCCCGATTCGGCGAGCGGGGTGTCGAACACGCGGCGCTCGCCGAAGCGCTCGCTGAGCCCGTCGGTGACCCGGAAGACGCCGCCGAGCGGGCCGACGTCCTCACCGAAGACGAGCACGCGGTCGTCGGCTTCCAGCGCGTCGGCGAGCGCGGCGTTGAGCGCGCCCGCCATCGACAGCTGCTGGACTTTTTCGATCGTGGTCACGCTTCTTCCCCTGCCAGCTCGGCTTCCAGCATCGCCGCCTGCTCGCGCAACGCGGCCGTGCGCTCGGCGTAGACATGGTCGAACAACGACTGCGGCCGGACGGCCACGTCGGCGTTCATTCCTTTTCGGACGGACGCGGCGAAGTCCTCGGCCTCGGCCGCGACGGCCTCGCGCCGCGCGTCGTCGAGCAGCCCGCGCCCGATGAGGTAGGCCTCCAGCCGGTCGAGCGGGTCGCGGCCGAGCCAGGCGGCGACCTCGCCGGAGTCGCGGTAGCGCGACGCGTCGTCGGCGTTGGTGTGCGCCTCGATCCGGTAGGTGACGGCCTCGATCAAGGTCGGCCCGCCGCCCGCCCGCGCGGTCTCGACGGCCTGGCGCACGGCAGAGTAGACGGCCGCCGGGTCGTTGCCGTCGATGAGCAGCGACGGGATGCCATAGCCGATCCCCTTGTGCGCCAACGAGGGCGCCGCGTTCTGCTTGCTCATCGGGACGCTGATGGCGTACCCGTTGTTCTGCACCAGGAAGACGGTCGGCGTCTGCCACACCCCGGCGAAGTTGAGCGCCTCGTGGGTGTCGCCCTCGCTGGTCGCGCCATCACCGAGCAGCACGAGCGCGACGCTGTCCTCGCCCTTGTAGCGCGCGGCGTGCGCGACGCCGACGGCGTGCAGCGTGTTCGTGGCGAGCGGCGTGCACTGCGGGGCGACGCGCAGCTCGTACGGGTCGTAGCCCAGATGCCAGCCGCCCTGCAGGAGCGTCAGCGTCTGCACCGGGTCGACGCCGCGGGTGACCAGCGCGACCGAGTCGCGGTAGGTCGGGAACAGCCAGTCCTGGGCGTCCAGCGCGACGACGGCGCCGACCTCGCACGCCTCCTGCCCGCGCGAAGACGGGTAGACGGCGAGGCGGCCCTGCTTGGTCAGCGCGGTGGCCTGGGTGTCGAAGCGGCGGCCGATGACCATGCGGCGGTGCAGGTCGAGCAGCACGTCGTCGCCCGGCATGGTCAGCTCGGAGCCGTCGATCAGGCGGCCATCGGCGTCCAGCAGTCCGATCGGGGTTTCGGACGGCAGGAGATGCCGCTGGGGCAGGCTGGTGAGCGTCAAGGCGACCTCCTGAAGTCGGGTGTCGCTGATGGTGACGGTTTCGGAGCCGTTTTTCTAGACATGTTGATCTGATCTGGACGTTTGTTAACCACGGGCGGCTATCATCGACCAAATGACCGGTTCCGAGGGCGAAACACCGAGCCTGCCTGGACAGCTGGACGACACCGACCAGGCGATCGTCGCCCAGCTCCGCGCGGACGGCCGCATGTCCATGCGCGCCTTGGCCGAGCGCCTCCACATCTCGCGCGCGAGCGCCTACTCGCGGGTGGAGCGTCTGCACCGCGACGGCGTGATCACCGGCTACAGCGCGGTCATCGACCCCGAGCGCTGCGGCTACGGCATCTCGGCGTACGTGTATCTCAAGGTCAGCCAGCATTCCTGGAAGTCGGTCAAGCAGCACGTCCTGGAGATCCCCGAGGTCTGGCACGGCGCGCTGGTCTCCGGCGAGTACGACCTGGTCCTGCTCGTCCGCGCCCGCGACGCCCAGAGCCTGCGTCATCTCGTGCTGACCAAGCTCCAGACGGTCCCCGACGTGGTGTCCAGCCACACGGTCCTGATCCTCGACGAGCTGGCACCCGACCGCGCCCAGCAGTAGCGTCCCGGGCATGCTCACGGCTTCGGAAGTCCGCAAGCTCATCTCGATGCCCGACGCCGTCGCCGCCGTGCGCGCGGCGTTCCTGGACCTGGCGGCCGGCGAGTTCACCCAGCCGACCCGGCTCTCGTTCGGCGGCGGGCGCGCGCTGGTGATGTCGGCCTACCACGCCGGTTCCGGCGCCGCGGTGGTCAAGACGCTGAGCGTGGAGCTGGAGCGATCGCCCGCCATCCTGGGCACCCTGGTCTGGAGTTCCGCGGACGGCCAGCTCGTCGCCGACGCGATCGAGGTGACCACCCTGCGCACGGGCGCGGTTTCCGGTGTCGCCACGGACCTGCTGGCCGCGCCGGACGCTTCCCGGCTGACCGTGCTGGGCGCCGGAGCGCAAGCCGCCGATCAGGTGCGGGCGGTGGCGGCCGTCCGGCCACTGGCTTCGGTGACCGTGCATGCGCGGACCTCCGCGCGGGCTTCGGCGCTGATTTCCGTTCTGCGGAAGGAGTTCCCGGCCGTCGAGTTCGCGGTGAGCGGGACGGCCGACGAGGCGGTGTCCGCGGCCGACGTGGTCTGTTGCGCGACTTCGGCTTCGGAGCCGGTGTTCGACGCGGCGGCGTTGCCGGAGAACGTGCACGTCAACGCGATCGGGTCGTATCTGCCCTCGATGCGGGAGCTGCCCGAGGAGTTGCTGGCGTCGGCGCGCGTGGTGGTCGTCGACGAGGTGGGCGCCTGCATGGAGGAGGCCGGTGAGGTCATCCACGCGGTGTCGACGGGGTCGCTCAAGCGGGATTCGTTGGTGGAACTCGGTTCCGCGCTGACCGACCCGCCCGGGGTGGGCGGGCGGACGGTGTTCAAGAGCGTCGGGGTCGCCGCGCAGGACTGGGCGCTCGCGCGCCTGCTCGCGCAGGGGTCGTGAGTGTTCCGGCCGGTTCTAACCGGTCTAGACACTCACGACCCTTTGGCCTGCGGAAGCTTGTGCGGGCGAGGGGAGACCCTGCTGCACCCAACGCAGCAGGGTCTCCCCTCGTTCGGGCATAATCGGCCTGCGCGAGTGGTACCTCTGCTCCGTTAGACGCAGCAAAGTCACCACTCGCCCGCCGCCCGAGGTGGATCGCGCAGTGAGGGTGCCCCCGAGTGCTTGCAACGCACCCAACGGTCCCAGCTCGCTGAACAACCACACGGGGTAGTCGTCGTCCTCGTGCGTCCAGCGACATTTCAAGTAGCGCATCAGACCTTGCCCCCTTCGACCATTCGATCATGCCCCTTTGGCCATGGTCCGGGTGCGTGTTTGCCGATAACCTGCAGCCGTCGACTCGAAGGGGATCACCATGCGCACCTCAGTTCGTGGCACTCTCGCCGGCGCGGCCGTACTGGGCGCGCTGCTGGTCCCGGCCACCGCCGAAGCCACGCCCGGCTCCGGCGTGACCGGCGTGATCCTGTCGAAGACCACCCTCGGCAAGACCGACTACATCCTGCGCGAGATCACCATCCAGCCGGGCGGCGGCACCGGCTGGCATTTCCACGACGGCACGCTCTACGCGTTCGTCAAGGCGGGCACCCTGACGCACAACGACGCCGACTGCGTCACGCAGGACGTGTATCGCGCCGGCGCCACCTTCGTCGAGCCCAAGGGCGCCGACAAAGTCCACATCGGACGCAACCTCGGCAGCACGCCGATCGTGCTCGACGTGCTGTACGTGCTGCCGACCGGCAGCCCGCTGGCGGAGGACGCGCCGAACCCCGGCTGCGACTTCCAGTAGCTACGTGCCGAGATCCCACGCGGGGTCGTCGTGGAACCGGATCAGCACCTCTTCGTAGCCGAGCAGCTTGCTGCCGCCTGCGTCGAGGATGCCTTCCAGGCCAGGCAACAGGTCCCGCAGCAGCGTGCGTGCTTCGGCGCCCTCGTCGTAGCCGAGCAGCACCGCGTGGAACTGCCCGAGCAGCTGCGCGAACTGAGCCGTCTCGGCTTCCTTGTACTCGGTGAGCACGTCGCCTGAGACGTCCACGTCGAAGACGCAGTCTTCTCGTTGCAGGCGGCCGAGATCCGGCTCGTACCGGCCGACTTCGCCGAGCCTGCAGACGAGTTCGAGATGGCTCTCGAGCTCGCTGACCAGCACGACGGCCGGGCGGTTGCCGGTGCGTTTCCTGGCGGGGCGGCGCTGGGGCCGCGTCAGCTCAGGCATGACTGTCTACAATAGAATCGTTCATCGGGAACCTGCCGAACGCCGGAAATCGGGGCGGTAGACGGCGGCCAGGCGTTCGACCACCGGGTCTGGGGCGCGGCCCGCGAACTGGGCCACCAGTGACGTGGCCATCTGCGCCTCGCTCGCCGGGCCGGTGCCCGCGCCGACGAGCGCGCCGACCACCTGGTCGGAGTCGGGCTCCGGCAGGGGCACGAGATGGCTGCGGGTGCCGTGGAAGCACTGCGCCGTCTTGCCGTACGCGAGCGCGGTCGCCTGCACGGACTCGGCGACGGCCGAGGGACCGACGAAACCGATCGCGTCGACGCGGGGATGGGCGATGAGCGCGTCGATGGCCTCGCGGTCACCATGGACGACATTGAAGACGCCGGGCGGCAGGCCCGCGTCGAGGAACGTGGTCGCGAGGCGCAAGGCGATCGACGGATCACGCTCGGATGGCTTGAGCACGAACGAGTTCCCGCAGGCGACGGCGGGCGCGGCGTTCCACACCGGCACCATCACCGGGCAGCCGTCGAGTTCGTCGCTGACCCGTTCCAGGAAGTCCATCAGTCCCCGCAGCCGCCGGTCCGGCTGCCACTGCGCCCACTCGTCCTGCGCCGCGACCGCCACTTCGACGGCGTAGTCGACCTCGCGCTTGCCCGCGAGCGGGACACGGATGCCGGGCAGCTCGTGAAACCGCCCCGACGTCCCGAAAACCGGCTTGCCGCCGATGAAATGGAATAGTTCGTCACTCACCTGACCCACCCTGGTCGCAGGGAGGTTTTCCTCGCAGGGCGAAGAGACATTCGTGCCAGCTCCATCCTCGTGGACACACGCCGCGCCCACGGCCGGCGACCTGGCTTCCGGTCCCGCGCGCGCAGGATCGGTCACAGTGGCGGGACCGCGCCGGTTTCGCACCGGCTTCCCCGGGAATCCGTGGGCCTTCATTTCACCCTAGGGCGGTAATTCCGCACCTGTCGAGGCCGCGAACCCGGTTTACGGGGTGGGCGCGACCATCCCAGGGGACCCCTAAGCTGACACGCCTGAGCCGGCCGAGAACGGCCGTGCGCCGAGGATCCCGCACTCACCGTTCTTGAACGCCGTACAGGAGCGGGATCCGTTGCGCCACAAGGGGGGTCGTGAGTGTCGCGGCCGGTTCTAACCGGCCTGAACACTCACGACCCGGGGTTTTCGCTAGATGCGCACCGCGGTGCCGGTGACGCGGATGCCGGGGCGGTCGTCGACCTCGACGGTCAGCACGCTCGGCCGGCCCATGTCTTCCCCTTGCAGCACCGTGAATCGCCCGCTTCCGAGCTTGCCGATCGTCCGCAGGTAGCCGCCGAACGCGGCGGCGGCCGCGCCGGTCGCGGCGTCCTCGACGACACCGCCGGGCGGGAACGGGTCGCGGGCGTGGAACAGCTCGGCCGATTCGGCCCAGACGAGGTGCACCGTGGTCCACCCGCCGCGGCTCATCACGTCGCCGAGCGCCTCGAAGTCGTAGTCGAGTTTCGCGAGCCGTTCGCGGGTGCCCGCGGCCAGCACGAAGTGCTCGTTGCCCGCGAACGCGACGTGCGGCGGGAACGCCGGGTCGAGGTCGGCGCGGTCCCAGCGGAGCGCGGCGAGCACCTCGTCGAGCTCGGTGGCGGTCGCGGGGCGCGAGTGGGCCGGAGCGCTGGTGAGCGTCGCGGTGACCTGGCCGTCGGCGACGGTCGTTTCGACGGCGATCTCGCCGGCGTTGGTGTGGAACCGCATCGGCCCGGCGCCGAAGCGCTCGGCCAGCGCCACGGCGGTGGCGATCGTGGCGTGGCCGCAGAAGTCGACCTCGGCCAGCGGGCTGAAGTAGCGGACGCGGTCGCCGTCGACGAACGCGGTCTCGGAGTAGCCGAGCTCGGCGGCGATGCGGAGCATCTCGTCGTCGCCGAGGTGCCCGGCGCCGAGCACGACGCCCGCGGGGTTGCCGCCGTGCGGGTCGGTGGTGAAGGCGGAGTAGCGCAGAACATCCATGTCTTCGATGGTGACACCGGACGCCCATCGGGTCCAACGATGATTCTCCATCGACTCCATCGGTAAACTCGATACCGTGGACACCCGGCTGATCTCGACCTTCACCACGCTCGCCCGCACCGGCGGCTTCACCGCGGCCGCCGCCGAGCTGCATCTCGCCCAGTCGACCGTCACCGCGCACATCCAGGCGCTGGAACGGGACCTGCGCGTCCGCCTCGTCGACCGCCTGCCGTCGGGCGCCGTGCTCACCGAGGCTGGCCGCCGCGTGCTGGAGCGGGCCCAGCAGCTCCTCGACGCCGAGGCGGCCCTGCGCGCCGAAGCCAGGTCCGGCGGCCCGATCGAAGGCGAGGTGACCGTCGGCGCGACCGAGTCGCTCTGCGCGTACCTGCTGCCCGGCGCGATCGCCGCGCTGCACGCGAGCCATCCGGCCGTCGACGTGCGCCTCACGCCTTCGGGCACCGCCGGCACGGTCGAGCGGCTGCGCGACGGACGGATCTCGGCAGGCCTGATCCTCGAACCGGCGTTGCGGGCCGCCGATCTCGTGATCGAGAAGGCGGGCACGCTCGACCTCGGGTTCGCCTGCGCGCCGGACCACGACCTGGCCGGGCGCAAGGCGGGCTGGGCCGAGCTCGCCGGGCACCGCTGGTTCCTGCTGGAGGAGGGCTGCACGTACAGCGACGACGTCGCCCGCGAACTGGCGGCAGGCGAGCATCCGCACATCACGCGCCTCGGCAGTGTCGAAGCGGTGCGCGCGTGCGTCGCGGCGGGACTGGGCCTCACCCTGCTGCCGACCTTCGCGCTCGCGGACCGAGGCTTGGGCAGCTTCCAGGCACCCCGCATCCGGCAGAACTCGATCTTGCTGGCCCGGCATGCCCGGCGCTCCCCCAGCCGAGCCCAGCAGGCGGTGCTGGACGAACTGGCGAAAGCGGCCGCTCTGCTGAGTTGAACACGTTCAGAAAATCCTTGCCTACCCCACCGGCCGAGCGCTACCTTGAACGTGTTCAAAAACGCGCGACCTTGGGGGATTGATGCATGCGCGAATCTGGATATCGACCCTGCTCATGGCAGTACTCGCCGGTTGTTCACCGGCCGTCGACGCGCCACCACCACCGGCGCCGCCGCCCTCGAAGTCGACCTATGTCTACGTGTCACCCAGCCAGATCTGGCACCGCAAGGTGAACGAACTCTGCGGTCCGGCCGCGGCGAGGATCGCGAAGGCGGCCACCCTTCCCGACCGCCTGGACGCGCTGGTCGCCTGGATCGTCGACGTGGAACGCGTCGAGATCCCCGCCCGGGTCGACTACGCCCCCGAGTTCGTCGCCCACCTGCGCGCGTTCAAGGAGTCGGCTCAGCTCCATTCGCTGATGCTCCGGGCCGACGACATCACCATCTACGGCGGAAACGGGAAATCACTGGACCAGACGGTCGAGGAAAGTCTCGTCCCGCTGCGCGAGGAGATCACCAAGTACGCGCGCGAGCTGGACATGCCCGCCTGCCAGAGCCTGATCTGAGGTAACGAATGGATCACGCGGAATCCCGGAGAACCCCGCTGCCAGGCCAGATCGGCTCCGCGTGACGGCTGGCGATGTTGATCACCCATTTGCCTTCGATCTTCGCGTATCTGCGGCGGGGGAAACGGCGTCCTCATTCACGTGCGCCCCGCGGCGCCTGCGTGAACGGGGGTCGGGCCTGCCGAGGGGGCAGACCCGGCCCCTTTCACGACGGGAGATAGGCGCCGAGGTTGTCGCGGGCGGGCACGACGAAGTAGCCACCACCGACGGTGAGCAGGTACGGCGCGAGCGCCTCACCGCGCAATCTGTTCTGCGCCAAGGCGAAACCGGCTTCGAAGTCGGACTGGAACGCCATGAACACGACGCCGTCGTCGGCGGGGCCGCCCTGGTAAATCCAGGAACGGCGCAGCATCCGCGGCGACGGGACGCCCGGCGTGCGCGGATTCGCCTTGCGCACATGGGAATCCAGTGGCGTCACCGCGCCGTCCGGGTCGCCGGCGAACGACGGCTCGCCCGCCGAAGGGCTGCCGTCGAGCCAGCTTCCGTCGGGTTTGCGGCCGATGATCCGTTGCTGTTTCACGGGATCGTCCGCGTTCCAGGCATCCTGTGCCAGCTGAATCACCCGCAGTGCCAGCAGGCTTGACCCGTCCGCGCGCAGCACGGCGCCTGCCAGCTGCTCGTGCACCGGATTGCCCTGACCTTCGACGAAGCCGAAAGAGTTGCGCTGCAACGACTTCCCGGCCTGATCGGCGACGATCTCGCGACGCACCGCGGCCCGCCAGCCGATCCGCGCACCACCCAGCACGGCGTCGGCTCTCGCCGCGACCGCCTCCGGCGTGTCCCCCTCGATCTGCACGACCACGTGCGCGTTCGACCGCTCAGGCCGCAGCACCTCGCCCGGGAACGGGGGCATCTCGACCAGACCGGCGGGCCGCGGCTGCGCGACGGCGTCGAAGAATCCCACGCCCAGCCCGATCGCGACGTCGTCGCCGGACTGGTGCATCTTGCGCACCGCCTCCGGCGAGACGTCGTTCAGCAGCGCGATCTGCCCGGCGGGCTTCGGACGGCGCAGTGCCACATGCCTGCCCGGCACGTCGGCCACCGTCTCGGTGGAGCACGCGGTCAAGGCCAGTCCGAGCGCGCCGAGCAGCACTTGGCGCCGGGAAGTCACGGCAGCTTCTCCAGCGCCTTCTTCGCGTTCTTGCGCACCAAAGGCTGCGGGTGGTTCAGCAACGGCTCGACCGCGCCGCGCACCCCCGGCGGTTTCAGCTTGGTCAGCGCGGTGACCGCGTGCGCGGCCACGTCGTCGTCGGAGAGCAGCTCGACCAGCAACTCCGGCGCTCGCGGATGCTTGGACCGGCCGAGTCCGTGCACCAGCATCTGCCGTCCCTTCCCGAACCGCCGCTCGCGCACGAGCGGTTCGAGCTGGTCGAACACGGAGTCGTCGTACACCACCGACAACGCGTTGCCGATGACCCAGCGCACGGTCAGGTCGTCCACCTCCTGGAACTGCCGGATCAACTCCGGAGCCGCGACAGGCCGCGCCTCCGGCACGGTCAACGCCCGCACCAGGCCTTCGCGGACCTTGCCGAGGTCCGGCCCTGGCACCCGCTCGGCCACGTGCCGCAGCCAGTCGAGCAGCACGGGAACGGCGGCGCGGTAACGGGTGTTGCTGTTCACCAGGCCCCAGAGGTCGCCGTCGACGCCGACAGCCTCCAGGTCCCGCTTGAGCGCGGCAGGGGTGGTCATGACCGTCACGGTAGCGACCGGATCAGGTTGATGAGTCCCTTGTTCACCATGTCCTGCAACGGCCCCGTCAGCTGGGTGCCCTGCCGGACGATCAGGTCGAACTGCCGCCCCGTCGCCTGCGCGAACTGGTAGAAGTCCTGCAGCTGGGCGGTGTAGCTCAGGTTCGCCACGTTCTTGACCTCGGTCAGTGTGGTCGGCGACAGCGCGTCGGGCACCCGGAAATCGGCCGTATTGGTCATCGACGGGATCCGCACCTTGGCCGCTTGGTTGATGCCTGCCAGGCTCTCGCCCTCGGCGCCGACCGCCCTGACCCGCGCCATCTTTTCCGCCATGCTCAGCCCGCCCCTGCTGAGCCAGCCGCCGAGCGCGCCGAGCGCGCACCCCGCGACCGCGGAGCCGCCGACGCTGCCCCAGTTGACCTTGCGGCCGGAGAGCCGCTGGCCGAGGTAGTCGAGCCCGCCGCCGACCGCCCCGCCGACGAGACAGCCGACGACCATCGGGTTGTTGCCGGACGGGTCGGTGAGGTTCGTCGGCGAGTTGGCCGCGTACCCGTAGAGGTTCGTGCCGCCCGCCATGCCGATCGAGTCTTCGGAGATGAACCGCTGCTGATCGGGGCTGTAGTAGCGGCTGCGGTAGTTGAGCAGCCCGGTGCCGTCGTCCTGCCTGCCGGTGAACGACAGGTCGGAGCCACGGCGGTCGCCGGTCCCGGACGGCGCGCCGAACGGGCTGTACGCCTGGTTCGCCGCGAACGTGCCGTCGGCGCGGCCGAGCGCGACCGGCGAGCCGAGCGCGTCGGTCAGCGTGGTGTCGGTGACCCCCGCCTTGGTCCGCGCGAACCACTGGTCGACGCCGCCGCCGAGCAGGGACGCGGAGACCGCGCCCGCGCCGTCGAGTTCCGCGCCCACGTTCGGGCCGTCGTAGAGGAACTTCGTGGTGACGCCGCCGACCGTGCGGCCGGACCGGTTGCCCGCCGCGTCGTAGGCGTACGTCCCGGCCAGCCCGGTCTTGCTCGTGCCGGTGAGCTGGCCGCGCGCGTTCCAGGTGTACGTCGTGGTGCCGTCGGTGAGCAGGCGGCCCTCGGCGTCGTACGTCACGCCCGGCGTGGTGAGCCGGTTCGCGTCGTTGTAGGTCAGCCCGGATCGCGCGTCGGGAAGCGTGACGTTCGCGAGCCCGCCCGTCACCGAGGTCCGCTGGCCCGCCGCGTCGTAGGTGTACGCGAGCGAGCCCTTGCCGGTGCCGCCCTGGGCGTACGTGATCCCGGTGACCTGGCCCGCGGCGTCGTACGTGGACGTCTGCGTCCACCCGCCCGGCAGCGTCAGCACGGTCGGGCGGCCCGCCGCGTCCCTGGTGATCGTGACCGCGTCGGTCCCCCGGCTCACCCCGGTCGGCTGACCGGCGGCGTCGTAGCTGTACGAGGTCGCGGGCAGGCCCGGCAGTCCGCTGGAGGTCTCCCGCCCGACCGCGTCGTACCCGTAGGTGACCGTCCCGTTAGGACCGGTGATGGCCGTGGCGCGGTCACGCGCGTCGTACTTGTAGGACGTCGTGCCGCCCGCGGTGTCCGTGAGCGAGTTCAGCCGGTCGATCGTGTCGTAGGCGTAGGTCAGCTCGGACTGGGCCGTCGTGCCGCTCACCCCGAACCTGGCCTTGGTCAGCCGGTTCAGCGCGTCGTACTCACCTGTGGCGCGCACGCCCGCCCGGTCGACGGTGGCGGTGACCCGCCCGGCGTTGTCGTAGGTGATCGTGCTGGTCTTGCCGAGCGGATCGGTGCGCGAGATCGGCCGGTCCGCGTCGTCGAACGCCCAGCGCGTGATCTTGCCGCGCGCGTCGGTGAACGAGGTGAGGTTGCCGCCCGCGTCATAGCCGAACGTGCTCGCCTGGCCGAGCGGGTCGGTCACCTTGACCGGCTGGTCCTGGGCGTCGTAGCTGGTCAGCGTGGTCGCGCCAGCCGGGTTCGTCGACGAGACCGGCCTGCCCGCCGCGTCGACGAAGGTCTGCGAGATCCGGCCGAGCGGGTCCTTGACCGAGGTCAGCGCGCCCGCCTCGTAGGTGAACGTGGTGACCGCGTTCGCGGGCGTGGTGATCTTCGCGACCTGCCCGTCCGTGGTGTAGGCGATGGTGCTCTTGCGGTTCAGCGGGTCGGTCGTGGTGAGCAGGTTTCCCTTGGTGTCATAGGAATAGCTCGTGACCTTGCCCGCCGCGTCGGTGATCGAGAGCGGCAGGTCGAACGGCCCGTAGACGGTCTTGCCGGTGGTCACCTGGTCGGCGGTCCCGGTCAGCTCGACCGTGCTGGTCGGCCGGTTCTGCGCGTCGTACTCGTAGGTCGTGCGTCGGCCGTACGGGTCGACGACCGCGTCGATCCGGTTGTCCTTGCCGCGCGTGTAGGAGGTCGTCCGCGCGAGCGGGGTGCCGAACGCCTGGGTGTCCGTGGCGACGATGTGGCTGGCGTCGAACACGACCCGGCGCACCGACCCGTTCGGCTCGGTCACCCTGGTCTCGGTGATCAGGCCGTTCGCGTCGAGGGTGTAGGCGAAGGTGTACGTCCCGCCGCCGCCCAGGGTTTGCGACGCCACACGGCCGTTCAGGTCATAGGTGACGTTGAGGTAGGCGACACCGCGCGCGTCGGTGAGCTTGGTGATGCGGTTCGCGGAATCGTAGGTGTACGTGCTGGTCTTGCCCGCGACGTCGACGACCGTGGCGAGCCTGCCCGCGGCGTCGTAGGTGTACGACGCGGAGCGGCCGATGTTGTCCTTCGCCTTGGTCACCCGGTTCGCGCCGTCGTACTCGAACGCGATCCAGCGGCCGTTGGGCGAGGTGATCTGCGAGACCTCGCCGTTGTTGCCGCCGATCCGGGTGAAGGTGATCTGGTTGCCGTTGCGATCCTGGATCGCCCGGACCCTGGAGTACCAAGGGAAGAAGTACGACGAGCCTTCGCGCAGCTTCAGCACCCAGTCGCCGTTGATCTGCGTGATGGTCGACCCGCCGAACCGGCCGGCGGTGCCCGTCGCGGTGAACACCGCGTCGCTGTAGCTCGTGCCCGGCGAGGTGCGCAGGTAATGCACCTTGCCGCCGCTGGGCAGGTTGAGGTCGACCTCCTGGTACTGCAGTTCCGAGGTGAGGAACATGTTGTAGTCCGCGCTCTGGTTGAGCCCGAACTCCCGCGCGTGCCCGTCGCCCTGCCAGTACGTGCGCGTCAGCGAGATCGGCAGCGTGTCCTTGAGGCCGAGATCGGTGTGCGCGTCGGTGAGCAGTCCGGTCGACAGGTCGACCGGGTCACCGGAGATCTTGTCGATGAGGTCCTCAAGCCAGTTCTTGTCGTGCTTGGGGTTGCCCGGCGTGTTGAACATCGAGCCGTCGAGCGTCCACAGCCTGGTCTTCTCGTCCGGCACGACCTGCCTGCCGTCGGCGCTGACCTTGCCGTGCCCGTAGACGTACCAGCCCTTGTCCTGCGGGTCGTAGTTCCAGAAGTCCACAAAGGACCCGGCGGGCAGCTTGGTGTAGTTCGGGTACACCACGCGCGCGCCCTGCGGGAAGATGGTCGCCCCGCCCGGCTGGACGGTGAAGTACACCGGCACGATCCCGTTGCGCGGCAACGGATACGGCGGCCGGTCGAGCGGGATGGCGGTGATGCCGAGCTCGCGCACCACGTTGCCGTCGAGGTCGCGCACGACCGAGCCCGCGGGCAGGCGCACCTCGAGTCCCGGGATCTCCGGCGTGGTCAGCACGATCTCGCTGCCGGTGGGTGAGGTGATCTGCTGGACGTGCCGCATGTCCAGGCGCGGCAGCCAGACCGTCGCTTCGAGCGGGGTCGTGGCGCCCGCGGTGACCTTCGCGTGGATGCGGAAGGTGCCGTAGCGCGCGGGCGTGGTCTTCGCCGCGTAGCCGTCGACGATGATCGTGGTGGCGTTGGCCGGGACACCGGTCAGCAGGAACCTGCCTTGCGCGTCCGTGGTCGTCTTGATTTCGCCGACCCGGACGGGGATGCCGGGCAGCGGGCCGCCGTCGAGGTCACGGACGTGACCGCTGATCGCGGTGATTCCCTTGTCCGCCTTGAGGTCCTCGATCTTGACGGGGTCGGGCCGCCGGGTCATCCAGTCGGCGCCCTGCAGGTTGCCCGGGTCCGGCGCCCACTGTGACGCGGTGCGCGCGTCCGGCGGCGGCACGGGCGGCACCTCGCGCTTGACCTTCGGCGGGACGTCGGGGCCGTTCTTCTCGGCGGCGGCCTGCTGGGGTTGCGGTTGCTGTTCGACGGCTTTGAGCGCGGCCGCGATGGTCGCGCCGAAGGTGATCGAGCCGGTCAGCGCCGCGTCGGGGTTGACGGTCAGCTTGTAGGCGCCGGTCTGCGGGAGCGTGACGTCGAGCTTGCTGTTGCCGTACTGCGTGCCGCCCACCTTGGCGCCGTCCGGCGCGGTGAGCGTCCAGGTCAGGCCACAGCACCCGAAGACCGGGCTGGTGTTGCTGGACTGGATGATCAGGTGCTGGCCGCTGGTCCCGGTAAAGCCGCTGAACGCGTTCTGGCCGGGGTTGGTGATCGTGACGGTCTTGGCCGTGCCATCGAGTGGCAGTGCCCCGGCGTCGAGATCGGCCGGGACGTTCCACGCGGTCAGCGTGACCGAGCCGGTGAGCGCGGCGTCCGGGTTGACGGCGATCCGGTAGACACCGTTCTGCGGCAGCACGATGGTGTCCAAAGTGGAATTGCCGTACTGCGTGCTGCCGACCCGCGAGCCATCCGGCGCCGTGAGCGTCCACGTCAGGTTGCAGCAGCCGAAGACCGGGCTGGTGTTGGTCGACTGGGAGAGGACGCGCTGACCGGTCGAGCCGGTGAACGTCGTGTACGCGTTCTGGCCGGGATTCGTGATCGTGACCGTCTTCGCGGTGCCGTTGAGGGCTTGCGTGCCCGCGTCGAGATCGGCCGGGACGTTCCACGCGGCCAGCGTCACCGAGCCGACCAGCGCGTACGCCGGGTCGACCACGATCTTGTAGGTGCCCGTCTGCGGCAGTGCGATCGTGTCCAGCGTGGAATTGCCGTATTGCGTGCTGCCGACCCGCGAGCCATCCGGCGCTGTCAGCGTCCACGTCAGGTTGCAGCAACCGAACACCGCGCTCGTGTTGGTCGACTGGAGAAGCACGCGCTGCCCGGTCGTGCCCACGAAGGTCGTATAGGCGTTCTGGCCCGGGTTGGAGATGGTGACGGTCTTCGCGGTGCCGTCCAGCGGCTGCGCACCCGCGTCGAGGTCCGCGGGGACGTTCCACACGGCGAGCGTCACCGAGCCGACCAGCGCGTACGCCGGATCGACCACGATCTTGTAGGTACCGGTCTGTGGCAGCGAAATCGGGTCCAAGGTCGCGTTGCCGTACTGCGTGTTGCCGACCCGGGAGCCATCGGGCGCCGTGAGCGTCCACGTCAGGTTGCAGCAACCGAACACCGCACTCGTGTTGGTCGACTGGAGAAGCACGCGCTGACCGGTCGTGCCCGCGAACGTCGTGTACGCGTTCTGCCCGGGATTGGCGATCGTGACCGTCTTCGCGGTGCCGTCCAACGACTGCGCACCCGCGTCGAGATCGGCCGGGACGGTCCACGCGGCGAGCGTCAGCGAGCCGACCAGAGCATAGGACGGGTTGACGACGATCTTGTAGTTCCCGTTCTGGGGCAACGAGATCGTGTCGATCGTGCTGTTGCCGTACTGCGTGGAGCCGACCTGCGTGCCATCGGGCGCGACCAGCGTCCACGTCAGGTTGCAGCAGCCGAAGACCGCGCTCGCGTTGGTGGACTGCACCAGCACCCGCTGGCCAGCCGTGCCCGCGAACGTCGTGTACGCGTTCTGCCCGGGGTTCGTGATCGTGACGGTCTTGGCCGTGCCGTCGAGCGCCTGCGTGCCCGCGTTGAGGTCGGCCGGAACCGTCCAGGCGGCCAGTGTCACCGAGCCGACCAGGCCGTGCGCGGGGTCGACGGCGATCCGGTAGGTGCCGGCCGCGGGCAGCGTGATCGCGTCGAGCGTGCTGTTGCCGTACTGCTTCGCCCCGACCTGCGTGCCGTCGGGTGCGGTGAGGGTCCAGCTCAGATCGCAGCAGCCGAAGACGGAGGACGCGGCGCTGGACTGGACGAGCACGCGCTGGCCCAGTGTGCCGGTGAACGTGGTGTACGCGTTCTGGCCGGGATTGGTGATCGTGACGGTCTTGGCGGTGCCGTTGAGCGCCTGCGCGCCCGCGTTGAGGTCGGCGGGGACCTTGTGCACGGTCACGTCGATCGTGCCCGCGCTCGTGGAGGTGTTGTGCAGCACCAGTGCCCGCGTGCCCGCGCCGGACACCGGCGTCGTCTCGACCCAGCCGCTGGTGCCGACGCAGCCTTCGGTGCCTGCTTGGCGGTTGCGCTCGTCGAAGATCTTCGCGTCGAGCCCGCAGCTGCCGAACGTGCCCGCTTCGAGCGTCGCGGCGAATCGATCGCCGTCGACGGCGTCGAAGTACCGGATCGCGTACTTGCCCGCGGCGACCGGAACGCTCGTCTTGGTGCCGGCGGTGATCGGCCCGCTGGTGTCGATGTCGGCCGCCGGGACCCCGGCAGGCGGCACGATCAGCACGTTCGCGCTCGCCGAGGTGCCCGCGGGGGTGCTGAACTGCAGCTTCCCGCTGCCCGCGCCCGGCGGCACGGTGATCGTCAGCGTGCCGGGCCCCTGCGCGGTGACCGCGGCGAGGATCCCGTTGAGCCGCACGAGGTTGTTGGCGAACTGCGGGTCCGGATTGCTCACGTTCAGCGTCACCGAACTGCCCGGCGCGGCCGTCTTCGGGGTGAACTCGCTGATCACCGGCTTGTCACCGCGGATGACCGTGATCCCGTCCAGCGTCCCGGACCCGGCAGGCGTGGTGACCTGCAGCACCCCGCTGGTGGCCGCGCTCGGCACGGTCACCACGATCCGGTCGGCCGTCGCCGACTTGACCGTCGCGGCGATTCCGTTGATCGTCACGGTGTTCCCGCTGGCGGCGAACCCCTTGCCCGCGATCGTGACGCTGTCACCGGGCCGCACGACGCTCGGCACGGCGGCCAGCACGGCGACGGCAGGCGTCCCCAGCCGATCGACCGAGGTCACGTTGCCCGCGGCGTCGTAGCCGTACCGCGCGACCTCACCCCCGGCCCCGACCACACCGGCCAGCCGCCCGGCCGCGTCGTAGGCGTAGGACGCGGGCCCGGGGACCGGCGCGACCTTCACCGAGGGCTGGACCTGACCCTGATTCCGGACCGGCGGCGCGGCCGGCGCCTGCTGCGCGGTCGCGGACGGTAATCCCGGCAGCGCCACCGCGGCCACCAGCACCGCTACCAAAGCCGCGTTTCTTTTACCGGACAAGCGTCTTCTGAGGCTCACGTGGTCTCCCAGCCAAGGGGGCGATCCTGCGCGGCCTGTATCGGCGAAACTTCCTGGCACGTAACAGAAAACGGTGAAGTTCTGACATTCGGCCCAGCCTTGGCGGTTTAATTCACTACGCCGCTCGGGCCTATCGGAACCGGCCGGTAACCCCAGGTTCAGCTCCGCCACATAGTGGAATCGGGGCCCTTGACCGAGCCTCTAGGGGATTATCAGACGTATGAAGTAATGACTAAGGTCGTCAAACCATCCCGGTTGACGACCACACAGAGCCAGAGCGGAGAATCCCCGCGTGACCCACCGCAACCAGATCCGTCTCGCGCAGGATCGTGACGTCGACGCGCTGGTCGAGGTGCTGGGCGACCGCGAGTTCGTCAAGGACCGCCTGGATCGCCAAGCGGCCGGCCTGGGAGAGCTGCTGACCATCTGGTCCGGCGACGTCCTGCTCGGCTCGATGTACATCTGGCTCGAAGACGCCGAAGAGCCGGAGCTGCGGAAATGGCTGCCCGGGGTGCCCCTGTTCACCCGGATCGAGGTGCTCGAGCGCTATCGCGGCAAGGGCATCGGCACAAAGCTGATCCGCGCGGGTGAGGACCGGCTCCGCAAAGCCGGGTATCGGAGCGTGGCGCTGGCCGTGGAGATCACGAACTTCGGCGCCGAACTGCTCTACAAGCGGCTTTACTTCGACGAGTGGGAGCACGGCCAGATCACCTGCGAAGGCGTCGAGGTGCTCGAGGACGGCTACCGCAAGCCCTACAAAGAGACCTGCCGGATCATGGTCAAAAGGCTCGAGGACTGACCGGCACGTACTCGCCGCGATGCTGCAGGCCCAGCTCGGCCAGCACTTTCGCGGGATGGAGCCCGGTCGGCGCCTGGCGGAGATGCCGCCGCCATTTGCGGCGGTCGAGCGACAGCGCCGCGAGGTAGTCCAGGCAGAGCTCGGCGGTGATCAGCAGGCTGCGGATGTGCGCGGCCTTGAGCGCGGCGAGCACCCGCTCCCGCTCGGCGTCCGTCCCGCCAGCCGACTCGATCCTGGCGACGATCTCCCGGATGAAGGTGCGGCGCCTGGTGAGGAACGCGCGCCAGTACCGCAGATCCGTTTCGAGCGGCCGATGCTCGTCGAGCCTGGCGAAAACACCTTCCGCGAGCGCGTCGCCGAATTCTTCCGAACGCGCCCTTTCGGTGTCGAGGAATGGATCGTACGGCCCTTGCACCGCGGTGCCCACGACCCCCGACGGGCGTAATCCGTGATCGTCGAGCAGGAAGAACCAATCCTCGTTGTAGATATCGGGGAAGAACGATTCGAATGATTCCGCGGAGATCGCGAGCGCGCCGCCGCCGATGAACATTTCCTGCGAGCCGCCGGAGTAGCGGTTGGCGTGGCAGACCACCGAGTTGTCAGGGAAACCCGTGATCGAAAGGCCCACGTTGGCGTAACGGTCGAGCAACCGAACGGCGTCCGTGAGATCGGCCATCCGGGGGATGAAGATGTCGTCGTCGAGGAACACGACCCGCTGCCAGCCCAGCGAACGCGCCAGCAGAAGACCGAGATTGCGCTTGCGGCCGGTGTCCGTCCGCCTGGCGAACCGGGTGCCGCGCAGCAGCCGCGTGGTGTGGAACTCGGGCAGCAGCCCGTCCGGCAGCACCTCGACGTCGACGGAGATCAGCTCGACGCCAGCGGCCTCCGCGAGCTCGGCGGTGCGGGCTGCGGAGGCGCGCTTGCTGCAGAGCACGACAAGCGTGCAGTTCAACCGGGCGGCGGCGGCGACCGCCGTGTGCATCTGCTCGGGAAAACGCGCGGTGGGGACGATGATCGCGTCGACTCCGGCGGCGCTGGTCGCCGTGGTGCCCCGGCGGTTGAGGAGAGGGAGGTGGGATCCTTGGTGGTGGGAGCCGGACGCGACGTCCCATGCTCCCGGCGTGACCAAGGTCTGATTCACAACGGCTCCTCCGACCACTCGTGCAGCCGTACCTTCGGATCGGTCCAGTCTGGCGCGACGGGCCTGCCGTTCACCACGGACACACGACTGAGGATACTGATGCTTCTGCGCCCCGCGAAGCGCCTTTCGATGTACGCCTGGTTCCGCCTGCTGAACAACGGGTCGGTCAGCGCGCGGACCGCGCCCAGTGTGCCGCGTCCGTACATGCCGTTGCAGATGGTGACGGTGAGCGCGGAATTGAACGGACTCGGCCCGTGGTAGAAATGCGCGACATCGTCGACGAGAATCGTCTTGCCGTTCACCTCCTGCAAATGGGGAACGAAATTCTTCTTTTCACCTCCCTCGTTGATCTCGAAATGTCCTGATTCCGAATGCTCCGGGCGCACTTCCTGCCGCAACGGCAGCCGCAGGCGCCGCAGCAGGTCACGCGTGAGCACATTCCAGTCCACCCCGCCGAGTGAGATCAGGTGGATGGCCGGATAGTCGGCGCTGCCGAGCTCGGACGCGAGCCGGTACCGGACGTCGGCGCCGGGGTTGAGCGCGCGGATGTGGCCGTACAGCTCCAGCAGCGCGTCCGGGTCCGCGTAGGTGTAGAGCCGCACGTAGTCGGGATCGTCGACGTTGGCGTACGGGAAGTCCTTGAGCATCTCGTCGGGCAGCTGCGAGCACACGATGGTGATCGGCTTGCCGTCGTCGAACCGCAGGAGGTTGCTGCTCCCGGCCGCGGCTTCGACGGGCTCGCTCGTGGCCGCCGTGCGCAGCCCGGTCAGCTCGGCGAGCAGGTCACCCCGCGCCGCCCGCTCCTCCTCGGTCAGCTGGCGGACGTCGAGCAGCTGATACGGCTCGCCCGCGACCGAGCGTTCGGTGGCGAAGAAGGTCGCGTACGCCTCCAGCCGGTGCACCGGCGGCGGCTTGGGCGTGGTGCTGCTCTCCCATGAGGAGATCGAGGCGACACTCACCGAGCGGCGGGCCGAGAGCGCCTCGGCCAGCTGGCCCTGGGTGATGACGCACCGGGGCCACTTCTGCTCCCGCAGCTCCTTGAGCCGCCGGGCGAGCATGAGCCTCGGTTCCTCATACACCTGCACGGCACCAGGCCTTCCAGTTGACTTCAGTTTAGCTTGCTGAAGATCGGGGTATACAGACTGAATCGGCTGCTGTGCACGGAATGTTACGACAAGGCCTCGATCCGGCCATGGCCTGGTCGGCGGGCATGAGGACCTGGTCACTGGCATTGTCCGCGCCACCTTCAGCCTCTACTCTGAAGCTTAGCGAATTTCGTGAAGTTTCAGCAAATTTCAGCTTTACCTGGCGAGCGAGGGAATCGAGGGTCGCCATGAACCGTCACCAGATCTTGCCGAGGCACCGCACGATTCTCGTCCTCGACATCGAAGGCTCCACCAGCCGCACCGACACGGCCAAGGCCAGGCTCCGCTCCTCCATGTACGCGATCCTGGAAGAGGCACTGCGCTCCAGCGGGATAGCCGCCGAGCACCACGACCCGCCCGCCGACCGCGGCGACGGCGCGCTCATCCTGGTCCACCCGGTCGACGAGGCCCCGAAGACGCTGCTGCTCAACCGCGTGATCCCGCGACTGGCCGAGCAGCTCACCGTGCAAGACCCGGAGCACAGCTTCCGCCTGCGCGTCGTCCTGCACGCGGGCGAGGTCAACTACGACTCCCAGGGTGTCTTCGGCGAGGCGCTCGACATCGCCTTCCGCCTGCTCGACGCCCCCGAGGTCAAACGCAAGCTCCGCACGATCGACGCGCCGCTGGTGCTGGTCGTCTCGCACGACATCTACCAGTCGGTGATCCGACACGGCTACGAAGGCATCGACCACAAGTCCTTCGAGCCCGCGGTGAAGGTCCGCGTCGCCGGGGCCCGCCACCGAGGCTGGATCCACATCCCCGAGCAGAGGAGGGCAGGTGAGCGTTTTTTAGGGCGCTTAGAACCACCCGTGACGCTCACGACGAATCGAGGGTGAGGACAGTGCTGGGCGCGGACAGGCGGATTACCAGCTGGCGCACGACCCGACCCCCAAAGACGTTTCGTGCGGTCAGCCGGCAAGCCCGGCGTTCTTCCACGCAGTTCGATGTGGTGAACTTCAGTTCCACCTCACGAAACTGAGGCTAGTGTAGTCACACCCGGACCACGCCTCTTCGCCTCGCCGATTACCCGAACGGAGCAAGGGGGCGGAGACCGGTCACCTTAGGATCGAGGACGTCGCGCCGGCGGTCGGCGAACCGGGTCCGCTCCTGCGTAGGGTGGGATCGGCGAGACCGGAGGGGAGAAGCGGTAATGGGCACGCCGAATTCGCGAACCGGCCTCGCCAAGACCAGGCTGGACCAGCTGTTCCGCGACCATTCCCGTGAAATCCGGCGTGAAATGCACGCTACCGAAATGGCGGCCGCCATGGCCGAACTCGGTGAGCCGGTCACCGACACTTATCTTCGGATGCTGCGGTACGGCAGGCGGCCGTTCAACCCGTCGGACGGCAAGCGGCGTGCGCTGGCCTCGATACTGGACGCCCGCCCCGAACAACTTCCGGCTGGCGAGACGGGGCGGGCGGCGCTCAATGAGTTGTGGCAGGCCAAACTCGTCACCGAGCGGAAGGAACCCAGCACCCGCGAAGTGACCGACTGGCTGCGGCGCCATCACGGCGTCGCGATCACACCCCGGTATCTCCAGCAACTGCGCGACGGGGTCGCGAACAACCCGTCCGCGGCGATCGTCGGCGCGCTGGCCGCCTATTTCGGCGTGCCCATGGATTATCTGCTGGCGCAGCCGGAAAGCGGCGAAGAGCCCGCCCCCGCCACCCGGGTCGAAAGCGAGGAGGACGAGGTCCGCCTGATGTCGATGCGGTTGTTCGGTGTTTCGCCGCAGGGCAGGGCCTTCATCACCTCGGTGATCGAGGATGTCCGGCGTAGCGAAAAACTCGATCCCCCGGCGGAAAACGGCGAGTAGGCCGTCCGCTCAGAGCTGTTCCTCGCGGAAGACGTCGAGGTCGACGAATCGGGGCGGCTCGGTGCACAGTTCGACGAACCGCTCGTGAATCCCGTTGGTGGACGGCAGCGCCGAATTGCGCACGGCGTCGTCGTGGGAGCGGAATTCCAGGATCTCCACGAAATGCTGCGGATCATGGCGATCGCGCCCCACCCGGGTCCGGACGGCGGTCCGCTCACCGCCGCTGTCGGCGATCCACTGGGTGAGCAGCGCGTCCACCGCCTCCGGCTGTGTCGTCCGGTAGTCGATGAGCTGGACAAAGGTCACTTGTTCTCTCCCGTCTTCGCGTAGCCGCGAGCCAGTCCGTCGTCGTACGCGTCGGCGACCCGGAGCAGGAACTCGACTTCCTGCTCGAAATCGTCCCCGCCGACCCCGGCGATGTTCTCCGGCTGGGCGGCGGGCGGGTCACCCTCGTCATGATGGCGCAGTGCGGCGGCCAGCCAGCGGGCGGTCACGGACGCGTCCGCCAGCTCGGCGGGCACGGCCCGCCGCTCGACATCGGCGTGCGCCGCGTCCAGGTCGCCGGCATCGACATAGCTGCGCAGCACGACGATCGCGTCCCGGATCTCGACGACCCGGCGGTACAGCGGCAGCCGGGCCGGGACGGCGGGCAGGATCCGCGCCATCGGCGCCCGCGCCAGCCGGACGTGCGGCGCGGCCTCGGTCAGCGTCCGCCACAGCGGCCCCAGCCGCCGGTAGGCGGCGTTGTGGCGGACACGCTGCTGGATGTCGGGGATCAGCGGCAGCGCCGCGCCGATGGCGATGCCGAACGCGGCGACCCCGTCGATTTCGGAGAACCACGCGATCCAGCGCGGATCGTGCGTCACCAGCCACACCAGGTTGAGCAGCCACGGCAGCGCGTTCGCGAGCCAGCCGAGCGCCAGGGCGAGCAGCGCCCACCGCATGGCCCAATGATCCATCCGCCGCGCGCCGAGCAGGCACACCACCGCACAGGCCGTCAGCGCCACCACACTGAAACCGCTGACCAGGAAGAAATACCCCAGCGGAAGACCGGTATGGCCGGGACGCGGGTTTTGCGGATCGACAGCCACATAGATCCACACGACGACACCCGCGGTGATGGCCGCGGCCAGGTAAGGCCAGTGCCGGTACTTGCGATGACCGTTGGCGATCAGCACGAACCGAAGCACGGCCGCCGCGCTCACCACCGTCACCAGATGCGTGCCCAGATACGTCGCGTACCGGCCGAACAGATCGGCGAGCGCGGTCTGCACGACCTCCATGTAGAGGGTGGTGACCACCGTGATCAGCATGACCGACACCCACAGCGGCCGCTGCCCTCGATCACGGATCGCCTGCGGGAACCGGACGAGGACGACGAGCCACATGCAGAAGACGCCGATTGTCTCGACAGAAAGAGTCATCTCGCGCAGAAACCCGCTATCTCGTCCGATGGAATCCGAGCGCCTGCTCGAGCCGCCCCCACAACCCGGTCAACGGCGAGGACACCGGCAGCCGCCCGGCTCGTTCCAGCAGGAGCGTGGCGACCATTTCCGCCTCCTGCTCCTGCCGCGAGCTGTAGCGGATCCGGGGCAGCACCTGGCGAATCCAGACCGGGTCGCCCGCGTCCAGATGGCGGTAGAGGTACTGGTTGTCCTCCAGCCCGACTTCGTCGTGCTCGCACAGCATGTGCCCGATCTCGTGCAGGATGATGTGCAGCCGGTGCAGGCCGGAGGTCTGCTCGTCGTAATAGATGTAGTCACCGCGCTTGGTCGCCAGCCACATCCCGGTCGGGCAGTCGGGCGGCGTCGGCCGCGGCAGCGGCTTGAGGCGGATGGTGCTGCCCCGCCGGTCGGCGATCTGGTCGCACAGCGCCTGCGCGGTGAACGGGCGCGGCAGCTCGATGTCACGGATGACCTTGCTGCAATACCGGCGCAATCCGGTCACCCTCAGCAGCCTCCACGTCCGGTGGTCGATCGGCAACCGACAGTCTAGTTGCGGGCAGGCCGACCTGTCGATCATCCGGCAGGCCTGGTGTGGTGGGCGCAGTAGGGATCGAACCTACGACCGCTCGGGTGTAAACCGAGTGCTCTCCCGCTGAGCTATGCGCCCCGAGCCGGTGACGCCCGGGAGGCGTCACCGAAATGCCGAACTCAGGCGAGTTCGGCCACGGCCTTCTTCCATGCGCTCTGGTCGCGCGCCTCACCGGGCGCGTTGACCTCGGCGAAGCGGACGATGCCTTCCTTGTCGATCAGGAAGGTGCCGCGGACGGCGAGACCGGCGGTCTCGTTGAAGACGCCGTAGGCCTTGGCGACCTCGCCGTGCGGCCAGAAGTCGGACAGCAGCGGGAACTGGTAGCCCTGCTGCTCCGCCCACGCCTTGAGCGAGAACGGGGTGTCGACGGAGACGCCGAGCACCTGGACGCCCTGGCCGTCGTAGTCGGCGAACTCGTCGCGCAGCTGGCACAGCTCGCCGGTGCAGGTCCCGCTGAACGCGAACGGGTAGAACACCAGCAGGACCGGCTTGTCACCCTGGAAGGACGACAGCTTGACCGGCTGCTTGTTGTAGTCGTTGAGCGTGAAGTCCGGGGCTTGCGTACCGACCTCGACGGCCATGCCTCTGTAGTCCTCTCACCGCGTCGAACCGTGCCTGCGGGTCAACCCTATCGTGTCGCCCGCAGTGCCCGGTTCAGCGCTTGGTCTTGGACTTCGGCGGTACGAGCTTCGTGCCGGCCCAGCCGGCGGCGACGCTGATGTTGGCCGTCTGTGAGAGCCCCACAGTGGGCACCGCTTCCGCGATTTCGCTTGGCTCGACGTGCCCAGGCTGTCCCGTCTTGGGGGTCAGCACCCAGACCACGCCGTTCTCGTTCAAGAGGCCCCGGACCTCGAGCAGCGCGTCCCCGAGATCACCGTCGTCGTCACGCCACCACAGCAGCACCACGTCGATGACCTCTTGGGCATCCTCGTCGAGGATGTCAGCGCCGATCGTCTCCTCGATCGCCGAGCGGACGTCCTCATCGACGTCCTCGTCCCAGCCGATCTCCTGGACCACCATGTCCGGCTTGATCCCAAGCCTCTCGGCGACGCTGTTCTGATCAGCGTCTCCCGCGGCGACCACTGTTTTCACTCCTCCAACTTACGACGGAGTGAGGCGGCGAACCGCCTCACTCGGGTACACGATGCGACTAGCGAACACTGGTGAGGGCTTGCGCGCAACCGTCCACACCGGATCGGCCACAACTCGTGTCGCAGGGTACGACCCTTACCACCCCCTTCGCGACGGCAATTACGTCGTTCAGGGGCCCCTGCGGTCGGCGCCCCGGCACCGGCGTCGCATAGGGTGAGGAGAAGTCGCGCGCGCGATACATCCACGCCGTGGAGATGTCGCGCCCGGGTCGCGCAACGTTACCGGACAGTAGCGGTGACGGCGGCGGGATTTGAGACGACGATGGCAGGGATAAGACGCTGCTAGCAGACCGACAGAGCACAAACCATTGGCGAGGAGATCCCTTGGCCCCGCAGAACGACGGCGCCCCCAGCACGGAGGCCCCGGCACGCGTCCGAGTCATTCGTGACGGGTTGGCGGCGCACCTGCCCGACATCGACCCGGAGGAGACCGCCGAATGGCTGGACTCCTTCGACGAGGCGCTCGCAAGGGGAGGTCAGCAGCGTGCGCGGTACCTGATGCTGCGCGTCCTGGAGCGAGCCAGGGAGCGCAACGTCGGTGTCCCGCCGCTGACCGCGACGGACTACGTCAACACGATCCCCACCGAGAACGAGCCCTGGTTCCCCGGTGACGAGGAGATCGAGCGCCGCTACCGCGCCTACATCCGCTGGAACGCGGCGATCATGGTGCACCGCGCGCAGCGCCCCGGCATCGGCGTCGGCGGCCACATCTCGACGTACGCCTCGTCCGCGGCGCTCTACGAGGTCGGCTTCAACCACTTCTTCCGCGGCAAGGACCACTCCGGCGGCGGCGACCAGATCTACATCCAGGGTCACGCCTCACCCGGCATCTACGCCCGCGCGTTCCTCGAGGGCCGGCTGAACGAGCAGCAGCTCGACGGATTCCGCCAGGAGTTCTCGCACGCGGGCGAGGGCGGCGGCCTGCCGTCGTACCCGCACCCCCGGCTGATGCCGGACTTCTGGGAGAACCCGACCGTGTCCATGGGCCTCGGCCCGATGAACGCGATCTACCAGGCGCGGTTCAACCGCTACCTGCGTGACCGCGGCATCAAGGACACCAGCGACCAGCACGTCTGGGCGTTCCTCGGCGACGGCGAGATGGACGAGCCGGAATCGCGCGGCCTGATCCACGTCGCGGCAGGCGAGGGTCTCGACAACCTGACCTTCGTGATCAACTGCAACCTGCAGCGGCTCGACGGCCCGGTGCGCGGCAACGGCAAGATCATCCAGGAGCTGGAGTCGTACTTCCGCGGCGCCGGCTGGAACGTGATCAAGGTCATCTGGGGCCGCGAGTGGGACTCGCTGCTGCACGGCGACCGCGACGGCGCGCTCATCAACCTGATGAACACCACGCCGGACGGTGACTTCCAGACCTACAAGGCCAACGACGGCGCGTTCGTCCGCGAGCACTTCTTCGGCCGCGACCCGCGGGCGAAGGACCTGGTCAAGGACCTCACGGACGCCGAGATCTGGAACCTCAAGCGCGGCGGCCACGACTACCGCAAGGTGTACGCGGCGTACAAGGCCTCGCTGGAGCACCACGGCCAGCCGACGGTGATCCTCGCGCACACGATCAAGGGCTACGGCCTCGGCTCGTCGTTCGAGGGCCGCAACGCCACGCACCAGATGAAGAAGCTCACCCTCGACGACCTCAAGCTGTTCCGCGACGCCCAGCGCATCCCGATCAGCGACGAGCAGCTCGAGGCGAACCCGAAGCTGCCGCCGTACTACCACCCCGGCAAGAACTCGCCGGAGATCGAGTACATGGTCGGCCGCCGCCGCACGCTCGGCGGGTTCCTGCCCGAGCGCCGCGCCGCGCGCGCGAAGGCGCTCGTGCTGCCCGGCGACAAGGTCTACGAAGGCATCCGCAAGGGCTCCGGCAAGCAGGAGGTCGCCACCACCATGGCGATCGTCCGGCTCATCCGCGAGCTGGCGAAGGACTCCGAGATCGGCAAGCGGATCGTCCCGATCATCCCGGACGAGGCCCGCACCTTCGGCCTCGACTCGATGTTCCCGACCGCCAAGATCTACAACCCGCACGGCCAGACGTACACCTCGGTCGACGCGAGCCTGATGCTGGCGTACAAGGAGTCCGAGAAGGGCGTCATCCTCCACGAGGGCATCAACGAGGCCGGCTCGACGGCGTCGTTCACCGCCGTCGGCACGTCGTACGCCACGCACGGCGAGCCGATGATCCCGATCTACATCTTCTACTCGATGTTCGGGTTCCAGCGGACCGGTGACGGCATCTACGCGGCCGCCGACCAGATGGCCCGCGGGTTCATCCTCGGCGCCACCGCCGGCCGCACCACGCTGACCGGTGAGGGCCTGCAGCACGCCGACGGCCACTCGCTGCTCCTCGCGGCGACCAACCCGGCGATCGTGGCGTACGACGCGTCGTTCTCGTTCGAGATCGCGCACATCGTCCGCGACGGCCTGCACCGCATGTACGGCGACACCGGGCCGGACGGCAACGGCGAGAACGTCATGTACTACATGACCATCTACAACGAGCCGTACCAGCAGCCGGCCGAGCCCGCCAACCTCGACGTGGACGGCCTGCTCAAGGGTCTGTACCGCTACGCCGAGGCGCCCGCGGGCAGCGGCCCGGAGGCGCAGATCCTGGTCTCCGGCGTCACCATGCCGGACGCGCTCAAGGCGCAGAAGCTGCTCGAGGAGGAGTGGGGTGTGCGCGCGGCCGTCTGGTCGGCGACGTCGTGGACCGAGCTGCGCCGCGAAGCGGTCGAGATCGACCACGACAACCTGCTCTACCCGGGCAGCGAGGCACGCGTGCCGTACGTCACGCAGGCGCTGTCCGGCACCGAGGGCCCGGTCGTGGCCGTCTCGGACTGGATGCGCGCGGTGCCGGACCTGATCCGCCCGTGGGTGCCGAACGACATGCTCACCCTCGGCACGGACGGGTTCGGGTTCTCCGACACCCGCCCGGCGGCGCGGCGCAAGTTCCTGGTCGACGCCCAGTCGATCGTGGTCGGCACGCTGTCCGCGCTGGCCAAGCAGGGCAAGGTCGACCAGTCGAAGGTGGTCGAGGCGGCGCAGAAGTACCGCATCGACGACATCGCGGCGGCCGGTCCGCAGACCTCGGACTCGGGTTCCGCGTAAAGAAGTGCTAGAAAGGACCCGGCAGACATCGGATGTCTGCCGGGTCCTTTCACATTCGGGAGATGATCGTGTGACGAAACGCCGCCTGCCCAAGCCGAGCGAGCTGAAGCAGATCCTTCGCCCGAAGCCGATCGTCCTCAACCCGACCGAGCGCCGCCTCGCGGGCGCGCACACCATCGCCGACCTGCGGATGCTCGCCCGCAAGCGCACGCCGCGCGCGGCCTTCGACTACACCGACGGCGCCGCCGAGCTCGAAGACAGCCTGCGCCGCGCGCGGCAGGCCTTCCGCAGCGTGGAATTCCACCCCAACGTGCTGCGCGGAGTGTCCGATGTGGACACCAGCGTTTCGATACTCGGCAAGCGTTCCGCGCTGCCGTTCGCGTTCGCGCCGACCGGGTTCACGCGCATGATGAACCACGAGGGCGAGGCGGCCGTCGCCCGCGTCGCCCAGCGCAACGACATCCCGTTCTCGCTCTCGACCATGGCCACGACCTCGATCGAGGACGCCGCCGCGGCCGCGCCCGACGCCCGCAAGTGGTTCCAGCTCTACGTCTGGCGCGACCACGGCGCCGGCGAAGATCTGATGAATCGCGCCTGGGCGGCCGGGTACGACACGCTGCTGCTGACCGTCGACACCCCGGTCGCGGGCGCGCGCCTGCGCGATGTGCGCAATGGTCTGACCATTCCGCCCGCGCTGACCTTGAAGACCTTCCTCGACGGCGCGACGCACCCGGCATGGTGGTTCAACCTGCTGACCACCGAGCCGCTGACCTTCGCGTCGCTTTCGCATTTCGACGGCACGGTGGCCGAGCTGCTGAACAAGCTCTTCGACCCGACGCTGAACTTCGACGACCTCGACTGGGTGCGCGCGACCTGGCCGGGCAAACTCGTGGTCAAGGGCATCCAGAACGTCTCGGACGCCCGTGACGTGGTCAAGCATGGCGCCGACGCGGTGCTCCTGTCCAACCACGGCGGCCGCCAGCTCGACCGCGCGCCGACCCCGATCGAGCTGCTCACCCCGACACTCGACGCGGTCGGCGACGACGCCGAGGTCTGGGTCGACACCGGCATCCTGTCGGGCGGCGACATCGTCGCGGCCATGGCCCGCGGCGCAAGCGCTTGCCTCATCGGCCGGGCGTTCCTGTACGGCCTGATGGCGGGCGGCGAGCGCGGCGTCCAGCGGACGGTCGACATCCTGCGCACCGAGATGGTGCGGACCATGCAGCTCCTGGGCGTGCGCACGATCGCCGACCTCCAGCCCACCCACGCCACCCTGCGGTAGCAGGACGACCTCGGTATCCACGCCCTCAGCTCGCACGAGAGCGTCAGCCAGCTGACCTTCCTAACCGAGTCGTTACATTTGCAGTGGGTCGGCACCTTCGCCGACCCACTGGTGCTTACGAGTGATCATCGATCATTTTTGTTACGTTGCAGCTTCCCAGGACGAGTTATCTAGATACACCTGGACAACTCACTGGAAGGGGTCACATGGCAACGCCCCGAGCTCACTATCGCCCGATACTCGTAACCAAACGGGGCGAACTTGCTGCAGTCGAGGAGTTATCCAACGACGCGAAAGCACGAATGACACCTCTGTTTGTCGCACACCCGGTGGAGTGGAACTACGAGACAGATAGCCCCGCACGAACCGCCCCAGAGCACGTCGCCGGACTCGGCCACAAGCTGGCGAAAGCAATGGGTGCGGGGCGCGCTTTTTTTGATCCTGTATTCTTAACCGAGAACACGGAATGGCCTTACTCGGAACCGCATCCACTACATACAGTAATCACAGATGCGGCCGAACGACAGCTCCGGCTTGTACCTGTCGTTGGACTGGGGCGCCACTCTAGCTATACCGCCGCAGCGGCAGAGATTAACCGCAAGACAGGCGAAGGCGCGTGCGTTCGCTTAAGTCCACAAGAATGGCCGACAACTCCTTCAAACATCCAAGACCTCGAAAGTCTGCTTACCGCCATTAAAGTCGACCCGACGAACGTGGATTTAATACTCGACCTGGCGGAAGAAGTCAACAGCAGCCTAGCGGTCGGACTTGTTTCCACCACCTTGTCGACACTGCCACACTCGTCAGATTGGCGTTCGCTTACAATCACAGCCAGCTCCTTCCCGAAAGACTTGTCTGGCATACAAAAGGGCAATATAACTCGAATCCCGCGTCGCGATTGGAAGCTGTGGAACAGCACGGTCATTTATGCACGCAATGAAGGTCGGCGAATTCCCGACTTCGGCGACTACGCCGTCAGCCATCCCGATCCGGTCGTTCAGGCGGACCCGCGAATACTCAGCATCAGTGCGTCGTTGCGTTATACCGCAGACGCAGACTGGCTCGTGGCAAAAGGAGAACTATTCAAGGGCCGAGGAGGAACGGGGTCAGGTGGTGACGCAGCCATCCATGTAGCACAAATGATAGCCGATGCTCCCGAGTACTGCGGACGCGACTACTCCGCTGGCGACCTTTGGATCCATCAGGTCGCAACGACTGCCAGCAACGGCGGCAATCCCGAACGGTGGCGCCGAACAGCGACCAATCACCATCTCACATTCGTCACAAACAGCCTCGCCAACCCTGGCGAGACTTCAAACGAGATCTGACTACAAACTGCAGCTCAGTCAGCTCGACGGACTCGACTAGCCGCTGCCACACCATACGCCGAGGCTTGGAACGCACTCCATGGTCCAAGCCACGTGCAGTAAGTTCCTCAAGAGCCTCATCGCGCCACAAGAGCTGAACAAGCTGCCACGGATCGACAGATGGATTCGGCGACCCAACCCTAGTCAATACCAGCTCGACACCGACATCTCCACCGCCAAGCGCCGCATAGACGCGCCACCACTCTGGCAACAGGTCAAAAGCATGATCATGATGTCTATCCGCGACCACCAACGCCGCGTAGTCGAACACCTTCGAGTACACGGTGACCTGAGCCGGAAGCCGCCGAAGCGTATCCCGCGCGCTCTTGATCTCGTATCCCCACAGCGCTCCGTTTACTGCTGCAACATCAACCCTGACCAACCCGCCAAGATCAAGTTCGTCGACGAACAGCGTATCCGTACCGGGATGCCACACGCGCATGTCGCGACCAAGCTGCTCGCGAACATCCCGGTCGTGCACCACGAACTCCGATCGCGTCATCAACTCATCAAGAAGTGAAGACGGTAGCCGAACAAGTTCTTCGACACTCGTTCAGCCACGTACACTCCCGTGCAAAGCCTCTTCGACCGGTCAAGTACGACTGGAGCTTGACGAGGCGCGGGGGTTGTGAGGAAGATCTCGGCCACGCAGTGAAAGGGTGTTTTCGCATCGTGGAAACGGGGACCCGGTCATGTTCGTGCAGGAACTCGCGCCGTTAGGCAGTCTCGGCTGGTCCGCTCTCGTCGCCGTGTTACCGCTGGCCACGGTGCTGGTGCTGCTCGGCGTCGTCCGGATGAAGGCGCACTGGGCGGCGCTGATCGGGCTGGCGGTCGCGCTCGCCGCCGGGATCGCGGTGTTCGGGATGCCGGTGGGCCAGGCGATCTCGGGCGCGTTCTCGGGCGCCGCGTTCGGGTTGTGGCCGATCATGTGGATCGTCGTGAACGCGCTGTGGATCTACCGGCTGACCGTGCGGACCGGGCATTTCGACGTGCTGCGGCGCAGCTTCGCGAACGTGTCCGACGATCAGCGGATCCAAGCGCTGATCGTGGCTTTCTGTTTCGGGGCACTGATGGAAGCGCTTGCCGGCTTCGGGGCGCCGGTCGCGATCAGCGCGGTCATGTTGGTGGCACTGGGTTTCAGCCCGGTCAAGGCCGCCGTCGTGGCGCTCGTGGCCAACACCGCGCCGGTCGCGTTCGGCGCGATGGGCACACCGGTGGTCACGCTCGCGCAGGTCACCGGGCTGCCGCTGGATCAGGTCTCGTCCATCGTCGGGCGGCAGACGCCGTTGCTCGCGTTGTTCGTGCCGCTGCTGCTGGTCGTGATCGTCGACGGCAAACGCGGGCTCAGGGAAACCTGGCTGCCCGCGCTGGTGTGCGGCGTCGCGTTCGGGGTCGTGCAGTTCGCGGTGTCGAACTTCGTGTCCGCGCAGCTCGCCGACATCGGCGCGGCGCTCGCGGGCGCGGCCGCGCTGGTGCTGGTCGTCGGGGTACGCAGGCGCGGGGAAGGCACGGACGAGCGCAAGGACGTCGTCAAGGCGTACGTGCCTTACGCGCTGATCATCGTGATCTTCTCGCTCGCGCAGGTGCCGCCGATCAAGAAGCTGCTCGACCAGGCGACCTGGAAGTTCCACTGGCCGCTGCTCAACGTGGCCGCGCCGAACGGGAAACCCGTGTCCGGCAACAATTTCACCTTCACCCTGCTCAGTACCGGTGGCACGCTCGTGCTGATCGCCGGTGTCATCACGGCGGTGTTCCTGGGTGTTTCGCTCAAGGACACCGCGCGGGAATGGCTCGCGACGATCAAGGAACTGCGGTTCGCGATCCTGACCGTGATGGGCGTGCTCGCGCTGGCTTACGTGATGAACCTGTCCGGCCAGACCGCAACCATCGGCAACCTGATCGCCGGCGCGGGCGCGGCGCTCGCGTTCTTCTCGCCGGTGCTGGGCTGGCTCGGCGTCGCCGTCTCCGGCTCGGACACCTCGGCGAACGCGCTGTTCGGCGCGCTCCAGGTGACCGCGGCGACCAAGACCGGGCTGCCCGCTGACCTGCTGGCGGCGGCGAACAGCTCGGGTGGCGTGCTGGGCAAGATGATCTCGCCGCAGAACCTGACGATCGCGTGCGTCGCGGCGAGCCTGCCGGGCGAAGAAGGCATGCTGCTGCGCAAGGTCTTGCCATGGAGCATCGGGCTGCTCCTGCTGATGTGCCTGATCGTGGCCGGTCAGGCGAGCCCGGTGCTCAGCTGGATGCTGCCGTGACCGCGCGCCCGGCGGCGACGCGCTGCGCCGAGCGGTTCCAGCTCCACCAGCCGTGCACGACCAGCGCCGCGAAGATCAGGTAGACGGTCGCGGAGAACCACAGCCCCGACTTGATCTGCAGCGGCACACCGATCGCGTCGACCACCAGCCACACCAGCCAGAATTCGACGAGACCCGCGCCCTGCGCCCCGAACGCGACCAGCGTCCCGACGAAGATCGCGGCGTCCGGCCACGGCGCCCACGAGGCGTCGAGCGCGTCCAGCAGCAGCGCCATCGCGGTGGTGCCGACGGCGAACGCGCCGATCATGACCAGGCGCTCGGTCCAGCTGCCCTGGCGCACGACCACGCCGTACACCGGATCCTGGCGCCTGGACCAGGCCCACCAGCCGTACAGCGAGATCAGCAGGATGGCGACCTGCCTGCTGGCGAGGCCGCCGAGGTGCGCGGAGACGTAGACGGCGAACAGCAGCACGGTCGCGCCGACCTGCACCGGCCACGTCCACAGCGTGCGGCGCTGCGCGAGGAAGACGACGGCGAGCGCGCACAGCTGCCCGAGCAGCTCGGCGATCGAGATCCACTGGCCCAGCACCGTGAAGCCGTGTTGCAGCAGGAAACCCACGCCAGTGCCCCTTTCCGTCCCCAGGTCCAACATGCTCCTGGCGCGGGGCATTCCCTAGCAAGTGTGAGCCGAAAGACTCGTGAGTGGCATGACCGGTTCTAACCGGCCATACCACTCACGAGTCCTTGGCGCCTTCCTCGTACGCCAGGTCAGCGAGGCCCGGGGCGCGCCATGCCCGCGGGCGGCGTCGGCGTGTCCATGCCGTTCGCGATGGGCTCGGAGGTGCGCGCGGCGGGCGTGGTGTGGTCGCTGGTGCTCAGCTGGCCTTGGACATTGGCCATCCAGCCGTCCCAGCGCTGCTGCGCGGGCTTGATCAGGCCGCCGCCGAAGCCGACGACGATCACGCCGCCGATCGTGGCGAGCACGGTGACCAGCACCGGCATGGTGACCGTGGTGGCGATCTGCACCTGGTTCAGCGCGGCGATGATGCCGAACGCCATGATCAGCCAGTAGGCCATCGTGCCGACCAGACGACCGGCCGGGCGGCCCGACAGCGCGCCCGTGACGGCGCCGCGGACGACCTTCGCGATGGCGGCGGCGACGATCAGCAGCACGACCGCGACGACGATCTTCGGCAGGAACGCGATCACGTCATTGAGCAGCTGGCTCACCGGATTCGTCGGCCCGAAAACACCGAACGCCAGCTGCAGCGCGATCAGCAGAATGAAGTAGTAGACCAGCTTCGAGATGATGTCGGTGGCGTCGACGTTCGAATTCTTCAGCATTCCGGTGAGCCCGGTCTTCTCGACCAGTTTCCCGAATCCGAGCTTTCCGAGAACCATGCTCAGGCCTTTGGCCACCGCTTTCGCAATGAGCCAGCCGATCAGCAGAACGATCAGGAAACCGAAGAGTTTGGGCACGAACGTGGCGACCAGGCTCCACGCCTGGCCGAGCCCCTCCTTCAGCTGATCTCCCATGACTTCCTCCTCGGCTGCGGGTGAAATTCGGCTACCGGGAGAAGCGTTGATCAGCGGCAAGCCCCCGGCAACTCAGGTCCACGATTGGGTGAGACGGGTGGCGAGGAAGATCGCCCGCACCCATACTTGGAACTACCGGTGGGGACCGGGGAGACGAGGCCGCCCGGCGTAGCGAAAACGCTCGCCGGGCGGCCTCGAGACATTTCCGGGCCAAAACGTTCGCACGGGTCGTGAGTGTTTTGACCGGTTAGAACCGGCCGGAACACTCACGACCCTCGGGCTCCCCCGCGCAGAGCAAAAGCGGCGTATGCGACGAGGGGCGCCCCTGCGTGCCGGAACGGCCAACATCCGTACGGGAAGCGCAAACATCCGCGCCTCGAGTCTTTGCCGCTCCCGCACGCGAGTTTGCCCCTCCCGCACGCGAGTTTGCCGGTCACGTACGCGAGTTTGCCCGTCCGGCACGCGAGATCGGCCTTCGCGGGGCATCCGAAGGCTGGGTGGCGCGGGGGGTCGTGAGTGTTTTGACCGGTTCTAACCGGCCGGAACACTCACGACCCCCGCGCGCGGGTCCTACGGGGCCTTGAGGGCTTCGCGGAGTTTCACCTTCGCGCCGGTGCGCATCACGGCGCCGGAGTACATGCGCCCGGCGAACCAGATCAGCAGCGGGATCGTGGCCACCACGAGCACCACCGAAAGCGCGGCCTCCCACACCGGCACCCCGCCCATCGCCAGGCGCATCGGCATCAGGGTCGGCGAGAACACCGGGATCATCGAGAGCACCTCGACGAACCCGCTGCCCGGGTTGGACGGCAGCACCGTCGCGCCGACGATGTACCCGGCGATCACGAACGTCAGCGCGGGCGCCACCGCGCCGCCGACGTCCTCCTGCCGCGACACGAGCGCGCCGAGCCCGGCGAACACGATCGCGTACATGAAGAAGCCCAGCAGGAACCAGACGATCAGCCAGATCACGATGCCCAGCGCGGCCGAGACCGACAACGTCAGGACGCCCGCACCCAGCGCGGCGCCGATGCCGAGCCCGCCGATCAGCACCATCTGGATGAGCCCGACCACGCCGATCCCGAGCACCTTGCCCGCCATCAGCTGCCACGGCCGGATGGTCGCGAGCAGCAGTTCGACGACGCGGCTGGTCTTCTCCTCGACCACGCCCTGCGCCACGATCTGGCCGTTGATCATCAGCGAGATGTAGATCAGCAGGCCCGCGATGTAGCCGAGCACGAGCTGCTCGCCGCTGTAATCGAACGGTTTCTCCATCGGCAGCACCTCGACCGACGCGTTCGCCACCGCCGCCTGCACCTTCGCCGCGTCGCCGCCCTGCGCTTCGATCTCCTGCTTCAGCGCGAGCTGACCGGCGAGCACGTTGAGCGCGTTCTTCAGCTTGCCGTCGAGGTCCTTCTTCACCACCACGCGCAACTTCGTCGCGTCGCCCACGATGAGCGCGTCGAGTGAGCCGTCGGCGACCTTCGCGCGGCCAGCGGCCTCGTCCGGGACCTGACTGGTCTCCAGCTTCTCGCCGATCGCCTGCGCGCTGGCCTGCAAGGGCGCGGCCAGCGGTGCGGTCGGGCCGACCACGCCGACGGTCGTGCCGCCGGACGAGCCGATCAGCTTCGCGACGAACACCCCGCCGACGATCAGCACCAGCATCGCGAGCGTGGAGATGCGGTACGCCTTGGACCGCAGCCGCGTGCCGATCTCACGCGAGGCGACCAGCCGCACGGCCGCTGCCGGGCTCAGCCGGACATCCTTGTCGGTCATGCGGGCACCTCTTCGGTCACGACGTTGCGGAACAGTTCGGTCAGCGACGGCCTGCGGCGCGCGAACTCGTGCACCGGGCCGGTCGCCAGCGCGGCCTTGAGCACCAGCTGGTCGTCGGCACCGTTCAGCAGCTCGAGTTCGGTCGTCTCGCCGTACTCCTTGACCTTGACGCCGGGCAGCCCGTCGGCCCAGCCGTGCGGCGCGCGCGGCGCGTGGACGCTGAGCCCGGCCGTGCCGCCCGCGCGGAGCTCGTCGACCGTGCCCGTCTCGACCATCTGTCCACTTCGGACGATGCCGACCCGGTCACACAGCCGCTCCACCAGCTCCAGCTGATGACTGGAGAACACCACGGGCACGCCTTCGTCGGCCTTTTCGCGCAAAACCTGGCTCATCACGTCGACCGCGACCGGGTCGAGCCCGGAAAACGGCTCGTCGAGCACGAGAATGCTTGGATCGTGCACGAGCGCGGCGGCGAGCTGCACGCGCTGCTGGTTTCCGAGGCTCAGTTTCTGCACTTCGTCGTCACGCCGGGACGCCACGCCGAGACGCTCGGTCCACGTTTCCACCGACCGCTGGGCGGCGGAAGCCGACATACCGTGCAGCCGCGCCAGATAGACCAGCTGCTCGGCGACCTTCATCCGCGGGTACAGCCCGCGTTCCTCCGGCATGTACCCGATGTGCCTGCGCGTTTCGAGCGTGATCGGCTTCGACTCCCAGCGCACCTCGCCGCCGTCGCTGCTCAGCACGCCGAGCGCGATCCGCATGGTGGTGGTCTTGCCTGCGCCGTTGCTGCCGACGAACCCGAACAGCTCCCCCGGTCGGACGTCGAAACTCATCTCGCGCAGTGCGACGAAATCGCCGTACCGCTTCGTGATGGCGTCGATTTCCAGCATGGTCACTCCCCTCTCTTCTCGCGTAGAGGGTAGGGAGAATCCGCGAGCCGCGCCTACCAACAAAGGTTGACGATGGCCACGATCCGGTTGCGAACCGGCGGCGGGAAGTAGGATCGCCTGACCATGGCAGAAGCGATCACGAAACGACGACCACCGCGGCATCACGGCCTGTCCGCCAAGACACTCCGGCAGCTGGAGCGGGCCACCGGCAGGCTCGCGACGGCGAGTGTCGCCGCCATGGAGGCGCGGCTGCCGTGGTTCGGCAGGCTGACCGCGGACCAGCGCGCGAGCGTGTTGCTGATCACCCAGGCGGGTGCCGCGGGCTTCGTCGCCTGGCTTCGTGATTCGAAGGAAGCGCTCAAGCTCACCACCGAGGCGTTCCGCGACGCGCCCGCCGAACTGTCGCGCTGGATCAGCCTGCGCCAGGCGGTCGGCCTGGTCCGGCTCGCCATCGAGGTCTTCGAGGAGGAACTGCCCGAGTTCGCCGTGAACGAGGCGGAACGGGCCGCGCTCATCGAGGGAATCCTGCGCTATGGCAGGGAAATCGCCTTCGCCGCCGCCAACTCCTACGCCGCGGCCGCCGAGGCGCGCGGCGCCTGGGACGCCCGGCTGGAGGCGCTGGTCGTCGACGGCATCGTCCGTGGCGACGCCGAGGAGTCGGTGCTCTCCCGCGCGGCAGCGCTCGGCTGGGACCCCAGCCTCAAAGCCACCGTGTTGGTCGGCACGCCGCCGTCGGACGACCCGCCGGCGGTCGTGTTCGAGGTGCGCAGCCGCGCCGCCCGCGTCAGCCGGTCCGTGCTGCTTTCGGTGCAGGGCTCGCGCCTGGTCGTGGTCGTCGGCGGCCCGACCGACGGCACCCAGAAGGACCGGGAAGCGCTCGGCAAGCTCTCGCTCGCGTTCGCCGACGGCCCGGTGGTCGCCGGGCCGACCGTGCCGAGCCTCGCCGAGGCACACCACAGCGCCGCGGAAGCGCTCTCCGGCCTGCGCGCGATCGTCGGCTGGCCCGCGGCCCCGCGCCCCGCGCGCTCGTCGGAACTGCTGCCGGAGCGGGCTTTGTCCGGCGACGCGGAAGCCGAACGGCGCCTGATCGAGGAGATCGCCAAGCCGCTTGAAGACGCCGGGCCGACGCTGCTGACCACAGTGGAGACCTATTTGGAGAGTGGCGGCGTGCTGGAAACCTGCGCACGCGAGCTGTTCGTCCACCCGAACACCGTGCGATATCGCCTGAAAAAGGCCTCGGAGCTCACCGGCCGCAACCCGGCCGAACCACGGGACGCATTGGTACTGCGGATCGCGCTGACCGTGGGCAGACTCGCCAGGGCACGCGGCATATGGTGACGGCGGTAACTCCCCGGCTACCCTGAGGTGACGCACTTCACGGGCAATTCTGCGTGAACCCGACAAGGCATCCGAGTGAAAACCCAGGGGAAACCGGGCGCGTTTGGAGGGTTCCTACAACTACACCCGGTGTACTTGGTGAGTGCCGACATCCCGACCATGGCTGCGCACCGTGTTCCCTAAGAGGGTGACTGCCGTACTCGCCCCAGGACAGGGCTCCCAAGCTCCCGGAATGCTGGCTCCGTGGCTCGAACTCGACGGTGCCCGCGCACTCGTCGAGCGCTGGTCGGAGCGGGCGGGACTGGACCTGGCCAAGCTGGGTACGGACTCGCCCGCCGAAGAGATCCAGGACACCGCGATCGCGCAGCCGCTGATCGTCGCGAACGCGCTGCTCGCCTACGAGCAGGTCGCCAAGCTGGGCCTGCCGTCCGGCACCCCGGTCGCCGGGCACTCGGTCGGCGAGCTGGCCGCGGCCGCCGTCGCCGGGGTCTTCTCCGCCGAGGACGCCGTCGCGCTCGCCGCCGTCCGCGGCGCCGAGATGGCCAAGGCGTGCTCACTCGAACCCACCAGCATGGCCGCGGTGATGCTCGGCGACCCCGAGCAGATCGTCGCCTGGCTGGGCGACCACGGCCTCGCCGCCGCGAACCGCAACGGCGCGGGCCAGATCGTCGCCTCCGGCGCCGCCGACGCGATCGAGCGCATCCTCGCGTCGCCGCTGGAGGGCACCAAGGTCCGCGCGCTCAAGGTCGCGGGCGCCTTCCACACGCACTACATGGCACCCGCCGAGGAGGCGCTGCGTGCCTACGCCGCCGGGATCACCCCCGCCGACCCGACCAGGCCGCTGCTGTCCAATGCGGACGGTAAGGTCGTCACCAGTGGCGCGGAGTACCTCGAGCGGCTCATCACCCAGGTCACCAGCCCGGTGCGGTGGGACCTGACGATGGAAGGCCTGGTGTCCCTCGGCGTCACCAGCACACTCGAACTGCCCCCGGCAGGCACGCTGACCAACCTCGTCAAGCGCCAGCTCAAGGGAACCGTGACCAAGACCATCGCGCTGAAGACCCCTGCCGAGCTGGCAGCCTTGCGCGAGCAGGAGGACGCTCAGTGACAGACCGACCGACCTTGCGGCTGAAGCAGGGGCCGAGCGCGACGCGCATCCTCGGCGTCGGCAGCACCCAGCCCGACCGCGTGGTGACCAACGACGATCTCTCGAAGATCATGGACACCAACGACCAGTGGATCCGTGACCGCGTCGGCATCATCGAGCGCCGGTTCGCCGACAAGGACGAGCTGCTCGTCGACATGGCGGTCAAGGCGGGCACGCGCGCGCTCGAGGACGCCGGGGTCGACCCGTCCGATGTGGACACCGTGATCGTGCCCAACTGCACGATGCCGGGCCAGATCCCGAACGCCGCCGCCCAGGTCGCCGACCGCATCGGCATCAAGGCGCCCGGCGCGTTCGACCTCAACGCCGCCTGCGCCGGGTTCTGCTACGGCCTCGGTGTCGCCTCCGACCTGATCCGCGCCGGTTCCTCGAACAAGGTGCTGGTCATCGGCGCCGAGAAGCTCACCGACTGGGTCGACCCCACCGACCGCGCCAACGCGATCATCTTCGCCGACGGCGCGGGCGCCGCGCTGGTCGGCGGCTCCGACACGCCGGGTATCGGCCCGGTCGCCTGGGGCAGTGCCGGTGACCTGGTCGAGAGCATCTACCTGCGCGACGGCCAGTGGATCTTCCAGGAGGGCCAGTCGGTCTTCCGCTGGGCGACCACGCAGATCGCGCCGATCGCGGTGCGGGCGCTGGAACTCGCGGGCCTGCAGCCGTCCGATGTGGACGTGCTGATCCCGCACCAGGCCAACCTGCGCATCGTCGACGCGATCGCGAAGAAGCTGCGCAAGCTCGGCGCGCGCGAGGAGATGGTCGTCGCCGACGACATCACCTATTCGGGCAACACCTCGTCCGCCTCGATCCCGCTGGCGCTCGACCACATGCGCAAGGCGGGCACCGCCAAGTCCGGTGACGTCGTGCTGGCCGTCGGCTTCGGCGCGGGGCTGTCCTACGCGGGGCAAGCGTTCATCTGCCCGTGATAACACTTTCCCCGGCAGCACCCCGCCGGGGACAGGCCAACCGAGAAACACCTATGAAAGGGAACATCAATGGCTGACACCAAGGAAATCCTCGAGGGCCTCGCGGAGATCGTCGAAGAGGTCGCCGGTGTGTCGCAGGACGACGTCACCGCCGAGAAGTCCTTCGTGGACGACCTCGACATCGACTCGCTGTCCATGGTCGAGATCGCCGTCCAGGCCGAGGACAAGTTCGGCGTCAAGATCCCGGACGACGAGCTGGCCAACCTCAAGACCGTTGGCGACGCGGTGAACTACGTCTCCGCCAACCTCAAGTAAGACCGTTTCCCAAGCGCCGACCTCGGGGAGAAACCCATGAGCAAGAACGACGTCGTAATCACCGGGTTCGGCGCCACCACGCCACTCGGCGGTGACGTCGCGTCCACATGGGACGGATTGCTGGCAGGCCGCAGCGGCGTGAAGACGCTGGAGGCCGACTGGGTCGAGCGATTCGGCCTGCCGGTGAAGATCGCTTCCAGGCTCGCGGTGGAACCCACCGAGGTGCTGCCGCGGGTACAGGCACGACGGCTCGACCGCAGCGAGCAGGTCGCGATCATCGCGTCCCGCGAAGCGTGGGCACACGCCGGGCACGGCGAGGACACGGTCGACCCCGACCGGCTCGCGGTGATCATCGGCACCGGCATCGGTGGCGCGAACACCCTGCTCGACCAGGACGACCTCCTGGAGACGCAGGGCCTGCGCAAGGTCTCGCCGCTGACGGTCCCGATGCTGATGCCGAACGGCCCGGCCGCCCACGTGGGGCTGGAGCTCAAGGCACGCGCCGGGGTGCACGCGCCCGTTTCGGCGTGCGCGTCCGGCGCCGAGGCACTCGCCTGGGCCTGGCGGATGATCACGCTCGGCGAGGCCGACGTGGTCGTCGCCGGTGGCGCGGAGGCCGCGATCGCCGCGATCACCATGGCCGGGTTCGCCCAGGCCAGGACCATGAGCACCCGCAACGACGACCCCGAGCGCGCTTCGCGCCCGTGGGACATCAACCGCGACGGCTTCGTGCTCGGTGAGGGCGCCGGGGTCATGGTGCTGGAGCGCGAGGACTACGCGAAGGCGCGGGGCGCGACCATCCACGGACGGCTGGCCGGGATCGGCACCAGTGCCGACTCGTACCACATCACCGGACCCGACCCCGAGGGCACGGGACAGGCCAAGGCGATCAGCGCGGCACTGCGCACCGCCGGCCTCGACCCCAAGGACGTCGGGCACGTCAACGCGCACGCCACCTCCACCCCGGCAGGCGACGTCGGCGAGACGGTGGCGATCCGCAAGGCCATCGGTGAGCACCCGCTGCTGAGCGCGCCCAAGGGCAACCTGGGTCACCTGCTCGGCGCCGCGGGCGCGGTCGAGGCCATCGCGACGGTGCTGTCGATCAAGGAGAGCGTCATCCCGGCGACACTGAACCTGGAGAACCAGGACCCCGGTGTCGTGCAGGAGGTCGTCTCCGGCGAGCCGCGCAAGGTGGACCTCAAGGCCGCGGTCAGCGACTCGTTCGGCTTCGGTGGCCACAACGTGGCGCTGGCGTTCGTTCCCGCCTGATATTCCAGCTGTGCGAACGCGGTGGCACCCGGTCCGGGTGTCACCGCGTTTCGTCTGTCAGCACTTTTCCTTTTCCGGCGTCGACCCATCGGCCGGGTCGATCTTCCACGCGCCGTTCTCGTTGACCATCGGCAGCACGACGCGCCAGCGGATACAGGGCTCCATGAGGTCACCCGGCGCGGATTCGACCGCCTGCGTGCTCGTGAACCCGACCAGCACCCGCAGCGAGCCGACCGGCGCCTCGATCCGGTAGATCAGGACGCTGCCATCCTTCGTGGACTTGTAGTCGTCCAGCCACTGGTCCCGGGGCTTGCTGCTCAGCCGCTTGGCACTGGCCACGCTGGCCCAGAGGTCGTAGTTCTTCTGATTGATCGAGCGGAAGTAGATCTGCAGCGCGCCGCGCACCCCTTCGCCGTCGGGATGGGCCGCCGCGTCCGCGGTCAGGAAGACCTCGTCGCTGCCCGGCTGGTCCTCCGGCGCCAGCGAGACCGACGTCGGCAGCGTGCCGGGGACGATCGGGGCCGCCGCCGGCGGGCTGTAGAGCTCGCGGGCGAGCAGGCCGCCGCCGACCGTCAACGAGACCACCACGATGAGTGCGGGGATGAGCCAGCGCTGGGTGGAGGTGGTCGTCACGCGGCCACCCTAGCGAACAGCTTTACCCGACCTGGTGGAGCCAGGTGACGGGCGCGCCGTCGCCGGCGTGCCGGAACGGCTCCAGCGCCTCGTCCCAGTTCGCGCCCAGCAGCTCGTCGAGCTTGTGCGCCAGGTGCTCGCCTGCGCGGCTGCGCGCGACCAGCGAACGGAGCTGGTCCTCACCCACGACGATGTCGCCGTTGGCGCTCGTCCGCCCATGCCACAGGCCCAGTCCGGGCGCGAAACAGAACCGCTCGCCGTCCACGCCGGCGCTCGGCTCCTCGGTGACTTCGAAACGGACCATCGGCCACGCCTTCAGCGCGGACGCCAGCTTCGCGCCGGTGCCCGAAGGCGCACGCCAGCCACACTCGGCGCGCAGTTGACCGGGACTGGCCGGCTGTGCCGTCCACTTCAGGTCGACCCGGGCGCCCAGGGTGCCCGAAAGTGCCCACTCGACGTGCGGACATACCGCAGACGGCGACGAGTGGACGTACACCATGCCTCGGGTGTTGCCACGGGTGCTCACTGCTGACCTCCGCTACTCGACGAGATGCGTCTTCCCCTACGACCTCTCGAGCCCGGCTGCCGGTTCACTCGTTGCACGTCTTCGGCACGGCTACCACATTCTGCACCCCAGACGTGCTCTTTGGCCACACGAAACCCACAAGTCACACCCGAATGGGAAGCCCGCGCGCAAGTTGCACATCCGATGATGGTGAAAGCTCACTACACTGTTGGACTGTTTCGGGCGGTCTTTTGCGTTCTGCGGTACCGATGAGCGGACGTTTTCACCCAGCGGGAAAAGGTGAGTGTCCACTTAGGTCACCCGGACGTTCGGGCCATGTTGCCCCGGTGTGCCCACCCAGCACGCTAGCGTGGTGAACTGGCGGTGTCGACAAAACGGGGAGGAAGCGACGTGCGGCTGGTTCGTCTCGCGCCACAGCCGTCGCGGGTGGCCGAGGACATCCGCGCGGCACTGGCCTCGCTCGGGCGGGGCAGCACGGTCGTCGGCGGTATCGCGCTGGCCGGCATCAAACCGTTCGGCGACGAGCGGGTGGTCGACGCGTTCGTGGTGCTGCCACGGGGAATCCTGATGGTCATCGGCGTCGACCTGCCGGACCCGGCGCTCAAGCTGGAGGCACCGCTCGAAGGCGCGTGGCAGGCCGACGGCTGGCCCCTTGTCGGCGCCGAGAACGAGGTCAACCCGGCGACCAGGGCGCTCGCCATGGCGAAGGCGGTCGCCGTCCAGCTCGCCGAGGCCCACCCCGACGTGCCGACGCTGAGCACGGTGATCGCGGTCGGGCCGTACGTCGAGGCCGTCGACCAGCCCGCCGCCGATCTGGCCGGGCGCACGAGGGTGCTGCACCCGACGCCGACGAGCATGCACGCCGCGACGGTCTCGCTGGCCGACTCGCCGCGCGCGATGTCCGTCGGGCAGGCGCGCAGCGTGCTGAAGACGGTCGCGGCCAACACGCCGCGGCTGCCGGACGAAATGCTGCTCGGGGAAGGATTCGCCGAGCACGCCGACGAGCCGACCGTGGTGCACGTGAACCCGCTGATCGCGCTGAGCCCGACGGTGCCCGCCGCGCATCCCGGCAAGCAGCGGGTTTCGGTGGCTTCGGCGCCGCCGCCCGCTCCCCCGGCGCGGCAAGAGGCCAGACCACGGACGGTCGCTCCGCCGCCTGTGCGCCCTGCCGCTCCTGTCGCCCCGGCCGCGCCGGTTCCTCAGTCGGTTTCGTCGCCCGTTTCGCCGCCGGTTCCGCCGCCGGTGAAGCGGAGACCCTCGCTCGTCCGCTGGCTCCCGATCGGCGCGATCGGGATGCTGGCCGTGCTGCTGATCGCCGCGATCCTCGTCGCGAGCGGCGGCGGCGAGACCCCGCCGCCCCCGCAGGCGTCCCCGTCCCCCACGAAGAGCGTCGCGCCGCCGTCGAGCAGCCGCCCGATCGAAAGCCTGCAGTTCACCCCGCAGGACGCCGCCGCCGACCAGAAATGCGCGTCGCACGCGTTCGGCGATGTGCAGGCGAGCTTGGGCCGCACCAGTTGTACAGCGGTCAAGCGCGGCAGTTTCGCGGCGAACATCGACGGCAGGCAGGCGGCCGCGACCGTCGGCATCATCGAATTCCCCGACGCCCAGCAGGCGACCGACTTCAAGGCGGTCGCCGACACCCCCGGCGGCGGCGGGATACTCGACCTCGCCACCGAAACCGGGAAGTGGACCGGCGAAGCCCCGAAATTCGACGGCGCCGCCTACGCCAGCTCGCTCGACGGCACCTCGGTCCGCCTGGTCCAGGTCGCCTGGCTCCCCGGACCGTCCAAACCGGACGACCCCGCCCTCCAGCGCGCCGCCAAAGCCGCCCTGGACCTCCCCATCAACGTCTAAAAGCCCGAAAGCCACTTTCGTCAGGTGTGATAGCCCGAAAGCCACTTTTGTCAGATCGCATCTGACGAAAGCCACTTTCGGGCTTTGACGACGGCTGGGGAGGGTCAGAGGCCGTACTCCTCCAGGAGGCGGAGCCAGATCTCGCTCATGGTCGGGAAGGCGGGGACCGCGTGCCACAGGCGGTGCAGCGGGACCTCGCCGACGATCGCGATCGTGGCCGCGTGCAGGAGTTCGGCGACGTCCTGGCCCGCGAAGGTGACGCCGAGCAGCACCGAGCGCTCGGTGTCGACGACCATCGAGGCCTTGCCAGCGAAGTCGTCCGCGTGCAGTGACGAGCCCGCGACGGCGATGTCGATTTCGACCACGCGGTCCGGCTTGCCCTCGCGGGCCGAGGTGAGGCCGACCGAGGCGACCTCCGGGTCGGTGAAGATCACCTGGGGCACCGCGTGATGGTCGGCGGTCGCGGCGTACGCGCTCCACGGCTCCGGCTTGACCGCCTCGCCCCGCGCCAGTGCCGCGACGGCGTCACCTGCCGCACGGGCCGCGTATTTGCCCTGGTGGGTCACCGGGGCGCGGCCGGTGACGTCGCCGGCCGCGAACAGCCAGCCTCCGTCCACTTCGGACACTCGGCCCGCGTCGTCGACGGTCAGCGGCTTGCCCGGCGTCAGGCCGATCGACTCGACGCCGAGGTTCCCGGTGGCCGGACGGCGCCCGGTCGCGACGAGCAGCTTGTCGGCGATCAGCTCCACACCGCCGCGCAGTTCGAGCTTCGCGGCACCGTCCACTAGGGACGCACGCTCCAGCCCGGAGCCGGCGTGCACGGTGACACCGTCGGCACGGAGCCCGGCCGCGACGGCGTCGCCTGCGAACGCGGGCAGTTTCGGCAAGGGCCTTGCCCCGGTGAGGATGAGGTCGACCTTCGCGCCGAGCCGCGCCCACGCCTGCGCCATCTCGACGCCGACCACGCCGCCGCCGAGCACCGCGAGCCTGGCGGGCACCGCGCTCGCCGAAGTCGCTTCACGGGAACCCCACACGGGAATCTCGTCGAGCCCCGGGATCGGCGGGGTCACCGGGACACTGCCGGTGCAGACGATCACCGCGTGGCGCGCGACGAGCACCCGCTCGCCGACGGTGACCTCCTTGACGCCGGTGATCTTCCCCTCGCCGCGGATCGGCTCGATCCCCGCGCCGCTCGCCCAGTCGAACTGGCCGGTGTCGTCCCCTTTGGACGTGAACCAGTCGCGCCTGGCGAACACGGCCTCGGGGTCGAGCGCGTCACCCACCGGGACGCCTGGCAGGCGTTTCGCGGCCGCCAGCGCGTTTCCCGGACGTAGCAACGCCTTGCTCGGGATGCACGCCCAATAGGAACATTCACCGCCGAAACGTTCCTTTTCCACGAGCGCGGCGGTCAGCCCGCCACGCACCGCCCTGGCCGCCGCGTTCTCGCCGACGGGCCCCGCGCCGATCACCACTACGTCAAAAGTCTGTACGGACATGCTTTCAATCCACACCACCACGCACGTTCGCGCAACCCAGCGGTATCCTCGTGCGAGCTGGAGAACTCGGCGACGGCCGGTTGCAGCAGAGTCAGACTTCGATCGAGCATCCCGGGAGTTTTCGTGGCCCAGAACACTGCTGTGCATTTGCTGGACGACCTCAACGGCGAACCCGCCGAGGAAACGGTCAGCTTCGCCCTGGACGGGATCGAGTACGACATCGATCTTTCCGCCGAGAACGCCGGAAACCTACGCGAGATCTTCGACGCCTACGTGACGAACGGACGCCGCGTCGGTGGCCGCAAGCGCGCACCGCGGATCATCGCGCAGCCGAAGGCTTCGCGCCGGAAGGCGGCCCCGAAGGCCGCCGCGGCGGCGAAGACCGCGGTCGCGAAGAAGGCCGCCCCCGCGAAAGCCGCTCCGGTGAAGGCGGCCCCGAAGCGCGCCGCCGCCGCCAAGGCCGCACCGGTCAAGGCGACCGCCACGCGTGCCAAGACCACCAGGACGGCCAAGGCCGCACCGGCCGCCGCCGCCAAGAAGGCTGCCCCGGCGAAGGTCGCCGCCAAGCCCGCTGCCAAGACCGCGGTCAAGAAGGCACCGGCCGCCAAGCCCGCGGCCAAGGCGACCGCCGCCAAGCCTGCCGCCAAGGCCACCGCTAAACCCGCAGCCAAGACCGCGGCGAAGCCCGCCGCGCGCGCCGCCGCCACGAAGACCACCGCCGCCAAGACTCCCGCCGCGAAGACCGCTGCGGCCAAGGCTCCAGCCGCCAAGGCACCGGCCGCTACGACACCGGCTGCCAAAGCTCCCGCGAAGACCGCCGCCAAGCCCGCGGCCGCCAAGACGGTCGCGGCGGACAAGCCGGTGGCGGCGAAGACGACCCGCACGATCCGCAAGGCCCCGCCGGTCAAGTTCTCGGCCGCGCAGTAAGCCACACCCCGGGATAAAGCCCGCTTTATCCCGGCCAAAAGAGGGCCGCCCAGGGAAGTCAATGCTTCCCGGGCGGCCCTTTCGGCGTTCAGGGGTCGTGAGTGGTATGGCCGGTTCTAACCGGCGAAAACACTCACGACCCTTTCTGGCGGCCGTCCGCGTGCCAGTCCGGGAACCGGTACCGCGAGTCCAGCAACCGCCGCTGCCAGTCCCGTTCCTCGGCGCTGGGCGGCCGCGCGGCCAGCCCGTCGAACTGCCGGGCGGCCGCGACCCGCACCGCGGCCGCCGCCTCGGCGATGCCCGCCCGCAAGCCGTGCTCCGCCAACGAAGCGACCTGGCTGCGATGCGAATCCAACGGCTTCGGGTCCGGTGGCGGCCCGGTCAGATACCGCCCGACGCGCTCGGCCGCCGTGTGCACCAGCAGCGTCGAATGCGCGAGCAGGCCCGTCTTCGTGCGGAACACCGCGAACCCGCACAGCTTCGCCTCGCCGATGAACAGGCCGCGATCACCGAGCCGGGGCGGCAGCCCCAGCTCGGACACCGCGCCGCTCATCAGTTCACCGATGGCTTCCAGCGGGCGCTCACCCGCGTCGGGCAGCACCAGCGTGACGTTCAAATTCCCGTCATCGTGAAAAACCGTGCCGCCGCCGCTGGCCCGCCGCAGCACGGGAATGCCGTCCTGGGCGCAGACGTCCGTGCGCACCTCGCGATGCACCTTCTGCCCGCGCCCGACGACCACGCAAGCCGGGTTGCGCCAGATCCAGATCAGCGGCCCGGCGGGCGCGGCGCGCAGCAGGGCTTCGTCCAGCGCGAGGTTTTCGGCAGGATCCGAAGACCCCGCGCTGATGTCGCCCGCTGTCACAGTGCTTTGAGTTCCTCCACGATCTCGCCCACCGAAGACTTCGCGTCGCCGAAGAGCATGCTGGTCTTCGGATCGTAGAACAGGTCGTTGTCGATCCCGGCGAAGCCCGAGCTCATCGAGCGTTTCAGGACGATCACCGAGCGGCTGTGGTTGACCTTGAGGATCGGCATGCCGTAGATCGGCGAGCCTGGGTCGGTCTCGGCGGCCGGGTTCGTGACGTCGTTCGCGCCGATCACCAGCGCGACGTCGGTCTGGGCGAACTCGGAGTTGATCTCGTCCATTTCCTTGAGCTGCTCGTACGGCACGTCGGCCTCGGCCAGCAGCACGTTCATGTGCCCCGGCATGCGACCGGCCACCGGGTGGATCGCGTACGCGACCGTGATCCCCTTGGCTTCCAGCAGTTTCGCCATCTCGCGGACCTGGTGCTGCGCCTGCGCGACCGCCATGCCGTACCCGGGCACGACGACCACCTTGTTCGCGTAGGCCATCTGGATGGCCGTGTCGGACGCGCTGGTGCTGCGGACCGGGCGTTCCTCCGTGGACCGGTTGCTGGCGACCGACGAGCCGCCGCCGAACCCGCCCGCGACGATCGCCGGGATCGACCGGTTCATCGCCTTGGCCATCAGGTTGGTCAGGATCGAACCGGACGCGCCGACGATCATGCCCGCGACGATGAGCGCGGTGTTGTTCAGCGCGAGGCCCATCGCCGCCGCCGAAAGCCCGGTGAGGGCGTTGAGCAGCGAGATGACCACCGGCATGTCCGCGCCGCCGATCGGCAGCACCGAGGTGACACCCAGCACGCCCGCGGCGATCAGCAGGCCGAGGATCAGCAGTTCGCTGTCCCCGCCGAAGCCGATGGTGACCGCGCAGCCCAGCGCGACGAGCAGCAGCAGCGCGTTGATCGGCTGCTGTAGCTTGCCCAGGCTGATCGGGCGGCCGGAGATCAGCTCCTGCAGTTTCCCGAAGGCGATGTTCGAGCCCCAGAACGAAATGGAACCGACGATCGCCGAGAACAGCGACGCGATGGCCACGTACTTCGGCTCGTGCGCGTAACCGTCGGAGGACCGGAACTCGACCCAGGCGATGAGCGCGACCGCGCCGCCGCCCACGCCGTTGAAGAGCGCCACCATCTGCGGCATCGCGGTCATCTTGACCTTGCGGGCCGACGGGACGCCGACCACGGTGCCGATCGCGACACCCAGGATGATCAGGACCCAGTTGCTCATGCCCGGCGTCAGCAGCGTCGCGACCACCGCGATGCCCATGCCGACGGCGGCGATCCAGTTGCCGCGCACGGCCGTGCGCGGGCCGGTCAGGCCCATCAGGCCGTAGATGAACAAGGCGAAGGAGATGATGTAGAGGACAGCGATGAAACTCGTCATGAGTCGGCTCCCTCTTTCTTCTTGTCCTTGAACATCGAGAGCATCCGGTCGGTCACCAGAAACCCGCCGACCACGTTGATCGTGCCGAACGCGATGGCGATCACCAGCAGGATCTTGTTGAGCACGCCGTCAGCCGACAGGCCCAGCACGACCAGGCCGCCGAGCAGCACGATGCCGTGGATGGCGTTCGTGCCCGACATCAGCGGGGTGTGCAACGTGTTGGGCACCTTGGAGATCACCGTGAAACCCACGAATCCGGCCAGCACCAGGATGGCCAGGCTCTGCACCAGCATTACTCCGCTCCCTTCCCGGCCACGCAGGCACCGGCGACGATCTCGTCGGAGAAGTCGAGCGCGAGCTTGCCCTCCTTGTCGACGATGAGCTCCAGCAGTTCGGTCACGTTGCGCGCGTAGAGCTCGCTGGCGTGCGCGGGCATCTCGGCGGGCAGGTTGAGCGGGGAGGTGATGGTGACGTCGTACTCGACGACGTCCTCGCCCGGCTTGGTGAGCTCGCAGTTGCCGCCGGACTCACCCGCGAGGTCGACCACGACCGCGCCGGCGGGCATGCCCTTGACCGCTTCGGCCGTGACGAGCGTCGGCGCCTTGCGGCCGGGCACCAGCGCGGTGGTGATCACGACGTCGAACTTCGTGATCGCGTCGGTGAGCCTGCGCTGCTGCTCGGCTCGCTCCTCCTCGGTGAGCTCGCGGGCGTACCCGCCTTCACCGGAAGCCTCGATGCCGAGTTCCAGGAACTTCGCGCCGAGTGACTTGACCTGCTCGCCGACCTCGGGCCGCACGTCGTAGCCGGTGGTCTGCGCGCCGAGCCGTTTCGCGGTCGCCAGCGCCTGCAGCCCGGCGACACCGGCGCCCAGCACGAGCACCTTCGCGGGCGGGACGGTGCCCGCCGCGGTGGTGAGCATCGGGAAGAACCGCGGCAATTTCTCGGCGGCGAGAAGAACCGCGCGATAACCCGCGACACCGCTTTGCGACGAAAGCGCGTCCATCGCCTGCGCGCGGGAAATACGGGGAATGGCTTCGACGGCGAACGCGCGCACTCCCGCCTTTTCCAGCGCGGTGATGCCGTCCGGATCGGACCTGGGATTCAGGAATCCGATCAGGAGCGTTCCGGTCTTGAGTTTCGCGACCTCGTCCGCGGTCGGCGGCGCGACCTTGAGCACGATGTCCGCGCCCCAGGCGTCACCGATGACGGCGCCTGCTTCTTCGAAGACGGAATCGGCGAGATAGGCGCCTTCACCGGCCCCGGATTCGACGACGATCCGCAAGCCTCTCTTCGTGAGGCGTTCGATCAGTTTGGGCACGAGCGAGACCCGGCGTTCACCGGACCTGGACTCCTTCACGACGCCGACCGTGAGCTGCTCGGTTTCGGCCACTCCGCGACCTCCTCGGCACTGAAGATCTGCCCCGATGGGCGCGATCACCGGGAGTTTGTACCACGGTCACGGGGTGCTTCCCACGTTCGAAGGTCCCTGTTCATCGGCTCGAGACCCCTAAATCTGAGGTCAGGGAGCCCCTGTTGACCGGTCAAGAGATGCTGGTTACGAACTCCGCCAGTGGGGAACACCCAGGAAGATCAGCCGAAGCCGCTTCTCGGCGACCGTTTTGATCGCCTGATCGGTGTCCTTGTCGCGCGTGCGGGCCTCGAGCAGGTCGAGGACGGTCGCGAGCATCGCGGTGACGATCAGGTCCGCCATCATGTGCAGGTCGTCGGAGTTCCACTCGCGCAGGTTTTCGAGCCGGACGAGGTCGATGGCGAGCTCGCTGGAGAACAGCTTCAGCTCGACCGCGATCGCGCGGGCGACCTGCTCGTTGCCGCCGTAGCGCTCGCGGGTGAGGAAGCGGAAGTGGTCCTCGTGCGCGCGCACGTGCTCGTAGAGCGTGTGGACGGACGCCCGGATCATCTCGCTGGGCTGGGTCGGCCTGGTGCGGGCCTCGCGGATCATGCCGCGCAGCGTGCGCATCGACTGCTCCACCAGTGTGACGCCGAGTTCTTCCATCGAAGAGAAATGGCGGTAGAAGGCGGTCGGCACGATGCCCGCGCGTTTCGCGACCTCACGCAGGCTGAGCGCGTCGAAACTGCGGACGGCCAGCAGTTCCCACGCCGCGTCCAGCAGGGACTGACGCGTGCGCTGCTTGCGCTCCTGGCGGCTCACCGGCTCGGTCACGGTGTTCACGGTATCGACCACATCACAGCTCCTTCCAGTTGACAGCGCGGTTGTCACGCGGTGCACTATTCAGTGTACGACTGTTCACTGACTTTGAGGAGTGAAGCATGCCAGCGCTCAAGACGCTCGCTTCGGTGGCCGAGGCGCTGCTCACCCCGCACGGCATGGACCGCTACCTCGAGCTCGTCAACCCGATGCTGGTCCGCCGCGAGATCCGCGGCGAGATCCGCGAGGTCAGGCGGCAGACCGCCGACACCGTGACGCTCGTGATCCGCCCCAGCCGGGCGTGGCGCGGCTTCACGGCCGGGCAGTACGTGCGGATCACGGTCGACATCGACGGGGTGCGGCGCACCCGCTGCTACTCCCCCGCGTGTTCAGAGCACACCCGTGGCCTGCTCGAACTCACCATCAAGCGAGACGGGCTCGTTTCCGGCTTCCTGCACGACACCGCGCGGCCCGGCATGACGCTCGGACTGTCCGAACCGGACGGTGCGTTCACCCTGCCGTCGCCGCGTCCGCCGCGGATCGTGCTGATCAGCGGCGGCAGCGGGATCACGCCGGTGCGGTCGATGTTCCAGACGCTGCGCGACGAGGGTTACGCGGGTGAACTCGCGTTCCTGCACTACGCGAACGACGCCGGCGACGTCCTCTACGCGGGCGAGCACACGATGCTCGCGTACACCGGCGGCTCCGGCGCCGACCTGCACGGCTTCTTCTCGCTGGAGCACCTGGAGAAGGCCGCGCCGTGGTTCCGGGACGCCGAAACGTTCCTGTGCGGCCCCAAGCCGCTCATGGACTCGGTCCGTGAGGTGTATGCCGAGGAAGGCTTGAGTGAACACCTGCACACCGAGGAGTTCACCCCGCCGACGCTGGTGTTCGACACCGCGTCCGCCGAAGGCCAGGTGCGGTTCGCCCACAGCGGCAAGGAGTTCGCGAACTCCGGCAAGCCGCTGCTGGAGCAGGCCGAGGAGGCCGGGCTGAGCCCGGAGCACGGATGTCGCATGGGGATCTGCTTCTCGTGCACGAAGGTCAAGACGTCCGGCTGCGTGCGCAACGCGAAAACGGGCGAGCTTTCCGAAGAAGAGAACGAAGAAATCCAGCTGTGCGTTTCCGTCCCCGTCGGGGACGTCGAGATCAACGCTTAAGGAGACTTTCCATGACCGGCTTGCAAGACCGGCTCACCCCGGCACAGGTCGAGGAATTCGGCGCCGAATTGGACGCCGTCCGCCAGCGCGTCGTCGCCTCGCTCGGCCAGGAGGACGTCGATTACATCCACAATGTCATCAAGGCCCAGCGTTCACTGGAGATCACCGGCCGCGCGCTGCTTTTCGCGGGTTTCTTCCCGCCGGCGTGGTTCGCGGGGGTCGCGGCGCTTTCGGTGTCGAAGATCCTGGACAACATGGAGATCGGCCACAACGTCATGCACGGCCAGTACGACTGGACGCGTGACCCGGCGCTGAGCTCGCAGCAGTTCGAATGGGACACCGTCGCGCCCGCCGAGAACTGGCGGCATTCGCACAACTACATCCACCACACGTACACGAACATCCTCGACAAGGACCGCGACATCGGTTACGGCATCCTGCGGATGGACCCGGCGCAGAAATGGCACCCGTACTACCTGGGCAACCCGGTGTACGCGGTGATGCTGGCGGTCCTGTTCCAGTGGGGCGTGATGCTGCACGACCTCGAGTTCGACCGGATCGTCAAGGGCGAGCGCAGCTGGGCCGACACCAAGGAGGTCTCCGGCCGCATGGTCCGCAAGGCCGCGCGCCAGGTCGGCAAGGACTACGTGCTGTTCCCGCTGCTCACCGGCCCGCTGGCGCCGCTGACGTTCCTCGGCAACGCCACCGCGAACCTGGTACGCAACCTGTGGTCGTTCTCGATCATCTTCTGCGGCCACTTCCCGGCCGACGTCGAGAGCTTCACCGAGGAGGAGACCGAGTCCGAGACGCGCGGGCAGTGGTACCTGCGGCAGATCCTCGGGTCGGCGAACATCACCGGCGGGAAGCTGTTCCACATCATGAGCGGCAACCTGTCCCACCAGATCGAGCACCACCTGTTCCCGGACATCCCCGCGCGCCGCTACCCGGAGATCGCGGCCGAGGTGCGCGCGATCTGCGAGAAGTACGGCCTGCCGTACAACACCGGTCCCCTGCACAAGCAGCTGCTCTCGGTCGCCCGCAAGATCGTCAAGCTGGCTTTGCCGGGCGGGGAGCCGCCGCGGACCAGTACCGTGGAGTCCGGCAGCACACTCCGAGCGGCTTAGGAAACGATATGGTCGGCCAGTTCGAGAGCACCAAGGACACGATCCAGGAGATCACCGAGTCGGCGGCCACGCACATCGGCCGCATAGCGACGATCATCACCGGCGCGGTCCGCGACGTCGCCCGCGAAACCGGCGACTGGATCACCGACGTCATCGAGATGCGCGAGGCCTCCACCCGCGCCCGCAACGACACCACCCCCGAAAAACTCGACCCCTGACCCCCGCCCCGCCGGTACGGGAGCGGCAAACACGCGTACGGGAACAGCAAAGACCCGTGCGCGAGCGGCAAAGACGCATGCGGGACGGGCAAGTTGATCTTGGTCGGGAGTTTGCCGGTCCCGTACGCGAGTTTGCTCGTCCCGTACGCGAGTTTGCGGTTCGCGTACGGGACTTTGCGGTTCGTGTACGGGGATGGGCGGGCGATGCCGGGCGTGTCGTCCGTCCAGGTACGCGTGTCGTCCGTCTATGGTCGCGTGTCGTCTGGCTGGGTACGGGGGTCGACTTGCGGGGGCGGGTGCCGGTCCTTCGGGTGGGTTGGGGGATAACCCGGTGGGCGGGAGGTGGGGCGGGGAGGCAGGGTGGGGGTGTGAAGCGGGTGCATCCTGGGGTTCGGCTGGTCGTGGGGGAGATCGGGCGGCGGCGGTTCGGGGCCGAGCTGGGGTGGGTGCTGGTCGGGGTTCCGCTGGCCGCCGTGTGCCTGGTGCTGGTGGTCGCGGGGCTGGCCGTCGGGGTGGTGGTCTCGCCGCTGTTCGTGGGGTTGCTGCTGCTCTCGGGTGTGCTGGGGTTCGTGCGGGCGCTGGGTGGGGTGCATCGGCGGCTCGCGGGCAGGTTGCTGGGTGTGAAGGTGGGGGTGCCCGCCTCACGGCCGATGGAGCCGGGGTTCGGGAAGTGGTTCAAGGCGCGGATCGGGGATCCGATCGCGTGGCGGGCCGTCGCTTACCTGGTGTTGCGGGTGCCGGTGGCGGCGGGGGAACTGCTGGTGACCGCGTGGATGGTGGTGGGCGGGGTCGCGACCGTCCTCTACCCGTTCTTCTGGCACACCACGGGCGGGCGGGAGATGCCGATGTTCGGCATCCGCACCGACACGTGGCTGCTGAGCTTCCCGCTCGCGTTGCTCGGGGTGGGCCTCCTGATCGCGCTGCCGTGGGTGATCCGGCTGATGGTCGGGGTGGACAAGCTGCTGGTACGCGGGCTGCTCGGGCCCAAAACACTGAGCGAACGGGTGCGGGACCTGGAGGTCAGCCGGGCCGCGGCCGTCGAGGACGCCGATGTGAAGCTGCGGCGGATCGAGCGGGATCTGCACGACGGGGCGCAGGCGCAGCTGGTCGCGCTCGCGATGAAGCTCGGGATCGCCAAGGACGAGCTGGACGGGGCCAGCCCCGATGTCGCCCAGCTGCGGCAGCTGGTCACCACCGCGCACGCCAACGCCAAGCAGGCCCTGATCGAACTGCGCGACCTCGCCAGGGGCATCCACCCGCCCGCGCTCGACGCCGGGCTGGACGTCGCTCTGTCCACTTTGGTCACCACGATCGGGGTGGACGTCGAGCTGGACGTCGACGTCGGCACGCGGCCACCGCCGTCGCTGGAGACGATCGCCTACTTCACTGCGGCCGAGCTGCTCACCAACGCGGCCAAGCACGCCCCCGACGGCATACATCTGCAGGTCAGGGCCACCGACGCGCTCGAAGTCACCGTCTCGGACCAAGGGCCGGGCGGCGCCAGGATCACCCCCGGCGGCGGGCTGGCCGGGATCGTCGAACGGCTGCGCGTCGTCGATGGCGCGCTGGACGTCTCGAGTCCGCCCGGCGGGCCGACCATTGTGACCGCATCGATCCCCCTGACTGGCTAAGGTGGTGCTGTCACCAAGGGGGTACGGCAGTGCGGGTCGTGATCGCGGAGGACTCGACCATCCTCCGCCAGGGTCTCGTCGAGCTGCTCACCCTGCGCGGCCATGAGGTCGTCGCCGCCGTCAAGGACGCCGCCGCACTGGAGGCGGCTGTCAAGGCGCACGCGCCCGATGTGTCCATTGTGGATATCCGGATGCCGCCGACGCACACCGACGAGGGCCTGCGCGCCGCCATCGCGCTCCGCAAAGAGCAGCCGGGACAGGCCATCCTGCTGTTCTCCCAGTACGTCGAAACCCGGTACGCCGCCGAACTGCTCGCCGACCGGGCGGGCGGGGTCGGCTATCTGCTGAAGGACCGCGTCGCCGAGGTCTCGGACTTCCTCGACGCGCTCAAAAGGGTCGCCGACGGCGAGACGGTGCTCGATCCCGAGGTCGTCAGCCAGCTCTTTTCAGCCACGCGTAAAACCGGAGAACTCGACAGATTGACGACAAGGGAACGCGAAGTTCTCGATCTGATGGCCGAGGGCCGGTCGAACGCGGCCATCTGCGCCAAGCTGTTCCTCTCCGCGGGATCCGTCGAAAAGCACGTGACCAGTATTTTCGGCAAACTGGGGCTGCACCAGTCCGAGGGGGACAATCGCCGCGTGCTCGCGGTGCTGAAGTACCTCCAGGCCTGAAAACTGTGCCAAAATCACCGCGCACTGTCCTGCTGGGGAGAAGCGAAATGCGCATCCAGGCGTTGGGCCCGATCGAGCTCAGAGCGGGCGAGCGCACAATCCCGCTCGGCGGCCCGAAGCCGAAGGCGCTGCTCGCCGCCCTGCTCCTGCAGCCCCGGCAGGTCGTCTCCGTCGAACGGCTGATCGCGCTCATCTGGGACGACGCGCCGCCGCGCTCGGCCACCGCGCTGGTCCACACCTACATCTCCCAGCTCAGGCGCGCTTTCGGCGAGGCGGGCACGGCCGAGGCGCTGGTCACGCGCCCGCCCGGCTACCTGCTCGACGTGACCGCGGACGACTGCGACCTCGAAGCGTTCGAGCAGCTCATCGACAAGGCCAGGCAAGCCGAGCGCCGCGAGAACCACGCGGAGGCGCACGAGCGCTATGAGCAGGCGCTGCGGCTCTGGCGCGGCCCGGCGTTCGGCGGCGTCGACACCGCGTTCGCCCGTGCCGGCGCGGACGCGCTCGAAGAGGACCGGCTCGGCGCCACCGAAGGCCGCGCCCGCTGCCTGCTCGAACTCGGTCGCGGCGCCGAGGTCACCGCGAGCCTCACCCAGCTGGTCGCCGCCAACCCGCTGCGCGAGGAGGCGCGCGGGCTCCTGATGCGCGCGCTGTACGAAAGCGGCAGGCACGCCGACGCGCTCGCCGTGTACCGCGACGGCCGCCGCCATCTGCAGGACGAGCTGGGCATGGAGCCCGGCGAGAAGCTCAGGACCCTGCACACCGAGATCCTCAACGGCACGCTGGCCGTCAAGAAGCCGGTCGCGCGCCCGGACGTTCCGGCGCCACGCCAGCAGGACGAGTACGTGGTCCCCCGGCACCTGCCGCCGGACATCGGCGATTTCACCGGTCGCGCCGAACATCTCGGCGACGTGCTCCGGCTGGCTGGACAGTCCTCTATGGACACCCGCACCGCGACACCGACGGTCGTGATCTCCGGCTTCGGCGGTGCCGGGAAGTCCGCGCTCGCCGTGCACGCGGCGCATCTGCTGCGCGGCGACTATCCGGACGGCCAGCTCTTCGCCGACCTGCGCGGCTCCGAGCGCGACCTCGAAGCGCAGGAGGTGCTCGGGCGCTTCCTCGGCGCGCTCGGCATCAGCGGCAGCGATCTGCCGGACACCCTCGACGACCGTGTCGACCTCTACCGCCGCAAGGTCGCGGGCCGCCGTCTCGTGATCGTGCTGGACAACGCGCGTGGCGAGCACCAGGTCCGGCGGCTGCTGCCCGGCGACCCGCACTGCCTGGTGATCATCACCAGCCGCTCGCGGCTGACCGGGCTCGAAGGCATCGCGCCGATCGAGCTGGACTTCTTCTCCACCGAAGCCGCGGTCGACATGCTGCGCAAGATCATCGGCCCGGCACGGGTCGCGGCCGAACCCGAGGCGGCGCACACGATCGTCTCGCTCTGCGGCGGGGTCCCGCTGGCGATCAGGGCCGCGGCGGCGAAGCTGCTCGCCCGGCCGCACTGGCCGTTGCGCGCGCTCGCGTCGCGGCTGTCCGACGAGCGCCGCAGGCTGGACGAGCTGGCCGTCGGTGACCTGGCGATCCGGTCGAGCCTGCGGCTGAACTACGCCGAGCTGGACGAACGGCATCGCCGCGCGTTCCACCTGCTCGCGTTGCTCGACCTGCCCGACTTCGGGCTGTGGCTGGCCGCGCCGCTGCTGGAGGTCTCGCTCGAAGACGCCGAGGACATCGTCGAACGGCTCGTCGACCTGCGGCTGCTCGACGTGGTCGGCATCGATCCGCTCGGCCGTGTGCGGTACCGCTTCCATGACCTCGTCCAGCTCTTCGGCGCCGAGCAGGCCGAAACCGAGCCGCCGGAGCTGGTCGCGGCCGCGTTGAGCCGCGCGCTCGCCACGTGGATGGCGCTCGTCGAAGCCGGCGCGAAGCGGCTGCCGCGCGTGACGCTCGGGCTCCGGCCGAAGATCGAGACCGCGGTCGTCACCGATCCCCGACTCATCGAAGAAGCCGAGCAGAACCCGACGGAATGGCTGAAATCGGAGACCGCGGCCGTGGTCCGCGCGGTCGAGCGCGCGCACGAGCTCGGCATCGACGAGGTCACCACCACGTTGATCACCGCGCTGCTCTCCTCGCCGTTCGCCGCGCGCAACGAGTTCGACGGCTGGCAGCGCACGCACGAGGTCGCGCTCGCCGCCGCGCGGAAGTCCGGCGACCTGCGGTCCGAGGCCGCCGTGCTGGCCGGGCTCGGGCAGCTGTTCTACGAGAAGGACGATTTCGCGACCGCGCTCGAGCATTTCCAGCTGGCGAAGCGGCACGCGGTGACCGTCGGCGACGACGCGACGCTGGCCGTCGCGCTGGTCGGAATCGGCACCGTGCGGCGGGATCTGGCGCAGTTCGGGCAGGCGCTCGAAGACCTGGGCGAGGCGGCCGGGCTCGCCGAGCGTATCGGCGACGACACGGTGCTCGCGGCCGCGCGCTACGGCGCCGGGGCGATCAGCCGCGATCACGGCGAGCTGGCCGCGGCCGCCGGGTCGTTCGAGGTGTGCGTGGCCCTGTACCGCGAGCTCGGCGACCGGCGCGGCGAGGCGCTCGCGTTGCGCGCGCTGAGCCTGTGTCACCGCGCGAACGGCAAGCTCGGCGAGGCCGTCGATCTCAGCAGGGAAGCCGAAATCATCCTGCGCGACGTCGGCGACGCGCTCGGCGCCGCCTACGCGCGGCAGTCGCTCGCGAAGGCCCGCATCCGGCAACGCGAGGTCGACGGCGTCGCCGAGCTGCTCGATTCGTGCCTGGAAGTCTGCGCGCAGCACCGCGACCGGTTCGGCGTCGCGCTGATGACCAGGACCGCGGGCGAGCTGGCGCTGGCGCGCGGCGAACTCGACCGCGCGAGTGAGCTGCTGACCGTCGCGCTCGGCCAGTGGACCGAACTCGATCTTCCGCTGTGGCGCGCGCGGACCTTGCGCGATCTCGCCGCCGCGGTGGAGGATGGCCGGACGCTGTGGCAGGAGGCGTTGGAGCTGTTCGCCGCGACCGGGGGCCGCGAGCTCGCCGAGCTGGCCGCGCACACCCCGCTGACCTGGCGAAACAGCGTGTCTATAGCGAACTTATAGGTGACCCCTGACTCTCTGGAGGGGATCTCTGGCGGCGTCGGCCAAGCTTGGCTCATCGAACGAGGTGAGCAGAAGCGAGGGGAACATGGTCACCACCGCGCCGGACAAGTCACTGCTGAGGTTGGGACGGCAGACGACCCGCGACGAGATCATCGCGCGGGCGGCGAGCTGGTTGCGGCCCTCGGTTCCCTATAGCCGGGACGCGTTCCACGAGAACGAGCACGGCGCCTACCGGGCCGACTGCGCCGGCTACATCTCGATGGCGTGGGGAATCCCCGGCGGCTTGGACACCGCGGGGCTGTCCAAGGCCGGGTACGAGATCGCCAAGGCGGAGCTGGCGCCGGGTGACGCGCTGCTGCGCCAAGACGGCACGATCCTTTTCGGCGCGTGGGCGAACCGGCGCCGGACCAGGTTCTGGGGGTACGAGCAGGTGGACGGCCAGGGCACGGTGCTGCACCTGGTCGACTACACGCATGGCCGGAAGGCGTTGGCGTACAAGCCTTTCCGGTACATCAGGACGAGGTGACACGGGTCGCCGGCGCACAAGGGGGTCGGTCAACGGGGGTTGACCGTCCGCGCCGGACTGGGGGCCCAAGGACTCGTGGGGGCATCGCCGGTTGGGGCCGGCGATGCCCCCACGACTCTGGCCTGATGGCCGATATGTGTCAGAATCGAGCCATGGAGCGTCATCGGGTGGCCGTGCTCGTCCGGCACGGGATGCTGCCCATCGAACTGGGCATCGTGCACCGCCTGTTCAGCCAGGCGAAGATCGGCGGCGAGCGGCTGTACGACGTCCTGACCTGCGCGGTCACCCCCGGCCCGATCCGGACGGACACCGACATCACGATCACCGTCCCGCACGGGCCCGAGGTGCTGGCGACCGCGGACACGGTGGTCGTCCCCGCCTCGCACGACGACGACGAGCCTCGCTACTACGGCCAGCTCGGGCCCGCGCTAGCCGCCGCGCTCGCGCGGATCCGGCCGGGCACGCGGATCGCGTCGATCTGCACCGGCGCGTTCGTGCTGGCCTCGGCCGGACTGCTCGACGGGCGCCGCGCGACCACGCACTGGCGGTCGGCCGACGACTTCCGCGCGCTGTTCCCGGCCGTGAAGCTCGACCCCGACGTGCTCTACACCGACGAGGGCGACGTGTTGACCTCGGCGGGCGTGGCGTCGGGCATCGACCTCTGCCTGCACATGATCCGCCGCGACCATGGTTCGGCGGTCGCCAACGACGTCGCGCGCGGGACGGTCGTCTCCCCGCACCGCGAGGGCGGGCAGGCCCAGTTCATCCGGCGCCCGGTGCCCGAACCCCAGTTCGCGACCACCGGGAACGCGCGGGCGTGGGCGCTCGAGCAGCTGCACCGGCCGCTGACGCTGAAGGAGCTGGCCGCGCGGCAGTCGATGAGCACGCGGACGTTCACCCGCCGCTTCCGCGAGGAGGTGGGCGTCTCGCCGCTGCAATGGCTTACGCAGCAACGGATCGAGCGCGCCCGGCAGCTGCTGGAGCAGACGGACCTGCCGGTGGACCGGATCGCGGCCGACTCGGGTTTCGGAACGGCGGCGTCGCTGCGCCAGCACCTCCAATCAACGCTCGGGGTCTCCCCCAGCGCCTACCGCAGCACCTTCCGAGCCAGCTGACCAGGCCATTGAAAGCCCGAAAGCCACTTTCGTCAGATGCGATCTGACGAAAGTGGCTTTCGGGCTATCACACCTGACGAAAGTGGCTTTCGGGGTTCGGGGAGGGGTGGGTCAGGTGAGGGTCCAGGTGACCGTGTCGGTGAAGGTTTGGCCTGCTCGGGTTCCTGTCACCGTGAGGACGTTGGGGCCGGGCTTCAGGGTGATCGGCCAGGTGAAGATGTGGTCGGCCGAGGTCTTTGTGGACACCGGGGTTCCGTTGAGGGACAAGGAGACCGAGTCCGCGGTGCCGTAGACCTTGACCGTCGTGGACGCGGCCGTGCGCTGGGTCCAGCGGCGGCTCGTCAGGTAGACGAAGGGCGTGTTCGTCCAGTTCGCCTTGTACCAGTAGAAGGAGTCCTTGCGGATCGAGCGGTCGTACGTGACGAGGCCCTTGTCGTTGCGGCCCAGGGTGTCGCCCTCGGAGCGGCTGTCGACGCCGAAGTCGAACATGTTCCAGACGAAGGTGCCCCAGAGGAACGGCCGCGTGGAGATCTGCTTCCAGTGGTTCTCGTGCAGGATGTTCTGGTACTCCTCGGGGTGCCAGCGCGAGGTGGTCACCGGCGGCGCCGGGTTCTCCTCGTGCTGGATCACGCTGGCGCCCGCGCCGTACTCGCTCAGGCCGATCTCGCGGGCGGGATCCTTGGCGTGCAAGGCGTCCGCCCACGCGCCGGGGCCGGTGGCGGACTTGTTGTACCAGCCGTAGTAGCGGTTGTAGCCGCTCACGTCGGCGTGCGACGACAACGCGTCGGTGTCGCCCTGGTTGGTGGCGTAGGTCGAGAAGCGGCCGGAGTCCTCGGCTTTGACCTGCTTGGCGAGCAGGTCGAGGATGTCGTTGGTGACCGCGTCGTTGGTGCGCTGCTCGTTGCCGATGCCCCAGAAGGCGATCGACGGGTGGTTGAAGTTCTGCCGGATCAGCTCGTACATCTGCTGCTGGGCGTTGGCGCGGAAAGCGGCCGAGTCGGTCACCTTGTCCACCAGCGGGATTTCCGCCCAGACCACGTATCCGCGCTGGTCGGCGAGGTCGTAGACCTGCTGCGCCTGCTGGTAGTGCGCGGTGCGCAGCGCGTTGACGCCCATCTCGTCCATCAGGTCGAAGTCCTGGACGTGCTGCGACGGCGGCACGGCCCAGCCCTGGTCGAGACGGTCCTGGTGCGCGTTCACGCCGTGCAGCGCAAGATGCTTGCCGTTCAACGAGAAGCCGGCAGCCGGGTCCACAGTGGACGAGCGGAGGCCGAGCGGCTGGGTGACCACATCGGCCACGCGCGTGCCATCGAGCACCTCGACGCTCACCTTGTACAGGTACGGGTCTTCCTTGCCCTGCCAGCGATGCGGGTTCCGGATGGTCAGCCGCTGCACCTGCTCGAACCCGGTCGCCGCCGCCACCGCGCGCGACGCGGTCGTGTTCTCCGTGACCACCGTCCCGGCCGCGTCACGCACCACCGTGTGCAGGCGGACGTTCTTCGACGCCGCGAAGTTGTTCCACGCCTTGGTGGTGACGTCGATGTCGGCCGACGCGGCCGTCACCGCGCGTTGCCGCACGTAGACACCCGGGCCGCCATAGTCGCCCAGCCGCACCGACAGCGGGTCGACCGCGAGCAGCGAGACGTCACGGTAGATGCCGCCGTAGAACGTGAAGTCCGCCTGCAGCGGCGCGATGTCGGCGTTCGCGGCGTTGCTGACCTTGACCGCGAGCACGTTGTCCTGGCCGAGGCGCACCGCCGCGGTCGCGTCGAAGCGGAACCCGGCGAAACCGCCCTTGTGCTGCCCGAGCTTGGTCCCGTTGACCCACACGTCACTGACCGAGTTGACCCCGTCGAACTGCAGCCACAGCTTCTTGCCCGCCAGCCCGGCGGACGGCGTGAAGTGCTTCCGGTACCAGCCGACGCCGCGGTAGTAGTTGCTCCCGCCGTCCTGGCCGTCCTGCGCGTTCCACGTGTGCGGGACGCTGGTCGCGGTCCACGCCGAGTCGTTGAAACCGGGCGTCTCCGCACCGGCGACGTCGCTGCGGACGAACCGCCAGCCGGCGTCGAGAGTCGTCTGTTGGCGCACTTCGGTCACCGCGTGCACGGCGGGCACGAAGGCGAAGCTCGTCGCCGCGAGGATCAGGGATAGGCCGAGCAGGCGAAACCGGGCCACAACACCACCTCATAATTCATGGATGTGAACGCTGGCTGGCGGGCCGAACGCACGCTAGCGACGGTCTCACCCGGGCGTCAACGTCCGAAGGTCGTACGGTGGCAGTCATGTACTCCGTCGAGATCGAGGTGCGCACCGGCAACCGCGCCGTGGTGCACGACCTGACCAGGGACGCCGAGCGGTTCCTCACCGAGGCCGACGCCGAGGACGGCCTGCTGCACGTCTGGGTCCCGCACGCGACGGCCGGGCTGGCGATCCTCGAGACCGGCGCGGGCAGCGACGACGATCTGCTCACCGCGCTCGACAGCTTGCTCCCCCGCGACGAGCGCTGGCGGCACCAGCACGGCAGCGCCGGCCACGGCCGTGACCACGTGCTGCCCGCGCTGATCCCGCCGTACGCCACCGTCCCCGTGCTCGGCGGGGTGCTGGCGCTGGGCACCTGGCAGTCGATCTGCCTAGTGGACACCAACCTCGACAACCCCGTGCGCCGCGTGCGGTTCAGCCTGCTTGCCGGGTAGCAGCAGCACGAGCACACCCGCCGCCAGCATCCCGGTCAGCACCCACACGCCGGTCATCACGTCCGGCGCGTCCGGCGCGCCCTGCAGCAGGCTCCGCAGGCCCTCGGCCGAGAACCGGAACGGCGTCCACGACCACAGCAGCGTGCGGTAGGCCGGGTTCAGCAGCTCCGGGACCTGACCGGCGACGGCGGGCGCGACCAGGTACAGCGGGCCGAGGATCGCCATCGCGCGGATGCCCAGCAGCCGCAGCAGGCCCGCCTGCAGCGCCGCGAACGCCGTCGCGGCAAGGAAAACGAAGCCGAGCACGTCCCAGCCGAGTGGCAGCGACGAGTCCCACAGCTTCAGGAACCCCGCGAGCACACCGGTCAGCAGGACACCGGAGCCGAGCGCCTGCGCGAACCGCGCACCCGGCCCCGGCCTGCCGCGCAGCGTCAGCAGCGCACCTGCCGCGAGCGCGCCGACCCACGCGAGCGCGCTCAACGCCAGCGGCGCCGTGCGGCCCGCCGCACTGGCCGGATGCAGCGTTTCCACCTTGACCGCGCCGGTCAACGCCTGCGCCGCGCCGGTCAGCGCCTGCTGCGCGACCTGCGCGCCCGACGGGTTCACCGCGCCGGAGACCATGACGGTCGCCTGGCCGCCAGTGAGGTCGAGCAGGCCGTAGACCTCCTTGTCCTCCAGCAGCCGCCGCCCCTCAGGAGGCGTCGTGACGCGCCACGCGAGCGCGTCGCCGCCATGCGCGGCCAGCTTCTCGGCCATCGGGCCGGTGACGGCCACCGGGACGTGGTCCGGTGCCACGGTCGCCTGGGCACCGAACGTGAGGAACCCCAGCACCACGGCCACCAGCGCGCCGGCGAGCGCCGCCGGCAGCGGGAGTCGACCGGTCATCGCAGCCTCCATTTATTCGTCGCTTGATGAATTAATCGAGCGCAACAGTAGCCCGCGCGCACCATGAAATCAACACACGTTGAATAAGAGCGGCCGGGTAACGTCGGTCACGTGATTACTCCGCACCGGCTGGTGCTCTGGGACATCGATCAGACGCTCGTCGACCTCAGCGGCGTCGGCGCGCAGTGGTACCGGACCGCGCTGTCCGCGGCGACCGGCGTCGAACTGCGGGAACAGCCGTACTTCGCTGGCCAGACCGAACGGGCCATCACCACCGACATCCTCACCCGGCACGGCATCGACGTGACCGAGGACACGATCGCCAAAATGTGGGCCTCGCTGATCGACATCTCGGAGCGCGCACTGCCGACGCTGACCCAGCTCGGCCGCGCGCTCCCCGGCGCGGCGGCCGCACTGTCCACTGTGGCCGGTCTGGGCGGGATCGTGCAGTCGCTGGTCACCGGGAACCTGCCGGAGATCTCGCGGCACAAGCTGTCCGCGTTCGGCCTGCACGCGCACGTCGACTTCGAAATCGGTGGCTACGGCTCACTTTCCGCGCATCGGCCCGATCTCGTGCCGCACGCGGTCGCGGCGGCGAGCGCCAAGCACGGCATCGAGTTCGCGTACTCGTCGGTGGTCGTCGTCGGCGACACCCCGAACGACGTGGCGGCCGCGCTGGACCACGGCGCGGTGGCCGTCGCGGTCGCGACGGGAAAGTACACGGCGGACGAACTGCGCGATGCGGGCGCCCACACCGTGTTGGTTGATCTCGCGGACACGAACGCGGTTCACAGCGCGCTGCTCGGCACGGTGGTTTGAGCCGGTTTAAGCTGCCCGCATGTCGAACCCAGGGGGCCAGGGCTGGCCGAATCAGCCCCAGCAGCCCTACGAGCAGGGCTTTCCGCAAGCGTACGACCAGCAGTACCAACAGCCGTTCGGCCAGACGCAGCAGTACCAGCTCGAGTCGCCGCAGGGTTTCGGCGGCTACCCGCCGCCGGAGCCGCCCAAGAAGAAGACCGGGCTCTGGATCGCCGCCGTCGCGCTGGTCATCGTCATCGCGGTGGGCATCACCTTGCTGTTCGTGTTGACCAGCAAGGACGAGCAGCAGGCCGCGCCGCCGCCCCCGACGTCGGCGCCCGCGCCGTCCTCGCCGTCCGCGAGCGGTGTGCCGGAGGACAACAAGACCGAGTCGACCACGCCTGGCTGGCAGGGCCTCAAGTCCATTAAGGACGGAGCGGCCTACGACATCCCCTCGGGCTTCGACACCAAGCCCGGCCGCACCGCCGGGTACGACGACGGCCCGACCAAGGTCGTCATGCACGAGTCGATGGTCTACAAAGCGGGCGCCTGCCCCGAATCGCGGGGCTCCAACCGCGGCAGGCTCGGCTTCGTCACCGTCGACCAGATGGCTCCGGAAGAGGCCGCGATGAAGGCGGCCAAGGCGTGGGCCATCGCGGGCAGCACCGAGAAGGACACCCAGCCGCCCCAGATCGCCGACCCGCCGGTCAGCCAGCTGCCGATCGCGGGCGGCACGATCCAGGCCAGCAGCGCGACGGTCACGTTCACCTCGCCCGAATCGGAGGAGTGCCGCGCGCCGAACGTGCTGGTGGTCTCGGCCGCGTTCAAGAACGGCGACAAGACCACGTGCTTCCTGATCACCGTCGACCAGGGCACGCCCGACTCGCTGCCCGCCGAGGACGCCAAGAAGATCGTCGCGAGCCTGAGGCCGCTGAAGTGACCGCCTGGCCGCCCGAGGAGCCGTTGTGCTTCGTCGACCCGCTCACCGGGCGGCCGCTGCCCCCTGCCCCGGACACGGAACCGTTGCCGGTGGCGCCGCCGGTCGAGATCCCGGCGCCGTACCGCCCGATACTCGACAACCCGTTGCGCGTGGGGCTTTCCGTCGCGGGCGGGCTCACGATGCTGTCGTTCTTGCTGGTCGTGGTCATGCTCGGCGGGTCAACCCAGCAGGCCGCTCCCCCGCCGCGCCCGGTGCCAGCCGAACCGGCGCGGCCGCAGGTGGTGCCGTCGATCATCGGCTGGCGGCCCGTGACGGCCGAGGACAACCCGTTCGTCTACGACGTGCCGCCGGACTGGGCCGTCGAGGACGCGGGCATGGTGCTCGCGCTGGAGGACCCGAACGGCAACCCGCTCTCGCTGCACGGCGTCGCGCACTATCAGAACGGCTTCTGCGCCGAGCAGGACATCTCGTCGCGGGCGCAGACCGGGTTCAGCACGATCGGCAGCGACGAGGTCCGCAGCCCGCGTGACGCCGCGCGCGAGTCGGCTCTGCAATGGGCGGACGCCGCGTTCAGCTCGTCGGACGGGATGCTCCGGCCCGAGGTGACGCTCTCGGATCCGCGCTCCGTGCGCGTGTTCGCGAGTTCGGTCGAGGCCACGGAGATCACCGCGACCATCCACCCGGCGGAACCTTCCCCTTGTGGCGCGCCGAGCGCGACCATCACGGCGGTCGCGCTGCCGCTGGCCACCGACCCCGCGTCCGGGCACTATTCGGTGCACATGATCCTGGCCGACCAAGAGGTTTCGAACGCGTTGCCGCACGCCGTCTCGGACGAGATCATCTCGACGATCCGGCCGACTACCTAGGCGGGACCGTGGTGGTGCGGTTCGACGGCGGCACCCAGCGGTAGCTCTTGAGGATCTGCAGCGCCTGCTCACGGCTCACGGTGTCGTCCGAGTAGACGGCCATGACCGCGCACTTCGGGTTCCCGTTCTCACCCGAGGCGATCGAGATCGCGCCGACGTAGGCCTTGGCCGGTTCGCACTCGCCCGGCTCGGGCGTCACCTCGATCATCGTGATGACACCTGTCCGGGTTTTGCCGTGCTCGAAGGGAATCTGGGTCTCCTGCGAGGGCTCGATCTCGAGTTTCGCGTTGCCGTACACGTGCTTGGCGAGTTCGGTGGCGATCTTCACCGAGGCGTCCGGCGCCTTGGAGGTGGCGACGCCGGTGCCGCCGCGCGGACGGTCACGGTCGCTCTCGCAGTAACCCTTGCCGTGGAAGGCGGGACGGGCGAGCCGCAGCACCGGGCCGCGGCCGTCGGCCTGCCAGTTGCGCATGGTCTCCGGCTTGGGCGTCCAGTCCGGCGGGACGTCGTAGGCGTACGAGCCGTCGCGCCCGGCGACCGACTGCCAGCCGGGCACCACGGCGGGCACGACGACGGACGGCGGGCGCGAGTACGGGACCCGGGCGTTGCGCGACTCGGTGTGCGTGGTTTCGCTCGGCGAAAACAGGCGAAACCCGACGTATCCGACAGCGCCGAGCAGAATGACGGCGGCGAGAAGCAGCGAGATCTTCAGCCGCTTCCCGCCCACCGTCATTCCTCCTAGTGTCCGGTCACCTTGACCAGGTGCTCGACGACGCTGTCGACCGCGATCTCCTCGCGGTCGCCGGTGCGCCGGTCCTTGACCTCGACCACGCCGTTGGCCAGCCCGCGGCCGACCACCAGGATGGTCGGCACGCCGACGAGCTCGGCGTCGGCGAACTTGACGCCAGGGGTCGCCTTGCGGTCGTCCAGGATGACCTCGACCCCGGCGGCGTCCAGCTCGGCGGCGATCTTCTCGGCGCCCGCCGCGATCGTCTCGTCCTTGCCCGCGATGACGATGTGCACGTCGGCGGGCGCGACCTCGCGGGGCCAGATCAGGCCGATGTCATCGTGATTCTGCTCGGCGAGCACGCCGACCAGCCGCGAGACGCCGACACCGTACGAGCCCATGGTGATGCGGATGGGCTTGGAGTCGGGGCCGAGCGCGTCGAGCTCGAACGCGTCCGCGTACTTGCGGCCGAGCTGGAAGATGTGCCCGATCTCGATGCCGCGCGCGGCGACCAGCGTGCCCTGGCCGTCCGGCGAGGCGTCGCCCTCGCGGACCTCGGCGGCCTCGATCGTGCCGTCGGCGACGAAGTCACGGCCGGCGAGCAGGTCGACGACGTGGTGGTCCTTCTCGTCGGCGCCGGTCACCCAGGCGGTGCCGTCGACGACGCGGGGGTCGACGAGGTAGCGCACGCCGTTGTCCTTGAGCGCCTTCGGGCCGATGTACCCCTTGACCAGGAAGGGGTTCTTGGCGAAGTCGGCCTCTTCGAGCAGCTCGAACTCGGCGGGCTCCAGCGCGGCCTCGAGGCGCTTGGCGTCGACCTCGCGGTCGCCGGGGAGCCCGATGGCGAGCAGCTCCCACTCCTTCGCACCCGGCTTGCGGGTCTTGACCAGCACGTTCTTGAGCGTGTCCGCCGCGGTGAAGGTGCGCCCGAGGCCGGCCTCGTTCAGGAAGTTGACCAGGCTTTCGATGGTCGGCGTGTTGGGCGTGTGGTGGACCTTCGCCTCGGGACGGCCCTCGATCGGCTGCGCGGCGGGCGCGGGCGTGGTGACCGCCTCGACGTTGGCCGCGTAGCCCGACTCGGTGCTGCGGACGTAGGTGTCCTCACCCGTTTCGGCGACCGCGAGGAACTCCTCGGAGGCCGAGCCGCCCATCGCGCCGGAGGTCGCCTTGACGACCACGTACTCGATGCCGAGCCGGTCGAACAGCTTGGTGTAGGCCTCGCGGTGCGCCTGGTACGAGGTCTCCAGCCCGGCGTCGTCGAGGTCGAAGGAGTACGAGTCCTTCATGACGAACTCGCGCCCGCGCAGGATGCCCGCGCGGGGGCGCGCCTCGTCGCGGTACTTGGTCTGGATTTGGTACAGGACGACCGGGTAGTCCTTGTACGAGCTGTATTCACCCTTCACGGTGAGCGCGAACAGCTCTTCGTGTGTCGGGCCGAGCAGGTAGTCGCCGCCCTTGCGGTCCTTGAGGCGGAAGAGGCTGTCGCCGTACTCGGTCCAGCGGCCGGTGGCCTCGTAGGGCTCCTTCGGCAGCAGCGCGGGGAACTGGATCTCCTGCGCGCCGATCGCGTTCATCTCGTCGCGCACGACGTTCTCGATCTTGCGCAGCACCCGCAGGCCCAGCGGCAGCCAGGAGTATCCGCCCGGTGCGACTCGGCGGACATAGCCGGCGCGCACCAGCAGCCGGTGGCTCGGCACTTCGGCGTCCGCCGGATCCTCGCGCAGTGTGCGAAGGAACAACGACGACATCCTGGTGATCACTTCTGGGCTCCTCGCGGCAAACGGCCGGATATACGTTCTCAGCAGCCTAGTCAAGGGGGGTGGGGCCGCCTCAACCGGTTATCCGGTTTTGTCGGTGCCCGGGGCTAGCGTGCCGGGTATGACTCTTTCGGTAGGCATGGTCACCATCGACTGCGCGGACCCGCGCGCGCTCGCCGCGTTCTGGACCGAGGCGCTCGGGCTGGAGGTCAGCCAGGACTTCTTCGGCGAGTACCTGGTCCTGTCCTCGGACGCCAGCCCGGTCGCCATCGGCATCCAGCGCGTCCCGGAGCCCCGCGCGGGCAAGAACCGGCTCCACCTCGACCTCACCACGGAGGATTCCGATGGCGAGGTCGCGCGCCTGGTCGCGCTCGGCGCGAAGGAGGTGGGCAAGCATGAGGTACCCGGTTTCGGCTGGACGGTACTGACCGATCCGGAGGGCAACGAGTTCTGCGTCGGCGCCGCTCACGCATGATGATCGGGTGACTCGCGTACTCATCCCCTGGCCCGACCTCGACGTGCCCGCCGGTCTCCCGGTCGAGGTGTACGACGGCCGAGGCGACTTCCCCGCCTCCGCCGGCGACGTCGAGTTCTACGTCCTGCCCTACGACACGTACCCGAAGCCGTTCGAGCTGCTCGGCCGTCTGCCGTCGCTGCGCGCCGTGCAGTCGCTCTCGGCCGGGGTGGACAAGGTCCGGCCGTTGCTGCCCCCTGGCGTGCAGCTGTGCAACGGGCAGGGTCTGCACGACCTGAGCGTCGCCGAGCACGCCATGGCGCTGATCCACGCGTCGCAGCGGGACCTGCCGCGATGGATCCGGCAGCAGGCGGCCGGGGTCTGGTCGCGCGAGCACACCCGCTCGCTCGCGGACAGCCGGGTGCTGCTGATCGGGTACGGCGGGATCGGCCAGGCGATCTCGCGGCAGCTGCTGGCGGCCGAGGCCGTGGTGACGCCGGTGGCCTCGTCGGCGCGCCCGGGGGTGCACGGGATCTCGGAGCTGGCGTCTCTGCTGCCCTCGGCGGACATCGTCGTGCTGATCCTGCCCGACACGGCTTCGACGCGCGGGCTGCTGGGTGCGGCGGGGCTGGCCTTGCTGCCTGATGACGCGCTGGTCGTGAATGTGGGGCGGGGGTCGGCGGTGGACACCGACGCGTTGGTTGCCGAGGCTTCGTCGGGGCGGCTGCGGGCCGCGCTGGACGTGATGGATCCGGAGCCGCTGCCGGGTGACCATCCTTTGTGGACGATTCCAGGGGTGATCCTGACGCCGCATGTGGCGGGTGGGTCGGCCTCGTTCTACCCGCGGGCCAAGCGGTTGGTCGAGGAGCAGCTGCGGCGGTTCAGCGCCGGGGAACCCTTGCTGCACGTGGTCAAGGACTCGTGAGCGTTGCGGGCGGTTAGAACCGCCCGCAACGCGCACGACCCCAGTTCCCCCAGCCCAGGGGTCGTGAGTGGTACGGCCGGTTCTAACCGGCAACGCCACTCACGACCTGGGCTGGGCGCGCTTACCTCCTGGGCGGGCAGGGGTTCCCTCGCCCAGCTTGGCTTGCATGAAGGCTCCCCTCATACAAGCCGGGCTGTATGAAGGCTCCCTTCATGCCGCTATACGCGATGAAGGCTCCCCTCATACACCCAGACCTGTATGAAGGCTCCCCTCATACAGGCCTGGGTGCCGGGCTAGGCAGGGGTCGTGAGTGGCGTTGCCGGTTCTAACCGGTCTAAACACTCACGACCACAGGGTGCGGTGGGCGACCCAGCGGCGGGTGACTGTGGCCAGGCGTTCCTGGTAGACGCGGACGCCGGTCGTGCCGGGCGGCTCGGGCAGGCGGCAGCTGCGTTCGGCATGCCCGGCCAAGGCGACCCCGAACGCCGTCACCGCCCACGCGGGAATACCCGTCAAGGCCGGGCGGCGGCGCAGCAGCCGGTCCACATCCGACGGTTCCTGGCCCGCCGCGAGCATGTGCGGCACCAGGGAGACCAGGTCCAGCCACGCGGCGCCACGGGCCGGGTAGCGCCAGTTGATCACGAGCACCCGGCCTGGCCCGGTGAGCACCAGGTTCGACGGGTTCAAGTCGTTGTGCAGCAACGTGTCCCCCTCCGCCCACGGGTGCCACGAGGTCTCCATCGCGACCAGCGCGTCGAGGTTGCGGGCGCACCAGGCGTCGAGGTCGCGCGGCGGGTCGAGGCGCAGCTCGCGCCAGCCGTTCAGCAGCGGCCCGAGATCGTCGAGCGCGCTCGGCGCCGACGCGATGGGACAGGGCGTCAACGTCCGCGCCAACGCTCCCAGGGCCGTGAGCGCGGCCGACACGTCCGGCGAGCCGGGGCGCAGCTTCGGGCGGGTGCCCTCGATGTCCGAGAACACCAGTACGTACCACTCACCGTCCACAAGCGACAGTAGCCGCGGGACCGGGGCCGAGGCCGGTAGCGAGCCCGCCACCTCGGCTTCCGCGCGGTAGCCGCCGACGCGCTGGCTATAGGACGGCAGTGCCTTGAGGAAGACCCAGCGGCCGTCTTCCAGGTGCAGGCGGGCCGAGACGCCGCCGTCGAACTCCGGGGACTGGCGCAGCGAGCGGGTGACCGGGGAGCCGAGGTTCCGCTCGACCGCGGCACGGATCGGGAGCGGGAGATCCTGCCAGCCCGCCCGCATCGCACCCCCTGGAAACCCTCACCGACCTGGGCAAGAGTACCGGGTGCTCACTCGACCGGGTGAATGAAGTTGAACCAGCGCAGGTCGACGCCGTAACCACACCTTTCGTAGATCCCGAGCGCGCCGTTGACGTTCTCCAGGTCGACGTTGAGCACCGAACGCTGGAAGCCGCGCGCCTTCGCCTCGGCCAGCGTGTGCCCGAGCAACGCGGTCGCGACGCCACGGCCGCGCAGCGCCGCCCGGGTGCCGACGTGGCTGACGTAGAGCTCGCGGACACCGGTCGCCTCGGCGTCGGACTCGAAGAACGCGCTCAGCACGTAGGCGACGACCTCGTCCCGATCCGCCGACAACAGCAGGAACGACAGGTCCGGCTGGAAGTCCTTGTGACCGGCGATGTTGTGGCGGAAGCCTTCCGGTGACTGCGCGGCGCTGCCCCAGTGCCCCGCGAAGGTCTCGTTGACGGCGAGCCGGGTGAGCTCCTCGTACTTGTCCTCATACGGGACGAGCGGCAGCTCGACGGGCAGCGGCTTCACCGGCGGCAGCGTCTCGAACGGCGCGCGCATGTCGATCAGGGTGCGCGAACGCCGGTAGCCGTGGCCTTCGAACACGTCCGTCATCCAGCCCTGGCTTTCCGACGCGTGACCGTGCAACTCGAGCGGCGCGTCCGGGAACGTCTTCGCGTGCACGCGCTTGCCCGCGCGCACGAAGAAGTCCGCCAGGTAGCCGGCCACCCCGGGCTCGCGATAGTCGGGGTGAACGATGCCTTCGACGCGCATCTTGTGCTCGGGATTGGCCTCTTCACGACGCTGGACCAGGCCGTACGCGACCAGCCGGTCACCGTCCCACCCCGCGATGGACGCCTCGTCCAGGTCGAGGAGCGGACTGTCGAACTCCTCGCGGAGGTCGTCGGCGCTGTAGTGCTCGCCGGTCGGGTCGAGAGCTTCGGAAGCAGCGAAGACCTTGGCAAGCTGCACGGTGTCGTCAAGCCGCAAGGGGCGCCACTGCAGTTCCATGGATCGAGGCTAAGGTCGCGCCTCCGCCCGTCGCATCCGAATTACGCACGTCTACCCTTTGGGGCGTGCTGGTGCTCCTCCCCCCTTCCGAAACCAAGGCCCTCGGCGGCGACGGCCCGTCACTGGACCTGGACTCGCTGTCGCACCCCGAGCTGACCCCGGTCCGCCGCAAGCTGGCCGACGCGCTGTCCGAGCTCGCCGAGGACGTGCCAGCCAGCATCACCACCCTCGGCATCACGCCGAACCAGGCCGACGAGGTCGCCCGCAACGCCGAGCTGTGGTCCTCGCCGACGTTGCCGGGACTGAAGCGCTACACCGGCGTCCTCTACGACGCGCTCGACATCGGCAGCTTCTCGAAGGCCGCGCTCGCGAAGGCCAACCAGCGGCTCGCGGTCGCGTCCGCGCTGTTCGGGATCGTCAAGGCCGGGGACCGCATCCCCGCGTACCGGCTCTCCGGCAACACCACGATGCCCTCGCTCGGCACGCTGCGCAGCCTGTGGCGGCCCACTTTGGAGCCGGTCTTCGCGGGGATGGACGACCTGATCGTCGACCTCCGCTCCGGCGCGTACTCCGCGCTGGCCCGCATCCCGCAGGCGGTGGACGTGCGCGTGGTCACCGACGTCGGCGGCGTGCGCAAGACCGTCAGCCACTTCAACAAGTCCTACAAGGGAAAGCTCGCCGCCGTGCTGGCCACGGCGAGCCGTGAGCCGTCTACTGTGGACGGGCTGGTCAAGCTGATCGGCAAGGCCGGGCTGCGAGTGGAGCGCACCGGTGAGCGCAAGCTCGAACTGGTCACCGACCACCAATAGTTCAGTACCCCTACGGATTTCCTCCCCGATTGTTCCGCGCACCCCGTCCACGGACAGTGGCCGCAGGATCATCGGAAAGGAATCACCGTGAAACGAACTCACCGAGTACTGGGGCTGCTCGCGCTCGGCCTGGGCATCGTCGGCGCGCTCCCCGGCCCCGTGGCCGCCGCGGAGCCGTCGGCCGCGGTCGCCCCGACCGGCGACGTGCACATCCCGCCGACGATGCGCACCCAGTTCTACAACGGCCAGGACAGTTCGGTGAAGGAATTCCCCTTCATCATCGCCGGGCTCCGCGAAGGCGGCTCCCGCCCGCAGGGCCAGACCTGCACCGGCTCGGTCGTCGCGCCGCGCAAGATCCTGATCGCCGCGCACTGCAAGGCCGCTGAGGGCACGAAGACCTTCCTGTACGGACTCGATGACCTCAACGCGGGCGGCGGCACCAGGCTCGGCGTCGTCAGCTACGACACGCACCCGAAGTACGTCAACTTCGACCAGGGCTACGACGTCGCGGTCGTCACCACCGACGCGGACATCCCGGTGCCGAACGGCCAGTACGCCAAGGTCGCGGGCTCGTCGGACACCGAGCTGTCGAAGCCGGGCAAGAGCGGGGTCGGCGTCGGCTACGGCAAGAAGGACTTCAACGACGACTCCAAGGACGTCACGGTCGACAAAGCGACCTTGCCGGTCCGCGACCCCGGCCAGTGCACCGGTGTCGGCAACGGCGTGAAGCCCGCGACGATGATCTGCGCCGGGTTCGCCGACGGCAACCCGACGATCCTGCCCGGCGACAGCGGCGGCCCGCTGATCATCGACGGCAAGGTGGCGGGCGTCGCGTCGTGGAGCCGCAGCGACTTCAAGTGGTACAGCATCTACGGCAGGCTCAACAACGACATGGGCGACTGGGTCAACCAGCAGATCGGCACCCCGCCGACGCAGGACAAGTTCACGCTCGCCGTCACGCCGGGCGCGGTGAAGGTCGATCCCGGCAAGTACGTCTCGGCCACCGTGACCAGCAAGGCGGGCACCAATGGCAGCGAGAAGGTCGACCTGACCGCCTCGGGCCTGCCCGAGGGCGCGACGGCCACGTTCCAGCCCGCGTCGATCAACTCCGGCGACAGCGCGAAGGTCACCATCGAGACCGCCGCGAACACCCCGCAGCGCGACTACTCGGTGACGATCTCCGGCAAGGGCACCACGGACACCGCCACCACGACGCTGACGCTCACGGTCGGCACCGGCACCCCGCCGACCGGCGACATCAAGGTCACGGTCAGCCCGGGCAGCGGGTCCGCCCGGCCCGGCTTCTTCACCTCGGCGACGGTCACCGCGACCGGCGGCAGCGGCAGCCTGTCGCTGAAGGCCAGCGGCACCGGCCTGCCGTTCGCGCCGTTCTTCAACCCGTCGACCATCAGCAGCGGCGGCAGTTCGACCATGCAGGTCGTGGCCCCGTTCCAGGCCGGGACCTACACCGTGACGATCACCGCCACCGACTCGGCAGGCAAGACCGGCACGGCGACGTACACCCTGAACGTGTCCTGATCATCCTCTTGTCCTCCCCGGTACGCCGCGGCCACGATGGTCGCGGCGTACCTGTTTGAGGAGGATCTGGATGGACTACGACGCGGTGGTCGTCGGCGGCGGGCACAACGGGCTGGTGGCGGCGTGCTACCTGGCACGGAGCGGGCGGAGCGTCCTCGTGCTGGAGCGCCGCGACGAGGTCGGCGGCGCCGCGGTGTCGTTCCGCGCGTTCCCCGGGGTCGACGTGCGGCTCTCGCGGTACTCGTACCTGGTCAGCCTGCTGCCGAGGAAGATCATCGCCGACCTGGACCTGCCGGTGGACCTGCGGCGGCGCCGGATGTCGTCGTACACCCCGGCGGGCGACGGCGGCCTGCTGGTCGACACCGGCGACGCCGCCCGCACGGCCGGGTCGTTCGCCGCGATCACCGGCTCCAGCCGCGATTTCGAGGCCTGGAAGCGCTTCTACGCGATGACTGCGCGCGTGGCGGAGCGCACCTTCTCGACGTTGACGGAACCCTTGCCCAGCAAGGAAGAGCTGCGCGCCCGTGTCGGCGACGACACGGCTTGGGAAGCGCTGTTCGAGCGCCCGATCAGCGGGACGCTCGAGGAGACCTTCGGCGATGACACCGTCCGCGGCGTCGTGCTGACCGACGCGCTGATCGGGACGTTCGCGCCCGCCGACGACGCCGAACTCCGGCAGAACCGCTGCATGCTCTATCACCTGATCGGCAACGAGACCGGTGACTGGGACGTCCCGGTCGGCGGCATGGGCGCGGTCACCGGCTCACTCGCCGACGCCGCACGCACCGCGGGAGCGACACTCGTGCCAGGCGCCGAGGTGCTGTCGATCGATCCGTCCGGCGAGGTGCGCTACCGCCTGGACGACGCCGAGCACGTGGTGCGCGGCCGCCACGTCCTCGCGAACGTCGCCCCGCCCGTACTGGCGCGCCTGCTCGGCGAGTCGCCGTCGGAAACGCCCGAAGGCGCCCAGCTCAAGGTGAACATGGTGCTCTCGCGCCTGCCTCGCCTGCGTGACTCCGCTGTGGACCCGCGCGAGGCGTTCGGCGGGACGTTCCACGTCAACGAGACCTACTCCCAGCTGGCGACCGCCTACGCCGAGGCCGACTCCGGCAAGATCCCCACGCTTCCGCCGTGCGAGATCTACTGCCACTCGCTGACCGACCCGACGATCCTCGGGCCTGCGGAGCGAGCCGCTGGCGCGCAGACGTTGACACTGTTCGGGTTGCACATGCCCGCGCGCCTCTTCGCGGGGGACAACGACTCGGCCCGCGCTGAGGCCCTCAAGGCGACGCTCGCTTCACTGAACAGCGTGCTCGCGGAGCCGATCGAAGACTGCCTGTGGCTCGACCCGTCCGGAAACCCTTGTATAGAAGCGAAAACCCCACTGGACCTCGAAGCCGAGCTAGGCCTGCCCGCCGGCCACATCTTCCACCGAGACCTCGCATGGCCCTACGCGTCGGACCCCTCGATGGTCGGCAAGTGGGGCGTCGAAACCGCCCACGACCGGGTACTCCTCTGCGGCGCGGGCGCCCAGCGCGGCGGCGGCGTCAGCGGCATCCCCGGCCACAACGCCGCCATGGCCCTCCTCCAGGCCGGCTAAAAAAATCCCAATGTGGCTTTCGTCAGTTTTCAGCCCACCAATGTGGCGTTCGTCAGGTCAAAGCTGACGAACGCCACATTGGGATTTTTTTACGGGTCAGAAGGTGATCGAGAAGGCTTCGATCGAGCCGGTGTCGTAGCGGTAGAGGTCCTGGACGCGGAGTTTCCAGGTGCCGTTGGCGTTTTCGGTGGCCGCGTTGACCGTGTAGGTCGTGTGGATGCCGCCCGCGACGGGCAGGCCGCCCGCCTTCTGCAGCGAGTACGCCGCGCCGCTCGGGCCGATCAGGTCGATGACCAGGTCGGCCGAGTACGGGTGGGCGATGTCCACCTTGACCGGCAGCGAGCCGGAAGCCTTGCCGGCACAAGCGTCCTGGGTGACCGAGGAGGTCACCGCGGCGCCCGCGTCCGGAATGGACACCGGGGTCGTGTTGGATTTGACGCCACAGGCCGGAGCCGGGCCGCCGCCGATGAACGACACGTTCAGCAGCTTGTTGGGCGAGCCGGAGCCCGGGTTCTTGATGACGCCGTCGGTCGCACCGGCGACCAGCGCGTCACGCACCTGAGCAGGCGTCGCGGACTTGTTGGCCGCCAGGTACAACGCCACCGCGCCGGTCACGTGCGGGGTCGCCATGGACGTCCCGCTCATGTTGGCCGAGGAGCCGTTCGACAGGCCGAGCGACGTGATGTTGTTGCCCGGCGCGAAAATGTCGACGCAGGTGCCGAGGTTCGAGAAGGACGCGCGATTGTCGTTCTCGTCGGAAGCCGCGACCGTGATCGCCTCCGGCACCCGGGCCGGGCTGACGTTGCACGCGTCCTGCGACTCGTTGCCCGCCGCCACCGAGTACACGAACCCGGCCGCGACCGACCGCTTCAGCACGTCGTCGCCCAGACCGACCTGGTCCATCCGCAGGCTCATGTTCGCGACCGCCGGCTTGACGCCGTTGGCGGTCACCCATTCCATCGCGTCGACCGCGGCGGAGTCGGGGCCGTTGCCGGTGCAGTCGGCGCCGAGCACCTTCAGGCCGACGATCTTGGCCTTCTTCGCCACGCCGTAGGTCTTGCTGCCGATAGTGCCCGCCGTGTGCGAGCCGTGGCCGTTGCAGTCACTACCGCCGCTGCCGACGAAGTCCTTGCCGACCGACGCGCGGCCCTCGTACTCGGGGTTGTCCGGCTTGATCCCGGTGTCGAGGTCGTACACGGTGACGCCCTCACCCGAGTTCGGGTACGTGTACTTGTTGTCGCGCGGCAGGTTCTTCTGATCGATCCGGTCGAGGCCCCAGGTCGGGTTGTTCTGCGTGTCCGCGGCACGCGCGGTGCCGTCCTCGTACACCGCCTTCACCGACCGGTCCGCCGCCAGGCGACGCGCCTGCTGCGCGGACAGGTGCGCCGAGAATCCGCGCAGCGCCGCGGAATACGTCGACCGGACCGAGCCGCCGTACTGCCTGGCCAAGTCGGCGGCCGACGCGCTGACGTCCTGCAGCACGACGATGTACTGGTCCCCGAAGTGCTCGCGAGCCGGTATGACGGCGCCTTCCGGCTGGGCGGCCAGTGCCGTGCCCGTCGAAGCCAGCATCAGCCCGGCCACGATGGTGATCCGCACACCTCGCATCAGAAACTCACCCCGAACGTGTCGATGGAACCGGTGTCGTAGCGGTAGACGTCCTGCACGCGCAGCTTCCACGTGCCGTTGCGGTTCTCCGCCGACGCGTCGACGGTGTACGTGGTGTTCAGGTCGACCGTGCTCGCGCCGCCCGCCTGCTTGAGCGGGATCACCGCGCCGCTGGGCGCGACGAGGTCGATCTTCAGGTCACCGGTGTAGGAATGCTTGACACCGACCGAAACCCGGGTCGACGACGTGGCCTTGCCGTCGCAGCCGGTCACGGTGGCGGAGCTGGTCACGGCCTCGCCCGCGTCCGGGATGGCCACGTCGTCGCCGTTCGTGGCGCCCGCGCACGAGGGCACGTCGCCGCCGATGAAACCGGTGTACAGCAACTTGTTCGGCGAGCCCTTGACGTCGGTGATCTTGCCGGGCGTCGCGTTGTCGATGAGCGCCGACGCCACCTGCGCGGGCGTCGCCGACGGGTTCGCGGTCAGGTACAGCGCCGCCGCGCCCGCGACGTGCGGGGTCGCCATCGATGTGCCGCTCATCTGCGTGGTGCCGCCGCCGTTCTTCGTCGACGTGATGTTCGAGCCGGGCCCGAACAGGTCGGTGCAGCTGCCGTAGTTCGACGACTGCGACGAGTTGAAGATCGACCGCTTGTCCTGGTTGTCACTCGACGCGACCGTGATCGCCTCGGGGGTGCGCGCGGGCGAGACGTTGCACGCGTCCTGGCCCTCGTTGCCCGCCGCGACCGTGTTCGTGATCCCGGCGGCGATCGCGCCCTTGACCGCGTTGTCCACACTGGAATCCGCGGAGCCGCCCAGGCTCATGGTGAGCACCGCGGGCCTGCGCGCGTTCTTGGCGACCCAGTCGATGCCGCTGATGATCTGGCTGTACTGCCCGGTCCCGCTGCAGTTCAGCACTCGTACCGCGACGATCTTCACGTTCTTGGCCACGCCGTACGTGGCGCTGCCGACCGTGCCCGCCACGTGCGTGCCGTGGCCCTGGCAGTCCGACGCGTCCGAGTCGTTGTCGATGAAGTCGTAGCCGCTGGTCGCGCGGCCGCCGAACTCGGTGTGCCGCATGTCGACACCGGTGTCGACGACGTAGACGGTCGCGCCCTCGCCTTTGTTGGCGTAGCTGTATTTCGCGTCGAGCGGCAGGTTCTTCTGGTCGATCCGGTCGAGCCCCCAGGTCGGGTTGTTCTGCGTGTCCGTGATGTGCGCGACGGCGTCCTGCTCGACGTAGGCGACGTCGGGGTCGGCGGCCAGCCTGCGCGCCTGCGTCTCGCTCGCCTCGACCGCGAAGCCCTTCAGCACCGAGTCGTAGGTGCGCGTCACCTTGCCGCCGTACTTCGCGGTCAAGCGGTTCGGCGCGCCCGACTTCAGCACCACGACATAGCTGCCGGGCACCGCCCCTTCGGCGCCCGCGCCGCGAATCGTCCCCTCCGGACCGGCCGACGCGGGCGCGGCCAGCGCCAGCGACGTCACCGCGCTCAGCAGCAGCGCGACCGGGATTAGATGTTCACGCATCAGGACTCCGTTCACTCGGGTGGTCGATCCACTGTCGAAGTGACGGCGCGGGCGAACAAGCGAGGCAATGATCCGTAGGCATACCTATCTATTGCGCACCTACGAAAGTTCCGTGACCGGCCGAACGGGTTCCGTCACAGAGCCGCCCGCCCTAAGCTGCGATGATCCGAACGGTGTGGTTTGGGTGGTTGACAGATGAGCGTTGAGAAATGAGCGGAGTCAGACACGCGAGCTCGCCGGTGCTCGTAGGCAGGTCCGCGGAATTGGGGGCGCTCGCGTCCGCGATCGCCAGGCCGCCGTCGATCGTCATGCTCGAAGGCGAAGCGGGCGTCGGCAAGACCCGCCTGGTCACCGAGCTGCTGGGGCTGCCGGAAATGGCGCGGCGGCTGGTGTTCGCCGGCTATTGCCAGCCTTTGGGCGAACCATTCCCTTATGGCGTAGTGCTCGAAGCGCTGCGTCACGCCGGACGGCATCTGAAGAACAAACCACCGTTGAGCCCGCTGAGCGGCGCGCTGCGGCCTTATCTGCCCGAGCTGGCGGATTTCCTTCCGGAACAGCCCGCGCCGCTCGGTGATCCGCGCGCGGAACGGCATCAGCTTTTCCGCGCGTTCCGCGAGCTCATCAGCTCACTCGGGGCGCTGGTGCTCATCATCGAAGACCTGCACTGGGCCGACGACGGCTCACGCAGGCTGCTGCGGTTCCTGATGGCCGATCCGCCGCGCAACCTGAGCCTGCTGCTCACCTACCGCCGGGAGGAAGTGCCCGGCGGGATCCCGGTCGGCAGCAGTTATCGCCCGGCCACCGGCTCGGCGAGCGTGCTCATCGAACTGCGCCCGCTCGACGCCGACGGGGTGAAGCACCTGGCCACGGCGCTGCTGGGGGATCGCGCGATCTCGGCCGAGTTCGCCACCCGGCTGCACGAGCGCACCGCCGGGATCCCGTTCGTGGTCGAGGAAACGCTCAACGCGCTCGACCACACCGAAACACTGCACGCCGGGCTGCTCGAATCCGTCGAAGTCCCGGTGCTGCTGCGCGAAGCCATGGTCGAGCGGCTGATCAAGCTGCCGCTCACGGCGCGCAGGCTGACCGAGGCCGCCGCCGTGCTCGGCGTGCCCGCCACCGACACGGTGCTCGCGGACACCGCGGGCCTGGACGCGGGGCGGGCGCGCCGCGCGCTCGTCGCCGCGCTCGAGAAGCATGTGCTGTTCGAAGCGGGCGACTGCCGTTACGGGTTCCGGCATACGCTCGCCCAACAGGCGGTCTACGGCACGATTTCCGGTCCCACCAGGCAACAGCTGCACCGCCGCGCCGTGCGGGCGCTGCTCGGACAGAGCCCGCCGCCGCTGGTGCAGCTCGCCGGGCACAGCCGCAAGGCCGGTGAGTCGGCCGACGCGATCCGCTACGCCGAAGCCGCCGCCCAGCGCGCCGCCGAGGTCGGCGATCTCGCCACCGCGACCGACCTGCTCCGCGGCCTGCTGGACGAACCGGCGCTCGAACCGTCCGATGTGGACAGACTGGCAGGCAGGCTCAGCGCGATCGCGTTCGACGGCCTGAGCATCCGCGAGGTCATCGCGACGCTGCAACGGCTGCTCGGGGACCGGCGGCTGTCCCGGCGGCTGCGGGGCGAGGTCCGGCTGAGCCTGGGGCTGCTGCTGATGCGGTACTCGGGTGGCGTCGAAGCGGGCCGCGCCGAGACCGAGCTGGCCGTCAACGACCTCGGGCACCGGCCCGATCTGGAGGCGCGCGGCATCGCCATGCTCGCGCTGCCGTGGGCTGGCACGACGCCGCTGCCGGTGCACCTGCCGTGGATGCGGCGGGTCGACGAGCTGATCGCGGGCGCCACCGACCGCCTGGTGCTGCTGACCCTGATGGCCAGCAACGTGCCGTCCTGGCTGCACATCGGCGACGGCCGCGCGTGGGCGCTCGCGCGGCGCGTGCCGGGCACGATCGGTTCGGCCGGCGAACAACGCCAGCTCGCGCGGATGCACTGCAACCTCGCCGACGCGTGCGCGTGGATCGGCCATCACGACCGCGCGGGCAGCCTGCTGCACAGCGGCATGCAGCTGGCCACGAGCTGCGGCGCGCCCTATGTGGTCAGCACCGCGCGTGCCACCCGCGCGCATGTCGACTGGCTGACCGGGCACTGGGACGGGCTGACCGCGCGGACGTTGCGGCTGCTCGACGAGTACCAGGACCTGCTGCCGGTCGCGAGTGAGCTCTCGCTGGTGCTCGGCTCGCTGGCCGTGGCACGCGGCGAATGGGACCGCGCGGCCGGGCATTTCGCCGAGACGGGCATCGCGCAGCCGCAGAACGCGATCGCACCGGTGGTGCTCGCCGCGCACGCGGGCGTCGTCCGGATGCTGCTGGCGCAACAGGACGCCGAGGCGGCCGCACTCGAAGCCGACCGTGGCCTGGAGGTCGCGCGCGGCAAGGGCGTCTGGGCGTGGGCGGGCGAACTCGTGGTCATGGCCGTCGACGCGTACTGCCAGACCGGCCGCGCCAGCGACGCGCAAGCGCTTACCGACGAGCTCGAACGCGGACTGGCGGGTTGCGACGCACCGGCGGGCTACGCGGCTTTGGCTGAGGCACAAGGGATATTGGCGCTGTGCCGCGGCGAGTCCACCGCCGCCGAGTACCTGACCGACGCGCGGCAGCGCTACGAACGGCTCCCCGCGCCGTATCTGGCCGCGCTGGCGGGCGAGCGGCTCGCGCGGGCCGGTGAGCCGGAGGCGAGCGAGCTGACTTCGCTCGCCGCCGCGTTCGACGAACTGGGTGCGACCCGGGACGCCGCGCGCTGCCGCCACGCCGTCCGCGCGACCGGCGCGATCACGCCGTCACGCCGCGGCAGGCGTGGCTACGGCGACGAGCTGTCCCCGCGCGAACGGGACGTCGCGCGGCTGCTCGCCGAGGGCAACACCAACCGCGAGATCGCCGAGGTGCTGTTCCTGTCGAGGCGCACGGTCGAGCAGCACGTGGCCAGTGTGCTGCGGAAACTGAAGGTCCACTCACGCGACGAGCTGCAGCGCGCTTAATTCGGTTGCGGGGTCTTCGGGGCGTCCGGGATGATCGTCGGCACAAGCCCGAGTGGAGCTAGGGAGGTGCGACATGTACATGCCTGTCGTTGGCGTGCCCATGGCCCGCCCATCCGCCCCCCGAGGCCGTTAGCGCGTAGCCGCTCGCCCGGTGGGGCACCCCTTCACGAGGAGAACCCACCAGTGCGCGAGCACGATTTCGAAGACTCTTACGACCGTCCGTCCCGCCGCAAGACCAAGCGTCCGCGGTTCGACGACGAACCGGCGCCCAGTCGCGGTGGCCGGATGACCGAGGCGGAACGCGGCAGGCTGGCCCAGCTGCGTGAAGACGCCTACGTCCAGGACGTCCCCGGCGGCGCCGACCGCTGGTCCACCTGGGGTGAGGCCGACCACGGCCCCGTGCCGAGGCCGGACTGGGTGCTCACCGCGCTCGCCGCGGTCGACACCGAGCTGGGCGTGCTCAAGACCGGCAAGGAGGCCGATGTCCACCTGATCCGCCGTGGCCTGCCCGACGGCACCCACGAGTCGCTGCTCGCCGCGAAGCGGTACCGCAGCAACGAACACCGCATGTTCCATCGCGACGCCGGCTACCTCGAAGGCCGCCGGATGCGGCGGTCCCGTGAGATGCGGGCGATCGAGACGCGGACGAATTTCGGCCGCAACCTGATCGCCGAGCAGTGGGCGGTGGCGGAGTTCGCGGCGCTGAGCCGGCTGTGGCACGCGGGCGCCCCGGTGCCGTATCCGGTGCAGCGCCAGGGAACCGAGCTGCTGCTGGAGTTCCTCGGCGACGAGGACGGCACGGCCGCGCCCCGGCTCGCCCAGGTCCGCGCGGACGACGACGAACTCAAGGAACTCTGGCACCAGACGGTGGTGGCGCTGGAGCTGCTCGCCGCGCAGGGTCTCGCGCACGGCGACCTGTCGGCGTACAACCTGCTGGTCCACCGGGGACGGGTGATGATCATCGACCTGCCCCAGGTGGTCGACATCGTCGCCAACCCGCGCGGCCTGGAGTTCCTCGAGCGCGACATCCGCAACATCGCGGGGTGGTTCACCGCCCGTGGCCTCCCCGAGTCCGAAACGGACCCGGCGGCACTGGTGGCCGAGCTCCGCGACGTCGCTGGCCTCCCCTAGGCCCCGGCACCCCGGTCGGCCAAGCCCGAAAGTGGCTTTCGTCAGGTCGCATCTGACGAAAGCCACTTTCGGGCTTCTCGACGATCGTGATTCAGGGGTGATGGTTGAGGGGTTGACCACAGTTGGGACCTGCGAGTAGGTGCCGGAGACCGACTCCGGTACAGTAGTGACAGACCGCAACCGGCGGCGTGGATGAGTGGTGTCCGTCGCCTCCAAAGCCAACCGAATGGCTCGCGGTATCCGTATCAACCAATTGGCGCGCGGTGTCACGCAGACATGGTGTGCCGGGTTCGTCCCTGTGAAAGCCCACTGCACACCATCTTGTCCTGCCTGCGCGCGGACAGCCGGGCCTCCTTGTGACGTGCCACGTCCGAGAGGTATCAGTGACAGTCACGTTCAACAGCTCCGCTCCTTCGGCTCGACCGCACCGCAAGCCGCGTGCGCGTACCGGGGGTACCGAGGTGCTGCACAACGACACGGCCGTCGAGACCGTGCCGAGCAAGACCTTCGCCGAGCTCGGCCTCCCCGAGCCGCTGCTTCGCGCACTGCGCGAGGCGGGGATCAACTCCCCGTTCCCCATCCAGTCCGCGACCATCCCGGACGCGATCGCCGGCCGTGACGTGCTGGGCCGCGCCCAGACCGGTTCCGGCAAGACCCTGGCGTTCGGCCTGGCCATGCTGGCCAGGCTCGACGGTGGCAAGGCCCGCCCGAAGCGGCCCCGCGCCCTCGTCCTCGTGCCGACCCGTGAGCTGGCCATGCAGGTGGCCGACTCGCTGACCCCGCTCGCCAAGTCGCTCGGCCTGTGGTGCCGCGTGGCCGTCGGCGGCATGGCCTTCGCCCGCCAGGCCGAGGCGCTCAATCGCGGTGTCGACCTGCTGATCGCCACCCCCGGCCGGCTGTCGGACCACGTCCGCCAGGGCACCGCGGTGCTCTCGGACGTCAACTTCGTCGCGCTCGACGAGGCCGACCAGATGGCCGACATGGGCTTCATGCCGCAGGTCCGCGAGATCCTCGACCTGACCCCGGCCCGCGGGCAGCGCCTGCTGTTCTCGGCGACGCTCGACGGTGACGTGGACCGCCTGGTCCGCGCCTACCTGACCGACCCGGTCACCCACTCGGTCGCCCCGGTGTCCGCCAGCGTGACCACGATGGACCACCACGTCCTCCAGGTCTCGCACCAGGACAAGCAGGACATCATCACCGAGATCGGCGCCCGCGACGGCCGGACGATCATGTTCGTCCGCACCAAGCACCACGTCGACCGGCTCGCCGAGCGCCTGCGCGAGAAGGGTGTCGCGGCCGGTGCCCTGCACGGCGGCAAGACCCAGGGCCAGCGCAACCGCGTGCTCGCCGACTTCAAGGAAGGCCACACCCCGGTGCTGGTCGCCACCGACGTCGCCGCCCGCGGCATCCACGTCGACGGCATCTCCCTGGTGCTGCACGTCGACCCGGCCGCCGACCACAAGGACTACCTGCACCGCGCGGGCCGCACGGCCCGGGCCGGCGCCTCGGGCGTCGTGGTCACGCTGGTCACGCACGACCAGCGCCGCATGGTCCGCCGGATGACCGACCGCGCGGGTGTCCGCGCGGAGCAGGCCACCGTGCGGCCCGGCGACACCGAGCTGTCCCGGATCACCGGCGCCCAGCAGCCCAGCGGCGAGCCGGTGCCCGAGCGCCAGCGCGAGACCCCGCGTCGTGGCCGTGGCTTCGGCGGCGGTGGCGAGCGTGGTGGCTACGGCGGTTCCCGCGAGGGTGGCCGTCCCGGCGGCTTCGGCGGCCGTGGCCGTCAGCCCCGCTACGGCAACGGCGGCGGTTCCCGCGAGGGCGGCCGTCCGCAGCGGCCGAGCAGCCGCCCGCGGCGCAGCTACGACAACTGAGTAAGTGAAAAAGGCGGGGCCGGGCGCAACCGGCCCCGCCTTTTTCGTGCCCGACCTGACATTCGGGTCGTGAGTGTTTAGGCCGGTTAGAACCGGCGGGAACACTCACGACCCCCGCATGCGAGACTGCGGGACGTGAATGCTCCCGTTCCCCCCGAAAACGTCTTCGACTGGCTGGACGCCGAGGCCGAGAAGCGCGCGAGCGCGGGCCTGGTCCGGCAGCTGCGGCCCCGGCCGCCGGTCGCCGAGGAGCTGGACCTCGCCGGGAACGACTACCTCGGGCTGGCCAGGGACAAGCGGGTCGCGGGTGCCGCCGCGGCGGCCGCGTTGCGGTGGGGCGCCGGGTCGACCGGGTCGCGGCTGGTGACCGGGACGACCGAGCTGCACACCGAGCTGGAGCACGAGCTCGCGCGGTTCTGCGGTGCCCAGGCGGCGCTGGTGTTCTCGTCCGGGTTCACGGCGAACCTCGGTGCGGTGACGGCGTTGTCCGGCGCGGAGTCGGCGATCGTGACCGACAAGTACATCCACGCCTCCCTCATCGAAGGCTGTCGGCTGAGCCGCGCGGACATCGCGGCCGTCGCACATGTCGACGTGAAGGCGTTCTCGCACGCGCTGAGCACGCGACGCAAGCCGCGGGCGCTGGTGGTCACCGATTCCGTGTTCTCCGTGGACGGTGACATCGCCCCGCTCGGCGACCTCGCGCGGGTGTGCCGGGAAACGAACGCCTCACTGCTGATCGACGACGCGCACGGCTTCGGCGTGCTCGGCGAGGGTGGCCGGGGCGCCGTGCACGAGGCGGGGCTGGCCGGGGCGCCGGACGTGGTCGCCACCATCACGCTGTCGAAATCCCTTGGCGCGCAAGGAGGTGCCGTGCTCGGCCCGCGCCGGGTGATCAAGCACCTCGTCGACACCGCACGCAGTTTCATCTTCGACACCGGGCTCGCGCCGTCGAGCGCCGCGGCGGCTTTGGCCGCGCTCAACGCGCTCAAGGCCGAGCCCGAGCTGGCGACCAAGGTGCGCGACGCCTCGATGAACCTGGCGATGCAGCTGAAGGCCGCCGGTTTCACGCTGTGCGTGCCGGAAGCCGCGGTCATCTCGGTGCACGCGCCCTCGCCCGGCGAGGCCGTCGCGTGGGCGGGAGCCTGTGCGGAGCAAGGGATCCGGGTCGGCTGCTTCCGGCCGCCGTCCGTGCCGGACGGCATCTCCCGGCTGCGGCTGACCGCGCGTGCCGACCTCACCGAGTCCGATGTGGACCGTGCGGTGAAGGTGATCACCGCTACCGCGCCACGCGGAGCCTTCGCATCGTGATGTGCGGGATGCCGTCCTCGAGGAACTCTTCGCCCTCGGGGACGAACCCGAACTTCGCGTAGAACCCGGTCGCGTAGGTCTGCGAATCGAGCACGCTGTCCGCGTCACCGATGTGGTCCAGCGCGGCCTTCATCAGCTCGGCTGAGAGGCCCTTGCCCCGCGCGGCCTTCGCCGTGACGACGCGGCCGATCCGGCTGACGCCGTCGGGATCGGCGAGAATGCGCAGGTAGGAACCGAAATCCTCGGTCCAGAGATGGCGGGTCGTCGGCAGCAGGTCCCGGCCGTCGATTTCGGGGTACGGGCATTCCTGCTCGACGACGAACACGTCGACGCGCAAACGCAAGATCTCGTAGAGCTGAGCAGCGGTCAGCCGATCACCGGCAACGTTGTTCACACCACATCATAAGCGGCCTCGCCCCAGAGGGGTCGTGAGTGTTCCGGCCGGTTCTAACCGGCCTAAACACTCACGACCTCAGAAGAGGCCGCGGTTCGAGCGCTTCTCCAGCTCGTCGGCGAAGGCGGAGACGCGGGTGTAGACGCCCGGCTTGCCGGGCTGGGCGCAGCCGACGCCCCACGACACGATGCCGATCAGGACCTTGCCGACCACCAGTGGGCCGCCGGAGTCGCCCTGGCAGGCGTCCTTGCCGCCGTTGGCGTACCCGGCGCAGACCATGGTCGACGGGTCGTAGTTGCCGTACGCGGTCTTGCAGCTCGCGTCGCTGATCATCGGGACGTCGACGCTGCGGAGTACGTCGGAGCGTTCGCCGTTGTCCTTCAGCCGGCCCCAGCCGAGGACGGTGGCCATGGTGTTCTCGGCGTAGTACCGGGCGGTCTGGGTGACCTGCGCGGTGTCGTAACGGAGGCGGGTCGACGTGGTGAGCAGGGCGATGTCGTTGCCGGTGCCCGGATCGGTGTAGTCCGGATTCACCCAGATGTCCGATACGGTCGAAACCGTGCCGTCCTTGACACGCTTGTCCTGCCTGCCCGCGACGACGCGCAGGTTGGTCTTGGTGACGGCCTTGGCGCAGTGCGCGGCCGTGGCGACGGAGTTCTCGCCGATCAGGACGGCGCCGCAGAACTGGCTGCCGTTCTCGTCGGTGAGGAACACCGCGAACGGGTACTGCGCGACGGCGGCGGGCTGACCACCCACGATGCCGGGCTGGCCGGCCGTCTCCGGGGTGGCGGACGCGACCGGCACGGCCACGGCGGCGGCGAGCAGCGCCCCGGCGACCAAGAGCAGGTTGCGGCGAGACTTGGCTGGCATCGTTGATTTCCCTTCGGGGCGGAATGACTCCGGCGCGTACACGGGCAGTCGTCAATACCCTAAACGGAGCAGGCCCGATACGGTGTCGCTGAATCGGGTGGACTACGCGGTCACGGTCCGCTTCTGACAAGCTGGTCCGCGTGCGACTCCGAGTGTGCGTGCTGCTGATCGCGGCCATGGGACTCGCCGGTTGTGGTCCGCAGGGCACCGAGACTCCCCAGCCGACGCCCTCCCCGCTCTTCGCACCGGCCAGCCCGGCGACACCGCCACCCGCCACAGGCGCCGCGCCCGCGCCCGAGCCCCCACGCTGGAAGGTCGGCGCCAAGCCGCTGCCCCGCCGCCCGGACGGCCTCGGCCAGATCCTGCCGACCCCGCCCGAGCTGGAGAACCGCGCGCTCCCCACCGCAGACTTCCTGCCGCCGCCTGCCGGGGACCGCTACGCCTCGACCATCGCCGCCGTGCCCGCCGACGTGCTCAAGCGGAGCACCTGGCAGCCCGCGTGCCCGGTCGCGCCGGCGGCGCTGCGCTACCTGACCATGTCGTTCTGGGGTTTCGACGGCCGCCCGCACACCGGCGAGATGATCGTCAACGCCAGCGCGGCCGACGGCGTCACCAAGGTGTTCGGCAGGCTGTTCGCCGAGCGCTTCCCGCTGGAGGAGATGCGCGTCACCAGGCCGGACGAGCTCACCGCCGCCCCGACCGGCGACGGCAACGACACCAGCGCGTTCGTCTGCCGACCGGCGCGCGGGCAGGCGAACTGGTCGGCGCACGCGTACGGGCTGGCGGTCGACGTCAACCCGTTCTGCAATCCGTACACCAAGGGCGACCTGGTGCTGCCCGAACTCGCGTCGGCGTATCTCGACCGCGGGAACCTGCGGCCTGGGATGCTGCTTCCGGGTGACCCGGTGGTGCGCGCGTTCTCCTCGATCGGGTGGTCGTGGGGTGGCTCCTGGACCAGCCCGAAGGACCGCATGCACTTCTCCGCCACCGGGAATTAGCGGCGGCGGGAACCAGTTCAGCTAAGCGAGAACCGAACGAGCAAAGGATGACAGCCGTGCCCCACTACGACCTGGTGATCGTCGGTACCGGATCGGGCAACTCGATCCTCGGCCCGCAGTTCGCGGGACTGAAGACGGCGATCGTGGAGAAGGGCACCTTCGGCGGCACCTGCCTGAACGTCGGCTGCATCCCGACCAAGATGTTCGTCTACGCCGCCGACGTCGCCGCGACGCCGTCGTTCAGCTCGCGCTTCGGCGTCGACGAGGAGCTGACCGGGGTGCGCTGGGCCGACATCCGCGACCGCGTCTTCGGCCGGATCGACCCGATCGCCGCCGGTGGCGCGGAGTACCGCCGCAGCCACGAGGACAACGCGAACGTCGACGTCTACGAAGGCGAAGGCAAGTTCACCGGCACCAAGACGCTGACCGTCACCTTCCCGGACGGCCGCACCGAAACGCTCACCGCCGACAAGTTCGTGCTGGCCGCGGGCGGACGGCCGGTCATCCCGGACATCCCCGGCCTGGTCGAGACCGGTTTCCACACCTCGGACACGGTCATGCGGCTCGAGGAGCTGCCGAAGCGCCTCGTGATCATCGGCAGCGGGTTCATCGCCGCCGAGTTCGCGCACGTGTTCTCGTCGCTGGGCGTGCAGGTCACCCTGATCGCCCGCTCCGGCGCGATGCTGCGCGGTGAGGACTTCGAGGTCAGCGAGCGCTACACCGAGCTGGCCGCGGCCAAGTTCGACGTGCGCCTCAACCGCAAGACCCTGCGCGTCGGCCGCGACGAGGACGGCATCTCGGTGGAGATGGAAGGCCCCGAGGGCGCCGAAACCGTGGTCACGGACGAAATCCTGGTCGCCGTCGGCCGCAGGCCGAACTCGGACCTGCTCGACGTCGCGGCCACCGGCGTGGCGGTGCGCGACGGCGGCTACGTCGACGTCGACGAGTACCAGGAGACCAACGTCGAGGGCATCTACGCGCTCGGCGACCTCTCGTCGCACTACGAGCTCAAGCACGTCGCCAACCACGAAATGCGCGTGGTGAAGCACAATCTGGCCAACCCGGACGCCCGGATCAAGTCCGATCACCGCTTCGTGCCGCACGCGGTGTTCTGCTCGCCGCAGATCGCCTCGGTCGGCCTCACCGAGCAGGAGGCGCGGGAGCGCGGCGTCTCGTATGTGACGTCGAAGCAGGACTACGCGGGCATCGCGTACGGCTGGGCGATGGAGGACACCTCCGGCTTCGCGAAGCTGCTGGCCGACCCGGCCACCGGGCAGCTGCTCGGCGCGCACATCATCGGCCCGCACGCGCCGTCGGTGATCCAGCCACTGATCCAGGCGATGAGCTTCGGCCTGGACGCGCGCACCATGGCGACCGGCCAATACTGGATCCACCCGGCCATGCCCGAGCTGGTGGAGAACGCCCTCCTCAACCTCCCCCTCGACTAGCAAGACCGGGATAAAGCGGGCTTTATGCCAGAGCGGGATAAAGCCCGCTTTATCCCGGGCCTGAACACCCTCCCCTGGCCTTGGGACCCGTCCCAACCCGATCACGCCAAGCTGCGGCGGCATCCAAGATCGGGAGGAAACCCATGGGGCTGACCACGACCGCACTGGCGACCGCACTGGCCGCGGGCCTGCTGGCGGTGAGCCCGGCCGAAGCCTGTCCCCCGGACGTGCCGCCGCCTGCGTCCGGGCGGACGCTGACCGTCGGCCCCGGCGGGCAGTACTCGACCGTCCAGGCGGCGGCCGACGCGGCGCGGCCCGGCGACAACGTCAGCATCGCGGCCGGGACGTACCCCGGCGGCTTGACGCTCAAGCAGAGCGGGGCGCCGGGGAAGTACATCACCTTCTACGGCCAGGGCGGCACGGCCGTGATCCAGGGCAAGGACGGCCTCGCACTCGGCGATCGCTCGTGGCTGCGCTTCACCAATGTCACCGTCTCAGGATCGAGCCGCTTCGGTGTCTACGCGTACCAGGCGCACGATCTCGTCTTCCAGAAGTTCGGGATCGACGGCTCGCAGGACGGCGGGCTGGTGCTGCTCGACACCGCCAACGCCGTGATCGACGGCTGCGACATCCGGGGCACCAACGCGCGCGGGACGTCGGCCGACCACGAGGCGATGAGCCTCGGCGAAGGGTCGCGCGACATCGAGGTCAAGCACTGCCGGGTGCACGACAACGGCGAAGAGGGCATCGACGTCAAGTACACCGAAAACGCCCGGATCTCCATTCACGACAACGTTTCCTCGAACAACCGGGGCCCGAACATCTATGTGGACTCGTCGTCCGGCGTGGAGATCTACAACAATGTCGCGAGCGGCACCAAGAACAACACCAAGGCCGGTATCGCGCTGGCCGTCGAGGACTATTCCGAAAGCAGGAAGCTCGACAACGTCAAGGTGTACAACAACGTTTCCTACGGCAACTCACAAGCGGGCCTGAGCATTTGGGTCGAATCCACCGGCGTGATCTCGAACGTGCGGATCATCAACAACACCTTCTACGGAAACGCGCAGGGCGCGATGTGGTTCGGCGGCGACGAATACGCGGGCGTGAACGTCCTGCGCAACAACATCTACGCCGAAGGGAACTTCACGCACCCCGCGTTCACCAGTGACCACAACGTCGCGGGCGATCCCGGATTCGTCGATCCGCGCGCGGGCGACTTCCACCTGCGGCCCGGTTCGGCCAAGGCCGTCGACCGGGGCTCCGCCACCGGCGCCCCGGCCTTCGACCTCGACAACAAGCCGCGTCCCCGCGGCGCGGGGCACGACATCGGCGCCTACGAGATGTAGCGGCGGCGGCCCGCCAGCGCGCCGAAGGTCATCTGCAGCACGAACACGCCCAGCACCATGACGAACGGGATCGTCCAGCCGTGGGTGAGGTCGTGGAGCAGGCCGAACAGGAACGGCCCCAGCGCCGCGAGCAGGTAGCCGATGCCCTGCGCCATCCCGGACAGGCGGGCGGTGTCCTCGCCGGTGCGGGCACGCAGGGCGATCACGGTCAGCGCGAGCGAGAAGACGCTCATCCCGATGCCGACCAGGATGCTCCACAGCAGCGGCGAGAACCCCGGCGCGACCATCAGGCCGACCATCCCGGCGAAGCCGAACAGGCCGAGCCCGACGATCCAGAGGCTCTGGCTGCCCTGGCGGGCGGCGAGCGCCGGGATGGTCAGGCTGATCGGCACCGCGAGCACGGAGACCAGGCCGAGCAGGAACCCCGACTCGGTCTTGGACACGCCCGCGTCCATCAGCACCTCGGGCATCCAGCCCATCACAACGTAGGCGAGGAACGCCTGGAAGCCGAAGAACAGCGTGACGATCCAGGCGAGCCGGTTGCGCAGCAGCGACTTGCCGGTGCCAGCCGGTCCGGCGGCGACCGCCTCGCCCTCGGCGCGGCGGCGGGCGGCGAAGAACCAGACGGCCAGCGCGACCACGCCGAGCACCGCCCAGCTGGCGAGCGCGGGACGCCAGCCGCCCAGCGCGTCGTCGATCGGCGGGGTGATGCCGGAGCCCAGCGCGCCGCCGAGCTGCAGCGCGGCGGTGTAGATGCCGGTCATCACGCCGATGCGGGCCGGGAACGAGTCCTTGATCACGACCGGCACGAGCACGTTGGCCAGCGCGATGCCCGCGGTCGCGACGAGGGTGCCGCCGAGCACGACGTACGGCCCGTCGAGCACGCGCAGCACGAGCCCGGCGCTCAGCACGGCGAGCGCCAGCCCGATGGCGGCGCCGATCCCGAACCGGCGCGACAGCCACGGCGCGGCTAGCCCGGCGCCCGCGAAGCAGAGCCCCGGCAACGTAGTCAGCACGCCTGCCCAGACCGCCGAAGCACCCAGGGAGCCACGCATCTCACCGAGCAGCGGGCCGACGCTGGTGATCGCCGGACGAAGGTTCAAAGCGGTCAAAACGACAGCGACAGTGAGAAGCAAGCCCCCGGCGAGCACGGTCCGGCGGCTGTCTGGAATCGGTTCTACAACGCCCTCGAGTTCGAGTTCGAGGCCACGAGAGGTGCTTGATTCCCAGGAGTACACGGTCACACCAGCCACTATGGCAGACATGGGATGATTGGACGATCAAATGTGACCGCACCATCATCCCGTCACATGGCCCTGGCGTCCACCGCTAACGTTGACCAGACTGTTCAGTTGCAGTCAGTTAACCGCTCACAAGGCGAGGAAGGGATTACCGCTGTGCCTCTGGCCACCACTCGACGAGCAGGCCTGGTAGACCAGGTCATCGAGCAACTGCGCGAAGCAGTAACCAAAGGAGAGTGGCCAATCGGGCAACGGATCCCCACCGAACCCGAACTCGCTACCCAACTCGGCGTCGGCCGCAACACGGTCCGTGAGGCCGTCCGCGCGCTCGCGCACAGCGGGCTGCTGGAGGTCCGCCAGGGCGACGGCACCTACGTGCGCGCCACGAGCGAGGTTTCCGGCGCGGTCCGAAGACTGTGCGGCAGTGAACTCCGCGAGGTGCTGGAGGTCCGCCGAACCCTCGAAGTCGAGGGCGCCCGCCTCGCCGCCTCGTCCCGCACCGACGAAGAGGTCGCGAAACTCTTCGCCCTTCTCGACCAGCGGGACATCGAGCAGTCCGAGGGCCGCTGGGACGATTTCGCCCGCACGGACGCCGAATTCCACTTCACCGTGGTCCACAGCGGCCACAACACCCTGCTCACCGAGCTCTACCGCGGACTGACCGAAGTGGTCACCGCCAGCGTCGCGGCGACGTCGAACAAGCACCCCGACAACGCCCAGGAGATCGAGCACCGCGGGCTCGCCAAGGCCATCGCCGACCGCGACCCCGACCGCGCCGCCGTCGAGGCCGTCGGCTTCCTCAACGAGCTACTAGCGGGCATCGCCGAGTAAAAAAATCCCAATGTGGCATTCGTCAGGTTCGAGCTGACGAACGCCACATTGGCTGGCTGAAAACTGACCAATGCCGCATTGGGATTTTTTTACCGTGATCGGGCGGGCTGGGGGGGTGTCAGGGGAGGGTGAGGATTTCGGCGCCGTCGTCCGTGACGAGCAGGGTGTGCTCGAACTGGGCGGTCCACTTCTTGTCCTTGGTGGTGACCGTCCAGTCGTCGTCCCAGATGTCGTAGTCGATCGTCCCGAGCGTGATCATCGGCTCGATCGTGAACGTCATCCCCTTTTCGATCACCGTGGTGACCGAAGGCTCCTCGTAATGCAGGACGGTCGGCGCCGTGTGGAACGCCGGGCCGACACCGTGGCCGGTGAAGTCCCGCACGACCCCATACCCGAATCGCTTGGCGTAAGACTCGATGACGCGGCCGATCACGTTCAGCTGGCGGCCGGGACGCACGGCCTTGATCGCGCGCATGGTCGCCTCGCGGGTCCGCTCGACCAGAAGCCGGGCCTCTTCGGAGACATCGCCCGCGAGGAAGGTCGCGTTGGTGTCGCCGTGCACGCCGCCGATGAACGCGGTGACGTCGATGTTGCAGATGTCGCCGTCCTCGATCACCGTCGAGTCGGGGATGCCATGGCAGATGACCTCGTTGAGCGAGGTGCAGCACGACTTCGGGAAATGCCGGTACCCGAGCGTCGACGGATAGGCGTGGTGGTCGAGCACGAACTCGTGGATCACCTTGTCGATGTCCTCGGTCGTCGCGCCCGGCTTGACGGCCTTGCCGCCCTCTTCCAGCGCCTGCGCCGCGATCCGGCTCGCGACGCGCATCTTCTCGATCACCTCGGGCGTGCGCACGCCGTTGCCGGTGTCCCGTTTCGGCGCAGGCTTGTCCACGTACTCGGGACGGGCGATGCTGGCGGGGACGGCGCGGCGCGGCGTCTGGACGCCGGGCTTCAACGGGGCACGAACGGACATGCCTCCACCCTACGACCATCCGGTCAGCCGAGTCCCGTCAGGAACCGGTGTGCGGCCTCCACGGCCGGTTTGGAGCTGCCCGCGTCGACCAGCAGCACCGCGAAGGCCAGGTCACCGGCATAGCCGACGAACCACCCGTGTGAGTGGGTGCCGTCGCCGAACTGCGCGGTGCCGGTCTTGCCACGGACGTCGGGCAGATCACGTAGTCCCGTCGCCGTGCCCTCGGTCACGACCGCGCGCATCATGCCGCGCAACGCGTCGAGCACGTCCGGCCGCAGCTGCTTGCCGAGGTTCTGGGTGCCGGTGGCGACGCCGCGCAGCAGCGTCGGCGTCGGCGTGCGGCCGGACTGGACGCTCGCGGCGACCACGGCCATCCCGAACGGGCTCGCGACCACCGTCCCCTGGCCGAAGCCGTTCTCCGCGCGCTGCACGACATTGTCGGTGGCGGGCACCGAGCCGGTGACCGTGGTGAGCCCCGGCAGCGCGAAGTCGGCGCCCAGCCCCAGATCGCGGGCCGATTCGGTCAGCGCGGCGGCCGGGAGGTCGGCCGCGAGCCTGGCGAAGGTCGTATTGCAGGAGCGCGCGAACGCCTTCGTCAGCGGCACGGAGCCGAGCGCGAACTTGCCCTCGTTGGGCACCACGCGGCCGTTGAACGCGGTCGTGCCGGGGCAGTCGACCGTGCTGTCCGCGCCGACCTTGCCCGCCGACATCGCGGCGGCCGCGGTCACGATCTTGAACGTCGAGCCCGGCGGGAAGCGGCCGGTGAGCGCGAGCGGGCCCTGTTCGTCGGCCTTGTCGTTCTGTGCCACCGCGAGCAGCTCGCCGGTCGACGGCTGGATCGCGACCAGCGCGGCGGGCGTCTTCACCGCGTCGATCGCCTTCTCCCCCGCCGCCTGCACCTTGCCCGACAGCGTGCTCGCGATCGCGGGCGCCGGTTCGGCCGGCTTCGCGTGCAGCTCGGCGACGTCGATGCCCATCGAGCCGACCGTCACCACCCGCCAGCCCGCGTGCCCGGCGATCTGGTCCTCGACCATCGACCGCACGGCCGGCAGCACCTGCCTGCCGAAGTCACGCTGGATGGGCAGCAGCCGTTCCTGCTTGCTGAACCGCACGCCGGGCAGGTCGTAGATGACGGGTTTGACGCGCTGATAGTCGCCAGCCCGCAACGACACGACCGCGTAGGCGGCGGTGGGGTTCTGCGCCTTCAAGCCGTCCACAATGGACTTCTGGGTGACCGAGGGCTCGTACTTGCCGAGCGCGGCGGCGAGTTTTCCCGCCACCGGGCCGGGATCCGGCAGCTTCGGGTCCATCAGCACGCCGACCACGGTCCCCGGTTCGAGGATCGGCACACCGTCGCGGTCGAGCACGGCGGCCAGCGGCGGCGTGTCGACGCGCACGGCCAGCACCTGCTGCGCGCCGAGTTTCGGGTGCAGCACGGTCGGGAGCCAGCGGACCTTCCAGTTGTCCTGCTCGGAGAACAGCTGCGCGCTCGCCTGGTACTGCCACTGCCTGCCGTGCCCGAGATTCCAGTCGTACTGGAACTTCGCGTCGGCCGTGGTCGATCCCGCGGGGTTGTGCACCTCTTGGACCGAGGTCTGCAGCGACTGCGGCTGCAGCGCGCCTCTCGCCTGGTCGAGCACGGCCTTCGCGGTGTCGGGGGCGTTGGTCAGCATCGCCGCGCGGGTGGTGTCACCCGACGCGATCGCACCCAGGAAGTCCTTGAGGACGTCCTCGGGGCCCGGCGTGGACGAGCACGCCGTCAACGAGGCGAGCAGAAGCCCGACGAGCAACAGTGATCGAACCGGCATGCGCGGGATAATGCCTGTTCAGAGCGGTTGTCAAGAACCGCAACGCCGACTCAAAAGAGTACAGTCGCGTACTGCCCGACCTGTTCGAAGCCGACCTTGCGATACGCCGCGAGCGCCGCCGTGTTGTACGAGTTGACGTAGAGGCTCGCCGTCCGGCCGAGGCCGCGGACGAGCCTGCTGACCACCGCGCCGGTGCCCGCGGTGCCGAGCCCGTCGCCGCGGCGGTCCGGGTGCACCCAGACGCCCTGGATCTGGCCGACCGTGCTGGACATCGCGCCGATCTCGGCCTTGAAGACGACTTCCTTGCCCTCGAACCGGGCGAACGCGCGCCCGCCCGCGATCAGCTCGGCGACCCTGGCGCGGTAGCTGACGCCGCCGTCGCCCGCGCGCGGGTCGACACCGACCTCTTCGATGAACATGGCGATGGCCGCGGGCAGGTAGCGGTCCAGCTCGTCGGGCCTGACCGGGCGGACCAGCGGGTCGCTCGGCACGGCAGGCGGGCCGTCGAGCGCCATCAGGGGCTGATCGGCACGGACCTCCCGGGCGGGTCCCCACTCGGGATTGAGCTCTTCCCACAGCCCGAGCACCTGCTCGGCGGGCCCGACCAGCGAGGAGCAGCTGCGCTGGCGGCGCAGCGCGCGGTCGGCGAAGCAGCGCAGCGCGGAGGCGTTGCCGCGCAGCGGGATGAGGTTGGGGCCCGAAAAGCACAGGCCCTGGATCCGGCCTGCCTTGATCGGGCGCGAGTCGGCGGCCCACAGCTCACCGCCGAGGCGCCAAGGGTCTAGACCGGCAACCTCGACTCGGGCGCTGACCATGCAGCTACCCACCGGGTCGGCGGAGAGCGCGGCACGGACCGCCGGAAAGTCCCGATCATCTAGCAGCCGCGCACCTGCAAGCCGCAACACGTTCACCAGAGTGCCAGATGAACGCCGTCAACGGAACGCGAGGGCCCCGACACGCTGTGGCGAACTTTTCCGCGAAACCGAAGTGACAAAGCGTGACAGCCCGGCCAGAGTCGAAGTATGCGAACTCCTGGGGTAGTGAGTAAGCGAATCACCCGATCATTGACACTGGCGCTGGCCTTCGTGGCCGTTGGCGCCCTGACCTCCACCGCGGCCGCGACCGGCCGCGACCTCGTCCGCACCGACGCGGGCACCGTCCGGGGCACGGTGACCGACGGGCATCGGACGTTCCAAGGAATCCCGTTCGCCGCGCCACCGGTCGGCGAACTGCGCTGGAAGGCGCCACAGCCCGCGCGGCCATGGACCGGTGTGCGCGACGCGACCAAACCCGGCGACCGCTGCGCGCAGGCCGCGTCGGTCGTCGGCGCGGGCAGCGAGAGCGAGGACTGCCTCTACCTGAACGTCACCACGCCGGCCAAGCCGTCGTACCGGCCGCGGCCGGTCATGGTCTGGGTGCACGGCGGCGGGTTCACCTCGGGCGCGGGCAGCGACTACGACGTGCGGCGGCTGGCTTCGGGCGGCGACGCGATCGTCGTCACCGTGAACTACCGGCTGGGCGCGTTCGGCTTCCTCGGCTACCCGGGGCTCGCCGACTCGGGCGTCTTCGGCATCGAGGACCAGCAGGCCGCGCTGCGCTGGGTGAAGCGCAACGCCGCGGCGTTCGGCGGCGACGCGCACAACGTGACGCTGTTCGGCGAATCGGCAGGCGGGTTCAGCGTCTGCTCGCATCTCGCTTCACCGCTGTCGGCCGGCCTGTTCGACCGGGCGATCATCCAGAGCGGCCCGTGCACGCTGTCGTGGCCGGACGGCGGGTTCTTCCCCGGTGTCCCGGCGGGCAGCCCGTTCACCTCGCTCTCGGCCGCCGAGCAGCAGGGCACGGCGGCGGGCGCCGGTCTCGGCTGCCACGACGTCGCCTGCCTGCGCGCGCTCCCGGTGAAGTCGCTGCTGTCGCTCCCAATCAGCTCGCCGGTGTACGACACGAAGGTGCTGCCGCTGGACCCGGCGCGGGCGGTGCGCGAGGGCCGGTTCAACCGGGTGCCGACGATCGCGGGCACCACCCGCGACGAGGCCAGGCTGTTCGTCGCGATGTTCCCGGACCAGCCGATGACCGAGCAGCGCTACCAGGAACTGCTGCGCACTGCTTTCGGCGCCAAGGCCCCGCAGGTCGCGGCGAAGTACCCGACGTCGGCGCACGGCTCGCCGTCGATGGCGTTCGCGGACGCGATGACCGACCGGGTCTGGTCTTGCCCCCAGGCCGAGACCGACCGGCTGCTGGCCGCGCGCACGCGGACGTTCACCTACGAGTTCGCCGACCGGGACGCTCCCGCGCTCCTGCCGTTCCCGCCCGACATGAAGCCGGGCGCGGCGCACGGGTCGGAACTGCCGTACCTGTCGGACCTCGTCGGCACCGACTTCAAGCTGACGCCTGAGCAGCAACGGCTCTCGGCGCAGATGATCGGGGCCTGGGCGCGGTTCGCCCGCGTCGGCGACCCTGGGCTTCAGTGGCACTCGGGCGTGCTCTCGCTCGCGCCCGGCGCGGTTGAGCCCGTCGACCTGGCGGCTGAGCACAACTGCGGTTTTTGGGCGGGCATAGGCGTTTAGGGTCGCGCGCGCTGCGGCGGTTGTTGGGCGGAAAGCCAACCCGTGGCGCGTCCGTGTGGCTTGGGTGAGGGAGGCCCTCACCAAATCGGGATCACGCGAGGGCCGAAGTGGGTAGGTCGTGAGCGTCGCGGCCGGTTATCGGCTGGAAAGTCAGCGTGGCGTGGCCTGGCGGGCGAGTTGATCTTCGCGAATGAACGAATCTGGACATTGTGCGGCCAGATTCTTCCGTTCGCCGCGGCTAGCCACCTGCGGGCAAAGTGGGGCCGGGGGTCGTGAGTGTTCCGACCGGTTCTAACCGGCCTAAACACTCACGACCCCTTCTACGCAGCGCCTTTGTAAGTGCCGAAGGTCCAAAGGTTCCCCTCGGTGTCGCGGGCGGTGAAAGCGCGCGAGCCGTACTCGGTGTCGGCGATGGGATCCGCGATCTCGGCGCCGGCGCGGACGCGCTCGTAGACCGTGTCGACGTCGGAAACCACCACGTAGACAGCGTTTCCGCCCGCCTTGATCTCGCCGTGGACTCCGGCGCAGTAGGCGGTGCCGCTGAACATCACGCCGCCACCGCCGGGCCAGCGGATCTCCGCGTGCACGATGTCGCCGGTTTCCCCGGGCACCACAAGGGTTTCCGAGAAGCCGAAGACGCCGGTCAGGAATTTCAATGCCGCGGGCGCGTCGTCGTAGCGCAGTGCGGGCCAGATCTCGTTCATGGCTCAAGTGTCGAGCGCGAACACATCCGAGTCTTGGAGAAACGGGAGCTCTTCGAGGATCCAGGTCCGCGGCGAACATCCGGCCAGCGCACGCCATTCGTTCGACAGATGCGCCTGGTCGTAGTAGCCGCACTCGACGGCGAGCGAGGCGAGATCGAGCTGCCCGCCGCGCAGTTTCCAAGCGGCACGTTCGAAGCGCAACACCCGCGCCGCCTGTTTGGGCGAGAGCCCGACCTCGGCGCGGAACCGCTCGCCGAAGTGACGGCGGCTCCAGCCGATCTCGTCAGCTAGCGAGGCCACGCGTAGCTGCCCGCCTGCGCCGATCATCGACCGCCACGCCCAGCCGACCTCACGCGGGACATCGACCGAGGCGGCCGAAGCCGTCAGCACGGTGTCCAAAATGGAGAATCTCGAGGCCCAGTCCGGCGCCGACCGGAGCCGGTCCGGCAGCGAGCCCAGTGCGAACTGCTCGAGTTCGACGACCTGCCCGGCCAGCGAAGCGGCGGAGACGCCGAGGAGCGCGCGGACGCCGAGCGGGTTCAGCTCCAGGTGGATGCCCGACTGGAAGCGGTCCTGGGCGATCAGCGCCGGGCCGACGTGCATGCCGCCGACCATGCCCTGGGTGCTCAGCGCGCCGAAGCCGGCCGCTTCGAGCAGCCTGATCGGCTCGGCCAGGCTGATGATCATGGTCACGTACCGCGACGGAAGTCCCCGATGGACTTCGAGGGTGACGCTCTCCTGGGTGTAGCCGACGTACCGCGCGACCAGGTGCCGCACCGCCGGGTGCGGCCGTCCCACAGCCCATTCGACTGACACCTGACCAGCCTAAACCGGCCGGCCGACAGTTACCGGGAGACCGGGATAAAGCGGGCTTTATCCCGGGGCGAGCACCCCGATATAAAGCCCGCTTTATCCCGTTCGAGCACTCAGCCGACGGTGACGGTCGGCTCGCCCTCGCCGATCGACGCGCCTGACTCTTCGGCGATGCGCATGGCCTCTTCGATCAGGGTCTCGACGATCGCGTGCTCGGGCACGGTCTTGATGACCTCACCCTTGACGAAGATCTGGCCCTTGCCGTTACCCGACGCGACACCCAGGTCGGCCTCGCGAGCCTCACCCGGGCCGTTCACGACACAACCCATGACCGCGACCCGCAGCGGGATCTCCATGCCCTCGAGCCCGGCGGTGACCTGCTCGGCCAGCGTGTACACATCGACCTGCGCGCGCCCGCACGACGGGCACGACACGATCTCGAGCTTGCGCTCCTTGAGGTTCAGCGACTGCAGGATCTGGATCCCGACCTTGACCTCTTCCACCGGCGGCGCGGACAACGACACACGGATCGTGTCACCGATGCCCTGCCGCAGCAGCGCGCCGAACGCGACCGCCGACTTGATGGTGCCCTGGAACGCCGGACCGGCCTCGGTCACACCCAGGTGCAGCGGATAGTCACACTGCTCGGCCAGCAGCTCGTACGCGCGCACCATCACGACCGGGTCGTTGTGCTTGACCGAGATCTTGATGTCGTGGAAGTCGTGCTCGGCGAACAGCGACGCCTCCCACATGGCCGACTCCGCCAGCGCCTCCGGCGTCGCCTTGCCG
>NZ_FNON01000017.1 GCF_900107045.1 Amycolatopsis xylanica
CCACCCTGCCCGCCGCACTGAAACGATCACTGACCTGGGACCAAGGCAACGAGATGGCCCAGCACGCCCAGTTCACCCTCGACACCGGCCTGCAGGTCTACTTCTGCAACCCACACAGCCCCTGGGAACGCGGCAGCAACGAAAACACCAACGGCCTGCTACGCCAGTACTGGCCCAAAAGCTCAGACCTGCGCCACCTCACCCAAACCCACTGCGACACCGTCGCCCTCCGCCTCAACACCCGACCACGCCCTACACTCGGCCTGCTCACACCAGCACAAGCACTAGACAAAGCACTACTTGCAACAACCAGTTGAAACCACCTGGCTTTCGGGCTATGGCACCTGACGAAAGTGGCTTTCGGGCTTTCGACGGGGTCAGAGGTGCTTGCGGATCCAGGATTCGGCGTGGTCGACCGAGTCGTCGAGTGGGACGTGGGTGGTGTTGAAGAGGTCCATCGGCGGGGTGGTGCGGGCACCTTCGCGGTGGATCCAGTCGTTGAACTCGAGCATCTCGTCGATGCGGGACTCGTCGTTCCAGCCGCGCCAGGCGGGTCGTGCGCGCAGGCGGGTGCGCAAGGCGTCGGGGTCGCTGATCAGCGCGAGGTAGTGGATGTCCGAGAAGAACACGCGCTCCGGCCGGGACTCGAGCTCGGCGGGCAGGACGGTTCCGCAGAGCACGACCGGGCGGCCGCTCTGGTGGATCATCGCGGCCATCCGCAGCCAGACCGAGCGGAAGCGGGGGTGCCCGTCGACGTCGTTGCGCAGCCCGCCGACCCACAGCACGTCCTGCTCCAGCAGCACGACCTCGTCGGAGAGACGCGCGGCCAGGCGCGGACCGACCGTCGACTTGCCTGCGCCGCTCGGGCCGGTCAGCGCGAACAGGGGCAACCGCCGGAACGGCCAGCGGTGACCGCAGACCGCGCACCGCAGCTCCGACCCTTCGGCGACCGGGTACTCGGCCCGGTCGCCGCAGGCGGGACAGATTTTGAGATCGAGCACGTGTCTAGTCGAACAGCTCCTCGAGGAAGCTCTTGCGGCGCTTGTGCCCGCCGTGCCCGCCCCGGTAGCCCTTCGGGGAGTCGGGGTAGCCATGCCCGCCGCGGTAGCCCTTGGGCGAGTCCGGGTAGCCGTGGCCGCCCCGGTAACCCTTCGGCGAATCCGCGTAGTAGCCACCGGGCTGCTGGTAGTGCTGCGTGGGCGGCGGCTGATAGGCCGGAGGCTGGTTCCCGTAGTACGAGGCCTCCGCGCCGGCGATCTGCTCCAGCTCACCGCGGTCGAGGAAGATGCCGCGGCATCCTTCGCACTGCTCGATGGCGACACCGCTCTTGGAGACGGTGCGCATGACGTTTTGACACTTCGGACAAATCACACATCACAGGCTACGCATAATCGACGCCGCATGCGCAGAGGCAGAACGGATGCCCAGCGGGATCCGCGTAGACCCGGAATGTCTTCGGCTCGTCGTCGAGCAGCTTGGCGCCCAGCGCGAGCACGCGCTCGTGCGCGGCCTCCATGTCCGTGACATCGAGATCGAGGTGCGCCTGCTGCGGTTTGTCCTGCGACGGCCACTCCGGCGCGCGGTAGCCGTCGACCCGCTGGAACTCCAGCCGCGAGCCACCGGCCGGGTTGGTCAGCGTGACCCAGTGACCGTCCACGGCCGCCTTGGGCGCGGGCCAGTCGAGCAGCGCGCGGTAGAACTCGGCGAGTGCCGCCGGGTCGGGACAGTCGTAGACAAAGCCGCCGAACGCGGGGACCGCGGACATCGAATCTCCTCCTCGTAACCGGTCAACTCAGTATGGGAGTTAGCTCGACGGGACGCAACCGGTGTCCGGCTTACACTGGTTTCCATGAACGACGACGCTTCACTCGTGGTCGAGTTCCTCAACACGGTGAACGTCGAGGAGAACACCGACGAGCTGGCCGCGGCGGCCACCTGGCACGCCTGGGCCGCCAAGCGCGACCTGCGCCCCGGCCCGCTCGCCGAGGCGCGCGAAGCCCGTCACGCGCTCCGCGCGGCCGTCGGCGATCCGAGGCTGAGCCCGCGCGAACTCCGCGTGCCACTGCATGCCGAACTCGGCCGATCAGGCCCGCGCCTCGCGGCCGAAGACGTCGTGGCCGCGGTGCTCGCCGCCGCCACCCGGCTGGCGGTGCTCGGCGAGTGGGAACGCGTCAAGATCTGCCCGGCCGACGACTGCCTCTGGGCCTTCTTCGACAACTCACGCAACCGCTCGCGCACCTGGTGCTCGATGCGCGTCTGCGGCAACCGCGAAAAGGCCCGCGCCTGGCGGGCCCGAGGCGCCGAACCACAGGCCGAACCACAACCTGTGGACAGTCACTAGGCCAACACGGTCAAATGCTGTGGACAACCCTAGGGATAACTCAACTTCCTGTGGACAACTCCGCAGCGCGGCCGAACCGTGTGCTATAGGGCTCAGAACAGCAGGTGGGCCACCGAATAGATGGCCAAACCGGCCAGCGCGCCGACCACCGTGCCGTTGATCCGGATGAACTGAAGGTCCCGGCCGACCTGAAGCTCGATCTTCCGCGACGTCTCTTCGGCGTCCCAGCGCTCCACGGTGTCGGTGATGATCGTGGTGATCTCCCGCGAGTAGTGCGTGACCAGATAGGCCGCCGCGCCCTCGAGCCAGCCGTCCACCTTGGTCCGCATGCTGTCGTCGTCGATCAGCCGCTGCCCGACCGACCGCAGCCCCTCGCGCATGCGCTTGCGCAGCTCGCTCGACGGGTCCTCGGCCGCGGCCAGCAGCATCTCCTTCATCGACGCCCACGCGGTGCCGATCAGCTTCTGCACCTCGCCGTGCTGGATGACCTGCGACTTCACCTGCTCGGCCCGCGCCATCACGTCCGGGTCGGTCTGCAGATCCTGCGCGAACTCGCCGAGGAACTTGTCCAGCGTCAGCCGCATCGGGTGGTTGACGTCGGTCTTCACCGCCCACGCGAACGACAGGACCTCGCCGTAGACCTTGTCGGCCAGCATCTCGTCGACGAACTTCGGCGACCACGTCGGCGCGCGGTCGGAGACGACCCGCAGCATGGTCGAGTGGTTGTCGCGGACCCACTCGTACGCGCGGTCGCACATCAGGTCCACGAGCTTGTGGTGTGAGCCGTCCGCGAAGATCCCGGCGAGCACCTTGCCCAGCGGCGGGCCCCACGGCGGGCCGACGACGCGCCGCACGATCGTCTGCTCGAGGATCGCCTGCACGTCCTCGTCGCGCAGCACCTTCACGGCGGCACGCATGGCGTTGGCGATCTCGTGCGACGCGCGCTCGGCGTTGTCCGGCTGCGCGAGCCATTCGCCGAGCCGCCGCGCGACGCCGACCCGCTTCAGCTTGTCGCGCACCACCGACTCGGACAGGAAGTTCGCGCCGACGAAGTCGCCGAGACTGTTGCCCAGCACGTCCTTCTTGTGCGGGATGATCGCGGTGTGCGGGATCTTGATGCCGAGCGGATGGCGGAACAACGCCGTCACGGCGAACCAGTCGGCCAGCGCGCCGACCATGCCGGCTTCGGCGGCCGCACGCACGTACTCGACCCAGTTCGGCCAGCCTTGGGCGAGTCCCCAGCTGGTCACCAGGAAGATCACCGACGCGCCGATGAGGAACGACAGCGCGACGAGCTTCATCTTGCGCAGCGCACGCCGTTTCTCCTCCTCGGCGGCACTTCCGCCGGGAGGATCCGCCAAGCGCGCGGTGCCGCCCGTGAGCTGCGCGGGCTCGGCCTTACCGTTGGTCAGTTGCTCCACGCCGCCATTGTCCGTGAGGATTGCCGATCGTGCGCGAACCTGCTCTAGTACCCCGCCTCCAGCCGTTCAGTTCGACGATCTTCGCGGAGATGACCGCGCTGGCCGTCCGGCACGAAGCCGTCAACCTCGGCCAGGGTTTCCCTGACACCGACGGCCCCGAGAAAATGCTCAAAGCAGCCCAAAAGGCCCTGTTCGGCGGCGCGAACCAGTACCCGCCGGGGCCGGGGCGCCAGGAGCTGCGCGAGGCCATCGCCAAGCACCGCGCCGAGCGCTACGGGATCGAGTACGACCCCAACGGCGAGATCCTCGTCACCGCGGGCGCCACCGAGGCGATCGCCGCGACGCTGATCGCGCTGACCGAGACCGGCGACGAGGTCATCGTCATCGAGCCGTACTACGACTCGTACACCGCCGCGGTCGCCATGGCGGGCGCGACGCGTCGCGTGGTCTCGCTCGCGGAAGGCGCCGACGGCCGGTTCGCGCTGGATCTCGAAACGGTCCGCGCGGCGATCACGCCCGCGACGCGCGCGATCCTCGTCAACTCGCCGCACAACCCGACCGGCACCGTGTTCACGCGCGCGGAGCTGGAAGGTCTCGCGAAGCTCTGCGTCGAGCACGACCTGATCGCGATCACCGACGAGGTCTACGAACACCTGACCTTCGACGAGGCCGAGCACTTCCCGCTCGCCGGGTTCCCCGGGATGCGCGACCGCACGGTCTCGATCTCGAGCGCGGGCAAGTCGTTCAACTGCACCGGCTGGAAGATCGGCTGGGTCTGCTCGTCGCCCGAGCTGGTCGCCGCGGTCAAGGCGGCGAAGCAGTTCATCACCTTCGTCTCCGGCGGTCCGCTGCAGCCCGCCGTGGCGTACGCGCTCGACGAGGAACTGGACTGGGTCGAGATCCTGCGTGGCAGCCTGATGGCCAAGCGCGACCGGCTCTCCGCAGGGCTCGCCGAGGCCGGTTTCGCGGTGCGGAAGACCGAAGGCACGTACTTCGTCTGCGCGGACGTCCGGCCGCTCGGCTTCACCGACGCGGCGGAGCTGGCGTATCAGCTGCCCGAACGCGTCGGGGTCGCCGCGGTCCCCGTAAAGGTGTTCACGGATCACCCGGACGAGTGGAAACACCTGTTGCGTTTCGCCTTCTGCAAAGAGGACTCGGTGCTCGACGAAGCGATCGAACGGCTGCACAAACTCGGCTAGTCGAAACCTTCCGTGATCAGCTGGTGACGGAGACGATCCAGGCATCTTCGGCGGAGCGGGCCGACGCTGCCTGGACGTATCCCCAGCTCAGCGGCGATTTCGCGCTGACTGAGCTCGGGATGATGAGCGAGCAGCCACATCAGCGCCCGCGAGCGGCGCGGCAGGCGCGCGACAGCTTTCCAGAGCATTTTGTCACGCTCAGTGAGCAAGACCAGCTGCTCGGGCGAGGCCGCGGCGTACTCGGTCCGACACGCCAGTGGGACGTCCGACCGGCGCTTCATCACCCGACGGTGGGCGCACCGCCTGGCGGCCGTCGCGAGCCAGCCGGGCAGCCGTTCCGGATGCTCCAGCGAACACCGTTTACCGACGAGCGCGAGCCACGCGTCCTGACAGGCATCCCGCACGTCGGCGTCACACGAAGCGGACGCGTGCGCGGCGTTGCGGACGACTACGGAGAGGCTTCGGACCAACGCGTTCCACGCCGTTTGGTCGCCCTCCGCAGCCAAACGGACCAACCGCCCAAGATCTCGATTCAGCATGCGAGAACCGCCCTCCGCCGTCCGGAAGGACCAGCCGCTCTGGCCACTTTCCGCGACTGAGACGGCACGCAGGGGCGCGAAGATCCACGAAAACTCAGGTCAAGCGCCATTTGAGTAATTACCCTCAGGCACGAATGGCCGCAGTCCCGCCCACCGGGGCCAACCCAGAGTGATCAACTTCTCGCCCTGCGCCACCGGAGCCGGTACGTCCGTTCCGCCTTACGGGGTGGATCGAACGCGATCGAGGTGAAACACTCGCCTGCGATGCTAGAAAGAGTGCAGCCCCGGGGGAACTGCGACCTGGCCAGACGAGACCCCAAGCAAGATCGACTCGGGCGATGATCGCCTGAGTTCCAGGCCCGGACGGTGGTGGTGGCGGTGAGTGGCACGAATTCCGTGTCCCGCTCCGGCCGCATGCTGCCCTCGATCCTGATGGCGGGCGGCCTGACCGCCGCCGCCTGGTTGCTCGGCGCGGTGCTCAGCACCTCCGCTTCGGCCGAAGAAGCGCCAGAGACCACCAGCGCCGCCTCGGAAACGGTCGTGACCACCACCCCGGACGTCGAGGTGGCCAAGGTCCCGACGGCCAAGCCCGCGGCACTGTCCACAGAAGAACCGGCTCCCGCCGAGACACTCTCGGTCCAGAGCCAGACCCCCGAGCCCGCGTCGGCGCCGACTCCGCGCAAAAAGACGCCTGCCACCCAGCCCAGCGGTGGCGGCGGCTTGCTCGGCGGCCTGCTGGGCACCGTGCTCAACGTGGTCACCGACACCGTCGGCACCGTGACCAACGTCGTCGACGACGTGCTCACCCCCGGCCGCCAGGTCGACCCCGACTGCCCCGAGCCGTTGCCGCTGAACGGCGTCGGCAAGGGCATCCTCCCGATACTCGGCAACGACCAGCCGACGCACAGCGGCAGCAGCGCGACCGTCTCGGTCACCGCCACCCGCCCGGCCTTTGAAACGGCCGCCACGGCGGCCGCTGCCCCGGAAAACCCGCCCGCCACCCCGGATCCCGCCACCGCGGCCCGGGTGTCCACAGTGGTCAATCCGGCGGCGCACACCGTCCAATCGCGTCAGTCGGCCGAGAAGACGGCCAAGAGCGACCAGCAGGCGGGCGTGAAGGCGGGCGGTTCGAGCGGCGGCGGCCAGCTCCCGGACGCGCCCAGCGCTCCACTGACCCCGACCGGCACCTTCACCGCGGGCCACGACTCCGCGGGCGGCGCGCGCCACCAGCTGGCCGTGCTGACCTCCGACACGAACACCACTCAGCTCCGGCTGATCGGCACCAGTCTCGACCACGAGGTCGACGGTGCGGGCAGAGAAGCAGCTCTGCCGACCACGTCACCTGACTGACGCCTGCCCCCTTTCCAGGGAGAGCCGCGTCCAAAACAAGATCAACTTCGCCGCTTTCCCATTTGTCTGAACGTTTTCCCATGCGTTTGACAGGGGCTTTCCCATGCGTGCACACACCAGACTTCCCGATCGGCCGACCGCGCCTGGCCGCTTCGGGCACTGGTCCTGGCACCGCGATGCCCCCGCGGTGCCAGGACCACCATCGGGTGCGCTTCGGATGTTCGTACTCACCGCGCCGAGCACGAACTCCACCCCGATCCGCACCTGAGCGTCGGCACCTGCCGGGCATATCGAGGGGCTTTGCCTGGCAGACCGCCGGCGCGCGGCCGGTGCGCTGGATGATTCAACGCCGTAGTACCTCCCTGGAGCTGCGGATCTTCATCCGGCGCACCGGCCGTTTTTTGTTGCCCCGGCTGGTCGGCGGACTCACGTGAGCAGGCTGGTCGGGTCGGGGCCCAGCGGATCCCCGACCAGCGCGAGGGAGTTCTCGGCGCGCGCGGCCAGATCCAACGGCGCCAAGCCGTCGATCAGCTGAGAGTGGACAAGGCGGTCCAGCCCGGCGCCGATCAGCGGGGCCGACGTCCGCAATGCGGGCTCGAGTGCGATAGCAGCGGTGCTGCCTCCGTGCACGACGATGTTGCGCTGCCGATACAGCCTCCGGAAAACACCGCGAAGGGCCGTGCGGACGCAGCCGAGCTGTCGATGTGGATCACGGAGCACCTCCCTCATCCGCTTCGCCGCCGCCACCTCGTGCGGCGAACTCAGCGCCAATGGAGCGCCGGTCAGCAGTGCGTCGGCGATCACCCTGACGCGGTCGGCCTGACAACCGCATTCGCCGAGCCGGGTCACGAGATCATCGGGTTCAGCGGGTTTGTGGCGATGCGACAACGTCGTGAGTTCGGCACGGGGCCACGAGCAAGCCACGATGGCCGCCAGCCGATCGGCGACGACGGCTCGCCCTTCCTCGACATCCGATTGGTCGCCAGGATGGAACAACAGCGACTCGATCGCCGCCCAGCCGCCGGCCACCGCGGTGGCCGCGGAACCGGTGTTGAGCGGCGCGGCCAGTTCCAAGGCTTCATCGAGCCGATCACTTTGCCTGATCGAATACATGCTCTTCTCGTTGACGAGCGAGAGCACGCTGACTCCGCGATCCACCGAGCCGAGTGGCAGAGATCCCTGATGCCCGTCGATCCACACGCGACCGACCGGCGTCAAGCGCTTCCGGCCGCTGCGCGCGTACGAACGCCTGCCATCCAAACGACGGACCAACGCGCCGGCCTCCCTGGCCGCGGCCAGTGTGTCCTTGACCGTGAACTCATAGACGAAAGCGCCGTTGTGCCTTGGCGGATCAGTGATTCCGCGATTGGTGAACCATTCCGCGGCGCGTTGCGGCGAGAGCCATTCCGGCAAATGTGAGGCCAGTCCTTGATAACCGGGCAGCGCGAGAAATGGCACGAGCACTTCGAAGGTTTCGTCCTGCTGCTCGGCAAATCCGCAGGCGGCTTCTAGCAGGTCACCCAAAGTCGCATCAGAGCACGCGCGCAGCCGGCGAACCCACCTGTTGAGCCGCCCCGAACTGTGCCCGCTGTCGAGCAGGTGAGTCGCCAAGGCCCGTGCAAGGCGCTCAGGCGACGGCGGGCAAGCGGAATCGACGCTCTCCGTCCATCTCGACAAATAACCCCGCTTGATCGCGGGCAGAAGCTGGACCAGCCGACGGCGGTCACGCCCATCCGGAGGCAGCTTCGACCGCAACAGCCCAGTGAGTTCCTTGCGTAGCTTGGTATCCCCGAGACCACGGTCAGGACCAAGCCGCCGTTCCAGGTCGTGCAGATACCAGGCCACCGACGCCTGCGAAAGCACCTTCATCCGGACCCAGTCGCCGCACTCGGCCGCTTCTTCGAGTGCGAGCACACTGCCGACTTCCCATAGCCCGCGCGGCCATGGCGTGGTGTCTTGGAAGAAGTCGAGCAGTCTGGCCAGCACGTGCCCCGCGTACGGGTCGCTGGACAGGCGTGCCGACATTGGAGATGACGGTTCGGACACGGGCTGTTATCCTTGAGGTGCGCTAGTCGCTGAATCTTGGGGAGGGGAGCCGCCCATCGGGCCGCTACCCCTCCTCTTTTTTGCCACTCTATAGCTACTTTGAGCGACTGCGCGAATACTTTAAGTGCCCTATGGTGCTGGCTTAGGTGATGGGCAAGTCCAGGCCGGATTTCGCTGATCCGCCAACGGAAACCGCGGCCGCGCTCAGCCGTCGCACGGCCTCGAAAAGGACGTCGGCCGGTTGGGCGAAGGGCAGGCGGAGCCAGCGTTCGAGTCCACCGTGGACGCCGAAACGGGAGGCGGGTGCGATTTGGACGCCGTGGTTGACCGCGGCGACCGCGAGGCGGGTGCTCACCGGCTCGGGCAGGCGGCACCACAGGGAAAGGCCGCCCGGTGGCTCGGTGAATGTCCAATCGGGGCAGTACCAGCGGACCGCGCCGATCAGGGCCTCGCGGAGGGCGCGGACGTCTTCGCGGCGTTTGCGCAGGGAGGGTTCGGGGTCGGTGAGGAGTTCGGCGAGGATGAGCTGCTCGAAGATCGGGGAGCCGAGGTCGACCGAGTAGCGGGAGGCGACCAACCTGCCGAGCAGGTCTTCCGACGCGCGGATCCAGCCGAGGCGCAGGCCGCCCCAGTGGGACTTCGAGGCCGAGCCGATGCTGATGGCCAGGTCGCCCGCGAAGGACGCTAATGGCGGTGGACCTTCGAGTGGGTCGCCGTCGAGGTCGAGTTCGACGAGGGTTTCGTCGACCACGACCGGGGTTCGGGTTCGGGTCAGTGCGGCGGCGAGGCGGTGGCGGCCTTCGGCGTCGAGGCGGAGGCCGGTCGGGTTCTGGAAGTCGGCGATGACGTAGGCGAAGCGGGGCGCGGCCTGCCGGAGCGCGGCTTCGATGCCCGCGATGTCCCAGCCCTGGGTGCCGCCGGCGTCGAGTGCGACGGGGACGGCGATGGCGTGGGCGGAGCGGATGGCGTCGAGTGCGTTCGGGTAGGTGGGCTGCTCGACGAGGATGCGGTCGCCGGGGCCCGCGAGCATGCGCAGTGCGAGCACGAAACCGTGGTGGGCGCCGTTGGTGATCATGATCTGGGACGGCGAAGTCGGCAGGCCGCGGGCGGCGTAGCGCTCGGCGATGCGCTCGCGGAGCACGGGCAGGCCGTCGCTGTAGCCGTGCTCGCCGAGGTGGTCGATCAGCGCCACCCTGGCCGCGTCGACGGCGGGCACGATGCCGGCGACCGCCGGTGGGGCCGCGCGGGCGAGGTCGATGAGGGTGTCGGATTCGGGGAGGGCGGGGGTGATGCCCTGCTGACGGGGCGAGGTGATCCAGGAGCCCGCGCCACGGCGGCTGGCGACCAGGCCGTCTTCGCGGAGGCGGTCCAGCGCGGCGCCGATGAGAGTGCGGCTGGAACCGAGCGCGTCGGCCAGCTCGCGCTCGGGCGGCAGGCGGGTGCCGAGGGGGAGCTGGCCGTCGAGCACCTGCATTTCGATGGCGGCGGCGAGGTCCGAGGCGCCCTGGCGTGAGCCACCCTGCCGCCAGGTGCCGAGCATCACGGCCAATCTTGTGGCCGATATGCGACCACCTGGCGGGATCAGCGGGTTCATAAGGCCAATTATTACCAATTGGCTATGGTGTGCAAGGCCAGTTAGCCTGATAGTGGACAGCGTGGCTCAGTTAGATCTCCGTCCCGTGTCCATCACCGCCTCGCCACTGCGCCGTTCGGCGCAGCTCGTGGGCGGGCTCGCGCTGTACGGCACCAGCATGGCGATGCTCACCCGTGCCGGCCTCGGGCTCGACCCGTGGGACGTGCTGCACGAGGGCCTCACCAAGCTGACCGGCCTGAGCTTCGGCACCATCGCGGGCCTGGCGTCGATCGTCGTGCTGCTGCTGTGGATCCCGCTGCGGCAGAAGCCGGGCATCGGCACGATCTCGAACATCGTGATCATCTCGGTGACCGTCGACCTGGTGCGCGCGTTCCTGCCGGACCAGCACGCCTTCGGCTGGCAGGTGCTGCTGCTCGTCGGCGGTGTCGTGTTCAACGCCGTCGCGACGGCCGTCTACGTCGGCGCGCGGCTGGGGCCCGGACCTCGGGACGGCCTGATGACCGGGTTGCACGCGCGGACCGGGTGGTCGGTGCGGCTGGTGCGCACGGGCATCGAGGTGATCGTGCTCGCGACCGGCTGGCTGCTGGGCGGGACCGTGGGCGTGGGAACGGTTTTGTACGCGCTGAGCATTGGGCCGCTGACGCAGGCGATGCTGCCTTACGTGGCGTACAAGGACTCGTGATTTAGCGGGCTTTATCCCGGCCCGGGATAAAGCCCGCTAAATCCCCCCGGCCTAGGAAGCCTTGGTCAGGGCTTGACGCAAGGCGAGGTAGGTGACGTCGCGCTGCGCCAGCACATCCGAGGCGGGTCCGGGCAGCGCGGCCAGCGCGAGCAGCATGTGTTCCTCGCCGATGTGCTTGTCCCCCATGGCCAACGCCTCGTGCAGCGTTTTCTCCAGCGTCTTCTTGGACTCCCGCGCAAAGGGGAGCCTGGACCGCCGGTCGCGCCGGGTGAGACGCCCGTGTGGCGGGGAAAGCGCGCCGGGGCCGTGCATTTGTTCCACCTTGGCGATGATCTGCTCGACGTCGATGCCGAACTCGCTCAACGCCTCCGCGTCCGCGTCGCTCATGCCACCGCGCCTGCGGATACGGTTCACCTCGCTCGCGAGGTCCTCGGGGACGACCCCCAGGCCCCCGAGCAAGGTCCGGCCGGACGGCGTGACGGCCACCACGGCGAGCAGATGCATCGGGTCGATCTGCTTGGCGCCGCTTTCGACCGCGACGCGCTGGGCGTCGACCACGGCCTCACGGGCGCCGGTGGTGAATCGTTCGAACATCAATGCCTCCCGTACTTCTTGTGCACGGCCTGCCTGCTGACCCCCAGCTCGGCGGCGATCTCCTGCCATGACCAGCCGTGCACCCGCGCGCTGCGGACCTGCACGGCCTCCAGTTGCTCCAACAGCCGTCGCAGCGCGGCGACCGCACGCAACCCCACTCGTGGGTCGCGGTCACCTGCCCGCGCGGCCAGATCCGTCGCTTCAGTCATGATGTCAATGTAGGTTGACACGCCGCCGATGTCAACCGAGGTTGACGAACGGCTAGCATCGGCGCATGCCTGAAGTAGAAGTCGCCGAACACCCCGGCGTCGGCTTGGACGGCAGGCTCCGGCCGACCGAGGATCACGTGCTGGTGCTGCCGCACGCGGTCATCCTGCTCGACGGCGCGACCCAGCCGCGCCCCGATCTGCCCACCGGCGGCTGGTACGCCGGGTTGCTGATCGAGGAGCTCGGCCGAACGGTCACAGTGGACAGTGACCTGGCCGACGCGCTGGCGCGGGCCATCGAAAACGTCGCGCGGGACAACGGGCTCAAGCCGCGCGATTCGCCGTCCAGCACGGTCGCCATCGCCAGGTGGACCGAGGACCGGATCGACGCGCTGGTGCTGGCCGACAGCCCGATCGTCGCTTGTGGACGGAACGGGATCGAGGCCATCGTCGATGACCGGCTCGCGTCCTTGCGTAGCAACAAAAAGCTGCGCACCAGCAAGGACGTCTACCAGCTTCGCAACGTCGAAGGCGGATTTTGGGTCGCCGAGGCGGATCCGAAAGCCGCTTATCAGGCGGTTCGGCGCAGCTGGCGGCGCGAGGACGTCGACGTGGTCATGCTCGCGAGCGACGGCGTTTCCGCGGGTGTCGATGAATACCAGCTGCTCAGCTGGGCCGATGTCGCCGCGATGAAACCGCACGAAGTGCTCGAGACGGTCCGCGCGGCCGAGCGCGAAGACGCGGAGTGCGAGCGCTGGCCCCGGTCGAAGATCCACGACGATCAGGCGTTGGCGGTCGTGCGATTCCAGGGTTGAATCCGGGGATCTCCCCGATTCCGGCTCGGCCGATCGACGGCAGCCTGGGGCCATGGCGAGACCACTGGGGGACCCGGCTACCCGGCCGTGGCTGATCACGGCGTACGTGGCGATCGGCTGGGGCCTGTTCACGATCACCGTGCTGCACCTGATCAGCTCGCATGATCCGCTGCTCGACACGCTGTCCAGCTACATCAACACCGACCGCGGCCAGGGCATGCTCGGCGCCAGCGTGCTCGCGCTCTCGGTCGGGTCGATGGCCGTGCTGGGCTCGTTGCACGCCGCGCGGATCCCGCTGAGCCGCACCACCAAGATCCTGTTCCTGACCTGGTCACTCGGCCTGGCGACGGCCGCGGTGTTCCCGGCGAGCTATCCGGAATCACCACGGCCGATCAGCGGCCAGATCCACCTTTACGCCTGCATGGTCGCGTTCCTGAGCGTGCCGGCCATCGGGCACACGCTGCGCGCGGTCCACCCGCTCGCCAAGCGGCTGACCGCCTTGTGCGTCGGGACGCTCGTGCTGTTCGCGGTCTCGTACTTCCTCACGCTCTTCGGGTTCCCTGACCCGTTGCCGGTCGGCATCGTGCAGCGTCTCGCGCTCATCTCGGACGTCGTGCTGATGTTCGGGCTGCTGCGGATCGCGTCAGCTGAAAGCCGCGCTGGCCTGAGGCGCGTAGCCGAAGAGGCCGGGCAGCCCGCCGGTGTGCAGGAAGACGACCGGCTCGTCGGACTCATCGGCGGCGGCCCATTCGACCAGCATCGCGGCCGCCTTGCCGGTGTAGACGGGGTCCAGCACCACGCCTTCGGTCCGGCCGAAAAGCCCTAGCGCCTGCCATACCTTCTCGGTCGGCACGCCGTAACCGGGGCCGAGCGCCTGGTCGCCGATCCGGACCCGGTCCAGCGACGGCTTCGGCACGCCGAGCAGCTCCGCGGTCTCCCCCGCCAGCTGCTCCAGGGTCTCGCGGGACTCGTCTGCGGGATGCCCGACGCAGGCGACGTCGACGTCCCACGGCCAGCCGAGCACGATCCCGGCAGCGGTGCCCGCGCTGCCATGCGGGACCACGATCCGAGCCTTCTCGATCCCCCGCTCCGCGAGCTGGGCGCGGATTTCCTCGGCTGCGGCGACGTAGCCGAGCACACCGACCGGGCTCGAGCCGCCGACCGGGAACGTCGCCACCTTGCCGGTCGCCTCGGCGACGAGCCGGTCGTAGACCTTGCCCGACTCCTCGATGTCGGCGCAGACGTGCACGTTCGCGCCGAACAGGCGGTCCAGCGTGATGTTGCCGGAGCGCTCGTAGGCGTCGCCGTCCATCGGCACCTTGGCGGTGAGCACGAGTTCGCAGCGCAGTCCGAGCTTGGCGCAGGCGGCGGCCGTCAGCCTGCCGTGGTTGGTCTGCAGCGCGCCGAAGGTGATCACCGTGTCGACGCCGTCGGCCAGCGCCTTGCCCAGCAGGAACTCGAGTTTGCGCAGCTTGTTGCCGCCGACGCCGAGCGGGTTGACGTCGTCACGCTTGATGAGGACACGCTTGAGTCCCAGCGCTTCGGCCAGCCTCGGCGCCTCTTCCAACGGGGTGGGCCAGTGGCCGAGTGACACACGGGGGAACCGTTCCAGATCGAAGGACATGCCAGCGAGTCTGCCCATCGGGTACCGTGAAGACCACTGTTCGTTCGAACGAACGAGACGGAGGCCCGATGGACATCGAGACCGACGCGGCGTTCGCCGGCCTGGCAGGCCAAGCGAAGCTGCTGGCAGACGGCGTGACGACGTCGGCGGCGCTCACCGGCGCGGCCTTCGACCGGATCAAGGGCAGTGAGCTGAACGCGTTCCGCGCGCTGCGGCCCGAGGCGGCCGAACGCGAGGCGGCCGAGGCCGACCGCAGGCTCGCCGCCGGTGAACGCGCGCCGCTGCTCGGGGTGCCGATCGCGATCAAGGACGACGTCGACATCGAAGGCCTGCCGACCGCGTTCGGCTGCGAGGGCGATTTCCCTTGCGCCACAACGGACTCGCTGGTGGTACGCAGGCTGAAGGACGCCGGGGCGGTGATCGTCGGCAAGACCAACACCCCGGAGTTCGGGCAGTGGCCGTTCACCGAGGGACCCGCGTTCGGCGCCACCCGCAACCCGTGGAACCCGGCGCACACGCCAGGCGGCTCGTCGGGTGGTTCGGCGGCCGCGGTCGCGTCCGGCCTGGTCGCGGCGGCGCTCGGGTCGGACGGCGCTGGCTCGGTGCGCATCCCGGCCGCGTGGAACAACCTGGTCGGCATCAAGACCCAGCGCGGGCGGATCGAGACGGACAGCGAGCTGTTCCACGGCCTGACCGTGATCGGGCCGCTGGCCAGGACGGTCGCCGACGCCGCGCTGCTGCTGGACGTCGCCGCGGGCACCGGCCGGACGTTCCAGTCGGCCGCTGATCGCGAACCCGGCAAGCTGCGCATCGGGCTGTCGACGCGGATCCCCTTCACCGCGACGAAAACCAGGCTTGATCCGGTGGTGCGCGCGGCGGTCGAACGGCTGGCCGAGGTGTTCGCCGGACTCGGCCACGAGATCGTCGAGGTCGAGCCGTCGTACGGGATGATCGGCGTGACGTTCCTGCCGCGCTCGCTGGTCGGCGTCCGCGACTGGGGCCTGCGCGTGCCGTCACCGGACCTGCTCGACCCACGCACCCGGTCCAACGCGCGGCACGGCGCGAAACTCGCGGGCCCGGCGCTGAAGCTCGCCCGCGCGGCGGAACCGTTGCTGCGCAAGCGAATCGGGTCGGTGTTCGGGGACGTCGACGTCGTGCTGACCCCGACGACCGCGACTCCCCCGCCCAAGATCGGCACCTTCGACGGGCTCAGCGGCTGGCAGACCGACCAGACGATGATCGCGGCGTGCCCCTACTGCTGGCCGTGGAACGTGCTCGGCTGGCCTGGCGTGAACGTGCCGGCCGGGTTGACCGGCGGGCTGCCGCTCGGCGCGCAGCTGCTCGGCCCGTCCCATTCCGAAGAACGGCTGATTTCCCTTGCCGCGCAACTGGAATCCGTCGAACGCTGGCAGGACCGCAGGCCGTGACCACTCGTGAGAACATCCTGCGCGCGGCGCTGAAGGTGATCGGCGAGCGCGGTGTGGCGGGACTGAGCAACCGCCGCATCGTCGCCGACGCCGGTGTCTCGCTGGGCACGCTGACGTATCACTTCCCGAGTCAGACCGAGCTGCTACGCCAGGCGATGCTGCTGTTCGCGGAGGAGGAAACGGCCAAGCTCGCCGCCGTCGTCGACGCGCACCGCGCCGACGACCTGACGCTGGAGCAGGCGGCGGCGCTGGTCGAGCAGGTCATCGAGCAACTCCCGTTCGGCACCGACGAGATCGCCCCGCACGAGCTCTACCTGCAGGCCGCCCGCGACCCGTCGCTGCGCGACGCGTCCGAACGCTGCTTCACGGCGTACGACGCGCTGGCCGCGACGATCTTGGGCGCACTCGGCGTCGCCGATCCCGAACGGCTCGCAGGCCCGGTGGTCGCGCTGATCGCGGGTCTACAGCTGCGGCGCCTGGCGACCGGTGCGCCGGGAACTCCTCCGGGTGAGTCACTGATGATGCTCATCCGAGGCTCCGGCGGTTAATCTCGGGTCATGGCACCGCCGATCTCGCGTGGCACGGCAGCGTGGAAGTACTTCGGCGACTTCCGCGCGGCGCTGCTCGCCGGGCAGGTGCTGTTGCTGCAGGTCGCACATCCGGTGGTGGCGGCCGGGGTGCGCGATCACTCCGACTACACCGAGGATCCGTGGACGCGCCTGATGCAGACGGGCGCCTCGCTTTCGGTGTACATCTACGGCGGGCCCGCTGGGGCGCGGTACGAGGCCTCGCGGCTTCGAGAGCTGCATCGGAAGTTCGCGGGCGTGGACGCTTCGGGGCGTCGGTATTCGGCGCTGAACCCGGAGGCGTATGCGTGGGTGCATGCGACGCTGGTCAAGGTTCCCGTTGACGCGCAACGGTTTTTCGGCCGCGGGCTGAGCGGGCCGGAGCTGGACGAGTACTACGCGCAGATGTGCGATGTCGGGCGGATGCTCGGCGTTCGCGAGCGGGATCTGCCGCCGGATTGGGCCGCCTTCGAGCGGTACTACGACGCGATGGTCGCCGGGTTCGAGTCGAACGGCACGATCGAGACGTTGCTGGAGACCATCCGTACGGTGAAGAAGCCAGGGTGGATTCCGGGGTTCGCTTGGAAGTACTTGCAACGGTGGCAGCACACGGCTCAGATGTTCGTCATCCGCGGGGCATTGCCTGCCGGGTTCCGCGACCGGCTCGGTCTACAGTGGACTGCTCGGGACGCGGTGCGGTTCGCGCGGTTCTGCCGGGTCATGCGGGTCTTCGGGGTTGTTCCGGCGCCGGTGCGGACCGTGCATATGCGGTGGATCGGGCAGTTGAACGTCTGGCTGCGTGCGCACCCCAAGCTGCACGCGAGGCTGGTCAAGGGGTCGTGAGTGGTGCGGTCGGTTCTGGCCGCCCCGTATTTGGTCACCTACGGCGGAATTCGCGGCGCTGCCTGGTGCGCTGGCGAAACAAGGGTGGCCCTTGTCACGCTGGAGGTGACAAGGGCCACCCTTGTCACCTCCAGCACAAACTCCGGCAGCCCGGCCCTCGCCGTGCATGCTACGAACGGGGCTTTTGTCACCGCGAGCGCAACAAAAGCCCCGTTCGTGCAGATGCCGACGAGCACAACCCGCGTAGATCACCAAATATGGCCGGTTCTAACCGGCCGGAACACTCACGAGCCCTTGGTGCGGGCGTAGTGGGCGCGGGCCTTGGCGCGGTTGCCGCATTTGGCCATGGAACACCACTGGCGGTTGCGTTTCGGGGAGGCGTCGAGGAAGCGGACGCCGCAGTCGTCGGCCGCGCAGACGCGGATGAGCGGAGCCGAAGCGACCAGCTCGATCGCGTCGACGGCCAGTGCCGCGAAGGCCGCCGGGACCGGGTCGGGCACGTCGAGCAGGTAGCGACCGGACGAGCCGAGCTGGGGAACCGGGAGTGGCACCGCGGCGGCCGTCTCGTTGAGCAGGCGGATGTCGGCGGCTGAGCCCTCGGAGCGGGCGGTGCGGTCGATCGACTCGCGCAGGACCAGGGCGAAGGTCAGGTCGTCCGAGGTGGCCGGGACCGAGGCGAGGCCGGTCAGGCCGAGCCATTCCGAGAGCGCCGCCGGGGAAACCAGCAGCTCACGGCCGTCGGCGTAGCGGTCGCGGAGTGTGTTGACGAAGTCGAGGGACACGCGGCCGCCGTCGAAGACCCAATCCATGGGTTCCATTCTAACCCATGGAGATGGTTATACTAACCGCATGAACCGGTTAGAGATGACGAACGTCAACGGCATCCGGATGCACTACCGAATCGCGGGCGATGGGCCTGCCGTCGTGCTGCTGCACGGCTGGCCGCAGACCGGCCATTGCTGGCACAAGGTGACCGGGCCGCTCGCGGAAACCCATACGGTCATCACGCCTGACCTGCGCGGATACGGCCTCACCGACAAGCCGAAGCACGGCTTCGACAAGCGCACGATGGCCCAGGATGTCTCAGAACTCGTGACCCAACTCGGCTTCGAGACGGCCAGCGTGATCGGCCATGACCGCGGCGGGCGGGTCGGGCATCGCTGGGCGCTCGACCGGCCCGAGCAGGTCGAGCGGCTCGCCGTGCTCGACATCGCGCCGACGCGGGAGATGTGGCGGCTGCTCGACGCCGAGGTCGCCAGCGGGTACTGGCACTGGCTTTTCCACCTGCAGCCCGATCTCCCCGAACTGCTGGCAGGCAAGGATGTCGGCGCGTATCTCGGCTACTTCTTCGAGAAGTGGACCTTTCAACGGCACATGGTCGACACCGAGGTCTACGTCAAGGCTTTCGAGCAACCCGGTGCCCTTAGGGCCGGATTCGACGACTATCGGGCGTCCTTTCCCGACGACGCGGCGGCCGATGACGCGGATTTCGGGGCGGGCAAGCGACTTCGCATGCCGGTGCTCGCCCTTTGGGGCAACGAAGGGTTACTTGGCAAGCTGCCAACACTTGAGCTGTGGCGGAAATACGCTGATGACGTGCAGGGGGCCGCCATCGAAGAGTGCGGGCATTTCCTGCCCGAAGAGGCACCCGAGCGCGTTCTCCCCTACCTTCATAAGTTCCTCTCCCCTGGTGCCTAAGGGTTTTATGTCCCCCGCACAGGGGAGACGAGCTCACCCTGCGCCGTGACGATTTGATCTTCCCCCGCTCGCTAAGTTCAGTGCCATGGGGGCCAAGAGGATTCCGGCGCTGGTACTGCTGCTGGCCGTACTGCTGACCGGGACGGCGCACGCCGACGGTGTGCAGAACGGCGCCGACATCCAAGTCGCACAGACGCTCGGCGAGCGCGAGCTCACGGTGGTCATCCGCCGGGTGGACACTCCGCCGGCGCCGTTGCGCGTCGACATCGTCACGCACCAGGGCACCCCGCCCGGCACGCTCACCGTCAAGGCGGCCGTCGAGGGCGCGGTCTTCAGCGAGACCACCGTGGCGCTCGACGCCAAGCCCGGCTATCACGGCGGCACCTTGCGGGTCGACCGGGCGGGACCGTGGGAACTGCAGGTCGGCGACGGCAAGCAGCTCGCCAAGATCCCCTTCGTGGTGCCCGCGAAGATCACCCCGGCCTGGGAACTGGCGGCGTACGGCGGTTTCGTCGTCGCGGGCTTCCTGCTGTTCGTCGCGCTCGTCATGGCCGTGAGGGGCCGCTCGGGAATGGTCCCGGCGGCGGGCATGCTCGTCGCGCTGACGGTCGCGGTGACGTCGGCGCTGCTGTCGTCGACGATCCCGCCGCCGCCAGCGCCCGGCACGAAATTCGACCCGACGTTCGGGCCGGATCCACAGGTGTCCTCAGTGGACTATTCGAGGCCGCCGGTGAACCTGGTGGTGGACCGGCAGGAGCGCGATCTGCGCCTGCGGTTCTCCGATGGCTCCACCGGCCGCCCCGCTGACGATCTGCTGGTGCACGACAACGCATTGGTCCACTTCGTGGTCGTCTCGCCGTCAGGGCGGCTCTGGCATCTGCACCCGATCCGTGTCGCGCCCGGCGAGTACCGCGCGCATCTGAAGGCCCCCGAAGCCGGGAGCTACGCCGTGTCCGCGGAGATCGCGCGACGCGGTGGCGGCGTGCAGCTCCTCCGCTCGGCGATCACCCTGCCCCAGGACAACACCGACCCCGCACCGCCCGTGGCCGAAGCGAGCCTGCGGCAGGTGATCAGCCCGGCGGGCACGCCCAGCACGATCACCGCGCGGTTCCCGAAGAAGGATCTCCAGCCGTGGCTGGGCATGCTGGGCCACATGATCGTCGCCGGGCCGATCGACGGTGACCTCGCCAAGGCGCCGGTCTGGGCGCACGTCCACGCCATGACCCCGGCGACGCCCGGGCTGCCCGACCGTCCTGATGAGACGGTCGCGGCATTCGGGCCTGACGTGCCGTTCACGTACACGTTTCCATTGCCCGGCAAGTACTTCGTCTGGATCCAAGCCGAGCGCGGGTATTCCGTGCTGACCGTTCCGGCGGTCATCGACGTTCCGCCGACCAGGGGGCCGCAGGGATGACGAGACAGAAACCGAGACTGCTGATCGCGGCGGTGGCCGTGCTCGTACTGGGCGTGCTGACCTGGCTGGTGTGGCCGTCCACGAGCGGCGGGCCGACCGTGCTCAAGTCGGCCACCGGGCAGCACACCGTTCAGCTTTCGGTCGACGCGCCGAAGCTGGGCACCAATTCGTTCGGCGTGGAAGTCACCGACCAGTCGGGGAAACCGGCCCGGCTCGACAGCGTCACCGTCGAACCGGTGATGCCGCAGATGGGGCACGCGCTGTCCCCGGTCACCGCTGGTCCCGAGGGACCTGGCCGGTACCGGGCCGCCGAAACGGTGCTGCCGATGTCAGGGCAGTGGGAGATCACCGTGTCACTGAGTGGTCCCGATGGGACCGAGCAGGCTGTTTTTCCTTTGCTGGTCAAATAAAGGAGGGGTAGTGGATCTGACGGCGTCGGGGGCCATCTCGGTCCCCGCAACCAAGAGCGGCGCGAGGGGGTTGGCTGCGGCGAGTTTCGTGCTCGCCGGGACTTTGCTCTCGCTGACGGGTTTGACCTGGGACATCCAGTGGCACGACGACGTCGGGCCGGACACGTTCTTCACCCTGCCGCACCTGTTCCTGTACTCGGGCAGCGCGGTGGCGGGCATCGCCAGCCTGATCGTGGTGCTCAGGACGACGGCGGCGACGCGGAAGGGCAAGCAGGTCGACCCCATGGTCGGCGGCCGCGCGGTCGGGGTGTTCGGCCGGACCTTCGCGGCGCCGGTCGGCTACCTGGTGTCCGGCACCGGGGCGGCGATGTTCCTGCTCTACGGCCTGTGGGACCAGTGGTGGCACAGCCTGTACGGCTTCGACGCGGTCATCTCGTCGCCGCCGCACATCGGCCTGCTGCTCTCGATCACCGTGACCATGGTCGGCGCGGTGATGGTGTTCGCGGTCGCCCGCGGTGAGCGCTGGGGCAAGTTCGGCACGATCGGCAGCCTGGCCGTGCTGACCGGGTTCAGCATGGTGACCGTGATCGGCCTGTCCGAGATCGACGCGGGCATCGTCAACACGGTCGTCGTCGGCACCGCGTTCTTCTCGGTGCTGACCGTGATCATGGGCGCCGAGGTGATCGGCAGGCCCGGCGGCGCGCTCGGTGTCGCGCTGTCGCTGGCCGCGATCCAGGCGGTGTTCTGGTGGTTCTCGCCGTGGGCCGCGGAAACCTACGCGAGCATGGTCGGGCTGCCGTTGCGCGACAACGTCGACAACGTGCCGGACATGCCCGCGATGATGCCGATGAGCCTGATACTGGTGGCCGTCGCGGTCGAGCTGGTGCGCCGCTTCGGCACCGGCCGCGCGCTGGCCGCGCTCGGCGGCACGATCGGCGGCCTGATCGTGACCGGTCTGCAGCCGGTGCAACGGGCTTGGATCTACGGCGCGCACCTGCCGCCTGCCTCATCGATGATCGCGACGATCGTCGCGGGCGGGGTTTTCGGTGCGCTCAGCGGATTCCTGGGCTGGCGGTTCGGCGTGATGCTGCGGCAGCTCGCGCCAGCGAAGGAGAACAGCGATGCGTAAGACGGTCATGGCGCTCCTCGGCGTCATCGGATTGCTGCTCGGCACGGCGCTGCCGGCGTCGGCCTACGAGCCGGTGAACATCGTCCACACCGAGCAGGTCCAGGCCGGGCCGTACGCGCTGACCATCGGGTTCAGCACCTGGCCACTGCGCGCGATGCAGTCGCTCGACTTCACGTTCATCCCCGACGGCGGGATCGAGGGCAAGTCCGGCACGCTGTCGGTCGTCAAGCCCGGCGCGGAGAAGGCGGGCAGGCCGTCGCCGCTCTCCCGGCACCCGCGCAAGCGCGATGTCTGGGGCTTGGATGTGGAAAGCCTCAACCTGCCCGGCGACTGGACGTTCCAGTTCGTGGTCGACGGGCCGCAAGGCCAGGGCAAGGGCACGCTCAAGCCGTTGCCGGTGATGGAACAGCCAGGGCCGCCGATGGGCCTGAGCTGGGCGATCAGCACGATTCCGCTGTTCGCTTTGATCGCGCTGATCGTCGTCGCCTGGCGGCGCACGCGTAAACCGTCGGAACAGACGTCCTGAGCGGGGCGAACGAAGGGCGTCTTCCTCACCACCGGTGAGGGAGGCGTCCTTCCTTTTGTGGCACGACACCTAGGAAAAACGCCTCATACCTAGGTTTTTCGCCTCATGGTGCCCGATTGCGGATCGTGGGATTTTGGTCGCGCCCCCACGATCTTCCCTGCCGGAGGTTGTCGTGCACAAAGCCGCCCGTTCACGCTGCCCGCTCGCCCGCGACCACGACCGCGAGCAGGGGTTCAGCATCGTTCCCGTTCTCACCAAGCCCGTCACCCGGCGAACCGCGCTACGCCGCGGCGGGACCTTCGCCGGTGCGATGGCCGCGCTCGGCACGCTGGACATGCTGGGCGGTCTCGCCCGTGTCCCGGTGCGCACCGCGTGGGCCGAGGCCGCGTTCCCCGACGTGCAGTTCGATCTCGCGCCGTTCATGCCGCCAGCCAAGACCATCGACGGGGTCGCGGTCGCGATGCCGCCGGTCCACACCACGTTCGTGACCGCCAGGCTCACCAGGGCACCGTCCAAGGCCGACTGCGGCCGGATGGAAACGGCGTTGCGGACCATCGAGGCCAACTATCCTTACGCGCCAGGCGGTGTGTTCACCCACGTCGCGTACAGCGACAACTATTTCAACCGGCTGCCAGCCGCGCTCGTGGCCGCCGCGATGCCGCGCACGCTCGCCGGGAACCAGCCGGTGCTCAAGCGCGCGGTGCCGGGGCCGACCGATGTCGCGCCCGGGTCGCACGAACTCGAACTGCGCCGCCCCGAGTTCCACGTCCCGGTCCGGATGGAGAGCAACGACCTGCTGTTCACCGTCCGCGGCGACGACCCGTCGTACGTGGCCGACGTCGTCGCCTGGCTCGGTGGCAGCGGCCGCCTGGTAGGCCGTTCGCTCGCTTCGCCGCGGTTCGACGCCGGGATGACGGTCACGTCGACGCGCGCGATGTTCGTCCAGATCGGATTGCCCCGGTTCGTCGCCGCGTTCTTCCAGTTGCCGTTCGCCTCGTTCGTCAACCCGTTCTCCCCGATGTGGATGGGTTTCGCCGACCAGCAGGTCGACGCGAGCTCGCCCGCGCAGGACGTGACCTTCCTCGGCGGGCACGGCATCAGGCTCAGCAACGCCAAGCCTGGCGACTACTTCGACACCGGCTCGATCCAGCACCTTTCACACGTCTTGCTTGACCTGCAACAGTTCTACGTCGACGGCCGCGAGCCGGAGGAAGAGGTCGACCACCGCGAGAACTTCGACGAACGGCTCCAGTACATGCTCGAGTCGCCGTCGCAGGTGAAGGAAGATCCCCGCGATCCGTTCCGTGACGGCGGCGGGCCGCGCGACCTGCTCGCGCGGGGCGCGTTCCTGCCGAACGTCTTCCGCGGCGCGGACTACGCGCGCACCAGCGCGGAGCGGTTCGGCCGGATGGGCCACCTCTCGCAACTGCACCGCTCCGGCCGCACGGCCGACGGCAGGCCCATCCATCTGCGCATCGACGGCCCCGGTTTCGACGCGATGGACACCACGACCGGCCGCAACACCCCGAAGCTCCAGTTCTCCGGTTTCTTCCCCAGCGCGGACTTCTTCGCCGAGCTGCGGCGGAGTCAGGCCTCCGTCGACCTGCTCGAAGAGCTCGACCTCGAAGAGGAGGACCACGGCCTCGAGCGGTTCATCACCGCGACACGCAGGCAGAACTTCCTTGTCCCGCCACGCCGTCACCGCGGCTTCCCGTTGGTCGAACTGACCTAATCCCCGCGCCCGATTGGTCCTGATCCGGAGTACCCGCGCCGTGGGACCATAACCACTGAGTGGGGCACTTCGTCAGGTGGCACGATGACCGAGACCGTTGTCCTGCAGCATCGGAACGCGCTGCTCCGCGAGTTTCTGGCCGAGCGCATCGCGCGCGAGCCGGGTTTGGTGTTCGCCGGTGCGGCGCCGACCGGCTGGGAGCTGATCCAGCTGTGCGAGCGGCGCACTCCGTCGGTCGCCGTCTTCGAGGCCGACGCCCCGCAGTGGGCCGACGGCCAGCTGATCGCGCTGCTCGTCCGCGCCGGGCCGCCGGTGCGGATGGTCGGGGTGCACGAGGAGCTGCCCGCGTCGTTCTACGGCGCGGGAATCAGCGCGCTCGTACCGTACGCGGACGGGCTGCGCGCGCTGCTCGAAGTGGTCAAGACCGCCGCGCCACCGGTCCAGACCAGGCGGGACGGCAGCGCGCTGACCCACCGCGAGCTGGAGGTACTGCGCCTGCTCAGCGTCGCGTGTCCGCCGGAGCGCATCGCGGCGACGCTCGGGATCAGCAGGCACACCGTGCAGAACCACAAGCAGCGGATCTACGCCAAGCTCCGCGTGCACAACCAGGCGCAGGCCGCGGCGTGCGCGGTACGCCTCGGGCTCGCGCCCGCCTCGACGCAGGCGTTGCACTGGCAGGTCGAGCTGACCCCGCGCGAGCGCGACATCCTGGTGTCCATCAGCTCCGGCCGGACCACCAGGCAGACCGCGAGCGAGCTGGGAATCTCCTCGCGCACGGTGGAAAACCTGCAGGGCAACCTGTTCCGGAAGCTGAGGGTGCACAGCCGCACGGCCGCGTTCGTCGCGGCGCACGACCTGCGGCTCATTTAGGCAGGTCGAACTGACCTGCCTTGACGGCGATGAGGAACGCGTTCCACTCGCCTGCGTCGAACATGAAAACCGGGCTCGACGTCAGCTTCGTGTCACGCAGGCCGACGATGCCGTCGCCACCCACGTTGACCTCGACGCAGTTACCGCCGTTCGGCTCGCTAGCGAACGACTTGGCCCAGCCGTCGTCGTCGAAGAAGCGCACGGCCGTGTTCGGATCGTAATCCGGTACAGACGGATAATCCGTCATGGGTCGTACCTCCGGGCTTCCAGTGAAGAGCACAGTCGCAGGGCCAAGCGGGTGATCAACTCAGCATGCCCTCGACACCCAGATTATTCCAGGAGTAGGATTAATCTCAGCGGCCAGGGTGAAGTAGTTTGAAATTCGCAACCACACTGTTCAACATGTTCGACTTTTCCCGGCAGGCCGTGACCACCACTTCGCAGGCCTCTTGGGGGAGGACCCACTGGTGATCAAGGCGAACGACCGACCGGCCATGCTCGCCGTCGGTAGACTTACTGCGGGGCTCGCTGGGGAGAGCCGCAGGTCAGCACACCTTTTTGATCTTGACGACGATGCCGTCTCGAGCGGTTTCGCGCTCGCACGCTGCGGGTCCGAACTGCCGCTCACCGATATCGAATGGCTGAAGCTGGGCATGGGGATGCCCTGCGAACGCTGCATGGGCGTCGGCGTCGCAACTGACCAGGCGCTGCTGCGCCGTGAACTGGGGGCGTGAAAAGTCATGGCAGTCCGACTCACACAGACGCCGCGCCGCGAGGCGCCGTCCGTGAGCGAGACCACATCCGGGGGACGAAGGAACATCGGCCGCGCACTGCGTGACCGCTTCGGCTTCAGCTTGATCCAGGCACCACTACGTCAACATGTAACACCGTGGGCCGAAGAGCCCGAGCTGCCCGGCCCGCGTCGTGAACTGGTGGCGGCCGGAAACGGTCCCGCACCCGAGTGGAGCGCGCGGCCGATCGTCGAGCAGCTGGAGCTACACCGCGCTTAGGCGTTCATCTGGGCGCGGTAGTGCTCCGCCAGCTCAGCCAGGAACTGGCGGGTCTCCCCGCGTTCCATCGCGGCACCCCGCAGGCGGTCCCACGAGTCGACGAAGATCTGGAAGTCCTTGGAGTCGTCGAGGTACAGACCGCCCGCGGAGTGCTCGATGTAGACGAAATCCCGGGTGCGGTCAGGGAACCGCATGATGGTGAAGTCGTTCGGGACCGAAGCGAGTTTCGCGTCGAACGGCAGCACGTGCACGTACACGCGCGGGCGCCGGTCCAGCAGCAGCAGGTGCTCGACCTGGTCGAGCATGACCGCGGGCGCCAGTCCACCCGGCGCCCGGCGCAGTGCGGCCTCGCTGATGATGAACCGGTAATACGGCGGCTGCTGCTGGTCGAACACCGCCTTGCGGTCCAACCTGTTGCGGACCAAGGACGTCACGTCCGTCGCGCCCGCTTCGGTGAACTGCTTGAGCATGTAGTGCTCGGACTGCAGTGGGCCGGGGATGCGCTCACCGTGCCAGGTGAGGATCTCCGCCGCGGCCGGCTCGAGGTCGGTGAACGTGCGGAACCAGTGCGGCACCACCGAGCGGTAGCCGGACCAGTGCCCGCGCTGGCCCGCGGCCGCGCGCGCCAGGTTCATCAGGGTTTCGGCTTCGTCGCCGTTGATGCCGAACGCGTTGAGCATCGATCGCACGTCCCCGAGCTTCACCCCGACGGCGCCCGACTCGATCTTGTTGACCTTGCCCTGGGTGCAGCCCAGGAACTCGGCAACCTGCTGCTGAGTCAGCTTCGCCGCATTACGGGCATGACGGAGCTCGTTACCGAGCTGCTTACGCCGCGAAGTGACGGTGCTGGCCATCAGCCGTGCTCTCCCAGAACACTCATCCGGTCCAGAACTCCTTCACTCGCACTCTGCGGAGTTCGATGATGACACCGCGCAGCGCTCCAGGAAAGATCTCTGGACGCCATCCGGCCCAGTTTACCGGCTTGGCGGGCATAGTAGACGCGTGCAGGATCTCTCACCGTCAGCCGCCTCCGTCCAGCAAGTCGCCAACGGCGTATATGGCTACGTCCAACCGGATGGTTCGTGGTGGATCAACAATTGCGGATTCATCGACGCGGGTGACCACAGCGTGCTCATCGACACCTGCGCCACCGAGCGCCGCACCCGCGCGCTGGTGGACTCGGTCACGTCGACCACCGGATCAGCGGTGCGCACGCTGGTGAACACGCATCACCACGGCGACCACACCAATGGCAACTTCCTGGTGCCCGAAGCGACGATCGTCGGGCATCGCAAGACCCGCGAGGCGATACTCGCGACTGGTCTGAACAAGTACGAGGGCGTGTTCACCGGCAACGACTGGGGGCACCTGGAGCTGCGCCCGCCCGAGGTGGTGTTCGACGAGCGGCTGACCCTGCATGCCGGAGATGTCCGGATCGACCTAATCCACCCCGGCCACGCCGCGCACACCACGAACGACGTACTCGTCTGGCTGCCCGAGCAGCGTGTGCTGTTCGCGGGTGACGTCGTCTTCAACGGCGGGAGCCCGTTCGCGGTGATGGGCTCGATCGCGGGCTCGCGGGCCGTCCTGGACGTGGTGCGCTCACTCGAACCACTAACGATCGTCCCCGGCCACGGGCCGGTCTGCGGCCTGGAGGTGCTCGACCGGCTCGACGCCTACCTGGCGTTCGTCCAGGAGCGGGCCGAGCAGGGCAAGTCGGCCGGTCTGACCCCGTTCGAGACGGCGACCCAGACCGACCTGGGCGAGTTCGCTGCGCTTTCGGAGGCCGAGCGGCTGCCCGCGAACCTGCACCGCGCGTACGCCGAGCTGGACGGGGCCGAGTGGGGCGCCGAGATCGACCTGCGCGAGGCGGTCGTCGACATGGTGAAGTACCACGGTGGAGAGATCCGCTGCTTCTCGTGAGCACTACGCTTCGATTCAGATGAACGCGACCGGAAGGGCTTAGATGAGCAAGAAGGCGAGCATCGGGGTCACGGGACTGGCGGTCATGGGCCGCAACCTGGCCCGCAACCTGGCGCGGCACGGGCACACCGTCGCACTGCACAACCGCTCGGAGGAGCGGACGCGCGCGCTGGTCGACCAGTTCGGCGACGAGGGCGACTTCATCCCGGCCTACTCGGCGCAGGAGTTCGTCGACGCCTTGGAGCGGCCCCGCCAGGTCGTCATCATGGTCAAGGCAGGCGCGCCCACCGACGCGGTCATCGACGAGTTCGCGCCCCTGCTGGAGCCGGGCGACGTCATCGTCGACGCGGGCAACGCCCACTTCGCCGACACCCGCCGCCGCGAGGCCGCGCTGCGCGAGCAGGGCCTGCACTTCGTCGGCACCGGCGTTTCCGGTGGTGAGGAGGGCGCGCTCCACGGCCCGTCGATCATGCCGGGCGGGTCCCCCGAGTCCTATCAGTCACTCGGCCCCCTGTTCGAGGACATCTCGGCCAAGGTCGACGGCTCCCCCTGCTGCACCCACGTCGGCGCCGACGGCGCCGGACATTTCGTGAAAATGGTGCACAACGGCATCGAGTACGCCGACATGCAGCTCATCGCGGAGTCTTTCGACCTGCTCCGCGGCGCCGCCGGTTACTCCCCGGCCGAGATCGCCGAGGTCTTCCGCACCTGGAACACCGGCCGCCTCGACTCCTACCTGATCGAGATCACGGCCGACGTTCTGGCGCATGTGGACGCCTCGACCGGCAAGCCGTTCGTCGACATCGTCGCCGACCAGGCCGAGCAGAAGGGCACCGGGCGCTGGACCGTCCAAATCGGACTCGACCTGGGCGTGCCGATCTCCGGCATCGCCGAAGCCGTGTTCGCCCGGTCCCTCTCGGGGTCTTCGGAGCTGCGCTCGGCGGCCCGCGACCTGGGCGGCCCGACGCGCGCGCCCCTCGCGGACGTCTCCGGCTTCGCGGACAAGGTCGAGCAGGCGCTGTACGCCTCGAAGGTCGTGGCTTACGCGCAGGGCTTCAACCAGATCCAGGCCGGCGGCGCGGAGTACGGCTGGGACATCGACCTCGGCCGCGTCGCGGCGATCTGGCGTGGCGGATGCATCATCCGGGCGAAGTTCCTGAACGACATCACGTCGGCATACGAGGCCGAGCCCGGTTTGCCGACGCTGCTGACTTCGGGCGGCTTCCGGAAGGCTGTCGAAGAGGCGCAGGATGCTTGGCGTTCGGTGATTTCCACGGCGGTGTCTTTGGGTATCCCGACGCCTGGGTTCTCGACGGCGCTGGCCTACTACGACGGGCTGCGGGCGGACCGGCTGCCGGCGGCTCTGGTGCAGGGGCAGCGGGACTTCTTCGGTGCGCACACCTACCGGCGGGTTGACCGGGAAGGCTCGTTCCACACGGCTTGGGCCGAGCCTGGCCGGCCAGAGGTTTCTGCTTAGTTTTGGCCGAGCGAGTGGTAACTCTGCTGCATCTAACGGAGCAGAGTTACCACTCGCTCACACCACGAGGACCGAAGGACGAGGTGTGGCAGCCGCAGCGCGGTAGGCGGCCCGAAGTTCGGCGATCACTTGGTCCGGCGCAGCTCTCAGCTGCGCCGGAAGGGTCTGAAGCACCAAGATTCCCGCTGCGGCATACCGCGAGTTACGCCGCACTGTTCGGGCATAGCCCGTTGGATCCGCGTGAAAGCCGACAGAGTCGATTTCCCACGCGAGTCCTACCTCGTCAAACCATCCGTCAGGTGTCGCGATGTGCTCACCTGCTGAATTGACCAGCGGGCGATTCCATAGCGGCGCCGGTAGCCCACTTCGCTTCCATACGCGATGCGCGTCGATCTCCGCCACGGACCGCGCGCCCTCACTCAATTCCTTGAGAACCTGGCGTGGGATCGCGCTCCCCCTCTGCCCGCCTTGGGCGAGTTCCTCGAGCAGCAGCTCCACGGTAGTGAAGCCACGCTGCACCGCCTCGGCGAGCAGCGCCCGGACGGGATCCCGCGCCTTTACTCGACGCGCGGCGTCGAGCACCGCCCGAGTAGCCACCGCGATGGGGATCCCTTCCGTGACAACGACTTTCGGAAGCCTCCGGGTTCGTTCGATCAACAGGAGTTCTTGCTCTCGCAGCTGTTGATCGTTGGGGATCAGCAAGTGAATGGTGCGCGTGGCGGGAGCGTTCATCAAGCCGAGCCCACGGCACGCCTCGTATCCGGTCACGACAGCGCGTTCCCCGCCGTAGAGCTTGGCTGCCACGAGCTGCTGCCGGCGGCTCGGCGGTGCTCTGTACAGGCTCACGATCTTGGGTAAGAGCCACCGCCAAGACCCACCGGCCTCGCATTGCCGGGTGATCGTGCTTGAAGAAACGCCCAGGTCCTTCAAGTCACGGGTCCGGATGACGCCGTCTTCGCTCTGTGCCAGGAGAAGCTCGTGGTCTTCTCCCCACGATCCACGTTTCATTCCGCGATCGTGGCACCTGGCTCCGACGAAACCGGGCCGCGAAGCCAAGTTATCCACAGGGGTATCCAGGTGTGGATAACTAGACCAGCAAAACCACCGCCACGGCTACCAGAACCGCGAGGAGCACTAGCCTTGTCCGGTGGCCTTGCGACCTTCGACGATCGCGGTCAGCAGTTGCAAGATCCATGGCTCGACCGCCTCCTTGGTCACGCCCCACGCGGTCAGCAGGTCATAAGCCCGACCCTCGCCCAGTTCCAGGATCGCGAACAGGATGTGTTCCGTGCCAATGTAATTGTGGCCGAGGCGCAGTCCTTCGCGCAGCGTCAGCTCCATGACCTTCTTGCCGTGGGCGTCGAACGGGAGCTGGTCGGCGATCGTGTCGGAGGGCGGGTCGAAGGAGTCCATGACCTTCGGGATCGCTTCTTGGATGGGCAGGCCGAACTCGGCGATCGCCTTGGCGGCGAGGCCTTCCGTCTCGCCGAGCAGGCCGAAGAGCAGGTGTTCGGCGCCGATGTGGTTGTTGGAGGCGTTGCGGGCCGCGGCTTGGGCGCCGATGACGACCTTGCGGGCGCGGTCGGTGAAGCGGCCGAAGGTGTTGGCCAGCTCTTCAAGGCTGGGTTCCTTGGGGACGAAGCGTTTCTGGGCCGCCTGCTTCGAGACGCCCATGCTGCGGCCGATGTCGGTCCAGGAGGCTCCGGAACGCCTGGCCTGGTCGACGAAGTGGCCGATCAGGTGATCCGCGACCTCGCCGAGGTTGTCGGCGACCAGCACCGCGTCGGAAAGCTGGGCGAGCGCGTCGCCGTCGGAGTGCTGTTTCTTGATGTAGGTGATGAGTTCGTCCAATCGGACTGGTGAAGTCATGCGTCAACTGTAGGTTGACGATCGGCCGTGCGTCAACCCCGGGTTGACCAGGTCACCCGAAGGGCAGACCGACGTAGTTCTCGGCCAGGCTGGTCGCGGCCGCGTGGGAGCTGACCGTGTACTGGAGCTGGGAGACCTGGAGACGGCGCTGGAACGGGTCGGCCGCAGGGTCGATGTGGAGCATGGTCGTCATGAACCAGGAGAAGTGCTCGGCTCGCCAGACTCGGCGCAGGCAAGTCTCCGAGTAGGCCGACGCGGGCTCGGGATTCTTGTGCAGCAACAGTTCCTTCACCGCGCGGGACAGCACGAGCACGTCGGCGATGGCGAGGTTCATACCCTTGGCGCCCGTCGCGGGGACGATGTGGGCCGAGTCGCCCGCCAGGAACAGCCTGCCGTGGCGCATGGGCTCGACCACGAAACTGCGCATCGGGGCGATGTTCTTGTCCAGGATCGGGCCCTCGATCAGGGAGAAGCCGTCCGCGGCCAGTCGAGTGTCCAATTCGGACCAGATGCGGTCGTCTGACCAGGACTCGATGCGGTCACCGTTGGGGACCTGGAGGTAGAGGCGGGTGATCTCGGGCGAGCGCATGCTGTGCAGCGCGAAGCCGCGCTCGTGGTGGGCGTAGATCAGCTCGTCGTCGGACGGGCGGGTCTGCGCGAGTACGCCCAGCCAGGAGAACGGGTACTCGCGATCGAACGCTTGTTGCGCGGGAATGGCCGGGCGGCTGATGCCATGGAAGCCGTCGCAGCCCGCGATGACGTCGCACTCCAGCACCTGCGAGACGCCGTCGCTGTCGCGGTAGGAAATACGCGGGCGCTCAGTGTCTATTTCGGACAATGAAACGTCGGAGACCTCGTAGTGGATCTGCTGGCCGCGTGCCTCGTGTGCGTCGATCAGGTCCTTGACGATCTCCTGCTGACCATAGACCACAATGGACTTGCCGGTCAGCTCCGTCAGCGGGATGCGGTGGTCCTCACCGCCGAAGCGGAGCGAAAGGCCTTCGTGCACAAGGCCTTCCGCGTCCATCCGCGTCGCGAGACCGAGTTCGCGGAACAGTTCGACCGTCGGATGCTCGCAGACTCCCGCACGCACGCGCTGGCGGATGTAGTCCCGGCCGCGGGCTTCGAGTATCACCGACTCGATGCCCTCCAGGTGCAAGAGGTGAGCGAGCACGAGCCCGGCGGGGCCCGCTCCGACGATGCCGACCTGTGTACGCAAACTAACTCCTAGATTTGGCCAATCCCTTGAGATCGAACTCGGCCGCCCGCAGCTCGTCGAGCGTCACCGGCTTGGTGGCGGCGAGCAGGCGGCGGGCGGAAACGTGGTCGCTGGGGCGGTTCACCGACTCGACGGCGATCAGCACGTCTTCGCGGAACGCCAGGATGGAGAACTTGCCCGCGTCCTTGTCGCCGGTGACCAGCAGGTGGTCGGCGCCGGTGCCGATACCGGCGATCTGCAGCTTGTTGCCGAGCTGGTCGGTCCAGAACCACGGGACGCTGTCGTACGGCGCGGGGGCGCCCGTGATCGTCGCGGCGACCCAGCGGGCCTGGTCGACGGCGTTCTGCACGGACTCGAGACGGGTCGCCTGGCCGGCGTGCACGCACGGGAAGTTGGCGCAGTCGCCGACCGCGAAGATCTTGGGGTCGCTGGTGGTGAGGTGCTCGTCGACGACGATGCCGTTGTCGACCTTGAGGCCCGCTTCTTCGGCGAGCGCGGTTTCGGGGAGCACGCCGACGCCGATGACGACGAGGTCGGCCGGCAGGCGGCGGCCGTCGGTGAGCTCGACCGACTCGACCTTGCCGTCGCCGTGCAGCGCGGTGACGCCGTGACCGAGGATCAGCGTCGCGCCGGCCTGCTCGTGGAGCGCGGCGAAGTGCGCGGAGATCTCCGGGGTCGCGACGCGCGCGAGGAGCCGGTCCTGCGCTTCGACGACCGTGACCGGGCGGCCCGCGTGCGCGGCGAACTCCAGTCCGATGAAGCCGCCGCCGATGACGACGACGTCTTTCGCCTGCTCCAGTGCGGCGCGCAGGGAGTCGGCGTCATCGCGGGTGCGCAGGCCGAGCACGCCTTCGAGGTCCGCGCCGGGCACCGGGAGCGGGCGGTTGCGTGCGCCGGTGGCGAGCACGAGGTGGTCGTATTCGAGCGAGGTGCCGTCCTCGAGCGTGACCGTCGACTCGGCGCGGTTGATGGCGGCGACGCGGCCGTCGACGAGCTCGATGTCCTTGTCGTTGAAGAAGTCCTGGGGTCGCAGGTGCAGCGCGTCGACGCCCGCGGTCCCCTGCAGGTACTGCTTCGACAGCGGCGGGCGCTGGTACGGCACGCCCGGTTCGTCGCCGATCAGCACGACCCGCCCGGCGAAACCCTTGTCCCGCAACGAAGCGGCGGCTTGGAACCCACTCTGTCCCGCACCGGCGACGAGGACCGTTGTCATTGTTGCTCCTCTCGGTTCTTAGCCCTCATCTGAGCACATCCCGGCTAGCCCGTGCGAGTGGTCTAGGGGTTGCTCACAGCATGCTCAGGGGCTGCGGTCGGCGGGCCTGGACTTCCGCTCAGCGGAAGCCGGCATCCGGGCGGCGCGGGGCGCGCCGAGTGACCGGGAGATCCCGCGCGCGGCCGCGCGCACGGCCGGGACCAGGCTGCGTGCGTCGGTGCCCTCGGCGGGGACGACCAGGGAAATCGCGGCGACGACTGTGTCATCTGTGCCGTAGACGGGGGCGGCGACGGACATCGACACCAGCTCGATCTGGCGGTCGCTGATCGCGTACCCGTCGCGCCGCACGTCCGCGAGGACACGCCGCAGCTTCGCGGGCGATGAGATGGTCCTGGCGGTATAGCGCTTGAGCGGGGCCGCGAGCACCGATTCCTGGACCTCCGACGGCGCGTTCGCGAGCAGCACCAGCCCGACGCCGGTCGCGTGGGCGGCGAGCCGCCCGCCGGGGCGCGACACGACGTTGACGGCGCCGCGTGCGGAGATCCGTTCCAGGTAGACGACGTCGGGAACGTCGAGCACGGCGAGCTGGACGTTCTGATGCGTCGCCTCGTAGAGGTCTTCGAGGAACGGCATCGCGCTCTCGCGCAGGCTCATCCCGTGCGGCGAGAGCGACGCGACCTCCCACAGCCAGAGTCCGACGCGGTAGCGGCCGTCCTCCTCGCGTTCGAGCGCGCCGCGGCGGACGAGCTCGGCGACGATGCGATGGGCGGTGGACAATGGCAGGCCGGCGCGACGGGACAAATCGGACAGCGTCAGCTTCGGGCGGTCCGAGGTGAAGGCGCCGAGAAGATCCAGGACACGCTCCGCCACCGAGGGCGGGCGGGCTGCGTTGTGCCGCATAGAGCCAGGTTAGCCGCCCGAACGGGCGAACGATCCTGCCCGGGTGGACACCTCCGGAAACACGATCAGCACTGGCGCGACACGCTACCGTCACGCGCGAGGCGTTGGCTTCGGGCAAGGAGGCGTCATGGCCGAGAAACATCCCGTCGACGAAGTGCTGCCGTTCGGGCGGCTGACGTTGCTGGGCCTGCAGCACATGTCGATCATGTACGCCGGTTCGGTGGCCGTGCCGCTGATCGTGGGCAGCGCGCTGAAGCTGGACCAGGCGACGATCGCGCTGCTCGTCAACGCGGACCTGCTGGTCGCGGGCATCGCGACGCTGATTCAGGCGATCGGCGTGTGGAAGATCTTCGGCATCCGGCTGCCGGTGGTCGCGGGCGCCACGTTCAGCGTGGTGAACCCGATGATCCTGATCGGCTCCCAGTACGGCATGCCGGCGGTGTACGGCGCGATGCTCGCGTCCGGCGTGTTCGGGCTGCTGATCGCGCGGCCGTTCGCGAAACTCGTGCGCTTCTTCCCGCCGCTGGTGTCCGGGACGCTGCTGGTGGTGATCGGAGTTTCGCTGATCGGGCCGGGCGCGTCGATGATCGCCGGGCACGACACCCAGTCGCCCGACTACGCGCGGCCGTCGCACATCCTGCTGGCGCTGGGCGTGATCGCGCTGGTGGTGCTGTTCACCCGGTTCCTGCGCGGGTTCGCGAACCAGATCGGGCCGCTGGTCGCGCTGGCGCTCGGCCTGGTGGTGGCGATCCCGATGGGACTCGTGCACCTCGACGGCGTCTCGTCGGCCTCGTGGTTCGGGCTCGCGTCGCCGTTCCACTTCGGACCGCCGACGTTCCCGATCGCGGCCGTGCTCTCGATGTGCGTGGTCATGCTGGTGACCTACACCGAGTCGACGGCCGACCTGCTGGCGGTCGGCGAGATCACCGGCAAGCCCGTGAGCGACGCCGACCTCGCGCGCGGCCTCGCGACCGACGGCCTGTCGGCGGTGCTCGGCGGCGTGATGAACTCGTTCCCCGACACGGCTTTCGCCCAGAACGTCGGGCTGGTGCAGATGACGCGCGTGCGGTCGCGGTGGGTGGTCGCGGTGACCGGCGGGGTGCTGCTGCTGATGGGCCTGGTCCCGAAGATCGGCGCGTTCATCGCGGCGGTGCCGGAGCCGGTGATCGGCGCGGTGGCCGTGGTGATGTTCGCGATGGTGGCGGCTGTCGGCCTGCAGAACCTGCGCAAGGTGGAGTTTTCGGGCAACCACAACACTTTCGTGGTCGCGGTGTCGATCGGCGTCGGCATGCTGCCCGCGGTCGCGCTGGACCGCTTCGGGAACTCGATCTTCTTCAAGAACTTCCCGGCCTGGCTGCAGACGATCTGCGGGAGCCCGATCACGATCACCGCGATCCTCGCCTTCACACTGAACCTCCTCTTCAACCACCTGGGCTCCCGCCGCCCCGACCCCGACCTGGTCTCCATCTAGCCGGTCAAAAAAATCCCAATGCGGCATTCGCCAGATTTCAGGCCGCCAATGTGGCATTCGTCAGACCAAAGCTGACCAATGCCACATTGGGATTTTTTCCGGGGTTAGAGGAGCCAGGAGTACTCGCGGAACTCCCAGTCGGTGACCGTGCGGGCGAAGCGGGTGAGTTCGGCGCGCTTGAGGGCGGCGAAGAGTTCGACGAAGCGGGGGCCGAGGCCTGCGACCAGGGTCTTGTCGTCTTCGAGGGCGTCCAGGGCCGCGGGGAGGGAGGTGGGCAACGGGTCGCCCGAGCCGGGCGGCGGGGGTGTCAGGTCGTGCTGGATGCCGTCGAGGCCTGCCGCGAGGACCGCGGCGATCGCCAGGTAGAGGTTGGCCGAGCCGTCGCCGCCGCGGACTTCGACCCGGTCGTTCTCCGGCGGGATGCGGACGTAGGCGGTGCGGTCGTCGGGGCCCCAGTTCGCGGCGACGGGGGTCAGGCCCTCGCCGAGGCGTTTGTAGGCGGTGATCGTCGGGTTGAGCAAGGCGGTCAACGCCGGCGCGTGCGCCAGGATCCCGGCGAGAAAGGCTTCGAGCGGCGGCGGGCCCGAAGAGTCCACAAGGGACACATGCAGATGGCAGCCGTTGCCGGCGCGCTCGTTGAAGGGCTTGCCCATGAACGTCGCCAGCAGGCCGTGTGCGGACGCGACCTCCTTGACCACGTACCGGCAGAGGAACGCGCGGTCGGCCACGTCCAGGGCCTCGGAGTGGCGCAGGTTCATTTCGAACTGGCCACCGCTGAACTCGTGATTGCCCGCCGTGACGCCAAGGCCCATGTCCCGGCAGCGGCGCAGCAGCCGCGAGATCATGCCTTCGGGGTCGTGCGCGGTGCCGACGATGTAGCCGGCCGTGTCGCGCTCGCCGTAGGGCGCCCAGCCGCCGGAGTCGCGGCGGCAGAGGTAGAACTCCAGCTCGGGACCGACCACAGGCGACAGACCGCACTCCGTGTACCGCGCGACCTGCGCGCGCAGGATGTCGCGCGGGGAGAACGCGAGCGGCTCGCCGTGAGGGTCCGAGATGTCCGCGAGGCACCACGCGACGTCCGCGGAGCCGATCAGCGTCGACACGTCGGGGCGGGCGACGGCGTCCGGCCAGCCGCCGCCGGAGGTCTCGGGCGCGTCGAGCGGGTTCGCGGCCAGGTCGGTCAGCAGCAGCGCCTGGCAGAAGCCGAGGCCGTGCGTCACCGCCCGGTGGAACTCGTCGACCGTGACCTCCTTGCCGCGCGCGACGCCGTGCAGGTCGCTCCACAGCACTCTGACCAGGTCCGCTCCGCCGAGATCCACCCGAGCCCTCCCAAATGTTTGGTCCCAAACGATATGCTGTCACCCGGCGCATGGACAAGCATGGAGGCGACGTGGCCGAGGTTCGCGGTTTCTTCACCCCGAAGACGGCCACCGGCCGGGCCTCGCTGGTGCCCTCCCCACCTTGGCACTACTCGGGCGATCTGCTCACCATCGAATACCGGACCGACCCGGAACGGGTGGCCGAGCTGCTGCCAGCGCCGCTCGAACCGGCCGCCGATGACCCCGGCGCCGTCGCGCTGATCTGGGCCGACTGGCAGTCCTGCGGTGACTCCCGAGAGGAGCTGCTCGATCCGGTCCGCGCGCAGTACAAGGAGTGCTTCGCCGTCGTCCGATGCGCCTACCAGGGCAGGACGTACTCCCGGTGCGTCTACATCTGGGTCGACAAGGACTTCGCCATCGCGCGCGGCCTGCACCAGGGCTACCCCAAGAAACTCGGCTCGATCCACATGACACGCCCACACCCGTACGGCCCGGCGCCACGCCTGAAACCAGGCGCGAAGCTGGGCGCGACACTCGCCGCCGGCGACCGCAGGCTCGCCGAAGCCGTGGTCACGCTGCGCGAACCGGCCGATACCAACGGTTTCGTCAACGGTCACCCGATGGCACACCACCGCTGGCTCCCGTCGATCGAAAAGGACGGTGGCCTGGCGCTCGACGAGCTCATCGAGAGCGGCGCCGCGAGCTTCGAAGGCGGCACGCCGTGGGCCGCCGACGCCGACCTCACGCTCTTCGAGTCGCCGACCGAAGAGCTCGCCGGGCTGGTCATCAGGGAGCCCATCGGCGCCTACTACCGGCAAGTCGGCGTCACCTGGGATGGCGGCACGCGCCTCACGGGTTAGGGTCTGCGGGTGACCGGGCACCACAAGCTCTCCGAGACCGAGCGCGCCGTCCAGGCCAAGCTCGGGGACATCCCGCTGTTCTGGGAACAGATGCAGGCGGCGGCGAACCTGCATCGCGCGGCGGCCGCGGTCCGCCTGCACTTCGAGAACTCGGTGCTGCGGTCGTCCGACCTCACCTGGACCGGGTTCGTGGTGCTCTGGGTCTCCTGGATCTGGGGCGAGATGGAGACCAGGCACGTCGCCGAGGAAGCGGGCATCACCAAGGGCACGCTGACCGGCGTGGTGAAGACGCTCGAATCGCGTGGACTCGTGGTCCGCACCCGCCACGCCACCGACGGCCGTCTCGTGCTGCTCTCGCTCACAGAAGAGGGCGAAGAGCTGATGGAGACGCTGTTCCCGGCGTTCAATCTCGAGGAAGTGTTCGTCACCTCGCGCCTGTCGACGGCCGAGTGCAAACGCCTCGCAGGCGCGCTGCGCAAGATCGTCTCGCAGGTCGAAGAAGAGGGCGAGCAGCGCCGAGCCGAACTGCACGCCGAAGGCACTCCCCCGCGTCGCGGCGGCCGTCGCAAACCCGCCTAACCGACGCGGGACACAGCGGGCTTGATCGCCGCCGCGGCCACCAGCGCGCGGAACAGCGCCTTGCTCGCCGCGTCGAACTGCGCGGTGTCCTCTGGATGCCACTGCACGCCGAGGAACCAGCCCCGCCCCTCGGGCCGCTCGACCGACTCGATCGTCCCGTCGCAGGTGCGCGCGCCGGCGACGAGGCCGTCGCCGAGCCGTTCGAGGCATTGGTGATGGAAGCAGGACACTCGAATCGAGTCGGTACCGACCGTGGCCTCGAGCAGCGTGCCAGCCTTGACCGCGGCCAGCTGCACGACGTGCTTGTGCCCGCGGATGTCCTGGCGCAGCGTGCCGCCGAGCACCACGTTGACCACCTGCATGCCACGGCAGATGGCCAGCGTCGGCAGGCCGACGTTCAGCGCGTGCGCGGCGAGCGCGAGGTCGAACGCGTCCTGCTCGGCGTCCACGTCGTACACCGCGTCGTGGGTGACCGCGGCGCCGTAGCGATAGGGCGCGAGGTCACCGCCGCCCGGCAGCAGCAGCGCGTCGCAGCGCGCCAGCCGTTCGGCGATCTCGATCGAGTCGGCGACGCCACGCGGCGCGTGCGGATGCAGCATGACCGGTTCGCCGCCCGCCTCGAAAACGGCTTCGGCCAGCGAACGGGCGACCACCTCGGCGCGGAACCGCAACGCCGAGGCCGTCGCCGAGAACCGAGCGGGCAACGCGATCAGCGGTCTCATAACTGGACCCAGGTCGTCTTGAGTTCGGTGTATTTGTCCAAGGCGTGCACCGATTTGTCGCGGCCGTTGCCGGACTGCTTGACCCCGCCGAACGGGACGGTCAAGTCACCCTCCTCGTAGCAGTTCACCCAGACCGTGCCGGCCCGCAGCGCGCGGCTGACCCGATGCGCGGTGCTCAGGTTCGCCGTCCACACCGCCGCCGCCAGCCCGTACTCGCTCGCGTTGGCCAACTCGACCGCCTCCTCCTCGGTGCCGAAGGTGAGTACCGACAGGACCGGGCCGAAGATCTCGTCGCGCGCGACGCGCATGTCCGGGCCGACCTGGTCGAAGACGGACGGTTCGAGGAACCAGCCGCCCAGTTCGTGGTGCAGTGGCTCGCCGCCGGTGCGCAGCCTGGCGCCGTCGGCGAGCCCGGACGCGATGTGCGCGCGGACCATCGCGAGGTGTTCGAGGGTGACCAGCGGGCCCATCTGCGTCGCCGGGTCGAGCGGGTCGCCGACGCGCAGTGCGCGCGCGTGCCGGACGACCGCGTCGGTGAACTCGCCGGCGATGGCCTGGTGGACCAGCAGCCGCGACGGCGCCGTGCACATCGCGCCCTGGTTGAAGAAGATGCCCCAGGCCGCGGTCGCGGCGGCGGCTTCGAGATCCGGCGCGTCGGGGAAGACGAGGTTCGGCGACTTGCCGCCGAGCTCCAGCCAGACCCGCTTGAGGTTGGAATCGGCGCCATAGCGCAGGAAATGCCTGCCGACCGCCGTCGAGCCGGTGAACGCGAGCGCGTCGACCTCGTGGTGCCTGCCCAGCGCGCGGCCGACCGTCGGGCCGTCGCCCGCGACGACGTTGAGGACACCGGGCGGAAGATCGGCCTCGACGAGCAGTTCGGCCATGCGCAGCGCGGAAAGCGGCGAGCGCTCGGACGGCTTGAGCACGACCGTGCAGCCGGCGGCCAGCGCGGGCGCGAGCTTCCACGCGGCCATGGTCAGCGGGAAGTTCCACGGCACGATGGCCGCGACCACGCCGACCGGTTCGCGGGTGACCAGCGCGAGCGAGTCCGGCGCGGTGTGCGGGACCTCGTCGGCGAGCTTGCCTGCCAGCTCGCCGTACCAGCGGAAGGTGTTGATCACCGCGCGCAGCTCGATGGCGTCGGCCTCCACCACCGGCTTGCCCATCTCCAGGCTGATCAGCAGCGCCAGCTCTTCGCGGTACCGCTCGATAACGTCGGCGATGCGCAGCAGCGCGCGGCCGCGCTCGATCGGCGCGAGGCGTGGCCACGGGCCGCGGTCGAACGCGTAGCGCGCGGCTTCGACCGCGAGGTCGACCTCTTTCACTCCCCCGTCGGCGACCGCGGCGAGCGGCTTGCCGTCACGCGGTGACCGGACGCTGAAAGTGGCGCCGCCGCCCGGCTCGGCGGCGCCACGAATGTGGTGCTCCGTGACCGGGACGACACGTTCAGCCGCCGCCAGCCACTCGGCATGAGTACGCGTAGTCATCACTGCCCTCCGGAGCGTTTGTTTGGAGGCAAACGGTACTCCGGAACGGAGCATTTCGGTAATAGCTTGCGCCTATTCATCTGATAGATTATTTGGAGCCAAACGATATGGAGGCCAGTCCCGTGCCGAACCTGCCCGAGGTGGACACCCGCCATTGGATCGGTGGCGAGAGAGTCGGCTCCCCCGCCACCTTCGTCGACCGGAGCCCGCTCGACGGTGTGCCGCTGGCCGAGATTTCCCAGGGTGGCGCCGCCGAGATCGACGCGGCGGTTTCCGCCGCACAGCAAGCTTTTCCGGCCTGGGCGGCGACGTCGCGCAAGGAACGGGCCGAGCTGCTGCACGCGATCGCGGACGGCGTCGAGGCGCGCCTGGAGGAGCTGGCTCAGCTCGAAACCGCCGACAACGGCGCGCTGATCCGCTCACACCGCCGCGGAGTCATACCCCGAGTGGCCCATAACTTTCGATTTTTCGCCGATTGGCTCCTTGACGAACTCGATCATCCCGACTTCGAAACCCGCGGCCATCGCAATCATGTCAGCTGGGACCCTGCCGGGGTGTGCGCGTTGATCACGCCGTGGAACGCGCCGCTGATGCTGGCGACGTGGAAGATCGCACCGGCGCTGGCGGCCGGGAACACCGTCGTGCTCAAGCCCGCGGAGTGGACACCGCTGACCGCGTCGCTGTTCGCCGACATCACCGCGGAGGCCGGGCTACCGCCCGGGGTTTTCAACGTGGTGCAGGGTTTGGGTCACGAGGCGGGCGCCGCGCTGGTGGCGCATCCGGGAGTGCGGCGGATCAGTTTCACCGGGTCGGTGCCGACCGCGCGCGGCATCGCCGCGGCCGCGGCGGCGAACCTGACGCCGCTCAGTCTCGAACTCGGCGGGAAGTCGCCGCTGATCGTGTTCGAGGACGCGGATCTCGACCTGGCGGCCGACTTGGCCGTCGAGCAGTACGACAACGCGGGGCAGGTCTGCCTGGCGGGCACCCGGCTGCTGGTCCATGCCAACGTTGTCGGCGAGTTTCAGAAGCGCTTGCTGGACAAGGCTTCCCGGCTCAAGCAAGGCGATCCTCGCGACCCCGAAACGGACATCGGGCCGCAGATCCACCCCGATCACTTCGCCCGTGTCGACGGGTTCGTGCGGCGCGCGGTGGACGGTGGCGCGCGGGTGCTGCTCGGCGGCGGCCCGAACACCGACCTCGGCGGGCTCTTCTACCGTCCCACACTGCTCACGGATGTCGCGCCGGACGCCGAGATCGTCACCGAGGAGGTGTTCGGCCCGGTGCTGACGCTGCAGACGTTCGGCTCCGAAACCGAGGCCGTCGCGCTCGCCAACGGCACGAAATTCGGGCTGGCCGCCGTGATTGTGACGTCCGATGAGGAGCGGGCGGCCCGGGTGAGTGGGAAACTGGTGGCGGGGACCGTCTGGGTGAACTGCTTCTTCGTCCGAGACCTGCGCGCACCGTTCGGCGGGTCCCGCCAGTCCGGCATCGGCCGGGAGGGCGGTACCTGGAGCTTCGACTTCTACTGCGACTTGAAAAACACTGTTACCGCACCGGGAGGTCTCATACATGGGTGAAATCGTCGGTGCCGGGCTCCTTTCCCACGTTCCCACGATCGTGCTGCCGGAAGAGACCCGGCGAGACCTGAACAACGGCCAGGACACCACGCTCGTCCGCGGTCTCCGGCAGCTGCGCACGGAGGTTTTCGACCAACTGGACTACGACACGGTCGTCGTGCTCGACTCGCACTGGGCGACCACGGTCGAGTTCGTGGTGACCGCCCAGCCGCACCGCGCCGGGCTGTACACCTCGGAGGAGCTGCCGCGCGGGATGAAGCGGATCCCGTACGACTTCCCCGGCGACCCCGAGCTCGCCGAGGCCGTCGCCGCGCACGCCGAGAAGCGCGGCACCTGGATCACCGCGATCGACGACCAGTACCTGCCGATCTACTACGCCACGGTCAACCTGTGGAAGTACCTCGGCGTCGAGGGCAAGCGCTGGGTGTCGATCGGCGTCTGCCAGACCGGCGACGAGGAGGATCACCTGCGGCTCGGGCGCGCGCTCGCGGACGGCATCGCGCGCGTCGACCGCAAGGTGCTGCTGATCGCGTCCGGCGCGCTGTCGCATCGGTTCTGGCCGCTACGCGAGCTACGCGACCATGAGGCGAGCGACCCGGTCCACGTGCGGACGCCGGAAGCCCGCGATGCCGATTTGCGGCGCATCGAGTGGTTCGAGCAGGGTAGGCACGATGAGGTGCTACGGACGATGCCGGAGTTCCGGCGGTTCAAGCCGGAGGCCGGTTTCGGACACTACCTGATGATGGTCGGCGCGCTGGGCGAGGAACGCTGCACGGCGCCGGGCCGGATGTACGGCGAATACGAGAACTCGATCGGCACCGGACAGGTGCATCTGTGGTTCGATCGGCCGGAGGGTGGCTGGAATGCCTGAGTACCGCAGGATCCTGCTCGACGGAGCGGTGTTCGAGTGCACTGTGGACGGTGGGGAGCTGGTGTGCGCCGAAGGGCGCCGGGTGAAGATCGCCGACGCCGCGCATCTGCCGCCGTGCGAGCCGGGCAAGGTGATCGCCGTGCACCTGAACCACCGCAGCCGGGTCGAGGAGTTCCAGACCTCGCTGGCCGCGGCGCCGACGTACTTCCAGAAGCCGACGTCGGCGTTGAACTCCCATGGCGGCGCGGTCGTCCGGCCGCGTGGGTGCAGGTACCTGAACTACGAGGGTGAAGTCGCGATCGTGATCGGGCGGACATGCCGTGGCATTTCCGTCTCGGAAGCGGGAGACTACATCGCCGGGTACACCATCGCGAACGACTACGGCCTGCACGATTTCCGTGACACCGACGCCGGTTCGATGTTGCGTGTCAAGGGTTCCGACACGTTGTGCCCGCTCGGGCCCGGTCTGGTCACCGACTGGGACTTCCGCGGCAAGCGGCTGCGGACGTACGTCAACGGGACGGTCGTGCAGGACGGTTCGACCGACGAGATGGCCTGGGATATGCACTACCTCGTCGCGGACATCGCGCGGACGATCACGCTCAACCCGGGCGACGTGCTGCTGTCCGGCACGCCTGCCAACTCGCGACCGGTTCAGCCAGGCGATGTGGTCGAGGTCGAGGTCGAGGGGCTCGGCACGCTCACCAACCACATCGTCGAAGGCCCGCTGGGCATCCGGGCCGACGTCGGCGCGCAGCTGTCCGCGTCGGAAGAAGTACTGTCGACCGCGCTCGGCGGCGACTGGGAGTTCCGCGGTATCCGCGCGCCGAGGAGGTCTTAAGTGGATCTGCGTCACTGGGTCGAGCAAGCCGTATCGTCCATTCAGGACTGGTCGGGCTCTTTTGGCTCCTTCGAGGGACATCCGGCGCTCGCGGTGGACGACGCCGACTTCGGGAAGGCGTTCGGCGAGCTGGTCACCCGGCTCGGCGACAACTACCCGTACGGCCACCCGCGCTACGCGGGCCAGATGCTGAAGCCGCCGCATCCGGCCGCGGTCGTCGGCTATCTGGCGGCGATGCAGATCAACCCGAACAACCACGCGCTCGACGGCGGGCCCGCGACGTCCGCCATGGAGAAGGAGGTCGTCGCCGCGCTGGCCACGATGTTCGGCTTCGGCGAGCATCTCGGCCACCTGACGACGAGCGGCACGATCGCGAACCTGGAGGCGCTCTTCGTCGCGCGCGAGCTGCACCCGGGCAAGGGCGTCGCGTACAGCGCGGAGGCGCACTACACGCACCCGCGGATGCTGCGGGTGCTCGGCGTCGAAGGTTACGAGGTACCCGTCGACGGGCAGGGCCGGATGGACCTGGACGCGCTGGAATCCTTGCTGCGCACCGGAAAGGTCGGGACGGTCGTACTCACGACCGGCACCACCGGGCTCGGGGCGATCGACCCGATCGACGAGGCCTTGGCCCTGCGCTCGCGCTACGGCGTGCGCATCCACGTCGACGCGGCCTACGGCGGGTTCTTCACGCTGCTCGCGGGCGCGGAGCTGGCCGCCGCGCCCTGGCAGGCGATCGCGTCGTGCGACTCGGTGGTGGTCGACCCGCACAAGCACGGCCTGCAGCCATACGGGTGCGGCGCGGTGCTGTTCGGCGACCCGGCCGTCGGCCGCTTCTACCTGCACGACTCGCCGTACACGTACTTCACGTCGGACGAGTTGCACCTGGGCGAGATCAGCCTGGAGTGCTCACGGGCGGGCGCCGCGGCCGCCGCGCTGTGGCTGACCTTCCGCCTGCTGCCGCCCACTCCAGACGGCCTCGGGCGCCCTCTGGCCGCCGGGATCCGGGCGGCCCGGGGCTGGGCGGACTTGATCGAGTCGTCGCCGGCGCTGACCCTGTACCAGCGGCCTTCGCTCGACATCGTGACCTATTTCCCTTCCGGCTCAAGCCTTTCCGACATCGACCCCGTCTCGGATCGGATCATGCACGACGGCATGACCGGCGACGACCCCGTCTACCTGAGCACGCTGCGCGTGACGGCGGCCGCCATGACCGCCCGCCACCCCTCCATCACCCCCGACGCCGACACGACCCGCATCCTGCGCAGCGTCCTGATGAAACCCGAGCAAGAGGCCTACATCCCCCACCTACACGCCCGAGTCGAATCCCTCACCCGCCCCTGAAAAAAATCCCAATGTGGCATTGGTCAGATTTCAGGCCGCCAATGTGGCTTTCGTCAGACCAAAGCTGACGAAAGCCACATTGGGATTTTTTTTCACAGGTCAGGGGGTGAGGAGGGCTTGCAGGGATTCGCGGAGTTTGCCGGTGACCTCGACCGGGCGGCGGGAGGCGCGGTCGACGAAGACGTGGACGAAATGGCCCTCGGCGATGACCTCCGCACGGTCGGCGCGGTACATGCCGATCTCGTAGCGGACGCTGGAGCGGCCGAGGTGGCCGACGCGCAGTCCGATGTGGAGGCTGTCCGGGAAGGACACCGAGCCCTTGTAGTTGCAGTGCGACTCGACGCAGAGGCCGATGACCTCGCCTGCCTCGATGTCCAGGCCGCCCTGCTCGATCAGCCAGGTGTTGATCACGGTGTCCATCATCGAGTAGTGCACGACGTTGTTGACGTGCCCGTAGACGTCGTTGTCCTTCCAGCGCAACGGAACCGTCTGCCAGTACGCGTAGCTCACCAGAGCACCACCGAGTCGCGCAGGATGGCGGCCAGGTCGTCGCGGCCCGGCGAACGGGGCGCGGTGGCCAGCAGGCGCTGCTGTTTCAAGGTGCCTTCGACCAGCTCGTCCACATCGGACTCCGCGTAGCCGACGCCGCCGATGCCGTTAGGGATGCCGATCTCGCGCATCAGGTTGATCAGCACCGCGGGCAGGTACTCGGACCGGTCGCCAGGCCACTCCAGGTCGGGCGCCAGCAGCCTGGCGACGCGGATGTGGCGCTCCGGCGCGGCGTCGTAGGTGAAGCGGAAGGCGGCGGGCGCGGTCAGCGAGACGGCCATGCCGTGCGGGACCATGGCCTCGTCGGCCGGGTAGCCGGATGGCCGGAAATCCTTTACCTGACCGGCGATCGGGTACGCGTTGGCGTGCGGGATGTGGACGCCCGCGTTGCCGAAGCCGAGACCGGCGAAGGTCGCGGCGAGCGCCATGTCCTGGCGGGCCTTCAGGTCGGAGCCGTCGCGGACGGCCGCGGGCAGCGCCCAGGACAGCAGCCGCAGCGCCTGCTCGGCGAACATGTCGGCCAGCGGGTTCGAGCCGCAGTAAGGCACTCGCTCTTCTGGCCGCTTACGGTCGAACTCGGTGTACGGCTTGGCCGTGTAGCTCTCCGCCGCGTGGCACAGGATGTCCATGCCGGCCGCCGCGGTGACCTCCGGCGGCTGGCTGACGGTCAGGCGCGGGTCGACGACGGCCAGCGTCGGGCGCAGCCGCAGGTGACTGATCCCGCTCTTGACGCGCAACGCGAGCACGTCCAGCACGCAGACCGTGGTGCTCTCCGCGCCGGTTCCGGTCGTGGTCGGCACGGCGACCAGCGGCTTCAGCGGCGCGGACGGCGCGCGCCCGCCGCCGACCGGCTTGTTGACGTAGTCGAGCAGCTCGCCGTCGTTGCTGGTCAACAGGTTCGCGGCCTTGGCGGTGTCGATGCTCGACCCGCCGCCGACCGCCACGAAGGCGTCCCACGGGCCGGTACCCCGCGCGAAGTCGACCGCCTTCTGCATGCTGATGTCGGTCGGTTCGACGTGAACCTGGTCGAATACCTCGACTTCCAGGCCATAGCCCGCGATCCCGTCGGCGATCCGCCGAGGCCAGCCGGTGGCCGCGACGCCGGGATCGGTGATGACGAGCACCCGTTTCGCACCGTACTGCGTCAGGTCGTAACCGATCTCGTCGCTCGACCCGGCGCCGTACTTCAACGCCGGTGCGCCGTACGTGAAAACGGTTTCGCGTTCATTCGCTGAGGTCACGGCTTCGGGCTCCCCTCCGGTGGTTACGCGACTTTCGTCGCTTCAGGCGTGATGTAGCAGAACATCACTTGACTGGAGTAATCGTTTCCCGCTTAGCTTTGACTTATTAGATATCAACTCGGACCGTCCGTCGCCCAGACGGCTGTACGCATCCTCACCGAGGCGGGTATCCGTCGCGTGTACGCGGTCATGGGCGAATCCTTCCTCGAACTGCTCGACAACCTGCAAGCCGAGCGCACGATCAATGTCGTTTCCGCACGCCACGACACCGGCGCCGCCTTCATGGCCGAGGCCGACGGCAAGCTGACCGACCAGCCCGCGCTCCTGCTCGCCAGCCGCGGTCCGAGCGCGGCGAATCTCGCGATCGGGGTACAAACGGCCTTTCAAGACGAAACGCCCATGATCGTCCTCCTCGAGACGCCTGCCACCACCCCGCAGTCCACCGTGGGCCTGCCCACCGCCGATCTCACCGCGATGTTCGAGCCGATCGCCAAGTGGTCCGGCCGTACCGACGATCCCAGCGAAGTGCCGGGCCTGCTCGTCGAAGCGATCAACAACGCGCGCATGGGCAGGCCGGGCCCCGCTGTGCTCGCCGTGCCGAGTGACGCGTGGGGGGTGCCGTTCGACTCAGCCAAGCCGGTCGCCGCCATCAAGCAGCGCCAGACCGGCGCGCTCGGCCGTTCGGCCGAAGCGGTCGCCCAGCTCGTCGACGACGCGCGCTACCCGGTGGTGATCGTCGGCGGCCGCGCGCGGTCCGCCCGCGAGGAGCTGATGGCCGCGGCCGACGAGCTCGGCTTCTCCGTCTACAACGCCTTCCGCCGCCAGGACGCCTTCCCGGAGAACCACGCGCGCTACGCGGGCCACCTCGGCCTCGGCATCCCGGCCAGGCAGCTCGACGCGCTCGAGCGAGCCGACCTCGTGCTCGCGCTCGGCGCCTCGCTCGACGAGGTCACCACCCAGGGCTACCGCTACCCCACGCCGTCCCAGACGCTGGTCATGGTCGGCACCGGGATGGCCGAGACGCGCCGCCGCGGTCTCACCTTCCGCATCGACAGCGAGGTCGAGCCGTTCCTCAAGGAGCTGCGCGTCGTCGCGAAGCCGCGTGCCCGCCGCGCGTCGGCGGCCAACGCGGCCGTGCACACCTTCATGACCCCGCCGGACACCAGCCAGAACGCGCGCGTGCACCCGGTCGACGTGATCCGCGTGCTGCGCAAGCTCGCGCCCGAAGACACCATCGTGACCAGCGACGCCGGCAACTTCGCCCAGTTCATGCACCGGTACTGGATGTTCACCGCGCCACGCAGCCAGCTCGGCCCGAGCAACGCGGCCATGGGCTACGCGGTGCCAGCCGCGGTCGCGGCGAAACTGGCCGAGCCCAGGCGCACGGTGGTCGCGATGGTCGGCGACGGCGGCACCCTGATGACCGGCCAGGAGATCGACACCGCGGTCCGCTACCGCGCGCCGATCATCGTGGTGGTGTTCCAAAACGGCTTGCACGGCACGTACGCCATGCACCAGGCTCGAGCACACGGGCGGCTGTCCGGCGTGTCGATCGGACTGGTCGATTTCGCTTCGTGGGCCCGCGGTCTCGGCGCGGCTGGCTATACTGTGGACGACAGGGACGAGCTCGGGCCCATCATCGCGAGTGCGCTGGTGCGGCAACGGCCGTGCGTCATCGACATCCGCACCGACCCCGACGTGGTCACCCCGGATGTCCGGCTCAGTGGCCTGCTCGGCGCGAGCAGGCCGGCACCGCAAACGGAGTAGTAAACGCTGCAGTTATTCGGGCGCTGCTCGGTATTCGCACGGATACCGACGAGTATCGAAGACGAAATCGACACGCTACGGCCACGAACGACCATTTTCGTCGGTGGAACGTGGCACAATCGTGGACAACCCGACCGGAGCTGATCGGGTGGCCTCGGGGGCAAGATCATCACGAACTTTAGGGGCTCATATGGCCGAAGACACATCTCGGTATGACAAGGCCCACTCCGCTTCCGGAGTGGCTCCGGTGCAGTTCAGCGCCAGCGCTGAGACGCACGACATCGCCGTCAAGGCCACGAACCGCGACGCGGTTTCGCGCTCGCCGTTCGCCACGGACGGCGCCACGCACACCCGCGACTGACCCACACCGCTCGGGTGACTCGGGTTGTCTCGACCAGGCGACCTGTGGTTTACTTTTCGTGGTCTCGGTTTTTGTGTTCGTGGTAGTTCACGCTCGCAAGACTTCGCGAGCGTAGTGTCTCCTCATTTCGAGGAAGCAAACCGTTCGGGGTTGACCCTTGGTCGCCGCTGTGGCTTCCTTGTTTGTTTTTGTTTTACCTATGGAGACTTTTTATGACTCAGGGCACCGTGAAGTGGTTCAACTCCGAGAAGGGGTTCGGCTTCATCACTCCCGACAACGGCGGCGGCGACGTCTTCGTGCACTACTCGGAGATCCAGGGCAACGGGTTCCGTAGCCTCGAAGAGAACGCCCGCGTGGAGTTCGAGATCGGCCAGGGCGCCAAGGGGCCGCAGGCCACCTCGGTCACGGTCGTCTGATTTTTGCCCGAAAAGGCCGTCACCCGTTCGCGGGTGGCGGCCTTTTCTTTATGCTCGTGGCCATGACTAGCTCTTACACCGTCACGGGCATGTCCTGCGGCGGCTGCGCAGGCTCCGTCAGCCGCGCGCTGAACGCACTCACCGGCGTCTCGGATGTCAAGATCGACCTGAAGACCGGTCAGGTCACAGTGGACAGCGCCGAGCCCGTCGCCGAGCCGGACATCCGCGCCGCCATTGAGAAAGCGGGCTACCAGCTCGCCTGAGCCCGGCCGGAACGGGGGTGGCTCCACCCGGAGGTCCACCCCTCGATGGTCCCGCTCCACCCCACTCCTTTCCTAACGTTCACGGCATGAACAAGAACGACCTGCTCAAGCTGGCCGCGGACAAGGCACAGGAGAAGATCAAAGGGGGCGCGATGACGGGCAAGGCGTGGATCGGACTGCTGGCGGTGGGCCTGCTGGTACTCATGGGCTTTCTCGCCTACCGGCTCATCCTGATCGAGCTCATCACCCAGCTTCGCGACTAGCAGGAACACCGATGCGCCGACCCGTTCTCCCGGACACCCTCGCGCCAGGCTGGCTGGTGGTGCAGCTGCTCGGCACCCTGCTCATCGCCGCCACCCTGGCCACCGCGCGGGAACACCAGCCGCTGGTGTGGGTGCTCTACGGCGTGAGCACGCTGGCCTGGCTCGGGTTCGTCGTCACCGACCACCGGTGGCCTCGAACAGCGCAGTGCCTGCTCGCGGCGTCCACCCTGATTCCCGCGATGACCTTGGGGATCGCCGAAGACTCGTCGGCGATCATCCTGTGCGTCATCACCCTCGGCAGGCTGGCCACGATGGCCAGGCTGAGCGTGTTGTCGATCGTGCTGGTCGGCTCCGCGGACATCGTGCTCGCGCTCGTGCTCGACAAGGGCTGGCAAGGCCTTGTCGACGCCGGCGTGATGCTGTTGCTGTTGCTGCTCGGCCTCAATCGCAGGCAGTACGAGGTCCAGGCCGAGCAAGCGCACGCGCTGCTGGAACAGACCAAGCTCGCGCAAGCCGAACACGCACGCGCCGCCGCGCTCGACGAGCGCACCAGGATCGCGCGGGAGATCCACGATGTGCTCGCGCATTCCCTTGGCGCACTGGGGGTTCAGCTCGAACTGGCCGAGGCGCTGCTGGCCGAGAAGTCCGATGTGGACTCCGCGCTGGCCACCATCCGGCGGTCGCGCAGGCTCGCGGCGGACGGGCTCGCCGAGGCGCGTAACGCCGTGGCCGCGCTACGCCGGGACGTTCCGTCGCTGATAGAGGCGCTGGAGGCGCTCGTCGACGCCCATCACGGGGTCGTCGACTTCGAGGCGACCGGTGCGGCAAGGCCGTTGCCGACGGCAGCCACCGTGTCGCTGGTCGGCACGGCGCGCGAGGCGCTGACCAACGCCGCCAAGCACGCGCCGGGTGTTCCGGTGACGATGACGCTGGAGTTCGAGGAGGGCACCGTCCGGCTGATCGTGCGCAACGAGGCCTCGGGGGTCGCGGGCACCGGCTTCGGGCTGACCGGCATGGGCGAGCGGCTCGCGCTCGCGGATGGGACGCTGACCTCGGGCTTCGAGGGGAAGTACTGGGTGGTTTCGGCGGAGGTGCGCGCGTGATCAAGGTGCTCGTGGCCGACGACCAGCAGGTCATGCGCGAGGGACTGGTCGCGCTGCTCGGCATGGTCGACGGCATCGAGGTCGTCGGCTCGGCGGCCAACGGCGAGGAGGCGCTCGCGCTGACCGCCACGGCCGGGCCCGATGTCGTGCTGATGGACCTGCGCATGCCCGTGCTGGACGGCGTCGAGGCGACCAGGCGCATCACCCGCGAGCATCCGGGCACGGCGGTGCTGGTGCTCACCACCTACGCCGACGACGAGTCGATCGTCGGCGCGCTCAAGGCGGGCGCCAAGGGCTATCTGACCAAGGACGCGGGCCGCATGGAGATCGGCGCGGCGCTGCGCTCGGCCGCCTCCGGGCAGTCGACGTTCGACGCCGCTGTCGCTCAACGCCTGGTCGACGCCTTGAGTTCGAAACCGGCACGCAAGCGCGTCGAGCTGCCGGACGGGCTGACGAGCCGTGAGGCCGAGGTGCTCGGGCTGGTCGCGGGCGGGCTGAGCAACGGCGAGATCGCCGCGGAGCTGTTCATCGGCGAGGCCACCGTGAAGACTCACATCAACAACACCTTCGCGAAGATCGGCGTGCGTAACCGGGCGGAAGCCGTCCGGTACGCGCTCGCCCATGACCTCGGACTGTGACGCGGTTCGGGCGTGGCTAGGTGGCTGTCGACTAGTCGTCTCGGCTACCTTCATCCCCGTATGTATTGGGGAGGGCCATGACCACCACTGAAACGCGGCCGGGTGCGCAACCAGCACCTCCGCGTGAGCCGAAGTCCGGGCTCGCGAGCCTGCTGGCTCTTCCCGGGATAGCGGTACGCCGGATCATCCGGTCGACGCGCGCGACGCCGGGGCGGCTTTCGGTGATCGGGGTCGGCCTCGGCCTGCTCGTGCTGCTCACCGGCATCATCGCGACCGTCGGCGTGCAGGCGAAGAAGGACACGATCAACGACCTGATCGACCACCGCGAGCCGCTGGCCGTGGCGTCGCAGCAGGTCTACCGGTCGCTCTCGGACGCCGACGCGACCGCGGCGAGCGCGTTCCTCTCGGTCGGCAGTGAGCCCGCCGAGCTGCGCGCTCGTTACGAGCTGGACATCGCACAGGCGGGCGCCGCGCTCGCGAAGGCCGCCTCCGACGCCGGTGACGGCGCCGCGCAGCAGGTCAACCTGGTCGGCCAGCTGCTGCCGGTCTACACCGGCCTCGTCGAGACGGCACGCGCGAACAACAAGCAGGGTTACCCGGCGGGCGCCTCCTACCTGCGTGAAGCTTCGGAACTCATGCGCTCCAAGGTGCTGCCTGCCGCGCAGGAGCTGTACCAGATCGACACCGACCGGCTCGCGAACTCGCAGGACGACGCGAACGCGTTCCCCTGGCTGAGCACGCTGCTGACGCTCGTGCTGCTCGGCGCGCTGGCCGCCACCCAGATCCACCTCACCCGCAAGACGAATCGGGTGATCAACGTCGGCCTGCTGGTCGCGACCGGCGCGATCGTGGTCGGGCTGCTGTGGGGCTCGGTCGCGATGATCGTGCAGAGCACGCAGGTCCGCGGCGGCGAGGCCGACGGCAGCCATCAGGTGGACGTCCTGGTCCGCGCCCGCATCGCCGCGCTGCAGGCCCGCGCCGACGAGACGCTCACGCTGGTCGCCCGTGGTGACGGCGCGGCCTACGAGAAGGATTTCGCCTCACTGCAGGCCCAGCTGGTCGGCGCCGACCAGAAGAGCGGGCTGCTCGGCGAGGCCAAGGGACTCACCGCCGCCAAGGCCGAGGTCGAGGCCGCGAACCAGAGCGCGCTGGCCTGGTTCAAGGCGTACGGCGAGATCCGCAAGACCGACACCAGTGGCCAGTACGACGAGGCCGTGAAAGCGGCGATCGATGTATCCAAAGAGGACGGTTCGGCCGCCGCTTTCCTTCGCCTGGACGAAAACCTGGTCAAGGCCATCAACGTCGGCAGGCAGAACTTCCTGGACGGCACGCGCGCGGGCGACCGCTGGCTGACCCTGCTCGCGCCGGGGCTCGGCGTGCTCGCGGTCGTGGCCGCCGGCGGCGTGGCCATCGGCATCCGCGAACGGCTGAGGGAGTACCGGTGAAGCGGCTTTTCGGAATTCTCGGCGTCGCGCTGCTGGCGTCGGCCTGCGGCACAGCCGGGACACCGGTCGATCCCGCGCCGGTCACCGAGGCGATCCGGCCGCAGCCCGCCCATGTCGGCGGCGCGGACGTGAAACCGGACGCGGCGAAGGCCGAATGCGGCGACCCGCTCGCTTCCCTTGCCCCGCAAGGGAAATCGATCACCGGCACGATGGCGAAGATCAAGGAACGCGGGCACCTGATCGCGGGCGTCGACCAGACGACGTTCCTGTTCGGGTTCCGCAACCCGACCTCGGGCGCGCTCGAAGGTTTCGACATCGACATGGCCAAACAGGTGGCCAAGGCGATCTTCGGCGACGAGAACAAGATCCGCTTCCGCGCGATCCCGTCGAAGCTGCGGGAAGACGTGCTGAAGGAAAAGCAGGTCGACATCGTCGTCCGCACCTACAGCATCAACTGCAGCAGGCTCAAGGACGTCGCCTTCTCGTCGGTGTACTACAAGGCGGGCCAGAAGATCCTGGTGGACAAGAGCTCGCGGGTGAAGAGCCTGCCGGACCTGGCGAACAAGAAGGTGTGCGCGACCAAGACCTCGACCTCGCTGACGAAGATCGCGACAGACCCGGCGAAGCCGGTGCCGGTCTCGGTGGACAACTGGTCGGACTGCCTGGTGATGCTGCAGCAGGGCCAGGTCGACGCGGTGTCCACCGACGACGTGATCCTCGCGGGCATGGCGGCGCAGGACCCGACCGTTCAGGTCGTCGGCGAGCCGTTCACCACGGAGAACTACGGGATCGGCATCCCGAAGGAGAACGAGGACATGGTCCGCTTCGTGAACGCCGTGCTCGAAGACGTGCGCGGCAACGGTGTCTGGAAGCAGAGCTACACCAGGTGGCTCGGCGGACGGCTGCCGGACGCGGACCCGCCGCAGCCCACGTACAAATGACGCATTCTCGGATTGGGAGGTAGCAGTGTCGGAGGAGCCGCGCCGTCCTCGGCACGCAGCACCTGACGCCGAGGAGCCGGAGGCGCCCGTTTCCGGCAGGCTCGAAGAGTCGGCCGCCGAGCGCACGATCTTCCACGCGCCGGTACGTCCCGCGGCCTCGCCGGACGCGCCGACCAGGGAGAACCTGCCGCCGGTGCAGGCACAGCCGCAGACGCAGGCCGCCAGGCCGTACTGGGAGCCGACCAACGAGCCCCAGCCGACGAGCGTGCTGTCCGCGCCGACGCCGGAGACCCAGAGCATCATGCCGCCGGCGCCACCGGCGACCGGTCCCGGCATTCCGCTGCCGGACCCCGGAACGGAAAGTGTGCTGCCCGAGCGCAGCACCGGAACCGGGCACGGCACGGGCGCGGGCACCGGCGGTGGCACCGGATCGGGCGCGTTCCCGGGCACCTCGCGGCGGACGTCTTCGCGGACGTCACGGCGCGGCAGGCTCGGCGCCGGGCTGGTCGACGTCCCCCGCGTGCCGTACCGCGACCCCGAGTCCGCGGTGCTCGAAAACCCGATGGTCTCCGAGGAAAAGCGCTTCTGCGGGGCGTGCGGCTCGAAGGTGGGCCGCGGTGAGAACGGGAAGCCCGGTGCGCCGGATGGCGAGTGCGCCAACTGTGGCGAGCCGTTCTCGTTCGTGCCGAAGCTGCAGCCGAACGAGATCGTCGGCGGCCAGTACGAGGTGCTCGGCGCGCTCGCGTACGGCGGGCTCGGCTGGATCTATCTCGCGCAGGACCACAACGTCAGCGACCGCTGGGTGGTGCTCAAGGGTCTGATCAACACCGGCGACGCGACCGCCATGCTCGCCGCGGTCAACGAGGTCCGCTTCCTCGCCGAGGTCGAGCACCCGAACATCGTCAAGATCCACAACTTCGTCCAGCACGCGGACCCGAAGACCGGGAACTCCGTCGGCTACATCGTGATGGAGTACGTCGGCGGCCAGTCCCTGCGCCAGCTCGCGCTCGCGCACCACCGCGAGACGAAGCGCCCGGAGCCGCTGCCGATCGGCCAGGTCATCGCGTACGGCCTGGAGATCCTGCCCGCCATGGGTTATCTCCACTCGCAGAACCTGCTGTACTGCGACCTCAAGCCCGACAACGTGATCCAGACGCACGAGCAGCTCAAGCTGATCGACCTCGGCGCGGTCCGCCGGATGGACGACTACGAGAGCCCGCTGTTCTTCACGACCGGGTACAGCGCGCCCGAACTCGCCAAGCAGGGCGCCTCGGTCGCGTCGGACCTGTACACGGTCGGCCGGACGCTGGCGGTGCTGAGCTTCGAGTTCGCCGGGTACACGTCCAAATACAAGACCACGCTGCCACCGGCCAGCGAAGTGCCGCTGTTCTCGCTTTTCGGTTCGTACCACCGGTTCCTGAAGCGTGCGACGCACACCGACCCGGACCGGCGGTTCATCGCCGCCGAGGACATGGGCGACCAGCTGACCGGCGTGCTGCGCGAGATCATGGCGCTCGGCACCAACGAGCCGAGGCCGGGCGTCTCGACGGTCTTCGGGCCGGAGAGCCGGGCGTTCGGCGTCGACCTGGTCGTGCCGGAGCCAGGCCAGAACGTGCCGCTGCCCGACGCCCGCGAGGTGGTCACCGGGCTCCCGGTCCCCCAGGTCGACACCGACGACCCCGGCGCCGGCGTGCTCGCGACCAACACGGTCGCGGATCCGCGCGAGGCGATCGAGTCGCTGGCCGGAGCGCCGCGCGAGTCGATCGAGGTGCGGCTGCGGATCGTGCGCGCCCGCATCGAACTCGGCGAGCTGGCCGAGGCGCAGCGGCAGCTGCAGGCCGCGCAGTACCTGGCCATCAGGGCCGGTTTCCCGCACGACTGGCGGATCGACTGGTACCGCGGCCTGATCGAGCTGGCAGGCGGACGCCCGCGCGTCGCGCACGTCGCGTTCGACTCCGTGTACGACGAGCTGCCCGGTGAGATCGCGCCGAAGCTGGCGCTCGCGATCAGCGCGGAGGGCGTCGGCGACTACTTCGGCGCCGCGCGGTTCTACGAGCTGGTGTGGCGCACGGACCGGTCCTATGTCAGCGCCGCCTTCGGCCTCGCGCGCGTCTACCTCGCGCAGGGCGCGCGGGCCGGCGCGATCGAGGTGCTCGAAGCGGTGCCGCTGTCGTCCACGCACCACACGGCCGCGCAGGTGGCGGCCATCAAGATCAAGACGCGGGTCGGTGGCGACGGCAAGGCGGTGACCGAGCGCGACCTGCTCGACGCGTCACACCGCCTGGAGCGGCTCACGCTGGACGCCGAGCGCCGCACCCGGCTCGCCGCCGACGTGCTCGAATCCGCGCACGACTGGCTGCGGACGGGGCAAGCCCAGCCAGGAGTGCGCGTGGTCGGCTGCGCGCTGGAAGACCGTGAAGTCCGCTTTGGACTCGAGCGGTGCTATCGCGCCCTGGCCAGGCTCGCGAACACGGCGGAGCAACGGATCGCGCTGGTCGACAAGGCCAACGAGGTCCGGCCGCGCACGCTGACCTAGGGATTGAGGTCGGGTCGTTTCTGGCTCGACGCCGAGAGCTTTGCGATCGCGTCCTTGTCGCCGTGCGTGGTGAAGTGCTCGACGGCGACGATCACGAACAACGCTCGCGCGCGCAGCGCGATCGGCCCGTCTTCGGCGTCGAGGTGGCCGTTGGCGCTGACGTAGACCTTGCGCCCGGCCATCCCGTCCAGCTTGCCGACGATGAACAACGTCGAGCCCACCGGCACCGGGCGGAGGAAATCGGTCTCCAGCCGCCCGGTGACGGCGGGCTTGCGCAGCTGATAGCCGACGGTCGCGCCGAGCGCCTCGTCGAACGCGGCGGCCAGCAGCCCACCGTGCGCGAGCCCCGGCGCGCCCTGGTGCGCGGCGGTGACGGTGAACTGCGAGTGCACCGTGTGCTCATCGCCCATTGTGGACTGCAGCCGCAGCCCGGTCGGCACCTCGTCACCACAGCCGAAACACTCGCTGTAGTGCGGGCCGAGCTTGGTACCCGCCTGCGGAGCCTTGGGATGGACGGGTACCGGCTCGACGTCGACCGGCGGCCAGTCAGGGACGTTACGACTCATGCGCAGACGTTAACGCCTGCCGCCGCCGGATCACGCGTGAACTGACCACCCGGCGCAGTGAAATGCCCGATGTTTCAGGAAGCAGCAAAATCGGGATCGCCGCGATCGCGGCCGCGCCCATCAGGTAGTACGCGGGCCACAGGTTGTTGCCGGTGCTGTCGACCAGGCTGCTGACGATGTACGACGCGGTACCACCGAACAACGCGGTCGAAACGCTGTAACCAATGGAAAAACCGCCATACCGTTCCGGCGTCGGGAACATCGCGGGCAGTGTCGCGGCGAGCACCGCGAGTATCAGCACCAGCGGGATCGCGATCATCGCGACACCCAGCGCGAGCTGCAGCACGTTCCGGTCGTCCTTGGAGGCTTCCATGATCGAGAACGCGGGAATCGGCAGCACGAGGAACCCGGCGCACGAGGCGATCAGTATCGGTTTCCGGCCTATCTTGTCGCTGAACGAGCCGACCGGGACGATCACGATCAGCATGAACAGGATCGTGCCGAGAATGATCAGCAACGGCGCGTTCCCGGAGAACCCGACCACGTCCTTGAGATAGGTCTCCAGATAGGTGATCACGATGTAGTCGGCGACGTTCAGCATCACCACGATGCCGATCAGGTGCAGGATCGACGACCAGTGCTTCTTCAGCAGTGTCTTCAGCGGCGATTTCTCGACCTGCTTCTTCTGCTCCAGCTCCTGGAACAGCGGGGTGTCTTCCAGCTTGTTCCGCAGGTACAGACCGATCAGGCCGAGCGGACCGGCGATCAGGAACGGCAGCCGCCAGCCCCACTCGCGCATGGCGTCATCGCCGAGCGCGATAGTGAAGAGGGTGACGAACCCGGCGCCCATGGCGAACCCGACCAGCGTCCCGAACTCGAGCCAGCTACCCCAGAACCCACGTTTGCGCGCGGGCGCGTACTCGGCGATGAACGTCGCCGCCCCGCCGTACTCACCGCCCGCGGAGAAACCCTGGACGGTACGCAGCAGGATCAGGATGACCGCGGCGCCCGGCCCGATGGTCGCGTACGACGGGAGCAGGCCGATCACGAAGGTCGACCCGGACATCAGGATGATCGTCAGCGCGAGCACCTTCTGCCGACCGATCTTGTCCCCGAGCGGCCCGAACACGAAACTGCCGAACGGCCGCACGATGAACGTGATCGCCAGCACCGCGAAGGTCGCCAGCGCGCCTTCCGAAGTGCTGGAGGCGTTGAAGAACACCTGTCCGAGGATCGCGGGCATGAACCCGAACACCCCGAAGTCGTACCACTCGATGCAGTTACCCATGGCCGCGCCGGCCACGGCCTTGCGGATTTCCTCAGGCGGTGCCTCGCGGACCGTGTCCGCCGCATTCGATGACATGCGTGCCGGGGTTCCCCCGAATGGGTGTAGTGAAACGTTCCCCAGGTCGACGCCGGGTTACGGCACTACTTGACGCGCACGGTCCCGTCGGCCGCCAGTTCGAGTTGACCTTGGGGCCCCAGGCCACCGCACTCCGGGCCGTTCGGGAACACCAGCTTCGGGATGAGGTGCACCGTGCGCGTGGGCCCGCCGTCGAACCCGACGGTCACCTTGACGTCGGTGGTCGGCAGGCCGGGCACCTCCGCGAAGCCGTGTTTTCCCCCGGTCGGCACGGCCTGCGCCGAGCAGGCACTCGACGGATCGGTGCCCGCGCAACCGGTCGCCCCGACCTTGGTCGACGGACTGAGCACGAGTTCGCGGGTGAGGCAGTGGCCGTCCCAGCAGATCTCCATCTGGCCGCTGGTGATCGGCCCGGCGGCCTCGGGCACCAGGTCGATGCCGATGCCGGCGTCCGCGCCGATGTTGGTGCACTCGAGGCCTCTGCCGGCCCCGATCGCTCCGCAGGCCGTGACGCCCGCCAAAACCAGCGCCAGCGCCGGCAATCCCCATGCTTTCCCCATGCGTTCAGGACGACCCGACCCCCCGATCCGGTTGCATAGCCTCGCAAGTTGGGGCTGCTTTTGCATGAAGGGAGCCTTCATACAAGGCGCCCGCGTATGAAGGCTCCCTTCATCAACTCGGGACTGTATGAAGGCTCCCTTCATACAGATATAAGCGATGAAGGCTCCCCTCATACAGCCCAAGCGGGATGAAGGGAGCCTTCATACGCCCTGGCCGCAGGGTTCCGGCAAAGCCGAGCCCCACAGTGCCCACAATGGTTAACAAGCGTCCACAAAGGACTCGGACGGGCATCCTCGTGCCGCTTTGTCGCTTTTGTACGACTTCTTGCGCCGGCCGAACGGAACGAACGCGGCTTATGTGTCGCTCAGCGTCACAAGAGTGGCGTTTGTGCGCTCAGCCGACCTGGCCGAGAAGACCCACCGATCGGACCTACCCGCCGGTCACTTGGACCTACTAGAAAGTAGCTTAATTACCGGACCGGTGTATCAACGAGGAGACCACCGTGCGTCGACTGTCCGTGATCCCTGCCCTGCTCATCACCGCGGCGGTCGTCGCCGCCCCCGCCGAGGCCGCGGGCACGTCGTACGTGTCGCTCGGCGATTCGTACACCTCGGGCTCGCTCATCCCGAACCAGATCAACCTCCCGTGCACCCGGTCCGACCACAACTACCCCTCGCTGGTCGCGCGGAGCATCAAGCCCGCCACGTTCACCGACGCCAGCTGCGGCGGCGCGACGACCGAGCACATGACGGGGTCGCAGGTCCCGCTGAACACCCCGCAGTTCGACCGGCTCAAGGCGGACACGTCGCTGGTGACCGTCGGGATCGGCGGGAACGACGTGCCGTTCGCCGAGGTCGTCGTGACCTGCGCGGGCCTCGGCGCGCTCAAGCCGCATGGCTCCCCCTGCCAGGACTACTACTCGAGCAACGGGCAGGATCGGCTCAGCGACAAGGTCCGCGCGGTCGGACCCAAGGTCAAGAACGTCCTGCTGGGCGTCAAGGCCCGCTCACCGCAGGCCAAGATCGTGCTCGTCGGCTACCCGACGCTGATGCCGGACGACGGGACCAGCTGCTGGCCCGCCGTGCCGATCTCCGACGGCGACGCGCCTTATCTGCGCGACATCACCAAGCTCCTCAACGACGTGCTCGCCGAGCAGGCCGCCTCGGTCGGCGCCGTGTTCGTCGACACCTATGAGTCGAGCATCGGGCATGACATGTGCAAGGCGCCGAGCGTGCGGTGGGTCGAGGGAATCGTGCCCGCGAATCCAGCCGCGCCGGTTCACCCGAATGCCGCCGGGGCGCGGAACCAGGCCGCGCAGGTGGTCGCCGCGCTCAGTTGATCCCGGTCGCACTGGCCGACGAAGAAGGCGAAGACGAGGTCGTGGTCGTTGACTCACTCGGAGTGACGACCACGGTCTCGGTCACCGTCGACCGCGTTGGCACGGGGACGATTTCGGTGACCGTCGGCCGGGCAGGCGGGCGGCCGGTGACGGTGATCGTGACGGGCTTGGCGGGCGTTGATGTCTCCGTCGGGGCGACCACCGCGCCGACCGGGGCCGGTGGCCTGCCGTTTTCCCGGTTCGCGACCAGGATGGCGGCGACGAGGAGCCCAGCGGAGAAGCCGGCGAGGCACACGACGGTCACGGAACCCACGTTCGATGCCATGGCGTCCCTCCTCCAGGCGAGGTTACCGAGTGTTACGTCCTTCGCTTGACCAACTTCGCTCAGCCTCTGGGGATCTCTAACGGCTACTCGCCTTGATCTTAAGTTCTGTTACAGAGCGTGCAACCGGGCGCGCTGGTTCATTCGATTAAGGTTCTCCCGCGAAAGTTGAGCCGACTCCGCTCAACTCTGGCATCGTGGAGTCATGATCACTGGGGGTCTGCTGCGGAACGACGACTTCCGCAGACTGTGGATCGGTGACGCGCTCAGCCAGTTCGGCAGCCGGGTCGGCGTGCTCGTGGTGCCACTGCTGGCCATCGAGACGCTGCACGCGACCGCGTTCGAGGTCTCGCTGCTGCGCATGCTGGACACGCTCGCCTACCTGCTGCTCGGCCTGCAGGTCGGCGCCTGGTGCGACCGGCTGCGGATCCGGCCGCTGCTCATCGCGGCCGACGTCGGCCGCGCGCTGATCCTGCTCTCGATCCCGCTGGCCGCCGCGTTCGGCGCGCTGACGCTGGCGCAGCTGCTGGTGGCGGTGTTCGCGGTCGGCGTGCTGACGGTCGTCTTCGACATCGCCCACCAGACCTACCTGCCGCGGCTGGTGTCCCGCGACGACCTGCTCGAAGGCAACGCCCGGCTGCAGACGAACCTCTCGGTCGCCGCGGTCGCCGGACCGAGTTCGGGTGGGTTCCTGTTCCAGCTGACCGGCGGGCCGGGTTCGCTGCTCGTCACCGCATTCGGGTTCCTCTGGTCCGCGGCCTGGCTGCGGCGCATCCAGCGGCCCGAACCACGCCCGCAGGCGGTCAAGCGACGCCTGCGCACCGAGATCGCCGAGGGCCTGAAACTGGTCTTCGCCGACCGGCTGCTGCGCGCGATGGGCATCGCCAGCGCGGTGATCAGCCTGTTCCAGTCCATCCATCTGGCGCTCGTGGTCGTGTTCCTGCGCCGCGAGATCGGCCTCTCCCCCGCCGCGATCGGCCTGCTCAGCACCACGACGCTGCTCGGCGCGCTCGCCGGCGCGATGACCGCGCGCCGCGTCAGCGCCAAGCTCAGTGAGGTCGAGACGCTCAGGCTCGGCTACTTCGCCTTCGGGGTGGTGTCGGCGTTCTTCCCGCTGACCATGCCCGGTTGGGGACTCATCAGTTACGTGATCGCCGGTTTCGGCGGCAGCTACCTCGTCATCGTGACGAACGTCGTGGCGGTGAGCCTTCAGCAGTCGATCACGCCGGAGCGGCTGCGCGGCCGCGTCAACGCGACCATCAAGTTCCTGCTGTTCGGCGCGGCCCCGATCGGCAGCCTGCTCGGCGGCATCATCGCCAGCGGATTCGGTACTCGGGTGGCTTTGTCTGTGGCCGCCGCGGGTCTTTTCGCAAACGGGGTCTGGTACTTGGTTTCACTGCGCCATCACGCCTTGAGCCCGTCGAAGACGACCATGGACGGCCCGGTGCCACCGGCATAGCGGTCCATCGCGAGGCAGCCGACGATCAGCGCGCGCAGCCCGGCGACGTCGATGTCGGTACGCACCGCGCCCGCCTCCTGCGCCCGCACCAGCAGGTCGCCGAGCGCGCCTTGGAGCTCACCGTCGGCCTCGGTCTTGAACCCGAGCCCGGTCGACTCGGCGAGCGCGTCGCACAGCGCCTTGTTGCGGGCGCACTGGTCGATCACCCGCTGCAGGTAGCCGAAGAAGGCGTCGCCGGGATCCGGCGAGCCGAGCAGCTCGTGCGCCTCCTGGGCGAACTGCTCGATCCGCTCCAGGATGACGGCCTGGAAGAGCGCTTCCTTGCTGGGGAAATGCCGGTAGACGGTGCCCGCGCCGACACCGGCGCGGCGCGCGATCTCGTCGAGCGGCACGCCGAGTCCCTCGGCCGCGAAGACCTCTTCGGCCGCTTCGAGCACGCGTGCCCGGTTGCGGCGCGCGTCAGCACGCAACGCCGGTTTCGCGACGGTCACCAGGTCCTCCATCGGTCGTCTGTTCGTACCTTGCACAACTCGGTCGCTGACCTGCGCATTCCCCACTATGGTCCAGGTCATGGGGAACGCGGCGGACGACTGGGAAGAACACGCTCGCAAGTGGATCGAGTGGGCACGCACACCCGATCTCGACTCGTACTGGCGCTATCGAGACGCCTTCTTCGATTTCCTGCCACCGCCTGGGAAATCCACTTTGGACATCGCGTGCGGCGAGGGCAGGCTGTCCCGCGATCTGGCCGAACGCGGGCACCAGGTGACCGGGTTCGACGTGTCGCCCACCTTGATCGAAGCCGCGCGCGAAGCCCACCCCGGCGGGGAATACCTCGTCGCGGACGCCGGCGACCTGCCGTTCGAGGATGGGAGCTTCGACCTCGTCGTCGCCTACTGCGCGCTCATGGACATCGACGACATGGCGGGCGCTGTCCGCGAAGCCACGCGGGTTCTCACACCTGAAGGCAGGCTGGCGATCTCGGTCGTGCACCCGGCGAACACCGGCGTCAAGACCGAAGACGGCGCGTTCGTCGTCGGTGACACCTACTTCGAGGGCACTTACCAGCGAGAAGTGGTCGAGCGTGACGGCGTCCCCATGGTCTTCGCGGGCTACACGCACCCGCTGACCAAGTACACCGACGCGTTCGAGGCATCGGGCCTGCTCATCGAGGCCGTGCGGGAGCCGAAGGCCGTGCACCGCGACGGCTCGGTCAGCCCGTATCCGTGGCACCTCTGGCTTCGGGTCATCAAGGGTTAGCGGTCTGCGAAGCGGGCGGGACGAACAGTCGCTGGAAAGTCGCCTCGCCCGCTTGCCAAACACCGGGGACCAGCAGGATCCCGGCAATGACGAAGACCGGGAAGATCAGCCGGTTCTCGACCTTCTTGCCGGTACGGAAGCGCAGGAACTTCGGCGGCCGCAGCTCGTACCAGGTCTCACCCGCGATCGGCAGCGGGAACAGGAACGGGCAGCCGGACTCGGTGAGCGCGTCGCCGAGGCAGTGCGCGATACAGCCCGCCGCGACGGCGAACCCGAGCCAGCCGGTGATCTGTTCGAGCTGCGCGGCGTGATCCGGCGGCGCGGTGTACCACCACCAGCCGATGGCCGCGGCGCTGACCGGCAGCAGCCAGTCACCCAGCGCGCCCTCGGCCAGCAGGAGCCCGAAAACGACGACGCCGAACACCGCCCACGGCCCGCCCTTGGCGGTGCCCCACGCGGTCAGCGCGCCGAGCCCGGCGGCGAACAGCACGGTGTGGGACATGTGCCGATGGGTGCCGGTGACCTTCTCGTCGCGCGGTCCCTTGGTCAGCGCGTAGAGCGCCGCGGAAACCCGGCGCAGCACCCAGGACAGCATCCCGGTCAGCCAGCCGAACAGCCGTGACGCGCTCGCGCCGGGATGGTCGAGATCGGGCAGCAGCGCGAAACCCGCCGTGGTGGCGCCGAAGACGACCGCTTGGTGCACTGATCCCGCCCCCACGGCGGGTGCCAGGGCCAAGCCCGCGCACCAGCCAGTGAGGGCGTGGGTACGCCCCATCATGGAATTTGGATCCCCAGTTCCGTTGCTTAAGAAGCAGGCGGTTCTTGCACAACGGTCAAATGCTCACCGACACCGGTCAGGTCGATGACACGGCTCACCGCGTCACTCGGCACGATCGCGAGGCTGACTTTCCGCTCACCGGCGCGGCCTTGTGCCTGTAGCAGGACGTTCAGCGCCGACGAGTCGAAGAAGGTCACCCCGGACAGGTCGATGACCAGTCGTTCGGTGCCTTTGTCGTCGATCAGCGCGTCCAGCCGTTCTTGCAGCTGGGGGCTGGTCAGCAGGTCCAGTTCGCCGGTCACGACGACACGGGGTTCCGCGTCGGCCTTGATGGTGAAGCCCGGCGTGGTTGCGTCTGGCTCGGGGGAGGGCATGCACATTCTCCTCAGGGTCCGCCCGACCCTAGCCCAGTACGCCCATCCCGTCAGCCAGTGGGGACCGACTTCTTACCGGCGCGTCGCTGGCGGAGGAACAGCTGACGCCGCTCGATTTCCCCTAGACCACCCCAAATACCGTACGGTTCCTGCACGGTGAGGGCGTGCCTGCGGCACTGCTGCAGCACGGGGCAGCCGTGGCAGATCTCCTTCGCGCGCGCCTCGCGGCGCTCGCGGGCGGAGCCGCGCTCGTTGTCGGTGTGGAAGAACAGGCTGCTGTCCGCTCCCCGGCATGAGCCCTTGAGCTGCCAGTCCCACTCCTCAGCCACCACCACCGGTAGCCGGCTCACGTCCGCCATGTCATTCCCCGCCCTTCCTGCGTATCCCCACGAACTGCCTCCTTGTTTCCCGGCTGGCGTTCGGATCAAACGTCGGGTTTGGTTTGCTTCTACGCTGGGCAGCAACCCGATCAGGGCGTTCGACGCGAAAGGAGCCCCCGTGGGAGTGATCGAGGTACGCACGGCCGCGGTGCCGGACGTGGTACCCACGTTGCGCACGCTCGCCGCGGATATCGCCATGCGCCAGGACTTCGACCTAGACGCCATCGAAGATCTCAGAATGGCGGTCGACGAGGCCTGCTCGTTGCTGCTGGGATCGGCCATCGAAGGCACGATGACCTGCGTGTTCACCGCCGAGCCCGGACGGGTGGAGGTGGTCGTCACGGTGCCGGTCCGCTCCGCGGAACTGGCCGAGCAGACGTCGCTGACCTGGCAGCTGCTCACCGCGCTCGCGACGTCCGCGAAACGCACGGTCACGCCGGAGGACGGCGGGTTCGTGGCGCGGATCGACCTCGTCCGCGAGTGTGCGACGGCCGAGCGGTGACCAGCGACCCGTCGGCCGACACCACGGCCGCGGACCGGCTCTTCGCGGAGCTGGCCGAGCTACCCGACGACGACCCTCGTCGTGAGCCCATCCGCGACGAGCTCGTCCGTACCCATCTGTCCTTGGCCAAGAACCTGGCCCGCAAGTTCTCGAACCGCGAGGAACCGCTCGACGACCTCGTGCAGATCGCCACGATCGGGTTGATCAACGCGGTCGACCGGTTCGACCCGTCGCACGGCAGCGACTTCCTCGCGTTCGCCGTGCCGACCATTTCGGGTGAACTGCGGCACCATTTCCGGGACAACAGCTGGTCGGTGCGGGTGCCGAGGCGGCTCAAGGAGCTGAACGCGAGCATCGCGGCGGCCCGTGAGGAGCTCACCGTCCGGCTTTCGCGCGCGCCAAGGCCGAGTGAGATCGCACACCACCTCGGTATCGGCACCGAAGAGGTCTACGAAGGTCTTCGCGCAGGTCAGGGGCGATACGGAACCTCGCTCGACAACCTGCTGGAGAGCCAGCCGAACGCCGCGTTCGGCGGCCCCGACGAGAACCTCGACCAGGCCGAGCTCCGCGAGGCACTGCGGCCGCTGCTGGAGACACTGCCGGAACGCGAGCGCAAGATCGTCGCGCTGCGCTTCGGCTACGGCCTCAGCCAATCGGATATCGCGCGCCGTGTCGGTGTGTCGCAAATGCAGGTGTCGCGGCTGCTGACGGCTACGTTGAAGAAGCTCAGGGACGGCCTGGGCACACCAGACCTGCCGGACACGTGACGCGATGAAGATCTCGTTCTCGCTGCCAGACGACCCGACCGCGCCGACCGTGGCCCGCCGGGTCGTCCGGCAGGCGCTCGCCGAGCTCGGGGTCGCCGACGACCTGATCGACGACGCCGTGCTCGCGACCTCCGAGCTGGTCACCAACGCGGTCGAGCACGGCGGCGGCCCCGACCGGCTCGAGCTGGAGCACGACAGCGAGCAGTTCACGCTCCGCGTGTTCGACCGCAGCCCCTCGCCCCCGGCGCAGCGCACGCCGGGCCCGGCCAAGGCACGCAGCCGGGGCTTGCTGCTGGTGCAGGCGGTCGCGGTGGAGTGGGGCAGTGATCCGGACGGACGAGGCAAGGGTGTCTGGGCGCGGTTCGCCTTGCGGACCCCGGTTGAGTCCTAGTATCTGGAGATCATGGAGAAGCGGGAAGTGACGCGGCTTGGCCGTGAGGTCAGCGCGGTGGGGCTCGGCTGCTGGCAGCTGGGCGCGGACTGGGGCAATGTCGACGAGTCGGACGCGCTGGCCGTCCTGCACGCGGCCGCGGACAAGGGCGTGACCTTCTTCGACACGGCCGACGTCTACGGCGACGGCCGCAGCGAACGCCTGGTCGGGCGCTTCCGCCGCGAGCGTGGCGCCGAAAACGTCTTCGTGGCCACGAAAATGGGCCGCAGGCTCCCCTCGCAGGTCCCCGAGGGTTACGTCGCCGCGAACTTCGAGGCGTGGAACGACCGCTCGCGCAAGAACCTGGACATGGACACCCTGGACCTGGTCCAGCTGCACTGCCCGCCGACGGCCGTCTACTCGTCCGACGAGGTCTTCGACGCGCTGGACTCGCTCGTCGACCGCGGCCGCATCGCGGCGTACGGGGTGAGCGTCGAGACCTGCGAAGAGGCGCTGACCGCGTTGGCGCGCCCGGGTGTCGCCTCGGTCCAGATCATCCTGAACTGCTTGCGCCTCAAGCCTTTGGACCGCGTGCTGCCCGCCGCGGTGTCGGCAGGGGCCGCGATCATCGCGCGTGTGCCGCTGGCGTCCGGCCTGCTGTCGGGCAAGTACACGGCGTCGACCACGTTCGCCGCCGACGACCACCGCAACTTCAACCGCAACGGCGAGGCCTTCGACGTCGGCGAGACCTTCTCGGGCGTCCCGTACGAGGTCGGCCTGGAAGCCGTCGAACGGCTGCGCGGAGTCTTGACTGCGGACCAGACGCTCGCGCAGTTCGCGTTGCGCTGGATCCTCGACCAGCCGGGCGTCAGCACCGTGATCCCCGGCGCCCGCAACCCAGAGCAGGCGCGCGCCAACACCGTCGCCGCCGCGCTGCCGCCCTTGGACGCCAAGGCGGCGGCAACCGTCCGCGAGGTGTACGACGAGCTCGTGCGCCCCCTGATCCAGGAGCGATGGTGACCCCTGAAGAACTGCTGACCACCACCCGTACCGTCCGCAAGCGCCTCGACCTCGACCGCCCGGTCCCGCTGGAGCTCATCCGGACCGCGCTCGACATCGCGCTCCAGGCGCCGAGCGGGTCGAACACGCAGAAGTGGCAATGGCTGGTGATCACCGACGCCGACCAGCGCGCCGCGCTCGGCAAGGTCTACCAGCGCGCGTGCCGTGAATACCTCGATTCCTCCAACGCCGCGGGCAAACTCTTCGCCGACGACCCGGAGCGCTCGAAGGTCCAGCAGCGCGTCGGCTCGAGCGTCGAGTACCTCGCGGACAAGATGGGCGACGTCCCGGTCCTCGTCATCCCCTGCCTGCAGACCGGGTCAGCCGAACTGCCCGCGGGCAACCAAGCGGGCATGTGGGCGTCGCTGCTGCCCGCGGTGTGGAGCTACATGCTGGCGTGCCGCGCTTTCACGCTCGGCACCGCGTACACGACGCTGCACCTGGCCTATGAGAAGGAAGCGGCCGAGATCCTCGGCCTGCCGTCCGGCGTGCACCAGGCCGCGATGATCCCGACGGCGTTCTACACCGGCCACACGTTCAAACCGGCGCCGCGGCAGCCGCTGGACGAGGTTCTGCACATCGACCGCTGGTAAAGGGCTCGTGCGCGTTGCGGGCGGTTAGAGCCTGTCTGTGATCCCGGCCGTGGGTATGGGTCGGGCCTCTGCTAGTGATCTTGACACCACATCACGATCATTCCCAGCAGAGGCCCGGTCTCCCTTTGTACTCGATCATCGATCGGCCCACGTCAG
>NZ_FNON01000013.1 GCF_900107045.1 Amycolatopsis xylanica
GGCAACGCGGTCGGGTGGTGTTTCGGGGCGGTGCTGCGCCGGGTGAACCCCGCCGCTCCTTCGGTCCGGAACCGGTTCACATAGTGGTAGAACCGGTCACGTTTGACGTCGTGGTCACGGCAGAACCGCGTCACGTTGATCTTCTCGCCCGCCGCGACCCGCGCGACCATAGCGACGAACTCAGGATCCATCGAAAACCCTGCTCTGCCCATCGCCGCATGATCACCACAACACCCCTGGTCACCACACCGACAGGCCGGTCAGTGTCTGTGAGGTCCTGAAACATCAACTGTCGGGTAAGTCCTGAACGAAGACAGCCGGTTCTAACCGGCATTACCACTCACGAGTCCTGACCTGCGGTAAGTCAGCGGCACTGCGCCTTGACGACAGCGGTGCTGTACGGCGACTCGGTCGAGCGGAGGCCGTAGATGTCGCCGTCGTCGGTGATGTCGGCGACCCGCAGCGAATCCCAGGTATTGGGCCCGGCGACCACCTGCGCCTCGCCGCCGTCCGCGGGGAGGAGCTTGATCGAGCCGTCGTCGAACGTGGCGACCACCGCGCCTGCCGAGTCCATGACCGTGACGTTCTGCGCGCCGGGCAAGGTGCGGGCGATGGTTCCGTCGAGGTTCCACACGTAGCCGTTTTGGTAGTCGTTGCCCGCGGCCCGGCCACCGCGCACCGCGTGGAGGTACACGGGGTCTTCGGAGCCCGGAGTCAGGTGCACGGCCGGGCCGCCGTCCGCCGGCCAGACGTAACCCTGCCAGTTGACCGCCGGTGTGGTGCCGTAGACCGAGGCGCCCACATTGCCCTGCTCGTCGATGTCCGCAACGTTGTCGAGTCGCTGGAGTGGGACAGGCAGCACCTTGACGGTGCCGGGTGCGTCCGCGGGCCACACGACCGTGCGGCTCAGGAAGTCGCTGGTTCCGACCATTCCCATGATGTCGCCGCGGTCGTTGATCCCGAACGCCGCCGAGCCCCGGTACCCGGGTGGGTCCGGCAGTCGCTCATACGCGCCGTTCACAGACCGCACCGCGTGCCGCAGGGAACCCTCGTAGTAGAAGCCGACCGCGACTCCGGCCCGATTGACGTCGGCGAGTTCGGTTTGCTGCCCGAACGCCGCTCCCAGTACCGTCGCGATACCGTTCTGCCAGATGGCACCGACGCTCTTGTACGCGGTTTGATCCCAAACCGTGCCCGCGATCGAGCCTGCGCCGTCGCCGGAGTCCAGCGACTGCACCAGATACCCCGGCGGGGTAGCCAGTGTGGTCTCCGCCCACGTGCAGCCCGCCGCCTGCGCCGCGGGTGCGCTCAGCACCGCCGTCCCCACCAGCACGGCGGCAGCCGACATGACCGTGATCTTTCCCAGCACCTGTCCTCCCCAGTTTCCCGCCCCATTCGGGCGACAGGAGCCTACCAACAAGCAACGGCGACAAGCCTTATCCGCCAACGGTTTCAGGCATAGCTGAAACCGGACAGCGCCAGCTCCGGCACCCCGCCAGGCAAGATGGAACGATTGCGCAAGCCCCTTCAGTGAACCCACAGAAAGAAGGATCACGTGTCAGACGACGACTTGTCGGCGCTGTGGCTGAAACAGTGGCCCGAGTGTCCTCCGTTGGCTGAAGAGCTGCCGCACGCCTACCACGACCGATGGGTGCGTTTCCACAGCCTGCCCGAGTCCCAACGGTATCCCGACCGCGACGCCGAGTACGACATCGTGCTCCACCGCTACAACGTGGTCCTGGACGGGCTGTTCCGAGGCCAGGAGGTCCGGATCGTCACAGCCGACTGGTCGAATGGCCTCGAGCCGCCGGACCTGTCAGAGCGTCACGCACACTGGCACCCCGGCGCCCGATACTGGACGTCCGTCCGCACCGAAGGGGACGAAACAGAACCGGCCTTCGACATCTACGCTCATCTGTACGTCAGCCGCATGCCATGGCGGGCGGGTTCGATCGACGACCTGCTCCGCGCCGTGGCCGATGACGAAACCAACCGAGTGATGATCACGAGCCTGTCCTTCGACAAGATCCACCACCCCTACGACGGAGGCGCTGACGTCCTGCTGCCTACGACGCGCGAGCGTGACGCGACGAGACACCAGCACATCGATTGGCTGCCCGGCCAACCCCTGGGCTTCTAGCACCATCCGCTCATCGCCCTACTGCGACACGCGCGCTCATGCCGATGAGCGGTCGTCCGCGGCAGGCCGATCGACGGTCGCCGTCTGTCAGCGTTGTTGTTCTGACCGGCTTGGTCCGGCGTGCTTCTCGACGATGGAGTCCAATTCTTGCCGGAGTCGGGTCACGGGCTGTGGGCGTATTTGCTGCTGCACCACGGTTCCCAGCAGCCAGGACAGCAGCGCGTTGGCGATGCCCGCGGGGTCGTCGACCGGCAGTCGCGCGGTGAGTTCCCCGAGCAGGGCGCGCACATCTTCCAGGGTGGCGGCGGTGGTGTCGGCCGACTGTCGGCGGCTGGTGTCGATCCAGTACTCGAACCACAGGAACGCGGCGTCGGGCTGGGCGGCGAACGTGGCGAGGTAAGCGTGCACGACCGCCCACAGTTTCTCGGCGGGGTCGTCCTGACCGTCGGCGGCCCGGCGCAGCTCGGCCAGCATCGCCGCCACGTGTTCTCGCATCGCGATGTCGACGATCTGGTGGATGTCGTCGAAGTAGTAGTGCACCGCGCTTTTGCTCAGTGGGCTCGCGTCGGCGACCGCGCGTGCGGTGCATGCCGCCAGCCCGTCGCGGGCGAGTACCTGTTTGGCGGCGTCGATGATCTGCTCGCGCTTGCCGCGCCGGTTGGCTTCGATCACGGGTCTGGTCGATGTCACCCGGGTGAATCTACTCGCTCGATTGCCAAGTTGGGACACGCAACCTAAACTCGGGACGCATGTCCCAAAAATTTGTGTTCCATGACGTCCGCACGGCGGATCTGGCAGCTTCGCGCCGCTTCTACACCGAGCTGTTCGGCTGGCAGGTCACCGAAACCCCCGCCGGGCCGATGCTCGGCGACGACAGTGGTGTCTGGGGCGGGTTCACCCCGCTCACCGACGGCGATGCGCGCCACCCGCAATGGATTCCCTACGTCCCGGTGGCCGATGTGGACGCCGCTGCTCGGCGGGCGGTTGCGCTGGGCGGGCGAATCGTCAGGCCGCGGACCGATCTGCCGCCGGGTTCGGTGGTGGTCGTCGACGAGCCCGGTGGCGCCACGCTCGCGTTGTGGCAGCCCGCGGATCGTCAGGCATGAGCGTGCGCTTGTCGTGTGCGCTGCCGCCCTCGGCCGCGATCGCCGAGCAGGCCCGCGAGGCCGAGCGGCTCGGCTATCACCGAGTGTGGGTGTTCGACTCGCCCGCGCTGCACGGAGATCTGTGGATCGCGCTGGCGCAGGTCGCGGCGGCGACCGAGCGGGTCGGACTGGGCACCGGTGTCGCCGTCGCCGGTCTGCGCCACCCGATGGTGACCGCAGCCGCGGCCGCGGCGGTGGCCGACCTGGCGCCCGGGCGATTGACGCTGGCGTTCGGAACCGGCCACACCGCCCGCTACGCCATCGGGCAACGGCCGGTCCCTGTCGATGACCTCGTCCGTGAGGTCCGGCAGGTGCGGTCGCTGCTCGCCGGTGAGGTGGTGGAGATCGACGGAAAACACTGCCAGATGCGGCAACTGCCGGGTTTCGGCCCGGCCCGGCCGGTGGATGTCCCGGTGTGGCTGGCCGCCTCGGGCCCGCGGGCCACCGCGGCCGCCATCGACCTCGATGTGCCAGGCGTGCTGGCGACCAGCGTGCCCGGCCGGGCATGGCCGGAACATGCCCTGCTGCGGTTCGGGACCGTGCTGCGACCCGGCGAGGATCACACCACCCCACGCGTCATCGACGCGGCCGGGCCCGGCTGGGCCAGCATCATCCACGCCGCCTGGGAAGGCACCCCGACCGCGGTCGACGACCTGCCGGGTGGCGAACGCTGGCGCGCCGACATCGAAGCCAGCCGACCGGAACGAGAACGACACCTCGACGTGCACCAGGGCCACATGACCACGCTGACCGCCCGAGATCGCGACCTGGCCACCGCCGCGGGCCCCGCCCTGCTCACGGTCGGCTGGACCGGCACCCCGGACCAGCTGCGCGACAAGGCGACACAGGCCGCCGCGGCCGGTGTGACCGAGATCGTCTACGTCCCCACCTCGCCCGACGTCACGTCGGAACTCACCGCGTACGCCGAGGCGCTCGGCGGCTTCTACGGTGATGGGCCGAGCCGGGCTTCGAGCAGCCTCATGCCGGGCCGTGGGTGTCGGCGGTGAGTGCTCGTTTGAGGAGTCGCTCCAGGTCGTCGAGGGCTGGATCGGTTTCGGTCGCCGCTTTTCGGGAGAGGACCACTTCGACCATGGGTGGTTCCGGCAGTTCCCGGTGGGCGGCCGGGCGTACCGCGTCCGGCGGGACGTTGGAGGTCAGCAGCGCGCCGACGCCGATGCCCGCGGAGATCGCGGCTTGGACGGCGTGCACGCTGGTGCTCTGAAAGGCCGTTCGCCACTGGCGCCCGTGCCGGGTGATCGCGTCGAGCACGGGTTGACGCCACTGGCAGGGGTGAGAGAAGAGCACGAGCGGCAGCGGTTCGGTCGCCGGGTCGAAGGATGGGGCGTAGGCCCAGGTCAGCGGTGCCTGATGACGCCAGCGGATCGACGCATCCCCCATCACCGACGGGTCGCCGAACACGAGGTCGAGGCGGCCACGGTCGGCGAGTCCGCGGAGTGCCCGTGCCGAGCCCACGATGACCTCGAGGTCGACGAGCGGGTGCATCTTCGCGAAGTCCGCGAGCGCCGTCGGCAACGTGGTGAGCGCCAGGTCTTCGAGCAGTGCTATCGCGCGATGCCCCTGCGGTGCCGTGCGCTGCCCCTTGACCGAGGCGCGGGCGTCGTCGTGCAGCGCCAGTATCCGCTCGGCGTAGGCAAGCAGCTTCTCCCCCGCCGGGGTGACCCGCACGCCTCGCGGTTCCCTGAGCAGTATCTGTTCGCCTGCGGCACTTTCCAGACGGCGGATGCGCTGGGTCACCGCCGGTTGGGTCAGCCCGAGCGCCACCGCGCCGCGGCTGATGCTGCCCGCGCGAACGGTCGCGGTGAACGAGCGCAGGTCCGAAATCCGGAGATCACCCTCCATAAGGATTCATTATATCGGGCATCGAAACATTGCCGTAGTAAATACCTCCGGCCGTTCATACGATGCCTCCATGCCTACCACCCACGAGCCGGACAGCACGGCCGAGTTCCATCACGTCGACGTCTTCTCGGCGTCCGCGTACGCCGGCAACAGCCTGGCCGTGTTCGTGGACCCGCCGCCGCTGACCACCTCGCAGCTGCGCCGAATCACCGGCGAGCTGCGGCACTTCGAGACCATCTTCGTCAGCACCGGTGCGGACACCGTCCATGCCAGGGTGTTCGACCTGCTGGACGAACTGGACTTCGCCGGGCACCCGGTGCTCGGCGCCGCCGCGGTCCTGCACGGCCTCGGCGGCACGCCGCCGGGTGTGGAGCGCCGGTGGACGTTCACGCTCGCGGCCGGGACCGTGTCGGTCAGCACCCGTGGGCACGCCGGCGGCCATGTGTCGGCCCTGCTCGACCAGGGACGGCCGGAGCTGGTGAGCGAGCCGGCACCGGCCGACCTGCCCGCGATCGCCGAGGCGCTGGGGCTGACCAGCGCCGACCTGGACCCGGCGTTGCCACCGGAGGTGCTGTCGACCGGCCTGCGGTACCTGGTGGTGCCGGTCCGCGACGGTGCCGCGCTGGCGGCGGCGAGGATCAGCCATCCCGCCTTCGACCGGTTCCTGGCCGGTCTGGGCGCGCAATTCGCCTACGTGCTCGACGCGGCCGCGGTCGAGGGCAGGCACTGGAACAACGACGGCGTGCTCGAGGACGTCGCCACCGGAAGCGCGGCCGGCTGTGTCGCGGCCTACCTGCTGCGGCACGGCCGGGCCAGCCATGGCGTTGAGCTCTCCCTCGCCCAAGGCCGGTTCGTCGGGCGTCCGTCGCGGATCGCCATCACCGCGTACGGCAAGCCGGAGCTGGTCGAGCGGGTGACCGTCGGCGGCGACGTGACCGTGGTGGGAACCGGCCGCTTGCTCACCCTGCCTGCCGGGGAAGGCCTGTGACCCGGGTCTTCCGGGCATCGTCGATCCGGCGGGCGGTCGGGCTGACGGACCTCATCGAGCCGGTGGCGCGCGCGTTCGCGGACTTCAGCCGCGGACTGGGTGAAGCCCCGATGACGGTGTTCGCGCCTGCCGGGCCGCACGGCGATGTGCACGTCAAATGCGCGTGGCTGCCGGACCACCCCATGTTCACCGTGAAGGTCGCCGCGTCGTTCGCCGCGCGAGCGGCAGGCGGCGAGCAAGCCAGCAGCGGATACGTCGCGATCCACGACGCGACCACCGGGGATCTGCTCGCGTTGCTCCGCGACGAGCACTACCTCACCGATGTCCGCACGGCGGCGGCCGGGGCGGTCGCGACCCGGATGCTGGCCCGGCCGGACGCGCGGACCGTGGCCGTGCTCGGCACCGGCGTCCAGGCGCACCTGCAGGTGCTGGCGGTCCGAGCCGTGCGCGCCATCGACCGCGTGCTGATCTGGGGCAGGCGGCGCGACGCGGCCGGGCTGCTGCGCGAGACGATCGTCGGCACGGCGCCGGAACTGTCCGTCTCCGTGGCGGACAGCGCGGAGCTCGCGGTGCGGGAAGCGGACATCGTCGTGACGGCGACCGGCAGCAGGCAGCCGATCCTGCACGGTTCGTGGCTGCGGCCGGGCCAGCACGTCACCGCCGTCGGCGCGGACGATCCGGGCAAGGCCGAACTCGATCCGGCCTGTTTCCAGCGGGCTGACCTGCTGGTGGTGGACAGCCTGCTGGACACCCCGCGGTTCGCCGGTGACCTGCGCCGCGCCATCGAAGCCGGTGCCATCACCCCGTCCGATGTGGACGCGGAGGTCGGCGACCTCGTGCTCGGCCGCCATCCCGGGCGCCGGGACGCGGCCGAGATCAGCGTCGCCAAACTCGTCGGGCTCGGCGTCCAGGACCTGGTCGCCGCCGAAACCGCGATGCGCGGCCTGGCAGCCACCCCACGACCGAAGGAGAGTGCCGGTTGATCGCCCGCACCTGGAACGGGCGGGTTCCCGCCCACCACGCCGACGGCTTCGAGCGGCACCTGCTCGCCACCGGAGTCGCCGAAGCGGCCCGGCTGGCCGGCTACGCGGGAGCACAGATCCTGCGCGACGAGGCGAACGGCCACGTCGAATTCCGGCTGATCACCTATTGGGACGACTGGGCCGCGATCCGGCGCTTCGCGGGCGAAGAACTGACCGCCGCCGTGCTCTATCCCGGCGACGAAGCCTACGAACTCATCCCCGGCACGACCGTGCGACACCATCTCGTCAGTTTTGGCCATCCCCTCACCGAAAGGCCTGATGCGGCATGAACGTCGCCATCATCGGCGGGCGCGTCCTGCCCATCCACAGCGATCCCATAGCCAAGGGCACGGTCGTCATCCGCGACGGCACGATCACCGCGGTCGGACCGCATGACCAAGTCCAGGTGCCGGACGGCGTGCCGGTCGTCGACGCGTCCGGGTACTGGGTGCTGCCAGGTCTGGTCGAAGCGCACTCGCATCTGGGCATCGACGAGGAAGGCGCCGGGTGGGCGGGCGACGACCTGAACGAGAAGAACGATCCCAACGGCGCGCGGCTGCGGGCGCTGGACGGGATCAACCCGGCCGACCCCGGGTTCCTGGACGCACTGGCGGGCGGCGTGACCACGGCGGTGGTGTTGCCGGGGTCCGCCAACCCGATCGGCGGGCAGGCCGTCGCGGTCAAGTGCTGGGGCCGGACCGCTGACGAGATGGTGCTGCGCGACCCGATCGGCGTGAAGAGCGCGCTCGGGGAGAACCCGAAACGGGTCTACGGCGACCAGAACAAGCTGCCCTCCACCCGGCTCGGGGTGGCCGCGGTGATCCGCGACGCGTTCATCCGGGCCCAGGACTACCGTTACAAGCGAGACCACGCGGCCGCCGAGCAGGCGCCGTTCGACCGGGATCCCACCCTCGAGACACTGGTCCGCGTGCTCGACGGGGAGCTTCCCTGGTTGCAGCACGTACACCGCGCGGACGACATCGCCACGGCCATCCGGCTGGCCGATGAATTCGGCTACCGGCTGGTGATCAACCACGGCACCGAGGCCCACCTGATGGCCGAACTGATCGCGCGGCGCGGCATTCCGGTGATCAGCGGGCCGTTGACCACCGGCCGGTCCAAGGTCGAACTGCGCCACCGGACACTGCGCAACCCGGCGCTGCTCGCCCAGGCGGGTGTGCGGGTGGCGATCACCACCGACCACAACGAGGTGCCCGTCACCTTCCTCGCGCTCCAAGCGATGCTCGCCGTCCGGGAAGGACTCGACCGCGACACGGCTCTGCGGTCGATCACCCTCACCCCCGCCGAGATCCTCGGGCTGGACGACCGGGTCGGCAGCCTGCGCCCCGGCCGCGACGGCGACGTCGTGCTCTGGTCCGGCGACCCGCTCGACGTGCTGAGCCGGGTTCGACGGGTCTTCATCAACGGACAGGAGGTCCATCGCGACAACGGCGTCGCCGAGGCGCTCGCGTAGCCGCACCGTCGGCGTCGGCCGACCCGCGTGCGAAACTCGGCGCCATGCGCACAAGATCGGCCCGGCCGGCGGTCGGGTATCTCGCTCTGGCGATCGCCGACACCCTGCTCGCCGCCCGTCGGGGAACCGCCGCGCGCCGGGCGCGGGCGGCGACCAAGCCGCTGCTGATGCCCACGCTGGCCGTCGCGCTGGGCTCGAGGACGGCAGGCCAAGCGACCCGGCTGACCAAGGGCGTCCTCGTGGCACAGGCCTGCTCGTGGGCCGGTGACGTCGCGTTGCTCGGCAAGGGCGGGCGGGCGTTCCTGGCCGGACTCGGCTCGTTCTTCGTCGGCCACGTCGGCTACATCGCCGCGTTCGGCAGCGCCCGCGATCGCTCCGCTCCCCTGCGCACCCCGGGCACCCAGGCGGCCGCCGCGCTGCTCGCGGTCGCCGGGCCGGCGATGGTCGTGGCGGCGGGCCGTAAAGACGCCCGGATGCGGATACCGGTCGCCGCGTACACGTGTGTTCTGGCGACCATGTTCGCCGCGTCGACCAGGCTCGATCCCGCGCTGCCCGCCGAAAGCCGTCGGGCCATCGTGGCGGGCACCAGCCTCTTCCTGATCTCCGACACGATCCTGGGCATCCGCGAGTTCGTGCTCGACCAGCCAAGCCCCGCGGTGGACGCGGCCGTGATGGCCACCTACACGGCGGGGCAGGGCCTGATCGCCGCCGGTGCGGCGATCAGCGGATGACCTGGCCGCCTTGACCGACGCCAATCGGCGGTGCGAGGTATTCCAGCGAGTACCCGTCCCCGGACGGCGTTACGCGGGCGATGCCGGGTGAGTCGAGGTGCGCACCGGCCACGAAGTGGTCCGGCCGGGCAAGTTGCGCGAGAAGAGCCGCTCGCGCGACGCGGGCCTGGGACTGGTCGCCGTCGAACTCCCAGGACACCTTCGGCTGATCGAATTGAAGCGTGGGAACGTGCACGGTGTCGCCCCAGACGAGAAGGTGGCCCGCGCTGCTCCTGATCTCGTAGACGGTGTGGCCGGGCGTGTGACCCGGCGTGGGGACCGCGGTCGCCCAGTCGTTGATCGCGACCTTCTCCGACACCGGCACGACCCGGTCGCGGAGCGGCTCGAGCCGCCCCGTGAACACCGAGGCGTCGCCCGCGCCGATCCACACGCGCTCGAGTCCGGCGAACGCTTCCGAACCGTCCGGCGCGATCAGGCCGCTCACGTGGTCTTCGTGCCTGTGGGTGATGGCCACGTCGGTGACCTGTCCGCGGTCGATTCCCGCTTCGTCGAGCGCGTCGTAGATCAATCCCATGGTGGGGTCGGGCCAGACGTCGGACGCGCCGGTGTCGACGAGAACCGACCGCGTGCCGTCGGTGACGAAGAAGGCGTTGACCGACAGCCGCAGATTGCCGCCCGCCAGCGGGACGGCGGCCGGGACCGCGGCGAGCGTGCGCCCGTCCTCGTCACGGAGCCGGGTCGGCGGCATGTCGAGGTACCCGTCCCGCAACGAGATCACCCGCAGCTCGCCGAATTCGAACGTGGCATGGTGCCTGCCACTCGAGATCAAACGCATGGAGCCCCTCCGTCGTGTTGTTCTCCCATGGAAGATGTCATCTACTATAGGAGAAAGTCTACGCTGTGCGCGACGGGATATTCATCGATCGAGGAGCACGGTGATCGAGCAAGACGGAAACGCTCAGGACGATGATCTGGCGGGCGCTTTCGGCGTCAACGTGCGGCGACACCGCGAGGAGGCCGGCCTGACGCTGGAGCAGCTGTCCACCCGGTCCTCGGTCAGCCGGGCGATGCTGTCCAAGGTCGAACGCGGCGAGAAGAGCCCGACGATCGGCGTCGCGTCCAGGATCGCCCACGCGCTCGAGGTGTCACTCTCGGACCTGATCGGTGCGCCGGCCGCCGCGGCGTCCGGTGTCGCCGTCGTGCTGCGTAAGAACGATCGCCCCGTGTTCCGCGACATGGAAACCGGCTTCGAGCGGCACATCGTGTCGGCGGCCCCGGGCGCGGGAGGTGCCGAGATGGTCTTCCACCACCTGCCCGCGCAGGTCTCCACCGGGCTGCTGCCCGCCTATCCGCCGGGTACGGAGAAACAGCTCGTGGTACTCGAAGGCACCCTCACGGTCGCGCTCGGCGGGATCAGCGAGACACTGGGCAAGGGCGATTCCCTGTTCTTTCAAGCCGACGCTGACCACGGCTTCGCCAATCGGACGAACGCTCCCTGCGAGTACCTCATGGTCATCTCGCGCAGAACCTGATCGGGACGTCTCCGGTCATCCGGCGTCCGGGCCTGCGCCGCTTTAACGAGGGGCAGGTCAAATAGGGTGTGTTCCGAGGCTGGCCGGGCTGGATTTCCTTGGCCGGGTTCGAGGTGGTTGCGCAGTGAAGCGAGGGTGCCCTTGAGTGCGTGGTAAGCACTCGGGGGTCCCCTCGCTGCCTGACCAAACTCAGAGCAGGGGACTGTGCCCGCGCGAGTGGTACCTCTGCTGCATCTAACGGAGCAGAGGTACCACTCGCGCAAGCCTTGTCAGGCTGGAGCGAGGGGATCCCCTGCTGCATTGAACGCAGCAGGGGAACCCCTCGCTCACGACCCCGCTGCCCAGCGGGAGTTCGCGGCTGCGGGGCGCGACGATGTGGCGTTTGGGCAATCTGGCGGCCCAAACGCCACATCGTCAGTTCAACGGCCGCGACATTTGCCGTTCCCCTCAAATAGCATTGTCTTCCATGACCACCGTCACGCAGCGCAAATACTCCTGGTTGGCACTCGCCGGGTTCATCGTGGCGGTGGCGGTCGTCGCCGTCATCGGCGCCGTCGCCGCCGCCGACGCCAAGGAGATCTACGGCGCGCTCGACCAGCCGCCCTGGGCGCCGCCCGCCTGGCTCTTCGGTCCCGTGTGGACGGTGCTGTACCTGATGCTCGCGGTGTCGGGCTGGCTGTACTGGCGCGACAACGGCGGCGCCGTCGGCCTCGCGGTCTACGGCATCGGCCTGGTGGTCAACGCGGCCTGGACGCCGTTGTTCTTCGCGGGCGGGGCTTACGGGCTCGCGCTGGCCGACATCGTCCTGCTGGACATCACGGTGATCGTCACCATCGTCTTGTTCCGGCGCCCGGCCGGGTGGCTCCAGTTTCCCTACCTGGCTTGGATCCTGTACGCGACCGCGCTCAACATCGCCATCCTCGCGCTGAACTGAGCGCCGCGGTCCACCTTTTTGTCTGCCCTTCGGTCCGCGACGACCGGCCGTCCGCGTCGATAGCCTGAATTCTCTTTCGAAGGAAAGGGAATCATCGTGGGAAGACGTTTTCTGCCAACGATAGCGGCAGCGCTCGGAGGTGTGGCGTTGCTGACCGGTGCGGCGGCACCCGCCTCGGCGTCGGCGCTGTGCTGCATGTTCTCGGACGATCCGTTCGCGGGATACAGCGTGTCCAAATCGAGCGATGTCCGGCAGGTGACCGGGACCTGGACGCAACCGGCGGCGAACTGCGCGGGCGGACGCGGCGCGGTCGACTTCGAAGTGAACATCTACAGCTATGACCTGCACGGGCCCAACCTGTACGCCGGGGTCGGCACCAACGCGGACTGCGCTTCCGGCAGCCCAGTCTACTCGGCCTGGTACGAGGTGACCGGGTACGACAGCCGGGTCCGGTGGGACGGCCAGGTGGCTCCCGGTGACGTTTTCCGCGGCACCATGGATTATCAGGGCGACAAGTTGTACCGATTCACCCTCGAGAACCTGACCCGCGGCTGGCGTAAGGAAAGTCTGGCCGCCGGACCGCGGACGCCGCAAGGCACGCAGGTCGGGGTGGAGCGGCCGTTCGGCCGGTTCTCCGATTTCGGTTCGGTCCCATTCACGAATGTGCTCCAGGACGGCCACCCGATCGGCGAATATTCCCCTTACGCCGCGACCGCCGCTTTCGGGATTATCGATGCGACTCAGGTGATTCCCGGCACGCTGACGGACAACAAGAATTTCAGCCCCAAGTTCATTCACGCGTAGACCGTGTGTGGCCCCGCCGGACAGGCGGGGCCACACACTTCACTTGACCGTGCGGATCACCACGTGTTGTGGCAAGTGGACAGCGAGCCCGAGCCGCACCGAGGCCCACAACAGATCTTGCCCGTCGGCTCCGGCTCCCCGGCGCAGTCCGATCGCGGAGTCCACAGTGTCCATCAAGGTGAACGCCGCGCGGAAGTCGGCGAAGATCGCCTCGTCCGCGGCCAGCATCCTGGTGCGCGACACCCGGACACCGGCCTCGGTCAACCGGGTCAGCTGGCCGAGGCGCACCAGTTCCCAGTACAGCCTGGGATGCGTCACGATGCCATCGCACGAACCGCCGGTTTCCTCGACGAGAGCACAGGTTTCGGCGGCCACGCGTTCGGCGTCGATCGGCTCGTCGAAGCGGCGCAGCGCCGGTAGCGCCCGGATTCCGGGGACCACGCCGTCGGAACTGCCGTTGAGCAGCGCGTCGTTCTCCCGCGTGCACAGGCGGACGATCAGCCGGTGGTCGATCACCGTCGCGAGCATCGCGGGGTGCGCGGTGAGTTCGGCGGGCACCGACAGCGACGCGGTCACCGTCGTGATCCCCGCGGTCGCGAGTGACGTCGTGAAACGCGACTCGGGGGTCGAGCCGTACGAGGTGCCCGAGGTGTCCGAACCGTGGTGTTCCTCGCGCAGGTAGGCCGTCGGGCCCGCCACCTCACGCGTCTTGAGCAGGTGCCGCACGGTGTATCTCGGCCGGGTCGCCGCCAGCGGGAAGGTCGCGGGAAGCGCGACACGCAGCGGCACTTCCACGTCGCCCGACCCGGTCAGCGCCGAGACGAAGGTTTCGCCGGGGGTGGTGGTCATCGCGGCAGCCCCGCGATCACCTTGCGGACGGCGCGCACGACGTCGGCGCAGTCCGCGTGCGTCAGGTTGGCGGACAGCGGGATGTCCACCGCCTGCTCCAGGAATCGCGCGGACCTGGGCAGCGCGCGCTTGGCGGCGGCCGGGTCGGGGAAGCAGAAGCGCCAGTTCCAGAACGCGCGGACGTTGTGGTCGACGGGGTCGCCGATGTTGCGTGCGGAGACACCCTCCGCGCACAGGGCACGCGCGAACCGGGCGCCAGCCGCCGGGCCGGGGTCGAGCACGCGGAACATCAGCGACTCGCCGAGCAGCGCGCCGGGCGCTACGGGTTTCCGCACCGCGATGCGGGACTCCCCCGCCAGGCCGGCGGCGACCACCGCGTGGTTGCGCTGGTGCCGGGCGACGCGTTCGTCCAGCCGGGTGAGCATCGAGGTGGCCAAGGCGGCGCGGATCTCGTCGAGCCGCCAGCCGAAGATCGGGTAGTCGAGGTCGCTGACGTGACCCGGTGGCGCGTCGGGGGTGTCGAAGTGCCGGTCCATCCTGCCCTCGTACGCTCCACAGTGGACCGTCGCGCGGGCGAACAGCGCGGCGGCGTCCGTGATCAGGAACCCGCCCTCCCCCGTGTTGATCGACTTGTCCGACTGGGTGGAGAACGCGCCAGCCGCGCCGAGTGTGCCGAGCAGCCTGCCGCGCAACCGGGCGCCGAGCGCGGGCACCGCGTCCTCGACGACCGGGATGCCGCGCGGGTCGGTCAGCGCGCGCACCGCGTCGACGTCGCTGGCGAAGCCCCGCATGTGGACCACCACGACGGCGCCGATGTCCTCGGTCAGCTTGCCCGCCAGGTCCGCGATGTCCAGGTTGAGGTCCGCGTCGCACTCGACGAGCACCGGTTCGTGCCCGGCGAGCCGGATCGCGGACGGCGTCGCGGCGAAGGTGAAGGCGGGACACAGCACCTTCGACCCCGGCGGCAGGCCGAGGCCCAGCAGCGCGAGCGTGATCGCGGTGGTGCCGCTGGTGCAGCCGAGCGCGTGCTTCGTGCCGAAGTACGCACACAGCGCGGCCTCGAACCGGCCAGCCTCGGTCTCCCCGAACGGCCGGTGGTCGTACCGGAAGTACAGCCGCCGCCGGATGGCGTCGATGCCAGCCTGCTCGTCGGCGCCGCTGATGAAGACGTCGCCGCGATCGTAGGTCGGCCAGCCCGCCGTCCGCACGGGGACGCCGCCGTCGATCGCGAGCGTCTCCACGGCGGGAATCGAAGCTTCCAGAGGATCAATCGAGACCACGGTAGGAACCCCCATCAACGAGTAGCACTTCACCGGTGACGAAACCGGCCTGGTCACCGGCGAGAAAGGCGGCCACGGCGCCGAAATCGGCCGCGTCACCGAGCCTGCCGAGCGGGATGCCCGCCACGAACCCGGCGAGCGTGGCGGCCGGGTCGGTGCCGAGCTGGCGCTCCACCGCCGGGGTGCGGTGGTACCCGGGCGCGAGGACGTTCACCGTGACGCCCGCGGCGCCGAGCTCGTGCACGAGCGACTTGGCGAACCCGACCAGCCCGACTCGCACCACATTGGACAGTCCATAGTGGGGAATCGGCTGCTTCACGGTCTCCGAAGCGATCATCAGCAGCCGTCCCCGGCCCGCCCCCCGCAGGTGTGGGAGCGCCGCCAGCGCGAGCCCGATGTGCGGCAGCAGGCTGGTCTCCAGCGCGGACCGGTAGTCCGCCAGCCCGAACGCCGTCACGGGCCCCGGCGGCGGGCCCGCGCCGTTCGTCACGACGACGTGCACCCCGCCGAGTTCGGCCGACGTCGTGTCGACCCAGGCCGCGACTGCCGCTTCGTCGGTGACGTCGACCGCCGACGCGAGCACCCGACCGGGGCCGGCGGCGTCGACTGCCGCGGCGGCCTCTGCCAGGCGATCCGGGTCGCGGCCGCAGAGTGACACGTCCGCGCCTTCGCCCGCGAGCGCCAGCGCGGTGCCGAGCCCGAGCCCGCTGGTGCCCGCGGCCACCAGCGCCACCTTGCCGCTCAATCCCAGGTCCATCACGCCACCGCCGCCGTGCGAACCGGATAGCCGTAGCGGCCGAGCAGGGGAAACGCGAGCGCGGTGGCCGTCGCCCCGGCTCGCCGGGGCAGGTCGCGGCGCCACCGGTCGTCCGGGCGCACCCGGACCCGGCCCTGCGCGAACCGGTCGGGATTGCCCGTGACCGTGTGGTTCACGCCGAGCGTGGCCAGCCCATCCGCGCCGATCGGGGGTTCGGCGCGCAGGCCGAGCAGCCGCAGGATGTCCGCGAGGCCGCCACGGGGGTCGCGGACGAAGTCCTCGTACCGCAGCCGCATCGAGGTCGCCGGGTTGCGCAGGCAGACCAGTTCCGACGCCGCGTTGAAGCCCGTCCAGTAGACCGTGCTGCGTGCCGGGCTCATCGCGGGGATGTAGTCCTTGGGCCGCAGCCAGGAGTGAGCGACCGCGCGGGGGTCGCGGACCACGTGCAGGATCCGGAGGTCCGTGCCGGAGAGCAAGGCCGCCTCGGCGGGGAACTTCGAACTGTCCACAATGGTGTGCGCGCCGGAGACCGCCGCGATGGCGGCGTACAGCTCGGCCATCCGGGCCGCCAGTTCGCACGCGGCGGGTGATTGCCTCGCGGCCAGCCTGCGCGCGGTATGCCTGGTGCGCACCAGCAGGTCCTGCGCCTCGGCCCAGAGCCGGGCCGTGGCGAGCACGTCGGCGCCGCCCGTCAGGCCGAGCACCTTGCTCCACAAGGGACAGTCGACGACCGGCTCGGCGCAGCCGCAGGACGTGTTCGTGCCGTCGCCCAGCACGCCGTTGCGCCACAGGTAACGCAGCTCGCCGACGTGCACGACGCCGTCGAGTTCGTTGAGCAGGTTGCCGATCATGGTGGTCCCGCTGCGGCACCAGCCCGTCACGTACAACACCCGTGGCCCGGCCATGGTCAGTGCCCCGCCGGCGCGGGCTGGCCGCTGGTGACCTTGCCGAGCTGACCCTTGGCGTAGAGGTGGTCGAGAATGGCGGCGTCCACGATGTCGCCCTGCAGCCGCGCGGCCGCCTTGTCGACGCCCTCGGTCTCGTACCCGCAGTTCACCCAGCGCGAGGCGACCTTGTCGGGCTCGTACCCGGCGGTGACCGTGCCCAGGTCGTATCCGGGCTGGCCCGCGGAGTGATAGCAGCTGTAGAGGCTCCCGTCGGAGTTGACCACGGCGCCGGTCGTGCCGCCGACCTCCTCGCAGAACTGGCAGTCGACGACCCGGGGCGCGCCGACGGTGAAGCCCGCGTCGATCGCCTGCCGGTGCAGCCCGGCGAGCCGGTGCCCGAGATCCGCCGAGTGCCGCATCGACTTGTCGTAGCCGAGGCCCACGTCGTAGACGAGGCTGAAGGTCATCATGAACTTGTCCGGCTCGAGCCGGTCGGCGAGCCTGCCGACGAGCCCGTCGACGCCCTTGATCGAGTCGCCGTTGAGGATGACACGCAGATGCCACTTCAGCGCGGTCTTCGCCGAGGCCTCCTCGACGTTGCGCAGGATCTGCTCGAACGTGCCCCGGCCGCCGATGGTGATCCGTGACCGGTCGTGTTCCGCCTTGTCGCCGTCGAGCGTGATCTGCACCCACTGCAGGCCGGCGTTTTCCAGCGCGACCGCGGCCGGTGCGGTGAGCAACGTGCCGTTCGAGATCATCGCGGCGCCGGCGAGCCCGATGTCGCGGCATCCGTCCAACAGCTTCACGCAGGAGTCGAGGTACATCGTCGGCTCGCCGCCGAAGAGCATCAGGTTGACCGAGGTCTTGTCCAGTTCGGCCATCCGCCTCCGTGTGAAGGCCATGATGTCGGCGACCTTGGTGTCGTCGACGGTCGAACCGGGGATCCGAAGTGGACTGCCGGCGCCCGGCTTGGGCAGTTCGGCGTTCTGGAAGCAGTACGAGCAGGCGAGGTTGCACTTCGTCGTCACCAGCACGGTCAGCCCGAAGACATCGGAAGCCGGTGCCATGGTGTGGTCGCGCGCCTCGAGCGACGCGGCGACTTCGGGCGTCGGGCGCCCGTCCGCGCCGAGACGGTCCGACGGCACGCGCGCCACGAAGTTCCTGCCCACCGCCCAGTACTGGGATTCTCCTTGGATCAAGCGCATATCAGGACCGCCAGCTTTCCGTACGAGGTGATGGTCGTGCCCGGTCCGGGCGAGGGAGACGTGCCGCCTCCCTCGCCCGGCGGTGCGGCCGGCCGGCTTCCTGGTGCCGCCCGGCTCGTGCTCAGCCCGCGATCCGGTCGCAGGAGCAAGCTTCCTGCGATTCGAACTCGAAGACCTCGATTTCGTTCTCCATGGTCATTCCTCCTCTCGGATTCCGTTGTGTCGCGCGGTTTTTCCACCACGCCGCATCGTCGCCACCGCGATGAGCGTGGCAAGCACCATCAGTCCACAGGCGACGGCGATCCCGCGGCTCACGCCAACGGCCAGCGCCTGGTTCGCGATCGCGCCGGGGCTGCTCACCGCCGTCGCCCAGATGACCGTGCCCAGCACGGCCAGGCCGGTGGCGCCGCCGACCTGTTTGGCGGCGCTCAGGAGTCCCGACACCAGCCCGGACTCCCCCGGAGCCACCCCGCGCAACGCCAGTACCGTCATCGGGACGCTGCTGAAACCGAGCCCCACGTGGGTCAGCAACGCGGGAACGAGCAATCCCGTCAGGTCGCCGGTCGCGCCGCCGAGCCAGGAAAGCCAGCACAGTCCGGCCGCGGCGACCGCCTCCCCGGCGATGATCAGCCGGAACGGTCCGGTCCTGGTCAGCGACCACGAACCGAGCCGGATCCCGGCCATCACCGCACCGGTCAGCGGGAGGTACACCAGAGCGGTCTGAAACGGGCTGAAATGCCAGACGTCCTGCAGGAAAATGGTAAGGAAGAAATAGAGGCCGAATGTCGCCGTCGTGGTCAGCACCGACACGACGAGAACACCGGAACGGACCCGGTCGGCAAAGATTCTCAAGGGCACCAAAGCATGCGGAGTGCGATTCTCGATGACGACGAAAGCAGCGAGCACCACGACCGCGCACACCAGCGCGGCGACGACCGTTCCGTCCTGCCAGTGCGCCACTCCCGAGTGGTCCGTGGCGCCGGTGATCAAACCGTAGACCAGCAAGGTGATGCCGAGTGTGCCGGTGAGCGCCCCCGGCAGGTCCAGGCGGCCGCCAACACCCTCGGTCTCGGCGAGCACGCGCCCGCCGATCAGCACGACGGCCACCCCGACCGGCACGTTCACCCACATCACCCAGTGCCACGACAGGTACGTGCTGACCAGACCGCCCGCGAGCAACCCGAGCCCGCCCCCGGCGGTGACGACCGCCGAGTAGACACCGATCGCGCGGGCCCGTGGCGGGCCTTCGGGAAAGGTCACCGCGATCAGCGCCAGCGCCGTGGGCACCGCCGCCGCGCCACCGATCCCTTGCAGCGCACGGCAAAGGATCAACCACCACGGTGCGGTCGCGAATCCCCCGGCGGCGGAAGCCACCGTGAAGACGAAGATGCCGGACAGGAAGACCCGCCGGTGGCCGAGCAGGTCCCCGGCCCGGCCGCCGAGCAGCAGGAGACCCCCGAAAGCCAGGGCGTACGCCGTGACGACCCATTCGAGCCCGGAGCCGGAGAACCCCAGTGAGCGCTGGATGCCGGGCAGCGCGACGTTCACGATCGTCGTGTCCACTTGGGACATCAGCGTCGCGGCGGAGATGACCGCCAGTGCGATGCCGGGCTTCACCGCGCGGTCCGGTTCGAGCGTCTTCGTCATGGGCGTGGCGCCGCCGCGAGTTCGAGGCGTTCGCGCAGTGGCCGCCGGAGCACCTTCCCCAGTGAGTTCTTGGGCAGCATGCCGACGAACTGCACCCGGTCCGGCCAGAACGCCTTCGCCACGCCCTCGCTCGCGAGGTACGCGTGCAGCTCGGCCAGTGAGAGCACCGGGAACACCGGTACGACGACCGCGCAGACCTTGCTTCCGCCGGGAATCTCCGGGTGTGGATAGCCGACCAGTACCACCTCGGTGATGCCGGGGTGGCGTTGCAGCAAGGATTCGACCTCGAGCGTCGACACCTGCATGCCGTCCGGCCTGGTGATGATGTCGGCGCGCCGCCCCACGATCCGGATGCCGCCGCGGCCGTCGGGCCGGGCGAGGTCGCCGGTGTCGAACCAGCCGTCAGCGTCCACACAGGAGTCATAGACCTCACGCTGGCCCAGGTAGCCGAGGCACTGCGACGCGCCACGCACCAGCAGCCGTCCCGCTTCCTCGCCGGGCTCGGCGTCGATGCGGACGTCCATCCACGGCGTCGGACTGCCATCGCTGTGCGCGGCCCAGCCGGGCGGATCGTCCGGCCTGGTGACCGTGACCGCGCCGTTCTCGGTCATTCCCCAGAGCGCGTGCAGCTCGACGTCAAAGACCTCGCGCACGTCCGCGCTCAGTTGCGGATGGACCGGCGCCGACCCCGTGACGATCTGCTTCAGGCTGGACGTGTCCCGCGCTTCTTTTCGTTGTGACGCGAGAAGGTTGACCAGGAAAATCGGCGGGGTGTAGAGCCAGCTGACCCGGTGGGCCTCGATCAGGTCGCGCAGCAGATCCATGTCGTTGGTCTGCTTCTGGACGACGCCGGTGGCGCCGAGGAACAGCGGCAGGTAGAGGCCGTAGGTCAAGCCCGCCATGGCGGTGCCGATGCCGGGGAGCGAGATGACGTCGTCCGGGGTCAGCCGGTGCGGCTCGGACACCGCCCGCACCGCGGCGTAGAGCGTGTTCTGGCTGTGCACGACCAGTTTCATCTTGCCGGTCGTGCCGGAGGTGTGCAGCAGCTGCGCCGGTTCGTCCGGCCCGAGCCGGTCGGCCTCGGGAACCGGCGTGCGCTCTTCCCACGGTGTGCGGACGAAGAACTGGTCGAAGTCGAGCGCGCCGGTCGCCACCGCGTCACCCACCACGACCCGGTGCACCAAGGTTTCCGGAGCGGCCTCGGCGAGCAAGGCAGCGCAGTCGTGTTCGCCGTATTTGTCGACTGTCACACAGATCTTGGCGCTGGTGACTTCGAGGACGTGGCCGAGTTCGCGGCTGCCGACCACGGGGAAAATAGGCGAACTGACTGCGCCGACCCTGTGACAGGCAAGGTAAAGCGGCGCCAGCAACCACAAGTTGGGCAGATAGCAGGCGACCACGTCTCCCCGCCCGACCCCGAGTTCACGCAGTGCCGACGCGAAGCGTTCGACGGTGCCCGCGAGTTCGGTGTAGCTCAACGCCGTGGCGTTTCCCGCTTCGTCGTGGGCGATCAGCGCGGGATGATCACCGCGGTCGCGGGCCGCGGCCGCGAGATCGTCCAGAAATGTCGTACTCCGCCACCAGCCCTCGTCCTGGAATCGCACCGGTTCGGCAATGGTGTCCCCAAAGGTGTCCCCAATGGTCACAGTCAACTCCCCCCGTGCCACATTTCGTCCGGCGAACTTTAAGCACCACCCGCCGGATTCCGGTACCCCGATTCGGGGCGGCACCCTGTTCGCGGCCCTTTCGGGCAGCCCAAGTCGGCCCTTTCGTCCGGTGACAGCCGGTCGCCGACCGGGGAAAGTCAGCTGATGTCCGCGGCGCCGAGACGGGGAGGCCCAAGATGAAGATCGGAATTCTCGGCTGGGACGACGGCGTGCTGGGCCCCGACACCCCCGGCGGCGAATACGATCCGGACGGCCCGGTGCTCGTCGAGCACGGCAGGCGCCGAGGCCACGAGACGGCGTTGTTCACCCTCGAAGACGTCACCTACGCGCCAGGCGAGCAGGGCATGGACGTCAGGCTGGGCAAGCATTCCTGCGGTTCCTTCGACGCGATCATCTCGCGCGCCAAGCTCTTCGGGGCCGACTGGCGTGACCGCGGGCTCGACTGGCGCGACCGGGTCGAGCGGCTGACCATGGTCAGCGAAACCCCCGGCCTGCGCATGTTCGACTCGGCCGAGGTCTGGCAGACCTCCTACAGCAAGTTCCTCACCATGCGCAAGCTCGCGCTGGCCGGGTTGCCCGTGCCACCGTGCCGATCGGCCACCACGCCGTCGGACGTCGAATTGGCCTGCCAGGAATGGGACGACGTCATCATCAAGCCGTCCTACGGATATCGCGGCAAGGGCGTCACACGCATCACCGATTTCGCCGCCCAGAAGTCCGAGATCCAGGACCGGCTGGACGAACACGGCACCCTGGTGTGCGTTCCGTACTATTCGACCCAATGGGGTGAATACCGGGTCATGGTGGCGGGCGAGGCCGTTCCCGAGGTGTCGCTCAAGCTGCCCGCGCCAGGCCAGTGGCGCCCCCACGTCAAGCTGGGCGGCAGCTTCGAGCTGATCGACCCGCCACCCGGGCTGGAAGAACTCGCGCTGCGCGCCGCTCGCGTGCTGGGGTTGACCCTGACCGGCCTCGACATCCTGCCGACGGCGGACGGTTTCGTGATCCTGGAGGCGAACCCCGTCACGGGCGGGCTGAACGTCTTCGGCGAGGAAACCCACCACGCGATCCTGGACGGCGTGTACGACTGGGTCGAGAAGCAGGCCGCCTGAGATGACCGTGCTGCTGACCGGCCTGCCGAGCGCGGGCAAGACCAGCCTGGCGACGGCCGCGCGCGCGGCGTTGCTGGCGGCAGGCCACCGGGTCGAGGTGCTGGACGGCGACGTCGTCCGCCGTGAGCTCTGGCCCGAGCTCGGGCTGTCCCCCGAAGACCGCGAACGCAACCTGACGCGCATCGGCTCCGTCGCGCTTCTGTTGGCGCGCAACGGGATCATCACCATCGTCGCCGCCATCGCGCCGTACGCCCACAGCCGGGCGGCACTGCGCGCCGCGCACGCCGGCGTCCCCTTCGCCGAGGTGCACGTCGCCACGCCGGTCGAGGTGTGCCGCCGCCGCGACGTCAAGGGGCTGTACGCCCGGCAGGCGCGCGGCGAGATCACCGGGCTGACCGGGGTCGACGCCGTCTACGAGGAGCCACTCACCCCCGACCTGCGCATCGACACCACGCTCGAGGACGTCGGCGAGTCGGCGGCCAGGCTGGTGGACTTCATCCTCCACGGCCCCGTCCTTTCAAGCCCCCACGGTGGTCGTGAGTGTTCCGGCCGGTTCTAGCGGACCGCTACTTGGCTACCCGTCGCCCGAGTGTCGGTGCGAGTGGAAGGTTTGCTCCGTTGGGTGCAGAAATTCTTCCACTCGCGCGGCTCGTCCACCGTGGCACGTGACAAGGGGCGCCCTTGTCACGCTCTGGGTGACAAGGGCGCCCCTTGTCACCCTAACCGGCGTAAACACTCACGACCATCGCTCTCCGATCTTGCTGGACGAGTTGCCCGGTGCGCGACCGAGCCGCTACCGTTCGAAGCGGGAAAGGCGCGAGGCGAATTCGCCGGGTTTCTTCATTCTCATCAACCCGAGGGGGTTTGCGCATGTCCAAAATCGTTGTCACCGGCGGACTGGGCTACCTCGGCTCCGTGCTGGTCAAGCACCTCGCCGACCGGGGCAACGAGGTGGTCGTCGTGGACAACGGGCTGGTCAGGCGGATGCCTTCGGACACCGAGCGAATCCGCCATGTCTACGGTGACGTCCGCGAACCCGCCGAATGGGAAGAGGCGCTGCGCGGCGCGAGCGGTGTCGTGCACCTGGCGGCCATCGTCGGTGACCCCGCGTGCGACCTGGACCACGAACTGGCCTGGGACACCAACTATCTCGGCACGATCCGGCTGGCCGAGGCGTGCGGGCGGGCCGGAGTCCGGCGGCTGGTGTTCGCGTCGACCTGCGGCACCTACGGCGTTTCGCGGGGTGAGACCGCGGATGTGCTCTCCCCCTTGCGCCCGCGGTCCGTCTACGCGGAGACGAAGGTCAGGGCCGAGCATTATCTGCTCTCGCGGCGGAGTGACGATTTCGCTCCGAGCATTCTGCGCTTCGCCACCGTCTATGGCCTGTCGCCGCGGATGCGGTTCGACCTCGCCGTGAACATCATGACCGCGCAAGCGGTGCTGGAACGGAAAGTCACCGTGCACGGCGGAAGGCAATGGCGTCCTTTCGTCCATGTGCGTGACGCGGCCGCGGCGGCGACACTGGCGCTGGCCGCGAAACCGGCGCGTGAGGCCGAAATCCACAACTGTGGCTCCGACGCGGAGAACTACTCGCTCGCCGAGGTCGGCTGGACGATCCAGCAGGAGGTCGGTGACGTCGAACTCGACATCCTCGAAGGGATCCAGGATCCCCGCGACTACCGCGTCGGCTTCGCCAAGACCGAACGAGCGCTGGGGTTCCGCCCGAATCATCGCCTCATCGACGGCATCCGCGAGATCAAGAACGCCGTGCGGGCAGGCGAATACCGGGACTTCACCAGCACGCGGTACAGCGACTTCCTGATCGTGCGCCAGATGCTCGCCGCCGTGACCCGGCTGGCGAGCTGAACGGCACCACCGCAAGGACGGCACCCCGTGAACCACCTGCCCTTCCTCGACTCGGTGCTGCGTGAGGCCGCCGCGCGGCTGCCCGGCTCGCCCGGCGCCTCGACGACCAAGCCGGGCGAGCCGAGCCAGGTGGTGACCGCCGCCGACCACGAGATCGAGGAGCTGCTGACCGCCCGCATCAGCGCCGCCTACCCCGGCTACGGGATCCTCGGCGAGGAAACCGGCCTCCATGGCGAAAACGCGGACGCCGTCTGGGTGCTCGACCCCATCGACGGCACCAGCAACTACGCGGCCGGCAGCCCGCTGTTCGGGATCATGGCCGGTCTGCTGGTCGGCGGCGTGCCGGTGGCGGGCGGCATCGCGTTGCCCGCGCTGGGCGAGTTCTATCTCGCCCAGCGCGGCGAAGGCGCCTTCCGCAACGGCGCCAGGTTCCGGGCGCCGACCGCTACCGGCCTGGGCACGGCCCTGATCGCCTACGGCATCGACGGCGACAGCGAATTCGCGCAGGAGGACTTCACGATCGCGGCCGCGCTGGCCACCCGCTGCCGCGGCCTGCGCATGGCCAACAGCTGCTTCGACCTCGTCCAGGTGGCGACCGGCGCTTACGGCGCCTCGCTCAACCGGGCGACACGGATCTGGGACAGCGTGGCGCCGCACGTGCTGCTGGAGGAGGCCGGGATCACCTACACCGATTTCGCCGGAGCCCCGATCCGCTACACCCCGCTCACCCGGGCCGTCGACACGAACTTCACGGTCTGCGCCGCCGCACCCGGGCTGCATGCCCAGCTCCAGCACGTGATCCACTGAGCATCCACCGAGCGAGCCGGTGAGCACGTCCCAACACTGGAGGTTCCATGGCCAAGGGCTACTGGGTCAGCGTTTATCCCACCATCACAGACCCCGAGGGGCTCGATGGCTACAACGAACTGGCCCGCCTGGCCGTCAAGGCCGCGGGCGGGCGGACCTTCGCTCGCGGCGGCAGCCGGGTCGTCGCCCGCGAAGCCGGAGTCGCCGAGCGCGTCGTCCTGATCGAGTTCGACAGCTTCGAACAGGCGGTCGCCGCATACGAGAGCGAGGCCTACCAGAAGGCACTGGCCGCGCTCCCCGACGGCTTCGAGCGCGACTTCCGCATCGTCGAAGGGCTCGACTGACGGCATATCGCGTCGCGATCGCCGAAAACGGACCACAGCGGGTGATCGCGCCGCTACCGTGATCTCGTGGTGGAGTTCACGGTGCTGGGGCCCGTTTCCGTCCTGCGGGACGGCACGGCGGCCGTGCCGCGCAGCCGTCATCAGGCGACGCTGCTCGCGGGGTTGCTGCTGGCCGATGGTGCGCCCGTCTCGGGGGAGGTCCTGGCAGGCTGGCTGTGGGGTGACGACCGGCCCGCCGAGGAGAAGGCCGCGTTGCAGGTGGCCGTTTCGCGGCTGCGGAAGTGGCTCGGTGACCGGGGCGAGATCCGGCTTTCGGCCGCCGGCTACTCGCTGGACGTCACGGGCGCGCGGGTGGACCTGCGGGAGTTCCGCCGGTGCGTCACGCAGGCCAGGCACGCCAAGGAGGGCGGGCTGTACCGGCAGGCGCTGGCGTGCTGGCGAGGGCGGTTGCTCGCCGACATCTCGGGTGAGCTGCGCGAATCCGCGCAGGCCGTGGCCATCGGGCGGGAGTACCGGCAGGCCGTCAGGGAGTTCGCCGAACTGGCGCCTGCCGAGGCCACGCCGATGCTCGAGGCGATCGCCGCCGAGGACCCGTACGCCGAAGACGTCCACGCCTCGCTGGCGCGCGCCTACGCCGCGACCGGAGGGCAGGCCGAAGCGATCGCCGTGCTCGACCGGATCCGGAAGCGGCTGGCCGACGAGCTCGGCGTCGACCCCGGCGAGGCGCTGGCGACGGCGCAGCTGGAGATCCTGCGCGGCGAAGTCGTCGCACCGCCGGAACGCGCGCACACCTGGTGGGGCATCCGGCCTCGCCCGATTCCCTTGCTGGGGCGGGAAAAGCCGAACCTCGCGGACTACCTGGCCGCCGAGAGGCTGGTGACGATCACCGGGCCGACCGGCGTCGGCAAGACGGCGCTCGCGTGGCAGGCCGAGAGCACCGGCAACGGCGCCGTCGTCGAACTCGGCGGCGCGACGGACCGGGTCACCGCGCTCGCCGAGCTGGGCACGGTCTTCGCCGTCGGCACCGACGACTCGGACGGGGTGCTGCCGGAGGTCGCCAAGACCATCGGCCAGGCGCCCACCCTGCTGATCCTCGACGGGTGCGAGCGCGTGCTGCCGGTGGCCGCCGAGATCACGCACCACCTGCTCCGTGCCTGCGCGGGTCTGCGGGTGCTCGCCACCTCCCAGCAGGCGCTCGGGCTCGACGGCGAGCAGGTGCTCATCCTCGATCCGCTGCCGGTGCCCACCCGGTTCGACGAGGGCAATCCGTCGATCGCGTTGTTCCTGAGACGCGTGCGGGCGACCTCGCCCGAACTCGCGCTGACCGCCGGGGAACGCGAAGCGATCGCGTCGATCTGCGCCCGTCTCGACGGCCTGCCGCTCGCGGTGGAACTCGCCGCGGGCTGGGTGCGCTCGCTCGGCGTCGAGGAACTGGCCCGGCGGCTCACCACCCTGCTGGCCAAGGCGAACACCCTCAACGCGGCGATCAGCTGGTCCTTCGACGCGCTGCCCCAGCCGGGTCCGCTCACCCGCCTCGCGATCTTCGACGGCCCGTTCACCCTCGCGGACGCCGAGCGGGTCTGCGGCCTCGACGCCGACGACCTCGCGGACCTGGTCGCCCGCTCACTGGTGCACCCACTGGCCACCACTCCCCTGCGATACCGGGTGCTGGCGCCGGTCAGGGAACACGCGCGCAAAGCCTTGAGCGACTCCGGCGAGCTGGTCACCGTGCTGGAACGGCACCTGGATCGCTGGCGAGAGGTGTTCGCCGGGATCGACAGCCTCGAGAGCACCTGGGACCGCGGCGAGGCGATGGCGGCGCTCGTCGTCGACGCGCCGAGGCTGCACAGCGCACTCGCGATGGCGGACGAGCACGGCCTGGCCGTGCGCGCGGCCGGAATCGTCGCATTGTGTGCGGAGTTCTGGTGGTCGCACGCGGCGCTGCTCCCCGCGTCCCGCCCCTTCTTCGACGCGGCCTGGCGCGTTCTCGACGAGTGCTCCGCCGAAACCGCAGCTCTGCTGCGCTTCCATCGTGCCTGGCTGACCCGTCTCGACGGCGACTACGCGGGCGCGCTCGCCGAAATGCAAGCCGTCAAGCCGTCGCTCCGTCCCCGCGAGTACCTCACAGCGCAGAGCTTCGCCTTGACGACGAGGCGCTACATGCTCCGCCCTGACGTACTCGACGACTGCGAAGCGGTGGTCGCCGAGGTAAGCAGGCTCGACGCCGAGGGAGGCGGCGAAACGTCGACGGCGCTGACCGCTGCGGGCTGGGTCTTCGCCACCTGGGGCCGTTGGACCGAGGCACGCACGCTCTGCCAGCGCTACGAGCTCCGCAACGGCAGGCTGCACAAGCCGACCTCGATGCCCCAGCTCGTGCTACGCGCTGAAATCGCGCTAGGCCGCGGTGACGCCACAGCCGCCGCGAGATGGCTCGCACTGGTTAAAGGACGACTCGACCCGGCGAGCGATCCGGTCGAGCAGGAACCCGCGCATGCCGTGCTGGCCAAGGCGTTGCTCATCGAAGGCCGCGCGGCGGAGGCCGTGGAGTTCCTCAGCGAGAGCGTCGCCGCGCTGACGGCCGCCTACCCCCGGACGCAACGACGGTCCGCCCAGCTGACGATCCTGCTCGCCGAAGCACATCGAGCGCTCGGCCACCTCGACGACGCCCGCGCCGCCTTGACCGTCGCGTTGTCGACGGTCGCCGACTACCAGAGCGCGTTCAGCGGCGTGCTCGTCGCCGCCAACCTCGCCGCGGCCGACGGCGATCTCGACCTCGGCGCACGCTGGACGGCGAAACGCCTCGCGCTGGGACTCCCGGACCCGACCGGGTTCGCCCCGCTCTCGGTGGAGGTCCCCGAAGCCGAGCCGGGTGACCTCGACGAGCTGATCGAGAGTGCTTATCTGGCAAGCGCGATGCTGATCTGAATGATCTGAAAGCGGCTGTAAGCGTGCTGTAGGCGCGGTCCGGCAAGGTGGCCGGACTTCACCAGCAGGGGGCCAAGCCGCAGAGGATCCAGCGCATGAGCTATGTCCCCACCCGATGGCAGCAGCAGGCCACGGGCTATTTCTGCGGGCCGGCCGCGGCGCGGATCGTGCTGTCGGCCTTCGACGTGCCGCTGCCGAGCCAGGAGAAGCTCGCCGAACTCTGTGACACCAGCGCCGAGGACGGCACCAGCCGGTACGGCGTTCAGCGCGGCCTGCACCAGGTGCTCGGGAATCCGCTGTACACCGTGCGTTCCACCGGGGACGATCTGCTCGCCGACGCCGCGAAAGCACTGGCGATCGGGCGTCCCCTGCCCGTCAACATCGTGGTCCGCCCAGGCGGCCCCCGGCCGCCGGGGTGGGCTCCGCGCACGGGGATCACCGATCACTGGGTGGCGCTCGTCGGCATCTCGGCGAGCAGGCTGCTGATCTGCGATCCGGCTTCGGGCCGTGAAGGCTTCAATCCGCGACCCGTTTACGCCATTCCCGCGCCGACGTTTCTCGAACTGGTCGAGAAGACTTACCTAGCGCTCGCAAGCCTGCTGTAGGCGCCGCGAAAGCGGTCCGCTCCAGAGTCCTTCTCAACCACTCAGCGACTCTGGGGCAGGAGAAAGACCTTGCGAAAGACACTCATCAGCGGACTGGTCATCGCGGCGATGGCCGGCACCATGGCAAGCCCGGCTCAGGCGGTCACCGATCGCTTCTTCCTTCCGTATCCGGCGGGCGTCACGCACACCGTCACCCAAGGCTGGGACGGTTCGAGCCACAACGGCAGCTATACCCGGTACGCCGTCGACTTCGGGATGCCGACAGGCACCACGATCAGCGCGAGCGCGCCCGGCGTCGTCCAGGACTCCTATCTCAGCGACGGCTGGGGCAACACGGTCGTCGTGAAGCATCCCGGCGGGCGGTGCACGCGGTACTCGCACCTGTCCGTGCGCTCGGTGGACGTCGGCGCGAAGGTCGGGCAGGGCCAGCAAATCGGCCTGTCCGGCGCGACCGGCCACGTGACCGGTCCGCACCTGGACTTCAAGGTGGAGAACTGCGCGACCGGGCTCGCGGAGACCTGGTCCTTCGTCGAGTACAGCGGCTCGCTCGACAACGGCTCGGTCACCGGGAAGCAGCTGACCAGCCAGAACAAGCCTGGCGCGGCGGGCGGTGCGGCTCGCGACCTGACCGGCAACGGCTGGGACGACATCCTCGCCCGCAACTCCAGCGACGACAAGCTCTACCTCTACGACGGCTTCGCACCGGGGAAGCTCGCCAGTCCCAGAGCCATCGGCACCGGCTGGGGCGGCACCCGGATCGTGCTGACCGGTGAGTTCACCGGCGACGCCGACGGCGACATCCTCGGCATCAACACCGACGGCGACATGAACCTCTACGCCGGGAACGGGACCGCGTTCTCCGCCCCCAAGCTCGTCGGAACCGGCTGGAACAGCATGAAATCCGTCGTCACCGCGGACTTCACCGGCGAGGGCACCAACGACCTCATCGGCATCCAAGAAGGCAGCGGCGACCTCTACCTGTACGCGGGCAACGGAAACGGCACCTTCTCCGCTCCCCGCAAACTCGCTTCAGGATGGGGTGGCCAGACCGCGCTCGTCGCAGGCGACTTCGACAACGACAACCACGGCGACCTCGTCGGCCGCGCCGCCAACGGCGACCTCAATCTGTACCGCGGCTACGGAAACGCCCAATTCAGCGCCCCGGCCAAATTCAGCAACGGCTGGAACGGCATCACCGCACTGATCCCCGGCGACTTCACCGGTGACGGCAAGACCGACATCGCGGGTCGCACCTCCGACGGAACGCTGAACCTCTACCCCAGTTACGGCACCACGCTCGGCTCGGGCGTCGCGCTCGGCACCGGCTGGAACGGCCACAACCTCTACCAGAGCTGAAAGGTCCTCATCATGCGAAAGATCCTCAGTGCCTTCGTCGCCGCCGCCCTCTCGATGAGCGCGCTGCCCGCCGCAGCGAGTGCGAGCACCGAAGTCGCGTACAGCCAGTGCCGGGCAGGCGGACCGTCCACTCAGGACAACGCGATCGCCGCGAGAGTCAACCCGTCCTTGACCGGTCAGCTCCGGGGAAGCCTGACCGGGGAACGGGTTTCCTGCGCCAGCGCCATCGCCAGGGCGACGGCCGCGACGGCGTTCACGAAGCCCTACGGCAAGCAGGCCGCGGTCATCGCGGTGACCACGGCGATCGTCGAGTCGACGCTGATCAACCACACCGAGTCGACCGACCACGACAGCCTCGGCCTGTTCGAGCAGCGCGCGTCCTGGGGCAGCGCGGCCGAGCGCACCAACCCGGCGTGGGCGACCGGCGCGTTCCTGCGCAAGATGGCCGCGCTCTACCCGGACCAGAGCTGGCGTAGCGCCCCGATCGGCGAGGTGTGCCAGGCCGTGCAGGTCTCCGCGTTCCCCGACCGCTACCAGGTGCAGGTCCACGACGCCCAGCTCATCGTCGACGCCGTGTGGTCCGGCGGCGGGGTGTCGCGTGACGTCACCGGCAATGGCTGGGACGACATCCTCGCCCGCAACGCCTCCGACGACAAGCTCTACCTCTACGACGGTTTCGCGCCAGGCAAGCTCGCCAGCCCCCGCGCGATGGGCACCGGCTGGGGCGCCACCCGGATCGTGCTGACCGGCGACTTCACCGGCGACACCGAGGGCGACCTGCTCGGGATCACCACGGCGGGCGACATGAACCTCTACACCGGGAACGGCAGCACGTTCTCCGCGCCCAAGCTCGTCGGGACCGGCTGGAACAGCATGAAGTTCGTCGTCACCGCGGACTTCACCGGCGAGGGCACCAACGACCTCATCGGCATCCAGGAAGGTTCCGGTGATCTGTACTTCTACGCGGGCAATGGAAACGGCACGTTCTCCGCGCCTCGCAAACTCGCCTCAGGGTGGGGCGGCCAGACCGCGCTCGTCGCAGGCGACTTCGATGACGACAACCACGGCGATCTCGTCGGCCGAGCCGCCAACGGCGACCTCAATCAGTACCGCGGCTACGGAAACGCCCAATTCAGCGCCCCAGCGAAGTTCAGCAACGGCTGGAACGGCATCACTGCCTTGATCCCCGGCGACTTCACCGGCGACGGCAAAACCGACATCGCCGGCCGCACCGCCGACGGAACGCTGAACCTCTATCCCAGTTACGGCACCACGCTCGGTTCCGGGGTCGCGCTCGGCACCGGCTGGAACGGCCACAACCTCTACCAGAGCTAGGAGTCAAGCCATGAAGAAGCTCACAAGGGTGCTGGTCACCGCGGCGCTGGCGTTGGCGCCGCTGGCGATCACCGGAAGCGCACAGGCACAGACCGGCGTGCACGGCGTCGACGTGTCCGGCAACAACATCACCGGCGGCGCCACGATCAACTGGACCACGGTCGCCGCGAACGAGCAGTTCGCGTTCATCAAAGCGACCGAAGGCGACGGCTACACCAGCGACTACTTCAAGTCCGCGTGGCCGCAGATGGAACGGGTGAACATCCCGCGCGCGCCCTACCACTTCCTGCTGCCCACCAAGGACGGCTCGGTCGCCGCGCAGGCCGCGCACTTCGTGTCGGCGGCCCGTGCCGCCGGGTACGCGGGCAACACTCCCGGCGAGCTGCCGCCGGTGCTCGACCTGGAATGGGACTACCGCGACGGTTCCTGCCCGTCCGGCGTGACCAGTGACGGCGTCAAATCCTTTGTGGACACAATGCGCGCCTCGTTCCACCGCACGCCGATCATCTACACCAACAAGAATTTCCTGAGCCAGTGCGGCCTCGACGCCCGCCGCTTCGCTCCGTCCACCTATCTGTGGATCGCCGACTACGTCTCGAGCTCGGCGCCCGTGCCCACGGGCTGGAGCACCTGGACGTTCTGGCAGTACACGGCGAGCGCGACCGTGCCCGGCATCCCCACCCGCGCCGACCGCAACTGGTTCAACGGCTCGCTGACCGACCTCCGCAGGCTCGCGGGCCTCGACGGCGGGTTCACCCGCGACGTGACGGGCAACGGCTGGGACGACATCGTCGCCCGCAACGCCTCCGACGGAAACCTCTACCTCTACGACGGTTTCGCCGACGGAAAGCTCGCGGCGCCCAGGAAAATCGGCTCCGGCTGGGGTGGCACGACCGCCGTCATGACGGGCGAGTTCACCGGCGACGGCCAGGCGGACCTCCTCGGCGTCAACGTAGATGGCGAGCTGAACGTCTACGCGGGAAGCGGCGGCACGTTCGCGGCGCCGCGCAAACTCGGCACCGGCTGGAACTCCCAGCGTTCGATCGTCGCGGGCGCCTTCACCACCAGCGGCCACGACGACCTCATCGGCATCCAGAAAGACACCGGCGACCTGTACTTCTACGCCGGCACCGGTAGCACGTTCGCGGCACCACGCAAGCTCGCCTCCGGCTGGGGTGGCCAGACCGCGCTCGTCGCGGGCGACTTCGACCACGACGGCCACGCGGACCTGGTCGGCCGCACGACCGATGGCACCTTGAATCTCTACCGCGGCTACGGCGACGCCCAATTCAGCGCACCGGTGAAGTTCGGCGACGCGGCCGCGCTCACCGCCCTGATCCCTGGTGACTTCGACCACGACGGCCGCACCGACATCGCGGGCCGCACCGCCGACGGCACCCTGAATCTCTACCCGAGCACAGGTACCGGCCTCGGCGCCGCCCGTCCGCTCGGCACCGGTTGGAACGGTATGGATCTCTTCCAGTCATAAGTCGCGCGAGGGGCGGCGGGCTTCCTGCCCGCCGCCTCTCCGGTGCTCAGGTGATCGGTTTGCCGCCGGTGACACCGATGATCTCCCCGGTGATGTAACTCGACTCCTGCGATGCGAGGAACACATAGGGCGGTGCCAGCTCGGCGGGTTGCCCGGCCCGGCCGAGCGGGGTGTCCGCGCCGAAGTCCCCGACCTTCTCCGCGGGGAGGGTGGCCGGGATGAGCGGCGTCCACACCGGACCGGGCGCCACCGAATTGACGCGGATCCCCTTGTCCGCCAGCTCGCTCGCCAGGCTTTTGGTGAAGTTCACGATCGCGGCCTTGGTCATCGCGTAGTCCATCAGCTCGGGTGCGGGCTGGAACGCCTGGATCGACGAGGTGTTGATGATCGCCGACCCCGGCGGCATCCGCGGGATCGCGGCTTTGCAGAGCCAGAACATGGCGTGGATGTTGGTCTTGAACACCCGGTCGAGCTGCTCGGTGTCGATGTCGAGAATGCCGCCACTCGACATCTGGTACGCCGCGTTGTTGACGAGGATGTCGATCTGCCCGAACTCCTCGACCGCGCGACGCACGATCTGCTCGCAGTGCGCCTCGTCGCGGACGTCGCCCGGCACGGTGACCGCCCGCCGCCCAGCCTCCTCGACGAGGGCGGCGGTCTTCCGAGCGTCGGCCTCCTCGGCGTCCAAAAAGGACAACAGGACGTCCGCGCCCTCCCGCGCGAAAGCGAGTGCGACCGCCCGGCCGATGCCGGAGTCACCGCCGGTGATCACCGCCGAGCGGCCGGTCAACCGGCCGCAGCCGCGGTAGGTCCGCTCCCCGTGATCCGGTTCCGGGCTCATCTCACCGCCGGTGCCGGGATGTTCCTGCTCTTGGCCCTGTTGGCGGTCCGGAGCGGGGTACTGCGCACGCGGGTCCTGGATGCCGTACTGATCAGCGCTCATGACTAGGCGATTCCCGTTTTGGGACGACCCAAACGACCGGCTCGCCGCTGTGACCTGCTGCGGCGAATGAGTGAACGAGGTGTCCCCGGGGTATCACGGAGATCACCGCGACGGACGCGGGAACAGCACGAAAGAGGTTCGCCATGCACTTGCCCCGCCCTCGTGGACCGATCAGCGCGGCCCTCGGGACCGCGTTGCGCGGGTCGCCCCACGCGCTGCCTTCCTCCGTGCTCGACCACGCTCAACGGCCTGGCGGCTTCGCTCTGTCCGATGAGGACCTGCAGGTCAGCCTCTGGATCTGCTACGAGCTGAGCTACCGCGGATTCAGCGACGTCGACGAAGACTGGGAAACCGAGCCATCCCTGCTGGCCGTGCGCGCGGCACTGGAAAAACGCATGCTCGCCTCACTGCGCGACCTCACCTCTCCCCCGCCACGGGCTACCAACGCTCCCGCCGCGCTGAAAGCGATGATCGACGCCGACGACGGGCCCGGCCTGGCGCTGTACCTGCAGCGGCACGCGACCGCCGGGCAATTCGCCGAGTTCGTCGCGCACCGCTCCATCTACCACCTCAAGGAAGCCGATCCCCACAGCTGGGCCATTCCCCGCATCAGTGGCCGCGCGAAGGCGGCACTGGTCGAGATTCAGTCCGATGAGTACGGCGCGGGCAGGCTGGAGCGGATGCACTCGGAACTGTTCCGCGCCATGATGCGCGACCTGGGCCTCGACGACACCTACGGCGCCTACCTCGACCAGGTGCCTGCCGTGACGCTCGCGGTGAGCAACACGATGTCGCTGTTCGGCCTGCACCGCGCGTGGACACCGGCGCTGCTCGGGCACCTGGCCGTGTTCGAAATGACGTCTTCGCTGCCCAACCGCCGCTATGGCAACGGTTTGCGCCGCCTCGGCCACGGCACGGGGACCACCCGGTTCTACGACGAGCATGTCGAAGCCGATGCCGTGCACGAACAAATAGCCATGCACGACCTGTGCGGCGGCTACCTCGAGGACCACCCCGAAGACACCGGCAAGCTCCTGTTCGGTGCCGCGTGCGCACTGGCGGCCGACAACGCTATGGCGGAATTCTTGTTACAGCGCTGGGAATCCGGCCGCAGCGCTCTGCATGGCGTGCTCGAAACCGACGTCGCCTGAACGGCTCAGTCCTCTTCGGACGGACGCAGTGGATCGTTACGCGGCCCGCTGGCCGCACGGAACTTGGCGACCTTGTGGGTGCCATCGCAGAACGGCTTGATCGCCGATCGCCCGCACCGGCACAACGCGATCGTCTCACGCCCGGCGTCGATCTCCGTCCCGTCCTGAGCGACCAGCCTGACCGGACCTCGCACCAGCAGCGGCCCGTCCTCGCACGGCGTGATCGTCACCGCGGCCTCCCCGGTCACCGGCTGCCCGCAGTGCGCTTGACGACACCGGGAAACGCGACCATCAGAACCTCCACAAGCGAAAGCGACAGCCCCAGGCTATTCCCGCGCGAGCCCGCTCGCCGGATGGACCGCGGCATCCGCCGGATGTTTCCCTCCCGCCGGTCCGGTTACCCCCTCGGCATGAGCCAGGTCTTGATCGGCAGCGGCAAGGCCGCTGTGTCCGCCGCCTCACGAATCAGGGGAACCACATGAACGCGCCCAGCGAGGTGGCCGTCGGGGTGCTGGTCGACGGCGGGCTGCCGGAGCAGGTGATCACCACGATCGCCGACGACCTGCCCGAGCTCTTCGCCACCCGGGTGAACGGGCAGACACGGTGGCGGGTGGAGCACGAGGCCGGCGAGCTCCCGCTGGACGAAGACGGTGACATCCCGATGCGGACGCTCTCGCGGCGGCACCGGCAGGACCGGGGCTGGGACCTGCTGGTACTGGTCACGGACCTGCCCCGGCGCGCGGGAACCGACCCCGTCGTCGCCGGAGTCGACGTCGAGCACGGTGTCGCGATGATCTCGCTGCCCGCACTCGGCGCCGTGCGGGTGCGGCGCCGGGCGAAGAGGATGCTGGTCCGCGTGGTGCGGCAACTGGTCTCACACCGGCTCAAGATCGACGGCGAGCACCGCGGGCGGGGAACGCTGGCCCGGCTGCGGGAAGTGCTGGCGCCGACGCGGCGGATGCCCGGTGAACGCCCGTCATCCGCGACGCACCTGGCGCTGGTCGGGCTGCGTGGCCGGCTGCGGCTGCTGGCCGGGATGGTGCGGGACAACCGTCCGTGGCGGCTCGTCCCGCACCTCGCGGGCGCCACCGCGGCGGCGGCGGGCACCGCGGCCTACGGCATCATCACCAGTTCGTTCTGGAAGCTCGCGGACGCGCTGTCCCCGCTGCGGCTGACGGCGATCACGGTGGTCACCGTCGTGGTCATGACCGTGTGGCTGACGTTGTACAACCACCTGTGGGACCGGCCTTCCGACGCCGCCGAGCGCCGCAAAGCGCTGCTGTACAACGTTTCCACGGCGACCACGCTGGCGATCGGGGTGGTGTGCATGTACGTCATCCTGTACGTGCTCGCGCTGCTCGCCGCGGCCGTGCTGATCGACAGCGGCTACTTCGCCCAGGCACTGGGGCACCCGGTCGGCGTGGGTTCGTACCTGAACCTGGTGTGGCTGTGCAGCTCGGTGGGCATCGTCGCCGGCGCGCTCGGCTCGAGCCTGGAAGACGAGGAGACCGTCCGCAACGCGACCTACGGACGGCGCGAGCAGGAACGCCAGGAACGGAACCGGCGTCGGCGGGAAGAGCAGGCGTCCCGCGACGAACAAGCGCGGTGAGTGGTATCGCCGGTTAGTGGGTAGCCCTCCGGGCATGAAGGTCGTCATCACCGGGCTCACCGGCAATATCGGGACCGCGTTCCTGCGCCGCTACGGCGCCGACCCCGCACTCGACCTGACCGGCATAGCCCGCCGCGTGCCCCCGCGCGAAGACCACGGCAAGGTGCGCTGGGTCGCCTGCGACGTCGGCTCGCCGGAAGCCCCGCGAGTGCTCGCGGAGGCGTTCGAGGGCGCCGACGCCGTCGTCCATCTGGCTTGGAGCATCCACCCGCCGGCCGGCGAACCTCCCATGGCGAGGACCAACGAGACAGGCACCGCCCAGGTACTCGCCGCGGCGGCCGACGCGGGTGTGGGGCACGTGGTGTGCGCCTCCTCGGTCGCCGCGTACGGCAAGGCGCCGCGCTGGACCAAGGTCGCCGAGGACTGGCCGCGCACGGGCATCGACACGAGCGCCTACAGCCGGGGCAAAGCGCTGCTGGAACGTCAGCTCGACGAGTTCGCCGACCGTCATCCGGCGGTCAAGGTCACGCGGATCCGTCCCTGCGCCGTCGTGCAGCACGACGCCGCCGGAGAGTTCTCGGACTGGCTGCTCAGCTCGCTGCTGCCGGAACGGCTGGTCGGCTCCCGCTGGCTGCCGCTGCCGCTCTGGCCGCGGCTGCGTGCGCAGGCCGTGCACGCCGAGGACGTGGCCGACGCACTGCACACCATCCTGTTCCGCAAGGCGGAGGGCGCGTTCAACCTCGCCAGTGCGCAGGTGCTCGACGCCGGGGCGCTGGCCGACGCGATCGGCGGACCCCGGATCCCGGTGCCGCGCACGGCCTTGCGGGCCGCCGCGTGGGTGACCTGGCGAGGGGGCCTGCAACCCGTGCATCCCGGCTGGCTCACGCTCGCCGACCAGGCGCCGCTGATCGACACCACCCGCGCGCGGGACGAACTCGGCTGGCGTCCGCGGTACGACTCGGCGGCCGCCATCTCGGCGCTGGTGGCCGGGATGGCCGAACGGGCCGGAACGGCGAGCCCGCCTCTCGCCGCGCGCCCGGAGCTGGGACTGGCCGATCGGATCGGCGCGGTGCGTCCGGGGCAGCCGAGTCACCAGTCGCAGGCATGAGCGTGGAGACGGCCGACGCCGTGGTGATCGGCGCCGGGCACAACGGGCTGGTCGCGGCGAACCTGCTGACCGACGCGGGCTGGAGCGTGCTCGTGCTCGAAGCCACCGGCGAGCCGGGTGGAGCGGTACGCAGCGCTCCGCTGCCCGTGCCAGGATTCTCCACCGACCTGTGCAGTGCTTTCTTCCCTCTCTCGGCGGTCTCCCCCGCGATGAAGGCACTCGAACTCGAACGCCATGGCCTGCGGTGGCGGCACGCGCCCGAAGTGCTCGCGCACATCTTCCCCGACGACCGCTGCGCGCTGCTATCGCGGGATCTCAAACGCACGCAAGCCTCCGTCGCCGCCTTCGCGCCGGAAGACGCCGACGCGTGGGAGGCGATGTTCCAGCAGTGGCAACGCATTCGTGACGCTCTAGTCGACTCGCTGCTCACCCCGTTCCCGCCGGTACGGGCCGGCGCCCGGCTGCTGCGCTCGACCGGCACGGCCGAGGCGTTACGACTCGCGCGCATGCTCATGCTGCCCGCCAGGAGGCTCGGCATGGAGGCCTTTCGCGGTGACGGCGCCCGGTTGCTGCTCGCCGGTAACGCGCTGCACGCCGATGTCGGCATCGACAACGCGGGCAGCGGTGTCTTCGGCTGGCTGCTGGCGATGCTCGCGCAGGACGTCGGGTTCCCGGTGCCCGAAGGCGGCGCGTCCGAGATCACCGCCGCGCTCGTTCGGCGGCTGGCCTCACGCGGCGGGCGGATCGAATGCGGCAGGCGCGTCACCGGCGTGCTCGTCGCGAACGGACGCGCGCTGGGCGTCCGCGATCACGAAGGCGTACTGGTCCGCGCGGGCAAGGCGGTGCTGGCCGATGTCCCCGCGCCCACGCTCTACCTCGACCTCGTCGGCGCCGAGCAGCTGCCCTCGCGGCTGGTCGGCGACCTGGAAGTGTTCGAATGGGACAGTTCGACCGTGAAGGTGGACTGGGCATTGTCCGGTCCGGTGCCCTGGACCGCCGAGGAGGCTCGCGAAGCGGGCACCCTCCACTTGGGAGCGGACCTCAACGGCCTCAGCCGGTTCTCCACCGATCTCGTCACCGGGCGCATTCCGCGGAACCCGTTCCTGCTGCTGGGTCAGATGACCACGGCCGACCCCGCGCGGTCACCGGCTGGCACCGCCAGCGTGTGGGCCTACACCCATGTGCCACGCGGTTCCTGCCGCTCCGAGAGCGCGCTCGCCCATCACGTCCAGCGCATCGAAGAACGGATCGAGAAGCACGCGCCCGGCTTCACCGGGCTCATCCTCGACCGGCTCGTGCACGGCCCGGCCTCACTCGAGCAGCACGACCCCAGCCTGGTCGGCGGGGCGATCAACGCGGGCACCACCGCCATCCACCAGCAGCTCTTCCTCCGGCCGACCCCGGGACTCGGCCGCGCCGACACCCCGATCGACCGGCTCTTCCTGGCGAGCGCGTCGGCGCACCCCGGCGGCGCCGTCCACGGTGGCCCCGGCTCGAACGCGGCACGGGCGGCGCTGGCCCGCGCCGGGCACGCCGGCGCGCTCTACTCCACGACGGTCAAAGCGGCTCAGCGACTCGTTCACGGCCGTTAGCGCAACGTCGTGCCCCGTCCGGTGGCCAAGTCGGCCAGCCTGGCGAGCGCCTCCTTGTTGCGTGGCTTCAGCACAGCCGCCAGCGCCGGGTGCGGGATCGCCTTGATCGGCCCGCTGATCGCGCGCTCCTCCATCACCACCCGCGTGCCGCCGCCCGGCACCGGCTCCAGCGTCAGCTCGATGCAGGCTGCCCCGAACACCCACAGCCTCGCCTCCAGCCCGAGGTAGCGGCCCGGCTCGATGGCACGGACCACGGTGATGTCCTGCACCTGCAGCGGCCACGCCCCCGTCCGATGATGCAGCCGTGACCCCACCGCGGGCCACTCGGGATCGACGTCGCGGACGTGGGAGTTGCCCACCACCCACGCCGCGTAGGACCAGCCGTCGGCCAGCACGGCGAAGACGTCATCGGCCTTGGCCGGAACCGTTCGCTCGACACGTGTCATGGTCGGCGAATACCCGCCTCGCGCGCTTCGAACCGGGGTTTACCGGTCAGGAGGACCGGGGATCCGCTCGGTATGACCGGTTCGCTCTGGCTCGACACCACCGCCGCACCGGACCGCGGCGGGCGGCCGCTGCCCGAGTCCGCCGACGTCGTCGTGCTCGGCGGCGGTATCGCGGGCCTGGTCACCGCCTATCTTCTCGCGGAGGCGGGCCGTTCGGTGCTGGTGCTGGAGGCGGACCGGCTCGCCGCCGGGGTCTCGGGCAACACCACCGCCAAGGTGACCGCCCAGCACGGCCTGAAATACGACGCGCTGCGCTCACGCAAAGGCGCCGGAGCGGCGGCACTGTACGCGTCGAGTCAGACTCGGGCACTCGAATGGATGGCCGGGCTCCCCATCGACTGTGACTTCACCCGCTGCGACAGCGTCGTCTACACGGTCAACCGCGACACCGTGCCCCAGATCGAAAAGGAAGCGGAGGCCGCCGAGGAGGCCGGGCTGCCCGCCAAGCTGGTCCAGGACATCGATCTCGACGTGCCCGCGCTCAGCGCCGTCCGGGTCAGCGCGCAAGCCCGGTTCCATCCCCGCAAGTGGCTGCTCGGCGTGGCAGGGCTGCTGGAGAAGGCAGGCGGCGTGATCATCGAACAGGTGCGGGCGCTGTCGCTCGACGAGTCCGGCTCGCCGACCGTGCGCACCTCGGCAGGCGACGTACGGGCCAAGGACGTCGTAGTGGCCACCCACTACCCGCTGTTCGACCGTGGTTTGTACTTCGCCAGGCTCGATCCCGTCCGCGACCTGGTGGTGGCCGGACCCGGCTCGTCCGCGATCGACGCGATGTACCTCGACGCCGACACCCACCATTCGGTGCGCGGGCACGTCGAGGACGGCCAGGCGTACACGATCGTCGGCGGCGAGCACTACCGTGTCGGCGCGAAGGCCGACGTCGAAGGCCGCTACCGGAAGCTGGCCGACTGGGCGGGTGCCCGTGCCGGGCTGCGATCGGTCAGCCATCGCTGGTCCGCTCACGACCTGTCCACTTTGGACTCCGTGCCGTACGTCGGCCGCTACCACCCCGGCTCGAAGCACCTCTGGGTGGCGACCGGATTCGGCCAATGGGGCATGACCGGCGGGCCCGCCGCCGGCATGCTGCTGCGCGATCTGCTGCTGGGCAACGACAATCCAGCCAAAGACCTCTACGACCCGAACCGCTTCGATCTGCGCTCCGCGGTGTCGCTCGCGAGCAACAACCTCACGGTCGCCAAGCATCTGGTCGGCGATCACCTCGGCGCGCTGCGCAAGCACCCGGCGCTCGACCGGCTCGCACCGGGTCAGGCCGAGGTGACCCGCGCGGGCGGCGACCTCGTGGCGGCGTACCGCGATCCCGCCGGTGAGCTGCACACCGTGGGCGCGCACTGCACGCACCTGGGCTGCCTGGTCGCGTTCAACAACGCCGAGAAGAGCTGGGACTGCCCTTGCCACGGGTCGAGGTTCGGCGTCGACGGCGAGGTGCTGCACGGCCCGGCCGTCAAGCCGCTGCGGAAATGGTGCCCGCCCGCACTTGAGGAGTGACCGCGGCGGCTACGGCGTCCTCCGTTGGCTTTGAGCGCGTTCGAGCCGCTCGCGTTGCGGCACCACGACGTACTTCGGGTCCCGGGTGGACTCGACGCCCGCCGCGTACACCCCGAACCGCGTGCACAACCCGGCCCCGAGATAAGCCGCGCCCGCGAGCACCCGCGCGGCCCGGTTCCGCCGCGCTAGCAAGGAAAATCCCGCGCCCGCCGCGGTGAGTGCTCGCGCGGCCTTGAGGAGTTTGCCCGACCGTCCGATCCGATACGGCTCGGACACGAGCCCCAGCCCGGTCTCCAGCCTGCGCTCGGCGATCAGCTCCGCGACGGCGCCCGCCAGGGCCGCCCGGACGACGGGACCGGTCTCCCCCGCCGGGATCACGAGCAACGCCGCGCCCGCGCCACTGGTCACCGCGCTCCCGGCGAACAGGATCGGCAGCACCTCACGGCCCTCGTGCCACGATGGCGTCGCGGTGTCGGACAGGAGAACCGCCGTGTAGGTGCACATCGCGGGCCCGAGCAGTCCCGCCGCCGCACCCGCCAGTCTGCCCACGCGCGGCAGGATCCCGGTCAGCTCGGAACCGGCGGCCACCGCGGCCAGCCCCGAGAACGGCGCGAGGATCCAGGAACCGACCGATAGCGGCGACGTCGGCTTGAACACCCGGAGCATGTGCAGGAACCGCGTCGGTTTCCCGAGATCGTGGATCAGCGCGACGACACTGGCGATCGAGCCGCCCGAGGCGACCAGCCTGCCTGCCCTGGCCAAGTGCGGCCGTCCGGTCAGCTCGGCCAGCGCGGCCATCGACGCCGAAGCGCCGGCCGCACCGCCGAGGAACAGGTACAGCGGCACGTCCGGCTGCTTCCACGCGGGCTCTTTGAGGATGGGTTTTCCGTAGTAAGACTCGAATTCCGCGGGGTCGACCATCGCCCGCTCGCGGCGCGGGCTCATCGGCGCCGCCCCAGGAAGGAGACCGCGAGCGCCGCCGCGACACCCGCCGCCGTGGCCGCCGCGCGCTTCCACATCCCGGGCAGGTCCCTGGTCGTGACCACCGGATCCGGTGGCAGGCCATAGACCTCGGGTTCGTCCAGCAGCAGGAAGAACGCGCCGTCGCCGCCGACACCGTCACCGGGATCGTGGCCGTAGAGCCGGGCCTCCTCAACGCCGGTGTCGTGCAACTCCGTCACGCGCGCGTCCGCGCGCTCGCGTAGTTCGCCGAGCTCGCCGAATTGGATCGAATCGGTCGGGCAGGCTTTCGCGCAGGCCGGTTCGAGCCCGGTGCCGAGCCGGTCGTAGCAGAGCGTGCACTTGAAGGCCCTGCCGTCACTTTCCCGCTTCTCGATCACCCCGTACGGGCAGGCCGGGACGCAATAGCCGCACCCGTTGCAGATGTCCTCCTGCACCACCACCGTGCCGAACTCGGTGCGGAACAACGAACCCGTCGGGCAGACGTCGAGACAGGCGGCGTGCGTGCAGTGCTTGCAGACGTCACTCGACATCAGCCAGCGCACACCCGAGTCTTCGGGCTGCTCGATGAAGGCCACGTGCCGCCAGGTGTTCGCGCCCAGGTCCCCGGTGTTGTCGTAGGACATGCCGAGCAGGTCCAGCCCGCCCGCTTCGGGCACGCCGTTCCACTCCTTGCACGCGACCTCGCACGCCTTGCAGCCGATGCACACCGAGGTGTCGGTGAAGAACCCCATCCGCGGCTGGTCATCCATCGGTCGGTTTCCCTTCCTCGGCCTTCGTCCGGTACTCCGCCACCAGTGCCGGCAGGTCGCGCCCGCGCGGGCGCCTGCCCGGCCGGATGTCGCAGGTGGCGGCCTTGGCCTCCTGGATGTGCACGTTCGGGTCCATCACCACGGAGAGCAGGTCGTTGGCCGCGTCGCCGCGGCTCAGCCCGTTGGGGCCCCAGTGATACGGCAGGCCGATCTGATGGATGACCCGGCCACGCACCTTCAGCGGTTTGACGCGCTCGGTGACGAGCACCCTGGCCTCGATCGCCGTGCGCGCCGAGATGATCGTCGCCCAGCCCAGATGCTCGAGGCCACGCTCGGCGGCGAGAGCCGGGGACACCTCGCAGAAGAACTCCGGCTGCAGCTCGGACAGATACGGCAGCGTCCGGCTCATGCCCCCGGCCGTGTGATGCTCGGTCAGGCGGTAAGTCGTGAACACGTAAGGGAAAACGGGGCTGCGCGCCGGGTTGTACGGGTTCGACGGGGCGTCCAGCGTCTGCCGGACCGGCGACTCCTGCACACCGTAAAGCGCGTTGCTGACCGGACTTTCGAACGGCTCGTAGTGCGTGGGCAGCGGACCGTCGGCCAGCCCAGCGGGCACGAACAGCCACGCCTTGCCGTCGGTCTGCATGACGAACGGATCCCGGCCGCCCAGCGCGTCCTGCGCCTTGGCTCCGTCGGGCGGCTCGTAGTCGGGCGGCTTCGTTGGCTCGAAGTCCGGCACGTCCGGGCCGACCCACTTGCCCTGCTCCGGGTCCCAGCTGAGCAGCTTCTTGCGGTCACTCCACGGTTTTCCGTCCGGATCCGCCGACGCGCGGTTGTAGAGTATCCGCCGGTTCGCGGGCCACGCCCAGGCCCAGCCGCTCGCCACCCAGTCCTGTTCGGAGCCCGGTTTCCGGTCGGCGGCGTGGTTGTGCCCGTCCGCGCGGACCCCGCAGTAAATCCAGCAGCCGCACGACGTCGAGCCGTCGTCCTTCAGCTCGGTGTACGCCGAAAGCGGTCCTCGGGGGCCGTGCCCGTTGATCTCGGCCAGCACGGACTCCGCCCGCGGTTCGGCGATCGCGCCTTCGGCCGGATAGCTCCAGGTGAGGTCGCGAAGTGGGGCATCGCGCGGGTCGTCGCCGATCCGCTCCCGGATCAGCCTGCCGAGGTGGTAGTAGAACCACAGGTCGCTGCGTGCCTCGCCGGGTGGTTCGACGGCCTTGTGGTGCCACTGCAGCAGCCGCTGGGTGTTGGTGAAGCTGCCGTCCTTCTCGGTGTGCGCGGCGGCGGGCAGGAAGAAGACCTCGGTGCCGATCTCTTCGGTGGCCAGTTCCCCGGTCTCGATCTCGGGACCGTCCTTCCAGAACGTCGCGCTTTCGATCAGCTGGAAGTCGCGCACGACGAGCCAGTCGAGGTTGGCGAGGCCGAGCCGCTGGAACTTCCCGTTGGCCGAGCCGACCGCGGGGTTCTCGCCCACCAGGAAGTAGCCCTTGCACTCACCCTCGATCTGCTTCTGCACCGTGGCGTACGTGCCGTGGTCTCCGGTCAGCCGTGGCAGGTAGTCGAACCGGAAGTCGTTGCCCGCCTGGGCGCTTTCACCCCAGTACGCCTTGAGCAGACTGACCACATAGGACCGCATGTTGCCCCAGAAGCCGGTCTTCCCGGCGTCCGCCGCGACGAAGCCGTCCAGGTCCAGATGCTGGTGCGCGTGCGGCATCGGGATGTAGCCGGGCAGGATGTTGAACAGCGTCGGGATGTCGGTCGAGCCCTGGATGCTCGCGTGCCCGCGCAGGGCGAGGATGCCACCGCCCGGCCTGCCGATGTTGCCCAGCAGCGTCTGCAGGATCGACGCGGCGCGGATGTACTGCGCGCCCACCGTGTGCTGCGTCCAGCCGACGGAGTACACCCAGGCCGTCGTCCGCTCGCGCCCGGAGTTCGCGGTGATCGCCTCGGCGATCTCGGCGAACTGCTCCACCGGCATGCCGCAGACGTCGGCGACCACTTCCGGGGTATAGCGCGAGAAGTGCCGCTTGAGGACCTGGTAGACACAGCGCGGATGACGCAGGGTCTCGTCGGTCTTCGGCTTGGCGTCGACCGAGGCGCCTCCGCTGCCGTAGGACTCCGCTCGCGCCGTGCTCCGGTGCTCCTCGCCGCCGTGGTGGTGCTCGCCGGTCTGTTCGGGCTCGCCGGAGCCCGCGGAAGGCGTCGCGTCCACCCCTTCGTAGGCCCAGCTCGAGACGTCGTACTGACGCTTTTCCTTGTCAAAGCCCGAGAACAGGCCGTCGAGATCCTCCGTGTCGGCGAACCCGTCCTGCAGGATCGCCGAAGCGTTGGTGTACGCCAGCACGTACTCGCGGAAATCCTTTTCGTTCTCCAGCACGTAGTTGATCAGCCCGCCGAGGAACGCGATGTCGGTGCCCGCCCGCAGCGCCGCGTGAACGTGCGAGACCGCGCTGGTCCTGGTGAACCGCGGGTCGACGTGAATGATCTTCGCCCCGCGTGCCTTCGCCTCCATCACCCACTGGAATCCGACCGGGTGACATTCGGCCATGTTGGAGCCCTGGATGACGATGCAGTCGGCGTTGGCGAGATCTTGCTGGAACGTCGTGGCGCCTCCACGACCGAAGGAGGTCCCCAGACCGGGAACCGTGGCGGAGTGTCAAATACGGGCCTGATTCTCGATCTGTATCGCGCCGAGCGCGGTGTACAGCTTCTTCATCAGGTAGTTCTCTTCGTTGTCCAGCGTCGCGCCGCCGAGGCTGGCGATCCCGAGTGTCCGGTTGAGCCGCCTGCCCTCGTCGTCGACGTCCTGCCAGGTCTCGCGGCGCGTCTTCAGCACGCGATCGGCGATCATGTCCATCGCCCGGTCGAGCGGCAGGCGTTCCCAGTCCTTGCCGAACGGGCGCCGGTAGAGCACCTCGGTCACCCGGGTCGGGCTGGTCACCAGCTGTTTGCTGGCCGAGCCCTTGGGACACAGGCGGCCACGGGAGATCGGCGAATCCGGGTCACCCTCGATCTGCGTGACCTTGCCGTCCTTGACGTACACCTTCTGCCCGCAGCCGACGGCGCAATAGGGACAGATCGACCGGACCACCTTGTCCGCGTCCTCGGTGCGCGCGTGCCACTCCCGCGATTTGGCGGCCTGCCCGCGGGCGAGCCGGTCAGGACCGGTCAGCTGCCGGTACACCGGCCAGCCTTCGATCCACCGCCGCACACCCATACCAGCCAAGGTAGTCCCGCCCGCCCCGCTTCGCAGAGCAAACGACTCGTGAGTGTTCCGGCCGGTTCTAACCGGCCGGAACACTCACGACCCCCTGCGCTGGGGACCTGGGTCGTGCGCGTTGCGGGCGGTTAGAACCGCCCGCAACGCGCACGACCCCCGATGCGCGACCCGCGCGTGATGCCGGAGTTGCTGCAGGGGCAGGTGTGACTCCTGAGGCTCGCGTGGCACCGGGCCGGGCGATCGATCCGCATGAACGCCACGTTCATTACGTTCAACGTTGCGAACGCCCCGTTCATGTCGTCCAGGGCAAGGGGTCGTGAGTGGTATGGCCGGTTCTAACCGGTCAAAACACTCACGAGGTGGTGTGGCGGGTGCCGTCGGGGCGGGGTTCGGTCAGGCCGAGTGCGTCGAGGCGTTCCAGCAGCGGGATCATCACGCGGCGGGTGCTGTCGAGCGCACGGCGGGCCTGCGAGACCGTGAACGGCTGGTCGACGCCAGCCAACGCCGCCGCGGCCCGCTCTTCGGCGCGCGGGCCCAGCACGACGCCGTCGGCGATCGCGGTCAGCCTGCCGAGCCGGACCGCGGCGGCGAGTTCCTTTCTGCCCAAGCCGAGTTCGCGTAGTTCATCCGCTTCGGGCGCGTGGAACGGCCGTGTGCCGAACCGCTCTTCGAGCGCCCGCACCGCCCGGTCGACCGCGGGGCCGAGCCCGGCGCCCGGCGCGCTCACGAGGCCGCCCGCCAGCTCGAGGCCGGTGTCGCGCAGCAGCGGGGCGACGAGGTCGAGCGACGGCAGGTCCAGAAGCCGCCTGAGCGTCTCGACCGGCATGCCCGCCGCGACGGCGTGGTCCCGGCTCCAAGCGGCGACCACGCCAGGAACCTCCGCACGCAGCCGGGCCACCCGTCCAGGGTCGGCGAGCCAGTCCCCGATCCGCTCGCCCACCTCGGGCAAGCCCATCGCACGGAACTCGGTGACCGGCACAAAGCCGTTGCGGCGTAGGTAATCCCTGGGGAGATCGGGCTCGGCCAGCTCCTCGGCGCGCGCTTTCGCCGCGCCGCGGCGGGTCAACGACGGCGGGCGGACGTCCAGCACGGAGATCCCCGCGGAGATCCGGTGCGCGCCGGGGTCGCGCAGCAGTCCCCGGTCCCCGACGCGCACCGGCAACGGCCGTGCGAGCGTCAGCCGCGCGGCGTCCTTCCCGAGCGGGCGGACCCGCGCCGGGACCGCCGCCGCGCCGAGGTGGAGCACCAGTTCCCGGGGCAACTCCGCCGCCGGACGCAGACGCACGTCGATCTCGGCCGTGCCGAGCCATGCCCCCGGTGTCAGCAGCACGTCGCCGCGGCCGGCATCGCCGCGCGGGGTGCCACGCAGGTTCACGGCCACCCGCGCCACCCCTTCGACGCGGTCACGGGCCTGCCCGAGTGCCTGTAAGCCACGGACTTTGACCCGCGTGCCGCCGAGGTCGAGTTCGTCGCCCGTGGCGATCGTGCCCTCGGCCAGCGTGCCGGTGACGACCGTGCCCGCGCCCCGCACGGTGAACGCCCGGTCGATCCACAGCCGGACGTCGGCGCCGGTGTCCGGCCTAGGCATGGTCGCGGTGACCGCCTCCAGCGCCGCGCGCAACTCGTCCAAGCCCTGCCCGGTGGTGCCGCTGACGTGCACCGAGGCCACCTCGCCGAGCGAGGTCGCCGCGATCTCCCGCGACGCCTGAGCGGTCGCGGCGGCCGGATCCGCGCGGTCCGCCTTGGTCACCACCAGCAGCCCGTGCTCGACACCGAAGGCGTCCAGCGCCGCCAGGTGCTCGGCGGACTGCGGCATCCAGCCCTCGTCGGCGGCGACCACGAACAGCACCGCGGGCACCGGACCGGCGCCGGCCAGCATGTTCGGCACGAACCGTTCGTGGCCAGGCACGTCGACGAACGCGAACTCCTCGCCGCCGATCCGGGTCCACGCGAACCCGAGATCGATGGTCAGCCCACGGCGGCGTTCCTCGGCCCAGCGGTCCGGCTCCATCCCGGTCAACCGGCGGATCAGGGTGGACTTGCCATGGTCGAAATGCCCGGCGGTGGCGATCACCCGCATCGGCGGACGGCCTCCAGCAGCCGCGTGTCCTCGTCCGGGCGGACGGTCCGCAGGTCGAGCAGGCACCGGTCCCGCGCGATCCGGCCGACGACCGCGGGGTCACCGAGCCGCAACGCCTCCGCGTAGCGCGCGGGCAGGCTGACCGCCGCGCTCGGCAGCTCGACACCGGGCGCTCCCCCGCCGCCGACCGCGGCCGCCGACTCGACCGCCCGCGCGTCCACCCCGTCCGCCCGCAAGGCGTCCGACAGCGCCTCGGCGCGCGCCGAGAGCCCGCCTGCCGTGGCCGAGAGTGCTTGGCGCACAGGCGGTTCAGGTCCGCGCAGGGTGGCCTCGAGCGCGGCGAGCGTCAGCTTGTCGACCCGCAACGCCCTGGCCGCGGGATGGCGTCGCAGCCGCTCGACGACCGCCGCGTCGCCAAGGATGAGCCCGGCCTGCGGTCCGCCGAGCAGCTTGTCGCCGCTCGCGGTCACCACGGTCGCGCCCGCCGCGAGCGCACTCGCCGCGTCCGGCTCCGCGGGCAACAGCTCATGGGGCGTCAGCAGCCCGGAGCCGATGTCGACGATCAGCGGCACGCCGAGCCCGGCCAGCTCGGCCACGGCCGCCTCCGACGTGAACCCGGTGACCCGGTAGTTCGACGGATGCACCTTCAGCACGAAGCCGGTGTCGGGCCCGATCGCGTCGGCGTAGTCGCGGAGCGCAGTCCGGTTGGTGGTGCCGACCTCACGCAGCCGCGCCCCGGCCGAGGTGAGCAGGTCCGGGATGCGGAACCCGTCGCCGATCTCGACCAGCTCGCCGCGGCTGACCACGATCTCCTTGCCCTGCGCCAAAACCAAGGCCGCCAGCAGCAACGCTGCCGCGTTGTTGTTGACGACGTGCACGCCGCCCGCGCGAGGCACGGCGGCCGCCAGCGCCGCCAGCGCGCCCCGTCCTCGCCGGGCCCTGCCGCCGGTGGCCAGGTCGAATTCGACGTCGGTCGCGGCACCCGCCGCGACCACCGCGTCGAGCGCGGCGCCGGACAGCGGCGCGCGGCCGAGGTTGGTGTGCACGACCACGCCGGTCGCGTTGAGCACCGGCCGCAGCGAAGCGCCGGTCTCGGGCAGCGTCCTCAGCACCTCGTCGACGACGTCCGCACCGCCGATCTCGCCCGCCCTCGCGCGCTCCTGCGCGGCCAGCGTGAGCGACTTGACCAGCTCACGGCCGAGCGACTCGGCCGCCTTCGCCAACCGTGGCTCGGCCAGCACCGCGTCGGTGCGCGGGATGGCCCGGCGCGGGTCGGTCATCGCGGGCCCCGGTGGCGGAGGCGGACGGGAATCGAACCCGCCAGCGGCAGTGCCTGCCGTTCCACGGTTTTGAAGACCGCGCCGGTCACCAGGCCGGATACGCCTCCCTGCACCATGCCGTCATCCTGCCAAGGTCGCGGCCCGCACGCAGCGCGGGCAAGATGAGGTGGATGGACTACCGGCTGACGCAGTACGCGCACGGCGGTGGCTGCGCGTGCAAGATCCCGCCAGGCGAGCTCGAGGAGGTCGTGCGCGGCCTCACCGGCGCCGCGCCAGCCGACCCGCCCGGCGAGCTGCTGGTCGGGCTGGACGACGGCGACGACGCCGCCGCGGTGCGCATCTCCGGCGACGTCGCGCTGATCGCCACGACGGACTTCTTCACCCCGGTGGTCGACGACGCCTACGACTGGGGCCGCATCGCCGCCGCCAACGCGCTCTCCGACGTCTACGCCATGGGCGGCACGCCGGTGGTCGCGGTCAATCTGCTGGGCTGGCCACGCGGGAAGCTCCCGTTCGAGCTGGCCGCCGAGGTGCTGCGCGGCGGCCTGGACGTCTGCGGCAAGGCGGGCTGCCACCTCGCGGGCGGGCACAGCGTCGACGACCCCGAGCCCAAGTACGGCCTCGCGGTCACCGGCATCGCCGACCCGGAACGCTTGCTGCGCAACGACTCCGGCCGCCCCGGCATGCCGTTGACGCTGACGAAACCGCTCGGCGTCGGCGTGCTGAACTCGCGCCACAAGGCGACCGGCGAGCGGTTCGCCCACGCCATCGAGTCGATGACCACCTTGAACGCCGGCGCGGCCCGCGCAACCCTCGCCGCGGGCGCCGTCTGCGCCACCGACGTCACCGGCTTCGGCCTGCTCGGTCACCTGCACAAGCTCGCCAGGGCCAGTGGCGTGACCGCGCGGCTCGACCCGTCGGCGGTGCCCTACCTCGACGGCGCGCGGGAGGCGCTCCGCGACGGCCACGTCAGTGGCGGCACCCGGCGCAACCTCGACTGGGTCCGCCCGCACGCCGACCTCACCCGGATCTCCGAAGACGAAGCGCTCCTGCTCGCCGACGCCCAGACCTCCGGCGGGCTCCTCATCGCGGGCGAGATACCCGGCCACCCGGTCATCGGCGAACTGCTCCCGCGCGGGCACCACACGATCGTCGTCGGCTAGGGCCGGACAGCCGGTCAGTGCGGGAAAGCCGGATGCCGGGACGTCGCGACGCGGTAGGCCCGCGCCGGTGGCGTGCCGTGACGCTCCCGGCGTGCCCGCGCGAGGAGCACCAGCAGCCACGCCACCCCGATCGCCGCGATCAGCCCCTGGCCCACCCAGGTCAGCGTCGTGTACAGCCCAACTTGGGCGCCGGTCGGCTCGGCTGGCAGGCCGCGCAGCAGCAGTTCGTACTGCCACGGCCTGCCGGTGAGCAGCAGCGTGACGTACAGCGAAATCACGGACATCGAGTCCCACAGCGCGTGCAGCAGCGAAATGCCGAGGTAGGCCAGTGCGAGCCGGGCGGTGAGGACGAAGTGGTCGCGGGTGCTCCACGCGAACAGGAGCCCGCCGAGCACGGCGGTCCACAGTCCATGCCCCACCGGGGCGAGAAGCCCGCGCAGCAACTCGGTGGTCACCAGGTCCGCCAGTGACAGTCCCTGAGGGGTGAACAGCGCGGTCAACGCGTACCCCGCCGACTCGAAGGCGGCGAACCCGAATCCGACCGCGGCGCCCAGTATCAAGCCATCGCGCATCGACTTCACGGCCAGGCGCCTGGTCAGCAGGGCCAGCGCGCCCAGCTTGACCGCTTCCTCGATGAGTCCGACGCCGACATAGAGCCACGCCGAGGGGTGCAGCAGATAGGTTTCCAGCACCGACGCGCCGAGCACGCCGAGCACCCCGCCGACGATGAACGTGCGGAACACGAGCTCGGCGGTGATCTCGCCGGAGTCGCGGCGCTCGAACGCCCACGCCACGAAGGTCACCGGCACCAGGAAGCTGCCGAGCAGCACCAGCGTGGGGAGGAGGTTCGGGTTCCCGGTCAGATAAGTGACGAGCACGGACAGGATCCACAGGACCAGGCCCGCTCCGAACATCCTGAGCCACATGCGGCGTTTCGGGCGTTCGGCGATCGAGGGTGAGAGTCTGTCGGCCATACCTGACGTCCTTTCAGAGGAGCAGTTCGAACATCCGGAAGACGTGGTCCCATTCGGCCGAGCCCGGGTTCTTCACGCGCGGGTCGATGATCTTGAACGCCTGGGCGAGCGCCACGCTGAGACCGCCCGCGATGGCCGGGAGCCGAGCCTCGGTGTCTTCGGAGATCGTGATCTCGAGCGCGGGACGCGCCAGCAGCTGCTCGATCAGCGGCGCCACGTCCAGGTCCTCGTCGAGCTTGTGGAACTCGTGCATGCGCTCCTGCAGGCCCTTGGTGACCGGCAGGTCGCTCGGCTCGATGACATCCCGCCCGTTCGCTTTGGCCGTGGCCTTGGCGACCACGAAGAGATCGTGGATCTTGGCGTCCAGGAATTCGTCGTACCGTTTCAGATCGCTCTTGTCGACGTCCAGGCTCGCGGCCATCCGGAAGAACCGTTCGAACCGCGCCGCACCCATGACCGGCATCAGGCCTCCTGTGTGAGATGTTCGTGGACGAACCGGACGGCCATGGCGCCTTCCCCGATCGCCGAGGCCACCCGTTTGACCGAGCCGCGGCGGACGTCCCCCACCGCGAACACGCCGGGTCTGCTCGTTTCCAGCACCTGCGGCGCGCGATGCACCCCGCGCCACACCTCGGCGTCCCGGAAGCGCGCGGCGTCGGCCCCGGTGAGCACGAACCCGTCCTCGTCGAGTGCGACCAGCCCCGAAAGCCAGGCGGTGTGCGGGGAAGCTCCGATGAAGACGAACAACGCGCGGGCGCTGAGCACGCGGCGCTCGCCGGTGCGGTTGTTCTCGGCGACCACCGCTTCGAGGTCGTCGCCGCCGACGAGCTCACGGACTTCGGTGTGGGTGCGCACGGTGATCCGCGGATGCCGTTCGACCTGGTCGACGAGATAGCGGGACATGTTCGCGGCGAGGTCGCCGCCGCGCACCAGCAGATGGACCTCCGGCGAGCCCTCCGCGAGGAACACCGCCGCCTGGCCCGCCGAGTTGCCGCCGCCGACCACGGCCACCGGGGAAGCCAGGCAGCGACGCGCTTCGTGCACCGTCGCGGCGTAATACACGCTGGTCGGTTCGAACCTCTCGATGCCGGGCACGACGAGCCTGCGGTAGTGGGCACCTGACGCGATCACGACGGTCCGGGAAACGATCTCGATGCCGTATTCGAACCCGACAGCGTAGTGGCCATCGCGTACTTCGAGGGTGTGCGCCCGCGCCGGCACGGCGACCCTGGCTCCGAACTTGGCCGCCTGGATCACCGACCGCTCGGCCAGTTCCGCGCCGGAGATCCCCGGCGGGAAGCCGAGGTAGTTCTCGATGCGCGACGTCGTCCCGGCCTGGCCGCCCGGTGCCAGCGCGTCGAACGCCGACAGCCGCACCCCGTCGGACGCGCCGTAGACCACGGCGGCCAGCCCGCCGGGCCCGGCGCCGATCACGACCAGGTCCCGCACACCGCTGTCCGGTTCCGGCGCCCGCAGCCCGATTTTCTCGGCCAGCTCGGCGGTGCTCGGGTTCCGCAGCACTTCGGCGCCGTTCACCACGACCACCGGCGTGTCCGCGACGGCGACGGCGAAGCGCTTCAGCAGCGCCTCGGCCTGCTGGTCCTTGTCGACGTCGACAAGCCGGTAAGGAAGCCGGTTGCGCGCGACGAAGTCCAGCAGCCGCCTGGTGTCCGGGGAATAGCACGAGCCGACGATCCGCAGCCCGTTGCCCGCGCCGATGAGCAGCGTCCGGCGGACGAGGTAGGCACGCAGGATCAGGTCGCCGAGCACCGGGTCGCCGCGCACCAGGCGCAGCACCGCGCTCACCGGGATGGCGAGCATCTCGCCGGGGCCTGCGGCCACGGCGCCGACGAACGCGGGCTGTCCTTCGAGCAGTCCGAGCTCGCCCAGGAACCGGCGGGGCCCGTGCACGCGGACGACCTTCACGTCGTCCCCGGTCCCTTCGGTGACGGCGACCTTGCCGCTCAAGATCACGAAGAACTCGGACGGCCGGTCGCCCTGCTCGTACAGCACCTCACCGGCCCGGACCGGACGGCGTTCCCCCGCTTCGCCGAGCGCGCGGATCTGCTCGTCGGTGAGCCGGGGGAACGCGCCCGAGGTGTCCGGGGTCTCGGTCAGCGGCGCGCCGAGGTCGATGCCGGCCGTGGCGGTCATACGAAGGCCTGGTCGACGTAGCACCAGCGCCAGGTCTCCCCCGGCTCGAACGAGCGCACGATCGGGTGCCCGATGGCGTGGGCGTGCTTGCTGGCGTGCTTCATCGGCGACGAGTCGCAGCAGCCGATGTGCCCGCAGGTCAGGCACAGCCGCAGGTGCACCCACGGCGTGCCGGCGACCAGGCACTCCTCACAGCCTTGCGGGGTTCGCGGCACCACGTCCCGGACGAGCGCGAGATGCCGGTCGACGACACTGGTCATCGCAGTTCACCTTCCCTGGTCGGATTCGGCCGGGCCAGCGCCTGATCGAGCCACTCGCGCAGCACGTGCACGGGCGCCGCGCCCGGTTGCCGCGCGACGACCTCGCCGTCGCGCAGCACCATGAGCGTCGGCACGGCTTTCACGTCGAACCGCTGGGACAGCCGGGGTGCCTGGTCCACGTCGACTTTCACGAGCTTGACCTTCCCGGCCCGCTCCTTCGCCAGCTGAGCCAGCGCGGGGCTGACCTGGCGGCAGGGCCCGCACCAGGTGGCCCAGAGATCGACCAGCACCGGCATCGTCGCCCGCTCCGCGACTTCCGCGAAGTCGTGGTCGCCTGCGTCGACGATCCAGGGCAGCGGCTCGTGGCAGTGCCCGCATTTCGGTGTGCCCGCGGCGGCAGCCGGGACGCGGTTCTTGTGGCCGCAGTGCGCGCAGACGACCACGCCGGCGGTTCCGGTGGTGGTGCTCATGCCGCGGACCTTCCTTCGCTCCCGGCGTAGGTGACGGTGAGTTCGCCGTCCTTGGCGTCGACGGTGATCACCAGTCCCTCGGTCGGTTCACCGCGCAGCAGCGTGCGGCCGATCTTGGTCTCGACCTCGTGGGAGATGTAGCGGCGCAGCGGCCGGGCGCCGTACACGGGGTCGAACCCGTGCTGGGCGATGAGTTTCCTCGCTTCCGCGGTCAGCTCGACCGTGATGCCCTGCTCGGCCAGCCGGTGGCGCAGTTCGTCGAACTGCAGCTCGACGATCCGCTCGATCTCGGACCGCCCGAGCGGGGTGAACAGCACGATGTCGTCGACGCGGTTGAGGAACTCCGGCCGGAAGTGGTGCCGCAGCTCACCGAGCACGGCGTCACGGGCGTCCGGCTTGATCTCGCCGGTGGAGGTGACCCCGTCGAGCAGGTGCTGCGAGCCGATGTTCGAGGTCATGATGATCACCGTGTTGCGGAAGTCGACCGTCCGGCCCTGCGCGTCGGTGATCCGCCCGTCGTCGAGGACCTGGAGCAGCGTGTTGAACACGTCCGGGTGCGCCTTCTCGATCTCGTCGAACAGCACGACCGAGTAAGGCTTGCGCCGCACGGCTTCGGTGAGCTGCCCGCCCTCGTCGTAGCCGACGTATCCCGGCGGGGCGCCCAGCAGCCTCGAGACGGTGTGCCGCTCCTGGTATTCGCTCATGTCGAGCCGGACCATGTTCTCCTCGCTGTCGAACAAGGCCGACGCGAGGGTCTTGGCCAATTCGGTCTTCCCGACCCCGGTCGGGCCGAGGAAGATGAACGACCCGATCGGCTTGCGCGGATCGCGGATCCCCGACCGCGCCCTGATGACCGCGTCGGCGACCAGCCGGACGGCCTCGTCCTGGCCGATCACCCGCTCGTGCAGGATCTCGTCGAGCCGCAGCAGCTTTTCCCGCTCGCCTTCCTGCAGCCGGGAAACCGGGATTCCGGTCCACGCCGCCACGATCTCGGCGATCTCCTCCTCGGTGACGACCTCGTGCAGCAGCCGTTTCCGGCCCTGCTTGCCCGCCAGCTGTTCCTCCTCCGCGGCGAGCCGCCGTTCGGCTTCGGTGATCTCCCCGTAGCGCAGCTCGGCCGCGCGGTTGAGGTCGTAGTTCCGTTCCGCCTCTTCGGCTTCGTGGCGCAGCTGCTCCAGCCGGGACCGCAGTTCCTGGACCCGCCGGATCCCCTGCCGCTCGGCATCCCACTGCGCCTTCTTCGAGTCCGCTTCGGCGCGGAGATCGGCGAGTTCCCGCTCGAGGTCCGCCAGCCGCGCCTTGCTGGCCGGGTCGGATTCCTTGGACAGCGCGGCTTGCTCGATCTCCAGCCGCGTCACGCGCCGGGTGAGCTCGTCGAGTTCGGCGGGCATGGAGTCGATCTCCGTGCGCAGCCGCGCGCACGCCTCGTCGACCAGGTCGATCGCCTTGTCCGGCAGGAACCGGTCGGTGATGTAGCGGTGGGACAGGGTCGCGGCGGCGACCAGCGCGCCGTCCTGGATCTTGACCCCGTGGAACACCTCGAGCCGCTCCCGCAGCCCGCGCAGGATCGAGATGGTGTCCTCGACGGACGGTTCGTCGACCACGATCGGCTGGAACCGGCGCTCCAGCGCGGCGTCCTTCTCGATGTGCTTGCGGTACTCGTCGAGCGTCGTCGCCCCGATCATGTGGAGCTCGCCGCGGGCCAGCATCGGCTTGAGCATGTTCCCGGCGTCCATCGCGCCTTCGGTGGCGCCCGCGCCGACGACCGTGTGCAGCTCGTCGACGAAGAGCAGGATGCGTCCCTCTTCGGCTTTGACCTCGGCCAGCACGGCCTTGAGCCGCTCCTCGAACTCGCCGCGGTACTTGGCGCCCGCGACGAGCGCGCCCATGTCGAGCGAGAAGATCGTCTTGTCCCGCAAGCCTTCCGGCACGTCGCCGCGCACGACCCGCTGGGCGAGGCCCTCGACGATCGCGGTCTTGCCGACGCCCGGATCACCGATCAGCACGGGGTTGTTCTTCGTCTTGCGCGACAGGATCTGGATCACCCGGCGGATCTCGGCGTCCCGCCCGATGACCGGGTCGAGCTTGCCCGACCGCGCGTCGGCGACCAGGTCCCGGCCGTACTTCTCCAGCGCCTCGTACGCGCCTTCGGGGGTCGCCGAGGTGACCCGCTGGTTGCCGCGGATCTTGGTCAGCGCCGTCAGGAACGATTCGCGCGTCACGCCGTACTGCGTGAGCAGCCGCCCCGCCGCGGACTTCGCGCCCTCGTCGGCGAGTGCCAGCACGAGGTGTTCGACGGAGACGTATTCGTCCTTGAGCCGCTTGGCTTCCCGTTCGGCGGCGTCCAGCAGCCCGGCGAGTCGGCGGGTGACGTAGACCTGTCCGGGGGTGGCGCCGGGGCCGGTCACCTTCGGCCGCCGCGCGAGTTCCGCCTCGGTCGCCGCGCGGAGACCGTCGACGTCCGCGCCCGCCTGCTCGAGCAGCCGGGGCGCCAGGCCGTCGGACTGGTCGAGCAGGGCGAGCAGCAGGTGCTCACCGTCGGTCTCGGTGTGGCCGTGGCGCTGCGCCACGCTCTGGGCCTCCTGCAGCGCTTCCTGCGATTTCTGGGTCAGCTTGCTCATGTCCATCGCCGGTGGCTCCTGACTTGGGCTTCGAGGACGTCGATGCGGTCCAGCAGGTCGAGCACGAGCCCGATGGCCGCGTAGTTGAGGGAAAGGCCCGCGCGCAGGCGCTGGATACGCGCGAGGGTGGCGACGGCGGACGGCGTGAACCACAGCCGCCCGTTCGCGTCGGCGGTGCCGTCCACCAGGCTCAGCGCGACGAACCGGCGGATCAGCTCCGGGTGCAGCCCGCTGCGCGCGGCCACCGTGTCGAGACTGAGCCGGACGGGACGGACGAGCAGGTACTCGGCCATCAGCTCCTCCTCGGGTCGAAATCGGACACGGCGGCGAGCTCCTCGAAGAGCTCGCGCTCCCGTTTGCCGAGCTTCTTCGGCACCAGCACGCGCACCTCGGCGTAGAGATCGCCCGGCTTGCCCTTGGGGTTGGGCAGGCCCTCGCCGCGCAGCCGCAGCCGCCGTCCGGTCGACGAGCCGGCCGCGACCCGCACCTTCACCTCGCCGCCGGGGGTCAGCACGGGAACCGTGGCGCCGAGCGCCGCCTCCCAGGGCGACACCGGCAGGTCGACGGTGATGTCGCGCCCGGACAGGCGGTAGCGCGGATGCGGCTTGATCCGCACCACCAGGTAGAGGTCGCCGGGCGCGGCGTTCCCGGAGGCGCGCCCGCCCTGACCGGCGAGCCGGATGCGCTGCCCGTCGACCACACCGGCCGGGATGTCGACGTCGTACCCGCGCTCGCCGCCGATGCTCAAGTGCCGCCGCCCGCCGCGGTAGGCCTCCTCGACCGTCAGCTCGAGTTCGGCCTCCTGGTCGGCGCCCGCGACCGGCCCGCCTGCGCCCCGGCCCCGGAAGAAGCCACCCAGCAGGTCCTCGATGTCGACGCCTTCGAATCCCTCGAACCCGCCGCCGAATCCCGGCCCCGCCTGGGTGCGGCGGACACGGCCGCCGGCACCGGCGTACGCCCGCTCGTCGAAGTCGTCGGGCACCCGGCGGAAATCCGCGCCGAACCGGTCGTACTTCTTGCGCTGATCCGGGTCGGACAGCACCTGGTAGGCCTCGCTGATCTCCTTGAAGCGCTCTTCGGCGCCCGGCTCGGGGTTCACGTCCGGGTGGAGCTGCCGGGCCAGTTTCCGGTACGCCCGCTGGATTTCGTCGGCGCTCGCGGACCTGGCGACACCGAGCGCGTCGTAGAAGTCGGTGGCCACCGGCGCTCACTCCCGCGACTTGGACACCGTCACGGCCGTCGGCCGCAGCTGGTGCCGGTCGGTCCCGTAGCCGGGGCGCACGACCCCGGTCACGGTGTTCGGCTCGGTGGCCGGGTCCTCGACGACGGCGACGACCTCGTGCCGGTTCGGGTCGAACCGGACGCCGGTCTCGTCGTCACGCGGATACCCGAGCCCGGCGAGCAGCCGGACGGCTTGCTCCCGGATCGCCTCGACGCCGTGCACGATGGCCGACGGGTCCGCCTCGGCGTGCGTGAGCGCCAGTTCGAGGTTGTCCAGCACCGGAAGCCAGGCCGCCGCGACCCGCGCCCGCTCGGCTTCGGTCTCCCGCCGCAGCTCCGCGACATGGCGCTTGCGCACGTTGTCGAGGTCGGCGACGGCCCGCCGCCACCGGTCCTCGAGCTCGGCGATCTTCTCGTCGGTTCCGGTCGCCGGGGCCGGCACGTCCTGGGGGCGGGACTGCGTGCCTGCCCCGGCGACCTCCGCGGAGGGGTTCTCCTGCTCCGCGGCCCTTCCTGTGGTGGCCATCGGTCCGCCTCACGCCCGGTCGAAATCGGCGTCGATCACGTCGTCCTCGTCGGCCGTCTGCCGTGGGGCGCCGTCGCTGTCGCCGTTGCCGCCGCCGCTCGCCCGCGGCGCGGTGAGCCCGGCCAGCACCTGCTGCAGTTCCGAGGTCAGCGACCGCACGCGGTCCAAGGGGGCGGCGTCCTTCACGGCCTCACGAGCCTCTTGGACGAGCATCTCCGCCCGCGCCTTCTCATGCGGCGGCGTGGTGTCGGTGATGGCCCGTTCGACTTGGTACGCGGCCGAATCGAGCAGGTTGCGCGCGTCGATCTCCTCGCGCAGCCGCTGGTCCTCGGACCGGTTGCGCTCGGCTTCGGAGACCATGCGGTCGACCTCCGCCTGATCGAGGTTCGAGCTTTCGCTGATCGTGATGCCCTGCTGCGCGCCGGTGTCCTTGTCCTTCGCGGTGACGTCCAGGATGCCGTTGGCGTCGACGTCGAAGGTGACCTCGATCTGGGGCTCGCCCCTCGGCGCGGGCCGGATGTCGGTGAGCTGGAAACGGCCGAGCACCCGGTTGTCGGCGGCCCGTTCCCGTTCGCCTTGCAGCACGACGACATCGACCGCGGGTTGGTTGTCCTCGGCGGTGGAGAACACCTCGGTTCGCCGCGCCGGGATCGTCGTGTTGCGCTCGACGATCTTCGTCATCACGCCACCGCGGGTTTCGACGCCGAGGGACAGCGGGGTGACGTCGAGCAGCAGGACGTCCTTGACCTCGCCCTTGAGCACGCCCGCCTGGACCGCCGCGCCGAGCGCGACGACCTCGTCCGGGTTGACGCTCATGTTCGGGTCCTTGCCGCCGGTCAGCCTGCGTACCAGGCTCTGCACGGCCGGGATCCGGGTCGACCCGCCGACCAGGATGACCTCGTCGATGTCGTTCGCGGTCACCTTCGCGTCGGCCATCGCCTGCTTGACCGGGCCGAGGCAGCGTTCGACGAGGTCCGCGGTGATCTGCTCGAACACCGAACGCATCAGGGTGGTCGTGAGGTGCTTCGGGCCGTCTTTGTCCGCGGTGATGAACGGCAGGCTCACGCTGGTCTGGCTGACCGAGCTCAGCTCGACCTTCGCCTTCTCGGCGGCCTCGAAGAGCCGTTGCAGCGCCTGCGGATCCGACCGCAGATCGATGCCGTTGTCCTTCTGGAACTGATCGGCGAGGTGGTCCACGATCCGGCGGTCGAAGTCGTCCCCGCCGAGGTGGGTGTCACCCGCGGTCGACCGGACCTCGACCACGCCGTCGCCGACGTCGAGCAGGCTCACGTCGAAGGTGCCGCCGCCGAGGTCGAACACGAGGACCGTCTCGTGGGCCTTCGAGTCGAGCCCGTACGCGAGCGCGGCGGCGGTCGGCTCGTTGATGATGCGCAGTACCTCGAGGCCCGCGATCTTGCCCGCGTCCTTGGTGGCCTGCCGCTGGGCGTCGTTGAAGTACGCGGGCACGGTGATGACCGCCTCGGTCACCCGCTCGCCGAGGAACTTGCCCGCGTCGTCGGCGAGCTTGCGCAGGACCTGCGCGCTGATCTCCTCCGGCGAGTGGAGCTTGTCGCGGACCTTGAACCGGACGACGCCACCCGGGCCCTCGACGACGTCGAAACCGACCGCCTTGGCCTCGTCACTGACTTCGTCGTATTTGCGGCCGATGAACCGCTTCGCCGAGTAGATCGTGCCCTTGGGGTTGAGGATCGCCTGCCTGCGGGCGAGCTGGCCGACCAGCCGCTCCCCGCTTTCGGTGAACGCGACCACCGACGGGGTGGTCCGCGCGCCTTCGGAGTTGGCGATCACCGTCGGTTCGCCGCCTTCCCAGACGGCGATCACCGAGTTGGTCGTCCCCAGGTCGATACCGACCGCCTTGGCCATCACACACCCGCCTTCAGCTTGGCGAGCAGTGTCCTGGCTTCGTCGGCCACCGCCTCGTCGGCGACCACCTCGTAGCGGGTGGGCATCATCGCGCTGACCGAGGCGAAGTCACGGCGGCCGCGCTGGAGCGCGTGCGCGACGAGGCCGAAGATCGCGCCGATCACCGCGCCGAACACGAGGCCGTAAATGGCGAGCGTGAAGGACGCCAGCAGGGGCGTGAACCAGTTGAAGACGCCGAACAGCCAGCCGATCAGCAGCCCGGTGAAGGCGCCGGAGCCGGCTCCGCGCAGTGCGGCGCCGCCGTAGTTCAGGCGCCCGACGACCTGCTCGACGAGCTTGACGTCCGAGCCGATGATGGCGACCCGCTCGACTGGGAAGCCGTTGTCCGACAAATAATCGACGGCACGTTCGGCTTCGCTGTAGTTTTCGTAGGACGCGATCGTCCGGCGCTGCTGCGCAGTGCCGGGATCCGTCGAGTGGCGCGGTACTGGCGCCGTGGCACCGGACTGCGTGGTCATGACTCTCCTCAATGCTCGTACGCGGTGATCGCTCGCCCCAGGACACCCACAGTGGCAAGGACCACGGCGCCAGCGCGTGCGCCTGGCAGGCCGAAATTCCCCGCGCGCGATCGACACGGCAGAACAGGATCAACGGCTGTAACGTTCTAGACAGCCGACGGTCGGAGGTCCGATGGCACCTGCGGACGCGGGCGACGGAGCCCACGAAGTTCCACAAAGGACGGATGGCTGGTGGCGTGGCCGGCAGTCGACTCTGCGCGGGCTGTTCGCCGTCTCGACGACGATGATCGACGGCCGGGACGCCGACGGCATCATCCGGCTGGCCGCCACCTCCGTCTCTTCGTTGAGCAGGTGCGGCGCCAAGGCGGTGTACCTGCTCGCCGCGGGTGCGCTCCGCCGTCGTGACGACGCGGAGCCGGACGCGGAGCTCGACCGGCAGATCGGGCTCCTCGGCGGTGTCAGCGGCCCGCTCCTCCTCCCCGGCGGCGGCTGGTGCTGGGGCTTCGCATTGCGGGGGCTGGACGCCCTGCTGGGTTATCTGGTGGTGCACGCCGCGGCAGAGCCGCCCGAGGACGAGTTCTTCCTGCTCGAGGCGCTCGGCAGGCAGACGGCGGGTGCGCTGGTGAACGCCTCGCAGCACCGGCGGGAGCGCGCGCACGCGCTCGAACTGCAGGAGGTCAACGGCAGGCTGTCGGCCTCCGTCGCCCGGCTCGAGCAACAGACGCGCGTGCACGAGGTGCTCAGCGACATCTCCGTGTCGAGTGCGGGCGAGCCCGGCATCGCCCACGCCGTGCACCAGCTGACTTCGCTGCCGGTCGCGATCGAGGACCGGTTCGGCAACCTGCGGGCCTGGGCCGGTCCCGGCAAGCCCGACCCGTACCCGAAGCCCCAGGCCCACCGGCGCGAGGAGCTGCTCAGGCGCGCCGCGGCGGTCCCGCACCCGGTCCGGGAGAAGGATCGGGTGCTCTCGCTGGTCAAACCGCGGCATGAGGTGCTCGCCGTGGTGGCGCTCGTGGACCCGCACGACACCGTGGGCGGCCACGAGATGTTCACGCTCGAATACGCGACGACGGTGCTGGCACTGGAACTGTCCCACCTGCGCAATCTCGCCGAGGTCGAGTTGCGCCTGCACCGTGACCTGGTCGACGACCTGATCACCGGCACCGACGACGAGAGTGCCTACGCCCGCGCCGACGCGCTCGGGCACGACCTGCGCCGTGCGCATTGCGTGATCGTCGTCCGCTGGGACGGCGAGCAGACCGACGACACCGTCGCCGAGGCCGTGGGCCGGGCGGCCGCGTCACTCCAGCTGAGCTCGATGATCTCGCGGCATTCGGGTGTGGTGGTGGTCCTCGTCAGCGGGTGCCCGGAAGGCGGCACGCTGTATCGCCTGCTTGCGGATCACCTCGGCGGCACCGGCGCGGCCGGGATAGGTGGCCGCTGCGACCGCCCCGGCGACTTTCCGAGGTCCTACTCGGAAGCGTTACGGGCGTTGGCCATCCGCCGGACGTCGGCGTCGCCCGAGGGTGCGACGACCTTCGACCAGCTGGGCCTCTATCGCATTCTGGACAGCGGGGAAAATCGCGCCGACATCGTGGCGTACGTCCGGGAATGGCTGGGCAGGCTACTCGACTACGACGAGCACAAGAGCGCGGAACTGGTCCAGACGCTGGCGCAGTACCTCGACCGCGGCGGCCACTACGACGAGACCGCCTCCGCGCTGATGATCCACCGCAGCACCCTCCGCTACCGGCTGGGCCGGATCCGGGAGATCACGGGCCTCGACCTGACCGACGTCGACACCAAGCTCAACTTGCACGTGGCCGTCAGAGCGTGGAAGGTGCTCGGCGGCTCGGTGTGAACACGGCTAGGCCTCAGCGGCGCCGTCGAACCCTTCGGGTGCGTCACGTGGTGGCAAAAACGGTTCCTGCTCTTCCGAAGCCCCGGTTTCGATGCGCCGGGCCCTGGCCAGCTCGGCGTCGAATTCCGCGCCGAGCAGCACCGCGATGTTCGAGATCCACAGCCAGACCAGAAAGCCGATGACCCCGCCGAGCGAGCCGTAAGTCTTGTTGTAGGAAGAGAAATTCGCGACATAGAGAGCGAAAGCGCCGGAGACGAGCACCCACAGCACCACGGCCAGCAGGCCGCCTGGACTCAGCCAGCGGAATCCCGGCGACTCGACGTTCGGCGCGGCCCAATACAGCAGCGCGAACGCCAGGCTCACCAAAAGGGCGATGACCGGCCACTTCGCGATCTCCCAGATCAGGATCCCGGTCGAGCCGATGCCCAGCGCGTGCCCGGCGCGGTCGGCGATCGCGCCGGTCGCCACGACCCCTGCCGCGCACAACGCCAGCAGCAGGACCACCGCGAGGGTCAGCCCGACCCGCAACGGCAGTGTCTTCCAGAGCGGGCGGCCTTCGGGCATCTCGTAGATCGAGTTGGCCGCTCGCATGAACCCGCCCACATAGGCCGACGCGGACCACAGCGCGCCGAGCAGCCCGATGATGGCCAGCGGACCGGCGAGTCCCTTCGACTGCTGGAGTTCACGGAGCGCGTTCCCGATGATTTCCTTGCCCTGCCCGGGAACGAGCGCGTTCACGTTGTCGATCAGGGTCTGGGTCGCTGACGGGCCGAGCAGGCCGAGCACCGACGTCAACACGATCACCGCCGGGAAGAGCGACAGGAACGCGTAGTAGGTCAGCGCCGCCGCCCAGTCGGTGAGATTGTCCTCGTTGAATTCCGAAACCGTGCGTTTCAGCACGCCCCACCACGACCGCCGGGACAGATCGGTGGGGCCTTCCGGGGCTTTGCGAGCCGTCATCCCCTCGCTATACCCACCAGCGCGCGGACCACACCATGTTTATTTCAGCGCGCAACGGCAATCACCCCGCAATGGAGTCGACGACGCCCTCGCTCAAGGTGCTGGTCTGGCACGTGCACGGCTCTTGGACGACGTCGTTCGTCCAAGGACCTCACCAGTACCTGCTGCCGGTGCTCACCGGGGACAGCCAGTGGGGCCGGGGCCGCTGCGGCCGCGATTGGCCCGATTCCGTGGTGGAAGTGCCCGTGTCCGACCTCGGGCACACCCCCGTGGACGTGGTGATCCTGCAGCGGCCGGAGGAGCTGGAACTCGCACAGCGCTGGCTTCGCCGCCGCCCCGGTGAAGACGTGCCCGCCGTCTACGTCGAGCACAACACGCCACGCGGGCGCGCCGTCACCAGCAGGCACCCGCTCGCCGGGCGCGACGACATCCCGATCGTCCACGTCACGCATTTCAACGAGCTGATGTGGGACAGCGGCATCGCGCCGACCGTGGTCATCCCGCACGGCATCCCCGATCCCGGTCACCAGTACACCGGCGAGCTGCCGTCGGCGGTGACGATGATCAACGAGCCGCTGCGCCGATGGCGGGTCACCGGCACCGATCTGCTGCCCGCGTTCGCCGAGTCGGCGCCGATCGACGTGTTCGGCATGGGCACGGAGACACTCGCCGACCTGCCGGGCGCCGCGGGCCGGATTCGCGGGCTGGGCGACCTCCGCACGGCGGAGCTGCATCGGGAGGCGGCGCGGCGGCGGGTCTACCTGCACACCGCGCGGTGGACCTCGCTCGGGCTTTCCCTGCTGGAAGCCATGCACCTGGGGATGCCCGTGGTGGCGCTGGGCACCACGGAGTCGATGCTGGCCGTCCCGCCCGAGGCCGGTGTGCTCTCCACGGACGTCACCGTGCTCGCGGGCGCGCTGCGGGAGATGGTGCACGAGCCGGATCTCGCCGCGCTGACCGGGAAATCGGCGCGCGAGTTCGCGCTGCGGCATTTCGGCCTGTCCCGGTTTCTCGGCGACTGGGACCACCTGCTCGGCGAGGTGCGCCGATGAGGATCTCGATGGTGTCCGAGCACGCGAACCCGCTGGCCGCGCTCGGCGACGTCGACGCGGGCGGGCAGAACGTGCACGTCGCCGAGCTGTCCGCGGCGCTGAGCCGTCGCGGGCACGCCGTCACCGTCTACACCCGGCGCGACGATCCCGATCAGCCGGAGCAACGCCGGGTCCGCGCGGGCTACCGGGTGGTCCACGTGCCGGCCGGGCCGCCGCGGCCGATACCCAAGGACGAGCTACTGCCGTTCATGGTCCGGTTCGGTGACTTCCTGCGTGAACGCTGGACGGCCACCCCGCCGGACGTGGTGCACGGGCATTTCTGGATGTCCGGCCTGGCCTGCCTGCACGCGACCGCCGGGCTCGGCATCCCGGTGGTACAGACCTTTCACGCGCTCGGCGTGGTGAAACGCCGCCATCAGGGCGACAACGACACCAGCCCGGCCGATCGGGTCCGGCTGGAGCGGCTGATCGGGCGCAAGGTCGCCCGGATCGCCGCGACCTGCTCCGACGAGGTGTTCGAGCTGATCCGGCTGGGCGTGCCCCGCGCGAACGTGTCGGTCGTGCCCTGCGGCGTGGCGCTCGACCGGTTCAGCCAAGACGGCCCGCGCGCGGCCACCCGGTTTCGCCGCCGCCTGGTCGCGGTCGGCAGGCTGGTGCCACGCAAGGGTTTCGACATCGCGATCGCGGCGCTGCCCCGGCTGCCCGGCACCGAGCTGGTGATCGCGGGCGGTCCCGAGAACGGGCGGCTGAAGGACGACCCCGAAGCCCGCAGGCTGCTCGCGCTGGCGGGCAAGCTGGGCGTGCGCGACCGGGTCCGCCTGGCCGGTCAGGTCGGCCGCAAGGACATGCCCGCCCTGCTGCGCTCCGCCGACGCGGTCGTGTGCACACCCTGGTACGAACCGTTCGGCATCGTGCCGCTGGAGGCGATGGCCTGCGGCGTCCCGGTGATCGCCGCGGCCGTCGGCGGGCTCATCGACACGGTCGTCGACGGCGTCACCGGGCTCCACGTCCCGCCCCGCCGTCCGGACAAGGTCGCCGAGGCGGCTGGCCGCCTGTTCGCCGACCCGGCCGTCCGCGACACCTTCGGCCTCGCAGGCCAAGACCGCACCCGTTCCCGGTATTCGTGGGACCGCGTCGCCGCGGACACGCTGCGCGTCTACGACCGAGTACTCGCCGACCTCCGCAAAGAGGCCACCCGCTGACTTCGAGTCGTGAGTGTTCCGGCCGGTTCTAGCGGACCGGTATTTGTCGACTTACCACGCGAGTCTCGGCGCGAGTGGAAGGTTTGCTCCGTTAGATGCAGAAATTCTTCCACTCGCTCGGACTCATCCACCCTGGGCACGTGACAAGGGCCGCCCTTGCAACGCTGTGGGTGACAAAGGCCGCCCTTGTCACCCAGGCCGGGGCCCGGCCTGTGGGAAACGGAGCGTTGAACGCCTCGTTTCCCACACACCACCACACATAAGTCACTGTCGTTCCGCTGAGCGTGACACAAGCCCCGTTCGTGCGGTTCCCGACGAGGCCAGGCTGACGGGGGTCGTGAGTGTTCCGGCCGGTTCTAACCGGCCTAAACACTCACGACCCCTGTCAGCCGACGTAGCGGCGGGCTCGGGAATGGCGTTGCGAGTGTTCGAGCAGGCAGAGTCCGCGCTCGACCGAGCGCGGCACGACGGCCCGGCTTCGCAGCACCCAGCCCGCCGAGCGCAAGGCCTCCCACACCGCAGCCACGGTGAAGCGGTCCAGCGGAGCGGAGCTCAGGACGCGTGCGGAGCCGCGGAGCGCGCTCCGGAGCGGACGGCGGAGCCAGAGTGTCCACAAGGTGTTGCGGATGCCGAGCTGGCGGCGGCGGGTGGGGTCGCGGGTGACCGAAGGCGCGTGGTGGATGACGACGTCCTCGGCCCAGACCATCCACCAGCCGCGGGCGGCCAGGTCGAGCGCGAGCAGCTCTTCCTCGCCGCCCAGCCACATCCGCTCGCAGAAGCCGCCTGCCCCGGTGAACGCCGACACGCGGAACATCGACAGGCCCGCCATCACGCCGAGCAGGGCGGGGCCGGGCAGCCACGCGGGGCCCGGCACCGGGGAATGGCGGACCTCGGGGGTGATCGGGTCCTCGGTCAGCTCGGGTTCGACCAGGCAGCGGCCGGTGACCGAGGCGAGCCCGGGGTACTGGTCCAGCAGATCGGCCGCCCTGGTGAGCGCGCCGGGTTGCCAGCGGGTGTCGTCGTCGCAGAAGGCGACATACGGGGTCGAGACCCGGCGTACCGCGAGGTTGCGACCGACCGCGCCGAGGTTGCGGTCCGCGCGGATCAGGGTGACCGACGGGAACGAGCGGGCGACGGCGTCGGCCGATCCGTCGGTGGAGCCGTTGTCCACCAGGATGATCGGGGCGGCGTCGGGAAGTCCGGTCATCTGGCGCAGTGTCTTCATGAGCTCGGCGCGCCGGTTGTGGGTGATCATCACGACGGTTACCCGGGTCATCGTTCCAGCATCCCGATCTGACGCTCCACTTCGGACGGTAGTTTCCGGCGTCGCGCCAAGGCTTTCGGCAGTCGCCACAACGCTCCCGCCAGCGCGCGCGGCTCGGTGAGCAGTCCGGCGGCGGCGCGGAACCCGGCGGGCCACGGACGGCGCATCCAGGTGATCAACGCGTTGTTGCGCGCCTCCAGGACGGACCGTTTTCCCGGCGCGCGCAGCGTGGACGGGTGATGGTGGGCTTTGAGTGCCGCGACGTAGCACAGACCCCAGCCTGCCGCCGCGAGATCGTAGGACAGCAGCCGTTCCTCTGCGCCGAAGTGCAGCACCGGGCTGAAGCCGCCCGCCGCGCGGAAGGCGTGCACGCGGACGACGGCCGAGCAGGCCAGGAAACCGAGCACCGACGGGCCCGGCAGATCCGCGCTGCGGCCCAGCGGGCTCGACTCGAGCGCTTCGGTGATCTCGTCGGGCCGGTGCTCCGGGCCGACCAGGGTCTGCGCCGCCAGCAGCCCGGCGCGTGGATGCTCGTCGAGCAGTTTTTCGGCCAGTGGCAACGCGTCCGGAGCCCACCAGGAATCGTCGTCGCTGAACGCGACGTAGGGCGTCTCGGCGAGCGCGACGCCCAGATTCCGCGCGGTGGCGCCGAGATTCCGCCGCAGCCGCACGACGCGCACCCCTGGGAACTCGGCGGCGCGGGCGGCCGTGTCGTCGCGGGACGCGTTGTCGAGGACGAGGACCGGCGGGCGCGGGCGCAGCACGTGCAGCTCGGCCAGTGTCCTGGCGAGTTCCGGCGCGCGGTCGCGGGTGGCGATCACCACGGTCGTCCTGGCCTCGGTCATCCGGCCTCCAGTTCACCCAGAAGTTCGGTCAGCAGCGGTTCGGCCTGGTCCATCCGATGGGCCGCCGCGAGCGCCCGGCCCGCGTCCGAAAGACACCAGCTCCCCCAGCCGTCCAGCTTTTCACCGCTGAGCGCGTCCTCGGCGCTCACGCAGGCGGGCCAGTCCAGCGCACCGGCCTGCGCGGTGACCTTGCCACCGCCGTCGACCGGGTCGACGGCCAGCACCGGCAGGCCGCACCGCAGACCCAGCACGAGGCCGTGCAGGCGGGTGGTGACCAGTGCGTCCACTTTGGACAAGAGTGAAAGGAACTGCCCCGGCGTCGCGGCGTGCCGCCAGTCCTGACTGTCGAGCCGGGTGTCCAGCGGCAGGCGTGCGCAATCGACGTTCAGCAGCCAAGTCGTGATCGCCTCGTGCACCCGATCATGCCTGCCCCGTCCACCGTACTCGCGCTGGCCGGGCGCCAGCACGACACCGATCACCGGCACCAGGTCCACAGTGGACACGGCCGACAGATCCTGGCGCGCGCCGCCGACGCCGTCTCTGGCCAGCACCCGATGGAAGCCGCGCACCGCCGGATCGGCCACGTCCAGCACCGACACGCCGACCGCGATCCGACGGCAGCGCGCGTACCGCTCGTGCAGCGCCAGCAGCGACGCGCCGTGCACGGGCCCGCACACGAAGACCACGTGCGAGTACCTCGCGGGATCGGCGTCCTCGATGCTCAGCGCGCCCGGCGCGAAGACCGGGCTCCACGCCAGGTCGTGCTCGACACCGGCGGCGGTCAGCGCCTCGGACACCCTCCGCATGCTCAGCACGTCACCCGCGGTCGCTTCGCCGTGCGTGAAGCTGGGCCAGCCGGCCAGCAGAATCCGCATGTGCGGCGCTTACCCGTGGCCGAGGCCGGGTAAACGGACCGGCATGACCAAGCGACTGGACAGGGCACTGATCACCGGCGGCTGCGGGTTCGTCGGCTCGCATCTCGCGGAGCACCTGAGCAGGCAGGGAACGGAGATCATCTGCGTCGACAACCTCGCCACCGGCGATCGTGCGCACGCGATCGGCGAGTTCGTCGAGCACGACGTCACCGAGCCGCTCCCCCGGCTGCCCCACTGCGACGCCGTGTTCCACCTCGCGTCCGCGGCGTCCCCGCGTGACTACTTCCGCCTGCCCATCGAGACACTGCGCGCCGGTTCGCTCGGCACCGCGCACGCGCTCGACTTCGCCCGCGCGCACGGCGCGCGCTTCGTCCTCGCGTCGACCAGCGAGGTCTACGGCGACCCGCTCGAACACCCGCAACGCGAAAGCTATTGGGGCAACGTCAACCCGATCGGCCCGCGCAGTGTCTACGACGAGGCGAAGCGGTACGCCGAGGCGCTGACCTCCGCCTATCGCCGTGAGCACGGCACCGACACCGCGATCGCCCGCATCTTCAACACCTACGGCCCGCGCATGCGCCCCGGCGACGGCAGGCTGATCCCCACGCTTATCGGCCAGGCATTGGCTGGCGAGCCGCTGACCGTCCACGGGGACGGCCTCCAGACCCGTTCGCTGTGCTACGTCGACGACACCGTGCGCGGCCTGATCGCGCTCGCGCTCAGCGGGCACGCGGGCCCGGTCAACCTCGGCAATCCCGACGAATACACCGTGCTGGAGATCGCCGAACGCGTCCGCGAGGTCACCGGTTCCGATTCGCCCGTCGAGCACGGCGAACCCGACACCGACGATCCCCGGCGGCGCTGCCCGGACATCGGGCTGGCGCGGCAGGCACTCGGCTGGTGGCCGGAAACGCCCTTGGAGAAAGGTCTCGGCCAGACGGTCGAATGGTTCGCGCGCACCGGAGAGCCGCTTCGCTGAGTAGCGACGCCCAGGGGTTTCTCCTCGATTCGTTTAGGCGTGGTTCCACTGGGTAACGCTGTCGGACCAAGCCCGAGCAGGAAGGTCACCCCGTGCGCATACTCGGTATCAACGCCGTGTTCCACGATCCGGCCGCCGCGCTGATCGTCGACGGCGAGATCATCGCCGCCGCCGAGGAAGAACGCTTCAGCCGCCGCAAGCACGGAAAGCGGCCGGTGCCGTTCTCCGCATGGGAACTGCCCGAGCAGGCCGCCGCCTGGTGCCTCGCCGAAGCCGGGATCGGCGCGCACGACCTCGACGCCGTCGGGTACTCCTACGATCCCGGACTCGTCGAGCACGGCCTGCCGGGCACCGACTCCTCCGGTGAGGAGCTGCGGACCGACTACGCGCGCCGCGCGCCGAAGTTCCTCAAGACCGCGCTGCCGGGCCTCGATCCGGGCATCGTCCGGTTCGTGCGCCATCATGTCGCGCACGCCGCCTCGGCCGCGCTGGCGTCGCCGTTCCCCGACTCGGCCGTGCTCGTCGCCGACGGCCGGGGCGAGGCGACCTCGTACCTGGCTGGCGAATACCGCGACGGGAAACTGGAAGAGCTGGCGTCCCAACGTCTTCCACACTCGCTCGGCCTGCTGTACGAGGACCTGACCGAGCATCTCGGGTTCGCCAGGTCCAGCGACGAATACAAGGTCATGGCGCTCGCGTCCCGCGCGTACCCGACGTTCCTGCGGAATTTCCGCGATCTCGTGTACGCCACCGGCGACGGCGGCTTCCATACCGAGCCGTTCGACTGGCGCACCTTCGCGCCGCCGCGCGCACCGGGCGAGCAGTTCCGGCCCGAGCACGCGGAACTCGCGGCGAGTGTCCAGCGCTGTCTCGAGGAGGTGCTGCTCGACCTCACGCGCTGGCTGCACGAGCGCACCGGCCAGACGGCGCTGACCCTCGCCGGCGGCATCGCGCTGAACTGTGTCGCGAACACACGCCTGCACGACGAGGGCCCGTTCCGGGACGTCTGGGTGCAGCCCGCGTCCGGCGACGCGGGCACCGCGCTCGGCGCGGCACTGCAGCTGTCGGCCGACTTCGGTGAGCCGGTCGCGCCGATGACGGGCGCCGATCTCGGCCGTGGCTGGCCGGACGACGCGCTCGAAGAGGTGCTGCGCCAAGCGAAAGTCCGCTACGACCGGCCGCCGGACATCGCCGTGGAGGTGGCCGAGGCGCTGGCCGCCGACCAGATCGTCGCCTGGTTTCAGGGCCGCGCCGAGTTCGGCCCGCGCGCGCTCGGGCACCGGTCCCTGCTCGCCCATCCCGGCCGCCCCGCGAACCTCGAACGGCTCAACGACGTCAAGGGCCGCGAGCAGTTCCGGCCGGTCGCGCCGATGGTGCTGGCCGACCGGGCCGCCGAGATCTTCTCGCGCGGGCCGCTGCCGAGTCCGTACATGCTCTTCGTGCACGACGTCGCGGAGCACTGGCGTGACCGCCTTCCCGCCGTCACCCACGTCGACGGCACCGCGCGCGTGCAGACCGTCGACGGCTCCCAGCCGCTGCTCGACCGGATGCTGCGCGAGTTCGACGCGCGCACCGGCATTCCCGCGGTGATCAACACCAGCCTCAACACCGCGGGCCGCCCGATGGTCGACAGCCCGCGTGACGCGCTCGAATGCTTCGGCTCCGCGCCGGTGGACCTGCTCGCGCTCGGGCCGTTCGCGGTGAGGCGCGCATGAGCCTCGACTACACGATCGTCATCCCGACCACCGGCCGGGACAATCTCGCGCTGCTGCTCACCGCACTGGACGAGATGACCGGCCCGCGGCCGGCGGAGATCATCGTGGTCGACGACCGCGCGAAGGAAGCCGGACTCACGGTGCCCGGCCACGTGCGGGTGCTGCGCTCCGGCGGGCATGGCCCCGCGACCGCGCGCAACGTCGGCTGGCGCGCCGCCGCGAGCGAATGGATCGCCTTCCTCGACGACGACGTGCTGGTCGGCGCCGACTGGGCCGAGCGGCTCGCCGAAGACCTGCTGCCGCTGGGCCGCGACGCCGGCGCGTCACAGGGCCGGATCGTCGTCCCGCTGCCCGCCGACCGGCGCCCCGCCGACGACGAACGCGGCACTGCCGGGCTGGAGACCGCACGCTGGATCACCGCGGACATGGCCTACCGGCGCACCGCTTTGGTCGAGGTGGGCGGGTTCGACCCGCGTTTCCCGCGCGCGTTCCGTGAGGACTCCGATCTCGCGCTGCGGGTGACGAAGGCCGGATACCTTATCGTGCAAGGAAAACGGGTCACGACGCATCCCGCGCGCCGCGCCGGGCCGTTCGCCAGCCTCAAGGCGCAGGCAGGCAACGCCGACAACGCGCTCATGCGGCGCAAGCACGGCGTGCTGTGGCGCCAGCAGACGGGTGCGGGCCCCGGCAGGCTCGGCAAGCACGCGTTGACCACGGCCGCCGCGCTCGCCGCGCTGGGTTTCGCCGTCACCGGAAGGAAATCCAAGGCACTCGCGGCTTTCGGCGCCTGGACCGGGCTGACCGCGGAATTCGCGGCGCGGCGGATCCTCGCGGGCCCGCGCACACCCGGCGAAGTCGGCCGGATGCTCGCGACCAGCGTCCTCATCCCGCCTGCCGCGTGCTTTCACCGGCTGCGCGGCGAGATCATCCACCGGCGGCCGCATCCTCCCGAGGCCATCCTCTTCGACCGTGACGACACCCTGATCGTCGACGTGCCTTATCTCAATGACCCCAAAGGCGTCCGCCCGGTGCCGGGCGCCCGCGAGATCCTTTGTGGACTCAGGGAATCCGGCGTGCGCGTCGGGGTGGTCAGCAATCAGTCCGGGGTCGCGCGCGGTCTGATCGACGACGGCCAGCTCGCCGCCGTCAACGCCCGCGTCGACGAGCTGCTCGGCCCGTTCGGCACCTGGCAGGTCTGCGTGCACGGCGACGAGGACGGCTGCTGCTGCCGCAAACCCGCGCCGGGACTCGTCCTGCGCGCGGCCCGCGACCTCGGCGTCGACGTCAGCCGGTGCGTGGTCATCGGCGACACCGGCGCGGACGTCGACGCCGCGCTCGCCGCTGGCGCCCGCGCCGTGCTGGTGCCGACCCAGCGCACCCGGCCAGGGGAAATCGTGCGTGCGCACCGGGAGGCCGCCGTCGCGCGCGACCTCGCGCACGCGGTCCGCTTGGCGCTGCGATGACCAGGCGAGTGCTGGTCGCGCGCATGGACAGCGTCGGGGACGTGCTACTCGCGGGGCCCTGTGTCCGCGCGGTCGCGGCCGGGGCCGACCACGTCACGCTGCTCGCGGGCCCGCGCGGGCGTGCGGCGGCCGAGTTGCTGCCGGGCGTCGACGAGGTGCTCACCTGGTGCGCGCCGTGGATCGACCCCGAGCCGCCGCCGCTGACCGCGCCGAGCGTCGGCGCGCTGCTCGGGCGATTGCGCGACCTCGAACTCGACGCGGCGCTCGTGCTCACGTCGTTCCATCAGTCGCCGCTTCCGCTCGCGCTGCTGCTGCGGCTCGCGGGCGTGCCGTGGATCGGCGCGATCTGCGACGACTACCCCGGCTCACTGCTCGATCTTCGCCACCGGGTGCCCGGGGATCCGCCCGAGGCGCTGCGCATGCTTTCGCTCGCCCGCGCGGCGGGCTACGACCTGCCCGCCGGTGACGACGGCAGGCTCCGGCTGAAGCGGCCGCTGCCCGATGTCACCGCGCTGGCCGGTCCTCCCGGCTACGTGGTCATGCATCCCGGAGCCTCGGTGCCCGCCAGGCAGCCGACCGCGGCCTGGGCCGCGATCGTCACCCGCACGGTCGCCGACGCCGGGCATCGGGTCGTGGTCACCGGCTCCGAAAAGGAACTCACCAAGGCCGCGGCCGGTGACTGGGCCGTCGATCTCGGCGGGGCCACGAGCCTGCCCGAGCTGGCGGCCGTGCTGGGCGGGGCGCGCGGGGTGATCGCGCCGAACACCGGGCCAGCGCATCTGGCCGCCGCCGTCGGCACGCCGGTGGTCTCGCTGTTCGCCCCGGTCGTGCCCGCCGCGCGCTGGGCCCCGTTCGGCGTGCGCGCCGCCCTGCTCGGCGATCAGCACGCGCCGTGCCGGAACAGCCGCGCCAAGGTCTGCCCGGTGCCCGGGCATCCGTGTCTCGACTCCATCACCCCGTCGCAGGTGCTGACAGCGCTGACGGAACTCACCTCGGGAGGTGTCTCATGATCGAAGAGCATTTCGCGGCTCTGAACCTCGCTCTACGACGGATGGACGCGAGCGCGCCCCGGCTCCGCGACTGGGGCACGCACCTCGCCGGCGTTCTCGGCCGCGGCGGGCGATTACTGACCTGTGGCAACGGCGGCAGCGCCGCCGAGGCCCAGCATCTCACCGGCGAACTCGTCGGCCGGTTCCGCAACGAACGGCAGCCGCTGTCGGCGATCGCGTTGCACGCCGACACGTCGTCGGCCACCGCCATCGTCAACGACTACGGCGAAAGCGAGCTGTTCGCGCGGCAGGTGCGTGCGCACGGCAGGCCGGGCGACGTGCTGATCGCGTTGTCCACCAGCGGAACCAGTCCCAACGTGCTCGCCGCGGCCAAGGCGGCGCTCGACATCGGCATGACCGCGTGGGCGTTCACCGGCCCGGCGCCGAACCCGCTCGCGGCGATCTGCGACGACGCGGTCGCCGTCGAGGCGCCGAGCACCGCCACCGTGCAGGAGGTGCATCTGGCGCTGGTGCACGCGTTGTGCACGGCGCTCGACGAGGCACTGGGCGTGCCCACGTGAGGCCGCTCGTGGTGATCGGCGACGCACTGCTGGACGTCGACGTCGAGGGCACCGCCGACCGGCTCTGCCCCGAGGCGCCGGTGCCGGTGGTCGATGTCGCGCGGGAATGGCGGCGCCCCGGCGGCGCGGGCCTGGCCGCGGTGCTCGCGGCCAGGACGGCCGCCCAGGTGACCTTGGTGACCGCACTCGCCGACGACGCCGCCGGCGCGAGCCTCACCCGGCTGCTGAGCCGGGACGTCGAGATCGCGCGGATGCCGCTCAGCGGTGCCACGGTGGCGAAACGCCGGGTCCGCGCGGGCGGGCAATCGTTGCTGCGCATGGATTCCGGTGACGGCTTGGCCGCTGAAAGCCCGCTGCCCGGTCCGGTACGTGACGCCATCCGGTCGGCGGGCGCGATCCTCGTCGCCGACTACGGCAGGGGCGTCGCCCAGCACCCGGAAGTCCGCAGGCTGCTCACCACCACGACGGCGCCGGTGGTGTGGGATCCGCACCCGCGCGGCTCCTCGCCGCTGCCCGGTTCCCGGCTGGTGACCCCGAATGTGGCCGAGGCGCGGCATTTCGCGCCAGGGCACGCCGAGCCGGAGGAACTCGCCAAGCTGCTGCGGGCCGAGTGGTCCGCCGACGCGCTGGCCGTGACGGCCGGCTCGCGAGGCGCGGTGTTCGCGGACGAGGCCGGGGTGTCCACGATCCCGGTGCCGCGGGGCATCCGCGCGCTCGACACCTGCGGTGCGGGCGACCGATTCGCCTCGGCAGCCGCGGCCGCGCTGCTCGACGGCGCGTCGACCCGGGAGGCGGTGACCGTCGCGGTCACGGCGGCCGCGCGGTTCGTCGCGGCCGGTGGCGCCGCCGCCGTGTCCACTTGCGACACCCGGGAGGCGCCGGTCTCCGTGGACGGCACCGCGTTCGGGCTCGCCGAAAGCGTCCGCCGCGACGGCGGCAGGCTGGTGGCCACCGGCGGCTGCTTCGATCTGCTGCATCCCGGGCATCTCAGCCTGCTGCGGCAGGCGCGCGCGCTCGGCGACGCGTTGATCGTCTGCCTCAACTCCGACGAGTCCGTGCGCGGCTTGAAGGGCGCTGGCAGGCCGATCGTGCCCGCGCGCGACCGCGCCAGGATGCTGCTCGAACTGTCCTCTGTGGACGCCGTGGCCGTCTTCGACGAGCCGTCGCCGGTGCGGGTGCTGCGGCGCCTGCGGCCGGACATCTGGGTCAAGGGCGGCGACTACGCGGGCACGCACCTGCCCGAACGCGACCACGTCGGCGAGGTGGTGCTCGTCCCGCTGGTCGGCGGCTACTCGACCACCAAGCTCATCAACCACTGAGGCTCATCGACCACTGACAGGGAGAACCATGCTGGGCAAGGTCTTGATCACCGGCGGCGCGTCCGGGCTGGGCGCGGCCACGGTCGCCGCGGTCCGCGACGCGGGCGGCTCGCCGCTCGTCATCGACCGGGTCACGCCGGACTCCGCCGACGATCACGTGGTGGCCGATCTCGCCGACTCGGCGGCGGCCGAAGCGGCCGTGCGCGAGCTCGCCGACCGCGCGGGCGGCCTCGACGCGGTGTTCACCGCCGCGGGCACCGACGCCTGCGGCCGATTCGACGATGTGTCCACTAAGGACTGGGAACGCGTCGTCCAGGTCAACCTGCTGGGCACGGCCGCCGTCGTGCGCGCGGCGCTGCCCTATCTCGAAGCGTCGCACGGCAAGGTGGTGACCGTGGCGTCGACGCTCGGCGTCAAGGCCGTCAGCGACGCGACCGCCTACTGCGCCTCGAAATTCGGGATCGTCGGCTTCACCCGCGCGCTCGCCGCCGAGACGGCGGGCCGGATCGGCGTGACGCTGCTGATCCCCGGTGGCATGCACACCGCGTTCTTCGACGACCGGGCCGAGCAGTACAAACCGCCGCCCGACGCCAAGCTGAACCGGCCGGAGGACGTCGCGCGGACCGTGGTCTTCGCGTTGAGCCAGCCGCCCGGGTGCGAGGTGCGCGAGCTGGTCGTGTGCTCGTCCGAAGAAGGGTCCTGGCCGTGACCGTGCTGGTGCTGCGCGCGCTGGGGCTCGGTGACCTGCTCACCGGCGTCCCCGCGTTACGCGCGCTGCGCCGCGCGTTCCCCGGCGAGCGGCTCGTGCTGGCCGCGCCGCCGTCGCTGAGCGAACTGGTCCCGCTGATCGGCGCGGTCGACGACCTGCTGCCGACCTCCGGGCTCGGCGAACTCGAGTGGGCGGGCCCGCCGCCTCGGCTGGCGGTCAACCTGCACGGCCGCGGCCCGCGGAGCACCACCGACCTGCTCGCGCTCGACCCGCGCGAACTGATCACGCACGGGCAGTACCCGTGGCGTGCCGACCTGCACGAGGTCGACCGCTGGTGCGGGCTGCTCGAGTACGCCGGGATCACCACCGACCGGACCGACCTCGGCCTGTCGATCGACCGGCTGAGCCCGGCGCCCGGCGCGGTCGTCATCCATCCCGGCGCGGCGTATCCCGCGCGGCGCTGGCCACCGGACCGGTTCGCGTCGGTGGCGAAGGCGCTGGCCCGCGACGGGCACCGGGTGGTCGTCACCGGCGGTCCGGACGAGGTCGGCCTGGCATCGAACGTCGCGTCGCAAGCCGGTTTGGACGACGACGCCGTCCTGGCAGGCCGGACCGGCCTCGCCGATCTCGCGGCCTTGGTCGCCGACGCGGCGCTCGTGCTGTGCGGCGACACCGGCGTCGGGCATCTCGCGACCGCGTTCGGCACCCCGTCGGTGCTGCTGTTCGGGCCGACGCCGCCCCGGTTGTGGGGGCCGCCGCCGGACGCCCGGCAGCACGTCACGCTCTGGGTCGGCGACGTCGGCGACCCGCACGCCGACCAGCCTCACTCCGGCCTGCTCCTGCTGTGCGCGGACCGGGTGCTGGCGGCGGCGCGCCGTCTCGTCGGCGAGCGGGTGGCCCATGGCTGAGCTCGCGGTCATCGGCGCCGGGTACGTCGGCCTCACCAGCGCGGCCTGCCTGGCGCGGCTGGGCAACTCCGTGGTGTGCGTGGACAATGATCCGTCCAAAGTGGATTATTTGCTGGCCGGCGAGGTGGGGATCGCCGAACCCGGGCTGCCGGAACTCGTCCGCGAAGGCCTTTCGAGCGGGAAACTCACCTTCACGACCTCGCTCGATCCGCTGCGCGGCATCGGCATGGTCATGCTGTGCCTGCCGACCCCGATGGCCGCGGACGGGCACGCCGATCTGAGCGTGCTGGAGTCCGTGCTCGGCTCGCTCGGCGATCTGCTGGGGCGCGACGGGGTGGTGGTGTTGAAGTCGACCGTCCCGGTCGGCACGGCCGAACGCGCGGCGGAGCTGCTGTGCCGTGCCGACGTCCAGGTGGTCGGCAACCCGGAGTTCCTGCGCGAGGGGTTCGCCGTCGAGGACTTCTTGCACCCGGACCGGATCGTCGTCGGCGCGGCCGATCAGGAGGCGGGTGACCGGGTCGCCGCGCTGTACGCGTCCACCGGGGCGCCGGTGCTGCGGACCGATCCGGCGAGCGCCGAGCTGGCGAAGTACGCGAGCAACGCCTTCCTGGCGATGAAGGTCTCCTACGTCAACGTCCTCGCCGAGCTCTGCGAACGGCTAGGCGCCGAGGTCGCCGAGGTCGCGGCGGTGATGGGCCTCGACGACCGGATCGGGCCCGCGTTCCTGTCGCCGGGCCCCGGCTGGGGCGGCTCGTGCCTGCCGAAGGACACCAGCGCGCTGCTGCGCACGGCCGAACACGCTGGCATCGACTTCGCCATGCTGCGCGACGCGGTGCGCGCCAACGCCCGTCAGCAGGCCGTCATCGTCCGCAAGATCCGGTGCGCGGTCACCGGTTCGGCTTCGGGGTCGCTGGCGGGCGCGCGCATCGGCCTGCTCGGGCTGACGTTCAAGGCGGGCACCGGCGACCTCCGCCACTCCCCCGCGCTCGCCATCGCCGACGAGCTGGCGCGGGCAGGCGCCGTCCTGACCGGCTACGACCCCGGCGTCACCGGGCGCGACAAGGTGGGCCCGGTGACCGTGGCCGGCGACCCCACGCTGGTCGCCAAGGAGGCCGACGCGATCGTCGTGCTGACCGAATGGCCCGAGTTCCGCGACCTCGACTGGGCCCAGCTCGCGGCCGTCGCCGCGCGGCCGGTGCTGGTCGACACCCGCAACCTGCTCGACGCGCGGGCACTCGCGGGCACTCCGTTCCTCAGGACGGGTGTCGGGACCGGAAAGCCCGGTGAACCACATCCTCGTTAGCAGAACCGGGGTCAGCGCACCTCGAACTCCCCGGCCCGCGCCCCGACAACGAGTGTCCGGTCGCCCACGACCTCCGCGCTGGCCAGGTCGAGGAACACCCGCGCGCCGGTCTCCTCGTCCGCGAAGACCAGGTCCGTCTCGGTCCCCGTCGCGGCCACCTCCGTCTGGATCGCCACCGCGTCGCCCGGGGGCTGGTCGGCGAGCGCGTCGACGCGCAGCCCGCCTTCCGGCACCACGCCTTCCGCCGCCATCAGGCCGTGGATCTCGCGTGCCGCCTCCGTGCTCACCTTCATGACGTCGCCTTCCGTTCGATCGCCTGCCCCAGGTGGACGACCTTCGTCTGAGTCAGTTCGTCGAGCAGCTCGGGCCCATAGCCATACGCGTTGCCGCTCAGCCCGCGCGGGTGCGCCGCTCCGCCCGGTGCCCCGCCGAACACGGCGTTGACCTTGACGGTGCCCGCGGGCAGCACCCGCCACGCCTGCTGCGCGTGCGCGGAATTCGCGGTGAGCACCGTCGCCGCGAGCCCGTGCGCGTCCTGCGCCGCCTCGGCCAGGCCCCGCTCGAACCCCGGGACGACCCGGACCGGCGCGACCGGCCCGAAGGTCTCCTCATTCATGACCCGCATCGACGGCTCGCAGCCCGCGAGCACGGTCGCCGGGTAATGGGCGCCCGGCCCGCCGGGGATCTCGCCCCCGGTAAGGATTTCGGCGCCGTTTCGAGCCGCGTCGGCCACGTGGGCATGGACATGATCGCGGTGCCGCCGGTCGACGAGCGGCGCGAGCGAGCGGTTCGACGCTTCCGCGCACAAGGCGGCCAGGAACGGCTCGGCCACCGCCTCGTGCACATAGATCCGTTCCACGGCGACGCAGATCTGGCCGGAGTTCGCGAACGCGCCGAGCGCGGCCTGCTCCGCCGCCCACACCGGATCGACATCGGCGTCGACGACCAGCGGGTCATTACCGCCGTTCTCGAGGATCGTCTTGGCGCCGGTCACCGCGGCGGCCGCCGCGATCGACCGGCCGGTGGCCGTGCCGCCGACGTGCGCCACCACGTCCACCTCCGAGGACCCGGCCAGCAGTGCGCCGACCGAGCCATCGCCGTGCAGTGTCCGCAGAACTCCTTGGGGCAGAACGCTTTCCAGGAGCCGTCCGAGCAGATCGCCGGTGTGCGGTGCCCGTTCGCTGGGTTTGTGCACGACGGTGTTGCCGGTGACCAGCGCGGCGCCCAGCAGGCCGCAGGAGACGGCGACCGGGTCGTTCCACGGCGTCAGCGCGACGACCACGCCGCGTGGCTCGGGCACCATCATGTCGATCGCGTCGAACGCGCCCAGCAGGGTCTTGCCCCGATGCACCGGCCCTAGCTCGGCGTACTGCTCCAGCGTCGCGGCGCCCGCCAGCACGCCTTCCCTGGCTTCGCCGACCGGGCGCCCGGTCTCGGCCTTGTTCAGCTCCGCGAGGTCATCGGCCCGCTCCCGGACGAGCGCGGCGCCGGCCCGCACCGCCGCGGCGCGTTCGGCCGCCGGAGTGCGAGCCCACCGGGACTGAGCGCGCCTGGCGCTGTCCAGGGCCTCACCGACCTCCGAGGTCGAGGCCACCGGCATGGCGCCGACGGGCTCGCCGGTGTCGGGGTCCACGATCGCGATCATCGCCCGTTCTTCCACCGAAACCACTCGGTTTCTCCTTCGGTCTGGGTGTTCGTCGCGGCCATCACACGCGCGGGAGGACTTCCTTCTCCCACACCTCGAAGAACCTGTCCTGTTCGGACCCGATCTGCTGCACGTAGACCTCGTCGAACCCGGCGTCGGCGAACTTCCCGAGCTGCTCGATCGAGCGGCCGACATCCGGTCCGCACGGGATCATCTCGCGGACCATGTCCTCGGTGACCAGTTCCGTCGCCGCCTCGAAGTCCCGCGGATTCGGCAACGTCGAAGGCAATTGCCCGGGCAGGGCTTCGTTGCGCCACAAGCGGTGCGCCGTCTCGACACCCTCCTTTTCGGACTCGGCGAGGCACACCTTCATCCCGCCCTGCACCGGCCGCTGGCCGCCACCCGCCTCCCGATACCGCCGCACCAGGTCGGCGTCCGGCGAGACCGTGCAGAACCCATCACCGGACGCGGCGGCGAGCTCGGTCGCCTTCGGCCCGAAACCGGAGACGTAGATCGGCACGGGCTCGTCCGGCACGGTGTAGAGCCGGGCGTTCTCGACGGTGTAGTACTTCCCGCGGTGGCTGATCTCCTTGCCGGTGTGCAACGCGCGGATGACCTCGATCGCCTCGGCCAGCATTTCGATCCGTTCCGTGGGAACGGGCCAGCGTTCGCCGGTGACGTGCTCGTTCAGCGCCTCTCCGGTGCCCAGCCCGAGCCTGAACCCGCCGCGGCACTGCACGGCCGCCGTCGCGGCCGCGTGCGCCACGATGGCCGGGTGCATCCGGATCAGCGGGCAGGTGACCGCGGTCGTCACGGGCAGCGAAACGGCCTCGCTGAGCGCGCCGATCACGGACCAGACGAAGGGGCTGTTGCCCTGGGCGTCCAGCCAGGGATGGAAGTGATCCGAAATCCACAGTCCGGAGAACCCGGCCGCTTCGGCCCGTTTCGCCTGTTCGACCAGCTCGCGCGGGCCGAACTCTTCACAGGACAGGAAGTAGCCGATTTTCACCATATGCTGACCGGTACCCGGCACGACCGCCGGTAAACATCACGGCGCCCGCCAATGATCACCCGGTCCGCTGAGCGGACAGCGGCTCCGCGATCGACTCGAAGCGCAGGCCGAAGTTGTTCACCGTCGCGGGCAGCCTGCCCGGCGTCATGGAGGTTCCCCGCAGCTCATAACGGTTGTCCCGCAGCAGATTCGCGAGCATCGTCGACGCGGTGAAGAGCACCAGGTCGCGTCCGGGGCAGATCGCGGGACCGGCGCTGAACGGCACCAGCGCGGGGTTCTCCTGGGCACGTCCGTCCAGCCAGATCTCGGGCTCGAACCGATCCGCGTAAGGCAAGCGCTCGGAATCGCGATGGAAGAACGGGGTGTAGACGAACTCCGTCGTGCCGTCCGGACCCCATTCGGTGTCCACCCGGCTTTCGCGCAGCAGTGCGGGAGTGGTCGGCCACAACCGCACAGACTCGAGCACACACGCACGCAGATACGGCAGCTGGTGCGGCACGGCCAAGTCCAGCGAACCGAGGCCGCTACACGCCCGCTCGGCCTCGACCGGATGAGTGGCCAGCAGCGCCAAGGCTCGGAACGTGACGATCCCGGCGGCGTCGAAGGCGAACAGCCAATGCGGCACCTGACCGGCCGGGTCGAGCGCGCCGTCCCCCGGCACTTTCGCGAGTTTCGCCGCCAAGCTGTCCGGACGAGCCCAGCCGACCTGACGGCGCACCGTGTTCAGGAACCGCTCGCGAAGCCGCCGTCGCGGCGGGCGCGCGTACGCCCAATTGGCATCCAGCCGCAGCCGATCGAGCAGGTCGGTGACCTCGCGATCGGCGGCGTTATCGCCCCCGAGCACCACTCGGCGCACGACCCGCCACCAGGCTTGATCGAAGCCCGTCCAGTCGAGTTCGGCGCCACGCAGGCTCGCGGCCTCGTCGCGGATGATCGCCGCCCATGGCGCTGCCAGTTCATGCAGGGGCTGCCCGGGCTCGAGCACGGTTTCGTTGAAGCGACGGCGTTCCGCCCGCTCCGGGGGTTCGGAGATCAGCACGCCGTTCGGCTGGAAATGTCCGAGCGCGGCCTTCTTTTCCCTGGTGGCCGGGCTGAACGGGTGCGGCGCGCCCGCGAGCAGCTCACCCACGTCCTCGGCGGCGAGCGGAAGAGTGACCGACCGTCCGGGAACACGCAGCCGCAGCGGGCCGTCGCCGTACTTGGCACGCAACCGGCGCAGCAGCCTGATCCCCGCGCGGTCGGCCTGGATCGTCTGCGCGAGCGCCATCATGTGCGGGCGGCGCTTGATGATCCCCACGGCGATCGTCGGCGCGGCCACCATGGCCGCCACCCGCAGCGTGTCAGGCACGGAAGCCGTGGCCGTGCTGATGCGTCGTTCCTGGTCGGCCCGTGTCATGAATTCTCCTCGCCTGCCGGTCCGCACCGGCTACCCGAGGTCGCGCCTCCCAAAACCGGGTTAGTGAGCGGAAGGCCGAATATGGCGTGTTCCGGGGCAGGCCGGTGTGGATTTCCTTGACCGAGTTCGATGTAGTCGCGCGGTGAAGCGAGCTGCGGGGCGCCACGCCACCTTTGCCCTTTCCTCACTGAGCCGCGAGAAGTCCGCGAAGACGATCAGGCGCGTGATGCCGGGCAAGCCTGCACACGGTGAGCTGCGCACTCAGACTGCTGAACAGATCAGGTCCGATCTCCTCCGGGTCCACATCCGTCCGCAGCCAGTGGACCGGGCGCACATGCCTGAAGCCTGCCGCCGCCTCCCGCCGATATCGGTAGTCGCCGGAGATCTCGCCGATCGCGTACAGGCGAAGGGTTTTGATGGGCATGACCGCCACATCGCCGAGCATCATCTCTCGCGAAAATCGCCAAAGCTGGCCTGTCCAGTTGACGATCGTCGAGTGCGGATTTCCGGCGTAGCGGTGCCTGAGGTCCAGTCGCAGCTCGGCCCTGGTTTCGTATTCGGCGAGGTCTGACACCTGGTCCCAGCCGACGATCAGGAGCCCCTCGCCCAGGGCCGCCTGTTCACGTTCACCGTGCCGCCCGGCACGGACCTGCCAAGCAGCGTTCATCGGTGGTCGGCTTCAGTTCGGCTTTTCGTTCTCCGGCGCCAGCCCTCCACTGTCGCTCCGGCCTTCGTCGGATCCGGTCTCGTCGCCGTCTTGGTCATGCAAGGTCGGCTCGGTGTGCTCACCCGCGAAGTCGGCGTCTTCTTCCATGGACGCGGCCGTCGCCGGGTCGATCTCCGGTGTGCTCATAGGCGGGGGTGTACCCACACCCGGACCGGTCTACTCGGGGTCGATGCTCTCCCACGGGATATCGCGCGAGCGCGAGTCAGAACAGTCGTTTCATCGCGCGGCGCGCGCGGGCCGGGGCTTGGCGGTCGCGGTGCAGTTGCAGGAAATGGTTGAGTGCCACCATGATCCCGACGATCTCGTAGAGCAGCTGGTCGATATCGGTGTCCGGCGGCAGCTCGTCCAGGCTTATCGCACGCCAGATGTTGACGCGCAGCTCCCGCTGCCAGAGCACGTCCATGCCGGCGATGGCGTCGCGCACCGGTCCTTCCCTGCCGTCGAACTCGGCCGCCGCCGCGGTGAAGAAGCAGCCGCCGGGAAGCAGCTCACGCTCCAGATACGAGATCCACGCTTCGCAGGCCGCGCGCAGATACGGCAGCCCCCGCGCCACGCCGCGGGCGCGTTCGGGCACCTCGCGGACGAACAGGTCGGCGGCGGCGTCGACGACGGCCAGCTGAAGGCTCTCCTTGGTGCCGAAATGGCCGATCACGCCCGCCTTGCTCATCCCCAGCTCAGCGGCGAGCCGCCCGATGGTCAACCCCTCCAGGCCTTCCGCGGACGCGATCACCAGGCCGACATCGAGGATGCGCTGCCGGGTGAGACGGGACTCGGCCACCGACTTCCGAGGGCTCATGCGACCACTATAGATTACGAACGATCGGTTGCTATATTTCGGGTCCGACCCCTGAGGAGGGACAGATGCCCGGCTCCCGCATCACCGCGCTCGGTCACCACCAGCCCGCCCGCGTGCTGACCAACACCGATCTCGAAAGGATGGTCGACACGTCCGACGAGTGGATCCGCCGCCGCACCGGCATCGCCCAGCGCCATATCGCGGACGGCTCGGTAGCCGATCTGGCCACCGAAGCCGCGGCGAAGGCGCTGGCCTCGGCGGGCCTCGAACCGGGCGACATCGGCATGGTCACCGTCGCCACCTGCAGCGCGATCGACCGCTGCCCGTCGATCGCCGCTCAGGTCGCCGGCCGCCTGGGCATCACGAGCCCGGTCTGTTTCGACCTCAACAACGGCTGCGCCGGTTTCTGCACCGCGCTGGCCACCGCCGACCACGCCGTCCGGGCGGGCGCCGCCCAGCACGCGCTGGTCATCGGCGCGGAGAAGATGTCGGACATCACCGACTGGACCGACCGAAGCACCTGCGTCCTGCTCGGGGACGGCGCGGGCGCCGCCATCCTCAGCGCGGACGACGCGGCCGCGGTGGGCCCGGTCGTCTGGGGTTCCGACCCGGCACGCAGGCACCTGGTCCGGCTCGTGGACGAGTGGCAACCCTCATTCGCCCAGGACGGCCAGTCGGTGTTCCGCTGGGCCACCCAGGAACTGCCCGCCGTCGCGGCGGAGGCCTGCCGTCGCGCGGGCATCGCCACCACGGACCTCGCCGGAGTCGTCACCCACCAGGCCAACCTGCGGATCATCGAGGCGCTGACAGACCGTCTCGAGCTCCGTGACGACGTCGTCATCGGCCGCGATGTCGTCGACTCGGGGAACACCTCGGCGGCGTCGGTCCCGCTCGCACTGTCCAAAATGGTCTCTCGCGGCGAGCTGCCCTCCGGTGAACCGGTGCTGCTCTTCGCCTTCGGCGGCGGGCTGTCCTGGGCAGGCCAGGTCGTGACGTGTCCCTGAAAGACCCGGTCCGGGATCTCGCGGTCAGGTGTCCGTGGCGCTGCCAGAGCTTGCCAGAACGGCATGCCCGGTCGCGGAGCGACGGCGAAACCCCATGTACACGGTCACGCAGGTGGCCAGCCACAACATGCCGATCGTCCAGCCGCCGAGCACATCGGAGGGCCAGTGCACGCCGAGGTACAGCCGCGACAGCCCCACCAGTGCGACCGCGGACACCGCCGCGGTGACCGCGAAAATCCGCACCGCGCGCCGGTGGGTGTGCAGCACCACCAACGTAGCGAGCACACCGAGCACGACGGCCGAGCTCAGGCTGTGCCCGGATGGGAAAGACTGGTTGGTCTCGGGCACCAGGCGATCGATCACCGGCGGCCTCGATCGCCCGACCAGCATCTTGAGCGCCAGCACCAACGCACCGGCGCCCGCGGTGGCGACCGCCACCAGCACCACCTGGTCCCACCGCCGCCGCCACGCCGCCCAGGCACACACGACCCCGGCCAGCGCCGCCATCGGCAGGGTGTCGCCCGCGTCACTGATCCCCACCGCGAGCGAGGTCACCCAGCCAGAGCGATGAGCGATGAACCACTGCAGCTCACCGAGATCACCCCGAGTCAGGCCATCATGGTCGATCACATTGTCGGTCAGCTCCGCCACCGCAGCACCGAGCGCGAACACCGTCGCGGTCCCGAACGCCACCGGCACCGCGATCGTGCCCCGGCGCGCCAGCACCGCCACCGCTACCACCGCGAACAACATCAACACGAGACCGGCCATCAGACCAGGGTAGACACGCGTTGCTGAGACCCCTGGAGCGGCGTCGGCGCCGAGTGAAGATTCAGAGTCCCGAGTGCTGGGTAGTAGGGCGGCGTGGAGTCTGCGATGGCAGTCCGCGAAGGAACCCCGTACGCGAGAGACACTCCTGCACTTTGCCCTTGGAGGAGGCGACAGCATGAGTACCTCAGCTGCTCCGCTGGCTCGCATCGGCGCCGATCCGGCCTTTGTCACCACCGCCGCGCCGTACTTGATCCTGGACACCGACCTGCGTATCCGCGCCGCCAACCCGGCCTACACCAGTGCCACCCTCACCACCGCGGGCGACCTCGTCGGCAGCTACCTGTTCGACGCCTTCCCCGACAATCCCGATGACCCCGGCGCCGACGGCGTCGCCAACCTCGCCGACTCGCTCGAGCAGGTACTACGCCACGGACAGCGACACGACATGGGGCTTCAGCGGTACGACGTGCCCTCCCCCGACGACCGGCACAGGTTCGTCCGGAAAATCTGGGCACCGCTGAACGTGCCACTGCGCGACGCCGACGACATGACCATCGGGATCCTGCATCACGTCGAAGACATCACCGACATCGATCACATCATCGGCGCGCCCACGGAAGAGCCCCGGGGCACGGAATGGTGGCAGGCGCATCCGCAAGAACTCACTCAGGCCTTGCGCGCCGTGTCCAGGCTGAATCACGCCCACCGCGCGGTCCTGCGCGAAAACCACCACCTGCGCGAAGCCCTGCGTACCCGCGGCGTCATCGAACAGGCCAAAGGCATCCTGATCGGGCAGCGCCGTTGCCAGCCCGACGACGCCTTCGCCATCCTCGTGGGCCTGTCCCAGGACACCAACACCAAGCTCCACGACGTCGCCAAGGCCCTCGTCGCCGACACTCTCCACCATCGCGAAACCCAGCCTGGTCCGACTTGGTGAGGGGAAGGTCAGAGTGGTGTGTCCGCGCGAGTGGTGACTCCGCTGCATCCAACGGAGCAGAGGTACCACTCGCGCAAGCCTTTCAGGCGTGGGCGAGTTGATCTTCGCGAGTGGACGAATCCAGACGTTGTGCGACCAGATCCTTCCGTTCGCCGCGGCTGGCCACCTGCTTGCAAGGGTAGGCAAGTTGACTGAGGAGGAAATGTGTCGTGAGTGTTTAGGCCCAGTGCTGGCCGACCCGTATTTGGTCACCTACGGCGGAATTCGCGGCGCTGCCTGGTGCGAGGGGAAGGTTTGCTGCGTTAGATGCAGCAAACCTTCCCCTCGCACACCCGATCACACCTCACGAGCCGAAATACGTCCCACGATGCACCTTTTGCCGGTTTCGCTGGCGAAACAAGGGTGGCCCTTGTCACGCTGGAGGTAACAAGGGCCACCCTTGTCACCGCGAGCGCTACAAGAGCCCCGTTCGTGCAGATGCCGACGAGCACGACCCGCGTAGATCACCAAATATGGCCGGTTCTAACCGGCCGGAACACTCACGACCCATTTGGCCTTCCGGGCAATGACATTCGCGACGTCCGGCGGGAAAGGTCCGTGCCGCCGCGGCGCGGAGCCGCGGCGGCGATCGACTTGACTGTCTCTGCGAAACGACGGTTTTCCTTGGCGCTGCAGGGTGAACGGCCACCCGCGATGGCTGCCGCCTGAGTACGTCACTAGACGCTGTGCCGGGACCTCAGTCGTGGTTCGTACCGGCGATGCGGTGGGGCGCGGCCATCGCACAGGCTCCGTTGAGCCGTTCCCTGCCTGTTCTCACCTCCTTGCCGCGTGGTCGTTCATCGAGTTCGCCCGGCGCGGGGCGGTGACCGTTCCCGGGCACCGACTCTTCGCGCTGTTCTGGCGAGGTCGCCGTGGCCGAGCGGCATCCGGACGCGCCGGCCCGCCGGGCGGTCACCTCGCGGATGCGACGGCGTGGGCGCGCGACGGACGGGCAAATCCGGCGTGGCGCCGAAATTGGCGGCCACGATCGCCTCGAACTCCGCACGCAGCCAGGCTGGGTCATCGAGGACCAGCGTGGCGAAGTCAGCGTGCGGGGCAACGCTGCGGCCTGACATGTCGATCACTCCCAGGACGTCTTCACCAGGTACAACTGACCGATACGTTTCTTATAGTACGCACTGGAGATTGTGTCAAGTGCCTACTGAAGCTAACCTGGTGTGTGTCCTTGAAGAAGCTTGACGACGCCGACTATCCCGCCTACACCACCGGTCAAGCGGCCAGCCTGCTCGATGTCCAGCAGGCTTTCCTGCGCAGCCTCGACACCGCCGCACTGCTGCGACCCGAGCGCTCCGACGGCGGTCACCGCCGGTACAGCCGCCGCCAGCTCGAACTCGCCGCCCGCATCCGCGTCCTGTTCGACGACGGTCACACCCTCGCCTCGGCCGCCCGCATCATCGGGCTGGAAGACGAACTCTCCGCCGCCAACAGCGAGATCCGCGCGCTGCGCGACCAGCTCGCCGGCACCGCCGGGCCACCGGCGGTCACGGGATGATGCCCTTCGAGTTCAACGCGTCGGTCAGCCGATCGCGCAGTTCCTCGGCGGTGGCCTCCGGCTCGATCGAGGACGGCGGCGAGAGCACTTTCGAGATGACCGTCGACAGGTTCTGATACGCCGGGGTCAGCGGCCGGATCGCGGCTTCGGCGAGCGCGGCCCGGATGTCGGCCTTCATCGGATACTGGTCCGCCATCGTCGGATTCGCCTTGGCGTCGACAGGTTTCGCGGGATCGAGCGGGGTGGTGTCGGAGTAGACACCGGCGACGCTCGGCGGCACCCCGTCCACGAGCGCCTGGTACTTCTGGCTGGCCGGACTGCGCAGGCACAGTGCCGCCTCGAACGCCTCCGCCTTGTGCCGCGAGTACGAGCTCACCGCGAGGTTGAACCCGCCGATGGTGACCCGGCTCGGCGTGCCGGGAGCCACGGACGGGTAGCGCGCCCATTTGAAGTGCGCGAGATCCGCGGGCTTTTCCTTGGCGTAGGAGGCGTAGACGTACGGCCAGTTCAACTCGAACGCGGCGGTTCCGCGCTGGAACGCCTGCCGGATGTCGTCCTCTTTCTGGTTGCTGGCCGACGGGTCGGAGACCCCGCTCGTCACGAGGGTCTTCAACAGCGCCAACGCCTTCACCGCGCCTTGGTCCATCACCACGCTCTTGCCGTCGTCGGACAGGATCTTGCCGCCCGCCGAGGCGACCAGCGTGTTGTAGAAGACGACCAAGCCCTCGTACTGGGCGCCCGTGAACACCACGTTCGACGGTTTGCCCGCCGCGCGGAGCCGGGTGGCCTCGGCGATCATCTCGTCGAACGTCGACGGCGGCTTCGGGGTGACCCGGTCGTCGTACCAGAGCAGCTGGACGTTGGTGTTCTTCGTGGCGCCATAGAGTTTGCCGTTCCAGGTGGCGGTCGCGAGCGGGCCCGGCAGCACGTCCTTGACCGCTTCGGCCTGGTTCGCGCCGGTCCATTCCTCCGCCCAGCCCGCCTCGGCGAACTCGGGTACCCAGGTCACGTCGAGGCCCATGATGTCCAAGGCCTTGTCACCGGCGGCGAGCCGCCGGGCCAGTTGCACGCGTTGGTCGTCTGCGCCGCGCGGCAGCTTGTTGTACACGATCCGATAGCGCCCGCCCGACTGGCCGGAGCAGCGATCCACCACCGTCTGCAAGTGGTCTTCCGGCGAGATGAACAGGTTGATCGTCGTACCGCCCGGCGAAGCCGAGCACGCGGCAAGCGTGCCCAGTCCGATCATCACGGTCGCGAATGTCGCGGCGGCACGCGGAGGTGTGGACGTCATCAGGCCTCCTTGCCTGGGGGTACGCCGCATCATAAGACCGATGCAAGCGCTTGCACTAGAGACCGCACGGACGAACCCGCGAAACTGATCTATGACCCAGCAAGAACCAGTACTGACTGTGCAAGCGCTTGCTTTCAAGTACGCTGCACAGGAGAGAGCACGTGGAGGAGGTTCGATGTCGAGCAGCCTGGACGATGTGGCCCAGCTGGCCGGGGTGTCGCCGGCGACGGTGTCCAGAGCGCTGCGCGGGTTGCCCTCCGTCGCCGTCACGACCAGGGACCGGGTCAGGGCGGCGGCCGCCGAGCTGGGCTACGTCAGCTCGCCGTCCGCCTCGAGCCTGGCGAGCGGACGCACGGCGACCGTCGGTGTGGTGGTGCCCTATCTCGACCGCTGGTACTTCTCCACGGTGATCGCCGGCGCCGAGAAAGTGCTCCGCGAGGCGGGGATGGCCACGCTGCTGTACAACATCGGCGACACCGCGGGCCGCACTCGGTTCTTCGCCGAGCTGCCGCTGCGCAAGCGAGTCGATGCCGTGCTGGTGCTGTCCCTGCCACTGACCGAGCCGGAGACCCAAGCCCTCACCGGGCTCGACCTGCCGGTCGTGAGCGTCGGGCAGGTCGCCGAGGGCATCCCCATGGTCGGGATCGACGACTACGCCGCGACCCGTAGCGCCATCCGGCTGCTCGCCCAGCTGGGGCACCGCGACATCGCCTTCATCGGGCAGCTCGATCCCGTCCCGCTCGGGTTCCCCACCCCGCGGGCACGCCTGCGCGCGTACCAGGACGCGATGGCCGAATTCGAACTCGGCGAGCCCATGGAAGCCGACGGGCACTTCACCGTCAGCGGCGGTGAAACGGCCATGACCACCCTGCTCACCGGAGCGAAACGACCGACGGCCGTCTTCGCGGCATCGGACGAGATGGCGTTCGGCGCTCTTCGCGGGCTACGCAAAACCGGGCTGAGAGTGCCTGAGGACGTGTCGGTGGTCGGCTTCGACGGTCACGAGCTGACCGGGCTGGTCGACCTGACCACCGTCGCCCAGCCGGTGGCCGACCAAGGCGCGACGGCGGCCAGGCTCCTGCTCGACTGGCTCGGCGACGGAACGCCGCCGCCCAGCAAGACGTTGCTGAAAACCCGGCTCGTGCTCAACGGCAGCACCGGCCCGGTTCCGGCTGCCTGATCTCGATCCCGCACCACCGGCTTCAGGAGACCCGCCCGTGTTCGACCTCGCGCGAACCCATGCCTTGCCACGCAACCGATCCTGGTGGGACAACGCCGTCGTCTACCAGATCTACGTCCGTTCCTTCGCCGACGGCGACGGCGACGGGATCGGCGATCTCGCCGGCATCACGGCCCGGCTGGATCACCTCACCGACCTCGGCGTCGACGCGCTGTGGCTGAACCCGTGCTACCCGTCGCCGCAAGCCGACCAGGGTTACGACATCGCCGATTTCTTCGACGTCAACCCCGAATACGGCGACCTGGCCGCGCTCGACGCACTGCTCGCGGCCGCCCACGCGCGCGGCCTTCGTGTCCTGCTCGACCTCGTGCCCAACCACTGCTCCTCCGAGCATCCCTGGTTCACCGCGGCGCTCGCCGCGCCGGCGGGCTCGGCCGAGCGGGCCCGCTTCCACTTCCGCGACGGCCGCGGCGCGAGCGGCGAACTCCCGCCCAACAACTGGGCGGCGCTCTTCGGCGGCCCCGCGTGGACCAGGGTCACCGAGCCAGACGGCTCACCGGGACAGTGGTACCTGCACCTGTTCACCCCGCAGCAGCCGGATTTCAACTGGGCCGACCCCGAGACCGTCGCCTACTTCGACGAGGTGCTGCGCTTCTGGTTCGACCGAGGGGTCGACGGCTTCAGGATCGACGTCGCGCACGGGCTGTTCAAGGATCCCGGACTCCGCGACTGGACCGAAGGCGGCTACAACCGCCACGCCTGGAACCAGGACCAGGTCCATGCGATCTACCGCCGCTGGCGCGCCATCGCCGACGGCTACGGCCCCGACCACCCCCGCATGTTCGTCGGGGAGATCTGGACGCCCGTGGCCGAGGACATGGCCGAGTACCTGCGCCCCGACGAGCTCCACCAGGCGTTCCACTTCGACCTGCTGACGCGGAGCTGGAACGCCGCCGCCGTGCAGGACTCGGTGCGGCGCGCCCGCCGCACCGCGATCAGCGGGAATTCGACCGCGTGGACGCTCAACAACCACGACGTCTTCCGTGCCGTCACCCGCTACGGCGTCACCCGGCCCGCACCCCCGATCGCGAGCAGCGACCCGTTCGCCGCCCTGATGCGGCCCCGCGGTGAGGTCGACCTCGAACTCGGCGAACGGCGTGCCCGCGCGGCACTGCTGCTGATGCTGGCGCTACCCGGCACGGCGTACCTCTACCAGGGCGAAGAGCTCGGCCTGCCCGAAGTGCTCGACATCGCGCCGGAAGATCGGCATGACCCGGTCTTCGCCCGGCACGGCGCCGAAGATGTCGGCAGGGACGGCTGCCGTGTGCCGATCCCCTGGACCTCGGACGGACCGTCGTTCGGCTTCAGCTCCGGCCCGAACCCTTGGCTGCCGCAGCCATCCTGGTTCGCCGGTTACAGCGTCGAAGCCCAGCAGAGCGAAGCCGGTTCAACACTTAACCTCTACCGCGCCGCACTCGCCATCCGGCGCGACCTCCAGGCCAACGGGGGTCGAGCCACCTGGGCGGATGTCAGCGTCGACCGGAAAGGACCCTTGCTGTTCGTGCGCGGCGGATCGCTGGCCTGCGTGACGAACTTCAGCAAGAGCGCCGTCGCATTCGATCCACCGGACGGCGTCCTCGCGCTGTCCAGTGCCCCGCGCGACGACGAGGCGACCATTCCACCTGACACGTCACTGTGGTTCGCTCGCTCCTAAGGCGCGGGGTCGGCTTCCGCGTCGGTGGTGGCCGCCTCGTCCGCGGGCCAGCGCAGGCCGGTTTCGAGGACGAGCAGGTCGAAGATCGGGGTGTCCGAGACAGCTGTCGTGTCGTTCATCGGTGTTCCTGTCAGGTCGTGCCCGGGGAGTCCGGCCGGGCGGGCCCATGTGTGGCGTCGGGGCTGGGCTCTTCCCTCGGCGTGGGAAGGCGCCGCGGCTGGCGGTGGAGATAGGCCAGCCGCAGTGCCTCGCGAGCGCGGAAGGTCATGGCGGAGATCTCGGTGCGCGACACGCCGAGCACCGGCGCCAATTCGGTCGCCGTGTGGCCGTCGGCGACGGTGCTGCGCAGCAGGGTCCGCCAGCGGGGCGGCAGGCTGCGCAGCGCCGAGGCGACGACCTCGTCGGTGGTGTGGCGCAGCATCAGCGCGTCGGTCTCCTCGGGCTCGTGGTGCCGCGTCCATCGGGTGTGCAGGGCGCGCATCGTGAGCACGAGGTAGGCACACAGGTTCTCCGGGGTGCCGCCGCCGGCCCGCAGCACGGCGAACACGCAGGTGAACGCCTCGGCCACCAGGTCGTCGCGCTCGGCGGGCCGTCGCACCCAGCGTGCGGCGACCCGGCGCAGGAGCGCGGCATGGCGCCGGAAGAGCAGCTCGGCCGCCTGCGTGTCACCGTGGCGGAACCTGTCGATCAGCCGCGCGTCGGACGTGTCGGCCTCGTCCGCTGCATCCCGCATCGTGTCTCCGCTCCCCCCGGGTCGAGCGTCACGGCGGCACGCGAACGAGGGTTCCCCCGTTCGCGGCCTCGACACGCTCTGTGATTACTGGCGGCCCAAAGTAACAAAGACAGCGCTGTAACACTAATCGCCCGGCCCACGGCCGGTTCATGATCCCGATAGGGTCGGCGAAGTGGGATCGTCTTCGGGTCGCCCGGGTTCCGACGGCCGCGTCACCCGGTGGACGGGACAGCGTGAGCGCAGGCGCCACGAGTTCGTCGAGGCCGCTTTGCGCGCGATCGCCGAGCATGGGCCTGACGTCACGACCGAGCGCATCGCCGAGGCCGCCGGGGTGGCGCGAGCCCAGATATACCGGCATTTCGACGACGCGACCGACCTGCAGCGGGCGATCGCGGACCGCGCGACCCAGGCCATCACCGCCGCGCTGCGGCCGGTGTGGGAGCCGCAGGGCAGCGCACTGCAGATGATCTTCGTGGCTGTCGACGCGCACACCGGCTGGGTGGCCGCCAACGGCGAGCTCTACCGCTACCTCATGCGGCACTCCCAGATCGGCAGATCCGCCGGTCAGGACGCCATCGTCGACGTCAAGACGATCATCGCGCGCCAGCTCACGCAGGTCTTCGAGTTCTATCTCAACGCCTTCGAACTCGACGCGCGCATCGCCGACGTCCTCTCCTTCGGCGTCGTCGGGCTCGTCGACTCCAGCGTCACCCAGTGGCTGAACAGCCCGCAGGGCATCGACCGGCCCCAGTTGACCGACATGCTGACCCGGTGGGTCTGGCACATCCTCAACGACTCACTGCGCGCGGCCGGGATCGAAATCGACCCGGACCTGCCCTTGCCGCCCCCGCCACCTGCCACCCCACCTGCGTAAACGGCACCGGGCGCTGCGGTTTCGAGTAACCGCACCGTGATCGTGAGGCGCTGGGGCCGGAGAATTTCAGGAAAACCACCCCTGCGGGGGATGGATGGGCTTTTCGCTCGCGGCGAGTGACCGTAATGGGCGAATCGCCCCCGACGGCGCCTCTCGCTTATTGAGGGGAAGCGCAAAGGTGGCGTGATCGTGGGCTCGGCTTGGACACGGGGGTCGTGAGTGTTCCGGCCGGTTCTAACCGGCCGGAACACTCACGACTCCCCACTCGGCAGGCTCGCCCGACTACCCGCGTAGCCCCGATTGAGTGAGGGAGGCCCTCACCCAGCTGCTCCGCGACACGCCATGTTTGGCTTTCCCCTCAATAGGAGTCCTGGACGGCGAAACCCCCGAGCCGCCGGACGGCGTCGGCCCGGGTGTCCAGGTAGAGCTGGTTGAGCTCGGCCGACGCATCGTGGTGCGGTGTGAGGAAGTGCGGTGCCAGGGAATCCTCGTGCGCGACGCCCGGCGCAAAGGAGCGAGAAGCGGCGGGCAGCGTGAGCGTCTCGGTCTCGCAGGTCGGCGGCAGAGTGTTCGCGGTGCCTGACGCCACCAGGAGATAGTCGATCCAGCGCTCGGCCGCGTCCACCGCCGAGATCGATCCGAGCTCGAGCCAGGTCACCGCGCGACTGCGGAAGCGGCCGTTCCGCAGTTCCGGGAAGTGGTGCGCGGCGGCGCCCAGCGGGAGCAGGGAGCGGGCCGTCAGCGCTTCGCAGCCCAGGATCTCCAGCGTCGGGTGGCCGTGCGACTCGGGAGCCCAATCGTAGCCCGGTTTCCAGCCCCGGATCGGCAACGCCGACGCACGGGCGAGTGCGTCGGCTTGGCCGGCGCCGCACCACGGGCAGGTGCGGGCGAACAGGTTGATGCGAACCGACAACGCGGTCGAGGCGACCAGGAGATGGGCGGCGGCCTCGCGGCGGGCCATGCGGGTCACGATGTGCTGGTTCATGACAGGATCCCGTTCCGTTCGCGGGCAACGTTTCCTTGTGCGACGGCGGCGACGCCCAAATTGGCCAAGTGCCGCGCCGAGAGCCGGGTGAGGCTTGCTTGGTCTTCGGGTAGGAGGCCGCACTTGAGCCAGGACTCGAACGCGACCTTGAGCAGGTCCGCGCGCAACACTCCCCGCTCAGCCCTCGGGTTCGCGGTGTCCGCGCCGAGCAGGTAGCCCGCCGCCCAGATCTCCATGCCGAGCCGGGTGGGCAGCGGGCAGGTACCGGCAATGTCGTCCCGGTCGACGCCGACCAGATCGCACCAGTCGTGCCAATACCAGCCGAACGGGTGCCAGATGTGCTCACCGGCGCCCGGCCTCGCGAAGCGCAGCCTGGTCTCCGAGTTGTGGAACTCGACCGCGAAGTCACCGGACCGGCGGTGGGCCGCGCGGTCGGCGAGTTCGCCCAGTACCGATGAGGACGTTTCCCAGTAGCCGGAAGGCAGCGAGGTGTCGGTGAAGACCGCCGCGTGACGCTCACCGTCGAGCTCGTTGCCCGCGACGCTGCTGAGCGTGCCGTGTTCGAGCAGGTGCGGCACGGCGGCGAGGACCGGGATCGCGCGGTCGGCGACGAAGGTCGCGATGGCGCGGTCGTCGTGGCGGACGTCGTCCGGGACGGTCTCGAGATACCCGGCGAGCGCGCGGGCCTCGTCGACCGGCAGCACCAAACCCAGTGTGGGCACGAAGCCGGGGAACAGCGGCGCCCACGCCGACCCGGACTCGACGGCTCGGCGGACGAAGTACGAGTTCGGCGTGCTGTGCCAGTTCACGTAGAGCGTGAGCGCGGCCGACGGCTGGGCCGCGACGGCCTGCGGCAGCTGGTGACCGAAGCCCGGCATCAGGTGGATGTCGTCCTGCAGCACCAGGTGATGGGTCGCGCCAGGCTCGATCGCGGCCCACGCCTTCTTGGCCGTGCGCAGCGGGCTCGGCGGGCCGCCCGGGTCGGGATCGGTCACCACCCGCGCGGCCAAGGGCGCACACGAGCGGACCAGTTCGCCGATCCGGTCCGCCCGGCTCGGATGGTGCATGATCGCGACGCTCAGCTGGACTGTCATCCGCCGACTCCTTCGTATCGGGCCGCGCCGGCGTACCAAAGCCTTCGCGCGGCGAGGAATGCGAGCACACCGGCCGCCGGTGAGGCGATCGCGAGCGCGCCGAGTACCCCGCCCTGCGTCTGTCCCAAAAGGACGGACGCGGGCAGGAAAGCGGTGTAGGCCGCCGGAAGAACGGTGGTGAGCATGAGCTTGAGCGGCATCGGGAAGATCGTGATCGGGTAGTTCCCGAACGACGCCATCAGCTCGTCAGCCCACATCGCGGGCGTGCCGGTGTCGACCTGCCGGAAGGCCAGCGTCGAGATCGCCAGCTGTACCGCGCCTTCGAGCAGCGCGGCGCCCGCCACGGCGGCGACCAGGAACGCGAGCTTCCACCAGGGCCACGAGGTGTCGGCGATGCCGATGCCGATCCCGAGCACGGTCAGCCCGACGGCCAGGTCGCCGAGCGCGGTCACCCGTGCCGAGCTGAGCAACACCTGCGTCAGCAAGGGAAGCGGCCGCAGTAGATAGCCCTCGATCCGTCCTTCTTGGACAAGCCGGGGCAGGTCGGCGACCGTGTCGAAGAAGATCACGTACACCGCGTGGCCGACCAGTCGCAGGCCCGCGATGAAGAAGACCTGCCCGCCGGTCCACCCGCCCAGCCCGGGGAACCGGGTGACCAGCACGGTCAGGAACAGCAGCAGCGAAGACTGCCACAACACACCGTGCACCAAGGAGAGCGCGAACTCGCCGCGATACTCCATGCGGGCACGGACGTTGAGCGCGGTCAGCCGGACCGCGCTGCGCAGCACACTCATGGTCCTCACCCGCCCTGTGTCTCGACGCGACGCTCGACCCGCGCCCACATCACCCGCGTGAGGCCCGCGAGCAGGACGCACCAGCCGGCCTGGAGCATCAGCTGTCCCGGCGCGTCGGCGGGCGGGATCCGTCCTGTGTAGAGGGACAACGGGACGTTCAGCGTGCTCTGGAAGGGAAGCAGCCCGGCGAACGTCACCACCGCGTCCGGCAGGTACCAGAGCGGGACGAACGCGCCGGAGAGGAAGTCGGCGATGAAGTGGTAGACGCGCCTGGCGTTGTTGTTCGTCGTCATCCAGAAGCACAGCAGGTCGACGGCCAGCAGCAAGTGGTACTCGACCACCTGTCCCAGCAGCAGGCTCACCACGCTGGCCAGCGCGACCGCCGGGTCCGGCGGCGGCTGGATCAACCCGGTCGCGAGCGCCACCAGGTAGCCGGCCAGCGACCAGCCTCCCCAGTAGAGCGCCTCGCCCGTCGACTTGAGGAGGTGATAGCGCCGCGCGCTCACCGGCCGCAGGAACCAGTACGCGATCCGGCCGTCGTTGACCAGCGACCACAGCGCATCACGCGAGAAGATGCGCGACGCCCAGCGGATCCGGGTCACCAGCACGGCCATCGTCGCGTAGGTGACGGCCTGGTCGACGTTCATCCCGGCGGCGACGGTCGTGCCCGCGTACAAGGCGTGCCACAGGAAATAGCCGAGCACCACCTGCAGCACGCCCATCGCCGCCGCCGACGCCAACCGGCTCCGGTGCGTCAGCTCGGTCAGCACCGGCACCCGCGCCAGCGACCACTGGACGCTCATGCGACCAGGTACAGATGCCGGACGAGAGCCTCGACATCGGCGTCTTCGTCGTGGTGAGCGGCACGAAGCGCGCCCAGCGTCCCGTCGTAGGCCACCTTGCCGCCGTTGATCAGCACGAGCCGATCGCACAGCTGCGCGACCTCGGTCATGTCGTGCGTGGTCAGCAGCACCGTGCGGCCGCGGTCGGCCACCTGGTGGCGGAGGAACTCACGCACCTGCTCCTTGACCACCAGGTCCATCCCGATGGTCGGCTCGTCGAGGAAGAGCACCGGCGGGTCGTGCAGCAACGCCGCGGCCAGGTCGCACCGGACACGCTGGCCGAGCGACAGGTGCCGCACTGGCGTCCGCCAGAATCCGGCGAGCCCGAGCAATTCGCTGAACAGCGCCATCCGGTCGGCGTGCTCAGCCCGCGGAATGCCGTAGATGTCACGGAGGATGTTCAGCGATTCGACCGCGGGCAGATCCCACCACAGCTGGGTGCGCTGGCCGAAGACGGCGCCGATGTCCCGGGCGTTGGCCAGCCGGTCGGTGTGCGGCACGCGGCCGTTGACCCGGATCTCGCCGCTGGTCGGCACCAGCACGCCGGTCAGCATCTTGATCAAGGTCGACTTCCCCGCGCCGTTCGGCCCCAGCAGCGCGAGGAACTCGCCCTTGCGCACGGTCAGCGAGACGTCGTCCACCACCTGCTTGGTTTCCCGCACCGGCCGGATGAGCGAGCGGACCGCCGCCCGCATCCCGCTCCCCCGCACCGTGACCTCGAACGACTTCGAGACACCCGCCGCGTCGATCGCGAGCTCAGCTTCCATCGGGCACCAGCTCCCAGAAGAGTTCATAGCGGAAGAACGAGTCCCAACCGGGCGCGTCGTCGGGAGTGAGCCGCAGCGCGGGCAGCTGCGAGCGATAGCAGCGGACCGCGCGCTCCTTGGCCCGCCGGGCTTCCCCGGTCAGCTCGACGACCTGCTCCTTGAGCCTGGCGCGGTCGAACCCGCAGGCGGCGAGTTCTTCGTCGAGCCAGAAGCCGGCGTCGAGGAAGTCCGGTTTCGGGCCGCCGTCGACCCGGGACGGCCAGCCGAACCGAAGCGCGTAAGGCAGATCGGCGTAGACGAAGACCGCCGGGCCGCGGCCGTCGCCCGCCACCGCGGCACTCGCCGCGTCGCGCAGTGCGACGTGGTCGGGGTGGCCGCCGATCCCCGCCGGGAACCACAATTCCGCCGTCTCGGCCAGAAAGGGCCTCAACGCCTTCGTCAGCCGGGCCTGATCGGGCGGCTCGGTCCGGTATTGGTTCTCCGGCTCGGCGAGCCGGTGTGCGGTGCAGCCGAGTTCGGCGACCGCGAGTTCGTCTTCGGCGACGCGCTCGGCGTGACGGCGGGCCGAGGTGGTCGCCCTGGTGATGCGATCCCACCTGGTCCGGCCGATGCTCGGCGGCGGCGGACCGGCGAAGAGGGTGACCACCCTGGCGCCAGGCCGCAGCAGCTGCGCCGACGCGGACAGGACGGCGTCGTCGAGGTGCGCGGACAGGACCGTCGCGCGTGTCGTGCTGGATGTCATGTCACACAACAACTTCCACTGGCGCCGGAGTCAGCGGGCTGACGACGCGCATGGCCTTCACGGTCTCGATCAGGTGCCGCAACGCCGCGCTGTCGATGGCCTGGTCGCAGTCGGTCCACGACTCGTCCGGAACCGGGTGGCTCTCCACCACCAGGCCGTCCGCGCCGACCGCGACACCGGCGAGCGCCAGTGGCAGCACCCAGTCGCGGCGACCGGCCGCGTGGCTCGGGTCGATGATCACCGGCAGCTCGGTCTTGGTGCGCAGCACCGGAACGGCCGCGATGTCGAGCGTGTTCCTGGTCTCGGTGATGAAGGTCCGGATGCCCCGCTCGCACAGGATGACGTTCGGGTTGCCCTCGGCGCGGATGTAGTCGGCGGAGCCGAGCCACTCGTCGTAGGTGGCCGCGAACGAGCGCTTCAGCACGACCGGCAGCCCGGCGGCGCCGACCGCCTGCAGCAGGCGGGCGTTGCGCATCGACCTGGCGCCGATGAGGAAGGCGTCGACGTGCCCGATCAGCGCTTCGACGTCGGCGGAGTCGAGTGGCTCCGACAGGATCGGCAGTCCGGTGCGGGCCCTGGCTTCGTCGAGCAGCGGGATGGCTTCAAGACCCATGCCCTGGAACCGGTCAGGGCCGGATCGCGGCTTGAACACGCAGCCGCGCAGCACGTCGGCGCCCGCGTCGGCGGCGGCCTGGGCGTGGCGCACGTAGTCCGGCTCGACCGAGCACGGGCCGGAGATGACCGGCGCTGCGCCGGAACCGAAAACGGCTGCTCCGATAGTGACGTTCATTGCGTTCCCCATTCAGTCGTGCACGATCCGCCAGCCCTCGAACTGGGGCGCGGTCGTGGTGGCGAGCTCGCAGAGCCGGGCACCTGCCTCGGCGGCTGAAAGCGCGTTTTCGGCGATACTGAAAAGAATGACGTCGACCCGGCCGGGACTGGTGGCCGCGCGGACGTGTTCGAGCCCGGAATCCGGCTCGGCCAGCGCCCAGAGCAGGTCGACCACCACGTCGGCCGTCATGTCGTGGTGGCGGGCGCCACCGGTGGCCGCGAGTGCGACGCTAGCCATGTACACGGCGGTCGCTCTTGCGGATCTTGGCGTCCCAGTCGAATCCACCGAATTCGGGAATAAGCATTTTTAGCCCCCAGGAATCGTTTTTTCGCGTTTCCGATGCGGATAACGATGCCGGAGCCCACGAGGGTCCGGAAGGGTTTCGCGGTGGCACCAAACGCCGGTGCACCTTCCTGCCAGCCCCGCCACGCTCCCGCTGAGCGGAACCGCCTGTCCACGACCTGGGCACTGATCAACTCCGCGTGTAGCATGCTGGACGCGGGTTCGACAGCGGCCCGATGCCACTGGGGGTGGTACATGCTCAAACCGCTGGGCTTGGATGCCGCGGCGGAATCGGTCTACCGCGCGATGATCACCCATCGCGGGTGGGGTGTCGCGCAGCTGGCGCGCCATCTCGGCGTGTCCGAGACCGAGGTCCACACCGCACTGGACCAGCTGGCCGATCTCGCCTTGGTACGCCAGTCTCTCGACGACCCCGGCATCGTCCGTCCGGTCGATCCGGAATTCGGCCTGGTGTCGCTTTTGCAGCAGCGGCAGGCACAACTGCAGCGCAGCCAGCAGGAGCTGGCCGAAAGCCAGGCCGCGATCACCGGCATGCTCGCGGACCTGCAGACCTCCGGCGGGCGCGTCGAGGTCGATCAGCTGGTCGGCATCGACGAGATCCAGGACCGCATCGAGGTGCTCGCCGGGCGCGCCAGGCGTGAGTGCCTGTCGTTCATGCCAGGCGGCGCGCAGTCGGCCTCGAGCATCGAAGCCGGGAAACCGTTGAACGAAGCCGCTTTACGGCGTGGAGTCGCGATTCGCACGGTGTACCTGGACAGCGTCCGCAACGACACGATGACCAGGAATTACGCGCGCTGGCTCGCCGAGCGGGGCGGCGAGTTCCGCACGACCCCGACGCTGCCGGTCCGGATGCTGCTCGTGGATTCCGAAATAGCGTTGCTGCCGGTGAACCCTGACGACAGCAGGGAAGGCGCGCTGCAGCTGACCAGCCAGGGCATCATCGTCACGCTGACCGCGTTCTTCGATCAGGTATGGGCGGCGGCATCGCCACTCGGCGAGGAGCCAGCCCGCGACGACGCGGGGCTGACCGGCCAGGAGCGCGAACTGCTCAAACTGCTCGGGCAGGGCCTGACCGACGAGATGTCGGCCAGGCGGCTGGGTATCTCGCTGCGCACCGTGCGCCGCATGGCGGCCGACCTGATGGACCGGCTCGGCGCGAAGAGCCGGTTCGAGGCAGGCTGCCGCGCGGTCGAACGGGGCTGGCTGTGATCAGCGCGAGTTCAGTTTCCGGTTCTGCCGGCCTCGATACGTCGCAGGACTATGGCGGACCATGAACGCGGACTCATCGTGAGCACCAGCGTCTGATCGTCATCATCGAGGTGTCCCCTGTCCACGAGATGCTCCAGGGTCAGGAGCGCGTCCGCCGAGAAGCAGTGCCCGGTGCCGGCTCCCAAGGGGCTCGCCACTCTGTCCACCGGCACCCGCGCCGACGACGCGATGAACTCGAGAGTCGAACGCCCGTAGTTTCCGGTGAGCACGTGGCGAAAGTCCGCTGTGGTAAGCGAAAGCCGCTCGGTCACGGTGCGGACGACGGCTCGGATGCCGAGCGTCGTCGCACGAGCGACCAGGATCGGTTTGTCCGCCACCGTGCCGATGTCGGCCCGGCAGGTGTCGGCCATCGTACGCAGCTCGTACCCCGGGCCGGACAGCGTCGAGCTGACCACGCAGCTCGCCGCACCGTCACTGAGCACAGTCTGCCCGTTAGTCAAATATCTGGTTCGCGACCGCACCCGGTCGGCGGTCACCATCAGCACCGTCGGCTTGTCGCCGGTCAGCACCATCCCGCGTGCCACCGCCAAGGCAGGCCCCAGGTTCCCGCAGCCCGAACCACTGACGAAGGTGGCCGGCGTGCGTGGCAAGCCGACAGCTTCGAGGAAATCCCAGATCTCCGCGGTGGGGGTGAGTTCGGGTGAGGTATCGGTGCTGAACACGACCGCGTCGACCGTATCCGGCTGGACGGCGGCGAGTGTCCGCCGCGCGCTGCGCGCCGCGAGCTCGACCACTGTTTCCTGAGCCACCCGGCAGTCGCGTAACCCCTGGGTGCGCAGGGTGCCCAGCTGCTCGCGGACCTCCGGATCGTCGATCTCCTCGAGCGGCGCGCTCACACCCAGCTCGTGGGCGAGGCCGAAAACGTACACCGGCTTGTCAGGTGCCGCAGTGGTCACACCGTCTCCCGCTGATCGATGGCGCCTGTCCTGCCGCCGACACCGCGGTAGTCGACCTTGCCACTGCTGTTCAGCGGCAGACTGTCCAACCTGGTCCAGTGCCTTGGCACCATTGCCTTCGGCAGCCTGAGTTCGACTGCGCCGCGGACGCGCTCGGGCGGGACGGACGGCTCAGCCCCGTAATAGGCATGCAGGTGGACGTCGCCGTCCTCGCCCTGGACAACGACCGCGCAGCCTGCCACCCCCGGCACCGCGGCGACGGCGGCCTCGACCTCGTCCAGCTCGATGCGGACACCGGCGACCTTGACCTGCCGGTCGGCCCGGCCGAGGCAGTACACCCGGTTTTCGGAGAAGACGGCGAAGTCGCCGGTCCGGTAGAGCCGCCCGGTCGGCGAGTCCGGATCGAACTCGTCCACGAAGAACGCGCCCCGGGTCAGCTCGGGCTCGCCGTGGTAGCCGCACGCCACACCGGCACCACCGACCCACAGTTCACCGGGCTCACCGGGCTCGGCCGCGCGCCACGCACCGTCCTCCAGCACCAGCAGGTACAGGGCGACATTGGGCAGTGGTACGCCAATGGGCAGCCGCTCCGCGGCACAGTCGGCAGGCGTGACCCGGTGCAGCGTCACGTCATCGGCGCATTCCGTCGCGCCGTAGGCGTTGACGAGTCTGATGCCGCGACGGTCGCGCAGCACCCGCGCGGCGAGTCCGGGGGAAAGCTTCTCCCCGGTGGACACGAGGCAGCGCAGCGAAGGCAGCTGTGCCGTCTCCGGTCGCCGCCGATGTTCTTCGGCCAGCCAGCCGATCGCGGTGGGAACGAGCTCCGCGACCGTCACCCCGCCGCGGGACAGCGCGGTGACCAGCCTCCGGCCGAACACCGCGTCGCCCTCCGGAATCACCACGACCCGGCCACCGACGAGCAACGCCGCGAGCATCTGCCAGATCGAGATGACGTAGCTCGGTGCCGCGGTGAACGCGACCGAGTCCGACGGTCCGAGCTCCAGCTCGTGAACCATCGACCACAGATGGTTCAGCAGCCCGGATTGCGCGACCACGACGCCCTTCGGCCTGCCGGTGCTGCCCGAGGTGTGGATGACGTAGCGCGGTTCGTCGGCCGGTGCGCGACGGGCAGGCTCCGCCGGCGACATCGGCGCGTCCGCCGCGGGCGGCCGCACCACCGGCGTGGGTGGCGGAGGCGAGTCCCCGATCACCAGCACGCATCGTGGCCGTGCGGTTCGCGCCATGTCCGCCAGTTGCCCGGCGGGCCAGCCGGGATCCACGGGGAGGTAGGCGGCGCCCAGCGACTCGATGGCGAGGAACGCCGCGATCAGCTCGGCCGACCGCGGGCCTGCCACGCCGACCAGGTCACCCGGACGGCATCCTCGGCCCCTCAACACGAGCCGCAGCCGGCGCACTCGCTCGCTCAGCTGCCGGTAGGTCATCACCCGCGCGCCGTCCACGACGGCGACGGCGTCCGGGTCGGCCTCGGCGATCTCGTTCACTCGCTCGAAAACACCGCCACCGGAAAGGACCTTGGGGTTCCGCAGCGCCTGACCGACGGCCTTCGTCGTCGTTCCCGGCCACATCGGCAGCCGGCCCAAAGGCAGGTTCTCCATCTGTCATACCCCCTCGATGCCTGGACTCAAGCCCGCGTCCGACCCGGTTCGCGCGAACTGGGCGCGGTACAGCGCCGCGTAGGGACCATCGGCCGAGAGCAGCTCGTCGTGCGTGCCGCTCTCGACGATCGCTCCGCCGCTCATGACGACGATCGTGTCCGCGTCTCGGATGGTCGACAGGCGATGTGCGATCACGAAGCACGTCCTGCCTGTGCTCAGCTGCCCTATTCCCCGACGCACCAGCAGTTCGGTCCGGGTGTCCACGGAACTGGTCGCTTCGTCCAGCACCAGGATGGGCGGGTCGGCCAGGAACGCCCTGGCGATCGTGATCAGCTGCCGTTCACCGGCACTGACGCCGGCGCCGTCGTCGCCGAGAACGGTGTCGTAGCCCTGCGGCAGCGTCCGGACGAAATGGTCGGCGTGCGCCGCCTGGGCCGCCGCTTCGATCTCCTCGCGGGTGGCGTCGGCCCTGCCGTAGCCGATGTTGTCCGCGATCGTGCCCGCGAACAACCAGGAATCCTGCAGCACCATGCCGATGTTCGCCCGCACGTCCGACCGTGGCACCGTCGCCGTGTCCACACCGTCCACGGTGATCCGGCCCCCGGACACGTCGTAGAACCGCATGAGCAGGTTGACCAGCGTGGTCTTGCCCGCGCCGGTGTGCCCGACGATGGCGACGGTGCGGCCGGGCCGCGCGGTCAACGACAAGCCCTCGATCAGCGGTGTGCCGTCGTAGCCGAAGTGGACCGATTCGAACCGGACGAGGCCGGCCACCCGGCCAGGCAGCCGGTCATGCTCCGCCTCGGTCGGCTCCTCGTCCGCGTCGAGCAGTTCGAACACCCTCCTGGCCGACGCCATCCCGGACTGCACGACACCGGCGAGTCCGGTCACCTGGGTCAGCGGTCCGCTCAGCTGGCGCGAATACTGCACGAACGCCTGGAGCTCGCCGATCGTCAGGCCACCGGACGCGACCCGCAGGCACCCCACCACGGCGACGAACACGTACCCCAGGTTGTTCACGAAGTTCATCGACGGCTGGCTGAGTCCGCTGACGAACTGGGCGCGGTAGCCCGCACGGAACACCGCCTCATTGCGCTCGCGAAACTCGGCCAGAGCCGGCTCGCGGCGGTCGTAGGCGGTGACGAGCGCGTGGCCGGTATAGGTCTCCTCGACATGTTCGGTGAGGTCGCCGACGGCGGCCCACAGCCGGTCGAAGTCGGGTTGTGCCCGTTTACCCAGCAGGGTCGTCACCACGACGGCCACCGGCACCACGAGCACCGCGATCACCGCAAGCAGTGGCGTGATGGCGAACATGATCGTGAGCAGGCCGACCAGCAGCAGCACCGAGTTCGACAGCTGGCTCATCGTCTGCTGCAGTGCGACGACCACGTTGTCGACGTCGTTGACGGCACGGCTGAGCAGGTCGCCACGCTTGGTCGCGTCGAACCTGGTGAGCGGGAGCCTGCTCAGCTTGGCCTCGACCTCGGCGCGAAGCCGCGATCCCGCATGCTGGATCGCCGCGGTGGCCTGCCGTCCCTGTGCCATCCAGCACACCCCGGAAAGCGCGCTCACCAGCAGCGCGGTCAGCAGTGTCGAAATGAGAGCGGCCATGTCGATGCCATGCCCGGGAGTGAAGTCCACAGCGCCTGCCATGGTCGCGAGGGTCTCGTGGCCCTGGACACGCAGCTGCGTCAAGACGTCGGCTTTGGTCGCGCTTGACGCATTGGCGCGGCCGAGCACGCCAGCGAGCACGAGGTCGGTGGCCCGGCCGAGCAGGATCGGGCTGATGATGTTGAGGGTGATGCTCGCCAGGCCGAGCGCGAGCATCGCCGAGAACGCCCGGTGCACCCGGACCAGCCGGAGGAGACGTCGCGCCGTGGCGGCGAACCCGTGGTCCCGCTGACGGCCGCCGTCGCCCGCCCGCACGCCGGTCACGCCGGCTCTTCGGCGAGCTGGGACTGGACGATCTCGCGGTAGACCGCGTTGCCGGCGAGTAGTTCATGGTGGGTGCCGACGCCCGCGATAGCCCCTTCCTCGAGCACTAAGATCCGGTGGGCGTGCTGAATCGTCGCCACCCGCTGCGACACCAGCACGACCGCGGCGTCCGCCGTCTCGGCGGCCAGAGCCGCGCGCAGCCGCCCGTCCGTGCGGTAGTCCAGCGCGGCGAACGAGTCGTCGAACAAGTAGATCCGCGGGCGGACCACCAAAGCCCGTGCGATGGCCAGACGCTGGCGCTGGCCTCCCGACAGGTTGCCGCCGCCCTGGGTGACCGCGCTGTTCAGCCCTTTGCCCATGCGTTCGACGAACTCGCGTGCCTGGGCTGTCTCCAGCGCCCGCCACAGCTCGTCGTCCGGGACACCGGGCCGCCAGAACCGCAGGTTGGACGCGATGGTGCCGGCGAACAGTCCCGCTCGCTGGGGAACCAGGCACACCTCACGGGACAACGTCGCCCGGTCCAGTTCCCGGACGTCCACCCCGCCGACCAGTATCCGGCCTGCGGTCACGTCGGCGAGCCGGGCGATCAGCGCGAGCAGTGTGCTCTTGCCGCTGCCGGTGGAGCCGACCACCGCGATCGTCTCGCCCGGCCGCGCGACCAGGTCGACGCCCCGCAGCACCGCCGCCTCCGCGCCGGGCAGCCGGTATTCGACCTCCCGCAGCTCCAGGTGACCGGGACGAGGCAGCCTGGTGACGGGCTTGGCGGGAGGCACCACGGAGGTCTTCGTGCGCAGTACCTCGGCGACCCGTTCGGCGGACGCTTCCGCGCGCGGCAACGCCATCAGCGCGAAGGTCGCCGAGATGATCCCGACCAGGATCTGCGCGAGGTAGCCGAGGAAGGCCGTGAGGGCGCCGACCTGCATCTGGCCTGCGTCGACCCGGTAGGCCCCGATCCACACCACCGGCACGCAGAAGAGAGTGGTCACGGTGGCGGCCAACGGCAGCATGAGTGTGCTGAGCCTGCCGCTGCGGATCCCGACCTCGGTCAACTCCGTGTTGATGTCGGCGAACCGGCGGCGCTCGTACTCGTCGCGGTTGAACGCCCGGATCACGCGCACACCGACGACCTGCTCGCGGAGCACACCGTTCACGCTGTCCGCGCTCCGCTGCAGTATCCGCTGCAGCGGGCGGAGCCGCCGGACGATGACCAGCATCAGCGAGCCGATCACGGGGACCATCACGAGCAGCAGCAAGGCCAGTGGCACGTCCTGGCCCAAGGCGAGCACCACGCCGCCGATCCCCATTACGGGCGCGGCGACCAAGACCGTCAGGCCGGTGAGCAAGAACGTCTGAATCTGCTGGACGTCGTTGGCCGTACGGGTGATCAACGACGGCGTGCCCAAGGTCGCCAGTTCGGTCGTGGACAGGTCGAGCACCCGCGCGAACATCGCCTCACGCAGGTCTCGCCCCACGGACAGGGCGGTGTACGCGCCGAGCCGCACCGCCGCCGCGAGGCACACCACCTGCACCACGGTCACACCGATCATCAGCGCGCCGACTCGCCAGATGTGGCCGGTGTCGCCGGCGAGCACACCGTTGTCGATGATGTCGGCGCTGAGCGTCGGCAGGTAGAGCAACGCGACCGACTGGAGCGAGTGCAGCACGACCAGCCAGGCGACCTGAGTGCGGCGGGCCCGCACATGATCGCGGAGCAAGCCGGACAGCTCGCTCGCGTGAGGCCACATCAGACGACCGCGCGCGGTCCGGGCACGGTGCTGTGCTCGGTCAGCGACGCCCAGCGCCGGGTGTCGAACAGGCGCTCGGCGAAGTCTCGATCCCAGCGCTGCGGCTTGTCGTCCAGCGCGCCGTAAAGGTCGAGAACCTCCTCGTCACCGGTGTCGAACCGCGCGATCAGCTCAGGGTCGACGTCGCCGGGGTAGACCATTCCCGCATGCCGGAGGGCGTAGTGGACGCTGTCCGCGCAGCCGAAATCACTCACCCGCTCGGCCAGCACCGCCACCTCGGCGGGCGAGAGCAGCCGGAGCAGCTCCACCAGGTCGAGGAATTTGAGCAAGGTGAGGTCCTTGCCAAGCTCGATGTACATCAAGGTGGTCGCCTCGACGTGCAGCTGCACGCACATGTCCACGATCTGGTCCACCCGGTCGAGCATATGGCTCGGTTCACCGAAGTGCGTCGTGGGCACCGACCGCGCCAGCAGCTTCGCGGCTTCCGCCGACCGTCCCGACCGCGGCTGGAACAGGTCGAAACACGGATCGAGCACGAACGCTTCGACGTCGTCATGCTGCGCCGGTTTCAGGAACGGCAGAGTGGAGTTGGTCAGGTTGACCTTCCACACCATCTGGGTGCGCCGGTCGAAGGGCACGACCGTATCCGCGTTGCGTGACAGATGTCCTTGCTGGTAACCGAGTTCGCCTGCCACGGCGGCAAACTCGGCCAGGCTCTCCCGTTTCAGCAGCACATCCAGGTCCCCCATGCGCCGGACACCGGGATCGGGGTAGACGCCCTCGACGAGCACCGGCCCCTTCCGCACCGCGTAGTCGACGCCGGCACCGTTCAACCCGCGCAGGACCTTGGCGTACTCGTCGCGCAACGCGAGGTTGCGCTGTCGGTTGCCCTCGTAGACGTACGCGTAGATCCAGCGATAGGGCGCGAGCGCCCGCCCTTCCGCGGAATGCGCCAGCCGTAGCTTGACGAGGTTGCGGCCCACCAGCGGTAGGACGGCGTGTGCACAGGCGAGTTCGATGAACAGGCCCCAGTCGAGCGTCCTGCCGTGCTCGCCGAGGAAATCGTGCACCCTCCGCTGTCCGGCGGCGTCCAGGCGCACCCGTGACAGTGCCAGCAGCAGGTCCGCCTCACGAGTCAGTCCGCCGAGGCGGGTCCGCGCGAGTCCGTCGTGCTGCCCTGTCATCGCGACACTCCTTTCGCGCTGCAACGGTGGTATTCACGACGGAAGCCGCGGACGTCGGTCACTTCGACGGGCCGCACTCCATGCAATATGCCCGCGTCGGGCAGGTTGTTCACGAACACGACGGCGTCCGGCCCCAGTGGACCGAGGTCGATGCCACACTCTGCCAGCGCGGGCCCGCAGTGGGCCTCGCGGAGCACGGGTTTGCTGCCTTCGGTCGCCTCGTTCGACCAGGCGAAGGCGTCATCGAAGCCCAGTCCACGGCCGCGCAGGTACGGCCGGATGTCGACGAGCAGCAGTTCGCCACCGGTGAATCCGGTGACCGGGCCATAAAGATGGGAAAACAGCAGGACTTCCCGATCCACGTGCAAGTCCTTGAAACTCCACTGGCTGCCGTACAGCTCGACGGGGATGGCGCCGTCGGCGATCGTCCCCGTCTTGATCCGGTAGGCCTCCTCCGGTCCGGGGATTCCGGCGTAATCCCGGAACTCCGTCCACACCGACCGGAACAGCCGCTCGTGGAACTCCCTCGCCGCGGCGAAGTCGAAGTGGGCCGACAAGCCGGTGACGACCACGGCGCCGGGGCCGACCTGGTGATCAGGGCGAGCCAGCCGCCGCGCGACCTCGGACGCGGTCCGTGCCAACACTTCGTACGGCTCTTCTCGCTCCGGGAGCCGGAGCGTGATGTCGGCGAACGAACCGCCGACGGGCAACGGCGCCACCGCACACCTGTCGAGCCCTTGGTAACGCGCTACCATTATTTCGGTCATCTGTTTCGCCCGAAACCGGATGGCCGTCTCCTTTCCCCTTCAGGGCGACAGCCGGGCCGTCACCGCGCCGACGCCGAGCACGTCCGCGAGCTCCCCCAGCACACGCTCGGCAGGCTGGGCGCCGTCGATCTCGGACAACAGCCCCCTCGCCGCGAAGTACTCGCGTGGTCCCTTGCTCAGCCTGCGGTATTCGGCGAGTCGTCGCTCCAGCGTCGCGAGCAGGTCGTCCCGCCGGACGACCAGCGCGCCGCCACAGTCCTGGCACCGCGAAGCGGTTCCGGCGTCCGTCGGGGCGCCGCAGTCACCGCAGATCCGTCTGCGGGTCACACGTGCGCGCACGACCTCGTCCGGCACATCGACGACCACGTACCCGGCGACCCGGGTGCCCCAGCCGTCGACCGCCTCCAGCAGGTCGTCACACTGCCGCTCGTCCCGAGGGTAGCCCTCCACCGCGACGACTTCCGCCGTCGCGGGCAACCGATCGAGGAAATGCAGGAACTCCTGCCGCACCAGGTCGTCGGTGAGCAGCTCCTGACGGAGCAAGGTGTCCCGCATGGCCAGGCCGAGCGGGTCACCCTGCGAGGCCAGCCACAAACCATAATCGCGGACACCGAACCGGGCGAGGCGGTCCGATCGGCGGCCGAGCTCGATCAGCGCGGAGGACTTACCGGCGCCAGGGGGCCCGGTGACCGCGACCACGACCGGCGGTGCGGACGCGGCCTTCGGATGCTGGGAAGCCACGTCACGTCCGCCTGCCGACACCGGCGCCGTCCAGCATCGACCAACCCTGGCCGACCAGATCTTCGGGCACGGTGACTCGTCCTTCGGCGACGTGCTGCTCCAAGACGCGCAACGTGGCGTACAACCGGCGTGCGGGCCGGTCCAGCAGCGACTCGGTGAGGTGGTAAAGCTGATTGGTGTCCGCTGCCAGTGTCGCGGCCTCAGGAAACGCGTCGGACAGGAGCGCGGCGAGCTCCTGTGGGCCATTGTCCACAAGGAACACCGTGAGGGGATCCGCGTACAGGTACCGGATCGCCTCGGCCCAGTCGCTGACCTGGCGCACGTCGGCGCAGCGGTTGGGCGCGTTGCCTTCCAGGATGCGAGCCTTGCCGTCGTCGTCCACCAAGCAGGCCAGCCCGTCCAGGTGACGCACGACCGGTCCGTTGTACGTGCGCGCGGGCACGCTCTTGCCGCGCCCGTCCAGGAATCGCTTGCCGAACACGTCGGCCCGCGACTGCTGGGGCAGGCCCACGGGCAGCCGGGAGAGCTTCCGCTCGTTCATCCGCCCCTCGACGATGAGGTTCTTGTGGTAGACGAGAATCGACCGCCCGTCCGGCAGCTCGATCTCCTGCTGGTAGTCACGGATCGGCCCGACCTTGCCCCCGAGCGCCTCGGCCAGCCGCTCGGTCGTGGGGTCGTTGTCCAGCAATACGGACCGGACGTAGCAGCCGACGTCGCGCAGGTCGTCCTCGCCCAGCAGCTCGATGACACGGGCGGCGGGCTCCACGCCGATCCGCTGCGCGTGGAACCAGTCCAGGCTGATCCTGATGGTGAAGCTCGCCTTCGCCAGGCCGTGCGCGCGTTCACGCCAAGCCCGGACAAGACGCCGGACCGCGTCGCGCGTCTCTTGTGGACCGTCGGCGAAATGAGCGCTGGTGATGAGTTCGATCTCCGTCAGGTCCGGCGAATCGATTTCGTTCACGAACAGTTCGCAGAACTCCGGCTCCACCATCGGCTCGCCACCACCGGACAGCACGGCCTTCCACAGACCCATGCCATTCATCAAGCGCATCACCGCGGCCGGCTCGCGTGCCACGCTGTACCGGGTGAGCCGGTCGGTCGACATCGGGGACGCGTAGTTGCAGTGCCCGCAGCCGACCGGGCACTCGGCCGACGGCCACACATAACAGGTGGAGGCGTGCGTCGGCCCGTGCTGCGAGTATCCGGGCAGCGCGGCGATGATCAGGTCGCGGTGCTGGTCGAGTTCCGCGAACTCGGGTGTCTCGACGCGACCCACCCGCTGCTTGTACAACGACTCGGGCATGTACCCCCCTCTGTGTGAAAGAGATTTCCAGAACGGCGCGCGCCTCGAGCCCAACCAATGGGACGGAATTGATTAGTCCACTGCCCTGGCGTGTGTCACCGAGCTCACCAAAGGCGAGGTGAATCGTCAAGTGCGTGCAACCGTGATGGAACACATCGGACGGGAACAGTGCGGCTCGTGCGCTTCATTGACCTTGCTGGCAAGCGCAATCTACGGTTGACGCCGGGCCAGGCACATCAATTCAAACCCAGGGGGCTCACAATGGGAGATCGTGCCGAGAAATTGGCCGCCGCATATCAAGCGGCGCGAACCACGCTTCCGGTGCTCGAACAACACGCGGCGACGACCGACCATTCCTCGGAATTCCCGGTCAAAGCCGTGGATGAACTGCGCGCCGCAGGTCTGATGGGGCTGTTGGTTCCGGTCGAGCACGGCGGCGCGGGCGGCGACCTCGGGGACCTCGTGGCCGTGGCGGGCCTGCTCGCCACCAAGTGCGTGTCCACCGCGTTGATCTGGGCGATGCACTGCCAGCAGGTCGACTGCGTGGTCCGCTTCGGACCTGAGCGGCTGTGTGCCGACCTGCTGCCGAGGATCGCGGCCGGTGACGTGTACCTCGCTTCCGTCACCACCGAGGCGGGCAAGGGCGGATACCTGTTCAGCAGTGAGGCTCCCGTGGTGAGTGCCGGTGACATGCTGGCGATCGACCGGCAGGCGCCGATCGTGACCGGAGGCAAGCACGCTGACGGCTTTCTGATCACCATGCGGGAGTCGCCGGATGCCGACGAGCGGCGGGTGACCCTGTGTTACGCCGACCGCGACCAGCTGACAGTGGAGACCACGGGCACCTGGGACACACTCGGCATGCGCGGCACCGCGAGCGCCGGCATGCGGTTACGCGGCCAGGTCCCGGCGCACCAGGTGGTCGGCGAGCCCGGCGGATTTCGGGCGGTCGCGGCGGAAAGCATGATTCCCGCGGGGCACCTTGGCTGGTCCGCGGTGTGGCTGGGGGCGGCTCGGGCCGTGCTCTCGGACGTGCTCACCATGATGCGGGCCCAGGGCACGGACAAGGTACCGGACCTGACAGCCGACCGGCTCGCCCGCGCCCGGATCGACGTCGAACTGGTCGCGTCCTACCTGGCGGCGGTGCGTGACGAGGTACGGGCGCACCGGCGTGCCGGGACGTCGCTGTCGGCCATGCCCACCCAGATCCATCTCAACAACCTCAAGGTCGCCGCGTCCGAACTGACGTTCCGCGCGGTCGACGGCCTGATGCAGGTCGCAGGCCTGACCAAGGGCTACCGGCGCGACTCGCCGATCCCAGTGGAACGGGTGTTCCGGGATCTGCGGTCCGCCGCGCTGAACTACAGCAACGACCGCATCACCACGGCGACCGGCACGCTGTCCCTCCTCGACCGCGTCGTCACACTGGCGCCCGCCGACCTGATGTAGGTGTACCCACCACGGCCACGAAGGGAACGCAGTTGTCCGAAGAGCAATGGTCGGCGGCATTCCGGGAAATCCTGATCCGGCACCTGCCGATGGCCGAAGCGATGGTCGAGCCGGACGCCGCTCTCGCGGGCCTGGGACTCGACTCACTCGGCACGGTGAACCTCGTGCTGGAACTCGAGGATTCGCTCGGCGTCTCCATCCCGGACGAACTGCTCGTCAGGGAGACCTTCCTCTCAGCGGCGACGCTGTGGACGGCGGTATCCGGCCTGCTCATGGAGCCTGGCCACACTTGACACTCGCTTCTTCGGCCACGCCGTCGCTGCCGGATGAATCGCCCGGTCCTCTATGCGGACCGGGCGATTTCAGTTCGCGAACCTGCCGACAACGTCCAATGTGGACTTCACCGTGGCGAACGTGTCCCCCACCAGGTACTCGTCGGGCAGGGTGATGTCCAGCTCGGTCTCGAGCAGCACCACCAGTTCCACCACCCGCATCGAATCCATGCCCATCTCCCACAACGGGGCGTTCGGCGGCAGCTGGGCATCCGGTGCGATGCCACAGACCTTGCGGATCGCTGCGGTCACCGCGTCCTCGTCAACCACAGAAATCCCTCACCATCGTCACTCGCGTTGCACCGATCACTTCGGCTCCGTCCACAATGACCTCGGCGGGCAACCGGCGGGACAGAAAACCGACCGCACTGGCGGACAGGCCGTAAGCGCCCACATTCGGGATTCTGACCAGGTCTCCTGGCATGACGTCCAGCAGCAGTTCCCTGTTCAGCACGTCGAAGGGCGTGCACAGCGGCCCCGTCACCGTCACCGGCCGTCGTACGCCCGCCGGGGAACGACGGTGCACAACCTCGACATCCAGCGGCGCGGGCAAGGTGCGTCCGCTGGCCTGCAACCCCGCGACACAGTTCACGCCCGCGTCGAGGATGACGTACTCCCGGCCATGGGAAGACTTCACATCCAGCACGCTCGCGTACAGGCTGCCCGCGGTCGCGGCGAGGAACCTGCCGGATTCGAAGACGAGTCGCGCGTCCGCGGGCGTCGCGGCGAGTTCGGCCGCCAAGGCCGCACGCAGCTCCGTCAAACCGAGCTCGCCTGGCCTGCCGAAGGGCGCCGGGAAGCCACCGCCCAGATCCACTATGGACGGCCGGAAGCCCCACTTTCGCGTCACCTCACCGACGAACCGGACCACCTCGCCCGCGGTGGCGGCGAGCACGCGCAGATCTGCCTGGTTGGACATCGCGTAGGACTGGAACCCGACCACGTCGCCGGCGCCGAGGTCGTGGGTGGACCACGAGGCCAGCACGTCGGCGTCATCAACGCCGAATTGACTGGGCCTGCCCGACATCGCCAACGAGGCGCCCTGATGCGCGGACGACACGTTGACCCGCAGGAGTATTCCGGCGAACCCGCCGACCGCGCGGGCTTCGGCCAGCTCGCGGAAGCTCTCCACGGTCACGTAGCCACTCCACCGCTTGGCGAATTCCACGAGCTGGTCCCGGGTTTTGCCGGGGCCGGAGTAGATGACCGACGTCGCGGGCGTGCCGTCCGGGATCGATGACCACTCCCCCGCACTGCTCACCTCCGCCCCGAGGCCCTCGGCCAGGCAAGTGCTCACGATCGCAGGATGGGGATTGGCTTTCAACGAGTAGAAGACCCGGGCTTCGGCGGGCAGCTCGGCCCGGAGCAGTGCCGCCGCGGACCGGACGCGCGCCAGGTCGTAGACATACAGCGGAGTGCCCCATCGTGCGGCCAGATCACGCAGCTGGTCCTGGGAAAGCGGCATGTCAGCTCTCCCCGGCCGAGGAACGATGAATCGCCATACATTCCTTCCCTATGCTCGAATACAAAACGCATCAAGGCTCGAACCGATATATGGCGAGATCGGATCGACGTTAAGTCACATTGTCGGGAAGTGTCAAGAAACGATCAGCTGATGTGCAACTGTCCGGGATCGACAGTTGCACAGCCGAGCAGGTCGGCGAGCACACTCTGGACCTCGGCGGCGGGAATGTCACGTTCGGCGGTGGTGACCACCAGCCATTCGATCGTCCGCAGCCACGCTTCGGCCTCGTCGAGGGACAACCGCGTGGTGTCGACCCGGACGCGCAGCACGAACTGGCTGTCCGCGGGGAAGGCATCCACGTAGAAGCCCAGATTCTCGTGATGCGTGCTGTCGTACCACTCGAACGTCGTCGGACCGGGGCCGTCCTCGGCACGCGGACCGCGGCGCGGTACCCCGGCCAGCAGGTTCACGATGATCGCCGACCCCAGTTTGTCGAAGCAGACGCCCCGGTCCCGCTCGAACCGGGCGCACAGAGCACGCATCGCGGCCGGCGCGTACCGCGCGACCTGGACAGACCGCATCGACTCGGCACCTGCCGCGCGCATGGTCTCCGTGACGGTGCCCTTGATCGGCAGGTGGAGGATGGCCTCTTGGGAGAGCGGGCCGGGATATTCGCGGTCGCCCTGGGTGAACCTGTTGCTGGATATGGTGAACAGCAGCGCCGAATCGAGCCCTGCCCGTGCGCTGGACACCGCGGCGAGCGCGCCGCAGAGCATCCCCGCCCAGCCGAGCCGCTTCTTCCTGGACAACAGCTCCAGCCCGTCGAGCAAGGCCGCCGACCGCAGTTCGCCGTACCAAAAGCGAACCGCGTCCGGGCGGCGGCGGTCCCGCAGCCAGGTGGTGGGCGGACAGTCCGCGTACCGGACCGCGGCGAACGCCACCGCCCGTCGCTCCATCGCCTCGCCTTCGCTGGAGTTCTCGAGCGCGGCCAGGTCGATCGGCGACTTCGTGGCAGGCAGGTCACCGGCCAAGGGGAAATCGGCCAGGTCGTCAGCCAATATCTGCCGGCCCCAGCCATCGGTGGCGAAATGGCTGACCCGCATGATCAGCTGGACCACCAGTCCCTCGTTCAGGAGCAGCAGCGGTCTGCAGAAATCGGTGGGCGTCGTCCCCGAGGCCGTCTCCCACAGGCGGCCCCACTCAGCGCCGGCGTCCTCGAAAAGACGCACCGGCACCGTGCCCTCCGCACGAACGCGTTGCACAGGCGTGCCGTCCGGCAGGACGGTGATCGACGAGCGCAACACCGGATGGCGCAGCAGGAAACGGCGCACGAGGTCGACGGCCGTCGTCACGGGAAGTGGTTCGGGGAAATCCCGCTGGACTGCCATGTCCCAGGAGGCGCAGTCCCCTCCCGTGGCAAGAATCGCCTCCCACATGAAGCGCTGCGCCCAGGTCAGCGGCCCTTCACCGGCACCGGCACCCGCCGTGTAGGCACACTCGACGACCGTCATCGCACGCCTTCCGGTTCGCCCATCTGGTGCAACCCCCACTCCTTGGTTCGCCATCCACCGGATGACCATGCCCGGGGAGGACAGAAGGCGATTCATCCGGCACCCATCCAAATACCGGATTCGGCTACGTGTCAACGATCCCCGAGTATTCTCCGCGCGCCAGCACTCACGACCTTGACCCCGCCGCACTGGCCTGTAATGTTCGTCATCCCTTTACCGAGACCGCAGATGGGGATCCGCATGAGGTTGTCTCGTAAGTGGATCAGCTTCTTTTCAGCCGTGGTGACCGGGGTGGCACTTCTTTCCGCTCCGCCGCTGGATGCCACGGAAAGCACGTCGCAGGGTTTCGGCGAACTGGTGCACGGCTGGAAAATCCAGTCCTCCTCGGTGGCCACCGAGACCGGAGACGTGGTGTCCCGGCCCGGCTACTCCACCGCGGGCTGGCTGCGGGTCTCCCAGCCGGAGACCGTGATGGCGGGCCTGCTGGAGAATGGCAGGTATCCGGACATCTTCACGTCCAAAAACCTCGCCGGGGTGCCGACCGCCCAGTTCAAGCCGAATTGGTGGTACCGCGACGAGGTGACTGTCCACCCTGGACACGGTCAGCACCAGTTCCTGCTGATGCACGGCGTGCTCGGCCGCGCGAACCTGTGGGTCAACGGCAGGAAAGTCGCGGACCAGTCACAGCTGCAGGGCGCCTACTCACGACTGGAATACGACCTCACACCACTTTTGCGCGACGGCAAGAACGTCATCGCACTAGACATTTTCCACAATGACAGCGAAAGCGAGTTCGAGGCGCCCGAGCAGCGCGGCACCGGCGACAAGACCAGCCAGCTGACACTCGACATGGTCGACTGGAACCCGGCCGCACCGGACCATTGGACCGGTTTGCAGTTCGCACCGGAACTGATCCAAGACGGCGTTGTCTCCCTGCGCAACGCCCATGTGCTGCAAAAGAACACGCCGGACATGAGCGCGTCCGACCTGACGATCAAGGCGGATCTGCGCAACAACACCGACGCCGACCAGGTGGTCGACCTGTTCGGTTCCGTCACCCGGCCGGGTACCGCACTGCCGAGTCATCAGCGTGTGACAGTGCGGGCGAACACCACGAAACCGGTCTCTTTGCCTACGAGCCACCTGCGGAGTCCCGAGGTGTGGTGGCCGTACCAGATGGGCGCGCAACCCCTGTACCACATGAATCTTCTCGCCTTTTCCGGCTTGTCCGTCGTAGGCGAACACTCGGAGGACTTCGGCATCCGCACGGTCACCTCGGCCCTGACGCCGGTCGTCCCCGGAAAGACGCTGGCGCCGGATGGATACCGGCAGTTCGCGATCAACGGCGTGCCGTTCGTCGTCCGCGGTGGCGGCTGGTCGCAGGAGATGTTCCTGCGCTACTCGGCCCAGAACACACGAGACCAGCTCGAGTACATCAAGAACATCGGCCTGAACACCATCCGTTTCGAAGGGAACTTCCCACCGGACGACATGTTCCGGCAAATGGACCGGATGGGCATCTTGGCGATGCCAGGCTGGCAATGTTGTGACAAGTGGGAGCACACCGGGTGGAACGAGGAGATCAAAGCGAGCGCAGCCAATCAGGCCGGAGCCGTGGCCACCTGGCTGCGTGACCATCCGAGCGTGTTCTCCTACTTCCAGGGCAGCGACAATGAGCCCGACCCGGAAAAGGAAGCGATCTTCCTGACCGCGTTCGAGGCCGCGGAGTGGTCCGTTCCGCAGATCGCGTCGGCCGAGTACAAGGCTTCCGCACGACTCGGGCAAGCCGGTGCCAAGGAGGGCCCGTACAACTACTCACCTCCCTCGTACTGGTGGAACAACGGGCCGGAGATGAACAAGGGCGGCGACTACACCAACGCAGGCGGCTCGTTCGGCTTCAACACCGAAACCAGTTCCGGCTCGACGATCCCCACACAGGACTCCCTCAGGCGGTTCCTCACCCCGGCCGAACAAAGCGAGGTCTGGGACATCAGCTCGACCAACGGCAGGACCAGCGGCCCGGACATCTTCCACACGAGCCACTTCAATCCCTACACCGCGGTCGGCAGGCTCGGCAAGTACAACACTCCACTGTGGAATCGCTACGGCCACTGGACCGACATGATGTCCTACCAGCGCATTGCCCAGGCCGGCGGTTACGAGGTGACTCGCGCGCAGTTCGAGGCTTACCTCGGGCACTCGAAAGACCCGGCCAACCCGAGCACCGGACTGATCTACTGGCAGATGAACAAGGCCTGGCCCTCGCTTCAATGGGAACTCTACGGTTACGACTTCGACCAGTCAGGCACGTACTTCGGCGCCAAGATGGCGAACGAACCGGTCCACATCATGTACGCCTACGATGACGGCTCGGTCAAGGTGGCGAACCTGACGGGCAGGCCCCAGTCCGATCTGCACGCCACCGCTCAGATCATCGACCTCGACGGCACCGTACGGCAAACCCTGCGAGCAGACGTCCCCAGTCTGTCCACTCAGGACGTACAGAGCGTACTCAAGCCGATGGTGCCGCCGGACATCTCGTCGACCTATTTCCTGAAGCTCCAGCTGAACCAAGGCGACCGCGAGATAAGCCGTAACGTGTACTGGCTGTCGACGAAACCCGACAAGGTCGATTACGCCAAGACGATCGGTGACTGGGGCGGAGCCGAGTTCCAGCCCGGCGGCTATGCCGACCTGACCGGCTTGCAGAGCCTGCCGCCCGCCCAGGTCGAGTTCGACGCGCAGACCCGCCGGGACGGCGACGACCTCGTCACGTCGGTGACCGTGCGGAACGTGTCCGCTCGGCCGACGGTCGCGTTCATGGTGCGCGCCGACATCCGGCGCGGCGCCGACGGCCGCCCCTCGGCGGGCGACAACCAGGTGCTGCCCATCCAGTGGAGCCAGAACGACCTGACGCTGTGGCCGGGAGAAACCCAGACCGTCACCGCCCGATACCGAGCAGCACAGTTGCGCGGTGCGCGGCCCGTGGTGACCCTGGCCGGGTGGAATGTGCCGGAGGCCGCGATCGGAGGATGACCCACGTGGCCGGTGTTCCCGGCGGTGAGCACCGCCGGGAACGCCCACCACCGCCGCACGGTCACTGTCCGGAGACAGCCAGCTCCCAGGCCAGTTCGTAGCGGAAGAAGGACTGCCAGCGGCGGGTGTCATCCGGAGTGAGGACCAGGGCCGGCAGCTGGGAGCGATAGCACAGAACCGCTCGTTCCTTGGCGCGTTTCAGGTCCTCGGTGAGTTCGAAGACCCGCTCAGTGAGCTGAGAACGGTCGAAGCCGCAGGCCACGAGCTCTTCGTTGATCCAGAAGTCCACGTCGAGGTAAGGCGGATTGTCCACTCCGGTCGCTCGGGACGGCCAGCCGAAGCGGAGTGCGTAGGGCAGATCCGCGTAGACGAACACCGCGGGCGCGGCCGGCCCCTCCCGGAGCGCGGCGAGTACGGCGTCGCGCAGCAGGGCGTGATCCGGATGGTCTCCGATGCCGGCAGGCAGCCAGATTTCGGCCGATTCGGCCAGATAGGGCCGTAGCTTGGCGATCAGCTCTCGCTGGTCCAGCTCGCCATCACGGTATTGGTCCTCGGGTTCGGGCAAACGGACCGACGCACAGCCGAGTGCCGCGACCGCGCGTTCGTCTTCGGCGAGCCGCTCGGCGTAGCGTTCCGCCGAGCTACTGGCGCGAGTGATCTTGTCCCACCTGGTGCGGTCGATGGACGCGGGCGGTGGACCCGCGAACACTGTGACGACCCGGGCTCGCGGGCGGCTCAGCTGCGCCGCCGCGGAAAGCACCGCGTCGTCGAGATGGGCGGAGAATATCGTTGCGCTGAAGGTCATATCCCACCTAGGTCTCTTCCGGCATCGCCGGCGTGTGCAAGCTCTCGGCCGTGACGTGGCCGCGTGGCATGTCAGCGCTCCCGTAGCGCGGCAAGGTCGACCTTGCCGCGATCGTTGACCGGAAGCCGGTCGAGCACACGGATCTCGTTCGGCACCTTCCACACGCCGACCAGCGCGCCTAGGCGGCGCCGGATATCGGCGTCCGCGGCGGTCCCCTCGACGTACAGGACCGGTTCGCCACCCCGCGGGCCGACGACCAGCGCGGCCGCGCTGACCGAGTCGAGCTGGGCCGCCGCACGCTCGATCTCGGCGGTGGACACCCGGGTGCCCCGGATCTTGACCTGCCCGTCGCGCCTGCCGTGCACGTAGAGCCGCCCTTCGGCGTCCAGCCGACCGTCGTCGCCGGTCAGCAACACGCGGACGCCCTCGCGCTCCTGAAAAGTCGCCCGTGTCCGGACCGGGTCGTTCCAATAGCCACGCATCACGTGTGGGCCGGACACCACGACCTGGCCGACCTCGCCGGGGGCGGCCGGGCGCCCGTCCTGTCTCTCGATCCACACCCTGGTGCCGGGCAGGGGCCGTCCCACGGTGCCGGGGGCCGCCACATCCTCGTCCACGGCCGAGATGGTGGTCCGTTTGCATTCGGTGAGCCCATACATCGACACCAGCCCGGCGCGCGGGAAGAGCGCGCGCAGCGCGGCGCGGGTGTCGTCGTCCCAATGTGCGCCGGTGCTGGTGATCAGGCGGACGCCGTCGCGGACGGATGCGGGCCAGCGCGCGGCCAAGGACAGGCAGGACCGGGCGAGCGCGGGCAGTATCGGCAGGACGGTGGGCCGCGAGCGGCCGGCGCCGGCGAACGTGGCGAGCGCGTCACCCGGTGTGGCCGCCACCAGCGTCGCACCGGAGGCCACCGCCAGGAAGAGCTGATACAGGCCATAGTCGAAGGAGAACGGGGGAACCGCGAGCACACGATCGGCCAGCCGGTAGCCGAGCCTCCGCTGAATGGCGTCGACGCTGAAGGTGACGGCTTCCCGGTGACAGATCACGCCGCCCGGGCGTCCCGATGAGCCGGAGGTGTAGATGACCAGTTCCGGGTTTCCCGTCTCCTCGACCTCTCCCCCAGGGCCGGGCTCGACAACCGGTTCCTCCTCGCGCCCGGTGAGGATCAGGTGGGGCGCGTAGTCCTGTTCGATCATCGCGCGCTGGGTCGCGCTGTATCGGTCGCCGATCACCGATACGGTCGCGCCGAGCTGCGACACGGCATAGACGGAGACCGCTGTCCGCACCGCGCCACTGACCGTCACGAGGACCCGGCTGCCCGGCCCGATCCCCTGCCCGGCAAGGGATCGGGCGAAGCCTCGCACTCGCGTCCATAGCTGAGCGTATGTCAGGTCCGTGCCGTCCTCAGCGATCGCGACAGCGTCCGGGCGTCGCTCGGCGGAGCTGTGAAGCAGCTCCGTCAAAGACGGCGTGGCCGGGCGCACGAGGTAGGTCATGAGCGCGTGTCCACAGCGTCAGTCCGTCTGGTTCAGCCAGTCGACCCACCGACTGGTCTCGTCCGGCGTGCGCGCGAAGTCGCCCAGCCCGCACATCTCCCACCACGCGGCCCGATAGCGCGACTTCTCGTCGATCTTCACGTCGGGCCAGCGACCTGCCAGCACCTTGCAGGCCTTCCGGAACCGCTGCACCGACTCGTCCAGCGCGTCACCGGAAAGCGCCAGCGAGGGCGCCTGGTGGTCGCCGGGGTAGAACAACAGGAACTCGGCGCCGGCAGCGCGATAGAACTCGTTCTCCACCACCGCGTTCGCGCACACGAACTGGAACATGGCACCGCCACCGATGATCTCGATGGGCAAACCCGCCTCGGCGAGCGCGGATCCCGCCTCCGCGATGAAGTGGTCGCCCTGCGCGAGAACGGCGCTCTGCACCTCACCGGTTTCGACAACCGCCAAGGTGGCCTCGGCTGCCGCCAGGATGGTCGGCTCGAAATACGAGGTGAAACTGGTCTGCCGCAGCGAGTTCAGCAAGGTGGCGTCCCCGCCGACGGCGGAGATCGCATGGCCATTGGCCATACCCTTGGAAAGCACCCACACATCGGCCGGGATCACCTGGCCAGCGATCTGCAGGCCCGGCCGGTGGCGCAGCCCGGTCCTGACCTCGTCGAGGATCACCACCACACCTCGCGGGCGGGCGATCGCGTCAAGCCTCCGGTACCAGCCCTCGTCGAGGTGGATCGCGTCCGTGGACACCACGACCGCGGCCACCGCGCCCGGTTCCCGGTCCAGGCAGCGGGTCAGCACCTCGAGGTCGTAAAGGAAGTCGATGATCCCGTCGGCGTTCGGCTCGAACAGTGCGGGCGGCGCCGACCACATCACGTCGTAGCCGTGGTAACCGGAAGACAGCACCAGCCGCTTCCCCGTGCTGTCGCGGACCGCGCCGACCGCCGCGCGGACGGCCGCGGTCCCGGTGCGGAACAGGGAAATCCGGTCACCTCCGCACAACCGGTGCAGGCGATCGAGCACGGAGTCGAGTGTGGCCGTCCAGCCGGTCGTGGTGCCACGGCCGCCACGCGCGGCCTCGGCGACCGCTTCGGCAACCCGCGCATCGGCGTGGCCGAGCAGCACCGAGCTGCGGGCGTTGTCGAAATCGATCCAGGTGTTGCCGGCGTCGTCGTGGACGTAGACGCCGTTGCCTCCGGTCAGTACCAACGGCCTACCGTCACCCCGCCTCGGGTGAATAGGACTTTGCCCCAACACAGACCCCAGCACGAATCCTCCGATCCTTGGCGATGCCGCCGGCAGCCGACGCGAATGAATCCTGGCCCCCACGCCTGTCGTGTCCGGCAGTATGCGCATAGCCCACCTCGCTTGTAAAGACGGTTATGCCGGATAGCCGGAGACTTGACACAACTCGGAGGGTCGCGGAATTGTAGGGTCGCTCGCCATCCGCTGAAGATTCCGGTCATCGCCTTTCCTGTCACGCCCGATCCCAGTGAAAATTTCGGAGGCAATCAGGTGCAATCGACAGATCTGGCAATGCCCACTTTTCGCGCGACAACGCATGCCACACCTTCGACGGCAAGGCGCCCTTTCAAAGTCCGCCTCGTCGCGATCAATCCCGAAGGCTTTAGTTCGGCGCTCGCTTTTCTCGCGGCGACAGTCGACCAGCAATTCCAGGGCATGGCGACCGTCGAACAGCTCATTTACGACAGCGAGGATGTCCGGAACCGGGGATTCGATGTCTCACTCGCCATCTCCGACATCGTCAAGGACGGTCCCGACATCATCGGGCTTTCGTGGTACTCGTGGAATGACGCCCTGGTGCGGCACATCGCGAAGCTCGTGACCGAGCTACTCCCGGACGCGGCACTGATCGTCGGCGGGCCGCAGACCCGGACGGCGTTCGAGCCGGACCTGATGACGCTGCCCGCGGGAACCGTGCTCGTCTTCGGCGAGGGTGAGCAGACGTTTTGCCAGCTCATCGACGCCGTACTCGCCGAAGACACACTGAGCAGGCTACCCGAAGGCAGTGGCCTGGTCACCGGCGAGGGCATCCGCAGGGGTAAGCCGAGGACACAGGCGATCCCCTTGCAATCCCTGCCCTCACCGATTCTCACGGGACATTTCCACGAACCGAACGGACGCCGGTTACCGTCCTATTCCACGACCCGCGGCTGCGTCTTCCGGTGCTCGTTCTGCGCCTGGCACGACAATCTCAACGAACGCCTCTTCCCGTTGGACAAGGTACTGGCCGAGCTCGACGTGATCGCCGGGAAGAACTACGAGATGGTGTGGTTCACGGACACGATCTTCGGCAGGGACGTCGAACGCGGCCTGGCTATTTTGAAGCATTTGGAAGGCTGGGGCGGCCGCACGAAGTTCGGTTTCGAGATGCACGCCCAGTTCCTCGACCCGGCACTGGTCGAAGGCATAGCGAGGCTGCCGATCGACTTCGCCGCGATCGGCGTCCAGTCGCTCGCGCCCGGGGTGCTGAGGCTTTCCAAACGCAGCCCCAAGACACAGAAGCTTCACGACGCCATCGACCTGTTGTACCGGCGGATGCCGGATCGCGGCACGGTGCACATCGACCTCATCTTCGGGATGCCCGAGCAGACATTGGACGACTGCCTGCAATCGGTCTCGGAACTGCTGGAGAAATACCCCGACGCGACCCTCTTTTGTTCGATGCTGCAGCTTATTCCAGGTACGGCGTTCGAACGCTACCGCCAAGAACCGGGCTGGGTCTGCCTGTCGCCGGAAGGCGACTACGAAGTCGTCTCGACACCAACGCTGCAAGGAGACGACCTTCTTCGCCTCCGCGACCTTCTCGTCGGCTTGGACGCCATGTGGATCGCGCGCCGCGACGACGACGCAGGCCTGCGGCTGTCGGCAGAACAGGCCGAGACAGTCGGAAAAGCATTGCGGGGCAGCCGGTTCCACAACTGCCCGACCGCGTACCGGCAGGGCTTGATGACCTGGAAGGACGTGGAGGCCGCCGGCCAGGAGGTCATCCGGTCCTACTCCTGAGGCAGGATCGGCAGCACCAGGTGAGACGGGTACGCGCGGCTGTGGTGCACCCGGTTCACCGCCACCACAGCGGGTCCGGCGCCGTGCGCGGTGCCGGACCCGCCGGTGTTCGGGTTCAGGTCGAACCGGGGGAAGTTGCTCGACGACACCTCCAAGCGGACGCGGTGACCACGCCGGAACACGTTCGCGGTCGGCCCGACCTCGATCCGGAGCTCGTGAACCCGGTGCGGTGTCAGCATCCGCGGTTCGGACAGCGAGTCGCGATACCGGGCGCGCAGTATCCCGTCACAAAGGATTTCCGCACGACCATCCGGAGCGACGTCGACCAGCTTCGCGGTGAAGTCGGTGTCCACCGCGGACGATTCCGCGTACAGCACGAGTGTGACCATGCCGACCACGGTCACCGGCTCGGCCAGCGCTTCGGTGCTGTAGCAGAGGACATCGGCCCGGCACTCGATCGAGCGCTGATCGAGCGGCCCGCAGTCCACCCCGCTCATCAGCCCGGCCATCAGGGTCGAGCCACCTCCCGTGCGGACCGGGTCCGCCGGGTCGTACCGGAAGACGTCGGCGTGCTCGTCCTCCGGACCGGTCGCCGCCAGCACGCCGTCGCCTGCCCGGGTGTTCGCGGACCCGTTGCTGTGCAGGTAGAGACGAACAGGCTGGGCCTCGGGCGGCGGCCAATCAGCGTAGCCCCGCCACTCGTCCGCGCCCATCACGAACAACCGGACCGGCGGCTCTGCCGACGGCGGACCGTAGCGCACGTGCTCATCGAACCACTCGAGGTGCGCCCCGGTGAGGTCGAACGTCGCCGCGTCCGCCGACGGGCCGTACTCACGTTCCGGGAACCGCCCGGCCATCAGGCAATGTGACCACGGCCCGACGATCAGCCGCTGCGACACGCCCAATCGGCGCATGGCGGCGTAGTTCGCGACCGTGCCCGCGACGAAGATGTCGTACCAGCCACCGATGCTCAACGCGGGCTTCGTGATCTCGGCATAGCGCTCGCGTACCGAAATCCCGCGCCAGTAGTCGTCGTAGACCGGATGCTCCAGCCACCTCTGGTAATAGGGCGCTACCCGCCCGATCAACCCGGACAGCGACGACGGGTCCCGATAGCCGGCCTCGATCCCCGCGACGGCCCGGTCGACGGCGGCCCGGAGCTTGCCGTCCCCCAGTGGAGGCAAGGTCAAGTCCGCGAGCACCCAGCGGAGGCAGAAGCCGAGCTGGAACGCGCCGCCCTGATAGGTCCAGCCCTCGTGGAAGTCGCTCGACGTCACATGCGGAGCGATGGCACGCAGGTTCGGCGCGCCACTCACCGCGGCTTGCCATTGCACCGCGCCCTCGTAGGAGCTTCCGAGCATGCCGACGGCGTCCGTGGCCCAGTCCTGCTTGCCGATCCATTCGATGGTGTCGTAACCGTCGCCGAGTTCGTACTCGTAGGGTTCGAACACCCCCGCCGAGTCCCAGCGGCCCCGGACATCCTGTACCAGCAAGTTGTACCCGGCGGCGGTCAGCCGGTCGACGTCCGCCGGGCTGCCGGGTGGATAGACGGCCTTGCCGTACGGGGTGCGCTGCAGCAGCGTCGGCCGCGGTTCGCGACCGGCCGTCCGGTACAGATCGGCGCGCGAGACGACGCCGTCGCGCAAAGATATCCGAAGGTCACGTTCGACGCGCATCAGCTGCCACTTCCCTGGTAACGGCCGAGCCCGGTGTGCCACACGGCGAGCGCGACCGCGGACACCAGTGCGGCCGCGACCGGCGGGCCCAGCACCAGGAACCAGCCGGGCAGGCCGGACTCGTGATGCAGCAGCAGCCGGGCCGGGTAGTAGTTGACGAAGGCGAACGGCAGCAAGGTCGTAATCAGCCCCAGGAACCAGGTGCCGAAGATATGCGCCGGATAATGCTGCACGATCTCCTGGAGCTCATGGGTGCCGGAAAGGAAGACTCGCGAGTGCGTCGTCCAGAACGCCAGGCTGCAGAGCGCGAGCGTGATCCCGGCGAGCACGACGCCCCCGGACAGCACCGCGAGCACGAGATACGCGATCCGCGCGGGTGTCCACGGCAGGCCGAGCTTCTCCGCGGCCAGCACGACGCCCGCCACACCGAGCACCACATGCGTAATGTCCTTGAAGTTCAGCTCCCGCCCCAAGATCTGCACCAGCACCGGCACCGGGCGGATCAGCATCTGGTCCAGTGTGCCGTCCTGCACGTAGGTCTCGATCTCCATCAGCTGCCTGGTGAAGAACGACTGCACGCCGAGCGCCACGAGGAACATCGAATACAGGAACACGACGTCCCAGACGGTCCAGCCACCCAGCTGGACGAAGGTCTTCAACAGGACACCGAGCAGCAGCAGGTCGACGACGTTGATCAGGATGATCCCGGCCGAGAGCAGCACGGTGTCCGCTCGATACTCCCGCTGGCACTTCACCGCCAGGCGCAGGTGGTGACCGTACAGCTTGAGCGTGTGTCGCACCGTCAGCCTCCCTGTATCACGAGTTTGCGGCGGATTCCACGCCATGCCAACGAAACCGCGCCGATCGCGGCCGCTGTCCACAGCACCTGCAGGCCCAGGCCGCGCCATGCCTGCGTGCTGTCGGCGAAACCGACGTAGATCGACAGCGGGGTGAAGAAGATCGAGCGGAACGGGAGCCAGTTCGTCACCGCGCTCAGCCAGCCGGGGTAGAACCACAACGGGATCCAGACGCCGGACAGCATGGTGATCACCGCGTGGTACAGCACCATCAGCCCGAACAGGTTCATCGTGAGCATGACCAGCAGGCCAACCAGGAAGTTCAGGCAGAACAGCAGCACGTAAGCCAGCAGCACGCTCACCACGAACTGGATGCCGGCCAGCGCGCTGACCGGTCCGGCCACGTCGAAGGCCAGTGCGGCGACCGCGGAGACCGGCAGCACCACCAGGGCGGCGACCACCAGCGTCTCCCCCAGCCACAGGCAGAACAGCTGATACGGCACCGACATCGGGCGCAGCAGGTCACCGGTGACCAGCCCGGTCCGCACCCGCTTGGCGAGGTGGAAGTGCGGACCGTCCCACCATCCGAGCAGCTCACTGAGCACCGCGGAGACCACGCCGTACGCGATCATGTCCGGCAGCGGGATCGGGAAGCTCGACGCGGACACCGAGTAGAGCACCGACCAGACGACCACCACACCGAACATCTTGATCACCGTGTTGACCAAGTGCATCCAGTAACCCGCCGGATACGCGAGCCGCTGGTTGACGCCCTGCCGGGCGAACGCGCGCAGCAGCACGAGCCAGCGAGGCACGAGTGCGGTGGTCACGGCACCGGGATTTCGAGGCCGTCGGTGTAGAACTGCCGCACGATCTCCTCGATCCGCGGCTCCTCGACCGTGAAGTCGCGCACGGGGTAATGCCGCATCAGATGTCCGGTGACCTCCGTGATCGGCAGGTCTTCGCGGCGGAACCTGACCCACGCGGTCAGCGGGCTCTCCAGTCCGGCGAGCGCGCCGGGCACCTCGAACGGACCATGAATGTCCTCGGACAGTTCGACTTTCACGGTGGTGTACGGCGAGAACCTGGCGATAGTCTCCGCGAGAGTGCCTTCGAAGAGCTTGCCGCCCTTGTCGATCAGGATGATCCGGTCGCTCAACAACTCGATGTCGCGCAAGTCGTGCGTGGTCAGCAGGATCGTCACACCGGTCTCGTCACGGATCCGCTTGACGAATTCGCGCAGCCTGCTCTTCGCGGCGACGTCCAGGCCGATCGTGGGCTCGTCGAGGAACAGGACCTTCGGCCGGTGCAGGAACGCGGCGCCGAGGTCGGCTCGCACGCGCTGACCGAGACTGAGTTGCCGCACGGAAGTGTGCAGGAAATCCGCCAGCCCGAGCACCTCGGTCACGTTTTCCAGCACGCGATCGAAATCGTGCTGGGAGACGTCATATATCCGCCGCAGCAAGCGATAGGTCTCGATGACCGGTACGTCCCACCAGAGTGTCGTCTTCTGCCCGAACACCACGCCGAGCTCCCGGAGCGCTCCGGCGCGATCGCGAAACGGGTCCAACCCGGACACCCGGACCGATCCGCTCGTGGGCAACAGAATGCCGCAAAGGCATTTCATCGTGGTGGACTTACCGGCGCCGTTCGAGCCGAGCAGGCCGACGATCTCACCTTCGGCGACACTGAAGGACAGGCCGGACAAGGCTTCCCTGTACTCCCAGCGCGGGCGGAGCAGATTACGGATCGGGCCCGATTCTTTGTCCGGCTTACGGACCTTGAAGCTTTTTGTGAGGTCACGGACCTCGACAACGTTCATTCCGTCCCCCGTTTCCGCGACCCCGTCGCACCACTGTAGCGATCCTCCGGGCAAACGCGTAGCACGTGTCCTTGACGCTTAGCCGAAGCCGATGTTTCGATTCTCGGCGCGCCGATGAATCGCGCTATCCGGCACTTTTCGCCAGCAGTCGACCAAGGGGGAGAATCCAGACCAGTGGACACCACCGACGCGGTATCTCCAGGCGAAGTCGAGTCGGCACTCACACACCACCACGCGGTGACCGGGTCCGCGGTGTTCGCACTCACCCATCAGGCGCTCGGCGAAGCCACCGTGGCCGCAGTGACCGTGCGGTACGACGTCGGTGTGCGAGAACTCCACCAGCATCTCAGGCAGCAGCTGCCGGTGCGGGACTCCCCCGCGCTCATTCTCGTGCTGCCAGAGCTCCCCAAGAACGCGCGGGACGTCGTCGACCTGCTGGACAGGCCTGGTCCGGCCAGGTTCGTCGCACCCCGGTCCGCACCGGAGCGGGCATTGGCCGGGATCTGGTCAGAGGTCCTCGAGGTGGGGGCCGTGGGTGTGGACGTGAACTTCTTCGAACTCGGCGGCGAATCACTGGCCGCCATCGAAATCGCGGCACGCGCGAAAAGCTCGCTCGGGGTCGAACTCGACGTGGCGGACATCTTCGATCGCCCCACGGTCGCCGAGCAGGCCGAACTCCTCGGCGGGACGTCCGACCGGTGACCGGCCCCTTCGAGCTCTCCGCGCCACAGCAGTACATGTGGGAGAACCTCAGGTTCCTCAACCCGGCCGACCCCGGCAGCACCTCGATGAACCAGGTTCTGACCTACCGGATCACCGGCGAGTTCGACGTACCCCGGATGGAACGCGCGTTCAACATTCTCGTCAGCAGGCACGACGCATTGCGGCTCACGCTCACCGACCTCGGCGTCCAGCCACGCCAGCGCGTCACGCCCCGGCTGATCGTCCCGCTGTCGCTGGTGGATCTGACCCATTTACCGAGGGAGGACCGTGAACCCGCCGCCGCGGCCTACGCGGCGGAAGCGGACAGCAGGCCGTTCGACCTGGTCAACGGGCCACTGATCCACCCATCGGTCTGCAAGCTGGCCGAAACCGACCACGTTCTCGTGTTCACGCTCAACCATCTCGTGACCGATGGATGGTCGGCCTGGGTCCTGCGCAAGGAGCTGACCGCGCTGTACGCCGGTGACGAGCTGCCCGCTCTTGCCGGTAGCTACCAGGACTTCGCCGGCCGCCCGTGCCCGAACGCCGAGGCGTCGGTCGAGTATTGGACCCGGCGGCTCGAGGACGCGCCGCCGTCGCTCGACCTGCCGACCGACCGTCCGCGGGCGAGCATGGACGGCTGCGACAACGCCTTCCACATCTTCACCATCGACACCGCGCTCGCCCATGCGGCAGCGGGCCTTGCCCGGCGCAGCCGAGTCAGTCTCTACGTACTTTTCCTCAGCGCCTATCAGGCATTGCTGCACCTCAAGACGGGCCAGCGCGATATCGTCATCGGCTCGGTTTTCGCACAGCGCACCGACAGCACGACCATCGACCTCATGGGCTTGTTCAACAACGTGGTCTTCTTCCGCGCCGCGATAGACCCCGCGGCCACCTTCACCGAACTGCTCGTCCAGCTTTCCCGGACGGCCAGAGACGCCTACGCGCACGCCGCCCCTTTCCCGGCCATCGCAAGAAGTCTCCACTCCGATTTCGATGCCGCGCGCCCATGGCCCGCCCAGAACCTGTATCACGCCTGGCTCCAGTTCGACGTTCCGCCGATCACCACGCGGATGCTGGGCGGCCTGTTCGCCGAGCGGTTCCAGTACGACCTCACAGACCCACCAGCCGAAGCACCGAGCCCGGCCCAGCATCGGCTCATGGCCAAGGAAAACCCCAGTTTCGAACTCCGCGCCAACGGGACCGGCGGGCTGATCCAGTACAACAGCCGGTTGTTCGACGAAGAGACCATCATCCGGCTGGCACAGGATCTGGCGAACATTCTCGCCGCCGTGACCAAGGACCCCGACACCCGGATCGCCGATCTCCCGTGCGGGCGATGACCTGCGCCAGCCGTGTTCCCACGCCCACCTCACCCACAGGTCCGTACCACACCGGCGACTGGTCCGGACCAGTCGCATGGCTCCGCTGGCGTGCAACCGCCAGGAACCGGCACTTGAACGCTGCGAGCGGCTGAAAGATTGCGACATTCGGGCGCATTTGGTCACCTCTCACTATTCAGATATGTGAACAGTTGACCGCTTGACGATTTCCCGCATACAATGAGCATACTATTTGTCGCTAGCGCAAAGGATCCGCGCCTCTGGGGGGCATTCGGATTATCAGCGCGGTCAAACCTGTTCAGGTACATTCGAACGAAGCCGACAGCATCGGTAATCTCACCGGGGGATACATTCATGTCGCACGTCGAAGGCGCTGCTACGGCGATATCACACTCGAAGCGCGCCATGCTGCGCTCGGAATCAGAGATATCTTACAACGGAAACGGTGAAGAATCAATTGTACGTGTTCCCATAAGCATGCTCAAGCTGACGGACTCGCCACGGATCGACGGCGAGGATCCGGCCCACACCAAACTGCTGGCCGAGATCGCCGCCCCACTCCCGCCCATCGTGGTGCACCGGCAGACGATGCGCGTCATCGACGGCGAGCACCGGGTTCGTGCCGCATTGCTGCGCGGCGAGGACGAGCTCGACGCCCGGTTTTTCGACGGCGACGAGGATAGCGCTTTCATTATGGCCGTCGAGGCCAATCTCGCCCATGGGCTACCACTCTCACTGGCCGACCGTAGGGCGGCCGCGCAACGCATCGTCGAGCGGCACGCCGACTGGTCGGACCGGAGCATCGCCGCCGCCGTGGGACTGTCCGCCGAGGCGGTGGCCCGCGTCCGGCGCAATTCCGGCTTGGGCGGTGGGCAGTCCCCGATCGCCCGGATCGGGCGCGACGGCCGAGTCCGGCCGGTCGACTCGACACAGGGCCGGATCCGGGCAAGCCAAGTGCTGGAGGAGAAGCCGGACGCCTCATTGAGGCAAATCGCCAAAGAGGCGGGCATCTCGGTCGGCACGGCGCGTGATGTCCGCGACCGGGTCAAGCGAGGGCTGGACCCTGCTCCCGGCGGTCGCGATAAAAAGGGCCCCACTCCGGTAAAGACGCCGAGTCCGAACAGCGACCCCGCGACGCCTTTCGGCCGCACGACCGCGGACGACACAGCGTCGACCCTGCAGTCACTGCGAAAGGATCCTTCGCTTCGGTTCACCGAAGCCGGACGGCGTCTGCTGCGCTGGCTGGATGGTCACGCACTACGTCCGGACGACGACGCGTGGGTGGTGCCCTCCGTGCCGCCGCATTGCGCCGTGCTGATCGCGGAGATAGCGCGGCAGTACGCGGAGATGTGGCACGGGTTCGCTGAAGTGCTGGAACAGCGGGGTCACGAAGCGACTTGAGCTCTGGAAGCGCTCACTGGGGAGGTTGACTCTTGGCGTACGGGTTCACCGGGATGAATCACCAGTGAACCGGCCCGGCCCATGCTGTTCGGCGCCGCATGCCTCACCGGATAAGGGAGCAAGGGGATGAAAGGCACGACAGTACCCGTCGGAAGGGTGATCAAGTACACGCTTTCCGGCGGCTTCATCGCGATGGCTTTCGGTGTGCTGGGTGTGACTTCCGCGCAGGCGAAACTGTTGGACGGGGACACCACCGCCAAGCCGCAGACGAGGGCAGCTCCAGCGCAGGCCAAAACCGCACCGCAGGTCAAGGATGCGCCCGCGAAGGCGAATCCGAGCCGGGTGCAGCAGGTGCAGAAGGAGAAGAAGTTCGGCACCCCCGTGCCGAACGTGAAATCGCCGCAGCGGACAGAAGGAGACAAAAAGGCTGAAAAAGACACCGCTCAACGAGCGCCGAAGAATCCGATCGAAGATCAGAACGATCGAAAGCTGAAGGCGCTCAACGCCCGCGACAAGGAACGCGAAGAGAACAACAAGCGAGCCAAGGAAACCGGCAAGGGCAACGTCTACCTGAAGTCCCAGGACACCGGATCGGCGGGCAAGAACACCACACCGGTCAACGGGCTGAAGGCGCTGGAGACGGGAAAGGAGATCGAGCAGGCCGCCGACAAGGCCCGCGAGCGCGCGGATCAGTTGGCCAGGAAGCGGGACAAGGGACCGGTCGGTTCGATCCAGACCTGGAAGGCCACGGCGAAGCTCGCGGATGAAGCGGAAACCGAGGCCAAGCGACTCGAGCACATCGCGGGTCCGCGGAACAAGTACTTCGTCCCGCCCCCGAAACCGAAGCCGACGATCCGGCGTGGCTACCAACAGCCTGCGGCTCCGGTGAGCGGGCCAAGGGCGTGGGAAGTCAAGGCCGAGATCGCGGCGGGCGTCGAACCTGCCAAGGACCAGGCGAAGGCGCTGGCGGACCTTCGCGATCAGCAGCCGGAAGGCACGGAGGCGCGTGCGACACTCGACGGCCTCGTCAAGACCGCGAAGCGGAACGCCGCCTGGCTCGAATACGTGGACGACGCCGGTAAGCCGGTTCCCCAGAAGATCGCCGACAGCATCGGCAACGACGTGCAGGACGTCATCAAGATGGGGACCGCGGCCATGGACGTCGGTGCCGGGAGCAACCTCGAGAAGACACAGGAAAAGGCGCAGAAGAAATTCGCCACCTCGGCGGAAAACGCGCGCGACTCCGCTCGCGAGCTGACCGACTTCAAGCGGACCGTGCGCTTGCCAGACGGCAGCATTCCACCGGAACGCCAGGCGGAGCTGACCGAGAAGCGTAACGCGCTGAGGACGGTGGCCGCCCAGGCCGCGGACGATTTCCGGGCAAGTCAGCAGACCGCGAAGATCACCAAGACGCTCAAACGCGTGACGAGCGGGATGATGACCGGCGTGGCGGCCGCGTACGACCTGTCGCAGGACAAGCCTTGGGACGAAGTCGCCGCCGGAACCGCAGGCGGTTTCGTCGGAGGCGCGCTCGGCGGAAGGTACGGCGGCGCCGCGGGTGGGTTCGCCGGCGGCGTCGTGGGCAGTGCGATCGTCGAGGAGACGTACAAGGCCATCCGGGATTCCGGTAAGGACATCGACGACATCGTCAACGAAGCCGAGTAGCGGCGTCGTGAGTGTTGCGGGCGGTTATTGAGGGGAAAGCCAAACATGGCGTGTCGCAGGGCAGCTGAGTGAGGGCCTCCCTCACCCAATCCGGGTTACACGGGTAGTCGGGCGAGCCTGCCGAGTGGGGAGTCGTGAGTGTTTTCGCCGGTTAGAACCGGCCGGAACACTCACGACCCCCATGCCCAAGCCGAGCCCACGACCACGCCACCTTTGCGCTTCCCCTCAATAGAACCGCCCGCGACGCTCACGACCCCGGCCTGAGGTACCACTCGACGGCGTGCGCCCGGCTGGCCGCGTTCAGCTGGGTGAGGATCGCGGATACGTGGTTGCGTACCGTTTTCGGCGAGAGCCGCAGCCTGCGTGCGATCGCGGTGTCCGGGATTCCCAGCACGACCAGGTCGAAGATCTCTCGTTGCCGGGTGGTGAGCCGGTGCGTCGGCGGGCGCCGGTCACCGCACAGCAGGGTGGTCACGCGGCACGCGACGTGCGCGTCGAACAGCGCCTGGCCCGCCGCCAGCCCGCGGATCACCCGCACCACCTGCTCACCTGACGCGTTCTTGCCGAGATAGCCGCGGGCGCCCGCGCGTATCGCGGCCAGCACGGAGCCGTCGTCGTCGAGCGTGGTGAACACCAGTATCGCCGCCGCCCCGGCGGTCTTCGCCAGCGTGGAAAGCCCGGCGGGTCCGCACATGCGCGGGTCGACGAGCAGCACGTCAGGGCGATGACGGGCGAGCAGGCGCTCGGCGGCGGCGCTGGTGCCCGCCTCGGCGACCACCGTGATGTCCTCCGCGCTCGAGAGCAGCTCGCGAAGAGCGTCGCGCGCGCCCGCGTGGCCGTCCGCCACTACCACGGTCGCCCCCATCCCCCGGCTCCTTTCCTTGCACTGTGTCCCCTGAACGCGGGAGATTGACATCGGGCGCTAAAGATCGGGTTAAAAGGGGGGCGTCGTGAGGTTTCGCGTGCTCGGGCCGGTGGAGTTGCTCGACGCCGACGACGAGCCACGTCATGTGGGCGGGCCGAAGCCGCTCGCGGTGCTGGGCGTGCTGCTGGCGCACGCCGGTCGCACGGTCTCCGCCGACCACCTGATCGCCCAGGTCTGGGGCGACGAACCGCCCGCCACCGCGGGTACCGCGCTGCAGGTGTACGTTTCGGCGCTGCGCAAGGTGCTCGGAGCGCGGCTGGTCACCGTCGGCGCTGGTTACCGGCTGGACGCCGAGACCGATGCCGACGCCTTCACCGCCGCTGTCGCCGCCGCCCGCACGCATCTCACCACGCATCCAGCGCGTGCGGTGGCCGAGCTCGCCGACGGGCTGGCGCTGTGGCGAGGCGAGCCGTACGGCGACGTCGGCGCCGGCTCCGACGTCGAAGCCGCGCGGGTCGCGCTGATCGAGCTGAGGCTCACGGCCACGGAAGACCGGATCGAAGCGGAGCTCGCACTGGGCAGGCACCGGTCGGTGCTCGCCGAGCTGGCGGGCTTGGTCGTCGCACACCCGCTGCGCGAACGGCTCGCGCGGCTGCGGCTGCTCGCGCTGTACCGCGACGGCAGGCACGCCGAAGCGCGCGACGCCTACCGTGAGCTGTGCGAACGTCTCGACGCCGAGCTGGGTGAAGTTCCCGCACACGAGACGGCGGCGCTGGCCAAGGCCATCCGGCGCCGTGACCCGGCGCTCGATCCACCCTCGGCCATCCCGGCGCCGCCCAGCCGGTTCGTCGGCCGCCGCAAGGAGCTGGACGCACTCACCGCGCGGCTGGGCGTCACCCGGCTGCTGACCATCACCGGCACCGGCGGAGCGGGTAAGACCAGACTGGCGCTGGAATTGGCGGGCGACGCCGTGCCGGACCATCCCGACGGCGTGCACGTCGTCTGGCTGGCCACCGAAACCGAGGGCGCGGCGATCGCCGACCGGATCGCCGCCGCACTGGAGCTGCCGCCCGCCGAGCTGGTGAACCGGCTCAAGCGCGGCCGCCGGCTGCTGGTGCTGGACAACTGCGAGCACCTCGTCGACGGGTGCGCGACGGTCGCCGGTGACCTGCTGAGCCACTGCGCCGGGCTGCGGATCCTCGCCACCAGCCGCGAACCGCTCGGCGTGCCCGGTGAACAGGTCTGGCCGCTCGGCGGCCTTTCCGTGCCCTCGGCGGACGACGACGACGCGACGATCTCGCGATCGGAAGCAGTGCGCCTGCTCGTGGCACGCGGCGCGAGCGCACGGCCGGGATTCACGCTGCGGCACCAGGATCTGGCGGTCGCGGGCAGGCTGTGCCGGGACCTGGACGGCCTGCCGCTCGCCATCGAGCTCGCCGCCGCGCAGCTGCGCGCCCTCTCGCTCGGCGAAGTGGCCGACAACCTCGCGAAGCGGCTCGATCTGACCGACCACCGCACCCGCACCACTCCCGAACGGCACCGCACCATGCGCGCCGCGATCGAGAGCAGTCACCGGCTGCTCACCGAAGCCGAGCAGACCGCGTTCCGCGGACTGGCCGTGTTCGCCGGTGGCTTCGAGGCATCGGCCGCCGAACGGGTGGCCGGTGTCGCCCAGGATGTCCTGCTCCGCCTGACCGACCGGTCACTGCTCGTCGCCGTGCCCGGCGCCGACCGCACCCGCTTCTACTCGCTGAGACTCGTCCTGGACTATGCCGCCGAGCGGCTCGCCGAGTCCGGCGAGACCGCCGCGGCCCGGCGCAGGCACGCGGACTGGTGCGTCGAACTGGCCGAAACCTCGGTTCCGTCTGGCAACGACCCCGCGGTCGTCCACCGGCTGATGGCCGAGCTCGACAACCTCCGGGCGGCCGTGCACTGGTGTCTCGGCGACGGCGGCGACCCCGGCGCGGTCGTCCGGATCGTCACCGCGCTCTGGTGGTTCTGCTGGCCGCAAGGCCTCGCACCCGAGGCGTACGGCTGGCTCCGCCGCGCGATGGACGGCGGCACGGTACTGCCGCCGGAGCTGCACGCACGGGCGATGCACGCCGAGACGGCGCTCGCGATGTCCATCGGTGACGTCCCGCGCGCGCTGGACCGAGCCGAGCGGACACTCGCCGCCTATCGCGAACTCGACGACGTCATGGGCACCATCGGCGCGCTGGCCGGGCTTTGTTACGTACTGCTCGAGACGCGGGAATTCGCACGGGTACTCGAACTCGCCGAGGAATGCCGTGCGATCGCGATGGCGGCAGGCGCCGAGATGGTGCTGGTCAGCGTGCTGAACCCGTGGGCACAGGCGCTGGACGCGCTCGGCAGGCACGACGAGGCCGTCGCGATGTTCCGCCAAGCGCGCGAAAGTTATCGGGCGGCAGGCGAACGTGGCGGCGAGGCGTCGACGGTGAACAACCTCGCGGTGGCTTTCCTCAGCCACGGCGACTTGGCGCAGGCACGCTCGCTCTTCATGGACAGCCTGGCGACGTTCCTCGACCTCGACCTGGCACTCGGCGAGATCGAGGTCATCGAAGGCCTCGCCTCGGTCGAACTCGCCGAGGAAAACCCCGAAACCGCGCTGCGCATGCTGACGATCACGGCCCGCGCCCGCGAACGGTTCGGCACACCGTCCTTCGGCCCCGACCGCCAGGCGCGGCGCGAAAGCACGTTGGCGGCCGCCCGCGCAGCCCTCGGCCCGGCGGCGGACGAGGTCGTGTCGGCCGCGCGAAACCAGCCGCTCGCCACCCTGGTCGACACTCTGCTCAGCCAGTGACAGCGGGCGCTTGCCAAGCTCGCGGGACGAAGAGCCACGCCACCACGGCCAAGCCCAAGCTGAAGGCCATCGACACCGCGAACGCGCCCGAGCTGAAGTACACGAGCGCCATCACGGTGATGCCGAACGAGATGCCCAGCTGGATCGCGGTCTCCAGCACTCCGGACGCCGTGCCGGAGTGCTCCGCGGGTACCTTGGCCAGTGTGCGGCTGAGCAGCGGCATCACGCTCATGCCCTGCCCGGCGCCGGTCACCACCAGCGCCGGGATCAGGGCGAGGCCGTCCCCACCGAACAGAGTGGTGGCGAGGGCGATCGCATAGCCGAGAACGTTCAGGCCGCAGCCGAGCGCGAGCGCTTCGAATCTCCTCGCGGCCAGCGAGGCGAGACCGAACGCGATGGCGTGCGGCGTGAGCAGAAGACCGGCGGTCAGCGGTGAGTAGCCCATCGCGCCCTGGACCTGGATCACCATGACGAAGAAGAACGCGGCGTTGCCGCCGAGCAGGGTCAGCAGCGCCGCGTTGCCGGGGCGATAGCCGGGCACCCGCCACAACACCGGATTCGCCAGCGGCTGCCGCCCGCTCGAGGCGAACCGTCGCTCCCAGAACCAGAAACCCGCCAATGCCGGTATGGCGCAGGCGAGCATCGCGAAACACCACGGCGGCCAGCCGAGCGATCGGCCCTCCGCCAACGGGTAGCCGCACAGCAGCATGCCGGCGGCGAGCAGACCGGCGCCCGCGAAGTCCACTTCGGACTGTGCGGTCGGTGTTCGCTTCGGGAGTGCGAAGATCGCGCCCGCCAGTACCGCCAGTCCGATCGGGACGTTGAGCAGGAACGCGGGGCGCCACGACAGGCCCAGCACGTCCGCGTGCACGAGCACTCCGGTGAGCACCTGGCCGACGACCCCAGCCAAGCCGATGACCAGTCCGAACACGCCGAGCGCGCGTTCGCGTTCCGCTCCGTGGAGCGTGGTGTGGATGATGGACAGGACCTGGGGAAAGAACAGCGCTGCCGACAGGCCCTGCACGCAGCGCAGCGCGATCAGCAGTTCGGCGCTGGGGGCGAGGCCGCAGCACGCGGACGCGGCGGTGAAACCGGCGACTCCGATGATGAACAGCCGCCGATGGCCGTAGATGTCGCCGAGACGGCCGCCGCAGATCAAGAACAGGCCGTAGCAGAGTACGTAGCCGCTGATCGCCATGCCGAGTTCGGACAGTGGCGCGCGCAGGTCCGCGCCGATCGAATACAGGGCCACGTTGACGATGGACGAGTCCATCATCGCGAGGAACGCCGCGGCCATCGTCGTGCAGGCGACCAGCCCGCCGGCGCGCCGCTCAGCCGCCACCGGGCAGGCCCTCCGGCGGGCCGAGCCGGGGACGCCCGGATCCCACGGGCCCCGCGTACGCCTGCGCGATGGCGAGCCATGCTTCGGGGGCTTCGCCTCGGGCCACCAGGTCCGAATCGTGGCGGTGCAGCCGTTGCGTCGCGACCAGCGCGAAGTCCAAAGCGGACCCTTCCACCCGCTCCGCCGCGTCCTCCGGGCCCCAGCACCAGACTTCGCCGCCCGGCGCGCGCAGCTCGACGCGGAACTCCCGCTCCGGCGGCACCATGCCGCGCAGCTGGTAGGCGAAGTCGCGGCTGCGCACGCCGAGCCGCGCCACGTGCATCAGCCTCCTGGTCGGCTCACGGGTGAGCGAGAGCGCGTCGAAGACGTCCTGGCCGTGTGCCCAGATTTCCATCAGGCGGGACGACGCCATCGCCGCCGCGGACAGCGGGCGCGGAGCGAACCAGGGAATGCGGGTGCCGCGCGGCAGTGCGCGCAGCGTCCGTGAAAGCTCGGCGGCGCTGTCCCGCCAAGCCGCGAGCAGCTTGTCCTTCGGCCATTCCGACCGTTGCCGCGTGCCGGCGTTGACGAACTCGGCCCCGGCGTTGATCGCGTCGGTCGCGTCAGGCGGTGCGAGCACTCCTTCAGTGCCGCCGGCGAACTCCGCTGGGCTGGCGATGGCGCGCAACACCAGCTCGTCGGTCCAGTTGAGATGCGCGATCTGGCAGGCGATCGTGAGTCCCTCCGCGGGAGTCGGCGACCGCCAGCCGCGGCTGTCGAGACCGGCGACCGCTTCGTCCAGGTCCGCGCGCTCGGCATCGAGATCGTCGACGATCGCGTCGATGTCCACCATGGATTCCTTCCCCTTCACAGTGTGAAGACCGGAACGGGTTCTTCGCCGTCCCGCCGTTCGATCAGCACCGTCACCGGCAACCCGGCGGACAACCGGCATGGCTCGACGGCCAGCCGGGCGCGTAACCACGGCCCTTCGGCGAGTTCCACGATCCCGCCCACCGCGAGGATCTCGCCGCCGCGGTCGCGTCGCACCGTCCAGCTGACGACGACGCCGGAGCCCTCGACCGCCGTCCACGCGTGCTCGGTCGCTGAGCACACCGGGCACGCTCGTGCCTGCGGCGCGGCCAGCTCCCCGCAGTCCGAGCACTGCCGCACGGTCAGTTCACCGCGCGCCAGCGCGTCGAAGAACGGCGCGGAAGCCTCATCTCGCAGCACCATCACGGGCCTCAGCCGCGGTCCGGGCCGAGCACCAGGGTGCCGTGGTGGTCGAACGCGCCGCCGTTGCCGCTCACCATGATCACCCGGTTACGCGCGGCTTGGCGGTCCCCGCCGGCGCCGCGTGCCTGGACGACCGCCTCGACCAGCGGTGTCATACCCCACAAGGAGAACCCGGACAGCTGCCCGCCACCGGTGTTCACCGCCACCCGCCCCCGTCCCGGCATCAGGTTCCCTTCTTCCACGAACGGCCCGCCCTCCCCTTTTCCGCAGAACCCGTAGTCCTCCAGCGTGAGCAGCACCGCGATCGTGAAGCAGTCGTAGAGCTCGGCGATGTCGACGTCCCCGATCCCGGCTCCCGCCATGCGCAGCGCCGCACGCCCCGATTCGGCGGCTCCGCTGACGAGCCCGAACCCACTGCCCCGGTGTTCGCGATAGACGGGGTGCGACTGCGCGAATCCGAGCACGTGCACCGGTGGCTGGGCCAGCGCCGCGGCGCGCTCGGCCGACGTGACGATCACCGCCGCACCGCCGTTGCCGACCAGGCAGCAATCCAGCAACCGCAGCGGATCGGCGATCAGCCGCGAGTTCTGGTGGTCGGCGACCGTGATCGGCTCGCGCTGCTGGGCGAGCGGGTTCCGCGCGGCCCACTCCCGCTGTGCCACCGCTATCGCGCCGAGCTGGCCGGAGGTGGTGCCGAAGGTTTCCATGTGCCGTCGTGCCGCGAGCGCGAACCGGCTCTGCACCGGGGCGAGCCCAGCGTCGCCGAGCAGTCCTTCGAATCCGGCCTGCCGCTCACCCGGCTCGAACACCGCGCCGGCGCCGGTTCCTCGCCGCAGCGGCGCGTCGGCGAACACACAGGCGACCGTGGTGGCCTGCCCCGCGGCGATCGCCATCGCGGCATAGGAGACCGCCGTGCAGACGGAGGTGCCGTCACCGCCGATTTCGGTGAGAAGCTTGAGTTCGGCTACGCCCAGATCGACGATCAGCGAGACGTCCAACCCCGGGCTCAAACCGGGGGTGACCAGCAAGCCGTCCAGGTCGGCAGTCCGCAGCCCGGCGTCGTCGCACGCACGGCGCACGGCGTCGGCGGCGAAGTCACGCGCCGTGCGGCCGTAGACCTTGCCCACGTCGGTGACACCGAGCCCGGCGATCGCGGCTCCCGTCATCTCACCGCTCCCGGAAACTGTCGATGTCCCACAACCCCAGCGCTTTCGCGGGCAGTCCGCCGATGGCGGCGGGGTCCACCTCGACGAGGACGTCGAGTGGTTCGGGCAGGCCGAACGGCGGCAGCCGCAGGTTCAGCGGCCGCCAGTCACCCGGCTCGATGTCCACGTTGCGGCCCAGCCCGAGGAAAGTGGTGGCCAGCAGGTACTTGCAGCCGCTCCGGGCGATGTTCCGCAGTGCCGCGACGGCTTCGGCGAGCGGCAGGTGCACGAGGCAGTCCCGGCACACCAACACATCCGCGGCGGGCAACTCGTCCTTGACGATGTCGAGCACTTCGAACCGCGAACCCGGGCAGGCGGCCCGATTGCGGTGAACGATGTCCTCGACGATGTCGCCGCCCACGTAGCCGATCTCGCCCAGCGGCAACGAACGCAACCACGCCGCGTCACCGCATGGCAGGTCGAGAATGCTCCGTATCCGCCACTTCCGGAGCAGGCCGGGCAGTTCGGTGCGCACGGTGAGCGTGGCCGCGGAGTCGGACCCCTCCCCCGCCGCCGATTCGCCGCCGTGCCAGGCATTCGCGCGGTAGATGTAGGCGAAGACAGCGGCCAGGTCCTGTCCGGCCACCTGGCTGCGGTGCTCGCTTTCCAGCGGCTCGACGTAGTACTCGTCCTCGAACCGGCGGCAGGCGCGAGCCCGCAGTTTGGCTTCCTCGGTCAACGCTCGATCCCCCCGGATACCCGGCGCTCACTCTCCCGACCGTGGCGCCGCTCGTCCCACTGTCCGGCATCGCTTGCCCAGATCGCGCCCAGGGCGTGCCCAGGCGCGCGAAAAGCGGCCCCGCTCCCCGGCCGGGAGCGGGGCCGCCGATCACGCGATCAGTGGACGTACACCGAGTAGCCGATGCCACCGGACCTAGTGCCGTCGGCCGTGGTGCCCCGCACGATGACCGAGTAGATGCCCCGGTCCGGCGGGGTCCACGTCATCGTCCCCGCACCCGAGCCGTCCGCGGGCACGGTGAGCTCCTCCGTCACGGCACCCCGGTCGTCGTGGACGGAGTAGGTGTACGAGACGATGCCCGGCATACCCGGCGTGAAGGTGAACGTCCCGGGCACACCACGACCGCCCGACCACTGGCTTTCCGGGTATTCCTTGGACGACACGTAGGGCGCGCTCAAGATGTTGAACCAGTACGTGTTCTCCTGCGAGGAGACGCCGCCGTCCGTCACCGTGCGCACCCGCAGGTTGTGGTAGGCCGAGCCTTCGGGTGGCAGCGGCGGAGTCCATTGCAGCACGGCGCGCCCGTTCTCGGCGGCCTGCTGCTGGAAAGGACCCCAGTCGAACGAGTACTCGAACCGCACCGCGCCCGGCTGGCGGGCTTCGAACGTGAAGGTGCCGGGGAACACCCGCCCGTTCGACTGGAACTCCTTCGAGCTCACCGTGGGTGTGTTCGTCACCGTCCACGTGAGGTTGTCCGTGGACGACCACACGCCCGCCGTGTTCCTCGCGCGCACCAGCATCTCGTAGTCGCCGATCCTCGGCGGGGTGTAGCTCACCTTCGCGGTGGTGCCGCTGACCGGCACGGTCCACCTGGTCGCCGGGTCCGCCGTCAGCCAGTACTCGAACTCCACGGCGTTCGGCATCGGGGTGGTGAACGTGAACGTGGCGGCTCTGCCCTCCGTCCCGATGTCGCCCTCGTAGCCGAGCGTCGGCCGCCAGGTGTTGAGCCACAACCGTTTCTCCGCCACCGGGGACAGCCCGCCGGACGCGTCGCGGGCCTGGACCCGCAGCAGGCTCTGGTCGGCTGAGACGAATTCGACCGGCAGCGTGGCGGTTCCGTCGGCGCTCGCCTTGACCGTCCACTTAGTACTCTCGGCACTCGCGAACCAGTAGTCGTACTCGACGACGTTCGGCATTCTCGGGCCCGCCGTGTACGTGGCCGAGGTGCCCAGGTCGACGCTTTCGGGCCCGCGTACCACCGGTGACGCGTCGACGAGGAATCGGTACTCCCGTTCCGGCGACTTCACGCCAGCGGCGTCGGTGCCGCGCACGAACAGCACGTGCTCACCACCCGTGGCCGGGGTGATCGTCACCTCGGCGACGCCGTCCTGGCCTGCCGTGACCGTCGCGGACGCGCCGCCGTCCAGCCGGTAGTCGTACGCCACGACGTTCGGCGTGCCCGGCGCGAACCGGAACACGCCCGGCACGCCGATGCCGCCGTCCGGGCCGCCCTGCGGCGGGTAGCGGTCGGAGGTGACCGTCGGCCGCGTCTCCTTGACGATGAACGAGTAGTAGGTGCTGAGCGAGAGGTTGCCCGCCCGGTCCCACGCCCGGACCACCACCGACTGCCAGCCGTTGGCCGACGGCGTGAAGCTGACGGTGGCCGTCCCGTCGGGGCCTGCGGCGATCTCCCGCATGTCCCCGCCGAAGTTGTAGTCGTACCGGGCGACATCGGTGGAACCGTTGGGAGAGAAGGTGAAGTCACCCGCCACACCGACCCCGCCGCCCTCGGCGCCAGCCGGGTACGTCGCGGAAACGACGGCGGGCGCGTTCGGGTCCGTGCGGTCGACGGTGAACCGGCACGGTCCCGTCGTGGCCGACTTCGCGCCCCAGCGGTCCTGTGCGTACACCTCCCACGCGTAGGTGCCGTCGGCCAGGTCCGAGGTGTCCGGGTACGCCGCGGCTGGGTTGCCCGACCCCACACCCGTGTACCGGTGCGACGGATCCGCCACCGGCCACCACGCGAACTGCCCTGAGGTGAAGTCACCGTCCGGGTCGGATATCCGCGCGCTCAGCTTCGCCTGGCCGCTCACCAGCGCTCCGGTGCCGTCCTTGGCACAGGGTTCGTCGTTGGTGCGGAGGTCGGCCGGCGTCGCGGGCGGCGTGTTGTTGACCACCCGCAGCGTCGCCGGGGCCTTGATCATCCGATAGAACGCCGGGTCCGCCTCGTGACCTTCGGCGACGCGGAGGGCCAGCGTGAGATGACGGACCTTGTGTGCGACCGCGTCCCGCACCGCATTGGTGACGTCGAACGTGGCGTCGTTGTCGAGGCAGCTGCCATCGGCGCCCCTGGACGCCACCCGCGTTTGCTCAGCCGGGCGGCTCTGCCAGGTCGTCTGCTTGGTGTAGGCGGAGGTCCGCCACACCTCGGTGGCGCGGCCGCGGCAGTCGGCGTAGTACGTCTCGCCTGCCGACAGCAGCACCGTCGTGAACGGCGCACCCCGCAGCGAGGTCAGGTCGAAGGTCACGTACGAGCGCCGGAGATGCGGTGTGGTGTCCCAGGTGCCGATCGGCAGGTTGCCGCTCGGCTTGAAGTAGGCGGTGGCCGGTGTCGCTGAGTCGACGTAACCCCAGGACGTCGCCGACAGCGTCACCTCGGAACGCTGTTGACCGGTGTCCGCCGCCGCCATCGCGCCATCGGTGATGGTGAGCGCGCCCGCGAGCGCGACGGCGGACAACACCAGTGATCTTCGTAAGGTCATGCTGGTCCTCCCTCGTTTCCTGCATGCACGGCGTACACGCCCGGAGGGAGGGCTTGGTTGCCCAATGGTCCAGCCCACTCGCAGGTGTCACGACGGGCCGGGAGCACGCTGGACGGTCAGGAGGCCGATGTCGTCGGTGGCGGGGCGGCCGCCGACGAGTTCGGACATGACCCAGGCGCAGGCGGCTTCGGCAGGCATGGCGGTCACGGTGTGGCGCAACAGTTCCATGCGCTGGTCGAAGTCCTCCTCGCGGCGTTCGACGAGGCCATCGGTGTAGAAGACGGCCAGCGCGCCGGGCGGCAGGTCGACGGTGATCGTGTGGCGGCCGGTCGTGGCCAGGTCGAAGCCGATGGGCAGGTCGACGGGACCGCTGACGAACGTGGCCTTCCGGCCGGGGATGGCCAGTACCGGTCGCGGGTGTCCGGCGAGGGCGAGGTCCACGCGGCCGGTCGCGGTGTCGAGGACGGCATAGGCGACGGTGGCCATGGTCTTGTGCTCGAAGTAGGAGGCCTTGCGGTCCAGCTTGCCCAGCACCACGGCCGGGTCGCTGAATTCCAGGGCGTAGGCCCGCAGCGCGCTGCGCAACCGGCCCATGACCACCGCCGCGCCCAGCCCGTGACCGACGACGTCGCCGATCACCAGGCCAAGGCGCCCGTCGGGCAGGGTGAACACGTCGTACCAGTCGCCACCGACACCGCTGCCCGCGTCGGGCACGTACCGGGCGGCCAGGCTCCAGCCGTCGATCTCGGGAAGATGCCCCGGCAGCAGGCTTTCCTGCAGCAACGCCGCCGCGGCCCGTTCGGCGCGGGCACGGTGCGCGTCCACGCCCGCCGCCAGCCGATCGGCGATCAGGTGCAGCAGCTCGACCTCGTCGTCGCTGAACCGCCGGTCGGTGAGCGAGCCGATGTGCAGCACCCCGACGAGGCTTCCCCCGGTGACCATGGGCACGCCGAGCATGGCGCGCAGTCCCCGCTTCCACAGCAGCGGATTGATCACCGTCGACTCGTCGACGTGGGTGATCTGCAGCGCCTCGCGGCGCTGCGCCACCCGTCCGGCGAACCCGGCGCCGACCGGCACCCGGACACCCTGGAGTACTTCTTCGTCCAGGCCGCGCGTGGCCCGCGCCACTAGGTGGCCCCCGGCCGGATCGGTCAGCAGCACCGTGACCGTGTCCACCGTCAGCAGCTCCTGCACGCGGCTGAGCAGCACCTTGAACAGCGTGTCCAGATCCAGTTCACGCAAGGCGCTGTCCGTGATCGCTTCCAGCACGCGCAGTCTGGTCTGCGAAGCGTGGTCGCGTTCCATCCGTGGCTCCCTCCGTCCGAACTGGAATACCCAGAGCGAGCGGAGGGAACGCGTGACACTCGCCACCGACCTGTACCAAACGGGTCGTGAGTGTTCCGGCCGGTTCTAACCGGCGAAAACACTCACGACCCCGACACTCACGACGTCAGTAGAGGTTGATTCCCCGGTATTGGTAGAGAACCTGGGCGAACCGGTTGTACTGGCCGCTGGTGAGACGGACTCGGCAGTTGTCGCTGGAGTAATCCATCATGTTGTCGATCGGGTCAATTCCCGGGGCGGCGCAGGTGTCACGGCCGACAGGACAGCCATGGGCCGGGGTGGCTTCGGCCGGGGTGTCGTCGACGAAGTCGCCGCCGTGGCAGCCGTCCTGGAAGGTGTGGAGCAGGCCGACCCAATGGCCGATCTCATGGGCCATGATCTTGCCCGTGTTGTAACCGACGTGCTTTCCGCCCGGCAGGTAGTTGTAGTCATAGACGATGCCGTCGTTCTGCGGATTCGACGCGTAGTCCCAGGGGAAGGTGGCCCAACCCGCCAGGTCGTTGTTGTAGTTGTGCGCCACCGTGTAGATGTTGAGCGTCTGCACGGTGCCTTGCCGGTACTGCTTGAGCTGGCGCTCGACCGCGTTGTCGATCGCCGCGCCGTGCACCACGCTGTGCGGCGCTCCCCTGCGCACGACGTTCGCCACCCTGAAGGACAGCCCGGCCTGGTTGAAGTAGGAATTCACCACGTTCATCGTCTGCTGGATCGCGGCGTCCGGGATGTTGCCGTCGGCCGGGTTTTCCTGGTCGTAGAACACATTCCAGACGACCGGGACCGTGAACGCGCCGAACAGCCGCGGAGCCGGGTTGGCACGGACACGCGCCTGGAGATCGCGCTCCACAGCCGCCGCCACCCCTGGACCGGGCGAGTCGGCATCCTCGCCCAAGCCGTCGCCGAACGCCGACGCGGATGGAACCACGCAGGTCGCCGCGACCGTCGCGCTAGCGCCGGCCGGCGCCATCAGGCAGGCCGCCAACAACCCCGACACCGTCAGAACCTTCAACATCACGCTGTCACCCCTCGTGCAATATCGATTACCCGACGTATTGCACTCTGGCCCCGGAGATCATCGACGGTCACTCCGCTAAACGCATGATCGTGGTACACGAACGAGGGATTAAGCCGGACCGCGTGTCTATACCTTGCTCGCCACCACCATGTAATTCTCGGCCTCGAGGTCGAACGTGCTCAGTTCCGTCCGGAGCCCGACCCGGCGCAATTCGGCTTCGAGTTCTTCGTATCGGTAGGGCCAGCTCGACAGCAGTTCCGAGCGGGCAAGAACCGACCCGGCCGGATCCACTTGCGCGATCGCGATCTCGATGTGGTGCTCGTCCTCCCAGTTCGGCGCGATGTCCCAGCGGTACACCACGACGGCGTCGCGACCGTTCCGGCGGACGAGCCGGTCACTGATGTCCAGCCGGGAACCTCTGGCCCTCACGAGTTCCCACGTGCGGGAGGTGAGCACCAAACGCCCGCCACGGCTCAGCAGCCGTGACATCGACTCCAGAGCAGCGACTCTGCCTCGCGCGCCTTCGGCATGGTGCAGCGAGTTGCCAACGCAGAACACCATGTCGAAAGTGCTGTCCTCGAAATGATCGGGCAATTCTCGCCAGTCCGCCCGCACTGTCCGGACGGATACCCCGAACTCCTCGGACAACGCCGCGGTCCGGCGGACCATCGCCTCGCTGGCGTCGGTTGCGGCGACCCGCATGCCAAGACCGGCGAGGCCAACCGCCAATTGTCCGGTCCCACAAGAACAATCGAGGACGTGAGCGTTCGGCGGCAAAAGACCAAGGACATCATCGAACGACGCTGCGAACTCGGCCGGAGTCAGCTTCGCATCCGAGATGAGCCACTCGTACACCTCGGCGATCGCGTCATAACTCGTCACAACCACTACCTCCGGCACGCGGCAGATCCACAGTGGCCATCAGTACATCAGCGGAGCAAGTCGATTCACCAATGGTTTTCGCGAGGCTGGGAGCTTCCGGGCGTTGCCGGCTCAGACGGTCGGAACGGTTCCGCCGTCGATCACGTACCCGCATCGCTCCCGGGAAGTTGAAGATCCGGTCAGGCCGTGTGGTTGGCGATGACGAGTTCGGCGATGAGGCCATCTCGCACCGTGAACCGGTAATCGAGTTCGGCGACGCCGCCCGGGAAGGTGCCCTCGAGCCGCACGGTCACCACCCAATGGGCGTCGTCGACGCGGTGAGCGCCGATCTGCTCGGTCGTGTACTCGAACTCGGACCCGGCGTCCCGCAGGAACGCGTAGGTCTTCTCTCGGCCGCGGAAGGTCTCGTCCTGATCGACGATCACCGCGTCCTCGGTGAGGAAAGACGATGCGGTGTCGGCGTCGCGGACGATGTGGGCGGCGAAGAACTCGCGGACGGTGGCCGGGAGAAGATTGGTGTGTTGTGTCATGAGCCCATCGTGTGGCCTCGCGGCGTGGGAGGGTCAAGCCGTGGACTCTCTCCCAGGGGGAGAGTCCAGAATGGAGGGATGCTGAGCATCGGGGAGTTTTCGCGGCTGACCCACTTGAGCGTGCGGACGCTGCGCCGGTATCACGAGGCGGCCCTGCTGGAGCCCGCCGTGGTGGACGAGACCACCGGTTACCGCTACTACGGGCTCGACCAGATCCCGGTCGCGCAGGTCATCCACCGGCTCCGTGAACTCGACGTCCCCTTGAGCGATGTGCAGCGCATCCTGCGGGCCCCCGACCCCGATGTCCGGGCGGCACTGGTCGCGGACCACCTGCAACGCCTCGAGGACGTGCTCGACCGCACTCGCGCGGCGGTCGTGTCGCTGCGGCGCCTGCTCCGGCCCGATCCCGCGCCGATCGATGTCGAGCTGCGTGCGGAGCCCGCCCGTACGGTCGCGGCGGTGGAGGCCGTGGTCGGGCATGGCGACGTCGCGGCCTGGTTCGCGGGCGCGATGGCCGAGTTGGAGGCGGCCGTCGGCGCCTCCGTGACCGGACCGCCGGGCGGCTGCTACGACAACGCCCTGTTCGAACAGGAACGCGGGCACGCGCTCGTCTACCTGCCGACCGCCGCGCCACCTCGCACCGGACGCGTGCACCCCGTGGTCCTCCCGGCCGCGGAACTGGCCGTCACCACCCACGTCGGCGAGCACGACGGCGTCGAGGTCACGTACGGCGAACTCGGCACCTGGGTGGTGGAGAACGCGATGTCGGTGGCCGGGCCGGTGCGGGAGGTCTACGTTGTCGGCCCTCGTGACGCGAGCGATCCCGCCGCGTGGCGCACCGAGATCGGCTGGCCGGTCTTTCACGTCACGCCGTCAAGAAGCCGGGTAGGTCCTTGAGCTGTTTGCGGGAGGTGATCTCGAGTTTGCGGTACACGTTGCGCAAGTGTGTGTCGACGGTGCGGTGGCTGATGAACAGCCGGGCAGCGACCTCGGTGGAGGTCGCGCCCGTGGCGACCAGGCGCGCGATGTGCATTTCCTGCATGGTGAGCTGGTTGTGCGCCTGCGCGGAGCGGGTGCGGGCGTTCTCCCCGGTGGCCTGGAGTTCGACGGCCGCTCGCTGGGCGAAGGCGTCCATTCCCGCTTGGGACAACAGCTCGTGGGCGAGGCGAAGCTGCTGCCTGCACTCCTTGCGGCGGTTCTCGCGCCGAAGCCATTCCCCGTAAAGGAGATTCGCCCTGGCCCGGTACGGGAGCATGGGGCTGCCCTGGAGGAGTTCGACGGCCTCCCGGTAGTCATCCTCGGCGCCGGACACCAATCCTCTCGCGTACGCCGCGACACCCCGAATCGTCTCCGTCCCGCCGGCTTCGGCGCGTTCGGTCAACGACTCCAGCGCGGTGGCGGCGGTGTCGTGCTCGCCGCTTCGGACGGCCGCCTCCACCAGTTCGGGCAGTGCGAACCCGCCGAGGAAGAGATCGCCGTACTCGACGGCGTTACTGGCCGCGGCCGCGGCGGCCTGGTATTCCGCGAGTCCGTTGTGCAGCAAGGCGGACGCCCAGTGGACGTTGGCCATCAGCTGCTCGGTGCCGCGCTCCTGCGCCGCCGCCATGGCCTGGTCGATCAGGTCCGTCGCTTCCTGCCTGCGTCCGCGCAGCGCGGCCAGCCGCAGCTGGTGGTAGTACACCGGCCGCCCGCCGGTCGCGTCCGCGATCGCGGTCTCCTCGGCGATCGCCGCCATCGCCTTCCCGACATCGCCGGTCATCGCGGCGGCGGACGCCATCTCGGCCAGCGCCAGGCGCAGCGCGAGCGGTGACCCCGACTCACGGCCCGCCCGCACCAGCGACTCGGCGATCGCCGCGTCGCTGTGCGGGTCCCACAGCGCCGCCGCGATCTCCACCGCGAGCGCGGGCCTCCTGGCCCAGAGCGGGTCGCCGTCGCCGTCCAGCACCTTTCTGGCCTGTGGGCGAGGCCCCGAGCCGTGCCGTGGCCACCCGCCACGTCACCTACCACTCCCTGGACGGCACGGCCGTGCGGATGCTCCTGATCGGGGCCGAAGACACGTCCGGTCCGCGTCCCACCCTCATCACCGGGTACGGCGGCTTCGGGATCAGTGTGCGTCCTGCCTACGACCCGTCCGTGGTCGCCTGGGTCGAAGCAGGTGGCCTGATCGCCATCCCCGCGGTCCGGGGCGGCGGCGAGGAAGGCGCCGGCTGGCACCACGCGGGCAGGGGGCAGGCCAAGCAACGCAGCTTCGACGACTTCACCGCCGCCGCCCACTGGCTGATCGACCGCGGCTGGACCTCGCCCGACCGGCTCGGCGCCTTCGGGGCGAGCAACGGAGGTCTTCTCGTGGGAGCCGCGGTGACCCAGCATCCCGAGCTGTACAGTGCCGCGGTCTGCATAGCACCGTTGCTCGACATGGTCCGCTACGAGCATTTCGGCCTCGGCCCGTCCTGGCGGCAGGAGTACGGCAGCGCGGACGATCCCCGGGAGCTCGACTGGCTGCTGTCCTATTCGCCCTATCACCACGTGCGGCGAGCCGACTATCCCGCGGTGCTGCTTCAGGTGTACGGCAACGACACCCGCGTCGATCCCATGCACGCCAGGAAGATGTGCGCCCGCCTGCAGCACGCCAACCCGGACGGCAGGCCCGTGCTGTTCCAGAACCTGCCCGACATGGGCCACGGTCCCCGAGCCCGCTCACAGGCCCTCGCGGCAGCCGCCGCCACTCTCGCTTTCCTCGCTCACGAGACAGGCCTCGGCCGGGGATCGAGGGACTAGGCCTGCTCCGGCCTGTTCCGGTGTGGTGTTTTCTCCCAGCTGAACGGGGAAAACGCCAGCTGGAACACGGCACGCCAGGCCGCGATCCACCACAGCACCGCATAGCACGGGGTGAACACCGCCTGCCACGGCGCAGCCAGGCCGGACCGTCTGGCGGCCACGAAGGTGATGCCGATCCACGTGGCAGCCGAAACCGCTTGGAGCGTCACCGCGGGCACAAGCAGACCGGCGCCGGATGACGACCACATCGAGCCGGATACGGCGAGCACGGTGAGAGCGGCCATCAGGGGCTGGGCCAGTGCGGTCACCGGGGCGCTCGCGACGATCCCCAGGAGCGTAAGGATTCCCCGTGCCCGGAACCGGCGCAGTGCCTGCCACGGAAGACGCGTGTGCACCATCGTCGTCATCAGGAATCCCTTGAACCACCGGGTTCGCTGCCGCACGAACGGGCCGATCGTATCGACGGCTTCCTCCCAGGTGACCGATCCGATCATCTCGACGCGGTATCCCAGGCAGGCGCACCGCATGCCGAGGTCGGCGTCTTCGGTGACGTTCCAGGCGTCCCAGCCACCGAGCCGTCGCAAGGCCTCGGTGCGGAAGTGGTTGCTGCTGCCACCAAGGGGAACCGGCATCCCCAGCCGCGCCAATCCCGGCAGAGCCAGCCCGAACCGCAGTGCGTACTCGAACGCGAACTGCCGGGTCAGCCAGTTCGCCCCGGCGTTGTGGTAGAGCAGCCGCGCTTGGACGCAGGCCAGCCGCCCGTCGCGCGCGGCGAACCGGGCCGCGGCACGGCGCAACTGATCGGGCTCAGGACGGTCCTCGGCATCGAAGATCACCAGGAGTTCGCCGCGGGCCAGCAGCAGCCCCAGATTCACCGACCGCGGTTTCGTCTGCGGCGGACCGGGCGGGAGTTCGACGATCCGGACGAACGCGGGCGGGTCCGCGGACCGCACCGCGCGGGCGGTGTCCGGGTCGTGCCGTTCCACCAGGATCAGCACCTCGAGCCGGTCGGGCGGGTAGTCGAGCCCGGCCAGCTGCCGGACCAGCCCGCCGATCACCTCGGCTTCCCGGTAAGCGGGCACCAGCACGGTGTAGCGCGGAAGATCCACGTCCGGCACAGGCGGATCACCCCCGGCCCCCCGGCGCCCGCCAGACAGTGATCCGGCCACCATCACCACCAGGTTCAGCAGGCTGTACACCGTCGCCAGCACAGTCAGCACGGCGAGCACGACCAGCGGCGCGAACACCACACCGGCCAGCCCGCCGGCGACGATCATCGCCAGCACGGCGAGCTGCCAGCGGGCGAATCCCGGCTTCGCCGCCATCTCCGGGTAGCGGCGCGTGAATCCGTTGGCCATCACGTCGGCCACCTCAGCCGAGCGTTCGTCCAGAATCCGGCACTGCGCATCGGCTCCGCCGCGCGCCAGTGCTTCGACCACGTCGGCGTTGACGAGCCCGGTCAATACGTCCCCCTCTTCCCAGAGCGCTAAGGCTTATCAGGCGCCGCCATACGATCACCACAAGATGCGCGGAACCTCACGCCACCAAAGAAAAGCGCAGGCGATCGTCGAGCGGGAGCCCGATACCCGAGCCCGGTTCGCCGTCCACCCTAGGAAGCACAGCGAGCACGGCGCCCTGACGGGCGAGCATCCCGGCCGGGCCGCGAACCCGGTGATCAAGGTGCACGACCTGGCCTGGCTGGAGTTCGAAAGGCCGGACGTTGGCAGCCTGTGCGCTGGACCTGCTGTACTGCCTGGGTGCGACTTCAGGCGGCGGGCGGGATGGGACTGCCGGGGCAGCTGCCGGTCGAGGTCGTGCCGGTGTCGAAGAACTCCACTGCCTTGACCGCGCACGGCAAGGCCATCAGCGAGCCGTGCTCGTCGTCTTCGACGGTGAGCAGCGCGCCGCCGATGCGGGCGCGCATGTCGCGGGCCCAGGCGATCGGCGTGGTGTGCTCGAAGGCGTGCCCGACCAGTTGCAGGGGGCTGGTGCCCGCGGTGAACGGAGTCGGGTCGGCGGGGAACGGCCAGCCCGCGCATCGGCCATCGTCGGAGCCGTGGCTTCCTGCGACCGGAAGCGTCGCGATCAACGCCTGCCGGTTGCGCCACACCTGCTCGAAGTCCCTGGTGCTGACCGAGTCGTTGCAGAACACCGCGCTCTGCTGGAACGAGCTGAAGCCGTGCCGGTCTTCCCAGCCCATGGTGCTCGCGGCGCCTTCGCGGGCACCGACCAGGTCGCGGGCCGAGCGCGGCCAGTCCTTGCGCGGGGACGTGAGCCAGCCGTCGAACAGCCCGTCCTTGCCGACGAAGCGCGACCGCAGCTCCAGCAACGCCTTGACCACCTCGGGCCCGGTCCCGCCGAAATGGTAGACGTCGTCGTTGCGGGCGATCCAGGCGGCGAACTCGTGGAACGAGTTCTCCTGCGCGGTCAGGTCGTCACGTTCCAGCCTGGTCAGGTCCAGCACCGGCATCATCACCGAGTCGAGCAGCATCTTGTCGACGTTGCGGTCGAACATCGTGCGGTACTGCGCACCGAGCATGGTGCCCCAGGAAATGCCGTAGTAGCCGATCTTCGGCTCGCCGAGCGCGAGCCGGATCCGGTCCATGTCACGCGCGATGTTCGCCGTGGTCAGGTTCCGGGCGAACTCCGGATCGGCGGCGACGCAGCGCTGCAGCGCTCGACTGTCGCGTTCGGACACGAACCGGGCCTTTTCCTTGGCGGGCAAGGAAGGATCAGGCTGGGTCCAGTCGTAGGGACACTCCACCGCGGCACTGAAGCCGACCCCGCGCGGATCGAAGCCGATCAGGTCGTGGTGCACGCCGATCCCGCCCGCCCTCGACTCCGCGATCGACCGCGACAACGAGATGCCAGGTCCCCCTGGCCCACCGGGGTTGATCAGCACGACGCCGTCACGCCGCCCCGACGCCTTGATCCGGCTGATCGCGACGTCGACAGAGCGCCCGCCCGGCTTGGCGTAGTCGACCGGCACCGTCACCATCGCGCACTCGGTGCGCGCGTCGTCGGCCGGCCAGTGCAGCGTGACCTCCCGGCACAGCCGCCATTTCACCGGCGACGCGGCCGCGACGGCGGGCACGAGCGGCACCACCAGCAACGAGGCCAACGCGGCGCCGAGCAACTTCGTGATCTTCATGCGCACACCTTGGCGTGGAGCGTGCGGCGGTGAGATCGGCCGATCGGCCGACCCAGCCGCCGAACGGCCAAAGCCGCGCTGCCGCGACGGTGACTCAGCAGTCGGTGATGTTGAATTCAAAGCCGGCGATCGTGGTGCCGTCGAAGCGGAAGCACACCTTGCTCGCCGAGCCCTGCCCGAACACGAAGTAGCTCCTGCGGCCGAGCATCGCGCTGCCGCGCGCGGTCCAGCCGTTCACGTCGTCGAGGTAGACGCGGAAATAGCCATCCTGGCCCGCCGTCACGGAGCGCGCGTTGATCCGGCGATTGTTGTTCTCGCCACCGTTGGGGAACTGGCCTTCGAAAACCGCGACTTCGGCGGTGTAGGCGCCGGCGTTGTGGAAGTAGACGTCGATCATCCGGGACGCCGCGTGGCCGGTGCCCGCGGTCAGGGTGAGGCCGATGGCGGTCGCGGTCGCGAGGGCGACGCCCCGCTTGAGAGTAGTGATCATGGCTGGGAACGTAAATCCCCTGTGGACGTCGGACCAGGCACTTCAGCTGGCAGAAATATCGGCAGAAGTCCACGTGACCAGGGAAGCGGCACCTGCTTCCCCCGGTGAATCACCCGTCCGTGTGAGTGCTCAGTGGAACCGGCGTGTCCCCCGGGCGGGAGCGGATGTCCTGGAGAACCGGGTGTTTCTCCCGGCTTCTCGGGACGATCACTCATGCGCTCCCGTGCGGTGAAACCTCAGGCTGAGACGGCAACTTTCGCCTATCGAGGAAGAAGACGCGCATGGACAACCGAATCCGGCGCGCCCGGATCTGGGCGGTGACCACGAGTGCGCTGGTGCTCGGCTGTGCCGCGGTCCCACCCGCACTGGCCGCACCAGCCGAGGCGCTGGGGCTCATTTCCACTTTCGCGGGCACCGGGGACGACGACTCCGCCGGTGACGGCGGGCTCGCGGGCGCCGCCAAGCTGAAGGCGCCGTCAGACGTGGCCGTCGACGCCGCGGGCAACACCTACGTTGCCGACCGCTGGGCCTCGAAGGTGCGCAAGATCGACCCGCAGGGCCGGGTCTCCACCTTCGCCGGCACCGGCGAGTACGGCGCGGGCGACGTCGACGGCATTCTCGCCAAGGACGCCAAGATGAAGACGCCGGGCAGTGTCGCCGTCGACAAGGACGGCAACGTCTACATCGCCGACACCTACGACGCCCGCGTCCGGAAGGTGGGCACCGACGGGCGGATCACCACGGTCGCGGGCACCGGCGAGGACGGCTTCACCGGGGACGGGAGCACCGCCACCGCACGGCTCAACGGGCCGTCCGGCCTCGCGCTGGACCCCAGCGGCAGGCTGTACATCGCCGACCGGGACAACCACCGCGTCCGGCGTGTCGACCTGGCGGGCAAGCAGATCTCCACTGTGGACGGAACGGGCACCAGCGGCTCGGGCGCCAAGGAACTGGCCTACCCCGAGGATGTCGCGGTCGACGCGTTCGGCGTCGTGCACATCGCGGACACCGACAACAACCGGGTGCAGAAAATCGACGCGGCGGGCGCCGTCAGCACCGAGATCGGCACCGGGCTGAACCATCCGGCTGGCGTCACGGCCGACGTCAACGGCACGCTCTACCTTTCCGACACCGGGAACCAGCGGATCAAGCGGCTCAACCGCGACCAGTCGATCACCGTGCTGGCCGGCACCGGGGCAGGCGGCTACTCCGGTGACGGCGGCCAGGCCACCGCCGCCCAGCTGAACTCGCCGTCGGGGCTGGCCGTCACCCGCACCGGGAACCTGCTGGTCGGCGACTACGCCAACCACCGGGTGCGCAGGGTCGTCGTGCCGGTCGTCGACACGACCGTCAGCGCCTACGCGGGCACCGGCGAGTGGAAGTTCTCCGGCGATGGCGGGCCGGCGCTCACGGCGACCTTCCAAGGGCCGCGAGCGGTGTCCGCGGACGGCAGGGGCGGCCTGTTCATCTCGGACGGGGTGAGCATGCGGGTGCGCAAGGTCGGCCAGGACGGGATCATCACCACGGTCGCCGGGACCGGCGAGCGTGCCTTCACCGGCGACGGCGGCCCCGCCACCCAGGCCGCGCTCGAACCGCAGGCGCTCGTCGCGGGAGGCGGGGGTTTCTACGTCATCGACGCCGCCACGCGGATCCGCAAGGTCGACGCCGCAGGCGTCATCACCACCATCGCGGGCACCGGCAAGGCGGGCTACACCGGCGACGGCGGCCCGGCGAAGTCGGCGCAGATCGCCGCGAACGGGCTCGCCATCGACAGGGCGGGCAACCTCTACTTCGCGGACTGGATCACCCACCGCGTGCGCAGGATCGGCACCGACGGGGTGATCACCACGGTCGCGGGCACCGGCACCGCCGGGTTCACCGGTGACGGCGGGCAGGCCACCGCCGCCCAGCTGAACACGCCGACCGACTTGACGGTCGACGGCGCCGGGAACGTCTACATCATCGACAATTTCAACTACCGCATCCGCAAGGTGAATCCCGCCGGTGTCATCACCACTTTCGCGGGCACCGGGCGGCGTGGCTACGGCGGCCCGGGAAAGCAGGCCACGCAAACCGATCTCTACCCGCAGGTCGGGCTCGCGACCGATCCCGACGGCAACGTCTACATGGCCGATCTCTATTCCTACATCCACAAAATCGGCACCGACGGCATCGTCAGCGACGTCGCGGGCACCGGAGTGTACGGCGACGGCGGAGACGGCGGGCCTGCCACCGCGGCAACGATCAATCCCTACGCGATCGCGCTGGACAACACCGGAACCCTTTATTTCACCAGCACCGAGAAAAACCGCGTACGCAAATTCCGCGTTTACTGAAAGTGAGTGCAATGCGATCCCCTTTCCGCCGAAAAGCCATCGCGGGAGCCTTGGTGGGCACGGTGCTGCTCACCCAGGCCCAGCCCGCGGCCGCCGCCGATCCGATCACCTTCACCGACAAGCAGCTGTCGAGCGCGTTGTTCGGCGCGGCCGTGCGGGTCAAGGATTCGGGGCCGGAGTTCGACAAGCACGTCATCGGCAGCGCCGAGCTGCTCGACTGGCGAGCCAAGCACCCGGCCGCGACCGCGGCGGACACCAGCGCGCACACCACCGCCATCCAGCAGGCGATGGACACCGGGTTCTCCGCGATCGACGCCCAGCGTTCCCGGTCGGACCAGCTGGGCAGGCTGCTCGAGATCGTCTACGCGGCACCGGGCGCGGAGCTCAGCGGCCCCGAACTGACCGGCGTGCTCGGCGTGCTGACCGCGCGTGATCTCGCACCGGGCACCGTCACCCTGCACGTCGGCCAGCGGCTCAGCGGCGCCGAGCAGCAGTACGGGCTCAGCGTCGCGTACTCCCTGGCGTCGACCAACTTGTGGAACTCGGTGTACGACCGCACCAAGGTCGACGCCGTGCTGAGCGACGCCTGGAAGGGCGAGTTCGGCAAGCCGACTGCGAAGAACCCTGAGGGTCTCAATCCGGCTTGGACGTTCTCCGATCTCAAGAAATTCGGCGCGCTCAAGGATCTCGTCAACATCGACGCGCTGATCACCGCGGGCAAGGCAGGCGCGGCTCCGTTCTACGACGAGTTGCGCAAGCAGTTCAACAAAATGCGCGACACGCTCAACGGCGAGAACAACAAGGTCTCCTCCGCGATCAACGACCTGCTCGCCAAGGCGGGCTTCCCCGGCGCGCCGAACGGCGGTCCCAGCAAGGCCGATCTCGACAAGGCCAAGGAACGGGAAAAGGCGCAGCAGGAGAAGATCGACGGGATCAAGGGCGGTCTCGACGTCGTCGTCGCGCTGGCGAAGTACATCGACACCGGTTTCGCGAAGCACCTCGCGTCCTTTGTGGAGACCGTGTACAAGGTCGCCACCGCGGTCAACACCTTGTACACCAGCATCGCGACGCTCGCGGTGAGCACCGGCATCGGCGCGGGCACCTTCGGCGTCATCGGCGCGATCGCGGGCGCGGCCATCGGGCTGATCCAGGCGTTCGCCGGGCTGGTCAGTGGTCCCGACCGGACCCAGGAGATCCAGCTCGCGGTGATCAAGGAGGTCCGCAACGGCTTCGCCCAGATGCGCGAGTACGTCGAGAAGGTCTACAACGTGATGAACACGCGGTTCGACCGGATCGAAAAGGGCCTGAACACGATCTACCAGACCATGCTCACCGGGTTCGACAAAATCCTCGCGGAACTGGAAAAGGTCGACAAGAAGCTCGACGGCATCAACGACGTGCTGATCAAGGCCGTCTCGGATCTGCAGGGCTTCAACCTCCAGATCCTCAACGGGGTCAGCGACGTCGACAAGCAGGCGTTCTTCGAAGCCGCCGACCGCTACGTCGACTACGCCGTCACCAACAACGGCATGCCGCTGCAGAACTACGAAGGCCCGGTCAGCTACCTGGACGCGGTGAGCAAGTTCGCCTTCGCGGCCAAGACCACCGCGCGGAACAACAACTTCACCTTCGGCAACTACCAGGACCGCAACCTCGACAACGCATTGCGCAATGGCCCGGTCGGGGCGATCGACTACCTCGCGGCCAGGGCCGGGCTGCCCGCGGGCGGGCCGGACGACCGGGTGCCCAACGCGGACCTGTGGGCGCAGGCGGCACGCGCTTACACGCTGACCGCGATCCAGAACCCCGCGTTCGCGGCCAAGGAAGGCAACGTCAGGGCCGACCAGATCGTCGCGAACGGCAAGGCGATCAGGGACGCGGCGCAGCGGTTCAGCGCGCCGGTCAACAACCCCAACGCGGCGACCAACCCCTTGTTCGCAGGCCTGCTGAACGACAACGCGGCGGCGGTCAACGCCTTCACGACCGCTACCGGACGGCTGGCCAAGGACCCCGTCGTGATGGCGCCGGAGCGCCAGTTCGACCTGTTCGCCGACGTGACGCAGGACATCGACGTGAACAAGCTGCCCGCGCCGTCGTTCACCAAGGTCGGGCCATGCAGCGGCGCAGGCACGGTGATCGACAAGCCGGACTTCCTCACCGGGAAGAACCTGCCCAAGGCCGCCATGTTCGGGCAGTACCTCAACCCGCAGTGGCAATACCGGTCGTGCTGGCTGAACCCGGCGTGGAGTGCCGATCCGTACAACGCCCACGATTGGCACTGGGAGACCATCAACGGCGAAAAGATCATGGTCTATGTCAACACCCGGCTGGCGCCGCACCAGGCGTCCTTCTGGGAGATCATGGCCGAGCCGGGCACCAGTGGCACGGTGGCGCAGGGAGTCGTCGGTCACCGGAACATCCCGCTGTGTTCGTGGAAGAGCTACGACGAGCCCAGCGACGCCGTGCCCGCGAACTGCCGCGACCGCGGCGACGCGACAGCGGCCATGAGCAGCACGTTCGGCACGCCTGATCCGCCGATCCGCTTCGACTTCGCCCACGTCGCCGCCGCCAACAAGGAACTGGCACAGCGACGGGCCTCGTTCTACGACCTCGTGGCATCGCAGTTCAGCCGCCCGGACGCGCTGCCGGAGACCGCCGCACTGAAGGACAACATGCGGCTACTCAAGGCGTACACGGACTTGGGTTTCCCGAGGGCGAAGGAGACCGACGACCAACTGCGCGCGCTCGTCTACGGGACGAACTCGCTCACCAACCTCCCCGCGATCTACACCCAGGAGGCGGCGAACCTGCGAGCAGGCAAGGCGGCGGTGACCGACAATCCATTGCTGGACAAGGGAGCCGACGGTTCGGTCTGCGTGCTGACCGGGCCGGACACGCTGACCAACTGCATCCGCTCGCAGCTGGCCTCGCGTAAGGACAGGGCGGCTGGCCGGTTCGAGCTCCAGTTCCGCAACATCCTCAGCGGCCAGACGAAGGAGACCTTGCCGCTGGTCGACGAGGCGATCCGGAACATCGAACTCACCAGCCGGTACTTCAGGGCAAGGTGAGACCGGGGGCGGGCGGCGCTCGCGCCGCCCGCCCCCGGTTACCCAATGAATACGGCTCAGCCGAGACCGAGTTTCCCTGCCAATCGGCCGATCCAGGCCACGACTTCGGCGGCGTCACGATCGGGCAGGCCGAAGATCGCTTCCGTGACTCCGATCGACTTCAGGTGTGCGAGCTTCTCGGGATCCGGGCGACCGGCCAGTACCGCCACCTCGGGTGTGCCGGAACGGCCCGCGTCGCGCCAGACTTCGTGCAGCAATGCCACTTGCGCGTCGATGTCCACATCGGACGGTGTGGTGAGCCAGCCGTCGGCGGCGCGGGCGATCCAGCGGAAGTTCTTCTCCGTGCCGCCCGCGCCGAGCAGGACCGGTATCCGCGCCTGCGCCGGTTTCGGCCAAGCCCAGCTCGGGCCGAAGCGGACGAATTCGCCTTCGTACTCGGCGATCTCGTCCGTCCACAGTGCACGCATCGCCTCCAGGTATTCGCGCAGTGCCGTGCGGCGGCGACTCCCAGGGATGCCGTGGTCGGTCAGCTCGTCGACGTTCCACCCGAAGCCGGCGCCCAGCGTCACGCGGCCGCCGGACAGGTGGTCGAGGCTGGCGATCGTCTTCGCGAGGGTGATCGGGTCGCTCTCCACCGGCAGCGCGACCGCGGTGGAGAGGCGGATCCGGCTGGTCACCGAAGCCGCCGTGGCGAGCGCGACCCACGGATCGAGGGTGCGCAGGTACCGGTCGTCCGGCAGCGTCGAATCGCCCGTGCGCGGGTGCGGCGACTCGCGTTTGACCGGGATGTGCGTGTGCTCCGGGACCGAGAACGACGCGAACCCGGCCGCTTCGGCCGCGCGGGCGGCCGCAGCGGGCGCGATCCCGCGATCGCTCGTGAACAGCACTATCCCGTATCTCACAGCGCCGAGCGTAGTAGAACGTGTTTCAGTTTGCAATCGGCCGGCGGTGACCGCCGTGAGCAGCGGTGCCGCGCCGCCGGCGCGGTCATCAGCCCTCGTACGGACGCGCCACCAGCACCGGGCAGGCCGCGAAGTGCACCAGCGCCTGGCTGGTCGAACCGAGCAGCATCCCGCGGAAGCCACCGCGCCCGCGGCTGCCGACCACGACGAGCTGCGCCTTCTCCGCTTGCTCGAGCAACGCGTGCCGCGGCCGGTCACGCACGAGTTCACGATGGACTTCGACGTCGGGGTACTTCTCGCCCCAGCCGGCCATCCGCTCGGCGAACGCGCGCCTTTCGTCCTCCTCGATGCTCTCCCACTGCACCGGGACCCGGGTGGCGCCGCCGGTCGAGTCGTAAGTGACGTCGGACCACGCGTGCAGGGCGACGAGTGGCGCACGGCGCTGTGAGGCTTCCTCGAAGGCCAGCGCGATCGCGTGGTCGCTGTTCGGGCCAGCGTCGACGCCGACGACGACCGGGCCGCCGGCGGGGACCGCGAGAACATCGGGCCGGTGCCGGATCACCGCGACCGAGCAGTGCGCGTGGCTGATCACGGCCGCGGCGGTGGAGCCGACGAGCATGCCGGTGAACTCGCCGCGGCCGGATTTGCCGACGACGACGAGCTTCGCGTCGCGCGACAGCTCGATCAGCGCGGAAGATGCGGCGATGCTCGGCATCTCAGACGTGACTGTCAGGTTCGGCCCGACCGCGCGGGCGAGCGCGATCGACTCGTTCATCATTTTCGCGGCGTCTTCCTGCGCGAGTGCGATGAACGCGCCGACACCCGACATCCCGCCGCCGCCGTAGTACAGGCCCGCGACGTGGATCGCGTGCACGATGTGCAGCGGCAGCCTGCGCTGGGCCGCGATCCGGGCGGCCCAGCGCACCGCGAGGTCCGACTCGGGCGAACCGTCGACCCCGGCCACGACCCGCTGCCCGCTCATCGCCGATTTCCCTTGACCCCGAAGCCGACCTCCGCGTCGACCACGCCGGGCACGGCCAGCGCGAGCAGCGTGGCGACGTGCCGATCGGACTCACTGTCGAACGCGTCCTCGACACGCACCGAGCCGTCGTTCACCTCGACCGTCCAGCGGTTCGCACCGCCGTAGATCTCCAGCCGGTGCCGGACATCGGCGGCGATCGCCTGATCGGTCCTGGCCAGCACCCGGACGATGTCTCCCCTGGTGACGATCCCGACCACGGTCGAACCGTCCACAATGGGCATCGCACGGATACGGGCGTCGACCAGCGCCTGGCACAGATCGTTGACATCGGTGCCCTGCCCCATGCCGGTGGCCGGGGTGGTCATCACCGCGCGCACGGTCACCGGGATCGACGGATGCGTGCCCGGACCCGTGTCACCGTGACGGTAACGCGGGTCCTTCGGGATCCGGTCGCGGATCAGGTCAGCCTCGGTGACGATGCCGATCAGCCGGTCATCCTCGTCGACCACCGGCAGCGCGGTGAAACCGTGTGAGGACAGCAACAAGGCCGCCTCCTTGACCGAGGTCCGCGGCGTCACGGTGATCACCGGTGAACTCATCACGTCTCGGGCTCGCATGAAAAACGCCTCCCTGATCATGTCTGGTTCGAAACTACGGTCGCGGCACCGATACCGCTGCGCGCTTTGGTCCCGCCGCGGCGGGACCAAAGGCCCACCTCCGCGAGGTGACACCTCGGCGAGGAGGTCGGCTCAGCTGGTGACCAGTTGCCTGCCTGCGTGGAGTTCGTCGATGTCGCCGGTGAAATCCTTGGGCTGGTATCGGAAACAGGTGATCGCCCAGGGGTCGGCGGTGACCAGCTCCAGGTCGGGTTGCTCGCTGATCAGCTCCCGCAGCAGCTGGGCGTGGCGCAGGTAGTGATCGAACAGGTCGATCACGCCTTGCTTGCCGAGCTGGTGCAGCACCGCCCATACGGTCAGCGAGAACATTTGGGGGCGAACGACCTAGCGGACGCGGTGGATCATCGCCGCGCTCAGAGCAGCACCCGCTCGCCGTCTCGTGGCACGACCGCGGTCCAGCCGTGCACGGTGCGCAGCCGATCCGCGATCGCCTTCGAGCCTTCCGGCCACGACCATCCGCGCGGCCTGTGACAGGTCGAGCACACGCGTCTCCCCTTGTCATGCCCTGTAGTCAGCTGGACACGGCCTATCGGGCGCTATAATTCAACACTTGCTAAGGTTTGCAAGTGCTGAATACGATGCCGGCGCAGCGCGAGGCATGAGGGTGAGAGTCAGGAGCTGACGTGCTGGGTTTGTGGCGCAAGATCCGCCGGACCGGCCGGGTGGCCGAAACCGCGCCGCCTCGTCGTGGCCCTGTCGTGCCCACGGCGGCGGGATTCGGCGGTTCGGTGCAGGTGCGGCATGTGGATGCCGGGTCGTGCAACGGTTGTGAGGTGGAGATCGGGTCGGCGTTCGGCCCTGTCTATGACGCCGAACGCTACGGCGCGCGGCTGGTCGCGTCTCCTCGGCACGCGGACGCGCTGCTGGTGACCGGGCCGGTGACGCGGAACATGGCCGCTCCGCTGCGCCGTACCTACGAGGCGACCCCGGCGCCGCGGCTGGTGGTCGCCGTCGGTGACTGCGCCCGCAACTGTGGCGCGTTCGCCGGGGCCTACGGGGTGGCCGGTGCGGTCTCGGACGTGGTGCCGGTGGATCTCGAGATCGCGGGCTGCCCGCCGCGGCCCGAGGAGATCGTCGACGGGCTGCGGAAGCTGACCGGCCGATGAGCCTCGTATCAGCCGCCTTCGGTGTTGCCGTGGTGTCCGGCGTGCTCAGTGCACTCGCCGCTCTGCTGGTGCCGGCACGGGCGCGCGCGGCGGTGGTGGGCGCCGGGATCACGGTGACCGGCGCCGCGGGCGTGGTGGCCGGAGCGGCGGCGATGACGGGTCAGTCGTTTTCCCTTGCGTTGCCTGGGTTGTTGCCGTTGTCGGGCGTGGCGCTCACGATGGACGCGCTGGGCGGGCTGTTCGTCGCCGTGACCGGCGGTGTCGCGGTGGCCACCGGCATTTACGGGATTTCCTATACCCGCCACGGGCTGGCCGCCCGCGGGTTCCAGGCGGTGCTGCCGGTGTTCGTGGTGGCGATGCTGCTGGTGCCGGTCGCCTCCACCGTCGGCACGGTGCTGGTGAGCTGGGAGCTGATGGCGGTCACGTCGCTGCTGCTCGTGGTGGCCGAGCACCGCCGCCGCCCGGAGGTCGCCCGAGCGGGCCGGTGGTACGCGGTCATGACACATCTCGGTTTCGCGGCCGTCCTCATCGGGCTGGTGCTGCTGGCCGGGCACGCCACCGGTGACTCGTTCGCCGACCTGCGCGCGGCTGGGTTGTCGCCCGCGGTCGCGGGGGTGGTGTTCGTGGTGACGCTGGCGGGTTTCGCGTCGAAGGCGGGGATCGTGCCGCTGCACGCGTGGTTGCCGCGCGCTCATCCCGAGGCGCCGAGCCCGGTGTCGGCGTTGATGTCGGCGGCGATGGTGAATCTCGGGGTGTACGGGATCGTGCGGGTCGGGCTGGATCTGCTCGGTGGCGGCGCCCGGTGGTGGTGGCTGCTGGTGCTCACGCTCGGCGCGGTCTCCGCGGTGTACGGGATCCTGCAGGCCGCGATGAGCGCCGATCTCAAGCGGCTGCTGGGATATTCCACGACCGAGAACATGGGGCTGGTGCTCATCGGCGTCGGCGCGGCCGGGCTGTTCACCACCTCCGGCGACCGCGGACTGGCGGCACTGGCGCTGGCCGCGGCGCTGCTGCACGTGCTCGGGCACGCGGCGTTCAAGACGCTGCTGTTCCTGGCGGCGGGTTCGGTGCTGCACGCGACCGGCAGCCGGGACCTCGACGCGCTCGGCGGGTTGCGGGCCACGATGCCGGTGACGACCGCGGCGTTCGGGTGGGGTGCGCTCGCGGCGTCGGCGCTGCCGCCCGGCACCGCGTTCGTGTCCGAGTGGCTGCTGCTGCAGGCGCTGATCCACGGCCTGCCCGCCTCGGGTGTGGCGACCGCGATCGCGATGCCGGTCGCGGTCGCGGCGGTCGCGCTGACCGCCGGTCTGGCGGTGGCGACGTTCGTCAAGGCGTTCGGTGTCGGGTTCCTGGCGCGCCCGCGCGGCGTCGGCGCGTTGAACGCGCGCGAAAGCCCGCCGACCATGCTCGCGGGGATGGGCATCGCCGCGATGGCCTGCGCGGCACTGGCCTTCGCGCCCGCGCTCGTGCTGCCGTCGGTCACCATGGCCGCGTCCGCGGTGCTGGACTCCGCGGCACCGGCGGTGAGCGGGACCGTCACCCTCCGGCTGGCCGGGTTCGCGGGCTCCCTCTCGCCGCTGATGCTCACGCTCGCGCTCGTGGCCGCCGTCCTCGCCGTGGCCGGTGCGGTGCGGGTGGCCGCGACCCGGCGGACGCGGCGGGCGGCGCGGCTGTGGGACTGCGGCGCGGGCCCGATGTCCGCGCGGATGGAATACACCGCGACGTCGTTCGCCGAGCCGCTGCAGCGGGTGTTCGACGACGTCGTGCGCCCCGAGACCGACATCGACGTGACCCACCACCGGGAATCCGCGTATCTGGTGCAGGCCGTGGACTACCGGCGCCGCGTGCCGGACCGGATCGAACGCCGCCTCTACGAGCCGGTGCTCGCCGCGGTGGCGGCCTGGGGACGGGCGGGACGGCGGCTCGCGACCGGAAGTGTGCACCGGTATCTCGGCTATGGCTTCTACACGGTGTGCGGGGTTTTGCTGCTGCTGGCGGTGACGCGATGAGCGCGCTCGGGGTCGTCGGTGGCGTGCTGCAGCCGGTCGTCGTCGTGGCCGGGTCACCCGTGCTGGTCGGGGTGATGCGGCAGATCCGGGCGCGGCTGGAAGGCCGGGCAGGCGCGGGGATCTGGCAACCGTGGCGTGATCTGCGCAAGCTGCTGCGCAAGGACTCCCTCGCGCCGCGCGGCACCAGCGAGGTGTTCCGTGCCGCGCCGCTGGTACTGGTGGCGACCACGCTGGTCGTCGCGGTGGTGACCCCGCTGCTCACCACCGAGTCGGCGGCGGCGGGTGTGGCGGACCTGTTCGCGGTGGTGGCGCTGCTCGCGCTGGGCACGGTCGCGCTGGCGCTGGCCGGGCTGGACACCGGGACGGCGTTCGGCGGGATGGGCGCCAGCCGCGAGATGACGATCATCGCGCTGGTGGAGCCCACGCTGCTGGTGGCGATCTTCGCGTTGTCGGTGCGGGTCGGGTCGACGAACCTCGCGGCGATCGTCACCTCGACCCTGCACGACCCGGCCCGGGTGATCTCCCCCGCCAGCCTGCTCGCGGCGGTCGCGCTCATCGTGGTGATCGTCGCCGAGACCGGGCGGCTGCCGGTGGACAACCCGTCGACGCACCTGGAACTGACGATGGTGCACGAGGCGATGGTCCTCGAATACGCGGGACCGGATCTGGCGATGGTCGAGCTCGCGTCGGCGATGCGGCTGACGGTGTTCCTCGGCCTGCTGGCCAACCTGTTCGCGCCATGGGGCATCGCGACCTCGGCGACACCACTGGCGATCGGCCTCGGCCTGCTGGTGTGGCTGGGCAAGGTCACGGTACTCGGCGTCGTGCTGGCGGCCGGTGAGGTGTTCGTGGCCAAGCTGCACCTGTTCCGGGTGCCCGAGCTGCTCGCCGGCTCGTTCCTGCTGGCGCTGCTCGCCGTCGCCGCGTCGTTCTTCTTGGCCTGAAACGAAAGGACCGTCGTCGGATGTCCACTGAGGACTCAGACCGTGACTGACACGGGATATGCGCAGGCGCTGGATCTGGCGTGCGGCGCGCTGCTGTTGACCGCGGTCCTCATCGTGTGGCGGCGCGAGCTCGCGGTGATCATCCGCGTGTTCGCCGCGCAGGGACTGGCGCTCGCCGCGCTGGTGGCGGTGCTCGCCGCGCACGAGCGCTCGCTCGAACTCGCCGTGGTCGCGGCCGGGATCGCCGTGCTGCGCGCGGGGGTCCTGCCGTATCTGCTGCGCCGCGCGCTGGCGGGCGCCGGGCAAGGCAGGCGGGAGACGCGGCCGCTGGTGAACGTGGCCGCCTCCCTGCTGGCGGCCGCGGTGCTGACGCTGCTGGCCTACGCGGTGTCGCAGCCGTTGGTCGAGCTGGCGCCCTCGCCCGCGACGCAGGCGATCCCGATCGGGATGACGGTCGTGCTGATCGGGTTCTTCGTGCTCGTCACCCGGCGGCGCGCGCTCTCGCAACTGGTCGGGTTCTTGCTGATGGACAACGGGATCACCGCCGTCGGGTTTCTCACCACCGCCGGCGCTGGGCCGGTCGTGGAACTCGGGGTGTCACTCGATGTGCTACTGGCCGTGCTGGTGCTGCAGATCCTCGCCACCCGGATGCGCGAAACCTTCGGCGACGCCGATCTCGACGAACTACGGGAGCTGCGCGACTCATGACCGGCGTCCTCGTTCTCGTGCCCGTGGTGGTGCCGCTGCTCGGCGCCGCGGTCTACCTGCTCGCCGGATGGCGCCCGGCGACCCGCTGGGTGAGCGCCGGATCGTCGGCGCTCGTGCTGGCGGCCGCGATCGCCACCGCCATACCGGGATCGCAGCGGCAGACCGGATTGCTGCGGGCCGACGCGCTGTCGACGTTCATGCTGATCGTGATCGGCGCGGTCGCGCTGCCTGCCACCGCGGCCACTCCGGCGTATCTGCGCGGCGAGATCGACGCGGGCCGGGCCACCGCGCGGACCGCGGCCCGGCACAGCGTGCTCGTGCAGGTCTTCCTGGCCGCCATGGCGCTGGCCGTGCTGGCGGCGAACCTCGGGGTGGTGTGGATCGCGGTCGAGGCCACCACGATCGTCACCGCGTTCCTGGTCGGGCAGCGGCGCACCCGTGCGGCGGTCGAGGCGGCGTGGAAGTACGTGGTGATCTGCTCCGCGGGCATCGCGCTCGCGCTGCTGGGCACGTTCCTGCTCAACTTCGCCGGCAGGCACGCGCCCGGCGGCCCGGGGCTGGACCTGGCCGCGCTCACCGCGCACGCGTCCGGCCTGGACCCCGCGGTGACCCGCATCGCCGTGGTACTGCTGCTCATCGGGTTCGGCACCAAGGCGGGGCTCGCGCCGTTGCACGCCTGGCTGCCCGACGCCCACAGCCAAGCACCCGCCCCGGTGTCCGCGCTCATGTCGGGGGTCCTGCTCTCGGTCGCGTTCTACGCGATCCTGCGGGTGAAGGTCATCGCCGACGCCGCGCTGGGCGCCGGATTCAGCCGCGCCGTGCTGATCGTCATGGCGCTCGCGTCGCTGGTGGTGGCGGCGTCGTTGCTGCTGGCCCAGCGCGATTACAAGCGGATGCTCGCCTATTCCAGCATCGAGCATCTCGGCCTGGTCGCGCTCGGCGCCGCGATCGGCGGCCCGCTCGCCGTGGCCGCGGCGCTGCTGCACGTGCTCGGGCACGGATTGGCCAAAGCCACGCTGTTCCTGTCCGCCGGAAGGCTGCTGCAGACCACCGGCACCAGCCGGATCGACGGCGTACGAGGGCTGGCCGCGAGCCAGCCCGCGCTGGCCGGTTGCCTCGGAGCCGGGGTGCTGGCACTGATCGGGCTGCCCCCGTTCAGCGTCTTCGCCAGCGAGCTCGGCATCGCCCGGGCGGGATTCACCGCCGGGCTGGGCTGGGTCACCGCGGTGGCGGTGGCGCTGGTCGTGGTGATCGCCGCCGCGCTGATCGGGCACACCAGCCGCATGCTGCTCGGCGCGCCGCCGGACGGCCCCGGCGCGGCGACCGCGCCCCGGGAACTGCCGATCACCGTCGGCGTCGTGCTGATCGGCGGCCTGCTCACCTGCGCCGCGCTCGGGATCGCCGCCTGGCCGCTGACCCCGCTCCTGCACACCGCCGCCACGACCATCACAGGGACACCATGACCTCGTTCAGCGACGACGCGGGACTCCACCGCAGCGCCCGCACCATCGACGCCGCCGAACTGCCCGAGCGCGCGCGGGCGCTGCTCGAACACGGGCACCGCCTGGCGCTGATCGCCGGGCACGACGACGGCGGCGCCCTGCGCGCGGTGTACCTGTTCACCGCGACCGCGCCCGACCGGCGCGTGGAACTGCACGTCCCGCTCGACCGCGCGGATCCCCGGGTGCCCAGTCTCGCCGGGATGTCGTTTCCCGCCGGCCGGTTCGAACGCGAGATGCGTGACCTGTTCGGCATCACGGCGACCGGCCATCCGCTGCCGAGGCGGCTGGTCCGGCACTTCCATTGGCCGGTCGGCTGGTACCCCATGCTGGGCGACGCGGGCGAGCCGCCCGAGTTCGGCGACGTCGACGGCCCATACCCGTTCCGCACCGTCGAAGGACAAGGGGTCTACGAAATCCCGGTCGGCCCGGTGCACGCCGGGATGATCGAACCGGGACACTTCCGCTTCTCCGTCGTCGGCGAGACCATCCTGAACCTCAAGGCCCGCCTCTGGTTCGTCCACAAAGGACTGGAGAAGCTGTTCGAAGGCCGCGGGCCCGATCAGGCGGTCGAACTGGCCGAACGGGTCAGCGGGGACACCGCGGTCGGCCACAACCTCGCCTACTGCCTCGCGGTCGAGGACGCCCGCGGCATCGCCGTGGCACAGCACGCGCAGCGGCTGCGCGCGATCCTGCTGGAATTGGAACGGCTCTACAACCACGTCACCGACCTCGGCGCGCTGTGCAACGACGTCGCCTACGCCATCCTCAACGCCCACGCCCAGCGTGTGCGCGAGCGGCTGCTGCGGATCAACGACGCCGTGACCGGGCACCGCCTGCTCCGTGGCGCGATCCGGCCCGGCGGCGCCGAGGTCCGCACGCTGCCCGACCTCGCCGCGCTGGCCGCGATCGGCGCCGACGTCGCCGAGATCGTCGACCTAGCGCTCGCCAACACCGTGGTCGCCGACCGGTTCACCGGCACCGCGGTCCTCACCACAGCCCAAGCCACCGACCTGGGCACCCTCGGCTACGTCGCGCGCGCCAGCGGCCTGGCCGCCGACGCCCGCCACGACCACCCGTTCCTCCCCACGCGGTTCCCGCGCGCCACGCGGGTCCGCACCGACGGGGATGTGCTGTCCCGGTTCCTGGTACGCGCCGAGGAGATCGCCGAGTCGATCACGATGATCTGCGAACTGACCGAAGAACTCGGCGGAGAGACCGGATCGTTCACCTTCAGCGCGGAGCCGGGCGGCGACGCGCGGTCCGGGGTCGGGATCGTCGAAGGCTGGCGAGGCACCATCGTGCACCGGGTCGAGCTCACCGGCGACGGCAGGCTCGCGCGGGTGAAGATCGTGGACCCCAGCTTTTTCAACTGGCCCGCGCTGCCGGTCGCGCTGGCCGACACGATCGTGCCCGACTTTCCCTTGACCAACAAGAGTTTCAACCTCTCCTACGCCGGTAACGACCTGTAGCCCGGAGCCGGTCTCACTGTGCGCGCCACCCGTACGGCGCAACTCCGATGCCCCGTCGACACCGGTTCCGCGAAAAAGTGTCGGTGCGCCGTCATAAGGTCTGTCGCGACGATCAACGCGAGCTGGGGGTTTCTGATGGTGTCCACGGACGAGACGAGCTGGGTGCTGCCGAAAACCTGGCGGGGTAAGGTGCACCCGCGCCGGGGCGGCACGGATCTTGAGGTCCCGGATCTCAACGAAGGCGCAGCGCGGGCGGTGAGAGCCTGGCTTTCCACCACGGCGGAGCTCCAGCCGCTCCTCGACCTGCCGGAAAATCCACCTGAGCTCGTCAAAGCGGCCGTCGCCTGGCTCGGCGGTGAAGCGAACCCGCAGGGCGCGGCCGTGATCGCCACGATGCTCCGGCACGTCAGGGAGTCGCCCTCAGGAAACACGTTCGCCGACGCCTGGATCTCCGAGCACGGGCTGCTGTTCGCCGCGGAGGCCATCGCGGAGCTGGCGCACATCGAACTGGGCCATCACTGGGTGAGCCCGGGCACCCACAAGCTCGGGCTCCGCTACCGGCCCGACGGCGAGATCCCCGACCCGTATTGGAGTCGCGGGCTGGCCGAACGGGTTCGGGCTGTGCTCGCGAAGACCGACGAAGAGACCTACCAGCGTGCCGTCACCATGCTGACCGGGCACCGGCGGTCCGAGTTCGGCAATCTGGTGGTCTCGTACCTGGTGCCCACCGAGCAGCACTGGGTGGACGAACTGGTCGCCAAACACCCCATGCAGGGGTACCCCGATCGCCTTCGCTGGACGTTGCTCTCGGCGGCAACGGCCGCGCAGGTCGAAGCGCTGAGCGCTGATCAGCACTTCGACCTGGTCTTCCACGGGTCTGTGGCCTTGTACAACCTGGCCGACGCGATGGGGCCGGCGCTGGCCCCGGCGATCGCCCGCGCGCTGGACCGGTTCCCCTCCGCCGAAAGCACCAAACTGCTGGCCGAGACGCTCGGCGCGTTCCCGACGGACGAGGCGTTCGGTCTGCTGCTGGACCGGATCGACCGTCAGCACGTCCAGCCGGTCGTCCTCGACATGATGCGCCGGTACCCGGTGCGCGCGCTGCGGTTGCTCGGCGCCGCGACCGGTGAGCAGGCCGCTTTGCTGTTCCGCGCCCACGTGCTCGAAAACGTCGAGCTCGCGCGCGACCCCGGTCTGCCGGAGGAGCCGCGAGCGCGGATCGAAAAGGTGCTCAGCGGCGAGGGCCGGGTGGCCGAAGCACCTGCCGTCCTGCTGCCGCCGCTGCTCGCGGACCCGCCGTGGAACCGCGAACGGTCCACGAAGAAGCCGCTCGTGCTGAAGGACTTGGTCGCGCCGGGTGAGCGTCGCATCGTCTTCCAGGACGGCGAGCAAGAGGCGCTGGCGGCCATCCACGTTCATCTGTACAACTGGCGCGCGAAGACGGACTGGCAGCGCGCGATCGACGACGTCGTGAAGTCCGGCCGCCACGGCTACTGGGACAACACGCTCCTGGTGCAGGCGCCAGCCGAGTTCGTCCTGCCGGTCTTGGACCGCTGGCCGCTGACCGGCTACGACGAAGACATCTGGTCGAAACGGGCCGTGGGCAGGTTCGGGCTGGCCGCCCGCGGCTACGCACTCGCCGCCGCTCGCGCGAAGCCGTCGGTCGCGGGCGAAGTGCTGCTGCCGTTCCTCGACGCCGAGGTGGCGTCGGTGATGGCCGACTGGCTGGTGCGGCTGAAGGCGGCGCGGCTGGTGGCCGTCGCCTGGCTGAGCCGTCATGGCGTCGAGGCCGCGAAGCTGCTCATCCCGGCGGCGCTGGGCAAGGCGGGCAAGGAACGGATCGCCGCCGAGGCCGCGCTGCGCTTCCTCAAGAACTCGGCGGACATCGTCGAAGCCGCGAAAGGCTACGGGCCAGAGGCGACCGCCGCGATCGAGGCATTGGCCGCCGAGGATCCGCTGGAGTCGCTGCCACCCAAGATGCCCGCGACCGGTATGTGGGCCGACCCGCACCTGTTGCCACAGCTTCTTCTTCGGGGCGGGGAGTTCGCGCTGTCTCCGGAAGCGACGCGCCACGTCATCACGGCGCTGGGGCTGTGCAAGAAAGACGAGATCTACCCGGGTGTGGAAGTCATCCGTGAGCTGTGCGACCCGAGGTCGTTGAGCGAGTTCGCCTGGGCGCTTTTCCAGCAGTGGCGGTCGGCAGGCATGCCCGTGGTCGACAGCTGGGCGTTGCTCATGCTCGGCTGGTTCGGTGACGACGACGTGGTGCGCAGGCTTTCGCCGATCGTCAACGCCTGGCCTGGAGAGGGCGGGCATCACCGCGCGGTGGCCGGGCTGGAGGTCCTCGCGGAGATCGGCACGGACGCGGCGCTGACCCAGCTCAACCGCATCTCCCATAAGGCCAAGTTCAAGGCGCTGAAAGAACGCGCGCGCGAGAAGATGGCCGTGGTCGCCGAAGAACTGGGCCTCAGTGCCGACCAGCTGTCCGACCGGCTGGTGCCCACCTTCGGCCTCGACGAGGACGCCACCTTGATCGTCGACTACGGGACGCGCCGGTTCGTGGTCGGGTTCGACGAGCGACTCAACCCGTTCGTCGCCGACGAAGACGGCAAGCACCGCAAGGCACTCCCGAAACCGGGTGTGAAGGACGACCCGGAGCTGGCGCCCGCCGAGTACAAGCGATTCGCGGCGCTGAAGAAGGACGTCCGCACCGTCGCCGCCGACGAGATCCAGCGGATGGAACAGGCCATGGTGACCCGGCGCGCATGGAGCGGCGCCGAGTTCCGGGAGCTGCTCGCCGGGCACCCGCTGCTCTGGCACATCGTCCGCAGGCTGGTCTGGCTGAGCGAGTCCGGCGGCGAGGTGATCGCGTTCCGGCTCGCCGAGGACCGTACCTTCGCCGACGTCGAGGACGACGAGTTCACCTTGCCCGACAAGGCGATTGTCGCCATCGCCCACCCGCTGGAGCTGGGGAGCGAGCTCGGCAAATGGTCGGAACTGTTCGCCGACTACGAGATACTCCAGCCGTTCCCGCAGCTGGGCCGCGCCGTCCACGCACTGTCCGAGCAGGAGCGGACCGGTGTCGAGCTGGCCCGGTTCCAGGACGTCACGGTGAGCGTCGGCAACGTGCTCCGCCTGGTCAAGCGCGGCTGGGAGCGGGCGAGAGCCGCCGACAACGGCTGTGAACCGTGGCTGGCCAAGAAGATCGGCGACCGGGCCGTCGTGCTCAACCTGGATCCCGGTCTCACCGTCGGGGATCTGACCATGGACCCCGAGCACCGCATCGACCACCTGTGGCTCAACGACCGGCCCGAAGGCGAGTGGTCACCGAGCAACCCGCTGCCGTTCGGCGAGCTCGACCCGCTTGCCGCGTCCGAGCTGCTCGCCGACCTCGCCGAGCTGACGCGATGACAGTGAACCAGGACCTGCAGCGCCCGCCGGCGGAGCTGCGTTACGCGGACGAGCTGGCGAACCTCCGCGAGTCCGACACGGCGCGGGTCTGCGCAAGGCAGCGGAGGGCATGGGAGTCCTGCGGTCCGCGGACACCGACGCCGAACGGGTGAGTGCCTGGGTGAACGTGCAGATCAGGCTGCTGAGCACAGCCGAACTCCGATGAGGCCGCCCGCATCGGCCAGGACTGGTTAGCTCATTGTCGGTCGTAGCAACGCTTACACAGTGCCCGAGCCGATGCCAAGCGCCGGCGTCCGGCACAGAGTGGGTTGCCACCAGTGACCGACCAACCGCGCATAGTCCGGTGAGCTGCGCATGAGCTCCTCGTGGGTGCCCTGAACCAGCGACCCCGCGCCCATCACGAGCACCCGCTCAGCCCGCATCGCCGAGCTGATGCGGTGCGCGATGACGATCAGCGTGCCCGGCCGCCGCGCGAACGCCTCCTCGGCGATAGCCTCGGCCGCCGGGTCGAGATGGCAGGTCGCCTCGTCGAGGATCACCACCTCCGCAGGGGAAAGGTAAACCCGAGCCAAGGAAATCAGCTGCCGCTCCCCCTGCGACAGCGCCGACGGCCGCTCGACCACTCCGTCGTAGCCGCCCAGCCGCCGGACGACGTCCGCCAAGCCGAGCGTCTCGACCGCATCGCCGAGCTCCGCGTCGTCCGCGTCCTGACGCAGATAGGTCAGGTTTTCCCGCACGGTGCCCGTGAACACATACGCCTCCTGCGGTATCAGCACGACGTGCCTTCGCAACGCCGAGTCGACTACTTCGGTCACCGGCGTGCCGCCGACGGTGATGACGCCGCTGTCCGGCGAGTCGATCCCGGCGATGAGCGACGCCAGCGTCGACTTGCCGACCCCGCTCGGGCCGACGACGGCCAAGTGCAGCGCGGCCGGTACCCGGAGATCGACTCCCGACAGCACCGGCTCGGCGTGCGGGCCATAAGCGAACGTCACGCCGCGCAGGAGGATTTCGCTGCTGGTGAGCGGCTTTGTTCTCGACTTGGGCAGAGGCGTCGGTGGCACCTCGAGCATCCCGCTCATCGTGACCGACAACTGCAGGGCGAGATTGGCGACGGTCTGCACCAAAGCACGAACCGCGGGTTCCAATCCCTGCATCAGATAGGTCATCGCGCCGACGAGCGAACCGGCGGTGAGCAGCTGACCGGAAACCAACCATGGCGACGCCAGCAGGACGAGCACGAAGGGAACCCGTCCGCCGAGTGCGATCACCGCGATCCGTCCGGCGCCGGTCCTCGCGCTCGCGATCATCGCGGCGGCTTCCATGTCGACGAAGCGTCCGACCCGTGCCGCCGCGGTACGCCACGCCCCGCAAACGACCACGTCGCGGACTCCGCCGACCAGTGCGCCCGCCTCCCGTGCCAGTGCCTCCTGTGCGTCGAGCAGAGCCTGATATCGCCGCCGCAGCAACCGCGAAAGTACAGCCAGCAGCCCGGTGGCACCGACCACGAAAGGTACCGCGGCCAATGCAAGCCACGGGTCGAGCGCGGCCAGTCCCATCACGGCCGCGGCGACTCCGAAGAGCACACCACGCACGGTCAGCAGCAGTCCGGCGAACATCTGGCGGACGGTCTCGGCCTGCCGAGTGAGCTTCGCGACCGTCGCGGTGTCCGTACCGCTGTCACCGAACACGCTGTGCCTCAGCCTTGACCACACCACCAGCCGGACGAGCTCGTCGCGCAGCGACTCGACGAGCACCGCGACATGGGGCATCACTTGCCTGGTGGCGAAGGTGCCCACTGCCACCGCGGCTCCATAGGCCAGCAGGAAGACCACCCCGGTACGCACCGAACCGGCGAGGAACCCGTGGTCCAGCGCGGCCGCCACCAGCGCGCCGGAACCGAGCGCGGGCACCGCTTCGAGCACCGACCAAGCGGTCAGCGCGAGAAGCCGGCCGCGCTGCGCGGCCAGCACCGGACGAACGAATTCACCGATCGAAGGCCCGGTCATGACACACCGACCGGCTGCGCACCGAAGAGTGCCTGATAGGCCGGATCGGCAAGCAGCTCATGATGCGCGCCGAACGCACGGACGCGGCCTTCGTCGAGCCACGCCACCAGATCGGCGCCGGCGGCGGTGCGCATCCGATGCGCCACCACAATCCTGGTCACCCCGCGCAACGCCTCATGCATCGCAGCGGTGATCTCGCTTTCCGTCGCGGTATCCACACTGGACAGGGCGTCATCCAGCACAACGACTCGCGCACCGCGGCAGACCGAGCGCGCCAGGCCAAGCCGTTGCGACTCACCGCCGGAGAGACGCAGTCCGGCAAGCGGCGTTCCATAGCCGGAAGGCAACCTGGCGATGAAGCCTGCCGCGTGGCTCGCGCGCGCGGCCAGTTCGACGGCGGTGTCCGCGACATAGTCGTCACCGAAGCCGATCATCTCGCCGACCGTGTCACCGAGCATGCAGGGACGTTCGAAGGCGACGGAGATCGCGCGGCGGGTTTCATCCCGGCTTACGGTGGCGAGATCCGTGCCGTCAAGCAGGATCTTCCCGGATTGCGGCGGTAGTACCGCACCGGCGATCAAGGCCAGTGTCGTCTTGCCCGTACCGGACGCGCCGACGATAGCGACCTCGCTACCGGCCGGGATGGTCAGGTGGACGTCGTCGAGCACCGTGCGGCCGTCCACGATCGCGGTTATCCCGCGCAACTCCAGCACACCAGGGCCGGGCGGCAGCGGGCGGTCGCCGCCCGGTGGCAATGGCTCGTCGAAGATCTCCTGGACGCGTTCCGCGGAACCGCGGATCCTGCCGAGTTCGGCGAGTATCCCGACCTGGGACAGCAATCGCAGCGCATAGCCGAGGTACAGCTGTGCGGCCAGCAGCTCGCCTGCCGAGACTCGGCCGTCCACTACGCCGATCCCGGCGATCACCAGCACGCCGACCTGCAAGGTGGGCGCGAGCAGCGACAGGTACCAACCGGCCCGGCGCTGAGTCTCCCAGAACTCGAGTCCGGCCTCGTGCAACCGGGAAAGCGGGGTCAGCACGCGCGTGACCTCACGGTCAAGCGTGCCGGCCGCGCGGATCGTGCGTGCACCCCCGACCGCCTCGACGAACCTGCTCGCCAGTTCCCCTTGTGCCTCCTGATACCTCCCGGTCAGCACCGTGACCCGTCGGATCAGCCGGGAGGCGAGCATCGACACGACCGGGACGCCGACCGCGAAGACGAGCACCAGCCGCCAGTCGATGAGCGCCAGTGCGACCAGCCCGCCGAGCGAAATGAGCGGGGCGCAGATCATGTCCAGCAGGTTCGGCCCGGCGCGGCTGACTTCCGCGGCACTGTCCATGGCGCGATTGAGCACGTCGCCAACGGGAAACCGCCGGCCGCCTGGAAGCCCGAGCTCGAAGACCCTGGCGAAGACCGAGTGCCGCAGGCGCGCGGCAGCCGTGGCGTTGACCTTGGCCCCGGCGATCTGCTCGCCGATCTCAGCGAGTGTGATGAGTCCTAGAAGGATGATCAGCAGCACGGCAGGTGTCATCATGCCGTCGCGGCTGATGACCGTGTCGATCACCGATGCCAGCATGACCGGAAGCAGGATGCCCGCCGCTGTCTCGAAAAGCCGGCACAGCGCCAGCACCGAGAGGAGTCTCTTGCCACGTTTGGCCGTCCCGATCAGCAACCGATCACTTTCCCGCACGACACTCCCCTTCGATGGCTGACCCGGATGCGGCGGAGGCGCTAGGACTCACTCCGCCACATCCGGGAATCAGTTACAGATCGACAACACTCAGTTGTTCGCGTTGTAGAGGAACCAGTACGCCTCGTGCTGGCCGGTGAAGAAGAATCCTGTCTCCTCCTCGAACGCTCCCAGCTCGATGGCCGAGGGAACCTCGTAGGTTTCCTTGTTCATGCTCGTCACCCCCTTTGCGCTCTCTTGGTTTCGCGGCCCATGGTCAGGTCAGGCTCAGCAGGAACCAATAGATCTCGTATCGGCCTTGCCAGTAGAACCCGGTTTTCGCCGCGAAAGTACCGAGTTCGATCGCTTCCGGGGCCTGGTAGATCGACTTGACCATGGCCGATCAGATCCAGGTGTCGAAGAACCAGAGGACCTCTTCGCCATTGCGCACGTAGAAGACACCTGTTTCCTCGTCGAAAGCGCCGAGTTCGATCACGGCAGGAGCCTCGTAACCGTTCTTGACCATTTCTTCACCACCTTCACTGGTATTTCTTTCCTGACCGGAGAATTCCGGTCAAGCACTGGGTGCGATCGCGATCATGCGGCGGTAGCAGGAACCATCCAGCACCTCGTCGACCATTTCACCGTCGGCCTCGATCCACGCGTGCGCGGTGAACGGCGGCGCCGCCAGCACGCCCACGCACCAGGTCGGCCACACCCCGCGTACCCTGCACAGCAGGACGGCCGCTATCGACCTGGTCAGACAGGCCTGCGAACCACAGCACCTCGGACTGACCGCCAGCACGGTATTCCTGGCTTCCCGCGCCTGGTCGAGAGTCGCGGCCGGTACGCCGCCGCGCAGCTTTGCCAGCACAGCCCTGATCTCACGGGGTTTCTGTTTCGCCAGCACCCGTGCGACTCCGACCACGGCGCCCGCGATGACGCGGTCGCGCGCGAAGACTTTGGTCGGCGTGCTGGGCAGCACCGGGATGGTCACGTCCTCACCAGCCCTGTCGAGCGCAGCTTGCCGATGAACGCGTTCACATCGGATCGTGCGCGGCTCTCGTCGACGTCGAACCGCTCGACGATCGAACCGATGGCGTCGTCGATTCCCTTTCCCTCGCTTAAGAATTCGACGACCAGGGCACCGACCGGGCTGAGTTGCCAGTATCGTCCAGAGCGTTCGTCGAGCATGATCGTGCCGTAGTCGGTGACCGCGGTGGACACGTCCGCGTGCAGTCGCATGGTCATCTCACCCTTCCCGATCAAGCCAACGCGGCTGGCGCCGGCACTTGGTTTCGGAGGAACACCGCACAGTTGACGGTGTAGTCGAACAAGGAGTCTCTGACTCCCATGTGCTCCGGCGACTCACTGTTCGCCAGCGCGGCGAAGTCGACGATGCCAAGGCCGACCAGCGGCGACTGCTCACACAGCGGGAGTAACGTCCGCCAGTGGTCGCGAAGTCCCCTGGCCGCCTGCGGGCTGCCGCTCGCCTTCGAACCACGGGCGAGGAATTCACCGGGAAGGGCTCCCCGCATCGCCTCCTTGATGAGCGGCTTGAACTCCATAGGCGTGTCCCGCTCCTCATGTCGCACCGCGAAGCAGGCCTCGACCACCCGGTCGTCGAAGAACGGCGCTTCGAACGGCATACCCATGGTCGCGGCGTACTGCTGCGTGCCTCGCACGATCCGGCATCCGTCGCGGACGATCGCGAGTTCCGCGTGCCGGGCCCTGTCGGGACCCAGCGGCACGGCATCGGCGCCGATCTGCCTCATTCTGGCGGTGACCGCAGCGATCGCGTCCTTACTGAGCCAGCGTGGCAGCATGAACGGCAAGTCCCAGCCGAGTGTGATCGCCGACTCCTCGTGACGGTCCTGCCTCGCCCCGCCGATCATGCGAAGCAGCCAGTCTCGATATGACTCGGAGTTCAGCAACTCCCGTCCAACCCTCCACAATGGACGATTGGTCAGCATGGCGTTGGTGCGCGCCCTGCGCCACGCGAGCCAAGGGCGACGGCGAAAAATGCCGTGGTCCCAGACAGGCAGTCCGTGCAGCAGGTGATCGCCACCGAGGCCGTTGAGGTACAGCCGTGCCCCGCCGCCGAGCGCGGCCTCGATACTGTGCCTGATCCGCGGCGCGGTCAGATACGCCTGTGTCGGCGCGTCCAGCCGTTCGGTGATCGACTCGACGCCCTCGAAGAACTGCGGCATGTCGTCCGTCGAACTCGTCGTATGCCGCACCCGCGGCATACTCGGCAGTGCCCGGCGCGCCCACAGCAGGTCCTCCCTGCCGCCGGGATCCTCGTTGTAGGCTGTGTTCGCCAGCACCTCGGCCGGACCTTGCGCGGCCAGATAACACAGCGGGGTCGAGTCGAGACCACCGGACAGATCGCAGTGGACGGTGCCGCCCGCGCGGGTACGCACAGACACCGCGTCCGTCAACGCGGCGCGCAACCCGGTCGCACCGTCCACCCTGGACAGAACCGGCTCCGGCCTGCGCCACCACAGCGAGGTACGGGCGCCTGACTTGTCCAGCAAGAGGTACTCCTCGGGAGGAACAGCGGCCACGCCCTTCCACAATGGTTCCTCTGGCAACGGATGCGGCAGCACACCGAGCAATCGCATCGCCAGCGCCCGCTCGTCGTAGGCGAAACCCCCGAGCCAGGCGAGCAGGTCGGCACGATCAGAGGCGACGGGGAAGCCGCCGATGACGGCGTGGAAGACCCTGCGCAGCCCGGATGCCGTTCCCTGCACGCGAAGCCGGTCGCCGTCGGTCGCGACGAAGTGATAGCTGCCCGCGAGCGACTGGGAATAGGAATCCAGTTCTCGCACGTCCCCGGACCGACCGAACCTGCTTCGCAGTCCGTCCGCGGTGGCCGAGGAAGCGCCGATCACCGCGCCGCGGACCCGGCCTGCCTCGGCCGCGACGAACTGGTCGTCGTGGGTTCGCGCGACCAGCATCGGCCTGCCGGACGGATAAGTCACCACCCGGTGTGTCCCGGCGTCGAAGAGATCCGAGATTCGCTGTGCCTCATCGAGGTCGGGGAGCGCTACGAAGTACCAGCCCATTCCTGAGTCCACATCTTCCTCCTGGCCGTCCTTCTGCCTTTCGGGATTCAGCTTGACGGGTTCGTGTGGCACGAACGTGGCACCGGCGTGGCTCGGTCAGCGGCAAGCGCGAGCCATGGGCGCCAGTGGCTCGTCGAGCAGAATGCGCTGGTGCAGCTCCCGCAGCCGGCGGCCAGGATCGATGCCAAGCGCGTCGGCCAGCGTCTCCCGGCATTTCTCGTACATGACCAACGCCTCCGCCGGCCTCCCCGCCTCGTGCAGTGCACGGATCAGCTGGGCCCAGAAAACCTCCTGCAGCGGATTCTCGCCGACCAGGTGCCGCAATTCGGCGACAACGGTTTCGGCTCTGCCTCGTCGCAGATCGAACTCGATGCGCCTGCTGACGGCATCGAGATACAGTTCGCACAGCGCGGGAACGACCTCACGATGCAGCGATTCGCTTGTCACGTCACACAATGCCGGCCCGCGCCACAAGGCCAACGCTTCGCGCAGCAACCGCACCTCTTCGTCGACTTCCGCTGAATTCGATCGTGCGAGCAAGGCCCGAAACCGGTGCAGGTCGATGTGGTCCGGATCGACCTCCAGCCGGTAGCCGTGCCGGCCGGAGCTGATCACCGAAGGCTCCGCGGGAACATCGAGCACGCGGCGAAGCCTCTTGATATAGCCGCGGATGGTGGTGCGGGCACCGGGTGGCGGCTCGCCATCCCACAGACGTTCCTCGATTTCACTCAGCGGCACCGGTCTTCCCGCTCGGAGCGCCAAGGTGGAGAACAACGTCCGCAACCGGCCCTCGGGCACCGACACAGATCCACCACGGTCTGCCCGCTCGACTTCGAACGTGCCGAGCATGCGCACACGGAACAAGTCCACAGAATCCCCCCGAACCCTGATTCACCGGCACTCGCATACCGGCGTGCAACCCTGAAGGAAGTTCCGGGAATCGGGCCCACGCCGCGCCGGAATTCGCGCGCGACGCAGCGTGGAAACCCCCAGGCACCTCCCCCTATCCCTCCCCGGCCACGGTAAGAGCGATCGCCGGGGTGTGGTGTCTGTCAGATGACCTACAAATCGTCGACTTCGACGAGACCGTCTTGAATGGCCCTCGCCACCAGTGCGGCTTTTGTGCGGGCCTGTCTGCCGACATTGGCGTATTTCACCCGCACGCGGTCGAGATAGGTATTGACCGTTCGGATGGTGATTCCGAGCTTCTCGGCGACCAGTTCCTTCGATTCCGACTGGAACCACTCGATGAGTACATTCTCTTCGCGCTCAGACAACCGCGGGCGGTCCGAGCTGCGGTTCGCGCCGAGCGCGCCTGCCAGCGCGGGCGGGGTGTACGGCAGGTCCTGCGCCGCCGCGACAGTCGCGGCGACAAGGTGGTCCTTGCCCTCCGCTTTGGTCAGGAACGTGAAGGCGCCGATATCGAGGCATGTCAGCGCGGCCTGCTCGTCGTCGCGCATGGTGTAGACGATGACCTGGCGGCCCGCGTCGACCAGTCGCCGAAGGGCGCCGTACGAGGGACCCGGCTGCCCGGACAACTGGAGATCGAAGACCACCACGTCGGCGGTATCGCCGGGAGGCACCCAGGCGGCCTTGTCGGCCGGGCCGGTCGCGACGACCTCGATCGGCGGATCAGCCGTCGAGTACCAGAATTCGACGCCTGCGATGACCGCCGGATGGTCGTCGATGACGGCTACCGTGATGTCGCCGGTCGCCATGTCACCTCCATCCACAGCCGATCGCCGGTCACGACGGTGGCGACTTCGACGTAACGCGGTCGAAAAGCCGGAAGGGCGTGCGCGGGCGCGTCGCTGACCACGCTGACGCGGACCTGGCTCGGAGTGCGGACAATGGTGGCACGCACGTCCGAAATCGCGGAGGTCATCGCCGCCGAGGCGGGTTCGACGAGTTCGCGACGAATCGGGGCGGGTAGTTCACGTGGCTCGCCGCGAACCGCGAACTGCACTGAGATGCCCTTGCGTTCGGCCACGTCGACACCGGCGCCGAGTTCGTGCACCAGGCGATCGGAGACGTCGTCGGCCTCAGCGAAGAGGCGCCGCAGCTTGGCCGCTTCGACCGCACATCGGCGCCGTACGTCCGCATCTGACGGATCGAGCGATTCGTCGGCGAGGCCGGAGAGCAACGGCACCGCCGTGTGGGCCAGCGCGGCGTATCGCTCGCGGTGATCGCGATGCCGCTGCGCGCCGATGGCCTCCGCGGTACGCAGCCGATCTTCGGTCGTGGCCACCGCCGCGGCCCGGTCAGCGACCCGGCGGAACACCTCGAACGCGACGGCGACCGCCAGCACGAAACCGCAGGCCGACAGCGCCGTGATGCCCATGTTGGCCAGCACCGGCAGGCTGGGCGGGCCGGTCAAGAGCAGCTGCGTGGCCGTGAGAAGCAAGTGCACGCCGGTGAACGTGGCGATCGCCCGCAGTCCGGAATGCAGGAACAACAGCACGCCATACCAGGCGATCAGCCCGAACGACCAGTGTTCCGGCCGCAGATGGTCACCCGCGGGAACCGCGGACGTCGCCAGAATCGACGCGCCGAACGTCAGGATCGTGCCCGGCCAGCGCGCCGCCATAGGAATCTCCCTGTGCCGCATGGCGAACCAGGCGCTCCCTGCGGCGACCGTGGTAAGCAGCCCGAACGCGGTCCACTCCGGCCAGACCGCGTGGTACCGGCCGGAGCTCGTCACCAGTTGCGGCAGACACAAAAGGAACTGCGTCGTCACGGTCACCATCAGGGCGGCGATCCACGCTCCGCGCAGCAGCCGATCCGAGATGCGAGTGGCGATGTCGCTCATCCCGGCCACCGCCAGCGGACCGTGGTGCCGGCGCCCGGCCGTGACTCGACCGTGGCGTACCCGCCCGCGGTCGCCATCCGGCCGACGATCGAACCGGAGACGCCGCGCCGATGTGGCGGCACCGAACCGGGATCGAATCCGCGACCGGTGTCCGCGAGCTCGACCACGATGCCGGACTCGTCGACGCGGGCCGTGAGCGAGGCCTTGTCGACCCCGGCGTGCTGCTCGACGTTGGCGACGGCTTCGCGGACGCCGTGCAGTATGCCGAACGCGGCCGTGGACGGCATGGGAAGTGGTCCTTCGACGAGGTGATCGAGACGGGTCGCGGAGTCCTCGACGAGCGTGGAAAGCATCGCGGCGAGGTCAACGTGACCCGCGCCGAGCCCGGGAGCTTCGGCCAGCGCCTCCAAATCACGGTTCGCCCGCTCGGGCAGCCAGTCGAAGCGGCCGGTACCGGTCGCGACCATGAGCAGCGTCGCGCTCGCCGTGTCATGCAGCATGGCGAGGTATTCGCGCTCCCCCGCGCGCCTGGCGGCCTCGACGGACGCGTGCCTGCGCAACGCGGCGGCGCGAACCTCACCACGGTCGGCATTGCGCACCCAGGTCCGGATCAGCAGGTACCCGCCCCTGGCCAGCGCGGCTTCGACGACCAACCTGACCACCGGCGCGACCGGCGGCCAGCCACCAGGCGGCCCGGCGAGCTTGTTTCCCGCCCAGTAGGCGCCTATGGCCACCGCGGACAGCCCGGCCGCGACCAGCGGCTTCGAGTTCCATTCGAACTGAGTGGTTCCCGAGGTCACCGAGGTGAATACGAACACCCAGCTGTCCACCGGCTGTGGTCCGGTTTTCAGCTGGCTCAGCCCGATGGCGACGACCGTCGCCGCTTGTACGGCGGCCACCCAGTGCGCATACGGCCATTTGAGCCTTGACAGGCACCAGGCCACCAGCAGCGCGACGGCTACGGCCGTGAAGACAAGGACGTCGTGAGCGACAGTCAAGAGCCCGAGTAGGCCACACGGAATCACCAGCACGGCACGCGCCTGCACGGCGAAACGGGTGAGCGTACGGTTCAGCTCGCGCTCACCGGGACCCCGGCCGTCGCGAACACGGACGGCACCGGACCGTGCTGCCGTCACCTGAGCCCCCGCTCGGTTACCTTCACTCAAGGTAACGCACCATCGCCTTTCGACCACAACCGAAGATCTTCAGCGCTCTCGTCGACCGGCTCACAACTGACGGCAAATCGTCGAAAGTGTCCGCGACGGCGAGTTCACCCGTTCCGATGACCTGGACTAGCAGGTCTGCGACGCTTCGCCGACCTCGTCGTCGTGCACCCGGACCCACATCGCCGGCCTGCCGCGCCGGTCGATCGGAACGTTGTAGACGATCTTTCCGGTTGCCTGCTTTTTCCTGATAACCCGCCCGTAGCAGTTACCCGCGATGGCCACGCCGTCCCAGTCTTCGATCAGCGAGGTCTGCCGTCCCGGTGCCAGCGTCCGGTAATCGGAGTTGCAGGGTTTGGGCCCGACGAGATACTCCCCGTCCGTGCACCAGTGGTGCATCGCCGTGACCGTCGCCCGGCTGCTGGTGTTCTTGATGACGCCGCAGCAGAACGGCAAGGCCGACGCGGGCGCCGGCGTCACCACCCCGGCCAGCGCGGTCATTGCCAGCACACTCGCGGCGAGCGCGGTTCGCTTGGTCATTATTCGTCCCCTCACAGTGGCAGTATCCGAACGTGATCAACACTGCTGAGCGGACCTTGCACAATCCTTGTCACCCCCGCTGACCAGGGCTTGCGAGTGGTTGAGGAAGGCGAGTGCGTCCGGGCGCTCACAATGTTCGGCCCAGCCCGCAGGGTGGTGTCGACGAGACCGTCGCGGATCCGGGCCCGCGCGGATGTGGTGCGGCGCGAGCCGGAATTGACGCACCGGCTGTGGATTTCCGCAGGCGGAAGCGCACTCCCGTAACGGGCACCGCGCGCGTGGCGACTAGCCCGCATGAACTCGCGTCGTTCGTCGTCTTCGACGATTCCGCTTGATCCGGATGTGCTGGAGCTGGCCCGTGAGATCGTGGGCGCGCATTATCCGCCCGAACTCGACCTGTTCGACGTCATCGTCGCCGAGTTCCGGCGCGACCCGGATCGGCTGCTGAAGCCGGACACGCTGCGCGCGCCGGTGGGTATCGGCGTGGATCTGGCACTGATGACGCCGTATGTGCTGGCGGCGGCCGCCTATCTGGGAAACGTCCTGGTGGAGAAGACCGCCGACAAGGCACTGGACTCGGTGAGCGGCCGCATCGCCAAGGCGTGGGCCGCGCGCAGGAAAGCCAAGGCCGAAGGCGTCGCGCTCGAGGTGGCGGGAACCGGGGAACAGGCCGATCTCACGATGGTCATCACGGTCCATCTGACGGGCAAGGGAGCCACTCCCGAGGTTGCGCGCGAGATCGCCGGGAAGGTGAGCGACGCGTTATCGCCCGGAACGTCGTCCGATGACCACCACTGACGTTCGCGTGGAAACCGCGCCCTCGGCGGGGCGCGGGCGATACGCGTTGCTCATCGTGGTGCTGTTGCTCGCCGGTGTGCTGGTCGGAAGCCTTCTGCACAGCCAATTCCTCGGGCGATCGTGGGTGGAGGCCATTCAGGCCTGCGGAAAGACAAGACCACTGGCGACCGCCGCCGACACACCGGCACAGAGCCTGGAGAAGTCCCAGCAGTGGCTTGACTGCGTGACACCGGTCGAACGACGTCGCGGACTCGTCTCGCTCAGTGGCGCCTTGCTGGTCCTTCTGCTCGCTCTCGGGTTGACACAGTTGTTGCCCCGCAGGCTTTTCCGCCGCGCCGGTCCGGTCAGCGTCGCGCCGGCGGTGTGGCAGGAACGCGCGGAGAACGCGGTGCGGTCGATGCGCCGCCGGGTGGCCGCACCGCAGGTGGTGTTCGGCTCGCTGGCGCTGCGGGAGGCGTTCACCATCCGGTTCCTGCGCTGGACGCGGATGGTGCTGCCGCCCGGCATCGTGACCGTGCCGCCCGACCAGGCCGATGCGATCGTGCGGCATGAAAGCGCCCACGTCGCGGCGGGTGACGTCGGCCTGGTGTGGCTCACCCGCGGCGTCTGGTGGGCGCTGCCGCCGGTACTGGCGCTCCCGCTGCTCACCACGGAAGCGCTGGTGCTGTTCGCGGGGAACACGCACACGCTGTGGGAATCGTTCTGGGCCGAGTACGTCGGCCGCGCGGCACTGGTACTCGTGCTCACCGCGCTGGTCTCCACCAGCGTGCTGCGCTCGCGCGAGCACGAAGCCGACCTCCGTTCCGTCCGCGAGGTCCCGTCGGCTCCGCTGCGCGCGCTGCTCAGCCGCGCGACGACCGCCGCGCGTGCGCCGTGGTGGCGACGGGCCAACGCCATCCATCCCCCGCCGTCGCAACGGGTTGCCGTGCTCGACGCCGGGGAGCTGCCCGGGCAGACCCGGGTGCTCGACGGCGTCGTCTACGGCGCGCTCGCCGCGATGGCCGCCCAGACGACGACGCTGGTCGCGCTCCCGACGCTGCTCGGTTCGGCGGAGAATTCGCAGTCATACGCGCTGCCGTTGTCGTGTTTGCTGGCCGGCGCGCTGACCGCGGCGGGCTGGGGCACCGCGCTGTGGCGGTTCGCACTGGGCACCCAACGCTCCGCGTTGCGCTGGGCGGGTGTCACGCTCGGGCTGCCGGTGGGGGTGGCCCTGGGTTTCCTGACCGACTTTTCCCGCACCGGCACCACCGACCTCGGCCCGTTCGGCGACTGGCCGCAGGTGGTCGCGCTCGCGGTGGCCATGGCCGGTGCCGCCTGCGTGAGCCTCGCACTCGCTTCGCTGTGGGCCACCACCGCACCACGCAGGATCTGGGTGCTCGCGGCGGTGCTCAACACGGCGCTGTTCACCGGCGCCTGGTGGATCGGGATGACGAGCGGCGCGTTGATCATCGCCGCCCAGAACTGGTTCTACGGCGTGGCGATCGCGGGGATGAGCGCGAATTGGCAACTACCGGTCGCGATCGGGCTGGTCGTCGTCTGCGGTCTCGCGTGGCACTGGAACAGCGGCCGGCTCACGCTGCTCGCGGTGAGTGCCACGGCCACCGCCGCGGCGCTCCTGGGCCGGTGGCTGCTGCCGGAGCACGCCAACTTCGCCGACCCGAAGGCACTGGACCGGCTCGACTGGTGGGTGGCCGTCGGCGCGGCGACGGCGTGCCTGCTCGCCCTCGCCGCGCTCAACGGCCGCACCGGATTGGGACAGGCGCTGGCCGCCGCACCGACGGCCGCGCTGCTCACCACCGCAGGCTGTCTGCTGATGCGGAACCGGAGCCGCGACCTCGATCTCGTCTCTTACCTCGTCTCGGTCCCGTCCCTGTTCACGCTGGTACTGCTTTGTGTCGCAGTGCCGATCACGCTGCTACCCGGCGGCTGGCCGCGTACTCGTGCCTGGCACAGCCCGGCGCTCGCGCTCGTGGCGGCCTCGGGGATCACGACGGTGGTCATGCGGATAGGGCACACGATCACCTAGCTTCACCCGAGCCGGAAGACTGTTGTCAGCCACCCGTCGAGGTGTTCGTCGCGCAGGAGCGCGCGGCGTGCGTCACGGCCGGACCCGCCGGAGCCGGTCAGCGCCTTTTCCATGGCTTCGCTGGTCTGCCCGAGATCGAATGGGTCGACCGTCACCGTGAACGGGCCGAGTTGCTCGTCGGCGCCCGCGTTGGCCGACAGCAGCAGCGAGGCGTCGTCGTCGAGCAGATAGGCGGCTTCCTTGGCGAAGAGGTTCAGTCCGTCGTAGGTGGAGTTGACGACGGCCGCGGTGCTCATCAGCAGCCCGGCGACCACGCAGTTGCGGGAGTCGTCGTCCATTCCCGGCCGGATCAGCGAAACCGCCTCACGGCCGCCGGTGGCGAAGCGGTCGTTGATGCGGCGGACGACCGCCTCGGTGGCCTCGGCGTACGCCTGGTGACGGCCCGCTGCCCGGCTCGGCGTGGTCACCACGGCGGCGAACCAGCACTGCTCGGCCAGTTCCGGCCTGCGCTCCAACGCCATCTCATATGCCTGGAATCCACGCGGGATGTTCTTCCACAGGTCGAGACGGTCGGCTCGCAGCATCAGCTTCCGGCCGCCTGCCAGCTCAGCCAGTTTCGACTGCCAGCGCCGGGTCGCGTCCGCCTCGGTCATCCGGTCGAGCACGTCGGTGTCGAGCGGGAACGGCATCGCGATGAGCTCGGTGCGGTGTTCGCCGAGGATGACGGTCCTGCCCTCGACGCGCGCGCCGGGCACGTACCGCGCGCAGCACGCCAGGAAGGCGTCCACCCAGCGTCCGGCGTGGAAGCCGACGACGTCGCACCGCAGCAGGCTGGTCAGTATCCGGGTGCGGATGTGGCCGGGGATGAGCGAGAAATAGTCCGGCTCGCACCACGGGGTGCCGAGGAAATAGGTCATCCGGCTCGCGCGGCCCGCCTGGGTCTCGGCGAAATACTCCGGGACCAGCATCAGATGTGGGTCGTTGATCAGGATCAGCTCGTCGCCCGCCGAGTTGTCGGACACCTCGCGCAGCCGCTTCGCGTACGACTGGTTCACCGCCTCGTACCCGGCCCACGCGTCGACCATGGCCGAGTCGAACACCGGCTGCTCGGAGGTGTCGTGCATGTAGTGCAGCAGCCCGAGCAGCAGGCGGATCGAGATGACGTCGTAGTGCTGGTGGCGCAGCTCCTCACCGGGTTCGACGGGATGCAGCCAGATGTCGTCGCCGATCCGGATCGGCGACGACACGCCAGGCTGGTCCGGCGGCGCGGTGAAGATCCAGTGGCCGCCGTGCTCGTTGAGCAGCGACACCACCATCGGCGCCAGCCCGCCGGGCGAGCGTGGCGCGATCGTGTCCGCGTCCCAGCGCGGGCAACTGTTGCTGCAGGTCAGAATTCTCACTTCATCGACTCCCCAACTCGTGCGCGCAGGCAGCAGTACGCCAGGCCCGCCGCCGCGCAGACTCCGAACCAGATGGACATTCCCGCATAGCCGGTCAGCACCGCGAGCACGCCTGCCAGCGGCGCCGCCGCGACCGCGGCGACACCCATGGCCGCCTCACCGATGCCTTCGAGATGGGTACGCAGGTCCGCGGGCGCGGTCGAGCCGAGCAACGCGCTGCCGCCGACGACGGCCCCGTTCCAGCCGAGGCCGATCAGCAGCAGGTGCGCGGTCATCGGCACCAGGCCGTGCCCACCGGCGAACGCGCCGACCAGCCCACCCGCGAGCAGCAGCACGCCGCCCGCCGCGATCGGGTAACCGGGAGTGAACCGGTCGACCAGGTAGCCGGTCAGCGGCGACGGGCCGAACATGCAGACGACGTGCAGCGCAACCAGCACGCCCACCACGCCGAGCCCGTCGCCGGACCCGGTCAGGTGCACCGGCGCCACGGTCATCACCCCGACCATGGCGAAGTTCGCCACGACCAGCGTGAGGATCGCGGGCATGGTTCCCGGGTTCCGGACCGCGCGCGCCGCGAGTCCTGGCGCCGCGCGCTCACCCGGCTCGGCCGAGAGCGAACCGGCCAGGCGCCCGAACCAGGGCACGCCAGGTGTCGACGCGGCCCAGAAAACCAGTGCGGCGCATCCGAAAGCCGGCGCCGCCACCAGGTACGCGCCCGCGGCGTGTGCCAGTCCGATGTCCTGCGCCAGCGCACCGCCCGGTCCCAGCAGGAGCGGGCTGACCACCGCGCCGGCACAGGTCGCGAACATGACCCGCCCGAGCGCGCGGCCCCGCCGATCCGCGGTCACCACCGCCGCCGCGGCGTACCGCGCCAGGAAGACCGCCGAATTCGCCGTGCCCAGCACCAGGCTGCCCGCCAATACCAGCGGGAAACTGTTCGCGGACACGGCGAACACGACGACCAGCGCACCGAGCGCGCCGAGCAGGAAGCCCCAGGCGAGGCCGCGGCCGCGGCGCCCGGCCGCGGCCTCACGCGACATCACCAGGGCGCCTGCCGCGGCACCGGCGAGGTTCAACGCCACCGGCAACCCGGCCACCGCACCGGACCCGGTCATCCCGACGGCCAGCAACGGCCCTGCCGTCCCGCCCGCGGCGAGCCCGGTGGCGCCGACGGCCACCGCCGCCGCCACCAGATTCACCTCCGCGCGCTGAATCGGCTCAGCGGTCCGCACCCCAGGCACCACAGTTCTCCCCCGGTTTCTTCACTTACCCCGAACGCGTCGCGGGAATTCACACCGCGACCGCGACCTCTTCCATCGGGCCCGATTCGAAGGCGAGACGGCCTGCCACAGCCGCCTGGCGCATCGCGGCCGCCATCGTCAGCGGGGTCTTCGCCCGCACCAGCGCCGTGTTGACCAGCGTGGCGGCCGCACCGAGTTCCATCGCCAGCGCCACATGCCCGGCGGTGCCCAGCCCGCCCTCGACGATCACCGGCAGCCCGCAGTGGTCGATGACCTCGCGGACCGCCTCCGGGTCGGGGATACCGCGGCCGGAAGCGACCGGTGACGCCATCACCCGCAGCGCCGCGCAGCCCGCCTTGGCGAGCTCCTGCGCGGTGGCGAGGTCGGGAAGGATGAACGGCAGCAGTTCCATGCCCTCGGCGCGCAGCTCGTACGCGGCCTCGACGGTGGCGTTGTTGTCGGGCAGGTTGTCGTCGCCGCGCACGTCCAGTTTCAGGATGTCGATACCCAGTGAATCACGGAGGATGCGCGCGGACCGCAGCGCGCTTTTCTTCGACCGCGCGAAAGACGTCGTGCCGATCCAGATGAACTCGTCGAGCGGGAGCTCGTTCTCCAGGTCCATCAGCAGCAGGCTCGACCGGCGGTTGTCCGGGTCCACCGTGGTGATGAAGACGTCCGCGCCCGCGGCGTTGAGCACGTCACGGACGAGCGGAACGGAATCGTACTGCTCGATGCCCACCAGCACCCTCGAGCGGAAGTGCTGTTCCCCGATCGTCAGCCAGGCGTCGTCCGGTACCTCAGCGGTCTTCATGGGGCGATCCGTCCTCTCCAACTCTGGTCCATTGTGGACAATTCATGCGTTCTCCTTGACCCGCAAGGGCGCCAGCGCCCGCGCCCAGGCGACGACCTCGTCGAGCATGCGGGTCAGCGTCGGCTCCTGGTGATCGCCGGGCGCGAAGACGCCAGGCTGGGTGATGTCGGTGATCCGGAAGTCGTTGAACAGCGAGAGCGCGACGGTGGTGCGCACGTCGGCGACCTTGACCTCCGCCAGCGTCACCCGCAGGTGCTCCACGGCGCGCGTGCCGCCGTGCAGCCCGTAGCTGACGAACCCGGCCGACTTGTCACCCCACTCGCCGAACAGGTAGTCGATGGCGTTCTTGAGCGCCGCCGGCATCGAGTGGTTGTACTCCGGCGTGACGAACACGAACCCGTCGAATCCGTCGATCGCGGCCGCCCAGCGGCGGGTGTGCTCCTGGCCGTAATCCCCGATCGCCGCCGGGACCTCCTCGTCGAGCAGCGGCAGCGCGAACTCGGCGATGTCGACCAGCTCGTAGGTGACGTCGGCGGATCCGGTGTGGCGGACGGCGACGTCGAGCACCCAGTCGGCCACCATCTTCGCGCGACGGCGCGGGCGGGTGCTTCCGGTGATGACGGCGATCCGGGTCATGGGTGTTTCCTCCGACGTGCTGGCAACTGAAGCGACAGTAAGTACAGTACACGTTTTACTGTACTTACTGCAACGATCGTTGTACATCGGCTAACATCGGGTAATGACCAGTACGAACATGGTTCCGCAGCGCTCCGCCGACAAGCGCCAGGCGATCCTCGACGGCGCCAGGGTGACGTTCGCGCGGGAGGGTTACAGCCGGGCGAGCATCGACACGATCGCCGAGGCGGCCGGCGTGTCCACCCGCACCCTCTACAACCATTTCGGCGACAAGGCCCGGCTGTTCGAGACGGTCATCCACACCAGCGCCACCGAGGTGGCCGAATCCCAGCTCGAGCTCATCGACCGCTATCTCGGGCAGGTGACCGACCTGGAAGCCGACCTCATCGCGTTCGCGCGCGCCTGGGCGACCCCGTACCCGGAGCACGCCGACCACTTCGCGCTCGTCCAGCAGATCAGGGCCGAGTCGGCGCGGCTGCCGTCCGCCGTACTCGAAGCCTGGCGCGAGGCGGGACCCCGCCGCGTGCACCGCGAGCTCGCGCGGCGGCTGCGCCAGCTCGGCGACCGCGGGCTGCTCCGGGTCGATGACGCCGACCGCGCCGCGTTCCACCTGTCGCAGCTCGCGTCCGCCGAGGTCAAGGACCACACGCGCTGCGGCGCGCTTCCGTACACCGACGTCGAGGTCGCCGGTATGACGGCGGCGGGCATCCGGGTGTTCCTGCACGGCTACTGCCCTTGACCCGGCGCCGGGTTACAGTACAACGCGCATTGCACAGGACTCCCGCGTTCGCCGAAGGTGGCAAAGGTATGAAAGAGGGCTCGGCACCGTTGAAGACGCCGCAGGGCAGGCTGGTGGACAAACGTGAAGCCATCATCCGGGCATCGCTGACGATCTTCGCCCGCGACGGCTACACTCGCGCGAGCATCGACACCATCGCCCGCGAGGCCGACGTCTCGACGCGAACCCTCTACAACCACTTCGGCGACAAGGCGAAGCTCTTCGCGGCGGTCATCGACGAGAGCACGGCCGAGGTCGCCGAGGCGCAGATCGCGCTGATCGACCGGCACCTGCACGGCATCGAGGACGTCGAAGCGGGCCTGATCGCCTTCGGCCGCGAGCTGGTCGCCCCCATGCCGGGCTTCACCGAACATTTCGCGCTGGTCCGCCACATCCAGGCCGACGGCCAGCACCTCCCGGCCGAGCTCGTCACCACCTGGCGCGAATCCGGCCCACTGCGCGTCCGCGCGGCACTGTCACAGCGACTCGCCGAACTCGCCGACGCCGGCCACCTCCGCGCCGGAAACCCCGACCGCGCCGCCCTTCACTTCCTCGCGCTCACCAGCAGCGCCGCGGGCGACCGGGCCCAGCTCTCCCGCGAGCCCGTCGGCCTGCCCGACATCCAGGACGAAGCCGAAGAGGGCGTGCGAGCGTTCCTTCGCGCCTACGCACCCGAGTAGGGCTCGTGAGTGTCGCGGCGTTGAACGCCTATTTCCCACTCACCCGGCCGCGGTCTGGGTGACAAGGGCGGCCCTTGTCACCCAGAGCGTGACAAGGGCGCCCCTTGTTCCGCTAGAACCGCCCGCAACACTCACGAGTCCTTAAACGGTGATGGATTCGGCGAGGATGTAACGGTTTCCGCCGATTCCGCGGACGCCCGGCATGGTGATGGCCTCGAAGCACTCGTGGGGCAAGGAGCTTTCGCCGAAGCGGAGGTGGGCGTCCTCGTCGACCCATTCGGCCCAGTTGAGGACCCGGGTGCCGTCGGTGCTGTGGTGGAAATGGGACGCCACCAGGCCGGGGAAGGGTTTGCCGAGCGGGCCGTCCACCAGCGCGTCGGCGGAGCGGCGCTGGCGGTCGCGGCCGTCGACGTCGAAGACCGGTGCGACCAGTACGCGCGCGATGCTGCCCGGCTCGAGTATCCGGCCGCGATAAAGCTTGTAGCGCACGGGTTCCGTCGCGTCCTCGTCGAAGTCGTCCAACCCGCGGACGAAGGCGCGATAGGCGTCGTCGCTCGTCCACTGGGCGTACGTGAGGACGTTGATGCCGTCGGTACTGGTGAACGCGCTCATCGACAGGAAACCCTCTGGGGCGGCACCTTCGCGGTACGGAGCCATCACCCTGTCCACTTCGGACCGCTGGAGCTCGGGCGTTCCGACGTAGAGCGGCGCGACCAGCACAATCCCGACGTCGGCTCGATTGACATCCGGGAACCGGGTGGTCGACATGGTCATTCTCGAATTCTCCTCGGGCGGTGGAAACGGGACACCTAAAGCACTACCACGTCTTCGGCGCGGGCAAGGGCGTGATGGAGGTGGTAGCGCTTGAAGCCGATCGGCCGGACGCCCGGCATGTCGTTGGTGATCCGCAGTGAGCCGTGCCGGGTCGCGCCTTCCAGGAAGAGCACGTGCGCCTCGTCGGTCGTCCATTCCGCGTAGTTGATCACCCGGGTGCCGTCCAGGCTGGCGTGGAAATGCGAGGCGATCAAGCCGCCGCGTTCGGCCGACGGGGAGCGCTCGAGGTTCGCGGCGACCGCGGCCACGATGGTCTCCTGCCGCTCGGGGCCGTCCACGTCGAAGCTGGCGATCACGATCGCACCCGGCGCGGCCGCCGACGAGTCGAGCACGACATCGCGGCGCAGCCGGTATTCGACCGGCTCGACCCGTGCGACGGCCGCGGGCAGCGCACGCACGAACGGACGGTAGGCCGTGTCGTCCGCGCACTGGGTGTACGTCATCACGGTGTCGCCGTCGGCGCTCAGGTACGCCGAGAACGCCAGTATTCCTTCCGGCCACGCGGTTCGCTCCCACGCGTCACCGATCTCGTCGAGCACCGCACGGCCCGTGACCGCGTCGCCGACGAACCAGTGGCTCAGGAAGACCGCGCGCGAATCGGGCCGCGCTATCCGCGGCATGGCCGAGCTCCGGGTGATGGTCATGGTCGCCTCCCAGCGAATTCGTCAGATCGGGGTGCCGAAATTGCGGCGCAGCGCCGCGGTGAGATCCGATTCGCCGGTCCACGCGACGTAACCGTCCGGGCGCAGCAGCACTGACTCCCCGCCCCGCACGGCGACCACGTCGACCTGGGCTGCCCACTCCCCCACGGTCACGCCGTCGCCGGAGTCGAGCAGCACGCCACGCGCCGCGCGCAGCAAGGCGGTGCTGGTGGTCCGTTCCCCGTCGCCCAGCACCAGCTCGGTGTCCGGCATCCGGCGGCCGAGCAGCGGATGCCCGCCGGGGCCGACGTCGTAACGGATGTCGAGCCCGCTCACCAGCCCGGCCAGGTACCTGGCGGCGCCGGCACCGCGGAACACCTGGGCGAGCACGTCACGCAGTGGCTGGAGCTCTTCCCCGCCAAGGAAAAGCGTCGCCTGTGCCTTCGTGTTGGCCAGCAGCTGGGCGCCGACCGGGTGCCGTTCGGTGTGGTAGGTGTCGAGCAGCTCGGCGGTCACCCGGCCGGTCACCACCGCGCCGAGCTTCCAGCCAAGGTTCACCGCGTCCTGGATGCTCACGTTCATGCCCTGCCCGCTGGCCGGGAGATGGATATGCGCCGAGTCGCCCGCGAGCAGCACCCGGCCGCGCCGGTATTCGCTCGCCTGCCTCGCCGCGTCACCGAAAGCGCTCACCCACAACGGTGTCGCGGCGGAGATATCGTCGCCACTGACCCGTTTCCACGCGTCGGCAACCTCGGAGAACTCGGGCGGGCCGGTGCGCTGACGCGGCGGCCTGCCGTGCTCGTGGACGACGACCCGCATCGCGCCATCGCCCAGCGGCGCGGCGAGCAGCATCCCACCCCGGCGGCGGGCACCGGACCACAGCTCGGGCAGCTCGAAGTCCCGCACGTCGGCCAGCAGCAGCTCGGCGGACGCGTCGGTACCGGGGAAGCCGAAGCCACCCAGCCGCCGGACCACGCTGCGCCCGCCGTCGCAGCCGACGAGATACGCGGCGGTCAGCCGTTGACCGTCCACGAAGACCTCGACGGACGAGCCGGTGTCGGTGAACCCGGTCAGCTCGTGTCCACGCCGGATGTCGGCGCCGAGCTCCGCCGCCCAGTCCGCCAGCACGGCGACGGTCCGCGCCTGCGAGACCCCGGTGACGCTGGCATGTGCCCCGTCCCCGACCGCGAAGTCGACCGGCACGCTGCCGAAATGACCGCCAGGCGATCGGGTCAGCTCACCGAACCTGGGCAGCAGCCCGCGCTGGTCGAACACCTCCAGCGTCCGCGCGGTGAAGCCCATTCCCCTGGACTCGCCGCTCGGCTGAGCGTCCTTCTCCAGGACGATGACGTCCGCGCCTGCCAGCCGCAGTTCGGCGGCGAGCATCAGCCCGGCGGGCCCGGCGCCCGCCACGATCACGTCGGTGTCCATGTCATCCCTCCTCGCCCGCGACGCTGATGGCGCCTGCCGGGCAGCATTCGGCGATCTCCCGCAGCCGTTCCAGCAGTCCGGCCCGGTCGCACGGGCCGAGCGCGACGGCCCGGCCGTCCTCGGCCAGCCGGAACAGTCCCGGGTCCATCGACTGGCACAAACCGGTGCCCAGGCACAGATCCCGGTCGACCCGCACGGTGTCCACTACGCGCTCACCGACAACGCTTCCAGCCGCCGGATCGCCCAGTTGTCGATGTAGCGGACGTCCGGCCGCGGGACGGTCAACGCCAGCTTCGGGAACCTGGCGAACAGCGCGGGGATCGAAAGCTCGCCCTCCAGCCTGGCCAGCGCGGCGCCGACGCAGTTGTGCAGCCCGTGCCCGAACCCGACGTGCCGCGGCCCGGTGCGGCCGAGGTCGAGCCGTTCGGGGTCGTCGAACCGGCGTGCGTCGCGGTTGGCCGAGAGCAGCCCGGCGATCACCGGCGCGCCCGCGGGCAGTGTGGTCCCGGCGAGTTCGACCTCCTCGGTGGTGACCCGGAACAGCGCCGTGCTCAAGGCGCCCTCGTAACGCAGCAGTTCCTCCACCGCGGCAGGCGCGAGGTCCGGCTCCGCCACCAGCCTGGCGGCCTGGTCGGGATGGTCGAGCAGGGCGAGCACCGCGTTGCCGACGAACCCGCGCACGGTGTCGCTGCCGCCCATGATGATGGCCGCCACCATGCCGATCAGCTCGTCGCCGTCGAGCCGGTCGCCGCCGTCACTGGCGTCGATCAGCGCCGAGGTGAGGTCGTCGCCCGGCGCGCCACGCTTGTCGGCGACGAGTTCCGCGGCGTACTCACAGATCCGGCCGAACGCGGCGGGAACCTTGTGCATCAGCGCGGGATCCGACGGGAACGCCTCGTTGAGCGCGGTGACCAGCTCACGGTGGCGGTCGATGCGGAAGCCGAGTATCTCGCCGAGCACACCGGCCGAAACCTCGCCCGCGTAATGGTCCATGACGTCGAACCGCCCGCGCTCGGCGCAGTCGTCGAGGGTGCGGGCGACCAATGTGCCCACCGTTTCCCGCCACCGTTCGACGCGGCGGGTGGTGAAGGTGCTCATCGCCAGCCTGCGCAGCCGGGTGTGCGCCGGTGGGTCGACCACGGCGATGCCGCGTTCGAGGATGGTGCCCGCGGCGCTGACCAGCCCGGCCTCGCGGAACTCCGCGTTGCCCCAGGTGCCGCCTTCGGTGCTGAACCGCGGATCGGCCAGCACCGTGCGGACGTCGTCGTAGCGCGTCACCATCCAGGTTTCGACGTCACCGACCGGGAACCGGAACCGGTGCACCGGCGAATGCTCACGCAACCAGGTCAGCGTCGGATAAGGGTCCTGGTAGTACCCGGGTGAAAACAGTGCGGTCGGGGCCGACAGCGTCACGACCGGTCCTCTCTCTCGTCGAGGGCGTTCCACTTTTCGTCGTCGGGGGCGAAGAACTCGCCCAGCGGTGGCGGGAACACCCCAGCCGCCGCACGGACCAGTCCGTGCACGAAGACCGCCAGCCTCTCGACGCTCGCTTCGTCCAATGCCTCATACGGCAGCCGATCGAGCCGGCCGGTCTCCCGTTCGACCTCGTCACGCAGCGCGGCGCCACGTTCGGTCAGGCTTTCCCCGTCGATCAGGCCCCGCGCGGCGAGCCGGTCACGCCCCGCGGACCACTGGTCCTCGGTCCAGCCGCGGTTCGGCCGCACGATCCAGTCCGGCATGCCGTGACGGCTCGCGCAGTCGAGCACCAGCGCGTCGACGCCGGTGAGGTCGAAGTACCCGAGTACCGCGACATGGCCGTCACCCCGGTGTTCGCGCAACATCGTCGCGGCGTGCCACAACGCGATATGCGGTTCCGCCGGTGTTTCCAGTGCCGCGTTGGCGGCGTGGAGCGGCCGTCCCGGCAAGGCGCAGCCCGCGGCCGCGACCTCGGCGAGCTTCGCCGCCTCAGCCAGCTCCGAGGACTCGATGACCTCCGCGCCGAGCAGGCGTTCCAGCGTCGCGCCCGCCGCCGCCTGCCGCGCGATGATCGCGCGTTCCGGCGAAACCCGTTGCCACAGCTGGGGAACCCGCGCCGCGACGAACTCCGGGGCGAAGGCGTTGAAGACCGCGGTGACGAGCGGGGCGTCCGCATGGCCGAGCGGCGACGCCCGGCCCGCGAAGTACACAGTGGACCATTCGGTGACACCGAACGGCTCGAGCTCGGTTCCCAGCTCGGCGGTGAAGTACGGGATCGAATGCAGCGCGTTGACCGCTTGCGCGCAGCGTCGCGCGGCACCGGTGCTCATGCCGCCACCAGCGGGACACGGGCGTCGACCATGCAACTGAGCAGGCAGCGCGCCGCCACGTTCACGTGATTGCCGTAAAGCACGAAGCCGCTGAGCTGGTCCATGGTCATCCAGCAGTAGTCGTCGGGGACGTCGAGGTCGAAGTCCTCACCCGCGTCGACCACCAGGTACCGGTTTTCGGCGTGGTAGAAGCGGCCACCCTCCTCGGAGTGGACGACGTCGACGAGTATCTTCGACGGGGACGCCGCGTCGAAGAAGTCCAGATAGCGGGGTTTCCGCTCGGCGCCGAGCCCGCGGTAGCTGTTCGGGATGCAGCTCAGCGTCGGCGCCATTTCGACCACATCGTGTGTGCCCGCCTCGGTGCGGGCGTGCACGAGAATGTGGAACACCCCGTCGATGTTGCGGCCGAGGAAGCCGATCAGGCCACGGCCGACCGGTTCGAACATCGGCTGCGACCACTGGCTCACCTCACGGTTGCTCGCGGACACGTCCACGCCGATCACCGTGAAATACCGGCCCTCCTCGTGTTCGACGCGGTCAGCCGAGCGGACCCAGTCACGCACCTCGGCCAGCGGTACCAGGCGCCGCTCCAGCCGGTAGTGCGACTTGACCTCGGTGAACCAGCTCAGCAGCTGCTCGACCGAGTGCCGCGAACCGGACTCCGGCGAGGCCACCCTGTCGACGAAGTTGCCCTGCAGGAAGAACGGCATCCCGGACAGCACCGTCCGCGAGTCCATGTTCACCAGGTTGGGCACCTTCAGCAATTCCGCTATCTGGCCGAGGCTGAGCCAGCAGAAGTCCTCGCGGACCGCCACGTCCCCGGCGGCCTCGACGATGATGTTGCGGTTGCGCTTGTCGAGGAACCACGAGCCCTGTTCCGACTGCAGCGCGTCGATCACCGTGCGGCCGGCGCGCGGCGCGACGAAATGTTCGAGGTACGGCACCGGGTTGCCCTGGTGCACACGCGTGTAGTTGCTGCGGGTCGCCTGCACGGTCGGCGAGAGCTGCAGCAGGTTTATGTTCCCTGGCTCCATTTTCGCCTGCATGAGGCAGTGGACGACGCCGTCGAAGACCTTCACGAGTATGCCGAGTATGCCGATCTCCGGCTGCAGGATGATGGGCTGCGTCCACGCCCCGGTGTCGCGGTGGT
>NZ_FNON01000018.1 GCF_900107045.1 Amycolatopsis xylanica
ACCAGCATGATCGCCACCCTGCCCGCCGCACTGAAACGATCACTGACCTGGGACCAAGGCAACGAGATGGCCCAGCACGCCCAGTTCACCCTCGACACCGGCCTGCAGGTCTACTTCTGCAACCCACACAGCCCCTGGGAACGCGGCAGCAACGAAAACACCAACGGCCTGCTACGCCAGTACTGGCCCAAAAGCTCAGACCTGCGCCACCTCACCCAAACCCACTGCGACACCGTCGCCCTCCGCCTCAACACCCGACCACGCCCTACACTCGGCCTGCTCACACCAGCACAAGCACTAGACAAAGCACTACTTGCAACAACCAGTTGAAACCACCTGGCTTTCGGGGTATGGCACCTGACGAAAGTGGCTTTCGGGGTATGGCATGTCCCGAGAGTGACTTTGGGGCCAAGTGCCTAGGTGGTCGTCCAGGTGGGGGTCGGGACTTGGCGGCCTCGGAGTTCGAGGTCGCCGTCGGGGGTCCAGAGGGTGCGCTCGCTTGAGGTGCAGGCTTTGAGGACGGCCTCGCTGGCCAGGATGCGGCCGGGGACCGTTTTGGCGTGCTCGGTCAGGCGGGCCGCTTCGTTGACCGCGTCGCCGATGACCGTGTACTCGAGGCGGCTGCTCGTGCCCAGCTGACCTGCGAAGACGGGGCCGGAGGCGACGCCGATGCCGAGGTCCAGCTCGCCCCAGTCCAAGACCGCGTCCCGGATCGCGCGGGCCGCGGACAGGGCCGAGGTCGCCGGGTCGGCCAGGCGGGTAGGCGCGCCGAAGATGCACAGCGCCGCGTCGCCCGCGAACTTGTTCAGCAGCCCGCCGCGGGCGTTGACCTCGTCGAACACGCTCGTGAACAGCCGGTTCAGCTTCGTGACCAGCTCCTCGGGCGGGGTGCGGTAGGCCAACGCCGTCGAGTCGACGACGTCGACGAAGAGCGCGACCACCTCGCGCACGTCGCCGGACAGCGAGGCGCCGAACTCCAGCGCGTGCCTGGCGACGTCCGCGCCGACGTGGCGGCCGAAGAGGTCGCGCATGCGGTCCTGCTCGCGCAGGCCCGCGACCAGGTCGTTGACCGAGGTCTGGAGCATGCCGATCTCCGACGAGTCGTCGACCGGCACCGAGACGTCCGTGCTGCCGCGCGCGACCTGGTTGAGCGCGATCCGCAGCCGGTGCAGCGGCGCCGCGACCGCGCGGGCGAGCAGCGCGGTGCCGAGCGCGCCGACCACCAGGCCGATCACCGACAGCATGATCAGCGACGCCGTGTGGTTGCCCTCGCCGATCAGCTCCGGCGGCGAGCTCACCAGCAGCACGCCGAGCAGCGGCACGCCACTGGCCAGCGCCCAGGTCAGCACCAGCCTGCGCAACACGGTCACCGGCAGCGAACCCGTCGGCGGCAACACCTTCAGCGCGATCGTCATCACCGGCCGCGCGACCCATTCGGCGGCGAGATAGGTCAGCCCGACCGTGGTCAGCCCGCCCAGGAGGATGGTCAACGCCACCGCGAACGCCTCTTCGCCGGCGCCGAGCACGTACGAGAGCGTGCCGAGCACGATCGTCCCGATCAGCCAGAGCGTGCCGCTGACGATCGCCATGTCGACCGGCAGCCGCAGCGCGAGCCGCGCCTCGCTCTCGGTCGGCGGCCTGCCGAGCACGAACCAGATCGCGGTACGGCGCTGCAGCCAGGCCGTCCACAGTGAACCGACCACAAGGGACACCGCGACCAGCCCGGCCGCGGTGGCGCCGAGCACCCAGGACCGGTCGCCGAGCTGACTCGGCGACCCTTCGAAGAACAGCAGCAGCGCGACGACGCCGGATCCGCACACACTGGACCCCAGCCCCAGCGCGGCGAAGCCGAGGCTGGTGCGGAGTACGAGCCGGAACCTCCCGAGATGAGCGGGTTTGCGCACGCCGTGATCGTATTGCCTAGTAGCGGTACCGCAGCAGGTGCGCGAAGTTCCGGAACGCCGGGATGCGCGTCGCGACCTTGAACTGCAGTCGGTACTTGGCGCTGAAATGCGACACCAGCTCCGGCTCGGCGAAGTGGCTCACGTCCCACGCGGTCCGCAGGTCGAGGCCGAGTTTCTCCAGCTCGTGCGGGTCTTCGACACCCCAGCGCAGCGTCGCGCCCGCCCGCCGGACGACCGGGTTGAGCTTCTGCAGCTTGATCGCGAGCTTGCTCATGACGTCGAACACCATCTCGCCGCGCGGGAAGCGGTCGACCAGCCGCCGCAGCAGCGCCTCGCCGTCGGCCGGGTCGAGGTACATCAGCAGGCCCTCGGCGACGACCAGCGTCGGCCGGTCCGCCGGGATCTCGTCCAGCCAGGCCGGATCGGTGACCGAGGACGCGATGGTCTGGTACCCGGGACGCGACGGGTAGATCCGCTCGCGCAGCGCGATGACGTCGGGGAAGTCGACGTCGAACCAGCGCACGGTCGGCGCCGGGTCGATCCGGAACACCCGGCTGTCCATGCCCGCGCCGAGGTGCAGCACGGTCGCCTCGGGGTTCGCCGCCAGGAACTCCCTGGTCCAGTCGTCGAACGGCTTCGCGCGCATGGCGACGGACAGTGCCTCGTCGGTGCCCATCTTGAACTTGCCGAAGTCGTAGTCGATCTTGCTGATCGCCTCGCGCGCGGTCGGATCGCCGAGGAACGGGTCGGGCAGCTCGCTGTCGAGCGCGCGGCCGTACAGCGTGGCGAGATTGGTCGACTGGTCTTCGGTGAAGTGAACCTTTTCCATCGCGAGCCCCCACTGGATTCAGAAGTTTCACGTTCTTCTGAAAACTGTACTCCTACGAGTCGGTGGCGGCGAAGTCGTGCATTGAGAGCTTCGCCTCAACCAGATGGCGCAGGGTCGCCTCGCGCGCCGCGGCCGCGTCCGACCGCGTGATCGCCTCGAGGATCTCCCGGTGCTCGCAGACGGCCTTGCGGATCTGGCCAGGCAACCGCAGCGCCGCGCGCCGTTCCTCGCCGACCAGCGAGAGCACCGAGCGCAGCAGGTCGGCGACGTCGTCGTCGCCCGCGTTGACCGCGATCACCCGGTGGAACTCGGCGTCGGTGGCGATGACGCGCAGCATGTCGCCGTCGGCCGCGGCCTGCTCCATCTCGGCGACGTTGGCTTCGAGCTTCGCCACCACGCGAGGGGAGTGGTGCTCGGCGAGCCGCTCCGCGAGCGTCGGCTCGACGGTCGTGCGCAGGTCGAAGAGCTTTTCGACGAGCTGCTCGTGCTCGGCGAACCAGGTGCGCAAAGGTTTGCGCTCCGCCTCGCGGACGTACGTGCCCGAGCCCGCGCGGATCTGCACGTAGCCGATCGAGTCGAGCACCCGCAGCGCCTGCCGCAGCGAACCCCGGCTGATGCCCAGCTGGTCGCACAGCGCCCGTTCGGCAGGCAGGCGCGATCCCGGCGGCAGCTCGCCGGAGTCGATCAGCGCGCGCAGCCGGTCGACGGTCGCGCTCCATACCTGTTCGGTCACGCGCGAAATCTTGCCAGGTGTTACTTTCCGAGGCATGCGGCCGAGCCTCGACCCGATCGCCAGAAGCGCGTTGGGCAAGGCGACACGGCGCCTCGTGCCGCTGATGGCCCTCTGTTACTTCTTCGCGTACCTGGACCGGACCAATCTCAGCGTTGCCGCGCTGACCATGAACGCCGAGCTCGGGTTCTCCTCGCAGGTCTACGGATTCGGCGCAGGCCTGCTGTTCGTCGGCTATGTCCTGCTCGACGCGCCGAGCAACCTGATCATGCATCGCGTCGGCGCCAGCCGGTGGATGGCCAGGATCATGATCGTCTGGGGCCTGGTCGCGGCCGCCGGCGCGCTGATCCAAGGCGAGACTGGCTTCTACGTGGTGCGCTTCCTGCTCGGTGTCGCCGAAGCCGGGTTCTTCCCCGGGATGATCCTGTACCTGACTTACTGGTTCCCTTCTTCGCGCCGCGGCACGGTCACCGGGCTGTTCATGGTCGCGGTGCCGCTCTCGACCGCGCTGGGCGCGCCGCTCGGCGGGCTGCTGCTCAAGCTGGACGGCCTGTGGGGACTCAGCGGCTGGCGCTGGCTGTTCCTCACCGAAGGCGTGCCGTCCGTGCTGCTCGGCCTGCTGCTGTTCTGGCTGATGCCGGACCGCCCGTCGCACGCGACCTGGCTCACCAGCGAGGAACGCTTGTGGCTCAAGGAGGAGCTGGCCGCCGAGCACGCCTTGATCGAGCCGATGCCGGTGCGGCGCGCGCTGCTGCATCCCCGGGTGCTCGGGCTGGGGATGGTGTACTTCGCGATCGTCTTCGGCTTGTACGGCCTGGGTTTCTGGATGCCGACCATCCTCAAGGCCAACCTCGAGATCGCGGACAACTTCGTGGTCACGCTGCTCACCGCCCTGCCGTACGCGGTCGGCGCGGTCGCGATGGTCTGGTGGGGACGTCACGGCGACCGCGACGGCCGGACCGTGCGCTACACCGTGCTCCCGATGGTCGTCGGCGGCGTCGCGCTGACCGGCTCGGCGTTCCTCTCGCCGTGGCTGGGCTACGTCGGGCTGTGCCTCTGCGCGATCGGCGTGATGGCGGCGTTCCCGTCGTTCTGGAAGCTGCTGCCCGCGTTCCTGTCCGGCGCCGCGGTGGCTGGCGGGATCGGCGTGGTCAACTCGGTCGGCAACCTGTCCGGCTTCCTCGGTCCGTACTGGGTCGGCTGGATGACGGGCCTGTTCGGGTCGAGCAAATGGGGACTGGTGACCATCGGCCTGGTGATGATCACGGGTGCGCTGCTGGCCACCGTGCTGGGTGAAACGTCGCGTCCGAAAGCCGCCAGCACGCCCGTTGGCTGATCACGAGTATTGAGGCATGAACGTTGTGCCGATTGAAGAATCCGTCGCCAAGGAAGTCCGCGCCACGCTGCTCGCTCCCGACTACGGGCACCCCGCCTCTGCGGAGGACGTCGACGGCACCTCGCCGTGCCGTCTGTGCCTCACCATGATCGAAGACCGCCGGATCCTGTTCACCTACGACGCTTTTCGCGGCCAGGAGGACATCCCGCTCCCCGGACCGATCTTCGTGCACGAGGGGGAGTGCGCGCCCTACGCGGCGCATGAGACGTTCCCGCCCGAATTCCGACGCCACTCCCTGGTACTCGACGCTTACCGCGCCGGGCGCGAGCAGGTGGCCGAGCGGCGGATCGAGGGCGTGGACGCCGACGCGGCGCTCACGGAGCTTCTGGCGGACGCCGACTATGTCCACGTCCGCAGTGCCAAGGCGGGGTGCTATCTCTTCACGGTGAGGTGAGTGACTCGCCACACTCGCTGTCTGACCAGACACACTCGCTAAGCGCCAAGGGATCATCCCACCTAGCCTGCGAGCTATGACGTGGTGGCACGCGGTGATCATCGGAGTCGCCGGCATCTGGGCGGGCACCATCAACACGGTCGTGGGCTCCGGCACCCTGGTGACCTTCCCGGTGCTGGTCGCGCTCGGGTACCCGCCGCTGACCGCGACGACGTCCAACGCGATCGGTCTCGCGCCCGGCACGATCAGCGGCGCGATCGGCTACCGCGACGAGCTCAAGGGCTACTGGCCCGAGGTGCTCCGGATGTCCATCGCGTCGTTCTTCGGCGCGATCGGCGGCACGATCCTGCTGCTCTCCCTGCCGAAAGACGCGTTCGAGACCGTCGTCCCCGTGCTGGTCGGGATGGCCGTGGTGCTGGTGATCGTGCAGCCGAAGGTGTCGAAGTGGATCACGAAGCGCCGCGAGGCGAACGGCGGCGAGCACAAGATCGGGCCGCTGCTGCTGTTCTTCATCTTCCTGATCGGCATCTACGGCGGGTACTTCACGGCCGCGCAGGGCGTGATGCTCGTCGCCGTGATGGGGATGCTGCTTTCGGAGTCGCTGCAACGCCTGAACGGCGTCAAGAACGTCCTGTCGGCCGTGGTGAACACCATCGCCGGGCTGATTTACGCCTTCGTCGCGCCGATCAGCTGGCCGGTGGTCGCGATCCTCGCGGTGAGCTCGGCCATCGGCGGCCAGCTGGGCGCCAAGATCGGCCGCAAGCTCTCGCCGACCGTGCTGCGCGGCGTGATCGTCGCGGTCGGCCTCGCCGCCATGGTCCAGCTCATCCTGAAGTAGAAACGGGATAAAGCGGGCTTTATCCCTGACCGGGATAAAGCCCGCTTTATCCCGGTCAGGCCTTGTAGGCGCGGGCTGCCTCGAGGAAAAGGTCGTTCTCCTCGGGCGTGCTGATGGTCACGCGCACGCCGTCCGTCGCGTACGGCCGCAGCACGAGCTTGTGGTCCAGCGCGAACTCCGCGAACTTCGGCGTCTCCTCGCCCAGCGGCAGCCAGACGAAGTTCGCCTGCGTGTCCGGCACGTCGTAGCCGGCGTCGATCAGCTCCCGGCGGACCCGCTCGCGCTCGCCGACGATCTCCTTCACACGCGCCATCAGCTCGTCGGACGCGTCCAGCGACGCGATCGCCGCCGCCTGCGCGATCATGTTCACGCTGAACGCGACGTACACCTGACGCAGCGCCTTCGCGATGTTCTCCGGCGCGACGGCGTACCCCACGCGCAGCCCGGCGAGCCCGTAAGCCTTCGAGAAGGTCCGCAGCACGGCGACGTTCTCACGCGAGCGCACGTACTCGAGGCCGTCCGGCACCTCGGAGTCGGTGACGAACTCGCGGTACGCCTCGTCCAGTACGACGAGCACAGTGGACGGCACGGCGTCCAGGAACCGTTCCAGCGCCTCGCGGCGGACCGCGGTCCCGGTCGGGTTGTTGGGGTTGCAGACGTAGACGACCTTGGTGCGCGGGGTGATCGCGGCGAGCATGGCGTCGAGGTCGTGCTCGTGGCCCGCGGTCAGCGGCACCTTGATGCTGCGCGCGTTCGCCACCTGGGTGACCGTGGGGTAGGCCTCGAACGAGCGCCACGCGTAGAGAACCTCGTCGCCAGGCTCGCAGACGGCCTGCGCGAGCTGCTGGCACAGCGAGACCGAGCCGCAGCCGATCGCGATCTGCGAGACCGGGAAATCGACCTCGGTGGCGATGCGGGCGCTCAGCGCGTTGCAGCCGGAGTCGGGGTAGCGGTTGACGTTGGCCGCCGCCTCGACGATCGCCTTCGCCACACTCGGCAGCGGACCGCCGGGCACCTCGTTGCTGGCGAGCTTGATCGCACCTTCGACGGTGCGGCCCGGGACGTACACCGGCAACGAGCCGAGATCCGAGCGGGTGGGGACGGCGGACATAGCGCGAGCTCCTCTTCGTCTCAGGGAGATTGCGGTCACCCTATCCGCAATCTCTCAACCCTTCTCCTGTTTACCTCGCAGTGGTTGAGTAAGTGAATGACCCTCACCCACACCGATGTTTACGAACGTGTGCAGCTGACCTTCGCTGAGCCTGAGGGGGCGGTCCGCGGCGGGCTGGTCGTGCTACACGAGGCGGAGGGCGTAACGGACGGGGTGCGGCTGCTCATAGCCGGGCTCGCCGGTGAGGGCTGGCTGGCCGTCGCACCCCACATCGAGGGCGACAACCTCACCCGCGAAGACGTGCTCGACGCGACCGACAGCACGCTCGATTGGCTGGTCGAACGCGGTGTCGACACCGATCAGCTCGGTGTCGTCGGCTTCGACATCGGCGGCACGGCCGCGCTCGTGGTCGCCTCGCACCGCAAGCTCGGCGCGGCGGTCAGCGTCGGCGGCGAGCTGCCAGGCCTGGTCGAGATCGCGGGCAAGCTGACCAGCCCGTGGCTCGGGATGTACGGCGACTCCGGTACCGAGGAAGGCCGCGTCGAGCTGGAACAGCTGCGTGACGCGGCCGCGTCGGCCGATGTGGTGACCAACGTCGTCCGCTATCCGGGCGCCGACCACCGCTTCGATTCAGACCCGGGAGCCGGCGCGGAAGCCTGGCAGCGGACGCTCAATTGGTTTGATGCGCACTTACGTTAGCGAGGGTTAACATCGGCGGGTGACGAACGCCGATGCCCCCGAAGTGCTCTGGCGCCCTGAGCCGAGCCGCCTGTCCGAGACGAAGATCGAGGCCTTCCGCGAGTGGCTGCGGGCCGAGCGCGGCGTCGAGGTCGACGACTACCAGTCGCTATGGGAGTTCTCCGTCCAGCGCGTGCCCGAGTTCTGGGCCGCGGTGGCGGAGTTCCTCGGCATGCGCTGGCACCAGCAGCCGGGCGAGGTCCTTTCCGGGGCGATGCCGCAGGCGAAGTGGTTCGACGGCGGCACGCTGAACTACGCCGAGCACGCGCTGACACCCGGTGTCGCGGGCGCGTCGAAGGCCGACGACGAGCTCGCGGTGATCTTCCACCGCGAAGACGGCCTTACCCGGCAACTGACTTACGGAAAACTGCGCGCGCAGGTCGCGGCTTTCCGTGCCGCGTTGGTCTCTTCGGGCGTAGGCAAGGGCGACCGAGTGGTCGCATTGGCTCCCAACTGCCCGCAGACGCTCGTCGCGTTCCTCGCCACGGCCAGCCTGGGCGCGGTGTGGTCGTCGTGCTCACCGGACTTCGGCGTCCGCGCGATCTCCGACCGTTTCACCCAGATCGAGCCGAAGGTGCTCGTCGCCGTCAACGGCTACGTCTACAATGGACGATCTTTCGACACCCGCTCGACGATTTCCCAGCTGCGCGAGCAAATCCCGTCACTCGAAGCAACCGTGCTGATCGACTACGTCGGCGGCGGTTCGCTCGACGGAACCCTGGACTTCGACGACCTGCTCGCCGCGCACGACGGAGCCGAGCTGGCGTTCGAGCCCGTCGACTTCGCGCACCCGCTGTGGGTCCTGTACTCGTCGGGGACGACGGGGCTGCCCAAGGGCATCGTCCACGGCCACGGCGGCATCACCATCGAACTGCTGAAAGCCCTTGCGCTGCAAAGTGATCTGGGTCCAGGCGACCGGTTCTTCTGGTTCACCACCACCGGCTGGATGATGTGGAACTTCCTCATCTCCGGGCTGCTGGTCGGCACCACGATCGTGCTGTTCGACGGCAGCCCCGGCCATCCGGACCTGAATGTGCTCTGGCATTTGGCGGAACAGCACCGCGTCACGTTCTTCGGCACCTCGGCGCCGTTCATCCAGAGCTGCCTGAAGGAGGGCATCAAGCCCTCGTCCAAGTACGACCTCACCGCGCTGCGCGCGATCGGCTCGACGGGCTCGCCGCTGTCGGTCGAGGGCTTCCGCTGGCTCGTCAACGAGTTCGGCAAGAGCGTCCAGATCTGCTCGGTCTCCGGCGGAACGGACCTGTGCGCGGCCTTCGTGGCCGCGTCCCCCGACCTCCCGGTCTGGCTGGGCGAGCTGTCCTGCCGCGCGCTGGGCGCGGCCGTCGAGTCCTTCGACGAGGCGGGCAACTCGGTGATCGAGGAGGTCGGCGAGCTGGTCGTCACCCAGCCGATGCCCTCGATGCCGGTCTACTTCTGGAACGACCCGGACGGCTCACGCCTGCGCGAGGCCTACTTCGAGATGTACCCGGGCATCTGGCGCCACGGCGACTGGATCCGCATCACCAAGCGTGGTTCGGCGGTCATCTACGGCCGCAGCGACTCGACGTTGAACCGCGGCGGCGTCCGCATGGGCACCGCCGAGTTCTACCGGGTCGTCGAGGGCTTCGCCTCGGTCGCCGACTCACTGGTCATCGACACCTCCGCGGCCGGGAATGAAGACGGCCAACTGCTGTGTTTCCTGGTATTGAAGAGCGGGGCATCGCTGGCGGACGTCGAGCCGTCGCTGCGCAAGGAGCTCAGGGGGGCGCTGTCGCCACGACATGTACCTGATCGGTTCGTCGTGGTGACCGAGATCCCGCGCACCTTGAACGGTAAGAAATGCGAAGTACCCGTGAAGAAGATCTTGTCCGGGGTCGCCCCGGAGCGAGCGGTGAGCAGGGACGCACTGGTCAACCCCGACGCGTTGCGGCCGTTCGTGGAGCTCGCCAGGGAGTAAGCAGTGATGATGGGGGCGCGCGTGCGGGTGGCAGGGGAGACGTCGGTGGTCGCCGTCACCTGGGTCACCCGCCTGGTCGGGCTGGGGGCGCTGGTCTCCGTGCTGGTGCCCGCGGGACGCAGGACGTTGCGCGGGCACATGGCGGAGTGGCTCGAGCTACCCCAGGACGCCACCACGGCGGCGGCCGCGATCGTCCTCGTAACGGGAGTCCTGCTGGTCCTGTTGGCCACCGGTCTCCGCCGCCGCAAGCGCCGAGCCTGGCAGCTCGCGGTCTGCGCGGCAGTGCTGTTGACGGTGTCCCACCTCGGCCTGCGCCACGTCTTCGGCCCCGGCCTGGTCTCCGGAGCGCTCCTGGTCACGCTGCTCGCGACCCGGCGGTATTTCATCGCGCTGCCCGACCCGGTCACCGGCAAATGGCGAGCGCTGGGCATCTTCCTCCAGCTCACCGCAGCTGGGTTTTTGATCAACTTCACCCTGCTGTCGGTCGCCTCCCGAGCCGTGCTCGAGCCACTGGGTTTCGTCGACCGAGTGACCCAGTCCGCCCTCGCACTGGTCGGCGTCACAGGTCCCGCCGTCTTCCGCGTGATGTGGATGGAGGACCTCAGCGCGGCCGTAGGGCTGCTGTTCGGCATCGCCGCGGTGTTGCTGGCCGCCTACTTCCTCCTGAGGTCCGCCGAGCCGTCACCGGCCCTGTCCCCGGAGGAAATAGCCCGCCTGCGCGTCCTGCTGGACGAGCACGGCGACCGAGACTCCCTGGGCTACTTCGCGCTCCGCAGCGACAAGTTCGCGGTCTTCTCGAAGTCCGGCAAGGCCGCGCTGACGTACCGAGTGATCGCCGGCGTCGCCATGTGTTCCGGAGACCCCCTCGGCGACCACGAAGCCTGGCCAGGCGCCATCGAGGAGTACCTCGACGTCTGCCGCCGCCACGGCTGGATCCCCGCCGTCCTGGGCTGCTCCGAGCTGGGAGCGACGGTCTGGGCCCGCTTCGACCTCGAGGTCCTCGAAATCGGCGACGAGGCCGTCGTAGACGCCAAGGGCTTTGGGTTGGACGGCCGAGCGATGCGAGGCGTCCGCCAGGCAGTCTCCCGCTGCCGCAGGGCGGGCTACGTCGTCCAGGTAAGGCGCGCCGAGGAGATCTCCGGCCCAGACCTGGCCGAGCTGGTGGCACTGGCCGCCAACTGGCGCGGAACGGCGACCGAGCGCGGCTTCTCGATGGCACTGGGCCGCATGGGCGACCCAGGCTCGGTCCTCGTGACGGCTCATCAGCACGGCCGCATCAGAGGCATCCTCCAGTTCGTCCCCTGGGGCGCCCACGGCCTGTCCATGGACGTGATGAGGCGCGACAGAACGGCCGACAACGGCGTCAACGAGCTCATGATCACGGAGCTCATGCTCGACTGCCCGCACCGTGACATTCACCACGTCTCCCTGAACTTCGCCGCCTTCCGCGCGGTCATGGAGCAAGGCCACCGCATCGGCGCAGGCCCCTTCGCCAGGGTGTCGGCGCGCGCCATCCGCCTCATGTCCCGCTGGGTCCAGATCGAGTCCCTCTACCGCTTCAACGCCAAGTTCCAGCCCCGCTGGGTCCCCCGCTACCTCGTCTACCCCGGAGTCCGTGACCTACCGCGAGTCGGCATCGCCGCCTTCGAGGCCGAGGGCCTCGGCGGCCGCCCATCCGCCCTGCTCAGGATGCTGCAGCGCTAGACACGGGGGGTGATGTTCAGGCCCGTTCGGGGGGTGTGTAACCTATCTTCGCAGTGGTCGTTGGGCCTGGGAGGCTTCGCCTAGTCTGGTCTATGGCGCCGCACTGCTAATGCGGTTGGGGGTAACCCCCCCTCCCGGGTTCAAATCCCGGAGCCTCCGCTGGTGCCTGTTCCGGCAGGTGCTAGATTGATAACTGAACAAGCGCCCGTAGCTCAGCTGGATAGAGCATCTGACTACGGATCAGAAGGTCAGGGGTTCGAATCCCTTCGGGCGCACGTCTGGTTGAGACAGCAGTACCAAGAAACCCGCCGGTTCTCCGGCGGGTTTCTTGCTGTCTACGGGTTGTCTGGCTCCGGGGTTCCGTTCCGCCAGACGCACGGCGACGAGACAGTGAGGTAGACCTCACCGAGATCGTTGCACTGTAAACCCATGCGGAATCCGTTCGCCTTGTTCTCCGCCGTCAGGAACTTTTGTTGAGGATCGTCCTCGACAACACTGAACCCGGCAGCACTGCACCGGCTTCCGCCAGTGTTGTTGTGTCGCCCTTGCAACCCCCGAGGACCAACGTGAGTCCTGTGGATATCGCTACCAACCTGGCGATCGCTTTGTGGTTCACCTTGTTCCTGGTGACTAGGTTGCTGTCTACGGCTTGTCTGGTTCCGGAGTCCCGTTCCGCCAGACGCACGGCGACGACACCTTGAGGTAGACCTCGCCGAGGTCGTTGCTCTTCAACGCCATCGTGAATCCGTTTGCCTTGTTCACTCCGCCTAGGTAGCGGTTTGGCGCTTCTTCGTCGTTGACCTCGAACCCCGACCTGGCCCAAAACGCCCGGATTGCGTCGAAGTAGACGGGTATCTTTTCGACTGATGTCCCTTCAATTTGGTAACTCACCCTGGCGTCGCGCCGGTTCTTTGCGGGGCTTCCGTCCGCATTCGAGCAAGGGAAGTCGTAGTTCTTGTCGGGGTTCCCCAACTTGGTGTCGGGTCCGATAGCTTGACGAGCAAGCTCTGCGTACTCGTCGACCTTCCTGCCTGCTTCGACGAGCGTGATCGTTGGTTGCATGTCACCTCCGGGACTGTTGCCGCCTGAATCGCAGCCGGTGACGACCAGGGCGACTGCTAGCGCGATGGCCGCAAGTCGCTTGCCCGACTTGCGCTTCATGGGGTGCCTCGTTCCGTCAGGGCTGTAGCCCAGCAATGATCTTGCCGGTGCTCCGGAGCGAGGGATTGTTCTGCTGCCAGTACTCTCCATGGGCGGCGACACTGGGTAGGTCGAGTGGCCCCGCCACGGTTGTACCAGGGTTGGAGCGGAATGTTCTGCCGCCGAACTCGGTATCGGTAGGGCTTGGGCCGAGTGGATCACCGGGCATTCCGTCGCCGCCGGGGAGTCTGGGAAAGTTCGTGACATGAATGACGTCCTTGTCGGCAGTCGTCGAGAACACGTGATCAGGCGGCAGGTTCAATTGACTCGCGTGGTCGACACCTACGCCAGGGCTGGCGATGAGCACCAGGTCATTGACCACGAGGTGCTCGTCGCGCGCGGCGTGTCCGATGAGCGTGGTTCCGTAGCTGTGCCCGACCGCCGTGTTGTGCGACGGAACTCCTTCGTGGCTTTCCCGAAGACCGTCCTGGAATCCGTCAAGCGCCTTCTTCCCATTATCCGCGTAGCTTTCACTCCCCGCGTCGAGCAAAGTGTCGGGTGCGTCGTAACCCAGCCATGTTATGACGGAGGTCGACTTGCCGCCTGATTCAATTGCCTCGCGGTGCATGGCGTCGCCCCGGTCAAGCTCGTCACTAAAGGTGGCGAGGTCGGCTGTGGTTCCGGGTACGTAAGTAGCTACGTTGGATGCGGTATCTGGGTTTCCCTTGGCTACAATGGCTTTGCCGTCTTCTCGTCCGTCGATTCCCAGTAGGTAGTACTTCTGGTTTTCCGGCGTGTCGGCAGGTTGGTTCAGCCGTTGATTCAGCTTGTCGATCCCACCCAATTTTCCATCGAGGGTTTGGAGCTGAGACTTGAGCGCGTCGAACTCACGTTGGTCGTTGAGCTTGATCTCTCCGCCGCCAGTCCGCGGGAAGTTGTCGATCTTGCTTTGCAGCACGTCCCGGGCATACTGAAGGGTTGTCCGTTCACGCTCGATCAGCCTGCGATTGGCGATATCGCGCTGCTTGGCTGAGAAACCGTCGCGAGGTCCGACCAACTCGGGCCGGTCTATGGCCAGCCGAGTGCGTTGTGCTTCGCTCAGGGTGGCCCAGTACGCGGCGTTCTGCGCTGCGGTCGCGCCCTCAGGCGGGGGCGCCGGAATGGTCAACGAGCCGAGAGCATCCCCGGCGTTGCCTGCGCCGGCGAGGCTGGTGTGTTCATTGTCGTTCGCTGCGGCGTCGATCGTGTGCCCGGACAGGATCTTGTCGAGGACAGCACTGAAGTCCGCATCGACGTCGGTGGCGCTCCGGACCACCTGATCAACCCGTTCGCGCAGCTCGGCGGCGATTTTCTGACGTTCCCTCGCCACCGCCTCTTGTTGGTCAGCGCTAGTCCCAGTGGGCGGCCCGCTGTCAACGACTGTGCCGTCATCGCTGATCGTGAAGTGCTGCGCGGCTGCTAGATCTTCTGCCTCCCGCACGCCATGCATAACGCCGGTGATGGCGTCACCGGTATCGCCGAAGCTACGTCGGCCAGCGGCGAGCTCGGCGGCGTGTTCTTCGAGGCTGTCGATGATCTGGGTGACCTTGCCCGCGGCAGCGGTTGCGGCATTCCCGGACCACCCGTGAGGGGTGTTCAAATCACGCAGGTCATCCGAGAGTGCGATGGTCTTGTTGTAGGCGGCGTTGAGAGCTCCCACCGCATCCAGCAGTGGCGCTGAGTTCCAGTTCTTGGCTGATCCCCAGGTAACCATCAAGACGGCCTCGGACCGCTCGGCGTGCGCTCACGAGCGGTCAGATCCTGGGCCGCAGCCTGCTCGTTGCTGCGGTAGAGCTGTACCGCCTTCTCGATGTTGGCCGAGTGCGCTTCCAGCAAGCTGGCGAAGTTCTGCTCGCGGCCTTGCCATGCCCGCTTGACCGCCGCGAGTTTCTCCATGCTGGTGGACCCTGGAATACCCGCGTCACCACCTGGGACCGTCGCGGCGCAATCCACGCCACGGATCCCATCTGCAACTCGTGATGCGGCGTCTCCGGTGTTCTTGATCTTGTCGATCATGACTTGGTAACCCGACATCGTGACTCCCTCCCCGTAGTCAACTGGTCACACTACGGAGAGCGGCGGGTTGGATCAACACCTCTGACCAGCGCGGGTGACACTTAATCGGAGGTCGGGGATTCCTACTCGGCCCGCCCTGAGTAGAACCACCTAACCCTTCTAGGCGACACTCGGTCTGCCGGCGATTGCCTGGGCATGCAAATTGCAATGTGGCGCTGTCCTGTGTCAGCTAACTTGTGACCATGACACTTGCCGGTATCTCCCGAGATGATGTGCTCGCCGCTGTGGCTGAGTGTGATGATCTTGGTCGGCTGCAGTTCCTGGAGGCATACGGCTCGACAGGTTCGGCTGAGCGTGCCCTGCTTCATGAAGGCCGGCAGTATGACCCGATTGCTGTCGTCGCCTCTGCCTACCGACGCGCCAGTGGTTCTGCTGCACCGAGTGTTGCTGAGCGCGAGTTCCTTAACCTGCTCAGTGGCTTCGGCTTTGAGCTGAGTAAGGCTGGTTATGGTGAGATAGCTGGCGTGCCTGAGGGGTCGGTATTTGATAGCCGAAAAGCTGCTGCTCAGGTGCAAGTGCACCGTGCTCCTATCTCTGGGATTGTCGGCAATGGACGTGACGGCGCAGAGTCGATTGTCGCTTCACATAAGTATGAAGATGACAAAGACTTTGGCAACATGATCGTCTACACTGGTCATGGTGGTCGGGGCGATTCGGGAAAACAGGAAAGTGACCAGTCCTTTTCGGCTCCTGGTAATGCTGCGCTGCGAACCAGCATGATTACTGGTGCTCCCGTTCGTGTAATACGTGGGCACAATCCGCAGCGGCGCAATGTGCATGCGCCGGACTCTGGTTACCGGTATGACGGCTTGTTTAGGGTGGCGCGCGCCTGGATTGAACCAGGGCTTCGTGGGTTCAAGGTTTGCCGCTTTGAGTTAGTCAAGATTGCTGCCGAGTCTGGATTTTCGCCAGAGTTGACGATTTCGGATGATACGTGGTCTCTTGAGCTGCCGACAGGAAATCTTTCGCCTGGTCGCAGGCTTTCGACGGTCCGTAGGGTTATTCGCTCGACGGTTGTCGGTGACCGCGTAAAGCGAATTCATGATCACACCTGTCAGTTGTGTGGGATCCGGTTGTCTGTGAAAGGCCGCGGATACTCTGAGGGTGCCCATATCCAACCGTTGGGTGGTTCGCATGCCGGCCCGGATATCCCGAGCAACGTCCTGTGTCTGTGCCCAACGTGCCATGTTCTCTTTGACTACGGCGAGCTGACCGTGGCTGAAGATCTTGCGTTGATCCACGGTGGAGAGCGTCTCGCCAGGAAGCTTCGGGTGCACCCTGACCACGGGATTGGGGCAGAGTATCTCTCCTACCACCGAGAGACGGTTGGCCTGTATTAGCGGCCGACGGTTGAATGGGCAGGGTGACGTGGTTCTCTGACAAAGATCTCCGCGAGCTCGCCGGCAGTGCGTCGTACTCGCGCGGCGCTGGCTACGTCCACGCCGTTGAGGGCGTAGATCCGCTGGTCGACGGCGTAAAAGCCGTAGTTCAGGGCACCGACCGATACACGGTCTGGCTCAAGGACGTCCGCGGCGAGCTAGTCGGTGAGTGCACGTGCCCGCACGCGGCGAGAGGGCTCTTCTGTAAGCACTGCGTCGCGGTCGGGCTGGCGGTGCTGCGGAAACCGCCCAGGCCGAAGCCTGACCTGCGTGGGTACCTTGAGAGGCTCGAGAAGACACGTCTTGTCGAGCTGTTGCTCACCCAGGCTGGTGAGGACGAAGCGTTGTTCCGGCGCCTCGCACTGGGGGTGGTCGGGAGGGACGTCGAAGCAATGGGTGGGCAGATCGAAGACCTGCTGAGTTCCTACACGGACGACTACGCCAGGAAAGCGAGCGACGTGCTCGACGCGCTGGAGGAGATTGGCGACGATGAGCGGGTGGCGCTGGTGGCGCGGCGGGTGGTTGACCTGCTTGCTGAGGCTTCGGAGGTAGTCGAGGACCCATATGGGCTGGTCGATGAGCAGATACAGCGGGCAGTGGGGCTGTGTGCCGAGCTGTGTGCGGCGCATCCGGTTGACGCGGAGGAGCTGGCCGGCTGGTTGCTGAGGTTGGACCTGGTGGTGGACTTCAACCTGCTCGACTTCGCGGAGGGGCTTGGTGACGCAGGGGTCGCTGAGCTGAGGCGCTTGGTCGAGGAGGAATGGCGGGGCGGGGGCGAGCGCCAGCGCAGGCTGCTGCAGTTGCGCGAAGGACTCGCGATGCTGGCGAATGATGATGACGAGCTCGTGGACGCTGTACGGGACGGCGTGGATGGGCCGCAAGACTACGTGCGCGTCGCGCGGGCGCTGCGGAGCGCCGGACGGGATGCTGAGGCTGTTGAGTGGGCCTCGAAGGGGTTTTCTCAAGTCGCTGCGTATCAGCGACAGGAGTTGGTCAGGTTTCTGGTCGAGGCGGGGGAAGCTGACCGTGCGCTGGAGCTTCAGCGACGGGAGCTTGAACGGCAGTCATGGTGGGAGAACTACGTCGCGTTCAAGGATCTTGCCGGGCGGTTGGGAAGATGGGGTGACCATCGGCAGTGGGCGTTGGGCCGTCTTCCCGGTGGTGACCTCTTGGTTCGAGCGCTTCTTGATGAGAACGAACATGAACGGGCCTGGGCCGCGTTTGGTGAGTTTGGTTGTGAGGAAACGACCTTGCTGCTGCTGGCCGATGTGCAGGTAGTGACGCGGCCTGCTGAAGTGGTGCCGATCTATCGCGCGCTGGTTGAGGACACCATCGGCCGTGGGGGCTGGGATAAGTACAAGGCGGTTGTCGGGTTGCTCGTGAAGCTCAGGCGGGCTGATCCGGACTTCGATGGCTATGTGGCCAAGCTTCGGCTAAGGCACAAGCGGAAGTCGTCGCTTCTGCGTGCGCTGGACAAGGCGAAAATGCGTTGACGGTCCACAAGGGATGCATCAAGGTAGGGGCATGACACAGCAGCCGCACGTCTATACCGCGCAGGGGCACTGCGCGGGACTTGTGCTGCTCTGCGGAGGTTCCCTGACATGATCTGAAGCGATCACACCAGGGAGCCGTCCACCGAGGTGGGCGGCTTTTTTTCGTGCCAGTGTCACAGGGTGGGGATGGGCCATGGTGGCCCAGCTGGCTGTAAACCAGTCGTGCGGGAACGCACACAGGCGGTTCGATTCCGTCCCTCACCACCGCCGGGCGGCGAAGCCGATGCATCGTCGCCGTCCGGGCCAAACCATGGGAGGAAGAGATGCTGCGGGAAGTCGATCTCGAGGTGCTCAACTCGGTCACGAAGTATCCGTCGATCCCGACGTATCACGCGTTGGATCCCAAGAACGGTTCGCTGACCGAGAATCCGGTCGCGTTCGACGGTCCGGTGCTGGGTACCGAGAAGATCGACGGTACCAACGCGCGGATCATCTCCTTGCCGGACGGCAACTATCTGCTCGGTAGCCGAGAGGAACTGTTGTACGCCAAGGGTGACCTGATCGGCAATCCATCGCAAGGCATTGTGAAGGTGCTCAAGGCGCTGGCTGAGCGGCTGGAGCCGGAGAGCGAGAAGATCCGGGTTCGGTTCTTCGAAGTTTACGGTGGCAAGGTTGGTCAGGCCGCGAAGCAGTACAGCGGTGAGCTGAACGTCGGCTTTCGGATGTTCGACTCGATCGTCGTCGAGGAGGAGATGCTTGCCAAGTCGCGGCAGGAGATCTCGGCTTGGCGGGAGGCGAACGGCCAGTCCTTCCTCAACGAAGCCGATCTGCAAAAGCTGGCCGAAAGCGACGAGATCGAACTCGTGCCGCGGTTGTTCGAAATTGACGGTTTGCCTGTTGAGATCGACAAGATGCGAGACTTTCTAACCCAAGAGCTGCCCGAGACGTTGAGTGCTCTCGATGCGAACGCGGGTGGTAAGCCGGAGGGCATCGTCTTGCGTACGAAGGATCGGAAGACCATTGCCAAGGCGCGGTTTCAGGACTACGACCGCACGCTGAAGCGCCGGAAATAACGCTGTGGCGGGCCCGGAACAGGTCCGCCACAGCGAGAAAGCCCTTGTAGCCCAACTGGGAGAGGCACCGGATTCAGGATCCGGCCAGTCCAGGTTCGACTCCTGGCAAGGGCACCTCTTTATGGCACGCGGATCGCCGCTGCTCCCGCGAGTACGAAGAACACCAGCAATACCAACGTTCCCGTGTGGCCGCCGGAGCTGCTGGTGACGACCTGCTCGACCGCTCCGGTGAGCTTGATGCCGCAGTCGGCCGTGACCGTGTGGGTGCCCGCCTCGATGCGGGTGAACTCGACCGGGGACTTGAAGTGGCCTGTCGCGTCGGCGACCGTGGAGCCGACCTTGTCGCCGTTGGAGGTCAGGGTAACCGAATGACCTGGCTCGCAGCCGTTGCCGGTCGCGGACAGGGTGTCGCCGGGCTGGATGGTCGGGTGGTCGAGGACCAGCACGCCGTCGGCCGGGGTGCTCACGGTTGTCGTCGGGGTTTCCGAGGTCACCGGGGTTTCCGAGGTGGGGGTGGTCGACGTCGGCGTTGTCGGGGTGGTCACCGGGGGCTTGGTCGGGGTGGTCTTCGGCGGGGTCGTGGTGACCGGGGGCTTCGTGGTGACCGGGGGCGGGGGAGTCGTCGGGGTGACGATCACGGGGACGCGGAAGGTGCCGCTCGCCGTCTCCGGCTGGCTGGTGCAGGTCGCGGTGACCGTGTAACTACCCGGCTTCGCGGTCGCGGGGACGTTGACGCCGACCGAGCCGCTGTCCGCGGGGGCCACTTTGGACGTGAGTAGTGTGCCTGCCCATGTGAAATTGATGATCCGGCATTTGTAGAAGCCGGCCCAACCGATGGTGAACGCGCTACCCGCCGGCCCACTCGATGGTTTCAAACTAACCGAAGGTGGCACTTGTGCGTTGCCCGGGTTCGAAAGTGCCAGTAAAAGACACATCCCGGCTACGAGACCGAAAGCCAACCGAACCATCATCCGCATCGGAACGTCCCTCAATCGCTCAGTACTCGCTGTAGCATTCCTGACCAGTCCGACAACGCAAGCAGGAGTACCCAATGAGACGTGTCATGGCGGTGGCGGTTGCGTTGGGAATCGTCTTACTCGGGGCGCCGTCCGCGTCGGCTGATCAACTGAGTCTCTCGGTCACGATCAACGGGAAGCCGACCGCCGACAACACCGTCCCGATCGACCCGGCGAGCCAGGTCAGCCTGGTCGTGACCGCTGTCAATGACACGAACGCACCCGTGAAAGTACGGAGCGTGCGGCTTTCGGGGGTCGCGCTGGCGTTGACCTTCTTCGCCTATGACACGACCGCGCCGTTCGAGGTGCCCGCGCATGGAAAAGCCACGCGGACCTTTGTTCTCGATCTTGGTGATCTGAGCGGGCAGGCGATCGGACTGCTCCCATCATCGGTTGAATTGCTCGACGCACAACGGCAATCGCTCGGGGAAGCGACCACTGTGGCCGATGTGCAGGGTTCTTTCTGGTCCGTTTACGGGGTGTTCGGGCTCGCGATGCTCGTTCTCACGATCATCGCGTGGGTGACCGCTTTGCTCGCGCTCGCGCGGCACAAGCTGGCGCCGAACCGGTGGCGGCGCGCGCTGCGGTTCCTGCCAGCGGGGTTCGGGACCGGGCTGGTGGCGGTCGTGACGCTCTCCGTGCTGCGGCTGGTGCCGCCGGAGCCCGCGATCGAGATCCCGGTGGTGCTCGGGGCGGCCGCGATCGCCTTGCTGCTCGGGTATCTCACGCCGCACCCGGCGCCTCCTAAGATCGACGCACACGCAGATGACACCACCATCAACTTCAACGCCACCACCGAGGGATTCCCGCAATGAGCGCTCCGGCCGAGCTGGTCGCCGCACTACCGCAGTACGCAATCGGGGATGAGATCGGTGTCGGTGGGATGGGGGTCGTCTTCGCGGGCGTCCACCGGTCGCTGAACCGCCAGGTGGCCATCAAGCAGCTGCCGTGGGACATGGTCGACCACAAGATGAGCGCCGAGCTCTTCGACCGCGAGGCCCGCGTGCTCGCCAGCCTCGACCACCCGCACATCGTGCCGGTCTACGACTACGTGCGCACCGGGCGCGAGAACCTGCTGGTGATGGAACGGCTCGACGGCGGGACCGTCTACGACCGGTTCCACGGCGCCGGGGTCAGCGGGGAGCAGGCCTGCGCGATCGGGCTCGCGATGCTGGCCGGGCTGCACGCCGCGCACAACGCCGGCGTGCTGCATCTCGACGTCAAGCCGAAGAACCTGCTGTTCACCACCCAGGGTGTCATGAAGGTCGCCGACTTCGGCATCGCGCAGGTGATCAGCGAGGGCGCCACGCTCGTCACGCATGGCGGCGACGTGCTCGGCACGCCCGCCTACATCGCGCCGGAGCAGGCGATGGGCAACGCGCTCAGCCCCGCGGCCGACGTCTACTCCGCGGGCACCGTCCTCTACGAACTGCTCTCCGGCGAGCTGCCGTTCGACAACACGCGCGGCGCCATCGCCATGATGCGCCAGCACATGTTCACCGATCCCCGGCCGATCTCGAACGTCCCCGCGCCGATCGCCGCGGTCGTCATGCGCAGCCTCGGGCGCGAGCTGGACAACCGGTACCGCGAGGCCGAGTCGTTCGCGGCCGACCTGGCCGCGGCGGCCACGAAGGTCTACGGCCAGGGCTGGCTCGAACGCTCACGCGTGCCGGTGCTGCACCTGACGCCCCGCGTGATGGCGGGGCTTTCGACCGGCGCGACGACGCAGCCGGTCGGCGATTCGCGGACCCTGCCGGTGCAGCGTCCGCCGGTGCCCGCAGACCACACGCTGTCGGCCACGCGCGCCGACCTCCGGCCCAGCACGCCGGAGCCGGCGCAGTCCGTGCTCTGGCTGCGGCTCGGCGCCGTGCTCGCGTTCGTGGCGTTGTTCGTGCTCGCTTTCGTTACCCCGCAAGAGATTCAGCACGACGCTTCCTATCCGCCATTGCGCGGAGCGTCAGCCGATCTCAGCAAGCCGTTCGACATCTATGGCTCAGGCAGCCCGGAAGAGATCAAGCTGGAGCTGTCGGCCGCTGGAATTCCGCTCGGGTCGACCACGGCGGCCGCCGTGCCGGACGCTCCCGGAACCTTCAAGGCCAAGACCGAGATGCCCGCGATCACTCGCTGGATCGTCGGCGGGACGGTCACGGCCACCTTGTCCGCCAAGGAGATCGTCACGCAGACGTTCACCTTCCGCACCACCCAGCATCCGCTCGCGAGCGCACTGGGCGCGGGCAGCCTGATCCTCGGCCTGTTCGCGCTGGCTTACCTGGAATCCGGCTTGCGGACCGTGCGCAACGGACACCGCTGGCGTGGGTCTTCGGTCGGCGGGCCGATACTCGGGTTCCTCTTCGGGGCGGCCGTGTGGATGGTCGTGTCGACCATGATCGGTCATGAGCCCGCGGTCATGTTCGGGGTCGGTTGCGGAGTCGCGGGCGCGGTAGGGGCGATTTTGCTGGTGCTCGCCACGCGGAAGCGTCACTCGGCGTGATCTAGTTCTTCGTGCAAGATCGAGTCGACTTTCCCGTGCGCCAGCCGCAGTGAGACGACGGCGACCGTGACGAGGAACAGCGCGAGCGCGGTGTAGGCCGATACGGTGATCGACAGCTCGAAGGCCAGCGTCACCAGCGATCCCGCCGTGAGTGCCGCACCGGTGACGCCGAGCGCCTTCGGGTGGAGCAGAGGTTTCGACGCGGACGCGATGCTCATGGATGGCCTCCTGGCGGCTTGTTGGACGCAGTTCTAGAGGTCGCCGCCAGCGGAAAGACCGTTACGGAACGTCAGTTGAAACTTGAACCTCTCACTCTATGGGTGGAACGCGCGGCTGAGCTCCGCCCGGCCGCGGACGCCGAACTTCGCGTACGCCCGGCCCAGGTAGTTGTCGACCGTGCGCACCGAGAGCCCGAGCTGCTCGGCGATCCGGCGGCTGGACAGCCCGGCGACCGCGAGCGCCGCGACCTCGTGCTCGCGCCGGGTGAGCACCGCGCGCAGGCCGCTCGCGTCGAGCAGCGGAGTGTGCGCGCCATGGCAGCGTTGCGCCAGTACGGCTGCCCGTTCCAGCACGACGTTGGCCAGTGTCCGTTTGCCGTCGGAGCGGTACAGCGCGCCCGCGGTGGCCGCGGCTTCGGCGGCGTGGAGCAGCAGGCCGCGGTCGGCGAAGATCCAGGCCGCCTGCTCCAGCGGCTCGGGATCCTTGGCGGCCAGGCCTCGGGCGGCGGGCGCGAACAGCGAGCCGAGTGCGGTCAGCCGCGCGTGCACCGACGGCGCGTCGCCGAGCCGCGCGGCGTCGTAGAGCGCCCAGCCTTCAACGGTCGGCTGGCCGAAGTCCCGCGCCAGATCCGCGGCTGCGCGCGCGGTGGACGCGGCGGCGGACCGGTTGCCGAGCGCGGCGAGCGTCCAGGCCTTGTCGAGCTCCATCCACGGCTGGAACAGCCTGCTGGCCTGGCGTTCCGGGCTGTGCGCGCGGTCGAGCAGCCGAGCCGCGAGCCGCCCGTCACCGGACAGCGCGAGGGCACCTGCCAGCGAGGCCAGGCACGGCGCGGCGAGCCGGAACGCGTCGTACTCCTTGAGCAGGCTCAACGACTCCCGCAGCGACGACGCCGCCACTCGCACGTCTCCCTGCGCCTTCGCGGTGGCGCCGAGGAAGCCCGCCCAGGCACCGACGACGTTCTCGGCCTCGTCGCGGAGCGCGGCCTTGTACTCGCGTTCGGCCAGCTCGCGCGCTTCGCTCAGCCGCGCGTTGGCGAGCAGGCCCATCAGCCTGCCGCAGCCGACTTGGGTGGCGCCCCAAGGGACTTCGGCCTGATGCACGGTCGCGACGTCCAGTCCGAGCCGGTAGATCGCGCTCGCCCGCGCGGTGTCGCCGAGCAGGCCCGCCGCAGCGCCGGCGCCGGTCGCCGCCCAGACCACGGCCTGCGGTTCCGCGTCGGGCGTGGCGAGCACGGACTCGCCGACCTTGAGCGCGTCGGCGCAGCGGCTGTCGAACATCAGGATGAAACTGCGATTGCCCTCGGCGGCGCGGCGGCCCGGCGCGCCGCTGATCTCCTCCGACGCCCGCTCTTTTCCTTCGCCCCAATAGAGAATGTCCGAGTTGGCCTGCCCGGCATGGCTCAGGATCTGGGCGAGCACGTTCTCCGCGCGCCAGCCGCCGCCGGAGTCGCGCGACGCGCGCGCGAGGCGTTCCGCGAGGTCGAGATCGAACCGGTCCATGGCCTGTTTCGCCGCGGTCAGCAGGATTTCCGCGTTGCCGGCGTGCCCGGCCATCAGCTGCCAGACGCCGGCGCGCAAGGCGTCGTCGCGTCTTCGCATCGGCGACGAGATGGTCGCCGCGGCGAGCTTGCCCGCGAGGTGACGGGTGCGCGATCTGGTCATGGTCGAGCGGATGACCTCACCGTGCAGCGGGTGGGAAAGCCTGGCCAGCACTCGGTTTCCGCTGTGATCGATGACCGCGAGGCCTTGGCGCTCGGCGGCCGTGATGGCCTCGGTGGAGGCGAGCCCTTCGAGCACGGTCATCGCCAGCGGCTCTCCGCAGGCGATCACCTCCAGCACGCCTGCGATGGCGTCGCCCGCCGCGTTGAGCCGGTCAGCGACGACCTCGCCGAGTCGCGCGGTCGCGGGCACCGAGCCGGTCCAGCGCCAGCGGCCGCGACGGCGGCGCAGCGTGCCGCTGTCGAATCCGGCCTGCAGGATTTCCCTGAGCAGCAACGGGTTTCCGCCGCTGACCCGGGACAGCCGCTGCCTGCTCACGGCGTCGAGTTGCTGCTCGAAGGTCTCGGCGAGCAGGCTGTCGATCGCACTGCCCGGCAGCTTCGGCACCGTGACGCGGGTGGCCTGGCCTTCCTTCCAGAGCGCGGTGATCGCATCGGGGCAGTGCTCGCCGTCCCTGATGGTGAGCAGGGCGAACGCCGGTGACCGGGTGCTCAGGTGATGGACGACCGTGGCGGACGCGTCATCGAGCAGATGCGCGTCGTCGACGACGATCGCGGGCCGCTCGGCGCGCTCGAACTGCGCGGCGACCCGGCGGAGCAGGGCGAGTCGGTCGGCTTGGCCGCCCTCGGGGAGCAGATGGGACACCGCGCCGAACGGGATCGCGGAGCCCGCGCGGGTCGCCGTGACCCACTCGGCCGTGTGACCGGCCGCGCGTAGCCGCGTCCACACTTCCCGTGCCAGGCGGGTCTTCCCGATGCCGGCGGCACCGGAGAGCACCATGCACTCGCCGCGCGCCGCGGCCGCGAGCACGGTCTCCAGCTGCCCGCCCCTGCCCGCGAGCGTCCATTCCTGTCCCAGCACCGGTCGGGTCACATGTGCTTTTCGGACGGGGCGGGCAATTCGGTACGGGAAACACCCACAGTTGCGTCATTTGGCCGAGTGACCTGGACTGACGGGCTTAGGTAGTCGCCTTCCGCGCACGTATGGGGACACTGGGTTGCGGCCTGGTCCACTAGCCAGTACAGTGATCGATGTCAGGCGCAGTGGGCTTGACAGCACAAAGTGAAGGGGGCGGCGACCGTGTCGCACGGCCGCCGCCCCTGAAAAAGAACCTGAAGAAAAGCTTGAGTTAGCCGGAAAGAGAGGGGTGATCGGACTCGGGGTACCAGGTGTCCGGCGGGCAGACGATCTCGTCGAAACGGAGCACGGCGCCATCCGCGCCGAACACGGTCACGCGGTGTTCGAGCACCGCGGACGGGCTGGCGAGGTCGAGCTGACGACGTTCGGCCGCGGTGGCGAGGCGAGCCGAATTCTCGCGAAGCGTGCGCGTCGGGTGGTGTCCGGCGGTCGCGGCGAGATAGGCCTCGACGCCCTCCGGCGGCTGGGCGCGCTCGAGCAGGAGCGGCGCCTCCTCGGCGACCGCGGGCGCGAACCACGAGGTCTGGATCCGGGCGGGTTCGTCTTCGCTGTTGTGGATGAGCAGCTGCCGCCGGAGAAGCTCGGCCTCGTCCGGCTCGCCCAGCGCGTGCGTGGCGTGAGCGGGCCCAGGCGTCAGCTCGACCGCGAGGAACTCGGTGCGGAAGCTGACGTCGACGGTCAGCATGGCCGACGGATCGCCGGGCAGCGCCTCGCGGACGTAGCTGCCCGAGCCTTGCCGCGCTTCGATGTAACCCTGGTGCTTCAACAGGTCGAGCGCCGCGTCGGCGGTCGGCCGCGAGACCTTCCAAAGCTTCATCAGAAAGCGGCCGGAGGGAACTTTGTCGCCGGGCTTGAGCTCGCCCGCGATGATCTGGTCCCGGATCGGCGCTGCGATCTGCTCGTACTTCGGCGGGACCTTCTGGATTTCAGGTATGTCCGTCCTGCGGTCGGCGAAGTGGCGTAGGTGTCTCGCCACTGTACCAGTCACGCGCTACTTTTGGTGGGAATTCGTCACCGAGAGTTCGTGTTGTCGGGAAATCACAGCTCGAACTCGGCGCGTCGCCCCTCGGGCACGAGGTCGACGTAGTCGGCGTGCTTCTTGACGAAGCCGCAGACGAACGGGCAGTACGGCAGCACGCCGACGCCTTGCGTACGCGCGTCGTCCAACGCCGCCCTGATGAGCTTGCTCGCCAGGCCTTGGCCGCCGAACTCTTCCTTGATCTCGGTGTGCGTGAACGCCAGCTCGTCGCCTTGCCGCTCGTACTCGGCGAAACCGGCGAGCACGCCGTCCGCGAACACCTCGTAGCGGCTCCGCTCGGAACTCTTCTCGACCTTGACGTCCACACTGCCTCCCTTGCCTTCCGCATCCTAATGACCATGACCGAACTCACGTCCGACGCGCCGCTCGATCTGCCGGGTGAACCTCGCCCGCGCCGCCATAATCACCCGGATTTCCCTGGCCAGGAGAGGAATCCGCGATGCGCCGGAATATTCAGTTCGTACTGGCCGGGGTGGCCGCGGTACTCGCGGTCGCGCTGGTGTTCTGGCTGGTCACGGCCAATCAGGGCACGGCGGCGACCCCATCCGCGAGCGCCGGTGACGCCCGCGCGCAGCTGGAGCAGCTCAAGATCGCGCCGCGTGGCACCCTCGACGGCTACGACCGCAAGAAGTACCCGCACTGGTCCAATCAGGGGCAGAACTGCAACACCCGCGAGGTCGTGCTGAAGCGCGACGGCAAGGACGTCAAGGCGGGTTCCGACTGCAACCCGACCTCGGGCTCGTGGACCAGCCCGTACGACGGCGACACCTGGACCAAGCCGTCGGACGTCGACATCGACCACATGGTCCCGCTCGCGCAGAGCTGGGTCAGCGGCGCGAAGGACTGGACGAACGAGAAGCGCGAGCAGTTCGCGAACGACCTCACCCGGCCGCAGTTGTTCACCGTGACCGACCGCGTCAACCAGCAGAAGAGCGACAAGGCGCCCGACCAGTGGAAGCCGCCGCTCGTCTCGTTCTGGTGCACCTATGCGACCGACTGGATCACTGTCAAGAGCTACTACGCCTTGACGATCACCTCGGCCGAGAAGAGCGCGCTGTCGCTCATGCTTGACAAGTGCTGAGTGCCGGACAAAAAGGTCTAGACCTATTGACGAGGGTGACCCAGGCCACCTAACGTCGACAGACCGCGCGGCTCCCTCCATCCGGTCCCTGCCAGGAGGTTTCGTCGTCATGTCCACACGTCTGGGTAAAGCCTTCGGATTCGTCGTCCTCAGTCTCGGCGCGCTGATCGCGGCGCCCGCCACCGCCAGCGCAGCACTGCCCACCTGCCAGCACTTCTACACCGGCACCATCCCCGACCGGCCGGTCAGCGGCGGCCAAGCCCCGGGCGGCACGGTCGGCGCCGTCAACGTCAGCAACCGCCTGCCGGCGCCGAGCGGGATCGCCGGTGGTCTCGGCGCCGATGGCAAGGTCACTTTCACGTTCAACCGTGTGCCGGGTGCGGTCGCCTATCGGGCGTTCCGCAACGGGCAGGCGTTGCAGTGGGTCAGTGACTGGGGCCAGGCGAGTTTCCTGGTCACCGACGCGAGTCCGTGCAACGGCGCGCACTACCAGGTGTACGCGATGAGCAAAGAGGACAACTCGCCCGGATCGCTCGGGCAGATCTCGTCGTCGTTCCGGCTGAACGCGTCGAACAAGCTCGCCGCCTACTCGATTCCCAAGGGAACGCAGTACTCGTACCGCGTCAGTGCTTACAACGATGCCGGGCAGACCGCGCTGGGGTACCTGGCCGGGCCCGGGTTCTGCGCGGTCGACGCGCGGAACATCCCTTGGGGGACAAGGTTTTACGTGCCCGGGTACGGGCACTGCTACGCGGCCGACATCGGGAGCTGGATCAAGGACGACATCGTCGACGTCTGGCTGCCCGGGACGCAGGCCGACAACTGGGGGATCCAGCGGCTGACCTTGGTCGTGGAGTAAAAAGCTCGTGCGCGTTGCGGGCGGTTCTAAGAGCCAGTCTTTGAACTTGTCTAGGTGGTCTTGGTCCGCTTTTCGCGGGTCAGGCGCCTGGTCATCATAGTGATCATGGAGAGGTTGATGAATGCTGCGGAGTGGTCGGTGAGGCGTTCGTAGTCGCGGACGTTGCGTCGGGCTTGGGTGATCCAGGAGAAGGTGCGTTCGACGACCCAGCGTCGGGGCAGGATGACGAAGGTTTTCTGCCCGGCGATTTTCTTGACGATGTCGAGGGTGATCCGCAGGGTTTTCTGCGCCCAGTCGACGAGGTCGGCGCTGGTGTAGCCGCCGTCGGCCCAGATCCACCTCACACCGCGTTGGACGGCGTGCAGGGCGGGTAGCAGCAGGCGGGCGGCGGCGCGGTCTTGCAGGTTGGCGGCGGTGACCAGCACGACCAGCAGTAGTCCTTGGGTGTCGGTGGCGATGTGGCGTTT
>NZ_FNON01000019.1 GCF_900107045.1 Amycolatopsis xylanica
AGCAGACCGGTCACCACCGCCGCCAGCTCACCGGCCAGCCGGTGGGCTTTCGGGCGCCGGCCGCGTTCGAGGGCCAGACGCTGGGCTCGGTCGGCCCGGTAGCGGCGAGGCCGGCCAGTGATCGTGGCGCCGGGCCTGGAGCACCGCGGCCCACCACCTCGGCGCACTTCCCGTGAAATCGTCGAGGGTGACCTACCCAGGACTCTCGCAATCACATCCTGGGTAAGTCCCTGATCCAGACCGTTCTGGATCTTTTCCCGTTCCTCGCACGTCAACCGGGGTCCTGGCATGACGATCTCCTATCAGCCACCACTACTTGCAACAACCGATTGAGACCAAGCCACTTTCGTCAGATCACATCTGACGAAAGTGGCTTTCGGGCTTTCAACGACCCCGCTTTCAAGGGCCCCAAAGCTCAGCACTTGGGGGTGGGGCGGCCTTCGCGCAGGTCGGCGAGCGCGCTCAGCGCACTGTCCAGGGTGGACACCTTGATCAGGTTGAGTCCATCCGGGACCGCCGACTTCGCCTCGGCGCAGTTGCGCTCGGGCACCAGGAAGTCGGTCGCGCCCGCCTCGCGCGCGCCGACCAGCTTGAACGAGATCCCGCCGATCGGCCCGACCACGCCCTTTTCGGTGATCTCGCCGGTGCCCGCGATGTGCCGCCCGCCCGCGATGTCCCCGGTCTCCATCCGGTCGACGATCGCCAGCGCGAACATCAGCCCCGCCGACGGCCCGCCCACGTTCTCCAGCGAGATCTTCACGTCGAACGGCACGTCCGCGCGGTCGATCGGGGTCAGCCCGATGAACCCCTCCGGACGGTCCGGGCGCTGCCCGAGCGTCAGCGAGGTGGTCTTCGCGGGCTCGTTGCCGTGCTGGAAGGTGATCGGGATGGTCTGCCCGGGCTTGGTGCCGGCGAGCGCCGCGCGGACGTCCTCCTCGGCGACGATGTCCTTGCCGTTCACGTTCACCAGCCGGTCGCCGGGCGCGAGCACCTTGTCGGCGGGGCTGCCCGCGACGACCTCCTTGGTCAGCACCTTCACCGGGTACTTGAGGTGCCGGAGCGCGGCGACCTCGGCGTTGCTCTGAGAGTCCTCGAACTGCTTGACGTTCTCCTGCTTGACCTGGTCGTTGGTCTCGCCGGGCTTGAAGTACTCCTCACGCGGCGCCAGCGCGTACCGGCCGCTCGCCCACAGGCCCAGCGCGCTGAACAGCGTGACGCCGTCGCGCAGCGAGACCGTGGTCATCCGGAGCTCACCGGTCGTCTGGAACTCCTGGTGCCCGTTGATCTGGACGACGGGCTTGCCGGACTCGTCCTTGCCGAGCGTGTCGTAGGTCGGGCCGGGGCTGATCGCCACGAACGGCACCGGCGCGAAGAACCCCAGCGCGGCGAACACCAGGAACAGCACGGCGCTGATCACCAGCGTCCAGCCGCGCCTGCTCAGCCGGTGGTCCCGCTCCGGCCGCGGCGGGCCTGCCTGGGCGGCCTGCGGCTGGTGCGACTCGACAGCGGTTTCATCGCGGGGCGTGCTCACGCCCGACAGCGTACGGTGACGGTGTTCGCTTCGCGGTGAAGGGCACGCCTCCTCGCCGGTCGGAGCCCTCAATCAGTGGTCTACCCGCGTACGGTGGTGTCATGAGCAAACCCCCCTTCGGCTTCGGACCGTCCGATCCCGAAAACGATCCGTCTGACCCTGGGCAGCCGCCCGCTGACGCGTTCAATCAGCTCGGTCAGATGCTCAGCCAGCTGGGCCAGATGCTCAGCCAGGCGGGCACTTCGACCGGGCCGGTGAACTACGACCTGGCCAAGCAGATCGCGCTGCAGAACCTCAGCGGCAGCGGTGAGGGCAAGATCGGCTTCTCCTCCGCTGGCGGCGATTCGAGCACCGCCGTGCGTGACGCCGCCCACCTGGCCGAGCTCTGGCTCGACGCCGCGACGATCCTGCCCGCGGGCGCCACCAAGACGGTCGCCTGGTCCGCGCGCGACTGGGTCGAGAAGACGCTGCCGACTTGGCAGCGGCTCTGCGACCCGGTGGCCCGCCAGGTTTCCGGCGCGTGGGTGCAGGCGCTGCCCGAAGAGGCCAAGCAGGCCGCGGGCCCGCTGCTGTCGATGATGGGGTCGATGGGCGGCATGGCGTTCGGCTCCCAGCTCGGCGGCGCGCTGGCCGCGCTCGCCCAGGAGGTGCTCACCTCGTCGGAGGTCGGCCTCCCGCTCGGCCCGGACGCGACGTCGGCCCTGCTCCCGGCGAACATCGAGAAGTTCACCGAGGGACTGGAGCTGCCCAGCAGCGAGGTCCTCGTGTTCCTCGCGGCTCGCGAAGCCGCGCACCAGCGCCTGTTCGCGCACGTGCCCTGGCTGCGCCAGCGGCTGCTCGCGACGGTCGAGGAGTTCGCCAACGGCATCTCGGTCGACACCTCGGCGCTGGAGCAGATGGTCGGCCAGATCGACCCGGCCAACCCGGCGAGCATCGAAGAGGCCATGTCCTCCGGCATGCTCGAGCCGAAGACCACCCCCGAGCAGCAGGCCGCGCTGACCCGGCTCGAAACCCTGCTCGCGCTGGTCGAGGGCTGGGTGGACGTCGTCGTGGCCGAGGCCGTCGGCGACCGTCTCCCCGGAGCGGACGCGCTGCGCGAGACCCTGCGCCGCCGCCGCGCCACCGGCGGACCGGCCGAGCAGACCTTCGCCACCCTCGTCGGCCTCGAACTGCGCCCCCGCCGCATGCGCGCGGCTGCGGCGCTGTGGAAGCTGGTCGGCGACCAGTACGGCATCGAGAAGCGTGACGGTCTCTGGTCGCACCGCGACCTCATGCCGACCGCCGAAGATCTCGACGACCCGATGGAGTTCGCCGAGCAGCTCGGCAAGACCGGCGACAACGCGGATCTCGACCCCATCGCCGAGCTGGAAAAGACCCAGCGCGCCGAAGACGCCGCCAAGGGCGAGGCCGAAAAGCCCGAGGACCCGAAACCCGACGAGTCCGAGTAGCCCTGACGCGAGCGGGGCCCAGGCGATCACCGCCCGGGCCCCGTTTTCATGTCCCAGCGGGGGTCGTGAGTGGCACGGCCGGTTCTAACCGGCCAAACCACTCACGACCCACCCAAAATCGTTGTCCCCCAAGGACTTCGCCGCATTCCAGCGCGAACCCAAGAATTCGCGCACCCCACTGAAACCCCCGGCTCGCGAGAACGTGAGCCGTCACGGCGTCTCGATCTCGATCCCCCATCCCGCCGCCGCGGACAACCCCTCGAGGTATCCGATCGCCCGTTCCGTCTTCGAGTACCGCCGGACCAGCGCCCAGAACTGCTGGCTGTGACTGGCCACCCGCAGATGGGCCAGCTCGTGCACCAGCACGTAGTCCAGCACCCACGGCGGCACCTTCCGCAGCCGGTCGCTGACGCGGATGGTCGCGTCCACCGGCGTGCAGGACGCCCACCGGGTGCGCATCTCCGGCACCCAGCGCACGCTCACCGGGTTCGCCGTCCCGTCGAGGTACTTCGACGACAGGTAGGCGCACCGGAGCATCAGCGCCTCGTCGGCGCCGCCGCGCACCCGCGGCGGCGGGGGCGCGAGCACCGGCTCGCTGGAGGTGCGCCTGAGCTTGCGCTCCATCTCGGCGACCCAGTGCCGCTCTTCCTTCTTGCTCATCCGCGCGGGGATCATCACGACCAGTGTGTCGCCTTCGAGGCGGGCGCTGACCGTGCGTCTGCGTCGCGGACTGCGTCTCACCTCGACCTTCTCTTCGTTCGCATCGTCCCGATTCATCAGGGAGGGCATCCGTGCTTCGGCCACGCAACAACGGTAAGGCCAGTCACCGACACTTCCGATCCCTGAATGGTCACAGCCCTCAGTTATCCACAGGCGAGTTTCCCTGTGGATAACTGAGCCCGTTTCAGGCCGACCGACAGCCACCGTTTGTCACCCTGAGTGCCATGGATGATCAGTCACACCCTCAGCTGCTGCCCGGGCTGCAGGTACTCGAACGCGGCACGGCGGAAGTCCAGATCGGCCTCGACCCGCGGTTCGCCGTGGTCGCGGGCGGGCTCGGGCCCACGGTCATCGAGGCGCTGCGCGCGCTCGACGGCCGCCGCACCCTGCGGAACCTGCTCGAGATCGCCGGCGAGCACACCGAGGAGTTCAAAGCGCTGCTCGCCGCACTGCACCGGCGCGGCCTGCTCCGCGAAGCCGACCCGAAGAACCGCGGCGGCGAGACCGGCCTGTGGGCGTTGCGCGCGGGTCACCGCGACGACCGGGAACGCGCACGCAGGCGGCAGTGCGCGGTGGCCGTCCGCGGCGAAGGCAGGCTGGCGACGGCCGTCGCGGCGCTGCTCGCGACCGCGGGCATCGGGCACATCGACGTGATCGCCGACGGCACGGTCGGTGCCGCCGACCTCGGCTCCGGGCTCGCCGAGCCCGACCTGGGCACCGCGCGGCGCCAGGCGATCGCGGACGCCGTGCACCGGGTCGACCCGACGATCCTCACCACCCGCCTGTTCGGCGACCGCAAACCCGACCTCGTGCTGCTCACCGACGCCGTGGTGCCCGCGCCGGAGGTCCTCGCCGAGCTGATGGCGGCGAAGACCGCGCATCTGCCGGTGCGGATCAGGGACGGCATCGGCATCGTCGGGCCGCTGGTCGTGCCCGGCCGCACCAGCTGCCTCACCTGCGCCGACCTGCACCGGACCGAGCGCGACCAGAGCTGGCCGAGGATCGCCGGGCAGCTGGCGGGCCGCGCGCAACAGGCGTGCCTGGCCGACGTGCAGTCCTGCGCGTCGCTGGCGGTCGCGCAGACGTTGCGCGCGCTCTGCGCCGACCGCGAGCCGCCACCGGTGTGGAACACCACACTCGAGCTGGACGCCTTCGCCGGGACCGTGAAGAACCGCTGGTGGCCGCCTCACGCGAAATGCCAGTGCCGCGCTCGCTGAGAGTCCGGCGGCGAATCACTGCGCGGGACGCGGGACGCAAGGCAGAATCGGGGAGTGACCGAATCTCGCGAGTCGACCGAAGACACCGTGATGCCGCGCAAAGGCGCCGCACGCACGGCGAAGCTGGCCAGCATCCCGCTCGGGATCGCGGGCCGGGCGGTCGGCGGCTGGGGACGGCGGCTGACCGGCCAGAGCGCGGAGGAGGTCAGCGCGACGCTGTCCGCCAAGGCCGCCGAGCAGCTGTTCGAGGTGCTCGGCTCGCTCAAGGGCGGCGCGATGAAGTTCGGCCAGGCGCTGAGCGTGTTCGAGGCGGCGGTCCCCGACGAGATGGCCGCGCCCTATCGCGAGGCGCTGACGAAGCTGCAGTCCGGCGCGCCGCCGATGCCGGCGCGGCAGACGCACCGGGTGCTCGCCGAGCAGCTCGGCCGGTCGTGGACGAGCCGGTTCGCCGAGTTCGATGACGTGCCCGCCGCCGCGGCCAGCATCGGCCAGGTGCATCGCGGGGTCTGGCACGACGGCCGCGAGGTCGCGGTCAAGGTCCAGTACCCCGGCGCCGACGAGGCGTTGCGCAGCGACCTGCGCCAGCTGCAGCGGTTCAGCAGGCTCTTCCAGGCGTTCGTGCCGGGCACCGAGGTCAAGCCGCTGCTGGCCGAGCTCGCCGCGCGGATGAACGAGGAGCTCGACTATCTGGCCGAGGCGGACAACCAGCGCGCGTTCGCGAAGTCCTACGCCGGCGACCCCGAGGTGCTGATCCCGCGGGTCGTGGCCAGCGCGCCGAAGGTCGTGATCAGCGAATGGGTCACCGGCATCCCGCTCGCCAAGATCATCGCCAGCGGTGACACCAAGACCCGCAACGAGGTCGGCAGGCTGCTCACCGAGTTCCACTACTCGTCGCCGCAGCGCGCTCATCTGCTGCATTCCGACCCGCATCCCGGCAACTTCATGCTGACCGAGGACGGGCGGCTGTGCGTGCTGGACTTCGGCGGCGTCGCGCGCCTGCCGCACGGCATCCCCAGCCACTTCGGCGAGATGACCCGCCTGGCGCTCGAAGGCCGCTCGGCCGAGCTGATGCAGCTGCTGCGTGAGTGGGGTTTCGTCCGGCCGGGCACCGAGCTGAGCGCGGAGGACGTGCTCGCCTACCTGGCGCCGTTCACCGAGCCGCTGGCGTCGGAGACGTTCCACTTCACCCGCCGCTGGCTGCAGAAGCAGGCTGGCCGCGTCGGCGACACCCGTGGCCGCGACTTCCAGACCAGCCGCTCGCTCAACCTGCCGCCCGAGTACCTGATGATCCACCGGGTGACCGCGGGCTCGACGGGCATCCTCTGCCAGCTCGACGCCGAGATCCCCGCCCGCGCGATCGTCGAGCGCTGGCAGCCGGGGTTCGCGGCCTAGCGTTACCACACAACGCCGCCGCGTGATTTCAGTTATCCACAGCGGGGCGCCGGACGACCCGAAAAGTCCCTTCGCGGGCCCGAGTTGTCCACATCTTCGCCGACCCGGTTCCACTCGGATGGCCGAGCGGGCACGCTCGGATCATGAACCAACTCAAGCACACCAGAAGCGAATCACTCGGCCACCTCGCGACCGAAGGCGTGGTCACCGTCAAGCAGCTCCAGGCCGCCGGCGTCTCGACGAGCCGCATCACGGTGCGGTGCAGGCCAGGCGGGCCATGGCGACGCCTGCTGCCCGGCGTAGTGCTGCTCGGCAACGGCGAACCGACCCGAAGACAGCGGCTACGGGCGCTGCTGGCGAGGTTCGGCCCGGACTGCGTCATCACCGGCGTCGACGCGCTCCGCGCGCACGGCGCCGACCTGGCCCAGCCGCTCAGCACCCAGCTGCTCGTGAAGCCGAACAGGCGGGTGCTGCCCGACGAGCTGACGATCATCCAGCGCACCACCCACCTGCCGGAGCCCGTCCACTTCGAAGGGCTGCCGTACGCGCCGATCACCAGGGCGATCGTCGACGCCACGCGCCGCGAATACGAGCAGGAGCCGATCAACCGGCTGGTCAGCCAGTGTCTCTACTGGGGACTGTGCACGGTGGACGAGCTGCGGGCCGAGCTCGAAACGGGTAACCAGCGCAGCACCTCCGGCATCAGGATGGCGCTGCGGAATCTCGACCTCGCCGCGGGCACCTACCTCAGCGGCCTGGCCAGGCGCCTGCTTCGCGCGTCCCCGCTGCCGTCGGCGAGCTGGGACGTCACGGTCTGCGACGCGCGCGGCAAGCCGATCGCGCTCGCCGACGCCTGGTGGGACCAGATCGGGCTCGCGTGGATGATGACGCCCGGCGCGCCGGGCGTCCGGCCGGACGGCCATCTCGCGTACCTGAACCTGCTCGCGGCGGGCGTCACGGTGGTCCGGTCCACCTACGAGCAGGTGGCCGAGACCCCGGAGACGATCGTCAAGGAACTGGTCCGCGCGTACGGCGTCGCGGTGGCACGTGACCGCCCGAAAGTGCAGGGGCTCCGGCGCCTGCGCGCGGACGACGCGGCCTGAAGGACGCCATTCGTCAATATCCGGTTCACCAATACTCGGAAGGGAGCTTTCCTTCGATATCGCGGACGTGGTCACGTGCGCAGTCAGGGCAGAGCCAGCGGAGCGCCCCGGAGTCGCGATCGGCGACCCAGGCCAATGCCCGCAGTGGATCCTCGGTGGCGGTTTTCCTTGCCCCGCACCGGGAACACGTGACCACGTCGGCGTCGCTCACGGCATGCGGCCAAAGTGGACGGTCCGCGCGGCGAGCAGGGAAAGGTCGTCGCGGGCGCCGAGATAATGCGGGCTCTCCGGGTCGAGCAACTGTGCGAGCGCGGCATTGTCGGACGCGCTCAGGCGTTCCTCCGCGCCCTGTGCCAGCCAGGTGATCGCGTCGATGGCGGCCGCCCGCACGGCTTCGCCGCCCGGCGCCGGGTGGTGATACAGCACGCCGAACGAGCTGACGTCGGCCAAGCCCGCCTTGCCGAGCGCGGTTTCCCAGCCGTAGGGCATGCGGACGCTGCCTTCCATGCCGCCGCGCATCTCCCAGAACCAGATCTCCTTGGCCGCGAGCAGCCGCCGTTCGAGACCCGGCTCGCCGACACCGAGATCCGCCGGGAGGTGCTGGGTGGGCAGGCCGCCTTCGGCGAGCGCGAGCGTGCCGCCCGTGCGCAGCGCGGTGACCAGCCGGTTGATCCCGGCCTGCTGATCGGGCAGGTGATGCACGACCGCGGACGCCCAGACCAGGTCGGCTTCGGGCACCAGCGCACGCAGGTCCTGACCACCGAGGTCGGCGTGCACGGCCTTGACCTGCACGGACCCGCCGCCCGCACGGGTCGAGACCGACTCGGCTTCGGCGAGCAGCGCCTCGGTGCCGTCGACGAGCACGAGCGTGCCGCCCCCGGCAGCCGCGAGCGCGGCGGCGAAGCTCGCGCTCATCCCGCCGGACCCGCAGCCGACGTCGACCACGGTCGGCGACGGCGGCAGCCCGGCGGTCAGCCTGGCCGCCACCCCGGCGTGCGTCTCCGCGTCCAGCCGGTCGGCCCGGCGCATCAGTGGGAGCCGGGACGTCCAATCGACATCGTCATGTGTTTTCGCAGCCATGTGATTCATTGAACCGCAGGCCGCGCGGTCCGCCATTTCGTTTTGCCGAAACGGCAAGGCCGTGTCCGGTGGAGCTGTTCGATGGACACGGCCAAGGCCCCGGAGAGACTCGCACCCTCCGGGGCCTTGGCCGTGTCACTCGATTTTTCGCTCAGCGCTGGTGTTCACTCAGTGCTGGTGACGGTGTGCGCGTTCGCTCGCCCACTGGGCGAGCTTGCTCCACCGGCGAGCCGCGCGCGCGGATCGGACACTCCCGCGTATCCGAGCCTCACGGAAGCTCTCTTCCAGCTCTTGTATTCGCGCCTTGGCCAGTTCTTCGTGCAGTAACATCTCGCTGGTCTCCTTGACCTTGATCTCGTTCAATTCGCTCGGCACGACGCTTTCGGGCGTGCGCCGCAGTTCGTAATCCCTGGTGGTAATGGGCATGGCGGTCATGCGGCCGCGCTCCGTGCGGTCTGCGCGGTGCCGGTCTGCGCGTCGCTACCCGCGACGACCGGGGTCTTGCGCGGACGGCCACGGGGACGCTTCCGAGCGACGACAACGCCGCGCTCGAAGATCTCGCCACCCCAGACGCCCCACGGCTCACGCCGGGCGACCGCACCCGCGAGGCAAGCCGCGCGGACCGGGCAGTCACCGCAGAAGCCCTTGGCGCGCTCCAGCTCGGACGGGGCCTCGGCGAACCAGAGGTCGGCGTCGCCGGAACGGCAGGGGAGGGTGTACTCGGGCGAGTCGAAGGCGTCGAACAAGTCGCCGACCCCCGCCTCGGTGAAGACGTCGGGCAGTGCGCCCGGCGTGAAAACGGCAGTGGACATGGTTGTGCTCCTTTGTGAGTGGGTGTCAGTCGAAGTGACGGTGTTCTGACTCTTGGTCGAGCCGGTCATAGGTAAAGCCCCCATAGCTGGTACAGCACAAAAAACACGAAGGCCGCGGATCCGATGATCGGTTCCGCGGCCTTCGTGAGCCTTGTCCTGACTTGCGTCAGGTACGTCGCCCCGGTGGTGACGGAACGCGGAACTGCTTGATCGTCGGCAGATCAACGGTGTTCAAGACATAGGTGTGGCGCGAAACCGGAGCGCTGACGGGCGCGAGCTTGATACCGGTGCCCCCAAAGACACCCTCGCGTCCAGCGGTCTCGAACCAGCGCATGCCGGTACCCCGGCGCACGGCGGTCTGGGTCGCTTCGACAGTCAGAGCGGAAGCGGCGCAGGACAGAGCGATGCCAGGGTTCGTGATGGCTTTGGTGTTCGTCATCGCACTGACACCTCCTTCTATCTCCCGCGCCTGCCGCGTTGGCGGCCTGCGACTCTCGCACCCGGGCGGTTCACCCGTGTAACAGCAGGTTATTGCCACCGAGCACACGACGGCAACTTATTTTCCAGAAAATCTCTGAACTCACGAAGATCGCTGCTGAGCAGCGGGTTCGCCGCGTGAAAGTCCCCCGAGACGCGGCCTATCCTACCCCGCCGCGCGGACGACTTCGAGCACTTCGGCACCGAACCGTTCGAGCTTCGACGCGCCGATGCCGGAGATCGACACCAGCGCGCTGTCGTCGGTCGGCCGCTGCTCCGCGATGGCCACCAGTGTCGCGTCGGTGAACACGACGAACGCGGGCACCTTGAGATCACGCGACCGCTCGGCCCGCCAGGCCCGCAGCCGCTCGAGCAGTGCTTCGTCCACATTGGACGGGCACTTGGCGCACCGGCTGAGCTTGATCTCCATCGTCTCCATCAGCGGCCCGCCGCACACCCGGCACCGCGCCTTGGACGGCGCCGGCTTGCCCGTGCCCTGCTGCTGGGAGCGCGCGACCCGCGCCGCCGGGTGATCTTCCGGGATCAGCCCGTACAGGAAACGGCTGCGGCGGCGGTTGCGCCGCCCGCCCGGCGTGCGCGAAAGCGCCCAAGTCAGCGAAAGGTGCTCGCGGGCACGCGTGACGCCCACATAGAACAGCCGCCGCTCCTCTTCGATGGCGGCGTCGTCACCGTCGGCGTGCTGGATCGGCACCGTGCCCTCGGCGAGCCCGACGAGGAACACCGCGTCCCACTCGAGCCCCTTGGCCGCGTGCAGCGACGCGAGCGTGACCCCTTCGACCGTCGGCGGGTGCTGCGCCGCGGCGCGCTGGTCGAGATCGGCGACGTACCTCGGCAGATCCGCGTCCTCGACGCTGGCCGCGAGTTCCTCCGCGAGCTCGACGAGCGCGAGCAGCGCGTCCCAGCGTTCCTTCGCCGCGCCGCCGCTGGGCGGCTGCTCGGTGAGCCCGATCGGCCCGAGCACCGCGCGGACGATGGTCACCAGATCGCCGTCCGGCTCCCGGCCGACGGCCGACCGCAGCGCGATCACGGCCTGCCGGACCTCCTTGCGCGCGAAGAACCGCTCGCCGCCCCGCACGAGATACGGGATGTCGACCGCGCTCAGCGCCTGCTCGTAGCCCTCGGACTGGGCGTTCACCCGGTACAGCACGGCGATCTCGCTGGCGGACACGCCCGCGTCGAGCAGATCGCGGATCCGGCTCGCGACGGCGGCGGCTTCGGTCGCCTCGTCGTCGTATTCGGCGAAGCGCGGCTCGGGACCCGGCGGACGCTGGCCGATCAGCTTCAGCCGCGACCCGGCGGGCCGCCCGCGTGACGCGCCGATGACCTGGTTGGCGAGCGTGACGACCTGCGGCGTCGACCGGTAGTCCCGTTCGAGCCGGACGACGGTCGCCGATGGGAAGCGGCGCGTGAACTCGAGCAGCGGGCGCGGCGAGGCCCCGTTGTAGGAGTAGATGGTCTGGTTGGCGTCGCCGACGACGGTCAGGTCGTCGCGCTCGCCCAGCCAGGCGTCGAGCAGCCGCTGCTGCAGCGGCGTGACGTCCTGGTACTCGTCGACGATGAAGCAGCGATACCGGTCGCGGAACTCGTCGGCGACCGCGCCGTGCTCCTCGAGCGCGGCCGTGGTGTGCAGCAGCAGGTCGTCGAAGTCGAGCACCTGCGCGGAGTTCTTGATCTCCTCGTAGTGCCGGTAGACGTCCGCGACCTGCAGCACCGGCGCCGGGGTGTCGCGCTGGGTGCGCGCGGCGATCGCCGGGTAATCGTCCGGCGTGACGAGACTGGCCTTCGCCCACTCGATCTCGCCGGCGAGGTCGCGCAGCACCTCGGTCTCGGTGCTGAGCTTGGCGCGGTTGGCCGCCTGGCTCACGTACCGGAACTTGTTGTCGAGCAGGTCCCACCGGCGCCCGCCGACCACCCGGGGCCAGAAATACCGCAGCTGGCGCAGCGCGGCGGCGTGGAAGGTCAGCGCCTGCGCCGACTCGACGCCGAGCGTGCGCAGCCGCGCCCGCATCTCACCGGCGGCCCGCGCGGTGTACGTCACCGCGAGCACCTGACCGGCGGCGACGTGCCCGGAGCCGACGAGATAGGCGATGCGGTGCGTGATCGTGCGCGTCTTGCCGGTGCCCGCACCCGCGAGCACGCAGACCGGCCCGCGCGGCGCGCTGGCCGCCGCGCGCTGCTCGGGATCGAGGCCGTCCAGCAGACCCGGACGGCGCAGCAGGGAAGAAGACGCGCCGCTAGCCATGCCCCCGATCCTCGCAGAAGGACCACTCGCACCGAGGTAGCCACCCCGCGCCCGTTTTCCACCCGGTGCCCGCACGGGTGCCGGGTGAACGGCCGACCCGACGCCGTATCCTGGAACGATGGCGGGAAAGCAGGATAAAGAAGCGGTCAAGCTGGCCAAGAAGGAGAAGCGCGCGGCGAGCAAGGCTCGGCGCGGGCAGATCTTCGAGGCGTTCAAGATGCAGCGCAAGGAAGACAAGGCGCTCATCCCCTGGATGCTCGGCGCTGTCCTGGTCATCGCCGGCGCGGCCTTCGGCATCGGCCTGATCTTCGGCATCCAGTGGGCGCTGCTCCCGGTCGGCATCATGCTCGGCCTGCTCGCGGCGGTGATCATCTTCGGCCGTCGCGTCCAGAAGACGGTCTACGCGAAGGCCGACGGCCAGCCGGGCGCCGCCGCGTGGGCGCTCGAGAACCTGCGCGGCCGCTGGAAGGTCACCCCCACGGTCGCCGCCACCACCCAGCTCGACGCGGTGCACCGCGCGCTCGGCGGCCCCGGCGTCGTCCTCGTCGCCGAAGGCGCCCCGCACCGCGTGAAGGCCCTGCTCGCGCAGGAGAAGAAGCGCGTGGCCCGCCTGGTCGGCGAGACCCCGATCTACGACATCACCATCGGCTCCGAAGAGGGCCAGGTCCCGCTGCGCAAGCTGCAGAACTACCTGATGAAGCTGCCCCGCAACCTCAAGCCCGCCCAGGTCGACGCGCTCGAGGCCAAGCTCGCCGCACTCGGCAACCGCGGCGCGGCCATGCCCAAGGGCCCCATGCCCGCCGGCGCCAAGATGCGCAACGTCCAGCGCACCATCCGCCGCCGCTGACCCACGCCGACCCCACGAAGCCCCGCCCGGAACTCACATTCCAGCGGGGCTTTCGTCATGCGTGCCGACCGCCCAGGCCCGCGTGTCGTCCATCCATGAACACGTGTCGTCCATCTGTGAACACGTGTCGTCCGGCTGCGCACGCATGACGTCCATCCGCGTACGCCGGGACGCCTCTGGCGCAGGTCTCAGCGCATCCGGATGACGACGGTCCCCGTCACCCGATCGGCCCAACTGCGCCCATCGATGTTCCGAATGGCCGCTGGAATGATCAAGAAAGACAGCACCGCACGCACCACCGCGCGCCAGACACCGACCATCGAGGCCCCGTCGAGCCGCGCCACCCGCACACCCACCGCGGCCATGCCCGGCGTGAACCCGAAGAACGAGACCGGCACGGCGGACAGCACCGCCCACACCAGCCCGGCCCACAGGTTGTACGACTGCATCGCCGCGGGGTTCTGCAGGTCGATCGGCATGAACAGCGAGGTCACGAGCCCCGCGATCGCCAAATCGAGCAGGAAGCCGACGAGTCTCGCGCCGCCGCTCCCGACCGAACCGACCCCATTTTCGGGCAGGCCGAAACCCTGCCCACGCCACCGCTGCTCACGCTCCGGATCCGTTCCGATACCGTCGCCGGATCCTGGCAGCCACTCACCGGTCCATCTCGCCACCCATCCAGGGTATGCCGGTGGCGCGGAGGGCATTCGCGCTGGTCGACTACCCGGTAGCCACCCACCCGTTAACACCGGCGAAACATACGGGTGACGGTCGGGCAACACCACGCGCTTAGCGTGCGCCGAAGAGAGTACTGCCGCCGGCAACGAAGAAGAAGGAGTCACCGAGGGTGCCCACTACTCCAGACGATATTCAGCGCCTCATCGCCGACGAAAACGTCGAGGTCGTCGATGTCAGGTTCTGCGACCTGCCCGGCGTGATGCAGCACTTCACGGTCCCCGCGAGTGCCTTCACCGAAGAGGCGGCCGAAGAGGGCCTCGCGTTCGACGGTTCCTCGGTGCGCGGCTTTCAGTCGATCCACGAGTCGGACATGCTGCTGCTGCCCGACCCCGCGACCGCCCGGATCGACCCGTTCCGCAAGGCGAAGACGCTGTCGGTCAACTTCTTCGTGCACGACCCCTTCACCCGTGAGGCGTACAGCCGCGACCCGCGCAACATCGCGCGCAAGGCCGAGCAGTACATCTCCGAGTACGGCGTCGCGGACAACGTCTTCTTCGGCCCCGAGGCCGAGTTCTACATCTTCGACTCGATCCGCTTCGACTCGGCCGAGCACGCCTCGTTCCACGAGATCGACTCCGTCGAGGGCTGGTGGAACTCCGGCGCCGACGAGGTCGGTGGCAACCAGGGTTACAAGACGAAGTTCAAGGGCGGCTACTTCCCCGTCCCGCCGGTCGACCACTTCGCCGACCTGCGCGACGACATCGTCCGCAACCTGCAGGGCTCCGGTTTCGAGATCGAGCGCGCGCACCACGAGGTGGGCACCGCGGGCCAGACCGAGATCAACTACAAGTTCAACACGCTGCTGCACGCCGCGGACGACTTGATGCTGTTCAAGTACATCGTCAAGAACACCGTCTTCGCCGCGGGCAAGACCGCGACCTTCATGCCGAAGCCGCTCGCGGGCGACAACGGCTCGGGCATGCACTGCCACCAGTCGCTGTGGAAGGACGGCGTGCCGCTGTTCCACGACGAGTCCGGGTACGCCGGCCTGTCGGACACCGCGCGCCACTACATCGGCGGCCTGCTCAAGCACGCCCCCAGCCTGCTCGCGTTCACCAACCCGACGGTCAACTCGTACCACCGGCTCGTGCCGGGCTTCGAGGCGCCGGTCAGCCTGGTGTACTCGCAGCGCAACCGCTCGGCCTGTGTCCGTATCCCCATCACGGGCAACAACCCGAAGGCCAAGCGCGCCGAGTTCCGCTGCCCCGACTCCTCGGGCAACCCGTACCTCGCGTTCTCGGCGATGATGATGGCGGGCCTCGACGGCATCAAGAACAAGATCGAGCCGCCGGACCCCATCGACAAGGACCTCTACGAGCTCCCGCCGGAGGAGGCCAAGAACGTCAAGCTCGTTCCCGGCGACCTCGGCACGGTGCTCGACACGCTCGAGGCGGACCACGACTACCTGCTCGAGGGTGGCGTCTTCACCCCCGACGTGATCGAGACGTGGATCTCGTACAAGCGTGAGAACGAGATCGACCCGCTGCGCCTGCGCCCGCACCCGTACGAGTTCGCGCTCTACTACGACGTGTAAGAACGCGCATCGGTACTCGGGGCCGTGGCCGGGGGAACACCCCGGCCACGGCCCCGTTTTTTGTCTTCCCCCCGCACCCGCTCCAGCCGATAACGTGGGCGGCATGCACAAGATGGTCGTCCTGTACCCCGCACCGCTCGACCCCGAGCACTTCCGCGAGTACTACCTGAACACCCACATCCCGCTGGCCACGAAGATGCCGGGGATCGTGGACTGGCGCTACAGCTTCGAGGTCAGCGCCGGGCGCGGCGAGTCGCCGTACTTCGCCATCTTCGAAGCCGACTTCCCGGACAAGGCCACCTTCGTCGCCGCGGTCACCTCTCCCGAAGGCGTCGCGGCCATCGCCGACGTGCCGAACTACGCGACCGGCGGCAGCATCGCGCTCAACTACCCGGTGACCACGCGCCCTGAGTGATCATTCCGAAGTGGACAGCAGCGCCACGTCGACACCGGCGGCGGCGAGCCTGCCTCGTGGATCCTCGACCAGCTTCCGGCGGTCGAGGTCCATCAGGCCGAGCGTGCAGGTGATCTCCGCGCACAGCGTGCCGTCGACCTTGTGGATGTTCGAGTCCATGCGGAAGGTCTTGCCGCTGCCGAACTTCGCGTCGCAGGTGATGTCGACGACGTCGCCCGCGCGCAGTTCCTTGCGGAAGCTGATGTGCGATTCGAGCAGCACCGCGGCGAGCTTCGCCTCGCGCATCCCGCCCTTGAGCGCGCCGGCCAGCTCCATCAGCTCGAGCCGGGCGATCTCGCCGTACGAGTGGTAGACGGCATGGTTCAGGTGGCCGAGGGTGTCCAGCTCGTAATGACGGACTTTCACCCTGGTCCGGAAGACTTCGCGCTCGCTCACGTTCCCCACTCTAAGCGTTCGAAAAGTGTATGCGTGTGTATACACGGCAAGCGGAACGTGCTAACACTAGAGCCGGTCCTCCGGCTCCTCCTCCCCCCTCGGGAGTCGGAGGACCGTTCAGTTCTCGTAGAAGAGCCTGTCGACCACGGCATGCGCGCGGCGCGTCGTGCGGCGGTAGTAGTCGAGGAACTCACCAGGGTCGTCATCCGCCGAATACCCGAGTATGCGCGCGACCGCCGCCAGCTCCCGTCCCGAACTCGGCACCTGGTCGACGGCCTTGCCGCGCACGAGCATCCCGGCGTTGCGCACATGGGTGGCCAGCAGCCAGGCCTCACGCAGCGACTCGGTGTCCGCCTCCTCGGCGAGCCCGGCGGCGGTCATCGCCGACAACGCGTCGAGTGTCGAAGTCGTGCGCAGCTCCGGCACCGCGTGCGCGTGCTGAAGCTGCGCCAGCTGGACGGTCCATTCGACATCCGCGAGCCCGCCGCGGCCGAGTTTCGTGTGCCTGGTCGGGTCGGCGCCTTTCGGCATCCGCTCGGTCTCGACGCGCACCTTGATCCGGCGCACTTCGCGCGCTTTCGCGGTGTCGAGCCCGCCTTCGGGATAGCGGATCGGGTCGATCATGGCGAGGAACCGCTCGCCCAGGTCGTCGGTGCCCGCGATGTACCGGGCCCGCAGCAGCGCCTGCGCTTCCCAGACCTCGCCCCACCGCTCGTAATACGCGCGGTAGGAGTCCAAAGTGCGCACGAGTGGCCCGTTCCGCCCCTCCGGGCGCAGATCCGCGTCGACCACGAGCGGCGGATCGGGGCTCGGCGCACCGAGCATCTTGCGCACGGTCTCCACGACCGACGACGCGAAGCGCACGGCCTCCGAGTCAGAGAAGCCCTCGGCGGCCTCACAAACGAAAAGCACGTCCGCGTCGGATCCGTACCCGAGTTCCGCGCCGCCAAGCCTGCCCATCCCGATCACCGCGATCGTCGCGGGCGTGGCGCCGAGTTCGGTCTGGCGCTTGCGATACGCGGCGGCCAGCGTGCTCTGCAGCACCGACACCCAGACGGTCGACAACGCGTCGCACACCGCCGGGACCTCGAGCATGCCCAGCAGATCCGCGCTCGCGACACGCAGCATTTCGTGCCGCCTGAGCGAACGGGCGGTCGCGACCGCCGAATTGAGCCCCGGCTGGCGCCGCACGGCCGCGCGCAGCGAAGTCGCCACCTCCTGCGGCGTCCGGCCGGACAGCCGCGCCGGATCACCGAGCGACTGCAGTACTTCCGGCGCGCGCACGAGCAGATCCGGCACCAGCTTCGACGTCCCGAGCAGGAACGCGAGCCGCTCGACGACAGCGCCCTCGTCCCGAAGAACCCTTAGGTACCAAGGCGTTTCTTCCAATGCCTCGGACACCTTCCGATACGAGAGCAAACCGCCGTCGGGGTCCGCCGTGTCTGCGAAAAGGGCCAAAAGCACCGGTAGCAAGGCCTGCTGGATCGCCGCGCGCCGCGAAACGCCGGCGGTCAGCGCCTTGATATGCTGGAGCGCGCCATCCGGCGCGGTGTACCCGAGCGCGGCCAGCCGGCTCGCGGCCTGTTTGGTCGTCAAGCGCAGTTCTTCGGTCGGCACGTTCGCGACGGACTGCAAAAGCGGGCGGTAGAACAGTTTTTCGTGCAGCCTGCGGATGCGCTGCACATGCCTGCGGAACTCGGCGAGCAGCACCTCGCCCGCGTCCTTGCCACGTGCGGGCGCGATACCGGTCGCCCGCGCGAGAATCCGCAACTCGGCCCGATCGGAGCTCTCGGGGAACAAATGCGTACGCCGCAGCCGCCGCAGCTGCAGCCGGTGCTCGATCGTCCGCAAGAACTCATACGACGCCTCGAGTTCCGCAGCATCCGACCGGCCGACGTAGCCGCCGTCGCCCAGCGCTTCCAGCGCGTCCAAAGTGGACGGCGAGTGCAACTCCGGGTCCACCCGGCCGTGCACCAGCTGCAGCAGCTGGACGGCGAACTCGACATCGCGCAGGCCGCCACGGCCCAGTTTCAGTTCACGCTCGGCATGTTCGGTCGGCACATGACCTTCGACCCGGCGCCGCATCTGCTGCACCTCGGGCACGAAGTTCTCCCGATCGGCCGCCGCCCACACCATCGGCGCGACCAGGTCGACGTACTGCTGCCCCAGCTCGGCGTCGCCCGCCACCGCCCGCGCCTTGAGCAGCGCCTGGAACTCCCAGGTCTTGGCCCACTTCTTGTAGTAGGCGTCGTGCCCGTCGAGCGTCCGCACGAGCGCGCCAGCCTTGCCCTCCGGGCGCAGCGCGGCGTCGACCTCGAAGCACGCGTTGCCCGCGACGCGCATCATCGTGCTCGCCAGCCGCGTCGCGACCTGCAGGTCACCATCGCCCACGAAGATCACGTCGACATCGCTGACGTAGTTGAGCTCGCGTCCGCCGCATTTGCCCATCGCGATCACGGCCAGCCTGGCCTCGTCGGCCCGGCGGACCTCCTGCTCGGCCACCGCCATCCCGGCGCGCAGCGCGGCCTCGGCGGCGACACTGAGCTGGGCGGCGATCTCCGCGTACGGCGGATGCGCGAGCCCCGGCTCGACCAGGTGTCCCAGGTCGGCGGCCGCGATCTCCAGCAGCAATCCGCGATACGCGACGCGCAGAGCCAGCTCGGCTTCGGCGCGCACGAGCACGGTCCCGTCACCCGCGTCGAGCGCGGCCAGCAGCTTGCCCGCGTAATCCTCAGGACGCGTCGGCTTCTCGGGCGTCAGCCGTTTCCACTCGGCGGGGTGACTCGCGAGGTAGTCGGCCAGCGCGCTAGAGGTTCCCAGCACCGCGACGAGCCTGCCGCGGAAGGTGCGATGCGCACGCAGGGCCTCGGCGAGTTCGGCCCAGCCTGCCTCGTCGGCTTCCCTGATCCGGTCGAGCCCGCGCAACGCGAGATCGGGATCGGCCGCCCGCGCGAGCGCGGCGAGCACGTCGGCGGCGCCTTCGACCGGCCCGGACGCACCCCACCAGCCGGCAGCACGGAGCTGCCCTTCGGCACGCTCGTCGGTGAAGCCGTATCTCGCCGCGGAGGCGGTCAGTCGCGCACGATCTGCCACGGGCCCACCGTAGCCGGTACGGCCCGTTTCCCGCGTCAGGCGGCGAGCTGCTCGCGCTCAGGGGCGGGGTCCGGCACGATGAAATCCTTGACCTCGACCGGCTTACGACGCGAAAGCGCGTAAATCGAGATCCCGAACGCGATCCCGGCGCCGCCGACCGCGAGCGTCCCCGCGGTGCCCCACGACGCGATCTTCCCCGCGACCGCGCCGACGATGGCCGCGGCGGGCAAGGTGAACAACCAAGCCAGCACCATCCGGCCCGCCGTCTTCCACCGGACCGGCGCCTCGTTGCGGCCGACCCCGGACCCGATGATCCCGCCCGAGCAAACGTGCGTCGTCGACAGCGGGAAGCCCAGCTTCGACGAGATCAGGATGACCGCGGCCGAGCTGGTCTGCGCGGCGAAACCCTGCGGCCCCTCGATGTCGGTCAAGCCTTTGCCCAGCGTGAAGGTGATCCGCCACCCGCCGAGGTAGGTGCCCAGCGCGAGCGCCAGAGCCGCGGCCAGCACCACCCAGCCCGGCGGCGCCGAGCCCGGCGCGAGGCTGCCGGCACTGATCAGCGCGAGCGTGATCACGCCCATCGTCTTCTGCGCGTCGTTGGTCCCGTGCGCGAACGACACGAGCGACGCCGAGATGATCTGTCCCATCCGGAAGCCGCTTCCCCCACGCCGCCCGCGCACGAACTTGTAGACGAGCCAGGTCACCAGCATCGCCGCCAAGCCCGCGATCACCGGTGAGAGCGCGGCCGGCAGCAGGACCTTCTGGACGATCTTTCCGAAGTGGACGGCGTCCCCGCCGACAGCGGCCCAGGTCGCCCCGATCAGGCCACCGAACAACGCGTGCGACGAGCTCGACGGCAGTCCCACGAACCAGGTGAACAGGTTCCAGACGATCGCGCCGATCAGCCCGCCGAACACGATCGCCGGGCCGATCCTGGTCTCGTCGACCAGCCCGCTGGAGATCGTCTTCGCGACCTCGACCGAGATCAGCGCACCCGCGAGATTCAGCACCGCCGAAAGCGCGACCGCGACTCTGGGCCGCAGCGCGCCGGTCGCGATCGACGTCGCCATCGCGTTCGCCGTGTCGTGGAAGCCGTTGGTGAAATCGAAAACCAGCGCCGTGATGATCACGACGGCGACGAGCAGCGAGGGGTCCACCCCGACCTCCGACCCTGTGGGAATCCTTCCGCAAGGTACCGGAACGGGAGTACTAGCCGTTAAGACTCCGTACTGTTTTGTGACGGACGTCGTTACGCCAGCGGTAACATCCGGCTTTTGTCTTGCGCGGGTTCCAGCTCACCATCCGCCAAGCGGACGAATCTCTCCGCAAAAGGCCGCCAGGTTTCGGCGATGTCCTCGTGCAACCGAGTGAGCGCCTCGGTTTCGAAAACACCCGGACGGGCGTAGGCGGCTAAGTCAGGTTCGGCGTCCGCCCAGGCCTTGAGCACGGCGGGGGTGGTCTCGATATGGAACTGAATGCCGTATACGCGCCGATTCAGCCGGAATGCCTGATGCTGATATCGAGGTGCGGAGCCGAGCAATTCCGCGCCCGGCGGCAGCTGCTCGATAGCGTCGGTGTGGAACTGCACGACGTCCTGCACCATCGGCAGATCCGCGAACAGCGGATCCATCCACGCGACATCCTTCTTCGCGACCAGCCCCGGCCCGATTTCAGGTCCCGCGTCCCCTTTCACGACCCGCCCGCCGGTGGCCACGGTCAGCAGTTGCGCCCCGAGGCAGATCCCCAGCGTCGGCATCGAAGCCCCGGCCGCGGCCGCCAGCAACCGCCGCACCTGGGCGAGCCACGGATGCTTCTCGTCATCCTGCGCACCCATACCGCCACCAAGGCAGACGACACCGTCATACCCATCAAGGCTTTCCGGAATCTCGTGCCGAGGCGGCAGCCGGACGTCGAGCTCGGCGCCCGCCTCACGCAGCCAGGTGCCGAGCGGCCCGGCGGGATCGGACAGGTCCGGCTGGATGATCAGCAACTTCGGGGTACTCACCTCGTCAACGATACGGACCTCAGCACCCGCAGACAGGCCCCGCCACCGCGAACGGCGTCGACTCCGTCGGGTACCCGGCCTCGACCCAAGCCTTGATGCCCCCAGCCAGCCGTTTGACGCTGAACCCGAGCTCGGCGAGCTTGAGCGCCCCCTTGGTGGCGGCATTGCACTGAAAGCTCTCGCAGTAGCACACGTAAACGAGCGAACGGTCCAGCTCCGCGGTGCTCTCAGCGGTCATCTCGCGATAAGGCAGGTTGATCGCCCCCGGTATCCGCACGGACTGGAACGCCTCTGGCGCCCGCGTCTCGACCACGACATAACCTTCTTGCGTACCGGCGACGAGATCGCGATGCAGATCGTCCGGATCAACCTCGAAGGCGAGTTCGGCGGAGTACCGGGCAACGGAAGCTTCCGGGCTGGGAGCCGGCTGAGCGAGCACTCTGGATGCGAAGGTCATGACACAATCCTGCCGCCGGCCAAGGTGGGTCCGACATGGCATTCCCCAGCTCTAGACGGCTTTCAACCGCGAATTCCCAGGCAGATCGCCGCCGAGGACAGGAGTTTCGAAGGTGGACCTCGACGACATCGACTGGCAGCTCCTCGAACTCCTCCAGTCCGACGGCCGCCTGACCTTCAGCGAACTCGGCCGCAGGGTTTCCCTGTCCGCCCCAGCCGTGACCGAGCGCGTCCGGCGGCTCGAGGACCGCGGCGTCATCACCGGCTACGCGGCCTCGGTCAACGTCACCAAACTAGGCCTCCCCATCGAGGCGATCGTCCGAGCCCGAGTCCGCAGCCTCGACACCCCCCGCTTCCGCGAGACCATCCTCCCGCTCAAGGAGGTGGTGAGCGCCGACCACATCACCGGCGACGAATGCTGGCTGCTCCGCGTCGCCTGCGCGACGACGTCGGACCTGGAGACGTTCGTCGAGCGCGCCCAGCGCTACGGCGAAACCACGACATCGCTGGTCTTCTCCTCGCCGGTCCGCCAACGCCCGGTAACCCGAACCTGACCGCGAGCCCCACCACCGGCCACACGCGTACGCCAGAAGCAAACTCCCGTCCCCGAGCGGCAAACACTCGTACGCGAACCGCAAACACCCAGCCCGTCGGCTCGGCCTTGGCGTACCTGGCGGGTCGGCGCGCGTGCCTGGGGAGTCGGGGACTCGTGCCCGGGTGGTCGGTACGGGGTGCCCGAGCGTGGGACACGGGGTGCCGGAGTGGTCGACACGAGGTGCCCGGGTGTGGGACACGGCGTCCACGGATGGACGACACGCGTGCACAGCCGGACGACACGCGTTCCTGGATGGACGACACGCGTGCACAGGTGGACGACGCGCTCGGGTGCGGTGGGAGCGCTCGGGTGCTGCGGGTTCCGCCGGTCGCGCCGACTCCTCGGGTACGCGTGTCGATTCGCTAAGTGCGTGTGCCGATCGCGCAGGTACGTCTGGCGGATTCGCCAGGCCGCATCCCCATCACCGGGTACGTATCCCGGTTCCCCCGGGTGCGTGTGCCGGCTCTCTAGGTGAGTGAGCCGACTTGTGGGGTGCGCGTTCCAACTCGCGGGGTGCGTGTGCCGACCATCCGGGCGCGGCCGAAGCGTGCCGGGGTATGGGCGCCGGCCGCGGTGCGGAGTCGTGTCGTCCGTCCAGGGACGCGTGTCGTCCATCCGCGTACGCGTGTCGTCCGTCTGTGCACGCGTGTCGTCCGTCTGTGTACGGATGATGCCCGTCCGGGGGCCGCAGGCGGGGCCGGTGCGGCCGGGTTTTGGGCATGAAAAAAAGAGGCCCGGGGCTCGGGAGAACACTTGGTTCTCGACCGAGGCCTCGGGCCTCTTCTCAAGGTAAGTTCGGCGGCGTCCTACTCTCCCACAACCCTTCGGTTGCAGTACCATCGGCGCTACCAGGCTTAGCTTCCGGGTTCGGAATGGGACCGGGCGTTTCCCTGGCGCTATAACCACCGAAACACTACGAAACAACACACGTCACGAGCCGATGTTCTGGCCCGGGTGTGGGGTTTCAGAGCTGTAGAGTGGATGCGAAGCATTTTTGTGGGCAAGCCCTCGGCCTATTAGTACCAGTCAACTCGATAACACATTACTGTGCGTCCATTTCTGGCCTATCAACCCAATGGTCTGTTGGGGGCCTTAACCCCTCAAAGGGGGTGGGATACCTCATCTTGGAACAGGCTTCCCGCTTAGATGCCTTCAGCGGTTATCCCTTCCGAACGTGGCCAACCAGCCATGCCACTGGCGTGACAACTGGCACACCAGAGGTTCGTCCGTCCCGGTCCTCTCGTACTAGGGACAGCCTTCCTCAAGTATCCTACGCGCGCGGCGGATAGGGACCGAACTGTCTCACGACGTTCT
>NZ_FNON01000022.1 GCF_900107045.1 Amycolatopsis xylanica
CGTTCCTCGCACGTCAACCGGGGTCCTGGCATGACGATCTCCTATCAGCCACCACTACTTGCAACAACCGATTGAGACCAAGCCACTTTCGTCAGGTCTAACCTGCCGAAAGCGACTTTCGGGGCATCACATCTGACGAAAGTGGCTTTCGGGCTTTAGCTGGGGTGGATCGGCCAGTGGTGGGGGCTGTCGGGTGAGTCGAGCCAGAAGTCTTGGGAGGTGGGGGTGATGGTGAGGCCGAAGCGGGAGCGGCGGGGTTCGCCGAGGTCGGTCCAGGCGTCGTAGGCGGCGAGGACCTCGTCCCAGAGGCGGCGCGGGCCGCCCTGTTCGACGGAGTCGCCGTGGTGGCGGGCCCAGGAGCCGTCCGGGTGCAGCAGGAAGTCCGCGTACGGCAGCACGCCCGGCAGCTCGAGCCCGGCGAAGAACTCGAACGGACTCGAAGGCCGTGTCACCGCCCGGAGCTGCAGCGAGGTCGACGAGAAGACGCCGGGGCCGTCGATGGCGTCCAGCAGCAGCGACGGCCGGGCGCCGCGGTGCGCGCGCAGTGGCATGAACCGGCCGTCGCGGGCGAGCACCCTGCCTTCGCCCGTCGCGCCGGGGCCCGCGACGATGCGGACGAGACCGGCGCCCAGCGGCCGGTGCAGTGTCGTCACGATCAGGCCGCCGGGCACCGTCTGCTCCAGCCACGCGGGCGGGATCGACGAGACCGCGCAGGTGCACAGCACCCGGTCGAACGGCGCGCGCGACGGAAACCCTTGCCGCCCATCGGCGACCGCGCACACCGGCTGGTAGCCCGCCGAAGTCAGGTGCGCCGCGGCTTCGTCGACCAGTCCCGCGTCAATGTCTATTGTGGACACAGCGGCCGAGCCGAGCAGATGGCACAGCAGCGCCGCGTTGTAGCCCGTGCCGGTGCCGATTTCGAGCACGCTATCCCCGTACGAGGTCCGCAGTGCCTCGAGCATGATCGCCATGATGCCGGGCATGCTGGACGAACAGGTCGGCACGCCGGGCACCGGCCCGGTCTCGCGGGCCTTGTGCCACAAGGAAGAGTCGTCGTCGAGCTGGGTGACGAGCACTTCGTCGGCGTAGCAGCGAGCCAGCCAGCCGTGGTCGCCCGCGTCCACCGCGTCCCAGGTTTCCCCTTGTGTCACAAAGAAACGGGGGAGGAAGAGGTGCCTGGGCACGGTGCGGAAGGCGGCCGTCCAGCGTGGGTCGGTGAGCGCGCCGTCCTCGCGGAGCCGCCGTACGAGCTTGCGCCTCAGTCTCGCGGCATCGGACATAAGCCCAGGTTACGGGGTGGCGCAAGACACAGTGGTTCTGCAAGCAGCCCGCTTGCAATAGCTAGCACTCGGGCGTAACGTCGTTCTTGTCGCGAGGAGATGAGGCGAAGATGGCGGAACAGAATGAGGCTCACGGGCCCATGGAGAAGGTCGCCGACATCGGTCGTGACATCGGTGAGTACATCAAGCAACAGCGCAGCAACGCCAAGATTTCGTTGCGGCAGCTGTCCAAACTCGCCGGCGTGTCCAACCCGTACTTGAGTCAGATCGAGCGCGGTGTACGCAAGCCCAGCGCCGAGATCTTGCAGCAGATCGCCAAGGGCCTGCGGATTTCAGCCGAAGCACTCTATGTGCAGGCCGGGATCTTGGATCTGCCCACCGGAGGCCCCGTCGGTGACGCGATCCGTGCCGCGGAAGAGCTTTCCGAGCGGCAGAAGCAGGTTCTGCTTGACATCTATGAGTCGTTCCGCCGTGAAAACGCAGCATCCAAAGACACCCACACGAGGAGTGAACAGCATGACCACCCCCAAGACTGAAGACGTTCGCAAGGCCGTCAACACCGCCGTCGACCAGTTCCGCACCTCGCTGCTGGCCGCGCTCGGCGCCGGTAACCTCGCGAGCAAGGCCGTCGTCGACGCCGTCGGCAAGGCCAAGGAGAAGGCCGCCGAGAACCGCGAGACCGTCAAGAAGAACATCGAAGAGCTGCCGACCGAGGTCCAGCAGCTGCGCGAGAAGGTCAGCCCGGCCGAGCTCCGCAAGGTCATCGACGAGTACACCGAGGCCGCGCTGAAGCTGTACAACAAGCTGGCCGAGTCTGGCGAGCAGGCGTGGGACAAGCTCGTCGAGCAGCCCCAGGTCAAGAAGGCCATCGAGCAGCTCGAGGAGGCCCTTCAGACCGCGCAGGGCCGTGTCGAGGACGTCACCTCCGAGGCCCGTGAGCGCGTCGAGGACGTCATCGCCAAGGTGACCGGCCGTACCCGCGAGGAGAAGACCGTCGAGGCGGCCCCGGCCACCGAGACCAAGACCGAAGAGGCCGCCACCACCGGCCCGGCGAAGTCGACCGCGAAGACCGCACCGCGTTCGGCCAGCACCACCCGCCGCACCACCACCCCCGCGACCGCCGCCAAGAAGCCGGCCGCCGCGAAGGACGAGAAGTAGATCTCACCCGAAAAGCCCCGGTGCCTACCCAGGCGCCGGGGCTTTTCGCATCCCCAGGGGTCGTGAGTGGTACGGCCGGTTCTAACCGGCCGTACCACTCACGACCCCTGAGCTGGGACATGGCGGCCGGGGCTCGGTCGGTTTCGGCGGAATCACGTAGTCTGAACTCGTGCTAGTCGCCTTTTGGATCGTGGACATCATCCGGTGGGCCGGTGCGCTCGCCGGTCTTTTCGCGTTCGTGCACGCCCTGTCTCAGCGGGCGGACGCGTATTCCGCGGCCGATCGCAAGACGAAGCCGGTCTGGATGGGGATCACCGGCGCCGGGCTGGCCGCGATGGTGCTGTTCCGGTTCTTCGGCCCCGGCATGATGTTCTGGCTGGCCGGCCTGGTCGCGGTGCTCGTCTACCTGGTGGACGTCCGGCCGAAGCTGATCGAGGTGCAGCGCGGCGGTCGTAACTGGTGACCACCTGGACCATCGCGGGCACGCTGACCGTCGAGCCCGCCTCGAAGCACCCCGAACTGCTGGCCGACCCGGTCGCGAAGGCGCTCGCCGCGCTCCCGGACCCCGACGCGCTCGGCGTCGCGGAGATCGACCCCGAGCTGGCCGACACCGCCGCGTTCTGCGAGGCGTACTCGACGCCGCTGTCCGCGTCGGCGAACTGTGTCGTCATCGCGGGCAAGCGCGCCGGTGAGGTGCGCTTCGCGGCCGCCTTGGTGCTGGCGACCACCCGCGCCGACGTCAACGGCGTGATCAAACGCCGTCTCGACGTGCGCAAGGCCTCGTTCGCGCCGATGGCCGAGGCCGTCGAGCTCACCGGGATGGCCTACGGCGGCATCACGCCGGTCGGGCTGCCCGAAGCCTGGCCGATCCTGATCGACAAGGCCGTCGCCGAGGCGCCCGAGCTGGTCATCGGCAGCGGGATCCGCGGCAGCAAGCTGCTGGTGCCCGGCCACGTGCTGGCCGCGCTGCCCGGCGCCGAGGTCATCGAGGGCCTGGCTTTGTGACACGGGTCTGGCTGCGCTACCTCTCCGGCGCCGACATCGACACGCTCGGCGTGACCGGCGCCGACATCGTCGACGCGGTCGAGGACGTGCTCGCCGACCACGGCAACGACCGGGTCGTTTTCGAGCCGCGCACCCACCTCGTGCCGGACAACGGCGGCAAGGGCCACTTCAACATCCTGCGCGGGCACCTGTCGGAGAAGCAGGTCAGCGGGGTCAAGGTGGTCGGCGACTTCGTCACCAACTTCGAGCGCGGGCTGCCCAGTGAAATGGCGCTGATCCTGCTGTTCGACCCCGAGACGGGCATGCCGCGCGCGATCGTCGACGGCACGATGATCACCGACGCGCGAACCGGTGCGATGACCGCCGTCGGCGCGAAGCATTTGGCGCGCCCGGATTCCCGGGTGCTGGGGCACATCGGCGCCAGGGGCACGGCCTGGTGGAACGTGGTGCTGCTCGACTCGATCTTCGACTTCGACGAGATCAGGGTGACCAGCAAGCGGCCGGAGTCGCGTGAGGCGTTCGGCGCGAAGCTGGCCGAGCAGCTCGGCAAGCCCGTGCGGGTCTGCGCGACCGCCGAGGAAACGCTCGACGGCGCGGACATCATGGTCGAGGCCTCTCGTCTGATCGAGCCGGAACCGTTGGTGCGCAAGGAATTCCTGCGGCCCGGCACGTTCCTGGTGCCCTACGGCACGATCAGCGCGCTGGAGCTGGACCTGCTCGACGCCGTGGACAAGGTCGTCGTCGACAACTGGCGGGAGTCGCAGTCCGGCAACCCCCGGTTCGGCGCGCTGCGGCCGCAGCTCAACGCCGGTTTGCTCACCGAAGACCGGGTGCACGCCGAGATCGGTGACATCGTCGCGGGTCACCGGCCCGGCCGCGAGCACGACACCGAGCGGATCCTGTTCTGGCATCGTGGACTGTCCACAACGGACTTGGCGGTGGCGCACATGATCCTCGCGCGTGCCGAGGCCGCCGACGCCGGAATCATGCTGCCGTACCGATGAACCCGGAAGCGATTCTGGCGATCGCCGACGGCGCACCGCTCACGCTCGGGGACCTCAGCGAGGTCAAGGCCAATCGCGAGCGCGTGCTCAAGGCGTTGGACGGCGACCGGCCCGTCTACGGCGTCAACACCGGCATGGGACGCCTCGCCGGAGTACCGCTGACCGTCGAGCAACAGGCCGTCCACCAGCGGAACCTGCTACTCGGCCGCGCCGTCGGCGGCCCGCCGTGGCTCCCGGAACGCGACGTCCGCGCGCTGCTCGCCGTGCGGGTGCACGACCTGCTCGCGCCGTCAGCCGGGGTCAGCGCGGAGCTGATCCAAGCGCTCGCCGACCACCTCAACAACGGCTACCTACCGAACGTGCCGCGCTTCGGGCTCGGCAGCGCCGGGGAGATCATCCCGCTCGCGCACGCCTTCGCCGAGCTGGACTTCGAGCTGGGACCGAAGGAAGGCATCAGCCTCCTGCAGGGCTCGCCGCTGGCCGTCACGCACGCGATCCTGCGCGGCGACGAAGCGAGCCGGATCGTCGGCCTGCAGCTCACGGCCGCCGCGGTCGCCGTCGACGTGCTCGGCGCGCCGCGCGGCATCTACGCACCCGAGCTGGCCGGTGCCGACGAGTTCCTGCGCGAACGCCAGGCCGAGCTGACGGCGTTGACCGACGGCGGCGAGGTGCGAGACCTGGTGCAGGCGCCCATTTCCGTCCGCGTCGGCCCGCGCGCGCTCGCGCACGCCGACCGCGTGCTCGACGATCTCCGCCAGGCCGTGCTGCTGGACCGGCCGACCGACTCGCCCGCGTTCCTCGACGGCGAGTTCGTCTCGACGACCGGTTTCCATGCGGTCGACCTCGGACTGCGGATGGACGCGGTCACGGCCGCGCTCGTGCATCTCGGCGAGATCAGCGTCCAGCGCATGCACCGCCTGCTCGACCCGGCGTTCAGCGGGCTCACTCCCCAGCTGGCGGTGGATCCCGGTCCGCAGGCCGGGCTCACGCCGCTGCACAAACGCGCCGTCGGCGAACTGCACGCGCTACGCAGGCTGGCCACTCCGGCGACCTTGGGCTCGATTGACACTTCCGCAGGTCAAGAGGATGTGCAAGCGTTTGCGTGGGCGGCCGGCGAGCAGCTGCGCGCGGCCGTCGAGCACCTGGTGACGATCACGGCCTGCGAGTTCATCGCTGGCTCACAGGCGTACTACCTGCGCGGCCACGGCGCGCCAGGTCTGCGCGAGCACTACGCCTGGGTCGCGGAGATCGTGCCGCCGGTCAGCGAGGATCGGCCGCTGGGTGTGGACGTCTCACGACTGAGCATGCGGATTGCGCGGCAGTGACAGGCCGCGCGGCACGAGCCACCGGGTGATGAGTGAGAACGCGCCTTCGCAGAGCAGCGCGAGGATGACCACCGCGATACCGCCCGCGAGGATCTCGCCGCGCCCGGAGGCGCCGAGCGCGAAACCGTCCACAATGTACCGGCCGAGCCCGCCGCCGTCGTTGACGATCGCGCCGATCGCCACCGTGGCGACCACCTGCAGGAACGCCACGCGCGCGCCCGCGAGGATCACCGGCGACGCCAGCGGGAGCTCGACGCGCAGCATCAGCTGCCACTCACGGAAACCCGTGCCGCGCGCGGCGTCGACCGTTTCCGGCTCGACCTGGACCACGCCCGCGTAGGTGTTGCTGAACAGCGGCGGCAGCGCCAGCACTAGCAGCGCCACCAGCAGGGGCAGGACGCTCGTGTCGATGTCGAACCGGCTCGCCAGGAACCAGAACAGCACCACCAGGCCGAAACTCGGGATCGCGCGGCCGATGTTGACCGCGGTGGCCGCGAGGAACGCGCCGCGCCGGTAGTGCGCCAGGAAGAGCGCGGCCGGGATCGCCAGCAGCGCGGCCAAAAGCAGCGACAGCACGGACAGTTCCAGGTGCTCGACCGTGCGGTACGGAATGCCCGCTTTGTCGGTCCAGCTCCACCGATTGGGCTCGCCGAGCCATTTCACGGTCTCGTCGATGATGTTCATCGGGTGTTCGCCTTCCTGGCCCACGGCGCGAGTGCGCGTTCGCTCAGCCACAGCAGCAGGTCGACACCGACCGCGAGCAGGATGGACAGCCCGATGCCGACGATGATCGGCGTCGGGTTCGGCGTGGTCGTCTGGATACCGGCGCGGATGAAGAAGCCGAGTCCGCCCTTGCCGAGCATCGACGTGACCGTCACCAGGCCGATCGTGGTGACCGCCGCGACGCGCAGCCCGGCGATGATCACCGGCAGCGCGAGCGGGAACTCGACCTGCCAGAGCAGTCTCGATCGGGTGAAACCCATGCCCAGCGCGGCTTCGCGGACCTCGTTGGGCACCCGATCGATGCCGGTGACGATGTTGCGCAACAGGATCAGCAGCGTGTACGTCACGAGCGGGATCACCGCGGTGGTGAAGGTGAAGCCGAAGAACGGCACCAGCACGGCGAACGCGCCGAGGCTGGGGATGACGTACAGCGAGCCTGCCGCGCCGAGCGCGAACGCGTAGAACCAGCGGTAGCGCAGCGAGATCACCGCCAGGCCGATCGAGATCAGCAGCCCGATACCGAGCGCGGCCGCCGTGAGCGTGACGTGCTCGGTGAACCGCTGCAGGATGGCGTCGGCGTTGCGGTCGACCCACCGCCATTCGAAGATCGGCCGCTCGCCACTCTGGGCCACGAAGAACTCGTGCACCGGCCGACCTTACCCCGTTCGAGTTCGGTGATTCCGCTTATTGAGACAAGTACGCCTATTGGTCTCATTATGTGGATTCTGTCGCTACGCAGGGCTAATGTCCGGGGGCCTCTAACAAGTCTAGGAGAATCACGTGCGCTGGACACGAACGGTCAAGGTCGCTGCGGTGTTCGCCGCGGTGGTACTCGGAGTGACGGCCTGCGGCGGCGGTGACGACAAGCCCGCCCCCGCGGCGCAGAGCAAGGGCGGCGCCCCCATCGTGGTGGCGTCGTTCAACTTCACCGACAGCCAGATCCTCGCCGAGCTGTACGCGAACGCGCTGGAGTCGAAGGGCTACCCGGTGGAGCGCAAGCTCAACCTCGGCTCGCGCGAGCTGATCTACCCCGAGCTCAAGAAGGGCTCGCTGCAGTTCATCCCGGAGTACCAGGGCGCGGCGATCCAGACCGGTTTCGCCGGTGTGCCGGAGAAGACCCCGGAAGCCGAGCACGAGCAGCTCAAGAAGCTGCTTGAGCCGTCAGGCGTGGGACTGCTCAACTTCGCGCCCGCGCAGAACAAGAACGCCTTCATCGTCAAGGCCGACCTGGCCAAGGAGAAGGGCCTCAAGACGCTCAGCGACCTTAAGAAGCTCGACAAGGTCGTCATGGGCGGTGGACCGGAGTGCGCCCAGCGCATCCCGTGCTTCAAGGGCCTGCAGGACGTCTACAAGCTGACCAACGCGACCTTCCAGGCCGTGCAGGAAGCAGGCCCGCGCGTCGAGGGGCTCAAGTCCGGCTCGATCACCGTGATCACGGTCGACTCGGTGAACCCGCTCGTCGGCGACCCCGCGTACGCCGAGCTGCAGGACGACCTGGGCATCGTGCCGACCGAGAACATCGTGCCCGCCGTGGCCAAGAAGGTCCTCGACGAGCGCGGCGCCGACTTCGCGACGGTCGTCAACGCGGTCAGCGCGAAGCTCACCACCGAGGAGCTGCGCACGCTGAACAAGCGCGTCGACTCGGACGGTGAGCAGGCCGCCGACGTCGCCAAGGACTGGCTCAAGTCCAAGGGCCTTTAAGGACTCGTGAGTGGTATGGCCGGTTCTAACCGGCCGTACCACTCACGACCTTTTTAAGGCCATCCGTGCGTAGGCGCGGACGTCGGCGTCGGAGTCGGCGCCCAAGCCGCCCAGCTGCGCGGCCACCTCCGGGAGCGCGGCGAACGGGGTCAGCGCTTGGACCGCCGCACGCCGGACGTTCGCGTGGTCGTCGGCGAGCGCAGCGAGCAAGGCGGGCGAAGGCGCGGAGAGCCCGCCGAGAGCGGCAGCGGCGGCGCGGCGGACCTGCCAAGACGAGTCGGTCGCGAGGAGCTCGGTCGCGAGCGAAGCGAGCGGCGGTGGCGTGCCGAGAGCAGCGGAAGCCGCGAGAGCGGCTGAGCGGACCAGCGGATCCTTGTCGCCCGCCAAAGCGAGGAGCGCGTCCTCCGAGCGCGGGTCGGCGATGGTCCCCAATCCCGTGGCGACGGCGACGCGAACCTCACGGGCCGGATCGTCGAGGACACCGGCGAGCGCGTCGGCCGCGTCGAGCGAGATCAGCCCGCGCACCGCCTCGATACGGACCGCGAGATCGCTGTCAGCCAAAGCGCCGGTGAACAGCTCCGCGTCGCCCAAGTGCAGTGCGCGAAGCAGATCCAACGTGGTCGCGCGGACGTCGTCGACCACCAGCGCGGACCGCAGTGTCGCACCCAGGTCCGGGGAGACCAGCACTTCGACCAGCTCGCGGAGGCCGTCGGCGGCGGCCGAGCGGACGCGCGCGTTCGGATCGTGCAGTGCGGCGGCGAGCGCGAGGTCGAAGCCGGATGGGACCGTCTCGGTGAGCACTGAGATGGCCGTCGCGCGGACCTCGGGGTCGGGATCGGCCAGGTATTCGCCCAGCTGAGCCACGTCGGGCTCGTCCTCGACCAGCGCGAGCACTTCGAGCACGCGCTCCGGGCGCGCGACCTCGGAGCCGGAAGCCGTCCGGTCGACCGCGAGTGAGCGTCCATTGTGGACCTCGAAGGTGCCCAGCAGCTCGGTCGTCGGGTCCGAAGGCGTGGTGAACTCGTCGACCGGCACCAGATAGGGCGCGACCGGGCGCTTGAGGAACTCCATCGCGCCGTCGGCGTTCTTGCGCAGGTTGAGGTGGGCCATCCACGAGACGTCGTCGCGGGCCGGGTGGTCGCTGCGGTCGTGGTACAGGCCCCACCTGCTTTCCTTGCGTACCAAGGAAGAGCGGGCGGCCATCTCCGCGCAGTCGCGGATGAACGTGACCTCCGCGCAACGCATCAGCTCGTGCGGCGTGCGCGCGCCCATGTCGGCCAGCTCGCCTTCCATGCGCGTGAACGTCTCCAGCGCGATTTCGAGCTTGGTGGCCGTTTTCGGGGGCGCCACGTAGTCGTTGACGAACCGCCGGAGCTTGTACTCGACCTGCGGCTGGGGCGGGCCGTCCGGGTTGCGCAGCGGGCGGTAGATCAGCTCGTGCGCGGCCGCGATCTGGTCCTCGGGCAGCGCTCCACGCGGCGCAAGGTGAGTGCTCGCGTGCGTGCCCGCGAGGTCGCCGAAGACGAACGCGCCGATCATGTAGTTGTGCGGCACACAGGCCAGATCACCCGCCGCGTACAAGCCGGGCACGGTCGTCGCGCCGTGCTCGTCGACCCAGACGCCGGACGCCGAATGGCCGCCGCACAGGCCGATCTCGGAGATGTGCATCTCGACGTCGTGGGTGCGGTAATCGTGCCCGCGTCCGGCGTGGAACGTGCCGCGGGTCGGGCGCTCGGTCGTGTGCAGGATGTTCTCCAGCGCCTCGAGTGTCTCTTCCGGCAGGTGCGTCAGCTTCAGGTAAATCGGCCCGCGCGCGGACGAGATCTCGCGCGCGACCTCGGCCATCATCTGGCCGGACCAGTAGTCGCAGTCGACGAAGCGGTCACCCTGGGCGTTGACCTGATAGCCGCCGAACGGGTTCGCCACGTACGCGCACGCCGGGCCGTTGTAGTCCTTGATCAGCGGGTTGATCTGGAAGCACTCGATGCCGGACAGCTCGGCGCCCGCGTGGTACGCCATCGAGTACCCATCACCCGCGTTGGTCGGATTCTCATACGTGCCATAGAGATAGCCGCTCGCGGGCAGGCCTAACCGTCCACAAGGGCCGGTCGCGAGGATCACCGCGGACGCCGACACCGTGACGAACTCGCCGGTTCGCGTGTTGAAGCCGACGGCGCCGACCGCGCGCCCGCCGGACGTCAGGACCCGCACCGGCATCACGCGATTCTCGATCTGGATCCGCTCACGCATGTGCTTCTGCCGCAGCACGCGGTAGAGCACCTTCTTGATGTCCTTGCCCTCCGGCATCGGCAGCACGTAACTGCCGGACCGGTGCACGCGGCGGACCGCGTACTCGCCGTACTCGTCCTTCTCGAACTTGACGCCGTACCCCTCCAGGCGGCGCACCATGTCGAAACCCCGGTGCGCTGTCTGGGAAATCGTGCGCTGGTCGACGATCCCGTCGTTGGCCCGCGTGATCTCGGCGACGTAGTCCTCCGGCGTCGCCTTGCCGGGGATGACCGCGTTGTTGACGCCGTCCATGCCCATCGCGAGCGCGCCGGAATGCCGGACGTGCGCTTTTTCCAGCAGCAGCACCGAAGCGCCGTGCTCGGCCGCGGTGATGGCGGCCATCGTGCCCGCGGTGCCGCCGCCGATCACCAGCACATCGGCGGTCAGCGTGACGCGGTCGGAAACCTCGGGTGCGATCACAGCGTCTCCAGGATTTCGGCTCGCTCGGCGGGCACCGAGCTGTCGGTGCGCGGCCGTGACGACGAGACGACCTTGGCGAGCCTGCCGTCGCGGCCCAGCACGGCGACCCGGTCGCCCAGGAACAAGGCCTCGTCGACGTCGTGCGTCACGAACACCACGGTCATCGGCTGCGCACGCCAGACGTCGACCAGCAGCCGCTGCATCGACGTGCGCGTCTGCGCGTCCAGCGCGCCGAACGGCTCGTCCGCGAGCACCACGCGTGGCGTGCCCGCGAGCGTCCTGGCCAGCTGGACGCGTTGCCGCATACCGCCGGACAGCTCGCGTGGCAGATGCCGTTCATACCCAGCGAGACCGACCTGACCGATCCACGAGGTCGCCACTTCGCGGCGTTCGCCCTTCGGCACCTTTCTGATCGACAACGGCAGTTCTACGTTGCGCTGCACCGAACGCCACGGCAGCAACCCGTCGTCCTGGAACACCAGCGCCCGCCCCGCGGCTGTGCCGGTGACCGGCTCGCCGTCGACCAGGATCCGCCCCGAGGTCGCGGGCAGCAGCCCGGCCACCGCGCGCAGCAGCGTCGACTTCCCGCAGCCGGACGGCCCGGTGACGCACAGGATCTCGCCGGTCCCGATCTCCAGGCTCAGCCCGCGGAGCACGGCCGAATTCCCGTACCCCACATGGAGATTCTCGATGCTGACGGTGCTCATGCGTTGTCCTCCCTTGGCAGCCAGCGGGTGGCGCGGCGGCCGAGCAGTTCCACGGCGGCCGAGGTCAGCCAGCCGAGCAGGCCGATGGTGAGCATGCCGACGATCACGCCGGGGTAGTCGACGACGGTGTAGGCCTGCCAGGTCCGATACCCGACGCCGAACTCGCCCGAGATCATCTCGGCGGAGATGACACAGATCCACGAGACGCCCATGCCGACCGAAAGCCCGCTGAACACCCCCGGCAGCGCGCCGGGCAGCACGACGTTCCACAGCACCCGCCAGCGCGAGCCGCCCATCGTGCGGATCGCGTCCTCCCAGACCACCGGCAGCGCGCGCACGGCATGCCGCGTGCTCACCACCACCGGGAAGAACGCGGCGATGAACGTGATGAACACGATGCCCTGCTCGTTGCTGGGGAACAGCAGGATCGCGATCGGCACCATGGCGATCGCCGGGATCGGCCGGACCACCTCCAGCAACGGCTGGACCACGTCCGCGGTGCCGCGTGAGCGGGCGATGGCCGTGCCGACCGCGATGCCGAGCACCGCGGCCAGCACGAACCCGGTGATGATCCGGCGCAGGCTGTCGACCAGGTCCTGGTAGTAGACGCCGGTGCCGAGCTGGTAGGCGAAGTCGCGCGCGACCTCGACCGGCGTCGGCAGGCGGTCGAAGTGCAGCCACAGGTCGGCGTCGAACGCCGTCAGCAGCTCCCAGAGCGCCAGCACGGCGACGATGCTCAACGCCCGCACGGCCAGCCTGCTGGTCCGCCTTCTCGGCGGTATCGCCTGGGGGACAAGGACTTCCACGGGTTCCAGCGTTTGGGTCATCGGGACTCCTCGACGGCCTGTGCGTAGCTGATGAGCGTCGACCCTGGATGGGCGGCGACGTAGGACTTGGCGGCCGACTCGGTGGTGAATGGCAGGTGACGGCCATCGCGCACCCAGTACGCCTTGTCGGCGAACCAGCGCGTCCCGGTGACGGCGTCCGGCACGTACGCGGCCCGGATCTGCTTGCCTCGGATGGCTTTGAGCAGGCAGTCCGGATTGGCGGACGGCTGCACGGACGCGCCCCGCACCCAGACCTCACCGGCCAGCCGCGGGTCGGTGACCGGGGTGCCGCACACCGGGTCCGTGCCGGTGATCGGCGCCGGATTGTCCAAAGAGGACGCGTTGTACGCCGGGCCGTAGACCTCGCGCAGGTAGCTGTCGTCGACGAAGGCGTCGAGGTCGAGCCGTTTGATGTTGCCGATCGACTTGAGGAACGGCGCGTCGGTGCGCAGCGCGTCGATCAGCGGTTGCTTGAGCGGCAGGTCGAAGGTGACCATTCCGCCAGGCCCGTTGTACAGGTACACGACCTCGGCAGGCAGCTTGGTCGCGGTGGCGACCTTCTCGGCCGCCTCCATCGGGTGCTGATGCAGATAGTCGGTCGCATCCCGTTGTGCCCTCAGGAATTCCGTGATCACTTCGCGGTGCGGATACGCCTCGCGCACGACGACGCCGTGCCAGGTCGGCAGCTTCAACGCCGACCCGTCGTAGAGCAGCCGCGCCTGGCCGCCGAACACGAGCTGACCAGGCCAGGCGACGAACTGGCCCAGCGCGTCGACCGCGCCCGACTGCAGCCCGGACGCGCCGACCGCGGGCGCCTGGTTCTGGATGTGCACGTCGCCGGTGCCGATCCCGGCGTCGCGCAGCGCGTGCACGGTGGTGCCGTGCCCCGCAGAGCCGACGCTCGCCGAGATCTTCTTGCCGCGCAGGTCCTTGAGTTCGTGCGCGGGGGAGTCCTTGGGCACCACGACCATGTTCAGCGCGCCCAGCAGGTTGTAGCCAGTCGCGGCGATGAGCTTGGTGCGGCCGTCGCCGAACTCCTGCGTGCGCGAGCCGTTGATGAGCATCGGATAGTCGCCCATCGAGCCGATGTCGATCTTCCCGGCGACCATCTGCGCGGTGATCGGCGCGCCGGTCGAGTAGTCCTGCCAGGTGACCTTGTACGTCTTCCCGTCGCGCTTGCCGAGTTCGGTGAGGCGCTTTTCCAGGTATCCCAAGGACCTCAGCAACGTGCCAGCGGTGACCGTGTTGATCGTCTTGGACTGGTACCCGATCACCAGGTTCACCACCGACGGCGACTCGGCGTTCGCCGTGCAGCCCGCCAGCAGTACTCCGCACAGGAGCGCTCGGAGTGTCTTCATCGCAGCAGGTAGGGCATGTTGATGGTGACCGCGCCGGTCGGGCAGCGCGCGGCGCAGGGCCCGCAGTACCAGCACTCGTCGACGTGCATGAACGCCTTGTCGGTCTCCGGGTCGATGGCCAGCGAGTCGAGCGGGCACATGTCGACGCACAGCCGGCAGCCGTCGATGCATTTCGACTCGTCGATCGTCACCGGGACGTCCGAGCGGTTTTCGACTAGTGCCACGGGTTTCTCCTTAAGATCGGTCGAGTCGGGCACGCATGGTCAGGCGGTCTCCGCGCAGGCGGATGTATTCGAGGTCGACGGGCCGTCCGCTCTCGAAATGCGTCAGCCGCTCCCAGCGCAGCAGCGCCGAACCGGTCGGCACGGCGAGCACGGCCGCGGTTTCGGCGTCCGCGTTGAGCGCTTCGATGTCGATGTCGGCGTACCCGAGCCGCTGGCCGGACGTCTCCTCGATCAGCGGGAAGATGTCGCGGCCGGTCAGGTCGCAGTCGAGCAGCGGGAGGCCGACGTCGAGCGGAAGGTAAGTCAGGTCAAGGGAAAGCGGCGTGCCGTTGAGCCTGCGCAAGCGTTCGATGTAGACGACTTCGTCGGCGCGCAGCCGCGCGGCGACCACCGTCGGCGCGGGCACGGGACCCGCCGTGCGCACCTCGTTGGTCACTTCGCCGTGCTCACGCAGGATTTCGGCGAGACCACCGAGTCGGTTGAGGCCATGGGGGACCTTGTGGCCGACCACGACCGTGCCGACCCCGGGCTGCCGCGTGATCAGGCCGTCCGCGCGCAGCAGGTCGAGCGCCTCTCGGACCGTGTTGCGCGTGGTGGCGAACTCGGCGCAGAGATCCTGCTCGCACGGCAACGGCTCGTCGGCGAGTATCTGGCGCCGCAGCAGGTCGGCGAGTTGCCGCGCGCTGTCCGATCGGGTGCGTTTCATGGCCGGTCTCCGTGGTGGGTGGGAGTCCAGCGAGGATCGTGGGCGCTTGTTAACGCCGGGTTACGCCACCTGTCAGCCATTTGATGATGCTCTGACCTGCGAAAATGGGCGTCAACAGCGGACTTTCGCCGCTCAGGATGTGAGATGTGCCTACCGGGCGTTCGAGGTGCGCCCGGCGGTGCCAGGGTGGACGCTGTCTGGCAGACCATTGAAAGGAACGTTCATGGGTAAGGTCACGGCCGTCGCCGAGCGGACGATCAACGCGCCGGTCGAGCGGGTGCGGGCGCTGGTGGCGGACTACGCCGAAGCGCGCCCCAAGATCCTCACCGAGCAGTACCTCGACTACACGGTCACCGAAGGCGGCCACGGCGCGGGCACCAAGGCGAGCTGGAAGCTGCAGGCCACGTCGAAGCGGGTGCGCTCGGTCGACGCGACGGTGACCGAGCCGTCGCCGGGCACGCTCGTCGAGACCGACGCGAACTCGTCGATGGTCACCACCTGGTCGGTGCGCGAGGCCGGTGAGAACAGCGTGGTCCGGATCGAGACCAGCTGGGACGGCGCTGGCGGCATCGGCGGCTTCTTCGAGAAGACGTTCGCGCCGGGTGGCCTGAAGCGGATTTACGACGGCGTCCTGGGGAAACTCGCCGAGATTGTGTAGCCCGTCACAAACGGAATGAGCGCCCCGGTTAACGCGTTGGGACCTTCCAGAGACACCTACTAAGACTGGAGTTCACCGGTGAACGCACCAACTCAGGCCACGGAAGTTCAGCTCGCTTCGCGTCCCCAGGGCGCTCCGACGCTGGAGAATTTCACCGTCGCGAACACGGCGATCCCGTCGCCGGGCGAGGGCCAGCTGCTGGTGCGCAACTCGGTGATCAGCGTCGACCCGTACATGCGCGGCCGGATGAGCGACCGCAAGTCCTACGCGACGCCGTACGAGCTCGGCCGTGCCATGCAGGGCGGCGCCGTCGGTGAGGTCGTCGAGTCCACTGTGGACGGCTTCAAGCCCGGTGACCACGTGCTGCACTTCGAAGGCTGGCGCACCCACGCGGTCATCGACGCGAAGACCGCGGTCAAGGTCGACGGCGCGGTCTCGCCGCTGTCCAACTACCTGGGCGTGCTGGGCATGACCGGGCTGACCGCCTACGCCGGTCTGTTCCGGGTCGCGGGCTTCAAGGCCGGTGACACCGTCTTCGTCTCCGGCGCGGCAGGCGCGGTCGGTTCCATCGTCGGCCAGCTCGCCAAGCTGAACGGCGCCAAGCGCGTCATCGGCTCGGCCGGTTCGGCGGAGAAGGTCAAGTGGCTGGTCGAGGAGCTCGGCTTCGACGCCGCGTTCAACTACAAGGACGGGCCGGTCGCCGAGCAGCTGCGCGAGGCGGCTCCCGAGGGCATCGACGTCTACTTCGACAACGTCGGCGGCGAGCACCTCGAGGCCGCGATCGACTCGATGAACCTGAACGGCCGGATCGCCGTCTGCGGCATGATCTCGCAGTACAACGCCACCGAGCCGACCCCGGCGCCGCGCAACCTCGCCACGATCATCGCCAAGCGGTTCACCATGACCGGTTTCCTGGTCGGCGACCACTACGACCTGCAGGCGAAGTTCGTCGCCGAGGTCGCGCCGCTGGTCGCCAGTGGCGAGCTCAAGCACTCGGAAACGTTCGTCGACGGCATTGAGAACGCCCCGCAGGCGTTCATCGACATGCTCGAAGGTGCCAACACCGGCAAGATGCTCGTGAGGGTTTAAGGGCTCGTGCGCGTTGCGGGCGGTTCTAACCGCCCGCAACGCGCACGACTCAGTACTGGTGCGCGATCGAGCGGGCGGTCAGGTCGGCGTCGATCGCCTCCGCGTCCGCCGCGATGTTCAGCTGGTCCTTGAAGATCCGGCCCGCGCTGGGCAGCGACTTGCGGTCGGGCCACGTCTCCGGCTTCCAGAGGCTGGAGCGCAGGAAAGCCTTGGCGCAGTGCAGGTACAGCTCGTCGACCGTCACGACGATCGCGAGCTGAGGGCGCTTGTCCTTGACGATCAGGTCGTCGAAGAACGGGCCGTCCGAGACCAGCTGGGCGCTGCCGTTGACGCGCAGGGTCTCGTTCATCCCCGGCACCAGGAACAGCAGGCCGACGTGCGGGTTGTCGATGATGTTGCGGAAGTTGTCGACCCGGTGGTTGCCCGGCCGGTCCGCGATCACCAGCGTCTTCTCGTCCAGCACGAGCACCGACCCGGCGGGGTCGCCACGCGGTGAGACGTCGCAGGTCCCGTCCGGGGCCGAGGTGGCCAGCAGCACGAACGGTGAATTCTCGATCAGCGTCCGCGCGTGTGGGTCGATGCGGCCGATGTCCTTGCGAATCGCACCCTCGCCGACTTCGCCGATGATGCCGGTCAGAGCTTCGTGTGTGTCAACAACGGTCACAGTCCCCATACCGCTCACGGTACCTAGAAAACGACGGTCCGATTCCCGTGAACTAGGACACGTGACTCGAGGTGCCAGCGCAAACCCCTGGCCAGGGTCACTTTTTCGATGTCCCTGCCCTTTCGGACCATATCCGCGATCGAGTCGCCGTGGTCCACACGGATGACGTCCTGCTCGATGATCGGGCCCGCGTCGAGGTCGGCGGTGACGTAGTGGCAGGTCGCGCCGACCAGCTTCACGCCGCGCGCGTACGCCTGGTGATACGGCCGCGCGCCGATGAACGACGGCAGGAAGCTGTGGTGGATGTTGAGCACCCGCCCGCTCCAATCCGCGCACAGGTCGGCGGGCAGGATCTGCATGAACCGCGCCAGCACGACCGCGTGCGGGTCGTGCTCGGCCACCAGCTTGCGCACCTCGTCGAAGGCTTCGGCCTTGCGCTCGGCGAACGCGACGTGGTGGAACGGGATGCCGTGCGCCCGCGTGATGTCGCCCAGGTCGGGGTGGTTGGCGATCACCGCGCTGATCTCGACGTCCAGCTCACCCGCGGCGACCCGGCCCAGCAGGTCGTAGAGGCAGTGGCCCTCCTTGGACACCAGGATGACCACCCGCTTGCGCTCGCCGGTGTCGCTCACCTGCCAGTTCGACTCGGCGGACAGCGACTCCGCGACCACGCCGAACTTCTCACGCAGCACGTCGACCTCGAACGGCAGCGAGTCCGCGCGGACGACCTGGCGGGTGAAGAACCAGCCGGTGTCCGGGTCGGTGTGATAGGCCGCTTCGACGATCCATCCGCCGTGCTCGGCCAGGAACCCGGAGATCCGGGCGATGATGCCGGTCCGGTCGGGGCAGCCGAAGGTGATGACGTAGCGACGTTCAGGGGCAGACACGTCCCTCATCATTCCTCGTGCAGCTCAGAGCCGGTCGGCGGGCCAGCCTCCGCCCCGATTCGATGGCCGCCACGAGCGCCAGCCCCAGCCCGAACGACAGCAGCAACCCCTTAGCGGGCTCATCCGCGAAGGCCGCCCCGCCGGCCAGCCCGATCAGCACGCTGTAGACCGCCCAGAGCCCGGCGCCGAGCGCGTCCTTCACGACGAACTCGCGGAACGGATAGCCGAGACTCCCGGTCGCCAGCGCGCTCGCGACCCGTCCACCCGGCAGATACCGGGCGGCGATGATGAGCATGGTGGCGTGCCGGTCCACTTTGGCCTTGGCCCACTCGTAGCGCTGCCGTCCGCTCGGTCCCCGCTGGAGCCTGGCGATCGCCTTCGGACCGGCCTGCCGCCCGACCGTGTAGCCGAGGCAGTCACCCGCCCAGGCCCCGACGGTCGCGGTGATGGCCAGCGCGAGCAGCTTCCCCGGATCCGGCCCGAACAGCACGGCCACGGTGACCACGGTCGTCTCACTCGGCATGAACGGCAGCAGCGCGTCGAGCCCGGCGACCGCGAACACGATCACCCACAGCCACGGCGACCCCACGGTGTCCCGCAACACCCCCGTGACCTGCTCCAACACCTCCACCCCGCAAGCCTGATCACCCAAAGCCACCCCGAGGTAACGCTACGGGGCGCCCCAGGTAAAGCCCACGTGAGCTTTCCCCGAAAGTGGCTTTCGTCAGGTCCTAAACCCCGAAAGTGACTTTCGTCAGGTCTCATCTGACAAAAGTGGGGTGGTTTCAACTGGTTGTTGCAAGTAGTGCTTTGTCTAGTGCTTGTGCTGGTGTGAGCAGGCCGAGTGTAGGGCGTGGTCGGGTGTT